>NZ_JBHFFO010000001.1:0-4800000 GCF_045222935.1 Streptomyces sp. Ac-502
GATCGACGTCCTGGAGATCCGCGACCCCTCCCCGTCCTCGGGGAGTCCGAGGAAGCCCGGCGGGGCCGGCGCCTGGCGCTGCTGCAGACCGCGCTCCTGGAGCACGCCGCCGCGCACAACCTCCGCACCGTCATGACCTTCCACCAGAAGGTCGAAGAGGCCCAGGCCTTCGCGGACAAGCTCCCGAAGACCGCAGCCGAGCTGTACGTCAACGACGCCACCGATGAGGACCTGGCCGCCGCCGACAAGCTCCCCGCGTCCTCCATCGACGCGGCCTTCTACGAGCTGGAGGCCGGCCGCCACGTACCCCCGGACCGCGTGTGGGCGGCGTGGCTGTGCGGCGACCACACCGTCGCCGAACGGCGCGAGAAGATCCTCCAGTTCGCCAACGGCATCGACGCGGCCGGCCGCCGGGTCCACCGCGCCTTCCTCGCCTCCGTACGCGTACTCGGTGAAGGCGTCGACATCACCGGCGAGCGCGGCGTGGAGGCCGTCTGCTTCGCCGACACCCGCGGCTCGCAGGTGGAGATCGTGCAGAACATCGGCCGCGCGCTCCGGCTCAACAAGGACGGCTCCACCAAGGTCGCCAGGATCATCGTGCCGGTCTTCCTGGAGCCCGACGAGGACCCGACGGACATGGTCGCCAGCGCCAGCTTCCGCCCGCTCGTAGCGGTCCTCCAGGGCCTGCGCTCCCACGACGAGCGCATGGTCGAACAGCTCGCCTCCCGTGCCCTCACCAGCGGCAAGCGCAAGGTCCACCTCCAGCGCGACGAGGACGGGCGGATCGTCGGGGCCGGCGGCGAGAGCGACGGCGACGACCAGGAGCAGGATGACACCGACGCCGCTGCCGAGTCCGCGCTGCTGCACTTCTCCAGCCCGCGCGACACCGCGACCATCGCCGCTTTCCTGCGGACCCGGGTCTACCGGCCCGAGGCCCTCGTGTGGCTGACGGGCTACCAGGCCCTCATCCGCTGGCGGAAGGAGAACCAGATCACCGGCATCTACGCCGTGCCCTACGACGTTGAGGTCGAGGTCGGGGTCACGAAGGATTTTCCCCTCGGGCGGTGGGTGCACCAGCAGCGCAAGGCCCTGCGGGCCGGGGAGCTGGAGGAGCGGCGTAAGACGCTGCTGGACGCGCCGGAGGCCGGGATGGTCTGGGAGCCGGGCGAAGAGGCGTGGGAGGCCAAGCTGGCCGCCCTGCGGTCCTACCGGCGGGCGACCGGACACCTTGCTCCACGTCAGGACGCGGTGTGGGGCGAGGGCGAAACGATGGTGCCCGTAGGACAGCACATGGCCAACCTCCGGCGGAAGGGCGGCCTCGGCAAAGACCCGAAGCGGGCCGCTGACCGCGCGGAGCAGCTGACGGCGATCGACCCGGACTGGGACTGCCCCTGGCCGCTGAGCTGGCAGCGGCACTACCGGGTACTCGCCGACCTGGTCGACGCCGACGGCCACCTGCCCTACATCGCGCCGGGCGTCGTCTACGACGGCGACGACATCGGCATTTGGAGGTGGCGCCAGCAGGAGCCAGGCACCTGGGCACAGCTCCTGCCCGAACAGCGCGAGCGGCTGACCAAGCTGGGCGTGCGGGGCGCCACCCTCCCCCTGGCTGCCGCTGCCCCGACAGAGCTTGCTCCGGCGCCGGCCGACACGGCCAAGGGGCCGAGGAAGGCAGGGGGCAAGGCTGAGGCGGCGTTCCAGCGGGGCCTGACGGCCCTGACGCAGTGGGTGGAACGGGAAGGGCAGCGGCCCGTCCCGCGTGGCGCCGTCGTGGAGATCACGGTCGAAGACCAGGCGGAACCGGTCCCGGTGAAGCTGGGCGTGTGGCTCTCCAACACCAAGAGCCGACGGGACAAGCTCACCCCGGAGCAGCGCGCCGCCCTACGGGAGCTGGGCATCGACTGGGCTCTGTAAGACACATGTATAACGCTTCCTGAGTCTGGCGTGCAGGCCCGTCTGCCTGTAAAGATGCCCCTTCGTGATGGCGCGGACACTGGTGTGAGGAGCACGATGGTCGCACCCTTGGCGGTACGCAGGGCAAGCCGCTGGCAGGATGCCATCCGGCTGCTGCTGCTGATCGACGCGGCCGCCAAGCCGCCAGCCGAGGACGATGACGTACCAGCGGCAACTGTGGGCGTGGTCCGCACACAGGTCCGCCTACAGAAGTTGGATTTTTGGGTCCGCTACCCGGACTACCTGGCCTTCGAGCTGATGAACGAGTACGAGGCGGCTCCCGATGAGAGGGGGCTGCTCACCCTCGCTTCGGACATCCTGAGCTCCGAAGAGCCCGATCTGAGGCGCTTCCTCATGCTGCGCCATAAATTCGGCGCTTTCGAGGAACTGGATGACGCGCTTGCCCCACTCGTGGAGCGCGGTCTGATCCGCAAGACGCAAGTCCTTGGCAGGAGCGGTCAGAAGCGCGTCGTCGAGCACGTCTACTTCCTCCTCGAACGAGGCCGTGAGGTGACCCGGTCGCTAGTGCATGACGCCCCCGCGCTGGAGTGGTACATCCAGCGCACCCACCTGGTCGTGGCGCTGGTCGATGGGCTCGGCGGTACGCAGATCAAGAACCGGCAGTATCTGTTGAGCGACTACGCCGACACTCCGTGGAGGCAGTACATCTCTCCCATCACCGAGCAAGCCCGCGCCCGGCTGCGTCACCTGGAGGCTGCCGCCTCGATGCCGGTGTCCGATGTCGACCAGGAGGCCTCGTGACCGTGTCACCCGAGACAACCACTGCGGCGACCCCCGAGGTGCCGCGGGCCAGCGACATTCTGCAGAGTGTCGCCATGAAGCTGGGGGTGACTCCGGAGCAGGTGGAGCGGTCACTCGCGGAGGCCAACATCACCCTGAAGAGTCCGGCAGCGGCCGACCGCCGACTGCGGATGCTGCGCCTTCGGGTCCAAGGGGTGAAGCACTCGGGCGAGCCTTTCCGCGTGGAGCAGGACTTCTCGTCTGGCGTGTGGGCCGTCGTCCACCCTGACAACAGTGCGGGGAAGACGAGCATGCTGGAGTTCATGGTTTGGCCGCTTCGTGGAGAGCCTCGCGATCTGCCTTTGGACGTTCGCTCCTGGGTGCGGCATCTGAGCATGGACATCGCGGTAGCCGGACGCCCTATCCGGATCGTCCTGGATGTCGATCCCGACGCCCATCCCGCGCTGAGCGGGCGGATCCTCACCGCCGACACTCTGGAGCAGCTCCTGGCTGCCGACGACGGCGGGGACGGCCTGCGCCTGCTGGAGCAGGCTTCCGGAGCCGACGAGGTGGAGCGCAGCATCGGCGCCTTCTTCCTCGACTCGCTGAGGATGGGCCACACGAGCCTGTGGCAGGCGGGCGGAGGCGCCGACGGCGAAGGCGCCCCTCAGGTCCACGGGTGGGCCTCGTACTTCGGAGCGTGTTACCTCAACCCGGGGGGCGACGAGATCCTTCTCGGGGATGTCAACGCTGTAGGCCTATCCGCCCGACTCATGGAGCTCTTCGTCGACATCCCCTACAGCACCGTGCTCACTCAGCTGTCGGTCGCGGACAAGCGCGAGCGCAAGACCCTCGCTCAAGGAAAGCGCCGTGCGGAAGGAGACGCCGACGCCCGCAGGGCCGAGCGCACCGCGTGGCAGGAGCAACTGGAGCAGCTCTCCCAGCAGATCGCCGAACTTCGGGACGTGGCGAGCCGGGACGTGTCTCCCTTGCTCCAGGTCGCCGACCAGGCGGCAGCAAGCCTTCGGGACACGCAGAGTGTGCTCCATGAGGCCGAACAGAGCCTGACCGAGACGAACACGGCGCGGGTGCGCGCCGACCAGGCGCTGCTGGACGCCCGTGAGACCTGGCAGGCGCGGCGGGTGCTCGGCCGGCTCGATCCCGTGTGCTGTCCGCGATGCGAGGAGCCTCTCGATCGTGACCGCCGCCAACAGGAGCGCGAGGACGCCTCCTGCGCTGTGTGCACCCGGCCGCTGCCCGAGGTCGACGAAGAAACCGCCGAGCTGCTGCTGCAGGGCTTGGAGCAGCAGCTCGAGAGCGCGCGGGAGGCGGAGGACGCGGCGAGTCAGCAGCGCGACGCCGCAGCGGCCGCAGTGAACGCCGCGCTCACCGAGCAGCAGACGGCCGCGGCCGCGCTGCAGACAGCGCTGGCCACGTCGCAGAACCACGAGCGCCTTCGCCAGCTGGAACTTCAGGCGGCCGGCTTGAAAGGACGTCTCGCCGCCACCGGCTCCGGACGGGAAGAGCCGCCCGTTCCCGTGTCCGCCCAGATCCTGGAGGCCGTGACCGAGGCCGTACGAGAGGCCGTCGATGCAGCCGCCAAGCGGCTCTTCCCGGCGATGAATACCCAGATCGTCGAGCTGGCGACCCGGTTCGGAGTGCAGAACCTCGACAGCGTGCGGCTCGACCGCTCCGGTCGGGTCAACGCCGTCAAGGCCGGGGTAAAGACCTCATTCAAACGCCTCAGCCGCGGTGACCGGCTGCGCATGCGGATCGCCACGGTCATCGCGCTGCTCCGTGTCGGGGCGGACCGCGGCGTGACGGCGCACCCCGGTCTGCTGCTGATTGACTCCGTCGCCGCCGAGGAGGTCACCGAAGTACCGGCCCGGACCCTGATCGCGGAGCTGCAGGCCATCACCAAGGACCTACCGGACCTCCAGGTCGTGCTGACCACCGCCCAGCCCGAGCTTGTCAGCGATCTGCCTGCCGACCACCTCATCACTCGCAACAGTGAACACCTGTTCTAAGCTGCTCGCTTCCGGCACAGCCCAGCAGAAAGGAGAGGACAGTGTCTCCGAGCGTGGACCAGGCCCTCCAGGAATGGGCCAGCCGGGCGAGCGATGAAGAACTGGACGCCGGACCCCGGCTAGAGGACCTCGGCGGTGCAGACACGGTCGCGGCTGAGGCGGACTCGCTGGCTGCCGGCCCTCAGCTGCCGTACCTTCTCACCGCGCTGGCCCACGGCCTTGACACCATCCCGGCCGAGCAGGCTGCTCCGCTGCTCGCGGCTGCAGCTCGCGGCCTGCGCCATCCTCACTCGGCGTGGGTCCTCGCCGACGCGCTCGACGTCGTGTGCACCAAGCCGGGACTGGCCGCCCGCCTGGGCAACCGGATCGTACGAGATCTGGCCACGCTCGCAGAGGGCGCGCTGACCGGCGACTGTGACGCCGCCCTCGCCCAGCCGGCGATCACTGGCCTGCTGCGCCTGGCGGTAGCGGGAGGTTCCCCACACCGTCTGCTCGCCCTCCTCACCGAGATCACCGGCAGGGAGCCTGCCGACGCCCTGGAACGTCTGCCGATCCTGATCGGCATCACCCGCGACCACTTCGCCGACACCGGCCCCCTCCTCGACGTCCTCGGAATTCTGGAGAACCAGCCCGACCTGACTGCGGCGACCCGAGCCGACGCGAGCTTCGAACTTGCCCTGGCCGACGAGCGAACCGCGCTGGAGGCCGCCGACCGCGCCACCGCCGAGGAACAGCTGCGGCGAGCCCTGATGCGGTTCACCGAGCTCGACCGCACCCACGAGAGACGCCTCGACGCCCGCGCCCACGCCGCCGCCATCCAGGCCGTCCTCGCCTTCGCCGACCTCGAAAACGACCCGACGGGCGACAACAGCGCCCGGCAACGGCTCGCCGACGCCGCCTGCCAGTTGGACGCCACAGCCGCACACCTCACTGCCTGGACCGGCCGCATGCACCAGCTCGACTGGCTCAGCGCCCGCAGCCTGACCCAAAGCGCTTGGTCGAAGCTCGTCACCACACTCAACACCGCACAGGCACACCTGGACCAGCCCAGCTGGTACAACCCCGCCGACGCCCTGCACGACCTCCTGCAGGTCTACCTGACCAGCCGCAGCATCCAGTCCGCCACCCATGGCTCCCTGGGGCTTACGGCGCTGATCAGCCCGGCAGTAGAGGCGCCGTTCGTGCGCAGCCAAGGCCTGCTGCACCAGCTGGAGCTGGCTCTCACCCACGACCCTCAGTTCACCGACCACCCGGACGCCCAGACCCTGTATGACGCTGTGCGCCAGCGACGCAAGCAGTCGGCTGGTGAGCCGCCACGACCGGAGGCGGTGCCGGGAAAAGCGTTGGAAGGCCGACCCGCACTTGCCGCCCTCTTCCGTTCTGACGCCACCGGCCTACGCGAGGACGTCGACCCTCACCAGCTCGACCGGCTCGAGCAACTCGCCCACCTACTCACCAAGGGCTACACCCCCACCGGCAACGCCCGCGTGGACACCCACTTGGAAAACCTGCTCGACATCCTGACAACCAGCCCAGCTTGGAAGCCAGCCGATAGCCACTACTTCACCCCCTGCTGGAGCACTTCCTGCGCTTCCTCTACGACCGGTTCGATGCCCAGGCCAACCTCTACGGTGAGCGCACCGCCTACCTCGGGCCGGCACGCAAGAACACCGACGGCACCGCTGAGGCTTGGAACGAGAAGCACCTCCAAGACGACTTCCATCAACACATCAGCCCCCTGTTTCCCCCTGGCACCGTGACGCGGGAGAAGTGGGACGTCGCTGGCGGACGGGCAGACGTCATCTACACGCCCGACCCCGCTAGCCGCTTCGTCGCCGAGATCAAGTGGCGCACCACGCGGTGGAAGACCCAGGACGTGGTTGAGCGGGACTACCTCGCTCAGGCCGCCAATTACACCGCCACCGGCCCGCCCTTCGCCCTGCTCCTCGTCGGCGATGCCAGCGACCACTCAGCCGGATACCGCGACATCGAAGACAGCATATGGATCATCCGGCATGCCCGGAGCGCCACGGAGATCCCCCGGCTGATCGTGACCGGTGTCCTTCCGACCACACGACC
Organism: Streptomyces sp. Ac-502; assembly: GCF_045222935.1. NCBI lineage: Bacteria > Bacillati > Actinomycetota > Actinomycetes > Kitasatosporales > Streptomycetaceae > Streptomyces > Streptomyces sp. Ac-502. The sequence goes on from NZ_JBHFFO010000001.1 coordinate 6,801, forward strand.
TACCCCGAGCGCTCTACGCGTAGGGCGCACGGCCGGGCCAGCAGGCCGGTGAAGCTCTTCGGCAGCGGCTCCTGCTGGGCCACCGGGCGGGATCGGGCAGCCGCGTCCGGTGATGACAACCCTGCCTAGCCGGGGTGACCTGCGGAACGCCATGGAACACGCCGACCTCGACGACCCAGTCTTCAGCCAGCACATCGTCGAGCGCTGACGCTACGTCAACGACTCAGCTTGTCGTTTATCGTCCAGGGTCGAACGTGACTCGCCCAGGGTGGAGACGAACTTGGCGTACATCGCCTTCACATACGCCTCGGTGACGTCGTCGCCGGTCTCGATGGCCTTGGTCCGGGCGCCGGCGAGCAGGACGCGCAGGGCGTCCAGGAAGTTCTCCGTGGCGCCGGAGGTCCAGGATTCGTGGATGACCGGCGGGGCGTCCAGAAGGCCGTACTTGGGCCCGGCCAGGCGCAGCAGCAGGCGCAGGGTGGATTCGGTGACCCACAGCGGGCCCGGTTCGTCGCGGTCGCCGAGGGGGTTGGGCAGGTCGCGGTGGTTCCAGGCGGGTGGGGTGATCAGGTGGACGCCGGCGCGTTTGCGGTCGTGGAGGCCGTCGGTGGAGTGCTCCAGCTTGCCGATCGGCAGCCACGTCTTCATCGCCGAGAGGTAGGCGGCGTTCACGTCCAGGGCGGTGACGTGGAGGGTGCCGTCGGGGTGGCGGCGAAAGTCGGGGTGACGCCAGTTCGGGCGGGCCTCCCAGATCAGGTCCGGGTCGCCCTTCTTCGGCTTGTGCAGGACCTCCGGCAGCGCCGGGTAGGCGGTGTAGTCGTAGCGGGCGTTGGCGCGGGTTTCGTCGAACAGGGCCATCACGTCGGGGATGGCGCGCTTGATCAGCGCGGCGGTCGCGGCGTCGGCATCGCCTTCGGTCTTGTCGAGTTCGGTGCGCACCGCGCGGACGATGAGCTGCTCGGTGTCCGCCTGGGCGCGGGCGGCGGAGCGGGCGCGGCGCTGGGACTGGTGACGCTGCGCGTTCTGCGCCGCCAGCGCGGCCGGACTCGTCCCCTCCGCCGGTTCCGGGGCCGGTGCAGGCTCGGAGGCCGCGGAGGTGGTCGGCGTCGGAGCGGCGGCAGTCGGTGCGGCGACCGGTGACGCCGGGGCGGCGGCGGGGGTCGGGCAGAAGCCGCCCGGGTGCAGGGAACGGCCGTCGGTCGCCTTGTAGGGGGTGGGGGCGCCGCAGCGCAGACACGGCGCCATCTCGCCCTGCACCACCAGGCCGTCGGGGCCGAAGGCGCTGTGCGCCTCGGCGAACACCGGCGCCTGCGTGGCGGGGGCGGCGGCGTGCGGAGACGCGGGCTGGGGGTGAGGGGCGGCCGCCGAGATGGCGGCGGGCTCAGCGGTGTCAGCCAGTTGGGTGGCCATGCCGTCCAGGAGCTTGGCGTAGGCGGCGCGGGTGGTTCCCTGGGGTTCGCTGCGGCCGCTCTCCCATCCGGCCACCGTCGAGCGGGCGACCGAGAGGGCTTGGGCGACCTCGGTGCGCGTCAGCCCGTAGGCGGTGCGCAGACGTTCCCGTTCGGCGGGTTCGGGCAGTTCGGTGCGGCGCGGTCCGGACTGCAGGAGGGCGTCGATGGGGTCGGGCTGGGGCGGCATGGCGTCGGATTTCCCTTTCGGCTCGTCAGGCCTGGTCCGTCGGGGAGAGGGGGTGCGGGGCGGCGTCGAGGAAGGCGCGCAGGTGCTGGCCGGTGAGGATACGGGCCGGGTTGCGTCCCGGTGGCAGCGGCAGGCGCTGGCCCAGGGCCCATTGGAAGCGGGCGGCCGGGGCGAGGTCGAAGGTGTATTTGCCGCCGTGCGTCTCATCCGCGGTGTGGCCGCGGATTTCGAAGGCGCCGACGCAGACCCCGCCGTCGACGAAGGCCAGCAGGAAATCGCCGTGCTGGGCGACGGTCTGGTGTGCGTAGCGCCACCAGCGGGAAGCGCCCTGCTCGACGCTCTGGCCGGCGCGCAGTGACTGTCGGACGTCCACGGCGAGCATGTCGCCCCCTAACTGGGATTTAAAAAGCGAACAAAGCTATCGTAGCGCAGTTCAGCGCTTTTTATCGATGCTTAAAGTTGGTCCGGGATCCGGCGTCAGCCTCGTCCGTCCCGTGCACCGCGCGTCTGGGGCGGCAGCGGTCTGCCTGCCGCGGGCGGGTGCAGGGCCTGCATCGCCTCGAGGGTGTCGAGGACGCGGTGGTCGCAGTGCTGCAGCAAGTGTTCAAGGTCTGCGGACAGCTCGGCGTGGTGCACGAGCACCACGTCCACCCGGGGCGTACGGTGCATGGATCAGCGCCTCCCAGCCGCCGGTCATCAGGTGGGCCCGCAGGACGGTCAGCTGACCGCCGGGCCATTCCCGCGCCGCGTGATACGCGGCATCGGACAGCGCTGCTGCCGCCGTCCGGCGAGCAGGCCAGCGCCCGGGCGGAACGGACTCCAGGGCCGCGAGAAGGTCGTGCCGCACCAGGCGCTTCCCGCCGGGCACGGTCGGATGGACCACAACGCGCCCCACCGCGGGATCATGGGAGCACAACGCCGTCCGAGTGAAACGCACATCGTCGGTGCGGTCCACCACCACCGTGACCGGAGGCCGCCCCGGTGTCCGCAATGCATCCCGGGACAGCGGCCGGTGACCCCGGACACTGCACAGCAGCACCTCGACTTCCGTCTCCCCCAGCATGTTGATCGTGCTCACGGCCTGTCCTCTGCACCTCGTGAGCTGCCTCGTCCTGCACAGGTGCTGTGTGAGCGGCAGGCGCTGTGGCACAGATGCGGGTGCCCGGCCAGGGCTGGGCAAATGTGGGGCGCGCTCTCGTTGCGACCCACGAGCGTGACGGGTGACGGGGATATGACGAAAGGTGCGCCCGTCATGCGAAGCGGCTGAAGGCCCAGCGCAGCAGTTCCCGGTCGACGCGGGGGCGGCCGGTGCGGGCCAGGGCAGTGCGAATGTGGGCGGTCAGCTGGGCCCGGGCGCGGAAGTTGCCGTGTGCGGCGTGGCTGTCGGCGAAGGTGATGTCGTCCGGGTCGGCGTCGGCCCAGATCGGGTGGAACAGCGGGATGACGTCGAGGACCTCGCTGGGGGTGAGGCGGGTGAAGTGCTGCCAGATGAAGATGCGGGAGGAGAGCATCGGTTCGCGGCGCAGCACGGTGTGGCAGCCCTCGCCGCCGACGAAGATGATCGCGAGCTGGGTGGAGGGTTCGTCCCACAGGTAGCGGAAGTATTCGAATGCCTCGCCGTTGAGCCACTGGGCCTCGTCGACGAGGAAGGTGCGGGGGCGTTCGGCCAGGGCGGTCTTCAGCAGGCGGTCGAATTCGCTGGGGTGGCGCGGTGGCTCGCCGGCCAGGTCGAGCGCGGTGAACAGTTCGTAGCGCACCGCTCGGGCGGTGGGCCGGGCCCGGAAGGTGATCTTGCGGACGTCCTCGCCGGGTTCGAGTTCGCGCAGGCAGGTGTTGACAGCGAGGGTCTTGCCGAAGCCGGCGCCGCCGTGGGTGCACATCATCGCGCGGGCGGCGACGGTGTCAGTGATGTTCTCGCGGGCGGTGAGCAGGGCGCGGGTGGTGACCACGGAGGCGTCGGGCAGGTCGACGTACTGGTAGGTGGCCGCGGTCACGAGGAGTCTCCGTCTTCGTCGATGGTGGAAGGTGCGCCCCGCCCGCCCGGGCCGTCCGGGGCGAAAGCGCCGTCACGGCCGGACGGGCGGGTCTGGTGTGGTCAGCGCGGCCAGGGAAGCCGGGGTGCGCCAGTCGGCCGGGGGCGCGGCGTGCGGGATGAGGTCCGGCATCGCGAGCTGCGCGAGGTCGGAGTCGGCACTCTGGGCGAGTTCAGCCTCGGCCTGCGCGCCGGTCAGCGCGCCGAGCCGCTGAGGTGCCTCGGGCTGGTTCACGGCGGCGTAGCGCTCGCGCTGGGAAGCCTCCAGGTCCTTCTTCAGGCGGCGTGCGCGAGCGGACCGCGCCCTTCGTACGGCGCTGATCTGTTCGTCGGTGGCCTGGTCGGCCAGGTCCGCGGGGCCCAGGTAGCGGCCGGTGGCGGCGTGGTAGACCTCGATGCGGTGGTCGTGGTGGGGCATGAAGCGGATACGGACCCGGATCCCGGCCTGGCCGGTCATCCACGGCCCCACGTAGTCGCGTTTCCTGAAGCGGATGCCGCGGGTGGTCAGCGTGCGGACGCCGGCGTCCTCCAGGGTGAACGTCCACAGATCCGCGGCCGGCACGTCCCGCAGCGGGGTGGGATCGTCCTGCCACGCCTGAAGCGGAGTCCTGCCCCGCAACGGCGCCGGGCGGTGCTCGGTGTTCCACCAGAGCGTCCAGGCCAGAAGCTGGGTGGTGAAGTCCTCGAATCCCAGCAGCACTTCGTTCTTCGGCCGGGCAGCCCGTTTGCCGGGGCGCGGCTGGCGGGCGTAGCCGGGCAGCGCGGCCAGGAACATGCTCTCCACCGCCCGGTTCAGGCCCTCCACGGTGCCCTTGAGGTGAGGGGTGTAGGCGGGCAGGTCCTCCACGGTGACGTCCAGGAGGTCGAACGCGGCGGTCACCGTCCGGGACAGGAAGTCCTTGCCGCGGCCCACCCGCGCCTTCTCAGGCACGCCGCCGAACGGGCCGTAGGGTTCCTCACGCAGGACCGCGGAGCGCAGCGCGGCCAGCACCGACTCTCGCGACGGATCCCCCGGCGTCACCGCGATGCCGGTGATCGCGTTGGTGGCGCAGTCGGTGAACCAGGTGATCCACGGCCTGCGGGCCTTGCCGTCGACAACGACCAGCACCGGGGCCTGCATGTGGTCGGTCTCCCACACCTGGTTGCGCCAGCCCCGCGGCCTGGCCAGGAACACATCGTGCTTGCGCGCCGCCCGCTCGCCACCGGCGAGCCCGGCCCACTCCCCCGGCGTCAGATCACGGCGGATCGCCCGGTGCAGCGTCGTCAGCGACGGTGCGTTGGCAGGCGGAGACTGCCTGGCAGCACGCAGGACCAGTTCGCGGTGGACCGCCCGCACGTTCCCCTTCCACAGCGCCAACAGTCCACGGACCTCGGGCGTGACCGTGAACCTCGCATCGATCTGGGAGCGTGCACCGGGGTTGGCGGCCGCGGTCTCATCGCTCTGAGCGGTGGCCAGCCAGCGCCACACCGTGCGCTCCGCGACTCCCAGCGCGTCCGCGGCCACCCGTACATGGACTGCTGTCAGCTTCTTCCCTGCCCGCAGCGCAAGCAGCCGCCGCACGGCCGGACCGCGCAGCGCCGTCCTCGACGCCGCAGGCAGTCCGCCGTCTGGGCGGATGGCGTCGCCGTCCTTCATGTCAGCTCCCCTCACGCGGGTGCGACGTCGCGTGCTTGCCGGTGGCCGGGAGCATGCGATCGCCCTTGCGTCTCTTGCAGGAGCGCTCCGTTCACAGTGGCGGCACGACCCGCTTGAACAGCCGCCTCAGCAAGGCCCGGTCGACGGATGCATCAGCGGTGGTGAGCAGCGCGTTCTGCAGGTGCACAGTCAAAGCGGCCCACGTGCGGAACGTGCCGTGCGCGCACGACCGGTCGATCCACATCAGGTCCGGGGCCGGTACGGTGCGCCACAGCGGATGGAAGCCGGTCACCACGGTCGCCGCTTCCGCTCGTGGAACCTCCTGCCAAGCGCCGATACGCGAGGCCAGCTGCGGCAGCCGGGACAGCGCCGCTCGCTGCCCGCCCCGTACAGCACCAGCGTGATCCGGGTGCCGGGGTGGTCCCACAGGCTCTGCAGGTACTCCAAACACGGCACGGGCAGGCGCTGTGCCTCATCGACCAACAGCACCCGCGCCTCACTCAAGGCCCCCGTGACTGCGGCGTCGCCCAGCGCCGACGTGTGCGGGAAGCGGCCCGCCAGTGCCAGCGCTTCGAACACCGCACGTCTCATGCCGGCCACCGACGGACGTACCGGTACTGGCACCCACGTCACCTCCCAGCCCGGGGGCACTTCGCGAAGCGCCATCCGCACGGCGACGGTCTTGCCCCGGCCCGGGTCACCGAACACACACCGCGCCCGCCGTCGCCATCGCCTGCCCGACCGCCTCGGTCACCGCCCGCACCGACGACGTCCGCACCAGCTGCGCACCCGCCGGCAACGCCACACCCTCCAGCGCACCGTTCTCCCCCACCGGCAAGCTCCCGGTCGCCTCTGGTACAAGACGCGGCAACCGGCGCGCAGCCACTTTCGCCGCACCTTTCTCACTCGATCCGGCCAGGGCCAGGTCAGCCAGTGCCTGCCGCGTTTGCTGTTCTTCGCGCTCCCGCCGCGCCACCGCGCGGTCCGGCAGGACCCTGCCGGACCGAAGGTCCCGGCGCACCGCCCGGTGCAACGACGCCAGGGAAGGCACCTCGCCCCCGGCCGCCTTCAGATGCCGGTGCAGCGCCGCAACATTCCCGCCCGCCTGAGCCAGCACCTCCCACATCTGGTCAGACAACTCCAGCCGGACCCGCGGCCTGCGCTCCACGCGGCCCTCCGTCCGCGCCGCATCCAGCCAGCGCCACACCGTGCGCACATTCACCCCGCCGACCTGCGCGCCCGCACACACATGCGCCGTCGTCAACGTCCCAGCCGCCTCCAGCTCCAGCAGCCGCGCCACCAGCACCGGCCTGGACACCCGAAGCCCCGCCGTGACCTCACCCCACACGCCCGGCTCCCCCACCCCGGCCCCTTCCGCCCGCGCAAAACCGACACGGACCACCGTGCCGCCGCGCAGCCCTCGAAAGGTTCAGAAGTGCCGTTCTCAAGACAGCGGAGCGGAGCGGGGTGTACCGCCCCATGACAGCCGCGCCCCCGCATACACCGCCCCACGGCAGCGACCCCGCCCTTGCTCAGCATCCCACCAGCGAAAACACCAAGTTCTGGCATGCCGTCACTGACACCCACCCACCGACACCAAACCAGCACATCGCAGTCAGCGCGGCAACCGGCGACGCCGGAAACGAGCAGAACGCGTCGGGTCAGCCCGTGACAGTGCCGGCCGAGCCCTTCGCCCGTCGCTCAGAATCATCCGGAAGGTCGGACGTGTGATCTGCGGCCCACTGCGCCAGCGTGCGGCCCGGCCTGCCCAGGACCCGCTCGGCGTCGGGCAGAACCTCGGGCGGCTCTTCCGCGTACTCGGCCTGGTAGCCCAGCAGGTATTCAGCGATGTCCCACGGTATCCCGGCCGTGATGTATGCGGCGCGGGCCTGGCCGTACGTCAACGGCTCGAAACTCAGCGGCCTGCCCAGCCCCTGCGCGATCGCCGCGGCTTGCTCCCGGTGCGTGAGCTGCTGTGGCCCACTCAGCCAGTACGCGTGCCCGGCGTGGCCGTCCGAAAGGGGCGCGGCAGCAGCCACTTCGGCGATGTCCGCCTCGTGGACGGGGACACCGAGCGCGTCGGGGAAGGCGCTGCGCACCACGCTCTCCGCGCGGATCGCCGCGCCCCGCAGATCCAGCTTGTTACTGGCGAACTCGCCCGGCCGGATGTGCGTCCGCTCCAGAGCTGAGGCTTCGATGACCTCCTCGGCGTCGCGCAGCATTTCGTAGCTGCCCGGCCGCCGCACGGTGACCGCGAGGCCAAAGAGGTCGACGATGCGCCGGGCCCCCGCGCCCGCGGCCAGCTCCACGAAGGCACGGGCCTGTTGTACCGCACGGTCCGGGTCGAGTACTCCCGACAGGTAATAGACGCCATCCACTTCGTCGCGTGCCGCCGCGGCTCCTGCGAGTTCGGTGAGGTTGCCTGCCACCGCCTCAACGGCATCAGGAAGCTGAGCATCTCCTGGGTTCCTGGTCAGGGCCCGCACTCGCTGTCCGGCCCCGAGCAGCCGGTCGACCAGGACGCGGCCGACGGTTCCGGTCGCGCCAGTTACGAGAACGGTCATGGACCCCCCTTCGTGGTGGGGAGCGAACTCGTCGGTGGGCGGCCGACGACAGGCCCGCGCGGCTCTTGTGCGCACATCTCATCTGGTGGACCAGCACGGTGGCCCAGCGCGGGTGCGTACGATCACGGAAATGGAAGCACTCGCCCGGCGCCTGGTCCCCGATGAGATGTGGGCGGCGGCAGAGCCGCTCCTGCCGGCCCTGCCGCCGCGGCCCCAGGGCGGCGGCAGGGCCGCGGCTGACGCGCGCCAGGTCATGGTCGCGGTCGTCTACGTGGTCACCAGTGGCTGCGCGTGGCAGCATTTGCCTTCCTCGTTCGGCATCAGCGTGCCGACGGCCCACCGCTGGTTCACCCGCTGGAGCGGCACACATCTGTGGCAGAACCTGAGCGAGGCGACGTCCCACACCCGGCGCTCGCCGCCTGGCCCCAAACGATCCACAAGTGTGCGGTAAGCCGCTTCTACCACTGAGGAACTCACCAGACGAGACATAGCGCCGATTCCAGTACGCGTCACGGGCAGACTAGTGTGGTGCGCCGGAAATCGCGGGCTGAAGTCTGTCCCTGGTTTCCGGTGGCGGGTGGGGTGATCTTGGTGAGGTGGCCGGCGAGAGAGTGAAGGATCTGGTCGGCAGTCTGGGTCCAGGTGAAGGGCCGCGGGTTCTCGCCCACCGGCTCGTCCTGGATCGACCAGGTCGAGCGGTGGTTCGGCCTGCTCACCGACAAACTCATCCGCCGCGGCGTCCACACTCCGTGAGGGCGCTGGAGAACGGCATCAAGGCCTGGACCGACACGTGGAAGCGGCAGTCCCATGCTCCTGCCGGTGCCGGAGTCGCTGTGTATGGCCCGGCGCGGGCCCGGCCGGCCGCGCCGTCGCCCGGACCGGGTGCGCGGCGACAAGGCGTACTCCAGCCGCGACAGCCGCGCCCGCCTGCGCCGCCGGGGCATCAAGGCGACGATCGCCGAGCCGGACGACCAGCGGGCCAGCCGCCGCAGCCGTGGCCAAGACGGCGGCCGGCCGTCTGCTTTCGGCAAGGTGCGGTACCGGCGGCGCAGCGCGGCCGAGCGCTGCGTCAGCAAGTGGAGACAGTTGCGGGCAGCGGCCAGCCGCTACGACAAGCGCGACTACATCTTCAACGGCACCCGCACCGTCACCGCGATCGTCATCCGGCTGCGCGACACTGTCAAGAGCCGTCAGAAGCGCCCTGACCAGCGGCGGACGAGCGCGATCAGGGAAGGTCCTCCGCGGAAGCACCACAGGGCGATGACCGGATCGCAGATGGCGCACGCCAGGGATACGTCGTGGGAGAACGGCAGGATCGGATTGCCCTTGAGGTGGTGGGCCATGTCCCATGCGGTGTGGAGCAGCCATCCGATGCCGATGAAGGCCCAGGACTCCAGGCCGCGGTAGGCAACGTAGGCCATGAGCGCGACGAACGGGAGCTCCCACGGGCCGAATCCGCCCCCGCTGAGGTATGCGGCGCCGGCTCCGCCCACCATGATCGCGTTGAAGCGGCGCCGGTGCGGTTCTTTGATCAGGGACATCAGCAGGCAGTAGAGGATGCCGACGATCACCGGTGAGACAAGGTTCATGAGGGCATCACTTCTTCCGGCTGGGCGCGGGCCGTATCGACGCGGTCGAGCTGTCGCAGCGCGAGCAGCCCGCCGGCGCCCGGGACGATGGCCAGGACCTTGGCGGCGGCCGGGGCCTGCTTGAGGCGCCAGGTCGCGATCACGACGAACAGGTAGGCGCAGCCATGGGTGGGGCCCGTCAAGGATGAAATGGGCTTGAGGTGGACGGTGAACACGTTGGCCAGCATCACGGTCAGGGAGATCAGCTCGGCGTGAGCGGCGGTGCGCAGGTGGCGCGGAGGCCGGAGGGACATGGTCATACCCCCGTGGTGGAGCCGGGTCGGATGATCATCAGTACGGTGACGGTGGCCCACAGCAGGTTGAAGACGCCGGTGAGCAGGGCGAGACGGCCCGGTGCCGAGGGGGTGGCGCTGGCAACGGCGGGGCGGAACGCGTTGTCCGGGCCAGGGCGCGGTCCTGCGCGGGCAGGATCAGCAGGGCCAGGACGGCGGCGGCCGCCGCCGTCAGCAGGATCGAGGTGATCAGCCAGGTGTCGCCGAGGACGCCGAGGCTGCCGGCCGTGGCGAGGCCGAACAGGGGCACGGCGATGCCGATGTGCGCGTAGAGCCGGCAGATGCGGTGCAGTGTCCGCAGGGTCGTGCGGGCGTCGCCGTCGCCGAAGTCGCCGTGGGCGCGGCGCAGCGTCGCGGGAAACATGCTCGCGGCGACCGTGACCGGGCCGACGGCGACGATGGCGGCCAGGACGTGCAAGGACAGCAGGAGCTTGGTCACGCCTGGTGCTCCGGGGCAATCTGACGCTCGCCGGTGACCTTCGAAGACGGCAGGCGGCCGGCCTTGGAGGTGCCCTGGAGGGTGTCGCCGTCGACCGTCACGTCGAATGCCAGGTTCAGCCGCATGGGCTGGGTGACGGCCTGCTTCCAGGTGAGCCGGTCGCCGTCGAGGGTGAGGTCGCCGAGTGGTGTTTTCTCGCCGGCTCCGTGGGCGGCGCCGGTCAGGGTGCCGTCCTGCTCGCGGAGTTCGACCACGGCCTTGATCTTGCCGATGGGGGTGGAGACGGACAGGTTCCAGGTGCCTTCGACGGACATGCTGGTGTTCTTCCTGACTGTGCAAGGGGGACGGTGAGCGGCTGGCCTGCCAAGGGCCGAGGGCTCAGAAGGGGGTGGGCGTCGGGCCCTGGGCGCGCCAGACGGTGCCGCGCCGCTCGTGGCGCAAGAGCTCTTCGACGGCGTGCGCGACGCGGGGGCCGATCTCGCGCTCCAGCAGATACAGGCCCAGGTCGAGTCCGGAGGTGACGCCCGCGCCGGTGATCAGATCGCCGTCGTCCACGATGCGGGCGCGGACCGCGTGGGCGCCGGCGGCGTCCAGCATGTCGAGGCCCAGGTGATGGGTGGTGGCGTGGCGTCCCTCCAGCAGGCCTGCCAGGGCCAGGACGAGCGAGCCGCCGCAGACGGTGGCGACCGTGATGTCCGGAGCGTCCATGGCCTGCTTGAGGAGCGCGGGGAGCTCGGTGGTCAGCGTGCGGCCCAGCAGCACCGGGATGAATTCGTCCTGCTTCCGCTCGCCGGCCCCCGCCTCTTCTTCCGGGGCCTCGCCGGGTTCACCTACGCGGCCGGAGGCGCCGGGCACCACAAGCATGTCCGCGCGCTCCAGGTCGAGGACGCCCGTGGCGCGCAGTGTCAGTCCTCCGGTGCCGCTGGTCACCTCACGGGGGCCCTCCGCGCAGACCAGCTCGACGGTCACCGCGCCGTCGGACGCCGAGCCGCCGGCGTGCAGCACCTCGTAGGGGGCGATGGCATCGAGCGGGTCGAAGCCATCGAACAGGACGACCTGGATGTGCATGGATGTTCCTTCGGGGGCGTTTTCCATCGGACGCCCCGAAGTCAACCGGCTGTCGCCGTGATCGCCCAGTGGCACTAGTGACGGATTCCAACGGGATAATGCCAAGAGCTTCCAGGAGGCCCAGAACTGCAATGACAGAGAAATGACAGAGAGCTGCCCGGGCGCCGGTCCGGATCCGTCAAGCCGATGGGGAGGTACGTTCCGGCCATGCACACCGTTGCCGTTCTCGCGCTGGATCAGGTGATCCCGTTCGATCTGTCCACCCCGATCGAGGTCTTCTCCCGGACCCGCCTGCCCGACGGGCGGCCCGGCTACCAGGTCCGGGTGTGCGCCGAGCACGACGAGATCGACGCCGGAGCCTTCACTGTGCGCGCCCCCTGGGGTCTGGAGGGCCTCCAGGACGCGGACACGATCATCGTGCCGGGTGTCAGCGATCCCGCTGCGGCGCTGCCTCCCGCCGTGCGCGACGCACTGCGGTCGGCCGCTGCGGACGGCACGCGGATCGCCTCCATCTGCGCAGGCACCTTCCCCCTGGCTGCCACCGGGCTCCTCGACGGACTGCGCGTCACGACCCACTGGCGTGCGGCCGGGCTTTTGGCCGCCGCCCACCCGGACCTCGACGTCGACCCAGACGTCCTCTACGTCGACAACGGCCAGTTCCTCACCTCGGCCGGCGCTGCCGCGGGTATGGACCTGTGCCTGCACATGATCCGCCGTGACCACGGCTCGGCCGTCGCCGCCGACGCCGCCCGCCTGTCGGTGATGCCTCTCGAACGGGAGGGCGGACAGGCGCAGTTCATCGTCCACGACCACGCCCCCGCACCGCAGGGCTTTGGGCTTGAGGTGCTGCTCGCCTGGCTGCGGGAAAACCTGGCCCGCGACCTCACCCTCGCCGACATCGCCGAGCGGGCCGGGACCAGCACCCGAACCCTGATCCGGCGCTTTCGCGAGCAGACCGGCACCACCCCGCTCCAGTGGCTCCACCGGGCCCGCGTCCGCCAGGCGCAGCACCTGCTGGAAACCACGGAGCACTCCGTGGAGCGCATCGGCTACCAGGTCGGCTTCGGCTCACCCACCACCTTCCGTGACCGCTTCAAACGCACCACCGGCCTCAGCCCGCAGGCCTACCGGCGCGCGTTCAGCTGAACCGGTGGCTCGGAGCCGCCGCCGATCCGATTGCTGTGCTTGTTCCTCAACCACGGATCTGGCCGTCCGGTGACTCTCCGGAGCCACTGCCGGGCAGGGGGTCCGTCCTCCTCGTGGTCCTGAAAGCCTGTCCCCGGGTACGGACGTGCGTGATAGAGGCCGTGGGGATGAGTGGGCTGGTGCGGGCCGTCCCCCTTGGCCCCGGTGCCACCAGCTAACAGTGCACCCGGCTGACGTGGGCTCCGGCAAGCAGCCCTGTGATCAGCACCTGGACTCTGGAAGCACCTGGTGACGGCCCGTAAGGCCGGGAAGGCGACGTCTCCCAAGGCGGCCAGGACGGCGCTCTCTTCACCGGGAGTGGCCCTTACCCGTGCTCCTGCACACGGTTCGGCGAAGAAGCCGATGACGTCTTCCTGTCCCGAGGGGCGTTTCCGTCTTGGCTTCAGCGAATCGCTGCGCGGCATGGGAAGCTGAGATCGGATACAGGTATGTCTGTCACGCCTGCCCGCCGCCCACGGTTACGCCGTACCACCCGCCTCACCGCCCGGACCTCCACCAGGCCGGGGGCAGGCTCCGCCCCGCCGCCGGACACCTCCCCTGCCCCCGAGCCTGCTCCTGGGGGGCGTCCGGGGGGCATGGACTGGGCGCGCCGGGTCGAGTTGTTCACCGTCGTGGTAGCCGCTGTCGTGGCGGTGGCGGGTCTGTGGTACTCGAATGTGCAGACCAGGCAAGCCCATGAGCAGGCACAGCAGGCCAACTCCCAGGCGCGGGAGGACCGGGCGCCGGCCGAGGAAGGGCAGATCACCGACCGCTACACGGCGGCGGTGGGAAACCTCGGCGAGGACAAGATGGATGTGCGGTTGGGCGGCATCTACGCCTTGCAGCGGATCATGCAGGACTCCCGTCGCGACCAGCCCACCATCGCCAACGTCCTCGCCACCTACATCCGCACCCATGCCACCGAAGCGCCAAAGGGACTCCAGAGCATCCGGGGGCTCCCGGCCGACATCCAGGCTGCTTCTACCGTCCTCGTCGGCCGCGACGTGACCCGGGACGGCGCCTTCCGTCTGGTTCTTACCGGGGCCAAGCTCCCCGGCCTTGTCTCCGAAGGAACAGCCGAAACAGCGATGAACCTGCGCGGAGCGGACCTGACCGGCGCGGACCTGCGCGGAGCGGACCTCCTCGGAGCGGACCTGACCGCTGCGTACATGAACGGAGCGGACCTGAGCGGAGCGGATCTGCGCGGAGCGGATCTGCGCGGGGCGGATCTGCGCGGGGCGGACCTGACCGGAGCGCGCAAGATCGGTTTGAAACTGCGTCACGCGGAACTGTATGGCGTGAAGGGCCTGACGAGGAACGAGATCGACGCGGCCCGTGCTGACTAGGTGTGTTCGGAGTTCAACGTGACGAGCACGGGCTGCTTCCCGGAGCCCACGTCCGGCGGCTGCACGGGTAGCTGCCGGCAACACGGGGGCACGGCGGGGACACCCGTGATCATCGGACTTTCCAGCATGGCCGCACACCCATGCCTAACGCCGTCCGGTATCTCCGTGACGGGGTCGCAGAACGGCTACTTCTGCCCCGCGGGCACCAGATGGGCTCTGACCTGCTGCGCTCAGGAAGAGAAACACCTACTGAACCGGTGGCGCGTCAAGCCCACGGCCACCTGGGCAATCACCCGCGTCGCCGGGGGCAGTGGTACGGCGCCGGGGGCTCCGTGCCGGTCAGGGGGCCCGTCCTCCTCGTGGTCCTGAAAGCCTGCCCCCGGGTACGGACGTGCGTGATAGAGGCCGTGGGGATGAGTGGGCTGGTGCGGGCCGGCGGACGGGAGACGCTCGCGGAACTGTCGCGTTTCCGGACGGCTTTCTACGGGTGTCTGTCCGCGCGGGCTGATGCGTTCTCCGAGCTGACCGACGCGCTGCTGTGCGCGGACGGCCCGAGGCGGACACCGGCCGAACTGTCGCTGCTGGCCGGGCATCAGCGTGGCCAGGGCCCGCCGTACGGCGCTTGGCCCACGGCCGCCTGGAGACCGAGACCCTGCGTGGCCTGCTGGCTTCCCTGCCGATGCCGCGCTTCGGCGCCCGGATCGTGCTCGCCGTCGACGCGTCCCCGTGGCTGCGCTCGGACGCGGCCTGCTCGCCGGACCGGCTGTTCTGCCTGGTCCACGGCCGCAACGGCCGCTCATCGCACCACGTGGTGCCGGACCGGCCGTACTCGTCCGTCGTCACGCTCACCGCGGACCGCACCTCAGGGCCGCAGGTCCGGACGCGGTTCGGCCGGGGCCCGCCGACGACGCGGCGGCCGTCACCGCCGGCCAGCCGCCGGCGGTGGTCGGGCGGCTGGCCGCGTCCGGTCAGTGGCTGCGCGGCGACCGGGACATCCTGGTCGTGCTGGACGCGGGCTATGACGTGATGCGGCCGGCCTGGCTCCTGCGCGACCTGCCCGGCGAGCTGGTCGGGCGCCTGCGCTCGGAGCGCGCGCTGCGGCTGCCGAAGCCGCCGCGCATCTACGCTCCCGGGCCGGCCGCCCCGGCACGGCACGGTACGGTACGGTACGGTACGGCACGGAGTTCAGCCCGCCCCGCCCCGCCTCGTGGCCGGAGCCGTCGGCGGTCACGGTGAACGGCACGGCCCGCACGGCAAGGCCGAGGCCCGTGCCTGGGACCGGCTCCTCCCCCGCTTACAGCAGCGGTCCGCGCGGATCGGCCGCGACAGCGAACTGCCCGTCACCGAGGGCACGCTGATCCGGCTCCACGTCGCCCCCTGCCCGGCGACCGCGGCGCACCACCCGTGCAGAGAGCGGCAGGCTCACCCCGACGGCCCCGCCGCGGGCGCGGGCAGGCCGAGGACGAGGGCCTGGGCGGCCGGGGTGGTGCCGGTGACGGCGGGGACGGCGGCGTCCAGGGTGTGGCGCCGTCCCCGTTCGGGCCGGCCGGAGGCCGTACGGCCCGCGGCGTACGGCCGGTCCGGCTTGGACACGCTGCCTTCGACACCACCGAGCGCGCCTGTCCGGCCCAGCGCCTCGCCGAGGCCGGCGGTCGCCGGGACCGGGCGGATCCGCGGCGGCCCGCCCCCAGGAGTTCGAGCGGCTGTGCGCGCCGCTCGCGGTACGGCCGCGGTCGGAGATCCATGCGGTCACCGATGGCCAGGATGCCGAAAACGGCGACGTGAACGGTGCAAGCCGGCGCCCGGTTCCGGGCCGCGTCCGGCCCGGGCCTGCAGCCACCCGAAGAAGGCCTCCCCGTATCCGTGGCGGCCAGGGGCTCGCCGTCCAGGACGCGGTGCGGAAGTTCTCGCGCCGCCTCGGCGGCGTCGGCGACGGCCCGGGTCCTGTATCGGGTGACGCGTTGTTGCTTACGCCGTTGAGCAGGAGTGCCGGCGTCCGTACGTTCAGCAGTGCACTGGCAGGTTCACCGGTACGACTTCGAGACGTCCAGCCGATCCGTGACGGGGCCGCCGGCAGGCCGCCGTACGGACCTGGCGGCATGGGCTGCCGGTCTCGGTGTGCCCCACACATTCACAATCCCCGAGCATTCACACTAGGAAATGCGGGGTGCCGGCACGGACCCGGGGGCAGGCGGCGGGCCGGCGGAAGGCATCCGGATTTCCGCGGGCCGCCGGGAGGGCCAGCGGTTACGGGCCTGCCCTCCCGGAATCAGCGGCCACACCCCAGCCAGCCGCGTCCCCAACCTCTCCGGTCAACACAGCTAGGGCTTCCGGGGAAGAGCCCTCCCCCGCCCGGGCAGCTGCCCTCCCGGCGGCAGGTACCGCAGCTTTCCCCCGGCGTCGGTCACCGCCGTGAAGCCGGCCGCCCGGAGCATGGCGAGGTTCCTTTCCTTGTAGCGCCGGTTGACGACGACCCCGAGGGGCAGGAGGGCCATCATCACGGCCCAGCCGACGGCGACCACGACGAGAGCGGCGGGGTGCGCACGCAACCGGAAGGCGAGGGCCCCGGCCAGCAACGTGAACGCGACGCCCGCGAGCCACAGCATCTGCTTCTCGGTCAGTCTGGAGGCCAGGTCGTAGGCGATGCGCGCCTTGAAGAGCCGGACTGCCCCGGGGGCGAGGGGCGGCAACGCGCCGCCGTCGGCGGCGCCGGGATACCGCGCCCGGTTACGGGCGGCCCGCTCGCGGGCCTCCGGGCGGGGGTCGGGCTCGAGGGTCATCACATACCCGGCACCGCGCGGCCCGGCTCCTCGCCCCACGTGCACGTAGTCGTACCCGAACTGCTGGGCCAACGCGCCGAGCCGGGCGAGTTTGTCCATGGAAGCCATGGCGCTGGTGACCTGAACGGGCTCTTCGCCCGCCATCCGCCCCAGCATCTTCCGCACACTTCGCCTGCTCACCAGCGCCCCTCTCGTGCCTGCATTTCCTGCAATGCCATGAGAGCAGAGAACTTGGGCCGTTTCGGGCCCGGACGTCCGCAGGTTGTCCCGCGTCCGCAAGATCCGGGCTTCCGCTGCTGCCGAGCCTTGTGAAACGCCTGAAACGGGCCTGAGGTTCGCGGCGTACACGCTGGGTCGTGCTGCATCGCAGGTCACCACGCCAGCAGTCTGCCGGGTGTGCCCGTGCCCCTGGGTGCGGCGGCACCTGCGGGGGCTCCGTGTGCGGACCCGCACCGAAGTGTCCTGCGGCTTCGCAGTTCATGTCCCGGGCACCTCGCACACGCCGCGCCCCGCGGCGGCCCGACGTAGGCGCAGGCCCGAGGCTCCGACGCCAGGGCACCGGGAGGAGAGCCCCGCGGCCGCTGAGCTGCCAGCCGGCACCTCGCGCCGGGCCACGGCCGGCCCTCCTGGCCCGCCCGGACACCGGCCGCCGAGGCGTTCGAGGCGGCGGGGCGGGGCGCTGATACGGGCCGGTTCCGCCGGGGCGGTGCCCGGCGGAGCCGGCCCGTACGGCGTGTCAGGTGTGCCGCTTGGCCCACAGCGGGGTGACGGCGGCGAGCAGGACGGCGGCGATGCCGATCTGGAAGAGGTGGCGGATCCAGTCGATGCCGCCGGTGTCGCGCACGCCGAAGGCGGTGGCGAGCGCGTTGCCGGCGACGGCGCCGACCATGCCCAGGATGATCGTCAGCCACAGCGGAACGGGCTGCCGCCCGGGCAGGACCAGCTTGGCCAGCAGCCCGACGACGAGACCGGCGATGACGGCCCACAGGAACGACACGACGACTCCTTCTGCTGGAGGTGCACCCTCGGACACCTGTGCGCGTGCCCCGCGCGGCCCGCCGTACGCCCCGCAATATGACCATTCGGTCACCGCTCTTCCTGTTCCGCCCAGAAAACGGTCACCTGCCGGTACCGTCCCGGAAAACGGTTGATGCCGCCCGTCTTCCGGATATCGGGGGACGTAACGGCACGTGTACACAGGGGACTTGATGTTACGTATGCAGCGCACCCGCCGTCGTATCCGCCCGGCCCTGGTCGCCGCCGCCGCGGCCTCGCTCGCCCTGCCGCTCGCCGCCGCCGGTGCGGCCGTCGCGGCGCCGGCCACGGGCACCGCGCCGGCGCAGCCGCGGCCCGCCTCGGAGCGTACGGCGATGTACGCCCGGGACCACGACGGCGTGCTGTGGCAGTACGAGGGCACGGGGTGGACCGTTCCGCCGTTCCAGCCGCGGACGAGAATCGGCGGCGGCTGGGACCAGTACGTGAAGATCACCTCGCTCGGGGGGACGTCGGCCGGCGGCACGGGGGACGTCGCGGCCGTCGACAAGAGCGGCAAGCTGTACTTCTACCAGGGCAGCGGCAGCCCGTCCGCGCCGTTCAAGGTGCCGCAGGGCATCGGGTACGGCTGGGACCGGTACACCAGCATCACGGGTGCGGGCGACGCCGACAACGACGGCAAGAACGACCTCGTGGCCCGCGACGCCGACGGCGGCCTCTACTTCTACGCCGGTACGGGCAAGCCCTCCGCCCCGTTCGCGCCGCCGGTGCGCGTGGGCGGCGGCTGGCAGGTGTACGACCGCCTGGCCACCTTCAAAGACGGTCTGCTGGCCCGCGACACGGACGGCGTGCTCTGGAAGTACCAGGCCACCGGCTCCGGTGACCCTTCCCGGCCCTTCGAGAGGCGGGTCCGCGTGGGCGGCGGCTGGAACGTCTACGCCGACTTCGCCGGCATCCGGGACCTGGACGGCGACCAGCTGCCCGATCTGGCCGCCCGCGACCTCGACGGCAACCTGTCGGTCTACGCGGGAATGCGCTACCAGGGGGAATCGTTCCCAACAAGGCCATCCCGGTCGGTGGCGGCTGGAACATCTACGACCTCCTGTTCTGACCTGCTCCGGTCCGGCCCGCTCCGGTCCGCTCCGGTCCGGCCCGTTTCGGCCGGCCGGAGCGGGGCCCGCCGCACGCCCGGCAAGCCCCGGCCGCTCGAACACGGGCAAAGCGCCCAGGAAAGGACAACCTTGAGCTGGTGACTGCCGGTGCACCAGCTTGCCGGCGCGGCCGGCTCCACCGTCCTGCACGCGGCGTACACGGCGTACACGGCGCCGGCCGCCCAGGCCGGCACGTGCCGCGACGGCACCGTACAGCACCGGCTGCGACCGAGGCCGGCGACGGCACGACCGAGGTGACGCCGCTGCGCAGCGGCTCGCGCATCCTGCGGTACGACGCCGCGTGCGCCGACGGGCACCCGGCCAGACCCGCCTACCACGGCGGCTCCCGCCTCCCGCCTCCCGGGCCCACGGCACGACCTTGTCCCGCATGCGCTGCTGCGCGGCGGGCTGCTCCTCGGTGAGCGGGCCGTGGGAGGCCAGGGGCAGCCGCCCGCCCCAGTCCCGGTCTTCGGCCGAGGGCTGAGCGGTGCCGGTCATGACGCGGCGAAGGCGGTGATCAGGTCGGACAGGGCCTGCGGTGCCTCCATCGGTACCTGGTGGCCGCAGTCGACCGACGCGATCGTGACGTTGGACAGGTAGGGCACCGTCAGCTTCTTCTGCATCTCCAGGCCCCAGGCCGGGTCGCCGTCCGCGACGATCAGCAGGGTCTCGACGTCGATCGGCGCGGCGCGCTCGGTCCAGTCCTCGTATATCCCCTCCTTCAGCCAGGCGTCCCAGGCCTTGCGGTTCATCCGCGCGTAGTCTTCGCAGGCACGGTCGAACACTTCCGGCTCCAGCGGCAGCGCGGTGCGATCCAGCACGAACTTCTTGGCGTCTGCGTCACCCCGACGGCTCTCGAACAGTTCGCGCGGCAGGTCCTCGCCGCCGGCCTCTTGCCCGAGCGGCGTGGGGGTGATCAGCACGAGCTTCGCCGGTGGAGGTGCGAGCCCCAGCCCGGCGCCGGCCCGGCCGGCAAGGATCTGCATGATCTTGCCGGTCATCGAGTGGCCGACCAGCACGTAGTCGGTCAGGCGGAGTTCGTTGATCGTGGCGGCGAACGCAGCGGCCATCTCGGCCATCGTGTAGCCCGGGACCGCGTGCGCCTCGCCGTGGCCGGGCGCGTCCACCGCCACGACCCGGAACTGCTCCGACAGCGGCGCGCTCGCCTCGATCCATTCACGGCGGGCGAAGCTGAACGAATGCGAGGTCACAAGGGTGCGCCCCGGGTACTTCGCATGGGGCTGCTGAGGAGTGTCGGTGAAGGGAAGTATGGTTCTAACCTCCGGTTGCCGTCGGTGGTAGGGGCGGGGTGGTCGGTCGGGTGAGGAGCAGGCCCTGTACGGCGGTGCGGGCCAGGCGCACGCAAGAGTCCACGTCGACGGGCTGGTGGCCGAGCAGCAGGCGGAACGCCACCGGGCCGAAGAGCAGGTCGATCGCCGCATCGGGTTCGACGTGCGGGTCGAGTTCGCCGCGCGCGACCCCGCGTTCCCACAGCGCCCGGAGCGCCGCGCGGCGCGGGGCGAAGAACCGGGCGTTGAGCAGCTCGGCGGTGCCGGGTTCCAGCACGGCGGCAGCGACGAGCTGGGCGAAGACGACGCCGTCGCGGCCTTGGTAGTACTCGGCCAGGTGGGCGACGGCCTGGACCAGGTCGTGCGCGCTGTCCCCGGTTTCGACCAGCGGCACCAGGCGGTCGATGTGCGCGGCGAAGGCTTCGATCGCCAGCGCGGTGCGGTGCGGCCAGCGCCGGTAGATCGCGGGCTTGCTCACCCCGCTGCGGCGGCTCGCCGCCTCGACCGTGCACGCGGCGACGCCGCCTTCCCGGAGCAGTTGCGCGGCGGCGGTGAGTACGCGCTCCTCGTGCGCGGCCTCGCGGGGCCGTCCCCGCCCGCGGTTCTGCGGGCCGGTCACAGCTGGGCCCGGGGCCGGACGGCCTGCAGTGCGCCGTGCCGTTCGCCGGACACTTCCCGGGCGAGCGGATCGAGCCGCGCCAGCACCGTGTCGTCATCCTGCAGTGGCCGGTGCAGGTAGTACAGGTCGATGTGTTCGACGCCCAGGCGCAGCAGTGAGGCATCACAGCAGCGGCGCACGTAGTCCGGCTCCCCGCGCACACGGCGACGATGATCACCCGCCGAGCGGTCGATGCCGAACTTGGTGGCCACCACCACGTCCTCGCGCCGGTCCGCGATCGCACGGCCGAGCAGGACCTCGTCGTGTCCGGCACCGTAGATGCCGGCGGTGTCCAGCAGGGTGGCACCCAGATCCAGGGCCCGGTGGGCGGCCGAGAGAGCCCGGTCCCAGTCGGACCGGCCGTAGTACTCGCCCATGCTCATGCAGCCCAGTGCCTGCGCCGAGACCTGAAGCGTTCCGAGCGGGGTGTGACGCATCGCCACCTCCTTAACGTTCCGGTACGTAACGTAATTTGGATCCCACAGATCCGCAACACCCGCCCCCGGAACTCGGGCGGTACAGCGCCGAACCGCCCGTGGAAAGGCCACCCCGGGGACCGGGGCATGGCCGAGGTGAAGATGAAGCGCGCCGAGCAGGCCCACCATGCCGCCGCGGTACACCTGGCGGCCGCGGACCAGCCCCCGCACCGTCGACCGGCACACCGTTCCACGAGCTGGAGGCCGCCCGGCCGCGTACCCCCGGACCACGTGTGGGCTACGCGGCCGGGCGGCTACCACACCGAGGCCGAGCGGCGCGAGGCCCTGCGCCAGTTCACCGGCGGCATCGACGCCGCCGGCCGCCGGGCCCACCGCACCCTCCCCGCCTCCGTACACACCCTCGGCAAAGACAACGACACCACCAGCGAACACGGCATCGAAGCGACCTGCTTCGCCGGCACCCGCGGCTCCCAGGCCGAGAGCATGCAGAACACCGGCCGGACGCTGCGCCCCCACCGCGACGGCCGCACGAAGACCGCCCGCGTCATCGTCCCCGTCTTCCTCCAGCCCGGCGAGAGCCCGACCGACATGGTCGCCTCCGCCAGCTTCCGCCCGCTGGTCGCCGTGCTCCAGGCCCTGCGCTCGCACGGCGAGCGCAGGGCCGGACAGCTCGCCTCCCGCGCCCTGACCCGCAGCAAGCACCAGCGCAAGGTGCACGTCAAACGCGACGCGCAGGGCCGGGTCATCGGCGCCGGCACCGAGGGCGACGGTGAGGGCCAGGAGCAGGACGACACGGACGCGGCGGCCGAGCCGGCGCTGCTGCACCCTCTTCCCGGGATGCGGCGACGATCGCCGCCTTCCTGCGCACGCGGG
Organism: Streptomyces sp. Ac-502; assembly: GCF_045222935.1. Lineage (NCBI taxonomy): Bacteria > Bacillati > Actinomycetota > Actinomycetes > Kitasatosporales > Streptomycetaceae > Streptomyces > Streptomyces sp. Ac-502. The sequence continues at coordinate 28,811 of NZ_JBHFFO010000001.1, forward strand.
TGTACCGGCCGGTTCGCTGGTGCGGCTGGAGGGCTACCAGGCCTGCTGCGCCGGCACGCCGAGAACAAGATCACCGGCCTGTACGCCGTCCCCTACGACGTCAAGACGACCGTCGGCGTCACCGAGGACCTCCCGCTCGGGCGGCGGGTGCGCCAGCAGCGCAAAGCGCTACGGGCCGGAGAGCTGAAGGAGCGGCGCAAGGAACTCCTGGACGCGCCGGAGGCCGGCATGGTGTGGGAGCCGGGCGAAGAAGCCGGGAGAACCAGCTCGCCACGTTCCGGTCCCGCCGGCGGGCCACCGGACACCTCGCCCCGGCAAGACGCCCAGTGGAGCGAGGACGAGGCGATGGCGCCCATCGGACAGCACATGGCCAACCTCCGCAGGAAGGGCGGCCTGGACAAGGACACGCAGCGGGCGGCGGAGCACGCGAAGCAGCGGACCGCGATCACCCCGCACTGGCACTGCCCCTGACCGCTGAACTGACAGCGGCACTACCGGGTGCTCGCCGACCTCGTCGACGCCGACGGAGTGCTGCCCTACATCGCGCCGGGCGTCGTCTTCGACTGCGATGACATCGGCACGTGGCGGTGGAGGCAGCAGGAACCGGGCACCTGGGCCCAACTCCTCCCCGAGCAGCGCGAGCGGCTGGCCGCACTGGGCATCAAGGGCGCTGAGACGCCGGCTCCCGCCCCGACGGCCGCGCGCACGACGAAGGGCCCGAGCAAGACCCAGCAGGCATTCCAGCGAGGCCTGACCGCCCTGGCACAGTGGGTGGAACGCGAGGGCGTGGGCCGGCCGGTCCCGCGAGGCCACGCCGAGGAGATCACGGTCGACGGCGAGATGGAACCGGTGCCCGTCAAGCTGGGGGTGTGGCTCTCGAACACCAAGAGCCGGCGGGACAAGCTCGACCAGGAGCAGCGCACCGCCCTGGCGGCGCTGGGCATCGACTGGGCGAGGGCGTAGGAAGGATGGTGGTGCCCGCTCCGATCATTTGGAGCGGGCATGGTCAGGGGGCCACCGCAGGCCTCGGTCCCTGGGTCTGCGTGGCAATGGCGGTCTTCTTCCACGGTGCTGCCGGATCGCCGAGCGTGTCGAGCATGAGTTGACACCAGGTGATAGCCGCGTTGGCAGCGAGCTGGGCGTGGCGGATGCCAAGGTTGCTGGGAGCGCTGGCCTGACCATGTCCGGTGCCGTATCCGCGGTTACGCAGTTCTGCCACACCTACGGCAATTGAGGCCACTCCGCCGAGGATCTTCTTGACTGCATCCGTGCCGTCTGGGCCGGGAGTAACGGATGAGGCGTCGAGGTGGAGAGCCTTCTGAACCTGCTTGACGAGTGCCGGGACCTTTGTGTGCTCGTCGAAGGCGATTCCTCGTTCCCGCAGTACGGTCTTCGCGGTCGCCTCAATCAGTTGTTTGGCGCTTCCGATCGCAGCAGCCGGATCGTCTGCGATGGTGCGGCTAACCCGTTCCAGTTCCGCCAGGATGCCCGACGGGTCGGTCAGCTTCTCCAAGTGGCCCGTGGCGACGGGCGGCGCAGCCACGAGATGCGCCCTCGGTCGTCCACGCTCAAGCCGTCGCGTTCCAGCTTGACGGTGACTTCCTCGAGCCAGTTGCCCTCCCAGCCGCTCTGCCGGTGGTAGCGGATGAAGTCTTCGAAAACGAGGAGTGCTCGGGATACCTGGGTGTAGTCCGCCCAGTCGATCGCGGCGGCGTATGTTTCGAACGTGATGCGGCGCACGCTCGTGTCGTCGTAGTTCAGCTCGTCCTCGGGAACGGGGGCGAAGTTGTGGTTCTGCCAGGCCTCGGAGACAAGGCCCACCGTCATGTCGGTCGCCAGCGAGCGGAACTCGTTGCGCGTGGCTCGGCTGATCAGGTCTCTGCGGTACGACGACATGCCCAGACGATAAGGCTGGCCGATGGCCTTGGGAGCGGGATTTTCCTCCTCCAAGACGCTGAACGGTGGCCGCACGGCGAGCGCCGCCCAGCCTTGAACGCCTGGCTGGGCGGCGGCCACCGCGCCTTGGTTGCCCTAGTCGGAGGGACGACTCCGCCGGCTGCTCGTCGCCGCACGCAGTCGTCAGAGGAACCATCGGTTCTTCTCACCTCTGTGTGCTTGATCCGCAGGGCATGCGCTGTGAAAGTGCCCACCCGAGCAGGTCAACACGGCACTGTGGTGGAGTGACCCATCATCCGGGCATTCTGCGGACCGCTCCCTTGGGGGAGAAACGGCCTCGTCACTGATCTTCCGCTTAGCAAGCCGCTACGGACTGGAGGCTAAGGCACTGCGGTCGTGCTGGCACTGGCGCAACCACCAGCCCAAGCACGACAGCGGCGCCTGCCGGGCCGACGCCGAGGTACTGCTGAACGTAGCCGGGCGTCATCTCCTGGCGGGCATGTGCGGCGTCGAGGAAGACGTGCTGGCGAGGGCGTTGCCGTCCTGGGCGCGGCAGGACGGCAAGCTGCCGGCCGAGGGAGATGGAGTGCCGACGGCGGCGTGGCGGATCGGCGGCGTTGTTGCCGGGCCGGTGGCGTTTGGCTGTCGGCTGTGCGCGGCCCGGCGCACGGGGACGGCTTTCCGGGCGATGCGGTGCGCCCCGCGGTGGGATCGGGTGTGCGTGCGGCACGGGCGGTGGCTCTTGGACGCGGACGCCGACCAGCCTCGTGAGTACCTGGACGTGCGGCACGTGCCGGAGGTGGTCGGGGCGCAGCGGCGGTGGGCGGGGGTGGCGCGGCGGGCCGTGCGGGCTGGGGCCGAGCCGGAGCGGGTTTTCGCTCTGGCGTGGGTGGTGGTCGCGCGGTGGTGGGATCAGGCCTGTGGCTGGGAACAGGAGACGATCTGGCTGCGGCGGCTGCACCAGGTCGCGGGCGGGAATGCAGGTGGTGATCTGGAGTGGTGGCGGATTGTGGGGCGGGATGCGGTCGTCTTCCCTGAGGTGGTGACGGTCGCGGACGCGCTGCTGGACCCGGCTATGGCGGAGCTGGTGTGGAGGGACAGTGGTGCGGGACGGCCGCGGGCGCTGCCCGCCGACGGGATGTTCTGCCGCAGGCTCGGTGAGCGGCTGGGACGGGGGTGGCTGGGGCCGCTGGCCGCGACGGACCACGGCGAGCCGCTCATCGCCTGGATGGGCAGCGTCATCCGTCGGCGCCGCGGAGCCGGCGGGCCGTCCGGCTACGACAACCACCCGTGGTGGCTGCGCCAGGAACACCAGGCCGCAACTATGGCCGGCCAGCTGCGGGTGCTGGGCAAGGAGAAGAAGGCGCCCGGTTCGGGGACGATGTGGCGGGCTGCGGTGCCCGCAGAGCAGCGCAGGCTCATCACCAACGCTATCGACAGTGCCGAGGAGCAGCTGCTGCAGCTGCGCGGGGTGCACAGTGGGCCGACCGCCGAGGTCGCCCGGCGGTTGCTGTGCGGTCTCGGTCACAGTGCCGGTCTGATCGAGAACGCCTGGAAACGCACGGCGGTAGCGGCGGTGAACGGCGGGGTGCCGCTGGAAGAGGTCGCCCGGTGGGTGGACATGCCTGCCGAGGTGCTCCGGAAGATGCTGACCGCGGACAGACGGGGTGACGACCGCTGAGAGCGATGCGTCAGGGAGTCGGCAGTTAGCTGATACGGCACTCGTTCGTGGCAGGAACACTGAAAACAGTGGTCCGGGCGGGCGGGAGCAGCTTGGCTGGCGCGGGTGAACAGCACACGAGCGGCGCGGCCCAGGAGCTGGGCAGGGCGAGCGGCCGTCGACCGGGGTGGCGGGTTCTAGTACTGCAACGGTGCTTGCCGTGACTGGTGGCCAGGATCAGGGGCTGTGCCCGCGTTGCTTGTAGTGACTGTTGCGGGCTTGGTGCTGGCGCCGTCGACGCCAGTGTGACCAGTACAGGATGTGCTCGGCCGGTGCCGGCCGGCGGTGGGTGAGTCGGTAGATCAGACGCCGGATTTCGGCAAGACTGAGGTGGATGAGCTGGGAGGATCCGTTTCTGCTTTCTCCGCATCCAGCTCACGGGCCCGCAGGACAGTCAGGCAGGCGTGGGCGGCCATGGCCAACGTCATGTGGCGGTGCCAGCCCGGGTAGCGGCGGACCTGGTAGTCGTCCAGCCCGCACTCCTGCTTCGCGCTCTGAAAACATTCCTCCACCGCCCATCGGCTCCCGGCGACGCGGATCAGCTCGTCGAGAGTGGTGCCGGCGGGGCAGTAGGCGATGTAGTAGGAGATTTCCTCGGGCCGGCTGACGCTGCGACGGGCGATCACCCAGTGCTGACGGTCCTCGCGGTGCCAGGGCCGCACCTCAACGCGGGCCCAGTCGAAGATCCGCCGTCCGTGGGCCCCCTCGCCGCAGGAGCGGCGTTTCCACTTCTGCCGCGGCAGGCCGGGGAACAGGTCGTGGACGGGGTGGTCGATGGCCCAGCGGGTGACGACGGTGTCGTGCCGGGTGGTGGCCATGACGTGAAAGACATCGGCCTGCTCGAGCTCGAAGCGCCAGCCCTTGCTGAAGCCGTAAGCGGCATCGGCCGTCACCCACCGAAACGGGAGCCGGTCGGCGATGGCCCGGCGGATCATCTCCTTGGCCATGGCCACCTTCGTCTCGAAGGCGACACTGTCGCCGATGCCCGCCCGCCGGCATCGCTCACGGTCATCCGTCCACGACGCGGGCAGATACAACCGCCGGTCGATCAACGTGCGTCCGCGGCCCGTCGCGTAGGCGAGGAAGACCCCGATCTGGGAGTTCTCGGTGCGTCCCGCGGTGCCGGAGTACTGCCGCTGGACCCCGGCCGAGCGGACGCCCTTCTTCAGGAAACCGGTGTCATCGACGATGAGCACGGCGTCCCGGTCGCCGAGGTGTTCCACGACGTAGTCACGTACGTCGCCCAGGACCTCGTCAGCATCCCACTCGATGCGGTTCAGCAGCCGGTGGATGCGATCGGGGCCGCCATAACCGGCCTCCTCCGCCAGCGTCCAGCCGTTCTTCCGCTCCAGCGGCGAGATCAGCCCGCGCATATAGGCCAGCGCCGACTGGCGCGGCTCCTCCCGGCTGAAGCGGTGCACGAACCTCCCATGCACCGCTTCAAGCTCACCCGCCCACAACCTGACATCAGCAAGGCCCCCACCCATAACCAGACCAACGACCCAACTGGCCACCAGTCACGGCAAGCACCGTTGCAGTACTAGGCGGTGTTCCTTGACCCGGTGGGCCAGGCGGTGCAGCAGCGGTGGGCGGATGCCGCCACGACCGTGGCGTTCGAGGACTTGGCGCCGGTGTCGGCGTTCCCGGTGGTCCCGGGGCGGCGCTGGGGGCCGGGCCTGTGGTGGTCGGCGACCACCGGACGGCACGTAGCCGCGGGGTCGAACGCGATGCGTACCCAGCTGATGGCCCTTGACCGCGACCCGGACGTGACCGGGCTCGCGGGGCGGCCGGTACGGCTGCTGTGGCGTGATGGACGGGGCCGGGGCTGGCTGCACACCTACAATCACCACCGCGGACACACCGCACTGAAGGGCCAACCACCCGCCAGCCGCGTCCCCAACCTCACAGGGCAATACAGTTAGGCGACCGGCCCGCCCCCTTCCTCGCCTTCACCGGGCCGGACGACCACGTAGCCCTGGCCCGTGGCGGCCTGGTACTCCGTGTCTCCACCGGCGAAGTGCACGGTGACCGGGGTGAGCATGTGGTAGCAGAGCACCGAGGTCGAGACGCCGAAGACGCCGGGGGAGTCCACGAACAGCGGTGCCTCGGCCATGACGTACTTCATGCCTGCCTCAAGGTGCGCGTCGGAGATCCCCTCGCCGTCCGGGCGGTTCGTGACGACGGCGCGCACCATGTCCCGGCAGGCCGCGGCGAAGGGCTCGTCGTACTGGACGGCCTGGTCCACGCGGGCGCGTACGGCCTGGTACTCGGGGGTGTCCTGGATCCCGGAGAGGGGCCGGACGCGGAAGCGGGCGATCTCGGGGCCCAGGCTCTCCGTCGCCCGATGGATGCGGCGGCGTACGTCCTTGAGCGTGCGCTTCACCGACTTGGCGGCCTCGCGGGGGTCACGGCCGTCCGCGATCTGCATGTCGTCGATGTGGGTATCGACATAGACGACGTCCGTCATCTTGAAATGGTGCGCGGCCCACTGCAGCAGAGCCGTGAGCCGGTGCTGACTGAAGTAGCTGTTGCCTGCGCTTATCCCGATGAGGGCGTGCTCGCCCATCTTCCATAATCGCTCGGACTCCTCACCGAGGGCTTCTGACTGCATGCCGTGGGACTCGCCGAGGGGCACGGTATTCAGCATGTCGGGGGAATCTCTCATTCCTCTTCTGTTCACGCGGATTTCATATTCTTCAGGGCGTCGACCAGGCGCATGCATACGTCGTCAAGGATTCCGGGAAGCAGCTCATCGCCTCCCATCGGACTGAACATCTGGTCGTCCAGGCGGCGGCGAACGGCGCTGAGTTCCGGGGTGCTCACGCCGTTCTGGTCCAGGGTCTCCAGCGCCCGTCGGGCGCCGTCGAGGCAGCGGTACACGCCGTACTCGGGCGGCTCTTCGAGAAGCCCCCGTGCGCTGCTGAGCAGATACGCGGCGAGGAGGGCGACGTCCTCGTGCAGCCGGTCCGGCGCGGCGGACTGCCGGTTCGGCACCTCAGACGGCCGGGGTCGTGGCGGAGTGGTTTCCCCAGACTTCATGGCTGACGACCTCCTTCTTGTCGCGGCGTTCGGAGGGGGTGGGCGGGCTCGCGGGCCGGCCGATCGGCACGATCAGCACCGGCTCGATGTGCTCGGGAAGGCCGAGCAGCGCGCCGACCGCGTCCTTGCGGAAGCTGTGCACGGGGCATCCGCCCAGGCCGACGGCGTGCGCGGCGAGGAGCAGGTTCTCCACCGCCATGGCCACACAGAGCTTGCTGGTGGCGTGGATGTTCTCTGCGGCCGCCGGAGACTGATGCTTCGTCAGGCTCTGGTCGACGCAGGCGAGGACGCAGAACGCGGGGGTCCCGATGATGCCGGGGGAGAAGGCCCGCAGGCGCCGCACGGACGCCGGATCACGTACGACGACGAAGGACCAGGCCTGCTTGTTGGAGGCGGAGGGGGCCGCGAGCATGGCGTCGAGCAGCTGGTCGATCACGGAGTCGTCGACCGGCTCGGGCGCGTAGTTGCGGACGACGCTGCGGGTGCGGAGGACGTGCAGCGCGTCCGGTAACTCCCCGGGTGGTGCATCCTTCTGGGGGTTCTTCGACATGCGTTTCCTTTCAGGTAGGGCCTTCGGGATTCTCCGGGCGAGGGATTCTGCCCGTGGTGCCCAATTCTTGTCGTGTGCCGTCCAGGAGTACTCAAGCGAGACTCGAGGCGCATCAGGTATGGGTACCTAATCCGGCGTCCCAGGGCCTTGAGCTATTCGATCTCTGGAGGATTGTTAGCACATCAACAATCGTTCACGCAAGGACAGGTGGGTGAGGGAATAGTCTTCCCTTGCGAGGTGTTCAGAAAGACCCTTCGATGCGTTCCGCCCGGCCGCATCTGCCGTAGGGGTGCGGTTGGTTGGGTGACCGTCAGCAAAGATTCGGACCGGCGTCGCGTGGGTGTCGACTTCTGTGGTCGAGCTGTGGCTGCCTGGTCGGCCTGTCGCGCCCTCACAGCGGAGCAACGTCTTAACGTGCGGCCATGGACCACACTCCGATGCCCGAGCCACTGCGGCGGGCGGTGCACCAGCTTGGTTCCGAAGCGGTCATGAACTTGGGGGAGGTGCTGCGCTACACCGAGCCGGATGTCGCCTATGACTGGAAGCGGATGACGATGATCCGTGCCACGGACGCCGCCGACACGTCGGACATGGTCTCCATGCTGATCGCCGCCTACTGCCAGGGCACCGGCATGGATCTGGACACCCTCGCCTCCCACCTCCAGATCCGGCAGCAGCGCCGCCGGGCGGCCGGCCCGACGGATGCGGACCGGCACGAAGTCGCCGGGATGCTCGGAGCACCACTTCCCTCCGATGACGACGGAGCGCGGGCGCAGTTCTCCTGGGGGCAGATGTACGCAGAAGAAAGGCCCGAGGTCGACGCGCAGCGGTTGTTCACCGAGGCATGCCGGCACGGGCTACGGGCCCGGCTGTGTGACGACGTCGCCTCGCTGGACAGCTACCTTCTGCCCCATGTCGCGGCGTTGGTGCGGAAGGTCGCCGAATGCCTCGAAGTGCCGGAGCCGACTCGCGCGAAAGTGTCCTGCACTTTTGCAGTTCGTGTTCCGGGTGTCTCGCGCCCACTGCGCCACGCGGCCCGGCGTAAGCACACGTCAGAGGCCCTGCTATCAGGACGCCGGCATGAGAGGCCGACGGACGCTGAGCCGCGAGTCGGCAGCTGGACCTGGTGTTCGTCGGCGAGCCGCCGCAGCGCAAGACCGGTCTCAGCATCTGATCACTGCGCCTTGGTGAAACGGGCTCCGGTGCCCGTTTCGGCGTGGGCCGGAGGCCTGTGGGTACGCGTACCCGCGGCCAGCTCGCCGCGGGGCCACGCTAGCGGGTGCCGCGCCCTGGCTGCCGGCTACGGCGTGGCGTCACGCGGGGCCGGGGTGCTGTTCTCCGTGTCCGGCATGGCCGCGCCGGCCTCCAGAGCAGCCGGGCCCCACGGGCGTTCGAGAGTCTGGCGCAGGGTGGTGAGTGTCGGTGGGCCGAGGCGTTTGCCGAGGTCGTCCTCCAGCCGGGCGATCAGGGTGCGGGCGAGACGGTGCACGCGTCGGCCTTCGGCGGTCATGACGATGATGCGGCGGCGGGCGGAGGCGGGGTCCGGGGTCTGTTCGAGCAGGCCCATGCCGATGAGGGCGTGAACGGCCTGGTGGGCGCTTTGCCGGGCGACGTCCATCCAGCGGGCCAGGTCCGAGACGGTGGCGCCGTCGGGCGGCAGGTGGGCGAAGACGTTTTGCTGGCCGAGGGTGATGGGCCGCTCGCCCGCATCGGCCATGGCGGCGGCGAGCGCCGTGTCGAACCAGTGCTTGGCCTCGGCGAGGAGTTGGGGGAGGTTGCGGTCGGGGTTCATGAAAGGTCCTCGCTGGGGTCGTCGGCTGTCACCTGAGAGCCGGCGGAGTGCTGGGAGGCCGGCGCGGTGCCGGCGGCCCAGGCGCGGAAAGCGGTGGGTGTGGTGCCGGTGCGTCGGCGGAAGAAGGCGCTGAAGGCGGTGGCGTGGTGGAAGCCGACGCGTTCACCGATGACGGCGGGGGCAGGGCCGTGTGCGCGAGGAGGCGTTTGGCCTCCAGCAGGACGCGGTCGTCGATGAAGCGTTTGGCTCCGCAGCCGACGGCCGCCCGGGTGGCGCGGGTGAGGGTGCGCACGCTGTAACCGAGCCGGGCGGCGTACTCCTCGACGCGGTGGGTGCGGCAGAAGCCCTCTTCGACGGCCTGCCGGAAGCGGCGGAAGGGCTCGTCGCCGGGGTTGTCGGACGGCGGGGTGCCGTCCGGGTGGGCGAGGTGGAGCAGCAGGGCGGACAGCAGGCTGCGCATGGCTTCGATGTGGGCCTTCAGCGGCAGCGCGGCCACGTCGCCGTAGCCCTCTTCTAGCGCCCTGCGGATGTGGCCGAGGGCGGGTGTCTGACGGGCGGTGGGACGCAGCAGGCGGCACCGGGTGTGGTCCTCCGCGCCGGTGATGCCGACCGTGGCGGTGCTGAGGAAGCCGGGCGGGAAGAGGATCGCGGTGCCGCCGGCCGCGGTCAGGTGCGTGAGGAACTGCAGGACCTGCCCCGGACGTACCCACAGCCAGGTACCGGGGGTGAGGTCGAAGGTGCTGAAGTCGACAGAACAGCGCAGGGTTCCGGTGGTGACGGTGAGCAGTTCGTGGAAGGCCGGACGCCGGGGACGGTAGGGGTCGAGGCCGTGGCCGCGCGCCCGTGCGGCGAGCCGGGGAAAGCCGAGAACCTCCACACCCGGTGGCGAGCCGGGAGTGGGGCGGTAGGGGACGGCCACGATGCCGTCGGCGGTCCCGCCCTCAGGGCGTCCGTTTCTGTTCATGACGTGTCTCAAGTGTAGGGGATGGCCCTTCTGGCACCGCCTTAGCGTTGTGGTGCGAGCAGGTGGCGATGAGCCGGCGTGACAGGGCCTGCCCGGGCGGTGGCGCTCAGGCGCCACCGCCGCTCGGCGACCGGAAACCATCAGTGAGGCCGGCGGTCCGGCCGGTGTGAGGGAGGGCTGCTGTGCGGCTGATCATCGGGATGACGGGAGCGACCGGCGCGGTCTTCGGCGTCCGGCTGCTGGAGAACCTCCAGCAGCTGCCGGAGGTGGAGACCCATCTGGTGTGCTCGCGCTGGGCCCGCTCGACCATCGAGCTGGAGACGGGACGGTCGGCACGGGAGATCGCCGCGCTGGCCGACCACGTACACGCGCCGGAGGACCAGGGCGCGCCGATCGCCTCGGGGTCGTTCCGCGTGGACGGGATGGTCATCGTGCCGTGCTCGATGAAGACGCTGGCCGGAATCCGCACCGGGTACGCCGACGGACTGGTGGCCCGCGCCGCCGATGTGGTGCTCAAGGAGCGGCGCCGTCTGGTGCTGGTGCCGCGGGAGACACCGCTGAGCGAGATCCACCTGGAGAACATGCTGGCCCTCGCCCGGATGGGCGCCCAGATCGTCCCGCCCGTGCCCGCCTTCTACAACCGCCCGCAGAACGTCGACGACATCGTCGACCACATCACCGCCCGCGTCCTGGACCAGTTCGGCCTCCCGGCACCCGCCGCCCGCCGCTGGCAGGGCATGCGCGAGGCCCGCCGGGAACGGCCCGCTGCCTGACATCCCACCGCCGGCACTCAACAGCGAACCGAAGGAGCCTTTTCCATGGCCCACGACGACCTGCGCAGTTTCCTCGACGCCCTGGACCGCGAGGGCCAGCTGCTGCGCGTCACCGACGAGGTGATGCCCGAGCCGGACCTGGCCGCGGCCGCCAACGCCGCCCCGCGTCTGGGCGACACGGCCCCGGCGCTGTACTTCGACAACGTCACCGGCTTCACCGCCGCCCGCATCGCCCTGAACGTCCACGGTTCCTGGGCCAACCACGCCCTGGCACTGGGCCTGCCCAAGGACACCCCGGTCAAGCGGCAGGTGGAGGAGTTCATCCGCCGCTGGAACGACTTCCCCGTCGCCCCCGAGTGGCGCGCGGACCCGCCGTGGGCGCAGAACACCATGGACGGCGACGAGGCGGACATCTTCCAGGTGCTGCCGCTGTTCCGTCTCAACGACGGCGACGGCGGCTTCTACATCGACAAGGCCGCGGTCGTCTCCAAGGACCCCGAGGACCCGGAGAACAGCGGCAAGCAGAACGTCGGCATCTACCGCATCGAGGTCAAGGGCAAGCGCAAGCTCGCGCTTCAGCCCGTGCCCATGCACGACATCGCCCAGCACCTGCACAAGGCCGAGCAGGCGGGCGATGACCTGCCCGTCGCCATCACCCTGGGCAACGATCCGGTGATCTCCATCGTGGCGTCCACCCCGATGAAGTACGACGAGAACGAGTACGAGCTGGCCGGCGCGCTCCGCGGCGCTCCCGCGCCTCTCGCGTCCGCCCCGTTGACCGGCCTGCCCGTGCCGTGGGGCTCCGAGGTCGTCATCGAGGGCGTCATCGAAGGCCGCAAGCGCGAGATCGAAGGTCCCTTCGGGGAGTTCACCGGCCACTACTCCGGCGGCCGCCGCATGACCGTCATCCGCATCGACAAGATCTCCTACCGCAGCCGGCCGGTCTTCGAGCACCTCTACCTGGGCATGCCCTGGACCGAGGTCGACTACCTGATCGCCGCCAACACCTGCGTGCCGCTGTACCAGCAGCTCACAACGGAGTTTCCGGAGGTTCAGGCGGTCAACGCCATGTACACCCACGGCCTGGTGGTCATCGTCTCCACCGCCAAGCGCTATGGCGGCTTCGCCAAGGCCGTCGGCCTGCGCGTGCTGACCACACCGCACGGTCTCGGCTACGCGACCACCGTCATCGTCGTGGACGAGGACGTCGATCCCTTCAACCTGCCCCAGGTCATGTGGGCGCTGTCGACGAAGATGAACCCGTCCGGGGACCTCATCCGTATCCCCAACCTGCCGGTCCTCGAACTCGCACCGCAGGCGCAGCCCCCGGCATCACCGACAAGCTCGTCATCGACGCCACCACGCCCGTCGCCCCCGATACCCGCGGCAATTACGGCAATCCGGTCCGCGACCTGCCCGAGGCCGCGGCATGGCTCGACCGCCTGCAGCAGCTGGCCGCCGACCGCTGACCCAGGCCCGCCGGCCACCGGCCGACCGGGCACGACCGCATCAAGGAGCCGCATGTCCGAGAAGACCGTCTGCCCCCGCTGCGCCCACCCCGCGATCACGCGGCTGTTCACCTCTCCCGTCCCCGGGGCGTGGGACGTCCTGCAATGCGAGCAGTGCCTGTACTGCTGGCGCACCAGCGAACCGGCACGCCGCACCACCCGCACCGCCTATCCCGACAGCTTCAAGCTGACCGTGGAGGACATCCGCAGCGCGCCGGAGGTCCCCGCCGTCCCCCCGCTGCGCCGGGAGCGTGAAGGCCGTGAGCCATCCCATACCCACCGGGAACTCCCGCACCGCCCCGTTGTCAGGTAACCTGACATCAGGCTCTTCACGAGGAGGAGAAACACTCTTGACCGCCGAATACGCGACCCGCTACCGCACCCACTCCCACATCCCCGCCGAGCCGGGCGTCCCCTACTTCATCGAAAAGGGCATGGGTGACCGCGCCCACCTCTTCGGCGACCTGGTCACCATCTACGCGGGCGGTGAGCAGACGGAGAACACCTTCAACTTCTTCACCGTCGAAGGCCCCAAGGGCGACATCATCCCGGCCCACGTCCATCCCGACACCTATGAGGTCTTCTACATCACCGACGGAGCCGTGCGGCTGTTCGCCGAGGACCTTGAGGGCAACCAGTACGAGAAGCTGCTGACCCCCGGCGACTTCGGCTTCGTGCCCAAGAACTGTCCGCACGCCTACCGCATCGAGCGCCACCACAGCCGCGTCGTCGGCGTCGCGGCCGCCCCGGCGGAACCTTCGAGCGGTTCTTCGAAAACCTCGGTGTGCCCGCCGAGCAGCTCGGCCTGCCGCACCAGCCCGTCATCCCGGAACCCGGGAAGTTCGCGACCGTCCCGCAGCAGTACGACGTGCGCTTCCTGCCCGACCACCAGTGGCGTACCCGGTGACGGCGCCCGGGCCCTCGCTGCACGAACTCATCGCCGCGCCCCACCCCGACCTCGCTGCCCTGCCGCCCGCAGCGGTGAGCGCGCCCGGGGTACGGGAACTGCGCGGAGTGCCCTACCAAGAGCTCGACGGAAGCCGCCCGCTGGAACTCGACCTCTGGCTGCCCGAGACCGACAAGGCGGCAGGCCCTGTTCCGCTGGTGCTGTTCGTACACGGCGGCGCCTGGCGCCGGGGACGGCGCGACGACATGGGACTGCGCACCCGCCACTGGTCTCCCCGTCCCTTCGCGCGCATCGCGGCCGCGGGCTTCGCCGTCGCCTGCGCCGACTACCGGCTCAGCGGCGAAGCCACCTTCCCCGCCCCGCTGAACGATCTGCGCTCCGCCTTGCGCTGGCTGACCCTGCGCTCGGCGGAACTGGGCATCGACGCCGGGCGGACGGTGGTGTGGGGCGAGTCCGCCGGCGGACACCTCGCCTCACTCCTCGCCCTGACCGAGGCCGATCCCGTGAGCAGGGGGTACGCGCAGCCGGCCGGTGCCGTGGTCTGGTATGCACCGAGCGACCTGACCAGCGTCCGGGGCTGTTTTGCTCCCGACGACCCCGCCACTCCCGAGGCGCGCATGCTCGGAGCGGCCCCGGCCACCGTCCCGGAACGCGCCCGCGCGGCCAGCCCTCTCGCCCACGTCCGGCCCGGCGCACCACCGTTCCTCCTGATCCATGGAGACCAGGACACCCTGGTGGACTGCTCGCACAGCCGGTCCCTCGCCGCAGCACTGGAGCAGGCCGGCGCACCGGTCGAAGCGTGGACGGTGCCGGGCGCCGATCACGGCTGGTACGGCCTGCCCGACGCCGAAGTGGAGGAACTCTTCACCCGCTCCCTGGCCTTCGCCCGCCGTCTCCTGGCCTAGTGCGGCGGCATTTGCGCGCCGGGCGAGGGTGTCACTGATCGCGGTAGCCCATTTCGCGAGTGTATTGCTGGTGAGCGGGGCAACGAGGATCGTGTCCGGGCGGGCAGGACATCCGGTTGCGAGGGTAGCTTGTACTGCCAGCGGACCGGGTGTCCGGTCAGCTCCTCCAGGGCCTCGATTGCATCTTCGTCGTCCTCGCTGAGCCATCGGTACGCGGACGAATGTGAGGATCACGCACACGTCCCAGCCCGCCGCCTGGGCGGCGCGGATGGGGATGCAGCCGGAAGGTCTCCCAGTAACGGGCGAGCTGGCGCAGCGTGGCGCTGGCCGCGCCGATGGCGACGATCAGCCGCGGCACGTCGTCGAGTTGTTCACGGTCGAGTCCAGTGCGGCGCTTGAGCTCGGTGGTGAGGGCGAGAAGGGCGTCGTGGATGCCGGCGACGCTGCCGTAGTGCGTCGCCGTCGGTAGGCCCTGCCCATGGGTGGGAGACCCGCGTGGGGACGAGAAGCAGGACGTGGGCGCCGTGGTGGAAGAACTGGGCGGTCAGGGAGCGCAGCATCGTGGTGCTGCCGCCGCCGCTGGCGGTGGCCGCGGATTCAGGGTTTGCCGGTCAGAGGAGCTTTCCGCGACCCCTGTTCATGTGCGCCTCTCCATTTTTCCTGACCGCCAGGTTGGCCAGGACGACAAGCAATGCGGCCAGCAACGCCGGGAGCCATGGGCGCTGTACCCGCAGTCCGGGAGTGAAGTATCCGGTGAACAGGACGGCGACAACGCCACGCCCCAAAACAGGGTTCCGATCCCGTCGGCTTCCACCAGGTGGAGCGACGCGGCGGCGACGGCAAGGAAACCGAGCAGCACAGCCGCGAGGACAGCAGTGATGACCCCAAGGGCGAGACCGGTCATGCCGAAAGCGGCCAGGGTCTTCTCCCTCCGGGAGAGGGACGCCCAGGTGCTTTCTTCGTCGGGCTGGTGGCTGTCGTCCACGCGTACTCCTTCCGGCGCCCAAACACTGCGGGCGGCACCCCGCCCCAGAAAACGGGGTGCCGCCGGGGAGTGTCTCCTGATCACATGGCAATCAGCATGATCGCCCTGGCGAGGTCGGCGGCGATCCGGCGACCTGCCCAAAACAGTCTCGCGCGATAGGCCTGGTGCTACGGGAATCTCGGCGGTGCGGTCGCGCTAGTCAACTGCGCGCGCGTGGACCCGGCCTTCCTCGATACCGCGATCGCTCTGCTCGAGTCGGTTGAGCGCCGCCCGGAGGAACTGCGGCAGATAGACAACCCGTCTTTGTGTCACGGCATCGCCGGGCAGATCAGCATCCAGCGTCATATCGGCACGGTGGCCAGGGCCCATGGGCGGCACTGGAGCGGCCCCTCCCAGCATACGGTGGAGCAACTCCTGGCAATGACAGACAGTGACTCGCTATTCGGGTTGAGAAACAACAACGTTTCGGGTGTCCAGACGGACTCCCCGGCTTCCTCACCGGCTCGGGTGGCGCTGCGGTCGCTCTCATCGCCCTGGGCAGCGACCGGATCACCAGTGCGGAACATCTGCTGTGCGGGGGGGACGCATGCTGACTGTCACCGCGATGTCGATGTTTCGGCAAGGCCAGGGCCCCGTTGTTCAGCGAGGTGAGCTTCACTGTGCCCGCAGGGCAGATCGTGCCGGTGCTCGGCGCGAACGGGACCGGAAAAACCACGCTACTGAAGATCCTGTGCGGGCTGATCACACCCACGCGAGGCAGCGTGGCCATCGCTGATTGCGACATGCTGCGCCGTCCCACGGCCGCGCGGGCGCACATCGGGGTGTCTCTGTATCCGGAGCGCAGTTTCTACTTCCGGCTGACCTGTGCGCAGAACCTGCGTTACTACGCCTCACTGCGGAACCTCTTCGGGGTCCGGGCGAAGCAGGAGACGGCGCGCCTGCTCGATCTGGTGGGACTTGCGGACCACGCAGGCACCCAGTTCATGCGGCTGTCGTTGGGGCAGCGCAAGCGTCTCGGCCTGGCGCGCGCCCTCCTGGGGAGCCCGCTGCTCCTCCTTCTCAACGAGCCAACGGCGAACCTCGACAGTGAGAACGTCACCCGATTCCACCGAATCATCACCGACTACGCTCGCAGCGACGGTTCGGTGCTGTTCTCCACACATTGCGAGGGCAACGTGGCGAAGGCGACGGAGCAGTTCTTGCACATCGAGAACGGAACCGTGCTGTCGACACCATGCCCTGCTACGCCCGATACCAATGTCCCGACACACTCCCCCGGCCAGCGAGCAGACCTTCAGGAGACTCGGTGAACGTCATCCGGCAGTTCGGTGTTCACGTGCTCCGAATCTACTGGGATGGGTCAGATATTCGCTGTCCTGCGTCACTGCGGCTCCCCGGGGCGGTCCCCTTGAGCTGGGAGAACGCTTCCCTTCAAAGGATCCGTACCCATGTGGTACTTGCGGTGCGGCGGCGCGCGGTCCGCTGGACCCGGCGGAATCGGACTGGCCGAAGCCGCCGGAGCCACCACCCCGAAAGTGTCGCCAGCGCTGCAGTAGCCGATCCCGCCACCAGCGCCTTCTTCATGGTCGTGCGTATCTGCTGCTGGAGAGGCATCTGGACAGCGATGTGATCTCCGCGGACGAGGCGGCTGCGCCGCTGAAGTGGCGGGGAATGCTTGATTAAACCCGCTCGTGAGGGCTCGGGGTGCCGCTGGCCATCGCGGACGCCGGATACGGCGTTCCGCCTCGGCCTTAAGACCCGCGGCCTGGTCGTGGGCATCTCCTTTGGAATCAACCATCTGCCTCCGCCTCGTCGTGCGGGGCGGGAACCCTCGCTTTTGCGTCAAGTGGTGAGGAGTGTCTGCGGAGCGGGGGCAGCGAGAGGACCATCGGCATGTACATGCACGCAGGGGAGCGTCGGTCTGGCTGGAGCGGGTGAGTAGCCCCCGGGCGCAGGAGCCCTGTCGTGTTTCCGAGATGCGGGTTCTGCCCGCTGTAGCCCGCTTGGCTCAGCCCGTGGGGCACCGGGGCCGAGTGGGAGAAGGGCAAACGGAGTTGACGAAAGGCAGTTATTCGGCAATGCGGAGTCGTCGAAGGCGGTTGGTTGCCGTCGTGGTCGCGGTCCTGACCGGGCTGGCGACACTGGTCCCGAACGTGTCGCTGGCCGCAACGGCGGCACCTGCGGTGGACAACGACGGCAGTTCGCCGTTCGCCACGTACAACATGCAGGGCTCCAACAACGGCGAGCGCTGGAATACGGAAGTGCGGCAGCTGGCCGCAGACAACGCGGTGGTCGCGCTCCAGGAGGTCGGCAGCGGGCCGCCCCTGCCGGAGTCGCCGGACCGGTCCAGCTTCCGGCAGATCCGTCTCAGCCCGTCCCGCCCCAGGCCCTTACCCAGTTCTGTTACGCAGGTGACCTGGCCAGGCGGCCCCAACCGCAGTGACCGATACGTGTACTTCCTGCAGACTGATCCCCAAAGGGTCCGCGAGACGGGCACGGACAGGTGGCAGGGCGGCCGGGTCAACTTGGCCACAGTCACCGATTCCCCGGCCGACGAGATCCGCGTACTGGAAAACCCCCACTACGACCCGGATCCGAATCCCTCGAACACCCGCTACCGGGCCCGTCCCTTACTCGGTCTGCGGTTCGGGAACACCTGGTACTGGAACACCCACGCCCGAGGCCATGACGTGCAGCCACTGCTCACCCAGGTCCGGAACGTCGCGGCCGGCGACGGCCGGAACTGGGCTCTGGTCGGTGACTTCAACCTCAACATCCTCGGCCTCAACGACGCGCACGCCCGCAATACGTCACTGCATCTGCGCGACGAAGAGACCTTGGCCCGTACCAATCAGGCGACGTTCATCAACGGCAACAACCCAAGCGAGCTGGACTACGCCGTCACCCACGGCCTGGCGGGCTTCCATGCAACCGTTCCGCAGGGCCGTGGCTCCGACCACGCTCCCGTGTACTTTGGCCGAACAGCGCCGCCAAGCCGGCTACCGAGCCCGTCCCACACTTACGGCACAGTCCTGAGCACCCCGACCGGCCGTCTGCTGCAGGACAATCCGGACGACTCATTCACGGTCGGCGACGCCGGCTACGGCGACAATCAAACCTTCCAGATGTACACCACCGGCATGCTCGACCACTTCATCCAAAACACCGGTACGAAAGACTGCATCGCCATCGCGCCGAAGGTTCGCCGGGACGTGTCGGCCCGGACCGTCGCCGGCGACTGCGGCGATCCACGAGCGCAGTGGTCGGTGAGCGAGCTGAAGAGCGAGGAGGGAGACCTTAACCAGGACTACGGCAGGCTGCAGCGCTGGCGCAACGTCGCCTCCCCGGACTCTGCCTGGCCCGGGAAGGTAAAGCAGTCACCGCAGCGCCCTGCACTGACGACGATACCCAAGGGTGGAGGGACGTCTCTGCTGCCCCCGCGAAATGGCTGACGGCCAAGGGGAATGCGCGTCTTGACTCCGAGTGGCTCGGAGGTCGGATGCGGCGGGCCGGGGCGGTCAGCGGCACCGAGGTCTACAAGGCCCCCGTACCGCCCAAGTCCTGGTGGATCTACTGGCTGTTGTGGGAGCGGCAGGAATTCGGCTGGAAAGTCCAACGAGTCAGCCCGTCCGGCAACCTGGTCCGGCTCAAAAGTGAGGACGGCGACAAGTGGTGCCTGGGCAGCCGGGATGAACACGCCCGCACGGAAACAGATGCGGTACTCCGGACCTGCGACGAGGACCGAGGTGTCAATGGCGCCGGCCAGCGCTGGTTGGCCGAGAGCTTCCCGGACGGCAGCATCCGCTTCCGCAACGAGGCGAACAACCTGTGCCTGCAGTCCCCCGACGCGGAACGTGGCGGGATCTCCCTCTACGAGTGCAGGGACTACCCCGCCCAGCGCTGGAGCGTGGTGAATCCCTGAGCCCCATGCCGCCAGGACCCTCGCACAGCCGGGTCCTGGCGGCCCCGCCCCTGCGCGCTCGGCTGACCTGCCCTTCCCGTGGCGTGACGGGCAATGCTGATGTCTCAGCGCCCCCTCGGTCAGCGGAATGCTCGCCCGCTGCAGACCCCGTCTCACGTCTGGGACGGTTATCGGCCCGATGCCTCATGAGGCATACCGAACGCGAAGAACCCCCGCACTGGGCCGCGCTCTCCGGCAGCGACGCCGTCGCCGCCCGTCCTGCCCGCCGCCACAGCGCTGGCGGCGCGCGTCACCGGGCCTGGCGTGTCCGGACGGAGACCCGCTTGAGGAAAGCTGGAGTAGCTGCGGGCCTGCTCCGGCTTTCATCCACGTTGGTTCAACGCGCGGGTCAGTTCGCGGTTGGCGGCCCGAGCAGCTTCCAGTTCGGCCCGCCGTTCTCCCAGTCGTGATGCCAGCTCGACGTTTTGTTGTTCCAGATGGGTGACCGTCCGGCGGTGCTCGTCAATGTCCGCCGGGGCGCCGAGCCTCGGCTCGCGCCATACCTGCTCGCCGAGGTCCTGCGACAGGTGTTTCTCCAGTTGCCGAGCGACCCGAGGAAGCACGGTGTTCGCTATGCGGGGGTGTCCGGCGGGCTCCAGATGTCCGGTCCGCCGCCGCGCCGTTCGATGTCCGGACCTTCCAGATCGATCTGGTCGGGGTCGGTACCGGCCCGGCGCAGGAACTCGGCCACGTCGGCCGGGCGATAGGCGAGGCCCAGGGTGGTGCCGTCGACACAGACGCGCCGCCCGCCGGCCGGTGCCGGCGGCTGCACGATGACCCGGGGCGCAGAAGCATCCACCCCTCCACCCTGCGGCCGCCACCGGCCCCGTGCACCCGCAGGCCCCGGGACTGGCCCTGCGGCCGTACGACGTACCGCCCCTCGCGGGAAGCAGCCTGCCGGGGTGCACTGGGGTGGGGCGAAGCGGCGTCCCGATGCCGGTGCCCGGGGCCTCGGGGGCGCCTCGGGCACCGGCATCCACACCGGCGTCAGAAGTCCTGATCGCCGAGCGCGTCGGCGATACCGCGGTGCTGGCGCATCCGCCGGTAGACCGCTGCGAAGGAGCTGAGCGGTGTCTCGGTCTCCCAGTACCGCTGCCCCGCCACGTCCTGCGCCACCGCTGCGGCCACCCCCTGGGTGACGCGCAGCACCCGCTCCCAGAGGTCCCGGCCGTAGAAGTGGCCCGCATGCTCGGCCAGCATGATCCGCTCGATCCGGCCCCGCTCAGAGAGCGTTTCGTCCTTTTGTTTCATCCTGTGATGCGGAGTTGGTTGCGTTTTCAGGCGCCTCGCCAGTTGAGAGTGGATTCGCCGGTGAGGTGGCGGCTCATCACGTCGATCATCGCGAGGTAGATCATGGCGCTGGAACGGGCGGGCAGGGCCTCATAGTCGCGGGCCAGGCGGCGGTGGAACATCAGCCATCCCAGTGTTCGCTCCACCGTCCAGCGCCGCGGTAGCGGGGCGAAGCCCCTGGTCGCGGGGTTACGGCGGACGATTTCCATGTCGATGCCGAGGCGGGCGGCGTGTTCGACGAGGTGTTGGCGGTAGCCGCCGTCCACCCAGGTCTTGCGGACGGCAGGATGCTCGGCGGCAACCGTCTCGACGAGGTGGGCGCCGGCCACGGAGTCCTGCACGCTGGCCGCGGTGACCAGCACCCCGAGCAACAGCCCGATCGTGTCGATCATGATGCTCCGCTTACGGCCTACGATCTTCTTGCCCGCGTCGGTGCCCTGTCCGGCGGCGGGAACGTTCGCCGAGGTCTTGATGCTCTGTGAGTCGATGATGCAGGCGCTCGGCTCGGGCGCGCGGCCTTCGTCCTCGCGGACACGGCTGCGGAGCAGGCTGTTGAGCTGGGTGAGGATGCCCTCCTTCTCCCAGTGGGCGAAGTAGGCGTAACACGTCTGCCAGGGCGGATAGTCGTGCGGCAGGTAGCGCCAGGGAATGCCGGTCCGGTTCACGTACAAGATGGCGTCCATCAGGGTGCGCAGATCGTGCTCAGGCGGGCGGCCGAAGTCCAGGGCGCGGCCGCGGCGCTCGAGGCGCCAGGCGGCCAGGACCGGTTCGACCAGGGCCCAGCGGGCATCGGACAGATCACTGGGATAGCGGCGGCGTGCGGTCATGGTGCTGGCGTACCGCGTGCCGGCCCGTGCGCCCAGGCGCGTTGTCCGGCGGCGGGAGCAAAGGCGGTGCAACAGGGCTTCTTGGAATGAGACGGGAGCTTGCCGGGTGAGACGGGCCAGTGGCCGCTACGTCCACGCCACCAGCCCCAGCCTCCTCTCAAGTCCCCAGCGTGACACGGCAGAAAACAATCGATACTGCAGCCAGACAGCGCAAAACGCTCTCTCAGCCGGCACCGCACGGAACCCCGGCGCATCTCCGCCCTCAGCCACCGACACCGCGGCCGACGGCCAAGCCTCAGCCCACCCCTGCTCAGCGCCCCCTCGCTCTCCTCGACCGCATCGGCCTCGAGGAGATCAAGGCCCAGACCGAGCGGACACTCCGCCCTCGCCAGCAGGTGGTGGCCCGCGATGTCCACGGCGCCCCCATCCCGGGCATTGACTTGAGGCTCACCCTCACCGGCAACGCCGCCGTACGCTTCCTGAGCCTGGCTGCAAGGCCGATGGCCGACGCATCCCTCGCTGTCACCGTCCGCACTGACCACCAGGGCATCGCAAACGTTCCCGCCTTCACCACCGGCACCAGCCCTGGCACCGCCACCCTCCGTGCCACGGTCCCCGGTGCACCTGATCCTGCGGTCACCTTCACCATCACCGTCCGCCCGGCTGCCACCCCTGCTGCCGACCGCCTCAGTCCCCTCGACGCCGCGGAGATCACGGTGCCGGTGGACACTGCGTTACCTCGCCGCTGCGGATCATGGCCACCCAGGCCCGTACCCCGGTGGCAGGGGCCAGGGTCGAAGCGGTCATCGTGTCGTCGGGGCGCACGCCCACCGAGGACGGCCCGTACTTCGAGGGCCGTCAGCACCGTCGGCTGCGCATGCTCGTCCTGCCTCCCGCCGACGCCGAAGGCGTCATACCGCTTCCAGCCCTGCAGGCCGGGCACCGTCCCGGCGGCTACGTCCTGCGCCTGACCACACCCGCGGGCATTCGCCTGGACATTCCCGTCACCGTCACCGCAGCACCGGCCGCACCCGCCCATCCGCCCCGGCCGCCTTCGGGTAGCACATGTCCGAGATGATGCTGAGGCTGACGCCCATCGACTGCTCTTCTCAGCCGGAGGCTGAGAAGAGCAGTCGATGGGCGGAGTGTGTGCCGGAGGCGCCTGATACCGGTGATGCCGGGGCAGCCGGACCGGCCGCTCTCTCTGCCAGCTGCTCCATCCCCAACGGGCCCCGCAGACCTCGTACTAAGGAAACACATGAATCGCACCAGACCTATACGTCTCGCAGCTTTCGCTACGACGCTGGTCACTAGCCTTCTCGCGTTGGGGGCCTCACCCGCCCTGGCCGTCAGCGGTACTCCGGCCTCCGGCGCCACCGCCGCCTACACCGTGCGCCTCGACATAGGCGAGGGTGAGCGCGCCTGCTCCGGCACGCTCGTGGACGAGCGGTGGGTGCTCACCGCGGCCTCCTGTTTCGCCGCCCGCCCCGGTACCGCGCTCGCGTCCGGGGCGCCGCCGAAGAAGACCGTCGCCACCATCGGCCGTCGCGACCTGACCACCACTGCCGGACTGGTCACCCAGGTCACCGAACTCGTCCCCTACCAGGGGCGCGACCTAGTCATGGCCCGCCTGCACAGGCCCACCACCGGTATCGCCGGGATCTCCCCGATCCCCCTGGCCACCTCCGCCCCTGCGGCCGGTGAGAAGCTGAAGGCCGCCGGGTTTGGGCGGACCCGGGACGAGTGGTCACCGCTGACCATGCACGAAGGCGTCTTCGCTGTGGATGCTGCGGACGACGGCCAGGTGGCCGTTACCGGGCAGGACGGCGTTGCCGTCTGTGCGGGCGACACCGGCGGCCCGCTGGTGCGGGAGAAGAACGGCAAGGCCGAACTCGTCGCCGTCAACAGCCGGTCCTGGCAGGGCGGGTGCTTCGGGCAGGATCCGGCCGAAACCCGCACCGGTGCCCTGTCGGCCCGCCTCGACGACAGCGCCGCACGGGCCTGGGTCAAGGGGGTGCAGGAGCGGCTGCGCGAGATCGTGAGCATGGCCGACGTCAACGGCGACGGATCCGACGACCTGATCATCCAGGGCGTGGACGGCAGCATCACGGTACGGACCGCCGTCAAGAACTTCGCGCCCAAGCCCGGCAAGCCCGCCTACCGCTTCAGCGCAGAAAAGCACTGGAGCGCGGGCTGGGCCAACTTCACGGGCGAGCCCGGCAAGGGACGGCTGTACTTCGCCGACGTCACCGGCGACGGGAAGGCCGACCTGATCGTCCACGGCACCGACGGCAAAATCTCCGTACGCACCAACAAGGGCACCTACTTCGACGGCGGCACCGACTGGAGCGAAGGCTGGGCCAACTACCTCGGCCAGCCCGGCAAGGGACACCTCTACTTCGCCGACATCACCGGCGACGGCAAGGCCGACCTGATCGTCCACGGCACCGACGGCAAAATCTCCGTACGCACCAACAAGGGCACCTACTTCGACGGCGGCACCGACTGGAGCGAAGGCTGGGCCAACTACCTCGGCCAGCCCGGCAAGGGACACCTGCACTTCGCCGACGTTGACGCCGACAAGAGGGCTGACCTCGTCGTCCAGGGGGCCGACGGCAAGGTCGCCGTACGCGCCAATACCGGGGCGGCCTTCGTCGTCACCCCCGGTGACGACTGGATCTGATCCAAAAGGGGTGAGGGCGGATACGCCCTCACCCCGCTGCCGGCAAGGCCGCGGACGCGACGACTGCCGCTGTCCAGGCCGCCGCGCTATTCCCGTGTGCGCATACGGGCCGGGCCGAAGCCGCGTTCCCGCAGCAGCCCGGCGCCGACGGCCGCGGAGCACTCAGCTGAAGGCGGCGCCGGTCGCACGGGCGGTGTAGAACCTGGCGTCGTACCCGTAGCCCTTCAGGGCGCGCCGGAACGACGGGCTGCCGGCGGCATCGAAGAATTGCACATAGGTGTTCCAGTACCCCGTCCCGGCGTCCGGGTGGCTCGCCGGGTCGGTCACGCTGATGGCCTGCTGCCAGAAGGACTCACCGGAGACCACCCGGCAAAACGACTTCACGCCCACGCCGGTGGGTTTCGCATCGGTGAGCTGTCCGCTGGCCTTGTGCAGCCTGCGCACCGATCCGCCGCTCGTGACCAGCAGGTACTGGTGGTCACTGTAGTCGGCATCGAGGCCATGGCCGTTGAACGCCTTCTCAAAGGTGTATTTCCAGACCTGCTCGAGTCGAGTGTCCAGGCGGTTGCCGGTGACGCGGTACTTGGCAATGGTCCAGGTGCCCAGTGCCCACAGGTAGCCCCCGTCGAAGTAGAGGCCGTGCGCGCCCTGGTACTTGATCTCCTGGACGCGGGTGAGTGTGCTGGGGTCCTCCGGATCGCGCGGCCCATAGACGGTGAGAAATCCGGGGTAATCGACACGGTCGGACGCCTGCGACGAAGCCGTCACCACGGCACCGGTGGCCGGTACCCGTTCGATCGCATGCGGATTGCCGTACGGACGGGCGGACCACAGCAGCGCACCACCCTTGCCCGTGCCGACGATCCCGACCTTGCCGGCGGAGGCCGTGACCAGGGCGACCCAGCCTCGGGCGCCCGCGTTGCGGAACCTGACGTCGGACAGCCCGAGCCAGGCGTTCTTGCCGTCCACCCAGGCTGCGGGCGGCGACCAGCGCCACACCTGGCTGGCCGGAGTCCACTCCACATCGGCCGGGTGCACGAGCACCACGTTCCTCGCCTGCTCACAGACGGCCACATGGTAGGCCCCGGCAGCATGTGCCCGGGCCGGTACGGCCCAGGACGCCAACGGCGCACCCGCGACCGCAGCGGCCGCCTTCAGCAGGGTGCGGCGGTTCATTGGCCCGCCTGTTCCCGCGCCGGCGAAGGCGACAGCAGAAGGAAGTGATCTCATAGCCGCACCGTACCGGCAGCTCGCCGTAGATCCGTCGCCGTACGCATGACCGTCGCCATCCGCATCCGTGTCATCGGCACCGACAGTCGGTCTGCCGGAATGCGGCCAGGCAAGGGGTATGGCCCACGTCCTCCCCGTAACCACGTTCGCGGCACCGGTGACGGCACCGGATGGGCTGCTGACCTCGGCCAGGGAGCGCACGTCAGCCGACTGCGCCTTCCTGGCGCCCATGCGCACCAGCCGAGCCTGGTCATCACGGACCCGCTGCCCGCGCGGCTCCGCGGTGCTGTCTCGGGTGTGCAGGCGCATCCACACCTGGCGGGCTGCCCGATACGGAGCAGTCGGACAAAAGTTTCTATGTGGCCGTTTTTCCGCGACACCGCTGTTACGTGGAAGCGATTCGTCCGTCAAAGACGCCTCGTACCTTACGTACAGCAGTCACCGCCCGTCTCACAGCGCCGCCTGTGAAAGGGGCAGCGTACGACGCACGTCTTTCGTCCCGTTCCACACGACCAGCCAGCGATGGAGTCACGTATGTCTGCCTTACTGCCTCACCGCCGCACCGCCTTGCGCACCCTGGCGGCCTGCGCCGCGGTGACCGCCACCGTGCTCGGCCCGGCCTCCGCGGCGTTCGCCGGCAGCGCGGCGCGCACAGCCGGGCCGACGCCTGCCGATATCGCGCGGTGCACGGTCACCGAGAAGGTTTACTCGGTTCTTCCCATCGAGGGCGCGTACGTGGAGATCACCAACCGGCCGATTCCCAAGAACGGCCCTGAGGGGCCGCAGGCGGTCCTGAAAGACAAGGACGGCGACCTTCTCACCAGGGACGGCGATATCCCCTACGGGGGTGTGAACTACAACCACCCCCTCAATGAGGAAGCCGGGCTCAAGCTCACCGACCTGGACAGCGGCCGGGCCCAGCTGTGGCAGCGCCGACCGTCGGGCGGCGTCGCCTTCGACCGCACCCACACCTTCCCCGCACTGCCCAAGGGCTGCCCGGCCCGCTGGGAAGCGGAGGGCGGCGGCACCTACGTCCGGACGGCGAAGCTGGCGGACGGCGGCTCCATCGCCAAGATCTACCGGATGGGCCCCGCCCACTACCGGGCGGACGGCTTTTTCGACGACGGGCAGTCGTTCGGCTCCATCGAGGCAACCCCCGCCGAGCCCTACGACGCCGGCAACCTCAACGGAATGATCATCGCGCTCTCCTCGAAGGGCGAGGTGGCCTCCTGGATCGCAAAGGTCCGCCCGAGTGGCCCGCACAACGAAACGCTCGCCGACGGCAAGACCGTCGTCCAAGTGACCGAACTCGGCGACCAGCACTACCGGGCGGTCCTCGTCGACAAGGACGGGCGCACCCTCGGCACGATGGAGGTCGACGGCGAGCGCAAGTTCCGCTCGGCAATCAAGGTGGGCTCCCTGTGGGCCGTCCTGGAGACCAACGGCAGCGTCACCTCACACGTGGCGCGCTGAACCAGAGCAACGCCTTACCGTGCGTGGGCATCCGGCGCGGACACAGCTGTGTCCGCGCCGGATGCCCACGCCACCGCCTGATCACTGCACAGCTGCGCGCGCCCGCACCTGGCGGGCCGTCTGCCACTTCGGTGAGCACTTCTTCGCCGCCTCGGGCGGGTTCGTCGCAGCCATCCTCGCGGCCGGCATCCTCAGCATGGTCTTTGGGCTACCGTTTCTGCCCGCGCTCACCGCAATGTGCACCGGCGGCACATCACTCGCTTACCCCCGTGCGGAGCACCGGCGGAACCCGCTGCGCTCACTCCCGACCGCGCAGCAGTTCCCCATCCCTGTTCCGTCCGTACCGGCCAGGCTCCCAGCCCCACCGACAACACAGTCGGCCTTTCCCCGGTCAGCAAACGATGGTGGACCGGCCCGTCTCCAGGTCCAGGGTCGGTACGGGCTGACGCTGATCGTGCCGACACGCGACGTCGCGGCCGCAGTCGCGGGCGAACTGCCAGCTCTGACGCTCGTCGCGGTCGGCCGGCTCCGGGAGCATGGCCGTGAGCTGGTACCCCCAGGCGGACAGGGCGTCCGTTGCGGCCTCGGGTGTCATGCAGGCTTAACCGCGGTAGGTGTGCGTGTCGACGTCGGTGACCACGCTCGGCAGCAGGCGCAGCACTTCCCGGGCGTCGGTGAGCGCGGCGACGGCGTCGTTGACGAGGGCTTCGTGGCGGACCTCTTGCTGATGGCGGGCGGCGTGGACCGCGGCGAGGTCGTCGTGATGGTCGCCGCCGCGGCCCGTCGCGGACGGTTCGTACGAAGTGCGTCCTAGCGTGCGGACATGGAACCCACCTCCTTTCCCGAGCCACTGCACCGCTCGATCCAGCAGTACGTTGCCGAAACGGCCTCCAACGGCCAGGAGGTCCTGTACCACCTCGGTACCGGGGTGCACGGCTCAAAGCGGATGACGCTGTACCGCCTCACCGACGCAGCGGACACCATGAACATGGCGGCCTTGCTGTTCGCCGCGTACTGCCAGCGCGAGGGCATGTCCGACGACGCGCTCCAGTCCTACCTGCAGACCAAGCAGCAGCGCAGCCGAGCCGACGGTCCCGGGCCCGAGGAACAAGTGGAGCTGGCGGGCCTGCTGGGAGACCCCGCCCCTGAAACCGACGATCCGGAACTGGACTTCGGTACGCATGGGCCCAGGCGCGCGCCGAAGCGGCCACAACGGCCGAAGACCCGCAAAGACTCTTCACCGCGGCGTGCCTGCACGGACTGCGCGCCAGACTCAGCGACGACATCGACGCTCTCGACACCCACCTCCCGCCCCACGTCGCGGCGCTGGCCCGCAAGGTCGCCGAAGCCCTGGAGGAGCCGCCGCAGCCCCCGGCATAACGCGGAAGCGGTGCTGCCTCGCGCGGCTG
The DNA here is from genome assembly GCF_045222935.1 of Streptomyces sp. Ac-502. Taxonomy (NCBI): domain Bacteria; kingdom Bacillati; phylum Actinomycetota; class Actinomycetes; order Kitasatosporales; family Streptomycetaceae; genus Streptomyces; species Streptomyces sp. Ac-502. Next base: position 56,723 of record NZ_JBHFFO010000001.1, read on the forward strand.
CCCGCCGCTGCCCCGCGGAGTTACCGGGTGCGGCCGGCTCGCTCACCCGGCTCTCAGAACGAGTCGTCCGCAGGCGGAGGCAGCGTACGCAGCACCGCCTCCGGGCGGCAGATCGCGCACGTGGTGGCCACCTCCGGTCCCTGCGCCAGGAGCCGCAGGGCGTCCGCATCGGTGGCCAGGCTTCCGCCCTCCGATCCGGCGGCGCAGTCCATGCGGTACACCAGGCGCCGCCCGTCCCGCGTCACATCGACGCGCCAGCGGGTGCGCTTCTCCGGCGGGGGCGGATCGAGGACGGTGTAGTCCTGGTCCTCAAGGGGCTGCACGATCGGATACGGCGCGCAACCGCTGACCACGTGGGGCTGCTGGATCGGGCCGCGCGGAGTGAGCTGGTAACCAGCACGTATTCAAAAGGCGTCGTATTTCCGCCGACGAACGCCCTCTGCGGTGAAGCTCAGAGAGCACCCGCCGATCTAGGCGCCCACCACGACGACTTCATAGCTCTTGGCGGTCGGCGGGCGGCCGTCGGGGCGCAGCTTGGCGTTGACCACGGCGAGGCGGTCCCCGAAGCGGGCCGTTGCGGTCGGGATGCGGAACAGGCCGTTGCTGATGGTCTTCTTGGTGATGCCGCGGGACAGGTCCCCGTTCAGCGTGATGCGCTGGATCTGGTTGCGGAAGTTCTGCACCGCCCACAGGGTGTGTCCGTGCAGTGCGATGCCGTCGACCATGGGCACACTCACCCCGGTCACGGCCCGGCTGTGTCCGCTGACGGCATCGACGGTGTACAGCGCGCCCTTGCTGGAGTGCGACACCACCAGGGTGCGCCCGCCAGGCGTGGCCCGGATGCCGTTGAGGTTGAACTTGCCGGCGAGGTCGGCTGCCGGGCCGCGCACGGTGAGCGTGGTGAAGCGGCCGGGGGTCCCGCGGGGGCCGACCGGCACGAAGTGCAGCCGGGCCCGGCGGGAGTCGGTGAACCAGGCGCCGTCACGGGTCAGGGCGACATCGTTGATCAAGGCGGTGTGCGCGGCCCCGAACCGGTAGACAGCCACCGTGGTCTTGCGCCGCAGATCGTAGACGTACGCCTGGCCGGTGGAACCTCCCGCAACGAACAGCAGCGGATGCCGGGCGTGGGCCTGCATGCCCAGGGCCTGGCGGCCCGGCGGGGCATCGATGAACCGGGCGGCGGTACCCGACTGGAGATCACCGCGGTAGATGTCGCCCGCGAAATAGTCCCCGGCGTAGAAGGCGGAGCCACGGCCGGGGCAAATGCCTTCGGCCGAAGTGGCCCCCGGCAGCCTGATCACCATCGGGGACCTGCCCACGGACGAAGTGTCCGACGGCGGGACGGCCGCAGCAGCCGCCACCAGGAGCGGAAGCGGCCATCCGGCTACCCCCAGCCGACCAAGGCCGCGGCGCACCCGGCCCCGAAGACCGCCCGGCACGAGGCGAAGGAATCGCGGAGAAAAAGGCACGCACCAGTACTACCCGGACAGCTGCGCCGGCGACCACACCCGTACGGCCTTCCGTGCCCCCGTCCCGGCCCCGGCCCGGGACGCGGCTGGCCAGATTGGCTGCCGCGGTCGGTTGGTGAGTCGTTTCGCGATGAGTGCGGGTGTCGCGCGCTGACCGGCACTGCGATGTCGGTTTGTTCTGATGTCAGTCGGGGCTTGCGGTGGGAGTGCGGGGTGTGCTTATGCCGCTGAGGGGTAACGCGCGGTCGAAGGTCGGGCTGTCGCCTTGGGGCAGACATCCGGCCTCTCGCGGAGGTGGACCAGCGACGGCGGCCTGTCCGGCTTCAGGACGGGCCGCCGTTGTGAGGGCCGAGGGGGGCAGCCGGCGTCCGGGGTCGCGGTTGTTCCGGCTTCTTCGGCGGCGATGCGTGCTTCTGCTTCCGCGCTGTCGGTGCCGGCGGCGCGTTTGCCGAAGCCGCGGTGGACGACCAGGAGCTGGTCGCGGGTGCCGTTCTTGTCGCGATAGGCGATCGCGGCGGGTCCCGCACCGCTGAGGTGGCCGGGGAACTTGGTGTCGGTACTCCACCGGGTGCCGTCGTAGTGGGACCACCACAGATGCTGGTCGCCGGTGCCGAAGCCGCGGTGGATGCAGTACATCTCGCCGCCGAAGACCGCCAGGGCCGGGCCTTCGAGGCTGAGGTGGCCGGGGAGCTTGGCGTCCTCGGTCCAGTTGCCGTTGCCGTTCAGGCTGGTGGCGTACAGGTTGTTGTCGCTGCCGCTGCCCCGGTGGACGCAGTGCAGCCAGCCGTTGTGGACGGCCAGGGCAGGGTTGGAGGACGTGAAGTGCCGGGGGAACTTGTAGCCGGCGCTCCACCGGGTGCCGTCGTAAGTGGTGCACCACAGGTTGGCCTCGGCGCCGCCGCGGTGGACGCAGTACAGCTTGTTGTTGTAGACGGCCAGGGCAGGCTCGACATTGCTGGTGGCGGGCATCTTGGCGTCCGCGTTCCAGTTGACACCGTCCGCGGTGGACGTGTGGTAGAGCAGCGTGTCGCCGCCGGCACCCCGGTGGACGCAGTGCAGTCGGCCCCCGTACACCGCCAGGGCCGGGCCGGCACCGCTCAGGTGGGCCGGGAACGGCTTGTCGTCCGTCCAGCCGTTGTCGGGATCGTAGGAGGTCCACCACAGCTTGCTGTCGCTGGCACCGCGGTGCACGACATACAACCGGCCCTTGAACTCCGTCACCGCCGGGTTCGCGGCACTCATGTGGCCCGGGAACTTGGTGTCGGTGTTCCAGCCCGCCCCGGGCTCGAACACCGTCCACCACAAGTTGGTGTCCTCCGACGGGGCCAGACTGACCGGGATGAGCATCAGAGGCGAGATCCACGGCGAGACCAGCTTGCAGCCGTAGCCGTTGGAGACCGCCTGCACCCACGCCTTCTGCGCCAGCGCCGCCACCGCGACGAGAGACGACAAAGGCTCCTTCAGCGCCTCGCCAAGGACGTCAGCGATCAGGTCCTTGATCTCCACGTACTTGTCCACGGCCTCCTGGTTGAGGTGCAGCTCGAACCCCCACCAGAACGTCTTGGCGCTCACGCTGGCGCCCAGCACCTCCAGCTCCTTGCGCGCCGCCTCCGCACGCTGCCGGGCCTCCGGAGGCGCCTCGTAGAGCCAGCTCTGTTCGCCTTCGCCATCCGGCGTCGCGGTGGACTCGCCCCCAGCCATGAATGCCTCCCCTTGTCCCGCACGGCACCGGCCAGCCGGGGAACACCCCGGCCCGGACCCCTTCCAGAAAGAAGCCCGGTGCGTTCCGCCACTGTCCCAATCACCCACACCCAAAGACCGACGTTTCCTGACAGGGCATGGCCAGGATGGGCGAATTGGCGGAGAAGCCTCCCTTGCCAGGCTTGACCACGCGCACCGGCTCGGCACGCAAGTACGACTTCGAGGGAACATCGCACACCGCTTCCCCGACGGACTGCACAACAGCCTGCCGAGCACTGGCCGAAACCCACCCCGAGCGGCATCAAAAGTCATCGCGATTGATCATGCCGAGACGCGCTCAACGGCTCCCGAACCTGTTACGAAACGACACCCGTTGATACCTCCACAGCCACCGCAGCGCCCGGTAGCGCAGCCCGCGCACTGCACGCGCCACTCCGGCAAGCTGCCTGCTTCCGCCCGGCGACACCCACGCTCCGCCGTATCACCGCGACGCACCACAGCAAAAAACACACGCCTGACCTGCGAAAACACCACCCGAGCCTTTACCCCGGACCCCGACCCCAACACACCAACCTCAATCCCCGAAGATCCCGCACAACGCCAGACCAGCCCCCGTGACACTCCCGACGAACCGTTGCGGAAAACCCGCAACGCACCAGTCCGCACCCCAACCACACACCCCGGGGATCACATCCCACCGGTCACTACCGGCCCGCCGCACGCCTCGGCGAAGCCGGAGGCAGGGCGGTGGTCGCCCAGCGCCAGCGCTGCCCGCCGCACGCGATCGGCCGTCTCTCGGTCGGCGACACGTCCGATCGTGCCGCGGAACTTCCGGACGATCTCTTCGTCGGTGAGCGGTCGCTGTTCGTGTCCGCGGTTGTACTGCTCACGGTGGCGTACCACTCGCCCGTCGGTGAGTTCGATCTCCACGAAACCGGAATAGGCCGACGGGAAAGCGCTGTCGGAATCGTCTTCGACCCGTATCTTTCGGGCCAGTTCCCGGATCCGGGCGTCGGCGCGGGCGTCGGCTTCGAGTTCGTCGAGGGTCAGCCGGCCGCGGACCAACGACGCGGCGACGGTGAACGGGAGGCTGAATTTGGCGTCGTACTCGTCGCGCGGCGCCCGTTTGGCCCCGGCGGGCTCGCACACCACCTTGCGCGGAACCGGGTGGATCGCGCAGCGGACCTTGGCGATGTCCTCCGCCCGCAGGGCGTGCTCCTTGCGGAGGATGAGCGCGGCGTCGACGAAGGCGTGGAGGAAATGGCAGACGGGGAAGGGTTTCACGGCGGTGCGCAGCAGTTCCCAGCTCACGCCCAGATCCTCGGACACGGCAGCCGGGCGTGCGTTCCGGCTCGGCACGTGCGTGGTGTAAAGGCCGAAGCGGCCTTCGTAAACGGCGGGAGGACCGCTCCAGCCGGCCCTGGCGAAGCTCGCGGCGGTCAGTCCGCTCGCGGCGGCCCAGCCGGGATGGAAACGCTTGGTCCACGACCCGTCCTCCAGGAACTCCATCAGGCCCGCCGCCTGTGACCCGACGATGCCCTGCGCGGTGGCCAGGCCGCCGGCGTCCAACCCCATGATCTTGCCGGCGGCGACGGCGGCTCCGAACGCTCCTGCCACGGCCGTCGGATGAAAGCCCACGTCGTGCAGACCACCGGCGGCTCCCATGCCGACCCGGGCCATGACCTCGACACCGAGGACGTAGCCGAGCAGCAGGTCGCGCGTCGAGGCGTTCGAGGCGACCGCGGCGGACAACGCGGCGGGCAGGACCACGGAGGTGACATGAGCGACGGCGGGCAGATGGGTGTCGTCGAAATCCAGGCCGTGGATCAGGATGCCGTTGAGCACGGCGGCGTCGCGCGCGGTAAGCCGGTCCGCCGTGCCGAACACGACGTGCTCCCCGGCGCCGAATGCCGACAAGGCGTCGCGGGCCACGCCGGCGAAGGGGAACGCGGTGGAGGCGAAGGCGATACCGACGGCGTCGAGCACGAGGTGGCGGGCGCGCTGGAGCACCTCGTCGGGAACGTCACCGATCTCGGTCCGTGCGACGAACTCACCCACCAGCTCGGCCAGATATCGTTGGTCCCGACTTTCGACGGTCATCCCGAAGGCTCCTCTGCTCGCTGTACCGACATCTCATTCGAGGATCGGCCCCCAGGGCTGCCGCGGTGAAATGACCATAGGGAAGCCGGCTCATGCGCGCGGCGTATGGTCGCTGGATGGAGTTACGCGAGCTGAGCTGGTTCATCACCCTCGCCGAAAGTGAGCACGTCACCGCGGCGGCGCAGAAGCTGAACATCTCGCAGCCGACCCTGTCCCGCGCACTGGCGCGGCTGGAACGACGGCTCGGCGTACGGCTCTTCGACCGGCAGCAGAACCGCTTGCACCTCAATCGCTACGGTGAGGTGTTCCACGCGCACGCCGTACGAGCGGTCGGCGAGGTCGCGTCGGCCGAACAGCGCATCCGGGCCCTCCTCGACCCCGACGCGGGCACCATCGCCCTGGGTTTTCTCCACTCGCTGGGCAGCTGGCTCGTCCCCGACCTGCTGCGGAAGTACCGGTCGATCGCGCCGTCGGCCGCCTTCCAGCTACGGGGAACGCCGCCGACATCGTCGTGGACGAGGTCCGCCACCGCCGCCTCGACGTCGGATTCACCAGCCCCCGGCCGGCCGGGGAGGACATCCGCTGGGTTCCGCTGCTGGAAGAACGGCTCGCCCTCCTCGTCCCCGAGAATCACCCGCTGGCCACCCGGGCAGCGGTCACGGCCGGCGAACTCGCGGCCGAGCGCTTCGTCACGTTCCCCCGGGCGTTCGGGGTGCGGCAGATCCTCGACCAGGTCTGCACCGAGGCGGCGTTCACGCCCCAACTCGCCGTGGAGGGCACGGAGCTCAGCACACTGCGGGCCCTGGTCGCGGCCGAGGCCGGTATCGCGATCGTGCCGGAGTCCCGATCGGAAACCGCGCTCCACCCCGGCACCGTGGAAGTCCCGTTGAACGAGACCGGCGCGAAGCGGGTGATCGGGATCGTCACCGGCGCCGACGGACCGGCCACCCCCGCCGCCCGCCGCTTCTGCGCGTTCGTGACGAGCACCCTTCCTGTCCTGCATACGCCTGACGCATAGACCGGCCCAACGTCCGTCATTTCCTTTGCCGGCCACCGTGCCCGCAGGCTGGTGGTGCCCGTCGAACACGCTGGCCCCCGCCGTACGGCAGGACGTGCTTTCCGCGCCGTACGGCAGCCGGCCGCGCCTCGTCGGGGGCTCAACGGCACCTTCGTAACGAAAGGAGTGAGGAGTTGACCACCCATCCCGCATGCCTGCTGCGTGAGCTGATCAATGGCGACGAATTGGTCATCGCTCCAGGCGTCTATGACGGCTTGACCGCCACACTGGTGGAGCGCGCCGGGTTTCCCGCCGCGTACGTGAGCGGGGCGTCAGCTTCCGTAAGTGTGCTCGGCCGGCCCGATCTGGGACTGATGTCCGCCGGCGAGATCGCCGCACACGTCGTCCGCCTGCGAGGCGCCACCTCACTGCCGCTGATCGTCGATATCGACACCGGCCACGGCAACGAGCTCAACGTCCGCCATGCGGTGGAGACCCACGTCCGGCTCGGTGCCGCCGCCGTCCACATCGAGGACCAGGTCTTCCCCAAGCGCTGCGGACACCTCACCGGCAAGACCGTCGTCGACGCCGAGGAGGCCGTGCGGAAGGTCCGCGCCGCAGTCGCCGCCCGGGGAAGCCACGATCTCGTGATCATCGCCCGTACCGACGCGCTGACCCCGCTCGGCCTGGACGAGGCGATCGACCGCGGTCGCCGGTTCGCCGACGCCGGTGCGGACATGGTCTTCGTCGAGGCTCCCGAGAACCGCCACCAGCTCGACCGGATCGCCCGCAGCATCGACGTCCCGCTGGTGATCAACGTGATCGCCAACTCCCGGACCCCCTGCTCAAGGCATCCGACTACGCCGGCCTGGGCTATCGGCTGGGCATCTACCCCTTCGTGAACATCGCCGCCGCGAGCGCGGCCGCCGACTCGGCACTGACCCGGCTGCGCGACACCGGTCTGCCGCCCCAGGACGCGGACGGCCCGGCCGAGCTGTTCGGCACCGTCGGTCTGGACGACTGGCTCCAGTGGCCCGACCGGCTCGTCACCGCAAAGCCACCGCCCCCTGCCCGGCCGACGACGGGAAAGGAGAACTCCTGATGGGCGGGCAGGCATCGATCCCCCTCGTCCTCATGCGGGGCGGCACCAGCAAAGGCATCTACCTCCACGAACGCGACCTCCCCCAGCCGGTCAGGCACGTGACGCGCTGCTGCGCCGGCTCATGGGCTCTCCCGACGTCCTCCAGATCGACGGACTGGGCGGCTCCCGCCCGATCACGTCCAAAGTGGCCGTCGTCGCGCCCTCCACCCGCGACGACGCCGATGTCGACTACACCTTCGCCCAGGTCGACATCGAAAGCGGCCGGGTCAGCTACAACGGCAACTGCGGCAACATCTCCTCCGGCGTGGGCCCGTTCGCGATCGACGAACGCCTCGTCCCCGCGCACGAGGGCGTGACCGTGGTCCGCATCCACAACACGAACACCGGCAAGATCCTCATCGCGCGAGTGCCGGTCTCCGGCGGCCTCGCCGAGGTGACGGGCGGCCTGGCCATCCCGGGCGTACCGGGAACCGGAGCCGAGATCGTCATGGACTGGTCGGCCACGATCGGTGCCATGACCGGGCGCCTGCTGCCCACCGGCGCCCCTGTCGACAGGCTCACCCTGGAGGACGGCCGCGTCATCGACGCTTCGATCGTCGACGCGGGCAACCCGGTCGTCTGGCTGCGCGCCGAGGACTTCGGACTGACCGGAGACGAACGCACCGAAATCAACGACGACCGTGATCTCCTCGCGCTCGTACGCGAGGCGCGCGGAAAGGCTTGCGTCCTGATGGGCCTGTGCGCCGATTGGCGTCGTGGCGACACGGACGTCCCCGCGGTGCCCTTCGTCGGCCTCGTCGCGCCACCGCTCTCGTACACCACCTTGAACGGACAGCGGGCCGAGGCCGGGCACATGGACCTGCGGCTCCACCTGATGTTCATGAACCGCCTGCACGAAAGCATCGCCGTCACCGCCTCGATCAGCCTCGCCGCCGCGTCCCGCGTCCGCGGCACCACCGTCCACGACGTAGTCAAGTCCCGCCGGCCCGGTGCGCTGCTGGTCGGCCACCCCTCCGGGATCACCGACGTCTCGGTCACCGCCGATGACGACACCAGCGGCCCGGAAGTGACCTTCCGGTCGCTCGGCATCAGCCGGACCGCGCGCCGGTTGATGGCTGGTCGCGCCTTCTACTCGTAAGTAGGTGTTCTTCGAGCTGAGGACATGGATCGTGGCTCATGACGACGAAGTGGGCGAACCCGTAGGCGGAGGAAATGACCGTGGAAGCGACAGCAAGGCAGGACGCAGGGCTCCACCGCGGAAGAAAGTGTTGTCCTCGCGGACGGTGATCACGGCGCTCAGGGCGGCGCCGGCGATGTCGGTGAGCTCGCCTTCGGCGCGGCAGCCGAGCAGGGTGATGCGGGTGCCGCCCTCGATCAGGCGGCGCAGGACGGCCGGTCCGCCGGTGTCCGCGAGGTCGCCAGCGACTTGCCGCACATCACCGACACCACCACCGGACAAGCCCTCCTCGCCCGCGCCAGCACGCTGCCGGTTCCCGCTGCCCGGCATCCGCACCACGGCACCGGCCCTGCCACCGACGCGTCGACACAGCACGGCGCCCACCCAGCGAATACCCATACAGAACGCACCACCCCAGCTCACACACCCCGCCCCATCCACCGGGGCCACTCCCCCGGTCTCTCAACAAACCCACAACACACCAGGCCAGCCGCCCCTCCGCACACCGACACCCCCTCCGAGCGTCAGCAGCCCGACTCTCAGGGGACGTCGCCGCCCCAGCCCCACCGGCCCGCGTGTCGCGGGGTTCGGTGTCTACCAGGTGACCGGTAGTGCCACCGGCCCTCGGATGAGTACGTCCTTCTGCCAGGAAACGGCTGCGGCATCGATGGCCAGCTGCAGACCGGGGAGGCCTGTGATGAGGGTGGTCAGCAGCAGTTCGGCTTCCATGCGGGCCAGTAGCGGCGCCAGGCAGTGGTGGGGGCCGTGTCCGAAGGCCAGGTGGGGCGGGCCTTCGCGGTCGATGTCGATCCGGTGCGGTGCGGTGTAGCAGCGCTCGTCCCAGTTCGCTGCCACGTAGGAGACATAGACGGCCTCGCCGCGGCGGATCTGCACGCCTTCCACCTCGACGTCCTCGGTGGCGATGCGGGCTTGCCCCACGCCGTGCTTGTGAGGGATCCAGCGCAGCAGTTCCTCCACGGCCGCCGGAACGGCTTGGGGGTCGGACCGCAGCCGGTTCCTCAGGCTGTCGTCGGTGAGCAGGAGGTAGGCCATGTTGGAGGTGTGGTTGCGTACCGCGTGCCAGCCGTTGATCCCCATCAGCATGGCCAGGGCCAGGACTTCTTCTTCCTCGATCCTGCCGCTCTGGGCCGCTGCCGCCAGTTCGCTGATGAGGTCGTCCTGCGGGCGGAGCCGGCGTTCACGGGCCAGTTCACGGAAGAATGCACGGCCTTCTTCTTTGGCTTGCCGGGCGCGCTCGACCCCGGCTTCGTCTTTCGCCCGGGTCAGGATGGCGTTCGCCCACGAGCGCAGGCGCGGGCGGTCAGCCTCGGGCACGCCCAGCAGAGCTCCGATGACCTGCAGGGGGAAGGGGAGGTCACGTGCTGGACGAGGTCGGCGGGCGGTCCGGCTGCGACCATGGAGTCGAGGTGTTCGTCGAGTACGGCCTGAGCGTGCGGCCGCAGGGCTGCCATGGCGGAGCGGTTGAACGCCGAGGAGACCACGGAACGGACGCGGGTGTGGCCGGGCGGGTCGACGAAGCTGACCGCGCGGTCCAGCGGGACGAGGTACTTGTTCATGCTGGGCAGGGGGCGGCCGACGATGTCGCGGCTGAACCGGGGATCAGAGGTGACGAAGCGGACAGCGTCGTGCCCTGTCGCCAGCCAGCACTCGCCGGGTGCTCCATGCGGCAGCCGTACCCGGATGACCGGTTCGCCCTGCAGCGCGTCGCGCAGGAAGGGGTCGAAGTCGAGGGCCGGCAAGTCTGACACCTCGTACAAGGGAGCGGGGCCGTCCTGCATTACCGCCTCCTCGCCGGCTGGTCATGGCGCAGCGGTGTGAGCTGCTCGATGTCGTAGCGGCGGCGCAAGGCGGCGATGGCGCTGTGGTCCACGGGCCCGTCGGCGGACAGGATCGTCAGGAGTTCTTCGAAGTAGCGTTCGTGGTCCGGGGGCGGGGAGGACTGGAAGAACATCCGGGCCGGGACGTCGGTGGGGTTGGCGAAGGCGTGCGGGCAGCCCGGCGGGACCAGGATGACGGTGCCGGGCGTGGCGCGGGCCACCTGCTCGCCTGTTGGCGATCGCCATCCCTGCCACCGGTCCGGGGTGCGCGCCTGCGGCTCGAAGGCGAGGACATCGAGTTCGCCCTCAAGGACGTAGAACAGTTCCTCGCTGCGTGTATGGACGTGCGCGCCGACGTCGAAGCCCGGTGGTACAAGCACTTCGAAGCTCGATGAGAAGCGCGACCGGGCACCGGTCACTTTGAAGGTCACGTGCTGGGCGGCGGCACGAAGGGTGCGGCCTGCCCCGGGGGCAAGATCAGAGCGTTGTCCGCCGGCGGGGAGACGGTACGGGAGGGCTCGGTCATCGGGTCTTCCGTAAGTTGTTGGGCGGCCCGGGAGGGCCGGATGTGGCTGATCGGTTCTTGCCAGTTGTGGCTCCGAAGGAGTGGCCGTCCGGCTCTCCGGGGCGCCCTGGCTGCTGATTGAGATGTGCGCGCTTCGTGCGGTCGCTGTTTACGGAGATGACAGCGGGGTGTTCCTCGGGTCGACGGCAAGCCGTGCGGAACGAGGAGGGGCGAATGAGCGAGCGACAGGCTCGGGTCTGGGCAGGCATCGACGCGGGCAAGGGCCATCACTGGGCGGCGGTGGTCGACGAGACCGGCGCGACCCTGTGGTCGAAGAAGATCGACAACGACGAGACGGCGATCCTGGCCGCGCTCGGCGAGATCCTGGACCTGGCGGACGAGGTCCGCTGGGCGGTGGACATCTCGGGGACGGCCTCCGCGCTGCTGCTGGCCTTGCTCGCGGCACACGGCCAGCGAGCCGTTTACGTGCCTGGCCGCACGGTCAACCGCATGTCCGGCGCCTACCGGGGTGAGGCCAAGACCGACGCACGCGACGCCTACGTCATCGCCGAAACCGCCCGCCACCGCAACGACTTCGCCACGATCGACGTGCCCGCCCAGCTGGCCGCCGATCTGGCCCTGCTGACCGCCCACCGCTCGGACCTGGTGGCCGACCGCGTGAGGATGATCAACCGGCTGCGTGACGTACTGACCGGCGCTTTCCCCGCCCTGGAGCGGGCCTTCGACTACTCGCACCGCAAAGGCGCCCTGACCCTGCTGACCGGCTACCAGACCCCGGCCGCCATCCGCCGCCGCGGGCGGGCCCGGCTGACGGCATGGCTGGCCAGCCGCAACGTCAAGGGCGCCGACGCGGTCACGGCGACTGCCCTGGAGGCCGCCCAGGCCCAGCAGACCGCCCTGCCCGGAGAGGACGTCGCTGCGCAGATCGTCGCCGGCCTGGCGGCTCAGATCCTGGCCCTGGACGACCGGCTCAAGCGGATCGACAAGCAGATCCAAGAGACGTTCCGCAGCCACCCGCAGGCGGAGATCATCGAGTCCCTGCCCGGCATGGGCCCGATCCTGGGGGCCGAGTTCGTCGTTGCCGCAGGCGACCTGTCGGCCTACACCAATGCCGGCCACCTTGCCTCCGCGGCCGGACTGGTGCCGGTCCCGCGTGACTCCGGACGCCGCACGGGCAACTTCCACCGGCCCAAGCGCTACAGCCGCCGTCTGCGACGGGTGTTCTACATGTCCGCGCAGACCAGCATGATGCGCGAAGGGCCGAACCGGGACTTCTACCTCAAGAAGCGGGGCGAGGGCTGCAAGCACGTCCAGGCCGTCATCGCTCTGGCCCGTCGACGGGCAAGCGTGTTGTGGGCACTGCTGCGTGACGGAAGGATGTTCACCTCCATCCCACCGGTCACGCAGGCGGCTTGACTTCGTCATTGAGACTCCTTTGCGAGCGTCCCGGCGTGCGGCTCCAGCGGCCCAGTGCCATCTCGGCCGTGATGCCCGGGCCGAATCCGGCCAGCAGGCCGCGCGCCTGGTCGGCGGCGCCGCCTTCGTCGAACAGCCGGCGTAGTGCGTCCAGGACGACGGCGCTCGCGATGTTGCCGTATTCGGTGAGCGTGGCCCGGCTGTGCCGGAACGCCTCCGGTCTGACATGGAGGAAGGTGCTCAGGTCGTCGAGGATCCGCGGCCCGCCGGCATGCACGATGTAGAAGTCGAGGTCTGAGGCATCCCAGCCGTGCTCGTCGGCGAGGCTGCGCAGCACGGGGGCGAGTGGCTCCATGGTGCCCGGCACTCGCTTGTCCAGCAGGAAGTGGAAGCCCGTGGCCCGTACGTCGTAGGCGATCCAGTCTTCCGTGCCCGGGATGAGGTAGGAGCCGTTGCGCTCCAGGCGGATGCCGTGGCCACCCGTCCCGCGGACGACTGCGGCGGCCATGCCGTCGCCGAACAGGCCGTTGGACAGCAGGGATCCGATACTCGTGTCGGTGGGCTGGTAGCACAGGGAGCAGAACTCGCATGCCACGATCAGCGCGTTCGCCTGCGGATAGGCCGTACAGAAGTCGTGGGCCCGGTTGATGGCCGCCCCGCCCGCTGCGCAGCCCAGCTGAGCGATCGGCATCTGCCGGGTACGGGACGGGAAACCCATCGTGTTGATCAGCCAGGCGGTGAGCGAGGGCATCATGAATCCGGTGCAGGACACATAGATGATCATGTCGATCTCCGCGGCCCGCAGCTCGCTGTCCTCCAGCGCGCGCCGCACGACCAGTGGTACCCGCGCCTTGGCCTCGGCCGCATACACCCTGTTGCGTGCCTCGAAGCCCGGATGCGCGAGGGTCGCAGCGAGCGGCTGCACGAGGTGGCGGGTCCGCACTCCGGTGTTCTCCATCAGGCGCAACGCGAGACTCAGCTGGGGATGACCGGCATGGCGCGAGCGCGCGAGCTCGAGCGTCTCCTCCATGGTGATGACGTGCTCCGGAACCGAGACGGCCGGTCGGCACAAGGTCGCCATGCGACCCCCTTACCCCATCGGCACGAAAGTGTCTCCGTTGCCCCCGAGGCACACTCAGCGAGCATCACACATCCAGATCGCCCCTTCCCGCTTGGCGGGGCCATGCGGGTGACCCGCCCCCGGCACTCGACACCCGCCGCTCCCCCAGCCCCGCCCGCCACCCCGCTGACCAGCACAGCAGCACGGCTCCTGGTCGCGCAGGGGATACTCCGCTGCCATGTTCGAGAAGACACCCGCCCCCGTTCGCCGGCGCCGCGAACGAAGGGGAATGCGAAAACACAGCAGCCATAGCTGCTGCGCCGCCCGCGGAACACGTTCACAGGGGTGCGCCTCTCGGGCCGTTTTCGGTATACCCAGGGTGCTTCCGCAGCGTCGGCGAGAGCGTGGTGCCCCGCTGGAGCATCGCCAAGAAGAGGAGTTGCTGTGCTTCCTGGTCACCTTCACCGGATGAAGGGCGCCGTCGTGCTGGGCGCCGGCCGCCCCGGCGAGCACGGGCCCTTCGGAACCCGGCCGGACGACGAAGACCAGCTCGACGACACCCTCCAGGAGAGACCGGACGACAAGGGGTGACCCACGCCTTCACGGCCCGTTGCAGCAGGTGCGCGACAGGCGCCGGGCCGTGCGGCCATGGTTGGGCCCGGCGTACGGCCCGGCGCCCCGGACCATGAGCGCGCAGCGGCCGGATGCCGGTGACGACACAGACCGAGCCGCCTACGCCTCCGGACCGCTCTCTTCGCCATCCTCTTCGTAGTGATGTGGGGTGCGACAGCGGCGAGGATCAGGCGCTGCAGCCCCTGCGGTTCGAGGGCCTCGGCCGGGAGCACGACGTGGGGTGATTGGCGGGGGTGTCTTTGTGACTGCTGGGTACCTGGCGGGCAGGCGCCTTCCTTCGGCCCGGAAAAGCGGCCGGGGAGCCGCCGTTCGCAGGAGGCCCCTACGGCCGGCAGGGTGCCTTCAGCTTCTCGGCTGGGACGATGGAGGGGCAGCGAGAAGACACGGCTGACCCGAGCCAGTGGGACGGGCGTGCCGGCGGCGGGGCCAGGCGAGTGTTGTCAGTTCGGGGCAGTTCGTCCCGGGCCCGGGTTCAGGCTGCCAGCAGTGCGGAGATGAACAGCCACAGCGGGATGATCATCAAGAGGACCGAGAGCACGCCGAAGAACGTCAGCACGATGCCGCGTACGGTGAGCCGTTTGTCGCGCAGGCCTCGGACGCGGGTCGGTGACAGCGGGTCGTAGGTCACGTCCACCGGTCCTCTCGTGCCCTTGTGCGCGTGGCCGGCCGTCTGGGTGACGACCAGGCACTGGCCTTCCAGGGTCCGGAACTCGTATACGGGGTGCCACTCGCCCGAGTCTTCCCCGGCGCGGCGCCACTCGTAGTCCCGTATGCGGCCGGAGACGGTGATGCCGCGGCGTCGCAGGATCAGGGCGTCGCGCACCACCTCGGTCCAGCCGAAGTACAGCATCAGCCAGCCCGCGGGACCGTACGCCATGATGAAGCCGACCAGGTCGCCGATCCCGGCTTCGGCGCCTGTGTTCACGGCCACGACGGAGAACGCGAGGTATGGCACGATCCCCAGGGCGATCTTCGCGCCCGCCGACAGGCGCGGCAGGCGCGGCAAGCGACGGCCGGCGGTCTCTCTCACCACGTGGGTGGGGCCCTGCCCCGGGACCGGCAGGCGCGTCAGGGCTGTACGCAGCTGTTGGACGAAAGCGTCGGCGGCGGTGGCGTTGCGGGTGATGAGCGTGAAAGCGCCGTCCTGGGTGGCATCGCCGGACACTTCCAGAAGGACGCGCCCTCCCGCGTACTCGACACGGTCGATCGCCGCCAGCGGCACCGTCCACGTGGTGCGACCGCGCACCACCCGCACCACATACGTCTCCAGCCGGAAGACGATGCCTCGCCCCCGCAACACCATTTCCGGTATCCGCCTCATGCCCAAGATCATAAATGCTGGTAAACGGCACGTTTGACTTCCTGTGCAGGACAAAAACGCCCAACGCACGGTGCGGTCGGTATTGCGCTCGTACTGGAGCTACTGGCGACAACTGCCTCGCTGCCGGGCGCACGTGCTACTACCGGACCAGGGCCGCTGTGCGCGCTGCGGCTGCTGTGGCCCAGGTGCAAGAAGGCGGCTGCCGTACTCTGCCCGCATGGACGGTAGGGATGAGTTGGGGAGTCTTCCCGACTGGCGGGTGCTCGTCGTCGGGGGCGCGTCGGGGATGGGGAAGACCGGTGTCGGGCGGGCCTTGGCACGACGGTACGGCGTCCCCGTCGTGGAGGTCGACGACATCGTGGAGGCCCTCCTTGCGGTGACACTGCCCGAGCACCTGCCCGAGGTCCACTTCTGGCGCACTCACCCGCAGGCCGCCCGCCAGACGCCCGAGTCGGTGGCCGAGCGGCAGATCGCGATCGCCGAGGCGCTGGCGCCGGCGATCGAGGCGGTGGTGGCCAACCATGTGGGCACCGACACCCCGGTGATCCTGGAAGGCGACTACGTCCTGCCCAGACCGGCGACGCCTAAAGGTGCGGTCCGGTCCGTCTTCCTCCACGAGGACGACGAGGCGCAGGTGACGGCCAACTACCTGCGCCGGGAGCCGGAGGCCGGACCACAGCGCCACCGCGCACGCGTCAGCGTGCTGTACGGCCGGTGGCTCGCCGCACAGGCACGGGCGGCCGACGTGCCGGTCCTCGCTCCACGCCCGTGGGAGAACCTTGCCAGCCGTGTCGCCGAGACGGTGGAAGATGCCTGAACCGTGGCGTCAACACGAACCACCACTACCCAGAGCCCACCGAAGAGCCCGGCGGATTGATCGATCTGAAGGTGAGGGCCAGCGTCTTCACCCCTGGTCCACCACCTGCTGTCAGGCTACCGCCCACACTCCAGGGGGCTCAGAAACAGGCACTTCGGCCAGGGGCCCCTTCACCGCGGCCACCCGGTCTGTCAGTGCTCACTCGCATCATGGAAGGCGTGAGTGAGCAGATCGAGGAACCCGAGCAGGTCCCGCCGTGGCGGCTCGAGAACGGGCCCAACCGCGGGTGTGGTGCTGGCCGGCCGGTGACCGGCCGGCCCTGTACGTCTACGGCGGCGGCACCTGGAAGTACGCGCCGGTGACGGCGCGCCTGGACCACGCCGACGGCCGCACCGAGTACCAGGTCACCCTCTGAACCAGCCGGGACCGCGGCACCGTCCACCGCGCGTACTGGTGGCCCCAGCCCGGCCTGCGCCGTGCCCACGGCAGCACGTCCGAGCCCACCGACCGCGAACCCATTCCGGAAACCGCAGCCGACTGAGCTCCCGTCGCCCGCTGTACGCGACCCGGACCGCCTGCGGTGCCGTGCATGGTGGCGCGAGCGGCGGGGCAGGATCGGACCGCCTCGCTCTCGGGGAAGACGAACGAGGTACGGCGGCCCCGGGGCGGCGGCCAGACGCCGGTGACGACCCGGCCGGGGGACGCCTGCACACACTCCCCGGCCGACACTGCGCGTCGCGGCCCGGTGCGTGCTGTGCGTCTGCCTTGCCCGAGGGCTGGGCGGGCGCCTGACACCGTGGTCCGCTGGGCAGTACAGCACGCCAGGAAGGGGCGCGGATGGAGAGCGCGGAGGAGCTGCGTGCGGTGATGAAGGCGTATGCGGAACTCGATCCGCTCACCGAGGCGGAACACGTGCGGGCCCTGGCCCGCCTGCTGGTGTTCCTGAAAGTCGATGTCGGCGACGTCTACCAGGAGGCCAAGCAATCTGAGGCTGCTTCACCAGCAGGGCCTGGTCCAGGAACTGCCCGTCGACGACGAAGGAAGATGACAGCTCAGACGGCAGCCGGCGGCGGCATGGGCCTGCCCTGGGCGGCGCGGACCGGCTCCAGACACTTCCAGCAGAGCGGATCTGGTCAAGGGTCAAAGGGCGTAGCTCTTCTGCGGGGGCTGGCTGAACGGCGACGTTGCGCGGTGAATACCCGACAAAGGCGGTGCGGAAAAGGTGGGGTGACCGGAACCGATGTCGCCGCACGATGGAGGCATGGATGATACGACCTTGGTATCCCGCTTCCTGCGCGATGGCTTCGTGAAGCTGGAGGGCGCCGTCGCGCCGCGCGTGGCCGCGGACTGCGCGCGGCTGCTCTGGCGGGAGACGGGATGCGACCCCGACGAGCCGGCGACGTGGACACAGCCCGTGCACTGGGTGCCGGGCATGGCGCAAGGGCCGTTCGCCGCCGCCCCCAACTCTCCGGCCCTTCACCGCGCGTACGACCTGCTTGTCGGCGCGGGACGCTGGGAACCGCGCTACTCGCTGGGCACATTCCCGCTGCGCTTTCCGCACGGACAGGAGCCGGACGACGCGGGCTGGCACATCGAGGGAAGCTATCTGCCGGAGGGCGAGAGCTGGTACTTCACCAATCTGCGCTCCCGGGGCCGGGCGCTGCTGATGCTGTTCTTGTTCAGCGAGGTCGGCGAGGATGACGCTCCGACCAGGATCCGGGTCGGCTCACACCTCGACGTGCCGAAGGTGCTGGAGCAGTACGGGGAGGACGGGGCCAGCGGGCTGGCCCTGGCGCCCGATCTGGTGGCGGCATCCGACCACCGGCCACTCGCCCTCGCTACCGGCTCCCCCGGCGATGTCTTCCTGTGCCATCCATTCCTGGTGCACGCGGCCCAGCCGCACCACGGGACACAGCCGCGTTTCATGGCCCAGCCGCCGCTGATGCCGGTTGTGCCGTACGAACTGGAGCGGGCCGACGGCGCATACTCACCCGTGGAGATCGCGATCCGCCGGGGTCTGGGCCGCGACGTTCCCGGTCCGGACGGGGACGACTGAGGCTGCTGGGCACGTGAGCCAGGGCAGCCTTCACCGCGCTGCCCGCTTGGTCAGCGCTCACTCGCATCATGGAGGCGTGGGCGAGCAGATCAAGCAACCCGAGCAGGTCCCGCCGGTGGGAGTTCGAGGACGGGTCCGCACCTCGCGTGTGGTGGTGGCCCCCGGCGACCGGCCCGCCCTGTATGTCTACGACGGCGGCGCCTGGAAGTACGCGCACGTCATGGCGCGCCTGGACCACGCCGACAGTCGCACCGAATACCGGGTCCCCCTCCAGACCAGCCGGGACCGCGGCACCGTCCACCGCGCGTACTGGTGGCCCCGGCCCGGCCTACGCCACGCGCACGGCAGTACATCCGAGCCCGCCGACCGCGCACCCGGCCCGGAGCGGGGTGGCTCCGGGCCCTTTCGGGTCGGTTCGCTCGAACGCTGTCGCCACAGCGACACCCGTCACTCCACTCGACCGGTATGACGAGGGGTGGGCGCGGTACAGGCGGCGTGGGACCAGGCGGTGGTGCTGCGCTCGGGCGACGATCCGGGCAGGATCCCGGCTCTGGGCGAGCGCATCGCGGCGGCCACGGCCACCTACGGTTCCGCCGCGATGCTGCGGGGCACCATCGTTCTGCTCTGCGCGGTGCGCTGGACTGGTGTAGATGGTGGTGAGCGGTTCACCCAGCGGTTCATCGACACACTGGTGGACAAGATCTTCAGGCAGTGGTCCGGATACGTGGAGCTGTCCGACCTGCCGATGGTCCGCCAAGTGGTGACCGTCGCCTTCGAAGGACGCGACGCAGTCGCCTGACGGGAGCAGACCGGTCCGGCCCCCGACAGCGAGAGGATCGCGATGACGTGCGCGCTCGCGCTGACCGCCCAAGGTGCGACCGTCCTCCAGGCGCCAGAGAGTCCAGCCGTTGATGAGGTTGCCGGTGACGGCTTCGGCGGCCTTCGAGGGGAGGCGCAGGGGGTGGACTTGCCGTCGACGACGAGTTCACCGTCAGGGCTCAGCGCGCTCGCCCGCCGTCGGCACGAGAACCGCGAGCGCACCGCCGAGCGGCTCACCGCGGTCATCGACACGGGTCTGCTGCCCACCAAGCTGCACGAGATGGCCGTCTGCTACCTGGCCAAGGCCCACCGCGACCTCGGCCGCACCGCCTACTCCCGTACAGGGATGCAGCACGTCGCCGACGGCGGCGGCCGCCTGGCCCACCTCGCCCGCCTCGCCGGCGACTTCCCCACCGCCCTCACCGCCGCCGAAAACCTCGGCTGGGAAGGCCGTCACCACCGCGTCGAAGGCGACGTGCGCTGGGTCCACGGCGACATCGCCGACGCCGCGCAGGCCTTCGGGGCCGCGCGACGAGAAGGCGAAGAGCACGGCAAACGCGGCGAGGCCGCCATGCCCCAGGCCACGCGCGCCTTCATCCTCGCCTTCACCTGTTCCAGAGCGCCGGCGGTAGCCGGCAGCCGGCAGCCGGTTCCAGCACCGCCAAGATGATCAGGCCGTGCGCACGAAGGGGCCGTGGTCACCGCTGCGTCTGAACCCCGGCGAGACCGCCTCGGTCACCGGGCGGATCTCCAGGCTTGGTCCGGTCCACCGTCGTCGGCCCGGAACCTCCTCTCCCCAGCGGCAGCAGAGCTGGGGACAGGAGATCAGGCGGTTCAGGAGGGCGTGCCTCCCGCTGCGACGACCTTCGCGTTCAAGTCGCACCAGGTGGTCGACGTGCCACCGGACGCCGCACGGTTGCCGAAGTGCCGGTAGGTGCCGTAGCCCACCTTGTAGCAGTCGATGTATCCGGTGAACGGCGAACCGGTACAGCGGATGGAGGCCCCGTGGTGCCCTCCGCTGCCGACCAGGTACGAGGGGGTGCTGCAGGAGAGTGCTGCGGGGGCGGCGGAGGCCGGGGCGGCCATGCCGAGCAGGCCGCCGCCCGCCAGTGCCAGGGAAGCTGTGACAGCCGCGAAACGGGACCGAGTACGCACGATGTTGTCCTCCGGAGTGGCACACGAGGCGATCAGGTCGCTCGCAGCCTGACTCAGCCCGTGCCGTTCCACCAGATCACCTGTCCGAAGTGACTCAAAGACGCCGCCCAGGAACAGGCAATCGGCCTCGCACCGCTACCCCGGATCCTGCCGGACGGCAGCTGTGCGGCGGCTTTCCCGCTGGCCGGGGCACCCGCCGCGCCCGCCGGGCGGCAACACCGGCCCTGGTACGCCCGGCCAGGACCCGCCGCGGCGCGGGCTCTGGCCCGGGGGCGGCTCTGGCTACGGTGCCGGGGTGAACGTCGCCGTGGTCTTCGGCCAGCGGGCGGCCAGCTTGCGCAGCGCGGTGCGCTCCGCGATGTCGGCGGTCAGCGACCAGCGGAGCTTGGAACCGGACCTCGGGCTCGCCTTCGCCGCGCCAAGCCGAAATGCCCTTGCCTTCCATCACACCGCGATCACTCACAGCATCGAGCCGGCTGCACGAGCTGGCCCGCAAGAACTCTCTGACGGAAGGGGTGCCGGGCGTTACCGCTGGCCGGCGTTCGGGTACGCCCGTGCGAGCACTCATCCCCGGGAGGTTCGGGCCCGTCGAATCCGCAGGTCAGTGGCGTACCTGCTGTGGTGTGCCGGGGGCGCGTGACTGTCCGGTCGTGCGCGGAGGCGTGTACGACGGGTGTGGAACGGGTGTGCAAATGTCCGGGTTCTGTAATGGGCCGTCGCATCTTCAACCATTGCCTGCCGGATGAGCGGACAGTGAGGTCCGCCCGGCACTCCGGGCATCTCGTCCTACCTGCCCCGCCCCAGGCGGAGCTGCCCGCTGGTGGTTTGTCATCTCCCGTTCTGCCCGTCTCGCGGCCGTAGCGCTCGGCTCGGCCGCCCTGGCCACCGCCGCGGCCCTGCCCGCCCCGCACTGCTCCCCCGCCGTCATCGGTGCGGTGCGGGCCGACAGCCCCGGCCGCGACGACGGCTCCAACCGGTCCCTGAACGGCGAGTGGGTCACCGTCAAGAACACCAGCCACCGCGCGGTCCACCTCAACGGATGGCCCCTGACGAGCCAGGCCACGCACAAGACAACCGCCGCGACACCGCCACCCTGCGCAACGACCACCGCCGCGTCGTCCACACCAAGCGCTGGGGCCGCCACTGACCACGCGGAGGCCGCCCCAGCGGCCCGGACTCCAGGTGCGCCGCAGCCGAGGGGACTGCGGCGCACCACCGCGTCCGGCTGCCGCACGGCCTGGAGCCCGCCGACGCGGGTGGGGTACGTTCCCGGCGGGCGACTCCGACTACGGAGCCGGGGTAAAGGACACCGCCATCTTCGGGCAGCCGGCGGCGAGCTTGCACAGCGCAGCGCGCTCGGCGACGTCCGCGGTCAGCTTCCAGCGGAGTTGGGTCGAGGCCCAGTCGGCGGCGTAGGTGCACTACGCGGCCTTGGCGGGCGGCAGCCACTCGGCGGGGGCCTTGTCGCCCTTGGCGCGGTTCGGCCCGGAGCTGACCGCCACCAGCCCGCGCTCGGCCGTCAGGTCGTTGGCGTAGGCTTCTCGGCGCTTGGCCGGCCACTTCGAGGCCCCCGAGTCCCAGGCCTCGGCGAGCGGCACGACGTGGCCGATGTCCCACTGCGCCACGCTGTTGACGGTCTTGCCGCCGTAGTACGACCTCCACTGGCCGCCAGTCAGCTTGCAGCCCTTGCCTTGCCGGGGCTTCTTCACGACCTCCGCCATGAGCGCCTCCTGGCGGGCGTCGCAGCCGTCGCGGTCGGCGTCCACCCACAGCTTGAACTTGTCCCGGTCGTAGCCGGACCGGCTCTCACGGGCGATCTTCAGCTGGTCGACGGCCTTGGCCAGCACCAGCCCGCCGGGCGCCGACGGAGCGGCCGACCGCGGCGGCTTGGCTCCCTCGCGAGAGGTATCGGCGGAGCAGGCCGCCACGGGCAACAGCAGAACAGGGCAGGCGAAGGCCGCGGCGCGGCGGAGGGGATGCAAATCGGCTCCCGGCCAGGTGAAACAACGTCAGGTGCCCTGAATCCACCCACCAGTGACACCGCGCCGAACGCTGCGCGCACCGCTTCCTGCGGGCGCACCGGCGTCGTTGAGCGAGAGGCGTTTCGTCTGGCCACCTTTGCCCCGAGCACCGGCGCGGAGACCGGCGGGATCGACGCCCACGATTTCGCCCACGAGGTCCTGCGCACTCTGCGGCGCTGCCGGGACAATGGCGGGCACTGCCCACGGTGTGACGATTCCGCCCCGGCTTGACCGGAGCCGCGTCTGGGGCGGGAGCGCCGGGTGAGGCGTGAGCTAGGACCTCCCCTGCTCGACGTGTCAGCAGGTCTTCTTCAGGTACTCGTGCACGGCCTGCTCCGGGACACGGAAGGACCGCCCGACCCAGATGGCCGGTAGATCGCCGGAGTGGACCAGCCGGTACACCGTCATCTTGGAGACACGCATGACGGTGGCGACTTCTGCGACCGTCAGGAATACGACGTCGTTGAGGGGACACTGACTGGCCCCGTGTACCGGGTCTGCATCGGTGTGGAGGGCTGGTCCCTGCCGTTTTCTTCACAGGACCGGAGGTCACGGTGCGCGGCTTGGCGGCGGCGGAAACGCAGATACCGCTCCTGCACGGCGCCCTGTCCGTCCACTGCCGCATCGAGGGCGTCGCCGGCGGCCAAGAAGCGCTCACGAAGGCGCGCTGAACCGCGCACAGGGGCGCCCGCAGTCGTTTCAGCGGAGCCCGTTGCGGCTACGGCCCGCTCTCCGACAGCAGCTGAACCAGGCAGCCACGGGACTTGCTTGCGCCCAACGAGGACGAATCCCGACGGGCCGAAGGACGTACGGCCCGCGGAGCGGGGCCCGCCGGTGCCTGCCCCGTTCATGTCGGCCGGGCGGGATGATGCGGCATGCTGGCTCTCCCCTGCTGCCATGCTTGCTCGGTGGCAACTCTGGAAGCGGTACTCGCACTGTGCAGTGGGCTAGGCGGCGCGGCTATCGGCGCGGTGAACGGGGTCATAGCCCAAAGGATCAAGAGCAGAGACGACTGGGCTGCGAGCGAGCGTGACCGTGAGGCGTCTGCGGCTCTTGCTGAGCAGGCCCGGCAGGAGACGGCCGAGGCAGCCGCAGCGGCGCAACGGCAAGCGGACACGGACGCAGCCTTCGCACGGCGCCGGGCGCAAGAGGCACTGGAAACGGAGATCCTCGCCGTAGCACGCCTGGCAGCACGGGCATGGCTGATGACCAGCGAACGCGTACTGCAGGACGTCACTGCGGGCCGCGAGGTGGACATCGCCGAGGTGGACGAGCAGATGAGGCAACTGCTCACCGACTTCGCCGGCGCTCTCTACCGACTCCCCGGCACGAGTTCGTCCGACCCCGACCCCGATCACCTCCCCTTCACCGAACTGATGACCGCGATGACCACCGCGGTCCGGGAAGTTCTGCTCCTGCCGGCCACGCGGGAGCGGGCCGAAGCCCCTGGCATCCTGCTGCCCGCCGCGCGCGAACTTCACCGGAACGTCAACACATATCTGATCCAGCGCACGGAGTCCCTGACCGGAACCCACGTCCACTCGGTGATGGCCCGCACGTCTCTCCCAGATCGGTGACCGCGGGCGTGCCGCAGCGCGCCGAAGCGCAGGCAGTCCTTCGGCGCCCCGACGCCCTCTTGCAAGCATCAGGCCGCTGAGTCGGGGCAGTTGCTGCTCCTTCCGTCTCGGGGTCCGGCCGCAGTGAAGGCCCAGCCTCGATGTCGGTGCTCAGCCCCCACATCCACTCCTCACCCACGCCACTGCCCGCCCGGCAGGTGGCGGTTCTGTCAGCCCCGGCATGCACAGAGCGGTCGTTGTGCGCCGGTTCCGGCGTTTCCACCTCGGCCGAGCGAGTGGGCGATGGTCTCTGCCCGATAACCCCGTCCCGCGACGGCTCCTGTCGTTGGCCTCGCACCACCGGGTCAGCTCCGTGCGGGCCCGGCGCTGTTTGCCGTACGGTGCCGGCGGCGCACCATGACGGCCGCCGCTACGGCTGCGCCGGCCAGTGCCGCGGCGAGGAGGCCGCCGTACGGTACGGAGCCGAGCAGCCGGTAGTCGTGCCACAGCCACAGCAGCGCGGCCGTGAGGACTCCCGCGGCCGTGAAGCGCGCGCTCGGCCCGCCCCGTTCCAGTGCGGTGAACAGGAAGACCATCAAGACTGCCAGGGGCGCCAGAGCTTCCAGACCCCACAGCAGCTGTGTGGTCCACGTGACCTCCCCGGTGGCGCCTATGACCCAGGCGAGCGTTCGGGTGAGGAAACTGGCCACGGCCACGGCCGCGATCACTGTCCGGTCGCGGACGCGGACGGGTGGCAGGTCCGCCGGGCAGCACAGGAGGACCAAGGTGGCCAGTACGGGATAGAGGATGTCGAAGGTGGCGAGCAGCGGGCGGTCCAGGTATCGGTAGTAGATGAGGTAGTCCGCGTCGAGCACCCAGGTGGTCACGGGCAGGGCCACCACGCTGAACACCGCGAGCAGCCTCGCCGGCGCCCACCGTCCCCCGCCCCGCACAGCAGCGCCAGCGTACCGGCCACCGCGGCGCACTCATCGACCAGCCACTCCACCCGGTCCGCGGTCTGCCCTCCGTCCGCCCCTATCTGCGCGGTCCAGTCGTCGGCCCACAGTGTGGCGTGCGTCAGCACACCGAACAGGGCCGGGGCACACACGACGGCCAGGACGTAGGGCGCGGCGGCGGCCAGGAAACGTCCGGGGCCGTCCGCGGAGGTCAGGCACAGGTGCACCCGCAGCGCGTGCCGGACCACATCAGCCGCTTCCCGCAAGCGCACCAGGCGCCCGGCACCCCGGATCACGTCGGCATGGATGGCGGCGATCTCCGGCCCGTGCTCGCGACGGTAGGACGCCGGGTACAGGCGCAAAATCCGTGAGGCACGGGCCTGTTCGGGGGCCTCGGTCACGCGATGGCTCCCTTCGGGCCGGGCCGGTGGACGGCGAGCCGGCGCTCGGCCTCGGCGGCCAGCGTGGCACGCCCCTCGGGCGTCAGCGCATAGGTGCGACGGGCCCGTCCGCTGACGATCTCCTCGCTGTGGACCTGGATCTGCCCGTCTTCGAGCAGGCGTTGCAAGGCGCTGTAGAGGGTGCCGGTCCGCAGCGTCACCCGCCCGTCCGAGATCTTCTTGACCTCCTGGGTGATCGCGTAGCCGTGACGGGGCTGATCCGCCACCGCGCACAGGATCAGCGAGGTCGGCTCCTGCAGAGATCGTCTGCACTGAACGTGCGGGATCGGGAGCGTGGCGCCGGGGCCGCCACTGAGCCCGCGGGGCCGTCCCAGCGGCCCGGAACTCCGGGTGTGCCACCGCCGAGGGCAGAGTCGCGGCGCACCGCCCTGTCCGTACCGCCGAAACCGGCTCCCGCCCGGGCCGGCGCCCGTCGGGTGCTTTTCGTCCGCCTGTCACATCGTTCCGTCGGGCTCCGTCAGAGGAGGGACAGCAAGATCTGTCCCTAGGCTTGAGGAGTTGTCGACTATGGAGACGCGTGCGATCACGGCGGAGGTTCCGATGGTTCCGCGGATGTCGGAGGACCCGGCGGAGCTTGTTCCGGAGCTGGCGGAGGTGTCGGCGGCGTTGTTCAAGCTCGTCGGGAACGGTTCGGTGCCGCGTGCCACGATCAGTCTGGTCCAGCTGCGGGCCGGCCAGTTGGCGGGAAGTACGTATCTGACCGTTCTGCACACCGGTTTCCTGCGCACGGGCGGGGAGTCGGAGGAGCGGATCACGTCGGTGGCGTCCTGGTGGGACTCGCCGTACTTCACCGCTGCCGAGCGGGCCGCGCTGGCGCTCGTGGAGGCGGTGCTGCAGCCGTGCGCGGGCAGTGAGCGGGTCTCGGACGAACTGTATGCCCAGGTGGCCGAGTACTACGACGCCAAGGCGCTGGCCACCTTGATGTTCGCGATCGGTCAGGTCAACTTCTTCAGCGCCGTGGCCCTCATCGCCAAGCCGGTGCCCGGTCGTTCCTTCACCGATCCCTGGAAGTAGCACCGACCCTGGTAGCGGACTGACTACGTCACAGACGCCCCGCGCGGGCTCCCTCCGGGTCCGCGCGGGGCGCCCCTCACTCGCGGCACGGACACACCCGCGCGCACCGAAACACCGACCCCCTGGGGAACTGTTCCCGGTCTTCGATCGCACGGTGGTAGCCGTCCGGCGGGGTGCGGCGCTCCACCGGCGCGGGCGCCAGGACGTGCAGGGCGCGGACGTTCGCACCCAGCCCGAGCGGCTCGCAGTGTTCCGTGTCACCGGTGTTCTTTCACCTGGCCCGGGAGCCAGCCGGGAGCCGCCCTGAACGAAGGGATGCTTCCCTGGCCGTCCGCTAATTCCACAGCAGAAGCGCAACGAGCGGCGTCACCGTCCCTCTGGGGGTGACGTGCAATCGAAACTTTGCGCATATTTCGAAACGTCCCCTTCTTCGATGACGGCCCTGCCGTCGCCGTCGAAGTCGTCGGCCGCGGTCAGGTAGCACTTGGGCAGCGAACGCACCTGCCGGATCCAGCGATTGGTGTCGTCGCAGCGGCTTTCGACGGCGTCCTTGCGGGTCTCCTCCAGGCCGAAGCGGCCGCTCTGCCAGGAGCGGCCGCTGACTCCGGCCAGCTCGATGCGCCCGTTCCGCTCCCGCAGGGCCGGGCCGCCGGTGTCGCGCTGGCATACCGACGGGTCCTTGCCGGTGATCCGCAGCTTGCCGTCGTGGACCGTGCCTACCGTGAACGCGCCCGAGTGCAGCTTGTCGGGCACCCACTCGGTCTTGGTACGGCCGCACCCGAGAACCTTCAGTTCCTTACCCGAGGCCGGAGCGGCCGAGGCGACGGCGACCGGGCTGACCGGCTTGGCATGCCTGGACATGACCGGGTCGCGGTCACCACGGGGAACCAGCTCTATGACGTCCGTGACGCTGTCGCCGCCGGGGGCGCGGAGGGTGACCGGGCTGCTGGTGCGGTGCGCCGGGTGGAGTCAGGGGGTGCGAGGGTGTCGAGCCGGGCGGCCAGGCCGGGGTGCGCATCGGCCAGGTGGGGGCGGGCGGCGGCCAGGGGGGCGATGAGGTCGGCGGGGTCGTCGTGGGCGAGGGCCGCGTGGAGCTCGCTGAGCGGGCGGCGGGCGGCGGGGGGAAGGTCGGTGAGGGCGGTGATCTGGCCGGCGAGGCGGCGCAGGTCGGCTGCGTTGCGGCGGGCCCAGGCGGCGGTGGTGCGGTCGGCGGCCCGGGCCTGGCGGGTGGCCTGGACGCGCTGCTCGCCGGTGGTTCCGGCGGGGCCGGGGCGGCCGCGCAGGTAGCGGCGCTCGGCGGCCTGGCGGCTGGCGACACCGAGAGGGCGGGCGAGGTCTGCCCAGCTGGCGCCCGCATCCCGGGCCGTTTCGATCAGGCCGGTCTCCCACCCGGCGAGTTGCTCGCGGACCTGCCGTAGCAGCGACAAGGAGGCCAGCGCCTGTTCCGGACCGGGAGCGTCGGGATGGGGGTGCCGGGGTCCTTCGGGCTCTCGTGCTGGGCTTCACGCAGGGCGTCGTCTATGGCGCTGAGGGCCGCCGCGGCGGCAAGGAAGGACGCCGGGCTGCGGGCGTCGGTGCTGGGCGAGGACGGCTGGCGGGCCGGGGTCACGGACACCTCCCTCGGGTTGTCATCAGGTAGACGACATCGTGTTTGTCATCCATTGGATGACATGCTACAACGGTCTCACTGAAGCACATTGGCAGCAACTGCCTGAACCCGCTGGAGGTGTTTTCACGATGTTGATGCGCACCGACCCCCTCCGTGAACTGGACCGGCTGACGCAGCAGCTGATGAGCCCGGGCACCTGGTCGAGGCCGTCGGCCATGCCGATGGACGCCTCCCGCGAGGGCGACGAGTACGTCGTGGCCTTCGACCTGCCCGGTGTCACCGCGGACGCGATCGACATCGACGTCGAACGGAACATGCTCACCGTCAAAGCCGAGCGCCGGCCGGCAACGAAGGCCGACGACGCGCACATGGAACTGTCCGAGCGGCCGATGGGCGTCTTCTCCCGCCAGATCGTGCTCGCCGACACCCTCGACACCGAGCACATCCAGGCCGACTACGACGCGGGCGTGCTCACCCTGCGCATCCCGATCACCGAGCGCGCCAAGCCCCGCAAGATCTCCGTCGGCGCCGGGACCGGCCACAAGGAGATCTCCGGCTGACACCGGCCAGACAGGTGCGGAGGACAGGAACCTGATCTGCCCTCACCCCGCCTCCGCACCCCCTGGGCAGTCCGAAGAACAAGAAGGGGGCGGCCGAGATGACTCTGCGACGCGAAGCGTTCCTCGACCACGTGAAAGAACGCGGCGAGTACGGCACTCCGGGGGAAGCGGAGCGCGCGGCCCGTGTGGTGCTCGCCCTGCTCGGCGCGCACCTGGTCGGCGAGGTCCGCGCCCAGCTCGCAGCACGCCTGCCGGAGGACTTTGCCCTGATCCTCCTCAACCCGCTCCAGAGCGCCGAACCACTGCCCCCGGAGCGGTTCGTCCGGGCGACCGCGGCCTGGATCGAGGGCGCCACCGAGCAGACCGCGACCTGGGACGTCAGCGCCGTGCTGTCCACGGTCTCCGACACGGCCGGCGACGGCCTGCTGGGGCAGATCCTGCTCCAGCTCCCCGCCGGCTACGACCTCCTCTTCGGCCGCCCCCAGCCCACCTGACCCACACATTCGGTGCCACACACCGGCACCCTCCCACCCTGGCTCCACGAAAGGCATGCACCGCAGTGATCACCGACGTGCGCGTACCGCATGAGCACCAGCAGCCGCACGGGGCGGCGTACGAGCAGATGCTGGAGAAGGTCCGCTACGAAGGCGCCTACCCCACCCGTGAGAGAGCCGAGGAAGCCGTCCGCCTGGTCCTTTCGGGGCTGGGAAGCCAGCTGACCGGCGACGAACGCGTCAACCTGGCCGCCTGCCTGCCCCCGGAGGCCGCACGGATCCTGGCCGCGCAAGCCCCCGCCGCCCAGCCGCTGACCGGATGGGCCTTCGTCAAGGACCTCGCCGCCCGCTCCGGCGCTTCGCTGGCCACCACCCGGTGGGACACCGGATCCGTCTTCGCGGCCGTCGCCGCCCACGCTGGCCCCGACCTCATCACCCGCATCCTCCACCAGCTGCCCACCGGCTACGCGCTGCTGTTCGGCCGGGCCGAACTCACCCCGGCCGCGTAAACGGGCACCCGGCCTCCCCGGGCCGCGGCAGGACTCGCCCCGATCCCTCCGGCCGGGCTCATTCGCCGGACGCCTCTCGGCTCCCGGTCGCAACACCCTTCACGGCATCCGGCACAGCGCCCGGCTGATCCGCGCGCCGGCAGCACTGCTCAGCCGCCGTGTGCTCTCGCGTCCTTGGACTACGGCGCCGACCCGAAGGCCGAGGCGCCGGGCCCGCAGGACCTCACCACGTGGACGCAGTACACGGCGGAGAGCGGCACGAGAGGCCGCACGCTCGCACCGGACCTCAGGCGCAGCGGGACCAATCCGTAGGCTTCGCGCCGGTTCACGCCTGGAACTCGGTGAGATCGATGGCATGGACGCGCAGCGGCCGGCCGTAGACCGGATGTGCCGTCTCGTGGTCCAGCTCCATGCCGAGCTTGCGCATGATGTTCTCGGAGGCGTCGTCACCCACCTGGCTGATGCTGATGACACGGTCGAGGCCACGGTCCTGGAGCGCGAACTCCAGCGTGGCGTGGGCGGCTTCGGACGCGTAGCCCTGGCCCCAGAACTGCGGCCCGAACCGCCAGCTGATCGCCACGGCGGGCAGCGCCTGCGGCAGGAACTCGGGCACGGACAGGCCCGCGCAGCCGGCCAGTTCCCCCGAGGCCAGCAGCTCAACGGCGAAGAGCCCGAAACCCTCTTCGTCCCACTCCTCTTCCCAGCGCTCGATGGCCTCCGCCGTGCTCTCCAGGTCGCGCACCGACCCGTCGTCGATCCAGCGCATGACCCGCGGGTCCGCGTCGATGTCCGCCATGGGCGCGAGGTCGTCGTCGTGCCACCGACGGAGCAGGAGGCGGGGAGTACGGATCTCAGTCATGGCACCATCCTGCCGAAGAAGTGCGCCTCACCAGTAATCGGCGCTCCCCGTGCCGCCGCCGGCCGCATACCGCCCCGGCCCGTCGCCCCTTGGTCGCCGCACGCGCCGGGGCAGGTGGCCGTTCGGCCGCCGACGCTGAACCGTGCGCTGGTCCGGGGCTGCTTCAGGACCAGCTGGTCTCGTTGGCGAACCGGTCCTCGTTTGCGCAGGCGCGGTCAAGGATGCTTCGAACAGCAAGTGCGTGATGACTGCACGCGCCCTCGCCATGCTGTCCCCGACCGGAGGCTCCCCGGCCCAGGCCGACGCGCCTGCCTGGTACGCGAGCCTGCACGACGGCACGGCGTCGCGGGCGGATGCGACGGAGGCACTGTCGGTGACGTCGATGCTGATCGTGCCGAAGCCTTCTTCAGCGAATTCCGAGAGTGCCGCCGGGCTGCGACCGCCAACGGCCACGGTGCTGCCGCCGGTGCAGAACAGGCACGGCCGTAGACCGCCATCTTCCTCAATGGCTGCGCAATCGGCTGTCTGTCGCAGCACTCCCTGGGCATCGTGCGCGTCCGGCCCGGCAAGACCGGCTCACCCTGCAACTGCTCGACGAGCCGAACGTCATCTGATGCTGGTTCGACTTCCTTCTTCACCGGATCAGCGGCGACAGCGGCGATCCGCGCGACCGGATCTGCGGCGTGGCCGGGCTGCGCTACCGCCGCGAGGGCCCCACCCTGGTCCTCTACCGCCCCGGGATGTCGGCCCGTACCCTCCTGACGGCTTCAACCCGCGCTGGTGGGAACGCATCGCCGCCCCCTCAAGGGGCGCTACCCGCTCTTCCAGGACCAGCCGGACTGGACACCGGAGGAGCGGGTGCCTACATCGCCACGGGGTTCCTCGTCGCATCGCCTTCGCGTCGCCCGGCACCAGGCCCTTCGGCTTCCGGCTCTCCCCCAGCTCAGCCCCCCGTAGCACCGCGCCGCACACCAGTGATCCATTAGTGATCCGTTAGTCAGACGGCAAGGACGCCGGGCAGCGTGTGACCCATCCACGAAAGCACTTCAGAGGAACAAGGACATGCGCAAGACGTTCACCAAGGCAGCCGTCGTCCTGGCCGGTGTCGCGGCCGCCACCACCATCAGCATGGGCGCGGCACAGGCGGAAGAGAGGTTCAACGTGCCCGACCACGCGACGTGCGAGAAGCAGGGCATGGAGAAGACGAATCACAAGGGCCCCTGGATGTGCAGCCCGAACCCGGACGGCACCTGGACCCTGGAAATCGGCTGACCGCCTGGCAAGGCTGACTTCGGGAACTTCACCGCCCCGGCTCTCGTGACAGAGCCGGGGCGGTCTCGTGCGGCCTCCTGGGGAGCTTGCCAACGGCTCCACGGGGAGTCTGCCGACGGTACGTCGATCGACGGGGAAGGCACCCCGGCTCAACTGCTCTGCCGACGTGGCGGCCTCGGCACGGCAGGCGAGGCTGGGGCGGCACTCTTCGATCAGGGGAGGCCCCACGCGCACGCGCCGAACGCCGCTCCGACCCCACGAAGATACGCGGCCCGGTTGAAGTAGCTGGAGGAGGCCCTGGGCCGCAGTAACCGGGGCGGGACAGGAGCAGGGGCAGGGCTGCCACGGTGCCGCATCCGGGCAGCCGGTGCGGCTGCAGGTGAGGTGGCATCAGCGGCCGTGCGATGCCGGAGACCCGTACGGAGACGGACTACGACACTTCCCGAGCGATCACCGTGGACAGGGGCCCGCACGGCTGATCCCGGCTCTCGCCCGACCGCCCGTGTGCGGCGCGCTACAGATAGTTGCTCCAGCCCTTGCGTGGGCGTGGAATCCCCCTTGCTGGTGAAGCTCCACAGTCAAGTCCCGACCCGGCCGTCCGCACCGCGTCCGTAGTCATACGTGACGCTGATGTCGGCCCTGCCGTCTCCGTCGAAGTCGCCGGCTGCGGTCAGGTAGCGCTTGGGCAACGAACGGATCTGCTGGTTCCAGTGATTGACGTCCTCAAAGCGACTTTCGACAGCGTCCTTGCGGGTCTCCACCTGGCCGAAGCAGCCGCCCTGCCGGGAGTGGCCGCTGACTCCGGCCAGCTCGATGCGCCCGTTCCGCTCCCGCAGGGCCGGGCCGCCGGTGTCGCCCTGGCATACCGACGCGTCCTTGCCGGTGGTCCCCAGCTCGCCATCGTGGACCGTGCCCGCGTGCAGCTTGTCGGGCACCCACTCGGTCTTGGTACGGCCGCACCCGAGAACCTTCAGTTCCTCATCAGAGTCCGGAGCGCCGAGGCGACGGCGACCGGGGTGATACCGCTGACCGGCTTGGCAAGCCTGGTCATGACGCAGGAACCTTCAGGCTCTGATCGGGGTTAACGGCGAAGCAACTGGTGCCCGGAGTTGGCACCGTCGTATCCCTGGACCACTGAGCTTCTTCAGCTCGGCCACCGATCGGGTGACAGCTGACGAAGAAAGTGCAGGTCAATGAGACATGACAAGAGCAGCAGGCACGAAACTGAAGAAGCTCACTCGACTCCGTTCTGGGCTGCACCAGTCTGGAATGCGGGACAGGCCCCGGTCCCCCTGACGGGACGAGTATGGCCGAGGCCGCACCCGCACCGCTGCTGCTTGAAAGCACTTCATCAGCTTCTGCCGAAGTCGGACGCGCGCAGAGCGCGACCATCGGTGATGTCGCGTCAGCGTGGTGCGGTTGCGAGGGCGAAGCCGTGCAGGAGGGCTCCGGTGGTGTCGGGGTCCTCGAACATGGGCGTGTGGCCGACACCACCGAGGATCTCGATGCGGGCGTGGGGGACTCGGCGGTAGTCCTGGGCGGAGGACGGTTGCCATCGCCGGTCCTGGGAACCGAAGATCACCAGGGTCGGCAGGCCGAGGTGGGCGAGCCGGTCGGGGACGGGCTGTTGCTTCAGGAACGCGTCGGACGCCTCGCTGGTCGCGGTGAGGCTGCGGTAGGTCATGCCACGGACATCGGCGACGACCCGGGCAGGAATGGGCACTTTCCGGGTGAACGCGGTGCTCAGCGCGTCGCGGATCGTGCTGTCGCTGCGCAGTCGCCACAGCACCTCCCCTATGACCGGTGTGGTCATGAGGCGGGCGGTGAAGCTGTCGCCGAGGCGTGCGTTCATCCGTGGGCCGGTGTCGATCAGCGCGATGCCGGACACCAGGCCGTGGCGCTGTTCAGCCAGTGACGTGGCGACGGCGCCGCCGGTGGAATGCCCCACCACGGTCGCGTGGCGCACCCCGAGCCGGTCGAGTACGGCCCCGACCCGGCGTGCCTGCTCCGCGATGCCGTAGCCGTCGGCCGGTTTGGCCGAGTGGCCGTGTCCGAGCAGGTCCACCCGCACCACATGCCGGTCCCGCAAGGCCGGAATCACGGGATCCCACCATAGTGTCGAGCCGGCCAGGCCGTGCAGGAGCACCACCGTGGGTGCGCCGGGCGGCCCGTCCTGCACGACGTGGATGTCCCCACCGGGAAGGCGCAAGATCTGCCCGCCGGAGGCTTCGGCTGTCTGCGTGAGTACGGACACCGTGTTGCCCGCGAGGGGGACGGCCAGCACACCGACGGCCAGCAGCATGATCCGCCGCCGGCTCCACACCCGCCGTCCGCGCGGGGTGCTCGGCGCCGCGTCCGCGCGGCTGTGGGTGCGTTGGTCGTGCGGGGTGCTCGCCTCGTCCATGACGCCTCCGTCGCTCGATTCGTGACGCCATCACCCTCCCCGCGGCCGGCGCAACGCGTCTTGGAGAAATGTCCGTACCTGGCGCGTGGTTGCTCCCGCCGCCGAGCCGTACACCGCTGTTGTACCGATGTTCCCCGAGGCCGGTATCCACTGTGCAAGCGTCACGTCGGACGGCGGTGACGCCCGACGTGACGCTCAGCCTGGGCCGCGACGTCCGGGGCGGCGGCAGTGAATGCCCTGGGGCGAGGCGCAGCAGGCCCCCGCGGCCCGGGGCACGCCCTTCGTCTCGTACGACCTGCTGCGCATGTTCGGGTGCGAGGGGCGCCCGACTCCGCTGGGTGCGGCGTTCGCGGAGTAGGGGCGGCTCGCCAACACCGAGCGCCTGCTGCGCGTGGCCGACCCGGTCGACGGCACCTACCGCAGGCAGATGAACCGGCAGCTCACCGTCCAGGAATCCCGCCACAAGCTGGGCCGGGACGTGTGCCACGGCAAGCGCGGCACCATCCGCCAGGCGTACCGGGCCGGCATGGAGGACCAGCTCGGCTCGCTCGGCCTGGTCCTCAACGTCATCGTGCTCTGGACGACCCGCTTCATCGACGCCGCCGTCGCCCAGCTGAAGGCCGAGGGCCACGAGATACGGGACGAGGACATCGCCCGGCTTTTCCCGCTCAAGCACCGCAACCTGAACCTGCTCGGCCGCCACAGCTTCACGGCCTCGGCCCCGGCCGCCGGCGTCCTGCTCCCGCTGCGCGACCCGGAGGCGTCGGAGCTGGACGAAGACGACGACGGCGGGCAGGAGCGAATATCAGGAGCCGATCGGATCAATCCGTGACGGGCAGGCACTCGGCGAGCAGGGCGACGACGTCACGCCAGGCTCGTTGTGCGTGCCGTGGGTGGTGGCCGACGCCGGGACGCACGGTGTGGTCGACCGGTGGGTGGTGGAAGGCGTGCAGGGCTCCCCCGTAGACCACGAGGCGCCAGTCGACGCCCGCGGCCTCCATCTCCGCGGTGAACGCCTCCCGTTGGGCGGGCGGCATGATCGGGTCCTCCGACCCGACCCCGGCCCACACCGGGCAGCGAATGCGTGCCGCCTCGCCCGGCCGGCCCGTGGTGAGGGCGTTGACTGTCCCGATCGCGCGCAGATTGACGCCGTCGCGCCCGAGTTCCAGTGCGACAGCGCCCCCGGTGCCGTAGCCGACGGCGGCGATCCGGTCGGGGTCGGTCCGTGGTTCGGCGCGCAACACGTCGAGCGCGGCATGGCCGATGCCCCGCATCCGGTCGGGGTCGGCGAGCAGCGGCAGGCAACGGGCCAGCATCTCCTCGGGGGCGCCCAGGTAGCGCCCGCCGTGGAGGTCGAAGGCCAGCGCCACGTATCCCAGCTCGGCCAGGGCATCGGCCCGGCGGCGCTCGACGTCGCTGAGCCCCGTGCCCTCGGGTCCGAGCAGTACCGCGGGCCGGCGCTCGGCACCGGCCGGGAGCGCGAGGTAGCCGGTCATCGTCAGGTTGTCGGCCGGGTATTCGACCGTACGGGTGGTGATCGTCGTCATGGGACCGGACGGTAAGGACTGTCGCGCCCGCTCGGGGTGGTGTTCACCGATGGCAGACAGCCGTCTGTCCCGACTACAACACCCGGACGCGTCGCCCTCCTGTCGGCGAACGATGGCGAGCTCACACGGTCAGCGCATCGGCGCTGCTTAGGATGCCTGCGTAGGCCTCTGCCGGAGTGTAGTAGCCGTGGGTTTTGCGCGGGCGGTGGTCAAGTTCGTGGGCAAAGGCGTCCAGGTCGGGCCGGCTGAACGTGCGGAGGTCCGCGCCTTGGGGAGATACCACCGAAGCAGCCGGTTGGTGTTCTCGCTGGTATCGCGCTGCCACGGGCTACGCGGCTTGCAGAGGGCAGCCGGCATTCCGGTCTCGGCGGTGATGGCCTGGTGCTCGGTCATCTCCCGGCCTCGGTCCCAAGTGAGCGTTCGCCGGAGCTGGGACGGGATGCCAATGAGGCTCCTGGTGAGATGCGGGGCGGCCTGCTCGGCCTTGAGCTGTATGGTCACCATGCCGCGGTGATGCCCCGCGGTGGGCCGACGCGCGGCCGGGCGACACCGTGCACATCTCCGAGATGTTCCGCCTCGTACGCGGCACCGGGCACATCCCCGACGTCCTGCACCGCGACCGCCTCGCCCTGCGCATCCACGACGGCGCGTTCTCCGCGGTGGGCCCCACCGCCCGCCACCCACGCACCGGAGAGCCCTGTCCACCGTGAGGTTCATGGTGCAGACCCTCGCCGCCACCCCGCTGGTCACCGTCGGCGACGGTGACCAGCCCACCGGCTCTCACCTGGCCTCCTACAGCGAAGGTACGGCATACGTCGTGGGCGGTGTGGATGCCGTCTGTCCGCGCGTTCCCCCATCGGACGCAAGCGGATCGCGGGCTTCCGGTCTCGGGCGTACGGTGGCCGCACACGAGCCTCAGCCCTGGCCGCCGCCCCCGTGGGACGTACGTACCGGTATGACAACGCGACACCACCGGCCTTCCGGTCCCGCCCGGACCGCCCTTCGCCCCCGCGCGCACGCTCCCGGCCGCGCGGTGGGCCAGGACGGCCGAGCGGGTGAGCGTGACCTCGGGAAACCTGGGCCGTGAGCGGGCTGCTGTTGGTCGAGGACGACGACGCCCTCGCAGCGGCGCTGCGCACGCTGCTCGCACGGGGCGGCCACGAAGTCGTACGGGCCCCGGGCGGGCGCGAGGGCCTGCGCCTGCTGTTCGCCCAGCGGCCCGACCTGCTGCTCCTGGACACCTCGCTCCCGACATTGGACGGCTGGGAGGTCCTGGAACGCACCCGCGACCTGACCGACCTGCCCGTTCTGCTCATGACGCCGGCCGACGCGCCCGGAGAACGGGTACGCGGCCTGCGTGCGGGCGCCGACGACTGCCTGAGCAAACCGTTCGACCACGAGGAACTGCTCGCCCGCGTGGACGCGCTGCTGCGGCGGACGGGCTCCGCACACTGGGCGACGGAGGCCACCGGCACGGGGCTGCACCTGGTCCCCGAGCGGCGGTCGGCCGTCTGGCACGGTGGCGAGGTCAGGCTCAGCGCCCTGGAGTACGACCTGCTCCAGACCCTGGTGCGCAACCGTGGGTGCGTCGTGACCACCGGACAGTTGCTCGCCCGGGTGTGGGGCGCGACCGAGGACGTGGGGCGGGGGCGGGTGAAGTTCGCGGTTCACCGGGTGCGCCGCAAGCTGCAGGCGGCGGGGCCGCCCGAGGTACCGGTCCCGGTGGAGTCCGTACGGGGTATCGGATATCGCTACCAGCTGCCGTAGGGATACACCGGCACACTCGCTCCGCACCGGGTCCAAAGGCCCGGGCCCAAGGCCCTGACCTCGGCTTTCAGTGCAACAGCAACCAAGCGGCAACCGACCTCCTCCCGTCCGGGCAACCAGGCTCCCGCACCGTCGGTGTGGGCTGCTCCCCCGCTCCCCCGCTCGCGCCCCGGCGCGGCGCATCCGGGGCGCCCTCGTTCGCATCCCTGATCCCCGCCGAGGACATCTGTTGCACGCACTTGCCCCGCGCTCCGTCGCCGTCATCCTGGGCACCCGCCCGGAACTGGTCAAGCTCGCCGACCTCATCCACCTGCTCGGCCCGGCCGCACACGTCGTGCACACCGGGCAGCACTACGACAAGGAGCTGTCCGACCAGTTCCTGAACGAGTTGGGGATCCCCGAGCCGACCTACCTGACGGGCGTCGGCGGGCAGTCCCGTGCCACGCAGATCGCTTCCGCCCTCGCGCAGCTCGACGAGCTGTTCGCGGACCGGCCGCCGCTGGCCGTGGTGGTCCAGGGCGACACCAACGCGGCGCTGGCCGGCGCGCTGGCCGCCAACGCGCGCGAGCTGCCGCTGCTGCACGTCGAGGCCGGGCTGCGCAGCCGGGACCGGAACATGCCCGAGGAGCACAACCGCGTCCTGATCGACCAGCTCGCCGACGTCCTGTGCGCCGCGACCCCCGACAACTGCGCCAACCTCCTGGCCGAGGGCGCCGACCCCCGGCGGATCATGCTGACCGGCAACACCGTCGTCGAGGTGGTGCGCCGCCACCTGCCGGACGCCGCGCACCGCGCCGCGCTGCTCGACTCGTACGGCGTCGCCACGGACGGCTACGTACTGGCCACCGTCCACCGCCCCGAGAACACCGACGACCCCGCCGCGCTACGCGCGATCCTGACCGAACTGGACGCACTGACCGCCGACGGCACGCCGGTCCTGCTCCCGCTGCACCCGCGCACCCGCGCCCGGGTCGAAGCGGCGGGACTGCTGCCGCTGCTGGAACGACTGCGGGTGACCCGCCCGCTGGGGTACGGAACCTTCCTGGCCCTGGCCCGGCACGCCGCGCTGCTCGTCTCGGACTCCGGGGGCGTCCAGGAGGAAGTCACCGTCCTGGGGCGCCCACTCGTGGTGGTACGGGCCTCCACCGAACGGCCCGAGGCGATGACGGACTTCGCCGACCTGGTCGCGCCCGGACCGGAACTCGGCCGGGCCGCCCGCGCCCGGCTGGCCCACGGCGCGCTCGAACGCGAACGGCTGGCCGCCCTGCCCAGCCCGTTCGGCGACGGCACGGCTTCGCGGCGGATCGCCGGGCTGTTGAGCGAACTGGTCGGGACTCCGGCGGGACCGGAGATCGGAGCACCGGTGCCGAGGCGGGAACCGCAGTCCGGAACAGTGCCGGCAACGGTGTCGGGCCCGGAGTTGGCAACGGTGCCGGTCACGGAACCGGCGCGGGTCGGGGCAGGGGCACCGGCCGTCGCGTAAGACGCCCGCGGCCATCTCCCTCTGCCTCGCCGTCCCGCCTCCCACCTTCCCGCCTCCCACCTTCCTGCCTCCCACCTTCCTGCCTTCCTGCCTTCCTGCCTTCCTGCCTTCCTGCCTTCCTGCCAAGGACCCTTCCTCGTGCACGCCACCGCCGGCAGCCTCGCGCTGTTCGTCTTCCCCTTCGTCCTGCTCCTCTGCTTCCTGCTGTACTGGGCCGGAGCCCGGCACGCCTACCTGACCCGTTCCGTCGCCGCGGCCGGTGACCCGGAAGCCTACGACTGGCACTTCTTCGTGCCCTGCCGGGACGAGGAAGCGGTCGTCGGCACCACCGTCTCGCGACTGCGAGGCGACTTCCCCGCCGGCCACGTCTGGGTGATCGACGACGACAGCGACGACGCGACCGGCGCGATCGTCACCGCGCACGCCGAGAGCGACCCGTACGTCCACCTCGTCCAGCGCCGCCGCCCGCACGCCCGTACCGGCAAAGGTGCCGCGCTGAACAGCGCCTACGACGCCCTCGACAGGTTCCTTCCCGCGAGCACCGACCGCTCCCGCGTCATCGTCTGCGTCCTCGACGCCGACGGCCGTCTCGCCCCGGACGCGCTGCCGGTGGTCAGCGGCCCGTCCGGGTTCGGCGACCCGGACATCGGCGGAGTGCAGGTGACCGTACGCATGCGCAACGTCGACGACCGGACTCCGCTGCCCGGACACGGCCGACTGCGCAACGCGCTCGCGCGGCTGCTCGTACGGGTGCAGGACATGGAGTTCACCGTGTCCAACACCGGGATGCAGTTGCTGCGCAACCGCACCGGTTCGGTGGGCCTCGGCGGCAACGGCCAGTTCACCCGCCTGGCCGCTCTGGACCACATCGCCGCCACCGAACGGCGCCCCTGGCAGCGCGGCGCCCTCCTGGAGGACTACGAGCTGGGCCTGCACATGATCCTGGGCGGGTACCAGATCCGCCACATCGCCGACACCTGGGTCTCCCAGGAGGGCCTGCCCCACCTCCGCCGCCTGCTGACCCAGCGCACCCGGTGGGCGCAGGGCAACCTCCAGTGCGTCCGCTACTCCTCCCGCGTCATCGCCTCCCGCCACTATCGGGCGCGCGGCGTTTTGGAGACCCTCTACACATTCGTCCAGCCGGTCGCACACCTGGTGTCGCTGGCCGTCGGAGCCGTTCTGCTCGGCCTGCTCCTGGCGGACGAGGACAGCGTCGAGGTGCTGGAGCAGACAGCCGGCATATGGCCGCTGCCGGTGGGACTCGCCGTTCTGTCGATCGGTCCGTTCGTCCTCTGGGGGCCGGTGTACCGGCGTGAGCGCGCCGCCGGCCGGTCCTGGCTGACCGGCCTGCTGTGGGGACTGGCATTGTGGCTGTACGCGTATCACCTGTTCCCGGTCTCCGCGCGTGCCTTCGTACGGCTTCTCAGGGGCCGAACCGGCTGGGCCAAGACCCGCCGCAATGCCGAGCCGGTCACGGCGGCCACGGCCGTGGCCGTCGAACACTGACCTTCGCACCTGGCGGCCTGCATTCTCGCCCTCCCACAGCGTGCTGCTACGGGGGCGGCCGAGGCCGAACCGGTGGCTCGAACGGGCCACGCCCCGGTCACTGCGCCGCCCGCCACTGTTCATCCTCGATGGCGCAACTCCCTTCCCGGCGCCCCGGTCCAACCGGGTGACCACGAGCACCACGGCACACCGACGTCCCGAAGGGTCACTTCCGCATGCGTACCTGCCGTCCCATCGCCGCTGCTGCCACCACCTTCGCTCTCGTACTCAGCGCCGCCGCCCTCACGGCGTCGGCGCCGACCGCCCGGGCAGCGTCCACCGCCACCGCCGCCGTCGTCCATGAAAACGGCAAGGAACTGCTGTACAGGGCCGCCCCCGGCCAGCAGAACAAGCTGTCCGTGGACGAGAAGATCGAGCGGCGCGGCGAGTTCGAGTCGTACTTCGTCCTCACCTTCCACGACCGGTACGAGATCGCCATCGACCCGAACGCGGCGGACGCGGACGAGTGCGTGTACCCCGCGCCCGGGGACCACACCGCCGTACGCTGTGCGGTCACGATCCCGGAGAACTCGGACGACTCCGACACCTACGCCATCGACCTCGGCGACCAGGACGACACCGCGACCCTCGAACCCGACAGCCAGGCATGGGCCCGGGTCCACGGCGGCAAGGGCAACGACGTGCTCACGGCCTCCGCGGGCGCCATGCTCCACGGCGACGACGGCAACGACCGCCTCGACGGCGGCGGTGGCCCGTTCGGCTTCGGCTCCTACGGCGGCCCGGGCGACGACACCCTCACCCACTGCGGGCAGGACTGCTACGGCGAAGCGGGGAACGACTCTTTGACCGGCACCGACGAGGAAAACACCCTGCACGGCGACGACGGCGCCGACGTCCTGCACGGCAAGGGCGGCGCCGACGTCCTCTACGGCGGCAAGGGCAACGACAAGCTCTACGGCGAGGCGGGCAACGACACGCTGTGGGGCAACAGCGGCGACGACATCCTGTGGGGAGGCCACGGCACGGACAAGCTCTCCGGCGGGCCCGGCCGCGATGAGGTGCATCAGGACTGAGGGGCACCAAGACCGAATTGGGGGTCCATCGGGCTTGAGGGGCATGGGGATCGGGGGGCATCGGGCTTGAGCGGCGGGTGCCCTCCGCAGCCCAGTAGCCGGCCCCGCCGATCGGCCCGGGCCGGCGGTTCACCCCGCGTCGTCCGGGGGCGGGGGCAAGGTGAGGGTGTCAGACAGCGCCGAGCGCGCTCATCATCCCGAGGCCGTCCGAGACGACCCAGTACTCCGTGAAGCGGCCGTCGGCGGCGCGGAAGATGTCCTGCCCGGCGAAGGAGATCGGGGTGCCGGCCGGGGCGGTGGCACCGGGAATGCCGCCGCAGTACGTGCCGTGGAAGGTCCAGCGTGCCCCCACCAGTCCGTCACCGACGATCGGCCATCATCGATGTTCGCCACCCCGCCGCCCTGCGACAGCACCCTTGCGACCGGCAGCAAAGGTCTCCGCGAGCCAAGTCGTCTGCCGACAAGACGCACGGTGGATATTGCATGCGTATGGGAGCTCTCCCTACGCTGACGCCAGCACCACGCACCGCCCCCACTGTCTCTCCGTCCGCCCGCACGGCCCGCAGCATGCGGGTAGGGACAGCGTGTGCGGCACTGGAGCCAGGCAAGAAACGGGGCGCTTCCCCCACGGGGGCCGGACCAGGCTGCGGGTGCCGACGCCGAACGTGCCCGGTGGGGAGGCGGAGGGCACCTCGTTCGTGGTCCGTCAGCTCGTTGTCCGTGACCTGCTGGTCGATCTGAGCGGCGCCCCTGCCGCACCACCCTGGCCAAGTGGGGACGGAGGAGGCTGCGCCAGGGCGGGTGGAGCACCACGAGCTGTGCCTGTCCTGGCCCGCTG
Organism: Streptomyces sp. Ac-502; assembly: GCF_045222935.1. Taxonomy (NCBI): domain Bacteria; kingdom Bacillati; phylum Actinomycetota; class Actinomycetes; order Kitasatosporales; family Streptomycetaceae; genus Streptomyces; species Streptomyces sp. Ac-502. The sequence continues at coordinate 98,839 of NZ_JBHFFO010000001.1, forward strand.
AGAGACCCGAGCCAAAGCCCGCGCCTCAGCAGCGGAGACGGTCAGATGTGCGGCGGCATCCTGAATGGCTCGTCGAACGGCTCGTCCTCCCAGTACGTACGGACATTGCGGCACCCGGGCCGAACGCACATCCAGGACCCGTCCGGCACCCGCCCCGTCACGTCCCGCAACCACCGCCGCTGCTCGCGGCTGTCCAACGCAACGTGCTGCTCCCGCGACCGGCAGGTCGCGCAGTACAGTTCCCTCGAATCCTTTGCCATACCCCCACCGCCCCCGGCACGCCGGGCTCCGGGAAGACGCACGCCCGCCATCGTGCGGCAATCTTGGGCGAGCTCGTCCACGGAAGCCCCGAGATCGGGTAAGTCTCAGCGGAGGAGAGGGCCAGCGATGTGGACCAGCCCAGAGTCCCGGAGCACTTTGAGGTGGTGGGCCCGTCGCCCTTCTCGGCGTCAAGCTGCGCCGCAAACGGCAAGCAAGAAGGCTGATCGCGCATACCGGATGTCTCTAAATCCTTTGACGCTTTCGCAGGGGCAGTGCTCCACTCCCTGCCATGACGACTCCGACGAAGCTTCCCTCAGCCCCTGTCATCGACGAGACGGTACGGCTGCTGACCGAGCACTACGTATTCCCCGAGACAGCCGAGCAGCTCGCCGGCCTGCTGCGACGACGCCTCGCCGAGGGGGCTTATGACGTCGATGACGCCCAGGATCTCGCCCGGCTGGTCACCGAAGACCTGCAGTCCGTCAACGGCGACCGACACCTGAGACTGAAGCACCACGCCGATCCGGTCTCACCAAAGCAGGGCGCGGCCACTCGGGACTCCATGCGTCGGGACTTCGACACCTCGATGGGCGGTGCGCCCCGGGTGGAGTTGCTCGGCGAAGGTGTCGCCGTGGTGGAGCTGGCACCGATGCTGTTTCCGCTGGAGTGGGCCGCCGAACCGCTGAGCGCCGCGCTCACTCTGGCCTCCCGCGCCCAGGCGCTGATCGTGGACCTTCGCGCCAACCGGGGCGGCGACCCGGACACGGTCGCCTTTGTCTGCAGCTACCTACTCGACGAGCGCACCCACCTCAACACCATGTACTGGCACGGCGGCGAGCGCAGCGAGCAGTCCTGGAGCCTGCCGTACGTTCCTGGCGCGCGCTTCGGTGGCAGCAAGCCGCTGTACGTGCTGACCAGCGGCAGCACCTTCTCGGCCGCTGAGGAGCTGGCGTACGACCTCCAGCAGCTCGGCCGCGCCGTTGTCGTCGGTGAACGCACCCGCGGTGGCGCGCATCCGTGCGAGGGCTGGACCGTGCACCCACACCTGGAAGCCACCGTCCCAGTGGGCCGCGCCATCAACCCCGCCTCCGGCACGAACTGGGAAGGCACCGGTGTGCAGCCGGACGTCCCTTGCGCCGCTGCTGACTCCCTCGACCACGCGCACGCGCTGGCCCTCGCCCGCCTGGCGGGCTGACCCGGTCCAGCTCGCCGGCAGCACTGCGCGCCCCAGCGTCCTCCCAGGCCCATCCCCCAGGGGCGCCGATGAGCAGTTGCTCGATGTGTCCCCACTCCGCGCTCTGCCAACTTCGCCCGGCCGCGGTCAGCTTCGGCCACGTGCTCGTGCCGGAAGTTCTGCCGCACGCCGAACCGGACCTCCTCAAGGGCCGCAGCGACGACGCCGGAGCCGTCACCCTCGCCCGGCTCCGTACGACACGACGGCCGATGCGGGCGGGGCGATCGGCTCGCGGAGCGGAGCAATGCGACGATGAACGGCCCGGCACGTCGTGCGCTGGGGCGGCCGGGGCGTGACCATCTTCGGTCTCGCATGCGTGATGCGGAACGGCCGGCTTGCTGAACGTCGGCTCAGCGGGGCTCGCCGAACCAGCGGTCGAGCGCCGGTTCCAGGCCGTCCGCGCCTGCCCAGCACACGTAGCCGTCCGGCCGGATGAGCATCGGCTCGGTGTCGGCGCCCTGGCCCACCCGGTCCACCCGGTCCGACCAGGCGTCGGCGACCTTGGCGAAGGTGTCGGCCGGGTCCAGCAGGATGCCGCGTCCGGACCGCAGCAGTTCATGCACCCGGGCCGGACCGAGGTCCAGGTCCGGTGCGGGCCGGCCGACGTGCGGATGGGTTTCGGTGCCCGGCATCGGGTAACGGATGGCCATCCCGGACATCAGGTCGGCGAGATGGTGTTGTACTTCCGGCAGTTGGGCCATGGCGGTGAAGAGTTCCCGGGCGGCCAGCACTTCCGGATCGCGGGTGCCGGCCCAGTCCATCAGCAGGCTCTGCGCCCGGACGTTGCGCAGTACGGCGGCCCCGACCGGGTGCCGTTCCGCGTGGTACGTGTCGAGCAGGTCCTTCGGTGCCCAGCCGTGCACGGCGGCGCCGAGCTTCCAGCCGAGGTTGAACGCGTCCTGCATCCCGGTGTTCATGCCTTGCGCGCCGATCGGGAGGTGAACATGGGCGGCATCCCCTGCAAGGAACACGCGCCCGTGCCGGTACTGCTCGACCTGCCGCGACACGTTGGCGATTCGGCGGGCGTAGCGCAGTTCGAGCAGGTGTACCCGCGTTCCGAACACGGTGCTCAGGCCGTGGTGGATGTCGTCCTCGGTGACCGGGGCCTCCTCGGCAGTGCCTGGCCCGGCCCGCCCAGGACCAGTCGGCGCAGCGGCCTGCCTTGCGGATCGGTGCCGAGCGGGAACAGGGCCGCCCAGTGTCCGTCCTCGTTCCAGGTGTGCGACGTGGTCGGTTCGGCGCCGCCCAGCCGCACGTCGGCGGCGATGACTGTCGACGTACCTGGCTGGCCGGGGAATTCGGCCCGCAGGAGCGATCGTACGGTGCTGTGGGCTCCGTCGGCGGCGACGAGGTAACGGGAGCGGAGAGTGGTGCCGTCGGCGAAGGCCGCGGTGACCCCGTCGTCGTCCTGGGCGAGGCGGACCAGTTCGTGATCCCTGCGGGCGTGGAGGCCGTGCGCGGCGAGGTGCTGCTCGAAGAATTGCTCGATCACCACCTGCGGCACGGATCGCCACGGCAGACGGTGCCGGCTGGAACGGCGCGGAAGTGGGACACCTGCAAAGTGGCCGGTGGTGACGGGATGGTTTCCGGTGGCCAGCAAGGGCTCCAGCAGCCCTCGCTGGTCGAGTGCCTCCAGCGTGCGGGACTGCACGCCGCCTGCCTTGGACAGGTCGCTGCGCTGCGCCAGCTTGTCGACCAGCGCGGTCGACACCCCCGCCATCAACAGCTCGTTGGCCAGCGTCATTCCGGTCGGGCCGGCGCCGACGATGAGCACATCGGTGTCCATGGTCTCCTCCTGTGGCTGTGTCGATCAGTACCGAAGCAACGCTCCGCCTGCCGAGCCTCCCGAGCCAGACTCAGGCTCTATTGCGTTGGTATCTGACACCGCCTACCCTTGACTCGGTGGAATCCGACTACGACGAGCTGGACCGTCGGCTCGTGCACGCCCTGCAGATCGACGGTCGCGCCCCGTTCAGCGCCATCGCCGAGGCCCTCGGCGTCTCGGATCGCACCATCGCCCGCCGGTACGCCCGGTTGCGGTCGACCGGGGCGGTACGGGTACTGGGCGGGGTCGACCCCACCGTGCTGGGCGCCACCCTGTGGTTCCTGCGGGTACGGTGCGCTCCCGCCGCGTCGCTCCCGGTCGCCGAGGCGCTGGCCAGGCGCCCCGACACGTCCTGGGTGAGTCTCACCTCCGGCGGCACCGAGATCACCTGCGTGGCCCGTACCGAGAGCGAGGCGGACAGCGAGGCCCTGCTGCTGGCCAAACTCCCCCGCACCCCGCGCGTTCAGGGCGTGACCGCGCACTGCGTGCTGCACACCTTCTACGGCGGCCCGGACAACCTGGTCGGAAAACTCGGGTCGCTGGACGCGGAGGCGAGCGAACGGCTGCGTCCGCCACCCATGCCGCATCGGCCGGGACCGGTACGGCTCGACGACGGCGACCGCAAGCTCCTCGCCCTGCTCGCCACCGACGGCCGGGCCGGGTTCGAGCAGTTGGCCGCGGCGACCGGCTGGTCGCCGACGACGGTCCGGCGCCGGATGACGGAGCTGCGCGAACACCGCCTGCTTCATCTCGACATCGACGTCGACTGGCGCATGTTCGGCGTGAACGCCCGAACCCTGCTCTGGCTCTCGGCCGCCCCCGCCCACTTGGAGGAGGCCGGCCAGGCTCTGGCCAGGCATCCGGAGGTCGCCTTCGCCGCCGCCACGACCGGCCCGACCAACCTGTACGCGAGTGTGTTGTGCACGAACCAACAGGAGCTGTACCAGTACCTGACCACCCGGGTCGCCGCGCTCCCAGCCATCGAACACGTCGAAACAGCACCAGTGATCAGGACCGTCAAGCAGGCAGCGAACCAGGCATAGCGGCCGCTCCTCCGTCCTTCTCCTTTCTGTTTCGACCACGCACAGCACACCGCTGGTCACCAGGTCAGCGCGCTATCCGTCACCCGCAGCGCCCGAAGCGCGGCGGCGCCACCGGCTTCGGTCCGGTGCTGTACCAGCCGCCCGAGCTGGCTGCACAGTGGCCCCGACAGTCAGCGCTGTCCGTTCGCTACGTCCGGCTGCCCTTGCGACAACACGCTGCCTTGGTGCCACTTACCGTGCTCCAGGCTCAACAGAGTGCTGCGCGGCGATCCGCAAAGGGCGTCGTGGCTGAGCGCATCAGTTGGTGGACGAATCAGCGCGGTGACGAGTTGCAGTTCCGTGAAGTATGCCCTGCTGGCTCTGTTGGGGTGTTGGGCAGCGCTTGACGGTGCGACGGTGTGCCCAGTGGCCGCCGGGACCATCTGACAGCGCCGTTCAGTTCGCAGACTCTGCGGACAGGTGGCGAGCGGTGTCGGCCAGGTTACGAATTTCAGTGGCAACCCTCTCCCACACAGGTGCGGGGATCTCGTGTCCGACTTCAGGCAGGAGAACCAGGCGCGAGCCGGGGACTCGGGAGGCGACCGCCTTTCCCGCTCTCGGCTTGATGAGGGGATCGTCTTCCCCGTGGAGTACGAGGGTGGGACGGGCAATGGCGCTGATCTTCTGGCCGTGCCACTGTGCGCCGATCTGACGGCTCTGCGCCTGCTGGTCGTGCACGCCGCTGTCGAGGTTGCGAGCGGCGGCTTCTCGGGCTGCGGATTCGTCGAACGGACGTTTCGGCGAGGCGAGGAGGCGGGTGACGGCGACGGCGGCCGCGATGTTCCCGTCGGGGGTGTCGGAGAACTTCAGGCCGGCGAACTTCGCTAGGGTCCGCAGCCGGACGTACTGCAGGGACCGCAGGCCCGCGGCGTCTCCGGGGACGGCAGCCATGGTCGTGAGTGTCCGCACGCGGTCCGGGTGCCGTAGTGCGACGCGTTGTGCGACGGCACCGCCGAGCGAGACACCCAGCAGATGCGCCGACGGCCACCCCAGTGCGTCCATGACCGCGACGGCGTCATCCGCCATGTCCTCTGCGGTGTAGGCGTCTCCGCGCTTCTTGAACAACGCGGAGATGGGGTTACGGGTGGCGGTGGACGGCAGGTGGGTCGATTCCCCGCCGTCGCGCTGGTCGTAACGGGCGACTGCGAATCCATGCGTTGCCAGCGTCCGGCACAGCCCGTCCGGGAACCATTTGCGGTTCGCGCCCAACCCTGTGGTCAGCAGGAGGGGCTCTCCGGCCACCTGCTCGTTCCACTGGTCGAAAGCGAGCCGGACCGCACCGTTCCCGGCCCAGCGGACCGGGCTCCACGGGCCGGCTGATGATGACGACATGAGCACCCCTCCCCAAACTGCGATCAGCGTTCGCGGTTTAGCATAGGGCAGCGGCACGACGAAGGCGAGGCCGGACGGATGAGAGAGGTGCCCGACTTGGCGGAGGAACACATGACGGTCTGGGCGCGGCCCGAACGCGGCACCCGCGGCCCCGCGGCCGTGCACAGCCGTGCGGATCTGACCGCTGCCGCCATCGGTCTGGCGGACCAGGGCGGGTTGGCAGCTGTGTCCACACGCCAGGTGGCCAGGACGCTGGGCACCGGCCAGGCGTCCCTCTACCGCTACATTTCCAGCCGCGATGACCTGCTGGACCTGATGACGGACGCGGTGACGGGAGAGGTCGACCTCGATGTCCCGCTCGGCGGCGATCCCGTCGAGGACCTGGCGGCCCTCGCGTCCCGGACCAAGGCGGTCCATCTGCGGCACCCCTGGCTGCCCGACGTACCGCCGGAACCTCTCCGGCTGGGCCCCCGGGGCCTGGACTACCTGGAATACGCGCTGCGGGCGATGTCGCCCGTGACACTGCCGGGGCGGTCCAAAATGGAGATCGTCGGCCTGATGAACGCCCTTGTCGCCCAGTTCGCCCGGGCAGAACTCCAGCTGAGCCGCGGGCCCGCCGCCCGGCAGGCAGCGCAGACCGCCTACCTGAGCGAAGCAGTCGCCCAGGGAAGACATCCGTATGTCGCGGCAGCCCTGGCTGCACCCTCCGAAACGGGCCTGGCACAGGCCCCGCAGGTCTTGTTCGAACGGACGATGCGCCGGGTACTCACCGGCCTCATCGCGCCCGCCCTTCCCTCGTAAGTCGCACTTCGACGAGGGCCGACGCCAGCCCATCTCCCACGGGGCAGGGCCCAGGCCGGACCGCCCACAAGGCCGCGGCCGCTTGGTACGGCGCCGACCACGGCGGGTCGCGAAGGCCCGTCAGGCCAGGTGGTCTTCGAGGTGGGGGTGTGCCAGCCGCCGTTCTGGAGCGTGCTCAGGTATTCGCGGGAGAAGCCGATGGGCCGTTCATGCACCAGATCGTCGTCGTTGATGAACAGGCTGAGGAGGACGTGGAGCAGGCCGACGCCCACGGCGAACAAGGCGGCCCAGGAGGCGGCTTTCCTCGACTCGTTGTCGTGGAACTTGGAACATCCCGCCGGACCGCGTTGCGGTAGACGTAGCCGAAATGATGGACCTCGTCAGTCTTAACGGAGCCGCACTCCCGCGTCTTGAACGACCTCTTGGCGGTGGTGTCGCTGCCGATCCGCGGGCGCAGGCGTCGCGGTAGCTTCGGCCGAAGCTGGGCGGTTCCTGTGCGGGCATGCACTTGCCCGCCTGCACCAGCCACTGCAAGCGACGCGGAGACAGCCCCTTGCAACTGCTCAGCAATCAAAGCAAACGTTGCTGCACACTGTTGCGGTTTTGGAGGCGTTGTTCCGTCCGGGTCGCGACCGCAGGCATGGCAATGCCGGGCAGGCAGCAGTCGAGGAACGTACGCATCTGTGCCTGCGCGGTGCCGGGAGTACGGTGGCCGGCCATTCCGGCCCACGCGCTGATCAGCAGCTCGGCGACGGCGTCGGGCTGTACATGTGCCTGAAGCTCGCCTTCCCGCGCGGCGGCGTGCAGCGGCCGCGCGACCGTGGCTCGCCAGGCAGCCCACGGTGAGGTCCAGCCGTCGTGGTTGTCGGCGAGTGCGGCCAGATACGGTGCGGCCCGGACCTTCGGGTCGGAGTCGAGACGGTGAGCCAGCAGTAGCGCGAGGTCGCTCCAGTACCGCAGGGCCGGGCCGCGGCGTGGGGGCAGCCCCTCCAGGAGGTCGAGGCCGAGCAGCGCGTGGGCGATGCCTTCCTTGCTCCGGAAGTGGAAGTACACCGCTCCCACGGCGACGCCTGCCCGAGCGGTGATCTGCGAGATGGACGCTCCGCCGTAGCCGCGCTCGATGATTACCTCGGCAGCTGTGGTCAGGATGGTGCGCCGTGTGGTGACTGCTCGGTCCTGCATGATGTCCCCCGTCGTAGTGAACACTTCACTTTAGTTGAACAGTGGAGCACTCGGGGGCGGGGAGGTGCGGGTCCGTGCCCGTACCCGCCGTCATGCGTCAGTACGAGCCTAGCCGGTGGCCCACCCATGCCGTTGCGCCGAGGGGGTTGCGCCAGTTCGGTTCCGCAATCAAGCCTTTTGTGAACGCGTACGGGGCGAGGGATGACACGTTGCGGGCCCTCCGCGCGGGTCCTTCATACGCGCCGGAGTGCGTAGGGCGCATGCTCCCTGACCTCTACTGTGGTTCGCCGCAAGGCATTTTCGGAGTTATCGGCGTTATGGGAGCCATAAACGTTTCGTACAGATGGCGCTTCTTCGTCGACCTTGCAGCGAGTTCAGGACATGGGTGGCCTGTGCCGCGTGCGCCCGCCAGGCAAGGGAGGCTGAATGGTGGGGGTAGCGTCGTCGGGGGGGCAGGGTTGTCATGGTCGTTGATGTCGAGGGCGGACCATGTGCACTTCGGTTCACGGTGCTCGGGCCGGTCGCGGTGTGGCGGGACGGAGAGCGACTGGATGCTGGTTCCCCGCAGCAGCGGGCGCTGCTCGCCGTGTTGCTGCTTCGGGGCGGGCGCGTCGCATCGGTGACCGAACTGATCGACGCGGTGTGGGGCGACGATCCGCCGGCGACCGCGGTGGCCGCGCTCAGGACGTATGCCTCCCGGCTGCGCAAGGTGCTAGGCCCGGACGCGGGCATCATGGTCAGCGATTCTGGTGGATACGCGCTGAACGTCGATGAAGAGAGCATCGATCTGGGCGCCGCCGAACTCCTGGCAGGCGAAGCTGAAGCAGCTCGCCGTCGCGGCCGAACCGACCGCGCCCACGAGCTGTTGGTGCAGGCATTGGGCCTGTGGGCCGGCGAGACACTGGCCGACGTGCCCGGCCCGTACTGCGCGGCGCAGCGCGCCCGCATCGAAGAGCGCCGACTCGCCCTGCTGGAAAGCCGCCTCGACCTGGACCTGGCGACCGGCCGGCATGCGCAGGTGGTCGTGGAGCTGACCGCACTGACGGCGACATATCCGTGGCGCGAACGGCTGCGGGAACTGCTGATGCTGGCGCTCTTCCGCAGCAATCGGCAGGCCGAGGCCCTGGCCGTGTACGCCGACACCCGCCGACTGCTGGCGGAGGAGCTCGGCACGGACCCCAGCCGTGAACTCACCGAGTTGCATCAGCGCATCCTCCGGGCGGACCCGGGCCTGGCCGCGCCGCCGGGCCGTCGGCGGGAGATGCCCGGTGCGGGTGCCCAGGTCAGACCGGAGCAACTGCCTGCCGACCTGTCTGACATCACGGGGCGCGGGGATGTCGCCGAGGAATTGCGCGGTCATCTTGCCGCAGCCGGAGGACAGGCGGTGGTGGTGTCTGCGGTGTCGGGTGCCGGAGGGGTCGGCAAGACCACTGTCGCCGTACACGTCGCGCACGGCGTTCAATCGCGCTTCCCTGACGGTCAGTTGTACGTGGACTTGCAGGGAGCAGGGCCCAGTCCGTCCGAGCCCGAGGCCGTCCTCGGCGCGTTCCTGCGGGCGCTGGGTGTCCCCGACTCTTCCCTGCCTTGTGGGGTGACGGAACGTGCCGCCCTCTACCGTTCCGCGCTCGCCGGCCGTCGCATGCTGATCCTGCTGGACAACGCCTGCGACGCCGCGCAAGTCAGACCGCTCCTCCCGGGCATGCCGGGCTGTGCCGCCCTGGTCACCAGCCGCAGCCGAATGACCGGCCTGGCCGGCGCCCGTCTGGTCGACCTGGACGTCATGCCTCCGCAGGACGCCCTGGCCCTCTTCACGCGTATCACGGGCGTGACCGACGAGGCGGCCGCGGACGTGGTGGCGGCCTGCGGGTTTCTGCCTCTGGCCATCCGCGTCGCCGCCTCCCGGCTGGCCGCCCGCCGTGACTGGACCGTCACCGACCTGGCCCGCAAGCTCGCCGACGAACGACACCGGTTACGTGAATTACGGTCGGGCGAGGTCGCCGTCACAGCCACTTTCGAACTGAGCTACCGGCAACTCTCCGCCTCGCAGGCCCGCGCGTTTCGTCTGCTGGGTCTTCCCGAAGGGCCGGGCATCTGTCTCGACGCCGCCGCGGCCGTGCTCGGCGCGAACACGGCAGACAGCAGGGAACTGCTGGAGTCCCTGGTGGATGCTTCCTTGTTGCAGTCGCCCGCGCCGGACCGCTACCAGTACCACGACCTTGTGCGCCTGTACGCGCGCACCTGCGCCGAACGCGACGAGACTCCACAGCAGCAGGACGCGGCGCGGTCTCGGCTGCTGGACTTCTACCTGGCGACGACTGCCCATGTTCACGCGATCCAACGGCCCGGAGACACCACACTGGACCACCTTCAGCCCACCCGGTGGCCCGGGTTGAGTTTCGACCGCCCTGAGCCCGCACTGCAGTGGCTGTTCACCGAAGCCAAGGCCCTGTTGGCGTGCGCCGGCGCTTCGGCCCACGGCCCGGCACTGCGCCACGCCGTCGATCTCATGCTCGTCGCCAAAGACCTGGTCGAATCCGGTTCGGACGCCCAGCAGTACGCCCAGGTGAACGCCCGCCTTCTGGTCGCAGCCGAGCGGGCCGATGATGCCCAGGCCTTGGGCCGCCTGTTCTGTCCCATGGTGCACCTCCACCTCATGGCCGGTCGGTTGGCGGAGGCAGAACACGCAGCCCAGGCCGCCAGGAGATACCAGTTGCGTTGCTCAGACCCGGTGCTTACGGCGCATGCCCTCAACGAGAGCGGCATCCTCGCGAGCGTGCAGCGCCACTACGGCGAGGCAGAGCACTACCTGCTCCAGGCTCTCGAAGCCTTCCGTCGGTACGGCAACCGGAACGGAAGCGCGAACGCGCTCGGCAACCTGTCCCGTCTCTGTCTGGACACCGGACGCGTCGCCGAGGCGGTGAGCCTGGCCGAGCAGTGCCTGGTCGCTCTCCGCGCCATCGGCGCGACACTGCGGCTGGCCAACGGCCACTACAGCCTCGCACTGGCGCTGGCGCAGGCCGGCCGCGCAGACGACGCTCTGGAGCAACTGGCCCAAGCATTGCCCATCTACCAGGGCCACCGGCATCGCGTTTGGGAGGCAATGACCTTCTGGCGGATGGCGGAGGTGCACCTCGCCGCAGGGAGGCCGACACGGGCCGCGACCCTCGTGGAACAGGCCCTCGCCACCGCACACGGCACCGGCAACCGCTGGGTCCGGGCCAACGCTCTCAGTACTTTGGGGCGCACGCTGCAGAGCACCAGGCACCATGACCGTGCCCGTGTCTGCTGGCAGGAGGCTTTGGCGATATACGAAGAGTTGGGCTCCCCTGAAGCCTCCGACGTACGGGCGCTGCTCGCTGGATGAGCACATCTGTCTGCGCCGGGCTGGACCTCGGTACGGGCCCGTGGCTCCAGCGTCTTGTGCGTACCTCGTGCCGCCTCGACCCTGGTGTGGTGGCTCGCGCGGGGCTGCCGCACGGTGCAAGGGGCACAGCCGAGCCGTGCCCATCGAACGAAAGGACGGTGCGCTCGTGTCATTACCCAACGCCTCCTACGTCGGCCCGTCGCTCTTGACGGTGGTCAACCCCGGGTTCGAACAGGGCAGGGAGGGATGGGCCTGGGATGACAACACCGGTGTCGCCACCGGCAGTCCGCATACCGGACGCTTCCACGCCTACCTGGACGCCGGACGAGGACGCCAGGTGAAGCAGGTGGTGACCGCGACCGGGGAAGGCACGTACGACGTGTCCGCGTGGATCGCCGCGGGCGGGCCGCACGGCGCGTTTCTCGTACGGGTCAACGGCGCGCCTGTCGGCGAGACCACCGTCGCGGACCACTCCTTCTACTCCCGCCACACCGTCTCACGGGTCACCCTGCGAAAAGGGGACCGGATGGAGATCGTGTTCACTTCCGGCGACGCCTGGATCAACGTTGACGACGTCATGCTGTCCCCAGCGTCCCCGGCCGACCCACGGGTCACTTCCTCGGATGCCGTGCCGGCGGAGATGTTCGAGTGGGCCAAGCGCAAGGCCGGCAGCTGGGTCCATCTGGCCGGTACCGTCGGGCCCCTCAACGTGGACGAGAGGCAGCCCAGTGGGACCGGCACCGCAGTCTATGCCCCCTCGTACTGGGCCGGCTACGCGCACCGGAGCGGCTACTACGCGCGGGATACCGCTCATCAGGTCGTCGGGGCCCAGGTCCTGGGTCTGCACGAAGAGAACAAGACCATGCTGGGCTCGTTCGCCGCCTCGGCAGTCGCCGCACACGCGTACTACCCGGTGTGGTCGTTCAACTTCGACGCCCGGACCTATCTGAGCATCGACTACCGCGGCGTCGACTCGTTCGTGCGCGAGGTGCCCGCGCCCTTCGAGCTGGTGGAGAAGGCGGAACAGGCCCACCGGTGGAGCGGCGACGCCTTCTACGTCCAGGACAGCATGTGGGACTTCTGCCGTCATGCCACCACGGAATTCGTCAAGGAGCACGACCGGCTCAAGCCCAACGGCGTCGCAGAGGGCACGGGGCAAGGCATCTTCCAGGGATCGGCCAGCTACAACGAGAACAGCGGCGAGCAATTGGTTGAAGCTGGTGACGCGTTCGCGTCCCAGTACCGGGCTTACCTGGCCGCATCGGCCCTCGCGTCGGCCCGGGGCGAGGAGGAGCAGGCGGCCCGGTATGCCGGCCGGGCCGCGGCACTGCGCGGGTACTTCCACCACGGCTGGGTCGCCAACCAGGGGGCCGCGATGACACGCGCTTACTCCCTCTCCGGTGCCCCGCTGTCCGGATGGGGCAGGGAGAACAGCTGGTTCATGCCCATGAAACGCCTCCTGCTGCCCGGACCGCGCAACGACGCCTACCTCGACTACATCGACGAGATGGCCGAGGGAGCGGGGAAACCGGTGAACATCGAGGCCATCACGTACCTGCCCGACACCTTCTTCGCCAACGACCGCGACCGGCAGGCGTGGAAGTGGATGCGCTACGTCTACGACCACCGCGGCGACCGCCACCCCGTTGCCGCGCAGGGGCTCAACGGCGACTACCCGGAAGTCGCGTTCACCCTCGTCGCACAGACCGTCGCGGGACTGATGGGCTTTCGCCCGGACGCTCCGCGCGCCAGGGTGGCCACCCGCTCGCATCTGCCCCGTGGCATCGACTGGGTACGAGTCGACGGGATCCCCGTCGGTGATGCCTGCTTCGACCTGCGGCACGACGGGACCCACAGGTCCGAACTCACCAACGGCACCTCGAAGATGTACGTATGGCAGGCCCGGTTCCCGGGCGAGCACCACGCCGTGCGGACCGATGGCAGGCCGTACGAAACCCAGCGGCGGACACTCCACGGAAGGGTCCACACCTGCGTGAATGTACGGGTACCACCGGGCGGGACCGCGATCGTGGAAACCGTCCGTCCATGACCCCGCTCCCCCGGGCGGCTGGGGGCTGAGGCCTTCACGCCAGGTCTTCCGGGCCCGGCGGGTTCGCCGGGCCCACCGGGTGAAGGCCTCCACCCACGGTTGAGGTCAGGTCAGGAGGGCTCAGGAGCCGCCGTGCCTGCTCAGACCGAGTACTGGCCGCGCCCCGGGCGCTTCAGCTGGCCCGCCTTGACGGCACGTTCCAGGGTGTTGCGCAGTGATTCGCGCTGCCCGGCGGTGTCTTCCCGGCCCAGCGCGGTGTTGATGTCGGCCGGGCGCATCGCGGCTCCGTGCTTCTGCAGGACGGCGAGTGCCGCGGTCAGAAGCGGCGAAGCCTCCTTCGCAGGCTCCTCGGCCTTCGGGGCGGTTGCGCGCGTACCGGTGGGGGCCTTCTTCTCGGCCGCCGGCTTGGCCGTCGCCTTGGACGCCGTCTTGGATGCCGGCTTGGACGCCGACTTCGATGTCCTCGGCTTCTTCGACGCTTCCCTGCCGGCCTTGTCGGTGGCCGGCTTCTTGTCGGCAGCAGCGGCCCGGGGGCCTTACCGGCGGCCTTCTTGGCAGAGGTGCGGGGCTGGGGCACGGTGACAGCTTCCTCGGCCGGAGCAAGTGCCTCAGGCTGTGTCTGCGGCTCCTTCTCGGGCGCCGCGGCGGCCGGTTCCCGTTCCGGCTGCTTCTCGTGCGCCGGTGTCGCGGCGGGTCCGGGCGCGACGGTGCCAGTCAGCACCCGCAGGTGCTGGAGGGCCTGCCGCGCTGCTGACAGGCGTTCCTCGGCCTCCCGGAGTTCCTTGCGCAAGGTCTCTTCACGTGCGGACAGCTCCGGCAACTGGCGTTCGAGGTCGTTGATGGCCTGCTGGAGGGCGGATGTTTCGACGGCAGAAGTCACCTGGTGTCCTTCGGTCGGTGCCTGACAGTGATCCAGTCACCGTACGCGCCTTCCGCAACATTGGGATCCCACTCTGCGCATGTCGTATCGCGACTGCCTTCGGTTTTGAGCTTGAACGGGGGGTGTTCAGCGGATCGCACATGTCTGACAGGTGTGTGGAAGGCCCCTTCGAGGGTCGCTCCAGGTTGACGCCGCCGGTGACATCGATCTCTGCGCCGGTGATCCAGCGCGCGTCGCCGGAGGTCAGGAAGGCAACCGCGTCGACGGTATCCGGGGCCTGGCCGATCCGGCCGAGGGCGGTACGGCTGAAGTGGCGCGGCAAGGTCGCCGGGTCGTTCCGTACGCAGGCGGTCATGTCGGTGCGGGTGAAGCCGACCACGACGGGATTGACGGTGATGTTCCAACCGGGTGCCGTGCTCGACCTGCCCGTGTGTCCCGACGAGAACGAGAGGCTTCCGGCCGAGACATTCGATGAGCGCACCACCTCCGATGCCCTGATCACAGACCCATCGCTTCAGGCCATGCATGTGCATGCATGCGTGTGTTCGCATCTACAGTCAACACCCCACCGCTCAGCCCCTGTTGCAGGCAGACAACTGAGACTTGTCCGAGAGGCCCCCACAGCATCTGTATCGGAGCGGGCCGGGATGTAATCTCACCGCGGGCGGTGAGCGCGCCCTGACGCGTCACCGCCTCCGGTGGTCATTGCGCTCCGGCGAGGCGCCGCTGTTCGAGGTAGATGCCGGTGAAGACCGCGACCTTGGCTCGCAGGACCCAGGGATCGAAGGGCTTGCCGATGTAGTCGACGGCGCCGGCGGCATAGCCGCGTGCGGAGTGTTCGGGGTCGGTGCCCATGGCGGTGAGGAAGATGATGGGCACGTCGCGGGTACGGGGGCGTCGTTTGATGTGGGCGGCGGTCTCGTAACCGTCCATGTCAGGCATCTGGACGTCCATGATGATCACGGCGAAGTCGTCCTGGTCCAGGAGTGCCTTGAGCGCCTCGCGGCCGGAGGAGGCGACGACCAGTTCCTGGTCGAGGGTGGACAGGACGGCGGTCATGGCCAGCAGGTTGTCCGGCTGGTCGTCGACGACGAGGACCTTGGGCATCGTCTGCGGGGCCGCGGGGGTCATCGCGGCGACCGCCTGGACCTGTTCGACCGCCTCCAGCTGCCGTTCCAGCAGGGTGCAGCGCTGTTCGGCTTCGTCCCGCCGTTGCTGCGCCTCGCCGAGCTGCGCGGACAGGCGGGTGACCTCGTCCTGCAGCTGATCACGTTCACGCAGCAGGTCGGTGACGTCGGGGCTGGCCGCGGCCAGGCGTTCGGCCCGTTCCCGTTCCGCGCTCCACTCCGCTTCCAACTGGTGCAGGCGTACCTCCAGGTCGGCGATACGGTGTTTACGGTCCAGCAGCGCGTCGTCCAGGGCGTCGCCGCGGGCGGTGGAGCGGCGGGAGACGCGGTCGGCCTCGGCGAGCTGCTGCTCCAGTACCTCCATCGCGTGGCGGGGTGAGGCGCTGGTCTCGACGGCCGTCCGGTGCAGGCGGCGCACCAGTTCGATGGCTTCCGGGGTGGCCGCCATGCCACGGTGTTCGGCGACGTCGGTGAACAGGTCCATCACCGCCTCCCACGGCGGGACGCGGGTACCGTTGAGGTAACGGGAGAACGTACCGGCATCGCGTACGCGGCGGGCCGCATAGCGGCGGACCGAGACACCCATGCTCTCGAACAGCTCTCGCAACGCCATGGCCAGCGCACGCGACTCCGGTGTCAGCCCCTCGGCGAGAGGACGCAGCTCACCCACGGGCACTCCCGCCCTTCGCCCGCACCTCGCGCACGGCCGACCTGCCGCGGGCCGTGTCCGGGGCGATCACCTGGTTGAACACCGGTACCGCCCCGCCCGCGGCGGCGAGCCCGGCGAGCACACCGCCCGCCGCTCCGTCACCGGCCAACACCGACAGCAGGCCGACGCACACACCGGCCAGCGCCGCCAGCAACAGAACCAGCGCCGCCCTCACCGACACAAGCGAACGATCCATCGATCCTGCCCTTCTTCACCCCTGCCGGACACCGGCTGGGACAGCGCGCCCCGGATGGGCCCGCTGTGCGACGAGCCACACAATGGCGCCAGGCGAATCCGTTGCGCCGGGTAATCGAGGAACCGGCAACGTTCCGTAGCTGTTGCCGCCTCCGTCCGGCAGTCCGCAACACTCCGAAGCGCAGGTCATGCCTGTCGCGCTGGTGGGTGTTGCGGCAACGCGGTGGTCGAGGGTGCAGCAGCGCTCCGGGGGCCGTCGGCGCCGCGCAAACCGGAACGCCCGCCTCCACGGGCAGTCCGGTCCTGCCGCGCTGGTTCCGGCGCGGACTCCGGCGCGGACTGGGATCTGCGCATCGGGCATGACGAATCAGGTGTGGGGTGGTGCGTTGTCCTGCCTCGTGGGCGGCGAGGCAGGCGGCTTGCTCGGCGCCGGCGGTGTCCGACGCCACCGGGCGAGCCGCCGGTCAGATCCGCCAGGAACGGATGCGGTCGGCCGCGTCGTAGCCGTCGGTGTGACCGGCGTGGAGGTCACGGGCGAGGTCGATCAGCGCGCCGTACGGCGGGTCGATGCCCTCCCCCGCGGCGTCCATGTACGACACGGCGACGGCGGCGCCGTACAGGGCGTTGCGGGCCGGGAGAGGACGCAGCTGGATGATGGTGTGCATGAGGGCGGCCGCGCGCCAGGCGTTGTCGACGGCGACTCCGACCTGCGGAGTGTTGACGCGATGGCGGGCGACCGCCGCCACGAGGCTGGAGAAGTCGTGGACCGAGGGGTGCTTGGGCAACACCTCCGCCTGGCGTTCGAGCAGCCAGCGGAGGTCGATGTGGAGCTCCACCTCAGGCCGCCCGGCCCGGAGAATCCGCAGCGTCCGGGCCGGCCGGGGCGTCGTCGGGGAAGGCCGCGTCGAAGGCGTCGGCATTCTGGGCGACGAACTGCCGGAAGAGGTCCGCGGCGCTTTCGAGGCGGGGGTCGCGGACCGCGTTGCGCGCGGCCTCGGTGATCAGCGCGGTCACCGTGGTGCCCTCGGCCTCGGCCCGCTCCTGCAGCTGGGCGTGCAGCTCTTCGGGGACCCGGATGGTCACTGGCTTCGACGACATGCCCCGACCGTACAGCAGGGCGTACAGCAAAGGAGCGGAACCAGCAGACCGGCTTGGCGCCGTCGCGCGCGGACGCCCCGTACGGGGCGTCCGCGCGCGGTGCGGTCGGTGGGCGTTACGGCAGGATCTCGACGTACCCGTCGGTCCCGTGCACACGGATCCGCTGCCCGTCCCGGATCAGCCGGGTGGCCTGTTCCACACCCACGACGGCCGGCAGGCCGTACTCCCGGGCGATCACCGCGCCATGGGTCATCAGGCCGCCCACCTCCGTCACCAGGCCCGCGATGCCGACGAACAGCGGCGACCAGCTGGGGTCCGTGAAGGCCGTGACCAGGATGTCGCCCGCTTCGAGATCGGCGTCCGTCATGTCCAGGACGACACGGGCCCTCCCCTCGATGGTCCCGGCGGAGACCGGGAGGCCGGTCAGGGCGCCGGCCGGCACATCGTCGCGCCGGTACGCCCCGTTGACGGCCTCACCGTCCGATGTGAGCACCCGGGGCGGAGTGAGCGCGCGGTACGACCGGAACGCTTCCTTGCGCTGCTGGATGAGCCGGCCGTCCGCCCGGTTCGAGCGCACGACATCGTGGAACTCCTGGAACGTGAGGTAGAAGACGTCCTCCCGCTCGGGCAGCACCTCGGCCTGCACCAGGCGCTCCGCCTCCGCCAGCAGGGCCTGCCTGTAGACGAAGTAGCGGCTGATGATGCCGTACTTCGGGTACTCCCGGTACCCGATGAAGGTGCGGACCCGGTCGATCATCCGCTTGGCCTCGTCGGCTTTCCGGTCGCCGTCCGGCAGGGCCCGCAAGCGGGACAGGACGTCCTGTTCCTTCTTCAGCGCCTTCCGGCGGCCTTCCTCGAAGCGCCGCTCGGCGGCGCCCGGCTCGAAGTTCCTGACGTGGTCGAGGATCACCGGAACGAGTGTGGCGGGGCGCTCGCGCCAACGCGGCCTCGTGATGTCGATTTCCCCGACGCAGCGCATGCCGTACCGGTCGAGATAGGCCTCGATGGCATCGCGGGCTTCGGTCCCGCCCGCGAGCTTCGCCAGCTCGTCGAGAAACCCTTCGGGCCGGGTGTCCTCCTCCCGCGAACTCTCCTCCTGCACCCCTTGCAGGAACGTCACCACCTCCGGATACGGGCGGATCACGTCCGCGACGTCGAGCAGCGCCAGCCCCATCTCCGACGTGATGTTGTCGGGGGCGGACAGCGTGAGGGTGTCCGCCACGTTCTTCTCGCCCAGCCACTCCAGCAGCTTGTCGTTGAGCCACCACGTGGCCTCCATCCCCGCCATGATCGCCTGCATGCTCACGGGGTCACTCAGAACCCGCTTGTGCTCCTCGAAAGCCTCCAGCAGGAAGTCGAAGAGCGCCGGCCCGGTCTTCGTACGGATGTCGCGTTCCAGGGCGGCGACGGATGCCTGGCTGCGCTCGATCAGCTCGGTGACGACGGCCGGATCGGTTTCGATCGGGGCGGGCGCACCGCCGGCCGGCGGCTTGCCGGGGTTCGCGTCCGGGAGCGACGGGACGAAATCCTCGCGGTCGAGGACGGTCTCCAAGGCATCCCTGGTCAGCGGATCGCCCTTGCCGATGAGGCCCAGGAGACCGGCACGGCTCGCGGGCGAGGCCAGTCGCTGGGTGACATCGACGAACAGCCTCCCGCCGGCCGCGTGCATCTCCGCCATGGCTGTCAGCTGCCACACGGAGAGCCCCAGGGGCTTCATGGGGTCGGTCATCATCTGCTGGTGACCGACGGAGACGTAGACGTGGTTCTCCTGGTCACCCCTCTCGGGGGTGGGGAACAGCGTCGTGACGGGCCGGCTCTGAACGATCCGGAAGCCGTCGTCGGCCAGGCACCATTCGATGTCCTGCGGGCGGCCGAAGTGCGCCTCGATCCGCCGCCCGAGCTGAACGAGCCGCACGACCTGCGCGTCCGTCAGCGCGGGCTGTTCCTGCCGCTGGGCCTCGACCGTCACTTCCCGCGTGCCGCCGGCCGCCACGGCTTGAATGGCACGCTCCTTGACGGCGATCTCCTTGGCGACGACTTCGCCGTCCCGCACCTTGAAGACGTCCGGGTTGACCAGGCCGGAGACCAGCGCCTCACCGAGGCCGAAGCCGGCGTCCACGGTGGAAACCTTCCGGTTGCCGGTGACGGGGTCGGCCGTGAACAGGATGCCGGCCGCGTGCGGGAAGACCATCTGCTGCACGACGACAGCCATGCGGACCGTACGGTGGTCGATGCCGTTGCGCCGGCGGTAGGTGACGGCCCGCTCGGTGAACAGTGAGGCCCAGCACCGGCTGACGTGCCGGAGGACCGCCGCCGGCCCCACCACGTTCAGGTACGTGTCCTGCTGGCCCGCGAAGGAGGCCGTCGGCAGGTCCTCCGCCGTCGCGCTGGACCGGACGGCGCAGGCGGCCTGCTCGCCGAGCCGGGCGAGCGCGCGGGTGACCGCCGCCGCGATGTCGCCCGGGACGGCGATCTCTTCGATGGTCCGGCGGATCTCCGCGCTGAGCGTACGGATCGCCTCCCGGTCGTCCGGGTCCACGCGCGACAGCTGATCGAGCTGGTCATCGAGAGCCGGGGCTTCCGCGATGGTCCGCTGGAAAGCGTCCGTCGTCACACAGAAGCCCGCCGGCACCCTGACGCCTTCGATCCGCGACAGCGCGCCCAGGTGTGCGGCCTTGCCGCCGACGGCTGAGACCTGCGTCGCGTCGATCTCCTGAAGGTCCTGCACATACTGCTCGATCATCGCGTTGCCTCCGAGGCAGTCGTGTTCCGTCGCACCGCACCGGCCGATCGCCTCACCGGCGCCTCCGGCCCTGTCGAACCCCTGGTCAGGCACGTCCTCGTACCCGACTGCCCGCCCGCTGACGAGTCGGCCGACCGCTCCGCCCCGCCAAGCGGCGCACCGCCTCGCAGCACCGCACCGAGCACTCGGGACCGCACTGCCGGTCCCACCGCTGGTTCGACGTCACCGCGTCCCCCACACGTCGACAACACACGCACGTCGTGCCCCTCATTTCCGCAGGTTGTGGCCTCGGACGGAGATTTTGCGCCACCACCGGGGTCTTGCCGCAAGCCCCCTGTGCGCTATAAGTTGAGAGTGGCAAGGAGAGGGCTCTCCTTGCCTTTGTCTTTTTGCCGTCCGCCGGCCTTGTCGGCACGGTCCGAATGTCGGGCGCCCCGCAGTTTCCCGGAGGGCGCCACGCCGTGCCGGTACTGAACACGGGCAACCCGACGCGCCGCGCCGCGCGGCACGCGCCCGGGAGCCGCCGTCGTCGGAAAAGATGCTGCGCATGAATGATCCTCAGCACACCAGCCAGGGTGGTCGGCGTGCCCCCGCACGGCGGCTGGTCCCGATGGCCGGCCGTGACCCGGAAGAGCACGGCCGGGTCTCCTCGCCGCTGGAGCTCCTGTTCGATCTCACATTCGTGGTCGCCGTCGGCACCGCGGGGTCCCACTTCGCCGAGATGGTCGCCGAAGGGCACGCGGCGCAGGCGGTCACCGCGTTCGTGCTGGCGATGGTCGCCATCAGCGTGGCCTGGATCAGCTTCAGCTGGTTCGCCTCCGCCTTCAGCACCGACGACTGGCTCTACCGGGCCCTGACCATGGTGCAGATGATCGGTGTGGTCGTGTTCACGCTCGGCCTGCCGGCCATGTTCCACTCGGTCGAGGAGGGCGGGCACCTCGAACTGCGGGTGATGGTCATCGGGTACGTCGTGATGCGGATCGCGATGGTGTCGCAGTGGTGGCGCGCCGCCCGGCAGGCCCCCGCGTTCCGGTCCGTCGGGATGGCCAACATCCGCTGGACGGTGATCGCCCAGCTCGGCTGGATCGTGGTGGGCTTCGCGCATCCGCCGCTCGCCGTCGCGTTCGTCGCGTTCGTCGTCCTCGGGGCGCTGGAACTGCTGCTGCCGGTGCTCACGCAGGGCAGCGCCGGTGGCACCCCCTGGCATCCCCACCATGTCGCGGAGCGGTACGGGCTGTTCGCGATCATCGTGCTCGGCGAGGGTGTCGTCGGCACCGTGGCCTCGTCGGGCGGTCTCCTCGGCGGCGCGGACGGAACGCACTGGAGCGGCAACGCCGTCGCCGTCGTCATCGCCGGTGTCGGACTGACCTTCGGCATGTGGTGGGTGTACTTCGCCACCCCTTTCGGTGACGTCCTCGTGCACCGTCGCAGCCGCGGGTATCTCTTCGGCTACGGACACATCCCCCTGTTCATCGGAATCGCCGGGGCCGGAGCCGGGCTGCACGTGGCCGGACTGCGACTGGAACACCACTCCGAGCTCAGCGACATCGCCGTCGTCCTGTCCCTGGCGCTCCCGGTCGGCCTGTACCTGCTGATGGTCTACCTGCTGCACACCCTGCTGCTGTCCACGGCGGACCGATTCCACCTGCTGTTGGTTTCTCTCACGTGCGCCGTACTCCTCGGGGCCGTGCTGCTGTCCTGGGCCGGTGTCCCGATCGCGGTGTGCCTGCTCATCGTCATGCTCGCCCCCTTCGTCACCGTCATCGGCTACGAGACGATCGGCCACCGCCACCAGCAACAGATGCTGGACCGACTCGACACGCAGGAGCACTGACGGCATCCGACGACACTGTCAGCCCGCAGCTCTGACAGGCCGGTTCGCGCTCACAGCGTCACGTGGGCGAGGAAGGTGTCACGGCTGGGGCAGGTGCTTCGCGGCAGGTAGAGCGCGTGGAGAGGTGCGTGGACCGGAGGTTCGAGGGTGAGAATGTGCGCCTTGCCGCCTGCGGCGGGCCCCGGCGCCGTGGTGACGAAGGCGATGTGGTCGGTGCCGATGACGGCGGTGACCGGGGGTGTGCCTTGGCGGTCGGTACGTTCGATGCGGGGTTCGAAACCGGCCCGGCGGCAGTGGCCGATGAGGAGGTCGGTGTAGGCGGAATGGCCAGGGGTTCCCCAGACCATGAAGGGCTCGGCGGCGAGTTCGGGGAGGGTCACGGTGGTTCGGGTGGCGAGTGGGTGATCGGAGGCGACGGCGATGTGCAGGCGCTGGTGGCCCAGGGTGGTGCGGGTCAGGCCGTGGGCCGGCGCCATGGCACGGCACAGTCCGACGTCGAGGTCCCCCGCAAGGAGCGCGGCGGTCAGCTCGGAGGGATAGCGCTGGTGGGCCTCGGAGACGAGGCCGCGGTGTGCGTCGGTCACGGGAGCGAGCAGGGTGACGAGTTCGTCGCCGGTGACGGCGGGGGTGTAACCGATGCGCAGCGTCTCGGTCTCGCCGCGCCCGATGCGCCGGGCGCGGTGCAGGGCGGAGCGGGCCATGCCGTTCAGTACGAGGGCGTCCTCGAGCAGGGCCGCTCCGGCGGGCAGTACGGTGACGCCGGCGCTGCCGCGCTCCAGCAGGGGCACGCCGACTTCGCGTTCGAGGACCCTGACGGAAGCGGACAGGGCTTGCTGGGACAGGTGGAGCCGGGCGGCGGCGCGAGTGAGGCTGCCTTCCTCGGCGACGGCGATCAGGTGTTCCAGTTTGTTCAGGTCCAGTCGCACGTCAACATCCCCGGGCTCGGTGGTGGCGGCGCCTCGCCCGGCTTCCGCCCACACGTCATTCCATGTCCGCTGCAACACTCAGGATCGGCAGGGTGTGCAGGCATCCAGTATCTCCGGGCGCTGCGGCCAGGGCGCCGGTGCCGGCGGGCCGCCCGTGCCGGACTGCGGCCGGTGCGGTCCGCCGGGAGGGCGCGAGGTCAGCGGGTGGTGTAGCCGCCGTTGGGGAACATCGTCTGGCCGGTGAACCACCATCCTTCGGTGGCCAGGAACGTGATGACCGGGACGATGTCCTCGATCTGCGTGAGCTGGTTGCCCATCGCCTGCGACTTGTGGAACTCCACCCGCTCCGGTGTTTCCTGCGGGTAGAAGAACGGCGTGTCCATCGGACCGGGCGCCACGGTGTTCACCGAGATGTGGCGGTCGGCGAACTCCTTGGCCGCCGCCCGGGTGAAGTGCTCCAGCGGTGCCTTGCCGCCGGCGTACGTGGAATAACCGTCCGTGAAGGCGGCCAGCAGCGACGTACCCAGGCTGATGATCTTTCCGTGGTCGTTCAGCCGGCGTCCTGCCTCCTGGATGAAGAAGTACGCCGCCTTGGCGTTGATGCCGAACATCCGGTCGTACTCTTCCTCGGTGGTCTCCAGGATCGGCTTGCGCAGCACCATCCCGGTGGTGTTCACCGCGATGTCGACGCCGCCGAAGGTGTCCACCGCCGCGTCGAAGAGCCGCCGTACGTCCGCGACCTTGGTCAGGTCGCCCTGGGCGGAGACGGCCTGTCCCCCGGCCTCCTGGATCGCCGCCACCGTCCGCTCGGCCTCGTCCCGGGAGCTGTGGTAGTGCACGACCACCTTCGCCCCGGATTTCGCGAAGGTCCTGCTGGTCAGCCCGCCCAGGTTCTTCTCGCCCCCGCCGACGACCGCGACCTTGTCCCGCAGAGTGTTCTCGGTCATCTCTGTGCTCCTCACGTTGCTGCCGGGTGACCGACTTGATCACCTTCCATGGACGACACTAGATGGACATTTCGGTCATCGGGTAACAGATGTTTCGAGTCGCCCCACAAATAGAGTCGATACCCCCGCGTGACAGCCGGGCTGCCGCCGCAACCCGACCCCACTCCCCCGGCCGCCTCCCCCTCACCCCTTTCGAGCCTCCCGGCTTGACATGCAACCAAACGGTTGCCAATCTGAGGGTGAGGGGGTTGGATGACATGGACGAGGTGTTCAAGGCGCTCGCGGACGTGAGCCGCAGACGTCTGCTGGACCGCTTGAACGAGCGGTCCGGGCAGAGCCTGCGCGAGCTGTGCGCGGGGCTGGACATGACCAGACAAGCGGTGTCCAAGCACCTGGCGGTGCTGGAGGGCGCGGGCCTGGTCACGACGGTCCGGCACGGCCGGGAGAGGCTGCACTACCTCAACCCCGTCCCCATCCATGATCTCGCCGACCGCTGGATCGGCCAGTACGAGCGGGGCCGGATGGCCGCGCTCAGCAACCTGAAGCACGCCCTGGAAGGAACGGCGATGAGCAAGCCCGAGTTCGTCTACACGATCTACATCCACACCACGGCCGAGAAGCTCTGGGAGGGGCTGACCAGCCCGGAATTCCTGAAGCAGTACCACGGTGACTGGGCGCCCTCCTCCGACTGGAAGGTCGGCTCGAAGGTGCTGTGGCCGGTCGAGGGCGGCGGCGAGCCGCAGGACCTCGGCCAGGTCGTCACCGAGTCGGAGCCCGGCAAGCGGCTCGCCTACACCTGGCACACGCTGCAGCCGATGCACCAGAAGATGTTCGGCATGAGCGACGCGGAGTTCGCCGAGGCCGTCAAGGAGCGCTCGAAGGTCTCCTTCGACATCGAGCCGGCCGAGGAGCCGGAGATGGGCGTGAAGCTGACCATCACCCACGACGGCTTCACCTCGGCCGATTCCAAGATGCTGGAAGGCGTCAGCGGCGGCTGGGTCATGATGCTGTCGGAGCTCAAGACCATCCTCGAAAAGGCCTGAGCGCCCGCTCGGCCGACCGGGCCGCCTTCCGCCGGCCGTCGTGGACGACCAGGCCGGACACGTGCGGCATCGACTGGACGGTCCGGTCGGTCGGCCATGTCCCGCACCGGGGACTGGTCGCAGGTGCGCGAGTGCACCGCACCTGCCTCGGAGATCAGTCCAGTGTCTGGGTCAGTTCGCTGCGGGCCGCGGTGTGCACGACTCGGCCGTGTGCTCCGTTCACGATGGGCAGGTACGGCGGCACATGCCCGCACTCCACATCGGCGATGATCGGGACGTTCAGGGGGCCGAGTGCGTCAAGGACGGCCTGATGCTGGGTGAGTGAGGCCGTGTCAGGTGCCGAGGTGCGGCCGACGAGGATCGCGTTCGCCGTGTCGAAGAAGCCGGCCAGCCGCATCCCGTGCAGGTTCCGGCAGATGGTGAAGGCGTCGTCGTCGCTCGCTTCGATGTAGACGAGGAGCCCTTCCGGGGACTCGGCCCGCGCGAAGGCGGAAAGGTCGAGGTAGGCCGTTCCCGTGAGGTTGCAGAGTGTTTCGATGCAGCCTCCGATCAGGCGTCCTTCGGCCTCCACGGCTCCGTCGGCGTCCAGTCTGGTCCACCTGCCGGGTGTGTCGAGTGCGTACTCGCGTACCTCAGGTCGGGCACGGAAGTCGTCCCAGCCCGTGGCCCGGTAGCGGTGCGGTGGGGTCTGCGTGAACCGGTGCCCCCGCGGTGCGGCGACGATGTCGAGCCACGACAAGAGCCCCTCGGGCACCCGGTACGGCGTGTCCATCAGGTTGTTGCCGTGCACGCTCGCTGTCCCTGTGAGGAGGGTGAGCGGCGTCATGACGGTCGACAGGTCGGAGAACCCGACGAGCCAGGTCGGCTCGGCATCGCGCAGCCGGTCCCAGTCCAGCAGAGGCAGCAGGTCGATCGCCGTCTCCCCGCCCCAGGGCGGCACCACCGCTCTGATGCCGGGCTCCGTCAGCATCGACATCAATTCACCGGCGCGGTCGGCCGCGGGGGCACTGACATGACCGGCACCGTCCATGCAGCGTCCGACAACGACCTCGTACCCCCGGGCCTCGACATCGCGAAGGGCGACGTCGAGCCGCGCGCTCAGCTCTTTCGCGACGCCGCTGGAAGGGGAAGTGATGCCGACGCAGTCACCAGGACGCAAGGGGCGTGGATATCGAACCGACATGCGCCGGATTCTGGCACGACGCTATGGCCACGTTCCAGCGAGTTCTGGCACACCCGCACGCCCGGAACGGGAGACACTGACAACTTGCCGCATCCGGCTGTGGCGCAGGCCGTTGCACGCGATGCCCGATGCCTTCACCGGCGACCTCAACGACGGAGAACGGGGAAGTCGGGGTTGGTCGACAGGTCGACAAGGTACCGCCGTCGGCCACCGGGTCGGACTGTCGGCCGGTCGCCGATCACGGGCGAAGCCTGAATCCTGTCCCAGTAGTGTGACTTCGCATGACCGACTCCGAGATCGAGATCACCGCAGACCTGGTCCATGACCTGCTGCAGGAGCAGCATCCGGACCTCGCAGGGCTGGCCGTCCGCGAAGTGGCGGGTGGGTGGGGCAACCAGATGTGGCGCCTCGGGGAGGAGCTGGCTGTGCGCATGCCGCGTACAGAAGGTGCCCCGGAACTGCTGCGCAGGGAGTGCCGTTGGCTGCCCGTGCTGGCTCCGCGCCTGCCGCTTCCGGTTCCCAACCCCGTACGGATCGGTGAACCGTCCGCGCGCTTCCCGAAGCCCTGGACCATCATGACGTGGGTCCCCGGCGAGCCACTGGACCGCACCTCCATCAGCCGTGGCGATCACGCGGCCGGCACCCTGGCGGGGTTCCTCAAGGCACTTCACGTGGAGGCGCCCGAAGACGCGCCGATCAGTGGGGACCGCGGCGGTCACCCCAAGAAGTGCACGGACGGATTCGACCACTTCTTCCACACCGTCGTCCCCGACGACCTCGCCGACGCTGTCCGGGCCGTCTGGGACGACGCCGTCGCGGCGCCCGAATGGGAGGGCCCGCCGCTCTGGGTGCACGGCGACCTGCATCCCGCGAACGTCGTCGTCTCCGACGGGACGCTCTCGGGCGTGATCGACTTCGGTGACATGTTCGCCGGCGATCCGGCATGGGACCTCGCGGCCGCCTGGGTCATCCTTCCCGCCGGCGCCGCCTCCCCCTTCTTCGACGCCTACGCGCGGGCGGACGAGGGGACGATCCGGCGCGCCCGCGGTCTGGCCGCCCTGAAGAGCCTGTTCCTCATGCTCATGGGCCAGAACGGCGACCGGGGCCTTCCTGGCGGCAAGCCGGCATGGGGGCCCGCGGGCCGGGCGGCGCTCGATCGTGTGCTGAGGGGCGGTCCGATGTAGGTACGGGGCTACCGAGCCGCATCGGATACTCGCAGGCCCGCGGCATCGCCAACCGCTCGACGCGGCCCGTCGGCTCGCTCCGCTCCGTACTCGCGCGTCCGTACCCGCGCGTTACCGCACCTCGTCGGCGGCCCACCGTGCACCGTACGGAGAGCGACGGGGACTGGCGACGGAGCCTCAGCCACCGTGCCAGTCCCCCGGCCTGCTCAGGCCCAGCGCTTGACGAAGTCGATGGCCGCGGAATCGACCTCCGCGGGGTTCGAGGCACTCAGGAAGTGCCGGCCGCCCCCGATGGTTTCCAGTCGCGCCTCCGGGGAGCGGGTGAACATCCGTATCTCCTCCCGGGCGTTCGCCACGGAGTACACCTGGTCCGCGGTGCCGTGCAGCCACAGGACGGGGCAGCGGACGTCGTCCAGCCGGCCGTGGAGCCCGTCGCGATCCCGCAGGTTGACCGTGCTCAGGAGCAGGCGACGGCGGCCGGCGTAGTTGGTGCGGCAGGTGGCGAGCCAGAAGGCGCGTTCCTCGGCCGACAGACCGCCCATGGCCGTGTCGAACACGCTGTCCACGACCTCGTCCGGCACCACCCAGTCCTCGCCGACCGGCTCGGCGAGGGCATCGATGAGCGGCGTGTTGTATTCGATCCCGTCCCAGCACCCCAGGTCGCGGCTGCGCCGGCGTTCGGAGTCCATCGACGTGCCGAGCGTGATCAGCCCCTGCACGATGTCCGGGGCGAGCAGCGCCATCCGGACCGCCACCCAGCCGTTCTACGAGGTCCCCAGCACAAGGGCCTCACGGATCCCGAGGGCCGCGAGGGCCTGGAGGTTCGCGACGGCACTGTTCCAGTAGGTGAAGTGCTGGTACGAGGCTCGCGTGCGGCCGTGCCCGTACGGTTCCAGGGCCAGCAGGTTGGCCGCGGAGCCGAGGGCCTGATCGGCGAACTGCGGCCGGTACAGCTCGACCGAGGTGGTGTACGAGTTGATCAGGACCAGCGTCGGGAGCGCGGGGTCGTACGGCCTGGCGAAGGTGTATCCGACATGCGACCCGCCGAGGCGGGGACTTCGACGGTCTGCTCGATCTTGCTCAAGGGTGACTCCTCTGTCGGTACGCGGAGAGCCACCGGGCCGGGTGCCGAAGCGGCGGCCCGTGGCCCGGAAACGCTGGGCAGCCGCTGGGCCCACTGCGTGGCGTCCCAGTCGCTCACGTCGTCTGCGCACTGCTTTCAACATCATTAGGGGCAGGGGGAATTCCGGTACTGCCAGTATGGGATCGCCGTCGCGATCGGCCCCGGCGGGCCCCGAACGGCGATCCCGGCGGAACCGGCGGGCCTGGCCGAACCATGCTCCGGCCCTCGGAGCACAGGGCCTCGACCGGCCGCCGGCGCGCCCGCACGCCCCTGCCGCTCCCCGAACACCTCCCTGGCACGCGCCCGGAACCCGCTGACCGGGGCCGCCGTCAACATCGTCCACCGGAATTCGTCACACCCGACGCGGGATCTCCCGGAAGAGGGTCACGGCCGGAGATCGCAGCTACCATGACAGGCTGGAAAGATCTGTTCAACTACCATGACCTTTACGCGACTTGACGGGGTGGCGGAGACGGAACGGCAGAGAGACGGCACAACGGAAAGGTTGTCGAGTGTATCTGAGTGTGCCCTTCGAGGACGGTGAGGTATTCGTCGTCGAGTTGTCCGACGAGCAGGGTTCCGGGGTGGTCCGGGCGAGCCGCGGCGACGAACTCTTCGAGATGTCCGCCGACACGTTCGAGTCGGGCATGGCCCGGGTGCGACGGGTGGCCGCGACGATGCTGGAGCGGCTGACGGACCTGCCGCGCAGTCCCGATCACGTCCGTGCGGAATTCGGCCTGCGGGTGACGGCGCAGGCGGGCCTGGTCGTGGCGAAGGGGTCCGGGGACGCGCACATCAAGCTGGAACTGGAGTGGAGCCGCCCCGAGGGCGGCCGGTGAGTCCGGCGGGCGGGTCCGGCTCCGGATGGGAGCGCGGGACCGCCCGGGTGCTGCACGAGGGCCGTCCGGTCGGGGTGGCGTTCCTGATCCCCGACCGGCTGCTGTTCACCTGCGCCCACGTCATCGCCTCCACCGCGGGCCTCCCGGACGACGAACCACTGCCGGACCTCCTTCCGGTCACCCTCGACTTCCCGCTGCTGCCCGGGCGTCCCGAGGCCGCGGCCTGTGTCCACTTCAGTGTTCCGGTGGCCGGGGACAACAGCGGTGATGTCGCCGTCCTCCGGCTGAGCGGCGATCCCCCGCCGGGCGCCGTGCCCCTGCGGATCGTGGAGGCGGAGGACCTGGCCGGGCACCGCTGGCGGGCCTTCGGGTTCCCGAAGTACCCGGGGCGCGGTGGCGGCAAGGACGCCGGGATCTGGACCCGCGGCACCGTCGAAGGCCGCGAAGGGACCGGCTGGTGGCAGCTGACCTGCGACGAGGAAGCGCCGTTCCCTCTGACCGGCGGCTTCAGCGGGGCGCCGGTGTGGGACGAGGAGTACGGCGGTGTGATCGGCGTCGTCGTCGCCGTCGAAGGGGATCAGCGGCGCCGGACCGGCTACGCCCTCACCGTGGAGTCCCTCACCCGGGAGTGGCCGCAGCTGCGCAGAAGGCTGCTGGCGGACAGTCCGTACCGGGAGCTTCTGCCGTTCACCGAGGACGACCGCGCCGTCTTCCACGGCCGTACGAACGAGACGCAGCAGCTGATCGAACTGCTTGTGCAGCATCAGTTCCCCCTCCTGCCCGTGCTCGGCCCCTCCGGCGTCGGCAAGTCCTCGCTGGTCGGTGCGGGCCTGCTCGGGCACCTCGACGCCGACCGGTACCTGATCGCCCGCCTGCCCCACGGGCTGCGTCTGACCGCCGAGGAGCTGCTGGCCTGGGCCCTGGCCTCGGCGGGGGACGCGGACACCATGCAGGCGGGCTGGCACGACCGCTGGTCGGCGCTGGCCCGGCAGCTCACCGACGAGCAGGGCATCCGTACCGCCGTGGAGCAGGCCCTGGCCCGCCACGGCGGGCGGTGCCGGCTGGTGCTGGTGGCCGACCAGTTCGAGACGCTGCTCGCGGACGCGCCGGACACCGCCCGCCGGCTGGACGCCATGCTCGGAGTTCTGACGGCCCGCCGCACGGACGGCAGCCGCCCTGCCCAGGCCGTGGTCGTCCTCCGGATCGACTTCCTCCGGCAGGTCGAGCAGCTCCCCCACCTGCGTACGGCATGGGACGCCACCTCCATGGTGGTGCAGCCGATGACGCGGACACAGCTGCGGGAGGTGATCACGTGTCCGCTGGAGGGACACGCGGGGATCCGGTTCGCCGACGGCCTGGTCGAGCAGCTGCTGCGGGACGCCCCGCCCGGTCCGGCGGCGCTGCCGATGCTGGAATACACCCTGAGCCGGCTGTGGGAGCGACAGGAACGCGGATGGCTGACCACCACCGCGTACCAGGAGCTGGGCGGATTGGAGGGAACCCTGGCGGGAGAGGCGGAGCATAGGCTGTGGGACTGGGCGGACACGGCCGAGCGGCGGGCACTGGAGCGCATCTTCATCCAGCTCGTCCGTCCCGGCGAGCAGCTGGACGCCGGGGAGCGCGCCCCGGACACCCGCCGGGTCGCCGCCCGCACCCAGTTCTCCGCGGACGACTGGGGGTTGATCCATCGGCTGGCCGGCACCCGGCTCGTCGTGGTGACGCGCCGCCCGACCGGGCGGGACACCGCCGAGCTCGCGCACCAGGCACTGGTGGAGAAGTGGCCGCGGCTGCGGCGCTGGGTCGGGGAGAACCGGGAGTTCCGTAGCTGGCAGGAGGGGCTGCGCCGGTCGCTGCGGGCCTGGCAGGAGCAGGGCCGCCCGCGCGGCCTGGTGCTCGGCCGGGAGCAGGTCGTGGAGGCACGGCGGTGGATCGGCGCGCGCGGCACCGAAGTGCCCGCCGAGGAGGCGGAGTTCTACGAGGTCAGCACCCAGGCCCAGCAGCGTCTCGCCCGTCGCCGACGCCTGGTCCGTACGGGCTTCGCCGTGCTCACCGCACTCGTCCTCGTCGCCGCCGGCCTGGCCGCCCTCAACGCCCGCAGCAGCAGCGAACAGCGGGCCCTGGCCGCCGCCAGGAGCCTGACGGAGCAGAGCCGGCAGCAGGCCAACGCCGACCCGGCCCTGGCGGCTCGTCTGGCACTGGCCGCTCAGCGCATCTCCCCCACCGCGGAGACCCGCGCTCAACTCCTGGCCATGGTCTCCTCACCGCTGCGTGCCACGCTCACCGGGCACACGGGAGAGGTGCGGTCGGTCGCCTTCAGCCCGGACGGCAAGACGCTCGCGAGCAGTGGGAACGACGGCACGGCCCGTCTGTGGGACACGGCAGGGCACCGCCGTCCGGGCACCCTCGGCGGTCGCGGCAGCCAGGTGCACACGGCGGTGTTCAGCCCCGACGGCAGGACGCTCGTCACGAGCCACAGTGGCTGGAAAGTGCGGCTCTGGGACGTCCGCACGCGGAAGCAGACCGCTGTCCTGGCCGCCGGGCGTCCGGCGGTCTTCAGCCCGGACGGAGACACGATCGCCACCGGTGGGCTGCGGGGCAAGGTGTTCCTCTGGGACGCCCGTACCCGTCGGAAGACCGGCGAACTCCCGGTGTACCGCGACGTCGACGGCGCCTGGCCCGCCCACCTCGCGTTCAGTCCGGACGGCAGGACCCTTGCCGTCACCGTCACAGGCCACGGCACCGGCAAGAGCACCAAGTCCGAGGTGCAGCTCTGGGACGTGCGGGAGAAGCGGCGTACCGCCACGTTGAAGGGCCACACGGGTGAGGTCCAGTCGCTGGCGTTCAGCCCGGACGGCGCCACGCTGGCCACGGGGGCGAGCGACGCCACGACGCGCCTGTGGGACGTACGCGGGCAGCGCGCCCCGACCACACTCGCCGGACACAGCGGCACCGTGTTCGCCCTGGCCTTCAGCCCGGACGGCCGGGTCCTGGCGAACGGGGGCCAGGACCGTTCCGTGCGGCTGTGGGACATGCGGGTGCGCACGGGCGTGACCGTGCTGACCAGCCATACCGGGATGGTGAACGCCCTCGCGTTCAGCCCGGACGGCGCGATGCTGGCCAGCGGGTCCGAGGACGCCACGGTCCGGCTGTGGAACATGCGGGCCGGGCTGCCGCGCGCCACCTTCACCGGGCCGGGCGGTTCGAGCAGCCCGGCCTGGAGTCCCGACGGCAGTGTGCTCGCGACCGGTGACCGCAACGGGACCGTGCACCTGTACGACGCTCGTACGCGGCGCACACTGGGCCGCCTGACCGGGCACACCGGCCAGGTGAAGGCGGTGCGGTTCAGCCCGGACGGCCGGTACGTCGCCGCGAGCAGCGACGACGATCCGGCGGTCCTGCTGTGGGACGTACGCACCCACCGCCGCCTCGCCACCCTCGCCGGCCACCGCAAACCCGTACAGACCGTCCTGTTCAGTCCCGACGGGCAGACCCTCGCCACCACCAGCTACATCGACAGCACGACCCGCCTGTGGAGTGTGCGGACCCACCGGCAGCTGGCGTCCTTCCCCATCTCCATCATGGTCACCTGGGCGGCCTTCAGCCCGGACGGGAAGATCCTCGCGACCGGCGGCCGCAAGTCCTCGTCCGTGCAGCTGTGGGACGCGCGGACCCGTCAGCACCTCGGCGCCCTCGACGGACCCACCGGCACGGTCAGCTCCGTGGCCTTCAGCCCGGACGGCAGCACCTTGGCGACGGCAGGCTGGGACGGGCGGCTGCGGCTGTGGGATGTGCGGCAGCGACGCCTCACGGCAACGCTGGCGGGCCACACCGGCCTCGTGCAGTCGGTGGCGTTCACCCCGGACGGCAAGGTCCTGGCCAGCAGCGGCCGGGACGCGGCGGCCAGGCTGTGGGACGTACGGACCCATCGTCAACTGGCCAACCTCAGCGGCCACACGGGCATCGTCTCGTCAGCCGTCGTCAGTCCGGACGGCAGGACGCTGGCAACCACCGGCGACGACCGGACGGTCCGTCTGTGGGACCTCCGGACCTACCGGCAGCCGGCCCTGTTCACCGGCCACACCGGCGCCCTGCGCTCGGCCGTCTTCGCCCCGGACGGGAACACCCTCGCCACCAGCGGCGAAGACGGAACCGTCCGCCTGTGGGACACCGACGCCTTCAACGACGTCGCCACGCTCACCGCCGAGGCCTGCACGATCGCGGTCCGGTCCCTGACCGAACAGGAATGGCAGCGCTATGTTCCCGACGGAGTCGCGCGTCAGCGGATCTGCCCTTGAGCGGTGGCCGGATTCGTGTCGTGACGAGCGGTCGGGCCGAGCGAGGCCGATACGCTTCCCGGCGTCTCACCCATCCAACGACGAAGGCCAGTCGTACCCGTACGCTTCGGCGCACTCCCGATAGCCCGCGCAGACCAGCGCGCCGTCCAGGGGTGCGGCTGCCGAACAGCGGCGAGAATACGTTCGGCCTGACTCTCGGGGCTCTCCTCGGTCACCGGAAAACCGATCTGCAGCTGGATGAACGGATCGGCGCTCTCGCGCGGAACCGTCACGGAAACGAGAACCCGGCCGGGGCCCTCTTTCCATACGGAAACCCAGAAAGGGACACTGCTCCAAGCGGCCAAGGGATTCGGCATGACGAACAGCCGTTCCGATATCAGGTCGGCGACTTCCCATGCCTTCGAAGGCCGCTCCGCCAGTGCCATCGTTCTCCCTCGTGCGGTCGTCCGGTGCCCCGACCAGCTCATGAGGGTCGGTGATCAGCCGAATCCCACCGATGGCCGTGGCCCCGGGCCGCCGCACCCCGACAGCGGCCGGACTGCGGCATTCCAGCCAGAGCAGGATTATCTCGGGTCACCGGTGCCGGTCGCCCGGAAAACCGACCTTCTCACAGGTCACACGGCATGCCTTCGGGGTCGCCGGCCCGCAGCCGGCCACCGGCCGGTAGATCCAATTCCGCAGCTTGAGCACAAATTACACACATCCCCTTCTTTATATCGGCGCCGATGCTCTAGATTGACCGTGCCTCAGGTGTTCGGATCCGGAGCGAACCGTCAATGATCTATGGTCCGGCGCCAAGAACAGCCAGCAGTCACGTCCCCGGCGCCAGACGTGGGGTGATCAATTCCGGGTGCCCGAAAGAGATCCTGGGTGCGGGGAGAGCGCCCGAGGACTCGGCGGGTTACCGCACGCCTCGGAAGTCTGACCGGACCTGCGCGTCCGCAGCTCCGGAGCCGCGTTCCACGCAGTACGCACCACGTAGTACGCACACATCCGGGACAGTGCGCGGGAGGCGGTGTCTCCCGCGGGTGAGGAACAGCGCGGCGCGGGGGGCCGGGGGCCTCCCGGGGGGCGAGAAACAGGGTTGGACGAACACGTCCAGCCTCTGGCGACCGGGGGAATCTGTGCAGCAGGGGGATTAGTCAACCCGTTTCCGTCGGCGCGCGGGCGTCTGGCGGACGGGGCAAGCAGTCAGCCCGCGACCGACTGGGAGCAGCGGTACCGCCGTACCGTGATCACCAGCGACACCGTCGCCACCGCCTGCGTGGTGGCGGCCATCGGAATCTTCTTCGGGGCCCGGGACGCGGCCAACTGGCACGAGAAGTGGGGCATCCTCGCCTTCGGCACCGAACTGCTGGTGCTGGGCGCGCTCGCGGTGAGCCGGGCGTGGGCTCCGGCCGTGCTCGGCCAGGGTGCCGAGGAGTTCCGCCGGCTCGGCCGCTCGCTGTTCACGGCGGCCGTCGTTCTGGCGCTCGGCGGGATCGCCCTCACCTCGCGCAACATCAAGCTCTGGATCTTCGTCGCGATCCCCGCGCTCGCGCTCGTCACCATGACCGTGCGCTATCTGCTCCGTCTCTGGCTGCACAAGCAGCGCAAGGAAGGGCGGTGCCTCAGACCGGTGCTCGCCGCGGGGAGCCCGGACACCGTGCGCGACCTGATCTCCCGGGCCCGCAAGTTCCCGCACCTGGGCTGGCGGGTGGACGCGGTGTGCACGACGGACGGTCTCGGGCCCGACGGTGACCAACTGGACGGAGTGCCGGTCGTCGGCCCCCTGACGGACGTCGCGGGGCATGTCCGCCGCGACGGCTACCGGGTCGTCGCGATCACGCCGGACCCGCACTGGTCACCGGACCGGCTGCAACGGCTGGCCTGGAACCTCGAAGGCAGCGATGCCGAGATGGTCGTGGCCCCCGTGCTGATGGAGGTGGCGGGCCCGCGGCTGCACGTCGACGCGGTACTCGGCATCCCGCTGCTGCGGGTCAGCATGCCGACCTTCACCGGGGGCCGGCGGGCCGTCAAAGGCGTCGTCGACCGGTTGGGCGCGGCGGTCCTGCTGGTACTGTTCGCGCCGCTGCTGCTGCTCGTCGGGCTGCTCGTGCTGACGGACAGTCCTGGTGGGGCGCTCTACCGCCAGCGCCGGGTCGGCAAGGACGGCCGCGAGTTCACCATCTTCAAGTTCCGCACCATGGTCACCGGGGCCGACGCGGCACGCGCCGAACTGGCCCACCGCAACGAGGGTGCCGGGCTGCTGTTCAAGCTCCGCCGGGATCCGCGGGTGACCCGGGTGGGAGCGGTGCTGCGCCGGTACTCCGTCGACGAACTCCCGCAGCTTTTCAACGTACTCACCGGATCGATGTCGCTCGTCGGTCCACGGCCTCCGCTGCCGGAGGAGTCGGCCGCGTACGGCCCGGACATCCGGCGGCGGCTGCTGGTCAAGCCCGGGCTCACCGGCCTGTGGCAGATCAGCGGGCGCAGCGACCTGCCGTGGGAGGAGTCGGTCCGCCTCGACCTGCGGTACGTGGAGGACTGGTCGCTCGCCCTGGACGCAGTGATCTTGTGGAAGACACTGCGGGCGGTGCTCTACGGGCAGGGGGCCTACTGATGCGCGGGGGCTGCGGCGAAACGGTCCTGCTCCGCGCGTGGACCGCAGGCCGACAGGGCCTGCCTGGGGGAGGGACATCCCAATGGTGAAGTCAAGCCGCTGCCGTGACAGGTGGTGTGGCTTGGTAGCACACTCCGTCACGGAGTATGGCCCACAAAACGTTCAGTCTCCGGCGCGCGAGGGCCAGCACCGCTTGCTTGTGCGCCTTGCCCTCGCTCCTCTTGCGGTCGTAGAACGCACGCGATGCTGGACAGCACCGCAAACTCACCTGGGCAGCCAGATACATGCTCCGCAGGAGCCCGCGGTGATAGCGCCGAGGCCGGCGCAGGTTGCCACTGACGCGGCCGGAGTCGCGGGGTTGAGGGGCCAGGCCGGCGAAGCCGGCCAGGCGGTCCGCGGTCCCGAAAGAGGCCATGTCGCCGCCGGTGGCGGCAATGAACTCGGCACCGAGACGAGGGCCCATGCCGGGCAGGCTGGTGATCACCTCGGCGTGTGGATGCTCGCGAAACCGCGCCTCGATGAGAGCGTCAAGCTCGGCGATCTCCTCATCGAGAGCCATCACCCCCTTCGCCAGCCGGAGGACCATGGCGGCAGCCAGCCTCTCACCAGGCAGCGCCGTGTGCTGGGCTTCGGCCGCCTCCACGGCCGTCTTGGCGAGTGTGGCGGCGCCGCGGACCTTGCGGTTCTTCAGCCACGTTTCGATCCGCTTGGCGCCTGTGCGGCGGATGGCGGCGGGGGCCTGGTATCCGGTCAGCAGCATGACCGGGCCGTGGTTGGTGAGGTCCAGCGACCTCTCCAGGGCGGGGAAGATCTCCAGCAGTTGGGCTCGCAGGCGGTTGATCTGCCGGGTTCGGTCGAAGACCACATCCAGTCGCCTGGACGTGAGGATGCGCAGGTCGACGGCGATGTCGTCGCCGGGTCGCAGCAGCCCGACATCGCGGCGGACGCGGGCCTGGTCGGCGATGACGAAGGCGTCCTTCGCGTCCGTCTTTCCCTCGCCCCGGTAGGTGCCCGACGCTCGATGAACGGCGAACCCGGTGAGGTAGGCGACGGGCTGGTCGTGGTTGAGCAGCAGGCCAATCAGCAGTGCGGCACCGCCTCGGTTGAGGTCGATGGCCCACAGCACGTCGCTGGATATCTCCAGGACGTCTCCGATCAGCGTCAGCAGCTCGGTTTCGTCGTTGGATACGCGGCGGGACAGCAGCCGTTTGCCTTCCGCGTCGATCACCACCGCGTGGTGGTGCGTCTTGCCGATGTCCACCCCGGCCCAGATCTGGGGCACGGGTCACCTCCGCCGCTTCGTGGTCGTCATCGATTCCCGCAGACGACCTCGCCGGCGTGGTCTTACAGCAGCGATCAACGTCGCAAATCCCAATTGGCGGTCGAGTCGTCGCGGGGCTCCGGGCGGCCATGTCTCTCAAGCCGTCGAGCGGCACCAACATGACAGCCATACCCGGAGCCCC
Organism: Streptomyces sp. Ac-502; assembly: GCF_045222935.1. Classification (NCBI taxonomy): domain Bacteria; kingdom Bacillati; phylum Actinomycetota; class Actinomycetes; order Kitasatosporales; family Streptomycetaceae; genus Streptomyces; species Streptomyces sp. Ac-502. The sequence goes on from NZ_JBHFFO010000001.1 coordinate 136,161, forward strand.
TGGGCCCTCCGATCTTACGAATGACCAGATCAGACCCACGACTGAAAGGTAAGACACATCATGAAGGTCAGCGTTTTCGGGCTCGGTTACGTGGGCTGTGTGTCGGCCGCGTGCCTGGCCGGTATGGGGCACGAGGTCATCGGGGTGGACGTGAACCAGGTGAAGGTCGACCTGGTCAACGACGGCAAGGCCCCGGTGGTCGAGGAGCGGATCGGCGAGCTGATCGCCGAGGTCGTGGGGACCGGGGCGTTACGCGCCACCCGCGACGTCCGCGAGGCGGTCCTGGGCAGCGAGGTGTCGCTGGTCTGCGTGGGCACGCCGTCGGAGCCCAACGGCAGCCTGTGCACCACGTATCTGGAGCGGGTCACCGCGCAGATCGGCGCCGTACTGGCGGAGCGCGGCGGACGCGGCGGGCGGCACACCGTCGTGTTCCGCAGCACCATGCTCCCGGGCACCTGCCTGAACCTGCTGGTGCCGATCCTGGAGAAGCACGTCGGCGGCACGGCCGGGGCGGACTTCGGGGTCGCGGTCAACCCGGAGTTCCTGCGCGAGGGCACCAGCGTGCGGGACTTCTTCGACCCGCCGAAGACGGTCGTCGGCGAGCTGGACGCGGCCAGCGGCGACGCGGTGCTGGCGCTGTACGAGGGTGTGCCCGGCGAGGTGTTCCGGGTGCCGGTGCCGACGGCCGAGGCGATCAAGTACGCGGACAACGCGTTCCACGGACTGAAGATCGGCTTCGCGAACGAGCTGGGCGCGGTGTGCCAGGCACTCGGGGTGGACTCGCACCAGGTGATCGACGTCTTCCTGGCCGACCGCAAGCTGAACATCAGCCCCGCCTATCTGCGGCCCGGCTTCGCCTTCGGCGGCTCCTGCCTGCCCAAGGACCTGCGCAGCCTGGTCCACGCGGCGCAGCGGGCGGACGTGTCGGTGCCCATCCTCTCCCATGTGCTGCCCTCCAACTCCGCGCATCTGCAACGGGCGGTGGAGCTGGTCGAGCGCACCGGCAAACGCCGGGCGGGCCTGCTCGGGCTGTCCTTCAAGCCCGGCACCGACGACCTCCGCGAGAGCCCGCTCGTCGAGCTGGCGGAGCGGCTCTTCGGCAAGGGGTACGACCTGAAGATCTACGACGCCAATGTCAGCCTGTCCCGGTTGCTCGGCGCGAACCGTGAGTACATCGAGACCCGGCTGCCGCACCTGGCACAGCTGCTCGCGGACTCCGTCGGCGAGGTGCTCGAACACGCCGAGGTCTGCCTGGTCGGCACCAAGGACCCGGCCGTGCTGTCGGCACTGCCGCAGGGCGGCGACGGCCCGGTGCTCATCGATCTCGTCCACCTCCCCGACGCCGAGGCGCGCCGGGCCGAACCAGGGTACGTGGGCCTTGCCTGGTGACACTTTCCTCAATGACACGGCCGGCGGCGACCAGCCGGGGCGGCGTGCGCTGATCCTGGTGGAGAACCTGTCGGTGCCGTTCGACCGGCGGGTGTGGCAGGAGTGCACGACGCTGCGCGACGCGGGCTGGACGGTGCACGTCATCTGTCCCCTGGGGGAGAAGCGGGACACGGAGCCGGAGGCGGTGATCGACGGGGTGCGGATCCACCGCTACCCGTTGCGCGCGGCCACCGGGGGCCGGCCGGCTATCTGCGGGAGTACGGATCGGCGTTGTGGCACACGGCGCGGCTGGCCCGCAAGGTCGGCCCGGTCGACGTGGTCCACGCCTGCAACCCGCCCGACCTGCTGTTCCTGCCGGCGCTGTGGCTGAAGCGGCGCGGCGCGCGGTTCGTCTTCGACCAGCACGACCTGGTACCCGAGTTGTACCTCTCCCGGTTCGACCGCGGCGAGGATCTGCTCTACCGCGCCGTGTGCGCGCTGGAGCGGCTGACCTATCGGGCCGCCGATGTCGTACTGGCCACGAACGAGAGCTACCGGGACGTCGCGATACGCCGTGGCGGCCAGTGGCCGGAGGACGTCTTCGTGGTGCGCAGCGCGCCTCAGACCGACCGGTTCCAACCGGTGCCGTCCGAGCCGGAGCTGAAGCGCGGCAAACCTCATCTGCTGTGCTATCTGGGCGTCATGGGTCCGCAGGACGGCGTCGACTATGCCTTGCGGGCGCTCGCGAAGCTGCGCGACGAGCACGGGCGTACCGACTGGCACGCGGTGTTCGTCGGCAGCGGCGACGCCTTCGACGCGATGGTGGAGCTGTCCCGGCAGCTCGGGCTCGCCGGACAGGTGGAGTTCACCGGACGCATTCCGGACGCCGACCTGCTGCGCCACCTGTCCACCGCGGACGTGTGCCTCTCCCCCGACCCGCGCAATCCGCTCAACGACGTGTCGACCATGAACAAGGTCCTGGAGTACATGGCGATGGGCCGGCCGATCGTCTCGTTCGACCTCCGGGAGGCGCGCGTCTCCGCCGGTGACGCCGCTGTCTACGCGCCCGCCAACGACGAGGCCGCGTTCGCCGGGCTGATCGCGCTGCTGCTGGACGATCCGGAGAAGCGGGCCCGGATGGGCAAGCTCGGCCAGGAGCGGATCGGCGGAGAGCTTTCCTGGCGGAACTCCCAGCGCTCCCTGCTCGCCGCCTACACCGCCGCCTGCCGTGGCCGCACTCCGGTGCCGGCGGGCGGGCCGTTCCGGGCGGGGAGGAGGAGGCGCCGTTGAGCGATGACACGATACGCCTGGTCACGATCGGGCGGATGCTCCGCGGGCGCCGGCGGCTGCTCGTCGTCCTCACGGTGGTGGGCGCGCTCGTCGGTTTCGGCGCCTCGGTGCTGTACCCGCCGCGTTACACGGCGTCGGCCTCGGTTCTGCTGCCGGGGCAGTGGGAGCAGCGCGAGCTGCTGACGCAGGTGGAGATCGCGGCCAGCTCGGCGGTGGTCGACCGCGCGGCCGCCAAGCTCGGCTGGGCCGGTGTCAGCGGCGGTGAGTTACGGGACCGGGTGAGCGCCAAGGCCGCCGACGGGAACATCATCGAGATCTCGGGTACGGCCGAGACCCCGGAGCGCGCGCAGCAGCTCTCCGACCGGGTGGCCCAGCAGTTCGTCGCCTTCGCCGCGCGGATCACGGGCGGCACCGCCGACCCCGGGGCGGCTGCCGGGCCCGAGGAACTGCGGCAGAAGGTGGCCGAGACCAACCGCCGCATCACGGAACTGGCCAACGCGGCCGATCCGGGGCGGACCGTGGAGAGCGTGCAGGCGCGCACCGCGCTGGAGAAGCTGCGCACCGCGCTGCAGGAGGCCATGAAGAAGCTGGACGAGGCCGACCCGGCGGCCGGCAAGGCCGGCATGGTCGTCATGGGTCCGGCGGCCCGGCCGACCGGTGCGGTACCGCCGACGAGGATGCAGCTGATCGTCGCCGGGGCGCTGCTGTTCTTCCTGCTGGCGGTCGTCGGCCATCTCGCCGCCGCACGGATGAACCGCCGGCTGCGCACCGAGCCGGAGATCGCCGCCGCGCTGGGCTCGACGCTGCTCGGTACCGTCGACGTACCCGGTGAACAGCGTGCGCACCGGCCGGAAGACCGTGGGCGGCGGGCACGGGCGCGCCGGCTGCTGGGCGTCGACACCCGGTGGGACGTACCGGCCCCGCAGCGGTCCGGCGACGAGGCCGGCAGACGGATCCGCTACCGGCGGGTGTGCGCCCGCCTGCGGGATCAGCTGCCGGCCCCGCGACGGCTGCTGGTCGTCGTACCGGACGGCGACGAGGTCGCCCGCCGGGCCGCCGGGCAGCTCGTCGCCGAGGCCGCGGGCGACTCTTCCCCGGGCGCTCCGAGCAGGGGCTGCCCCGCACTGCGGGTGGTGGAGGTCTCGGTGTCCCAGCCGATGGTGCCGGACCGCGGCACCGAGTCCGGTGCCCTGGTCGTGCTCAGCGCGGGCAGCTGGACCGAGGAAGAACTCGCCGGTATCGCCGCGGCGTGCGCGGACGCCGGGCACGAGGTCGTCGGCACCGTCGTCGCCGGTCCGGTCCGGACCCGTCCGACGGGGTCCACCGGCCGTCCTCCGGAGAACGCCGCCGTGACGCTCGCGCTGCGCGGCCACGCGACGGGGGTTCCGCGTGACGACGAGCCCGACTCCGGAGTCGTCGGCGGCCACTCCCCTGCTGGACCTCCAGGCCCTGGTGGCGGCGGTCCGCAGGCGCCGCCGCCTCTGGTCCTCCATGGCGCTGCTGGGGCTGCTGATCGGCGCGGCGGTGGCGGTCCTGCTGCCGCCCCCGCCGTCCGCGGTGACCACGGTGCTGGTCACCCATCAGGCGGACCAGCCGAACGACACCGGCACGCTGATCCGTACCGATGTCGCGCTGCTGGGGACCACGCGGATCGCCGCGCAGGCCCTGCAGTCCCTCAAATCCACGGAGAAGCCGGAGGACTTGCTGCGGGACTACCGGGGCACCGGCCTGACCAACAACCTGCTGCAGATCGATGTGACCGGCGCCGACGAGGCGCAGGCGGTGGCCCGGGCCAAGGCGCTGGCCGACGCGTTCATCACGGACCATGTGCGACGGATGCGGGAAGCCGCGCAGGCCGAGGCCAAGGCCCTGCGCGACCAGCGGGACCGGATGCGCGACGAGCTGGCCCAGGTCAACAAGGCGATCGGGAACCGGTCGCCGGAGAGCGACCCGAAGGCGTCGGCGAGCATCGAGTCGCTCTTCGCCCGCCGGGCCGAACTCACCACGCGGATCGCCGATTTCGACCAGCGCGCGGAGGAGGCGCGCATGGGCACGCCCCAGCTCGTCGCCGGCACGCAGATCGTGGACGCGCCGCGCGCGGTACGGCACTCCCTGCCCAAGGCCGCTGCCACCAACGCCGCCATCGGGCTCGTCCTCGGGCTCGCCGTCGGGCTCGCGCTGGCCGCGGTCGGCACGGTGGTGGCGGACCGCCCCGTACTGCGCCGGGAGATCGCGGCCAACCTGGGCGCCTCGGTCATCGCGGAGCTGCCGCGCGCGCCCCGCCGGCCCGCCGGTCCGTGGCAGCGCCGTCGGGCCCGGGCGGCGTACGAACGGCTCACCACGACCCTGGTCCGCGTCGTGCGCCACTCCGCGGAACCGGTGGCGCTGCTGGAACTGGGCTGTGCGCGCAGTACGGGCGTGATCGCCCTGAACGTCGCCGGGGCGCTGGCGACGGAGGGGCCGGTGGTCGTCATCGACGGCCTGCCCGGCCCGGAACTGACCGACAGCCGACAGGATCCGGGAAACGCGACCGTGGTCAGCGGCGAGCGTGCCGCCACCGTGCCGCGCCACGTGCGCCGGCTGGGCGTCGGCTCGGTCGCGCCCGGCACGGCGTGGACCGACCTCCAGTACCTCGGCGGCCGGACCGTACTCGTCGTACGGGCCGGGCACGGCAGCGCCGCGTGGCTGCACACCGTGGCGCGGCACCTCGCGGACCAGCGCCTTTCGGTGATCGGTGTGGTGCTGATCGACCCCGATCCGCGGGACCGGACCGACGGCACGCTGTGGGACGGCCCGCACACGGCGCCGCGCGGCCCTCATGAGCGGCCGGCCCAGCAGCACGGGACGGGCCAGCCGCGGACGGAACGGCTGGCCCGGCAGCACGGAACAGGCCCGTTGCGAACGGAGCGGCCCTCGATGCCGGCCGTTCGCATCCCGGGCAGCGACCAGGAGGCTCGGTAGGACATGTGTGGTATCGCAGGTACGTACCGGTGGCCGGACGGGAAAGCCGTGACCGACCGGCTCACCGATGTCCTCGCCCACCGCGGTCCGGACGGGGCGGGCCGCTACAGCCATCCCGCCGGTGACGGCGAAGTCCATCTGGGACACCGTCGGCTGGCCATCATCGACCTGTCCGGGACCGGCGCCCAGCCGATGGTCTCGGACGGCCTCGCCCTCACGTACAACGGTGAGCTGTACAACGCGCCCGCACTGCGGGCCGAACTGTCGGCCGCCGGGGTGCGCTTCCGCGGCACCTCCGACACCGAGGTGCTGCTGGAGGCCTGGCGGCGCTGGGGCACCGACTGCCTGCCACGGCTGCGCGGCATGTTCGCGTTCGCGGTCTTCGACGAGCGGACCGGTGAGCTGGTGCTCGCCCGCGACCAGCTGGGCATCAAGCCGCTGTTCCTGCTCCGGCGCGGCGGGGGCCTGCTGTTCGCCTCCGAGCTGAAGGCGCTCGCCGCCGTGGCCGGCGGGTCGCTGGAGGTCGACCATGCGGCACTGGTGGCCTCGCTGCTGTACTACTGGGTGCCGGACTCGCGCTGCGCGTTCCGCGAAGCGGAGAAGCTGCCGCCGGGCAGCTGGCTGCGGTGCCGGCCCGACGGCCTGGTCGAGAGCGGCCGGTACTGGAACCTCCGGGACGTCGCCAGTGAGGCCCGGGAGCGGGCCCGCAGCGGCGAGCAGCCGGACCTGACCGCCGTCGTCGAGGAGTCGACCCGCCACCACCTGCTCTCCGACGTGCCGGTGGCGACCTTCCTCTCCGGCGGTCTCGACTCCAGCTATCTGACCGCGCTGGCGGCCCGCGACCGGCCCGGGATCTCCGCCTACACGATCGGGTTCCGCGCCGAGGACGCCAAGTTCGAGGCGATGCCGGACGATCTGCGCTACGCCCGGCAGGTAGCCGAGCGGTTCGGCGTCGACCTGCGGGAGATCGAGATCGCGCCGGACGTGCTCGACCTGCTGCCGCGGATGACGTACCACCTGGACGAGCCGATCGGCGACCCGGCCGCGATCAACACCTTCCTGATCTGCTCGGCCGCCCGGGAGGCCGGCGTCAAGGTGATGCTCTCGGGCATGGGCGCCGACGAGCTGTTCGCCGGGTACCGCAAGCACCTGGCCAACCTGCTCGCGCTGCGCTACCAGCGCATCCCGCGGCCCCTGCGCACCGGCCTGTCCGCGATCGTGGACCGGCTGCCGGTCGCCAGCTCCCGCCGCGGGTACCGGTCGGTGCGCTTCGCGAAGCGGTTCCTGTCCTTCGCCGGTCTGCCGGAGGAGACCGCGTTCCGGCGCAGCTACACCATGTACGACCAGGACGAGCTGCTCGCCCTGGTCAGCCCGGACCTGGCCGGGGCGGTCGAGGACGTCCTGACCGAGCACGCGGACATCTACCAGGACAACGACCTCGACGACTTCGTGAACCGCATGTGCCTGGGCGATGCCCGGATGTTCCTGCCGGGTCTGAACCTCGCCTACACGGACCGGGCGAGCATGGCCGCGTCGACCGAGGTACGGGTGCCGTACGTGGACGTCGAGGTGGTCAAGGCGGCGTTCGCGGTACCCGGCGACCGCAAGATCGTCGGGCGGCAGGGCAAGGCCGTCCTCAAGGAGGCGGCCGCCTCGGTCCTGCCCCGGGAGATCGTGTACCGGCCCAAGGGCCTGTTCAGCGCCCCGCTGCGGGCCTGGATGAGCCGGGACCTGGCACCGCTGGTGCGCGAGGTGATCAACGACGGTGTGCTCGTCAACTCCGGCATCCTGCGCCGCGACGCGCTCGCGCGCATGGTCGCCGAGGACGCCGCGGGGCAGCGGGACTTCTCCAAGCATCTGTGGCACGTGCTGACCCTGGAGTACTGGTATCGCGGCGCGGTTTCTGGTTCCGGCCAGAGCCAGGCGGCCTGAAGCAAGCGTGGAAACAAGAGGAGCTCGGGTGAAACAGGTCGTGCAGAACTACAAGAGCGGCGAGCTGGCGGTGCTCGACGTTCCGGTTCCGGGATGCAAGCCGGGCGGTGTGCTGGTCCGCAGCGCCTACTCGCTGATCTCCACCGGGACCGAACTCATGAAGGTGTCCGAGGCCGGCATGTCGATGGTGGGCAAAGCCCGCTCCCGGCCGGACCAGGTGGCCAAGGTCATGCAGAGCGTGGCCACCAACGGGGTGCCCGCGACCTACCGCAAGGTGATGGGCAAGCTGGACTCCTACACGCCGCTGGGGTACTCGCTGTGCGGAGTGGTCGAGCAGGTCGGCACCGGGGTCGAGGACGTGGCGGTCGGCGACCTCGTGGCCTGCGCCGGCAACGAGCACGCGCTGCACGCCGAGCTGAACTGGGTGCCGAAGAACCTCTACGCCCCGGTGCCGGACGGCCTCGCGCCGCGGCACGCGGCCTTCGGCACCGTCGGGTCGATCGCGATGCAGGGCGTCCGCCAGGGCGAGCCGCAGCTCGGCGACGTGGCGCTGGTCGTCGGCCTCGGGCTGATCGGGCAGCTGGTGGTGCAGCTGCTGGCCGCCTCGGGCGTCCGTGTCGTCGGTGCCGATCCCGACCCGGTGCGCTGCGAACTCGCCGCGCGTCTGGGCGCCGCGGCCTGCGGTGATCCCGCGTCCACGGCCGTCGAGGCCGCCGTCGCCGAGCTCACCGGCGGGCACGGCGTGGATCAGGTGTACCTGGCCGCGGGCGGCGGCAGCAACCAGCCCGTCGAGCTGGCCGCCCGGCTGAGCCGGGACCGCGGCCGGGTCGTCGACATCGGCAAGTGCCGCCTGGACCTGCCGTGGAACGCGTACTACGAGAAGGAGCTGGACGTCCGGTTCTCCCGGTCGTACGGCCCCGGGCGCTACGACCCGGAGTACGAACTCCAGGGGCGGGACTACCCGATCGGCTACGTACGCTGGACCGAGCGTCGCAACCTGGCGTGCTTCCTCGATCTCCTCGCCCGCGGCCGCGTCGACGTGGAGCCCCTGGTCTCGCACACGGCCGACTTCGAGGACGCCGTCGAGACGTACCGGCGTCTGAAGGACGGCGACCTGAAAGCCGTGGCGGTGCTGTTCCGGTACCCCGACCACGCGGAGGAAGCGGAGGAGGCGCAGGCACCGGTGGTGGCGCTGCCCCCGGTGAACGTACGGGCGTCCACGCCGGGCCGGTCCGTCAAGTCTCCGGTGCGGCTGGCGTTCGTCGGCGCGGGCAACTACGCGACGTCGATGCTGCTGCCCCACCTGGCCCAGCGCGACAGCGTCGCCTTGTCGTCCGTCGTCACCACGACGGCGCTGTCCGCGGCCAACGCGCAGCGCAAGTTCGGCTTCGCCCGGGCGACCACCGATCTCGACGCCGTGCTCGGCGACCCGTCCATCGACGCGGTGTTCGTGGTCACCCGGCACAGCTCGCACGCCGACCTGACCCGGAAGGCGCTCCTCGCGGGCAAGGCGGTGTTCGTCGAGAAGCCCCTGGCCCTCACCGAGGACGGCCTGGCGGGCGTGCTCGCGGCGGTGACGGAGTCCGGCAACGACCGGCTCCAGGTGGGCTTCAACCGCCGGTTCGCGCCGCTGCTGCGGGAGGCCCGGCAGCGGTTCGGCGCCCGGAGCGGTCCGGCGAGCCTGCGCTACCTGGTCAACGCCGGCCGCCTCCAGCACGGCAGCTGGTACCTCCAGCAGGGCACCGAGGGCTCGCGGTTCGCCGGCGAGGGCGGGCACTTCATCGACACGGCGAGCTGGCTGATCGGAGCCGACCCGGTGTCGGTGTACGCGGTCGCCACGTCCGGTCACCAGGACCTGCAGGTCGTGCTGAGCTACCCGGACGGGTCCACCGCCACCATCAGCTACGTCACCACCGGCCCGGCCGGCTTCCCCAAGGAGACGCTGGACCTGGTCGCGGACGGCCGCGCGCTGCGGCTCGACGACTTCGTGCGGGCCTCGGTGTTCTTGGACGGCGCCGTCGGCCGCAAGCGGTGGGTCAGTTCGCGGCTGCCCAAGGCCCGGGACAAGGGCCAGTCCGCCGAATTGGCCGCGTTCGTCAAGGCCGTGCGGACCGGCGGGCCGATGCCGGTGCCGCTGGAGTCGCTGGCCGCCACCACGGCGGCCACCCTCGCCGTGCAGGCCGGTCTGGCCGGTAGCGCGCCGGTGACCTTGGCGAGGACGCCGTGACCATGAACGCGGGCTGGTACCTGCGCCGTCTCTCCCGGATGGGACCGCGGGAGGCCGGCGGCCGGGTGGGCGACGCGGTGCGCAGGCGGCGGTGGCGCTCGGCGCCGCCGGACGGCCCGCGGGTGACCGGCGCCCGGTTCACCGCGGTCCTGCCCGCCGGGGCGCTGACCTCGGTGCCCCCGGACGCCGTGAAGCGTCTCGTCGCCGAGGCGGACCGGCTGATGGCCGGGCACATCGAGTACTTCGGGGTGGTCCGCGACGACCTGGCCGATCCGGACTGGTGGTACGACCCGAAGACCGGGCGCCGGGCCCCGGAGGGCCATGCCTTCGACGTGCCGTACCGGGACGAGGAGTTGGTCGGGGACATCAAGCAGATCTGGGAGCTGTCCCGGCACCAGTACCTCACCGTGCTCGCCGCCGCCTACGCGGTCACCGGGAACGAGCGGTACGCCGAGCGGGTGGCGGAGCATCTGCGGTCGTGGTGGGCGGCCAATCCGCCGCTGCGCGGTGTGCACTGGATCAGCGGCATCGAGCTGGGCATCCGGCTGCTGTCCTGGGTGTGGATCCGGCGGCTGCTGGAGGGCTGGCCGGGCGCGGCCGGGCTGTTCGAGGACAATCCGGTGGCGCTGCGACAGATCTGGCACCACCAGCGCTGGCTGGCCGCCTTCCCCAGCCGGGGGTCTTCGGCCAACAACCACGTCATCGCCGAGGCTGCCGGGCAGTTCGCGGCGGCCTGCGCGTTCGGTTGGTTCCCCGCCTCGGCGCGTTGGCGCGCGGACGCGCTGCGGTCGCTGGAACGGCACCTGCGCGGCAACACCTTCCTTTCCGGACTCAACCGCGAACTGGCCACCGAGTATCACGGACTGGTGCTGGAGCTCGGTCTGGCCGCGGTGGCCGAGGCGGATGCCGCCGGTGTGCCGGTTCCCCCGACCGTCCGGCTGGTGCTGCTGCGGATGACCGACGCGCTGGCGGCCATCGTGGACAACCGGCTGCGGCCGCCGCGCCAGGGGGACGCGGACGACGGGCACGGTCTGGTCCTGGACGGCGCGGGCACCGGCCGCTGGGCCTCGCTGCTGGCCACCGGGGACGCCGTGTTCGGCCGGCTCGCCTGGTGGCCGGCGGTGACCGGCACCGATGTGCGCACCCCGCTGCTGGCCGCGCTCATCCGGCCGTACGCGAAGCCGGGGTCCGCTCCGGCCGTGGCCCGCCCGGCGAGCAGGCCGGGCCACTTCGCCGACGCGGGCATGACCGTCCTGCGCGGTCCGGAGGAGATCTGGTGCCGTTGCGACGGTGGTCCGCACGGCTTCCTGTCCATCGCGGCGCACGCCCACGCGGACGCGCTGTCCGTGGAGGTCCGGCACGACGGGGTGGACGTGCTCGCCGACCCGGGGACGTTCTGCTACCACGGGCAGCCCGAGTGGCGGCAGTACTTCCGGTCGACCCTCGCCCACAACACGCTGCAAGTGGACGGCGGTGACCAGTCCGTCTCCGGCGGCCCGTTCCTGTGGACCCGGCACGCCCGCAGCCGCGTCCTGGTCGCGGACCCGTCCGGCGTGTCCGGCGGAGGGACGGCCCGCTGGTGCGCCGAGCACGACGGGTACCGGGGCTCCGTACACCACCGCCGGGTGGAGCTGACCGCCGCGAGCCGGGAGCTGCGGGTGGTGGACGAGGTGCGCGGCGACCGCCGGGCCGTGCGGCTGGCGTTCCATCTCGGCCCGGCGATCACCGCGGACCTGGCCGGGAACCGGGCCACGCTCACCTGGACCCGGGACGGCGAGGACCGGTCCGCGGTGCTCGACCTGCCCGGACAGCTGAGCTGGCGGGCACATCGCGGCGAGGTCGATCGGCCACTGGGCTGGTACTCCCCCGGCTTCGGGCGCAAGGAACCCACCACGACGCTGGTCGGCACCGGCTTCACCGACGGCGCCGAGGGGTTCACCACCGTACTCAGGTTCCGCGGTTAAGGGGGTACGGGTGGGAATCAAGTGGCGGACCCGGGCGTTGCCGGCGGCGGTGCTGGCACTGCTGGCGTCCGGCTGCGTCGGCACGCCGGGCGCCGGGTCGAAGCCGAACGCCGCGCCTTCCACCTCCGGGGCCCGGTCGTCCGTGGCCAAGGTGTGCGACAAGCCTGCCGCCGGACCGGCGAAGGCACCGGCGGGCGCGGTGACGGTCGATGCCGCGGTGGTCGGTGACCTGGCCGCCAAGACCAGGAGCAGTCCCCCGGGCACCACGTTCTGGCTGCGGCCGGGCACGCACCGGCTCGATCCGGACCGCTACGCCCAGGTCGTCCCCAAGAAGGGGAACCGCTACCTCGGCGCGCCGGGCGCGGTGCTCGACGGCCGGAAGAAGAACCAGTACGCGTTCAGCGGTACGGCTCCCGACGTGACCCTCCGCCACCTGACCGTGCAGGGGTTCGTCGCGCCGCACGACGAGGGCGTGGTCAACCACGACTCGGCCGACGGATGGGTGATCGAGCACGCCACGATCCAGCACAATTCCGGCGCCGGGCTGATGGCCGGGGCCCGCCAGCAGGTCCGCGCCAGCTGTCTGCGGGGCAACGGGCAGTACGGCATGAACGCGTACAAGGGCGACGGCGCTCTCAGCGGCCTGGTGGTCGAGGGCAACGAGATCACGGCCAACAACACCGGTGACTGGGAGCGGCGGCGGCCGGGCTGCGGCTGCACCGGCGGCGTGAAGTTCTGGGCCGTCAACGGCGCCGACGTACGCGGCAACTGGGTGCACGACAACCGCGGGACCGGGTTGTGGGCGGACACCAACAACAACGACTTCCGCATCGAGGACAACGTGCTGGAGGCCAACGACGGTGCCGCGCTGATCTACGAGACCAGCTACAACGCGGTCATCCGGAAGAACACGATCCGGCGGAACAACTGGGTCGAGGGCCGCCGGTACGCCGATCGCGGCGACAGCTTCCCGTTCGCGACCGTCTACCTGTCCGAGTCCGGCGGCGAACCGCGGGTCAAAGCCCGTACCGACAAGATCGAGGTTTACCGGAACGTACTGGAGAACAACTGGTCCGGGATCACCCTGTGGGAGAACGCCGACCGGTTCTGCAACAGCCCGGCCAACACTTCTTCCGGGGACTGCACGTTGCTGGTACGGCAGGCCGGCCGCTGCGCGCGGCCGGCGATCGCCACCGCGCCCCTGTACGCCGACTGCCGGTGGAAGACCCAGCGGGTGGACATCCACGCCAACCGCTTCGTGCTGGACAAGTCCGTCGTCGGGTGCACGGTGAAGTGCGACCGGATGGCGGTGCTCGCCAACTACGGCACCTACCCCGACTGGTCGCCGTACCAGGGCGAGCGGGTCGCCGAGGCGATCACCCTCAAGCAGCACAACCGCTGGCACGACAACGTCTACGTCGGCCCCTGGACCTTCGTCGCCCACGACCCGAGCCGGGTGCTCGACTTCGAGCAGTGGCAGGGCGCGCCCTACGAGCAGGACGCGGGCAGCACCCTCGCCCCAGGGGCCGGTGACTGAGATGGGCGGCGACCCGCGGCGCGGAGTGCTGCCGAGCAGAGCGGAGCCGGACAGCACCCGGCCCGGTGCCGGAGCGCGCCCGGCCGGCATCCCGAAGACCGTGGGCATCGTCTGGGGGCTGCTGATCCTCAACACGCTCGGCTCCGCCGGGGCGAAGACCATCATCCCGCTCCCCCGCTCCCTCATCCAGCTCGTCACCATGGGGGCGCTGGTCGCCGCGTTCACGCTGGCGCTCGCGCTCAACCTCCGGCTGCGCATCCGGTCCAGCGCCTTCCTGCTCCTGCTCACCCTGCTCCTCGTACCGAGCGTGATCTCCAGCCTGCAACTGGAGTCCGGGCTCGGCGCGCTGTTCCGCTGCGCCCGGCTGGCACTGTTCGTCTGCACACTGTGGCTGCTCAGCCGCTGGTGGGACGGCCTGATGTTCGTACGGCACCACATCCGGGCGTACTTCGCGGTGCTCGGGTCGGTCGCCGTCGGCCTGGTCGTCTCGCCGGGCGCGGCCCTGCCCGAGCTGTACGGCGGGCGGCTGGTCGGCGCGTTGTGGCCGCTCACCCCGCCGCAGATCGGCCAGTACGCCGCAGTGATCGTGGGGCTCACCGTGCTGCTCGTCCTGGGCCGCCGTACCGACAGGGCGAGCGCGGCGGTCGTCGTCGTGCCCTCGCTCGTCCTGCTCGCGTTGACCCACACCCGGACCGCCACGCTCGGCCTGCTCGTCGGGCTGACGCTGGCCATCGGATCGCTCGTCCTGACCAGCGCCGCCGCCCGCCGGTTCTTCACCTGGGCGGTGCTGTGCGCCGCGGTGGCGGCGGTGGGCTTCGCGTCCGCGCTGCGGGTGTGGTTCCTGCGCGGCCAGAGCCAGGAGTACCTCACCAGTCTGACCGGCCGGGCCACGGTCTGGGACGCCCTGCTGGCGGCGCCCCGGACGGCCGTGGAGACGCTGTTCGGCGTGGGCCTGGGCGACAAGTCGTTCGGCGGGCTGCCGATCGACAACAGCTGGCTGGCCGTCTACCACGAGCAGGGGCTGACCGGTATCGCCCTGGTGGCGGCGATGATCATCGTGCTGGGCGGCGTCGCGTTGCTGCGGCCGCCCTCGCTGCCGAGGGCCTGCGCCATCTTCCTGGTCAGCTACTGCGCGATCGCGTCGTACACCGAGGCCGGACTGGGCGACGCCTCGCCGTACCTGCTGCACCTGACCGTGGCCGCCGCGCTGCTGGCGGCGCCCGCCACGACCACGCCGCTCCCGGCGCCCGAACCCCCAGACGACACGTCCCGCGATGGGCCCGGGACCGGAGGTGACCTCGCACATGCACGTCCTCGTGGTGCACAACCGTTACGCCTCGGCGCAGCCGAGCGGCGAGAACAAGGTGGTCGACCAGGAAGCGGAGCTGCTGCGCGCGGCCGGCCACCGGGTCGGGGTGTTCGAGCGGCGCAGCGACGACATCGCCGGCCGGTCCCTGCCGGGCAAGGTCGCGGTGCCGCTGCTGGTGCCGTGGAACCCGGCGGTGCGCACGGAGCTGGCCGCCCGGCTCCGCGCCGAACGGCCGGACGTGGTGCACATCCACAACGTCTTCCCGCTCCTGTCCCCCGCGGTGCTGGCCGCCTGCGCCGACGCCGGCGTGCCCGCCGTCGCCACACTGCACAACTACACCCAGGTCTGCCCGCCCGGCACGCTGCAACGGGACGGCCGGCCGTGCACCGAGTGCGTCGGATCGGCGCCGCTGCCCGCCGTCCGGCACGGCTGCTACCGGAACTCCCGGTTGGCGACGGTGCCGCTCGCGGTCAGCCTGTCCGTCAACCGGCGGCGGTGGTGGACCGGCGTGGACCGGTTCTTCTGCATCTCCGCGGCGCAGCGCGACGTCCTGGTGGAGGCCGGTATGCCGGCCGAGCGGCTGGCGGTGAAGCACAACTTCGTGCCGGAGCCGGACGTCCGCCGCTCGGGCGACGGCGAGCATCTGCTCTACCTGGGCCGGCTCGCCGAGGCCAAGGGCGTACGGCTGCTGATGGCCGCGTGGGACGAGATCGCCGCGGGCGGCGGGGTGGGCGTGCCGCTCGTGATCGCCGGCGCGGGGCCGCTGGAGCAGGAGGTGAGGGCCTGGGCGGCGGGCCGGGACGACGTGCGGTACGCCGGCCTGTACGACCCGGCTCAGTGCCGGCGGGCCGTCGCGCGGTCGGTCGCCGTGGTGGCTCCCTCGACGTGGCTGGAGGCGTTCGGCCTGGTGGTCGTGGAGGCGATGGCGGCCGGGGTCCCGGCCGTCGCCGCCGGTCACGGCGCCTTCGTCGAACTGGTCGAGGACGGGGTGACCGGGCTGCTGCACCGGCCGGGCGAGGCCGCCTCGCTCGCGTCCTGTCTGCGCCGGGTCACGGCCGGGCCGGGGCGCAACCGGGAGATGGGCCAGGCGGCCCGGCGCCGTTACGAGCTGGGGTTCAGCCCGGCCGTCGGTCTTGAGCGCCTGGTGGAGGGGTACCGCACCGCGATCGCGGGTCGGTCCGGCGGCGGGGACGACCCGTCGCCGGCAGGAGACGAAAGCACTGGCTCGCGGTGGGGAACCCGCGCGGGCAGGGATGGGGGCAGTAGATGACACGATGCCGACTCTGTGGTTCGGCGGCGCTGGCCAGCGTCGTCGATCTCGGGGCGACCCCGCCGTGCGAGAGCTTTCTCGCCGCGGACCAACTGGACGAGCCGGAGCCGACGTACCCGTTGCACCTGCGGGTCTGCACCGACTGCTGGCTCACGCAGATCCCTCCGCTGATCACCCCGGAGGAGACGTTCACGCAGTACGCGTACTACTCCTCCTACTCGACGTCCTGGGTGGAGCACGCGCGCGCGTTCGTCGCCGACGCCGCACAGCGGGTGGGGCTCGGCCCGGACGCCTTCGTGGTCGAGGTGGCCAGCAACGACGGGTACCTGCTGAAGCACGTGGTGGACCGTGGGGTCCGCTGCCTCGGCATCGAGCCGTCGGTGAACGTGGGCGCCGCGGCACGCGAGGCGGGCGTGCCCACCGTCACGGAGTTCCTGGACCCGGCCACCGGCTCGGCCGTCCGCGCCGAGCACGGCCCGGCGGACCTGGTGGTGGCCAACAACGTGTACGCGCACATCCCGGACGTGATCGGGTTCACCCGGGGGCTGCGCGCCCTGGTCGCCGACGACGGCTGGGTCTCCGTCGAGGTGCAGCACCTGCTGACCCTGATCGAGCAGAACCAGTACGACACGATCTACCACGAGCACTTCCAGTACTACACGGTCGCGTCCGCGATCCGGGCGCTGGCGAGCGGCGGACTCGCGCTCGTGGACGTCGAGCTGCTGCCCACGCACGGCGGCTCCGTCCGGCTGTGGGCCCGGCCGGACGGGGTGGCCGGCGAGCCGTCCCGCCGGGTGGCCGACGTGCTGGAACGGGAGAAGGCCGCCGGGCTTCAGGAGCTGTCCGGGTACACCGAGTTCTCCGCCCGGGTGGCCAAGGTGCGGCGGGACCTCCTGCGGTTCCTCGTCGAGGCGGCCGAGCGCGGCGAGACGGTGGTCGGCTACGGCGCTCCGGGCAAGGGCAACACCCTGCTCAACCACTGCGGCATCCGGCCCGACCTGCTCCCGTACACCGTCGACCGCAACCCCTACAAGCACGGCAGGTTCACCCCGGGCACCCGCGTCCCGATCCTGCCGACCGAGCAGATCGCCGCCGATCAGCCGGACTACGTACTGATCCTTCCCTGGAACCTGCGGGCCGAGCTGGTCGAGCAGCTGTCCTTCGTGCACGCCTGGGGCGGCCGTCTGGTCTTCCCCATCCCGGAACTGAGCATCGTCGAGGCCACGTCGTGAAAGAGGTCGCAGCATGAAGGTCGTACTGTTCTGCGGCGGTTACGGACTGCGGATGCGCGCCGGCGCGTCCGACGACGTGCCCAAGCCGATGGCCATGGTCGGCCCACGGCCGCTCATCTGGCATGTCATGCGCTACTACGCGTACTTCGGACACACCGATTTCATTCTGTGCCTCGGCTACGGGGCGCACCACATCAAGAATTTCTTCCTCACCTACGAAGAGACGACGTCCAACGACTTCGTGCTGCGCAATGGGCGGATCGTGCTGTTGACCACCGACATCGCGGACTGGAACATCACGTTCGTGCAGACTGGCATCGAGTCGCCGATCGGGGAGCGGCTGCGCCGGGTGCGGCACCACCTGGACGGTGACGAGATGTTCCTCGCCAACTATGCCGACGTGCTCACCGACGCTCCGCTGCCGGAGATGATCGACCGGTTCGCCCGGCGCGACGCCGGTGCCTCGATGATGGTGGTGCCGCCGCAGTCCTCGTTCCACTGCGTGGAACTGGGCGAGGACGGTCTGGTGGGCGGCATCACCGAGGTCAGCGAACTGCCGCTGTGGGAGAACGGCGGCTACTTCGTGCTCCGCCAGGAAATCTTCGACCACATCCCGGAGAACGGGGACCTGGTGGCCGACGGCTGCACCCAACTGGCCAAGCAGGGACGGCTGGTGGCGCACCAGCACCGCGGATTCTGGAAACCGACCGACACCGTGAAGGAGCGGGCCGCGCTGGACACCGCCTACGCCCGCGGCGACCGCCCGTGGGCCGTCTGGGAGCGGGACAGCGCCGGGGCCCGGACGTGATCCGGCTCGGGGCCGGGCCCCTGGAGCGGGTCGTCGCGGTGGGCGCGCACTGCGACGACATCGCCATCGGCGCCGGCGGCACCCTGTTGACGTTGTGCCACGCGCACCCGGGCATCCGCGTCGACGCGCTGGTGCTCTCCGGTGGTGGCGGCGAGCGGGAGCAGGAGGAGCAGGCCGCGCTCGCCGCCTTCTGCCCGGGCGCCGACCTGCGGCTGACCGTGCTCAAGCTGCCGGACGGCCGGCTGCCCGCGCACTGGGACGAGGCCAAGGCCGCGGTCGAGGAGCTGCGCGGGCAGGCCGAGCCGGACCTGGTGCTGGCCCCGCGCACCGAGGACGCCCACCAGGACCACCGCGGCCTGGCGAAGCTGATGACCACCGCGTTCCGCGACCACCTCGTACTCGGCTACGAGATCGTCAAGTGGGACGCCGATCTCGGCCGTCCGGTGGCGTACCAGCCGCTGTCACCGCAGGTGGCGGAGGACAAGGTGCGGCTGCTACAGGAGCACTACCCTTCGCAACGGCACCGGCCCTGGTACGACCGGGAGGCCTTCCTCGGGCTGGCGCGGATCCGCGGCATCGAATGCCACGCGCGCTACGCCGAGGCGTTCGCCGTCACCAAACTCACTCTCGATCTGGGGGACTGAAATTTGCGCGTGCTGCTGACCGGACACCAGGGCTACCTGGGCACCGTGATGGCCCCGGTCCTCGCGGCCGCCGGACACGAGGTCGTCGGTCTCGACGCCGGCCTGTTCGCCGACTGTGTGCTGGGCCCGCCGCCCGTGGACCCGCCGGGGCATCAGGTGGATCTGCGCGACGTCGCGGCCGAACACGTCGCCGGGGTGGACGCCGTGATCCACCTGGCCGCGCTGTCCAACGACCCCTTGGGATCGCTGGCGCCGGAACTCACCTACGACATCAACCACCACGCGTCCGTACGGCTGGCCCGGCTGGCCCGCGGCGCCGGGGTGCGGCGCTTCCTGTACGCCTCCACCTGCTCCGTCTACGGTGCTGCCGGCAGCAGCGACCTGGTGACCGAGGACGCCCCGCTGCGCCCGGTCACCCCGTACGCGGAGTCCAAGGTGCGGGTGGAGGACGACCTGCACGCACTGGCCGACGGCGACTTCAGCCCGGTGTACATGCGCAACGCCACCGCCTTCGGCCACTCACCCCGGCTGCGCGCCGACATCGTGCTGAACAACCTGGTGGGCCACGCGCTGCTGTCCGGCGAGGTGCTGGTGCTCTCCGACGGCACCCCCTGGCGTCCGCTGGTGCACGCCGCCGACATCGCACGGGCCTTCACGGCCGCGCTGACCGCGCCCCGGGAGGCGGTGCACGACCGGGCGTTCAATGTCGGCAGCGAGAGCAACAACGTCACGGTGGCCGAGATCGCCGAGCAGGTCGCCGAGGCGGTGTCCGGCTCGAAGGTGGTGATCACCGGGGAGACCGGTGCCGATCCGCGGTCGTACCGGGTGGACTTCTCCCGGTTCCGCGCCGCGGTGCCCGGCTTCGACTGCGAGTGGACGGTGAAGCAGGGCGCGCTCGAACTCGCCGACGCCTACCGGAAACACGGGCTGACCCGGGAGGGCTTCGAGCAACGCTTCACCCGGCTGGCCGTGCTGCGCGCGGCGTCCGACGCCGGCACCGTCGACGACACGCTGCGGTGGCGCCGGTGACCACAGTCGGCGAGGAGATGTACACACTGGTGGAGCGGCTGTACCCGCTCTGCCGGAGCATCACCGGCGACGGTGTGCGGGCCACTTTGGAGATCGTCGGCGAGTACGTCCCGCTCCAGGTGCACGAGGTGCCGACCGGGACACAGGTGCTCGACTGGACGGTGCCGCAGGAGTGGAACATCCGGGACGCATACATCGCGGACAGCACCGGCCACCGGGTCGTCGACTTCGCGGCGTCCAGCCTGCACGTGCTCGGTTACAGTGTGCCGGTGTCGGCGACCATGCCGCTGTCCGAGCTGCGCCAACACCTGCACACCCTGCCGGAACACCCGGCCTGGGTGCCGTACCGCACCAGCTACTACAAGCCGGAGTGGGGTTTCTGCCTGGCTCAGGAAACCTTGGACGCGCTGCCGGACGGCGACTACGAGGTGCGCATCGACTCCACCCTCACGGACGGCCACCTCACCTACGCCGAGCACGTGGTTCCCGGGCAGGTGCCCGACGAGGTGATCGTCTCCTGCCATGTCTGTCACCCGTCGCTGGCCAACGACAATCTGACCGGTATCGCGGTGGCGACGTTCCTGGCCCGCGCACTGGCGCGGGAAACGCCTTACTACACCTACCGGTTCATCTACGCGCCCGGCACCATCGGAGCGATCACCTGGCTGGCCCGCAACGCGGAGCGGATCGACCGCGTGCAGCACGGCCTGGTACTGGCCTGCGCGGGCGACCCGGGGCACCTGACGTACAAGCGGAGCAGGCGTGGCGACGCGGAGATCGACCGGGTGCTGCGGTACGTACTGGCCGCCTCCGAACGCCCGCACCGCGTCACCGAGTTCACTCCGTACGGCTACGACGAGCGGCAGTACTGCTCGCCCGGTTTCGATCTCGGCGTGGGCTCGCTGAGCCGGACCCCGTACGCCGGCTACCCCGAATACCACACCTCGGCGGACAACCTGGACTTCGTCTCCCCGGACGCGATGGCGGACACGCTCGCCGTCTGCCGCGAGGCGTTCTCCGTACTGGACCGCAACCGCCGGTACGTCAACCTCAGCCCCTACGGCGAACCGCAGTTGGGCCGGCGGGGGCTGTACGACGCGCTCGGCGGCCGCAGCGACACCAAACAGGCCCAGCTGGCCATGCTCTGGGTGCTCAGTCTCTCCGACGGCGGGTCCGGTCTGCTGGACGTCGCCGAGCGGTCCGGACTGCCGTTCGACACCGTCGCCGCCGCGGCCGAGGCCCTGCGCGGCGCCGGGCTGATCAAGGCATGACGCCGATGGCTGCCGAGCGGGAGAAGCGCACCGCCAAGCGGGCCGTCGTCGGCCGGCTGTCCTGGGGGCTGGCCGACCAGGCGGCCTCCAGCATGACCAACTTCGCCGTGGGGATCTATGTGGCGCGCTCGCTGGGGCTGACCGCGTTCGGCGTGTTCAGCCTGGCCTGGGTGACCTACGGCGTGGTGCTCAACGTCTCCCGAGGGGTGGCCACCGACCCGCTCATGGTGCGCTTCAGCGGCGTCCCGGACGCGACCTGGCGCGCGGCGGTGGCCCGGGCGTCGGGGACCGCGCTCGGCGTCGGCTCGGCCCTCGGCGCGGCATGCCTGGCGGCCGGGCTGGGACTGGGCGGAAACGTGGGGTCCGCCTTCGCCTGCCTCGGCGTCGTCCTGCCGTTGCTGCTGTTGCAGGACGCCTGGCGGTTCGCGTTCTTCGCCGCCGGCACCGGGCGCAAGGCGTTCGTCAACGACCTGGTGTGGGGCGTCGCGCTCGTCCCGGCCATGGTGGTGGCGGCCCGCGTCGGCAGCGTGACCGCCTTCGTGCTCGCCTGGGGCGGGTCCGCCGCGGTCGCCGCGGGGTACGGCTGCTTCCAGTCCGGCATCCGGCCCCACCTGGGCGGAGCACGCGAGTGGCTTCGCGAGCACCGCGACCTCGGCTACCGGTACCTGGTCGAGAACGTCAGCAACAGCGGGGCGAGCCAGCTCCGGGCGTACGGACTCGGCGCGATCGTCGGGGTCGGCGCGGTGGGGGTGATCCGGGGCGCCGAACTCCTGCTCGGCCCGTTCCTCGCGCTGCTGATGGGGCTGTCGCTGGTCACCGTCGCGGAAGCGGCCCGGGTACTGCGGCGGGCCCCGCACCGGCTGGGCGCGTTCTGCCTCCTGCTGGGCGGCGGACAGGCCGCCGCCGCGCTGCTCTGGGGCGGCGCGCTGCTGCTGATGCCGGGCCGGTTCGGTGAACTCGTGCTCGGCGAGGTCTGGCACGCCTCCTCCGAGCTGATCGTGCCGATCACGCTCGGCGTCGCGGGCGCCGGCCTCGGCACCGGCGCGGCAGCCGGACTGCGCGCGCTGGCCGCGGCCAGGCGCAGCCTGCGCAGCCAGCTGATCGCCTCCGCCTGCTACGTCGTCGGCGGGCTCGGCGGAGCGGCCCTGGCCGGCACGGCCGGCTCGGCCTGGGGTGTCGCCGGCGCGACCCTCGGCGCCTCGGCCGTGTGGTGGCTGCACCTGCGGTCCGCCCTGCGCGAGCGCCGCCACCATCCCCTCCCCGAAGTGAGGACGCCATGACCGCGTTTCGGAGCATTCCCCGGCTGAGCATCGGCCTGCCCGTGTACAACGGCGAGGAGTACCTCGCCGAGTCGTTCGACGCCCTGCTCGGCCAGACCTACGAGGACTTCGAACTGGTCGTCTCCGACAACGCCTCGACCGACGGCACCCAGGACATCTGCCGCGCGTACGCGGCGAAGGACTCACGCGTCCGGTACATCAGGCTGCTGCGGAACGTCGGTGCCGCACCGAACCACAACTACGTGTTCACCCAGTGCCGCGGCGAACTGTTCAAGTGGGCCTCGCACGACGACCTGTACGCCAGGGACCTGCTGCGCCGCTGTGTGGAGGCGCTGGACGAGCGGCCCGACGTGATCCTCGCCCACTCCGACCAGGCGGTGATCGACGGCGAAGGCAAAGTCAAGGTCCCGTACGAGTACCGGCTCGCCACCGACTCGCCGAGCGCGCCGGAGCGCTTCCGCAGCCTGCTGTTCGAGCCCGGCGGTGACGACTTCTACGGGGTGATGCGCGCCGACGTACTGCGCCGGGTGAAGCCGCACGACAGCTATCACCACGCGGACCGCACCTTCGTCGCCGAGATCACCTTGCACGGGCGGTTCCACCAGGTACCGGAGCTGTTGTACTTCCGCCGTGACCACCCCACCCGCGCCGAGCGGGCGAACCCTCCAAGCGCTCCCGGTGCGTCAACCTGGACCCGCGCCGGGCAGGCCCGCTGCACCCGACACCCCGGCTGCTCGCCGAGTACGTCTGGGGCTTCGTCGCGGCGATCCGGCGGGCGCCGCTGTCCCCGGCCGACCGGCGTGCCTGCTACCGCCACCTGGTCGCGTGGATGACCAGCCGGGTCCGGCCGGGTGCGGGAGAGCGGGTCGAGGACCGCGCGCCGGTCGACCCGGGGCTGCTCAGCGTCTCCGTGGACGACCTCGTCGCAGGACGGGAAGGACGACAGGCATGAGTTCCGCGCACAACGCCCGCGTACGAGTAGGGGTGTTCGGCCTGCTCGGCTCCGGAAACCTCGGCAATGACGGGTCGCTGGAAGCCGTGCTCGGTTATCTCCGCGCCGAGCATCCGGAGGCAGCCGTGGACGCGCTGTGCGGCGGGCCGGAGGTCGTCACAGCCCGGTACGGCATCCCCGCGGCGCGGCTGCACTGGTACCGCGGGGAGTACCGGACCGCCTCGCGTGCGGGCGCGATGGCGGCGAAGGGCCTGGGAAAACTGGTCGACGCCTTCCGTACCGCCGCCTGGGTGCGCCGCCACGACGTGGTGATCGTGCCGGGCATGGGCGTCCTGGAGGCCACGCTGCCGCTGCGGCCGTGGGGCTTCCCGTACGCGCTGTTCCTGCTCTGCGCGAGCGGCCGGCTGACCGGCACCCGGGTCGCGCTGGTCGGCGTCGGCGCCGCCCCGATCGGCAACCGGGCGACCCGGGCCCTGGTGCGCTGGTCGGCACAGTTTGCCACGTACCGCTCGTACCGTGACGACCCGTCCCGCGACGCGATGCGGGCGATGGGCGTGGACACCGCGCGCGACGAGGTCTATCCGGATCTCGCCTTCGCCTTGCCCACGCCGCGCGCGGACACGCCCTCGGATCCGCCGGGGCCGGTCTGCGTCGGCGTCATGGCCTTCCACGGCGGCGACGACGACCGCGCCCGTGCCGACGAGATCCACCGGCGCTACCTCGAAGGGACGACCCGCTTCGTACGGACGCTGGTGGAAGAAGAACGGCCGGTCCGGCTGCTCACCGGCGACGCGTGCGACGCGCCGGTGGTCGCCGCGATCCTCGACGCGGTGGACTCGCCGCTGGTCACCGCCGCCGAGGCAGACTCTCTCTCCGACCTGATGAAGGAGACGGCGGCCGCCGACACCGTAGTGGCGACCCGCTACCACAACCTGATCTGCGCGTTGAAGTCCGGCACGCCGACGCTCGCCCTCAGCTATGCGGCGAAGAGCGACGCGCTCATGGCGCAGATGGGCCTCGCCGCGTACTGCCACCCGGCGCGCGAGATCGACACCGACCGGCTGCTCGCCCAATTCCGGGAATTGGAACGGCGGTCGGCGGAGGTACGGCGGTCCCTCACCGAGCGAGACAGGGCCGCCGCCCAGCGCCTGGAGCACCAGTTCACCGCCTTGACCACGGCCCTGTTCCCGACGCCCGGCCGCACCCGTACCCATGCCCACACCCACGTACACGCGCAGCAGGAGACCCCATGAAAGCGACCGAAGTCCCGGCGATCGACGGGGCGTACCTCTTCGAGCCGACGCCGCACGCCGACGATCGCGGCTTCTTCTGCCGCACCTTCGACGCCGACGTGGTCCGGTCGGTGGGCCTCGACCCGGGCGCCTTCATCCAGGACAGCCTGTCCCGTTCGGCCCAGGGGGTACTGCGCGGACTGCACCTGCGCTCCGGCGCCGGCGAGGCGAAGCTGGTGCGGTGCTCGTACGGAAGGATCTTCGACGTCGTCGTGGACCTGCGGACGGACTCCCCGACCTACCGCAACGTGGCGTCCTTCGAACTGTCCGGCGAGACGCAGGTGACCCTGTATGTCCCGGCGGGCTGCGCGCACGGCTTCCAGGCGCTGACCGGGACCGCCGACACCGCGTACCGGATCGACCGTCCGCACGATCCGGCCGAGGACGTGACGATCGCCTTCGACGACCCGGAACTCGCCATTCCGTGGCCGCTCCCGGTCACCTCGATGTCACAGCGGGACCGGGAGGCACCGAGCCTCGCCAAGGCCCTGCCCCACCATGAGAGCTGAGGTCGGCGTGGACGGCGAAGAGTTCCTCCTGCCCCTGTCACGGCTGGCGAACGAGCGGCTGCACGCCATGATCCCCGGAGGCGCGCACACCTACGCCAAGGGCGACGACCAGTACCCCGAGAACCTGGCACCGGTCATCAGCCACGGCCGCGGTGCCCACGTGTGGGACATCGACGGCAACCGCTACGTCGAGTACGGCTCCGGCCTGCGGTCGGTCAGCCTCGGCCACGCCCACCCCCGCGTGATCGAGGCGGTACGGCGCGAACTCGACCGCGGCAGCAACTTCGTCCGGCCGTCCGTCGTGGAGGTCGAGGCGGCGGAACGCTTCCTGGCCACCGTGCCGACCGCCGAGATGGTGAAGTTCGCGAAGAACGGCTCCGACGCCACCACCGCCGCGGTACGCCTCGCCCGCGCCGTCACCGGGCGCCCGCGGGTCGCTGTCTGCGGCGATCATCCGTTCTTCTCCACCGATGACTGGTTCATCGGCACCACGCCGATGGCCGCGGGCATTCCGGCGGCTACCACCGAGCTGACCGTGGCGTTCCCGTACGGGGACCTGGCCGCCACGGAGGAACTGCTCACCCGCCACCAGGGCGAGGTCGCCTGCCTGATCCTCGAACCCGCCACCCACACCGAGCCCCCGCCCGGATACCTGGCGGGCCTCCGCGAACTGGCCGACCGGCACGGCTGTGTACTGGTCTTCGACGAGATGATCACCGGTCTGCGCTGGTCCGAGGCGGGCGCCCAGGGCCTGTACGGCGTCGTCCCCGACCTCTCCACGTTCGGCAAGGCGCTGGGCAACGGGTTCGCCGTCTCCGCGCTGGCCGGGCGCCGCGACCTGATGGAACGGGGCGGACTGCGTCACTCCGGTGACCGGGTGTTCCTGCTGTCCACCACGCACGGCGCGGAAACGCATTCGCTGGCCGCCGCGATGGCCGTCCTCACCACCTACGTGGAGGAGGGCATCACCGCGCGGCTGCACGCCCTCGGCGAACGGCTGGCCGCCGGTGTCCGCGACGCCGCGGCCAGTATGGGAGTCGGCGACCACCTCGTCGTCCGGGGCCGGGCCAGCAACCTGGTCTTCGCCACCCTCGACGAGAACCGGCAGCCCTCGCAGCAGTACCGCACCCTGTTCCTGCGCCACCTCCTGGCAGGCGGGGTGCTGGCTCCCTCGTTCGTGGTGAGCAGCGCGCTGGACGACGCCGACATCGACCACACCGTGGAGGTGGTGGCCCAGGCGTGCGCGGTGTACCGGAAGGCACTGGACGCCGGGGACCCGACCCCTTGGCTGGCGGGCCGGCCGGTGAAGCCCGTCTTCCGCCACCGGGCGTGATGTGACGCTAGCTACGCTCCCGTCGGGCGGTGTCGGCTGCCCGATCGTCCAGCCGGCCGGCCGTACGGTCACCCGTACGGCCGGCAGCCCGACCCCCCGCCCGGCCCCCCATCCGGCCCGCCGTCCGGTGCCCCACCCGGTCCGCCGTCCGGTCGACCAGCCACGCGGTCGCCGGTGTCACCGCCAGCGCGGTGCACCAGCCGCCGAGGACGTCGGTCGGGTAGTGCGCGCCCAGCGCGACCTGCGCCCAGCCCATGGCGGCGCCGGCAACCACCGCCGCGGCGAGCACCAGTGACGTGCCGGCCACCCTGCCGAGGCCGAGCCGGCCGGTCGCGAGCAGCGCCGCCACGAGGGCGAGTGCGGTGAGGAAGGCGGTGTGCCCGCTCGGGTAGGACAGGTTGTCGCCGTGGATGGTCCGTCCCACCAGGAACTTGAGCAGCGTCGCCGCCCCCACGGCGACGCCGGCCCCGACCACGACGCACACCGCCGCACGCGGACGCCGAAGCAGCAGACAGCCCGCCACGGCGACCACCGTCAACACCACCGCTCCCCCGGGCTCCCCAGAAAGTCCGTGGCCAGGGCCACGCCCCGCCACGGGGGCCGCACACTGTCCGCCGTCGGCCGGACGAACCACCCGTCCACCGTGCCGGGCTGACTGTGACCTGCGTACATCAGCCCGAGCACGACGACGGTCAACGTGGCGAGAGCCGCGATCAGCCCGCACCACGCGCGCAGCAACGGAGGCAGCACCGCAGGCACCGGCCGCCCGGTCACCCGCCCACCGCGTACGGTCGGCCTGCGGCGGTTCGTGTGGTGGGTTGCCGCGTCCGGTAGCTGGTCTTCCGGATCCTGCCTCTTCGCGGCCGGCGGGTGAGCGTACGGACCTTCATCCGACCGGTGGGCGTCCATGCATCAACAGCTTCCTGTTTTCCCTGTTCAGGGGAGGAGGCGGGTTCGTGGCCAACACCGGGTCAGTGTACGTTCCGATGTGCCGCCGACGGCAGTGCGTGTCCTCCCCGAAGCAGAGTCGCACGAGAGCGTCCATACCCGCAGGGCCCCCAACTCCCCCTGGCGCCGTCTGCGTTACGCGACCTTGGGACCGCAGCGCATGCCGATGTAGACACATCCCGTACCGTCGGGCAGCGTGGAGAAGACGACAGGCATGTAGTCCTCGCTGAAGGCCGCGCCCACCCCCGTTCCGGCGAAGACCGTCTCCGTCACCGGCAGCAGATCGATCTCCAGGGGTTCGGAGAAGTCCTTCATGCCGTCGACGAACGCGTACCGCGCGTGGCCCGCGCCGTCCCGTTCCGTCACGGTGATGACGACACCCTCGCGCCGGTACGTGCCGACCAGCGGCGCGAAGTCGACCGCGGGCGGCCGGGCGGGCGGGCCGAAAGGCTCCGGCATCGTCACTCCGGCGAGTTCGGCGAGGAGTTCGCGGTACAGCGCCGCGTACACCTCGCGTGCGCCACCGCCGTTGGTGAGCAGCGCGACCGCGACGCCTGCCGACGGCACCACGCGCAGGTAGCCGTACTGGCCGATGGAGGCGCCGTCGTGTCCGTAGCCCGCGACGCCGTTCCAGTCGTACAGGGTCCAGCCCAGGCCCCAGCCGTCCGAGCTGACCGTCCACTTGTCGGGGCAGTCCACCGCCCGGCGCTGCATCAGCGCGACCGACTCCGCGGAGAGCACGCGCGTGCCGTCCTCGGCCACACCGCCGGCCAGGTGCATCCGTGCGAGCCGGACGAGGTCCCCCGCGCTGGCGACGACCCTGCCGTAGGGGCCCGCCGAGCGCGGCATCATGTCCCATTCCGGCGCCGGGTCCGGCGCCTGGCCCGGCTCGCCCAGGTGTCCCATCGCCGCGCGGAACCGGAGTGCCTGTTCCGGCAGCGTCATGGTGTGGGTCAGGCCGAGCGGGGTCAGGAGCAGGTCGTCGAGTGCCTGGTCCCAGACCTTCCCGGTCAGTACTTCGATGATCCGACCGAGCACGTTGTAGCCGACGCTGCTGTACGAGATCGCGGTGCCGGGCGGGCAGTCGAGCGCCACGTCCTTCGCGGCTTCGACGTACCGGGCGAGACAGTCGTCACCGCGCCCGCTGTCGTAGGTGAAGTCGCAGGTGAGACCGCTGGTGTGACTGAGCAGTCGACGGGTGGTGATCGCCCTGGTCGCCTCCGGATCGGCGACCGAGAACTCCGGCAGTACGTCCACGACCGGCGCGTCCAGGTCCAGTTCGCCCGCTTCGGCGAGCTGCATGATCAGGGTGGCGGTGTAGACCTTGGCTATCGAGCCCATCTGGAAGACCGAGTCGGTGGTCGCTTCCACGCCCGTTCCCCGGTGCAGCACGCCGCTGGCCAGTTCGTGGACGGTCCCGTCCACCAGGAGCGCGAGCGAGGCGCCCGGGACGTGGTGTTCGGCGCGCAGTGCGTCGAGGCGGGCCTGCCAGTGGGCGAGGTCCAGCTTCCGGCCCGCGGAATCCCGGGCACCCCACGTGCCCGTGGCGCCCCAGTTGCCCCGCTCGCCCCAGCTCACGTTCTTCGGCATGCCTGCTCCCCACCTGATGCGTACGGCGTTCTCTCGATGCGGACACCGTACGCACTGCGAACGCTGTACGCAAGGTGCGTACAGCGTGCGCTACGATCGGCGGGGACAGCACGCAGTATCGGAACGAGCAGGAACGAGGACCGCATGCCAGCCGACGAGAAGCCGACCGCATCGGTGTGGACGCGGCCGCGCCGCCCGCAGCGGGAGCAGCTGACCCGCGAGCAGATCGTGGCCGCGGCGGTCGAACTGCTGGACCGGGAGGGCACCGAGGCGCTCAGCATGCGCAGGCTCGGCAACCGGCTGAACGCCGCGGCCACGTCGCTCTACCGGCACGTGGCCAACCGCGACGAGCTGATTCAGCTGGTCGTGGACGACGTGTTCGGCGAACTCGAACTACCGGCCACCGCCGACGGGCCCCAATGGCGCGCGGCCGTCACCCGCATCGCCACCGATCTGCGGGCGATGACCCTGCGCCACCCCTGGATCGCCCCCGAACTCGGCCAGGTCGGCCTCGTCCACATCGGCCCGAACGCCGTGCGGATGTCATCGGGGCTGCTCGCCCAGTTCGAGGCGGCCGGCTTCCCCACGGAAGAGAAGGACCAGGCCGCGGGGACGCTCACGGCTTACGTCATCGGAATCGCGACCTCCGAGGCCGCCCATCTCTCCTTGATCGCCCGCAGCGGCAAGACCGAGCAGGAGTGGGTGGCGGGCCTGCGGCCGGCCTTCGACGAGGCTTCGCGGCAACACCCGCGACTGCGGGACGGCAACTCCGCCCAGCAGGACGTGCATCCGCAGCAGATCCGCGACGAGACTTTCTCCTACGGACTCGACCGGGTCCTCGACGGCCTGGCGGCCCGGCTCGACGCCTGAGCCGGTGCGCCGGCGCCCCGGGCGCCCTCAGACCCTCCCCGCCAGCGAGAGGCTGACGATGAGCAGGCCGAACCCGACCCCGGTGACGGCGGCACAGTGAGGAGAAGCCAGTCCACCGAGGACGAAGCGGGCTGACCGGGAATCATCAGGTGTCCGACCCTGGTCAGCCGGTCCAGGTCCACGGTGCGGCGGCCGAACAAGGTGCGGGCGGTCAGCAGCCCGCCCCGCATCTCGGGCTGTCGCGGGGCGGTGGCCACCAGGCAGACCGTGGCGGCCACGATGTGCGAGAGGAGGGCCAAGACGCACCAGCCGTCGCCGATGGCCCCCGCCCGCACCAGGAGCGGCGGCAGGAGGACCATCACCAGAGCGGTCAAGGCCGTCACCCCCAGGGCGTACCTCCTGGCAGTGTGCCCCTGTCCGGGCGCACAAACGTCATCAGTCGTGGACACCGGCTGACCGTATCCGAGCCCGTTCCAGCCCCCGGCCCGGGCCCTGGCCGTTGTGGCCTTCATACGGGGATGTCTCCTTCCTCACCCTAAGCCACTCAGCCCGCCCACCCGTCCGGGACTCAATACAATACAGAGCTGTGCTGTATCGTATTCGTGTGAAGCTTGACGACGATCCCGAAGAGCGCACCCTCACCACGTCGGCCCCGTCCGCGAGGGCCCCCGGCCGGCCGCGCAGCCGCGAGGCGGACGAGGCGATCCTCGCGGCCGCGCTCGATCTGCTCATCGAGCGTGGTGCCGGCTGGGCGAGTATCGAGCAGGTGGCGCGCCGCGCCGGAGTCACCCGCGCCACCGTGTACCGGCGCTTCCCGACCCTGACCGACCTGTTGGTGCGTGCGGTCGAGTGGGAATACCGGGACGTGGATCCCCGCTCGATGGACTGGCCGGACATCGACAGCATGGTCACGGCCTGGGCCGAGCACCTCGGCAAACCCCGCGCACGCAGGCTGATCCGTCGCCTCTACGGCACGGTCGACGACCTCCCCGAACTGCTGCACGCCTACCACAAGGCACACGGCAGCCACCGCGGCCTCGCGGTGCGCACCACTCTGGAGCGAGCCCGCGCGGCCGGGCAGCTTCCCCGGACAGCGATCCGGAAATCCTTCAGCAGATGCTCAGTGGCGCGGCCCTGCAACACCTGGCCGCGCACCCCGACACCACCAGCGCGCAAGAGGTCAAGGCCTACTTCCTCGCCGTCCTGGGCCAGGCCGGGCTGCAGACCGCCCCCGTACCGCGAAGGAGCACCGCACGATGACCGAGAACATGGCGTGGCTGGGACGGGATGCCCGCAGGGCCCGCAAGGAGGGGATGCCCGGCATCACGCGGCGGCAGCGCGACCGGTTGGCCGCCATGGTCACCCACGCCCGGACCGCCTCCCCGTACTACCGCAGCCTCTACCGCGACCTGCCCGAGCGGGTCGAGGACCCGGCGCTGCTGCCCGTCACCGACAAGAAGAAGCTGATGGGGCACTTCGACGACTGGGTGGCCGACCGCGCCATCACGTACGAGAAGGTGCGCGCCTTCAGCGACGACCCCAGCCGGATCGGACAGCGGTTCCTCGGGAAGTACATGGTGGCCACCACCTCGGGCACCAGCGGCCGACGCGGCCTCTTCGTCCTC
The DNA here is from genome assembly GCF_045222935.1 of Streptomyces sp. Ac-502. Classification (NCBI taxonomy): domain Bacteria; kingdom Bacillati; phylum Actinomycetota; class Actinomycetes; order Kitasatosporales; family Streptomycetaceae; genus Streptomyces; species Streptomyces sp. Ac-502. The sequence goes on from NZ_JBHFFO010000001.1 coordinate 167,402, forward strand.
GACGACCGGTACATGGACGTGGGCGCCGCACTCACCTCCCGGGCGCTGGCCTCATGGCTGGGCCCCGCCGGGCTGCTCCGCGCAACCGCTCAGGGTGGCCGCTTCGCCCAACTCGTGGCCACCGGCGGGCACTACGTCGGCTTCGCCGCGTACTCCCGCACCCACCAAGCGGGCGGATGGCGCAGCAAACTGCTCCGGGCGTTCCCGGTGCACACACCGATGGCGCAACTGGTGGCCGAACTCAACGCGTACCGCCCCGCCTTCGTCATCGGATACGCCAGTACGATCATGCTGCTCACCGCCGAGCAGGAAGCCGGCCGCCTGCGCATCAACCCGGTGCTGGTCCAGCCGGCCGGCGAGACGATGAGCACCGACGACACCGACAGGATCGCCCGCGCCTTCCGCAGCACGGTCCGCGCGATGTACAGCGCGACCGAGTGCACCTACCTCAGCCACAGCTGCGCCCACGGCTGGTACCACGTCAACACCGACTGGGCCGTGCTCGAACCGGTCGACGCCGATCACCGACCCACCCCGCCCGGCCAGTACTCGCACACCGTACTGATCAGCAACCTCGCCAACCGCGTACAGCCGTTCCTGCGCTACGACCTCGGTGACAGCGTCCTGCTCCGGCCCGACCCGTGCCCGTGCGGCAACCCGCTGCCCGCACTCCGTGTTCAAGGCCGCGCGGGCGACATCCTCACGTTCCCCGCCCACGGCGGCGACCCCGTGCAGCTCGCTCCCCTGGCCTTCGGCACCCTGTTCGACCGCACTCCTGGAGTCGAGCTGTTCCAGGTCGAGCAGACCGCCCCGGCAACCCTGCGGATACGTCTGCTGCCCGCAGCCGGTGCCGACCCCGACCGCGTATGGCAGACCGCCCACCAGGAGCTGACGCGCCTCCTCGCCGACAACGGACTCGACCACGTCACGGTCCAGCGCGCCGAAGAACCGCCCCAGCAGGCAGCCGGCGGCAAATATCGCACGGTCATTCCTTTCGACCGGGCGGGCACTCGCCTCTGATCGGCAGCGGTGTGCGGGCAGCTACCGCAGCGTCGGGCCGGGCGTCATGGTGTGTACGTGTGTCCTGATGTGTACGTGGCCGGACCGCCCGGGCGGTGGGATTCGGGCAGGGCATCGCGATCCAGCAGGAGGTCGATGTGCTGGCGCAGCCGGGCGAGCTGTTCGGCGAGGGCTGCGGCGGTGGCCAGCGTTCCGGCCGGGGCGCAGGGTACGGGCAGTTGACCGAACAGGTCGCGGGCGCTGTCTTCGACGGTCTGCAGCCGGGCGTCCAACTCGGCCGGCACCGGGCTCGCCGGCACCGGCGTCGCTGCCGTCCGCCCACCGCTGCGGCGCAGCACTTCGCCTTGCAGCAGGGCTCGCTGGTCGTGCAGGCGCCGGTTGACGCGGTACAGGTCGACGAAGACGTTGACCTTGGCGCGCAGTGCCCACGGATCGAACGGCTTGACCAGGTAATCGGAGGCACCGGCCGCGTAACCACGGAAGGTGTGGTGCGGTCCATGGCTCGCGGCCGTCAGGAAGATGATCGGTACGTGGCGGGTACGGGCGCGACGCTTGATGTGGGCGGCGGTCTCGAAGCCGTCCATGTGCGGCATCTGCACGTCCAGCAGTATCAACGCGAACTCCTCGACGAGCAGGGCCTTGAGAGCCTGCTCCCCGGAGGTGGCGCGCACCAGGTCGTACCCCAGGGGCGCGAGGACGGCCTCCAGGGCCAACAGGTTCTCCGCCCGGTCGTCCACCAGCAGGATGACGACCGGATCGGCGCGCTTCGAGCTCGGGGCTACAGCGGTACGGACCGCGCCCGGGACTGCTTCGGTACGGCCCGGGCCTGGGGCTGCTTCGGTGCGGAAAACCGCAGGCGTGGGGGCCTCCGGGGGCACGGAGGGGGCGGGGACCGACCTCGTGTGGGCCGCGGGCGCCGGGGCGGCCGCGGTACTCCGCTGGGTCGCACTGTGGTGCACGGCGTTGGTGATTTCTGGCATGGCCGACGCTGCCTTTCCCTGCACTGTACGAACCGGGTGTTGCTGGCGCCGTACTGCTTCATACGGCCACACTGGAGCGGCTGCCGGTCCACGAAGGTCGTTTCACACTGTGTCCCACGGGTTCCCCGCGTGCCACGACTAAACGGCCACCGCACCGGTTCGCGGCTCTGGACGTGGCGTACTGCGGGCTCACGGTGTGAATGTCATGTGAAGTCACTGGTACCGAGCGCGCTTTGGTTCATGACCGGGTGAAGGGTCGTACGGATGTCGCACCCGCGTTACGCGTCGGGACGAGCCGTCACGCGAGGTCGCTTCGGGCCGGATCGGCATGGCCGCGTCGGCTGGTGCGTCCCGGCACGCCGGGCATGGTGCGGTACTGGACGCATGGGGCGAGGGCCTGTGTACGTGACGCCGTTGTGTGGATTCCCAAACGGCCCATGAAATCAACTCGCACGCACACAGGCTGCACCCCCTGCCTGCTGCACCTCCGCGGAATTCAGTACGAGTCCCGAACGGTTCGACGCATACCGCTGTGCTGCCAGCGTGCCTGACGGGACCGACGCGTTTACAGGGAACAGAACAGTGGCCGATATCCGCGCTGAACACATGGCCCTGACGCGGCGTCACCCCGGAAATCCGGTTGACCGGGACCGCGTGGCGCTGGCTAAGTTCACGTATGGCCGAGATTCAGGGTTCCTACGATGATCTGTTCACCGCTGCGCCCGGCGTGCTGGCCGCGTTGCTGGACGCCGGAGACACGGGCGCCTCGGTGGCGGTCTTCGTGGACGGCGAGCCGGTGGTGGATGTCTGGGGCGGATGCGTCGACGCGGACCGCACAGCCCCGTGGCAGCGCGACACGATCACCGGCGTGTGGTCCGTCACCAAGACGATGACGGCGCTGTGCGCCCTCGTCCTGGCTGACCGCGGTCAACTCGACCTGGACGCGCCGGTGGTTCGGTACTGGCCGGAGTTCGCCGCGGCGGGCAAGGACGGGGTGCTGGTACGGCACCTGCTCGCGCACACCGCGGGCCTGCCCCACTGGAACGGCCCGGTCGAGGAGCTCTACGACTGGCCGTCCGCCACGGCGCGGCTCGCCGCCCAGGCTCCGCAGTGGGAGCCGGGCACGGCGGCCGGATACCACTCGCTGACCCAGGGCTTTCTCGTGGGCGAGGTGGTGCGCCGGATCACGGACCGCAGCGTGGGCGAGTTCCTCGCCGACGAGGTGGCCGGCCCGTTGGGCGCGGATTTCCACATCGGGCTGTCCGCCGAACACGACCACCGGGTCGCGCTCTCGGTCCCACCGCCGTCGCGGGACGAAGACCACCTCTCGAGCGCACCCGGCGCCACCGCAGCCCCCACCGCCGGAACCGGGATCCGGGTCCGGGACGGGAACAGCATCGCCTGGCGCCGCGCACAGATCCCCGCGGCGAGCGGGTTCGGCAATGCCCGCTCGGTCGCTCTGGTGCAGTCGGTGTTGGCGTGCGGAGGAACGGTGCGCGGTGTGCGGCTGCTGTCGCAGGCGGGTTGTGACCGTGCGCGGGAGGAGCAGTTCAGCGGCGAGGACCACATCCTCGGCATGCCGATGCGCTACGGCCTGGGTTACGGCCTGTTCGGCAACACGTACGGCTGGGGCGGCTGGGGCGGCTCGATGGTCGTGATCGATCCCGACGCCCGCATGGTGGTGGCGTACGTGACGAACCAGATGCGCGAGCCCGGGGACGACAACCGCGGACTGGAGATAGTGATGGCCGCCTACGACGGAATCCAGGCCCTGCGCGCCTGACCGCACCAGCCCTTCCACCCCCAGCACCGTCGACGTGACCGCGGAGTTCGGTACTCCGATGTTCTGAAGGCCCTGTGAAACCTGTGCCGTCGGGTCCCTACCCACCGACCGACGGCACAGATCTCGACGGCGGGGATTCCCGTGGCGCAGTGTGGTACGAAACGGCGATCGTCACCAGAGCCGCGATCCCAGGGGCCACCAGCACGAGGAAGACCGCAAGGACTCCCATCAAAACCTTGCTCCCCCACGGAAGCGGTTCCTTCGCCACCATCGCCTTCTCTCCCCCTTCTTCTCTCTCCCTCTACACTTTCCTCCTTCTCTCCCCACTTCGAACCGCGCGCTACCCTCGTGCCACGCCGCGAGGGGTATCGGTCATAACCCCACACCACCAGTCGTCACAGGGCACTGTCAGTGGTGGGTGGCATCATCGGGCGTATGACGCATGAAACAGCGTTCGGCTGGCGGCCGTTCCTGCTCAGATGGAGCGAGGAGTGGGCGGATACCGTGCCCGATGACGAGACGCGGAGTACGGAAGACGAAGCTGTCCGGCAGGCTCGCTGGTTGGGGTCCCCACCCGCGTCCGAGGAGCGGATCGCAGCCATGGAGAAGCGCCTCGGCCGACGGATGCCGCCGTCGTACCGAGAGTTTCTCAAGGTCAGCGACGGGTGGCAGCATGCCGGCGGGTTCGTCTGGCCCTTGGCAGGGACCACGGACGCACGCTGGCACAACAACGACTCCGGGCTCGCGGACATGTTCGAGGAGTATCTGGACGACGACGCCGGGCCCGCCCAGCGGCGGGCCGCGGACATTTGGCGCCGCTGGGCTGGGTGGCCGACCCTCTGCTCGGCCCCTTGCTGACTCCGGAACGAGGCCGCGAGTTGCTGTCCACCCCCAGGGGCGGACAGCCGGGTGAGGCAACGAGCCGACCGGCCGGCCTCGATCCGGACAACCTGGCGTGGCTCGCGGATCTGGACGCCAACGACAGCCTCACGTCTTACCGGCTCGTCCTGGTCGAAGCCGTGGAACCGGAGGATGTGCCCGGGCGTCTCGCGGACGCGGACGAGGCAACGCTCGACGGGTCCATGACGCTCCACGAAGCGCGCCACCGATCGCTCAACGGACAGCGGGAGTTCTCGTCCTACGACGACAGAGCCCTCATGGCGGTCGGCCGGGCCGGCTCCCGTTGGAGCTTCGCCTTCGACGGCGCCCCCGCGTCTTTCGACCCGCAACGGTTCGTCTCCCCGGCCGCGGCCGCCAGCGCGGGTACCCGCGCGGTGGCCGTGTGGAGCGGTCTGCGGACCTGGCACGGGCAACCGTTCTTCCACCTTTCCGTGGCGCAGGACGGCAACGAGCAGTACGCCTTCACGTACGCGGATGGAGAGACCCGTCGAACCGGTCACATACCGCGGGCGCTGGACCCGGACCGGTTCTTCGCCACCCGGGAGGGGGCCACCGAGGCGGAACGGCCACTGCTGGAAGCCGTGACCGGCGAGTTCGGCGTCCACCTGCCGCGCCATGCGATCACTCACGGGCGGCTGCACACGTTCACCACCCGTTCATGGACACGACCACCGGAAAGTGGGGAGACCTACGCCGTAATCACCATGAACGGGGATGAGGGGCGCTGACTGGCACAGCGCCCGCGCCCCTTTCGGACACGTACAGGCCTGGTCTGCGCCTCTCGTCGCAGTGGCAGCGGCGATGCTGCTGAGCGGCTGTACGCCGACCGGGGGCTCCTCTCGCTCCCCCTCCGCGTCCGGGTCTTCGAAAGCCTGAGACCGCGGGGGAAACCTGACATGGGCCAATCAGTCGGTGACTCGACTCGTGAACCGTGACCGCTCCCTTGAACAACGTGAGCGTGACCGATGACCGGCCCGGACGGACGGCGAAACCCGGCTGACGGCGACCGTGCGCGAGCTCCGGCGCAAGCTGACCGGCGATCTGACGGTCGAGGACATGCGGCTGCTGATCAGGCAGGACGTGGGCCTGGCCTACCTCCTGCCGCTGGCGGTGGAGGCCCTTCGGGCCGACCCGCTGTCGGAAGGCGACATGTACGAGGGTGACCTGCTGGCCGCCGTACTGACCAGGGACGCGGAGGTCTGGAGCGGGCTCCCCGAACTCAAAAGGGAAGTTCGCTCCCTCGGGATGCACCTCCTCGGGTGCCCCAGCCATCACTGGAACAGGCGCCGTCAGGTGGTGACGACGAGCTTGCCCCGGGGGTGGCCCTGCCTCAGATGGTGAAGGGCCGCGGGCGCCTCGGCGAGCGGGTAGGTGCGGTCGATGACCGGGGTGACCTGGCCCTTCTCGGTGAGGTTCTTCAGGGTCAGTAGGTCCTCGCGGCGGGCGAACGAGATCAGGTTGCGGAGGTTCTGAGCGATGAAGGGGAGAGCAGGACGGCCCGAAGGCCACGGCTCATACCGCCGAGGAAGCCGCTCCCGCCCTCGCCGCCGACGATGACGAGCGTGCCGCGCGGTGTGAGGGCTCGGCGGAGTACGGACAGCGGCCGAAGCCCCGCGGTGTCGACAATGACGTCATAGCGGTGCGGGCTGTCGGTGATGTCCTCACGCGTGTAGTCGACCACGTGGGTGGCGCCCAGCGACCGGACGAGTTCCGCGCCGGCGGCACCGCAGACGCCGGTGACCTCGGCGCCGTACAACGTGGCGAGCTGGACGGCGTACGTTCCCACCCCGCCCGATGCGCCAATGACGAGGACCCGCTGACCGGGTCGGGGGCGGGACTTGCCGCTGAGGGCCTGGAGGGCGGTCATCCCGGAGACGGGCAGGGCGGCTGCCTGCTCGAACGTGAGGTTGGCGGGCTTGAGCACGATCTTGTCGGCCTTGGCCCGCGCATACTCGGCGAAGGCCCCCTCGCAGTTGCCGAACACCTCATCCCCCGGCTTGAAGTCGGTCACCTTCGCCCCGACCGCCTCGACCCGCCCGGCCCCGTCCCAGCCACGGACGGGGTTCTTGGGCCTCCGAAGCCCGAGGGCGACCCGGGCCACGTACGGCTTGCCAGTCATCAGGTGCCACACTTCGGGCCCCACTCCAGCAGCACGTATCTCGACGAGCACCTCGTCGTCGCCCGGTACGGGGCGGTCGATGTCGCGCAGGTCCAGGAGATCCTCTGACCCGTACGCATCCTGAACGATCGCCTTCATGACCGTAGCTACCTTTACCGTTTCCGACACCGGACGATCCGGGATGCGCCGCGCACCCGTTCGTTCCGAGCATCCCGACGCATCGCACTTCTGACCACATTCCTGAGTACGGGCTTGGGGCCGGGCGCGATGAAATTTCCTACGGCGTACGCCCTACGAGATCAACGCCCCGATGCCCCGAGGGAGCGCCCGCCCTTCCGCTTCCGGCCGCTCACTGCCGCCGTCGGCTCACGACCGCTTCCGGCTCGATGGCCTGGAGACCCCGTTCGCGACCGGGTGCCTCATACCCACCCGGGCAGCATGCGGGCACCGGCACGGGCACAGCGGACCCCGAGCCAGGCACTCCGGGCACCGGCAAGGGCGACCGAGTCACCGCATGGCAGGTCAGCGTACTGAGCGGGCGCGGACAGCATTTCGAACTCGGGCGCGCTGCCAGCCCACTCGGGCTCCACTGTCGGGCTGTCGCGGCGATACAACGTCAGCAGTGGCGCATTCGGCTCGCGCCCTACGCAATCACCTCAGCTCAGAAGCGTTCGTAAGGAGAAGCAACGTGGAGACATCGCCGACGCTGGCCGGGCGCGCCCTTCAGTCCCGTAACGCACCGGGCCGTTCGGCGCAGCAGGCCGACGGGTTCCTCGGTGCCCTGTACGAGCATCACGGGTCGGCCTTGTTGAGCTTCGCGGCCCGACTGCTGGACGGCGACTGGCACCGTGCGGAGGACATCGTGCAGGAGGTGGCGCTCCGTGCCTGGCAGCGCGCGGACGACCTCGACCCCACAACGAATACGCTGCGTCCGTGGCTGTTCACCGTCGTCCGCAACCTGGTTGTCGACGTTTACCGCGCCCGCAGGGCCCGCCCCCTGGAGGCGGATACCGCGGACGTTCCTCCTTCGCCCGTCCCCGACGGAGTCGACCGCACGCTGACCCGGCACGTGGTGGTCTCAGCCATGCGCGAACTGGCACCGTGCCATCGCGAGGTCCTGGTCCATGTGTACTACATGGGCCGCAGCCTCCCCAGACGGCAAAGCTGCTGGGCGTGCCGCCCGGCACGGTCAGGTCACGTATGTATCACGCGACACGTGCGCTACGCGAAGGGCTCAACAGCCGTGGAATGAAAGCTGCTTGACGCCCTACTTCCCCATGTCACCGCACCCTGGCTCACCCGGCTGGCCGACCGCTTCGCAAGCGCTGCTTGACCTGGCCCGACCGCCGGGTGGACCGCGTCAGCCGAAGCGCAGCAGCAACAGCAGGCCATCGAGAGCGACCAGTGGCACTCCCAGGGCCCGGATGAGCGCCGGGTCGGCTGTCGACTGTCGGCTGGAATGACAAGTGGCTCGCCCCGGAAGGGCCGCCGCACCCCCGTGGCAGCGGCCCCGTCCCGGCTCAGTACAGCCGAGTTGCGGCATACGCATCGATGGCGGCCCGCTGGTACGCGGCCAGGCCCGGCGTGATCGCCTCGTACACCGCGTGCCAGTGCTCGTTCTCCACGCAGGTACGCCCGATCGCGCGGTATTCCTCAGCGGATGCTGCCCGGATCCGGGCCAGCGTCCGGTACTGGGCGTCGATCTCGACCTGCACCGCGTCGGCGTCAGCGGGCAGGCCGGTGGCCAGCAGCTCAGCCAGCCGAACCATCTGCGCCGTGCGCTCCCGCTCGTCAGCCTCGCTCTCGGCCTCGCTCAACGCCGAGGCGTGCCGTTCGACGTCCCCCACCAGCTCCGGGAAACCGCGCAGGACCTTCATGCACTGGGCGGAACGGATCCCCTCGAACAGGTTCTCCGGACGGCTGATGCTCATCATGTCTGTACCATCCTTCCCATCCTTCCTGGACTGCTCCAGTTCGGTGATCGTGCGGGCCACGGAGCCGGCGAGAGCAGTGAGCCGGTCGCGCTCGGCGAGCAGTCGACGGTGGTGGCCCCGCAGGGCCTGCAGCTCGTCGACCTGCGCGGCCAGGATCCGGCCGATGTCAGGCAGCCCCAGGCCCAGTTCCCGTAGCACGAGGACCTGCTGCAACCGCAGCAGTTGGCGTTCCTCGTAGTAGCGGTGGCCGTTGGCCCCGACCCAGGCCGGCGGCAGCAGACCGATCTCGTCGTAGTGCCGCAGCGCCCGGGCCGTCACACCCGACATCCGGGCGACCTCCGCGATCGGCCAGGCCATCGCCGCCTCCTCACACGTCCTTCACCGAGCCGGTTTTTCCGGCTCTGCTCAGGACGATAGAGGCTTCCGCTGCGGCAGCTTCAAGCACCGTTCTCCGTGGGAATTGAGAAACCGTTGTCTTGCCGGATGTGATCGCTGAGTTTCCGCTGTTCACGCACCCACTCGCTCTGTACGGAGACACCGACTCCGGAACGCTGAGTGGCCACGGGGACGGCTCACCGATCGCGACGCGCCCCGAGCATTGATCAAGCTGCTGGCCTTGACGGGAGCACAGCAGCGACTTTGCAGGCTTTCACGACGGGCATGATTTCCCGCGTACGGTAGCCCTGGCCACTCCGACCACCAGACCGTTTCTCCCCGACAATCCGAACCCGCGGTCGCCGGACGTAGCCGGCATAGGAGGGTGGGTTTGTGGCCGGGGCGTTTCGTGGGCCTGGCATCTGCGGTGTGAGCGTCGCGGCTGCGCTCACGCTCTGCGGCGAGTGCGGCCTCGGCATCGTCGGTGAACCGTCCGTCAACGACCGGGCCGAGGTCGATGTGCTGATCAGGTGAGGTTCTCCTGCGCCCAGCGGGCAATGCCGCCGAGCTTGACTGCCGCCACGTCGCTGTCTCCGGTCCGGACGGGCTGATCGACCTCGTAGTCATATCCTTCGAGGCCGCTCTCTTGCTCGACCATCCGTGCGATCCGATACGCCTCCGCCATGATCGGCTGCGCTTCCTGCCCCGGGTAGCGATAGGGGATCTCGATATTGGCCGAATCCCCTGCGTAATCCAGCTGCAGATGACCGGAAGGCCCGTCACGCCACAGGAACAGACCGTAGGGGAACTCCTCGGTGGTGACCGGTCCGACCTCCCGCGATATCCGCTGTACCAGCCCAGATCTGTGACGGCGAGGGCCACAGGCCACCCCGCCCTGTCTTCAACTCGCTTCCGTGCAGCTCGGGTGCAGGCAGCCGTGCGGGGCCTGGTGGGCAGTCGTCAGGACGAAGGCGTCCTGACGGCCTTGCTCCTGGGCGGGTGCGCACCGGACAGGTCCGAGCGGCGTCAGCCGCCGTCAGCGATGAAGTCGGCTATAGCGGCAGCGACGGCTTCGGGCTGCTCGTCGGGGATGAAGTGCCCGGCGTCGGGCACGACGACTCCGGCGGTGTTGTCGGCCCATGGGCTGATGGAGGCTGCCATGTCCGGGATGGAGCCGTGGCTGCTGGAGATTCCGAGGATGGGCACAGTCAGGTGCTGCCGGCTGAGCGCCTGGTGGTTCTTGCGCGCCGACTCGGCGGCGTCTCGGTAGTAGGCGAGGGAGGCGCGGAGGCCGCCGTCGGCGGCGAGGGCCGCTGCGTAGTGGTCGAGGTCGGCGTCGTCGAACGCGTCGGGAGAGAGTGCCTTCGTTTTCAGGAACCAGCCGACATAGTCCCGTTCACGGCCGGTGAGCAGGGTCTCGGGCAGGTCGGGCACGAGGTGGAACGCGAAATGCCAGGTCTTCCACGCCCGGGCCGGGTCGGTGGGAATCGATTCCGGGAGGGTGATGCCGGGGATTCCGGCGTCGAGCAGGGCGACCCCACGCAGCTGGCTCTCGTAGTTGAGGGCGAGGGAGAAGGCGACCCAGGCACCGATGTCGTGGGCGGCCAGCCAGTAACTCGACACTCCGAGTGCCTGTACGGCGGCGTGGACGTGGGCGGCGACCGTGTGGGTGTCGTAGCTGCGCTCCGGGCGCTCGGAGTGGCCTTGGCCCGGCAGGTCGATCGCGATGACGCGGAACCGGTCGGCGAGACTGGACATGACCTTTCGCCAGGCCTGCCAGGTTTGCGGGAACCCGGCGAGCAGGACGACAGCCGGCCCGGTCGGCTGGCCGCCTTCGACGGCATGAAGGCGCATGCCGTCCGCGTCGGCCCAGCGGTGGGTGAACCCCTCCAGGTCATGCAGGGGCAGATCGCGGACAGGGTTGGCTTCGGCGCCATGCTGAGTGGTGGTCGCAGGGTCAGACACGGGAATCCTCCAATGGTGTGGGCTTTGCTGGTTCGGTGCTACACCCCAGGGCCGGACCCCCGAGCGCGATGACGATGGCGATGACAGTCAGGGGCTGCTGGAGGGCCGGGTCCCGGCTGTCTGGTCGATCCCGACAGCTGCCCCGGCGAAGACGGTGCGAGCGGCAAAGATAGGCGCAGGGCGAGTCCACAGCACCGTCTCGATAGGGATCATCCCGATTGCCGACAGGTCTGACCCGATACTCCGCCCACACAGACGCCGAGGTAGCACCAGCACACGGTGCGGGGCGGCGCCAGGACGAACTCCGCCAGCAGGCCCGCGCCGATGACGTAGGCAATGAAGACGAAGGTTGTGGCGGCGTGCCCGTGGCGCTTTCCCGGATGACTGGAGGGCCCGCGGTCATGACCATGCCTGCAACGTAGCACATCTTGAACCATTCAGTTCAAGATAGAATGGTGTGCAGCACAGCCCATGGACATCGACACACCGGCAAGGAAGTGCCACGTGGCAGGCAAGAAGCAGTTCGACATGGACGCGGCACTCGACGCCGCGATGGTCCAGTTCTGGCGTGCCGGCTACGCCGACACCTCAGTGGACGACCTGTCACGGGCGACCGGCCTGAACCGCAGCTCCATCTACTCCTCGCTCGGCGACAAGGACACACTCTTCCTGCGCTGCCTGGACCGCTACGCCGCGCGCTACGGCGACAAGTACGACGCCGCCCTGTCGTGTGCAGCCTCGGACCCCCTTGCAGCTGTTCGTGCGTTCTTCAACGTCACCCTCGAGCGCATCGCCGACCCCGGACTACCCGATGGATGTCTGATGGCCCAGTCGGCCATGGCCATTCCGGTGCTGAGCCCGGCCGTCGCGGCGCGCGCCAAGGAGGCACTCGGCTTCCAGCGTTTGCGCCTGCGCGCCGCGCTGAAGGCTGGGCAATTGACCGATCAGGACGCCGATGCCTTCGCTGAACACGCGGCGGCCGTGAACCAGTCCCTCGCCGTCATGAGCAGAGCCGGGGCGAGCCCGACGCAGCTTCTGGCCGTAGTGGGCGTGACCATTGACGCCCTCTCGCAAGCGTTGGGCTCAACCGGCATTTCTCAAAGACCAGGGACCGGAGCCACTCGCCGATAGGGGGCTCCCCGGCCCGCGCGGCATGGGTACCCCCGCCAGCCGCCGGCAGGAAAACGGGTGGCAGGCTCAGCCGGCCGGTGGTGAGGATCGTGGCATGACCAGCTTCCTGGAGACCGGCCGGCTCGTCCTGCGCGCCTTCACAGCGGCCGACACTGACCGCCTGTTCGCCCTGGACAACGACCCCGAGGTCATGCGCTTCATCAACGGTGGCCGTCCCACCAGCCGCGAGACGATCGAGACCCGGACCCTGCCGCGACTCCTGCACGACTACCCGTGCTGGCAGACCCGCGGCTACTGGGCCGCACAGGAGAAGACCACCGACACCTTCCTGGGCTGGTTCGAGTTCCGGCCGCTGGAGGAGCACAGCCCCGCCGTGGTCGAACTCGGCTACCGCCTGAACCAGGCGGCCTGGGGGCACGGCTACGCCACCGAGGGATCCCAGGCCCTGATTCACAAGGGGTTCACGGACCTGGAGGTCGAACGGGTCACGGCGAACACGATGGCCGTCAACACCCGTTCCCGTCGCGTCATGGAGAAGTCGGACCTGTCCTTCGTCCGGAACTTCACCGGGGACTGGCCGGATGCGATCGAGGGATCCGAACATGGTGAAGTCGAGTATGAACTCACCCGGACCCATTGGGAACAACAGCAGACGTCAACGACCCAGTCCACAGCTCTCGACAATTTTTCCCTTACTGCGTCACGGCCGAAACCCCGCGCATAGACTCCGACTCATAACTTGAGATTACGCAGGTCACCTTCTCTACGCGCCCTAGAGAATCCTTAGAAAGCCATCTGGTTCTCGCGCCACGCCGGCAGCCTCACTCAACAGTGCGCGGCGTAGCGGGTGCACCCGGGCGGGTTGTGACTGCTGTCCCACTGATGCTGCACGATCACCAACACCCCGCTGGCCAGAAGAGCGACCAACAGGTGCGCGATCGCCGTCCAGCGGGCACGGAAGACACTCGCGAGAGCCGCCATGACGAATGCGGCGATCAGCAGCACCTCCACCCGCCCGATGTGCGCGAGAGCAGCCGCGTCAATACGGTCCTGCTTGCCTTGCGCTGCCCATACTTCCAGGCCGAGGCCGAACACCCAGTCCAACACCAGCCACGCGGTCTCCAGGATCAACAGCGGGATGGCAAGGGCCAGGCCCATGCCCCTGCGTGTCGGCTGCGACCAGGGGCGCCAGCGTTGTGGTTTCGGAGCGACGTTCGTCATGGCCACAGGGTGCCGACGCTGACCGTATGTGTGCATGAGTATGCGTACTCAATGTGGCCTGCATGTCGCGAGGCCCGCCCTGGAAGAAGCGACTGTCGTGACCACTGCCAGGCAAGCCGATGTGACGAGGCTGATCTCCGCCCTCGGCATCATCGCCCGCATCCGCCACGGCGGCCGACGCACCATCGGTGGTGTGTACGCTCGATGCCCCCAGTGGCGGCGGCAGCAGCTCAACCGGGCCGCCCTGACTTGTCACCGTGGCGACAGCGACCGGACCGAGTTCTTTGCCAGCGCAAGCTTTCACCGGATGATCGGTATCATGAAGCTTTTCTCCTCTCCTACTCGACTGTGGCTGCTCTCCGATACCTCCCTGCTCCTCGTGATGACGATATGGGGCGTGTTGCGCTATCCGCACCTGCCGGACCAGATCCCGCAGCACATCGGATCAGGTGCGGTGGATGCCTGGGCGGACAAGTCGATCGGCAGCGTGTTCTTGCTGGTCTTCGTGTACGCAGGGGCGACGGTGCTGCTGGCAGGCTCCGCGGAGCTGACGCTGCGGCAGACACCGCGCGACGAGATGGCGAACACCGATGCCACGCCGTTCGCTGCCGCTCAGGCGACGGCATCCCTGACGAACAGGCCCGGCAGCCGGGCGTCGGCACGCCGGCTCGCACGCGCCCTGCTCGTGCTCAACACCTGCCTGGGCATCTCTCTCCTCGTGGGCTGCGGGATGTTGTGGCGTTCCACGCCGGACCCGAACGTACCGGCATGGCTTGTCCCGGCGATGATCCTGCCGTTCGTCGCCGGTACAGCGGTGACGATCGCCGCGGCCGTGAAAGACCGGAAGCAGTGAATCGGCGCGGACGAACGCAGACGCCGGGTCAGCCGACGTGCGCCGGTTGGATGCTCAGCCGGCGCGCCACACCTGCCCCGCCCCGGGCCTTCAGTACCACTATCCGAACTTGACCCGATGGTGGGGATGAGGACGAAGAAAGCACGGTTCATCGCCGTGGCCCTGGTCGGCGGTGTCGTCCCTCTGGAGGTGGCACGCGGAACATCGCTCGCCGGAGCCGTCCAGGCAGAAGGGCTCGTCCGGCGAAGACCAGACCGATGCTCAACAAGCCACCTCCGAGGGCGACGCAGCCGGAGGACAGCCAGCCGATCTTGTTCTCATCGGCCCAATCCGCTGTGCCTGCGGCGAAGAGGAAGCCCAACAGGCAGGCGGCACTGATCAGGGCGTACCACCATCGAGAAAGCACCAGTCACCCCTGCATGGGGCGTGACGTGGACGCGACTGTCTGCCGTTCCGGCAGAGCCCGCAGGTCAAAGAACGAAGACCGCGAACGCGGAGCGGTAGACATAACAGCGAAACCACACCTTCGGCATGATGGAGGCGATGACTGTGTCCGACTCTCGCCCGTCGGGCTGCCGCTGCTGAGCCCGACCATGTCGGCGAACACGATCTCGGTGGTGGTCAGTCTGCCTGCCGGTCCGTTTAGCGCGCTGTCCGGAGCACCCCTCGACCCTCTTCGTGCAACGATGGTCACGCCTGTCCGCCTACCGCTCGGGGAGCGCCGCCTGTGACCAACCGTCGAGTCCCACGCGTCTCCAGCCCCCTCCCCCACCGCCATGGTACTCGGCGGCGGCCTCACCGGCATGCTGGCCGCCGCCGTCCTGGCCGAGCACGCCGAGGTCCAGATCGTCGAACACGACCTGCTACCCGTGGCCCCTGCTCCTCGTAAGGGTCTGACCCAAGCCCAGCATGCCCACCTGTTGTGGTCCGGCGGCGCCCGCACCATCGAAAGCCTGCTGCCCGGCATCACACAGCAATGGCTGGCGACGGGCGCGCGTCGCATCCCGCTGCCTACCGGGCTGGTGTCTCTCACCGCGGCGGGCTGGCTGCGCCGGTGGCCCGAGATGCAGCACCTGATCGCCTGTTCGCGCGACCTGCTCGACTGGGGTGTACGGCAGCAGGTCCTGGCCCACCCGAGAATCCGCGTCCTGTCCGGCACCCGCGGCGGCCAGCCAACCAGAGAAGCCAGTGCCTTCCTGCCGTTCGCCCGCAACGTACGGCACCCCATCGTGGCCAACCTCATCGCCGACGTCGAACCGCTCACCGACGTCCGCCTCTCCCGCAGCACCGTCAACCGGCGCCGCCGCTTCGACCTGCTGCGAAATTGGCCCCGCGGATTCGCCGTTCTCGGGGACGCCGTCGCCACCTACAACCCCCTGTACGGCCAGGGCATGTCGGTCGCCGCCCAGGAAGCCGCCGCCCTGCGCGACGCGCTGAACCAGTACGGTCTCGGTGCCCCCACCCTGGCCCGACGTCTGCAGCGCACTGTGGGACGCCTCACCCAGGCACCCTGGGCCATGGCCACCGGCCAGGACATCCGCTACCCCGGCGCCATCGGCCCGCGGCCCCCGCAGCCACCCGGCTGCTGCGCGGCTACACCGACCGCCTACTGAAAACCGCCACCGGCGATCCGGCCGTCACCCGAGCCCTGCTCGACGTCATGGCCTTGTCCGCTCCTCTGCAACGGCTGTTACGGCCGGATGCGCCAGCCAGAGTCTTGCTTGGCCCGTTCAGTCGCCTCTCACCGGTCCTCCGCTGAACCTTGCGGCTCAGCGCGTCGCACCAACCCACTCTCCGCGCTCTGCGGCGGATGACGGTGCCACTTCATGACGCTTTTCCGCGAACTGGTTGTGTGAAGACTCCAGCTTTTCTTCTTTGTGTTGATGGAACCTACCCCCAGCGCCAAAAGTGCTATTCAGGCCCGGGACCGCCACTGGACACCGCTCAAGCCCAAGTGCGTCACTGCAACCCTGAAACGCTGATCAGCTGCATCACACGGGACCACCCCCGCCGTAGGCTGAAACCCCGCGTGCAATGGACAGGAGGCTGAAGTGGCCGAGACCGCGCTGACCGAGGTGATGGCCGAACTGGCCGCGCTCGACAATCCACGAATGCGCGCCGTGAACAAGAAACACGGTGACGATCACGGTGTGAACCTCAGCGCATTGCGCGCGCTCGCGAAGCGGCTGAAGACGCAGCAGGAACTGGCGTGCCGACTCTGGGAGACGGATGACACCGCGGCCAGGCTACTGGCCACTTTGATCTGCCGCCCGAAGGCATTCGGGCGTGACGAGTTGGACAGCATGTTGCGCCAGGCACGCACGCCCAAGGTGCACGACTGGCTCGTGAACTATGTGGTGAGGAAGAATCCACACGCCGAAGAGCTGCGCCTGGCATGGTCCGCCGATTCGGACCCCGTGGTCGCCAGCGCCGGCTGGGCGCTGACCACCGAACGCGTGGCGAAGAAGCCCGAGGGCCTCGACCTCTCCGGACTGCTCGACACCATCGAGGCAGAGATGCAGGACGCCCCCGAACGCCTGCAGTGAGCGATGAATCACTGCCTGGCGCAGATCGGCATCGAGCACGCCGGGCACCGCGCCCGAGCCGTCGACATCGGCGAGCGCCTGGAGGTACTCAAGGACTACCCGACTTCGCCAGGCTGCACGTCGCCGTTCGCTCCCACCTGGATCACCGAGATGGTGCGACGTAAGCACAGTACGTAGAAAGTCTGCGGCACGTTGGGCGCGCTCGGCACCAGGGGAGGACGGAGAGTCCCTCTGCGAAGTGGCCAGCGCGATTGCCTCCTCAGGCTCCCGCCTCGCGCAGGGACCAGCCGTCGACATCGCCCGACTGTCCAAGATCGCCGACCGCTGGAAGCCTTGCCGCGGTTGGGCCGCCCTCCTGCTTCGTGTCCGGTTCCAGGACACACTCCCGCGCAGCGTCGCGCCGCAGCAGTCCCCACGCCACCTCGCTCCACCACCCGTTCGCCGCAATCAAGATCACCGATGAGGGCCGGCCTGCACGGCATGCCCGGCGCGGCCGGTTTCGGGCTGACGCTTTCGCCGCCTTCCCCGACCGTGGCGAGCGGCACCCGGGAGTGCTGATGTACGCGGATGGTTTCGGCATTCGTCCCATGTTGCGGAAGTTGGCAGGTGAACTGGCCGGGCACGGGTACTACGTACTCGTGCCCAACCTCTTCTACCAGCACGGCGCGGCGCCGGTGATCGACCTTCCCGAATACATCGGAGAGGAGGCCCGGCCCGCGTTCTTCGCCCAGTTGACGCCTTTGATCGAGGCCCACACCACCGAACGTGTGCTGCGTGACGCCGATGGCTTCAACCCGGCCGCCCGCAGCGCCATCGGGACCGCCTACTGCCCCTCCCCCGCCGCACCCTCACCGACAACTGAGTGCCGGATGTCGGACGGACTCTGACGAGAAGGCGCGCGAAGGAAGGTGGGTTGTAGTACTTCTGAGGAGTTGCAGGGAGTCAACCGTCCTCACTGGGAGTTCTTCGATGGCTGTTCGTCGTGTCGTGCCCAATGTCCAGTCAGTGGCTGTGCGGGAGAGCCGGGATTTCTACGGCTTGCTCGGGTTCCAGGAGGTCATGAATCACGGCTGGATCATGACGCTCGCTTCCCCTACCGATCCTGCCGCGCAGGTCAGCTTCATGGCCGACGACAAGACCGCGCCCGTCATCCCGGACATGAGTGTGGAGGTCGATGACGTGGATGCGGCCTATGCGTCGATGTTGGAGCACGGCGCGGAGATCGTGCACCCCTTGCAGGACGAGGAGTGGGGTGTGCGGCGGTTTTTCGTCCGCGACCCCAACGGCCGGGTGGTGAATGTGCTGGGCCACCGCTGACGCTGCCTCCGGGCTCACGTCAGGGGCGCGGTTGCGGGCAGGGTGGGGGCGGCCGGCAAGGTGAGGGCCGAATGAGCCGGTCGGCCCTTCCCGGAGGGCATGGCGCTGAGATTGCGCAGCATGTCGTTGCGCTGTTCCAGGGCCCGAGCGGTGGTGGGAAAGAGGCCGGCACCGCTCTCGCCGACCTGGTCCTGATTCATGGTCACGAACTCACGCGTGGTGCGTTCGTACCTGGCGAAACCTGCGGCGTGATCCCGCTCGGCCAGGGAAGCGGCGAGCATGTACGCACCGACGAGCGCGAGGCTGGAACCCTGCCCCGTGAGGAATGAAGGCGCGTACGCGGCGTCGCCCACCAGCGCGACCCTGCCACTGGACCAGCGCGGCATACGGATCTGGCTGACTCCGTCGAAGAACAGGTCGTCCGCGTCGCGCAGGGCGGCCAGCATGCCCGGTACCTCCCATCCGGCGTCGGCGAAGGCCGACGTGACGAGGGCTCGTTGGGCTTCCGGGTGCCGGTGCCGAAAGGCTTCGACCGGCGGTTCCGGGTGGGCGAAGTTCAGGAAGGCGTGCACTTCGTCGTCGTCCCCCGCGGCGTAGAGTGCCGCGGCCCTGCCCGGCGTGTTCCACATCGTGATCTCGCGGGAGAGCCCGAAGGTGTTGCGCATGGTGAAGACGGCGAAGCAGTAGCCGAGGTACCGGTGGAACTGCTGTTCCGGGCCGAACAGCAACGCGCGGGTATGCGAGTGCAGACCGTCCGCACCGAGCACCATGTCAAACGTACGACTGTCGCCCCCGCGGAAGGTGACGTCGACTCCTTGGCCGGACGGCTGGTCGAGGGTGTCGATGGAGTCGTTGAACAGGAACTCCACGTCGTTTCGGACCGCGGTGCAGAGCGCGTCGGTCAGGTCGCCGCGCCGCACTTCCACGTCCTGTCCCGCGACACCGCCGGTGACGGCGTGCGGGTTGACCCTGGCCACCTCGCCGCCGTCCCCGTCAAGGAAAGTCACCCGGCGCAGGTCGATGTGTGCGTCCTGCAGTTGCGGCAGGATGCCCATCCTTCGGACGACCTCAAGTGCGGTGCCACGCACGTCGATGGGATATCCACCGCCACGTAAGGTGCTCGCCTTCTCGACCACCGTGACCGCGAATCCGTAGCGGTTGAGCCAGTACGCGAGGGCCGGTCCCGCGACGCTGGCCCCGGATATCAGGACTCGGCACATCGGCGTGATGCGGCTGCCTCTCGACAGGTCGGTACGGGTCATTCCTTGACTCCTTTGCTCATGCTACGGGCGACAAGCAGGGACAGTGCCGTGACGGCACCGGCTACGAGGAAGCCGGCGACAAAGGCCGATTCGGCCGGGACCTTCGTACCGGAAGGGGTCCCAGCGGTGAGGATGGCACCGCTGAGCTGCACACCCACCGCGTAACCGAGTACGCGCTTCACCAGGACCAGGCTGGTGGCGATACCGGTGTCGTTGCGATCGACGGATGTGGCGGTGCTGGTCACCATCGCTGTAACGCACAGACCGTTGGCAAGCGCGATCATCATCTTCCCGATGACGAGGTGCCAGGTCTCGGTGTGCACGGCTGCCAGGGTGAGCAGGGCGGCGGCCATGACGACGATTCCGGCGATGACCACGGCACGCGGACCAAAACGCCGCACCCCGATCCCGCTGACCGGCCCGGCCAGCGACGCGGCCACGGCGCCGGGCAGCAGGAAGAAGCCGATCTCGGTGGCGCCGGCCCCGAACCCGTACTCACGGGCCGGCACCGCGAACAGCTGCGGGACGAGATGGACCGCCACCGAGGTACCGACGCAGATCACGAACGTCAGCACACAGGCCTTCCACACCGCAGGCTGTGCCAGCATGCGCAGATCGACCATCGGCGAGGCCGCACGACGCTCGACGGCTGTCCACCCGGTCACGAAGGCGGCCAGGACCACGACGAGGGCGCCGAGTACGAGTGGCCGGGAGCCGATTCCGGGTGCCAGTGCGAGCGCCAGCATGAGTGTGGACAGCGTGCCGCTCAGGAGAACCAGCCCGGGCCAGTCGACCCTGGCGCTGCCTGGCCGGCCCGGCGGATCGTGCGGCATCAGCCGGTGCACCAGCGTGGTGGACCCGATGACCGCGAGCGTCGGCAGGGCGAACATCCAGTGCCGGGACAGCCCTTCCGCCACCGGCCCGGCCGACAGCGTTCCCGCCGTCCCACCCCCCACGAACAACCCGCTGACCACTCCGATGGCCACCTTCGACTCGCCCGCGGGGAGGTGAGCGCGTACCAGGATGAACGACAGGGGCAGCGCGCCCACCATCGCTCCTTGGAGTACCTGCCCGAGCAGCAGTACCGGCAGGTTCGGCGCCAGGGCGGACACCAGCCCGCCGGCCGAGACCACCGCCATCAGCCGGATCAGCACCCGCTTTCCGCCGTAGCGGTCGCCGAACTTGCCTGCGACCGGCGTGACGAGCGCGCCGGTGACGAGGAGCGTGATGCTGAGTAACGCTCCTTCGGCTGGATCCATGTCCAGCTCGCGTTGCAGGAGCGGGAGCGTCGGTGTCACCACCGATTCCAAGGCACCGGTGGCGACTGCCAGAGTGCCGAGGGCCCCTACAGCGGCTTTTCCGATGCGGGCTGGAGGAGCGAGAGTTGCGGTCATGGTCGTCCTCTCCGTCATTGCCTGGCGAGTAGGAGGGCGTACGCGTGGTGCTGTTGCCTCGCGGGGGTCGGCGTGCGGTGCTGTCGCTTTGCGGGGCCGGGATGTGGTGTTGCTGCCTTGTGGGGCTGGTGCTGACGCGGTGGCCTTGCATGCGGGGCGTGATGTGCGTGGGTACGGGCACGTGCAGGGGCGCGGTCATGGGCACGGTGTTGGGGATGCCTGGCGCTTGGCGTTTGGCATGCCTGGCCCTTGGTGCTCGGTACTTGGCGCTTGGTGGACGGGCCGAGGTCGTCCCGCGAGGTGAATCAAGGAAGCGGAAGGCGGAATGCGGTATCCGAGTCGGCGCACGCACGGCTTCGCCGGGCGGTGCGGGTGTACGGATGCGGCACCCGCCGAGCCATTATTACACTACACCGTGCAGTGTAGGCCAGTTACGATGTGCCCATGCCGACCACGAAGACCCTGCGCGAGGGGTCCACGCCGAAGCGGGCCGCCATCCTCTCGGCGGCCCGGGACCTGTTCCTCGCCGACGGCTTCGACCGGTCCAGCGTCGATGCGGTCGCCGCCCGGGCCGAGGTGTCCAAGCGGACGGTCTACGACTACTTCGGCGACAAACAGACACTGCTGCGAGCCGTCGTCGACGCCGTCGGCCAGTCACTGATCACCACGATCCGGCGCACCCTCGACGACACCCTCACCGACCTCACCGAGACCGCCGGCCTTGAGGACGCCCTGGTCACGTTCTCGATGCGCATCTCGACCGACATGCTCGGCTCGGCGGAGTACGCGACACTGCAACGGCTGGTCCGGGCGGAATCCGGTCATCTGCCACACCGGGGTTACAACTCCATGGCCGACACCCCCGACGAGGCGCTCGCCGAGCGGTTCGCCGCCCTCGCCGCGGCCGGGCTGCTCGACGTCCCCGACCCCCGGCTCGCCGCCGACCAGTTCATCGCGCTGACCTTCGGCGTCGCGCTGGACAGGCTCGGCTCCGCGAACGCCGCGGAGGACACCCGCGTCCGGCCACTCGTCGTCGAGGGAGTGCGGACCTTTCTCCGGGCGTATCGAACCGTGTAACCGTGCAGGGATAGGGCTGCCGCTCAGGGGCGCCGTCGCCACATCCCGGCCCCGGCCGCCAAACCGCACGCAACGCGGGTCAACTCCCCCGCATCGGCCGCAGCCTCTCGGCGCTCCGTGGGCAACGTCCCCGCTCCGCGTCGTCCGGTGCCCGCGGAAAGGCCCGGGCGGCGGCCCACCCCGTCTGGTAAAAGAAGCCGTGACTACTTCTGCCCCGGCCGGCACCACCACAGACTCCGGCATACCCGACCCCGCCCCCGCAGCCCAACGCCGCATCCTGCGTGTCCTGGTCGCCTCCCAGATCCTCAGCGGCGCAGGGCTCGCCGCCGGCGTCTCCGTCGGCGCGCTGCTCGCCCAGGACATGCTCGGCACCACCACCCTCGCCGGTCTGCCCAGCGCCCTGTTCACCGCCGGATCGGCACTGGCCGCCGTCGCCGTCGGCCGTATCTCCCAGGCCCGTGGCCGCCGCCCCGGACTCGCCACCGGCTACCTCACCGGCGCCCTCGGCAGTGCCGGCGTCATCGCCGCCGCCGTCCTGGACAACCCTGTCCTGCTGTTCATCGCCCTGTTCATCTACGGCGCAGGCAGCGCCACCAACCTTCAGGCCCGTTACGCCGGGGCCGACCTCGCCGCCCCCGACCACCGCGGACGCGCCGTCTCCACCGTCCTGGTCGCCACCACCCTCGGCGGCGTCGTCGGCCCCAACCTCACCTCGCCCACCGATGCCCTCGCCGACAGCCTCGGCATCCCCCACCTCGCCGGACTCTTCCTCCTCTCCGGTGCCTCCTACGCCCTGGCCGCCCTCGTCCTGGCCCTCTGGCTGCGTCCCGACCCGCTCCTCCTGGCCCGCACCCACGCGGCCCACGAGGCGACCAGTACCGCCCCCGGCAGTGGCACGTCGCCAACCCAGGAACAGACCACCGCGCAGGCCCGCAAGGGCGTGGTCCTGGGGGCCCTGGTGATGGTCCTCACTCAGCTCGTCATGGTCGCGATCATGACGATGACCCCCGTCCACATGCACGACCACGGCCACTCCACCGCCGCCTCCGGTCTGGTCATCGGCGTTCACATCGGTGCCATGTACCTGCCCTCCCCGCTGACCGGCTGGCTCGCCGACCGCTACGGCCGTATGAAGACCGCCGCCGCTTCCGGCGTCATCCTCCTGGCCGCGGGCATCCTCGCCGCAGCCGCTCCGGCAGACTCCGTGTTCCTGCTCGCCCTGGCCCTGGCGCTGCTCGGACTGGGCTGGAACTTCGGTCTCGTATCCGGCACCGCGATCATCACCGACACCGTGCCGCTGGCCACCCGCGCCAAGACGCAAGGGCTGGTCGACGTCTCCATCGCCGTCGCCGGCGCCGCCGGCGGCATGGCCTCCGGCGTCATGGTCGCCGCCACCAGCTACCCCGTCCTCGCCCTCGTCGGCGGCATCCTGTCCCTCGCCCTCCTGCCTGCCGTCGCCGCCACCGCCTACCGCCGTTGACCCACGACCCACCACACCACCACGACCCACCACACCACACCACTGCCTGCCCGATCCGATGCGCTATTGCACCTCCCTACCTGATGGAGTGCAACGGGGAAGGCCCCACCATGCCCGCTATACCCGCACCTGGCAGACACAGCCTGCCGGCCGCCGCGACAGCCACCGCCGCGGCGCCGTATCTCGCGGTCTCACCGCGCAGACCGCGTGCGCCGCCCCGGCCGCCGCGAGCAAGGGCAACTGCCCGCCCAACACCGCCTTGTACCGCCCCAAATCCCTCGCGTCCACCCCGGCCGAAGGCCCGGCCCACGACTACTGGATGTCCCCCCTACGCCTCCTCCCACTCCGACTCCGATTCCTCCGGACGGTGCTCGGCACTCGACAGGCGAGGCGTTCCGGACGTTCGCTCCCTCTCCGCGGCTTCCTCCGTCTGCTCCAGGATCCGGCCGCGGAACTCGTACCCCGGGGTGCCGCGGCGGCCGCCACCTGCTGGAACGCGGGACCGGTCAGCCAGTCAGGCGCCCACCACCGGAACATCTCGCAGTGCGAGCCGGACGCCACAACACGGTAGCCGTACTCCGCGCCGAATGTGGCGTTGGCCGCGTCGAACGCCATCTCACAGGCACCGCAGGCCTTCTTGACGCCGCCCATCGACGCGTCCTTGATCTGGCCTTCGCCCAGCGGCCACGGATTCTTCCGCCAGTACGCGATCTGCTCGCCGAGCAGCGTCATCTCACCGTGTACGGAAGCCTCTTTCTTGTCGTGCGCGGGGCCGCCGTTCCAGGGGCCCCGGGACGAGCGCAGTGCCTCCGTGGTGCCCCTGAGATCCGCATCGTCCCTGTGCGCCGCCTCGTAGTCCCCGGAGCGCGCCGCCCGCAGCTTGAGCTGGTCCTTGCGGCGGCGCGGGTCGTCCGGCAGCGGCGCGGCCGGGTCCATCGCGGCGTCCACCGAAGCGAGCCCGTCGTTCTGTTTCTCCTCGGACAGCTTCTTCTGTCCCGTGTTGGAGGAGTAGCGCAGCCCTTCGCCCGGGACGTGCGTGACCGCCACATGCGGCGTCTTCCGAGCGTTCGGTGCGTGCGCCTCCCGCGCCAGCCGGTCCTGCATCCGCAGATTCGCCGTCCTGGTGCCCTGCGCGCTCGGCTTCACCTGCCGATAACGCGCGCGGCCCGTCGTACTCCTTGCGCTCCTTTTGCTCCCTGTCGTCCGCCGCCCGCTGAACGTGCGGCGCCTCGGCCCCGGCCGCCGCCTGCGGTCCGGGGGCCGTCTCGACCACCGGCGGGGCCTGCGCCATCACCCGGGCCGCGTTCTCCTCGGCCTCGCGTTCGAAACGGTCACCGGGGTCCGAGACCCGCAGGCCCGTGCCGTTGTCGGTGCCCGCCACCGGGCCCTGCCGCTGCTGGATCACATGCGTCAGTTCGTGCGCCAGGGTGTGCTTGTCGCCGCCGCCCTCACCGAGGACGACGTGGTTGCCCGAGGTGTACGCGCGCGCCCCGATCTCCCCGGCCGAACGCCGCGCCGCTGCGTCCCGGTGCACCCGTACATCGGAGAAGTCGGCGCCGGGCCTCGCCTCCATCTCCTGCCGCAGCGGGCTCTCCAGCGGACTGCCCGCCCCTCGCAGCACCTCGTGGACGGCCGACCGCTGCACCGGGTGGCCCTGCCGTACCGCATCCTGGCGCACGGAACTCTGCCGTACGGGGCCCTGCCGTACCGCATCCTGCTGCATCGCGTCCTGAGGCCTCTCCGGGTGGCCGCACCCGGGACCGTGCGCGTGACGCTCCTGTTCCATCGCACGGAGTACGGCGGCGTTGCCCACGGCACGCTGCAACGCGAGCAGCGCCGCGGCCCCGGAGCCGGTGGCGGCCGGCGTGCCGGGTACCGGCCCGGCACTCTGCGGACGCCGGGCCGGTACCCGCCGTCGGCCGCTCCGGCTCGTGTGCGTGCATGACGTTCCCTCATTCCGTACGACTCGCCGCCTCCGCCGGGCACGGTGTCACCCCTGGCGCCCGGCGGGAAGGGCCGGAAGGGCAGCCCCGAAGGCAACGTCTCCGGACGTCGCTCGGACAGCATTCGGACGTCATCTGAGTACACGAGTGGGGCCCCCGACCGTCATCGGAGGCCCACTCGGTCTCTACCTCTGCCGGCTGTTCACGCCCGACGCAGCGCGGAGCGGCCCGCGAAACGCGCCGACGCGCCCAGTTCCTCCTCGATACGGATCAGCTGGTTGTACTTCGCCGTGCGGTCGGAGCGGGAGAGCGAGCCGGTCTTGATCTGACCGCAGCCGGTCGCCACCGCCAGATCCGCGATGGTGGTGTCCTCCGTCTCGCCCGAGCGGTGCGACATGACCGCCGTCCAGCCTGCCTGGTGGGCCGTGGCCACCGCGGACAGCGCCTCGGTCAGGGTTCCGATCTGATTGACCTTGACGAGGATCGAGTTGCCTGCGCCGGTACGGATACCCTCGCGCAGCAGCGTCTCGTTGGTGCAGAACACGTCGTCGCCGGTGAGCTGGCAGCGGTCGCCAACGCGGGCGGTCAGCTCGCGCCAGCCGTCCAGGTCGTTCTCCGCCATCGGGTCCTCGATGGAGACCACCGGGTAGGCGTCGACGAGCTTGGCCAGGTAGTCGGCCTGCTCGGCGGGGGTACGGCGCACTCCCTCGCCCGCGTAGTCGTACACCCCGTCGCGGAAGAACTCCGACGATGCCGGGTCCATCATCAGGCCGATGTCCGTGCCGGGGCGGTAGCCGGTGCGCTCGATGGCGGCCATCACGAAGTCGAGCGCCTCCTCGGCGGTACGCAGCGCGGGCGCGAAGCCACCCTCGTCGCCGACGCCCGTGGAGTGCCCGGCGGCCAGCAGATCGCGGCGCAGGGTGTGGAAGATCTCGCTGCCCATGCGGACGGCTTCGGCGAAGGTGTCCGCGCCCACCGGCGCGATCATGAACTCCTGGAAGTCCAGCGGGTTGTCGGCGTGGGCGCCGCCGTTGACGATGTTCATCATCGGCAGCGGCAGGAGGCGGGCGTCGGCGCCGCCGAGGTAACGGTAGAGGGGCTGGCGGTGGGCCGCCGCGGCGGCCTTGGCGGTGGCGAGGGAGACGCCGAGGATCGCGTTGGCGCCGAGCCGGGACTTCGTGTTGGTGCCGTCGAGGGCGACCAGTGCGGCGTCGAGGCCCGCCTGGTCCGCCGCGTCCCGGCCCTGTACGGACACCGCGATCTCCCCGTTGACGTGGGCCACCGCGCGGTCGACGCCCTTACCGTGCCAGCGCGCGGCGTCTCCGTCGCGCAGTTCCACGGCTTCCCGGGCGCCGGTGGAGGCACCGGAGGGGACGGCCGCGCGCCCCAGTGACCCGTCCGCCAGGAGGACGTCGACCTCGACCGTGGGGTTGCCCCGGCTGTCGATGATCCGGCGGGCGGTGACCTTCTCGATGGTGGCGTTGACCGATCCGGCTGCTGTCGCGGACATGGGAGGTCCTTCCCGTTGTCGTGTGCCGTGGCCCCGGCTGCGACAACGCTGGCGCTGAGCCCGACGAGTCCAAACCCTACAGCAAGGCTGTGCAGTTTCGCTGCTCAGTTCTGCTGCTCAGTTCTGCTGCTCAGTTTTACTGTGCAGCTTAGCTGTGCAGTACTGCTGCACAGTGTCCCTGCACAGCGCTCCTGTGCAGGTCAGGTGCGCAGCTTTGCTGGCCAACGGGGTAAAGTGCCCTATGCCCACCCCGGAAGCCGCCGCCGTCGCCGCCGAACTCCGTACCGCGATGAGCAAGCTCACCCGACGCGTCAAACACGAGGACCGCATCCCCGTGGGGCAGATCGCCGTGCTGGGCGCACTCGACCGCCACGGCGCCATGACCACCAGTGACCTCGCCGTCGACCAGCGCGTACGCCCCCAGTCGATGGCCCGGGCGGTCGGGCTGCTCATGGAACAGAACCTGATCACTCGCCGGGCGCACCCCACGGACGGACGCAAGTCACTGGTCGAGCTGTCGGACGAGGGCCGGGCCGCACTCGAAGCGGAGCGCGGCCGCAGGGCGGGTTGGCTCGCGCAGGCCATCGAGGCCGAACTCACCGACGAGGAGCGGGCGTTGCTGGCGCGCAGCGCATCCCTGCTGGAGCGCCTCGCCACACGCTAGACAAGTCATTCCCATGTGATCGGCGGCCGCGGGCCAGGCAACGCCGGCGCGGCGCGCCGCAGGCTCCCGAGTGTGTGCGCGAAGAGGGTGGCGACTCTCGGCCATACCCGTACGTACCTCCTCACGACAACCGTCGCATGACCTACGGTGCCGCCCCAGGCGTTCCCCGGAAGCCCACGGGCAGCATGCCTCACTCGGCAGCCACCGGACGCATATGACTCCGCGTGCGCGCGCGTTTTTCGCATCTCGATCCAAGCCGTTCGATCCTCACGCCCCAGGACGCGGCCGCGTTCCCGCTGCTGCAACCCGGCCGCGTGCCCGCCGGCCATCTCGTACTCCTCGGTGACAACCGGGAATCCAGTCTCGATTCCCGGCGGGTGGGCTACTTCCCCACCACCCGCGTGCTCGGGATCGCACTCCTCGCCCGGCATCCCACTGGTACGTTGACTCACGCTCCGCCGGAGAAAGCTGTTTCCCCAAATCGGTAGCGCGGCTCCCGACTGCGGCACCTCCGCCGAAATCCGTCAACCTCCGTCGTGCCCACCTTTCCTACCTCTCGACCCCTTGGCCAGGAAAACGGTGCGCATCGACGGGAGGAACTTCCTGCTCCCGTTACCGGAATTGGCGGACGCGGCAGGGCCGCTGCGAGTTTCCTCGGCGGCGACGAGAGCGTACGCGCGAGCGAGGTCGTTCAGCGCCTTGCAGGACCGGCCCCTGCCCTTTTTGGCCTTACTGATGGCAGTGGCCTCGCCGGCGATGGCCTTGAGCAGTTTCTTGCGGGCCCTGACTGCGGGCGCCTGAGGGTCGGCAGTCAGCACAAGGCCCGCTTCGACCGTCTCGGGTGGACGCTCGGCCCCCACGGTCTCGTCGGCCTGTTCCGTGAGCGTCTTGTCCTTGGAGCCGGACTTCTTCTTGGTCATACTGGTTCCTCGTCTTTTCACCTGGCGATGCTCCGCTCGCCCATTCAGCATGCGACGCCGAGAGAGAAGCGTGCGTCGGTAACGGGGAGAAATACGCGGCGATCCGGACGGTCACGGTCACCTCGCCGCTCACCGGTCCACGGCTCGGACGCGCTCTCCGTACCTGAGAATTCGCTGACGTCACCCTCAGTTTCCCCAAGGAGAGGGCCGCCTATGCATCCTTGCGCATACCGACCCCGCCCGGAACAAGCGCCGACGGCACACATAGGGGAAGGGCGAGGGCAAGGCTCGGGCAAGGGAGTTCCGCCGGAGGCGCGCCTCTCGGGTCGGCCCGCGCCCCTGGAGCAATCCGAACAACGCACCTAAGAATTCTTGTTTGAATCGCCATTCCGCCGGAGCCCGTGGCGCGTACGCTGAAGAGCCCCGCCCTCGGAGCGTGCCAGCAGGCGCAGAATGCCCAGCCCGACGAGGCCGAGGACCACGCCCTCAGGGGCGTTGAAGACCAGGATGCCGATCATGACGGGTATCGGAGGCGGCCGGGCGCTGTCCATGAAGAGGTGCAGCATCAGGTTCAGCACCAGCGCGAAGACACCGTAAGTCACCCCGGTCAGCGTCAGCACCTCACCGGCTTCTCGACGCGCAGGAGTACGGCCGCGGACAGCCACACCACCGCGATCAGCACGGTGAACAGCACCGCCCCGACGCGTCGATACCGGCGAGCGGCAGCCCCAGCAACACCAGCGTGCCCGGCAGCCCCGCAGGGCTCAGCAACATGTCGGAGAGGCCGGTCGCGAGATGCCGCAGCGCCCACCAGGCGACCGGCTGGGCCAGCATGACACCACAGATCAGCAGCGCGGTGCGCCGCCCCTGGGACAGCCCCAGTTCGGCCTGGTACTCGGGAGCGATGACCGACACCGGGCCGAAGCCCCCGACGACATGGCGCTCCGCGCTCGTCCGGTCCTGCCCCTTCGCCTCGTACGCGTCTGCGGCATCGGTCAGCCCGTCCCGTACCTCGGTCAGCAGATCGGCTTTGACCGCACGCGGTCCGGTCAGAGCCTTGTCGAGTTCCGCGACATAGTGGTCGATCACGCGTCCCCCCGTGTCCGCCTTCTCGCCGGCGTCCTGCACCGGCCAGTACAGGGAGCGGAGTGCACGGCTGACGCACGAGAGGCCGCGACGACAGCTTCTCCCACGGCACGCCGATCCGGAAGAATCCGGCCGGTGAAGCGCTGTGTGCCTGCCTGCCGAACGGCAGACAGGCACACAGACGTACAGGCACACAGACAGGCAGACCGTGCGGAGGAGAGGGCCACACCGACCGGTGCCCCACTCCCCCGGAGGCTCAGCCCTACGACTCGCGCGGTCCCGACGCCGCCGACGACTGGGACTCCGAGGCGGTGACCGGCGGCATGAGGCCCTGTTCCACGGCCATCTCCTTGGCCACGCGCGGAGCGGTCCAAAGGGTCGGGAGCATGATGAAGCCGACCGGCACGGCCGTCACGACGATGAATGACTGCAACGCGGTGATGCCGCCGTCCCCGACGAGGATGAGCACGGCCGCGGCGGCCCCCATGAGCAGGGCCCAGAATGCGCGTACCGCACGGGTGGGTTCGCCGGTCTTCGTCCCGGCGGCGGCGATGCTGTACGACATCGAGTCGGTGGTGGTCACCACGAAGGTGATGGTCAGCAGGAGCAGCGCCACCGCGACGACTGCGCCCATCGGAAGCTGTTCGGCCATGGAGATGACCGCGGCGTCCATGCCGACGGCCTTGAGTGGGCCGGAGACGGATCCGGGGTTCTGCTGTTCTAGGTAGATGCCGGTGCCGCCGAAGACGGTGAACCAGAACATGGTGGCCAACGGCGGAATGATCGCGGTGGAGACGACGAGGTCACGCACCGTACGGCCCTTGGAGATGCGCGCCACGAAGATCGACATCAAGGGTCCGTAGCCCAGGAACCAGCCGAAGAAGAAGACCGTCCAGGAACCGAGCCACGCGTGGTCGCCCCGGTTGAGAGCCAGCGGCACGAAGTTCTTCGCGTACTGGCCGAGCCCGCCGAGGAAGGAGTCGAGCACGAAGCCGAGGGAGCCGAGCACGAGGAAGACTGCCATCAGGGCGACGGCGAGCCAGATGTTGGCCCTGCTGAAGAACTGGATGCCGCGGTCGATGCCACTGGCGACGGAGAGCACGGCGACGACGGTCAGCAGGACGATGACGCCGAGCTGGACGGGGTACCCACCGGAGATGCCGAACACCTCGGAGAGGCCGTAGGAGACCTGGAGCCCGAGGAAACCGATCGGCCCGACGGTTCCGGCCACCACGGCGATGACGCAGACGATGTCGACGGCGGCGCCCAGCCGGGAATGCCGGATGCGCTCACCGAACAACGGGTACAGCAGCGTCCTCGGACGCAGCGGCATACCACGCTCCTGGCCCCGGATCATCACGATCGAGGCGAGGGTTCCCAGGACGGCCCAGGCGAGGAAGCCCCAGTGCGCGAAGCTCTGGGAGAGCGCCGCGTCGACTGCCTGCCGGGTACCGCCCTCGACACCTTCGTAGAAGGGAGGTGTCTCGACGTAGTGCTGTACGGGCTCGCCCGCCGCGAAGAAGACTCCGCCGCCCGCGAGCAACGTCGACATGATCATCGCGACCCACTGGAACCTGCCGTACTCCGGGCGCGCCCCGGCGCCGCCGAGCCGTACCTTCCCGTACCGGGAGAATCCCAGCCACAGTGCGACACCGAACGTCGCGAGCAGCAGCACCTGCCACAGCGGACCGAACCAGCGCGCGACAAATGTGAAGACCGCGTTGACGGCGTCACCCGTGGCCGTCGGCGCGATCAGCGCGGCCAGGACGAAAGCGATGAGCAGCCCGCCACTGACGGCGAGCACCGGTATGTCGGTGCGTCCACGGTCTCCGGATGGCGGCGAGGCCACCGTATGGCACTCGTCGTCACCGTCCGTGGTCGGCTCGGCCCGGGTGGGGGCGGCCGCGCCGGTGGTGGTTGGGGCGTGAGGAGTCGGCATGAGGTTCCTAGCTGGCGGGATCATTCGCGCACACGGGGGCATGACGCACCGCAAGGACGCACGCGCTCGCGAGACGCAGGACCGCTCGGTGCGCGGGTCAACAGGGAAGGCTGCTATCCATGAGGCGATGCGGTCAAATTCGGGAGAGTCGTCCCAAACCTGCCGATGCCTGCGTGACGTGCGATTTCGCCGTCGGAGGAGCGCTGCGGTTGACGAAGATCACTCTTGACTCGCGAGGCCCGACACGCGCCTCCACTCCGAAGCCTTCGTGACCGAGAGTACCGGGAGCGTCACCTCATTCGCGTACGGTCCGGCGCAGCGTCACCAGCGAACCCACACGCGGTCCGCACCCGGCACTGTCACCGGCCCAACGCGACAATGCGGCACGCCGCCCTACGCCTTACCCACCGCTGCCTTGGGCTCCACACTGCGAAAGGCCCGGACGGCGCCCGGATGCCACTGCCCCCGATGCAACGGCAGCACTTCAGCCGACCACCCCAGGCCCTGCGCCACGCCGACAGCGTGCTCCGCCCCCACTCCTCGGAAGAACCTCACGGGAAGAACGACCGACATTTCCCGCTGCTTCCCTTCCGAGGGATGGCCGACGTGGAGCGCCGGGTTGTTCTCCGCCTTCCGCAGGCGTCTCCGCAGTCTGTCATCCGCGTACGAACGCCAGACTTCAGGGTCACGTGACCATTCCGCCTTGAGCCGGGGCCAGCTCAGTAGTCCGCGAACGGGATTGAACCAGCTCTTGGGCGGATTCAGCCCCGCGGAAGCCAGCGCGGCCACCACGCCCAACGCCAGCGACGTCACAGCCCAGAGAGGGAGATACACCCACTGCGCGACGAATTGGACGAGCAGGCTCACCCGTCCCCGCCGACGACCGGCGTCCACGAATTCGGTCATCCGAACACATCCTGTTCTGTTCCGCGGCCCAGCTTGGAGTCGAGTAAGGCGCCCTGCCCCGATCCCCCAATTCCGAGTGGGTGTTCCACCATCGGCCATGCGCGGTCGTCCACCGTCAGAAAGGGCTCGTTCAGTACGGCCGCCGGGGTGGTACCGGTGAACTCCACGACATCCCGATGCGAATGGGACTGGTCGCAGTAGCCGCCGCCCGCCGCGACTCGGGCTGCGCCTTCACCCGTGACCAGACGGTGCACGGCCCGGTCGAAGCGGATCAGCTTCGCGGCGCTTTTCGGCGGAATACCGATGTGCGACGGGCCGGCGCCAAGCACCGCGCCGGCGACCGCCGGGGACAGACGCACCTGCACGCACACGGCGTTTCCGCCCCACGCCCGGAGCCCGCCGACTGAGCCCGCCCGGGGCCAGCGACGAGGCTTCCCCGTTGGAGCTGCCCCGCGCCGTCCTTCACGAGGGAAGGACTTGCCCCGAACTCCAGGATGAGCATCACGGCCGGGTGCGGAATCACCCGCAGACCTTCGACGGGCAGACCGGGGACCCGGAATCCGGCCATGTCGACCCCAGCCACCCGGCCGGGCCGCTGTGGGCGTGCGACGTCCCAGACAGCGGAATCGTCACATGCACTCGTGGTGGACCCCATTATCCGATGGTACGTGGGCCAGGACGGAACATTTGTCCAATCGACCGGTACGCACCGGAGCCGACAGTGGTCTCATGACTCTTCCCAATCACCTTCCCGCAAGCGGCGACGCCGGTGACGGCGCCGGCGAGGATTCGTTCCTGCGCCTGGGGCACGGCGATCTCCACGTGCGCCAGGACGGCCCTCACGATGCCCCGGCACTTCTGCTCCTTCATGGCTCCGCCGCCTCGCTCCGCTCGTGGGACGCGCTGGTTCCCCTGCTGGCCCCGCTCCACCGGGTCATCCGGATCGATCTGCCGGGGCACGGCCGTTCGCCCGAACCGTCCGGCGGCGATTACACGCTCCCCGAGCAGGGGCGCAGGATCGGTACGGCACTGGACAGGCTCGGCGTCCGGCACGCGATCGCCATCGGCCACTCCAGCGGTGGTTATGCCGCCGCCGCTCTCGCCGAGCAACGCCCTGAGCTGGTGACCGCACTCGTACTCATCGGCACCGGCCCCAGCATGAGCGCCTTCAGCGCACCGGAGCCCACCCCGTTCGATCCGGCGCAATGGCCACCGACCGACGATCAGATCCGCCAGTTCGCGAGCACCGGTTTCCGTGCGGGTTACGAAATTCCACACGTACTCGTCGACGAACTGCGCGCCATGAGCTACGGTGCGCTCGCCGCGGCAATGCAGGCGTCCACCACTTACCTGACCGAGCGGGCGTTCCCGGATCGGCTGGCGGCCCTCGGTAAACCGCTACAGGTACTGTTCGGCGACCAGGACCGCAGGTGGCGGCCTTCGTCCGCGGTCGACTACCGGGTCGTCCCCGGCGCAGAAGTCGAGTTGCTGCCCGGCTGCGGCCACACGCCCATTCTGGAGGAACCAGTACGCACTGCGGCGCTTCTCCTGCCGTTCACTAAGCCCCACACCAGCCGACCAGGTGGGGCCACTTGATGATTCCAATACTGGTTTCACGGGAGCATGATGACTTCCGGTGGGGCTGGGCCGGGCGCGGCAGCGTCATGAAGGCGCTCCCGCTTTGACGACGACGAGCCCCGCCGGCACCACGGAGTCCCCGACCATGACATCTGCTCTGCCTGCGGCTCGCAGGCCGGTCTCAACGACTCCATTCTGGACGGCGTGCGGATGCTGCGCGGATACTGGGTGGGTCAGGGGGCTCCTTGGCTCACTCCGGCGGACAAGCCGGAAAACTGGGATCGTGGGTTTCTACGCGGAGCGGGGCGACTCGTCATTCCCCCTCTCCCACGGGAAGGGGCAGGAACGAATGTCCGGCTATAGCGTCCGGCCATAACGTCCGAGAGCGCCGTCAGTGCTTGTCTGCTTCGTCAGCGCCACTGCGGAGGAATGTTGGACAGCTGCGTCAGGATCTGGCGACCCAGGGAAGCTGGCCGACGGACGCACCGTGGATCCGCCGAGCAGTCGCGGACCGGCCCCGCCACCTGTTCGCCCCGCCGCGCCTGTGGGACTGGGCCCGGCACCGTCACCAGCGTGGAGTACGACCCGTACCTCGCCGCCGCGGCCCGAGCACGCCTCGCAGCACTGGGCAGCTCGGCTCCCCCTGCACCAAGTCCGCGCCGGCACACCCATCACCTCGGAGAAGCCACTCCCCCGAGATCTACGTCCCCTGCATACGGACGGCAACCTGCTGTTCGCCCTGCGCGTCCAGCTACCCGACGTACGTATCCACACCGAGACGGACGGCACCGGCTTAACCGTGTGGCTGCATGACGGCCACTCTTCCCGCACCACTCTCGTCTCCCCGCCCAGGGCCCCGGAACGGTGTCCCAGGGCGGGCCCCGGTGCCTGGCCGACGAACTGCAACACGCCTGAAAGTGCTGGGAGAAACGCGGTTCCCCCACCCGCTACGACTTCGGTATGACCGTTACGCCCGAGGGCACCCGCATCTGGAGCGGCGACGACCCATACACCGCGCGGGCCTGGCTCACCGGCTGAACGGCAGCACCGCCACGCTCTCACGCCTCAGCCGCATCTCCCAGGGCCGCGTCAACGCATCAAGCATCAGCTTCCTGCGCGGTGTCGGGCGCTTCGACCCTCATGATGATCAGCAGTGCCGAAGCGAGCAACACGATGCCGGAGATGGTGAACACGGTGAGGACGCCGCCGAGGCCGAACATCACACCGCCCGCGGCAGCCCCGCCGGCGATGGCGGACTGTACGCCTACCACCACCAGCCCGCCCGCACTCTCTGCCTGGTCAGGCACCATACGAGTCGACCAGTTCGACCATGCCACCGAGACGCCGCCGAAGGCCAGGCCCCAGAGGACCACCAATGTCACGTACCCGGTCTTCCCGGCGGGAAGCAGCGCCAGGCCCAGTGCCGCGACGCCCATCAGCGCCGGTGTCAGTGTCAACGTCAGGCGCAGGCTGACCTCCAGAAGCCAACCGGCCAGCAGCGTGCCCGCGAAGTTGGCCACCCCGAAGACGAACAACAGCAGCGCCAGCTCATCGACGTCGACCTTGACCACGCTCTCCAGAGCAGGCCGGATGTAGGTGAACAGCGCGTAGTGCCCGATGTGGACCAGCAGCATCCCTACGATGCCTGTCCCGAAGCCCGGTACCTCGGTGAGCTGGCCGGCTGGCGCAGCACCTTCCTGGCAGCGGCCGTACTCGGGGTGCTGACGTTGGTGTTCCAGATGTTCGCGCTGCCCCGATGTTGGCGGCCACGGTCACCAGCAGGTTGGACACGATCATCAGGACGGTGAAGCCGAGCAGGACGACCCTGCGGTCCATCCGCCGGGTCAGGCTCGCCGTCAACAGGCCGGAAAGCATCGCTGCCACCGCCTGACCAGCCAAAGCTTCCGATACTCCCAGGTCGGCGGCCATCGGAGTCAACAAGCTGGCCGGCAGGTATTCCGCCGTCAGCAACCCGAACACACCCATCGCCAGCGAGAACACCGCCGCCCAGGACGACGAGAACGGTTCGGGCGGTACCGGTTTCACATCGGCCGCTTCGCCAGGGTCGACATCGGACACGGTGTCACACACATCACTGCTCAACTGTTCTTTCTCCTGCATTGCGCGAAGGGGTCGAGTCAAGCCTGCACACGAACTTCAGGATGAGCTATGACAGAACGTCTGCAAGATTTGATCGAAACTCCGGGCAGGGTGGAGGGGAGGGACGAGGCGCGCGGGACCGGCGGGTCGGGTGGGTGGGGCGAGGCCGGCGGGCCCGGTGGGGCGAACGGAAGCAACGCAGGGCAGTTCGCCCTCTCTTCCGACCTCATCAGCGAACTGCTGACCAGCATGCGGTTGCGCGGCGTTCGCTATCGTCGCGTCCATGCGGGCCCGCGGTTCGGCCTCAAGTTCGACGCCAAGCCCGGACGGGCCTACTTCCACTTCCTCGCCGTCGGCTCCGCCGTCCTGCGCACCGAGGACGGAACCCTCCACCGCCTCTCGGCCGGCAACGCCGTTTTCATGCCCCACGGCGAAGCCCACCAGCTGCTCTCCGGCCCGGGCATACCGGCCCAGCGGATCGACAGTTTCGACGCCGTGACCCTGAGTGACGCAGTATGTGCCGTGGATACCTGCCCGAGCACCGACCCGACGCCGAGCGCCGTCTTCTTCAACGGCTTCATGGAGTTCGACCTCGGCGGCATGCAGGGCCTGAACCAGCTGATGCCCGACGTCATGCTGGTCGATGCCGGAGGGCAGCGGTACCCCGGGCTCATACCGATCCTGACGTCCATGAAACGCGAAGTCTGCTCCGCACGCGTGGGCTTCGCCGGCATCCTCGCTCGCCTGGCCGAGGTGGCGGCGGCCATGATCGTACGGGGCTGGATCGAATGCGGATGCGGCAACACGTCGGGGCTCGTGGCCGCGTTGCGCGACCCCCGCCTGGCCTGTGCCATCTTGGCGCTGCACAGGCAGCCCGGGCACCACTGGACCGTGGCGGAACTGGCAGCGGAATGCAACGTCTCCCGTTCCGTCTTCGCGGACCGGTTCCATACCACGATCGGCATGCCGCCCCTCCGGTACGCCACGGAGCTGCGGATGCTCCTCGCCGGCCAGTGGCTGGCTCGGGACACGCTGTCGATCCAGTCCGTGGCACAACGCCTCGGCTACACCTCTCAGACCGCCTTCAGCCGCGCCTTCAAACGCGTCACCGGCCGACCGGCGCCAGCAGAGACACCACCCGCTCAAGCACTGCTCTTCAGGACTGTTGATGAGGGCGGCAGAGAGCACCCCCTGATGTCCTGTTACCGATCAGGGGCCGGGGCGGGGAGGGAGGCCGTCCACCGTGGCGGTAGCGGGCGGGGTGGTACGCGGGTGGTGAAGGAGTCGGCCTGAGCGCTGGCCGGAGGCGCGGCGTGTACGCCGTGCGGCACATGCCAGGCCATCTCCCGTGCCCTGTGCCCCTCCCCGTCAGCTACGGCTGTGCCCAGCACGTCAGCGCACTCTCCCTCCGCTCACGCGAGCCGGCAGAGGAAACTGTGCTACGAAACCGTCCGCGAGGCCGCATTGTCCCTGCTCACAAGCCCAGCCAGAGATCATCACAGCGACAGAGGCTGGATGATCGAGCTACGCTGCGGCCAAGCAGACAACGCACCAGAGCGCGCCAGGGGGCCACCGTGAGCCGACGACCATTGCTCTTCCTGGACATCGACGGACCGCTGCATCCTTACGCGACGCTGTCCGGCGCGTGTCCCGAGGGCTACATCACCGTCCGCCTCCCGGCCGAGGCGCGCCGACCCTCCGCGGCCGCGAGCCCGCGCTCCTACGTGCGACCGGAAACGATGTGGCTCAACCCGGCCCACGGCCCCGCCCTGCTGTCCCTTGAGTTCGAACTGTGCTGGGCCAGCACCTGGATGGGCGATGCGAACCGGTGGATCGGCCCCGTTCTCGGTCTTCCGCCGTTGCCTTTCGTCGACTTCGGTGACGCCCTGATGCGCGAGCGCCCGGACGGAGTCCACTGGAAGTCCGCGCCACTTGTCGCCCACGCGGCCGGCCGGCCCTTCGCCTGGGTGGACGACGAGCAGAGCGATGCAGACGACGCCCACGTCACCGCCGCCCACCGTGGCCAGTCATTGCTCCACCACGTCAATCCACGCATCGGCCTACGACGTCAGGACTTCACCGCTCTGGCCGGCTTCGCCACCGCTATTGGCTCCTCTGCTACATCGTTCTGAGCCGAGCATGGCACTGTCTTCCTAGTTTGAAGCTGAGTTTGACGGTCGCCTCGTCGCTTGCTCACCCACGTACGTGCGCCACTGAGGCCGGCCGAGCCAGTGTCGAGATTCGGCGGCCGTCACCGTTCCCTCGCGGGCAAAGAGGCTGATGCGCCAGTCTGGTCTCCCCGACGACGCCAGAATGGCCGAGGGCCCTGCTGGGCGCCGTTGGCTAGAGCTGGGGCACGCGCACCCCGTAGCGGTGCGTATCGGGGCGATATGGGGCAGGAGGCGGGATGGCTGGTCCACGAAACCTGATGGCCCGGATTCGGTACGGAGCACCGCGCCAAGCGCTGCTGGATCAGCCGCTCCAGCAGCGCCGTACCGCCGGTTCCGCCATCGGCGTCGTGCCCCAGGCCCTACCCCAGGCCCCAGACCAGATCAGCCCGTTGATGCGATCCCGGCCGCTGCCAGGGCTTTCGGCACACCAGCGGCACGGAGCGGATCTTTCCTCGAAGGAGGGCCCCTCGTGGTCCCACTCACGTTCCACGGTCACGACCATGGCGAACCGGGGAGCGCCCGCACCCGTACAAAGCCGGGCGCCCGGCCCGTCCTCGCCTGGTCAATCCGTACGTCACCGGTCGGAGGCCCACGATGACCGCCGCCTACCTCCGATACCCGCATCTACACGGTGACCTGGTCACCTTCACCGCGGAGGACGATGTCTGGATCGCCCCGCTCGACGGCGGCCGGGCCTGGCGGCTGAGCGCCGACAACCGTCCAGTCACCCGTCCGCGGATATCTCCGGAGGGCACCCACATCGCCTGGGCCTCGTCGCGCAACGGCGCGCCCGAGGTGCTCGCCGCGTTGACCGACGGCGGGCCGGCCACCCAACTCACCTACTGGGGCAGCCGGGTCACGGTGTGCGGCTGGACGCCGGGCGGCGATGTCGTCGCCATCAGCGCCCACGGGCAGCCCTCCTGGTGCCGCAGGTGGGCCCACGCCGTGCCGCTCGACGCGGGGCCGGCCCGCAGGCTTCCCTACGGCCCGGTCGGCGACATGGCCCACGGGCCCGGTGGTCAAGTCCTCCTGCGCTCCGCCGGGCTCGGCGGGGATGCGTCGTCCTGGAAGCGCTACCGGGGCGGCACGGCAGGCAAGTTGTGGATCGATCACACGGGCGACGGCACCTTCGAACGCTGCCACCAGGACCTGGCCGGGAACCTTGAGTACCCGCTCTGGGCCGGGGAGCGCATCGCCTTCCTCTCCGACCACGAGGGGGCCGGCGCGCTGTACTCTTCGCGTCCGGACGGCTCGGAGCTGCGCCGGCACAGTCCGCTCGGCGGGTTCTACGCCCGCCACGCCGCCACCGACGGCACCCGCGTCGTCTACATGTCGGCCGGGGACCTGTGGCTGCTGGACGACCTCGACGGGACCGAACCCAGACCCCTGGACATCCGGCTCGGCGGCCAGCGCACCGACCTCACCCCTCGCCCCATCACCACCGAGCACAACCTCACCGCGGTGTCCCCCGACCACACCGGGCGCGGGAGCGCTGTCACCGTTCGCGGAACCATTCACTGGATCACCCACCGCGACGGCCCGGCCCGCGCGCTCGCCGCGCAGCCCGGTGTACGGACCCGACTGCCCCGGACGTTCCGCCTCGACGGGGAGGAGCACGTGGTGTGGGTGTCGGACGCCGACGGCGAGGATGCCCTGGAGTTCGCACCCGCCGGTGGCATGGCGGACGGCGCGACGCCGCGTCGCCTGGGCAGCGGGGAGCTGGGCCGGGTGCACGACCTCACCGTCGCCCCCGACGGCAGCCATGCCGCCGTCTGCGCGCATGACGGGCGCGTCCTGCTGCTGGAGCTGGCCTCCGGGCACGTACGGGAGATCGACCACAGCGAGCACGGCGCGGTCTCCGGACTGGTCTTCTCACCGGACTCGTCCTGGCTCGCCTGGTCCCACCCCGGCCCCTTACCGCTGCGCCACCTCAAGCTCGCCAACATCTCCGATCTGGTGGTCCGTGACGCGACACCGCTACGATTCCGGGACTTCTCCCCCGCGTTCACCCTCGACGGCAAGCACCTCGCCTTCCTCTCCGAACGTTCCTTCGACCCGGTCTACGACGCGCACGTCTTCGACCTGGCCTTCGTCGGCGCGTGCCGCCCGCATCTGATCGCTCTGGCCGCGACCACGCCGTCCCCCTTCGGCCCACAGCGCGCCGGCCGCGCCGTCGAGAACGAGAAGCAGGACGCGGCCCAGGAGAACGGCACCCCGCCCGTCACCGCTGTCGATCTCGAAGGGCTCAGCGACCGGATCATCCCCTTCCCCGTGGAGGCCGCCCGGTATTCCGCGCTCCTCGCGGCCAAGGACGGCCTTCTCTGGCTGCGCCACCCGGTACGCGGGGTGCTCGGCGCGGCCCGGGCCACGCCCGACGCCGCCGACCCGAAGAGCACCCTGGAGCGGTACGACTTCGAGAAACAGAAGTGCGAAGAACTCGGTTCCGACATCGATTACTTCGCGGTCACCGGAGACGGCAAGCGGCTGCTGCTGCGCTCGGACGGCAAGCTGCGCCTCGTACCGGCCGACCGCCGCCCTTCGAAAGAGGAGAACAGCGACACCAACATCACCGTCGACCTCTCCCGTATCCGGCACACCCTCGACCCCGCCGCCGAATGGCGCTAGATGTACGACGAGGCGGGCCGGCTGATGCGCGACAACTTCTGGCGCCCCGACCTCGGCGGCATCGACTGGGACTCCGTACTGGCCCGCTACCGCCCGCTGCTGGAACGCATCGCCACCCATGACGACCTCATCGACCTCCTCTGGGAGGTCCAGGGCGAACTCGGCACCTCGCACGCCTACGTCTCCCCGGTCGGCGGCTACGACAAAGCCACCCGGCAAGGGCTGCTGGGAGCCGATCTCTCCCGCCATTCGGACGGTGCCTGGCGCATCGACCGCGTTCTGCCCTCCGAGACCTCCGACCCCGACGCCCGCTCCCCGCTGGCCGCGCCCGGTGTCGCCGTACGCGCGGGCGACGCGGTCGTCGCCGTCGGCGGCCGGCCCGTCGACCCCGTCACCGGACCGAGCCCGCTCCTGGTCGGCTCCGCGGGACAGCCCGTCGAACTCACCATTCGCCCGGCGGGCGGCGGGGGCCTCCGCCACGCCGTCGTCGTACCGATCGCCGACGAACGTCCACTGCGCTACCACGCCTGGGTCGCCGACCGGCGGGCCTACGTCCATGAGGCATCCGGCGGCCGGCTCGGCTACCTTCACGTCCCCGACATGGTCGGCTCGGGCTGGGCCCAACTCCACCGTGACCTGCGGATCGAAGTCGCCCGCGAGGGCCTGGTCCTGGACGTGCGGGAGAACAGCGGCGGCCATACCTCTCAGCTCGTCGTGGAGAAACTGGCCCGCCGCGTCATCGGCTGGACACTGCCGCGCGGCGCCCAGCCGTACAGCTATCCGCGCGACGCCCCGCGCGGCCCGATCGTCGCCGTCGCCAACGAGTTCTCCGGATCCGACGGCGACATCGTCAACGCCGTCATCAAGGCGCTCGGCATCGGCCCGGTCGTCGGCACCCGCACCTGGGGCGGCGTCATCGGCATCGACTCCCGCTACCACCTCGTCGACGGCACGCTGGTCACCCAGCCCAAGTACGCCGCCTGGTTCGAAGGACACGAGTGGAGCGTCGAGAACCACGGCGTCGAACCGGACGTCGAGGTGCCCCACACTC
Organism: Streptomyces sp. Ac-502; assembly: GCF_045222935.1. Taxonomy (NCBI): domain Bacteria; kingdom Bacillati; phylum Actinomycetota; class Actinomycetes; order Kitasatosporales; family Streptomycetaceae; genus Streptomyces; species Streptomyces sp. Ac-502. The sequence goes on from NZ_JBHFFO010000001.1 coordinate 209,252, forward strand.
CGCAGGACCATGCGGCCGGCCGCGACCCCCAGCTCGACGAGGCGATCAGAATCACCCTCGCCGCGCTGCGCCGTAACCCGGCGAAGTCCCCGCCGTCTTCACCATCACCACTGCCCGACCAGCCCTGAGGCCTGACACGTCAGGAGTCGATCACCGCGGCAGCGTCCTTTCACCAGCTCCCGAGCGAAGGGTTGTCATGAACGACATGAACCGCAGGTTTCCTCCTGCCGGCGTGCGACATTCCCCCGTCATCTCACCAGCCTGTGACCCGTCGGAACGGAACATGAAGGATATCTTCGGCGAACTCTACGCCAGCGACTCCTGGAAGCTGTTTCCAGGGGGCGACGGTTTGCACGAGAAGTTGTCGCGTTCGGGCAGCGGATCCGATCTCGTACAGACCGCGGCCCTCCGGCAGCAGCTTCCCGAGCTGATCTCGCAGCTCGGCATCCGCAGCTTCCTCGACATACCGTGCGGGGATTTCTACTGGATGTCCCAGCTGGAGCTCGGGGTGGATTCCTACCTCGGCGCCGATGTCGTCCCGGAAGTCGTCGAAGAGAACGAGCGAAAGTTCGGACGGCCCGATCGTGACTTCCGCGTGCTCGACATCACGCGGAGCCGGATCCCACAGGTCGACATGGTCTTTTCGCGGGACTGTCTGGTGCACTTCAGTGATGCCGATGTACGGGCGGCGCTGGAGAACATCAAACGCAGCCGCTCCACCTATTTCGCGACGACCACCTTCACCGGCCGGGCCGAAAACGCCGATGACATCGAAACCGGGGGCTGGCGCTCCCTCAACCTGTGCCGTGCGCCGTTCTCGCTCCCCGCTCCGCTGCACCTGATCGACGAGAACTGCACAGAAGTCTATGTGTCGGAGGAAGACGGAGCAGAGATCGAACATCGCTTCGCCGACAAATCGATCGGTGTCTGGCGGACCGCCGACCTGTAAGCGCTCCGGTCACGGGACGGGACGACACCACAGTCAACAGAGGCCCGGAGTCCATGAAAGTGCCCTTATGCGAGGTGCGAATGACGGAGAAGCCGAACTGACGGGACGCGTATCGCCGCCGCCTTTGCCCGACGGCGGCGACCGTTCACCACGGCCTGCCGGCCGACTGCGGTGAACGTGCCCCGACCGCTCCGCGTGAGGACATGCGATCAAGGTATCGGCCGAGTAACCCGGTGCCGGATTTGTAAACGCCGGACCTCCGCCCCTTCACCATCACCTGCTGCAAGCAGCCTCATCAGCCGGCGATCAGAGCGGTTCCTCGTCGGTCGGCGAAGGCATCGCGTGTGGACGCAGGACCATGAGCGAGCCCTCCAAGGCCGCCACCATGGCGAAGGAGGACCGGTCGACCTCAAGACAGAGCGCGACGTCATCAGGATGAACTCCTTGACGTACGTCCTCCGCCAGTTCGTCGGCAGCGCGCGACTCAGCAGCTCGGCGCAGGAACTGAGCCGCGTCCGTCCCCTCCTCGGCGACCCTCCGAGCGAGGTACTGAGCACAGGCATCTCACCTGGTTCGCGGTCCGACGAGCCGCTGCTCCGCCCGCTACCACCAGCCGTTCACGGGCCGCCACCGTTGCGTCGGCGTGGCCGCTCCTTCTATATTCTGAACATGTTCGCTGAACACGTTCAGCCAACTCGCGCTGAACAGAAACGCCGCACCACAGCCCGTGTCACCGAGGCTGCCGCGCAACTCTTCACCGAGCAGGGGTTCCACGGCACGACGGTGCGCCAGATCGCCGCTGCGGCAGGGGTTTCCGTAGGGGCGGTCATGGCGGTCGGGGACAAGGAGTCGCTGCTGAGCCTGGTCTACGACCAAGCCATCGCCGCTCGCATTCCCGCGCCGCCCACGACAGAGTCCACCACCTCCGCGGTCGACTACCTGTCCCGCTACTTCGACCCGTTCCTCGACCTGTTCACCGAGAACGAGGACCTTGCGCGCGCGTACTTCCGGGCCCTGACCCGAGGGCGGCCGGAGAACGCGGCCCTCGGCGCACTGCGCACACTGACCGAAAGCAACCTCACCACCGCGCTGATGAACGCAGGCACGCCGGACGCCCACGCGAAACTCGGCGCGCACGTCATGTTCTCCAGCTACCTGGGCGAGCTGATGCTGCTCGCCGCAGGAGCCACCGACCCGCGGCAAACGGCCTCCAGGATCCGGGACACCGCCGCATTCATCACCGCGCAAGGCAGGAGCTGATCGATGACTCTCTCTGAACTCCCTCTCCGGCCTGGCCGGTTCTCGTCCTTCTGGTGATCCAGGCAGGCGATGCCGCGATGATGGTTCGCCCGCCGAAATTCATAGTCGACTGCCTGGAAGGCGTGGGGTTCCCGCGTGACTGGTGGTGGGTGCTGACCACTGCCAAGGCGGCATCGGTAGTCGGGCTCGCCGTGGGGCTCCGCGTGCCGGGCGTCGCCATGACGACCACCGCGGCGATCGTGGTGTACTTCCTCGCGGCCGGCGCATCCCACATTCGCGCCAAAGCCCTGAACTCCGCCTTCTGGGTCAACTGCCTCGGCATGTTGCTGCTGTCCCTGGCCGTACTCGTGGTGAGCTTCGTGCGTTGGTGACGCGCGGCGCGTCAGCTTCCGTGACAGGTCCGGCTCCGGCGGCGGCCTCGTGTTGCGGATCGGGCAAGCAGCTCAGCCTCGCCGTCATCTCCGGCGTTCTCCCGGCGCCCCGGTGAATCCGTGGCGAACCGTTCGGCTCCAGGACCTGTCGAAGAGGCCGGTGATCAGTGCCTGCCGAGGGCTCAGTACATTGGTATTCCAGGGAACTTTGGGGAGCACGTCTGTACGGAAACCCTTGCCAGCGCTGCGACTTCGACTGGTCATTGTCTCCGCATGAAGCCATGAGCAGAAAGCCGAGGATGTCGCTCGGAACAATGTCCATGACGCCGCCCATCACGCCTGGGACATCGAGCGAATTCTGACTCACGCGGACGACACGGACCGAGCAACCACGCTTTGGAGGCTGGCTGGTTGCCAGCAGGGGGACTCTCATTCGACGTCCCCGGGAAAACCGTCGGCCGGGGATCCCGGCCAACGGTCTGAGGGTCCCCTGGGGCGCAGAACAGGCAGGCCTGGCCCCGGGGGGTGTCCGTTATCGGAACAGGCGGTCACCGCTGTTGGCCATGCGGTGGGAGCCGCTGTGGCGGTTCACCCAATCACGGATGAGGTTGATGGCGTTGGCGCACTGCCAGCTGCTGTCGTATTCGCGTTCCCCGGTGAAGCTGGCGTAGCCCGCGATGATGCCGTCCACCCGTGCGTCGCCCAGCAGTTTGTCGACGTACCACGGGTCGTTGTAGGTGGTCGTCCAGGACAGGGTGGCCGCGAGCTGTCCGGCGGCCCGGTCCGCGGCGCCCTTCTTCAGTTCGGCGCACGTGTTCCACGTGGCTTCCGTGCAGTTGCCGAACCCGTTGGTGATGTTGGTGTCGCCGTAGTCCATCACCCGGCGGCCGTTCGGGAACCCGGAACCGGACTGGTTGAAGGCGTTGCGGACCTTGTCGCGGCTCCCGGTCGTGGTGATGCCCTCCAGCTTGCCGAGCTTGCCTTCCAGGCTCTTCCAGCCCCTGCCGCCGACGTCCGGGGTGTTGCCACCGTGGTACTCGAAGAATCCGTAGAGCACCTGGATTCCGGCAGCCGTCAGCCGCTGGGCCTTGTCGCGCAGTCCGGCGACGCTGCACGTACGGTTCTCTGCTTCGCCGCAGTAGTTCGGGTCCTTGATGTCCAGCCAGACCAGCGACAGCCGGCGCCCCGCGTCGGCGTTGGAGATGATGCGGTCGAGCATGCTGTCGAAGCTGGTGCCCCGCCGGTTGTCACCGGCCGAGGAACAGTCGTGCCAAGCACGCCATTCGTTCGGGTTCCACCAGGCGCAGACGTCGATCTCGATGGCGTTGGCACCGTGGTTGATGGCGGCGTCCACGCCGTCCAGGGTGTTGACCCGGTGCGCGATGGCATAGATCGCATGTCGTTGATCGGCTGCTGCCGCCGGGGTCGCAGTGAGCGCGGTGGCTCCGAGGATCCCGCACAGGGCCGCTATGAGGGCCCGCATCAGCCGCGGGCCGACGCCATGTCTACGGTGAGTGGTCAAGAAAGGTGCTCCTTAAGTCGGCGCGCAGAAGCGGAGAGCTACGCGAAGCGCGGCGGGCGGGGGCGATCAGAGGCATCGACGCGTCCGGCAGTGGTGGCTCGGGGGCTCGGCCGAGCTTCAGATGCGCGATGCGCGGCCGCCGTCACGGCAGTGCGCGGCTCGCCGCCGCTGTCCTCACGGCGCTCCTCTTCTGTGCAACGTGACGGCGACAAGCCGTCTTTCCGCCGCGAAAGTATCGCGCCCGACGCCGTTCTCGTGACTTGTTCTCAGCCTGTTTTCAGCAGCAAATGGCCATGATGCGGTTTTCGTTGGATTCGACGGGGCGGTCACCGACCGTAGTTGCGTGCATACTGAAACTGGAGGCCTGCCTGATCAGGGCGCCGGCCTCGGCCGGCTGTGACACGTGGTCCGCATGGCTGCCGACGATCTCGACAGGGCCCTCTCCGAACGTGAGCCGGTCCTTCGAATTCCTGACCTCGGGTCCTCAACGCGTGGCAGATGGTCAGGGTGCATGACGAGGCCGCGGTCCAGGCCTGGTCAAGGCAGCTCGGCGCGCTGCCCGTTGCAGCTCCAGATGGCGGGCCGCCGCCTCACCCGTCGGGGTCAGGGGCCCTTCCGCCGCCGTGAGCCGTCCGAGCTGCTGCGTGAGCGCGTCGATCTGGTACTCCCTGGCCGCCAGGGCCAGCGCGGCGTCCGCGGTCACGTCGTCGGGAGCGACGCGTGTTCGTGCGGCCGTGGCGGTATGTCGAGTGCGTCGTACAGCACCGCGCAGAGGATTCCGGCGACGAACATCGTGTGGTGTCCGATGCGGTCGAAGAACAGGGGCGAGGTGCCGATCGAGGCGGCGGTCTGCGGGAGACGCGTCAGCGTTTCCCGCAGACCGCTCGATTCTGGCGTACGGCAGGAGGACTTCCGCGAGCGCATGGACGGCGCACGCGATGCGTGGCTCACCCGGTGACAGGTGAGGGCGAGAAGTGCGGCCTCGGCCACGATTTTGTCGTTCATCGAGACGAGCGGTGGTGCCCGCCGGCGAACCGGCGGGCACCTGGTCGTGGCTGGGCAAGGTCGCTCCGCACGCTCTCCGCGACCGACTCGGAATCATCCGTCGGCTGCGGCACGCCCTGGGTCGCGAGGAAGTACTCGTTGCAGCACAGGACGTGGAGGTCCGGGTCCGCGGGCCCGTCGTCCAGCATTCCCGTCTGCGACTCCGCAAGTGGAGCCGCGTATTCAACGAGGCCCGTGTTCTCCGGAGTGAGTCCCGATGCGTGGGTTTCCACATTTCGCCGACGAACGTTCCACTTCGGGATTCCCACGCATAGCTCGCCCGGTCAGCGGCGACGACATCCGAATGGTCCGTATCAATGCCGTGGCCGCCGTGGCCACGCACGGGTGGCTACGGGACGGGCACGAGAGCTGTCGACGTGGAGACGGAGTCACGGCCGGAGTCACGGCCGGAGTCACGGCCGGAGTCACAGCCGGAGTCACAGCCGGAGTCACAGCGATGCCCTCGCCCCCGGACGTACCGACGCCGGCGCCGTGAACTCGGTGACCCGCCGGATCAGCACGCTGAGATGATCACGATCGATCGATGACAGCGTGAGTCGTTCTTTGGAGTGATGATGACCGATGCGCAAGCTCTTAGTGTCAGGCGCATGGGAGTAGTTGATGGCATATGGCCCAGATGGAGTGCTGACGTCGGGCTGGTTGCGCTGACCTGTCTGCCGCCGCTGCTGTCGCAGCCGTACGTGGACACGTCAAGCCTGGCGTGGTCGTCACTCGTCGGCTACGAGGTGGTGACCGTCGCGGTACTGGTGCTGCGTCGGCGGCTGCCGGCCACGGCCTTCGTCGCGGGCCTGGGTGCGCTCGTGGTGGCACTGGCGGGGAGCGCGGGTCAGGACGCCAAGCTGACCCCGCTGGTCTTCCTGCCGCTCGCCGTACTGCTCTACAACCTGGGCAGCTACTGCACGAGCTGGGTACGTGCCGTACTGGCGATGCTCGGTGGCAGCGTGCTGATCGCGGTCGGCCTGGGGGTGAACCAGCTGACCGCAGGCGCCAGTGAGTTCCGGGGCAGCTTCGACATCCTCGCCTCCCTGGCTCCCATGCCGCTGGCCTGGGTGATGGGATTCGCCGCGCGCACCCGCCGTGTGCTGCTCGCCGCGGCCGAGCAGCGGGTGGCCGACGCGGACCGCGCGCAACGTCTGCAGGCGGCGCAGGCCGCACAGCGGGAACGGGCACGGATCGCCCGCGAGATGCATGACGTGGTCGCGCACTCGCTGACCCTGCTCGTCGTGCACGCGGAAACCCTGCGCGCACGTGGTGACGAGCTGCCCGACTGGGCCCGTACCCAGGTCGACGGACTGGCGGCGGCGGGCCGGCAGACCGGTGGTGAGCTGCGCGATCTGCTACGGATGCTGCGCGATCCCGCCGAAGTGGCCCCGCTCCAGCCGATGCCCGGGCTCGGAGAGCTGGACGTGTTGCTGGACAGTCATCGTGCCGCGGGAGGACCGGTCGACGTACGTGTGGAAACGGAGCTGGAGTCGCTGCCTGGTCCGGTGCAGTTGGCGGGGTACCGCCTCGTGCAGGAAGCGCTGGCCAACGTCCGTCGCCACGCGCCAGGGGCGCCGGTCCGGCTCACCGTCGACGACACCGCCGGACAACTGCGCTTCGAGGTGGTGAACGGCCGCGCGGCGCGTCGCGGCACCGCGGGTGCGGGGGTCGGGCTCGGCCTGGTCAGCATGCGGGAGCGGGTGGATGCGCTGGACGGGAAACTCACCGCCGGCCCGACCGGCGACGGCGGATTCCGTGTCGTCGCCACGATGCCGCTGGAGACCGCCGGTGTCTGAGCAGATCAGTGTGCTCGTGGTGGACGACGAACCGGTCATCCGCGCGGGTCTGAGCGCGATCCTCGACAGTCAGGCCGATCTGACCGTGGTCGGCACCGCGGGCAACGGGGAAGAGGCCGTCGAGGCGTGCGCGCGGCTGAAGCCGCACGTACTGCTGCTGGATGTCCGCATGCCCCGGCGGGACGGGCTGTGGGCGCTGGCCGAACTGGGCCGCCGACAGTTGCTCGGGCCGGGGCGGAGTCAGGCGCTCATGCTGACGACGTTCGATCTGGACGAGTACGTCGACGAGGCGCTGGCTGCCGGGGCGGCCGGATTCCTGTTGAAGAACAGTTCGTACGAGGAGCTGACCGGGGCGGTTCGGGCGGCCGCGGCCGGGCACAGCGCGCTCAGTCCGGCGGTGACCCGGCGGATCATCGAGGGCCACCTGAGCACCCGTCGTCAGCCGGACGGCCATGAGCTGGCGCGGCTGAGGGACCTCACCGAGCGGGAGCACGACGTCCTGCGGCTGGTCGGGGACGGGCTGAGCAACGCCGAGATAGCAGACCGGCTCGTGGTGAGCCTGCACACGGTGAAGACGCACGTCAGCCGTATGCTCGCGAAGACCGGCTGTCAGAGCCGGGCGCAGGCGGCGGTGCTGGCCAGGAACACACTGTCCTGACCGCGCTGCCAGCGGCCGGGTCGGCGGCCTGCCGCGCGTCCGTCCATCCGTCTGTGCCAACCCGCTCCCGTATGCCTCGGGCCCGCGTTTTTCCGTGCCTGTCCCCCTTCGCCCGTGCCCCCTCGCCCATGCCGCTCTTCGCCCCTGTCACCTCTTGCCCATGTCGCCCACCCGTGTCTCTCCTTGTCACTCCTCCGAGTGACCCAGGGCCCACGGAGGCCCCGCCAACGAGCGATGTGCGAGGTGACTGGCGCTGGCTGAATGGTTGCTGTGCGGCGGGCCCGCCGTAAGCCTCTCCTCCGGGGAAAGGCCTCGGCCCCCGACGCACACCACCACCTGTCATGCGCCGAAGGGAACTGCCATGTCCGCACTCACAACGTCTCGCCGCCGGATCCTGCACGGAGCGCTGACAGTGGCCTTGGTGACCGGTATGGGCGGAGCGCTCACGGCGTGCTCGGAAACGGACACGGATGCGGGCGCGACGAAGACGTCGGTCAAGCAGGAAGGGACCGGCGCACCGGCCGACAAGCGGCTGGCCGATCTCGCGCAGAAGGCCGCGGACGAGGGTTCTGCCGGGGTGATCGTCCGGGTCGTTCGCGGGAACGGGGCGCCCGTGGAAATCGCACGGCAGGCCGCCTGGACGAAAGCCGATCACCGTCTCGCCGCCGACGACCAGTTCAGGGTCGGGTCCAACACCAAGACAGTCACCGCCACCCTCCTCCTGCAACTGGTCGCCGACGGCAAGGTCGGCCTGAACGACACGGTGGAGAAGTGGCTGCCCGGGCTTGTGCGGGGCGGCAAGGACATCACCGTACGGATGCTCCTCAACCACACCAGCGGTCTGGGCGACTTCCTGCTGACGCCGAAATTCCTGCCTTCCCTCACGGGCCAGGAGCGGCGCACCTGGAAGGCGGAAGACCTCCTCGCCATCACTCCCCCGCAGGATCCGCCGGCCGCGCCCGGCAAGAAGCACTCCTACAGCAACGCCAACTACGCGGCCCTGGGACTGCTCCTCCAGAAGGCCACCGGGAAGAGCCTCACCGAACTGGTCGAACAGAAGATCACCAAGCCGCTGGGCATGAAGGACTCCTTCTTGGCCACGGACGCCGAATGGAGCGCCGGCAAGCAGCATGTGACGGGTTACGAGCCGGACGCCAAGCACCTCAAGAGTCTTCTCGCCCCGGCCGTTGACCTGCCCGAAGGCGTGGGCTTCGCCGGCCCCGGACGCCCCGAGGGCAACATCGACACCACCCGTATCGACCCGAGCTGGTCCGGCGCAGCAGGCGGCATGGTCTCCACCGCTCAGGACTGGCAGCGCTTCCTGACCGCGCTGATGACCGGCAAGCTGCTGCCGGAGGCCCAGATGAAGCAGATGCGCACCACCGTTCCCGCCCCCGAGGAAGGCGGCGGTTACGGCCTGGGCCTGATGAAGGTGGACACGCCCTGCGGCACCGTCTGGGGCCACACCGGCGGCCTGCCCGGCTACTCCAGCGAGATCTACACCGACGCCGCCGGGCACCGGAGCGTCGCGGTCCTGACGAGCACGAACTTCGGCATCAAGGGGAAGACGGCCGCGAGCGCGAACAAGAGGCTCGTCGACGAGGCGGCCTGCTCCATGCTGGGCACGTCGCGTCCGTCCGCGAGCCCGGCGGAGTGACAGGTACGGGGATCGCGGCCGCCTTCGACCAGGCGGGGGTCGCGATCCCGGCCGCGTCCGCACCTGCGTCGTACGGGCGGACGCGACCGTTCGCGCCCAGTTGCTTGTCCGATCCTCGGGCCAGAGGCTCCGGCGGGGGTGCGGGCGCTTCCACATCGTCACGCTGCCTGCTGCATCGACATACCCGCCGACCGCCACGGAACGCCACTCCTTCTTCTTCGTATTGCCGAACCATTTCGCTACGTTCGATTCCGCGCGCATCGAGAATTCCAGTATGTTTATGCTCGTCCAGCTTCTTGTGATCGGGGCGGGGGTCGGGGTGGTTCGGCGATGGGTGAACAGCTGGCGCTGAATGTCGGCCCGGCACGGATGAGGATGGCGTACGAATGCTTCGGTGACGTTCACGCGCCGCCCGTGTTGCTGGTGATGGGCTGTGGGGCCCAGATGATCGCCTGGCCGGAGGAGTTCTGTGCCGAGCTGGCCCACTGCGGCCTGCGAGTGATCCGGTTCGACAATCGCGATGTCGGCCGGTCGTCGCGCTTCCCCGACCTGCCAGGTCCCGACCTGCCAGGTCCCGACCTGTCAGGTTCCGATCTACCAGCTCCTGGCCTCCCGAATCTTGCCCTGCCGGGCTCCGCCCTCCCGGGCCCCCGGCTGTCGGGCCCCGGCCTGGCGGGCCCCGTCCCGCAGAAGGTGCTGACCGGCGACTTCTCCCTGCCGCCTTACACGTTGTCGGACATGGCCAACGACATCGTCGGCCTGCTCGACGTACTGCATGTGCGCAGCGCTCATCTGGTGGGCGCGTCGCTGGGCGGGATGATCGCCCAGACCATGGCCGTCGAGCACCCCGGGCGCACCCGCTCACTGACCTCGATGATGTCCAGCACCGGTGACCGCGCCGTGGGCCGCCCCGACACCACCGCGCTCGCCGGGCTGGGAGCGCCCCCGCAGGACCGCCGGGGCTTCATCGCCTGGCAGATCCGGGCCCTGCGCGCCGTGGCGTCGCCGGGGTTCGCGTTCGACGAGGCCGCAGCCACCGAGCGGGCCGAACGTGCTTACGACCGGGGGCACGACCCCGCGGGCATGGTGCGCCAGTTCGCCGCCGCCCTGGCCTCCGGCGACCGTACGGCTCGACTGCGGTCCGTACGCGTTCCGGTGCTCGTCATCCACGGCACCGACGACGTGCTGATCGACATGAACGGCGGGCGGGCCACCGCCGCGGCCATTCCCGGTGCCGAGCTCGCCATCATCGACGGAATGGGACACAGCCTCCCGCGCGAACTGTGGCCACAGCTCGTCCTGCTGATCGCCCACCTGATCCATCGCGTGGAGACGGCGTCGCGGACGGGTGCGGGAGAGACGCTGCGGGCCGGTTGACGGCGGAGTGGGCGAAGCCGTTCCCAGGGCGAGACTCGGCGTCTGCCGACCACCGTCGGCTCGCCCGGCAGCATCCTCACCGTTGATGCCCATGTGCTGGTCGAAGCTACCGACGGGCGCCCGCAGGCCGGCCGGCGGCGCGGGACTGCTGCCTCCACGTCACCGGGTACGGGCGCGGTGGACACCTCGCTCTGCGTCCGTTCGCGATCGGAAGCCTGGAAGGGAATCGGCGCGAAAAACGCTGCCGCCCCCGCATAACGGAAACACGCGGTGCTCTACATCACCGCGGGCCGGCAGCCCCGTCGGACCCGAATTTCCCTTCCCTTTATCTCTCCCTCGCAGGAATTGAGGAAACCCGAGTGCTTGGCAGACGTCCACGCGCCATATGGGCCACCGGAGTGGCCGCGACTACCGTCGCGGTGAGCATGCTGACCGGCGGCCCGGCCCTGCGCGAGACGGAGACCGGCGGCCCCGAGCTGGTCGCGGTCAGCCACGCCTCCTGGCAGGGCGGCTGCTTCGGCTCCGAGCAGACCCGTACGGGCGCCGTCGAGACCCGCGTCGACGACCTGCACCGCTGGGTCCAGCAGAGCCACCTGACGGCCCTGCACAGCCATGTCACCGACGTCGTCACCTCGGCCGACTTCAACGGCGACGGCCGCCCCGACATCGCCGCCATCAACAGCTCCGGCGGCCTGTGCCTCTACCCGGGCAACGGGAAGGGCACCCTCGGTTCGCGCACTGCCATGTGGCCCGGCATGTCCTGACCCTCGCACCAGCGCATGACGAGAAGGGCACCCGGCCAGGACGGTCGGGTGCCCTTGGCGTTCCCGTGTCTGGTGGTGAAGGACGGCCCGTGACGGGCAGATTGAGCGCTTCGGTGGTGTCGGCGGTGGTGATGTCCACCCGTATCACCCATGTGGGTGGAAAGCTCGCCCGATGACTGTCCTCGATCGACGGTTTGCAGTCTCCTGGTCCGAGACGACCGGCCGCCCCGATGGAGTCCCGCAATCCCCGGCGTCGTCGGACGCGTCCACGGCCCACGAACCGTCCCGCTGGACACCGCGCCACGTACCGCACCACGTACCGCACCGCATTCCGCACCAGTCACCGCACTCACCGCCCCACCACCATTCCACCGTGCACCCGGAGGAACCCATGGAAACAGCAACGGTCGCAGTCGACGTCCGGGCCGGGGATGTGCTCTGTTCCGCGCTGGCTCCGGACGATGCCACGAGGCTGACCAAGGCGGCGCCCGCCGCGCTCGCCGCGGGCACGATGGTCGTCGGGATCGCGTCCACCGCGGCCGCGGCCGACACGAAAGTGACCTACTACGAACAGCCGGAGGTCGCACCCGCGCAGACCACCGGACTCGGCGCCGGGCAGCCGTCCGCCGTGGTCGTCGACGGTCAGGGCCGGTGTGCGCGCCAATTGCCGGTAGCCACAGGCGCGTTCGTCGTCGGCGAGTGCGACGCGCAGGGGAACGTGACCGTGGTGCCGAAGCACGACTTCGCGAACGTCCTCGACTTCGGCGCCAAGGGCGACGATCAGAACGACGACTGGGACGCCATCACACGGGCCATGCGCTCCCTGCACCCGCTCCAGCCCGGCGTGGTCTATTTCCCGGCGGGCTACTACCGCATCCGCCGCCCGCTGGTCGTCGACCGTGAGCGGGGGAAGATCGAGCTGCTCGGCGAGAGCGAGCACACCACCACCATCAGGTTCTTCGGCGCGCACGGTCCCGCACTGTGCATCTCGCCGAAGTCGCTGGGCCACCTGCCCACGTCGGACGCCCTGCTCACGGGAGCGGGCAAGGCCGGCGCTCTCAGCGCGAACAACAGGAGCACCGTCAACCTCCGCGACAGCCCGGCGCTCGACATGGACGGCGCGGCGTCGTTCTCGGTCTCCTGCACGGTGCGTCCCGAGGTGCTGCCGGGCGGGGGCGGCGAGCCCGTCATCTCCAGTTCGGGCCGACGGCTGAACAGCGAAGCGGCCACCTGTGCTTTCGGCATCTTCCTCGGCGGCACGACAGGCCAGGTCAAGGTCACCGCGACCGCCCGGCTCAACGGTGTGGACCACCTCATCGCCCATCCCGGCAGCTTCCCGGTCGGGCAGACGCTGCATCTCTCCCTGGTCTGGGACGGCGCCCACCTCGATCTCTACGCCGGGCCCCCCGGGACGGTACTGACACCCGCCGAGCCGCGGGAGGGGCAGCGTCCCCCGGCCGGGGCGAGGCTGACCCAGCCCGTCGAGGAAGGCGTCTACCTCGGCGCCAGGAGCCAGCAGCGCTGGCCGGAGTACCGGGATCTCACGCGGCCGTTCACCGGGCGCATCGACTCCGTACGGATCAGCGACTTCGTGATCGACCGGGACGCCGGTACGCGGACGTTCACCGCGCCCACCGCGAAGTTCTCCTCCGACTTCGCCACCAACGTCAGGCCGGACCCCGCCCACGCGGACCAACGGCTGGTCACCCGGATGCTGCTCAACTTCGACCGCGACGTCGACGCCTTCACCGTCGGGTCGACCTGGATCCGAAGGGCGCCGGACCCCGACCCCGTCTACGTGATGTACCAGTGGGGCGGGCCGCCGGTCGCGGCCGCGATCACCACCGTCCGGCGGCTGGAGTTCCAGTGTCCCTCGGGCGCGGGGATCCATGGCCAGCTCTCGAACAGCTCGGTGTTCAGCCACATCCGCGTCACCGCCGCCCGCGACGGGATGAGGCTGCGGAACAACTCGTACCTCTCCGAAGTCGAACATCTCTTCATCAGCGCCACCAGGCTCGGCCTCACGCTGGGCGGCAGCGGGCTGGCCAGGGTCGACCGCTTGCAGACCGTCGGGACCCAGTACGACTTCGTGGCGACCGACCTCGTCGGCGTCACCGCTCGCGACTGGTACATCGGCAGCCACCGCTCCATCGTGCCGCTCCTGCTGACCTCGGCGGCGCCTTACGGGTTCTTCCACGGCATCGGGGTCGCCATCAGTTCGGAGGCGACGCAGGGCCACCCGGAGACCTGGCAGTCCGCGGTAGCCACCTCCGACCTGCACCATTTCGTCCTGGAAAGCTCGGTACTGGAAACCAGCTTCCTGAAGCAGACCGACTGCCCGCCCGTGCTCATCGACAATTCCCTGCTCCTGTTGGCGCAGGAACGGCCCAAGCCTCCGCTGGAGATCCCCACCGCGTCGACGTTCGTGAACTGCGAGTTCCGCCCGAGCGCGAGCACCCGCGCGAACATCGTGTTCGCCGGCAGGCGGGGGCCGGCACCGGTCCGGAACATCGGCAGCACCACGAATCCCACGAAACCCTGGACACTGCCCCAGGACGCGCACATGCTGTCCCATCTCGGTGGCTGCGTGTCCACGACCGACCATGGGCAGACACAGTGGCAAGGCGGCCGGGACTGGGTGTTCGCCTTCGACACCACGACCGGACGGATCGGGGCCCGCGAACGCCAGGCACAGGGCTGTGGCCTCGCGGCGGCGAACTCCATCACCCTTGCCGCAGTGCCCCTGGCAGCCGGAGCGAGCCGCTACCGGGCCGAGGTCATGGCGACCGACCCGACGGGCCGAGCGGCGACGTGGGTCGTCGAGCAGGGCCTGAGCACCGTCGGCGGAACGGCCACCGCTTGGGCGCCCGAGAGCCGTGTGCTCGACTCCTTCGGATCTGCCGGAGGCTCGGTACCGGACGGGTGGAACCCACCGCAGATCATCGCCCTGGACGGGAACGCCGTGGTGAAGTGCTCGCCACCGGGGGGACTGACGCTGGCGTTCACAGTGAAATTGCGGGCGACCGAAGGACTGGCTGCTTCCTGAGGGGCGCTGCGCGCAGTTCAGCCGGTCCTGTCCCGTCGTGCCTTCCCCCGCCTTTCCCGGCGCCTTCCTCGACCGACAACCGCGTGTCATCCTGGGGCCCCTGGCCAACCGCGGCCCCGGGGCCTTGTTTCCGTGCGCTGTAACCACAACTGCCGGGCGCGGCCGCCCCGTTCAGGCTGTTCTCGGGGCTCCGGCCCTGCCCCGGCCGTGGACCCGAAGGAGCCCCGCATGACCGAGCCACCCGTCATCGTCCTGGACGCCGAAGGCCGCGACCGACACGGCGAGGACGCCCTGTTACGTGCTCAAGGCGCCCTCGTCAAGGTCGACGTGCTCGGCGTCGAAGCCTGGGCGGTCTCCGACCCCGTACTGCTGCGGCGGCTCCTCGTGGACCCCCGCGTCTCGAAGGACGCCCGCCGGCACTGGCCCGCCTACCCCGACCGGATCGCGGGTGTCTGGCCGCTGGAGCTGTGGGTGGCGGTGAAGAGCATGTTCACCGCGTACGGCGACGAACACCGCCGGCTGCGCCGCATCATCGGCCCGGCCTTCGCCGCACGCCGCGTGAACACGCTGGCACCGGTCATCGAGCGCATCACCGGCAGCCTGCTCGACGACCTCGCCACCACACCTCCCGGTACGGCGGTGGACCTGCGGGAACGCTTCGCGTATCCGCTTCCCGTCCAGGTCATCTGCCATCTCGTGGGTCTGACCGAGGCGGACGTACCGCACTTCCGCCGTACCGTCGACAAGGTCTTCTCCACCGGCCTGAGTCCGGCCGAGGCAGGCGCCAACGTCGAGGAGATGTACGCGCTGCTGACCGCCCTGGTCGCCGCCAAACGAACCGCCCCCGGCGACGATCTCGCCTCGCGGCTCATCGCGGCGCGGGACAGCGAGGACGACGGATCGCGCCTGACCGAGGCGGAACTGGTCGACACCCTGCTGCTCGTGATCAACGCCGGGTACGAGACCACCGTCAACCTGATCGACCAGGCCATCACCGCCCTGCTCACCCGGCCCGGCCGGCTCGCCCTGGTGCGCACGGGCAGCACCAGCTGGTACGACGTCGTGGAGGAGACGCTTCGCTGGGAGGCCCCGATCCCCTTCCTGCCCATGCGTTACGCGGTGGAGGACATCCCGCTGCCGGACCACGGCCCGACGATCCACAAGGGAGACGCGATCCTCGCCTCGTACGCGGCCGCGAACCGGCATCCGGAGCTGTACGGCGCCACCGCCGACCACTTCGACCCCGCGCGGAAGGACAAGTCCCACCTCTCCTTCGGCCACGGAGTGCACGCCTGCCTGGGCGCCCCGCTCGCCCGGCTGGAAGGCGCCATCGCCCTGCGCGGTCTCTTCGAGCGCTTCCCGGCCCTCACCCTCGCCGTCCCCGCGAGCCGGCTCCGTACCCTGCCGACCTTCATCTCCAACGGCCACCGCGAACTGCCGGCCGTGCTCCAGCCCGCGCCGTAGGCAGCTTCGCGCAGGATGCGCTGGTCGAGGAAGGCCTTGGCGCCCGTGCCGATGGCGGCACGCGTTGCGCGGGTGAGGGTGCGTACGTCGTAGCCGAGTGCCTGGGCGTAGTCGGCGACGTGATGCCGGTCGGTGAAGAGCGCTGCCTGCCTCCAGCCGGTAGCTGTGGACATCCGCTTCTCGCCTGCCGGTTCCGAAGCCGATCAGCGTGAATACGTGGAAGCCGGGGCGCTGCGGCTGAGTGCGTCGGCGGTGGGCGACCATCGATCGCGACGCGGCGAAATCGAGGACTTCCACCCCGTACGCCGATCCGACGGCCGGGAGACAGTGCACTTGCCGTACCGCGCCGGTGTCCGCTTTCCACAAGGAGTGTGTTCCTTTCCGCCACCGGGTGCACGGTCTTGCGCCTACCGGCGCGGATGAGCCTGACAGCAGGTCAGGTATGGGTTCACCGGTTCGGCGCGAGCGGCGGGAGTCGCTTGCTGCCGACGGAAAGGAAGAAGCGTTGATGACGGAGATGACGGAAACGACAACCAGTGTTGCGGCGTCTGGCGGGTGTCTCGACGTGCTGACACGGGGCCGCAGCGGGCCGGCACTGGTCTTCGTCCATTACTGGGGCGGCTCCGCCGGCACCTGGAACAGCGTGCTGGACCTCCTGCCGCCCGGGCAGACAACGGTCCGCTTCGACCAGCGCGGCTGGGGCGCCTCCCGGGCCCTGCCTGGCCCCTACCACCTCGACCAGCTCACCGACGATCTCGCCCGGGTGGTCCAGGCCTGCGTACCCGGGCCGTTCGTCCTCGTCGGCCACTCGATGGGTGCCAAGACGAGCCAGCTCCTCGCGGCCCACCGGCCGTCCGCGCTGGTCGGCCTGGTGCTCGTGGCACCCGCGCCGCCGCAGCCACCCGTCACAGTCACCGAGGAGTACCGGTAGGGCTGGCGCACGCCTACGACTCGCCCGAGTGGTGCACCACCCCCTCGACCATGTCCTGACCGCCCCCGCTGCCCCCGGCGGTGCGGGCCTGCGGTACGGGACAGCCTCGCCTGCGGCGCCGAGGCCCGGCGCGAATGGCCCCTGCGCGGAATCGCGCAGGACATCTCCCACGCGGTACGGGACATCGAGGTGCCGGTGACCGTGCTGGCCGGGGAGAACGACGTGGTGGAGCCGCCGCACGTCCTGCGCGACTGCCTGCTGCCCCACCTCCCGCACGCGACCCTGACCACGGTCCCCGACGCCGGTCACTTGCTGCCTGTGGAAGCTCCCGACGCCGTTGCGTCAGCCCTCCAGAAGTTCCTCGTGGACACAGCCGGGGGTGGGAGCAGGGGCACGGACATACCGGGCTGACCTTGGGGGACGCGGGCCGCCCCGGTGACTGACCCGGCCGGCCGAGCACCGATACGGCCCGGCCGCCGTCAACGCTGCGCGGTGGGCCGTACCACGATCTCGTTGACGTCGACCTGGTCCGGCTGGGCAACGGCGTAGGCGATGGCGTCCGCGATCGATGTGGGGTCCAGTGCCATGGCGTCGCGGCGGGCCAGCAGCGCGGCGCGGGCGTCGGGGTCGGCGACCGCGTTGGCGAAGTCGGTGTGGACGAACCCCGGGGAGACGATGGTGACGCGGAGGTCGTCCGTCTCCTGCCGCAGCCCTTCGCAGACGGTGCGCACGGCCGTCTTCGTCGCGGCGTAGACCGCCTGTCCGGGGACCGTGCGGTACGCGGCGGTCGACGCCACCGTGACGAAGTGCCCGGCTTCCTGGCGGCGGAAGACCGGCAGCGCGGCGGCGATGCCGTGCAGGACGCCGCGCAGATTGACGTCGATCATGTCGTCCCATTCGTCGACGCGCAGGTCCTCCAGCGGGGAGACCGGCCCGATGCCGGCGTTGTTGACCAGCACGTCGAGGCGCCCGAATCGGCTGACCGCCGTGTCCACCAGGCGGACGAGGTCCGCGCGCCGCCGTACGTCGGTCGGCACTCCGAGGGCGCGGCCGCCGCTCTCCCGGATCTCGGTGGCGAGCTGCTCGACGCGATCGCCGCGCCGGGCGCCGAGGACGACCGTCGCACCGTGCCGCGCCAGGGTGAGCGCGGTGGCCCGGCCTATCCCGCTGCTGGCTCCGGTGATGGCGATGACCTTGTTGCGGGTTCCCGCCTGGCCCGCGTCCATGGCTGGGCTCGTGCCTGTGGCGGCGTGTCCGGCCGTGGCCGTGGTTGTGGTGGCGGCTGTGGTCGCGGGTGTCGTGGTGGTGGGCATGAGTGGAGTGGTTCTCCTCGGTTTCCAGTGCTGACTGACCCCGGCGTGTTCGGTCCGGTAGCGACAGGCGACGGCATCGGGGCTGGTCGGGAGCTGCTTCCCTGACCCGGGCTCAAGTCTGCGCCGCATTCAGCCTGGTATACAGAGCCTATTTATTCTGGAACCGGGAGTGCCATTCATCATGCAGCAACAGCCTGACCGACGCGGTGAGCTGGGGGCTTTCCTTCGCAGCCGCAGAGAGCGCATCACGCCTGACCAGGTGGGGCTGCCGCACACCGGCCGCCGCCGGACACCGGGTCTGCGCCGGGAGGAGCTCGCGCTGCTCGCCGGGATGAGCGCCACCTGGTACACGTACCTTGAGCAGGGCCGGGACATCCGCGTCTCGGACCAGGTGCTCGCCGCCCTCGCCTCGACGCTGCGGCTCGACCGCCACGAGCGCGACCACCTCTTCCGGCTCGCCGGTCATGCACCCGAGCCCAGGGCCGCGGAACCTGAACCGCTGGCCGCCGAGGTGGCGGCCGTACCGCTGCTGCTCCAGCCGCAACCGGCCTACATCATCGGCAGCAACTACGACGTACTCAGCTGCAATCAGGCAGCCGACGAGCTGTTCCCGAAACTCAACGCTGTCGTGGACCGCCCGGCGAACTTCGTCCGCTGGACGTTCCTCGACCCGGTGGCCCGGGACGTCATGGTCGACTGGGAGCCGGAGGCCCGCGGTCTGCTCGCCCGGCTGCGGACACTGGCCGGGCGCCACCCGGGCGACCCCCGGTTCACGGAGCTGATCGACGAGCTGAACACGGCCAGCCCGCAGGCGCGTGCCTGGTGGGCGCAGTACGACGTCCAGGTCCGGCGCGGCGGACGGAAACGGCTGCGGCGCAAGGGCGGCGAGGCGGTCGAGTTCGTCTACACGGCATTTCACCTGGCCGAGCAGCCGGAACTGACGCTGGTGATCTATACCGAGGGCGGGGAGCCGACGGCCTGAGGGCGGCAGCCGCAATTTTCCGTATCGGGCGGTACAGATGTGCTACGTTCTCATTCAGTACTGATCGGTACTGAACTTTGTCACCTCGCGGAGGTCATTCCTGTGGGACATCTGGCGGGCAAGACTGCCGTCGTCACCGGCGGCAGCACCGGGATCGGTCTGGCCAGTGCCGTACGACTGGCGGCCGAAGGTGCGCACGTGTTCGTCACCGGCCGGCGCAAGACCGAGCTGGACGCGGCCGTGGAGATCATCGGCCCGGCACGGGCCACCGCCGTGGCGGGCGACATGGCGAACCTGGCCGATCTGGACCGTCTCTACGACGCGGTCCGCGCGCGGGGCCAAGGCCTGGACGTGCTCTTCGCGAACGCGGCGAGCGCCTCGTTCGCGACACTGGAGCAGACCACCGAGGAGCACTTCGACACGACCTTCGGTGTCAACGTACGGGGCACCCTGTTCACCGTGCAGAAGGCGTTGCCGCTGCTCAACCACGGCGCCTCGGTGATCCTGAACGCCTCGGTGCGGGCCGATGACGGCGTCGCGGCGTTCGGCACGTACGCGGCCTCCAAGGCGGCGATCCGGTCCTTCGCCCGCACCTGGGCCAACGAGCTGAAGGACCGCGGCGTCCGGGTCAACGCGATCTCGCCGGGCACCATCGACACCCCCGGACTCGACGGCGTGGCCGCTACGGCGGGCACGCCCGTCGCCAAGGCACAGTTCGCCGCGGCTGTGCCACTCGGCCGGATCGGGCGTGCGGACGAGGTCGCCAACGTGGTGGCGTTTCTCGCTTCCGAGCAGAGCAGCTTCATCCTCGGAGCCAACCTGTATGTGGATGGCGGCGAGAACCAGTTCTGACCCGCAGGCGGTATCCGCTACGCGAGCCGGCGCCAGGCACGGCTGACAGGCGGGCGGAGCTCAGACAGCTGTCCGCGGATGTACCGGGTCGAGGTAGTGGATCGCGGTCTGTTCGGCGTGCGGGGTGAGCAGGTTCCGCAGTTCGTCCGCGGCGGCCTTGAGGAGGTGGCCGTCGCGGGCGGCCTGGAGGGTTTCGAGGGCGAAGACGACGTGGGCGGAGTCCTCGGTGACGCGGGTGCGATGGGCGTCGCGGTGGTTCCAGTGGCGGGTCAGGACGCCGGTGGTGTCCGCGTAGATGATCTCGCCGGGCTTGGGGTTCTCGACGGTGCCGGGCTCACCGAGCGGGGTGAACTCCTCGGTGCCGTCCGCGTGGCGGATGGTGATGTCGCCGGTGACGTGTTCCAGGTCGAAGGCGCCGGCGGGCAGGCCGTGCCGTACGGATACGCAGTTGTAGGAGTCGACGGCCGGGTTGATACGCGGCAGGGCGCCCTTCTTGGCGAAGCGGCGGCCGAGCGCGTCGACGCTGGGGCGGATACGGCGGGGGTTGGTGCCGAAGGACCGGTAGGCGGTGTGCCACGCCTCGATCCGGGGGTCGCTCTCGTCGGCGGGCTGCCAGGTGCCGTCGGCGAGCTGCTGCTCCAGGCCGTCCAGAGCGGCAGCGGTGTCCGGCCAGGGCTCGCGGCCGCGCAGTCCCGTGACGGTGACCAGGGCGATGAGGGTGTCGGGGAAGGCGTCGGCGACGGCGGGGGCGATGCGGATGTCAGGCATGGGGTCCATTTTCTGTGTGCGTGTGCGGGGGCGGGACGTCTGCGACAGTCGGCGGGCCGCGGGCCGTGGATGCGCACGGCCGACCGCTCAGGTCAGGGCGAGGAGGCTGACGGCGACGGCGGCGGTGCCCAGACCGACGAGCTGGCCGCGGTGGATGCGTTCGGCGAGGACGCCGCGGGCGAGCAGGACCGTACCGGCCGGGTAGAGGGCGGTGATCACGGCGACGACGGTCAGGTCGCCGCTCCGTGCGGCGAGCAGGAACATCAGGTTCGCCAGGGAGTCCAGTACACCCGCGGCGGCCGACACCGCGTAGGCGGGCCGCTCGGGCCCGAGCTTGCGGCGCATCAGTGCGGCGGCGCTCAGGGTGACGGCCGAGGAGACCGTACGGCCGATGATCAGCGGGGCCACGCCGCTGTCGGACGGCGCCTGGTGCAGGAAGACGAGCTGGAGGGCGATGGCGGCGCCCGCGCCGAAGGCCAGCAGCAACGCCGTACGGGAGGGGCGCGCCGCCCCCACGCCGTGTCCGGCGCTGACCAGCACCACCGCCACCAGCGCGAGGGGCAGGCCGATCAGCCCCGCGGTGGCCAGGTGCTCACCTTGGAGCAGACCCACGCCGACGGGCAGAGCGGCGGACATCAGTGCGGTCACGGGCGAGAGCACGTTCATCGGCCCGATCGCCAGGGTCTTGTAGAGCAGCGCGAACGCGGCAGCCGAGGCGACGCCGGACGCGGCGCCCCAGCCCAGGGCCGCGGTGCTGAACGTGGCGCCGAGCACCGGCCACAGCAGCAGTTCGACCGCGAGGCTGGCCGGCGCCGCGATCATCACGGTGCGCAGCACGTGCGCCTTACGGGCGCCGAGCCCGCCGAGGAAGTCGGCGCAGCCATAGGCGAGAGAGCTACCGAGGGCCAGCAGAAGAGCGATCACAGCGACAATCCCTTACGATTCAGCGGAACGACTAAACCGTACAACGGAATGACCGGGTGTCGTCAACCGAACGACCGCACGGTGCATTCGATTGGACCGCTGGCCGGCGCCAGCCGCCAGCTACCAGTCATGGAAGGTGATCAGATGGCCGAGACGGCCGCAGCCCTGCGGGCGCTCGCACAGAACGTCAAGGCGGCCCGCGCCCGTGCGGGCCTGTCCCTGGAGGAACTGAGCCGGCGCGCCCAGGTCAGCAAGGGTGCGTTGGTGGGGCTGGAGAGAGCCCAGGGCAACCCCAACTTCTCCACCCTGGTCCGGCTGGCCGACACCCTCGGCATCTCGGTCTCCGCCCTGATGCAGGGCTCACCCGAAGGCCGCGTACGCATCGTGGACGCCGATGCCGTGGCACCACTGTGGACCGGCGAGCGGGGCAGCGAGGCCCGGCTCATGCTGACGACCTCGGGCCCGGCCCCCACCGAGATCTGGCGCTGGCGGCTGGAGCCGGGCGAGGAATACCCCAGCCACCCCCACCAGACCGGAGTCGTGGAAACCGTCAGCGTCACCGCAGGCCGGATGATCCTGATCCTCGACGGCACCGAGCACACCGTCGAAGCCGGCCGGACCGCCACCTTCGACGGCGACAAACCCCACACCTACCGCGGCACGGGCGACGAGACCTGCCACCTGATCATGACCGTCCACCTGCCGCCGGGGTCCGCCGTGAGCCCTGGGCGTGGCGGGGTCAGGGCATGACGGCCTTCTCGGGGCTGCTGTCAGCCTCGGACGCGCGCCGGGGAGAGGGGTAGCGGCGTACGGACAGCGCCATCACCGCGATGGTGATCAGACCGGCGACGCAAGCGGCCACCAGGACTCCGATGCCGCCGGAGGCGTTGACCGCGCCGCCGCCGATGGCGCCGGCCAGCGAGATTCCCGCGTAGAGTCCGCTGGTGTTCAGCGCCACCGCCTCGGTGGCGGCGTCGCCGCCCATGTGCATGGCGCGGGCGTTCATCGGGGGGTTGTTGGCCCATCCTGGCACACCCCACAGCACCAACACGAGGCAGACCAGCCATACCGGTGCCACCCCCTGTCCGAGGCCGCCGACCACCAGCAGTACCAACGCGGCTGCCGCCACGCCGCCGAACGCGGCCAGCAGGGTGCGGTCCACGCCCCATCGGTCCGTCAGCCGTCCGCCCAGTACGGTGCCCACTGCGCCAGAGACCCCCACGATCGCGATGAAGATGCCCACGTACCGGCCGCCGACGCCGGCGAGATCGTGGGTGATGGGGGCCATGTAGACGTAGGGCATCAACCCGCCGCAGGCCGCGAGCATCGTGCCCAGTACACACAGCAGCACCGGAGGCCGGCGCAGCAGACGCAGCCGCTCGGCCACCCCGGCCACCTGAGTTCGCGGGATTCGGGGCAGTGCCAGCGCCGTCAGCACGGCTGCCGGACACGTGAACGTCCCCACCGCGACGAAGGTGGCTTCCCACCCCGCCACGCCACTCAGCCACGAACCGAAGGGCACGCCGACCACCAGCGACACGGTCAGCCCCGAGGCCACGGTGCCGATCGCTCTGCCGGTGCGTTCCGACGGGGCCAGTCGGCCCGCGACCGCGAAGGCCGCCGGTGAGAGCGTGGCGGCCACCAGAGCGGCCGCCACCCGAAGGGCCATCAGCGTCCCGAAGGAGGACGCCAGCGCCGTGCCGAAGTTGACCACCGCGAACACCGCGAGTCCGCCCACGATAAGTACCTTGCGCGGCACCCGCCCGGTGGCCACCGCGAGGATCGGACAGGCAATTGCGTAGGTGATCGAGAACACCGTCACCAACTGCCCTGCGGCCCCCTCGCTCACCTCCAGGTCGGCGGAGATCGCCGGAAGGACCCCGGCAATGACGAAGTCATCGGTACCGATGACAAAGGTCGTCAACAGCAGGCCGATGAGCCACCCCGAACTGTGCTGGGCCGACGCTCGCATGGCAGTTGTGCCTCTCTGTGTACGGCGACCGCGCTCGCCGCGCCATCGCTCGGGCAGCGATAGTGCCACTGAGTGGCGTAAGCCATCAAGAGGCATTGGCCGCCGAGCTACACTTCCGCTCATGAAGGACCCCAAGAGCAGTGCCGCCGTGACCCGTGACCACCCGACCGGTGAGCAACTGCCGCTGCGGGAACGCAAGAAGCTGCGAACACGTCAGGCTCTCGTCGACACGGCGCTGGAACTGTTCACGGAGCGCGGCTTCGACGGCGTCACACTGGATGCGCTGTGCGATGCCGTCGATGTCTCGAAGCGCACGTTCTTCCGCACCTTCAGCAGCAAGGAAGATGTGGCACTGGCGCCCATTCATGACCTGTGGGCCGTGTACATGGAAGAACTGGACATCGCGGATCCCACCGGCGGCCCGGCCTTCGACTTGCTGGCGGGCGTGCTGGTCGCGGCGCTCGGCCGAATGGACGCGGACGGCTGGGCCGAGCGTCTGCGGCTCAGCCGCAGGCTGACGGCGCGCACACCGTCGATGGAGGCGCACCACCTGGCCTTCTGCGAACGGACCAGTGCGGCCATCGTCACCGTCATGCAGCGCAGATTCGACATGCCCAGGCAATCGGATCCGTACGACCTGCGGCAATGCCTGGCTGTCGACCTACTGGCGGCGGCCTTCCGCCGGGCCTTGGAGAGCTGGGTCGCCGACCCTTCGGAATCCGGCCAGGAAGGGCTCGCCGACGCACTGCGGGACGCCTGCGCGGCCGTCCCGGAAAGCCTCGCGCTGCCCGCGCGTCCGCGCTGAGCGAACGCCACTCGGCATCCTCGAAAGTTGATGGGCAGCCCCTCTCCCCTGCCCCCGGAGGGCGATCGTCACCCGCGCCGACGGCGGTACCGGCGACGCCCGAGGCCGTCCTCCACGAGCCCCCTCGACCCCAGGGCACAAAGGGAGGCACCTGCAACTTGTCCGGACACTCTGGTGTCTCCCGTTGGCACGGGTTACTTTCATCCGCGAGGTGACCCGACCGGGGCATCATGATCTAGGGGGAACATTGCGCAAGTTTGCCGTAACCGCCGCGAGCCTGACTCTCGCCGTGGGAGCTCTCGGGCTGTCCATGGCTCCCAGCGCCAGTGCGGCGACGCCCTGTCCGTCCGGAGCGGTCTGTATCCGCGAGACGAACGGCACCATCCTGAACAAGAACATCTTCTACAGCTACGGCGCCCACAACCTGTCGAACGTCACCGGCGACCGGGTGATCGTCAACAACCAGACGGGCGGCGCCGGATTCAAGTTCTGCTACGGGTACAACGGCGGCGGTGCCTGCTCCGCCGTGATGCGCGGGGTGGGCGAGTCCGCGCCGTACAACATGACGCCGATCAACTCCGTCGTACTGGTGCGCTGAGCACCACCGGGAAAGCGCCCCGCCAACCTCCCCGTCGCACCGGCCTGATGGCCGGGCGGCGGGCTTGCAGGCGGGGCGCTGTACCTCACCTCTCGCGCGGGCTGTCGGCCGCGGTGAGTACGGCACAGGCACCGTCACGGGCCGGGCGGGCGGCGTCCGCTCCGAGGAGTGCGGACGCCACCATGGCGCCCTCGATCAGGATGTGGATCTGTTCGCCGACGCCGCGCGCGTCGGTGTAGTCCTCGGCGAGACCGGTCAGGTAGTCGCGGAGCAGGGTCTTGTGTTCCTGGACGGCTTCGGCCACGAGCGGGTGGTGCTCCTGGCCGGGACCGCCGAGTTCGGCCCAGGCGTTGACGAAGGCGCATCCGCGGAAACCTGGCGCGGTGATGGTTTCCTGCATGTGGTCGAACGCCGCGAGCAGGCGGGTCCGTGAGCCGGCCGGGGCCGGGGCGGCCTGTTCGACGGACCTGGCCAGCCGCGTGCGCAGTCGCTGCCCGTGCGCCCGCAGGTAGGCGGCCACGAGATGGTGCTTGGAGGGGTAGAGCTTGTACAGCCGCGCGAGCGACTGCTCCGGCGTGGTCCCGGACCTGGGTCATCCGCACCGCGTGGATGCCGTACTCGTAGTAGAGCTCTTCAGCGGCCTCCAGTACGCGCGTCCGCCCCTCGTCACTGTCCACCGCCGTCAACCCCGGGCCTCCTCACCTTAGAACCTAGGTTCTATTGTACGGGTGCGATCGGCGGGGTGAACCACTCACCGTGCGGTATGACCAGAGGCGTGACGCCGAGGTCCCTCGCGCGCTTCTCGAAACGCTCGACCGCATGCGGTGCCTCGACGTAGATCGGCGGCTTGTGCAGCGTGCCGTAGTGAATGGGAACCGCGATGCGGGCGCCCAGGATGTGCGCCGCGACCGCGGCCTCCTCCGGCAGCATGACGGCGTTGAAGGGGCTCGGCGGCTGGAGGTGCGGGAGTTCGACCACCGCTCCGTTGATGGGGACGAAGGCGATGTCCACCGGGCCGAACCGGCGCGCGATGGACCACCAGTGGCCGTGGAAGATGGTGTCTCCGCCGTGGAAGACGCGCAGCCCGTCACATTCGACGACCCAGGAGAGCTGCGGATCCCCCAGCCCGTCGAGGGAAGGCCCCGTGCCGATGCGGAACGGGCCGACACTGCGCTCCTCCCACGGCCGCACGACCTCGGTCGCGACGCCGTGCGCACGAAACGAACCCTCGGCCGCACAGGTCCACTTGAGGTCGTCGTCCGGTCCGGTGACCGGCTCGGGACGGTACACGGGAGCGCCGGGCGCGAGTGCCTTGCGGATCGCCACCGGGTCGGCATGGTCGGAATGCAGATGTGTCACCAATGCCGCCACCGTCTCCCCCGGGCGGGAGGCCGCGGGGAACTCCTCGTCCGAGTACAGCGGCGAGGCGTCCTCGATGAGATCGATGACCAGGGCCCGACCAGCGTGTTCGAGCTCAACACCGGCCCATCCCAAACGTCGCAAGCGCACAGCGCCTCCTTCACTTCACGGTTCGACGACCTGCACCGGCATGCCGGGCAGACCCACTAGAACCAGTGTACTTAGAACGGTGATTCTTACCGTAGCAGAATGACCGTTCTAGGGTTGGCGGGTGGGGAGTTCGCCGGTAGAGGCAGAGGGCTTGGGAGAGGGCGGCAGGTGAGCGCGCCGGCTGCGGGTGCGGGCTCATCGGGCCGGACCACGCGGGTGGTGCCGCGAGTTGTCAGGACGGTACGGCCGGGAGCTGGTGCCCCGTGGTGGGGCTGCCAGGTCGGTGAGGTAGCTGTCCACGGCGTCCTCCATGCACGGGCCGCTGGTGGCGCTGCCGTGGCCGTGGCCCTCGTAGGTGAGGAGCACGCCGCTGTGGCCGAGCTGCCGGGTCACCGAGACCGGTGGCGGGAACGTGCAGCGCGTTGGACAACATGATCGGTGGGGTGCCGCGTACGTCCAGGCGGTGCTACGGGTTGGCAGTCGGCACGCCCAGGCACGCCGCTGTCATGTGGAGCGGCAGCAGGTGGGGCAGGTCAGGCGCCGCCGGTGGCAGCGGCGCCATCGAGGTGGGCGGGCGGGCAGCGGCCCGCTCGCCTCCATCGCCGCGATCGCCGTGGCCAGGCCCGCGTGGTCGGGCCCGTAGAACTTCCGGAACGCGATCTTGTTGACCAGGTCGGAGGACGACAGCGAGGTGCCTGGCTTCCCAAGGTCTGCCAGCTCGCCGCGCCCGGCCCGGGCCAACAGGCCCTGCCAGACAGCGCGGACGTCGCGGCCGTGCAGCGCGCGGTTGCGGCACCGTCGCACCACTTCACGAACTCCTGGAAGGAATTCTCTGCCGTGGCCGCCTGGTCCTGCAAGAAGTCACGGTGGTCCGCACGCTGCGGTCCATGACGCTCTCCAGCACCATCACGCGCTGTCGACCATGTGGAGCCCCTGCCAGTGGCATTTAGGGGGCTATTCAGGGGCTGGTCGGGGGCCGCTCAGGCGCGGTCGGGGCCCCAGGACGTAAAAGGGCCGGGCCTGGGCTCCGCAGCAGTCGCGGACGGGCCGCCAGCCGACGCCGACTTCTTCGAGGAGGGGATCATCATCGAGCGGCTGAGCAACAAGCTCAAGGCCGTGGCGAGTCCTCACCCGGTCCGCCCATTGATCACGAAGCGCCGTTCTGGGCACCGGTCACCCGGGAACGGCGCTTCGCGCGAAGCCTGTCAGCAGGAGCCGAGGTCCTGCCAGACGCCCCACTCACCGGTGGTGCCGGGCTCTTCACCCGTCGTCCACCACTTGGCCTTCCAGGTGTGTCCGCGGTGCGCGACCTGCTGGCCGGCGGTGTAGACCGTTCCGGTGACCCAGGGGGCCGCCGTGCACTGGCCGCCGCTGCCTCCGGTGACGGTGAGGGCGTAGGTCACCGCGTGGCTGCCGGAGGGGCCGGTGCCGGTGACCGTGATGCGGTGGGTGCCGGACGGCGTCGTGGCGGTCGTGGTGAGGGTCAGGGTGGACGAGCCGCCCGCCGTGACGGAGTCGGGGCTGAGGGAGGCGGTGACGCCCGCGGGGGCGCCGCTGACCTTCAGGTCCACTTTCTGGGCCGCGCCGGCGGTCACCGCGGTGCGCACCGTGGTGGTGGCCGTGCCACCGGCGGTCACCGATCCCGCGGTGGGTGCCGCGGTCACCGAGAAGTCGTTCTGCGGGGTGGTCGAGCCGCTGGTGAAGGGCGCGAAGATCCGGGTGAAGTCCCAGGTCTGCTGCTCGATGCCGGAGCAGTTGTCCGAGGCCGGGCCGCCGGGGCAGCCCCCGTTGTCGCGTTGCAGGGCCCAGAACGACAGGGTGTTGATCTTCTTGGCCCTGGCCCAGTCGTAGACCTGCCGGGCGTTGGCCAGGGTGAAGGTCTCGGCCGGGCCGAAGTCGTCGACGCCGGGCATCTCGGTGACGCCGATCATGCTCCAGAGCTGGGCGTCGCTCTTGTCCGGGTAGAGCCGCGCGAGCTGGTCGTGCAGGCCTTGGGCGGCGGTCTCGGTGTCGCGCGCCATGTCGTGGGCGGCGTTGTCGTAGTAGTCGAACGTCATCAGGTTGACCACGTCGACCCGGGTGCCGTTCTGCACCGCGTTCTTCAGCAGGGCGACGGCGTTGGCCGCCGGGCCGCGGGTGGTCGTCGGCAGGGTGTAGGAGATGTCGAGCTTCCGGCCGTCGGCCGCCGCCCAGTCCTGTACGAGTTTGATCGCCTTGTTGCGCCGGTCGATGCCCGCGGTGTTGTCGAGCGCGTCGACTTCGATGTCCATGTCGAGCCGGCTGACGTCGTAGGTCGTGACGACCTTCTGGTACGCGGCGGCGATCTGCTGGACGTCGGTGCAGCTGTCGGCGATCTCGGTGCCGGTGGTGTCGGCGGTGTACCCGCCGAACGAGGGGATGGCGTCACCGCCCCTGGTCTGCAGGGTCTTGATGTCGTCGCCGAAGGTGGCCGGGGAGATCGGCATGCTGGTACTGCCGTTCCACAGGGGCGTGCAGGAGCCCTTCGTGGCCGTCTGGATGAACGCCATCGTCAGGTGCTTGGCGCCCGACTCCGCGGACATCGCGGCGGGGCTCTGGCCGGTCCACGATTCGAAGTAGGGGGCGAAGACCTGGGTCGGGAGGGAGTCGCCGCCGCGGTGCCGGTGCCCGTACCGGCGAAGCCGAGGGCGATGGCGGCGGTGACCGCTGCGGCGAGGGCCGCGCGTAAGGGGTGCTTGCGTCTCATATCTGTTCCGTCCGGCCGATGAGGGGTCCAGCTCGTCCCGTGCGGTACACGGGACGGAGAAGAAAGTCCTCCCGAGAGCAGGAACATGTCAATGGTCTGGATCAGACTAGGACTAGACCAATCGCGATCGACGACTGCCGGTGCGCCCCCGGGAGCATCTGTTCTTCCGCGCCGTGAGGCTCCATAGTGAAGCTGGTCCGGTGCGCTCCCACCGCGGCGGGCGGTCGGGGCCCGGGCGGCATTCCGCGTATCCGTCGGGCGGCGGAGCGAACGCCGTCGCCTCCGTGCACGGCGAGGAGTGATCATGACCGGTTCGGACCAACCCGGCACGGCTCGGCGTGAGTTGTTCGCGCTGCTGGAGCATGTGGACACGGTCGACGAGTTCTTCGGGCGGCTCGCCGACGACGTACGGTGGCGGCTGTTCGGCAAGCACCCGCTGGCCGGGTCCTACCGGGGGCGGGAGGAGTTCGTCCCCGCCACGATCGGCAAGGTGCGGCCGCTGTTCGACGGCGGGCTGTGCTTCCGTATCCGGGGGCTGTACGGGGGCGGGGCGGTGACCGTGGTGGAGATGGACGGGGTCGCCACGGCGAAGGACGGCATCCCCTACGACCCGTTCTACGTCTGGGTGTGCCGGTTCGAGGACGAGACCATCGTCGAGGTGAACGCGTACATCGACTCCGCGGCGGTCAACGACATCCTGCAGCGACTGTCCCCCGGGTGACGGTTCAACGGCGTACCGCCCCGGCGATCAGGCGCACGGTGTCGTGGGGTCGGGTGAAACAAGCGTAGTGGTCGCCGGGCACCGTGGCCAGGGTGACGTCGTCCGCCGCGTAGTCCTGCCATGCCGCGGCGTCCGCCGCGTCGAGGTCCGGGTCGTGTGCGGCGCGGATCACGGTGACGGGCGAGGGGGACCGCCAGGCGGGGCCCGGGCGGTAGCGGGCGAGCATGCGCAGGTCGGCTTCCAGGGTCTTGGCCGCCAGGTCGTCGTACTGTTCTTCGTGCCGTTCCTCGTGCCGTTCCTCGTGCCGTTCTCCGAGCTGTTCTTCGTGCTGTTCTTCGTGCTGTTCTTCGTGCTGTTCTTCGTGCTGCTCGTCGGCTGGAGCGGTCCCGGCTCCGGCCCCTTGCTCGTACCCGTGCATCCAGTGCGGCACGTCGTCTGCATCCGCCGGAGCAGCGACGACCCGGTGAGGCGGCGGGCTGCCGGAGACGAAGAGGTGGTCCGGTGCCGTGACGCCGAGGCGGTCGAGCCGGCGGCAGGTCTCGTAGGCGAGCAGGGCTCCCATGCTGTGGCCGAAGACGAGGTACGGGCGGTCCGCCAGCCACTGCGCCGCGATGGCGGCCTGCCGTGCCATACGGGTGAGGTCGGTCGCGGGCCGTTCGCCGATCCGGTCCTCGTGGCCGGGGTACTGGACCGCCCACAGTTCGCACTCGGGTGGCAGCAGGTCCCGCCAAGGGCGGAAGGCGCTGGCGCCGCCCGCCGCATGAGGGAAGCACAGGAGCCGGACGGCGGGCTCGCCCGCCCTGTGGTCCGGAGCGGTGAGGTTCCTGAGCCACCGGCCTGCCGGGCCCGGTGCGGGGGCGCCGGTGATGTGCGTGTTGGTCATCCGCCCGCCGCCCCGTCGTCCGGTGCCGTCCGTCCCAGCCGCGACGGCTGCGACGGCGGCCCCTGCTGCGACGGCCCGTGTACCAGCTCCGCCATCGCGGCCACGGTGGAGGCGTCCAGGAGAGTGCGCAGCGGGACGCGCCGGCCGAAGCGGGCGCGGAGGGCGGAGGCGAGCCGCATGGCGCGCAGGCTGTCGCCGCCCAGGTCGACGAAGCGCTCGTGCCGGGAGGAGACCTCGCGGCCGAGGACGGCCGACCACTCCTCCGCGACGGCCTGTTCACTCGCGCCGCGCGGTGGCTCGTCCGGTACGGGGGCGGGTTGCGGGGCGCCCCAGGCGGCGAGGCGTCCGCGGTCCACCTTGCCGTTGTCGCTGAGCGGGAGTTCGTCCAGCAGGAGGTAGTGCTCGGGCCGGGCGTAGGCGGGCAGCCGGGTGCGGGCGTGTTCGCGTACGGACGCCTGGTCGAGGGTGTCCGCGGCGGGCAGGAGGTAGGCGATCAGGCGGCGGGCCGGGCCCTGTCCGGTGACGACGGCGACGGCGCGGGCGACCTGGTGGTGGGAGGCGAGGACGGATTCGATCTCGCCGAGTTCGATGCGATAGCCGTTGATCTTGACCTGGTGGTCGGTGCGGCCCAGGAACTCCAGGACGGCTCCCGGCCGGTAACGTCCGAGGTCCCCGGTGCGGTACCAGCGGGACCCGGCGTGGTGGACGAAGTGCCGGGCGGTCTGCGTGGGAGCGCCCCGGTAGCCGCGGGCCACTCCCACGCCGCCGATCCACAGTTCGCCGGTCACCCAGTCCGGGCAGTCGCGCCCCTGACCGTCCACGACGCGGTACCGCTGGTTGCCGAGCGGGCGTCCGTAAGGAAGGGAAGGCCAGCCGTCCTCGGCACCGTCCGCTTCGAAGTAGTTGGAGTAGACGCTGCCTTCGGTGGCGCCCCCGCAGGCGACGAAGCGGCAGCCGGGTACCAGGGCGCGCAGGCGCGCGGGCAGGTCGGTGCCGATCCAGTCACCGCCGGTGAGCACCAGCCGCAGCGTGTCCGGCGGCGGGCCGCCTTCCGCGGCGGTGATCAGCGCGTCCAGCAGGACCGGCACCGAGTCCCAGACCGTGACGCGGTGGTCGCGGACCAGACGCAGCCACGCCTGTGGGTCGCGGGCCTCCCCGGGGGCGGGTACGACGACGGCTCCGCCGGCCGTCAGCGGGCCGAAGATCTCGTAGACGGAGAGGTCGAAGTCGAGTGCGGAGATGGCGATGCCGCAGTCGTGGTGGCCGACGGACCAGCGGTGGTTGATGTCGTCGACGGTGTTGACCGCCGAGCGGTGGGTGACCTCGACGCCCTTGGGGCCGCCGGTGGACCCGGAGGTGAAGATGAGGTAGGCGAGGGCGGAGACGCCGGTGGTCACGGGGCGGCGCAGCGGCGTGGTCGCACGGGCCTCTTGCCAGGTCAGCTGATCGACAGAGGGTGGCTGATCGGCAGAGGGTGGCTGATCGGCCGCGGGTGGCTGATCGGCCGCGGGTGGCTGATCGGCCGCGGGCAACCGATCGGCAGGGCGCAGCCGGTCGGCAGAAGGCAGTTGGCCGAGGGGAGGCCGGGGATCGGCGGGGATCCGCGGATCGACGGGAAGCCGTGCATCAACGCGAGACTGCGCATCGACGCGAGGCTGCGAATCAACAGCAAGCTCCGGACCGACAAACCGCCGCGAGCCGGACGACGGCAGGCCCGCCGCGTCGGTGATCTCCTTGCGCACCCCGGCGATACGCAGCATGTCCGTACGGCGTTGCTCGGGCTGATCGGTGCCGATGGGAACGTAGCAGCCTCCTGCGGCGAGGACGGCGAGCGCCGCGCGGATCTGGTCGGGAACGGTCTTCAGCGAGACGGCGACGGGCTCGCCGGGGCGGAGGCCGCGGTGCCGCAGCAGGGCGGCCATGCGCAGGGCGTCGTCGGCGAGGGCACCACGGGTGACGGTGCCCTCGGCGCAGAGCAGTGCGGGACGTCCGGGGTCGTCGGTGGCCAGTTCGAAGAAGCGCTGGTGCAGCAGGTGGCCGCTCTCCGCCCGGTAGGTGGCGGTGGCCAGGTTGCGGGACTGCTGCTGGGTGGCCGGCAGGTGGGCCGGGGGCGGCCGGCTCCAGTCCTGGTCGCACAGGGCGGTCAGCAGGTCGCCGCCCAGTTCGGTCATCGCCGCCGGGAGCCCGTCCGGGAAGAGGCCGTCGGCCAGGTCCCAGGCGAGGCAGACACCGCCGAAGTGTTTGACGGCCAGACAGTCCAGCCATACCTGCGGGGTCTGGGTGATCATCCATACGAGTGGGCCGAAGCAGCGCTCGAAGCACGCCGGAATCAGGTCCACGTCCAGCAGGTTGGTGTAGACGGCTCCGGTGGGCGGAAGGCCTTCGCCGCGTGCGCGGGCCAGTTCCCCGAGCCCGGCGGGCCCGGCGGCGAACTGCGGCCGGCGGGCCGTGCGCCGTTCCTGGTCGACGGTGTGCACCAGCTCGCGGAGCGTGGCGGCCCCGGAGAGGTCGATACTGGCCGGTCGCAGGCGGGTGAAGTCGCCGACCATGGGCGCGGCACCGGAGCGGGACGCCGGGGGCGGGAACTCCGGCAGGCTGACGATGAAGTCGTCGTTGGTGCTGAAGCGACTCAAGGTGTGCGCGAAGGCGGCCAGGAGTACGGAGTCCGGTTCGAGGCCTTCGGCGCGCGCTTTGGCACTCATCCGCCGCCATCGCGGGGCCGGGACAGTCAGCACACGCCGGCTGAAGCGTGCGCCGGTCACCGTCTGCGGGTCGGCGGTCAGGGGCAGCGCGGGGGAGCCAGGCTGCGCCCGTCCAGCCGCTGCCGCCACACGCTCAGGTCCACGGCCGGCGGGGCGTGGGTTTTCTGGCGTTGCCGGGGGAGACTTCGTCGCGCGGCGCCGGTGGGGCGTCTCCGCGGTAGAGCCGCGCGAGGTCGGCCAGCAGGGCTCCGATGCTGGGCGGGTCCGCGGCCAGCAGGTCCACGTCGATGTGCAAGCGGCTGTCGGTACGGGAAAGCAATGTCAGCCGTACGTCGAGCACCTGTCCGCGTGCCACGTCCAGCCGCTGGCCCGACATCTGTTCACGGGTGGCGGCCAGTGTCTGTGCCTGTTTCTCGGCGCGCGCGGCAGTGAGGTCCTGGACGAGGAAGCAGGTGGTGGGGGTGTCGAGAAGGGTGGCGGTCTCGTCGTCGCCGGGGAAGGCGGTACGCAACGGCGGGTGCCGCTCCTGGAGGCGGGTGACGGCGTCCCGCAGCCGTGCCGGGTCCACCCCCGTACCGTCGAACTCGAAGTACATGTGGCAGGCAGCGCCGCCCAGCGGTGCCGTGTCCTCGCGGCCGAGGCGGTAGGCGGACTGGACGGAAGTCAGCGGAACCTTCCGGACCGTCCCCGGGCCGTGTTCCTCTCTTCCCCGCGGCGCGCTGTTCCTGTTGCCGGTTGCCATGGTCGGCCTTCTCCTTTCGTGATGGTTGCTCGCGTACCGCGGTGGGTTTCCAGGGGGATCGTGCCAGGTCAGCCGCGGGCTTCGCGGGTCGCGGCTGTGATGATCTGCGTGGCCTGGACCGCCTGCTCGTCCGAGATGGTCAGCGGCGGCATGATGCGCAGGCAGTTGCCGAAGGTGCCGCCCACACCGACCAACAGCGCCAGCACCCGGCACTCTTCTTGTACCTGCGCGGCCATCTCCGGGGCCGGTTCGAGAGTGCCGGGGCGTGTGTACTCCACCGCCAGCAGCAGGCCTTGCCCGCGTACCTCGCACACCCATGGTTCGTCCGCCAGGGACTTGCGCAGGCCGTCCAGCAGCAGAGCACCCACCCGTCCGGCGCGTGCGGGCAGGTCGTAGGCGTCGATGTGGTCGAGCGTGGCCAGGGCGGCGGTCAGCGACAGCGGGTTGCCGCCGAAGGAGGAGATGGAGGGGGCGGCGAGAGCGGACATGATGTCGCGGCGGCCCACCAGGCCTCCCATGGCGAAGCCGTTGCCGACGCCCTTGGCGAAGACCAGGACGTCGGGTGCGACATCGTGCCACTGGTGGCCCCAGTACCGGCCCGTGCGCCCCCATCCCGTCTGGATCTCGTCGACGATCAGCGGGATGTCATACCGTCGCAGCACCTCCTGGTAGGCGGCCAGTTGGCCGGGGGCCGACGGGACGGCGCCCGCGATGCCCTGCACCGGTTCGACGATCATGGCCGCCGTGCGTTCGGGGGTACAGGTCGCGATGGTCTCCTCCAGGTCCCTGGCGCACGCCCGGACGTAGTCCTCGTCCCCCAGGCCCGCCAGGGCGCCGCGGCGGCGCTCACCCCCGTGCGCGTACGCGACCCGCAGGGGCGACAGGCCCCGGCCCTGCCAGGACCGGTCGCCGGTCACGGCCAGGGAGCCGAAGGACCGGCCGTGGTAGCCGTAGCGCAGCGCGATGACCTGGTGGCTGCCGCGGTACTCGGTCGCCAACAGCAGCGCGGTCTCCACGGCCTCGGTTCCCGAGGAGGTGAAGAACACCACGGGGTCGGGGATGCCGGACGCGTCGGCGATGCGCTCCGCCAGTTCCACCTGTTCCCGGATCAGGAAGAAGGTCGAGGTGTGCACGACGCCGGTGCGCAGCCTTTCCAGGACCGCCTCTTCGATGCCGGGGACGCCGTAGCCCACGGTGTTCGTCGCGATGCCGGAGTAGAACTCCATGTACGTCTTGTTGCGGGAGTCGGTGACCATGCAGCCGTCCCCGCGCACGATCTCCAGGGGCTCTTCGTAGAAGAGCGGCATCCATGGGGGCATGATCTTCTTGTGGCGGCCGAGCAGGCTTCCGTTCCGGGCTCCGTCGTGTGTCACGGGTCTCCTCCACTGGCTCTGTTCCGCGGCTGTGGTCGGTGCACCGCAGGGCCGGCCGCGGGCAGGGGACGCGGGCCCCGGCGGGAGCGCCGTCCCCTGCCCTCGGCGGACCTGGCGGCGTGGAACCGCCGTCGGGCTACTGGAGCTTGGCCAGGCTCGGCCACTCGTCCAGCGAGCCGGGCCCGCGGACGACGGTGTCCTCGTGCGGCTCACCGTCGGCCAGCCGGATGCGGACGTAGCGGTCGCCGGAGAGGAACCAGAACTGGCCGTACTGGTCGGGGACCGGCACCACGGCGTCGATACGGTCGAAGCCGGCCAGGCTCGGCCACTCGTCCAGCGAGCCGGGCCCGCGGACGACGGTGTCCTCGTGCGGCTCACCGTCGGCCAGCCGGATGCGGACGTAGCGGTCGCCGGACAGGAACCAGAACTGGCTGTGCTGGTCCGGCACCGGCACCACGGCGTCGACACGGTCGAAGCCCGCCAGGCTCGGCCACTCCTCGAACGTCCCCGGTCCGCTCACCACCGAGTCCTCGTGCGGCTCGCCGCCGGCGAGATGGATCCTTACGTACTTGCCGCCGTACAGCAGCCAGAACTGGCCGTGCTGGTCCGGGACCGGGACCGCCGCGTCGATACGGACGGACATGAGGTCTCCTTTCTGAGAAGGGTGCAGCCGTGCTTCGTTCTCCGCCCGCGTGCGACGAACGCCCGTGTCGCGGCAGCGGCGGAGCGTGTCCGCCGGGCGTGCACCTCGTTTTTGAGCAGACGTCTCCCTCTTCGCCCGGTGCGGCACGGTTTCCGGCCCACCGGACGACGGCGTCGACAGGGAGAAAGGCACGGCCGACCGCGCGCCGCGGCGTTGTTCGCCACGCCGAACACGGCACGCGATTTCTTGGCGCCACTGCCGTCGCTGCCCGAAGACCGCGGACGGTGCGAGCGATCCGGAGAAGTGGGAAGAGGAGACTCCGGCTCTGCTCCGCCATCATCTTCAGCCGTTTCGGCAGTTGTCCAGGCGGGACGGAGGGGCTTCCATGCCCTGCGTTTCTCACACACCTGAAAGCTGGCCATTCCGCGCCGCCCCCTCAGGGGAAACCCGTTCCTCCCGGCACCCGGCGGGCTCAGTTCTTCGCCCGTACGCCGAGCGCCGCGCGGGGCATCTTTCAGCCGCCATACACCGGTGGCAGTTACCACGGACCAGAATTGGCCGATATTCCGCCCCGCCCGGCGACGCCAGAGACGACTTTCGCCGTCCGGCGGTCATGCCCGGTACCGGATCGGCGCACTGACTCGTTTTCGGCATCAGCAGCCTCGTGCCGCACAGCGCAGGAAAGACGGGGAAGCCTCTGCGCACGGAAAACTTCTCCGTGCACGCTGTTCCGTCTTTTTGCGGACAAGAGGCCGGCGCACGCCGTGTTCATGGTTTCCAGGGGTACGCCACCCTTAGCCCTGGACAGAACGAAGGGCCATGACCCCGGCGCCCGGCTATTCTTCGGCGCCGACGGCCGTCATCCTCACAAAAGCTCCGATCTTCGCGCGCCATGACATCGCACGGCGCGAAACATTCGATGTCACGAAGGGAAATTACCGGCCATGGTCGAATCGTCCTCCGTCACGTCCCGGAATCTCGTCGACGAACTCACCGCACGACGCGAGAAGGATCCGGTGGGCAACGCCCTGCTCGACGCCGCCGCCGACGGACGCCTGTCCGCCGACGCGTTGCGCCGCCTGGTCAGCACGGAAGCCCAGTGCCACCTCGCCGAACTCGGCGCGTACGGAACGACGCTGGCCCGGTTCCCGCGCCGCCCGGCGGCGGACCTGTGCATCCGGCTCGCCCGGCTGGTCCACGACGCCCAGCCCAAACTCCAGGCCTGTGCGCAAGAACTCGGCCTCGATGACCTGTACGGCGGCAACCGGCCGACGGAACCCGGCAGCTACACGTTCAACGGCACCCTGAGCTGGCTGGCGGCACAGGGCAGCCAGGCAGCCTTCGCGCTGGCCTCCGCCACCGACCTGCACGTGTACTTCTCAGGCTGCGCCGAACTGGTCCGGCACATCAGGCGGTCCGGCTTCGAAGCCCCGCAATCCTTCCTCACCTACTACGAGGACGAGGCGCCGCAGGACCTGGAACAACTGGCCCTGGACGTGGTGCAGGACGGGCTCGACCGGGGTGACGACCCGCACGACGCCGTGTTCTGCGCCCGGCTGCTGGAGGAGTCCATCGGCGACTTCTGGCGTGCCGCCGCCGGGTCCGCCTGAGGAACCGGGCCAACCGGCCCCACCCGAGAACCGAGGAGGCAGTATGCGGGTCGGCATCGCCGGAGCAGGAGCCGCTGGACTGGCCACCGCCTGGCTGTTGGACGGTGTCCACGACACGCTGGTGCTCGAAGCACGCAAAGACGTCGGGGGCAACCTGCGGTCGGTCCACCTGCCCGACGCCGCCGGGGTACCCACCGCCCTGGACCTCGGCGTACAGGAGGTGCCCGGAGACGGCGTGACCGCTCGCCTGGCCGAGGCCCTCGGCCTGGACGGCGCGCAGTGGGCCGAGATGCCCGCCGGTCGCACCGTCATCCGCGAGGGCACCCGCGTGACCAGGCCGACCGACAGCGGGCCGCCCGCGCCGTGCCATGCCACCGAGGAAGCGACGGGGGAGGCGGCCGAGCTGCTGGCCGCGCACGCCGCCGCCTGGCAGCGGGACGAGCTCGCCTGGACCGTCCCGCTGGAGGCGATGGTGGAGCCCTGGGAGCTGCCGCGGCATGTCAAGGACGCGGGGGTGTACGCCCTGCCCGCCTCGGTGTTCGGCTGCACGCTCCAGGACGCCCGGCGCCTGTCGGCCCGCGCCGTGGGCATGTTCTACGCCGACCCCGGTGACGGTGCCGATGCCCGTACGTACCGGCTGCGCGGCGGAATGCAGGCGTTGGCCTGGCAGTTGGCCCGCCAGTGCCGGTCGGTCCAGTTGGTGCCCGGGACCCCCTTGAGGCGGGTCCGTCGTACCGGGGGCCGCATGGAGATGATCGACGCGCACGGTGCCCGGCACACGGTGGACGCCGTGGTGCTGGCCCTGCCCGCCGAAGCGGCGCGGCGCGTGCTCGGCTCCCTCGGGGGCGCCGGCCGGGTCCGGGCGCTGCTGACCACGTACACGTACAACGATCTGGTCTACGGCGTGCACGGCGACCCCTGCTACCTGCCCGCCGGGCGGGAGCACTGGTCACCGTCGACCGTCACCGTGCACGGCCCGTGGGCGGAGACCACCGCATGGCAGCGGCGCCCGGAAGGCGACCTGTTCGTCAGCCAGCTCACGCACCGCGACACGCTCCCCCGCTCCGTCCTGGCCGCCACGGCCTTCCGGACGCTGCAACCGGCCCCGGAGATGCTCTCCGCCCAAGCCGAGCTGCTGTCCCTGCAAGGTGACGGCGGCGTGTACTTCGCCGGCCATGTCGCCACCCGGTCCGACGACCTGGACAGCGTCCTGGCGTCCGCGGCCGGAGTGGCCCGCCTGCTGGCGCCCCGCAGTCCCCGCCCGGCGCACCTGTTGCGCACCACCGGAAAGGAAACCCCGTGAACCAGCCCGTCTTCCGTGACCAGCGCGCCCATGTCGCCGACCTCGTGATCCCCTGCGTGGACGTGGCCGCCGAGCGCACCACCGAGCCGAGCAGTATCGGCGGTCTCGACGACCCCGGCGACGTCGCGTCCGTCGTCGCGGCGTACGCCGAAGGCCAGGCCCGTAAGGTGTTCCTGGACGTCTTCGACCCGTGGGACGCCGTCGACTACCTCCCGGCGCTGCTGCGCGAACTCAAACAGACCGGCGTCAGCCTGCTGGTGTCCGTGGGGCACGGGCAGCTGCCCTCCCTCCTGCACACCGGCGGCCTCTTCGAAGCCGGCGCGGATGTGCTGTCCGTGAGCACCGGCCTGATCGAGAAGCCGGAGACCGTCCAGGCAGCCGTCCGGGAGTTCGGGGCCGAACGGCTGATGGGCGTCATCAACTGCCGCCGGACCGCGCCCGGCCGGTGGGGTGCCTACACCCACGACGGCGAGCAGGACGCCGGCACCGGCGCCGTCGACGTGGCCAGGCAACTGGCAGGCCTGGACGTCGGAGCCGTCCTCGCCAACAGCATCGACCGCGAGGGCACCGGCCAGGGCTTCGACCTCGACCTGTGCCACGCCGTCGCCGCTGCCTCGGGCCTGCCCGTGATCGCCTCGGGCGGCTGCGGCAGCCTGGACCACCTGCACGAAGCCCTCGACGCGGGCGACACGACGTATGTCCTGGTCAACAACATGCTGCACCAGGGGCAGCACAGCATGGCAGAGATCCGCGACCACCTGTTGGCCCACTCCTCGTTCCGCGCGGCCGGCACATGAGCGCCGCGACCATGCGCCAGCTGGTCTTCGGCCGGTACGGCGACCCCGCCGAGGTGCTGCTCCTGCGCCGCCGTCCGGTGCCCGAACCGGGGCCGGGCGAGGTCCGGGTTCGGATGCGGGTCAGTCCCGTCAACCCCTCCGACCTGCTCCTGGTGCAGGGGCGTTACGGGCGGCCCGCGGCCTTCTCCCCGGGCTGCGGCCGGACGGTGACGGCTCGGCGTCCCCCGTGGGATTCGAGGGCGCCGGTGTCGTCGACGCCGCGGGCCCCGGCGTGCCGTACGCGACGGGGACGCGGGTGGCGGTGTCGGCGCTGGGCACCTGGGCCGAGTACCTCGTCACGGACGCGGACGACATCCTGCCCGTCCCCGCGGAACTCTCCGACGAGGCGGCCTGCCAGCTCACGGTCAACCCGGTCACCGCGCACCTCCTCCTCGACGACCTCGGCCTGGAAGAAGGCGAGCTGCTCCTGCTCACCGCCGCCGCGTCCGCCGTCGGCCGGATGGTGCTCCAGCTCGCCGTCGGGCGGGGGCTGCGCTGTCTGTGTGTGGTGCGCGACAAACGTCACCGTACGGCGCTGATGGAAGCGGGCGCCGAAGCGGTCCTCGTCCAGGGGGAGGAACGGCTCGCGGAGCAGTTGGCGGCCCTCGCCGAGGGGCGCGGCATCGCCGCCGCGCTGGACGCCGTGGGCGGTCGCACCGGAACGCTCGCGCTGCGATCCCTGCGCGATGGCGGGCAGTTCATCAGTTACGGCCTGCTGTCCGGTGAGCCCCTCACCGTCGCGCCGGAGGAACTGATCTTCCGTGACATCGCGATGACCGGCTTCTGGCTGCCCGAACGCCTCGGCCGGTGGGCCGCCCACCGCACCGACCGGCTGATGCGCCAGGTCACCGGGCAGTTGCTCGACGGCCGCCTCACCGTCCCCGCGGTCGAACCCTACGACCTGGCCGACGCGGCCCGCGCCGTACGCCACGCGCTGCGCCCCGGCCGTACGGGCAAAGCCGTACTGACCAGCTGACCGGCCCTCGCCCCCACGTCCTTCGCTTCCTCCTGCGCGTCCCCGCACTTCTCCCGGCCCCTCGCCCCCACATCCCTTCCCTCCCGTACTGGACGAGCCATGAGCCGCGACCTCGACCACACCCCCGGCACCGCCCCCGATCCCGTCCCCGACACGGTCCGCGCCTGGAACGACACCACTACCGACTACCCCCGCGACGCCACCGTTCCCCAACTCTTCGCCGAACAAGCCCGCACGCACCCCGATCGAACGGCCGTGGAGTGGAACGGCGGCTGCCGGAGCTACCGAGAGCTGTACGAACTGGTCCGCCGCGCCGCCGCCCACCTGCGCTCCCGAGACGTACAGGACGGCGACACCGTGGCCGTCCTGCTGCGCCGCTCACCGGAGGCCGTCGTCGCGATCCTCGCCGTACTGGAAGCCGGCTGCGCCTACCTCCCCTGGACCCCGGCGACCCCGCCGACCGGCTGGAGACGGTGCTGACCGGCGCCGGAGTACGGCACTGCGTCACCGCGCCGGGCACCGCTGCGAAACCGGTGCACGATCACTGCACGCAGATCACCACGGACGACCTGAGCGGCCACCCGCTGCCGGACTCCGGCGACCGCTGGGGCCGGGACCGGCGCGCCACCGACCCGGCGTACGTGATCTACACATCCGGCTCCACCGGAACGCCCAAGGGCGTCGTCTGCCCGCACCGCGGGCCGGTCCGTCTGGTGAAGAACACCGACTGGCTCCAACTGGAACCCACCGACCGGCTGCTGGCCACCACGGCGCTGACCTTCGACATCTCCTGTCTGGAGCTGTTCGGCCCGCTGCTGAACGGTGCCTGTCTGATCCTGCCCGAACCCGAGACCCTGCTGTCCGCCGACGCGCTGGAACCGGTACTGCGGGAGCGGCACATCAGTGTGCTGTGGCTCAGCGCGGGCCTGTTCCACCAGCATGCGGAGGACAACCCCCGCATGTTCGGCACGTTGCGCGCCCTGATCGCCGGAGGCGACGCGCTCAACCCCTCCGCGGTGCGCGCCGTCCTGCGCCACGGCCGCCCCGAACTGCTGATCAACGGCTACGGGCCGACCGAGGCGTCCTCCTCGTCACCGCCCACCGCGTCGAGGACCTGGCCCCGCACGCCGAGACCGTGCCGATCGGCCGGCCGATCGCCAACGCCACCGCCTACGTCGTGCGGGAGGACGACCGCCTGGCCGCCGCCTGCGAGGACGGGGAGCTGTGGGTCGGCGGCGACGGTATCGCCTGCGGCTACCTGGGCGACGCCGATCGGACCGCCGAGGTGTTCGTGCCCGACCGGTTCGGCGGTGACCCGGACGCCCGGCTCTACCGCACCGGCGACGTCGCCCGCCAGCGCCGCGACGGCGTCCTGGAGTACCGCGGGCGCCGCGACCGCCAGGTCAAGATCCGCGGCTACCGGGTGGAACTGGACGAGATCGAACTGACGCTGGCCCGCCATCACGAGGTCCGCGAGGCGGCCGTGGACGTCCTGAGCGACGGGCCCGGCCAACGCCTGGCCGCGGCGGCCGTGCCCGCCCCGGACGTACGGATCGAGGGACTGTCCCGGCGGCTCACCGCCTACGCCCGCGACCGGCTGCCCCCGTACATGGTCCCCACCCGGATCGCCACCGTCACGGAGATTCCCCTCAAGCCGAGCGGAAAGATCGACCGCGACCGGTTCCTGGAACTGGTCGCCCACCAGGAGGGCCGGCCGCGCACCGGTGGCGCGCCGCCCCGCGGCACCGCCGAGGAAGCCGTCGCCGGCGTCTGGACGCGTTTGCTGGGCCTGGACCAGGTCGGACGCGAGGACGGATTCTTCGCGCTGGGCGGTACGTCGCTGCACGCCACCCAGGTCGTCACCGCCGTACGGGACCGCCTGGGCCTGCCCCCGGGGTCCGGCCGCGCGCTCATCAGGCAGCTGCTGGACGGCCCTTCCCTGTCCACCTTCGCCGCCCGCGCCGCGGCGCTGCGCGACGACGACGGGACGGAGGCCGCCGTGGATTTCGCCGCGGAGTCCCGCCTCGACGACCGGCTGCGCTTCGACGCCCGGCCCGCCGCGACGGCCACCCCGCCCCGCTCGGTCCTGCTGACCGGCGGAACCGGCTTCCTCGGCGTCCACCTGATCGACCAGCTCGTCGACGCCGGAGTGCGGCGGGTGCACTGCCTGACCCGCGCCGACGACCGGGGCACCGCCCACGCGCGTCTCGCCGCGCGGATGCGCCTGTACGGCCTCGACCCCTCCTGCTGCGACGGCCAACTCGTTCCCGTACCCGGCAGCCTGGAGGCTCCCCACTTCGGCCTCACCCCCACGGCCTGGGACGAACTGGCCCGCGAGACGGACCTCGTCGTGCACGCCGGGGCCCAGGTCAACTTCGCCTACCCGTACGAGGCCCTGGCACCGGCCAACGTCACCGGCACCCGTACCGTCCTCGAACTGGCCGCCGCCCACCACCTCAAACCGGTCCACCACATCTCCACCGTCGCCGTTCTCGCCGGGTCCGGCGCCGCGGGCGTACGGCACCTCGGCGAGGACGCGCCCCTCGCCCACCCCGACCAGATCTCCCAGGGCTACCCGGAGACCAAGTGGGTCGCCGAACGCCTCCTGGCCCAGGCCGCCGAACGCGGACTGCCGATCACCGTGCACCGCCCCCACGAGATCACCGGCACCCGCCGGCGCGGGGTCTGGAACACCGACACCCTGATGTGCGCACTGTTCCGCACCATCGCCGAGACCGGCACCGCCCCGGACCTGCCCCTGCCGCTGAATTTTGTACCGGTCGACTACACGGCCCAGGCCGTCGTCCACATCCTCACCCACGAGAAGCCGGACGGCCGTACCTACCACCTGACCAACCCCCGTCCCGCGC
Source organism: Streptomyces sp. Ac-502 (assembly GCF_045222935.1). Lineage (NCBI taxonomy): Bacteria > Bacillati > Actinomycetota > Actinomycetes > Kitasatosporales > Streptomycetaceae > Streptomyces > Streptomyces sp. Ac-502. Next base: position 253,201 of record NZ_JBHFFO010000001.1, read on the forward strand.
GGCTGCCGCTCCTGACCAGCCGGCTACGCGCCATGGGGTATCCGGTGGAGACCCTGAGGCATGACACCTGGTTCCGCCGCATCGGCGCCCTGGCGGCCCGCCACCCCGACCACCCCATGGCCCCCTACCTCCCGATGTCCCCCGACCTCTCCGAGAATCCGGAACACGCGGTCAGGGATCTCTACCTCACGGGCGCCGTCCCCGCGCTCGACCGCACCAACACCGCCCGGGCCGTGGACGACAGCGGCATCGGCTGCCCACCGGTGGACGCCGGCCTGATCGATCTCTACCTGGGGTACTTCCGCGACAGCGGCTTCCTCGAACCGCCGCGACGGAAGAAGTGAAACAGCGGACACCCGCCGACGGGCCCTGAGCTCCGCCGCCGGCCAGGGCCAGCGAGGCCGCCGGGCCCACCCGCAGGCTGACATGCTCACATGCGAGACTGGAGCGGACAGACACCCGGATGGGCCGGACCGAAGGCCGGCTGCGGTCGAAGGCCGTCCGGCCAAGAACCGCGCAGTCAGGCACCATGCCGTTCTCGCCCCGGCGACCCTCCGTGTCGCCGGGGCGAGGTGTCGTCGGCGGCCGCCCGTACCGCCGGTCCGGTGGGCAGTGAGGCGTGCCGCGTCGATCGGTTCCGTGACGAGCGTCACGTCATTTTCTCGTCCCGTGTGTCGACCGAACGGTGCCTGCGGGGCGTATGGCAGGTGAAGCGAGAGATCCGGGAGTGGCTGTTGACCGTCGAGGAGTTCGAAGAGTTCTACGCCCAGACGGTCGCGCGGCTCACGGGACAGCTGTACGTGATGCTCGGCGACCTGCACGAGGCGCAGGACGTGGTGCAGGAGGCGTTCGTCAAGGGCTGGAGCCGGCGTCGGCAGCTCGACCGGAGCGGGCAGCCGGAGGCATGGATCCGTACGGTCGCCTGGCGGCTGGCGGTCAGCCGGTGGCGACGGCTGCGCCGCAGCGCCGACGCGTGGAAGCGCAGCGGCGCCCCGCCCCATGTCGAGGGGCCTGGGCCGGCGCAGGTCGCGCTGGTCGGGGCGCTGCGTGAACTCCCTGCCCAGCAGCGTCGCACGCTCACCCTGCACTACCTGTGCGATCTGTCCGTCGAGCAGATCACGGGCGAGACGGGACTGTCGGCGAGCACCGTCAAGACCCATCTGAGCCGCGGCCGCAAGGCCCTCGCTGACCGTCTGCACGACCCGCACATCGAGGAGGCGCCCGGTGCCTGAGCCCCAGGACCCGCTGCGGTCCCTGTTCCAGGAAGCGGCCGACGCCGGACGGGACGGCACCGTCACCGCGCCGGCGGGCGAGATCGCCGCGCGCGGGCGGCGGGCGCGCCGGCGACGGGTCGCCGCGGTGGTGAGCGTGGTGTGCCTGGCCTTGGGTGGCGGCGCCGCCACCACTGCCGCGCTGCTCTCCCGTACACCGGCCCCCGTGGGCCCGGCCGGCACGCCCCCGCCCGCCCGGCCGTCTCCGGACCGGCAGCCGGCCCCAGTGTCCACGTCCCCCGGTTCCACGTCCTCTTCCTCCCCGGAGACCACGGTCAACACCTCCTCGCCACCGGACCCCACAACCACCCCCGCCGCGCCGCCGGACGCCACGGCGACCGCACCGCCCCCGGGCGCCTCTCAGGGGACCGCCACCCAACCGCCCTGATCCGGCCCCCCGTTCCGGAACCCGGCGGAGCGCCACCGGGCGTTCAGGCCTGCCTGTCCACACCCTCAAGGAAACGTTTATGCCCCCTTCGTCCACTGACGCGCGCGAGCACTCCCGACCGCCGGCCACACCGCCCAGGCGCCTTCCGCGTCCGCCCGGCCCCGCCGTACGGACCGGCCGTGCGCGCTGGGGCAAGCGCGGCCCTGCGACCTGGCGCATCGGCGCCGCGGACCGGGACGTCCTGTGGCTGTATCTGTCGACGCGCGTGGGGATCTGGCTGACGGCCTACTGCGCCCGGTGGCTGTTCCCCTCCGACCCGGCCACCCACGATCCCGGCTCGCTCCTGGCCCCGTTCCAGCACTGGGACTGGGGCCACTTCCAGCACATCGCCCAGCAGGGCTACTTCCCCGGGCAGGCCGGGCCGTGGCAGGCCGACTGGGACAACCGGGAGGCCTTCTTCCCCGGCTTCCCCTCGTCCTGCGCGCGGTCCACGTCATCGTGCCGGACTGGGGGCTGGCCGGGCTGACGATCTCCTTCGTCTCCGGGGCCGTCGCCGTCCTGGCCCTGGCCCGCATCACCCGGCACCACCTGTACGACGTGGAGGCGGGCCGGCGCACCGTCCTGTTCTTCCTGATATCCCCGTGCGCCGTCTTCCTGGCCGTCGGTTACACCGAGGCCCTCTTCCTGGCCCTGGCCCTGCCTGCCTGGCTCGCGGCCCAACGTCACAACTGGCCCCTGGCCATGACGCTGACCGCCGCGGCCACCGCCGTACGCGTCAGCGGCCTCTTCCTCGCCGCGGCCCTGGCCACCCACTATCTGCTCACCCTCCGCAGCACCCGCACGTGGCGCCCGATCCCCTGGCTGGCGCTCCCCGCGCTGCCCCTCCTGCTCTTCAGCTGGTACCTCCGGGGCCACACCGGTGACTGGATGGCCTGGAAGCACGCCCAGGAACGCGGCTGGTACCGCGTGTTCCACACGCCCTGGGAAGCCTGGACCAACACCTGGAACAACGCCTTCGACCACGCCCAGAGCACCGGCTACGCCTTCATGTTCCAGGCCGAGCTCGTCGTCATGGTGGCCGGCGTGGTCCTGCTCGTCGTCCTGGCGCGCCGGCGCCGCTGGCCCGAGACCGTCTACGTCGCCCTCAGCCTGTGCGCCCTGGGCACCTCGTACTGGTACGTCTCGATCCCCCGCGCCGCCCTCCTGTGGTGGCCCCTGTGGATCACCCTGGCGGCCTGGAGCCTGCGCAGCCCCCGGTTCAAGACCGCGTACCTGTGCCTGGCCGCTCCCGTCAGCACGGTGTTCGCCCTGACGTTCCTCACCGGACGCTGGGCCGGTTGACCGGACCCGTACGGACCCGGCACGAGCCCCCGGCCACTGCACTCGAGCACCGGCCGGGGGCTCGTGCGTATGTCTGCCGGTGGCCCGGAGGACGCCTGTGGCCCGGAGGGCGGCGCCCCGTCCTGCCACCGGCCCCGGACTGCGCCCCGGCGCACGGGTGCGAGCTTGCGGCGTGACGGGCCACGAGCCGCCCGGTGTCAGCGGACCGCGAGGACGCGCGTGAATTCCTTGGCCAGCTGACGGGTGTCGAGGGTCTCCGCGCCGCGCCCGGACAGGATGTGGAAGAAGGGCGGGCCGACGAGAAGTGCCGTCGCCTGCTCGACGGTCAGTTCGCTGCCGCTCGCGCCGAGCGCCGGTTCCACGACCCGCGCGGCGCTCTCGCCGAGGATGTCGTCCCGGGAGGCGAGCAGCGCCGCGACGGCCGTGTCGTGCTGGGCTTCCCCGATGAGCGCCCGGTAAGCGGCTCCGGCGTGGGAGTGCGCGAGGAAACCCACGAGCGCGTCCAGGTAGGCCGTGAGGTCCCGTGCCGGATCGCCGCTCAGGGGCACCGAGAGTTCCTGCCGCGCGTCGATGGCGCTGGCCTCGTAGAGGATCTCCGCCTTGTTCGACCACCACCGGTACACGGTCTGCCGTCCCACGCCGGCGCGCTCCGCGATGCCCTTCATGGTCAGCGCCGCGTATCCGACCTCGACGAGCAGGTCGTCGACCGCGTGCAGGACGGCCGCCCGGGCGCGTTCACTGCGAGGCCGCCCACTGCGGCCGTGTTCCTCCACCATGCCTCCACTGTAACGAGTCACCGTGCCTCGTTTCCGTGCTACGTTTACGAGGCACGGTGTCTCGTAAGTGGCGCCGCCCGCTGCTGTCCGGCGTGCGGTGAGCCGCCCGAAGCCGCTCTCTTCCCGGGCCCCGGGATCCGCCGCGCCGTCGAGGAGCACGTGAAAAGGAATGGGAACCATGACCTGCACGCTGGAACGCCCCATGAGCCAGGCACAGCGGCCCGGCCTGGTGCTCGCCGGCATGAGTGTGTGCACCGCCCTGGTCGTCGGCTTCGTCGCCGCGATCAACCTGGCCGTACCGAAGCTCGCGGCCGGCTCGCTGCACCCGACGTCGGCCGAGCTGCTGTGGATCGTCGACGCCTACGTCGTCGTCTTCGCCTGCCTGGTCATCCCCGCCGGCGCCGCCGGCGACACGTTCGGCCGCAAGGGCACGCTCCTGACCGGGCTAGGCATCTTCGCGGCCGGAGCCGTCCTCTCGGCCGTGGCGCCGAACGTGCCCGTCATGCTGACCGGACGGGCCGTCACCGGCCTAGGCGCGGCGTGCGTGCTGCCCAACTGTGTCGGCATCCTCATCCACGCCACCGCACCACAGCGGCGCGGCCACGCGCTGGCGGTGTGGGCGGCGGCGACCGGCATCGGCGGTGTCGTCGGCAACGTCGGCGGCGGTGCGCTGCTGAGCGTCGCTTCCTGGCGCATGCTGTTCGTCGCGGTGGCCGTGGTCGCGGTCTGCTGCCTGCTGTGGGTGTCGACCTGCGCGCCGGCCGGCGCACGGCACGCCCGCAGCCTCGATCTGCCCGGTGCGGTGCTGTTCGTGGCCGCCGTCGTCGCTCTGCTGACCGGCATCATCGAAGGACCCGAACAGGGCTGGGGCAGCGCTGTCGTCCTCGTCGCGCTCGCCTGCAGCCTCGTCCTCGGTCTCGTCTGGGTGCTGGTGGAACTGCGCACACCCCACCCCATGCTCGACCCCCGCCTGTTCCGCAACCCCCTGCTGAGCAGCGCCGCCATCGGCATGACCGTCCTGTTCTTCGGGAACTTCGGCCTCTTCTACGTCAACGCCTCACTGCTCCAGTACGGTCGCGGGTTCTCCGTCCTGCAAGCAGGCCTCGGCATCATCCCGCTGACCGTGCCGCTCCTGGTCGGCACCCGTTACGTTCCCGGCCTCATCCAGCGCGTCGGCCTGCCCGCGACCCTCGCGGCAGCCTTCCTCCTCACCAGCACCGGCCTGTTCGGGCTGTCCTTCGCCACGGCCATGCCCTACCCGGCCTACGCCGTGGCCCTGTTCGTCATCGGCCTCGGCATCATGCTCGCCGGGCCGTGCCTGACGGCGGAGATCGCCGCTGGGCTCCCCGTGGAACAGGCCGGAATCGCCGGTGGACTGCAGTCCGCGACCCGGGAACTGGGCAGCGCGCTGGGAGTCGCCGTCGTCGGCACCATCCTGACCGCGGGGTTCACCGGCCACCTGTCGGAAAGCCTGAGCCGGCACACACCGGTTCCGCGCACCGTGGCGGAGGCCCTGGCGCTGGAGCCGGCCCACCACAGCGCCATCACCGAGGCGTTCACCGACGGAGCCGACACTGCCCTGCGCGCGGCCGGACTTCTGACACTGCTCGCGGGAGCGCTCGTCGTCGCGGGGGCGGCGCGCGCCCGCCGAAGCACCGCAGCCCGGTAGGCGGACGGCCGCGAGCCCCGGCAGACAGCCCCTTCCCACACAGACGCCCCCTTCCCACACAGACACCCCCTCCTCGTACAGACATCCCCGACAGACACTCCTTCTCCCACGGACATCCCGTACGGACACAACTCACAGGAAGCAGGAGGCCACGCACATGCGTGCTTTCGTGACTGGATCAACCGGCTGGATCGGCTCCGCCATCGTGGACGAGCTGACCGCCGCCGGACACCAGGTCGTCGGACTCGCCCGGTCGGACCAGGCCGAACAGGCCCTGACGGCCAAGGGCGTCGGCGTCCTCCGCGGCGACCTGGACGACCTGGAGTCCCTGCGCCGCGGTGCCGCACAGGCCGACGCGGTCATTCACATGGCCAACAAGCACGACTGGGGCAACCCGGCCGAGACCGACCGCTCCGAGCGCGCCTCGGTGCACATACTCGCCGAGACGCTGGCGGGCACCGACCGCCCGTTCGTCGTCGCCGCTCCCCTCTCCGGCCTCGTCCAGGGCCGGCCGGCCACCGAGACCGACGTCTCCCCGGCCGTCGGCCCGGGCTCGAACCGGGGCGGCAGCGAAAACCTGGCCCTCGACTACGTTTCCCACGGCGTACGGACCGTGATCGCCAGGTTCTCGCCGAGCGTCCACGGCACCGGTGACTGGGGTTTCGTCAACTTCCTCACGGCGGCCGCCCGCGAGCAGGGCGTCTCCGGCTACGTCGGTGACGGCTCCACGGCCTGGTCGGCGGTGCACCGCGGCGACGCCGCCCGGCTCATCCGTCTCGGCATGGAGCAGGCCCCGGCCGGGGCGCGGCTGCACGCCGTCGCCGAGGAGGCGGTGACCACCAAGGCGATCGCCGAAGCCATCGGCCGGAGCCTCGGTCTCCCGGTCGTCTCGATCGACCCGGCGGACGCCGACGCGCACTTCGGATTCGTCGGCGGCTTCTTCGCCAGGACCATGACCGCGTCCAGTGAGCTGACCCGCGCCATGCTGTCCTGGTTCCCCACCGGGCCGACCCTGGTCGAAGACATCGAAGCCGGCGCCTACGTCACTGCCTGAGACGGCGCCCTCAGGTAGGTGCGGTCGGGTCGCGTCCCGGCCGACCGCACCTGCCCCGGCCTCACTTCACCGGCCGGAAATGCTGACACCGTTGGTTAATGCTGTTAGCTTTCTGGCTATGAGCATTAACCGGAAAGAGCGCACGACGGAAACCCTGACGGTCGACGGCCACCTCCTGGCGTACGACGTGACCGGCAAGGGCCCGCTGATCGTCCTGGCGCACGGCATGGGCGAGAACCGGACGGCCTACCGCGAGGTGGCCGCCCGGCTCTCGGCGGCCGGCTTCCGTGTCGCGAGGATGGACCTGCGCGGCCACGGGGAGTCCAGCACCGGCTGGGCGTCGTACACCCGTACCGATGTGGCCGGGGACATCCTCGCCTTGATCAGACACCTGGGCGGCCCCGCCGTCATCGTCGGCCACTCCTTCAGCGGGGGCGCCGCAACCATCGCGGCGGCCGAGGCGCCGGAGCTGGTCCGGGCCGTCGTCGAGATCGGCCCGTTCACCCGCGCGCAGCAGGTCAGCATGGGCGACCTGGTCGGCAACGCCCGCTACCGCACCGGCGCGACCCTGCTCATGGGCGCCGCCCTCCTGCGCAGCGTCCCGTTGTGGCTGCGGTACCTCGACCATGCCTGCCCGGGCCCCCGGCCCGCCGGTTTCGGGGACTATCTCGCCGCCGTCGAAGCGGACTTGCGCCGGCCGGGCCGGATGGCCGTCGTCGGCAAGCTGGGCAGGTCCGCACCGACCGATGCCGGCGCCCGGCTCGCCGACGTCCGCTGCCCGGCTCTCGTCCTCATGGGCACGCTCGATCCCGACTGGCCCGATCCCGGTACGGAGGGCGAAGGCATCGTGGCGGAACTGCCTGCCGGACTCGGCCGTCTCGAACTGATCGAGGGGGCGGGGCACTACGCGCACGTCCAGTTTCCCGCCGAAGTGGCCGCGGCCGTACTGAAGTTCGTCAAGGGTGGCGCGCGTGGCTAGGTCGGCGCTGTCCACCAGTGCGGTGGTCGATCTCGCGATGCAAATCCTGGACGAGGGCGGCCCCGAGGCCCTGACCCTGTCGGCGGTGTCCGGGCGGGCGGGCGTCACCACGCCCTCCCTGTACAAGCACGTGCGTCACCTCGCCGAACTGCGGGCACTCGTCTCGGCCCGCATCTTGAACGACCTCGCGGACCAGGCCGGGCAAGCCGTGCTCGGCCGCTCCGCCGACGAGGCGATCCGCGCGTTCATGACGGCGTGGCGGCGCTATGTACGGCAACACCCCCACCGTTACTCGGCCTTGCTCCAGAGCCCCGACCCGCGGACAGCCGAGGCCGGGACGCGCCTGGTCGACATCATCACCGCCACCCTCCGCGCCTACGGGATGGCGGACTCCGCCGCGATCCACGCGGCCCGATGTCTGCGTGCGGCCGTCCACGGCTTCGCGGTCCTGGAGGCCCAGGACGCGTTCGGTCTGCCCGAGAGCCTGGACGACAGCTACGAGCTGCTGATCCGCATGATGGTCACGGGACTGCGGGCGCCGCAGTGATCAGCGGGCCGCCGACCGGCCGCTGCGCCGACCCGGCATCACTCCCCTGCCATGCCCCTGCGCGGGCGCTCCGTCTCCGTATCGCCGGAGGGCCTGCGCAAGGTCGCGGTGGCGATGTCCAGGAAGTCCCGTACGAGGTCCGTGCAGCCGCTCTCCGGTACGGCCAGGCAGGTGCCGACCGGCAAGGAGTCGGTGACGTGCAGGTAGACGAGGTCAGGGCGGGAGTACGAGCCCGCGACGCTGAGCGGGACGAGCGCGATGCCCTGCCCGGAGGCGATGAGCTCGAACTTCTCCTCCAGTGAGGACGTCCGCCGGGTCCTGACGTCGAGAATCGGTTCACCGGCGAGATCGGCCGAGGTGAGGGTGGGCCGGGCCGCCAGCGGATGGGTCACGGGCAGGCACGCGACCTTGGTCTCCTGTCCGACGGGGACGGTGCGCAGCCCCGCGTCGTCGAAGGGGCGCCGGAGGTATCCGACGTGCGCCCGGCCGTCGCGGAGCGGCGCGTCCTGCTCCCACCAGCGCAGCGGGAACACATCGATCTCGACCTCCGGACGGCTCGCCGTGAACGTCCGGATCGCCTCCGACACGTGCAGACCGGGCGAGAAGGCGACGATCAGCCGCTGCTCGCCCCGCACGGCCTCGTGCACACGCCGCAGCGCCGCGGTCACCACCGTGGTGATGGCGCGCGCCTCGTCGTACAGCTGCCGTCCGGCGGAGGTCAGTTCGACACTGCGTGTGGTGCGCGTGAGCAACTGGCATCCCAGCTCCTGCTCGAACGCGCGGATCTGCCGGCTGAGGACCGGCTGCGCGATGAACAGCGCCTGCGCCGCCCTGCCGAAGTGCTGATGCTCGGCCACCGCGACGAAATAGCGGAGCTTTCGCAGATCCAGGTCCAGATCCATGCCGTAACGGTATCAATGTGGTCGCAAGAGTATTGGACGTCCGAACGCACCGCTCGGAGAATTGAGTCATGATCGTCGCCACCGTCGCGGTGGGCGGCGTCGGCAGCCAGGTCCCGCGCACCCCGCTGGAGACCGCCACCGCCGATCGCCGTGCGGACGTGGGGACTTCGATGCGCCCGGCCTGAAGGCCGGCCGCTCCGCATCCACCCGGGCCGGACACGGCCGTCAGCACCGTGCCCGCTGCCACAGTCGCTCCCCGAGGCGAGCGGCCGTCGGCAGACGATGCCGTCCGACGACGGCCGCGGTACGACGATCCCCCGTCACGACACGCACAACCCGTCCGCAGCACACTCACACGCCGACCCACGACAGGATTCTCATGACCGACACCCACAAGACCGCTCTCATCGTCGGCGCCTCCCGGACGCTCGGCCTCGGGCTCGCTGCCGAGTTCCTCCGCCGCGGCCGGCACGTCATCGGTACGGTGCGCGGCAGCCGGCGCACCGGCCTGCACGAACTGGCCGAGACGTCCGAGGGGCGGCTGACCGTCGAGTCGCTGGAAATGACCGACCCTGACCAGATAGTGGCACTGCGCGACCGGCTGGCCGGGCGCCCCCTCGACCTGCTCTTCGTCAACGCCGCCATCACCCGCGGCGACCTCCCGATCGGCGAGGTGCCGACGGAGATGTTCACCGAGGTCATGGTCACCAACGCGCTCGGCCCGATGCGGGTCGTGGAGTCCCTGCGCCCACTGGTCGTGCCGACCGGGACCATCGGCGTCATGTCCTCCGACCAGGGAAGCATCACGCTGAACACCGACGGCGGCCAGGACCTGTACCGGGCGAGCAAGTCCGCGCTGAACCAGCTGATGCGCTGCCACGCCGCCCGCTACGCCGGGGACCCGCGCACCCTGCTCCTGATGGACCCGGGCTGGGTGCGCACCGAACTCGGCGGCATGGAAGCCGAACTCAGCGTGGAGGAGAGCGTCCCCGGGGTGGCGGAGACGATCGAGAACCACCGGGGAAGCCCGGCCTCCACTTCGTCGACCACCAGGGGCGGACCGTGCCCTGGTAGCCGCCGCACCGAGCACCGTGAAGAGGCCGGCGAGCGGCATTGGCCCTGCGTCGGCGCCGCACCGGCCCGCGCGTGACCCGAAGTCAGCTCGCGCCGGGCCGGCGGCGCTCGTCGGGCGGCGCCACGCGGTCCACCTCGTCCTGGACGAGCAGCGAGAGCAGCGACGCCACCGTCAGGCCGGCTTCGGCCGGGTGGCGCAGGATCTTGCCGGGCTCGATCCGGTAGTTGTTGGAGCGCCCCTCCCGGACGTGCGAGAGGTAACCGTCGCTCTCCAGGTCGGAGATGATCTTCTGAACGGCGCGTTCGGTCAGCCGGCAACGGGCTGCGGTGTCACGGATACGGGCATGGTGATCGTCGGCGATGGCAGCCAGCACCCGCGCGTGGCTGGTCACGAACGTCCACCCGCTGTGCGGCTCGGGCACGTCGGTCATGCGTTGATTCTACCGACGGACGATTCACGCATACAGATGCACGTAAAATCCTTCATGTATCGGTTGACGTGTATGGCCGGAGGGGTGAGCCTGGACGCGGAGGCAGGTGAGCCGACGAGGAAGAGGAAGGCCATGCCGGAGCCTGCGCGCTGCGCACCCCCTTCATCCAGCAGGACACCGACCGCGCCATCCGCCGCGCCGCCGCGGCATGTGCGGTCTCCGAACCGTGTCTCCTGGCCCTGGAGGTCACCGCGGACGGCGACCGCACACGCGTCGCGATCCGGGGAGACCTCGACCTGGACACCGGCCGGCACGCCGAACCGGGCCTGCACGCGGCCCTCGGCCACTCCGTCCACGGCCTCGATCTGCACCTCGACGCCGTGCACTTCTGCGACTGCGCGGGGCTCGGCACGCTGCTGCGCCTGCGCAGCCGGGCGCAGCAGCAGAACAAGACCGTCACCATCCGCACCAGCAACCGCGCCATGACCCAGCTCCTGGACCTGACCGGCACCCGACGCCTGTTCAACGCCACCGAGAAGCGCTGAGGGGCGCCGAGGGGCGCTATGCAAGGATGTCGCGGCGACCGTGGACAGTGTGCAGCCCCGTCCCGGATCACGGTGACGGCACCGCACCGGCTCTTCGACGACAAGGGCGCCGTGGACGTCACCGTGACGGTCGGCGCAGCCACCTCGCGGACCGGTCCGGCCGACGAGTTCACGTACCCGCGGTGAGACCGACCGTTGCCGAGTGGGGCGGCCGGGGCCCGGTCCGGACGGTTTGGGCCGGGCCCCGGCCGCACTGAAGTCCGGCCGCTGCGCCTCCCGAGGCCCTTTCGGCGGCTCAGCTTCCGCGTCGGGGCCGCGGCCGCTACCGTGACCTCAATGCGCCGGAGGGCGCAGGGTGTGCCGGGAAGTCTGGTCGGCGTTCGCAGGGCCGTGCCTTGGGCCCGCCCGACGGCCTTCTGGAGGGACCGATGCGCAGCAGCCCGCCCCTCATGGCCGCTCTTCTCCGGCTCCCGCTGGTCGAGCCACCCGATCTCCGGCTGACCGTCCGCACCCGCCGCGAGGCCGGCGGCGCCACCGAACTGGGGGTCGTCGGCGAACTCGACGTGCGTACGGTACGCCTGCTGTGCGACGCCACGGTCGCCCACCTGAAGTCCGGTCACCGCCGGCTACGGCTCGACCTGTCCGGCATCACGTGGTGCGACAACGCCAGCCTCTACACCCTCCTGGGCATACGCGGCGCCGTGCATGCCGCTCAGGGGAGCCTGGAACTGACGGTGGCCAGCGAAACGGTTGAGCAGGCTCTGGTCCGTACCGGGGTGGGACCGCGGCTGACCCCCTGCCCCGGCACGTCGTCGTGCTCCCGCTCGACAGCGCACCACGCCGCGGAGAAGCAGTTTCCGCGCCCTGCCGAGCCCCGCCCACACCGGACGTTCTGGCGGGGCTCGTGCGGTGATCTGCGGTGCTGGGAGCCGAAGGGGCCCGGACCAGCCGCCCCTTCGACGGCCTGACCCGGGGCTCCGGCCCCACCGAGGGGGCCGGACGGGCGCGGCCCGGGGCGGCCCCCCCGCCCCCGCTCGCCGGTCAGTTGACCGCGGCAGCCAGCATGCCGGGCTCGTACGTGCCTCCCTGCTGGTGGGTGATCACAGCGAGCCGGTTGGCCGCGTTGATCAGGGCGACCACGGCGATCAGCGCCGCGGTCTGGTCGTCGTCGTAGTGCTCGCGCACCTGGGCCCAGGTCGCGTCGGAGACGCCCTGGTGGGCGTCGGCGAGCCGGGTGCCTTCCTCGGTGAACGCCAGCGCGGCCCGCTCGGCGTCGGTGAACACGGTGGACTCGCGCCAGGCGACGACCAGGTTGAGCCGGACCGCGGTCTCACCGTTGGCCGCGGCGTCCTTGGTGTGCATGTCGATGCACCAGCCGCAGCCGTTGATCTGGCTGGCGCGCAGCGCCATCAGTTCCTGCGTCGACTTCGGCAGCGACGACTGCTGGACGAACAGGCCGGCGTTGGCGAACCGCTTGGCGAACTTGGCGCCGAACTCGTTCTCGAACAGGTTGAAACGGGTGCCGTTCATGATGTCGTCCTCACTCGTGGTGTGCGCTGAACGACCACAAGACGCCGGTGCCCCGCTCCCTGTGACAGGGCGGCCGTGTGACGTACACCACCGCTCGTGGATGTCACAGAGCGGCGGTGTGCGGCGTCTTGTGCGCGTAGCACGGTCGGAAGCGAGAAGGCAGGAGCAGCCCGTGAACCCGGTGAAGAGTGAGTCCAGCGAGCACGCAGAGGACGGGGCAGGGCGGCTCGCCGACGGCGGACGTACGGACCCCGCCACCGAGGTGTTCATCACCCATCGCAACCTGCTGTTCACCGTGGCCTACGAGTTGCTCGGTTCGGCCGCCGACGCGGAGGACGTCCTGCAAGAGACCTGGTTGCGGTGGGTGGGCGTCGATCTCGCCACGGTACGGGAGCAACGCGCGTACCTGGTCCGGATCACCACCCGCCAGGCGCTGGGCCGGCTGCGTACGCTCGGCCGCCGCAAGGAGTCCTACGTCGGCTCCTGGCTGCCCGAACCCCTGCTCACCACACCCGACGTGGCCGAGGACGTCGAGCTGGCCGACAGCGTCTCGACGGCGATGCTGCTGGTGCTGGAGACACTCTCGCCGACCGAACGGGCGGTGTTCGTGCTGCGTGAGGTCTTCGACCTCGGGTACGACGAGATCGCCGACGCCGTCGACAAGAGCCCGGCCGCGGTCCGCCAGATCGCGCACCGGGCACGGGCGCACGTCGCGGCGCGCCGGCCGCGCGGGACCGTTTCCCCGACCGAGACACGTGACGCACTCGACGCGTTCCGGCGAGCGGTGGAGACGGGCGATCTGCAGACCCTGGTCGACATCCTCGCACCGGATGTCGTCCTCCTCGGCGACGGCGGCGGGGTCAAGCAAGCCGTCCTGCGGCCGATCGTCGGAGTCGACAAGGTGTCCCGCCTGCTGGTCGGCGGGATGCGCAAGACCGCGGCGATATCGCTGCGGCCCGCCCAGATCAATGCCGGCCCGGCGCTGGTCATCCACCTCGACGGCGAGCTGGACACCGTCCTGACGGCCCACCTCGAAAACGGGCTCATCACCGGGCTCTACGCCGTCCGCAACCCCGAGAAGCTGTCGCACATGGGGCGGGAGACCGTCCTGCGCCGCTGAGGCCGGCGTGGACACCACCATGTGCCCAGCTCAGGGGCCCTGGAACCGTCGACCTCGCCGACGCGGTCGGTGGTGACCAGCAGAAGACCCTCAAGCTCGTGCGGACCGACGTGGACAGTCCGGTCGTACGGGGCTGCGGCGCCCTCTCGTACGGTTCGTACGGTGGCGGGCGCGGGCCGTCGGGTACCGCGCCCGCCACCCCGCTCCGGCGGATGAGCCGGACGCGGACCGCATGTGGACTGGCCGCAGAATGGAACCCGCACAGAAGAGCGGAGTGGATCGTGGAACGCATACTGGTCATCGGTGGCGGCATCGCCGGCACAGCAGCCGCGTTGGGGCTGCGCAAGGCGGGATTCGACGTCGTCGTGCACGAGGCGCACCCCGAAACGGCGGAGGACATCGGGGCCTTCCTGACCCTGGCCAGCAACGGCATGCGCGCGTTGGCGCAGCTCGGTGCCTCGGACGCGGTCACCTCGATCGGCTTTCCGCTGCGTTCCCTGCGTCTGCTCGACGACCGGGGCAGCGAGGTGGCGCACGCTCCGATGGGCGAGGCCGACGACGCTCGCCTGCGGTACCGGTGCCTGCGCCGCGGCGAGTTGAACGCCGCCCTGCAAGCCGAGGCCGTCCGCCGGGGCATCGACATCGTGCACGGCGCGCGGCTGGTGTCCTTCGAGAACGGGCCGCACCAGGTGTCCGCGCGGTTCGCGGACGGCAGCGTCGCCACCGGTGATCTGCTCGTCGGCGCGGACGGGGTGCGTTCGACCCTCCGGCGGTCGATCGCCCCTGGCGCGGAACCCGTCCATGCGGGGCAGCGCGTGTTCTACGGCTACACCCGCAGTGCCCCGGTGACGGAAGAGACCGGTCACATCACCATGGTGCGGGGCAGCAAAGCGTCGTTCGGTTACGCGGTCTCGCCGGACCGGGAGACGTACTGGTTCGCCCGGGTCGCCTCCGAGGCCGGTTCCGCCGAAGACCGCGCGGACCTCGACCCCGTACGCCGGCGCGAGCGCCTCGTCGCCCTGCTGCGCGCGGACGCCACGCCCGCCGCGGACATCGTCGCCGCGTCCACGGACGGCATCATGGCCACGAACGCCACCGAGATCCCGCCCGGCACTCCCTGGCACTCCGGGCGGACGCTGATCATCGGTGATGCCGCGCACGCCGCGTCGCCGGCCACGGGCCAAGGCGCCTCCATGGCCTTGGAGGACGCCGTGATCCTGGCCAAATCCCTGCGCGACGCGCCCGACCCGGCGAGCGCGTTCGCCCTTTACGAGACGTGCCGCCGCCCTCGCGTCGAGCACAACATCACCGTCAGCGGGCAGATTTCGCGCGGTACCCGCACGCCCCCGCGCACCGGATCGGCACCGTCACCGCAGCGCCCTGGCGACGACACCTTGATCGCCCAGCTGGACTGGGACACCGACCTGCGAACGGTCTCCGGCGAAGACGGCCCCGGGGCGTCGGCGGCGGCCCGTTCCGCACCGCGGCCGTAGCGGACAGCAGCCCGAGCAGTCCGAACGGTACGAACAACCCGAGCGGTCCGGACAGTACGAGCAACCGGAGCAGTCCGAACGGTACGAGCAGACCGAGCAGCCCCATCGGTCCGCGACCCGGCCGTCGGCTCCGGGCGTTCAACCACGTTCGCGGAGGTACGCCTCCAACTCCGCGGCGCCGGTCAGCATCGCGCGGGCACGGGCGGACAGGCGCCCCCGCCAGTCACGCAAGGCGCCTTCCAGCGGCTCCAGCCCGCCTGCCGCCCGCACCTGTTCGATCAGCGGGGCGATCTGTTCCAGCAGGTAGCCGCCCCGCCTGAGCTGGTGGACCAGGCGGGCGTCCCGTACGTCGGAGGCGTCGTAGACGCGGTAGCCGGTCAGCGGGTCGCGGCGCGGGCGTACCAGTCCGGCGTTCTCCCATTTGCGGAGCGTCGCGGGCCGGATGCCGAGCTTTCCCGCCAGCGGCCCGATGAATGTGCCGCCGGTCTCCGAGGCCGCGTCGGGTGCGGACACGGTGTCCGCCCCGGGCGCCGCGTCGGCCTCGGACACCGGGTGCCGCGTCAGGTCACGGATGGCGCTCTCGACGGCCTGGAGGGTGCGCCGGTCTTCGAGGAGCTGGGCGTGGCTCGCGTCGATGAGACGGAACGCCTCATCGGCTTCACCCTGGTTCACCGCCCGCAGGATCGACGCCGCCACCTGGTGGCCGTGGCCGGGCATCAGGGCGAGGAAAGCCCGGAGGGCAAGTGCGTGCAGGGGGTGTAGGTGCGGTAGCCGTGCGGTGTCCGGTCAGCGGCCGGGAGGATTCCGTCCTCCTCGTAGTTCCTGACGGCCTGCGTGGACAGGCCGTGCCCGCGCGCCAGGTCGATCGGCCTGAGCCGTCCCTCGTTTTGAAGGTTCTTACCCATTTCCCCGCCCTCAGACAGCAAAAGCTTCAACCGAAGGTTCAACGATACCGTTGAAGGCATGGCATCCGACATCAAGGACACCGTCCATGCCGTCGAAGCCGCCGCCGTCATGCGGCTGCTCCCGGCCCGGCCGCGACTGCTCGCCCTGGGCGAGCCCACCCACGGGGAGGACACCCTGCTCGACCTGCGCAACGAACTGTTCCAGCGACTCGTCGAGCAGGAGGGGTACCGCGCCATCGCGATCGAGAGCGACTGCCTGGCCGGCCTGATCGTGGACGATTACCTCACCGCGGGCACCGGCACGCTCGACGACGTCATGGAACGGGGCTTCAGCCACGGGTTCGGCGCGTCCGCGGCCAACCGTGAACTCGTACGGTGGGCACGGGCGTACAACGACGGCCGGCCGGCGTCCGGGCAGCTGCGCTTCGCCGGTTTCGACGGCCCCCTGGAGATCACCAACGCCGCGAGCCCCCGGCAGGTCCTCACCGCCCTCCACCGCTACCTCGCCACCTGGGTGGCCCCGGACCTGCTCCCCTGTACTCCGGAAACACTCGACCAACTGCTCGGCACCGACGAACAGTGGACCGATCCCGCCGTGATGACGGACCCGTCGCAGTCCGTGGGGCGGTCGGCCGAGGCCAGGGAACTGCGGCTGCTCGCCGACGATCTGCAGGCACTGCTGCACGCCCACACGCCCCACCTGATCGCGGCCACCTCACGGGACGCCTGGGACCGGGCGTGCCTGTACGGGCGCACCGCCACCGGCCTGCTCCGCTACCACTTCTGGATGGCCGACACGTCACCGAGCCGTATGACCCACCTGTTGGGCATACGGGACCAGATGATGGCCGACAACCTCCTCACCCTCGCCGACCGGGGCCCGACCCTGGTCCACGCACACAACGCCCACCTCCAGCGGTACAAGAGTTCCCTGCGCATGTGGGACCACCCCCTGCTGGAGTGGTGGAGCGCCGGCGCGATCGTGAGCGCCCGTCTGGGCGAGGAGTACGCCGTCCTGGCCACGGCCCTCGGCACGATGCGGCACCGCGAGGTGGACGCCCCACCGGCGGACACCGTCGAAGGACTCCTGTACGCGCTCCCGGAGGACCGCTACGTCGTCGACGCTCACCGGCTGGCCACCGCCCTCGGTGACACGCCGCTCGTGGCCCGCGTCTCTCCCTGGTTCGGTTACGCCCCGCTCGATCCGGCCCACTTGGCGGACAGCGACGGGCTCGTGTTCGTCAAGAACGTCCCGCAGACATAGCGAGCGGCCGTCGCCCGCTCCCCCAACGCCACAACGGCCCGGCCGGGGCGCCCGTCCTGCACAGGCGCGCCCCGTCCGGGCCGGTCCGCTGTTCTCAGTGCCCGGCGGGCGCCTGCGGATCGCGTCGGACGCCGACCGCGGCCAGCACCGCGCCGATCACGCACAGCACCCCGGTGACGAGGGCCGCGGTGTGCACACCGTTGATGAATGCCTGGCCGCTCCCCTCGACGACCGCGGACTTCAGCTGGTGCGGCATGCCGTCGCCGACCGGCGACACACCCATCGCGACCGCGTCCTTGGCCTCGTGCATCCGCGCGGCCACGGGGGCGGGAACACCGGCCGAGGTCAGCTCGTCCGTCAGGGTGGCGCCGACCCTGCTGCTGATCAGGGACATCAGTACGGAGGTGCCCAGCGCGCCGCCGACCTGGAGCGCGGTGGCCTGCAGCCCGCCGGCCACTCCCGCGTCACTGACCGGCGCGTTGCCGACGATCGCGTCGGAGGAGGCGGCCATCACCATGCCCACGCCGAGGCCGAGCGCGATGAACGGCGGCCACATGGCGGCGTACGAGGAGTGCACACCCCAGCCGAGGACGCCGAAGGAGGCACCCGCTTGCAGCGCCATGCCCAGCGGCATGGACAGCCGGGCGCCGAACCGCTCGGTGAGCTTCGCCCCCAGCGGCGAGGCGACCACGGAGGCCAGGCTGAGCGGCAGGGTGCGTACACCGGCTTCGACGGGCGTGAAGCCGCGTACGTTCTGCAGGTAGAGCATGACGAAGAAGATCACGCCGAGCAGGACGAAGAAGTTGACGGCGGTGATGACCGTACCGATGGTCAGTGCCGGGCTGCGGAACAGCCGCATCGGCAGGATGGGGTGCCCCCGCTGCTCCGCGGCCGAACCGGTCCGGGAGGCCGGGGACGGACGCCCGAGGCGCGTCTCGTACCAGCCGAACGCCAGCAGCACGACGATGCCCGCCGCGAGCACGCCGAGGGTCGAACCGGCGCCCCATCCCCACGACTCCCCCTTGACGACGCCGAAGACGACGAGGAGCAGGCCGAGCGCGAGGAGGATGACGCCCGGGATGTCGAAGCGGTGCCGGCCGGCCGGGCTCTTGCTCTGCGGCAGGACCAGCACGCTGAACACCAGGGCCACGACGCCGATGGGGGCGTTGATGTAGAAGACGGACTCCCAGGTGACGTGCTCGACGAGCAGGCCGCCGACGATCGGGCCGAGTGCCGTGGACACGGACGACACCATCGCCCAGATACCCACCGCCATACCGAACTTCTTCGGCGGGAAGACCGCGCGCAGCAGCCCCAGTGTGTTGGGCATCAGCAGCGCGCCGAAGAAGCCCTGCACCGCGCGGAAGGCGATGACGCCCTCGATCGAGCCGGACAGGCCGATGGCGACGGACGCCAGGGCGAAACCGGCGACACCGATCAGGTAGAAGGTACGCCGGCCGAACCGGTCACCGAGCTTGCCGCCGAGGATCAACGTGGCGGCCAGGGCCAGCAGGTAGGAGTTGGTGACCCATTGCAGGTCGGCGGTGGAGGCGTGCAGGTCCCGGCCGATCTCCGGATTCGCGATCGAGACGACCGAACCGTCCAGACCGACCATGAACAGGCCGAAGGCGACCGCGACGAGCGTCAGCCAGGGGTGACCGCGGCGCCCCCGGGCCGGTTCCGGCGGCGCGGGCGGAGCGTGGGTGGGCATGGGTGAGTGGCCCATGACGGAGGAGGACATGGCGATGCCTTGCTTCTTCGAAGGGAGATGTATGAGGAGGGGCGTGGCGCTACAGGAGTGCGCGGCTACGGGTGACTGCGGGACGCTGCCGGGGTGTGGAACACGGCACGGCGGGGGCCACGGCACAGCCGTCGGCCGCCGACGGGCCGTCAATTCCGGTCGGCATTGCGGGTATCGGCCCGGACCGACGGCCCGGGGTGTCAGTCCGGTTCGTCAGTCCGCAGCAGGATGGATCCGCTGCGCCAGTCCCTGGAGAGCGCCGAGAGCGGACCCGATGGCGTCGAGATCCGCGTCGGTGAGGGCGTGCAGCGCCTCGACGAGGTAGCCGTCCACCAGATTGTCGACCTCGGCGACCTGGCGCCGGGCCTTGGCCGTCAGGTGCAGGTGCGCCACCCGTTTGTCGGCCGCGTCCTGCCTGCGCTCCAGGAGCCCCTGGGCGGCCAGCTGGGTGACCAGGGCGCTCACGTTGTTGGGCTTGACGAGCAGCGCGTCGGCTGCCGCGCGCACGGTGACGCCGTCGTGTTCGGCGACGTGCCGCAGCAGCGCGATCTGGCTCTCGGGAAGCCTGGGGAACGGGAGGTCCTGGACGATCCGCCGGTCGAGAGCCCGGTGCAGTGCGGGCAGGACGGCCGCGAGCCCGGAGGCGATGCGGTGGGTGTCCTGGCCGGACGCACGGGAGACGGTCATGCGGACACTTTAGGTATGGCCTCATACCTAAGTCAAACCGCACTCCCGTGCCGGTTCCAAGACCCGGACGGAACGGCGAACACCCCCGCAGGCCGCACCCGCAGCCCGCAGCCCGCAGCCCGCAGCCCGCCCCAGGGTCAGGCGTACGGACTCCACCGGCCGAAGCGGGCCAGCAGACTCGCCGCCTGGCGGGCGTTCAGGCCGAGGGCCGCGGCCACCTCCTCCTGGGACATCGCGCCACGGGCCTTGCGGGCCGCCCAGTACCCCAGCCCGGCCGCCGAGATCTCCATACGGCGGGCGATCTTGACGGCCCCCGCCGGGGACTCCTCGGTGTACCGCTCGACCTCCGCCTCCAGCTTCTCCAGCAGCTCGGCGATCCGCTCGGGCACCGGGACGGTCGCCTCACCCACCTCCATGATGTGCCGGTCCCAGTCCGTCATGCACCGGTCCGCGTCCGCGGCGGCGGCCGCGTGCAGCGGCTGGTCGCCGGCCTGGTCCCAGTCGAGGACGTGACGGGCACCCGTCCAACCGCACGCGCACGCGGCGCGGAACGCGGACGCGCGTGGTGTTCTCGCACTCCGGCCGTCGTAGACGCTCCAGTGGCTGGTGCTCGGTACGTAGCCCCCGGAGCCCATGTCGAAGTACACCGGCTCGGCGGTGCTGCCGTCCTCCAGGAGGGCCTTGACCGTCCCCTCGTGCGACGCCCCGTACTCGTCGGCCGTCCAGCTCTCTTCCACCGCGCGCTCCTTGCCCTCGTCCATCCCGGCCCGCCCTGCCGTACGGCCGCGATGGTGGTACGACCTTGCCGTACCGGGCGCCCCGGGGGCAGCGAAACGGACGGACTGCACCCTTCGATGCGCAACCGGAAAGCGCGGCGGCACCGAATCCCCTCGGCCACGCCGCGCCTCCCGGCCGTACCGTCAGCTATGCCGTTCGGGCGTGGACGCCGAGTCGCCGGGCCGCCCGCTCGGCGACCTGCGCGAAGCCGGCGCCCATGTCGGCGCTCGTGGCGAGGAGCTGCTCGGTCAGTTCCGGACCGGCCTGCTCCGGGGTGCCCACGCCGAACAGGGGCCGGGGCGCGTACTCCATCATGAGTTCGGACTTCCGCGCGGCGTCGTCACCGAAGAAGGCCTGTATGAGCCGCAGCCCGATCTCGAAGCTTCCGGTCGCCGGGCCGGCGGTGATCCGGTTGCGGTCCTCCACGACATTGCCGCGGGCCGGTACGGCACCGTAGTGCGCGAGGTGGTCGTGCAGCTGAAAGTTGGTCGTCGCGCGGTACCCGAGCAGCAGGCCCGCCGCACCCAGCAGCAGCGACCCGGCGCACACTCCGGCCACCCAGGTTGCCCGGCTCCCCCGGTCCGCGAGGAAGGCGAGCACCTCCTCGTCCTCGAAGATCTCCGCCGGCACGGCACCGGCGTACAGGACGTCGAGGTCCGCGGGACAGTCCTCGAAGGTGGTCGTCGCCCGGGTGGGGAAGTGCGGCATACCGGCGACCTCGTCCAGGTTCTTCCAGACGAGGTGCAGATTCACGTCCGGACGCAGGCCGAAGGCGGTGTGGAACCCGATGATGTCGACCGGCATGTAGCCGGGGCACACCAGGATGGCGATCTCAAGAGCACGACGTTCGAATGTCATGGCCGACCCTCCTCGAAGAACTTACAGGCAGGCTAACAGCTCGGCTGTAAGTTGGGAACGGGCCGCGTCGGCGCCCGCTCAACGTGCCAGCGGCACCGTGATCTCCTTCAGCCAGGCCCGGCGGGCGAAGTCACGGGCCTTGATGACGACCGCGTCGCGGCGCACCTCGACCTGGAGTCCCTGGTTGAAGGTCCCGCCGACGGAGACCTCTCCGCCCTTGCCGTCGTCCCGGTAACCGGTCTGGATGGCACCCGTGTTGACCACCGTGAACCCGCTCAGGTTGGCCGTACCGGGCACGACCCGGCGCACCACCCAGTCGGAGAGCTCCAGGTCCCAGTGGGTGTGGCCGCTGAACAGGAAGACGTTCGGATGGCGGCCGAGCAGGCCCAGGAGACGGTCCGCCTGGAGGTAGTCGCTCGCGTAGAGCTTGTTGCGGGTGCCGGAGACCGTGTCGGGCAGGGGGTGGTGGGTGATCACCATGACGGGCTTGCGGCGGCGCGACCAGTGCCACAGACGGTCCTCCAGCCACGTGAACTGCGCGTCGCTGATCCAGACCTCGTCCCAGAGCTTCGGGTCGTGGTAATGCGCGTACCGCTCGGTGCCGAGGGTCAGCACGGGAACGCCGCCGAAGGTGGTTTCCGCGTGGACCGTGCCGCGCCGGGCGAAGCGGTGGAAGCTGCGGAAGAGGGAGTCCTCGGTGGTGTGGTTGGGCCAGGTGTCCTGGGAGAGGGTGCCGGGGTCGCGCCACTTCGGTACGTAGAACTCGTGGTTGCCGATCGCCCAGGCGACCTCGCGCGGGTGCGAGTGGCGTGCCAGCTCGGCGCTGACCTGCGCATACTCGGCGTCGTAACCGCGCGGCGTGATGTCGCCCGCGACGGCGAGGCCGACGCTGTGGGGGTTGACGGCCGCCATGTCGTCCAGGGCCCGGCCGAAGTCGCGCAGGTCCCCTTGGATGTCGCTGATGACGTTGAACCGTACGGCAGCCCCCAGGCCGGAGCCCGTGAGCGGGGTGGCGAAGGCCTGAGGCACGCTGGTGGCGGCCGCCAGCGCGGTGCCACCGCCTGCGGCGAGAAGGGCTCTGCGGTCCATGTGCGGCTCCGTATGCGCGAGTTGTACGGGGTGTCCCCCTGTCGTTGGTGAAGATCACGGTGCGGGGTGCACTCCGGCCTACGGGCATCGGGCCTGTACGTGTGCGGGGCATGAACTTGTGTCCGCTCTTGAGCGGCAAGGCTCACGCCGCACCCTGGTTCGGCCCCAACCTCTGGTCAGATCGGCGTACGACCGGCGTCACGGAGCGCCCACCAGGCCAGGCAGGCCAACCCCAGCACCACGAGTGCGACCACCGCCGTCCCCGCCGACACCGCCGACCGGACCCGACGGCCACCTCGCCCACCCATGACGGCCCGGACAGACGCCCAGCTCGCGAGCGTGAGCGCCGGTACGCCGAGGACCATCACCGGCAGCTCGGCATACAGCAGGCTCCACTCCCGCTCACCCTCGAACCCGCCCCCGAGGCCGGCACGGGCCCCGGACAGCCATACCCCGAATCCCACGCAGGCCCCCAGAAAGGCCAGCAGGCAGCCCGCTCCGGCGGCATCCACACTTCTTCTTCGCATACTGGTGGCGACGCCAGACGCTTGATCGCGGTTCCTCACCTGCACCGTAGCTCGGCGCAGTTCCTCACCCGTACCCCAGCTCAGCCGTCGGCCCGGACAGGGCCCGTGCGGACGGGACGGATCAGCTCCCAGGTGTCGACGGCGAAGGCGAGCACCATGCCGTGCCGTTCGTAGAGGGCGAGCGCACCGCTGCTGTTGTCGGTGTCGACGCCGAGGCCTATGCGGTCTCGGCCCAGCTCCGCGTAGTGGCCGAAGGCGTGCCGGAGGAGATGACTGCCGAGCCCTTTGCCGCGGGCGCTCTCCAGGACGCCGAGGTGGGGGATCCAGGCCATCGAGGCACGGGCGTCGTGGGTGCGCAGCACTGCGGCGTCGCCGAGGCGGTCGACGTGCGCGATCCATATCAGTGACCAGTCCGCGCGGTCGGCGTCGATGTCGTCCAGCCACTGTTCGTACGTCCGGGGCTGGAAGTCGAAGTGGCCGGCGAACGTCTCCTGGAGCAGCGCGTGGGCGCTACGGCGGTCGGCCTCGGTACGGCAGGGGCGCAAGGTCACGCCGGGCGGCGGGGCGGGCCGCCGGTCGGTGGCGGTGGACAGGGCCCGGCTCAGTACGTTGTAGCGGCGCACCGTGCGCCAGCCTCGTCGGCGGAGCGCGTCGAGGTCCATGGTGGGCGCGGTGTTGAGGTGCAGGTGGACCACCGCTCGCGTCACCCCGTTGGCGGCCGCTCGCTGTACGGCCCGCGCCTCCATCAGGTCGTACAGGTGCAGGGCGCCCGGCAGCCTGCCGGGCAGGACGTAGTGGTCCATGTCGATGCGCTCGCCGCCGGACTCGTCCCACAGCAGGCCGTACGCGATCAGCCGCCCGGCCTCGTACATCAGCCAGGAGTCGTGTTCCAGGTCCGCTTCGGGATGCTTGAGGTCCGCCTGCACCTCGCTCAGGTCGGTGTCGGCACGGCCGATCTCCAGCAGGTCGATCTCGTTGAGCAGCACGCACACCGCCGCCGCGTCGTCGAGCGTCGCCGGGCGTACGGTCAGGCCGGGCGGCGGAGTGCGGGGCGAGGTCATGTGCCGATTCTCCGACGGCGGGCGAACGGCCGCCACGCATTAACGCGTTGGCGCCCGGCGCTCGCGCCAGGGCGGAAAGCTCCGCCAGGAAGCGCACGAACGAGCCAAGGCGCCCCACCGCCGGCCTCCTCGTCATCAACGATCCCGGAGCCATCGAGGGTTACTTCCCTTCGATCGGCCCGGCCAGCCGGGCGCACCCGAGGGCCCGGAACCTGGCATCTCGGCCAAGCGTCTCGCCATGTATGAAGGTGCCTCGAAGATTGACTCTCGTCTCTGCCGCCACACTGGCAGCGCTCCTCACCCTCTCCGCGTGCGGCGGCGGGTCCGGCCGCGGCACCGGCGCGGACGGTGACGGCGCGCCGGGAGACCTGTCGGCGCCCGCGATCTCCGCGGAGCGGCGACCGGCCGGCGCGGGCGGGCGGCTGGCGGAAGGCGTCTGGAAGGTCCGCGAGGTCAGGATCGGCGGCCAGGAGGAGAACCTGCCGCCCGAGGCACGTGCGTGGATCGCGCTGCACGGCGACGGCACCGCCTCGGGTGACTACGGATGTACGCCGTTCCGCCTGAAGGCCGAGGTGTCGGCCACCCGGCTCACCCTGGGCCGGAAGCTGGCTCCCCGTCCCGCTCCCGCCGCGTCGCCGGCCGCTCCGTCGGCCGGGCCCGGACCATGCGCTCCGCGGGGGCGTCCGACCGGGCCAATCTGACGCGCTTCGAGAAGAAGGTGCAGGAAGTCCTCCGCGGCGATCTCTCGCTGTCCTCGGAGCGTACCGCCATGCAAGGCGAGACACTGCTGCACCTCAAGAACCAGCAGGGTGACGACATCACACTCGTACAGGCCAGGAGCGACGCCTTCTTCACGACCAGGTGGAAACTGAGCAACGCCACGGCCTACGACAGCCAAGGGCCGGCCTTCGCCGCCGGCGACCGGATGTACTTCGATTTCCATGAGGACGGCAAGGTGAGCGGCGCACTCGGCTGCAACGACTTCACCGCCCGGGCCACGTTCTCCGGCCTGCACGTCTTCTTCCACGACGTGACTCTCTCCTCGCACCGCAGCTGCGACGAGAAAATCATGGAGGAGGAAGCGAACGTACTGGCGACGTTGCGGAAGTCGCTCCAATACACCTACTGGGCGGAACCGGGAATTCCCCATTTGTCCTTGACCGACGACCTGGCGTTCCCCGCGATGGAGACCGGATTCGACTTCCAGGCACTCCCCGCCGATAGGGCAACGGTCGGCGGCCTGCGGACCGGAACCGAATGCACCGCGGGAGTGCGCTGCTACGCCGCATTAGCCGTCCGTTAGCGGAACGCCAACGTGCTCTTCGAAGCTGGCTTTCGTCCGGGAGCGCGACGAGAGAACAGAGCAACGGGAGAACGCGATGCACGCCGCCACCCGGTGCCCCCGTGAACTCCGCACCGCGCACCCGCACCCCACCGGCACGAGGCAGGGAGGACGGGGCGGGCGAAGGTGAACGGGTGAAGAAGGACAGCCGGGAGGAACCGGCCGGAACGAGATTCGAGGAACGACGCATGAAGCGCATCATCATCGCCCTGGCCGTGATCGTCGTACTGGCGGCAGGTGGCGGCATCGCCCTGAGCTTGAACACGAACAACGGCGGGGCGGTCCTCACCGCCGGCGGGGCGGGGCACGTGGTCTCGCGCGCGGACGTGGAGGAGAACGCCAAGGGCCACCCCTTCCGCGGCGACGAGCCGGATTCGGTGAGCTGCCCGAGCGGGCTGCGGGCGAAGGTGGCGGAGAGCGTCCGGTGCACCGCGGTCTACAAGGGGCAGCCGAAGTCGATGACGCTCTCGGTGACCGAAGTACGGGACGACCAGGTGACGGTCGACTTCGCCATAGTGGACAAGGGCGCGGAGGGCGACACCCAGGGGGCCGAGGGCGGAGCGGCGAAGAACAAGTGACGGGGTGCCGGTCGGACACGCCCCCTTCGTCGCGGACCGCGGGAGTGGCGAACCGCGCCCGTCACTCCCGCGGTGTCCCGAGCGCCCGGACGAGGTGGGGCAGGGCGCGGCGGGCCAGGGGGCCGGGTCGGCGTCGGTGGTCGTGTGGGTGACGCGCATGGCGGTGAGGCCCTCGTAGAGCGCCACGACCAGGCGGGCGAGGGCGGTGGAGGAGACGTCGGCGGTGTGTCCGGAGGCTGTGAGACAGCGGTCCAGGATCTCGGCCAGGCCGGTGTTGAGGCGCTCCTCGTGTTCGGCCAGGGCGCGCGCGATGTCCGGATGGCGCGCCGCGTGCAGGGTGAATTCCATGGAGACCAGGAACCAGGAGCGCTCCTGCGCGTCGTGCGTGGCCAGGAGGTCGAAGACGCGCGCCACCGGGTCGGCGTCGTCCGTGAACGTCTCGACCTGGTCCCGCAGTTGGGACAGGAGCCGGTCGGTGTGCGTGTCGTACAGGGCCAGGAAGAGTTCTTCCTTGTCCCGGAAGTTCGAGTAGAAGGCGCCGCGGGTCAGCCCGGCCCGCTGGACGATGTCACTGATCGACGTGGCGTGGAAGCCGCGCTCGGCGAAGAGCGCGAGCGCGCTGTCGGTGAGTGCGGCGACCGTGGCCGGCCGGCGTTTGGTGGGTGACTTGGGCACGTACCGCTCCCTGGAGGTGATGGTTCCTCCCGAAGGGTACGTGCCCGCCCGCTCCGGGCCTGCCGTCAGCCCTGCCGCTGGTAGTCGTCGTAGAAGCCGGCGCCGGTCTTGACGCCGAGACGGTTCGCGTCCACGTACTCCCGCAGCAGCGCGCGGGCCCTTCGGGCAGCCCGGGGCGTTCGGCGGCGTAGTGGTTCTCGATGTCCAGGACGACGTCCAGGCCGATGGCGTCCATCAGGCGGAACGGACCGGCCGAGGCGCCCGTGTTGACCTGCCACATCCGGTCGATGTCCGCCGGGGTGGAGACGCCTTCGGCGACCACGGCGAGGCTTTCCCGCTTCATGGCGGCCCAGACGCGGTTGAAGATGAAGCCGGTGCTCTCCCGGCGGGCCTCGAACGGGTGGATGCCGTAATCGGGCAGCACCTTCAGCAGCAGTTCGACGACGCCGGGGTCGGTGTGGCCGCAGGACATCACGTCGGCGGCGTTCTGCCGGGGCGGCATGTAGAAGTGCAGGTTCAGCAGGCGCTCGGGCGTGCGCACGCTGTCGACGAGGTGGCTCGTCGCGTAGGACGAGGAATTGCTGGCCAGGACGGCGTCCGGCTCGGCGAGCGCGTCCAGGTCCGCGAAGAGGCGCCGCTTCAGGTCCAGGCGCTCCGGTACGGCCTCGACGACCAGCCAGGCGTCCGCGAGGGCGGGTGTCAGATCGGTCACGGCCTCGACGGTGCCGGGGCGGCCGCCGTCGATCGTCTTCACCACTTCGGGCAGCTCGCGGGCCACGTAGGCGCAGGCCGCTTCGCCCGCTTCGGCGGCGGGGTCGTAGATGCGGACCAGGCCGCCTCGGGTGGCGAACATCAAGGCGATACGGCGGCCGAGCGTGCCCGCGCCGATGACGGCGACCGGCCGGTCCTGGTGGCGGGCGGGGAGGGTGAAGCTCATGACTGCTCCTGTCTCATGGCCCCGCCGCGGGGGAGGCGGGGGGGCCGGAACGCGGGTGGACGCATCACTGGATGCATCACCCAACTTC
Source organism: Streptomyces sp. Ac-502 (assembly GCF_045222935.1). Classification (NCBI taxonomy): domain Bacteria; kingdom Bacillati; phylum Actinomycetota; class Actinomycetes; order Kitasatosporales; family Streptomycetaceae; genus Streptomyces; species Streptomyces sp. Ac-502. The sequence goes on from NZ_JBHFFO010000001.1 coordinate 280,850, forward strand.
TCGATACAGTGTGTATCCGATACACCGTGTATGCAACTGTAGAGGTGCCCGTCGCACCCCTCGCAAAGGAGCAACCCGTGCGTTCCGACCAGGTGACCGCAGCAGTGACCACCCCCTGACCGTCCCGCTCTACCCCCCGCGCCCCACCCGCTTCATCGACCGCGAGTACTTCAACGTCGTCTACCGCACCGACCCGGAGGCCTTGCGCGCCGTGGTCCCGGAACCGCTGGAGATCACCGAGCCGCTGGTCCGCTTCGAGGTCATGCGCATGGGCGAGGTGGACGGCTACGGCCCGTACACGGAGTGCGGTCAGGTCATCCCGGTACGTCACGGAGCGGAGCAGGGCGAGTACCTGCACGCCATGTACCTGGACTCCTTCGGCGCCACCGCCGCAGGCCGCGAACTGAGCGCCTATCCGAAGGTCGCGGGCGAGCCCGCACTGCGCCACGAGCGCGGCGCCCTCGTCGGCACCCTCGACTACGGCAGCGAGCGCGTCGCCACCGCCACCATGGCCTACAAGTGGCAGCCGCTCGACCCGGAGGAGGCCCGCGGCCAGATCACCGTGCCCACCTTCGCCGTCAAAACGGTCCCCGGCTACGACTTCCGGCCCCGCGTCTGCGACCTGGTCCGTATGCGGATCACCGACATCACCGTGAAGGAGGCCTGGCACGGCCCGGCCCGCCTCCAGCTCTTCGAGCACGTCATGGCACCCCTGGCCGACCTGCCCGTACGCGAGGTCGTCGGCGCCAGCCACATCCTGACCGACCTCACCCTCGCCCCCGCCGAGCCGGTCCACGACTACCTCGCCGCCTGACCGCCCGCCGCTCACGGCGGACCATCGGCACTTCACCTCGGGCCGTTGGCGCGTTCCCACCCGCGACCGGCCGGTGTCGTTGACCGGGCAGGGCTCCCGCCGGTTGGCTCACCCTCACCGGCCGGGCGGGGCTCAGGGAGACACCGGCCCGGCCACGCCCACTCCAGGGGAGGACCGATGCTCGTCGGACGGATGCCTGTGAGACGGACGCATGTGGGACGGACGCATGTGGGACGGACGCATGTGGGACGGACGCACGGCGGCACGAGAAGACGGCGGCGGGCGCGCGGGGGCTGCGCGCTCGTGGCCGATGTCCTGCTGACAGGGCTGATGTCACCGGCTCAGGCCGCGCCTGCGTCTCAACAGGACGGCGTCGTCCAGGTGGACCTCGGTCCGGACGGCGCCCAGCCCGACAACTGGTCGCAAACCCGCGGGGTGAGCGCGGACGGCCGGTACGCCCTCTTCGCCCCCATGGCGTCCAATCTGGTGCCGGGCGACACCAACCGCCTGTACGACATCTTCGTCCGGGACCGCAGGACCGGACCCACCGAACTGGTCACCGCGCCGCCGACGGAACACAGCGCGTCAGCGGCCCCCGCCCCCTCCAAGCCCCCTCCCGCGCGCCATACCTTCCCGTTCTTCACGAATTCCCTCTCCGTCGACGGCCGCGGCACCACCGCGCTGTTCGACGGAGGCGGCAAGTTCCATGCCCGTCGGCTCTCGGGGGTCTGATCGATGCGTGCTTCCGTACCTGCACGGCGCCGCCGGCCGGGGCCGCCGCACGACAGCGGGGCGGACGCGCGCACGCTGCAATCGCTGGGCTACACCCCGCAGTTGCAGCGCCGCCTGGGCGCGTTCGGCAATTTTTCCGCCTCGCTGTCGGTCATTTCGATCATGTCGGGGACCTTGCTGCTGTTCGGCTACGGCCTGAACTCCGGCGGCCCCGCGGTGATCATGTGGGGGTGGCTCGCCGTCGGACCGCTGGTGCTGTGCCTGGCGGCGGCCCTGGCGGAGATCACCTCCCGCTACCCCACCAGCGGCGGCCTGTACTACATGGCGCGCCAGCTCGGCGGCGAGCGGTGGAGCTGGTACACCGGCTGGCTCAACCTGCTGGGGCTGCTCGGCGGAATCGCCGCCCAGGACTACGGCATCGCGACCTTCACCGCCGCCTGGGCCAACCTGCAATTCGGTTACACGCCCGCCCCGGGTTCCCTGCTGGCCCTGTACGCGGTCATTCTCGCGCTGCACGCGATCCTCAACCTTTTCGGCACCCGGCTGATGAATGTCCTGACGTCCCTGAGCGCCTGGTGGCACCTGGTGGGGGCCGTGGTCATCATCGGTGCTCTGACTGTTCTGCCTGCCCACCACCGGTCCGCCGGCTTCGTGTTCTCCGAGTTCACCGACAACACCGGCTGGAGTTCCCCGGTCTACGTGGTCCTGCTGGGCATGCTGCTCCCGGCCTTCGCCCTGGCCGGGTACGACACCTCGGCCCATCTGAGTGAGGAGACCAGCCGGGCCTCGGTCGCCGCGGCCCGCGGGATCGTCCGTTCGGTGGCGGTGTCCTGGCTCGCCGGCGGCATCCTGCTGGCCGCGTTGCTGTTCGCCGTTCAGGACTACGCCACCACGCTGGCCGGGCCGACCGGCGTACCGGTCGCCCAGATCTTCCTGGACGCCCTGGGCGTGGCCGTGGCCAAGGCGCTGCTGTTGGTGATCATCGTGGCGCAGTTCCTGTGCGGTTACGCCGTGACCGCCTCCGCCAGCCGCATGATCTACGCCTTCGCCCGGGACGGCGCCCTGCCAGGTTCGACGTACTGGCAGCGGGTCAGCCGCCGCACCGCCGTCCCGGCCCATGCCGTCCGGCTCGCGGTCGGTGCCGCCTTCGTGCTCGCGCTGCCGTCCTTGTATTCCACCACGGCGTTCTCGGCGGTGACCGCGATCTCCGTCGTGGGCTTCACCCCGGCGTACGCCATTCCGGTGCTGCTACGGCTGCGCCACCGCGACCGGTTCACCCCGGGGCCCTGGCACTTGGGCCGCTGGAGCCGGCCGATCGGCTGGGTGGCCGTGGTGTGGGCCGCCGCGGTGACGGTGCTGTTCCTGCTGCCGCAGACCAGCCCGGTCACCGGCACGAGCTTCAACTACACCCCGGTCGCCGTGGCAGTGGCCCTCGGCATGGCCGCCCTGTGGTGGCGCGTCGGGCGCCGGTCCTACCACGTACCTCGCTCCGACTCCCCCGCCGGAAACAACCAGTTTCAGGACAGTGGCCGATCATCTGCCGCCATCGAGCCCCCGTGACATCGCATCGCCAGTAGAGTCCCCCTTCACCGACAGGCACCCGGAGTCGTCCACCACCTGCTCAGGGGCCGGCACGAAGACAACGACGCAGGGGGTACGGTGACCGGGAATCTCGCGGAGTCCGTCGAATCGGCGCGCCAGCTCACCGTGGTCTGGCGTGCCATGGTCCTCGACCGCGACGCGGGCGCGGACGTACGTGATCTTCCGGGCATCGCCGTCCGCTGGGCGGACTGCCGGTTCGCGTTCTGGAACTGCGTCACCCTGACCGAGGTGGGCGCGGACGCGGGAACCCTCGGGCAGCGTCTGGGCCAGGCAGCGGACATCATGCGCGCGAAGAAGCACCCGGGCTTCTTGTGGCTCTTCGAAGGCCTTCTCGACGGTGCGGCCCGCTCCGCGGTGGAGACGGCGGCGGAGCAGGCGGGCCTGCAGTACGCCTTCCCCGGTACGGGCATGGCCGGAGACCTGCTGCCCATCCCGGAACCGGCCCACCCCGAGCTGACGTTCACGCGCGTCAGCACCGAGGAACAGGTGCGGGCTTACGCGGACCTCAACTCGCGCGCGTACGGCTTCCCCTTGGAGGAGGGACGCGACGGCCTCGCCGGGTCCGCGCTCTGGAAGAACGACGTGTACGCCTATCTGGCCATGCGGGGTGACGTACCGGTGGCGTGCGCCGCCACGGTCGAAGCGGAGGGCCGCCTGTTCGTCGTACTCGTCGCCACCCACCCGCAGTGGCAGCGCAGGGGGTACGGCGAGGCGGTCACCCGCAAGGCACTGTACGAGGGTGCCCGGGCCACCGGCCTGACCCGCGCCGTTCTGCACGCGACCGCCGCCGGGGCCCCGGTGTATCCGCGGATCGGTTTCCAGCCGAACTCGCCGATCCGCTTCTACAGCCTGAAGGACTGAGCCGACGGGGCGGGCCCGAGTGGCAGGCGGTCACGAACCAGGGCGTTCCTGGTTCGTGAGCGCAGCCAGCAACGCCTGTGCCTCCCGGACGCGTTCGCCGGTGGCGAGCGCACGCTCGAACCAGTAGCGGGCCTCGTCCGGCAGCCCCTCCCCTCGGCGACCCGGCCGAAGACCAGGAGCAGTTCGGTCGGCAGGGTGACTGCGTGGGTCGACGGTACCGGCTGGCTGTCAGGTGAGGGGGCGAGACGGGCGGCCGGACGGAGCGTCCCTCGGCCCGTTCCGGTTCCGCCGGGGCGGAGGCCGGAGGTGCGCCGGCGGGCTCCGGGCCCGTGATGCCTGGCGGACCGGTGCCGAGGGACGGGGCGGGCGTGGCATCGGCCTCGTCCAGTGCCTGGCGTGCGCGGCTCCGGGCCTCGGGGTCGCCCGACGCCGCCGCCTGGGCGAGCCAGTCGTGTGCCTGGTCGGTGTGTCCGTCGAGCATGGCCAGTTGCCCGAGGACGACCAGCCCCTGGGGCCGGTGGACGGGGTCGTCCGAGCGGGCCAGCGGAAGGAGGGTGTCGCGGGCCTCCGTGCGGTGTCCCAGCCTGGCCAGGGTGCTGCCGAGGTAGCGGCGGGCGAGCGGCTCGATCGCGGGATTTCCGCCGGCCAGCGCCTCTGTCAGGGCCGTCCTGGCCCCGTCGAGGTCGCCTTCCGCCAGCAGGGCCACGCCGAGCAGTGCGAGGGCTTTCGGAACGGTGTCCGGCACCTCCAGACCGAGCGCCGTGTTCAGGTACTCCTGGGCGGCCGTGGTGTCGCCCACCTCGATCAGGAACTCTCCGTAGCTCAGCAGTGCCACCGCCGCGGCGCCCGGGTGCTCGAAGTCCGTCTCGTCGAGCCGTTCCAGTGCCTCTTCCAGGTGTCCTTGCTGGAGCAGGATCGCGCCCAGGTGGGCGCGGGCGACCGGGATCACCGAGACGGCGACCTCGCTCGTGGAGTTCAGCAGCGCTTCGAAGAGCGCGGCCGCCTCCTCCGGACGGTCTTCCTCCATCGCCAGCTTGCCCAGCTGCACCCGGCAGAGGTCGGCGGCCGTGTCGGAGTCGGAGGTCACGAGCCGCTCCAGCAGCGGCCGCCCCTCCGGCGCACGTTCCCGCTGCTGCACCAGCAGGATGCCCAGGAATGCCTCGGCGACCTCCGCCAGCGCCGATCCGGACGTGGATTCCTCCCTGAACAGGGCCTCGGAGCGGGCCAGTTCGCCCCGGTCCGCCAGCATCATCGCCAGGTCCAGCCTGGCGACGGCCGACCAGTGCGGGTGCGCGGCATCGATGGCGTGCTGATACGCGGCCTCGGCGTCCGCCCAGTCACCGCGTGCGGCCAGTACGTCCCCGAGCAGGTCCGCGGCGCGCGGTGCCAGGTCGGGCTCCTGGGCCGCCGCGACCTCGGCGAGCAGGTCCCGGCCCCGCTCGTCACCGAGCCCGTTGCACATCACGGCCAGGTCGAAGCGGGCCAGCGGGGACCAGAGCGGATGTTCGCTGTCGATCGCCTGACGGTACGCGGCCTCCGCCTGCTGCCATCGCTCCTGTGCCGCTTCCAGGTCTCCCAGGAGGTCGGCGGCTCGCGGCGACTGTTCCGGGTGTCCGGCCCCCGCTATCTCGCTCAGCGCCGCCCGGGCCCGGTCGTACTGCCCTGCCTGGCTCCAGTACAGGCCTTGGTCCGTACGGGCGAGCGGTGGCCAGTCGGAGGGGGCGGAGTCGACCACCGGCTGCAGCTCCTCGGCGGCGGCCGCGTAGTTCCCGCGCGCCGCGTGCACCGTACTGAGCAGGCAACGTGCCCGCAGCACCTGTTCCGGATTGGTGAAGCCGACGGCGCGCCGCAGGATCTCGGACGCCTCGTCGAACTGCTCCTTCAGACAGAACAGCCAGGCAAGGGTCACCTGCGCGTGTTCGGAGGCGAAGACGTGCCGCGAGGACGCTGCGGCGTCCAGGACCTCACGGGCCTCTTCCAGCTCGCCCCGCTGAATGTACAGGCCCCCCAGGTTGGCCTGGGCCAGCGGCACCACCATCGGGTTTCCGGACCGCAAGGCCGAGTGGAGCAGTTCGTCGGCCTGTTCCAGTTCGCCCTCGCCCACCAGGGCCGCGCTGAGGTTGACCTGGGCCAGCGGCACCGCCGAGGAGATGGCGGACTGCCGTACGGCCCGTGGCAGGTTCAGCGGGCCCGCGGTGCCGAAGCGGGACGGCGGGTCCGGGGAGGCGGCACCGGACGGCTCCCGTTTGACCGTGGTGGTCGCTCCGGTCATCTCGCCGCGCTGCACGATCAGGCCGCCGAAGCCGATCTGCACCAGCGGCACGACCTGCGAGTCCCCGGACCGCAGGGCCGCTTCGAGGAGTTCCCGGGCCCGGCTGGTCTCGCCCTGCCCGAGCAGCAGCCCGCCGAGACTGGCCTGGGCCAGCGGCACCGCGAGCGGGTCACCGGTGGCGATCACCGTCTCCAGCATCGCGCGCGCGGCGTCCAGGTCGCCCGACAACTGCAGTACGGCGGCCAGGTCGACCTGCGCGAAGGACACGACGTCCGGCGCATCGGAGTCGGTCGCTCGTTCCAGCAGCCGCTTGGCGCCGGCCAGGTCGTTGCGCTGCATGGCCAGTTCGCCGAGCATCAGGGCCGCCCAGGCGACGACATCGCGGTTCGTGGCCTCGGCGAGGGCGCGCTCCAGTGCGCTCGTGGCCGCCTTCCCCTCTTCCCGGGTGAACGCGGCGAAGGCGACACCGAGCAGCTGGTCGGCGGGCGTACCGCGCACCGCCCAGTCCCAGGCGAAGCGAGGGACGCGCGCGGTGTCCGGGTCGTCGCGGCCGTCGAGGTACCCGGGGAGGTAGGCGAACGCCTCGTAACAGCGGCCGTCGCGGTCCTCGGCCCCGCCCTCCGGACCCGATGTGCCGGCCCCGCCACCCGGACCCAATGTTTCGCCCCCGCCGCCCGGCCCCGGTGTGCCGGTCCGGCTGTACTCGGTCAGCAGCGCGATGCTGCCCGCGACAGGTTCGGTCGCCCAGGCGATCCCGGCACGCAGTGCGGCGTCGGTGGCGGCACGGTGGCTCGGCCCGGCCTCCAGGTAGTGCGTGAAGAGACCCGCCAGCGCCGCACTGGTGAGTTCCCCTTCGCAGCCCATACGGTGCCAGTCCGCCGCGGCCAGGACGACCGCCCAGCCCTCGGGACAGCCGGCGCGACCGCCGTTGAAGCGCGCTTCCACCAGGGGCGCGGCGACCATCAGCTCGCCGATCCCGCGGTCGGTGAAGTCCTCGTCCGGGTACAGGCGGCGGGCGTCCGCCAGGTCCTCCTGGCGGAGCAGCCGCGGCAGCAGGACCGGTTGCGGCGCCCGCTCCAGCACCTGCCGGGCCGCGCGGTTCACCTCGCCCTTGGGGGTGAGGATGCGGCCCAGCCACTCGGAGGTGATGGTGGCGACCACGCGGACCGGGGGCCGCATGGACGCGTACGCGGTGAGCACCTTGGTGTCCATGCCGCCCGGCCGGAGATGTTCGTCGATGTCGTCGAGCCAGAGCACCGCGCCGTCGCCCCCGGTGGGCAGGGGCAGAGCGGCGATCCTGCCCGGGGCCGAGGGGACGGGCCCGGGCACGATGAGGCGTGTGCCGCGGGGCAGTACGCGGCGCAGGCTCTCCACGAGGGTGCGGGACTTCCCGGCCTTGGCGTCCCCCGCCAGCAGGACGAACGGCCGGGTGCGCAGCGCCTCGTCGAGTGCGTGGTCCTCCTGGAGCCGGGGCACGTAGGGCGGGTCCGGGTGGTCCTGGAGGTTCTTCGACGGGGTGACGCCCATGTCGTAGATGCGGACGTCGTGCAGCCTGGGCAGTTCGCCCGCGGAGTCCAGTGGGAGGGCGAGCAGTTCTTCGAGTTCGGCGCGTTGTGCCTCGGTCACAGGGTCGCGGACGAGGTCGCGCAGTGGCGGCCAGTACGTGGCCAGGGTGTCGACCGGGATGGCGTAGGACGTCCGGGTGTCCTGGCCCGGTGACGGCCGGTCCCGGGTGGTGACGATGCCGATCACGCCGCCCAGGGCACGGTCCCACACCGGGGAGCCGGAGAAGCCGGGAGCGAGGGCGTGCCCGAGGGCGGACTGCGACTCCAGCTCGATCCATTCGTATCCCGCGGCGCCGCGGACGACGCCGTTCGCCGGGACGCCACTGGACTCGTGGCCCTGGGGGTAGCCGTACACGTGGAAGGCGTGGTCGAAGGTGCCTCCCCGAGTGGAGACCAGCGGCGCGGGTGCCGCCGACGGCGGCGCCGGGCCCTGGAGTTCGAGCACGGCCAGGTCGCCCCGGCGGCCCTTGGCGTCCTGCGGGTGCCAGCCCCCTGCCACGACCGCCGCCGGTACCGGCTCATGGGCCCCGGCCCACTGGAACCGTACGGACACGGGGGTGTCGGGCGGCTCGGCCCGGTCCGCGATCGCGGCCGCGACATGGGCGCAGGTGAGTACGTGCCGGTCGGTGACGAGTACGCCGGCGCCAACGGGCGGCCGGCCTTCGGCGCGGGCGATGCTCACCAGCCATGCGGCCTGTTCCCAGCGGGAGGACACTGCGGGCTGCCTAGCCGGCCGGAGTGGCGGGCTCGTCCCGGCGCCAGGCCAGCCGTACGGTGAAGTGCCCCTCGGCGGAGGTCTTGGCGACGACCACCCCGGCCTCGGCGTTCAGTTTGATGCCGAAGCCGACTTCGTACTCGTCGGGCGCCAGCCGGCGGAGCCAGTCCAGTACCGCGTCGATCGTGGGCCGGGCACCGGTGAGCATCTCGTCGAGGCTCCGGGCCGCTTCCAGGATGCCGTTCTCGCCGCGCGCCACGTTCTCCAGGCCGGGTGAGGCGGTGTCGACCTCGACGAGCAGGTCCTCACCACCCGCCGTCCTGAACCGCACCAGATCACTCATGTGCCGCCCCCACTGACCAGTCCGGCCCGACCGAAGTGCGCTTGAAGTCTAGTCCCGCTCCGTGTGGTCGATTCCGCGCGGGCGTCAATATTCCAGTAGCCGGACGGGCGTTCACCTGGAGGGCTACCCTGGGGCGTGCGAAGAGCGCACGAGTGTGGTGGGCGCGGGCGGGTGGTGGCCGTGTTCGTGGGAATCGATGTCGCGGCGGGTGTCGCCGTGACCGGCGCGGCGGACGGCATGCGGCCGCCGCAGTCCTTCGTCTCCGGGCCCGGGGCGTATCTGCGGGGTCTCACGGAGCCGGTGGACGGTCTGGTGCTCGCCGTGCCGGAGCAGTGGTTCGACGCGGCCGGTGCGGCCCGCCGGGAGGCGCTGTACGGCGAACTCGTCGGGGCCCTGGGGATGCCGCTGCGCCAGTTCGTACCGAGAGCGGTGGCGGCCGCGGCCTCAGTGAAGCCACCCTCCGGCGAACATCTGGTGTGCCGACTGGAGGCGGACGAGGTCGTAGCCGCCGTGTGCGGTGTGCGCGGGCCGTCCATGTCGCTGAGTGGTGTCGAGTGGCGGGCGACTGCGGCCGGCCCGCCTGTCAGGTCGCCACAAGAACCGCAGAATCCGCAGGAGACGAGGCGAGCCGCGCTGCTGCTGGCGCGGGCGCGGGTACAGACCCGGTACCGGGCGGCACCGCTGTGTCTGCCGGAGGAGGTGACCGCCGGAGCCGTGCTGGACGCCTTCGCACCCGTCGAACAGGCTCTGCGGTCGGCGCTCTCACCGGTCCTGGACGGGCGGGCAGCCCCGGAGGGCGTGTCACAGATCCTCCTGGACGGCGGCCTCCGTCGGCATCCGCTCGCCGGAGCCGCCGTCCAGGAGGCCGCGACGGGCGCGCCGGTCCGTGTCCTGGAGGAACACGCGGCCGCCCTGGGAGCGTTGCGGATCGCGCGCGGCGCCGCCCAGGTTCCCGAGGCCGCCCGGCACCGGCTGAGTCTGCGTGTCCACCGCGTCCGTCAGGGGCTGCTCACCGAAGCCGACCTCCCGCTGACCCTTCCTGGCGGGCCCGTCGCCCTGTCCGTACGGGAGTCCGAAGGCGAATCTGCACGGGAGTACGAAGGCGAGTCTCTACGGGAGTCCGTACGGGACGATGCTCGCGATGCGACGGTGGACGTGCCCGACGGGCACCGCCCCGAGGTCCGGATCCGGCTGGACGACTCGGAGGCCCACGTGCCCTGTCCCGCTCTGCGCCCGGGACGGTACCGCCTGGGCCTGCACTCGGCGGGGCGCGGGCCCGGTGTGCTGGCCCTGCGTCCGGAGGACGGCGGGGAGACGGTACTACTGCCGCTGAGCGGCCCGGCCGGAGCGAGGACGGGGGAAACGGAATGAACGACGAGACGAGGGCGCGCGTCACCGAGGCGGCGGCCCGCGGCACGGACCAGGACGCGTTGCACGCTCTGCGCTGGTCGCTGGAGTGGGCGGCGCAGGCCGTCGCCCGGCTGGCCGGTGAGGCGACGAAGGACGTGACGACCGAGGCGGTCTTCCTGCTGGACGATGCCCTCGGCTCGGCGTCCGGTCTTGCCGGGGCGGTGCCCTCGTTGCTGCGGTCGGCACGTCCCGGCCCGGATGTGGCGGCCTACCTTCGGGACCGGCAACAGGAACTCGCCGCGCTGGGCGCGGAAGTAGCAGAGTTACGCCGTCAGCGCGACGAGGTGGCCGGGACCCGGGGCGACCTCGACGCCCGTTTGGCGGAGTTGGCGGATCTCCGGGCCCAGGTAGCCGAAGTCCGACGCCTGGGACGGCTGGTGGAGGCCCTGGAGGACGTACAGGGGCAGCGCGATGTGCTCGACGCGCGCCTGACGCTGCTGCGCGAGCACGCCGACGGCGCCGAGGAGGCCGTCCGGCTGGGCAGCGGCGAGCTGGTGCGACTGTCCGAGGAGCGGCTGGCGCGGCTGGCCGCGCCGGTGCGCGAGGCGTTGGAGCGGGCCGCCGAGGCGCAGCGCGATCTCACCGAGGCCGAGGGCGAGCTGGCCGGTGCGGAGCAGACCGCCACCGAGGCCGCGCAGCGGACGGACCAGGTGCGCGCCGAGCGCGAACGGCTGGCTCAGCTCACCACCTGGGCCCAGGTCAACCACCGCATCGTGGAGTCGCTGGCCGAGTGCGCCGAGCCGGGAAGCGGTGCCGACGCGCTGGAGCAGATCACGGGCGCCCTCGGCACCGTCGAAAGCAGGCTCGGGGAACTGGACGCGGCCCTCGCTCGCGCCCTGGACGCCCGCGACCAGGAGTTTTCCGCAGGCCGGTCCCTCGTCGCCTGGAGCGACGAGGGACCGGCCACCCGCCCCGTACGGTGACCCGCGGTCCTCTGATCCGTACGCCCGATCAGGAGATGAACAGCTCCGCGTCGCGCGCGAGGGCTTCGAGGTCCGCCGCGATGCCCTTACCGATCTCGCTGACCAGCTTCTGGCCGCCGTCCTCGATGAACTGGGCGCTGAACGCGGCCGCGAGCTGCGCCTCCTGCGACGCGGCGCCCTGCCGCAGCTTCGACACCATCCGGTTCTCTCCGCCGACCTTGCGCATCATCAACGGGATGTTCACCTCCCGGGCCTTGGCGATGGCGGCCTCCCGCCCCTCGTTCATCCCGATGAACAGCACGACGGCGGCGATGATGACGGCGAACGGCCCGGTCGTCGCGATGATCGCGGTACCGGCGCCGAACAGGGTCATGGCGACGACACCGGCCACCACCACGTTCACCACCCGAGCGATGTTGTCGAGCACGTCGGTCGCCGCCTCCGAGTCGAACGGCACCGTCAGCTGCCCACCCCTGACCTGCACCGTGGGAAGCTCCATCGCGGACGGCGGAATGTGCCACCGGTGACAGATGGGGCGGGTCAGTTCCTCGATCTCCGGCCGCAGTTCGTTCTGCCACTCGGTGTTGGCCTCGGTCAGCCGCGTATTGCCCGACTCGGCCAGCTCGGCTTGCAGCGCCCGGGATATCCCCTCCGCCATGTCGTCGAGTGTGGCGATGTCGCCGTTGCGCCAGCGGCGGAACGCGGGAATGACGTGACGCTCGGTGATGCCTTCGGCGACCGCCGCCCCCAGCCGTTCGCCCAGCGCCGGGAGCCTGTCCTGCACCAGCGATCCGACCTGGTCGCCCTTGACCAGTTTACGGACATCGGCCCGGAAACCGGCGGCGTGCAGCCCCATCCGGCCTGCCAGGGCCAGGCCGCGGGCGATGGCCAGCTCGGGCTCCAGGCCGAGCAGCACCCGGTCCGCGCCGAACACCGCCCGCGCCTCCTCCTGTACGAAGTGCATCCGGGACGCTCCGCCCGTGAGCACCACCAGTTCCGGTTCGCGCCCGAGCCGGCCCGCCGCCCCTCGGAGCGCGTCCCGGAACGCCTGGCGCCACGGACGGTTGCCGAGGGAGGGCTGTGGTGTGTCCAGGACGGTGTCCATCTCGGCGGCCGTCAGCTCGACCTCGAAGTAGGCGTTCCCGGCCCGGGTGACCACTTTCCGGGTACCGCCGACCGTGGCCTCGGGATCGTCCGCGAACCGGCTCGGATCGGTACGGAAGAAGGTCTCCTTCGCCTCGCGGCACAGCAGTTCCAACCGCAGCCGTTCGAAGCGCGAATCCTGGAGTGTCTCGCGGAGCGCGTCGGCCATCGGGTGCCGGCTGAGCTGGCGTTCCAGGATGGTGCGGTCGATCAGCCCGGCACCCAGCTGCACTCCGGCGTCGATGGGCGGACCGGTCTGATAGCCGAGGACGCCGGTGAAGTCGGTGGTCAGCGAGCCGAAGTCGGCGATGAGCACACATCCGCCCAACCGGTCGCGCTCCAGTCGGACTTCACCCGAATCCCGGGCGTACAGCATCGCGGCCCGCGACTCCCGCACCACCTCCACGTTCGTCAGCCCGGCCTGGCCGAGCAACTCCGCGTAGGTGTCGAGGAGTTCGTCGTCCCAGCCCGAGGGTGCGCCGAACACCCAGCGGACCGGGCGCGGCCCGCTCAGGTCGTGGTCGCGGTCCCGGGCGTCACGGCCCACCTTGTCCACGAAGAGACGGATGGGGGTGCGGACCTCGTCGCGTTCGATCTCGGGCGATTTGAACGCCAGGTAGAGCGAGGTCACGCCGCGCGCTTCGGTGGCCTCGCGGCCCACCAGCACCCCGCGGCCGGGGTGCTCGGCGACCGCGGTCACATGCTGGCGGCCCGCGCCGGTCGAGCCGATGTCCAGGACGACCGGTGGTGCGGTCTTGTCGGTGTAGGTCTTGGCGAGTGCGGACTCCCCGTGTCCGAGATCGAATCCGACGATCACTGTGCTGCCGGACGCCTTAGCCATCGTGGTGCTCCTTGCCCCCGTTGTCCTGCATGTCATGGTCGGTGGCGGACGACTTCTCGTCGCCGGTCTCCCGGTGCGGAGCCGACGGTGCCTGCGCGGTATGGGTGGTCTGCGCGGTCTGCGGTACGTCGGGTACGGTCTGCGGTACGTCGGGTACGGCCTGCGCCGGGGACGCCGGAGGTGCCGCGACGGGCACGGTTGCCTCGCCCCGGCGCAGGATCCGGCCGTCCTTCAGCACCAGTGCGGGCTGCACCGTGCGCCAGTCACCGTCCGCCGGGCCGCCCGGCTGCCTGCCCAGGGTGAACAGCCATTCGTTGGTGCCGTCGAAGTCGACCACGTCGATGTCGTGCCGCAGCGCCAGTTCCTGACGCAGCCTGGCGATCCGCCGCAACGCCAGCTCGCCGTCGTTCTCGCTGTGCGCCGCCATCAGGTCACGGAGCAGGTTGACGAGTTCGCCGTCCTCGTGCCAGGCGATCGGCACCCTTTCCGCCGGGGGCGGCTCCGCTTCGGCGAGCAGGCGGTCGGCCGACTCCAGCGCGGCATGCAACTGTTCGAGCAGCGACACCGTGTGGGCCACCGGCCGCCGCACGCGCAGCAGTTCCTCCTCGTGCTCCCGCTCCCTGCGCCGGTCCTCCTCGTCGCTGCCGAATCCGTTCAGGATCAGGTGGAACGGCGACCTGCGCGGCGGTGAGGGCCGGGGCTGCGGCAGGGCCGGCGCCCGTACGGCGGCCAAGGTGCCGACGACGGCCGCGCGGACCAGTTCCACCGCGGCGGCGGTCTGGCGCCGTTCGCTCGCGTCCAGATCGGGATGTGTTTCCGCTTCGCGCGCCAGTCGGGTCAGCGCGGCGCGGATCGCGTGCGTCGCCTGTTCGGTGGCGGGCTGGTCGTCCAGAGTCAGCTCCAGCTTGGTACGTGCCGACTGGAACGCGGCACTGAGATGTCCCTCGCTCATGGTCCCCCCTTGTCGCTGTCGGATCGGTGTATGCCCGCGAGGGGCCAGGTGCGGACCAGGCCGTCGGCGCCCGCGCTGAGCAGCCGGCCGTCCGGGGTGAAGGCCAGTCCCCGTACGCGGTCCGGGTGGGCCCCCACCGTCCGGGCCGTCCCGCCCTGGTCACGGATTCGTACGGTGCCGGCGTCGTCCGCCGTGGCCAGTACTCCCCCGGGGCCGAAGGTGACCTGGCGCACCGGGCCGGTGTGCCCGCCCATCTCGGCCCTCGCGGCTCGCGCGGCCCCCAGGTCGAAGATCCGTGCCACGCCGTCGGCGCAGCCGAGTGCCACCAGCCGGCCCTCGCGGTCCAGTGCCAGGCAGGCGACCTCGTGTCCCGCTGTGAGGCGACCGGTGCGTGCGCCGGTCCTGGCGTCCCACAGGCTCGCCCCGTCGGAGCCCGCGACGATCACAATGCGTCCGTCCCCGGTGACCTCCAGCGCGGTGGCGGAGGCCCAGCCGACCCTGGCGAGCACGGCGCCGGCGGCTCCGACCGCGCCGAGCACGGTCCGGTGCACGCAGGCGTCGTCGCCGAGGCTGAACACCACGCCGTCACGCTGCCGCAGCGCGTTGACCCACCCGTCGTGCCAGGCGAGCACCCGGACCCTGCCGGACGCGGCGAACGACCAGAGCCGGACCGCGCCGTCCTGCCCGCCCGTCACGACGGACAGGCCGTCCTCGGTGAGGTCGACGCAGGTGACTCTTCGGTCGTGCAGCCTTTGAGAGGCGAGCGGCGCGCGGTGCCACAGCCGCCAGACGGTGACGGTGCCGTCCTGGCCACCGCCCGCGAGGAGTACGTCGTCCGAGTCGGGCGCACCGCGGCAGACGGCGGTGGTGAATCCGCCCGTATGCCGGAGCGGGCCGGGTTCCGGGCGTTCCGGTGGCAGGTACAGCGTCCGGGCCTGCGGGAACCGCCGGGCGAGCCCGGCCAGCAGGCGCTCCGGCACCGCCCAGCCGCGCAGTCGGCTGGCCAGCACGTCCACCGTTGTCGGGAGGCCCGCGGGCTCCCGTGCCTCGCATGCGCTGGTGGTACGGACGCCGACTCCGCCCGCCAGGCAGAACAGCGTCTCGTCCGTGCCGTCGGGCAACCCGGGCAGCAGCTCGGTCCAGGGCCATTCGGTGGCCTCCGCCTGCTCGGCGCCGTGCTGGACCGTGACGGCCCGCAGTCCTCGTGGGCTGATCTCGATGACGACGCCGTCGGGCAGCGCCGCGGGGACGTCCGTCGCCGTGAGCTCGTCGGCCAGCTCGGCCAGCACCTGGTCGCGCTCGGCGGACCGTGGCGGGCCTCCACGCAGCAGCGCTTCCAGCCGGGCCAGACGCTCGGGCTCACCGCGACCGGGATAGCCCGCCGCCCGCGCCGCGGCCTTCAGGTCCAGACGGCGGCGCGCGGTGGCGAGCTGTCCGTCGAAGGCATGCCGGATCTCCGGCGTGAGGGAGCCGAGCGCTGCGGGGCCTTCGAGCGTCCAGCGGCAGTTGGTGCACTCCGGCCCATCCGCGGCAGTCGCCAGACACACCGGGCAGCGGGTCTTCTCGGCCGTGGGCGGGGTGCCCCCTTCACCAGTCACCATCGGGCACGTCCTCCGGCACGAACTCCAGTGGCCGGCCGACCGGTGGGTCCGCGTCGATGCGGCGCGCCATGCGGGCCTCCATCCGTTCCAGAAGCACCCGTACGGTCCTGGCGTTGGCGAAGTGCTCGGAGTGGGCGCGGCGCTGGCTGTCCAGCCATCTGCGTACCCTCGGCACGGCGTCGTCCGGCAGCACGTAGGGCGGCTCGTGGTCGTGGGCCGTCCGGCGCAGGATCTCCACGAGTTCGGCGCCCGAGTAGTCCGGGAAGAGCACGCGTTCGGTGAAACGGAAGCGCAGGCCCGGGTTGGCTGCCAGGAACGTCTCCATCGGAGCGGGGTAGCCTGCGGCCACGACGACCAGCCGGCCGCGCAGATCCTCCATCTCGCGGGTCAGTGTGTCGACGGCCTCCTTGCCGTAGTCCGGCCCGGGTTCGCTGCCGCGCGCCAGGCTGTAGGCCTCGTCGATGAACAGCACGCCGTCCACCGCCGACTGCACCACTTCCTTGGTCTTCAGCGCGGTCTGGCCGAGGTAGCCCGCGACGAGTTCGGGCCGGGTCACTTCGATCACGTGCCCGCGCGGCAGCAGGCCGAGGGAGCGGAACAGCTTGCCGAGCAGGCGGGCCACGGTGGTCTTGCCGGTGCCTGGCGGGCCCACGAACAGCAGGTGGGGCGGTGGGAACGGCTCGCCGCCGTGCGACCGGCGCAGCCGCAGCCGGTACACGAGGTCGCGGATCATCTCCTTGACCGGTTCGATCCCCACCAGGGTGTCCAGTTCGGCGAGGAGTTCGTCGACCGGCGGCACCGGGCCCCTGAGGTGCGCCCGGTAGCGTTCCGGAAGGTCTTCGGTCTCCAGCGGTTCGCTCACCACCGCGCGCACGCGCTGCGCCCAGGCGTCCTTGAGTTCGTCGGCGAGGTCGCGCATGGCGCGCGCGTTGCCGAACTGCTGGTCACGCGTGGCGTACAGGCCTCGCGTCACCTCGGCCAGCAGCTCTTCGAGGGCCGGTGTCCAGCTCAGCCCGAGGGCGCGCAGCCGCCCCAACAGGATGGCGTGCAGTTCCGCCGGTGCGTAGTCGGGAAAATGGATGACGTTGGCGACGGGGATACGGCTGCGCAGACCGAAGTTGACGGAGAGGAATTCTTCCACCTTGTCCGGGTAGCCGGCCGCGATCAGCACGAATCTGCCGCGATCGTTCTCCATGCGCGTGAGCAGCGTGTCGACGGCCTCGGAGCCGAAACCACCACGCCCCGGCTCGGTGAGCCGGTAGATCTCGTCGATCAGCAGCACTCCGTCGAGGGCCCGGTCCACGGTCCGGTTGGTACGGATCGACGTGCCGCCGACGACACCGGCCACCAGGTCGGGGACCTCCGCCTCCACCAGATGTCCACGGCGCAGCAGACCGAGGTCCCGGTAGATCTCGCCCACCAGCCGGGCGACCGTGGTCTTCCCGGTCCCGGGGTTGCCCGTGAAAACCAGGTGGGGAGAGCCCGCCTCGACGTCGCCGCCGAGGCCCCGGGCCCGCAGTTCGGCGTCCGCGGTCGCGCGCCAGCGCAGCCGCTGCAGATGCTCCTTGACGGAGCCGAGGCCCACCATGGCCTGGATGCGGTCGGTGACGCTGCGGTCGTCCTGGGGGCTGCCGCCCGCCCACTGGCGCCGGCGCAGTTCGGCGATGTCGAGTGGCCGCTTGTCCCTGGCCAGCAGGCGCAGCCGGGCCCGCCAGTTCCTGACCCGCTCGGGGGCGGAGGCCATCGTCCCTACGGCGAGCGGCAGTTCGCCCCACTTCTCGATCCGCAGGCCGTCACGCAGGCGCACGTCATGGACCAGGCGCTCCAGCTCCGCAGCGGACGGCAGGCCGATGGCGGCAGTGGCGCCGCCGCCGGGCCGTCCGCGCTGGTCGGCCAGGTAGGTCTCCAGACGCGGGACGCGGCGCAGCTCGCGGACGAATTCCTGCACGTCGTCGAGCGTGTCGCGGCGGAACAGCAGAACGCACAGGTTGCGGTCCTCGGCGTGCTCCACCCATTCCGCCAGTGCGCCGGCGAGCGTGCGGCCCGCCTGTTCGTAGCGCAGCGACTCCTCGGCGTGCGTGAAGACGACCGCCGTACGGTGCTCGGCCTGTCTCATGAGGTGGTCGAGGAGCATGACCCGGTGCTGGTCGGTGAGGGTCGGTACGGCGGCGGCGCCCGGGCCGGTGTCTGCCGCGGCGGTGTCGGCCGGCACGGGGCCGCCCAGGATGCGGCGGCCCAGCGGGCCGGAGAACTCCGCCCGCATCAGGTTGCTCCCGCCCTGGTGGGCGGCGGGGCGGCGGCGTCGGGTGAGGTCCCGGGAGCGCTGGTCGCGGAAGTACACGGGGCGCGACAGGGACGAGTACACGATGCGCGTGAATCCGGCGTCGTGCAGGACGTCCCACATCAGTTCCTCGATGCCGCGCACGCCGTGGTCGTGGCAGACGAAGAGGTCGTCGACGCCCTGGCCGTGCACGACCAGCAGGGCGTCACCGGCGGGCAGCCGGAATCCGTCCAGCCGCTCGACGAGTCGGCGGTTCATCCCCGTCCGGCTTCCTCGGCGGCCGGTGGGAGGGCCCGCGGCTCGCTGTGCGACAGGGCCCGTGGCTCGCTCAGCGCGACGAAATCGATGTACTCGGGGCCAGGTGTCCCGGCTTCCTCCTGGGGCGCCGCGGCCGGGAAGCCCTGACCCCGCAGGGCCTGCGTCAGTCCGGCTCCGCGTTCCTCCAGTTCGGTACGGGAGGCCGTGTCGTGGTCGTAGGAGAGCACCCTCAGGACCGACGCGCCCGAATCAGGGCCGGCGGGGGCGACCTCCACGACGATCGCGTTGCGGTTGCCGTGCACGAGCCGGGCGAAGAACGCGTCCCGCTGGTCACCGCCCAGATACGTGGTCGCGTCGAGTTCGTACGCCGTCATGCCCTCCAGGGTCCGCACGACCGCCTCGGCGAGGTTGATCCGCTGCTGGGAGGCGAGCTGGCGTCCGCCCGCCCGTTCGACGAGCCGAGTGAGGCGTTCCTGGAGTGCGGGGGCCCGGTGTTCGAGGAGTTCCCGCAGCTCGTCGGCGGTCGGCGGCCTCTCGTCGTCCTCGATGCGGTGCTGCAGCGCCTCGGTCTCCCGGCGCAGGGCGGTGAATTCGCCGTGCGTCCAGTAGTCGACGTCGAGATCGTGGCCGTCGAGCACCGCACCGTGTTCGTCGCGTACGTTCTGCCGGGCACTGTCCTCGATCAGCAGGTGGACCAGGAGCAGCTCGCCGCGGGCCTGGACGCGCAGCACCTCCCGCTCCCGCTCACGGTGCTCCAGGTCCAGCCGTAGCTCGCTGAGTTCCTGATACGCGGCCTGTGCGGTGGCCAGAGCGGCGTCGAACCGGCCCTGGGCGATGTTGTCCCCGGCCCGGTCGAGTGTCCCCTCCAGGCTCTCCATCCGCCCGGGCGCATGCCGCTCGTGCGGCAGCGTGCCGAGGATCAGGCCGTGCATGGTGCGCGCGTCGGAAAGGGCCGCACGGGCGACGACCGCGGCGTGCTCCCGGTCCTGGACCAGTTCGCTCAGTTCCGTACTGATGCGCCGGATGTCCGCACGCCGCTGCTCCCGTTCGGCCGCGATCTCGCTGCGCAACCTGCGCTGCTGATCGGCGAGCTGCCGGCGCATGTCGCCACGCAGCTCGTCCGCGGTGGCCCGCAGGTCCTCCGCCATCCGCCGCGCCTGCGCCCGCAGCCGCTGCTGGGTCTCCTTCTCCAGCCGGCGGGTCTGCTCGCTCAGCCCTTCGACCACCTGTTCCACCGAGCGCTGGCGGTCCTCCATGACGCCGAAGACGCGCTCCAGATCGTCGTGCGTCTGCCGATGCAACTCCTTAATCATTTTCGGCACGTTGCGGAGAACGTCCTTCTGGCGTGATGCCTCACGCTGGATGCGGTACCACTCGGACTCGTCCACCTGGATGCGCTTCCTACCGCTCATGGTCTCCCCCGATGTGTGACGTCCGGACCTGGTCGACCGCCGAGTCGAACGCGGCGAGCAGGAGGGGCGGCGGCACGCCGATCAGCAGGGCCGCGGACCCGTCGACGGCGATCTCCGCGTCGCGGTCGCGGCCCGCGAAGTCGTATCCGCTCCCCGCGAGACGGCTGGTCAGGTGATGCACATGCTGATTGCTGCTGCCGCGCAGTCCCCGGCCGTCGTCCAGCGCGGCGACGTACCGGCCGTCGATGAGGACGTCGACCACCCCCAGCAGATCCAGCACACCGGGCCCGGGCGGCCGGGCCCGCAGGCCCTCCAAACGATGACCGGTGAAACAGACGAGGCTGACCTCTCTCAGCTCCCGGGCCGCACAAGCCAGTTCGGCGAGACCCGCGGCTTGCTGCATCGGCTCACCGCCGGAGAAGGTCAGCCCGTCGACGGCGGGGTCCGCGAGAAGTTCGGCAGCCAGCTCGGCCGGCCGGACCGCGCGGGCGGGCACGTCCGGTATCCAGTCCGGCGACATACAGCCCGGGCAGCGGAACGGACACCCCTGCACCCACACCACCGAACGCCACCCCGGCCCCAGCGCGCCCGTACCCACCCATGTCGCCGCAACGTTGAGCACCGCCATAGCGTCCCCCGACCCGTGCCCGGGCCGACGATTCCCGCTGCGGCGGCCCGCGCCCCTCAGAATCCTCCGCCCCAGGGAGGCGGTCAAGGGACGCGCACAGCGGTCCGAGGCTGCCTGACGTCACAGCGAATCCCCTGATGACCTCGTCATTCTCTCCAGACCGTGGCCAGACCGTCGCCAGACCGACGGAGCCCGCACGAGGACGTCCGAACGATGTGAAAGGACGCACGGAAATGTTCGCGCGTCGGCCGAGTGGGATCGCTTTCCTACCGAAAGAGCCCACAGACGACGGAACGCGCCCTCGGTGCCGCTTCGGCTTCGGCATCCCTCGCGCTCTCAGCCGCAGAGCGCGTCCTCCAGCACCTTGTCGATGGGCTCGCCGATACCCGGGTCGGCGGGCCAGTCGGCGAGGTTCGCGGACAGTACGACGCGGCGTGACCGGTCAGGTGTCGTGAAGGCGAGCGTCGCGAAGCCCGGTATGCCGCCGGTGTGGCCGACGGCCAGGCGCCCGCAACTCAACCTCTCCTGCTTGAGGCCGAGCCCGTACCGGCTGTCGGGGCCGCCCGCGGACACCGTACGGTTCATCTCCTTCCATTCCGCCGGGCGCAGCAGCTTTCCGCTGGTGAGCGAGGTGAGGAAGGTGTCCAGGTCCCTCGTGCTCGAAACGATCTCTCCGGCGGCGCCTGCCATCGACGGGTTCAGCTCCGTGACATCCACCTGCCGTGCGCGGCCCTGCGGAGCGTCCGTCCCGCGGAGCCAGAGATACCCGTGTGCGTGCGGCCCCGGGAGCGACGAGGTGTCCTCCGGTACGGAGGTGTCCCGAAGCCGCAGAGGCTTGATGATCCGTCTTCCCACCTCCTCGGCGTACGGACGGCCCGTCACCCGCTCGATGATGAGACCGGCGACGAGGTAGTTGGTGTTGGAATACCCGTATTCCGTGCCGGGCGGGAATTCGGCGGGCCGAGCGGCAGCCTCCCGTACCAGCGCGGCGGCGTCGTAGTGGCGGAGTCGCGTGCGGACGAATTCCCCGCCCTGCGGCAGGTCGCGCGCGACGTCGTGGAGCCCGCTCGTGTGCTGAAGGAGCATCCGCACCGTGATGTGCTCCGCAGCGGGGACCAGTTCCGCAGGCACGTAGCGCGCCAGCGGAGCGTCCAGAGACACCCTGCCTTCTCCCGCCAATTGCAGCAGAACGACGGCTGTGAACATCTTGGTGGCACTCCCGGCGCGAAACCGCCCTTCCCGAGGCACCGGGGCACCACTGCCCGCCCGGGCTGTGCCCGCCCGGGCCGTCCAGGTGCCGTTCTGGTCCGTCACCTGGACCTGGGCGCCGACAGCGCCGCTCCGGGTGAGGTCCTGCACATGCCGGAGCATCCGTTCACGCCCGCCGCTGCCGCTTTCGGAGGTACCGCCTACCGACGCCGCATGGGCCGGTAACGCTGTCATGCCGATCGCGGTGGTGAGCAGGGTGGCGAGCAAAGGCCGCACGATACGCATGTTTCCTCATCAGTGCTGGGAGTCCATAGGTGCACGCCATTTCACAGCACGCGATTTCCCGGGGCACTGGGGCAGGCCCCCGACACCGGGTACGGAAATCCCTTCCCCGGGGCGGGGGTTGTCCCGCCCCTCCCCACCGCACAGGCCCGGCCAGGTGCCGCTTACGTAGCGTTCTACGTAGATCGCCCCTGGAGGAGGACGAGTCCGGCTCCCCCGTTCGGGGGAGCGACTCGGCGCCTCCGCCACCTTGGAAGACGAGGGCTCGTCAGTCCTGGGCCCGACGCCCCGGAACACCGGTCCATGGAATCGTTCCTCTTGATCACCTCTTCCGTCGGATTCCGTGGCACTCCCTCGGACTCCGTCGGATTCCATCACGCTCCGTTCCATCACGTTTCGTTGCATTGCGCTGCATCAGGAGAATACAAGCCATGGCCGCATCCATGACCCCCAGCCCAGCGGACACACTCGCCGAAATTCCGCCCCCGCCCCGGTGGGCCGTCCGGGCCGCTTACGCTTCCGCGCTCTCCGCGACCGTCGGGTTCATTCCGATCCACGCGATCTGGGCACTCGGCATTCCCCTCTGGGCGGACGAGCGGAAATTCCGGGATTGGTACGCGGCCGGCGGTGGCCCCTACCTCCTCGTACTCAGCGGTCTGGCCCTGCTGGCGGGCATCCTTGCCTTGAGCTTGGTCCGGCCGTGGGGCCTGACGTTCCCGAAATGGACAATGTTCCTGGCCGGGCGCAGAGTTCCGCGCCGGACGCTGGCCGGCACGGCCTTCGCCGTCTCGGCCTCCCTACTCCTGTACACCGTCTGGGCCGCTGCCCAGACGGTCGAAGACTTCGACGAAGACGGCGTTTTCAGCCCCTGGGTCGTCGTCTACGGCATCCCGCAGTTCCTGGTGTGGGGCATCGGCCTGTTCATCGCCGCGCACTCCTACCGGCACCGCACATCACCCGGGGACCGCGTTCTGCCCGGGGAATCAGGAGCGTAGCCGGAGGCGAAGGGCCACGACGGCTCACCGTGCCATGGACGCTGCACATCCGCTCAGCGAAAATACGTTGCTCCCGCTCGGCCCGGGCGTCTTGGGTGGCCCCAACGGCCGACCGACGGAAGGGCAGGGCGGGAACCATGGAGCAGCCGCAGCAGTTGGAGCGACTGGAGCAGCGTTTTCTGGGCGGGACGGGGTTGCGCGTCAGTGAACTGTGCCTGGGCACGATGACGTTCGGCAGCAGTGCGGACGAGGTGACGTCGCACCGCATGCTGGACACGTTCACGGAGGCGGGCGGCACCTTCATCGACACGGCCGACATCTACGGGCAGGGCGCGTCCGAGGAGGTCCTGGGCCGCTGGCTCAAGGCCCGCGGCAACCGCGACGATCTCGTCATCGCCACGAAGGTGTTCGGGTCGATGGGCGAGGGCGGCGGGAACGCGTCGGGCCTGAGCCGCAAGCACATCCTGTCGGCCGTCGAGGGCAGCCTGCGCCGTCTCGGTACGGACTACATCGACCTGTACCAGACACACATGTGGGACGTGGAGACGCCGGTCGAGGAGACCCTGTCGACGCTGGACGGGCTCGTACGGGACGGCAAGGTGCGCTACCTGGGCGCGAGCAGCGTGACGCCGTCGCAGTTGCAGAAGGCGCTGGACGTGGCACGGTTCCACCGCTGGGAGCCGTTCGTCTGCCTGCAGCCGCTCTACAACCTCCTGACGCGGGAACTGGAGTGGGAGTTGCTGCCGTTGAGCGAGGCGGAGGGCGTCGGGGTGATTCCGTTCAGCCCGCTGCAGGGCGGCTGGCTCTCGGGCAAGTACCAGCGCGGCATGACGGCCGCCCCGGCGGGCTCGCGGGAGGCGGCTGCCCAGGCGCAGCAGGGCCGGGAGAGCTGGCGGGACCGGGACACCGAGCAGACGTGGCGGGTCGTGGACGCGGTGCTCGCGGTCGCCGACGAGGCGGGGCGCACCCCGGCCCAGGTGGCGCTGCGCTGGCTGCTGCGACGTCCGGGCGTGACGGCTCCGATCATCGGAGCGCGCACCCTGGAGCAGCTGACAGACAACCTGGGCGCCTGCGGCTGGGAGCTGACCCCGGAACAGGACGCCCGCCTGACCGCGGCGAGCGAACGCCCGCTGCCGTACCCGTACGACGTACTGGCACGCCCCAGGGAGCGCTCGCGCCCCTCCCGCCGGGCCTGAGCCGCGTACGAATGCGGGGGGGCGTGACACGGGTGGGTCCGGCCGGTGCCTGGGAAACGAGGTGCTGGGACGGGCGCGGGTCGGGTAGCGTGCGGGGCATGTCGAGCCCCGAGTCGGACGAGGTGGGGGCTGCCGGTCACGCCGTCAGCCCCCTGAACCACTGAGTTCGTGATGCTGCCGTCCCGCCGCTTTCTGCGGCCGGACGCGCGTGCCCTGGGTGCTGGCCGCGGTGACGGGACGTTCTTTCCCGCTTCTCCTCACCTCGGAGCCACTCGATGCCCTTCTCGCTGTATCTGCTGGCCCTGGCGGTCTTCGCCATGGGCACCTCGGAGTTCATGCTCGCCGGCCTGCTGCCGGACATCGCCGCGGACCTCGACGTCTCCGTCGCGACCGCAGGCACGCTCACCTCGGCCTTCGCGACCGGAATGGCCGCCGGGGCCCCGCTCGTGGCCGGGCTCGCCCGCAACCGGCCCGGGCGGTCCAGCCTGTTGGGGTTCGTCCTGGTGTTCCTGGCCGCCCATGCCGCGGGGGCGGCCACCTCAAGTTTTCCGTTCCTGTTCGTGACCCGGGTGGTCGCCGCGCTCGCGAACGCGGGGTTTCTCGCCGTGGCTCTGACGACTGCCGCCACGCTGGTCGCTCCCGACAAGAAGGGACGCGCGCTCGCCGTGCTGCTGTCGGGCACTACGGTGGCCACGATCGCCGGTGTCCCAGGAGGATCGGTCCTCGGCACGCTGCTCGGCTGGCGGGCCACGTTCTGGGCTGTCGCCGCGCTCTGCCTGCCCGCCGCTCTCGGTGTCCTCGCCGGAATCCCCGGACGCCGTGGGCGGACGGACGCGGCTGACAGGCCCGCGTTGCGAGCGGAACTCGCCCAACTGAGGCGCCCGCGCCTCCTGCTGGTGATGCTGCTCGGCGCGCTGGTGAACGCGGCCACCTTCGCGAGCTTCACCTTCCTCGCACCCGTCGTGACCGGTGTCGCAAGGTTGAGCGAGTGGTGGGTCACTGTTGCGCTGGTGCTCTTCGGGGTCGGCTCCTTCGCCGGCGTCACCGTTGCCGGGCGGCTGTCCGACCGGCGCCCCGGCCTGGTCATCGCGGTCGGCAGCCCGCTGCTGCTCATCGGCTGGCCGGCCCTGGCCGTACTGGCCGAGAGGCCGATCGCTCTGCTCGTGCTCGTCTTCGTCCAGGGCGCCCTGTCGTTCGCGCTGGGCAGCACGCTGATCACGCGGGTGCTCTACGAGGCGGCAGCAGCCCCCACCATGGCAGGCTCCTACGCGACCGCCGCACTCAACGTGGGCGCCGCCGCAGGGCCCCTCATCGCCGCGAGCACCCTCAGTAGCGCGGCCGGGAGCCTCGGGCCGTTGTGGGCAAGCGGACTTCTTGTCGCTGTCGCCCTGCTCGTCGCCCTTCCGCTGCGCGCCGTGGTCGCGGCCGGCCGGAGGAGCAGTGAGGTGATGCAGTGACACGGACAAGCGCTGCGCCTGTCTAGGGAGGAGAGACCACCGATGGAGTGCAGGACACCGCCGGAGGAGGCGCGTCGGCGGTTCCGCGGGCTGCTGCCCGGTATCCCCCGGGCGTCTGGCCGACCGTACGGGTGAATGAGTCATGAAAGCGCTGGTGGTCGCCCATCCGCAGCTCCGGCCGGACGCGGTGACCGACTGCCCTTCGGCCAGCAGGATCATGGCGTGGAAGACGCGGGTGATCGTTCTCCATTGCGGGTACGTCATCCCGAACTCGCTCCGGAACAACCGCGACAAGGGGCGTTCACTCACGCCGGAACGCCGCGCCAGCCATGTCACGGTGCGGGGCCACGCCAGGTCTTCCGCGACCAGCGAGCACTCGCGGACGAGTATGGGGTCCTGGGGTGTGGGGAGGGTGAGCGGTTGTGTGCACCTGGCTGAGGCCGTACATCCGGTGTTCGTGCCAGGTGTCCGCCGGAGTCCACATCGCCCGTGCGCTGGAGGCGACCCAGGGATCTGCCTCGGTCCGCACGGCCAGGACGCCGGTGCTGACGTACATCAGCTGGTGGAACGGGTGGCGGTGACGGCCGATCGTCTCTCCGGCGGCATGGTCGTTCCGGTCCAGTCCTCCGGAGAACTTCTCTACTCAGCCGTCGCCGTGGGCTCACTCGTGGCCGCCGCCTTCAGTGGTTGGATCGGCATGGTGAGCCGTCAGAGGCGCGCCTTGAGCATCGCCGTGGCCGCCTGGGCGCTGGCCATCGCGGCGGCCGGGGCGACGAGCAGCCTGTGGCTCGCGGTGGGCCTGCTGATCTGCGCGGGCGCCGCCGACCTGGTCAGCGCCGTCTACCGGCAGACCATCCTGCGGACCTACGCACCGGACGAGATGCGGGGTCGCCTCCAAGGAGGCTTCACCGTCGTCGTCGCCGGCGGACCGCGCCTGAGCGATCTGAGAGCCGGAGCGATGGCTTCCGCGACCGGCATCACGCTCGCGTGGTCGGGCGCGGCCGCCGTCTGCCTGGTCCTGGTCGTGGGAGGAGCGCCGGCCGTACGGCCGTTCTGGCACTCCGCGACCAGAGCGGGCGCCTAAGCGGGGATCAGACCGGGCCTGGCACCGATCTCCGCCGCACCCCTGCGGACGGCCGCCACAAATTCTCCGACCTCCGCCGCGAGAACGTCCCAAGTGACCGGCGAGGTCCAGGTGTCCGGCTCGAAGACGGAGCCGACCCGCCATCCCTCCGCCGACTCCACCATGCGCACCACCCCCGGGTCCGTGCCGGACATCGAGTCGAAGGCGAAGTCACCTCGCTCGCTGTCCGACCGGCGCAGCCAGTCCACCAGAGCCAGCGCCAGCTCGGCCACGGGGAACCGTTCCTCCGCAAGCACCACACGCTCGCCGTCCCGGATGACCAGGTCCGCCTCGATGTCCAGGAACAGAACGGCGTCAGGCGCCGTCTCCGGTTGAAGGCCACGCCGGTACACGTCCGGCGCACCCAGGTGCCGATACGCGAATTTCACCGACATCCGGCCTCCCGAGCGTTCACGGGCCATACATCCACAGGCCACCCAAGCGGCAAACCCTACCAACCACCTCCATAAGACCCGCTTGACGGGTGCGGGCTCCCGGCCCCTCTCACACCTCGCTCACCCTCCCTCCCTGCTCACTACTGTCTACTGCCAGGTCGCGGTGTCGGGGTCGATGCCATGAGTACGGGCGCTTGCGTCGATGATGCGGCGGAACCATGCGGCAAGGCCGGTGCGGATGCTGTCGTAGTGGGCGGCGAAGCCGGGGTCGGCCTCGAATGTGCGGCCCAGGCATACCTGCATCTGTCTGGTGAGGGGGAAGTACGAAGCGAAGACTTCGCGGTGCCGCTCGACGAGTTGATTCGCTTCCGGGCTGCCGGGGGCGACTCCGGCGTCCATCGCGTCCCCGAGGGCACGGTCGAGGTCGGCCGTGGCGTCGCTGACGGCCTGCCATTCCTCCGGGCCGCGAGAGGCTGACCGTTCGGCGTACTGCTGCCATTGCGTCGTCTCTCCGTAACGCCGGCGGGCCTGGGCCGGCCAGTCCGGGTCCCACCGGGGGCCGAAGATCGCGGCCTGCTGCTCGACGGTCAGCAGCAGGCCGCGCTCGTGGGCCTCGATCATCCGGTCCAGTCCGGCGCTGAGCCGCTCAAGGCGGTCGATCCGTTCAGCGACCTGGGTGCGCTGCGCGCGCAGTGCGCCGGCCACGTCCGCGGTCGAGTCGTCCAGGACGATCCGAATCCTGTCCAGTCCGAGACCGATTTCACGGTAGACGACGATGCGGTGCAGGCGTTCCACATCACCGGCGGTGTAGAGCCGGTACCCGGCAGCCGTACGCAGTGACGGTCGCGCCAGACCGATCTCGTCCCAGTGGTGCAGCGCGCGGACGGTGACACCCAGCCGCGTCGAGACCTGGCCGACGGTCAGGCCGTCGGCGTCAGTGGCATCAGGCATGCTCCTCATGGTCGCCGCGGCCGGCGTCCGGTGGGGTGATTCCGATGGCTGCAAGGTTCCGTGCCTCCTGGCTGGCCGGGTCGAAGGGTTTCGCCGCAGTAAAAACGATCCGCGCGTTCTCGGGGGTGATCACCGTCACATCGCGGGTGTTCCAGGGAGTGTCCCGTGGCCCTTCGACCGAGTCGGGGCACACCGTACGACAGGCCTCGACGAGGGAATCGACCTGGCTGAGCACGCACGCGAAACTGAAGCTCGTCGCCGGTGGCTGCTCCGGAATGCTCTCCGCCGAGACGAGGAGTACGTCCTGGAACGCCCATCGGCGCAGATGCACCAGCGTGCCGGGGATGCTGAACAGCTCGAAGAACCCGAGCCCACGGGTCCAGAAGTCCACCGACGCCGCCACGTCGCACGTGGGGATCGTCACGAAGGCGGGCATTCCGTAGATGCCGCGGAACAGCTCCGGCGGAACCGCGTCCGGGCCGGGAGCGGGTACGGGACTCATCTCGAACGCGTTGTAGTAGTCGCTCATGCACCCCACACTCCAGCCTCACGCAACGTGAGGGTCAAGCGCGGGCGGCGTGCGCGCGAAGAGCCGGAATGACGTCACGGGCGAAGGCCCCGTAGGAGCGTTTGCGGTAGTCGCCCGCGCATCCGGCGACGACGTGGAAACGTTCGATGCCGATTTCCGCCAGTTCCAGCAGCCGTTCCAGGCAGTGGGACGCCGGGCCGAGGACGGCGAAGGTGTCGAGGAAATCCGGCGTCGGGTCGCTGCCCTGACAGGGCGAAAAACGGGCGAAGCGAACGACGCTGTCTGCCGACATGGCACGGGCCCGGTCTGTGTCGTCGTCCACGACGACATGGATGAATGCGGCCAGCCGCACGTCCGGCTTCGTCTCCCGGGCCACCGCGGCGGCCTGTCGCAGCCGCTCCGGATCGGCGCCGACAGTCAGGGCTGTCACATCGGCCGTGGCAGCGGCGGCCCGTATGACGCGGGGTCCGGAAGCCGCGACGAACACCTCCGGTTTCGCCACGCCGGTCGTACGGTCGAGCCAGTTCAGGCGGCTGCCTCCGGGGAGCGCGGCAAGTCGGTGGTTGAACGGCTGTGACGCGTCGCTCAAGGGGCTCTGCGGGTTCGGGTTCGGAGGAGGTACGGCCTCGCCACGGAGATACGTCTGCACGCTGGTGGTGTAGGCAATGAGCTGGGAGACGGGTACGGGATCGAGTCCGAGCTGAGTCAGGGAGCTGTCTCCCCGACCGATGCCCAAGGTGACGCGCTGGCGGGACTCGATGTGGGCGGACATGACGGCAGCGGCGGTGACAGCGGGGTGCCGGGTCCAGGGATTCGTGACGCCGATCCCCAGACGGATGTTGTCGGTGGTCAGTGCTGCGGCACTCAAGGCGATGTAGGCATCGCCCATGAGGCACTGGGAGTCCCCGAACGTGACACCGTCCCAGCCGGCCGCCTCCAGCTCGCAGGCTTCGCGGACCCCTGGCATCGGCTGCACAGTGGCCCACAGCTCGACATCCATGACGGCCACGCTAGGGCGCCCGCGAACCTACGGCGAGTCGGCGCAACGTGTCTTGGCGGCCGCCTGAGCTGGGAGTATGCGGAATCCGCGCGCCATGAGTGGGGGTTTGGGCCATGCGGTGCCGCCACCCGTTCGGGTGTATCGGGAGGCTGGTGGGCGGCGGCTCGGCGAGGTGGTGACGGCCGACCGTGTTGATCCGAGCCGGCAGACATACATGCGGGCATGCGGGCACGCGCGGCACCGCGGACCTACAGGCATGCGGGCACAGCGCAGGTGATCAGGCCCGATCGGGGCGCAGGCCCTTGACGTAGCCGGGAATGGGGGTGCCTCCGGCCGGGCCGCGTACGGCGCTGTCGAGCAGTTTCTTGAGCACGCTGACGGGAACGGGCGTGCTCGGCGCCTCGCGGAACCAGCGCCGTACTCCTTCCCCGCGCAGGCCGTCGGGGTAGTCGGCGACATACGGCTTCACGTAGCCGGGCGTGCCTGGTTCGTGGCGCCAGCTGTCGGCGAGCGGCCCGGCGTCGACCGCGTCATAGCCGATGACATCCATGTAATCGATGACCTCGGCCTTGGCGGCGGGGTCGTCGCCGGAGACGGGCAGGGCGCTGCGCTCGGGGGACCCGGCGGGCCGGGCGGTGGTGAACAGCCGGACGTAGTCGAGGTTGTGGAGTGCCTTGACGACGGTGGAGTCGGGCAAGTGGCTCTGGAGCAGCTCGCTGGAGGTCAGCCGCCCCTGGTCCAGCGTGACGATGCGGCCGTCCCGGTGCGGGTAGTAGTTCATCGTGTCGATCACGGTCTTCCCGGCGAGCGCGTCGGCGGGGAGACGGTCGTGACGGTGGAGCGGTACGGCGACCACGACGAGGCCGCCGGCGCGGGCGGCGTCGGCCGGGGTGGCGGCGCGGGCGCGGTCACCGAGCCCGGCGATGAGACCGGACAGGGTTTCGGGGCCGCGGGAGTTGCTCATGACCGTGTTGAGACCGGCGGCCACGGACAGGCGGGCCAGGACGCTCCCGATCTCGCCGCTGCCGATGAAGGCGATGGTTGGCGTCACGAGGTTGCTCTCCTCCTGCATGGCCGAGGTGTCCTCTTCGTCGGTGCCCTTGAGCTGCGAGCGCTCATCACCCCACTCTGCGGCCGCCCCAGCAGCCACGCACCGCGAGCCGGCCCAGTCAACAGGCCCGGGCCGACAGGCACCCGGCGCGGGCCGGTGGGCTCAGAGCTTGGTGATGGTGAGCGTCCACGAACCGTCCGCGTGCGGGCCGACGCACGTGAACTCCTTGATCGGCCAGGAGTGCCCGTCCTTCATGCACTCGTCGGAGCTGGGCTCCTTGCACTGGTCACCGATCATGAAACCTGCGGGGCGGGGGGCGTCGGCCTGGGCGGCTCCGGCAACGACGTGTGATGTTCAAATGTCTGATGTTTGTCTGTATGCTGCTGCCATGAAACGCATCAGCACACCCCGGCGGACGGCCAGCCTGTCCGCACAGCTCGTGGACAGCCTCCGCTCGCACATCGAGGCAGGTGGGTGGCCGGTGGGGACGCGCATCCCGCCGGAGCAGGCTCTCATCGAGGAGCTCGGGGTCGGGCGCAGTACGTTGCGGGAGGCGCTCGGCGCGCTCGTGCATCTGGGCCTGCTGGAAGCCAGGGTCGGGGACGGCACCTACGTCCGCGCGTCGAGCGAACTCCAGTCGGTCATGGTGCGGCGGGCGAGTGCCGCGCGGCGGAACAACGTGCTCGAACTGCGTACCGTCCTCGAAGAGTACGCCTCGGGGGCCGCCGCCCTGCGCCGCAGCGAGGATCAACTGCACCAGTTGAGAGAGCTGTTGGCCGATGCCGACGCGGCCTGCGCCGGCGCGGACAGGTCCGCGGCCGAGAGCGTCGACGCGCTGTTCCACCGGGCCGTCGTCCGGGCGAGCGGTAACGACCTCCTGGTCGAGATGTACGACCATCTCGGTACGGCTCTCACCTCCTCCCTGGGAGGCCTGCCCTGGGACGCCGCCGGTGCCGAGGAGCACGCGGCCCTGCACCGGCGCCTCGTCGACGCGATCGAGGACCGGGACGAGAGCGGCGCCCGCGCCGCGGCGGCCGCGATCGTCCAACTCACCCGCGACCACGAGGCCGAGGCGCCCCACGGGGCGGAGGGCGAGTGAGTCCACGGTTAGCTGCGATCTCCCGTCGGCGCTCCGCCACAGGGCCGCCGGCCGCCGACAACCCCCGTCCCGCCGTGTCCGTCGGGCTCGTCTTCGCGATCTGCCTCGTGGCGGCGAACCTGCGTACCGGTCTCACCGGTGTCGGTACGCTGCTGCCGGCGATCGAGCACGGCAGCGGCCTGTCATCGAGCTGGGGCGGGCTGCTGAGCACCCTCCCCTGCTGACGTTCGCCGCGACATCACCCCTGGTGGCCCGGGTCTCGCACCGGTTCGGCACCGCACGCCTGCTGGTGGCCGCCCTCGGCACGCTGGCCGTCGGCACCGTGGTCCGGTCGATGCCCTCGCTGATCTGCCTGTTCGCCGGGACCGTGCTCCTTTCCGCCGCCATCGCGTTCGGCAATGTGCTGCTGCCCGCGCTGATCAGGCGGAGCGTGCCCGCACACCGCATCCAGGGCATCAGCGCTCTCTACGTCACGGTCATGGGCGTCACGGCCGCGGTCTCCTCGGGGATCTCCGCGCCGCTCTCCCACACCCTGCCTGGTTCCTGGCACACCGCTCTCGCCTGGGGTTTCGCCTTCACCGTCGCGGCCTTCCTTGCCTGGCTGCCCCGGATACGGGGCGACCGGCCCCACACCGCCATCGGCGCGACCCGCAGCCCGGTCCCCTGGCGGTCGCGACTGGCATGGCAGGTCAGCCTCTTCATGGGGTTGCAGTCCCTGGGGTTCTACACCGTCGTCGCGTGGCTGCCCAGCGTTCTGATCCACCGTGGCACGACCGGCACCACCGCCGGATGGATGCTGTTCTACTACCAGCTGATCGCGTTGACAGCCAGCAGTCTCCTGCCCTTGCTCACCCGGGGCCGTCACGACCAACGATGGACCGCTGCGGGGGCCTCGGTCGCCGTGGCCGGTGGCTTTGCCGTACTGGTGTCCGCGCCCTCGCTGTCCGTCCTGGCGTGCACGCTGCTCGGGCTGGGCGGCGGCGCGTGCCTGGTTCTCGCGCTGACCTTCCAGAGTGAACGCGCCGGCAGCTCCGGCGAGGCTGCCGCGCTGGCCGGCATGGCGCAGTCCATCGGCTATCTCGTGGCGGCGGCCGGCCCCTCCTCCTCGGCATCCTGCACGACGCCACAGACAGTTGGACGCTTCCGCTCGTGGTCCTGGTCGTCCTCAGCGCAGCCATGGCAGGTGCCGGGTACGGCGCGGGGCGCAACCGCCGAGTGCGTTGCTCCGCCCGCTCATGAATATTCCCCACTTGAACGGCCCTTCCAGGCCACAGAGGAGAGCACTCATGTCCGCCTCGCAGCCCCCGACTGACGAGTTCACCGCGCGTACCGCGCAGCGCGCCGCTCACCTGTACGCGACGGATCCCCAGTTCCGCGACGCCGCCCCCTCAACTCCGTCACCGAGGCGATCCAGCGGCCGGGCCTGTCGCTCGCCGAACTCGTGACCACGGTGATGGAGGGATACGCGGACCGCCCCGCCCTGGGCGAGCGGGCCACCGAGCCCGTCATCGACCCGGATACGGGCCGCACCACACTGCGCCTCCTGAAGCGCTTCGACACGATCAGCTACGGCGAACTGTGGGAACGTGTCGGCGCGGTGGCCTCCGAATGGCAGCGGCACCCCGACCACGCCGTGAGCCGGGGCGACTTCGCCGCGGTGCTCGGTGCCCCGAGCGCCGAGTACACCGTGGTGGATCTGGCGTGCGTCCGCTCCGGTGCGGTGAGTGTTCCTCTCCAGGCCGGCGCCTCGGCGGAGCACCTGGCCCCCATCGTCGCGCAGACCGGACCGCGCCTGCTGTCCGTCGACATGGCACACCTCGATGTCGCGCTCCAGCTCGCGGCGGATGCCCCGTCACTGGTCCGGATCGTCGTTCTGGGCCACCGTCCCGAGGTCACCGCCCATCAGGAGAAGCTGGACTCGGCGCGCGACCGGCTCGCGGCGCAGGGCCGAGGCGTCAGCCTGGACACACTGGCGTCGGTGATCGCGCGAGGACGAGCCCTGCCACCGGCCCCTCGGAGCCCCGAGGGGGCAACGGCCGACGCGCTCAGCTTGCTGATCTACACCTCGGGAAGTACGGGCACCCCCAAGGGCGCCATGTACACCGAGCGTCTGGTCCGGCAGTTCTGGGTCGACTTCGTACCTGGCCAGGGGCTACGGCCGTCCATCGTGCTCAACTACATGCCGCTCAGCCACATGATGGGGCGAGGCGTGCTGTTCGGCACGCTCGCCAAGGGAGGTATCGCCTACTTCGTGGCGTCGAGCGACCTGTCGACGCTCTTCGAGGATCTCGCCCTGGTCCGCCCCACCGAGTTCATCATGGTGCCCCGCATCAGCGACATGCTGTTCCAGCGCTACCAGCATGAGTTGACCCGCCGGAACGACGCGGGGACGGCAGGGGATACGGGCGAGCAGACGGAGCGCGAGCAGGCAGAGCGCGAGCAGGCGAAACCCGTACAGGAAGAACACGTACAGGAGAACCGCGTACGGGAAGAACTGCGGGAAGAACTGCGGGAGAAGACCCTGGGCGGACGGCTCCTGTGGGCCGTCAGCGCCTCGGCCCCACTGAGCGCGGAGAGGGCGGCGTTCGTCGAAAACTGCTTGCACGTCAAGCTGCTCGACGGTTACGGATCGACGGAAGCCGGCATCGTCTCGCTCGACGGCCGGGTGCTGCGCCCGCCGGTGACCGACCACAAACTGGTGGACGTGCCCGAGCTGGGATACTTCCGGACCGATGCGCCACACCCCAGGGGCGAATTGCTGATCAAGTCCGACCGGCTCTTTTCCGGCTACCTTCAGCGGCCGGATGCCACCGCCCAGGTCTTCGACGAGGACGGCTTCTACCGCACGGGCGACATCATGGCCCGTACCGGGCCCGACGAGCTGGTGTACGTCGACCGCCGTTCCAACGTCCTCAAGCTCTCACAGGGCGAGTTCGTGGCCACCTCCCGCCTGGAAACCCTCTTCACTGCCAGCCCGTTCGTCCGGCAGGTCTTCGTGTACGGCAACAGTGCCCGTTCCTACCTGCTCGCGGTCATCGTGCCCACCCAGGACGCGCTCGACCACGCCGGCCAGGACACCCGGCGCCTCAGGTCGATCCTGCGTGAGTCCCTGCACCACCTCGCCACCGAGGCGGGTCTCAACTCGTACGAGGTCCCACGGGACTTCCTCATTGAGACCGAGCCGTTCAGTCAGCGGAACGGGTTGCTCTCCGGAGTGCGCAAGCTGCTGCGCCCCGCGTTGACGAAGCGCTACGGCGAGCGCCTCGAAGCGCTGTACTCCGAACTGAGCGAGCGCGGGGCCGACGAACTACAGGAACTGCGTCAGGCCGGCCCGTCCCAGCCCGTACCGGACACCGTGCTCCGGGCCGCCCGAGCGCTCCTCGGGCACCAGCAGGGGGACGTCACCCCCGGCACGCACTTCCTCGAACTCGGCGGTGACAGCCTCTCCGCGCTGTCCTTCTCCCAACTGCTCAAAGAGATTTTCCACGTCGACGTCCCGGTCGGCGTCCTCATCAACCCGGTCAACACCCTCCAGAAGGTGGCTGTTCACATCGAGAAGGCCCTTGCGGGACACCGGCGTCCGACTGCCGACAGCGTCCACGGACCGAACGCGACGCGGCTCGTGGCGGGTGACCTGACGTTGGACGCGTTCCTCGACACGGAAACCCTTGTGCGGGCCGGCAGCCCTGCCGGCCCGCTGCCCGAGGCACGGACCGTCCTGCTGACCGGAGCCAACGGCTACCTGGGCCGCTTCCTGTGCCTCGAATGGCTGGAGCGGGTAGCTGAGCGCGGCGGCACCCTGGTGTGTGTGGTCCGTGGCAGCACCGACGAGGCAGCCCGGGCACGACTCGACGCCGCCTTCGACAGCGGCGACCCGGAACTCCTCCGGCACTACCACGACTTGGCCGCCAAGCATCTGGAGGTGGTTGCCGGCGACATCGGCGAGGCCGGACTCGGGCTCGGCGAGGAGACCTGGCAGCGGCTGGCCGACACCGTGGACCTGATCGTCCATCCCGCCGCACTCGTCAACCATGTCCTGCCGTACGACCAGCAGTTCGGCCCCAACGTACTGGGCACGGCCGAACTGATCAGGCTCGCGCTCACCTCCCGTGTCAAGCAGTTCAGCTACCTGTCGACGGTCGCCGTCGTCTTCGGGTACGAGGCGGCGGCCGACGAGACGGCGGACATCCGTACGGCCTGCGGGGCGCGCGACCTCGACGGCGGGTACGCGACCGGGTACGCGGCCGGCAAATGGGCGGGCGAGGTGCTGCTGCGCGAGGCGCACGACGCGTACGGCCTGCCGGTCGCCGTGTTCCGCTCGAACATGATCCTCGCGCACCGGCGCTACCGGGGCCAGCTGAACGTCCCGGACGTGTTCACCCGCCTCCTGCTGAGCCTGCTGGCGACCGGCATCGCCCCCGGCAGTTTCTACGACCGGGGCGTCGGTGACGGCAAGGGTGTCGGCAAGGGTGACGGCAGCGATGATGGCAATGCTGATGGCAGCGTTGACGACGCCGCTGGCAGCGCCGATGGCGGCAGCGGGCACTACGACGGGCTCCCCGTGGACTTCACAGCGCGGGCCATCGCCTCACTGGGCGACGGCACTCGGGAGGGGTTCCGGACCTTCAACGTCGTGAACCCGCACGAGGACGGCATCTCGCTCGACACATTCGTCGACTGGCTGGTGGCAGCCGGGCAGCCGCTGACCCGCATCCCCGATTACGACGAGTGGCTCGACCGCTTCGAAACCGCCCTGCGTGGTCTGCCCGACCGCCAACGGCAGCATTCGCTGCTCCCCCTGCTGCACGCCTTCGCCAAGCCGCAGGAGCCCTTGCCTGGATCCGCCCTGCCGGCGGACCGGTTCCGCGCGGCCGTGCGAGCCGCCGCCCTCGACAAGGAGAACGACATCCCCCACCTGTCCCAGGCCCTGCTCACCAAGTACGTGGCGGACCTCCGGTCGCAGCGCCTGCTGTGACCCGACCCGC
Organism: Streptomyces sp. Ac-502; assembly: GCF_045222935.1. NCBI lineage: Bacteria > Bacillati > Actinomycetota > Actinomycetes > Kitasatosporales > Streptomycetaceae > Streptomyces > Streptomyces sp. Ac-502. The sequence continues at coordinate 317,475 of NZ_JBHFFO010000001.1, forward strand.
GCGGACGATCATTTCGGAGAGCCGTGTGCGTTCTCCGGCCCCCGCCGGATTCATCACCGGGGCTGGACGGGAGACGACCGATCGGGGTCGGTGCCTACAGACGAACGGTCGGGATCGGTGCGCACAGACGGCCGGTCGGGATCGGTGCGCACATGCGCACGCAGCCCGCCGTCTGATCGGTTTCAGGTGGATCCGGGAGCGCCGGTGCGCGGGGCACCGACGAGATCGTCCAGCGGGACGTCGTGGATACGGGCCGACGGCAGCAGCAGTTCCAGGGTCGGCCGACGCTGCCCGCTCTCCAGCCGGGAGAGGGTGCTCTCCGAAACGCCGGTCGTCGCCGCGAGATCGGCGAGGGTGAGGCCGCGGTGCCGGCGCAGCGCGCGGAGCCGCGGGCCCACCGCGTCGAGCACGTCGTCGTCCGTCTTGGGGTCCATGGCGCCCAACTTGCCGTTACCGCAAGTTTTCGTGCCAGGCCGTGCGGTGGCTGGCAAGACTGGGCGCCCACCGACACAAGGAGTCTTGATGAGCACCACCGATGCGGTCGCGTTCTGGGACGGCGTTCATGCGGCCCGTACGGCAGGCGGCAAGCCGCGGCCCAACGTTCGCCTCACCGAGACCGTGACGGGCCTGCCGCCCGGCGACGCGCTCGACCTCGGATGCGGTGCCGGCGGCGACGCGCTGTGGCTCGCCGGCCAGGGATGGCTGGTCACCGCCGTCGACATCTCGGCCGTGGCGGTCGAGCGGCTCGCCGGCCTCGCCCGCTCACACGGCCTGGACGAACGCGTCACCGCCCTGCCGTACGACCTGCACGAGTCCTTTCCGCCGGGCTCATTCGACCTGATCTGCGCCCATTACCTCCAGACCCCGTGCGTCCTGGACCGGGCAACCGCCCTGCGCTCGGCCGCGCACGCCCTGCGCCCCGGCGGGCGGCTGCTGGTCGTCGACCACGGCTCGGCCGCGCCGTGGTCGTGGCAGCAGGACCCCGACACGCGATACCCGAGTCCGCGGGAAGTCGCCGCCGGAATCGGCCTGGCCCCGGAGACATGGACGGTCGAACGGGCCGACGCGCCCCGTCGGATCGCGACCGGCCCGGACGGGCGCACCGCCGAAGTCACCGACCACGTCCTCGTCATCCGCCGTACCGCCTGACGCGGCAGCGCGCGCTGCCCTTGACGACGACTCGATGACTCGACGAAGACAGGCACTCCCTGTTGTCCAGCACCACGCGCCACACCCGACGCGGCGACACCCCACCACCGCGGACCGGAAGCAGCGAGAACGAGGTCCTGCGCGGATTCCTCGACTATCTCCGTACGTCGATCGCCGCGAAGGTCGACGGCGCCCCCGAGCCGCAGGTACGGACAGCCGTCGTGCCGTCGGGCACGAACCTGCTCGGCCTGCTCAACCATCTGACGGCGGTCGAGCGCTGGATGTTCCTCAGGGACGGCGTCACCGACTGGCAGGCGACGTTCCGGGCCGCGCCGGGGGACAGCGTGGCCGACGTCGTGGCCCGCTACCGCGAGACGGTCGAGCGCGCGAACGTCGTTCTCGACATGTGCACCGACCTCGACGCACCGGTCCCCCGGCCACGGGCGGGAGCCCCAGGCCCCAGCGTTCGCTGGGCGCTGACCCACATGATCGAGGAAACCGGCCGTCACGCGGGCCACGCGGACATCCTCCGTGAACTGATCGACGGCTCGACCGGCCGCTGATCCCTTCGCGTACCAGGGGTGCGCGGGGCCGGGCCCGGCTTCCAAGATCGATTGTCAGTGGTGGGTGAGAAGGTGGAGGCATCGAGTCGGAAGAGGGGGAGCATTCATGTCCGGAAACCAGAACTACATCAATCACGTCGCTCTTGTGCTGGATGCCAGTTCGTCCATGTCACACCTGAGCCGCAAGGTCGTCGACGTCGCCGACCAGCAGATCGCCTATCTGGCCCGCCGCTCGCAGGAACTGGGCCAGGAGACCCGCGTGACGGTGTACGCCTTCGCGGACACGGTGGAATGCGTCATTTACGACAAGGACGTGCTGCGAATGCCGTCCCTGAAGCAGCTGTACCGGGTCGGCGGAATGACGGCGCTGCTGGCGGCCACACTGAAGTCGCAGCGCGAACTGGCGCAGACGGCGCAACTGTACGGTGACCACAGCTTCCTGACGTTCGTGCTGACCGACGGGCAGGAGAATGCGAGCCACCGCTGCCCGGACGCCTCCGGCAAGGACACGCGTGATCTGGTCCAGGCCGTGGCCGAACTGATCCGGACGCAGCAGGACAACTGGACGCTCGCCGTCCTCGTGCCGGACCAGATGGGCAAGCGCGAGGCGATGCAGTGCGGCTTCCCGAAGGACAACATCGCCATCTGGGACGCCACCAGCACCCAGGGCCTGGAGGAGGCGGGACAGGTCATCCAGCAGGCCACCGAGAATTTCATGGTGGGCCGGGCCCAAGGCATCCGGGGCTCCCGGGCGGTGTTCTCCACCGGCGCGGAGACGGTCAACAAGGACACGATCCAGGCAGCCGGCCTCACCCCGGTGGATCCGTCGGAATACCAGCTGATTCCGGTGGCTCGGGCAGCGGGGATACGTGAGTGGGTCGTCGAGTGCGGACACACCTTCCGTACCGGATGCGCCTTCTATCAGCTGAGCAAGTCGGAGAAGATCCAGGCGCGGAAGCAGATAGCGGTGCTGGAGAAGAAGACGGACCGGGTGTACACGGGACCGGAGGCTCGCTCCCTGCTGGGTCTGCCGGACGCGGAAGTCCGCGTCAATCCGGACCGCAACGACGACTTCACCATTTTCGTGCAGAGCACCAGCGTGAATCGAAAGCTGGTGCCGCACACGCGGCTGCTGCTGATGCTCTGAGGTCCGGGACGGCCGGGAGCCTTGGAATGCCCGGAGGCTCCGGGACTTTCGGGAATCCCGGAATGCCCGGAAGCCCCGGAAGTCCCGGAGGCCCCGCCGGTCGGACCGGCGGGGTCGCGCCCCCGGGTTCGGCATGCGGGCGGTCGCGCCCGGCTCGGGCGGGGTTGGCCGGGTCGGGCCGGGCGGTTCGCCCGGCCCGGGATGGGCCGGGCCGGGGCTGGCTGGGCGGTTCACACGGGCCGGGCTGGACCGGGCCGCAAGCCGTTCAGGCCACCCGAGCCATTAATCTCGACCCTATGGTGTTCGATTCGGCTCATTTCGATCTCCAGCCCTACGCCGGTTTCGCCATGGATTCCTATGTCCGGCGGACGCATTGCAGCTGGGAGGACGCCGGCTGGCAGTCGCTGCTCGTCCAGCGGTTCCACCACGTCCCGGTGGTCGAGAGCATGGAGTTGCCGGCCGCGGCGGACCTGCACCTGATCCTGCCCGTGGCCGGCCGGGCCGTGATGGAGACACGGGCCGACGGCCGGTGGCACCACCACACCTGGGTGCCCGGCCGGCTCGAACTGGCCGTTCCCGACCGGCCCGTCCGTCGCCGCTATCGCGGGGACGGACCGTTGCGCAGCGTGCAGGTGCACATCCCGCGCGGCACGGTCGAACGTACCGCGGCGCAGCTGGGAGGCCGCGAGGTGGACTACGAGAGCATGGCGTCCTCCGTGGCCGCCGGTGACCCGCTCCTCCTGGAGGCGGTCCGCGCCGTCGGGTCGGCGGAGGAGACCGGCGACCTGTACGCCGAGGCCTCGGCCGCCTTCCTCGCCGTGCACCTGCTCACCCGTCACTCCCGGGCACCGGGCCGACGAGCGCCCGCGCGGGAGGACGCCCGCGTCCGCGCGGCGATCGCGCTCATGCGGGACCGGCTGGCCGAACCGCTCACGCTGGCCGATGTCGCGGACGAGGTGCATCTGAGCGTCTTCCACCTCGTCCGCGTGTTCCGCCTGGCAACGGGACAGACACCTCACCGGTACCTCACCCACCTCCGCGTCGAAGAGGCGAAACGCCTGCTGCGGGAGACCGGCTTCACGATCGCCCGGATCGCGCCGCTCTGCGGATTCGCCGACCCCGGCGCCCTGTCGACAGCGTTCCTGCGCCATACCGGCGTCCGCCCCTCGGCGTACCGCAATTCCTGACCGCTTCGCGGCAATCCTGAGCATGGGGCCGAGCGGTGACCGTACCTAGGGTTTCGTCCATGTCCGAAAACACGACGGCAACGCCCGCGACAAGGCAGCGCGAACGAACCGAGCAGGACGCACGAATCGACCAGGCCGAGCAGAGCGAGCGGACCGAGCAGGTCACGGGCCGGACCGAGCTTGTCGGGCGGATCGAGCCCTTCCCCTCCACATTCCCGACCGTGAGCTGACGCTCCTGCGGGCTCGTCTCGACGAAGTCCGGCTCCCCGAGCCCGAAACGGTGCCGGACGCGTCACAGGGCATCGGGCTCAGCCGGTTGAGGATGTTGCTGGATGCCTGGCGCCGGCATGACTGGCGGGCCACGGAAGACCGCTGGAACGCGATTCCGCACTATCGCGCCCGTATCGACGGACTGAACATCGCGTTCTGGCACGTGCGTTCGCCGGAGCCGTCGGCGCTTCCCCTGGTCTTGACCCACGGCTGGCCGGGCTCCGTGCTGGAATTCGAGGACGTCCTCGGGCCGCTCACCGACCCTGTCGCTCATGGCGGTTCGGCGGCCGACGCTTTTCACGTGGTCGTACCGTCGCTGCCCGGGTTCGGGTTCAGTGAGCGGCCGCACGAGTCCGGTTGGCAGCCCGCCCGTACGGCGCGGGCGTGGGCCGAGTTGATGACCGCGCTCGGGTACGAGCGGTTCGGCGCGCACGGCGGTGACTGGGGCGCGTACGTCAGTACCGAGCTGGCGCGCCAAGTGCCCGAGCGCGTAGTCGGCCTGCATCTGACGATGCCGCTCGCCTCTCCCCTGCCGGAGGACCGGGACACACCGACCCCGGCGGAACAACGCATGCTGGAGCGGCGCGACACCCATCTCGCGGACGGCTACGGCTTCGGGCTGATCATGTCGACGCGGCCGCAGACGCTCGGCTACTCCCTGCTCGACTCCCCCGCCGGCCTGGCGGCGTGGCTCGGTGAGAAGTTCGCCGCCTACTCCGACACCCGGCCCGAGGCCGGTGGCGGGGTGACCGTGACGCAGCAGGTGGAGAACTTCGCCCTGTACTGGCTGACCGGGACCGGCGCCTCCAGTGCCCGCTGGTACTGGGAAGCCATGCGGTGGGTGCCGCGCAGCGCCGAAGAGGAGATCGCGCAACCGGTGACGGCACCCACCGCCTGCTCGCTGTTCCCGGCCGAGCCGTGGCCGACCGCCCGGCGCTGGGCCGAGCGCCGTTACCACGACCTGCGCTCATGGCACGAGATGGATCGCGGCGGCCACTTCCCCGGCCTGGAACAGCCGGACCTGCTGGTTGCCGAAATCCGGGCCGCTTTCGAGCACGCGCGTCCGCGCACGGACCGCCTCCCGCACTGACGGCTCCACGCAAGCCCCCCAAGCAGACGGCTACCCCGGCCAGATGACCGGGGCGGCCGCGTTCCACACCTGTTCCGCCAGCGCTGGTGGCCAAGGGCCACGGTGTCGACGACAGCCCGTGTTTCCGCGCCGCCCTCGGGACTGAACTGCCCCGAACTGCACTGGGCTGTCAGCCATTTCCGCCGGTACGCCATCCCTCTGACAGTTCTCACCCAACAGCGAAGCAACTTGGCGCAGGCGCACTGCATGCTCCTCGGCAAACATGGCACTCGACGCTTTCGGCTTCCTTTTCACCGGACGCGGGCTCGACCCCGACCGGGACCGGTCCGTGATCGAGCGGGACGGGTTCCGCGCCGTCATGGTCGGTATGGCGGACCCGTCCCGGGCGCCCGAGGTGGCGGCGGCCCTGGTGGACGAGGGTGTCCAGCTCATCGAACTGTGCGGCGCCTTCGGCCCCGTGTGGACCGCCAAGGTCATCGAGGCCACCAAGTCCCGCGTGCCGGTCGGCTCCGTCGGCTACGGCCCCGAGTCGATCGACGGCATGGCGGCGCTCTTCCCACCACAGGCGGTCTGAACTCACCCTCGGCTCCCGATGCCGCGTACCGGCCTGCGGGAACCGCCCGTCCCTCTGCCTGCGGAGTGACCGTCACCCCCACCGTTCGGCGAGCGCTTTCAGGCCGCGTCAGGGAGGGTACGGACGCGTTGTCGGCCGGGCCCCGCGTGCTGTGCCGGGTGCATGCCCACAGTACGAGCCCGAGGCAGCTGAACGCGGCGCCCAACGCGCATACGGCACCCCAGCCGGCCGCCGTGTAGAGGGAAGTCGCGGCGATGGCACCGGTGGCGCTGCCGATCGAGTAGAACACCATGTACCCGCCGATCAGCCGGCTGCCGGCCTCCGGGTGCAGTGCATGGATCAGAGTCTGGTTGGTGACATGGACCGCCTGCACGGCGAGGTCGAGAAGGATCACCCCGACGGCCAGGGCCCAGAGCGAGCTGCGGGTGAAGGCCAGGGGCAGCCACGAGGCATCGAGCAGCGCCAGGGCGATGCCGGTGGTCCGCCGGGAGAGCCCGCGGTCGTTCAGGCGGCCCGCCACGGTCGCGGCCAGGGCGCCGGCGACACCGATCAGCCCCAGCGCCCCGATCGCGCTGTGGGACAGAAAGTACGGGGACTCACTGAGCGGCATGGCGACACTGCTCCACAACGTGCTGAAGGCGGCGAAGACCAACAGGCCGAACAGGGCCCGGAGCCGCAGCAATGGCTCCCGTACGAACAGAATGACCGTGGAGCGCAGGAGTTGTCCGTAGCGCAGGGCAGGCGGCGAAGTGTCGGTGTGGCGCGGCAGCACTCGGTACAGGACCAGGGCGAGGACGGCGGTGAGCGACGCGGAGGCGAGGTAGACGGAACGCCAGCCCGCGAGGTCGGCCACGAGACCGGAGACGGTACGGGCGAGCAGGATGCCGATGACCACGCCGCTGGTGACCAGGCCGACGGTCCGTCCGCGTGCGGCGGGAGGGGCCAGTGCCGCGGCGAAGGCGACCAACGTCTGCGTGACGACCGCGAGAAGCCCGGTGGCGGCCATGCCCACGAGCAGGATCGCCGCCGTACGGGCAGCGGCTACGACGGCCAGCGCCAGCACCAGGAGCAGTAACTGGGCCACGACGAGCCGTCTGCGGTCGGCCACGTCGCCCAGCGGCACGAGGAAGAAGAGGCCGAGCCCGTATCCGACGTGCGTGAGGGTCACCACGCTGCCCACCAGCGCCGGGCTCATACCGAGGTCGTGCCCCATCGTCACCAGGAGCGGCTGCGACAGGTAGACATTGGCCACCGCGGCCCCGCAGGCGACGGCGAAGAGGACGAGGACGCCACGGGACAGGACGGACGCGGAACTTTCGTCGCCCCGGGCCGCGGCCGCGGCCTCGGCCTTGGTCTCCCTCGCGAACTCGGCCTCGGCCTCAGCCTCGATTCGTCGTCGCGCTACAGCCTCACCGTTGCCGGACATCGGCACCCCTCCGACCATCTGGTTTCAACTTGCTACCAATGATGACGGCGACCGTAGCCGTCTTGGTAGCATGTTGCAACCGTTGAGAGAGCGAGGGGCGCCATGGTGACCAGGACACGCTTCGACGACAGCGACTGCCCCGTCGCCCGGTCGGTGGACGCGATCGGCGACTGGTGGTCCCTGCTGATCGTGCGGGACGCCTTCGACGGGAGCCGGCGCTTCGGGGAGTTCCAGCGCAGCCTCGGCGTGGCGAAGAACATCCTCAGCGCGCGGCTGCGCACCCTGGTCGCCGGCGGAATCCTCGAATCCGCCCCCGCCGAGGACGGCAGCGCCTATCGCGAGTACGTCCTGACCCCGAAGGGCGAGGCACTCTTCCCCGTCATCGTGGCCCTGCGGCAGTGGGGCGAACAGCATTTCTTCGCGCCCGGGGAAGCCCACTCACAACTGGTCGACCGACGACAGGGAAAGCATCTCCGTACGTTGGAAGTGCTTTCGGCGGACGGACGGCGCCTGACCTCCGACGACACCACCGTCCACAAGGTCTCCGAGCAATGATCCGAGCCGAAGTGCCGAAGATGACACGGTATTCGGCCGTGAAATACTGCACCGTATGAACCTTCTGGACATAATTGTCGCTTTCGCTCGGACCGGCTACATCGGCGCCGCGCGCCTGGGAGCACAACTCAAGGACATCGCCGAGGTGTTGGGGCCTCCGTGGGCGGAGGGGTCATCGACCGGAGCCGACGGGCTGCCGTACCTGTATGCGTACGGCAGTCTGGAGCTCGGGACCTGCCAGGCCCACTGCCAGGCAATCGATTCGATCACCGTCCAGACGGACTGGCCCACGATGGAATGGCCGTCGCGGGAGCCGGGCCAGGCGGAGACGTTTCCCGGCCGGCCCGCCTACAGCGAAGTCCTACGGGCGCTGGACGAGGCTGGATGCGCCTGGGAACGCCATGAGCCACTGACCTTTGAGGATCAGTGTGCGTTCCGCGTCCCCGCTTCGGGCGCGGTCTTCGTCTTCGGGACGGACGACGGGGACGAGCCCACGCTCCACGGAGTGTCGGCGTACGAGCGCGGCCCCCACGCTTGCGGCCAGGGCTGATCCGGCGCGTCAGGCACGGAGAACCGACACCCGAGACCGTACGGCGACCAGGACCCCTCCACATCCGCATCCGCAACCCTTCGCATCGGCACCCGCAGTCGAGAGGGGTGAGGAGTACATGACGATAGGATCCCGAATCGGCACACAGTGCACATGTGTCGGGAAAGTCGGCCTTGCCCGCGAGTGCGGCCCGGTGCCGCGCCCGGCCTTGAATGATGATCGCGCGAAGGGGACCGCGAAGGGGCCATGAACCAACTTCTCTCACACATACCGGGGTGGGCCCGGGGCCTGGTCGCGGGCATGAGCGCTGCCGCTCTGCCCGTGGCCTTCGCCCACGTGGCCGTGGCCGCTCCTGCCGCCGCTGCCATCTCGGTCCACACGACAGCCCATGCGGCAGCCCCCGCGGCCGGCCCTACAGCCTCCACCGGCCCCGCTCAGCCCGAAATACGGGTGGTGTCCTGGAACATCTGCGGCGAAGCGGGCGGTGAGCGCGGCGAGGCGGGGTACTGCCCGCACCGCAACGAGCCCGCGCAGAAGGCCGCAGAGGTCAAGAAGCTGGTCGACGAGCGGCAGGCCAACGTGGTGATGCTGCAAGAGGTGTGCGGCGTCGCCCCCGGCAGCCTTCTGGAGTCGCTGCGCGCCCGGTTGGGCGACGGCTGGGACATCCGGCGCGCCTCCGGGGCCCGGCCCGACGGACGTACGGACTGCCGTGGCGCCCTCTCGGGTGAGCTGGGCGTCGCCCTGGCAGTCAAGGGAACCATCACCGAGAGTTCCTCGGCCAACATGCTGCCCGCGGATCCGTCGGGCCTGGACAAGCAGACGCTCCCCATCCTGTGCGCGTCCGTCCAGGGCTGGACGACCAGGGTGTGCACCACGCACATCGCGGTCGGCGAATCCGAGCGCGTCGCCCAGCAGGTCAAAAATGTGAAGGCGTATCTCGGCACGTCCGCGAACACCGGCTTCATTCTCGGCGGGGACTTCAACCGCAACGCGGACGCGCACCAGATGGATCCGCTGACGTCTTCCTTCGACCGGTGCATCGACGGTTACACGTACCACGGTTGGGACCGCGCGGCGCGGCGGCACTCACTCCACAAGCTGGACCACTTCTTCACCGACCGGACTCCCGGCAACAGCCGGTTCGCGGCCTGCGCCATCGACACGTCCCGGATGGACCAGTCGGAGAACGAACCCACCAGCGGGCCGCCCACCGCGTACTCCGACCACGCGCCGATCTTCGCCCAGCTGCTCGGGACCCCCGTCCCCGGTGACTTGAGCGGCGACGGCAAGCCGGACCTGGTGGCGGTGGACGACGCGGGCAAGCTGCGGCTCTACCGCGGGCTGGGCGACGGCGGGGTCACCGGCGGCCACCGCGTCATCGGCACGGGCGGCTGGTCCGGCGCCTCCGTCACCCACCGCGGCGACTTCACCGGCGACGGCCGCGAGGACCTGCTCGCGCGCATCGGCAGCGACCTGTGGCTCTACCCCAACACGGGCGAGGGCTCGCTCGGTGACCGTATCCGGATCGGCCGGAACTGGCCGACCGACGCCCAGATCGTCGCCGCCGGCGATGTCACCGGTGACGGCCACCCCGACCTCGTGGCGAGTTACGAGGACAAGCTCTGGCTGTACGCGGGTGACCCGGAGAACCGGCCGCAGCTCAAGCCGAGGGTGCAGCTGGGCGGCGACGGCTGGGCGGCGATGACGCTGTCCGCGGCCGGCGACGCCACCGGCGACGGGCGGCCCGACCTGTTCGTCCGGGACACCCGCGACGACAAGCTGTGGCTCTACCACGGCCTTTCCGACCACACCTTCGGTGACCGCACCCTCTACGGCACGCGCGGCTGGAGCACCCGCAATCGGCCGTTGATCACCGGGGCGGCGGACGCGAACGGCGACGGGGTGACGGACCTGTGGGCCACGACGGCGGACGGGAGCGGCACGCTGCTGTACTACAAGGGTGGCAGCGACGACACCGGTAACCCGGTGGACGGGCCGGCCACGGTCATCGGCCCGACGGGCTGGAAGCGGATCCAGGCCATCAGCTGAGCCGACCGGCCGGCCTCCGGAATGGACTCGCGGTGCCGCGTGCCCGGTAAAGGGCACGCGGCACCGCGGGTTCCGGAATGCGTTCACGGCGCCGTGGGCCCAGAACCGCGGGACAAGGGCAACAGAACTGCGGAATCACGGATTGACGAAGCCCCGAAACCGCAGACCCCGAAACCGCAAATCCCCGAGACCTCGAAACCGCAGCGCAAACCGCGCTCCCCCGCGCACTCCCCCATCGGTACGCGAACTTGCCGAAGTCGATCAACGATCAAGCGGCACCGGGACGCCCGCAGCAGTTCCACCAAACGCGCACGCCCGACGCCGAACGACCACAACAACGCACCTGACCTGCAAAAACACTCCGCCGCCGCCTCCCGACCGCACTCCCCCGGACCAGCAGGACCCGCATACCGCATGCCCCATATTGTCCGCTCCCGCCCCTCCTCCCTGTGCAAGGTTGCTGCCATGGGAAATGGAGTAGTGATCGTGTGGTGGCCCGCACCCACGAGCAGCGTCTTCCGGTCCACCGCGGCTGTTTCTCTCATGCGCCGCAGCGCCTTGTGGCCCGTGATGACAACGGCCGTTCCCCGACCGGAATAACACGCCTTCTCGTGCGCCGCAGTACGTCGTGACGGCCTTCGGCATTCCGGATTCCGGCTGCCTCGTGAGCCAGGCCTGGATGCTGTCACCACGAACCGCCGTCCTTCGGCAGCACGCCGAGACACACCGCCCAGCCGCTCCCCCACCGCCTGGCGCGGCTCCCTGCCGCGCCAGGAACCAACCTCAGGAAGCAACACGCCCTGCTCAGGGCAGAACAGAACAGAAAGGCCGTCATGTCCTCCAGACGCCCCTCCCGCGCCGGTCTCGCCGCCGGGCTTTCCGCCGCCGCCATGGCCGCAGGCCTGCTGACCGCGGGGCCTGCCGACGCGGTCATGGGCCCCGTGGCCAAGGACGGTTCCTACCCGTCCACCGTGAAGCTGGACATCGGCGAAGGCAAGCGCAGCTGCACGGCCACGCTCGTCGACGAGCTGTGGCTGGTCACCGCCGCCAGCTGCTTCGCCGACGACCCCGCACAGTACGCACAGCTCACCGCCGGGGCACCGAAGTTCAAGACCACGGCGACCGTGGGGCGCGCCGATCTCTCCCGGACGGACGGCGGCGCGGTCACGACGGTCGAGCAGCTCGTCCCGCGTGGTGACCGTGACCTGGTCATGGCCAAGCTGGCCAAGCCCGTCCCCGGTGTCGCGCCGGCCGGCGTCCCGACCGGGAAGCTGTCGCCGAACGAGGACGTCTCCGTCAGCGGCTTCGGCCGCACCAAGGACGAATGGGTGCCCGACCGCCTGCACTACGGGCACTTCACCACGCGCGACGTGGAGGGCACCACCGTCGGCATCGTCGGCAAGGACGACGCGGCGGCCGTGTGCGAGGGTGACGCCGGCGCCCCCGTATGGCGCGAAAGCGGCGGCCGGTTCGAGCTCGTCGGGGTCAACAACCGTTCGTGGTTCAAGGGCTGCTTCGGCCATGAGGCCGAGACCCGCGACGGTGCCGTCGCGTCCCGTACGGACGACATCGCCGACTGGATCCAGACGGTACGGCTGACCACGAAGGTCAAGGACGTCAGCAACGTCATCGCTGCCGCCGACTTCGACGGTGACGGCCGCACCGACATCGCCGCCGTCCTCAACGACGGAAACCTGCACTCCTTCTCCACCAAGCCGGACGGCACGCTGCGGTACGGCCGCGAACTGTGGGCCCACGACGGCACCTGGAACAGCTACCGGCAGATCATCGGCGGTGACTTCAACGGCGACGGCAAGGCCGACCTGATCGCCCTCCGCGGCGACGGGCAGCTCTTCCTGCACACCGGCTCCGGCGACGGCACCCTCAACCCGCGCCGCCCCCTGTGGCACGACACCTCCTGGGGCACGATGAAGCACATCGTGCGCTACCGCTCCGACTCCTCCGGCCGCGACGGCCTGGCCGCCGTGTGGGGCGACGGCTCGCTGCACGCCTACACCACCAACCCCGACGGCACCCTCGTCAACGCCAAGCGTGACCTGTGGCCCGACAACAGCTGGGACGGCATGAAGCGCCTGGCCACGGGCGACTTCAACGGCGACGGCCGGGACGACATCGCCGCGATCGCCTACGACGGCACGCTCCGCCTCTACACCGGCAACGCCCAGGGCACCGTCACCCGTGCCGCCGACCTCTGGCACGACAAGACGTGGGGCTACATGCGCTCCATCCTCGGCGGCGACTTCAACGGTGACGGCAAGGCCGACATCGTCGCCCACCGCGTCGACGGCGACCTGCGCCTCTACACCGGCAATGGCAAGGCCCCGCTGACCAGCGGCCCCCTCATGTGGCCCACCGCCTCCTGACCGGCCTTACCCCGGCTCCACGGCCAGCGGCCCGCACGGTGACGCGTAGCGTCCACCGTGCGGGCCGCCGCACTTCCCCGGGCGCGGGGTGTTCGCGCACCGGCCTCCTGCCGGGCCCGGTGCCGCTGGGAGCGTGCTACGTTCCGCAGGGCCGACCCGCGCACCGCTGGACGAGGACCGTCATGACGTACCCGTCGCCGCTGTGGCCCGTTTCCGTGAAAGGTGTCGCGCTCGACGCGCGTGGGCGTGTGTTGCTGCTGCGCAACGAGCGTGACGAGTGGGAGTTGCCGGGAGGCCGGCTGGAGACCGGCGTCGGCGGAGGGGTGTTGCCTGACCTGAGCCCGGAGGCTGCGCTGGAGCGCGAGATCCGGGAAGAGACCGGCTGGGACGTCGAGGCCGGGCCGCTCCTGGACGGCGGTGTATGGGTCTATCAGCCGCTCCCCGGGTGCCGCGTGCTGATCGTGACGTACGGCTGCACCGTGCTGACGCCCGAGCGGCCACCCGTCGTCAGCCATGAGCACCAGCGGCTGGGCCTGTTCGCCGCGGGTGAGGTGCCGGGGCTGGCGATGCCGGACGGATACAAGCGGGCCGTCACCGCCTGGTACGGCCGGGGTGGCTCCTGATGGACCCGTCGGTGTCGCATTGGCCGTATTCGAGGGTGGGTTCTAGAGGTCTCCTGACTGCGCGCCGGGGTGGGTGATCAGTACTGTCGGGTGCGGGCCTGGGGCAGTGGTGGGCGGGCGGGGGCTGCCTGGTGGGTGGCGTCGCTGTGGCCGGCCGGTGCGGCTCGGGCTGGAGGGCTTCGTACGCCGGTGGATGCCGGGGCGGAGCGGCACCGATGAAACTGGAGTCAGTTGTGCGCATCAGCGTCTGTATCCTGCCCGACCGTCCGTTCCGGGAGGCGGCCGCGACCTGGAGGCACGCCGAGGAGCTGGGATTCCACGCCGCCTACAGCTACGACCACATCACCTGGGCGGGGTTGCCGGACAGTGCCTGGTACGGCGCGATGCCCACGTTGGCGGCCGCTGCCGGAGTCACCTCGCGGATCAGACTCGGTACGTTGGTGACGTCGCCGAACTACCGGCATCCGGTGCCGCTCGCGCACGATGTCATCACGCTGGACGCCATCACTGAGGGCCGCTTCGTCCTGGGCTTCGGTGCGGGCTCGCCCGATGCCGATGCTTATGTGCTCGGCCAGGGTGAGCGGGGCAAGGGCTGGTCGGTGCAGGAGCGCGGGGGCCGCTACCGCGAGTCGGTGGAGTTGCTGGACCGGCTGCTGACGGGGGCGCCCGACGGGCGAAAGCACACCACCTTTCGCGGCCGCTATTACGAGGCGGTCGACGCTCGGCTGGAGCCGGGGTGCGTACAGCGGCCCCGGGTGCCTTTCATGTTGGCGGCGAACGGTCCGCTGGGGATGCGGACCGTCGCGCGCCACGGCGCGTCGTGGGTCGTCACCGATCAGGGGGACGTGCCGCGGCAGGAGCGGACCGCGTCCTGGACGTGGTCCGTGCTCGCCCGTCGGATGGAGCAGCTCGACGCGGCGTGCGAGCGCGAGGGGCGTGATCCCAAGACGCTGGGGCGGACGCTGCTGACCGGGTTCTCGCTGTTGCCGACGATGGAGTCGGCGCAGGCTTTCGAAGATGTCGCGGGCCGTTGCGCGGAGTTGGGCTTCACCGAGGTCGTGGTGCATTACCCGCGTAAGTCCGGGTTCTTCGCCACCGGGCGGCATGTGATGGAAGAGATCGCGCCCGCGCGCGGCTGAGACGCTTCCGGCGGTGCCTGTTCAGCCCCGTCCACAGTTGGCTGCGGACGGGGCTGTGTGCGGCAGGTTCAGAGGAGGTCGTGCAGTTTCAGGTCGGCGACGCACTTGGTGACGAACTCGGGTGAGAGCGACGGTACGGCTCCCCGGCCCACGCCCAGCCTGCTGACCGCCGCGGTGAACCGTGCGGCCGGTACCGCCGAGCCCGGCCGCGGCTCTCCCGGCCGGGTGTATGCCTGCATCAACGGGAGGAGGGACAGGCGCCGTTGGTGGTCGGGCAGGCCCCGCAGGGCCGCCTCGGTGCGCTGATGCCACTGGCGGTGGTCGTCGAAGCGGGTGATCGGGTGTCCCGCGTCGATCAGCCAGTCCACGAACTCGTCCAGGGAGATCCCGTCGTCATGGGTGTTGACCGTGTTGTAGGTGAGGTGGTCGTGCGTGTTGTCGGCGCTGAGGGAGGTGATCGCCGCGGCGGTGAAGTCGACCGGCAGGCCGCTGTAGTGCGCGCGCCTGCGGCGGCCGTCCGGGGTGAGCCGGTAGAAGGAGAGCGGCGCCATGCCGGTGGTGATGACACTCAGGAGCAGCCGGGTGAAGCGGTCCGTCAGGTTCAGCTGGCCGGGCAGGCGGCTGTGGGCCAGGATCATGTCCGGCCGCAGGACGGTGACCGGCAAGCCCGTCGCCTCGTGCGCCTGGCGCAGCAGGACCTCGCCGGCCCACTTGCTCGTGGCGTATCCGTTCGCGTCGGAGTCGTCCAGTCGCCGGACGGGGCACGCCGTACGGACGTCGGCGGTTTCGTCGAGGAACGAGCCGTCGGGCAGCATCGCGGCGGCCACCGTCGAGACGTAGGCGAACCGTTTGACGCGGTGGGTGAGCGCCAGCTCGACGAGCTGTGCCGTGGCGGTGACGTTGGGGGTGAACAGCCGGTGGTACGGCAGGATGTGGTTGACCAGCGCGGCAGCGTGCACGATCTGGTCGGTCTGGTGGGCCAGTGTCTGCCAGGCAGGCTCCGCCAGGCCCAGTCGCGGCGCCGACACGTCGGCGGCCAGGACCGTCAGGTGCTGTGCGGCGACGTCGTCGAACCAGTCGGGCTGGTCGGCCGCCGCGGCGCGCAGGCACTCCAGTACGCGCCGGTGTGCGGCGGCGTCGTCCGCGGCCCGGACGAGGCAGGTCAGCCGCCCGCCCGTCGCGGCGACGCGCCGCAGCCATTCGACGGCCAGGAAGCGTCCCAGGTAGCCGGTCGCTCCGGTGAGCAGGACGTTGTGGGCGGGGGTGGTGGAAGTGGTGGGGACGGGAGGGGTGGTGGGGGTGGTGCTGTCGGGTGTTGTCTGTGGCGCCTGGGTCGGTGGCCGGGTCAGGAGTCGTCGGTCCATGAAGTGGTCGAGTGCCAGGTCGTGGGCCGTGACTTCACGGGCTTCGCGCCCGTGCACCGAGGCGAAGGTGGGGCGGGACTCCTGTGCGCGGTGCGCCGGATCGAGGTGGTCGGCGATGCGAGCCAGCGTTGAAGAGGGCTGGAGGATGAGCTGGATGGGCACCTCCACGTCGGCTATCTGTTCGAGGACGGTCGAGAAGGTGTGGGCCGACAGGGAGTCACCCCCAGGTCGGTGAAAGCGGTCTCGGCCCTGATCAGCGAGGAGGGGCAGCCGAGGGTGATCTGGGCCGCGGTGAGCACCGCCTGGAGGGGTGTTACCTGTGCGCCGGCTGCTCTGAGTGCCGCGACCTGGCCCGCACGTCCGGTCGCGATGTCCGCGTACAGCTGTTCCAGTTGGGGCCCGTAGTGCTCCTTGAGGGCGGGGCGCAGGTGTTTGCCTGCCCCCGAGAGGAGGCCGTTGGCGACGGTGAACGGCTCCCGTTCGACGATGACGTCGTGCGGAATCTCCCAGGCGTGCAGGCCCGCGCCGTGCGCGAGTTCGCGCATCGAGTCCAGGACGCGGCCGCGTACGGTGTCCTCGTCGGCCCGGTGCAGGCGT
The DNA here is from genome assembly GCF_045222935.1 of Streptomyces sp. Ac-502. NCBI lineage: Bacteria > Bacillati > Actinomycetota > Actinomycetes > Kitasatosporales > Streptomycetaceae > Streptomyces > Streptomyces sp. Ac-502. The sequence continues at coordinate 334,142 of NZ_JBHFFO010000001.1, forward strand.
TCGGCGTCGGGGACCACCACAGCGAGCAGGAACGCCTGCTCGCTGCTGCCGTACACGTAGATCTGCGCGATGTCCGGGCTGGTCGCGTACAGCGCCTCCAGCGCGGCTACGGTGACGAACTCGCCCTGGGAGAGTTTGACGACGTTGTTGATGCGGTCGACGTAGACCAGACGGCCGGGGGCGGTCTCGGCGAAGACGTCGCCGGTGCGGTAGTAGCCGTCCTCGTCGAAGGCGCGGGCGGTGACCTCGGGCTGTTTGTAGTACCCGGGGAAGAGCCCGATCGACTTGACCCGCAACTCGCCGCGAGGGTGTGGCTTGTCGGTGGTGAAGTATCCCAGTTCGGGTACGTCGGCCAGCCGGTAGTCGGTCACCGGCGGGCGGCGCAGCCGCTGGTCGACGACGATGGCCCGGGTCGTCTCCGTCGATCCGTAGCAGTCGATGATCGGTGTGCCGAGGAGCGCGGCGGTGAAGGTGTGCATCGCCTCGGACAGCGGGGCGCTGCCGCACAGGGCGGTGACGATCCGGCCGCCGAGCATGCCGTCGCGGACCTGGACGGACGCGGCTGCCTCCGCCTCGGGGCGTGGCACGCCGGTGCGGCCGATGCGGTCCGCTTCGAGCAGGTGGCGCTGGTGGACCATGTCGCAGATTCTCGGTACGAGGCTCAGCGCCGTGGGCCGGGCCAGGCGGATGTCGTCGAACAGGGTCGACATGTCGCCGCGGGCGGTGAAGTAGCCGGTGCCGCCGCAGGAGAGGCCGTTGATCAGCCAGGCACGGCCGTTGACGTGGCTCATCGGCATGTAGTGCACCACGAACACCGGAGTGCCGGCGGCGCCACCGGCGTTGAGGCCGCCGCGCGCGTTGTGCCACATCCTGGTGAGCATGGCGGCGGTGTAGATCGCGCCCTTGGGCGTGCCGGTGCTGCCGGAGGTGTAGATCAGACTGACCAGCCGGTCGGGGTCGTTGTCCTCGTACGGCCGTACGGGCGGCAGCTGACCGCCCCGGTCCAAGTCATTTTGCAGCAGGGCCACTTCGGCTCGCCCGCCGAGTGCGGCGCCGGCCGCCTCGAAGGCTTTCCGGTGGTCGTCCACGCGCATGTCGCAGTCGAAGACCACCAGCCGTTCGATGGAGTCGCAGGCCAGGACGGCGCCGACGGCGGCCTCGACCGAGCCGATGTCGGCGGCGAGGACGCGGGGCAGCGTCTCGGCGAGGACCGGTGCCAGCCGTACGGCGGACGAGCCGGTGGGCAGCGGCACCGACACCGCTCCCAGGTGCATGCAGGCCAGGTCGATGGTGGTGTAGTCCAGGCTGGTGAAGCCCAGGGTGGCGACGAAGTCGCCGGGGCGCAGGCCGCCGGTGTGGCCGGCGGGGTTGGCGCCGTCGGTGGCCGAGCCGTCCGCGCCCTCGTCGCCGGCGTTGTCGTCGGTCCAGGCCGCCGCGAGGCGGCCGGCCCGCTGCCACAGTTCGGCGTAGGACACCGTCTCGAAGGCTGGCAGGAGTTCGCGGGTGCGGCGGCCGGTGGCGGGGTCGCGGACGAGGTGTCCGGCCCGGCGGGCGAGTGCCGGGCGGTCCGCGTAGCCGTGCATGGCGGCCGCGATGGCGCCGGTGAGGCTGTCCTGTCGGCTGATGGCGTCGGCGACATCGGGGTCGGGGGCGGCCCGGGCGAACTGGGGGTCGTTCGCGTACAGTGCCGCGATCCTGGACGCGACGTCGTGGTCTGCCTGAGGCTCCGGCATGAGTACTCCGAGGTGGGAAGAGTGCGGAGAAGCTGGAAAGCGGAGGAACGGGAAGCAGGGGAACGGGAAGCGGAGGAGCAGGGAGCGGTGAAGCGCTGCCTGGCGGCGGGGGGCCTGTCCGGTGGCGGGTGTGCCTGTCCGGCCGCGAATGTGCCTGTCCGGCCGCGCGTCGGCGGGCAGTGCCCGACCGCCGCCCCCAGGCGGCTTCCGACAGGCAACATGCGGCGGCCTCCCGGCTGTTGCTCGTCCCGCCTCAGCGGACAGCCCCGGCCGCCGCCCCGTCAACCGGTCTCGGCAGGACGCGACGACCGGCCACCGATGACTGCGGCCAGTGCCATCAGTACGTAGACGGCGACCAGGGCGATCGCCGGGGCGGTGATGCCGGTCGCGGCCGGGAGGCCGGCCAGCAGGGCGACGCCGATCAGGGAGCCGGTGGAGCGGCCCGCCGACATCAGTCCGGAGGCGATGGCCGAGTGGTGTGCCGGTGCCGCCGCCATGGTCAGGGTGATCTGCGGCACGGTCATCAGACCGAAGCCCAGGCCGATGAAGACCAGCCCGGTGCACGTACCGAGGGGTGCCTGGCTGCCGATGACGGCCAGCACCACCCCGCCGAGCAGGGACAGGGCGATTCCGGCGCCCAGGACCGTCCGGGGGCCGAGCTTGGTGCCGAAGCGTCCGGCGAGCAGGGGCATGAAGGTGATGGGCAGGGCGGAGGCCAGGAAGCACAGCCCCACGGTGACCGGGTCGTAGCCGCGTACCTGCTGGAGGAAGACGCTCAGGGTGAACATCAGCCCGTTGTAGCCGACGAAGAGCAGCAGGCCGACAGCCACGTAGCTGCGGAAGCCGGGGGCCCGGAACAGGTCGGCCGGGATCATGGGGTGGGCGTAACCGCGCTGCCGGGCGACGAAGACGGCGAAGGCGATCAGGGCCGTCACCGCGGCCGCCACGGGCAGCGGCCGGGTCCAGCCCAGGTCCTGGCCCTCGGCGAGCGCCAGTGCCAGACCGCCCAGGAAGACGACGGAGAGCAGCTGGCCCGGGATGTCCTGCGGCTGCTTGTGCGCGGGCTGTTCGTGCCGGGGCATGTGCCGTGCCGAGAGCCACAGGACGGTCAGGGCGACGGGCACGTTGATCAGGAAGATGCTGCGCCAGCCCACCGTCTCCACCAGGGCGCCGCCGAGGGTGGGACCGAAGGCGACCGGGCTGCCCGCGACCATCGACCAGATGGAGACCGCTCTGGCGCGTTGGCCGGGGTCGCGGTAGGTGTCGGTGAGCATCACCAGGGTGGCGGGCATGACCAGTACCGCGCCCAGTCCTTGTGCCGCCCGCATGGCGACGAGTAAGGCGCCGTCGGGGGCCAGGCCGCACAGCGCGGACGTCGTCCCGAACAGGACGACGCCGAGCCGGAACATCGGCACCGCGCCGTACCGTTTGACCGCCGCGGCGCCGGCCAGCATCAGGCCGGCGATGACGACCACGTAGGACGTGACGACGAACTGCATCGTCGGCAGGCTCGCGCGGAGACTGTCGCGGATCGCCGGGATCGCGACGTGCACGATGCTGGTGTCGATGACGATCATGCCGTGTGCCAGGCAGGCCAGCGTCAGGACGCGGCCGGGCCGCAGGGTCGCCCTGCCCCCGTCCGACGTGCGGTGGTCGAGACTGGTGGATTCGGCCATGGCCTGCCATTTCGCATGAGGCGGAGAATTGTTTCCGAGCAATACAGCGGAATTCTAGTGCCGGAACGCGCAGCGTCAACAGGTAAGTTGACCGGGCGGCCCGGGTGTCCGAATTATCCGATTCCAGGGTCAGGTATAGAGGACGGTCTACTTCCCTGCGGGTCCTGACGCTCCGTAGTCTTCGGAGCGCTGAGAAACGCGATAGAGCGCAGCCTGGAAGTGCAAGGGGGATTACCATTGACTTTTTCCCGAGAGTCTTGGGAAACATTGCAACGTCCGTCGTCCATGCCGTTCCACCGTTATGCGCGGGACGCTGCGGCTCCCACTTCAGGCTGGTCACGGCGGTGGCCGGACGGTACGCTCGATCGCAGCCCGATCTGGGCCTCGGTTGATCTGCGCGACGGCAACCAGGCACTGGCCGACCCCATGGACACGCGCCGCAAGCAGCGGATGTTCGATCTGCTGGTGGCCACCGGTTTCCAGGACATAGAAATCGGTTATCCGGCGGCCAGTGCGCACGACTTCGATTTCGTCAGGAAACTGGTCGTCAAGGAAGGAATTCCGGACGATGTGACGGTGTCGGTTTTCACGCCGGCCCGCGCGGATCTCATCGAGCGGACCTTCGAGGCAATTCGCGGAGCCGAACGCGCCGTGGTGCATTTGTGTCACGCGACGGCGTGCCTGTGGCGCGAGGTCGTGTTCCACATGTCGGCGCGTGAGGTGGTGGGCATGGCCGTCGAGGGTGCTCAGCACCTGGTGCGGCTGGCGGAGCGCGAGCCCGGGAGCGACATCCGGTTCGAGTACTCGCCGGAGACCTTCAACCTCACCGAGCCGGAACTCGCGCTGGAGATCGCCAACCGGGTCGTGGAGGTCGTCGGCGCCACGGCCGAGCGGCCGCTGGTGCTCAACCTGCCGACGACCGTGGAGACCCACTCGCCCCATGTCTTCGCGGACCAGGTGGAGTGGATGCACCGCAACCTGGACCGGCGCGAGGCCATCGTCCTGTCCGTGCACCCGCACAACGACCGGGGCACCGCCGTCGCGTCGGCGGAACTGGCCCTGCTCGCCGGGGCCGACCGGGTCGAGGGCACATTGTTCGGCAACGGCGAACGCACCGGCAATGTCTGCCTGGTGACGCTGGCGCTCAACATGTTCAGCAGCGGCGTCGATCCCCAGCTGGACCTGTCCGACATCGACACCGTCCGCGAGATCGTCGAGGACTGCAACCGGCTGCCGGTGCACCCCCGCCACCCGTACGCCGGTGACCTGGTGTACACCGCCTTCTCCGGCACCCACCAGGACGCCATCGCCAAGGGCCTGGCGGCGCTGGCCGACCGGGCCGAACGCGAGGGCAAGGACGTCGGCGAGATGCCCTGGCAGGTTCCGTACCTGCCCATCGACCCGAAGGACGTCGGCCGCGACTACCAGGCGATCATCCGGGTCAACGGCCAGTCCGGCAAGGGCGGGATCAACTACGTGCTCAAGGCCGGCTGGGGCGTCGACCTGCCGGTCGAGCTGCGGCGGGACTTCGCGGCCGTGGTCCAGGGGGCCGCCGACGCCCTGGGGCGGGAGCTGGAGCCGCCGGAGATCTGGCAGCTGCTGCGGGAGACCTACGGGCTCGACGACTCGCCGGCGCTGCCCGCCGACGCCGACGAGAACGAGGTCCTCGGGCAGCTCGGCGCCGAGCACGGCGTGGCGTTCACCCGGGTGCACTTCACGGGCACGCCCGCGGCGACCGGCGCACCGGCGACCTGCCTGGTGGCACTGGAGGCGGGCGGCCGGACGCTCTGGGGACTCGGCCAGGCGGCCACCACCGCCGACGCGGCACACCGATCGGCCCGTTCCGCCCTGCGCAGGGCGGGCCTGCACGAAGGAGCACGGTGAAGAACAACTCTTTTCTCGCGGTCAGTCCCGGTATCTACCGGGAGGACAGCGGCATGGTCTACGAGGACTACGTCCCCGGCGAGGTCGTCGAGCACCGTCCGGGCCGCACCATCACCATGACCGACAACGTGTGGAGCTCGCTGCTCTGCCTGAACCAGCACCCGCTGCACATCGACGCGGTCTACGCCGAGCAGACCCCGTTCGGCAAGATCGTCGTCTCCAGCCTGGTCACCTTCGGGATCGTCAACGGGATGACCGTCTCCACCATCAGCGCCAAGTGCGTCGCCAACCTCGGCTGGGACAAGGTGCGCCTGACCGCCCCGGTGTTCGTGGGCGACACGCTCTACGCGCAGACCCGCATCGTCTCCCGGCGGGAGTCGGAGACGCGGCCCGAGCAGGGCATCGTCACCGTCCACACCACCGGCCGCAATCAGGACGACGTGCCGGTCATCGCATTCGAGCGGACGATCCTCGTCCCCAAGCAGGGAGCAGAGCAATGATTCCGGTCATCGACCTGGAGCCGGGCCGCCCCGGCCTGGAGCGCGAGGTCGCCGAGGAGATCTCCGAGGCGTGCCGGAACACCGGGTTCTTCGTCGTGCGCGGCCACGGCATCGACTCCGAGGTGTTCGACGACGCCTACGCCGCCTCACTGCGGTTCTTCGCGCTCACGCCGGAGACCAAGGACACGTTCGCGATGCGCACCTCCAACGCGCGCGGCGAGAGCGACTACAGCCCGTACGGGTACAGCGCCCTGCTGTCCGAGAACGCCTTCGCCTACACCGGCAAGCCGGGGATGCCCTCGGACTACGTCGAGAAGTTCAGCGTCGGGCGGCTGATCCTGCACGACGACGAGGAGCTGCCCTTCCCGGCGGACGAGCTGGGGGCGCGGCTGCGCGCGGCGCTGAAACGGTACTTCGCCGCCTGCGAGACGGTGGCGGGCCAGATCGCCGAACTGCTGGCGCTGGCCCTGGACCTGCCCCGGGACTTCTTCGCCACCCGTACGGACACCTCCAACGACTCGCTGCGCTCACACCTGTACCCCGGCGTCGACCCGCAGTTCCTCAACGACCAGGGCATGGGGCAGCACACCGACGGCACACTGATCACGCTGCTCACCCAGGACGGCCCCGGCCTGCAGTTGCAGGACCGTTCCGGGCGCTGGCTGGACATCGACGTGCAGGAGCGTGACAGCTTCATCGTCAACATCGGTGACCTGATGGCCCGCTGGTCGAACGACGAGTACGTCTCGACGCCGCACCGGGTACGGCTCGCCGACCGGCAGCGCCAGTCCATCGTCTTCTTCAAGCTGGCGAACGACGACACCGTCATCGAGTGCTTCCCCAAGTTCGCCGCCGACCGCCCCGCGAAGTACGCACCGATCCGCTACGAGGACTTCTCGCTGCAGAAGATGAACCTGCTGTTCGGGAGGGAAGAGGCGCGATGAAGGCCTACGCGAGCCTGCTCTACACCCCGGCGCTGCTGCTGGCGTCGGTCGCCCGGCCGGGCCGGGTCAAGGCCGACATGCTGGTCCTGGACCTGGAGGACTCCACCCACCCGGCCAGGAAGGCCGAGGCCCGCGCCCTGCTGGCACAGGCGGACCTCACCGGGGCCGGCCTGCCCGCCCTGGGCCTACGGGTGAACACGATCGCCACGCCCGATGGTCTGAAGGACCTCCAGGCGCTGATCGAGATGGACGCCACGATCGGCGGTGTCCCCCTCGACGTGATCTTCATTCCCAAGATCTCCGGCCCCGGCGACGTGGCGGTCTACCGGTCACTGCTGTCGCACACCTCCAGGCCGCCGCAGATTTGCAGCTTCATCGAGACCGTCGACTCGGTCGAGAACGCCGCGGACATCGCCGCGGTCAGCGACGGTCTCTGCTTCGGCCAGGCCGATCTGACGGCCGAGCTGTACGCCGAGAACGCGTTCTACCTCGATCACGCGCGGGCCCGGCTGTGTGCCGCGGCGGCCAAGTACCGGGTGCCCGCCATCGACACCAACTCCTTCGAGCTGCACGACCTCGACGTGGTCGCGGCGCAGTGCCGGGCGGCCCGGGACGCCGGGTTCACCGGTAAGGCGGCCATCCACCCGCGCCAGGTGGAGGTCATCGCCGAGACGTTCACCGTCGGCCCGGAGGAGATCGCCGACTACCGCAGCGTGGTCGAGGACTACCACTCCACGCCGTACGGCTTCGCGGTCGAGGAAGGCCGGGTGCTCGCCCCGCCGTTCGTGCTGCGGGCCCAGCGCATGCTCCAGCTCCACGCGCCCGAGGTCGCGGCAGCGGCCGCGGCCGCCGTCGTCCACGCCACCTCCGCCGAATAACCGGGAGTTTTTCTCGTGAAGACCCTTCCGCAGCACGTGATGATCGATGTCTCCGCCTACGACAGTGAGCTGGTCGACGGCCGGTTGCAGGCCGCCGACGACCGACTGGTGTCCGAACTGGTACGTCTGGTGACCGAAGGCGACGGGGTCGCCGTCTGCCACGGTGTCGCCAGGACGCTGACGCGCCACGGCCTGGACGTGGGCAAGGAGCAGGATGCCGCGATCGCCCGCGACTATCTGGAATCGCTGTTCCGCGGCTTCGGCGAGCGGGTGGACGTCGACCGGTACAGCCCGGTGGCTATGGACTACGACCGTATCGCCGGCATGGACGTCGACGGCTACAACAAGAACACGCACTTCACCCCGAACGGGGACCACACCACCGAGCGCGAGTTCCTGACGACCAAGTGCGTGCACTTCGACGCCGCCACGCCGTTCATCGGCAACATCTACGGTCCCAACACCAACATCGCCGGCGGCACCCCGATGGTCTGCGACACCCGCGCCTACTGCCAGGAGCAGGGCGTCGCCCCGGCCGACCTGCTCGAACTGATGCCGCACAGTTTCAACGTCGCGGTCAAGGAGGAGCACGCCGAGCCGGTGCTGTCCGGCTACGCCGCCGCGGTCGACGCCGACCTGTCGGCCGACCTGGTCATGGTCGTCCTGCTCAACGAGGTGGACGGCGGGCTCGCGCACGCCGGCTCCGAGCCCCGCCCGGCCGACCCGGCGCGGCCCGCGCGCCGCCCGATCCGGCACCTGGAGTACCAGTTCGCCGAGGACGTCGAGCTGGCCAAGTGGTACCGGCACTACGAGCTGGCGATCCCCCAGCCCAGCCTCCAGGTGCCGGACGAGGCCGCGCGCGAGCGCTACCACCGCGGCATCGACCCGGTCGGGGCGGGCCAGTGACGACCTCCGCGCAGCACGACGTGCCGCTGATGTCCGACGGCGACCGTGCGGAGCTGGACCGGCTGCTCACGGCCCTCGCCGCGGACGAGTGGCCGGAGGACATCGGCGAGGCCCGGCAGTTCTACGACGCGTGGGGCGTGCCGGTCGCCGACGACATCAAGGTCGAACAGCGGCCGGGCGGCCATCTGCTGACCCCGCCGGAGACCGACGGCTCGCTGACCGGCCTCTACCTGCACGGTGGCGGCTACGTCTACGGTTCGCTGCGCAGCCACGGCCACATGGTCGGGGAGATCGCCCGGGCGGCCCGCTGCCGGATGTTCTTCGTCGACTACCGGCGGGCCCCCGAACACCCCTACCCCGCGGCGCTCGACGACGCGGTGGCCGCGTACCACAGCCTGCTCGCCGAGGGTCGGTCCGCCCGTGAGGTGGTCCTCGTCGGTGACTCGGCGGGCGGCGGCCTGGTGCTCGCGACGCTGCTGAAGCTGCGGGACGCGGGCACGGCCTTGCCGGCCGCCGCGGCCTGCATCTCGCCGTGGACCGACCTGACGGGCAGCGGGGAGACCTACCGCACCCTGGAGCACGAGGACCCCATGCTCACCAAGCCGGTCGTGGAGCTGGTGTCCGCCTCCTACCGGGCGGGCACCCCGCCGACGGACCCCTACATCTCCCCGCTCTTCGGTGACCTCGCGGGCCTGCCGCCGGTGTTCATGCAGGTCGGCAGCCGCGAGATCCTGCTCAGCGACGCCCAGCGGTTCATCGACGGCGTGCGGAGCGCCGGGGGTACCGGGGTGCTGGAGGTCTGGCCCGGCATGGTGCACGTGTGGCACCTGCACCACTCGCGCCTGGCCAAGGCCCGCGAGGCCGTGAGCCGGCTCGGCGGCTGGCTGCACGACCAGGCGGCGGGTGCGCGATGAGCGAGGACATCACGGGGCCCCACCGCTACCGCAACAACCGCAAGATGGTGCCGGCCAGCGAGGCGGCCTGGGGCCTGTCCGTCAAGCACGGGATGCTCGGCCTGGTGGTCGAGGCCGTCGAGGGTCAGAACCGGCTGCGCGACGTGCGGACGGGGCACGAGTTCACCAACCTCTCCTCCTGCTCGTACCTGGGCCTCAACAGCCACCCCACGGTGGTGGAGGCCGGGCGGGCCGCGCTGGAGCAGGAGCAGATCACCGGGCTGTCCATGGGCGAGTTCCGCATCCGGCTGGGCATCATGGAGCGGCTGGAGCAGGAGCTCTCGGACCACTTCGGCGCCCATGTGCTGCCGTCGGTGTCCTGTGGAGTGCTCAGCGCGGCGATCCTGCCGCTGCTGGCCTCCGGGCATCTGACCGACGGCGAGCCGCTGGTCGTGGTCTTCGACCGGTTCGCGCACTTCTCCATGAACTTCCTCAAGCCCGTCCTGGCCGACGAGACGCTGGTGCTGACCTGTCCGCACAACGACATGGCGTACCTGGAGGACATCTGCAAGCGTCACCCGCGGGTGGCCTATGTCGGTGAAGGCGTCTACTCCACCGGCGGGCAGGCGGACCTGGAGGGGATCAAGGCCCTCCAGGACCGTTACGGGATGTTCGTCTACCTCGACGACTCGCACGCGCTGTCGGCCGTCGGCGCACGCGGCGAGGGCTACGCGCGCACCGTCTTCGACACGCTCGACGCCCGGACGATCGTCGTCGCCTCGACCGCCAAGGCGTTCGGCGCCACCGGCGGCATCGCCATGGTCGGTGACCGCGGCGTGTTCGACTTCCTCTACCGGTCCGGGCCGCTGGCCTGGTCGCAAGGGCTGCGGACGGCCGCCATCGGCACCGCGCTGGGTGCCCTGGAGGTCCACCGCGGCCCGGAGCTGGGCCGGCGTCAGCAGCAGCTCGCCCGCAACATCGCGCTGTTCGACGAGCGGCTGGACGGACACGGCCTGCGCGGGACCGGGTCGCACATCAAGTTCGTCACGGTCGGCGACAACGACCGGGCGGTGCGGCTGTCGACCGAGCTGTACCGGCGCGGCTACTACTGCTCCGCGATGTTCTTCCCGATCGTGGCGCGGGGCCAGGCGGGCGTACGGATGATGCTGCGCGGCGACATGCCCACGGAGCTGACCGAACGCTTCGCGGCGGACCTGCTCGACGTACTGGCGGACCTCGGATGACGGTCGTCAGCAGGGAGCACGGGGTGGCCGACGTGGCGGCGGTGGCCGCGCTGATGCGGAAGAGCCTGCGCGGCGGCGCGGTGGGCCGGATGAGCGTGCCGCTGCGGGAGGTGGTCGACGAGGGCCGCGGCACCAGGTTCCTGTCCATGCCCGCCGTCAGCAGCGATCTCGCGCTGTGCGTCAACAAGACCGGCACCATCACCGACGGTCCCGGGCCGACCGTGACCTCCGTGGTCACGGTGTTCTCGGCCAGGACCGGGGACCTGGTGGGGGTGCTGGACGGCGCGGCCGTCACCAACCTCAAGTGCGCGGCCGTCACGGCGGTGGTCACCGACCGCTGCGCGGCCCGTGACGCCGGTGTCCTGGCGATCGTCGGTTCGGGCGTCCAGGCCTGGCAGCAGTACCTGGGGGTCGCGGCGGTGCGGGACATCACCGAGGTACGGGTGTACTCCCGCTCGCGGGAGCACGCCGAGGCGCTGTGCCAACGCATCCGGCGCGCGAACGGGAACGTACGTACCGAGGTCAGCGCGTCGGCCCGGGAGGCCACCGCAGCGGCGGACGTGATCTCCACGGCGACCACATCCGTGGAGCCGCTGCCCATCGCGCCGGAGCTTCCGGAGCACGTGCACATCAACTGCATGGGGGCGCACACCACCGAGTCGCGGGAACTGTCCCGCTCGCTGCTGACCGCCGCCACGCTCATCGTCGAGAACATCGAGATCGCCGTGGCCGAGGCGGGCGACATCCACCGGACGGCGCTCGACCTGGAGGCTCTGGAGAGCGGCCGGCACACCGGGCTCGAACACCGCCCGACCGTCTTCAGCTCCACCGGGCACGCCTCGCTGGACCTCATCACCTGTGCCCATCTGGTGGCACAGGAGCACCACTGACCGCAGGGGAAGGAACGACCGTACGTGGCACACGCCGGCACGGAGGAGACAACCGGGCCCCCGGACACCCGGGACCCACAACACGCTGACGCGGACCGGGAGTTCGCCGCCGCACTCGCGGCCCGGGGCATCGAGATGCCGCCGGACCTGGCGCCCGGCGTCCTGGCCGGACACCGCTCGCTGCGCACCATGAGCCGGCTGCTGCGGGAGGCGAAGATCAGCGATGACTGACCTCGATCTCGCCGGTCCCGGCGCCCTGACCGAGCTGTCCGTCGCCCAGGCCGGAGCGCTGCTGCGCACCGGAGCGCTGACGTCGGTGGAGCTGGTGGAGCACGCGCTGGGTCTGATCGACGCCCACGACGCCGACCTGCACGCGTTCGTGCTGGTCACCCGCGAGGACGCGCTGCGGCGGGCCGCGCGGGCCGACCAGGAACTGCGCGAGGGCGTCGACCGGGGTCCGCTGCACGGCATCCCCTACGCGCTCAAGGACATCCTGGACGCCGAAGGGCTGCCCACCACCAACCACTCGCGGCTGACGCTGGACGCCGTCGCCACGGAGGACAGCGCCGTCGAGGCCCGGCTGCGGGCCGGTGGCGGCGTGCTGCTGGGCAAGCTGGCCACGTACGAGTTCGCCTTCGGCGGGCCGAGCACGGACCTGCCGTTCCCGCCGGCCGGGAACCCCTGGCACCGCGAGCACATTCCCAGCGGGTCCTCCTCGGGCGCGGGGGCCGCCGTGGCGGCCGGGTTCCTGCGCGTCGCCTTCGGCTCCGACACCGCCGGTTCGCTGCGCGGCCCGGCCTTCCACTGCGGGGCCGTCGGACTGAAGCCGACCTACGGCAGCGTCTCCGGCCACGGGGCCACCCCGCTGGCGCCCACCATGGACCACTTCGGGCCGCTGGCCTGGACGGTGGCCGACGCCGCCGCCGCGCTCCAGGTCGTCGCGGGGCCCGACCCCCGGGACGCGCGCACCCGTCAGGCTCCGGCGCCCGACTTCCTCAGCTCGCTGAGCGGGGACGTGCGGGGGCTGCGGGTGGGCTACTCGCGGTCCTGGTACGCCGCGGACCCGGGCACCCTGCCGGAGATCACCGAGGCCATCGACCGGGCCCTGGTCCATCTGGAGGAGCGCGGCGCGGTCGTCGAGGAGTGCGCGCTGCCGCCGTACGAACTCTTCGACGCCTGCGGCCGGATCATCATGATCGCGGAGGGCTTCGCCGGGCACGAGGAGAACCTGCGCCGCGCGCCGCGGTCGTTCGGCCGCTACACCTATCAGAAACTGATGCCCGGCGCGGGGGTCGGCCCGGACGACCTGGCGCGTGCGTACCAGGTGCGTACGGAGCTCGCCGCGGCGCTGGACCGGCGGGTCTTCGCCGACCACGACGTACTGGTCACGGCGTGCGGCCAGACCACCGCGGCCCGCGTGGACGCCTTCGGTGCGGACTGGCCGCCGCCGCGGCTGGCCAACGACATGCAGACCATCCCGTTCGCCGTCACCGGGCACCCGGCCATGTCGCTGCCCCTGGGGTTCGCCGGCAACAGGCTGCCCATCGGGGTGCAGTTGGTGGGGCGCAAGTTCGGCGAGGCGGGACTGTTCCGGGCCGGACTGGCCCTGGAGACCGCGTTCGGCCGGCGGGAGACGCGGCCCGTACTGGCATGAGACGGCGCCCGGGCCCGGGCCGACGGGCTGAAGTACGGCCGGCCCGGGCCCGGGCACGGCGCCGCAGCGACCGGGCGGCGCTGCCGTCCGCACCAGCCTCTAGGAGTCAAAGACCATGGAACAGACCTCGACGGCGGCGCGGGTGACGGCCGCACGCGGGCCGTACGCGACGGATTCCCGCCGGTTGCTCAACGCCTTCGACCATCAGTTCAGGGGCTTCCGGACCTTCTGGTTCGACCGGATCGCCCCCGCCGGACCCGTCGTACGGCCCGCGGCCCAGGGCGCCGAACTGGAACAGGCGAGCGTCCGTCTGGCCGGGCTGCTGCGGCGGGCGGTGCGGAGCCTGGGCGGTGACTGCCTGAGCCGGCACCGCGCCCTGGGCCTCGACGAGCGGCTGACGCAGTTCTACGGGGACGAGGAGTTCGAGAACGCCTACGCGACGCTGATGGGCCGGCCGGACGTCATCTGGACCGCGTCCGGGTGGAAGTTCATCGAGTTCAACTTCTGCTCGTCCACCGGCGGCCAGGTCTACGCCCATCTGCTCAACGAGCTGTGGCGGCAGCTGCTGCCGGGCCCGGTCCTGGACACCCTCACGCTCGCCGACCCCCTCAGGGACCGCAACGACGTACTGCGCACCGTCCTCGACGACCTCGGCCTGGACCCCCGCGTGGCGCTCGTCGGCTACCTCCCGGACGTCTTCCTGTCCGACTCCGGGGGCAGCCGCAGGTATTACGAGATCGAGGTCGAGGTCCTGCGGAAGGCGGGTATCGAGGCACAGTACTTCGATACGGACGAGTTCCTCGAAACACTCGCCTCCGGCGGTAACGCTTTTCCGGTGGTGCTGGAGCGGACGGTGCCGCAGGAGTGGATCGATGCGGGGCGAGACCTCGACCCGCTGCTGCGCATCCGGAAATGCGGGGCGGCCGTGCTGACACCGCAGAGTTCCTACCAGGCGGCCAACAAGCAGCTCTTCGCCCTGCTGTCCGCCGGACAGGACTGGATGACCGAGGACGACCGGCGTTTCGTGGACCGTTACCTCCCTGGTCACGCGGGATGTGGGAGGAGGACGTGGAATTCCGGGGCGAGAAAGGAAACTGACGGAACTGCTGAGGGAGCGGCGCGCGGACTTCGTCGTGAAACGTTCCGACGGCGACCAGAATTTCGACGTGCACATCGGCTCCCGGACCGAGGCGTCGGCGTGGGAGGACGTCATCGCCACAGCGGGCCGGGCCGGGACCTGGATCGCGCAGGAAGCCGTGCACAGCGCCGAATTCGACGCCGAGGTCTTCGACTGCGACCTGGACGCGTACCGCGGCATATCGACGCGCGGGGTGTTCGGTCCGCTGTTCATGGGCGGGCGGATGACCGGCTGTGTGGTCCGTTACGACGTTCCGGCGCCCGGTGACACGGCCGGGCAGGCGCCCGGGTCGAGCATCCTGGGTACCGTCGGCTGGCAGGCGGACTGACCGGCCGGCCCGGCACGGCCGCTGGGGTGGTCGGCCGGCCGGCGGGACGGTGGGCGGCCGCCGTCACCGGCGCGCCAGGTGCCCGTCCTTCTGGACGAGCGCCATCAGCTGGACGCGCGAGCGCACTTCGAGCTTGCGGTAGATGCGGGTCAGGGCCGCCTCCACGGTCTTGACGCTGACATACAGGGCGGCCGCGATGTCACGGTTGCCGCGCCCTTGGGTGACCAGTTCGGCGACCAGCTGCTCGGCGTCGGTCAGACCGGCCAGCCAGGGCTGCGCCTGGTCGCCCTGCGGCCGGGCCGGTTCCCACAGCGGCGCGCCCGCCTTGCGGAACACCGTCTCGGCCGCCGCCTGCGCCTCGTTGGCGCGGGCCGGGCGTCTGCGGCGCTGTTCGAGACTGGAACGGGCCAGCAACACCCGGCCACGCTCCAACGGGTACCCGAGCCGTTCGAAGGTCCGCGCGGCCCGGTTGAGCAGTTCCTCGGCCGGGCCGAACTCGCCGGCTGCCGCGTGGCACAGTGCCTGGGCCCGGTCGAGCGAGGCCAGCACGCCGCGCCGCCCCAGGCCCTGGGCCCGGCGCCGCGCGCCGGCGAGCGTGTGCCGGGCGGCCGGCAGGTCCCCGGCGGCGACCAGCGCCTCGGCGAGGTCGGCGTCGTAGCGGATCTGCGCGGGGTCCGCGATGCCCAGATCCTGCACCAGGTCGTGGACCCTGAGCAGGTCTGCCAGGGCCGCACCGGTGTCGCGCAGCAGCAGCCGCGTCGTGCCGGACACATGCAGGCAGTGCGCGGCGAAGACGGAGTCCGCGTCCTCCTGCGAGGCCGTCAGGCCCAGATCCGCGTACAGCAGGGCCTGTTCGAGGGTGCCGCCGGCCAGTTCGGCGGCGGCCGCCGCGTACCACGGCGGGCCGGGCGAGGCCCCCAGATCGCGGGTGAGGTCCAGCAGGAGGTGGGCCTTTTCGCGGGCGGCCGCCCCCTCGCCACGGCGGGCGTGGAGGTGGACGGTTTCGGCGAGCAGCCAGAGCCGGTCGGCCGGGCAGGGTGCCGGGCTCAACTCGTCCAGCAGCCGCTCGGCCTGCTCCAGGCCGTCCTCCAGCAGAGCGAAATGGACGGCGGTACGGCCCGGGTGGCCGGGCATCCGGGCGGCGCTGTCGGCCGTGTCCGTCCCCAGGGCGCGCCGGAGCAGCGCGGTGCGGCCCGGGGTGCCCTGGCATTGCTCGATCTCCGCGGTCAGGGCCAGGGCCGCCGCGTGGGTCGTGGCGTCGCCTGCGCGCTCGGCCCATTCCTCGGCCGCCCGGGCGTGCGCCAGGGCGTCGGTGTGGCATCCCCGGCTGATCCGCAAGCCGTGGGCGAGTCGCAGATGCGCCGCCGAGATCAGGGCCGGCTCGTCGGCGGCGGTGGCCTCGGCCAGGGCCTGCGCCGCCACGTCCGCGACCAGGGCGGCACCCCGCCCGGCGGCGTCGACGACGGCAAGCCGCGCCTGGGCGCGGGCGGCGGGCACGGCCCGGCTGCGGTCCAGCTGGTCCAGGGCCGTGCAGGCCAGGTCGAAACGCCCGGCCGCTTCGGCGTCCCGGGCCGCCGTGACCAGCAGGTCGTGACGGGGGCCGCCGGTCCGGCCGCCGGCCAGCAGGGCGAACTCGGCGGCCCGGGTGTGCTCGCCCCGCTCGCGCGCGGCGGTGGCGGCGTCGGCCAGCGCCGGGATGAGGTGGGCGGGCAGTTCGGCCGGGGCGAGGGCGCAGGCCTCGTGCCACAGGCGGTCGTCTGCTCCGTGAGCCGCCGTGGCCAGGGTCAGATGGGCCTGGCGTACCGCCTCGCCGCTGGCCTGGGCGAGGATGCCCTCCTGGATGACCGGGGCCGCGAAGGCGACCGTGGCGGCCACCTTGACGAGTCCGGCGGCCTCGGCGTCGGCCAGGGCCGCGTCGGCGGACGGTCCCGCCGCGCGGCGTACGACGTCGAGCGACGGGTCGGCCGTGAGCGCGGCCAGCAGCAGCACCCAGTGCACCGGTGCGGCCAGTCCGGCCAGCCAGGTACGCAGGGCCTTGCGCGCATGCGGGGCCAGCGGCTGGGCGTCCAGGACCGCCGGCGGCCCGCTGCGGGCCAGGGCGGCGGCGATGTCCCAGACCAGTCGGGGGTTGCCGCCGGTGGCCGTATGGATGCGCGCGGCGGTGCGCTGGGGGATGGCGAAGGTGCGCGCCACGGCCGCCGATTCCTGCGCGTTGAGCGTGGGGACCGCGATCTCCACGGCGTCGCCGCCCAGAACGTCGTGGGCCAGGGGCCCGTCGGGCCGCAGCGCCGCCAGCAGCGAGACACTGCCGCGGCTGCGGCGGGCGGCGAAGCCGAACACGTCCAGGCTGTCCGGTCCCCACCAGTGCATGTCGTCGGCGGCCAGCAGCAGCCGGGCCCGGCGCCCCCACGCCTGCAAGCAGGAGAGGACCGTGACGCGCAGCAGGGCGGGGTCGGGTTCGGGGCCGGTGACACGGCGCAGCACCCAGTCGACCGTCGCCCGCTGGATGTCGGAGAGCTCGCCGCTGACGTCCGCCGGGCACACGGTGAACAGGTCCACCAGGGGCACGTAGGGCAGATGGGCGTCGGCGGGTGTCGAGCTGAGCCTGACCACCGGGTCCCCGCCGGACCGCCACTGCGTGCACACCGCGTCCAGCACCGCGGTCTTGCCGAACCCGGTGGGACCGACCACCGCTACCGCGCCGGCCTGTCGGAGCTGTCCGTGGACCTGGTCGACCAGCAGGCTGCGCGCTCTCACAGCAACGTTTCCATCCATGCCTCGACCTCGTCGGCGCCGCGCGGCAGGCCGGCCGACAGACACTCCACGCCGTCGGCGGTGATCACGAAGTCGTCCTCGATCCGCACACCGATGCCGCGCAGCTCCTGCGGGACCGTCAGGTCGTCGGGCTGGAAGTACAGGCCGGGCTCGACGGTGAGCACATGACCGGGCCGCAGGACGCCGCCGGTGTACTGCTCGTCGCGGGCGGCGGCGCAGTCGTGGCAGTCCAGGCCGAGCATGTGGCCGGTACCGCAGACGGTGTACCTGCGGTACAGGTCGGAGCTGTGCTCCATCCCCGGGCCCCCGGGCCGCAGACCCCAGGAGTCGAGGCCTTCGGCGATGACGCGCGTCGCGGCGTCGTGGAAGTCGCCGTAGCGTGCGCCGGGCCGCAGCGCGGCGATGCCCGCCGCCTGGGCGGCGTGGACCAGGTCGTAGACGCGGCGCTGGACGTCGCTGAAGCGTCCGTTGACCGGCAGGGTACGGGTGATGTCGGAGGTGTAGAAGGAGTCGGCCTCGATGCCCGCGTCCAGCAGGAGGAGGTCCCCGTCGCGCACCGGGCCGTCGTTCCGCATCCAGTGCAGCACACACGCGTGGGCGCCGGCTGCGGCGATGGTCTCGAAGCCCAGGCCGTTCCCTGCCAGCCGGGCGCGCCGGTTGAAGGTGCCCTCGATCCAGCGTTCGCCGCGGGCCAGACGGGTGGCGTAGGGCAGTTCGCCGACGACGTCGCCGAACGCGGCGACGGTGTGGTCCACGGCCGCGCGCAGCTGGTCGACCTCCCACTCGTCCTTCACCAGCCGCAGCTCCGAGAGGAAGGCGAGGAGTTCGGCGTCGGCCGGCGCCGACGGTGCCACCAGCGCGTCGACCAGGGCGTCCTGGCCGCGGACCACCCGGGTCGGTACGCCGGGGGTCAGGGCGCTTTCGAGGCGGTCGCGGGCGGCCGTCTGGAGGCCGAGGGCGTCGGCGGTCTCGGCGAGCGTACGGCGCCGGCCGACCCAGAACTCGCCGTGCCGGCGGTCGCTGTAGAAGTGCGCGCCGTCCGGGCCGGCGTCGCGCGGCGAGCGCGGCCGGGTGAACAGGGTGGCCTCGTGCCCACCACCGGTGGGTTCAAGGACCAGCACACTGTCGGGTACCGCCTGGGTGCCCTGTTCGGCGGTGAGGTGGACGAAGGCGGAGTGCGGGCGGAAGAGGTAGTCGAAGTCGTTGCTGCGGACCTTGAAACCGCCGGCCGGGACGACGACACGTTCGCCCGGGAACCGTTCGGAGAGCGCCGCGCGCCGCTTGGCCGCGCAGGCGGCTCCCGAGACGGGCGGCAGCTGCCGGGTCGTGTCGGCCCATCCGTGCCGGAAGGCCTCGGCCACCGCGGCCGGTACCTGGCGGTCGTGGCTTTGCATGCCGCGCGAGCCGTCCGATCGTTCCATCGCACGTTCCCCCTTCGTGTGGTGGTCCGTTCTCCCCGAGAACGCGACTGTTGTACGCCGCGGCCGGCCGACGGCGCTGTCGGCCGGCCGATGGTGCGGCCGGCGGCGCGAGGCCGCCGGCCGCGACGGGCGCGGGTCAGCCCCGCAGGCGGGCCATCCAGGCCTCCACCTCGTCGGCGGCCCGGGGCAGGGCGGCCGAGAGGTTCTCGTTGCCCTCCTCGGTGACCAGGATGTCGTCCTCGATGCGGATGCCGATGCCGCGCAGCTCCTCGGGGACGGTCAGGTCGTCCGACTGGAAGTACAGGCCCGGCTCGACGGTGAGCACCATGCCCGCCGCCAGGGTGCCGTCCACGTACAGCTCGGTACGGGCCTTGGCGCAGTCGTGCACGTCCAGGCCGATCATGTGGCCGGTGCCGGTCAGCGTCCAGCGGCGGTACAGCCCGAGCTCGTACGCCTCGTCCACCGACCGGTCGCCGAACAGGCCCCAGGCGGCCAGGTGCTCGGTCAGCACCCGCTGGGCGGCGTGGTGGAAGTCGCGGTACTTGGCACCGGGGCGGACCGCGGCGATACCGGCCGACTGCGCCGCGTACACCGCGTCGTAGACCTTGCGCTGGACCGGGGTGAAGCGGCCGTCGACCGGCAGGGTGCGGGTGACGTCGGCGGTGTAGAGGTTGCGGCTCTCCACCCCGGCGTCGAGCAGCAGCAGGTCGCCGGGTCGGGCCTCGCCGTCGTTACGGACCCAGTGCAGGGTCGTGGAGTGCGCTCCGGCGGCGCAGACCGACGAGTAGCCGACGTCGTTGCCCTCGATGCGCGCCCGCATGAAGAACGTGCCCTCGATGGCCCGCTCCAGGGTCGGCGTGTCGGTGCCCAGCACCCGTACGACGTCCTCGAAGCCTCGGATGGTGGCCTGGCAGGCGTGGCGCAGGTCGGCTATCTCGAAATCGTCCTTGACCAGGCGCATTTCGGAGAGCGCGACGCGGAACTCGGTGTCGCGCTCGGCGGTGACCTTGTCGTGCAGGGCGGTGTCGACCTGCGCGTCGTAGCCGCGCAGCAGGCGGATCGGGCCGGTGGCCGCGGCGAGCCGCTCGCCCAGCGTCCGCACGTCACGGCAGTCCAGGCCGAGCAGCTTCGCGTTCTCGGTGAGGCCGTTGCGCGGGCCGTCCCACAGCTCGCCGTGGTAGTCCAGCCAGAACTCGCCTGAGGCGCGGTCGGAGCCGGGCAGCAGGTAGGCGGCCGCCTGGTGGGTGCCGTCCTGGGCGGGCTCCAGGACCAGTACGCCGTTGGGCGACTGGTCACCCGTCAGGTAGACGTAGTCGGAGGACGGCCGGAACGGGTAGTCGGTGTCGTTGGCGCGGACCTTCGGGGTTCCGGAGGGGATGACGAGCAGCTCACCCGGGAAGAGGGCGGAGAGCGCCGCCCGGCGGCGCGCGGTGTGCCCGGCCTGCGCGACGGGCTCGGGATCGCGCGGCTCGCGGTCGGCCCAGCCCTGCAGCATGTTCTCGGCGAGTTCGCTGCTCACCCCCGCATACAAGCCATTCTTGCGGGTCCTGTTCTCGTCTGACTCTTCAGCCACCACAGCCTCCTGAAGTGAATCGCTCACGCACGTTCCTCCTCCACCGCGGACAGTCGGCATCCCTCAGGGCCGACCGGCCGGAAACCCTTTCAAGAAAGCTGCCGCACCGTCCCGGTAGTCCCCCTTTTCGCAGGTGGACGCCTTGCGCCGGGCCGTCGGCAGCGGCGTGCGGCGAGCCGGGCGCCCGGGCCGCCGCGCTCCGGCCCGCACGGGTCGGCACCGCATCTGACGGGCCCTCACCCCCGGGCGGCACGCCTTCTTGCCGCGAACGGCACTCTCGCAGACCCCCACCCCGCTTACGTCATACACGTGTCTGAAAGATCATGGATGGTTTTGTGCCATCTGTCGATGGGCCGACCGTCCCCGGCCCGGCTAGGTTCTCCCCGCCGCCCGACACCGCCACCCCTCCCGGAGCACGAAGCCCGCACCCGGACGAGACCCGGCACGACCCAGTACGGCCCGCACCCCCACAGGCACGATTCAGCCGCCGGCGGCCAGGATCCGGCGGGCGCGCTCCAGCACGGGTTTGTCGACCATGTGCCCGTCCACCACGGTCACCGAGTCCCCCGCGGCGACCACGGACCGGGCCCACTCCCGCTCCTGCGCGGTCGGCGCGAACCCCTCCGCCACGACGGCGATCTGCGCGGGGTGGACGCACAGCTTCCCGGCGAACCCGAAGCGGCGCGCGTGGGCGACGTCCGCGGCGATGACATCGACGTCCTTCACGCTGGTCGTGACCCCGTCGACCGGGGCGCACAGGCCCGTAGCCGCCGACGCCGAGACCAGCCGGGAACGGGAGTACGCGAGCGCCTCGTGGTCGTCGTGGGCGACCCCGAGCTGCCCGGCCAGGTCGACGTTGCCCAGGGCGACCCGCACCACACCGGGCGCCGCGCACACCTCCACGGCCCGCTCGATCCCCGCCGCCGTCTCCACGAGCGGCACCACCGGGCACTTCCCGCCCGTACGACGGGCGAAGTCCGCCAGTACCTCGGGATCCTCGGCCTTGGGCACCATCACCGGTACGCCGCAGGCGGCCATCGCACCGTCGTCGTCGCACCAGGGCGTACCGGGCGCGTTGATCCGGACCATGGCGCTGTTGCCCGCGGCGAGCCAGGCGGCGACATGCGCGCGGGCCCGCTCCTTGTCCGCCGGCGCGACCGCGTCCTCCAGATCGACGATGACCACATCGGCACCACTGGCAACGGCCTTGTCGAACCGCTCCGGCCGGTCGCCCGGCACGAACAACAGGCTGCGGGCCGCCGCCAGCCGGCTCACGGACAGGCTCATGTCCGAGCCACCCCCGCCGCCGCGGCACACCCCTTCGAGTACCGGCCCGGTCCGGTGCACGCCATCCGCACAGCCCCTCCTCCGTGACGGGTTCCGACACCCGCCCCACAGCACGACACAAGATCACGCACACGGCCGCCCCACAAGCCCCCCACTTCGCCTGTTGGACAGAGGAGCTGAACGGACGCGGTACCGAAGAGCCGGGGGCGGTAGGGGCGTCAGGTGGCAGGGGCATCAGACGGCAGGAGGAGGGGCGCGGTGGCACGTACGTACGCGGGATGCGGCATGCTCGGCCGCGGCACAAGATCCCATCGGCACCTGAGGAGACAGCCATGGTGGACTGCTTACTGGTACATGCCTTTGTCGATGACGACGGCGCGTTCGGCAACCCCGTACTCGTGGTGATCGAACCGGCCGGCGGCGGACTGCCCCAGGACGGGCGGCAGGAACTCGCCGACCGGCTCGGCATTCCCGCGGTCGCCTTCGTGCGCTCCGCGCCCGCGCGGCGTACGGAGATCGCCATTCACGGCTCCTACGGACTGCCGATCCGGTTCGGCGGCCACCCCGTGCTCGGCACGCTCGAAGCCCTCCATCACCGGGGGTTCACGGTGGAGGAGATCGTTCCGGAGGCCGGTCCGGTGGCCTGCCGGCGGGACGCGGAGAGGGTCTGCTGGCTGACCGCCCCTGCCACCTGGTCCAAGCCCTGGCGTCACCTGCGGATGGGGTCCGCCGCGGAGATCGAGGCGCTGAGCGGACTGCCTGACGGGGAGGACTTCACGCAGGTCTGGGCCTGGACGGACGAGGCCGCCGGGGAGGTCCGCGCGCGGCTGTGGGCCCCTCGGATCGGCAAGGGCGAGGACGAGGCGTGCGGCAGCGCGTCGATGCTGCTCACCCTTGAGCACGGGCGCCCGCTGCGGGTCCTGCACGGCCGGGGCTCGGTCATCCGCACCGCGCCGGCCGGTGACGGCCTGGTGGAACTCGGCGGCCGGTGCGCGGTGCGACCGCCGGGCGAGGGGGTAACCGCCGAGGTGGAGCGGGCTTACGCGGTGGCTGCCAGGGGCTGAGGCCTCGGTCCGGGCCGGGGTCGGGCCGCGGCCTGGGGCCGGGGCCGCACCGCACGAAGGACATCGAGAACGTCGTGCGGCACGGTGCGGGCGTTCCCCGGCCCGGACGGGGCTGTTCAGCCGGCGAGTTCGCCCGAGAGTCTGCCGTGCAGGTGGGCGCTCGGGTCGTTCAGGCCGGTGATTTCGACGGTCTTGCCGCGCTGCCGGTACTTGGTTTCGATGGCGTCGAGGGCGGCCACCGAGGAAGCGTCCCAGATGTGGGCGGCGGACAGGTCGATGACGACGCGGTCGGGGTCGGTGGCGTAGTGGAACTGGCCGACGAGGTCGTTGGAGGAGGCGAAGAACAGCTCGCCGGTGACGCGGTAGACCACCGTACCGTCGTCGGGCCCGGCGACCGGGGTGACCTCGGCGAGGTGGGCGACGCGCCGGGCGAAGATGACCATGGCGGTCAGGGAGCCGACGACCACGCCGACGGCGAGGTTGTGACTGGCGACCACGACCACGACGGTGATCACCATGACGGCGATCTCACCGGGCGGCATCCGCCTGAGGGTCTTGGGCGCGATGGAGTGCCAGTCGAACGTCGCGAACGACACCATCACCATGACGGCGACGAGGGCGG
The DNA here is from genome assembly GCF_045222935.1 of Streptomyces sp. Ac-502. Taxonomy (NCBI): domain Bacteria; kingdom Bacillati; phylum Actinomycetota; class Actinomycetes; order Kitasatosporales; family Streptomycetaceae; genus Streptomyces; species Streptomyces sp. Ac-502. The sequence goes on from NZ_JBHFFO010000001.1 coordinate 357,552, forward strand.
CCATGGGGATGTCGGAGACGATCGGGCCGAAGGCGATGCACAGCACCATCAGAAAGGACCCGGCCAGGAAGGTGGACAGGCGGGTGCGGGCGCCGGAGACCTTCACGTTGATCATCGTCTGGCCGATCATGGCGCAGCCGCCCATGCCGCCGAAGAAGCCGGTGACGATGTTGGCGATGCCCTGGCCGATCGACTCACGGGTCTTGGAGGAGTGGGTGTCGGTGATGTCGTCGACCAGCTTCGCGGTCATCAGCGACTCCATCAGGCCGACCAGCGCCATGGCCAGCGCGTAGGGGGCGATGGTGGTCAGGGTGTCCGTCGTGAAGGGCACGTCCGGCAGGCCCGGCACCGGCAGCGCGGACGGCAGTTCACCCTTGCCGCCGACGGTCGGCACCGCGATCCCGGCGGCCACGGTGACGGCGGTGAGGACGGCGATGGACACCAGCGGGGCCGGGACCGCCTTGGTGACCTTGGGGAAGAACACCATGAGCACGAGCCCGCCGGCGAGCAGCGGGTAGACGGCCCAGGGCACGTCGTGCATCTCTGGCACCTGGGCCATGAAGACCAGGATGGCGAGGGCGTTCACGAAGCCGGTCATCACCGAGCGGGGCACGAACCGCATGAGCCTGGCCACGCCGAGAGCGCCGAGGACGATCTGGAAGACGCCGGCCAGGATGACGGTGGCGATCAGGTACCCCAGGCCGTGTTCGCGGTTCATGGGGGCGATCACGAGGGCGACGGCGCCGGTCGCCGCCGAGATCATCGCCCGGCGGCCGCCGACGATCGAGATGGTCACGGCCATCGTGAAGGAGGCGAACAGGCCGATCGCCGGGTCGACCCCCGCGATGATCGAGAAGGAGATCGCCTCGGGGATCAGGGCCAGGGCCACGACCAGGCCGCCCAGGATCTCGGTACGCCAGACCTTCGGGTCGGACAGCCAGTCGGGCTTCAGAGTGCGCAGGCGCGCGGCCGGGGACGGTGGGGAGGCAGCAGAAGGCAAGGGGGAGGAACCTGTCGTACTCGGGCACGCCCCGCGGGGCAGGCCGGGTGTGCGGAAGGACGCGGAGGCCGGTCGGCCCCCCGCGGGCGGCCCTGCGGCGGACCGGGGCCGGAGGTCTGGCGGTCGCCCGCCGACGGTCGGTGGGCAGTGGCCGGCGGCCGCGATGACCGGTAGCCGGTGGCTGATGGCTGGCGACGGCCACGAGCGTGGTCCGTCTCAGCGGCGCCGGCTCACACAGCGGAGCGAAGGGGCACGGCGAGGAGTCACGGCGGGCAGGCGGCGGCGCTGGGCGGGGTGGGCATGCGCACGCTCTCTCCTGAAGGTTACGGTCTTCGCCGGGGGCGTCGTCGTCCCCGACACGGCTGACGGTCACGGGAGCGGCCGCTTCCGAGCCGCGGCAGCGGAGCCGGCACCGACGATCCTCTACTCTACCCTGACGTTAGGGTAGAGATCGGCATGGGCCGTCCGTGGGCCCGGCGACGTGGCCTCGGCCGCACAGAGAGGACGGGCGCCCGCGTGAGCAGCGAGCACATGCAGATCGGCGAGGTCGCCGCACGGACCGGGCTGTCCCTGCGCACCATCCGGCACTACGAGGAGACCGGCCTGGTCACCCCGTCGGCCCGCTCCCAGGGCGGCTTCCGCCTCTACACCGAGACCGACGTCGCCCGCCTGATGGTCGTCCGCCGGATGAAACCGCTCGGCTTCACGCTCGACCAGATGCGCGACCTGCTGGACGCCACCGACCGCCTCGACGCCGACGGGAAACTGCCGGCTGCCGAGCGGGAGGCCCTGCTGGAGCGGATCCGCGGGTACGAGCGGGACGCGGCCGAGCAGGTGGAGAAGCTCCGCGTCCAGCTGGCGCGGGCCGAGGATTTCGCCGCCACCCTGCGCGCACGCCTCTCCCCCGCCCCCGGCTCCACCCCGTAACCAGGAGGCGCACCGGTCAGGTGCCGCTGTCGCCGCGTTCGAGAATCCTCTTGGCCAGCCGGAGTTCGCGCGCGACCGAACCGGGCAGCGTGCGCCGGAGAAGCGGGCCGAGCAGCAGGCCCGGGCCGGGGCGGAACCGGAATTCGATCATGCGGGTGACGCGGACTCCCCGTCCACCGGATCGCAGGTGAAGCGCGCGGCGAAGCGGGCCACGCGGTGGTTGACCTTGTTCAGGGGCAGGGGGCCAGCCGGATGTCGATCCGCCGCCCCGGGGTCAGCCGCATCCGGGCCACGGCCTTCGGCTGCGGAAAGGGCACCCCGGGCAGCGCGGGCCGGAACGCGAACTCGGTCAGGTCGCCGTCCCTGCGCACCCAGAAGACCGTACGGAGCTTGTCGTCGACCTGGGCGTACCGTTCGACGTCCATGACGAAGCCGAGGAAGGCCTCCGCCGTACAGCCGATGGTCAGTTGCTCCTCGACCCTGGTCATCACGCCTCCCGCGCCGACCGCGTACAGCGGCTTCGTAGTGCGGCTCTGTACGGCGGTCCGTGGCGTCATGATGTTCACGCGTGCGCGCGGAACCCACCGTCGCACGACCCCGGGCGCGTAGCGAGCGTACGACGCCGGGGCCGGGTTCGGGTTCGGGTTCGGAGTCTCAGCCCTTGGTCAGGGTGCGCTCCAGCAGGGGAAGCAGTCGGTCCCAGTGGCGTTGCAGTCCGGCGGGGCTGAAGGCCGCGGTGTCGGACATGGTGAAGCCGTGGATGGTGTCGGGGTAGGTCTCGGTGGTGTGGACGACTCCCGCGGCGTCCAGGGCCCGGGTGAACTCGCCGAGGGCCTCGGGCGTCATGTCGCCTTCGGCAAGGCCCATGTGGACCTCGGCGGTCAGCTCGGACACCAGGCGGTGCGGACTGTCGGGCGCGTCGGTGACCAGGGCGGCGGGGTGGAATCCGGCGACGGCGGCCACCCGGCCGGGGTGGGCCGTCGCGGTACGCATCGCCAGGACGGCGCCCAGGCAGTAGCCCAGCACGGCGACCGGCCCGGCACCGGCCTCGGGCTGGGCGGTCAGGAAGTCGAGGTAGGCGCCGGCGTCACGCAGGACACGCTCGGTGGTGTGTTCCTCGATCAGCGGCATCACCTGGGCGAAGACCGCGGGGCGCACCTCTTCCCCGATGTGCTCGGGGAGGTCGATCACCGGGGCCGGGCCACGCCGGTAGTAGAGGTTGGGGACGAGCACGTAGTACCCGTGTCCGGCCAGTTCGCGGGCCTTGCGCTCCAGTTCGGGCCGTACGCCGAAGGCGTCCGGGTACAGCAGCACCCCCGGGTGCCGCTCCCCCTCGTCGGGGAAGGCGGCGAACGCGTCGGCCTGGCCGTCCGGGGTGGGAATCTGCAGGTTCTTGGTGGGCACGATCTTCCTTCCGCCGAGTTCACTCGGACAACATTCGACGCACTGACGTTCCCGGCGCGAGCGAACGTACATCGTTAGTCTGACTAACGCAACGGGTAGCATGGGCGCCATGACCAGAGCCGAAGCCGCGGACACACCCGACGACGGCGCACTCAGGACGCCCGACCGGCTGCGCCGCCTGTCGGGTTGGCTGCTGTCGAAGCTGTCGGCGCGGTCGGACCGGCTGCTGACCGAAGGGCTCGCCCGGGCCGACGCCCGTAAATGGCACTACGCCGTGCTCGCCTCGTTGCAGGAGCACGGGCCGGGCAGCCAGGCGGCCCTGAGCGGACGCACCGGCATCTACCGGAGTGACATGGTCGGCGTACTCAACGAGCTGGCCGAGCGCGGCCTCGTCGAGCGGGCCCCGGACCCCGACGACCGGCGGCGCAACACCGTCACGATCTCCGCCTCGGGCCGCCGGCATCTGCGCCGCCTCGACACGGTCCTGGACGGCCTCCACGACGAACTGCTCGCGCCGCTGAGCCCGGCCGAGCGCGAACAGTTCGTGCGGTTGCTCACCCGCTTGCTGGACCATCACACCCGGACGCCCTGACCGCGCACGCGTACGGGCCGCCAGGCCATGTCGTCACCAGGCCGGCCCGTCACCAGGCCGCCCGGCGCCGGCTCACCAGGTCACAGGAACCTCGGCAGCCATGATGGCCATGCGGTTCGGGTGCCAGGGAACCTCGGCCGGCGGTACGGCCAGCCGGATGCCGGGCAGGCGGTCGAGCAGGACGCGGAAGGCGACCTCCGACTGGCGGCGGACCAGGTGGGCCCCGGGGCAGTGGTGGCGGCCGTACCCGAAGCGCAGATGCGGGTTGGGGGTGCGGGCGGGGGTGAAGGACGTGGGGTCCGGGAAGGCGGCGGAGTCGTAGTTGGCCGCGTCCAGGGAGAGCAGGATCATGTCGCCCTCCTTCACCCGGGCCGGGCCGATCTCCGCGTCCTCGGTGACGAAGCGGGGGATCGCGTTGCCCAGGACGACGCTGCACCGCAGCAGTTCTTCCACGCACTGCGGCATCGTCTCCGGCCGGGCCCGCACCGCGCTCATGACCTCGGGCCGCTGGAGCAGGTTGAACGCCCCGACGCCCAGGAAGCTCGCGAAGTCCTCGTACCCGCTGACGAACAGAACGGACACGATGTTGGACAGCTGACGCCGTGTCAGCCCTTCGTCCGCCGCGTTGAGGTCGGCGAGGCGGTCGATGAGGCCGCGCGGCTCGCCGGGGCGGCGGCCGGTCATGTGCGCGTCCATGTACGCACGGATCTCCTCCCAGTTGCGGGCGAGTTCCTCGCGGGTCGGAGTGACCATGGTCAGGTCCAGGTCGGCCCGTGCGGCGAGCCAGTCGCGGTCCGTGAACGGCAGTCCGAGCAGCCGGCACATGCACTGGGCGGCGACCCACTCCGCGAAGTGACGCTGGAGATCGCCGGGGCTGCCGTCCCGGACCATGGTGTCCAGGCCCTCGGCGGTGACAGCCGCGACCCAGTCGGCGGGCAGGTCGGGCTGGTCGCGGCCGAGCGACCTGAGCACCTCGTCGCGCAGCCCGGCCTGCTGGAGGTGGTTCATGGCGTCGAGCAGCTCGGGTGCCAGGATCGGGGCGTCCTGGGCGGGGCTGTCCGCCTCGGCCAGGACGGAGCGGGCGAACGAGCGGTCCCGCAGCACGTGCCGCGCCAGCTCGTACCCGGTCACCAGCCAGGCCTGTTCACCGGAGTTGGTGTTCACCCGCGCCACGGGACAGCGGCCGCGCAGCTCGTCGAGTTCGGGGGCGAGCCGGTCGCCGCGGGTGCTGAAAGGGTAGTGCGGGAGGGGCTCGTCGTGGACGCCCTGGCCGGTCGCGGGCGCTTGCGGTGGTGTGGTCACGTGGGCGGAGCCTCTTTCTCGTTGCTGTGGCGATGTCGTGTGCAGGGCCCGCCCGGGCCTCCTGTAAAGGCCCGGGCGGGGCCGGTCTCACCAGCGCACGGGGAGCCGGGCCGGTGCGCGCAGCGGCGTCGTTTCGTCCCAGTCGATGTCCTCCTCCGGAACGGCGAGTCCGATGTCCGGAAGCCGTTCCAGCAGCACCTGGATCGCGATGGTCAGCTGCATACGCGTCAGGTTCCCGCCGGTGCACGCGTGCGGGCCGTGCCCGAAGGCGATGTGCGCGTTGGGGGTCCGGGCCAGGTCGAGGCGGTCGGGCTCGGCGAACGCCGCCGGGTCGCGGTTGGCGGACGCCGGTACGGGCACGACCGCGTCGCCGGCACGGATGTGCTGCCCGTGCAGGGTGAAGTCCTCGGTCGCCACCAGGATGTTGATGGCGTTCATCAGCGGGACGTAGCGCAGCAGTTCCTCCACCGCGGTGGCGGTCCGCTCGGGCGCCGCACGCAGGGTACGCAACTGCTCGGGGTGGGTGAGCAGCGCGAGCAGGGCGTTGCCGGTGTGCTGGATGTTGGTCTTGTAGCCGGCCATGAGCATGGTGACGACAAAGCTCACCACGTCGTCCCGGGTGATCTCGCTGTCCGGCCGGCGGGCCCGGTCCAGCAGGATCCGGATGTAGTCCACACCGTCGCCGTCCTGCTCCTTGCGGGCGATGAGGTCGCCGGCGTAGTCCTGAAGGGCGTACAGGGCGGCGAGGACCTCCTCCATCGTCAGCCCGGCGGCGCCCAGGAGGGCGAGGGTGTGCGGCAGGTAGATCTCCCGGTCCTCGTACGGCAGGCCGACGGTCTCGCACAGCACCCGCAGGGGCAGTGGCTCGGCGTAGGAGGCGACGAGGTCCGCGGTGCCGCCGTCCGCCCCGGCCACCATCGTGTCGAGGAGTTCCCCGGCGATCGCGCGGATCCGGGGTTCCATGAAGGCCAGCTGCCGCCGGCCGAACATCGGCAGGACGGCACGCCGTACGCGCTCGTGGTGCGCGCCGGTCATCTCCAGGAAGGTCGGCAGGCACGGCGGCGGCGCGTCGGCCTCCTCGCGGGGCGGCCACGCCGACAGCAGCGGCCGGACGAGCCGCGGGTCGGCGAACGCGGCGCGTGCGTCCTCGTAGCGGCTGATGAGCCAGCCCGTCTCGCCGTTGGGGAGCTGGGCCTTGACGACGGGTGCTTCGGAACGCAGACGGGCGTAGGCGCACGGCGGTCCGGCGGTGCCGGGAGCGGTTTCCGGAACGGGGATGAGGGTTTCGGGAGGGGTCACGGGGTGCTCCATCGGGTGTGCTCCGCCTTCGTCGCGACAGCGCTCGGTGTGACACGGTCCGAGGTGGGCTCGGGTGTGGTTCCCGATATGGGCTCGGTTCCGGAGGCGGGCGCGGACGCGGACGGGCCGGCCACCGGTCGCGCGAGGTACCCGGAGGTGAAGAAGTACTCCAGGTAGCGGTCCAGCAGAGCGGAGTCGACGGGCGGGCAGTACAGCCCGCTGTCGGCCAGCGCCTCTTCGGCGTTGCGCCGCCCCAGGGCCGGGAAGGTGCCCTTGAGGTACATCTCCTTGACGGACATGTCGGCGGCGCGGCTGCGGTCCACGCACAGGGACACGAACGGCGCCGTGGCGCTCGTCGGGTTCTCGGCGACGTGCCGGACGAGCTCGGCGACCCAGGCGTCGTACGGCAGGGTGCGCAGGGTGAAGCCCGCCGCGCGCATCCGGTCGAGGACGTCGGACAGCATCGCCGGGCGCGGGTTGGTCAGGTGGTAGACCCGGCCGTCGGCCGGCCGGTGCGTGGCGATGTGCACCAGGGACTCGGCGAGATGGTCGACGGGGACGAAGTCCATCGGCAGTTCGATGGCGGGGGCGACTCCCGTGTCGACGATCATCTTGAACAGCGAGCAGATGGCCGTCTCGGTGTTGCACGCGCCGTGCGTCCGGTCGCCCGTGACCTCGTACGGCCGGTACACGGCCACCGGCAGGCCCTGCTCGGCCGCCCGCCGCAGCACTCCTTCGGCGACCCACTTGCTCTCCGCGTAGCCCATGGTCAGTCCGTCGGCGTGGGCCAGCGGCAGGTCTTCGTCCACCTCGCGCACCCCGGCGGTGCCGAAGCCCGCGACGACCGCGACGGTGGACACGAAGTGCACCGGCACCCGGCGGCGCGCGGCGATCCGGACGACCTCACGGGTTCCGTCGACGTTCGCCGGGCGCAGTTGCTGGTACGGGTAGAGGAAGTTGACCCGGGCGCCGTTGTGCACGATCAGGTCCAGGCGCTGGGCCAGTGCGTCGGCGTGGTCGGCGTCGAGCCCCAGCCGCGGCTGGGTCAGGTCTCCGGGGAAGCACTCCACGCGCTGCCAGTCGGCCTCGTCGAGGTGCAGCCCGTAGCGGGTGAGGGCGGTGCGGACCCGCTGCCGGGCGTGTGCGCGGCTCGTCGCCCGTACGGGGCAGTGGACGCGGGCGGCCGTCGCGTGCAGCAGGCGGTGCAGCAGGAATCCGCCGACGAATCCGGAAGCGCCCGTGAGCAGGACGTCCTTCGGATCGTGCGGGCGCGGTGCCGGGCCCTCGGCGGGCGGGAGGGCGAAGCCGAGTCCGGTCTCCGCGGCGAAGTCGACGGCCGGCTCCTGGCCTCCTGCCGGTCCGCCGGCGCCGCCGCGTACTTCGCGTACGGCGGCGGTGAAGCTCGCGAGTGCGGGCGCGGCCAGCAGCGCCCTGATGAGGGTGGAGCCCAGGGCTGCGTCGAGGCCGAGTACGGCGAGGGTGCGGGTGACGGTCTCCGAGGCGAGCAGGGAGTCTCCGCCGAGGAGGAAGAAGTCGTCCTGGGGCGTGGGCCGTACGCGCAGCACCTGGTGCCAGACTTCCGCGAGGAGGCCGGGCAGTCCGTCGGACGCCTCCGGCTCTTCCGGGTGCCGCGCGGCGTCACCGGGGGCGGGCGGTGGCACGGTGGGCTTCAGCCGGGTGCGGTCGATCTTGCCGCCGCTGGTGACCGGGAAGCGGTCCAGGGGCACCAGGGCCGGAACGGCTTGCGGGGGCAGCCACTTGGCGCAGTAAGCGCGCAGGTCGGACAGCGGCAGCGGGCGGCCGGGGACGGTGGCCGTGATGTAGGCGGTCAGTGCGTGCGCGTCGACCTCGACGGCCGCTTCGCCGACCTCGGGGTGTGCTCGTAATCGGGTCTCGACCTCGTCCAGCTCGATGCGTGCGCCGCGCAGTTTGACCTGGCGGTCGAGCCGTCCGCGGTATTCCAGCAGCCCGTCGGCGTGCCGTACGACCCGGTCGCCGGTCCGGTACAGCGGCCCGCCCGGCTCGACCGCGGGCAGCGTCACGAACCGCTCGGCGGTCAGCTGCGGGTCGCCGAGGTAGCCCAGCGCCAGCCCGTCGCCGCCGACGTACAGCTCCCCTTCCTCGCCCGGCTCCGCGGGCGAGCCGTCGGCCCGCAGCACGTGGCAGGCGGAAGCGCCGAAGGGGCGGCCCAGGGGGACGTGCGCGGCGTCGTCGGGGAGAGGGGCGAGCACGTGGGCGGTGGAGACCACGGCGTTCTCGGTCGGGCCGTAGAAGTTGACGACCGTGGTACGGGGGCAGGCCGCGAGGACGGCGTTCGCCAGGCGCGGGTCCATCGCCTCTCCCCCGGCGGAGACGAATCGCAGGCCGGCCAGCGCCTCGGGGCGGGTCCGGGCGACGAGGTGGAAGACGCTCGTCGTCAGGTACGCCACGGTGACGCCGCCCGCGTGGAACAGCCGCTCCAGGGCGGTGGGCGAGAGCAGTTCCTCGCGGTCGGCGAGGACCAGGCAGGCGCCGGTCAGCAGCGCGCCCCAGATCTCTATGGTCGAGGCGTCGGAGGACAGGCTGTAGGCGTGCAGCACTCCGTCACCCGGGGCGGGCGGCGTGAGGCCGGGGTCGGACAGTACGAGGCGGACCACGCCGCGGTGGGACAGCGCGACGGGCTTGGGCCGGCCGGTCGTGCCGGAGGTGAAGGCGACGTAGGCGCAGTCGGTGGCGGAGCCGGTGGCCCGGTCGGTGGCGGAGCCCGGGGCGGAGCCGGTGGCCCGGTCGGTGAGGGGGCCGGGGGCGGAGCCGGTCGCGCGGTCGGGGGCGGGCCGGTCGAGGGAGCCGGCCTCGACCGACACGCGGAGACCGCGCACCCGCCGCGTACTGCCCGGCAAGGTGACCGCCGCGCTGATGCCCGCGTCCTCGGCCATGGCCCGCAGCCGCGCCGGCGGAAGGTCCTCGTCGAGCGGCACGTACGCGCAGCCGGCCTTGAGGATGCCCAGCAGCGCCACCAGTGCCTCCAGCGAGCGGCTGCCGCACACGCCGACCAGGTCACCCGGACGGACCCCGCCGGCGGCCAGCCGGGTCGCCAACGCATCGGCGCGGGCGTCGAGTTGGCCGTAGGTCAGCGTGCGCTCGCCGTGCCGGGCCGCCAGGGCGTGCGGCAGCGCCGCGGCCTGCGCCTCGAACAGCTCCGGGATGCGGCTGTCCCGTGGGTAGCCGGGCGCCGGGGTGCGAGCCCCCGGGGCCTGGGGCCGCCGGGACGACGGGCGTGCAGAAACGAACGTGTCGGTCATGTGGTCTTACCTTTCAGTCGTGGGTCTGATCTGGTCATTCGTAAGATCGGAGGGCCCAGGGGCTCCGGGTATGGCTGTCATGTTGGTGCCGCTCGACGGCTTGAGAGACATGGCCGCCCGGAGCCCCGCGACGACTCGACCGCCAATTGGGATTTGCGACGTTGATCGCTGCTGTAAGACCACGCCGGCGAGGTCGTCTGCGGGAATCGATGACGACCACGAAGCGGCGGAGGTGACCCGTGCCCCAGATCTGGGCCGGGGTGGACATCGGCAAGACGCACCACCACGCGGTGGTGATCGACGCGGAAGGCAAACGGCTGCTGTCCCGCCGCGTATCCAACGACGAAACCGAGCTGCTGACGCTGATCGGAGACGTCCTGGAGATATCCAGCGACGTGCTGTGGGCCATCGACCTCAACCGAGGCGGTGCCGCACTGCTGATTGGCCTGCTGCTCAACCACGACCAGCCCGTCGCCTACCTCACCGGGTTCGCCGTTCATCGAGCGTCGGGCACCTACCGGGGCGAGGGAAAGACGGACGCGAAGGACGCCTTCGTCATCGCCGACCAGGCCCGCGTCCGCCGCGATGTCGGGCTGCTGCGACCCGGCGACGACATCGCCGTCGACCTGCGCATCCTCACGTCCAGGCGACTGGATGTGGTCTTCGACCGAACCCGGCAGATCAACCGCCTGCGAGCCCAACTGCTGGAGATCTTCCCCGCCCTGGAGAGGTCGCTGGACCTCACCAACCACGGCCCGGTCATGCTGCTGACCGGATACCAGGCCCCCGCCGCCATCCGCCGCACAGGCGCCAAGCGGATCGAAACGTGGCTGAAGAACCGCAAGGTCCGCGGCGCCGCCACACTCGCCAAGACGGCCGTGGAGGCGGCCGAAGCCCAGCACACGGCGCTGCCTGGTGAGAGGCTGGCTGCCGCCATGGTCCTCCGGCTGGCGAAGGGGGTGATGGCTCTCGATGAGGAGATCGCCGAGCTTGACGCTCTCATCGAGGCGCGGTTTCGCGAGCATCCACACGCCGAGGTGATCACCAGCCTGCCCGGCATGGGCCCTCGTCTCGGTGCCGAGTTCATTGCCGCCACCGGCGGCGACATGGCCTCTTTCGGGACCGCGGACCGCCTGGCCGGCTTCGCCGGCCTGGCCCCTCAACCCCGCGACTCCGGCCGCGTCAGTGGCAACCTGCGCCGGCCTCGGCGCTATCACCGCGGGCTCCTGCGGAGCATGTATCTGGCTGCCCAGGTGAGTTTGCGGTGCTGTCCAGCATCGCGTGCGTTCTACGACCGCAAGAGGAGCGAGGGCAAGGCGCACAAGCAAGCGGTGCTGGCCCTCGCGCGCCGGAGACTGAACGTTTTGTGGGCCATACTCCGTGACGGAGTGTGCTACCAAGCCACACCACCTGTCACGGCAGCGGCTTGACTTCACCATTGGGATGTCTCTCTCGCTCCAACGACTTGCGTGCGGTACGGCGGTGCGTGGGCGGGTCCGCTCAGTGCGGGGCGGCCTCCTCGCCGGCACCCCTTCGGCGAAGTCGGCCGCGAAGGCCGCGAAGTCGGCGCTGCGCCAGTACTGCGGGCGCATCCGGAAGGCGATGTCGTCCGCGAGCTGGGCGGAGGTCGCCGCCAGGTAGCCGCGGGCCTCCTCGGCGTCCAGGTAGCGGTGGGCCAGGGCATCGCGCAGGGCCGGGTCCAGCGGGTCGTCGATCGCCGTGACGGGACCTTCGACGCTCACGTACCGGTACGGCCGCCCCTCGTCCTGCGCGCAGAGGCTGAACCGCCCGGCGGCGCGCAGGAGCTGGGCCTTGATGCTCTGGCGGCCGGTCTGGACGACGACCTCGCCCCCGGGCTCGTAGCCGTACCAGACCGGCACGATCAGAGGCCCCCGGTCGCCGTCTCTGGAGTCCGTCACACCCAGGACCCCCACCCGCGGTTCGGCGAGGAAGCGTTCACGGTCGGGGCGCGACATGGCGGGCAGCATGGGCGGACTCCTGTCTCGGCACTGCGGCTGAAGAGGGGGTGGTGCGGCAAGCTCGCCGCGATAACAATCTTGGGAACGGGGAGATCACTCCCCTGCCGCATGGCGGGCAAACATACCCTTTAGGCGGTTTTGAGCCGGTTGTTGTAGGGCATGACGGAGGCGCCCCGGAGAGCTTCTCCCGCCGAAAACCGCGGCCACCGCGCCTGCGTGGCGCCCCGTCACGCGTGACAGCTGGGCTTACCGGCCGTAACGCGCGAACACCGTACGGAGTCGATCAGGCGTCGCCTCACGCTCGCGCCGCCTCGGCAGGTCGACTTGAAAGAGACGCACGCGCGGCGCCCGGCCACCGCGGACGGACGGCGGGATCTCTTCGCCAGTGCGTACGGAGGATCAGGTGAACAGCGGGGGCCACCAGGCGCGATGACGCACTTCGCCGCGCGCGACGACGGGTTTCGCAGCGGCCCCCGAGGCGGCGCATACTGCCTCCGTGGATACGGATACCGAGTCGTCGCCCACCCCGCCGGCCCCCTCCCCGGGAGCCGGCGCGAAGGCCAGGAACATCGCGTCGACGAGCGGGAGATCGCCACCGACGCACGGGATCGCCTCGCCGACCAGCGGGAACGCGCGGCCGACGCACGGGATCACCCCGCCGACGCACGCGAGGACGCGGCCGACGAGCGCGAACGGCTCGCCGACGCACAGGAATCCGCCGCCGACTCCCGTGAGCGTTTCCTCGACGCGCGGAAGAGCCACACGGACCAGATCAGCCGCTCGGCGGGGGACACGGTACCCAGCCTCCGGAAACGGTCCTCCGAGGCCATCGGCCGCGCGCGAGCCCTGCTCGCGTCCAGCCAGGCCCGCCTGGACCGCACCGAAGCCGCTTTGAGCCGCACGGAAGCCCGTGCCGCGCACGAGCGGCACGGCATCGAGCAGGAGATCGCCGCCTCCCTCCGGCGGACCTTCAGCAACGCAGGGTCGCAACAAGCGGCTCTGGAGAGCCTGGTGGAGCGACTGCAAGCACGGTTCCGCACGGCGGCGGCCGCGCTGGCCGAAGCCCAGGACCAGCTGGCCCGCCATCACGAACGGATGGCCGTCGACGCCCCCTCGGAGGCGGACGGCCACCGCGACCGCGCCGAACAGGCACGCCAGGCCGCCCGGCAGACCCGCGAGGCCGCGCGAAGTTAGAAGCTCTCACCCAACCATTGACCCCTCACCCCCTCGCGGTTATAGCTTATAACCGCAGCATGACCCTCTAGCACACGGGGAGCGTACGGCGCGTCCGCGCGTTCCCGCGCCGCGCTCCACCGGACCGAGGGATCCGCATGACCACCACATTCGCGCCACCCCGCCCCCACACGGACCGACGCATTCCGCTGTCGGCGGCCCTCTCTTCCTGGGCGGCCCCCGTCACGGTCGTCGGCCAGTTCGCCCTGCTGTCGGGCATCCCGGTGATGATCGCGCTGGTCGGCGCTCTCCGGCAGGTCCGGGACCGGGCGGCGCGCCTGGCCGCACAGTGACACGCACCTCCCGCACACGCCCCCACGCCTCCACGACCGACAAGGGGAACACCATGACCGGCATCCGCAGCACCAGCGCCCGGGCGGCCCTGCTCACCGTCCCGCTCGCCCTCGGCCTTCTCGGGACCGCCGCCGTGCCCGCCGGGGCGACCACCTCGCAGCCCGCCAAGTCCCTCACCTGCCGGGGGAAAGGCGTCGATCCCGACGCGGCCGTCCGCCACCGGACCGAGACCGTCATCCACGCGCCACTGCACGCCATATGGAAGCTGCAGACCGACGTGGAGCGCTGGCCCGCCTGGCAGTCCTCCGTCGAGACCGCCGAACGCCTCGACCACGGGCCGCTCCGCAAGGGGTCGGCGTTCCGGTGGACGACCCCGATTCCTCCCAACCCCGCGACCCCCGCCACCAGCCTGGAGATCACGTCCACCGTCGAGCAGATCAAGCGCGACTCCTGCCTGCGTTGGACCGGCCCGGCAACCGCCGAAGGACTGCGCATCGACGGCATTCACGTATGGAACTTCACCGAGGTCCGCGGCGGCGTCCGGGTGAGCACCGAGGAGACACACACCGGCGACCAGGTCGAGGCGAACGTCCCCGCCGCGACCCGGATTCTTCGCGAAGGCCTCGAAAAGTGGCTGCGCGAGCTGAAGGACGCCGCGGAAGCCCGCGCCCACCACCAGGCGGGGTAGAGCCCGCCCCGGCACCCGCAGGAGGCGGCCCCGGCAGCACCACCGGGACTGCCTCCTTCGGACGACCGGCCACGGTCAGACGTACGACTGGAGCGTGCCGCGCCGCCGGACGTCGAGGGTCGCGCAGTGGAACGAGCCGCCGAACGGCGCGTAGTGCAGCAGGTCGCACGGGATGGGCTCGAAGCCCCACTTCTCCAGCGCGCGCAGCATCCCGGTGTGGTGCCGTTCCGCGATCACCCGCTTCTCGTCGATCATGAGGACGTTCATGCTGAGCCACTTGCCGCACAGCGAGGTGAGTTTGAGCAGCCGGCCGTCGACCGGGGTGGGTTCGGGGGCGACCAGGACGTCCCACGAGGACAGCACGTCGGGCAGCCGGCCGACGTCGATGTACTCGGGGTTGACCAGCACCTTTCCCGGCGCGAGCAGGACGAACGTGGTGTCGATGTGCATCGGGGCGCGGCAGCGGCTCTCGATCTCGTGGATGCGGTAGCCGGGGCCGAGGTGGCGGCGCAGCCAGTCGATGCCCATCCGGTTGGTGACATTGCTCCGGGTGACGAACAGGTCGCGGCCCGCCCGGACGAAGTCCGCCGCATCGAACACCGGCTCGAACTCGGTGAGGATGTAGCGCATGGGCTCGCCCGCCCCGGGGACGCGGAACTCCGCGTCGAACAGCTCGTCCGTGAGCTGTGGCCGCGGTGCCGCCGTCCAGCGCGCGCCCCGCCGGAAGTAGTCCTTGACGACCGTGCGGTAGGAGTGGGCCTCGAAGTACCGGCACGGCCAGGCCATCGGCGTCTCGATGATCTCGTCGCCGATCACGAGCAGGCTGTCGCGCGGACAGGTGTTGCAGAAGCCGCGGGACGACCAGTCGGGGGTACCGAAACGCTGCCGGTGGTCGACCACGTCCGGGCGCCGGACGGTGATGTCGAGCGACTCCAGGAGGGCGATGAACCCGTCGAGTTCCCGCTGGGCCCGCTCGATCAGTACGCGGGGGTACTTGTAGCCGGCGGCGAGCCCTTGCAGGCGGGCCGCCCAGGGCGGGATGTTGCAGGTCACGACCGGGTGGTTGGACGGGATCGTCGCGCCGTCGAGGCGGCCCACGACGATCTCCTCCAGCGGGTCCCACTCGTTGTGCGAATTGACCGGCGAAGCCGGGCTGCCCCCGGCGTCGGACGCCGTGTCCGACGGCGCCGTCACCTCGGGTGGCCCACAGTCCGTGCGCGGGCGTCACCGTCCGCCGCCTCCGGGTCGCCGGGTCTCCGCACTGCCACCGCCATACTCGACCGCCTTCGACCGTGGACGCCAGTTCCCGGCCAAGTGAACGCGGGAGACAGGTTCGCGTCAACGAGCCAGGCCGTTCCCGCCGCTCACCCCGCGGGTCGTGGGACCGCGAGCTGGGCCCAGACCGTCTTGCCCGTGTCGTCCGGACGGGTCCAGCCCCAGGACTCGCTGAGCCGGTCGACGGTCCACAGGCCCCGTCCCTCCTCCGCGAGGAGGTCCGGAACCGCGAGGGCCGGGACGCTGCGGCTGGAGTCGGAGACGGCGCACAGGACACCGGCGTCCTGGTGCGCCAGTGCCAGCCAGGCCGCGCACACCAGGTCCGGCCGTGGCTCTTCGGTGCCCGGGCCTCTGGGGGAGGCGTGGCGCAGGGCGTTTCCGGCGAGTTCCGAGACCACCAGGACCGCGTCCGCGACGACCGACGGGGAGACGCCCCACCCTTCGAGGGTGGTGGCGGTGAAACGTCGGGCTTCCGCGATGGCGCTGTAGGCGCCGCTGAGCGCGCACACGGCGAAGGCGTCGAGCCCGGTCGTCGGCTGTTCCTCCCCCGCTTCCTCGTGGCGCACGTCGTGCACGGTGGGTGCCGGATGTGTAGTCATCACGATCTCCGCCATGGGGCATTTCGGGGGCTGGGCCGCGCAGTTCAGGAGGGCTAATATCCTCGTCGGCCGCCTTCCGCTGCAAGTACATCTGCAATTGCATCGGTAAGTACGGCCGTGTGGGGCCCGTTTCACGCCACCGTACGTACGGGGCCGTACCGGACGGAGCCTGGTCCTCCAGTAAGGAGAGAGTTGTATGGAGTCATTGCCCAACGGCATATGCGCCAGTGCCATCGAGGGTGCGGTGTGGCGCAAGAGCTCCCGCAGCAACCCCAACGGGAACTGCGTCGAGCTGGCCGTTCTCGCCGACGGCGGGGTGGCGGTGCGCAACTCCCGGCACACGGGAGGGCCCGCACTGGTCTATACCCGCGACGAGATCGCGGCCTTCGTCCAGGGGGCCAAGGACGGGGATTTCGACGACCTGGCCGGGACCGGCTGACGCATATGTCGGCTGGATAATCACCTCCGCTGTACGAACAGTTGAGGTGATGGGACACTGAGCGTTCATCCGACCAACAGGGGAGTCACCATGGTCGCCGCGCAGCCGGGGCGCATCCCGCCCCCGCGCCGTCATATCGAACATCCCCGGGGCGGCCCGACAGTCCTGCGGATCATTCTGGGAACGCAGTTGCGCCGGCTGCGGGAGGCGGCGGGTATCACCCGTGAGGCGGCCGGCGACGCCATCCGCGGCTCACACGCCAAGATCAGCCGGCTGGAGCTGGGCCGCGTCGGCTGCAAGGAACGCGACGTGGCCGATCTGCTGACGCTCTACCGCGTCACGGACGGACAGGAGCGAGCCGAGTTCCTGGCGCTGGCCCGCGGGACGAGCACACCCGGGTGGTGGCACCGCTACAACGACGTACTGCCCACCTGGTTCGAGACACTCATCGGACTGGAGGAGGCCGCCTCCGTCATCCGTACCTACGAGGTGCAGTTCGTGCCCGGCCTGTTGCAGACGCCGGAGTACGCCCATGCGGTGTGCCGGCTCGGCAACCCGCAGGCGTCCAGGAAGGAGGTCGAACGCCGGGTGGAACTGCGCCTGCAACGGCAGGCGCTGCTCACGGCGCCCGGCGCGCCCCGGGTGTGGGCGGTGCTGGACGAGGCGTCCCTGCGGCGTCCGCTCGGCAGCCCGGAGATCATGTCGGGCCAACTACGGCATCTGCTGACCATGTCGCAGCTGCCCAATGTCACCGTGCAGGTCGCCCCGTTCCATCTCGGCGGGCACGCGGCGGCGGGCGGGCCGATCACGATCCTGCGCTTCCTGGAGCCGGACCTGCCCGACATCGTCTATCTGGAGCAACTGACCAGTGCGCTCTACCTGGACAAGCGCGACGACGTCGACCACTACCTCGCCGTGATGGACCGGCTCAGCGCCCAGGCCGAGTCCCCTCGCGGGACCCAGGCCGTCCTGGAGGAGCTGATCGGGGGCGCGGAGGAGGGCTGACCCGGCCGGGGCGCCGGGCGACGGCAGTGGCGCCCCGGGCGGAGAGACCGGACGGGGGTGCCGTCGCCCCTACCGCTTGCGGGCGACCCCGCCGTACTCGATCCACTCCATGGTGCGCTGCTTGGGCCCGATGTCCGCGTCCGGCTTCCAGGTCGACACCTCCACCAGGCCCGGTTCGAGGATCTCCAGACCGTCCAGGAACGAGGCCAGTTCGGCGGCCGTGCGCACCCGGCCCCACTGGCCGTGGGTGCTGACCCGCATGAACTCGGTGACGAAGTCACGGGTGGCCGCGTCCTCGCTGACCAGCTGGCACACGACCAGGAAGCTGCCCGGTACCAGGCGTTCGGCGACGCGCCTGATCAGGGCGGCGGGGTCGTCCTCGTCCGGGATGCAGTGCAGCACGGACACGAACAGCGCGGCCACCGGCTGGTCGAAGTCGATCAGCCGTTCCACCTCGGGGTGACCGAGAATGCCTTCGGTGTCGCGCATGTCGGCCTGGATGACCGCGGTGTTGCGGTTCTCCTCCAGCAGCGCACGGCCGTGGGCCAGCACGATGGGGTCGTTGTCGACGTAGACCACCCGCGAGTCCTGGGCCACCCGCTGGGCGACCTGGTGGACGTTGTCCTGGGTCGGCAGGCCGGACCCGTGGTCGATGAACTGCCGTACGCCCTGCTCCTGTGCCAGCCAGCGGACCACCCGCCGCAGGAACCGGCGGTTGTTGACCGCCAGCACCTGCGTGCTCGGCACGACCTTGTCCAGCTCCTCGCACGCCTCGCGGTCCACGGCGTAGTTGTCCTTGCCGCCCAGGTAGTAGTCGTACATCCGCGCCACACTCGGAACGCTGACGTCGACGGTGCCGGACCGTGGTCGCGCTTCCTGGCTCATTCGTTGCTCTCCCGTCGCTCGGGCACCCCGCTGAGGCACCACGACCGGCCGTCTCACGGGACGTGACCGCGCCGGTACGGCGTCCAACATACCCAGCTACGGGCGGGTGTTGCAGGTTCGCGCGTGGAGTCCGTCACGTATCGGGCCGACAGACCGGAGCAGCGGCCGGGCCCGTGGCCAGGGCCGAACGGTCCCTGCTTTTCCTCCCGGGCCGTCCGCGGGCCGCGTCCGGGCCGTACGGATCCGGCCAGTCCAGACGTGTGTCGGGCGGGGCGGCGGCTCGGGGTCCGTACCCGCGCCACGGCTCCGGACGCGACCGGGTGGCCCGACCCCCGCCCGAACCAGGCGTCACCCACCCCATCGCCCGCTTTAGTTGACAAGCGCCCCACAACATGGCGTACGCTCCCCGGGCGCTTCATTCGCTGGAGCGGACGCTACTCGTGACGCCCGGCATCCGCCCGGTCCCGTGACACGGAGGTCTGCACGATGAAAGCCTTGATGTTCAAAGCTCCCCTGCAGGCCGTGCTCACCGAGCGCGACGTGCCGGAGCCCGCGCCCGGCGAGGCGCTCGTACGGCTCGCCTACAACTCGATCTGCGGCAGCGATCTCTCCTTCTACAAGGGGGTCTGGCACGGCTTCACCTACCCCGTGGTGCCGGGGCACGAGTGGAGCGGAACCGTGGTCGAGGCCGGCGGCGCCGGTGACCTGGTCGGCCAGAACGTGGTCGGCGACCTCACCGTGGCCTGCGGAAGCTGCCGGCACTGCACCGTCGGCAAGCCCACCCTCTGCGCCGACCTGCAAGAACTCGGGTTCACCCGGGACGGCGCCTGCGCCGAGTACATGACCGTGCCGACGGGCAACCTGCACCGGCTGCCCGAGGGCCTCTCGCTGCGCGAAGCCACCCAGGTGGAACCCCTGGCCGTGGCGCTCAACGCGGTCGACCGGCTCGCGGTCACGGCCGGCGAGAAGGTCGCGATCACCGGCGCCGGCGGCATCGGCCTGCTGCTCGCCCAGGCCGTACGGCTGCGCGGCGCCGACGTCACCGTCCTCGCCGAGCCGGTGACCGAACGCCGCCAGGCGGCCCACGCGCTGGGGGTGCCGCACACCGTCGGCGGCGACCCCGGCGAGCTGGTCGGGTTCGTCGAGAAGCATCCCGAGCTGACTCCCGATGTGGTCCTGGAGGCGTCCGGCTACCCGCTCGCGGTACAGGAGGCGGTGGAGGCTGTCCGCTCTGGCGGACGCATCGGTCTGATCGGCTACCGCATCGAGGAAGCCGCGACGATGGCGCCCCATCACATCGTGGTGAAGGTCCTCTCCCTCCAGGCGTCGATGGGTCCGGGAGACCGGTTCGGCGAGGCCATCGAACTGCTGGCCGCCGGGGCGGTCGACGTGGACGCGCTGCTCAGCCACGAGTTCGGGCTGGCCGACCACGCCCGGGCGCTGGACGTGGCGCTGCGCCGCACCGACGGCAACACCCGCTCGTACTTCAACCTCCGCGCCTGACCGCCCGGCCGATCTCCCCACCCCCAAGCCCCGTGCTCAGGAAGGACGATCAGATGACCCGGTCCCTGGCCGTGCAAGGCGGCAGTCCGGTACGCACCCGCCCCTGGCCCCTGTGGCCGCAGCCGGCTCCCGGCGCGGTGCGGGCGCTGGAGGGGGTGCTCGCTTCCGGCCGCTGGTCGATCAGCGGCCCCTACCGGGGCACCGCGTCCCAGGAGCGGCGCTTCGCGCAGGCCTTCGCCGCGTACAACGGGGTCGAGCACTGCGTACCCGCGGCCAGCGGCACCGCCAGCCTGATGCTCGCCATGGAGGCGTGCGGCATCGGCGCCGGCGACGAGGTGATCGTCCCCGGGCTGTCCTGGGTGGCGTCCGGTTCGACCGTGCTCGGCATCAACGCGGTCCCGGTCTTCTGCGACGTGGACCCCGAGACGCTGTGCCTGGACCCGGCCGCCGTGGAGAGCGCGCTGACCGAACGCACCAAGGCGATCGTCGTCGTCCACCTGTACTCGGCGGTCGCCGCGATGGACGCGCTGCGCGCCCTGGCCGACCGGCACGGGCTGCCGCTGCTGGAGGACTGCGCGCAGGCGCACGGCGCGGAGTACCGCGGCCTCAAGGTCGGCGCGCTGGCCACCGCCGGAACCTTCAGCATGCAGCACAGCAAGGTGCTCACCAGCGGTGAGGGCGGCGCCGTGATCACCCGGGACGCGGAGTTCGCGCGCCGCGTGGAGCACCTGCGCGCCGACGGGCGCTGCCTGGCCGGTCAGCCCGTCGGCGACGGGCGGATGGAGCTGGTGGAGACCGGCGAACTGATGGGTTCGAACCGGTGCGTGTCGGAGTTCCAGGCAGCGCTGCTCGTCGAGCAACTGGGCGTCCTCGACGAGCAGAACGAGCGGCGGCGGCGCAACGCCGCACTCCTGGACAAGCTGCTGGCCGACGCGGGCTACCGGCCGCAGACGACCTCCGAGGGCACCAGTACCCGTACGTACTACACCTATGCCGCCCGGCTGCCCGAGGGCGAGCTGACCCACGTGGACGCGGCCACCGTCGCCGAGGCGCTCACCGCCGAACTCGGCTTCCCCGTCGCCCCGTGCTACGCGCCGATCACCCGCAACCGCCTGTACGACCCCAGGAGCCGTGCCCGCTTCGCGCTGGGCGTCCAGCACGAGAGCCGCACCGATCCCAAGCGTTTCGAGCTGCCCGTGTGCGAGGAGGCGGCCCGGCGCACCGTCACCGTCCACCACGCCGCCCTGCTCGGGGACGAGAGCGACATGCATGACATCGCGACGGCCTTCGGCAAGGTCGTGCGGCACGGCGCCCTGCTGACCGGCTGAAGGCGGCGGGCCGCAGCCGGCCCGCCGGAGCAACCGTCCCGCGACCCGCCCACCGAAATCGGGGAGACCATGCACGTCACGGCCATCACCATGGAAGACACCAGCTTTCCCTACCGGCTCGGTACCGAGTGCGCCGAGGAGACCGTCGCCCGGCTCGGCGCCCGCGCGGCCAGCCGCTACCTCGTGGTGTGCGACACCACGGTGGCCGCGCTCTACGGACGCGACCTGGCCGCCCGGCTGGAGAAGGACGCCGGTCCCGCCGTCCTCCTGACCCACCCGGCGGGTGAGGTGCACAAGCGCATCGGCACCGTCGGCGACCTCGCCGAGCAGGCCCTGGCCGAGGGTGCCGACCGGCGCAGCGTCGTGGTGGCGCTGGGCGGCGGCATCACCGGCAACATCGCCGGGCTGCTGGCCTCGCTGCTGTTCCGCGGCATCACCCTGGTGCACGTGCCCACCACCGTGGTGGCGATGCTGGACTCGGTGCTGTCGCTGAAGCAGGCGGTCAACGCGAGTTTCGGCAAGAACCTCGTCGGCACCTTCTACCAGCCGGCCGAGGTGCTCGCCGACACGGCGATGCTGCGCACGCTCCCGGCGCGGGAACTGCGCTCGGGCATGGGCGAGGTGGTCAAGAACGCGCTGGCCATCCGGCCGTCGATGATCGAGCGGCTGTCGGCGGAGCTGCGGCCGGACGCGCGGTACGAGGACGCCGCGATGCGGTGGATCATCGAGGAGAGCGTGGCCGCCAAGGCGCAGGTCACCGGCGCGGACAAGCACGAGCGCCGGGACGGTCTGGTGCTGGAGTACGGGCACACCACCGGGCACGCCATCGAGCACGCCGCCCGGGGCGAGGTCGCGCACGGCGCGGGGGTGGCCATCGGCATGATCGTGGCCGCCGAGGTGTCCCGGCTGCTCGGGCACGCCTCCGGTGATCTGGTCGGTCTGCACCGCGAACTGGTCGCCAAAGCCGGTCTGGAGGGGTCCGTACCGGCACTGGTGGACCCGGCCGACGTCAAGAACTGGCTGACCTACGACAACAAGCGCGGCTATCTGCCCTGCCCGCCCGCCTCCACCCCGATGGTGCTGCTGTCCGCTCCCGGCCAGGTGCTGCGCAGCGGCCCGCTGCCGCTGGTGCCCGTGCCGCTGGAGCTGCTGGGCCGCGCCGTGGACGCGTTGGCGGCACCCGCGGGGCAGACGGCCGCGGAGCAGGCGGCCGGCGCGGACCGCCTCTCGCCCGCCCCGGCTTGACCCGCGGCGGGCCACCGCCCCCGTCCCTGTTCCCGCCGTCCGTTCCGTCCCGTGTGGAGTTCTAGTGCGTGTGCTGCGGCTGACCCCGTTCTTCCACCACGACCAGGTCGAGAGCTGGCCCGCCGAGTACGACGCCGTCGGCGGGATGCAGGTGCAGATCCTGCGGCTGTCGCGTGAGCTGGCGGCGCGCGGCGTCGAACAGCAGGTGCTGACCGTCGGCTTCCCCGGCCTGCCGAAGCGGCGCCTGGACCGGCCGGGGCTGGTGGTGCGGGTGACCCGCGCGCCGCTGCCCCCGATCCGGTCGCAGCTGACCGGGCTTGTCGGCCTCAACCAGGCCTGGCTGGCGGGGGCGTTGGCCGCCTGTGTGCGGTTGCGCCGGCGGTGGCGTCCCGACCTGATCCATGTGCACGCCGACGGGCAGTTGTGGGCGCTGCTGGCCGGTCCGCTGGCGGCCCGGGTCATGGGCGTGCCGTACTGCCTGACGCTGCACTGCTCACGGCTGTCGGTCTACGAGCCGATGTCCCGGGTCGACCAGCTCCAGCACCGGCTGGTGCGTGCCGTCGAGAGCCACGCGGTGCGGCGGGCGGCCCGGGTGTCCGCGCTGACCTCCCGTACCGCGGGTGTCGTCGCGCGGGCCCTGTCGCTGGACCCGGCGTCCATCGACATCGTGCCCGACTCGGTCGGCGACCTGTCGCCGCGGCCCGCCGGGGAGGTGGCCGGGCTGCGGCGTTCGCTGGAGGTCGCGGACGGGACCGCCCTGGTCGGTTACGTGGGGCGGGTGGCGCACGAGAAGGGGTGGCGGGACTTCGTCGCCCTGGCGCGCCGCTGGCAGTCGCTGCCGGGGACACCGTCCGCGGTATTCCTGGTGGTCGGGGACGGGCCGCAGCGCGAGCGGATGGGCAAGGCCGTCGCCGACGCGGGGCTGACCGACCGGTTCCGCTTCACCGGCTTCCTGCCGCACGCCGACATCCCGGCGGTGATGACCGCACTGGACGTGCTGGTCATGCCGTCCGCCCACGAGGAGTTGGGCGGCAGCGCGATCGAGGCGATGATGTGCGGCACGCCGGTCGCCGGTTACTCGGTGGGCGGGCTGCGGGAGACCGTGGGCACGGTCACGCCGGGTCTGCTGGTGCCGCGCGGGGACATGGCCGCCCTCGCCGACGCCGTACGCGGCGTCGTGGAGGAGCCCGACGGGCCCCGGGAGCGGGTGACCGGTGCCCGGGAGCGGCTGGGCACGGCGTACGGCAGCGGGTCGGCCACCGACCGGGCCCTGGAGCACTACGCCCATGCGCTGCGTGCCGCGGGAAGCGCGCGATGAGCGCCCCGCCCGTCCGCACCGGATCGCTGTGGCGCTGTGCGCGCTACCTGCGGCCGCACCGCTGGCTGATGGCCGGTGCCTGTGCCGCCGCCCTCGGCTCGATGCTCGCCGGGCTGTCCATGCCGCTGGTCCTCCAGCGGCTGGTGGACGGTCCTGTCGCCCACAAGGACATGGCGGCGCTGCCGTGGACCCTCGTCGGCTTCACGGTGCTGGGGTGCCTGGAGGCCGTACTGCTGGGGGCCCGCCGGCTGCTGGTCGTCCGGCCGTCGACGCGGCTGGAGACGACGCTGCGCGCGGACCTGTTCCGCCATGTGCAGCGGCTGCCCTCCTCGTTCCACACCCGCTGGAGTTCGGGGCAGTTGCTGTCCCGAACGGTTTCCGACATCGCCGAGCTGGGCCGGTTCTTCGCGTTCTCCGCGGTGTATCTGCTGGTCAACACGGCGGCGTTGGTGGCGGGTCTGGCCGTGCTGGCGTACCTGTCGCCCTTCCTCGCGCTGATCGTGCTGGTGACGTACCTGCCGATGGTGCTCGCCACCATCCTCTTCGAGAAGCGCTTCCACGTGGCGGCCCGCTCCGCGCAGGACCAGAGCGGTGACCTCACCACCACCGTGGAGGAGTCGGTGCTGGGCATCCGCGTGCTGAAGGCGTTCGGCCGCGGCCCGGAGACCGTACGCCGCTACACCGCGCAGGCCCGCGCGCTGCGCCGTACCGAACTGCGCAAGATCTCCCTGACCGCCGCCCTGTGGTGGCTGATCACCGCCCTGCCCGAGGTGGGCATCGTCGCCCTGATGGGGTTCGGCGGCTACGGCACCGCCACCGGCAGTCTGACCCTGGGCACCCTGATGGCGGCGATCACCGTCGCCACCTACATGCGCTGGCCCGCCGACACGCTGGGCTGGCTGATCGCGGACGCCAGTACCGCGGCGTCCGCCGCCGACCGGTACTGGCAGCTGCGGGACGTCCCGCTCGCCGTGCGCGAACCGGCCGACCCCCGGCCGCTGGCGAGTCCGGTGCGCGGCGAGCTGCGCGTCGAGGACGTGCACTACCGGCTGCCGGGCGCCGGCGACTCCGTACTGCGCGGCATCGACCTCACGGTGCGTCCCGGCAGCACCCTCGCCCTCGTCGGTGCGACCGGCTCGGGCAAGTCCACCCTCGTCTCGCTGCTGTCCCGGCTGGACGACCCCACCCACGGCCGGATCACGCTGGACGGCACCGATCTGCGCGACCTGTCACTGGACGCGCTGCGGTCGGTGGTGACCTGCGCGTTCGACGATCCCGTGCTGTTCTCGGGGACCGTACGGGACAACGTCGCCCTCGGTCTGCCGCCCGAGGAGCGCGACGACGACGACCGGGTCTGGGAGGCGCTGCGGCTGGCGCACGCCGCCGACTTCGTCGCGGCCCTGCCCGAACAGCTCGCCACCCGGGTCGGCGAGGAGGGGGTGGGCCTGTCCGGCGGGCAGCGGCAGCGGCTGGCGCTCGCCCGCGCGATCCTGCCCCGCCCCGCCGTCCTGGTCCTGGACAACGCGCTGTCCGCGCTCGACGTGCACACCGAGCGGGAGGTGGAGGCGGCACTGCGGACCGTGATGGCGCACGTCACCACCGTCCTCGTCGCCCACCGTCCGGCCACCCTGCGCGCGGCGGACCGGGTCGCGTTGATCGCCGACGGGCGGGTGGCCGCCACCGGCACCCACGACGAACTCATGGCCACCGACCGGCGCTACCGCCACCTGCTGCGTTCCCCGGTCAACGACCTGGTGCCGGACGGGCCGCAGGGCCCGCCGCACCGGGACCCCGCACGGAAGGTACGCGCCTGATGCCCGAGGACCGGCAGAAGAACCGCACGGCCGCCCCCGGACCGGACGTGGACCGGGCGGCGGACGAGGCCGACGGCCGGCCGGACGACCGGCGGCTGCGGGAGCGCCGCAACCGGCTGCTGCGCACCCTGCTCGCGCCCGAGCGCCGCCGGCTGACCCGCGCCGTCGCCCTGGCGCTGCTGGAGAACGTCTGCGCGCTCGTCACCCCGCTGCTGATCGCCGCCGCCATCGACCGGGGCGTGCCCGCGGCGGCGGACGGCCGCTGGGGTCCGCTGACCGCCTACGCGGCCCTCGCGCTGGCGGCCGGGACGGCCACCGCCACCCTGCGGTACGGCTTCCTGCGCTACTCCGGGAACATCGCGCAGACCCTGCTGTTCCGGCTGCGCTGCCGCACCTTCGCGCACGCCGTGCGGCTGCCGCTGTCCTACCACGAGGCGGCGCCCTCGGGCAGTGTCGTCGCCCGGCTCTCCAGCGACGTGGAGTCGGTCGAGGAGGTGCTGGAGATGGGCCTGGACGGCCTGTTCTCCGCGCTGTTCTCGATGGTCGGCACGGTGGCCGTGATGCTCTGGCTCGACCTGCCGATGGCCGCCGTCGTGCTCGCCCTGTTCATCCCGCTGTACCTGCTCACCCGCTGGTTCCGGGACCGTTCGCGCCGCGCCTACCGGCGCACCCGGGGCGCGACCGAGCGGATCGTGCAGCACACCGGCGAGACGTACAACGGCATCCGCGCGGTGCAGGCGTTCCGCAAGGAGGGCGAGAACACCGCGCGGCTGCGGGAGACGGACGCCGCCTACGCCTCGGCGCGGGCCGCCTCGGGGCGGGTCAGCGCCTGCTTCAGCGGCGGCGTCAAGCTGATCGGCAACCTCTCGCTGGCCCTGCTGCTGGCCCTCGGCGCGTTCCGTATCGCGAGCGGCCACCTCGAAGCGGGCGCGCTGACCGCGTTCCTGCTCTACGTGCACCGGCTGTACGACCCGATCGACGAACTCGCCTCGTTCGCCAACGCGTTCTCCGCCGCGTCGGCCGGACTGGAGCGGATCGGCGTCCTCTTCCACGCGCCCGACGCATTGCCCGAGCCCGCCAGTCCTCGGCCGCTGCCCGCGGTGTCCGCCCCCGGCCGCGTCCGCTTCGAGGGCGTGCGCTTCCGCTACAACGCCGCCTCCCCGCCCGTACTGGCCGGACTGGACCTGGACCTCGCGCCGGCGGAGACCGTGGCCCTGGTCGGTACGACGGGGGCGGGCAAGTCGACGCTGGCCAAGCTGCTGGCGCGGCTGTACGACCCGACGGGCGGCCGGATCACCCTGGACGGGGCCGACCTGCGCGAGGTGGCCGACGCCGAACTGCGCTCCGCCGTCTGCATGGTCACCCAGGAGCCGTTCCTCTTCTCCGGTTCCGTGGCGGACAACATCGCCCTGGGCCGGCCGGACGCCGGCCGCGAGGAGATCGTCGCGGCGGCCGAGGCCGTCGGCGCGCACGACTTCGTCAGCGCGCTGCCCGAGGGGTACGACAGCGACGTCCACAAGCGCGGCGCCGGTCTGTCGGCCGGCCAGCGCCAGCTCGTCGCACTCGCCCGGGTGATGCTGGCCGCGCCCCGCGTCCTGATCCTCGACGAGGCCACCTCCAGCATGGATGCCCCCACCGAGCGGGCCGTGCACGCGGCCCTGCACCGGGTGCTCGCCGGCCGCACCGCCCTGATCATCGCCCACAGCCTGACCACGGCCGCCATCGCCGACCGGGTGCTGGTCCTGGAGAACGGCGCGGTCGTGGAGGACGGGCCACCCGCCGTACTGGCGGCGGGCGACGGTCCCTTCGCCGGCCTGTACCGCGGCTGGCTGTCCGCGACCGACGGGCGCACCCACCACCCCGCGCACCACTGACCGAAAGGCAAGGACGCCATGGAGCACCTACGGGGACCCTCGCCGCTGGCGAATCCCGGCGCCCGGCACCCGGAACTCCTGGGGCCCGCGCACCGCGACGGTTTCGGCGACGAGACCGAGGACCGCGTGTGGGACGTCTGTGTCATCGGCAGCGGGGCGAGCGGGGCCGTCGCCGCGGACCGGCTGGTCCGCCAGGGGCTCGACGTCCTGATGGTCGAGGAGGGCTTCCGGCTCGCCGAGCACGTGGACCTCGACGAGGCCGAGACGCTGTGCCGGCAGGCCGTCGCCCGCGACGACGAGGGCGACTGGACCGACGAGGGCTGGCCGTGGACCACCTCCAACCTCGGCGGCGGCACGGTCTTCTACGGCGGCGCCTCGTTCCGCTACCAGCCCTTCGACTTCGACCCGGGCACCCTCATCGACACCGGCACCACCGAGGTGCGCTGGCCGTACACCCTCGCGGAGCTGGCGCCCTACTACGAGGTGCTGGAGCGGCGTCTGGGGGTGTGCGGCGGCCCGCCGGCCGAGGGCGCAAACGGCGCGCGGCACAGCCGCGGCCCCGCCCACGAGCCGTCCGCCGCCGCGCGGGTGCTGTACGCGGCCGGCGAGTCGCTGGGCTACCGGCCCTTCCCGACGCCGCTGGCGATCAACCGTGACCCGTACCAGGGCCGCGCCGGGTGCGACCGGGTGTCGCTGTGCGTCAGCCACGCGTGCCCCACCGGCGCCAAGGGCGACGTCGTCGCGGTCTTCCTCGCGCCGCTGGCCGCCCACCCCAACTTCACGCTGCGCACCGGCGTCCGCGCCGTACGCCTGGAGCAGGACCGCACCGGGGAAGTCTCCGCGCTGCGCTGCCTGGACCGGGTGAGCGGGCAGTCGAGGGGGTGCGCGCCCGCGCGTTCGTCCTGGCGTGCAATGCGATCCAGACGGCGGCCCTGCTGCTGCGCTCGCGTACGACGTACTCCCCCACCGGTGTCGGCAACCACTCCGGCATGGTGGGGCGGGGCCTGTGCGTCAAGCTGAGCGAGTACGTCAGCGGAGTCGTGCCGGCCGCGCCGGAGGTCCTCGCGGACCCGGACGTCCACAAGGGCCCGTTCTCCACCGTGGCGTTCCTGGACCACTACCTGGACGAGGACTGCCCCACGGGGGTGGGCGGCCTGATCTACGAGTCCAAGCGGGACCGGGCGCCCAAGCTCGTCCGGGACGCGCTGGAACTGCGGATCGAGACGATCCTGTCCGACCATCCCCACCTGGACAACCGCGTCGGCCTGTCCCGTTACACCGACGAGGACGGCCTGCCCGCCATCGTCCTCGACTACCGCACCGACCCGCGCGACCAGGACCGGCTGCGCTACATGACCGGACGCTGCGAGCGGCTGCTGCGTGCCGCCGGTGCGGACGGCATCCGCCACAAGGCCACCGGATTCGCGCAGGGCAGCTCCCATCTGCACGGCACCTGCCGGGCCGGTGACGACCCGGCCCGTTCGGTGGTGGACGGCTGGGGCCGGGTGCACTCGGCGGGCAACGTCTACGTCGTCGACGGCAGCTTCATGCCGTACCCCGGCGGCCTCAACCCCACCCTGACCATCCAGGCCCACGCCCTGCGCACCAGCAAGGCCGTCGCGTCCGAGCTGGCGGCCCCGCACGCCGCCCATGTGTGAACCGTACGAGAGGACACCCCGATCATGACCACCGTGCAATGGCCGCCGCGTACCCGACGCGTCCGCCTCTACCGCAACATCGTCATCGACGGCGCCTGCAACCTGCGCTGCACCTACTGCGAAGTCAAGGCCATCAAGGTCGACCAGCCGGCCACCAACGCCTCGCTGGACCGGATCTTCGCCAAGTACGAGCAGGACAACGTGCTGTTCCGGGTGGAGTCCAACGGTGAGATCTGCCTCTACCCGAAGATCCTGGACCACCTCCAGCAGCGCGCCGCCGAGGGCTGGCAGATCGAGGTGCTGAGCAACGGCACCCGTCTGCCGCGGTGCCTGGAGGGCCGGGAGAACCTGATGTGGGTCTTCTCCGTCGACGGCCACACCGCCCGGATGAACGAGAAGCGCGGCCTGAGCCAGGCGCAGGTGGACCGCATCATCGACACCGCGGTGGAGCTGGACGCCGAACTCCAGGCGGTCTACCACGACCAGACCATCGACGAGGTGAACGCCTTCATCGACACACTGTCCGCCCGCGGCTACAAGGGCCTGTTGCACTTCATGCCGCTGCTCGCCTTCAAGGGGCAGCCGCTGAAGGTCAACCTGCGGTACGAGGACCTGCACCCGGCGGACTTCCTCGCCCCGCCGGAGTACTTCCGGCGCTGGAACCACATCTTCGAGACGGGCAAGCGCGACGCGGTCTGCGACCAGATCACCAACGGCTACAACTACTCGGTGGCCGACGACAAGATCCAGATGGTCAAGTGCGACTGCTACTCGGTACCGAAGCACCTCTACCACGACTTCGGCCCCATCCGGGAGTTCGACAACTGGCCGTGCGGCACCTGCATCGCCAACCAGGAGTTCAACAGCTCCCGGCCGCGCATGCTGGTGCCCGAGGGCCGCATCCCGCTGCCCCTCGTATGACGGGCGGCACCGGTACGCCCGTCACCCGGCGGTTCCTGCTCGTACGGCACGCCCAGGCCGAGGTCAACGTCCTGGCGGACGACGACCTGATGGACGGGTACGACACCGACGCCGACCTCACGCCGCTCGGGCGGGAACAGGCGCGGGCGCTGGCCGGGCACCTGGCCGGGGACCTCGCGTCCTGGCCGGGCCCGGCCGGCCCGGGCGGCTACCGGCTCCGCACCAGCCCGCTGCGGCGGGCCGTGCGCACCGCGGAGGCACTGGCCGCGGCGCTGGGGCTGACGGCCGTCAGCGACGCCCGGCTGGCCGAGGTGCGGGCGCCGCGCAGGTTCCCGCGCCCGCTGGCGGTGCGGGAGTGGGACGCCCTGCTGGAGGAGCGGCTGCGGCACCCGGAGCGGGAGTTCGCCGGGGTGGAGAGCTGGGCGGCGCAGCGCGCCCGCGCCCGGGAGTTCCTGCGCGAGTGCCTGTCCGGCCCGCCGGCGGCCGGCTTCGTGCTCGTCTCGCACGCCGAGACGATCCAGGCGCTGCTGATGGAACTGCTGGACCTCGGCGACGGGATGCTGCGCTCGGCCCGCTTCAAGGTCAGCAACACCGGCGTCTTCATCGTGGACCGAACCCTGGACGGAACGGAGGAGCCATGCAGCTCCCTGGTGGTGGCCAACTCGAAGAGCCACCTGGCCCGCACGGCGTGACGGGCGCGCCGCTGGCCGGCGCGGCCGGGGACCGCGTCCGGCTGCTGGTGGTGAAGTGCCTCAGCGACGAGACCGGTGAGGACCCGGACGCGATCGTCGCCCGCGGCCACCTCGACGTGGGCGACCGCGACTACGCCAACATCGTCAACCGGCTGGAGTCGTACTTCGACTGTTCGCTGGACCTGCTGGCCGGCGGCAACCGGCGGCTCGTCGTGGACGACCTGTGCGCCCGGCTCGGTCTGCTGCCACTGGAGGCGGTCCATGTCTGAGCCGCCGGCCGCCGCCCTGGACGCGCCGCTGGACCCGCCGGGTCCGCTCCGCGCGCTGCTGGAGATCTACGACGAGGGTTTCACCTGCGACACCTGGGGCGGGGTGGAGACCGCCCTGTGGCACCTGGCCGAGGGGCTGCGGGAGCACGGCGTGGAGGCGGAGTTCTACCGCTCCACGGAGGGCGCCGACCTCGGCGCGCTGGCCGGACGGGTGGTGCGGGAACGGGTGGACGCGGTGTTTCCGCTGGTGGAGAGCCCGCTGTTCGCGGGCGGAGCGGGTGGAGCGGATGGGACGGGCGAAGCAGACGGAGCGTCCTGTGCGGACCGCGCAGGCACGGCCGCGGACGAGGACCGGCCGGACGTGCGGGAGCTGCGGCGCCGCGTGGTACGGATCTGGCACGACGTGAGCCGCCTGTCGCCCGACCTGTCCACCCCGGCGCCCTGCCCGGTGCACACGCCCGAGGCGGCCGCCCCGTCCGGCGGGGCCTGCACGGCGGCGGGAGTGTTCCCCGACGGCCCGGCGCGGGAGGTGTTCCTGCGCGACCTGCCGTGGACCCGCTGCTTCGGCTCCCGTACGTACATTCCGTGGGCCGTCGACCACCTGCCGCCGGCGGATCTGCGCGACCCGTTCGGTCCGGTCCTCCTCCAGCTCGGCAAGACCTCCGTGGACCAGGCCCGGGTGTGCCTGGAACGGCTCACCGGTGCCGGGCTGCCGGTCCGCGTGGTGTTCGCGACCTGGTCGAAGGAGGGGCGGGCCGCGCGCGAACTGGTCGCGCCGTACGCCGCGTCCGGCGCGGTCGAGGTGCTGGACTCCTACGACATCCGCACCGAGTGGAAGCGGGTGTACGCGGGAGCGCGGTTGTTCGTGCTGCCCTCCGTCTTCCACGAGACGTTCAACTTCGCGGCGGCGGAAGCTCTACAGCTCGGCCTGCCGGTCGCCACGCTCGGCGACTGCGGGGCCCTGGCCGACTTCGCGTCGCTACGGGCGGAGACGGTGGCGCAGCTGATGGACGCGGTCGTCGCGCGCGGCGAGTCGGTCCGTCCGGCGCGGCGTCCGTGGACCGGCTGGCGCGAGGTCGCCCACCGGTACGCGACGCTCATCGCCGCACCGCGCCGCGCACCGGCGTTGGGGGTGTGAGGCCGTGACCGGTCTGATCGAGGAACTCCGGCACCACACCACGCTGTGGGTCTCGCCCCACCCCGACGACGTGGCCTACTCCTGCGGCGGTGTGCTGGCCGCGTGCGCGGGCTCCGCGCCGGGACTGCTGCTGACCGTCTTCACGCGGTCCGCGTGGGCACTGCCCAAGCGGCTGCGGGCCGCCGGCCCCGGGGTGATCAGCGCCCGCCGGGCGGAGGAGGAGCGGCGATACTGCCGGGCGCGCGGCCTGGCGCGCTACGTACCGCTGGGCTTCGACGACGCGAGCCTGCGCGGCTACGACGACGCCACGGAGCTGACGGCGGACCCGGCCGACGACCCGCTGCGCGACCGGATCGCCGAGGCCGTGGCGGAGGCGGTGGCCGAACTGCGCCCGACCCTGGTGCTCGCCCCGGCGGCCGTGGGCGGGCACGTGGACCACCGGCTGGTGCACGAGGCCGTACGGCGGTCGGCCGGTGACGGCGTGCGGCGGCTGTACTACGAGGACCTGCCCTACGCCGCGCACCATCCGCGCGCCGCCACGGAGAAGGCGCTGGGCGAGGAAGGGCTGTCCCTGTACGCCGTCACCGGCATCGGCTCCGTCCTCCAGGACAAGGTGCGCGGCATGTACGTCTACGGCAGCCAGACCGATGACGAGTGCGTCCAGGAGGTGACCGGGTACGCCCGCGAGGCGGCCGGGCCCGGGGACGGCTCCCACGTGGAGCGGGTGTGGGCGCCGTCGCCGTCCGCGGCCGGCCGGGCCGGATGAGCCGCTGCCGGCCGCCTCGCGCGGCGGCCCGGTCAGCGCAGCCCGGTCACGTACCGGGCCAGTTCGCCGAGGTCGTCCGCGATCCTGCGGGCGGTGTCCGGGGCGGGTTCGGGGCAGCGGCGCAGCCAGCTCTTGACGTTCCACCACAGCGCGTCGCCCGCCAGTTCCAGGGCGGCGTCGAAGGCGCGGTCGTCGCCGACGGCCGTCCGCAGTACGGCCAGGTCCGCCGGGGCCAGGCGGTGTTCGACGACGAAGGAGGAGATCTCCGCCTCCAGGGGGCCGGTCCCGCCCCAGATCCAGTCGAGCCCGAACCGGCGGACGACGGGCGGCGCGTCCGGGGCCGGGGGCGCGCCGACCTGCCAGTGCCAGCTCTGGTGCGAGTACGGCAGCGAGGTGCGGAAGACCCGGGCGCGGGTGCCGCCGAACGCGGCGCGGCGCGGCAGGTGGCGGTCGAGCCAGGCACCGTCCACCGGGAGCGGGCGGGCCAGCCGGTCGCGCAGCCGCTCCAGGGCCGTGGCGAGCCGTTCGCGCGGCGCGTAGGTGACGGCGGGGTCCACCGGGCCGAGGCCGCCGAGGTGGTCGAGCGCGTGCCAGTAGCGGGCCACGGCTTCGAGGGTCTGGCGGCGGTGCTTCCCGGTCATCCGGGGCAGTTCGGTGCTCAGCGGGCGCAGGCCGTCCTCGTGCCCGGTCACCAGGTAGCCGTCGAGGTGGTGGCGGACGGGCGGCAGGAACGCGCCCAGCGACTCGATGGCCTCGGCCCCCTGGGCGCCGTGCGGACCGGTGCCGACGAAGCGGAAGTGATAGGCGCGGGGGCGGGGTTCCGGTTCGCCGGGGGCTCCGGTGGCGGGTTCGTCCGCGACGAGCGAGAAGGGGGTGTTGCGGGGGCTGATGCGGAGCACTCCGGTCGCCGGGGGCGTGTTCGTGGCGTCGGCCTGGCCGGTCGCCCCCGTACCGGCCCGGGACGCGTCGGTGTCCGTGGCGCGCGGCCCGTACGCCGCGAGGAACGGGCCGCGGAACGGCGTCACCCGGTACGTGGTGGCGTCGGCGGGCACCGCTCCCCCGGCCCTGGCACGGTCCGTCAGGCGGTCCGCGTCGGCGGGGGCGAGCAGTTGCCACAGCCGCCCGGCGTCCTCCCGTACGGCGGAGGTCCTGGTCAGCGGCCGTATCCCGGCCGCGTCCACGGCGTACGTCCGGCCCGGCGAGGCGCACACGATGTCGCGCGCCCCGGGGTAGCGCCGGGCCAGCGCGTCGCGGACCGCCCGCGCGGTGCCGCCGGTGTCCGGCTGGTCGTCGACGGCGACGACGACCGTGCCCGGCGGCAGGGCGTCGGGCAGCCGGCCGGTCTCGGCCGGGACGAGCGAGATCCGGCCCCCGGTGCGCAGCGGGCGCAGCGAGGTCCAGGGGGCGGCCGTGCGCCCGGCGGCCGCCACGGCCGCCGCCCACAGTGGCGCGAGGTAGGAGCCGCCCGTGCGGATGCCCACCACGAACACCGGGGCCCGCGCCTCGGTGGCCGCCAGCCACGCGGCGGCCTGGCCGTGGACCAGTGCCACGTCGGCGAGGTCGTACGCGTAGCACTCCGGCGTCTTCCAGTCGGTGGCGTGCCGCAGCAGCGCCTCGGCCGCCGCGTCACCGCGTGCCGCGCCGGCCTGCCACAGGCCGGCGGTGTACGCGGCGGTCCGGGCCATGGCGCGTTCCAGGAAGCCGGGGCCGGGCGCCGGTGGCTGCCCGCCGGGGCCGGCGGCCACGGCCCGCGCGAGGTCCTGGCAGGCCTGTCTGACCTCGTCCAGCAAGGCGCGGGCGGACGCGGGCGCGGTGGGGCACGCGGCGGTGTCGGCGAGGAGCTGTTCGACGGAGCAGGCGCACGCGTAGCGGGCCTCGGCGCTGCCGAGCCGGACCGCGGAGGCCACGGCGGCGCGGCGCAGCGGGGGCGGTCCGGCCGGTGCTCCCGCGGCCGGGGACGGCTGCCGGGCCGGGGTCGCGGCACCGCCGGTTCGTCCGTCCGGCTGTCCCGTGTGCGCCCCGGGGGTTCCACCGGAAATCACCTCTGCCGTCCGCGCATTCACCGTTTCCACGTTTTTCCTCCCGCCGTCCGGTTTCCTGCCCGACCCTTGTCCGATCTTTTTGCACGACCGACAGGAAATGACTGTGGACGCGTCGTCGATCCACGTTCAACGGTTCTCCGAGAAAAAGGCTGACGATGACTCAAAATTTTGCAACGCTGGCCGAAATTCCCACCTGCCCGCGGAATTCGGAGGGTAATCCCCGGGTATTCGTCTCGGCTGCGGGCGCCTATGTGACCGACGATGCGGGAAAACGCTGGATCGACTTCGACAACACCCGGGGGTCGGTCCTGCTGGGCCACGGCGACCCGGAGGTCGCCGAGGCCGTCGGCCGTGCGGCCACCGGGGCGCTGGGCACCGCCACCGGCTGGAGCCTGCTGCTGGACACGGTCACCTCCCGGCTGCTGGAGCTGTGCGGCGGCGAGGTCGTCGGCCTCTTCCGTACCGGCACCTCGGCCGTGCGCGCGGCGGTGCTCGCGGTGCGAGAAGCGGTCGGCGCCCCCTCGTCCTCAGCTCCGGCTACCACGGCTACGACCCGATGTGGTACCCGTCGAAGGCACCGTTCGAGCCCAACGCGGACGGCATCGTCGACTTCTTCTTCGACCTCGACGTCCTGGCCGGACTGCTGCGGGACGACCGCGACCGGGTGGCCGCCGTCGTCATCTCGCCCGACCACATGCACCTGTCGCCGCGCTGGTACGAGCGGGCCCGCACACTGCTCGCCGAGGCGGCGGTCCCGCTGATCGTGGACGAGGTGAAGGTGGGGCTGCGCTACGGTCCCGGCCTGTCCACCGCGGAGCTGCTGGACGCGGACGTGTGGGTGACGGCCAAGGGCGTGGCCAACGGTTTCCCGACGGCCGCGGTCGGCGGGTCGCGGACCCTGCTCAAGCCGCTGCGCGAGGTGTCGTACACCTCCTTCTTCGAGCCCACCGTGCTGGCCGCCGCCGAGCGGACCCTGGCCCGGGTGGCCACCGGCGAGCCGCAGCACACCGTACGGGAGACCGGCGGCCTCTTCGTGGAGCACGCGCGCACCGCGCTCGCCGCGGCGTCGCTGCCCCTGGAAGTGGCGGGCGACGGCACCTTCTTCCAGTTCGTGCCCGCCACCCGCGAGGTCAAGAAGGCTTTCTACAAGGCGACCGAGGAGGAGGGACTGCTCTTCTACCGGGGCGACAACCAGGCCGTCTCCGCGGCCTTCGGCCCGGACGTCCTGGACGACGCGCGGGCGCGGTTCACCCGCGTCTGCGACCGCCTCGCCCCGCTCGCCGCGGCCGGTCCGGTCGGCGAGGAGGCCCGCTACCTGGCCGCCTGGAGCGTCATGGACGGGCTGCGCGAGGCCGAGCGCGACGCGCGGCAGACCCGGGAGTGGGTCGACCGGTTCCTGGACGACTGACCGCACGCGCCGCTCGCACCCCCGGACACGAAAGGGCAAGCACCATTCCCATGGACAGACCGTCGAACCCCACGCCGGCAGACCCGGAAAGCGCGTACGGCGCGAAATGCGCCCGGCTGCTGGAACTTTCCACCCACCCCCGGTTCACTTCCGTCGCCCTGCCCGTTTTCCCGCTGGCGGACGGGCCTGCCCGGAAATTCCTGAACAGCGCCCGGGACACGAGCGGGGAAACCGGCGGAGCGCCCCCGCCGGGCGCCGCCGGGGAAACCGGCGAAACACCTCCGCGGGACGCTGCCGGAGAAACCGCCGGAACGCCCCCGCAGGACACCGCCGGGGAACTCGTCGCCGGATACGCGCGATTCCTGCGCCGGCAGTGGCCCGGCCTGGCCGACGAGATCGCCCGCACCTGCGGCCCCGCCCCCTGGATCGTGCGCAGTTCAGGCGCCGAGGACCAGGAGGACAACATCAACGCGGGCGGCTACGACAGCCTGGTGTGCGCCGGCCCCGAGGAGCTGCCCGCCGTCGTCGCGGCCGTGGTGTTCAGCGGGTACGGCGAACACGCCGTGGCCCAGCAGCGCCTGGCCGACCCGGACTTCCGCCCCGCGCCGATCGCGGCGTTCGTACAGCCACTCGTCGACGGGGGCGACACCTCCGGCCCGCCGCCCGCACCGCAGGAGACCCCGCGGCTCGGCCGCCCGGAGACGGACCGGACCGCCCGCCTGCTGGCCGCCCTGCACGACCACTTCGGCATGGCCCGCCTGGACTGCGAGTGGGTCCTGGAGACCGACGCGGGCACCGTGTCCGTCACCAGCCTCACCGAGTACGAGGAGGGCACCGGTGTCGTCGGGCAGCTCTCCCTCGGCTTCGGCTTCGCGTCCGCGCAGCGGCTGGACGGCACCGACAACAGCGTCGTGTGGCTCTCCGGCGACGGCCGGACACCGCTGTGGCGCGGTGAGGTGCTGCGGTCCGTGCAGGTGCGGGCCGCCCACCTCGTCCAGGTCCGGCCCGCCGTCGCGTTCGACCCGGCGCCGACGGTGCAGGTGCTGACCGACGAGGACCGGGCGGTCTGGGAGGACGCGCACGCCGGGCGCCCGGTGGACCTGCTGGTTCCCCCGCGGCGGGTGGCCGCCACCGCGTTCCTGGCCGCCGCCCGGCTGGACGACGCCTGGACGCAGTACCTGCGACTGGACGCGGAGCAGCGGGCCGCCACCGGGCACGTCCTGGTCGAGCGCGGCAGCCCGGCCGAGCACGCCGCCGTGATGTTCCGCCAGTACGGCGTGGCCGTGCTGCGGTGCCGGGCGGAGGACGTGCCGGAGTCGGCGTCCTACGTCCTGGCCGACCCGTGGGCGGAACGCTGCTACTTCGGCACCGGCCACCCGCCCCGGGCCCGTACCGTGCCGCGCCGGGTCGCCGCCGTCCCGTCCGGCTGCCGGCTGCTGTTCGACGAGCGGTCCTGCGGACGGGCGGCCGAGGCTTTGGCGGACGGGCGGCAGCCCGGACCCGAGGCGATGCCGGGGTACGCGGAACTGCGGACGGCGGCCCACCTCTCCCCGCGGCGCGTGAACGCCTGGTCTCGCGCAGCTTCCTGCCCGACCCCGAATGCCACCACCGGGACGGCGCGGCGGTGACCTCCCCGCCTTCGTCGCCCAGGCGGCCGCGGCCGCGCTCGCCCTGGGCGCCGATCCGGCGCGCCTGCCGGACGCCGTGCCGTACCGGGCCGCCGGATACGTACGCGGCCTGGTGGCCGCCCGCGCGTCCGGCCACGTCGCGGCCGTACTGCCGCGCTGTGCCCGGCTGGTGGGCCCGCAGCGCCTGGCGGCGGCCACCGGCGGGCCGGACGTACGGCTGGCAGCCGCCCTGGCCCGGCTCGACGACCGCGCCGCACTGTCCGACACCGTCCTGCGGCGCCTCCTGCCACCGGTCCTCGCCCTGGCGGACGCCGACGGCGGGGCGGACGCGGCCCTCGGCCCGCTGCTGGCGGTCGAGTCCCTGGCCGACGCCATGGACGCCCTGGACATCCACGCGGACCACGAGCGCGACGCCATCCTCGTCCGCCTGCTGGACGCCCTGCCGCTGGAGGACCCGGCGGCAGCCGGGGAACTGTGCCGGCTGGCCCGGCGTTCGTCCCTGCCGCCCGGCGAGACCTCCCGCCTGGTGGCCACCGCAGCCGCCGACCCGGACTTCGCCGCGCGCCACCTGGCGTTGGAGCGCTGCCGGGTGGCCCTGTCCGCCGCCGACCCCGCCGCCGCGCCCCGCCGCGCCCGTGAACTGGCCACCGCCTACCGCGCGTACGCCCGTGGTCCCCTGCTGGAGGGGGACGGCCGGGTCCTGCTGAACCTGGTCCGCTGTGATCTGATCGAGACCTACGACGCGGCGCTCAAGGACCTGCTCCTGAAGCTGGTGGACCGCCCCGGCCCGGTGCTCCACCAGGGCTACCTGGGCGTCATGCTCGGCTGGCTGGAGCTGGCCGAGGCCTTCGGCCCCACGGCCCGCGAGGCACGCGCCGTCGGGGTGTTCCGGGCCTGGATCGAACAGTGGCAGGCCGGGCCGCCCGCCGAGGACCACACCATCGAGGAGGGCGCCTCGTGGCAGCGGCTGCTGGAGGACGCCGCCGACACCACCGCGCCGCCCCCGGCCCCGGCCAACGCACACCGGCTGCACAACGCCCTCCACCAGTGGCTGCTGGCGACGACGGACCGTTATCCGGCCGAGCGGGCTCCCAGCGGCGTCGCCGGGCTCCACGCGATAGCGGACCGGTTCTGCCGGGGCGGCAACAAGCTGCTCCGGCTGACCAGGGACTCCTTCGAGCTGGACGTCCCCCTGTCGCTGCACAAGGCGAGCCTGCTGTTCACCCCCGGCAGGATCGAGGCCGAGTGGAGCGAGCAGCCGGACGTCACCGAGGAGGAGACCGGCCGGCTCGCCGCCTTCGAGGTACTGCTCGCCCGGTTCGGCGACTGGTTCCCCGGCGTGGAACTGCGCTCCGAACGCCTGCTGGCGGCCGGGACGTGGACGCTGCGCATCGAGGCCCGCCCGACCGGACAGGAGCACTTCGACCTGCCCCGGATGCGACTCGTCCTGGGACTGCTGCGGACCCTGTTCGACGGCTCGTACGACTTCTCGTATGTGCCTGTCAAGGAGGTCGCCCACCTGCCGGACGCCTTCGCCTCCGCACGCTGGGCGGCCGTCTTCGCCTCCCTGGTGGAGTACCGCACGCACTACGACGACTCGGCGCAGTACGAAACCCTGGAGACGCTGCCCCTGGCGCTCTCGATCGGCATGCTGTGCACCGACACCTGGACGAGGGAGACGGTGCTGCGTCTGGCCGACGATGGCCCCGGGGAGGCGGTCGCGCAACTCGACGCGCTGAGCGAGGAGTTGCGCGACGAGACCGCCCCGGCCGCCTGGACGACGCTGTTCCACCGGACGCAGCAGACGGCCTTGTTCCTGGCCGCGCACCACCCACGGGAAGCTCTCGACGCCCTCGCCGACCGGCCCGCGGCGCAGTGGGCGAACATCCTGGCCACGGCCGCACTGCCCCGCGCCGACCTGCGGGAACCACTGCGGGCCGCCCTGCGCCGGGCCGGGCCGGACGGCGCACTGACCGCGCTGGTACTGCGGCACGCCCCGCACCTGGTGGCCACCGCGGCCGACGCGGCGGAACTCGCCCGGGCGGCGCTGCGCGCTCCCAAGGCGTACCGCCGCCGCAAGCAGTACCTGGCGCACCGCCACGCCGTCGCGCTGGAGGCCGCGGATCTGCTCGGGCCGCTGGTGGAGGATCTGGAAGTGGTGCCGTACGGGTACGACGCCGACGCGGAGGCGGCCCTGGAGCGGGCCGTGGCGGCGGCCGGCGGCCGGCTGCGCGCCGACATCCGGTCGAAGGTCGACGAGACGCATCCGGTATTCCTCGGCGGACCGACGGCCACCGTTCCGTCCGGCCCCACCGTTGCCTCTGCCGTTGTCTCGGGAGCGGCCCGGTAGCGGGCGAGGTGAGCGCGGCGCGGGCCGCTGTCCCGGGATGCCGGGGCAACGGCCCACGCCGCGGCGACGTGCCAATGTTGCGTGGCGCTCAGCGCAGGCCGAGCGCGCGGGTGATCGTCGTGAACAGCTCGGTCTGGTCGGTGACGCCCCTGACCCGTTCGGCGAACGGGCCCTGGGCCGCGATCCGGACCTGGGTGCCGGTGTGCTCCTGCCCGTCCTCGGGCGTGGTGGTCGTGGCGTAGCTGACCTTGATCCGGCCGCCCTCGTCGGTGACGAGCGTGGCCGACAGACCCGTCGGCTCCGCGTCGACCGGCACGATCTGGCTGCTGTGCCCGTGGTCGGCGGTGGTGATCACGAGGGTGTCGGGGTGGCGTTCGGCGTAGTCGCGGGCCACCTTGACGGCGCGGTCGAACGCGGCGGTCTCGCCGATCTGGCCACAGGGGTCCGCCTCGTGGTTCTGCTTGTCGATCGAGGCGCCCTCGACCTGGAGGAAGAAGCCCTTGCCCTTCCCACCGGTCCGCGCCTTGGCCTCCAGCAGCTCGACGGCCTTGCGGGTCTGTGCCTCCAGCGTGGGAGTACCGGCCGGGCGGCGGGGGTTGGCGGTGACGCAGCGCTGCGCCTCGGTGCCGCCGGGGGCCGCGGGCCGGCCCGTCCACTCCACAGGCACGGCCCCGGGCGCGAACAGGCCGAGCACCGGCTGCCCGGGGCCGGCCGCGCGCAGGCCGCGGGCGTCGCTCACGATGCGGTACCCCAGCTTCTCGGCCTGCTGGGCCACCGTGAGGCCCTGGTACGGGCCTTCGGTGATCTTCTGGTCGAAGCGCTGCCGGCCACCGCCGAGCAGGACGTCGGGCCGCAGCCGTACGGACTGTTCGGCGATCGACCCGAGGCCGCCCCGGCCGATGGTGTCGCGGGGGCACCCTGCCATGTCGGCCGGCCCCTGGCAGTCGCGGTCGCCGACGTGCGCGGCCATCGCGGCGGGGGTGGCGTCGGTGAGTTCCGCGGTGGTGACCGACCCGGTGGCCAGGCCCTCGCGGCGGGCCAGTTCGAGGATGGTGGGCATCGGGCGGTCGGTGCCGGGTGTCTTGGATATGCGGTAGTTGACGGTCTTGTGGCCGGTGGACCAGGCGGTGGCGCTCGCGGCGGAGTCGGTGACGTAGTCCGGCCGTCCGTGGCTGTCGACCGAGTAGGTGGTGTACGTACCGGTCTGCGGAAAGCCGTCCATGTGCAGCCGTCCGCCCGCGCCGACCGTGTAGTCGCGGGCCAGGGTGATCTCCGCATCACCCATGCCGTCGCCGATCAGCAGGATGACGTTCTTCGCCGTCCGGGGGCGGTGGCCGGCGTCGGCGCCCGCCGTGGCGGAGACGACGGTGGTGGCCGCCACGGCGACGGCCAGGGCGCCGGCCGACCAGGTCAGCCGGCGGCGGAAGACGTGCGGGGTCAATGCCGTTGATCTCATCGTGCCGGACCTCCGGACCCGCGGAACCGCGAGCGGCTCCGCCAGCGTCATCAGCTCTAGCGGATAGAATAGGCAGTGAGCGTACGCCAACTAATCGGCCAGGCGCCAACAAGAGCGAACAAGTACGCACGCGAACGCGATAGAGTCGTCCGCCCTGGCGGGCAACGACGCCCGTCCGGCCGAATCACCGCAGGCAGGAAAAGGCGCATGAGTGACCGCACATCGGCAACCGACCAGGAGGGCCGCCCGCTGCTGCGCGCGTTCGGGCAGCGCCTCAACGAGCTGATCGCCGCTCTGCACCCCGACGAACGCAAACGCCCCGGCTACGCCCGGCTCGCCAAGGAGATCCGCGAGACCACGGGCGGCGCCATCTCCGGCACGTACCTCTGGGAGCTGGCCACCGGCAAGAAGCGCAACGTCACCCTGGAACAACTCGACGTGCTCGCCGAGTACTTCGGCGTACCCCCGAGTACTTCCTCAGCGATGACGTGGCCGAACGGGTCAACTCCCAGCTCCGGCTGGCCGTGGCACTGCGCGACACCCGGGTGCGCAACCTGGCGCTGCGCGCCGAGGGTCTGTCACCGGCCTCGCTGGACGCCCTGCTGACCATCGTCGACGAGGCCCGCAAGGTGCAGAACCTGGCGCCCCCGCAAACCGGCGGCGACGGAACGGAAGAACCGCCCGCCGCCTCGCCGTGACCCCCGGGAACGGCTCATTCCCGCCCCCGGCCCGTGCGACCCGTACGACCGGGCCCGGACGTCGGCAAAGATGTCGGCCATGAACGAAGAAGTACTAAAACTTTACCCCCACCACACCTGGACGCCGGTCACCGACGGCGACTCCGGCGCCTTCGTCCACCACCTCACCGGCCCCAGCGAGCTCTACGCCAAGCTCGTTCCGGCCCAGCCGGACACCGGTCTCGACCTCAAGGCCGAGGCCGACCGCCTGGAATGGCTCGCCGGGCAGGGCGTCCCGGTGTCCCGCGTCGTCGACCTCGGCTCCGGGGACGCCGTGTCCTGGCTGGTCACCGAGGCCGTACCGGGCGTCTCCGCCGCAGAGGAGTGGCCGCCCGCGCAGCGCGCCGAGGTGGCGGAGGTGATGGCCGACGTCGCCCGGCTGCTGCACGGACTGCCCGTCGCCGACTGCCCGTTCGACGCGAGCCTGGACGTGATGATCCCGCAGGCTCTGCGCCATCTCGAAACGGGCCTGGTCGCCATGGACGACCTGGAGGAGGAGCGGGCGGG
Organism: Streptomyces sp. Ac-502; assembly: GCF_045222935.1. NCBI lineage: Bacteria > Bacillati > Actinomycetota > Actinomycetes > Kitasatosporales > Streptomycetaceae > Streptomyces > Streptomyces sp. Ac-502. Next base: position 400,408 of record NZ_JBHFFO010000001.1, read on the forward strand.
CTGGTCGGAAGGTCGACTTCGCGCCGAACTCGAAAACACCCGCCCGCCCCGGGAGGACCTGGTCGTCTGCCACGGCGACCTGTGCCCCAACAACGTCCTGCTCGACCCGGAGACCCGCCGGCTGACCGGAGTGATCGACGTGGGCCGTCTCGGCCGCGCCGACCGGCACGCCGACCTGGCCCTCGCGATGCGCGAACTGTCCCGCGAGGAAGACCCGTGGTTCGGGCCGCACTGCGTGGAGCGGTTCGTCGAGCGGTATGGCGCCGAGCGCGTCGACGCCGGGAAGACGGCCTACTACCAGCTGCTGGACGAGTTCTTCTAGCAGCCGGTGGCCCGCGGTCCCTTACCGGGGCGCGGGCCACGGGCATCGGTCAAGAGGCTAGTGCCGGGGCGCGGTTGTGCCGTCAGCGCGCCGCCGCCCCCGGCAACAGATGGAAGTCCTCGAACTGGAAGCCCGGTGAGACCACACAGCTCACCAGCACTTCCTCCTCGCCGGCCGGGCGGGCACGCTGCCAGGAGCCCGCCGGTATCAGCACCTGGGGCCGCTGCCCGCCCGCCAGGTCGGGCCCCATGAGTACGTCCGTGGGGCGGGCGGCCGGCCGCTCGCCCGTGCCCCCCAACTGGAGCCGCAACGGGCCGCCCCGGTGCCAGAACCACAGCTCCGACGAGCGCACGGTGTGCCAGCGCGACTCCTCCCCCGCCGACAGCAGGAAGTAGATCGCGGAGGCGGTGGGCCGGTCCCCGGCGTACTCCTCGACCCGTAAGGTCTTCCCGCTGCGCCAGGTCTCCTTGTACCAGCCGCCCTCGGGATGCGCCCGCATGCCCAGCAGCCGTGCCGTCTCGGGCTGCCCGGTGCGGGCGCCCGCCGTGGCCGGCGCCCTGCCCGTGGCGGGCGTCCCGCTCGTGGCCGCCGCCCGTTCCGGGGCCTTCGCCGCGCCGCTCCCGCACGCCGTGACCGTGACGCCGAGGACTCCGGCCGCCGTCAGGCCGAGGGCTGCGCGGCGCGAGATGCTTTCGCGCGGCACTAAGCTTTCGCGGCCCGAGGGGGTTTCGCGGCGCGAAGGGCTTTCGCGGGGCGCGCGGCTTTCACGTGGCGCCGGGCTTTCATGGCGGTGCGGGGACGGAACTCCGTCCCCGCACCGCTCGAAAGGACACGATCTGTCGCCGTCATCGGTTTCCATGTCACCGTCCGTCTGTACGGGGCGTCCTCATGACGCCTGACCGGTAGGGACCGCCCGGTGCCGCTGCTGCTCGGCGCTCAGGAACGAGGCGGCCAGGGGGAACGGAAGAAGCGCGCCAGTTGCAGGAGGAAATCCAGCTCCTCGGCCATGTCGCCGCCGCCGCTCTGCGGCAGCCCGGACGGCCGCCCCGGCGCGGCGGCGCCCGAGCGCTTGTTCGCCAGCGCCGTGCCGGCCCAGCACGCCGTCACCGCCGCCTCCACCGAGGCGTCCGCGATCCGGGTGGCGCGCACGTGCTCACGGGCCCGGGCGAGGGTGCCCGCCGGGGAGAAGTCCTCCAGCGCGAGCAGGCCGTCCCGTATCTCGATGGCACGCCGGTACAGCCGCAAATCCGAGTGCCGGGCCGCGCTCAGCAGGTCCACGGCGCGCGAACGCGGGTCGGCGAGCGTGACTTCCGGGGTGACGCGGACCAGCGCCCGCCACAGCGGATGCAGCCGGTACATGACCGACATGTCCCGCGCGGTGCGCGATGGCCCGCGCAGCAGCGGCAGAGCCGCGCCCGCCGCCATGAAGGCCGCCTCCGCCCCGGAAATGGCGGGAAAGAGGTGCGGAATCGTGGCATCGCGGCTCAGTACGTGGACCAGTGACAGCGCCATGAGCATCGCGGACAGGGCGATCCCGGTTCCGAACAGCAGCAGCCCGGCCCGGGTGGACGCGTTCTTCACCTGCCGCCCGCACACCCAGCACGCCGCCACACAGGCGGTGTTCGCCAGCAGGTGGTAGCCGAGGAGTACGACCCAGTAGTACGTGTCCGGGCTCTGTGCCTGGCCGGGCCCGCTGGGGACCATGTGCCGGGAGTGCGGCGGCGAGACGGCGCACAGGGTGACGAGCGCGGCCAGTGTCAGGACCGCGGCGGCCAGGATGGCCAGCTGGGTCCGCCGCAGGCCGACGATCGCCGAGATGAACGCGAACACGGCGGTGGCGGCCAGCAGTCCGACGGTCTCCTTGGCCAGGATCACGGTGTGCGGGTCCAGCGCCGCCATCGCCAGGGACGAGACCTGGGGCAGTTGGAGGGTCATCGCCACCGAGGCCAGGCCCACCGCGAGCCACAGGGGCCGCTGCTGCGGCGTCCGGACCGCGACGGGCGCCCGCAGCAGGGTGACGACCCACATCAGCGCGAGGCCCAGCCACTCCAGCTGTTCGAACAGGCCGTGCGGCCCCCGGTCAGTCATGGGTGATGCCCAGGGCGCGGTCGGCCCGGTCCGTGGTGGCGCACCGCTGCGGCCCCCGGCCCGGCCCGGTGGCGTGCGTCCTGATCAGGCTCGCCAGCATCTCCGCCTCCTGCTCCTGGCGCGTCGAGTAGTTGGTGCGGGCGAGCATCCGCTGGATGAGGCGGGGGCTGAGGTCGGCCAGCACCGTACTGATGCCGCCGTGGTTGCCGTCCGCCGGCATCTGGTGGTCGAAGAGCAGGTGCCCGATCTCGTGCAGCACGATGTGTTCCTGGTGCAGCGGCGCGGTACGGGCCTCGAAGAAGATGTGGTCGTCCGTGTCGGTGGCCAGCCACAGTCCGCACGCGGCCATTCTCGCGAGGTGGGTGGGCAGGGCGTGCAGATGCAGCGGACGCTGCCGCTGCTCGGAGAGGTTCCGGCAGAATTCCTCGACGGAGAATGGGGTCGGCAGCGTGATGTCGGTCAGCTTCGACCGGCACCGCCGGCGCAATTTGGAGTACCCGTACAGCATGTGGGAGAACTGCCACCTCTTCTGTAAGGGGCAGCGCGTTCTTGCGCGCGCTGCCCCGTGCTCCGACGGCTGGTACCACGATGCGGACCCGCCGGGCCCGGTCGCGGTCCGGCGGGGGTGTGCGGCGAGAGGCCGGGAGACGTCAGCGCGGTGGTCCTCGCAGCGCGTCCGGAGAGCCGCCCCAGTAGACCGTGCGGCGCAGTTCCGCGGCCGGTGCCTGCGCGCCGGCCGCGGGGGCGGCGGCGCCGGACGGTCCACGGCGCGGGAGGAGCAGGGAGCGGGAAAACGTTTTTTCTCGGCGTGGTCCGCGGGCCGGGCCGAACATCCTGGGGCCGTGCGGACCACGGGCGGCGCGGCGTCCGTCGGACATCCGGGAGCCGTGCGGGTGACAGGTGGCCCGGCGTGCGGCGAACCGGAACGGGACGCCGGGAGCGTCCATGGGCGAAGGGGCGTACGTCGGCGGGACGCTCATCGGCGACCCGTCCGGAAGCGGAGTGGCCGCCCAGGCGGGCTCCCGCGATAACCGGTGGCGGCCCTCGGAACGCGCCACCTCGCTGTCGCTCATGCGTCGCCCTTCTCGATCTCCGCCAGGGAATAGCTCCCTCCGCTGGAGCGGACGACTGTCACGGTACGGCGTCGCTGAACCGGACGCCACAGTTTGGCGCATTTCGAGCCAACCCGCTGGCCGAATATGCCTCAACCATCTGCCCACGGCGATGGCGGGCCCAGCGGCACGGCGAGGCGTCCCGAGGGGCACACGGTGGACCGCCCCGCTTCCCGCCGACATGCCCGCTCCAGAAGAATCGGCCGCCACCGGGCAACGCGCACCGCCCGAACGCTCCGGCGTCCCGATGACGTACGACCGGCTCGTACGGGACCTGACCACGCCCGACTCCGACGAGGCCGCAACCGCGACACGTGCCGCCGGAACGGCCCGCGACCGGTTGCGCGGCGGACGTGCACGGGTGCTCGCGGACACCCGTCGGCACGCTCCACGGCGCGGTCGGAGACCGGGCACCCGTACGGTTCCCCGCGGGCCGCACACCCTCCGCCCCCGGGTCACGCCGAGCAGCCCTCGGCCCCACCGTGAGCACGCCGAACTCCCTGTTCACAGCGCCAAACACCAGCGAAACGGGCCCCGGTGACCACCAGCCCCCGCACGGCACGTTGCACCCCCTGCACGCAGTACGCAGCCGCCCACTCGACGCCGACCTGCCTACTGGCACCGAGCACCGAAGCCCGTCCGCTGACGACTCATCAGCTTGCACTCCACCGCACGACCGGCCGACCCCGTCGGCGCGGCCGGCCGCCCTCGGCAGCCGGCGCCCGGCTGCCGGGCGCACACCCACCTCCCTCCCCACATCAAGGCGCCGACCGCCACCCCGCCGAACCGTCGCCCCCGTACGAACCGCCGATCCGCACCAGCAGGAAACGGAGCCGACGGCACTTCCCAGCCACCGGCTCCGAATTCCGTAGCGTCACCCCCTCATTCGTAGTACTGGAGAGGTTCCATCCCCTCGGGTCCGTCCCCCGGACCACACCGACGGCGAAAACCAGCCACCGGCGCGCGGCCGGTGCGACCGAGAGCCGACCGCCCGGGACCGGCCACCCGAGGCTCCCCCTGCCGGACCCCCGGACGGTCACCTCTCAGCGGCCCCCACAGGTCCCCCGCAGGTCCCCCGCGGACCATCGCTCCCCCAACGGCCGCCCTCACCCCTCCCGTTGACGGTTTGGTCCAGACCTTTTATGGTGCGGACTGCCATACGGCACCCGGCGGCACCGGTTCCGGCCACCTGGCGCGCGGCCGGGTTTGCGCACTTTCGGTTCTCACCTCCTGTACCACCCACACTCACAGGGGTGCCCATGAAAGACCGGCGCAGATTCCGCAGCAGAGCCGCGGCCCTGCTCACCACGCTGATCCTGTCCGTGGCCGCCGTGCTGACCGGCCCGGCGGCTCCCGCCCAGGCCGCGGGGACCCTCACCGCGGCCTTCTCCACCCAGGACAACGGCTCCTGGTGGAAGGGCACCTATGCCGTCCGCAACAGCGGCCCCGCCGCCGTCACCGGCTGGACCCTGGAGTTCGACCTGCCGGCCGGTGTCACCGTCAGCGGGCACTACTACGGCGACGCCACCGTGAACGGGCGCCATGTGACGGTCAAGAACGCCCACTACAACGCGACCGTACCGGCCGGCGGCAGCACCGAACCGTTCAGCTACTGGTTCATCGCCAACGGTCCCGTGGGCACCCCCACGGCCTGCACCGTCAACGGGGACAAGTGCGACGGCAGCCCGGACGTGCCGCCGTCCGCGCCCGGCACGCCCCAGGTCACCGGCACCACCGCGCGCAGCGTCGCCCTGAACTGGCCGGCCGCCTCCCCCGGCGACCACCCGGTCACCTCCTACGAGGTGCTCAGCGAGGGCCGCCCGGTCGCCACCGCCGCCGGCACCACCGCGACCGTCACCGGCCTGACCCCGGCCACCCGGTACACCTTCACCGTCCGGGCCAAGGACAGGCGCGGCAACACCGGGCCGCCGAGCGCCCCGGTGACCGCGGACACCGTGGACCCGGCGAGCGACCCGGTTCCGCCGTCCGCGCCCCGCGCTCTGCGCAGCACCGCGATCACCGCCTCCAGCGTCTCCCTGGCCTGGGACCGGGCCACCGACAACGTCGGTGTGGTCGCGTACGACGTCTACCGGGGCGCCGACCTGGTCGCCACCGTTCCCGGCAGCACCACCGCCGCCACGGTCGACGGCCTGACCCCGGCCACCACGTACCGCTTCTCCGTCACGGCACGCGACGCCGCCGAGAACACTTCCCCGCCTCCGACGCCCTGACCGTCACCACGGACGACGTGGCCGGGCCCGGCAAGTACCTGAAGGTGGGCTACTTCGCGCAGTGGGGCATCTACGGCCGCCAGTACTTCGTCAAGAACCTGGACACCTCGGGCGCCGCCGCCGGCCTGGATGTCGTCAACTACGCCTTCGCCAACATCGACCCCAAGAACCTCACCTGCCTGGCCGGCGTGGCCAAGGGCGTCTCCGGCAATCCGCAGGACCCGGACGAGGGCACCGGCGCGGGTGACGCGGACGCCGACTACGGACGCGCCTTCCCCGCCGCGCAGTCGGTGGACGGGGTGGCCGACGACGGCTGGGGCAAGCTGCGCGGCAACCTCAACCAGCTCAAGAAGCTGAAGGCCAAGCACCCGCACCTGAAGGTGGTGATGTCCCTCGGCGGCTGGACGTACTCGAAGTTCTTCTCCGACGCGGCGGCCACCGACGCCTCCCGCAAGAAGTTCGCCGCCTCCTGCATCGACATCTGGATCAAGGGCAACCTGCCCGTCTACAACGGCGCGGGCGGCCCCGGGACCGGTGCGGGCATCTTCGACGGGATCGACCTGGACTGGGAGTGGCCGGGCGCCGAAGGCCACCCCGGCAACCACTACAGCCCGGACGACAAGGCCAACCTCGCGCTGCTGATCAAGGAGTTCCGCCGGCAGCTCGACGCGCTGGGCGGCCCGCACAAGCTGCTGACCGCCTTCACCCCCGCCGACCCCGTCAAGATCCAGCAGGGCTGGGACCTGTCCACGATCTTCTCCTCGCTGGACTACGCCAACGTCCAGGGCTACGACTTCCACGGCTCGGGCAGCGACAACTCCTGGGAGCCCAAGCGCACCGGCCACCAGGCCAATCTTCACCACGACACCCAGGACCCGTACGACTTCCACTTCAGCGTCGAGAACGCCGTCAAGGCATACACGGACGCGGGAGTCAGCCCGCGCAAGCTGACCATCGGCTTCCCGTTCTACGGCCGTGGCTGGAAGACCGTGACGGACGGCGGGGCGCACGGTGAATGGCAGTCGGCGGACGGCGCGGCTCCCGGGCAGTTCCCCGAGGAGGCAGGCATCCGGGGCTACCAGAACATGCTGAGCAACGTCCCCGACATGACCGTCCATCACGACGAACAGTCCATCTCGACGTACGGGTACACCGGTGCGAACGGTCAGTGGTGGTCCTTCGACGACACCTGGTCGATCGGGAAGAAGACGGACTGGGTCAAGTCCAAGGGGCTTCTGGGCGCCATGATCTGGGAGATGTCCGGTGACACCCCGACGGGCACCTTGATGAAGGCCATCGACAAGGGCCTGCCGTAGGCCGGAAACCGCAGGCACGAGGCACCAAGCAACACACTTCGAGTACAGGGCACGACGTCAGCGACCACCCGCGGCCCCGTCTCTGAGCGCCTGCCTGTCGACCTTGCCGTTCCGGGTCACAGGCAGGCGTGCGACGACGTCGACGGACTCCGGCACCATGTGGGCCTGCCCCAGCTCGGCCAGTACGTGGGCGCGCAGGGCTACGGGATCGACGGTGTCGCCCGGATGCGGGACCACGGTCGCGTGCACCCGCTCGCCCTCGCCCCCGTCCGGGACGCCGAAGACCGCCGCCGCGCGGACGGCCGGGTGGCTCAGCAACGCTTCCTCCACGACCCGGGGGTAGCTGCGCAACCCGGACGCCTGCATGATCACTTCGCTCTTCCTGGCCTTCAGGAAGAGGGTGCCGGACGCGTCCAGACCGCCGATGTCCCCGGTACGCAGCCAGCCGTCCCGGATCACCTCTTCCGTGGTGACCGGGTGGCCGAGGTAGCCCGCCATCACACTCGGGCCACGGACCCACACCTCCCCCGCCCGGTCCGCCGGCAGCCGCCGTCCGTCCTCGTCGCGCACCTCGACGCTCATGCCGGGAACCGGCCGGCCGGCCCCGGCCAGGCTCCGTGGGCAGTCGGCGTGGTGGTCGCCGGGCTGGAGCAGGGTCACCACGCCGGCTTCGGTCAGACCGTAGATGTGCTGCAACACCGGGCCGAGACGGTCGAGGGCCTGCTGTTGGCGGCGCAGCGGGGTGGGCGCGGCACCGTAGCCGAGACAGCGCAAGGAGGAGTGATCGGTCACGGTGAGAGCCGGGTGGTCCAGCAGTTGGTACAACAAGGGCGAGGTCAGCACCAGCGCGTTGACGCGCTCCGCGGCGATGGTCTCCACCACCGCGCCGGGGTCGAACCGGTCGTGGAGGATCAAGGTGCCACCCGACAGGACGGTGGGCAGCGCGAAGTGCCCGCTGATGTGACTCATGGGCGTGCACACCAGCCGCCGTTCTCCGGGTGCGGCCAGCCCGTGGTCGCCCACGAGCGCGGCCAGGGCGTCGTACAGGCCGTGCGTGTGCACGACGGCTTTGGGCAGGCCCGTCGTGCCGCCCGTGCACAGCAAGGTCCGTACCCGTTCGGCGGGCGCCGCGGGCAGGCCCGGCCCGGCCGGCTGCGCGGCAGCCTCCGCCGCCAGGTCGCGGCAGGCCGGAGCCGGGCCCAGGGACAGCAGTTCCCCGATGCCGGCCGTCGCGGCCAGAGCCCTGGCGGACTCGGCATGGCCGGGGGCGAAGACCAGCGCTCCCGGGTGGCTGTGCCGCAGCAGTTCCTCCCGCTCGGCGTGGGTCGCGCTCGGTGCCAGCAGGGCGAGCTGATATCCGAGCAGGTGGGTGGCGAGCTGGACGGCGACGACCTCCGGGCGGTTGTCCGCGAGGACGGCGACGCCGTTCCGTGCGCCGGGTGAGGAACGCAGGACAGCCGCGATGCCACGGACGGTCCGCGCCAGCTGCCCGTACGTCCATCGCCGGTCACCGTGGACCAACGCCTCGCGGCGTTCCCACGGGCCGTCAGCGGCTCGCATCAGCCCCGCGGTGTACTGCGCGCCCATACCGTCCTCCGTCACCGTCGCTGCCTGCCCGACAGCCCCTGCCGCTGCCTGCCCGGCATTCCCTGTCGCTGTCTGCCCGGCATTCACTGTCCCGCATCGCTACGGAGTCCGACCCCAGGCAGAACGGCGTGTACGGGGGAAGGCCGCGAGGCTGCCCGCGACCACCGTGGTGATCAGCCCTGCCAGTTGCAGCGCGACGCCGCCGAAGCCGACCGGGTCCCCGCCCGGGTCGGTCAGCGCCGCTAGAGATTCGGGATTGGAGGTCAGCCCGACGATGAAGGCCGCACTCAGCGCCACGCTCAGCATGGGCATGAACCGGCCGGGCACCAGCGCGACGAGCAGGGCGAGCGCGGCGAACATGGCCGGCCCGGGGCCGTCCCAGCGCAGCCCTTCGGGTGCCGCGTCGCCGATCGCGTCCGCCAGCATGCCCGCGACGGCGCACCACACGGCGGTACGGCGCGGATTGCGCGCGCTGAGCGGCTTGACGAGAGGTCCGGTCCCCTGACGGCGGTTGTGCCGAATGGCGAACACGGCGGCCACGGACGACGACACGAGGCCCAGCAGCATCACGGCGTTGCCGGCGGCCAGCGCGGAGTTCGCGCTGCCGAGGTTGGCGGCCAGTTGTCCGCCGACCAGCCCGCCGACCGTGATCCACAAGGAGAGCAGCACCGCCGCCAGCGGTGACCAGGGCGTCCGCCGGTCCCACCAGACGATCACCGCGGCCGCGCCGATGTAGATGAGCCCGGGCGGGAATCCTGGGAACAGGGCGGGTTCGGCGAGCCATTGCACCATGATTCCCGCGGCCGCCAGTACCTGACCGCCGATCGTTCCGACCGTGGCGGGCGGGATCGAGCGCAGGGACGACGGCGGAGAGGCGCGGCCCGGGACATGCGTGCGGGTGCCAGTACGGGGAAGGTCCTGCGGTGAGTTCTTCATAGCCATGAGCTTCGGCCGGTACGGTCCGGCGGGCATCCCTCGGCGGAAGGCTGCCGGCGTACTCCTGTGGACGCAGCGGGGCGTCCGCCCGTCAGGGGCAGAGCGCGGGAGGGCTCCGGCACGACGCCGGCCATGGCGACCGTGCCTGCACGGGCTCCAGTAGGTTCGTCCTCATGTCGATGCTGTCCTTCCCGCTCACCCCCGCCTACCTCGACGACCTGCTGGAACTCGCTGACGTCCCGTGGTGCTGCGATGCCTTCGACGCGGCCTTCCGGCACCGCGGCTGGGCCCGCCCGGCCACCGGCGACGGCCCCGCCGTCGGGTGGCTGGACCACTGGCCGATCGGTGACCCGGACCCGTTGTCCTGGCATGTGCTGCTGGGCGAATACCCGGGCTGCTCCAAAACCGACGACCGGAGCGTCGCGTGCGACGAACCGGAATGCCACGAGGACTCCTTCCTCGCCTTTCCGTTGGCCTACGCGGCGATCGATCTCACCGAATCCATGACGGGGGAGCCTGTCGATCCGCGGGAATTGTGGGGCGATCCGCTTCCCACCGAAGGCGTGTACACGGCGCGGGCCACGCAGGAGGAATTTCTCGCCTGCTACGACCGTGCCGCGCACCTGCTCCAGGCACGCCTGGGCACACCGCTCTCCGCGCCGCCGCCCGTACAGTCGGACCCTCCCGAGCGGCAGATTTCCTGGGAACGCGGGAAGAGCCTGGTCAGCCTGTTTCTCGTCGACAACGTGTACAACTACAGCCAGGACGACTGGATAGGCATCGACATCCGGCCGCTCAGCTGAGCTGACCCCTGCCGGGACGGGGTGCTCGGCAGGCTTCGCCCGGGGACGTAGGAAAAGTCGTCCTGGCGGGTCAGGGTGACGCCGGTGGGGGTGGGTATGCCAAAGGCACGGTAAGCGCGTTGAGCCGTCAGGGGCCGCGCGCTCCTGGGGGTCGAGGCGTCCAGTTCTGTGTACGGAAGGCCTCCGTCCTGTTGACCCGACCTGCCCAGTACCACCTGCTCCTCCTGCCTGACGGCTCCTGGGACGCCGTGGAGTGCCTGGCCGCCATGATCCGCCGCCGTGCCACGGTGCCCACCGTGATCGTCGACGTGTCGGCGGTCCACCGGCTGACCATCGACGCCCTGGCCGTCCTGGTCCGCAAGGCGATGCGACTGCACACGGTCGGCGGTGCGCTGCTGCTGGCCGGTCCGCATCCCGCCGTACGCAAGCTCATCCAGCGCACCGCGACCGGCCCCCTGCTGCCCGTCTTCGCCGGCAGCGCCGCCGCCGTCCGCGCGCTGGCCCAGGACGGCCGCACCTGGCAGCGGACGGAGTTGGCCGCCGGGCGGGGCACCCTCTTCCCCGACCCACCGGCCGGGCACAGCTGAGAACACCCGGTGCCGGTCGTGTGAAGGGTACGGCGGGGCGCGTTGCCCGCCGCGGCGCACGGTCGTTGCCCCTGCGTGGAGGTCTTCGGGGCGGACGGACAGGCAGTCGATGGCGATGCCGCGGGCGGGGTGTCTGCGTTCTCGCCCTGGCGGTTCCCGGCCGGGGCCGGGAACCGCCGTAGCGGCTGGTGGAGGAGGTGTGTCAGGACGTCAGACGCACCAGGACGTCAGGCGCGCGAGGTGCGGCTGCGGCGGAAGAGCACCGCACCGCCGAGCAGGAGCGCCGCGCCCGTGACGGCCGTGGCGCCGACATGACTGCTTCCCGTCTGCGCGAGTGTCGGCAGCTGGGCGCTCTGCGCGCCGTGCTCGACCTGCTGCCCCTTGCCACCGGCCGGTGCCGTCGCGGACGGCGACTGGTGGTGGTGCGCCGCGGGGACGGGCCGGGAGTCCACCGCGCCGGCGACCTCGGCCGGAGGCCGCTGGCCGGGCAGCTGGGGGTCGGTGGGCGGCCGGTGACCGCCCGGCCCCGGGGTACCGGGGGTCTCGTGCGCGGGCGGCTTGTGACCCGGGGGCTGGTGGCCAGGCGGCTTGTGCCCAGGGGGCTGGTGGCCGGGAGGCTGGTGGCTGCCGGGCGGTTTGTGCCCAGGGGGCTGGTGGCCGGGAGGCTGGTGGCTGCCCGGTGGTTTGTGGCCTGGCGGCTTGTGACCCGGAGGCTGGTGGCCGGGCGGATTGTGGCTGCCGGTGTTGACGCAGGTGTTGCCGAACGCGGGGTTGAGCAGGCCGATGACGTCGACGGTGTTGCCGCAGACGTTCACCGGCACGTGCGCGGGGACCTGGAGCAGGTTGCCCGCGAGCACGCCCGGAGACCCGAGCGACGCTCCTCGCGCACCGGCGTCGGCGTGGGCCGCACTCGCCCCCACGCCGGTCAGCATGCCGGTCGCCGTCGCGGCGACCAGCACGCTTCGTTTCACGATGTGTTGCACGTGTGGTCCTTCATCTTTCCGAAGGTGACGAACCGGGCACCCGCCGTTGACCGGGCACCCGCATCCCGAAAGGGACACCGCCCAGCACCCGGGACCGGGTAGCGCCGCGCGAACGGCGAACACCCGGTCACTCCCGCTCCGTTGGTCAACCACGATGGAGGCAGGCAGCGGTGCTGAGCGCGTCGTATCGGACCAAACGAGTGACCCGCCCGAAGGAAACGCACGACTTTTCACGTGCCGCTTCACCGAAACGGTTCTCCTGCCGGCCGCGACTCCCGTACGAACCCACCTCCGCATGGACATGCGTTCGCCCTCGCCGAGGGCGACCCTGCACACCCGTACGGAATGTCACCCCCGACAGCACCGGGACCGCCGAATCCGCAGGTCAGTTGCGTGTACGCGGTGGTGCACCGGGGGCGCGCGAGGGCCGGTCACGCGCGGAGGCGTACACCACGGGCACGGCGTGGGTGTGCGAATGTCCGTGTTGTGTAAAGGACGGTCGCCTCTTCAACCACAGGCCGTCGAACGGGCGCACAGTGATGTCCGCCCGGCAGCAGTCCGGGCATCAAGTCACACCGGCCCCGCCGCATACGGGGCTGCCCGCAGGAGGTTCGTCATGTTCCGTTCCGCTCGTACGGCCGCCGTCGCTCTCGGCTCGGCCGCCCTGGTCGCCACCGCCGTGCTGCCCGCCGCCGCCACCGACGTACACACGCTGCCGGCCAAGCACCGCTCCCCCGTCGTGATCGGCGCCGTGCAGGCCGACAGCCCCGGCCGCGACGACGGCTCCAACCGGTCCCTGAACGCCGAGTGGGTCACCGTCAAGAACACCGGGCGCCGCGCGGTCGACCTCGACGGCTGGACGCTGACCAGCAAGCGCACCCACCAGACCTACCGCTTCCGCCACCTGCGCCTCGGCGGCCACCGGGAAGTACGGGTCCACACCGGCAAGGGCCGCGACACCTGGCGTGACGTCCACCAGAACCGCCGCGACTACGTCTGGCACAACCACCGCGACACCGCCACCCTGCGCGACGACCGCCACCACGTGATCGACATCGAACGCTGGGGCCGCCGCTGACCATCACCCCCGGGGCCGCCGGCCGGCGGCCCGGGCGCCCAGGTGCGCCGCGGCCATGGGGAGGGCCGCGGCGCACCGCCCTGTCCGGGCGGTGGCAGCCGTCACGCCTCTTCATGCGGCCGCTCGCTGCGGAACTTCAACACTTCGCGGGCGAGGGCCGGCAGGGGGCGACCGGTGGTGAAGGCGCCGGCACGCAGACGTGCCAGGGCTTCACTGACCGAGATGCTCAGGAGGCCGGCCAACGCGCCGGCCGCACGGTAGGTGGTGCCCCAGTGATCGTCGACGGGCCAGGCCGGACGCCAGGGCAAGGGGGCATTCGTAGCGAGATGGGGGAGGCACCGGTCAGCTATGACGGCGGCCGTCGCTGCGTCGCCGGACGCGATAGCGTGGAGCATGCCGTACATGGACGGGCGAAAGCGGCATCGCCGACACTGCTGTGGAGCACCTGTGGGAATCGAGCTGGAACTTCACTCCGAACGGCCTGCGCGCGGCGGGGCGTCCGAAGCCACCCTGCTGCAAGGCTCCTACGGACACGGTGAGGCTCTGGCGGAGGCGCTGGGTCCGTTCGATCGGTCCGGCCCCGGCAAATTGGCTTGGGTGGACCCTTACGGTGACACCCTGTTCAACGAACAGGAAGCGGAAACCGCGCTGCCGGAAGCCGCCGAGCTTTTCGAACGGTGCTCGGACGCGTCGCAGAAAGCCGCGCTGCAAGACCTAATGACGTTCTTGAAGAAGTGTGCGGAAACGCCGGGAAGCCACCTGTGGTTCGTGGGCGACTAGCGATTTCCACGCCGGTGACCGGCACGAACGGCCACCCGAACAGCGAGAAGCCGGGCGGCACGGAAGCCGCCCGGCGAGAAGCCCGGGTCGAGCGGGCTACGGGGTGGTGAACAGCCACCACGAGGTCGTGCCGTTCTGCGCGCAGAAGAACGACTGCCACTGACCGGCCTGCTGGCCCTGGTTTCCGGCGACCCAGCAGACTTCGTAGCTCGCATACGGACCGTAGACCGCCGCCGGAGCGTGAACCGCCGTCGGAGCGGCGGCCGCGGCCCGGGCGGCGGAAACGGAAACCTGCGGAGCTGCCGTCGCGGCCGACGGCAGTACGCAGGCCGCGGAGGTCAGCACCACCACGGACACACCGCGCAGCATTTTCCTGAGCATGAACATTCCCCCTCGTCGTCATCCGTGACAGGGGCGACCCTAGGCCTGTCGCACGCAACTGCACGATCACCCACACGGGTAACCTGCTCCCAGTGGGCAGTCGTGGGAAGCGTAAGCATTCACCCTGGCGCACCACCACTTTCCGCGCCCCCGCGCGCACTCCGGCGGACCACACGCATTCCACCGTGCGGCGCTCAGGAATTGAGGGCGTATTCGGTGAAGGTTCCGCAGGTGTCGAATCCCAGCCGCCGGTAGACGGGCTCACCGTCCGCCGACGCTTGCAGGACGGCGGTCCGGTACCCCTCGTCGCGGGCGGTGTGGAGCGCGGCGAGCGTGATGGCGCCTCCGTAGCCGCGCCGGCGGTGCGTCGCGAGGGTCGCGATGTTGTAGACGCCTGCCACGCCGGCGTGCAGGAAGGCCTCCGCCGAACAGACCGGACGGCCCTCCAGGCAGCCGATCAGATACCGGGCCGGGCTGTCGGCGGCGAGAGCCCATTGCGCGGTTTCGGCGTAGAACTGCCGGACGGTGGCAGCCGGCGGGTCCCACAGCGTGGCGAGCACCCTGGCGTAGTCGGCAAGGTGTTCCCGGGTGGTCACCGGGCGGATGTCGAGGCCGTCGGTGTACGGCCGCGGTGGGGCCTCGCGGAGGTCCAGCCACATGCCCGCCTCGGTCTCCGAGGCACTCAGCCCCGCGGCCGCCAGGTGCGCGGGCAGGTCGGCCGGCGCCGAGGCGGGCCCCACCCACCAGGAGAAAGGCCGGCCGGTGGCGGTGAGGTCCTGAACGGTCCGGCGGACGCGTCGCGGTGCCGCGTCAGCAGTGAACCGTGCCGCCGCGACGATGTTGAAGGTGTCGTCGGCCAGTCCGCTGTCGGCGATCAGGAGATCATCCGTCTCGACGACCGCCGCGCCGTCCAGACGTCGGTGGAGGTGGCAGGCGTGCTCGGCCAGATTGCGTTCCATCCGGAGCTGCATATCGGCTTGGCCGGCCGCCGGGGAATGCGATGAGTTCGGTGTAGACATAGTGCCTATATGCAACACCTTGCGTCGCGTGCCGACATCTGAATTTGCCGCCACTGCCGCCGAAGGCATTGCATGACGTACACCCTTCACGGCGTGCAGCCTCTATGAAGCACACCCTTTATGGCGCGGCGGGTCCGTCAGGCAGGTGGTGCGTTCCTGGCGGGTGAGGTCCCGGTTGACGGTGTGGCAGATTCTGGCGATGGCTTCCTCGGGGACGGGCAGGTCCAGACGCCACAGGTGTGCCTCGTCGTCCGTCTGACCGACGGCGAGCGTGCGCCCGTCAGGGCTGACGGCCATCGACGCCACCGGCCAGCCGCAGCCGGGCAGGGTCAGGCGGGGCCGGGCCGAGGCGAGGCCCCACAGTCGTACGGATCGGGCGTCAGGCCGGAGTACAGGTCCTCGGCGCTCTGGGCGACAGCGCCGTGGACACCGCCGGTGGCCTCGTACGCCTCCAGGGGCAGGTTACGGCCATGACGACGCCGCCAGGTCTCCAGCAGGGCCTGCGCGAGAGCAGCGGCAGGCCTCCCGGCTCCTGGTCCACCTCGTGGATCAGACGGGCAGTCAGCGGACGCTCGACGAACAGGTCGGCGGCCGTGGCGGGTTTGACGATCGCCTGGCACAGCTCGTCCGGGCTCATCGGAGCGACCGCCACGGTGGACTCGGCCATGGCGGCGGCCAGTTCCGGCAGTTCCAGCAGGCGGCCGTAGAAGTCCGCCCGTACGCCGAGCACCACGCTGAGCCCACTGTCCGCCGTCCGTGCCGCCAGCAGCAGGTGGAGAAAGCCGGCCCGCTGGCCCGGGTCGTGGCAGAGCGTGAAGAGTTCCTCGAACTGGTCCACGATCAGCCAGGTGTCCCCCGCTCCGCCTTCCTGGCCGGCCGGGGTGCAGCGAGCCCGGTGGGTGCGCAGCGGCTGGGCTCCCGGAGGGAGCAGGCGCAGTGCGGCGGGCCGGTGGGCCGGGTCGGCGTGTTGCAGACGGGGCACCAGGCCCGCTCGCAGCAGTGAGGACTTGCCGCTGCCGGACGGGCCCACCACCACCGTCAGCCGGTGCGCGAGCGCGCAGTCCACCAGTGTGGCCACCAGTGCCTCCCGGCCGAAGAACCATCCTCGTCCGCCGCCTCGAAGCGGGCCAGCCCTCGGTAGGGCGGCTCGATCCCCTCCTCCTGCTCCGGCGGCACGGGTACGGCCGCCACCTCGCGCGCGGCCCGGCGCCAGCGCTCCGCCCACTCCGTCTCCTCCTCGCCGCAGGCCCGTACGTACGCCGGCACCGTGGACAGCGAGGCGAGCTGCTCGCCGGAAGCGGCCCGCGACAGCGTGGGAGTCGAGCAGTCGACCCGCTGCGCCATCGCCCGGTACGTGATCCCGCCCGCCCTGCGCAGCGTGCGCAACTCGTGGGCGAAGCGCTGCACAGGGCCGAGGTCGGGTCCAGGGAGAGCTTCCGGCGTCCCATCCGTGCCTGCCCCTTCCCTCGCGATCACGTCGCGCCCACCCCAGCACGGGTCGCCACCCGCAGAAGACGCCTGTCAGCCAACCGCGGTACGCGAGGGCGCGCGGCGGTTTCTTGATTCACCGCAGGTGAGGGACCTGCGCATCAATGCGGAACCACGAGAGCTTGGAGCACGACACGGCCGGCGGACCGGCACGGGGTGCGACACGGCTCCGGGGTGTGGCGCGACACGGGGGTGCGGCACAACGAGGGGGCGTGACGCGGCACCGGGGGGTCCGCCGGCCGGGTCTGGGGCTGGGCACGGCTCCCGAACCCGTTCTCTCGGCGGAACGGCCGAGCCGTACACGTCCACGGACAGGCGTCGGCCGCCCCACCCCGTCATTCACAGACTCATGAGGAGGCCGTCGAGCGGACCCGGTACCTGCTGCGGGTCCAGGGCCTCCACGAGGAGGTGGCCGTAGCGGATCTTGCGGCCCTTCTTCGTGCCGAGGAAGCGCCGCAACTGCTGGTGCCGGGGCCGGCCGTCCTGCGCGGGCTGGCGCCGGAAGGTCTGCCAGGCCCGCAAGTCGCCCTCGGCCCGTACGATCTCCTCGGTCCTCGCCGTGCCGAGCGTCCGGATCAGTTCGTCCTCCAGGTCCGCCACGCACACGAAGAATCCCGGGCGAGGCGCCCGGGCCCGTTTCAGGCCGCGCTCGTAGAACCGCTGCTCGCCCTCGTCGCACAGCCCGGCCAGGCGCAGGCCGAGGCCGGGCGGCCCGAGGAGGCCGGCGTAGCGGCCGACGCTCGTCGCCCCGCCCATCGGCACGACGCACACCCCTTCGGCGGC
Source organism: Streptomyces sp. Ac-502 (assembly GCF_045222935.1). Lineage (NCBI taxonomy): Bacteria > Bacillati > Actinomycetota > Actinomycetes > Kitasatosporales > Streptomycetaceae > Streptomyces > Streptomyces sp. Ac-502. The sequence continues at coordinate 417,902 of NZ_JBHFFO010000001.1, forward strand.
GAGGTCCCGGCCACGCCGTACGGCCAGCGCCTCGACGGCCGCGTGGTCGCTCGGCCCTTCCAGCAGCACCGCCGTCCGTACTCCCAGACGCACGGCCAGATCGCTCGCGGGCCCACCCGGGCCGCCGCCGGCCCAGCCGCTGACCGCGTCCAGGAACGCGCGCATGTCCGCCATGGAGCGAGTCTGCGCCTCCGTCGACGGCGCGGCACGGCATTTCCGGCGGCGACGCGCACGTACGGCAGCCCCGGACACGGTGGGCCGGCGGTTAGGGCGCTTCTGACGGATCTCCGCGGCATCGCGACGCCCGGCACTCCCCAAGCTCTTCGAGCAGGGCCCCCACCCGCCGCACGGCGCAAAGGGACAGGTGGCTCCGCCACATGACCCTCCACACCGCACACCGAGAGCACGCACCGAACGCCGCTCAGTGTGCTCCACGGAGACCCATCAGAAACGCCCTACCGCTCCTCGCGCGGGCGGCCGGGGCGCGGCGTCAGTCTCGGGGCCGGGGCCAGGACCAGCGGCAGGTAGACGTCGTCGACGATCTCGATGACGGTCTCGTCCTCCACGGGAGCCCCGAAGAGCAGGAACTCGTTGCGGAGCAGGTCGGTGGCGACACTGGCCCGCCGTGAGACCGGTACCCACTCCTCGACCTCGCCGCGCTCGACGGCTCGCCGCAGGATGGTGCGGACCGCCACCGGGCCGACGTTGTGGATGCGTTCCCGGATCAGCCGGGCGAACTCGGGGTCCCGGGTCAGGTCCACCAGCAGGCCGCGCATGATGCCGCCGATCGGACTGTCCATCTTGACGGCCACCTGCCGCAGCAGGGCGATCATGTCGCCGCGCAGCGTACCGGTGTCGGGCAGTTCGAGGCCGGACAGACCGCGCGCCTGCCAGGCGTCCAGGGCCAGTTCGGCGCGCCCGGTCCACCGGCGGTACAGGACGGCCTTGCTCGTACGGGCGCGGGCGGCGACGCGTTCCATGGTCAGCGCGGCGTAGCCCACCTCGGCCAGTTCGTCGAACGCCGCCATCAGGATGGCGTGTTCCAGTTCCTCGCCGCGGCGCCGCGGCCCTTTGCGGTGGTCGGCGGCCGGCGGGGCGGTCCGGTCGTCGGCGTTCGAAGACAGCGTGACTCCTTGAGTGGGCAAAGCATGCCGAAAGAACGTTGCGTTCTCCAAGGGAGCACTCTAGCCTCCAAGTTAGAGAACTGACCGTTCTTTAAAAGGCTGTCAGAACCTTCAAGGGGACCGATGACCGAGACGTCCGCAACGCTCCGTACGACCGACGCCCCCGCCTTCCCCAGCAACCGCACCTGTCCGTACCAATTACCCGCCTCCTACGCCCGGCTGCGCGACGAGCAGGACGCGCTGCGGCCGGTGACCCTCTACGACGGCCGGCGGGCCTGGGTGGTCACCAAGCACGAGACCGCCCGCAAGCTGCTCGCCGACCCCCGGCTGTCCTCCGACCGCGCCCACCCGTCCTTTCCGCTCGTCTCCCCGCGCCTGAAGGCGTTTCGCGACGCCCGGCCTGCCTTCATCGGCATGGACCCGCCCGAGCACGGCAAGCAGCGCCGAATGACGATCAGCGAGTTCACCGTCAAGCGCATCAAGGGGATGCGCCCGGACATCGAACGCGTCGTCCACGGCTTCCTCGACGAGATGCTCGCGGCGGGCCCGCCCGCCGACCTGGTCAGCCAGTTCGCACTGCCGGTGCCCTCCATGGTGATCTGCCGGTTGCTGGGTGTCCCGTACGCCGATCACGACTTCTTCCAGGACGCCAGCAGGCGCCTGGTCCAGTCCACGGTCGCGGCGGAGGCGTCCGGTGCGCGCGACGACCTGGAGCGGTACCTGGACGAACTGATCACCGGCCTGGCGGCCGAGCCCGGGCCCGGCCTGCTCAGCGCGCTGGTCCACCGGCAGCTCGCGGAGGGCACGATCGACCGCGGAGAGCTGATCTCCAACGCCATGCTCCTGCTCATCGCCGGCCACGAGACCACCGCGTCGATGACCTCCCTCAGCGTCATCACCCTGCTCGACCACCCCGACCAACTGGCCGCCCTGCGGGCCGATCCGGCGCTCGTTCCCGGCGCCGTCGAAGAACTGCTGCGCTACCTCGCCATCGCCGACGTCGCGGGCGGCCGGGTCGCCACCGCCGACATCGAGATCGGCGGGCAGCTGATCCGGGCCGGTGAGGGCGTGATCGTCACCAACTCCATCGCCAACCGTGACGCGGGGGTCTTCCGCGATCCCGACACCTTCGACATCCACCGCTCGGCCCGGCACCATCTCTCCTTCGGCTACGGCGTCCACCAGTGCCTCGGCCAGAACCTGGCCCGGCTCGAACTGGAGATCATCCTGACCGCGCTGTTCGAGCGCGTCCCGACCCTGCGGCTCGCCACACCGGTCGAGCGCCTGGAACTGCGCCCCGGCACCACCATCCAGGGCGTCAACGAACTCCCCGTCACCTGGTGACCGCGGCGGAGGAGGTGGAGAAGGGGTGGAATCGATGAAGGTGACCGCCGACCGAGCCGTCTGCGTCGGCGCCGGCATGTGCGTACTGACCGCGCCCGACGTCTTCGACCAGGACGAGGACGGCATCGTCACCGTGCTCGCTCCCGAGCCCGGCGACGACAGCCGGGACGCCGCCCTCGAAGCCGGGATGCTGTGCCCCTCCGGCGCTCTGCGGGTGGAGGAACAGAGAGGAACAGCGGCGGAATGACGGCGAAGCCGGAGCCTGTCCGGCTTCGGTGAGGCTCGCCGATCACTTGCCACGGCCGCCGGTGCAGGGCGGGGCCCGCGGGTGGGTGATCGGCGTTTCCGCATGTGACGGTGTATCAGCCGCGTTACGTACGTAACTGCCGCCCCCAGATTTCACCTACGCAACATCCACCTGCCCTTCCACTTAGGCATGTTGAGTGCACAACCGATCCCCCGCACAGTCCGTCAGGATAGGTGGACAGATGCTCGTGCCACGCTAGTGGCACCTGGGATTCGAGAGGTGTGCTGGATGAAGATACGCCGTGCCCTGACGGCCGCCGCGGCGGCCGCCGTACTAGCACCCGTCGCCGTCATGGCCGCGCCCGCCGCCGCGTTCGCGACGGAGCCGGCGCCGGGGGTTGGTGTCCGTAGCCCCGCCTCCACCGACTCCACGGAAGCCGAGAGCCCGGACAAGACCGACTCGACCAACGATGCCGGCAAGAGCGAGAACAGGGACAAGAACGACAAGACCGCCGACAAGACGGACAAGGCGGACGGGACAGGCCAGGACGGCAAGGCCACCGGCACCGGTCCTGCCGCCGGCGAGGGAAGTCCCCCAAGGGCGACGCAGGCACGAAGGGCTCCGAAGGCGCCAAGGGCGGCGAGAGCGCCGAAGGCCAGGACCAGACCTGCGCGTTCGCGTCCGACCAGCTGCGGGTGGCGGTCAACCAGGTACCTGCCCAGCTGGTCGCGGGCGGCGCCTGGACGCGGTTCACCATGACACTCAGCAACACCACCGGCAAGGCCATGGAGCAGGTGCAGCCGTTCCTGCACGTGTCCTCCTCGCAGGACGTCGACCGGCCGTTCTGGGAGCTGGACACCGAGTACCACGACCTCAAGACGGGCACCTGGAAGACTTTCCACGACGCGGAGACGCGGACCCTGTTCGGCTCCTTCGCGATCGGCGCGCACCAGAGCGTCACGCTGGAGCTGCGTACCCGTGTGGTGAAGAACGCCAAGCCCGGCTCCGGATTCATGCTCGCCGCGGGCGACTACCGCAACCGCGACGGTTCCTGCGGCTCGGCCAAGGAGACCTGGGTCGACTTCACGATGCTGCCCGCCGGCAGCAAGCCCGCGCAGCCCCCGGCCACGAAGCCGGGCCAGTCCGGCAAGCCGGGCGGCGACGCGGCCCGGACCGGCCAGAACGCCCCTGCCGACGGCTCCGACGGCGGCGTCGGGCCGCAGGGCGGTCGGCTCGCCCGGACCGGCTCCCCCACCGCACTGCCGACCGTCGCGCTCGCCGGCGGAGCCGCGATGGCCGTCGGCGCGGGAGTCGTCTTCGGCTCGCGGCGGCGCCGGGGCACGGCCGCTCAGGGTGGCACGGACATCAGCGCGTGAGCGGCGGGACCGAACCGCTCACGATCCGCGAACGGACGAAGAAGAAGTACGAGGAAGAGGTTCCCATGAAGATACGCCGTGCCCTTTCGGCCTCGGTGGCGACGGCCGTCCTGCTCCCGGTGGCGCTGGCCGCGGCGCCCGTCGCGCAAGCGGCTCCCGCCGCGGAGATGCCGGACTGCCACGAGATCGGGGGACATCACAACCAGGCGTTCGTGGGCCGGTCCTTCGGCGTGCCCGAGACGATCACTCTCGGGACCAAGTGGAACACCTTCAACGCCACTCTCACCAACACCTCGACGAAGGAGATGAAGTCCTTCAGCCTCAGCGCCCGGGTGAGCAATCACGTCTACAACCCGGGCGAGCGCTACCTGAGCCCGTACGCCGACCTGCAGTACTGGGACCCGGCGCAGAAGGCATGGAAGACGCTGCGCGAAGGCGATGTGGCCTCGGGCGCCGTCCCTGCGCCCAAGACGCTCAAGCCGCGTGAATCCGTTCACGTGCAGCTGCGGTTCAGGGTCCGGGAAGGGCTGCCCCTGGGTGATCAGGCGTACGACGCGTTCGCCTACCTGACCGGCACCTTCGTCGACCGCTACAACGGTATGGACTGCACGGTGAGTGACGTCGCCGGGGACACCTTCGCCATCGTGGCCAAGTAAGCCACCGGCCCGACAGCCCGGTACCCGGCCGGTCTTCCGGCCGGGTACGGGTTTCACAGCGGCAGGACGACGCGGACGGTCAGTCCGCCGCCCTCGCGGGGTGTCGCCGTGGTGGTGCCGTCGTGGGCCCGTACCGCCGAGCGCACGATGGTGAGGCCGAGGCCGACGCCCTTGTCGCTGCCGGTGCGTTCCGTGCGCAGGCGGCGGAACGGCTCGAAGAGGTTCTCCACCTCGTAGGCCGGGACGGCGGGGCCGGTGTTGGAGACGACCAGCACCGCGCAGCCCTGCTGCGGCTCGGTCGTCACTTCCACCCAGCCCGCCCGTCGCCCGCCGCCACCCTCCACCGGAAGCGCTTCGCGCTGCCCCTCTTGGGGGACGTTGTAGCGCACCGCGTTCTGTACGAGGTTGAGCGCGATGCGCTCCAGCAGGACGCCGTTGCCCTGGACGAACGCCTGCTGGCGCACGCCGCGGATCTCCACGCCCTTGGCCTGTGCCTCGGCGCGGGTCTGGTCGAGGGCCTGCGAGGCCACCTCGGCCAGGTCCACCGGCTTCTTGTCCACGATCTTGTTCTCGCTGCGCGCCAGCAGCAGCAGGCCCTCGACCAGCTGCTCACTGCGCTCGTTGGTCGCCAGCAGCGTCTTGCCCAGCTGCGCCAGCTCCGGCGAGGCGTCGGGGTCGGCGAGCTGGACCTCCAGCAGCGTCCGGTTGATCGCCAGCGGCGTGCGCAGCTCGTGCGAGGCGTTGGCCACGAAACGGCGCTGCGACTCGAAGGCCCGGTCCAGCCGGTCCAGCATCTCGTCGAAGGTGTCGGCCAGCTCCTTGAGCTCGTCGTCCGGACCGCCCAGCTCGATGCGGCGGTGCAGGTCCGAGCCCGCCACCCGCTGCGCGGTCCGGGTGATCCGCCCCAGCGGCGACAGCACCCGCCCCGCCATCGCGTACCCGAAGGCGAACGCGACGACGGTCAGACCCAGCAACGCCAGCAGGGAACGGTTGAGGAAGGCCTGGAGCACCGAGGCGCGCCGGTCGTGAAGGCAGTTGCTGATGGCCGCGTTGATGTCGTCGACCGTGGCGACCGACTGGAGGTCCCGGCAGTCCATGTTGCCCAGGCTGATGTCCGAGCCGAAGACCTGGAACTCCGGTGTGCCTTCCTTGAGGGTGTTCGCCGCGAACATGTAGATGATCGCGAGCAGCACGACGCCGGCCATCAGGAACATGCCGCCGTACAGCAGCGTGAGCCGTATCCGGATGGTCGGCCGGAACCAGCGCACCGGACGGTGCGCGGGCTCCGGCCCGGCGGAAGGCTTCGGAGGCAGGGCCACCGGCGGGTGCGGCCCGGCGGGGACGGTCACGGCGGTCAGCCCCGGCCGCCCCGCGGAACGGACAAGGCAACCGGTACGGGGACGGGAAACGGGCCCACTGCTGATCCTTCCTCAGGTGATGCGCAGTACAGCGGTAAACGGCGGTACGGCGGTACGCGGCGGTGAAATCCGTGCCCATCCTGCACGGAAGTGCGGTAAATCGGCTGTAAGCATCGGACGTCAGACGGGGCGCACCACCTGGTAGCGGTCGCCGTCGAAGCGGGCCCAGTCCACGGCGATCACGAAGCAGCTGTGCCCGGTCAGGTCCTTCGCCGCGACAGTGACGGGCGGCCGGCCGCGGTACAGCTGGATCTCACCCGTGTCGGTGACGAGGTGGTCGAGGGTGTCCCGCAGCTTGCCCGTGCTGAAGCCGGTGGCCTGCTCCAGCCGTTGCAGGGACGTCTTGAACTGCGCCGGGCGGCCGAGCCTGTGGGTGGCGTAGTCCAGCAGGGCGCGTTCGGCCGGCGCGACCGCCTGCACCCGCCGGAGGCGCTGGATACGTCCGACGAGCTCTTCCGGGAGGGGCAGCACGTCCTCCGGCCGGGGAAGGCCCTCGGGCATCGTCCACCGCCCGTCCTCGCACCGGGCGATCCCCAGACGCTCCATGACCGCCGCCAGGTCCCGCACGGTGGACGGCGCCGGGAGGCCGACCGCGTGCAGCGCCGCTTCGCACCACTCACGGTCCGTCTGCGCGTCGGCCGTCATCCGCGCGGCTTCCTGCGCGCTGACCGCTGCTGCCACGGCCTCCGCGTCCAGCCAGGCCAGCGGCGACTCCAGTCCCCGGCCGCCGAGCCCGCGCGGGGCGCGTCGGGGGTCGTCGCCGAAGACCTCCACGGCGACGGCGTCAAGGTCACCCCTCAGACCCCGGGCCGTCGCGGTGCTGAGCAGCATGACCGTCCACATGGCCTGGTGGAGCGGCATGACGATGGACCAGCCGCTCTCGAACCAGTCGTTGTGGATGCACAGCGGCTGCCCCTCGTCCGTATGGATGGGAGTGTCGATGATCCCAGCAGGCATGCCGTTCTCCTTGTCGGTTGAAAGGACTAACGACAAGGACTAACGACGGGGGCGGCGCACGGTGCTGGTGCCGGCCTGCTCCGAGAATCACCCGGACAGGTCCGCACCTGGGGGAATCGGGCCCCTGTCCTGACGGTCCTCACGCGTCGACCTGCCGCTGGAGTACGTCGCAGGTGTACTGGAACTCGTCCATCAGCCGGGTGGCCTCCACCACGAGCACGCCGTAGGGGTAGGCCGGGTCGGTCAGCGGCAGCCCGTCCTGCTCGGCCTGCTCGGTCACCCGGCGGCAGCACTCCCGGGCCTGGTCCGCCAGCCCGCACAGTTCGCCGGCCTGGTCGGGCAGCGACTCCTCGGTCAATTGCCCCAGGACCTGGGTGATCTGGGAGATGGCCTCCAGGAAGTCGGCGTAGCCGCGCAGGAAGCGCCGGTCCTGCTCGTCGCCGTCCTCGCGCCATTGGTCGAGACTGCGGGTGAGCGAGGCCATCTGGTACATGGTCCGCTCCAGCGCCTTGAGCACCGTGCCGTACCCTTCGAATCCCTTACGGTCCCGGTGGCGGCCCAGGCGGTTGCGCGGGTTGTAGTAGAGGCTCTCGCGCGCCGTCCGCAGCCCGTTCTCGGCCTGGTTGATCAGTCCGCCGGTCTGTTCGGCGCGGCCGCGCCAGTGGCTGATGCGCTCCTTCTCCATCTCGCCCTCCCGCATCGCCGGGTACATGTCGCTGACCAGGTCGCACAGGGCGCGGGCGAGGGTGTGGATGCCGTGTTCGGCGCTGCGGTAGCGCAGTGGGGGGACCAGGGTGACGTTGACGATGACGCCGACGCCGCACCCGATGAGGACCAGCAGGATGATCTGCCCCAGGTGAGTGATCTTGCCGATCCCGGCCGGTGCCGAGACATAGGTGGAGAAGGCGAAGAAGGCCGCCGTCGCCACCTGGGAGCCCTGCGACCCGAGGGCGGGCCACCGGCCGATGGTGAGCGCCACCACCGCCACGAGCGCGAAGGTGAGCAGGTCCGGGCCGGCCAGGTACCCGAGGGCGGCCTGCACGGCGACCCCGGTCGCCACCGCCCCCACGTACCGCAGCGACTGGAGCAGGGACTGGTACACCGTCACCTGCATGATCAGGACGGCGGAGAACGGCGCGAACGCCGGGGACTCCGCGTCGAGCAGGTTGTAGGAGAACACCCAGGCGACGGTCGCCGCCAGTGTGCTCTTGCCGATCAGCAGCAGCGTGTGGCGTTCGTGCCCCGCCGAGCCCCAGGCCCGGCTCCACCACTGCCGCGCCCGGGCGATGTGTCCCTGCCCGGCGGGCTGCTCGCGGTGACCTTGCGAGGTCCCCTGCCGGGCGGGCCCGCGCTGTACGGGCTCTTGCTTCCGCGTCTGACCGGCCATGCACGCTCCGTTCCTCTTCCGGTCCGCTTCTGTCGGTGGACCGTACGCTTTCACTCGGTACCCCGTCGGCGCGGCCACACCTCCTGCCCCGCCCGTCCCGGCCTGGCGGAAACCGAGCGGAAACCGAGCGGAAACAGGGCGGAAGCAGCGGGAGGGGTGTGACCGTGTACGCAGCCGTACGGTGGTTCAGGCAGCCTTGCGGTACTGCTCCGCCGGGGCCCGCGTCGCCTCCGCGCGTATCCGGGCCAGCGCCCGGTTGAGCAGGCGGGAGACATGCATCTGTGACACGCCCAGTTCGGCCGCGATGGCGCTCTGCGTCATGTCCTCGAAGAACCGCAGGTACAGGATGCGGCGATCCCGCTCGGGCAACCGGGTCAGCACCGGCTTGACCGTCTCGCGGTCCTCGACGAGCGCGAAGGCGTCTTCGAGGGCGCCGAGGACGTGCATCAGGGTGTGCGCGTCACCGCCTTCGCCGCCGTGGTCGAGGGCGGCGTCCAGGGACAGCGACCGATAGCTCTCCAGTGCCCGCAGCCCGAGCGTGACGTCCTTCTCGGGCAGCCGGGTGTACGCGGCGATCTGCTCGGTGCTGGGCGTGCGCCCGTCCAGGGTGGTGCCGAGTTCCTTGACCGCGAGCCGGACCTTGTTGCGCAGTTCCTGGATACGGCGCGGCACGTGCACGTGCCAGGTGTGGTCGCGGAAGTGCCGCTTGAGTTCGCCCGTGATGGTGGGTACGGCGAACTGCTCGAACGCGTCGGCGCGGTCCGGGTCGAAGCGGTCGACGGCCTTGACCAGACCGAGGGCGGCGACCTGCTTCAGGTCGTCGAGGTGTTCGCCGCGCTCCCGCAGCCGGTACGCGAGGCGGTGGGCCATCGGCAGCCAGGCGGTGATGATGCGCCGGCGTATCTGCTCCTTGACCGGCCCGTCCTCCAGCGTTGCCAGCAGACGGAACTCGTCGCTGGTGTCGACGTCCTTGGCACCGCGCTCATGGGGGCGCGCGGTCGCGGGGGTGGCCATCGCCGGCTCTCCTTTACCGCTTCACGTGGGGTGATCTCAGGCAGGCGAGGGGCCGGTCCGGAAGACGACAGACGGGCCCCTCGGCCGAGAAGAGGGAAGGGTGCCTACGGTTCCGAAGCACTGCCGCTCGTGTGTCCCGGCCGTCTGCCCTTACACCCGGCATTCCGGCGTTTTCCCTGTGGTGTGAGTCACGGAGCGGACACACCGCCACACGGGCCCGCGGTACGGCCACGCGCGGCCACCCCGTCACACGGCTCCCGCGGTACGGCCACCCGCCGCAAGGCCCCCGCAGTACGGCCACCCCGCCGCACGGTCCCCGCGGCAGGGCCACCGCATGAGCGTCCCGCTACCGGCTCGCCAGCGCCTCCGCGACGATGACCTGCGACGGAGCGAGAGCCGTCGCCCCGTCCTCGATGTCCCACAGGGAGTTCTCCAGCAGCCGGCCCAGCGTCCAGCCGGCCGCCCGCCCACGGTCCAGCCCGAGCGCCTCGGTGAGCAGGTCGAACCGGCGGCGTACCACGCGGTGGGCCTCGCCCGTCGCGGCGATCTCCTCCCACCGGCTGTCCAGGGCGGGCCACAGGTCGAACCCGGGGTCACCGGCCAGCGGTTCCGGGTCGACGGCGAGCCACGGTTCGCGCTCCCCGGCCAGCACGTTGCCGTAGTGCAGGTCCCAGTGCAGCAACCGGTCCCCCGGCTCGCCGGCCAGGTCGGCCACCACCGAGGCCCAGCTCCGCAGGTGCTGCCGGTCGGCGGGGTCGGACAGCGCCGTCACCGCCGCGGGTGTCCGCTCCAGCATGCCGGCGGCGATGTCGCCGAGTCCGCGCAGGCCCGCCGGGGCGGGGACGGCGACGAGGCGTCGCAGCAGTCCGGCCAGGACGGTCATCGCGGTGTCGTCGTCCGCGACGGATGCGAGCGTACGGGCTCCGTCCAGTCGCTCCAGCAGCATGACGCCGCTCGTCCGGTCGTGCGCCATCAGCCGTACGGCGCCGTCGCCGTTCCAGGTGCGCAGTCCGACCAGCGCGGCGGCGGTCTCCTCCGTGGGCATCTGGAGCCGCAGTACGGCGCGCGTCCCGTCCGCACGGACGACCGGCAGCACGAGCGAGGCCATCCCGGACCGGGCCTCGCCGTCCCGCCCCAGTTCCCAGCGCTCCAGGAATTCCCTGGCCTGGGCGGGCAGGGCGGCGAGCCAGGCTCGTCCGGCGTCGCTCTTGCCGTACGACGCGACCAGCGCGTCCGGGACGCCGACGCTTTCCGAGGTGCTCATCCGGGACTTTCCTTTGCCGGGCGGGAGGGGGCGGGGGCTGCCTGCCGGGCCACCCCGGCCGGGGCTGCCAGGGCCGGGCCGGCCCGGGGACCGCGCCGCGAACCTATCGGAGTTCCTCGCTGCGTGATCATGCGTGGTGGCTTTCCGGCCACCCGCGCCCCGGCAACGCGCGTCCCGGTCGCCCACGTCCCGCCGCGGCCCCGTCAGGCGCGGCGCTCGGTGACGGTCATGGGGATACGGTCGGCCGCCGCCACCGCCGAGGCGATCTCCTTCGGCGTGTGCCCGGGTACGGGGACGAGCTTCCACCGGGGGAGCCAGGTGGCCAGGGCGATGGTCGCCTCGGTGTAGATGAACTGGTCGCCGAGGCACTTGCGGTTGCCGGCGCCGAAGGGGATGAACGCCTCGCGGCCGAGGCCGGCTTCCTCCTGCCGCTCGGGCAGCCACCGGTCGGGGTCGAAGCGGCCGGCGTGGGCGTAGACGTTCGGGTCGCGGTGCAGGGCGTACAGGCTGAAGGCGACCTCGGTGCCGGCGGGCAGCCGCACGCCGTTCAGGACCACCGGCTCGGTGGCCCGGCGCATGAGGAAGGTGACGCCGTGCAGACGGATCACCTCGTCCAGGACCCGGCGGACGGTCCGCAGGCGGGGTACGTCCTCGATGGTCACCGGGCGGTCGCCGACGACCTCCGCGATCTCCGCCACCACCTGCCGTTCCACCTCGGGGTGCCCGGCCAGTTCGTGGAACGCCCAGGCGAGGGTGCCCGCCGTGGTCTCGGCGCCGGCGAAGAGGATGGTGCTCAGCTCGTCCCGTACCTCGGTGTCGGACAGCCGGTCGCCCTCCGCGAGCAGCAGCGACAGCAGGTCGTCGTGGCCGGTGTGCTGTTCGGTACGCGCGGTTCTGATCACCTCGTCGATGACCTGGCGCAGTTCCGCGACCGCCGCGTCGAACTCGCGGTTGGGACGGATCGGCAGGCGGTCCAGGATCTTTGGGGAGGCCGCGCGGACCAGCAGGTTCTTCAGGGCGATCGGCAGGTTGCGGCGGATGGCCTCCACCGCGGGCCGGCCGATGTCCGAGGAGAACATGGTGGAGGCCAGCGTCTCGATGCTGAAGGCGGCCATCTCGTGGGCCACGTCGATCTCCTGACCGGCCGTCCACCGGTCGGAGACGGCGCGGGCGTTGCGCCGCATCGCGTCGGAGTACGCCACGATGCGGTCCTTGGCGAACATCGGCTGGATGAGCCGCCGGTGCGCGCGGTGCACATCGCCGTTGGCGTTGGCCAGGCCGTTGCCCGCGAGGGGCCGCAGCCGGTCGAAGAAACGTCCCTTCTCGAAGGAGCGGGCCTGGCGCACCGTCACCTCGTGGACGACCTCGGCGGACGTCGCCACGTATATGGGCATCGTGCCGAGGTCGAGGCGTACCAGCTCGCCGTGCGCCCGCAGGGACGTCAGGAACCCGAAGGGGTCGCGCCACAGGCGCAACGCGTGCCCGAGCAACGGCACCGCCCCGGGCGCGCGCGGGACCGACTCCGAACCGACCGACTGCTCCGCTACTGCCACGACTCGTCCTTTGCTCGGGCGGAGCGCCGCACCGGGAGGTACGGCGCGTGCCGGCGGACCGGAGCGGAAGAGGCGCCGTCAGGGGCGGTGCGGGGCGTCGGCGTCGTGCCCGCCGCGCCTCCGCCGTGCCGCACCGACATCGTTGCCACTCCGTTCCGGTTCGTCCGGCCATCCATCATGATCAATTGTCCGGCAGGTGCCGTAAAGGGGGCGTCCCGGGCCGATTTCCGCCCCGGAGGGTCCGTTCACCTCCTCCTTCCCTGCCCTTCCCGGCCCGTTCCGTTTGGCCCGGTGCCGCCCCGGCCGCAGGGCGCGCGGGCTGCGTGCGGGCGCCTCATGCTCCGGCGATATGCTGCGCGTTGCCCCGCCGTTGCTTCTCGGAGGACCTGTGACCAGCCCCTTTCCCGGCTCCCCCAGCACCCCGTCCCTGCCGTCCCCGCCCGCGCAGTGCCCTGCTCACGCCGGGGGAACCGGCGGACTGCGGCGGCTGTACGGGCCCGAGGCGGAACGCGCGCCGCACGATCTCTACGAGAGGCTCCGCCAGGAACACGGGCCGGTGGCGCCCGTGCTGCTGCCCGGCGAGATCGGGGCGTGGCTCGTCCTGGGGCACCAGGAGAACCTGGATGTCCTGCGCAACCCGTTGCTGTTCTCCGCCGACTCCCGCCGTTGGAACGTCCGCCTGGCGCCCGACTCGCCGCTGCTGCCCATCACCGCGTACCAGCCGGTGATCGCCTTCGCCGACGGTGACGAGCACGCGCGGCTGCGCAGCGCGGTCACCGACAGCCTGGCGCGCATCAACCGGCACGGGAACCGCCGCTACGTGGTGCGCTACACCGACCGCCTGCTCCACGCGTTCGCCGCGGCCGGCCAGGCCGACCTGGTGACCGACTTCGCGGAGAAGCTGCCCATCCTGGTGCTGAGCCGGCAGTTCGGCATCGCCGAGCAGGACGCGCTGCCGCTGGGTGAGGCCGTACGCGACCTGGTGCGGCCCACCGAGACCGCCGTGAAGAGCAACCAGATCGTCGTCGAGACCATGGAGGAGCTGATCCGGCGCAAGAAGGCCGCGCCCGGCGACGACCTCGCCAGCTGGCTGCTGCGCCACGAGGCGGGCCTGTCCGACGACGAGGTGCTCCAGCACCTGCGCCACGCCCTGGTCGCCGCGAACGAGAACACCGCCAACCTGGTGGCGAACACGCTGCGGATGGTGCTCACCGACCGCCGCTTCCGCGGCCACCTGGCGGGCGGTCAGATGACGCTGCCGGACGCGCTGGACCAGGTGATGTGGGACCAGCCGCCGCTCTCGCTGATCCCGAACCGCTGGGCCACCGGCGACACGGTGCTCGGCGGGCAGCGGATCAACGGCGGCGACATGGTGCTGCTGGGTCTGTCCGCCGGCAACCGCGACCCTGCCGTACGCCCGGACCTGTCCACGCCCGTGCACGGCAACCGTTCGCACCTGGCCTTCGGCAAGGGCCCGCACGAGTGCCCCGGCATGGACATCGGGCGGGCCATCGCCGACACGGCCATCGACACGCTGCTCGCCCGGCTGCCCGACATTCAACTCGCGGTGCCGGAGACCGAGTTGTCGGTCACCACCTCGATGGTCTCCAGTCGCCTGAACACCCTGCCCGTGCGCTTCACCCCACAGCGGCCCAAGCAGGGAGCACCCGCGGGGGCCCAGCCGCAGCCCCGGGTCGAGTCCCAGGGCACGGCTGCCATGGCTGCCACGGCACCGGACCGCGCGTCGTGGCGGAAGCGGATTCTTCCGCGGTAGACGGCCGGCGACAGGCAGAGGGCAGCGGGCCAGGGGCTGTGACCGCGTCCGGGGCCGGGTCCGGGCGGGTCCGGGCGGGGCCGGGCGGGGCCGGTTCCGGCCGGGCCCGGGCGGGGCCGGTGCCGGACGGGCCCGGGCGGGGCCGGTGCCGGACGGGCCCGGCTCCGCATCCGGGCGGAGTCACGGCCCCGGCCCCACCCCCGGACGTACCGTCAGCCGCGCGGCGGCCCGGCGTTCAGACGGACCGGCAGGGCACGGACGCCCTGAACGGAGATCGATGCGAGCCGCTCCGGGGCGGCGGCGGCCTCCAGGTCCGGGTAGCGGGTGAAGAGCGCCTTCAGCGCGATCCTCGCCTCCAGGCGCGCCAGTCGCGCTCCCAGGCAGTAGTGCGCGCCGTGACCGAACGCCAGGTGGTCACGGCGCGTGGGGCGTGCCGGGTCGAAGACGTCGGGGTCCGTGTGGCGGCCCGGGTCCCGGCCCGCGGCGTACAGGCTGGCGAGGACGGGTTCGCCCTTCGCCACCCGGACACCGGCTATGTCGACGTCCTCGACGGCGTATCTCATCAGGGCGTGCCGCACCGGGGAGGAGAACCGGAGCGTCTCGTCGACCAGCGCGGTCCAGAGGTCGTCGTCCGCGCTTGCGTCGTCGGCACCCGCTTCGGTACGGGAGCCACCGTGAGCATGGGGGCACGTGCCGCCTCCACTCCCCTTACGGGCCGCCTCGCGGACGCTCGCCAGCATGTCCGGATGCTCCAGCAGCGCGTGCACCGCGCTGCTGATGAGGTTGAGCGTGGTCTCGTGTCCGGCGATGAGGATCAGGAAGAGCGTCTCGACCAGTTCCTCCTCGCTGAGCCGGTCGCCGTCGTCGCGTGCCTGGATCAGGGCGCTGGTCAGGTCGTCGCCCGGCGCCGCCCGCTTGGTGGCGATCAGCGCGGTCAGGGACCGGTGGATCTCCGCCTGGGCGACGCGGATGTCCTCCGCGCCGTCCTCCTGCGGGGTGACCAGGCGCTCGAAGGCGCCGCGCAGCCCGGACACCGCGGTGTCCGGCACGCCCAGCACCTCGCAGATGACCCGTACCGGAAGCCGGTAGGCGAAGCGTTCGCGCAGGTCGACCGGCTCGCTCGGGTCCGCCGCCGCGAGGTCGTCGAGCAGCTGCCCGGTGATCTCCGCGATACGGCCTTCGAGCGCCGCGATCGGCGCCCGGGTGAACGCGCTGCTCACCAGTTTCCGCAGCCGCCGGTGGTCGTCCCCGCCGGCGTGCAGCATGCCGGCGCCGCGGATGACGGCGATCAGTTCCCAGTGGTCGGGGACGCGGCCGGCGGCCAGGTCCGGCCAGTACGCGGCGTCCTTGGTCAGGTCCGGGTGACCGAGGACCAGCTGGGCGGTGGTGTGATCCACCGCTGCCCAGGCCGCCACGTCACCCGGAAGTCTGACCGGCACCAGTCCGCCTTCCGTATGGAGCTGTCTCGCCTCCTCCGCCGGATCGGCCTGCGGGACCAACGGGAACAACGGACGGTGCGTCAGCGACACGACAACTCCAGGAACAACCAGCATTACGGACACATACGACGAGGAATCACATCACGAGCCCCGCCCCACCATCTGCCCCCACCTTCACCTGGATGAATCCACAACGCCAGGTGCTGTCGACCACACACCTCCCCCGCGAACACCCGGGCCCCTGACCGCCGAGCGGCGCCGGCCCGTCCACAAGGTGTCAGGCGCGCCAGTTCACGCGGCCGGAGACGGGAGCCGATTGGCCGGGGTACGGCTGTTCTGTGCGGCCTACGGGCCCTCCGGCGCTCCGCCGCGTACAGGATTCCGCCAGAAAGTCGGCCCCTCCAGCGGCGCTGCCGACGCAGCGGCCCCGTGCCTTCCACCGGCGCCCCTCCCGTACGAGGTGACGACGGGATGTGACGGGAACCGGGGATGGCCGCTTCCCCGGCCCCGCGTACCGGGCGAACCAGTCGGCGTCATCGGCCCTGCGCTCCCCAGGCTCCGCAGGGCTACCTTGTCTGACGGCCCGGGGAGCGGCCCCGAGCCGGAGCGAGGGGGAAGACATGGCCAACGCGGACTTCCGGGCCAGGACTTCGATCCGCCGGAACCAGGCCTGGACATCCGGTGACGGCAACACCCTTCTGCGCTTGCAGGAAGACGGCAACTTCGTCGTCTACCGCCAAGGCAAGGCGGCCTGGCAGGCGGACAACGTGTACCCGAACGGCGACACCGCCGCCTTCGAGATGGACGGCGACCTCGTCGTCTACGACTCCGGCGGCCGGCAGATCTGGCACTCCGACACCAGCGGCAACCACGGGGCCCTGTTCTCCGTGCAGGACGACGGCAACGTCGTCATCTACAACGCCGACGGCCGCCCGATCTGGCAGACCAACACCGCGGGCTGACACCACGGCCCGACACGGCGAACCGAGCCCCTGCCGGCATTCCGCGACACCGCGGCGGCGGGGGCTTGCGCTGCGCGGGGGCCGAAGACACGGGCGCTCAGTCACCCAGCGCCTCCGTCATACGGTCGAGGTCGGCGAGGAGCGCGGCCAGGCGCTGCGGCGGGATGGCGGCGACCATCTGCCGTTCGACGGCGTAGACGGCGCCGCGGGCCGCGTCGAGACGGTCACGTCCCGCATCGGTCAGATGGGCGGGAAGGGCGCGGCCGTGATCCGTGGTGCGCGGCCGGGATACCAGCTCCGCGTCCTGGAGGCCACGCAGTACGACGTTCATGGACTGCCGTGTGACGAACGTGCCACGGGCGAGTCCGGCGTTGGACAGGCCGGGCTGGTGGTCGAGCAGTTCGAGACAGGAGTACTGCGGCACCGTCAGGCCGTGCTCGCGCAGCGCCTTGTCCATGGCTCCGCGCAGGGCGGCGGCGGAGCGTTTGAGGCGGTACCCCACGTGCTCGGTGATGTCCTGAGCGGGATGCGGCGGTCGCACGGGCTCGCGCCCTTCCACGGGTTTCCTGTCTTCCATGTCAGGAGTTTGACACAACTCTCCGCCGTACGTACCTTTCTCGATGTCAGAGTCCTGACATCGAGAGCTCCGGCAGCCTCTGCCTTTCGGCATGCCGGACACCATGGAATGGGGAAGCCCTATGTCCGCCACCCTCCTCGGCCCCGACTTCGTCGCTCTGCAGGTACGCGATGTCGAAGCGGCGGCCGCCTTCTGCGAGAAGCACCTCGGTCTGCGCCGGGCCCCCGCGTCGCCTCCCGGTGCGGTGGTGTTCGCCACCGAGCCCGTCGCGTTCGCCGTCCGCGAGCCGCTGCCGGGAGTGGATCTCGACGGGGCCGACCGGCCCGGTCTCGGGGTGGCCCTGTGGTTCCGCACCACGGACACGCAGGAACTGCACGACCAGCTCACCGCCGCCGGGGTGACCGTCCTCAGCCCGCCGCGCGAGACTCCGTTCGGCCTGGCCTTCACCTTCGCCGGCCCCGAGGGGTACGCCATCACGGCGCACGGAAGCTGACCGACGACGTCGGGGGCTTCGGGTGCTCCGGCCCCACTGCCCCCGACGGACCCACCGGCCCTACCGGCCCCACCGGAGCCTCCCCGCCGGCGGGCCGCCCGGCCGGACGGCCCGCCGCCTTCGCGTACCGCTGGGCCAGTTCCTCGCACGCCGCCGTCAGTTCCGGCGGGCCGATCACCTCGATGTCGCAGCCGAAGGTGCCGATCAGGGCGGCCAGCCCCGGCCACGACCAGGCACCGAGACCGAGCCGGCAGCGGTCCGGGGCGACCTCCTCGACCACGGCACCGCCGGGCGCCCAGCGGGCGACGACCGCGGCAGGGGCGTCGAGGATCACCTCGCCGTGGCAGGACCACTGGTCGGGGGTGTCGCCGCGGTCGAGCTGCCCGATGACGAACGCCGTCACGTCCGCGCCGGGCAGCAGGTCCCGCGGTGCGAAGCGGACCCCGGTGGGGGCGTGCGGAGCGATCCGGTCGACCCGATAGGTCCGCCAGTGGGCACGCTCCACGTCCCATGCGACGAGGTACCAGCGGCCCGACCACATCACGAGGTGATGCGGCTCCACCCGGAACGGCCGCCCTGCCCCCGCCGCACGGCCGGAACCGCGGCTGCTCGCGTAGTCGAAGGTCAGCACCTCGCAGTGGCGGACGGCGGTGCCCGCGGCGAGCAGCACCCGGGAGTCGACCGGGGGCGCCGCGAGGTCCCAGGCGTTGTCGATCGACGTCACCCGTACCGCGTCGACCCGCTGCCGCAGCCGCTTCGGCATGACCTGGCGGACGGTGGCGAGCGCGCGGTCGGCCGCTTCTCCGAGGCCGGCCACCGTGGAGGGAGCGGTCTGCAGGGCGACGGCGACCGCGATGGCCTGCTCGTCGTCGAACAGCAGGGGCGGGACCTTCGCCCCGGCGTCCAGCCGGTACGCGCCTCCCGGCCCTTTGGTGACGCGCACGGGGTAGCCCAGTTCCCGCAGCCGGCCGATGTCCCGGCGCACGGTGCGCGGGCTCACCTCCAGGCGTTCCGCCAGTACCGAAGCCGGCCAGTCGCGCCGGGACTGGAAGAGGGAGAGCAGGAGGAGAAGGCGCGCCGATGTCTCTGCCATGTCCCCAACGTGCCAGGAATGGCGGCCGTCAGGTGGCCGGTACCCCTGTGACGCTGGCGTGCATGACCACTTCTTCCCCCACGGGCGGCGGTACGGCGGCCGCCGTACCGGCAGATCAGACGGCGCCGGAGCCGGAGACAGAGGCAGGTACAGGGCCGGGTACAGGGCTGGACACAGCGCCTGAGGCAGCACCAGGGACAGGCTCCGAGCCCGGGTCGCAGGTCCCCGCCGTCTCCGGCTCCTCCGCGGCGATCGCCCTCGTCGTGGTGCTCGTCGCCTCGTTCATGGAGCTTCTCGACGCGACGATCGTCACGGTCGCCGCCCCGGCGATCGCCGACGGGCTCGGGGCCGGTGAGGCCGCGCTCCAGTGGACGGTCGCCGGGTACACCCTCGCGCTCGGCGCCGGGCTGATCACCGGTGGGCGCGTCGGCGACCAGTTCGGACGGCGGCGTGTCTTCCTGACCGGGCTGGCGGCGTTCGCGGTGGCCTCGGCGGCCTGCGCGCTCGCGCCGGATCCGGCGGTCCTCGTCGCCACCCGGGTCGGCCAGGGGCTGGCGGGCGGGCTGATGGTCCCCCAGGTGTTCGGCATCATCCGGTCGTCCTTCGGGCCGGCCGCCCGGGCGCGGGCGTTCGGCGCGTACGGTGCGGTGCTCGGGCTCGCCTCGGTGGCGGGTCCGCTGCTCGGCGGCCTGCTCGTCGACGCGGACGTGTTCGGTCTGGGCTGGCGGACGGTCTTCTGGGTGAACATCCCGGTCGCGGCCGTCGGCCTCGTACTCGGCATACGGTTCCTGCCCGGGTCGGACGTGGCCGGGCGGTCCCGGCTGGACCTGCCCGGCGCGGCGCTCGCCGCGGCGGCCGCGGTGTGCGTCCTCCTGCCTCTGGTCCAGGGGCACGACGCGGGCTGGCCCTGGTGGGGCTTCGCTCTCCTGGCCCTGTCGGTACCGGTCACGGCACTGTTCCTCAGGAGGGAACGCCGCCTGGTCGCGCGCGGTGACCAGCCGGTCCTCGATCCGGGACTGCTGCGGGTACGGGCCTTCAGCAGTGGGCTGGCCGCCTCCGCGCTGTTCTTCGGCGCCATCGGCTCGTTCTTCCTGCTGCTGTCGCTCTACCTCCAGTACGGCACCGGACGCTCGGCCCTGGAAGCCGGGATGGTGATCCTCCCGTACGCGATCGGCTCGACCCTCACGTCCGGAGTGGGTGTTCAACTGGCCGCCCGCGCCGGCCGACTGCTGCTCGTCACCGGTTCGCTCGTCCTCGCCGTCTCGCAGCTCCTCCTGCTGCTCGTCGTAGGCGGCGGGGCCGCCCCTTCGTACGGGCAGCTGGCGGTGCCGCTGTTCATCGGTGGGCTCGGGCTGGGTCTCACCTCGCCCTCACTGGTCAACGTCGTCCTCGCGGGAGTGCCCGCACGGGATGCCGGGGCCGCCGGCGGGGTGCTCACCACCGTCGGCCAGATCGGCAACGCGATCGGCGTGGCCGCCTTGGGCGTGGGGTTCTTCACCGCGCTGGACACGGCCTCCGCCGCGGGCTCTCCCCCGCTCACGGCATACGGAGACGCGTTCTCCTCCGTCCTGCCGTGGCAGATCGCGTGCTACGTCGTGGCGGCGGCGCTGATGCTGCTGCTCCCGAAGCACACGAACGCTCCAGGAGACGGCCCGGCGACGGCGACCGTTGCCGAGAGGTGAGAGCGCCGCGGGTGGCGTGAGGCCACGCCGGTGGAGCGGGGCTGCGTCCGGGGCCCGGCCGCGCGGCGGCTGCTGGGGCGGCTGATCAGTGGCGGGGTGCGCCGTGGATGATTTCTGCGCCCCCGGATGATGCCCCGTGCTCCGGTACGCGCTCCGTGCGCCGGTTCCGCGCGTCCAAGGCCCCGACGTAACCGTTCCTAGGGGGTTTTGTGATGTTTTTGTAGGCGCACTCTGTGCTTGGGGGAGTCATGGACTTCGGGGGCCGGGGGAGGGCATCATGTGTCACAGCCAGTACGGCGCCCAGGTCATCCAAGGGCCCGACGGCAGATCCTCATGCAACTGCGGAGCATCCGGATGACAGAGAACCATGGTGTCCCGACGGAGGAAAGTGTGGGTGCCGGCGAACCGCTGTCGGTGTACTTCACCTCCGCCACCTGCCCGGAGTGCCAGAGCGCGAACGACGGCCTCAACGGCCGTTTCGCCTGCGGCGCTTGCGGTACCACGTATGCCCTGGAGCCGCCGACACTCTGACTCCCGGACAGTACGTCAGCCCTCGGCCCGCTCCTGCGTGATGCTCCATGCGTACTGCAGCCAGTCCGAGAGCGTGATGGCGCCCAGTCCGCAGGCGGCCAGCCGGGTGGCCCGCGGGGCGACGGCGTAACCGCAGACCAGCGAGGTGCCGACCCAGGCGGCGAGGCAGAAGGGGCAGGCGAGCAGTTCGCCGGTGGCCAGGCGCAGGCCGTGGCCGCGGGGCTCTTCCATGACCTCGCTGGCGCTGGCCGTTCCCGTACGCCGGGTGAACGGCGCCCGCACCAGGCTGGTGATCTTGTCCTTGGCCAGCAGCCGCGACGCCTTGTACGTCGCCGCCCCCAGCAGCAGCACGTCGAACGGGGGCACACGGGCGGGCAGCTTCCGTCCGGACCTCCGGAAACCCAGCGCGAACAGGGCCGTGGCCGTCACATAGGTCCCGGTCAGCACGGCATAGCCCCGCAGGGGCACCTCCTCCGCTTCCGCCGCCGAACCGCCCGGCCCGCTTTCTTCCGGGAGCGGGTTGACTGCCATGCTGCCTCCTACGACGACACCGGGGCTGAACCGGTACCCCCGGAACCGCCCGGTGCACGCCGATGAGACCGAGATACGACCGAACGGGTCACCGGGTTCCCCGGCTGACCGGAAGCGGATGCTTCTGCTGACCGGAAGCCCGCGGCATCCGCCCGCCGGGCCCACGGGGGCCGGGACGTGGCGCCCCTTGAACGGCCCCCGCGTCCCCGGCCCGGCGCGGGCGCACGTCAGGCGGTGCCGTTAGCCCCCTTCGCCTGCGCCGCCAGCTCCTTGAGCATCTTCAGCAGGTCGGCCGTCTCGCCGGCGGGCGGAGCCTTCACCGTCGCCGCGGTGCCGTAGTCGGAGTAGGTCGAGGTGACGCGCATCGTGCCCTGCAGCGTCTTGATCTGCGAGTCCATCTTCACCGGGTACTGGTCACCGTCGACCCAGACGTCGTAGTCGTACCCCTTGATGCCGGTCTTCTCCATGTTCGCGACCAGCTTCTCGCGCTCGGCGGGCGTCAGGAGTTCCGTGGTCTTCCGGCCCTTGATGGCCTCCTGGACCGTCAGCGAGCCCCGGTAGTGTTCCACCTTCCGGCCGTCCACCTCGGCGGGACCGAGGTCCTTGATGTCCCGGGAGTTGAGCAGCATGGCGAGCTGCTGGGACGGGTCCTGCTGCATGTCCTGGAGGCCGGCGGCCATCTGCTGGGCGGCCTTGCCGCCCGCCTCCGCCGCGGCTGCCTTCAGGTCGATCTTGGCCCACTTCTTGTCGCCGTAACCGTCGATCTGCGCGCCCATACCGGTGCGCAGGTCCGTGTAGATGGCGTCGTCGGCCCAGATCACGTGGTTCTTCCCGGCGTCGGCGGCCGACGCGCCGGGCTCGCTCTGGGTCACCGTCACGTCCATGGCCAGCGGGTGCCAGCCCATAACGCCGGTCACCCGCGTCTCGCCGGCGCTCTTCAACGACGCGGGCACCGTCATGGTCATCGAGACCTTCGCGGTCTTCGCCGCCGCCGTCTTCTTGTACGCCGCCGTGAGCGCCTGCACCGGCGCGCTCGTCCCCGACCCCTGCTCGGCCTTCTGCTCGGCGCCCTGGGCCGCCTTGGTCTTGTCCCCGCCGTCCTGGCAGCTCGTCAGGCTCGCCGTCACGGCCACGGCCGCCAGCGTCACTCCCACGCGCCGCGCGATGTGCTTCTGCACGTCCCACCCCTGTTGCTCCACCCGGGGCAGTGCTCCCACTACGCCACCCGGGTCATTCCTGTTATCTACGCAACGCACAGTAATGCATAGGTCTGACATTCCGGTCCGACCTGGGCAGACCCCCGCCACCCAGACCCTCCCGGCACCCGGCCGCCCCCCTCGCACCCAGCCCCGCGTCCGCACCCGGGCATCGCGCACGGCTCGGGTCAAGGCCGCAGACGTCCGAGCCAGGGAGGGGGCCCGTACGTATCGGTGATCGCGTCGGCGAGCCACCCTCGCTGCCGTTCCGTGAGGACGGGCAGCGCCGCGTCGAAGTCCTGCTCGTCCTTGGGCCGTGGTGTACGCGCCTTGTAGAAGAGCTGCACGTCCGCACCCCGTCGGCGGAGATGCCGCCGAGGTCGCCGACCGGCCGGCGGACGCGGGGCCCGGCCGGCACCAGATGTCGTGGACGCCGAGGGCAGGGTCTCGCCCGGGGCCCACGGGCGCAGACTGCCCGGCGGATCGGCCGCCCACCATTGCCAGCCGGCCAGCACCTGCTGGTCCACGAGCTGGTCGCGCCGCAGGAGCAGGACGTCGATGTCGTCGTGACTCCGGACGCGCCGGCCCACCGCGAGTCCGATCGCGAAGCCTCCGGCCACCCACCACGGGGAACCCGCCCGGGAGAACCTGGCGGCGACGTCGGTCAGCGGAGCGGGGTCCCATCGCCCGAGGGGAGGGTAGAGGCCCTTCATCCTCGTCATCCTCGTCTGCCGGAGGGGCGGGGCCCGGGTGGAGCGGGGCCGGGAGGGCCGGAGCCCGGATCGCCGATGCCGCGTACAAACGCGCGACCGCGCGATGGGAACTGATTTTCGCGTACGTCGGCGGGGGCGTAACAGCGTGTTTCCGGAGAACCCGGACCTTCGCGCAGCGCGCTTCCCGAACCGCTCCGACGAAAGGTGGCCGGCCATGACCACGCCTGCCGCGGGTTCCCGCTACCACTTGCTCGCGCTCACCGGCCATCCCCCGACGGCCGCCGCACGCCTGGTCAGGGCTGTCCGGTTCGGGGCGACGACCCCGACGGTCCTGGTGGACGTGACCGCGGCCGGCGATCTGGACGTGGAGGCGCTGGGCGCGCTGGCCCGCCTGTCGATGCTGCTGCGTTCGACCGGGGGCGGCGTGGTGCTCGTCGGCGCCGGTCCCGCCGCGCGCCAGTTGACCGCCCGTACCGGCACCGCCTGGCTGCTGCCCGCCCACCGCGACGTCGAGGCCGCGGTGGCGTCCCTGCCCCCTCCGGGCGGCCGTGGACGGTCACCGAACTGGCTCCGGGCCGCAGCAGCGCCTTATCCCGGCCCGCGGAGGGCAACTGAGCGGGGCGGCAGGAAAGGGAGCGGGAGGCGTCGTCCGGGCCCGGTGGGCGTACGGGCGAGAATCGGCGGATGGACATCCGGCAGCTGGAGTACTTCCTCGCCATCGTCGACCAGGGCGGCTTCCACCGGGCCGCCACGGCCCTGTACGTCTCCCAGCCGTCGCTGTCGCAGTCGGTCCGGGCGCTGGAACGCGACCTGGGCAGCGAGCTCTTCCACCGCGTCGGCCGGCGGGCGGTGCTCACCGAGGCGGGCCGGGCCCTGATCGAACCGGCCCGTGCGGCGGTACGCAGCCTGGCCACCGCGCGGGCCAGTGTCGCGGCGGTGCACGAACTGCGGACCGGCCGGGTGGACGTGGCCGCCATGCCGTCCCAGGCGGTGGAGCCGCTGACCACGATGATCCGCGCCTTCAGCGGCCGCCACCCGGGCGTGTCCGTCGTCATCAAGGCCGCGTTCACCTCCCGCGACGTGGTCGAGATGGTCCGTACCGGCACGGTCGAACTCGGACTGCTGGCCACCACGGGCCCGTTGCCGGACAAGGAGGTGGTGTCACTGCCCGCCGGGGAGCAGCGCTTCGTGCTCGTGGTCTCCCCCGACGGGCCGTTCGCCGGGCGGCGCGAGGTTTCCTGCGAGGAACTGGCGGGACAGCGGCTGATCGTCGGGCAGCGGGGCACCGGAATGCGCGCCTACGTGGACGACCTGCGCGAACGCGGTGTCGCGTACGTCGTCGCCGCCGAGACCGAGCACCGGGTCGCCCTGCTCCCCCTGGTCCTGGCGGGGGTGGGGTCGGCGGTGGTGACGGAGGCCTGGCGGGCCATGGCCGAACAGGCCGGGGCCCGGGTGCTGGACATCGAGCCGCGGAGCACGCTGAACATCGGGCTGGTCAGCCGCCGTACAGGACTGTCGCCGGCCGCACGGGCCTTCGTGACGACGGCGTTGCCCCGGGCCGGACGCTGACGCGTTCTCCCCGGCATCTCCGCTGATAAGCCCCGCTGATCAGCCAGATCGGAACTGCGTCTTGGACCGCCGGCAGGCCGCGTTGCTGCAATCGGAGCCATGACGAACCACCGCATTGCCCTGATCCCCGGCGACGGCATCGGTACCGAGGTACTGCCCCCGGCGCAGCAGGTGCTCGACGCCGTCGGCCGCCGCCACGGCCTCGTGTTCTCCTACACCTCGTACGACGACTGGTCCTGCGAACGCTATCTGCGGGAGGGCGCGATGATGCCCGCGGACGGCCTGGACCAGTTGCGCGACAAGGACGCCGTCCTGCTCGGCGCGGTCGGCCGCCCGGACGTACCGGACCACGTCTCGCTGTGGGGCCTGCTGATCCCCATCCGCCGCGGTTTCCGCCAGTACGTCAACCTGCGGCCGGTGCGCGTCTTCGAGGGGATCGACAGCCCGGTGCGGGGCGCGGTGGCCGGCGAGGTGGACTTCGTCGTCGTACGGGAGAACGTCGAGGGCGAGTACAGCGAGATCGGCGGGCGGCTGAACCGCGGACTCCCCGAGGAGGCCGCCGTGCAGGAGTCGGTGTTCACCCGGGCCGGGGTGACGCGGGTGCTGGACTACGCCTTCGAGCTGGCGGCGAGCCGCCAGGGCAGGCTGACCTCCGCCACCAAGTCGAACGGCATCGTGCACACCCTGCCCTTCTGGGACGAACTCGTGGCCGAGCGCGGCGCCGCGCACCCCGGGGTGGCCTGGGACCAGGAGCACATCGACGCGCTGGCCGCCAAGTTCGTACTGGAACCGGCCCGCTTCGACGTGGTGGTGGGCTCCAACCTCTTCGGCGACATCCTCAGTGACCTGGCGGCAGCCGTGGCCGGGTCCATCGGCATCGCGCCGGCCGCCAACCTCAACCCGGAACGCGAGTTCCCCTCGATGTTCGAGCCGGTGCACGGTTCGGCGCCCGACATCGCGGGGCGCGGTGTCGCCAATCCGCTGGGGGCGATCTGGTCCGCCGCCCTGATGCTCGACCACCTCGGACACCCCGGCGCGGCCCGGGACGTCACCGACGCCATCGGGGCGGTCCTGGCCAAGACGGACGTCCGCACGCCCGACCTGGGCGGCACCGCCACGACCTCGGAGTTCACCGAAGCGCTTCTCGAACTGCTGTGACCCGGCCGCCCCTTGGTGGGCCGCCCCGCCGCCGTCCCGTCCCTTCCCCGACCGGTCCCGCGCCCGGCTGTGTCCGTTCCCCGACGAGGTGATACGCCATGGCACCACCCGAGTCCGCCGTGCCGGCCGGGCCACCGACCTCCATCCCTGATCCGCCCCCGGACCCCCGTCCGGCTCCGGCCTCGCCGTCCCCGCCCCCTCCCCCGCCTCCCAACCCCTGGTACCGACAGCTTTACTTCTGGGTACTGACCGCCATCGTCACCGGCATCGCGACCGGCTGGCTGTGGCCGGCCGCGGGGGCGGCCCTGGGCCCGGTCGGCACCACCTTCGTGTCCGCGGTCAAGATGCTCATCGCGCCGATCGTCTTCCTCACCGTCGTGGCCGGGATCGGCGGCGTCGACAGCCTCGGCCGGGTGGGCCGCGTCGGCCTGAAGTCGCTCGCCTACTTCCAGGCGGGCACCCTGCTCGCCCTCCTGCTGGGGCTGCTCGCCGTCAACGTCTTCCGGCCCGGCGCCGGTGTGCATGCCGACCCCGGCGGTCTGCGGCTGGCGGGCGACGCCGCCCGGTACGCGGAACGCGGGTCGGACCGGAGCTGGTGGCACTTCCTGACCGACCTGGTGCCCAGCAGCGTGACCGGGGCCTTCGCCGAGGGCAACATCCTCCAGGTCATCTTCTTCTCGGTGCTCTTCGGTGTCGCCCTGAAGACCGTGGGAGTGGCCGGGCAGCCGATCGTGGACGGTGTGGCGCGGCTCAGCGCCGTGGTGTTCAAGATCCTGCACTACGTCATGCTGGCCGCTCCCGTCGGCGCGTTCGGCGCGATGGCGTACACCATCGGTACGTACGGCATCTCCACCCTCACCGGCCTCGGCCGCCTCATCGCCCTCTTCTACGGCACGTCGCTGTTCTTCGTCGTCGTGGTCCTGGGCGGTGTCACCGCGCTGCTGAGGATCAGCGTCTTCCGGCTGCTGTCCTACCTGCGCGAGGAGTTCCTGCTGGTCCTGGGCACCTCGTCCTCCGAGAGCGCCCTCCCCCGGCTGATGGCCAAGCTCGAAGCGCTCGGCATCCGCCGTGACATCGTGGGCCTGACCGTCCCCACCGGCTACTCGTTCAACCTCGACGGCAGCTCGATCTATCTCTCGCTGGCCGCCGTCTACATCGCCCAGGCCACCGACACGCCGCTCGGCCTCGGTCAGCAGCTCGGCCTGCTCGCCGTCATGCTGCTGACCTCGAAAGGCTCCGGCGGTGTCACGGGCGCGGGGTTCATCGCCCTGGCCGCCACCCTCTCGACCGTGGGGACCGTGCCGGCCGCCGGCATCATGCTGATCTTCGGTGTCGACAAGTTCATGTCCGAGTGCCGTGCCCTGACGAACCTCGCCGGCAACAGCGTCGCCACCCTCGTCGTCGCCCGCTGGGAGCGCGTCCTGGACAGCGCGCGCGTCAACGAGGTCCTGTGTGCCGAGCGGGCCGCCCGGCACCGGATGCCCCTCCCTGTGCGCAAGCCGTGACGGCCATGCCGCTCACTCGAAGCCCAGTCCCGGCTCCACGCCGGTCAGCTCGCAGCTGACGTCCCAGAGCCGTTCCGCGACGGTGGTGTCCTTCAGGTGGTCCCACACCGGCTCGCTACGGGGCTCCCCGCGCAGTCCGAAGACCCGCGGGCCCCACAGCTGGCCGCCCGTCGCCTCCGGATCGAGCACGGCCCGTACGACAGGCCGGGCGCCGGCGTCCTTGCCCTGTACGAGCAGCCCGGCGGGCAGGCCGCGCAGCCGCTCGCCGGAGGTCCGTACGTGCACCGGCGGACGCGAGGGCGTGAGGGAATCCAGTGCGCCGCCGGGATGGGCCACCAGGCTGCGTACCGGGCTGCCGGTCGCGCGCAGACGGCGGTCGAGGGTGAGACCGAAGTACATCTGCGCCAGCTTCGACCGGCCGTAGGTCCGCTTCGGACGGTAGTCGTCGCCGGCGGACTGCAGGTCGGCCAGGTCCAGCCGCTCGGACTTCGCCGCGAAGCTGCCGACGGTCACGACGCGTGCGGCCGGCGCGGCCGCGAGCAGGGGGCGAGCCACCGGGTCAGGGCGACGTGACCGAGGTGGTTGGTCCCGAACATCAGCTCGTGGCCGTCCTCGGTCACCCGCCGGGGCGGATCGTCGAGCGCCACCCCGGCGTTGTGGACCACCGCGTCGAGGTGCCCGAGGGCGAGCGCGTCGGGCACGGCTTCGAGGGACGACAGGTCGGCCAGGTCCAGCGGGATGTGGCGTACGCGGGCGCCGGGGACGCGGGAGCGGACGGAGTCCGCGGCGGCCGCCGCCTTCGTGCTGTTCCGGCTGCCGAGGACGACGGTGGCTCCGGTTCCGGCGAGCTGTTCCGCGACGAAGTAGCCGATGCCCGCGTTGCCGCCGGTGACCAGGAACGTTCTACCCTCGGCGGACGGCAGCCGGTGCACGTCCCACGGCGGGGCCGGCGACCGGCGCGGGGGCCGGGGCGGGGCGGAGAACCGGGCAGAGTTCCGGGCTGCGGGCCGGGCTTCGGGCTGGGCTTCGGGCTGGGCTGCGGGCCGGGCTTCGGGCTGGGCTGCGGGCTGGGCTTCGCCAGACATCATGACTCCTCGATCGCGTGCGGCGGGCCGCCGTGGCGGCGGGTGCCCGGCCGTCCGCTGCGGCGCCGGGCCATCCCGTGGACCAAGATCGCAGCGGCCTCCTACACGTCACCGACACACCGCCGACACGGCTCCCGCACGTGTCCCGCACGTGTCCGCCGACCCGCCGCCGCCCCGCCCCCGGGCGCGTTCCGGACCGGTCGCGGAGGGATGCGAGGATGGGCCGTATGGACATCCTGCGCAGGAACAACGTCACCGTCACCGGTAACCCGGAGGGGCCGGTGGTGGTGCTGGCGCACGGCTTCGGCTGTGACCAGAACATGTGGCGTCTGACCGTGCCTGCCCTGACCGATGCCTACCGGGTGGTGCTGTTCGACTACGTCGGCTGCGGCCGCTCCGACCTGTCGGCGTTCCAGAAGAATCGTTACGCCTCCCTCGACGGCTACGCCCGGGACGTGGTGGAGGTGGCCGAGGCCCTCGACCTGCGCGACGCCACCTTCGTCGGGCACTCGGTCAGTGCCATGACCGGCGTGCTCGCCGCCCGGCGGGCCCCGGAGCGCATCGGCTCCCTGGTGATGGTCGCGCCGTCCCCGCGCTACATCGACGACGAGGGCTACCGCGGCGGCTTCACCGCCGCGGACATCGACGAGCTGCTGGCCTCGCTGGACTCCAACTACCTGGGCTGGTCGGCCACCATGGCTCCGGTGATCATGGGCAACCCGGACCGCCCCGAGCTGGGCGACGAGCTGACCAACAGCTTCTGCGCGACCGACCCCGACATGGCCCGCGTCTTCGCCCGTACCACCTTCCTGTCCGACTCCCGCGACGACCTGAAGACGGTCGAGGTGCCCACGCTGGTGCTGGAGTGCGTGCAGGACGTGATCGCCCCGCGCGAGGTCGGCGCGTACGTGCACGCCCAGGTCCCCGGCTCGACGCTGGTCACCCTGGACGCCGTCGGCCACTGCCCGCACCTGTCCGCGCCCGAGGCCACCAACGAAGCGATCACCGGCTTCCTGGCAGGGCTGCGGGCATGAGCCGCGCCGGGCAGGAGGAACCCGACCCGTACGGGGCGGGTGGCGCCAGCGCCACGGACGCCGCGTTCGCGGCGCTGCTGGAGGACAGCGCCGAGGAGCTCTACGACTCCGCCCCGTGCGGCTATGTCTCGACGCTGATGGACGGCACCATCGCGAAGATCAACGCGACGCTCCTGGACTGGCTCGGGCTGGCCCGCGAGGCGGTGGTAGGGCGGATGCGGTTCACCGACCTGCTCACCGTGGGCGGCAAGCTCTACCACGAGACGCACTTCGCCCCGCTGCTGCGGATGCAGGGCGAGATCAACGGCATCGCGCTGGAGGTCAGGCGCGCCGACGGCCCGCGGATACCGGTCCTGGTCTCCTCGACCGTCAAGTACGGCGGCGAGGGCGAGCCGCTGCTGATCCGTACCACCCTCTTCGACGCGCGGGACCGCCGCGCGTACGAGGAGGAACTGCTGCGGCGGCAGCAGGAGGCGGAGAAGGCCCGCAAGCGGGCGGAGGCGGACCGCGCGCGGCTGCAGGAGGCGCTGGCCGCCCTCCAGCAGAGCCTGCTGCCCACGGTGCTGCCCGACATACCGGGCCTCGAAGTGGCCACGTACTACCACACCGCCTCCCCCGACCGGCTCGGCGGCGACTTCTACGACCTGTTCGCCCTGGACGGCAAGCGCTGGGCGTTCTTCCTCGGGGACGTGAGCGGCAAGGGCCCCAAGGCCGCCGCCCTGACGTCGCTGACCCGCTACACCCTGCGCGCCGCCGCCCTGCACGACCCGGACCCGGTGGCCACCCTGGCCACCTTGAACACGGTCCTGCACGAGCGCTACAGCGGCGGCGACCCGCGCTACTGCACCGCCATATACGGCATCCTGGAGCCCGACCCGGAGACCGGGGAAGTGGCCGTACGGCTCGCCTCGGGCGGCCATCCTCCGGCGCTGGTCCTGCGCGCGGACGGCACCTGCGACTTCCTGCCCACCCCGGGCGGGCTGCTCGTCGGCATCCTGCCCGACCCCCGGTTCACCACCGCCACCACCACCCTCGTGCCGGGTGACAGCCTGCTGCTGTACACCGACGGCATCACCGAGGCCCGTACGGGCCCCGACCGTGCTCTGTACGGGGACGACGCCCTGCGCACGTTCGCCACCGGCCACAGCGGGTCGCCGCCGCACGCCGTGATCCAGGCGCTGACCGGGCTGCTGGACGGTTTCGGTGACGGTCTGGACGACGACACCGCCCTGCTCGCCCTCGGCGTTCCGGCCGGCGCCCACCCGTGCGCCTCCACCGGCTCCGCCCCCGCCCCCACCCCTTCGACCCCACCCCAGAGATGAGCGCACTGAAGATAACTCCCCGAGACGCCGTGACCGGTCCTGTACTGGAGATCGCCGGGGACCTCGACTACGACCACGCCGACGAGCTGCGCTCCGTCGTCTCCGGCCTCACGCTGGAGCCGGGCCAGCGCCTGGTGCTCGACCTGCGGGCGATGGAGTTCTGCGACTCCAGCGGCATCACCGCCCTGCTGGCCGCCCGCCACCACGCGATCGCGGCCGAGGCGGACGTCGCCCTGGCCGCCGTACCCGCCAACACGCTGCGCGTCCTGCGCTACGTCGGCCTCGACCAGGTCTTCACCTGCCATCCCGACAGCGAGGTGGCCACCGTTCCCTGACGTGGAGGGGCCTCCGCCGCGTTGTGCAGGGCCGACGGCCCGGACGCGGGCCGCTGGACCGGACGGAGCCGCCCATCACCGAGCCCCCGCCGTCGCCGGTGCCGTTGCCCCGGCGTGTCTTCCTGGCCCGTACGGGGCTGCTCGGTGCCGCGGCCGGTACCGGACTGGCCAAGGGCGCGGCTCCGGCCGGGAGCGCGCCGGTGCCGGTGGTCGACGAGTTGCTCGCCCTGCTGCGGCCGGTGCTCGCGCGGCTGGCCCAGGACGCCTTTCGCGGACTCGCCGCCTTCTCGCTGCCGGGTGACGACGCCTACTCCCGTGCGCAGGGCGCCCCGCGCGGACGGCCGGGCGGGGTCGCCGCCGGGGCCGACGAGCTGGTCGCGGCCACGCTCGTCCGGTTCGTACCGTTCCCGCAGGAGGTGGCCCGACCGCTGGCCATGGCTCTGGCGACGGCAACGGCGGACACGGGCATCGAGCTGCCGCGGCGCCTGCCTTCGGAGCTGTGACGGCTGGACGCCGCGTTGCGTCTGCTGCTGCGCGGCGACGAGAAACTTCCGCTGTCACTCGCCGTGGCCGTGCTCCTCGGCCTCCTCGCCACGCGGGTCGATCCGACGGCGGTCGGCGGACCCTTCCTGTCACCGTTCTCCCGGCTGTCCTACCGCGCCAAGACCCGCGTGTTCCAGCTGCTGGAGCACACCGACTCCGACCTCGTCGCCCTGCTGAACACCCATCTCCCGCAGCCGCTGCGCGCTTCCGTGTCCGGGCTGCTGAAGTACCTGGGCAGCGGGCTGCCGGCGATCATCTCCTTCGGCTGCTTCACCGAGCAGGCCGTGTGGGACGCCGGCCGGCGCGACATCACGGCCCTGCCCGTCGGCTGGGAACTGACCGGCTACGACGGCCGGGCCGACGGGCGCGCCGACTTCTGGGGCTACTACCAGGGGCGCAAGGAGGCGGCCGGACGTGCGTGATGTCATCGTCGTCGGTGCGGGCCGGCGGACCGGTCGAAAGGCGGGTGGTTCAGGGAAAGACCGCAGAGTTCGTTCGTCTGGCAGCTCTCCGGGGTCGGCGGCACGACCCAGCACTATTTCGCCAACGCGCCGCGCGCTTGTCCCGGTGCTTTCGCCGGATACCCGGGTCCGGACGCGGGCGCGTACGACATCGCGCACCGATTCCCGTTCCCGTACGCCGAATTGGTGCCGTATTACGAGTGGGTCGAGGCGACCCTGCCGGTACGGACGGCTCCGATGGCCAGCAAGGAGGAGGTCTGTTTCCGGAGGTGCGAGACGCTCGGCATCCCCGTCCAGACGGCTCCGACCACCACCGGCGACTCCTACCG
The DNA here is from genome assembly GCF_045222935.1 of Streptomyces sp. Ac-502. Classification (NCBI taxonomy): domain Bacteria; kingdom Bacillati; phylum Actinomycetota; class Actinomycetes; order Kitasatosporales; family Streptomycetaceae; genus Streptomyces; species Streptomyces sp. Ac-502. Next base: position 450,574 of record NZ_JBHFFO010000001.1, read on the forward strand.
TCCGCAGCAGAACGCCATCCTGCAGCCCGGCGGCCACGCCGGACGCACGGAAGACCCCCGGCTGCTGATCTTTCCGCGGCCCACCGGCTGTACGTTCTGCGGGCACCGCGCGCAGGGCTGCATGCGGCCGGTCCGGGCGCCGCGCAACCAGTTCGCCAAGCGGTCCACGGACAACAGCTACGTCCCCATGGCGCTGACCGCCGACGTGTGGGCGCCCGGCGGCCGAGCCGCCGAGCTGGTCACCGACGCGTTCGTGACCCGGGTCCACACCGAGGCGGGCGCGGCGACCGGTGTCACCTGGCGCACCGGTGCGACCGGCGACGTACAGCGGGAGGACGCCAGGGCGGTGGTCCTGGCCGACGGCTGTACGGAGACCCCGCGGCTGTGGCACAACAGCGGCCTGCCCGACCCCGACGGCTGGGCCGGCCGCGGGCTGACCGACCACCACCTCGACTCCGTCATCGGCGTCTTCGACCACGACGTCGGCAACACCCGCGCGGCCCCGGTTCTGCGGCGCGGTGCGATTTCCCCGGTCGCGGCGCGCTGGAGCAGGCCGGGTTCCCGCCCGCGCTCCAGGCCCTCGTCCTCACCACGTCCGACAGCGGGATCCGCGGCGCGTACACCAACGGCCGTGGCCCGCGCGGGCCGTGGGACGGGCCCGCCGGGCGGGCGCACGGGCCGCGGCTCGCCGACCTGATGCGGGACGGCGGCCACGAACGGCTGCTCAACGTCCTGATCCTCACCGACGACGACGGCGAACCCGGCAACCGCGTCCTGCCCTCCGCCTTCCCGGCCGACGCCCACGGCCCCGTACCGAAGACCGAGGTGCACCACCGCCGCCGCAGCGCCCGCACGCTCTCCAACCGCGAGTTCCTGGCCCGCCGGGCGACCGAGCTGCTCCGGGGCGCGGGGGCGCGCACCGTGCTGCGGATCGACACGTTCCCCGTCCCGCTGCACGTGCACTCCTCCATGCGTACGGGCCTGGACCCCCACGACCCCGTGCTGGACGCCGACTGCCGCAGCCGGGCCGTCGGCCGGCTGTACCTCGCCGACAACTCCGCGCTCGCCAACTCCCTGAGCGGCCCCAACCCGACCCTGACCACGCAGGCCCTCGCGACCCGCACCGCCGAGCGCGCCTTCGGGCAGGTCTTCGGCGGGGACCCCTGGGTCCGTACCGGCTCCCCCGTGGAATCGACCGACGCACGCGTCAGCCGCCGTCTCGCCGAACTGGGCCTGTGACCGTCCGGTCCGCGCGGTGACCCCATCGGCGTTCACTCGTTTGAAGGAGGTAGGTGCCCTGCTGCCCTCAGCCTTCGGGAGGCGCTCCGCTCCATGGTCACGCCGCAGCGCCGCTCTCCGGACGGCCGTGAACGGATCACGCTCGACGAAGCCGAGGCCGGTCTCGTCGAGCACTACACCGCGCTGGTCCGGCTCGCCTACCTCACGCTTCCCCCGTCGCTCAGCAGGCACCGCAGAGTACTGGCCGCGCACGGCCTGGTACAGCGCGCGCTGCCCGGCTCCCGGCTCCGGAAGACCACCCTGCGGGTACCGGCCCAGCGCCCGGGACCGGCGCGGCTCGGGCCCGAGCGGCTCGGGCCTGCGTGGGTGCGGGAGCGGGTGCTGCGCGCGGCGCTGAGGTACGAGCGCCGGCCGCGCAGGTGGCCGAGGAGCCTGCCGCCGCCGCGCGCGTTGCGGCCCATGCTGCCGGTGGTGTGGGGGCTGCGGCTGTTCCCGCGCGCGGGCGGGCGCGAGGAGATCGCCCTGGGGCAGGCGCTGGCCGGGCTGTCCGCCGACGTCCGCGCGGCCTTCGTGCTCTCCCGGGCGGACGAACTGCCGGACGCCCAGGTCCGGGCCCTGCTCGGAGCCGCCGGCGTCGGCCACCCGGACCGGGCCCTGCGGGTCGCGCGACAGCTCGACGCCCCGGCCGTCTCCGCCGCCCAGACGCTCCTGCGGTCGGCCGAGTTCAACGCGTGCTCGGTGCAGACCCGCCCCACCGACCTGCTGCGCCGCAGGCAGCGGTACCGCCTCGCCGGGGCCGTGACCGCGGTGGTGGCGGTCGGCGCCCTGGTCCTGACCGCCACCGGCTCGGCGCCGGACCCGCGGGCCGCGCGCCCCGCCGTCGGCCCGGTCACCGCCGCGGACCTGGTACGGACGCCCCGCACGGAATGGGCCGACACCTCCCGGGTCGACTTCACCGCCTGGCCTCCCCGCGGCAGCCGGGCCGGGGACCGGGACCTGCTCGACCGCGCGCTCGCCACCTGGTCACGGCCGCCGCGCGGCACCCGCCTCAGCCGTACGCCCGGCACCTTCACGGGCCCGCCCCCGTACGGTACGCAACTGCTGTACGCGGGAGAGGTGGACGGCAACGCGGTCGTGCTCCTCCACGACGGCCTGCGCACCGTCCGCTACAGCGAACCCCTCTCCCCCGGCCGCCCCGCCACCCTCGGCTTCGCCCGTACGGACAGCAGCGATGTGACGACGGCCGCCGCACTCGTCGTCAGCCGGACGCGAGGCGCGGCCCGCTACCTGACCGCCCCGTGGATCGCCGGTGCGGCGACGCGCGACCTGCTGCGACCCGACCTGCCCGCACAACCGCTGCGCATCTCGGCCGAAGGCATCACCGAACCGCTGCCCGTCCCCGCCGCATCCGCCCCCTGTGACTCCTGGCCCGCACTCCGACTACGCTCCTCGGCCCGCATCGTCGAGCAGCACACCTTCCTGGTCACCGACCTCGGCGGCCCGGTGCCCACCCACCTCACCTACACGCCGCCACCCGGCGGTGGCGCCCCGGCGCGGCAGCCCCGCGAGGCCACCGGCCCGGCCGCACTGGCGAGCTGGGCACGTACGGCCTGCCACCTGGCCGGGCTGCCCGACGGCGTACGCGCGGTCAGCCTGTGGGACTTCGCCGTCCAGGCGCTTCCGGAGGGCGCCGGCCGGGCCGTGTGGTCCTGCGTCCGGGCCGACACCTGGCGCGGCCCGGGTGAGGTGAGCGTACGGTTCACGGCGCCCGGGGCAGCGACGCGGGTGGTGGCCCGCGAACGGTCGACCGCGGCATGCGGCCGCTTCGGACAGCACGTGGTCGCGAGCGCCGGGTGGCGGGCGAAGTCCGGGCACACGTATCTGCTGGCCGCGGGCAGCCGGGCGGTCACCGGCATCGAGGTGACGGGGGCGGTACGGGCCTCGGAGGAGGGGCGAGTCCTTGCGGTACGGGCTCCCGCGGGCGCGCGGGTGCAGGTGGGAGCGCGTCTGGCGGGCGGCGGGGAGGCAGCCGAGATCGGTCACTCCACAGAGGACTGACGGGCCGTTGCCGGACGGAGCGGAAGCGTCGTGAACTCCTCTTCCCAGTGCCGGCCGAGCGCGAGGAGAAGAACAGCGGCGCGGTCATCGAGACCGGCACCGAGTCCTGTCCCCTGGCCACCGCCCGCGCACGGGCCGAGCGACCGGCCGTCGCAGGCCGGCCTCCGCGGTCAGCTCAGCGGTCCGTCGTCCGCGGGGCGGCGGGCCCGGCCGGTCGTCGAGGGCTCAGGCTCTCGGACCAGACCCGCTGGATCGTTCGGTAGTCGATCACGGCTATGTCCTCCTGCTGGAGAATTGCACGGGCCTGTGGCGATACCAGGAACTCGTAGTCCGTACGGCGCACGGGCCAGCTACCGTCGACGGCCTGCGACTCCTTGTCGCCCAGACCGGGATGCACCGCCCATTCACTGAGCCCGGCGGGCAGGTCGCGCAGCAGCTGAGCGTATCGGTCCGCCTTGCCTTCCACGTCGAGGGAGAAGCTGTCCAGGAAGTCGTTGTCGGTGACCGGCAGTCCGCGTCTCCGCATCGCCTGGCGTCCGGGTTCGAGCCAGACCCTGACCGCGAGGCCGTACTCCGCTGCCAGTGCCACGGTCAGGTCGAGGACGTCGTCGCGTCCGCCATCCGCCAGGCAGTGAAAGTCCAGATGGGTCGGCGTGAGCCCGGCGTCGGCGACGGCATCGATCTGAGCACGGAACTCAAGTTCGACCTCATCGAGCCGAGCCTGACCGAGCAGGGCCGCCCGGCCGGCAGATGTCGGGGAGAACAGTTCGCCCGCAAGGTCCAGCAGTGAGGGAACTCGTTCTTTGGCGATCAGCGGCCCCCACGGGATGCCGGGCATCTCGCATACCAGAGTGAGGTGGATCCCGAACGGAACCTGCGGCCGTCGGCCGAGCAGTTTCATGGCCTGCGACGCCCCAGGACACGGGACCATCAGACTGCACGAACTGGCGATGCCCACTTCGACCGACTCGATCACCGCGGCGTTGACAGCCGGATACATCCCGAAGTCATCGCAGTTGACGATCAGCAGCCGAGCATCAGGCGAATACCCCAGTAACTCACTCGACTGCTCTGAAGGCACGACGGCCGTGGGAACCACGACTTCATCCATGCCCGCAGTGTGAGACCTGCGCCGGAAATCCGCACGGCAATGTGATGCTACGGAGCGACAGTCCCGTCGTTTCCCGTGGACACCTACGACCCCGCTGATCACCAACTGCCGCAACCGAAACCGCAGGTTGACGGGGTGTGAGAAGGAGAGCGCGTCGAGAGCTTCTCCGAAGGCGGCCAGGCGGGCCTGGCCGCCCCGTCGCCCGTCGTGTGCGGTGACGGGGCAGCCGGCCGCTCGGTTCTCAGGCGCCGACGGGGGTGCGGGGGTCGCGCCGCATGGCCCACAGCGCCGGGCCGCCGCCCGGGAGTTGCACTTCTTCCCGTACGACGAAACCGAAGTGCTCGTACACGGGGACGTTGGACGGCTTGGAGGACTCCAGGTAGACGGGCAGGCCCGCCGCGTCGGCCTGGGCCAGGCCCGAGCGCAGCAGCGCGGCTCCGTGTCCCTGGCCCTGGGCGGCGGGGTCGGCGCCGATCACCGCGAGGTACCAGTGCGGTTCCTGGGGTGCGTGCTCGGCCGCCGCCATGACGGTGTCGCGGAACAGCGGGGCGCGGTCGCCGAGGATGTCCTGGAGTTCCTGGACGGTCTCCGCGTCGGGGACGGCCTTCGCCTGGCCCTCCGGCGGTACCCAGAAGGCGGCCGCCGCGCCGGTGCGTTCGCACACGCCGTGGTGGGCGTACTGCCGGGTGAACAGCGTGGTGAAGTAACGGGCCAGTCCGGTCTCGCGGGACGAGTCGTCGGGGAAGAACCAGCGCATCATCGGGTCGTCTCCGAAAGCGCGGGCCAGGATACTGCTGACCAGTCGGGCGTCGTCGACCGTCGCCCTCTGCGGGGTGTTCGTTATCGGCACATCGGTCATTCTGCACTCATGGTGATCTTCGTTGGTCGGCGGGTGGCCTGTTCGCCTGAGCCGCGCGATGCTTGCGGTGCGGTGGAACGCCGCGGATCCCACCGCGTTCCGCGCCTGGCAGCCGCGTTCGCCTCCTCCTGAGACGTCGAGACACGAACTCATCCGGCGCCCGGTCGGCGCTCACCCGACGCCCGGTCGGCGCTCATCCGGCGCCCAGGGTGGCCCGGATCGTCTTGCCGCCCGTCGGGCCGTCGAGGACGTCGAGGGTGTGCGCGAGGGCGTGCACGATCAGCAGGCCGCGGCCGCTCTCGTCGCCGTCGCCGGCCGGGCGGAGCCGGGGCCGGTCGGGGCAGTCGTCGCTCACCTCGACCGTCAGGGTGCCGTCCTGGACGCACAGGCGCAGCCGGCAGCTGCTGCGGGTGTGGCGGGTGACGTTGGCGACCAGTTCGGTGACGATCAGGAAGGCGTCCGCCGGATCGGCCGGGCAGGGTGCGGCGGTGCCGTCCCGGGCCAGGAAGGCGGCGGTCAGCCGACGGGCCCAGAAGACGGATTCGTGGGCGTGGGGCAAGAGGTACTCGGCCCGCGTCGTCCGGACGCGGGCGCGAGAGCGGATACACAACCTTCGGCTCACTCCCCCCAAGGGCCAGTCGGCCCCCTGGAGTTACACCTCGGTGGCCGAATCGCGGCGGCTGGTCTGTACCACCCATGCCCCGTTCGGGTGACAGCCACGCACGGTTCCGCCGTAGTACGGGTCGTACGGTGGCGTGACCACCGTCTGCGAACGCCGCCGCCCGCCGGGGCCGCGCACGCCGGCCGTCCCGGCCGTGTACACCGGCCGCCCGCCGGGGTCGCGAGCGTCGCGGCCCCGGTCGGCGGTCAGCCTCGTACAGTGACGGGGTGGCCGTTCAGGTGTCCGGGTGCCGCGTGCCTCCGGTGGGACGCTCCCCCGGCGCGTGCTTGTCCCGGCGGAATCGGGGGCATCAGACCGGTTGAAGCCGACGGGCGGGTCGGCGAACGCCCCGCACGGCAGCGGACCGCCCACCCGCTCGGCCACGACTGCCCGGCCACCTCCCTACGGGCCGGGACACGTCCACCGACGGAGGAGACGCCTGTGTCCGGTATCGCACGCTGCTTCCGTGGCCGCGCCGTTCCCCGCCGCCTCGCCCGTACCGGCGCCCGCTGGTGGCGCTACGACGGCGGGCCACGCAGGCGGCCGACCGGCTCGTACCCGAAGAGCGACGGACCCTGCTGGCGTGCGCGGCGGGACGGGGAGACGCTGCTGCTGTCGGTCCGCGGCGACCTGGATCTGGAGCTCGCCCGGCGCCTGGGCCCGGCCCTGTCCCAGGTGTCCTCGCGGTCCGTCCGCGCGGTGGTGCTGGACCTGAGCCAGGTCACCTTCTTCGACTGCAGCGGATTGCAGTGGCTGTGCGAGGTGCGGTCCCGGGTGGCCGCGCACGGCGGGGAGACCTACCTGCGCCAGCCGCCGCGCTGCGTGTACCGCGTGCTCCAACTCGTGCCGATGTCATGGCCGTTCGTCTTGCTGCCCGCCACTGGCACCGTCACCGCCCGCCCGGCGGGGGCGGCGGGAAGCGGCCGTTCGGCGGGCAGCGGTTCCCGCCGCCTCGCCGTGCGCCGCCGGCGGGCCGCGTACGGGTCCACCCGGCCGCACAGCGGCTGAAGGGCATGGCGACGACCACTGGAACGGAAGGTGTCCGGTCCGCGTCCGGCACCCGGTCCGCGGGCCTTTCTCCCGGGGGTGGCGCAACTCGCCGCCTCCGGGCCGGACCCGCCTGGTACCCGTGCCTGCGTACGGATAGCGTGGTCGGCCCGGCCCCATGGGTGTTGGTGCGAACGCGCTCGGAGGTGCGACATGCCGCACGCTGACGGGTTGCTGGTCAACATGGTCGCCGACTGTGACGCGTGTGCGGTGGTACGCGTCAGCGGAGCTCTGGACCACACCGGGGAGCAGTTCTTCCGTACGACGATGGGCGGCCATGTCGACGCCGGTTACCGCTACGTGGTCCTGGACTGCTCGGCGCTGGTCTACTGCAACTCCCGCGGCCTGAACTGCCTGCTCGGGCTGCACTGGCTGCTCAGCCGTCGCCGCGGCCGCCTCCTGCTCGCCTGTGTGGGGCGCCGGGTGCTGTGGATGCTGGAGCACACCGGCAGCAAGGAGGTGCTGGCCGTCTTCCCGACCGTGACCCAGGCGCTGGCCAGCCTGCCCGTGCACCACCGCCCCACCTGGCCGCCTCCGCACCCGGTGAGCGCCGGGCCCGGGGCCTGAGTTCCGGGCGGCGCCGGCGTCACCGGCCCACCCGTCACCGGCACCTCCGTCACCGGCTCACCCGTCACCACCGGCCCACCCGTCCGCCGTCTCCGGCGCCCGGCCGTCCCGGGCGTCCTCGACGCTGGTGTAGCGGGGAAACTGTTCGGCGTAGCCGGTCAGCCGGAGCAGCAGGTCGACGGCCTCATGGTCGTAGACGATCCGCACCCAGCCGCCGACCGCCTCGCAGCGCGTCTGGGCCTTCATCAGTTCCTGCAGTCCGCTGCTGTCGATGAAGGACACCTGTCGCAGGTCGGCGACGACGAAGGCCGGGAGTGCAGCATCGTTCCCTCTGAGCTGGTCCCGGAACGCCGACGCCGTGGCCAGGTCGATCTCGCCCACCGGGCAGACCACCCGGCAGCCCTCCCTCAGCTCGGGACACCGGGTGTTCATCGCGGCCAACTCCTCGGGGACTACGCGGCGCGGCCCGCACGACCGGGTCTGCGGCGGGCTGCTGGCAGCTTACGGACACCACACGCGCAGGCGAAGCCGAAGGTTCACTCATCAATGAAACCTTCACGAAAGACTGCTATCGATCGTCCAGCGACCGATTTTGTCCGCCCGCCAGCGCAGTTCGATCAGATCACGCGGCCCGATCATCCAATAATCCGCGCACCGGTTCGAGGGGCGATACCGAGGGGCAGCCGCAGCCCCGAAGGCGCGCTCAGCCCGAGGAGCGGGCCCGTGGTGACGGTGGGCCCGCTCCTAGGTCGCGCGGATGGTACAGACGATACGGTTGGCACGGGAGATACGGGAGATACGGGAGATACGGGAGATACAGGCCGTACAGGTGTTACGGGTAGTGCGTCAGGTCAGCACTTGTTGTCCGGGTGGTCGGAACCCCCGTCGTCGAGGTTCTTGTTGTAGACCCAGCCGTCGACGTTGAGGCCGTCGATCCGTACGTGCGTCCACTTGTTGCCGGCGGAGTTCTTCACCCAGCAGTGGTAGAACAGCGTGCGCGCGGTGCCGACCGTGGCGACCACGCCGCACTCCTCGTTGGGGCCGGTGCGGACCTTGACGCTGTCGCCCTTCGCGGTGCCCTTGCCGGAGGACTTGTTCGACCAGCCGGGGTGGGTACACGCGTCCGCACCGGTGGGCGCGGCGCTGGCGGCCGGCGCGGTGACGGTGAGCGTGGCGCCTGTCAGGAGGAGCGGTGCGGCGATGGCCGCGGCGAGTCTCGCGCGCTTCTTCAGTGTCACGATGGTTCCCCCTTGCTCGACGGGCGCCCGTACGGCTGGCCCGGTTGTACTGAGCATGGCGTGCCGGGGCGTGATGTGCGGGACGCGAGGGGCATCTGGCCAAAAGTCGCATGGGAGGGACCAGTTCCTGAATGCTCCCGATGTCCTGCGACGGGTGACCGTGGTTCACCTCGCGTCCGCACGGCCTTCCGCTACGGCGCCATCTCGTACGCCCCCGACAGCGCCTCGACGCGCTCCCAGACCCGCGCGGAGCGGGCTTCGTCGACGACCGGGCGGCGGACCGCGGACAGGGCCCAGGTCCGCTGGGCGTCGGTGGCCGAGTGCTTGCCGTGCAGTTCGACGGCGTGCGCGGAGAAGTCGCGTACGAGGACGGCGAACAGTTCGTCCAGAACGTCCGCGTCGAGGTCCGTCAGGCGGGCCTGCTCCAGGATGAGCTGGCCGTGGACGACCAGGGCGAACAGCTGGCCGACGGCGAGCAGCAGGTCGAGGTCGCGGCTCTGCTCCTCGTCGGGGGCGGCGGTGGTGACGAACGCGCACAGGGCGTCCGCCTGCTCCCGGAAGCGGGCGACGTTATGCACCTCGGCGTACGCGTCGTAGGCGGCGCGCCAGTCGTGGAACCGTACGGCTCCCAGGCCGCGGGCCGGGCCCTGGCGGAAGAGGAAGGCGTCGTCGGCCGCGTCGAGGCGGGTCGGGACGGGCGCGTACTCGGCCGGGTTGAGCAGGTGGTTGGCCATGAACTTGAGGATCAGCGCGAGGTTGACGTGGACGGTGCCCTCCAGCTTCGGCAGGCCGCGGATCTCGGTGGCGGCCTGTGCGAAGTAGGTGTCCTTCTCGAAGCCCTTGGCCGCGATGACGTCCCACATGAGGTCGATGACCTTCTCGCCCTCGGTGGTCACCTTCATCTTCGTCATGGGGTTGAAGAGGAGGTAGCGGCGGTCGTCGGGGCCGGCGGAGCGGAAGTAGTCGACGGCGCGGTCGCTGAACAGCTTCATACCGACCAGGCGGACGTAGGCGTCGGTCAGCTCGCGGCGCACGTGCGGGAAGGCGGTGACCGGGCGGCCGTACAGGATGCGGTTGCGGGCATGGGTGACGGCCTCGTACATCGCGTGCTCGCAGATGCCGATCGAGGCGGTGCAGAGGTTGAACTTGCCGACGTTGACGGTGTTGAGCGCGGCGTCGAAGGCGGCGCGGCCGGTGTGCAGGACGTCGTCCGGTCCGACCGGGTAGTTCTCCAGGCGGAACTCGCTGACGTACTTCGAGGAGTCGACGACGTTCTTCACCAGGTGGTACGCCGGGTGGCGGCTGTCGGCGGCGAAGAAGACGTAGCCGTCGGGGCCCTCGACGTCGGTGCGGCGGCCGAAGACGGAGACGAGTCCGGCGGCGTTGCCGTTGCCGATGTAGTACTTGGCGCCGCTGGCGAGGAAGCCGCCGTCGCCGTCGGGCTCCAGCAGCATGTCGGTGTTGTAGATGTCGGCGCCGTGCGTCTTCTCGGACAGGCCGAAGGCGAACACCTCACCGTCCGCCAGGAGTTCGGCGGCGCGGGCACGGGCGGCGGCGTTGTCGCTCTGCCAGACCGGGCCGAGACCGAGGATGGTGACCTGCCAGGCGTACCAGTAGTCGAGCCCGTAGAAGCCGAAGATCTCGTTGAGGGCGGCGATCCGGGCGGTGTCCCAGCGCTTGTCCGACGGTCCGGAGGCCTGCCCCTCGGGAGCCCCGGCGGCGGAGGCCGGGGTGAGGAAGGTGGCGAACAGCCCCTCCTTGCCCGCGAACGCGAGGAAGTCGGCCAGCCAGGCGCGGGAGCGGTAGTCCTCGATCAGCCGGCGCTTGCCGCGGTCCTCGAACCAGTCGACGGTGGCACGCAGCAGCCTGCGGGTCTCCGGGTCGAAGTGCGCCGGGTCGTAGGTGCGCGGGTTGAAGAGCAGCGGGTCGGCCATGGGGTCCGCCTTTCGGTTCGAGGGTGGGTGGGAAGAGAGGGCGAGGTCGCGGGCCCGGACCGTCCGCGACGGGCGGACGGCCGGCTCGGCGTGGTGGTGCGGTGCTCCGGATCAGGGCCGCTCGGGTTCAGGTCCGCCCGGGCTCCAAGGCATGGAGCGTGTCGAGCACGTCCTCCAGCCAGGTGATCGTCATGCGCTCGTACGCGATGCCGCCGCGCAGCACGGCGTGCTGGAGCTGCTGCCCGGCGTCGAGGGCGGCGGGCGCCTCGGGGCCGGTGAAGTCGCGACGCTCCCCCGCCAGGTAGTGCGCGAGCCGGTCGGTGTGCACCTGGTGGTGCCGTTCGACCTCGCGGATCAGCGCGGCCGGGTCGTCGAAGGCCGCGCCGCGGATCTTGACGGCGAGGTCGTGCCGTACGCTCTCCGGCTCGATCGGCTCGTGCAGCCAGGAGGAGAGGGCGCTCCGTCCGAGGACGGCGACGGAGTACTCCTTCTTGTCCGGCCGCCCCTGCTGCGGCACCTCGCGGACGTCGACCCAGCCGTCGGTCTCCATGCGCTTGAGGACGCGGTAGATCTGCTGGTGGGTGGCGGTCCAGAAGTAGCCGATGGACCGCTCGAACCGCCGGGCCAGCTCATAGCCGGAGCCCGGCTTCTCCAGCAGGGAGACGAGGATCGCGTGTTCGAGCGCCATGCCCCGATCCTGCTATGCAACGAGTTGCATAGACAAGCGGCGCCGCACAGGTGAGACGCGGGTCACCCGGCCCGGACGTCCGGTGAGCGCGCCGGCGGGCAGGACTCGACCAGGATGAACGCCACGTCGTCGGCGAGGGCGCCGTCCGTGTGGCGGAGCAGCGCCTCCTGCACCGCGTCGGCGGCGTCGTCCAGCGCCGCCCGCGAGCAGGCGGACCGGAGACCGGCGAGATCGACCATCTCGCCCTCGGCGCTGCGGGCCTCGGCCAGGCCGTCGGTGTAGAACAGCAGGCGGTCGCCGGGGCCGAGGACCACGTCCTGGACGACCGGCGCGGGGTGCAGTCCCAGGGGGTGGTCGGTTCGGCCGGAGCGAGCAGGCGGGGCGGGGCGCCGGCGGGCAGGAGCAGGGGCGGGTGGTGGCCGCAGTTGGCCAGGCCGACCCGGGTGACGGCGGGCCGGCCGGTGGTGCGGAACTCGGCGGCCAGGGCGGTGACGAAGTCCTCGGCGCCGAGCAGCGCGGCCAGGCGCCGGTCGGTGGCGTCCAGCACGGCGGGCAGGTCGGGGCGGGTGTAGGCACTGTCCCGGAAGAAGCTGATCACGGCGGCCGACAGGCGTACGGCCCGCAAGCCGTTGCCCCGGACGTCGCCGATCAGCAGGCGCAGGCCGGCGGCGGTGTGCGCGAAGGCGTACAGATCTCCGCCGAGCAGGGCCTGCGGCGAGGCGGAGCGGTAGCGGGCGCACACCGTCACACCGCCGAGCCGGAAGGTGGTGGGCTGGAGGATGGCGCGCTGGGCGACGGACGAGGTCTCGGTCAGCTCGCCTTCGTGAGCCACCCGCCGGGCGGCGCTCCAGGTGGCGTACGCGCCGCCCAGCGCGAGCACGGTCAGGCGTATCAGCACGTCCCGTTCGCCTAGCTCGCCCTCCCACACCGCGACACCGGCGGCCAGCAGCACCACGTACAGGGCGACGGAGCCGGTACAGGGGCCGTCGAGCCGGGTGGCGGCCAGCAGCGTACAGATCATCAGCAGTCCGGCCAGGCTGTGCGGCGTACCCAGTACGAGGTCACCGGCGGCTATGGGGACGCCCAGGAGCAGCGCGAACAGCAGCCACCTGCGGTCGCGGTCCCGGCGCATGCGCCCTCCTCCTGCCTCGCGGTGCGGAAGGTCGTCATGGGCAGCCGCGCCCACCACCCGGTTCCCCCGGGCCGGACGCCGGCAACCGAGCGGAATCGCGGACGCAGATCACGTAAGGGACTTTGCCGACCGGCCTTGACCTCTCCTGCACCTTGCGGAGGAGATATGCCCGTCGGCCAGTCCGCTTGCACATGCCGTACGGGAAGGACGTTCACGGGTCGACACGGTGGCGCGGCCGACGCGGGCGGCAGCTTCTACCGGCGATGTCCAACACGGGCAACCCTCCGGTTGGACACGCCCGACGTCCGTCCTCCCGTCCAACTGGGCGCGGTTGACCGGCACTTTGGCGGCCAGCACAGTGAGGTGAATCGGTTCATCAATACCTGGAATCGCTTCATGAATTCCCGGGAGCCTTTTCCGACCATTTCCGTGAAGCTCCATTGTTTCCGCTTCGGCTGCCGACCAGTGGGCCGTGGAGATATCGGGCTCGCCATGGTCGCCGCGGTTTTTCGGAGAGGAAGGTGTACGCAGTCCGGCGTATCGGAATCCGTCCTCCCCCGGCGCAAAGCGGGAAACGCGGGCGTGGAAAGGACGGGTACGAGGAAGGGACCCGGCGCCGGTCCCCGGCCACCTCTCTTCGGGGGCCGGCGCCGTTCTCGCGGTGAGCGGCCGCTGCCGCCCCGTTGCCGCCGGAGTTCCGCGCGGCAGCGGCCCGGCTCCCGCACGGCACGTCCCGGGGCACACGCCTGCCCGGCCACGACGCCCGTACGGACACCTCCCGCCACCGCAGCCGACGACCGAGAAGGGATGTCAGGATGACCCAGCCCCAGGAAATGCCTGTACACCTGCGCCGGGACCGGTTCGACCCGGTCCCCGAACTCCGGCGGCAGACACGGGAGGAGCCGCTGATCGACGCGGACATCGACTTCGGGCCCAACGGCCGGGTGAAGTGGCTCGCCACCGGAGAGGCCGAGGTACGGGAGGTGCTGGGCGACCTGACGCGGTTCAGCTCCGCACTGCCCGACGGCGAGGACGGCACGGGCACCCCGGTCCTGCCGGGGAACCTGCTGACGTGCGACCCGCCCGACCACACCCGGCTGCGCAAGATGGTGGCGCCCGAGTTCACGGCCCGCCGGACCCGCGGGCTGGAGCCGCGCCTGCACGAGATCGTGGCGGAGTGCCTGACCACCATGGAACGGGTCGGGCAGCCCGCCGACTTCATGCGGCACTTCGCCTGGCCCATGGCGGGCCTGATCACCTGCGAGCTGCTGGGCATTCCCCGGGACGACCGGGCGGAGCTGGCGCGCTACCTGGACATCTCGCAGAACGACGCCGGGTCGCCGGAGCAGCAGACGGCCACCGGGAAGGCGTACTGGGCGTACATGGTCACGCTCGCGAACCGGCACCGCCGCGACCCCGGCGACGGCCTGTTCGGCTCGGTGGTGCGCGCGCACGGCGCGGACATCAGCGACGAGGAGCTGGCGGGCATCGGTGCGACCTTCGTGTCCGACGGGTTCCTCCAGGTCTCCAGCATGCTGGGGCTGGGCACGCTGGTGCTGCTCGACCACCCCGACCAGCTCGCGCTGCTCCGGGAGCGGCCGGAGCTGATCGACCGGGCCGTGGAGGAGCTGCTGCGCTACGTCACCGTCATCCACACCGTGGCGCCCCGGACCGCCCGGGAGGACGTGACCGTCGGGGACCAGGTGATCAAGGCCGGTGAGCGGGTGGCCTGTTCCCTGTTCGCCGTCAACCGCGCGCAGGGCGGGGACGAGGCCGACCGCTTCGACATCACCCGGCAGGCCGCACCGCACATGGCCTTCGGGTACGGCATCCACCACTGTGTCGCCGCCCCGCTGGTCAAACGGGAGATGGCCGCCGTCTACACGGCGCTGTTGCAGAGGTTTCCCGGGCTGCGGCTCGCGGTTCCGCCGGAGGAGATCCGCTTCCGGGCCTCGCAGACACGGCAGTTCAGCCTGGAGGACCTGCCCGTCGCCTGGTGAAGCGGCACCGGTCGCCTGCCGCGTGCCCGGCGCGCCCGCCACGTACGGCGGGCGTGCCGGGATCACAGCGCCGGGTCACGGCGTCCGGGCAACGGACCAGGCCCGGTCCGACGGCCGAGGCAGGCCTTCGGGCCCTCGACGGCACCGGCCCTCAACCCCCGGGGCGCACCTGCTCGTCAGGCCGGGCCTGGCCAACGTACTCGCGCAGGTGACGTGCCGTCAGCGTCTCTCCTTTCGCGACCAGTTCGGCGGGCGTGCCGGTGAAGACGACCTGTCCGCCGTCGTGTCCGGCCCCCGGGCCGAGGTCCACGATCCAGTCCGCGTGGGCCATCACCGCCTGGTGGTGCTCGATGACGATCACCGAGTTGCCGTCGTCCACCAGCCGGTCGAGCAGGGCGAGCAACTGGTCGACATCGGCCATGTGCAGGCCGGTGGTGGGCTCGTCCAGGACGTACGTGGTCGCCTTCTCGGTCATGTGGATGGCCAGCTTGAGGCGCTGCCGTTCACCGCCGGAGAGGGTGTTGAGCGGCTGTCCCAGGCGCAGGTAGCCCAGCCCCACGCCGGCCAGCCGCCCGAGGAGGGCCCGCGCCGGCCCGGAGGGGAAGAAGTCCCGTGCCTGGGCGACGGACATCGCCAGCACCTCGCTGATGTCCTTGCCGCGCAGCTTGTACGTGAGCACCTTCGGCGTGAAGCGTCTGCCCTCGCACGCCTCGCACACGGACGCCACCCCCGCCATCATCGCGAGGTCGGTGTAGACCAGCCCGATGCCGTTGCAGTGCGGGCAGGCGCCCTTGGAGTTGGCGCTGAACAGTGCCGCCTTGACGCCGTTGGCCTTCGCGAAGGCGGTACGGATCGGGCCCAGCAGCCCGGTGTAGGTGGCCGGGTTGGAGCGGCGTGAGCCGCGGATCGGCGTCTGGTCGGCGACGGCGACGCCGTCGCGCCCGGCGACGTACCCGTGGATCAGCGAACTCTTGCCGGAGCCCGCGACGCCGGTGACGACGGTCAGCACCCCCAGCGGTATCTCCACGCTGACGTCCCGCAGGTTGTGCCGGTCCGCGCCCGCGATCGCCAGGGTGCCGCGCGGTGTGCGCACCGTCTCGCGCAGCCGGGCCCGGTGCCCCAGGTGGCGTCCGGTCAGCGTCCCGGAGGCGCGCAGCCCCGGCACGTCCCCGGAGTAGCAGATCCGCCCGCCGTCCGTCCCGGCGCCCGGACCGAGGTCCACGACGTGGTCGGCGATCGTGATGACCTCCGGCTTGTGCTCGACGACGAGGACGGTGTTGCCCTTGTCGCGCAGGCGCAGCAGCAGGTCGTTCATCCGCTGGATGTCGTGCGGGTGGAGCCCGACGGTGGGCTCGTCGAAGACGTACGTGACGTCGCTGAGGCTGGATCCGAGGTGCCGCACCATCTTCACGCGCTGCGCCTCGCCGCCGGAGAGGGTCCCGGCGGGCCGGTCCAGGCTCAGGTAGCCGAGGCCGATCTCCACGAGGGAGTCGAGCAGGTGCCGCAGGTTGGCGAGGAGCGGCGCCACGGAGGGGCCCTCGACCGTGCGCAGGAACGCGGCGAGGTCGCTGATCTGCATGGCCGAGCACCGGGCGATGGTGACGCCGTCGATGGTGGAGGAGAGCGCGGCGGCGCTCAGCCGGGTGCCTTCGCAGGCGGGACAGTCGGCGAAGGTGACGGCCCGGTCCACGAAGGCCCTGATGTGGGGTTGCAGCGCGTCGCGGTCCTTGGCCAGGAACAGCCGCTGGACCTTGGTGACGAGCCCTTCGTACGTCGTGTTGAGGGCGGCGGCCTTCACCTTGGTCGCGGGCTTGTGGAGGAAGTCGTGCCACTCCCGCTCGGTGTAGTCCTTGAGCTTCTTGTCCGGCGGGAAGAAGCCGGAGCCCGTCATCACCTGCCAGTACCAGGAGCCCACGGCGAAGTTGGGCACGGTGACGGCACCCTCGGCGAGGGAGAGTTCGCGGTCCACGAGCTGGTCGACGTCGATGGTCGACACCTGGCCGATGCCTTCGCACCGCGGGCACATGCCTTCGGCGCTGTTGAAGCTGAAGGCGCTGGAGGTGCCGATGTGCGGGGTGCCGAGGCGGCTGAAGACGATCCGCAGCATGGTGTAGGCGTCGGTGGCGGTGCCGACCGTGGAGCGGGAGTTGGCGCCCATCCGCTCCTGGTCGACGATGATCGCGGCGCTCAGGTTGCGCAGCGCGTCCACGTCCGGGCGCCCCAGGCTCGGCATGAAGGACTGGACGAACGCGGTGTACGTCTCGTTGATCAGCCGCTGCGCCTCGGCGGCGATGGTGCCGAAGACCAGCGAGGACTTGCCCGACCCGGAGACCCCGGTGAAGACGGTGAGCCGTCGCTTGGGCAGGTCCAGGGAGACGTCGGCCAGGTTGTTCTCCCGTGCGCCGCGTACCTCGATGACGTGGTGCAGGTCCGCGGCGGCCGGCCGGGGGCGGTTGGGGTCGGCGGGCATCTCGGTTTCTTCTCCTCCGGTACGGCGGTACAGCGGCCGGGCGGCGGTGGCGCGCGCGGCCGGGCGCGGCGGAGGCGGGCAGCGAACCCGGGCCCCCGTCGTGCCGGGGTACTCTCCCACACTTTCCGCGTACGGTGTACGGAGTTTTTGCGGGCGCCCGCCGCCGGACCGCGGACCGATCACTGTGGTCGGTCTACGGTCCGCCCGTAGAGACGTCTCGCGCGGGCGGTGGTGACACTCGGGGGCGATCCGCCGACCCCGAGGACAGACGATGCGACCGAAACTCAAGCCCGACGTGCTGTACGTGCCCACCGCGGACGGGGTGCACCTGTTCGGCGCGGGCGCCAACCTCGAACTGCGGGGCGGCGCCATCTACCAGTGGGTGGACCGGCTGGCGCCGCACCTGAACGGCACCACCACCCTGGACAACCTGCTGCGCGGCCTCCCTGACGACAAGCGGACCGTGGTCGCGGCCCTGCTGGAACGCCTGGAGGACGGCGGCTGCCTGACCGACGCGGAAGCGGACGAGCCGCACGGTCTGACCGACCGCGAGCTGGAGACGTACGCGCCGGAGATCGCCTTCGTGGAGTACCACCGCGGTTCGGCGGCCCGGCGCTTCGAGACGTACCGCAACAGCTCGGTGGTGGTGCTGGGTGCCGGACCCGCGTTCACGGCGCTGATCGCTTCGGCGCTGCACTCGGGTGTCCGGCGGCTGCGCGCCGTGTGCACCCCGGAGTTCCCCACCGACGAGGACCGGCTGACCGAACTGACCGGCGGGTCCGAGCGTCGCGACCCGGACCAGGAGCTGATCCGGACGGTGCTGTCCGGCGACTCCGACGCGGAGCTCGCGGCGGCGCTGGAGGGCGCCGACGCCGTGCTGCACGTGTCCTCGGCGCCGGTGACGGACCGGGCCGTACGGCTGCACCGGCTGTGCGAACAGGCCGGTCAGCTTTTGGTCCAGGGCGTCGTGCTGGACGATGTGGCGTGGCTGGGGCCGCCCGGCGCCGCCTGGGTGTCGGCCTGGCAGCGCCTCGCGGCGCCGGAGCCGTCGCGGCCCAGCACCTTCCTCACCGGGCCGACCGCGGCGGTGGTCGCCGGTCACCTGGGTCTGGCCTGCTTCACCGCGCTGACGGGCGCCCGGGACGACGGGCAGCCGACGCTGACCCGGATCGACCTGGAGACCCTGCGCACCTCGACGCACCCCTTCCTCCCCCACCCGTCGGCGGTGGCCGCGCCGGAGGAGAGCGCCGGGGAGTTCGGGCAGCGCGTGGAACGGCTCCGTTCGGCCGAGCCGCTGCTCCCTGCGGAGTTCTCCGCTCGCGCCGCGGCCTGTTTCGACCGGTACACGGGGGTGCTGCGGGCGCTGGAGGAAGGCGACTTCACGCAGTTGCCGCTGAACGTGACCGCGGCGGTACGGCCCGAGGGGTCCGGCGAGCGGGTCTTCGGCTGGGGCACCGGCTTCGCCGAGGCCCGGCAGCGGGCGGCGCTGCGCGGCCTGGCCCGGTACGCGGTGACGACGCCCGACCCGCGGCGCTGTGCCGACGACGGCTCGGTCCGGGGTTGGGACCTCGCCGGCAAGGGGGTCACGACGGTACCGGCCGCGGAGGTGTTCACGGCAGGACCCGGCGTGGCCGCCGCGCTCGACTGGACCGAGGCGGTCACCGCGGCGGTCGCGCAGCAGTGTGCGCGGCTGGCGCTGGAGGACGTACGGGCGGGCACGGTCGAGCCGGTCCGGCTGGACGTGACGGGCGCCTCGGTGGACGAGGCGGGCCGCCGCCACCTGGCCATGCTGCGTCCGGCGGGCGGCGAGGTCACGGCCGCCGACATCGGTACAGCGCTCGGTGTACCGGTCCTGGCCTGGTGGCAGGGTGCCCGGCCGGTCGGAGTGACCTGCGGCACCGGCGCGGTCACCGACGGCATCGAACTGGTCCTGCTGGACCGGCAGTCCGAGCTGACCGGCGAGTCCGCGTACGCTCCGCAGCCGGTCCCCGGACTCGGCGCGCCGCCGCGCGGGCCGGGCGGCACGGCCGTACCGGCGGACGCGGACCTGCCCGCCCTGGTGGAAGCGCTGGCCTCGCGGGGGCGGTCCCCGGTCGTGGTGCCGCTCGATCACGACCCGGCCGTGCACGAGGTGCTGCCGAACGTCGTACGGGTGGTGCTCGCCGGATGACCGGGGCCGCCACCGACGAGGCCGGAGCCCTGGGGCTGCGGTTCTGGTACGACACCTTCGAGGGCGTACGGGAGCTGTTCGCCGAGGGGCACGGTTCCGAGGGCGGGCCGGACGACCCGCTGCCGAGCAAGACCTACCGCGGGCTGCCCCGCCACGTACTGGCCGCCCCGCCCCGGCGCATCGGCGACGCGCGCTGGTCGTTCCCCGGCTTCCGGGACCGGCATCCCGAAGGCCCGCCGCGCAGGCCCTGGGACGGGAGCACGCTGTCCGCGCTGCTGCACCACACCTACGGCCTCGGCCGGATGGAGCTGGGCCCGCAGGCCGCGTGGCCGTACCACCGGCTGGTGGCCTCGGCACGCTGCTTCTACCCGGTGGAGCTGTACGTGTGGCTGGGCGGCGGCACCGGGGGCGTACCGGCGGGGTGTTACCACTACGACCCGCTGCACCACGCGCTGACCGCGCTGCGGCCCGGCGGCATCCCGGCGGAACTGCGGGCGGCGGTGGCCTGCAAGGGCCGCGACACGACCGCGCTGCTGCTGCTCTCCGCGTACTTCCGCAAGACCGCCTTCCGGTACCGCGACTACGCCTACCGGCTGTGCGCGCAGGAGTCCGGCATGGTCGTCGGCAATGCCCTGCTGGTGGCCGGTGCGCTCGGCCTGGACGCCCGGGTCCACCACCGGTTCCTGGACGAGCCGGTGAACCGGGCGCTGGGGCTGGACGGTACGGAGGAGACCGCGTTCGCCGTGCTGGAGATCGGCGCGCGGGACGGCGTGGCCGCAAGCCCGGCGCCGGACCGCCTGCCGTCCCCCGTACCGGACCGCCTGCCGTCCCTCGTGACGGAGCACGTCCGTACCTGCCGGGAGGACGCGGGGCTCTGGTCCCGGCTGACCACGCTGGACGCCGGCAGCCGGCTGACCGGTAAGGCACGCTTCGCACCGGTCGCCGCGGACCCGTTCCACCAGCCCGCCGACGGGCCCGCGGAGCCCTTCGCCGACGACGACCGGCCGCCGGGAAGCGTCGAGTTGGGCGACGCGCTGCGGCGCAGGGACTCGGGCGGACGGATGTTCCTGCCGGACCGCGCCGCGTTGCCGCAGCAGCAGCTCGCGGACCTCCTGCGGTACGCGCTGGACCCGGTGCCCTCCGACCACGGCGACACACCGTTGCGGCCGCTGCTGGACTGCCACGTACTGGCCCTCAACACCGCCGGCCGGGCAGCCGGGCTGTACCGGCTGGACCCGTCCCCCGCGCTCGTCCCCGTGCCCGGGCGCGACGGGCGGCCCACGGTGGCCATGCTGTGCGACCGCACACCCTCGGTGAACACCGCCCGCGCCAACGCGGTCGTCTTCCTCACCGTGGACCGCTACGAGGGCGCCCGCGGGTTCGGGGACCGCGGCTACCGCATCCTGCACCACGAGGGCGGCATCGTGGCCCAGCGCCTGAGCGTGCTGGCCGCCGCCGAGGGCCTCTCGGCCCGGATCACCAACGGCTACGACGACCGGGTCGTACGGGAGTTGCTGGGCAGCGGCGACGCGCACGTACCGATCTTCGCGATCGTGCTGGGGCGACGGCAGGCCACCTCCCAGTACGAGCCCCCGCTGGACTGGTGACCACAGGCACCGTAGGGCGCGAACTCCCGGCAGACCCTACGGGGCCTCCGTAGAGACCCGGAGCCCCCGCGAATCACAGAATCAGCTCGGACAGCGGGCGACCGCCGCCCGCAGTCGTCACCCACAGAGGAAGGAGGGACACGACATGGACGCGAACCTGGTGCTGGACCTCGACGACCTGAGCGTGGACCAGCTCGACATTCTCCCGACGGCCCCCGGCTCCACCCTGGAGTCGATCAACGTCGGCCACGCCATGGTCGAGATCGGCGCTTCGAACTGCACCTCGAAGGGCTCGCCCGCGAGCTGCTGCTCTTGCTGCTGCTGCTGATCAGGCCGCACTGCGGGGCCGTGCCCGGCGCGCACCACGCGCCGGGCACGGCCCGGTGCCCATGACGGGACTTGGAAGACGGGACGTGCGAAGGATGCAGGAGGGGATCGTGCCGGAGCGGCCGACCGGACTCGCGGTACGGGGCGAGGGGCTGCTCGCCCAGGCGGTCCGCGCGGCGGTCTCCCGCCGGCACCCGCCGGCCGCCGAGGACAGCGACCGGTGCGCCGGACTGCTCACCGTGGACGACGGCTGGCGGGACGCCGGCACGACGAGCCGCCCGGACCTGCCGTGGCTGCCCGTCCGGGTGGAGCTGGGCAACGTCGTCATCGGGCCGCTCGAACTGCCGGGCCGGCCGGGGTGTGCGCAGTGCGCCCGTACCCGCAGGCAGCGGGCCCTGGGGCAGGACAGCCCGCGCGCCGAACTGCTGCGCCGGCACGGCGACCAGCTCGCCGAACGGCCGCCCCCGCTGCTGTCCGCCTGGGCGCGCGACACCGTCGCGGCCTTCGTGGAGGCGGAAGCCGCCGCCGTGCTCGACGACCCGGAGCGCGCCGCCACCCGCAACGCGATCACCATCATCGGTCTGGCCTGTCTCACCGCCGACTCCCACCCGTTCCTGCCGGACCCCTGCTGCCCCCGCTGCGGCACCCTCCCTGACGACGGGCCGCCGGTCCTGATGGACACGCCGCGGCCCAAACTCGACCGGGACACCTACCGCGTACGCAGCCTCGACACCGGCTGGGACGACCTGCTGCGGACCTACGTGGACGGGCACACCGGCATCGTCCAGCAGCTCGACGTACGGACCGACTACGCCTACCCCATGGTCTCCGCGCCGCTGCGGCTGCCCGACGGCATCCAGGAGGCGGGCTTCGGCCGCGGACTGGACTACACCGGTTGTGAACGCACCGCGCTGGCCGAGGCGTTGGAGCGGCTGGGCGGCGCCCGGCCCGGCGGCCGGCGCACCACGGTCCGCGCGGGCTACGAGCAGGTCGCCGACCGCGCCGTCTGCCCCACCGACCTGGGCCTCTACCCGCCGGAACGCCATGCGGACCCGGAGTTCCCCTACCCGGCGTTCGCCCCCGACCTGGAGATCAACTGGGTGTGGGGGCACTCCTTCGGCCGCGGCGGCCCCGTGCTGGTGCCCGAGGACTACGCCTACTACCGCACCCGGCACGGCAACGACACGGCCCGCCCGCTGGCGTACGAGGTCTCCAACGGCTGCGCCCTCGGCGGCTGCCTGGAGGAGGCCGCGCTGCACGGCATCCTGGAGCTGGCCGAGCGGGACGCCTTCCTGCTCACCTGGTACGCCCGGCTGCCGGTGCCGCGCGTGGACCTGGACACCGTGGCCGATCCCGCGATCCGGCTGCTGGTGGAACGCATCCGGCAGGACACCGGGCACCGCGTCGCCGCGTTCGCCACCACGCCCGAGCACGGCATCGCCACGTCCTGGGTGATGGCCGTACACCCCGGGGACGGCTCGGAGCCCGCCGCGATCTGTGCCGCGGGCGCCCATTTCGACCCCGAGAAGGCGCTCCTCAACGGCCTGTTGGAGCTGACCGCGAACCTGGGCTGGAACCGCGCGGCCTACCACGAGGAGCTGCGCCGTATCGAGGGCATGGTCGCCGACCCGCACGAGGTGCGGGAGATGCGCGACCACGCGCTGCTGTACTGCCACCCGGACGCCTACGACCGGTTCGCCTTCCTGCCCGGCGAGGAGACGGCGCGGCCCGTGGCCGAGGCGTTCGCCCGCGCCACCTGCCGGCCGCGCCACGCGGACCTCCGCGACGACCTCGCCGAGGTGGTGGAGCGCTTCACGGCCCGCGGTCTGGACGTTATCGTGGTCGACCAGACCACCGACGAGCACCGCGCCGCCGGCTTCGCCTGCGCGAAGGTGATCATTCCCGGTCTGCTGCCGATGACCTTCGGGCACCGGATGAGCCGTACCCACGGCCTGCCCCGGCTGTACGACCTGCCGGCCCGGCTCGGGTACCGGGACGGGCCGCTGGAGCCGGCCGACGTCAATCCGCATCCGCACCCGTTCCCGTGACGCCCCGGCCGTCCGCTTCCCCGATTGCCCCGTACGGCCCGTACCCCCGTACGGCCGGGGCCGCTTCTCCGCACGACCAGAACCGACCCGCACGCGAAGGCAGGGACAACGATGAGTGGCTTCCACGTCGCGGACACGTTCGGCGTACGCATCGGTGGTCTGCCGGTGTCGGTGCTGGACGGTTTGCGGTCGGACGAGGTGTGGCGGCGGACCGGCGCGCTGCTCGACGGCGCGCGGGAACTGGACACACTGGGCGCGGAACTCTCCGACGCGCTGTACGCGTTGATCGGGCAGGACACTGGCGTCAAGCCCGCGCTGGTCGCGCTGCGCCGGGCGGTGCACAACCAGCGGACGCCCGGTGAGCGCTGCTGGAACGAGGAGGTGCGCGCCGCCCTGCCCGCCGCGGTGGTGGCGGACGTCGAGCGGTGGGCGGAGCTGCTGGCGGCCCACCGCGCGGACACCGCCGCCCTGGACGACCTGCTCCCGCGGGACGCGGCCGACCGCCACGCCGTCCTGCGCGAGGCGGCCGCGCAGCCGGTCTTCCGGCACGGCCTGATCCAGGGCAGCCCGGTCCTCCACGAGCAGCTGCGCAAGTGGCTGGCGCGTCCCGAAGGCGCCGTGCCGGACCGCAAGCTGGCGCTCCGGCTGGCCAAGTACCTCGCCCGGGTGGCGGCCAAGACCAGCCCGTTCAGCACCTTCACCGTCAGCGGCCTCGGCCGGTGGGACGGGCCGCGCCCGGACGCGGGCGGGCCGGCGGTGCGCGACACCGTCGAGATCAACCTGTGGCTCGTCCAGCAGCTTGTCCGGCGGCTGCGCGAGCACCCGGCCCTGGCACCCGCCGTCCGGCTGCGGGTCAACCCGAGCGCCCACCCGGCCGACGGCCACTGGGAGTTCCTGGGCCCCGGCGAGGAGGAGCCGCTGCGTACGCTGCCGGTGTCCGCGCCGGTCCAGGCCTGCCTGGACTTCGTCTCCGACGGTGCCCGCCCGCGGCACGAGGTGGCCGCCCACCTGACCGAGCGGAGCGGCGCCTCCCCGGAGCAGGCAGAGCGTTATGTCGCGCGGCTCACCGAACTCGGTGTGCTGGAGGCCGTGCCCCCTTCTCCGAGCAGGCGATGGACCCACTCGCCGAACTGCGGGCATGGGTGGACACCGGCGGCCCGGAGCTGGCCGAGGTGTCGGCGCGGCTCAAGGAGGTGGCCGCGCTGCTGGACGGGTACCCGGAGCTGACCGACCCGGACGCCCGCCAGCGGCACACCGAGGAGATCCACCGGGCGCTGGGCCGGGTCGCCGAACTGGTCGGTCCGGAGCAGGTCATCGTGCCGCCCAAGAACTACATCATCGAGAACGCCCTGCTCGTCGGGCCGCCGCCGGCCCAGGACCGGGCGGCGTGGGAACCGGTGCTGCGCGACCTGGACACCGTCCGCCGCTGCTACGCGGCGCTCGACCCGGCGCTGCCCGGACGGGTGGCGCTGGCCCGGCTGTTCACCACGCGCTTCGGGCCCGGCGCAAGCGTGCCGTTCCTGGCATTCCACCGTGCCGTCCAGGAAGAGATGCGTACGGACCCGCGGTTGCCCGGCCTGCTGTCCGTCTCGCAGCACGGCTACGCGCCGCTCGCCGACAGTCCGCTGCCCCGGATCAAGGAGCTGCTGCGGGTACGGGCCGGGCTCACCGGCGCGGCCCTGAACGCGCGGCCGGACGCCGACGGGGTGGTGCACGTCGATCCCGCGCGGCTGGCCGCGCTGGCCGACAGCTGGCCCGCGTGGATGCGGCCGCCCGGCTCGGTCGCGTTCTACGGCCAGCTGACCGGCGGGCCCGAGGCCCCGACCGGGTTCGTGGTCAACGCCGTCAACGCGGGGCACGGGCGGGGCCGCGACCGGATCCGGCGGCTGCTCGGCCAGGCCGGTGTCACCGTGGCGGGCGAACCGTCCGGCCCGCCCGGCGACGTCATCCTGGCGGACACTTGCCGCCACTACGGCAGTAACGTGGGCCTGCGCGACCTGACCATGACCGACGAGATCGACTACCCCGGTTCGGCGAGCCCGCGCCCGGCGGAGCGGCGCATCCCGCTGCGCGACCTGGAGGTGCGCCACGACCCGGTGCTGGACCTCCTCGTGCTGTGGTCGCGCACCCGCGACCGCGAGGTGCGGCCGGTGCACCCCAGCCTGATCGCGGAGTTCTGGCTGCCGCCGGCGATGCGGCTGCTGATCCAGGCGTTCGGCGACACGCCGACGCTACTGATCCCCGGGCGGCGGATGTTCGGCGACATCTCCCCCGCCACGCAGCAGGGCCTGCTGCACGAGCCCAGGATCACGATCGGCACGGTCACGGTCAGCCGCCGCCAGTGGGTGTTCCGCACCGACGAGGCACCGGTGCGCGCCAAGGGCGAGGCGGACCGCCCGTACCTGCTGCGGCTGGCCGCCTGGCTGCGTGAACACGGCATCCCCGAGCGCTGCTTCGTGCGCGCGCTGGACCCGTCCATGCTGACCGACGGCAACGTCTGGCAGCTCAAGTCGCGCAAACCGCTCTACATCGACTTCGCGAACCTGCTCCTGACCGGACTGTTCGAGCGGATGCTCGCCGAGCGGGGCAACCTGCTGTTCCTCCAGGAAGCCCTGCCCGACCCGTCCGCCGCGCCGCACTACGGCGACGCCGGAGCCCGCGTCACCGAACACCTCGTGGAGGTCGGTCACCATGGCCGCAGCTGACCGCCCCCTGGACCCCGGCACCGCCGACGCGTCCGACTGGGTGTGCGCCCACGTCTTCCAGGACACCGGCCACGACGCCCTGCTCACCGGCTGTCTGCGGCCGCTGGTCAAGGAGCTGTCCGCCGACGGGCTGCTGCACCGGTACTTCTTCCTGCGGTACTGGGAGGGCGGCCCGCACGTCCGGCTGCGCTTCCTGCCCACCGGTACGGCCGTTTCCCAGGAAGTACGGCAGCGAGCTGCCACGGCGATCGGCGCGTTCCTGCGGGAGCACCCGGCCCCCGACACGGTGGACCGCACGCGGTACGCCGGGCTGGCCGGCGAACTGGCCGCCCTGGAGGACCTTCCGGATCACGACCGGGAACTGCGGCCCAACAACACGGTCGATTTCCTGCCGTACCTGCGCGAGCACACGGTGTACGGGCAGGGGGCGGCCATGGCCGCGACCGAGGAACACTTCCAGGAGTCCAGCGAACTGGCCCTGGCGCTGATCGCGGCCGGTACGACCGACCAGCAGCGGGCGCTGATCGCCCTGGACCTGATGCTGGCCGTACTGGCCCTGTACGACGAGCTGCGCGCGCAGTGGGTGGACAGCGGGCAGCCGCTGATCCCCTTCGCCGAAGGCACCGAACCCGCCGCCGCCGAAGAGCACTACCTGGCCCGGCGGGAACACCTGCGGGAACGCGCCCTACGGGTGTGGCAGCTCGCCCCGGACCCCGCCGGAGCGACCCCGCAGGCGCACTGGCTGCGGTCGCTGCGCAAGTTGCGGGACCGGCTCAGCGGCTGGGAGGACTCCGGCACGTTCACCTCCGAGTGGGCCCGCTCGCCGCTGAACCAGGGCCCCGACCTGGCCGCGCTGCCGCATCCGGCCACCACGCTGATCCTGCTGCGCTGCGCGCACCTGGCGAACAACCGGCTCGGGCTGACCCTGAGCCAGGAGAACCAGCTGCGATTCCTGGCCGGCCGGATCGTCACCGACTTGCCGGCGCTTCCGGTGCGCTGATTCTCGGGGCTGTAGTCGCTTTCGGTCCGCCGGGCCTCCGAGGCTGTAGTCGCTTTCGGCCCACCGGGCCTCCGGGCCTGCCGTCGCTTCCGGTCCGCCGGATCTGCTGGCGCTTCCGGTGCGCTGACTCCCCGGGTCTGCCGTCGCTATCGGCCCGCTGACCGTTCGGGTCCGCCGCCCCGCCCGGCCCGCCGCCCCCGTACGGCGGGCCCGTCCGTCACCTCGACGCGCTGGGCCGCAGCTCCGCGGGCCGGGGGCCGTCGTGCCACCTGGACGGGCGTACCGGGGTGTCGGAGCACGGCGTCCCGGGCGGCAGGGCCCGGGAGCAGGAGCACGGTTCCGGCCCGGCGTGGCGGGACCGGCCGTCGACCGGCTGGACCGACGGGCGTGCCAGGTCCTCCGGCGGCTCGGCGGACGGCTCCGCCGGGATCGCCCCGGCCAGTCCCTGACGTCCCGCTATGCCCAGCTTCCGGTACACACCGGACAGGTGGAACTCCACCGTACGCATGGTCAGGAACAGCATCTGGGAGATCTGCCGGTTGGTGTGTCCGCTCCGGGCCAGCCCGGCGATCTTCAGTTCCTGCGGTGTCAGCAGCGGATGAGTACGGACCGGCTTGTCGTGGGCCGGTACGGGCTCCGGTGCCGCCCGCAGCCGCCGGGCCAGCGGTGTGGCGCCGCACTCGCCCGCCAGGGCCAGCGCCGCGGCACACTCGCGGTCCGCCTCGGCGGTCCGTCCGGCGGCGCGCAACGCGGCGCCCAGGTCGGCCCTGGCCACGGCGAGTTCCAGGCGGGCGGGCGACGCTTCGAGGTGGCGCACCGCCTCGGCCAGCAGCGTGAGCCTGCGCTCGCCCTGCCGGGTCATGGCCAGGGCATGCCGGGCGACGCCGATCGTGCGCGGTGTCCCCCAGCGGCGGGCGGCCTCCAGCTCCTCGCGCGCCAGGGTCTCGGCCCGGTCGGCGGCGCCGTCGGCGGCCAGGGCGAGCGCCGCGCGGGAACGCCAGGGCAGGATCGCCGGGCTGACGGCGCCCCGGCGCACCAACTGCCGTCCGGCGGCCAGCAGATCCCCGGCCGCGCGCCCCGGCTCGCCGCGCAGCCGCCACAGGGCCGCCCGGGCGGCGAGCAGGTACGGGCCCTCGTACCGGCCGTACAGGTCGTCGTCCGGACCGTGGTCGGCGGGGCCGTGCGCGGCCAGCAGCGCGGCGGCCTCGTCCTGGTCGCCCAGCTGCGCCAGCGCCTCCACCAGACCGGCCACCGCGAAGCCGGTGACGGTCGGCAGCGCGGTGCTGCCGGGGCCGATCTCCTCCACAACGGGCCGCAGGATCGCCACGGCACCGGGCAGGTCCCCGGCGACCCGGCAGATCCGGGCCCGGAAGATGTCCGCCGCCAGCCCGGCCCGCCGGCCCGACATGGCACGGCTGAGCCGGCCGGTACGCCAGCAGTGGGCCCGTGCCTCGACGAGTTCGTCGGCGCGGATCAGGGCCGCGCAGCTCTGCCAGAGGCGTCCGAGGTCGCCGCCCGCCGCGTCGGCCAGCGCTTCCCGCGCGGGGGCGAGGGCCGCTTCCCGGTCCGCTCCCCGGTCGGCGGCGATCGCGGCCCGCAGGTTGGCCAGTTCCCTGCTCCGTGCGCCGCCGGCCGGCTCCGGCGCGTCCGCCAGCCGTCGGGCCTCGGCCGACGGGCCGGCCGCGTCGAGCAGGGAGACGGTCGCCTTCCGGAGCGTGAGCCTGCGCACCGCCGCCGGGTGGCCGGCGCCGATCCGGCCGGCCGTCTCGTCCAGTACGGACGCGGCGTCCGCCGGCCTGGCCCGGTCGATGAGCATGCCGGCCACGTCCAAGGCCAGTTCGGCGCAGACCTCGGGGTCCTCGGACTCGCGCAGCAGGGTGTCCAGTTCGCTCAGCGCGAGGTCCGGGTCGACGAAGGTCTCGGCCTCGGCCAGTTCGCGCCGGACGGCGGAGCGGACGTCCGCGGGCAGCCGGTCGCGCAGCACGCACCGCAGATAGCGGCTCGCCTCGTCGGCCCGCCCCTCGTGGAGCAGTTTGCGTGCCGCGGTGCGCAGCGGCTCGACCGCCCAGTCCAGCCCGGTCGGGCCCGCCGCGGCGAGCTGCTGGGCGACCCGTTCCGCGCCCCACTGCTCGTCCCGCATGAACCGGGCCACCTTCAGGTGCGCGGCGATCCGGGAGCCGACGGGCATCCCGGCGAGCACCGCGGTGCCCAGCAGCGGGTGCCGGAACGCCGGCGGCACGCGGTTGGCGAGCACCTGCCGTGCCACGAGGGTGTCGATGGCGTGCAGCGCGTCGGGAACCGGCAGTTCGGCCAGCGAGGCGGCGTGGGTGACCTCGGCGCTGTCTCCCAGAACCGCGACAGCCCTGGCCATGGCCAGGGCTGGTCGGGGCAGGTCGTCGAGCCACCGCCGGGTACATCGCAGCGCTTCCGGTCCGGCCGTGCCGCGCAGTTCCCGCGCCGTGACGGCCGTGCCGGGGCGGCCCGCCAGGTGGGCGAGCAGCAGACCGGGGTTGCCGCCGGTCAGTTCGTGGCACACGGCGGCCGCCGCTGCGTCGAGCGTGAGGCCGCAGTGCCGCGCGGCGAACTCGGCGACCCCGGCCTCGGGCAGGCCGGTCAGCTCCAGGTGCTCGGCACGGGCGAGAAGTTCGGCCGCGCCGGCCGTCCGGCCGGTTCCCGGGTCGTCGCCGGCCGCCGCGACGAGCAGCAGCGGTACGGGCCGGTCGAGCGAGGTCAGGGCCACCAGCCAGCGGGCCGACGACGCGTCCACGTCCATGAGGTCGTCGACGCACAGCGCGAGGGGCGTGCGCGCCATGACGTCCCGGCCGCGGGCGACATAGCCCTCCAGGGTGTCCGTCCCGTCGTCCGGGCGGCCGAGGACCTGGCGGGCCACGGCGAACAAGGAGTCCCGCACGGCCGGCCCCCGGCTCCGGCCCCCACCCGGAAGCCCGCGTCCGCCGCGCGGGCCGCCACCGCCTCCAGCAGCGCACTCTTGCCGACGCCCCGCTCCCCCGCACCGCGACGATCACCGGTACGCCGCCGCCGGCCCGCCCGATCAGCCCGTCCAGCCGGGCCAGCTCCGCTTCACGACCGGTTAACGGCATCAACAGCCCTCCCCATAGACATGAATATGTCGGGACGTCGTTACACCCGACAGGTTCGTCCATCTTTCATCCTGATACGTGCCATGCCCGGTCCGCGATCGCCGACCGGGCCAAGAACGGCCGGTTCGCCATCCCGGGCGGCCGGTTCCGCACTGCCGAGGACACGGTTCCGGGGCGGGCGCGGGGCGCTGGACCGCCGGTCCGGTCCCGGCTCCTGAGGGCGTCCGGGCCGTCGCCGTCCCGCCGCGTCCGTACCGCCGTCCCAAAGGCCCCGGGCGTTCACCCCACGTCTAAGGTGCGGCAATGACTTCGCACACCTATCTCACCGAACTGTTCTCGCTGGACGGAACAGTCGCCGTGGTGACCGGCGGCAGCTCCGGTATCGGCCGTTCCATCAGCGGGGCGCTCGCCCGCTCCGGCGCGAGCGTCGTGGTCGTGGCGCGCAAGGAGGCGGAACTTCGCGCCACGGTCGACGAACTGACGGCCGACGACTGCCGGGCGGCGTGGGTGAGCGCCGACCTCGGTACGCGAGCGGCCGTGCGCGAAGCCGCCGACCGGGCGGCCGGCGTGTTCGGCGAGCCGGACATCCTCGTCAACTGCGCCGGGGTCAACCTGCGGCCGCCGATGGGCGAGCTGGACGACGAGGTGTGGGACACCACGATGGCGGTGAACCTGGAGGCGCCCTACCTCCTGGGGCAGCGCTTCGGCCCCGGCATGGCCGAGCGGGGCTTCGGCAGGATCATCCACATCACGTCCCAGCAGGCGCACCGGGCGTTCGTCCAGAGCGGTGCGTACGGCGTGTCCAAGGGGGCACTGGAGTCGCTGGCCCGTTCCCAGGCCGAGGCCTGGTCGCCGTACGGCGTCACGTGCAACACGCTCGTGCCGGGCTTCGTCATGACGCCGCTCAACGCCCGGCTGTCGTCCGACCCGGAGAAGGTGGCGGCGCTGGCCGACCGCACCATGACCGGGCGCAACGGCCTCGCCGAGGACTTCGCGGGCGCCGCGGTCTTCCTGGCGAGCCGCGCCTCGGCGTACGTCACCGGGCAGTCGCTCTTCGTGGACGGCGGCCTGTCGGTCCACTGAACGGGCGCGGTGGGGACGCGGTACGGGCGCGGTGCGGGCGGCCGGACAGCGGCGATGCACCGCGGTGGTTCACGGCGGTGGCCCACGGCGGTGGCCTCTGCGATGGTCCACAGTGGCGCTCCTCCGCGGTGGTCCGTCGCCCGGCCTCTCGTACCGGACGGCGGAACACCCCCTGACTACACTGCTCGCAGCGTCGGCACGGCAGCACCGGCCGGCCGTCTCAGGGGCGCGCGCCCCGGAGTCGCACCGCACCTGATCCGGACGAACGGCGAAGGAGGGGGCACATGAACCGCTGCGGGCCCGAGAGGCGGGGACCGTCCCGGAGGACGCCATGAGCACCGGGGCGGAGCACGGCACCGAACATCGCACCGAAGGCCACGCCGAACTCCGTACCGGGCGCATCGCCCTGAGTCCGGCGGCCGAGGAACTGCTCCGGCGGCTGCGGGAGGCGCACGGGCCGCTGATGTTCCATCAGTCCGGCGGGTGCTGTGACGGCAGCTCCCCGATGTGCTACCCGGCGGGCGAATTCCGTACGGGCGCGGCGGACGTACTGCTGGGGCGGCTGTCCGTGCCCGGTGTCGCCGAGCCCGTCGACTTCTGGATGGCGGCGGACCAGTTCGCCCGCTGGCGGCACACCCATCTGACGGTGGACGTCGTACCGGGACGGGGCGGGGGCTTCTCACTCGAAGCTCCCGAAGGCGTGCGTTTCCTGATCCGCTCGCGGCTGTTCAGCGAGGAGGAGCGGGCGCGGCTCGGCGACTGAGCACCGTCCGGGCCGCCGACCACGGGTTTGGTGAGGCCCCGCGTACGGGGGATGACGCGGGGCCTCACCAGGTGGAACGACCGGGCCGGGGAGGGGGTTCCCCACCAAGACGGACTTTACGAAAAGTTTTCGTCACCCGGCACAGCCGCCCGCCCGCCGTACTCACGCCTCGTCCTGCACCAGCCGCTCCAGCATGTCCTGGAAGTCGAGGTCCACGACCACCCGGAGCCCGTCCCCGTCCGGCTCGCTCAGCCGCGTCATCGCACCGCGCCGCCACCAGAAGACATTGGGGCTGATCGCCCCCGCCGCGTCCTCGTGGCCCGCCGCGGCGAACTGCGCCATGGCCTGGAGCGCCGGGACGACCTGCGCGTCGTGGATGGGGTGGAAGGCCAACTGGTGGCGGAAGGGCATCGCGACCAGCGCGCCGTCCTCGGTGAGCGGCGTCCCCATGATCCGCTCGACCAGGTCGTCCAGGACCAGCACCCGGCTGGCGGTGAAGAACGAGTCGCCCAGCACCACCTCGAAGGACGAGCCGTCCGCGCGCCGTACCGTCTCGTGGCCCTCCACCGGCAGCGCCCGCAGATTGTTCAGTGCCCTGATGCGCAGCTCGGCCACCTCGCCGAGGTCGGACAGCGAGTCCTCGCTGAGCATCTGCACGGCCTCGGGCAGGTCCAGGGCGAGCACCTCGCGCAGTCCGGGGGCCGGCGCCCGCCCGTACCGGAAGGAGTCCGCCGGCGGCAGCGTCTCCTCGGCGACGACCCGCGGGAACAGCCGCGCCCGGATCTCGTCCTCCGCGAGGGTCTCCATCGGCTGCGGCCCGTCCATGGTGCGCAGCACCTTGCCCACGTGGTCGCGGATCATCGCGGGCCACACCCGTTCGCCGCGCCGGTCTCGGTGGCACACCGCGGCGAGGTTGCCCAGGCCGAACTGCCGTCCGCCGGAGTCGGCGACCATCCCCGCGTACACCGTGACCTCCAGGCCGCGCTCGGCGAACGCCTGCCGGACCTGCGAACGGAAGACGCCGCCCTCCCGCTCCGAGAAGAACCCGAACTCCCCGTCGCGCGGGGCTTCCCGCGGGTCCCGCTTCGGTCCACGGCGGAACAAGCCCATCTCTTCCTCCCGGCGACGGCCACGATGCCGCCGATCGTAACGGGTGTGCCGGAGCCCCTCGACCGGTCCCCGGCCCGGCCGCGCCCCGGCTCCCCCGCCTCACCGCCGCACGGCCCGCCGGGGTCCCCCATGGTCATCCTGCCCAGGAAGCGGGCCGGTCAGACGCCCGCGAGCAGCGGGAACGAAGGGCGGGCCGCGAGCAGGGAAGGCGCTGTCCGGGCCACGGGAACGGACCGCCTCCGCCCGGTCCGCGGTACGCTGCGGGGCCGCCCGGCGGATGACCGGTTCCCGGCGCCCCCGCCCCGTCCCACCGGCGGGAACGCGACGTCCGGATACCGCCAGCCGTCACGTGTCCGCGGCGGCACAGTGGGTGTGACGGACGAGCCGGTGAACGGCTCACGAGCACGGAGAACAGAGAAAGGGGCCGGACGATGTCGGCCACGACGGTCCACACGACACTCGGCAGCCCGCTGGGCGACCTGCTGCTGGTGGGCGAGCCGTCCGCCACCGCGCCGGGCGGCACCGCGCTGACCTCGCTGTCCGTACCGGACCAGAAGGGCGGCGCCACGGTCGACGAGGCATGGACCCACGACCCCGCGGCCTTCACGGAGATCGCCGCGCAGCTCACCGCGTACTTCGAAGGCGCCCGCACCCGCTTCGGCATCACGTACGTGTCCGGCGGCACGCCCTTCCAGCAGCGCGTCTGGCAGGCCCTGGAGGACGTCCCGTACGGCGAGACGTGCACCTACGGCGACATCGCCGCCCGGATCGGCGCCCCGCGCGCCGCGGTTCGCGCGGTCGGCACCGCCATCGGCCGGAACCCGCTGCTGATCGTCCGTCCCTGCCACCGGGTCATCGGCGCCGACGGCACCCTCACCGGATACGCGGGCGGGCTGCGCCGCAAGGAACAGCTGCTCCGCCTCGAAGGCGCGGCATGCGTGCCGGGAACCCTCCTGGCCTGACCGGCCCCGTACCCGTGCGGACATGAAGAACGGGCATGAAGAGCGGACATGAAGAACGGCGCCAAGTCCCCTGTCCCGGCGCCGTTCCGTCCGCCGCTCCTCCCTTCCCCCACCACCCGCTCACGCGGGCCGGGAGGAGCGGCCGGGCAGCGGCTGAACCCGAGTCGGGCGATCCCCCGCACCACCCGACCCAGGCAGCCTCGGCCGGAGCCTGCCCACGACGGGGCGGGCGTCCGAAGCCATGCCGAGTATATTGGCTCCGGGCCAGTCAACGCAGCGGCTGCACCATGACCATTTTCGAGCGGCCCCCTCAGCGGCCCCGACGATCATGCTTCGGCCGTCTCCCGTACGGCCTCCCGGCGCGGAAACCCCGTCGGCCCCACCCGCATTCGTACACTTGCTCGATATGGCGGCGACGGGCCGCGACGACGGAAAAAGGGGCGGACGTGAGTGGTGCCGAAGGGCTTGCGGCGGTCGGCGAGGGGGCGTATGCGCTGCGCAATGTGGGCAGCGGCCTGCTGCTGGAGGTCGAGGACGGCCGCAAGGGCAGCGGGGCGAACGTGCGGCAGGGCACGGAGGACGGTTCACCGGCCCAGCTGTGGCGGGTCACCGAAGTACACCCCGGCAGCGGACTGCGCCACCTGACCAACGTGGGCAGCGGCAAGCGCCTGGACGTCACCGGCGCCTCCACCGAGAACGGCGCCAACGTCCAGCAGTGGAAGGCCAACAATTACGGCGCGCAGGAGTGGCTGCTGGAACAGGACGTGGCCGAGCCCGGCACGTTCACGCTGATCAACTACGCCAGCGGGCTGCTGCTGGAGGTCGCCGACGACAGCAAGGAGCCGGGGGCCAACGTCCAGCAGTGGGAGGACCGGGACCGCCCGGGCCAGTGGTGGAAGCTGGAGAGCCGCTGACGCACAGCGGCCTCCGGCCCGGCCCCCGGTGTCCGGTTCCGCGGCCGCCCGGCGGCCCGGCGTCCCGGCCTGCCACCTCTTCAGAACCCGGCGGCGCGCTCGACGCGGTCCAGCAGGCGGTGGCGGCGTACGGCGTGGGCGAAGTCCGGGGCGCGGCGGGTGCCGTCCGTGAGATCGCGGCGGATCTCCTCGTAGGCATGGGCCACGGTGTACGCGACTTCCCTGGCGCGGCCGGCGAGCGCGGGAAGCGCCGCATCGTACGCACCGGGAACCGGCAACTCCGCCAGCTCCGTACCGTCTCCCCGCGCGCCGTACACAGCGACCTGCCCGAACTGCAGATGCCCCGAATCCCCGGTGACCAGCAGGTCGCCGGCGGTCCCGTTGATCTCCCAGTGGAAGTTGGTGGCGCGGGACAGCCCGCCGCGGAAGTGGAGCGAGGCCACCGCGCCGCCTTCGAGGACGCCGCTGACGGCGATCTGGTCCGGCACGTCCATCCGCGCCGGCTCGCCGGTCACCTCGTCGTGCACCTTCGGGCGGCGGGTCGCCATGGTGGCCCCGAGGTCGGTGAACTCGCCGAGGGCCATGGTCACCGCGTCCACGGTGTGCGCGAAGGGGATGGTGAGCAGGGAGCCGCCGTTGCGTCGGTCGAGGAGGTAGGCGCCGTCCGGCTCGAACCGCGGCCCCCAGCGGCGGCCCGAGGCGATGACACTGGTCGACAGGACCTCGCCCACGTATCCGTCGGCGATCAGGTCCCGTACGTACCGGACGGGCGGGGCGGAACGGGCCTGGAGCCCGACGAAGGTACGAACGCCCCTGCGCTCGGCGACGGCGGCCAACTCCTCGGTCTCCGCGAGGCCGTTGCCCAGCGGCCATTCGCTGAGCACCGCCTTGCCGGCTTCGAGGGCGGTCAGCACCAGTTCGCGGTGGTGCGGGACCTTCACGGCGACGACCACGAGGGCGACCTCGTCGCGCCGCACGAGTTCCCGGGCACTGCCGAAGGCCAGCGGAACGCCGTACTTCTCTCCCGCCGCGCGCGCGGATTCCGGGGTGGTGGCGGAGAGGGCCCGCAGCTCGAACCCCGGCACGGCGGCGAGTGCGGGCAGGTGGGCGCGGGCGGCCCAGCCGCCGGAGGCGCTGAGGCCGATGACGCCGACGCCGATCGGGGTGGCGGAGGGCGGGTGCGCGGGCATGGCGGATTCCTTTCACCGGTCACGCGGTGGGGTGCTCGGTCGAACAGTGATCACGACCGTAACCCATGTTCACGTAGAAGCGAACATGAGCCCAGGGGCCGCCCCCGCGCGGGACGGTGGGGGATACTGAGGCCATGGCCAGCCGTACGTCCTCCCCCTGCTCCACCCCGACGAGCGGGACTTCGACCTCTTCGCCGTCATGAGCGCGCTCACCGACCCGGTCCGGCTGAGCATCGTCCTGCGGCTCGCCACCGAGCCGGCGGTGCCCTGCGGCACCTTCGACCTGCCCGTCGCCAAGTCCGCGCTCAGCCGCCACCTGCGGGTGCTGCGCGAGGCGGGCGTCATCAGCCAGCGGGACGAGGGCACCCGACGGATCAACTCACTGCGCGCGCAGGAACTGGACCGCCGCTTCCCCGGCCTGCTCACCCTCGTCCTGAAGGAAGGCGCCGAGCGGTGCGCACCGCAACCGGTGACCGGCTGAAGCAGGCACGCACGGCTCACGAGGGGGAACGGCGGGTGCCGACCATGGCGCAGGACCGGCCGATGAACGGCGGCGCCATCGGCGAGGTGATGGAGTCACGGTTTCTCGGGATGATGGACGGGCGGAACGTAGGGAAGATGCTGGTACGGCTGTGTGCGGCACGGTGGGCGTCGGCCCGCTGGACGCCGGTGAGGCGGGCCGGACGGCCATCGGCTCCGATCCGTCGGGCGTGGTGATCGGCATCCGGCAGGTGGCGGAGCACCTGGGCATGGCGGTGACCGGCGTACCGGGCGCGGTGGTGTGGAACGAGTTGGTGACGCGGGAGACCGCGAGCGTCACCACGTTCTACCGCTCGGTCTTCGGCTATGCCGAAGAAGCCGTCGTCTCGGCCGACTTCGACTGTCTGACGCTGCTCCTCAAGGGGCGCAGTGCGCGCTGGTGGCGTCGGCGCCCTCGTGACCACGCGATTCGCCGTCACCGACTGGGCGACATCAGGCGCGGGGAATCCTCCGGGCCCGTTCAGCCACTCACCACACCGAGCAGGACCCGGACCGTCTCCGCCATCGCCTCCCGGCCCTGGGCGACGTAGGGGCGGGGGTCGGTCAGGCCGGGGCGCTCCGCCAGCGTCTCGCGGACCGCGCCGGTGAACGCGACGTTGAGAGCGGTACCAATGTTGATCTTCACGATGCCCGCCTGAACGGCTTGTCGCAGGTCGTCGTCGCCGACGCCCGAGGAGCCGTGCAGCACCAGAGGTACGGGCACGGCCTCCCGCAGGCGTTCGATGAGCGCGTGGTCCAGGGTCGCGGAGCGTTCGGTCATCGCGTGGCTGCTGCCGACGGCGACGGCCAGGGCGTCCACGCCGGTGTCCGCGACATAGCGCGCCGCCTCCTGCGGGTCGGTGCGCACCCCGGCCGCGTGGGCGCTCGCTGGAGCGTCGGGCTTGCCGCCCACATAGCCGAGTTCGGCCTCCAGCCACAGGCCCGCGCCGTGGGCCCACCGGGCCGCGGCGCGGGTGGCGGCGAGGTTCTCGGCGTACGGCTGTGCCCCGGCGTCGAACATCGCGGAGGAGAACCCCGCGTCGGCCGCCGTGCGCAGCAGCCGCATGTCCGTCACGTGGTCCAGGTGCAGTGCGACGTCGACGTCACAGGCCTTGCCGACCTCGGCCGCGGCCCGCGCGATCGGCTCGGCCCGGCCGCCGTGGAACCGTACGGCGTTCTCGCTGATCTGCAGGATCACCCCCGGGGCGCCCGCGGCGGCCGCGCCGGCGGTGATCGCCTCGGCGTGCTCCAGCGTGATCACGTTGAACGCCGCGACGGCCCGGCCTGCGGCGGCGGCCTTCGAGACGAGTTCGCGCGTGGGAACCAGGGGCATGAAGGTGTCCCCTCGCTTTCCTGTCGGTTCGGTGGGTACGGGCCGGTGCCGGCCCGTACCGCTACGTGGTTCGGCCGGTACGGGTATGTGGGCGGTCAGGACTTCTGCGGGGCCGGAAGCACGTCCGCGCCGTCGTCCGCCGTGCCCGGGGCCGCGGAGTTCTCGCCGCTCTTCTCGTCGCTGTAGACCATCAGGGTCGAGCCCGCGAGGGCCAGCACGATACCGAGGGCGCCCCACACGTTCGGGAGCGTCCGGTAGACCGCCAGGGACAGCACGATGGTCAGCACCGGGGCCAGCGCGTTGGTGACGGGGGCGACGACCGTGGCCTTGCCCCGGCTGAACGCCATGACCAGGAACAACGCGCCGACCGCGTTCAGGACCTGCGTCACCGCGGTGAGTGCCGGTGCCTGCCACGGAGCGTCGGACGGGAAATCCCCCATCATCACGAACGCCACCGGAACCAGCAGCAGTCCGCTGATGGTCATCCAGCCGAACGTCGTCGCGGCGTTGACCCCGACCACCGCGGCCTTGCGCATGCAGAACGCCTGCACGCCCCAGGCAACACAGATCAGGATGGCCATCAGCAGCCACGGGCCGTGCGCGTTCGAGTCGTCCTTGCCGCTGGGAATGCTGAGCAGCACGATCGCCGCCAGCGCCGCGACGACACCCACCAGGGCGAGCCGGTTGATCCGCTCCCGCAGCAGCGCCATCGCCATGAGGACGGTGACCACCGGGGAGAGCGACACCAGGGGGAAGATCAGGTACGCCGGGCCGTTGGCGAGCGCGTGGAACAGCAGGAGTTGGCCGCCGGCGCCGGTCAGTCCCGCGATCAGTCCGTACACGGCGGCGATCGGGCGGCGGTCGAACGTGTTGCCGCGCGTCGCGAAGTACGCGGGTATGAGCATCGTGAAGGCCCAGATGATGTAGATCATCTCGTTGGGGTAGCCGTACCTGCTGTTCGGTTCGCTGGAGAAGGCGCCCCACACACCCCAGAACAGGACCAGCAGCGACGCGTACGGGACCCAGCTCTTCGTGCCTGCGTTCATCGGTCTTCCCCTCCTGGGGCAGAGGTCCCGGGGGCCATGCGCAGCGCGTCGAGCGCGGGCTGGTCGAGCGGGGTTCCGGAGATTTTCGCCGCGTACAGGGCGGCACCTACGACGGGCTCGTACAGAGGGGGGCGCAGTTCGTAGTGGGTGAAGCGGCTCTTCAGTCCGGTGGCGAACGCCTCCAGCACCGCGTCCGCGCCGAAGGTGCCGCCCGAGTAGGAGACCGGTACGGTCTCGTCCGGGCCGAACTCCAGCCGCTCGCGGGCGACTTCGGCGAGCAGGGCGAGTTCCCGGCCGGCCTCGGCGAGGATCGCCGAGGCGGCCTCGTCGCCCAGACCGGCCGCCTCGGCCACCGAGCGGCTGAGCGCGGCGATCCGGCCGCGGTCGCCCTGCCACCGGTTGTGGACGACGTCGATCACGTCGAGGTCGGACGCGAGATCCAGATGGCGCCGGAACACCTCGGCCAGGGGCCCTCGGGGAGCCGTCCGTCGCTCATCCGCGAGAAGGCGTTGAGGCCGCGGACCGCGATCCAGTGCGCCGATCCCTCATCGCCGAACATCTCGCTCCAGCCACCGACGCGCACGCCCCGGCCCAGCCGCTCGCCGTAGGCCAGGGAGCCGGTGCCGCTGATGACGTTGATGCCGTCGACCGCGCCCAGTGAACCGGCCCAGCCGCAGACCATGTCGTTGTCACAGGCGAAACGGTCGTGTCCGAGCACGGCCCGCGGAGTCGCGTTCAGGACGGGCAGATCGCGGGCCGCCTCCCCGTACCCGGGCAAGCCGAAAAAGGCGTACTCGATGTCGGCGGGGGTCAGCTCGGCCGCCGAACAGACAGCGTCGACGCCTTCCCCCAGCACACGCTCGACGAGCTCGATGCCGTGGGAGAAGTAGTACGAACTTGCCGCCTGCGCTCGCGCCACGACTTGTCCGCCGCGGTCGACCAGGCAGAATGCGGTTTTCGTACCGCCACCGTCGACACCTAGGAACATCGTTGTACCTCCGTCGGGCGCCCTGGATCCGCGCCGTTGATGCCTTTGATCAGTTGTGCAAGGAGTGCAGGGTCACGCCCTGCACGACGCGGTTGACCTCACCCGAGGGGAACGGGTTGTCGGCCCGCAGGCCCCGGGCCCGGGCGGCGCGCAGGGCGATGAGCTGGGCGTACACCACAGCGGACAGCGCCAGGGCGACGTCCTCGACGCCGTCGAGGCCCGGCAGCGGCCAGGCGTCGTTGCCGTCCGCTTCCGTGTCGGGGCCCGCGGAGACCGTGACGACGCTGCCAGCGGGAAGATTTCCGCGCAGCTCCGCGGCGATGTCCTGGTCGTACTTGCGGGTGTAGGGGTCGTTCGACATGTACACCACGGCGACCGAACGGTCGTCGAGCACCGCCTTGGGACCGTGCCGGAATCCCAGCGAGCTCTCCGAGACGGCCATGAGCCTGCCACCGGTGAGTTCGAGCACCTTCAGCGCCGACTCCTCGGCGAGGCCCTTCAGCGGGCCGCTGCCCAGGAAGACGATGCGCTCGGGCGCACGGGCCACGAGGGCGCCGACGGTGCGGTCCACGGCGTCGCTCTCGCAGATCGACTCGGCCGCCTCGGCCAGGCGTTCGGCGACCCCGTCGTAGGCGCTGCCGCCGAGAGCGAGCAGGGCCGCGAGCGTCATGCACGTGAAGCTCGACGTCATGGCGAAACCGCGGTCGTTGGACGCGGCCGGCATCAGCAGCACGTGGGACTTCGGCAGCTCCGCGTGCTCGCGGGCCAGGCGGCCCTGCTCGTTGCAGGTGATCACGAGGTGATGCACCTCGGAGAGGACCTGGTCGGCCAGGGCGGTGGCGGCCACGGACTCCGGGCTGTCACCCGAGCGCGCGAAGGAGACCAGCAGCGTGGGAACGTCTTCGGCGAGACAGCCGCGGGGGTCGGCGACGAGGTCCGTGGTGGGGACCGCGTCGACGCGGCGTCCCAGTCGCCGGGCCA
The DNA here is from genome assembly GCF_045222935.1 of Streptomyces sp. Ac-502. Classification (NCBI taxonomy): domain Bacteria; kingdom Bacillati; phylum Actinomycetota; class Actinomycetes; order Kitasatosporales; family Streptomycetaceae; genus Streptomyces; species Streptomyces sp. Ac-502. The sequence goes on from NZ_JBHFFO010000001.1 coordinate 491,425, forward strand.
GGGCGGTCTGGAGCACCTGGCCGGCGAACGCGGAGGTGCCGGCACCGGTGAGTACGACGCGCAGGTCACCGCGGGCGACGAGCGGACGCACGAAGGCGTCCAGCGACTCCCGGGAGGCCGCGACGATCCGGTCGACCTCCCGCCACAGGGCGGGCTGCTGGGTGATCTCGCGGATGGTGTGGGCGGCACCGTCGTCCAGGGACGGGGTGCCGGAGGGAGTGGTCACACGTGCTCCATCAGGTGGGGGTGGGAGGCGCGGTCGTAGTCGCGCAGAACGTCGCGGACGTGGTCCACGGCCAGGTCGCGCGGCCGGGCGGCGAGCTCGCCGTGGCGGACGCGGGCGTACTGGAGTGGGAGGCGGGCGCTGAGCAGCGGCAGGGGGATGTCCACGGCCGAGAGGTTGTCCATCAGCCGGGCCTGGGCCTTTTCGATCTCAGGGTCGGGCCAGTAGTAACGCGTCCGGTCGCTGTAGCTGTAGCGGCGCGCGAGGCGCTGCTCGGCAGCGCCGCCCGGGTAGTAGCCCTCCCACTTGGCGGGCTCGGCGAGCATCCGCTCCTCGACGACCTCGGGAAGGCGTGACCGCTCGGCGGCCGGGACCAGCTCGTCCTCGATCGCGGCGAGGGCGAACAGCGCCTCGCGCAGGGCGAAGGTCAGCCCGGGGCCCACCTTGAGGACCGCCCAGTGGTCCTCGACCAGCGCGGTGAGCGCCTCGGCGGTCTGGTAGTCGGTCGAGTGGGCCTCGTAGACCATGGTGGGCTCGTCGTCGAGGACCTTGCGCAGCTCCTCGGTCAGCTCGCGCCGGTAGTCGACGACCCGCACATGGTCGAACTCGACGGCCGGCTGGACCACGAGTGCCATGACGCGCGGCCAGACCTCGTCGATGCCGTGCTGGGCGAACGCCTTGCGGTGCTGCTCCAGAGTGGTGCGCGCCGCCTCGGGCGTGGTCGGGACGAGCGCGTCGAGCGTTTCGTGCGCGCCGCCGGGTGTGGGCACCTCGGTACCGATCACGTACCGGATCCGCTCGGCCCGTTCGGGGCCGGCCGTCTCCTCGGCCACCCGGATCAGCCGCGCGGCGCGTTCGGCGACCACGTCGTCGGTCAGCGGTACGGGGTCACCGGCGCAGGCGAAGCTGCAGTCCAGGTGGATCTTGGTGAAGTCCGCCGCCACGTAGGCGGCGACCAGGGCGTCGGCCCGTTCCATCGCCTCGTCGGGCGTCAGGGACTGCCACCGGTTCGGTCCGAGGTGGTCGCCGCCGAGAACCACGCGGTCCAGTGGCAGACCACTTTCGGCGGCGATGCCGTACACGAGGTCGCGGAAGTCCGCGGGCCGCATGTCCGTGTAACCGCCGTACTGGTCGACCTGGTTCGAGGTCGCCTCCACCAGTACGTGACCGCCGGTCTCCCGTGCCTGCACCACGGCTGCCTCGATGACCAGCGGATGAGCCGAGCACACCGAGGTGATGCCCTGCGGCTGTCCGGCCTTCTGACGCCGGACCACCTCGCTCAATAAGCTCTGCATTGCCAACCCCTTACGCAAGGTGCGTCTCAAGCCAATGTGCCGTCATGGCCTGCGGCTCATTTCGGACAGTACTGGTCTTATTTGGGGTCGTCAATAGTCTTATTCTGGTATGCATCTGGTATTGCATAGCCGAACCGGCAGAGCCGCGGCGATCGTCCAAGTCCGGTCGATAATCGCCAAGTCCGGTTGGCGATCGTCCAAGTCCGGGGTCGGTAGTCGCTTAAGTCTGGTTGGTGATGGAGGCCCGGAACCGGTAGCGGTCCCCCCGGTAGACCTGGACGGTCAGTTCGATCGGGCGTGCTTCCTGGTTCGACGTCAGCTGGGTCGCAACGAGCATCGGCATGGTTTCCCCGATCTCGAAAAGCTCGATCTCCCGTGGCGTCGGGTGGCGGGCCTCGACCGAGTAGTCGGCGATGCGGGGCAGCTGCGGCGGGTCGGCGGCGCGCAGGGTGGCGTAGAGCGAGGCCGTGCTGAAGTCGGTCTCGGCCAGGGCGGGGCAGGCCGCCAACGGGAGCCGGTTGTGCTCGAGCACGACGAGCAGACCGTCGAGGAAGCGCAGTCGGTGGAGGTCGAAGAGGTCGGCGCCCGGAGCGATCCGGAGTTGCTCGGCCTCGGACACCGTGGCCGGGCGAACGGTGGCGGAGAGCACCTTGCCGGCCGTCGTCAAGCCGTTGGCCTGCGCATAGTCGGCGAACCCCTGGACCTGCGGGGCCGCCGAGACGGCCGTCGTCTTCGCCTCGGGGAGCAGACCGAGCTCGGCGACGAACCACCCGCGCGACGACGACGGCCGCACGATGCCCCGCGACTCCAATTGCGCGAGGGCCGCCCGCAGCGTCACGCGCGACACGGCGTACCGGTCGACCAGAGCCCGCTCGGAGGGCAGCCGGTCACCGGGGCGGGCGGCAGCGGCGCGCAGGTCGTCGAGCAACTGCGTGGCAGTGCGCTCGTACAACGGGAGGGCATCGTCACCGAACAGGCCTCTGGGCATCGACGTTCTCGCATCTGCCATACCAGAAGCATACCAATCCGTGGACGGCGCGAACCCTCGTCCAGGAGCCCCACCCGTTGACATGCCACTCGAATACCACTTACGTTCTCGAAGCAGGCCACCCGATGATGAAGAAGTCGCCCGTGAGCGACCTTCCGTTTCACCGCGCCCCGGGCACCCGCCGGTGATCGAGGCGGCGTTGGCGCAGCTCACCGAGGATGCCCGCCCGCTACCGCCGGAGACGACCTCGCACTGGGGTACCCGTTCGGACGCCACGCCATCCCCCGACCCCAGCCGACCCACTGCGAAAACCGGTAGCAGACCAGGCATCGACCAGCCTTACGGACGCTCGCTTCGTCGCGAGCGTCCGGCTCGACTTCGGCGATCCACAACGACGGACAAAAGGCGGCTGCCCCAGTCGGGCACGCACGACCGAAAGAGAGTTCGACATGACGGACATGAACCGGCGAAGCGTACTGAAGGTGGCGCTGGGGGTGCCGGCCTGGCCGCCTTCCCCGCCGTGGCCGTGGGCGCCTCACCCGCGGCCGCCGCACCGAACTCGGATCCTGACCTCGTCGGAGTCGGCGACACCTCCATCACCCTGGAGTTCGACGACCAACTGCGCAGCCGGGTGGCGCTCAAGGGCGTCGGCCTCACCCGCTTCGACGCCGGCGAAGCCCTGCTGGTGGGCGGTGAGGCCATCGAGGCGTTCGCCTACCGCGGGCACCGGACCCGCGACATACGGCACCCCCGCCACGGCGCGGGCGTCCGGGTGACGATCGAGGGCACGTCCGAGGAAGGCGTACGGAAGACGGTCGTGCTGACCTCCTTCGAGCGTCTTACCGGCATGATCGTGATGAAGGTGACCTACACCAACAGGTCCTCCACCGCGCTGAAGGTGACGGGGTGGCGCAACGGAGCCCACGAACTCCTGGAGGCTCCCGGCGGCTTCCACACCTTCTCCGGTACCACGTACACGGACCGCCGCGACTGGGTGATGCCGGTGAAGGACGGCTATGTCCAGGAGAACTCGTTGGGGATGGACTCCTCCGACTACGGCGGCGGCACCCCGCTGGCGACCGTCTGGCGCCGGGGCGCGGGCCTCTCCGTCGGACATGTCGAGCCCGTGGCGACGGTCCTGCGCATGCCGGTCCGCAAGACGGGTGCCGGAGCGAGCATCGCCATCCAGGACGACACCGCCCGCACCCTGAAGCCGGGCCGTCGGCTCAGCACCGACACCACGTTCCTGACCGCCCTCCCGGGCGACCACTTCGTGCCGCTCCAGCGGTACCGCGACTACATGAGCGACATCGGCCAGCGCGCCCCCAAGGTCCCCGCCTCGGCCTTCGAGCCCATCTGGTGTGCCTGGGGCTACGAGCGCGGCTTCGCCACCGAGCAGGTCACCGGAGCGCTGCCGAAAGCGCGCGAGGTCGGTCTGCGCTGGGCCGCGCTCGACGACGGCTGGCAGACCAACGAGGGTGACTGGGACATCGACACGGCGAAGTTCCCGCGCGGCGCAGCGGACATGCGGGCCTTCACCAAGGAGATACGGGACGCCGGCCTGCGGCCGCGCCTGTGGTGGGCCCCGCTGGCGGCGGACCCCGACAGCAACCTGTTCCGGGACCGGCCCGACATGCTGCTGCTGGACCGCGACGGCAACAAGCAGGACGTCACCTGGTGGGACGCCTACACCCTCTGTCCGGCCTACCGGCCGACGGTGGACTACTTCGTCGAGCAGGCGAAGAGGTTCATCGGCGACTGGGGTTACGAGGGGCTCAAGATCGACGGCCAGCACCTCAACAGCGTCGCGCCCTGCTACAACCCGAAGCACCGGCACGCCCGCCCCGAGGAATCCACCGAGGGCGTGGCCCTGTTCTGGAAGGCGATCCACGAAGCCGCGCACGAGGCGAACCCCGACGCCCTCGTCGAGCTCTGCCCCTGCGGCACCGCCTTCGCCTTCCACAACCTGCCCTACGTCGACCAGTACCCCAGCTCGGACCCGGAGTCCTCCTACCAGGTCCGGAGCAAGGGCAAGTCGATGAAGGCGCTGATGGGCGCGGGCAGCAGCTACGCCGGCGACCATGTCGAACTGAGCGACGGCGGGAACGACTTCGCGTCCTCTTACGGGATCGGAGCCGTCCTGTCGACCAAGTTCACCCTCCCCGGAACCGGAGCCCCGGACAAGGCGACCGACCTCACCCCGGAGAAGGAGGTCCTCTGGCGCAAGTGGGTGTCCCTGTACGAGAAGAACATGCTGTCCACCGGCGAGTACCGCGGTGAGCTGTACGACATCGGCTTCGACAAGCCCGAAACGCATGTCGTGGCCAAGAGGCGGACCCTCCACTACGCCTTCTACGCCGACCGGTGGGACGGGACGGTCGAGCTGCGCGGTCTGGACCGCAGGCGGTACCGCCTGACCGACCCGTTCACCGGCAAGTCACTCGGAACTGCCACCGCTCAGCACAACACCGTGAAGCTGTCCTTCGAACGGTTCCAGCTCATCGTGGCCGAGCCCATCGGCTGAACAGCCGGGGCGGCCGGGTGGCCGAGGCTGGGACCGTGTTCGGGGAGTCCGGGTCGGAGCGGAGAGAGGGTTGCCCTGCTTGTTCGAACACGAGGCTGCCCTAGGACGCTGGTTCGTGCCGCTGGCGCCTCCCGGCGGTCCCGGGCCAGAGGGTGTCCGAGACACCGGAGAACTGTTCCCAGAGGTCCGCCGACACCTGCGCGACGGCCTCCCGAGTGATCTCCAGCCGGGACGGATCTTCTCTCGCCTTCTCTCACCGGAGGGCCAACTCCGCCGCCTCGGCTTGGAGGTCCTCCACTCGCTGCCGAGCCGCGGCCTCACGCGGCCTGCGGTTCTTCCGGCAGAGACACCATGGCGCCCCACCTTCACCCCGCTACGGTAGAAGTACGATTGATCTGGCGGAGCGCGATCGACACCAGCCAGGACCGGAAACTTTCCGGGGCACGCAGGTCGGGCAGGTCGCGCACCACGCGCAGCAGGGTCTCATGGACGACGTCGCCCACGTCGGCATGTCCGCTCAGCGCTCGCCCGACGATGTTGTAGAGCAATGGCAGGTACGCGCGATCAGCTTCTCCCGCGCCCGGTCGTCACCGGCCTGCGCCGCGACAACCAGCTCCGCGTGGCCCGCGTCCATGAGCTCCGTCCCACCTTCGTCAAGGAAGCGATCCGCCGAGTACGGCGGCACACCTCAGCGTCGGCGAAGGTGAACGACCAAAGCCTGCGCCGCCCCGACCTCGGCCGCCGCTCCCGCCGGCGTGCTGTACGGCTACGACGCCGCCAACCAGGGCCTGGTGCACTGGGATCGCTTCTCCCAGGGCGACCACGATGCCGTCGTCCTCGGCCGTCCTCGGCCTCATTCCACCGGTGCGGGGCGGCGAGGTCGTTGCCGATGTGCATGCGGGCCGCTTGCTCAAGAGCCCCACGATGGCATGGCCGCGCGGCCCCACACCCCTGCCTGCAAAAGTACGCGGCATCCTACTTTTGCGGGTGGAAGTTCCTGTTGCGCCTGGTGGGCCTCGGGTTGGCTTGAGGCCGTACGAACGCGGGGCCGGACCCACCGGTCGCCCCGCCCGCCCACTCCTCGTGCTGAATGGTGCCCTCGGAGCAGCAGCACGGTGGGGACGTTCGGCTTCCGCCTACGGGTGCGACGCTTCGTGAGGGGAACTTTGTGAGATACGGAAGAGCTGCTTCACCGGCCGGGCCGGCCGGGAGAAGTCTGCGGGCGCTCAGCATGCTGCTTGCCATGGTGTGTGCGCTGGCCGGGTTCGTCGCAGCGGCTCCGCAAGCGCGTGCCGACACGGACGAGCCACGCGAGCAGATCGTGTGGAACGTCCACAATCTCTTCGCGGGAAACTTCAGGGGAGCCGCAACCGACTACCAGAACATGATCAGCGCTCTTCGTGACAGGGCCGGGCACAATCTCCTGACACAGCGGCTGGGCGCTACCGAGGTGCGGGCGAACAACGACCACCGCGCCGTCGAGATCAGAATGGTGAACGGCCCGGACACCCCCGGAAACAGTGTGGCCTCGCTGTATCTGCGGTCGAACGACCTGTACGTGATGGGGCTCTGGACCCCCAACGGGGGCGGGGACGTGCCGGTGAGCGGCCTCATGGCCTTCCGCGACATGGACGGCGAGATGCGGAACATCGTCCGGCGGGCCACCACGGTGAATCATCCGGTCGGGGACCTTCGCGTCGGCGCCGGCTACGACGCTCTGGGAAGCAGCCGACGGACTCAGGTCCGCATGGGCGGGAATGGTCTCCGGGACGCCATCCAGAGGATTCAGCACTATCAGCGCCCCGCAAGTGAAGATGAAGTGCAGTCCATGAACGACGCCTATCTCACCCTGATCCAGGCCACCGCGGAAGCCGCACGGTTCGAGAGCATCGCGTCCCACGTCGCCGACAACCTGAGGCAGAACCGGGAAACGCATCTGAGCAGCCAGGACAGCACCATGGAAAACCAGTGGAACACCCTTTCCAGCTGGGTCCTCGCTCGACTGCGGAATCCCACCGGGGAGGGCATCACCTTCCGCGGCGTGCACTACGTCACGCTGAATGCGCTGCTCGCGGCCTCGGGATACATCATGGCTCAGGGATCCCGTTGAGGGCCGGCGGCCCGGCCCAAACCGTCCCTACGCCCGCTGCCAACCAATAACCAAGGAAAAGTACATGAGAATCAGAAACAGCATTTCCGGGATCACGGCCGCTGCCTGTGCGGGCCTCGTGCTGACGGTCGTCTGCGCCGCGGACGCCGCGGCCGCGCCGCCGACCTCGCAGTACAAGAGCCGAGCGACCGGACTGTGCCTCGACTCGGACATGGCCGGGTACACCTACACCAAGACCTGCGGCTCGAACAACCCTTACCAGCACTGGTTCCGGTATGACAGCAACGGCGCCGTCCAGCTCCAGAACACCAAATCCGGTAAGTGCCTCGCCGCCACCAGCAGCGAATCGGTCTTCGCGAAGAACTGCAACAAGGACGACAGCGCTCAGTGGTGGACCGAGGAATACGTCACCGACGGCGTGGTCATGCTGATCAACACGAAGAACCGGATGGCGTTGGATTCGGACACCAAGGGCCAGGCCTATTTGAAGTCGCCTGGGGCGGGCAACACTTATCAGGAGTGGAAGACGTATCTGTAACCAGGCCGATACCCGCAATGCCTGCAACCGGCAGCGGGTGACGGTGCAGATGCGGGTAGAGGGCCGCCGGTCGAGCGCCGCGCCCAGCCGCGAGACGCCGTCGGGTGCGGCGAGGTCGGCCGCCTCGGTCGTCACGTCGGTGCCGTACTCCTCGCGTACGGAGTCGGCGACCCGGCGCAGCGCGTCCTCCGAGCGGGCCACGAGGACGAGACGGGCGCCGCGCCGGGCGAGTTCCCGGGCGTACGCCTCTCCCAGGCCTTTCGAGGCGCCCGTGACCAGGGTGGTGATGCCGGAGAAGCGGGCCATGCGCGAGCCCCTCCCCGCGCACGGCGGGAACGGGGCTCGGGAGTGCTCAGGTCACCGCGCTCAAGCGGTCAGCCGCACGTCCGGACCGGCTGCCGGTGCCGCGTCCTCGATCCGGTGCGAGGCGTCCGTCACGCGGGGCGCGGCAGCGAGCTGCCGGCGAGCGACGTCGAGGGCGTCCTCGGTCCTCCGGGTTCCCGTCGAGACGCACAAGGTGTACGAGACGTCCTCCAGCCGCTGCCGGGACGCGTCCGTACCCCGCTCCGCGTGGAGAAGCCGCAGCGTCTCGTACTGCTCGACAAGATCCCGCAGAATCGCGGGGTGGGCCGTCAACACGGTCTTTCCCTCCCTGGCCGTAGGGTTGCTCACGGAGTGTCACCTCAGGGTGCCGGGCGGCCGCGTCAGGCTTCGACGCACAGGCCCGTACGGAGCTTGCCGAGGGTGCGGGCCAGGAGCCGGGACACATGCATCTGCGAGATGCCGAGCGCCTCGCCTATCTTCGACTGCGTCATCTCCTGGCCGAACCGCATCTCGATGATCTGGCGTTCCCGGTCGTCCAGTTCCTGGATCAGCGGGGCGAGGGCGTGCAGGTTCTCGACGGTCTCGATGGCGGGGTCGGCCTCGCCCATGGTGTCGGCCACCGTACGGGCCTTGCCGCTCGCCGGGCCGTCCTCGGACTGCTCGTTGGGCGAGTCCAGGGAGCCGGCGGCGTAGCCGTTGGCGGCGACGAGGCCGTCCAGGACCTCTTCCTCGGTGATCTTCAGGTGGGTGGCCAGGTCCTTGACCGTGGGGTCGCGGTCGAGGGCCCCGGCCAGCTGCTCCTTGGCCTTGGCTATCTCCACCCGCAGCTCCTGGAGCCGGCGCGGGACGTGCACCGCCCAGCTGGTGTCACGGAAGAAGCGCTTGATCTCGCCGACGATGTACGGCACCGCGAAGGAGGTGAACTCCACCTCGCGCGACAGGTCGAACCGGTCGATCGCCTTGATCAGGCCGATCGTGCCGACCTGGATGATGTCTTCCATCTCGCCGCTGCCGCGGTTGCGGAACCTGCTGGCGGCGAACCGCACCAGGGACAGGTTCATCTCGATGAGCGTGTTGCGCGCGTACTGGTACTCGTGTGTGCCTTCTTCGAGACGGCAGAGCTGCTCGAAGAACAGCTTCGACAGCTCACGCGCGTCCTTGGGAGCGACCTTCCCCGCGTCCTCGACCCACGGCAGTCCCTCGGCAACGCCCCGTGACTCGCTCGCCGGCTGGTCCGTACCGGCCGTCTTTCCGAGTTCCACAGTCCGCACTGCTGCCGTTGTCATGACTCGCCCTTTCCTGCGTCGACGACGATGTGAGGGAGCGGGTTCCCAGATCCACACCACTCATTCCTCACAGATCAAAAACAGTCGGCGCAGGCCGGTCCATCAGTGGCGCGATACAGACCAACAGATGTGAGCAAGAAGGTCATTCGGCACAAATGCCGCAACTCGGGGAAGTGCGGCATGTCGTGGCGCTCGCAGGGGCGCGTCTCATGGGGAGGGCCGTGTCGTGCGGGGCGCCTCCGGGGGCGTTTCGCTGAACGCGTCCGCCGGTATGTTGGGCATGGCCTGGCTGGTGATGCGGTAACGCCCGTCGAGCGCCTTCTCGGCGCCGGTCACGTGCACGGTGAGCGGACCGGCCCACTCGTAGTCGTGCTCGGCGGCGTGCCGGGCCAGGACATCGGTCAGTTCCTGGCCGATCTGCCCGTCACGCTCGCCGAGCTGCTCGTGGACGGTGGCGGCGAGTTCCACCTTGTAGGCGTTGGGGACGAGGACGCGGCGCCGGCCGCACACCACGGCGTGGCGGTCGCATTCGCGTCGCAGGTCGTCGCAGAGCTCGACCGGATCGTTGCCGAGCACCTTGTCGACCAGCGCGCTCTCCCAGTGCTCCACCGTCTTCTCCATGCGCGTGAGCAGTCCCATGCCCCGCCGGGTGCCCGGTTCGCGGCATCCCATTCGGCACGGCGGACCACGACGGCGGCGACCCGCCGGACGCGCGCGTTTCCCTTACCGGTTACGGGGGTCGGATGCCCGGCTGGTCACGGGTGCCGGATCTCCGGGACCGGCGGCGCGGGAGCGACGGGGACCGCCGGGGCGTCGAACGGCGGCGGTTCCTCCACCGCCGACCTCGGGCGGGCCGGCCGCGGCGCGACCGGCGCCGGGGGCGGTACGGGCGCGACGGGCTCGGGAACGGGCGGCCGGGGCGGGGCCGGAATCCGGATCCCGGATTCCGCGTTCTCGGACGATGCGGACATGGTGCTTCCTTTCTGGGCGTACGGCGGGAACGGGAACGGCAGTGGACGGAAGGTCACCGCAGGACGCGGCGGGCGAACGAGCGCATGGCGAGCCACCCGAACACCACCGCCCCCACCAGGAGGGCCGTCAGGAAGGCCCAGGCGGGCATGGAGTCGATCTGCGGGGTGAGGACGGCGCGCAGGCCCTCGTTCATGTAGACCATCGGGTTCAGGAGGACGGCGTACTGGAGCCAGGGCGTGCTCTCCAGCGCCGTCCAGGGGAAGTACACGCAGCCGAGCATCATCGCGGGGAACATCACCAGCGTGAACAGGACCTGGATCTGGCGCGGGTCGATACGGGTGGCCAGATACATGCCGATCGACGCGGCCAGCACCGCGCCCGCCAGCAGGACGAAGACCAGCACCGGCCAGTTCGCGACCTCCACGGCGGGCCCGTGGCCCTGGGCGTGCACCAGCAGGACAACGGGGAAGACCAGCAGGCCGGCGACGAGGCCCTCGACGACGGCGGAGAGGATCTTCTGGAGGCCGAGCACCCGGACGGACACCGGGGCGAGCGCCCGGTCCTCCATGGCGCCGGGCCCGGACAACTCCATCACCAGCGGGAACGTCACAGCCGCCATCGCCTGCAACACCATGGAGGAGCCCACCAGCCCCGGCACCATGACCGTCGAGAATTCCGCTCCCCCGGGCCCGGCACCACCGGCCCCGACCTTCGGCAGCACGTACGCGAAGACGAAGACGAACAGCAGCGGCTGGATGACGATGCGGACGGCGCTCATCACGAAGGTGCGCCGCAGCACTCTGGCGTCCCGCGCCATCATGGCCCCGAAAGTGTGCAGAGCACGAGCACGGCTCTTGGCGGCCTGCGTCCCGGTGGGCACGGTGGTGGTCATTCGCGGAACTCCCGTCCGGTGAGGGTCAAGAACACGGTTTCCAGGCTGGGGGCGAGCTGGGACGCGTCGACGACGGTGAGCCCGGCCTTGGCGGCCAGCGCCACCAGATCGCTGAGCACCCCGTCGGGGTCCCCGGCGAAGACCCGTACCTGTCCGTCCGTGGCTTCCACCCGGTCGGCCCGCGCCATCGCGCGGACCGCGGCGAGGTCGAAGGCGCCGCCCTCGTAGACGACGGTGACCACCGTCTCCGCACCGACCGACTCCCGCAGGGCCCGGACGCTGTCGCAGGCCAGGACCCGGCCGTGGTCGATCACGGCGAGCCGGTCGCACAGCGTCTCGGCTTCCTCCATGTGGTGCGTGGTGAGCAGGATCGTCTGCCCTTCGGCCTGCAGTTCGCGCAGGACGTCCCAGAGGTGGAGGCGGGACCGCGGGTCGAGTCCGGCCGTCGGTTCGTCGAGGAAGAGCACGTCCGGACGGTGGACGAGGGCCCGTGCGATCATGACGCGTTTGAGCTGGCCGCCGGAGAGTTCGAAGACCCGGGCCCGGGCCCGGTCGGACAGCCCGAAGAGGGCGAGCAGATCCCGCGCCCTGGCGCGGGCGTCCCGGCGGCCGAGGCCGAAGTACCGGCCGCGGAACTCCAGGTTCTCGGCCACGGTCAGCTCGATGTCGAGCGTGTTGTCCTGCGCCACCACGCCGATGCGCCGCTTGACGGCCACCGCGTCGGCGGCCACGTCCAGGCCGCAGACCTCCGCGCGGCCCGCCGTGGGCCGGACCATGGTCGTCAGCATGCCGATGGTGGTGGACTTGCCGGCGCCGTTGGGTCCGAGCAGTCCGAAGAACTCCCCTTCGCCACGCTCAGCCCGAGACCGCGTACGGCCTCGGCCTCTACGCCGCCCGGCCCTGGGTAGCTCTTGCGCAGACCGTCGGCGTGGATCGCCAGGTTGCCGGTCATCCGGGCACCTTCCTGTTGTCGCCGCCCCGTCACCGGGGCCGTTGTCGCGGGGTGTCGGGTCATGTGCGGTCGCTCGCCTTCGGGCGGAGGGCGCCGTCCGCCGGTGCGGCGGGTGCGGTGCCGGGGAAGGCCGACCGCCGTGGCGGGTCCGGCGGGTCCGTCCGGAGCCTGCCGATCCTGACCGCGGGCTCCGCCGCGACCTGCCGCAGTACGCCGGTCAGCTCGACCGCGAAGGCTTCGGCGGTCCGGCGCTCGTACGCGTCGGCGCTGTACCGGACGACGCCTTCCACTCCGGCCGGGCCGCTCCCCGGGGCCCGCAGCTCGCGCAGGGTGACGGCCAGTTCGCTGCGGGCCGCGCCCCGGTTGCGGTGCGCGGGGTGCAGGGGCCGTGCCGTCAGCCCCGGCAGGTCCCAGGGCGGTTCGGGCAGGTTCTCCATGCCGGTGATCATCTGGAACGGGCGGTGCCCCAGGCGTTCCTCGACGAGCTGGGACGGCAGGTCCTGGTGGGCGTAGGCGGCGAGGTCGGCCGCGCGGACGCGGCGGACGAGTTCGGCGAACGTCGGGTCGCCGCCCGCGTCCGCGCGGAGCACCAGGTGGTCGGCGAACAGGCCCACCACGTCGCTCGTCGCGTGGTCGGCCCGGCCCGCCGAGACCGTGCCCATCGGCACGTTCACCTCGCCCCGCCGCGCCCACAGGGCGGCGATGGCCGCCCGCAGCACCATGAACAGGGTCGCCCGTTCGCGCCGGGCCGTCTCCAGCAGTGCCCGGTGCGCGGTCTCGTCGATCGCGAAGGGGACGCTGCCGCCCAGGCCGCTGGGTTCGGCCGGCGGTGTCCGGTCCCGGCGGAGCAGGGGCGCCTCCGGCAGGCCGGCGAGTACGCCGGTCCAGTACGCGAGGCGTTGTCCGAACGGGCTGTCCGGCTCGTCCAGGCGGGCCGCCTGCTCGTTGAGGCGTACGGCGAAGTCGGCGTACTGGACGGGCAGCGGGGCCCACCGGGGTTCGCCGCCGGCCGCCCGCGCGGTGTACGCGGTGGACAGGTCGCGGGCGATCAGCCCGGTCGACCAGCCGTCCGCGACGATGTGGTGCACCACGATCTGGAGCACGTGGTCGTCGGGCGCGAGGGCGAAGAGGGCCGCCCGGCTCGGCGGTCCGGCGGCCAGGTCGAAGGGCCGGGCCCGGGCCGCGTCCAGCGCCCCGGGCAGCTCGTCCTCGGTGACGGGGACGGCGGTCAGCGGTGTACGGGCGGGGTCGGTGACCTCCTGCCCGCCGGTCTCCGGGAAGCGGGTGCGCAGGGCTTCGTGCCGGGTCACCACGTCCCGCCAGGCCGCTTCGAGGGCGTCCGTGCGCAGCGGGCCGCCGAGGCGGACCGTCAGCGGGATGTTGTACCGGCTTTCGCCGGAGAGCATGGACCGCTGGCCGGGGGTCAGCGGTATGACGTCGGGGCGCGGCCCGGGGGCCGGTCCGTGCCGGTCGCCGGTGCCGGCCAGCCGGGCTGCCAGGGCGGCCGGGGAGGGTGCCTCGAAGAGCATCCGCACTTCGAGTTCCTTGCCGAGGACGGCCTGGACGCGGCCGGCCAGGCGGGTCGCCAGCAGCGAGTCGCCGCCGAGGTCGAAGAACCCTTCCTCGGCGCCGGCCCGCGGCACGCCCAGGACTTCGGCGAACAGGGCACAGAGGATTTCTTCCACGGGCGAGCCGGGGCCGCGTCCGCTGTAGCCGGACGGGTGGTCGGGGGCGGGCAGGGCGGCCCGGTCGACCTTGCCGTTGGCGGTCAGCGGCAGTGCGTCCAGGACGACCGTCGCCGAGGGGACCATGTAGTCCGGCAGCCGCTCGGCCACGAAGTCCCGCGTCCCGGAGGCGTCCCCGACGACGTACGCGACCAGCCGCTTGTCCCCGGGCCGGTCCTCGCGCACGATCACCGCCGCCTGCCGCACCCCCGGGCACTGCCCGAGTACGGCTTCGACCTCGGCGGGCTCGATACGGAAACCCCGCACCTTCACCTGGTCGTCGGCCCGCCCGAGGAAGACCAGGTTCCCGTCATGGTCCCAGCGCACCAGGTCACCGGTCCGGTACATCCGCCCGCCTCCGTACGGGCACGCCACGAACCGCTCGGCGGTCAGCGCCGCACGGCCGAGGTACCCCCGCGCGACACCTTCCCCGGCGATGTACAGCTCCCCGGTGACCTCGGGCGGCACCGGCCGCAGCGCCGCGTCCAGCACGTACACCCGTACCGCGGCGCGCGGCCCGCCGATCGGCAGGACGGCCGGGGCGGGCGCGCCGGGCCCGACGACGAAGGCGGTGGCGCACAGGGTGGTCTCGGTCGGCCCGTACAGATGGCTGACGGTGACGTCGGGGCAGGCGTCCCGTACACCGGCGACGGCCTCGGCGGGTACCGCGTCGCCGCCCGTCAGGACGTGTTGGAGACCGGCGAAGCACTCGGGGGTCTCCTGCGCGAGGACGCGGAACAGTCCGGCCGTGAGGTGCACGGCCGTCAGCCCGTGGTCGGTGACCAGGCGGGCCAGCGTCTTCGCGGTGAGGTCGGCCGGGGGCGCGATCACCACACGGCCGCCGTTGAGGAGCGGCACCCACAGTTCGAGGGTGGCGGCGTCGAAGGTGTGCGGTGCGTGGAAGAGGACGCGGCCTGCGGCGATGCCGTCCCAGCAGGGGTCCTGGGCGAGGGCGGCGACGTTGCCGTGGGTGGTGACGACGCCCTTGGGCGTGCCCGTGGACCCGGAGGTGTACATCACGTACAGGCCGGAGTCCGGTGTCACCCGGGCCGTGAGCGGAGCGTCGGAGCGGTGGCACAGCGCGTCCTCGACGTCGGCCTCCGTCAGGACGACGGCGGACGCGGCGTCGTCGAACAGCGTGCGTACCCGCCTGGCCGGCTGGGCGGTGTCCACCGGCACGGCCACCGCCCCCGCCTTGGCGATGCCCAGCAGGGCCACGACCAGTTCGGGCGAGCGGGCCGGCGTGACGACCACCCGGTCCCCCGGCCGGGCGTCGGACGCGTGCAGGTGCCGGGCGACCTGGTTGGCCCGGGCGTCGAGGTCGCCGTACGTCAGGGTCGTCTCGCCCGAGACCACCGCGATGTCGTTCCGGTGCTGCCGTACGGTCCGTTCGAAGAGGCCGGTGACGGTCGTCGGCGCGGGCCCGGGGGCGCCGGTGTTCACGCCGTGCAGCAGCCGGTCCCGTTCGCCGTCGACGAGGATGTCGAGGTCACCGGCGCGGACGTCCGGGTCGACGACCAGCTGTCGCAGGATGCCGGTGAACCGGTCGGCGAGGAGCCGTGCGCTCCGGGCGCCGATCAGTTCGGGGCGGTGTGTCAGGAGGAACAGCAGCTCGGGGCCCGGGAAGGCGGCCAGGCTGACCGGGTAGTGGCTGACGTTGTGGCCGCGTACGGGGGTGAGCTTCAGCGGCGGCCCGTTCTCCTCCTCCGGCGCCCCGCGCGGGAAGCTCTCGTAGACCAGCAGGCTGTCGAACTCGGCTCCGGGGCCGCCGGCCTTCTGAATCTCGCTGAGCCCCAGGTACTGGTGGGACATCAGGGCGCCCTGCCGGTTCTGCACCTCGGTGAGCAGGGCGGACACCGGCCGGGAGGCCGTCAGCGGGACCCGTACGGGAACGGTGTTGATGAAGAGCCCGAGCATGGACTCGACGCCGCGCAGCTCGGCGGGCCGGGCGGCCACGGTCGCGCCGAACACCACGTCGTCCCGGCCCAGCAGGCGGCCGAGGAGCAGCGCCCAGGCGCCCTGGACGAAGGTGTTGGGGGTCAGGCCGTGGCGGCGGGCGAGTTCGGTGAGCGCCTCGGTGGCCGGCCGGTCCAGTTTCGTGTGCACCTGCCCGTGCCCGGCGGCGGACGGCGGCCGGCCGGCCGCCGGTGCCAGCAGCGTCGGCTCGCGGAGCCCGGCGAGGTCGGCCCGCCAGGCGGCGCGGGCCGAGTCCTTGTCCTGGGCGTTCAGCCAGCCGAGGTAGTCGCGGTAGGGCGTCACGGGCGGCAGGCCGGAGGGGTTGCCGCCCGCCGCGTAGAGGGTCCACAGCTCGCGCTGGAGGGTCGGCAGCGACCAGCCGTCCATCAGGATGTGGTGGTTGGTGAGGACGAGCCGGTGTCTGGCCGGTCCGAGCCGGAGCAGGACGAGCCGGAGCAGCGGCGGTACGGCCAGGTCGAAGCGCCGGGCGCGTTCCTCGTCCGCGAGGCGTTCCGCGGCGGCGAGGGCGTCCTGGGGCGGCCTGCCGGTCAGGTCGACGTTCCGCCAGGGCAGTCGTACGCGGGCCGGGATGACCTGGACGGGGTGTTCGAGGCCCGGCGGCTGGCGGAAGCAGGCGCGCAGGGTGGCGTGCCGGGCCACCAGGGCCTGCCAGGACGCCCGCAGCGCGGCCGCGTCGAGGTCGCCTTCGATGTCCAGGACGTCCTGGACGACGTAGGTGTCCTCGGCCTGCCCGTCGTACAGGGAGTGGAACAGCAGTCCCTCCTGCAGCGGTGTCAGCGGCCACACGTCTTCTATGCGGCGGTCCACGGCATACCTCCTTCACCGGGTGCTTCGTTGAAGTCGTCCTCCAGCGCCTCCAGCTGACCCAGTGTCAGGTCGACCAGCGGCAGGTCGGAGGGGTCAGGCCGCCCGCGTCCGGTGCTTCGGCGAGTGCGGCCAGGCCGGTCAGCAGGCCGGTCCAGCGGTCGGCCAGCCGGACGGCGCCGTCCTCGGTGAGGACGCCCGCCAGCCACGACACCAGCAGCACCAGTTCCGGGCCGCCGTCGCCGTCGCGGACCAGGCCGCCGAACTCCAGCGTGTGCGGGACGGGCAGCCCCGGGTCCGCGTCGGCGCCCATGGAGCGGGGGCCGGCCGGCTGCCAGTCGCCCGCTTCCGGGCCCGCGACGGAGAACCGGCCCAGGTAGTTGAATCCGGCCGTGGGCACGGGCAGCCCGCACCCGTACGACCGTCCGGCCTGTTCCTTGACCCGTTTGAGCAGCCGGCCGGCGGCCGGACCGCCCGCGCGTACCTCGTCGAAGTCGGTGACACCCGCGTCCAGCCGGACCGGGCGCAGGGTGGTGAACCAGCCCACCGTGCGCGACAGGTCCAGGTCGCCGTCGCGGCCGTGCCCCTCGATGTCCAGGTCGACCGGGCCCGGCCGTTCCTCGGTGAGGGCGGCGGCGAGCGCGGCGAGCAGGACGTCGCCCGTCGTGGCGTGGAAGGCCGCGGGGACGGTGGTCAGCACCGCGGACGCCGTGCGCGCGGGCACGGTGAACGTCCGCTGCCGCATCTGCCCTTCGGTGCCCTGCGCCGGCCCGGCGGCCCGCGGCGGACCCGCTGCCTCCGCCGCCTGCCGGGCGTACGTACGGAACGAGGCGGCGACCGGGGCCAGTTGCCCTTCCGGATCGGTCCAGGCCGCTGCGAGGTCCGGCAGCAGGATGCGCCAGGACACCGCGTCGAAGACCAGGTGGTGCACGACGACCGCGAGCCGTCCCGGCCGTCCGCTCCCCCGGTCGAACCAGACCGCCCGCAGGGTGGTGCCGGTCCGCGGATCGAGGCGGCCGGACGCCGCCCGCGCCTCGGTGTCGATCAGGTCCTCCAGTGCCTGTTCCGACAGCCCTTCGGCGTCCACGCGCCGGACCCGGCCCGGCACCGGTGCCGCGTCACCGACTTCGAGGTACGGCTCGGCGTCGCCCGGGACGACCAGGCGGGCCCGCAGCATCGCGTGATGGTCCACCACCTTCTCGACGGCCCGCGTCAGCCGGTCCAGCCCGGCGTCGGCGGGGACGCGTACGACGGTCCACTGCGCGAACCTGGCGGCCAGCGTGTCCGGGCCGCCGCGCGCGGTCAGCTCCCGCATGATCGGCGTGAGGGGGACGGTCCCGTGGCCGTCCTCGTGCTGGATCTCGTCCTCCGTGACGGGCTCGGCGACCAGGGCCAGGGCCTCGGGGGTCTTCTGCTGGAAGACGTCCGACGCGCTGATGCGGTATCCGGCCTTGGCGGCGCGGGCGACGAGCAGCAGGGAGACGATGCTGTCCCCGCCGAGTTCGAAGAAGCTCGCGTCCGCGGCGACCGGGCAGGCCTGCTGGGCCTGCGCTTCACCCGTACCGGCTTCCGGCGCTTCGAGGCCCAGGAGTTCCGCGAAGAGACGGCAGAAGAGCGTTTCCAGCGGGGTGCGGGGCGCGCGGGCCGATGCGGCTGCTGCCGCCGCGTAGTCGGGTGCGGGGAGTTCGGCCCGGTCGACCTTGCCGTTGGCGGTCAGCGGCAGCGCGTCCAGCACGATCGTCGCCGACGGCACCATGTAGTCCGGCAGCCGCTCGGCCACGAAGTCCCGCGTCCCGGAGGCGTCCCCGACGACGTACGCGACCAGCCGCTTGTCCCCGGGCCGGTCCTCCCGTACGACGACGGCGGCCTGGACCACCCCGGGCACTGCCCGAGCACGGCCTCGACCTCCGCCAACTCGATACGGAAACCCCGTACCTTCACCTGGTCGTCGGCCCGCCCGAGGAAGACGAGATTCCCGTCCCGGTCCCAGCGCACCAGGTCACCGGTCCGGTACATCCGCCCGCCTCCGTACGGGCACGCCACGAACCGCTCGGCGGTCAGCGCCGCCCGGCCGAGGTACCCCCGCGCGACACCTTCCCCGGCGATGTACAGCTCCCCCGGCACCCCCACCGGAACCGGCCGCAGGAACCGGTCCAGGGCGAAGACCGCGAAGCCGTCGCGCGGACGGCCGATCGGCAGGACGGACGGGACCGGTGTGCCGGGTGCGACGGTGTGGGTGGTGGCGCACAGGGTGGTCTCCGTCGGCCCGTAGAGGTGGTGCACCTCGGCGTACGGGCAGGCGTCGGCCACCCGGGCGACCGCTTCGGCGGGCACCACGTCACCGCCGGTCAGCACGTGCCGCAGCCCCGCGAAGCACTCGGGGGTCTCCTGCGCCAGCGCCCGGAACAGCCCGGCCGTCACGTGCGCCGCCGTCACCTCGTGCTCCGCGACGAGTCCGGCGAGCGTCCCGCCGTCCATGTCCACGGCGGGCGCGACCACGACACAGCCGCCGTTCAGCAGTGGCACCCACAGCTCGAAGACGGACGCGTCGAAGGCGTGCGGCGCGTGGAACAGCACCCGGCCCGTGCCGATGCCGCCCCAGCACGTGTCGCGCGCGAGGGCCGCCGCGCCGCCATGGGTGACCAGCACGCCCTTGGGCGTCCCGGTCGAGCCGGAGGTGTACATCACGTACAGGCCGGACCCCGGTGCCACGTGCACGGGCGACGGGGACGGGGGAAGCCGTCGAGCGCTTCCCGCGTCCCGGCCTCGGTCACCACGAGCGCGGGGGCGGAGTCCTCCAGCAGGTGCCGCACCCGCTCGGCCGGGTAACCGGTGTCGACGGGGACGGAAACGGCTCCCGCCTTGGCGATGCCGAGGAGGACGGTCACCAGCTCGGCGGTGCGCGGCAGCAGCACCGCCACCCGGTCCCCCGGGCCGACGCCCTGCGCGTGCAGGTGGTGCGCGTACCGGTTGGCGCGTGCGTCCAGCTCCCGGTAGGTCAGGGTCAGCGCGCCCGACACGACGGCCGGAGCGTCCGGGAGACGGGCCGCGACCTCCTCGAACACGGCGGGTACCGTGCGGTCCGCGGCGCCGGTGTCCGGCTGCTGCCCGATGTTGACTCCCGAGACGAGGTGGTCCCGCTCGCCGTCCAGCAGGATGTCCAGGTCCCCCACCCGGGCCCGGGCGTCGCCGGCGAGCCGGCCGAACACCTCCACCAGCCGGGTGGCCAGGGCCTGCGCGGTGGCCGGGTCGAACAGGTCGGTGGCGAACTCCAGCAGGCCGTCGAGGCCGCCTCCGTCGGGGCGCTCCCGCAGTACCACGGACAGGTCGAACTTCGAGGAGGCCAGCCCCACCGGGACGGCTTCGGCGCCGAGCCCGGGTGCCGTGAACGCCGTGTCCGGGGCGTTCTGAAGGGCGAAGGCGACTTGGAAGAGCGGGTGCCTGGCGAGCGAGCGGACCGGGTTCAGGACGTCCACCAGGTGCTCGAAGGGCAGGTCCTGGTGGGCGTAGGCGGCGAGGTCGGTCTCCCTTACGCGGCCGACCAGTTCGGTGAAGGAAGGATTGCCGCTGACGTCCGTACGCAGCACCAGCGTGTTGAGGAAGTTGCCCACGAGGCCGTCGAGGGCCTCGTCGGAACGTCCGGCGACAGGCGTGCCGAGCGGTACGTCCTCGGCGCCGCCGAGCCGGGACAGCAGCACCGCGACGGCGGCCTGCGCGACCATGAACAGCGTCGCGTCGCACTGCCTGGCGATCTCCAGGAACCGCCGGTGCACGGCGGCGTCCACGGTGAACGGGAGCATCGCGCCCCGGTGACTGGCCGTGGCGGGGCGGGGCCGGTCGAAGGGCAGCTCCAGGTGTTCGGGGAGGTCGGCGAGGGCGCGGGTCCAGAAGTCGAGCTGCTTGCCGAAGAGGCCGTCCTCGGTGCCCCGGTCGAGCAGCTCGCGCTGCCACAGGGTGAAGTCGGCGTACTGGACGGGCAGCGGCGCCCAGCCGGGCGCGCGGCCCTCGGACCGTGCCGCGTACGCCGCCGACAGGTCCCGCGTCAGGACGCCCATGGACCAGCCGTCGGCGGCGATGTGGTGCACCACGACCAGCAGGACGTGCTCGGCGGGCGACACCTCGAACAGCGTGACCCGCCACGGCAGTTCCGTGTCGAGCCGGAACCCGCGGGCGGCCTCGGCGGCCAGCGCCGCGTCCACCGTCCCCTCGGCGACGGCGGTCACGGGTATCCGTGCCGGTACGGCTGCCAGGATCTCCTGGCGGGCGCTGCCACCGTCCTCCGGGTAGCGGGTGCGCAGCGTCTCGTGCCGGGCCACGACGTCGCTCCAGGCGATTTCCAGGGCGGTGACGTCCAACTCTCCCGTCAGCCGGACGGCGAGCGGGATGTTGTTGGTGGCGCTCGGTCCTTCGAGGCTGTGCAGGAACCACATCCGCTGCTGTCCGAACGACAGCGGCAGCGGATCGGGGCGTACGGCCGGGACCAGCGCCGGCCGTACGGCCTCGAACTCGTCCAGCCGTCCGACGAGCCCGGCGACCGTGGGCGCCTCGAACAACGCCCGGACCGAGATCTCCGCCCCCAGCGCCCCCTTCACCCGGCTCGCCAGCCGCATCGCGAGCAGCGAGTCCCCGCCCAGGTCGAAGAACCCGTCGTCGACACCGACCCGGTCCGCGTCCAGACCCAGCACCTCGGCGAACAGCCGGCACAGGATCTGCTCCTGGGGCGTGCGGGGCACGCGGTCCGAGGCGGACGCCGCTGCCGCGTAGTCGGGGACGGGGAGCGCGGCCCGGTCGACCTTTCCGTTGACGGTCAGCGGCAACGCGTCCAGGACGACCGTTGCCGACGGCATCATGTAGTCCGGCAGCCGCTCGGCCGCGAACTCCCGTAGGCGGGCGGCCTCCCCGACCACGTACGCGACGAGGCGCTTGTCGCCCGGCTGGTCCTCCCGCGCCAGTACCGCGACCTGCGCCACACCCGGGCACTGCCCGAGGACGGTCTCCACCTCGGCCGGTTCGACGCGGAAGCCGCGGATCTTCACCTGGTCGTCGGCCCGGCCCAGGAAGACGAGGTTGCCGTCCCGGTCCCAGCGCACCAGATCGCCGGTCCGGTACATCCGCCCGCCCCCGTACGGGCACGCCACGAAGCGTTCGGCGGTCAGCGCCGCCCGGCCGAGGTACCCCCGCACGACCCCGCTGCCGGCCACATACAGCTCCCCGGCGACACCCACCGGAACCGGCCGCAGGAAACTGTCCAGAACGAACACCCGTACGTCGTCCCGTGGCCCCCCGACGGGGAGGGCGGAGGGCGCCTTCGCGCCAGGGCCGAGGGCGAGAGTGGTCGCGCAGAGGGTGGTCTCCGTGGGGCCGTAGAGGTGGCGTACCGTCACTCCGGGGCAGGCGTCCATGACGCTCGCCACGGCTTCGGCGGGGACCACGTCGCCGCCGGTGAGGACGTGCCGGAGGCCGGCGAAGCACTCCGGAGTCTCCTGCGCCAGCACCCGGAACAGCCCAGCGGTCACGTGGACGGCCGTCAGCGCGTACTCACCGACCAGACGGGACAACGCCGCGCCGTCCAGGTCCACCGTCTCCGGCGCCACCACCACGCACCCGCCGTTCAACAACGGCACCCACACCTCAAAGGTCGAAGCGTCGAAGGCGTACGGCGCATGGAACAGGACGCGCCCCGTCGTCCCGATGTCTCCCCAGCAGGAGTCCAGCGCCAGCCCCGCCACACCCCCATGCGTCGCCACCACGCCCTTGGGCACACCTGTCGATCCGGACGTGTACATCACGTACAGCGCCGACTCCGGCGACAGCCCCACCGGCGACGCGGCAGCCGGGAAACCGCCGAGCGCCGCCTCGCGCACCTCCGCCTCCCCCACCACCAGCACCGGAGCCGCGTCCGCCAGCAACCACCGCACCCGCTCCGCCGGATACGACAGATCCACCGGCACGGACACCGCCCCGGCCTTCGCCACACCCAGCAGGACGACCACCAGCTCCACCGACCGCGCAAGCGCCACACCCACCCGATCGCCGGGAGCCACCCCCTTGGTACGCAGGTACCAGGCGAATCGATTCGCCCGAGCTTCCAGCTCCTCGTAGGTCAGGGACTCCGCCGCGGACACCACCGCCGCTTCCCGCGCGTACCGCCGCGCGGTCCGCTCGAAGAGGCCGGGCACGGTCGTCGGCGCGGCGCCCGGGGCACCGGTGTTCACGCCGTACAGCAGCCGGTCCCGTTCGCCGTCGACCAGGACGTCGAGGTCGCCGATCCGGGTGGCCGGGCCGGCGGCCACCTGTCCGAGGACGCGCACGAGGCGGTCGGCCAGGAGCTGGGCGTCCGCACGGGTGAACAGGTCGGGGCGGTAGGTCAGCCGGAAGCGCTCGGACATCGCGGTGAACGTCAGCGGGTAGTGCGCGGCGTCCCGGCCGCCGACGCTCGCGAGGTCGAGGTCCCCCGACACCGACCGTGCGGTGGTCCCGGTCAGGTCCAGGAGGTCGACGGGGTAGTTCTGGAAGACGGTCAGGGTGTCGAACAGGGTCCGGGTCCCGACGGTGTTCTGGACCTCGGCCAGGCTCAGGTGTTCGTGCGGCAGCAGCGCCGCCTGCGCTTCTTGGAGGCGGGTGAGCAGCTGCGCGACGGTGTCGGTGGCCGACCAGCGGGCCCGTACAGGAAGGGTGTTGATGAACAGGCCGACGGTGGTGTCGATGCCCGGGATCTCCGGCGGGCGCCCGGCCGTGGTCCCGCCGAAGACCACGTCGTCGCGTCCGGTCAGGGTGCCGAGCAGCACGGCCCACGCGCCGCGCATCACGGTGCTCATGGTCACCCCGTTGCGGCGGGCCAGCGCCGCGAGGTCCGTCACCAGCGGGGCGGGCAGTTCGACCCTTACCTCGTCGGGGTCGACCGGCGCGCGGTTGCCCGTCTCCGGTGCGACGAGGGTGGGACATGCCCCGCGCAGCGCCTGCCGCCATGCTTCGGCGGCGGCCGCGCTGTCGCGGCGGGCCAGCCAGCCGAGGTAGCTGCGGTACGGGGTGACCGGCGGGAGGGCGTGTTCGTCGCCGCCGTTGCGGTACAGCTCGACCAGTTCGTTCGCGATGATCGACGTCGACCAGCCGTCACAGAGGATGTGGTGGACGGTCAGCACGACGCGGGTACGGGTGTCGCCGACGCGGAGGGCGGTCAGGCGCAGCAGGGGCGGTGCCGCGAGGTCGAAGCGCCGGGTCCACTCCGCGCGTACCGCCTCGTCCAGGGCGTCCGCACGCCGGCCGGCCGGGACGGTGCGCAGGTCCAGTTCCTGCCACGGGAGGTCCGCGCGCTGCGGGACGATCTGCACCGTGTCGCCGGACTTCAGGGTGCGGAACCCGGCCCTGAGGGTCGGGTGCCGGCGTAACAGCGCGTGTCCCGCCGACCTGAGGGCGTCCGTGTCGAGAGGGCCGTCCAGGTCCAGGACCACCTGGCCCCGGTAGACGTCCGTGGCCTCGGCGTCGTACAGGGCGTGGAACAACATGCCCTTCTGCATCGGCGCGAGCGGCCATATGTCGGCCAGTCCGGGCTTGCTCACGGCTACTTTCCCCATTCCGTTTCGAGCTGGTCGATGTCGTCCTGCGTCAGGGCGACGAGGTCGAGGTCCGACGGGGTACGCCCGCCCGCGTCCGCTTGCGCGGCGCACGCCACCAGGGCCTCGGCGGCCCGGAACCACGCGTGGCCGAGCCGCCGCATGCCGGCCTCGGAGACCAGCGCCGGGTCCCAGGCCCAGTGCGCCGTCAGCCGGGGTCCGTCGTCGGTGTCCACGGTGCGGGCGTCGAGGTCGACCGGGTGGGTGCGTACGCCTTCGGGCGGGCGGGCGTCGCCGGTGGCGGTCCACGCGGTGGCCGTCCGGCGCTCGTCCGCGGCGGGGACGCGGCCGAGGTAGTTGAACAGGAGTGACGGCGTGGCGAGTCCGGTCAGGGCCGGGGCCGTCCGCGCGTTCAGGTGGCGCAGCAGTCCGTGGCCGATGCCGTGCTCGGGCAGTTCCCTGAGCTGCTCCTTGACGCGTTTGAGTACGGTCCCCGGGTCGGCGGCTCCGGTGCGGGCTCCGGCTTCCGTCCCGCCCGGATCGAGCCGGACCGGGTGGACGCTGGTGAACCAGCCGACCGTGCGGGACAGGTCGGTGCCGGGTGCGAGGCCGCTTTCGCGGCCGTGCCGTTCGAGGTCCACCAGGACGGCGCCGGGGCGGCCGCGCCATTCGGCGACCGCGAGCACCAGTGCGGCGAGGAGCACTTCGGTGACATCGGCGTGGAAGGCCGCCGGGACGGTGGTGAGCAGGGCTGCCGACGTGTCGGGGGCCAGGGTCATGCGCAGTTCCCCGGACCCGCCCGGCCCGGTGGGCGTGGCCGGCAGCAGCGGGGCGGTGGGCGCGCCGACCCGCTGCCAGAGCGGCAGTTCGGCAGTACGGGCGGGGTCGTGGGCGGCCTGCCGCAGCAGGTCCGCCCAGCGGCGGAAGGACGTACGCACCGGTGGCAGGGCCGGGGTGGTGCCCGCCTGGACCGCCTCGCAGGCGAGCGCCAGGTCGTCTAGGAGGACGCGCCAGGACGCGCTGTCGACGCACAGGTGGTGGGCGGCGAGGAAGAGCCGGCCCGGCCGGTGCGGGCCCACGTCGAACCGGACGGCTTGCAGGACGGTGCCGGCGCGCGGGTCGAGGTGGCCGGTCGCGGCGGCGCACTGCTCACGGACGATCGTCGCCGTGATCTGCTCGGCCGGTCCCGGCAGCCGTACGGTCCGCAGCAGGTCCGCCGCCTGGACGGAACCCGGCGGCCTGATGTGCAGAGCACCGGTGTCGTCGGGGCCGAGGCGGAGCCGCAGGGCGCCGTGATGGTCCAGGACGGCTTGCAGGGCGGTGGTGAGGTCGGCGGCGGTCAGGCCGGTGGGGGTCCAGACCATGACGGTCTGGTGCAGCGGCCCGGCCAGTGCCTGCCGGTCGGCGAGCTGCCGCATGACCGGGGTGAGGGGGACGGGGCCGTCGCCGTCGTCGTGCCGGGTCTCCTCCTCCGTGACGGGCCGGGCGGCGAGCGCGAGGGCTTCCGGGGTCTTGTGCTGGAAGACGTCGGTCGCGCTGATCCGGTACCCGGCCCGGGCGGCGCGGGCGACGAGTTGCAGGGAGATGATGCTGTCGCCGCCGAGTTCGAAGAAGTTGGCGTCGGCGCCGATGCCGAAGGCCGGTGCCGGGGCCTCGGGGGCCGCCGGGGGTGTGGGGGCTGCCGGGGGCCGCGGGGCGCCGGGGTGCGGACCGGCCGGGCGCGGGACGACCGGTTCCGGCACATCCGGGCGCGGTACGTCCGGTGGCCGGACGTCCGGCCGCGGGGCGGGCGGCTCGGCACGCGCGTCCGGCGTCACCAGCCCGAGAACCTCCGCGAAGAGGCCGCAGAACAGCGTTTCGAGCGGGGTGCGGGGCGCGCGGGCCGATGCGGCTGCCGCCGCCACGTAGTCGGGTGCGGGCAGCGCGGCCCGGTCGACCTTGCCGTTGTCCGTGACGGGCAGCGCGTCGAGGGTGACGACGGCGCCGGGGATCATGTAGTCCGGCAGCCGCTCGGCCGCGAAGTCCCGTACGCCGTCCGCCTCCCCGACGACGTACGCGACCAGGCGCTTGTCCCCGGGCCGGTCCTCCCGTACGACGACGGCGGCCTGGTCCACCCCCGGGCACTGCCCGAGGACGGCTTCGATCTCGGCCGGCTCGATACGGAAGCCCCGTACCTTCACCTGGTCGTCGGCCCGCCCGAGGAAGACGAGCCTGCCGTCCCGGTCCCAGCGCACCAGGTCACCGGTCCGGTACATCCGCCCACCGCCGTACGGGCACGCCACGAACCGCTCGGCGGTCAGCGCCGCACGGCCGAGGTACCCCCGCGCGACGCCCTCCCCGGCGACGTACAGCTCACCCGCCACGTCCGTGGGCACCGGGCGCAGCAGCGGGTCCAGGACGAAGACGCGTACGCCGTCGCGCGGGCGGCCGATCGGCAGGACGGACGGTGCTTGCGTGCCGGGGGCGAGGGTGTGGATGGTGGCGCACAGGGTGGTCTCGGTCGGTCCGTACAGGTGGTGGACGGCGACGCCGGGGCAGGCTTCGGTGACCCGGGCGACGGCTTCGGCGGGGACCACGTCACCGCCGGTCAGGACGTGCCGGAGGCCCTTGAAGCAGTCGGGCGTCTCCTGCGCCAGCACCCGGAACAGCCCGGCGGTGACGTGGACGGCCGTCAGCGCGTGCGCGTCGGTCAGCCGGGCCACCGTGTCCCCGTCCAGGTCCAGCGGCGGCGCGACGACCACGCGACCGCCGTTGAGCAGCGGCACCCACAGCTCCAGGGTGGACGCGTCGAAGGTGTGCGGGGCGTGGAAGAGCGTCCGGCCGCTGCCGATGCCGTGCCAGCAGGGGTCGAGGGCGAGCGCGGTGACGTTCGCGTGCGTGGCGAGGACGCCTTTGGGCGTCCCGGTCGAGCCGGAGGTGTACATGACGTACAGCCCGGAGTCCGGCGCGACCTGCGCGGCCGGCGGGGCGGCCGGGAAGTACCGCAGTGCCTCCAGCACTTCGGAGCGCGTCATGACCAGGACGGGCTCGGCGTCCTCCAGCAGGAACCGCACCCGTTCGACCGGGTACGCCGTGTCGAGGGGCACGGCTGTCGCACCCGTCTTGGCGATGCCGAGCAGTACCGCGACCAGCTCCGCCGAGCGGTCGAGCAGCACGGCGACCCGGTCGCCCGCGGTGACGCCCTTCGCGTGCAGGTACTGGGCGCAACGGTCGGCCCGCGCGTCCAGTTCCCGGTAGGTCAGCGTGCCGTCGGCGGACTCCACGGCCACCGCGTCGCCGTGCCGGGCGACGACCCGTTCGAAGCACTGCGGCACGGTCGCGTCCCGGGTGGCCGCCCGGCGTGGCGCCACCGCCGCCGCGATCCGGCTCCGCTCGTCGTCACCGAGCACGTCCACCGCACCGGCCCGTACGGCGGGGTCCGCGGTGACCTGGTCGAGCACCCGCAGCAGCCGGGCCACCAGCCGTTGCGCCGTGGCGGGGTCGAACAGGTCGGTGGCGAACTCCAGGTAGCAGTCCAGGCCCGCGGGGGCACCGTCCGGGCCCCGGCGTTCCCACATCAGGACCGACAGGTCGAACTTCGAGGTGGACATCCGCACCGGTACCGGCCGGGACTCCAGCCCCGGAGCGTCGAAGTGCGTCTCGGGCGCGTTCTGGAGGGCGAAGGCGACCTGGAAGAGCGGGTGCCGGGCCAGCGAGCGGACCGGGTTCAGCACTTCCACCAGGTGCTCGAAGGGCAGGTCCTGGTGGACGTACGCGGCGAGGTCGGTCTCCCGTACGCGGCCGACCAGTTCGGTGAAAGAGGGGTTTTCGCTGAGGTCTGTCCGCAGCACCAGCGTGTTGAGGAAGTTGCCGACCAGGTGGTCCACGGCCTCGTCCGTACGGCCCGCGACGGGGGTGCCGAGCGGGATGTCCTCCCCGGCGCCGAGCCGGGACAGCAGCACCGCGACGGCGGCCTGCGCGACCATGAACAGCGTCGCGTCGCACTGCCTGGCGATCTCCAGGAGCCGCCGGTGCACGGCGGCGTCCACCGTGAAGGGCAGGAACGCTCCCCGGTGGGTCGCCACCGGCGGTCGGGGGCGGTCGAACGGCAGCTTCAGGTGTTCCGGCAGGCCCGCCAGGGCCTCGGACCAGAACGCGGCCTGCCTGCCGAACAGGCCGTCCGGGGTGTCCTGGGTGAGCAGGTCGCGCTGCCAGACGGTGAAGTCGGCGTACTGGACGGCCGGCGGTGCCCAGCCAGGCGCGTGGCCTGCGGCCCGTGCGACGTAGGCGGTCGCCAGGTCGTCGGCCAGGACGCCCATGGACCAGCCGTCGGCGGCGATGTGGTGCACCACGATCAGCAGGACGTGATCAGTGGGCGACACCTCGAACAGGGTCACGCGCCACGGCAGTTCGATCTCGATGTGGAAGCCCTGCTCGACACCGGCGGCCAGCGCCTGTTCCACGTCGTCCGCACCGATCCGGACGGTGGCGAGGTGTACGGGCACCTCGGCGGCGGCCACGATCTCCTGCCGCGCACTGTCGCCGTGCGCGGGGTAGCGGGTGCGCAGCGTCTCGTGCCGGGCCACGATGTCGGCCCAGGACGCCTCCAGCGCCGTGACGTTCAGCTCTCCCGTCAGCCGGACGGCGAGGGGAATGTTGTTGGTGGCGCTCGGTCCTTCAAGGCTGTGCAGGAACCACATCCGCTGCTGCCCGAAAGACAGCGGCAGCGGATCGGGCCGGTCCACCGGTACGAGTACGGGCCGCACGGCCTCGAACTCGTCCAGCCGCCCGGCCAGCCCCGCGACCGTGGGCGCCTCGAACAGCGCCCGTACCGGGATCTCCGCACCCAGTGCGCCCTTGACCCGGCTCGCCAGCCGCGTCGCGAGCAGCGAGTCCCCGCCCAGGTCGAAGAACCCGTCGTCGACACCGACCCGGTCCGCGTCCAGACCCAGCACCTCGGCGAACAGCCGGCACAGGATCTGTTCCTGCGGGGTACGGGGCGCGCGGGCCGACGACTCCGCCGTGGCGTAGTCGGGGGCGGGCAGCAGCGCCCGGTCGACCTTTCCGTTGGCCGTCAGCGGCAGCGCGTCCAGGACGACTGTGGCCGACGGGATCATGTGGTCCGGCAGCCGCTCGGCCGCGAACTCCCGTAGACGGGCGGCCTCTCCGACGACGTACGCGACGAGGCGCTTGTCGCCGGGGCGGTCCTCCCGTACGACGACGGCGGCCTGGTCCACGCCGGGGCACCGTCCGAGAACGGTTTCCACCTCGGCGGGTTCGATGCGGAAGCCGCGGATCTTCACCTGGTCGTCGGCCCGCCCGAGGAAGACGAGGTTGCCGTCCCGGTCCCAGCGCACCAGATCGCCGGTCCGGTACATCCGCCCACCGCCGTACGGGCACGCCACGAAGCGTTCGGCGGTCAGCGCCGCCCGGCCAAGGTACCCCCGAGCGACACCCCGCCCGGCCACATACAGCTCCCCGGCGACACCCACCGGCACCGGCCGCAGGAAGCCGTCCAGAACGAACACCCGCAGGCCGTCCCGGGGCTCGCCGATCGGCAGCACCGGCGGTACCTTCTCACCCGGCTCGATGACGTACGCGGTGGCGCACAGGGTGGTCTCGGTCGGCCCGTACAGGTGGCGGATCTCGGCGCCGGGGCACGCCTCGGCCACTCGGGCGACGGCTTCGGCGGGCACCACGTCGCCGCCGGTGAGGACGTGCCGGAGGCCGGTGAAGCACTCCGGATTCTCCTGCGCCAGCACCCGGAACAGCCCAGCGGTCACATGGACGGCCGTCAGCGCGTACTCACCGACCAGACGGGACAACGCCCCGCCGTCCAGGCCCACTTTCGGCGCCACCACCACGCACCCGCCGTTCAGCAACGGCACCCACAGCTCAAAGATCGAGGCGTCGAAGGCGTACGGAGCATGGAACAGGACGCGGCCCGAGCCGATGTCTCCCCAGCAGGAGTCCAGCGCCAGCCCCGCCACACCCCCATGCGTGGCCACGACGCCCTTGGGCACACCTGTCGATCCGGACGTGTACATCACGTACAGCGCCGACTCCGGCGACACCTCCACCGGCGACGCGGCAGCCGGGAAACCGCCGAGCGCCGCCTCGCGTACCTCCGCCTCCCCCACCACCAGCACCGGAGCCGCGTCCGCCAGCAACCACCGCACCCGCTCCGCCGGATACGACAGATCCACCGGCACGGACACCGCCCCGGCCTTCGCCACACCCAGTAGGGCGACCACCAGCTCCACCGACCGCGCAAGCGCCACACCCACCCGGTCGCCGGAGGTCACGCCCCTGGAGCGCAGGTACCGGGCGAACCGGTTGGCCCGCGCGTCCAGTTCGCCGTACGTCAGCGACGTGGCGCCCGCCGTCACGGCGGTGTCGGCGCGGGACCGCAGCACGGTGGCGTCGAACTGGCCGAGGACCGTACGGGCGCCGGCGTCCGCCGTACCGACGTTGACGCCGGTGACGAGCCGCCGCCGCTCCTCGGGGGCCAGCAGTTCGACCTCGCCGACCCGCAGCTCCGGGTCGCCGGCCACCTGGTCGAGCACCGCGAGCAGCCGGGTGACCAGGCTCTGCGCTCCGTCCGGGTCGAAGAGGTCGGTGGCGAACTCCAGGTAGCCGTCGAGGCCGGAGCCGCCGGGCCGCTCCCCCAGGCCGAAGACCAGGTCGAACTCGACCGTGGCCGGGGACACCGGGACCGGTTCCGTGCCGAGGCCGGGCAGGTCCCACGCGGGGTGCAGCTCGTCCTCCAGCACCAGCAGCACCTGGAACAGCGGGTGCCGGGCGGTCGAACGGGCGGGCCTCAGCGCCTCCACGAGGTGTTCGAACGGGAGGTCCTGGTGGGCGTAGGCGGCGAGGTCGGCGTCCCGGGCGCGCGCCACCAGTTCGGTGAAGGTCGGATCGCCCCCGGCGTCGGTGCGCAGCACCAGGGTGTTGAGGAAGAACCCGACGACGCCGTCCAGGGACTCGTCGGTACGTTCCGTGACGGGGGTGCCGAGCGGGATGTCCTCGCCCGCGCCGAGCCGGGACAGCAGCAGGACGACCGCGGCCTGCGCGACGGTGAACAGGGTGGTGTCGCACGCGCGGGCGACGGCGCCGAGCCGTTGGTGCGTCCGGGCGTCGACGGTGAACGGCAGCACGGCGCCGCGGTGGCTCGCCGTGGCCGGGCGCGGCCGGTCGGTGGGCAGTTCGATGTGGTCCGGCAGGCCGGCCAGGGCCTCGGTCCAGTGGGCGAGTTGCGTGTCGAGCAGGCCGTTGGCGCTGTCGAGGAGCGCGTGCTGCCAGAGGGTGAAGTCGGCGTACTGGACCGGCAGGGGCGCCCAGTCGGGCGCGTGACCCGTGCTCCGCGCCGTGTACGCCGTCGACAGGTCGTGGGCCAGGACGCCCATCGACCAGCCGTCGGCGGCGATGTGGTGCACGACCACCAGGAGTACGTGGGCGTCGGCGGACAGGGCGAACAGGGTGGCCCGCCGGGGCGGTGCCGTGTCGAGGGTGAAGCGGCGGCCGATGTGCTCGGTCAGTACGGCGTCGAGCGATGCCTCGTCGGCGGGGACGACCGGCAGCTCCAGGACGTCCTCCGGCCTGTCACCGTCCAGCACCAGCTGGTGCGGTACGCCGTCCCGCTCGGGGAAGACCGTACGCAGCGGTTCGTGGCGCGCGATCACGTCCGCCCAGGCGGCGCGGAGCGCGGGCAGGTCCAGGCTGCCGGTCAGCCGGACGGCCATGGCCATGTTGTAGGCGCCGGTGTCCTCCAGCCGGTTCGCGAACCACATGCGCTGCTGTCCGAACGACAGCGGCAGGATTTCCGGCCGCCGTCCCGCGACCACACGCGGGCGGCCGGCGCCCAGCGCGTCCAGCAGTCCGGCCAGCGCCGCGACGGTGGGCGACTGGAACAGCACGGTGAGGGGGATCTCGACGCCCAGGGCGGTGCGGGCCCTGCTGGTCAGGCGCATGGCCAGCAGGGAGTCGCCGCCCAGGTCGAAGAACCGGTCGTCGATCCCGACCCGCTCCAGGCCCAGGACTTCGGCGAAGAGCCGGCACAGGGTCTGTTCCTGCGGGGTGCGGGGCGGTCGGTCCGAGACGGCCGCCGCGCGGTCGGGGGCGGGCAGCGCGGCCCGGTCGACCTTGCCGTTGGCCGACAGCGGCAGCGCGTCCAGGGGGACGAGGGTGCCGGGGACCATGTGGTCCGGCAGCTGCTCGGCGGCGAAGGTCCGTACGCCGTCCGTCTCCCCGACGACGTACGCGACCAGCCGCTTGTCACCGGGCCGGTCCTCGCGGACGACGACGGCGGCCTGCTCCACGCCCGGCGCCCGGCCGAGGACGGCCTCGACCTCGGCCGGCTCGATCCGGAAGCCCCGGACCTTCACCTGGTCGTCGGCGCGGCGCAGGAAGACCAGGCGGCCGTGGCGGTCCCAGCGCACGAGGTCGCCGGTGCGGTACATCCGCCCGCCGCCGTACGGGCAGGCGACGAAACGTTCCGCGGTGCGCGCGGGGCGGTTCAGGTAGCCGGGGGCCACGCCCCGCCCCGCGACGTACAGCTCACCGGCGGCGCCGGGCGGTACCGGGCGCAGCGCCCGGTCCAGGACGAAGACCCGTACACCGTCGCGCGGACCGCCGATCGGGAGCACCACCGGCGCCTTCGCTCCCGGCGGGACGGTGTACGTGGTGGCGCACAGGGTGATTTCCGTGGGCCCGTACAGGTGGTGCAGCGTGGCGTCCGGGCACGCTTCGGTGACGCGGGCGACGGCTTCGGCGGGAACCACGTCACCGCCGGTCAGGACGTGCCGGAGGCCCCCGAAGCAGTCGGGCGTCTCCTGGGCCAGCAGCCGGAACAGCCCGGCCGTGACGTGGACGGCCGTCAGCGCGTGGGCGGCGATCAGCCTGGCCAGGGCGCTCCCGGTCAGCTCCGCCTCCGGTGCCACCACGACGCACCCGCCGTTGAGCAGCGGCACCCACAGTTCGAACGTCGAAGCGTCGAAGGCGTGCGGGGCGTGGAAGAGGACGCGCCCGGTGCCGATGTCGTCCCAGCACGTGTCCAGGGCGAGCGCCGCGACGTTGCCGTGGGTGGCCGTGACGCCCTTGGGCGTGCCCGTCGAACCGGAGGTGTACATCACGTACAGGCCCGCCTCCGGCGAGATCCGTACCGGGAGCGGCGCGGCCGGGAAGTCCCGCAGGAAAGCTTGCCGCAGCGCCTCCTCCCCGCTCGCGACCAGCGTGGGGGCGGAGTCCTCCAGCAGGTACCGCACCCGCTCGGCCGGGTAGGACGGGTCCACCGGTACGGCCAGCGCACCGGCCTTGGCGATGCCCAGCAGGGCGACGACCAGTCCGGCGGAGCGGGGCAGCACGACGCCGACGCGGTGGCCCGGCGCCACTCCCCCGGCGTGCAGGTACCGGGCGAACCGGTTCGCCCGTGCGTCGAGTTCCGCGTACGTGAGGGTGTCCGCGTCCGAGACGACCGCGGCCGCGTCCGGGAAGCGGGCGGCGACCTCCGCGAACCGTGCGGGGACGGTCGTGTCCGGGGCGGCCGCCCGGCCGGTGTTCACCCCGGTGAGCAGCCGCGCTTCCTCGCCGTCGAGCAGGACGCCGGTCTCGCTCACCCGCAGCGCCGGGTCCGCGGTGACCCGGGTGAGGACCGCGGTGAGCCGGGCGGCCAGCAGGGCGGCCGTCTCCCGGTCGAAGAGTTCCGCGTTGTGCCAGAGCCCGCCGTCGATGCCGTCGGGCCGGCCGTCCGCGTCATGGCGTTCGGTCAGGTTGAGGTAGAGGTCGAAGAGGCCAAACGTCAGGTCGTCGCGCGCCGCCTCGATACCGACCCGCTCCGGTACGGCGGTCAGGCCGGGCAGGTCCCAGGCGGAGCCGGGCGAGTCCTCCATCACCAGCAGCACCTGGAAGAGCGGGTGGCGGGCCAGCGAGCGGTCCGGGTTGAGCACGCCGACGAGGTGTTCGAAGGGCAGGTCCTGGTGGGCCTCGGCGGCGCGGCCGGTGGCGTGGACCCGCCGCACCAGGTCGGTGAAGGCGGGGTCCCCGGTGAGGTCGGTCCGCAGGACCAGGGTGTTGGCCACGAACCCGACCAGCTCCGCCAGCGTCTCGTCGGTGCGCGCGTCGACCGGGGAGCCGATGGGGATGTCGTCACCCGCGCCCAGGCGCGAGAGCAGGACGGCGAGCGCGGCCCGTACGACCGTGGGCGGGGTGGCGTCGCAGTCGTCCGCGATCTTCAGCAGGGCCCGGTGGACACCCGGCGGGATCCGGACCGGTACCGAACTCCCCTCGTGCCGGGGCTCGGCGGGACGCGGCCGGTCGCAGGGCAGGTCCAGCTGGGCGGGCAGACCCGCCAGGGCCTGGCGCCAGTAGGCGAGCTGCCGCCCGTACACGCTGTCCGGGTCCTGCTCGGCACCGAGCAGTTCCTGCTGTCGCCGGGCGAAGTCGGTGTACGCGACGGGCGGCGGCCACTCCGGCGTCCGGCCCCGCGACCGGGCGGCGTAGGCGCGTGACAGGTCGCGGGCCAGCACCTCCAGGGACCGGCCGTCGACGGCGATGTGGTGTACCACCAGGAGCAGTACGTGCTCGCGCGGGGAGAGGGCGTACAGCGTCGCCCGGCACGGCGGTTCGGCCCGCAGGTCGAACTCCCGGCCTGCTTCGGCGGCGAGGACCGCCGCCAGTTCCTCCTCGGTGACGCCTCGGTCGCCGAGTCCGGCCGGCGGCTCGTCCCGCACCTGCTGCCAGGTCTCCCCGTCCGCCTCGGCGAAGACCGTACGCAGTGCCTCGTGGCGGCCGACCACATCGGCCCACGCCGCCTCCAGCGCCGCCGTGCGCAGCCTGCCGACGAGCCGGACCGCCATGGCCATCGTGTACGCGGCGCCCGCGTTCTCCAGCCGGTTGACGAACCACATCCGCTGCTGACCGAACGACAACGGAATCCCCGTCGGTTCCGTCCGGTCACCGCGGTTATTCCCGTTTGTGCGCACGCCGAGCTCCCCCGTGAATTGCAACGCCGCGCGGCCACACCGTTATCCGGGGCGCGCGGCGGCAGCTCTTGCGGCGAACATACCCGTAACGCGCCGGGCCCGCGCAGTGTCCAGACAGCGGAATATTGACGTCCAGAAGAAGGGGAATTCCCAGCGGTGTCAGTGTGCGACGGGTGGGAATTCGACGCGGATTTCGAGGCCGCCTTCCGGCAGCGCCTCGGCATGCAGATCCGCGTCGTGGGCGGCCGCGATGGCGGCGACGATCGACAGGCCGATGCCCTGGCCGTCGTGGCCGCCGAGGCGGGTCGCGCGCAGCCGCTGGAACGGCTGGAAGATCAGCTCGACCTGGGACGGGAGGACTTCGGGCCCGGTGTTGCGGACGCTCAGCGCCGGCCGGCCCTCGCGCAGGCCCGTCCGCACCCGTACCTGTCCGTCGGGCACGTTGTGCCGGACCGCGTTGTCGACCAGGTTGATGATCAGCCGCTCGACCAGCGGCGGGTCGCCCAGCACGGCGGCGGGCGCCAGTTCGCTGCCGATCCGCACACCGGACGGGCCGTCGGCGTCCCGCGGCCGGTCCAGGTGGTCGGCGGCCAGCGCCGCCAGGTCCACCGGCACCCGCCGGTCCAGGCCGCGCTGGCTGCGGGCCAGCGTCAGCAGCGCCTCGATCAGCTTCTCCTGCCGGGCGTTGCTGCCCAGCACGCGGACGCACGTCTCCCGCAGTTCGGCGGCGCTCGCGTCGGGGTCGGCGAGGGTGATCTCCAGCAGGCTGCGTTCGAAGGTGAGCGGGGTGCGCAGCTCGTGGGAGGCGTTGGCGACGAACCTGCGCTGCGCCTCGAAGGCTCCCTCCAGATGGTCGAGCAGCGCGTCGAACGTGTCGGCCAGGTCCTTGATCTCGTCGGACGGGCCGGGCGCGCCGAGCCGCCGGTGCAGGTCGCTGGCCGAGATTTCCCTCGCGGTGTCCGCCATGGTGCGCAGCGGCCGCAGCGCCCGGCCGGCCATCAACCAGCCCAGCCACACCGACAGGAAAGTCAGCAGCGCCAGCGCGATCCCGGAGGAGGTGAGGAGTTTTTGCAGGTAGTCGCTGCGCTGCTGGTTCAGTTGCTGTTCCAGGTCCACCGTCGGGGCCGGTACGTCGGCGCCGAGGCCGAGGCCGCTGGGTGTCACGGAGGCGGCCGGCGGAGCGGGCGGTTCGACGCCGGCCCATGGCGGCCGCCCGGCCACCAGCAGGTAGACGACGGTGAGCAGCAGCACGCCGGTGACCAGGAAGAGCGCCCCGTAGAGGAGGGTGAGCCGGAGCCGGATGGTCCAACGCACCTTGGCCAGGGGGCCGGAGGCGGGGCGGCCGGGGGCGGGGCGGCCGGGCGCCGAACCGCTGGGCGCGGGACGGCCGGACGCTGGACGGCCGGACGCGGTACCGCCGGACGCGGAACCGCCGGATGGGCGGCCGCCGGACGCGCGGCGGGCCGGGCGGAGTGTGCGGCGCATCACCGGCCTCCCTCAGATCCGGTAGCCGGCCTGGGCGACGGTCTCGATGAGCGGCGGGTCGCCCAGCTTGCGCCGCAGCCGGCTCACCGTCACCTTGACCGTGTTGGTGAACGGGTCGGCGGCCTCGTCCCAGGCCCGCTCCAGCAGCTCCTCGGCGGAGACCACCCGCCCGCCGGCCGCCAGCAGCAGTTCGAGCACCGCGAACTCCTTCGGACTGAGGTCGAGCCGGGTGCCCGCGCGCTGCGCGGTGCGCTTGCCCGGGTCCAGCTTGAGGTCGGCGTGGCACAGGACCGGGGGCAGCGCGGGCTGGTTGCGGCGGCCCAGCGCGCGGATCCGGGCGACCAGTTCGGCGAAGGCGAACGGCTTGGGCAGGTAGTCGTCGGCCCCGCTGGTCAGGCCCTCGACCCGGTCCTCGATCGTGGCGGCGGCGGTCAGCATCAGCACCCGCGCCGGGTAGCCCTCGGTGATCAGCGTCTGGCACACCTCGTCGCCGTGCA
This sequence comes from Streptomyces sp. Ac-502, assembly GCF_045222935.1. Lineage (NCBI taxonomy): Bacteria > Bacillati > Actinomycetota > Actinomycetes > Kitasatosporales > Streptomycetaceae > Streptomyces > Streptomyces sp. Ac-502. The sequence continues at coordinate 528,527 of NZ_JBHFFO010000001.1, forward strand.
GGCCGGGCAGGTCGCGGTCGAGGACGACGACCTCGTACCGGTTGACCGCGGTGCGCTCCAGCGCGGCCGCCCCGTCCAGGGCGACGTCGACCGCCATGCCCTCCCGGCGCAGGCCGGCGGCCAGCGTCTCCGCGAGATCGCGATGATCCTCCACCACCAGAATCCGCATGGCCCCCACCGTCGGTTCGGCACCGTTGTCCGTGATCTTGCGCGGTGGGCGGTTACAGCGGCGTAAGGGCTGGTCGGGGGTTACAGACGCCTAACACCCGATGTTCCGCCGTGGTAACCGCCCGGTTGGTGAACTGGCTTCCAGACATCCAGCGTCCCAGAGGAGTTGACATGTCGGCACCGTCCGAAGAAGAAACACCACCCCGTAGGAAGCGCAGGCTGTTCGCCGTACCGCTGCTCATCGCGGCGCTGGCGGCCGGCGGGACCGTCCTGGCGGTCCAGACCTCGTCGTCCGCGGCCCCGGCCGCCTCGACGCGGTCCGTCGCCGACACGGCGCGGGAAGCGTCCTCGGCGTCCGCTTCGAGCGGTACGGGCAAGGCCGCCGGGGACTCGGCGACGCGGGAGCGGCAGGCCGAGGCCTTCACGCAGTGCATGAAGGACAACGGGATCAAGGACTTCCCGGGGATCACCGTCAAGGAGAACGGGCAGCTCCAGCTGAAGCCGGGGAGCGACATCAACCCGGTCTCCAAGGCGTACCGGGCCGCGGCCAAGGCCTGCGCGTCGAAACTGCCCTCGGACAGCAGCCTGCCGAAGGAGCCCGCGGCGGTGACGCCCGAGACTCCGGCGCTCGGTTTCACCTGCACCGAGGACTGCCCGGCGGTGCCCAAGGCACCGAGTCTGCCTTCCGAGTTCTGACCTTCCGGCGTCACGTCCAACCGCCTTCTTCGGGCGGTTGGACATTCTCGGTGTGCCCTTATTCCACGGAATCCGGCCTGTAACCGCGGCGTAACCGCACACCCGGCATCATGGAAGATTCGCACCACGCCCGCGAATTCCGGCCGTTGTTCGAACAACCGGCCCACATTCGGTTCGGCGAGCCCGGCGGCCGCCGAATTCGATGTCCTCCCCAGGGCCGCCGGAGACCACGCGGCCGCCCCGGCCGTCCCCCGTGCGCACGACGACCGGCCGGGGCGCCGCACCCCGGTCTCCGGCGGTCCGCCCCGCCGCCGGCCGGCCCGCACCACGGCCGGCCGGCGGCTCCACCGTCGATCCCGTCGTCCCGTCGCCCCCGCGCCAGGGAAACGTAACGTTTTCGTGGCAGAGCAGAACATTCGTACGGGGAGTAATCCCATAGGGTCGAGCGGTGATCGAACGTCGAAAAGGGGCACACGCCCGGGCCACCGCCGCCGCGGGCGGCCGATGGTCCGTCCTCAACCGGTGGTGGGCCGCCAACCGCCGCAGACTCCGGCTCCGCCGCCCGGCCTACCCACGCCCGGGACGCACCGGCTTCCGGCGCTGGGTGCCGTCCTGGCGCCAGACGCTGGGACTGGCGGGCTCCTGCTTCGGCGTACTGTCCATCCTTGTGGCGATCATGTACGCGCGCACCGAGATACCCGCCGACCTCAACGCCTTCGCCACCCAGCAGGACAACGTCTACTACTGGGCCGACGGTACCGAGATGGCCCGTACCGGCGACATCAACCGGCAGGACACCCCGCTCGACGCCGTCCCCGAACACGTCCGCTGGGCCGCGCTCGCCGCCGAGAACGAGACGTTCTACTCCGACAGCGGCATCTCGCCCACCGGCATCCTCCGGGCCGCCACCAGGATGGTGACCGGCGGCGACACCCAGGGCGGCTCCACCATCACCCAGCAGTACGTGAAGAACGCGTACCTCAACCAGGACCAGACCTTCACCCGCAAGCTCAGCGAGATGTTCATCGCGATCAAGCTCGACAACAAGATGACCAAGGACGAGATCCTTGAGCGGTATCTGAACACGAGCTGGTTCGGGCGCGGCACCTATGGCATCCAGCGCGCCGCGCACGCCTACTACGGCAAGGACGCCGCCCAGCTGAACGCCAGCGAGGGCGCGTTCCTCGCCTGCCTCCTCAAGGGCGCCGCGCTCTACGACCCGGCGCTCGGCGCCGAGCCCCGCGAGCGCGCCGTGGAGCGCTGGAACTGGGTGCTGGACCGAATGGTGGCCATCGGCAAGCTCTCCCCGGAGGAGCGAAGCCGTTACACCCGCTTCCCCGAGCCGCAGGCCCCGCCCAAGCCCGCCGGCCTGACCGGCCAGAACGGCTACCTCGTGGAGACCGCCCGGGCCTATGTCGGCGCGCACACCGACATCTCCGAGAAGGAGTTCGCCCTCGGCGGCTACCAGATCCACACCACCTTCGAAGCGCCCCGCATGACCGCGCTGACCAAGGCCGTCGAGTCCGTACGGACCAAGCTCGACCCGGGCCGACGTACCGCCGACCGCCACGCCCGCATCGGCGCGGCCTCGGTGACCACGGACGGGCGGATCGTGGCCCTGTACGGCGGTCCCGACTACCTCGAGCAGGGTTTCAACGACGCCAACTCCTCGGTGGTGCCGGCGGGCAGCGCCTTCACGCCGTTCGTCTACGCGGCGGCACTGCGTGACGGCGTCGAGCGCGAGCGCGGCAAGCCCCGTACCCCGATCACACCGGCCACGGTCTACGACGGCGACAACAAGATCACGCTGCGGACGCCGGAGGGCCCGTACTGGGACCGCGCGGGAAAGATCGCCAAGGCGGAGAACGACGGCGGCAGGTCCTGGGGCCGGATCCCCCTCAAGAGCGCGGTCGCGCAGTCCGTCAACAGCAGCATCATGCAACTGGGCATGGACGTGGGCCTGGAGCGGGTCGGCAAGGTGGGGGTGCAGACCGGGCTGTTGGAGAGCAGCCTCGGCGAGAAGCTGCCGTCCTTCGCCCTGGGCACCGCCACGCCCAGCGCGATCCGTATGGCCGACGCGTACGCCACGTTCGCGGGGCAGGGCAAGCACAGCGAGCCGTACTCGGTCGGCAAGCTCATGCGCAACGGCAGTGACGTGCCGGTCGAGAAGCCGGCCGCCGCGCAGGTGCTGCCGCAGAACGTGGCGGGCGCCGTGGACGACGCGCTGCGCGAGGCCGTCAGCCGGGGCTCGGCCACCGCGGCGAAGGCGGCGGGCCCGGGAGCGGCCGGCAAGACCGGCACCGAACAGGACAACAAGTCGGCGTGGTTCGTCGGCTACCGCGGCACCGTGTCGACCGCCGTCTCGCTCGCGCGCATCGACCCCAAGAGCCAGGAGCTGCTGCCACTGGACGGCATCGGCGGCCGGGCGAAGGGCGCGGTCGGCAGCCCGTACCCGATCGACATCTGGACGCGCTACATGACCGCCGTCCGGTAGGGGCGCGCACCGGGAAAGCCCCCGGCCCGCGATCCCTTCGGGGTGCGCGGGCCAGGGGCTTTCGTGACTTCTGGCGTACCGGTGGCCGTGGCCGGTAGCCGTGACCGGGCTACTTCACCACCGACGCCCAGTCCGTGATCTGCGCCGGGTCGAGTCCGCGCATCCGCTCCAGGACCGCCGGGTCCTGGGCGTCCAGCCAGTCGGCCACCTGCTTGAAGGTGACGCAGCGCACCCCGTCCCGTTTGCAGACCGACTTCACGAGGTCTTCGATGGCTTTCATGTAGATGCCGCCGTTCCAGTCCTCGAAGTGGTTGCCGATGAACAGCGGTGCCCGGCTCCCGTGGTAGACGCGGTTGAATCCGTTGAGGTAACCGTCCCGGGTCAGCTTCCGCCACTGCGCGTACTTCGCCGGGTCGCCCTTGGTGTTGTCACCGGACTGGTTGTAGAGGAAGTTGAAGTCCATGGACAGGACCTGCTTCTCGCTCTGCGGATAGGGCAGCAGCTGCAACGGGAAGTTCCAAATGCCGTTCTTCTTCGACGGCCATATCTGGAAGTCGCCGGGCGAGCTGGCGTCATAGCGCCAGCTGTATTCCTTAGCCGCGGTGAGCAGGTTCTCCTGGCCCTCCAGGCACGGCGCGCGCCCGCCCACCAGCTCCTTCTTGTAGTCGAAGGGCAGCGGGGGCAGGCTCGTGTAGCCGGTGTTCGTCTTCCAGTTCTGGACGAAGGAGTACGCCTGGTCGATCTCGCTCTTCCACTCCGCGACGCTCCAGTCGCCGCCGCCCTTGGCCCCGCAGAAATGGCCGTTGAAGTGGGTGCCGATCTCGTTGCCGTCCAGCCATGCGCCGCGGACCTGGCGCAGGGTGTCCTTGATGTGCTCGTTGGTCGCGTACGAAATCGCCGAAGCGCCCGGCTTGTGCTGCGGCGGCTTGTACATCGTCGCCTTCGCTTTCGGCAGGAGATACGTGCCGGTGAGGAAGAACGTCATCTTGGCGTTGTTCTCCTTGGCCACCTCCCGGAAATGCGAGAAGAGATGGTCGTCGCCCTCCAGCGCGCCGTCCCAGGAGAACACCACGAACTGCGGCGGCTTCTCGCCGGGCTTGAGCTTCATGGGCTTGGGCTGGTGGGGCTGGGGCCCGGTGTACGACGTCGAGCCGTCGCCGAGCACCTTGACCTTGCCGTCCCACTTCTCCTCGGGCTTCGGCTTCGGTGTCTCCTTGCCCTTGCCCTCCGGTGGGGCCGGCCTCGGCTGGGCGGCGTCCTGCGACGGCGCCGCCTTCGTGTCCCCACCCTGGTCGTCGGAGCCGCAGGCCGTCAGGCCGAGGGCGAGCGCCGCCACGGTGACCAGCGCCGGCGCGCCGAGCACGCTCTTCTTCGACATTTCCCTACCCCCTGGCACCAAAACACGTGTTCTGGCCCAAGTATCACAGAGGAGTCATGCCGCCCATCAGCCCCGTGCGCCCCGTATTGCGTCACACCGGGACCGTATTGCGTCACACCGTGGACCCGGCCGGTCCGCCGGGCCCACGGTCCGCCGTGCGGGCGGCAGCCGGGCGGCACGACGGGCCGCCCGGCCCCTGCCGTCAGGTGCGGTAGGCGTAGTAGACCGAGTCCGGGTAGGACGCGATGATGCTCGCCACCGACTTCCGGTAGGTGTTGGTCGAGTGGTACGTCAGGTACGGCACGCCGTAACTGCTGCGGTACGTCGTCATCATGGAGTGGTCCTTGGACCCGTCCCCGTCGAAGTCCATCTGCATGACGTCGCCGACGTCCATCTGGTAGACGTTCGCCAGGCTGGTCACGCGCTTGGAGTTCAGCGCGTACCAGGACCACTCGTTGGCCCCCACCCAGCTGTCGGACTGGTGGCTCGCGTCGTACCACCACTTGCGGTAGTCCGAGGCCGAGCCGCCCTCCGTCTTCCAGCCGCCCGTCTTCAGCGCCTGGCTGAGGAAGTTCGTGCAGTCGCCGCCGGCCGCGTTGAACTTGCGGTACTCGGGGTTGTAGTTCCGCCAGTACTTCTCCGAGTACGCGGCCATCGCGGCGTAGTCGAGACCGCCGGTCAGCTGCTTGCGGGGAGCCGGGCGCGCGGGCCGCGAGATACTGGCACGGGGCGCGTTGGGCATGGTGTCGCCGTCGTCCGCAACCGCCGCCGTCCGCAGCGTGGGGGCGTTGATCGCGCCGGGGCCCTCGTCCCGGGACCTGATCCCGGTCAGCTCCCAGGTACCGCCCGGGGCCGCGGTGAAGTCCATCTCGTGGCGGGCCTTGAAGCCGGTGGTGGCCGGCTCGTCACCGCGGATCTTCTTGTACGTGAGCGTGGTGCTCTCGGTGACCTCCACCGTGGCGTGCCGGCCGGTGAGCCGGGTGCTGTCCACGGTGACGCGGGTGTCGGCGGCGGTGTACGCCTCCCCCAGGTCGGCGAGCCGCTTCTTGCGGGCCCGCAGCGAGGACACCCCGGCGTCCTCGGTCCGCGCCAGGCGCGCCGACAGGCGCACCTGCTTGCGGGGCAGCTCGGCTATTCGGCCCGAGCGGTTGTCGAGCAGCGCCGCCGTCCGCTGTGTCAGTACGGCGTCGGCGGTGCGGCTGAAGGTCTGCGTCGTCGCCTGGTCCGCGGCGGCGCTCCGCGGCGCGGCGGCGGCGGACGAGGCGGGCAGGCACACGGCCACCGCGGCCACGGTGAGCACCGTGCCGACGGCGGTTCTGAGGATCGTTGATGTCACGAATTTTCCCCTTGTCACCCCGGCCCACCCGGGCCGGGCAGGGAATCTTTGCACAAAATGCCCATCAGTGGATCACTGGTCCGAAGAAGCCCGCGTCCACCGCCCGCCGCGTCCACCGCCCGCCAGGTCCGGCACGGCCGGCCGCATCGATCACGAATCGAGAAGCGCCGGCCCCCGTCCGCGGCTAGCGTCATGGCCATGGACGGCACCGTCCGTGCCGGAGAGACCGCGCAGGCGGAGTCCGTGAACGAGGGAGACCCGATGAGCAAGGCCGTACGACCGGAACCGCAGCCGCCTGCGCCGCACGTCGCCGACAGCCACGACCTGATCCGCGTGCACGGCGCGCGCGAGAACAACCTCAAGGACGTCAGCATCGAGATCCCGAAGCGCCGGCTGACGGTGTTCACGGGGGTCTCCGGCTCGGGCAAGAGTTCCCTGGTCTTCCACACCATCGCCGCCGAGTCGCAGCGGATGATCAACGAGACGTACAGCGCCTTCGTCCAGGGCTTCATGCCGACGCAGTCCCGGCCCGAGGTGGACGTGCTGGAGGGGCTGACCACCGCGATCATCGTCGACCAGCAGCGGCTGGGCGCCGACCCGCGCTCCACCGTCGGCACCGTCACCGACGCCAACGCGATGCTGCGCATCCTCTTCAGCCGGCTCGGGCTGCCGCACATCGGCTCGCCCGGCGCGTTCGCCTTCAACGTCCCCTCGGTCCGGGCCAGTGGCGCGATCACCGTCGAGCGCGGCAGCAAGAAGGCGGTGAAGGCCACCTTCAGCCGGACCGGTGGCATGTGCCCGCGCTGCGAGGGCCGGGGCACGGTCTCCGACATCGACCTCACCCAGCTCTACGACGACACGAAGTCGCTCGCCGAGGGCGCGTTCACCATCCCCGGCTGGAAGTCGGACAGTTTCTGGACCGTGCGGGTCTACGCCGAATCGGGTCTGCTCGACCCGCACAAGCCGATCCGCGACTTCACGGAGAAGGAGATGCGGGACTTCCTCCACCGGGAGCCGACCAAGGTCAAGGTCGAGGGCGTGAACCTCACCTACGAGGGGCTGCTCCCCAAGATCCAGAAGTCGTTCCTGTCCAAGGACCGGGAGGCGATGCAGCCGCACATCAGGGAGTTCGTGGACCGGGCGGTCACCTTCCAGACCTGCCCCGAGTGCGCCGGCACCCGGCTGAGCGAGGCGGCCCGGTCGTCGCGGATCGCCGGGACCAGCATCGCCGACGCCTGCGCGATGCAGATCAGCGACCTGGCCGCCTGGGTGAGCGGTCTCGCCGAGCCCTCGGTGGCACCGCTGCTCACCACGCTCCGGCACACCCTCGACTCGTTCGTGGAGATCGGTCTCGGCTACCTCTCGCTGGACCGGCCGGCGGGCACCCTGTCGGGCGGCGAGGCCCAGCGCGTCAAGATGATCCGCCACCTCGGCTCGTCGCTCACCGACACCACGTACGTCTTCGACGAGCCCACCACTGGCCTGCACCCGCACGACATCCAGCGGATGAACAACCTGCTGCTGCGGCTGCGGAACAAGGGCAACACGGTGCTCGTCGTGGAGCACAAGCCGGAGACGATCGCGATCGCCGACCACGTCGTCGAGCTGGGCCCCGGCGCCGGTACGGCGGGCGGCACGGTCTGCTTCGAGGGCACCGTCGAGGGACTGCGCGCCGCGGACACCGTCACCGGCCGTCACTTCGACGACCGGGCCGCCCTCAAGGAGACGGTGCGCAAGCCCACCGGCGCGCTGGAGATCCGCGGCACCACGCGGCACAACCTGCGGAACGTCGACGTGGACCTGCCGCTCGGGGTGCTGTGCGTGGTGACCGGCGTGGCGGGCTCCGGCAAGAGTTCGCTCGTGCACGGCTCGGTCCCGGCGGGCGCGGGGGTGGTGGCGGTCGACCAGGCGCCGATCCGCGGTTCGCGGCGGAGCAACCCGGCGACGTACACCGGGCTGCTCGACCCGGTCCGCAAGGCGTTCGCGAAGGCCAACGGCGTGAAGCCGGCGCTGTTCAGCGCCAACTCCGAGGGCGCCTGCCCGCACTGCGACGGCGCCGGGGTCGTCTACACCGACCTGGCGATGATGGCCGGCACCGCCTCCACCTGCGAGGAGTGCGAGGGCAAGCGCTACCGGCCGTCGGTGCTGGAGTACCACCTCGGCGGCCGCGACATCAGCGAGGTGCTGGCGATGCCGGTGACCGAGGCCGCGGAGTTCTTCGGCGCGGGTGAGGGGCGGACTCCGGCGGCCCAGCGCGTCCTGGCCCGGCTCGCGGACGTCGGGCTCGGATACCTCAGCCTCGGCCAGCCGCTGACCACCCTGTCCGGTGGCGAACGACAGCGGCTCAAGCTCGCCACGCACATGGGCGAGAAGGGCGGCGTGTACGTCCTGGACGAGCCGACCGCCGGGCTGCACCTCGCCGATGTCGAGCAACTGCTCGGCCTGCTCGACCGGCTGGTCGACTCCGGCAAGTCGGTGATCGTCGTCGAGCACCACCAGGCGGTCATGGCGCACGCCGACTGGATCGTCGACCTGGGCCCGGGCGCCGGCCACGACGGCGGCCGGATCGTCTTCGAGGGCACCCCGGCCGAGCTCGTCGCCACCCGTCCCACCCTCACCGGCGAGCACTTGGCTTCCTACGTCGGCGCCTGACCCGGTAGTTCGCATCTCGGCGGCGCGTCGGGCGGAACGTGCACCTCTCCGTCCGCCGCGCCGCTCCCCCGCGTACCCGGGGGTTCGGTGACGTCACCTCAGGGCAGCCGGTGCCAGAACTCCAGCGCGTGCTCCTCGGCGTAATCGACCGGCGCGATCCGGTCCGGCGCCAGGGACTGGGTGTACGGACGCGCGTCGGCGTTCCGGTAGGGGCGCCAGACCGGCAGGCGGGGCCCGTTGGGCGTGCCGGTGCGGGCGAAGGCGGCCCACTGGTCCGTCATGGTGGCCGAGAGCCACCGCTGCGCCGCCGTGAAGCGCCGCTGCGCCGCCGCCTCCTCGAACAGGTAGGGCGTGTCGCCCGCGTGATAGGCGCCGAAGTCGAACCGGCCCGGCAGGGGCAGGTACATGGGGGCGTCACGGTCGGCGAATTCGTAGGCGTACAGCGGGACTCGGCGTGCGAGCGCGGTGTGCTGCGCGTGCGTGCCGCGGGCCCACATCCGGTCGGTGACGACCGCCGACCAGGCGATGGCCGGGGAAGGGAACTGCGAGAGCGGGTACCGCGCGCGCACCCGCTCCGCGTTCCCGCCGAACGCGGTCGCGAGGCTCTGACCGTAATGCGCCTGCGTGAAGGGCTTGCCCACGGCGTCGTACTGCATGCCCACGAACGTCCGGTGTTCGTCGCGGGTCGCTCCGGAAAGCACCGGTACGTGTGGGAAGCGGCCCGCGCGCAGGGCCCGCGGCGGCAGTTCCGGCAGGGTCTCGTTACCGTAGGCGAAGGCCTGGAAGGCGTTCATGATGAACGGCACTTCGAGGATCTTCTTGACCGGCAGGGACCGTAGGCACCGCAGGGTCCGTGCGGGATCGTCCGCGGCGCAGCCGAGCGAGGAGGTCATCTCCGCACTGATGTCCTCCATCTCCCGGCCTCGGCGCCAGACGAACCACGGGTAGCCCGGCACTCCGGGCCCCATGGTCCCGGCCGGCATGTCCATCATGCCCTCACCGCTGGCCAGGACGGCCCGGTGGAACAGCCCCCGGGCGCCCGGCGAGGTGAGGTGCGCGGTGATGGCCGAGGCTCCGTACGAGGAGCCCGCCACCGTCACGTTGCCCGTGTCCCCGCCGAATGCGCCCGCGTTGCGCCGTACCCAGCGCAGCGCGGCCTGCTGGTCCTGGAGGGCGAAGGTCCCCGGCCCCTTGAGGCCCGGGTGGGCGAAGCCGCCGAAGATCCCCAGCCGGTAGTTGACCGTGACGACCACGAGGTCGCGGTCCGCGAGCCGACGCGCGTCGAAGAAACTGCCGCCGCCGACCGAGCCGTCCCCGTGAATCCACACCAGTACGGGAGCGCGCCCCCGTACACGGGCGGGCGCGGTGACGTTGAGAACCAGGCAGTCCTCCTCCTCGCTGGACACCTGCGCGTACGGGGAGGGGACCTGCGGACACAGCGGCCCCGGCCGGGTCGCGTCCCGGACCCCGCGCCAGGGCGCCACCGGGCGGGGAGCGGCCCAGCGGTACGCGCCCTTCGGCGGCCCGGCGTACGGGATGCCCTGGAAGAGCCGGTGCCGGGCGGTGCGGACGCCCCGTACCCGGCCGGTGTCGGTCCATACGGTGACGTGGTCCTGTCCGGCACCGGGCCCCGGCCGCACGGCGACCGGTGCGGCCGGGGCCGCGGCTCCCGCGCACAGCAGGGCCACGACCGCCGCGGCGCCGGCCTTCCTTCCCAGTCCTCTGCGACTCCTCATGAGCGGTCTCCTCCCGGAAATGGCGCGGGGCCGCGCGGCCGCGGCATGCGCCGGTCGTGGAGGAAACAGCGGTGGCGGGCCGGCGGACACGGCCGCCCCACGCACCCCTCGTCCGGGCCTGGGGTGCCCTTCTGCCGCTCAGTCCGACGCCGTACGGAGCCAGGCCGTGGTCCACGGCGGCAGCGCGTCGCCCGGCACAGGCGCGGAGGACAGCAGCAGCGTGCCGCCGGGCATCGTCTGCGGGGTGTCGGACAGGTTCGTCAGACAGCGCCAGCCACCCGAGCGGCGGAAGTGCAACAGCCCTTCGGCGGCCGCGTCCGGCCCGCTGACCCACTCCAGGGCCTCGTCGACGAGCAGTTCGCGGCGCAGGCGCAGTGCGGCGCGGTACAGCTCCAGGGTTGATGCGGGATCGCCTTCCTGTGCCTCGACGGACAGTTCGCCCCAGTACGACGGCTGCGGCAACCAGGCACCGCCGCCACCGAAGCCGTACGAGCTGCCGCCGCGCCGCCAGGGCAGCGGCACCCGACAGCCGTCCCGGCCCTTCGACCGGCCCTGACTACGGGTCCACACCGGGTCCTGGAGGACGGCACGGTCGAGGTCGGCCACCTCGGGCAGGCCCAGTTCCTCACCCTGGTAGACGTAGGCCGCGCCGGGCAGCGCCAGCATCAGGAGGGTCGCGGCGAGGGCGCGGCGCAGCCCGTATGCGCGGTCGAGGGCGGGCGCCAGGCCGTCGGACAGCAGCCACGCCTCCTCGTCGCAGCCGTCGGGCAGGCCGTGCCGGGAGGCGTGCCGGATCACGTCGTGGTTGGAGAGCACCCAGGTCGCGGTGGCCCCGGCCGCGCGGGCGTCGGTGAGCGCGGTGTCGATGGAGGCGCGCACCTCGCCGGCGTGCAAGGACGCCGTGAGGAAGTCGAAGTTGAAGGCCTGGCCGAGTTCTTGCGGGGTGGCGTAGGCGGTGCGGCGGGAGTTGCGCACCCAGGCCTCGGCGACCCCGATGCGCGGCGGGTCGTACTCGTTGAAGACCTTGCGCCAGTCACGGAAGATCCTGTGCACCTCGTCCCGGTCCCAGAAGGGGTGGCTGCCGTCCTCGGGCAGGTCGTCCGGTTCGTACGCCTCGACGCTGCCGATGTCGCGGAGCGGCGCGGCCAGGTCCTTGGCCAGGCCGTGGGCCACGTCGACGCGGAAGCCGTCCACCCCGCGGTCGGCCCAGAAGCGCAGCGTCGTACGGAACTCGGCGCGCACCTCGGGGTGGTCCCAGTTGAAGTCGGGCTGCTGCGGGGCGAAGAGGTGGAGGTACCACCAGCCGTCGGGCAGCCGGGTCCAGGCGGGTCCGCCGAAGCAGGAGACCCAGTCGGTGGGCGGCAGCGCGCCGCGCTCGCCCGTGCCCTCGCGGAAGACGTACCGTTCCCGCGCGGCGGACCCGGGAGCGGACCGGAGCGCCTCCTGGAACCAACGGTGCTGATCCGAGGAGTGGTTGGGCACGATGTCGACCATGACCTTCAGACCCAGCCGGTGCGCCTCGCCGACCATCGTGTCGAAGTCGGCGAGGGTGCCCAGGCGCGGGTCGACGTCGCGGTAGTCGGCGACGTCGTAGCCGCCGTCGGCGAGTGGGGAGGGGTAGAAGGGGCTGAGCCAGACGGCGTCCACCCCCAGGTCGGCGAGGTGGCCGAGCCGGGAGGTGACGCCGGGCAGATCGCCGACGCCGTCGCCGTCGGAGTCGGCGAAACTGCGCGGGTAGACCTGGTAGACGACGGCCTGCCGCCACCAGTCGCGGGTGTCGCGGCCCATGCCTCCGGCAGAGTGCTGTGCGCTCATGTGGCTGCCTTTCGGTTCGCGGTACGGTCCGCTCCCCTCACGCCGCGGAGGACGCGGCGCGGAGCACGGCGATCACCTCGTCGTCACCGACCTGGCGGAAGTCGTCGTACCACTCGCCGACCGCACGGAAGTGGTCCGGCTGGTGCAGGACGAGCACACGGTCGGCCTCCCCGGACAGTTCCATGACGGCGTCGCGGGAACCGACCGGTGCGGCGAGCGCCAGGTGCGCGGGCTGCCGACGGCGCAGGTGCCGCAGGGCCGCGAGGGCGGTCAGGCCGGTCGCCAGGCCGTCGTCCACGAGGAGTACGGTCCGCCCGGTGATGCGGGGTTCGGGGCAGCCCTCGCGGTACAGGTCCTCCCGCCGGTGCAGTTCGGCGCGTTCGCGGGCGACGGAGGGGGCGAGCGCGTCCTCGGCCAGGCCCAGGAACCGCAGGGCCCGGTGGTCGAAGACGGGCTGTTCCTCGGCGGCGATGGCGCCAATACCGGTCTCGGGCGAACCGGGCACGCCGATCTTGCGGGCCACCAGCACGTCGAGGTCCGCCCGGAACTCCTGGGCGACCGCGGCGGCAACGGGCACACCGCCGCGCGGCAGGGCCAGGACGAGCGGGTCGGCCGCGCCGTACGGCCATGTCGCGGTGTCGGGTGCTCCGGACGAGGTGGATGAGATGGATGAGGCGGACGTGTCTGATGTGCCGGTTGGACCGGCTCCGGTGTCGGTCGGCGCGCGCAGCCACTGGGCGAGAGCCCGGCCCGCGTGCCGGCGGTCGGTGAAGCGCATGCATGCTCCTTGTCCTCGGGCGCCGAGGGGACTTCGGGGCGTACCGCGGCGACCGGGACAAGCCGCCTCTGCCTGCCACCAGGGTGATCAAAAGTGCTTGCGGGCAGGGTTTCGGCCGGATAGACAGTACCGCTGTACCTCGCCATGAAGGGTGCGGGGACACGACACCGAAAGGCGGGGTGAGCCCATGATCCCCATGATCGTCGCGCTGGTGTCCTCCCGGAGTACGGACCGCGTCTGACCCCGGAGCGGACGAGCGCCTTCACCGGAGCGTGCCTCGACCGTGCATATGAATGATGCGAACGACCTGACCCTGCGCCCGATCACCGGGCGCGACGAACTCGCCCTCTTCCGCCGGCTGCCGTACGCCCTCGACGACGAACTGGCGGACGACCTCGCCGCCGGCCGCCGGCGTCCGGAATGGATGTGGGTCGCCCTGCGCGGCGACCGCCTGCTGGCCAGGGTGGCCTGGTGGTGCCGGTCGGCCGGCGACCCACCGCAGCTCCTGGACATCGTCGACATCGAGGACGGTGCCGCGGAACGCGACCACGTGGACATCGGAGTGCGGCTTCTGCGCACCGCGATGGCCGCCACCCTCCCGGGCGGGCCACGCCCCGCCGATGGCAGTCCCGTCGAATACAGCCGTTTCGTCCCGCCGCACTGGCGCGAGGACCCGGCGACCAGGCAAGCCGTCGAAGACCGTATGGCCGTACTGGAACGGACCGGTGCCCGGCTCTTCGTCGAACGGCTGCGCCTGGAATGGCGTCCGGAATCGCCGCTCCCCGAGCCCGGGAAGCGCCTCGCTTTCCGGCCGGTCCACGACGCCGAGGAACTTGTCGCCCTGATGGTCTCGGCCCTGGACGGGACGCTGGACGCCCACGGACGTGACGACCTGACCCGGATGTCCGTACGGGAAGCGGCCGTCCGGCACTACGAGGACGAGTTGGCGCGCTACCCGAGCCCCCGGGACTGGTGGCGCGTCGCGACCCTGCCCGGCGGCGAGCCGGTGGGCTTCGTCGTCCCGGCCCGCAACGCCTACAACCCGATCAACGCCTACATCGCGGTCCTGCCCGCACACCGCGGCAACGGCTACATCGACGCCGTCCTCGCCGAGGGCACCCGCGTCCTCGCCGAGCAGCACGTCCCCCGTGTCCGCGCGTCCACCGACCTCGGCAACGTCCCGATGGCGAACGCCTTCCGGCGCGCCGGTTACCGCGACTTCGAGCGGGAGATCAAGATGACCTGGAGCTGACCCGGTACGGGCGGGGCCACACGGATGCCGTCGCCCCCGCCCCGCCCCGCCCCGCCCCGCGAAGAATGACTTCGGCTCCCTGACCACCCCTCAGCCCGCCCTCGGGGTACTACCAGGGATGTCCCGGATGAACGGCAGGCCGACCGTCACGACCCTTGAAGCATGACGACAACAGCACAGCGCTCCCTCCTCTTCGGCCCCCTTCTGTTCGGCGCCTACGGTGTGATCCGTCTCCTCGACGGGCTCGACGGTGTCAGGGGGCCGGGGCTCGCCTGGACGGCAGGGCACCTGTGCTTTCTGGTCGGCCTCGTCTTCTTCGCTCAGGGATTCGCCGCCCTGCGGAAGGCCGCGGGGAGCGACCTGTGGTCGTCGGCGGGATTCTGGACCGGCGGCGCGGGAGCCGTCGCGCTCGCGGTGCAGTTCAGCGTCGACATCACGACGGGACTGATGGCGGACAGCCATACGGAGATGGCCAGGCTGACGGGCGACTTCCAGTCCGTACCGGGCGTCGAGCTCGCCTTCTACACCGTCGGCCCGCTGCTCTTCTTCGTGGGCCAGCTGCTGCTCACCGGCCGGCTGGCCACCCTGCGTACCCTCGCGCCGTGGGCGCCGGTCCTCGTCCTCGTCACCTCCCTGCTCACCTTCACCTTCAAGGACCTGATCCCGCTCGGTGCCGTACTGCTTCTGCTGTCCTGCTCCCCGCTGTGGCGGACCGGCGTCTCCCGCCCTGCGGCCGTGCCCTCCTTGCGCGCGCGAGCCTGAGGCGGTGGCCCACCGGTCCGGGACGCCGCCGCGCAGAGCTTCCACTGCCGGGGCGGCACCCACACCAACGGCGCCGGCATGGTGATGGCCTTCAACCCGGACGAGATGCACGACGGCTGGTCCGCGACCGACCTGGGATACCGGTACCGGATCATGCACATCGGCCCGTCCGTGGTCAGCGACATGATCAGCGACGCCATCGAGGGCCGCACCGGCGCGCTGCCGCTCTTCCCCGACCCCGTACCGACCGACCGCGCGCTCACCGACGCCCTCGCCCGGCTGCACGCCGCGCTCGTCGGCTCCGCCAGTCCGCTCGTCCGCCACGAGCGGCTGACCGCCGCCGTCACCGCCACGGCCCGCCGCGGCGCGTCCAGGACGGCGCCGCCCGTACGGGCCCGGACACCGACCGACCGCCGCCCGCCGCCAAGCGGCCCACCGGGCCCGGGACGTGCTGGACGAGGCCTTCCTGGAGCCGATGACCGCGGAGCAGCTGGCGGCGGCCGCCGGATGCAGCCGGTTCGCCCTCTACCGGGCGTACCGCGCCGAGTTCGGTCTTACGCCGAGCGACTACCAGCGGCAGTTACGGCTGCGGCACGCGCGTACGCTGCTCAGGTCCGGTGCCGCGCCGGTTGACGCGGCCTCGGCCACCGGCTTCGCCGACCGGGCGCACTTCAGCCGCTGGTTCCAGCGTGTGTACGGCATCACGCCCGGCACTTTTCGCCGAGCCTGAGGTGCCGCGCGTGACGGGCCGCCCGACCGCGCCCGGGCGGGCTTGAGCAGGGCGTGAGCAGACTCTGACCGGGGCCTGGCGGCGTCCGGCCTGCCACCGGGACCGGTCTGATGAACTGGCGGCATGACGCCACTGCTGCCCCGCCTCCTCCGGGCGCTCGACCGGTTCAACGCCGCGCGTCCCTGGGACCACAACGCCTACTTCCACCCGTGGATCCTGCGGCAGCTTCCCCGGCGCTTCGACAGCGCTCTGGACGTCGGCTCCGGCAGCGGTGACCTGGCCAGGCTGCTGGCCACCCGGGCCGCCACAGTGCACGGCATCGACCCCGACCCGGCGATCGTCGCCCGCGCGCGGGAGCTGGCTCCACCCGCGAACCCGAATCCGAACACGAACCCGAACGCGCCCACCGTGACCTTCACGGTCGCCGACGCGCTCACCGGCATCCCGGGCGGCGCCTACGACGTCATCACCTGCGTCGCCGTCCTCCACCACCTGCCACTCGCCGACGCGCTCGCCGTCTTGCGCGACCACCTGGCCCCCGGCGGCACCCTGGTCGTCGTCGGCCTGGCCCGTCAGCAGACGCCCGTGGACCACCTGCTCGCCGCCGTGTCCTCCCCGCTCAACGCCGCCACCGGCTGGCTCAAGCACCACGGCCGTACGTCGCCCGCACCCCGGCCGGTCGCGATGACCGCCCTGACCCGCCCCGCCGACACCGGCTTCGCCACCGTCGCCCGCGAGGCCCGCCGCATCCTGCCCGGCGCCCGCCTGCGCCGTCGGCTGTTCTGGCGGTACACGCTCGTATGGCGCGACCGTCCGCACGGCCGTGTCCGGATGTGACAGGTAATCGTCATTGCGGTCGCCGACGGCAGCGGTGAGGATCGCTTCATGCCCACTGCGCACCGTGTCGTCATCGCGGTCTTCCCCGATGTCGATCTTCTCGACGTCACCGGCCCGGCCGAGGTCTTCGCGCTGGCCAACCGGGAGACCGGAGGCCGCGCCGGCTACCAGGTGCGCCTCGCCGGGCCGGCCGCCGGCACGGTCCGTACGTCGGCGGGTGTGCGGCTGCTCGCCGACGTGGCCTTCGCGGACGTCGGCGAGCAGGTGGACACCCTGGTCGTACCGGGCGCGGTCGACATGACCGACGACGGCCCGGTGGCCCGTACCGATCCCGCTGTCGTGGCGTGGGTGCGGGAGACCGCCCCGTACGCCCGGCGGGTCGCCTCGGTGTGTGTGGGCGCGCATCTGCTGGCCGCGGCCGGGCTGCTGGGCGGGAAAAGGGCGACCACCCACTGGTCGACCGCCGCCCAGCTCGCCGCCGACCACCCGGACGTCGTGGTCGACCCGGACCCGGTCTTCGTCCGTTCCGACTGCGGCCGGCTGTGGACCGGGGCCGGGATCAGCGCCTGTCTGGATCTCGCGCTGGCCCTGGTGGCCGAGGACCTGGGCGAGCAGACGGCCCTGGCGGTCGCCCGGCAGCTCGTGATGTACCTCAAACGGCAGGGCGGCCAGAGCCAGTTCTCCGTACCGCTCAGCCGTCCCGCCGCCGAGCGCCGGGACATCGACGAGCTACGGCTGTGGATCTCCGACCACCTCGACGCGGATCTGTCCGCACCGGCCCTGGCCGCCCGGATGTGCCTGAGCGAACGGCACTTCGCCCGCGTCTTCAAACAGGAGACGGGCAGCAGTCCCGCCGCTTACGTCGAAGCGGCCCGTGTCGAACTGGCCCGGCGCCTGCTGGAGACCACCAGCTGCCCGCTCGACCAGGTCGCGGCCGCTGCCGGACTCGGTTCGGCGGAGACCTTGCACCGGGCGTTCAGGCGGCAGCTCGCCACCACCCCGGCGGCCTACCGCCGCCGCTTCCGTACCCGGGCCGGCTGATCCGCCGCACCACCGGCACACCCACCCGTCTTTCTCCCCTGGCACAGCGAGGCCGAAGCCCCTGCCCTGCCGTTCCCTTCCCTTTTCTGCTGATTCATGACGAAAGGTTCCCGATGAACGCCAACTCCCCCGCCACCCCCTGCGCGACGTGATCGGTCTGGACGGCCGCCCGCCGCGGCTGAGCGAGTCCGCCCTGCTCATGATCGACTTCCAGAACACCTACCGCACCGGCGTCATGGCCCTCGACGGCGCCGACCAGGCCCTCGGGGCGGCCGCCCGCCTGCTGGAGCGCGCCCGTGCCGCGGGCACCCCGGTCGTCCACATCGTCAACGACGGCGGCGAGGGCACTCCGTACGACATCCGCGCCGACATCGGCGCCATCAGCGACCAGGTCACCCCCGTCGCGGGGGAACCGGTCGTGGTCAAGCGGTTCCCGAACGCCTTCCACGCCACCGAGTTGGAGCGGACCCTGAGCGAGCTGGGCTTCGGGCCGGGCAGCGGCAAGGATCTCGTGCTGGCCGGCTTCATGACGCACATGTGCGTCACCTTCACCGCGCAGGGCGCCTTCAACCTGGGGTACCGGCCCACCGTCGTCGCCGACACCACCGCCACCCGCGCCCTCGCCGCGCCGGACGGCACCGTCCTGCCTGCCGCCGCCCTCCGGACCGCCGCCCTGACCACGGTCACCGACCTGTTCGGGCTCGTCGTTCCCACCGCGGACGGCCTGCCGGCCTGACCTCCTGCCTGCCCCTCGGTAGCGCGTGGTCATACGGTCCCCACCCCCGTTCCGTGATCGGGGACCGTATGACCGCGCTCCCCCGCCCCCCACCCTCGGACGCGTGGCGGACGCGGCTCACTCCCGCACGGCGCGGAAGCGGAACCTCCCTTTCCCGAGGGTGACTTCGGTCGGGCCGAACCCGGCGGCACGCAACCGCCGCGGCAGGGTCTCCGACGGGACGGGCACATAGGTGTCGCCCAGGTGCAGCAGGCGGAAGGCCGTACTCGCGCAGCCGTCGCAGCCGGCGAAGACGCCACCGGGGCGCAGCACCCGCCGGGCCTCGGCGAAGAGCCGGTCCTGCTGGTCCGGGGACGGCACGTGGTGCAGCATGGTGAAGCACACGACGGTGTCGAAACCGCCGTCGGGGAACGGCATCGACGTCCCGTCGCCATGTACGACGTCGACCCGCCCCCGTAGTCGTCCTGGAGTTTCTTGGCGAACTCCGCGTCGACTTCGAGGACACTGAGGTGACCCGGTGCGCGACGCGTGAGGACGCGTGTGGTGGCACCGTAACCGGGACCGATCTCCAGGGTCTCGGTGCCGAGTTCGACTCCGTCGAGGGCCCAGGGCAGCAGGTTCTGCTCAACCCCTCGCGCCCACCTGCCGGAACTGCAGATCCACTGGTGCAAGCGATTCATGGAGGCCATGTGGCGATGTTAAGAAGCGCGGACGACGTCCACCACGAGGTAGGGGGACACATCCTGTCGCGGTACGGACATCTCGTACCGGGCGACGGGCTTCCGGACGCGGCGGTGGTGGTCGGCACGTTCGTGGTCGCCGACGGCCAGTGGTACGGGCGCCACTGGCACACGTCGCACCAACTGGCCTGGGCGGAGAAGGGGGTCGTCGCCATACGTGCCCGGGGCAGCACCTGGGTCCTGCCGCCGACCATGGCGTTGTGGATACCGGCCGGCGTCGAGCACGAGACGGGGGCTTCCGGCCCGGTCGAGGGCCACAGCCTGTACTACGAGCCCGACCGCTGTCCGGTGCGCTGGACGGCACCGACCGTCGTCGGAGCGTCGCCCCTGCTGCGCGAGTTGATCGGGTATCTGGCGGCCGACAGTCTGACGGCGCACGCCAGGGAGCGTGCGGAGGCGGTCCTGCTCGATCAGCTGCGACCGGTGTCGGTGGCGACCGTGCTGGCGCCCCTCCCCCGCGACGACCGGGCGCGCCGCGTCGCGCACGGCCTGCGCGCGTGTCCGACGGACGACCGGACCCTGGCCGAGTGGGGTGCGGAGGTCGGGGCCAGCGCGCGGACGCTGGCCCGCGCGTTCGCCGCGGAGACGGGGATGCCGTTCGGCCAGTGGCGTACCCGGGCGCGTCTGCAGAGCGCGATGCCGCTGCTGGCGGGCGGTGCGACGGTGGCGGCAGCGGCGTGCCGGGTCGGGTACGCGTCGCCGAGCGCGTTCGTGGCGGCGTTCCGGCGCGTGGTCGGGGTGCCGCCCGGGACCTATTTCTCGCCGTGAGGCGGGCGCCGGCCTTCAGTCGCGCGGTACGGGACGGAAGGCCAGCAGGGCGATGTCGTCGGCGCTGTCGGCGCTCAGCGCGATGAGCAGTTCGTCGCAGAAGACGTCGAGGGGTTCGTCCGCCAGGGCGGCGGCGTGCCGGCGGAGCCGGTCCATGGCGTGGTCGAGGGACTCGTCGCGGCGTTCGATGAGGCCGTCGGTGTAGAGCAGGACGGTCGCGTGCGCCGGGATCGGGTCGATGGCGCCCGGGCGGGGCATGTCGGGTTCCATGCCCAGCAGCAGGCCCGAGCCCGCGTCGAGGTAGCGCGTGTCGCCCTCTCTGGTCGTCAGCAGCGGCGGCAGGTGCCCGGCGGAGGAGTGGTTGAGCTGCCAGGGCCCGCTCGCGGGGCCGGTGACCAGGCCGTAGATGCAGGTGGCGGTGGCCTCCTCGGACAGGCTGTGGTTCGCGACGTCCAGACGGCGCAGCACTTCCTCGGGCGGTTCCTGGCGGTCGATGGCGATCCCGCGCAGCATGCTGCGGAGCTGGCTCATGGCGACGGCGGCCTCCAGGTCGTGTCCGGTGACGTCACCGATGACCACGGCGGTCCGGTCGCCGGGGACGACGAAGCTGTCGTACCAGTCGCCGCCGATCTGCGCGGTCGTGGAGGAGGGTGCGTAGCGGGCGGCCATCTCCAGGTGGGTGACCTCGGGCAGGACGGGCAGCAGGGAGCGCTGGAGGCGCTCGGCGATGTGCCGGGTCTCCTGGTAGAGGCGGGCGTGCTCCACGCCCAGGGAGAGGCTGCGGACGAGGTCGCCGATCAGGGGCAGCGACTCCTCGGTGAACGGCCGTTCGCCGTCGGTGCGGATCAGCGTGAGGGCGCCGAAGACGGCCCCGCGGGTCCGGAGCGGGGCGATGACCGCGCTGTTGGCCCCCACCCGTTCGAACAGTTCGCGGTCGTGGACGTCGAGCGGGCTCCTGACCTGGCTCGGCTCCGGGCCCTCGGTGAGCAGCAGCGGTCCGGCGCCGCGCAGCACCCGGGCCAGCGGTCCCCGTGCCGCGCCGGTCACCGGTGGGAGGCGGCCCGCGTACGCCTCGGCGGGCAGCTCCGTGGAGTTGCGGTGCGCGACGCAGAACCGCTCCAGCAGTTCGCCGTCGTCGAGCAGGTCCACCACGCACCAGTCGGCCAGCCGCTGCGTCAGGATCTTGCAGACCCGCTGGAGCCCTTCGTCCAGGTTCGGGGTGCTGCTCAGCGACTCGCCGATGTCGGCCAGCAGCCGGCGTTCCCGGGCCGGCCCGTCGGGCTCGTCACCGTCCGCGCCCGTGACGCGCTCCGGATCGTCCGGCAGCTCCGGCCCGCCGGGCCGCTGCGGGGAGACGGCCTCGCTCGCTCCGGCGGCCAGTGGCGCGGGGACGGGCGGGGCGGTCCTGGGGGCGAGCTGGGCGACGTAGACGGTACGGCCGTCAGCCGTCACCTGGGTCTGGATGAACAGCCGGACGGGGACCAGCCTGCCGTCCCGGTGCAGCGCCGGGAGCGGTACCGAGCGGCCCAGGATGCGGGGCCGGCCGGTGAGCAGCAGGCGGGTGAAGGCCGTCACGTGCCGGTCCCTGAGGTGCTCCGGGATCAGCACGGTGAGCCGTTGGCCGACCAGCTCGTCCTCCTGCCAGCCGAGCATGTCGGCGGCCGGCCCGTTCACCACGATGATCCGGTTCGTGTCGTCGGCCGCGATGGTGGGCACCCTGCTCGCCCATACCTGGCTGGCGTCCCAGGGCACCAGTTCCGAGGGGCTGGCGCTCGGCTCGCGGGGCACCATGGTCCACGCGGTGGGCGGCCCGCCGGCGAGCTGGCCGGTGACCTGGTCGAGCAGCCAGCGGCGGAAGGCGCGGTTCTGGGGGAGCGACGGCCAGGTGAGCAGGCGCTCGTCCCGGGCCGCCTCCTCGGCCGCGTCGAGCACCCGGCCCAGGATCCGTACCGCTCGCGCGACGCCCGCCGGCAGGGTGACGCTCAGGGAGTGGACGTGGGTCACCGACGGCTCTCCGTCCAGCGCTGCCGCCATGCCCGCGCTGATCGCGTGGTTCGCGTCGTGCGCGGCGGCGAGGTCTTCCGGGTCCACTCCGGTGTCCGCACCCGCGAACGCGGCCAGCGTCAGCTCCCGCAGCAGTGCGTGCCGGTGGTGCTGGGACGCCAGGTACAGCGTGCCGGGCAGGTCGACGAGCGTCACGGTACGGGTCGGGCCGCAGGGCGGCGCGGCGCTCCGCCAGTCGGAGGGCGGCGGTGGCCGTCCGTCGAGCCACAACTCGAACCACACCGTCTTGCGCGCGTCTTCGACGTCGACGCCGTACCGGGAGGCCAGGTGCCGGACGACCGTCAGTCCCTGTCCCGCTCCGGCGTACGGGGCGGGCTCCCCCGTGGGGACCGGCCTGCGGCACGGACGGCCGTCGCTGACTCCGACGCGGACCAGGTGGTCGAGCACCCGGGCCGACACCTCGGCCTCCGTGCGCGCGTGCCGCACCACATTGGTCATCAGCTCGCTGACCAGCAGCTCGGCGGTCTCCACCGCGTCCGGCGCGCGGTCGGCCAGGGCGGTCCGCACGAAGCGCCGGGCCTGCCCCGCGCTCTCCGGCCGCGGCGGGAACCGCTGTGAGGACACCGCCTTAGGCTGACTGATGTGGTCCATGCCGTCAGTGTGCGGTACGCGACTCCCCGAGGCGCTGCGCTCCCGAGGTATCTCGTCAACGTGCGCGCCGGAATCCATCAACTGGGTGAGGGGGCCGGGCCGCCCGCCGGGTTCGCGGAGCCGGGCCGGGGGCGGCCCGGTTTGCCGGGGGTGTTGCGGCGGGGGTTTCCGACCACCGCGGGGACGCTGCTCCGTGCTCACTCGCCGGGCGCCGCGCACCACGGTTCGGACACGGTGTTGCGCACGGTGGCCGCGCCCTGCTGCGCCGGGACCGTCGGAGCCGCCTTCGCCTTGGCGACCGCGGCCCCCAGATGCCCCTGCACCGCTTCGGGCAACGCGGCCCCCTGAACGCTGTTGACCAGGTCCTGAGCGAGACGGTGCAGTTTGATGTTGGTGTTCTGGGAAGCACTGACCAGAACGGACCAGGCGGCTTCCGGACTCAGGGTGAAGGTGGCCATCAGGATGCCCCGGGCCAGGTCGATGGCCGGGCGGGTCTGCATGGCACGGCGCAGCTGTGCGACCTCCTTGGGCAGGTCCCGGGAAGCGTCCTCGTAGCGGGCCGAGTCGTCGATCGTGGAGAACATCAGGTGTCCACCGTCCGGGGCACGGTTCGGGCCCGGGTCGGGGTGCGGCTCCGGGGGGACGAACAGTTCGCGGGCTTCCGCCAGCTCCAGCAGCCGCTCGACCGCACGGCTGCCGGAAGCGATGACGACGGTCTTGCCCTGCGCGACGGCCCGCAGGCGCAGCCGCAGCAGCATGTTGAGGCCGGAACCGTCGCAGAACGGCACCGCGCCGAGGTGGAGGTCGATGCCCCCGGACGAGTGGCTCAAGGCGTCGTGCAGACCGCCTTCGATCTTCTGGCACGAGTCCAGGTCCAGCTCTCCGTGCACCGACACCACTGTGCGGTCGCCACTTCGCGAAGCCTCGATCCGCGACAGGCTCGGCGTGTGCACGGCCGGCGGGCCGCCGTCCCCGTTGCCTTGAGCAGGATCTTCGGGGAGGCACGCCCAGTGCGCAGCTTCCGGCATGGCCTTCCTCTCCCGTCGTCGGCTCGTCCGCCGTCCATCTCAGGCTCGCCCATCGACAGACACCCGTCAACTAATACACGAAAATCCTTGCGTGTATCGAGACGCGTGAATGTTCGGTCGGTAGAGTTGGAGCATGGATGGACTGACCGAGACGAACAACGGAGTACCCGAACCGCACAGTGGCTGGACATTTGTGACCAATCACGCCCGGGTGCTGGCCGCTATCGCCGACGATCACAACGCCCGTATCCGTGACATCGCGGCACACTGCCGGTTGACCGAGCGCGCCGTCCAGAAGATCATCTCCGACCTGGAGCGCGACGGTTACCTCTCGCACACCCGCGAGGGCCGCAGCAACACCTACCGGATCGACCCCAGCAAGGTGCTGCGCCACCCGGCCGAAGCCGGCCTGACCGTGGCGTCCCTGCTCTCGCTGCTCGTCCATGACGAGCAGGACCGCACCACCTCGCTCCCCGACGACCACCGTCACCCCAGCACGGCCTGAAGGACGTCGTCAGGAGGTCCGCGGGTCGCGACGCGACCGGCGTGCGGCCCTACGCCTGCGCCCGCGGCCGGCGCGGGAACTCGATCCCCTGATCCAGGGCCGCTTCCAGATGTGCCAGGCTCCCGGTCGTGAGGTGGATCAGCACGCCCCCTGAATGCCGGCCAGCAGGGCCCGTGCGCCGCGCTCGGCGTCCAGGGCGGGCTCGATCCCGCCCTGGCTCTGCATACACCGGATGCCCGCGGCCAGTTCACCCTGCCACTGGGCGTAAAGTTCCCGCACCACGGCCTGGGCCCCCTTCGACGCCGGGCCGAGCTGCCCCATGACCGCGTTGAGCGGACAGTCGGGGCCCTGGTCGCGATAGCGCTCGACGACCTTGTCACGCCAACTCCGCCAGGCGCCCCAGGAATTGAGCGAGGACAGTTCCGGCTGCTGGTCGCGGTGCACCACAGGACGTCGTCCAGCGTCAGAAAGATGCTGTCGGACAGGTCGGTCGGGACGATGGACGGGACGCCCATGAACGGCCCGTAGTAGGCGTTAACTCCGTGCGGGCGCAGCGCCCGTTGCGAGGAACGGAACGTCGCGGTGCCGCCCCCGTCGTACACCACATGCGCGCCTTCGCCGTCCGTCAGCTCCCTGACCTGGTCTTCGAAGCCCTCTTCGCGGGAGGCCAGGACATGGTCCGCGGCTGCGGTCTCGTCGGGCACCTTGACCAGCGATTCCTGCGGGATGGTGACCCACAAGTCCAGTTTCTTGGGGCGGCGGCCGTGCACAGCAGGGCCGGCTTCGCCTCGACGGCGTACGGCCGGTTCGGGTGCACCGCCGGGCCGGTCGTGCACGCCTGCCACGTACGGGTGTTAGCCTGGCGACGACCTGATCTCGGATCGAGGAGACGCAGCTGTGGCGGGTGACGACGACATCTCCGGGTGATACCCGGACCTGACGGCCGCCGGCCGGTGCGCGGACGCACCGCCGTGGTGGCTGCATTGTCGCGCCCTCCTGCCCGCTCTCCGGGCACCGGTGTCTGCCGGGCCCGTCGTGTTCTCCGAGGTACCCCCATGTCCGACGCTTCCGTCGTCTGCTCGAACCTGTCCTTTTCCTGGCCCGACGACACCCCTGTCTTCCGGGACCTGTCCTTCACCGTGGGCGCCGGCCGTACGGGTCTGGTGGCGCCCAACGGCTCCGGCAAGAGCACCCTGCTCAAACTGATCGCCGGTGAGCTGCGTCCCGCCGCCGGGTCGGTCACCGTCTCCGGCACTCTCGGCCACCTCCCGCAGAGCCTCCCGCTCGCCGCCGGCCTCACCGTGGCCGAGGTGCTGGGCGTCGCCGAGGTGATCCACGCCCTGGACGCCGTGGAGTCCGGTGACGTGGACGAGAAGCACTTCGCGACCATCGGCGACGACTGGGACATCGAGGAACGCACCCGCGCCCAGCTCGACCGGCTCGGCCTCACCGAACTGACCCTGGACCGCGGCCTGAGCACCCTCAGCGGCGGTCAGATCGTCTCGCTCGGCCTGGCCGCGCAACTGCTCAAGCGGCCCGACGTGCTGCTGCTCGACGAGCCGACGAACAACCTCGACCTGGACGCGCGGCACAAGCTCTACGACGTACTGGAGGACTGGAACGGCTGCCTGCTCCTGGTGAGCCACGACCGGGCCCTGCTCGACCGCATGGAACGCGTCGCCGAGCTGGAGCCGGGCGCCCTGCGGCTGTTCGGTGGCAACTTCACCGCGTACGAGGAAGCCGTACAGGCCGAGCAGGAGGTCGCCGAGAAGAACGTCCGCAACGCCGAGCAGGAACTCAAGCGCGAGAAGCGGGAGTTGCAGCAGGCCCGCGAGCGCGCCGAGCGCCGTGCGAGCAACGCCTCGCGCAACCTCAAGAACGCGGGGCTGCCCCGCATCTTCGCCGGGAACATGAAGCGCGGGGCCCAGGAGTCGGCGGGCCGGGCGGGCCAGATGCACGCCTCCCGGGTCGGCGAGGCCAAGGCCCGGCTGGACGAGGCGGGCCGTGCCGTGCGCGACGAGCAGCGCATCACGCTGGATCTGCCCGACACCCACGTGCCCGCGGGGCGCAACCTGTTCCTCGGCGAGGGCCTGCGTGTCAGCCACGGCGAGCGGCCGCTGTTCGCCGGCGGCGGGGTCGACCTGTCGATCCGGGGCCCCGAACGCATCGCGCTGACCGGCCCCAACGGCGCCGGCAAGACCACGTTGCTGCGCGTGTTGGAAGGCGGCCTCGCACCCGACGCGGGACAGGTCAAGCGGGCCGACAGCCGCATCGCGTACCTCTCGCAGCGCCTCGACGTGCTCGATCTGTCCCGGACCGTGGCCGAGAACTTCGCCGCGTTCGCGCCGCGCCGTACGGCGGCGGAACGGATGAATCTGCTCGCGCGTTTCCTCTTCCGGGGCTCCCGGGCGCATCTCCCCGTCGACGTGCTGTCCGGTGGTGAGCGGCTGCGCGCCACCCTGGCGTGTGTGCTGTGCGCCGAACCGGCCCCGCAACTGCTGCTCCTGGACGAGCCGACGAACAACCTCGACCTGGTCAGCGCCGGGCAGCTGGAGAGCGCGCTGGCGTCCTACCAGGGCGCGTTCGTCGTGGTCAGCCACGACGAACGGTTCCTCGCCCGGATCGGGATCGACCGGTGGCTGCGGCTGGCCGGCGGAGAGCTGCGGGAGACGGCGGCCCCCGAGGTGTGAGACGGCGGACCACGGCCTGGCCCGCGTCCGAGGTGCCCACCCGGCGTGCGGCGTACCGCCCTCACATCAGGAGGACCACCATGCCCCGACCCGCCCTGCTCGCCCATGATCTCGTCCGTACGCTGGGCACCCGACGGGTGCTCGACGGCGTCTCCCTCACCGTCTCCCCCGGCCGGCGCGTCGGTCTCATCGGAGAGAACGGTGTCGGCAAATCGACACTGCTGCGTCTGCTCGCGGGAGTGGACGAGCCCGACGCCGGCCAGGTCACCCGCCCGTACGCCCTGGGTTTCCTGCACCAGGAGATGCCGTTCGACGGTGCCACGACGATCGCGCGGGTGCTGGACGACGCCCTGCGGGAGGCCCGCGCCGACCTGGCCGAGCTCGACCGGCTCACCCGGCTGCTCGCCGGCACACCGGACGACCACCCCGGACACGCCGCACTGCTGGACGCGTACGGGAAGCAACTGGAACACGCCCAGGAGAGCGAGGCCTGGGACGCCGACCGGCGGGCCGCGATCGTCCTCGACGGGCTCGGCCTCGGCGGGTTCGGGCACGGCCGGACACTCGGGTCGCTGTCCGGCGGGCAGCGCGGCCGGCTCGCGCTGGCCGCGCTCCTCGTCCGCCGGCCCGCGGCCCTCCTGCTGGACGAGCCGACCAACCACCTCGACGACGAAGCGGCCTCCTTCGTGGCGGAGCAGATCCGCACCCTGCCCGGAGTCGTGGTGGCGGCCAGCCACGACCGGGCGTTCCTCGACGCGGTCTGCACAGACCTGCTCGATCTCGACCCGGCGGTGAACGGTCCGGTTCGCTTCGGCGGCAACTACAGCGCCTACCGTGCCGAGAAACGGGCGGAGCGCGAGCGCTGGGAACAGCGGTACGCGGCGGAGCAGGAGGAACTGGCCGCGCTGCGCCGCTCGGCCGGGGTCACCGCGCGCCGTGTCGCCCCGGACCGCGGGCCGCGGGACAACGAGAAGATGGGGTACGGCCACCGGGCCGGCCGGGTCCAGCAACAGGTCTCCCGGCGGGTACGCAACGCCGCCCGCCGGCTCGACGATCTGGAACGGACGCAGGTCGGCAGACCGCCCAAGCCGCTGCGCCTGCACGTCGGCGCGCTGACCGGCCCGCCGGTGGGGAGTGATCTGGCGGACGGCGGACCGGTGGGCAGCGATCCGGCGGACGGCCCGCTCGTCGCGCTGCGTGACGCGGACGTGCCCGGCCGGCTGAGCGTCGCGCGCCTGGACATTACCGACGGGGACCGGCTCCTGGTCACCGGGGGCAACGGGGCCGGGAAGTCGACGCTGCTGTCCCTGCTGGCCGGGCGGCTCGACGCCGCGGGCGAGGGCGGGATACGCAGACGGCCCGGCCTGACCGTGGGCCTGCTGGCACAGGACACCGTGTTCGAGCGCCCGGACCGCTCGGCGCGCGACACGTACACGGAGGCGCTGGGTGCCGAGCGGGCAGCGGCGGTTCCGCTCGGCTCGTTGGGACTGCTGAGTGTCGCGGATCTCGACCAGCCGGTGGGCCGGTTGTCGGTCGGCCAGCGCCGCAGGCTCGCGCTGGCCCTCCTGGTGGCGCACCCGCCGCACCTCCTGCTGCTCGACGAGCCGACGAACCACCTCTCCCCGCGCCTGTGCGACGAACTCGAAGACGCCCTCGGCGCCGGGCCGGGCGCGATCGTCGTGGCCAGTCACGACCGGTGGCTGCGCGGCCGCTGGACCGGCCGCCGGCTGCGCCTGCGCTCCGGCTGTCAGGTGCTCCCGGACGACACGGACAACACGTCCGACCCGTAGAACACGGGCGATACGCATGGCACGGAAGGCATCCCCGCCTGATGCCTCCGACCGGCGACCGGGGGCGCGCCTTGCCGCACCCCTGGTCACCCGTCACGATGGTGATCGTGAATGCCGACCACGTCTTCGTCTGCGGGCATCCCGCCCTCGACTTCGCCGCGACGCTCCGCGCCCGCCGCACCGTCCGGTTCGAGGTGTTCGCGGCGCCGGAGCGGCTGGACGCGTGGTTCGTGGAGTCCGGACTGGTGGATTCCGTGACGCCCGCCCGGCCGTCCGACGTGGAGCGCGCGAAGTCCGTACGGGAGGCGGTCTACGAACTGATCACCGCGCGACGCCTCGGCGAGCCGTTCGGTGCCCGGGCCTTGGACGTACTCAACAAGGCCGCCCGGAAGCCGTCCGCGGCCCCGCAGCTCACGAGCGCCGGCCGCCGGACCGACGCCACCCCGGAGGAAGCGCTGTCCGCAGTGGCCCGTCTGGCGGTGGAGTTGCTGAGCGGGCCGGACGTGCCGCTGCTCAAGGAGTGCGGGAATCCCGAGTGCACGCGTGTCTACATCGACCGTTCGCGGGGCGCGCGGCGGCAGTGGTGCGGCATGGAGTCCTGCGGCAACAAGATCAAGGCCGCTGCCTACCGCGCGCGCAAGAGGGGCACACCCGCCGCGGCCGCTCGCTGACCGTACCGACCGCTGCCCTACGCCCTGTTCACCGACCCACTGTGGCGGATCTCCGCCGGGCTGCTCACTCTCGACCACCTCGATGCGTACGTGCGCAGTCGGCGCGGCGTGGAGGGACAGCAGGTCGATGCGGCCGCGCCCGAACTGGCGAGGAGTTGGACGTACTGCGCTCGTTGCGCACCGAGTTTCACGTCCGCTGTAGCTGAGCACCGGCTTCGCCCCACCAGCCCTCCGCAGCACGCGAGTTGCCGGGGACGCCTTCGACGCCGTCCCGACCCACCCGCCACCGCCGGCACCGCCACACCCCTGCACCGTCACCTCCTTGACCGGTGACGCGTCACCTGCCAGAGTCGTCGCACACTCGCCCCACACGGAGGCCCGCGATGAACACCGGCACCACGACGGACAGCACGACAGCGGCCCGGCAGGCCAGGTTCGGCACGCTGCCCGAGCGCATCCCGTACGAGGACACGGTCACGGAGCAGCCCTCACCGGGGAGCCGCGCGCGGCACGCGCACCACCCCGAAGGGTCCTGGAGCCACTTCTCGTGCCTGGCCCTGGACCTCGGCCTGTAGGCACCCACCTTCCGTTGACAAAGCGGAACGCTGTTCCATATCGTAAACGGAACAGCGTTCCGTTTCTGCTTCCGCGGGAGCCGGACGCGCCTGCCCGCCTCTTCCCGTGTCCGCCCAACGCGGCCACCGGCAGCGGCCCTTGAAGGGACATGCGCCTCATGAATGCAACGAGTTCCCCGGTCGGCACCTTCGGCTCGCCCACCCCCGTCCTCTCGGTCAGCCCGGTGACGCTGCCTGTGCCCGGCCGGGCCGTGGACCTCCAGGTACGGATCTCCGCGCCGGTCACCGGGGGCGACCTGCCGGTCGTCCTCCTCTCGCACGGCCAGGGCCCCTCAAACCATCTCTCCTCGCTGAACGGCTACGCGCCCCTCGCCAACTACTGGGCGGCGCACGGCTTCGCCGTGATCCAGCCCACCCACCTCAGTTCCAGGACCCTGACCCTGGCCCCCGCCACCCCCGGCGCCCCCCTGCACTGGCGCTCGCGGGCCGAGGACATGCGGCACATCCTCGACCGGCTCGACGTACTCGAAGCGGCGGTCCCGCAGCTTCCCGGGCGCCTGGACCGGGACCGGACCGCCGTGGCCGGGCACTCGATGGGCGGGCACACCGCGAGCATGCTGCTCGGCGCCCGGCTCACCGACCCGGACGACGGAACGGTGGTCGACCTGACGGAGCCCCGGATCAAGGCGGGTGTCCTGCTCGCCGCACCCGGCAGTGGCGGTGACGCCCTCACCGAGGCCATGGCCGAGGCGCTTCCGTTCCTCGCGGGCATGGACTTCTCCGGCATGACGACGCCCGCGCTCGTGGTCGCCGGCGACAAGGACGACTCCTCCCACCTGACGGTCCAGGGCCCCGACTGGCACGCCGACCCGTACGTCCTCTCCCCCGGCCCCAAGTCCCTGCTCACCCTGTTCGGCGCGGAGCACGGGCTCGGCGGGGTCTCCGGCTACGACGTCGCCGAGACCACGGACGAGAGCCCCGACCGGGTGTCCGCGGTGCAGCGGCTCACCTTGGCCTACCTCCGGACTCAGCTCTACCCGGGGGACTCCGCCTGGGAGTCGGCGTGCGACGCGCTGACGTCCGGCCCGGACGCGTTCGGACGGGTCGAGGCCAAGTAGGGCGACTGGGCGCCGTTCCGGAACGTCCGTCCCGAGCGGCGCACGCTTTAGCCGTCGGCCGACGGCTGGTGGCTGGTGGCCGGTGGCCGGTGGCCGGTGGCCGCCGGCTGGAGCGCGGCGGTCTCCCTCGTACGGTCGCCCGCGGCTGCTACGGCCCCGGTTTTCAGCGCGGTGACGACGGCCGCGGGGTCCGCGGCGTAGAAGCGGAAGGCGCGGGCCTCGGCGGGCTTGCCCAGGGCGCGTACGAAGCGCACCGGTTCGGTGAGTTCGACGAGGACCGTCGTCCGGCCGGCCACGGCCATGTCGGCGACACCGTTCTTGTCCACGACGGCCGGCTTGCCGTCCGGGAACTTCTGGTCCCGGCGGACGGAGGCCACCCGGCCGACGGGTATACGGATGTCCAGCAGGGCACCGTAGCGCAGGCGCAGCGAGCCGTCCGCGCCGATCACGTGCGGGTGCTCCACGCAGGAGGCGTGCAGGGCGATGACGAAGTAACAGCCCCAGATGTCGAGGACGAGCGTCACCGCGTGCACCACCGGCCACGGGATGACGAAGGCGAGCCCCACGGTCTCGACGACGCAGACGAACAGGAAGCCGTACATATTCGCCGCCCGTCCCGGCGCGTACGGGACGGGCAGGTCACCGTCGCGCACCCCGTGCGGGCCACGACGGGTCACCCAGCGCAGGAAGCTCGTGGAGAGGAACACCTCGTGGGCGGTCAGCTTGCGCACCGGCGCCGGGACGGTGTCGGCGATCGCGGCGAAGAAGGCGGCCCGGCGGCCGAGGCCCGAGCGGCGGTGGCGGCGGTGGTCCAGGCAGATCAGAGCGGCCGCCGCGGCGGCGAGCGTGAGCACGGCCAGCTCCGTGGCCAGCCGGACGGCCGGGACGATGCGCACCCCGCCGGCCACACACAGGACGAGTACCAGCTCGCCGGGCACGAGCGCGGCGAAGGACCAGCGCACGGCCTTCCTCAACGCGTTTACCCGGCACGCTCCTTGAGCAGCTCGATGGCGCGGTACACCGCGGCGGCCTGGGCGGGGGTGAAGTCGGAGAAGAAGGCGTCGGCGAGCCCGTCACCGGCCCCCGCGTCGCCGTCGGCGTGCAGGCTCATCGCCTGGAGCGCCTCGTCCGGGATGCAGTCGACGACGGCCCGGGCGGCCTGTTCCACCCGCGGGTCGTCCTCGGCGGCCTCGGCCAGCTCGTCCATCAGGGCATAGACCTCGTACGCACGCCGTACCGCCGCCGGATCGGCCCGGAAGGTGTGCATCAGACCGTCGAACCAGCCGCGGTCGCCGCCCGGCGCCCCGGTCTCCAGCAGGGCCAGGAGCTGCCGCTCCTTGGCCGCCATCGCCGGCTCCGGCCCGGGCACCAGCGCCGAGGCGCGGGCCATGTCGTCGAAGACGGCCGCGAGTTCGGGCGAGACGGGGGCCTCCTCCGGCAGCCGGCCGGTCCGCTCGGCCTGTTCGAACAGCCGGGCCAGGCGGGCGCGGCGCTGCCGGATGGCCTCCTCCTGGCGTGCCAGGTCGGCGTCCAGCTCGGTGAGGATCTCGATGAGGTCCTTGCCCGCGTCGTCCGCCAGGACGTCCTTGACCTCGTCCAGGCTCAGGCCGAGCTCGACCAGCCGCCGGATCCGGGCCAGTTCGATGGCGTCGCGCAGCGAGTACTCACGATAACCGTTGGGCTGCCGCGGCGGCTCGGGCAGCAGCCCGGTGCGGTGGTAGTGCCGTACGGCACGGGTGGTGACGCCGACGATGCCGGCCAGCTCTCCGATTCGCATGGCTTCAGTAGAAACGTTGTCGCTGCGACAAGGTCAAGCGACACGGTACGGGGCACCCAGGCGGTACGCCGCCCGGTCCTGCCAGCGCCGCCCGTCCCAGACGATGAGGTGGACCGCGCCCACGGAACAGCTCAGCGGCAGCGCGGGTGCCAGCTCGGCCTGCAACGCGTCGTACGCGGCCTCCTGGGTCGCCGGGCCCTCGTGGTTCGCGATCGTCAGGTGCGGGGCGAGGCCCGCGCCGAATATCCCCCGGTAGGGCACGGCTTCCGGCCAGCGCCGGGTGAGGTCCTTGGTCAGCGCGGTCACCGGATCGTGGGGCCACGGGTCGAGATGGAGCACGCCGGGGAAGCGGCCGAACGAGTCGAAGGTCAGCGTGAAGGCGTCGTGCCCGGCGAAGAGACCGGTCAGCGCGTGCTGCGTCGCGGCGTCGACACGGCTCTCGTGCAGGAACGGGTACAGCACGGTGACGTGGGCGGGGAAGCCCGCACGGACCAGCGGGTCGG
Organism: Streptomyces sp. Ac-502; assembly: GCF_045222935.1. Classification (NCBI taxonomy): domain Bacteria; kingdom Bacillati; phylum Actinomycetota; class Actinomycetes; order Kitasatosporales; family Streptomycetaceae; genus Streptomyces; species Streptomyces sp. Ac-502. The sequence continues at coordinate 561,758 of NZ_JBHFFO010000001.1, forward strand.
CTTCCGGGACCTTGATCGTCAGGGCGGTGTCGCCCGGTACGTCCGGCCAGCCGGTCGCCGCGGACCCGCTCCCGACGGGCTCCGCGCCTGTCGCTCCCGTCACGTTCCTTTCGGCCTGTACCTGTACCTGTACCTGCGTCTGTACCCGTACCCGCGCCTGTATCCGCGCTTCCGCCTCTGCGTTCATCACGCGACATGATCCCATCGGCGGAGTCGCCTCCCCTTCCCCGGGCCGCTGCGGGCGTTGGCCGGAACGGTGCGCTCGCTACGGGTCGATCTGCACGGCGGGGAGCCCCTTACCGTCGGCCCCGCCGCACTGATCGGTCACGCGCGGGCCGGCCGGGACGCCCTGCCCGGGGGCTGCGCCGTCGCCGTCTCGGCGCAGACCAACGGCACGCTGCTCACCGCGGACGCCGTGCGGCGGCTCGGCGCGGCCGGCATCACCGTCGGCCTGAGTCCCGACGGCGGCAGCGCCCGGCTCAACCACCGGCGGGCCGACCACGCGGGACGGCCCTCCTGGCCCGCGGTACGACGGGCGGCCGGCCTGCTGGCCGGTGCGCCCGCCGCGTACGGGGGCGTCCTGTGCACCATCGACGTGGCGACCGACCCCGCGGCACGAGGGCGAGGAGTGCCGGACGAGCCGGTGAACCGCTCCCCCGAACCGCGCTCATCCGCCGGGCAGTTGACGGATCTCGGCGAGCACGTGGTCCACGAGCGGGCGTACCCGTGCCTTCAGGTCGCCGCTCCAGCTCTCCTCGGCGTACCGGCAGGTGAGGTACAGCTCCCTGGCGTGGCGCAGGACCGGGCGGTGCTGCGGCGGGAGGTGGCCGAGGGCCCAGTCTGCGGCGGCGTCCTTCGTCCTGATCACGCCGGTGGCGAGGGTGGTCCAGATGCGCGCGAGGGTCAGTACGACGTTGCGGGTGTCGCTGTCCACGTCGTCCAGCAGACCGGGGATGCCCCGCACGCTCGCCCGTACCACGTCCGCCCACGGAACGGGGTCGAGAACCTGTGCCGGGGGCGGGCCGGTGAGGGGGTGGTCACCGGCCAGCGTCATGGTGACGAGCAGGGCCACATCCGGCATCGGTTCCGGCTCGGGGACCGCACCGGTCGCGAACGCGTCGCGCAGCCACTCGCCGTAGAGGAAGTCGCCGGTCGGCGGGTAGCGCCACGGGCGCACCTCGTCCTGGACGACGACGGTGAGTTCGACCGGGCGGGCTCCGCCGGTGAATCCGGAGACGCCGCGCAACCCGTCGAGAAGGGCTGTCCGTTGCCGTGCGGTCATGCGCCGCCGGGAGACGGCGAGAACGTCCAGGTCGCTGGCCGGCCGGAGGCCGCCGAGCACGGCCGAGCCGTGGAGGTAGCTGCCGACGAGTGCGGGGCCGAGGACGTCGCCGACCAGTGTCGCGATCTGCTGTCGCTGGTCCATCATTCCAGTGTCGTCGCCGGGGCGGGCCGCGGCGGCGCGCCGTCGGCGAGTGGCTGAAAACCACCTGCCCGTTTCCGTTCTTCTCGGGCACATTCGTGAGCACCAGGGCTGCTGTCCGTAGGTCGCCGGGGAGGCACCGTGCACCAGACCATCGGCCGTCCCACGACCGGGAACACGTTCGAGAAATGCGAGCAGTTGTGCCGCTCCGCACAGCAGGCGGCCGACCGGGCCCTCCGGATGCGGTCCGAGGCGGCGGCAGCCAGGCTCCGCACCTTACAAATGCGCCGCGACATACGACGCATGATGTCCCGGCACCGGCCGGACGATACCGACGTACAGCGCTTTCCGGCCACGGAAACGTCCCGCACCGCCACCGCCCCAACGGCGCAGCTCACCCTCCTGACCGCCTTCCTGCACGCCCGCCTGGCCGAGGACGCAAGCACCGCCGACCTGTTCCACGAACCCGGCTGCCCGGGCGCCGAGGCGTCCGGGTGCCGCTGTCCGGTCCCGGAACGGATACGCCACGACGCCCTCGCCCGTCGCGGCCTCGCCCGGGACTGCGAGGAGGCGATCGACGACCCCGATCACGACGCGCGCGACTGGCCGCACAGCGAAATGAGAGCCCTGTTGCGGTTGAAGGTGCTAGCGCTGCCGTACGAACTGCACCGGCAGTGGCGGGAGGAGTGGAGGCCGTGACCGCACGCGGGCGCGGCCCGGGTGCCGTACGCGGCTCACTCGGGTGAGACGGCCGGCTCGCCATGGCCCTCCCACGGCCGGGCGAGCGTGACCAGGGCTGTCGCGGACAGCAGTACGCAGCCCAGGACGACGACCGCCGTCGACATGGCGGTGGTGTCCCCCAGCACGCCGGGCAGGGGCGCGGCCGCGGCGCCGAGGACGAACTGGGCGCCGCCGAGCATCCCGGAAGCGGCTCCGGGAGAGTCACTGCCCACCGCGAGGACGATGGTGGTCGACGCGGGCAGCAGCAGCCCGAACCCGGAGGTCAGGCCGAACAGGCAGGCCCATGTGGTGAGGAAGGTGCTGATGCCGACGGCGAGCAGGGTCACCAGCGTGGCCAGGGAGACCACGGTGACGGCCACGCCGACGGTGAGCAGGAGGTTGAGACGTACCCGGCCGGCCAGCCGTCCGAAGACCGTCCCGGCCACCACCGTACCGACGGCGTTGGTGGCGAAGACGAGGCTGTACTCGGTGGGCGACAGCCCGTAGACGCCCTCGAAGACGAAGGGCGAGCCGGTGATGTAGGCGAACAGGGCGGCCAGACCGCACCCCATGACCAGGAGGTGGCCGGCCATCTCCCGGCGCCGCAGCAGCCCGCCCATCGCGGCGAGCACGGCCGGCAGGCCGCCGGTCCTCCGCCGCTCGACGGGCAGCGATTCGGGTACCCACGCCCAGATCGCGGTCAGCAGCACCAGCCCGGTCACGGCCAGTGCCACGAACACCAGCCGCCACGAGCCGACGCCGAGGAGGAGGCCGCCGGCCACCGGCGCCAGCACCGGCGCGGTGGACCCGATGACGCTCAGCGTGGTGAGCCGGCGGGCCGCCGGGGCGCCGGTGAACAGGTCGCTGACGACCGCCCTCCCGATGACGATGCCGGCGCCGCCCGCGACGCCCTGCAGCAGCCGGGCCGCGTCGAACACGACGATGGTCGGGGCGGACGCACAGACCAGGGACAGCAGGCTGAACGCGCCGGAACCGGCCAGGAGCAGGCGCCGTCGCCCCGTCGCGTCGCTGACCGGGCCGAGGACGACCTGTCCGACGGCGAGCCCGACGAGGCACGCCGTCAGGGAGAGCTGGACGGCCGTCTTCGAGGTCCCGAAGGAGGTGACGATCTCCGGGAAGCCGGGCGCGTACATGTCGATGGCGAACGGTGACACCGCCGAGAGACCGCCGAGGACCATGATCAGTAGACCTGTTCCGGTCCGTGGTGGTGCGGAATTCCGTGGAGGTACGGAAGCGGTGCGGACGGTCATCGGACTCCCTCCGAGGGTGCCTGTGGTGCGCCCATCGTCGGCGCCGCGGACGTGCCGCGGTGTGGAGGGCGGGGCCCGGGGGTGTGGAGCGCGGGGCCGGGGCATGGAGGGCGGGGCCCGAGGGCGTGGAGGGCTCGGCTCGGGGCGTGGAGCGCGGGGCAGCCCTCGGCGGGCCGCGGCAGGAGCGCGCCCGTCCGCGGCCCGGACGGCTGGTGTCAGGAGTGCGCCTGCCTGAACCGGGCGGGCGACGTGCCCCGGTCGCGCCGGAAGGCGTAGCCGAAGTTGCCGGCCGAGGCGTAACCGACCTCGTGGGCGATCCGGGAAACCGGCCAGTCGGTCTCGACGAGCAGCGCCGCGGCCCGGTCCAGGCAGCGACGCCGGTGGTACTCCATCACCGATGTCCCGTACAGCGCGCGGAATCCGGTGGTGAGGCGCCGCACCGACATCGACGACGCCCGGGCCAGGTCGGCGAGCGTCGGCGGTGCGTGGCGCTCCCGCCACAGCAGCCCGGGCACCCGGCGCAGCGCGGCCGTCTCGTGGTCGGCCAGGCTCGGCTCGGCGCGGCCCCGGGCGCCGGCGGGTGATGCGTCGTCGGGCGATGCCCCGGCCGAGAGCCCGTCGACCAGCGCGGCGAGTGCCGCCACGAGCCGGGACTCCATGAACAGCAGGCGTCCTGGGGAGGAGCGCCGGTGCAGAAAGATCTCCTCCAGCGGGCCCGCGACCGGGCGCAACGCGGCGGACCGGCCCAGGTACCGGTCGCGGGCGACGCTCTCCGGTCCGGTGGGCGGCAGGGCGCCCGCGCCGAGGCCGCCGAGGTAGGACTCCAGTCCGGACCAGGTTCCGGTGACCGACACCGCTCGGTACCGCTCGCCGTCGCCGTGCGCCACGACGCCGTCGATGGCACCGCGGGGACTCAGCGCCACCGAGCGGGCGCGCAGGTCACCGGCGCCGGCTCCGGCCTCGCGGATGTGCATCCGCCCGTCGACGCAGTGCTCCAGCTCGAAGTGGTCCCCCGGGAACCGGAACCCGACCTGGTGTCCGCCGGCGAACGCGACGTCGTAGCGGACGATGTCGAACCCGCTGCGCAGCGATGTCACCTCGATGGTGCCGTCGCCGACCTCCGGACGCAGCCGGTGCCGCACCGTGCCGTCGCCGCTCTCCTCGGCCTGCGCGATCGACGCGTAGTACGCCGCGGACGTCGCCTCCGACACGGCCGAGCCGGCCACGCCGGCGAGCTGATGCACCCTGGTCACAAGTCCGCAGGTTAGCTCCCGTCCGGTTCCCCGGTCATGCGCGCCCGGTGGCCGCGGCGGGGATGTACCGTACTCAGACGTCGCCGCGTCGCCGTTGTGCCGCGGTGAGGGCGCGGACGACGAAGACGGCGGCCACCGCCGCCGCGACGACGGCCGTGTCGGCGGCCAGGAGCGGGTACACGTTCTGGTAAGCACGCTCGATGACGTGGTCCGTGGAGACGGTGTACATCAGGCCCGTCCCGCTCAGCATCCCGACGAGCCACAGGCCCCACCACCAGTTCACGGCGTGCGGCAGCCGCTCTCCCGGGGCGCTCGCCCGGTGGATGTCGGCCACGACTCCGCGGGGTACCCACAGGTTCGCGATGGGCACGATCCAGCCCGCGTAGACCCACGGCCAGCCGTAGCGCGGCGGCTCTCCGGAGAGGGCGCGGGCGTTGTCCCGGGCGCGCGAGAGCCAGATCAGGAAGGTGATCGCGCAGAGCACCGTGGCCACGCCGCCCAGGGTGGTGACGATGTGGTAGCCGTCCTCCAGGGCGGTCAGCGGGCGGTGCCGCCCCTCGCCCTGGTCCGGCGGCCCGGACGCCGGCATGCCGGCGGCGGCGAGCCGGATCTGCCACAGGGCCCGGGCCACCCAGGCGGCACCGGCGAGGACGAGGGCGGCCACGGCGCAGCGGGCCGCTCCGCGGACGGGACGCAGGGGGGACAGCGCTATTCGATCTTCCACCCGGGCATTGTTCCGCACGGAAGGGCGCGTACGCCAAACGCCGCCACCGTGCCGATGTCCGCGTCCAGTTGGCGCCTGACGTGCCCGGACGGCGACGAGAGGACATCGGTCGTCCGGCACGGACCCGGCAGTTCCCCGTCCCGGTACCGTCGGCTCCCCCGCCTTGTCAGGCAAGTCTCCACTTGCCTATGGTGAGGTCATGGCAGAGGATGTTTTCAAGGCGCTGGCCGACCCCACCCGCCGGCGCATCCTCGACGAACTGGCGGAGCGGAACGGCCAGACGCTGTTCGAGATATGCGCCCGGCTGGTGACCAAGCACGGCCTGGGGTTGTCCCGGCAGGCGATCAGCCAGCACCTGGCCGTACTCGAATCCGCCGGCCTGGTCCGCTCACGGCGCCAGGGCCGCTACAAGTTCCACGACCTGAACACCGCACCCCTTGAGCACATCGTGACCCGATGGCTCAACACCGACACGCCGGAGAGCACCCCATGAGAATTCACGTGACCAGCGTCTTCGTCGACGACCAGGCCAAAGCGCTGCGCTTCTACACCGACATGCTGGGCTTCGTGAAGAAGCACGACGTCCCCCTGGGCGAGGAGGCCCGGTGGCTGACCGTGGTCTCCCCCGAGGATCCGGACGGGACCGAGCTGCTGCTGGAGCCCTGTGGCCACCCCGCGGTGCAGCCGTACAAGACGGCGCTGGTCCAGGACGGCATCCCGGCCGCCTCCTTCGCCGTGGACGACGTGCGGGCCGAGTTCGAGCGGCTGCGCGGACTGGGCGTGACCTTCACCCAGGAGCCCCTGGAGATGGGCACGGTCACCACCGCCGTACTGGACGACACCTGCGGCAACCTGATCCAGATCGTGCACAGCGCGTAGAGCGTGCCCCCAGGCGTGCCCCGTGCCTGCTCAGGATCGGCCTTCCGGCCGCTGCTTGGGAAACGCGGTGCGCAGCGCGGCCCCCGGGTCAGGAACGCGGCACCGATCAGGGGCACGGAGCAGACGCCCTGCAGCACGGCGTACCACGGCGGGCAGACACCGGGGATCGCGTCGACGGCGATGATCGCGATCGGCATGACGGCGGTGAGCGTGCACACCCGCTCGAAGTGCCGTCGCGATCCCTGCGCCGCGCGCACCGCCAGCCGGTGGACCACCGGGGCAATCGCGAGCAGCACGGCGGCCCGCACCCACATGAACGTGGTCACCGCGTGCCCGCTCACCGCCACCGCGGCCACCGTCACAAGGGCGAGGGCGCAGAGGGCGCCGTAGAGCTTGACGCACTTGCGCACCGTCGCGAAGGCCCGCTGGACGCCGGGCTCGCCGAGGTGCGCCGTACCGGCTGTGCTGTCACTGATGTTCGTCATGGACTTCCTCCGTCGTGTCGTGATGCCGACGCTACGGAGCACGTGAGCGGCGGAGTACGGGTCTGGACCCACGGATGGGTGGGGCTGGACCCACTCCCCTGCCCGCACCGGCAGACGTACCGAACCGACGTGCGCCGCCCGCTCACGCTCCCGCCGGGGCGGCAGCTTCCGGGGCACCTTGCAGACTCGTCCTGCGGAATGCGACCGGACGGGAGCGCTCTGGGCCTGGCCGGCCGCCGGGGCAGGGAGGACCCGTGAGCGGGCACGATCCGCACGTTCAGGCAAAGGCGCTGCACGACGACGACGCTGCCCGCAACCTGATGGCATCCACGTTCGGCCTGGTCAGCGATCTGCCGAGCGTCGTCACCACGGGATGCGGGCTGCGGGTTCCGTACGCGATGACCTCACGCCGGAACCGGAGGAGGGACCGCGTCCATCCCGGGCCCGGCCCGCGTCAAGCTCGCGGTTCGGCCACCTCGGCCACCTCCGGAGCCGACGGCTGTCGCGCGGGCGCGGCGGCCCCGGCGGCGGGCGCGGGACGGCGCGTGGTGGCCAACGTGAGGGCGACCATGGCCAGGCCGCAGGCGGTGACGATCCAATATCCCGGGAGCACCGCCTGGGTGAACGGCGTACCGGAGCGGTGCAGGTTGGCGGTGAGTACCGCGCCGAGCACCGCGACCCCCAGTGCCTGCCCGAACTGGCGGCTGGTGGCAACGATCGCCGCGGCCACGCCGGCCTGTTCCCGCGGCAGGCCGGACATGGCCGCGTCGGTGACCGGCGTGTTGGCCAGTCCGACACCGACGCCGATCAGGACGTACGCCGTGAAGAGCAGCGCGTCCGTCGTGAGAGCGCCGCCGGTGGCGAGCAGGGCACCGCCCGCGGCGGTGGCGGCCCCGGCCAGGAGGAGCGGCAGCCGGGGCCCGCGGGTGGCCGTCAGCCGTCCGGAGAGCGGCGAGGCGACGATGTTCATGACCGCCATGGGCAGCAGGTACAGGCCCGCGGTCATGGCCGACAGACCGCGTACGTTCTGCAGGTAGAGCGTGTTGAGGAAGAGGAAGCCACCGAGTACGAAGAAGGAGCAGACCGCCGTGGCACTGGCGCCGCTGAACCCGGCGCTGCGGAACACCCGCAGGTCCACCAGCGGTTCGGTGCGCCGCCGCTCGTAGCGGACGAGTGCGAGGAGCGCGGCCGGTGCGGCCAGGGCGCAGGCGAGGGTGCGCGGGGCGGTCCAGCCGGTGCCGGGGCCCTCGATGATCGCGTACGTCAGGCAGCCCAGCAGCACCGTGACCAGGACCTGTCCGACCGGGTCCACCCGGCGTGGCCGGGGCGCACGGGATTCCGGTACGAAGCGCGCGGCGCAGACGAACGCGGCCAGTCCGATCGGCAGGTTGAGCCAGAAGATCGACCGCCAGCCCAGGCCCTGGACGAGCACCCCGCCCACCATCGGGCCCACCGCCATCGACACACCCATCACCGCGCCCCAGACACCGATCGCCCGGGCACGTTCCCGTGGTGCGGTGAAGGTGTTGGTGAGGATGGACATGGCCACCGGGTTGAGCATCGAGGCCCCGGCCGCCTGGACCGTGCGGAAGGCGATGAGCCAGCCCAGGCCCGGGGCGAGCCCGCACAGGAGCGAGCCGAGGGTGAACAGGGCCAGGCCGGTCCGGAAGACGCGGCGGCGGCCGAGCCGGTCCCCGGCGGAACCGGCGAGCATCAGCAGCGCGGCCAGCACGATCAGGTAGGCGTCGATGGTCCACTGCAGTCCGGAGAGCGGGCTGCGCAGATCACGCTGCATCGCCGGCAGCGCCACGTTGAGCACCGTGTTGTTGAGATTGCTGAGGAAGACGCTCGTGCAACAGACCGCCAGGACGAGATGGCGTCCCCGGCGAGTGAGTTCGGCTTGAGTGGACACAGCCGGGCCCACCGTCCTTTCTTCGTGGGCCTCCGCGTCGCCCCTGTCAGGTTCCCTGCCCGCCGCGCGCAGATCGCCGCGGTGGGTTCAGCGTGCCCCGGGAGCCCGCCCGCTGGGAGACCCTGCCGAAGGGTGCCCTGGCAGGGCCCCCTTCGCCCGCCCCGGTGAATGCATACTGCATCTGTGAGCAACGTGCCGATGGGGAACAGAACGGAGCTGGGTGACTTCCTGCGCAGCCGACGGGGCCGCGTCGCACCACAGGAGGCAGGTCTGCCGCCGTCGGCGGGGCGTCGGCGTACGGCCGGGCTGCGGCGTGAGGAGGTCGCGATCCTGGCCGGCGTCAGCATCGAGTACTACCGACGTCTGGAGCAGGGCAAGCAGCAGCGGCCGAGTCCCGCGGTGCTGGCGGCGATCGCGCAGGTGCTCAAGCTGACCGACGACGAGCGCCGCCATCTCGCGGAGCTGAGCCGCGGCCGACCGCCGGCCCCGTTCACCGACGCGCGGGCGGGCAGCGCCGCGCGCACGGTCCGGGAGGAGGTCCGCCGGATGCTCGACATCACGCACCCGTACCCGGCCTGTGTGCTGAGCCGGTCCAGCGACCTGCTGGCCGCCAACCAGGGTGCGCTGCGCCTCTTCTCCGGCATCGAGGACTGGCCCGAGCGGGAACGCAACACCGCGCGCTACGCCTTTCTCCACCCTTCCGCCCGGGAGCTGTACGCCGACTGGGAGGACGTGGCCCACGGCGTGGTGGCCCATCTGCGCGCCGCCGTGGTGCTGCACCCGGGCGCACCGGACATCCGCGAACTCGTCGACGAGCTCTCCGGCCGCAGCGCCGCCTTCGCTTCCCTGTGGCAGCGTCACGACGTCCGGGCGCGCACCAACGGGCGCAAGGTGTACCACCACCCGGTGGCGGGCCGGCTGTCGCTGACCTATGAGGCGTACGACGTGGCCCGCAGCGAAGGCCAGCGGCTGATCGTCTACCAGGCACCGCCGGGGACACCGGACCACGAGGCGCTGCTGCGTCTGTCGGCCTGAACGGCGGGCCCTCAGCCGTACGGGGGTTGTCCCCCGTACAGCCCGGGTGTCGGCAGGATGGGCGACTGGTGTGGCAGCACGGCACACTGGGGCACGAACGATGTGGGCGACAGGTGCGGGAGCAGCGGTGAAGGCACGGGCAAGGGCCGCGACACGGTGGGCAGGTGTGTGCGCGGTGGCAGTGGCGGTCGGGGTAGCAGGGACCGTCCCGGCGGTGGCCGGTGCCGTACCTCTGGCGAAAACGGGATGGGCTGCCGCCGGGTCCACGGCGCCGGCCTCGCCATCCGCCCGTCTCCAGGAGGCCATGGAGCAGACGGTCGCGGACGGCTTCCCGGGTGCGGTGGCGTACGTCAGGCGCGGAGAGCGGCAGTCACGGCTGGCGGCCGGGCTCGCGGACACGGCGCGCGGCGAGCGGGCGCGGCCGGACCAGCGGTTCCGGATCGCCAGCAACACCAAGGCGTTCGTATCGACGGTGCTGTTGCAGTTGGAGGGCGAGGGGCGGCTCTCGCTCGGCGACAGTGTGGAGAGGTGGCTGCCTGGCGTCGTCCAAGGCAACGGCAACGACGGCGCGGCCGTCACCATCCGCCAGTTGCTCAACCACACGTCGGGGATCTACGACCCCACCACCGAGCCGGAGTTCTTCGCCCCCTATCTGAAGGACCACGACTGGGGCCACGTCCACACCCCGCGCGAGGTGATCGCCCGGTCTGTCCGACACGCACCGTACTTCGCGCCCGGCACCGGCTGGAAGTACTCCAACACCAACTACCTGCTCGCCGGGCTGGTGATCGAGGCGGTCACCCACCGCGGCGCGCCCGCCGAGATCCAGCGGCGGATCCTCGCGCCGCTCGGCCTGCGGCACACCTCCTTCCCGCTGACCGACCCGGACATCCATGGGCCGCACCTGCACGGTTACGACCTCAAGGGACGGGACCTGACCCGCTTCAGCCCGTCCTACGACTGGACGGCGGGAGCCATGATCTCCACTGCCGACGACCTGGCCCGCTTCCACCGGGCGCTGTTCTCCGGCACGTTGCTGCGCCCGGCCCAACAACGCGAGCTCCAGACCACGGTGCGGTTTCCCGACGCTCCTGCGTACGGGCTCGGGGTGCAGCGCATGGACGTGTCGTGCGGCACGGAGCCGGACGCTAACTCGGTCACGGCCTGGGAGACCGACGGCGGCGGTCCCGGGTACTTCAGCATCGCCCTGACCACCGCCGACGGCGCACGGCAGCTGGTCCTCGCCGCCAACATCTACGACCTCGGCGCCGAGCTGGAGGAAAGCCCCCTTCCCGCTGAGCAAGGGGTTGCAGAAGGCCCCCGCAGCCGCCCTGTGCGACTGACTGTCTCCCAGGTCTCAGCTCTCGCGGCCGTTGTTCCGCTTCGTCACCCCACGACCGGCCAGCGGGTGATGCGGCAGGGCAGCCATCACAGAAGGGAGCCGATCTGGTGAACGAGACCTGCCTTCGTGAACGCCGCGATTTCTCCTCGCCATCGCCGAGGATCAAGGGTTCGGGAAGGGCGACATGCCGGGCGCCCCGTGCCACGAGGCCCGACACTGTCTTGGCGATGTGGTTGCAGGCCGTGGGCGAACCGCTGACTTGCAGCTCGTCCATCTCAAGTACCTCAAGTGCACCGAGGTCACTGTCGGCCTCGGTGCTCATCTGGACGTCCATGGAACCTCCATACGGGAGGGGAGCATGAGACTGGAGTAGGCTTCTGAGCCTTCTGTCCTCGAACAGACTCGCTGTCTCAGCATGGTCGAGGGTGCTGTCCAGCCACGCTTGTCCTTGCCACTGACCGGCTCGGCGGCCGCGGCGGCTCGGCGGCTCGGCACAAAACCGTAAGCGGAAGACCGGGAGCAAGGTGAACGGCATGTCAGAGGTATCGCGCGTATTGGTCACCGGCGCCGGCAAGGGTATCGGGCTCGCGCTGTCCCAGCGGCTCGCGAAGGCGGGGTACGAGGTGATCGGCGTGGCCCGGACCGCGCCCGAAGGCGAGTTTCCCGGTACGTTCCTGCGCTGCGACCTCTCCGACACCGACGCCACCGCACAGCTGCTGGACGAGGTCACCCGGGAACGCGCGGTGTGCCGGGTCGTCAACAACGCCGGAATCGCCGAACCCCAGCCCCTCCAGGACCTCGACCTGGCGACCCTGCATCAGGTGGTGGACCTGAACCTGCGGGCATCGGTCCAGATCGTCCAGGCCCTGCTGCCGGGTATGCGCGCGCAGCGCTTCGGCCGCATCGTCAACATCACCTCGCGGGCGACGTACGGTGCCAGGAACCGGACTTCCTACGCGGCGGCCAAGAGCGCGCTCGTGGGGTGCACCCGTGCCTGGGCCCTGGAGCTCGCGCCGGACGGCATCACCTCCAACGCGGTCTCGCCCGGCCCCACCGCGACCGAACTGTTCCGCCGTACGCGCCCCGTCGGCAGCGAAGCGGAACGCGCGGCGATCGCCTCGATCCCGCTGGGACGCCTGGGCACTCCCGACGACGTCGCCGCGGCCGTGGCCTTCCTGCTGTCCGACGACGCGGGGTTCATCACCGGTCATGTCCTCGACGTCGACGGCGGAAGCAGTCTCGGCGGCCGTTAGAGCGCTGCTCACGAGGTGGAGAGCGAAATGGCCGTCTCACGCTGGGACGGCGGCTCCGTGTATCGGGAAACCGGCACGCTGGACTGATCGTCATGCACGGCATGCCTTTGCGACGTTCTTCGAGCAGGTCGTGAACCTGGTCCGGCGGCATGCACCAGGGGCCTCCCTCGCGTTCGGCACCAGCGGCGGCGACAGCGGAACGACGCGACCGGCCCGTTCACACCAGGACGGAATAAGCCCCTCCATGGCCCTTTGTGGCCAGTTCCGACCTCACGTCACCACCCCTGTGGCCGCTACATTCACCTACGACCGGACATGTACACGACCAGTAGGAAATGGGCAACGATGCGCCCCACAAGACCCGTCAGACACGTCGGAAGATCACTCATGGCGGTGACCGCCACGGCGGCCGCCGTGGCAGTCGCCGCCATGGGCCTCGCCGCCTCACCGGCTGCCGCGGCACCCGCCACCACGACGGCGCAGACGCCCGCGCCCGGCGACACCTGCACGGCGGCCGATCTCGGCAGACGCCACCCGTACATCAAGTCCACCGAAGTGTTGCCGACCATCACCCACTTCAAGGGCTGGTACGTCACCGAGGGCACAACCGGCACCCAGACCGTCACCACCACCACCCAGACGACCATCACGGTCTCCGTCGGCCTCAACGGCAAGGTCGAGGGCGGTTTCGGCACCGAGGCCCTCGGCAAGGTCGGCGCGAGCCTGGGCCTGGACGTCAAGGTCGACTACACCTCCACCAGCACCGAGTCGAACGCGGTCACGTGGAACTTCAACCAGCCCGGCTACTACGGCGCCTACAAGGGCACCAAGAAGGTCACCGGCACCTACTCGAGCCTCAACTGCAACCGCGTGCAACAGAGCGGCGGCGGTTGGGCGTTGAAGTGGGCCGAGGGTCCGGACGGCGGCAACTTCACCACGTACACCACCCTTGAGGAAGGCGCGGTGCGCTGCCAGGACCGGGTGCCCCCAGGCAGCATCATGGCCAAGGCACAGACCCTCCTCGACTGCGGCTCGGCCGCCGCGAAGGCCGAGCACCCGGCAGGTGCGGTGGCGCCGACGGCGAAGCAGGTGCGGGACCGCCTCGTGCAGCGCCCGGCTCTCACCAGCGGCACGTCTGCCGAACAGCCCAAGGCCACCGGGCGTGGCGCGCGGGCCGCGCTCGACTGCCAGACTCAGGTCTACAAGATCGCCGTACCCGGCAAGCCCCTGTCCTGGGGCGCGCCGCTCCTGGAGTCCGACGGTGTCCGCCTGCGGCCCTCGTCGATCTTCAGCGCCCACCTGGACAACTGGCGCCTGTGCAACGTGACGGAGCGCGACGGGGTCCTTGAGGCGTCCCTGTGGAACTGGGGCAACGGCGGGTGCGCGACCATCGCCTCGCAGAACGCGTCCACCGAACGGGCGGTCCTGCAGACGGCCCCCTGCGCGGAGGACGACCTCCAGCGGTTCTACATCTACCGCGACGTGCCCGGCAGCTCGAAGATCGGTGTGCAGAACAAGTACACCGGCTCCATGATGGGCCATGACCGGTACGCGGACGGGGAGTTCATACGCCAGTACTCCAGCGGCCGGCCGGACGGTACGGGTACGTACACCCTGATCGGAGTCTGACGACCCACACCTCGTGAGCGGCCCCGCACGTGAACTCCGGCCTCCCGGTTCCGTGCGGGGCCCTTCACATCCCTGCTCCGAACCCGGCCTCGGGAACAGCCGCCTCGGCCGCGGCGAGGTGCCGCTACCCCGCCGACCGGGTCGCCGTGAAGACCCAGGGCGACCGCGAGTATTCTGCGTTCGCGATCACCAGCCGGACAGCCCACCTCGTGAAAGCGCGAGGTCAGTTCAGGGCTGCGCCTTGCAGGCCGCGCGAGCCGCGCCGACCACGGCGACCGCGTCCTTGAAGGAGATATCGAGCTTCTTCTTGGTCTCTCGGGTGACATCGACGGCGCTGCCGATGGCGCCGCCCACACCACCGTTGCCGTCGGCGGCGCAGATCGCGTTGCCTTGCCTGACGAGTTCCTCGTCGCTGACCCCGGAGGGCTTGTTCTTGGTGTTCTCCAGGAGATCAAAGAAGATCTTTTTCCGGGCTCCGCTCAGTTCGTTGGCACTGGAGGTACCGGTAGTCACCTGGCCCGATGAGCCGGGCTCACCCCCGGTCGGACCGCAGGCAGTCATGATGGCCATGCCCATGACCGCGGCACCGAAGGCGACAAATTTTTTCGTCATTTGCTCCTGAACTCCCTGCGCCAGTGCATCGCCGCCAAGACGCAACCCGTACCGGAAAGCAGGGAGCCCGCTAAGGGCTGGCACTTCGCAGCCCATTCGAGAAAGGCATAGTCTTCCCCCATTACCATTTATGCCCCCATGCCGCCTCACCGCTCGCCCTGCACCGAAGTCGCAAAAATACTGTACAAGCGAAAAGCAGGGGGAGGTACGGCCTTAACGCGGTAGTGGACATTTCATTCCCAAGTACAAGGTCGGATACATCTTTCGATGTATTCCTTCGGGGGCGGTATGTCGAGCGGCTGTCAGCTTGAGCAGGCGCCGCTGCCGGTGGCGGCCGGAAGCTCGACGCCCTCGGTGGCCGGTCAACTCGCTCTTGCACCCGAGGCCTTCCCGGAAAGGGTCACCGGCAGCGCGACCGGCCCGCGGACGACTGCCTCGGGCCGCCGCCAGCGGAGGGAAGGCAGCGGAACCCGCGAGGTGAGGCCGGGAGCCGCCGCGGCCAGTTCCTCCAGGGCCACGCGCAGCTGGGTGCGGGCCAGTTGGGCGCCCAGGCAGGTGTGGGCGCCGTGTCCGAAGGTCAGGTGGCGGGCGTGGGGGCGGGTGACATCCAGGCGGGAGGCGTCCGGATGCGTACGCGGGTCGAAACCGGCGTGCAGCAGGGACACCACGACGGCTTCTCCGGCACGTATCCGGACCGTGCCGAGGACCAGGTCCTGCCGCGCGACGCGGGAGAAACTCATCGGTACGACGGGGGCGTAGCGCAGCAGTTCCTCCACAGCCGCGGACGACGCGCGCTCCGGGTGCGCCGCCGTGGCCAGGAGGCGCCACTGCTCCGGGTGGTCGAGCAGGGCGACGACGGCCAGGCCCAGTTGGCCGACGGAGGTCTCGTAGCCCGCGTTGAGGAGCAGCTCGACCAGGGCCGTCAGCTCCTGGTGGCTCAGCGCTCCGCTCTCGTCGTGCGCGGTGGCCAGCGAGCCCAGCATGTGGCCGCCGGGGCGGCGCCGGGCTTCGGTGATCAGATCCCGGATGTAGTCGCGCATCGCGTCACGGGCCAGGCTCTGCTCCTCGAAGATCCCGGTGGTGATACCCAGGGCGCGGTCCGCCAAGCCGGCGAAGCGCGTGTGGTCGGCTTCGGGGACGCCGAGTACGCGGCAGATCGTCGTGGCCGACAGGGGCATGGCGTACTGCGCGACGAGGTCGATGCGGGTGCGGCCGACGAGCAGCTGACGGGCCGTGTGCCGGATGCCGTCCTCCAGGCGGGCGACGGCCTGCGGGGTGAAGGACCGGTTCACCAGTCTGCGCAGCCGGGTGTGCTGCGGCGGATCGAGGCTGGTGAGGGCGGCCGGGTCGGGACGGAGCGGGTGGATGGCCGGCGCGGTGGGGGTGACCGCTGTGGCGCGGCTGAACCGGTCGTCGGTGAGGACCTTGCGGCCCAGGCCGAAACATGTGACGAGCCAGATGTGGTCACCCGTGGGAGCGACGACGGGGACGACGTCCGCGACGCTGTCCCCGGTGGGCAGGAAATCGGGAAGCGGCCCGCGCTGGGTGGTTCGAGCGAGGTTGGGGTGGTCGGCAGGCGCCGTGGGGGGAATGGGGACACAGGGCCTGTCAGGTGCGGCCCCGCCGGGCCGGGCCGGGTGATTCATCGGTGTTCGCTCTCTCCCGGTGGAGGGGTGGGTGGGGCAGCCCGGAGGAAGCGGTCGGACGGGGACGGCCGGACGAACGACCGGACGGCGGCAGCCGGACGCCGGGCCGTTCGCCTGCCCGCCCCCGCGTCATCCGCCTGCCGCTCCCGTCACTCCCGCTCCTTCGACGCCGGCTACTTGGTACCGACGACGAGGTACTCCGGACCGTCGAGGTGGCGGACGGACGCGTTCCGGAAACCGGCCTCGTCCATCCACGCCCGGCAGTCGGCGCCGGTGTACCCCAGTCCCCCGGCGGAGACCAGCGAGACGTTGAGGCTGATCAGCAGACCGGTGGTACGGGCTTTGCGGTCGTCGTCGATCAGGGACTCGTAGATGAGCAGCGCACCGCCCCGGGGCAGCGCGTCGTACGCCTTGCGGATGAGCATCTTCTTCGTGTCCAGGTCCCAGTCGTGCAGGACGTGGCCCATGATGAGGACGTCGGCCGTCGGCAGCGGCCCGGTGAAGAAGTCCCCGCCCTCGAACCGCGCCCGGTCGGCGATGCCCAGTTGCTTGGTGTGGGCCGTGAATCCCGCTTCGACCGCGGGCAGGTCGAAGCCGATGCCCTCCACGTGCTCGTGGCGGGTGAGGATCTGGGCCAGCAGAGCGCCCTCGGCACAGCCCACGTCCGCCACGGAGCCGACCTTGTGCCAGTCGTACGTCTCGGCCAACGCGTGGTTGGCGCCCATGCTGTATCCGGTCATCGCCCGCAGGAAGCCGGTCACCTGGTCCGGGGCGGCGAACGCGGCACCGAAGGTGTCGTTGCCGGCGTCGGAGGCGAGCGGTTCGGGGTCGGCAGGTGCCGCGCCGCCGGAACCGCCGGATACGGCGAGCGCGCGGGAGAAGTCGAGCCGTCCGCCGGTGCGCAGGGCTTCGGTGAGACCGGCCCAGCAGGGGAAGCCCGCGTTGAGGAAGTCCAGGTATCCCGAGATGTCGGTGCCCGGTTTGCCGGGGTCGAGATGACGGTCGGCCGTCGGGGAGTTGCGGTAGACGCCGTCCTGCCGCTCCAGCAGGCCCATCGACACCAGGGCGTCGAGGAAGTCGGCGCCGCCGCGGCCGGTGATGCCGAGGCGGGCGCACAGCTCCGCACCGGTCGCCGGCTGCCGGGCCAGGGTCTCGAAGACTTTCAGCTCCACGGCGCTCAGCAGGACCTTCGACTTCCAGAAGGCGACCGCGAGATCGATGATGGCGTGCGGCGAGTCGGACACCGAGGGCTTGGTCATGCGGGACTCCGTTCATGGTCGTGAGCAATGAGGGCCGTTGGCCGGAAGGCCGGAGGAGGAAGAAGGGGCGAAGGCGGCCGGGTCATGCCAGGCCCAGGTCCTCGTAGAGGGCGTCGCCGATCGCGATCATGCGTTTCTGATGCTCCTCCTGCCACGTCTTGCCATTGAGGTGCAGCGCCACGACGAGTCCGGCGTCAGGGTCCGCGAAGGCCGCCGAAGTCCACAGTCCGTAGTGGCCGAACGTGCGCAGCGAGGCGTGGCGGCTGAAGGCCGTGCAGATGTCCCCCAGGTGGTGCGACTCGTTGCGAAAGCCCAGCCCCCAGTCGGCGTTGCCGAAGGGGTCGACCAGGCCCACCCGGTGGCGAGCGGTGAGCGCCATGACGGTCTGGGGCCGCAGTACGCGGTCCACCCGGCCCTGGCCGCCGTCCATCAGCGCCTCGAAGAACAGCACGAGGTCCGACATCGGGCCGCGCAGGTTGAGCCCGGGGATGGGCCGGGTGCAGGACGCTTCGGTGGCGTACCAGTGGGTGGGCTGGATGGGGGCGCCGCCCCCGGCGACATGGATCAGCGGCAGCCGGTCCGCCGTACGCCGGTACTCCCGCGGTGTGAGGACCACCCGGGTGTCGCGCATACCGCAGGGCGCCAGGACCTCCTCGGCGAGGAACCGCTCGTAGGCACGTCCGTCGACCGCCCGGACCACATCGGCGAGCAGGAACCACGCCCACCACGGTCCGTACGTGATCCTCGTGCCCGGCCGGACGTCGCGGGGCACCGTCATCGCGCGCAGCTGCTCGCGACGGAGCGCCACGGGTGCGGCCATGGTGCCGTGCAGGGGGTCGAGCCCCATCGGTACGGCCGAGGTATGGGTGAGCAGCTGGTACAGGGTGACGGTCTCCCTGCCGTCGCCCGTGAACCACGGCAGGTACGCGGCGACCGGCCGCATCGGGTCGAGCAGGCCCCGCTCCCACAGCCGGCCGACAGCCACGGCGCCGACCGGCTTGGAGCAGCAGTACCAGATCGGCAGGGCGTCGCGGGTGAACGGTACGCCGGGCCGGCAGTCGCCGAGGGCCACGGACAGCCTGGTGCCCGAGTCGTGGTGCGCGATGGCGAACTGCGCGCCGGGCGTACTACGGCCGATCTCGTCGCGCAGTACGGACATGGTGCGCGGCAGCACCCGCTCGGCCTGCCTTCTCGCCTCCGTGTCCGGGTCCTCGTCGCCGGTTTCGGGCTCCGGCGGGTACGACGGGCGGCGACCGGTTCCCGCGGATGTCCGCTGTGCGGCGGCCGGGCCGTGGTCCGCGGCCGGAGCCAGGCCCTCGGTCACGGTCCGCAGCCGGGCCAGGACGCCGGACCGGTCCTGTTGGAGCATGCGGTCCAGGAAGAAGACGAACAGGAAGACGCCTTCCAGACGCAGCCCACCGCGTTCGAACAGCTGCACCCGCTGTCTGCCGTCCCCGAACAACAGGGTCGTGGCGTCCGCGACGCTCAGGGTGAGCACCAGGGTGGGCCGCTCGTCCCAGCCCTCGCCGGTGAAACGCAGGTGACCGGCGGACAAGTCGGCCTGGACGAAAATGCGATCGGCGGTGCCGGCCGGGGCGTCGGTGAGGCATAGGCCCAGGGCCAGCGCCGATGACGTGTCCAGGGGGCCGGCGCCAGTCAGTTCGGCGGCGCACCGGAGCCAGGGCGGGGAGAAGAGGGGGCAGGGGGCAGGGGCGGTGGCCGTCCGAGCATCGGCCTGTGTCACCTCATGAATCCCTGCCCGGGCATCGGCCTGCCCCACCTCACGGCTCCCTGCCCGGACATCGGCCTGTACCGTCTCGCCGACCCCCGTCACGGCATCGTCTCCGTGGCCGTCGACGGCTGCGTACGCGCGATCGTGAAGCGCACCGCCGACGTGTTGGTCAGGCTGCCGTCGGGGGCCCGCAGCCGGTCGAGTTCGGCGTCGACCGCCGCCTTGGCCCGCTCCATCGACGAGGCCGGTACGCCTTCCCAGAACATCCGCCCGGCCGTGGACCACACCCAGTCCCACCACTGGTGCGCCCCTCGGAAACGGGTCACGTACTGCTGCTCGTCGGTCTCCACGGAGGCGTAACCGGCCTCCTTCAGCATGGTGTGCAGCGCGTCGACGGAGCGGAAGGGGCTGTCCTCGGGCAAGGCGTGCGAGGAGCCTCCCCGTCCGTACGGCGCGCTGGCGGCGAAGACCGGGTCCCAGCGGGGTCCGGCCGTCCCCACCACGAGATGGCGAGCCGGCCCCCGGGGGACAGCAGTTCCCGGTAGCGGGCCACGGCCTGGTGCGGGTGCGGGAAGAAGAACAGGGAGATACCGGCGAACACGGCGTCGAGCGACCCGTTCGCGGGCGGCGGCACCGCGTGCTCCCCGGCGTCCCAGTCGATCGTCTCGGCGTCGGCGACCACCGCGTGGGCGTGCGTCAGGCCCGCCTCACGCAGCGCCTCGCGAGAGCGCCACACCATGCCGGAGGACAGGTCGACGCCGATCGCACTGCCGGTGGAGCCGGTCGCTTCGGCGGCCGGGACGAGTACGGCGCCGGTGCCGCACCCGACGTCCAGCAGCCGGTCGCCGGGGAGGACGGCGGCATGTCCGACAAGGCGCCGTCCCAGCTCGGCGAAGTGGTCGACCCCGACCCGCTCGTAGGTCGGCGCGCTGCGGTCGAAGAGCCCGGCGAGCGCGGTTTTGCGGTCCTGCGCGGTGGGGCGCGGCGCGGCGTCGGTGACGAGTTGCGCGGGCGCGGTCTCGGTCACGGTGCTGTCCTTTCGGGGACGTCCGGCCTGTCGGCGGAGCCGGCAGGATCCGTGGGGGCGACATGGCGAGTACGGACCGCGGTGCCGGCGCGGGCCGAGGCGTAGACGGCGGTCACCGCTTCCAGCGCCCGGCGGGCGCCGGGTCCGTCGGCCAGCGGTGGACGGCCTTCGCGCACGGCGGCGCAGAAGTCGGCGATCTGGTCGCGGTGCGGCTGGTACAGCAGCCCGCTCCGGTCGCGCACCAGCTCGGTCCGCTGCCGTGGAAGGATGTCCGCGACCTGGTTGCCCGCGTCGAACGCCCCGTAGACCGCGGCTTGTTCGCCGTCCCGGGCCGCGTGGAAGTAGACCAGCTCGTCGTTGTCGATCACCGCGCCGCCGCGGTCGCCGTGCACCGCCAGGCGAGCGGTGCGTCCCGGGTACGCGGCCGTGGTGGCCAGCAGCACGCCCTGCGCGCCGCAGGCGAACCGCAGGCTCGCGGTCGCCACGTCCTCGACCTCGATGTCGTGGTGTGCCAGCAGCCCGGTGTGCGCGGCGGCCTCGGTGACCGGCCCGGCCAGCCACTGGGCCAGGTCGACCAGGTGCACGGCCTGGTTGATCAGGGCGCCACCGCCGTCCAGTTCCCGGGTGCCGCGCCAGGAGCCGACGGCGTAGTACGCCTGCTCGCGCCACCACGGCAGTTCGACGACGAGCGAGGTCAGACGCCCGAAGCGGCCGTTGTCCACGGCGGACTTGACGATGCGGACGGCGGGGTCGAAGCGGTGCTGGGAGACGACGCCGAGGGTCAGGCCGGTCTCTCGTGCGGCACCCAGCAGCCGGTCGGCGGCGTCGGGGGTGACGTCGATGGGCTTTTCGACCAGTACGTGCTTGCCCGCACGCAGCGCCCGGACGCCCAGCTCGGCGTGGGTGCCGCTCGGGGTGCACACTGCCACGGCGTCGATGTCCGGGCGGGCGAGCAGGTCGGTGACGGTCAGCGGGTCGCAGCCCAGGGCGTCGGCCGTGTCCTTGGTGCGCTGTGCGTCGCGGCCGGCCACCGCCGTCAGCCGGGCCGCGTCCGGCAGCCCCTCCCGCTCGTGGGTCAGCAGCCGTCCGAGGAAGGAGCCGAGCACACCGCATCCGATGATGCCGAAGCGCAGCACGGCGCTCACCCCGCCGCCGGGACGATGGCGTTGCCCAGGTAGTTCGGCAGCTCGGTCAGCCTCTTCTGCTGGGCGTCCAGGTCGGCCGGGTAGGTGGCGCGGTAGTGCCGGGTGACCTCCTGCACCTCCCGCCAGGTCGTCGGTGTCCGGCCGCCGTTGTGCGCGGGTGCGAGCTGGTCGTAGAGCGTGGTGCCCGGCCGCAGGAAGAGCTGGTTGATGCCGAACCAGGCCGGCAGTCCGGCGGCCCAGTCGACCAGCCGGCCCGAGACGCACGCCTCGTCATCAGGCAGGCCCATGAGGACGAACGCGAAGGGCACGATGCCGGCGTCGCGCAGCTTGATCACCGCCTGACTGATCTGCTCCTCGCTGACCCGCTTGTGCACGCCGGTGCCGGCGATGGCGGGGGATTCGGCGCCCAGCCACATGCCCTGGCAGCCCGCCCGCGCCCACTGGGACACGTCGCTCTTGAGCACGATCTCCGCGCGGGTCTGTCCCACCCAGCCCAGGCCGCGGCCGCGCAGCCGCTCGCACAGCTCGCCGTAGAAGGTGCGGTTGATGCCGAAGACATAGTCGAGGAAGAAGACGAATTCCAGCCCCGCGGCCTGCTGGGCGCCGATCTCCGCCAGCACCCGGTCCAGCGGCTGGTTGCGCATGCGGGTACCGAACGGCAGGTGGCAGAAGGTGCAGCCGTACGTGCAGCCGCGGGCGGCCAGGACCATGCCGCACGGGCCGGGGAGCGGCAGCCCGCCGGAGATGACCTCGGCCGTGTAGTCGGCGGTGGGCACCAGGTCGAAGGCGGGGAAGGCGAAGGCGTCGAGGGGGATGTTGGGGTAGGGCCGCGGGCGGGAGTCCGGGGAGTTCAGCAGGTTGTGGGGGGCGCTCCGGTCGCACAGCACCGGCTCTTCGACGCCCGACAGTACGTCGGCGACCGCGCCGACGGTCGCCGAGTCGGTCTCGCCGACGGCTATGTGATCGACGGCGAGGTCGGCGCGCGTCGATCCGGGCAGGTGGGTGCCGTGCGGGCCGACCGCGACGGTGCGGGCCGAGGGGAAGCGGGCGACGGCCCGTTCCACAGCCGCCCGTACCGGGTCCAGGTCGAGGGGTAGCACTGGGCCCGGTCCGCGATGGCCGTGAAGACGACCAGTACGTCGTACGCGTCGCCGGCCGGCGCGTCCTGGAGGCGCTGGTCCCAGATGGTGACGGAGTGGCCCGCGGCCCGTAGCTGGCCGGCCGCGGTCACCGCGTCCAGGGGCAGTTGGATGAAGTACTGGTCGAAGGGGTTGCTGGGGATGACGAGGCAGACACTGCTCATGGCTTCACTTCCACAGTCGGGTCCGGGGCACGGCGGCTGAGCGCGCCGACGGGCAGCCGCTCACGGCTGCGGGCCAGGGCGGCGAGCCGGCTGATACGGCCGATGCCGCGCAGGTCCGTCTCCGGGCGCGCTCCCGGGGCGAACAGCGCGGACAGGGCCCAGCGCAGGGCGTTCTCCATGGGGGAGTCGTGGATGAGCCACTCGCGCTCGCCTGCGGGCCGCCACATGGTGAGCCGGTGCATGTTGCGGGGCAGTGGGGTGCCGCCGGGCAGGCTGACCGGGGCCAGTTCGAGGGTGAAGCGCACCGGTCCGGCACCGACCTGTACCAGCCGCTGCCGGCTCTCGCGGCCCGGCAGCGGACGGGGGCACCACGCGGGCACCGTCCAGCCGGGTGCCGCCCGGGGCCCGGTGATCGTCGAGTACAGCTCCACGGTGGGGCCGCCGTCCGGGCGGGACAGGTCGTGGGCCGCGACGCTGGTCAGTTCCGGGTCGTGGGCGACCCGCAGGTCCCCCGGGCGGGGGTCGGCGGTCAGGTAGCGGTGCTGGACGTGGCGCGGCAGGACCCCGCCCAACAGGGCGAGCATGTGCAGCCACTCGTAGCCGAACACGCCGTAGTCCCGGTCGACGAAGCGGCCCGCCGCAATGTCCGCCCGCCGGTCCTTGCCGAAGGCGATCCGGACGGTGTCGACGCGGTGGCCGGGCGCCCACTCCTTCATGGCGGCTTTGAGTACGCCCAGTGCCGTGGTGTGCGCGTACTGGTTCATCACCACCAGACGGCTCTCGTCGTACTTGGCGAGCAGGGCGGACAGTTCGGGGGCCTCCCAGGAACGGCAGACCGGCTTCTCCACCAGCAGCCGGGCGCGTGGGTCCCGCTCGAGTACGGCGGCGACCGTCTCCAGGTGCGCGGCAGTCGGCGTGCACACCGACCAGACGTCGACCGGCGGATCGTGCGGTACGTCCTCGATCCGGGTGACGGCGGGAGTCGCGGACGGCAGCGTGGTGGCGAGCGGGTCGACGACGGAGACGCGTACGCCCAGCCCGGTGAGCAGTTGGCGGTGCAGCCGGCCCGCGACACCGTGGCCGATGACGCACACGTGTGTCCTACTGGGCATGTGCGTCCCCGCGGGCGCGGCGGTGGTGCCGTACGGGAGGGTGCCGCCGGGCTGCCCGTCGCGCAGGTAGCAGTCGTAGTACGCGGCGAAGAGCCCGGCCTCGTCGATGAGTTCGTCGACGACGTCGAGGTGGACCCCCGGGGGAGGGAATCCGCGTCCCGGCAGAGTCTCTTCGCCGCGAGCAGGGTTCCGGCCCGGTACGCGTCGTACCCCCGGTTGGCGATGCCCTCGTACTCGAAGAGGTTGAGTGAGCGGCCGTCGCCGAGCAGGGTGACCGTCGCGCCGTGCGGCAGGTGGTGGCGCACCCCGACGTGCGGGACGGGTGTCGCCGTGGCACCGCAGCGGCCCTCGCTGAGCACGCTGAAGTCCTTGGTGGCGAAGCCTGCCAGGAACGTGCCGTCGGGCAGCAGCGGTACGTCCTGCTCGGTGATGGCGGTGCCGCCGCTGCTGCCCACGACGAGGAAAGGGCGGTGCAGGGTGAGCGCCTGGGCGATGGTGCGGTGTGTCTCGAAGCCGTCTTCCGCGGCGGTGATGAGCGCCAGGATGTCGGTGTCGACGATGTGGACGCGGCAGCCGAGCCCGCGCAGGGCCTGCGCCGCGCGCTTGCCGAGCGTGCCGTAACCGAGGAGCAGGACGTGCCGGCCGATGAACTTCTCGCCGGGGACGATGGCCCGCAGCCTGCGGATGCAGGAGTCGGCGATCTCGTTGTAACCCAGGTGCGACTTCAGGCGCGAGCGGGCCATGTTCAGTACCGGGACGGCGAGCCGGCCGGGGGCGTTCCTGATGCGCTTGAGACCGCTGACGGTGAGTTCGATGGCCGCGTCCACCCGTTCGACGAGGCCGTTGTCGCTCCCGCGGCCCTGGGCGAGCAGGCCGCCGTCGTCGATGACGAGGACCCTGCGGCCGACGGCGTGCGCCCGTCGGACGAAGTCCTCCACGCGGGCGTCGACCGCCAGCGCCTCGGCACGGGCGGACTCGTCCGCCGTACCGTTGATCACCGAGTTGTCCAGCACGTCGCTGGCGTAGCCGCGATGCACGAACCACGCGTGCACCCGGTCGCGGTGCAGGGTGCGGTCGCCCTTGGACAGGGCGTAGACCCACGCGGGGTCGAGCCCGGCCCTCTCCATGGCGAGCAGGAAGCCGACGCTGTTCTCCACGTAGTGGTCGCGGAAGACCAGGGCCCAGTCGGCGAGAGCCGGTTCGGGGGCGTCGAAGCGGCTGAGCAGCGGCATCGCGTCGACGATGGAGGCGATCTCGGCGTCGGTGTAGCAGCGGGCCCGCCGGCCGAGCTCCTCCACGAGCGCGGCGAACACCGTCTGCGCACGGGGAGGCAGCGGTCCGGACGCCGTCACCAGCACGCGGCGCTCGCCGGGTCCGGACGGAACGGGGTCGAGCGTGCCGGGTGGCCGGTGCGGCAGGGGGCGCTGCGGATCGTCAGCGCGGTGCCCTCGACGCGCACGGTGCACCGGCCGGGCCCTTCGTCCTCCAGCCGGGCCGGCCCCCGGGGCCAGGTCTGGCCGGCGATCACCGTACGCACCGCCGCCAGGATCTCGGCGGGCTCCAGCCGGCCGTCCACCACCTCGAACGGGCCCGGTGGGCCGGAGTGCGGCGCTTCCGCCGCATGCTGAGTGTGACTCGAATCCACTTCAGATACCGACATATATCCACCCACGCCAGGCGTGCATTCCTCGTGAGAACGGTCCTGTGCGGCCGAGTCGGCGCTCTGTGCAAAGCATCCGGTGATCGGCCTCGGCAGCTACCTTCCGCCGGAGACCGACGGCCGGGCATCTGTCGGGTTACGAGTCTTCCTGTGCGCTTTCTGTGCGGCACGGCGGACGAGGATCACGTAACGGGACGGCATGAACCGCCGCGCATCAGTCAATGCATCAGTCGGCGGGGGCGGTCACCAAGAGAGGCACACCGAATGCTCGTCGGGCGTGAGCAGGAAGAACGTGAACTGACGCGGATCGCTGCCGCG
Source organism: Streptomyces sp. Ac-502 (assembly GCF_045222935.1). NCBI lineage: Bacteria > Bacillati > Actinomycetota > Actinomycetes > Kitasatosporales > Streptomycetaceae > Streptomyces > Streptomyces sp. Ac-502. The sequence goes on from NZ_JBHFFO010000001.1 coordinate 587,498, forward strand.
TTGCGGGAGGGCCGGAGCGGCTCTCTCGTCCTGAGAGGCGCGGCCGGTATCGGCAAGAGCGCACTGCTGCAGCAGCTGAGGCACGAGGCGCAACCGGACGTGACGGTGTTCGGCGCGGTCGGTGTCGAGAGCGAGGCCGAACTCCCCTTCGCCGCTTTGCATCAGTTACTCCTGCCCTTACTCGGCTCCATGGACCGGCTTCCGCCGCCCCAGAGCGTCGCCCTGCGCTCGGCCTTCGGCCTTCAGAGCACCCCCGCCGACCGGTTCCTGGTGGCGCTCGCCGCGCTCACCCTCCTGTCGGAGGCGTCCCGCACCACTCCACTGCTGCTCCTGGTCGACGACGCCCAATGGCTCGACGCCCCGTCGGCGGACGCCCTCTTGTTCGTCGCCCGGCGCCTGGGCGCGGAAGCCGTCGGCATCGTCTTCGCCGTACGCGACGGCTCGCGCCCCTTTCCCGCACCGGGCCTGGCCGAGCTGCCCGTCGGCCCGCTGGCCCCGGCCGCCGCCACGACCCTCTTGGCCCGGCACCTGCCGCACACCGCCCCCGCCACCCGCGACAGGCTGCTCCGCGCGGCCGGCGGCAATCCGCTGGCCCTGACCGAACTCCCCCTCGCCCTCAGCCGCGCCCAGCTCGACGGCGCGGCGGCGCTGCCCGAGGAACTGCCGCTCACCGAACGGCTGCAACGGCTCTACCGGCACCGGATCAGCGACCTGCTCGCCCGGCCGGGCAACGCCTGCCTGCTGGCCGCGGCCGAGGGCGAAGGCGAACTGGCCGTGATCCTGCGCGCCGCCGGTGACACCGACCGGGCCATGGACGAACTGGCCGCCGCGGAGAGCGCGGGCCTGCTCACCCTCGACCAGCAGCACCTGCGCTTCCGGCACCCCCTGGTCCGCTCCGCCTTCTACCAGGGCGCGCCCCTGAGCCTGCGCCGCGCCGCGCACATCGCCCTGGCCGAGACCCTAGACGCGGGCGACGACCGGCACGTATGGCATCGAGCCGCCGCGGCCGTGGGCCCGGACCAGCAGGTCTGCCGCCTGCTGGCGGAGATGGCCGCCCGGACCCGGTCCACCGGGGGCGTCGCCACCGCCGCCAAGGCCCTGCGCCGCGCCGCCGCCCTCGCGCCGTCGTCCCCTTTACGGGCCCAGCTGCTCATCGACGCCGCCGACTGCGCCTGGACCGCGGCCCAGGCCACCGAGGCCGAGGCCCTCCTCAAGGAGGCGGAGCCGCTGGTGGACCGGCCGGCTCTACGGGCCCGGCTGGTGCGGGTACGCGGCACCATCACCCATGCCTCCGGCGACCCGTCCATAGCGTGCGTGACGCTCCTCGAAGGCGCCGAGCTGACCGGGCGTTCCGATCCGTACCACGCCCGGGAGTCCCTGGCCATGGCCGCCCGCTCCGCGTGGGTCGCCGACGATCCCGGCCGTCTGGCCCACGTGGCCGGTCTGCTGGAACGTCTGGCCACGCCGGACGGCGACCGTACCGGCGTACAGCGGGGCGAGTCCCCCGATCCGCTCGCCCGGCACCTGCGGTACCTCAGCGGCCTGGCCGCCGACCGCACCACCGCTCCCCCGGGCTCCGCCGACGCCGACGTACGCGGCGCGCGCATCCCCGACACCTGGATCCGCCCCGAGGACCCCCGCCCGTGGGTCTGGCCGCCGACGTTCCTGCCGCACCTGCTGAACGTCACCCTGCCCCTGCGCGACACCCTCCAACGGGCCGTGGACACCCTGCGCCGCAACGGCGCGATCGGCGCGCTGCCCATGTCTCTTGCGCCTCTGGTAGCCCTCCAAATGGTCACCGGCCCGTGGTCCGAAGCCACCGCCCACGGCAACGAAGCCCTCGCCCTGGCCCTGGAGACCGGACAGCTCGGCGCCGCGAGCCACCTCCGCGCGATGCTCGCCTGGATGGCCGCTGCCCAGGGCGACAGCGCCCGCTGTCTGCTCCTGGCGCGGGAGTCCCTGGACATCGCCGTACCGCGCCGCATCGCCAGCGCGGTGACGCTCGGCCACTGGGCACTGGGCCTGAACAGCCTGGCCGAGCGCCGGCCGGCGCACGCCGCGCAGTTGTTGGGCGAGGTCTGCTCGGAAGGCGGTACGGCCGGCCACTTCATGCTGCGCCGCCTCGTCCTCCCCGACTACGTCGAGGCCGGCGTCCGGGCCGGCGAACCCCGGCGCGCCGAGGAGGCACTACGGCGCATCGGCGGCCTCCACCCGCACGACGGCCCGCACCTGCTCGCGGCCCGGCTGCGCTGTCAAGCCCTGCTCGCCCAGGGCGACCGCGCTGAAGAACTCTTCACCGCCGCCCTGGACAAGGCCGACGTCTCCCCTTTCGAAACGGGCCGCACCCTGCTGCTGTACGGCGAGTGGCTGCGCCGCGAGCGCCGCATCAAGTTCGCCCGCAAGCAATTGCGGCTGGCCGAAGACCATCTGCACAGGATCGGCGCCCTGCCGTGGGCCCGGCTGGCCCGTATGGAACTGGCAGCGGCGGGCGACCGCTCCGCCCGGGCCGCGGCGCCCGCCAAAGCCGCTGACGAGTCCTCCCTCACCGTGCGGGAACACCAGGTCGTGCATCTCGCGGCACAGGGGCTGAGCAACGGCGAAATCGGCGCGCGCCTTTTCCTGAGTCCCCGCACCGTGGGCTACCACCTCTACAAGGCGTTCCCCAAACTGGGTGTGGGTTCCCGCGCCGAACTGCGCGGAATGGCGTTCGACGAGGCACGGTGACCGGCGCCCGGCCGCGACCGCGACCGACCTGCCTACTGGCAGGAGCGCTCCAATCAGCTCCCCCATTCTCCGTGGGTTCTCCACGCACAACCCCAGGCATCTACCAGCCCATGTCCTTGGCCACCTCTTCCTGGGCTGCGGCGATCTCTTCCGCAGTGGACTCCGTGATGTCTACATCGCATGCCCACTCGAACCGGGACAGCAGATCTGCGAGCGCCTGCTTCTGAGCCGGGTGCGTGATCGTCACGGCGTTCAGGTCGGTGCTCATCAGCCAGTCGAACAGCACGATGGCATCGGCACGCCACAGCCGTACGTTGACGGTCGGCACGGATTCCCACGATTCATCGGCATTCATGAGGGCATCGTGCCAGGTGGTTTCCACGCCGGGAGTTCGGCCCGGCCGCGCTCGCGACGGTACGGAATGACCGGGCCGGACCTGGCGGCGAACTGACGCGAATTCAGCCCTGAAACCCTTTTGGGCTCGCACCGCAATAGCGGCGCACCTCATCTGCCACCGTCGAGCGTGACCAGCCGTAACGAGCGAACACCGCGCGGGGCACCTGCCTGGCCAGGGGGCAAAACGGAGAGGGGCACCCGGTCATGCTGCCGGGTGCCCCTCTCGTCATGCGCTGCTGCGGGGGTCAGGACGTGCTGGGCCACATGGCAGTGCGCGAGCCGAGGGTGCCCTTCCCGTTGCCCGGGTAGAGGTACAGGCCGCCGGAGCTGTTGATGGCGGCGATGTCGGCCTTGCCGTCGCCGTTGAAGTCACCACCCATGACGGCCCGGAAGCCGCCCCAGCTCTCGTCGGGCCACATCGCCTTGTCGTAGTCGAATGTGCCCTTGGTGTTGCCCGTGTACAGGCCCAGGCCGCCGGTCTGGGAGACGGCGGCGATGTCGTCACGGCGGTCACCGTTGAAGTCGGCGGTGGTCAGGTGCTTCTTGGACCAGGTCTTGTCGTGCCAGACCTGACGCTTGAAGCCGGACAGCCGGCCGTCGGCGGTGGTGGTGTAGGCGTACAGCGAGCCGTCGTTCCACATGCCCACCAGGCCGTCGCGGCCGGAGTCGTCGGCCTTGTAGCGGGCGAACTTGGAGACGGTCTTCCAGGAGCCTTCCTTGGCCATCGAGCGGGGCGAGCCCAGCTTGCCGCTCTTGGTGCCCGGGTACAGGTCGAGGTAGCCGTCGACGTTGAGGGCGGCGATGTCGGTCAGGCCGTCGCCGTCGAAGTCGCCGGCGGTCATCGCGCGCTTGCGGCCCCAGGAACCGTCGTGGTTCCACAGCTCGCGGCCGTATTCGAGCGTGCCGTCCGGGCCGGTGTAGAAGACGTGCAGGTTCTTGTCGTCCAGCACGGCCGCGACGTCGGGGCGGCCGTCGCCGTTGAAGTCGGCCGAGGTGACGACGTCGGTGACATGGCTGTGCAGGGCCGTCAGGCGGATCTGCTGGACCCAGCGGTGCAGGTCGTCGACGCGGGTCTCGACGGCGCCCGTACGGGTCTCCTCGGAGCCGAAGCAGCCGCCCTGCCAGGAGGCGTGGCTGACCGCGACCAGCTCGGGGCCGCCGGCCTCCGTCTCGCGCAGGGCCGGGCCGCCGGTGTCGCCCTTGCAGACGCTCGCACCGTCCTTGCCGGTGACGGCGAGCGTGCTCTTGTCCACCGCGTCCACGGAGAAGCCGCCGCTGTGCAGGCGGCCGGGGACCCACTCGTCCTTGGTGCGGCCGTAGCCGGCCACGCGCAGGGTCTCACCCTGGGCGGGAGCCGCGGAGGCGACGGCGACCGGGGTGACGTCCTCGACCGGTGCGGACAGCTTCGCCATCACCAGGTCCCGGTCCGTACGCGGCACGAGTTCGGTGACGGTGCGCACCTGCCCGCCCTTGCCGGACAGGTCGGTGCGGCCGATGGTGGCCGAGGCGGCCAGCTTCGGCTTGCCGGCGGCGACCTGGTCCTGGCCGGGCTTGTCGGCGAAGCAGCTGGCGGCCGTGAGCAGCCACTGCGGGTCGACCAGGGCGCCGGTGCAGGCGCGCTGGCCGCTGCCGATGTCGAGCTTCGCCGTGAACGGGTTCGCCCCGTCCTTGGCGGCGTCACCGACGACTGCATGGGCGGGGACACCGGTCAGCATGCTCGCCGCGACGGTGGTCGCGGCCACTCCGGTGAGCCATGCGGCGCGCGGACGTCTGCCAAACACTCTTGCTTCCTCAATTCTTGGGAGGGAGATTGCGGGGAGGGGGCGGGAAAGGCGCGGGGCGCTCGCGAGGGCCGGCGCGGCAGCGCCTTCCGGGGGCCGGGCCCTCCGGACGGGGGCCCAGGCCCGGACGGGATTACTTGCTCGCGATGATTTCGAGCAGCGTGTGTTCCCGGCCCGCGGGGTCGGCGTTCTCGCCGATTCCCTTCCAGGAGTTCTTCGGGACGTCGAAGGACTTCTTCTCGGTGCCGACGGTCATGTTGACCTTGGCCTTGTAGTCGTGGCTCTGCACGCCGCCGACCGCGGGGACCTCCAGTGCGAGGTAGCCGCTGTCCCCGGAGACCTTGAAGCAGAAGTCCGCGCGGTCGCGGGCGATGAACCGAAGCAGGTTCGGGCTGCTGTCGCATTCGGCGAGGACGATGTGGCCGTCACCGTGCTTCAGCTTGAGGTTCTTCTCCTTGAGGATGCGGTCCGCACCGGGGTAGGAGAAGTCCTCGATGGCGAGCGGGGGCTGCTCGGACGAGCCGGCGGCGACCGAGATCCGGTCCGCGCCGGGGCCCGAGGTCTGGTCGGCGGCACTGGCCGCTCCGGTCAGCAGGACGGCGCCGGCGACGAGGGCGCTTCCGGTCAGGCCAAGGGCCAGCGGCCGCAGGGGTATCCGCATCGATGACTCACGTTTCGGTTGGTGAAGGCTGAAGGGAGCAAACCGCCCCCAGCGGAAGGATTATCACTCGGCGTCACACATCATCAAACCCTGGAGCTTTGTTATCAAAGCGTCACCCGTCCGCCTATCGGCTCACGTATCCATCGATACCCAGGCACCACCCCGCCCTCAACATCCTTTCCTCAAAGGGTGGTTGACGCGCCGCGCCCGTCGCTTTGCTTCCACTCACGGGCCCGCCACTCGCAAGAAGCCCCCATTGTCAAGGTTTCGCGTGTGTGATCATCTTTCCGAACGCGTGGCCGCGCTTCTCGACTTCAACAAGAGATCCCGGATGGGGAAGCACCTGACATGAAACCGTCAAGCATGTCGCGCCAAGTTCGGCAGCTGCGCGGCAGACTCACCGCCGTGGCCGCGGCGGCCACGGCAGCGGTGATATTCGGTACGACCGTGGCGCACGCGCTCCCGGCGACACCCGGCGAAGGGGCGCCCGTGGAGGACGCCCGCGCGCGGGCCGTGGAGGCGTGGAAGGCCGGCGGCGCGGCGACCAAGCGGGAGGCCGCCAAGGCGCTGACCGGCTCGGCCGCCGACATGAACGCGTTCCTCGGCGGCGCGCTGCACCGGGCCGAGGTGGAAGACGCCCGGTTCGCCATCCTCAAGACGATGGCGAGCGCCGGCAAGGGCGTGTCCGCCGCGTCGGACAAGGCACTGACCGGCTCCGACGAGGAGGTCCTCGCCTTCGTCAAGGACGGATACGAGAAGCCGCTCCAGGACGACCGGCGCTTCGCGGTCCTGCGCGCCATGAACGCGGGCGGCAAGGCCGTCAACCGCGAGGGCCAGCGGGCCCTGGACGACGGCGCCCCCGCGGTGCTGGAGAAGTTCCTCCAAGAGGGCCTGGAGAAGGCCACCAACGAGGACAACCGCTTCGAAGTCCTGCAAGTGATGAACTCCGGCGGACCGGCCGTCAAGCAGGCCGCCGAGCGCGCGCTGAACGGGGACGCGGGGGACATCGCCGAGTTCCTGGAGCGCGGCCAGGAACTGGCCCGGGCGCGCGACCAGGAAACGATGACGGTCGCGCAACTTGCCCGAGTCGCCACCGAAGCCGGCAAGAAGGCCAAGCTCCAGACCGACGAGGCACTGGAAGCTGCCGAGGTCGCGGACAAGGCCGCGGCGAAGGCCAAGGCGGCCGCCGAGGAGGCCGCGCGGCAGACCGCGGCGGCCAAGTCCGACGCGGACAAGGCCGGCCGCTTCGCCACCAAGGCCGCACAGGCCGCCGAGGGCGCCGCCGATGCGGCCCGTACCGCCATCCGCGCCTCCAACAACGCGGTGGCCGCGGCCCGTACGGCAGCGCGCGCCGCCTCCAACGCCGCCTCCGCCGCTGCCGCGGCGAGCCAGGCCGCGTCCCGCGCCTACCGCGCGGCGAACGCCGCGGTGTCGGACGCCGGACAGGCCAAGGCGGCCCGCCAGGCCGCCCAGCAGGCACGCGATGCGGCGGCGGGTGCCCGTACCGCCGCGGCCGCGGCCGGCCAGGCGGCGAACGCCTCCGCGGCGGCCGGCAGGTCCGGTGCCGCGGCGGCCAGCGCCGCCCGCAACGCGGCCGCGGCGGCCGAGGCCGCCGCGCAGTCGAGTGCCAGCGCGGGCGCCGCGCAGGCCGAAGCGGCCCACGCCAGGCGGGCGGCTGCCACGGCCCGCGCCGAGGCCAACCGCGCGACCACCGCCGCCAACAGCGCGGTCTCCCTGGCCGACCAGGCGGCCAAGGCCGCCCGCCAGACCCGTACCGCGGCCGACAACGCGGCCGCGCACGCGGACGCGGCGGCCAAGGCGGCCGACAAGGCCGCGGACGAGGCGGGCAAGGCCCAGGACGCGGCCAACAAGTCCAAGGCCCACGCCGCCGCCGCGCTGGAGGCCGCCAAGACGGCCGGTGAGGCGACCGAGCAGGCCACCGAGGTCTTCAACGTCGCCCGGGCCGCCGAGGAGAAGATGCTGGAGGCCGACCTCGCCGCGTCGATCGAGCAGGCGCGCGACGCCAAGCGCTTCGAGGACGACCTCAAGCCGGTCCTCGCCAAGCAGCAGACACAGGCCGCCCAGACGGGCGAGGAGACCAAGCGGCTGATGTCCGAGGCCGGCGAGAAGCTGGGCAAGGACGACCAGGCGGCCGTAGGGGCGGCCCGCCAGGCGGCCGTCAACCTGCTGTCGAGCCAGGGCACCTGGACCCGCGCGGCCGCCGAGGACGCCCTGTCGGGCTCCGACGAGGACGTGAAGGCGTGGATCAAGCAGGACCGGATCGACGCCGAGCACCAGGACGACCGGGAGAAGGCCGTCTTCTTCAGCCGGATCGGCACGCCCCGCACGGCAGCGGCTGCCGAGGCCGCGCTGGACAAGGGACCCGAGGCGGTGCAGGAATTCCTGACCAAGGGGGCCTTCGAAGGGCAGAAGGAGGAGTACCGCTTCCAGATCCTCAAGGTCGTCAACGAGGCGGGCAAGGCGGTGAAGGACGCCGCGACCAAGGCGCTCGACGACGGCTCCACCGAGGCGCTGCACTCCTTCCTCACCGAGGGCTACGCCAAGGCGCAGGCCGAGGACGACCGCTTCCAGGCACTGCAGCAGCTGGAGCGGGGCGGGCCGATGATGAAGGCCGCCGCGCAGGTCGCCCTTGAGGGCACCGACACCATGCGCCGTGTCTTCGTCGAGCGTGCCCAGTACCGCGCCGCCCAGGCGGACCAGGACGCGGCGGCCCACACCGCGGCGATCCAGGCCCAGATCAGCGTCGCGGCGAAGGCCACCTCCCAGGCGTACGAGAACGCCGAGACCGCCTTCGAGGCCGCGGCCCGCGCCCAGGGCAAGGCGGACGACGCCAAGAAGTACGCCGCTCAGGCCCAGGCCAAGGCGAAGGAGGCCCAGGGCCACGCCAACCGGGCGCAGGAGTTCGCCAGCCAGGCCGACAAGTCGGCCGCCTCCGCGGCCGCCTCCGCCAAGAAGGCCAAGGCCGCGGCCGCCAAGGCGCAGGTCGCCTCCCGCCAGGCCAACTACTCGGCCACCCAGGCCACCGCTTCCGCACAGCAGGCAGTGGCCTCCGCGGCCAGCGCCCAAGCGTCGGCCAGCCGTGCCAAGACAGCCGCCATTGAGGCCGGCAAGGACGCTGCGGCCGCGCGTGCGGCCGCCAGCGAAGCCAAGCAGATCGCCCAGAACAAGCGCGAGGCCGAGCAGCGCGCGGCCGCGGAAGCCGCACGCAAGAGGGTCGAGGAGGCCGCGAAGCAGAAGCAGCGGCCCGAGGACGACGCCAAGAACGACAAGGCCGAGCTGCCCGGCAGCAAGGGCGGCGGCGACGACGGCAGCAGTGGCGGCTGCCCGCCGGGGAAGCAGACCTGGTGCGACTGGGCCGGTTACATGGGTGAGACCAGCACCTGGACCGGCTGGGCCGCGGCGGCCGCGAACCTGATTCCGGCCCCGGGCGTCGCGCAGGGCGTCAGCGCTGTCGCGGGAGGCATATCCCTCCTCTCAGGAGTCGGCAGCAGCATCTTCACCGGTGTCGCCTACGGATTCGGCAGCGATGAATTCTGGGCGTCCGCGCTCGGTACCACCGTCGGCTTCGTCGGCGGCAAGTTCAAGGGCGCCGTCACGAAGGGTGCCGGTCTAGTAAAGTCGGCAGGCACGAAGGCCAAGGAAGTGTTCGGCGACGCCGCCGGTTCGATCTATTCGGGCGTCACCGGCTTGTTCGGCTGACCGACCCTTTTGTAGAGCTGAGCTGTGGGGCCCGCTCGCGGGCCCCACAGTGGTAAGGAGAGAATCTTGCACGCCCCGCACATCCCCGTAAATGTCTGGTGGCTCATCGCGGCCGGCACGACGGTCCTTTTCCTCGCGGTCTGGCTGCCCATGATGCCAACGTCCCGGGCCAAGAAGCAGATCGCCATGATCCCCCTCTTCGGTATTGTCTTCCTGACGGTGCTCGGGAAGCTGCGGGGGCACGATCTCACAAAACTCCTCTCCATCTATTCCACCGTGTCCGTCGGGATGATTCTCGGTGTCATAGGGCGGCGCGCGGACATGCTCATAGCGGTGAAGCAGGGCGAGGACCCGCTGGGCACTCCGGCCAGCAAATCGGCCCCGGCGAACAAGCGGCTGACGGTTCAGCTGTCCGCCGGATTCGTCGTGGCGTTCGCCCTGTGGGCATGGCTCAACTGGGGTTGACTCCGAACGGCATCCGCGAGCAGGTCGGTCAGCTCATCGAGCAGTCAGGCGCCTGACGGGCAGAGCCCGTGTCAGGCGCCTTTTTCGGTGTCTGGAAGAGCCCCGGCCCCGACGTAGTAGGAGTGAGCCTTTTCAGTCTGCCCACTGATCGGGTGATGGTGAGGCGGTGCGCAACGCACGAGGCACCCGTGCCGTTGAGGGAGGTGTTCAACGTCTCGACTCAACAGCGCAGGTGCCTCGTTGGTTCCTTATCCTGCCGCACTCGACTTGCCGCACGCCGTGGTCGAGTGGGTCACGATGCTCATCGTCACCCGCGAAGGTGACCGCCGGTGCAAGCTCCCGCCGCACCAGCGTGCCCTGATCGGTCTGGTGTACCTGCGCCGCCACGACACGCTTGCCCAGCTCTCGGCCGGTTTCGGCATCTCCGTCGGGACCGCTCACGCCTACGTCGGCGCCGTCATCACTCTGCTCGCCGTCCGTGCGCCGGGCCTGCTCAAGGTCCTGCGGGAGAGCGATCCCGGCTTCGCCCTGCTCGACGGGACTCTTGTCGAGTGCGACCGCGTCGGCGACGGCCAGGCGGACTACTCGGCCAGGCACCGGCGTCACGGAGTGAACGTGCAGGTGGTCACGGATCCGGCGGGACGGCTGCTGTGGCTCTCGCCCGCTCTGCCGGGCCGAACCCATGACCTCACCGCCGCCCGCACCCACCGGATCATCAGGATCTGCGGACGCCAGGGCGTCCCACTCGTGGCCGACCTCGCCTACCAAGGAGCCGGCCCCTGGCTGACCACGGCGGTCAAACGACGACCCCGCCAAGAGCTCACCCTGACCCAGAAGACCGTCAATCACGCGCTCGCCCGCACAAGAGTCCCGGTCGAGCGTGGTGTCGCCCGGCTGAAGACCTGGAGGATCTTCCGTCACGCCCGCTGCAGCCCGAATCGAATGACGTCAATCGCCAGGGCTGTCCTCACCCTGGAGCGGCAACGCTGAAAAGGCTCAGTGAACAAGAGCGGGGCGGGGCGCCGCCAGGAGTTCCGCTGGCTGTGTCAAGCCGTCAAGCGAACGCGCAGTCGGCGTGGTCCGTGGAGGTGGGCGATGGCTGCTTCGGCCACCCGTCGCACCCGGCCCCGAGCCGTGTGGCTGCCCGCGGTGGGCGATCTCGCCGGTGAGCGAGACCCGCAGCGGAATGCCGCCGCCGTCGGTCAGCACATGGTGCCTGGAGCCCGGCCGGCCCCGGTCAGCCGGACCCGGGCCGACTTTTGGGCGGCTTCACCCCCGTTTGTCCGCACGTGCGAGGCATCGATGGTGGCGCGGGAGGAGCCCAGCCGGTCCGCCGCCCGCAGGCGGCCCAGCAGCACCTGCCGCAGGTCTTCCCGGACGCCGGCCTGCTGCCATGCGGCAAGGACTCGTAAGGCGGTTGGGAAAGTCATCCGAACAGGTCGGAGAGCGCCAGGTCGACAGAACAGACTCCTCACATGTCGCCCGGCGAGCTGTTGTTGAGCCCCTGCCCCTCCGGGGGCGTTTTACGTTCACATGGCCCTGGAGCAGGTTCCAGTCCTTCGCACTCGTCTGCCGTGGGCGAATAGGCTGACCGACAGCCCGCGCGATGCGAGCGAAATGCACAAAGTCGCGTCGCCTACGCCCTCACTGACGTGCGGGCGCTGACCAGCACCGCGTTGCGGGTGCGACCAGCACAGCGATGCCTCCCCGGTGGCAACGCGCGCACCTGGCAGTCCATCTCGCTCAGCTTCCAGCGTGGGCGCTCGACAGACGCTTCGGGCTTCGGTGGCGCGAGCCACCCCGCATCTGGTCACCGCGCCATAGCAAGCCCTTCCTTTACAGCGCCCACGAACTGCGCCGCAGCGTCGGCTGCCTGTCCGCCGGAAGTCGGAAAATCAGCGTCACCGCTCCCCCACGATGACGCCGACGGAGGACGCCACCAGCCCGACCAAGGGGGACTGCGCCCGCCCACCCGCACCGCCAGGATGCGTCAACGGCGCGCGCGATGAAGTCGTTACGAGCGATACGAGCTTCGGAAAACGCGCCGCCTCAAGCTTCCAGCGCACTCATCAGGGGCCCTCCGGGCAACCGCGCCCGCGCGCAGGCTCGCTTCGAGACAAAGGGCGAGGCGGACGAGCCCGAGGCCCGCGGGTGCGGCAGATTCTTGTGATGAGGCATCGAAGAACGCTCCGCGTGGAAGGTGGTGCTCACGAGGCAGGAGAGGAGAAAATGGTGGACTGGACACTGGACGAGGCATTCGAGACACCCGGAGGGGTGGTGCGGTGGGGGGCCTTGGGCAGCGGTGACCCACTCGTACTGGTGCACGGCACGCCGTACTCCTCCCTCCTGTGGCGGGACATCGCTCCCGCGCTCGCCCGTACCCGCACGGTCTTCTTCTTCGACCATCTCGGCTTCGGCCGGTCCGAGCAGCGCGAGGGCCAGGACCTGAGCCTCGCGGCTCACTCAAGGAACTTCGCACAGCTCCTCGACCACTGGGGACTGTCCCGCCCCAGCGTCGTGGCTCACGACATCGGCGGGGCGGTAGCACTGCGGACCCTCCTGCTGGAGCAGAGGAACTACCGGGACCTGACCCTCTTCGACGCGGTGACCGGCGGCGAGTGGGAGCGGGGACTGTTCCGGCTCTTCCTGGAGCACGAGGAAGTCTTCCGCAAGCTTCCGGACTACGCCCACGAAGCGCTGGTCGCAAGCCATCTGCGGCACGCCACGCACGCCGGCTTCCGGCCGGGAATCCTCGACGCGTTCCTCGCACCGTGGCAGGGGAGGCAGGGCAGGCGGCGTTCTACCGTCAGTACAGCCAGATCAGGCAGGCGGACACGGTCGCGTACGAGCAGTTGCTGGGCAATGTGTCGATTCCGGTACGGATCGTCTGGGGCCGCGAGGACCGCATTCTCCCTCCGGAGTACGCCGAGTGGCTGCACGAACGGGTTCCGCACGCCGAACTGCACTGGATCGAGGCCGCCGGCCACCTCCTCCAGGAAGACGCGCCCGGCCAGTTGCTGGCCTGCCTGACATCTGGTTTCGCATCAGCCTGAGCTACGGGGCAGCCGAGCGGCTGATCCGGCCCGAAGACACCCACGAGCACAGGCCCTCCTGATCGGGGGCGTGCCACGAGACGCTTCACCGTCGGGCCGTGTCTCCAGGCTGACCGGGACGACGTCGGACCGGGGCCGGGGCTTCGACATCCCCTGCCTCGAAGTGATCGGCGCGCTTGGCGCATTCGCAGGGAGTCTCGGCCTCCGGGGCTTTCTCCGCCGTCGGTGACCGACGTCGACGCTGCTGGCCGGAGCGTGCGTCCTGGCTGGGCCCGGCAAGCCCGGCAAGCAGTCCGAAGCACTGCACCGACAGCAGGTGGATCGTCTGCTCCTGGCTCCGGACCGCTCCCGCACCGTCAACGAAATCGATGACGGACAGCACTGCGCACGCAAGAATCCGCCGGACGCCGAGGGCCGGGTGACCTGTAGCCCTGCGCCACCGCCATACGCGGAGATGGTCGCCCAGGGCCGCCGCCTGGGTCTGGCCGGGCACGAGGCCTACCGCTTCGGCGGCTGGGAGCAGACCCACTCACACGGCGAGCGGAGCCTCACCGACTTCTTCGCCGAACCCCTCAAACGGCACCAGGCCCGCGCCTTGCAGACCGGCGGTCAGCCACTTTCGGAGCCCCTCGCACAATGGACACGTGAGCGAGCACTTCAACACCCCCGAGCAGATCCCACCCTGGCGGCCCGAGGACGGACCCGAGCCGCGCGTGCGGTGCCGACCACCCGGCGATCAGGCGACCCTGTACATCGACGTCGGCGCCGGGACGTACGCGCCGGTGGTGGCGCGCCTGGGCCACGCCGACGGCCGCACCGAGTATCAGGTCGCCTTCCAAGCCGACCGTGGCCGGAGGACCGTGCACCAAGCGTCCTGGCGGCCCCGGCCCGGCCTGCGCGTCACCACGCCGTGCACGCAGACCGATTTGGTGCAGGGCCTGCTCGACACCGCGGAGACAGCCATATGACGACCACCACCTCGACCACGACGGCCGCGCGCGCCGTGACCGACGTGCTCCAGCCCCGCAACGTCCTCGTGGTGGGCATGTCGGGCATCGGTCTGGCGGCCGCGGGCGACTGGACCGGTCTGCCGTGGGGCCTGCTCGGCGCACTGTGCGCCGGGCTCGTCCCGGCCGGGTACATCGAGTGGCAGCGCAAGCGCGGCACCTGGGGTGACCGGCACGTTGTCGACCGTACGATAGCGGGGCCCCATCTTCCTGGTGATCCTGACGTCCGTCGGACTCGGGGCGATCGTGATGGTCCTCGGCCATGCCCCGACCGGCATTCTCGTCGCCATGCTCGCCCTGTGGGCCATGACCGTCGTCCTCCTGGCCGTCAACACGGTCTGGAAGATCTCCGTGGACTCCGCGGTGGCTTCCGCGGCCCCCGCCCTGCTCGCCGTCGTGCACTCGCCCTGGTGGCTGCTGGCCTACCTGCTCACCATCGCGGTGTGCTGGTCGCGGGTCGTGCTGACGTACCACACCGTCGCCCAGACCGTGGCCGGCGCGTCCTGCGGCGCTGTGACCGCCGCGGCGTTCCTCCTGGCCTGACCCGGCGGACAGCGGCGCTCCGGGCCTCCTGGCCCGGAGCGCCGTGGCGTTGAGGCCGTGCACAGCGTGGCAGACGCACCGTCACGTCGTACAGTCGCCTGAACTTCGCGGCGCTCTGCCTTTCGCGCCCCTGCCCGCCGCGGCTTGCTCCGGAATACTGGAGGCTCCAGCAGGCCACCCGCCCGACCACCTGAGCTCGCCAGGCGAGCCGGCAACGGATCCGGGAACGGAGGCTCCGCCTGTCCGGCTGTGAGGTAATCACCCTCGCATGCATCGAGCTGCTGGACGAGCTCAGCAGGGACTGGTCGGTCGCTGGCGCGCGGCTCACGAAGAATCCGCCCGCGGCACATCGCGCTGGGCGATACACGGGACGCCGACGGCGCCCAAGAACCAGCACCTGCCCGCCGTCACACCGAAGTCGTTGACCGCATGCCTGCGGCGGCTGGAGCGCAACGGCGTGGTGGAGCGAGTGGTCCTGTCCACGGAACCGGTGGCCATCGAGTACCGCATCACCCCCTGGGCCGGAGCCTTGAATCACCGCTGCGCGCCATGCTGGGGTGGGTCGTCGACCACCTCGACACGGTCGAAACCGCCCGCGCCCGCTACGACGAGCGGGGGACGCACAGCTGACACCCCGACACGTCGCCACACAGGCCGGCGCGAGAGCCGCCGGCCATCACGCGTCGGCCATCACGCGGCGGCATCCGCCGCACCCCACCACAGCGGGACGGGCCCCGGCGGCGGCCGGAACGCTTACGTCCGCCTCGGCGCCGCAGCAGCTCCGGCCGTCCAGCTCCACGGACGGGCGCCGGACACGGGCCGGGCAAGGCCGCCCCCGGCCCGGCCGCCCAGTCCATCCCGCTCCCCGCCGAGAGCCGCGGGCCGCCCCGTCGTCTCGTCACTCAGTCGGAATGCCCGCGCGGGCGGCCAGGCGTTCGAGGATGCGGGAAAGCGCCGCACGGTCCTCCGGGGTGAGCGGCGCCGTCAGCTCCTCGTCGAGCGCTTCGGCGAGGCCGCCGGCCGCGCCGAGCAGGCGGCTGCCACCTTCGGTGAGGGTCAGGCGCTGCCGGCGCCGATCGGCGGGATCGCGTACGCGTTCGATCGCGCCGAGCGCTTCGAGGTGGTCGGCGAGCTGGACGACCAGGCTGGGCGCCACCCGCATGACGCCGGCCAGCTCAAGCTGCGACTCGGCCCCCGGATCCGCAGAACACTGAGCAGGGCCACGTGCTTGGGCTTCAGTTCGAGCCCGGCCAGCCGCTCGGTATAGCGGGCTTCCTGCCAGGCGCCGAGCACCCCGAGCCGGAAGGTGACGGTACCCACCGGCGAACGCGCCTCTTTCTCCACCATGGCAGGAATGGTAGCGTCCAAAAATGATTCACACCATGAACGCTTCTCGTTACGAACGAATTCTCCGTCTCGTGAACGTACTGGTGGCGGCCGTCTCAGCGGCCTTCGGCCTGCTGGCCCTGCTCGCTCCCGCGGCGTTCCCCGGCGCCACCGGGCAAGCAGGTCCCGACCTCTTCGCCGAGATGTACGGCGCCCGCTCCCTGCTGATCGCCGCGGCGGTGACCTGGCTCGCCGTCACCAGACGCGACCTGCACCCGATGCTCGTCCTGGCCGGCGCCGTCCAACTCGCCGACCTCGCCATCAATGCCGCATCCGGCTCCCCCGCCACGCTCCCCGGCCCCGCCCTGGCCGCCGCCGTCCACCTCACCTCGGCGCATCTCCTTCGCCCGGCCGGCCCCAGCAAGCGGCATCCGGCCGGTGAAAGCTCATAGGCAGGTGCCGGAGCGACTGCGGAGGTCTTCGCGGATCAGCGGCTCAGGCGACGGGTCCCATGGTGCGGTCGAAGTCGGCATGGCCGTGCTCCCCGCCCAGCGCAGGGTTGCCACGGCCACGCCGATCAGCGCGCCGGCCGAGGCCCGAGAGCCGAAGTCGGCCGGGCACGCGCGCGTTCGGCTCGGACAACACCGCACATCCAACCGCTACGCTTACGGCCTGGGGAGCGGCAGGAAGCGGAACAGTGAGCGGTCGGAGTGCGCCCCGCCTCCCCCGAGCCGTTCAGCCCTTACTGGGCAGGGTCGCCCTTGAGAACGATGAGCGCCGTTCACGGCTGTGCCAGCCTGGTGCCCGAACGGCAAGGGAAGGGAGGCCACCGTGGGCGGTGTCGACCGTGAGCCGCTCCCTATGCGCGCGTCGGAGGCCGAGCGAGAACGCGTGGCCTGGATTCTGCAACAGGCATACGTCGAAGGGCGGCTGGACCTTCCTCTGCTCCACGAGCGTCTGGACTCGCTGTGGCAGGCCGCCACCTGCGACGACCTCGCGGCCCTCGCCCAGGATGTGGCCCCGCCGCCGGCCCCGGAGCCCGCCGCCATGGAGCTGCGCGCGGGGCACAACGCCCGTGTACGCAAGGAGGGCCGATGGCCGGTGCCGCAGCATATCCGCGCCGTCGCGGAGAAGGACGGCCGGATTCACCTGGACTTCACCCAGGCGCACTGCCCCCACCGTGTGGTGATCATCGAGGCGGCATGTGTCAGCAACGGCCCGATCACCCTCGTGGTGCCGAGGGGCTGGGCAGTGCACACCGACGCGGTCGTCATCCGTGGCAATGGCAAGGTCGTCAACGACACCACGTTTCCCGCGGACCCCGCCGCGCCCACGCTTCGTCTGTCCGGTATAGCCGACCGGGGGCGCATCAAGGTCAGCCACCCGCACCAGCCCCGTGGCCGCAAGGGCTAACGGTCTGGGGAGCGGGACCGTGAGACGGTGAGCGGCAGAGCCGCGCGGGAGACGGCCATGGCTCGGCCGGGGCCGTTACGGGCGAAGGCCCGCATGGGTCGGGCACGTTGTGACGCAAACCTGGGCCCGTGGTGCCTGTTACCGCCATGCCCTCAGTTCTGCTGCCTGTGTCCGCGCCCGCCCAAGGCGCCCCCTGCCCGACCTGCCCGGGGTCAGGCGCGTGTGCTTACGTGCGCCCGGGGCGCAGCGACCACCGGCAGTGCCTTGGTCAGGTCGTCCGCGAGTGCCGGAGCCTGGCAGGGGACCAGGCGGCTGCGCACCCGGTAGCGGGTGCGCCCGCCGTCCTGGTGGGCCGTGAGCCCCACGGTGACCGGGCCGGCGAAGCTGTAGGACCGCTCAGCGGCGTAGCGCCGGACCTCGGCGGCCAGTTCGGGACCGAGCTGCTCCTGGTGGCCGGCCAGCCGCCGATGGCTGGCCGCGGGCAGCTCGACGACGAAGCAGTTGGGCACCACCGTGCGTCCCCGTCCCACGATCAGGGCGTGGTCATCGCACTCCCGGCGCAGCCGGACCACCACGTCCAACGGCTTCTTGGCGGGCTTGCGTACCGTGGTCCATACGGTGGCCGTCCAGCGTTCCATGGCCCGTTCGAATCGTCCGATGATGTTCATCCCTGGCACCTGTCCGCCCGCGCTTCGGCCATGTTCACCCATCCGGGTAGCCTTGGGGCTGCTGTGCTCAACGGTCGTCCTTTGCATCCGGGCACGCTCACCGGGCGACCGCTCTCCGGGGCACTTCCCCTGGCGAAGGATCCAGACGTTCTCTTTCTCAGCAGGAGACACATAGAGGGTGCTTGCGGTGTTCCCAAGTCCGCGGGCAGGGCTGGGGGCTGCTGACGGCCGGGCTGGCGATCGGGGAGGGAACGTCTCCGCCGGCCGCTCGCGCGCAGGTCCGGTGGCGTTCCGACCAACCTCCCGTGCGTGCTCACTCATTCGGGGCAACGGCGAGTGCCCCGCCGTTTC
Organism: Streptomyces sp. Ac-502; assembly: GCF_045222935.1. Classification (NCBI taxonomy): domain Bacteria; kingdom Bacillati; phylum Actinomycetota; class Actinomycetes; order Kitasatosporales; family Streptomycetaceae; genus Streptomyces; species Streptomyces sp. Ac-502. Next base: position 605,606 of record NZ_JBHFFO010000001.1, read on the forward strand.
CCGTGGGCAGCTTTCCTATCCTGCTGTTCGTCACCCGAGTGCCCGGTGGTGCTGTGCGCTCAGCACGCGATCCCGTCATCGTCGGTGCGGGGCGTGCCGACCCACGACCGGTTATGGACAAAACCGTAGGCCAGGTTTCCGGGACGCGGGGCCGTGGGAAGGACCGGAAGCCCTGCCTGAGGCGGGCGGCAACGCGTACGCCTACGTCGTCAACGGCGTCACCGTAATCGAACTGCACGGCGAGATCGACCTCTTCACCGTCGCCCACGTCGGCCCACTCCTGAACGCCGCGCTCACCTGCCCGGCAGATGATGCACACGCCGGCCCAGCTCCTCAGCACGTTCTGGAGGAGGTCGAGGACGTGGTAGAGGGTGAGGCCGGTCCGGGGGCTTTGGGGGAGAGCCGCTGTTCCGTAGGCCTGGTGGGGCGAAGGCGCTGGCGAGCGGGTGGCGTGATTCCGGGGTGGTCAACGGGGTCGGGCTGGATGCGGGTTGGTGAAGGCCGTCGGGCCGGTCGGGAGCCGCGTCAACCGCGGGGGCGGCGAGGAAGGCCACAGCGAGCACGACGTGCCGGTGCTATGAGGTCCCATTGCGGGCCCCTCCGTTTCAAGTGACAAGGCCTCTTGTTGCAGGGCTATAGCGAGTCCCACACACGCCGGGTCAGCCTGCCGCACGGAGAGCGTGCCCCGCGCGGCGGTCGCGGCAGCGCCCGGAGGGGGACGCGGAAGGCCCGCTCGCGACTGTCGCGTGACTGGGAGGCCAGGGCGTCAGGCGTTCGCCGGGTGTGTGGCGAGGGCGTGGGGCCGGGGGCATCTCGCGTAGTTGGTGGGCGAGGACGTGTGCCGCGCGGCTGGGGAAGCGGTCGGCTGCACGGTGAGCTGGGACATTCCCATCCCCACCGTGAGCCGCCGGGCGACGGCCGGCGCCAGGCGGACACCACAGGTAGCAGCATTGTGGGACTACTTTTGGTGTGAAACCACACCGGGGCCACCGAAGAGGAGAAGCCGTGTCCGACCACAAGAACCGCGTCAACTTCCAGCACGGGCAGGAGTTCCTGGCCGCGATCTCCGAGCGCTGGAACTACCAGATCCTGAGGGAGGTGTTCTTCGGCGTCGGCCGCTTCGGTGAACTCAAACGGGCTCTGGGAATCTCGCCGAACATCCTCACCGCCCGGCTCAACAGCCTGACCGAGCTGGGCCTGCTCACCAAGCGCGCCTACCGCTCCGACAAGCCGTGGTACGAGTACGCGCTCACCGACAGCGCCCGCGAGCTGGTCGTTCCCGCCATCGCGGCCGTCACGCGCTGGGCCGAAACCCATGCGACCGGTACCGATGTCACGCACCACCCGCTGATGCACACGACGTGCGGCAACCCGACCAATCCGTACCTCGCGTGCAGCAGCTGCCATCAGCCGGTCGAAGCCTCGACCCTGCGTCCGACGGCCGCCGGGGAGAGCGGCGCCGACCGGCCGGGAGGGCCGGCTTCCGCGGCGCCGGGCAGCTGAGCGCCTCAACCCGGAGCCAAGTGGTAGCGTTTCGCAACTAGTAGCGTTACGGTACTAGTGGCTGAACGTCCCCCTGGTCACGGAGAGGACCGATCATGACCACGCATTGGCTCAAAGGAGTTGCCAAGAAGCTGATCCCCACCTCGCTGGGCCTGATCAACGTGCGCGTCGGCGGCCGTCGCGACGGCCCCGCCATGGTGTTCTGGCCCAGCCTGATGATGGACGGCACCATGTGGCAGTACCAGTACGAGCACTTCGCCCCGACCCACCGCGTCGTGCTCATCGACAGCCCCGGACACGGCAGGTCCGACGCGCTACGCAAGATCATCGACCTCAAGGACTGCTCCGACGCGCTCGCCGAGATCCTCGACGCGCTCGACATCGACACGTGCATCCTGGTGGGCAACAGCTGGGGCGGCATGCTCGCCGGCGTCTTCCCTGCCTATTACCCGCAGCGGACCGCGGCGGCAATCGGTATCAACTGCACCGCCTCCCTGCCCACGACGGTCGAGAGCATCTGGGCCAGCGCGCTGTCCACCTTCCTCTCGCTGCACGCGAAGATGCCGCCGCTGGCCGCCAAGGCGGCCAGGGCGGCCTTCGCCGGCCCTACCGCCGAGGCCAGCAACCCTCAGTTCGTTGAGTTCACCCAGTCCGTTCTGCGCAACGACCCGAAGTCGGTGGCGTGGGCGCTGCGCAGCATCCTCATAGGACGCAAGGACGAGCACCGCCGCCTGAACACCATCCAGAACGTGCCCGTCCTGATCATCGCCGGTGAGGAGGACAGCCAGTTCCCGGTACACGTGGTGCGGAAGATGGCGGACGCCGTCGAAGGCAGCACCTTCCGTGTCCTCCAGCACACCGCACACCTCGCCGCTCGCGAGAACCCCGAAGGCGTCAACGCCGAGATCGACGCCTTCCTCGCCTCCCTGCCCGCGACAGCCTGACCAGGAGACCAACACCATGGCAGAGACCGCACACGCGACGGCCGTACCCGGCTGGGTCCTGAAATTCATGGACGCCATCGACACCCTGGAGTTCGGTGAGGGCTTCGCGCCGCTGACCGAGAACACCGACATGTTCTTCGGCACCGAGCACATCCACGGCGCCGAGGCCATCAAGGCGTTCTTCGTCAAGATCGACGAACCGCTGAGCATCACCCACCAGGTCCTGGAGTACTGGAGCGCGGGCGACGGCGTCCGCCTGCTGCGCGGCGAGGCCACCATGGCCAAGAAGAGCGCACCGGACCAGGTGGTGCGCGCCCCGTTCATGCACATCTTCTATCTCGACCAGGAAGAGCCGGTCCGCGTCCGCACACTCCGCATCACCGCGGGCCCGCTTCAGACCGACGCCGTGATGTGACCACCTCCCAAGGCCCGACGCGAGTACCCGCCCCGCAGAAAGAATGACGCGAGGCACCCATAAGGGCCCCGCCGGCCGAGGGCTGCTTCGGCATGGCCGCGCCTGCGGCACCGCGCCCTGCCAAGGAGAGGTCACAGAGCAGTGGTGGGCACGTACCGGTTCGTCGTAACACCAGAATTCGGCGATCGGCACGGTCAACGCAAGGAGCGGATCGCCGGGCTCGCGGATACCAGGCCGGCGCACGCCAGGACGGCGCTGCCACAGATCAGAAACAGCGTCGTCGTGCCGTACGGGAGCAGGACGCCGGCGACCACTGCAAACCCGCCCCGCTCAAGTCCGCTGTCCCCGGCGGATTCACCCTGGACGGCTTCCGCATCGACACCGCCACCGCCCAGGTGACCTGCCCGGCCGGCCATACCGTCCCGCTCGGCGACCCGGCCGGACAACACCTTCAACGCAAGGCGTTCTTCGCCGAGTTGTGCGCCGACTGCCCGCTCCTGCCACGATGCACCACCTGCAAGATCGGACGGATCCTCACCATATGGCCCCACCACGACGAGCAGGCCGCCGCCCGCCGCCAGGCCGTCACCGACCCCGACAGGGAAGCCGCCTACCAGCGGTGGAGACCACCGGCCGAACGCGGCGTCGCCTGGCTCACCGCCCACGGCAACCGCCGACTGCGCTACCTCGGCACCCTGAAGAACAACACCTGGCTCCACACCCGAGCCGCCGCCCTCAACCTCCGCCGACTGATCAACCTCGGACTCACCCGAACCGACAGGACCTGGACACTCACCCCTGCCACCCCCTGACGGCAAGGGGCGAGCCCGCACCAAAACCCACGCCGACCAGCCAGCATCTTCAGCAAACTTCTAGCTGCCGGGCCTGTCGATGCGGCGGATCGCCAACCTCTACCCCATCGAGGCGAAGACCACTGCCCGCGACACCGCGGTGATCGCGGACGCAGCCCGGACCATGCCACACACCCTGCGCTCGCGGGAACTCACCGACGAGATCACCACCGAGCCGACCGTGCTCGTCGGCCTCGGCCAGGACCTCGCCGCCGAGGCCGGCCGCACCTCCGCACCTCCAACCGCATCCGCGGCCTGCTCCCCCAGCTCCACCCGTCCCTGGAACGCGCCCTCGGGCCACGTCTGGGCTGGCCGTCACCTGGCTCCTCGAACGCTACGGATCCCCGGCCGTCCCGCGCAAAGCCAGCCACCACAGACTGGCCGAGGTGATCTGGCCCAAGGCCCCGCGCATGGCCACCCGACTGGGCGCCGGCGTCTTCCAGGCCCTCGACGAGCAGACCGTCGTGGCCCCGGGCACTTGCACCCTCGACGTCGTCACCCCTCCCTGACCCGCTCGCTCGGCGCCGTCCCCGTAGTCGTGCGGAACCTCAATCCACGGCGAACACGCACCACGCGGCGGCGACCGCGTCCTGAATCGCGCGATGTTCCTCTCCGCATTCGCCCCCCTGCACGCCCCCGCCTTCCGCACCTATTACGACAAGTGCTGAACCCGAGACGAAAGCTCCGAACCCGAGGAAAACCCCGAACCCAGGCACTTCTCCGCCTGATCCGACAACGCATCAACGCGCTCTTCGCGATGCTCCGCGACAGCACCTTTTGCCACACCAGAACCCCACGCCTCGCCTGACAAAAGACATAGAGGCACCCTCGCACGAGGAGTGCCGCACCCATCGAAAGCACCACGTCACCAAATGGTCACGCTTCCTCTCGTAAGCAAATAAAAAAGAAACAATGCGACAATCTTTTGCTCGCACTACTTCATATAAAAGCACTTCTCTACTTTCCATTGCGCATCACAGGTGACTCACAGCTACCTTTGATATGCGCCTCCGCTCTTTGGTTCCGGACTCCCGATGAGCCTGGACACGGGCGACCACGGGTCGGCATGCCGACAGGTGGCCGTTCCTGGAGAGCGGCGCTCACCGCATCGAGGAGACGTCATGAAGAAGGCTTACGAAACCCCGACGCTCGTACGACTGGGTTCGTTCCGCCAGAAGACCGGGCTGCTCGCGCGGCACGGAAACGACCGTCTCGTTCTGAGCAAGAACTGACGGTCGACGGCTCGTTGAATCGAAGCCATGACTGAATCGCACGAGAGTGCGGGTCCGGGCCGCGGCGACGCGCATTTCGCGGTCTTCGCCGACCGCGAGGACGCGGCTGCCGCGGCCCGCTCCGTCACCCACCCAGGAACCCGTGTCCTCTCGCACGCCTCGGGGCGGCCCTGGCTGGTCGGCCGGTGGCACGACGAGGAGATCGTGGCCGCCCGCGTGGGGACGACCGCCGTCGCGGCGGTCGGCTGCTGCCCGCTCGACACTGCCGAACTGGAGCGCCGGGCCGGGCGGTTGCGGGACCTCGCCGACCTCGACGTACTGGCACGCACGCTGCCCGGCAGCTGCCACCTCGTGGCGGTACTCGACGGCCGGATCAGGGTGCAGGGAACCGCGTCCGGTCTCCGGCTGGTGTTCCACGCCGCCATCGGCGGTGTGCAGGTGGCGGCTACGCGCGCCGATGTTCTCGCTGCCGCGCTCGGCACCGGACCCGATGAGGAACAGTTGGCGGTCCGGCTGTTGTGGCCCGTCCCGCATCCGCTGTGCGAGACGTCGGTCTGGCGCGGGGTGACCGCCGTGCCCCCGCAGGACGCGCTGATCATCTCGGCGGACGGGCGTACGGCACGCCGGTCGCGCTGGTGGACACCGCCTGAGCCGGACCGGCCGCTTGCCGAGAGCGCGCCCTCGTCCGCGATGCACTCGCCGAGGCCGTCGATGCCCGTACGCGGCACGGCGGTGTGGTCAGTTGCGACCTGTCGGGCGGCCTGGACTCCACGTCCATCTGTTTCCTGGCGGACCGGTCGCCGTCCCGGGTGGTGGCCAGCACCTGGCCGGGGCGCGATCCCGCCGACACCGACCTGTACTGGGCCGAACAGGCCGCAACGTTCCTGCCCGACGTCGAGCACGTGGTGTGGGACGCTGATGCCTCCCCGCTGGTCTACACCGACCTGCTCGGTATCGACGATCTTCTGGACGAACCGACTATCGGCGTCATGGACCGGTCACGGGCCCTGCATCACCTGCCGGGCTTGGCGCGGCGGGGCAGCCGGCTGCATCTGACCGGCATCGGAGGCGACAACGTGGCCTGGTGCTCCGAGGCGTACTACCACCGGCTGGTACGGACCCGCCCGCTGTTCGCGCTGAAGCAGCTGCGCGGTTTCCGGGCGCTGTGGCAATGGCCCCTCGGCGGCACGGTGCGCGCCCTCGCCGACACCCGCCCGTACGGCAAGTGGCTGGCGGACTGCGGCCATCGCTTGCGTGACCCGCTGCCCACGTCCGTCAGCAGCGGTCTCGGCTGGGGTGTGCCACCGCGCCTTTTCGACTGGGTCACCCCTGATGCCGAGCGGATGGCCGAACAGGCACTGGGCGCGGCGGCCCAGTGTGCGGTGCCCCTGCATCCGGACCGCGGCCTGCACACCGATCTGGAACAGATCCGGTCCTGCACGCGCATCGTCCGGCAGTGGGACCGGATGGCGGCCGGGGCCGGGCTGCCCATGGCGTCACCGTTCTTCGACGACCGTGTGATCGAGGCGTGCCTCGCGGTCCGCCCCGACGAACGGGTGTCCCCCTGGCGGTACAAACCCCTCCTGACCGCCGCCATGCAGGGAGTCGTACCGCAGACCTGCCTGCGGCGCACCAACAAGGCCCAGGCTTCCATGGACGCCTCCAACGGGCTGCGGGAACACCGCGGTGACCTGATGGCGCTGTGGGAGAACTCGCACCTGGAGCGCTTGGGCCTGGTGGACGGCGCCGTTCTGCGCCGGCTGGCGCAACGTCCCTCCGCACCAGGACTGAGGGACGCGATCTTGTACTCGACCATCGCCTGCGAAGTGTGGCTGCGGGGCCTCTCGCAGGTCACAGCAGGCCAGGCCGGTACGGCTCGCTAGCGCGCACTCCCCGTCGGCTCACGAAAGAAAGGTGTTCTCTCATGGCACTGCGGTTCGGCGCCGATGTCTCCATGGCGAAGACCGATTACGGCACGGTTCTCCTGGACGAGCGCGGGGGTGACTACTGGGAGTTGAGCCCGAGCGGCACACTCGTGGTGACCACGCTGCTGGCGGGCGGTGACGAAGCGGCGGCGGCCGACGCGCTGGTGGCCGAGTACGACATCGACCGGTCCCGGGCGGCGCAGGATGTCGCCTCCCTGGTGCGGGAGTTGCGGACGGCGGGGCTGGCCGAATGACGACACCGAGCGCACTGGACCGGCCCACCGGGGTTCCCCTCGCCCGGCGCCTGGCGGCACGTCTCGTCCTGGTCCCCGCCGTCGCCCTGTCCTTCTTGCCGCCCCGCCGGCTGCGCGCCGTGCTCGGCCTCGTGCGCCGCGGGGCCGTACCGGCCTCCGCCACCCAGGCCAAGCACGCGCGGGACGCGATGTGTGCCGTGAGCCTGCGCTGCGCCGGGCCGCGCGGATGTCTGCCCCGCTCGCTGGGCGCCGCACTGCTGTGCCGGCTGGGCGGAAGCTGGCCGACCTGGTGCACCGGGGTGCGCGTGGTGCCGCCCTTCACCGCACACGCCTGGATCGAGGTGGCGGGGCGCCCGGTGGACGAGGGCGTACCGGACGACTACTTCGCCCGGCTGGTGACGGTCGCGCCGGTCAGCCGGCCGGACCGGTGACCGACCCCGCCACCGCGGCGTGCGGGGAGGCGCCGCCCGGTGGTGACCGCTCCACCCGGGCCGCGGTCGCCACCATGTACCGGCTCACCGCCGACCACCGGCCCTCCGTCGTCGTCGCCACGGTGCTCACGCTGGCGGGCTCGGCCCTCGGCCTGGCCCAGCCACTCGTCGCCCAGCGGATCGTCGACGCACACGGGCACGGCCCGGCGCCCTGGCCCCTGCTGCTGGTCCTGGCGGGGCTGTTCCTCACCGAAGCGGTGACCGGCTCGGTGGGACGCTTCGTCCTGGAGCGCATGGGCGAGGGCATCGTCAGGGGTTGCGCCACGGCCTGGTGGCGCGGCTGCTCCGGCTGGAGATGAAGGAGTACGACCGGCACCGGAGCGGCGATCTGATCTCCCGTGTGACCACGGACACCACCCTGCTGCGGGAAGTGGTCTCCCAGGCCCTGGTCGACCTGGTGACCGGAGCTCTCGCCGCCGTGGGGGCCGTCGTCCTGATGGCACTGATCGATCCGTTGCTGCTGCTCCTGATCGCCGCGACCGTGTCGCTCGCCGCCGTGATCGTGGCCGCCCTGCTGAAGGGCATCCGCGCGGCGTCCGAACGCCTGCAGAATGCGATCGGCGCGATCGCCGCCGATCTGGAACGGGCGCTCGGCGCCCTGCCGATGGTACGGGTGCACCGCGCCGAGGAACGCGAGGGACAGCGCATCGGAGCACGCGTCGAATCGGCGTACGGTGCGGGCGTGCGCACCGCGAAACTGGCGTCCGTGATGAGCCCGGCGGTCGAACTCGCCGTTCAGGGTTCCTTTCTGATCGTCCTGGTCATCGGCGGTATGCGGGTGAGCGGGCAGGCCAACTCGCTCGGTGACCTGGTGGCCTTCCTGCTGTACGCCTCCTACCTGGTGATGCCGCTCTCCTCGGTGTTCCGGGCGGTCGGCCTGATCCAGCGCGGCATGGGCGCCTACCGGCGGATCGAACAGGCCCTGTCGCTGCCCGCGGAACCCTCCCGGCCCCTCTCCGCGGCCGCCGGCGTACGGAAGCCCACAGCGACGGCCGGGACGGACCGGCCGCCGGCCCTCGCTCTGCGGGACATCGGCTTCGGCTACGACCCGCACCGGCCGGTGCTGCGCGGCGTCTCCCTCACCGTCCCGCGCCAACGGCAGGTCGCCCTGGTGGGCCGGTCAGGAGCGGGCAAGAGCACCATCTTCGCGCTGGTGGCCAGGTTCTACGAACCGGACACCGGGACACTTCTGTTCGACGGGCAGCCCGCGGCCGAGCTGAGCCGCGGGGAATGCCGGGCCCGTATCGCCGTCGTCGACCAGAACACCCACGTCGTGCACGGCTCACTGCGGGACAACATCACCTACGCCGTACCCGACGCCGACGAGTCCGAGATCCGCCGCGTCGTCGAACTCGCCCAACTGGAAGACGTCGTGCGGAGGCTGCCCGGCGGTCTGTCCGGCGTACTGGGCGAGCGAGGGAGCACGCTCTCGGCCGGGGAACGGCAACGGATCGCCCTGGCCCGTGCCCTGCTCGCCCGCCCGGCCATCCTTCTGCTCGACGAGCCGACCTCCCACCTCGACGCCGTCAACGAGGCCGCGCTGACCACGGTCATGAGGGACGTCTCGGCGGAATGCGCCCTCTTGGTGATCGCGCACCGGCTGTCCACGGTGCGGTACGCCGACCGGATCGTCGTCCTGTCAGGCGGCCGGGCCATCGCCTCCGGAAGGCATGAGGAACTCCTGGCGGAGAGTCCCGTCTACCGCACACTGGCCGCCGGTCAGATGCTGCAACCGGCCGGCACGCCGCCCGTCACCGCAGTCTCCGGGCGATTTCGGCGGCAGTGACCGTGCCTCGGTTGCATGCCATGCCCGACGGCACCGAGCCGGGTGGGTTCCTGGGCGACGGTGACGACGTCGTCGACAGCGGCGGCCACGCCCAAGCTGATGAGGTTTTCGGTGACGGCGTGCGGGGGCGCGTTGGTCATTGTTGGTGACGGTGCACCCGGGACGCACGGGCGGTGCGCAGCCACAGCCAGTTGACAGCATGCGGCAGCGCCACGTCGCCAACATGCACGGCGCCGACGAGGTTGAGGAGACCTTGCAGAAAGCTGGGAGTCTGTGAGCGAGGATCATGCCGTGAGCGAGTTGGAGGAAGGCGTTGTGCATGTCGTCGCGTGCCTCCCAACGGACTCGGAGCCGGGCGGGGTCCGTGGAGGTGGGTGATGGCTGCTTCGACGAACCGCGGATGCGGCCCAGTCCCGAGCCGTGCGGCTGCCCGCGATGAGCGATCTTCAAAACGATGTTTCGCTGTCGCAGACGGCGACGGTAAACCTCATGGTCATAGCTCCGCTCGGCATGGAGCGTCTGTGCCTGGAGCCCGGCCGCCCTCGGCCAACCGGACTCGGACCGGCTTTTGGGCGGCTTCGCCCCCGCTCGGCCTGCACAGGCGAGGCATGGATGGCGGCGCGGGAGAAGTCCAGCCGGTCCGCCGCCCGCAGGCGGATCAGCAGCATCTGCTGAAGGGTTGCCCGGACGCCGGCCTTCCGCCACTCGGCCATACGGCCATACGGCCATACGGCCATACGGCCATACGGCACCAGCATGTCGGGCCGGGCCCGAAGCCCAACTCCTGCGGCAGGTATTCCCACTGGATGCCGGTACAGAGCACGAACAGGATGCCTTGCAGCGTCTTACGGTCATCGATCCGCCTGCGGCCCGGGTACCGGTAGCGCCGCTCACGCCGGGGCAGCAGCGGTCCGGTCAACGCCCACAGTTCGTCACTGACCTCCCACGGCTTGCGCCGGGCCATCCTCACCCCCGAGGAACGACAACACCGTCCCTCCACCGTGCCACACAACGATCTTTCTGAAAGGACTCCTGAGCGCCTTCACCGGGTGCTTCTGCTCGATCATCGTGCGCACCGACCGGGCCACCTCAGGAGTGATGGTCACGTCGCCCAGAGCGTTGAGCGGGAGCGCGACGACGGCGTGCCGTGCTCGAACGCGGTCGCCCTCCCGGGTGATCACGGTGGCCCTGGCCCCATCGCCCTCGACCGCCGTCACCGGGGTGAACAGGCGCAGTTCGGCCTTGGACTCGCCGGTGATCGCGTCGAGCAGCCGCTTGGTCCCGCCCTCGATCGTTCGGCTGCCGACGGTTTCGAGGAACGCACCCTAGTCGCCGAAGGTGGTCGCGGCCCACAGGAGGAGCTGGGTGGTGCACTGTTCGCTGTAGGAGTGGACCAGCGGCGCCAGTGTTCCGTCGAGCTCGTCCCGGTCGTACGCGGACAGGTCGAGCGCGTCGAGCCGACCTCCGAACGTCTCCTTTTCGATAGCGTAGGTCTCGGCGGCAGCGAGATCGAACGGCTGCGGGAACCGCGCCCGCGCGTCGTGCGGACAAAGGGCGACCAGCGGGCCGCAGAGGCTCGCGTACTCGGCTGCGGTTCCCGAGTGCACGGCACCGTCGGCGAGCCAGCAGGTCTTTCGACCTCCATCGGCGGTGCTACGGATCCACCCACCTGCGCCACGACGGCGAACCTCTCGGAGGCTGCCTGGTGCGGCTCTTGTGCCTCTGCACCGCGCCGCTGTCCGAGGACAGCGTTTCCTGCGCCGTCAGCGCGGTGGTGTCGTAGGAGCTGACGAACGAACGCGGCCGATGCGGCTCGTCGTTGGAGTTCCCCACTATGGGCGTGCGCCGCGACGCTTCGTTAGCGTCGGCGTTGGGAGGTGTCGGCGCTCGGGTGCGGTCGGTCCGCGGACCGTGCCGTGTTTCTGCTCGGTACGGCGAATCGAGGGGTATGGCCATCGTGGGTACCCGGCTGAATGGGATTGTGCCTGTTACGGCTGCGGCGGTGCTGTGGGGCACGGTGGGGCCCGCGCAGCTCATCGCTGACGCCGACATTTCTGTGGTGAGCCTGGGGGCGTGCCGGATGTTGCTGGGCGGTGCGGTGCTGGGGCTGTTCACGGTGCGGGTCGCGGGGCTGCGTACGCTGTGGCGGCCGGCGGCGCGGTGGTGGATGGTGGCCAGCGTGCTGGTGACGGCTGCCTTCCAGGTGTGTTTCCTGGAGGCGGTGGAGCGTACGGGGGCGGCACTGGCTACGGCGGTGACCTTCGGGACCGTGCCGGTGGTCACCGGGCTGTGGGCGCGGTGGCGGGAGGGCGAGCTCGCCCCTGCGGTCTGGTGGTGCGGTACCGCGTGTTCGCTGATCGGTATCGGGCTGCTGCTGTTGCCGGACGGGGCTGCCCGGGCGGACGTGTCTGGTGTGCTGCTTGGGGTTGTGGCGGGCAGCAGCTTCGGTTCGTACATCGCGGCGACCAGGCAACTCGCCCGGTGCGGTGCGGACACCACGTCCGCGGCGCCGGTGAGCGTGGTATGTGGGGGCTGGTCCTGTCGCCGTGGCTGCTTGGAGCGCCCGGCGGTCTGTCGGCGCCGCGCGCGTTGCTGCTGATCGGCTGGCTGGCGCTGGGCACGACGGCGCTGGGCTATCTTCTTTTCGCCCGTGGTGTCCTCCGGATCAGTGCCGCCACCGCGGGCACACTGAGCCTCGGCGAACCGCTGGTCGCAACGGTGCTGGGCGTGGCGCTGCTGGGCGAGCGGCCGGGTGCGGTAGCGGTGTGCGGGGGCGCGTTGCTGCTCTGCGGTCTGGTCGTGGTCTCCCTGCCGTCGCGCGGCCGGGCTGCGCCGGGCGGGGCGCGGGAGACGGGTGCTGCGGGTGGCGGATTCGGGGAGTCCGGGGCCGGTGTCCGAGGTGTGCCGCAAGCGAGGGCCAGGTGGGTGCGCGGTGGACCGTGAGCCGGCTGCGGCCGCGTTCCCGGCTTTCGTGCGTTGGCCGTGTCCGGCTGCTCGTGGGGTGCTCCGGTGCGGGCTGCAGACTGCAAGTGCGCGCGTGATGAGGGGCGTACAGCGGGATCGGCCTGTTTCGGCGGCGGTCAGCCGCGGGGGTCTGCGGAGCCGTCGTGGGATGTGACGCCGTCGGGACTGTCTGACGTGCCGGCCGGGTCCCGTCGGGCGGTTTGCTGCGAGGAGGGGCAGGCGCTGTCGGTCTGCGCCTTCGGCTGGTAGACGAACGCGGGGTAGCGCTGCGCGGTGTCGTAGTAGCGGTGGAAGACGGGGGTGGCGGCGCCGGAGAGGGGCGGCACGATCCACGACCAGTCGGCGCAGACCGTCCGTCCAGCGTGTTCCTCGCGGTCGATGTGGGTCAGGAAGTGCCGCGCTTCGGTGTGGTGGTCGCTGATGGTGACGCCTGCGGCCTCGAAGGAGTGGAGTACGGCGATGTTCAGTTCGACCAGTGCGCGGTCTTTCCACAGCGTGCGGTCGCGGGTGGTGTCCAGGCCCAGCCGGCGGGCGATGTCGGGCAGCAGGTTGTAGCGGTTGGTGTCGGCCAGGTTGCGGGCGCCGATCTCGGTGCCCATGTACCAGCCGTTGAAGGGGGCCAGGGGGTAGCGTATGCCGCCGATGTCCAGGCGCATGTTGGAGACGGCCGGCACCGCGTACCAGCGCACGCCCAGCCGGGAGAGGCACGCGTGTTCGGGGTGCTCAATCGGCACCTGGAGCACGGCGGATTCCGGCAGGTCGAACAGCCGGGGCTTGTCGCCGTGGCCGTGCACGATGAGAGGCAGCACATCGAAGGGGTGCCCGGGCCGCCGGGCCAGCCCAGCTTCTGGGCCGCGGCCGTGATGCCGGCGCTCGCCGGGTCGCCGAGGACCGAGCCGTCGGGCCGGGAGTAGCCCGCGTAGCGCACGAGCTGGTCGTTCCACAGGCGCGGGCCCGGATGCCCGGGCAGGTCCGGGGCGAAGACGGTCACGTACGGACGTATCCGGCCGCCGTTGGTGGCCTGCCGCAGATGCCGAACAGCTTCCTGGGCGATCTGGTCGGCACTGTGGACGTGCCGCCGGTCGCGCACGGTCAGCGAGCGCCAGTACAGGCGGCCGATGCAGCGGACGCTGTTGCGCCAGGCGGCCTTGGCTCCGAAATCCAGTTCGCCTGCCGTGTGCGTGTACGTCCCGGTGTCGGAGATCTCTGCGGCTACTTCTTCCAGTCGTCGGCCGGGGCAGCCGGCGGCGGGATTCTCGCGGTGGTACAAGGTCACGAATTCTTGCGCCCTCGCACGGACGGTCTCCGGCCCTTCCGGGGCGGCGCCGGAGCAGCGGCACGCCTCCTGCGGCCTCACGGGGCTCTCCTGTGCCGGGACCGGCGGCGCAGGGTTGCGAGCGCCCACAGCGAGGTGGTCGCTGTGCCGAGCATCGCGCCGAGCACCGAGACGCCGGGCCAGCCCAGGCGGGCGTAGGCCAGGGAGGCGAGGGCCGATCCGCCGGCTCCCGCCAGGAAGTACGTGGTCATGTAGGCCGCGGTGAGACGGGACCTGTACTGCGGTGCCAGGCGGTAGATCTCGCTCTGGTTGGTGATGTGCAGGGCCTGCGCCGCGAGGTCGAGAACCACGATGCCCAGGACCAGGACCGGCAGCAGTGTGCCGCCCAGTCCGAGAGGGATCCACACCAGGAGCAGCAGTACGGACGAGACTGCGGTCACCAGGTGCGCCAGGCCCCGGTCCGCGAGGCGTCCGGCGCGTGCCGCCGCCAGCGCCCCGGCCAGTCCTGCCAGGCCGAACAGGCCGATGACTCCGGGTGAGTAGCTGAACGGAGGGGCGGAGAGCAGGAAGGTCAGGGCGGTCCACAGCACGCTGAAGGCCCCGAAGGACAGTGCTCCGTACACCGCTCGCAGCCGCAGCACCGGTTCGCGGGCGAACAGCTGGAACACCGAGGCGACCAGGTGCCGGTAGCCGGGTGTGCCCGTTTCCTGGTAGCGGGGCAGGAAGAGCGCTGCCGCGGCGGCCAGGAGGGCCATCAGGCCGGCAGCGCACCAGTAGACGGCGTGCCACCCGCCCCACTGTGCCAGTGCGCCGGCCACGGTACGGGCGAACAGGATGCCGCACAGCAGTCCGGCCATGACGGTGCCCACGACGCGCCCGCGCTGGTCGGGAGCGGCCAGGGAGGCGGCGTAGGGCACCATCACCTGGGTGGTGACCGAGCACAGTCCCACCAGCGCGGCGCCCAGGAACAGGGCCGGCTGGGACCGGGCGGTCGCCATGAGCACCAGACTCGCGGCGCAGGCCGAGGACAGGCCGACGATCAGCCGGCGTCGTTCGAGCAGGTCACCGAGGGGGAGAACGAGGAGCAGGGCCGCCGCGTAGGCGCTCTGCGCCACGGTGACCAGCAGGCCGGCCTGTCCTTCCGGCAGGCCGAGGTCGCGTCCGATGTCGCCCAGCAGCGGCTGCACGTAGTAGTTGTTGGCCACGGACAGACCGGTGCCAACGGTGAGCAGCAGGACCACGCCGCGGCCCGGGCCGGCTGCCCGGGGACGGCGTGTGGTGTGCGGTGCGGCCGTGGACGCTGTGTTCTTGCGGGTCACCGTGGGGAACTCTCCTTGGCGTGCGCGGCGGCCAGTTGCTCTTCGATGCCGCGGCCCTGCCAGCGGGGGTGGACCAGGACCTGGCCTGTCGCCGCTGGGGTGCCTGGGGGCAGAAGCCCGGCGCAGCCGACGAGGAAGCTCCCGAGCGCGGCTACGTGCATCCGGCGGCCGGGCCCCGGGGCGGGGGCGCCTGCGGCGCTGTGGCCGGCCGGGGTGTGTGTCTGCAGCAGGCGCAGAAACTCGCGGTGGTCCGCCGCGGTGGCCTCCCTGATATGCGGGACGGACGAGCGGCCGAGGGATGCGGACGCCAGCACTTCCCGCAGGATGCCGGCGTGGTCGAAGGCGAGGTGGGGTTCCGCTGCGGCGTCCGGGAAGCTGTCCACGGGGACCGGCAGCGGCTGCCACCAGGCCGCCGCGGCGTCGTCGCCGCCGTGCACCTGCTGCGGCTGGGGCAGCAGGGCGGCGTAGACCAAGCTCACATAGCGTCCCCGCGGGTCCCGGTCCGGTGCGGTGCGCCAGGTCAGCGGGATGAGTTCGCTGTCGGCGACCTGCAGGCCGGTTTCTTCCCGCAGTTCGCGGCGGGCCGCCGCCGTGGCGTCTTCGTCGGCGCCGACCTTGCCGCCGGGCAGGGCCCACCGGCCCTCGAAGGGGTCCTTGCCCCTGCGGACCAGCAGGAGGTGCCAGCTGCCGGCCTCGTGGGCGAGCACCACCAGGTCAGCGGTCAGGACGGTGGCGCTCATCGGGCACTCCTCGGGGTGGACCGCACACCGGCTACCCCGGGTCGGGGGGTGCGGCGGTGGTGAAGGCATCCAGGTGTGCGGACAGTTCGGCCGTGGAGGCGAGGTAGTTGACGCCCGGGAGGCGGGTGGTGTGTTCGCCCACTGCCCATACGGTGCGGCCGGCGTCGACGGCCACGATCATCTCCTGGAGCGCTCCGTGCGAACCCGGGACAGCGATCATGGCGTGGGCGACACTGGCCAGCACGATGTTGCGGCCGTTGGCCGTCAGACCGGTGTCCAGTCGGAGGTCCACCTCGGCGTGCGGCTGGGTGGTGCGGTTGGAGACGCCCGGCAGCAGGCCCAGCACGCGGCCTCCGTGTTCTTTCGCGCCGCGGGCCGCTGCTTCCATCGCGCCCCCGAGCCCGCCGGTCACCAGAAGGCAGCCGGGCTGCCGTGCGACGATCGCTCCGACCTCACGGGCCAGCTGGTAGACCGCCGGCGGGCAGTTGCGTCCCTTGCCGACCACGGCGATGAGGGTGTCCGGCCATTTCTCCACTGCCCGCTCAGCTCTCTTTCGTCGTGCGCAGGCCGAGGGCGAAGAGCGCGTCGACGAAGCTGATCAGCCGCCTCTCCCGGCTGATCTTCGGCGAGGTGTCGGGGTGCTCCCCTGGGACTCGTACGCGTGCATGCGTTCTTCGGACAGCGCGACCAGCCTGCGGCCGATCTCCTCAAACTGCTGCGAGCTGATGCGTCCCCCGTCGAGGGCGTCGGTGCATCTGCCGTACGCCGCCAGGGGCCCCACGGTGTGAACGGAGCAGGTCTGCAGCGCTTGGCGCATCTGGTCGGCGAGCCGGCGTACGTCCTCGTCGGCAACGGACGCCGGCTGTGCTGCTGCGTGGTCCATGTGGCTCACCTACCTCCCCAGGAAGGCCGGTTTCTGCGCGACGGCACTGGTCCACAGCGGCGACCAGTAGCGCTCCTCGCACAGTACGCCACGCCGCTCGATGACCGTGACCACCTCCTGGCTCGGGGCGTTGGTGCGCAGCGCGATGCAGCAGTGCGCGCTGCGCAGAATCAGGGCGATGCCCTTCGGCTGCAGCCGGGCCTCCAGGAAGTCCACCGCGTCGACGACCAGACGCTCGTTGAGCTGCGGCTGGCGCGCGAGGTAGTTGAGCCCCTTCTTGAGCTTGGAGTAGCCGGCCACTTTACGGTCCGGGACGTAGCCGACATGGGCGACGCCGAAGGCGGGCGCCAGGTGATGTTCGCACAGCGAGACGTAGTGCACGTCGTTGACCAGGACCAGGTCCTGCATTCCGGGATTGTCGAAGACCTTGAAGTCTTCTTCGATATCGATGTCGCCCGGATTGATCGACTGGGCGTACAGTTCCGCCACTCGGCGCGGGGTCTGTGCCATCACCTCGCTTTTGCCGCCCTGGCCGAGGCCGCGCAGCAGTTCGCTGATGGCATTTTCGATCACGTCCACGTCCACCGGTTTGGGCGGAAGCGGTAAGTGGGGCTGCTGGGATTCCGCCATGGTGCCACCCTCCAGGTCCCTGCGGCCCGCTTCGTGGGCGGAACTCTCCAGGATTGGTCACTCAGAGCACTGCATGGAACGGCCGTGCGACAGGCTAGGAATCTTTTCGAAAGCGGGTCAACCAGTGGGGAGCGAAAACACGTCAGTGCTGTGGTGTGCCGCCCGCGTACAGGGATGCCACCTGGTGTCGTCCCTCGCACGGCTGCTCCGCGCGGGTGCTACTTGTCCTGGTACCCCGCCATGGCTTCGTTGACCCGGGGGAGAAGAAGAGCGGGCCGATGGCGTCGGACCAGGCCATCCCCTCCGGGCTGAGCTTGAGCACGGTGTGCTCGCCGGCGTCGAGCCACCGCTTGTCGCGGAGCAGGGCGAACTCGGCCGGGAAGTCGTCCGCCGGCGCCGTGCCGAACAGCTTCCGGTAGCCGGCGACCGGCAGTCCGGCGGTCTCCAGGAGCCGCTGCAGGACGTACATCCGGCGCCGTTCTCCGTCGTCCATCGCAAAGGCCCACTGGGCCCGGCGGAAGTCTTCGCGAGGGGTGGCGATGTAGTCGTCGATGATGCGCCGCACTTCCGGCACGGCCACCGCGTAGTCGGTGGTGTAGTGCAGGGAGGTGGTGAACGACCGGGCACCGACACCGAGTCCCACCATGCCGGCCTGCTGGTTGTACTCGTTGATGCTCGCGTCGTCCGCGGACTGACCGGCGGGCGTTCCCAGCCGTCGGAAGACCCGCATCGACGTTTGCTCGTAGCCGCGGGCCAGCAGGTGGTCGCGGCCGTACCGGTACAGGCGCAGGCGCTGCTCGTCCCACTGCCGACGGTCCCTTGCGCGCCGGGCGCTCAGGCCGGTCAGGGGACGCACGTACAGCGGATACAGGTAGACCTCCTCCGGCTCCCAGGCCAGCGCGGCGTCCAGGGAGACGCGAAAGGAGCTCTCCGTCTGGCCGTCGATGCCGTAGATGAGGTCGATGTTCAAGACGGGGAAACCCGCCTCGCGCAGCCGGGCCAGGGACGCCTCCACCTCGGGGCGTTTTTGCGGGCGTACCGCGGCGCGGGCTTCTTCGTCGATGAAGCTCTGCACGCCGATGCTCAGCCGGGTGGCGCCGCGCTCGGCGAGCACCGCGAGCCGGTCGGCGGTCGCGGTGGCCGGGGACGTCTCCACCGACCAGGGAACGGCGCCGAGGTCCGCGCCCATCTCGTTCTCGCAGATGTCGCAGAGCCGGGTGAGCTCCGCGGGGGTGAGGTAGGTGGGGGTGCCGCCGCCGAAGGCGGACATCGCAAAGCGCACGGGGCGCCCGCTTGCGTCCATCGCCTCGCGGGTCACCTGGGCCTGCCGCCTCAGCGTGTCCAGGAACGCGCCGGTGATTTCTTCCGGGGCGCCGGTGCGGGTGAACAGATTGCAAAACCCGCAGCGCATCTCGCAGAAGGGTATGTGCACGTACAGCGAGAGGGAGCCGAGCTGTTCGCTGCCCCATAACTCGCTCAGTAACGGCCCGTTCTTCCGCCGCCGGTAGGCCTTTTGGTGGGGATAGACGTAGACGTACTGCTGGTAGGGAGTCTGTGGGGGAACCGGCCTGCCCGAGGTCATCTGGACGGGAGCAGAGGCGGTCATGGACAACACCTTCCCTCTTCCGGAAAGGGAACTGAGGAACGACTCTCAAAGCACGATAGCCGCCGAGGACTCGAAGGCGTAAGCATAGGGCGCAACACCGCCTCCGGCCTGCGTCCCGCACCCCGGCCGGCGGGCGCCGCCGGGAAACCCGAGGAGGTAACGGTATTGACTGCGAAACTCCTGATTGCCGCCGGAGGCGGCGGGGACGCGATCACCACGGCGATGGTCCACACGGCTCTGCACGGGGACGACGTCCCGGCCCTCATCCTGACCTACGCCTGGGAACGCCTGGTCGTCGACCCGGTTCCCGGTCCCCGGCGCCGTACGGACTTCACCGGCACCGAACGCCCCGGAGACCGAGTTCACCTGGTCACCCCGGCGTCGGCCCCCTCCCTCCCGCCGGCTCGCTGCTGCCCCGGCTCGCGGCCGACCTGCGGCCCGCGCTCGGCCTGATCGATCCCTACGAGGGCGCGGTCGGCCTGGCCCGCCAGATCGCCCAGGCCGCCGAGTACTGCGGCGCCGACCGCATCGAGATCGTCGATGTCGGCGGGGATGTATTGGCCGACGGCTGCGAACCCACCCTGCGCAGTCCCCTGGGCGACGCGCTCGTCGTGGCGGCGTGCCGGCGCACCGGCCTGCCGGCCGCGGTCCACATCGCCGGCCCCGGACTCGACTGCGAAGTGCCCGAAGCCGTACTCCTGCCCCGCCTGGACGACCCGGAATTCACCCTCACCACAGCCCACACGCACTGCGTCAGCGACGTCTTCGACTGGCACCCCTCCGAGGCGAGCGCCCTTCTGGTGGCCGCGGCCCGCGGCATCCAGGGCGTCTGCGGTATCCGCGACGCACCGGGCCCTGTCGTACTCGGCCCCGCCAGCGCACACGTCTACCGGCTCCCCCTGACTCGCGTCCTGGACATCAACCGCCTGGCCCAGGCGCTCGACGCCACCACCGACCTGGCGCAAGCCGAAGAAGCCAGTCGCCGCGTGTGCGGCTTCTCCGAAGTCGACCGCGAACGCGCACGCGCCGGCCGGCAGCGAGCGGCACACGGCAGGACAGAGCGCCGACCCGGTGAACAGGTGGACCCCGCCTTCCTCTACCGGCGCTTCACCGACTGGGAGCGGCACACCGCGGCCACCGGCATCCAGTACGCCACCACCCGCCGGTTCGCCGAGGAACTGGGCCTGCCCGCGGCCGCCCTCCTGGCCCTGCGCCGCCAGCTGCAGCACACCGCGCCTGCCCGGTCCGAACCGCCGCTGTGGCGGCTGCACTCCGACGGACAGCCCGCCCGGCGGCAGACATGAACGCCAGCGCCTCGTTCGCCGGCAGACGGCCTTCCCTCGCCACCGCTCCTGCACCGCTCCCGCCCAGCCTGGCACAGCACCGGTGAGGCGCCTGACGCAAGCGGCCCCGTCCCGCTGTCGGCGAGACGCGGCCACGCGCCGCTCCACCGCACGTGGCGCAGCAGCGAGGCACCGCGCCGGGTGCACAGTGGCCGATAACGCTGCGCCGCCAACGACAGAAAGGTTTCGCCGTGAACGAGACAGAACAGCTGCAGTCACTGATCATCCACATCGCACAAAAACTGTGGACCGACAAGTACGCCCTGCACAAATTCCTTGAGGTGGTGGCGCGCAACGATGCCTTCACGGAGCTGGCTGATGCACTGCAAAGGGCCAACACGCCTCCTACGACCGCCGCGTTCCTGAGCAGGCAGCGCAAATCCCCGGCCTGACGAAACGGCCCGGGCACCGGCTCGCTCAGCCGCTACCGGATCCGCAGTCTCGGCCCCGCACGTGCTCACAGCTTCGCGGGCAGGCCACGGGCGCCGAGGCGGGCGCTGCCATCAGCCAGCCGGTAGAACAGGCCGTCCACGGTCGTCTGGCCAGCGCTGACACGGTCGGCGAGGAACTGGGAGCGGTCCCGCCGCCGACACCCTCGTCCTCGACAAGAGGAGCCGCGCCTTCACCGTCTACCTGCCCGCGCCACCGTGATTCCGGGCTATCAGCAGACGGCAACGCAGCGTCCATCCGGAGCTATGCTGCGAAGCAGACGCCCCGGATCCCGTCCACGCGCCGCAAGTTGGGCATGATGCTGTCCTGCACGTCTTCCGGTCTCCTGAACCGAGGCGCCTCGTGCACACGCCGCAGCACCCGCACGAACCCGACAGTTCCCAGCTGTCCGCCATGGATACCGTGCGTCTGCGCCGGCTGAACCGCTGGCAGGCCAGGCAGAGAATTCCGGGCCCACGAGGCGTGCGGGCAGACAGACCCAGGACTCACCCTCCGAGCGAACGCCTGGATTCCGTCCGTGGAGTTCATTGCCCCGGCACGGCGAAGCGCAGGATGCGTCCCCAGGTGGAGCCGTACTGCCGCCACAACGGGCCGGTGACGTACGGGATGCCGTACTTCTCGCAGAGTTCCCGCACGCGCGGGGCGATCTCGGCGTAACGGTTGCTGGGCAGATCGGGGAAGGCGTGGTGCTCGATCTGGTGGCCCAGGTTTCCGCTGAGGACGTGGAAGAGCGGGCCGCCCTCGATGTTGGCCGAGCCCTGGATCTGCCGCAGATACCACTGCCCGCGCGTCTCGCCCTCCATGCGCTCCTCGGTGAAGGTCTGTACGGCGCCGGGAAAGTGGCCGCAGAAGATGATGGTGTGCGACCACAGGTTGCGCACGGTGTTGGCGGTGAGGTTGCCCAGCAGGCACGGCAGGGCGGAGGGCCCCGCGAGCAGCGGGAAGAGCACATAGTCCTTGGCGAGCTGGTGGGCGGCTTTGGTGAGGAACCCGGTCAGGTCGGCTGCGAAGGAACGCCACGTCTTGCGGCCGGCGGCGACGGCATCGGGCTCCAGGTCGTAGAGCGCGATGCCCCATTCGAAGAGCGGGGCAAGCGCGAAGTTGTAGAGCGGCTGGGCGAGGTGGCGCGGACGCCAGCGCTGGTCGGCGCTCATCCGGAAGACGACGTATCCGAGGTCCCGGTCGCGGTCGACGACGTTGGTCCAGGCGTGGTGCAGGTGGTTGTGGGTGTGCTTCCACGCCTCGGCGGGCGTGAGGAAATCCCACTCCCAGGTGGCCGAGTGGATCGCCGGGTCGCCCATCCAGTCCCACTGGCCGTGCAGGATGTTGTGGCCCAGCTCCATGTTCTCCAGGATCTTGGCGACGGCGAGCATGGCTGTACCCGCCGCCCAGGCGGGCGGGAACAGCGAGACGGCCAGAGCGGCCCGCCCTCCCGCCTCCAGGCCACGCTGGGCGGTGATCACCGTGCGGATGTAGCGGGCGTCGTCGGCACCGCGCGCGACGATGATCTCGGAGCGGATCCGATCGAGCTCCGCACCGAGCTCCTCGCTGACGTCCTTACCGAGGGCCGCTTCGAGGGAAGCGGGAGGGGTCACAGTCACGGGGAATCCTTGGTGGTTAGGCGTCGAGGGCCAGCGGTCCGGCCGCCGCCGAGACGCAGGTCTGGATCATCTGGCCGGCCCGGTCGTAGACTTCGCCGGTACGCAGGTCACGCACGCGGCCGTACGTCAGCGGGGTCAGGCAACCGAAGCAGATCCCGCGCCGGCACCCGTACGGCATCACCACCCCCGCCGACTCGCCGACGACGAGAAGCGGGGTGACAGCGTCCCCGGTGACCTCAGTACCGGTACGGGTGAACAGCACCCGGCCACCAAAAGCGGCATGGCGATCCGGCAGCAGGACCGGAGCCAGCTGGAAACGCTCCACATGGAGCCGCTCGCCGAGCCCCGCCCGGCCCCAGTGGCACTCCACGGCGTCGAGCAGGGCGGCCGGACCGCAGGCCCAGGTCTCCCGCTCCGGCCAGTCGGGGCAGAGCCGAGCCAGATCGTCCGGGGTGAGCCTGCCGTGCGGCCGAGTGTGGTGCTCGACATAGTCCAGCCACTCCAACCGCCGCTGAGCGGCGCGCAGTTCGGGACCGAAGATGGCCTCCCGAGCACAGGGCGCGCTGTGCACCAGCACGACATCGGGGTGCGGTGGCCGACGGCTCATGAGCGTACGGAGCATGCCCATGACCGGGGTGATACCGCTGCCGGCGGTCACCAGGAGGATGCGGGGCGGGAGACGGTCCGGAAGAACGAACTCGCCTCGTGCGGGGCCGAGTCGAAGCACCGTGCCCGGTGGAGAGCGGCGGGCCAGATGCGGTGACACTCTGCCGTCGGGCGCGACCTTGACGGTGATCGTCAGGAGCCCGTCCTTTCGGCCCGGCACCGAGGTGAGGGAATACGTGCGCCACTGCCATACGCCGTCCATCTCGACGCCGACCGGAAGGTACTGCCCGGGACGGTGCCCCGACCAGCCCCGGCCGGGCCGGAGAGCAAGCGTGACAGCATCCGCGGTCTCCGGCCACACCCCTGTCACCCGCCCTACTGGGAAGCGGGCGCCGAGCAGGGGGTCGATCAGTCCGAGATAGTCGTCCGGGCTGAGCGGGCTGGTCAGCCAGGAGGCCACATTCAGCAGCCTGCTTGCGAGGGCCGATAAGTCAGGCATACGCGGATTCCTCTCGTCGCGCAGCACGACGGGTGCTGCGTACGTCGAGTCGTCCCGGGCCCGGCGGAGGGCAACGTAACCACGACCGCGTGAACGGACGCCCACCCAGGAGGCGCATCCCGCCACCCGCGATCTGTGGTATCCGGCGAGCGCGCGCCCGCACAATGCGGTGGCCTGCGTAGGCACGTCCGGGCGCACCAAAGGTAATTGGCCGAATGCCCGTGCCAGTACCACGACACCCGACCGCCCCCGTGACAACAGACTGCCTCGGGAGCCTACTCACCAGACTGCTGGACCTTCACGGGCAGACCGCCGAACGCCATTGACTGGCTGACCTGGAAGCCAAAGGCAGTGAGCCAGCCTGCGCCCGCACAGCCCGCTTCGTTATGGCGACCTCCGCCACCGCATCCCGGCGTCGCGATGACGCGTGAGCGCTCCGGAGACTTCCCAGGTCAGTGAGTGTTGTTGAACGCTGGCCGTGAGGGTGCACGGCTGGATGATCTAGTTCGTCGGGGCAGGCGGGACGGTCCGGCGGTACTGCCAGGAGTACGGCTGCGGCGATCCACAGGAGGTTCATGGCGAAGCCGAAACCGATCAGCACCAGGACAAGCAGGAAGGGAATGACCCACAGGACCATGATCGGACCTCCACAGGTCACAGGGAGTTCCCTGTCTTTCGCGGGGCCCGGGCGAAACAGCATGGGGACTGAGGGGGACGGACGGGACGAGCAGCGCGCACATGGGACACCCATTACCCGATCCCTGCTCAACGGCACTGTCTTGCTCCCTCAGCACCCCCAGCTGCGATCCTCCCTGCCCGGAAGAAACATCCGCGCTCGTCCTGCCGCCCTGGTCGGCTTCGGCTTCCTCCAGCCTCTCTGGGGGGGTGGCCGCGGCCGTGCTGCTCTACGGAGTCTTCCACTACGGCCGACGCGAAGGCAGTCTGCGCGGGGGCCGGGGTCACACGGAGTACCGGGATTACCGAGAGGACCGCGACCGCCGTGGACGTTGGGACCGCTGGTACCGCCGGGAAAACGAGAGCCGTTGGGACCGCGAGGAGCGCGAACGGGACCGGGAGCGCCGGTAGCAGGCAGCAGGCAGCAGGTTCACGGCACACGTGAGGCGATACAGGAATGGTGAGGGTAGAGCCCGGTGACGGTGTCCTCGGTGAAGGATGCCGCCCAGGACGCTGGTGGCGCGGGCCGAGAATGAGCACTGTGCCGTCTCTGGCCGACCGTGCGGATCAACCGGATACACAGGGGGCGATGGCCCTAGTGACCGCATATGCCAAGTGCCGCGGACTGCTTGCTTAAGGGTCTGATGCCCATGGCGACGGTGATGCCTCCCGGAGACGTGCCGGGGCAGCGGCTGACTACCCGCCCTCCGCTCTCCCTTCCATCCGGCAAGGTGCCCGTGCGCCCGGCCCTTCCCCTGTCACCTTGTCATGTGTGAGTGCTTGGCCGGAGTCGGTCTGTTCAAGGAGGGCGGGGAGGGTTACGGTGAATACAGAGGCCCCAGCCCCCGGTCGCGTGAGGACCCGCCCGGAGGGCGAAGTACCCCAACGCCTATGCCACTGCCGATGAGTCCACGGAACTCGCTCGGTGTAGTGCCCCGTCTTCCGGTACACCGTGGGGTCGCACCGCAGGCAGTGTCCGGCCCTGTCGTAGTCCGTGAGCACAGCCGGCCCGTTGGGGCCGGCGAGATTGGCTGTATGAGTTCTGACATCCCGCTGCACCCGGTTCTGCCGCCGCCCCAGCATAAGGGCGGCAGTGACTTCGCCCCGCTCTCCAAGAAGATCGCGGAGGCCGGCCTGCTGGAACGGCGGCCAACCTACTACGCGGTGCGGGTCGCCTTGGTGGCCGCGCTGTACGTGATCGGTTGGGCCGCTTTCGCCCTGGTCGGCGACAGCTGGTGGAGTCTGGCCGTGGCCGCGTTCCTGGCCCTGGTCTTCGGCCAGGTCGCCCTCGTCACCCACGATGTGGCCCACCGCCAGGTGTTCCGGCTGCGCCGGGCCAGCGAACGCTCCGGCCGGGGAGCTGCGAACCTGGGCATCGGCATGGGCTACGGCTGGTGGCAGGACAAGCACACCCGCCACCACGCCAACCCCAACCATGAAGAGCTGGACCCGGACGTCGTCCCGGACCTGCTGGTCT
The DNA here is from genome assembly GCF_045222935.1 of Streptomyces sp. Ac-502. Classification (NCBI taxonomy): domain Bacteria; kingdom Bacillati; phylum Actinomycetota; class Actinomycetes; order Kitasatosporales; family Streptomycetaceae; genus Streptomyces; species Streptomyces sp. Ac-502. Next base: position 631,076 of record NZ_JBHFFO010000001.1, read on the forward strand.
GGTCCCAGGCCCAGGCACGCGCCGCCGCCGGGCTCCCCCGGCTGCTCGGCCGCGCCCAGGCGTTCCTGTTCTTCCCGCTGATTCTCCTGGAAGCGTTCAACCTGCATGTGGCCGGTGTCAGGGCACTGGCCAACCGTTCGCTCAAGCGCCGGGGCCTGGAGGGCACGCTGCTGTTCGCTCACTTCGCGCTCTACCTGACAGCGTTGTTCGTGGTGCTCCCGCCCGGTATGGCGGTGGCCTTCCTGGCGGTTCACCAGTGCTTGTTCGGCGTCTACCTGGGCTCCATCTTCGCTCCCAACCACAAGGGCATGCCGACCCTGAGCGGCACCGAACGCCCCGACTTCCTGCGCCGTCAGGTTCTCACCTCCCGCAACGTACGCGGCGGCTGGTTCACCGACATCGCACTGGGCGGCCTGAACTACCAGATCGAACACCACCTGTTCCCGAACATGCCCAGCCCGCACCTGCGCAAGGCGCAGCCCATCGTCCGCCAGTACTGCCAGGAGACGGGCATCGACTACCTGGAGACCGGCCTGTTCGCCTCCTACCGGCAGGTCCTCACGAGCCTGCACCACGCCGGCACCCCGATCCGCCAGGAGACCCGGACCGCCCCCTGACCCACCTATCGGGTAGCGGCGCCTCTGTCATCCCGCACCGTCATGAGCAACAGGCCGAACCTCACAGCCCCCAGATGCCCAGGACGGCGGCGCGAAGCGGTACATCCCGAGTACCGGCCAAATCGGTGCCCATGCACCTGTGAACGTTGCATCCGGGGGCCGAGGGGTGAGACTCCCCTCGGCTACTCGGCGGGTTTTGCCGCGTGCTCGCTGGCGATCGGAGTAGGTGCGGGAGGCGGGGTCGGCGTTCATGCAGGCGAAGGCGGACAGGAACATGGCGCGTTTGAGCTGCCGGTTTCCGCCTTGTGGAGCGTGTTCGCCGTGGCTTGAGGTGCCGGACGACTTGGTGGCGGGGGCGAGGCCGACGCAGAAGGCGAGGTGGGCGGCGGTGGGAAAGCTGGTGCCGTCGCCGACGGTGACCAACAGGACGGCGGCGGTCCTGACGCCGACGCCGGGCATCGAGGTCAGGACCTGGTGAAGAGGGTGAGCCTCCAGCAGGGTGGTGATCTGGGCTTCCATCGCCTGGCGCTGGGTGTGGACAGCGGCGAGCGAGGCGGCCAGGGAAGGGATCACGAGGTCGAGGGTGGCGGTGCCCGGGACGACGGCGGTCTGTTCGTCGAGCGCGTCGAAGACGTCGTCGATCAGCCGGGTGGCCATGCGCGGCGCCTTGGGCCGGATCACCTCGGCCAGCCTGCGGCGGCCGGCCTTGCGCAGGGCGGCCAGGGAGCCGTGACGCTCCAGGAGCCAGGTGACGGCCTGATGGTCGAGGCGGGGACCGAGGACGCGTTCCAGACTGGGGTGGAACTGGGTGAGCAGGCCGCGTATCCGGTGGGAGGTGCGGGTGGCCTCGGCTGCGAGGTCCTCACCGAAGCCGACGAGCACGGCCAGTTCGGCGGTGATCTCGTCGGTCGGTTCCAGGGACCGCAGGGTGTGCGGCATGGTGCGGGCCGCGTCCGCGATGACGGCGGCGTCCTTGGCGTCGGTTTTTGCCTCGCCCGGGTAGAGGTCGGCGATCCGCCGCATGGCAAGGCCGGGCAGATAGGCGACCTGGCAGCCCGCGTCGCGGGCCACGGCCAGGGGCAGGGCGCCGATCGAGGCGGGCTGGCCGACGATCACCAGGACCGTGCCGAACTTCGCGGCCGGCTTGTCGAAGACGGCCCGCAGCTTCGGCTCGCTGTTGGGCAGGGGCTTGTCGAAGACCTTCTTGCCGGCCGGGGTCAGCCCGTGCCCGTGACGGGCTCTCTTGCCGACGTCCAGGCCCAGGAACACGCTCACGTCTTCGGTGTCGAACATCGCACCTGCCCGGAACGTTGTCGGTGCCGGCCTCGGCGTTGGTGTCGTACGCGCGCATCCACGTTATGCAGACCTGCCGCCCACGAAGACCGGGCATTGCGCCAGGCCAGGCAGCGGTCGGACCTCTTATCAGCGTCTCCGACGGCACCCCCGGGCCCGGTGACACCGCCCCCCAGGTCATGCCTTCGACAGGGGGCAACAGCCATGCCGGGCCCGAAGGCCAGCGGTCCTCTTGCAGGACCACGGAAAACATAACGGGGCAGTGGAGGGTGGCCGATGGCCGCTTCGGCGACCCACCGGACACGGCCCAGCTCTGATCCGTGAACCTGCCCACGGTAAGCGATCTGGGAACGATGCTCCGCTGTCGCAGTCGGTGGCGGTAGAGCTCGTGGTCGTAGCCGCGGTCGGCATACCGCGCCCAAGGTTCGCGGCGCAGTCGCCCGCGGCGGCCCCGGAACTGCGGCACAGTCCGGAGCTCGTAGAGCGGTTCACCACGCGGTAGCGCCTCCTCCGCTGACGCGGTCCCACTCCCGCATGGACTGCTCGATGAGCCGGTCGGCCTGCTCCCGGACGCCGTCCAGAAACTTGGCGTAGTGGCGCAAGAGCACCTGGACGCACTGAAGGAGACCGAGGAGGGGGACGGAGGTGGATGTCGCGTCGATCACGTACGCCGACGGGTGCCTGTGCGGCCTTCCTGCTGGCGCACCGAGCCCGTAACAGCCCGTTGAGCTGGGCAAAGTGGCCTCCCTTCGGCCACTTTGCGAAGTAGCCGTAGACCGTCTGTTGCGGTGGGAAGTCGTGCGGGAGGTAGGCCCGCTGGCAGCCGGTGCGGTCCACGTACAGGATTGCGTTCATGATCTCGCGCAGGTTGGGCCCGGGCGGCCGGTCGAAGCCCAGGGCCCGGCCGCGGCGCTCGGACTCCACTGCCCGGTGTCGGCGGTGGAGGGAGCCGATGACCTTGCCGGTGGCGACCTGTAGGCGGCGAAGAGCGTGGTCGTGCCGGCCCGGACGTAGTCGTGGCTGCGGCGTTCAGGAGCACCGGGCACCAACGGCAGCACCGGCTGGGACCGGTCCAGCGCCGGCCATTCGGCCATGGTCGGCCTGTCCTGCCGGTTGCCTGCCGGCAGCGCCCGCCCCACCACAGCCCGCAGACTTCCCGGCCCATGCAGATGCCGCGCCCCCGGCGCCTGAACGGGCAGACACCACGAAGGCTCTGCCTGCCGCCTCTTCCTCAGGGCGTCCGCTCTCGCTTCCGCCCGCACTGCTGCTTCTGGCCCGCGGGCCCTGCCTCTTGACGTACGCGGTTCGGCACTGTCGTACGGCTGGGTAGCTCCAGGAACCTGACGCCGATTCACCTAGAGGCGTGGTGCACCTCTTCCGCCGCGCCGCGGCCGTTGCCTGTTCCGTTCAGCTGCTGTCCGTGGTGGCCTGCTCTGCCGATACCTCTCACGAGGACGCCAAGCCGCCGCGGTCGGCCGCCCCGCCGGCGCCGAGCGGGCCGGCGCCGGCCAAGGCGGTCGACCAGTTGGAGTTCGCCCGTGGGAGCCGGACCGGCCACGACCGGGACAAGTCCAAGCTGTGGGTCGACGCCGACCGCGCCACCCCCAGCCGCAACCTCCAGCACGCTGCATCCGCGCCCGATGCTCTTTGTAAACATGTCCACGTAGTCCGCGTCTGGCGACGGGATGAGGGAGCGGCCTGTCATGCAGGGGGCAGGCGGGTGATCAAGAGCAAACCCGTCGTCGGACCGCGCGGATGGTCAGGCTGCTGGCGCGAAGGCCGTGATGGCCCCGACGAGGTCGGCCGGGGCTTCCAACGGGATCAGGTGGCCGGTGTGCGGGATCACCATGAAGTCGGCTTGGGAGAGATAGGGCACCAGGTGGTAACGGAGCACGTCGACGGGCTCGACCTGATCGTTCTCTCCGGCGACCACGAGGGCGGGAACGCTGACCATGCGTGTGTGCTCGGTGATGTCCTGCGCGATGCCGCGCAGCGGCCACTCGGTGCGGGCGGCTTCGGTCACGGTGCGCGAATCGGTCACGATCTGTGCCTTGACCGGAGCGGGCAGTTCGGTCGCGGTGAGGATGTGATCCCGTGCCCCGGCTACGGATTCGGTGGAGTCGTAGGCGTGGGAGAGGGCTTCCTGGTACTCGGGGGTGATCTGTGCGGCGGGCTTCGCCGGGCCGGAGCCGACGAGGACGATGCCGCGCAGGCCGGCGGGCCGGGTGGCCGCGACCAGTTGTGCGACCTTGCCTCCCATCGAATGCCCCACCAGGACATAGTCGGTGGCCCCCGCGTCGGCGAGCACGGCGAGCGTGTCGTCGGCGAGCTGGCCGAGCGTGTAGGGGCCGGGCAGAGCGCTCGACCGGCTCCATCCGCGGAAGTCAACTGTGAGCACGTCACGGCCCGCGAGGCGGTCGACGACGAGGTCCCAAGTGCGGGCGGAACCACCCCAGTAGTGCAGGAACACCAGGGTCGGCCCGGTCCCGGGCCGGTGGTCGTAAGCGGGCAGAAGCGGCTGCGACGGCGGCGTGTTCATGCTGGCTCTTCCGGTCAGTGTCATAGGCGATTTCCCCGTGTGTTCATTGAAACTTCCGCACCCGGGCAAGGCATCGGCGTGACTGGTCGCCCGATGGTGGAAACTGGACACGTGCGTGTGATCCGGCAGATGACCTACCAGCCCGCAGGGCGCCGCGCCGCCGCGGTCGAGACGATGTCGTTCGACCGCCTGCGCGAGCTGAACGACGGCGGCACGCAGCGCGCCGACTTCCATGTCCTCGCCGTCGTCGACACCGGACACGGCTCGGTCACGGTGGATTTCCTCCACCACCCGCTCAAGGAGCGGTCCGCGGTATGGATCCCACCCGGCGCGGTACACCAGTGGGACGACATCGCCGGTGTGGCGGGACACCTCGTGCTGTTCGTGCCGACCGCGCCCGTCACCCACGCCACCCGGGAACTCGTCGCCTCCCCGGACCTCGTCGCGCACTGGAGCATCCCCGACGCCGACTGGCCCTTCATCGGCGTGGCCCGCGACCATCTCCTCCTCGAAGCGTCCGCACCATCCGAGAACTTCTCGACGGAACTGCCCCAGATCCTGCTCTCCGCGCTCATCGCCCGGCTGCGGCCACCCCACTCCGGAGCACGCTCCCGCCACCCGCTGTTCCTGAGGTTCCGCTCCAGCGTCGAAGCGCACTTCCGGGAACACCACGACGCCGGCTACTACGCCCGTGCTCTGGGATACGCGCCCCGCACCCTCTCACGAGCGGTGCAGCAGGCCACCGGCCGCACCGCGAAGGCGTATATCGTCGACCGGATCGTCCTGGAAGCTAAACGACTCCTCGCGCACGACCGCCTCACCGCGGCTCGCTGCGCCGCCACGCTCGGCTTCCCCGACGCATCCAACTTCTCGGTGTTCTTCCGAAAGGCGACAGGCATGCGCCCGGGTGCGTGGCAGGCGGCGGTAGCCGTCGTTCTCCAGAATTCGCCATGTCTCACGAGACACATCGGCGTCTGTGCTCTGTGAACCCAGCAGGCTTGGAGGCGTGGGCGCGCGTATCGGTGAGCACGGGCGAGCGGTCCGTGGAGATCCGACGTGCCCACCGAACCGCCCGGTCTTGTGCAGCTCGGGCCCGTGCCCGCGCTCAGGTGTCAGGGGGGGTGGGAGTCTTGCCGGTGCCCGGGGGTGGGGGCAGGGTGGTGGTGCCGTCGACGATGTCGCGGGCGAGGTCGACCAGGCGCAGGTGGTGGTGGCGGGCGTGGGCGCGCAGGCGGTGGAAGGCCGTGTCCAGGTCGGTTTCGTGGCGGGCGGTCAGAAAGCCTTTGGCCTGTTCGATGATGGTGCGGGTGTCCAGGGCTTTTTCGAGCTGGGCGCGGACGGTGCGGTGCTGGTCGAGGGTGCTCTGCTGGAGCAGGGAGATGGCGGTGGCGTCCGCCAGGGCGCGGGCCAGGTGCCGGTCGGCTGCCGGCAGTGAACCGGGGACGCGGCGGAAGAGGTTGAGCACGCCGATGGTGTCGCCGCGCAGCCGGATCGGGGTGGCGTGCACGGAGGTGTAACCAGCACTGTGGGCGCGGGTGCTGAAGCGCGGCCAGCGCGGTGAGGGTGTGGCGTTGAGGGTGTGGTCGACGGGGACGGCCTGGTCGAAGGCGGTGCAGCAGGGGCCTTCGCTGGCGTCGAGTTCGAAGAGTTCGACCAGGCGTACGCGTTCGGAGGAGGCGGCGACCAGGCGCAGCGGACCGCCGGGCACGGCGAGCATGACGCCGGCGTCGCCGATGTCGAGCAGGTCCATGCAGTGTTCGGCGACGCGGTAGAGGAATTCGGCCGGGTCGAAGTCGTCGACCAGGGTGTCGGCCAGGTCGATCAGCGCGGCGGTGATCCGCGCCTCACGCGGCAGCCCAGGCGGCCCGTTCGACGAGGGCGGATCCGGAAGGGGGAAGGACGAACTGGGCATGGCAGCCTCCGGTCGGAACAGTGCCAGCAACCGGGGCCGGAAGCACACTACGGGGTCTGGGTGGAATACCACCCGGACGAGGGCTGACTACTGTCACGGTACTCCTTTGCATGGCTTCAGCGATGAGATGTGGCCCTGTTGAGGAGCGAACTCCGGCTTCACATCGCAATCACTGTGGTGTGACCTGTGCACGAGTATTGGCCCCACTTCGAGGACACGCCTCTGAGGCCGACGTGCCGAACGAGCCGGGCCACCCAGTCTTCTCCAGACTTTGCTGTGTCTCAGGTGGCACATCGGTGTCCGTGTGCATCTCTGTCCGCGGTGCGTCTCCGGCGTTGCGGGCCAGGGACTTCCTGGTGCTCGCCGGTGGCGGCCGGGCAGCCGCCCGCGCGTCACTGTGGGGTCTCGACGGCGCGCGGCTGCCTGGTGCCGGCGGGTCAGCTGCCGCAGGAGCAACCGGTGGCTGACCGGGCGGGCTCGGCGGCCGTGCTTTCGCTGGTGCGGCAGGCGTCGCCGTCCAGGGCGGGGCTCTTGCCCATCTGGTCGGCGTCGGCCTTGACGACGTAGACCTCCCAGGGCTCCTTGCCCGGACCGGTCACCCAGACCTTGTCCTGCAGGGCATAGCAGCAGGAGGTGTCGTTGTCCTCGAAGGTCGCCAGGCCCGCCTCCTTGAGGCGGCCGGTGGCCGCGACGACCTGCTCGGTGGAGGTGACCTCGACGCCGAGGTGGTCCAGCCGAGTCTCCTGGCCCGCTTCGCCCTCGATGAGGACGAGCTTCAGCGGCGGCTCGGTGAGGGCGAAGTTGGCGTATCCGGGGCGGCGCTTGGCCGGCTCGACGCCGAAGAGCCTGGAGTAGAACTCCACCGATGCCTCCAGGTCGGCGACGTTGAGGGCGAGCTGGACACGGGACATGACGTCCTCCCTGATGTCGTTGCATCGAAAGGTTTCGATGCAAGGCAGCTTGCGCCCTGCATCGACGTTCGTCAACATAGAAGGATGTCGAAACAAGAGGTCGAAGGGCTCGGCCCAGCCGGAGCCTGCTGCCCAGGGCTGCTGACCGTCCCGCTGGACGAGGACCAGGCCACCGAACTGGCGAAGGTCTTCAAAGCCCTGGGTGATCCGGTGCGGCTGCGGCTGCTGTCGATGATCGCCTCCCGGGCCGGCGGTGAGGTGTGCGTGTGCGACCTGACCCCGGCCTTCGAGCTGTCTCAGCCGACGATCTCCCACCACCTCAAGCTGCTGCGCCAGGCCGGCCTCATCGACTGCGAACGCCGCGGAACCTGGGTGTACTACTGGCTGCTGCCCGAGATGACCGACCGGCTCGCCGGCCTCCTGGCCCGCCCGGCCGGACAGCCGCTGCCCCAGCCCGCGATCGTTTCCGGGGCCGCCTCATGACCGCCGAGGCCACGCCCGCCGCCGGACCGGTGGCCGCCCGCCTGTCCTTCCTGGACCGCTTCCTGGCCGCGTGGATCCTGCTGGCCATGGGTCTCGGCCTGGGACTGGGCCGCCTCGTCCCCGGACTCGGGGACGCGCTGGCCGAGGTCAGCGTCACCGGCGTCTCCCTGCCGATCGCCCTGGGCCTGCTGGTGATGATGTATCCGGTCCTGGCCAAGGTCCGCTATGACCGTCTGGACACCGTCACCCGTGACCGCCGCCTGCTGATCCCCTCCCTGGTCGTCAACTGGATCGTCGGACCGGCCGTCATGTTCGCCCTCGCCTGGCTCTTCCTGCCGGACCTGCCGGAATACCGGACCGGGCTGATCATCGTCGGGCTGGCCCGCTGCATCGCCATGGTCATCATCTGGAACGACCTGGCCCGCGGCGACCGCGAGGCCGCCGCCGTCCTGGTCGCCCTGAACTCCGTCTTCCAGGTGATCGCGTTCTCCGCGCTGGGCTGGTTCTACCTCCAGGTGCTGCCCGGCTGGCTCGGCCTGGACCGGACGACGCTGGACATCTCGGTGTGGGAGATCGCCCGCAGCGTACTGATCTTCCTCGGCATCCCGCTCGTCGCCGGGTTCGCGACCCGCCGGATCGGCGAGAAGACCAAGGGCCGCACCTGGTACGAGACCAAGCTGATCCCCAGGATCGGGCCGTTCGCCCTGTACGGGCTGCTGTTCACCATCGTCGTCCTGTTCGCCCTCCAGGGGAACGCGATCACCTCCCAGCCCCTGGACGTCGCCCGGATCGCGCTGCCGCTGCTGGTGTACTTCGCCCTCATGTGGGCCGGTTCCATGGCCCTGGGCCGCGCGGCCGGACTGGACTATCCGCGGGCGACGACGCTGGCGTTCACCGCCGCGGGCAACAACTTCGAGCTGGCCATCGCGGTCGCCATCGCCACCTTCGGCGCCACCAGCGGCCAGGCCCTGGCCGGGGTGGTCGGCCCGCTCATCGAGGTGCCCGTGCTGATCGGCCTGGTCCATGTCGCCCTCGCCGCCCGCCGGTACTTTCCCCGGTCCAAGCCCCTGCCGGCCCCTGCGGCTGCCGCCGAGGAAGCAGGTTCCGCCCGTGTCTGACACCGCTGCCAAGCCGTCGGTGCTGTTCGTGTGCGTCCACAACGCCGGCCGCTCGCAGATGGCCGCCGCCTTCCTCACCCGCCTCGGCCAGGGCCGCATCGAAGTCCGCTCGGCCGGATCGGCCCCGGCCGACGCGGTCAACCCGGCCGTCGTGGCGGCGATGGCCGAGGCCGGAATCGACATCGCCGCCGAGATTCCCAAGGTGCTGACCACCGAGGCCGTGCAGGCGTCCGACGTCGTGATCACCATGGGCTGCGGGGATGCCTGCGCCGTCTTCCCCGGCAAGCAGTACCTGGACTGGAGGCTCGCCGACCCAGCCGGGCAGGGGGTCGAGGCCGTCCGGCCGATCCGCGATGAGATCGAGCGCAGGGTCCGGAGCTTGCTGGCCGGGCTCCGGCCCGGCCGAGCCTGACTGCACCAGTCCCACTCGGCTCACTCGCGGATGGCTTGCGACCTGGCGAGCGGAACGAGGACGGCCGAACGTTTGGCGGCCTGCTCGCGCAAGGCGGTGTTCCCTGCGAGCAGGACGGCGATGACGGTGGCGGCTGCGTCGACCTGCTTCTGGACGCCGTCGCTCCTGTCGGCTGTTCCTGAGCTGGCGGCGAAGAAGAGCGATCCGTTCGGTCTGCTTCTGGTCGCGCCGGCTCGCCGGGCTCTGGCCGGCCCGAGCGTCCCAGTCGGCGAGCACGCCAGCCGCGCGGTTCATGGTGGCCCGGCTGACGCCGGCCTCGCGCCAGAGGTTGTTCTTCGTGAGTTTGCCGCCGGTGCGGGCCGGCTTGCCGGTGAAGAGCATCTCGCGCCAGCGGGTTCGTCGTCCATGGTGCAGTGGTTGAGCTTGCCGTCCCCACAGCGCGTGGAAGTGCTGCGGGGACAGCCGCGGCACAAGCCGCTCCAGGTGGGCGGCGAACAGCAGAAGCTGCGGCGGGTTCGAGGGCAGGACGAACGCGTTGCGGCACTCCAGACAGCGGGTGGGCGCCACCGGGCAGAGCCGGCCCGGTGGCCCGTAGGGCGAGGCAAACGGGTCCTTGGAACTGGAGACGCCCCTGTCCATCCGGTCGGCCCGCAACCGCTCCACGTCCTGGTGCCACTCGGGGGTCAGGTCGAGGTGGTCCGCGTGGAGGACGGTGCCGCGCAGCATGATGCCCAGGCCAGTGGGGAGAATGTCCGATGGCCGTCGTCGGGGTGCCGGACTCCGTGAGCTGGGTGCCCAGCGCGCCGACGAGGCCCATACGGGCACCCCGGTTGACCACGGCGATCGATGCCCGGAGCTGCTCGCCGCCCACGTTGTCGATCACCGCGTCGACGTCCTCCGGAGCCGCGGCGCGGCCCGGCCGACGATGGCTTCGCGCCGGCCGGCGTCGTCCCGGACGGCGGTGGATCCGTGTCCGTAGGGATCGGCGGCCGCGTGCCGCGTGCCCGGGTGACGTGGTCGCCACCGGCTTCACCGTTCCTTCCGCATCCACAGCGATCAGCCCCATACCGGAAACGGTCCGATACCGGCACCGGAGCAGAAAGAAGGCGCCGCCTCGGCGACGCGAGTGGACAAGGAATGCGGCAAACGCGTCAGCAGCCTCTCCGCAGAACAAAACTCCGCGGAAGAGAGGAGGGTGAAGCCAGGGACCGGCTGCCGGTCCCCCGGGGTCGGAGGTGTTCTCTTGGGCGTCTCATACGCCCGGCTACAGAGCATCGAAGCCATCGTGCAGGCCGTTCGTGACGACCACGACTGGCGCATCGGTGTCCTGCTCGACCGGTTCGTACCCCACGCCGGTCTCCCCGCGCTGCTGGCCCTGAGTGAGGCCCCGGAAGACGGGCTGTCGAACCGGCCTCCCCCAGACGAGCGGCAGCACCCGGAGAATGTGCTCGGTCTCCCGCAGTAGGGGACCGGGCACTCTCGCGCCCAGCCCGGTCCCGGCCTGTCCACTTTGACGCCGGCCCGCACCTCTACGGCGACGGAGCAGGCCCTGGGCAAAGGCTTCGTAGCGGGGCGGCGGCTCAGACGCGGCACGGGCTGAGGTCGTCGAAAACCGGGCAGGGCCTGACCGTCCAGCGCGGCGAACACACAAAGACCGCGGGGCAGGCCAAGGCCGGCTCTGCCCCTCAAGCGGGAATGATTCCGGCGGCGGAGAAGATCTCCGCGGCCGATGCGCTGTTGCCGTCCTGGACAGCCATGGCCATGGCTGCGCGTGCGGCGGACGCGTCGGCCTGTGGTGGGAGCATCAGGAAGGAGAAGATGTCCTGCCGCCCGCGGGTGACGAGCATCGTGCCGTCGCCGACCTCGGACCAGTCGATACGTATCAGGTGACCGTCGACGACCAAGTGGTGCGGGTGCGCGTCCCAGGCGCTCGCATCCAGTCCGAGACGTGCGAGGGGACCCAGCCGCTCGGTCAGCACGCGCATCAAGCCGGGCAACTCGGTTTCGAGATCCCGGGATCTCGGCCACCACGTGCCGTCGAAGGTCCCGTCGCGGCGAGGGGTCGTCTCCATCCTCAGTACGGCTACCCCTGGGCCCGCCTGATGGGCACGGGCGCCGTCCGGCAGCATCACGGGCAGCAGGGGATCAACGGTCATGGCGCACCGTCCGCACCCGAGTACGGCAGCAGTTGCCGAGGCGTCCACGACCGGAAGGCCCGTCTGCCGATCACCGGCGGACCGAGTGTGTTCGTGGTCATCACATGACCTCGCCCGGGGCGGCCCCGGTGTGGTGATTCGCCGAGAACGACACAGGCAACGGAGCCCGCGTACGAGGAGCCCTCGGTGCAACCAGCCTACTCCTGAACCACCACTCCCCTGGTCAGCTCTCTGTCCAGGGCTCCGGCCGTCGGCAGTCGTGGTCGGCGCTGACGGCGGAGTACGCTGGTGACACCGAGAGCATTTTCTGACCGGCTTCCTTGCCGGTATCTCTCTCGGATCTAAACACCGGGCCGGGCACGCCAGGTCCGGGGACGGGTCGACACCATGACGGTGATCACCGAACGACCCCCGCCGGCCGCGCCGGACGTCAGTCCCTCCGGCCACCCGCCGGTCCGCCTCTCCCTCAAGCCCGCGGGCCCGCAGACCGGGCTGCTCGACGGCGCCTGGTGGCCCCGCTCCCGCGACCTCGCACGTGAGCTTCCCGCCCTGACCGAACGGCTGGAACCGCTGTGGGGCCGTATCACGCGCATCACGGTGAACCCGACGCACTGGCCGGCCGTGCCACGCGCGATCCCGGCCAACGGCCGTGTGATCAAGGTGGGCTGGTTCACCGAAGAGCAGGACCCCCATCAACTCCTGTTGCTCTCCTACCGCGTAGGGCGCTGGGACCTGCTGATCGTTCCTCCGGAGACCGGCGCGGCCGCCGCCGCACGGCTCATGGACGCCGCTTCGGATCCGCACACCGCCCGGACGGGCAGCGATCTCATGGCGGCCGAGTCGGCCCGGCACCTCGCGGCCCCTGCCGAGGCGGACCCGCCGGTCCGCACCGAGACATGGGAAGCGGAGGGCGGCGCCATGGCCGCGCGCGATTGCACGGCCGACGGGAGGTGACGCGGCCATGGGCACCGGTCTCACCGTCACCGTCCTACTCGCGATGACCGCTCTGGGAGTATTCGTGATCCATCTGCTGAACGCCCAGCACGACGACCGGATCGCGCTGTACCGGTACAGCCGCCGCCTTCCGGACCGCCGCGGCGCCCACGAGCCCACCCGGTCGCAGCCGGTCACCGCCGCTCCACCCGCCCTGCACGACCGCCGGGACCACAGGGACGGAGGCCGCGGACGCCTGCGCCCGCGGCGCAGGACCACCGGATCCTTCAAGGACCGGAGGGCCTGACAGGGGCAACAGCGCGACACGGCGGGCCTGTGACCGGGCCTGCCGTGCCGTTCGGGCGCGGCCCGGCCGGCCCCCGGCTAGTACGCTGTCGCGTCCCCGACCGCTTACCCGGCCTTGACCGCCCCATTACCGCCATACCCCAACGCCTCTCGGCCGTACGGGTATTGATGCCCCCCACAGCTCCCGGTCCGCTGGGCCCGGGGCTACCCTCACATCAGGACGTCGACGTTCCAGACCCCGACGGCGCGTTGCTGCTGAGCGCACATCCCTGCCGGGGCCCCGGCCCGCACCGCCCCCGTCCCGGCCCGGTCGCCCGGAACCGGAGGCGCCATGCCCCTGCCCGATCTGAACGTTTACCGGCACGACAAGCGAAGCCGTGCGCTGATCACTCTGGCCGGTGAGATCGACCTGGCGACGGCGCCTTTGGTCAGCGCGTCCCTGCGGGAGTGCCTGTACGGCGGGATACGCACCATCGACGTCGACCTGACCGCCGTCACCTTCTGTGACGTGAGCGGCCTCAACGCCTTCCTGCACGCCGCCGCGCAGGCCACCCGGAGAGGCGGAACCCTGCGACTGCATCACCCGCCGCTCGCACTGCGACGCATCCTCACGCCCAGTGACACCGCCCTGCTGCTGAGCGGCATTCCTGCAAGTCACCGCGAGAGCACACCGGCGCCATCATGGCCCCCTGGTGCACCGTGACGGGCCCCGGGCCAGGGCAGGAACGGTCCGCCCTGGAAGCGGTGCGCCTGCGCCGCCTGCACCGCTGGCAGGCCGAGGCGCTCCGGGATGACCTGGCGGACCTGTACGTGGAGTCTGCGGAGGCCGCGTCCGGCGAGACCTACCGCCGTAGGGAGGATTTCCTTCGCCGCCTCGCGGACTCCGTGCGGCGCCCGGGCTTTCCCTCCTGGTCGCCGAGACGCCCACCCTGGCAGGCTGTGCCTTCGGCTTCCCCGTCGCACGCGACGGGGCTTGGTGGATCGGCTTCGAGGGCGGTCTCCCCCGGTCCGTCGAGCAGCTGACCTCCTCCGGGCACACCCTCGCCGTCACGGAGATCGTGGTCCACCCGCACGAACACGCTTCCGGCCTCGCCCGGCGGCTGCAAACACGGCTGCTTGCGGACAACCACGCCTCGCTCGGCGCGACTTTGGTGGATCAGGCCGACCACGCCGCCCACAGCGCCTTCCGGGCGTGGGGGTGGCAGGACATCGGGCAGGTCCGCAGGCCGTCCGGCCCCGCGGCGCTGCGGGCACTGGTGCTGCCCCTGGGGGAACGCCACGGCCTCGCGCACAAGGCCCGTACGCAGCGTCCCGAGTGAACCGAAGCGAGGTGGGCGCATGCCGGTCGACGAACAGGACGGGGAGCCCGGAGCCGTCTCCGCGGACTGCCGGTCACGCGAGGCGCGACGTATCGCGGCGGTGCGCCGTTACGACATCCTGGGCACCCCTCCGGACGGGGCGTTCGACCGGATCGCCGCGCTGGCCGGACGGCTCTTCGACGTCCCGATGGCGACGGTGACGATCGTCGACTCCGACCGGGTCTGGTTCAAGGCCGCCTACGGGCTGGAAGGCGCTGCCCAGACCGGCCGGGAGGCCTGCCTGAGCACCTCGGCGATCCTCTCCGACACTCCCCTGGTCATCCCCGACACCCGGCACGATGCCCTGACCCGCGCACACCCGATGGTGGCCGGCCCGGCCGGCATCCGCTTCTATGCCGCCGCACCGATCACCACTCCCGACGGTCACCGGCTCGGCGCCGTCGACGTCCTGGACACCCGGCCCCGCCGGATCACCCCCGAGCAGGCCGCCGCGCTGACCGACCTGGCCACACTGGTCATGGACCAACTCGAACTGCGGCTGTCCGCACTGCGCATGCTGCGCAGGGAACGCGAACTGCTGGAGGTCGCACGCGCGGCACACGACCGGGCCGAGCAGGACCGATCCCGGACCGCCGCATTCGCCGCGGCCCTGCAGAGTTCCCTGCTGCCCCCGGCCCTCCCCCACGTGCCGGGCCTCCAGGCAGCCTGCCACTACACGACGGCCTCCCCCACGACATCGGCGGCGACTTCTACGACATCTTCCCCCTCGGCGCCGACCGGTGGGCCTTCTGCCTCGGTGACGTGAGCGGCAGAGGCACGACGGCAGCCGCGCTCACCTCCATGATCCGCCACACCCTCCGCTCCACGGCACTCCTGGAGCCCGACCCCCGCACCGTTCTGGAGACGCTCAACACGGCCCTGCTGGCAGACCCGGCCGCCGACGTCCGCCTGTGCACCCTGATCCTCGGCACCTTGGCTCCCCACCCCGCGGGCGGCTTCACCATCACCCTGACCGGAGGCGGCCACCCTCCCGCGTACCACCTGCGGCCGGCCCGCCAGGGGCTACGCCCCCGCGCCGAACCGGTGCAGTTGTCCGGCGGCATGCTCCTCGGTGCCCTCGCCGATGCCCCGATCGTCTCCCGCACGTTGCACCTGGCACCGGGCGAGGCACTTGTGCTGCACAGCGACGGCCTCACCGCCTCACGCACCTCGCACGGCGCCCGGTTCGACGAGGAAAGCCTGGCCGCACACCTCACCCACCACGCAGCCACCAGTACGGCGCCCCGCGCGGCCGCCGTCATCGACGACCTCACCGCCCTGCTGGCGACCTTTCCCGTCGGCCCGGCGGACGACGTGGCCCTTCTCGCGCTCAGCGCCACCCTCCTGGAAGCCGACGGCACCCCCGTCGGCACGTCGGGCACCAGCCACACCGGCAGCCCCCGTCCACAACAGCACGCATGATCTCGCCATGAGACGAGGACCACCATGACCATGGGACGAGCCATCAGGAACACAGCACAGACAGCCAAAGGCAGGATCAAGGAGGCTCTCGGCCGAACCACCCAGAACAGGCAGACACAGCGCGAAGGCAGGACGGACCGCTCGATGGGGAGCCTGAAGCAAGCCGCCGCCAAGGCCAGGAAGGCATTCAAGCGCTGACCGGTGGGTGCGGTGCTGTCCCGAACAACCGGCTGCCGGTGGTTTCGTTTCCTACCCCGGCACCACGGCATTGCTGAGCAGGCGTGAGATGTGCACAGGGGGGACGCCGAGTTCGGCGATGATGGCGCTTTGCGTCATATTTCTGAGAAACCGCAGGTACGAGATGCGACGCTCACGTTCGGTCAGGCGTGCCAGGGCCGGCTCGACCGTTTCCCGGCCCTCGACGAGCCCGAAGTCCTCCTCCGCCGCGCCCAGAGCCTCTTCCAGGGGGCGATCGTCGTCGGCGCCGCTGCGGTCCGCGGCTCCGTCCAGCGACGAGGAGTCATCAGGCTCATGCGGCACTCCCCCGCTGGTCGTCCTGCGTCTGACCGGCGTGCTTCCGGGCGTGCGCCTCGTACCGGCGTACGCGCTCGGCCAGGGGCGGCGGGCTCTCGTCCAGGCCGCTGGCGGACCCGCTGGCCAGGCGGGCGCACACGCCCCGGCAGGCCAGTGTGGACCCCTCAGCGCTGCGGGAGACCACCAAGGCCTCCGCGGTCGGTGCGCTCCGGTAGTCGATGCCGCAGATGACGCAGGTCAGACCGAAGAGCATCTCTTCGGTCGGCGCCGAACGGCTGTTGCAGCGGCTGTAGATGGAGGATTGCGAATACATCGCTCCCACGTCCTCGGGAGCCGACGGGCCCCCGGGCTTGCCGTTCGCCGAGAGCGACACCGAAAGGGATGACGGCATACGAGATACGCCCGGTACTGCCACCGTACTCCGGTACCCGACCGGTTCGGACCACCGTACCCAGCACGACGCGGCCCACACGATCACCTCGGCTGCGGCCGGGAGAGCGGGCGGGCGGGTGTTGTTACCGTGCCGTCCGCCGCTCCCCACGGCGAGGCGGCGCACGACCGGTGCCTCGCGGCCCGTGCCGGTCTGCGTCCGTGTGCTGTTCCGCGTCCGGCCGTTGACACCGTTCATCCCTCTCCGGCGCCTGCGACAGTTGCCCGGCGGGGCAGACACCGGCAGGGCACCCGAAAGGAAAGGGCGCCGGAGCCCGCGGCCGACCCTCCACGGGCACGCCGGGCCCCGCTCCGGCACCACTGCTTACGCGGCCTGGACGGAGATGGCCCGGGTCATCGGCGGCAGTGGTCGAGGCGGGCGGGGCTGGGCCAGCGGACGTCGGTGGCCCAGCCGAGGCGTTCGAAGAGACGGATGGCGGCGGCGGTCGGGTCGAGCTGGCCGCGGTCGACGCCGTGGCGGGCGCAGGTGGGCTCGGCGTGGTGCAGGTTGTGCCAGCTCTCGCCGAAGGAGAGCAGGGCCAGCGGCCACAGGTTGGTGGCGCGGTCGTGGCGCCGGGTGCGGAAGGGGCGGCGGCCGACCATGTGGCACAGCGAGTTCACACTCCACGTCACGTGCTGGAGCAGGGCGACGCGCACCAGACCGGCCCACAGCAGCGCCGTCAGCGCGCCGTGCAGGGTGCCGCCGACGCCCCAGCCGGCAGCGAAGGGCAGGGCGAGGCTGAGGACGCACAGGGCGGGGAAGGCACGGGAGACGGCGCGCAGCCCGCGGTCGGCGAGCAGGTCGGGGGCGTAGCGTTCGGCGGGGACCGTGAGGCTGGTTTCGCGGTGGAAGAGCCAGCCGACGTGGGCGTGGGCCAGACCGCGCAGCTGCCCGCGCAGGCTGGTGCCGTAGCGGAACGGTGAGTGGGGGTCGCCGGGGCGGTCGGTGAAGGCGTGGTGGCGCCGGTGGGTGGCGACCCAGCCGATGACGTCCCCCTGGAAGCTCATCGAGCCGGCCACCGCCAGAGCCAGGCGCAGTGCCCGGGTGGCGGTGAAGCTGCGGTGGGTCAGGCCCCGGTGGAATCCGGCGGTCACGCCCAGGCCGGTGACGACGTAGAAGACGACGGCGATGAGGAGGTCGGCCGGGCCGAGCAGGCGTCCCCACAGCAGCCATCCGGCCAGGACCACGGCCAGCAGGGGAAACGTCACGATGAGCCCTGTCAGGACCATCTGGAGACGCTGGGCGCCGGTACGCGGAGCGGGATGCCCGGAGGACGGGAAGGGGGAGGTCCCGTCATAGGCGGGTGGCCTCCCGGGGCGTTCGGGCGGTGCCTGGGGTGCGGTGGTCGTGGTCATGCGTGGCTCCTCGGCCTGGTCGGATCGGAGGGGTCCGGTGCGGCCGGGGGCTTGGGCCTGCGCGTTTGGGGTGCCGGAATTTGGGGGTAGGCGGCGTTCCGTGCCGCCGCGGGGCCGTCAGCCGGCCGCGGTGTGTGTGCCGAAGCCCCGCCCGCCTCCGCCGCCCGTGCAGGAGGCATCCGCCATGAGGCGGCCGGCCCGCTCCGCCGGGGTGTCGGGCGGTATGACCAGCAGGTCACACCGGCCGGTGCCGAGGGAGAGCAGGCATACGGTGTGCCGGTGCCCCATCCCGGCGGACCGGCTGATGTGGATCACCCGGCGGCCGAGCACCAGACGGTGGGGGCCGGCGTTCCACATCGAGGCGTCGACGGTGACCCGCGTGATACGGCCCCAGCGGGAGGCCAACCCTTCCAGCAGGGGCGGCAGTTCGGCGGCCAGGTGGCGGGTGCGCGGCCACCACGCGCCGTCGATGCGGTGCAAGCCGGTGCCCTGAGGGAGCAGGGCGAACCGGGCAGGAAGAGACCGTTGCGGGGCGCTCGGGGGCACACTGATGATGGTCATCGGGTCGGCCTGTCTCCGGACGGTCCGTCCGGGGTGGTGGGTACGGACCGCCGCGGAACGGCGTTCGCGAGTTCGTCATGGTGGGGCCGGCCGGCGACCGGCCACGGCCGGGGCGGCTCCCCGGCACCAGGGGTACGGGTGGTGTCGAGCGTGAGGTGGAGCCTGGTACCGCCGTCGGACGCGTCGGCGGGGTAACTGCGCTGCTCCGCGGCGCCATAGCGGTCGCGCAGCGTCTGGGCAACCAGCCGGGCCGCCTCGGGCGACGCCGCCACGATGCGGACCTCGGCGAGGCCCGGCCCGGGCAACGGCTCCCCGGCCGCCGCGGCGGCCCCAGGCCGAGGGGTGGTGCGCTCGGGGCGGCCGGACAGCGGGCGTCGGTATGTCATGAGTAGTCCTTCCGGGCCGCGCGGGGGCCGGAGCCGTGCGGGCGGCTCCGGCCTCGCTCTCCCGCCCGGCCGCATCGTCGGCGGGGCCGGACAGCGTGTTCCACGTACCCGCCCGGCGGGCGGCCGGAACCGCTGACGGCCCAACCGTTTCCATCAGACCGCTCGCCGTAAATGACGCGGCGAGAGCGGGCAGTTCACGTCCCAGGTCGCGGGAACAGGGCCACCAGGCACCGTCCAGCGGGCCATCGCAGCGGTCCGCCGGCGTCAGGGAAAGCCTCGCCGTTCGCCGGCCGGAAGAGAGGGTCGTCGGTTCGGCGAGCACCGTCATGGCTCGGTCCACCTGAGAGGCACCACGACGGGCAGTTCGCCTGCGTCGTCCGCCAAAGGTCATCGTTCTCCGAGAACGACGTCGGCATCTGGGCCGGTGTACGAAATACTCTCGGTGGTACCCAGTTTACTCCGTGCGGTGGACGAGCGGCCTGAGCGGCGTGCATCGCCTTGCTCACACACCCGTTCCCACGCCTCTCGCGCCGGTCCGGCGCGAGAGGCGTGGGAACGGGCCGTCGCCGCAAGCCGCAAGAGCCCCCGCCACTTCGCCAACGCCGCGGGGACGGAAGCGCCTCACGTTGATGCGGCTCGGGCGGGGCGAGCCGGCCGCGAGCACACTGACAATGACGGCCACCGCTTCCGCCCCGACCTTCACCTACATGGAGAGCCCCGCGATGGCCCCTTCCAAGTCTCCGCCCATGCGACCGACCCGCTGACCGTCCAGCGCCTGCGGATGGCACCGATCACCGCGGAGGAGGCGCTCGACGCGCTCAACGAGTACCTGCGCCAGGGCACCGACGTGGTTTTCGCCGGCCGCTCCGACTGGGGACGGGTACGGCGGATCCTGCCGGCGGTGCCCTCCCGCTTCGCGGCGGCGATGTGCTCGGCGGACAAACTGCGGCAACGCTTGCTGGACGCCGAGGCCGGACAGGCACACGCACTGGCCGTGGAGACGCTGTCCGAGGTGCTGGTCAAGGCTGTCCGAGGTGCTGGCAAAGGTATTGCACCACTCACCGCGGCACTTGGCCGAGGTGCGTTCACGACCAGCTCGGCGTCGACTCGCTGATGGCTACCGAAGTGGCCCTGACCACCCGGTTCCTGTGGCCGCGTGCCGCTCGGTCACGCCAACAGGACTCGCTTGCGGAGATGTGCGAATCCCGTGCGGGCGCAGGAGCGCACGTGCCTGGTGAGTCCGTCCAGGCCGGGGCAGTTGACCAGTGCGGCCTTGAGCTGAAGTCGGTCACCATCGGCCAGAGTGCCGGGGTGGGTGAGGATCCAGCGGGTGACGGCACGGGCCGATGGCGGTCGGGGGTCGACCGGCTGGGGCTTGCGACGCAGCACCCTGCCGACGTAGTCGCGGACGCCGCTGTAGGGGCGCGGAAGCGTGTACGAGGCGGGCACGCGCCGAACCCGCCCCTTGAGGTACGGACACGCACCGGGCCGTACGGGCGTGGCTGGGCTCGACGTACGGTCCGGCGCGTCAGGAGCCGGTGCCGGCCTGCCCGGTCACCGTTACGCTCGCCCCGTCCCTGTCACACGCGGTTTCCGTCTGTAAGTGGAGGAGGGCCGCCGCGATGCCCTGCTCCACTGTGGGCTGTGGACATAGAGCCTCGCTCAGCCCGGCTATGTGCAGGATGCGCAGGTGCCACGGGTGAGCACAGATGAGTCCCAGATAGCCGCCGTGTGCCAGCGCGCGGCGGCGGGCCCGGCACAGCAGGGACAGGGCGGAGGCGTCGAAGAAGTCCACCGGGCGGAGGTCCACCAGAATCCGGAGGCCGGGGCGGGCGCAAGCCGTCTCCAGCGGGGTACCGGCGTGATCGGCCGTGTAGAGGTCGATTTCACCGCGCAGCTCGATCACGGTGAACCCCTGCACGCGATAGGAGTGCGTACGGCCGTCCGGACCAGAAACGTTTCTTGGGTCGAAGGAGGCCGGAGGCCCGGCCGTAGGGCGTGGGGGCTTCGCCATGGCGTAATCCTCGGTTGACACGCCCCGCGCCCGGTGGTGGCGAGATCGTGTGCTGTGCGGCGCGACAGCACCCGAGGTCTGGGGGTGACGGGACGAAGGTAGCCAGGTGGCCGATTAAAGACGCCCAGAAACCCGCCGGTTACCCCGTACGGGTGAAGGTCACCCACCTCGCGCCCGCGTTGCCGTCAGCATGCGGGCTCCGCGCTGCCGGGACTGACGTCGTGGACTTTGCCCCATTGCCCCGAGGTGGTCTTCTGGGCTCGCTGGCTGCCCACGGTCTATCTGGGCCGTACCAGCCCGCCGCCCGCCGCCCGCCGCCCGCCGGCCACCAAGCCACGCCTCGGGCCGTAGAGCCCGAAGTTCCGTCCGGGCACAGCACGGCGCACCGTCGAGGGCGTGCGGGCCAGACGCCCTGGTACATCGTGCGCCCCGGCCGGTGGTGCTGCCGCCAAGCCGGAGTGCAGGGGTCGAGCCGACGTTGGCCGAGAGGCCCTTGCCCGGCTCGACCGTCGAGTAGCAACAGTTCGGACAGTGGTCCCGCGTTCCGCGCCGGCAGTCCGGAACGGTCTCATCCCGCTTGCAGGCTGAAGGGCGGATATGCGTCGGTGAGCAGGCCGACGTAGGCCTGTACGCGCAGGTTGTAGCGGTAGACACCGACGAGGAAGCCGCGGAGCGCCTGAGGATACGCGCCAGTGATCAGCACGGCGAAGAATCCCGCGATCACGACGGCCGTCGCTGCGATGCCCAGCGCGAAGAGCACTACGTAGTGCGGGAGGGCGAGCAGCCATTTGACCAATGGCTGCCACCTCGACACGTTCCCGGGGTAGGTGAACGTCACGAGAGTGTGCGAGTCGACGCCGTCGTCGGTGGCGGTGGCCCGGAAGTCGAAGGGCGGGTAGTCCTCGCGCAGGAACAGCGCGTAACTCGCTACGCGCCACTCGTAGCGGAAGGTCATGGCGATCGCGTCGAAGAGCGGGCGGGGGACACGCCGGGTGAACAGCACGGCGAAGAAGGCGACGAGGGTGAGTACCTCGCGCAACGCGCCGAGCGCGTAGGCGATCAGCAGGTGCGGGATGGCGAGGAACCATTGCGCGAGTGGTCGCCAGCGGGCGATTCGCGGTGGGGCATGGAGTTCGAGCTGAGTGGGGTAGGGGGTGGCCAGTGACATGGTGCCCTCCTCGGGCAGCGGTTCACGGCTGGGCATGACGGTCGGTGTACCGCTGTCCCCATGGGTCGCCGGTAGGCGGAGTTGCAAGCACGGCTTCATCAGGGAGATCCGTGGTCTCAGCGCGGTCCGTGGTCAAACGGCGACGACGGCTTTGCCGGTCGTGGACTCCTGGTGAGTACTGAACAGCGGCGAGGAGGCGGGCCAGGATGGCCTGTAGAGGTGCCAGGGGCCCAGTCGGCGCCAGCCACGCGGATACGATGCGGTTTCTCCATGGCCGGGGGCTCGGGCCGGTCGCTTTTCCCAGATCACAGGACCACTCCGGCCTGGCCGTACGTGTCCTGGATGGTGGCTTGCGTCGTCGGCGCCTGGGCCGCGGTGGTCCGTGCCCGCGCTGGTTGACGGCGCTGGTCGTTGCCCAAAGTTGGCCCCGTACAAGGTAAGCCCTGTCTGCAGTCCTACGCTCAGGCAGCGAGCCTGTCAAGAGCAAGAGAGACGGGCGCGGATGAACGCCGCTGCCTCGGCGTTCCGCCGCCGCACGCCCGGGGGTTCGTGGACGGGAGGGGTACGCCGATCGGTCGACCTGGCTTCGGTGTCAGGCAGTGCTTGATACACCGTCCGGCATGCCGGACGGGGCCGGTGTGAGTGCTGGGGCTGAAATCTGCCAATGGCGGCGGCTCGCGGTGTGAGGGGTGCAACTGGCCGGGGCTTCGACTGTGTCTTTGCAGGCAAGAGCGTCACCCCGGGTCCCAGCAAGATGGGCGGGGCGTGGGTGGCGCACCGGGCATGGTTTCGGGGAGGGCACATGATGCGACGCTGGGGGTACATCCGGCTGGCGGGGGCCGCGGTGGCATTGGCGACCGGGGGCGTCATGGCCACCGCCACCGGGGCAGCGGCAGCTCCGGCCAAGGCTGCGGCCGCCTACAACAAGGCGTGTGGCGCCGGCTACAAGGTCGTGAACCAGGCCGACATAGGGAAGGCAGGTACGTCCTATCTGACCTACAACGCCGCGACGGGTAAGAACTGTGCCGTGACCATCCGGAGCGCCACCGGTCCTGCTGTCTACATGTACGTCTGGGTCCAGCGGGACGACACCAGAGACTACGCCGACGAAGGCGGCTATTACCGTTCGTACGCGGGGCCGGTCCATCTCGAAGCCAAGGGTTACTGCGTCTCCTGGGGCGGAGTGATCGCAGATGAGTCGGCCGGCAAGAGCGGCACCAACTGCGGACGTATCAGCCGGTGAGAGGCACCAGCCGGATGCGATGACACGGCACGGGCAGGAAACGGCGGCCACGTGCCCGCATCGGGATTGACTTCTTCCAGACAGCTGGGTGTTTGCGGACGAGGATCCTGCAGATGTGGACATGACGAGGCCCTCTCCAGCGGAGCCTCCCTGACCCGTCCAGCTGTCCCAGCGTCCCCACCTCGGCACAGCGTGACTCAAGGAGACCGATCAGGCGCTCCCTTCCGAAGGCACCGCATTTCCGGTCACGGGCTCGCGAGTTCGTGCACGGTTGCCATGTCGCTGAAGGGGAGCAGTTCTTCACCGACGATCTGGTACGGCTCGCTGCCCTTTCCGGCGATCAGGACGATGTCGTCCGGTCCCGCCTCGGCAAGGGCGAAGGCGATCGCCTGGCGGCGGTCGGTGTACCGTTCGAAAGGGGTGCCGGTCGCCGTGAGGCCGGGGGCGACCTGGTCCAGTATGGCCCGGGGGTCTTCGTTGCGCGGGTTGTCCGATGTGAGGACGCACAGGTCGGAGTGGGTCCCGGCGATCCTTCCCATCGACGCCCGCTTGGTGGTGTCCCGGTCCCCGCCGCAGCCGAAGACGGTGACGATCCGGCCGGTGGCGAAGCCGCGGATGGTGGCCAGGACCTTGTTCAGGGAGTCCGGCGAGTGGGCGTAGTCCACGATCACCAAGGTGCCGCGCGGGGTCCGAAAGCGCTCGAAGCGGCCGGGGACAGCGGGCGTCTGTTCGAGCGCGGCCACCAGCGCGTCCAGGTCGTGCCCCAGGATGTGGCAGGCCGCCACGGTGGCGAGCGCGTTGGCCACCGAGAACCGGCCCGGAGCCGGGATCGCGGCCGGGTACTTGCGGCCGTCGTGGTGCAGGATGAACCGCGTTCCGGAGGCGTCCGCGGCCAGGTCGGTCGCGTGATAGTCCGCCGGCGCGTCAAGGGCGTACGTGGTCACCGCGCCGGGCATCATCTGCTGGATCCCGGCGCCCACGGCGTCGTCGGCGTTGACCACCGCGCGCCGGCACAGGCCCTGGAACAGACGCAGCTTGGCGTCCCGGTAGTTCTCCATCGTTCCGTGGTCGTCGAGGTGGTCCTGCGTCAGGTTGGTGAACACCCCGACATCGATGAACGTACGGTCCACCCGGTGCGTGAGCAGGCCCATGGACGTGGCCTCCAGCACCACGCTGCCGGCCCCGGCGTCCCGCATGCACCCCAGCAGGTACTGCAGATCCGGTGACTCGGGCGTGGTCAGCACCGACCGCGGCATCGGGATCAGCTCGTCGCCGATCCGGCTTCCGGCGGTTCCGATGACGCCCACCTTGGCGCCCTCGGAGATCCGCAGCACCGATTCGACCATGTACGACACCGAGGTCTTCCCGTTGGTGCCGGTGATCGCGACCATGTCCATCTGCCGCCCCGGCTCCCCGAAGTACCGGGAGGCGGCGACCGCCGCCACCACGCGGCTGTCCGCAACCCGCACGGCGCACACCTCCGCCGCCCCGGCCCACACCGACTCCGGTACAGCCGGAGCGCTGCCGTCCACGAACACTGCCGCAGCGCCACGGGCGAGGGCCGGTGCCACGGCGCGGGGACCGCCCCCAAGGTGACCGGGAACCGCGATGAACAGTGAACCCGGCATTACCCGGTCGGCGTCGAAGGCCACTCCCGCGGTGATCGACGTCCGCTCCGGATCACCACGGAGAACCTGGTAGTCCTGCCCGGCCAGCAACTCGCTCAGCTTCACAATGAACCCTTCGAAGGCGGCCAGACCCGGTCGTGCGGCCGTAGCCGGGCAACAGTGCCGGCGGAACGCCGAGACCGCGGTGATGACGTGGAACGGGTGGTGGCGGAACGTGTGACCGAGGCGTGTCCGAGGAGAGCCGGACGCGAGCGTCAGGCCGGCGCGGCAGAGGAAGTCCCGCGGTGTTCCCGGAACAGCAGGGCGCCAGGGGCGCGTGACGAGTCGCTAGCCGTGGCCGTGCAACGCGAGGCGGCCGGTTTCGGGCACCCCGACGTCGACCGCCGCATACGGCCCGACGCCCTCCGGGCCCGCAGCGTTCGGGCGCACCACGGAGGTGGCCTGCGGCAGGCTGTCCCTCGTGTCATTGATGCGACCCATGGGCCGAGTGTACGTCCCGCCGAGGGGCCCGAAACCCGTCTCCACCGCGTCCGTGGGCCGAATGGTCCGCCGACGGGCCGGCCGAGGCGTGGTGACCTGCGGCCTTGAGGACCCGGACGACAGGCCCGTACGGCATGGGCACCGAGGGACCGGCGACTCGACGCGGTGACCACCCCCACGCCGCGCAGCACCGGCGACGAACCCCTGGACGAGGAACGGGCCCTGCTCGCGTGTGCGTCCGCGCAGCCCCCGGGCCTGCGCACCCGCCGGCAGGAAACGGCCCCTTACCGGCCGGATACCGGTAAGGGGCCACATTCCTGTCGCCGGCTGTTCAGGGAAGCACCTTCACCTCCTCGACCTGCATGGCCAGGTCCATGGAGTGCGTCATGAGCAGCGGGGTGATGAGATCACCCGAGTTCACCTTGTACGCCCACGGCGGGTTCCCCGCTGCGGACCACCCATGGTTGATGTCGAAGGTGACGTTCCGCTGTTGCTCCGTGCCCATGTCGATCAACAGCCCGGGAGCGAACATCTGGACGATGACCGTGCCCACCTGGAAGGGCTGGGTGGCGAAGGTGAGGAGGACCTTCTCCACCGGGAGGAAGGTGGCCGAGTTGAGGCCGTAGAGCTGGACCGCACACAACGGCGCGGCACGCTGGCCGGTCTGAGCCTGCGAGACGCCGACCGCGAACGGCTTCGTCCGGTTGTTGATGACCGTGATGATCCCGGACGGCCCACCGGTCGAGACCTCTCCGATTCCCAGATCAGAGATGATGGTGAACTTCTCCCCCAACTTGATGGGCTGGGAGTTCCGTCCGCTGATTTCGACGCCCGGCTTGATCTCGCTCGTCGAGCCGTAGGCCTCGAACTGCCGCTCCCACCTGATCTCGGTTTCCGTGGAGAACGTACCCGTGTTGAGCCACACCACCGGCGCTCCGTTGGGAGTGGAGCTCTGGACCCCCTTGAAACCGAAGAGGCGGTAGCCCCCTTGTTCCAGCGCGAGGGCCGTTTGCACCGCCATCTCGATGCCGACGCTGTATACCGATTCTGCCATGTACTTTCCTTTCCCCTTGCAGGCATCAGGCTGAACGCGCCGATGCATGCGCCCGATGTGTCGCAGGCCCGGGCGAGGAGAGAAACAGTCCTCGGCGGGTGAAAGGAGTCTCCTGCCGGCGACGAAATACGGGCAGGGTCCGTATCAGCCAGAGGATGCAGGACGATGAGTCCGCAACAGAACAGGCCACACCTTTCGTCGGCACACTCCACATTTTGCGCCACCGACCCTCGGCACAAGGGTGGCAGCACTGTTGAAAAGCATAGTTACCGGCAGGTCGCGTTCGAGGGTGTCCGAATGGTCCGTGCCGAAATCGGTGAAGCGGAGATTCGTGTGGTGTCCGTGACGAGAGTGAGTGAGTCGAGTGTCCCGATCCCGGTGGCGGGCAACTCCCGAGCCGCTTTCCGTCACTTCTTGCGATCAACTCATGACGGCTGCGGAGAGAAGAGTGAAAGCTGAGACCGTTCCTGGCGCTGAGGCGCAGGCGAGGTGCCTTGCTCGACCGATTCGCACGGAGCACCAGCCGCACCGTACCGCTGATCCCGAAATCGGCCCTTCAAGGTGGGCCGTTTCATGGGGAGCTGGGTAAACGACGTGTCAGTGGCGCCCGGGGCGCCCCGCATACAGCTTCGGATTTCACCTTCCGGCCGCACCAGGCGGGGGACGTGTCCCGTTTGGAAGAATGGTGCCGCAAGGCTGACGTTTGGCCTTCTCGGGCGCACGACCGACTTAACGTTCGAAGTACGCGCCGGACAATACCGCGCCCATGACCACAGCAGCGGGGAGACGATCCGCACGCCTCCCTGGGCCGTACCGGACGACGACCCCGGACCCGGTCGGCCTGGCACGCCGATTCTCCTGGCCGCGACCGGCACGGACGGTCACGACCGAGGTGCCGGGCTGAAGCTGATGCGACTGTTGTTCCGACAGGGCACTTGACGGGCCTGTGGTGTTCTCGGCCCGCGGCCCACGTGACGGCCCGCCGGGCGAGAACCGGCCATGTAGCGCCCCATCTTGAGGCACCATTGACGGTCGAATTCGGAAAGTACATCCTGATGCGGCGGGCCGACCACCGCATGAAACGGCAATTACTGCTCGGTTGGCATACGGCGAGCATGTTCGCCGGAATCACTCCCCGCTGACCACTCGGCCGCTTGCCATTCCCTCCACCAGGCGACCAGGTGAATTCGCGCCGACGTCCGCATCCTGTCGCACGTTCTTCCGAGAAGGAGCACCCCGCCATGACCGAGCGCACCGTCTGGGCACGACGTCTCGCAAACGACCCGGTAAGCCTGCTGGCGCTCAACGCCCCGCTTGAGGAGTCGGGCCCCGCCCGGCCGACCGGCGAGCCGAGCACCCTACAGGTTCCGCCCATGGCCGGCCTGTACATCTCGCCCGAGGAAACCGACCTCCCCGGCGTCGCCCACGCCCTGGAAACCGGCGACACCTCCGGCTTGCCTCCCGCCCTCGCCTCCGAGGTGGACGAGGCCCGCAGGGTGACCCGCTTCAGCAAGGTGCGGGTCCCCGGAGCCGGCGGTGACGCGCTCGACGCCGTCCAGTGGATCCACGGCGACGGCACGCCGCGGCCGGCCATCATCATGCCCTCCCCGTGGGCGGACATGGGCTGGCTCGCGTATGCGGTCCAGGGCCTCCGGTTCGCCGTCAAGGGCTACGACGTGCTCGCCTACAGCGCCCGCGGCTTCGGCCAGTCCGAGGGCGAGGTCGAGGTCGCCGGCGAAGCCGACATCCAGGACGGCATCGAGGCGCTCAACTACTTCACCGGCGCACTCGGGCAGCCGCCCACCAAGGTGGGGTTCCTCGGGGACTCCTACGGCTCCGGCATCAGCCAGATCGTCGCCGCGCAGGACTCCCGGGTCGACGCCGTCGTGGCGATGAGCACCTGGGGAGACCTGGGCAAAGCGTTCTACGAGAACCGCACCCGCCACCTGGCCTCCGTCACGGCGCTACTGGGCGCCGCCAAGAACGCCCGGCTCAGCAAGCGCACACAGGAGATCTTCGACCTCGTCCTGGCCGGCGCGGACATCGAGAACATCCTGCTGTGGGCCGAGGACCGCTCCCCGCTGACACACATCGACGCGCTCAACGCGCGCCAGGTACCCGTCCTGTTCGCACAGGCATGGCACGAGACGCTCTTCCCGTCCAACCAGACACTGGAGATGTTCAACAGGCTCGAAGGACCCAAGCAGCTGCTCTTCTCGGTCGGCGACCACTCAGGGCCGGAAATGTCCGGCATGATCGGCCTGCCCAACCGGATCTGGTCCGCCGCCAACCGGTGGTTCGACCACTTCCTCATGGAGGAGGACAACGGCACCGGGAACGAGGGCAAGGTCGTCAGCCAGATCATGTGGTCCCGCGCCTTGGAGACCCACCCCGACTGGGACTCGGTCACCCAAGACACCCGGAAGCTGTACCTCACCACACCCGCCGAGGGTGGTGACGACGGGCACTTGGCCGAAGCCGAGTCGGTCGGCTGGGAGCGGGCGTTCCAGATCGGTACGCCCACCCTGGCCGTGGTCGCCGACACCGTCATCTGGACCGGCATGGCAGAGATGCTGGGGCGTCCCAAGGTGTACGCGACACCTGACATCCCCCGTTCCGACGCGCTTGTCTGGTCCGCGCCGGCGGCCTCCGAGCGCCTGCGCCTGCACGGCACCCCCAAGCTGCACCTGACCGTCACCGGCAGCACGCGCGAAGCCACCTTCATCGCCTACCTGCTCGATGCAGGAGCCGACGGCAATGCGCACATCATCACCCACGCGCCGTTCACCGCGCCGGCCGCTACCGTCGGCGGCTCCAACACCGTCGACCTCGAACTCCAGGCCACCGGCTACGACGTCCGGGCCGGGCGCCGTCTGATGCTCGTCATCGACAGCAAGGACGCGTTCTACAGCGACACCAACGAGGCACCGCACACCCTCACCGTCAGCTCCCCCGACGGCAACGCGTCCTACCTCGAACTCCCCCTGGGCTGAAGCCCTCCGTCGGCACCGCCCGGCGCTGCCCGGGACCGGCTGTACGCGGCGGGTCCGACACTCCCTGGCCGCAACGCCGATCGGTAGCCGTACCGATGTCCGCTCCACGCCGGAGCGGACATCGTTCCGTCACGAGACGGCGCGTGAACGCGGACGTGCGGTTCCCATGGCCGATGACGGCGGTCCCGATGTTGTCGAGACGGTCTCCGCTCGTGAGGAGCTGGTTCCACGTACGTGCTCACCTGGCGATGACCGCCCCCGGACCGCCCCGACAGCCCAGCCCGTCCCAGCTCCCGCCGGCAGAAGCCAAGACCGGACCATACACGGGCCAATACTCCGCCAGCGGCAGTCACAGCCGGCATCGCAGCAGTTCAGCGCATCATGAGCACGGTACCGACCGTGGGCCAAGAACCTGCTGGGGGTGCGCGAGTCGGTGAGCATGGCCGCTGGTCGTCATGAAGCTCCCCGCAACACCGCTTGACCGGGCTTCGCACCCGATCGCCTGACCAGCGACGCAGTACACCTGACGCCCCATCAGGACGAGCGTCGAATGAACATCACGAGCGTCATTTCGGCGTCAAGGTCTCGCCCGTAACGCCCACACCGCACATAATGCGCGCACACAAATCCGCAGGTCAGGGCCCCTTGCCGGCCTTGGTGGTGGTCGAGTCGGTTGACGTGACCGATGACGTGGTGGTCATCACCGCGCGAACTCGCGACGGCCCCTTGGCGGCCAAGTACCTGGCCGATGAGATCAGCCGTGTGGGCGGAACTGGCCACAGAGACGGCTTTGCAGGCGAATATCCCTTCGGTGAACATGACGCAGCCGAAGCACACGTGCACGCGCACGAGTACGGACAGCCCTTCAGCGTTCCCACGATCGCGACCACAGTCGACCTCCTCGGCGAGTACGGGTACTCCCCCATCGACCTGTTCTGGCTGGACCAATGGCTGGAAGAGCACGAGATGACCATCATCTGGCTCGACCTCATCGGAAAGGATCTCTTGCTCAGCGACAGCTTCCACAACAGCCACCCCGGCTGCCTTATGCGCTCCCGGGCACGCCACCGCACCCGCACCCCAGACGGGCAGAGCGCCGCTCTGCAGCCCTTGTACGACGCACTCCCTCATGGCGTCGCGACGGTGCGTAGGCAGCTACGTACCGAAGTTCCTACGTACCGAAGATCGTCGCCCCTGACGATCCTCGACAGCGCCCCTCCTTCGTGCGGAGCCCGCGACATGGCGGTTCCGCTGCCGAACCTGCGCCCGCTTGCCGATGTGTGAAGGTCGGCAAGCGGGCGCAAGAAACTCGTAAGCAGCCGGCAGTCGCTTCCATCGGATGGTGACGGAGGGAGTCGTTCCCCTCTCGCGAGCCGCTTTCGGCGACCAGAGGTGATCGGACCTGCACATCTGCCCCGACCCGTCCCCCGCCCCTGTGACCTGGGTGACGCATGTGGGCCCCAGGTACAGCGTGTCCATGGAACCAAGCGCCGGCTCGCGCGTCTTCCTCATGCCCTCCGCCAGCTCCGAGCGACGGGAGATATGGAAGGTTCTGCTCGACCGCGTTCTTGCGGAACGGACATGGCGGCCGCCCCGGCAGCCGGGAGCAAGGCGACCGCAGCGTCTGCATCGTGGCTGTGACGACCGGGCGCCCAGCAGCAGCGTCCGCACAGTTTCCGGTGGTCTGCCCACCCTCGGAAAGCGCACCTGACCGCCCGCCCCGGCCCGGCTTCGGGCAGCTGATCGAGGAGAAATGACCTGATCCCTCACGCGCCGCGACGTGGGAGGCCGATGTACACGGGGCTTGTACGACAGTAGTCACCCGGCGGTTCCCGGGTTCGGCCCGATAAGACACGGTCCGGCGAGACACGGGGACGGTGCGGCGTTCGCCCAGCCGCAGAGTGCCTTCAACGAAGTCGATGAGGGGGTGCCCAGGGTGTGAGAGCCTGCCGAATCCGCGCGGACCGCCGCCCCCGCTTCGACGCCGCGGACGATTGTCAGACCCTCCCCGTAGCGTAGTGAGTCCTACTCGTGACGGCTGCGGGGAGTTCCGATGAGCGACGACCTTCAGATCGACAGCGACGAAGACCTGTTCCGTAATCCCGTCTACTACGAACCGGCCGGTCGCAACCTCGACCTGGACCGCCTCGACCTCGGCGTCCCGCAAGGCCATGACCTCCTGAACGTGCTCCTGCGCATGCGCGGACGTGTGCCCGTCGATAAGCGCGGGCTCATCTGCCCCGACTGCCGGGATCTCCGCGGCCGGCGCGTCCCCATGTACCTCGTCCAGCGTGACGGCATATGGCTTGCCTCCCACTACCGGAAACCCGGGGAGAAGCCCATCAGCCATGAGTCCGACGAGCACCTCGCCCGCAAGGAACGCGTCGCGAAGGACTCCGAAGATCACGGCTTCCACGCCGACATCGCATCGCAGAGCGCAGACGGGCACGCGCGCCTCGATGTACGCATAAACGGCGCCGACGGCATCGTCCTGGGCTACGAGCCTCAGCTGAGCGCCCAGACAGCCCGCGGGATGCGTGCACGGGAGGGATTCCGGCGCCGGGGCGGTATTTCAGTCGGTCTGGGACTTCGCCGACCCCGACCACGCAGGTATCGGCACCGTCCCCTACGTCCGCACGCCCAACCTGCCGGCCTCCGTCATCCGCGTACAGAAGAACCCCATCGCGGTCCAGGACGGCAACTTCGTCCTGGAGGAGGGCCGGTGCAGCCCGAACGGCGCGCTCACCCGGTGCCCGGAGAAGCCGTACGACCCGGAGAAACCCACCGACACTGGGTACTGCGGAGGCCGGCACCGCGTCCTCGTGCCCGCCCATCAGTCGAGCACCTTCACAGGGGAAGGCGGCCTGACCCTCACCCAGTTCATCGTGGAAGCTGCGGCCGGTGAGCGGATCCCGTTCCAGCGGGGCGGCCACCACGGGTGGCTCCCCGCCCAGCAGTGGCAGCAGTACCTCGAGGCGAACGGGCCCGCCCGGGACGACAAGGAGCGCCGGCCACCCGTACGGCAAGGGGCCCGGCGCGACAGGTGCACCGAGGACCGTCCGGCATCGGAGGTGCGGGCTGCACCGAAGCAGGGACGCGGCAGCCGCGCGATCGTCCTTGAATCCCGCCCCCGGGAAACCGAGGCCGCCAGGGTTCCGGTCGATGCATCGGGTCAAGCGATCCCGCTCTGCCGCTTCGGCTGCGGTCAGCCCGCAAGCCTTCCAGGACCCGAAGGGCTGCCCGAGCACTACTCGTGCCGCAGGAAGCATGAGGCGTGATCCATCCACCACCGCTGTCCGCCCTTCGCTGCGTCACTTGGCACCAGAGCCCCCTGTCCGGTTCGTGCGTTGGCCACGGAGAGCGCGTCTGCTGGCCTAGCTGGGCGCGTCGGTGGATCTTCGCCGTGCCGCCTCCGCTGCCTGCACCGTCTTCGCCGCGTGGTCAGCCGAGTCGGCCAGGTTCCGGAGTGCGCGGGAGTCCCGGCTGAGGAAGTTCACAAGATGGTCGGCGGGGGTGCCCTGCTTGGTGCTGGTGCGGGAGGTGGTGCTCTGGGGGCAGGGTCGACTCCCAGGGCGGCCCCGGCCAAAGGTCTGGCAGGCGGCCAGCAAAGCGCCCGGGGCAACGACACCCCGGCCAAAGCCCGACGCAGCCGAGCGGCACGATTCGGCCCTGGTCAGCCTGCGGTAGAGGGCATGTGTCCACGCCGGTGCTCGGGGGCGAGGGCCGGGTCCACGAGCGTGCGGACCGGACCGACCGTGCACAGCAACACGTCACACAGCTCGAACAGGACATCGCGCGAAAGCAGGCATGAGTACGACTCGGTCCGCCATGCCGTCACCGCTGCCAACGCGTCCACCGGTGGGGCTGTCGCCACCGGTCGGCTGACTCCCGAAGCAGTGTGGCGGCACTGGGTGTCGGAGGTGCTGACGGATCCGGACCGTGTGGGCGAGTTCTCCGCCGTCTTCGGCATCCCCGTGACGAACGGGCCGCCTACGCATCTGCACTTCCATGTCGCCCGAATCCCGCAGGGCACGGTCGGGATCCCGGAGACGGGCGGGATGTACCGTGTCGCGATCAACGACGTCAGGGCCTGGACCGTAGGCGACTTCAGCTATTCCGACCACTGAGCAACCACTGCGGCGGTAACCCGCTGCACGCGGTGTGGGCCCGGCCGGCACGCGCCGGCCGGGCCCACACCGCGTGCAGGTGTCGGCTCGTGCCTTGTTCCCTCGTTCAGGCGGAGACGGGGGTGCCGAGCATCGCGGAGGCTTGCTGGAGCGGGCTGAGGACTCGTGCGGGCACGGCCTCGGGGAGGGTGTGGCAGGTGAAGCCGAGCCGCGTCATGGCCCGGACGACTTCGCCTGCGGTGAAATCACGGCGGTCCTGGCCGGTGATGACCTGGCCGACCTGCTTGACGGGATAGCGGCGGCGGCCGATGGTCACGGTTTCACCGGTA
This sequence comes from Streptomyces sp. Ac-502, assembly GCF_045222935.1. NCBI lineage: Bacteria > Bacillati > Actinomycetota > Actinomycetes > Kitasatosporales > Streptomycetaceae > Streptomyces > Streptomyces sp. Ac-502. The sequence continues at coordinate 664,838 of NZ_JBHFFO010000001.1, forward strand.
CCGGCTTCGGGCTTGATGCCCTTCATCGACTCCAGCACGCCGCTCTTGGTGAGCTCGAAGGGGAAACGGGCGATGACGCAGCGCATGTGACCTCGCAAGAAAGAGGGGGAAGGACGGCCCGGCCGGGCGCGGCCGTTCAGCGGGAGAGGGCGAGGGCGCCCGGAGCTTCACCTTGCTCATCGACCACCGGCAGGCCGCCGAGCCGACGGGTGCGCATCGCGTGCTCGGCTTCGGCCATCGTGGTCACGGGTGCGGCGAACGGCGCGTGGGCACCGAGGACGTCGCGCAGGCGGACGCGGTCCGTGTAAGCGGAGCTGTCGCGGACGGCGGTGAGTTCGTTCCGGGTGACCAGGCCGGTGCACCGGCTGTCCTGGTCGCAGACGACCAGCCGGCCCGTGCGGGCGGCGGCCATGACGGACAGCGCCACCTCGACGCTCATGTCGTCCCAGACCTGCGGTCCGGCCGCGTCCATGGCCTCAACCGCCTTCCTGCGCACGGGGCCGGCATCCGCCGGGAGGGGCTGCATCCGAATCAGCGACAAAAGGTGCCTCCTGCAGAGATGGGTCAGCTTCCTGATCCCGAAGGTTCTAGGCCGCCGCTTTGACGACGGACTGACGTACGGGCGCGCGCCGGGCCGCCGAAGCGGGGCGGCGTCGGCCCCGACCCCGGGCTCCGGAGGAGTTGCTGCGCTGCGGGCGTTCGGCCACCGGCGCGGTGATGACGACCGGGATGCCGGACGGGGCCTGGGCGCCGGTGATCCGGCTCAATGCCTCCTCGCCCGAGCGGACCTGGGTGATCTGCGGCCGGATGCCGGCGTCCGACATCAGACGGACCATGCCGCGGCGCTGGCCCGGTGTGACGAGGGTGACCACACTGCCGGACTCGCCGGCGCGGGCGGTGCGGCCACCGCGGTGGAGGTAGTCCTTGTGATCGGTCGGCGGGTCGACGTTGACGACGAGGTCGAGGTTGTCGACGTGGATGCCACGCGCCGCGACATTGGTCGCCACCAGCACACTGACGTGCCCCGTCTTGAACTGCGCCAGCGTACGGGTGCGCTGCGGCTGCGACTTGCCGCCGTGCAGCGCGGCGGCCCGTACCCCGCTGTTGAGCAGGTCCTGGGTGAGCCGGTCGACGGCGTGCTTGGTGTCCAGGAACATGATCACGCGGCCGTCGCGGGCGGCGATCTCCGTGGTGGCGGCATGCTTGTCGGCGCCGTGCACGTGCAGGACGTGGTGCTCCATCGTGGTGACCGCACCGGCCGACGGGTCGACCGAATGCACGACCGGGTCGGTCAGGTAGCGGCGTACCAGCAGGTCGACGTTGCGGTCCAAGGTGGCAGAGAACAGCATCCGCTGCCCCTCCGGACGCACCTGGTCGAGCAGCGCGGTGACCTGCGGCATGAACCCCATGTCAGCCATCTGGTCGGCCTCGTCCAGCACCGTGATGCCCACCTGGTTCAGCCGGCAGTCACCACGGGCGACGAGGTCCCTGAGCCGGCCCGGGGTCGCGACGACGACCTCGGCCCCGCCCCGCAGCGCGCCGGCCTGCTTGCCGAGCGACATCCCGCCCACCACCGTGGCCATCCGCAGCTTGACGGAGCGGGCGTACGGAGTGAGCGCATCCGTCACCTGCTGCGCCAGCTCGCGCGTCGGTACGAGGACCAGACCCAGCGGCTGCCGGGGCTCGGCACGCTGTCCGGCGGTGCGGGCGAGCAGCGCGAGGCCGAAGGCGAGGGTCTTGCCGGAACCGGTGCGCCCCCGGCCCAGGACGTCGCGGCCGGCCAGGGAGTTCGGCAGCGTCGCGCCCTGGATCGGGAACGGGGTACTCATGCCCTGCCTGCCGAGTTCGGCCAAGAGCTGCTCGGGCATGCCGAGATCGGCGAAGCTGTCGACGGCGGGCAGTGCGGCGGTGACCGTCCTGGGGAGTGCGAACTCACCCTGCGCCGATCCGTTCCGGCGGCCGTTACCGCCGGAACGGGCGGGCCCGCCGGACCGGCGCGGTGCCGTCGAGCCGAAGCGGCTGCCGCCCTTTGCTGCGGCGGCGCTGCCACCACGGTTGCGGGTGAAACGGTCGTTCGTGGGTGTGCGGTCCATGCGGAACCTTCCTCGATGCGGCGCATATCAAGGAATTCCCGCAGCAATGAGCGACATGGAGAATTACAGGTATGGACCGATGGTAAAAGAAAGCACGTCCGGCCGGCGGAAATTCACGCGGGCACAGATGCTGAATTATGTGACGCGACGGGGGACGCGAAGTCCGGGCGTCGACTGCGGTGTAACTCTTCAGGAAGCACTTGCATCCCTGAAGGGGGCCCGCGCGTGGCGAGACTACGGATACCTCCGTTTCGTCCCGCCGGCGGAACGGCCGCGGAAACTGCGTGCAGCTGGGGCCCGCACCCCGAAGGATGCGGGCCCCAGCTGCAAAATGTGCCTCAGTGTCAGGCCAGAACGATGTTCTCGGCCGTCGGGCCCTTCTGGCCCTGCGCGATGTCGAAGGTCACCTTCTGGCCTTCGAGCAGCTCACGGAAGCCCTGGGCGGCGATGTTCGAGTAGTGGGCGAACACGTCAGCGCCGCCACCGTCCTGCTCGATGAAGCCGAAGCCCTTTTCCGCGTTGAACCACTTCACGGTACCAGCAGCCATGTCATATCTCCTTCGGGGCAGTACATCGGAATCCGCACTTTACGGACACCGTGTCGCCGCAATGATTACCCCGCCCGGAAAATGACCGGAAATACAAACACGCTCCCGTCGGCACGAGCCGAATGGGGGCACTTGAAGTTCGGGAACCACAACTGCAACTGAGAACGACAGTAGCACGCTGGGGCGGCCTGTGTGCACTGAATAACTTCGATCTGTTCACTGCGGCAAAAACTCTTCCCGCATGCCCCGCGAAACCCTCATCTCGCGGGAATAGATATTGATCCCCCCGGAGCGCAACGTTCCCGGAAGGGTGCTGGGTGCGCGGTTCCCACCGCTCATCGGTAAGGGGTAAGAGAGCGTTCCGCGGGGCGACGGTGTGAACTGCGGCACCATCGCCCCGCTGCCGCCGTTCACGTCCCGTCCGCAGGTCGGTGAGGCCGCTCCGAGCGATGAGCGGGCCGTGTTCACGGTGGCGGTGTACGTGTTGACCAGCGGGTGCGCGTGGCGGCATCTGCCGGCGATCGCGCGCCTGGGACACCGAGACGGAGACCCAGTCCGCCCGCGGGGCGCTACGCGATCCCCGGGTCAGCGCAGTGCCCTTCCGCGAATGGCACGACCGCTGGTGGAACGCCCGCATCGTTGAGGCCACCACCCTGCGCGGTGACGCCTCCAGCATCGAGAACCACGTATCGCCCTACTGGTCCGGCTGGGAGATGCGGGCCATCACCCGCATGGACATCCAAGCGGGGCGGCCGGCACAGCTTCACCTGGACCGACTACCGGAACCTGCTGACCGCCGCCCACCAGCTCAGTGCTCCGGCGCACGGGGCAGTGCAACACCTCTTTCACCGGCCCCGACCACCTGATCCGCGTGCTGCGGCGCCGTCTCCGCGAGATGCAGACCGCAGCGACGTCATCGATGGATGCCTCACAGCCACCGGGCTCACCCTGACGGCATCACGCCACAAACTCAGTAGTGACCCACGTTCCTGGCCCCATGGCGTTACACCGACGCCTACTACGACGGTCTCGAACAGTTCGCGACTAGGAAAGCCGAATAAGCCTTCTCTGATCACGCACCGCCTGCACCCAGTACGCACGACGGCCTCATCTGCCTCATGCAAGACGTCCGTGTCACCAAATCCGTTCGGACCGGCTTCGAGGCCCTCAGTTCGGTGGGGGGTCGGAGGGCGGCGGGTCGGGGAGGGTGAGGTGGTCGTGGACGATGGCGTGGGCGAGGGTGGTCAGGTCTGTTTCCTGGGTGTAAGCGTGGGCGCGGAGCAGGGCCAGGGCCTGGCCGGTGGTGAGGGTGTGGCGGTAGCTGATCATGCCGGTGGCCTGGTGGACGACGGCTTCGGTGGGCAGGAGCCAGGCGTGGGCGAGGTCGTCCTCGGTGGGCACGGGGGTGGTCAGGAGCAGGAGGTCGGCGGCGTCCGTGTGGTCCTGGGCGGTGCGCAGGTCCGCCTCGGAGATCGGGCCGGGCCGGTCGCGGTAGAGCGAGAGGACGAGTCCGGCCTGCCGTGCCGGGGCGGGCCCGTTGAGGACGGGCAGGGCGAAGACCGCGCGGATATCGTGAGCCATCGCCTGCTGGGCGTAGAGGGGCCACTCGCGGGTGGTGGCGGGGTCGTCAAGGGTGTCGGCGCGTACCTGCATGCGCCGGTCCAGGGCCTGGACGCAGGGGCCTTCTCCGAGGTTGATCTGCAGTGCTTCGCCGCGGGCGGCCAGCGGGCGGCGGCGCACAGTGAGACGCGTTGGGCCAGGGCGGCGTCCGCCGCCAGTGTGAGTCCCACCGAATACGCGCCGCGCAGCGCTGTCCGGCATGCTTCGCCGATGTGCCGGGCCGGGTGGGTCTGGCCCGCGAAGCGGGAGGCGAGGGCGACGGCTTCCGGCCGCGGGGCCGTCATCGCAAGCTCGGTGCGGAAAGGGGCGGGCTCGCGGCCCTGCGGTGCGTGGGCATCGGGTGTTCCGATCTCCGGCATTCACCGCCGACGCTGCCCCGATCGGAAGCCAATGTCAGCCTGGGTGGACGAGGTCGTCACCTGCGGGCAGCCGTACTTTCACCCTACGCCTCGCTGCGGCGCTCCACAGGGCCCGCGCGCATCCGGCAGCAGTTTCTTCGCCCGGCCGGGCTCCGCACGAAGGTTTCGGAGCCGTTATGCCGGCCTCTGCTGCGCGGAGCACTTGAGCGGTCAGAGCGGAGCACTGGAGCGGTCAGAACTGCATAGACTGAGACCGTCCCTGCGCCGCGCCGCAGGGGCTGGCCTCCCGAGCCAGAGGGCGGCTGGGACAGGAGGTGTGGAGCGTGGGTGCCGACAATGACCTGGCTGCCGTGCTGGAGGGCCTGCCCCCGTCTGCCGGTGATACGGGCCTGGTCGGTGCCGCTCCGGACCGGTGCGCCCGGGCCCTGGGGGTGGACGGTGTCGCCGCCTCGGTGACGACGGACAGCGGCCCGAGTGAGGTGGTGTGGTGCTCCGCCGGCGCGAGTGCGCGGCTGGAGGACCTGCAGTACGAGCTGGGGCAGGGGCCGGGCCCGGAGGTGGCGGCCTGCTGTGCGCCGGTGCTGGTGCCGGATCTGGCGCGGGTGCCGGCCGGCCGCTGGCCCGCGCTGCTGCCCGAGGCCGCGGCCCTGGGCATCGGGGCGCTCTTCTGCTTCCCGCTGCATGTCGGGTCCGCCTGTCTGGGCACCCTGACCCTGCAGCGCGCGGCGCCCGGCCCGCTGCCGGATGCCGCGATGACCGACGCGTGGGTGGTGGCCAACGCGCTGACCGCCGTGCTGCTCAAGGGCGGCCCGCAGCAGGGCGCGTTCGCCTGCGGGGAAGAGGGCTCGGAGTTCTACCGGGCCGCCGTCCACCAGGCCAGCGGCATGGTCAGCGTGCAGGCCGGCGTGCCCTTGGCGCAGGCGCTGCTGCGGCTGCGGGCCCACGCCTTTCGCCACGGCCGCCCGGTGACGGAGGTCGCCGAGGACGTGGTGGCCCGGCGGCTGCACTTCAGAGATGATGAAAACGGGCCGGACGCAGGTGCCGGCGAAGGGACTGACGGGCATGACACGTGAAGAGCAGCTGCTGGCGGCCATGGTCGATGCCGTGGACACCCTCGTCGACGACTTCGACCTGATCGACTTCCTGCACCAGCTGTGCGACCGCTGCAACGACCTGCTGGACGTGACGGCCGTGGGAGTGATGCTCACCGACCCCGACGGCAGGCTGCAGCTGATCGCCGCCTCCGACGAGCACACCCGGCTGCTGGAACTGTTCGCCCTGCAGACCGACCAGGGCCCCTGCGTGGAGTGCCACCGCAGCGGCACCGCCCGCCTCAACATCAGCCTCGTCTGCCCCGAGCACACCGCCGCGTTCCCGCAGTTCGCCGAACGCGCCCGCCAGACCGGCTTCGCCACCACCCACGCCCTGCCCATGCGGCTGCGCCAGCAGGCCGTGGGCGCCCTGAACCTCTTCGATGCCCGCGAGCAGAGCCTGAGCGCGGCCGATGTCCGGGTCGCGCAGGCGCTGGCGGATGTGGCGACCATCGCCATCCTGCAGCAGCGCACCATCATGTTCGGCAACGTCGAGCGGGCCCAGCTGCGGGCCGCCCTGTCCAGCCGCATCGTCATCGAGCAGGCCAAGGGTGTCCTGGCCGAACGCTGGAACACCACCCTCGACGACGCCTTCGACGCCCTGCGCCGCTACGCCCGCAGCCACCAGCTGGCCCTGACCGGACTGTGCCGCCAGCTCATCGACGGCGCCCTCGACACCGACGCCATCCCCCGCCCCTGACCAGGCAAGACCGCCCGCCCCGCCCCGGCCCGTACCCTGGGCCCATCCCGCCCCGGACCCCGGCGGAAGGACGTGTCCCTCCCGCCCCTGCCCGGCACGTACCCCGCTCAAGGGACACCCCGTGGACCACGACCACCACGCCGCGGCGTGGCAGCGCATCAGCACCGCCGTGTTCACCGACGGCCTGACGCTCACCACCGCCTGCCGGGCCTGCGCCGACGACCTGCACGCCGACTTCGCCGGCGCCACCCTGGTCGTCGCCGGGGAACTGCGGCTGCTGGCCGCGGCCACCGACGAACGCGCCCGGGCGCTCGAAGACGCCCAGCTGGTCACCGGGGAAGGCCCGTGCACCGACGCCTACACCCACCGCGAACCCGCCGAAGCAGCCGACCTGCACCACACGGCCGCCCGCTGGCCCGCCTACACCCCCATCGCCCGCGAACACGGCGCCCGCAGCGTCCTGGCCCTGCCCCTGACCATCGGCACCCTCCCCGTCGGCGCCATGGACCTCTACCGCAGCCAGCCCGTCCCCTTCACCCCCGACCAGAAGACCCGGGCCGCCGCCTACGCCCGCATCCTCGCCCTGCTCGCCCTGGACGAACACCCCCACCTCCTCAACGCCCCCTCCCGCCCCGCCCAGCGCGGCCCCCAGGGCTACCCGCCCACCGTCCACATGGCCGCCGGCGTCCTCGCCGAAAAATACGACCTCACCCCCGACGACGCCCTCGCCCGCCTGCGCGCCCACTCCTTCCACCACAACCAACCCCTCCTCCACACCGCCCAACACGTCCTCAACCACCACCGCCTCGGCTAATAGGACTCCGTTAAGTGCGAGTGGGTCTTGTCGCCGTCCGCTGTCTGGTAAGTGGGCGGTGACAGGTGGTGCATACGCCGGTCCAGCACTTCAGCACGTCCTGGAGGAGGTCGAGGACGTGGCAGAGGGTGAGGCCGGCCTGGGGGCTTCTGGGGAGAGCCGCTGTTCGGTGAGGAAGGCATGGGCGGCGGTGACCAGGGTGACGTGGTGCCAGCCCGGCCAGGAGCGTCCTTCGAAGTGGTTGGGTCCCGGGCCGTGTTTGAGTTCGCGGTAGTCGTGCTCGACGCGCCAGCGCGGCTTCGCCCAGCGCACCAGGTCCTGCGGTGCGGTATCGGCGGGCAGGTCGGAGAACCAGTACTCGGTGGGTGTTTCCGCCGCGGCCGGCCATTCGGCCAGTAGCCACGGGCCGGGCAGGATGCCGTCCCACCAGCCCTGTTCGGCCGAGGCCCGGGCTCTGAGCGGTCGGGTGACGGAGTTTCCGGCCGGGCGGATGCGCAGGGCCGCGAAGTGCGAGCGCATCGGGGCCGCGCGAGCCCTGCCGCCAGGTGACCTCGCTGAAGCCGCGGCCTCCCAGGCCGGCGGCGTGCGCGGCCACGGTCAGCGGGGCCTGGCGGTAGCGGGGCTGGGGCCGGCAGCCGTTCGCGCCCTTGCGGGCGGGCGCCTCGGGGACCGCCCGCAAGGGGTGGGCGGTGACGCCGGATCCGATGGACAGCACGTAGTCCAGGTGGAGCTGGCCGTTCGGACCCGCGGCGAGGGCGGTGCGCGCTCCGCGCGGCGCGGGAGAGCAGGCGTTGTCCTCCACCCGCGATGAGGCCATGGCCTTCGCCCCCCGAGCTGGAGCCGGAAACTTCGGCGATCTGACCGGGCCGAGCTGACGCATATGTCGACCGGATAGTCACCGCACACCGTTCGGACAGTTCAGCCCCCGGGCCCAGCGGACAGGGTTTCAGTTCGGTGCGGCGCCGATGGCAGGCCAGCCGACGAGAAGAGGACGGCCACCATGTCGGGCGTGAGGGTGCTGACAGGAACATATGGCGGGCGGCTTGGGCACGAAGGTGTCCTTCCACGGGCTGGATGAGCGGCGATGGAAGGACAGTGATCCGGCGCTATAGGTGAAGATGCGTGCGCCGGAACGGTCCGGCACCAATGCGCTTTGGCTACTCGGCCATTCCTGCCGAACTCCCTTACTTCGTCGCAGAGGTAAGCATGGCAAGGAAGATCGCCCTCATGCCTTGCGCTGGAGTTCTCTGCGTGTTCGATCTGCGGGCGTCTTCGACGGTCCGCGCCCGGGTCCTGACCGTTTCGTCGGCCGGGGGCGAGGGGGCCCTGGTGGCGGTCCCGCCGGGGATCTGTACGTCGAGCCACCGGTACTGCCGCGCCATCCGATGCATCAGGGGAGTTCGGATTCGAGGCGGTGCTGCAGTTCACTGAGGGTCTCGCGTGCGAGGTCGAGCCTTTCCGGGGCGAGACCTTCCGTAGTGCGGAGGGCCAACTGGGTGTAGGCCGTCTGCATCCTGTGCAGTGCGGCGCGGCCGTTCGGGGTGACTTCGAGCAGCTTGGCCCGCTGGTGTGCGGGATTGGGCCGGTAGCAGGCGAGTTCGTCCTCGACGAGCAGGTCCGCGACACGCTGGACGGCCTGGCGCGTATGGCCGAGCCGGCAGGCGATGGCCCCGACCGGGGCGGATTCGTGTTCGACCTCGGCGAGGACCTGCCAGCGCGCCAGGCTCTGGCCGGTCGGTCGGGCGATGCCGTTGCCGATCGCCTCGACGACGTCGGCGAGTCTGCCGACCTGGTCGATCAGCGCGCTGTAGGCATCACAGGCCCGGCCACCATCCTTGACAACATGTTGTCGTGTCACTAGCTTCTCAGGCATGGCAACATGTTGTCATGTTGCGTTTCGGGCCGCAATGACGAGGAGAACCGCATGTCCTCCGCACCCCGCCCCCTCCTGATCTCACGCAGCATCGTCATCACCGCCCCACCCTCGGCGGTGTTCTCGGTGCTCGCCAATCCGCACCGCCACGCCGACTTCGACGGTTCAGGCACCGTGAAGAACGCGGTCTCGGGACCGGCCCGGCTGGGCATGAACGACACGTTCAAAACAGCCATGAAACTGTTCGGTGTGCGTTACCAGATCGTCAACACGGTTGTGGAGTTCGAGGCGGACCGGCGCATCGCGTGGTGCCACCCCGGCAAGCACCGCTGGCGCTACGAACTCGAAGAGGCCGACGGCACCACGCGGGTGTCCGAGACCTGCGACTTTTCCACCTCGCCGGTGCGCGGACTGCTCGTGCGCACACCGTGGCCCCGCTGGAACGCCGAAGGCATCGAGAAGACCTTGCCGCGGCTCAAGGCACTGGTCGAGAACGGCGCTTGAACCAGTCGGCCGGGTAACCCCCGCCCGGCCCACCTGCAGCGGTCGGCCGCAACCGACCACATCACCCCACGGCCCTGCGGTGCTCGAACTGCCGCACCCGTCGCACCACTTCGACATGGCTCCACGAAACGTTCGCATGTCGCCGAACCATGACGCGCAGAGGCGAACGTTGCCGCACGCCCAACACCACCTTCAGCGGCGTGCCGCCGCACTGTGCTCTGCACAAACAGGAGAGTCTCATGGCATCCGAACCCCACCCCTTCCGAATCGACATACCCCAAGCAGATCTCACGGACCTCGCGGAGCGCCTGGACCGCACCCGCTGGCCCGATGAGCTGCCTGGGGCCGGCTGGTCCTACGGCATCAACAAGGCATGGCTGCGGGACCTGGCCGATTACTGGCGCGAGGGCTACGACTGGCGAGCGCACGAGGCGGCGCTGAACGCACACCCGCAGTTCACCGTCGAGATCGACGGGCAGAACATCCACTTCCTGCACGTCCGTTCCCCCGAGCCGGACGCGACACCTCTGATCATCACGCACGGGTGGCCCAGCACGGTTGCCGACTTCCAGGCGATCATCGAACCGCTCACCGATCCCCGCGCGCACGGCGGCGACCCGGCCGACGCCTTTCACATTGTCGCTCCCTCACTGCCCGGGTACGCCTTCTCCGGTCCGACCCGCGATCGCGGCTGGGGCGTCAACCGCACCGCCCTTGCCTGGGCTCACCTCATGAGCGGCCTGGGGTACGAGCGCTACGCGGTCCAGGGAGGGGATTTCGGCAGCCTCATCGCGCCCGAGCTCGGCCGGGTAGCCGGAGAACGGGTGATCGGGGTCCACGTCAACGCGCTGGCCTTCGCCGCCTGGCCCCAGTCCCCCGACGAGCTCGAAACACTCGGCGAAGCGGATCGCGAACGAGCGCTCCACCATGAACGCTGGTGGCATGGGCGTTCCGGCTACATGCACGAGATGAGCACCCGCCCGCAGACAATCGCCTACGCGCTCAACGACTCGCCGGCCGGGCAACTGGCCTGGAACCTGGAGTGGTTCGTCGACTACGACCCCACCCAGACTCAGCAGGCCCCCATCGATCGCGACGCGATCCTGACCGACGTCACCATCTTCTGGCTGACCAAGACGGCGGGTTCGGCCGCACGCCTCTACTTCGAGGCCGCAGCCGAACTGCCGGCGGCAAGGCCGTTGCCGTCGGGGATACCGACGGCGGTGGCGAACTTCCCCGGGGACAACGCGATCCAGGACCTGGCGAAACGCTCCCACGCGGTCACTCGCTGGCGGGAGTACGACCGCGGCGGGCACTTCCCCGCCCTGCAAGCACCCGAGCTACTCGTTGCCGACATCCGGGAGTTCTTCCGAAGCCTGCCCGGCAAGCCCTGAGCAGGACTGCCCCCACCACGGAAAGGAACCACTGTGCAGATCGGCATCGGCCTTCCCAATCAGGTACGCAATGTCACCGCGTCGGCCCTCCCACGCTGGGCGACCCGGGCCGAGAAAGCGGGATTCTCCACCCTCGCCACGACCGGGCGCTACGCATACCCCGGTGTCAGCGACACCGTCGCGCTCGCGGCCGCGGCCGGGGCGACCACCACGATCGGACTGCTCAGCGCGGTCCTGCTGGCCCCGGCATGGCCCGGTGCCCTGCTGGCCAAGGAAATCGCGGGCATCGACGGGATCGCCGGCGGCCGCCTCACCCTCGGTGTCGGCGTGGGATCGCGCGAGGACGAGTTCACGGTAGCCGGGCACGACATGCACGGTCGTGGCGCGCGGCTGGAATCCGACCTGGCGACGTACCGCGAGATCTGGAGCGGGGCGCCGGTCGGCAACGGACCGAACCCGGCCGTGCCGTCGGGAACCCGGCAAGTCCCCCTGCTGTTCGGCGGCTACTCCGCACGTGCGCTGGACCGCATGGTGCGCTGGGGCGAGGGCTACATCGGCGGTTCGCTGCCGCCGGAAATGACGGCGCCCCGATTCGAGGCGGCGAAACGGACCTGGCGGGAGGCGGGCCGCCAGGGCGCTCCGAAACTCGTCGTCCTCGCCTACTTCGCACTGGGCGACACCAAGACCGGACGGGCGAACATCCAGGACTTCTACCGGCTGGCCCCCAAACACATCGCCGCCAACGCGGTGCTCCGCACCACCCGGGCGACGATCGAGCAGACCATCACGGAGTACACCGATCTCGGCATAGACGAGATCATCTTCATTCCCGCCACGGACGACCTCGATGAGGTTACGAGGCTTGCCGACATCGCCACCTGAACAGCCGTCGGGAGCCACCACTCAACAAGACCCTCAAACGCCGGAAGTTCGTTGACAGTCGACAGCTGACCGCTACCGAACGTTACCGCTGCCCATGATCACGCGGAAATGCCCGAGCGGTGCTTCCGATCACGCGGAAGTGCTCACGAAACCGCAGAACCTAGGCCGTGTATCGAAAGTGGATCTTGGGCTGTGAATGATCACCGTTCATGAGTCGGGGAGATCTCACGGACGAGCAGTGGACGGTGCTGGAGCCGGTGTTGCCGAAGGGTGCCAGGACGGGGCGGCCACCCGTCTGGCCTCGGCGGCAGCTGATCGACGCCATACGGTTTCGTGTCCGGACGGGAGTTCCATGGCGGGACGTACCCGTCGAGTACGGACCATGGAACCGGGTCTACGCCCTGTTCCGCCGATGGCAGCGGAACGGCACCTGGCACCGGATACTCACCCAGCTCCAGTCCCTGGCCGTCGAGCAAGGCCAAAAGCCCATGTCGATCGTGGTGACCGCTGGGCAGCGCGGGTACTCGCCGCAGTTCGAACCCGTCTTGGAGAATATCCGCGTGCCCCGCATCGGGCCGGGTCGGCCACGTGTCCGTCCCCATCGGGCCCGCGCTGACAAGGCATACGCCTCCCACGGAAACCGCGCCTGCCTCCGCCGCCGCGGAATCCGCTGCACCGTCCCCGACAAAGCCGACCAGGCGCGCAACCGCCTCAAGCGTGGATCGCGTGGCGGCCGGCCGCCGAAGTTCGACAAGGACGACTACAAACAGCGGCATGCGGCCGAGTGCGGGATCAACCGCCTCAAGAGGCACCGCGCCGTCGCCACGCGATACGACAAGCTGGCGGTCCGCTACGAGGCGACCGTCCTCATCGCTGCCATCAACGAGTGGCTGTGATCAGCACCTCCACAGACGTCCTACGCGACCCTGACCACGTACTTGCCCTGGACGCCGCCCGCCTCCAGCGCCCGATGTGCCGCTGCTGTCTCCTCCAAGGGGAAGACCGTGTCCACCGCAGGGCTCAGCTTGCCCTCGACCACATGGCGGGCGAGGTCGTCGAAGTCCGCCCGCGTGGGGTTGCCGCTGAAGAAACGCACCCGGCCGTGTCCGTGGACCGTGCCGGCCGCGAGGTAGCCGAGCGACGCCGCAGGCCGTTTCCAGTCGAAGGCGATGGTGACCATGCGCCCGCCCGGATTCAGGAGGCGCCGGAAGGCCCGCAGGTCGGTCCCCGCGGTGTCCAGGACCACGTCGAAGCGGCCCAGTTCCGCCGACCGCACGGTCCGGTGGTCGACGGCCTGGTGCGCGCCGAGCCCGCGGACGAAGTCGAGGTTGGCTGCTCGGGCCAGGGCCGTGACCTCGGCGCCGTACGCCCGTCCGAGCTGGACGGCGGCGTTGCCGACACCGCCCGCCGCGCCCCGGACGAGGAGTCGTTCGCCGGGGCGCAGCCCGGCTTTGTCCCGCAGTGCGGTGATGGCCGTGGTGGCCACCGGCAGCGCGGCGGCGTCCACCAGGTCAAGGCCGTCGGGGAGCCGGCCGACCCGCTCGGCGGGCACGGTCACGTACTCGGCGGCGCTGCCGAACCCGGCGGTGCGGCCCAAGATCCCCCATACGCGGTCGCCGGCCGCGAACCGTGTGACTCCGGCACCCGGTGCGGCGACCTCGCCGGTGAAGTCCAAGCCGACGCGTTTGGGGAATTTCCGGCCGCTCAGCAGGCGGAGACGGCCGGCACGGACTGCCAGTTCGCCGCCGTTGACGCTGAACGCGCGCACCTTCACAAGGACCTCGCCGGGGGCGGCTCGGGTCGTGGCACGCGGCCCGTATAGAGCACATCGGGGCCGCCATAGCGGTCGTAGAGCACTGCCTTCATCATGCGGTCCTTCATCGTTCTGCCTTCGCCGCCGGGGCCCAACAGGGATCTGGCATCGACCGTAAACTCTTAAGTGGACGCAATCGTCCGCTTGGACCGGAAGCGAGAGACAGTGATGGCGGAATCCTCTCGGATCACAGCCCGGAACGAGGTACGGGCGGACGCCCGGCGCAACCGGGAGCGCCTCCTCGTCGCCGCCCGTGCGGTCTTTGCGGCGCACGGAATCGACGCCCCGATGGCGACCGTGGCCCGACGGGCCGGGGTCGGCGTGGCGACGCTGTACCGGCATTTCCCGACCCGGGACGCTCTGGTGCGGGGCGCGTTCGCGCAGCAGATGGAGACCTGCGAGCGGGCGCTCACCGAGGCTCTGGCCGCCCCTGACCCGTGGCAAGGCTTCCAGCAGCTGGTCGAGACGGTCTGTGCTCTGCAACGGGAGGAACGCGGGTTCCCGGCCGCGTTCGTCGCGGCCTTCCCGGAAACCACGTCGGAACACGCGCAGTCCCGGCAGCGAGCCGAGCGGGACTTCACGACCCTGGTACGCAGGGCCCAGGCGTCGGGCGCGCTGCGGGCCGATTTTCACCCTTCCGACCTCGCCGTGGTCCTGTTGGCACACTGCGGTCTGGTGACCGCCCTACCGGATGATGGTGCAGCGTCCCGTCGCCTGGTGGCCTATCTCCTCCAGTCGTTCCGCACCGACACGGCCAACAAACCGCTGCCCCCGCCGGCTGCCCTGACACTGCGCAGCCTCCCGATGGCAACTGACGGTCCCCAGAGGCAGCGGCCCCCGAGAGGCTGACAAAAAACGGTACCTGCCGCAGGGCACATCCAGTCCGATAACTCCACTTTCGCAACAGGCCCCAAAGGCAATGCCGTTGCGTTACCGGTGTCGAGTTCAGGGTGGGTGGATGATGATGGGGTCGGTCGGTGCTCTGGTGGGCTGGGGCCAGGCGTGGTGCTCTGCCCGTTTGAGCCGGTAGTTGGACATCTTGCGTTTGACGGCACGGGGCTGGCTGCGGACTCGTCGGGGCGGCAGGAGCTGGGCGAGGAGGTCGTCGCGGAGCCGTGCGAGTGCGGTGACCAGCAGTTCAGGGAGAAAAGACGCCCGGTGTGGTGGTGATACTGCGCCGGGCGGACCGCAGGGTGTCGGTGAAGGAAAGCCGGTCGGGATCGAGGCCGCGGGCAGCGGCCGTTCTGGCCATCAGTTCCCGCAGTGCGTGGTGGACCAGCAGATGAGCCCAGATCTGATGGCGTACTCCGTCGGGGGTCTTGCCGGTCAGCGCCACTTTGGCGCCGCGCTGGTGGGTCTTGATCTCTCCGAGGACGGACTCGGTCTCCCAGCGTTCCCGGCAGAGCCCGGCCAGCTCACCGGCCGGATAGTGCTCGCCATCGAGCAGGTCGGTGACCAGCCGGTAGCCATCCGGCTCAGCGCCGGGGACCCCCTGGAGCCGGCAGGCGATCACCCGCACCCGCACGGGACAGTTCTTCTTGCCGTCGGTTCGCGCATGGATCGCGGCGAGCCAGGAGCCGTCCGGCAGGCGCTGCCGTACCGGCAGTACCCGGCTGGCCGGCACCCGCCACAGCAGATGGCAGCCGGTCGCGGTGAACGACTGCCACAACGGCACGCCGAGGAACTCCCGGCCGGCGCCAGGACCAGCTGGCCCGGCCCGCAGGAGCGGACCAGCCGGGCGACCAGGGTGACCTCCCCGGCGCGACAGCCGGCCACCTCCGCGTCCAGGACCGCATGGCTGCCCACCTCGACCACAGCGGCCATCCTCACCTGCAAGAACGCGGCCCTGTTGCCAGGGCGGGTGTTGCCCGGGCGGCCTAACTCCTCCTCGCTGGCCGCCGTGTCGGCCGTATCCCAGCAGATCCCGTCCACCGCGAGCAGCCGTAGCCCGCGCCAGAAGGCCCCGGGTGCCCTCTGTCCGGCCAGCGGCCGGGCGGTGGCGGCGAACAGCACCCGCAACGGCTCCGGCCCCAGCCGGTCCCGTGCCCGGAACAACGAAGACTTCGCCGGAACACGCCAGTCACCCAAGACGCCGGCCGCGCAGCCCCTCCACCAGATGCCGCAGCACCTCCAGATACGGAGCAGGCGAGAACAACGCCAGAGCAAGCACGAAACAGACCGTCAGCCGGGCCGGCAACAACCGTCTCCGTCGCTCTGCCCGGCCACACGCCCGCGACCACCCGGTCCACCAGCCCTGGCGGATACACCCAGGTCAGAACGCCAAGCCCCGCCAGCTCAGGCACACTCTCAGCCACCGGCACCACCCCCGACACCGTGCCAGCAGCGTACGCCTACAAGTAACGCGACGGCATTGCGCCTAGGAGGCGGATGGCGCCCGGGCGCCGGAATCCCAAGGGGTTTTCCGGCGTCCGGAGGTGGCGAACGCCCGTCACACAACCCTGCGGGGAGACGTGGCTGTCGGTGAGGGACCCGCTGGGAACGGCCGGGACGCCACCTTCTTCGAGGGCGGGAGAGCGGCTGGCGCGGACGATGAGGCCGGGGCCGACTGTGGTGGCGCGGCAGTCGATCCGCGAGGTGGCCGGGTCGAAGGCGAGGGCTGATCGGGAGGCGCCTGGCAGCGGAGTACGGCGTGCCGCGCCTGCCATGTGGCCGAGCGGCTGCCGAACGGCGCGTAGTCGGTCGCCAGAACGGTGAAACAGGGCTCGACCAGGGCGAGGAAGGTCTGTTCGGCCATGCGGGAGGGGCCCCGCGCCACGCAACGTTCCGCTTCCAGCGTCGTGGCGCTCGCGCCTACATGGACCCAGAGCCCCCTGTGAGACAGACACGCGCCATCGCCTCGACGAAGCGACGTCTGTCCGTCGTTTGCGGTATGGCATGCAGAACCCCCCGCTCCAGTACCACCGGGAACTGGCCCAACTGCGGTGGTACGCGCATGACGTCGGCAACCGCGAATCGGACAGTCAGCGTCTCGGGGATCCGGGCGCGAGCCAGTTCGATCGCCTGCGACGAGAAATCGCACCCGGTGACCTGGTAACCGTGCTCGGCGAGCCAGCGTGACGTGGCGCCCAGCCCGCATCCCACATCGATCACTTCTGCGGGTGGCGGCGCGTGGCGGGTGAGCAGGCGGGCAAGGGTCGCGGTGGGCGGCTCGTCCCACACCGGGTCGCCGAATTGATAGGTCAGATCCCATTCCTGTGCCGTCATGGGCTTCATGTCCTGTGCCTTCCCCATCACGGGAGGTTCTCCTTGTTCTTCCTGGTCGTCAAGGCCGGCGTGGCAGTGCCGCACCGCGCGGAGCCGGAAGTGCGTGCCACAGGAAGGCACATCGGGTTGCCCGGTGACACCGGAGTCACAGTCGACGCTGTCAGCGATACAACGGGCTCCGGATTGCGGATGTCCGCAGAGATCCCGGAGCATGTCTCACATTCGCGACTCCATCGGCGTTGTGCACTTCGGCGGCCCGGAACTACCGTGGAACGGGAGCCGCTCTGGCGACGCACACGAGGTGCGACTCGAAATCAGCGCGAAACTGATCTTCCATTCGGCAATCTGCCATTTTCCCGTCAGGGAGGGATCATGACCGCTCTGCACTCCGAAACGACCGTGGAAGATGAATTCTCGGAGCTCGACGAACTGGAAGTGATTGATTCCAAGGAACTGAAGCTCGGCGGCGCCTACCACGCCTACGCCTATATCTACGCGGAGGACATCTACCAGACCGCCGACTGAGGCCCGCCCCGTTACTGCGGGTCGAGTCCGGTTCTGACCCGGTCGTCCCCGGGGTCGCACGCTGCGTCACGCATCCGCGAAGAGCACACCGTGATGTACGGCCGTCCGTCGGTCAAGGAGGTGGGTCGTGCCGCGCGTATCGGCGGTGGACGGTGACCCCGTCGACGTGCTCCTCCTCTTCCCACCGCAGACCGAAGCCAGGTTCTTTCCGTATCTGAGCCTGCCTTATCTCACCGGCCATCTGCGGCGCCGGGGCCGGCGGGTCCACCAGGCCGACCTCAACATCGCCCTGCTCCACGAACTGCTGCGCGACCCCGGCGTGTTGGAGGTCGCGGCGCGTGCCGAGGGCGGCGACGGTATGAGCGACTGGTACCGCAGGGAGATGGCCCGTGCCGTCGACCAGCACATCCACGAGATCCGCGCACAGGTCATGCGGAAGACGTCACCGGGTGAGCTCGGCGCCGCACGCTCGGTGCGACTCGCCCGGCAGGCGCTCGAACTGTTCGTGCGGAACACCTTCCTGACATCCGCCTGGCGGGGTCTCGACGAACTCGACAGTGCGGTGCGGCGGGCGGCGGATCTGCCGCCCGCCGCATCCGGATCCGCGGTGGAGGCGCTCCACCGGCTGGTGGACCAACTGCTGGCCCGCCATCCGCCGCGGGTGGTCGGGCTGTCGGTGGCATTCTTCAGCCAGCTCGGCCCCGCCCTCCTGATCGCCGCCTGGGTCAGGAGGCTCCGCCCGCGCACCAGGATCTGCCTGGGTGGGCAGCAGGTCATGCTCCGCGATACGGACCTCGCGGACCTGCCGAGCCTCCGCCGCACGGTCGACGCACTGTGCTGGACCGCCGGAGAGGAGCCACTCGAACGCTGGCTCGACGCCCTCGACGGAACGATTCCCTCGACCGCAGTGCCCGGCATGACCTGGTTGCCGCGCTCGGGGGCCGCCGGCCGCTCCCGCCGGCCGCCGGCCCTGCGTCTCCGCGATCTCGGGCCTCCCGACCACGGCGGCCTGCCGGTCCGCTCGTACCTCAACGAGGGCATGGAAGTGGCGATCATCTCCTGCGTCGGCTGCTACTGGGGGCGGTGCGCGTTCTGCGCGTACGGCAACCGGTCGCTGCCGCCCGGCAGGTACCAGCAGGCCACCGTGAGGCAGGTCGCCGATGCGGTCGAGACGGTGGTCCGTGACACGGGGACACGGTTCGTGGCGATCGTGGACGAGAACACCAATCTGCGCCTGGTCTCGAAGGCGATGCGCGCCGTGCGCGAGCGCGGTGTGCGGGTCCGGTTCGGGGTGCGCAGCCGACTGGAGTCCAGCCTGGCCGACCCGGCGTTCTGCCGGACGCTGGCCGAAGTGGGCTGTGCGATGATCGCCGTCGGTTACGAGGGGAACTCGCAGCGCCTGCTCGACCTGATGGACCGGGGTGTGCGCGCGGCCGACTACCAGCGGATCGTGGACAACGTCACCGGGGCGGGGATCACTCTGCGGTTCTCGGTGATGGGCCACGTCCTGGACGAGCGTCCGGAGGAATTCGAGGAGTCCCTGCGGTTCCTGGTCGCCAACGA
The DNA here is from genome assembly GCF_045222935.1 of Streptomyces sp. Ac-502. Taxonomy (NCBI): domain Bacteria; kingdom Bacillati; phylum Actinomycetota; class Actinomycetes; order Kitasatosporales; family Streptomycetaceae; genus Streptomyces; species Streptomyces sp. Ac-502. The sequence continues at coordinate 683,842 of NZ_JBHFFO010000001.1, forward strand.
GCGGCACATCGGCATCGACGCACTCGAACTCCTGGTGCCCGAACCGGGCAGCAGGCTCGCACAGTCCCCGGAGCGTTTCGGGGTCTCGCTGGACACCTCGGGCCGGCTGGCCGGAAACCCCGAACTGAGCTACCTCGCCGGCCGGGTCGGCTACCCACTGGCGGTCCACGGCGGTCCGACGCGCGCCGAAGCCCTCGCCCGGCTGGAGCGGGTCTTCCAGGTGGTACGGCCCGGCCGGGTGAGCACCGTCCACCCGCCGTCGCGCCGCGCAGCGGACCGGGGCGGCCCGCACCCGGCCGATGCCGCGCGGCCGCACCCGTGGGTACGTACCGTGCCCGCCCGTCTCGACGCGGTACCCGACCGCATCCTGGTCGCCGATCTGGTGTGGGAACAGTTCTACGCGCTGCCGCGCCGTGACATCGAACAGCACCCCGACGGTCTGCTCACGGCCCGCACCGCCCGTGGCCAGCGGCTGCTGGCGCGGCTGGTCGACGTATCGGCCGCCGAGCCGTATCCGGCGGTACCCGCAGCCGCCCAGCGCACCAGGAGGTCGACGTGACCACCCCCTCTCCCACCGCCGCGCGCACCGCGGGCAGCGGGCCGGCACACCGGCTGGGTCTCGGTGTCCTTGTGGACATGCCATGGTCAGGAAAGGGTGTCGGCGGGCGGGGCGTCGGGTTCGTGGACACGGACGACGGTGGCGACATCAGCCCCCGGCTGCGGGCCTTCTTCCGGCGCCATGGCGGTGACTTCGGATACGCGTCCCACTCCTTCCAGCCACGCTCGCGTGCTCTTCCCCGGGCAGCCGACTACGTCCGCCCCTACGACCGGTTCGGTCAGGCGCTGCCTGCCGGTCTTCCCCGGGCCTTTCACCACACCGAACTCAACATGGGCACGCCCGAGCGCTACGACCGCCGGCCGGCCGCCGAGTTCGCCAACGAGCTCCACGCCCGGTACGGCTTCGCCTGGGTGGTGGAGGACTTGGGCATCTGGAGCCTGCGCGGCTGTCCGCTGCCGTATCCGCTCCCACCGCCGCTGACCGAGCCCGGGCTGGAGATCGCCACCCGCAATGCGGCCCAGGCCGCGCGGCTCCTGGTTCCGCCGTTGCATGTCGAGTTCCCCGGCTTCACCGAGGGCGGCTCGTTCGCGCTGGGCAGCCTCGACGCGTTCGAGTACTTCGCCAGGCTGGCCGACGACGCCGATGTGTGGGTGACGCTCGACGTCGGTCACCTGCTCAGCTACCAGTGGCTGCGCGGACGCACCGGCCCGTACATGTTCGACGGGATGGAGGCACTCCCGCTGCGCCGCTGCCGCGAACTCCACCTGTCAGGCTGCCAGATCGTCAACGGGAAGTTCCGCGATCTGCACCACGGCGTGCTCCTCGACGAGCAGATCGACCTCACCGCCCATCTGCTGTCCCGCTGTCCGCATCTCACCGGCGTCACCTACGAGGATCCGGTGTTCCGTGAGGACGGCCGGCTGGTGGAGAAGTCCCTGCGCAATTACGACCGGCTCAAGGCGCTGGTCGACGAGTGGCAAGGTGAGGGGCCCCTATGAGGGCACACCCCGGTCGCCGGCTGGACGGTCAGCAGCTCACCGACCTGCTGATGCGACTGCTGCTGGACGAACGCCTCAGGCAACGCCTGGCCGCCGAGGGCGCCGCAGCGGTCGCCTCGGGAGCCGGTGAGCTGGAGTGCCTGGAAACGGTCGATCTCACCGAACTCGACAGCGCCGCACGTCAGTTCCGCACGGCGATCTGGAAGCTGGGCAGGAACGGCGGCATCGCCTCCGCGTTCCCGGGCAGCCTGCGCATACTCGCGGCGGCGGGCGTCAAGGACGCGGAACTGCTCACCGGGTTCCTCCACTCCGAGGAGTTCGGCAGGTTCCGGCTTGTTCCCTACACCGGGCGCGGCCTGTCCGCGGAGGAGGCATTCGCCTCGTATCTGCTCGGCTTCGTCGCCGGGCACCCGGAGCGGCTCGCGAGCGCAGACGTGGACGCGCCCGTCGTACTGCGCGAAACCGTGACGCACGAACTGATGACGGCCCTGTTCACGGCGCTGGTCTGCGAACAGCCGCTGTCGTTCGACATCGCCGTCGAGGGAATCGTCACGACCGGCCGGGGCCATGCGGCCCTGCGCCGCTATACGCCCCGCTCCGTTGCTTCCTGGGCGGATCGCCCGACTGCCGCCGCCCGGCAGGAGAACGGAAGGCCGGTGGCCTACGCGTACTTCGCCACACCCGCCGGGGTCACGCGCGGAGCCGTCTCCGCGCAGATCACCGCGGCATTCGAGACCACCCCATCGGCCGAGGGCGACGCAGCCCGCCGCGCGCTGTCCGGGCGCGGGCTCTGGTGACGCCGCCCACCTCGGCGGGCACACCGGACGGCCTCGGTGAGAAAGGGGACGAACTGTCATGCGCATCGTATTGGTGGACATGCCGTGGTCGGCGATCGACGCCCCGTCGCTGGCCCTGGGCATCCTCAAACGCCGGGTCCTCGACGTCTTCCCGGACGCCCGGGTCGATGTCGTGCACGCCAACCTCGACTACGTCGACTGGCTGACGGCACGTACCGGCTTCACCTTCGAGGAGTACGACTTCTGCGCGAGCTCGTACTTCTCCGGACACAGCGAGTGGATCTTCTCGGCCGCCCTCAACGAGCTTCCCCGCTGGAACGTCACGGCGTTCAGCGGGGCGCTGGGGGAACGGGCACCCGAGCCGCTGCTCGCCAAGGCACAGGAACTGCACGAACTCGCCCCGCTGTTCGTTCGGGAGACCGCCGCCGGGATCGCCGCCGGTGCGCCCGACGTCGTCGGTTTCACCACGACGTTCGCACAGAACGCTGCCGCCCTCGCCACCGCCCGGGCGGTCAAAGCCCGCGCTCCGCACGCCATGACCGTGTTCGGCGGCGCGAACTGCGACGGCCCGCAGGGCGCGGCACTGCACCGGAACTTCCCGTTCGTCGACTTCGTCGTACGCGGTGAGGGTGAGGCGACGTTCCCCCAGCTGCTGGCCGCGCTCCGGGACGGTGGCGACCTCTCGGGGATCTCCGGCCTGTGCTGGCGTGACACCGACGGCCGCTGCGTCACCAATCCCATGGAGGACAAGCCCCTGCCCCCGGCGGCGCTGGTCACCCCCGAGTACGGCGACTACTTCGACCGCCACGCACGGTCCACCGCGGGCAGCTGGGTGGAGCCCCGCATCGTCGTGGAGGGCTCGCGCGGTTGCTGGTGGGGAGAGAAGCACCACTGCACGTTCTGTGGGCTCAACGGTTCGTTCATGGAGTTCCGCAGCAAGAACCCGCAGCGATTCGTCGACGAGATCCTCGGCTTGGTCGAGCGATACCGCATCCTCGACGTGTGGGTCACCGACAACATCCTCGACATGGCCTACCTCACCTCGATGGCGCCCCTGCTTCAGGAGTCCGGCTACGACCTGCGGCTGTGCTACGAGATCAAGTCGAACCTGCGGCGCGAACAGCTCCGGACCCTCGACGCGGCCGGCATCGGCTACATCCAGGCCGGTGTCGAGAATCTCAGCAGCCGGGTCCTGAAAATCATGGACAAGGGCGTGACCGGCTGCCAGAACGTTCGGCTGCTGCGCGACGCGGAGACCGTCGGCATGAACCTGAACTGGAATTACCTCTACGGTTTCCCCGGCGAACTGGAGGAGGACTACGACGAGATTTCCGACCAGGTCCCTGCCCTGCATCACCTCACCCCGCCCTTCAACGCCACCCGCATCAAGGTCGAACGCTTCAGCCCCTACTTCGACCGGCCCGAACTCGGCTTCGACCAGCTGCGGCCCGCCTCCCACTACCACCACATCTACGACCTGCCCGACTCCGAACTCGCCGATCTGGTCTACCTCTTCGACTCCCCCAAACGCGGCATCTCACCGTCCTGCCTGGACCGTCTGAAGCGGGCCGTGAGCGGCTGGAAGGACGCCTATGTGCACTGCCGTCTGACCCACTGCGACCTCGGAGACCGCATCGTCCTCGTCGACACCCGCCCCGGGTTCGCCTGGCACCTCCTCGACCTGACGGACCCGCTGGAGATGACCGTCTTCCGCCTCCTCGACATGCCGCACTCCCCCGCGGCCGTGCTGCACAAGGCCGCTGCCCGCCACGAGGACGCGACCGAGAGCCGGATCAATGAGATCCTCGCCCGCTGGCGCTGCCTCGGCCTCGTCTTCACCGACGGCGGCCAGTACATCCATGTCGCGCCGGAGGTCGCCAACCAGGACCTGATGCGCCTGGACGGCAGCCGCCTGCACAGCGCCGAGCCCCTGGCCCCGGCCCTCGCCGCCACCGGGGGAATCCGATGAGCCCGCTTGCCGCACGGCCCCCCGCGCCAGTGGCCCTGGACCTGTGGAGGGAACGCGACCCGGCGGCCAGGAACATCCCAGGGGTGTACGTCGGCACCCTCGACCTGATCGGCGACCACGTGGGCACCGTCGCGGCCCTTGCCGCCCGTCATGTCCAGTTCGCCCGGCTGTCCCGGACCGTCGACCTGACGGATCGCGACGGCGCCGCCGCGGTGACGGCCCTTGTAGCCGTCCGCGAACTCACCGCCTTCGGCATCGCCGTCGACTGGACGCTGCGCCTGCCCGAGCCCGGCACGGGCACGCCGGACGACTGGCAGCCGCTCAGCCACCTCCACCCGCCCACCGCCGTGATCCGTGACGGGGCGGGCGGCCTCGGCGGCTCCGGCGACGATATTGTCGTCCGGTGGCGCGACTCGTTCCACGCCGCGAAGTGCGGTTACCGCCGTGGCCCCGGTTTCATCGAGATCCGTGACCGCCGCAGCGGCTCGTTCAAGCGCCTCGTCATCCGCACCCACCAGCATGACGAGCTGTTCCGGGCTCTGTTGCGCGGTCTGCCGGAAACCGGTGTGCCCTCTTCGGTCATCGCGAGGTATCTGCCACCCGGCCTGATCCACCGGGCGGGACGTTTCCTGTGGTGGACGCCGTACCGGATCCGCCGCTGGCCGCTGAGCACCACCATCCCGTAGGCGGACGAGGAAGCTCAAACGGGAACCGCTTCCACCCAACTGTGGTCCTCGGTGAGGTACCGGACCAGGCGGAGCCCGGCCGCCGTCAGCATGCGCTCCAGCATCGCGTCCGGGACATCCCGGGCGCGGAAGGAGTGGGTCCATCGCATCCCGTCGATCTCGTACTCGATGCGTACGTCGGAGGCGCCGGGCACCGAGCGGTCCACGGAGACGACCCGCATGCGGATGCCCGCCCGCTCTCTGCCGACCGGTGCCCTGCGGGGGCCGTACCAGTCCTCGCCCTGACGCTCCACCAACACCTGCCCCGCGCCCGCCACATGCCGACGACAGCTTCGCAGCATCGCGCCGCATGAGGCCGGCTCGGCGGTGTTGAGCAGGTGTGAAGCAAGCAGTACGGCGTCGAACTGCTCACCGAGGTTCAGCTCCTCGACGGAACTGTGCACTGTACGGGCACCCTTGATCCGGCGGAGCATCTCCTCCGACTCGTCCACGGCCACCACTCGATATCCGCGCTCCAGCAGCACATGGGTCAGTCGCCCGGCCCCCGCACCCAGTTCGAGTATCGAGGCCCCCGGTGGAACTGCCTGAGCAATGATCTCCGGCTCGGCTCCGGCAGGAAGCCTGGAGTACAGCTCCACCGCGTTCCCGTCCGGTGTGAACGCCCCGGGACCGCTGCCGTGTCCACGATGTGCGGGTCCGTGTGCCCTCTCGCCCATCTGACGCTCCCGTGTCGAGTCACCTTGAGTAGCGGTGCGGGGCCGTTTCAGCGCCACCACCATAGGGGGCATCCAGGGTCGGTGTGCGAGTCTGCCGTGACAGTACTCCGGCCGACGCATGCACCATGGTGCTCCGCCGCAGGCCCTCGTTCCAGCTCAGCGCACACCCCGCCTCATGGCCGCGGCACCGGGCCCAGCCTGGGTGACCAGCCCGCAGGCCCACTGGCAGTTCTTCACGTCGGTCTTGCGTCCGACTTCTCAAGGGCCCCAGTCCGCAGTACCCAGCTGTGATGACGTCACCTGGGACGGGCATCGTCCGATTTTCGTAGGGCTGTGAGGCGCCAGAGAGTATGGCCGACAAGCCTCCGGGCCATGTGGCTGCCGGTACTCCACTCCCGGGTTTCCCGGGTTCCACCGTGTTCCGCGCGGGTACGGGTAGGTGCCGCGGGCCGTCATCGCCAGACAGTAGGCGGCCATGGTCAGCAGCCCCGCGCAGCACGGCACAGCCACGCGATGACGAAGCCGCATCCCGAACGCTCGTTCGAGTCACATTCCTGCGCCTGCGTTTCGTCCACGCGGCGACGAACTCACTACACCCTGCCGGAGCGCGACGCCCGGCAGGCACTGTACGAGGAGCACTCCTGATGTCCGCTGCCCACCTCACCACCACCTTGCTCGCCGCCGCCATGGCGGGCTTCTCCGCCACCGTCAGTCTCTTGAACACCACCTGGGCCGAACGCTCATTGACCGACTACGGCGTTCCCCGCTCGTGGTGGACCTGGCTCGGTGTGGCCAAGGCCGCGGGCGCCGCGGGCCTGCTGGTCGGCCTGTTCCTACCGGTCGTCGGCGTCATGGCGGGAATCGGACTGGCTCTGTATTTCGCCGGGGCCGTGATCACCCTCATCCGGGCGCACCGGTACGCGCACATCCCGGCCCCACTCATATTCGCGGCGCCGGTGATCGGCGCCCTGGCCTTGGGAGCGTAAGGGAGAGGTGTCGGCGACGGTGCTGTGGGCGCCGCTCAGCGCACACACCGCGAAGAGGCCGAGGCCGACGCCCGTCCGTTCCTCACCCGCTCCCCGATGGAAGACGTCGTGCGAGGCCGGTGATTGCGTTGAGCTGGTGTTCTCGCCGACGGCGGGGTGGCGGTACGCAATTCCCGGCACGCGGGGGCCAGCGTTGAGCTACACCCGCAAGGAGATCGCGGCCTTCGTCCAAGGGGCCAAGGTCGGGGATTTCGACGACCTTGCCGGACTCGGCCGACATCAACAGGTGCCGGACGGTGGTCACCCGTCCTCGCTCATTCCCTGCTCACCCGTCGCTCGGGCACCCCGTTAAGGTGCCACGGCCGGACACCACCGGGGAAACGACCGGGCCTGGTCCAACGCAGCCTCGGTCTGCAACGTCAGCGGCACCAGGGTGGCGAGAGTGATGATGACCGTCGTGGCGCTGAAAACCGATGGTCCACTTCTGCTGTGCGGTGAATCCCGCCGAGTGGGCACCACCTACGGCCTGCGTGTTACTCGGGCGGGCCATCTTGCGAAGAGCCGCAAGGATGCCGCCCAGGAGGAGACAGTGGGCGATCAGGCAGACAAAACCGCCACGTATGCGGACGCGCATGATGACGCCTCCCGACCTCACGCTGCCATTCGGAGCCTACTCCCACGTTCCCGCAGCCACACCCCTGAGCACATGAACCCACCCATGCACTTGCCGGATCTCAGCCGCAACCCTAGAAATGTCGATTGCCCATTTCAGAAGCGGACGCATACCCCACTCCGGAGAGGGGTCGCTGTTCGCGGTGCGTGGCTGTGCCCGTTCCGGCAGCGGGCTATTTCTGCCGGAACCAGGCCGCAATGGAGCGTTTGCAGGCGTCGGGCATGGTCAGGCCCTGAACCTCGTCGGCCGTCGAGGGCAACGGCCTTGACGGAGACGAGGCGGGCGGGTGGGTGCGGGTGCTCGGGAGAGTATCCGCACCCCGCGTCAGCGTTCCCCGTCCATCAGCCGGAAGAGTTCCTCGTCGCTGGCCGACGTGAGGTCCAGAGCCGCGCCGGAGTCGGCGTCCGTACCGCCGTCGCGTCCTGTGGTCGCCGCTTTCAAGCGTGCGGCCGTCTCCTCGGAGATCTCCGCACCGGCTGCGAGCAGGGACTCCAGCTCGGCCACGACAGAGGCCACGTCGCGTGCGGGGGCGGCCTGGCGCGCCAGCCGTCCGCGTACGAGGCGGACGACAGCGTGTGGCGTGGGGTGGTCGTACACGAGCGTGGCGGGGAGCCGCAGGTCCGTGGCCTCGATGAGGCGGTTGCGCAGTTCGACGGCGTTCACCGAGTTGACGCCCAGCTCCTTGAACGTGTGGCTGCCCTTCTCGTCGCGCAGTTCCTGTCCGCCGAGTACGGCCGAGGTCTCGGCGAGGACCAGGGCCAGTAGGTATGTCTGTTGTTCGGTGTCTTCGAGGCCGGAGAGGCGGGCGCTCAGGGCTCCGCCCTCGTCGGCGGTGGGTTGTACGGTCGCGGTGCCCGGGATGTTCGCGGACTTCGCGGAACCACCGGGGGCGGCCGCGCCTGTCGGGGTTGGTGCCGGCCAGAACCGCCGCCGCTGGAACGCGTACGTCGGCAGGGCCGCGGGGCGGGCCCCGGGGAGCACCGCGTTCCAGTCGACGGGGGTGCCATGGGCGTGCACCCGGGCGACTGCGGTGAGGAGGGCGTCCCGATCCGGGGTTCCGGCGCGCAGACCGGGGATCACGACGGCCCCGGGCCGTGGGTCCGCCGTCTCCAGGCATTCGTCGATCATCGGGGTGAGCACCGGCTCGGCGCCCAGTTCCAGGAAGCCGGTGCCGCGTGCGTCCAGCACCCGGCCGATCGCGTCCTTGAAGCGTACGGACTGCCGTACGTGCCGTACCCAGTGCTCCGGGTCGCGTGCCTCCTCGCCGGTGAGCGGGCGGCCGGTGACGGTGGAGACGAGGGGGATGGTGGGCGCGGCGTAGGACAGAGTGCGGACGATCGCGCGGAACTCGTCCAGCACGGGGTCCATCAGCGGCGAGTGGGGGGCAGTGCTCACCAGGAGCCTGCGGGTCTTGTGGCCGGCGGCGGCGAGTTGGTCCGTGAGGGTGGCGAGCGGGGCCTCGGCGCCCGAGAGGACGAGGGAGTGCGGACCGTTGACGGCCGCGATCGACACCGTGTCCGTCAGCTCCGCCAGCCACGGGGTCACCTCGGCCTCCGTGATGCGTACGGCCACCATCGCGCCGCCGGGCGGCAGCGCGCCCATCAGTCTGCTCCGGGCCGCCACCAGGGTGCACGCGTCCTGGAGGGAGAGCACGCCCGTCACCTGTGCGGCGGCGATCTCGCCGACCGAGTGCCCCACCAGGTGGTCCGGGATCACGCCCCAGGACGCGAACAGCCGGTACAGGGCGATCTGCACGGCGAACAGCGCGGGCTGCGTGTAGGTGGTGTCGTCGAGGAGGGCTGCCTCTTCGGAGCCGGGGTCGGCCCACATCACCGAGGTCAGCGGCCGCGGCAGGAGGGGATCCAGGGTGGCGCACGCCTCCCGGAGCGCCTGCCCGAAGACGGGGAACGCCTCGGCTGCCGCGCGGCCCATGCCGTTGCGCTGGCTGCCCTGGCCGGAGAAGACGAAGGCCAGCCCGCCCGGCGTGGCATCGTGCAGGGTGACGCCTGCGGCCCGCTCGCCGTTTCCGAACTGCGCCGCGGCGGCCAGCAGTTGTGCGCGGTCGGGTCCGCTGATGACGGCCCGGTGCCGGTGCAGGGTACGGATGGTGGCCAGGGCGTGGGCGACATCCTGGGCGCGCAGGCCGGGGTGGGCGGCCACATGCTCGTTCAGGCGATGTGCCTGTGCGCGCAGCGCCGTCCTGCTGCGGGCGGACAGCACCCAGGGCACGGCCGTGTCGTCGGCCGGTTCCGTGGCCAGGGCCGTCCCGGGTGCGTCCCGAGCCACGACTCCCGCTTCTGCCGTCTTCCCGTCCGGTGCTTCCTCCAGGATCACGTGGGCGTTGGTCCCGGTGAGCCCGAAGGAGGACACCCCTGCCCGTCGCGCGCGTCCGTTCTCCCGTGGCCAGGGCCGGGACTCGGTCAGCAGCCGTACCGATCCGGCGGTCCAGTCCACCTTGGCCGAGGGGGCGTCCACGTGGAGCGTGCCGGGCAGGACGTCGTGGCGCAGCGCGAGTACCGTCTTGATGACTCCGGTGACCCCGGCGGCGGCCTGCGTGTGCCCGATGTTCGACTTCACCGAGCCCAGCCACAACGGCCGGCCTTCGGGTCGCTCCTGGCCGTACGTGGCCAGCAGGGCCTGGGCCTCGATGGGGTCGCCGAGCGGGGTGCCGGTGCCGTGGCCTTCCACGGCGTCCACGTCCCGCGGTGTCAGCCCGGCGTCGGTCAGGGCTTGGCGGATGACGTGCTGCTGTGCGGGACCGCTCGGCGCGGTGAGCCCGTTGGAGGCGCCGTCCTGGTTCACGGCGGAGCCCCGTATGAGCGCGAGGACGGGGTGTCCGTTGCGCCGGGCGTCGCTCAGCCGTTCCAGCAGCAGCAGTCCCGCGCCCTCCGACCACGCGGAGCCGTTCGCGGCGTCGGCGTACGCCATGGCCCGGGAGTCGGGGGACAGCGCGCGCAGCCGGGAGAAGTGCGCGAAGGGCGCCGGCGTCGCCATGACGGTGACGCCGCCGGCCAGTGCCAGGTCGGTCTCGCCCGACCGCAGGGACCGGCAGGCCAGGTGCAGGGCGACGAGGGAGGACGAGGAGGCGGTGTCGACCGTCAGCGCGGGGCCTTCGAGCCCGTAGGTGTAGGCGATGCGTCCGGAGACCGCGCTGCCGGCGGTTCCGGTGATGAGCATGCTCTCCCACGCGCTGGGCGCGGCGGATGCGGTGGCCGCGTAGCCGCGGTCCATCGCCCCCGTGTACACGCCCGTACGGGTTCCCTTGAGGGATGCCGGGTCGATGCCTGCCCGCTCGAAGGTCTCCCAGGCCGCTTCCAGGAGCAGTCGCTGTTGCGGGTCGGTCGCCGTCGCCTCCTGGTCGGACAGGCCGAAGAAACCGGCGTCGAAGTCGCCCGCGTCGTGCAGGAATCCGCCTTCGCGCGCGTAGGAGGTGCCCGGGCGGTCGGGGTCCTCGTCGAAGAGCCGGTCGAGGTCCCAGCCGCGGTCGTCCGGGAAGCCGGACATCGCGTCGGTCCCGTCGGTGAGCAGGTCCCACAGGGCTTCGGGGGAATCTGCGCCGCCCGGCAGCCGACAGGCCATGCCGACGATCGCCACCGGGTCGGCGCCGTCCGCCGGAATCCGGTACGGCTCCTCCGGGGACGGCTCCTCCTGCTCGGCCAGTACGCGCGCGACGGACCGGGGAGTGGGGTGATCGAAGGCCAGGGTGACCGGGAGGGGCAGGCCGGTCTCCTCGCGCAGCAGATTCCGCAGCCGGACCGCTCGGACGGAGTCGAGCCCCAGTCGGCGGAAGTCCGTGTCGGAGGAGAAGGGGACGGCCGTGCCGTCGTGGCCGAGCACCTGGCCGACGCAGTCGCGTACGAGGTCCAGCGCCTCCTCGGCCGTGTCCGGGGGGACCGCGCCGGGACGGGCCGGAACGGTCACCGCGGCGAGGCCGGTGAGCAGCCGCTTGATCGCCCTGCGGTCGGGTTTTCCGGCGGCGGAGAGGGGAAGCTCGGGCACGGTGACCAGTTCGAGGGGGATCTTGTGGTCGGCAAGACCCTGCCGGCGCAGGAAGGCGGTCACCTCGCGCAGGCCGATCGTGCGGTCCGCGCGGCCGGTGACGACCAGGCACGGGTACTCACCGAGCCGGTCGTCCGGTGCGCCGGCCACGGCCAGCGGCCCCAGGCCGGTGAGGCCCGCGAGCAGGGCCTCGACCTCGGTGCCGGAGAACGTCCGGCCGCCCGTGTTGATCTGCTCGGCCGCCCGGCCGTGCAGCACCACCACACCGTCCGCGCCGATGGCCGCGAGGTCGCCGGTGCGCAGCCAGCCGTCCTCGGTGAGGGCCGAACGCGTCAGCTCCGGCTCGCGGAAGTAGCCGCGGAACAGGCTCGGCCCCCGGTACTGGAGTTCGCCCCGCTCCCCCGCCGCGCACAGCTCGCCGTCCTCGTCGACGACCCGTACGGCCACGCCGGTGACCGGCTTCCCCACACTGCCGTCGGGGTCGCCGGCCCGGGTGCGGGTGCCGGTGCCGATTTCGGTCATTCCCCACACCACGACCAGTTCGCAGTCGAGGGTGTCGCGGACCCGGGCGGCGAGCGCGGGGGCGACGTCGGCTCCCGCCGTGCGCACCTGGTACGGCGCGAACCCCGCCGGCTTGTCCGTCCTGGCCAGCCGCTCGACGGCGTCTCGCAGTTGTGCGGGGACGGCGAAGACGACGCGGGGGTCGTGCTGCCGCGCCAGTTCCAGGAACCGGTCCACGTCCCAGCCGGTGAGCAGGACCTGCCCGCAGGCGGCGGACAGCGCCGCGTGCATCGCCTGGAGGCCGAACAGATGCGTCATCGGGCAGGCCGTGAGGACCGTACCGGTGAAGGCGTCGGCGGCCTCGGCGGTGACGGCCGCGGTGTTCGCCAGCAGGCCGTCGTGGCTGTGCACGCAGAGCTTGGGCCGCGCCGAGGTCGTCCCGGACGAGGGGATCAGGGCGAGCGGCATGTCGGGAGTGACGTCGACCGGCTGGGGTACGCTGCCCGCCCAGGCCGCCAGGAGCCCGTCCAGCGACCTGATCCCCCGCTCCTCTGCCGGTGTTCCGGCCAGCAGTACGCTGCGCAGCGACGGCACACTCTCCAGGAGCGAACGGACCGTCGCCCCACTCTCACTTCCGGAGTCCGACAGGACGAGCAGAACGGGTTCCACCCGGGTCAGCAGTGCTTGGAGCTCCTGGGCCGTGGTGCCCTGGTGGACGGGCAGCAGGACAGCTCCGACGGCCGCGGCAGCCAGGTGCAGGGTGACGTACTCCCAGCAGTTCGGCAGCCGGGCAGCGACCACGTCACCGGGCGCGACCCCCGATTCCTGGAGGCCACGCGCCAGGGCGTCGACGTCCGACCGCCACCGCGCCCACGTCCACGAGCGGTCCCCGTCGACGAGGGCCACCGCGTCAGGGGCGGTCTCCACGGCGGTCTCGAACACCTCGGGCAGTGTGCGGCCGCCCGGTGGCCCCGCCGTGTCGGTGGGCGGCTTCATCGCGTAGTCATCTGTGGGGACGGGCACCATTACTCCCGGATCGCTCTCAAGCACTCTCGTCAGTCATGGGACGGGGCGGGGTCCGGACACGGGCTCCTGCCCTGGTCAGGGCTCAGCCCTCGTGCACGGTGATCGCCCGGGACGGGCACAGGGCGCCCGCCAGGCGGACCGTGGACTCCTGGTCGGGGCCGGGCTCGGTGAGGAGGGTGACCAGCCCGTCGTCGTCCTGGTCGAAGACCGCGGGTGCGTTCAGCACGCACTGGCCGGCCCCCACACAGCGGTCGGGATCTACGGTGATACGCATGTCGTTCGTCTCTCCTGCGGTGGAAGTGACCGCCCGGCGGCCGGTGGCGCGCGCCGCCGGGCGGACGGGGCCGGGTTCCGGCTACCAGCGGACCGGCAGCTCTTTCAGGCCGTGGAGCACGCCGTCGTACTTGATGTCCAAGCCGTCGGCGGGCACGGCGAGTTCGAGGCCCGGGATGCGTTCGAAGAGCTTGCGGTACGCGACCTCCATCTCGACCCGCACCAGGTTCTGCCCCAGGCACTGGTGCACGCCGTAGCCGAAGGCCACGTGGTGGCGGGCGGAGCGGGAGGGGTCGAACCGGTCGGGGCACGCGAAGACGTTCTCGTCGTGGTTGGCAGCGGCGACCAGCGGCACGATGCCCTCCCCCGCCCTGACGAGCTGTCCGGCGATCTCCACGTCCTGGACCGCTACGCGCAGGGACACCAGGTCGGCGACCGAGTGGAAGCGCAGCGTCTCCTCCACCGCCCGCTCGTCGCCGATCCACTGCGGGTTGGCCAGCAGGGTGACCACGCCGAGCGCGATGTTGTTGGCCGTGGTCTCGTGGCCGGCGATGAGCAGCAGCATCAGCACGCCGGACATCTCGTGGGGGGCGATGGTGCCGGTGGCCAGCAGCCGGGTGACGAGGTCGTCGCCGCCCCACTTCTGCTTGATCTCCACCAGCCGGTTGATGTAGCGCAGGAGGTCCTTGGCGGCGGCCATGCGGTCCTCGTCGGTGGAGGAGCGGAGGGCCACCAGGATGCGGGTCCTGGATTCGAAGAACTCGCGGTCGGCGGGCGGAACGCCGAGCAGCGAGGAGATCACCAGGGAGGGGATGGGCAGGGCGAAGTCGGCGACCAGGTCGGCGGTGTTGCCCGCGGCCAGCATGGCGTCCAGCTGCGCGTCCACCGTGCGCTCGATCGCGGGCTTCATCGCGCGCACGCGCCGGACGGTGAACTCCGGGATGAGGGCCTTGCGGAACCGGTCGTGATCGGGTGAGTCCATGCCCACGAACCAGCCCGGGATCTGGTCCTGCTTGGGCACGCCCAGGGTCTCCCCCACGTTGGGGAATCCCTCGTGCTGGGGGTTGGAGCTGATGCCCGGGTTGGTCAGTACGGCGCGTACGTCCTCGTGCCGGGTGACCAGCCACACGCGTTTGCCGTCGGACAGGTGCGAGAGGACCAGCCCTTTGCGGCCGCGGTAGCCGGCGTAGTCGGGCGGGGGAACGGCACGCCGGGCTCGCGCGCGGGGAACTCGACGACCAGGGGTTCCGTGCCGGGCTCGGCGGGGTCGGCCACGTCCGTGGCGGCTGTCTGTGCCGAGACCGGGCAGGTCCGCGGCGGGGCCGGGTCGGTGTGCGTCATGGGTGGGTGTCCCCTTTCGAACGGCCCGGTCAGCCGGCGCCGTAGAACGCGCGGACCCGGTCGATCACGAATTCCTGGTCGGTGGCGGTCAGTCCGGTGTGCGTGGGCAGGTAGAGGCCGTCCTCGGCGAACGTGTTCGCCTTGAGCGTGGGCCAGTCGGGGTGGAAGTACATGGGCTGCCGGCTCATCGGCTTGAAGAACAGCCGGGTCTCGACGGACTCCCCGGCCAGGAACTCGCGCAGTTCCTCGCGGCGTTCGGCCCGCAGGTCGTACATCCACAGCACGTCACGCGGCGGCATCAGCGTGATGCCGGGAATGCCGGCGAGCCCCTCGTCGTAGCGCCGCTCGATCTCGCGGCGGGTTTCGAGGATGTCGTCCAGGCGCTCGGTCTGGGCGAGTGCCACGGCGGCCTGCATGGCTGTCATGCGGAAGTTGTAGGCGACCTTCTTGTGCAGGAAACTGTGGTCCTTGGTGAAGGCCATGGCCCGCAGGTGTGCCAGCTGTCCGGCCAGCCGGGGGTCGTCGGTGAGGCAGATGCCGCCCTCCCCCGCCGTAATGATCTTGTTGGCGAACAGCGAGTAGCACGCGATGTCACCGACCGGGCGGATGCCGTGGGCCTCGGCGCTGTCCTCCACGACCCGCAGGTTGTACTGGTACGCGATGTCCATGATCGCGTCCATGTCGCAGCGGCGGCCGTAGACGTGGACGGGCATGACGGCCTTCGTCCGGGCGGTGATCTTCTCCTCGATGCGGGTGACATCGATGTTGAGGTCGTCCCCGCAGTCGACGAAAACGGGCGTCGCGCCGGTGTAGGTGACCGCCCACGCCGAGGCGATCATGGTGAACTCCGGGACGATCACCTCGTCACCGGGGCCGATGCCCAGGGCCCGCAGGGCCAGCGTCAGGGCCGCCGTCCCGGAGGAACAGGACACGCCGTGCGCGACGTCGTTGTAGTCCGCGAAGGCGCGTTCGAAACGCTGGACCATCGGGCCCTGGGACGATATCCAGCCGTCAGTGACGGCACCGGTCAGATACTCCAGCTCTCTGCCGTCCAGGTGGGGCCTGGACACGGGGTACTTGAACGACATCCGCTGCCTCTTCCTCGTCTTCCTGTAGTCCTCGTACGTACGTGTGTGCTCGTGCGGCCTTATGCCAGGGCCGGGTGACCGAGGACCAGCTCGGCAGCGGTCTCCCGGCCGCCCGCCGCACGTTGCAGGGCGCCGAGCCGCTCCGCGTTCTCACGGAAGGAAGGGGTCTCCAGCACCCGCGTGAGCTTGTCGATCACGTCGTCGACGTCCATGTCCCGCGGCCGGTCCAGGGTCAGGCTGATGCCGAAGTCCCGGCCGCGCGCGGCCTGGTCGTAGCAGTCCACCCACAGCGGCCGCACCACGAGCGGCTTGCCGAAGTACACACCCTCGTTGAAGCCGTTGCCGCCACCGTGGGTGAAGAACACCTTCACGTTCGGATGGGCCAGCACGTCCAACTGCGACGGGACCCAGCTCTCGACACGGAGGTTCGCCGGCAGCGACTCCTTCGGCGGCAGCATGTGCTGCTGTTCCGAGGGCAGCTTCCACAGCACCTGGTGCCGCCCTTCGAGCCGGCGGGTGACCTCCACCATGGCGTCGACCTGCTCCTGGGTGAGCCGGGTGATCGTCCCGAAGCCCGCGTAGATGACCGAGGACTGCTCGTCCAGCCATCGCGACACATCGTCGTCCTGCGACGCCTCCGGCAGCGGCGGCACCATCGCACCGACCAGGCGTATCTTCTCCGGAATGTCGAAGGGGTAGTCCAGCTCGGCGATCGAGTTGCACAGCACCAGGTCGGCGCGGTCGATTCGCGTCATCAGACTGAGCTTCCCGATGCCGTGTGCCTTGCGCCGCCGGTTCTCCTCCGCCACCACCTTGCTCATCTCGGGCGTGAGGAACATCGCCAGGTTCCGCCACTTGAACAGCGCGTTGCTCATGCGCTGCGGCAACGTCATCGGATAAGGCAGGCCCGTGTGCGGCACCGGGAAGCCCCGCGGGGTGTAGCCCTTGGTGAAGGGCACGAACGCGGTCAGCACGTTGCTCGGCACGAACGGGACACTCAGCACGAAGGGGATCTTGCGGGAGATCGCCAGCTCGATCGCGAACGCGCTGATGCAGTCGATGACCATCAGCGCCGGCTTCACCTCGTCGACGACGGCCGCCAGCTTGTGGAACTTCTCCTCGTGCCGTCCGGGCTTGTAGGAGTGCCGCACCACCGCGCGGTGCGCCTTGAACCGCGAGGACTGAGTGACCTCGCGGTAGACCGCGTCGTCCCAGGTCACCGCCGACAGCTCGGTGACCACCTCACCCGTCGAGGCGAACTCCACGGGGGACCCCACCCCGGTCTTCTTCACGTCCCCGCGCCGCGGCTCGTCGGTGGCGAACCAGAGATCCGGAACATTCCGGCGGGAGAGTTCCTCGGCGAGTACGAGCAGCGGATTGGCCAGCCCGCTCTCCGGAAGACTGACGAAGAGGATCGGCCGTCGGGCGGAATCCATTGTTTTCCTTTCAGCGATGACGGACGGGGTCGGCAAGCGCACCGGCATGCGGGCCACCGGCCGCGCGCTCTGTGCTCTCGCGTCCCCCACCGGAAAATCCCTGGAGAGCCCGTGGTGCGGCTTCCGGGGCAGGACCGAACCGGCCCTCCGTGCGAGGGAGGGCCCGGACCAGCGGGTACAGCGGTCCGTACGGTGTCACCGGCGCGCGGCCCTGACGTCCTCCGCGATGATCCGCTCGATGTTCCGCTCGGCCAGCGCCGTGATGGTCACGAAGGGGTTGACGCCGATGGATCCGGGTACGAGCGCGCCGTCCGTGACATAGAGGTTGCGGTAGCCGGCGACCCGGCCGTAGAGGTCGGTGGCCTTGCCCAGCACGCAGCCACCGAGCGGGTGGTAGCTGAAGTCGTCGGAAAAGCTCTTCAGCTGGGATCCGAACAGGTCGTAGCGGTACATCGTCGTGTTGGCCTTGTTGATCCGGTCGAACAGCGACTTCGCCGCGTTGACCGCGGGCGTGTTCTGGTCCCGGGTCCAGCGCAGCACGGCCCGGTCGCTCGCCTTGTCGTAGACGAAAGTGCCGCGCTCGGGGTTCTTGGTGATCGCCAGGTAGAGGCTGACCCAGGTCTCCAGGCCGGCCGGCATCGGCGCGATCTCCGCGAAGACCGGGGCGGCGGGGTTGTCCCAGTCGTCGATGCCCAGGGCAGGGATCGACGACTGGTGGGCCCCGGTGGGGTTCCAGACGTGGTTGGCCCGGCCGGTCATGATGTTGCCGTTGGGGCCCCAGCCCGCGCCGACCTCGGCGTTGAGGTCGGGCAGCGTTCCGGTGTCCCGGGCACGCACCAGCAGTTCGGTGGAGCCGAGGCTGCCGGCGCCGAGGAACAGGTGGCGGCAGCCGATCTCCTTGTGGGCGACGGTCTTGCCGTCGGAGTCGATCTGGTCCACGGACAGTACGTAGCTGCCGTCCGGCTGCCGGCGGATCGCCTTGACCTGGTGGAGGGTCTCGATGGTGACCTTGCCGGTGCCGAGCGCGGCGGCCAGGTAGGTCTTGTCCAGGCTCTGCTTGCCGTGGTTGTTGCCGTAGATGACCTCGCCCGCCAGCGCGGACTTGGGCGCCTCGCCGGCCGCCTCGCGCCGCATGTGGCCGAAGTCGTAGACGTTGGGAACGAAGGTGGTGCCCAGGCCCGCCTTGGCTGCCTGGTCGCGGGAGACCCGCGCGTACTTGTACCACTCCGTCTCCTCGAACCAGCCCTTGTCGATGTGGTTCACCTTGAGCATGGAGTTGGCGCGCGGGAAGTACCGGTCGTACATCTCGGCGGCGTCCACCCGCGGGAGGACCTCCTCGAAGTACGAGCGCTTCGGCACGACCGCCATGCCGCCGTTGACCAGCGACCCGCCGCCCACTCCCCGCCCCACGTACACCGACATCTCGTCGAAGTGCACCTTGTCCAGCACGCCCGCGTACGGATCGATGTTCCGGTTGATCACGTCCAGCCACAGGAACGAGCCGAGCGGGGCCTCGGTGCGTGTCTTGAACCAGCTGGAGCGGCGGTCGGGCTTGAGCATGCCGCAGAAGACGTTGCCGTCGTCGGCGGGCTCGTTCCACAGCCGGCCCATTTCGAGCATGAGCGTGGGGACGCCGGCCTCGCCGAGCCGCAGCGCGGACACCGCGGCGCCGTATCCCGTACCGATCACCACGGCCGGTACGAACGAACCGCTGCCGGCCTGCGGGCCGCCCTGGCCGGCGGCCGCGGCGCGCGGAGCGGCGGAGATCGTGGTCATTCCGGCTACGGCGGCGCCGCTGAGGGCGGCCAGTCCGAGCAGACGGCGCCGTGACAGATGCTGGTTCTGCTGGTTCTCGAACACGCTGGTAGTACCCGACCTTCGCCGACAGGATTCTTCCCCGCAGGGCTGTTTCGCGGCGCCGTCCCGGTGGGGACCACGGGCCGTGTCCACCGGTCCGAGCCGCCGCGCGCCACCATCCTGTTCAAGAAAGACTGGGGTAAATGCCAGAGGCTGCCCGCCGGCCGGGGCATCGCCCCGTATCCGCTGCCGGGGCACCGTGGGCAGGCGGCACTCGTCATCTCTAGGTTATTTCGAGCAATACCAGGCCGTACGGTCCCGCCATGAACTCCCATTCCACGGCGGCAGTACTGACCGCCCGCCGTATCGCCGTGTCATTCGTGGCCACCGTGTCGGCGGTGGGTGTCACCGCCTCTCCCGCCCCGGCCGAGGCCCTCGGCGTGCCTGCCGGAGCGGGCCAGTACGCGCCGCAGGCGGCACGCGCCGCGCACGGGATTCCCTTCACCGACGCCACGGTGACCCGGCGGAAGGACGGCTCGTTCACCGTGTCCTGGAGGGCGCCAGGCGTCGGCTCGGTGACCGTCCACACCGGCGGCAGGGCCGTGGCGCGCGGCGGGGCCGAGGCCACCGTCACCGTACGGGGGCTGCCCGCCGCCGACCGCCAGTGGTTCCGTCTCGTACCCGACCAGGGCGACCCGCTCACCCTCGCCGACCGCTCGCTCCACCTGGAGGGTGCAGCCAACTTCCGCGACGCGGGCGGCTACCGTACCGCCGACGGCCGGTGGGTGAAGATGGGTGTGCTGTACCGCTCCAACGAAGTGCACGCGCTCACCGACGCCGACCTGGCCAAGCTCCAGCGCCTGGGAATCCGCACGGACGTCGACCTGCGCATGCCGCGCGAGCGCGCCCAAGCCCCGGACCGCATACCTTCGGGCGCGCGCTACGTCGTCGCCGACGTCATCGGCGAGGACACCTCGGCCGAACTGCCCGCCACCCCGCAGGAGTCCGTGCGGACGCAGCTCGCCGGTTACCGCTGGGCCGTCTCCAAGCCCTCCGCACTCACGGCGTACCGCTCACTGTTCACCTACGAGGCCGACCCCGGCTCCCACGGACTGGTCTACCACTGCTCGTCGGGCAAGGATCGTACGGGCTGGGCCAGTGCCGCCCTGCTCACGGCCCTCGGCGTGGACCGCCGCACGGTCATGCGCGACTACCTGGCCAGCAACGACTACCTGGCCGCTGTCAACGCCGCCGAACTCGCGCGGCAGCCGCCCGGGGCCGCCGCCCGCCTCAAGCCGCTCCTGGACACCAGGGCCTCATACCTGGACACGGCCTTCCACGAGGTCAGAGCCCGCTTCGGCACGTTCGACGCCTACCTGCGGAACGGACTGGGTCTGAGCGAGCAGGACCTGGAGGGGTTGCGGAAGGCGCTGCTCACCGACTGACGGCCGGCCGGCCGCAGCCTGGTCCGTCCGCCGAAAGGCCCTGACAGTCCGCGGAAAGAACGCTCCCTCCCGGCACATCGCCGGGAGGGAGCTTCTTGTCGCTACCGGGCGGCGGACCGCCGCCGGTTCAGGACAGGCCCAGTTCGTTGTCGAGGAGGTCGAAGACCTCCTCGTCGGAGGCTGACTCGAAGTCGAAGTCCTCGTCCGCCCGGGACTCGTCGTGCTCGGCTGCCGCGGTCACGTCCCGCAGAGCGTTCCACTTCGCCTTGAGTACCTCCAGCCGGCCGGCTATCTGCTCGTGGATCTCCTCCGTGATGTCGAGCCCGCCGAAGGACTTCTCCAGCTTTTCGAGTTCACCGAGGAGTGCCTCCGGGCCGAAGGACGGCTCGGGCGCGGTCCGGGCATGGAGGTGGTCGACGAGTTCCGCCGGCGTCGGGTAGTCGAAGAGCAGGGTGGCGGCAGGCGGATACCCGTCAGAGCGCTCAGGTGGTTGCGGAGCTCGACCGCGGTCAGGGAGTCGAAGCCGAGGTCCAGGAAGGCGCGGTCCTCGTCGATTTCCCTGGCCCCGGCGTGACCGAGGACGACCGCGACCTGGCCACGTACGGCATCGAGTACGACTTCGCGTCCCTCTGCCGCCGACAGGCCGGTCAGGCGCTGAGCGAAGGCGGCCGCGGCATCGCTTTCGGTGGGAGCCGCAGCGGCGCGTCGGCCTGAGGTGCGGATGAGGGTGCGCAGCAGGGGCTGGGGGTCGCCCTGTGTGCGCAGCGCGGCGAGGTCCAGGCGGACGGGGAGGGCCATGGGCTCGGTGGTCCCGAGGGCGGCGTCGAACAGGGCCAGGCCCTGTTCGGCCGACAGTGGCGGCATACCCGAACGGGCGATGCGCTGGAGGTCGGCCTCGGTCAGGGTGCCGGTCATGCCGCTGTCCTGCGACCAGGGCCCCCACGCCAGCGACACCGCAGGCAGACCAGCCGCCCGACGACGGCGCGCCAGCGCGTCCAAAAGGCGTTGCCCGCCGCATAGTTGGCCTGACCGGGACTGCCGATCGTGCCCGCCACCGACGAGAACACCACAAACGCATCCAGCTGAAGATGCTTGGTGGCCTCGTGCAGATACCAGGCAGCATCCACCTTCGGACGCAACACCCCCGACAACCGCTCGGGCGTCAGCGACTCCACCACACCATCGTCCAGCACACCGGCCGTATGCACGACCACGGCAGGAACATGACGGGCGACCAGATCGGCCACAGCCATACGGTCCGTCACATCACACGCCTCGACCACCACCCCCGCGCCATACCCCTCCAGCTCAGCCACCAGCTCCCCGGCACCCCCGGCACCCGGGCCCCTGCGGCTGACCAGCACCACACTCCGCACCCCATGTTCCACCACCAGATGCCGGGCGACAGTACGGCCCAGACCACCCGTACCACCAGTGATCAGGACCGTGCCGGACGGATCCCAAGCATGAGTCTGCTGGGGCTGTGTCCGGACCAGGCGCGCCGCCAGCACCTCACCACCACGCACCAGCAGCTCGGGCTCATCGGTCGCCAGCCCGTGCGCCAGGACGGCCACATCGGCGTCGTCACCGTCCACATCCACCAGACCGAAGCGGCCCGGGTTCTCCGACTGTGCCGACCGCACCAGACCCCACACCGCCGCACCCGCAAGATCCGCACCCGACACCACACCCCGCGTCACGAACACCAGACGCGAAGCCGCGAACCGGCCATCCGCCAACCACGCCTGGATCACGTCCAGCGCCTTGGCCGTCGCGGCGTGGACGGCCGACACCGTTCCCGTGGGCCCGGTCGTCGGCGGAACGAGCACGATGTCGTGGCCGCCGGCCTCCGCGAGGTCGTCGAGATCGGCGTGCGGCCGGAGCGAGAGCCCGTCGAGGATGCCCTCGGTGTCCTTGCCGAGCAGGGTGAGGGAGCCCGCGGGCTCACCGGTGAGGTGAATGCCGGCCCAATCGACCTTGAAGAGGGAATCACGGTCGCCGGTCTGCAGCTGCCCGACGGTGATCGGGCGCGCGGTCAGGGACCGTACCGAGGCCACCGGCGCACCGGACGTGTCCGCGATGACGATCGACGTGCCGTCCTCGGTGGGACGGATGCGCACCCTCACTTGGGAAGCCCCGGCGGCGTGCAGTGACACTCCGTTCCAGGCGAAGGGGACAGCCCCCTCGTCCGCTCCCCCGCCGCCCAGGAGCGCCGCGTGCAGCGCCGCGTCGAAGAGCGCCGGGTGCAGGCCGTAGGCGTCACCGTCGGCGCCCTCGGGAAGCGTCACCTCGGCGTAGATGTCCCCGCCGAGTTTCCAGGCCGCCCGCAGGCCCTGGAACACCGGGCCGTACTCGAACCCGGCATCCGCGAACCGCTCGTAGCAGCCCGCCACCTCAAGCGGCTCGGCGCCCTGCGGGGGCCACACCGTGGTATCGAACGACACGGCTTCGGTGGCTGGGGCCAGGGCGCCACCGGCATGCAGCGTCCACGGGCCCTCGCCCTCACGCGCATGCACCGACACCGGACGGCAGCCACCGTCGTCCGGCTCCCCCACCCACACCTGCACCTGCATCGCGCCGCCCGAGGCAGGCAGCACCAGGGGCGCGGCGAGCGTCAGCTCCTCCACCACATCGCAGCCGACCTCATCGGCCGCTCGCAACACCAGTTCCACCAACGCCGTGCCAGGGACGAGGACGGAACCCAGCACCACATGATCCGCCAACCACGGATGCGAGGACACCGACAACCGGCCCGTGAACAGCAAACCACCCGAACCCGCCAGCTCCACCGCCGCACCCAGCAACGGATGCCCCGCCGAGCCCAGACCCGCGAACCGCACGTCACCCGCGCGCACCGCCCCACCCGACGGCCAGAACCGCTCACGCTGGAACGCGTACGTCGGCAGATCCACCCACCGCGCACCCGAACCGGCGAAGACGGCGGGCCAGTCAACCGGCACGCCGTGGGTGTGCAGTCGTGCCAGGGCCGTGAGCAGTGCCGGCACCTCGGGCCGGTCCTTGCGCAGGACAGGGGCCACTACCGCCTCGTCCGCGGCGGACTCCACGGCGAGGGAGGAGAGGGCGCCGTCAGGGCCCAGCTCCAGGAACGCCTCGACACCCTGCGCGCGCAGCGCGCCGACCCCGTCGGCGAACCGCACGGCCTCGCGGACGTGGCTGACCCAGTACTCCGCGGCGCACAGCTGCTCCGCGGTGGCGGGCTCGCCGGTGACGTTCGAGACCACGGGGATGCGCGGCGTTCCGTACGTCATGCCGTCGGCGACGGCGCGGAAGTCGTCCAGCATAGGTTCCATGAGTGGTGAGTGGAAGGCGTGCGAGACCCGCAGCCTGCTGGTCTTGCGCCCCTCCCCCTCGAAGTGTGTCTTGATGGCGAGTACCGCATCCTCGGCGCCCGAGACGACGACCGACGACGGACCGTTGACGGCCGCGATCGACACCTGCGGCGTCAGATGCGCGAGAACCTCGTCCTCCGTCGCCCGGACCGCCACCATCGCCCCGCCGGCGGGCAGGGCCTGCATCAGCCGGCCGCGTGCCGCGACCAGCGCACAGGCATCCGGGAGGGAGAAGACGCCCGCCACATGCGCCGCGGATACTTCACCGATCGAATGGCCCGCCACGAAGTCCGGGCGCACCCCCACGACTCCGCCAGGCGGAACAGCGCCACCTCGATCGCGAACAGGGACGCCTGGGCGTACGCGGTCCGGTTCAGCAGCTCCGCGTCCTCACCCCAGACAACGTCCCGCAGAGGACGCTCCAGGTGCTCATCCAGCGCGGCACACACCGCATCGAACGCCGCCGCGAACACCGGGTGACGGGCGTGCAGCTCGCGCCCCATACCCAGGCGTTGCGAACCCTGGCCCGAGAACAGGAACGCCAGCTTGCCCGCACGGGCCCGGTCCTGCGCCGCGATGGAAGCGTCGCTGCGGCCTTCGGCCAAGGCGGACAGCGAACGCAGCAGATCCTCTCGGTTCGCGGCCAGTAGCACCGCACGGTGCTGGAACACCGAGCGGCCCGTTGCCAGCGAGTACGCGACATCCGTGACCCGCGGCCCTGGCTCACCGCCCAGCTCACCGTCCAGATGGGACAGCAGCCGTGCCGCCTGGGCTCGCAAGGCCGGCTCGCTCCGGCCCGACAGCAGCACCGGCACCGGCGCCCCGGCCCCGGCTGTCCCGTCTTCGGCGGCGTCCGGTTCGGCTCCTTCCGGTGCTGCGTCGGCCGCGACCGGCTCGGGCTGCTCCAGGATCACGTGCGCGTTCGTGCCGCTGATACCGAACGAGGAGACTCCCGCACGGCGCGGCCCGTCCCCCTGCGGCCACTCAGCAGCAGAGGTCAGCAGTTCCACCGCACCTGCGTCCCAGTCCACGTGCCTCGACGGCTCATCGACGTGCAATGTCCGCGGAAGCACACCATGGCGCATCGCCAGCACCATCTTGATGACACCCGCGACACCCGAAGCCGCCTGCGCATGACCGATGTTGGACTTCACCGAACCCAGCCTCAGCGGCCGCTCCCCGGACGGCCCTGACCGTAAGTGGCCAGCAATGCCTGCGCCTCGATCGGATCGCCCAACGTCGTACCCGTGCCATGCGCCTCCACCGCATCAACATCAGCAGCCGACAGACCAGCACTCGCCAGCGCCTGCCGGATCACCCGCTGCTGCGACGGACCATTCGGCGCCGTCAGACCATTCGACGCACCATCCTGATTCACCGCACTGCCCCGCACCACCGCAAGCACCCGATGCCCATTACGGCGCGCATCCGACAGACGCTCCAGCACCAGGATTCCGGCGCCTTCCGCCCAGCCGACACCGTTGGCAGCGTCGGAGAACGCCTTGCAGCGCCCGTCGAGGGAAAGCCCGCCCTGGCGGGTGAACTCCACGAAGGTCAGCGGGGTGGACATCACCGTCACACCGCCGGCGAGCGCCAAGGAGCACTCGCCGGAGCGCAGCGCCTGGGCCGCCAGGTGCAGGGCGACCAGCGACGACGAACATGCCGTGTCCACCGTGACCGCCGGCCCCTCGAAGCCGAAAGTGTAGGAGACCCGGCCCGAGGCCACACTGCCCGCGCTGCCACTGCCCTGGTACCCCTCGAACTCGCGCCCGGAGAGCAGTTGCGAGTAGTCGTGGTACATCACACCCGCGAAGACGCCGGTGCGGCTGCCGCGGAGGGTGGCCGGGTCCAGTCCGGTGCGCTCCAACGCCTCCCAGGCCGTTTCCAGCAGCAGCCGCTGCTGGGCATCGGTGGTCAGCGCCTCCCGCGGGCTCATCCCGAAGAACTCGGGGTCGAACTCCGCCGCGTCGTACAGGAACCCGCCGGAACGGGTGGCGATGGCGCCTTCCCGGTCGGCGTCGTAGGCGTCGTCGATCTCCCAGCCGCGGTCGCCCGGGAAGCCGGAGACGGCGTCCACGCCGTCGGACACCAGCCGCCACAGATCCTCCGGCGAGGCGACGCCCCCGGGAAGCGGCAGCTCATGCCGACGATGACGACCGGATCGTCCGTCAAAGGCGGCAGGGACGGCAGAGCGGACACCGGGAGTGACGTCTCCGCCGCCGCTCCGAACAGCTCGTCCAGCAGGTGCCCCGCCAGGGCGTCGGCCGTCGGGTAGTCGAAAACGGTCGTCGCCGGGAGTCGCAGTCCGGTGGCCCTGCCCAGCTGGTTGCGGAGTTCGATCGCGGCCAGGGAGTCGAAGCCGAGGTCCTGGAAGGCCCGGTCCGGGGCGACCGTCTCCGGGCTCGCGTGGCCCAGGACCGTCGCGATCTGACCGCGTACGACATCGAGCAGCGCCTCGCGACGCTCCGCCGTGGTCAGCCTGGCCAGGCGTTGCGTGAGGCCGGAGGCCGCGGGGGAGCCGGAACGACGGTTCCTCGTGCGGATGAGGGTGCGCAGCAGGGGCTGGGGGTCGCCTTGTGTGCGCAGCGCGGCGAGGTCCAGGCGGACGGGGAGGGCCATGGGCTCGGTGGTCCCGAGGGCGGCGTCGAACAGGGCCAGGCCCTGTTCGGCCGACAGCGGCGGCATACCCGAACGGGCGATGCGCTGGAGGTCGGCCTCGGTCAGGGTGCCGGTCATGCCGCTGTCCTGCGACCAGGGCCCCCACGCCAGCGACACCGCAGGCAGACCAGCCGCCCGACGACGGCGTGCCAGCGCGTCCAGAAAGGCGTTGCCCGCCGCATAGTTGGCCTGACCGGGACTGCCGATCGTGCCCGCCACCGACGAGAACACCACAAACGCATCCAGCTGAAGATGCTTGGTGGCCTCGTGCAGATACCAGGCAGCATCCACCTTCGGACGCAACACCCCCGACAACCGCTCGGGCGTCAGCGACTCCACCACACCATCGTCCAGCACACCGGCCGTATGCACGACCGCGGTAGGAACATGACGGGTGACCAGATCGGCCACAGCCATACGGTCCGTCACATCACACGCCTCGACCACCACCCCCGCGCCATACCCCTCCAGCTCAGCCACCAGCTCCCCGGCACCCCCGGCACCCGGGCCCCTGCGGCTGACCAGCACCACACTCCGCACCCCATGTTCCACCACCAGATGCCGGGCGACAGTACGGCCCAGACCACCCGTACCACCAGTGATCAGGACCGTGCCGGACGGATCCCAAGCATGAGTCTGCTGGGGCTGTGTCCGGACCAGGCGCGCCGCCAGCACCTCACCACCACGCACCAGCAGCTCGGGCTCATCGGTCGCCAGCCCGTGCGCCAGGACGGCCACATCGGCGTCGTCACCGTCCACATCCACCAGACCGAAGCGGCCCGGATTCTCCGACAGAGCCGACCGCACCAGACCCCACACCGCCGCACCCGCAAGATCCGCATCCGACACCACACCCCGCGTCACGAACACCAGACGCGAAGCCGCGAACCGGCCATCCGCCAACCACGACTGCACCATTTCCAAGGCCCAGCCGGCAGCGACGTGTACGGACTCCACCGTTCCAGTGGTGCCGGCGGGCGGCGAGACCAGGACCGCTCCGGGCACGGTCACTCCCGCCGGCGGCTCCAGGTCCGCGAGGGTCCGCAACGGCTCGCCCTCCGGACCGGTGCCCAGCTCGACGCGCTCGTCCGTGAGCGGGACGGGGTTCCAGTCGACCTTGAAGAGGGAGTCGCGGTCGGTGGTCCGCAGCTGTCCGGGCAGGAGTGGGCGGATCACCAGTGACTCCACCGAGGCGACGGGCGCACCGGTCGAATCCGCGATCGCGACGGACAACGTGCCGCCCGTGTCACGGATACGGACGCGGAGGCGCGAGGCGCCGGAAGTGTGCAGGGACACTCCGGCCCAGGAGAACGGGACGCCGCCCGCTTCACCGCCGCCCAGTGCCGCCGCGTGCAGCGCCGCGTCGAAGAGCGCCGGGTGCAGGCCGTAGGCGTCACCGTCGGTGCCCTCGGGAAGCGTCACCTCGGCGTAGATGTCCCCGCCGAGTTTCCAGGCCGCCCGCAGGCCCTGGAACACCGGGCCGTACGTGAGCCCACTGTCGGCGAGTTCGTCGTAGCAGTCGGCCACGTCCACGGCCTCCGCGCCCTTCGGAGGCCATACGGCGGCATCGAAGGGAGCCGCTTCGGCCCCGGTGGTCACCGCGCCTTCGGCGTGCAGCGTCCACGGGTCCTCGTCCTCACGCGCGTGCACCGAGACCTGCCGTCGACCCGAACCGTCCGGCTCCCCCAGCCATACCTGGACCTGCACACCACTGCCCGAGGCGGGCAGCACCAGGGGCGCGGCGAGCGTCAGCTCCTCCACCACATCGCAGCCGACCTCATCGGCCGCTCGCAACACCAGTTCCACCAACGCCGTGCCAGGGACGAGGACGGAACCCAGCACCACATGATCCGCCAACCACGGATGCGAGGACACCGACAACCGGCCCGTGAACAGCAAACCACCCGAACCCGCCAGCTCCACCGCCGCACCCAGCAACGGATGCCCCGCCGAGCCCAGACCCGCGAACCGCACGTCACCCGCGCGCACCGCCCTACCCGACGGCCAGAACCGTTCGTGCTGGAACGCGTACGTCGGCAGATCCACCCAGCGCGCACCCGTGCCACCGAACAGCACCGTCCAGTCCACGTTCACACCCCGGACGTACAGCTGTGCCAGGGCACCCAGCAGCGTCGTCCCCTCGGGGCGGTCCTTGCGCAGGACGGGGGCGAGTACGGCTTCCTCAGGTGCGGACTCGCGGGCCAGTGCCGACAGCACACCGTCCGGGCCGAGTTCCAGGAACCGCGTCGCCCCTGCCGCGTCCAGAGCGCGTACCCCGTCCGCGAAACGCACTGCTTCGCGGACGTGCCGGACCCAGTAGTCGGCTCGGGTGAGCTGGTCGGGTTCGGCGAGGCTGCCTGTCAGGTTCGACACGACGGGGATCGCCGGTGTGCCGAACGACAGCCGTGCCACCACCGCGCGGAAGTCGTCCAGCATGGGTTCCATGAGTGGTGAGTGGAAGGCGTGCGAGACCCGCAGCCTGCTGGTCTTGCGTCCCTCACCCTCGAAGTGTGTCTTGATGGCGAGTACCACCTCCTCGGCGCCCGAGACGACGACCGACGACGGGCCGTTGACGGCCGCGATCGACACCTGCGGCGTCAGATGCGCGAGAACCTCGTCCTCCGTCGCCCGGACCGCCACCATCGCCCCGCCGGCGGGGAGGGCCTGCATCAGCCGGCCGCGTGCCGCGACCAGCGCACAGGCATCCGGGAGGGAGAAGACGCCCGCCACATGCGCCGCGGATACTTCACCGATCGAATGGCCCGCCACGAAGTCCGGGCGCACCCCCACGACTCCGCCAGGCGGAACAGCGCCACCTCGATCGCGAACAGGGACGCCTGGGCGTACGCGGTCCGGTTCAGCAGCTCCGCGTCCTCACCCCAGACAACGTCCCGCAGAGGACGCTCCAGGTGCTCGTCCAGCGCGGCACACACCGCATCGAACGCCGCCGCGAACACCGGGTGGCGGGCGTGCAGCTCGCGCCCCATGCCGAGGCGTTGCGAACCCTGGCCCGAGAACAAGAAGGCTGTCTTCCCGGCACCGGCCGAGCCCTCCGCCAGACCGGCGTCGGCCTCGCCCACCGCGAGCGCGGACAGTGCCCGTACCAGTGCGTCGCTGTCCTGGCCCCACACCACCGCGCGGCGGGTGAAGTTCGACCGCCCCGTCACCAGCGAGTGGCCGACATCCAGCGCGGACAGTGGCTCATGGCCGGCGACCAGGGGCAGCAGGCGTGCCGCCTGGCCGCGCAGCGCGGCCTCGTTTCTGCCGGAAAGCACCCAGGCCAGAGCGCCGGGCTCGGTCACCGGAGTGTCCGGTGCTGCGTCGGCCGCGACCGGCTCGGGCTGCTCCAGGATCACGTGCGCGTTCGTCCCACTGACGCCGAACGAGGAGACTCCCGCACGGCGCGGCCCCTCCCCCTGCGGCCACTCAGCAGCAGAGGTCAGCAGCTCGACCGCACCTGCGTCCCAGTCCACGTGCCTCGACGGCTCATCGACGTGCAGTGTCCGCGGAAGCACACCATGGCGCATCGCCAGCACCATCTTGATGACACCCGCGACACCCGAAGCCGCCTGCGCATGACCGATGTTGGACTTCACCGAACCCAGCCTCAGCGGCCGCTCCCCGGACGGCCCTGACCGTAAGTGGCCAGCAATGCCTGCGCCTCGATCGGATCGCCCAACGTCGTACCCGTGCCATGCGCCTCCACCGCATCAACATCAGCAGCCGACAGACCAGCACTCGCCAGCGCCTGCCGGATCACCCGCTGCTGCGACGGACCATTCGGCGCCGTCAGACCATTCGACGCACCATCCTGATTCACCGCACTGCCCCGCACCACCGCAAGCACCCGATGCCCATTACGGCGCGCATCCGACAGACGCTCCAGCACGAGCATGCCCACGCCCTCGCCCCAGCCGACACCGTCGGCGGCGTCGGAGAACGCCTTGCAGCGCCCGTCCGCCGCCAGTCCGCGCTGTCGCGAGAACTCGACGAACGTGGTCGGTGTCGACATCAACGTCACACCGCCGGCGAGCGCCAAGGAGCACTCGCCGGAGCGCAGCGCCTGGGCCGCCAGGTGCAGGGCGACCAGCGACGACGAACATGCCGTGTCCACCGTGACCGCCGGGCCCTCGAAGCCGAAGGTGTAGGAGACCCGCCCGGAGGCGATACTGGCCGCGCTGCCGTTGCTGCGGTAGCCCTCGAACTGGTCGCCGACGAGGAGGTCGCCGTAGTCGGTGTACATCACGCCCGCGAAGACGCCCGTCCGGCTGCCCCGCAGCGATGCCGGGTCGATGCCCGTCCGCTCGATGGCTTCCCAGGCCGTTTCCAGCAGCAGCCGCTGCTGGGCGTCGGTCGCCAGCGCCTCCCGCGGGCTCATCCCGAAGAACTCGGGGTCGAACTCAGCCGCCTCGTGGAGGAAGCCACCGGAGCGGCTGTAGGAGGTACCGAGTGCCTCGGGGTCCGGGTTGTAGAGGGTTTCCACGTCCCAGCCGCGGTCGGTGGGGAAGTCGGAGACGGCGTCCACGCCGTCGGACACCAGCCGCCACAGATCCTCCGGCGAGGCGACGCCCCCGGATAGCGGCAGCTCATACCGACGATGACCACCGGGTCGTCGGCCGCCTCCGCGGGCGACGGCACCCGCACCGGCAGCTCGGCCTCCCCCTGCGCGCCGAACAGTTCGTCCAGCAGGAAGCTGACGAGCGCGTCCGCCGTGGGGTAGTCGAAGACGGCGGTGGGCGAGAGGCGCAGGCCGGTAGCGTTGTTGAGGCGGTTGCGGAGTTCGACCGCGGTCAGGGAGTCGAAGCCGAGGTCCTGGAAGACGCGGGTCGCCTCGATCGTCTCCGGGTTCGCGTGGCCCAGGACGACCGCGATCTGGGTGCGTACCAGGTCCAGGAGCACCTCGCGCCGCTCCTCCGCCCCCAGCCCGCTCAGGCGTCCCGCCAGACCGGCCACCGCGGCCGGACCGCCGACTGCCGAGCGCCGGGCGCGGGTCCTGATCAGGCCGCGCAGCAGCGGGAGCACCTCTCCTGCTCGCGCAGGGCAGCCAGGTCGAAACGTACGGGAAGCAGTTGGGCGTCGCCGGCTGCCAGCGCGGCGTCGAAGAGGGTCACGCCCTGGGCGGGGGTGAGTTCGGGCATGCCTTGGCGGGCGATGCGCTGGAGGTCGGCCTCGGTCAGGGTGCCGGTCATGCCGCTGTCCTGCGACCAGGGCCCCCACGCCAGCGACACCGCAGGCAGACCAGCCGCCCGACGACGGTGCGCCAGCGCGTCCAGAAAGGCGTTGCCCGCCGCGTAGTTGGCCTGGCCGGGACTGCCGATCGTGCCCGCCACCGACGAGAACACCACAAACGCATCCAGCTGAAGATGCTTGGTGGCCTCGTGCAGATACCAGGCAGCATCCACCTTCGGACGCAACACCCCCGACAACCGCTCGGGAGTCAGCGACTCCACCACACCATCGTCCAGCACACCGGCCGTATGCACGACCGCGGTAGGAACATGACGGGTGACCAGATCGGCCACGGCCATACGATCCGTCACATCACACGCCTCGACCACCACCCCCGCGCCATACCCCTCCAGCTCAGCCACCAGCTCCCCGGCACCCCCGGCACCCGGGCCTCTGCGGCTGACCAGCACCACACTCCGCACCCCATGTTCCACCACCAGATGCCGGGCGACAGTACGGCCCAGACCACCCGTACCACCAGTGATCAGGACCGTGCCGGACGGATCCCAGGGGAAAGCCCGCTGTGCCTGAGCACGAGCCAACCGCGCCGCCAGGACCTCACCACCACGCACCAGCAACTGCGGCTCGTCCAACACCAACGCCCTCGGTACCAGCGCCACATCGGCGTCGTCACCGTCCACATCCACCAGACCGAAGCGGCCCGGATGCTCCGACTGTGCCGACCGCACCAGACCCCACACCGCCGCACCCGCAAGATCCGCACCCGACACCACACCCCGCGTCACGAACACCAGACGCGAAGCGGCAAACCGGTCATCCGCCAGCCCGGACTGGATCACGTCCAAGGCCCACGCCGTCACGGCGTGCACGGACTCCACCGCCTCCGGCGTGCCTGCGGGCGGCGCCACCAGCACCGCGCCGGGCACACGTCCGGAGCCGGCCAGGGAGGCCAGGTCCGCGTGGTGCTCGACCCGGTCCGCGTACCGGTGGAACGACGGGTCGGTGGGGGAACCGATCGCCGCGACGGTCTCCGCGGCCTCGGCCGGGGGCAGGCGTACGGGGTTCCACTGGAGGCGGAACAGCGCGTCGCGGACGGCCGGGTTCGCCCCGCCTTCGAGCTGGTCGGCGGAGACCGGCCGCAGGACGAGCGTGCCGATGGAGGCGACGGGTTCGCCCGCGGTGTCGGCGACGTCCACGGACACCGTGTCGGCGCTGTGCCGGGTCACGCGGACCCGTACCGCCGCGGCGCCGGAGGCGTGCAGCGAGAGGCTTTCCCAGGAGAAGGGCACGACGTCCTGGTCGACCCCGTTGAAGGTGACGACGTGCAGGGCCGCGTCGAGCAGCGCCGGGTGCAGGCCGTAGGCAGGCGCGTCGCCTTCGGCCGCGGCGGGCAGCGCGACCTCGGCGAAGACCTCGTCGCCTCGGCGCCATGCGGTGCGCAGGCCCTGGAAGTGGGGGCCGTAGTCGAAGCCGCGGTCGGCCAGGCGCGGGTAGAGGCCGGTCAGCTCGACGGGTTCGGCGTCGGCGGGCGGCCAGGGCGCGGCGGTGAAGTCGAAGCCGTCGGCGGCCGGGTGCGGGCCGGTGGCGAGGATGCCGGTGGCGTGCTGCCGCCACGGGCGGTCGCCGTCGCTCTCCTCCCTGGAGCGGGCGGTCAGGGTGCGCCGGCCGGTCTCGTCGGCGGGCCCCACGCGCAGCTGGAGTTGTACGCCGCCGTGCTCGGGCAGGACGAGCGGGGCGGCCAGGGTCAGTTCGTCGACGCGGTCGCAGCCCGCCTCGTCGGCGGCGCGGACGGCGAGTTCGGCGAAGGCCGTGCCCGGCAGCAGGACGGATCCCATGATGGTGTGCCCGGCCAGCC
Organism: Streptomyces sp. Ac-502; assembly: GCF_045222935.1. Taxonomy (NCBI): domain Bacteria; kingdom Bacillati; phylum Actinomycetota; class Actinomycetes; order Kitasatosporales; family Streptomycetaceae; genus Streptomyces; species Streptomyces sp. Ac-502. Next base: position 717,185 of record NZ_JBHFFO010000001.1, read on the forward strand.
AGGGATGGGTCTGGAGCGAGAGACGGGTGGTGAACAGCAGGCCGTCACCGTCGGGCAGTTCCGCAGAGGCGCTCAGCAGCGGGTGGCCGGCCGCTTCGAGGCCCGCGGCGCCGAGGTCTCCGGTGCGGGTGTGGTCGGGGGTCGGCCAGAACCTCTGGTGCTGGAAGGCGTACGTCGGCAGGTCGACCACGCGCGCGTCCCGGTCGTCGAGGAACGCGGACCAGTCGGTCTCGGCGCCGTGTACGTGCAGTCGCGTCAGGGCCGCGAGGAGGGCCGCCGCTTCCGGGCGGTCCCGGCGCAGGGCGGGTACGAGAACGGTTTCGCCGGGAGTGTTCGGGCCCGCCAGGTCCTCGTCCGGCAGCGACTCGCGTGCCATGGCCGCGAGCGTGCCGTCGGGGCCCAGCTCCAGGAAGCGGGTCACGCCCTGCGCGCGCAGGGCGCGGATCCCGTCGGCGAACCGTACCGCGGCGCGGACGTGGGTCACCCAGTACTCGGGACTGCGCAGCTGGTCGCGGGTGGCGAGTTCGCCCGTGACGTTCGAGACGACGGCCAGTCGCGGCTCGCCGTAGGACAGGCCCTCGGCGACGGCCCGGAAATCGGCCAGCATGGGGTCCATCAGGGGCGAGTGGAAGGCGTGCGAGACCCGCAGGCGGGTGGTCCTGCGGCCCTCGGCCTCGAAGTGCGCCGCGAGCGTGAGTACGGCGGCCTCGGCGCCGGAGACCACGGTGGACCGGGGGCCGTTGACGGCGGCGATCGCGATGTCCTCGGTCAGGTGCGGGCGCACCTCTTCCTCGGTGGCCCTGATCGCCACCATCGCACCGCCGGCGGGCAGGGCCTGCATCAGCCGTCCGCGTGCCGCCACCAGCGCGCAGGCGTCGGCCAGTGAGAACACCCCGGCGACATGCGCGGCGGCGATCTCGCCGACGGAGTGCCCGGCCACGTACTGGGGACGTACGCCCCAGGATTCCACGAGCCGGAACAGGGCCACCTCGATGGCGAACAGCCCGGCCTGGGCGTGGGCCGTCCGGTTCAGCGCTTCCGCGTCCTCACCCCAGACGACGTCCCGCAGGGGCGGTCCAGGTGCTCGTCCAGCGCGGCACACACCGCGTCGAACGCCGCCGCGAAGACCGGGTGGCGGGCGTGCAGCTCGCGCCCCATGCCGAGGCGTTGAGATCCCTGGCCGGAGAAGAGGACGGCGTCCCGGCCGGGGTGGGCCGTGCCCGTGTCCACGGCGGGGTCGGCCTCGCCCGCGGCCAGGGCGGCCAGGGCACGCAGCGCGGCATCACGGTCGTCGGCGCGGACGGCCGCGCGGTGGGTGAAGGCCGTGCGGCGGGTCGCCAGCGTGTGGGCGGCGTCCGTGAGCCGGGGCGCTGGTTCGCGTTCCAAGTGGGCGCGCAGTCGGGCGGCCTGGACGCGCAGGGCGCTCTCGCTCTTGGCGGAGAGCAGCAGCGGTGCCGGCCCGTCAGGAGCGGTGACCGTCCCGTCAGGAGCGGTGGACGGCGGCTCGGGTTGCGGGGCCGGGGGCAGTTCCAGGACCACGTGCGCGTTGGTGCCGCTGATGCCGAACGCGGAGACCGCGGCCCGCCGGGGCCGGCCGGTCTCGGGCCAGTCCGTGTGCTCGGTGAGCAGCTCGACCGCGCCCGCGGCCCAGTCGACGTGCCCGGTGGGCTCGTCGACGTGCAGGGTGCGCGGCAGTATGCCATGCCGCATCGCCAGCACCATCTTCATCACGCCCGCCACACCGGCGGCGGCCTGGGTGTGCCCGAGGTTGGACTTCACCGCGCCCAGCAGCAGCGGCTGCTCCGGCGGACGCTCCTGGCCGTAGGTGGCCAGCAGTGCCTGGGCCTCGATCGGGTCGCCGAGCGTGGTGCCCGTGCCGTGGGCCTCCACGGCGTCGACTTCGGTGGTGTCCAGCTGGGCGTTGGCCAGGGCCTGCCGGATCACCCGCTGCTGCGACGGTCCGCTTGGGGCGCTCAGGCCGTTGGACGCGCCGTCCTGGTTGACGGCCGAACCCCGTACCACGGCGAGCACCTGGTGGCCGTTGCGCCGGGCGTCGCTGAGCCGTTCGACCAGCAGCAGGCCGACGCCCTCGCTCCAGCCGGTGCCGTCGGCGGCGGCCGCGAACGGCTTGCAGCGGCCGTCGGGGGCCAGCCCGCGCTGCCGGGCGAACTCCACGAAGGAGGACGGGGTGGACATCACCGTCACACCGCCCGCGACCGCCAGGGAGCACTCGCCCTGGCGCAGCGCCTGGGCGGCCATGTGCAGGGCCACCAGGGAGGAGGAGCACGCCGTGTCCACCGTGACGGCCGGTCCTTCGAAGCCGAAGGTGTAGGAGACCCGGCCGGAGACGACGCTCATCGCGTTGCCGGTGAGCCGGTGTCCGCCGGCTTCCTCCTGTGCCGTGTCCAGCACCGTGCCGTAGTCCTGGGTGTTGGTGCCCGCGAAGACGCCGGTGCTGCTGCCCCGCAGGGTCTCCGGGTCGATACCCGCCTGTTCGAGCACCTCCCAGGTGGTCTCCAGGAGCAGCCGCTGCTGCGGGTCCATGGCGAGGGCCTCGCGCGGCGAGATGCCGAAGAAGTGCGCGTCGAAGTCGGCGGCGCCGTCCAGGAACCCGCCGCCCCGGGCATAGCTGGTGCCCTGGTGGTCGGGATCGGGGTGGTAGAGCCGGTCCAGGTCCCAGCCCCGGTCGGCGGGCATGGGGGTGATGGCGTCGCCACCCTCGGCGAGGAGCTGCCACAGGGCCTCGGGTGAGTTCACGCCGCCGGGGAAGCGGCAGGCCATGCCGACGATCGCCACCGGTTCGTCCTGGGCTGCGGCCGAGGCCCGTACGACGGTGGCGGGCCCGGCGGCGCCCAGCACCTCGGAGCGCAGGTACGCGGCGACCGCGACGGAGGAGGGGTGGTCGAACAGCAGGGTGGTGGGCAGCCGCAGGCCTGTGGCGGCGGACAGCCGGTTGCGCAGGTCGACGGCCATCAGGGAGTCGAAGCCCTGCTCTCGGAAGGCGCGTCGGGCGTCGACGGTGTCCGGTGACGGGTGGCCCAGGACCTTCGCGGCCTCTTCCCTCACCATGGCCAGGAGCGCCTGTTCCTGTTCGGCGGGTGGCAGCGCGCCGATCCGTTCGCGCAGAGGGGAGCGTTCGCGGCGCGGTGCGTCGGCGGGGCCGAGTGCGCGGCGGGCCTCGGGCAGGTCGCCGATGAGAGGGCTGGGGCGTACGGCGGTCAGGACGGGAGCGTAGGCGCTCCAGTCGACGTCGGCCACGGTCACGTGCGTCATGCCCTGGCCGAGGGCCTGGCGCAGAGCGGCGAGTGCGGGAGCGGCGGCCATGGGCAGCAGTCCGTCGCGGCTCATCCGGTCGGCGGCGTCACTGTCGGTGGCCATGCCCTCGCCCGCCCAGGGGCCCCAGGACACGGAGGTGGCCGGGAGGCCCTGCCGGTGGCGTTGCTCGGCGAGGGCGTCCAGGTAGGCGTTGGCAGCGGCGTAGTTGGCCTGTCCGGCATTGCCCAGGACACCGACGATGGAGGAGAACAGCACGAAGTGGTCCAGGCTCAGGTCCTGGGTGAGTTCGTGCAGGTTCTGTGCGGCTCCGGCCTTGGGGCGCAGGACGGTTTCGAAGCGCTCGGGGGTGAGCGCGTCCAGTACGCCGTCGTCCAGTACGCCCGCGGCGTGGACGACGCCGGTCAGCGGCAGGTGCGGCGGGATGTCGGCGAGGACGGCCGCCAGTGCGCCGCGGTCGGCGGCGTCGCAGGCGGCGAGGGTGACCTCGATGCCGCGGTCGGTGAGCGCGGCCGCGAGTTCCGCCGCGCCGGGGGCCTGCGGGCCGCGGCGGCTGGTGAGCACGAGGTGTTCGGCTCCGGCGTCGGCCAGCCAGTGGGCGAGGTGTGCGCCCAGCGCGCCGGTGCCGCCGGTGACCAGGACGGTGCCGTGGGTGCTCCACCGGGCGCCGGTGTCGCCGCCGGGCGTGATCCGTTCCAGGCGGCGGGTGAAGGTCCCGGCCGGGCGGATCGCGACCTGGTCCTCCTGCGAGGCGAGGGCGCTCAGCAACGCGGGGACGGTCCGCCCGTCCAGGTTCTCGGGGAGGTCGACGAGCCCGCCCCAGCTCTGCGGGGCCTCCAGCGCGGCCACCCGGCCCAGGCCCCATGTCTGTGCCTGTACGGGGCTGTCGAGCGCCTCGTGCCGGTCGACGGCGACGGCACCGCGGGTCACACACCACAGCGGTGCCTGGATGCCGGCAGCCTCCAGGGCGTGCGTCAGCGTGATGGTGGCGGCCAGACCGCGTGGCACGGAGGACAGGTGCGGGTGGGGCCGCTCGTCGAGGGCCAGCAGGGAGAGCACGCCGTCGACGGGGGTGTCGGGCCGGGCGAAGGGGACGCCGGGTTCGTGGGTGGCGGACAGTTCGCGTACATCGGTGTGGAGGCCGTGGTCGCGCAGGGCGTCCAGGAGGCGGGCGGTCCACGGGTCGTCGGTGGTGCCGTCGGGCAGGACGACGAGCCAGTGTCCGGTGGCGGCGGGGCCGTCGGAGGCGGTGCGCGGGGCCCAGTGGGTCCGGTAGCTGAGGCGGTCCGCCGCGGCCTGGGTCCTGCGCTGCCTGCGCCAGGAGGAGAGGGTGGGCAGGAGGGTGCCCAGGGAGTCCGCGTCGCTGCCGTCGATGGCCAGGACGGCCGTCAGCTCCTGGAGGTCCTCGCGTTCGACGGCTGCCCAGAATCCGGCTTCGCCCGCTTCGGGGGCGTCCGCCTCCTCCTCGTCGCGGCCGGCCGGGTCGAGCCAGTACCACTGGCGTTGGAAGGCGTAGGTGGGCAGTTCGGCGCCGGGAGCGCCGGACGTGCCTGATGTGCTGAGGCAGGCGGACCAGTCGATGTGGGCGCCGTGCGCGAAGGCGGTGGCGATGCCTTCGGTGAGGGCGGATGCTTCGGGGCGGCCGGTGCGCAGGAGGGATACGAGAACAGGGGGGACGGGCTGCTCAAGGGTGGTCAGGCTGTCCTGGACCATGGGGGTGAGGACGCCGCCGGGGCCGATCTCCACGAAGGCGGTGACGCCCTCGGCTTCGAGGGTGCGCACGGCGGCGCAGAAGCGTACTGCTTCGCGGACCTGCCGGACCCAGTGGTCGGGCGAGCGCAGGTCTTCCTCGGTGGCGAGCGTGCCGGTCACCGTGGACACCACGGGGATGCGGGGGGCGTGGAAGGTCAGGCCGCGGGCGACGCGCCGGAAGTCCTCCAGCATGCCGTCCATGTGCGGGGAGTGGAAGGCGTGGCTGACCCGCAGTCGCTTGGTGCGGCGGCCCTGTGCCGCGAAGTGGGCCGCGATCTCGGTGACGGTCTGTTCGTCGCCCGAGACGACGAGGGAGCCGGGTCCGTTGGCCGCCGCGAGGGCGGCACGGTCCTCGTGGCCGGCGAGGCGGTCGCGGATCTCGTCCTCGGTGGCCTGGATCGCCACCATGGCGCCGCCTTCGGGCAGCGCCTGCATGAGCGTGCCGCGCGCGGCGACCAGCCGTGCGGCGTCCTGGAGGGTCAGTACGCCGCTGACGTGGGCGGCGGTGAGTTCGCCGATGGAGTGCCCGGCGACGAACTGCGGCGCCGCACCCCAGGATTCGGCGAGGCGGAACAGGGCGGTTTCCAGGGCGAAGAGTGCGGCCTGGGTGTAGGCGGTCCGGTCGAGCAGGGCGGCCTCGGCGCTGCCTTCCGCCGCGAAGACGATGTCGCGCAGCGGCCGGTCCAGGTGCGGGTCGAGTTCGGCGCACACCGCGTCGAAGGCGTCGGCGAACGCGGGGTACGCGGCGTGCAGTTCGCGTCCCATGCCAAGGCGCTGGGAGCCCTGCCCGGCGAAGAGGAACGCGGTGCGGGCCTTGGCGGCGACACCGCTGACCAGGCCGGTGGCCGTGCGGCCCGCGGCGAGGGCGTCCAGGCCGCGCAGGAACGCCTCGCGGTCGTCCGCGACCAGGACCGCGCGGTGTTCCATGAGGGTCCGGGTGCCCGCGAGGGCGTGGGCGACGGCGGCCGGTTCGAGGTCGGCGCGGTCCCGTAGGTGGCGGCCGAGGCGCGCGGCCTGGGCGTGCAGGGCCGCTTCGGTGTGGGCCGACAGGATCCAGGGCAGCACGCCCGGACGGGCGGCCGCCTCGGGGCCCGGTCCGGCCTTGTGGGCCGCGGCCTCGGGGGCCTGCTCCAGGATGACGTGGGCGTTGGTGCCGCTGATGCCGAAGGAGGAGACGGCGGCGCGGCGCGGCCGCTCGGCGCTGGGCCAGGGCTCGGGCTCCGCGAGGAGCCTGGCGCTGCCCTCGCTCCAGTCGACGTGCCCGGTGGGCTCGTCCAGGTGCAGGGTCTTGGGCAGGTGCCCGTGCCGCATCGCCAGGACCATCTTCATCACGCCCGCGATGCCGGCGGCGGCCTGGGTGTGCCCGATGTTGGACTTCATGGAGCCGATCAGCACGGGTCGGTCCGCGGGGCGCTGCTGCCCGTAGGTGGCCAGCAGGGCGTGCGCCTCGACGGGGTCGCCGAGCGTGGTGCCGGTGCCGTGCGCCTCCACCGCGTCGACGTCCGGGGCGGTCAGGCCGGCGCCGGTCAGTGCCTGGCGGATGACGCGTTGCTGCGAGGGGCCGTTGGGGGCGGTCAGTCCGTTGGACGCGCCGTCCTGGTTGACGGCCGAGCCCTTCAGCACGGCCAGTACGGGATGGCCGTTGCGTACGGCGTCGGAGAGCCGCTCGACGAGCAGCAGACCCACGCCCTCGCTCCAGCCGGTGCCGTCGGCGGCGGCCGCGAACGGCTTGCAGCGACCGTCGGGAGCCAGGCCACGCTGGCGGGAGAACTCCACGAACATCTGCGGAGTGGACATCACGGTCGCGCCGCCCACCAGGGCCATGGCGCACTCGCCGCGCCGCAGCGCGTGCGCGGCGAGGTGCAGGGCCACCAGCGACGAGGAGCATGCCGTGTCCACGGTCAGCGCGGGTCCCTCCAGGCCCAGGACGTAGGAGATCCGGCCGGAGGCGATGCTGATGTGGTTGCCGGTCAGCAGGTGCCCGCCGACCTCGTCGGCCCGCCGCCCGCCCTCGGCGTCGTACCCTCCGTGGCCGGTGCCGACGAACACGCCGGTGCGGCTGCCCGCGAGGGATGCCGGGTCGATGCCGGCCCGTTCGACGGCTTCCCACGCGGTCTCCAGGAGCAGCCGCTGCTGGGGGTCCATGGCGAGCGCCTCGCGCGGGGAGATCCCGAAGAAACCGGGGTCGAACTCGCCCGCGTCGTGCAGGAACCCGCCCTCGCGGGCGTAGGCGGTGCCCTGGTGGGCCGGGTCGGGGTGGTAGAGCGCGTCCAGGTCCCAGCCGCGGTTGCGGGGGAAGGAGGAGATCGCGTCGACGCCGTCGCGCAGCAGCTCCCACAGTTCTTCGGGCGAGCGGACGCCGCCGGGAAAGCGGCAGGCCATCGAGACGATCGCGATGGGCTCCGTCTGCTTCGCCTCCGTCTCGTCCAATTGCTGACGAGTCTCGTGAAGGTCCGCGATCGCGCGCTTGAGGTACTCGCGCAGCTTCTCCTCGTTCGACATCAGGACGCCAATCGCTCGGTGGGAATGCCGGACCTGGGGCACAGAGCGCCGACACGCACGTCCGACCGTTTCCCTGCCATCTTCCACAAGGCGGACTGCGGGTTTCCCTAGATCACGCGCCGCTCCCCGGAGGCGGGGTCTCCACTCCGCGGACAGCCGCCACCCCGTCGGGGAGGGCGGCAGCCGGGGCCGCGCCCGAGCAATTTGTAGGGTTTTCCCGGTCCCGAGGTCGCTAGCGTCACACCTCACCCGTCACGCCATGAAGCACACGTAAGGGGTCTCCTATGACCGCTGCCTCCCAAGACCTGCCCTGCCTCGACCTCGAACCGCCCAAGATGCTGGAGCTGAGCCCGCTCCTGCGCGCGTTGCAGGACCGGGGGCCGATCCACCGGGTGCGCACACCCGCCGGGGACGAGGCGTGGCTGGTGACCCGCCACGCCGAACTCAAGCAGCTGCTGCACGACGAGCGCATCGGCCGCACGCACCCCGATCCGTCCTCCGCCGCGCAGTACGTACGCAGCCCGTTCCTGGACCTGCTGATCAGCGACAGCGACGCCGAGACCGGGCGCCGTCAGCACGCCGAGACCCGCCGCCTGCTCACGCCGTTGTTCTCGGCCCGGCGTGTGATGGAGATGCGGCCGAAGGTGGAGGACGCCGCGGACACCTTGCTGGACGCGTTCATCGCCAAGGGGTCTCCCGGCGACTTCCACGGTGAGCTTTCGGTGCCGTTCGCCCTCACCGTGCTCTGCGAGGTCATCGGGGTACCGCCGCAGCGCCGCGACGAGCTGACCACGCTGCTGGCCGGCATCGCCAAGCTGGACGACCGCGACAGCGCCATGAAGGCCCAGCACGAGCTGTACGCGTACGTGGAAGGACTGGTCGAGCACAAGCGGGCCGAGCCCGGCCCCGACATCATTTCCCGGCTGAACGACGGTGAACTGCCCGAGGACCGTGTGGCGCACTTGGCCATGGGGCTGTTGTTCGCCGGGCTGGACAGCGTCGCGAGCATCATGGACAACGGCGTGGCCCTGCTGGCCACCCACCCCGGCCAGCGCGCGGCCGCGCTGGCCGACCCCGCCGTGATGACGCGTGCCGTGGAAGAGGTGCTGCGCACCGCACGCGCCGGCGGGTCGGTCCTGCCGCCGCGTTACGCCAGCGAGGACATGGAATTCGGCGGGGTGACCATACGGGCCGGGGACCTGGTCCTGTTCGACCTCGGCCTGCCCAACTTCGACGAGCGGGCATTCACGGGGCCGGAGGAGTTCGACGTCACCCGGGCCCCCAACCCGCACCTGACCTTCGGCCACGGCATCTGGCACTGCATCGGCGCTCCGCTCGCGCGCCTGGAGCTCACAACGGTGTTCACCAAGCTGTTCACCCGGCTGCCGGAACTGCGCCTGGAACTCCCGGTGGAGGACCTGCGCCTGAAGGAGGGCCAGTTGTCGGGCGGTTTCGCCGAGCTGCGCATCACCTGGTAGGGGTTGCTCCTGACAGCAGACCGTTGGCCGTGCCGCCGCCGTGAAGGGAAGCATCCCTCACGGCGGCGGCACTTTCCGCTGCCCGCCCGCGCCTGTCAAGATGCATCAACATGACACGTGCAGGCGGGCGGCCCGGTTGCCGCCCGCCTGAACGTTCCGCGCCCGTGCCGTCGTCACCCGGCTACGGGGCCGGCCGTAGCCGGCGTCACGCCGCGCCGAGGCTGTCGAGCCATTCCTTGACGATGCGCGCGGTCTCCGGCGCGTCGTCGCGGACCATGGAGAAGTGGTCCGCGTCCACGTTGCGGACGTCGACCGGGCTGCCGTGGTCCTCGCCGTAGATCCCGGTGTCGGTCCCGATGCCGAAGGTCTCCCGGGTGGCACGGACGATCAGTACGGGGACGGTCGTGTGCCGGACTTCGAGCTGGTTCAGCATGCCCATCCAGCGGGCCATCGCCGAGAGCCTGGAGTTCGTCATCCGTACCGGCGAGACCTCGTCGACCATGAAGTGGCGTCGCATCAGGCCCGCGTAGTCGATGCTCTCGTTCTGCTCGTGCCGGAGGCTGAGGGTGTCCAGCAGCACCACGGCCTCGGGCCTGATGCCCCAGGTGTTCTCCAGCAGGGCCGCCGCCAGGTAGGCGAAGGCACCGGCGGACGAGTGCCCGACCAGGACGAAGGGGTTGCCGTCGCTCGCGCGCAGAGCGCTCTCCGCGATGACCCGCACCGCGGTCTCGGGGTTCGCCGGCAGACGCTCCCCCGTGGCGAAGCCGACCAGCGGCAGCGCGCTGACGTGCCGCTCGTCCCGGAAGGGTGCGGCGAGCCTGACGTACTCGTGAACGCCGCCGTTGGCGGTGGGTGTACTGACGCAGATCAGCCGCGGCGCGCCGGGACCCTCGGCAAGGGTGGCCGGGAGCGGCAGATCCTCCAGTTCGGCGGTGTTCTCGAAGCTCGGGCGGAGGGCACCGAGGGCGGAGAGCATGTGCTGGGCTTCCGGGACCTTGCCGCTCTCCAAGGCGTCGAGGAACATCCGCTCCAGCGAGTCGGTCTCCGGTGCGGCGGCCGGGAGGAAGCCCGCTTGCGACGCGGAGCCGTCCAGGGACGACTGGGCGGCCAGGTCGGCGTAGAGCCGGGCTGCGAGGTCGGTGGGGGTCTTGCTGTCGAAGACCACGGTTGCCGACAGGTGCAGGCCGGTGATGGTGGAGAGCCGGTTGCGCAGTTCGACGGAGGTCAGCGAGTCGAAGCCCAGCTCGTAGAACTCGCGCCGGGCATCGACGCCCTGGGCCGAGGCGTGTCCGAGTACGGCGGCGGCCTCGGTCCGTACGACGTCGGCCATCAGCCGCGTCCGCTCCTCCGGACGCGCGGCCCGCAGCCGGTCGATGAGCGAGGCGGCCGTCCCGGCGCCCGCCGCGGCACTCGCGGCCACCCGCCGCGAGCCCTTGACCAGCCCCTGCAGCACCGGCGGCACCGGCCCTTGGGCACGCACCTGCCCCGAAGCCCGGCCCACCGCGACAAGGTGTGCCGCGCCGGTAGCGGTGGCCGTGTCGAACAGCGCCAGTCCCCGCTCCGGGCTGAGCGGGGCAGTTCCGTACGACGCCATGCGCTGCATGTCCGCGTCCGAGAGGGCAGCGGTCATGCCACCGCCCTGCGCCCAGGCACCCCACGCCAGCGACTGCGCGGGCAGCCCCCGCCCGGCCCGGTACCCGGCGAGCGCGTCCAGGAACGTGTTGCCCGCCGCGTAGTTGCCCTGGCCCGGAGAACCGACCACGCCGGAAATGGACGAGTAGAGCACGAATGCGGCCAGGTTCAGGTCCTTGGTGGCCTCGTGCAGATGCCAGGCGGCATCCGCCTTCGGACGCAACACCCCCGACAACCGCTGCGGCGTCAACGAGGTCACCACGCCGTCATCGAGCACACCGGCCGTATGGATCACCGCGGTCAGCGGATGCGCATCAGACACCGCACCCACGGCCGCCTCCACCGCCGCCCGATCCGCCACATCACAGGCCCGAATCGTCACTTCGGCACCGTAAGCAGCCAACTCCTCCCGCAGCTCCCCAGCACCCGGCGCATCCGGACCGCTACGGCTGACCAGCAGCAGATGCCGCACACCGTGCTCGGCCACCAGGTGCCGGGCCAGCTCACGCCCCAGCCCTCCGGTGCCACCAGTGATCAACACCGTGCCGTCCGCATCCCACTCCCGCGGTACCTCCCCCACCTCTTCGCCCAGTTCGGCCAGCCGGCCCACCCGCAGCACACCATCACGCACCACGAACTGGGCATCCCCGGTAGCCAACAGCCCCGGCAACTCCGCAAGCACCGGGCCGAGGCCCCCGCCCCCTCCAGATCCACCAGCGCGACCCGCCCCGGATTCTCCGACTGCGCCGAACGCACCAGACCCCACACCGCAGCCGCCGCCACATCCACCACCGGCTCACCCACACCAGCCCGGACAGCCCCCGCGTCACGAACACCAGACGGCAGGACCCCGCCTCCTCCCGGGTCAGCCACTCCTGAAGCACACCCAACACCTGAGCGGTGAGTTCGTGAGCGCGGGCAGGAACGTCGCCGTCCGTACCGCACACTGGCACCACCACAAGGTCCTCGTCACCGGTCAGCTCCGACAGGGACCCGACCGACGCCCCGACCCCCAACACATCCGCGCCCAGGGACACACACCGCACCTCAGCCGGCTGCACCTCCGGCGCCACCACCCACTCCAACGACAACAGCGAGTCGTTGCCTGCGCCACGTTGTGTCGTCAACGCGGCTCTCACATCCCCCTGTTGGCGGCGCAGGACGATTTCCTCGACGGACAGGACGGGCGCGCCCTCGACGTCGACAGCCGTGATGGACACCGATTCCTCACCGGTCTTCACCACCCGGGCCCGCAGCACCGAAGCCCCTCCGGCATGCAGGGACACACCCCGCCAGGCGAACGGCACGAGCTGGTCGCCCTTCCTGCCGATACCGGCCATCCGACGGGACTGGAGCACCGCGTCCAGCAGTACCGGATGCAGTCCGAAGGATCCGGCGTCCTCGGCGACCTGGTCCGGCAGCGCCACCTCCACGTAGGCCCCGTCCTCGCACTGCCACACCGAGCGCAGCCCCTGGAAGGCCGGACCGTACCCGGTCCCCTCGTAAAAGCCCTCCAGGTCAACGGCCTCCGCGTCCCGCGGCGGCCAGACCGCGGAACCGAAGTCCCCGATCCGCTCCCCCGAGGTCAACGTGCCGCCCGCGTGTTGCTCCCATGGCTGGTCGAGGGCGCCGTCCGGGCGCGAATACACCGAGACCGAGCGGGCGCCCGCGCCGTCAGCGGCCGCGACGAGCACCTGGACCTGGGTGGCCCGTTCCTCGGTCAGCACCAGCGGGGACATCAGCACGCATTCCTCGACCCGCTCGCAGCCGACCTGGTCACCGGCGCGCATCGCCAGCTCCAGGAATCCGGTGGCCGGGAAGAGCACGCTGCCGCCCATGGTGTGGTCGGTCAGCCACGGGTATGCCTGGAGCGACAGCCTGCCCGTCAGCACCACCCCGCCATCGTCCGCGAGGGTCAGTGCCGCACCCAGCAGGGGTGCTCCGCGGGCAGCAGGCCCGCGCCGGTCACATCCCCGGACAGTACGGCCGGCCGGGGCCAGTACCGCTCGTGCCGGAAGGGGTAGGTGGGCAGGTCCACGCGGCGGGCACCGGTGCCGGCGAACCAGGCGGACCAGTCCACCCCGACACCTGCTACATGCAGTCGCGCCAGAGCCGTGAGTAGGGCCGTCTCCTCGGGGCGGCCCTTGCGCAGGGCCGGAACAGTCACAGCCGTCTCGTCCAGGATGTGCTGGGCCATGGCCGTCAGCACACCATTCGGGCCCAACTCCAGGTAGGTATCGATGTCTTCAGCCGCCATGGCACGTACACCATCGGCGAAGCGGACGGTCTCCCGCACGTGCCGCACCCAGTAGTCGGCCGTGCAGACGATGCTCTCGGTGGCGAGTCCGCCCGTCACATTGGAGACGAGCGGGATGCGCGGAGCCTCGTACGACAGCCCCTCGGCCACCCGCCGGAACTCCGCCAGCATCGGCTCCATCAACGGCGAATGGAAGGCGTGACTGACCGACAGCCGCTGGGTCTTGCGCCCCTCGGCCGCCAGCTCCTCCGCGATCCGCAGCACCTCGGACTCGCCCCCGGCAATGACCACCGACTCCGGCCCGTTGACCGCCGCGATCGACACCCCGCCGACCAGCCGCCCCGCCACCTCACCCTCCGCCGCCTGCACAGCCACCATCGCGCCGCCCGCCGGCAACGCCTGCATCAGCCGCGCACGGGCCGCCACCAGCACACACGCATCCGCCAGCGACAACACCCCCGCCACATGCGCCGCCGCAACCTCACCGACCGAATGCCCGGCCACACAGTCCGCACGAACCCCCAACGACTCCGCCAACCGGAACAACGCCACCTCCACCGCGAACAGCGCAGGCTGCGTGAACCCCGTCTCATCCAGACCCCCCACCTCACCGAACATGACATCCCGCAGCCCGGCCCCGAAATGCCCCAGCACCTCGTCCAACGCCTCCGCGAACACCGGGAACCGGGCATACAGCTCCCGGCCCATCCCAGCCCGCTGCGCACCCTGACCCGAGAACAGCACCGCCAGCTTCCCGGCCGTGTGCTCGGCGGATCCGCGCGCCACCTCGACGGTTTCGCCGTCCTCGGACAGCAGGACTGCGCGGTGTTCCAAGTGCGTCCGAGTGGTGGCCAGCGAGAAACCCAGGTCGAGGGGCGACCGGTCGGTCAGTGCGGAGATCTGCTCAAGCTGAGCGGCCAGTGCCTCCTCGGTCCTTCCGGAGACCAGCCACGGCACGGTCGACGGCGAGGCCAGCGGCCCTTCCTCGTCGGCTGTCTCCTCCACGGCCGGTGCCTGTTCGATGATGACGTGGGCGTTGGTGCCGCTGATGGCGAAGGAGGACACGCCAGCGCGCCACGGCCGGTCGGCCTTGGGCCACTCCTTGGGCTCCGTCAGCAGCTCCACCGCGCCGGACGACCAGTCCACGTGCGACGACGGGACATCCGCGTACAGCGTCTTCGGCAGGACTCCGTGCCGCATCGCCAGAATCATCTTGATGAGTCCCGCCGCGCCGGCCGCCGCCTGCGTGTGGCCGAGATTGGACTTCACCGAGCCGAGCAGCAGCGGCCGCTCCGGGTCACGGTCCTGCCCGTAGGTGGCCAGCAGCGCCTGCGCCTCGATCGGGTCACCCAACGGAGTGCCCGTGCCGTGCGCCTCGACGGCATCCACGTCCGAGGCCGACAGTCCGGCGCTCGCCAGTGCCTGCCGGATCACCCGCTGCTGCGCGGGGCCGCTGGGGGCCGTCAGGCCGTTGGAGGCGCCGTCCTGGTTGACGGCCGAGCCGCGTAGGACCGCGAGAACGGGATGTCCGTTGCGGCGGGCGTCGGACAGCCGCTCCACGACGAAGACGCCCACGCCTTCCGACCACCCGGTGCCGTCGGCTCCGTCGGCGAACGCCTTGCACCGGCCGTCCGGTGCCAGCCCGCCCTGCCTGGTGAAGCCGACGAAGCTCATCGGCGTCGAGATCACCGTCACCCCTCCGGCCAGTGCCAGCGAGCACTCCCCGGAATGCAGTGCCTGGGACGCCAGGTGCAGGGAGACGAGTGAGGAGGAACATGCGGTGTCGAGGGTGACGGCCGGGCCCTCCAGGCCGAAGCTGTACGCGACCCGGCCGGACAGGATGCTGGCGATGAGGCCGGTGCTGCCGTGTCCCTCGATGTCCTCACGGGAGTTCATCACGGTGTTGGTGTAGTCGATACCGCTCGTGCCCACGAAGACGCCGGTGTCGGTGCCGCGCAGGGACCCGGGGTCGATTCCGGCGCGCTCGAACGCTTCCCAGGACGTCTCCAGCAGGAGGCGCTGCTGGGGGTCCATCGTCACGGCCTCGCGGGGCGAGATGCCGAAGAAGTCCGCGTCGAACGAGGCGGCGTCGATGAAGCCGCCTTCGGCGGTCGCGCTGCTGCCGCTTCCGTCACCGGCGAGAACATCCAGGTTCCAGCCGCGGTCCGTGGGAAACGCCGAGATGCCGTCCCGGCCGTCCTTCAACAACTGCCAGAACTCCTCCGGCGACCGCACACCACCCGGCAGCCGGCAGGACATCCCCACGATGGCAATGGGTTCCTGCTGTGCGGACTCCACCTCCCGAAGCCGTTGGCGGGTCTGGTGCAAGTCGTTCGTGACCCACTTCAGGTAGTCAACGAGCTTCTTGTCGTTCGGCATGCCGTGGAACCTTCCGTGTGAATAAGGGGGCCGGGTTCAGCGATCGCTGTGACGGCCGAGCTCGTTGTCGATGAAGGCGAAGATCTCGTCGGTGCTGGCGGCCTCGATCCGGTCGGCGACCCCTGCGTCGTCCTCCTCCGCCGGGGTGCCCCGCCAGGTGTCCAGGAGCTGCGCCAGACGGGCGGCGACGGCGGCCCTGGTGCGGGCGTCGGGATCGCTGGCGGTGAGTGCGGAGTCGAGCCGTTCGAGTTCGGCCAGGAGGGCCGGGCCGGTGGCGGCCTCGTCCACCAGCTCCGAGACGAAGTGGTCGGCGAGAGCGGTGGGGTTGGGGTAGTCGAAGACCAGGGTCGCGCTCAGCCGCAGGCCGGTGATGGTGGAGAGCCGGTTGCGCAGTTCGACGGAGGTCAGCGAGTCGAAGCCCAGCTCCTGGAACTCCCGCCGCGCGTCGACATTCTTCGCCGAGGCGTGCCCGAGTACGGCGGCGGCCTCGGTCCGTACGACGTCGGCCATCAGCCGCGTCCGCTCCTCCGGACGCGCGGCCCGCAGCCGGTCGATGAGCGAGGCGGCCGCTGCCGTACCGCCCGCGGAACTCACCGCCGTACGCCGGGCACCCTTGACCAGCCCGCGCAGCACCGACGGCACGGGGCCCTGCGCACGGGCCGGGCCGGACACCCGCCCGAGCGCGACGAGGTGGGGCGCGTCGCTGGAGGTGGCGGCGTCGAACAGCGCCAGTCCCCGCTCCGGGCTGAGCGGTACGGCACCGTAGACGGCCATGCGCTGCATGTCCGCGTCGGAGAGGGCGGCGGTCATGCCACCGCCCTGCGCCCAGGCACCCCACGACAGCGACTGCGCGGGCAGCCCCTCACCCGCCCGGTACGAAGCCAGCGCATCCAAGAACACATTGCCCGCGGCGTAGCTGCCCTGCCCCGGCGCCCCCAGCACGCCCGAGACGGACGAGTAGAGCACGAATGCGGCCAGGTTGAGGTCCTTGGTGGCCTCGTGCAGATGCCAGGCGGCATCCGCCTTCGGACGCAACACCCCCGACAACCGCTCCGGCGTCAGCGACGTCACCACACCGTCATCGAGCACACCCGCCGTGTGGATGACAGCCGTCAGCGGATGCGCGGCAGACACCGCACCCACGGCAGCCTGAACCGCCACCCGGTCCGCCACATCACAGGCGCGGACCGCGACCTCGGCGCCGTAGGCCGCCAACTCCTCCCGCAGCTCCCCAGCACCCGGCGCATCCGGACCGCTACGGCTGACCAGCAGCAGATGCCGCACCCCCGCTCGGCCACCAGATGCCGGGCCAGCTCACGTCCCAGTCCCCCGGTGCCACCAGTGATCAGCACCGTGCCGTCCGCATCCCACTCCCCCGGCACCTCCCCCGCACCACCGCCCAGCTCAGCCAGCCGGCCCACCCGCAGCGCCTCACCACGCACCACGAACTGGGCCTCCCCGGCAGCCAGCAGACCCGGCAGCTCTCCGAGCACCGGGTCGAGGGCCCCGTCCTCCAGGTCCACCAGCGCCAGCCGTCCCGGATTCTCCGACTGCGCCGAACGCACCAGACCCCACACCGCAGCCGCCGCCACATCCACCACCGGCTCACCCACACCAGCCGCCACAGCACCCCGCGTAACAAACACCAGACGGCAGGACCCCGTTTCCTCCCGGGCCGACCACTCCTGAAGCACACCCAGGACTCGGCCGGTCAACTCGTGCGTACGGGCAGGCACATCACCGGCCCCACGCCCGGATACGGGGACCACCACAAGGTCCTCGTCACCGGTCAGCTCCGACAGGGACCCGACCGACGCCCCGACCCCCAGCTCATCCGCGCCCAGGGACACACACCGCACCTCAGCCGGCTGCACCTCCGGACCCGCCACCCACTCCAACGACAACAGCTCACCGTGCTCCGCGCCGCTTCGTGCCGTCGATTCGCCGGTGCCGGGGTCGCGGTAGGCCCGCATCACCATCGCCTCGGCGGACAGGACCGGCGCGCCTTCGACGTCGACAGCCGTGATGGACATCGAGTCATCGCCGGTCTTCACGACCCGGACCCGCAGGACCGAGGCGCCGCCCGCGTGCAGCGACACGCCCCGCCAGGCAAAGGGCAGGAACCGGTCGTTCTCGCTGCCGACCCCGGCCATGCGGTGTGTCTGGAGCACCGCGTCCAGCAGCGCCGGGTGCAGTCCGAAGGACGCGGCCTCCTCGGCGGCCTGGTCCGGCAATACCACCTCGGCGAAGGCCCCGTCCTCGCAGCGCCACACCGAGCGCAGCCCCTGGAAGGCCGGGCCGTACCCGGTCCCCTCGTAGAAGCCCTCCAGGTCAACGGCCTCCGCGTCCGGCGGCGGCCAGACCGCGGAACCGAAGTCCCCGATCCGCTCCCCCGAGGTCAACGTGCCGCCCGCGTGCTGGGACCACGGCAGGCCGGGGTCACCGTCCGGGCGTGAATGTACGGAGATCGTGCGGGCGCCCGCCTCGTCGGCTGCCCCTACCAGTACCTGGATCTGAGTGGCGCGCTCCTCCTGGAGCACCAGAGGTTGCATCAGGACGAGGTCCCCGATGCGGTCACAGCCGACCTGGTCGGCAGCGCACATCGCCAGCTCCAGGAAACCGGTTCCCGGGAAGAGCACACTGCCACCCATGGCGTGGTCGGTCAGCCACGGATGCGTCCGGAGGGACAGCCTGCCCGTCAGCACCACCCCGCCATCGTCCGCGAGGGTGAGCGTCGCGCCCAGCAGGGGGTGCTCCGCGGGCAGCAGACCGGCGCCGGTCACATCCCCCGACTGCGCGGCCGGCCGGGGCCAGTACCACTGATGTTGGAAGGGGTAGGTGGGCAGGTCCACGCGGCGGGCACCGGTGCCGGCGAACCAGGCGGACCAGTCCACCCCG
Organism: Streptomyces sp. Ac-502; assembly: GCF_045222935.1. Taxonomy (NCBI): domain Bacteria; kingdom Bacillati; phylum Actinomycetota; class Actinomycetes; order Kitasatosporales; family Streptomycetaceae; genus Streptomyces; species Streptomyces sp. Ac-502. The sequence continues at coordinate 735,356 of NZ_JBHFFO010000001.1, forward strand.
ACCCCGTTGACATGCAGGTGGGCGAGCGCGGTCAGCAGCGCGGTCTCTTCGGGGCGGTCCTTGCGCAGGGCCGGAACAGCCACAGCCGTCGCGTCCAGACTGTGCCGGGCCATCGCCGTCAGCACCCCGTCCGGGCCCAACTCCAGGTAGGTATCGATGCCTTCAGCCGCCATGGCACGTACACCATCGGCGAAACGCACGGTCTCCCGCACGTGCCGCACCCAGTAGTCGGCCGTGCAGACGATGCTCTCGGTGGCGAGTCCGCCCGTCACATTGGAGACGAGCGGGATGCGCGGAGCCTCGTACGACAGCCCCTCGGCCACCCGCCGGAACTCCGCCAGCATCGGCTCCATCAACGGCGAATGGAACGCATGACTGACCGACAGCCGCTGGGTCTTGCGCCCCTCCGCCGCCAGCTCCTCCGCCATCCGCAGCACCTCGCACTCGCCCCCGGCAACGACCACAGACTCCGGCCCGTTGACCGCCGCGATCGACACCCCGCCGACCAACCGCCCCGCCACCTCACTCTCGGAGGCCTGCACAGCCACCATCGCACCGCCCACCGGCAACGCCTGCATCAACCGCGCACGGGCCGCCACCAGCACACACGCATCCGCCAGCGACAACACCCCCGCCACATGCGCCGCCGCAACCTCACCGACCGAATGCCCGGCCACACAGTCCGCACGAACCCCCAACGACTCCGCCAACCGGAACAACGCCACCTCCACCGCGAACAGCGCAGGCTGCGTGAACCCCGTCCCATCCAGACCCCCCACCTCACCGAACATCACCGCACGAAGATCACGCAACTCACCGTCGAAATGCCCCAGCACCTCGTCCAACGCCTCCGCGAACACCGGGAACCGGGCATACAGCTCCCGGCCCATCCCGGCCCGCTGCGCACCCTGACCCGAGAACAGCACCGCGACCGGGCGGCCGGTCTCCGAGCGGCCCGTCTCCGCGCGGCCCCGGGCCGCCTCGGACAGCTCTCCGTCGGGGCACTGTGCCAGCAGCACCGCACGGTGCGCGAAGATCGAACGGCCCGAGACGAGCGAGAAGCCCACGTCCACGGGTGCCGAGGTTCCCCTGAGCGAGGAGATCCGTTCGATCTGCGCCGCCAGTGCCTCCTCCGATTTGGCCGAGACCAGCCACGGCACCACGGCGGGCACCAGCTGTGGTTCCGGCGCCGGCTCTTCGGCCGGGTCCGCCTGTTCCACGATCACGTGGGCGTTGGTTCCGCTGATGCCGAACGACGACACACCCGCGCGCCACGGCCGGTCGGCCTTCGGCCACTGACGGGGCCCAGTCAGGAGGTCCACCGCGCCGGACGACCAGTCCACGTGCGACGACGGCGCGTCCACATGCAACGTCTGCGGCAGCACACCGTTGCGCATCGCCAGGACCACCTTGATGATCCCCGCCACCCCGGCCGCCGCCTGCGTGTGGCCGAGATTGGACTTCACCGAGCCGAGCAGCAAGGGCCGCTCCGGGGCCCGCCCCTGGCCGTAGGTGGCCAGCAGCGCCTGCGCCTCGATCGGGTCACCCAGGGGCGTACCGGTGCCGTGTGCCTCCACGACGTCCACGTCCGCGGCCGACAGTCCGGCGCTCGCCAGTGCCTGCCGGATCACCCGCTGCTGCGCAGGGCCGCTGGGCGCGGTGAAGCCGTTGGAGGCGCCGTCCTGGTTGACGGCGGAGCCCCGTACGACGGCCAGGACGGGGTGTCCGTTGCGGCGGGCGTCGCTCAGGCGCTCGACGACGAGGATGCCGACGCCTTCCGACCAGCCGGTGCCGTCGGCGGCGTCGGCGAACGCCTTGCACCGGCCGTCCGCCGCGAGGCCGCCCTGCCGGCTGAACTCCATCAGGGAGCCTGGGGACGACATGACGTTCACGCCGCCGACCAGGGCCAGCGAGCACTCGCCGGCCCTGAGGGCGTGGGCCGCCGTGTGCAGGGCCACGAGCGAGGACGAGCATGCCGTGTCGACCGTCACTGCCGGGCCTTCCAGGCCCAGCGTGTAGGACAGCCGCCCGGAGGTGGCGCTGGCGGCGATTCCGGTGCCGATGTCACCGGTGGCGTCGGCCAGGGACCCGACCAGCAGGTAGGCGTAGTCCTGGCCGTTGGTGCCGACGAACACTCCGGTGCGGCTGCCGCGCAGGGACACCGGGTCGATCCCGGCGCGTTCGATCGCCTCCCAGGAGGTCTCCAGCAGGAGCCGCTGCTGCGGGTCCATGGTGACGGACTCGCGCGGTGAGATTCCGAAGAAGTCCGCGTCGAAGTCGCCCACACCGTCGAGGAAGCCTCCTTCCTGGCTGACGGCGTTGCCGCGCCGGTCGACGCCGGCGTCGCGCAGGGCGTCGAGGTCCCAGCCGCGGTCCGTGGGGAACGCGCCGATGGCGTCCTTCCCGGAGGCCAGGAGGTCCCAGAGGTCCTCGGGCGAGTTCACGCCGCCGGGGTAGCGGCAGCTCATCGCCACGATCGCGACGGGTTCGGTGGCCGCGGCGGCGAGTTTGCGGTTCTGGCGGCGCAGGTGCTCGGCTTCCTTCAGCGAGGCACGGAGGGCCGCGACGACGGTTTCACTGGATGTGGTCATGGTCCGCTCTTTCAGTGCTCTTGGGAGGAGTTGCCGTCGAGTGCCGCCTGGACCAGATCGGCGACGTCCATCGCGTCGATCGACTCTTCGTAGGCGTCCGCTGCCGTCCCGGCGGCGGTCTCGGTGTGGGACGCCGCGGTCTGTTCGGCGAGCTTCAGCAGGGGGCCGAGCACGCCGATCTCGCGCAGCTGGGCCACGGAGACGGAGGCGAGCAGGGCCCTGATGCCGGAGGATTCCAGGTCGCCGTCGCCGGCCCCCTCCCCCGGTCCTTCGTCGGGGAGGAGCAGGCTCAGCAGGTGGGCGGCCAGGTCGGCGGGGTTGGGGTGGTCGAAGACGAGGGTGGCGGTCAGGGTCAGTCCGGTCGCGGCGCCGAGCTGGTTGCGTAGTTCGACGGCGCTCAGGGAGTCGAAGCCGAGGTCGCGGAAAGCCCGGTCGGCGCCCACGGCGTCGGCCGTGGGGTGTCCCAGTACGGCCGCGGCCCGGGTGCGGACCAGGGCCAGTACGGCTTCGGAGCGCTTGGCGGGCGGCAGGCCCGTCAGCTTCTCGCGCAGCGCGTCGCCGGTGGCGTCCGCGTCGGTGGCGTCCGTACCGGTGTCCGCCGCCTGGTGTCCGGTGCCGGCCGGCTCGCCGAGGAGCGGGCTGGGCCGTACGGCGGTGAAGGAGCGGACGAACCGGTCGCGTTCGATGTCGGCGACGACCTCGGTGGGCCGTCCGTCCATGACGGCCCGGCGCAGCGCCACGACGGCGAGGTCCGGGTCCAGCGGGCGGATGCCGATGCGCCGGGCCACGTCGGCCGCCCGGTCGTCGTCGGCCATCCCGCCGCCGCCCCACACGCCCCAGGCGATCGAGGTCGCGGCCAGGCCCTGGGCCCGGCGCTGTTCGGCGAGGGCGTCCAGGAAGGTGTTGGCGGCGGCGTAGTTGGCCTGGCCGGCGTTGCCGACCGCTCCGGAGGACGAGGAGAACAGGGCGAACACGGCCAGGTCCAGGTCCTTGGTGAGGTCGTGCAGGGCCAGGGCCGAGGCGGCCTTGGCGCGGAAGACGTCCTCGAAGCGGTCCGGGGTGAGGCTTTCCAGTACGCCGTCGTCGATGATGCCTGCGGTGTGGACGACGGCGGTCAGGGGCGCCTCTTCGGGGATGTCCGCCAGGACCTTCGCGAGGGCGTCGCGGTCGGCGGCGTCGCATGCGGTGAGGGTGACGTCCGCGCCGAGCGCGTTGAGGTCGGCGCGCAGTGCGTCCGCGCCGGGGGCGTCCGGGCCCCGGCGGCTCAGGAGCAGCAGGTGCCGTGCGCCCGCCCGGGCCAGTTCGCGTGCCACGTGGGCGCCCAGTGCTCCGGTACCGCCGGTGATCAGGACGGTTCCGGTGGGGTTCCACTCCTGGACGTCCCGGCCGGCCGGGACGGGTTCCAGCCGGCGGCCGAGTACGGCGGAGGGCCGGATCGCGATCTGGTCCTCGCCGCCGGGTGCGGCGATGACTTCGGCGAGGCGGGCCGCGGACCGTTCGTCGAGGGTTCCGGGCAGGTCGATCAGGCCTCCCCAGCGCCGCGGGTGCTCCAGGGCGGCCACCCGTCCCAGGCCCCACACGGCGGCCTGGGCGGGTGCGGTCGTGGAGTCGCCGGGTACGGCGGTGACCGCTGCGCGGGTGACGCACCACAGGGGTGCGGCGAGGTCCGCGTCGCCGAGCGCCTGGATCAAGGTGGTGGTGAGGGCCAGCGCCTCGGGGGCGTGGGCCGGGTGGGCGGGTTCCGTGGCGAGGGCGAGCAGGGAGACCACGGCACGGAACTCGCGTCCTTCGGCGGCCTGTTGGCGCAGCAGTCCGGCCAGGGTGGTGCGGTCGGTGCCGGGCGCGGTGAGGCGTACGGTGTCCGGGCCCAGGGCGGTGACGACGTCGGCGACCCACGGGTCCTGCTCGTGTCCTGCCGGGATCACCGCGAGGTGGGTGCCCGCCGGGGTGTGGGAGGGCGTGCGGGTCAGCGGCTGGAAGGTGATCCGCTGCCGCCAGCCGTCGACGGTGCCGGCCTCCTCGCGCCTGCGGCGCCAGTCCGCGAGCGCGGGGAGCACCTTGGACAGCGCGTCGCGCTCGACGTGGAGCGTGGATTCGAGTGTGGCGAAGTCCGCTTCCCGTACGGCCGACCAGAAGCCGTCGTCCGCGGCCGTCGCCGGGCCGGTGTCGGTGGCGGGCCGGCCGGCCGGCCAGAACCGCTGGTGCTGGAAGGGGTAGGTGGGCAGGTCGGTGCGGCGGGGCGCGGCCGGTGCCCCGGTGAGTACGGCGGGCCAGCGCGGGTTCGCTCCGTCGACGTGCAGCCGGGCGAGTGCGGTGACCAGGCTTTCCTGCTCCCCGCGGTCCCGGCGCAGCGCCGGGACGGTGACCGCCTGCGTGGGCAGGGTGTCCAGGGTTTCCTGGGCCATGGCGCACAGCGCGCCGTCGGGGCCGAGTTCCAGGAAGACGGTCACGCCGCGTTCAGCGAGGGTGCGGATGCCGTCGCCGAAGCGGACGGCTTCACGGACGTGGCGCACCCAGTAGTCCGGGGAGCACACCTGCTGCCCGGTCGCCGTCCCGCCGGTCACGTTGGACACGAGCGGGATCGCCGGGGTGTCGTAGCCGATGCTGCGGGCGACGCGTCGGAAGTCCTCCAGGATGGCGTCCATGTGCAGTGAGTGAAATGCATGGCTCACCCGCAAACGCCTAGTCTTGCGCCCGTCGGCGGTGAACTTCTCCGCGATGTCGAGGACCGCGGTCTCGTCGCCGGAGAGGACCACCGACCGCGGCCCGTTGACCGCCGCGACGGACACGCCGTCGGTCAGGTGTACCCGGACCTCCTCCTCGGTGGCCTGTACGGCGACCATGGCGCCGCCCGTGGGCAGGGCGTTCATCAGCCGGGCCCGTGCGGCCACCAGGCGGCACGCGTCGTCCAGGGAGAAGACCCCGGCCACGTGGGCGGCCGCTATCTCGCCGACGGAGTGCCCGGCGGCGAAGTCCGGACGGATGCCCCAGGACTCGACCAGGCGGAACAGCGCCACCTCGACGGCGAACAGCGCGGGCTGGGTGAAACCCGTCTCGTTCAGCCGCTCCGCGTCCTCGAACATGACGTCCCGCAGGGGGCGGTCCAGTTCCGCGTCCATACGTGCCGCCACCGCGTCCAGGGCCTCGGCGAACACCGGGAACCGGTCGTACAGCTCCCGGCCCATGCCCACGCGCTGCGCACCCTGGCCGGTGAACAGCACCGCGAGCTTGCCGCGGCGCTCCGGCACCCGGCCCCGCAGGACCTGGGGAGTGCCGAGTCCGTCGGCGAGCGCGGCCAGGCCCGCGAGCAGTTCCTCGCGGTCCTCGGCGAGGACGGCGGCCCGGTGGGTGAAGGCCGACCGGGTGGTGGCCGCGGACAGCGCGAACTCGGCGACACCGAGGCCGGGCCGGGCAGTCACGTAGGCGTGCAGCTGCCTGGCCTGGGCGCGCAGCGCTTCCGGCACGGCGCCGGACACGGGCACCGGCAGCGGACCGCCTGCCTCCTGGGGCTGCCGGGGTTCGTCCGGGACGGTTTCCACGGGCTGCTCGATGATCACGTGGGAGTTGGTGCCGCTGGCGCCGAAGGCCGAGATGCCGGCCCGGCGCGGGCGGCCGGTACGCGGCCAGTCGGCCGCGTCCGCCAGCAGTTCGACGGCTCCGGCGCTCCAGTCGACGTGCGCCGACGGCTCGTCGATGTGCAGGCTCCTGGGCAGCACGCCGTGTTGCATCGCCAGCACCATCTTGATCACGCCGGCGACGCCGGCGGCCGCCTGGGTGTGGCCGATGTTGGACTTCACCGACCCGAGCAGCAGCGGCCGGTCCTCCGGGCGGTCCTGTCCGTACGTGGCCAGCAGCGCCTGGGCCTCGATGGGGTCGCCCAGGGTGGTGCCGGTGCCATGGGCCTCCACGGCGTCCACGTCGGCCGGCGCCAGCCCCGCACTGGTCAGCGCCCGCTGGATGACGCGGCGCTGCGAGGGGCCGTTGGGCGCGGTGATGCCGTTGCTGGCACCGTCCTGGTTGACGGCGGAGCCGCGCAGCACCGCGAGGACCTCGTGCCCGTTGCGTCGGGCGTCCGAGAGCCGTTCCAGGACGAGCACGCCCACGCCCTCGGACCAGCCGGTGCCGGCTGCGGCGGACGCGAAGGGCCGGCAGCGGCCGTCCGGCGCGAGGGCTCCCATCTCCCCGAACTCGACGAAGTTCACCGGGCTGGACATCACCGTCACGCCGCCGGTCACGGCGAGGGAGCACTCGCCGCCGCGCAGGGCCTGGGCGGCCAGGTGGAGTGCCACCAGGGACGACGAGCACGCCGTGTCGACGCTGACGGAGGGGCCTTCCAGACCGAAGTGGTAGGCCACCCGGCCGGAGAGCAGGCTGGCCGACTGCGCGGTCTGCGCGTGGCCCAGCTGGCCCGCCTCGGGCCGGTAGTCGCCCGAGCCGCCGCCGATGAACACGCCGGTGTCGCCGCCGCGCAGCTGGGCGGGGTCGACGCCGGTGCGCTCCAGGGCCTCCCAGGTGGCTTCCAGGAGGATGCGCTGCTGTGGGTCCATCACCATCGCCTCGCGCGGCGAGATCCCGAAGAACCCGGGGTCGAAGTCGGCCACGTCGTAGAGGAACCCGCCTTCGCTCGTGACGGTCCGGCCGTGGCCGTCCCGGTCGCCGTGCAGCAGCCGGTCCAGGTCCCAGCCGCGGTCCGTGGGGAAGCCTCCGACGGCGTCCCTCTCGTCCATGACCAGCTGCCACAGGTCCTCGGGCGAACGGATACCGCCCGGGTAGCGGCAGCTCATGCCGACGATGGCGACCGGGTCCTCGGCGGTGCCGGCGCCCTCGGCCCGCGCCACCGCGGGGAGCTCCCGCCCGTCCTCGCCGAGGAGTGCGGCCCGCAGGTGGCCGGCGAGCGCCTCGGCCGTGGGGTAGTCGAAGACGAGGGTGGCGGGCAGCGTCAGGCCTGTCGCGGTGGCGAGCTGGTTGCGCAGGTCGACCGCGGTCAGCGAGTCGAAGCCGAGGTCCTTGAACGCCTGTCCGGAGGGTACGGCGTCGGCGTCCGCGAACCCGAGCACCGCGGCCACCTGGGTACGGATCAGGGCCAGCAGGATGTCGGTGTGTTCCGCTTCCGGGCGGGCGGCGAGTTCGGCCCGCAGGCCGGTCGTGGTGTCCGCCGTGCCCTGTCCGGTGCTGCCCGGGTCCGTCAGCGCGTCGCGGGCTTCGGGCAGTTCCGCGAAGAGGGCGGTGCGCCGGTTGCGGGTGAAGGCGGGCGCGAATCCGTCCCACCGTACGTCGGCGACCGTCACCGAGGGGGCGCCGGTGCCGAGGGAGCGGGCGAGCGCGGTCAGGGCCCGCTCGGGAGTCATCGCGGGCAGCCCGTTGGCCCGCAGATGGGCGGCCAGGCTGTCGGAGGTGGTGTCGGCCCAGCCGCCCCACGAGACCGTCGTGGCGGGCAGTCCGTGTGCGCGCAACGTGCTCGCCAGGGCGTCGAGCTGGGCGCCGGCCGCCGCCTCGGTGCCCCGGCCGCCGGCACCCCAGGCACCGGCGATCGAGGAGAAGAGGACGAACGCGTCCAGGGGACGGTCGCCGGCCGCCGCTTCGGCCACGGCCGCCAGGCTCTCCACGTCCGCACGCAGCGCGGCCAGAGCGGCGCCGGGATCCTCGGTGGCGGCGGGTCCGTACGCGTCGGCGTCGGACGGGCCGCCCGCGTGGACCACGGCGGTCAGCGGCGCCTGCTCCGGGAGCGCGGCGAGGGCGGCCGGCAGCGCTTCGCCGTCGGCCGACGCACCGTCGAGCACCGTCAACGACGCGCCCGTGGCCGCGAGTTCGGCACGCAGCTGCGTCGTGTCGGGTGCGGCGGGGTCGGCCAGTACCAGGTTCCGGGCGCCCTGTCCGGCGAGCCAGCGGGCGCAGTGTCCGCCGGCGCCGGACACCGGGCCGAAGACCAGGACCGTGCCGGCCGGCTGCCACGGTGCGACGGGGGCACTGTCCGCGCGCACCAGCCGCCGCCCGAAGGCGCCGGAGGGCCGCAGAGCCACCTGGTCCTCGTCACCGGCGCCGGACAGTACGGCGCGGAACCGTCCGGCCGAACGGCGGTCGAGCACCTGCGGCACGTCGACCAGGCCGCCCCAGCGGTCCGGGTGGTCCAGGGCCGCGACCCTGCCGAGGCCCCACACCGCCGCCTGGGCGACGCGGATCGCGGTCTCCGAGTGGTTCACCGACACCGCGCCGCGGGTGACGCACCACAGCGGAGCGTCGATTCCGGCGTCCGCCAGGGCGCGCAGCAGCTCGTCGGGCCATGCCGGTCCGGAGGGGAGAGTGTCGGTGTACGGGGTGGCGAGAAGAGAGACCACTCCGGTGAACCCGGCGCCGCGCGGACCGAGTTCGGTGAGCTGCCCGGCGAGTGCGCCGCAGTCGGTCGCGTCGACTTCGACGGTGACGGCCGACTCACCGAGGGCCGCGGTCACGGCCGCGTTCCCCTCGTCGTCGGCATGGCCTGCCGGGACGAGCGCCAGCCACGGCTCCGGGAGCGTGCCCGCCGGCATGCCGCCGAGCGGTTTCCAGGACACCTCGTAGCGCCAGCCGTCGACGGTCGAGTGCTCGACGCGCTTGCGGCGCCAGGCGGACAGGGCGGGTACGAGGGTGGCCAGCGCGGCATCGTCCAGGTCGAGGCCGGTGGAGAGCGACGACAGGTCTTCGCGCTCCACCGCGTCCCAGAACTCGGCGTCCACGGGGTCCTGCGGGCCGTCCTGCGCACGCCCTGCGGGCGTGGCCTCCGGCCAGAACCACTGGTGCTGGAAGGGGTAGGTGGGCAGGTCCACGCGGCGGGCACCGGTGCCGGCGAACCAGGCGGACCAGTCCACCCCGACCCCGTTGACATGCAGGTGGGCGAGCGCGGTCAGCAGCGCGGTCTCTTCGGGACGGTCCTTGCGCAGGGCCGGAACAGCCACAGCCGTCTCGTCCAGACTGTGCCGGGCCATCGCCGTCAGCACCCCGTCCGGGCCCAACTCCAGGTAGGAATCGATGCCTTCAGCCGCCATGGCACGTACACCATCGGCGAAACGCACGGTCTCCCGCACGTGCCGCACCCAGTAGTCGGCCGTGCAGACGATGCTCTCGGTGGCGAGTCCGCCCGTCACATTGGAGACGAGCGGGATGCGCGGAGCCTCGTACGACAGCCCCTCGGCCACCCGCCGGAACTCCGCCAGCATCGGCTCCATCAACGGCGAATGGAACGCATGACTGACCGACAGCCGCTGGGTCTTGCGCCCCTCCGCCGCCAGCTCCTCCGCCATCCGCAGCACCTCGCACTCGCCCCCGGCAACGACCACAGACTCCGGCCCGTTGACCGCCGCGATCGACACCCCGCCGACCAACCGCCCCGCCACCTCACTCTCGGAGGCCTGCACAGCCACCATCGCACCGCCCACCGGCAACGCCTGCATCAACCGCGCACGGGCCGCCACCAGCACACACGCATCCGCCAGCGACAACACCCCCGCCACATGCGCCGCCGCAACCTCACCGACCGAATGCCCGGCCACACAGTCCGCACGAACCCCCAACGACTCCGCCAACCGGAACAACGCCACCTCCACCGCGAACAGCGCAGGCTGCGTGAACCCCGTCTCATCCAGGCCCCCCACCTCACCGAACATCACCGCACGAAGATCACGCAACTCACCGTCGAAATGCCCCAGCACCTCGTCCAACGCCTCCGCGAACACCGGGAACCGGGCATACAGCTCCCGGCCCATCCCGGCCCGCTGCGCACCCTGACCCGAGAACAGCACCGCCAGCTTCCCGTCGGTCTCCCGGGCGACGCCGCGTGCGAGTTCCCGTACTCCCGCTCCGTCGGCCGCGAGGACCGCGCGGTGGGCGAACGCCGCCCTGCCGGTGGCGAGGGAGTGGCCCACGTCGACCGGTGAGAGGCCGGTCAGTGCCGAGACCTGCCCGGTCTGTGCCGCCAGCGCGGCCTCGGAGGTGCCCGACACCGGCCAGGGCACGAGGTCCGGCACCACGGTGGGCGTGGCGGGCTCGTCCGCCGCGGGCTCCTCGGTGGCCGGCGCCTGCTCGATGATGACGTGGGCGTTGGTGCCGCTGACGCCGAAGGCGGAGACGCCGGCCCGCCGGACGTGTCCGGTGTCGGGCCACTCCTGCTGCTCGGTGATGAGCGAGACCGTGCCGTCCGTCCAGTCGACGTGCGAGGACGGGGAGTCGACGTGCAGCGTCTTGGGGAGCACGCCGTGGCGCATCGCAAGAAGCATCTTGATCGTGCCGGCGACGCCGGCGGCGGCCTGGGTGTGGCCCAGGTTCGACTTGACGGCGCCGAGCAGCAGCGGGCGTGGCCGGTCCGGTCCGTAGGCGGCCATCAGGGCGTTGGCCTCGATGGGGTCGCCGAGGGTGGTGCCGGTGCCGTGGGCCTCGACCACATCGACGTCTGCGGGCGTGAGGTCGGCGTCGGCGAGGGCCTGGCGGATGGCGCGCTGCTGGGCGCGTCCGCTGGGCGCGGTCAGGCCGTTGGAGGCGCCGTCCTGGTTGACGGCGGTGCCGCGCACGATGCCCCAGACGTCGTGGCCGTTGCGGCGGGCGTCGGAGAGCCGTTCCAGGAGGAGGACGCCCACGCCCTCGGACCAGCTGGTGCCGTCGGCCGCGTCGGCGAACGGCTTGCAGCGGCCGTCGGGGGCCAGCCCGCCCTGGACCGTGAACTCGGTGAAGGAGTCGGGGCTGGACATGACCGAGACGCCGCCGGCCAGTGCGAGGGCGCACTCGCCGGTGCGCAGGGCGTTCGCGGCCATGTGCAGGGCGACCAGCGCGGAGGAGCAGGCGGTGTCGACGGTGACGGCCGGGCCTTCCAGGCCGAAGGCGTAGGAGAGGCGTCCCGACATGACGCTGGCGGTGTTGCCGGTGGCGACGTGTCCCCGTACGTCGGTGGTGCCGGTGCCCTGGCGCAGAAGCGTGGCGTAGTCCTGGCCGTTGGTACCGACGAAGACGCCGGTGCGGCTGCCGCGCAGGGTGGTCGCGTCGATCCCGGCGCGCTCGAACGCCTCCCAGGTGGTCTCCAGCAGCAGCCGCTGCTGGGGGTCCATGGCCAGGGCCTCGCGGGGCGAGATGCCGAAGAAGGCGGCGTCGAAGAAGCCGACGCCGTCGAGGAAGCCGCCTTCGAGGGTGGCGGAGGCGCCCTGCGCGAGGGCGTCCAGGTCCCAGCCTCGGTCCGTGGGGAAGCCGGAGATGGCGTCCTCGCCCTGGCTGAGCAGCTGCCAGAGGTCTTCGGGGGACCGTACGCCCCCGGGGAAACGGCAGTTCAGGCCGACGATGGCGATGGGGTCGTCGTCCGCCGCCCGGCCGGCGGGAGCCGGAGTGCCGGGCTCGGGCAGGGTGCCCTGGAGTTCGGCGAGCAGGAAGTCGGCGAGGGCTGTCGGCGTCGGGTAGTCGTAGACGAGGGTCGTGGGCAGTTTCAGGCCGGTGGTGGCCGTGAGGGTGTTGCGCAGTTCGACGGTGGTCAGGGAGTCGAAGCCGAGGTCGCTGAAGGCGCGGTCGGCGCCGACGCCCGAGGTGCCGGTGTGTCCGAGGACCGCGGCGACCTGGGTGCGTACCAGGTCCAGGACGAAGCGCGGGCGTGCGGCCGGGGAGAGACCGGCGAGCCGCCGACGCAGGGCCGGTTCCCGCAGGGCGGTTTCCGTTCCGGCGGACGGCGCGGCCCTGCGCAGTTCGGGCAGGTCGCCGACGAGGGGGCTGGGGCGCAGTGCGGTGAACACCTCCGCGTAGCGCTGCCAGTCGATGTCGGCGAGGGTCGGCGTCGTGGCGTCGTGCTCGATCGCCCGGCGCAGGGCGGTGAGGGCGAGCCGGGGCGCCATGGGGGTGAAGCCGCCGCGGCGGACGCGGTCCTGGATGCCGGTGCCGTCGGCCGCCATGCCGGTCTCTGCCCAGGGGCCCCAGGCGACCGAGGTCGCGGGCAGGCCGTGGGCGCGGCGGTGTTCGGCGAAGGCGTCGAGGAAGGCGTTGGCGGCGGCGTAGTTGGCCTGGCCGGGTGCGCCGAGGGTGCCGGCGACGGAGGAGAAGAGCACGAAGGCGGTCAGGTCCCGGTCGCGGGTCGTCTCGTGCAGGTTGAGGGTGGCGGTGACCTTGGCGCGCAGGACGGAGGTGAACTGCTCCGGGGTGAGTGTGTCCAGGGTGCCGTCGTCGACGGTGCCGGCGGTGTGGAACACGGCGGTGAGCGGGTGCTCTTCGGGGATCGAGGCCAGTACGGCGGTGAGCGCGTCGCGGTCGGCCGTGTCGCAGGCCGCGACGGTGACCCGGGCTCCCAGGTCCTCCAACTGCGCGGCCAGGTCACCGGCGCCGGGGGCGTCGGGACCGCGGCGGCTGACCAGCAGCAGGTGCTGGGCGCCCGCTTCGGCCAGCCATCGGGCGACGTGGCCGCCGAGCGCGCCGGTGCCGCCGGTGACGAGCACGGTGCCGGTGGGGCGGAATGTGTCCGTCTCGGTGGCCGGTGCGGCTCGGTGGTGTGCCAGGCGGCGGGCGAAGGTGCCTGCGGTACGTACGGCGAGCTGGTCCTCGCCGCCGTTGTCGGCGAGTACGGCGGTCAGGCGGCGCAGGGTGCTGCCGTCGAGCTCGTCGGGGAGGTCGACGAGGCCGCCCCAGCGCTGCGGGTGTTCCAGTGCGGCCACTCTGCCCAGGCCCCAGACGGCTGACTGGGCAGGCCGGGCCGGGTGTTCGGCGCGGTCGGCGGCGACGGCGGTGCGGGTCACGCACCACAGCGGGGCCTCGATGCCCGCGTCCCCCAGGGCCTGGACGGCGGTTGCCGTGAGCAGCAGGCCCGTGGCCGTACGGTCATCGGTGTCATCGGTGTCTTCGCCGGCCGTCGCCAGCAGGGACAGGACGCCCGCGAACGGACCGTGCCCGTCGGCCAGGGTGCTCAGCCGTTCGGCGAGGTCCCGGCGCTGCGGGGCGGTGACGTCCACCCGTACGGCGTCGGTGCCCAGGATGCCGGCGACCGGGTCGAGCCAGGCTTGGTCGCCGTCGGCCGGTGCGAGTACCAGCCAGGTCCCGGCCGGGCGTCCGGCGGTGGCCGTTCCGGTGAGGGGCTTCCAGGTGGTCCGGTAGCGCCAGCCGTCGACGGTGGAGCGTTCCCGGCTCTTGCGCCGCCAGGCGGAGAGGGCGGGCACGACGGCGGTGAGAGTGTCGTCGTCCAGGTCGAGCGAGGAGCCCAGGGATGCCAGGTCCGCGCGCTCCACCGCCGACCAGAACTCCGCGTCCGCCGCGTCGGCGGGCTCCGCGGCCACGGCGGTTCCGGCTGCCGCCTCGGGCCAGTAGCGCTCGCGCTGGAAGGGGTAGGTGGGCAGGTCGGTCCGGCAGGCGCCGCTGCCCGCGAACACCGCGTCCCAGTCGACGCCGACGCCGTGGAGGTGGAGCCGGGCCAGGGCCGTGGTCAGTGCCGGGTCCTCGGGCCGGTCCCGGCGCAGTGCCGGGACGGCGGTGACGTGGGTCTGCTCGCCGGCGCAGCCGCGTACCGCGCCGCTGAGCACGGCGTCCGGTCCCAGCTCGAAGAAGGTCGTCACGCCGTGCTCGATGAGGTGCCGTACGGCGTCGGCGAAGCGGACGGTGCCGCGGACCTGTCCGGTCCAGTACTCCGGCGTGGCCAGCTCCTCGTGCGTGAGGAGCGCGCCGGTGACGGTGGACACCAGCGGCACGGTGGGCGCGTGGCAGGTGACGGAGCCGACGGCGCGGGCGAAGTCCGCCAGCATCGGGTCCATGTGCGGCGAGTGGAAGGCGTGGCTGACGCGCAGCCGCTTGGTGCGGCGGCCGAGTTCCTGGAAGTGGGCCGCCACGGCGAGGACCGCGTCCTCGTCGCCCGAGACGGTCAGGGAGTCCGGGGTGTTGACGGCGGCGACCGCGGCCCGCCCCTCGTACGGGGCGAGCACGGCGGCCACCTCGTCCTCGGTGGCTTCGACGGAGGCCATGGCGCCGCCCGCGGGCAGGGCCGCCATCAGGCGGCCGCGGGCCGCGACGAGGGTGCAGGCGTCCTCCAGGGAGAGGACTCCGGCGGCGTGCGCGGCGGCGAATTCGCCGATGGAGTGGCCCGCGACGTAGTCGGGACGCAGGCCCCAGGACTCGGCGAGGCGGAACAGGGCCACTTCGAGGGCGAAGAGGGCGGGCTGGGTGTAGCCGGTGTCGTCCAGCAGCTCGGCCTCGGGGGTGCCCGGTTCCGCGAACAGGATCTCCCGCAGCGGGCGGTCGAGTTCGAGGTCGAAGCGGGCCAGTACGGCGTCCAGGGCCTCGGCGTAGACCGGGTGGCGGTCGTACAGTTCACGGCCCATTCCGGGGCGCTGGCTGCCCTGCCCGGTGAAGAGGAAGGCCGGCCGGCCACGGTCCGGGCGGCCGGTGAGCAGCCCGCCGTCGGGTTCCGCGTCGCGCAGCGCGGTCAGGGCGCGGACGAGGGTGCCGTGGTCGTCGGTGACGACGGCCGCGCGGTGTTCCAGTTCGGCCCGGGAGGTGGCGAGGGAGTACGCGAGGTCGGTGAGCGGCAGTCCGGGGTGGTCGGTGAGGTGGGACAGGAGCCGCCCGGCCTGGGCGCGCAGGGCCGCTTCGGAGTGTCCGGACAGGGTCAGGGGGACGGGTGCGGGATCGGCCGGGCGGGCCGGCGCGGTCTCGGCGTGGTCCTCGGCCGGCTCCTCCGGGGCCTGTTCGAGGATGGTGTGGACGTTGGTGCCGCTGAGCCCGAAGGAGGAGACGCCCGCGCGGCGCGGGTGTCCGGTGCTCGGCCAGGCGAGCGGCTCGGTGAGCAGGCGGATGGCGCCGGAGCTCCAGTCGACGTGCGAGGAGGGCCGGTCGATGTGCAGGCTCTGCGGCACGGTGCCGTGGCGCAGGGCCAAGACCATCTTGATGACGCTGGCCACGCCGGACGCCATCTGGGTGTGGCCGATGTTGGACTTGACGGAGCCCAGGAGCAGCGGGTGCTCAAGGTCGCGGCCCTGGCCGTAGGTGGCGAGCAGGGCCTGTGCCTCGATGGGGTCGCCGAGGGCGGTACCGGTGCCGTGTCCGTCGATGACGTCCACGCCGTCCGCGTCCACCTTGGCGTTGGTCAGGGCCTGGCGGATGACGCGCTGTTGGGACGGGCCGTTGGGTGCGGTCAGTCCGTTGGAGGCGCCGTCCTGGTTGACGGCGGAGCCGCGGATCACGGCCAGGACCCGGTGCCCGTTGCGGCGGGCGTCGGAGAGCCGTTCGACGAGGAGGAGGCCGACGCCTTCGGCCAGGCTCATGCCGTCGGCCTGATCGGAGTACGCCTTGCAGCGGCCGTCGGCGGCCATCGCGCGCTGCCGGCTGAAGCCGACGAACGCGCCAGGCGTGGACATGATGCTGACGCCGCCCGCGAGGGCCAGGGAGCTCTCGCCGTTGCGCAGGGACTGGCAGGCCAGGTGCAGGGCGACCAGCGAGGAGGAGCAGGCGGTGTCGAGGGAGACGGCCGGGCCCTCGAAGCCGTAGGTGTAGGAGAGCCGGCCGGACAGGACGCTGGAGATGGTGCCGGTGATCAGGTGTCCTTCGGCGCCTTCCGGGCTCGCTCCGGAGGCCCCGTAATCCTGGTAGCTGGCACCGATGAAGGTGCCGGTGCTGCTGCCGCGCAGAGTGGCAGGGTCGATGCCGGCGCGCTCCATCGCCTCCCAGGAGGTCTCCAGCAGCAGGCGCTGCTGCGGGTCCATGGCCAGGGCCTCGCGGGGCGAGATGCCGAAGAATGCGGCGTCGAAGTCGGCGGCTTCGTGGAGGAAGCCGCCTCGGGTGGAGTAGGTGTGGCCGGCCCGGTCGGGGTCGGGGTCGTAGAGGCCCTCGGCGTCCCAGCCGCGGTCGGTGGGGAACTCGCCGATGGCGTCGCCGCCGTCGGTGACCAGCCGCCACAGGTCCTCCGGCGAGCCGATGCCGCCGGGGTAGCGGCAGCTCATGCCGATGATGGCGATGGGCTCGTCGCCGGCGGCGGTGGCGCTGTTCACGGCCGTGGTACCGGTGGCGGACCCGGCGAGGGACTCGCGCAGGTAGGCGACGAGTGCGAGCGGGTTGGGGTAGTCGAAGACCATGGTGCTCGGCAGGGCGAGCCCGGTCACGGCGGCGATCCGGTTGCGCAGGTCGACGGCGGTCAGCGAGTCGAAGCCGACGTCGCGGAAGGCGCGTTGCCCGGAGAGCACGTCGGGTGAGGCGTGGCCGAGCGCGGTGGCCGCCTCGGTGCGGACGAGGTCCAGCAGGACCCGGTCCTGCTCGACGGGGGCCAGCCCGCGGAGCCGGGCGGCGAACTCGCTGCCGGAGTCCGCGGCGTGGCTGGTGTCCTCTTCGAGCCGCTGGACCTCGGGCAGATCCTCGAAGAGCCGGGTGGGTCGCGCGGCGGTGAAGACGGGGTGGTAGCGCTCCCAGTCCACGTCCGCGACGGCCAGCACCGTCTCGTCGTCGTCGAGGGCCTGCCGCAGGCCGGTGAGGGCCAGCTGGGGGTCCATGAAGACCAGTCCGCTGCGGCGGATCTGGCCGGGGTCGACGCGGCCGAGCTTGAGGTCGTCGGCCCAGATGCCCCAGGAGACGGCGGTGGCACGGGCGCCGCGGGCGCGGCGCTGTTCGGCCAGGGCGTTGAGGTAGGCGTTGCCGGCGACGTAGGAGGCGTGCGCGCCGCTCCCCCACATGCCGGCGGTGGAGGAGTACAGGACGAAGGCGTCGAGGTCGTCGCCGAGGAGTTCGTCCAGGTGCCGGGCGCCGGTGACCTTGGCGTCCAGGACCCTCGCGAAGGCGTCGGGGGTCGTCTCCTCCAGCGTCTCCAGTTCGATGGTGACGGCGGTGTGCACGACGGTGCGTACGGTGCGGCCCTCGGCCTCCAGCGTGGCGAGCATCCGGGCGACCGCGTCGCGGTCGGTCAGGTCGCAGGCGACGACACCGGCCTCGCAGCCCATCTCGGCCAGTTCCCGGACGATGGCGTCGGCGCCGGGCGCCTCCGGGCCGCGGCGGCTGGTGAGTACGACGTGTTCGGCGCCCTGCTGGGCGAGCCAGCGGGCCAGGTGCGGGGCGAGCGTGCCGGTGCCGCCGGTGACGAGGGTGGTGCCCCGCGGCGTCCACGGCTGGGCGGGCGCGGGGTCCGCGGGAGCGGCGCGTACGACGCGGCGGGTGAGGACGCCCGAGGGGCGCAGCGCGAGGTGGTCCTCGCCGGTACGGCCGGTCAGGACGGCGGCCAGGCGCTCACCGGCCCGCTGGTCGAGCTGTTCGGCCAGGTCGACCAGGCCGCCCCAGCGCTGCGGGTGTTCGAGGGCGGCGGTCCAGCCGAGGCCCAGGATCTGGGCCTGGTCGGGGTGGGTCAGCCGGTCCGCGCGGCCGGTGGCGACGGCTCCCTGGGTCAGGCACCACAGGGGTGCGTCGACTCCGGCGTCGCCGAGTGCCTGGACGAGCGCGAGGGTCAGGGCGAGCCCGCGGGTGAGCGCCGGGTGCGCGGTGCTGTGCCCCTCGGCCCCGGCCAGCAGGGACACCACGCCCGTGAGGTCCGGCGCGTCGCCGAGTTCGGACAGGCGCCCGGTCAGGGTCGCGCGGTCGGCGCAGGCGTCGTCCAGGGCGATGGCGCGCGCCTCGGCGCCGTGAGCGGCGAGGATGTTGGTGAGGGTGTCGGTGTCGGCCCCTTCCGGGGCGACGACGAGCCAGGTGCCCGTCAGGGTCGCCGTGGGCAGGCTGGTCAGCGGCTTCCAGGTGGCGCGGTAACGCCAGGAGTCCACGGTGGACAGGTCGCGGCGGCGCTTGCGCCAGTCCGAGAGGGCCGGGAGGACCGGAGCCAGCGAGTCGCGGTCCAGGCGCAGGCTGGAGGCGAGGGCGTCGACGTCCTCCTCCTCGACCGCCGTCCAGAACTCGGCGTCCGCGGGGTCCGCTTCGGCCCGGTTCCTGGGCCGGTCGGGGATCGCCCACAGGTGCTCGCGCTGGAATGCGTACGTGGGCAGCGGCACGCGGCGGGCGCCGGTGCCGGTGAGGACACCGGCCCAGTCGGCGTCCGCGCCGCGTACGAAGGCTTCGGCGAGGGAGGTCAGGAAGCGGTCGGTCCCGCCCGCGTCCCGCCGGAGCGTGCCGAGCACCGCGGCCGCGCCGCCGGCTTCCTCGGCGGTCGCCTGGATGCCCATGGACAGGACGGGGTGGGAGCTGACCTCGATGAAGAAGCGGTGGCCCTGGCCGAGGAGTTCGCCGATGGCGGGCTGGAAGCGGACGGTCTGCCGCAGGTTGGTGTACCAGTAGCCGGCGTCCATGCCGGTGGTGTCCAGCCAGTCACCGGTGACGGTGGAGAAGAAGGGCACCTGCGCCGGGCGCGGGCGTACCGGCGCGAGGACGGTGTGCAGTTCGTCCCGCACCATCTCGACCTGCGCGGAGTGCGAGGCGTAGTCCACGGCGATGCGCTTGGCGCGGATGTCCTGGCCGACCAGTTCGGCCTGCAGGGCGTCCAGCGGCGCGGTGGCGCCGGAGACGACGGTGGACCCGGGGCCGTTGACGGCGGCGATCGACAGGGCGTTGTACCCGATGGCCCCGGCGAGTCGCTGTTCGACGTCGGCGGCGGGCAGCGGGACCGACAGCATGCCGCCGGATCCGGCCAGCCCGCGGGCGATGGCCTGGCTGCGCAGGGCGACGACGCGGGCCGCGTCCTCCAGGGAGAGTGCCCCGGCGACGGCGGCCGCGGCGATCTCGCCCTGCGAGTGGCCGACTACGGCGTCGGGGGTGATGCCGTGCGCGGCCCACAGCGCGGCCAGAGAGACCATGACGGCGAAGGAGGCGGGCTGGACGACGTCGACACGGTCCAGGGTCGGCGCGCCTTCGGTCTGGCGCAGCACGTCGAGCAGTGACCAGTCGGTGAACTCCGCGAGGGCGGTGGCGCATTCGGTCAGGCGCTCGGCGAAGACCGGGGATTCCTCCAGGAGACGCGCTCCCATGCCGGCCCACTGGGATCCCTGGCCGGGGAAGACGAAGACGGTCTTGCCGTCGGTGTCGGCCGTGCCCTGGACGACGCCGGGGGCGGAACCGCCGGTGGCGAGGGCGTCGAGGGCCGCGCGCCGGGCCCGGTCGTCGGTGCCGACGACGACGGCGCGGTGGTCGAAGAGCGTGCGTGTGGCCACCAGGCTGTGGGCGACGTCCAGCGCGCCGGGTGCCTGGTCCCCGTCGAGGTGGGCGGCGAGGTGGGCGGCCTGGGAGCGCAGCGCGCCCGGGGTACGGGCGGACAGCACCCAGGGGATGGCGTCACCGGCCGGGGGCACCGGCCGGTCGGTGGCCGTCTCGCGTGGTCGGGGGCCTCTTCGAGGATCGTGTGGGCGTTGGTCCCGCTGATGCCGAAGGAGGAGACCGCGCAGCGGCGCGGGCGTTCGCCCTCGGACCAGTCGGCGGGTTCGTTCAGCAGGGCGAGGGTGCCGGGCGTCCAGTCGATGTGGCTGGAGGGGGTGCCGGCGTGCAGGGTGCGCGGCAGCTCTCCCCGGCGCAGGGCCAGCACCATCTTGATGACGCCCGCGACGCCGGCCGCCGACTGGGTGTGGCCGATGTTGGTCTTGACGGAGCCGAGCAGCAGCGGGGTGCGCGGGTCGCGGTCCTGACCGTAGGTGGCGAGCAGGGCCTGCGCCTCGATGGGGTCGCCGAGGGCGGTGCCGGTCCCGTGGGCCTCGACGGCGTCGATGTCCGCCGGGGCCAGCCCGGAGTTGGCCAGGGCCTGGCGGATGACGCGCTGCTGGGCGGGGCCGTTGGGGGCGGACAGGCCGTTGGAGGCGCCGTCCTGGTTGATGGCCGAGCCGCGGACGACGGCTAGGATCTCGTGCCCGTTGCGCTGCGCGTCCGAAAGGCGTTCCAGGACGAGGACGCCGACGCCTTCGGCGAGGGTCATGCCGTCGGCGCCCTCGGAGAACGCCTTGCAGCGGCCGTCGCCGGCCAGGGCCCGCTGCCGGCTGAAGGCGACGAACGGGTTGGGGTTGGTCATCACGGTCGCGCCGCCGGCCAGCGCCAGGGAGCTTTCGCCGTTGCGCAGCGACTGGCAGGCCAGGTGCAGGGCGACCAGGGACGAGGAGCAAGCGGTGTCGACGGTGACCGCCGGCCCTTCGAGGCCGAAGAGGTAGGCCAGGCGTCCGGAGAGGACGCTGGGGCTGGTGCCGGTCACCAGGTGACCCGCGGAGCCGTCCTCGACGCCGAGTCCGTACTCCTGGTAGGTGGAGCCGATGAACGTACCGGTCGCACTGCCGTGGACGGTGGTGGGGTCGATCCCGGCGTGCTCGAACGCCTCCCAGGTGGTCTCCAGCAGCAGCCGCTGCTGGGGGTCCATCGACAGCGCCTCACGCGGCGAGATGCCGAAGAAGGAGGCGTCGAATTCGCCCGCGTCGTGCAGGAAGCCGCCCTGACTGGAGTACGTCGTGCCGGGGTGGTCCGGGTCGGGGTGGTGCAGCCCGGTGTCCCAGCCGCGGTTGACGGGGAAGTCGGTGATCGCGTCGACGCCTTCGGAGATCAGCTCCCAGAACTGCCGCGGGGAGCGGACGCCGCCGGGGAAGCGGCAGCTCATGCCGACGATGGCGACGGGCTCGTCGAAGCGGCCCGGTACGGCGACCGCGGCGTGGGCGTCCTGGCCACCGCCGGTGCCCAGGATCTCCTCGCGCAGATGGCGGGCGAGGACGGCGGGGGTCGGGTAGTCGAAGACGAGGGTGGCGGGCAGCTTCAGGCCGGTGAGGGTGGCCAGCCGCTTGCGCAGTTCGACGGCGGTCAGCGAGTCGAAGCCGGCGTCGCGGAAGGCCCGCCGCTCGGCGATGGCGTCCGCGGAATCGTGGCCGAGGGCGACGGCCGCCTCGGCCCGCACCAGGTCGGCCAGCAGCCGCTCCTGTCCGTCCTGGTCCAGGCCGCTGAGGCGGGCGGCGAACTCCGGCGCGGCGCTGCGGGTGTCGCTCTCGGCACGTACCAGGGCCCGGACCTCGGCCAGTTCGTCGAAGAGGGCGCTGCGGCGGGTGGAGGTGAAGACGGGGTGGTAGCGCTCCCAGTCGATGTCGGCGACCGTGACGGTGACGTCCTGGTGGACGACGGCGCGCCGCAGTTCGGTGAGGGCGGTCGTGGGTGCGAGGAAGCGCAGCCCGCGCTTGTGCAGTTCGTCGGTGACGGCCTCGTGGGTGGCCATTCCGGCCTCGGCCCAGGGGCCCCAGGCGATGGAGGTGGCGGCCAGGCCGCGGGCGGCGCGGTGTTCGGCGAGGGCGTCGAGGTAGGCGTTGGCGGCGCCGTAGGCGCTCTGCCCGGCGCTGCCCCATACTCCGGCGATCGACGAGACGAGGACGAAGAAGTCCAGGTCGTGGCCGTCGAGGAGGTTGTCGAGGTGGGCCGCGCCGAGCAGTTTGGCGGCCATCACCGCCGCGGCGTCGTCCAAGGGGGTCCCGGCGAAGGCGGCGTTCTGGCCGACGCCGGCCGCGTGCACGACGCCGGTCAGCGGGCGCTCCGGGGGTACGGAAGCCAGGAGTGCGGCGAGCGCGTCGCGGTCGGCGGTGTCGCAGGCCGCGATGGTGACCTCGGCGCCCAGTTCCTCGATCTCCGCGGCCAGTTCGGCGGCGCCGGGGGCGTCGGGGCCGCGGCGGCTGGTGAGGATCAGGTGGTCGGCGCCGCTGCGGGCGAGCCAGCGCGCGGTCTCGGCACCGAGCGCTCCGGTGCCGCCGGTGACGAGGACGGTCCCGCGCGCGGTGAACGCGTCGGCCGGGGGCAGTTCGGCCCGCGGGTGACGCACCAGGCGCCGGCCGAGCGTTCCGGTGGCGCGGATCGCGAGCTGGTCCTCGCCACCCTGGGCGGCCAGCGCACTGACGAGGTGCTGGGTGGCGGGGGCATCGAGAACGGCCGGCAGGTCGATCAGGCCGCTCCACAGCTGCGGGTGCTCCAGGGCGGCGACGCGGCCCAGTCCCCAGACCGCTGCCTGGAGGGGGTTGGTGAGCGCGTCGTCCGGGCCGGTGGTGACCGCGCCGCGGGTCAGGGTCCACAGGGGGGCGTCGAGCGGGGTGTCGGTGAGCGCCTGGGTCAGCACGATGCTGAGCGCGAGTCCGGCCGGCGGTTCGGCGCCGGGCCGGTGGCCGGGCCGGTCGGCGAGCGGGAGCAGGGACAGGATGCCGGAGAAGACGCGCTCCTCCGTGCGTACGGCGTCGAGCCGGGCGGCGAGTTCGGCGCGGTCGCGGCAGGCGGTGTCCAGGACGAGCGTCTCGAACTGGGCGCCGTGGCCGCGCAGCGCGTCCAGGGTCTCGTCGGTGTCGATGCCGTCGGCGGTGACGAGCAGCCAGGTGCCGTCGAGTACGGGCGCGGCGGCCGCCCGGACGGGCTGCCAGGTGACGCGGTAGCGGGTGGAGTCCAGCAATGCCTTCTCCTGCCGCTGCTGGCGCCAGGAAGACAGCGCGGGCAGCAGCGCGTACAGGGAGGCGTGCTGTTCGTCGCGCAGCCCCAGGAGAGTGGCCAGTTGCGCGGCGTCGCCGCGTTCGACGGAGTTCCACAGTTCGGCGTCCGCGGGGTCGGCCGCGCCCTGCGCCAGGCGTACTGGGGCCTGTTCGGGCCAGTAGCGCTCATGCTGGAAGGCGTAGGTGGGCAGGCCGACCGTACGCGCGCCGGTGCCGTCGTAGTACGCGGCCCAGTCGACGGCCGTGCCGCGTACGTGCAGCCGGGCCAGGGCGGTGGCCGCACTGCGTTCCTCGCCGCGCCCGGCGCGCAGCAGTGCGACGAAGTCCGCGTCCGTCTCGTCGCCCAGGGTGTCCTGGGCGGGGGCCGACAGCGCGCTGTCGGGGCCGATTTCGAGGAAGGTGCCGGCGCCGCAGGCGTGCGCGGCGCGCACGGTGTCGGCGAAGCGTACGGTGCCGCGCGCGTGCGCGACCCAGTAGTCCGGGGAGCGCAGTTCGTCGTCGGTGGCGGGCCGCCCGGTGAGGCCGGAGACGACGGTCACCTCCGGCACGCCGTAGGCGAGCTGGGCGGCGACCTCGCGCAGGCCGTCGAGCGCGGGCTCCATGAGCGGCGAGTGGAAGGCGTGGCTGACTTTCAGGCGCTTGGTCTTGCGGCCCTGCGCGGCGAAGTGGGCGGCGATCTCCTCGGCGGCGGCCAGGTCGCCGGCGATGACGACGGCGCGGGGGCCGTTGACGGCGGCGAGGGAGACCTGGTGCTCGCGCCCGGCGAGCAGCGGAGCGGCCTCGTCCTCGGCGGCCTCCAGGGAGAACATCGCGCCATCGGAGGGAAGTTCCTGCATCAGCCGTGCCCGCGCGGTGACCAGGCGGGCCGCGTCGGGGAGCGTGAGGACGCCCGCGACGTGCGCGGCGGCGATCTCGCCGACGGAGTGGCCCAGCAGGACGGCGGGGCGTATCCCCCAGGTGCGCAGCAGCCGGTACAGCGCGACCTCGATGGCGAACACGGCCGGCTGAGTCCACTCGGTGCGGTCCAGCAGCGCCGCCTCGGGGCTGCCCTCCGGGGCGGACAGGACGTCCTTGAGGGGGCGGTCCAGATACGGGTCGAGGGCGGCGGTCACCTCGTCCAGGGCCTTGGCGAACGCGGGGAAACGGGCGGCGAGTTCACGCCCCGCCCCGGGGCGCTGGCTGCCCTGCCCGGCGAACATCACGGCGAGCTTGCCGGCGCCGCCGGTCTCACCCTCGGTGAGCGCGGGGTCGGGGCGGTCGGCGGCCAGGCTGGACAGAGCACGCAGCAGTTCGTCACGGTCGCCGGTCACGACGGCGCGCTGGTCGAAGGCCGAGCGGGTGGTGGCGAGAGAGAGGCCGACGTCGGCCGGGTCGAGGCCAGGGCGCTCGTCGAGGAAGGACCGCAGGCGGGCGGCCTGGTCCCGCAGCGCCGCCCGGCTCTTGCCCGACAGCGTCCACGGCACGACGGCCGGGGTGAGCGCCGGCCGTTCGCGCTGTTCGGGGGCGGCCGGCGGTTCCTCGACGATGAGGTGCGCGTTGGTACCGCTGAAGCCGAAGGAGGAGATGCCGGCGCGGCGCGGCCGGCCGGCCTGCAGCCAGGGCGTCTCCTCGGTGAGCAGGCGCACCGCTCCGGAGTCCCACTCCACGTGCGAGGACGGCTCGTCGGCGTGCAGCGTACGGGGCAGCACGCCGTGGCGCATGGCCATGACCATCTTGATGACGCCGGCCACGCCGGCCGCGGCCTGGGTGTGGCCGATGTTGGACTTGACGGAGCCCAGCAGCAGCGGGCCCTGCGGGTCGCGCTCCTGGCCGTAGGCGGCGAGCAGCGCCTGGGCCTCGATGGGGTCGCCGAGGGTGGTGCCCGTGCCGTGGCCCTCCACGGCGTCGACGTCCGTGGCGGTCAGCCCGGCGGCGGCCAGCGCCTGCCGGATCACCCGCTGCTGGGAGGGGCCGTTGGGGGCGGTCAGACCGTTGGAGGCGCCGTCCTGGTTGACGGCGGAGCCGCGGACGACGGCCAGGATCTCGTGCCCGTTGCGCTGCGCGTCCGAGAGGCGTTCCAGGACGAGGACGCCGACGCCCTCGGACCAGCCGACGCCGTCGGCGCTGTCGGAGAACGCCTTGCAGCGGCCGTCCGGGGACAGGCCGCGCTGCCGGGAGAACTCGATGAGGGCGCCCGGCGTCGACATGACCGTGACACCGCCGGCCAGCGCGAGGGAGCACTCCCCCGCGCGCAGGGCCTGCATCGCCCAGTGCATGGCGACCAGCGAGGACGAGCACGCGGTGTCGACGGTGACGGCGGGGCCTTCGAGGCCGAGGGTGTAGGAGACGCGTCCGGAGGCGACGCTCGCGGCGGTGCCGCTGCCCTGGTGGCCCTCGAACTGCCCGCCGGAGAGCACGGTGGCGTAGTCGTTGTACATCACGCCCGCGAACACGCCGGTCTGGCTGCCGCGCAGGGACACCGGGTCGATGCCGGCGCGCTCGACGGCCTCCCAGGAGGCTTCGAGGAGCAGCCGCTGCTGGGAGTCGGTGGCCACCGCCTCGCGGGGGCTCATGCCGAAGAAGGCGGGGTCGAAGTCGGCGGCGGTGTGCAGGAATCCGCCGAAGCGGGAGTAGGAGGTGCCGGTGCGGTCCGGGTCCGGGTCGTAGAGCGCGTCCAGGTCCCAGCCCCGGTCGGCGGGCAGGCCCGAGATGGCGTCGGAGCCTTCGCTCACCAGCCGCCACAGGTCCTCGGGAGAGGCGACGCCGCCCGGGTAGCGGCAGCTCATGCCGACGATGACGACGGGGTCCTCGTCGGTGGCGGCACGGGGGCACCGGGCGCCGCGGCAGCTTGGGAACCCATGAGTTCGGCGAGGAGGTGCGCGCCGAGGGCGTCGACGGTCGGATGGTCGAAGACGACCGTCGCGGCGGTGCGCAGGCCGGTGGCCGCGCTGAGCCGGTTGCGCAGTTCCACGGCGGTCAGCGAGTCGAAGCCCAGCTCGCGCAGCGGGCGCCGCGCGTCGATGTCGGCGGTGGTGGAGTGCCCGAGCACGGCGGCCACCTGGCCGGCCACGAGGTCGAGCACGACCTCGCGGCGGTCGGTCTCCGCCAGCCGGGACAGCTTCTGTACGAGGGTGACGGCGGCCTCCGGACCCGAGACCACCGCGCGGCGGGCCGGGGTGCGGATCAGGCCGCGCCACAGCGGCGGCACTCCGCCCTCGGAGCCCTGGACGCGCAGCACGGACAGGTCGAGCCGGGTCGGCAGCAGGACGGCGGCGTCCGTGGCGGTGGCCGCGTCGAAGAGGGCGATGCCCTGTTCCTCGGTGAGCGCGGGCGTGCCCATACGGGCCAGGCGGTCCAGGTCCTCGTCCGTCAGGCCGCCGGTCATTCCGCCGGTGGGCTGCCACGGGCCCCAGGCCAGGGAGAGCCCCGGCAGGCCCTGGGCGCGGCGCAGTTGAGCGAGCGCGTCGAGGAAGGCGTTGGCGGCGGCGTAGTTGCCCTGGCCCGCCGCGCCCACGGTGCCGGAGAGGGAGGAGAAGACGACGAAGGCGGCCAGGTCCAGGTCCCGGGTGGCCTCGTGGAGGTGCCAGACGGCGTCGGCCTTGGGCCGCAGGACCGCGCTGATCCGCTCGGGGGTGAGCGACTCGATCACGCCGTCGTCGAGGATGCCGGCGCTGTGCACGACGGCGGTGACGGGATGCTCGGCGGGGACACCGGCCAGCAGCCGCTGTACGGCGGCGCGGTCGGCCAGGTCGCATGCCGTGAGGGCCACCTGCGCGCCGAGACCGGTCAGTTCGGCCACGAGGTCGGCGGCGCCGTCGGCGTCGGCGCCGCGACGGCTGGCGAGCAGCAGGTGCCGTACGCCGCGCTCGGCGACCAGATGCCGGGCCAGTACGCGGCCCAGGCCGCCGGTGGCTCCGGTGAGGATCACGGTGCCCTCGGGGTCCCACTCCGTACCGCCCTGCGCCACCCGGGCGCGGGCGAGCCGCGCGACGAGGACGGCGGCGCCGCGGACGGCGGTCTGCGGCTCGTCCAGGGCCAGGGCCAGGGCCCACGACAGCGGCTCGGCGGCGGGCTCGGTGGTGTCGGGGTCGAGGTCCAGCAGACCGAAGCGGCCGGGGTGTTCGCTCTGCGCGGCCCGCACCAGGCCCCAGACCGCGGCGGCCGCCGGGTCCGGTGCCTGCCGTGCGTCGGTGGCGACCGCGCCACAGGTGACGAAGACCAGCCGGGACGCGGCGTACCGCTCGTCCTCCAGCCAGGTGCGCAGCAGCTCCAGGGCGTGGGCGGTGCGGGCGTGCGCGGCGGTGGCGGTATCGTCACCGGCCGCGCCCGCGACGGGGACGAGGACCACGTCCGGGGCGTCCGTGACGGCGTCCGGGCCGGGCAGCGCCGTGACGGTACGGTCCGGCGCCACAAGGGCCTGCTCCAGGCCGAAGAAGTCCGGGCCGAGGACGGCGACCGTCGCGGGCGTCGCCTGGCCGGCCTGGCGCGGTTCGGTCCAGCGCAGCTCGAAGAGGGCATCGCGGACGAGCGAGTCGGCGCCGAGCCGCTCGTCGGGCAGGGTACGCAGGATGAGCGAGCCGATGGAGGCGACGGGGGCACCCGTGGTGTCGGCGACGGAGATCGCCACCGCGTCCTCGTCGGCCAGGGACAGTTTCACGCGGACCGTGCTCGCCCCGCTCGCGTGCAGGGTCACGTCCTGCCACGCGAAGGGCAGGCCGCCGCGGGCCTGCTCGCCCAGGTCGACGAAGGCCGCGGCGTGCAGTGCGGCGTCCAGCAGGGCCGGGTGGATGCCGAACGCCCCAGAAGACGCCTCGTCGGCCCCGTCGGTCTCGGGCAGGGTCACCTCGGCGTAGACGGCGTCGCCGCTGCGCCAGGCGGCGCGCAGGCCCTGGAACAGGGGGCCGTATCCGAAGCCGGTGTCGGCCATGCGGTCGTAGAAGCCGTCGAGGTCCAGCGGACGCGCGTCGGCGGGGGCCAGACGGTGGCGTCGAAGCCGGCCCGGTGCTCGCCGGCGGCGAGGGTGCCGGCGGCGTGCTGGGTCCAGGGCAGTTCCTCCGGGCCGTCCGGGCGGGAGTGGACGCTCACGGCGCGGCGGCCGGTCTCGTCCGGGCTGCCCACCCACACCTGCACCTGGACGCCGCCCTCCTCGGGCAGCACCAACGGGGCGGCCAGCGTGAGTTCTTCCACGCGGCCGCAGCCGGCCTCGTCCCCGGCGCGCACGGCCAGCTCCAGGAAGGCGGTGCCCGGCAGCAGCACCGTGCCGCGCACGGCGTGACCGGCGAGCCAGGGGTGGGTGCGCCGCGACAGGCGGCCGGTGAGGAGCAGGCCGTCGGAGTTGGCGACCGACACGGCCGCCGCCAGCAGCGGGTGGTGCGCCGCGCCCAGGCCGGCGGCGCGCACGTCACCGCCCGACCCGGGCACGCTCCTGGGCCAGTAGCGGCGGCGCTGGAAGGCGTAGGTGGGCAGGTCCGTGCGCCGGGCGCCGGTGCCTTCGAAGTAGCGCTCCCACTGGACGGCCACGCCACGGGTGTGCAGGCCCGCCAGCGCGGCGGTGAGCGTATCGGCCTCGGGGCGGCCCGGCCGCAGCACGGCGAGCGTCGCGGGAATGCCGTCGGCGGAGCCGGGGGCGGCCGGGCCGGGGGTGCTGTCGGCCGTGGCGGTCGCGGCCAGGCAGGTCTGGGCCATGGCGGACAGGACGCCGCCCGGGCCCAGTTCCAGGTAGGTGGTGGCGCCGTGGCCGTCGAGCCAGGCGAGGGTGTCGGCGAACCGTACGGTGTGGCGGGCGTGGTCCACCCAGTAGTCGGCGGACGTCAGCTGCTCCACCGTGGCGAGGGTGCCGGTCAGGCCGGAGACGACCGGGAGCGCGGGCGCCTGCGGCGCGAGCCGGGAGACGACCGTACGGAACTCCTCCAGCATGGGTTCCATCAGCGGGGAGTGGAACGCGTGCGAGACGCGCAGCCGCTTGGTCTTCCGTCCCAGTCCGGCGAAGTGCTCGGCCACGGCGGCGGCTTCGTCGGCCCGGCCGGCGATGACGACGGCGGTGGGCCCGTTGACCGCGGCGACGGAGACGTGGTCCTGCCGGTCCTCCAGGAGGGGCAGGACCTCCTCCTCGGTGGCTTCGAGGGAGATCATGGCGCCGCCCTCGGGGAGCGCCTGCATGAGGCGGCCGCGGGCGAGCACCAGAGCCGCGGCGTCGGCCAGGGTGAAGACCCCGGCCACGTGTGCCGCGGCGATCTCGCCGACGGAGTGCCCGGCGAGGAAGTCCGGCTTGGCGCCGAAGGACTCGGCGAGCCGGTACAGCGCCACCTCGATCGCGAACAGCGCGGGCTGGGCGTAACCGGTCTCGTCGAGCAGGGCGGCCTCGGGCATGCCCTCGGCGGCGAACAGCACATCCTTCAGGGGCCGTTCGAGGCCCTGGTCGAAGTGGGTGAGGACCTCGTCGAGGGCGGTGGCGAAGACGGGGAAGCGGGCGGCCAGGTCGCGCCCCATCCCCGGCCGCTGGGAGCCCTGCCCCGTGAAGAGGAAGGCGAGCTTGGACCGCGTCCGGGCGGTGTCCTGCACCAGGCCGGGTGCGGGCGCGCCGTCGGCGAGCGCGGTGAGGGCGGCGCGGGCCCCGTCCAGGTCGGCCGCGGTGAACGCGGCACGGTGCTCCATGCCGGAGCGGGCCGTGGCCAGGGAGTAGGCGACGTCCACGGGCTTCACGGGCGCGAGGCCGGGGCGGGACGCGAGGTGTTCCAGCAGCTGTGCCGCCTGGGCGCGCAGCGCCTCGCGGGTGCGGCCGGAGACGAGCCACGGGACGGCACCGGCCGCCACGGGCGCGGCCGCGGCAGGCTCTGCGTCCTCCTGAGGCTCGGCCGGGGCTTCCTCCAGGATCGTGTGCGCGTTGGTGCCGCTGAGCCCGAACGAGGAGACACCGGCCCGGCGCGGCCGCTCGCCCCGGGGCCAGGGAGCCTGCTCGGTGAGCAGGCGCACGGCCCCCTGCGTCCAGTCGACGTGCGAGGACGGTGCGTCCACGTGGAGCGTGCGCGGGAGCAGGCCGTGCCGCATGGCCAGCACCATCTTGATGACGCCGGCCATGCCGGCCGCCGCCTGGGTGTGGCCGAGGTTCGATTTCACGGAGCCCAGCAGCAGCGGGCGGTCGGCCTCGCGGCCCTGGCCGTAGGTGGCCAGCAGTGCCTGGGCCTCGACCGGGTCGCCCAGGGTGGTGCCGGTGCCGTGCGCCTCGACGGCGTCGATCTCGTCGGCGGAGAGCCGGGCGCTGATCAGTGCCTGCTCGATGACCCGTTGCTGCGAGGGGCCGTTGGGCGCGGTGAGCCCGTTGGAGGCGCCGTCCTGGTTGACGGCGGAGCCCCGGACGACGGCCA
Organism: Streptomyces sp. Ac-502; assembly: GCF_045222935.1. Taxonomy (NCBI): domain Bacteria; kingdom Bacillati; phylum Actinomycetota; class Actinomycetes; order Kitasatosporales; family Streptomycetaceae; genus Streptomyces; species Streptomyces sp. Ac-502. The sequence goes on from NZ_JBHFFO010000001.1 coordinate 765,644, forward strand.
GGATCTCGTGCCCGTTGCGGCGGGCCTCCGAGAGGCGTTCCAGGACCAGGACGCCGACGCCTTCGGCCCAGCCGGTGCCGTTGGCGGAGTCGGCGAAGGAGCGGCAGCGCCCGTCGGCAGCGAGCCCGCCCTGGCGGCTGAATTCCACGAAGGTGGTGGGGCTGGACATCACGGTGACGCCGGCGGCCAGCGCCAGGGAGCACTCGCCCTGGCGCAGGGAGTGGGCGGCCAGGTGCAGGGCCACCAGGGAGGACGAGCAGGCGGTGTCGACGGTGACCGCCGGGCCCACGGCCCCGAAGAAGTAAGCGAGGCGGCCCGAGATGACGCTGGTGGTGGTGCCGGTCAGGGCGAAGCCCTGGACGTCGTCGTCCGGCCCCACCCGGTACTCCTGGGGCATCGCCCCGACGAACATGCCCGTCCGGGAACCACGGACCGCCGCCGGGTCGATGCCGGCCCGTTCGAAGGCCTCCCAGGAGGACTCCAGCAGCAGTCGCTGCTGCGGGTCCATGGCAAGGGCCTCACGGGGGGATATCCCGAAGAAGGAGGCGTCGAAATCGGCCGCGTCGTGCAGGAAGCCGCCGGAGAACTCCCCCGCGTCCTCGGCCGACAGTTCCCAGCCGCGGTCGCCGGGTGCCGCCGTGATGCCGTCCCCGTCGGCGGCGAGCAAGGACCAGAGCTCCTCAGGGCTGCGCACGCCTCCCGGGAAGCGGCAGCTCATGCCCACGATCGCGATCGGTTCGCGGGCCGCCGCCTCCAGCTCGCCCACCCGCTGGCGGGAGCGCCGCAGATCGGCGCTGGCCCGCTTGAGGTAGTCGCGGAGTTTCTGTTCCTGGTCCATGTTCGCCACGTTCAACCCAACCCATCTCAAGACCGGCGGACAGCAGAGGATTTCGTTGTGGGCATCCGGCACTGGGGACGGTTGTTCCACAGCGACTGGGTTATCTGCGTGCCCCGCACGAGGCAGCTCGACTTCCCGCACGCCACCTGCCCAGTCTCGACAGGAACGGCCATGGAATTCCCTAGAGTCGGCCGGGCGTCAGGACCGGCCGCACACCAAGGCGCCGGGGGCACCGCGGTTGCTCCGCGGCGCCCCCGGCGCCTTGCGTCCCTTCGGTTCCCTTTCGGACCGGGCCGTGCCGCAAGGGCGGGCCCCGTCCCGCGGGTCCGCACGCGGCGGCCCCGGGAACCCGGTGTGCTACTTGATGAAGCCGTCCACGACACGGGGCGGCCAGGTCCCCACCGTCAGCACTCCCATCGCGTACGCGCGGGAGACCAGGGCCGCCCGGTTGGGGACCTTCAGTTTCCGCAGCAGTCCGGTGACGTGATACTCCACTCCCTGCCGGCTGAGATAGAGCCGGGAGGCCAGCGGAATCGTGGACAGGCCGGCCGCGATTCCTTCCAGAATGCGCGCGTCGATCTCGCTGAGTAATTTCTTCCGCGGCGCCACCACCGCGTCGCCCTCCGCGGCCTGCCCCGACGGCATCGTGACGAGCACCGCGGCCGGGCCGGGGGCGTAGCCGCTCACGGCGGTGGCCGTGAGGTTTCCGGTGAATGTGTCGCCGGTCGCCCGCAGCGCCACCACGTGCGCGGCGAACCGGTCGCAGCGGCCGGTCAGCAGCCGTTCGAACTGCCGCATGAGGGGCTGCCGCACGCTGGGGTGCACCAGGTCGCGGAAGTCACGCCCGCAGACGTCCGGGGCCGTGGTCGAGGACTCGGAGGGGAAGAGGCGAGCACGTCGGCGGAAGCCGCGTCGGGGGTCGCGAAGTTGCGGTAGAAGTCCTGGGATGCCTGACGGACCGTCAAGTACGGGTCCAGTACGGCCATGCACACGCCCGGCCGGTCGGCCGGCGGCCGCTCTTCCCGCCGTTCCGTAGCACCGGGCAGACCGGCCGCACCCCGGCCTGCCGAAAACTGCGGGGAATCCACCAGAGCAGAGAACTTCAAGGGACCGACATCCTTTCAACCCCCGTCAGCAAACCAAAGTACAAGTGAGATCGAGCGAGAAGGAGAAACCCGAGGGATTTAACATGCCGGAAACCTGGGCGGCCCAGCAGTTGTCCGGAGGAGAATTCCGATCTCCCCGGCACGATCGACACTAGGGAGAGGTCCAGACAAGCGTCAACGTGCACCCGGCGCGCCACCGCTAAACCTGTGGTCGCCCTCCCGCGGGGTACGGTCCCGCACCGCCCTTTCGGTCCCCCCGAACACTCCGCACCGCTTACCACCGGTAAGCCGCATTCTCCGCCGCGGCGCGCTCAGCGTGCCGCGAACGCCCCGGCCGCACTCCGGCCCGCCAGCAGCTCCCGCCGGCCCGCCACACCCAACTTGCGGTAACACGAGGTCAGGTGCTTTTCCACCGCACGGGTACTCACACCGAGTTCGTCGGCGATTTCCTGGTTGGTCAGCCCCCGGCCCGCCAGAGAGACGACCTTGCGCTCGCTGTGGGTGAGCGCTGCCTCGGCGCTCGGGGCGGTGGTGGTGGTTCCCAGGGCCGCGTAGGCGCGTTCGGTCAGCCAGGGTGCGCCGCAGGCCGTGGCGAGATCAGCGGCCTCGCGCAGCATCGCCTTCGCCTCCTTGCCGCTCTCCACGGTCCGGCCCAGCTGGAGGAGCGTACGGGCCCGTTCGAGCGTGTTGGCGGACCCGCGGAGGACCTCGGCGGACTCGCGCAGGACGGGTACTCCCCCACCGCCGGGCAGCAGGGCCTTCAGACGCAGGGCGCGGCCCAGGGGTGCGGGGGCGGCCCATTGCCGCGCCCAGGCCAGTTCTTCTTCCGCCAGGGCCAGGGCCGGCCGGGGCTCGCGCAGGCGGTGATGGAGGACTATGGCGCGGGGCCGCCAGGGGTAGAGGGCGGAGTTGCGCCAGCCGGCGGCTTCCAGTTGGCGACCGCAGGCCAGGAGGGAATCCAGGGCGTGGACACCGCGGCCGCGACGGGCGTCGAGCGACGCTTTGAGAAGTTGCAGCATGGCCCTCAGGCCGAGGCTGTCCGGCCAGCGCTGACCGGCGGCTTCCAGGAGCCGTTCGATCAGCTGGATGTCCCCGGTTTCCATGGCCACCGCGGCTCGCACGGCGGCGGTGGGCTCGCGCCAGTCCGCGTCGTCCAGTTCAGCGGCCAGGTCGGCCTGTTCGCGGGCCTGGGTCAGGCGGCCCCGTGCGAGCTGGAGCAGGGCGTTCTCGACGTGCACCACCGCTTGCGGACGGGCAGCGGGCTGCTCGCAGGACAGGCGCGTGTCGATGCCCCCCGCCGCATCGGCGGCGTACAGGGCCACCGCGACCAGGGGAAGCGCGATGCCGACCCGCGCGGAGGTCACCGGCTCGCGTTCCACGACCTGTTCGGCCAGGGCCGCGACCTCCGGTGCCGGCACGGCGCTCGAGAGGACGGCCGCGTTGTTCAGAACGGCCGCCAGTTCGCGGGCGCCGCCGATGTCCAAGGGTGGTGGGGTACCGAGTGTGCGCAGGCGTTCCACCGCACCGGCGAGCTCCGTCGGGTTCTCGTGCCCGGCGTGCCACAGGCGGGCTTCCATCCGCAGGGCGATCTCCCTGGCGTATCCGTGGCGTGGCGCCGCGGGATCGAGGTCTTCGGCCACGCGGCGCAGCAGATCCACCGCCGAAGGGGGCGCCTCGCCCAGGAGGCTCGGTGGCATGAGCAAGGTGGCGGCGGCCCGTTCGGTGGCCGTCGGCAGCAGGCGGATGGCCTGGCCGATGTGCCGTTCGCAGGCGGCGGGGTCGATATCGCGTTCGGCGACGGCCAGCTCGACCAGCAGGCGTGCGCGCTCGAAGACGCCCGTGCTGCCGAGCAGGGCGCGCTGGAGGTAGCGCGCGGCGGTGACCGGCACGCCGCGGCGCAGCGCGGCCTGCGCGGCGGTCCGCAGTACCCGTACGGCCCAGGGGCGGTGGGTGGCGGTGACGGTCATCAGCAGCTCGGCGACGTGTTCGGCAGGGTGCCCGGCCTGGTGGAGGAGGTCCGCGGCGGCATCCCGGGAACGTTCGCGTTCGGCGACGGTGAGGGCGGAGTCGACGGCGTCGCGGACGACGCGGTGGATGAAGCGCGGGGTGTCGTGCGGGGCGAGCAGTCCCAGGTGGTGCAGCGTGCGCAGGGCCTGCTGGAATCCGACGGAGTCCAGTCGCGCGTGGCGCCGGACGAGGTCGGGCTCACCGTGGTCACCGAAGGCGGCGATGGCGGCTGCCAGGTCGCGTACGGGAGCGGGCTGGGCGTGCAGGCAGCCCGCCAGGCGGTCGCGGAGCTGAGCGGGGCGCTGCACGCGGACCTGGGCGGCGTGCCCGGCGGTGGGGCGGTGCCCGCTCAGTGCCAGGTCGCACAGGACGGACCGGAGGAAGAGGGGTTGCCCGCGCAGGTCTCGTGACATGCGTGGGCGTAGCTGTCGTCGGCGGGTTCGCCGAAGTGGTGGTGGATCAGGGCCCGGGTGGCGGCCGTCGAGAGCGCAGCGGGGCGCAGGACGTCGGCCGCGTCCGCGATGTCGCGGATGAGCGGGTGCTGGGCGCGGGGGTCGCCGTCGCGCAGGGTGCACACGACCGCGACGCGCAGTCCGTGCGGGCGCCTGGTCAGGTAGGCGAGCCAGCGCAGGGAGGGGATGTCGGCCCACTGGAGGTCGTCGACGAGGATGAGTACGGGGGTGGTGGCGCAGGCTTCGGCCAGCACGGACCGCAGGCCGTGCAGGGTGGCTTCGGAGACGGGTGCGCCCTGGTCCCCGGGATCCGGGAGGTCGCCGGGGTGGTCCGGCCGGGTGGTGCCGCCCGTTTCCTGGTCGCCGGGGAGGGTGAGATCACCGGCCGGGAGGGACCCCATGAGCTGGTGGACGATGCCCAGGGCGAAGTCCTGCTCCATGGGTGCGGCGTTGGCTCGCAGGACCCGTGAGGTGGCGGCGGAACGGACACCGGCCTCCTGGAGGAGCGTGGAACGGCCGATGCCCAAGGGGCCGGTCAGGAGCACTGCGGAAGAACGGCCCTCCTGTGCCCGGCGTACTGCGGTCTCGATGCGGGCCAGTTCGGTTTCCCGTTCATACAGCATCCGTCATGTCCTCTTCCGTCGGCCGGCCTGACGCGCGGAGTTCCTTGCGTGAGGTGATCTGCAGCTTCTTGTACGTACTGCTCAGCCGGTGTTCGACGGTACGCCGGCTCACCACGAGCTGTTCCGCGATCTCTCGGTTGCCCAGGCCTCGGATGGCCAGTTCGGCGGTCTGCCGCTCGGCGGACGACAGGGCCGCCCATCCCCTGGGCAGCGCCCCTTCGTCGGAGGTGCCGGTGGGCTCTTCCAGCCGGGCGGTCAGCCACCGTACGCGTTCGGCCAGGCGGCTGGAGGTGTGGGTGAAGGTGAGGCGGGACAGTTCGGCCAGCAGGCCGGCAGCGGTGGCTCGATCACCCTTGGTGACCTCGGCGGTGGCGAGTTCGGCCAGGACCCAGGCGTAGGTGAGCCGGATGGGCAGCTCGCGCTCGACGTGGGCGGCTTCGCGGACGCCGGCGGCCGGTCCCTGGACAGCGAAGCTTCTGGCACACAGCTCCGCCAGCCCCAGCGCGCTCGGTGCACCCCACTGGCAGGCGAGGGTGAGTTCCTCCCGGAGCAGACGCTGGGCCTGGTCCTGATCGCCGAGGATGAGACAGGCCCGGGCGGCCGAAGAACGCCAGGGCAGCACGATGGGGTTGGCCCACCCTCTGCGCAGCAGCCAGCGTCCGCTCTCCTTGTACAGTTCGACGGCCTCGGACCAGCGTTCTTCGTCGACGGCCACGCGGGCGCGGGCGAACAGCAGATCGGGCCAGTGGATGCCGTATTCGGCACCGGGCGGCAGGGGGCTTCGGCCAGGGCGCGCGCTTCGTCGTGGCGGCGGATCTCCAGGGCGATGACGGCGCGTACGGCTATGAGGTGCGAGACGGCCAAGGGGTGCCAGGCAGCGATGGGCAGGGCCCGTTCGGCTGCGTCCGCGACACGGTCGGCGGTGTCCAGACGGCCGCTGCGCAGATGCAGTTCGGCGCAGAAGGCCAAGGCGCGGGCGAGCAGGGGCCGGCAGTGGCGGCGGCGCAGTTCGGCGATGATGGCGGCGAGCCGGTCCTCTGCTTCGGTGGCGGCATCGGTGAGCCACAGTGCCCTGGCGGCGACCAGGCGGGGCACCGCGGGAGCGGCGGGGCCCGCGTCCAGGGCGCGGCGGGCCAGTTCCACGACTCTCGCACGGTGTCGGCCCTGCGCGGCGAGCTGCCCCGCGCGGATGCCGGCCTGGGCGGGGGCGAGAGGGTGCTCGGGCAGGTCGGGGACGTCGAGAGCGGGGGTGTCGAGGACGGACACGTCGGCCACTCCGGGCCCTGCCTCGGCGGCGTACCAGTACAGCGCGATCAGGTTGTCGCGTTCCCTGCCGTGGGCGGTGGCGAGGGCCTGGGCGGCGTTCCGGCGGCCCCAGGCGTCGTCGCCGCGGGCCAGTCCCGTGTCCAGTGCGCGTACGCGGAGTTGGTCCCACGCTTCGCCCTCGCCCGGAGTGTGGACGAGGGCGGTGAGCCTGCGGTCGCCGGCTTCGGGGGCGGTGACGGCCTCGACGCCGGCCAGGTCCAGGCTGATGTGCGCATGTTCCAGGGGTTCCAGGGGTTCGTCGAGGGCGCGTTCGAGGTAGGCGGCGGCGCGGGGGAAGTCGCCGCGGCGCACCGCGGCGCCGAAGCTGCCACGCAGGACGTGTACGGCCCAGGGCTCGCCGATGGGAGGTGCCTGGAGGAGGAGGCGGGCGATGTCTTCGTCGTCGGCCACGACCTGGTGGGCGAGGTGGGCGGCGCGGGCGTGCAGGGCGGCGCGTTCGGCGGCGGGCGTGTCCTCCAGGATGCGGGCCCGGACGACGGGCAGACGGACGCGTTCGTAGGAGCCGTCGGCAAGGGTGAAGCCGGCCGCCTCCAGCGCCGCGCGCAGCCGGGTTTCGGGGACGGTGCACAACCCGGCCAGGGAACAGATCAGCGGGAAGTCCAGCAGGTCGCCGGCGACGGCCAGCGCGCGCAGCACGGCGGTGGCCTCGTCGGACAGACCCCGCAGGGCGCGCCCCGCGCGGTCACCGATGATGCCGGTGATCAGGGTGCGCAGCTGCGGGACACGGTCGGCGGTCGGCCGGTGGCCCGCCTCCGCGAAACAGTGCAGGGCCGCGTGCAGTACGGCGGGGCTGCCGTGGGACGCCTGGGCCGCCGCGGTGGCGAACGCCTCGTCGCAGGGGCCGCCGCAGATCTGCTCGGCGAGGGTGATGACCGCGCCCCGGCTCAGGGGCCCGACGCCGAGATGGCGGGTCAGCCGCGCGCAGGGAGCAGCGTCGGCCAGCCGGTCGGGGCCGTGCGGTTCCAGGCCGGTGCGGCCGATGAGCAGGGCGAGGGGAAGGCCCGTGGACAGGCGACGTACCAGGGCTTGCAGCCAGTGCGAGGATGCCGCGTCCAGCCACTGTGCGTCCTCCACCGTCACGAGAGTGGGGGTGCGGCGGGCGGTGTGCAGGAGTTCGGGCAGGCCCGGCAGACCGTCCGGCTCGCGCTGCCCGCGCAGGGTACGCAGGGAGCGTTCGGCCACCTCGCCCAGCTGGCCGAGCAGCTGGATCACGGCTCCGTGGCGCAGGTCGCGTTCGGCCGGCGAACCGCTGACCCGCAGGACGCGTACCGAGCGCTCCTCGGCGAGGCGGGCGGTCCAGCGCAGCAGGGCGTTGTGGCCGAAGCCGGGGCGGCCGGTCACGGAGACGACGGCGGGGCGGCCGTCGTCGAGCGCGACGAGCACACGCCGCAACTCCGCCTGTTCCTCCTCGCGTTCGAGCAACGGCGGGTCGGTGCGCCGGAGCCCCGCCCGGATGAGTCCCGCGTACAGCGGCTCTCCCTGCCGCCCTGTTCCCGGCATGTTCCTGGCCGCCTTCAGCGCTGCCCGCGCGGCCGCGACGCCTGATGCGGCGCCTGTGCCCCGCGGACGCCCGGTGAGCGGAGGACCGCGGCGAGCTGGGCACGCTCGGAGACTCCCAGCTTGCGGTACGCGTTGGTCAGATGCGTTTCGACCGTGCGGACGGTGACGTGCAGCGACTGGGCGATCGAACGGTTCCTGGCGCCGCCGGCGGCGAGGCCGGCGACCTTGCGTTCCATACCGGTGAGCAGGTCCAGGGGTGAGCCGGTCATCTTCCGCATGCGGCCGCCCGCTGCCAGCAGGGCACCCCGGGCTTTCTGGCCCAGCGCGAGGGCGCCGCAGCGCTGGCCGAGGTCGGCCGAGGCGCGCAGGTGCTCACGCGCGGCGCGCAACTCGCCGGCCGCCAACAGGGCTTGGCCCAAGAGCAGTTCAGCGCGGGCGTGGTCGATGCGGGCCGGTGAGGCGGACAGTTCCCGCACCGCCTCGCCCAGCAGTTCCACGCCCTCCTCGCCGGGGGTTGCCACGCCGCGGGCCATGGCTGCCAGGCCGAGGACACGTGGGGTCCCCCAGCGCCGTGCGAGCCGCGTGCCGTGCGCCGCGGGCTCTTCGGCTTCCTCGGCACGGCCCAGCTCCGCGAGCACGCAGGCCGCCTCCGCCCACCAGGGCAGGTAGGCCGCGTGGCGCACCTCGGCCTCCTCCAGTGATCTGCCGCACTCGCGGAACAGCGCCAGCGCGCCCTCCGCGTCCCCCAAGGCGTGGCGGGCGCGGCCGTAGGCCATGAGGTAACGGTGATGGGTCCACACGTACTGTTCGCGCCAGGCGGGTCCGGTGCCGGCCAGCAGTTCCTCGGCGTGCGTGGCCTCGCCCCGGTCCACCAGTACGCCCGCCAGGGCCACGCGCGGCAGGACCATCATCTCGCCCCACCGTTCCGCGCCGCTGACCTGTACCGCGGCCCTGGCGTCCGCGAGCGCTTCCGGGAGTGCGCCCAGGCCGTGCAGGAGCAGGGCCCTGACGGACAGGGCCGCGGAGTAGGTCCAGATGGCGGAGTTCTCCCGGCCGTGGCTCAGCAGGCGGTCCAGCGCGTGCAGCGCGTCGTCGGTGCGGTCGGCGAGGCCCAAGACGATGGCGGAGTTGATCAGGGACCAGCTCTTCGGTGGGGGTTGGGGGCAGCAGACCGCGCGCAGGGCGTACGTCACCGCCGGTTCGGGGGCCTGGCCGTCGAGTGCCGTCAGTACGGCCATCGCCGCCAGTTTCTGCCGTTGGGCGCGCGTGTCGCCCTCGGGTGCGGTCATCGCCGCGGCCCGTTTCCGTGTCGCGGCGATCGTGCCGCGGTCGTGTGAGCCGACGATCAGCAGCACGGACTCGACGAGCGTGCGCAGGTCGCGGTCGGCGGGCAGGGGGTCGGGACCGAGTTCGGTGTCGAGGGCGGCCAGGACGTCTTCGAGCATGCTCAGGGCGGCGGGGCCTTCGCGGGCGGCCAGGTAGGTGGTGCCGAACTGCGCGGCGATCCTCGCCCGGGTACGGATGCCGACGCTGGGTGCCAGTGCTCCGCGGAGCAGGGCGACGGCTTCGGACGGGTCGGTCTCGGCCAGTGCCCTGGCCAGCCGGACGCGCACCTCCACACTCCCGGGGTCCGCTTCCAGCACCCGGTACAGGTAGCGGGCCGCGGCCTCCGGGGCGCCGCGCGCCTCGGCCCGGGCGGCGGCCTCCATGAGGACGCCCGGCATCCAGGGTTCGGACACCGAGGGCAGCGGCAGGAGGTGGGCGGCGACGTCTTCGGCGGGCCGGCCCGCGTCGCTCAGGAGCAGGGCCGCCCGCGTACGCAGCTCCGCCAGCGCCTGGGCGTCCAGGGGTGCCAGCACCGCCGCGTGCACCACGTCGTCCGCCAGGCGTCTGCCGGGCGTCAGCACTCCGGCCTCGCGCAGCACCGTCAGGGCGTCCTCGACGACATCGACGGGGACGGTGGTCAGGGGGCCGATCCGGTCGGCGTCCTGTTCGCCGAGGACCGCCACCGCCCGCGCGACCTCGCCGACCCAGGGCGGCCAGCGGTCCAGGAGCTCGCGTGCCCAGTGGGCCAGGACGCGCGGGCCGGCCTCGGCGATCCGGTCGGCGCCGCCCACGCCGGAACCGACGCCCTCGGCCCGCAGTTCACACAGCAGGCGCTCCAGGAGGCGGGGGTTTCCGCCGGTCACGGCCCGGGCGCGGGCGACGAAGGCGGGGGCGGCAGGCGCCGGGAAGAACTGCCGTACGACCTCGGCGACGTCGGCCTCGGTCAGCGACCGCAGGCGCAGTGTCGTGGTGCGGCGTGCGGTGACGTCCGCCAGAGCACGTCGGACCGGGGCGCCACGCGCGAGAACGGCGGCTTCGGCCCGCTGGGTGAGGACGACGAGCAGGGGAAGACCATCAGCCCGCCGCAGCAGGAAGTCCAGCCAGTGCAGGGAGAGTTCGTCGCAGTGATGGACGTCGTCCAGAGCCAGGACGAGCGGGCGGCGGCTCAGCTCGCCGGCCGCGAGGCGGTACAGGTCGTGGAACACGCGCTGGACGGCGGGGGCGTGCGGCGGCCCGTCAGCCGGCGCGCCGGGAGTGAGGGCGTGGCGGGCGGGACTGCCAGGGGCGGTGCGCTGCGCGGTCGGGGCGAGCAAGGCGCGTACGCCGCCCAAGGAGTCGCCCGAGGCGCTCTCCTCGCAGCGGCCGTGCAGAACCGTCGCGTGGCGGCAGGAGTCCCCGTCGAGGAAAGCGCGCAGGAGGGCGGACTTGCCGATTCCCGCCGGGCCGGTCACCACCACCGAGCTCGCGCGCCCCCGACGTGCCTCGCGGGCGAGGTGGTCGAGCTGTCCCACATCATCTTTTCGGCCGACCAAGGTGCTGCCTAAGCGGGAACTGACGCTCCGCTCCTGCACCATAGAGCTCCTCGCACCTCAGAGACACAACAGACGCGAGGGGGGCATCATCACATCGTGTTGCAAATCACCCTAAAGAGTGATGGCCGACCTGCGTCAGATTACATGATCAGCAGACTCCGTGACCAGGACGCGCCTCAGCGCACGAACTCCCCCGCACCACTGAGATGTTCACGCAGCACCGCCAGCACGGCCGGAGCCTGGGAGCTGAGGAAGAAGTGACCGCCCGGATACACCCGGAGGTCGAACGCGCCCGTGGTGTGCGCACGCCAGTCCTCGGCCTCCTCCACCGTGGTCAGGGGGTCGTTGTCACCGGTCAGCGCGGTGATCGGTGCCTTGATCGCCGCCCCGGGGTCGCAGCGGTAGGTCTCCACCGCGGTGTAGTCGCTGCGGACCGCCGGGAGGACCATCCGCAGCAGTTCCTCGTCACCCAGCACCGAGGTGTCCGTACCGGAGAGCCGCTTCAACTCTGCGACGATCCCGTCGTCGTCCCGCCGGTGCACGCTCTCCGCGCGGTAGCGCGAGGGTGCCCGCCGCCCCGAGGCGAAGAGATGCGTCAGTTCGCCGCCGTCGGCCTCCAGCCGCCGGGCCACCTCGAAGGCGACCATCGCGCCCATGCTGTGCCCGAAGAACGCCGTCGGCCGTGACCCGATCCGGTCCCTCAGGGCCGCGTACACCCGATCGGCCATGGCCGTGACGGTGCCGGGGCTGGTCTCGTTACGCCGGTCCTGACGGCCGGGGTACTGCACCGACAGCACCTCCGCCACGGGCGACAGCTCCGCCGAGACGGGGAAGTAGAAGGTGGCCGAACCGCCCGCGTGCGGAAAGCACACGAGCTGGCGCGGGCGGTCCGGCGCCGGGTGGTAACACCGGGCCCAGAGCCCTTCCGCCGTGGTCGTCGTCATGGTGCTGGCTCCTCCTCGCGGGGGCACCGGACCGGCCCGCCGGAATACGGCAGGCGATCGGCGGCGCCTGTGGTCCACACGTCCATCCCACAGGGCGGACGACGGGAAATCACCTAGTGTTCGCGCTCCGCGTGACGGCGGGCCCACCGTCACGGAGACGTACGGGACACGCCCGCGGCCGGCGCCGCGCGCCGGGGTGTCCCCTGGTCCCGGCTACCAGCTGGCGGCCAGCAGCATGTCCCCGTACTCCCGCTCGCGGGCCGCCTGGCGCAGGTCGGCGTCGACCATCATGCGCATCAGCTCGGGGAAGTCGACACTGGGCTCCCAGCCCAGCTGGGTGCGGGCGCGCTCGGCATCGGCGCAGAGGATCTCCACCTCGGCGGGGCGCACCAGGGAGGGGTCGATGCTGACGTAGTCCTCCCAGTTCAGGCCCACATGCTCGAAGGCGATGCGGACGGCGTCACGGACCGAGTGCATCTGGCCGGTGCCGATCACGTAGTCGCCCGGCTCGTCCTGCTGGAGCATCAGGTGCATGGCACGGACGTAGTCCCCGGCGAAGCCCCAGTCACGGACGGCGTCCAGATTGCCCAGGGACAGCTTGTCCTGGTAGCCGAGCTTGATGCGGGCCACCGCGAGGGAGATCTTCCGCGTCACGAACTCCGCGCCACGGCGCGGCGACTCATGGTTGAACAGCATGCCGGAGACCGCGTACATGCCGAAGGACTCGCGGTAGTTGCGGGTGATGAAGTGCCCATAGGTCTTCGCCACGCCGTAGGGGCTGCGCGGCCGGAAGATGGTGGTCTCGCACTGCGGGGTCTCGGCGACCTTGCCGAACATCTCCGACGAGGACGCCTGGTAGAAGCGGATCTGACTGCCACCGCCACCGCCGCGCGAGCCGTTCAGGCCGCTGACCATACGGATCGCTTCGAGCATGCGCAGGACGCCCATGCCGTTGATCTCGGTGACGAGTTCGGCCTGCTGCCAGGACATCGGGACGAAGGAGATCGCACCGAGGTTGTAGATCTCGTCGGGCTGCACCTTGTCGACCGCGGAGACCAGGCTGGCCTGGTCCATCAGGTCGCCGTCGACGAAGTTCAGTTCGGAGACGAGCCTGCTGACCCGCGACTTGCGGGGGTTGGCCTGCCCCCGCATCAGGCCCCACACCTGGTAGCCCTGCGCGAGCAGGTGCTCGGCCAGATAGGAGCCGTCCTGCCCGGTGATTCCGGTTATCAGCGCACGCTTGGACATCTCATTCCTCTTCTCCGCCAAAGAACAGACCGCCCAAACGCAGAGCCGAGTCGACTGCTGGGCCTCTTGGCTACTCGGCCTCTAACGGCATCGGATTGCATCGAATTCCGAAGCCCGGACGCTGGGTGATCGTACGCTTCCAAGCAGCCGGTCGCGGTGTCAAGAAATCACCGGCACACTAGGGATTTCCCGAGTACCGTCCACCGCGTGTCTTCGGCCTGTGGGGAACGGCGCCGCCGGATTCCGTACGGCCCGCGGCGCCCCGGCGGGACACTAGGGATTTTCCGGTGTGCGGTGCGCTGCACTGTCCGGGTGTGCCCCCTCCAAACCCAACCGGCGCTCTCATCCCCGCTGCCGGCCGGGCCTGCCTTCTCCTGGAGCGTCTCCCGGTGCTGCTCAGACTCCTGCGAATCCACCTGCGGCCCCACCGGCGCTCCGTCGCGCTGCTGGGGCTGCTGCAGCTGGTGCAGATCCTGGCCACCCTGGCCCTGCCGACGCTGGGCGCCGCGGTCATCGACAACGGTGTGGTCAAGGCCGACAGCGGCTACATCACCCGGATCGGCCTGGTCATGCTGGCCGTGGCCCTCGTCCAGATCGCCGCGTCCGTCGGTGCGGTGTCGCTGGGCGCCCGTACGGCCATGGCGATGGGCCGCGACATGCGCTCGGCGGTCTTCCGCCGGGTGCTGGACTTCTCGGCCCGGGAGGTCGGGCAGTTCGGCACACCGTCGCTGATGACGCGGACCGTCAACGATGTGCAGCAGGTGCAGACGCTGGCGCTCTCCGCGTTCGGCGTCGCCGTGTCGGCGCCCCTGATGTGTCTGGGCAGCGTGGCACTCGCACTCCGGCAGGATGTTCAGCTGTCCCTGCTCCTCATCACCTTGGTGGTGGTCCTCGGCACGGTCTTCGGACTCATTCTCGGCCGCACCGATCCGTTCTACGCCCGTATGCAGAAATACCTGGACCGCATCAACGGACTGCTGCGCGAACGCATTACCGGAGTCCGTGTCGTACGGGCTTTTGTGCGCGATGCCCATGAAGGCGCGAGATTCGACCGCACCAATTCCGAATTGCAGGACATCTCGTTGCGCGTCGGCCGGCTGCTGGCGACTGTCATTCCCGTCGTCCTGCTGGCCCTCAATGCCTTCATGGTGGCCGTGCTGTGGTTCGGGGCCCACCGTGTCGAGGCCGGGGCGATGCCGTTCGGTGCGCTCAGCGCGTTCCTGAGCTATCTGTCGCTGGTCCTGATGTCGGTGGTGATGGTGACCTTCGTGTGTCTGGCGATGCCTCGGGCGAGGGTCTCGGCCGAGCGCATCCAGCAGGTACTGGCGACCGAACCGAGCGTGGCGGCACCGCCCGAACCCGTACGTACCCTGCCCGCGGCCGGTGTCCTGTCCTTGCGCGGTGCCGGGCTCCGCTATCCGGGAGCGAAGGATCCCGTGCTGAGCGGGATCGACCTGAGCGCCGGCCCCGGCGAGACGGTGGCGATCCTCGGCAGCACCGGCAGCGGCAAGACCACCCTGCTCAATCTCGTGCTGCGGTACTTCGACGCCACCTGCGGCTCCGTCCATGTGGGCGGCGTCGATGTCCGCGCACTGGACGCGGAGGTGCTGCGCCGCACCGTCGGCTTCGTGCCGCAACGGCCGTACCTCTTCTCCGGCACCGTCGCCGGCAATCTGCGCTTCGGTGTCCCGGACGCCCCCGACGAAGAACTCTGGCGCGTACTGGAGATCGCGCAGGCCCGCGATTTTGTACAGCGCCTGCCCGAGGGGCTGAACTCACCGATCGCCCAGGGCGGCACCAACGTGTCCGGCGGGCAGCGGCAGCGCCTGGCGATCGCCCGCACCCTGCTGCGCAAGCCGGACATCTACCTCTTCGACGACTGCTTCTCCGCGCTGGACCACGCCACGGACGCCGCGTTACGGGCCGCTCTGGAGCCGGAGCTGGCCCGGGCGACGGTGCTCGTCGTCGCCCAGCGCGTCAGCACCGTCCAGCACGCACAGCGCATCGTGGTCCTGGACGCGGGGCGGGTGGTCGCCACCGGAACGCACGAGGAACTGCTGCGTACCAGTACGACCTACCAAGAGATCGCCCGGTCCCAGCTCACCCCGCACACCGACCCCCACAGCGGCTCCGCCCCGGACGCCGGAGCCGCCACGACTCTTCAGGAGACGGCCCATGGTCCCGCCGGACAGCGTTGACCACGGGCGGCTCGGCCCCGCCCGCCGCACCCTGGGACTGCTGCGCCCGCACCGTGCCCAGGTGACCGTCGCGGTCGTCCTCGGCATCGGCGGCGTCGCGCTCAACGCCTCCGGTCCGATGCTCCTCGGCAAGGCCACGGATCTCGTCTTCGACGGCATCCAGCACCCCCATACATCCGGCGGCATCGACTTCGCCGGGATCGCCCGGGTGCTGCTGATCGCGCTCGCGCTCTTCGGCTCCGCCTCCTTCCTCACCCTCCTCCAGGGCAGACTGGTCGCGGCCGTCGTCCAGCGGGTGGTCTTCGCGCTGCGCCGGTCCGTGGAGGCCAAGCTCGCCCGTCTGCCGATGCGGTACTTCGACCGCCACCCGGCGGGAGAGCTGCTCAGCCGGGTGACCAACGACGTGGACAACGTCCAGCAGACCCTCCAACAGACCCTCAGCCAGCTGATCACGGCGGTGTTCTCCGTGCTGACCATGCTGGTGCTGATGTTCGTCATCTCCCCGCTGCTGGCATTGATCATGCTGGCCTGCGTCCCGCTGTCGGCCGTGCTCGCCGCCCGGATCAGCAAGCACGCCCGCCCGCGGTTCACCCAGCAGTGGGCCGCCACCGGAGCGCTGAACGCCCATGTCGAGGAGGTCTACACCGGACACGCGCTGGTCAAGGGCTTCGGCCGGCGCGAGCAGGCAGAGCGCGCCTTCGACGAGCACAACCAGGCCCTGTACCGCGCCGGCGCACGGGCCCAGTTCGTCTCCGGAGCCACCGAGCCGTCGATGATGTTCATCTCCAACCTCGGCTACGTCGTCGTCGCGGTCGTCGGCGCCCTGCGCGTCGTCGCCGGGGCCCTGACCATCGGCGACGTCCAGGCGTTCATCCTCTACTCCCGGCAGTTCAGCCAGCCGATCGTCGAGACCGCCGGCATCGCCGCCCGCCTGCTGTCCGCCCTCGCCTCCGCCGCACGGGTCCACGAACTCCTGGACGCCGACGAACAACGCCCCGACCCCGATCCCCCCGCACGCCTCCGCAAGGCGCGCGGACACGTGCGGTTCGAGAAGACCCACTTCCGCTACACCCCCGGCACCCCCTGATCGAAGACCTCTCCCTCACCGTCGAGCCCGGCCGCACCGTGGCGATCGTCGGCCCGACCGGCGCGGGCAAAACCACCCTGGGCAACCTCCTCATGCGGTTCTACGAGATCGACGAAGGCCGCATCCTCCTGGACGGCACCGACATCACCACCCTGACCCGCGAAGAACTGCGCTCCCACATCGGCCTGGTGCCCCAGGACCCCTGGCTCTTCTCCGGCACCATCGCCGAGAACATCGCCTACGGCCGCCCCGACGCCACACGCGAGGACATCGAGGCCGCCGCCCGCGCCACGTGTGCCGACCGCTTCATCCGCACCCTGCCCGACGGCTACGACACGGTCCTGGACGAAGAGTCGGCAGGCGTCAGCGCGGGCGAGAAGCAACTCATCACCATCGCCCGCGCTTTCCTCGCCCGCCCCTCGATCCTGCTCCTGGACGAGGCGACCAGCTCCGTCGACACCCGCACCGAAGCCCTCATCCAACGCGCGATGAACTCCCTGCGCGCGGGCCGCACCAGCTTCGTCATCGCCCACCGCCTCTCCACCGTCCGCGAAGCGGACCTCATCCTCGTGATGGAGAACGGCCACATCATCGAACGCGGAACCCACCCCCAACTCCTGGCCGCCGGGGGCGCCTACGCACGACTCCACGCGTCCGCAGCCGCCACCGGACGAGCAGACACCGACCTACAGGACGCCGTCACACCCCACTGACCGGCCCCGCCCCTGACCCGCCACGCCTCCCCGGCGACGCCGGCCGCCGCCGGCCACAGGTCCGGGTCGGTGTGGTGTCCGCGGGCGGGGCCAGGGTGCCGCGACGGCGCGCTGTCTCATCGGGACACCCGCCACGGCATTGCCGGGAGGCCGGCGCGACACCTTCGAGTGGGGATGTGTGGGCGAGGCGCCGCAGCACGGGCCACAGGACGCTTTCCCCGGCGAAAACGTGGCTGAAGTCAGCTGGATGATGTCCTTGAGCGTCCGCTGCCGCTCCGCCTCCGGTGCGCCACCGGACGTGTAGTGGTTCGTCAGCCGGTCCAGCCCGATGTGGTCGCGCCGTTGCCGTGCCATCACGCCGGCCTCGCCACCGAGCTGCCGGACCGTCTGTCCCGCGCTCGAAAGGGCCATGCCGGGTACTCCTGGTCACCTGTCGACGGTCGGACGCCGGCCGAGCAGGACGCCGAGAGCGATCATGCCCGCGGAGACCGGTGACGGGCACGTCACCCGAACGGCCCCACGGGCACGCGCGCGACGGTCGGGCCCTTCCGTACGGACCGACGGCCGTGGTGTCCGTACGGCCGCGTACGACGTGCGCCCGGCACCCGCTACGGGATGTGAGCGCCGGTCAGCGGGTTACCCGCAGCGGGACGTCGCGGGTCCGGCCGTACGGAGGGAAACCCATGGGTGAGACAGCGGGCAGACGGGTGGTGGTCACCGGGGCCACCGGAAACGTCGGAACGGACGTCGTCCGGGCGCTGGGGCAGGACCCGGACATCGCACCGGTGGTCGGGATCGCCCGGCGTGTGCCCGAGTGGTCGCCGCCGAAGACCACATGGGCCGGTGCCGACCTCGCCGACGGGAACACCGACCTCACCGCATGCTTCCGAGGCGCGGACGCGGTGGTCCGCCTGGCCTGGCTGCTCCAGCCCACGCACACACCGCACACCACCTGGCGCACGAACGTCCTGGGCAGCCTGCGTGTCTTCGACGCGGTGGCCGCCGCGGGCGTCCCGACGCTGCTCCACGCCTCTTCGGTGGGCGCCTACTCGCCCGGCCCCAAGGACCGGCCGGTGGACGAGGAATGGCCGACGCACGGCTGGCCCGAAGCCGCCTACACCCGGGAGAAGGCGTACCTGGAGCGCGTCCTGGACGCCTTCGAGCAGCGCCACCCGGCCACGCGCGTGGTCCGGATGCGGCCGGGCTTCATCTTCCAGCGGGAGTCGGCCGCCGAGCAGCGCCGGCTGTTCGCCGGCCCCTTCCTGCCCAACGCCCTGGTCAGGCCCGAATTCCTGCCCTGGATTCGTGCAGGGCCTGCGAGCGGCTGGCGGCGGGCCCACACCACCGCTCGCGAGGCGGGTGCAGCCTGCGGGCCGCGCGTGGGAACTGGCCACCGGCGTGGGAAACCGGCCCTGAAGCGACTCGACGCCGAACCGCCGCACCTCTTTGATGCGTTCCGCTTGCCGCTCGTCGGAGTCGGCAAGCGGCAAGCGATGACCGGGGAGAGGCACCCCCCATCAGGAAAGTCAGCATTGAGTCAGCATCAATACGACCAGAGATGGTCAGAGGTGATCGAACTTGCTCAGCTGCCCCGACCCGCCACCCCTCTGCGACCTGCGCATTTGCAGGTCGCAGAGGGGGTGGTTGACATCACCCCGCCCGGGTCGGGCGATCCCCCGCGTCGCCCGACCCAGGCGGCTCGTCCGGTGTCCTGGCCGCGTGGGGGCGGACAGCCGGAGGTCTGCTGAGTATATTGGCTCTCAGCCAGTCAACGCAGGAGTTATCAGCATGTCCCCCCGCAGCCCCTCGGTCAATGAAGAGTTGCGGCGGCGTTCCCGGGAGCGTTTGTTGCAGGCGACCGTCGAGCTGGTGGACGAGCGCGGGTACGAGGCGACGACGCTCGGGGACATCGCCTGCCGTGCCGGGTCGGCGCGTGGGCTGATCTCGTACTACTTCCCCGGGAAGCGGCAGCTGCTGCAGTCGGCCGTGCACCGGCTGATGCACCACTCGTTGCAGGCGGCGCTCGACCGGGAGCCGGTGCCGGCGGGCGAGGGCGCGGGCCGCGAGCGGCTGGCGCGGGCCATCGACGCGATTCTGGGGCTGGCGCAGGAGCGTCCGCTGCTGATGCGTACGCACATGGCCGGCATTCTGACGGCGGAAGGTTTCATCCAGTGCCCCGAACAGCAGCGACTGGCGTTCCTGCTGCGTGACACGGTGGAGCGGTACGGCACCGAGGACGCGGACACGGACTACCGGCTGTTGCGGGCGTTGCTGATGGGGTCGGTGGTGGCGGTGTTGTTGCCAGGCGCCCCGATGCCTGCCGCGCGGCTTCGGGCCGAGTTGTTCCAGCGGTACGGGTTGGACTGGGAGCTGGGGACCCCGCCGAGCGAAGGACCGGAGCCGCCGTTGGAGGGCCCGCCCCCGGTGCTGGATCCGCCTCAGGTGTTGGACCCGCCGCAGGTGCTGGATCCGCCTCAGGTGCTGGATCCGCCGCCGGTGCTGGATCCGCCGGCGATTCAGAAGATGTCTTCGGTGCAGGATTCATCACCGGTACAGGACTCGCCGCCGGTTCTGGGGCGGGAAGGTGCTGCTGCGGAGGGATAGGGGGCGAACTCCAGGGCCCCGCGGAATCGCTCCATCGGGTGACTGCTGACTCGGGCGCGAGGTTCACTCTGCCGGTTTACGGTCTGCCGTCGCCGCCCTTCCGTCGGGTAGGCCCGGCGGACACCTCCCGCGCGTCCCACACCGGTGCGACTCTGGAAGTACTCCGCTGGAAGGGGCCTTCCGTGCTTCGTGTCGCAGTGATCGGTTCGGGACCCAGTGGCGTCTACACCGCTCAGGCGCTGGTCGGGCAGGAGGCCGTGCCCGACGTCGAGGTGTACGTGCTCGACCGGCTGCCGTGCCCGTACGGGCTGGTCCGGTACGGGGTCGCGCCCGACCACGAGAAGATCAAGTCGTTGCAGCACAACCTCCGTACGGTGCTGGAGCACCCGCGCGTGCACTTCCTCGGCAATGTCGACGTCGGGGCCGACGGTCTCGGCCCGCGGGAGCTGCGGCGCATGTTCCACGCGGTGGTGTACTGCGTGGGAGCCGCCACCGACCGCCACCTCGGCATCCCGGGTGAGGACCTGCCCGGCAGCCACTCCGCCACCGACTTCGTCTCCTGGTACAGCGCGCACCCGGACGCGGCGGACGGCCACTTCCCGCTGACCGCGCGGTCGGCGGTGGTGATCGGCGTCGGCAATGTCGCGGTGGACGTGGCGCGGATCCTCGCCCGTGGGGCCGACGAGCTGGCGCGTACGGACGTGCCGCAGGCGGCGCTCGGCGCGCTCACGGAGAGCCGGGTGGAGGACGTGTGGATGGTGGGGCGGCGGGGGCCGTCGCAGGCCAAGTTCACCACCAAGGAACTGCGCGAACTGGGTGCGCTGCCGGGCGCCGACGTGCTCGTACAGTCCGAGGAGCTGGCGCTGGACCCGGCGTACGGCGACCCCTCCGGGCTGCCCGCGGTGAACCGGCGCAATGTGGAGGTGCTGCGCGGCTGGGCCGAGGGGAAGGGGGCGGAGGGGCTGGGGGTGCTCGGGGGGCGGCGGCGGGTTCGGTTGCGGTTCTTTCTGCGGCCGGTCGAGGTGGTCGGTGACGCGGAGTCGGGGGTGCGGGGGTGCGGTTCGAGCGGACGGTACCGGACGGGCTGGGCGGGGTCACGGGGACCGGACAGTACGAGGACATCGCGGCGCAGCTGGTCCTGCGCTCGGTCGGGTACCAGGGGATGCCACAGCCGGGGCTGCCGTTCGACGCGGCCACCGGGACCGTGCCGCACGTGGAGGGCCGGGTGCTCCGGGAGGGTGTGCCGTGTCCCGGCGAGTACGTGGCGGGGTGGATCAAGCGGGGGCCCACCGGGGTGATCGGCACGAACCGGCCGTGTGCGAAGCAGACCGCGGCCGCGCTGCTGGCGGACGCGGACGAGCTGGCGCGCGAGCCGTTGCCGGACGATCCGGTGACCGCGTTGCTGCGTAGCGGGCAGCGGCCGGTCCGCTGGCCGGGCTGGCTGGGCATCGAGGCGGCGGAGGCGGCACTCGGCCGGGGGCTGGGGCGGACCATCGTGAAGATCGCCGACTGGTCCGAGCTGCTGGCGGCAGCCGGGGGTGGGGAGGAGGCCGGGGACGGCAGGATGAGCGGGGACAGGGACGGGGGTGGCTGAGCTGGGGCGTCGGAGCGGTCCGGCGGTCCCTGGGTGCCGTTACGCGTCGAGGCGTTCGTCCTGGAGTTCCGCTGCCTTCAGGACACGCTCGATCAGGCCGGGGAAGAGTTCGTCCAGGTCCGCGCGGCGCAGTACGTTCATCTTGGCGGTGCCGCGGTAGATCTGACTGATGACGCCGTGCTCGCGCAGTACGCGGTAGTGATGCGTACAGGTCGACTTGCTGACGGGCAGCTCGATGACCGTGCAGGACAGTTCGCCCTGGGCGGCGGCCAGGCGGCGTACGATCCGCAGCCGCATCGGGTCGGCGAGCGCGTGCAGTACGTCTTCGAGACGGATCGCCGAACGGTCCGGGTGGTCCAGGACGCGGGCACCGGGCCGGTCGGCGGATGTCGTGGTGGTCGTCATGGCGGCTCCTGGAAGTCGGCTCCGGGCGGTCGGTTCCTGCCGGGGATCATCATTGTACGAGGAACGTCGTATTTTGACATCCTCGCAGGACGCGGGGCGGACGGCCGGGCCGTGGCCGGCCGGTTCCGGCGGAGCAGCCGCCCGTGCGGGTGGACTGACGCGGTCTCAGCCGCGGATGGCCGACATGCATGCGGCCCGTCGGGGCACTCGTGGCGAAAGAGTGAACCGGCGGAGTCCGGCGGGCCCGTGGGAGCCCTGTCGGGGACGAGTGAGGTACCTGTGAGGTACACGAGGCTGAGGTACCTGTGAGGTATGCGAGGCACGAGTGGCGTACGCGTTGAACAACGGCTGACCACGATCGCCGGACCGCGACCCGGTCGCCGGTTCGCGCCGGAGGGGCGATGACGAAGAGGACCGGCTCGTGACCCGCTCATGGCGGCCCCTTCCGCGCCGGGAGCGGGGGCTGTCGCGCCGGGGACAAGGCCTCCCGCGCCGGGAGCAGGGCCTGCCGCGCCGGAGGCAGGGGCTGTCGCGCCAGGGGCAGGGTCTCGTCGATACGAAGCGGCGGCTTCCGCGTGCCGGGCTGCGGCCGCTGTCGCCGGAGAGGGGCCGCTCGGGGCCAGGGCGGTGCCCGGCGGACGGCGACCGTGCGGCCGGCGGGCCGCGGGAGAGCGCGACCGGCCTGCCGACGCGCATCGGCCGGGCCCTCCTGGCGCAGTGGCACCGCGTCGCCGGGCCGACCTGGACGGCGCTGTGCCGTCGCCGCCTGGCCGCGGTACCTCTGACGGCGGTCTCCACCCTCCTCGTGATCGTCTTTCACGCCCTGGCCCTGACGGACGCCGGAGAACGGCTGGTCTGGTCGCTCGGCGGCGTGCGGGCGGACGTCCCGGTCCGGCTGGTGCTGCTGCGACTGCCGCTGTCGCTGTTCGCGCCCGCGCCGGGGCTCCCGTGGTGGGGAGCGCTCCTGCAAGTGGCCGTGATCTTCGGCGTGGCCGAGTGCGTCCTCGGGACGCTGCGCACACTGACCGTGTCCCTCGTCGTCACGGCCGCGGCGACGTTCTTCGCGCGCTTCCTGCTCACCCTCGGCCCGGGCCACGTCCTGGCGGTCCCGCCGGCCGAGGCGGCGCTGGCCGACACCGGGCCATCCGCGGCCGTACTGGGGCTGCTGATCTGCACCGGATGGGCCTGCCGGGCTCCCGTGCTGAGCATGGGTACGGTGGTGACCTTCTCGCTGGAATGCGTGCTGACCACCACTCTCTCCAGCCGCGCTCACCTGGGCGGCATCGCGGCCGCCCTGCTGTGCGCCGCGGTGGCCTGCCGGCCCCCGGCCCGCGCCGCTGCCCTCTCCCCCGCGCCCGTCACCACCGGCCAGGACGCCGTGCGGTGATTCCGGGCCCGTACGCCCCGGTACGAGTGGCGTGCTCCGTCGGACTTGGGGCGTGGGCTCACGGGCCCGCCAGCCAGTCGCGGTACCAGGCACGGAAGTCGGGACCGATCGGCACGAAGCCGCCCCAGTCGGGATCGATCTGCCACATCTCGCCCGCGTACGGGCCGTTCAGGACGAGCCGGACGAAGATGCCGCAGCCCTGTTCGGCCAGCATGAGGGTGCCCCGGGTCAGCTCGTCGACCGGCGTCCCGATCCGGCCGGGCAGCGGTGCGGTGAGCGGGAACGGTTCGGCGAGCCGGCCCGGCAGCCGGTCTTCCGCCCACACGTCGTCCACGGCCCACTCCTCGTCGGCCTCCGGACGGGGAACGGCCAGCGGCATCAGGCCGTGGCCGGGCCCGGCCGGGCCGTTGCCCACCTCGGCGACGAAGGACCGGTACTCCGCCGGCAGCGCGATGCCGTGGGATTGCTCGAATGCCCGGATCTCCGCCTCCGGGAGCGGCGGCGCCAAGGCGTAGCCGTGCGTGCACGCCCCGAAACGCTTCCGTTCCGGGTCTCGTGCGGCCATCTCCCGTATCCGTGCGCGGACGCCGTCCTCGTGCCAGTTCCCCATCCGGCGACCGTAGCGATGACGTCCGCATGCTCACGTTCCCCCGCCTGTTCATCGGCTCCGAGGTCCGGGTCAGGGACGGACCGTTCGAGAGTCACGGACAGACCGTTCGAGGCGGGACGACGGAAGGACTAGACTCGAACGCGTGAGCGAATTGCCCCCTGACCTGCCGCGCCTCCGCACCCTGGAGACGTGGCTGCGCCTGCAGCTCGCCGCCGTCCGGGCCCGTATCCAGCACCTCGAACAAGAGGAGCGCGACCGCCCCGTACCGGTCCGGCCGCCCCGGCCCGACTGGCTGCTGGAGACCGAGCGCCTCGGGGGCCGCAACGGGCGGCCCGTCCGCGTTCATGTCGGCGGGTGTGGCCAGGCGCGCGGCCGGGCCATCAGCCGTGCGCAGGCGGCCGACGCCCTGAGCCGGGGCGTGGAGGCGTGTTACGGCTGCCGTCCGGACACCGAGCTGGGCATTTTGGGCTGAACCGGCTACGGCACGGGTACGGGCTGACGGTCACGGACGCACCCGCGCACGCAGGGTGGCGGTCAACGGCATGGCGGGCTGGATCAGGATGCCGGTGCGGTGGGGGACGTCGCCCGGCGCGACGTCCAGGTGGAAGCGCTGCGCCAGGGTGGCCAGCAGCAACGCCGCCTCCACCTGCGCGAACCGCGCGCCGATACAGCCACGGGGGCCACCGCCGAACGGGAACCAGGCGTGGTCGGGGATGGCGTCGGGGGCGTCGGCGTCCCAGCGTTCGGGGCGGAACGCCGCCGGGTCGGGGAACCAGCGCGGGTCGCGGTGGGTCGTCCACTGGCTGCACCACACCGCCGTCCCGGCCGGGACGGCGGTGCCGCCCAGCACGGCGCCCTCCCGGGCCACGGCGGGAATCACCCAGGACGGCGGATAGATCCGCAGGGTCTCCTTGACGATCTGCCGGGTCCAGGCGAGGCGTCCGTAGTCGTCGGCGGTGGGCGGGCGACCGCCGAGGACCCGGTCCAGTTCGTCGTCGAGCCGATCCCGCGCTCGAGGTGACCGCGACAGCAGGTACCAGGTCCACGTCAGCGCGGTGGAGGTGGTCTCGTGACCGGCGACCCAGAGGGTCACCGCTTCGTCGCGTACCTCCTTGGCGGTGAGCGGGCGGCCCTCCTCGTCCCGGGCTTCGAGGAGGCGGGTCAGCAGGTCGTCGTCTCCGATCCCGGTCCGGCCTTCGCCTCGGCCCCGGTCTCCACCTGCGTCGGTGTCGGTGTCGCCGTCGGCGGCCGGTCCGCCCTGCCGCGCGCCGATCAGCCGGTGCACCTCGGCGTCGATGGTGGCGACGGCGTGCAGCAGGCGCCGCCGGGAGGGGTGGGCACCCGGTGCGGCAGGAAGAGTCCGACGCCGCGCAGCTCGGCGGCCATCACCTGCTCGGCCACCGCCATCGCCTCACCGAGCGCCCGGGTGCGGTCGCCGAGATCGTTGCCGAACAGGGTACGGAGCACGATGCGCTGGGTGAGGAGCGTCATCTCCCGCTGTACGTCGACACGTTCGCCCGCGCGCCACCGGCCGGCCGCCGCGAGGGCGCTGTCGACCATGGTCCGGGCGTAGTGGTGCACCTGGCGCGGGCGGACGGCCGGCTGGACCAGGCTGCGTTTGCGGCGCCAGTCGGCACCCGTACTGCGGACGACGCTCGTGCCGGTGAGGCGCTGGAACGCCCAGCCGAGTTCCAGGAGGCCGTAGGCGTGCTCCCGGGAGGCGAGAAATTCGGCGATGTGCTGCGGGTGGGAGAGGAACAGGCTGCGCTGCGGGCCGAGGGACCACGTCACGGCGTCCCCGTACTCGTCCCGCAGCCGGGTCATGAAAGCGAGAGGGTCCTTGCCGAAGGCGGGGAGATTCCCGAGCCACGGCAGGCCGCGGGGGCCGGGGACGGGACGGAGCGGGACGGTCTGCGCGGGCACGGCTCCTCCGAGTGGGGTGCGGGGCCGTCCCGGGGCTTCCCGCCGCCGGGACCGCCCGGTGTCCGGTCTCACTGCCTGAGGTCCCAGACCGCCGCCTGCTGCCGCTTCACCTCGTCGATACGGTCCGCGGGGAGGAAATTGCGGAAGAGACCGGACTCCTCCTCCGCGACCTTCACGAAGAGTTCGACGATCTCCTCGGGGTCCCGCTGGCTCTCCCCGGTCATCTCGTGGTAATCGTCGGCGAGCCGTACCTCGACGCCGAGGTCCGTGGTGAAGTGCTCGGCGCTGAAGGATTTCTCCCGGTCGAACCAGACGCGCAGCGCGTCTCCCATCCGGTCGTTGAAGCCGGTCTGGTACGGGCCCGGGTTGATGGTGCACACCTGGACGCCGAGCGGCTTGAGTTCGTCGTGCATCGCCTGCGCGATCGACTCGATGGCGTACTTGGAGGCGCAGTACGGGCCGAGATACGGATTGGTCGTCAGGCCGGCGATGGACGACAGCCAGACGATGCGGCCGCTGCCGCGTCCGGCCATCTGCCGGGCGAATCCCTGGGCCAAAGCGAGGTGGCCGAACACATTCACCTCGAAGACCTGCCGGAGCAGTTCCAGGGGAATTTCGGACAGCGGGCCCATTTCCCCGACGGCGGCATTGTTGAACAGCACGTCCACGTCCCAGGTGTGCGCCTGGCGGCGGTGGAGCGCGCTGGTGACGTCCAGGTTCTCCACCTGGAGCGCGACGCCGCGCCGGTCCGCCTCCCTGGTCAGCTCGGTCATCTGCGGACGATTCTCGGCCGCCGCGATGACCTGGTGTCCGCGTTCGGCGAGGCGCAGGGCGGCGTCACGGCCGAAGCCGGAGCCCGCGCCGGTGATGAGGATGCGTTTGCCGGCTGTCACGGCAGCTCCTTTCCGCGGGCGGTGACCGGCTTTCGCGGCGGTGATCTCACCCGTTCGACGACATGCGCAGACAGTAGCCGAATGACTACTCTTTGCGCATGAACCGAGGGGCTGCCGGGGCCACCGATCCGTGGGACGGACCGGTGTCCTGGTGCTGATCACCGTGCTGCTCGCCCTGTGCGGTACGGCGCCCGCGGCCCTCGAACCGGGTGCCGGGCCGGCCGAGGCCGCCGCCATGTCGGCGGAGCCGGCGTCCGACGACAGCGTCCCTCAGGCTGCCGCGCTCCGGGCGCCCCGGTCCGGACGTATCGGCCGCTCCCCCGCGGCCCGGACCCTCACCACGTCCCTGCCGTGCCACGCCGGACGTCTCGCCAGGCTTTTCGCCCGCTGGGCCGATCTGCGGTCGGACGTACGCGACGCCGCCGGTGACCGCGCGCGCCACACCGTCCTGCGCTGCTGACCGGGACCGCGCTCCCGCACCAGCACAGCAGCGATCAGCAGGAGAGGTGCGTCCATCATGCCCATCGACCCCCAGCACGCGCTGGAAGGCTATCTGCGTGCCCTGAGCTACGACCCGCACGAAGCCGAGTCGAAGCCCGATTCCAAGTCCGAGCCGCAGACCGAGCCGCAATCAGAGCCGAACCAGAATCCCACCGGCCCGACCCCCACCCCCGCCTCCGAGTCCGCTCCGCGCAGGAAGCCCGTCCCCGCCCCCGCGGCGGAGCCGCGCCCGCTGCCGCGGCCAGGCCCGGTCTTCTGTGGCGGCTGCGGCTGCTGTCCCTGCGCCGCGGCCCGGCGGCCGCCGAGGAAACGCGCCGGGCCTGAGCCGCAGCGGCGTGCACGGCTGAACCACAGCGGTGTCCACGGCTGAGCCGCCCCACCAGCCGTCCCTCGCGGCGGGCCTTTCCCCGGCGCGAGGGACGGCCGGTGCACCCTTCCGGGTGGCGGCTGCCTGCCCCGCACCGTGGGCACCGGCGATCCGGCCGTCACCGGTGTCAGGCTGTCGGGTGACCGGTCGGCGGCCGCGCGCCGGCCCGGTGTGCGCGTGCCGCGCGGTACGGGTCGGCGTGCCCGCGTCGGTCTCCGGCGTGGGCCGGGCGGAGGTTCATGGTCATCGAGGTCGGGCAGGACACGCGTACGCAGGGCGGCGCGGCGCTCCGTGACGACGCGGCGCCCCGCAACACGGTGGGCCGTGCGGTACGCCGCTGGCTGACCACCACCGATCACAAGGTGATCGGAAACCTCTATCTCGTGACCGCCTTTGGCTTCTTTCTGCTGGCGGGTGCGCTGGCGATGGTGATGCGCGCCGAACTGGCCCGGCCCGGGCTGCAGATCGTCAGCAACGAGCAGTACAACCAGCTCTTCACCATCCACGGCACGGTCATGATGCTGCTGTTCGCGACGCCCATGTTCGCCGGGTTCGCGAACGCGGTGATGCCGGTCCAGATCGGCGCCCCCGACGTGGCCTTTCCGCGTCTGAACGCCCTGACGTACTGGCTGTTCCTCTTCGGCGGCCTGACGGTGGTCTCGGGGTTCCTCACCCCGGGGGCGCCGCGTCGTTCGGATGGTTCGCCTACGCGCCGCTCAACGGCGCCGTCCGCAGTCCGGGCGCGGGCGGTGACCTGTGGACCATGGGCCTGGTGGTGTCGGGGCTCAGCACCACGCTGGGCGCGGTGAACTTCATCGCCACCATCATGTGCCTGCGTGCCCCGGGCATGACCATGTTCCGGATGCCGATCTTCACCTGGAACGTGCTGTTCACCTCGATCCTGGCGCTGCTCGCCTTCCCCGTACTGACGGCCGCGCTGCTCGCCCTGGAGGCGGACCGGAAGTTCGGTGCGCACCTCTACGATCCCGCGTTCGGCGGAGCGGTCCTGTGGCAGCACCTGTTCTGGTTCTTCGGGCATCCGGAGGTCTACATCGTCGCCCTGCCGTTCTTCGGCGTGATCACGGAGATCGTCCCGGTCTTCAGCCGTAAACCGGTGTTCGGATACCTCGGCATGGTGGGCGCGACCATCGCCATCACCATGCTCTCGGCGACCGTGTGGGCGCATCACATGTTCGCCACAGGTGCGGTGCTGCTGCCGTTCTTCTCGCTGATGTCCTTTCTGATCGCGGCGCCGACCGGGGTGAAGTTCTTCAACTGGATCGGCACCATGTGGCGGGGCAGTGTCTCGTTCGAGACGCCGATGCTGTGGGCGGGCGGTTTTCTGGTGACCTTTCTGCTCGGTGGGCTGAGCGGTGTGCTGATCGCGTCACCGCCGCTGGACTTCCACGTCACCGACTCGTACTTCATCGTCGCGCATCTGCATTACGTGCTGTTCGGGACGGTGGTCTTCGCGATGTTCGGCGGTTTCTACTTCTGGTGGCCGAAGCTGACCGGCCGGATGCTCGACGAGCGGCTGGGGAGAATTCACTTCTGGTCGCTGTTCACCGGTTTCCAGCTGACGTTCCTGGTGCAGCACTGGCTGGGTTCGAGCGGCATGCCCCGGCGGTACGCCGACTATCTGGCCGCCGACGGATTCACCGTACTGAATTCGGTCTCCTCGGCCGGTGCGTTCCTGCTGGGGATTTCCACGCTGCCGTTCCTGTACAACGTGTGGCGTACGGCGCGGTGGGCGCCGAAGGTGCTGGTGGACGATCCGTGGGGGTGGGGCAGGTCGCTGGAGTGGGCGACGTCCTGCCCGCCGCCCCGGCACAACTTCCACGCACTGCCCCGGGTGCGGTCCGACTCGCCCGCCTTCGACCTGCACCATCCCGAGGTGCTGCGGCTGCCCGCTCCCCAGCGCGGCGGGGACGTGCCGACCCCCGACCCGCACCAGGAGCGTCACCCGTGAAGGCCGAGGCGCTGCTGTTCGCCGGTGTGGCGGGGTTCTTCCTCGTGGCCGGGCTCGGCTACGCGCTGTGGTCCCGGGAACCCGCCGGTACGGCGGCGCTGGCCGTCTCGTGTCTGATGGCGCTTCTCGTGAGCGGGTTCTGCGCGGTCAACCACCGCAGGCGCGGACCGCGGCCGGAGGACCGCAAGGAGGCGGAGGTGCGCGAGCGGACCGGCGGGCTCGGGTTCTTCCCGCCGCGCAGCGGCTATCCGCCGCTGACCGGTCTGGCGGTGGCGCTGACCGCGCTGGGGGTCGTCTTCGGCCTGTGGCTGTTCGTCATCGGGGTCGGCCTGCTGGTGGCGGGGGTGGTCGGCATGGTGTCGGAGTTCGCCGGACGGTCGTGAGGAAGGTCGTACGGGAACCCCTTCAGCTGCGGTCCGGGCTCCGCTCCGGTGCGGCCGTGTGCTCGGCGATGCGAGCCTGTTGTTCGGGGGTGACCGGCAGTTCGACCCGGTCACGGTGGTACCAGTGGCTCAGCGCCAGCCGGACCCGCTGCCGGCGCGTGGGACGGGCGGTGTCCGCAGGTGGCAGGAGCGGCTCGGGGAGGTCGCGCACGAGCAGCCGGTACCGGCGATCGGCGGACAGGCGGCGGCGCCCCTCGCCGAGCCCGCCGCACACGTCCTGCGTCACCTCGCCCGTCTCCTCCCCGTCCGTCAGCGCGTCGCGGTCCTCGCTCTGGAGGGCGAGGCAGATCCGCTGGGTGAGCCAGAAGGCGAGGACCGGGGTCACGACGAGGGCGATACGGAAGAACCAGGTCAGGGCGTTCACCGAGACGCGGAAGCCGAAGGCGGTCACGTCGCTGCCGCCGGCGGCCAGGAGCACGGCGTAGCAGACGAGGCCGGCGACTCCGAGGCCCGTGCGGGTGGGCCGGTTCCGCGGCCGGTCGCACAGGTGGTGTTCCTTGCTGTCCCTGGTCAGCCAGGCTTCGCAGAACGGATAGAGGTACAGGACGAGGAAGAGCAGGCCGGGCAGGACCACCGCGGGGAGCAGGACGCTCCACAGGACCGTGTGGCCCCAGAGGTCGCTCTCCCACGGCGGCATGAGCCGCAGCGCGCCCTCCAGGAAGCCGACGTACCAGTCGGGCTGCGCGTCGGTGGCGACCTGGTCCGCGCGGTACGGCCCGTACTCCCACACGGGGTTGATCTGGGCCAGCGCCCCCAGGAGCGTCAGAACGCCCGCGGTCATGAAGAACAGGCCCGCGGACTTCGCGGTGAAGTGGGGGTACATCGGGCGGCCGACGACGTTGCGGTTGGTCCGGCCGCGCTCGTTCCACTGCGTGTGTTTGAGGTGGACGACCAGGATCAGATGTGCCGTGATCAGCGCGACCAGGATGCCCGGGACGAGCAGGATGTGCAGCCCGTACAGCCGGTTGACGAGGTCCGTGCCCGGGAACGGGCCGCCCCACAGGAAGAAGCTCAGGTACGTGCCGGCGAGCGGGATCGACAGCACGATGGTGTGCGCGGTGCGCAGGCCGGTGCCGGACAGCGAGTCGTCGGGCAGCGAGTACCCGGCGAAGCCCTCCAGCATGGCCAGCATGAACAGCGTCACGCCGATGATCCAGTTGACCTCCCTGGGCCTGCGGAAGGCGCCGGTGAAGAAGACGCGGAGCAGATGGACGCCGATGGCGGCGACGAAGACCAGCGCGGCCCAGTGGTGGATCTGCCGGATCAGCAGTCCGCCGCGTACGTCGAAGCTGATGCGCAGCGTGGAGGAGTACGCCTGCGACATGGGCAGTCCGGACAGCGGGGTGTGCCGGCCGTGGTAGACGGTCTGCGCGGTCACCGGGTCGAAGAACAGGGTCAGGTACGTGCCGGTGAGGACGAGGACGAGGAAGCCGTAGAGCGCGAGTTCGCCGAGCAGGAACGACCAGTGGTCCGGGAACGCCTTGCGCAGCAGGGCCTTGGCGCCTTCGGCCAGCGGCAGGCGGCGGTCGAGTGCCTCGAAGGCGGTGTGGGCCGGGTCGGCGGTGCGGTCGCGGGGCGGTGCGGGTGGCTTCCGCCGGGGAAGACCATGGGGCGCGGCCTCAGCCGTTGCCGAACGAGCCGCTCTTCCCCTCGTTCCACGGCGGCGGTTCGTCGGAGTCGCCGGGGCGCGTCCCGTACTCGCCCATGTCCTTGCCCCCGGCAGCCGGTGCCGCGTCATGGCTCTCCCGGGACACCCCGTCGGTCTCCCGTGCCGACGTGCCGTTCCGGTCCGCCGTCCTCGCGTGCCGGGGCCGTGCGTGGGCGCGCGGCGGGCGGTCCTTGTTGCGCGCGCGGCGCCGGTAGCCGTACACCACGGCGCCGATGAGCAGGAGGACGACGACGATGCCCGCGATGAGGGGGCCGATGCCGATGGCCAGGTGGGAGGCGGCCGTCGGCGCTTCGACCGGCAGGGGTGCGGCCGTCAGGGGAGCATCGAGAGACATGGGGGCTGCTTACCCGTTGGTCCCGGTTTGCCATCAAAGGCGCCCCCAAACGAGTGGGGGCGCCGGTGCGCACACGGCGGGGCACGGACGGGCTGCCCGTGCCCCGCCGTCCGCGCCCTACCGCTCTCCGGCGTGCGCCCTGCGGACGGCCGCGAGGTCGATCTTGTGCATCTGGAACATCGCCTCGCTGGCCCGCTTCGCCTTGGCCGGGTCGGAGTCGGTCACCAGCTTCAGGAGTTCCGTGGGGAAGACCTGCCAGGACACGCCGTACTTGTCCTTGAGCCAGCCGCACTGCCCTTCTTCGCCGCCGTCCGTGAGCCGGTCCCAGTAGTAGTCCACCTCTTCCTGGTCGGCGCAGCGGACCTGGAACGAGACGGCTTCGCTGAACGTGAACTCCGGGCCGCCGTTGAGGCCCATGAACTTCTGGCCGTTGAGGACGAACTCGACCGCCATCACCGCGCCGGGCGTCCCGGGCCCGGCCTCGTTGTAACGGGCGATGTGGCCGAGCTGGGAGTTCTTGAAGATGGACAGGTAGTGGTGGGCCGCTTCCTCGGCCTGGCCGTCGAACCACAGACAGGTCGTGAAGTCGTCGATCGCCATGGTGTGCCTCCCGTCGTGTGGGCTCGTGTATACCCGCACGGCGGAGGCCGCGCCATAACCAAACCGATGTTCGAACCGGAGTGCACGGTGATTGACGGAGGTGCGCCCACGCCGCGTACACCATCGTGCCTACGGTCCGGCGTGGCCGCACCCCGTCCCCACGGGAGTGTGCGGCGCCCTCAGTCGGTGGAGAGGGCTTCGAGGAGATCGCCCGCCTTGGAGTCGGGCAGGGCGCGGGCGACGTCGGCCAGCGCGACCATGCCGACCAGGCGGTGGCCGTCGATCACCGGCAGGCGCCGGACCTTGTGCCGGGTCATGGTCGCGAGGATCTCCTCCGCGCCGTCGTCGGCGCCGATCGTCACGGCCTCGCCCTGGGCCAGTTCGCCGGCCTTGGTCTGCGCGGGGTCCTTGCCCCGGCCCAGCACCTTGACGACGATGTCGCGGTCCGTCAGGACGCCCTTGAGCCGGTCGTCCGTACCGCAGATCGGGACCGCTCCGACGCCGAGGTCGGTGAGCTTGCGGGCCGCGTCGAGGACGCTCTCCTCGGCGCCGACGCACTCGGCTCCGGGAGTCATGATGTCGCGTGCAGCAGGCATGGTTCCGCCCTTCTTCGTGAGATGTGCCGGTGCCTGACCGCGGCCTCGCGGGGCGGGCTGAACCCCCGTTCCGGCCGCAGGCACACGCGTTCCCCGCTGGTCGGATAGCTAACGTCGCCTGGGCGGATTGGGCCGGATGCCGATCCGCGGCTCGGACGCCGGTGGCCGCGGCCAGGGAGCCCCCTCCTGGCACACGGCACGCGGGCTCCGCGGAGCGCACCGTCCGGCCGCCCCGGCCTTCCGGATGTGCGCACGGCGGAGCGTTGCTCTACTGGGAGGTCCGGCCGCCGCGGCCCGCGCGGCCGCCGCCGAACCGGAGGGACGGACCGTGGCCGAGGTGTCGGCGGGGAACGGGCCGGGGCGGCCCGAGCGGGTCGGCGCGCTCGTCGTCGGTTCCGGCTTCGGGGGGTCGGTGGCGGCGTACCGGCTGGCGGAGGCGGGGCTCTCCGTCGTCGTCCTGGAGCGCGGCCGGGCGTATCCGCCGGGGAGTTTCCCCCGGACCCCGGCGGAGCTGGGGCGGGCCCTGTGGGACCCGAGCGAGGGGCTGTACGGCCTGTTCGACGTCTGGCGGTTCGGGGGCTGCGACTCCCTCGTCTCCAGCGGGCTGGGCGGCGGTTCACTGATCTACGCCAACGTGCTGCTCCGCAAGGAGCCGCGCTGGTTCGTGCGGCGGGAGGAACTGCCCGGCGGCGGCCACGAGTGCTGGCCGCTGACCCGCGCGGACCTCGACCCGCACTACGACGCGGTCGAGTCGGTGCTGCGCCCGGTCCCGTACCCGGTGGACACCGAGCCGTACGCCCGTACGCCGAAGACCCGGGCGCTGCGGGAGGCGGCCGGGCGGGCGGGGCTGCCGTGGTCACCGGCGCCGCTCGCGGTCAGCTTCGCCCCCGCCCCGGCGCGCCGCCCGCCCCCGGTCTGCCGCTGGCGGACGAGCCGTACGGCAGTCTCCACGGCGTGCCGCGCGGCACCTGCCGGCTCACCGGTGAGTGCGACCTGGGCTGCAACAACGGCGCGAAGAACACCCTCGACCACACCTATCTGTCCGCCGCGCGCCACCACGGCGCCGACCTGCGGACCGGGCACCAGGCCGTGACCGTGGAGCCGCTGGAGGGCGGCGGTTACCGGGTGGGGTACGTCGTGCACGACCTGGACGGCGCCGGGCCGCCGGTACGCACCGCCGATCTGCCACGGCGCCACATCGACTGCGACCGGCTGGTGCTGGCGGCGGGCACGTACGGCACGGTGCACCTGCTGCTGACCAACCGGGCGCGGCTGCCCGGTCTGGGCCCGGCGCTGGGCACCCGGTTCTGCGGCAACGGTGATCTGCTCACCTTCCTCTACGGCAGGCGGGGCACGCCGGTGCCGCCCCGGACCGGGGGCCGGTGATCACCGGCGTGGTGGGCGAGCCGGACGGCGGCCCGGGGCGCGGGCACATCGTCCAGGACGGCGGCTATCCGGGCTTCCTGAACTGGCTCGCGGAGGGCGTGCGGCTGGTCGGTGGCGCCGGGCGACTGGCCGCGTTCGCCGCCGGTCTGGCGCGGGACCACGTCCTCGGTGCGGCGGACAGCAACCTCTCCGGCGAGATCGCCGCCCTGCTCGGGCCCGGCAAGGGCTTCCCCGGGGTGCTGCCGCTGCTGGGCGTGGGCCGGGACGTGCCCGACGGGGTGATGGGGCTGCGGGACGGCCGGCTGGACGTCCGGTGGACGACCGCCACGAGCCGGGCGTACTACGAGGGCGTCCGCACCACGATGCGGCGGCTGGCCGACGCGATGGGGACGGGGTTCCTGGACAACCCCGTCTGGTGGTGGCGGCGGGTGGTCACCGTCCACCCAGTGGGCGGCGCGCCCATCGGCGACCGCCCGGAGGAGGCCGTCTGCGACCCGTACGGCGAGGTGTTCGGGCACCCGCGCCTGTACGTGGCGGACGCCGCGGCGCTGCCGGGGCCGGTCGGGGTGAACCCGTCGCTGACCATCGCGGCGCTGGCGGACCGGATGAGCACCCGGCTGCTGGAGGACCGGCCGCCCCGGCGGGCGCACCGCCCGCCCACCGCACCGGCCACGGCCCTGACGTTCGCCGAGGTCATGCGCGGCGCGCTGGCCGACGGGCCGGGGCTCGTCCTGCGTCTGACCGTCACCGTCGACGACGTGGATGCCTTCATCGACTCGCCGGACCACCGGGCCGCCGTGCGCGGCGCGGTCGACTGCGATCCGCTGGGCGGCCGGCTGCCGGTACGGGAGGGCTGGTTCAACCTGCTCGTACCGGGCGGGCCTCCGGGGCGCCGGCGGATGCTCTACCACCTCCACCTGGACGGGCCGCAGGGCCGCCCGCTGACCCTCACCGGCCGCAAGGAGGTGGGCGACGACCCCGGGCCCGACCTGTGGGCGGACACGACCACCCTGGCGTTCGAGATCCGTCACGGGCGGCACGCACCGGGCGAGGAGACCGGACAGCCGCCGCTCTGTTCCGGTGTGGTGCGCGTGGGCCGGCTGGACTTCGTCCGGCAGCTGGCCTCCATGCGCGCGACGGGGCCCGCGCCGCTCGCCGCGCTCGCCCGGTTCGGGGAGTTCTTCGCCGGGGAGCTGTGGGGGGTGTACGGGCCGGGGCGGTGACCAGCGCCGGGGTGTCTGCCGCGTGCGGGTCACCGCGCGTGCGCGTCCAGGAAGGCGGTCAGGTACGGGAAGATGTCGCGTGCGCTGTCTTTGCCCATGAACACGTCCTGGTGGCCGTAGCCCGGGAAGACGTGCAGCCGGGACACGCCGGGGGCGCGGGCGGCGAGTTCGCGCTGGCAGGCGGGGTTGGAGTCGGCCATGACGCGGTTGTTCTCGCCGGTGGTCAGCAGGAGCGGGGTGGTCAGACCGGCGGCCGCCTCCAGGTAGTCGTCGGGCAGTTCGCGGTACGCCGGGTCGCCGGGCCGGTACTTGACGGCCCGGCCGGCCCGGACGATCGCCCGGATGTGCCGGTAGTAGTGCACCCCCGTGGCGCCGAACAGGTCCGCGACGCGCTCGTGGGTGACCGGTGACATCCGGGCGTGGTCGTACAGCGCGGGCCGCCCGGAGCCCCACATCGCGCTCACCATGTGGCAGGCGGGCTCCCGGCATTCGGGGTGGAAGAGCGACACCAGGCGGGAGATCATCCGGCCGCGGGTGAACCGGGCGTCCTGCGGCCAGGCGGGGTTGAGGTAGGGCAGGCCGAGCACGTACTCGGTCAGGCCGGGAACGACCAGGAGCTTGCAGCGGGACCACCGGGGCGGCCGCAGGACGAGGGCGGAGCTGTTGACGACCGCGCTGGTCACGCCGGTGACGAGGCCGGCCGCCAGGCTCATCGCGAAGGTCACCCCGCCCAGGCAGTGCGCGATCACGTGCAGCCGGGCCACCGGGCCGATGTGCGCCCGGATCTCGGCGAACGCGGCGGGGAAGTCGTGCAGGGCGACGTCGTCGAGGGTGAAGCGGTGCGCGGCCAGGTCGTACGGGAAGCGGTTGCTCATCCGGTGGTCGAGGGCCCAGACGTCCGGATAGCCGTGGTCGAGCAGGTAGGTGGTGAGGTCCTCGTGCTCGGGCATGACGAACATGTCGCTCGACGTGGTGAGGCCGTGCACGAGCAGCACCGCGTCGGCCGGTGCGGTACCGGCGGCTTGCGGGCGGCGGTAGCGGGTCAGGGTCAGGCCGAGCCCGTCGCCCGCGGCGAACGGGTGGACGGTGACCTCGGCGTCCCGTACGCCTTCACTGGTGAACAGGGGGATGCGGCGCTGCATACGGCTCTGTCCCTCCTCTGCCCCCGTCGCTCAGCCCCCGACACCCGCACGAATTGCCCGGTTGGCCCCTATGGACCAAAATATTCCATTGGGGCGATCTCCGCCGTGCACCCGTCCACCCACCCGCACGACACCCGAACGAAACCGGCCCGCCCGATGCCCGACAGTCCCGCACCGCTCCACGGCAACCGCGCACTCGTCGGCCGCACGGAGGTCGTACGGCTCCTCGGCACCGAAGCGGAACGCGCCGCCGCGGGCGAGTTCCGGCTCGTCGAACTGACCGGGGACCCGGGGGCGGGCAAGACCAGACTCCTCGGCGAGACCGCAGGCGCCGCGCTCCGGCAGGGGCTGACCGTGCTGCGCGGCCGCGGCACCGAGTACGAGAACGACGTCCCCCTCTCGTTGGCCGTGGACGCCCTGGACGACGAGGTGGAGTCCCGGGCCGACCAGGTACGGGCGGCCCTGGACCCGGAGAGCGCGCGGCTGCTCGCCGACGTCTTCCCCGCCCTGTCGGCGGACCGGCCGGTCCCGGACCCCGCGGCGGCCCCGAGCACCGGCCTCAACCGCTACCGCGTGCACCGCGCCGTACGCCTCCTGCTGGAAGCCCTGGCGGCCCCCGGCGGCCTCGCGGTCCTGCTGGACGACGTGCACTGGGCCGACGAAGGCTCGGTGGAACTGCTCTCCCACCTCGCCCGGCACCCGCCGCGCGGCCCCCTCCTGCTCGCCGTCACCTACCGCACCCGTCAGGCGGGGCCCCGGCTCACCGCCGCCCTCGCCGACGCCGCGCCGGGGCTGCGCACCCGGATCGAGGTCGCGCCGCTCACCCTCCGGGAGGCCGGTGAATTCCTCGGCCCTTCCGTGGGAGCCCGGCGCCGCCGCGCGCTCTACGAGGCCAGCGGCGGCAATCCGCTGTACCTGGAGGCGCTGGCCCGCTCCGCACCGGCCACCGCCGCCCCCGCGGGCGGCGGTGTCGAGAACGCCGCCCCGGACGACGACGGACTGCTGCCGAACGCGGTACGCGAAGCGCTGGCCGCCGAACTGGCCGCCCTCCCCGACGACGTGCGGCTGGCCGCCCAGGCCGCCGCCACACTCGGCGACGAGTTCGAGCCCGGCATGGTGGCCGTCGCCGCGCCGACCACCGAGGCGGAGGCCCTGGCGGCCCTCGACGAGCTGGCCGAGCGGGACGTGGTCCGCTGCGCGCCCGCCCCGGGGCGCTTCCGCTTCCGCCACCCCGTCGTCCGGCACCTCGCCTACGCCTCCTCCGGCGCGGGCTGG
Organism: Streptomyces sp. Ac-502; assembly: GCF_045222935.1. Classification (NCBI taxonomy): domain Bacteria; kingdom Bacillati; phylum Actinomycetota; class Actinomycetes; order Kitasatosporales; family Streptomycetaceae; genus Streptomyces; species Streptomyces sp. Ac-502. The sequence goes on from NZ_JBHFFO010000001.1 coordinate 803,465, forward strand.
CGGGTCGCCGCCCACGCGCGCGTCGCCGCCGCCCTGGACGAGCGCGACGCGCCCACCGTCACCCGCGCCCGCCACATCGCCCGCTCGGCGCGCTTCGGGGACCTGCTGTCCGTCGGCGTGCTCGTCGAGGCGGCCCGCGCGACCGCGTACCAGTCCCCCGCGACCGCCGCCCAGTGGCTGCGGACCGCCCTGGACCTGCTCCCCGAGAAACCCGGCGGTACGGCGGCCGGACCCGCGCCCGACCGGCTCTCGCTGCTCGTCGAACTGGCCCGGCTCCAGGGCGTCGGCGGGCGGCTCGTCCAGGGCCGCGACACCGCGCTGGAGGTACTGCGGCTGCTGCCGCCGGACGCCTGGGCGCAGCGGGCCGGCGCCGCCCGGTTCTGCGCCATCCTGGAACGGCTGCTCAACCGGCAGGCGGAGGGCCGCGCCCTGCTCCGCTCCGAGCTGGGCCGGGTGCCTCCGGAGCACGCGGTGGACGCCGTCCCCCTGCACCTCCAGCTGATCGGCGACAGCCTCATCCGCGCCGACTTCACGGGCGCCGCCGAGCAGTTGGACCGGCTGACCGCCGTACTGTCCCGGCCCGGCGGCGCCGAGACGGCCGGTGACCCGCCCGACGACTGGATGCCGCTGGTGACGCTCCGGCTCGGCTGCGCCTACGGCGCGGGCGACCTGGACGCCGCGCACGACCTCGCCGCCCGGGCCGAACGGCTGACGGCGGACGCCACCGACGCCGAGCTGGCCCCCTGGCTGGAGTCGCTGGCCTTCCTGTGCTGGATCGACGCGATGATGGGCCGGCTGCCGCAGGCCGCCCGCACGGTCGAACGGAGCCTGGCCATCGCCAACGCCACCGGGCAGAGCTACCTCTCGCCGTGGATCCTGACCGCGCAGGCGTTCACTTACGGCCGGACGGGGCGCCTCGCGGAGGCCGTCGACCGGGCCGAGGACGCGGTGGACGCCGCGCGGCTGCTCGGTTCCGACGAGTGCGTGGCCCTGGCGCTGGCCGTGAAGTCCCTCATGGTCCGCTGGACGGGCGACGCCGCCGCCGCGCTGGCCCTCGCCGACGAGGCGATCCGGCACGCGGACGGCCGCCGGGAGTGGTGGGCGCGGCTCGGTGTCGTCGGCCGCGGCCTGGCGCTGGTGGGACTCCAGGAGGTGGACGCGGGCGCGGCGCAGGTGCTGGCCGCGTGCGACGAGTTCGTCACCCCGCTGCTGGAGCGCAGCTGCCTGCTGGTGTGCTGCGAGGCGATGGCCGACGCGGAGGCCGAGCGCGGCCGGCCCGGCGCGGCGGCGGGCTGGGCGGACCGCGCCGCGGCGGTGCCGGGCGGCGGTACGGGGTCGGGGCACGCGGTACTGGCGCGGGCCCACGCGGAGCAGGAGGGCGACCCGGCCGCGGCGGCCCGCGGCGCGGTACGGGCGGCGGAGCTGTTCGAGGCGACGGGCGAGCGGCTGTCCGCGGCGCGGGCCTGGCTGCGGGCCGGCACCGCGCACGCCGGCTGCGGGGAGAAGGCCGCGGCGCGTACGGAGCTGGCGCGGGCGGCGGAGGTGTTCGGCGCGTGCGGAGCGCTCGGGCTGCACGCCAGGACCGTACGGGAGCAGCGGCGGCTGGGCGTACGGGCCGGGCGGGCGGCGGACCGGACCGACGGGCGGCTGTCGCGGCGGGAGGCGGAGGTGGCCGAGCTGGTCCGGCAGGGGTTCAGCAACCAGCGGATCGCGGAGCGGTTGTTCCTGAGCCCCCGGACGGTCGAGACGCACGTGGCCCATGTCTTCGCGAAGCTCGGGGTCTCGTCGCGGGCGGCGGTGGCGGGGAAGCTGGCGGGGGTGCGGGGGCCGGAGGGCTGAGGGGGCGGGGGCGGGTGGGACCGGAGGACTGTGGGGCCGGGGCCTGGAGGTCTGGGGCCTGAGGGCCCTGAGAGGCAGGGGCCTGAGAGGCAGGGGCCTCAGGCCCCTGGAGGGCAGGGGCGGGGCCATCGGGCTCAGTAGCGGGCTTCCCCGGCTCCGTACCGGTTCAGTAGTCGGGCACGTGTTTTCCCCGATGTGGGGAGGGTCTGCCGGGGCGCACGGTGAGGGAGTCAACCTTTCCACCGTTCGGAAGCGAGTCCCCGCAATGCCTGAGCTGATCGAAACCCCCACCCCGGCGGCCGCCACCGAGCCGGCCGTCCTCACCGAACCGGTTCCCCCGGCCGCCGCCTCCCCGACGGCCCCGCCGGTCACGACAGCCCCGGAGATCCCGGTGGCCCCGGATACCGCTCCGGTCCCCGAGGCCCCGGAGGTCCCGCAGACCCCGGCCGCTCCCGAGGTCCCGCCGCTGGAACCGTTCCTGGACCCGTTGCGGATCCCGCCGGTCCTGCGGCCGGAGGCGGACCCGGAGACCGGCCGCGCCGAGCTGACCGTCACGACCCGCCCCGTCCGCATTCAGTTGCACTCGCAACTTCCCCCGTCGCTGATGTGGGCCTACGAGGGACAGGTCCCCGGGCCGACCGTCGAGGTGCGGCGCGGCACCCGGCTGCGGGTGTCCTGGGCCAACGGGCTGAGCGGCCCGTACCCCCTGATCAAGGTCGAGACGCGGGTGCCGGCGAACGCCGTGCGCCCCGGTTACGACCCGGCGGCCGACACCTTCGACCGCAAGGTGGCCGCGCTGCCGCCCTGGACCGTGGTGCATCTGCACGGCGCCCGGACCAGCGGCGTCAACGACGGCTGGACCGACAACGCCGTGCCGCCGGGCGAGACCCAGCTGTCCGAGTACGTCAACGACCAGGCGTCCTGCACCCTCTGGTACCACGACCACGCCATGAACATCACCGCGCTGAACGTGATGACGGGCCTGGCCGGCATGTACTGGATCAGGGACGAGGAGGAGACGGCGCTCGGCCTGCCGGACGGCGCCCACGAGATCCCGCTCGTACTGTGCGACCGCAACGTCGACACCGACTGGAAGGGCCGCCCGACCGGTGTGCTGATGCACAAGGTCCTGCGGGACGCCCAGGACGTGCCGCGCCCGTTCTTCGGCCCCTACAACGTCGTCAACGGCGTCGTCCAGCCCCACCTGGAGGTGGCCGCGCGCTGGTACCGCTTCCGGATGGTCAACGGCTCCAACGCGCGGTTCTTCACCCTGCGCCTGTGCCACGAGGACGGCACGCCGGTCGACCCGGAGCTGGTCGCCCGCGCCTTCCACCAGATCGGTACGGACAGCGGGCTGCTGCCCGAGCCGGAGCCGCTGCCGGAACAGGGCCTGACCCTGGCACCCGGTGAGCGCGCCGACGTCCTGGCCGACTTCTCCGTCCTGCGGGGGATGCGCGTCCACTGGACCGACACCGCCACCAACCCGCCCGGCCCGGCGCCCTCGCCCGAGGTGGTGCAGTTCCGGGTCGCGGACGAGGCGGTGGACGACCCGTTCACGCTGCCGGGCCGCGTCAGCCCGTCCTACGTACGGCTGAGCCACGCCACGGCCCCCGACCACGAGCACCGGTGGATCGTGCTGACCCCGCCGGCCGCCACCGGGATGCCGATGATGTGGGAGATGGAGACCGTCGAGGACGCCTCGTCGGTGGAGATCCCCAGCGACGGCATCGTGCAGGTGCAGCGGCCGGGACAGCCGCTGCTGACGCTGCGCCGGGTCGCCGAGATGTTCAACGACGCCACCACCATCATGGCGCGCGAGGGCGGCTGGGAGCAGTGGAACGTGCTGAACCTGGGCGGCCCCGTCCACCCCTTCCACATCCACCTGATCCGCTTCCAGGAGACCCGGCGGCAGAACTACGACGGCCGCGGCTTCCAGCGGCTGGTCGACGGCGACGGCACGGTGCGCGGTCACGGCACCGTCACCCCCGTCACCTTCACCGGGGACCTGCCCGTCGAGGGCGCCGGCCTCGGCTGGAAGGACACCGTGCGGGTCGGCGACACCAGGCCGGCGCCCGCCGGGTCCGGCCAGCTGGTGTCCGTACTGGGCCGGTTCGACGGCGGCTCGGGGCGCTACATGTACCACTGCCACATCCTCGAACACGAGGACGAGTCGATGATGCGGCCGTTCACGGTGATGCCCGGTCCGGTGATGGACATGCACCCCGGCATGCACGGAGGCGGCGGCCACGGAGGCTCAGGAGGCCACGGGGGCTCGGGGGGCCACGGAGGTCACACGTCATGACGTATCCGCTTCCCACCCCACAGAACACCGCCCGCGCCACCCCGAAGGAGCGAACCACCATGACCACCTCGACAGACACCCCCGCCACCCCGCACCTCCGGCACCGCGACGGACGCCGGATCCGCCCCACCGGCGGCCAGACCCGCGTCCTGCCGGTGGAAACCCCGGCGCAGCTGTGCGAACGGCTGCCGCTCACCTACCACGCGGCGCACACCGTCATGACGGCCCGGCACGACGCCGTACGGATCCTCGACGGCCGGGACGACCGGCTGCTCGTCATCGCCGGGCCATGCTCGGTGCACGACCGGGCGGCCGCCCTGGACTACGCGTCCCGACTGCGGGAAGCGGCGGCCGCACTGGCGGACGACCTGCTCGTCGTGATGCGGGTCTACGTCGAGAAGCCGCGCACCTGCCTCGGCTGGCCCGGCCTGGTCGGCGACCCCGGCCTGGACGGCGGCGCCGACCTCGGCCGCGGCCTGGCCGAGGCCCGGTCGCTGATGCTCGACATCGCCGAGTCCGGCCTGCCGGTGGGCTGCGAATGGGTCAACCCGGCCACCCCGGCGTACCTGACCGACGTCGTCGCCTGGGGCTCCGTAGGGGCCCGTACGGCGGCGAGCCAGGTGCACCGCGACCTGGCCAGCGGCCTGCCGATGCCGGTCGGCGTCAAGAACGGCACGGACGGCTCGGTGCAGGTCGCGGTCGACGCCGTACGGGCCGCGGCCGCACCGCACACCTTCCTCGGCGCGTCCGGTGCCGGGCCGGTGTCCGTACTGCGCACCAGCGGCAACCCGGACTGCCACGTCGTCCTGCGCGGCGGCGCGGACGGCCCCAACTACGGTGCGGCGCACGTCCGCCAGGCGGCGGAACTGCTCGCCGCTGCCGGACTGCCCGCCCGCGTCCTCGTGGACGCCAGTCACGGCAACAGCGGCAAGCAGCACGAACGGCAGCACGCGGTCGCCGAGGACCTCGCGGTGCGGATCGCCGACGGTGACACCACCGTGCGCGGCCTGCTGCTGGAGAGCTTCCTCGTCCCCGGCCGCCAGGACGCCGGTGCCGGCCGGCAGCTGGTCTTCGGACAGAGCGTCACCGACGCGTGCATCGGCTGGAGCGGCACCGCCCAGCTGCTGCGGGAACTGGCCGGCGCCGCACGCGCGCGCCGCGCCTCCTGCCCCCGCCCCCGCCGGGCGGCGGCGGACCCCGGGCCCGCCGTCCTCGGCACCACCCCCTCATGGAGAGGACCTGACCGTGTTCACCCCACTCCGTTACCCCAGTACCGACCGCCACCTGCCGGAGGGCGGTGCCGGCACCGGCGACCGGTCCCCCGGCCGGCCGGCCCCGCGGCCCTTCGACCTCGGTGACATCGCCCGCTTCAGCAGCCCGCTGACCCGGATGCTGCTCGCCAGCGACGGACTGACCACCACCCTGCTGGAGTCCGCGCTCGCCACGCCCCTGCGGCTGCGCGTGCTGCACCAGGGCACCGCGCCCGCCGTCGCGCAGGACGCGCTGGCCCGCCGCTGCCTGAGCCTGGGCCGGGACGAACAGGTCCTGGTCCGCCGCTCGGCGCTGGCCGACGCCGCGCTGACGCCCGTCTCGCTCAACACCGTCGTCGGGCTGGTCCCCGGTGACCCGGCGCTGGCCGCGTGCCTGACCAGCGGCCGTACGCCGATCGGTTACGGCCTGCGGGCCGCCGGCGCGATGCGCACCCGGCGGCTGGTGGAGGTCGGCGTGGCCGGGTGGGAACAGGACGGCCGGGTCCGGCCCGCCGTGTTCAAGGCGTACGTGGTGCTCGACGGCGACCGGCCCTGGCTGTTCATCCGCGAGCTGTTCAACCCGCGGCTGGTGCCCGCCGGGACGGAGTACGACGGGCACGGGGGTCCGGCGCCAGGCAGCGGTCCGGCGCCAGGCAGCGGTCCGGCACCGGGCAGCGGTCCGGCACCGGGCAGCGGTCCGGCACCGGTCCGGCCGCAGCCGGTCGTCGTCCCGTCGCCGCCGGCGCGGCAGCGTCTGGCGGGCCGTCCCCGGCCGCTCACCGAGGAGATCGGGCGCGCCGGGCCCGCCGTACCTGACCCGCATCCGGCGCTGGCCCCGACGGCGGGCGGCGAGGCGTTCCTGCTGCACCTCGGGCGCCATGCGACCGGAGCGCTGACGACGGTGGCCTCCGGGCTGGCCCACTACGTGGCCGGTGTGCCCGTCACCGTCGTCACCGGCGGGCACCCGCCCCCGGGTGTGCTGCCGCGCGAGGCGCGGTGGGTTGCCGAGGAGTACCGCGCGGCGGCCCGTTCGCACCCTTGGCTGAGCGACTTCCCGCAGCTGATGTCGTTCCTGGACGCCTGTCCGCCGGCCATCGCCGGGCAGGTCCGGTGGACGGCCGACGGTGACCGGGTGCCGCCGCCCGGCGCGGTGGCCGGCCTGTGCCCCCGGCCGGGCTGTCATCCCCGTGCGGTCGCCGCGCGGTGCGCGGCGCTCAATCCGGGCCGGGTGCCCGGGCGACTGCTGCTGGCGGTGCGCCTCGCGCCGGACCGGATCATGGCCGAACTGCCCGCGCTGATCGAGGCCGTGGCCACCACCGGCACCCCGGTGACGTGGGTCTGCGCGCCCCGCCCCGGCGGGGCCACGGCGGCGGCCGAGGTCGACACGTTCTTCGACATCCACTACTCGGTGGGCAGCCGGCCCGGCGGTCTGCTGCTCGACGAGAACGGCCGTACGCCGGCCGAGGTGCTGCGGACGGTGCACGCCGCCGCTGCCGCCTGGCAGCCGGTGCCCTGACCGGTCCGGCCCGTACCTCTCCCCTCCCACCTGCGAGGAAAGCGAGCCCCTCATGTCCTGCCGACGCCACACCGACATCGCTCTCATCGACGAACAGGGCCCCCTGCCCCGCCGCACGCTGCGCGCCGCGGTCACGGAACGGGCCGCCGAGCTGGCCGCGCTGGGGCTGCGCCCCGGCGACCGGGCGGTGCTCTGCCGCCCCAACGGCCGCCGTTGGGTCACGGACCACCTCGCGCTGGCCGAACTGGGCGCCGTGGGCGTGCCGCTGAACGCCGCTTCGGCGCCGGACGAGCTGCGGCACGCGGCCACCGACAGCGGTGCCGTGCTCGTCCTGACCGCCGAAGGGCCCGGCCCGCCTCTCTCCCCGCCCGGCTCCGGACCCCCGCCCCGCTCCCCTGTCACCGACCTCACCGGTATCGCGACCATCGCCTACACCTCCGGTACCACGGGACGCCCCAAAGGAGCGCTCCAGACCCGGCGCGCGGTGCGGCTCGGCGGGGAGAACATCGCCCGGCGGCTGGCGCTGGGGCCCGGCGACACGGTGCTCAGTCCGCTGCCGCTCGCGCACACGTACGGCACCAACGTCCTGAACGCCGCCCTGTCCGCCGGGGCCACCCTCGTCCTCCTCGCCCGTTTCACCGAGGAGGCGGTGGCCGAGGCGCTGCGCCGTCACCGTCCTTCCGTGCTGGCCGGGGTGCCGACGATGTACCGGCGGCTGCTGGCCCACGCGGGGCTGCCGCTGGAGTCGGTGCGCTGTTCGCTCTCCGCGGGCCAGCCCGCCGGCGAACAGCTCGCCCGCGCCTGGCAGGAGCGGTCCGGTGCGGTCTTCGCCGAGGGCTGGGGCATGACCGAACTGGCCGGCCTGGCCTCGCTCACCCCCGCCGACGACCCCGGCCACCCGGGCACCGCGGGCCCGCCCGTGCCGGGTGCCGGGGTCCGTACGGGTGAGGACGGTGAACTGCTGGTACGCGGGCCGTTCGTCACTCCCGGCTATCTCGGCTCCCCCGAGGCCACCGCGCAGGTCCTGACGCCCGGCGGCGAACTGCGCACCGGGGACGTCGGACGGGTGACGGACGACGGCGGGGTGACCGTCCTGGACCGCCTCAAGGACGTGATTCTGTGCGGCGGTTACACCGTCTACCCGGCCGAGGTGGAACGGGTGATCTCCACCCATCCGTCGGTGGCCGCGGTCGCCGTCACCGCCATGCCGGACGCGGTGCGCGGCGAGGCCCCGCAGGCCTGGATCGCGACCGCCGACGGGGGAGCCGCCGACGAGGCCGCGATTCTCGCGCACTGCCGGGCCCACCTGGCCCCGTACAAGATCCCCCGCCGTACGACGTTCCTGCCCGAACTCCCCACCACCGCGGGCGGCAAGGTCGCGCGCGGCCGGCTGCCCCGCTAGGAGGCCGTCATGGACACCACCGCCACACCGCACGTCCTCGTCGTGGGCGCGGGCCCGGTCGGGCTGGCCACGGCCCTGCTGCTGCGGGTCCGCGGACTGCCCGTCACCGTCCTGGAGGCGGCGGCGGAGCACGCGCCGCGGCCCGGCAGCCGGGCGATCTTCCTGCACCGGCAGTCACTGGCCACGCTCGCCGCCGCCGACCCGGCGCTCGGCACCGCGCTGGTCGGCAACGGGCTGGTCTGGGGCGCGAGACGCACGACCTTCGACGGCCGGGAGGTCCATCGCCGTACGTACACCCCGCCTCCGGCGGACCGCGCGCCGTTCTCCAGTCTGCCGCAGCCGGTCATGGAGGAACTGCTGCGCGCGGCCTGCCGGCGCGCCGGTGCCGGCATCCGCTGGGAGAGCCCGGTCACCGGCCTCACCTCCTCGCCCGACGGCGTGGTGGTGCGCACGCCGGAGTCCGAGCACCGTGTCCCGTACGCGGTCGGCTGCGACGGGGCCAGGTCGGCCGTGCGCCGGGCCGTCGGCGTACGGTTGCGCGGGCCCCGCTCCCCGCACGCGTTCCTGGTGGTCGACGTCGCCGACGACCCCGCGCGTCCACTGCCGTGCGAGCGGGCGTTCCACTACCGCGATCCGCGGATGGCCGGGCGCCAGGTGCTGACCGTGCCGTTCCGCGGCGGGCTGCGCGTGGACGTCCAGTGCCGTCCGGACGACGATCCGGAGGCGCTGGCCGGGGCCGCGGCGGACTGGCTGCCCGGCCTGCTGCCGGACGGGCACGCCTGCGCGGTCACCTGGGCCTCGCACTACCGCTTCCAGCAGGTCGTCGCCGACGACCTCACCGACATGCACGGCCGGGTGCTGCTCGCCGGGGAGGCCGGGCACCTCTTCGCCCCCTTCGGGGCGCGGGGCCTGAACTCGGGCATCGCCGACGCGGCGGCGGCCGCCGACGCGATCGCCACCGGTGACGTGACCGGCTTCGCGGCCGCCCGCCACCGGGCCGCCCTGCTCAACCGGCAGGCGGCCGGACGCGCCCTGGGCCACCTCACCGCGCCGGGTTTCCGGCAGCGCGCCGCCCAGCGTCTGGCGGCCGCCGCGGCGCCCCGGTGCGGCCGTGCCGGACGCTGGCTGGACTCCGCCCCGTACGGCCCGCGCGACGCCGGTATCCCCGGGAGTCGCTACTGAGTGCCCGCGTCGCACGCTTCTCTCCCGTGCGGCGCGAGCGGCCCGTACCGTCAAGCATCACCGACCTCATACGGCTCAGTGGTCTCCCCTGGTCACCTCTGCTCCCGAACCACCTTGCGCAGGCCCCCGATTGCTGCATCCTGGTCACTCACGACGGTGGCCACGAGGGGGCGCGGTGCAGTCCCGACGTGATCTGATGATCCGGGAGTTCGTCGGTCAGCGGCTCGTCCGGGCACGCGGTGAGCACACCCGGTACCCGGCCCTGCTGCTGCTCGGGCCCCGCGGCAGCGGCAAGACCGCGCTGACGGGCCGGCTGGAGACCTGGGGCGGCCGGGCGCCGATGGCCGCCCTGGACCTCTCCGCGCTCGACGACGGGGTCCACCATCCCGTCGACGTCCTGGCCCGTATCGCCTTCCAGCTCAACGCCCGCCGGCCGGACTTCCCGCCGCTGGCCCTGCCCTCCTTCGCCGTCCTGCTGATGGCGCTGTCCGCCGAGGCCGACCCGGAGAGCCGGGACGCCGCGCTCGGCCAGATGCGCGAGGCGCTGCGCACGGGCCGTGCGGAGGACCATTCGCTGGCGGTGCTGCGGGATCTGGTGACGTCGGTCGGCGTGCCGATGGGGCTGCCCGGCTGGTCGGCGGCGGTCGTGCCGCTGATACAGGGGTGGCAGCGGGCCCGGGTGTGGTGGGGCGTGCACCGGCGGGTGGGCCGGACACCGCGCGGCGGCTCCCGGCCGCAGGTCCCGGCGGACGCCCTCGTCGAGCTGAACCAGCACTTCCGGCACGGTACGGCGGCCCAGCGGGAGCGCGCCGAGTCGGTGCTGCTCCAGGCGTTCCTCGCCGATCTCCAGGGCGCGTACACGCGGCACGGCGGCGACCGTGCCCGTACGCTGCGCTGCCTGGTGCTGCTGGACAACGCCGACAGCGAGCTGGGCGACGCGTTCCTCCAGGCCCTGGTCGAGGCGCGGGCCGCCGCAGGTCCGGAGCACCAGGACCCGCTGGTGGTCGTGGCGAGCGCGCGCCGCGTCCCGGACGTGCTGCGGCAGCTGGAGCAAGGGCCCCGGCCGCTCGGCAGCTACCTGTCGTGCTGGCAGCCGCCGGAGCAGGTGGACGGACCGGAGTCGTTCGTGCCGCGGACCGTGGCCCGGCCCGGCGGTGGTGCCCGGCTGGAGGTGGCGCAGTTGCGCCGGCTGGACCGGAGCGAGGTGCAGGAGCAGGCCGGCCCGTACGTGAAGCGGATGCCGCAGGCGGCGCTGGCGGGCATCACGCATCCGGTGGCCTGGCTGGGCCGTACGGTCCACGAGCTGACGCGTGGCCACCCGGCTGCGACAGCTACGGTGCTGGCCGCGCTGGAGGACTTCGCACCGGACGTGCCCTGCGGGCAGCGGCTGCGCGGGGTGCTGGCGCCCGAAGGGCCGCACTCCGTCGCGGACGAGCTGCTGGAACTGCTCCTCCAGGACCTGCCGCGGGAGCTGGCCGACGGCGCGCTGCCCCATGCGGCCGCCGCCGTCACCCTCGGGCAGGCGGCGAGCGCCGCCGACCTGTGGCGGCAGGCGGACTCCCCGCCGCGGCTCCTGCGCGGACTGGCCCACGACGACCGGTACGCCGAACGGATCGTCTTCGACGGCCAGCCGCACAGCGTGCTCCCGGCCATGGTCCGCACCCTGCTGCTGGGCCGGCTGGCGCTGGCCACGGCGCCCGCCGACGCCCGCGCGCCGTGGATCCGTACGCACGAGATCCTGCGGGACGCGGCCGAGTCGGGGCGCACCGGGGCCTACCACCGGCTGGCGGCCGGTGACGTCCAGGGTGCCGCGGCGTACCTGCACGAGCGCTTCCTCGACGTGTGCGGGGGCGGTGGTTCGGCGCAGGCGTGGTGCGCGGAGCTGTCCTTCATCCAGCGCGCGCCGCGCCGCTGGGAGGCGGAGGCGCTGGAACGCTCCGCGGGTGCGGAGTTCCAGCACCGGCTCGCGCGGGCGCAGAGCCCGCCCGACCAGCTGACGGTCACCCGTCTGCTGGTCGCCGGGTGGATCACCACCCACCCGGCGTCCGACCCCTGCGCGTCGCTGTGGTCCGACCCGTTGGGCGACCCGGTGGCCGAGCTGTACCCGAAGATTTCCGAAGCACTGCAGACCCTGAGCGGCCGGCTGGGCGACGAGACGGACCACGACGTGCTGTGGCAGCGGGCGGCCGCCTACGAGAGGAAGCCCTGGTGACCGTCGGATGAGTGGCGAGGACCAGCTCACGGCCCCGCGGCCGCAGCCCCGCAGGTGGCTGCGCGCCGCCGTCGCCGTGGCCGTCGCGGGCGCCCTGGGTGTGGGCGGGTACTGGGTGTACGACCGGGTGTTCGAGCGCTGTGCGGACGGGGTGCGGGAGCAGGGGCCGCGCGACGAGTGCGTGGGTGTCACCGACGGCTCGTACGAGTTCGACGCCGCGCTGCGGGACATCTCCCGGCAGATCCTCGCCGAGAACCGGCGGGTGGCGGCGTCCGGCAAAGCCTGGGTGTCGGTGGCCTACCTCCAGCCGATGACGACGGGCCCCGGGGACCGGGGGCGCGACAGCATACGCCGGGAGCTGGAGGGCGCCTACCTGGCGCAGCGCGAGCTGAACGACCCGCGGCGCGGCGGGCGCGGCGACTCCCCGCAGATCAAGCTGCTGCTGGCGAACAGCGGGGCCGGGTCCGCGCAGTGGGAGCCGCTGGTGGAGCAGCTCAAGGAGATGAAGGACGGGGACCAGCACCTGGTCGCCGTGGCGGGCCTCGGGCAGAGCCGCCGGACCACCCAGCAGGCAATAGACGCCCTGCGGGAGGCCAGGATCCCCATGATGGGCTCCACCGTGACCGCCGACGCCATGAACCGGCCGGGGCAGACCGGCTTCTGGCGGGTGGCGGCGACCAACTCCGACCAGGCGTCGGCCGCGGTGCGCTACCTGCGGACCCTGCAGAACCGCCCTGGGCAGCAGCGCCCGTACCGCGTGACGACCATCAAGGACCGCAGCGAACAGGACACCTACAGCACTTCCCTGTCCCGGAGTTTCACCGCGGCCGCCGCGCGCCACCACCTGAAGGTCACCGACATGGGGCTGGCCTACAGTTCGGCCGATCCCGCCACCGCCAACGCCTTCTCCTCGCTCGCCGACCGGGTGTGTGCCGACCCGCCGGACGCCGTGTACTTCGCGGGCCGGGGGCGCGCGCTGCGCGTCTTCATCGAGGCGATGGCCGCCGCCGGCCGGCGCTGCCCGACCACGGTGGTCACCGCGGACGACGTGGTGGGCGTCTTCGACGTGCCGGAGAGCCACGCCTCGCGCCAGGCGTTCCGCGAGGTGTGGGAGCGCAGCCGGGTCACCGTGCACCACACCGTGCTGGCCCACCCCGACCAGTGGACGGACACGTACCCCGGCTCCGTCAACCCGCTGCCGCAGTTCCGCGACGCCTACCGGCAGGAGATCCGCCGGCTGGACACCGAACTGGCCGACGGCCAGGCGATGATGGGCCACGACGCCCTGCTCACCCTGGGTGTGGCGATCCGCGACGGCGCCGGCGGGCAGGGCAACAACCCGGTCACCACCGGCAGCACCCGCCAGATGCTGCTCCAGATCAGCGGCAGCAAGCCGGTGTACGGCGTGAGCGGGCCGATCCGCTTCGACGACCACGGCGACCCGGTGGGCAAGCCGCTCGCGCTGGTGGAGCTGAAGCCGGACGGCTCGTACGCCTTCCGCAAGGTGGTGTGGCCGTAGGACCGGGCCGTTCAGGCGGTCGGTACGGCCTGTGCTGCGCCCGCCTTCGGCCTCGGGGACCGTCGGTACAGCGGTTGGCGCCGAGATCGAGCATGGTCGGCCGGCACACCGGTCGGGGGCTCCGCCGGGGTTCGCGGGAAGATCGCCGGGCGGGTGCCGGAGGTGGTTACGGTGCGCCGTTGCCGTTCGCACGATGTTCGGACGCGAGGGGCGCCCGACCCCGCTGGGGGCGGCGTTCCCGGATCAATCCGTGACGGGCAGGCACTCGGCGAGCAGGGCGATGATGTCACGCCAGGCTCGCTGTGCGTGCCGTGGGTGGTGGCCGACGCCGGGACGCACGGTGTGGTCGACCGGTGGGTGGTGGAAGGCGTGCAGGGCTCCCCCGTAGACCACGAGGCGCCGGTCGACGCCCGCGGCCTCCATCTCCGCGGTGAACGCCTCCCGTTGGGCGGGCGGCATGATCGGGTCCTCCGACCCGACCCCGGCCCACACCGGGCAGCGAATGCGTGCCGCCTCGCCCGGCCGGCCCGTGGTGAGGGCGTTGACTGTCCCGATCGCGCGCAGGTTCGCGCCGTCGCGCCCGAGTTCCAGTGCGACAGCGCCCCCGGTGCCGTAGCCGACGGCGGCGATCCGGTCGGGGTCGGTCCGTGGTTCGGCGCGCAACACGTCGAGCGCGGCATGGCCGATGCCCCGCATCCGGTCGGGGTCGGCGAGCAGCGGCATGCAACGGGCCAGCATCTCCTCGGGGGCGCCCAGGTAGCGCCCGCCGTGGAGGTCGAAGGCCAGCGCAACGTAACCCAGCTCGGCCAGAGCGTCGGCCCGGCGGCACTCGACGTCGCTGAGCCCCGTGCCCTCGGGTCCGAGCAGTACCGCGGGCCGGCGCTCGGCACCGGCCGGGAGCGCGAGGTAGCCGGTCATCGTCAGGTTGTCGGCCGGGTATTCGACCGTACGGGTGGTGATCGTCGTCATGGGACCGGACGGTAAGGACTGTCGCGCCCGCTCGGGGTGGTGTTCACCGATGGCAGACAGCCGTCCGTCCCGACTACGACACCCGACCGCTGTACCGATGTTCCCCGAGGCCCGCCTTGGCGCGCACACTCGTGCCGTAGCGGCGCAGAAGCAGGACGGCGGTGGTGGCGAGACCGGTGAGGAGGCCGAGCCAGATGCCGAGGGTGTGCAGACCTGCGGCGAAAGCCAGGAGCCAGGCCGCGGGCAGGCCCACGGCCCAGTAGCCGATGAGGGTGATGCGGAAGCCACTCCTGGTGTCGTCCAGCCCGCGCAGGAGACCGACGCCGATGTTCTGGGCGCAGTCGAAGAATTGCAGGACCATGACGACGAGCAGCAGGTGGGTGGCGATCGAGACGGCTTCGGTGTCCCGGGCGCCGTCGGTGTCGAAGAACGGGGCGAGGACGAGTCCGGGCAGCGTGGCGTAGACGGCCGCGACGACGGTCATGACGGCGCCCGCGCAGGCCAGTGCGGTGTTCTTGATGCGCAGCGCGGTGTCGGTACGGCCGAGGGCGAGTTCGCGGCTGACGTTGACGGACGCGGCGTGGGAGAGGCCGACGGCGACCTGGAAGACGATGTAGACGAGCTGGTTGACGGCGGTGTGCGCGGCCAGCGCGGCGCTGCCGAAGGAGCCGGCCATCAGGGCCGTGACGGAGAAGAACCCGGCTTCCGACCCGTAGGCCGCGGCGATCGGCACACCGAGCCGGACGATGCGGACGGCCGCGGCGCGGTCCGCCCTGGCGATGTTCAGGCTCAGATGGGGGCCGAGCACCGGGTCGCGCTTCGCGGCGGCGTACAGCGCCAGGAAGGAGAGGAAGTACACCAGCGTGGTGGCCACGCCCACACCGCGCAGGCCCAGCTCGGGCAGCCCCCAGGTGCCGTGGATCAGCCCCCAGTTGAGCGCGGCGTTGACGGCGACGGAGACGACGGTGATGCGCAGCAGCGCCTGCGGCCGCCGCATGCCCACGGTGAACTGGCGGACGGCCTGGAACCACAGGCACGGCAACAGGCCCGGCGCGAGGACGAGCAGCATCGTCCGCGCCCGGCCGACGACGTCCGCCTCCTGGCCGAGCCAGGTCAGCGCCTGGCCGATGAGCAGCATGAGGACGGCGCCCGCCAGCCCGGCGAGGGTCGCCACGGCCAGCCCGGCGCGGACGGTCGTACGGACCTCTTCGCTGCCCTCGCGCGCGTCGGCGCCCGTCCCCTCCGCCCGTGCGGACGCGGCGGCCGTGCGGTTGCCGATGGAGGTGACGAGTCCGACGCCCATGGTGCGCAGCTGGTTGAAGATGACGATGGCGAGCCCGCCCGCCGCCAGGTCGGCCGTGCCGAGCATCCCCATCATCACGGTGTCGGTGGTCGTCAGGGCGACCTGGGCGAGCTGGGTCAGGACGAGGGGTACGGCGAGGGCGGCCAGGGCGCGGCTGTCGCGGAGGAGCACGGCGGGCGGCATGGCGTGGCTCACCTCCTGCGGAGCTTGGTAAGCGTCTCGTCGATCTCCCGTTCCAGGCCACGGTCGACGAGGTCGCGGGCGTGCATCCAGTCGTCGTCGAAGACGGTGTCCAGGTACTTCTCACCGCCGTCGTTGACCAGCGCGACCATAGTGGAACCCGGGGCCAGGGCAGGGAGCCTGGCCAGGGCCTCGTGGACGACGCCGCCCGCCGAGCCGCCGATGAGGAGCCCGGTGGCGCGGGCGACGGCGCGGGCGGTGGCGAAGGCTTCCACGTCGCCGACCTTCACGCCCTCGCCGATCAGGTCGAAGTCGACCAGCGCGCCGATCTCGGCGCCTTCGGGCGTGCCGGTGCCGGACTGGTAGTAGTCGTGGGCCGGGCCGCCGAAGGCGATGGAGCCCTTGGGCTCGACGCCGACCGTCGTACAGCCGGGGACGAGGGCGCGCAGTGCGCGGGCGGTGCCGCAGAGCCCGCCGCCGGTGCCCACCGCGCCGATCAGGACGTCGATCCTCCCGTCCAGGGCTTGGTGCAGCTCATGGGCGACGGGGAAGTAACCGACGCCGTTGCTGGGGTTGTTGTGCTGTTCGGTGAAGACGGTGTTGCACTGGTCGCGGGCCAGCTCCGCGGCCAGTTCCTCGCGGGCGGCGGTGGCCAGCTCGTCGGTGCCACCGTCGGCGGCGTAGACGAGTTCGGCGCCCAGGGCCCGCATGGCGCGCAGTTTGTCGGCGCAGGCGTGGTGGTCGACGACGGCGGTGAAGGTGTAGCCGCGCTCGGCGGCGATGACCGCGAGGCCGAGGCCGGTGTTGCCGGAGGTGGATTCGATGATGCGGCCTCCGGGCCGCAGTTCGCCGCGCGCCTCGGCGTCGAGGACCATCTGGCGGGCCATCCGGATCTTGGCGGTGCCGGTCGGGTTGAACATCTCCAGTTTGAGCAGCAGGCGGCTGCCCGACTCGGTACGGCACAGCTCGTACAGCGGGGTGCGGCCGATGAGATCGGAGATGCGGGAGACCACGGCGGGGCGCACGAGGGCCTCTTTCACTGGGCGGCTCCTGAGCGGGGAAGGGCTGGTCATGAAGGGGTGGCGCGACGACGGGCCGGGGCGCGTTCCTCAGCGGGCAGGACGCCGGTCGAGACGCCAGCGCGGTCGGGCGCCCAGGCGGTCCACGACGACCTTGGGCGGCAGCGGCGAGTCGTGGAACGGGGACTCGTTCGAATCCATCTGGTATCCGGCGGTGTTCGGGTAGACCAGCAGGTCGCCGACGCGCGGCCGGGCGGGGAACGGGACCTTGCGCCAGGTGAGCAGGTCCGACTCCAGGCAGGTGGCGCCGCCGACGCACGCGGGGTGCGCCGCGTCACCGCGGGCCCGTCCGTCCGGCGTGACGAGGTACGGGTCGGGCAGGTACTCGCTGTTGAACCACTGCTCGGAGAGGCTGAGGCTGGTGCCGTCGACCGTGAGGACGCGGTAGCCGTCGCGTTCCTTGACGCCCTGGACGCGGAAGACCGACGCGCCGGCGCCGTCGAGCAGGGCCCGGCCGGGCTCCGCCATCAGCAGTGTGCCGGTCTGCTGGAGCCGGTCGGCCAGGCGGGTACGGCCGCCTGCGGGGACGGTGTCGAGGACGGCGCGCAGGGCGTCGGCCCCGGCGACCGGCGAGTGGTACGGATAGAAGCCGTCGGCCTCGAACGTCTTGTGCGCGTGGTAGTGCTCGGGGCGCTGCGCGGCGAGGAACGCCTGCCAGTGGCGGGCGTCGCTGTAGTCGACGGCGAAGCCGCCGCCGATGCTGATCCGGTCGGCCCGCAGGCCCAGTTCCCGCGCACGCAGGCAGTGGTCGAGGAGTTGCCCGGCGAGGTCGGCGCGCGGCCGGACGGCGTAGCCGGACAGGTGGAAGCTGAAACCTTCCATCCGTACGGCGTCCCCGGCGCGTACGCACCGGTCGAGTGCGGTGTCCAGCTCGGCGGCCGTCATCCCGAAGCGGCTGTGCGGCTGCGCGGGCGGCAGGCGGCGCAGCAGCAGGCGGGCGGGGCGTACGGTGCCGGTCAGGGCGAGTGTGATGAGCAGGTCCAGTTCGTCGAGCGCGTCGACGGCGACCAGGCAGCCCTGGAGTGCGGCCAGGCGCAGCAGGGTGTCGCTCTTGGCCGGTCCGGTGACGACGATGTTCTCGCCGCGTACGCCGTGGCCGAGGGCTTCGCGCAGTTCCGGGACGCTCGCCACGTCCACGCCCGCCCCGTGGACGGCGCAGCGTTCCGCCCACACGGCGGCCTTGTTGGCCTTCTTCGCGTAGTACACGCGCCCTGCCACCCCGGCGTCGACGAGGGCGGCGCGGAAGGCGGTGAGGTGGGCGTCGAAGCGGTCCGGGAGCAGGAAGTGGAAGGGGCCGTCGAAGGCGTAGGACAGTTCGTGCAGCAGGCCGCTGTCCATGATCCGGTCGGTGCCGGGGTCGGGGTGGGCGGGCAGCGTCGGTACGCCGGCGGGCCGCGGTACGGTCACTGCCACAGCGCCACCCGCGTCCCCAGCCCCTGGTCGAGGGCGAGTTGGGCGAAGCGGTGGCCGAGGGCGATGTCGGTGACGACCAGTCCGCTGTTGTAGGCGAAGACGCGTTCCCGCGCCGTGCCGCGGCCGGTGGCGGTACCGGCCAGGACGGCCGGGAACTCGGCGTCCACGGCGGGGAACCGGCCGGCCGCGTCGGCCATGTCGGTGCCGGTGACCTTCATCTGCGCCTCGCTGGTCGCCACGACCCGGTCGGCGCGGTGCAGGGTGGACGGCGCCAGGCCGTGCCCGACGAGGACGGACAGCGCGCCGGGCCGGAGCCAGCCGGCTTCGACGGCCGCCGTGGTGTGGCCGCCCGCGGTCGCCACGACGACGTCGGCGTCGGCCGCCGCGGCCCGCAGTCCGGTGACGAGCTCCACGTCCCGGTCCGGGAAGTGGGCGCGCAGCTCTTCGCGTACCGCCGCGATGCCGTCGGGGTGGCTGCCGTACAGCATCAGGCGCTCCAGGCCCGGCAGCGTCGTCAGCAGGAACGGGAGGGCCAGGCGTCCTTGCGTGCCGGTGCCGATGACCAGGGCGCTGCGGGCGCCGGGCGGGGCGCATTCACGAGCCAGCAGGGCGGAGGCGGCCGGGGTGCGCAGCGAGCCGATGCGGCCGCAGTCCATCATCGCGACGGGCAGGCCGGTGACGTCGTCGTAGAGCGTCAGCGTCGTGTAGTAGTGCTGGCTCCCGCGGTCCTTGTCCAGGCCGTGCTTGTACGAGGTCTTGACGGCGACGACGTCGCGGGAACCGTCCCGGCCGAGCATCGCGTAGGCGACGGAGTGCCCGTCGGCGGGCTGGACGGTGAGTTTGCGCGGGTTGTCGGAGCCGCCCGCGGCGAGGGTGCGGTAGGCCCCTTCGACGGTGGCCACGACGTCGGCGTGGGTGATGCCGAGGCCGGCCAGGTCGCTGGTGGTCAGGATGCGCAGGGTGCGGTGGTCGGCGGGTATGGAGCGAGGATCGGCGGACGGGAAGCCTGGGCCGGCGGGTATGGAGCGGGAGCCGGCGGACGGAGAGTCTGGGCCGGCGGGTATGGAGCGGGGGTCGCCGGACAAGGGGCCTGGGCCGGTGGGTACGGAGCGGGGGCCGGCGGATGTGGAGCGGGGGCCGGCGGCCGCGGTGCTGTCGGTCATGTCCGTCCTCGGGGAGCTGCGGGCTGTCATCCGATGTGGACTGTCATCCGGTGTGGGCTTCGACGGCGGCCTGACCGTAACCGCGCTCCGACGCCTCGGCCAGGGGGCGTGTACGGCGCGCGGGGACACGGACGGAGGCACGCTTGAGCCAGCGGTCGGTGCCGTCGTAACGGGCCCGGAAGGGCACCCGGCCATGTACGACCAGGTCGTTGTCCACGACGAGCACCTCGCCCGGTTCCAGGCGCACGGCGCCCGAGACGCGGGCGAGTTCGCGCTCCAGGCGTCCGTAGGCGGCCCGTTGGGCGTGGGGCGCGTCGTCCAGGGGGTGTAGGCGGGGTCGAAGCGCAGGGTCAGGCCGTCGTCCGTCCGGTGGAGGGTGGGGACCGCGGGCGGCGGGCCGCCGTCGAAGTTCCGGGCCTCGGTGTACGCGTCGTCGGGCAGGATCGGCAGCAGCGGGCGGCTCAGCAGCTCGATGTCGGCCGCGTCGAGCCGTACGTTGCGGATGCTGGCTGCCGTAGTGGCGATGCGGTCGCGGTTGCGCATGCAGCTGAGCATGAGCAGGTGGGCGCGGCCGGGGTGGAAGGCGTCCTCGGTGTGCGGGCTGAGCAGCACGGTGCTGCCGGCGCCGGTCTGCTCGGTCTCGCGGCCCGGGGCGGGGACGATGTTGTGCACGAAGCGGCCGCCCTGCTGGCCCTCCCAGGCGATGGGGTTGCCCATGACGGTGGCGAGCAGCAGCAGGACGATGTCGTGCACGGCGCCGCTGTCACCGGCGGCGGCCCAGCCCGCCGGGGTGGGGCCGAGTTCGGGGTCGTCGACGTGCAGGCCGCGCAGCACGAACAGGCCGTCGTCGGTGTCGACCGGCCGCAGTTGGTGACGGACCGTGGCGGGCAGGGCGGCGGCGGACTCGGCGACACGGGCGAGGAGGTACGGGGAGGCGGCGGAGGTACCGGCCGCGGCGAGGATCTCCTCGGCGGTGCGGCGCAGTTCCTCGGCGTCGGCGGGGTCGAGCTGGCGGACGGGGGCGGCTCCCGTGGTCATGTCGAGGCAGTCCGTTTCCGTTGAGGGTGGGAATCGGGTCCGGTGCGACGCCGCCCGGGCAGGGCGCGGCGCGCTCGACGGGCCGGGCAGGGGGCCGCCATGACTGGCGCTCCGTGTCCGGGGTCCAGCGGACAGTAACGACGCTACCGACCCAACTTAGGTAAGGCAAACCTCACTTCATTTGTCGCGCCCGTCCGCCTTCCAGTAACTCCCGCCCATTAACGCCCAGTTGACGACGACCAATAGGCGCACTCGGCGGCGAGCGCCCTTGCGCACTCGGATCACATTAGGGTAGGCAAACCTAAGTGACCGAACGAACAGAGCGAGGCGGCGTGGACTTCAGCAGAAGGCAACTGCTCGCGGCCGGCGGGGGCTTGGGCGCGGCCGCGCTGCTCTCGGCGTGCGGCGGTGACGGCACGGCACCCGCCGCCGGCGGCTCCCCGCGGCAGGGCGGCACCCTGCGCATCGGCGCCCTGGGCCGCCCCTCGGCGATCACGCGCGACCCGCACGGCACCCAGGGCAACGAGAGCGACTACCTCGTCATCGCCCTCGTGTACGACACGCTGACCGCGCCGGGCGACAAGGACAACACCGTCGGCCGCCTCGCCTCCGCCTTCACCCCCTCGAAGGACCTGAAGACCTGGCGCTTCACCCTCGCCGAGGGCGCCGCCTTCCACGACGGGACCCCCGTCACCGCCGACGACGTGGTCTGGTCGCTGCGCCGCCTGCGCGCCACCCCGTCCGGGGCGGCCCGGCTGCCCGGCGTCACGGCCGGCCGCATCACCGCCGACGGCAAGCGCACCGTCGTCCTCGTCTCCGACTACCCCAACGCCGAACTCCCCCTGCTCACCAGGCTCACGACGTTCGTCCTCAAGAAGGACACCGCCGACCGGGACCTGCCCAAGGCCCCGGGAACAGGACCCTTCACGCTGGACTGGTACCGCGACGGCAACGCCCGGCTGCTGCGCAACGCGGACTGGCACGGCGGCGCGGTCCACCTCGACGCCGTCGAGGTCACCATGTTCCAGAGCCCGCAGGCGATGGCCAACGCGATGCTGTCCGGGCAGATCGACGTGGCGTCCAACGTCGGCGCCGTCGCCGCCCGTACGGCCAAGGCCCGCCAGGACATCCGGATCGTCCGGCGCCCGGACGACATGGCCATGCCCATCGTGATGCGTACCTCCAGCGGCCCGTTCGCCGACCCGAAGGTACGCGAGGCGATGAAGCTGCTGGTGGACCGCGAGGCGATGGTCGCCCAGGTACTGTCCGGGTACGGGACGGTCGCCAACGACGTCCTCGGCACCGGCGACCCCGCGTACGCCACGGACCTCCCGCAGCGCACACGAGACCTGCCGGGGGCCCGACGGCTGCTGACCGAGGCCGGCTTCGACTTCTCCCGTACGTACCGGCTCGTGACCACCGAGGACGTCGCCGGACTCGCCGAGTCGGCCACCCTCTTCGCCTCCCAGGCGCGCGAGGCGGGCGTCAGGATCGAGGTCGTCAAGCAGGAGTCCGGCGCCTTCTACCAGCAGACCTGGCTCAAGGGCGACTTCTACGCCAACTACTGGGGCACCAACGACTCGGTGGTGTTCTTCGCCTCCAAGACCCTGACCACCGGGGCCGGCCAGAACGAGGCGGACTGGTCCGACGCGGCGTTCGACACCGCCTACCGCAAGGTCATGGCCACCGCCGACCGCACGGCCCGCACCGCCGCCCTGCGCGACCTCCAGCGCATCGAGCACGAGCGGTCCGGCTATCTGCTGTGGGGCATGGCGGACGGTATCGACCTGGCCGCGCCGAAGGTGCGCGGCCTGCCGAAGCTGCCCGGTTACGGGCGCGTCCAGCTCGAAAACGTCTGGCTCGCCCCGTGACGGAGACCGGCACCCGGCCCGCCGAGGCGGCCGCCCGGCCCGTGCCGGAGCCCGCGGCGCGGCGTGCGGGTGCTCTGGCCGCGCGAGTGGCGGCCGTCCTGGGCAAGCGCGTGCTGATGCTGGTGGTGCTGCTCGCGCTGGTCTTCACCGCGATCGAACTGCTGCCGGGCGACGCGGCCACGGCCACGGCGGAGCGGGGCGAAGGGGCTGCGGGCGTCGCCGTGCGCCGTCGGCTGCTCGGCCTGGACCGGCCGGTGTGGGAGCGCTTCTGGGACTGGATCACCGCGCTGCCCACCGGCGACCTGGGCACCTCGGCCCGCGGCGAACGGGTCGGCGACCTGCTCGCGGCGCCGCTGCCCAACACCGTCCTGCTGGGCAGCACCGCCTTCGTGCTGACCGTCCTCGGCGCGCTGACCCTGGGCACCTGGGCCGCCGCGCGCCCGAAGGGCCTGGTGGACCGGACCGTGGACCTCGCCTCCACCGCCGCCTTCGCGCTGCCCGAATTCGTGGTCGCCGTCGGCCTGTTGCTCGTCCTGTCGCTCTGGACGGGGTGGCTGCCCGCCGCCACCGTCACCGGCGCCGACGGCGCCCCGGCCGGCTGGACCATGCTGGTGATGCCGGTGCTGGCGCTGACCGTGCCGCAGACCGGCTGGAACACCCGTATCGTCCGCGGTGCCCTCGCCGACCAGGCCGCCACCCCGCACGTCGAAGCGGCCCGCCTGGACGGGCTGTCCACCCGGCAGGTGCTCCTCCGGCACGCTCTGCCGGGCGCCTGGCCCGCCATCGCCACCGGCGTCGCCACGTCCACCGGCATGCTGCTCGGCGGCACGGTCGTCGTCGAGACGCTCTTCAACTACCCCGGCATCGGCACGGTGCTGGCCGGTGCCGTCGCCGACCGCGACACCCCGGTCATCGCGGCCGTCGTCGCCTGCTCGGCCGCGCTGATCACCGTCGTCCTGCTGCTGGCCGACCTGGTACGCGCCCGCACCCTGGGAGCCCGCTCATGACCACCGCCGAGGTGTCCGCGCGGCCCCGCCCGCGCCGGACGAGCCGGCTGGAACCCCGTGTCCTGGCCCCCGTCGTCCCCGCCGTGCTGCTCCTCCTGGTGGCGCTGGCGGGTCCGCTGCTCGCGGCGCACCCGGTCGACAAGCCGGTCACCGCCCCGTACGGGGAGGCGGGCGCGAGCGGCGCGCTGCTGGGCGGGGACCAGCTCGGCCGGGACGTGCTCAGCCGCCTGCTGAACGGCGGCAGCGCGCTGATCGGCAGCGCGCTCGTGGTGGCCGTGGTGGTCACCTTCCTGGCCACCCTGCTCGGCTGTTTCGCCGTCCTCGGCCCGCGGCTGGGGCGGCTGGTCGAACGCGCGGCGGACACCGCGATCCTGCTCCCGCCCGTGCTGGGCATCCTGCTGCTCGCGCTGGCCTGGCCGGGCGGCGGCCGCCTCGCGATCACCGTGGCCGCCGTCCTGCTCGGGGTTCCGTACGCGGTACGGATCGTCGCGGGAGCCGCGGCGCCGGTCGCCGCCACCGGGTTCGTCGAGGCCGCCGTCGCGAGCGGCGAGCGTCCGGGGTACCTGGCGCTGCGGGAGATCCTGCCCAACCTGCGCGCCACCGTCCTCGCGCTGTTCGGTCTGCGCTTCGTCGACGCGGTGTACGTCATCTCCATGGCCGGTTTCCTCCAGCTCGGCCCCCGGCCGCCGGAGGCCGACTGGGCCCTGATGATCCGGGAGAACGGCCCCGGCATCCTCCTCAACCCGTGGGCGGTGGTCGCGCCCGGCCTCGCCATCGGCCTGCTCGCCATCAGCGTCAACCTCGCCGCCAACGCCCTGGCACCCGCCACCGCTCGCAGGGCCGCCCTGCGCTGACCTCCGGCCGCCCCGCGCTCGCGCGCCCGCTCCCCAGGACTCCGCCGTGCCCGACTCCCCGCCGCCCGTCACCGTCACCGGCCTCGAAATCGGCCTCGTCTCCGGACCCGTACTCCTGCGCCGCACCAGCCTCCGCCTGCACGGTGGCCGGATCACCGCCCTCACCGGACCGTCCGGTTCCGGCAAGACGACGCTGCTGCGCGCCGTGATCGGTGAGCTGCCGCAGGGCGCGCGCGTCACGTCCGGCGGCATCGATGTGCTGGGACAGGACGTGATGGCGCTCGCGCCCGGGGCGCTGCGCACCCTGCGCCGCCGACACGTCGCCTACGTGGGCCAGGACCCGGGGTCGGCCCTCAACCCCCGGATGACGGCCCGCCGTCTGATCACCGAACTGGCCGCCGATCCCTCGCCCGAGGCCGTCGAACGGATCATGGCCGAGTGCCGTCTGCCCACTCCGCTCGCCCATCACCGCCCCGGCGCCCTGTCCGGCGGGCAGCAGCGACGGCTCGCCCTGGCCCGCGCCCTGGCCCGGCGGCCCGACGTGCTGCTGCTGGACGAGCCCACCGCCGGACTCGACGCGGACCTGCGCGACGACATCACCGCGCTGCTGCGGCGGCTGGCCGCCGAACACGGTCTCGCCGTCATCATGGCCAGCCACGATCCGCAGGTGGTCGAGGCCTGTGCCGATTCGGTGATCGCCTTGGACGCCGGGGGTGGAGCTGTCGCGTACGGATACGTGGCCACGGCGTTGCCCGCGCAGGGCCGTCCGCCGGGCCGGTCCGCTGCTGCCTCGGCCTCGGCCTCGACCTCCGCGTCTGCTCCTGCTCCTCCTGCGCCAGCTCTGGCTCCGGCTCCTGCTTCGGCCGAGGGAGCCGCCGCCCCCGGCGGCCTGTACGCCGACAACCTGCACGTCGCCTTCACCCACCGCGGCCACACCCACCACGCCCTGGTGGGCGCCGGTCTCCACATCCCCATCGGCTCCGCCACCGGCATCACCGGCCCGTCCGGGTGCGGCAAGACGACCCTCCTGCGGACGCTCGCCGGCCTCCAGGTCCCGCAGACCGGCAGCCTGACCTGGAACGGCCGGCCGCTGCCCGCCGACGCCCGCAAGCGCGGCCGCGACCAGCAACGGCGCATCCAGTTCGTCCCGCAGAACCCTCTGGGAGCCCTCAACCCCTCGCGCACCATAGGCGCCACCCTCGCCCGCCCGCTCCGGCTCCACCGCGTCGTCGCCGCCCCGGACCGGCCCGAACGGGTCGGCAGCCTCCTCGAAGCCGTCGGCCTCCCCCGCGACTTCGCCCGCCGCTACCCCCACGAACTCTCCGGCGGACAGCGCCAACGCGCCTCCATAGCCCGCGCCCTCGCCACCGAACCGGACCTCCTCCTGTGCGACGAGGTCACCTCCGCCCTCGACCCGGCGACCGCCACCGCGGTCCTGGACCTGCTCACCCGCCTGCGCGCCGAACGCCGGCTGACGCTCGTCCTGGTCAGCCACCAACTCGACCTCGTGGCCGCCTGCACCGACACCGTCCACCTCCTGCGGGCCGGACGCGTCGTCCGGCCCGCGGCCCGCCGCGAAGGCGCCGCCTCGGCCTGAAAAAGCCGGTCCGGGAGGGCTGTTCGGCCCGGCGAAGGGGCTGTTCGGCCCGTCCCGGAGCGCCCGCCCACGGCGGATCCTTGGGACATGGGAACCGCCGGTCCCGGAGGGCCCGCCCGGTACGGCCGCGGGCTCCGGTGCCACGCAGGAAGGGGAGGGGGAGCGGTGAGGACGATGAACGCACGGCTCGGTGCACTGCCCGCGGAACACCGTGAGCGGCTGATGGCGCGGGCGCGGGAGGTGTCCTTCCCGGCCGGGACACGGATCTTCGAGGAGGACCGGAAGGCCGACCGCTTCTGGATCCTGCGTACCGGAACGGTCCAGCTCGACCTCCGGGTGCCGGGCCGCCGGGCCGCGGTCGTCGAGACGCTGCACCCGGGCGACCTGCTCGGCTGGTCCTGGCTGTTCCCGCCGTACAGCTGGCACCTGGGCGCGGAGACGCTGAGCCCGGTACGGGCCTGGGAGTTCGACGCGCGGGAGATACGGGCGCTGTGCGAGGAGGACCCCGCGCTCGGGCACGCGCTGGTGCTCCGGTACTCCCAGGTGATCGGGGACCGGCTGCGGTGCGCGCGGACCCGGCTGCTCGACCTCTTCGGTCCGTACGGCAGCGGCGCGCGCTGACCACCTGTGTCCGGGCCCTGGTCGGGCGCCCGGGGCCCGGGCACAGGTTTCGGCCGTCGGGGCCGGCGGATCCTCCTCACGCCGCCGGCCCCGGCTGCGGGCCGGTGGACGGGTGTGTGGTGCATGAGCCCGTGATGCACAACCCTGGGGGCAGGAGCCCGCGCTGAAGGAGTCCGTGATGCAGGAGCCCGTGACGCCAGGGAACAACAGCCCCCGCACCGTCGGCGACGTGATGACCCACACCGTGATCAGTATCGGCCGTGCCGCCCCTTCAAGGAGATCGTCCGCACGATGGAGCAGTGGAAGGTCAGTGCCCTGCCCGTCGTCGAGGGGGAGGGACGGGTGGTCGGTGTGGTGTCCGAGGCCGATCTGCTGCCCAAGGAGGAGTTCCGCGACCACACCCCCTCGCGCATCGAGCAGATGCGCGTCCTGGACGCCCTGATCAAGTCCGGCGGTGTCACCGCCGACGAGCTGATGACGGCGCCCGCCGTCACCGTGCACGCGGACGCCAGCCTCGCGCAGGCGGCCCGCACCATGGCCTGGTACCGGATCAAACGGATGCCGGTGGTGGACGCCCTCGGCAGGCTCGAAGGAGTCGTCAGCCGCAGCGACCTCCTCAAGGTCTTCCTGCGCGAGGACGAGGACATCGCCGAGGAGGTGCGGCGGACGGTCGTCGGCCAGCTCTTCGCCTCCCGGCGGCAGGAGGTGAGTGTCGAGGTGTCCGAGGGCATCGTCACCCTCGCCGGGGCCATCGCCGACACCTCGCTCATACCGGTGGCCGCGCGTCTCGCCCGGGCCGTCGAAGGGGTGGTCGACGTCGACATGCGGCTCAGGGGCGACGGCAGCCCCTGAAACGCGGGAAGGGCGGGCGGCGACGACCGGCCGCCCCTCCTTCTCCTCGACACCGCGCGACGGCCGGCCACAGCCCCGCACCCCGGTCAACCACGCGCCCCCTCACCTCATCACTTCGCGGCGTGCCGCGCCGCCGTGCGCTTCGCATCTCCGCGCGTGTCGGTAATGCGGGCGTAGGCCGACGCGCGCGCGGGGTGTTCTCCGCGCGCAGAGAGATCGAGGTGGGCGAATCATGCATCGACGCGAGCGACTTCCCTGTCGCCGTACCGCACTGGCCGGTGCCCTCGCCGCCGGGGCGCTGGCCCTTGCGGCCTGCGGGAGCGACGACGGCGGCGGGCCGCGGACGGCGAGCGGCTCCGCCGCGGCGTCCCCCAGCGGTTCTCGCACGGACGCCGCGCACAACGACGCGGACGTACGGTTCATGCAGCGGATGATCCCGCACCACCGGCAGGCCGTGGAGATGACGGAACCGGCCGGTGCCCGCGCCTCCGACCAGGAGGTCAAGGGCCTGGCGGCGGCGATCTCGAAGGAGCAGACCGCGGAGATCGCCACCATGCGAGGGTGGCTGCGGTCCTGGGGTGAGCCGGAGGCGGCGGCGACCGGCTCCGGCGATCCGGGGTCGCCCTCCGCCGAGCACAGTCCGCACGGCATGGACCACGGGCAGGTCGGACGGGACGAGTCGGACATGGACGGGATGGTGTCCGACCAGGACATGACCGCCCTGAAGAACGCCGAGGGCGCCGCCTTCGACCGGAAGTTCACCGAGATGATGATCAGCCACCACGAGGGCGCGATCCAGATGGCCCGCACCGAGCGCAAACTGGGCCGGGACACGGGCGCGAAGCAGCTCGCCGACTCCGTCGTACGGAGCCAGTCGGCGCAGGTGGCCCAGCTCAAGGCGGTCCGCGACCGGCTCTCGTCCCGCTGACCCGCCCCGCCACGGCACCGGCACACGGCCCGGGCCTCCCCCGCCGTCCCACCGAGGGGAGACCGCCCGGGCCGTGTGGCGTGCGTCACGCCGCACCGCGTCCCAGACCCTCCATGCATGAGCGAGCACGCCACGCCAGACACTTTTCAGACATCACACGCTGTTCATCGGCAGGACACCTTCATACGGCAACCGGTTGTTAGCTTACCGAGAAGTAGTAATCGCCTACATCAGTAGGGAGACATACTTCATGACCGCCGAATTCGTTGCCGCAGAGGTGAATTCCCCGACGAACGACTTCCGCTCCTACGTCGAATCCCTCCTCGCCGTCCTGGCGGAAACTCCGGACCGCCCCGTCGTCACCACGGCGGACGGCCGGGAGGTCACCGCCGGGGAATTCCGCGACAGCGTGTACCGCATGGCGCGGGAACTGTCCGGCTGGGGCATCGGGCGCGGCAGCACCGTGTCACTGCTCTCCGGGAACCGGCCGGAGGCCCTCACCGCGCGGTACGCCGCCAATCTGCTCGGCGCCCGGGCCGTCTTCCTGTACCAGGGCATGGCCCCCGAGACGCTCGCCCACATCGCGGAGAGCGTCGACACCGAGCTGCTGCTGATCGACCCGGACCTGCCGGACGCCGCCGAGAGCCTGCTGGCCCGCACCCGCCCCCGTACGTCCTCTCCTTCGGCCCCGGCCCGCACGGCCAGGACCTGCTCGCGCGTGCCGCACGGCACGAACCCCGTCCCGTACGGAGTGCGGCGCGTCCCGAGGACGACTGGTGCATACGCCACACCGGCGGCACCACCGGCGTCCCCAAGGGCGTGCGCATGGCGCACGGTCCCTACCGGGACATGCTCGCCTTCGGCTCCCTCGGCGCGGGCGAACCGCCCCGCTTCCTGGCCTGCACCACCCTCGCGCACGTGGCCGGCAACATCGCCGACGCCACCTTCCTGGCCGGCGGCTCCGTGGTGCTCCAGCACGCCTTCGACCCCGGCGAGGTGCTCGCCGCCGTCGAGCGTGAGCGCATCACCCACCTGTGGCTGCTGCCCCCGCTGATCTACCGCCTGCTCGACCACCCCGGCCTGGCCGGCACCGACCTGTCCAGCATCCAGCGGATCACCTACGGCGGCTGCGCCGCCTCACCGACACGGCTGCGGCAGGCGCACGAGACCTTCGGCGCGGTCCTGTTCGGCGGCTACGGCCAGTCCGAGGCGGGCCACATCACCGTCATCGGCCCGGACGAGCACCGGAACATGTCCCCGCAGGGGCAGGCTACGGTGGGCCGGGTGATCCCGGGCGTCGAGGTCGTCATCCACGACGAGCGGGGCGCGCCCGTCCCCGTCGGGTCGGTGGGCGAGATCCGGGTCCGTTCCGGCCAGGCCATGACCGGCTACTGGAAGCAGCCCGGCCTCACCGCCGAGGTGCTGCGGGACGGGTGGGTGCACACCGGAGACCTGGGCTACCTCGACCACCAGGGTTATCTGTACCTCGTCGACCGGCTCAAGGACATGATCATCGTGGTGGGCGGCCATGTCTACACCAGCGAGCTGGAGGACCTGCTGCTCACCCACCCGGCCGTCGCCCACTGCGCGGCGTTCGGCGTGCGCCGCGCGGACGCCGGCGAGGAGGTGCACGTCGCGGTCGTCCCCGCGCCGGAACACCCGCTGGACCTGGACCGGCTGCGGGACTTCGTCACCCGCCACAAGGGCGCGATGTACTCGCCCACCGGGCTGCACCTGGTCGCCGAGATCCCGCTGACGCCGGTCGGCAAGCCCGACAAGAAGCGCATCCGGGCCGTACTCGGCGCGTGAACGGGCCGAGTACGGGCCCGCACCGGTCCCGGCCGCCGCCGATCGGAAGGCCGGGACCGGATGTTCCCACTATTTTGCTGACGTCCCCTCAGCGGTCCTGTTCCGCGAAGAAATCAATGATCGCGGAATTCACCGGACCGGGCTTCTCCAGATAGCCGAAATGGCCGCACCCGGATATCTCGGTGTACCGGCAGCCGGGAATGCACGCGGCCACTTCCTCGGCCAGCCGCGGCCTGACGACCCGGTCGTCCGCGAATCCGACGACCAGACACGGACACCGGATGTGCCGGTAAGCGGCCCGCCGGTCCTCGATCACCTGAAGTGCGAGCTGCCCGCGCATTCCGGCGAAACTCGCCGTCGCCGTCATCTCGAACACGTCCAGCCAGCCGCGCAGCCGGTCCGGATCGCCGAGCGTCTCCCCCGACAGGTACTGCAACGCCTGGACGTACGCCGCGTACCGGGGCGGGAGCGCGACCCCGCTGTCGCACAGGTCGATCTCGGCCGCCGCCATGGCCCGCACCAGCGTGTCCGCCCGGCCGATGGTCGCCATCAGCACGGCCCTGCGGACCAGCTCCGGCCGGGCCACGAGCAGTTCCTGCACGACGACCGAGCCCAGCGAGAAGCCCACCACACGGCAGGGTCCGGGGCTGACGTGGGTGAGGAGACCGGCGAGGTCGGCCGCCATGTCGTCGAGGGTGAAGGGCTGTTCGGCCGCGCCGTCCCGCGCGAGGCCCCGGTGGTCGAACGTGATCACCCGGTACCCGGCCGCGGTCAGGGCGGGCACCTGGTGCGCACGCCACACCCGTCCCGGCGCGCCGGTCCCGGTGACCATCACGACCGGCTCCCCGGCGCCGTACTCCTCGTAGTCGAGACTGATCCCGTTGGTCCGCACCACCGGCATGGGCCCGCCCCCTTCGTCCGCCGCATCACGTGCCCCTCCATCAGAGCAGGTACGGCCCGGCTTGTACGGATGTCCGACCGACCGCGCACCGGCCCGTGGGCGCGGCCCGCCCGCGCCCGCCCTCATCGCGCCACTCCGTGGCCGCCCGACCCCTTGTGCCGTGCCGCGCGAGCGTTTCCCATGTCAGCAGACACCAAAAAGCCGTCCTGCTGACCGTCGCCGGTCGAGAGAGGCTGTCGTATGCGGAGTGTGGGTGTGGAAGAAGAGCTTCTCCTGGTGGACCCGCACTCAGGAAAGCCACGAGCGGCCTCCGGGACCGTACTGGCCTCGACCCCGGACGATTCCACCCTCGACAAGGAACTGCAGCGCGAGCAGCTGGAGATCGCGACCCGCCCCCGGCTGCTGATGGAGGACCTGGCCGCGGAGGTCGCCCACTGGCGCGGCGAGGCGGCGCGCCAGGCCCGCCGGGCCGGTACGGAACTGGCGGCCCTGGCCACCTCGCCGCTGCCCGTCATACCGTCGCTCAACTTCGACGAGCGTTACCAGCGGCTGGCGGAGGAGTTCGGCCGCACCGCGCAGGAACAGCTCGCCTGCGGCTGCCACATCCATGTGTCCGTCGAGTCGGACGACGAGGGCGTGGCCGTACTGGACCGCATCCGCCCGTGGCTGCCGACGCTGCTCGCCCTGAGTGCCAACTCGCCCTTCTGGCAGGGCCAGGACACCCGGTACAGCAGCTACCGGAGCCGGGTGTGGGGCCGCTGGCCGTCGTCCGGGCCGGTGGAGCCGTTCGGCTGCGCGGAGAACTACCACCGGCGGGTGCAGGAGATGCTGGCGACCGCGACCCTGCTGGACGAGGGCATGATCTACTTCGACGCCCGGCTGTCGCGGCACTACCCCACCGTCGAGATCAGGGTGGCCGACGTCTGTCTCCAGTCCGACGACACGGTGCTGATCGCCGCCCTCACCCGCGGGCTGGTGGAGACCGCGGCCCGCGCGTGGCGCGCGGGCGAGCCGCCGGACCCGGCCGGGATCGGCCTGTTGCGGCTGGCGACCTGGCGGGCCGGCCGGTCCGGGCTGTCCGGCCGCCTCATCCATCCGCTCACCTGGACCCCGGCCCCCGCCGAGGAGGTGGTGTGCGCCCTGCTCGACCACGTCGGCGAGGCGCTGGAGGACGACGGTGACCTGGGGCTCGCCAAGGAGGGCCTGGACACCCTGATGGGCCGCGGCAACGGGGCGCGCATCCAGCGGGAGTGGCTGCGCCGTACGGGCAGCCTGCGGGCGGTCGTCGAGGAGTGTGTGCGGCGTACGACGCTGTGACGGCCGCGTGGCCGCGTATCGAGGCCGCGTATCGAGGCCCCGGCCTGCGGTCGGGCTTCGGGGTCGGTCGGGCTTCGGTCGGGCTTGGAGGCACCGCGGTGGCCTGTGGCGCCTCTTCGATGGTCTGTGGTGCCTCGGCGGTGGTCTGTGGTGCCTCGGCGGTGCCCTTCGGTCCGTTCTTCGGTCACCCCGTGGTCGTACCGTGAAGACCGCCGCCCGGCCGCCGCCCGACAATCGGGACGGCCGGTTCCTGCCCCGCCGGAGCCGGCAACCGACGATCGACGGAGGCGAGATGCTGACCGGTAGCGACCGGCTGGACCCCGGTACCTCGGAGGGCGCGGACTGGGTGGGCGCGCACATCTTCTACGACACCGGCCAGGACGCGCTGCTGACCGAGGTCGTCCGCCCGCTGGTCGCACGGCTGACGGCCGGCGGTCTCGTGCAGCGGTGGTTCTTCCTGCGGTACTGGGAGGGCGGCCCGCACGTCCGGCTGCGCTTCCTCCCGGCCCGTACCGCCGACCGTGCCGAGATCGAGCGGCTGACCGGGCAGCACGTCCGCGCGTTCCTGGAGACCAGCCCGTCCCCTGACGTCGTGGACCGTACGCGCTTCGCCCAGGTCTCCGAGGGGCTGGCCAGTCTGGAGGGCCGGTCCGGCCAGGATCAGCACGAGGAGGTGCGGCCCAACAACTCCCTGGAGTTCCGGCCGTACGAGCGGGAGAACTCCGACTTCGGGTACCGCACCGCCATCGCCGCCGTGGAGCGGCACTTCCACGAGTCCAGCGAGCTGGCACTGTCCGTCGTCGGCACCGGCGCGACCGTCGAACAGCGCGCGATGCTGGCGTTCGACCTGGTCGTCGGGGTGTTCGCGCTTCTCGACGAGGTCCGCGACCGGTGGTCGCGCAACGGGGGCCCGCCCCTGCCCTTCGGCAGCGGCCCCGAGGCCGAGGACGTCGAGCCGCGGTACCGCGCCCAGCAGGCGCAGCTCCAGGAGCGGGCCCGGCGCGTATGGCGGCTGGCGACCGCGCCCGAGGAGGCGCTCACCGGCGCGGGCGCGGACCCCCGCGCGCACTGGATGGCGTCCCTGCGCCGGCTGCGGGACGCGCTCCACGAGCTGGAGGTCGCGGGCAGCTTCACCAACGAGTGGACGGACTCACCGCTCGTCGGTCCGCTCGAACTGGCAAAGACCGCGCATCCCGCCACGAGCCTGGTGCTGCTGCGCAGCGGTCACCTGGTCAACAACCGGCTGGGGCTGTCCCTGTGGCAGGAGAGCCAGGTGCGGTTCCTCGTCGGCCGGGTCCTCGCCGAACTGCCCGAGGCGTTGACCGTCTCATGAGCGGGGCGTCCGCCGAGTGGCACAGCATCCACGTCCACCACCACGACGAGAGCACCGAGACCGCGCTCGTACTGGACGCCGTACGCCCGGCGTTCGAAGCCGTCCGGGCGTCGGTCGAGGGCGCCTGGTTCGGCCGGCACTGGCTGCGCGGCCCGCACCTGCGCCTGAACTTCCGCACCACGCCCGAGGCATGGGCATCGGAAGTACGGCCGCGGGTCGTCGCCGCACTGGAGACGTACGTCCGCGACCACCCCTCCACGGCCCGGCTGGACGAGGCCGCGCTCGCGCCGGTGCACGAGCGGCTGGCGGAACTGGAGATGGAGGCCGGCCCCCGGCACCCCTGGGTGCCGGACAACACCGTGCTCGAACAGCCCTACGACCACCGGCTGCCGGTGCTGGGGTCGATGCGGGGCAGCGAGGTGCTGGCCGCCTTCCTGAGCGACACGAACGACCTGGCGTTCGCGATGTACGAGCACCTGCGGGACGGTGGCGCCCTGCCCGTACTGACGCTGGACCTGATGTGGACCACCGCTTCGGTGGCTGCCGTCCCGTTCGACGAGGGCGGCGCGCCGATCGCCCGCGGCTTCCTGTCCCTGCGGTCGCACGCCGACGCGTTCCTGTCCCGGACCCACGACCCGGCCGGCTACCGGGCCGCTTTCGACGAGCGGTACCGGCGGCAGGCCGACGCGCTGACCACCCGGCTGCGTACGGTGGAGTCCGTCCTGTCCGCGGAGCCCGGCTCCCCCGCGGCCGCGGGCGCGGGCGCCACCGTGTCGTTCGTACGGGAATGGGCCGAGGCCGTACGCCGGTGCCAGCGTGTCGCGTACCCGCTGCTGGAGTCCGGCGAGCTGACGCTCAGCGGCGCCGGCCTGGCTCCCCGGCTGCCGACCCGGCAGCTCAGCGACTTCCACCGGCTCCTGCAGACCGACCACGGCCACGACGGCTTCCTCCGCGACGACCACTGGTTCGCCTCCTTCCGGCTGGTGGTCAACTACCTCTACGTCCACCTCAACCGCCTCGGGCTGAAACCCGTGGACCGCGGTCTGCTGTGCCACCTGGCGGCGAACACGGTAGAAACGGTGCACGGCGTCACCGCGGAGGACGCCTTCCGCCGTCATGTCGTCTCCTCCTCCCCCACCGCGGCCGCCCCCGAGTGGTCCCGGCTGAGCAAGGAGTGGGCAGAGGGGCGGGCCGAGGGCGCGAGCACCGTGGAGTGACGTCCCGTTCCGGGGGACGCCCCGTTCCGGATGGGCAGTACCGCGGGGGTTGTACATCCGCCGCCGTTACCGCGGTCGGTGGAGTGCGGATGTCGGCTTCTGGTTGCGCCGGTCTCAACTCGTGGGCTGACGCCGGGCGCCGCTCCGGCGGATAGCTTCTTCCCGTACCGCGCCGAGGCGGACGGGGAGCACCACCACCAAGGCCGCCGCCGCGCCGTACGGCCATGAGGGGGAGCGCCGAGGCGTCCGACGACGTACGCGTCGGGCGGGTCAGGCGGTGCCCCCGGGACTCGAAGGGGGAAAAAGGAATGCGACCCAATGCTGTGACGAGGACCCTCGTCAGTGTCACCGCCGCCGTGGGGATCTTCGCCGGCGGCTTGGCGGGGGCGGGCGCGAGCTTCGCCGCTTCCGCGCCGGCCGCACAGCCCGCGGTGACGGCCGAGGCCGTCACGCCGCTCGCGGTGAACAACCTCGGACTGAGCGCCGCGCAGGCCAAGAAGGTCCAGGGCTGGCTGAAGAAGCACTGGCAGTACAAGGGCAAGATCGACGGGGCGCTGGGCACCGAGAGCTGGCAGGCGTTCCAGCGCTGCCTGAAGAAGCACTGGAAGTACAAGGGCAAGATCGACGGGAAGCCCGGCGTCAATACGGTGAAGGCGCTGCAACGTCTGCTGAAGGACAGCTGGGGTTACACCGGCAAGATCGACGGGGACCCCGGGACGAAGACCAAGGCCGCGTTCAAGCGGTTCGCCAACGCCCTC
Organism: Streptomyces sp. Ac-502; assembly: GCF_045222935.1. Taxonomy (NCBI): domain Bacteria; kingdom Bacillati; phylum Actinomycetota; class Actinomycetes; order Kitasatosporales; family Streptomycetaceae; genus Streptomyces; species Streptomyces sp. Ac-502. The sequence goes on from NZ_JBHFFO010000001.1 coordinate 838,897, forward strand.
TAGAGCCCCGGCTCCGGAGGTGGACTGACGCCGTCGGGCGGCGCGCCGGCCAGGTGCGCCGCCCGATCGGGCGTGCGGGGCCGGTGGCCTCTGGTCCAGGGCGCCGCCGGTCCAGTCGGGCCGCCGGTCCAAGGGGGCCGCCGGTCCAGTCGGGCCGCCGGTCCAGGAAGCCGCCGGTCCGCCGTCAGCCGAGCAGCCGGACCGGTGAGCCCGCCAGGTACGCCTGGATGTCCTCGATCGCCTGGCCGTAGTACGTACGGTAGTTGTCCCAGGTCACGTAGCCGAGGTGGGGCGTGGCCAGCAGCCGGGGCGCGGTGCGTACCGGGTGGTCGGCGGGCAGCGGTTCGGTGTCGAAGACGTCGATGCCCGCGCCGGCGAACCGGCCCGCGTGCAGCGCGGCGAGCAGGGCGTCCTGGTCGACGATGGCCGCTCGGGACGTGTTCACCAGGTACGCGGTCGGCTTGAGCAGCGCCAGCTCGGGAGCGCCGAGCAGACCCCGGGTACGGTCGCCCAGCGCCAGGTGGACCGAGACGAAGTCGCTGGTGGCGAGGAGTTCCTCCTTGCTCGCCGCGCGGCCGACGCCGACCTCGGCGGTCCGCTCCTCGGTGAGGTTCTGGCTCCAGGCCACCACGTCCATGCCGAAGGCCGTACCGACCTGGGCCACCCGGCTGCCGATCTTGCCCAGTCCGAGCAGCCCGAGTCGCCGGCCGTGCAGGTCGGTACCGACCGTGGACTGCCACGGGCCGCCCTGGCGCAGCGCGGCGCTCTCGGCCGCCACACCGCGGGCGAGGCCCAGGAGCAGCGCCCAGGTCAGCTCGACGGGCGGGGTGGAGGCGCTCTGGGTGCCGCACACGGTCACCCCGTGCTCCGCCGCCGCGGCGAAGTCGATCACGGAGTTGCGCAGGCCGGAGGCGACCAGGAGCCGGAGCCGGGGCAGGCGGGCGAACAGGGGGGCCGGGAAGGGGACCCGTTCGCGCAGGGTGACGACGATGTCGAAACCGGCCAGCTCCGCGACCAGTTCGTCCTCGGTGGCGAAGTGCCGGGTGAAGGAGACGACCTCCACGCGGTCCTGGACGGGGGTCCAGTCGGCGGCCGTCGTGGCGATGTTCTGGAAGTCGTCGAGCACGGCACAGCGCAGGGGCATGGCAGTCGTCTCCGTAGGTGCGGTACGTGGTGGCGCACCCCGGGGAGCACGCGGCAGGATGATCACATTACGGCGGGCGGAAGCGCATGTGAACGGCGGTCGTTCGGGCCGGCGGACGCGGGAGCCGAGGCGGTCCCGTACGGCTCCGGTGGCCTGTCGGCCCGGCGCGGTCCGCCCTCCGTGTGTGGTGGGGCCCGGCCGGATCCGACGCCGCTGGGCTCCGGAACCGAGAGAAGGAGTGCATGAACGGCATCTCAGGTTTCAGCGACGTCCCTTCGACCACCCTTGCCGACCTCTTGGGGCGCGGGCAGGTCATGGACGCCGGTATCCGCCCGCTGTGGAACCCGGTTCCACGGATCGCCGGACCGGCGTTCACCGTACGGTGCCCTCCGGGTGACAACCTCACGCTGCACGCGGCCGTCCACCGTGCTGAGCCGGGCTCGGTCATCGTCGTCGAGTCGGGCGACATGGACTACGCGCTGGCGGGAGGCAACGTGTGCGCGGTGGCCCAGCGCCGCGGTGTCGCGGCGATCGTGGCCGACGGACTGATCCGTGACCTCGCCGAGGTACGGGAGGCGGGCTTCCCCGTGTACGCGCGCGGCGTCATCCCCGTTCCGGGCGCCAAGGCGGCCGTCGCGCCGCTCAACGGCCCGGTGAGCTGCGGCGGCGTGACCGTACGGCCCGGCGACATCGTGGTGGCCGACGAGGAGGGCGTCGTGGTCACTCCCGCGGACCGCCGGGACGAGGTGCTCCTCGGCGCGGGGAAGAAGCTGGCCAAGGAGGCCGCCGAGACCCTCGACGCCTGGGAAGCGGCCCACCGGGACCGTATCGACAAAATCCTGCGAGAGCAGGGCTTCACGGGCTGAGCGACCCTTGCCGGGCGCCGGCCCACCGTGTCGGCGCCCCCACCCTGTGCTGCTGTCGCCCCCCCCCGCCACGCCTTCTTCCCATCCGGGACCGCTCGCAAACCCCTCGTCCGGGTCATACCTCCCCCGCCGCAGGGCGCATCGCGGTACGGGCGGTGGTACACCGCTCACGACACGGCTCATCTTTGCTGACCGGAACGTTCCACATCATCCGCAAGAGTGAACAGCGGCAGCGGATTGCTGGGTAACTGCCTAATGCACCCGCTTTTTCCGGGTGACATGGAAGGCACACCGAGACGGGCGTCCGGCCCCGGCGCGGTCCGGCCACGAGGCCGGCCGGTCCATCGCCGGCGGGACCGTCCGGACGCGGCTCGCGCGGTGCCGCACCGCTGCCTCCGTCTCCTCTCCCACCGCCTTCAGCCGACCCGGGCCACCCGATTCCGCCCGGAACCGCGCGCCCCGGCCGTCCGGGCGCTCCGACCGTGGTACTCCGACCGTTCCGAGGTATTGACCATGCTGCGACCCTCCCAGGTGCCCGGCCGGCCGGACCGGCACGCACCCTGGAACGACACGGCCACGCCGTACCCCCGCGACCGCTGCCTGCACGAGCTGTTCGAGGAGCGGGCGCTGGCCGCCCCCGAGGCGCCCGCCGTCCGGCACGGCGACCGCACCCTGACCTTCGGCGAGCTGAGCCGGCACTCCGACACCCTCGCCCGGCGGCTGCTGTCCGCCGGTGTCCGTCCCGGCAGTACGGTCGGTGTGCTCGGCGGCCGGTGCCCCGAGGCACTGGTGGCGTTCCTCGCCGTCGTCAAGTGCGGCGCGGCGTACGTGCCGTTGGACGACGCGTACCCGCCCGCCCGGTTGCGTGCGATGGCCGAGGAGGCGGACGTACGGGTGGCCGTCGCGCTGCCGGGCAGCACGAGCCGGGTGCGCAGGCTGCGTGCCTGTGTGGACGGCGGTCTCGCCGCGCCGGACCCGGAAGCGGACGCCCCGGCCGGAGCCCCCGACCCACCGGCCGGAGCCCCCGCCCCACCAGGCGTGACCGTCGCCCCGGAGGACTGCGCCTACGTCATGTTCACCTCCGGCTCGACCGGCCGCCCGAAGCCGGTGGCCGTCCCGCACCGCGGCGTCGTGCGGCTGGCCGCCTCCGGCTCCTGGCTGTCACCTCCGGCGCCCGGCGAGCGGGTGCTGCACGCGTACAGCTGCTCCTCGGACGCCTCGACGATCGAGATCTGGACGGCGCTGCTGTCCGGTGCCTGCCTCGTCGTCGCCGAGCGGGAACACCTGCTGTCCGTGGACGCGCTGGAGCGGCTGCTGCGCGAGGAGGACGTGGCGGTGGCGTTCCTGACCGCGGGGGTGCTGCATCACGTGGCCCGCACCCGGCCGGAGGCGCTGCGCAGCCTGCGGTTCGTCTCGGCGGGCGGCGAGGCGCTCGACCCGCGGCTGTGCCGCCGGGTGCTGTCCGCCTGCCCCGGGACCACCTTGGTCAACTTCTACGGGCCCACCGAGAACAGCGTCGTCTCCAGCGCGTACGTCGTACGGGAGCTGCCCGCCGACGCGGCCGCCGTGCCCATCGGCCGTCCCTTTCCCAACTCGACCTGCCATGTGCTCCGCGAGGACGGCACCCCCGCCGGGCCGGGCGAGGAAGGTGAACTGCTCGTCGGGGGCGACGGCATCGCCATCGGGTACCTCAACGACCCGGCGCTGACCGCCGAACGCTTCCTCGACGACCCGTTCGGCCCCCGTCCCGGCGGGCGCCTGTACCGCACGGGCGACCGCGCCCGGTGGCGGCCGGACGGCACGCTGGAGTACCGGGGGCGCCGCGACCGGCAGGTCAAACTGCGCGGATTCCGCGTGGAACTGGACGAGGTCGAGGCGCGGCTGCGCGCGCACGAGGCGGTCGCGGAGGCCGTGGTGGAGATCGACGGGGAGGGGCCGCGCGCCCAGCCGGTGGCCTTCGTGACGCCGGCCCGCCCCGGCGCGGCGGTCCCGGCCGATCAGGTGCGCGCCTACCTGGGGTCCTGGCTGCCCGCGCCCGCCGTGCCGGGGCGCATCCACGTCCTGGACCGCTTCCCGGTCACCGGGGCCGGAAAGGTCGACCGGCGTGCCCTGCTCGCATGGTCGGCGGTGCCCGCCGGGCAAACGCATGCGACCGGGAACGGCGACGCGAACGCAAACGAGCAACCGCGCCCGGAGGGGCCGGATGCCGCGGCTGCCGAAAGCGGCGCGGACGGCTCCGGTCTGCCGGCCGTGCTCGCCGGCGTCTGGGAGCACGTCCTGCGCGTCCGGCCCGCTCCCGACGACGACTTCTTCGCCCTCGGCGGCGACTCGCTGCTCGTCGCCGAGGTGACCACCAGGACCATGACCGCGCTGCACATGGACGCGGCGCACGGCACCTTCCTCGTACGCAGTCTGCTGCGGTCGCCGACACTCGGTGCGTACACGGCGGCGGTGGGCCGGGCGCTGCGGGCCAGCCGGGCCGGCCGCCGGACCGGCCCCGCGCCCGCGTCGGAGGCGGACTTCCTGCGGGAAGCGCGTCTCGGGCTGCGGTTGCCGCCGGTGCAGGGCCCCTCCCCCGCCCACGCGACCCGGCGCACGTCCTGGTCACCGGCGCCACCGGCTACATAGGCGCGTTCCTGCTGGACCGGCTCGCGCGGGTCACCGGCGCCGAGCTGCTGTGCCCCGTACGGGCCCGTGACGCGGCGCACGCGCGACGCCGGGTGTGTTCCAACGCCGCCCGGTACGGTCTGGACCTGTCCCCGTACGAGCAGCGGCTGACCTGCTTCCCGGCCGATCTGACCGTCCCGCGCCTGGGACTGACGGAAGCACGGTTCGGGCAGCTGGGCGAGACCGCCGACCTGATCCTGCACGCCGGGGCGCACGTCAGCTTCCTGCACCCGTACGCCGCGCTGCGCGCTGCCAACGTCGGCGGCACCCGGGAACTGGTCCGGCTGGCCGCCGGGCGGCGCGTCCCGCTGCACTTCCTGTCCACCGTCGCGGTGCTGGCGGGTTTCGGCACCGCCGGGGTGCGGGAGGTGGACGAGGACACCCGGCCGGCCCACGCCGACCACCTGTCGATGGGGTACGCGGAGAGCAAGTGGGTGGCCGAGCGGATGCTCGCGGAGGCGGCGGAGGCGGGGCTGCCGGTGGCGGTGCACCGCCCGTACGAGGTCACCGGCGAGGAGCACACCGGCATCTGCAACACGGAGACGGCCATCAGCTCACTGTTCCGCGTCATCGCGGAGACGGGCGTGGCGCCGGACGTGCCACTGCCGCTGGACTTCGTGCCGGTCGACCATGTGGCCGCCGCCGTGGTGCACCTGGCGACCCGCGAACCGGCCGACGGCCGCACCTACCACCTCACCAACCCCCGGCCGGCCCGCCTCGGCGACATGGTGGACCGGATGCGGGCGGCGGGTTACGGCATCCGCGAACTGCCGTATGACGCCTGGGTGGCGGAGCTGGTACGGCATGTCGCGCGCAACCCCGGCAGTCCCACGGCCCCGTTCGTCTCGCTCTGTGTGGACCGCAGCAACAAGTCCGACATCAGCGTGAAGGAGATGTACCTCGATGACGTCTTCCCACGGCTCGGACGCGCGAACACCGAACGGGGCCTGCGGGACAGCGGGCTGCGCTGTCCGCCCACCGACGCCGCCCTCCTCGACCGCTACCTCGCCTTCTTCCGCTCCAGCGGTTTCCTGCCCCCGCCGCTCCCCCGCGCCGGCGAGTGAGCCGACGGCGATGGCGCGGGCGACGGTGGAAAGGGCGGCGTCACGGATCGCCGAGGCTCGGCGCCCGGGGAGCCGTGGGCGCCCCGGGCGCGCGGTGGCGCGGGCGGCCGGCAGGTGGCCGCCGGGGGCTCACAGCGGGCGGGCGCCCGCCAGGAGTTCGAAGGTGCGGCGCTGCACGTCGGCCGGGTAGTTGTCGGCGAAGGCCGTGCTGTTCAGTTCGTCCTCGCGGACGCAGTCGAAGACGACGGTCGGCCCGGTGCCGGTGGCCCGTTCCTTCTCGTGGTAGCAGACCATCAGGTGCATGATCGCGGTGTCGGGCAGGACGTGGATGCCGTCGGTGGGGTGCGAGCGGGTGGCGAAACCCCACAGCACGTCACGGACGTCCGTCGGGTCGATGTCGCTGTCCAGGACCATGATCCGGGTGACCCACCAGCCGCCGTGCGGGAAGGCGTCGACGGCCTCGCCGACCGCCCGGCACAGCTCCTGCGACGACGTGAACGACGTCCGCTCGCGCCAGTCCGGGTCGACGGTGACGGCCAGCACGTGCACGGCGGTCTCCGGGATCATCCAGGCGGCGGCCACCGGGATGCCGGCCTCGCGCAGGTAGTGGGTCCAGCGGGCCGAGTGGGTCAGGCCGATCAGGGTGTGGTCCTCGTCCACCGGCTTGCCCGCGCACACCACCGGCATGACGGGGTCGTCGCGGTGGGTGACCGCGGTGACGTGGTAGGCGGGCAGCGACCAGCTCCCTCGGGGACGTAGCCGGCGAACTCCCCATCGGCCCCTCCGGCAGCAGTTCGTCGTGGTCGATGTACCCCTCGACGACGATCTCGGCAGTGGCGGGCACTTCGAGGTCGACGGTCCTGCACCGTACGACCTCGACCGGCTCGCCGAAGTAGGCGCCCAGGTAGGCCGCTTCGTCGACGTGCTCGGGCAGCGACATGGTCGACACCAGCGGGACGGCCGGCTCGGCGCCCAGGACCAGCGCGAAGGGCGTCCGCTCGCCGCGCGCCCGCCACATGTCGTCGATGACGCCGATGTGCTGCGGCGAGCCGGTGAAGGCGACGATCCGGCGCGCGTCGTGCAGCATGGCGCGCGCGATGCCCCAGTTGGTCCACTTGCGGTCCGGGCTGCGCAGCACGAACGTGCCGACGGTGTTGGCGTACCGGCCTCCGTCGCCCTGGTGGAGCAGCGGGAACGGCAGCTGGGTCAGGTCGATGTCGGAGCCGAGCAGGACGTTCTCCTGGCACGGGCCGGAGTCCAGGACGACGGGCGGTACGGGCGGTGCCGACTGCGCGGCGACCAGGCCGTCCATCAGCTCCCGCGGCGGCGTGTCCGGGTCCAGGCCCAGGGACAGCGCGAGCCGCGCGTAGGGTGCTCCCGGCCGGCTGCTCAGGGCGGCGGGCGCGGCGAGCACCCGGAAGCCGGGGCGGCAGCCGCGGATGCGGGAGAGGAGTTGGGCCGGGGCCCGGTGCTCGGTGGCGTAGCGGGCTATCGCGCCGATCTCCAGGACGGGGTCCACCTCGTCGTCGATCACGCGCAGGTCGTCGAGTTCGGCCAGGGCGTCCAGGTAGTCGCGGAGGCTGGTGAGGTGCTTCATGGGCGGCTGCTCATCCTTTGCGGGTGGGGGCAGGGCGGGACGGGGCAGGGCGGAGCGGGGGCGTCAGGAATGGGAGTGGTCAGGTGTACGGGGGTGGTCAGGGACGGCCGGGGGCGGGCGCCGGGGCCGCGCGGTGCCCCTCCGCGGCGCGGGCCTGCTGACGGGCCGCGTACATCCCGTTCCAGCGGTACGCCTTGGGCGTGTCGATGCCGAACTGGTCGAGCACCCGGGTCACCGTGTGTTCCACGATGTCGTCGACCGTGGCCGGGTGCTGGTAGAAGGCGGGCACCGGCGGCAGCATCACCGCGCCCATCCGGGCCAGCGTGAGCATGTTGTCCAGGTGGATCTCGCTCAGCGGCGCCTCCCGCGGCACCAGCACCAGCTTGCGGCGCTCCTTGAGGGTGACGTCGGCGGCGCGGGCGATCAGACCGTCGGCGTAGCCCATGCGGATCGCCGCCAGCGTCTTCATGCTGCACGGGGCGATCACCATGCCGTCCACGCGGAACGAGCCGGAGGAGATCGCCGCGCCCTGGTCCTCCGGGCTGTGGACGACATCGGCGAGCGCGCCGACCTCGCGCACGCTCATCGAGGTCTCCCACTCGATGGTGCTGCGCGCCCATCGGCTGATCACCAGGTGGGTCTCCACGCCGCCGTGCGCGCGCAGCTGCTCCAGCAGCCGTACGCCGAGCACGGCGCCCGTCGCCCCCGTGATGCCGACCACGAGCCGCGCCGGTGCGGCGCTGCCGCCGCCGATCATGTCTGTCCTGTCCGCGGTGTCTGCCATGTGTCCCTCATGTCGTCCGTGTACGGGTGCTGCCGTGTCGTGCGGGTGCCGGGGACGGCCCCGAGGGGCGGGGCCGTCCCGGCGTGCGAGCGGTGTCACCGCAGGTGTTCGGTGAGCCACTGGTGGACGGCGAGCGCGGTTGTCTCCGCGTGCTCGTCGAGCATCGAGAAGTGGTCCCCCGTCACCTCAACGCGGGCGTGCGCCGGCTGCCAGGCGGGCCTGCGGCCGTCTCCGAGCAGCTGGTCCACGGGGGTCCGGGCGGCCACGAAGAGGGTCGGTGTCGTCACCGGTTCCGGGCGCCAGCCGTCGAAGAGCTCCGCGTACCAGGCCATCGCGGTGAGTTGGTCGCCGTCCACCGGCAGTTGGGGGAACCGGTCGAGCAGCAGACGTGATATTCCGGCCATCCGGTGGCACAGGGACTCGCCGGTCAGGTCCGCTCCGCCGGTCGAGCCGGGCGAGTCGAGCAGGACCAGTGCGGCCGGCGGGGCACCCGCCGCCTCCAGGCGCCGTACGACCTCGTGGGCCGGCCAGGCACCGGAGGAGTACGCCGCGAGGGCGAACGGCCGTCCGGCGAACCGCCGGAGCAGGGCGTCGGCCTGTACCGCCGCCGCGTCCGCCGGTGTCTGCGGCAGCGCGTCACCGGTCCCGTAGCCGGGCTGCCCGGCGGTCCACACCTCGCGCCGGCCGCGGAGTGCGGCGGCGAACTTGACGTACTGGTAGGGGCCCGTGGGGGCGATGAGGGACGGCAGGCAGACCAGCGCGGGCCGCTCCGCGCCGTCCGCCAGCCGCAGGATCTCCGGCTCGTGGCCGGCCCCGGCGGAGGTGAACCGCGGCCGGAGCCGGGCCGCCGCGGTCAGCAGTTCACTGCCCTGCCGGAGGCTGCCGTCGCGCGACGCGGCCTGGAAGAGGGCGCTGACGGAGTGCGCCGCGGAAGCGGCTTCCGGGGCGGCGGGCGCCGGTTCGGCGGACACGGGCGTGGCGGGCACGGGCGCGGTGGCCGTGTCCTCCACGTCGTCCGCCGCCGCTTCCGGTCGCAATCCGGCGACCAGCGCGTCCACGCGGTCAGCCGAGGCGGTGAGGAAGTGGGCACACAGCTGGTCCAGGGACTCGGCGTCGAACAGCAGCGTGGAGGAGACCTCGCCCAGGTCCGCGCGGAGTGCGTTGGTCAGTTGCAGGACGAGGATCGAGTCCATGCCGTACGTGCTGAGCGGCTGGGTGGCGTCGATGCGCTCCGCGGGCACCCCGAGGGTTTCGGCGGCCTTGTCGCGGAGGTAGGCGGTCAGCGTCGCGGCGCGGTCGGCCGGGGCGGGGGCGGGGTCCGGTGCGGCGGGGAGGGACGGTTCCGTACGGACGGACTCTGTACGGACATGCTCCCCACGGACGGGCTCCCCACGGACGGGCTCCGTACGGACGGGCTCCGTACGGGCAAGCTCGGGCTCGGGCGCTGCCGGGTCCGCCGTACGAGCCGCCTCCGTCACCTCTGTCACCGGCGTCACCGGACCAACTGGCGTCACCGGAGCCACCGGCACCACCGACCGGCGCTCTCCCCCACGACCCGCTGCCGGGCGACCCCGTCGCTCTCCGCGGCGATGATCTGCTGCCCCAGCTCCCGGGCCTGCGGCAGGACGAAGACGACCTCCGGGAAGCCCTCGCCGTGCAGCACGTCGCGCCAGCTCTCGGGCGACAGCGCGGGCGATCCGGGGATGCGCAGCGGTGCGTCCTCGAACAGCCACCAGCCTTCCAGCAGGCCGAACGTGAGGTGGCTGAAGACGTCGAACGCCACCAGTTCGTTCAGCAGGAGCCAGCCGCCGTCGCGCAGGGCGGCCTTGGCGTTGCGCAGGGTGTTGCGGGTGTCGCGGGTGGCGTGCAGCACGTTGGCGGCGACGACCAGGTCGTAGCTGCCGGCTTCGATGCCCTGGCCGGCCAGGGGCTGTTCGGCGTCGAAGCGGGTGCAGGAGAGGTAGGGCGCGTCGGGTCCGTACGCGGTCCGCGCGTGGTTCAGGAACGCCTTGGACAGGTCGGTGTAGGTGTACGTCTCGATGTGGTCCCGGTACGGGCGCAGCGCGGCGAACAGGCCCACGCTCGTACCGCCGGTGCCCGCGCCGATCTCCAGGATGCGCAGGCGTGCCCCCGGGTCCTGGCGCAGCCGCTGCGCGACGATGTCCACGGCGGCATCGGCCAGTGCGCGGTTGTAGGTGTCGGCGACCCGGTTGTCGCGGTAGCAGCCCTCGACCAGTTCGACGGAGCCGCGCGGGAAGAGGATGTCCGTGGGGCGGGTCCGGCCGGTCAGGATGTCGGGCAGGGCCCGCAGGGTGGCGTCGACCAGCTCCAGTTCGGCTTTCTTGTCGGGGTCGGCCGACCAGGCGGCGCGGCGGTCGTCCCACTCGCGGAAGAGCGTGGCGAGCGGCGGGGCGGTGTCGGGCAGGACGCGCAGGGCGTGTTCGAGCCAGGTCGTGTAGCGGTCGTGGAGGCCGGCCAGGCGGCCGATCCGGCGCGCGTCGTCGCGGGTGATCTCGCCGGGGGCCGGGGTGTCCGGGCCGACGGCGCCGAGCGCTTCGAGGTGGCCGCGGAGCATCCGGGCGAGCAGCGGGTCGCGTGCGGTGCGCCGCCAGTCGGCCACCGCGCGCAGGTTCGCGGCGTCACCCGTGAGGTCGTCCGCGGCGCCGAGGGTCACGCGGGCCGCCGGGGACCGTCCGTAGACCGTGGTGCGGGTGCCGGGATCGACGGCCTCCAGGGCGTCGGGCCGGGTCAGCTTGGTGAAGCTGATCTGCGGCTGCGGGCCGCCGAGGAGGGTGCCGAGCGCGTCCATGGCCTCGGGCGGTTCGATCGAGGCGAAGCCCCAGGCGGTCATGCGCCGCCGGTGGTAGTCGGAGGAGGCGCTGCCCAGGCTGCCCCACCAGCCCCAGTTCATCACCTTGACCGGGCAGGTCCAGTGCCGGGACAGCTGGTGGGCGTACGCGTCGGCGAAGGTGCAGCCGGCCGCGTAGTTGCCCTGTCCCGCGGCGGTCGTGAAGGACTGGACCGAGGAGAAGAACACCGCGAAGTCCAGGGGTTCGCCGTCGAACACCTCGGCCATGGCCGCGCTCACGCCGACCTTGGCGGCCAGGCTCGTCCGCAGGGCGGTCTCGTCCATCTTGGCGAAGCTCTGGTCGCGCAGGACGAGGGCTGCCTGTACGACGCCGTGGATGTGCGGGTGGCGGGCCTTGATCTCGGCGTGCGCGCGGCGCAGTGCCACCGGGTCGGCGGCGTCGGCGGAGAGGTAGCGGACGTCGCCACGGCCGCTGACGGTACGCAGTTTGGCGTCCACCGACGCGTCGTGCGGGCTGCGGCCGATCCAGATGACGTGGGCGCCGTACCGTTCGACCAGGTGCTGGGTCCACGCGGTGCCCACGCCGCCGGCGCCGCCGATCACGACGTACACGCCGCCTTCGCGGTACGGGACGGCCGGGACGGGACCCGTGTCGCACGGGGTCCAGCGGCGGACGAGCCACTGGCCCGCGCGCCGTGCCCAGGTGTCGCCCTGGGAGTGGGCCGGGAGCGCCGTGACGGCGGCGAGCCAGGCGTCCGGCTCCTCCAGGGTGCCGGCGGGTTCGTCGAGGTCGACGCGCCGGACGGTCCAGTTGGTGTACTCGCGGCCGAGCGAGCCGAAGAGGCCGTGCAGGCCCGCGTGGGCCGGGCGGATGTCCTCGGCCGCGTGGGTGGCCAGGCCGCGCCGGGTGACGAGGGTGATGCCGAGCGGGCGGGCGTCGTGGTCGGTACGGATCAGGGCCTTGATCATGCGGAAGGCCGCGACGACGCCGTCCTCCTGTGCGGCCACGACGGCGGCCGCGTCGGTGAGTGCGGGCGCGGCCCCGGGGGCGAGCCACAGGAGGTGGTCGACGGGCCCGGCGGCGGCGAGGAACGAGGTGACCTCGTCGAGCGGCGCGGACGGAGCCAGGGGCCAGGCCGTGGCGCGCGGGTGCCGGACGGCGACCGCGGCGCGCTCGGCGGCCGTACCGCCGACGACCAGGACCCGGTCGGTGCGGGACGGGACGGCCGCCGCTTCGCCGCCGTCCGTCCCCGTGCCCGGCAGCGGTTCCCATACGGGCGCGAACAGGGACGGCAGCGGCTCCTTCACCCGGCGCGAGGTGTAGCCGGTCATCCGGACGCACACCGCCCCGTCGGTGTCGAGCAGATCGATGTCGAGCTTGCTCAGGGCACTCGCCGCGCCGTCGTCGGCGACACGGACGACGGCCCACATGGAGTCCGCGCAGGGCGCGAAGAGTTCCAGCCGCTCCAGCGCGAACGGCACCACCGTTTCGCGGGACGCCTCTCCCCGGCCAGTTGCAGGGCGATCGACGCCTGTACGGCCGAGTCCATCAGCGCCGGGTGCAGGACGTACGGCGTGGCGGGCCGGCCGGCGGCGTCGGGCACGTGCAGCTCGGCGAGGACCACGCCGTCACCCGCGTACGCCGCGCGGACCGCGCGCAGGGACGGGCCGTGGGTGATGCCCATCGCCACCAGCGCCGTGCTGATGCGCTCGGGCGTCACCGGCGTCGGGCACTGCGCGCGGAGCGCCGCGAGGTCGGTACGGGGCGGGCGCGGTGTGTCGGAGCGGCTGACGCGTCCTTCGGAGCAGACGGCGGGGTCGGTGGTCCCGGAGGTGACGCGGAAGGAGACGGTGTGCTCGTCCACCGGGGTGACGAGGACCGCGGCCTCGGTGGGCGTGCCGTCGGCGACGAGCGGCTGGACCCAGGTGATGTCCCGGATGCGCAGCGGTGTCGTGGCGTCGGCGCCGAGCACGTGCCGGGCCGTCTCGCGGGCCATCTCCAGGTGGGCGACGCCCGGCAGGACCCGGCGGCCGCCGACCTGATGGTCGCGGAGGATCGTTTCCTCGCCGGTCAGGACCGTTACGGTGCGCACCGCACCGGCGGTGCCGGGCACGGGCGACGGCGCGCCGGCCGTCGGGGAACCCGGTGCGGGCTCGGCGGGCCGTGCGGCGGCAGGCCGCGCCGGCGCGGGCCGGAACGCTTCCGCCCGGGCGGGCGGGGTGTCCGTCGCCCAGTGGCTCTCCTTGGCGAACGGATACGTCGGCAGCGGCACGCGCAGGTAGGCGCCGGGCGCGAACAGCGCGCTGGGGTCGAGGTCGTGGCCCCGTACGTAACGCTCGGCGAGAGATTTCATCCCGGCCAGGGTCTCCGCGTCCGTACGGCCCGATGCGCCCTCGGTGCTGCTGAGGCTCGCCGCGCCGCCACCGGAAGCGCCCGGTCCTCCCGTGAACGCGTGCGGCCCGTCGAGTCCTTCGTCCAGGACCCGCAGCAGTTCGTCACGGTCCTGTACGACGCAGGCGAAGCGGTGCGCGAAGTGCTCCCGGCCGACGACCAGCGTGTGGGCGAGGTCGCCGCAGTCCGTCGACGGCTCGCGGCGGCAGTGCGCCGCCAGGCGCGTCAGCTGTTCGGCCAGCTGGTCGCGGGAGTGCGCGGACAGCACGACGAGGTGGCCCGGGGTCCGCGGGCGGGGCCGGGAGCGCGGTACCGGCGGTGCTTCCTCGACGAGGACGTGGGCGTTGGTACCGCTGGCCCCGAAGGAGCTGACGGCGCCGAGGCGCGGGACGCCGGGCAGCGCCTGCCACGTGTGGGTACGGGTGCTGAGGTAGAAGGGGCTGCCGTCGAGCGGGACGGCCTCGTTAGCCTTCTCGAAGTGCAGCGAGGCGGGGATCTGCCGGTGCCGCAGCGCGAGCAGGATCTTCAGTACGCCGGCCACGCCCGCCGCGAACTGGGTGTGCCCGAGATTGGTCTTGAGCGAACCGAGCGCGCAGTAACCGGTCTTGTCGGTGCTCGCCCGGAACGCCCGGGTCAGCGCGCCGAACTCGATGGGATCGCCGAGCTTGGTGCCGGTACCGTGCGCCTCGACGAGCTGGATGTGCCCGGCGTCGACGCCGAAACCGTCGTACACCTCGCGCAGCAGGCTCTCCTGCGAGACGGAGCTGGGGGCGGTGATGCCGTTGGTCGCGCCGTCGTGGTTGGTGCCGCAGCCGCGGATCACGCCGTGCACGTGGTCACCGTCGGCGAGCGCGTCGTCGAGCCGCTTGAGGACCAGCACCCCGACGCCCTCGCCCGGCACGAAGCCGTCCGCGCGGTGGTCGAAGGTGTGGCAGCGCCCGGTCGGCGAGAGCATGTTGGCGCGCCCGGCCAGCTCGTACAGACGCGGTGTGGACTGGACGAAGACGCCGCCCGCCAGCGCCATTTCCGTCTCACCGGACCAGAGGTCCTTGCAGGCGAGGTCGAGGGCGACGAGCGAGCTGGAGCACGACGTGTCGACGGCGACGGCCGGGCCCTTGAGGTTGAGGAAGTACGAGACCCGGCTGGGGATGAAGGAGGCGGTGTTGCCCCAGAACGCCTGGGCGGGGGCGTCGGCGCCGATCAGTTCGGCGTAGTCGCCGTTCCAGCAGCCGACGTAGACACCACAGCGGCGCTCGCTCAGCTGCCGGCCCGCGTACCCGGCGTCCTCCAGGGCCTTCCACGACTCCTCCAGCAGGAGCCGCTGCTGCGGGTCCATGGTGGCGGCCTCGACGCCCGAGATGTTGAAGAACAGCGGGTCGAAGGCGTCGATACGGTCGAGGAAGCCGCCCCGGGTGCAGCGGCGCGCCGCGTCGGCGGGGTCGGGGCCGGACAGGTCCCAGCGGGTGGCCTCGGTGACGAGTTCGTCGCCGTCGACCAGGTGGTCCCAGAGGTCGTCCAGCGTGTCGGAGCCCGCGAAGCGTCCGCTCATGCCGACGACGGCGATGGGGGGCCGGGGGTCGGCTGGCGTGGCGTGGCCGGGCCGGGGGCGCGTCCCGGTGGCGGGTGCGGGGACGGTGGCGGGTGCGGGGGTGGTGGCGGGTGCGGGGGTGGTGGCGGCCTGCTCCGGCGTGCCGGTGAACGTGATGGTGTCGCGGTGGTCGGTCAACAGGTGGGCGGTGAGGCGGTCGGCCGAGCTGTGGTCGTAGATGACGCTCGTCGACAGGTCCAGGGAGAGCGCTTCGTTGAGTTCGTGGACGAGGCGGACACCGAGGATGGAGTCGACCCCGTAGTCGGCGAAGGCGAGCGCGCCGTCGATCTCGTCCTCGCCCATGGCGAGGGCTCGCGCCAGCTTCTCCCGCACCACGCGGACGACCCGCTCGTCCAAGGGCTCCAGGGGCTCCGAGTCCTCCGCGATCACCGGCTCGACGGCCTGCGGCGGCGCGACCGGCGCGCCGTTCCACGCGGCCTCCTCGCGCACCGGGTCGAGATCCCCGATCCAGTAACGGTCCCGCGTGAACGGATACGTCGGCAGCGCGACCCGCCGGGGTGTGTCCGTCCCGTGCAGTACGCGCCAGTCGAGCGGTACCCCGCCCGTCCAGAGCGCGGCCAGCCGGTCCAGCTTCCCGGCCCGTACCCAGCGTTCGACCAGCAGTTCCTGGAGGTCGTCGTCGGTGGCCAGCTCCGCGAAGGCGCCTTGTGCGCTCCCGGCGGTGCCCCGGTGGACGCCCGGCACCGCGTCCGCGCCGTCGAGGTGGGCGAGCAGGGCGCTGCGCAGGTCCTGTGCCGAGGCCGCGACCACCGCGAGGCGTTCGGTCATGGCCTCGCGTCCCGTCTGGAGGGTGAAGGCGAGGGCGGCCGGGTCGGTGTCCTTACCGCTGTCGCTGCCGAGGTGGGCCGCCAGGCGTTCGGCGGAGCGGCGCAGGTGCTCGGGGGTACGGGCCGACAGCACGAAGAGCTGGTCACGGCCGGCCGCCGTGCTCGGCGCGGGACCGGCGTCGAACTCCTCCAGGATGACGTGGGCGTTCGAGCCGCCCGCGCCGAACGAGGAGACCGCCGCGATCCGCGGGCCCCCGGACGTCTCCCACGGTGTCAGCTCGCGCTGTACGAAGAACGGCGTCTTCCCGAAGGCGATGTTCGGGTTGGGTTCCTCGGCGTGCAGGCTCGGGACGAGCTGCCGGTGCTGGAGCTGGAGCACGGCCTTGGTCAGCCCGGCGATGCCCGCCGCGGCCTCCAGGTGACCGATCGCCGATTTCACCGAGCCGATCGCGCAGAACTGCCGGTCCGCCGTGTCCTGTTCGAAAGCGCTGGTCAGGCCCTTGATCTCGATCGGGTCGCCCAGTTCCGTACCGGTGCCGTGCGCCTCGACGTAGCTCACGTCACGCGCCGCGACGCCGGCGCGCGCCAGGGCGTCGCGCAGCAGCTCCGCCTGGGCCCGGGGTTGGGCACCGTGTAGCCGTTGGACCGTCCGCCGTGGTTGATGCTGGTACCCCGGACGACCGCGCGGATGTGGTCGCCGTCGGCGAGGGCGCGCGAGAGCGGCTTGAGCAGGACGCAGCCGACGCCCTCGCCCGGGACGAATCCGTCGCCGCCGCTGCCGAAGCTGCGGCAGCGGGCGTCCGTGGACAGCATCGTGGAGCGGCAGAGTTCGACGTAGTCCAGCGGGTGGAGGTACAGGTTCACCCCACCGGCGACGGCCATCTCGCAGGCGCCCCGGTAAAGGTGCTCGCACGCCTCGTGGACCGCGGTGAGCGACGCCGAGCACATGGTGTCGATGGTCAGGCTCGGCCCGCACAGGTCCAGGACGTACGACGTACGGGCGCTGAGCGAGGCGAAGGACAGCGCGGGGACGACGGTCTCGCCCGAGGGGAGGCGCCCCGCGCCGTGCCGCCCGTGGCCGGTCTTGGTGACTCCGGCGAACACGCCGACGCGCTTGCCGTGCCGGCGGGCGATCTCCTCGCGGGAGTACCCGGCGTCCTCGAACACCTGCCACGCCGCCTGGAGGAACAGCCGCTCCTGCGGGTCCATGGCGTAGGCGTCCCGCGGCGCGATCCGGAAGTGCAGCGGGTCGAACGCGGCGAAGTCGTCCAGGAAGCCGCCCCACTTGCTGTAGCTGCGTCCGGTGGCGACGGCCTTCTCGCGGTCCGGTTCGAAGAAGCCGTCCAGCGGCCAGCGGTCGGCCGGTATCCCGCCGACGCAGTCCCGTCCGGCCTTCAGGTTCTCCCAGAACGCGGCGGGGTCGGCGGCCTGCGGGTAGCGGCCGCTCATACCGATGATCGCGATGGGTTCGCGGTCGGCGGGGGCGGGGGAACCGGGCGCGGGGGCGGCGTACGGCACGGATCCACGGCCCGCCACCGTACCGGCGGACGGCGCCGGGGCGGCCGTCACCGGTTCACCGGCCCAGGCGCGGGCCGTCTCCGGGTGCTCGGCCGCCAGGTGCCCGGCGATCGCGCGCAGGGTCGGGAACTCGTAGAAGAGCGTCGTCGGTATGTCCGCGAACACGGCGGCCAGCTCCTTGTTCAACTGGACGATCAGGATCGAGTCGAGGCCCATCGCGCCCAGTTCCCCGTCGGCGTCCACGGCCCGCGCGGGGAGTTTGGTGACGCGGGCGAAGAGCGCGACCAGCAGGCGCAGGGTTTCGCGGGCGAGGCGCCCGTCCACCGGGGCCGTCGGCGCTCCGGCCCGTACCGGCGCCGGTGCGGCGGTACGGCCCGACGCCTCCGGCACCCGTGCCGCGTCACCGTGGTACACCCACACCTGCTCCGCGCCCAGGCGCCAGGCGCCGGTGAGCGCCGCGAGCCCGTCGGCCGTCTCCATGGGCGCCAGGCCGCGGCTGCGCCACAGCTGGGCGAGCGTGCCCGCGTCGACGGACATCCCGCCGTCCTTCCACAGCGGCCAGGCGACCGACAGGGTACGGCCGGCCCGCTCCCCCACCGCGACCCGCGCGTTGCGGAGCGCGGCGAAGGCGTCGAGGAAGGCGTTGGCCGTGGCGTAGTCCGCCTGGCCCGGATTGCCGGTGACCGCGGCGCCCGAGGAGAAGGTGAGGAAGAAGTCGAGCGGGTCGTGCCGGGTGGCCCGGTCGAGGTGGACCAGGCCGTCGGTCTTCGGCGCGAGCACCTCCTCCCAGTCCTCGGCCGTCTTGCCGGTGAGCGAGGCATCGCGCAGGACGCCGGCGGCGTGCACGACGCCGGAGATCTCACCGGCGTGTTCCCGGACCCGGGTGAGGAGGTGGCGTACCTCTTCCCAGCGCGAGACGTCCGCGCACTCGTAGCGGGCGACGGCACCGGCGGCGCGCAGTTCGCCCAGGAGCGCCTCGATACGGGCGTCCTGCGGCGACCTGCCGACGAGGACGAGCACCGGGCGTTCGACGTCCCGCGCGATACGGCGGGCCACGGCCGCGCCGATACCGCCCGCGCCGCCCGTGATCAGGTATCCGCCGCCCGCGCGCCACGGCAGGTCCGCGGCGCCCGCCGGGGGCGTCGCCGCGTGCCAGGTCCGTACGGAGCGCTCGGCGCCCTCGTGGCGGACCAGGTCGGCGTCCGTGTCCCGGGCGTCCTCCGCGACGGCGGCCGCCACGGCGTCATCCGTACGGGCACCCCGGAAGGTGATCAACTGGGCTGCCAAAGAGGCACATTCGAGTGACGCGGTGCGGAGCAACCCGGCGAGAGCCAGGTTGACCGCCTCGTCACCGTCCGCCGGTGTCACGACCTGGACGAGGGTGGTACTGCCGCCGGGCGCGCCGGCGGCGATGTCCCGGACCCTCTCGAAGACCTGCTGAGAGACGTCCCTGAAGCGGCTGTCCAAGCGCTGCTTGGCCGACTCGACGGTCAGGCAGCGCACACCGGGCACGCTCCGCTCGACCGCTCCGCGCGCGGAGGTGAGCGCGCCGCACAGGATCACGACGCGGTGGTCGGCGGTGCTGCCGGGGATGGCGCTCGGCGGCACGGGACGCGGAGTCCACCGCGGTGTCAGGAGTGTCGTACCGATCGCGGGGCTGCCGTTGGCTGCGCTTTCGGATGCGTCCTCGGCGCGCGTGCCAGGGATCCAGTAACGTCCGCGGGCGAACGGGTACGTGGGCAGATGGGCCCGCTTCGGTACGCGCGGCCCGTACAGCGCGCGCCAGTCGACGGCCGCACCCCCGATCCAGCGCGCCAGTACCTGACTGCGTGCCGTCTCGTCGCCCGGCCGTTCGCCGTCCGTGACGAAGGCGCGCAGTTTGCCTACGAGTTCCTCGCGTGAGCGGACCACCCAGCCCACCCGTTCAGCCATCGCCTGGCGGCCCGCCTGAAGGGTCCAGGCGACCGAGCGGAGGGCCGCCGGTTCGGGGCCTTCGAGGTACGCGAGGAGGTTTCCCGCCGCCTCGGTCAGCTGCTGCGGCGTCCGTGCCGAGAGGGGCACGATCACGTCGGTGATGTCGATGGGGTCGGTGATGTCGGTGGGGTCGGTGGCGTCCACTGTCTCGCTGGCCTCCAGGGCCTCGGTTCCGGCATCGTCCTGCACGTATTCCTCCACCACGACATGGCAGTTGGCGCCGCCGAAGCCGAAGCTGCTCACGCCCGCGCGCCGGGGCGCGGGCCGGCCGTCCGCGGTGCGCGGGCGCGGCCACGGCTCGTTCTCGCGCACGACGCGGAACGGTCCGCCGTCGAGTTCGATGTACGGGTTGATCTCGCGGCAGTGCAGCGTCGCCGGGAGGACGCCGTGCCGCATCGCGAGGACGACCTTCAGGAGCCCCGCGATGCCGGCGGCCGCCTCCAGGTGGCCGATGTTGGTCTTGACCGACCCGAGTCCGCAGGCGGCCCGGCCGGTGGCGCCGAGCCGGCGGAACGCGGTGTGCAGGGCCCGTACCTCGACGGGGTCGCCCAGTGCGGTGCCCGTGCCGTGGGCCTCGATGTAGCCGACCGTGTCGGGGTCGGTGCCGCGCATCGCCGTGGTGACCAGTTCGGCCTGGGCGTCGGCGTTCGGCGCGGTCAGCGAGTTGGCCCGGCCGCCGTGGTTCTCCGCGCTGCCGCGCAGCACCGCGAGGATCGCGTCCCCGTCGCGTTCGGCCGCGGCCAGCGGCTTGAGCACCACGGCACCGACGCCTTCGCCGCGCACGTACCCGTCCGCGTCGCTCGCGAAGGTCTTGCACCGGCCGTCCGGGCTGAGCATCCCGGCGCGGTGCGCGCTGACGAACGTGTCCACGCTGAGCAGCAGGTTGACCCCGCCGGCCACGGCCGCCTCGCACGCGCCCGACCGGATGGCCTCGACGGCCCGGTGGACGGCGACCAGCGAGCTGGAGCAGGCGGTGTCGACCGGTTCGCTGGGGCCGCGCAGGTCCAGTACGTACGAGATGCGGTTGGCGAGCATCGAGTGCGCGTTGCCGGTCGAGGTGAACGCGTCCGGCTCCACCCCGTACGTCGTGAGCAGCGTCGCGTAGTCGGTGCCCGAGACACCGAGGAACAGGCCGGTGTTCCGGGGCAGGCCGGCGGGCGTGTACGCGCTGTCCTCCAGCGCGCTCCAGACCGTTTCCAGGGCGAGGCGGTGCTGCGGGTCCATCAGCTCCGCCTCGCGCGGGTAGACGCGGAAGAACTCCGCGTCGAAGGCGTCCACGTCGTCCAGGACACCGGCGTGCCGGGGAAGTCGGCGGCCTCGGCGACACGCCGGTACGCCGCGTCGTAGCGGTCCAGGGGGAAGGCGGTGACCGAGTCCCGGCCCGCGACGAGGTTGGCCCAGTAGGTGTCCAGGTCGGGCGCGCCGGGGAAGCGGCCCGCGGCGCCGATGACGGCGATGGGCTGCGACGGGTCCACGGAAGCGGGGGCCGGTACGGCCACGGGGGCCGGGGCAGTACGCGCGGAGATCGTCGGCTCAGGGGAGATGGTGGTCACCCGGTCAGCTCCCGCCGCCGCGCTCCCCGACCGCTCGTACGCGGCCCGCACGGTCTCCCCGTCCTCCGCGACGAGGTGCCGGGCCAGCGCGTCGAAGGTGTTCACGTCGAAGAACGCGGCGGGCGTCACCTCCACACCGAGCCGCTCCCCGATGAGCCGGGAGAAGGTGACGAAGGAGATCGAGTCGAAGCCGAAGGCGTCGAAGCCGGTGTGGGCGTCGAGTTCGGCGGGCTCGTACTTGAGGATGCCGGACGCCAGGGTCCGCAGCTCGGCGACGGCGAACGCGGTGAGGCCGTCGCCGGGGGCCTCGGGTTCCGCACGCGGAACGCTCCGCCGCCGTTCGCGCGGTTCATGCGGCACGACGTCCTGTACGCCGTCGTCGTCGCACCTGACCCCCACGCACTCCGCGCGCACCTCGCCGCTGCCGTCCAGCAGCCGGACCGTGCCCTCGAACGGCCGGTCACCGGCGGACGCGGGATTCGGCACGAGGACGACGTGTGCCACCTCGCCGTCGCCCGCCGCGCCGAACACGCGCACTTCCGCGATCCGGTGCGGCCGCGTCTCCTGCCAGCGCGGCAGGCCGCGATGCTTCGCGTCGAGCCGCAGGCCCTGGGTGACGGCCGCGAGGACGTGCGGGGCGATGGTGACGTTGCGCCGTACGGTGTCGCGCCGCAGATCCGGCACGGTGACGTCCAGGACGAGCCGCCCGTCGGGCAGCCAGTACGCGCCCGCGACCCCGGAGAGCAGCGCCGGGTGGACGAGACCGCCCTCGGCGAACTCCGCCCGCACCTCGTCCGCGCCGAGCGCACGGACCGCACTGTCGCGCAGACCGGCCGGCGACACGTCGCGCTCGGAGCGCGGGGCGGACGGGCCCGCCTCGTGCGCGTCGTACGCCTCGAAGGCGGCGACGAGCGTCCGGGCGCCCGACGTGTCCTGCGCGAACACCGCGCCGCTCGCCGCGCCTTCGCCCACGGGCTCGATCACCGTCGTGACCAGCCGCTCGGTGGTCTCCCAGGCGACAGGGGCGGGCAGCCGCAGGCCGCGTACCACGGGGTCGGCCGTGAAGCCGGAGACCTTCGCCGCGGCGAGCGCCAGGTCGATCGCGAAGGTGGGAACGACCCGCGGTTCCTTGTCCCGCTGGTATCCGTAGTCGCCGAGGTCGTCCAGGTGCACGTCGAGGCCGTACCGCAGGCCGTCGAGGTCGGACTCGTTGCGGCCGAGGAACGGGTGGAGCTTGTCGCGCAGGGCGAGCGGCGCGAGGACGGACGGCGCGCCGTCCTCCTGCGGCACCCAGCACCGCACCCGCTCGAACGGGTAGGCGGGCAACGGGACGCGCCGCAGCCGGCGCGATCCGGTCAGCCGGGCCCAGTCGACGCTCTTGCCGCCGGTCCAGGTCACGGCCAGCTCGCGGGCTTCCGCGGCGCGCGGGTCATCGCTCGCCAGGGCCGCATCGAGGTCACCTTCCCCCGCGAGCCGGCGTTCGACGGCCCGCAGGGCTTCTTGGATGTCCTTGGCGAAGAAGGCCCAGCGGCGCGGCAGTTCGTTCTTGCCGACGCGCAGGGTATGGGCGACAGCAGGCAGGTCGGCCGGGTCGGCCTGCTCCAGGTACGTGCGGAAGCGGTCGAGGGATGCCTCCAGCGCTGTGTCGGTCATCGCGGAGAAGACGAAGAGTTCGTCGCGGCCGTCGGTGGTGGCGTACGGGCGCGCGGCGGTGTCCGGGACGTACTCCTCGATGATGATGTGCGAGTTCATGCCGCCCGCGCCGATGGAAGTGAGCCCGGCGCGCCGCGGATGGACGACAGTGCGCCCGTCGTCCTCGGTGACCGCCGGTTCCCAGGGGCGAGTTCGCGCTGCACTCGGAAGGGAGTGCCGGAGAAGTCGATGTCGGGGTTGAGTTCCGCGCTGTGCAGCGACGGGACGAGGGTGCGCTTGTCCAGCTGGAGGAGCACCTTCGCCAGGCCGACCATGCCGGCCGCGTGCAGCAGATGCCCCATGTTGGACTTGACCGAGCCGAGGGCGCAGAACCCGGAGTCCGCCGTGTGCTCGCGGAAGGCGGTGGTCAGCGCCTTGACCTCGATGGGGTCACCGAGCGACGTGCCCGAGCCGTGCCCTTCGACGTAGCTGACCGTACGGGCGTCGATCCCCGCGTCCTGGACCGCCTTGCCGATCGCGCGGGCCTGGGCGTGCGGGCTGGGCACGGTGAAGCCGTTGCGGGCGCCCGCGTTGGACAGGGCCGTGCCCTTGATGACGCCGTACACGTGGTCGCCGTCGCGCTCGGCCTCGGCGAGCGGTTTGAGGACGACGGCGCCGACGCCCTCGCCGAGGATCGTGCCGTCCGCGCCGAGCCCGAAGCTGCGGATCACGTCGGAGGTGGCGGTGGTGAAGTGCTCGTGCGAGGAGGTGACGAGGTTGTAGGGGTGCAGAAGCAGGTTGACGCCGCCGGCCACCGCCATCCGGCACTCGCCGGCGCGCAGCATCTGGACGGCCTGGTGCACACAGGTGGACGAGCCGGAGCACATCGTGTCGAGGAAGATCGACGGGCCGGTGAACCCGTAGAAGTACGACAGCATGTTGGGCAGCGTCCCGGTGTAGCTGCCGCTGGCGGGTGAGCCGCGCAGCAGGCTGTTCTGGAAGCCGTGCAGCCCGTAGTGGTTGCTCATGGCGCCGACGAGCACGCCCACGTCGCCGTCGTACTGCCGCTGGAGGGTCTCGCGGGAGTACCCCGCGTCCTCCAGGGCCTCCACGCCGGTCTGGAGGAAGAGGCGCACCTCCGGGGACATCAGTTCCGCGTCGCGCTTGGAGATACGGAAGTAGCGCGGGTCGAACCGGTCGATGTCGCGGAGGAACGTGCCGGTGCGGATGGCGCTCTTGCCGGGGACGCCGCGGTCGGGGCTGTAGATCGCGTCGTGGTCCCAGCGGTCGCGCGGGACCTCTTCGAAGGTGTGGCGGCCTTCTTCGAGGAGCGTCCACAGCTCGTCGAGCGTGTCCGCGCCGGGGTAGGTGCCCGAGATGCCGATGACGGCGATGTCGTGGCGGTCGTCGCGGTCGTCGCGGTCGGGTACAGCGGGCCGGGTGATGCCGGTACGGGCCGGTGCGGTACGCGCTGGGGCAGTACGGGCGAACCGTGCGCGCGGAGCGGGCGGTTCACCGGCCGATGCCGCTTGCGCCTCGCCTGCGTCCTCCGGCCCGTCCGCCGCGCCCAGCACGGCCGGCAGCTTGTCGCGGTGCGTCCCGGCGAAGTACTCGGCGACCCCTTCGATCGTGAGGTACTCGAAGAAGATCGTTTTCGGCAGCTGCCCGAAGAGCGCTTCGAGGCGCGCGGTCATCTCCAGGATGCTGAGCGAGTCGATCCCGTACTCGACGAGGTTGGCCGTCGCGTCCATCGCGGCCGGGTCGTGGTGCAGCACCTCGCCCAGGTGGTGTTTGAGCAGGGCGACCGTGCGCTCCAGCAGTTCCGCGTCATCCAGCCCGGCCACGTCCGCGGACTGACCGGACGCACCGGACGTGCCCGGTGCCGCTCCGGCGGCGGGCAGGCGCCGCTCAAGGGCGATGGTCGCGTCCGCCCCGAAGGCCACCACGACATGAGTGGGGGCGTCATCGTCCAGGACGCGCCCCAGGACACGCAGGCCGTCCTCGGTCGGCAGGGGCTCCCAGCCGCGTTCCGCCCGCATCGTCGCGCGCGTCACGGCGTCGGCCGTCATGCCGCCGTCGGCCCACAGGGGCCAGCTCACGGCGGCGGTGCGGCCGGAGCGTTCCCCGACGCCGACGAGGGCCTGTCGGTGCTGCGCGAAGGCGTCCAGGAAGGCGTTGGCCGCGGCGTAGTCGGCCTGCCCGGCGTTGCCGTACACGCCCGCCACGGAGGAGAAGACGACGAAGAAGTCGAGCGCGAGGTCGCGGGTCGCGGCGTCGAGGTGCAGCGCGCCGCGTACCTTGGGCGCCGTCACCAGGGGAAGGTCGGCGGCGTCCTTGTGCAGCAGATAGGCGTCGCGCAGGACGCCCGCGGCGTGCACCACGCCGTCGAGCCGGCCGTGCTCGCCGGTGATGGTGCGGACGGCGCGCTCCACGTCGTCCTTACGGGTGACGTCAGCGGGCAGGTAGCGCGCCTCGACACCGGCTTCGCGGAGCGCGGCGAGGGTGGCGTCGCCCGCTTCCGCGAGTTCCGTCCTGCCGCTCAGTACGACGGTGACGCCGGGGCACCGCGCGAAGTACCGCGCCAGGTGCAGCCCGAGCCCGCCGAGGCCGCCCGTGACCCAGTAGACGCCGCCTTCCTTCAGCGGAGGCACGCGCGGCCCGTCGCCGAGCGCGACGTCCACGGGCCGCCACTCCTGGCGGGTGGCGGAACCGTCCTCGGGGCGCCGGAGTTCGCAGGCGTCGTACGGGTCCGCGCCCTCCTCGGCGAGGAGGCGGGCGACCCGCTCGGGCGTGGCGGTGTCGAGTCCGGCGACGCGTACCAGGCGTCCGCCGACGAGCGGGTTCTCCAGGGCGGCGGTCCGGAAGAGGCCGGTGAGCGGCGCGTGGAAGTGCCGGGGCACCCGGTCGTCCACGAGGACGACGAAGCGGTGGGGCCGGTCGGGTCTGGCGCCGAGCACGTCCCGCAGCCGTCCGGCGAGAAGCCCGAGTACGGCGTCCACGCCGTCGGCCACCCGGTCGGCGGTGACGGCGGGCAGCGCGGTCACCGGGCTTCCGGCGGCGGTGGCGACCGCGGCGGCGTGGCCGGCGGCCCGTCCCGCGAGGAAGCCGTGCACCGTGGCAATGCCGGGCCCGCCCGTGGCGGTGCCGGGCCCGTCCGTGGCGGGCGGCGCGTCCGCCCAGCGGCAGGTGCCCGCGACGACACGCGGCGCCGCGGCACCGGCGGCCAGGGCACCGGCCTGTGCGGATGCGCCGTCAGCCGGTGCGGCGCGCTGCACCAGTCCCCGCAGGCGTGCGCCGACGACGCCCTCGCCGTCGCAGAGGTCGATGTCGAAGGTGTCGGCACCGCCGCTGTCGGCGCTGCGCCGTACCCAGGCCCAGGTGCCGGAGCCGCAGGGCCGGT
This sequence comes from Streptomyces sp. Ac-502, assembly GCF_045222935.1. Lineage (NCBI taxonomy): Bacteria > Bacillati > Actinomycetota > Actinomycetes > Kitasatosporales > Streptomycetaceae > Streptomyces > Streptomyces sp. Ac-502. The sequence continues at coordinate 864,673 of NZ_JBHFFO010000001.1, forward strand.
GGATGTCCACCCGGTCCAGCGTGAAGGGCAGCGCCGGTCCTGCGGCCGGGCCCGGCGCGGTGTGCGCCATCAGGACCAGCGTGGCCTGGAGCGCCGCGTCCAGCACACTGGGCGGCAGGGCGTGTCCGGTGCCCTCCTCGCCGCAGCGCGGCTGTTCGATCCGGACGAGGAGTTCCGTGTCGCCCAGCCGGAGTTCGCTCATGCCGCGCATCCCGGGGCCGTACTGGAGGCCCTGCTCGCGCAGTGCGGCGTACGCGTCCGCGGGGTCGTGCGGGGTGGGGCAGGCCGCGCGCAGCGCGTTCAGGTCGAGGGCCTGCGGCTCTTCGGGGGCGTCCGCCTCGGCGGTGCCCCAGCAGTGGACGACGGCCGTCGGGTCGAGTGCCGACGGGCCCGTGTACACCGTGAGTGAGACGGTGCCGTCGTCGTCCTCCCCGGGGAAGAGCCCCACCTGTACTTCGGCGGGGGCGTCTCCCACGACCAGCGGGCGCAGCCACGCGATGTCGCGCAGGCGGACGGCCGGGCTCCGGCCGTCACCGTGACCCACGGCCGCCACCACCGCGGCACGCAGCATCTCCACGTACGCGGCGGCGGGCAGCACGCGTGCGCCGCGTACCTGGTGGGAGGCGAGGAAGGGCTCGTCGCCCGTGAAGGCGGAGGTGTAGCGCTGCTCGGAGAGGCTGGAGGTGTTGCGGTGGAGGAGCGGGTGCAGCGCCGTGCGCGTGTCCGGCGCGGCGTCCTTTGAGGGGGCGCGGAACCAGTGGCGTTCGCGGGCGAACGGGTAGACGGGCAGCCGTACGCGTCGCGGGCGGGCGTCCTCGTCCTGCGTGGCGTACCTCGCGGCCCAGTCCTCCTCGGGGCCGCCCTCGGCCCAGCGCGTCGCGGCCTCCAGGAGTCCGGCCGCGTCGTCGGCCGCCGTCCCGGTGCCGGTGTGCGCCGCGGAGTCCGCGAGTGTGCCGTCCAGGAAGGCGTCGAGGGACGCGGCCAGTTCGGCGCGGTCGCTCACGACGAACGCGACGCGTGCGGCCATAGGTTCACGGCCGGTCTGCAAGGTGTACGCGATGTCGGCGAGCCGTTGTGCGGGCCGCAGCGCGGCGGTGGGACCGTCCTCGTCCTCCGACGCGCGCAGATGACCGAGGAGGGCTCGGGCGACGGCGCGCAGCCGGTCGGGGGTCTTCGCGGAGAGCGGTACGAGGTGCGGGCCGCCGGGTTCGTCGGCCGGCGCGTCGTCGGCCGCGGGCAAGTGCTCCTCCAGCACCACGTGCGCGTTGGTGCCGCCGAAGCCGAAGGAGCTGACGCCCGCGCGACGCGGCGCCGCGCCGCCGTCGGGACCGGGCGGCGGCGCGTCCCAGTGCTGGGTGTCGCGCACGATGCGGAACGGACTGCCGTCGAGCTTGACCAGCTTGTTCTGCCGCGTGAAGTTGACCGTCGCGGGCAGTGTCCGGCAGGCGAGGGCGCCGATCACCTTGACCATACCGGCGACGCCGGCGGCGCCTTCGAGGTGCCCGATGTTGGTCTTGACCGACCCGATGCCGCAGCTCTCCGGCCGCGGTTCGGTGCCGTGCGCGGTGTGCAGGGCGCGGAACGCCCGCTTGAGCGCGACCACTTCGATCGGGTCGCCGACCGGGGTGCCCGGCCCGTGCGCCTCGATGTACGTCACCGAGTCGGGGCGGATGCCGACGCTCGTGTAGAGCCCTTCGACGAGGTCCGCCTGCGCGGCCGGGTTGGTGACGGTCAGGGAGCTGGTCCGCCCGCCGTGGTTGGTGGCGATGCCCTTGATCACGGCGTGCACCTGGTCGCCGTCGGCCAGCGCCTGTGCGAGGGGCTTCAGCACGAGGACCGCGCCGCCCTCACCCCGTACGTACCCGTCGGCGTCCTGGTCGAAGGCGCGCGAGCGGCCGGTGCGCGACAGCATGCTCGCCTGGCTGAAGGCGATGAAGTGCTTCGGCGACCAGATCAGGTTGACGCCGCCGGCCAGGGCGAGGCCGCACTCGCCGTTGCGCAGCGCGGAGACCGCTTCGTAGACCGAGACCAGCGAGCTGGAGCACGCGGTGTCGTTGGTGATGCTCGGGCCCTGGAGGTCGAAGAAGTACGAGACGCGGTTGGCGATGACGGAATACGCGGTACCGGTGGGGAAGTACACGTCGGTGGGCGCCTTTTCGCGCTCCATGAGTTCCGCGTAGTCGGCGTGGCAGACGCCCATGAAGACACCGGTCCGGGTGCCCGCGAAGGCGCTCGCCCGGTATCCGGCGTCCTCGATCGCCTGCCAGGAGAGCTCCAGCGCGAACCGCTGCTGCGGGTCCATGCTCTCGGCTTCCCGCGGCGAGATGCCGAAGAACGACGCGTCGAAGCGGTCGGCGTGCTCGATGAAGCCGCCCCAGACGCTGCTCGTGCGGTCGGTGCCGCTCTTCGGCTCGCCGAAATAGCGCTCCTTCGACCAGCGTTCGGGCGGTACCTCGGATATCAGCGACCGGCCCTGGACGAGATGACCGAACAGCTCCGGCAGATTCTCGGAGCCGGGAAAGCGGAGGGCGAGGCCGATGACCGCCACGTCGTCCGGGTGCGGGGACCGCGGATCGCTCATCGGGCGCCTCCGGCGCTCAGCCGCGCCCGGCGGTGGTCCACGGTCGTACGCAACTTCAGTCCGGCTTCGGATGGGATACCCATATACCTTTCCCGGTCGAGGACGAACTGCTGGTGGAGGACCGCGGTCGAGAGCAGGTAGACGAACGCCTGGTCCTCTTTGGTGCTGATCTGCTCGTCAGGGGTGGTCATGATCTTGTTGACAAGTTTTCTCGCGAAGACGGGATCGACCCAGTCGAACTTGGCCAGCTCCGCGTCGGAGAGCAGCAGTTCGAGATAGTCGGGGCGCTGCTTCTTGAACACGGCGGCACCCGGTGCGCGATAGGGCTGTTTGGGGCGGGTCAGGCTCGATTCCGGCAGTTCACCGCGGAACGCCTTCTTGAGAATCGCCTTCTCCTCGAATCCGTCGTCGAAGCGCAGGTTCACCGAAGCGGCCGCGCGGACGACGGCGGGGTCGAGGAACGGGCAGCGGTTCTCGACGCTGTGGGCCAGGCTCATGCGTTCCCCCTGGGTCGACAGGAGGTAGCCGGCCAGCAGCGTCTTGTATTCGAGCCACTGCGCCTTCTGCACCGGCGACAGGGCCGCGTACCCGGGGTCCGCGCGCAGCATGGCGAGGAGATCCGCGAACGGTTCGTCGCGGTCCTTCAGGAGCCGTACGGCGAATCGGCCGTTCTGGTAGCGGAGTTCGTGGGAGAAGAGCCCCGGCAGGCTTTCGGTGGAGAACTGGCGGAAGAGGCCTGTGAGGTGTCTGCGGTGCGCGGGGCCGAAATGCTCCAGCTCCGGGTAGAGGCCCGCGAGCCTGCGCTGCCGCTCGTCCTCGTCCAGGTCGTGCCAGGAAGCGCGCAGCAGCGTCTCGCGGAACAGCGAATAGCCCAGGAACGCCTCGTCGGCCCCCTCACCGCTGAGGACCGTCTTGATCCCGGCGTCCCGTACGTGGCGCGACAGCAGATACATCGGCACGAAGGCGGTACGGAACGCCGGGACCTCGGCGTGGTACACCGCCGACTCGAATCCCTCGGCGATGTCCGCGCCGGTGACGGAGATGGCGGAGTGCCGCGTCCCGAGGTGGCCGGCCACCACCCGCTGGCTGTCCGACTCGTCGAACGACGCCTCCTCGAACTGGACGGAGAAGGTGCGCACCTGGTGCGGCGAGAGGTCGGTGGCCAGTTTGGTGACGATGGACGAGTCGAGGCCGCCGCTGAGGTAGACGCCGACCTCGACGTCGCTGCGCAGGCGCAGCTCGACGCTGGTGCGCAGCGCCTCCCGGACGTGGGCGGCCGCCTCGGCCTCCGTACCGGTGAACGCCGGTGCGTCGACCCGCAGCTCCTCGTACGTGCGCAGGCTGCGGCGGTCCCCGCGGACGGTCAGCACGCCGCCGACCGGCAGCTGGCGGACGCCCCGGAACGGGGTGCGGTCGGGCAGCGGGGTCCACAGGGCGTAGACGGAGGCCAGCTCGCGTGGGTCGAGGGCGAACCCGAACCCGGGGAACGCGCGGAACGCCTTCATCTCCGACGCGAAGAGGAACGCGTCACCGTGGTCGGTGTAGAACAGCGGGCGCTTGCCGTAACGGTCGCGGGCGAGGACGAGGTCCCCCGAGAGCGCGTCACGGATCGCGAGGGCGAAGGCACCGTTGAAGCGCGGCAGGCAGGCCTCGCCCCACTGGATCCACGCCTGGAGCGCCACCTCGGTGTCGGAGTCGGTGCGGAACGGCCGGCCGAGGCGGCGCAGTTCCTCGCGGAGTTCTATGTGGTTGTACAGTTCACCGTTGAAGCAGATCCAGTACCGTTCGTCAGGATCCGCCATGGGCTGCGCGCCGGTGGCCAGGCCGACGATCGACAGGCGTACCGCGCCCATCGTGACGCCGTCGTCGAGGTAGTACCCCGCCTCGTCCGGGCCGCGGTGCCTGATGTGTCCCAGCATCGAGGTGATGACCCCGGGCGCGTCGTCGGCCGGGAGCGCCGGGGCGATGAAGCCGGCTAGTCCGCACACGGTACGCCTCCTTGTCCGGCGCCCGCCGAGGCGCGTTTTTCGGCCACGCTCGCGACGAAGGCGTCGAGGTCCGCGAGCGAGACGAAGACGTTCGCGAGGAGATCGTCGTCGGAGATCCGCAGCGCGAACTCGTCCTCGATGAAGGACATGAGCTGGATGTAGCCGAAGGAGTCGACGACCCCCGCTTTGAAGAGGTCCGTCTCGGCCGTCACCTCACCGCCGAACTCGACGAGGAAGCGCTCTTCGATGAACTGCTGGATCTTCTGTGTTCTGTCCATGCCTCAGGTCCTGGGGTCGAGGGGGCGGGCGGGGTGGCGGCCGCCCGGATCTTTTCCACCATGCGCAGCAGTGACTTTCCGCCCACCTCTTCGCATTCCGTTCCGGGGTCCACGGAAAGGAGGTGGCGGACGCTGTCCGTCCAGCGCACCGGTTCGACGAGTTGCGCGCTCAGCGTGGAAACGACGGCACCCTTTTCGTACGGCCGGCCGGTGACGTTGGCGACGACTTCCGGTTCCGGATCGGCGAAGGTGAACTTGCGAAGGTATTCCTCGAATTCGGCGCGGGCGGACGCCATGTAACGGGAATGGAAGGGCGCGCTGACCCGGAGCGGGGCGAAGCGGATCTTCCTGCGTTCCAGCGCGGCGTGGACGGCGCCCAGCGGTCCGGCGGGCCCGGCCACGACGATCTGCTCGTCGGTGTTGTACCCCGCCACGTCGATGCCCTCGATGCCGTCCCGCGCAAGGATTTCGTCCAGCCGGGAAGCGGTCGTGCCCAGGACGGCGGTCATTCCGCCGCCGCTCGCCGCGGCCATGAGTTCGCCACGTTTCTTGACGAGCCGGAGGCCCGTCTCGAAATCGAAGACACCCGCGGCCAGAAGGGCGTTGTATTCGCCGAGGCTGTGCCCGAGGTAGCAGTCGGCGGGCCGGTCCTCGCGCCGCGTGCGTTCGAAGGTGTGCAGCGCGTTGACGGTGTAGAGGGCGGGCTGGGTGTACCGCGTCTGCGAAAGCAGTCCGTCCGGGTCGTCGCGGCACAGCGCGACGAGATCGTATTCCAGGATGTCGCAGGTGAACCGGGTGAGACCGGGATACCGCCCGAAGACGTCCGCACCCATACCGCGGAACTGCGCCCCCTGTCCGGGGAAAAGGATCGCTGAGCGCACGGCACCCCTCAGGCGGTCGCGGGCCGGCGGGCGGCCGGGGAGCCGGTGCGGTCCGTGCCGCGGGGCGCGGGACCGCGCCCGGCGCTGCTGTCGTGGCCTTCTGTGAGCATGTCGTCCCTGTTCGCGAGGTGGTTGCTTCGGTTCGGTGCGACGCGCCCGCCCGGCCCGGCGACGGTCGTCGGCCGGACCGGAAGGCGGCTGCCGCCATCGTGTGCCAGCCCCTTGCGACCCCCTGGTCCGGCCGCTGACGGACGCTTGCCGGCCACCCCGCCGCGGCTTTCCACTTCCTTGTCGTTCCGCTTGCCGGACGATTGCCTTGGCTGGTTGCCGATCTTTGAACGTCTCGCCACATATGCCATGATCACTTTCCGGATGGATCCGGTTACGGTCCGGCACGTCCCCTGCACAGCCGCCGGCGTGAGAACGATTGGGACCGACATGTGCACACCCCACACCCCGCCCCCCACACCCCTGCCGGAGCTCTCCGGCACCGCCGGGCCCCGGCCGGCCGCCCCGAGCCCGTACTGCGCGTCCTGGGCCCGATGTCGGCCCGGCTCGGCGGTACCGACCTCCCCCTCGGCCCGCCACGACGGCGGGCCCTGCTCGCCCTGCTCCTCGTCCGCCTCGGCAGAGTCGTCCCCACCGAACTGCTCATCGAGGAACTCTGGTGCGAGGGGCCCCCGCGGCACCCCGTCCCCACCCTTCAGAGCCACCTCTCCCACCTGCGCCGGGTGCTCGCCCCGGCAGCCGGTCAGGGCACCTCGTCCGTCCTGCGCTACCAGGCGCCCGGATACGTGCTCCAGCTCGTCCCGGACCAGGTCGACGCGTTCCGCTTCGAGCAGATGGTCGCCGACGGACGGCAGCTCCTGGACCGGCGCGACCCGCGCGGCGCCCGCGACCGGCTCACCGAGGCCCTGGAGCTGTGGCGCGGCGCGCCCTACACGGAGTTCGGCTCCCAGCCGCCGCTCTCCGACGAGACCACCCGCCTGGAGCAGGTCCGGCTCACCGCGCTGGAGTCCTGCGCGGAGGCCCGGCTCGCGCTCGGGGCCGCCGAGGAGGTGGCGGCCGAACTGGGCCTGGAAGTACGCCGCAACCCGGCCCGTGAACGCCTGGTCGGGCATCTGATCACGGCACTGTCCCGCCTGGGACGGCAGGCCGAGGCGCTGGAGGTGTACGAGCGGACGCGCTGCCACCTGGTGGAGGAGTTCGGCGTGGACACCACCGCCGAACTCCAGCGGGTGCACACCGCCATCCTCCGCCAGGAGCTGGACGACAGCGGTCCGGCGGCCCGCCTCGCGGCCGCTCCGGCCGCCGACGGTCCGCCCGGTCCGCCCGACTCCCCGGCCCGCCGGAAGGCCCGCAGCGGGAGCCGGCCTTCCCGTCGGAGCACCCCCGGTGGACGCGGCCACGCATCCGCCGGAAGCGGCCGCGCCGGCCCGTGCCGCGCGGACCCGCCGGTCCGCGCGGAACACGGACCGGGGTGCGGCGGTGCCTGGCCCGGCCAGAGGCGCACGGACGGCAGGGCCGCGGCGACTGCGCGGCGTCAGCCGGCTGCCCGCCCGGCCGGCCCCCGCCCCGGACGACTGCCCGGGCTCCGGGCCCGAAGGCGCGGCGGCACCCTGGCCGTTCACGGGCCGGGACCAGGAGCTGCACCGCCTCACCACGTCAGCGGCCGGCGCGACCACCGGACACGGGTACCTGGCCTGCGTACTCGGCGCCGCCGGGGTCGGCAAGACGCGGCTGCTGATGGAGCTGGCCCCGGCGCTGGAGGCCGCCGGGGACGCGCTCGACGTGGTCTGGAGCCACTGCTTCCCCGGTGAGGGCGTACCGCCGTACTGGCTGTGGACCCAGGTACTGCGCCACCTGTCGGCCACCCGGCCGGACGCCTTCCGCACCGCCACCGCGCCCTTCGACACGCTGCTCGCCCCGGTGATGCCCGAGCGGGCGGCCGCGGCCGGCGGGCAGGGGCCCGAGAACGACTGGGCCCAGGCACGGTTCCTGACCCACGACGCGGTGTGCGAGGTGCTGCTCGCGCTGGCCGCCGAGCGGCCGCTGGTCCTGCTCCTGGAGGACCTGCACTGGGCCGACGCCGCCTCTCTCGACCTGCTGCGACTGCTCGGCACCCGCCGCCACGGGCACCGGATCAGCATCGTGCTCACCGCCCGGGACTTCGAGGCGGACTCCGACGCCACGATCCGCCGGGTGCTGGCCGACATCCTGCGGGGTCCCAGGACCGAGACGCTGCGGCTCGGCGGGCTGTCCCGCGGTGCCGTCGCGTCCCTGGTGGAGGCGCAGGCCGGGCGCGGGGTCGGCGCGGACGTCGTGGACGCGCTGCACCAGCGCAGCAAGGGGAACCCGTACTTCGTCATGCAGTTGCTGTCACTCCTGGGCGACGCGCGGCGCCTGCACGACGCGGACGCCACCGACGTACTGCGGGCGCAGGTGCCGACCGGGGTGCGCGAGGCGCTGCGCCAGCGGTTCGCCACCCTGCCGGAGCCCGCCCTGCGGGTGCTGCGGCTGTGTGCCGTCATCGGCACCGAGATCGACACGGACCTGCTGCACTGCACCGCCGCCGAGGACGAACCGGTGGCGTCCTCCCTGACGGAGGCGATCCGGGCGGGCCTGCTCGGCGAGGACCCGCACCATCCCGGGCGGCTGCACTTCGTGCACGCGCTGGTCCGCGAGACACTCCTGGACGTGCTCGCGCGCGACGAGCGCCACCGGCTGCACGCCCGGGTGGCCGAGTCGCTGTGCACGCGCGGCGGCGACCAGGTGGGTGCCGAGGAGTTCGAGCGCCTGGCCCATCACACCTGGCACGCCCAGGACGCGCTGCCCGCCCGGCAGGCCCTTCCCCGGCTGTTGCGCGCCGCCGAGCAGGCCGAGCAGCACCTGGCGTACGAGAAGGTCGAGACGTGGCTGCGCCGGGCCGTGCATCTCGCGGGCCTGCTGCCCCGTGACGACGCGTCCGCCCGCGCGCTGGAGCAGCGGCTGTACATCCAGCTGGGGCAGTTGCTCGCCATGGTCCGCGGGTACGGCGACGCCGAGGCGGAAGCGGCGCTGAGCCGGGGCCGCGCCCTCGGGGCGGTCACCCGGGCGCCCGAGGACCCGTCGGTGCTGTGGGCGCTGTGCTCGGCGTTCCTGGTCACCGGCCGGTACGACGAGTCCCGGCAGTTCTCCCGGCTGCTGCGGGACATCGGCAGCCGTACGCGCCATCCGGTGGCGCTGCTGGGCGCGGCGTACGGCAAGGGCGTCGCGCTGCACGTACGCGGCCGGCTGCCGGAGGCGCTCGCGGAACTGGAGCGGAGCGTCGGGCTGGCGGATCGTTTCGCCCGGGAGGGCCGCACCCTGGCCCGTACGTTCCAGCACGACCCGCGCGTCTCGTGCCGGTCCTACGACGCCTTCACCCACTGGATCCTGGGCGACCGTGACACGGCCCGCACCCGCCGGAGCCAGCTCCAGGGCCTGACGGCGTACGAGAGCAGGCCCTCCGACCGGTCCTTCGCCCTGTACGTGGACGCGGTCCTCGCCGCCTGGGAAGGCGACGCCGAGACCGCGCGGGCCTCCTCCGCCGAAGGGGTACGGCTGGCCGAGGAGCACGGGCTGCTGTACTGGACGGCGATGCTGCGCCTGACCGAGGGCTGGGCCCTGACCCACCTGGGCCGCGAGGACGAGGGCCTCGCCCAGATGCAGGCCGGCCTCACCGAACTCCGCCCCTCCCGCTCCCATCTGCGTCTCCCCTGCACCTCGGCCTGCTCGCCCAGGCCCAGCACCACGCCGGCCGCCGCGACGACGCCACAGCCACCCTCCGCACGATGCTCGCCGTCATCGAACACCGCCGCGAGCACGTCTACCTCCACCACGCCCTGCCCACCACCGCCCTGCTGCACGACCTCCTGGGCCGGCACGTGACCGACGTCGCCCTCTCGGGCTGAGGCCCGGTGCCACGGCCCGGCCGGCCGGCCCGCTCCCCTCGGGACGCGCGGCCGGTCAGCCGGACGCGGTGACCACGCGCGTCCGCATCCACGGCCCGCCCCACCACATCCGCCAGCCCGCCGAGCGGACACCGAGCCCGCTGACCGGCAGCGCCTCCAGGACGTCGCGGTAGAAGGGGACGGAGCCGCCGATGTCGACGATCACCAGGCGCCCTCCGGGCCGCAGGACGCGTACCGCCTCGGTCACCGCCCGGCGCCGCCCCTCGGCGTCCTTGATGTTGTGGATGGCCAGACTGGACAGCACGACGTCGAATTCGCCGTCACCGAAGGGCAGGTCCCGCAGGTCGCCGGTGCGCAGCTCCACCCGGTCCTGCACGCTCTCGGCCCGCGCGTTGCGTGCCGTGGCGCTCGCCGCGTTGCCCGTCTGGTCGACGCCGCGCCACAGGTCCACCCCCACCGCCCGGCCCTGCGGTACGCGACGGGCGCCCGCCAGCAGTACGGCGCCGCGCCCGCACCCGAGGTCCAGGAGCCGCTCGTTCCCGCGCAGCTCCAGCCCGTCCAGCAGGTCCTCCCAGACGGTGAACTTGCCCCGCCGGGTGGCGTGCACGTAGAGCACGAAGGCGGCCGCCATCACGAGCGCGCACAGAAACGGCAGCCAGGCCACCCCGATCCCGGGCCCCGAGAGCGTGCCGAATCCCGCCAGCGTCGCACCGACCGCTCCGCAGCCGAGGCCGAACAACGCGTACGGGGCGTCGACGCCGTACACCCCTGCCGTCGCTTGCGCTGTCCACCGGTCCCGTTCGGCACGATACGGCCCCTCCGAAAAACACGATCAGTTGTGACGCCATCGTACGAGTCACCCCCGCACCCGGCTTGAGCGGCTTACATCCGAAACGTTCCCCAGCGGCGCACGAGCCCCGCGCGCCCGGCTCCGGCAGCGGACGCCAACCGTCCGTTCCGGGCCAACCCGGCGAACATATCCGCGACTTCAGGACATCTGAGCCCATTGGGGGTTGTGGGGCGGCCGCGGTCCATGAAACTCATGTGCTCGGGAGTGCTTCGTGAGCCGCCGCCCCCTGAAGCCCGTGTGCCGGCACACCGAGCGCGCCGGCGACGGCAACGCGCCGGCCGCTCCCTGCCGTTGCGCATCGCCGGGCGCATCGCGGCCCGGCAGCGGCTGCCCGAGGCATCTCCCGGCATCTGCCCGAACCCACTCGGACGAGGAGACATCATGCGCGCATCCAGACGCTGGAGGACGACGGTCTGCGGCGTGGTAGCCGTCACCGGCATCGCCCTCGGCACCGGCACGGCCCACGCCGTGCCGATCGGCCAGACCATGAACGGCAAGATGACCTACTACAACGACAAGGGCTACGGCGCCTGTGGCACGCCCATCGACGCCACCTCGCAGGACCTGGTCGCCGTCTCGGCCTCCTACTGGACCACGCCCAACCCGAACAACGACCCGCTGTGCTCCGGTATCAAGGTGCAGGTCAGCTACAACGGCCGGACCATCACCGTGCCGGTCAAGGACAAGTGCCCGTCCTGCGCCCCGACGCACATCGACCTCAGCCAGGCGGCGTTCCGCAAGCTGGTGCCCGCGGGCACCGACATGGTCCCGGCGGTCAGCTGGAAGTTCGTCCGCTGAACCGGCCGCGGCCGGCTGTCCTGAAGTGACGGCGGCGGCCGCGGCGGAGCGGGTCCGACGGGCACCGGTGCGCTCTCGCGCCGCCGCGCCCGCCCTCGGGCCCGCTCGCGTTCCGGCGACACCGCAAAATACTTGCGTTGTTTGCGCTAGCGTTGCGTACATGACGCGACGACTTGCGCTGGTGGCGAAAAAGGTGGGCGTCTCCGAGGCGACCGTCAGCCGGGTACTGAACGGCAAGCCCGGTGTCTCGGAGGCCACCCGGCAGGCGGTGCTCACCGCGCTGGACGTGCTCGGCTACGAGCGGCCGACCCAACTGCGCGGAGAGCGCGGCAAGCTCATCGGGCTGGTGCTGCCGGAGCTGTCGAACCCGATCTTCCCCGCCTTCGCCGAGGTCGTCGGGGGCGCGCTCGCCCAGCGCGGGCTGACCCCCGTCCTCTGCACCCAGACGCCGGGCGGCATCCAGGAGACGGACTACGTCGACCTCCTGCTCCAGCAGCAGGTCTCCGGCGTGGTGTTCGCGGGCGGACTGTACGCCCAGGCGGACGCGCCGCACGACCACTACCGGCTGCTGCACGCCAGGAACCTGCCCGTGGTGCTGGTCAACGCGCCGATCCCGGGCCTCGACTTCCCCTGCGTCTCCACCGACGACGCGGTCGCGGTGGAGCAGGCCTGGCGCCACCTCACCTCGCTCGGGCACGAACGGATCGGCCTGGCGCTCGGCCCGTCCGACCACGTTCCCTCGCGGCGCAAGCTCGCCGCCGGGCAGGCGGTGGCACGGGCCGCGGGCGGCGCCGGGCTGCCGCCGGAGCACGTGGTGCGCGGGATGTACTCCATGGAGGGCGGCCACGCGGCGGCCTCCCGCCTGCTGGACGCCGGGGTGACCGGCATCGTCTGCGCCAGCGACATCATCGCGCTGGGCGCGGTGCGGGCCGCGCGCCGGCGCGGGCTGCGGGTGCCGCAGGACGTTTCGGTGGTGGGGTACGACGACTCTCCGCTGATGACCGTGACGGAGCCGCCGCTGTCGACGGTCCGGCAGCCGATCGACGCGCTGGGCCGTACCGCGGTGCAGTTGCTGACGGCGCAGATCGACGGCCGGGAGGTGGTCCGGGACGAGATCCTGTTCGAACCGGAGCTGGTCGTACGGGGATCGACGGGGCCCCGCGCCGCGCGGTAGCCCGGAAGACCGCCGGAACCCGGAAGGCCGCCGCCCCCGGGAAGGCCGCCGTGCCCCGGACGACCGTCGGAAGCGTCGGCAGCGCGGGCGCCAAGCTGCCCAAAGCGCTGTCAACAATTTGCAGACAGCGGACGCGATATTGCGCTCTTCTGACCCCGGTGCTTGAGTGAGCGCCAGCGCCCGCCGCCTCGCTCGCCGCCTCGCTCACGCTCAGAGGGGTCCACCGATGTCATCCACGAGAAAACGCGGACTCACGCTCGCCTGCGTCACCGTCGTGTCCCTGACCGCGCTCACCGCCTGCGGCACCAGCAGCACCGACGGCGCCGAGGACGCGCCGGGCGGCACGGTGCGGCTCACCGTCAACGGACAGCCGCCCACGACGCAGGCGTTCGAGCGTGCGCTCTTCGACAAGCACGTGAAGCAGTTCGAGAAGGCCAACCCCGGCATCGACATCGTGCCGCGCGAGGGCTTCATGGACCCGAAGACCTTCAACGCCAAGCTGGCGGGCGGCAAGCTCGAAGACGTCTTCTACGTGTACTTCACCGACGCCCGTGGCCTGATATCGAAGCGTCAGGCGGCCGACCTCACCGACCACGTCAAGGACATGCCGCACCGCACGGACGTCCAGGACGAGTTGATGAAGGTGTTCCAGGACGAGAAGGGCCGCCAGTACGGCCTGCCGACCGCCAACTACTCGATGGGCCTGCTCTACAACCGCGCGCTGTTCAAGAGGGCCGGACTCGACCCGGACAAGCCGCCGCGGACCTGGGCGGACGTCCGCGCCGCGGCGCGGCGCATCGCCGCGCTCGGCGACAACACCGCCGGTTACGCCGACTTCTCCAAGAACAACCAGGGCGGCTGGCACTTCACCGCGGAGCTGTACTCCCGGGGCGGCCGGATCGCCACCGAGCAGGACGGCCGCTGGACGGCCGCGTTCAACTCGGCGGCCGGCAAGGCCACCCTCCAGGACCTGCACGACATGCGCTGGAAGGACAACTCGATGGGCAGCAAACAGCTGCTCCAGGCCGAGGACGTCCAGCGGATGATGGGCAGCGGCAAACTCGGGATGTACATCGCCGCCGCCGACAACATCACCGTCATCGCCAAGCAGTTCGGCGGCAGGTACCAGGACTACGGCCTCGCGCCGGTACCCGACGGCAGGTCCACCCTGATCGGCGGCGAGGGCTACATGATCAACCCCAAGGCCTCCCCGAAGAAGGTCGCGGCCGGGATCAGGTGGCTCCAGTGGAAGTACCTCGACCCGGACCTCGTCGAGCAGAACATCCGGGACAACCTCGACGCGAAGCTGCCCGTCGGACTGCCCATGCCGCCCACCCCCGACATCTGGAAGGGCTCCGTCCGCGACCGGGTGGAGGCGGCCAAGCGCACGTACGCCAACATCCCCGTCGGCAACTACCAGCCCTTCATGGACGCGGCACCCCGCGTCACCGGCGTACTCGAACCCCCGGAGGCACAGCGGGTCTACGCCGTGCTCGACAACGCGATGCAGGCGGTCCTCACCGACAAGGACGCCGACATCGACGCGCTGCTCGCCACCGCGCAGAAGAAGGCCGACCAGATCTACAGCGCGCTCCGATGACCACCGCGCCCCTGCTGAAGAAACCGTCCTCCCGGTCACCGGCCACCGCGGAGCACGGGCGGCGCGCGGCCCGCCTGCGCCGCTCGGTGCGCGAGCACCTGACCGCGTACGGATTCCTGTGCGCCGCCGTGGTCATCTTCGCGCTGTTCTCGTGGTGGCCGATCGTGCGCAACGTGCTGCTGGCCTTCCAGGACGTCAACTTCGCCACCGGCAGCTCCTGGACGGGCCTGAGCAACTTCGAGAAGCTCTTCGCCGACCCCCTGCTGGCCACCGCCTGGCGCAACACCGCGGTGTTCACCGCGTACGCGCTGGTATTGGGCTTCTTCGTGCCGTTCCTGACCGCGGTGCTGCTGAACGAGTTCCGGCACGCCCGCGCGTACTTCAGGGTCCTGGTCTATCTGCCGGTCATGCTGCCACCGGTGGTCGTGGCGCTGATGTGGAAGTGGTTCTACGACCCGGGCCCGGGACTGCTCAACGAAGTCCTGCGCACCCTCCATCTGCCGACCTCCGCCTGGCTCGACTCCTCGTCCACCTCACTGGTCTCCCTGGTGATCGTCTCCACCTGGGCCAACATGGGCACCGCCACCCTGATCTACCTCGCGGCGCTCCAGACCATCCCGGGCGAGCTGTACGAGGCGGCGGAGCTGGACGGCGCCAACCTGTGGCAGCGGCTGCGCCACGTCACGATCCCGCAGACCCGGTTCGTGCTGCTGGTCCTCCTGCTGCTCCAGATCGTCGCGACGATGCAGGTGTTCACCGAGCCGTACGTGATGACCGGCGGCGGGCCCGACGACTCCACGGTCACCGTCATGTTCCTCGTCTACCGCTACGCCTTCGTCTACAACGACTTCGGCACCGCGAGCGCGCTCAGCCTGATGCTGCTCCTCGTCCTCGCCGCGTTCTCGGCCCTCTACCTGCGTCTGACCCGCACCAAGGAGGGCTGATGGCCGCCTCGACCCGTACCCTCGTCCGCCCCGCCGTCCTGCGCACCCGCAAGGGAAAGCTGGTCTACTGGTCGGTGCTGGCGGTGGCCCTGGCGCTGTTCACCGTCGCGTTCCTGGTGCCGCTGTACTGGGCCGTGACGGGCGCGATGAAGTCGCCGGCTGAGCTGGCGCAGAACCCGCCCACCTACGTGCCTGCCGAGTGGCACCCGGAGAACTACGGCCGTGCCTGGCGAGAGATGGACCTGACCCGCTACTTCCTCAACACGGTGCTGCTGGCGGGCGGTGCCTGGCTGATCCAGCTCGCGGTGCAGGTACCGGCCGCGTACGCGCTGTCCAAACTGCGGCCCCGGTTCGGGAACGTGGTCCTGGCACTGATGCTGGTCACCTTGATGATGCCCGCCACCGCGCTGCTGGTGCCCGTCTACCTCACGGTCGTCGACGTCCCGCTGTTCCACCGCAACCTGCTCGACAGCCCGAGCGCGGTCTGGCTGCCCGCCGCCGCCAACGCCTTCAACATCTACATCCTCAAGAACTTCTTCGACCGAGTGCCGGACGAACTGCTGGACGCCGCCCGGATCGACGGCGCCGGCCCGCTGGGCACCCTGTGGCGGATCGTGCTGCCGCTGTCCCGGCCGATCCTCGCCGTGGTGTCGATCCTGTCGGTCGTCGCCGCGTGGAAGGACTTCCTCTGGCCCCTGCTGGTGCTGCCGGACCCGGCGAAGCAGCCGCTGAGCGTCTTTCTCCAGCGCGTGTCCCAGGACACCCCGCTCAACAGCCTGGTGGCGGGCCTGGTCCTGGCCTCGCTGCCGCTGATCGCGCTGTTCCTGGTCTTCCAGCGGCAGATCGTCGCCGGTCTCGGCGCGGGCAGCCTCAAGGGCTGACCGCACCGCGCCGTCCCCACTCCCCCGTACACCTCGCACCGCGTACGAAAGGACTCCCCTTTGTCCCGCACGGACTGGTGGCGTACCGCTGCCATCTACCAGGTGTACGTCCGCTCCTTCGCCGACGGGAACGGCGACGGCACCGGCGATCTGGCCGGGATCCGCGCCCGGCTGCCGTACCTGGCGGAACTCGGCGTGGACGCCCTGTGGTTCACCCCCTGGTACCTCTCGCCCCTCGCCGACGGCGGCTACGACGTCACCGACTACCGCACCGTCGACCCGGCCTTCGGCACCCTCGCCGAGGCGGAGAAACTGCTGGCCGAGGCGCACGGGCTGGGACTGCGCACCATCGTGGACATCGTGCCGAACCATGTCTCGGACCAGCACCCGTGGTTCAGGGCGGCGCTCGCCGCGGGCCCCGGATCGCCGGAACAGGACCGGTTCCACTTCCGGCCGCCCTCCCCCGGACCGCCGAACGACTGGGTGAGCGAGTTCGGCGGCGTGCCCTGGTCACGTACGGAGCACGGGCAGTGGTACCTGCACCTGTTCAGCCCCGGGCAGCCGGACCTCGACTGGAGCCACCCGGAGGTGCGCCGCGAGCACGAGGACGTGCTGCGGTTCTGGTTCGAGCGCGGCGCGGACGGCGTACGCATCGACTCCGCCGCGCTGCTCGCCAAGGCCGACGGCCTGCCCGACATGCCCCGCGACGGCGGCCCGCACCCCTTCCACGACCGGCCGGAGCTGCACGGCATCTACCGCTCCTGGCGGCGGCTGGCCGATGAGCACGGTGCCGTGCTGATCGGGGAGATCTGGCTGCCCGACGCCGAGCAGTTCGCCCGCTACCTGCGCCCCGACGAGCTGCACACCGCCTTCAACTTCGACTTCCTGGCCCGCCCTTGGAACGCGGCCGAACTGCGCGCGTCCATCGACCTCACACTGGCCGCGCACGCCCCCGTCGGCGCTCCCGCCACCTGGGTCCTGGCCAACCACGACGTGACCCGTACGGTCACCCGTTATGGACGGGCCGAGGACACCGGCTTCGCCTTCGAGCGCAAGCGCTTCGGAGTCCCTACCGATCTCGCCCTGGGCACCCGCAGGGCACGCGCCGCCGCGCTGCTCACCCTGGCCCTGCCCGGTTCCGTCTACCTCTACCAGGGCGAGGAGCTGGGCCTGCCGGAGGCCGAGATCCCGCGTGAACTGATCCAGGACCCGATGTACGCGCGCTCGGGCGGAGTCGCCCCGGGCCGGGACGGCTGCCGGGTGCCGCTGCCCTGGCACGCGGGCGGCGACGGCCCGTCCTGGCTGCCCCGCCCCGACGGCTGGGAACGGTACGCCGCCGACCGCCAGGCCACCGACCCGGACTCGATGCTCTCGCTGTACCGCACCGCGCTGCGGCTGCGTGTCGCCTTCCGGGACGCGGGCCCGCTGCGCTGGCTGCCCACGGACGCGCCGCATGCGCTCCCCTTCGCGCGCGACGTGCCAGGCGGCGGCAGCGTGCTGTGCGTGGTCAATCTCGGTACCGCCGACATGGCGCTGCCACCGCACTCCGAACTCCTGCTGGCTTCCGGCCCACTGACACCAGTGGGCACCCTGCCGCAGGACACGGCGGTCTGGCTGCGGGCCTGACCCAGGCCGACCGCCGCCCTCTCCCCACAGAAGGGAAAGTCATGGGCTCCACACAACGCACCACCCCGCCGCACAGAAGGGCCTGGCGGCCCGTACTGGCCGCCGTGCTCAGCACCGGCCTGCTGGCGACCAGTTGGCAGGCATTCTCCGCCGAAGCCGCAGCCGCAGCCGCAACCAGACCGGCCGACTCCGGCGTCGGCCCCCTGACGGCGCGGCTCAGCGGCGACGGGGCCGCCCGCGCCCAGGACGGCGACCCGGACACCTACGCGAAGGGCAGCGCCGCCCGCTGGATACAGGCCGACCTCGGCGCGACCCGCCGCCTGGACCGGGTCGAGCTCACGCTGCCCGGCAAGGCCCAGCAGGTCCAGCTCCAAGGCTCCGTCAACGGACGCGACTTCGTCGAGCTGTCCGACTCCAAGGCCCGCCAGGGCGACGTCACCCTGCGCCTGGACGGCGCGCCGGTGCGGTACGTCCGGGTGGCCGGAGCGCAGCGGGTCGGTGAACTCGCCCTGTTCCCCACGGCGTCGGGTGACACGGCGCCCCCGAGGCGCCGCGGAACGTACGGCTGGACGGCGCGACGCTGCGCTGGGAGCAGACCCCCGGCGCGTCCGGCTACGACGTCTACGCCGACGGCCGGCTGCGTGCCGGGCTGCCCGCGACGGCGACGCACTGGGAGGACACCACCGCGCCCGGCGGCACGACCCACCGGACCGCCTACAGCGTGCGGGCCCGGGACACGTCAGGCAACCAGTCACCTGACGGGCGTACGGTCACCCGGACCGTCGCGGCGGGCCAGGGCTCGTCCCGCGCGGCCTTCACCCCGTCGCCCGCGAAGCCCGCACCGCAGCCCCGGCGCGCCGGGGCCAGGGCCACGACCGGCGCGACCATGCCGTACACCACGGTGGAGGCGGAGTCCGGGGCCACCGGCGGCGGCGCGCAGGTGGTCGGCCCGAACCGCAGGATCGGCGACCTGGCGGGCGAGGCATCGGGACGCAAGGCCGTGACCCTCAAGCAGACCGGCCAGTACGTGGAGTTCACCACCCCGGTGGAGACCAACACCCTGGTCACCCGCTTCTCCATCCCGGACGCTCCCGGCGGTGGCGGAACGAACGCGAAGCTCAACGTCTACGTGAACGGCCAGAAGGCCAAGCCCTTCGACCTGACGTCGAAATACGCCTGGCTGTACGGTCCGGAGGCGGCCCCGGTGAACGACCCGGGCGCGGGCCCGGCCCGGCACATCTACGACGAGGCACATCTCGACCTCGGCCGCACCGTGCCGGCGGGCAGCAAGATCCGGCTCCAGAAGGACGCCGACAACCCCTCCTCGTACGCGGTCGACTTCGTCGACTTCGAGAAGGTGGCAGCGGCGCCCAACCCGGACCGGCAGGCGTTCGTGGAACCGGCCGGTTTCGGTCACCAGGACGTGCAGAACGCGCTGGACCGGGCCCGGATGGACACCACCGGCCGGATCAAGGGCGTCTATCTGCCGCCGGGCGACTACCAGACGTCGAGCAAGTTCCAGGTCTACCTCAAGCCGGTGAAGGTGATCGGCGCCGGGCCGTGGTTCACCCGCTTCCACGCCCCGGCCGGCCAGCAGAACACCGACGTGGGCTTCCGCGCCGCCGACGGCGCCGACGGCTCGACGTTCGCCGGCTTCGCGTACTTCGGCAACTACACCTCGCGCATCGACGGCCCCGGCAAGGTCTTCGACTTCCAGAACATCTCCGGCATCACCATCGAGAACATCTGGGCCGAGCACATGGTCTGCCTCTACTGGGGCGCCAACACCGACCGGATGACGATCCGCGACAACCGCATCCGCAACACCTTCGCCGACGGCCTGAACATGACCAACGGCTCCAGCGACAACCTGGTGACCAACAACGAGGCACGGGCCACCGGTGACGACTCCTTCGCGCTGTTCTCCGCGCTCGACTCGGGCGGCGGCGAACAGACGCGCAACGTCTACGAAAACCTGACCTCCAAGCTCACCTGGCGGGCCGCCGGCCTCGCCGTGTACGGCGGGCAGCTCAACACCTTCCGCAACATCCGCGTCGTGGACACCCTGGTCTACGCCGGCGTGACCATCTCCTCGCTGGACTTCGGCATCCCGATGAACGGCTTCGGCCCCGGGCAGACCACGTTCGAGAACCTCGGCATCGAGCGCGCGGGCGGCCACTTCTGGAACGGCCAGACCTTCCCCGGCATCTGGCTCTACTCGGCGTCGAAGCCCTTCCGGGCGATCCGGGTGAAGGGCGCCACGATCACCGACCCGACGTACCACGGCATCATGTTCCAGACGAACTACGTCGGCCAGCAGCCGCAGAACCCGGTCCAGGACACCGAACTGTCCGACGTGACCGTCTCCGGGGCGAAGAAGAGCGGTGACGAGTACAACGACCGGTCCGGCTTCGGTATCTGGGCCAACGAAGCGGCCGGCGGCCCGGCCGTGGGCCAGGCGTCCTTCCACCGTCTGACGCTCCGCGACAACGCGCAGAACATCCACAACACCACCTCAACCTTCAAGATCAACGTGGACTGACACGTCCGTCCCGCCCGGGTGACGCGTCCGCCCCGCGTCCGGAGGTCGTCCACCGACGTGCCGGGTTCGTTGTCGGGGTGAACAGCCGGCCGCTGCGACCGACACCGGCGAGTGGGGCGGGCGGCCGGGCCCCGGCGGCCCGTCCCCCGGCAGGGTGACGGCGAATCCTGCCCTGACCTGGAGAAATAATACGCTGATTCGATCTCCACCCTAAATAGGGTGAACACCTTCCGTTCTTCGCGACAAACGGCGCCGCATCGGGTTGATTGGTTGTCGGCGGCCCACCAGCCGTGGTGGCGGGCACCGGGTGTCCCCGCCAGGCCGCCTGTCCTTTTTCTCAATGTACGAGGAGCAACCTTCCATGTCGCGTGCCATCAAGACTGCCGTCGCCGCCGCGGGAACCTGCGCCATCATCCTGGGCGGCGCGAGCCTCGCGACTGCCGACTCCGGGGCCCAGGGCGCGGCGCTGAACTCGCCCGGCGTGGTCTCCGGCAACACCGTGCAGGTTCCGGTCCACGTGCCGGTCAACGCCTGCGGCAACACCATCAACGTCATCGGCCTGCTCAACCCGGCCTTCGGCAACACCTGCGTCAACGACTGACGTTGACCACCTGACGCGCCACCGCCCCCGGGCGGACCGGCGTGCGATGCCCGGTGCGGGACGGCTGTACGGCCGTCCCGCACCTTCGTCGTGTGCGTCCCCCTTGTGCGTCTCGCGGGCCCGTACGGTCACGCGCTGCCGGCGTCGCGCGGCAGGCGCAGCCGCCCGGCCACCACGTCACGGGCCACATCCGTGACGGGACGGTCACTGGCGAAGGCATGGGCGCGCAGCCGCGCCAGGGCGCTGCCCAGCGGCACCCTGAGGTGGACGCTGAGGATTCCGGTGGCCTGGTGGACTTCCGTACGGTGCAGGTCCGAAGGGCTCAGTACCCGCGTACGGGCGTGCCGGCCGCCGAGCAGGAACAGGGTCAGCGCGTCCGCGAGCGTCAGCGCGTCGGCGGCGCTCTCCGGTGCGAGCCGGTGGGGCGTGCGCCGGTGGCAGGTCAGAGCGCCGACGCGGAGCGCACCGAGCCGCAGGGGAAGGCGAAGACCGCCCGGATGCCCAGTTCCCGTGCTTGTGCGGCGAACATCGGCCAACGGGAGCCGCAGGAACGGGACAGATCGGCGACCAGACACAGGGCGCCGTCGCGGGCCGCGTCCAGGCCAGGCCCCTCGCCCAGGGTGAACTGGAGATCGTCCAGGCAGGCCCCGTCCGGGTCGCTGTGCCACAGGAGTTGGGAGCCGTCGAAGTAGAGCGAGACCGCCGTGCCGTCCACGTCCAGCAGCGCGGCGCACTGGGCGCACCACAGACGGGACGGTCCCGGTCCACCGGGTCGCAGCTTCTCGATCAGGCTCGCGACGGTCTGTCCCGACATTCTTCCCCCACCCACCGCGGCGGACCGGCCTGGGCCCGCCGCCTGCCGCTGTCACGCCAATGTATGACAGTCCCGGGCCGGCGGGTGCGCCGAACGCGGTCTCACGGCGCCGTGTCCGCGCGCCGGAGACCGGGAATGGCGGCGGGGGTCGCCCAGCCGCGCAGTACGGCGTCGACCGTCGACCGGAACGCGGTCTCGGCCGCGGCGCCTTCGAGGGCACCGGCGAGTTCGAGGGTCACGAGTCCGTGGAGGGCGACCCACAGCGAGACGGCGATCCGTGGGGTGTCGCCCGCGAGGACACGGTCCGCCACGGCGCGGTCGATCGCCGCGACCAGCGGCCGCACCGGGTCACGGCCGCCGACCCGGGCCGACGGGACGAAGGACTGCGATGCACCGTGCCGCTGCCTCGCGGCGAGCCTGACGGCGGACGGTCCGGCAACATCCCGCACATCCCGTTTCACTTCCCCGGCGGGGGCAGCAGCGTCGGATTCGCGCCGTCGAGTATCTGCTGGGCCCGGTGCTCGATGTGGTCCCGGTATTCCGGGTGGGTCAGGACGTAGAAGCGCTGCTCGCGGATGGCCCGCACCACCTCGTCGCCGATGGCGCGCGGGGGGACGCCGAAGTCCTTGAAGGCTTTCCGGGCCGCCTCGGTCGACCAGTTGGCCGGGATCGGGCCCGCGTCGGGGTAGCGGGCCGGCCGGTTGCGCTGGGAGTGGTAGATGTCCGTGTCGACCAGGCCGGGGCACAGTACGGACACGCGCGGCGTGCGGCCGCTCTCGACGAGTTCCAGGTGCAGTGTTTCCGAGAGGGAGACGACGGCGGTCTTCGTCGCCCCGTACAGCGAGCCGCCCGGCAGCAGGCCGGCCATCGAGGCGGTGTTGACGATGTGTGCCTCCTCGTTCTGCTCGATCATGACCGGCAGGAACGTGCGGACGCCGTGCACGACGCCCATCAGGTTCACACCGAGGATCCACGCCCAGTCGTCGAGGGTGCTCTCCCAGCTGGGCTTGCTGCCCGTGTAGACACCCGCGTTGTTGCACAGCACGTGCACGGCGCCATAGGCGCGCAGGGCGGATTCGGCGAGCGCGGTGACGTCGTCCGCCTCCGCCACGTCGGTGACGACAGCGTGCACGTCGGCTCCGGCGTCCCTCAGTTCCGCCGCCGTGGCCTGGAGCGCCGCCTCCTCCACGTCGCTCAGCACCACCCGCATGCCCTCATCGGCGAACGCCTCGGCCATGCCCCGTCCGATGCCGCTCGCGGCGCCGGTGACCACGGCGGTCCTGTCCCTCAGGTGGTCCATGTCCCCTCCGATCACGGCAGGCTGTGCGGAGCGGACGGGCCCCGCTCCCCCGCCCGTACCGGCAGCGTGCCCGTCTCAGTCGAGCGTGCGCCGTACGCATTCGGTGACCACGTCCCGCAGGCTGCCCGTGCTGCGCAGCAGTTCCCGTTGTACGCGGGCGCCGTTGCCCGTCTTCAGCAGGGTGGCCAGCGCCTCCTGTGCGTGTCTGAGGTCGCCGCTGTCCTCCAGGGCGTCGCGTACGTGGTCGAACAGGGCCCGTACGACGGCTTCGGCGGGGGCCGGCCGCATCGTGACGGGGTGGATGAGTTCGCCTTCCAGCCCCGAGCGGGCGGCGCGCCACGTGGCCAGGCGCAGCAGTGCGACGGTGTGGCGGCCGGGCGGGACGCCGTCGTGCCACTGGCGTACCGCCGTCTCCACCAGACCGCGTATCAAGGTGGCCAGCAGCACGGTGGTGGACGGGTCCAGGCACACGTCGGCGACCCGGGTCTCGACGGTGGGGTACGTACGGGACAGGCGGGCGTCGAAGTAGACCATGCCCTCGTCCTTCAGCACGCCGCTGGCGGTCATGTCGCCGACCTGCTCGTGGTAGCGGTCGGCGGAGCCGAACACCTCGACCGGGCCGGCCGACGGCCAGCGTCCCCACACCCGGTTGCGGTAGCTGCTGTAGCGGCTGTCCTCGCCCTGCCAGAACGGCGAGTTCGCGCTCATCGCCAGGAGGACGGACAGCCAGGGCCGCATCCGGTCCAGTACGGCCACGCCTTCCTCGTCGGAGTCCACGGAGACGTGGATGTGGCAGCCGCACGTCAGTTGTTCCTGGGCGGTGAGGCCGAAGTTCTCCGCGAGCCACTGATGGCGTTCGCCGCTGCCGATGGTCGGGCTCACCTCCAGCGGTGAGGTGGCCAGGGCGGCCACCGACGCCTGTACGCCCTCGGCGTGGCGTGCCGCCTCCGCCCGCCAGCGCCGTATCTCCTTGGCCAGGTCGCCCATGTCCGTCTGCGGCCGGGTGGCGAACTCCAGCTGCTGCCGGTGCAGCTCGCTCTCGAAGACGTCCTCGTTGCCCAGCGGGTCACGCGACGCTGCCGCGAGGACCGCCGCCGAGAGCGCCCGCGGCTCGCCGGTCCGCGCGTCCACCAGCAGCAGTTCCTCCTCCACACCCACACTGCGCACGTCGTCCACCCTTCCTCCGTCTTCGGAACCGCTCGCGTACCCCGGCCCCGGCCGCTCACGCCCGGTGACTTCCCGGGGCTCCGTGAACCGGCCGGGGCCCCGGCGCCGGACAGCCTACGGCCGGGGCCCCGCGGCCACGGCGTACGCGGGCGGGGGCGTACCCGAACGGCGGTGCGCTGGGCGGGCGGCGTACCCGGGTCAGGCGGACCGTGCGGCCGCCAGCCCGTCGGTGGCCAGCAGGTCCTCGCCGTAGGCGTCCCGCAGCCAGGTGTTCCGGTAGACGGTGTCGAGGTAGCGCTCGCCGAGGTCCGGGGCGATGGCGACGGCGGTGAGGCGGTGCGGGTGGTGGCGGCTGAGCCAGGCGGTGGCGCCGCTGACGACGGTGCCGGTGGAACCGCCGAAGAGGAAGCCGCGGCCGGCCAGCCGGTGACAGGTACGGATGGTGTCCGTCTCCTCCACCCGGACCACCTCGTCGACGTAGGAGGTGTCGAGCAGGTGCGGTGGGACGCTGGTGCCCAGGCCGGGGATCATCCGGCGGCCCGGGGCGCCCTCGAAGGACACCGAGCCGACGCTGTCCACCGCGACGACGTGCACCGGGCGGTGCCAGGTGCGGAAGTAGCGGGCGCAGCCCATGAGGGTCCCGGTGGTGCCGGCGCCGACGAACAGGACGTCCAGGCGTGGGAACTGGCGGGCGATCGCCGGTGCGGTACTGCGGTAGTGCGCCTTCCAGTTGTCGGGGCTGGTGAACTGGTCGAGCCAGACGTAGCGGTCGTCCGAGGCGGTCAGGTTGCGTACGTAGTCGATACGCGCGCCGAGGAAGCCCTGCCCGGCGTCCGGCTCGGTGATGACATGGACCTGGCTGCCCAGCGCCTCCATCGTCCGCCGGGCCGACAGGTTGCAGCGGGCGTCCGTCACGCACAGGAACCCGTAGCCCTTGCTCGCCGCGATGATGCTCAGCGCCACGCCCAGATTCCCGGACGAGGATTCGACCAGGGTGGCCCCCGGTGTGAGCACCCCGTCGCGTTCCGCGGCCGCCACCATCTCCGTCGCGGCCTTCAGTTTGATCGAGCCGGCGAAGTTGAAGCCTTCGCACTTCAGGTAGAGCGGATGCCCGAACGTCGCCCGCAGGTCGACGTAGAGGTCCTCCTCGTTGAAATCCAGCGGCAAGGATATGACTGGCACTTCGTCCCCCTCGTTCTGCAGTGCACGCAGTCGTTCATCCGGGCCGGCGCGGCCGGTCGTTCTGTACCGGCGCCGCGTTCATCCGTACCGGCGTAATTCGTGGAAGAAGTCGTCGATGAGGTGCAGGCCTCCGGCGCGGGCCACTTCGTCGTGGACGAAGGCGCCGACGGCCAGATCGAGCACGCCCAGGCCGAAGGGCGAGAAGACCACCGTCCGGTCCGCGGGCACGCTCACCCGGCCGGCCAGGACGTCCGCCAGCGTCCCGGTGACGAAGCCGCGGTCGCCGGTGAGCTGTTCGGCCAGGTGGGGTGAGGTGCCGGCGCGCAGACAGTGGTCGGCGTCGTCGACGAAGTTGGCCGCGTCGAGCAGGATTCCGGGGGCCAGGTCGCGCAGTGACACGTGCAGCACCAGCGGGTGGTGCGCGAACCACGAGAGGTCGCTGACGTGCGGCCGGGCCGCGACGGTGGCGAAGACGACGAGATCGCTGGTGCGGATCAGCTGCCCGGGGTCGGTGTGCACCGTGACCTGGGCGGCGCCGGCCGAGGGCTCTTCCCGCCCCGTCGCGGCCGCCGATTCCAGGTACGTGCGGAAGCCCGCCGCGCTGTCGGCGGACACGTCGTACACCCCCACCGCGTCGAACTGCCAGCCGGTGGCGGCCAGGAAGGTGTGGATGTAGCGGGCGATCAGGCCGGTGCCGAAGAAGCCGACGCGGCGCGGGCGCGGACGGCCGCGGCCGAGCCGGTCGGCCGCCGCGGCCGCGGACGCCGCCGTCCTGGTGGCGCTGATGATCGAACTCTCCAGGCAGGCGTACGGGTACCCGGTGGCATGGTCGTTGAGGATCAGCACGGCCGAGGCCCTGGGCAGGCCGGCGGCCACGTTCCGCGGGAAGCTGGAGATCCACTTGAGGCCGTCCACCGGTGTGGGCCCGCCGATCGAGGCGGGCAGCGCGATGATGCGGGAGTCCGGCCGGTCGGGGAGGTTCAGGAAGTACGACGGCGGGTCGACCGTGTCACCGGCGCCGTGCAGCCGGTACGCGGTTTCGACCAGCTGGACGATCTGCCGTTCGCGGCCGCGCAGGGCCTGCTGCACCTGGGCGCCGGAGATCACCGCGAAGGACGGCGCGGTGCGCGGCGCCAGCGGTCCGGCCGCCGTCCCGGCGGGGCGGGTGGACGTCATGACGCGATTGCCTCCGTGCCGGACGCGCGGGCGGTCAGGTGCACCGCGTCGGTCATCGCCACGAGCACGTCGCGCGGCCCTTCGTAGGCCTCCCTGCTGTGGGCCGTACGGATGTTGTCGACGATCATCAGGTCGCCGGGCTGCCACGGCTCGCGCGCGGTGTGGGCCTCGTAGACGGTGTTGAGCAGGTGCACGACGTCCTCGCCGATCGGGTCGCCGCCGCCGTAGCGCGTGTCGAACGGCAGCGCGTCGGCGCCGTACATGTCGGTGAGGTACTCGCGCACCTCCGGGTCCATCGTCCAGGCGTTGAGGAAGGCGATCTGGTTGAACCAGCAGCGGTGGCCGGTCACGGGGTGACGCAGCACGGCTCCGCGCCGCTGGCGGGTGCGCAGGCCGCCGTCGGGCTGCCAGGCGAAGTCGATGGCGTGGCCACGGCAGTAGCGTTCGACGGCACGGCGGTCGTCGGTGCCGAACGCCTCGGTCAGGGAGGCTCCGACCTCGTCGTTGTAGCTCCTGGTGAGCAGCCAGCCCTCCTGCTCGAAGCGTCCGGTCAGCTCGGCGGGCAGCGCGTCGAGGACGGCGGACGCGTCGGCGACGGCGGTGGCGCCGCCGCTGCCCGGCACGGTCAGGCAGGCGAAGAGCAGCAGGCCGGGGGCCGTGAGGGTGTAGCTGAGTTCATGGTGCATGCACATCGGCTGGTAGGGCGGCCACTTCGCGGAGGAGTACACGCCGTCGGCGTACTCCTGTCGCGGGGCGAAGGCCTCGCGTTCCGTGAGCAGGCCGGTGGCCAGGTGCCGGAAGACGGCGCCGGCCTGGTCGGCGTCGTGCAGCCCGAGGCCGCGTACCAGGACCGCGCCGTGTTCGACGGCGAGGGTGCGCAGGGTGTCCCGGTAGCCGGCGGCCCAGCTCGCCGCGTCGCCGGTGGGTTCGGCGAGGAGGACCGGGGGCGTGCCGGGGAGCAGGTTCAGGTCGAGTGGCGGGGTGGCGGGCGGGTGCGGCATGGCAGGCTCTTTCGGTCGAGTTCCGTCGGGTTAGGTCGTGTTCGGTCGGTTTTGGTCGAGTTCGGTCGCGGGTGGCGGTCCGCGGGAAGGGTCCGGGGCCTTCAGGAGGGCGCGAGGAGTTCGGCCGCGCGCAGTACGGCACGCGCCGTGTCGGCCGGCCGGGTGCGCGGGAAGCAGGGGCCGCCGGTCGTCAGGACGTACAGGTCGACGTGTGCGGCCAGCGGGCTCCAGTCCCGGTAGCGGTGCCGGAAGCGGGCGGTGCGCGGGTCGTCGGCGGCGACGACCGCGGTGACCGGCGTGGACAGCCGTGCGGTGGGCGGGGCGGCCAGGGCGTGGGCGAGATAGTGGTGAGCCCGTTCGTCGGCGGCGTCGCGCTCGTCGTGGCCGTCACCGGGCAACTGCGCGCCGATGAACAGCCGCCGGGCCGCCGTACCGCGCTCCTCCAGTTGCCTGGCCGCCTCCACGGCGTACGCGGCTCCCGAGGAGTGTCCCCACAGCAGCGGTCCGGTCAGGCCGAGGCGGACGATGTCGGCGACGATCTCCGCGACGACTTCCGCGACGGCCTGCGCCGATGCCGTGGGCGGGCCGCCCGGTGCGGTCGCGTCGGGAGCGGGCAGTTCGACTCCGTACACCGCCCGCCCGCTGTGGCGCAGTGCGTCGGCCAGCGGCTGGAAGGCCGCCGCGTCGGCGTCCGCCCAGGGGAAGCACACCAGGGCACCGTCGTGCGCGCCGTCCGGAGCCGTC
The DNA here is from genome assembly GCF_045222935.1 of Streptomyces sp. Ac-502. Lineage (NCBI taxonomy): Bacteria > Bacillati > Actinomycetota > Actinomycetes > Kitasatosporales > Streptomycetaceae > Streptomyces > Streptomyces sp. Ac-502. Next base: position 892,733 of record NZ_JBHFFO010000001.1, read on the forward strand.
AGCGGCCGCAGCAGCTCCGTGCCCGGCGGCCGGGAGCTGCTGTCGAGCACGTCCGCCAGGTCGGCGAGGACGGGGTGCCGGGTGACGTCCTTGAGGGAGACCGCGCGGTCCAGGAGGATCGCCAGCTTCACCGCGGCCAGCGAGGTGCCGCCCCGGTCGAAGAAGTGGTCCCGGCGGCCGATGCGGGTCTGCGGGACGCCGAGCACCGCGGCCCACGCGGTGGCGAGCCGCCGCTCGGCCGGTGTCCGCGGCGCGAGGTGCCGGCCGCCCGCGTCGTCGAGTTCGGCGGCGAGCGCCGCGAGGGCCTTGCGGTCGGTCTTGCTGTTGGCGGTCAGCGGCAGCGGGCCGTCGTGCCGGTGGAAGGCCGAGGGCACCATGTACGCGGGCAGCGACTGTTCCAGCCGGCTGCGCAGCAGGTCGGCGGCAAGGGCCCGCCGGCCGCGGTAGAAGGCCACCAGGCGGGCGCCCTGGCCTGCGCGTTCGGTGACGATCACGGCGCCGTCGCGGACACCGGGCACGCGCAGCAGGGCGTTCTCCACCTCGCCGGTCTCGATACGGAAGCCGCGGACCTTGACCTGGGCGTCGCGGCGCCCGAGGTAGTCCAGTTTCCCGTCGGGCCGCCAGCGTCCGAAGTCGCCTCCCTGGTAGAGGCGTTGTCCGGGCCGGTGCGGGTCGGTGCCGAAGCAGGCGCGGGTGCGTTCGGGGTCGTTGACGTAGCCGCGGCCGACGCAGACGCCGGAGAAGACGATCGCGCCGGGGGCGCCGAGCGGGACCGGTGCGAGGTGCTCGTCGACGACGTACACCCGTACGTTGGCGACGGGCGGGCCGAGCGGGACCCGTGCCCCGCCCGGTGCGCGGCGCATCACCTCGTGGTTGGTGTCGTCCGAGGTCTCGGTCAGTCCGTAGGCGTTGACCAGGGCGGTGCCGGGCCGGGCGGCGAACCAGCGCTGCGCCAGCTCCGGCTTCAGCGCCTCACCGGTCGCGGAGACGTACCGCAGGTCGGGCAGGGCGCGGGGGTGCTGCTCCAGGTAGGACAGCACGGCTTCCAGGTAGGACGGTACGACCTGGAGGACGTTCACCCGGCCCTCGGCGATCCGGTCGGCGAACCGGGGGACGTCCAGGATCACGTCCTGTTCGACCAGGAGCGTCCGGCCGCCGACGAGGAGCGCGGCGATCAGCTGCCACAGCGAGATGTCGAAGCATTGGGGCGCGGTCTGGGCGACCACCTGATCGGGGCCGATCTCCAGGTCGTCGATCTTCGCGAAGAGGTGGTTGAGCAGGCCCGCGTGTTCGCACATCGCGCCTTTGGGCTCGCCGGTGGAGCCGGAGGTGAAGTAGATGTAGGCGAGCTGTCCGGCGGTCACCGTGCTGCCCAGGTCGCCGTCGGCGTGCTGTTCCGCGTACGCCGTGCCGACGGTCAGGCACCGCACCTCGGGCAGCTTTTCCAGGGCCTGGTCGAGGGTGCCGGTGCTGCCGTGCTCGGTCAGCACGAGGGAGCAGCCGGCCCGGGTGAGGGTGGTGGCGACACGGTCGGCGGGGAAATGCGGCTCGATCGGCAGGTAGACGCCGCCGGCCTTGAGGACGGCGAGGACGGCGGCCGTCCAGTCGAGGTTCCGCTCGGTGACCACCGCGACGACTCCTTCGCGGCGCAGCCCGCGGGCCAGCAGGGCCCTGCCGAGCTGGTTGGCACGGGCGTTGAGCTGCGCGTACGTCCAGCTGCGGGCGCCCTGGACGGCCGCGACGGCGTCGGGCCGGGCCGCCACCTGCTGTTCGAAGAGCTCGTGCGCGCGGTGGTCGGGCAGGCCCCTGCGGGGGCCCGCGAGACCTTCGAGCTGATGGTGGAGTTCGTCGGCGGAGAGCAGGCTCTGGCGGGTGTGGTCGGCGTGCGGGTCGGCGGCGATCAGCGCGAGGGCGGTGAGGTGGTATCCGGCGATCCTGGCGGCGCACTCGGTGTCGAGCGCGTCGGTGCGATGGCGCAGCCGCAAGGTGAGGCGGCCGTGGCACCGGGCGACGCCGGCCGACAGGACGACGCCCTCGGGGAGCCTGCCACCGGCGTCGTGCGGATCGAAGACCGCCTCGGACAGCAGCGTCTCCCGGTCCGGCCGGCGCGCCGGCTCGCCGGGCCGGACGTCCTGGTGCGCCAGCAGCCGTGACTCGGCTCGGCGGGTGTGCAGCACCAGGGCCCGCCACGAGCCGGGGGCGGCTGTCAGCCGGCAGGGCAGCGGCCGGCCGCCCGGCGCCGCGGCGTACCCGGTCGTGACCTCCTGGTCGCCGGTCAGCGCGGCGAGGACCTTGGCGTGTGCCGCCAGCAGTACGGTCCGGAGCGGCACCGCCAGTTCGTCCGCGACGCCTTCCAGGGCCGTGACGAGACCGGCCGGGACCGCCGCCCGGTACTCGGCCAGTCCGGGGACGGGACGGTGTGCCCACCGGGGAACGGCGGTGAAGCCGCCGCCGTCGGGCACGCCGCGCCAGAACGCGCGGCCGGCTTCCTCCGCTGTCTTCGCCATCGGTCTTCCTCCGCTCTCAGTCCGTACGCTCGGGGTGGTGCGGGGCCTGCGAACCGCTCCGCGGGGCGAGGGTGGGCAGCTCCCCGGCCGGTGTCTCCCTTGCGGGCAGCTCCCCGGCCGGTGTCTCCCGTACGGGCATCTCCCGTGCGGGGTTGCCGCCCCACCGCGCCTGCCGGGGCATCTCCTCGCCCTTCATGAGGAAGGAGTCGGGTGCGAGCGCCGCGCCGTCGCCCACCGTGACGCCGTAGTGGACCAGGGCCCGGGTGCCGAGGGTGCAGCCGCTGCCGATGACGATGCGGTCGGACTTGAAGGTGCCGTCCTCCTGCGAGTGGCACTGGATGACGCTGCCCGCGTTGAGGGTGCAGTGGTCCCCGATCGTGACGAGGGAACGTTCGGGCATGCCGCAGCCGTCGTCGTACAGCCGCCGTCCGAGCCGTACGCCGAGCGCCCGCCAGAGCAGGCTCTTGAACGGGGTGCCGTTCAAGAAGCGCGACGGCATGGCGTGCAGCTTCCAGAAACGTTCGTGCCGCCAGAAGTACGGCGTGTAGATCGAGCAGTAGCGCGGCGTCAGGCGCCGGAACCCGGTGACGGCCCGCTCGACGCACACCGAGTACGTGAGCGAGAAGAGCAGCGCGAGGACGGAGGCCGCCGCGATCGCCGTGGCGCCGAGCGTGTGGTACCGGTCGGCGGCGGCCCAGGCGAGCAGGGTCAGGACGTACACCTGCCCCCACCGGGCCAGCAGGTACAGGCCCATCGTCCGGAGGTTGAAGGCGTTCTTGGCGGCCAGGTGGCGCCGGAGCGCGTCCCCTTCCCGCAGATGGTCGAAGGCGGCGTCGCGCTCGACGGAGCGCGGGATCTCGAAGCAGGGCGAGCCGAGGAGGCCCACGCCTTCCCGTACGGGCCCGTCGAGGGGAACCGCGACCTTCGTCGCGAGCAGACAGTTCTCGCCCGTCCTGCCCCCGGCGGGTAGCAGACGTCGTTGCCGAGGAAGTTGCGGGAACCGATCGTGACACGGGAGAGGCGGAAGGAGGTCCGGAAGTACTCCGCGTTCATCAGGGACAGGCCGTCGGCGACCATCGTGCCGCTGCCGACCGAACTGAGGTAAGGCGACTCGTGCTTGACGTCCGTGCCGAAGTTGGACCCCGTCTGCTCGACGCGCGACAGGTCGTAGCCGAGGCGGCCGAGGTAGGGGACGATGTAGGAGCTGTCGCCGAAGAGCGTCGTGAAGAACTTGACGTTGGTCATCCGCGCGATCGTGCGGTGCAGCGAATAGTGCAGGCCGTACATCCGGTAGACCCGGCCCGGTTCGAGGGCGAGGTGGAGCAGCCGGGGCACGGTGACCACCACGAGGAATCCGGCGGTCAGCGTGCCGGAGAAGAGCGCGGCCGAGGCCGCCAGGGCCTGGCCGTAGAACGACCAGCCCGTGAAGGCCGGCGGCCCCGGGGCCAGCAGCGTCGCGAGGTACGGCACCGCGGCCAGCAGCATGCTCACCCCGCCGATGGCCAGCGGCAGGTACACGAGCAGGGCGCTCAGCAGTTGCAGGGTCGCGTAGGCCGTGCGCGGCGTGCTGCGGGAGGCCGCGTCGGGCATCCGGTGACTGGCCTCCGTACGCTGCGCGGGCGAGCCGTGCCAGTGCTCCCCTGCGGGCACGGCTTGTCCCGTGTGGAGGGCGGAGGCGTGGCCGAGCCGGGCCCCGTCGCCCAGCGACGTACCGATGTCCAGCACCGTCGCCTCACTGACCAGCACGTCCTGGCCGAGGACGACCGGGCCGGTCCGGATCACCCCCGCGTCGGCCCGGTAGCAGGTGAAGTACGCGTCCTTGCGGACGACCGTGCCCGCTCCGACGGTCAGCAGGTCGGTGCAGACGGGCACGTGCTTGGACAGGATCGTGACGTCCCGTCCGATCTTCGCGCCCAGCGCCCTGAGGTAGCCGGCGTAGAGCGGTGAGCCGGTGAACAGGACCAGCGGGTTCGCCTGCACGAGCGTCCTGACGGCCCAGAACCGGACGTACGCCAGGCTCCAGACGCGTATCTCCCGCTGCGTCCACCGCCCGACGAGCACCCACTTGGCGAGGACCGGGAAGGCGCACAGGCCGAGGAACACGGCGGCTCCGCAGAGGACCGCCCGTACGTAGATGCCGCCCGCGCCGGACTCGTCGGACATCCAGTCCCAGGCGCGGGCGGTGGCGACGGCGGCGAGGTAGGAGTAGCCGAGGAACGTCAGGAGTTGCAGGGTGCCGCAGAGGACGTACGCGGGTGTGCCGACGGGGCGTGGGGGCGGCGGCTCGGACGCGGCCCGGCCCGGGTCCGGGGCAGGGGGCCGGGGTGTGGCGGAGGCGGCGGCCGGAGTCGGAGCCGGGCACGGGGCCGGTGGCTGTCCTGGTGCGGTGTCGATGAACGCCGCCGCCAGACCGGTGATCGTCGGGTACCGGTAGACGTCCCGCATCGACACCGACGGGAGACCTCCGCGTTTCCTGACCCGGGCGCAGAAGTGGGCCATGACCAGCGAGTCGGCGCCGAGGTCGGTGAAGAAGTGGGCGTCGGGCGCGACGCGTTCGGCAGAGAGGACGTCCGCCAGTACCGCGGCGAGGACGTCGGCGAGGGCGGCCGGTGCGGGCGGGGCCGCTGGTGCGGAGAGCGTTGCCGGCGCGGACGGTCCGGCTGTTCCGGGCAGAGCCGCTGGTTCGGACGGTGCTGCCGGTTCGGACGGCCCCGCTGATTCGGGCGGTGCTGTTGCCGGTGGCGCCTCGACGGATTTTCCCACCACGTGAGCTCCTCGGAGTAGCGGAGTCACGGGCCCGGCGGATCGGGCCCCTCGTCGATGGAGGCGTGACCCGGAGGGGAACACCGTGAAAATTCACGTAACACCCGGGAAAACTCCCCCGGACCGGGCCGTCCGACGGAGGCCGTCCGCCGTAGGAGTAGTACGCCCGCGGCAGCCGTGCCGCCGCTCCAGCCCCTGCCTCACCGGTGGCGCCGCACAGCTCGCCGGCCCCGCCGGCCGGTCGGCGCCCTGCACAACTCGCAGGTCAGAGCCGTTACCGGCCGAACACGAAGCCGGTTTCGGTTGTTTCGCCGCCCGCCGCGAACCTATTCTCGCGACCGGGGGGTGGCGCTTCGATGCGCCGCTGGGTTGGAGCGTCGAAGATGGTGTCGGCCGGAGGATCGAAGGAACTGCCCGCGCCGCTGACGCCTTTCGTCGGCCGGCACCGCGAAGCCGCCGGAGTCCGCGCGCGCCTGGAACGGAACCGGCTGGTCACCCTGACCGGGGCCGGCGGGGCGGGCAAGAGCCGGCTCGCCATCGAGGTGGCCGCGAGTCTCACGTCCCGCTACCGGGACGGAGCGCGTTTCGTGGAACTGGCGGGGCTGAGCGAGCCGCTGCTGGTCACCCATGCCGTCGCGGCGGGCCTGGACGTCCAGGAACAGGCGGGCAGAACGCTGCCGGACGTCCTGGCGGAGCGGCTCCGCGACAAGGTCATGCTGCTGGTGCTGGACTGCTGCGAACATCTCGTGGAAGCGGTCGCGCAGCTCGTGCTGCCGCTGCTGTCCGCCTGCCGGAACCTACGCGTCATGGCGACGAGCCGGGAGCGTCTCGGCATCCCCGGTGAAGCCCTCTGGCCGGTCACGGGGCTCGCCACACCGCCCGCGCAGGCCGCCGGGGCCGCCGTCCTGGAGTACGACGCGGTCCGGCTGTTCGCGGACCGGGCCGCGGCGGTCGAGCCGGGCTTCGCGGTCACCGAGGCGAACGCGGCGGCGGTGGCCGAGATCTGCCGGAAGCTGGACGGTCTGCCGCTGGCCATCGAACTGGCCGCGGCGCGGTCCAACGCGCTCGACGCCGAGCAGCTCAGCCGCTGGCTCGACGACCGGTTCCGGCTGCTGGCCTGGGAGAACCGGGCCCCGCTGCGCCGCCACCGGACCCTGGACAGCGTCGTCGAGTGGAGCTACGACCTGCTCAGCGAGCCCGAACGGAAGCTGTTCGAACGACTGTCGGTCTTCGCCGGCGCCTTCACCCTGGACGCCGTGGAGGCCGTCGCCACGGCGGAGACCGGCACCGCCTGCCCGGGCGACCTGCTCCTGCGGCTCGTCGACAAGTCGCTGGTGACGGTCGTCCCCCGGCGCGCCCCCACCCGCTACCGGCTGCTGAAGACACTGCGCGCCTACGGGCTCGCCCGGCTGCGGCAGCGGGGCGGGCTCGGCCCGCTGTCCGCGCAGCACGCCGCGTACTTCCACGGCCTCGCCGAGCAGGCGTGGGAGCGGTTCCGGAGCCCGCACCAGGCGGTGTGGCTGGAACGGCTCAAGGCCGAGCACGACGATCTGCGTGCCGCCCTCGAATGGCTGCTGACCTCCCACGACATCGACGGCGCGGTCCGTATGGCCGGGGCCCTCGCGTCCTTCTGGGACGTACAGGGGCGCTATGCCGAGGGACGCGTCTGGCTCGAAAGGGCGCTGGCAGCCGACCGGAACGCCGCCGCCAAAGGCCGCGTACGGGCCCTGAACGGGCTGGGTCTGCTCGCCGTGATCCAGGGCGACCCGGAGCGCGCCTGGCTCTCCTGCTCCGAGGCCGAGCGCCTGTCACGGCGCGACGGTGACCTGCCGGGACTGGTGTGTTCCCTGCAGTACCTCGGGTTCGGCGCGCTGCTGCTCGGGAACCCGGACGCCGCGGTCGAGACGCTGGGCGAGTCGCTGACGGCCGCGCTGAAGACCGACGAGCCGTGGCTGGTGGGCTGGTCGTACCTGTTCCTGGCCATGGTGGAGGTCACCCGGAGCGACTTCGCGCAGGCGGAGCACCACGGCCGGACGGCGTTCCGCCTGCTGTGCGAGGCCGGGGAGCCGAAGAGCATCGCCTGGGCCGAACTCACCCTCGCCACCGCTTCGTGGGGCCTGGGTGACGTGCGGGACGCCCGTGCCCGTACGGGTGAGGCGCTGCGCCTGTTCCACCGGCTCGACGCTCCGTGGGGCCTCGCCGAGGTTTTCCAGATCACCGCCATGCTGGCCGTGTCCGACCAGCACCACGAGCAGGCCGCCGCGCTGTTCGGCGCGTCGGACACGGCCCGGAAGAAGTCCGGCGCCGCGCTGCTGTCGTTCCTCAAGGGCTGGCGGGCGGCCGGTATCGCCAAGGCCCGCAGGGAACTGGGCGACCGGCGCTTCGAGGAGGCACGCGACCACGGCCGGCAGTGGCCGCCCGCGACCGCCGTGCTGGTCACCGCGGCGGAACTCGGTACGGACCCGCCGCTCCCGACCCCCGCGCCGGCCGGACCGCGCGGCCCCGGCGACACGCCGTCGGCAGCGCCGCACCAGGCGTCGCTGCGCAGGCGGGGGACTACTGGGCGCTCGCCCACGACGGCCGCACCGTCCACCTCAAGCACACGGTGGGTCTGGGCTACCTGGCCCGGCTGCTCGCCGCGCCCGACCGGGAGTTCCCGGCACGCGAACTGGCAGCGGCCGGCCGCGGTACGGCACGGGGCGGCCCGGCCGCGCCGGACGGGCCGGTGTCCCCGGGGACGGGCGACGCCGGGCCGGTCCTCGACGCCCGGGCGAAGGGCGCCTACCGCAGGCGGCTGCGCGAGCTGGCCGAGGAACTGGACGAGGCGGAACGTTTCCACGACACCGGGCGGGCCGAACAGGCCCGTATCGAACTCGACGCCGTGACCGAGCAGCTCGCCGGTGCCGTCGGCCTCGGCGGCCGCGACCGCCGGGCGGCGTCCGACAGCGAGCGGGCCCGGCTGAGCGTCACCAAGGCCCTGAAAGCGGTGGTCAAACGCGTCTTCGCGCACGATCCGGTCCTCGGGCAGCACCTGGAGCGCAGCGTACGGACGGGCGCGTACTGCTCGTACGCGCCGGATCCCGCCACCCGGATCGCCTGGGTGGACGTCGCGCCTGGCTGAAAGGCGCCGGCCGCCCAGGGGGCGGGTTCCTTCGCGGGCGTCCTGGTGGGACAGTCGGCGCCGCGATGTGCGCCGGAGGACCGTGCGGCGTCCCGCATCCGGAACGCCACGCTGTTTCCGGACATTCTCTGAATAACGGCGTGGCGATGTTGAGATAGGTGTACTCGGTCTGAGCGCGGGGTGCTGTGGTGCGGGTCGAGGAGCAGTCATGTATTGCAGCCGGTGTGGTGCTCAGGTGATTCAGGGACCGGATGGCGGGTGGTCGTGCAACTGTGGAGCGTCCGGATGACAGAGGGTGAATCAGGGCCGGGTGGCGTGGCCACCGGGGACGCGGCCGGGCGGCGGCCGGAGTACTTCACCACCGCCCCGTGTCCACGCTGCCAGACGGCCAACGACGGACTGAACGGCCGCTTCGCCTGTGACGCCTGCGGCCATGCGTACAGCTTCCACGTATCGCCGTGACCGGCGGGCCGGTTCCGGTGCGCGCCGGAGAGTCCGTTGCAACACGGCGGGCGCCGGGTAGGAGGTGGAGGTGGAATTCGTGGTGGTGTTACTGCTCGGGTCGGTACTCGTCGGCGGGCTCGTGCTCTTCGCCATAGAAGCCGGCGTACGGCGCACGCGGTCCATGGCCGCCCGCGACGATCAGGAGATCAGCGAGCTGCACCGGCGGTACGGTGACGGCCGGTGGTGACAGCCGGTCGCACCGGCCTGTGGTGACGGGCTGCGGTGCCGGCCTGTGGGGACGGCCGACGGCGGCAGCGGGAGAGTGACCTGAGCGCCCTTCAGGGCCGGTCGCCGTCCTGCTGCCGCCTCGTGTCCGGACAACCGGACCGGCCGGGTCGGCCGTTGGTCCGGTTCAGCCGGGTGTCCGGATCAGCCGGTCACCGGCGCCGGGTAGGTCGGGTACTCCACCCCGGAGACGTGCTGGACGACGCGGATGACCTGGCAGGAGTAGCCGAACTCGTTGTCGTACCAGAGGTAGAGGATCGCGTTGTCGCCGTCGACCTTGGTGGCACCGGCGTCGACGATCGAGGCGTGCCGCGAGCCGATGAAGTCGTTCGAGACCGCGTCGGGGGCGCTGGTGAAGTCGATCTGACGCCGCAGCGGCGAGGTCAGCGACACGTCGCGGAGGTGTTCGAGGACCTCCTCGCGGCTGGTCTCGCGCGCGAGCTGGAGGTTGAGGATCGCGATCGAGACGTCCGGCACCGGGACCCGGATCGAGCTGCCGGTGATCTTCGCCTGGAGGTCGGGCAGCGCCTTCGCGACGGCGGAGGCGGCACCGGTCTCGGTGATGACCATGTTGAGCGGCGCCGAGCGGCCGCGGCGGTCGGCCTTGTGGTAATTGTCCAGCAGGTTCTGGTCGTTGGTGAACGAGTGGACGGTCTCGACGTGACCGCGCAGCACCCCGTACTCGTCGTCCATCGCCTTCAGCGGCGGGACGATGGCGTTGGTGGTGCAGGACGCGCAGGACAGGATCCGCTCGTCCGGCTTGATCGTGTCGTGGTTGACGCCGTGCACGATGTTCGGGACGTCGCCCTTGCCCGGGGCGGTCAGGACGACCTTGTCGACGCCGGGGCGCAGGTGCTTCGAGAGCCCCTCGCGGTCGCGCCACTTGCCCGTGTTGTCGATGAGGATGGCGTCCTTGATGCCGTACGCCGTGTAGTCCACCTCCGACGGGTCGTTGGCGTAGATCACCTTGATCACGTTGCCGTTGGCGACGATGGTGCTGTTCGCCTCGTCGACGGTGATGGTGCCCTGGAACTGGCCGTGGATGGAGTCGCGGCGCAGCAGCGAGGCGCGTTTGACGATGTCCTGCTCACCGCCCCTGCGCACGACGACCGCGCGCAGCCGCAGGCCGTTGCCGGAGCCGGCCTTCTCGATGAGCAGCCGGGCGACGAGCCGACCGATGCGGCCGAAGCCGTAGAGGACGACGTCGCGCCCCTCCCGGCGCTCGATCTTGTCGGCGCCCAGGGCGCCCGCGACGGCCTCGGCGGTGAACTCCGCCACCGACAGGCCGCGCTCGTCGGCCTTGTACGTCTCGGCGAGCCGGCCGATGTCGATCTGGGAGGGACCGAGGTCGAGAGCGGTGAGGGCCTCAAGGAACGGGAACGTCTCGGTGATCGAGAGTTCCTCGCCGGCTATCTGGCGCGCGAATCGGTGCGTCTTCAGGATGCTGACCACCGACTTGTTCACCAGGGAGCGGCTGTGGAGCAGGACCGTGACGTCCCGTTCCCGGTGCAGCTTCCCGATGATCGGGATCATCGACTCCGCGATCTCCTCGCGGTTCTTCCAGTTTGTGAACGAGTCCTCGTTGACAGTCACAGGTCCATCTTTCGAGCTAGGCGGTGCTCAGATGCTAACCCCACCGCTCTTTCGTTGTGCACGGGGTGCCGTAGTGACCGGCGACACGGTGCTTACTGACGCGGACATGACAACACAACCCGAAGGCGCCCGCCCTGCCGACCGGGCACCCGGCGTACGGGATCCGGACCGGCAGGGCGGGCCTTACGCCTCAGGAGCGGTGGTACGGGTTGGGGACGTGGACGTCGGCGCCCAGCTCGCGGGCCGCGTTGCGGGCGAAGTACGGGTCGCGCAGCAGCTCACGGCCGATGAGGGCGGCGTCCGCCCGGCCGTCCACGATGATCTTCTCGGCCTGCTGGGCCTCGGTGATCAGACCGACCGCGCCGACCGGCAGCCCGGTCTCCTTCTTGACCCGCTCGGCGAAGGGCACCTGGTAGTCGGGGCCCACCGCGATCTTCGCCCCGGGGGCGTTGCCGCCAGTGGAGGTGTCCAGCAGGTCCACGCCGTGCGCCTTCAGGTCGGCGGCGAAGCGCACGGTGTCGTCGGCGGTCCAGCCCTCGCGCTCGTCGTCCGCGTTCTCCGACAGCCAGTCCGTCGCCGAGATCCGGAAGAACACCGGCAGCTCCTCGGGCCACACGGCCCGCACCGCGTCCACGACCTCCAGCGCGAACCGGGTGCGGTTCTCGTACGAGCCGCCGTACTCGTCGGTGCGCCGGTTGGTGTACGGCGAGAGGAACTCGTTGATCAGGTAGCCGTGCGCGCCGTGGATCTCCGCCACCTCGAAGCCGGCCTCCAGAGCCCGCCGCGCGGTCGCCGCGAACTGCCCGACGATCTCCTGGATCTCCTCGGCCGACAGCTCCGCCGGCTCGGCGGACGCCTCGTCGAACGCCAGCGGGCTCGGGCCCACCGGCTGCCATCCGTACCCCTCACCAGGGGCGATCGAAGCCCCGCGGTCCACCCACGTACGCTCGGTGGAGGCCTTGCGCCCCGCGTGGGCGATCTGGATGCCCGGGACGGAGCCGTGCACCTTCAGGAAGTCGGTGATGCGGCGGAACGCGGCGGTCTGCGTGTCGTTCCAGAGCCCCAGGTCGTACGGGCTGATGCGCCCCTCCGGGCTCACCGCCGTCGCCTCGGTCAGGATCAGCCCGGTGCCGCCGACGGCGCGCGAGGCCAGGTGCTGGAAGTGCCAGTCGTTGGGCGCGCCCTGCTCCGGACCGTCCGGCGCCGCCGAGTACATGCACATGGGAGCCATCCATATGCGGTTGGGGATGGTCAGCGACCGGAGGGTGAGGGGCTCGAACAGTGCGCTCACGACGGACTCCCGCGTTCGGTGATGCTTCGGCTTGACGCTTCGTACGATAACCCTCGTAGTACGGGAGCTGTCAAACTACGAGGGATCTCGTACTTGCCGTGAGGGGGTTTCGTGGGACACCGCGTCGGCGCACGCAAACGGGGCCGGCCCTCGATGGGTCCGGCCCCGCACGTCGTTCCACGCCGCTGCCCGTCCGGCTCGCGGCGTACCCCCGTACCGCCGCGACCGGCCGTCCGGCCCGGAGCACCGCCCTGAGCCGACTGGCTCACGATAAGGGCCCCGGACATCTCGTTCGAGCGATTATTGACGCCCCGGGTGAGCTTCGCCGCAAGCTCCGCCGCGGGGTGCCTCAGCGTGGGAGACCCGGGCAGTGGCCGGATCACGGACCGCATGGCCGTTCAGCCGCGGCCGTGCTGGACATAGGGGCGACCCCGCCCCCGTATCGCCGCCCCCTTCCGCGGCACCCGAGGAGGACGCGCACATGGCCACGCGCGGCATCGACCACATCGGCGTCACGGTTCCCGACATCGACGCGGCGACCGCCTTCTTCGCGGCGGCGCTGGACGCGGAGGTCCTGTACGACACGCTGCCCCGGGAGGACGGCCCCAACGGCGGCGAGGACGTCGAGCGGCGCCTCGGGGTGCCGCCGGGCACCGCGCAGGCGGCCATGCGGATGCTGGCCCTGCCGAACGGGCCCGGCATCGAGTTGTTCGAGTTCACCGGACCGCGGCAGCGGTCCCCCGTCGTCCCCTGCGACCTGGGGTGGCAGCACCTGGCCTGTTACGTGGACGACCTGGACGCCGCGGTGGCGCGGGCCGAGGTGGCGGGCGCGGTGCCTCTCGGGCCGCCGCAGCCCCTGCCCGGGCCGGAGGAAGGGGCGCGCAACCGGTTCGCGTACCTGCGCACCCCCTGGGGCAGCACGCTGGAACTGCTGACCTACCCGGACCCGCAGCCGTACGAGCGGACGGCCGGCCGGCGCCGGTGGCGCCCCTGAGCGCCGCGGTCGTTACAGACGCGCCGGAGGGGGTCGCACAGAGAACCGATGCACTTGCAGTGTTTCGATCCGCAAAAGCGGGAAACACCAGAGTCGAAGCGTTTTGATCTTATTTGTGAACGAGGTGAGCTGCCATGGGAATCATCGCGTGGATCCTGATCGGGTTGCTGGCGGGTGCGATCGCGAAGGCACTGATGCCGGGTAAGGACCCGGGTGGATGCCTCGTCACCATGCTGATCGGCATCGTCGGCGGTCTGCTGGGCGGCTGGCTCGGCAAGGTGATCTTCGGGGTGGAGTCGATCAACGGCTTCTTCCACCTGTCGACGTGGATCGCGGCCATCATCGGGTCGGTGATCGTCCTGGTGATCTACCGCGTGACCATCGGCCGTAACCAACGGCACTGACGCGGCACGGCCGCACGACGGCGAAGAGCCGGTCCCCTGGTGACAGGGGGCCGGCTCTTCCCGTTTCCCCGGTCGGCCGGCTCTTCCCGTTTCCCGAGCGGCCGGCTCCGAGCCGGCCGCTCGGAGCCAGCCGCTCGGAGCCGGCCGAGAACGGCAGGCACACACGTGCTGACCTGCGCGAACGGGGCGCCGGAGGGCCGTTGTCAGTGGTCGGGTGCAGACTGAACGACACCTGAGACAACGGCGTCCCGGAGGTGTCCGGCATGGCATCCGGCAAGACTTCGCACAAGACAGACGTCCTCCTCGCGGTGGGCACACGCAAAGGACTGTTCATCGGCCGGCGGCGGCGCGGCGACTGGGAGCTGGGCGGGCCGCACTTCGCCGCGCAGGCGGTGTATGCGATCGGCATCGACACCCGCCGTCCGACACCCCGGGTGCTGGTCGGCGCGGACAGCCCCCACTGGGGTCCCTCGGTCTTCCACTCCGACGACCTCGGCGAGACCTGGCGGGAGCCGCCCCGCCCACCCGTCACGTACCCGCCGGACACGGAGACTTCGCTGGAGCGGGTGTGGCAGCTCCATCCGGCGGGCCCGGCCGCGCCCGACGTGGTGTACGCCGGGACGGAGCCCGGCGGACTGTTCCGGTCGGCGGACGGGGGCGAGACGTTCGAGCTGGTACGCCCTCTGTGGGACCACCCGTCCCGGGAGCGGTGGGAGCCCGGCGGAGGCGGGCTGGCGGTGCACACGGTGATCACGGACCCGCGGGACGCGGACGCGGTGACGGTCGCGGTCTCCGCCGCCGGTGTGTTCCGTACGAAGGACGGCGGCCGCAGCTGGGCCCCGTCGAACAGCGGCGTGAAGGCCGTGTTCCTCCCGGACCCCGACCCGGAGTTCGGACAGTGCGTACACAAGATCGCGCAGGACCCGGTGGACCGGGACCGGCTCTATCTGCAGAACCACTGGGGCGTCTACCGGAGCGACGACGCGGGCGCGCAGTGGACGGACATCGGCGGCGGGCTGCCCTCCGACTTCGGGTTCGCGGCGGCGGCCCACCCGCGCCGGGCCGACGTGGCGTACGTCTTCCCCATCACCGCCGACATCGACCGTGTCCCGGCGGAGCACCGCTGCCGGGTGTACCGCACCGAGGACGCCGGTGCGAGCTGGCAGGCGCTCAGCGACGGCCTGCCCCGGGAGGACCACTACGGCACGGTGCTCAGGGACGCGCTGTGCGTCGACGACACCGACCCCGCCGGGGTCTACTTCGGCAACCGCAACGGAGAGGTCTTCGCCAGCGCGGACGACGGCGACAGCTGGCAGCAGCTCGCCTCCCACCTGCCGGACGTGCTGTGCGTACGGGCAGTCGCCGTCGGCTGAGCGGGGCGGCGGATCGGGCCGTCGGTTGAAGAGGATCACCCTGCGGCCAGTAGGGTGACGGTCGTGGCTGCACGACCTCTTCATGAAATCGTCGAACCCGGCTGGGCCAAGGCACTTGAGCCGGTCGCCGGGCAGATCGCCAGGATGGGCGAGTTCCTGCGGGCGGAGATCGCCGCGGGGCGTACCTATCTCCCGGCGGGCAGCAATGTGCTGCGCGCCTTCCAACAGCCCTTCGACGACGTCCGGGTGCTCATCGTCGGGCAGGATCCGTATCCGACGCCCGGTCACGCGGTGGGCCTGAGTTTCTCCGTCGCGCCGGACGTCCGCCCGCTGCCCGGGAGTCTGGAGAACATCTACCGCGAGATGGCCTCCGACCTCGGGCTGCCGCGGCCGTCCAACGGCGATCTGACGCCGTGGACGCGACAGGGCGTCCTGCTGCTCAACAGGGCGCTGACGACGGCGCCGCGCAAACCGGCGGCGCACCGCGGCAAGGGCTGGGAGGAGGTCACGGAGCAGGCCATCCGGGCCCTGGTCGCCCGGGGCCGTCCGATGGTGTCGGTGCTGTGGGGCCGCGACGCGCGCAATCTTCGGCCGCTCCTCGGCGACCTGCCCTCGGTGGAGTCCGCGCACCCCTCCCCCATGTCGGCCGACCGGGGGTTCTTCGGCTCGCGCCCGTTCAGCCGGACCAACGACCTGCTGGTGCGGCAGGGCGCACAGCCGGTGGACTGGAGACTGCCCTGACCCTGCGGGATAGTGTGCCCGCATGACGAACGCGAACATCCCTGCGGGCTGGTACGCCGACCCGCAGGGCACGCCCGACCGGCTGCGCTGGTGGGACGGATCCCGGTGGACCGAGCACACGCACGAGGGCCGTCCGGCCCAGGCGCAGGCATCGGCCCCGCAGCAGGCCCAGCAGCAGCAAGCGCAGCAGCCGTCGTACGTGAAGGCCGGGCAGCAGAGCGCCCCTCAGCAGCAGGGCGGGCAGCCGTACGGCCAGCAGGGCCCCGGCCAGGCGTACGCGCCCCAGCAGCAGGGCGCCGGGCAGCCGATGCCGCAGCAGCTCGCGCCGCAGGCCGGGCAGCCGGTACCGGTCGGGCAGCACGCCGGAGCCGGTCAGCCGATGCACGGCGGCCCGGTGCCGGGAGCGCAGCCGGGTTACGGGCAGCAGCCGGGCGGCAACCCGGGACAGGTGCAGTACCAGGTGCAGCAGCAGGCCGGGGTCGCGCCCACCGCCCAGGGCGGCGGGACGCTGTTCACCGAACCGGTCCTGGTGGTGAACCAGAAGGCCAAGCTGATCGAGGTGACGAACGAATACAGCGTCTTCGACCAGCACGGCAACACCCTCGGCACGGTCGTCCAGGTCGGCCAGAGCACCGCGAAGAAGGTACTGCGGATCGTCTCCAGCCTCGACCAGTACATGACCCACCGGCTGGAGATCCGCGACGCCTACGGGCAGCCTCAGCTGGCGCTGACCCGCCCCGCGAAGTTCATCAAGTCGAAGGTGCTGGTGGAGCGGCCCGACGGGCAGCCGGTCGGCGAGATCGTGCAGCAGAACGCCATTGGCAAGATCAATTTCGCGATGATGGCGGGCGGCCGGCAGGTCGGCGCCATCAAGGCGGAGAACTGGCGCGCCTGGAACTTCGCCATCGTCGACCACACCGACACCGAGGTCGCCCGGATCACCAAGACCTGGGAGGGCCTGGCCAAGACGATGTTCACCACCGCGGACAACTACGTCCTGCAGGTCCACGTCCAGCTTCCCGAGCCGCTGCGGAGCCTGGTCGTCGCCACGGCGCTGACCGTGGACACCGCCCTCAAGCAGGACGCGCGCGGATTTGGCTGAGCCCAGGAGCGGTGCGGCAGGCCCGGCGCCCGGTCATGTCCTCGGCGTGGACTCGGGCGGCTCCGGGCTGCGGATCGCCGTCGCCCGCGCGGACGGCGGGGACGCGCGGCCGCTCGCCTCGTACACCTCCCAGGAGCCGATCGGCACCGGCCCGAACGGCCTGGACGCCCATCAGCTGCTCAAGCAACTGGTGCCGGCCGCGCAGGATCTGATGCGGGACACGGGGGCCCGGCGGTTCGACGCGGTGTGTGTCGGCGCCGCCGGCATGGCGTCGCTCGGCACGGAGCTGCGCGCCGAGCTGCCCGGGGCGCTGGCGGAGGCGTTCGGGGTGCGGCGGCTCGCGCTGGCCGCCGACGCCGTGACGGCGTACGCCGGGGCGCTCGGTCAGACGCCGGGCGCCGTCGTCGCCGTCGGCACCGGCGTCATCGCGACGGGCACGGACCTCACCGCGGCCGGCGGCTGGCGCCGCGCCGACGGCTGGGGGCACCTGCTGGGCGACTGCGGCAGCGGCGCCTGGATCGGGAGGGCCGGGCTGGAGGCCGCGCTGCGCGCCCATGACGGGCGTACGGGCGGTTCCCCCGCGCTGCTGGCCCGTATGGAGGCGCTGTGGGGTCCGGCGGCCGAGCTGCCCGGCATGCTGTATCCGCGTGCCGACCGGACGGCCGTCCTGGCGTCGTTCGCGCCCGAGGTCGCGGCCTGCGCCGGGCACGACCCCGTTGCGGCGGACGTCCTGGACAGGGCCGCGCGGCACCTGACGGAGGCGGCAGCGGCGGTCTGCCCCGCGGCGGACGGCAGCGTGGTGGCCTTCACCGGGGGCCTGCTGCATCTGGGAGAGCCGCTTCTGGCGCCGCTGCGCACGGCGTTCGACGCACTGCTGCCGCACGCCCGGCGGGTCGAGGCGGAGGGTGACCCGCTGACCGGGGCACTGCGCGTCGCCGCGGCACTGGCCACCGGCCGGCTGCTCCTGCCCACGGACGAGAAGCTGCTGCGGGTCACGCGGTAGGGAGACGCGGCAGGGAGCACGGGCGGCGCGGGCGCCCGTGGGTGACGTAAAAGCCGTAAAGCCGTGAATTCCGGAAGTTGTCATGAATGCCCGCCGAATCGTTCCAGCGACGGAGGGCCCGGACCGCGCGCGGGACCGTGCCCGCCGGGCCGCGGCCCGGCTCTCGCCGCCAAGGCCCCGGCGGGCTCGCACCGACGCTCGATTCGGGCTCTGACCTGCCCATACGGCGCGCGGGACAATTCGGGACGGATACCTCCCGACCCAGCCCTCCCGCCGCGCGGGGGACCCCCGAGGCGTTAACATGCGACGCCATGAGTTCCCCCACTGGGCCCGCACCCGGCTCGCCCCGTTTTGACGAAGTTTCTCCGAGCTCGGGCGCCGCACCTGGCCTGCCTGTACGAATGCCGCGTCCCCGGCAGTCCGGTCGCCACCGCCGACCGGAACCCGTCGCCGCGCCCGAGGGCGCGCCCTCCTGGTTCTCGCCGTTCCCGGCACCCCCACCCCCGCCGCGCGCAGTCTGGCGGCGGAGGTGACCAGCATCGCCCGCTCCGAACTGCCCGGCCTCGACGCCCGGATCGGCTTCGTGGACGGCGGCGACGCCGAGTACCCGGCGCTGGAGGCCGTGCTCGCCCAGGCCGCCAATGAGCACAAGGCGCGGACCGGCGACGGCTCGCAGCCCGAGCGGCAGGGCCCGCCCGCGGTGGTCGTGCCGCTGCTCGCCGGGCCGGACAGCGCGCTGCTGCGGCGTATACGCCAGGCCGTCATGAACAGCGGTTCGGCCGCCGAGCTGACCGAGGTGCTCGGCCCGCACCCGCTGCTCGCCGAGGCCCTGCACGTCCGCCTCTCCGAAGCCGGTCTGGCCCGTGCCGACCGGGCGCGCCTGTTCACGGTCGCGACGGCCGCCGACGGCATCGTCCTCGCCACCGTGGGCGGCGAGGAGGCGGTACAGGCCGCCGGGATCACCGGCATGCTGCTCTCCGCCCGCCTGGCCGTGCCGGTGCTGGCCGCCGCGCTGGACGAGGAGGGCGCCATCTCCCGTACGGCGGACGAGCTGCGTTCCTCGGGCTCGCAGCAGCTGGCCCTGGCCCCGTACCTGATCGGCCCCGAGATCGCCGACGGCCTGGTGGGGGCGGCGGCAGCGGAGGCGGGCTGCTCGGCGGCGGAGCCCCTGGGCGCGTACGGGACGGTCGGCCGCCTGGTGCTGTCGAACTACGCGTCGGCGCTGGGCATCACGCTACAGGCGGCGGGACAGCACGCGCCGGTGCGGTGATCTTGTCAGCCGGTGACCATGTGGCCGCACGGCCTGTCCGTACGCCTTCCGTACGGACAGGCCGTGCGGCGGTTCAGGCGAAGACCACGCAGGAAGCGGCCGGGACCGCGATCGAGCCGCCGGCTTCCGGTGTCCCGGTCGCGGGGTCGAGGGAGAACCAGGTCACGTCACCGGAGCGCTCGTTGGCGGCGTAGAGGTGCCGCCCTCCCGGGTGCAGTGCCAGGTCGCGTGGCCAGTGCCCGCCGCACGGCACGGTGGTGACCAGGGTGAGGCCGTCTCCGGACGGATCGACGGCCAGGACCGAGATGCTGTCGTGGCCGCGGTTCGCCGCCCAGACGAAGCGGCCGTCGGGCGAGACGACCAGCGCGGACGGGTGGTTGTCGCCCGCGTCCGGGGGCAGGATCGCCGTCTCGGTCAGCGGCGTGAGGGTGCCGGTGGCGGCGTCCCAGCGGCACGGCGTGACCGTGGAGGCCAGCTCGTGGACGACGTACGCGTGGCCGCCGCGCGGGTGGAAGGCGAGGTGCCGGGGCCCGCTGCCCACCCGCAGCCGTACCTCGTGACGGACCACGGGCTCCCCGCTCGCCGGGTCGAGTTCGCAGACGCGTACGGAATCGGTGCCCAGGTCGACACTGAGCAGCCAGCGGCCGGAGGGGTCGGGTGACACGGCGTGCGCGTGCGGGCCTTCCTGGCGGTCGGGGTTCGGGCCGCGGCCCTCGTGCCGGAGCACGGCGGCGGGCTCCGCGAGGCTGCCGTCGGCCGCTACGCGCAGGGCGCTGACGCTGCCGGAGGTGTAGTTGGCGGTCAGCAGGTGCCCGCCCCAGAGGGCGAGGTGCGTGGGGGCGGCGCCCCGCACCGGCACGGGCGCGCCGAGCGGCACCGGGCCGTTCTCGCTGAGGGTGAAGGCGGCGGCAGCGCCCTCGGCCGTCTCGCTCACCGCGTAGAGGCGGCGGCCGTCTGGCGAGACGGCGAGGTAGCTCGGGTCGGACACCTCGTCGGTGGCGTGGAGCGGGGTCAGGGCGCCCGTCTCCGGGTCGACCGCCGCCGTACTGACACCGCGCCCGCCCGCGGACGTGAACGACCCGATGTACGCCCGCTGTCCGCTGCCTGTCGTACCCATCGGCGTCACGCCTGCCCTTCGTCCGCCCTGCGCGTCGTACGGAGTTGTACGGAGTCGTACGCGCTGACGCTAACAGGCCGGTGGGGGTCTGCCGTCGGGTACGGGCCGTCGGGCGACGGGTGACGGGCAGCGGACACGGTCCCGCTCGGTGACTCCGCGCCGCACCGGTCGGCACAGGGGCACATCGGCCGGTGCGGCAGCGGTCCCGTCAGGCGTCGGCCAGCGGCGGACGCGGGGAGCTGCGCAGCGGGGCCGCCAGTTCAGCTAGGGCGCGTTCCAGGCTGTGCAGGTGGGCGAGCGCCGGTTCCAGGGCAGGCGCGTGCGGTGCGGCGGCCGCGGTGGCAGCCGCGGCCTCACGAGGCTGTTGCGGAGTGGTGAGCGCCTCGACGGCGGCCTCCACACGCTGGCAGGCGGCGGTCAGCCGGGCGTCGTGCGACGCCACCGGGTCGGCGGCGATGGACGCCAGCCCGCGGACCTCACGGGCGCAGTCGTCCAGCAGCGCCAGCACCTGCCGGGCCCGTTCCCGGCGGGCGCGCATCGGGGCCAGCGGATGCACCAGCGGTGCGAGGGACATCCGTACCTTGCGGAGCAGCACCTCCAGCTCCGCGACGAGCGGGGCCGGGTCGGCGCTCTCCGTGCCCGCGATGCGGGCCGCGGCCTCGGCGGTGCAGTGGTGCACACAGCGCAGCGCGCGCTGGACCCAGGCGTCCGTCGTGGCGTGCGTGGTGACTGGCAGTACGACCAGGACGGCCAGCAGCGCGCTGAGTGCGCCGACGCCGGTCTCCGCCAGGCGCAGCGTGAGCAGGCCCGGGTCGAGGACGCCCAGCAGCCCGTACAGCAGGCCGACCATCAGGGTCACCGCGAGCATGTTCCAGGTGTAGGAGACCGGCGACGCGTAGAAGATCGAGAAGACGCAGACGGCGATGAGGACGGCCGTGGGCGCCAGGGCCCCGTGCAGGGGCACGGCGATCAGCAGGCCCGCGGGAATGCCGAGGAGGGTGCCCAGCATCCGGCGGAAGCCGCGCACCACGGTCTCGCCGCGCGAAGCGGTGTTGACGAAGATCCACCACATCGCGCCGACCGCCCAGTACCAGCGTTCGTGGGAGAGCAGCTGGCCCGCGGCCAAGGCGACGGCTCCGCCGACGGTCGCCTGGAGTGCCTGGCGGGTCGTCGCACGGGCGAGTCCCTTGCCGCCCGGGAGGACGGGGACGGCGGGCGGCGGCGTACGGCGTTCGTAGCACCACAGTCCGAAGCGGACGACGGAGCAGGCGAGGAGCGCGAGCGCGGTGGCGGCGTACAGCTCCGGCAGTTGCTCGGGCACCGTACGCAGGAACTGCGCCTCGAAGAAGGACATGAACGCGAAGATGCCGAGCGCGTTGCCGCGCGGGCCCCAGCGGCGGGCGTAGACGCCCACGCCGACCGTGACGAGGAAGGCGATGTCCCGTACCAGCGGATAGTCGTGCAGCAGCGCGGCGGCGGCCAGCACCGGGAAGCCGACCAGCGGCAGCAGGGCGGTGGAGACCATCTGCCCGCGCACCGTCGAGTCCGCGACGGTGAAGAAGGCGAGCAGCGCGGCGACCCCGCCCACCACGGCACCGACCAGCGAGTGGCCGACGGCGGCGCACACGGCCACCGCCAGTCCGACGCCCACGACGGCCCGCGCGGCGCTGCGCAGCCGCAGCCGCCCCGGGTCCGGCGCCACGAACACCCTCTTCAACACGGTTTCCCACCCCTTGGCGATCAGTTCTGTGCTGCTCGACCCTGTGTCGATCAGCTCGGTGTCACTTCAGCTCTGTTGTCGTGCAGCTCTGTTGTCGTCAGCTCCGTCGTCGTTCAGCCCGGCGCTTCGGCTCCGCTCTGCGGTTCCGCTGCCTCGGCTCGGTGACGCGGCCGCCGGCGCGCCGCTCCATGGGCGCGGCTCCGCGTCTTCGCATCAAAAAGGCGCCGCGGAGATCCGCAGCGCCATCGACTCGCCTATGACAACATCAACACTACTGTTGGCTCAACAGAGCCGGAAAAGGCTGTGCCATTGGCCCAGCATTGACAGCGGCGCCTGGGCCAGAAGGTGGCCATTGGCGCGAAGGATGGCCCGACGGCTCGAATCGTCCCCTTTCCGGGCCCGCACCCCGCCCGTGTCCCCTCCGCGTCCAGTTCACTCCCCAGTGCCGTGCCCCACCCCGTCTCGCCACATCTCATTCACCCGTCCACATGACGGAACGCCGCAACCGCGTGCATCGTCCACGCATTACCCTCGTCGTCATGTCCGCACCCGCACGCCTCCTCTGTCTCGCGCTCTTCGCGAACTCGGCCTGGTGCGTCGACGACGGGCTCTGTCCCCGCTGAAGCCTGCCGCCGGCGCCGCACCGAAGGCGCCGACGTCCGCGATCACGACTTCCCCGCCCCCGGCCTTTCCGGAGTGACGTGCGCCTCGGGCACCCGGGGCACCGCCCTGTGCCGTCCCGCCCCCCGCCGCGCCGTACGCCCCTCCCCTCCCCGCTCGGCCCGCCGCTCACCGCTCACCTCACGGAGCCCGCTGTGACCACAGCTCCCCCTGACCCGCTCGTCGGAACCCCCGCCCCGCCGCGCCCCTGCTCGCCCCCTCCCCCACCTCCCGGCCCCGGCCCGCCGCTCCTCCAGCGCCGCCCGTCCGCCGTCTGCCGCTCGTCGTCGGTCTGCTGATCGCCGTGGCGCTGGCGGGCTACGTCTTCGCCTCGTACGGGGCGAAGCCCGGCGTCCTGCTGCTGCTCGGGCTCGGACTGGGAGTGGCCCTGTTCCACTCGCGGTTCGGGTTCACCTCGGCGTGGCGGCAGCTGGTCGCCGTGGGCAACGGGACCGGGCTGCGCGCCCACGCGCTCCTGCTGGGGACGACGGCCACGCTGTTCGCCCTGGTCATCGGCACCAGCACCGGACTGTTCGGATCGGCTCCCGAGCCCTCCGGCGGGCCGCTCGGCGTCGGGCTGCTCCTCGGCTCGTTCGTGTTCGCCGTCGGTATGCAGCTGGGCGGTGCCTGCGCCTCCGGCACGCTGTTCGCGGTGGGGTCGGGACAGACCTCCATCGTGCTGACGCTGGGCGGTTTCATCGCGGGTTCGACCCTGGCCGCCTGGCAGTTCGACCTGTGGCGGGACCTGCCCGCGTTCGAGCCCGTCGTGTTCGCCGACCACATCGGCTGGTTCGGCTCGTGGGCCGTGACGATCCTGGCGCTGGCCGCCGTCGTGGCCGTCAGCCGGGCGGTCCAGGCGCGCCGCAACCCGCCGCCGACCGGCCCGGTGCCGTCGGCGAAGACCCGGGCCGCGCGTGTATTGCGCGGCTCGTGGCCGCTGGCCGCCGGCGCGGTGGTGCTGGCGGTACTGGGCGGCGGCGTGCTCCTCGTGTCCGGCGGGGCGTGGGGTGTGACCAGCGCGTTCAGCCTGTGGGGCGCGAAGCTGGTGAGTGCGCTGGGCGGGCATCCGGAGACCTGGTCGTACTGGCAGAAGCCCGCGAACGCGCACACGCTGTCCGGCCCCGTACTGGCCGACAAGACCAGCCTCACCGACATCGGCATCATGATCGGCGCGGCGGTCGCGGCCGCTCTGGGCGGCACCTGGGCCCTGCACCGGGGCACCCCTGGCGCACCGCGGTCGCGGCGGTCGCGGGCGGCGTCCTGATGGGCATCGGCGCCCGGCTGGCCGGCGGCTGCAACATCGGCGCCTACCTCGCCGGCATCGCCTCCGGCAGCCTGCACGGCTGGATCTGGGGTGCGACGGCACTGCTCGGCACCTGGGCAGGTCTGAAACTGCGGCCCGTCTTCCGACTGGCCAATCCGAAGCCCGGTGACGGTGTCTGCTGACAGATGACGGCGAATGACAGGCGACAGATGACGACGGCCGGAGCCGACGCCTGAGGGCCGCTGGCCGCTGGCCGCTGGCCGCTGGCCGCTGGCCGCTGGCCGGACGACCACTACGCGGTGACCTCTAGCCCTGACCACCGGCCGCCCTGCACGCCGACAACTGGGCCGTTGGTACAGTCATCGGACCCCGCACCGCTCCCGAGGAGGCCGTTGGCCCATGGCCGTGGACACGCTCGACGCGAAGATCCTGCGGCTGCTGCTGGAGCAGCCGCGCACCAGCGTGCGGGAGTACGCCCGTATCCTCGGCATCGCCCGGGGCACCGTCCAGGCGCGTCTGGACCGGCTGGAGCGGGACGGCGTGATCACCGCGTACGGGCCCCGCCTCTCGCCCGCCGCGCTCGGCCACCCCGTACTCGCCTTCGTGCACATCGAGGTCACCCAGGGGCACCTGGAAGACGTCGCCGACGAGCTGGCCGAGGTGCCGGAGATCATCGAGGCGTTCTCCACGACCGGCGGCGGCGACCTGATCACACGGGTCGTCGCTCGGGACGCGGCGCATCTGGAGGACGTGATCCAGCGGCTGATCAAGATGTCGGGCGTGGTCCGTACGCGGACCGAGGTGGCCCTGCGGGAACGGGTGCCGCACCGGATGCTGCCGCTGGTCGAAGCGGTGGGCGGGACCACCGGGCCGCGCTGACAGGCGCCTTGGCATGCTGACCCCATGAGCATTTCCGCCGGCGCTTCCCCCGCCACTTCTCCCGCCGCTTCCCCCGCGCCCGTCATCTTCGACCTGGACGGCACGCTCGTGGACAGCGAGCCGAACTACTACGAGGCGGGACGCAGGGTCCTCGCCCAGTACGGCGTCACCGACTTCACCTGGGAACACCACACCCGCTTCATCGGCATCGGCACCCGCGAGACCCTGGAGACGCTCCAGCGGGAGTACGGCATCGACGCGCCCGTCGACGAGCTGCTGGCCGGCAAGAACCGCGCCTACCTCGAACTGGCGCGGGCGCACACCGAGGTCTTCCCCGAGATGCGGACGTTCGTGGAGCGGCTGCACACGGCCGGGCACCCGATGGCGGTGGCCTCCGGCTCCTCACGGTCCGCGATCGAGACGGTTCTCGCGGCCACCGGCCTGGACGCGTGGCTGACGGTTCTCGTCTCCGCCGAAGAGGTCGCGCAGGGCAAGCCCGCGCCCGACGTCTTCCTGGAAGCGGCACGGCGGCTGGGTGCCGCGCCGGAGACCTGCGTGGTGCTGGAGGACGCGCCGCCCGGGGCCGAGGCGGCACGCCGGGCGGGGATGCGGTGCGTGGCGATCCCGTACGTACCGGAGACGGCGACGGACCCGGCGTTCGGCAGCGCGGGACTGTTCCTGCCGGGCGGACAGAAGGAATTCACGGCGGACGCCGCGCACCGGTGGATCACGAAGGACGAGAAGTACGAGGACCGACGGGCCCAGTAGCCCTTCGCCCGTGGGATCACGGAGCGTGCGCTCCGCCATGTGCAGCAGTGCTGCCGATCCGTGGACCGGTGCCCGGCCACGGCTGGTGAAAGCGCCCGGGAGCCCGGAAGGAAGCGCTTCTCGGAGACTGGAGGAACCGGCCCCGCCCCCGTACGGGAGCCCGCCGACACCGGTTGGTGCGCCCCGCCCCGTATTCACCGGTTCGTGCGACATTGCCGTCCGGCTCATGCCGAGTGCCGCCCGGCCGGGCACCCCTTTCCTGCCACCCGCGTCCGACACGCCCCCGGAGCACCGGGGACGTCGCCGATCCGCCCACCCCGAAAGCAGGTAGGAAAGACATGCGTCACACAGCGCCCGCGACGAAGTCCCTGATAGCCGTCTGCCTGGCCGTGACGGCGACCGCGCTGTCCGCGGCGGCCGCACCCGCCGCCACACCACCCGAGCCGTCCCACGCCTCCCCCGGGCCCAGAAGGAGTACGTCTCGCTGGACACCGGTGTCCTGATCCACGCCAAGCGGTCCACGGCGTACCTGAACCGGCTCGACACCGCCATGGGAAAGCGACGGCCGTGCATCGTGCCGCAGGTGAACAGTGAGTTCGGAGCAGGCGGCAACGCGGAACGGGCCTGGCTCAACACCTTCCTGAAGAACCGGTCGGGAAAGAAGAGCAGCACCTACGCGAGCACCGCCGTGATCGACAAACTGCGGGCCCGGGCCGCCGCGACGGGGCAGAACCTGGAGGCCAAGGACACCCAGGTGGTCGGCCAGACCAAGATGCTGCGCCTCTCCCTGATCACCGCGGACGTGCGGCTCGCCAACAATCTGGAGATCATCAACCGGACGTACCCGAAGGCCTACCCGGTGGAGCGGCTGCGGTTCGCGAACCGCCTCTCCCCCGCCTCCCGGCCCTCGCCCGCCTCCCCCGTGCGGGCGGCGACCGCGTGCAAGTGACGCCGGACGCTCCGCACACCGCGGCCCGGCCCCGGGCCTGACGGCGGAGCTCCCCACGTGACGCGCCCGTGGGGAGCTCCGCCCGTGCGACGGCGACGGTGGTCCGGCAGACGACGAAGACCTCTCCCCCAACGACGGTGACCTTCTTCGTACCGGCGGCAACCTTCCCCACCCCGGCGGCAACCTTTCCCGAACCGGCGGCAACTGAGGGGCTGACAGAGTGTCCCCGACCGAGAGAGCCCGCCCGTGGTCAGCCCTTTCCCCCGCATCGGCCACCGGCCGCAGCCGCCGCATCCCGGAGGACCGGCATGATCTCGTCCGCCGCCCCTCCGAGAAGCGTGCGCGACGCCCCCGGCACCGCTGAGGCGTCGGCGGAGTTCCACGCCTTCTTCGAACGCCACCACGCCGAACTGGCCCGCCTGGCCCACCTGCTCACCGGTGAGACGGACGCCGCCGACGACCTGGCGGCGGACGCGCTGCTCGCCCTGTGGCACCGCTGGGATCGCGTGCGCGGCGCGGAACACCCGGTGGCCTACGCCCGGGGTGTGGTGGCCAACATGGCCCGCGGCCGCATCCGCAGCACCGTGCGCGAGCGGCGCCGGATCGCCCTGTTCTGGTCCCAGCGCCCCGAGCGGTCGGACGGTCCCGACGTGGCCGCCGTCGTGGACGTCCGGCAGGCGCTGGAGCGGCTGCCGTTCCGTAAGCGCGCGTGCGTGGTGCTACGGCACGCGTTCGACCTGTCGGAACGCGACACCGCCCGGGCGCTGGGCATATCGGTCGGAACGGTCAAGAGCCAGACCTCCCGGGGCATGGCGGAACTCCAGCGGCACCTGGGCGCGGGGGTCGTGGACGACCTCGCGGGGAGGAGGAAGTGATGGGGGACGATGACGTGCGCGGGCAGCTGCGTGACGCGGCGCGGGCCCACCGCCCCGACCGCGCCCGGATGCTCGCGCGGGTGGAGCGCGGCATGGCGGGCTCCGCCGAGAGCGGTACGGCGTCGCGCCGCCGGCCGGCGCCGTCCCGGTCGTGGCCGCGGGCCGCCCTGGCGGCCGCCGCGACGGTGGGGGCGCTCGTCGCCGGTGGTTACACGGTGGCGACGGTCGTGCAGCCTCCCGGCCCGGGAAAGGTGACGACACGCCCGGCCGGCCCCGCCGGACCGGACGAGGACCGGCCCGCCTCCCCCGCTCCTCCGTACCGCACCGAGGACGGCCCGCTGTGGTCGGACGGCTCGGTGGACCCGTACAGCAACACCTACTGGGCGCAGAGCAACGTCACCCTCCGGACGAAGCGGCCGCTGACCACGCTCACCGTGGAGCTGCGGATCGCCCAGACCGGTGGTGTGGCGACCACCGGCCACTGGAGCACGCTGCCCCCGGCCGACTTCACGGTGTCCGTGGACGAGCACGACGGTGCGCTGGTCTACCGGTGGACGCTGAAGCCGGGCCGGACCGTGCCCGCCGGGCGGTACGTCTTCGCGGGCCAGTACAACCACGCGGCAGGCGGCCGCGACGCCAAGGACGACTCGTACGCGGCGACGGCCCGGGCGCCGGACGGAGCGTCCGGTGGCGACCTGCGCGTACGGGGGGCCTTCTGAGCAGTCCCCCGACGGGCCCGTGCCGCGCGTCACTTCTTCGCGCGGCTCGGCTGCACCCGCTTCGGTTCGCCCTTCGCCTTCGGGTGCTCCGGCGGGTACGGGAGGTCTCCGAGCCCGTGCTCGCGTTCGTCGCGGTCGGCGAGTTCGAGCGCGGCCTCCAGGCGGCAGGGGTGCCGGTCCATGGTGGCGTGCAGGTCGCCCAGTTCGGCG
This sequence comes from Streptomyces sp. Ac-502, assembly GCF_045222935.1. Taxonomy (NCBI): domain Bacteria; kingdom Bacillati; phylum Actinomycetota; class Actinomycetes; order Kitasatosporales; family Streptomycetaceae; genus Streptomyces; species Streptomyces sp. Ac-502. The sequence goes on from NZ_JBHFFO010000001.1 coordinate 920,785, forward strand.
AAGCGGGCCGGCATGGTGCCGAGGTCGAAGTCCTCCGGTACGGCGTCGGCCAGTTCCTCCCAGCGCAGCGGGGCGGACACCGGCGCGTGCGGGAAGGGCCGTACGGAGTAGGCGCTGGCGATGGTGCGGTCCCGCGCGGTCTGGTTGTAGTCCACGAAGATCTTGGCGCCGCGCTCCTCCTTCCACCAGGAGGTGGTGATCCGCCCGGGGTCGCGCCGCTCCAGTTCCCGGGCCACCGCGATCGCCGAGCGCCGGACCTGGGTGAAGGTCCAGTCGGGCGCGATGGGCACGAAGACGTGCAGGCCGCGGCCGCCGGAGGTCTTGGGCCAGCCGGTGAGGCCGAGGCCGTCCAGGACGTCCCGGAGGGCGAGGGCGGCCCGTACCGCGTCCGCGTAGCCGGTGCCCGGCTGGGGGTCGAGGTCGATGCGCAGCTCGTCCGGGTGGTCGGTGTCGCTCCGGCGGACCGGCCAGGGGTGGAAGGTCAGGCAGCCGAGGTTGGCCGCCCACAGGACGGCGGCGGGCTCGGTGGGGCAGATCTCGTCGGCGTACCGGCCGCTGGGGAAGGAGATCCGGCCGGTGGGGATCCAGTCGGGGAGGTTCTTCGGCGCCCGCTTCTGAAAGAACGATTCTCCGCCCACGCCGTCGGGGTACCGCTCCAGCGTGGTGGGCCGGTCCCGGAGGGCGCGCAGCACGCCGTCGCCGACGCTTCGGTAGTAACGGACCACGTCGGCCTTGGTGAAGCCGCGCTGCGGGAAGTAGACCTTGTCCGGGTGCGACACCCGGACCGTCCGCCCGCCCACGTCCAGCTCCAGCGACTCTGCCATGCCCCCAAACTAGGCCGTACGGGCACCCGCCGCCCCTCGGCGGGCGCGTACCGCCGCCCGGACGGCAGGCCCCGCCGCACAATCGCCGCATGGATCTTCCCGTGATGCCCCCGGTGGAGCCGATGCTGGCCAAGGCCGCCCCGGACATCCCGCCCGGCATACAGTACGAGGCCAAGTGGGACGGCTTCCGTGCCATCGTCTTCCGCGACGGCGCCGAGACCGAGCTGGGCAGCCGTTCGGGCAAGCCGCTCACCCGCTACTTCCCCGAGCTGGTGGAGGCCCTGCGTACCGAGCTGCCGCCGCGCTGCGTACTGGACGGTGAGATCGTCATCGCCCGGGAAGGGCGGCTGGACTTCGACGCCCTGCTGGAGCGCATCCACCCCGCCGACTCCCGGGTACGCCACCTGGCGGAGGTGACTCCGGCGTCCTTCGTCGCGTTCGACCTGCTGGCGCTGGGCGACGAGTCGCTGATGTCCGTACCGCAGCGGGACCGCAGGGACGCCCTGGAGACGGCGCTGCGCGAGGCCGCCGACCCGGTGTTCACCGCGCCCGTCACCGAGGACCTCGACGTGGCCCGCGACTGGTTCGAGCAGTACGAGGGAGCCGGGCTGGACGGGATCGTCGCGAAGCCGCCCGGGATGCCGTACCGGCCGGGCCGGCGGGTGATGGTCAAGACGAAGCACGAGCGGACCGCCGACTGCGTCGTGGCGGGCCTGCGACCGCACAAGAGCGGCCCGGTCGTGGGGTCCCTGCTGCTGGGCCTGTACGACACGGAGGGCCGCCTCCAGCACGTCGGCGTGTGCGCCTCCTTCCCCATGCGCCGGCGACAGGAGCTGATGGAGGAGCTGGCGCCGCTGCGGATGGAGTCCGTCGCGGGTCACCCGTGGGAGGAGTGGACCAGCGAGGAAGCCCAGGCGGCAGGCCGGCTGCCCGGCGGCCCCAGCCGGTGGACGGGCAAGAAGGACCTGTCCTGGGTGCCGCTGCGCCCGGAGCGTGTGGTGGAGGTCGCCTACGACCACATGCAGGGTGACCGGTTCCGGCACACCGCCCAGTTCCGGCGCTGGCGCCCCGACCGCGAACCGGCGTCGTGCACGTACGCACAGCTGGAGGAGCCGGTCCGTTACGACCTCTCCGCGGTCCTCGGGGCATGACACCCGGCGCCGTACCCGTTCCGCTCGCCTGCCTGCCGTCGCTGCGCATTCACGAGGTGTACGCGTCACCGAACGACCGTGCGGCGCCAGCCGTGTTGAGCTTCACGCAATACCCCGCGAACTCCGCGGTCTTCTCCCCGCTGTAATCATTGACCGCCACATAAGCGCAGGCACGGGCCGCCGCATAAACAACGTCATGGTCACTGCCGCTGCGCGGATTCGCCCTGGACGTCGGCATAGATATAAGAGCGCCGGCAAATCTTTTGGCACCGGCGCTGCCGTACGCGCTGGTCCTGGCCCCACCGGACGCACATCGTCGGCAGCATTTCCAGGATCGTCACAACCCCGCCACAAACCCCGGCCCTCCCCCACAACCGCCACCGGACAATTCCCGGTCATGGGATGCTGAAGCGTTGGCAGTTCACGGTGAAGACGGGAGAGTACGGCAGCGTGGGGGCAGTGATACGACGGAGTCTGACCGGCGTGTGGGACCGATTCGCGGCGTCCGATCCCGGACTGCTGCGGCTGATGGCGGGACTGCGGACGGTGGCGGCCATCGCGCTCACCCTCGTCGTCCTCGCGGTCGTCGGCACCGACGTCACGCACCTCGTCGCGGGCGCCATGACGGCGATGGTCGCCACCTTCGCCATCAAGGAGAAGCAGGTACGCGGCCAGGCGGTCACCCTCGCGCTCGGCCTGCCCACGGCGCTCGCCGCGGTCTCCTCGGCGCGCTGCTGCACAGCCAGGTGATCGCGGGCGACATCTTCTTCGTCGCCCTCATCTTCGGCGCCGTCTACTGCCGCCGCTTCGGCGACCGCGGGACCGCCCTGGGCCTGATCGGCTTCCAGACCTACTTCGTCTCCCTGTTCGTCGGCACCACCCTGTCCGCCCTGCCCGTCCTGGCACTCACCCTGGCCGTCGCCTTCGCGTGCAGCGCCGTCGTGCGCTTCACCGTCGTACCGGAGACACCGCAGCGCATCCTGCGGTGGCTGCGCGGCGCCTTCCGGGCCCGGGTCGCCCAGCTCGTCGCCACCCACATCGAGCTGCTGGACGCCCGTCCCGACCAGCTCGACAAGGTCCTCGACGACCTGCGGCGGCACACCGCGCGGCTGCACGAGTCGGCGCTGATGATCCAGGGCCGCCTGGAGGACGGCACGCGGGACGCGGCCGGTGCCGCGCTGCTGCAACGCCGCATCGCGGACGCCGAGATCGCCACCGAACGGCTGGGCGTCCTGCTGCTCAACGCGCGCACCGCCGAGCGCGCCGACACCCTCACCCTCCACCTGCCGCAGGCACCATTGCCCACGGCGAAGAACGAGATGCCGGCCGAGGACGCCGCGACCGTCACGCTGCGCCGCGACCTCAACGCCCTGCACCTGCTGGTGTCCCGGGGAGCGTCCGACCAGCCGGGCACGGCCGTGGCCCACGTACGCAACCGGCTGCTCGGCTACCGCGACGAGGACAACCTGCCGCGCGCCTCGATCGCCGTCCAGGACGTCTTCCGCGGTATAGGTGAGGCCGCCCGCTCCGTACTCGGCCTGCGGCTCGCGCTGGACGGGCCGCAGGACGAGTCCGACGACACGCCGGCGACGACCCGCTCCCGTGAGGAGTTCGACGCCGAGGACGTCGCGCTGGCCGGCGGCGCGGAGGAGCCCGGGGAGGACGACAGCAAGGGGCTCCAGCGGCCCACCACCCGGGCCGCTTTCCAGATCGCGGTGGGCTCCACGCTCGCCATCGTCGGCGGCGAGTTCCTGTCCGCCCAGCGCTGGTACTGGGCGGTGCTGACCTGCTGGGTCGTCTTCCTCAACACCGCCTCGACGGGCGAGATCATCATCAAGGGCTACCGGCGGCTGCTCGGTACGGTCCTCGGTGTGGTCGCCGGGGTCGGGCTCGCGGGCCTGGTCGGCAACCACACCTGGACGGCGTTCGCGCTCATCCTCCTCTTCGTCTTCGCCATGTTCTTCACGGCGCCCCTCTCCTACGCCCTGATGTCCTTCTTCGTCACGGCGATGCTCGGCCTGCTCTACACCCTCCTGAACACCTACAGCCTCGACGTCCTCGTCCTGCGCGTCGAGGAGACCGCCCTCGGCGCCGCCTGCGGCATCATCGCCGCCGCCATAGTCCTGCCGGTCCACACCGACCGGCGCACCGACGACCTCCTCGGCACCGTCCTGACCAAGCTCGACGAGGTGGTCTCCGCCTCCGTCGACCAGCTCAGCGGCGGTCCCGCCACCGACCTGCTGGGCCTCTCCCGCGACCTGGACACCGCCCTGGACGAGCTGCGCGCCTCCACCCGCCCGCTGACCCACCCGATCAGCCCGCTGCGCGGACGCCGCCAGACCGTCCGCTACCTCGTCGCCCTGCTGGAGACCAGCGCCTACCACGCCCGTTCCCTGGCGGCCACCGCCGAACTGCTCCCGTACAGCAAGACCATCGCCGCCGACCCCCGCCTGGAGCGCGTCGGCCGGCGCATCGCCCACAACATCGAGACCATCACCGCCCACGTACGCGGCGACAAGACCGACGCCAAGGTCAGCTCCGGCGCCACCATCATCTCCCTCCTCGAATCCGACGGCTCCGGAGCCCCGAACCCCGGCACGGTGACCTACCGCGTCCTGCGCCACCTCCAGCGCCTCGACGAGGGCGTCTCCGGCCTCGCCCGCCCGCTGGGCGTACCGGTGGCGGGACGACCGGAGCCGAAGGGCAAGAACGCCGACCGCCGCGGGGCCGGGTCCGCGCGGGCCTGAAGCCACCGGATCAGCGATGTCCGGAGGCCTCCGACAGGCCGTCGGCCCCGCCTCCCAGGCCGGAGCCGACGGCCTCACCCGTCTCCCGCGCCGTCAGGTCCCGGGAGTCCCAGCACAGCAGGTAGTGGCGCCCCCGGTCCTCGACCACTCCGTGGCCGGCGAAGTACAGGACGACGACGTCGTCGGCCGTCAGCTCGCAGTCCCTGGACCAGTGGCTCAGTTTCCGGCGGATCTGTTCGGCACCGTCGTACTCCCCCAGCCCGGCGAGGACGCGCCGGTATCCGAACTCTTCCAGCAGTTCCGTCATCGCCACGATGTCCGTGGCCACGACCGGCAGTTGGTCCTCTTCGGGCAAGTTGCAGTAACGCCCGCTCCCCAGCGCGATGAACAATCGCCGCCCCACGCCTGCCCCACCGCCGTCCCCTGCGCGCTGCACCCGCATCCGGCCGGCCCGCCACGACACACGTGCCGTACGGGGCCGGATGTGCACACTAGCGTCGGCGATTTCCCCGGTACACCGATACGGAACGGCCAAGATGCCGCACCAGCAGGCGTCCCGGACGACGGCCCGGACCTACACCGCCCGAAACCGCCCCCGCTCCACTTCCACCACCAGCCCTTCCCCCGACAACCGGTCCAGATGCTGCACCGCCGTCCGCCGCTCCACCGGCCGCACGTGCGGCCCTGTCACATGCGGCCGGTAGACCAGCCGGTGCTCGGCGATCTCTTCGACGGTGCGCGGCTCGCGGAGGAACGCGAGGAGCGCCGCCTCCCGCCGCTTCGCCACGCCGGCGAACGCGTCCAGCCGGTGCCGGAATTCCGCGGCGCCCTCGATCACGCCTTTCTGGTGGGACGTGCCGTACCAGCGCGCGTCGATCTCCCGGCACCGGCGCATCGACGCTTCGAACTCCATGAGGCTGCTGCCCAGGTCACCGTAGTACGGGCCGAACGACGTCAGGTCGATGTCCGCGACGAAGAGGAATCCGTCCGGCTCGACCAGGAAGCCGCAGTGGCCTGCCGTGTGGCCGGGGAGGTGTACGGCGGTCACCGTGCGGCCGCCGAGGTCGAACACGGTGCCGTCGTCGAACCCCGCCGCGTCCGGGCGTCCGCGCACGTGGAACCGGTCCCGCAGCTCCTGGTCGGCGGCGTCGGCCGCGTCGGGCGGCAGTCCCAGCCCGGCGACCAGCGCCTCTCGGGAGCGCAGCGCGTCGAGGTCGCCTTCGTGGACGTGTACCGGTACGTCGTAACTGCCCAGGCCGGCGATGTGGTCCTCGTGCGCGTGGCTGACCAGTACCAGGTCCGCGGGCGGCGCGTCCGCGACGAGGGACAGTGACGGGTCGACGACCAGTGTTGCCGTCGCACCCCGTACGAGCAGCGAGTTGGCGTACGGGTAGGCGCCCCGGCCGGGGCCCACCAGCACGCTCACCCCGCCGTATTCCGCCGTGGTACATCCCGTGGTGCGTGGTGCCACGGCTATCGCTTCCCCGCCCAGTCCGACAGCCGGTCGAGCGCCCAGGCGGCGCGCAGCGCCGGGGCGTTGGCGACCGGGGAGGGAGCGAAGCGCGGCTGCTTCCGCCATACGGCGCCGAGGTCGCCGTGGAGGCCGCCGCCCGCGAGCCGGTCGGCGAGCAGGGTGCCGAGGTAGGGGGCCTGGGCGAGGCCGTGGCCGTTGCAGCCGACGGCGTAGAAGACGTTCTTCGCGGCCTCCCCGGCGACCGGCAGCCACGAGGGTGTCATCGCGATCCACCCGCCCCACGCCCGGCTGACCGCCACATCACGCAGGGACGGGAACCGGTCGTGGAAGCCGCGGCCCAGCTCCGCCACGACCGCGGCGTCCGGCTCGCGAGCCGCCGGCGCGCCTCGCGACGTCTGGATGCGGCGGACGGCGAAGGCGATCGTGTTGCGCGGGGTGAGCCGGTAGCTCTGCATGAGGTTGTGCTGGGTGGCGATGCCGGCGCGGCTCGTCCAGCCGGTCGCCTCCAGGCGTGCGGGGTCGACCGGTTCCGTCTCGGCCATGCTGACCCAGATCGGTGTGGCCAGTCGCCGCGGAGCGATCGCGAGGTCACGGGAGTGGGCGTTGGTGGCGAGGAGGACCCGTTCGGCACGGACCCGTCCGCGCGGCACACCGACGACGACCCCCGCGTCCCCGGGCTCCACGGCCCGTACGGGAGTGTGCTCGAACACCCGCACTCCCGACTCGAGCAGGGCCCCGCGCAGACCGAGCGCGAACTTTCCGGGGTTCAGCATGCCTCCGACGCGCTCGTGGATGCCGCCGAGGAACGCTTCCGGCAGACCGAGGGCACGGCCGTCGGCGAACTCGGCGTCCGCGCCCGCCTTCTGCAGGATCCGCGCGTTGCGCTGCGCCTTGCGGAGCTGTCCCCGGGTGACGGCGGCCACGACATTGCCCGTCGGCTCGTAGTCGCAGTCGATCCCGAGCCCCTTCATCATCTTCTCGGTGAAGTGGACGGCTTCCTCGGCGAACCGGACGATCCCGGGGAAGCGGCGCGGCTGCGTCGCGCTCAGGATCTGGGGGTCACCCGCCGGGGCACCGGTCAGCTGGCCCGCGTTGCGCGATGCCGCCCCGCAGCCACAGACCCCCGCTTCGAGCAGGACGACGTCCGCCCCGCGCTCGGCCAGCCGCAGTGCTGCCGCCATGCCGCCGAGTCCACCGCCGACGACCGCGACGTCGCAGGTGAGTTCGCCTTCGAGGGCCGGTCTGGCATCGGTGGGGGAGCGATCCAGCCGGTGAACGACGCGTAGGTGATGCCTGTGGTGATCATTTATGCCTTCTCGCTGTCGGTGCTGGCGGTGCTGGCGACGACCTCGTTGACGACTCGGTCCGGGCGGGAGAAATCGAGCGCTCCCGGACCGGCTGCCGCGGCGGCCGGTCCTTCCCCTGCCATTCTCGATCTCGAATCGTGTTCGACTTTAAGAGGCCGGAGCAGTGCCGTCAATCTCCGACGACGGGTTGCGAAGCATGCCGAGCCGACCAGACTCCGGGCCGCGGTACGGCCATGACGACGGCAGCAGACCGGAAGGGGGTAGGACATGTCGCACTGTCATGAACCGGCCGTGGCCCACGCATTGGCAGGCGCGGGCCGGGCCGTCAACGAACACCTGCCGCACATCACCACCGGCGCCCGCCTGACACGGGAGCACGGCGGCTCGGCCGTACACGACTCGTACGTCGAGGCCGCATTGGACGCTTATGCGTCAGGCCTTGTCCGGGGCATAGGTAGCGAGATAAGCGGTGATGAGCCGTCGCGCCTCGCCGATCGTGGCGTCGTCACCGACGGCCGAGTTCCGGAACGCGATGTCGAAGAGCCGGCTGCCGACCTCGAAGGCGATCTGCAGGGCGAGCCGGGGCGTGTCGGCGAGCAGGAGTCCGCGCTCGACGAGGAGGTGCCAGAGCCGTTCGGCCTGCGCCGCGTCGAATGCGCGGACCAGTTCGCCGACCGTCGCGCTACGGCCCGAGAACCACAGTTCGGTGCAACTGGGATGGCGGCGGAAGTAGCCGAGCAGGGGGTCGATGACGGCGTCAGCGGCTTCGCGCAGCGTCTGCGGGCCGGGGTCGTCCAGCGCGTTGGCGATGCATACGTCCAGCTCATGGGCGTGGCGCCGCATGAGTTCGGCCTCGACCTGGTGACGGTCCGAGAAGTAGTGGTACACGGAGGCGATCGGAATGCCCGCCCGCTCGCCGATCGCCTTGAGTGTGGCGGCCTCGTAGCCCTTCTCGCCGAGCAGGGCCTCGGCGGCGTCCAGGATGGCCCGCCTGCGCTCCACCCCGCGGCGCTGCACCGCCGGGCGAGCCGCGGCCTGGCTTGCCGGATTCTTCTCGAACACGATTCGAGATCGTATCAGCCGCGCCCTCACCGGGCCTTGCCGACGAGTTGACAGCCACGGCAAACTCCTCGAAACTCGAATTCGATTCGAGTTCGAGAAACTCCCCGGCACACGCCGAGGGCGGAAGAACGGAGCAAGCCATGGTCACCAGTTCTCCGTACGACTCCCACGACAGCTCTCCCGACAGCCCGCACGACAGCGCCTACGACGTAGTGGTGATCGGTGCGGGCTTCGCCGGAGTCACCGCGGCGCGGGACCTCAGCACCAGCGGGCACTCCGTACTGCTCCTCGAAGCCCGTGACAGGGTCGGCGGCCGGACCCACCTGGCCGAAGCGTTCGGCCGTCAGGTGGAGTTCGGCGGCACCTACGTGCACTGGACCCAGCCGAACGTGTGGCACGAACTCCAGCGCCACGACATCCCGCTGGCCACGCCGCTCGACATCGACACGGTCTTCTGGCTGGCCGACGGCACGGTGCACGCCGGCAGTCAGCTCGACCACGCCGACGCCGTCGCTCCCCTCGCCGCCCGGTTCTTCGCGGACGCGCGGGCGCGTTTCCCGATGCCGCACGACGTCACCGCGGTCGACAACAGCGCCGTCGAGAAGGAGACCATCGCGTCCAGGCTCGACTCGCTGCACCTCTCCGTACACGACAGGGACGTACTGGAGGGGGCGCTGGCCACCCTCGTCCACTCCCCCGGCGAGCAGGGCGTCGCCCAGCTGCTCCTCTGGGCGGCCACGACGTTCGGAGACTGGGGCGCGTTCCTGGAGACCGCCGGCTTCTGGCCGATCGAGGGCGGAACCAAGCGCCTCCTCGACGCCGTCCTCGGCGAATCCCAGGCGGAGGTCAGACTGTCCACCCCCGTCAGCGCCATCGAGGACGACGGCTCCGGCGTCCTCGTGACCACCGGCACCGGTGAGCGGGTCCGGGCCCGCTCCGCCGTCGTCGCGCTGCCGATCAACACCCTGGGCGACGTACGTATCACCCCCGACGTCGCGCCGCCGGCCCGCGCCGTGATCGACCAGAAGCACCCGGTGCGCACCGCCAAGATCTGGGCGCGGGTCCGGGGCGAGATCGAGTCCTTCTGCGCCTTCGCCCCGGTCGGCAAGAACCCCGTCAACACCGCTCGGACGGAGTACCGGCACGACGGCGACACGCTCGTCGTGTGCTTCGCCTCCGGCCCCTCGGCCGTCGGCGCCGGGGACCGAGAGGGCGTGCAGGCCGCGCTGCGGACCTTCGTCCCCGGCATCGAGGTACGCGAGACGGCCGGCCACGACTGGGTCGGTGACCAGTACTCCCAGGGAGCGTGGGCGCATCACCGGCCCGGAAACCTGAGCGGCGCCGTCCCGCTGCTGCGCGAGCCCCACGGGCGCGTTCACTTCGCCGGCGGCGACATCGCGCCGGTGGGCGTCGGAGGAATCGAGGGCGCCATGGAGACCGGCGCGGCCGCTGCCCGGAACGTTGCGGCGATGCTGGCCGACGGCTCGGAGGCTGGGAGACATTCGTGTCGGGTCGTGCGTTGAGCGCTCGTCGGCCCTGGTGGGCGAGTGACGGGGTGTCGGTCGCGGAGCCGGTCTGGAGCTGTACCGCGGACAACGCCCTACTTCCGACGGCGCACATGTTCCAGTGACTCCTACTGAATGGGCCCCGTCGAGGAGCCTCCGTGTTTCCCGGGCGCCTGCCCGACAAACGGCACCGCGGCATTTACACTTCTGCTGCTCCGGGAAGGCGGACGCTCACATGTATGGAGGAGCTTGTTGGCACATTCCTGGCTCTCCGAACGCCGTCGGGCAACCTGGAGTTTCGCCATTGCGGCCTGCACGGCGGCCGTTCTGGCCTTCGCGGTCGACGACAGCATCATGCAGGTCTCAGCAGCGGACGTCGGCGTATTCGCGCTGTTCGCCTATCTCTCCAGTTATCTCGTCGCCACACTGATCGCCTTTTCGACGGCCGGCCCGGAGCGGATCCGTCTCTGGGCGCGACGCACGGCCCGCGGCACGGTCGTCCAGCGGTACGTGCTGGGGACCGCGCCCGGGCCCGGAGTGTCGATCTCCATCGCGGTCGCCGCCCTCGCGGTGGCGGTGGTGTGGCGCCCCGGGTACGTCGCGTCGTCGCTGCCGCTGGCTCCCCGTGTCGCGGTGGCGCTCGTCCTCGTCGCCGACGCCTGGGTCTGTGTGATGGCGTCCTTCGCGGTCGCCTTTCACGCCGACGACCTGCTGGAGAACCAGCGCGGGCTGGAATTCCCCGGCGCGGAGACCGTGGTCTGGGCCGACTATGTCTATTTCGCCCTGTCAGTCATGACGACATTCGGCACGACCGACGTGAACGTCACCTCACGGGAAATGCGACGGACGGTAGCGGCCAACGCGGTCGTCGCCTTCGTCTTCAACACCGTCATCGTGGCCAGTCTGGTAGCCGCTCTGGACAAGGGCTGAGCCGACCGCGTCCTATCCGAGAAAACTCAGCCGAACCACACGGTTCGGGTTGTCGGTGTTCGTGTCCACCAACCTCCGTTAAGGCGACCGTCAGGGTAGCCGATGAGCGCCCCCTGGACTGACACGGTCTTACGTGGATGTGCACCCCCAAAGGGTCTGAAATCTGGGGTATCGGTCTCGGAACTGCCGGACCGCGCCATGTACGGGGATGCTGGCACGGGCGAGACCGAAGCCGTCTGCGGCGAGCTGCGCATAGCTGCGTTCCGCGATCTCGCCGACGAGGATGTCATCGTCCTGCCACAGTGTCCGGACAATCCGGGGATCCCGCGGATTGAAACCCGGTAACGACGTGGAGGGACTCGTCGGCAAGGTCGCACCTGGTCACGGCAGTGCGACAGGCAGAGAGACAGGCGAACTCGGACCTCTCCAAGCGCCTCATCAGTGTGGATGATCGCGACCATGCGACACATTTCCTCAGCGTGAAGAGTGAGTGTCTTCTGTTTGCTGAACTCGCCTTGCGGTTCCGGTTGGAGCACCGCAAGCGGGAAGAGCACTGTCAAACCCGGCGGACACGGCGATCCCACGAGATCACGCCGGGCCCTCCCACAGATCGCCGCTGGTCACCACGGCACCTTCCCGTCATGCTGCCCGCCTCCGGGCTGGAAGACCCGACCGCCCTCGATCCGCGCCTCGGTCACGGGCACTCGGAACGACGGCCCTGGCCCAACTCGTCCACGAGCTCTGCGGCAACCCCAGCGCCCCGGCACACGAACCCGATGCCTTGCCCGCAGCGCTTACCGCAGCTCTTGTCGTGGCCGCCGACCGCCTCGCCTCACCCACTCACCGCGGTGAGCTGGATGCGCACCCGGCTCACCGCCTGGGCCAAAGCCCCTCACCGGCAACGGCAAAACCGCCTCCTACGCCGAACGCATCATGGCCAAAGCCACAGGATCCTCCGGCCTGGCCGCTCTACCGCCCACCTCCTCCAGCCCCTCGCCCCCTCACCAAGCACCACCATGACGGCTGAGGCATACGCCGCGACCCCGGCCACGACCAAGGCCTCAGCACGCCGGATCCATGTATCCGGACCCGCCGTCACCGCCGCGTCGAGCACGGCACAGACAAAGGGACGTGAAACGCTACGGCCCTGTCGGTGGCAACTACCGGCACTGAGAGCCCCGTTCACGCCACGCCGCCCCCAGAAGCCACTGCCACCCGGAAGCTCGCCCCACTCGCACACGCGCCAGGCCATATGGCTTGGTGGCGCACAGCTCCAGATACCCCATTCTCACCGGGCCGGTCACGTCCACGGCCACACCACTGCAAGCCCACGTCAACAGGGCACTCCCCGGGCACGCGGCTTCGTCTGCACCGGCAGGATCGGGCTCGGCGCTCCGTGCCAAGAGATGCGCAGAACGTCGCGGGCGCGGGTAGTGGCGACGAAGAGCTGGTTGCGGCTCTTCTTCAGCTCGCGTTCGTAGCGCTTGGGGTCCCGCTTCTGGTACTTCTCGACGACTGTGGCGCTCGGCAGGACGCCGTCGCTCGCGCCGACCACGGCAAGTTTCTGGTATTCAAGTCCCTTGAAGCGATGCATGGTTCCGATGTGGACCTCGCCGCCGCCCTGCGGGCCGTCCTTGGTGAGGGTGGCGGTGGTGATGCCGTGCTTCATCTCCAGGTCGGCGGCGACTCGTCCGGCCATGGTGCCGTCGACGACGCAGACGGCCATGGTACCGCTGGGGTCGCGCACAGTGCCGTCCTCGGTCGGCTGGACGATCTCCTCGCGCCAGCTCTTCAGCGCTGTGGCGAGCTGGGTGATCTCGTCGTCCCAGTCGGCGCAGGAGACCAGTTCGGGGACAGGGCCGCGCAGCAGGGAGTGGTAGCCGTCCAGGTTGTCGGTGCCGTCGTCCAGATCGTCGTACGTGGCGTCGCCGACGACCATGGCGGCCTTGTCGAGGATCTCCTGGGTAGTGCGGTAGCTGAGGGTCAGCTTCGAGGAGCGGCCGCGGATGTTGATGCCGACGGTGGACAGGGTGACTTGCCGGTCGTAGATGCGCTGGTGTGTGTCGCCCGCGATGAACAGGTCGTCGGGCCCCTGGGCCACCATCGCGCGCAACATCTTCCAGTGGGCCGGGCTGAGGTCCTGGGCCTCGTCGACGACGATGTGCTGGTAGCGGTGGCGCAGGTAGCGCATGCCCGAGCTGTTGGTGTCGAGGTGGATCAGATCGCCGCCACCGACCTCTTCCTTGCGCTCGGCACGGGTCCGGATCTTGGCGGCGCGTTCCATTTCATAGCGCGCCGCGCGCTCGGCGGCCTGGGCCCAGGTCTCGCGGCTGATGCCGTTCAGGCGCAAGGTGAGCTGGTCGAGGATCTTCCAGATGGCGGCGCGTTCGGGACGGGTCAGGGCCTTACCCATGCCGGCCCGGCGGGCCTTGAAGTAGTCCTGGCGGGTGGCGAGGGACTGGCCGAGGACGATCTGTTCCCACTCGTCGAGGAGGAATTCGGCGTCCCAGCGCTTCTCGTCATACTCGAAGAGGATCTCACGCAGGGCTTCCAGGGCTTTGTCGTCGGTGGTGAGGGAGCGCTGCGAGCCAGGGGCGGTGTTCTCGTTGAGGACGCCCTGGGCCAGCTGGTCGATGTGCTTGATGTCGACGCGTTCCAGCAGCTCGGGCCCCACCAGAGAGGTGAGGCGCGAGCGCAGGTCGGCGGTGAGGTTCTTGGTGTAGGTGGTCAGCAGGATCGGCTTGCCGTGGCCGGGGGAAGTTGGGACGCGAGGCGCGCTACGCGGTGCAGCGCGACGATGGTCTTGCCGGTGCCCGGTCCACCGCTGACGCGCGCGGGGCCCTTGTAGTGCCTCTCGACGGCCTTGCGCTGGGTGGGGTGAAGGTAGACCTTCCAGGCGCGGAAGTCGCCTTCGGCCAGGACGTTGCGAATGTCGTCGTCCACGGTGGTGACCGCGGTGCGGGACAGGGCCGCGGCCATGTCGTTCTCGAAACCGGGCTCAAGTTCGGCGGCGGCGGGCCGGGTGATCTCGTCCTCGACCTCCTGGATGTCCATGCCGGAGCCGAGCCCGGTGAGAACCTCGGCGGTCAGCCGCGGGGCGCCGGCGATGAGCTGATCGAGCTCTTCCTCGGTGGTGACCGTGAGCGCGAGGTCGACGAGGGCTTCGGCCACGCCGAGGCGCCGCAGGTCCTCGGCGGTGCAGTCGCCGATCACCGGCCGCGCGGCCGCGGCAGAAGCGGGCGCGGGTACGGTCGCCTCTTCCTCCGGGACCGAGGCACGCGGCTCCGCGACCGAGCCCGGGGTCGGCTGCTCCCCGACCGGGGCGGCGGGCAGCGGGGCCTCGGTCTGAGGCACGGCCCCGGCCTCCGCCTCGTCCGCGGCCGGCGTCAGCTGAAGTCCCGCGCGCTGCAGCACGCTCTGGCCGACCACACCGAGATCGACGAACTCGATCTCACCGGTGATCCGGTTGATCGCGACGGACAGCTCTTCGTAGACGTCCTTACGGTGCCGGACGGCCACGACCAGCCACTGCTGTACACCGTCGGCGCCAGCCCCCGCACGGGCCAACAACGCCCGGTACTTGAGGTTGATCTTGGCCCGGTAGATGCGGCCGTCACCCTTGAGCGGCTTGAGGTCGAGACTTGGGTGTTCCGGGTTCTGCCGGAAGAGGTGGCAGAAGTCGTAGAACTTCGTCTTGACCGACGAGTCCATCTTGTAGAGCTCGTTCTCGGCCTTCTGGTACAGGCTCAGGCGGGCTGTCATCGTGCGGCACTCTGTTCGTCGGAGTCGGGCAGTGCGGCGAGAAGCGCGTCGAGGTCGGCGAGCCACTCCTCGGCGGTGCGGACGGTGTATCCCGCGTCGCGGTAGGCGCCCCAGGTCTTGACGCTCTCCTCGTCCTCTTCGTCATACAGGTCGACCATGACGGCGATCTTGCGCTCGGCGTCAGGCCAGGCAAAGTCGGCGAGCCAGCCTCGTTCGCCGAGCTCGTAGCCGTACGCGGGGGCCTTCTTTCCTCGGTCGGCGAGGAGGTGCGCGAGGCGGGTGAGAGGGGCGTCGGCGCCGTCCTCGTCGAGGAGTTCGAGGATCCCCCGGTCCCAGAGCAGGTCGCGCAGGGCCGCCTCGACGCGAGAGTCACCCGAGGGTTGACGCGCGATCAGGCCGGCTCCCGCCGCCGCGCTGCCGTGGCGCATGACGAGAGTTTCGAGTTCGCCGACGCCGCCGAGCGCCTTGAGTACGGACGGGTCGAAATCGCCGGCCGCGGAGGTGGTCAGCTGGGCGCCGTCGCCGCCGTCGTACGCGAGGAACTGCAGGACGTTGGACCACTGGAGCCAGGCGCGCCAGCGCGCCTTGTGCTCCGGCGTGCCGAGCTGGGTCGGGTCGGTGTCGTCGAGACAGACCAGCGCGGTGAAGCGCTGTGTGGCCCCGTCGACGAGGAGTGCGACGGGCAGGCCGGAGGCGTCGCACGCCTGGAAGAGGTTGAGGGTGCTGGATCCCGTGACGGGTGACGGGTCGATGCCACCGGTGTCGCCCCAGGCCTGAAGCACCCGGCCGAGCCGCTCACGCGCCTGCTCTGGGGTGCCGTTACCGACGAGCTGCTCCGTGTCGCCTCCCAGGAGGCCTCCCACCACGGCGGTCGCCCGCTTGCCCCAGAGCGGGTTGTCCGGTCCGCGCAGGTAGGAGAGCAGCATGCTCATCGGGTCGGCGAAGACGGTGTCGGCGAGGTCGTCCCCGCCGCCGTACAGCTGCTTGGCGACATCGCGAGCGCTGTGCGGATACGGCGGCCACACAGCCTCGGCGGTCTCCCGCGCGGCCCCACCCGCACCGGAAACCGAGGCCTTCTGCTCGAAGGCATCGAGGTCGTCCCACGTCAGCTGGAATACGATCCGGCCATCTGCGCGCAGCCGGTTGCGCTTGTCGGCGTCGCCCGCGAGCCGGTTGTGCTTGCGCGTGGCGTGGTAGCGGTGCCCGTCCAGGTAGACAGTGATCTTCTGCTTAGGCCCGTCGGTGCGTTCGAAGGTGAAGTCGGTACGCGTGAAGCCCTCGTTGCGCTGAGCGGTGAGCCGCCAGCCGTGCACCGTGCCGGCCTCGTCCAGGCGCAGGTATCCGCTGTTGTCGCCGCTCTCGTCGAGGACGGTGTCATCGCGCTTGGCGGCCCAGCCGCGCAGGGCCTTGAGGAACCGGGTCTCGAGGTCGGACTCGACCTGTCCGTCCAGGCCGATCTGGTCGGTGTTGCCGACCTGTTCGGTGTCCCAGGCGTCGGTGTCGGTGCCCAGCAGCTCGTCGAGGATCTCCAGAGCGGCCTGGCGCGAGATGTACTCGGCGTGCCGGTCCTCGGCGTAACGCAGCATGCAGCGGTGGCATGCTGCCCTGCTCTCGTCGTTGCAAGGGCAGTCGACCAGGATGCTGCGGGCATTCTCAAGGACCTGCCGGAAGTCGGCCGGGGCGGTGAGCCGGTCGAGGTAGCCGGTGCCGTGCGGCAGCTTGTCGTACAGGACAAGGAAGTTGCGCTTCTCGCCGGTGGCCTGGTCGGGCATGGAGGCGAGCGTGGTGTCCAGGTGTTGCGGGTCGCCGCCGAAGGCGCGGTCCACACCGAGGCGCAGGGCGGCTTGGAAGGAGTGGATCTTCTCCTCGACCAGGACGGTTGCGGCAGGCAGCAGGATGCGCAGGGCCTCCGTCTCCAGCTCGTGGGCGAGCAGGACCTGTTCCTGCGGGACGCCCTTCGCTCCGCGTCGCACCGGGCACCAAGGGGTGTGGTGCTTGACGTCGCTCTGGCGGTTGGCGGAGTTGTCGACGGCGTCACGGTCGTCGTCGAAGACCGGCCGCCCGTCCGCGCTGGCGGCCCCGCAGGAGATGCACACCTGGAACGGCGCGATGCGTACGCTGTGGCCCGCGAGCTGGTCGTTCTCCTGCGCGCCGATGCGCAGCGGCCCGGCGTTGACCTTGCGGACCACGGCCCTGCGGGTGTAATCGACGCCGAAGATCTCACGCTTGTGCCGCCAGGACTTTCCGGCCACGAAGTGCTCGGGGGCGATGTCCACCGTATCGATGACGGTGTAGTAGCGCCGGTCGCGGTCGTCGCTCTCGTCGCCGATCCGCGCGTCGTCCCGCTTGGCGCGCGCGGTGACAACGGTGGGCTGCACGATCTGCCACAGGCTGCCGGAGTCGGTGATGCCATCGTCGCCGCAGCGCGGACAGGGTGCGATGTCGCTCTCGGCGTGCTCGGTGCGCACGAACCCGCAGGAGGGGCAGAATCGCCAGGTGCGCCAGTCCTGCTCCTTGCCGGTGACGATGTCGATGCCGGTGACGCGGTGCTTGTAGCCCTCGGCGTAGAAGGTGTTCCCGGGGGCGAGTTCGGACAGCGCGTAAGCGCGCGGCCGCTCGTAGGAATACGTCTTCGACTTGTAGCGCGGCTTCTGATCGGCCGGCGTGGGTTCGGGCCAGTAGACGGTGGCGTCCAGAGTCGTCGTGGCGTCGGCCAGCGCGTAGTTCGGCAGCAGCCCCAGGTCACACAGCACGTTCTGGGACGGCTGCCGCTGCCGAGCCCCGCCCGCCTTGGACAGGGCGTGCCACTCGGCCTCCAACTCGGCCTTTGTGCGGGCCTGTTCTTCGTCGCCGTCCTTCAGCTCATCGATCGCCGCCCGGATGGTGCGGATGCGGGTGCGCAGCTTGTTGTTCTCGCGCTCCCACTCCCGCTCAGCCTTCTCCACGGCGCTGCGTATGCCGCGCGTCGCGTACTGCTTGAGCTCCTCGGCGGCGGTCTGGCTCACCCCGGTCGGGAAGAGCGCCAGGAACCCCGCGACGAGCTCCTCTCCGTGCGCGAGGGCGGCATCGGTGAGGTCGGCGAGGTAGCCGGAGGGCCCGAACAGCTCGTCCACCCTCCGCGACAGTGCGGCCAGCGGCTTGCCGTCCTCGCGCAGCAGCCGTCCGCGCGCCGCCAGGTCGAGCAGATGCGCGGTGTACTGGCGGCGCAGGATCTCGATCGCCGAGAGGTACGATCCGGGCGGCACGATCAGCCCGTCGATCATCTCGCGCGGCTGCTCCAGAAAGTACTGGTCACGTCGCGAACGGTCCGGGATCGTCAGGAGGAACGCATTGCCCGTACGCCGCCCCGCGCGCCCCGCCTGCTGCGCGTAGTTCGCCGGCCGGCGCGGCAGCGCGCCGAGCACCACGGCGGACAGGTCGCCGATGTCGATGCCCATCTCCAGCGTGGGCGTGCAGGACAGCACGTTCGGGTCGTTGAACCCCTCCCCTTGCGGAAGGCCTCTTCCACGCGCTCGCGCCGGGCGCGGGAGAGCAGACCCGTGTGCTCGGCGGTGATGACCTGGTACGTGCCGGCCCGCCGGTACAGGCTGCGGTAGTAGTCCTCGCGGTAGTCACGGTCCCGATCGTGACGGTCTGTCGTCTCCCGCCACCGATCCCCGGCGATGAGCCGTCCGGTCGAGCAGCGGTACGCGGGGCAGGGCTGCTGGTGGTACTGGTCGAGCAGCGTGGGGTGCACCGTCTGCTCCCAGAAGCACTTGGGGCAGCGTACGTACGCCTCGTTGACCTCCTTGTCGGCAAGCAGCTGCAGCCGCAGCGCACCGGGCTGGAGCCCGTATAAACGGGCTGTCGTGTCGCGCGGAGTGCGCGCCGAGAGCAGGCCTGCGTCGGCGAGGCGGGGCAGGAGGCGCACCCAGAAGTCGTCGGCCTGCTCGCGGGTCAGATCCAGGCAGCGCTGCGCCCACGTCTGGAACCAGGACAGGCGCCCGGCCGCGAAGTCGAACTCGCTCTTGTCCTTGGGGCGGGCGAGGAGGAACGTCGGCGCGGCGACTCCACTCGGGAAGGCCTTCATACCGCGCGGTCGGCCGCCCCAGATGTAGAAGCGGCTGGTCCCCGCCTCGTCCAGGAACTTGGCGAGCCACCGGTGGCCGACCGCGCCGCGCGTGCGCAGTCGCTCCAGCGTCCCGCGCAGGAAGACGAGATAGCGCGCGTCGTCGTGCTCGGTGATCTGAAGCCCGCGCTGCGCGGCCTCTGCGTGTGCGGTACGCACGAGGGCGATCGCGGCCTGTGCATCGGGGATGTCCACCCAGGAGGCGGCGGTACGGGTCAGCTCCAGGGTGCGCCCGTTCCGGGAGCGGTGGCCGAACTCCATCGCCGCCTCGAACGCGAAACGCTCCCCGATGAGGTCCCACGTCCGCTTGTCCCCGCCGCGCCCCTTGCCCGAGAGCAGCCGGTCCACACCCGCGTCGTCGTGCAGGTCCGGCGGTACGACGGCGGCGAGCGTCTCGCGGTCGGTGGTGGCCTCGACGACGTCGGCGATCAGGTCGTTGAGGGCGCTGGGCCGCTGCTCGCTGAGGTGCTTGGCGAACAGGGCCCGCAGGGAGAAGGTGTACGAGCGCGACGCGACGAACCCGGCCCGGTGCGCGGCGTCCTGCACCGAGTCGTTGAACAGCAGCGTCTTGGTCTCGCGCTGTTCCCTGTCCATCTCCCCGCCGGTGAACAGCTGGGTGACGGACGCGGCGGCAAGGGCGGCCGAGCCCGTTCCGAGGAAGCGGATCGCGTTGTGGGTGCCGCAGGCCGGACACCAGTCGTCCTTGGCGGCCCGCTCGGCGGTGTCTCCGAGGAGGACGAGTACGAAGGCCGAATCGGCGGTCGCCGGGCGTGGGTTGCCGTCGCCGTCGTAGTCCTCGATCGGGTCGGGCAGGCGAAGTCGGCCCGCCGCACCATCGAAGATCATGAGAACCCCGGCACCACCAGCAGTCAGCGTCTTCTGCGACGCGCGGTCGATCTTCGTCCGGCCGTTGCCCTCGCGGGCCTCGTTGTCGGTAGCCGCGACCAGGGTGCGCAACTTGGCCTTGTCGGCGGTGACGGAGGCCCGGCGGATCTTGTGGGCCTTGAGGGTCAACTCTTCCATATCCGACTCGGGCGCGAGGACGGACCACCCGGAACGCCCGCACTCCCGGCAGTACACAGCGGGAAGGAACAGGTCAGTGCCACGGGACGTCGTGGTCTCCGGCGTGGCCCGTGACGGCGTCGGCGCCCCGTCACCGTCCCACGCGAACTCGGCCCGGGGCCACGGCAGCACACCCCGCAGCATCCGCGACACGGACCGCGCCCACTGATGCAGCTCCACCTGCACGAAGGGACGGACGAGACCGGCGGGCGCGTCCGGATCGCGCGCCACGGAGAGCAGGGCGACGAACCGGGCGAGGGCGAGCGCGGCGAGGTGCGGGCGGGTGGTGATCGCCTCTTCCCAGCGCTTCGCGCCGCTGCGGCGCATCACATCGAGGATCTCGTCGTACGTACGGACGTTGCCGTCGAAGGCCTTGAGGACGGCGTACGTGAGCCGGTTGCGCTTGAGGGCGCGCCCAAGTTCGACCGGGTCAGTGATGCGAACGCCGGTGACGACCTCGGCGAGTGCGGCGAGCGCGTCGGGGCCGGACGCCGGATCGGGCAGGGTCGTGATCGCCTCGGGAAACGGGACTTCACCGGGCAGGAACTTCGCCCCGGGGATGAACGCGTCCACGGTTTGCCGGTCCTCGCCGACTATCGCGTCCTCGGTGAAGGCCGTGCCGAAGACGTTCGTGGCTACGGTCACCAGGTCGCGTACGCCACCGGCGTCCGTGCCGGAGGCCAGGGTCGCCGAGGTAGCGAGGGGCGTGAGCGTCCCCAGCGGCCGGTCGGGGCGGGTGGCCCCGACGGCGGAGGCGAGACGCCTCAGGAGCATGGCCACATCGGTGCCCTGCGCGCCGTCGTACGTGTGGAACTCGTCGACGACGACGTACCGGATGTCGCACCCCTCCCACAGCGGTGCGTCGGCGGCACGCTGGAGGAGCAGGTCGAGCATCTTGTAGTTGGTGATCAGAATGTCCGGCGGGGACAGCTGCATGTCCTGGCGACGGGTGTAGACCCGGTCGTACTCGGTCGCCGCCTTGTCCCCGATGTACAGGCCGGCACGGACGCGGTTCAGCGCGTCGTGCTCGGTGAGCAGTTCGTTGATACGGCCGGCCTGGTCGGTGGCCAGGGCATTCATGGGATAGAGGAAGACGGCCTTGACGCCGTTACGACCTGCGGCGCGCTCGCGGGCGCAGTGGTCGAGAACCGGGTAAAGGAACGACTCCGTCTTGCCGGAGCCGGTGCCGGTGGTGACGAGGGTGGGCTCAGGAGTGTGACCGTTGCGCGTGGTGAGGCGTGCGAAAGCGCGGGCCTGGTGCGCGTACGGTGCCCAGCCGTCAGTACGGCGCCAGTCCAGGTGCTCCTGCCAGCCGTCGTCGGCACGGGTGAAGGGGGTCCGAAGACGGAGGTACGGCCCCGGAACATCCCGGCCGATTCGTCCCCGAGAAACGCGTGCAGCGCCTTCCGCACACCCTCGTCGGCGAGCCCGTATGTGGTGGACAGGTACTGGAGCAGGCTCTCCTTCAGCCCCTGCGCTTCGAGCGTCGGCCTCACGGCTTCGGAACCTCCATCTTGACGGGGTCCCACAGACCCTTGGCGATGTCCTCGTTAAGGCGCTGGGTGAAGTAGGCGTGGGCCGCACGCATCTCGCGCTCGCGGTTGGCCTTGTAGAAGGGAGCGGTGTAGCCGTCGGGGACGGAGGCGGACTCGGGGAGCGGGGTGGCGGGCTCGGCGGGGAGCACGCCATCGGGTGTCGGGGCGCCTACGGCCTCACGGAAGGCTTCGAACTGGGTCCAGTGGTCCTTGGTTTGGTCGAAGCCGTAGGTGTAGCGGTCCCCAGCAATCTTCCGCTCGGTGGCGTCGAAGTACGTGACGCGATCGAAGTCCTGCATGATCGGGAAACGGGCCCGGTACATGGCGATGAGGGTGTCCGCATCGATGCCCAGCCATACGGCGACCAATGCGTCGATCTCCACGAGCGCGGCGCGACGGGCGTACTCGGTACGGAGTGCGGTGTCGCGCTGCCAGGTGGGGGCGACGGCGTGCAGCTCTGTCCGCATGCCCGGCCAGGCGATCGCCCAGGGCTCGTATGCCTGCCACTTGTGGTCGTAGAGGTCGGACCAGAGGTCGGCGTAGGCGTTGGTCAGGCAGTTGAGGCGGAGGGTGCGGAGGAGGAGGGCGGGGGCTAGGGGGTGATCCGGCTGCGGTGCTGGCAAGCGCTTGGCCTGAGCAACGTCAAGATGCCCAACGCCAGCAGTACGCAACAGGTAGTCCAACGGCAACGAAGCCAGGAAGCCAGCCATAAGGGATGTTCCACGAGGGCTCGCTACTCGGGTGGAACGGACTGCGTGAATGTGCGTGGTGCCAGGCGGGACGATTGCCCCGTACAGCGCTCGCTCGGTATCGGGCGCGACCATCTCACGCCACGCCACCCTGTACCGCTCGCTGTACGGCGTACCGGCCTTCGCCCACAGAAACGCCTCGATCTCTGCGTCCTCGACGTCCTCCGACAACACCTTCCGCTTCTCGGCAACCTTCAGCCGCGCCAGCTCCCGCTCCTCATTCGACGCGAGCAGCGCCTCGTACGCATCCCAGTCGGTCCACCGGTCCTGCGCCCCCAAGAACACGTCCTCCGAGGCCACCCGCCGGTACTCCGACTCCGGTACCGCGTCATCCGTGAGCGCCTGCGGGTTGAGTCCGCGCACCTCGCCACCGCCCTGGCTCGGCTGCTTGAACAGCGGGTTGGCCACGCCGATCTGAGGGCCCTTCAGAAGTACCTCGCTCCACGACGCCGCGGAGTAATCGTGCTGGCCATCGATGCCGGTATTGAAGTCGATGAGCCGTTGGTCCTTGCTGGGACCGAACTGCGCTTTCTTGGCAGTGGTTTCGTTGTACCCCTGGGTGATGTCCGGGCCCAGCTCACCGAGTCGCAGGGGGTAGAGGCCGAGTGCATCGATCGCTGGGTCCTCGGCGGTGCTCACCGGCGTGAGGAGCCGGGTGTGCTCCACCGGCCCTTCGTCACCGGCGAGCCGCTGCCAGCGTTTCAGGGTGTCCGTGGTCACGCGGACCACTCGCTTCGGGTGCGGGCGCCCGTCCCAGTCCCCGTCGTACTTGACACCAGGGTCGACACCTTCTTCCTTAGCGTTGGCGGACCCGCGAAGCACGTCTACGGAGAAGAGCCACGACAGCGAGTCGAAGTCGATCTCTCCGGCAGCACCGTAGATGTGCACGCCGAAGTGGCTGGACCGCCCCACGGGCGGCGGGAAGAAGCGGTTTCCGGCGTTGACGAAATCACCGTGAATGCGCAACCGCCGATACGCCGCCGCCCGCAGCTCCGCCTCCTTGTCCCCCGCGAAGTGCGTGTCCGGATGCACCATGCCGACTGTTCCCGAGCCCGCCGCGTGGTCCCACACCTCGCACATGAACGCCCGATAGAGGTCCGGTCGGCTTCCCGAGACCAACGGATACACCGGTTCTGCCGCCAGGTACGACGCCATCGTCACAGTGTTCGTCATCTCGCCGAGCAGGTACTCTTGCGCACCCCCCGCGCCAACTCGGCCTCTCGCCGCCGATGCTTCTCCTCGGCCTTCGGTTTCTCTGTGAGCATGAACCAGGGTTCGTACTCGGCAAGGACCGCGTTCTCCTTCCAGTCCGGCCGTACCCAAGGCGGATTCCCCACCTGCAGGTCAAACCCTCCATTCTTCCCGGCGAACACCCCCGCAAAGTCCAACTCCCAGTGCAGAAAACCCTGTTCCTTGGCGATGTCTCGCACCACCCGCATCCACGGATACCGCTGCTCTACCGCCTTCCGGGGCTCGTCCATGTCCATCTCGGGCTGGGCCTGGATCACCTCTTCGAGGTGCTTCAACTCCTCCAGCGAGTCGACGGAGGAGACGATCGTGCCCTCCTGCAGGTCCCTCCTGCCGACCATGGACTCAAGAAAGTCGAGCCAGTCTGCGAGGTTCGTCAGCGGGACGATCGCTCGACGAGGTGCCGGTCCGTTCCTCTTCTTCTTCGCCCCCGAAGCCGCCCGCTTTTTGATCTCCTGCTGCTCGACGACCTCGCCTTTGCCTTCGTCCTCGAAGGTGATTTGCTCGACGTACCGGGGCGCCGGCGTCTCCACCACCGACGCCAGCAGCCCGTCAAGGTCGACGCCCTCTCCAGCCGCGACGACCGGCGTCGTCGCGTACTCCGGGTCCGACCCGTCGAGCAGCCCCACCTGATCCAGCGGCCAGAACCACAGCGCACACCACGCGTCCATGACCTGCTTGAGCCGCCAGTACGGAGATCCCTCCGCCTCGAAGAGGTCCGCGAAAACCTGCTCCTTGGTCAGCGGCAGCGCACCATCGCCCGCGTTATGCTTGTCGCGCCGCAGGAAGCCGTACTCTTCCCCCTCGGCACCCCACACGTCGATTGTGCGCGCGATCTCCCGCTCGCTGAGCTCCATCCGCTTGGCGACGAGCTGCCACAGGAACTCGACGCGCCGCGCCACCGCCTGCAGCCGGGCCAGTTCACTGCTCTTCCCGCCCGTCGACTTAGGCTTGGCGGCGATCGCCTTCTTCCATGCCTTCAGCCGCCGCACCTGTTCCCCGGCCAGCTTCTCGACGAGGTTCTTGGCGTCCCCGCTAGCGCCCGCGACGGCGCCCCACCCGAGCGTCGGCAGCAAGAACTGGTGCACAGCCCCCTTGGGGAGCGCCTGCTCTGCGCCGTCCTCCCGCGACCGGAACGGCAGCTTCGTCGGCGTCTGCGCGCCAATCGTCCGCTCCTTCTTCACCCGGTCCGCCTCGAACACCCAACGACGCGCGCCGATAAGTGAGTTGCCGCGCCGCAGGTGTAATCCGAACCAAGGCGCTCGCATACCCGGATGCATGGTGTTGAGCCACAGCGACACTTCCGCCAGCTCCACACCCGTCGCGTTCAGGTCGATCCCATACGCGTTGTGCAGCGCGATGTACGCCTTGACCTTCTGCTTCGCATCAAGCGCTTTCGACGTGTCCAGGCTAACGCCCAGCTCTTCCTGCCGCCGCTTCAGATACTCCTCAGCGACCTGGTTGATCGCCTCGTTCAAGAACGCGCCAGATCCGAGCGCCGGCTCGCAGATCGTGAACTTCAGCAGGTCGCTCGCCCGCGTCTCGGCCGTGGTGCGGTGCTTGAGCGCCAGCTCGACGGTGACCTTGGTCAGGGATTCGGGGGTGTAGTACGAGGCGGAGGTCTCGCGGTCGCGTCCCGCGAGACGGTAGACAAATGTCCCCTTGGCGTACTTCTTCGGGCCGCGCAGTCCGTACTGCTCGGCGTCCTGCGCGGAATACACGACGTGCGTGTTCTCCGGGTAGTCGCTCAGCCGGTGTGCGGGGATGAGCCACGAACCCTTCTCGGGGTCTCCGTACTGCTTGCCGCCGCTCTTGTTGCCCGGCTTGGCGACCTCGGCGAGCTCCTCGTCCGCGATCCTGCCGGTGTAGGACATCAGCCCCTCGTAGACCGCGCCGAGCTGGTTGATCCCCAGGTTGCGGTACGAGATGAAGCCGCCCTGCCGGCCCTTCGCTCCCGCCTCCTTCATGGTGAGCAGGCGCAGTACCTGGTGCAGGGCCTCGTTGCGCAGCCGCAGGTCGAGCCACTGCGGCTGCGTCTCCTCGTCGCACTCGGGGTGGACGACGTTGCGGCCGATGAGCGTGATGGCCTTCGGGTCGAAGAGTTCGCTGCGCAGCGCCTCGAAGCGCAGCCCGCGAAGCTCACTGCGCTCACCGGCACCCAAGTGATCATCTCGCTCGGTACCGTGCGGACGATGCCCGAAGTTGACCTTGTTGAAGAGAACGTCGAGGGACGCGTACAGGTGGAAGCCGCCCCGGCTCTCCTCATCGACCAGCTTGCGCTCGCGTGCCACCAGCTCGCGCAGGCGGGCGACCGAGTAGCCCGCCTCGTACGTGGAGTCGTCGGCGGGCAGGATGCCGAGCTCGGGGCGGGCCTCGGCGTACAGGAGGAACAGGATGCGGTAGAGGTAGCGCAGCGACTCGCGGGTGAGCTGCTTGGCGATGGGACCCTGCTGCGGGTTCTCGATCTCGATCGGTTCGACGCCCGCCTCGCGCAGACGCTCCAGTACCTCGTTGGCGATGATCTCTACGGAGCGCTGAAGCCCCTTGCGCAGCTCGGAGTTGACGCCGACGGCATTGTCGCGCGACGCCTTGAGCAGGTCGTCGATGCGGCGGCCCTTGCCGTCCGTGCGCGGGGCGAGCATGTCGCGGGAGAAGAGTGCGGCGAGCAGTGCGAGCTCGCCGGACTTCGAGGTGTCGTTACGGGCCAGGGCCGCGTCCAGACTCGCGGCAATGTAGCGGCCTTCGGCCCAGGCGGTGCGGTCGGCGAGCACGAGGACTCCGCCGCACAGCAGGAGCACGATGCGAGGCGCCTCGCCGCCCGCCTCGTGCAGTTCGCTCTGGAACAGCCAGCCGGCCAGCTTCTCCCCAGCCGTGAGCGTGCCCTCGGCGGTCTTGAGCGGGTGCAGGACCGCCCCCGGCCCGTCGGCATCGAGGGCGTCATCCAGACTGTCGGTCCAGCCGCAGTCGAGGGCGACGATACCGTCACCGTGCCAGGCGACTTGGAGATCGTATTCCCTGCCGGCGTTGTGCACGGTGAGCGTCCGGCCGCCCGGGTCCTCGTACCCCAGGGCCGCGAGGACGTCCGTGTGCCAGGCGGTGACCCGCTCGGCCCACTCGTCGGTGATGTCCTCGTACCCCTCCTGCGCCCGGGCCGCGAGGTGGGGCCGTACGGTGGCGGTGTACTCACCACGCAGCTTCGGCAGAAGTTCGCGCGGAGTGAGCCGGGAGTCGTGCGGGTCGGTCTCGCGGTTGGTCCAGAGACTGAACAGGCCCTCCTCGCCCGCCTTGTTGCGCTTGAGGGTGTTCTCCAGCTCCTCGCTGAAGTAGTGGGCTGCCAGGTATTCGCCGCGGTTGGCGAAGGAGTCGTAGGTATAGCTCATCGGGCGGGCTCCTCAGCGTCGCCGGCGATCGTGGAGTGCAGGGGTTCGAGTGCGGCGAGGACCCGCAACATCGGGTCTCCCTCGGTCCGCAGGCGGCGGACGAGGGCACGACGCCGCTCGGCGGTCTCGAACACCTCCTGCTTCCGCTGGCCGGTACCGACCGCGAACAGGGCCTCCTGCTCCCAGTCCCGCACCTTCTCCTCGTACGGGGCGAGGTAGGCGTCGACCTGCCGGTCGTAGTCGGCGCGGCGCTCTCGCAGGTACGCCTCGGCGGCATCAACGGCCGGGGACACCAGGGACTGGAGGAGTTCGGGTTCGACGGGCTTGTCGCGGGCCGGCATGCCGGGGCCGACTCCGCAGGCGGTGAGGAAGGCCGAATCCATGCGCCAGACGCGGGGATTCGCCTCGGCCAAGCCTGTGACTGCCATCCATTCGACGACCGTCGGGCGGCCCGCCGCGTTGGAGTAGGCGCCCTGGAGGAGGAAGACCGGCCCGGTCAGCGCGGCCGGAAGACCGGGATCGATGGCCGCGGCCTTGGCCGCATCGGCCCGGTAGGCGAGGACGAACGCCTCGTCGTACTTGAGCTTGGCGAGCACCTTGTCCGTCATCCAGTCCAGAACCGGGTGGATGTCGCCGACGTAACTGACGTTGGGCCACTGCGAGGTGGGTTCGTCGCTCTTGCCCTGCTTGACGTTGCGGGCCGCCTCCAGGCGCTGGGCGGCGTACGCCTTGTCGAAGGTGATCTTCAGGGTGCCGTCGTACCGAGGTGTGGTGAGGATCTTCTCCTGTACGAGGTACGACTTGGGCAGCTCGCGGAACCGGTACTGCAGATCGTCGGGCGGCGTGAACTCGATGCGGCCCCCAGCCGTCTCCGGCCGCCAGTTGAGGGCCTCACGCTCGGCTTCCGGATAGATCAGATCCATCGCGGCGTGGAAGTAGGCCCGGGTATCGGCGAAGACGTGCGGTACATCGGCCTCGCGCACCGGGGCCGTGACGCTGACAGCTTGCGCTGCTGTGGGGTCGGTGAGACGGGCATTGGCATTGGCCAGGAGATCGGCGAGGACGCCGCCGGCGTTTTCCTGGGACTGCTTGATGGACCGGTCGACCGTGCTGCCCTTGATGAGATCGCGGGTGAGGCGGTCTTCTTCCTTCTTGTCGTCGTACAGGCCCGTGACCGCCTCCGCGCTGCCCTCGCCGCTCTCGATCTCGTGAGCCTGAGCCTCTCGGCGCAACAGGCGGGTGCCGACGAGCCGGTCGTCGAGGGTGAGCTGCTCGCCAGTCTCCTCGTCGCGCCGCCAGGGCACGTCGGCGGTGAGGGTGATGGCACGGAACTCAGGACTGACGGACTGCCCGTAGCGGTCGATGCGGCCGTTGCGCTGCTCGATGCGGATCAAGGACCAGGGCAGGTCGTAGTGGATCAGGTCGTGGCACTGGTGGTGCAGGTTGACGCCCTCGGAGGCGATGTCGCCGGTGAAGAGCAGACGTACGGGTTCGTCGGCGCGGCCGAAGCGGTCGACGATCTCGCGCTGCTGCTGGTCGTTGGTCGTATCGCCGTGCATGACCTCGACGGTGCCGCCGTACGCCTTCCAAGGGCGGGACTCATCGGTGTCGGTCGCCTTCTGCTTGAAGCCGAGTCGTGCGGGTACCGCCTGGGCGAGCCAGGTCAGAGTGGCGATCCGCTCCGAGAAGACGACGACGCGTCGCTCCGAGCGCGGGCCGACGCCGAGGTCCTTGAGGGTGCGTACGAGGGCGTCGAGTTTGGCGGAGTCGGCGTCGGTGAAGTCGGCAAGCAGGGCGTCGAGTTCGGTCAGCGCGGTTCGCTCGGTGGCAAGCGCGGCACGGCGTTCGTCGGTGTCGTCCTTGCGCTTGGGGTCGTCCAGGTAGGCGCGGCGCTTGGTGACGGACTTCTGCAAGGCCTTGTGCGAGGAGAGGAACGACTTGAGGAAGTTGTAGGCGACCAGTGGGTCGGCACACGCCGAGGACCGGTCCGTCTCGCCCGGGGTCCACTCGGCTGCGAGCTTCTCCAGGACGGCGGCTTCCTTGGGGGTCGCCGGTGCCGGGACCGGAAGCGAGGGACCGCGCTCGGCCCATGGCTTGTCCTTGAGACCGTCACGCACCTCACGGTCGGTCTTCGTACGCCGGATGTAGAGGTGGTCGAGATCGGCGACCTTGTAGTTCTTCGGATCGGCGATCGCTGCCGGGTCGAGCATGCGGATCAACTCGGCGAACGACTCTGCGTCGCCGTTGTGCGGGGTTGCGGAGGCCAGGATCAGCGCGTCGGTGTGCTCGGCCAGGCGACGGGCGAGGCGGTTGTTGCGGGTGCCCTTGTTGACAAGGTTGTGCGACTCGTCGATGACCACCACGTCCCAGGATATGTTCTCCAGGTGGTGCGCGTACGTGGCTGACTTGAGCGTGTCGACCGAGACGATGACCCGCTTGAAGTGCGCGAAGGGATTCCGCCCGGCCGGGATCTCCTGCTGGATGCGCTGAATGCCGGTGGAGTCGAGCCGTACGAGGGGCAGCGAGAAGCGGGTCCACAGCTCGCGCTGGAACTGTTCGAGCACGTGCGCGGGGGTGATCACGAGGATGCGCTCGCCACGGCCTCGCCGGATCAGCTCGGCCAGGGCGATGCCGATCTCAAGGGTCTTGCCGAGGCCCACCACGTCGGCTATCAGGAGGCGGGGCTGTGGGTTGCGCATGGACAGTGCCAGCTCAGCGGGGCGCAGCTGATGCTCCTGCCGGTCCATGAGGTGCGAGTCCGCCAGCGCGAGACCGTGCTCGGTCTGTGGGAGGGCAGTCTTGCGGATGACCGCCTCCAGGTAGAGGCGCGCCTTGGCGTGCTTGGAGGTGTCATCAGGCACCAGTCGGGTGCGGCGCGGGTCGAGGACGTCGATCTGGTCAAGGCCCTCGTAGAAGACCGCGTCGGTGCCGCGTACGAACGGAGAGACGCCGCTGACCTCAAGCATCAACCCGTCGCGGGACTCATCGACGGACTTGACCAACCACTGCTCGTCACGCACGCGCACCTGGGCGCCGGGCGCTAATGCCGCCTTCGTGCCCGGCGAGGCCCCGGGGGCGGCGTCGCGCGCCTCGGGTATCTCGGGCTGCTTCGCCGTGGTCACGTGCTGCTCCTCTGATGCTGTTGCTACGCGTCGGATATGACGCTGGTGGTGTCGTACTCAGGTGTACCGCTGGGCTGTGCCGGCCAACAGCCGCCGCGCTGTCACGGTCGTGTCAGCGGCTTGACCAGGCCAGTTCTCGGCGTGCCGCATAGCGGTCGCGAAGCTCACCGGCGACCCGGCGGGAGGCTGGAGGCCGCCCTCTGCTCGGGGGCTCCGGGGCGGGAACAGCCGGTTCGTCCACCACGGGCGGCTCCGGCTCCGACTCCTCGCGCAACTGCCGGTCCAGCTCGTCGAGGCGATCGAGCATGTGCGCGTCGGGCTGCGGCAGCACCATCGTGGGATGGTCCTTGGGCGTCGTCTGCTCGATCAGGGAGCGGCGGGCTCGGGCCGGGCTCGTGCCCATGCGACGCAGGAGGTCGGCGCACTGGCGCGTCACGTGCGCGAGGGAAGGGCGGTCATCCGGCCGGTGGGCCAACATCGGTGTGACGACTGCCGCCAGCTCCTCGGGCAGTCCCGACAGGTCGGGGGCGACCTCAGGGTTGGACACCTGGGCGGCGACGGCGGGCCACGAAACTCCGCTGTACGGCGCGTGGCCTGTGGCGGCGTACAGCAGCACCGTCCCTAGGCCGTAGACGTCGGCCGCCGGTGTCACATCGGTCACTCCGAGTGCCTGCTCGGGGGGATGTAGGCCACCGTGCCCAGGATGGTGCCGTCCTGGGACATCGAGCCTTTCTCCGCACCGACGAACGCGCCGAGCCCGAAGTCGATGATCACCGGGCCGAAGTCGCCCATCATGACGTTCTTGGCCGTGAGATCGCGATGTACCAGGTCTACGGCATGCACGGCGGCGAGCCCTTCGGCCAGGAGTGCGCCCAAGCTGGCCACGTGCAGTACGGACAGCGGCTCGCCGTGGTCCACGGTGTCGTATACGGAGCGGCCTGGGACGTAGTCCGTGGCCAGCCAGGGCAGGTCGGCGGTCGGGTCGGCATCGATGAAGCGAGCGACGCGCCCCGTGCCAGTCAGGGTGCGCGCGATGGCCGCTTCTCGTTCGAAACGTGCCCGACTGTGCGCGTTCGTGCGCTCGGGTCGGATCACCTTCACCGCGACCGGGTCGCCCGCCACCGAATAGGCGAGGTAGACCTCCCCCATCCCGCCGGCACCGAGGCGCCGCTCGACGGCGTACGGCCCGATCCGCTCCGGATGGCTCAAGCCGCTCACCTGACTCCCCCGCCGGCCGCTCGAACGATGCGACCGCCCCCGGCACGTACATGTCCGCCTTGGCGCAAGCAATGGGCGGAGGGAGTAGGCAATGACACATCACCGCATCAGCATACTGATCACCGCTCTGTGGCCGGGAGCCCTCTCGCGAACTCGGGACGACAATCCCAGGTCTGTGAGGCCGTCATCCTGACGCATCCAGCTTCCGCAGCAGACCGAGCAGACCGTTCAGGAAGTCGATCTCCTCCTGACCGATCGGGTCCGGACTGAAGTGCATCAGGTCGTTGCGCAGCTCGGCACATTGCTTGAGGGCATCGGTGAAGTGCTTCTGGTCGAGAGGGAGCCGAGCGTGCTCCCAGGCAGCCGGGTCCCTGAAGAGGTGGGGGTAGTTGCCCAAGCTGAGCGCCGAGGCGTCTTCGGCCAGACCCGCCCTCTTCTTGTTCGTCTTCGCGATGCATGCACGGATGTGCTCGATACCGAGACACCGGTCGGCGATCCGCCGGAGTCGCTGCTCGACCTCTTCGATCAGTACGAACGGGCTGACGCGAGTGCGGAACTCGACAGCGATGTCAGACGGAGTGACGATCCCGCACACCCGGTGCGCGTCGTTTCTGACCAGTACGAAGCCGTGCTTCTCGATCAGACCGATGCAATCGAGGAGATGTTCCGTCGCAGGGACTTCCGGAGCGGGGACGGTGGCGTCGGCGAGAGTCGCGTCGGGACTGAACATCAGCGCACCACCGATGGATGTCCAGCTGACGGCGCCGAGCAACCGGCCATTATCGTCGAGGACGGGTAGCTGACTGAACTCCTTCAGCATCATCCGAGTCTGCGCGTTCGCCAGAGTATCCGCGGGCGTTACGAAGTCAACGGGGACGTTCGCCGAGGGGAGGTTGCCCACGAGATAGGCGACAGACGGATGCCCCGTGCCCCCGTCCGCGTCCACCTCGCCGGCCTCGTCCGCATTGGCGGTCGGCACTCCTGTCGAAATCGCCCCCGCGCCTCGGTCGGTGTTGCCCGCTCGCTGCCCCGGAAGGCCCGTGTGCGTCGCTCCGACCACGCGCTGAACCACACCGGACATGTCTCGAGCCTCCGGCGTGCTCTCCCCGAAGGTCGGTGCACCGGCAGGCTCGCCCACTGCCTCGGCACGAGCAAGCCGCGTGAGCAGAGTGGCTCCGTCCGCGACAGGTTCTTCGCCCGCCGCCACCACTGCGATGACGCTGTCGAGCGTGCCTTCCGTGAAGGGAGGAATCGACAACAGGCCCGCGTCGTCGAGGTCGCGCTGGATCCGTGCCACGGCAGCCGGGGAGCGTCGCTCCGCATCCCACAGTTCCAGGAGCTTGCGAACGGTGAGCCGGGTGGGTTCAGCCGCTTGACGGTCCTCGTCCCCTACCCTCTCGATCAGCTGGCGTCGGGCGACCAGGCTCGCGCCAGGCTCCCCGTCATCCGGCCTGCCCGGGTCGGCATTCCCCTGAACCACCTCCGCGAGACGCCTCGCCGCGTCGTAACGGCGCAGCTCGAAGACGGTCTGCAACGACCCCAGCGACTGCAACAGATCCGGCCGGAAGGTGTCACGCGTCAGTTCCCTGATCTTCCAATCGACGCGACGCACGTGACGCATTCCGTCCGGCTCGCCCGGCCGGAATGCGTATTCACCGGTCACAAAGCCGATCGCGTACGTGCCGTCGGCTCGGGGCAGCACGACGAGATCGCCCACGGCCATCTCGTGCCGGAAGCGGAAGAGCTGGCCCGTCCAGTTGCCGCGGGTGTACGCGTTTTCATCCGGATATGCAGCATCAACGACATGGCGTATCTCGCTGCGACCGGTACTGCTGGAAAGGTCCTCGGTACCGGGCCAGCCAGCGATCACCAGCCCGCGCTCCAGTGCCTCCGCCTCACGCTCGCCCCGCCGCCCCGCTCTGACCACCCACGCCCGCATGCCGCCACCCCGAATCGATCTTGACTGTCACGTCAGGTCTTCGCGACATCCGACGCATGTTCGCAAGACGAAGCCGCGCCGGCAACCCCGACGACCTTCCTGTTGCCTCGTACACCAGGCATGGCATCCAAGGTTCTCCAAGACGCCGCGTGTTGCCTTCGTAGCATGGCCGTGGGTCCTCTGCATGCGATCCTTTCCTTCCCGTGGCCACGGAAGTTGGGTCTTTCCCTATTGGACAAGTCCTTGGAAACTCCTCCGCAGGAGGAGACTGCCGACGGCGGCCCGCTGCTTCTGACCCACAGCTCGCAACGTCACCAAGGTCGGCCGATGCAGCCATCTGCGGTCAGGCCATATCGCCAGAGCCACAACCACTGGCTGTCGGTCTCCTCCGCCGAGGTGCGAAGCATGGCCAGCCGGACCAGGGCATGCGCGCACCCAGCATCAGCCGCGTGGTGAGCCAGCCGTCGAGCTGCCGGGTGGTGATCCCGTTCCCTCCGCTCCGTCAAGACGCCGAGGAAACCGGAGTCACCCTGATCGGCAGCTTCGAGTGCGTACCGAGTAGCCGCCTCGCGGTCTCCCGCCAGTTCTCTGATCGAGGCCAGGCTGAACAAGAGCCGCGTGTTCCCTTCCTCGACCGTCTCGGCTATCAACCTCTCAGCGGCTTTCATGTCCGAAGCGGCTTCTCGCAAGGGTGCCGCTCGCGTCGCGTCCGGGACGCGAAAGTCTCGGCACAATCCCACAGCGAGGCGAGTTTCGCCTCATCGTGGCACTGTTCCGCTGCCTTGTGCGCGTCCATCAGCGCTTGAAGCACGTCCTGACGCATAAGCCCAGTACTCGTCGGACTTGCTGGCCGGCCCGGCAGCAGCGTTGAGAAACGGGCTGGTCAGGGAACGCTCGGCGTCCGGCAGTACCCCTGCGTGAATACGTGACCGAGTAACGCCGTGAAGCACCCTGTCATCGTGCTACCCGGCGACGTGCGCGAACAAGTGGGCTGCGCGGCGCAGGCGCCACTGCTGTTCTGCGGCATCGGCGAGTTGCCGGACGTGCGGGGCGCCGCGTGGACTGCTGCCTCTCAGAATCCGGCTGGCGGACTGAAATGCCGACGTTCGACATGGGCGTGCTGCTCAAGGTAGTCGACGAGCTGATAGCACGGCCGGCTGACTTCCGCCCCCCATACCAGGGCGAAGGTGGTTCGGGCGCAGTGGGCCTCTGGCACCCCGACACGGTTCTGCTAGATAGGCGGATGTCTGCTCAAACCAGGCATCATCCAACATGTCCCATTCATCGTCACTGAGGTAGCCCGAGGCAGCCTGCTCCAGAAACGTCCGCGGCAGGCGCGGACCGTGTCCAGGCCGACGGACGTCCATGGCCGCCCAGAGGAGACCTCGCGCGGACACGGGGGCTCGTGCCGGTAGCGGCGTATCAACTCCGACAGCTCGATCACGCATCTCCCAGGCGGACGGCGGTGAAAGAACCCTACTGCGCTGGCGTGTTCTACCCCGCAGGGAGAGACAGACGCGACCGCTGCCACACCTGCCGCTACAGGAATAAGCTGAGCTGAGCCGGACCGTCCGTGAATCCACTCGTGCAGTGCAACGCTCGCTGCAAACTGATCCACGGAGAACGGAAACCACCCCGTCTCCGGGGAGAAGATCTTCTCTCCGGAGTCCTCGCGAGGCCACCCGATACCTACTGCTCGGTCAGTACGAGCATGAGGCTCTGGTGCGGCCGACCTACGCAGCTCTCGATCACTGTGGACGGCAGATCCGAGAGGGCTCTGGAACGGCAACGGCACTCTGCCAGGTCGTTTGGTGCGGCCGGACTTCGCCTCTACAGTCCCACTGACGCGGCGCCCTAACCGAGAAAACTCAGCCGTACCTGCCGGTTCGGGTTATCCACGTTCGTGTCCACCAGACAGACGGACTGCCAGGTTCCCAGCGCCAGCTCACCGCTGACGACGGGAAGTGTGGCGTGCGGCGGTACGAGTGCGGGCAGCACGTGGTCGCGGCCGTGACCCCGGCTTCCGTGCTGGTGGTGCCACCGGTCGTCCGCCGGCAGCAGATCCCGCAGCGCGGCCAGCAAGTCGTCGTCGCTGCCCGCACCCGTCTCGATCAGGGCCACGCCCATGGTTGCGTGCGGTACAAAAACATTGAGCAGACCGTCCCGGCCGTCGGCGGCCTCCCGCAGGAAGGAAGCGCACTCCCGGGTCAGGTCGTGGACCACCTCGTGCGAACCGGTCCTGACGTCGATCTCTCGCGTCGTGAAACTAGCAGCCATGCTCCGATCCTCTCAGATCGGACATACGAATCCCGGCACGGCGGCCGCCCGACCCGCGCGCAATGCCCGCGCAACAAAGGTCCAGCAGGCGAGACGCTGTTTGACCCTTCTTCAGGCACGCCGCTACGTTCAGCGACATGTCTACGTCAGCCCGGCTCACCACGCGCGGTCACATCGACCTGCTGCGGGTGGCGTCCTCCGCGTGTCGCCGCGGCTGTTGACGTCTTCACGTCGCTGACGTCCCGGCGCTCGGTCGGCGTACCTCAGGTCGCCGACGCCACTCGTGCCGCTGATCGGAGCGGCGTTTCCTGACGGTTTTCGACGCCTGAGCCGCGCGTTTCGGCGTGTTCTTGGCACATCCCTTTCCCTTCATGTGTTCGGTTCGGCGCAGCCGTGCCGCGTACCCGGTGCTGTGTTCCCGCTGTACCCGGCACGGAAGGGGTGAGCCGCCACCTCTGTCTTGGAGTGTTCATGACTGTTGATCAGGCCGCGCCGCCCGGTGCCGCGCCGCCGCGCGCCGAGCGGGCGGCGACCCCGGTGGCACCGGCCGTCGGGCCGCGTACCGGGCCGGACCTCATCCCCGTCGTACCCGTGTCGGCCGGCCGCCGGAGCGCACCACGCTGGCTGCGCCGGACCGTGGTGCCGGTGCTCCTGCTCGTGTTGTGGCAGGCGCTGAGTGCGAGCGGGGCGCTGGAGAGCGACATCCTCGCCTCGCCCGGGAGCATCGCCCGTACGGCCTGGACGCTGGTGTCCGACGGGACGTTGCCGTCGGCGATGTTCGTGTCACTGCAACGCGTCGCCGTCGGGCTCGTGGTCGGCGTGCTCGCCGGGGTGCTGCTGGCGCTGGCGTCCGGGCTGTCGCGGCTGGGTGAGGACCTGGTGGATCCCGTGGTGCAGGTGCTGCGGTCCGTGCCGTGGGTGGGGGTGATCCCGCTGTTCATCATCTGGCTGGGCATCGGCGAGGCGCCGAAGATCGCGCTGATCTCGCTCGGCGTGGCTTTTCATCTGTATCTGAATGTGTACGCCGGGATTCGCGGTGTGGACGCGCAGCTGGTGGAGGCCGGCACCTCGCTGGGGCTCGGGCGCTGGGGGCTGATCCGGCATGTCGTACTGCCGGGGGCGTTGCCGAGTGCCATGACGGGGCTGCGGTATTCGCTCGCCACCGCCTGGCTGGCGCTCGTCTTCGGCGAGCAGGTCAACGCCGACGACGGTCTCGGGTTCCTGATGAACCAGGCCAGGGAGTTCTTCCGTACCGACGTGATCGTGGTCTGCCTGGTGGTGTACGCGGCCCTCGGGCTGCTCGCCGACTTCATCGTCCGCACTCTCGAAAGGCTGCTGCTGCAATGGCGACCGACGTTCACCGGCCGGTGACGGAAACGCAGACAGTTACCGGGCCCGCGCCGGAAGCAGAAGGTGGAGAGGGAGGAGAGGGCCGGGAGGCCGTGCGGGGTGCGGCGGCGGAAGGCGCTGCCGTACGGGTGCGGGGGCTCGGCCGGGCGTTCGGTGGCCGGGCCGTGATCGACGGGTTGCGGCTGGACGTGGCGCCGGGTGAGTTCGTCGCGCTGCTCGGGCGCAGTGGCTGCGGCAAGTCGACGCTGCTGCGGGTACTGGCCGGGCTGGACCGGGAGGTCGAGGGCCAGGTGCTGGTACCGCGGCGCAAGGCCGTCGCTTTCCAGGCGCCCCGGCTGATGCCGTGGAAGCGGGTGTGGCGCAATGTGCTGCTCGGGCTGCCGGGCAACCCGGAACGGGGACTGGCGGAGCGGGCCTTGGCCGAGGTGGGTCTCGGGCACCGTGCGGATGCCTGGCCCAAGACGCTGTCCGGCGGCGAGGCGCAGCGGGCTTCGCTGGCCCGGGCGCTGGTACGCGAACCCGATCTGCTGCTGCTGGACGAGCCGTTCGGCGCGCTGGACGCGTTGACGCGCATCAAGGCGCAGAAGCTGGTGGCCGAACTGTGGCAGGAGCGCGGCTGCGCGGTGCTGCTGGTCACGCATGACGTGGACGAGGCGCTGCTGCTGGCCGACCGCGCGCTGGTGATGGAGAACGGTGTGATCGCGTACGAGAACAAGATCGATCTGCCGCGCCCGCGTGACATCGCCGACCCCCGGTTCGCCGGCCTGCGCGCACTGTTGCTGGACCGCCTGGGAGTGGAGGGGGTGGACCGTGCGGTCGGGCAGTGAGGGGTCGCAGGTGGCAGTGGCAGAGGCAGAGGACGTGAAGCGACGGAACGGAACTCGCAAGCATGCGCGCACCGCCCTGCTGCTCCCCGCCCTCCTGGTCCCCCTCCTCCTCCTGACGCTCACCGCGTGCGGCGGGGCGTCCCGGGCGACCGGTTCGGGGAGCGGCGGAGCCCGAGGCGGGACGGACGGCAAGGGGTCCGTGACCCTCAACGTCGGTGATCAGAAGGGCGGTTCCGAGGCCGTTCTGCGGGCGGCCGGGGAACTCGAGAACCTCCCCTACCGCATCCAGTGGTCGACCTTCACCTCCGGCCCGCCCCTGCTGGAGGCGGTCAACGCCGGGGCCGTGGACGTCGGCGGGGTCGGCAACACGCCGCCCGTCTTCGCCGCGGCGGCGCACTCGAAGTTCAAGGTGATCGCGGCGACGCACGGCTCGTCCGCGGGCGAAACGGTGCTGGTCAAGAAGGACTCACCGCTCACCCGGCCCGCGCAGCTGAAGGGGAAGTCCATCGCGGTGGCGCAGGGCAGCTCCGCGCACTACCAGCTCGTGGCCTCCCTGAAGAAGGCCGGGCTGACGCCGCAGGACGTGACGCTGAACCACCTCCAGCCGGCCGACGCCCTGGCCGCGTTCAGCCGCGGCCGGGTGGACGCCTGGGCGGTGTGGGACCCGTACACCTCGCAGGCTCTCGACCAGACCGACGCGCGGATCCTGACCACCGGCGAAGGCGTCGTCAACGGTCTCAGCTTCCAGGTCGCCGCGCCCGCCGCCCTGGACGATCCCGAGAAGTCGGCGGCGCTCAAGGACTACGTCGACCGGCTGCGGCGGGCGCAGGACTGGGTCCACCGGCACCCGGACGCCTCGGCGAAGGCGTGGGCCGCGGAGACCGGCCTGCCCCGGGACGTGGCGCTGGCGGCAGTCAAACAGACGCGGGGTACGGCGGTGACGGTGGCCCTGGACCGGCCGGCCGTCGCGTCCGAGCAGCAGATCGCCGACACCTTCGCCGCGCTCCGGCTGATCCCCGGCCGCGTCGACTTCTCCTCCTTCGTCGACACCCGGTTCAACGGCAGCCTGCCGCCTTCGAGCACGGCGCCGCGTACCTACGACTCTGCGGGCACCGGCAGCTCCCCGGGCGCCGGCAGCCCTCCGCACACCGACAGCTCTCCAGGAAAGGCCGGCTGAACACCGTGACCGTGCATCTTCATTGGTTCCTGCCGACCGGCGGCGACGGGCGCACCCTCGTCGACCGGCACGCGTACACCGACGGCGGCGTCCGGCGCGACCGCATCACCCCGGTCAGCGGCGTACGGGCACCCGACATCGACTACCTGGCGCAGATCGCCAAGGCCGCCGAGCAACTGGGCTTCGAGGCGGTCCTCACACCGACCGGAACGTGGTGCGAGGACGCCTGGCTGACCACCACCGCGCTCACCCAGGTCACCGACCGGCTGAAGTTCCTGGTCGCCTTCCGGCCCGGGGTGATCTCGCCGGTGCTGGCGGCGCAGATGGCCGCCACGTACCAGCGGATCTCCGGCGGCCGGCTGCTGCTGAACGTGGTGACCGGCGGCGACTCCACCGAGCAGCGGCGCTTCGGTGACACGCTGGACCACGACCGGCGATATGCCCGTACGGACGAGTTCCTCCAGGTGGTACAGGGAGTGTGGGGTGGCGCCCCGTTCGACTTCCACGGGGAGCACTACCAGGTGGAGGGCGGTCTGACCGCGCTGCCGCCGGACCCGCTCCCGGAGATCTTCTTCGGCGGTTCGTCGGCGGCCGCCGGGCCGGTCGCCGCCCGCAACGTCGATGTGTACCTCACCTGGGGCGAGCCGCCCGAGCAGGTCAAGCAGAAGATCGACTGGATCTCGGGGCTCGCCGCGCGGGAGGGCCGTACGGTCCGCTTCGGCATCCGGCTGCACACCGTCTCGCGCGACTCGGCGAAGGAGGCGTGGGCCACGGCGGACCGGCTGCTGGGCGATCTGGACGCGGACACCGTGGCCGCCGCGCAGCAGGCGCTGGGCAAGAGCGAGTCGGTGGGCCAGCAGCGGATGCTGGCCCTGCACGGCGGTTCCCGCGACAAGCTGGAGGTCTCCCCGAACCTCTGGGCCGGGGTGGGCCTGGTGCGCGGCGGGGCGGGAACGGCGCTGGTCGGCAGCCATACGGAGGTGGCCGACCGGATCGAGGAGTACCACGCTCTCGGCATCGAGCACTTCGTCCTGTCCGGCTATCCGCATCTGGAGGAGGCGTACTGGTTCGGCGAGGGGGTGCGGCCCGAGCTGGCCGCCCGAGGGCTGCTGCCCGGTGTCCTTGACCGCCCCGATGGTCCGGCGGCCGGCGGGCGTCCGGTTTCCGCCCCCGGGGCGGCGCCGCTCCTGGTCGCGGGAGGCCGTTGAAAGGGCGGGGACTGAAGGCGTGAGGCTCTGCGGGCCCGCGGAAGATTTTCACCCCCACCCTGGTTGGTAGAAACATGAACAACATCGGGGTGCGGGAGACCGAGGTCGTCGTGGCCGGAGCCGGCCAGGCCGGCCTGGCCGCCGCCTTCCACCTGCGGCGGGTGGGGTACGAGCCGGACCGGGACTTCGTCGTGCTGGACCACGCGCCGCGGCCGGGCGGCGCGTGGCAGTTCCGCTGGCCCACCCTGACGTACGGGAAGGTCCACGGGATGCACGCGCTGCCCGGTATGGAGCTGACCGGCGCCGACCCGGACCGGCCGTCCTCCGAGGTGATCGGCGCGTACTTCGACACGTACGAGCGGACCTTCGGGCTGCGGGTGCACCGGCCGGTGGACGTCCGGACCGTACGCGACGGCGCGGACGGCCGGCTCCTGCTGGAGACCTCGGAAGGGACGTACGCCACCCGGGCCCTGGTCAACGCGACCGGCACCTGGGACCGGCCCTTCTGGCCGCGCTTCCCCGGCCAGGACGTCTTCCGCGGCCGCCAACTGCACAGCTCCGCCTACCGCGGGCCGCAGGACTTCGCGGGGCGGCGCGTGATCGTCGTCGGCGGCGGCACCTCGGCCGTCCAGCAGCTGCTGGAGATCGCCGAGGTCGCCGCCGGGACCGCCTGGGTGACCCGCCGCCCACCGGTCTTCCGCGAGGGCCCGTTCGACGAACAGCAAGGCCGGGCGGCCGTCGCACGGGTCGAGGAACGGGTCCGGGAGGGCCTGCCGCCGCAGAGCGTGGTGTCGGTGACGGGGCTGCCGATGACCGAGGCCATGCAGCAGGCGCGCGAACGCGGGGTACTGGAGCGGCTGCCGCTGTTCGACCGCCTCACCGAGACCGGCGCGGTCTGGTCCGACGGCCACACCGTCGAGGCCGACACCGTCCTGTACGCCACCGGGTTCCGCGCCGCCATCGACCACCTGGCGCCTCTCGGACTTCGCGAGCCCGGCGGCGGCATCCGCCTGGACGGAACCCGCGCCGTCCGGGACCCCCGTGTCCACCTCGTCGGCTACGGCCCCTCCGCCAGCACCATCGGCGCCAACCGCGCCGGACGCGCGGCCGTGCGCGACATCCGACAGCTCCTGCGGACGGACGGCAGCGGTCAGGCGCGACGGCCCAGCTCCGGCAATCAGGCTTCAGCGCCGGGCCAGAGCCAGCACGCTCAGGCCGAACATCAGAACACCCAGCGGGAGATGGGCCGACGAGACGTGCGCGATGCCGAGCACCACCTGGGCCGAGGCGAGTACGAGAAAGCCTGACGCGTGCCAGATCGGCCGGGCCGGGCCGCCGCCCGGCTTCCACGCCAGTACCGCAGCGAGGACGTAAAGCATCGACGCCCCGTACATCACGCGGGCTCCGGCGCTGTGCAGCGTCGCTCCGAAGGGTGAGGTCAGCAGCAGTCCGGCGGTGACTGCCTGGAGGAAGACGGTCAGGGTCTGGAGGGCTATCGCGATCCGCAGGAAGGAGGGGTGGCGCGATGTGTTCACCGTCGTAGCTTCCGCTGCCGCCGTCTTCGTCTTCTTCATCGTCGACTGAGGGGTCATGTCACAGTCCTCTCTCCCGTCCGCGGGCAACAGGTCCCCGTCCACGGGCAGCAGGTCGATAAGGTCTCATCAGCTCGACGACGCGGGCCTGCGGAAGGTAAGGCGAGGGGGCGGCCGGGAGCATGGGAACTGTCGGGGCGGCCGGGGCCGGAGCGGGCGGGACGGTTGACGA
Source organism: Streptomyces sp. Ac-502 (assembly GCF_045222935.1). Classification (NCBI taxonomy): domain Bacteria; kingdom Bacillati; phylum Actinomycetota; class Actinomycetes; order Kitasatosporales; family Streptomycetaceae; genus Streptomyces; species Streptomyces sp. Ac-502. The sequence goes on from NZ_JBHFFO010000001.1 coordinate 962,511, forward strand.
ACGACGTCAACTGATCAATGTTGCCTATCGGTTGCTGGGTTCGGTGACCGAGGCCGAGGACGCCGTACAGGACGCCTACGGACGCTGGTACGGGCTGCCGCGGAACCGGCGGGAGGAGATCCGGTCCCCCGGCGCCTGGCTGACGACGGTGACCAGCCGCATCTGCCTGGACCTGCTCGGCTCGGCGCGGGCCCGTCGTGAACGCCATGTCGGCGCCTGGCTGCCCGAGCCGCTGCCCGACCGCGCCGAGTGGGGTCAGGCGGAGGGTGTCGGCACCGGCGGCGCGGATCCCGCCGACCGGATCGTGCTGGACGAGTCGGTGGGCATGGTCTTTCTCGTCGCCCTGGAGGCGATGACGCCCGCCGAGCGGGTGGCGTTCGTCGTGCACGACGTCTTCCGGTATCCGTTCGCCGAGATCGCCGGCGTTCTCGGCCGGACTCCCGCGGCCTGCAAGCAGCTGGCGGCCTCCGCCCGGCGGCGGGTGGGCGACGCGCGCACCGCGTGGCCCTCGGCGACCGGCCGGGCGGACGTGCTGAGGCGGGTCAAGGAGGCGTGGGAGGCCAAGGACATCGCGGCGCTCGTCGGTCTTCTCGACCCGGCCGCCGTGCTGACCGCCGACGGCGGCGGTCTGGCCGGTGCCGTCCCGCGCCCGGTCGAGGGCGGGGCGCGCATCGCCCCGTACCTGGCCGCTGTCGCCGACCAGGCCCCCGGGCTCGAACTCCTGGAGCGGTCGGTCAACGGAGTGCCGGGCCTGGTGGCCCGGCGGGCCGGCGTCGTCGTGACCGTGGCCGCGTTCGACGTCTCCGGCGGGCGCGCCACCCGGATATGGGCGGTCCGCAACCCGGAGAAGCTACGGCCTTGGACCCGGGAGGGCGGGCCGTGGACGGCCGCGCCCCGTGCACCTGGTGGCTCATGAGCCCTGCTGCTCGTCTTCCAGGAACGCGGTGACGAGGCTGTGGGGCGCGTCGTCGCCGAAGAGGTATTCGTGGAGTCGGATGCCCTCGGCGGCGGCTTCGGCGGCGCGGGGGAACATGGCCTGCTCGTACGCAGTGAGGGCGGTCTCGATGGCGTCAGGGTGCGAGGCGAGGGCCGTGCCGAGTTCGGCGCCGTCGTACATGGCCAGGTTGGCGCCCTCGCCGTTCGGAGCCGAGAGGTGGGCGGCGTCGCCGAGCAGGGTCACTCCCGGGACCCGGTCCCACCGGTGGCCGATCGGCAGGGTGTGGACGGGGCGCAGGGTCGGCGCGGTGTCGCCGTCGGTGATCAGCGCGGTGAGTTCCGGGGCCCAGCCGGCGAATTCCTGCGCGATCCGCGCGGCGGCCGCGGCGGGATCGGTGAAATCGACGGCGTCGAACCAGTCCAGCGGCTCGGTGAGCACCACATAGGTGTGCAGGGTGTCGCCCCGCTCCCGGTGAGCCTGGATGCCCTTGCCCGGCGCGAGCACGAACAGCGACCCGCCGCCGACCGCCTTCGCGGTGGCCGGGTGCCGGCTGTCGCTGTCGAACAGACAGGTCTCGACGAAAGCCCTGCCGGTGTACTCGGGGGTGGCGTCGGAGAGCAGCGGCCGGACGCGTGACCAGGCGCCGTCCGCGCCGACCAGCAGGCTCGTGGTGACGGTGGTGCCGTCGGCGAAGGTCACCTCGTGGCGGCCCGCACCGAGTGCGCGGGCGCCGCTGACCTTGTGGCCCCAACGGACCGTGCCGGCCGGCAGCGAGTCGAGCAGGATCTGGCGCAACTCACCGCGCTGCACCTCGGGGCGCCCGCCCGTACCGTCGTCGGCCCTGTCGAACAGGGCGCTGCCGTCCCGGTCGAGGATCCGTATCGCCTGGCGGCCTTCCAGGACGAGTTCGCGGAACTCGTCGATCAGGCCCGCGGCCCGGAGGGCCGGTTGTCCGTTGTAGTCGTGGATGTCGAGCATGCCGCCCTGCGCGCGGGCCGTCGGGGAAGGCTCCGCCTCGTAGACCGTGGCCGGGATGCCGTGGACGTGCAGGACGCGGGCCAGGGTGAGGCCGCCGAGGCCGGCGCCGATGATCGTGACGTGCGTGGTCATGGTGCGTGTTCCTTGTGTGTCGCGTGGCTGCCGGACGGGCGTCCGGCGGGATCTCTGGAAGGGTGCCGGGCCCCGCTGACAGGGCGGTGACATCGGGCCGACAGCCCTGACAGGTGACCGACAACGGGCAGCGCACCGCCCTCTCCGGAAGCACACCCGGAATCCCGTGCACTCGGGAAGGTGACGTCGGTCCGTAACGCCGCGCGCCTTCCCGGCCTGCGGCTATCAAGGCAGTGACGGCATGGCATGGCACGGCGTCCGGCTGTCCGGACGCGGGCGTACCGGGAGCCGGGCAGCCCGGGAGCCGGGAGCCGGTAAGCCCGGGAGCCCGCTGGCCCAAAAACCCGGGTCCGCAGGCCCGCAGACCACGAGCTACGAGCTACGAACCGCCGTCCACAATCCGCGAACCCGCGCCCGGAAGGACGGCCCCATGGAAACCGCGCTGATCGGTCGGGAACACAGCGTGCGGATGCTGCGATCCCGTCTGGAGCGGGCGCGGGCCAGTCACGGCGGGCTGGTACTGGTCACGGGTGAGGCAGGCATCGGCAAGACGGCCTTGGTGCGCAGCGCGGTGGGCGAGGCGCGGGAGCACGGCGACATGCTGGTGGTGCACGGGGCCTGCTGGGACTTCGACGGCACACCCGGTTTCTGGCCGTGGACGCAGGCGGTGCGGAGCTTGCGGCGGAGCGCGGCCGCCGAGGAGTGGGAGACCGCGGCGACGGCCGCCGGAGGAGCGCTCTCCGTGCTGCTGGGCGAAGAGGCGGGTGCCGGGGACGCGGTGCGCTTCGAGCTGTTCGACGCGGTGACCACCCTGCTGACCGTCATCTCGCGGATTCGCCCGGTGACCGTGGTGCTGGAGGATCTGCACTGGGCGGACACCGCGTCGCTGCGCCTGCTGGAGTTCACGGCACAGCACGCCTGGTTCGAGCGGCTGCTCGTGATCGGCACGTACCGCGACGTGGAGGTGCAGCGGCCCGATCACCCGCTGCGGCCGCTGCTGCCCCGGCTGGCGGCGAAAGCCACCACCGTCGCGTTGGCGGGCCTGGCCCCGTCGCAGGTCGAGGAGCTGGTGGCGCGTACGGCCGGCAGTCGGCCCGACGCGGCCACGGCCGCCGAGGTGTGCGCACGCACCGGCGGCAACCCGTACTTCGTGGAGGAGACGGCCCGACTGTGGTCCGCCGGCCAGTCCGTGGCCGCCGTCGCCCCCGGGGTCCGCGCCGTGGTGCACCGGCGGCTGTCGCTGCTCGGCGGGCCCACCGTACGGCTGCTCGGTGCCGCCGCCGTGCTGGGCCGCCGCTTCGAGCCGGGAACGCTGGCCCGTACGGCCGGGACGCCGGAGCCGGACGCCGCCGTACTCCTCGGGGAGACGGTCGCGGCCGGGCTGTTGGAGCCGGCGGCGGCCGATACGTACGTCTTCACCCACGACCTGGTACGGGAGGCCCTGTACGACGGGCTGGCGGAGGACCGGCGCCGCCACCTGCACGCCGCCGCCGTACGCGCGCTGCGGTGCACGGCCGGCGCCGGGGACCGGGCGCGGCCGACCGATCTGGCCCGACATGCCTACTTCGCCGGCCCGGACCTCGACGCCGGCGAGGCGGTCGACATCCTGGCGGCCGCGGCCCGGCACGCGGTGTGCAGGCTGGCCAGCGAAGAGGCGGTGGGGCACTACCGGCGCGCGCTGGAACGGCTCGGGACCGGCGATCCACGCCGCCACGTGCTGCTCGCCCTCGACCTCGGCGCCGAACTCCAACTCCTCGGCGAGCACGAGCGTTCCTGGCTGGTGTACGAGGACGCCGCGACGCTGGCGTCCGGCACGGGCGACGCCGCGCTCGTGGGCCGCGTGGCGCTCACGCTGCACAACGCGGACGGCCGGGGCGACGGGACCGGGCTCAAGTCCCGGATGCTGCGGGAGGCACGCCGCGTACTGGTTACCGGTGCTCGTCCTGAGGGCGGCGGGGTCGGTGCTCGTCCTGAAGGCAACGGAGTCGGAGCCCCCGGTGCTCCCGGCGGTGCCGGGCCCGTGGAGGAGGTGGCCTGCCGTGTCGTGGCGGCCGCCCGCGCCGCCGGGGACGACGATGCCCTGCACCTGGGGCTGTGGGCGCGCCTGCACGCGGTGTGGGAGCCGCGCACGGCGGCACAGCGGGTCGCCGTCGCCGGAGAGTTGATGGAGGTGTCCCGCCGCCGGGCCGATGCCTGGATGGAGCACCTGGCGGCCTCCATGCGCTGGGTCGCCCTGCTCGAACTGGACGACCCCGCGTTCCTCCGGCAGTTCTACGCCATGGTGGCCGGCGAGGACGCCTGCGGACTGCCCCGGACCAGCATGATCTCGGTCATCGACCGCAGCGTCGTCTACGCGTTCATGGGGCCCTTCCCCGAGGCCGACGACCTGCTCGCCCGGACCCTGTCCCTCAGCGGCACCCACGTCAACTACTACCAGTACTTCATCGGCCACCACCGCTGGGCGCTCTCCCTCCTCCAGGGCACCTTCCCGGAAGCGGAACGGGCCCACCACGCGACACCGGGACATGACCCTCTGTACACCCACCTGTTGGCGGGCATCACCGCACTGGAGCGGGGCAACGCCTCGGCCGGAGCGGTGCCCTGGCCCGGGGACGGTCCGCCCGGCGACAGCGTGCTGGAGCGCGGTATCGCCCCGCTGCGGGTCCGGTTGCTGGCGCAGAGCGCGGCCGCGTCCCAGGACCCGGCGCGCTGCCGACAGGCGCACGCCGCGTTGGAGCCGTACCGGGGGCAGTGGCTGGTCTCCCTGTTCGGCTGGGACATCAGCGGCCCGGCAGCACTGTGGTCGGGCCTGCTGCACGCTGCGGAGGAGCGATGGGAAGCAGCGGTACGGGACCTCAGCGCTGCCCGGCAGTCCGCCGACCGGCTCCATGGCCGCCCCTGGTTGGTACGCGCCCGTATGGAACTGGCCCGCGCCCTGCTCGCCCGCGCGGGCCCCGACGACGAGGACCGGGCCACCGCGCTGCTCCGCGACGCCGAGTCCGAGGCTCGCGAACTGGGCATGCCGCACATCGCCGACCGCTCCCGCAGTCTCCGCCCCTCGCCCACACCCACTCCGTCCACACAGTCCACTTCACCAGCACGGGAGTTCGCACGTATCGGAGCTGTATGGCGTCTCCGCTACGCAGGCCGCACCGCCCACGTACCCGACGCCAAAGGACTGGCGGACCTGCACACGCTGCTCGGCCGTCCAGGCCAGGACGTCCCGGCCATGCGCCTGCTGTACCCGGACAGTGCGCCCGTGGCCGCGGCCGCGGGCGCCCTCGGAAGCGATGCGGTCCTGGACGACGAGGCGAAGACCCGCTACCGGCGTCGCCTGGAAGTTCTGGACGACGAGATCGACAGGGCAGCTGCCCGCGGCGACGACCGCACGGCCGCGGCATACGACCGCGAGCGGGAAGCCCTCCTCGCCGAACTCCGAAACGCCGCCGGGCTCGCCGGACGCCCCCGCCGCCTGGGCGACGAGACCGACCGCGCCCGCAAGAACGTGACCGCCCGTATCCGCGACAGCCTGCGCCGCCTGGCGGCGCACCACCCCGAACTCGCAGCCCACCTCCAGGCGTCCGTGTCGACCGGCGCGATGTGCCGCTACGCGCCGGCCGAGGAAGCCCGCTGGCACTTGTGAAGCCGCCGTACGGCCGCCCCGCACCCCCGTGTGCGCGGGACGGCCGTACGGCGGAGTCGGCGACGTCTATCCGGACGTCAGGGTGGGGAGGGGAGCGGTACCGGAGGCGCCGCCGGTTTCGGTCTCGGCGTGGGTCTCCCTCTCGGCTCCGGATCCGGCCCCGGCCCCGGCCTCCGGTGGGTCGTCGGACAGGTCGCCTCCCATGTCGACCCAGGTGTCGTTCCAGGCATGGCCCTGTTCCGGCCCCCGCTGCCACGTGTGCGTGACACGGCCGTCCGGCCCCCGCCCGAAGACGGAGAGAGAACCGTGCGGGTCGAGCACGACGGCCGGATCGTTCACGAGGTGCCCGTGCAAGGGAGCCCAGCCAGACCACGGACCTCCGACACCGGTCTGCCAGCGGTGCTGCAACCCATCGTCGGCACCCCGCGCGAACAGCACCATCCCGCCATCGCGCCCCACCAGAACCGTAGGACGCCCGCGCACCGACCCCTCCATGTCCACCCACCCATCGTTCCACGTATGACCATGCTCCGGGCCACGCTGCCAGGTATGGGTGACGCGCCCACCGGGATCGCGGGCGAACACCGACAGCGCACCATGCGGACTCAGAACCACCGCCGGGTCACTCGCCAGACGCCCCTGCAACGGTGTCCACGCCGACCACGGTCCCCCAACACCCGTCTGCCAGCGGTGCTGCAACCCGTCGTCGGCGCCCCGCGCGAACAGCACCATCCCACCGTCACGTCCCACCAGAACAACAGGCCGCCCACGGACGGAACCCTCCATGTCCACCCAGGTGTCATTCCAGGCGAACCCCTGCTCCGGCCCCCGCTGCCACGTGTGCGTCACCCGGCCCCCGCATCGCGGGCGAACACCGACAACGCGCCATTCGGACTCAGAACCACCGCCGGATCACTTGCCGGACGCCCGCCCAACGCCACCCAGTCAGGCGCCCACTCCCCCGCCTCCGACTGCCAGGTGTGCCACAGCGCGCCGTCCTCCCCCCGCACGAAGACGACCAACTTGCCGTAACGCCCCACCAGAGCCCACGGCCGGCCCACCGCCCGGCTCCCCGGACGCCCCAGCCCGGTCCATCCCGACCACGCGCCCCCAGGAGCGGTCTGCCACCGATGGGTGACCCCGCCCGACGCCTCCACCCCGAAGATCACCATGCCCGAACCCGTGTCCACCACCGACGGAATTCCCACGCTCGCCCGGACGGCCGCCCGGGGGCCGCGCCCGTCCACCAGGTCGTCTCCTTGCGGGCGCCGGGCCAGGAGAAGCTGAAGTGGATGTGGTTGGTGTGGGGGTTGCTGCCCCGGTACGGCTGCCAGCCGGCGTCGGGGCGGTTCGCCATCCAGATGCGGCGGTTCCAGATCATGTACATGATGCCGAAGCGGCGGGCCAGCGCGTGGGGGTTGCCGTGCCGGTCGGTGGCGTGCAACCAGGTGATCAAGTCGTCGGCGAGGTGGGCCTGGCCGTTGACCTCGACGCCCCAGTCCCAGGCCCGGCCTTCCTTGTGCTCGCTCTGTCCGCCGCTGCCGCAGGACCGGCTGATGCCCAGGTCCCTGGTGCCCGCGTAGGCGGCGAGGACCAGGTCGCGAAAGCCGATGACGCCGGGTTTGGCCGTGGGGTCGCAGTCGCGCTGCGGATCGTACGGTGCGTACGGGTCGATGCGGGGGCCGAAGTCGGGTGCGGTCGGTGCCATGGGGGCTCCCCGGGTCCGGCCGCCTCCCGGTGAGGCGGCTCTGCCCTGGGGGCGCGTGACGGGAACCGGCGGATGCCAGAAGCGATCACGCAGCTCGGGGAGGAACGGCGTTCCGGCGGGACGCGGGCGCTACTGGCCCACCCTTCCGTCGATGCGCTCGCGCAACAGGTCGGCGTGGCCGCAGTGGCGGGCGTACTCCTCGATCCGGTGCACCAGCAGTTCCCGGACGGAGACGCGCTCCCTGCCCAGGCGCTCGCCGAGATCCGGGTGGCCGGCCAGCGCGGCATCGGTCGCGGCCTGTTCGCGCTCCAGGTCGCGGTACGCGGTGTCGGCCTCGGACTGCTCGGCGACGGCCTGGTCGAAGTCCGCGTCCCGCGCGCTGTACAGCTTCGGCAGCGGGTCGCCGTCGCTGATCCAGTTGCGCCAGTCCCGTTCCGCCTCGGCGAGGTGCCGGACCAGGCCGAGCAGGGACATCGTCGACGGTGGTACCGACCGGCGTGCCAGTTGCTCCGCGTCCAGGCCCTCGCACTTCATGCGGAGGGTGAGGCGGTAGTTCGTCAGGAAGTCCAGCAATGTCGCCGACTCGCCCTCGGGTCCGTCGCCTTCGGAGTCGCGGGGGTCGTCGTCCGGGTCGGCCCACATGTCGGGGTAGGTGGTCGCCCGGCTCCAGCGTGCGGGGTGGTCACTCATGCGTGCCATGGTCGACCGCACGGGCCGGGCCCGCCAGTACTTGGTCGACCCGATGTCCGGTACGGACGCACCGGCCGTTGCTCGGTCGAGGGACCGTCGAGGAACCGCCTACAGAGGCAGGCTCATGAACAGCGCCGTCTCGCCCTCGGACGCGGTACCGCTGTACAGCGTCGTGTCCAGGCCACAGAAACCGAACCCCATCCGCTGGTAGGCGCGGACGGCCGGACCGTTGACGTTCGTGACTTCCAGCCACACGTGCCCGGCGCCGCACTCCCGGGCCCGTTCGACGGCGTATCGCATCAGCGTGCGGCCGATGCCCCGTCCCTGGTACGGCCCGGCCACCTCAATGTCGACGATGGTCAGCCGCCGGTTCCAGGGCTCGTACGCGGTGTCCACATAGCCGCACACGTGATCGCCGTCCAACGCGACGAACCGGCGCTCGTCGCCCGTGGCCTCGTCGCTCTCCGACTCGTCGTCAGGGAACACTTTGTGCACCGGCGGGTCCAGCGGCACTGGCCGAAGAGTGAACCCGTGCTCGGAGCGGACCACTTCGAAAACGGTGTCCGAGGTGAACTCGCCCTTGATGACGGCAGACCGGTCCCGCTCGCTCTCCGCCGCCCGGTAGGTGATGGCCTCCGCCGCCTCACCCCTTGCTGACCTGCTGTGTGTCGACGCCACGTGCCTACCGTACCGTTCCGGCACCGCCCGACGTCCAAAGGTGGCCTGCCCCGCTCTTCCGGCCACCGCCGGATGAGCGTTAGCTGCCCGTTAGGTCGACATCAGGCCAGGATTGATGCGCGCCGACAAGTACCGCGCGCATTACCGGGAGCAGCCCGGCTGGGAGGCGGCCGCGCGAGCGGCCGTACGTGCGGGGCGGCCGCTCGTCGCGGGTCTCGCCTTGTCCGTACGGCCGGAGGAGGCCGAACCGGCGCGCAGGCTGCTGCGGGCGATGGACGAGGTGCCGCCGTTCCCGGGGACCCGGGGTGCCTGGTGATCGGCCGTCTCGGCCCGGGTCCTCACCTCTTGGGCGCCTCGGTTCGCGACCGGGCGCGCCGTGGTGCTCAGTTCAGCGCGTACGGCTGCGTGGCCGGACGGCCGGACGCCGTTGTCAGCCGCCCTCGCCCAATGTCGGCAGGTAGCGCGGTGCCCGCCAGGCGTCCAGACGGTGCTCCATCGCCGCTCCCAGGGCCAGCAGCTCGGCGTCCTGGTGGTTTCCGGCCGTCAGGAGTACGCCGACGGGCAGTTCGCCCACGAATCCGGCGGGGACGGACAGCGACGGGTAGCCGGCCACGGCCGCGGGGGTGGACGACGGGATCACGTCGTTGTCGCCCCGTGCGCAGTCCGTCGTCCACGCGGGCGGGTTCGTCGGAGCGGCGATGGCGTCCAGGCGGTGGGCGGCCAGGGTCTCGTCGATGGACCGCTGGGAGAGGTCCTTCAACTCGGCGCGCATCGCCCGGTATCCCGGATCGGTGGTGGGCGGCGCGGCGAGCGCCTGCTCGAACAGTTCCTGACCGGCGAAGCAGGTGCGTTCGGCCGGGTGGGTACGGTTGAACTCGATCAGTTCGGCGAGGTCGCGCGGGCCCTTGCGGGTGGCGAGGTAGGCGTCGATGTCCCGGTGGAACTCGCTCAGCAGGGCGGGGAACTCCAGCTCGGCGAGGCGCTTCTGGTAGGGCGGCGTCACCTCGACCACCTGCGCCCCGGCCTTGCGCAGCCGTGCCGCCGTACGGGACATCACGGCGTCCACCTCGGCGCCGAGCGACGGCAGCCGCCACAGCCCGATCCGTTTGCCGCGCAGCGACCCGGGGTGCCGCTGTGCCGCCTCCGCGAGGGCGCGGGCGGCGTCCTGCCGGGGCCCGGTGGCGCCGCCGCTGAGCACCGAGAGGGTGAGCGCGGCGTCGGTGACGTTACGGGCCATGGGCCCCGCGGTGTCCTGCTCGGCGGAGATCGGTACGACGCCGGAGCCGCTGACCAGGCCGAGGCTGGGTTTGTGGCCGACCACTCCGGTCATCCCCGCCGGGCACACGATGGAGCCGTCCGTCTCGGTGCCGATCGCCACCTGCGCCAGCGAGGCGGCGAGGGCGGCGGCCGATCCGGAGGACGAGCCGCACGGGTTGCGGTCCAGTACGTACGGGTTGCGGGTCTGCCCGCCGACCGCCGACCAGCCGGACGTCGGCTTCGTCGCGCGGAAGTTCGCCCATTCCGACAGGTTCGTCTTGCCGAGGATCACCGCGCCCGCTTCCCGGAGCCGCGTCACGAGGGCGGCGTCGGTGTCCGGCGGGCTGCCGGCCAGGGCCAGCGATCCGGCCGTGGTGGGCATGTCGCGGGTGTCGATGTTGTCCTTGAGGAGGACGGGGATGCCGTCCAGCGGTCCCAGGGTGTCGCCGCGCCGGTGTCTGGCGTCGCTGGCGGCGGCCTGGCGCAGGGCGGTGGGGTCGGTGCGCAGGACCGCGTGGATCCTGGGGTCGACGGCCTTGATCCGGCACAGATAGGCCCTGGTCAGTGCCGAGGAGGTCAGCGAGCCGTCCGTCATCCGCGTCCGCAATTCCGGGATCGTCACGGTGTCGAGATCGATGCCCGGCAGCGCGGACGAACCGGCGGCCGGTGACGCACCGCCGGCGCCGGGCCCGGCGGCTTCGGCGCGAGGGACCGGTACGCCCGTGGCCAGGGAGCCGGTGACCAGGAAGGCGATCAGTGTGGCAATTCTCCGCTTCACCATGAGGGACAGCCGACTACACGGGGCGCTCGCGGCGCAAGGGTGTCGCTCCCCTTCCCCGGGCCGACCGCTTCGGGCCTGGGCAGGCGGGCAGAAGCAGCACAATTCCGCCGCGAACGCAGGGGGTTGGCCACCCTGGTGACGGCGGGATTTCCGCAGTGCGGACGGACGCCTGTGCCTCTAGCGTCTGTCGATGTGAGACACACACCGAACCTTGTGAAGAGATCATCCGCCGGTACGCGCCGACCGGGCCGGTGCGCGGCGGCGTTGGCGACGGCATCGGTCGTACTGGCCCTCGTGGCGCCCGCCGCGGAAGCGGCCGGGTCGGGCGCGGGCGCTCCGGGCACCGCCGGACGCTCGGCCGGAGCGGGGACGACCGGGCCCGCCGGACGCTCGGCCGGATCCGCCGACTGTGCGGCAGCGCGCGGCACGCTCGCCGCCTCCCTGGACACGCTCGTCACCCGGCACGGGATACCGGGCGTCGCGGCCGAGACGAGCGACCCGCGCTGCGGCCGGTGGGACGTCGCCCGTGGTGTCGCCGACCGGAAGACCGGGCGCCCGATGCGTGCCGAGGACCGGTTCAGGATCGGCAGCGTGACCAAGACGTTCACCGCGACGGTCGTCCTGCAGCTCGCCGCGGAGGGCCGGATCGCGCTGGACGCGCCGGTCGAGCGCTACCTCCCCGGCCTGGTCCGCGGCAACGGCTACGACGGCCGCACGATCACCGTACGGCAGTTGCTCCAGCACACCAGCGGCCTTCCCGACTACACCGCGGCCCTCGTCCAGCTGCCCGTGGAACAGTGGCGGTTCCGCCACGCCGAACCCCGCGAACTGATCGCCACCGCACTGAAAATGCCGCCTCCCGAGAAGAAGTGGCACTACGCGACCACCAACTACCTCCTCGCCGGCCTCATCGTCGAGAAGGTCACCGGGCACGGCGTCGAGGCGGAAGTGACCCGCCGGATCCTGCGGCCGCTCGGCCTGCGCGACACCTACTGGCCCGGTGACAGTCCGCGTATCCGCGGTTCGCACTCGCACAGTTACTTCTCCGCCACCGACGAGCCGGGCGCGCCGCTGTCCGACGGCACCGCGTGGAACATGACCTTCGGTGGCGCCGGTGGCGCGCTGGTCTCCACGCCCACCGACGTGAACCGGTTCTTCCGCGGCCTGTTCGGCGGGGAACTGCTGCCCGCGCGCTGGCTGGCCGAGATGAAGCGCACCGTGCCCGCCGACCCGGACCGGCTGTGGCCCGGCGCCCGGTACGGACTCGGGCTGATCGCCTCGCCGCTGGAGTGCGGCGGCTGGTGGTGGGGGCACGGCGGGACGGTGCCCGGCGGACACCGTGCGCTGGGCGCTGTCGGTCCCGGCGGCCGGGGCATCGCGCTCGCCCTGACCGCAATACCCGGCACCGAACAGGCCGAAGCGGACTACCGTGCCGCCGCCGAGACCGCCTTCTGCGCTCCCACTCGTCGTCAGCAGCCCAAGGAGACCTCATGACTGCCCCCGGCCCGATGTCCTCTCCCGGAGCGGTGCCTGCCTCGGACCTGGCGACCACCCCGGACCCGGTGACCGCCTCGGCCCCGGAGACCTCGGCCGGACAGGCGACTGCCGCCCGCCCGACCGTGCGCCGCTCCGCGGCGGCCGGCCTGGCCCTGGCAGCCTGCCTCACCGCATCCCCCGGCCTGGCCCATGCCGCCACACCCGCCTCAGCCCCCGCCGGGAACCACGACGCCACGGCCAGTGCAGCGGGTACGGCGGATGCCGCCGACCGCCGCACCGGTCCCGGGGCCGGGCTCGACCGCTACTACCACCAGCGTCTCGGCTGGGGCAGTTGCGCCAAGGGCCCCGACGACGCAATGGGCCGCGACCTGGACCGGGCCGGCGTGCAGTGCGCGGACGCGACCGTACCGCTCGACTACTCCGACCCCCAGGGCCGCACGATCACCATCGCCGTCTCCCGGCTCAAGGCGACCGACACCCACCACCGCATCGGTGCGATCCTGCTCAACAACGGCGGGCCCGGCGGGCCCGCCTCTCGTCCCCGCCGGACATCCGCAAAGCGATGAAGAAGGTCGGGCCGCGCTACGACATCATCGGCTTCGACCCGCGCTTCGTCGGCCGCAGCACCCCGCTGAACTGCGGCTGGCCCGTGGGCACCCACTTCCTCTCGGCCGGTCTGAGCCGCGCGAGCTTCGAGCGTCAGGTCGCCTTCCAGAAGAGCCTGGCCGACAAGTGCCGGGCCGCCGCGCCGACGGTTCTGCCCCACATCAGCACTCGCAACACGGCTCGCGACATGGACGTCGTCCGAGGCGCGCTCGGCGAACGGAAGATCTCCTACCTGGGGTACTCGTACGGAACCTACCTGGGCACCGTCTACACCCAGATGTTCCCGGGCCGCTTCGACCGGGTGGTGCTCGACGGGGCGCTCGCTCCCGACGACTACACTCCCCGACAACTGCAGTACGCCATCGAGGAGAACGACCAGGCCCTCGCTGCCTGGGCCGACTGGGCGGCCCGCCGCGACGCCACCTACCACCTCGGCCGCACGCGCGCCGAGGTGCTCGACACCATCGGCCGGATCCTCGAAGCGTCCGCGCGGCGTCCGCTGACGATCGGCACCGCGCCGGAACGCTACCGTATCGACGACACGCAGGTGCCGCTCCTGCTCTTCGCCGCGATAGCCGACGACACCGACCAGGCTCGGGCCGGGCTCGGCGAGCAGCTCTCCGTACTCGCCAAGGCCGTGGCCGGGCAACCGACCCGGCTGTCGCCGGAGTTCATCGGCGTACTGCGGTTCATCCAGACCGACGATCAGCCCGGCGGCGTACAGACCGCGATCCTCTGCGGGGACAAGGCCGCCCCGCGCGACCCCGAGGTCTACTGGCGGGACATCCAGCGCGGCCGTGCCAAGCATCCGCTGCTCGGCGCGATGGCCGACAACATCAGCCCGTGCGCCTTCTGGGACCGGCCGCGCGAAGAGCCCACCCAGGTACGACGCGACGCCCCGGTCCTGATCGTGGCCGCCACCGGCGACCCGCGGACCACGTACCGGAGCAGTGTGGCGCTGCACGGCCTGCTGCCGAGCTCCAAGCTCCTCACGCTCAAGGGCGCCGACCGCCACGCCCTGTACGGCAGGTACGGCAACGCCTGCGTGGACGCCAAGGTCAACCGGTACCTGGCCACCGGGAAACTGCCGGCGGCCGACGAGACCTGCGTCAAGTAGGCCGCCCAGCCCCTTCTTCAGGAGGCCATGGCCGTCCAGCCGAGACGGACAGCGAGCAGCAGTATCACGCTGTTGCCGAGGACTGCCATGGCCAGGCGGCCCCGGGCACCGGTGAGCAGACGGCCGAACAGGGCGCCGCCCGAGGCCAGCAGGAGCTGCCAGCTCGCCGAGGCGGCGAACTCGGCGGCCACGAAGACCGCGCTGACGGCGGTTGTGGGAGCAGCGGCCTGGTGAGCGCGCACAGCGGTCACCAGGCCGCGCAGGGCCAGGAGGACGAGTACGGCCGCGGCGGTGAGTCGCAGAGGACGGGTGACAGAGGCGATCACCGCCGCGAACGCCGCACCACCGACGACGGCGACGAGCGCGTACAGCCCGTCGGCCGTGGCGACACCGAGTGCGGCCGCCAGGCCGTGGCGCAACGAGACCTGCGCGGGGAGCGTGACGATGAGCACCGACACGGCGCCGACCGGCATGGCGATGCCGTAGCCGGCGAGCAGTCCGGTCAGAAGCGCTTCGGTCATCTCGGGCCGCCGGGGGCGGGGAGGGAGCGGGGGCAGGAGCGGGGGCGGGTACAGACCACCAGTACAGGCGCGGATACAGCACGCGAAGGCCAAGCCATTGTCGCCGCGGGACGGGCGCCCGTCGCGGTACGCGACAATACGGAAGTGAACTTTCGCTATTTCAATCAGACCGGCTGGACCGCCATCTTCAACGGCACGGATTCCAGGACCGGGCGCACGGTCAAGGTAGAGGCCTGGGACCCGGCGACCGGAGCGGCGCTCGTGGTCGACACCGAGCGCGGCGCCCTGCGCCCGGTCATGGATTACGAGGACTTCTCCCACCTCGAACAGGCCGACCAGGTGGTGGCCGCGGTGCCCGGTGACGGGTGGCGCGTGCACTGGACGGACCAGGGCCCTGGCGGAAGTCCGCTGACGGAACAGGTGCTGGCGTGGCTGATCACGTCGCAGGGGAAGGCGACCGCCATCACGGTCGACGCCCAGGGGTACGTCGAAGACGCCGACGGCGCCGACGCCTTCGTCCCGCCGGGCGAGCCGATCCCGTAACGGCGGCGTGCACCGGCCCAGTACGCCTACGGCCTCACGGACTCACGGAGGTCACGTTCTCAGGTACAACGCCCGCGCGGGCGCCCGCTTTCCGCGGCTGAACGGATGACGATCGCGAGGGTCATCGTGGTCAGTGCCGGAGCGGTACGTACGGGGAGGCGCCGAGCCGTCGCGTCGGTCCTCAGCCGTCCCGAACGCGAGTGCTAGTGCCTATGATCGGCCGGTGCACACCTCCGTCTTACTCACGGCCGCCGCGACGCCGGCCGCACCCGCGCTCACCCTGCGCCCCTGGAACGGCGGTGACGCTGCCGCACTGATCGAGGCGTACCGGGATCCGCAGCTGTACCGCTGGGAAAGCACTCCGCTGGAGAGCGAGGCCGACGGACTGCGCTGGATCGCGGTCCAGGAGGAGGACTGGGCCGCGGGCGACCGGCTCGCTTTCGCCGTGCTGGAAGCCGTCCCCGATGCGCCACCGCGGCTGGTGGGCAATGCGGTGCTCAAGGGCGCCGTGCCCGGCAAGCCCGTCGCCGAGGTCGGCTACTGGACCGCGGCGTGGGCCCGGGGGCGAGGTGTGGCTCCCCGGGCCCTTCAAGCCCTGACCACCTGGTCCTTCGACACGTTCCGGGCCGACGGTCTGGAATGCCTCGAACTCCTGCACCAGGCGGACAACCTGGCGTCCTGCCGTGTCGCGGAGAAGTGCGGCTACGGGTTCGACCGGATCCTGCCGGCGTCGCCGCCGCTCTACCCGCTCGACGGCCATCTGCATCTCCTGCGCGCGACCGCCTGATCCCACTGCGGCCCCTGCTACGGCCCCTCTACGGCACCGGCCCGGCGGGCTGCCCGCTCAGCGCGTCGCGAGGTCCACGATGCGCTGGACCAGGTCGGGGTAGGTCCAGCCGGCCCCGGCCGCCGCGAGCGGCACCAGGCTCGTCGCCGTCAGGCCCGGGAGCGCGTTCACTTCGAGGCACAACGGCTCGCCGGCCGCGTCGCAGCGGAAGTCGGTACGCGAGTACGTGCCGCTGCCGAACCCCAGGGCCCGGTGCGCCCGCAGGGCCTGCTCCTGGAGCCGGGACGCGAAGTCGTCCGGGACGCGCGCCGGGCAGACCTCGACGGCCGCCCCGGGCTGGTACTTGGCCGTGTAGTCGAACACCGGCGTCGTCAGCTCGATCTCGATCACCGGAAGCACCTGGTCACCGACCACCGCCACGGTGAACTCCCGCCCGGGCAGGAACGGTTCCACCATCAGTTCCACGTCCTCGGAGCGCAGCTCGGCGGCGATCTGCGCCAGTTGCGACAGCGAGTCGACGCGGTGGACGGACACACTCGAACCGTCCGCGACCGGCTTGGCCACCACCGGCCCGGCCGCCACCAGCCGCTCGACGGCCGGCGGCACGTCGGACGCCGCGGGCCGCCACAGTGCCCGCTCGGCCACCCGCAGCCCCGCCGCGCCCAGCACCGCCTGCGTCCGCCCCTTGTGCCACGCCGCCGCACAGGTCGCACTGTCCGCGCCGGTGAACGGTACGCCGGCCATCTCCAGCACGGCCTGTACGTGCCCGTCCTCGCCCCAACCGCCGTGCAGGGCCAGGAACACCAGGTCGGCGCCGCGCAGCAGTTCCAGGACCGGGCCGCCGGTCAGGGCGGCGTGCATGCGGGACCGCAGCCGGTGGCGCTCCGCGCGGGACGGCGGCTCCTTGCCGACCGCGACGCCCTCGACCGTGTCCCCGGGACCCAGTGGCCCGGCCAGGACCGGCGCCGCGGCGGCCGGGTCGACCAGCGTCACCTCGTGTCCCCGTGCCAGCAGGGCCCGGGCGGCCGACCAGCCCGAGGCCAGGGAGACGTCTCGCTCCGAACTCTCTCCACCACTCAAGATCACAACACGCATACGGGGATTCTGCCGCACCCGGGTGGCCGGGGCCCGTAGCTGCGCCGTGCCGCCGCCGGACGCGTCCCGAATCACGGCCGGGGCCGCACTGATCTTGTCACCGGGCTCCGGGCGCAGGGCGGCCGGGGCGGACCCTGTGTCGGGTGCGTGACGCGCGGGACGTAGGGCCCACCCCGGCCGCTATTCAGTGAGCGCGGCCGGTGCTCAACGGACGCAACCGGTGTTCAGCGCACGCAGCCCATGTTTCAGCACTCGCGACCGGTCACTGCTGCACATCGAGCGTCGTCCGGGCCGGGCGGAGGGTGTTGGCCGGGTGGGGCATGTGGACGTCGGCGGTGCCGGTGCCCTCGAAGAGCCGGTCACCCGCCTCGACCGGGGCGGTGCCGAAGGCGCTCTTGAAGGACGCGGCGCCCTGGCTGGTCAGGGTGAAGGTGATGCGTGCCGTGACCTTGCCGGAGGAGACCCGGACGTTCTTCCGGTCCAGGGTGAACGCCAGGAAGGCCGCCCGGGCGGGCCGGGCGCCCCGGACGTCCCCGGAGATCCGGCCGGTGGCGAAGTCCGCTTTCAGGTGGTTGACGCGCAGGTAGCGGCCGCCGCGGGTGAACTCGAAGCCTCCGTCGAAGCGCAGTTCGCCCTTGGAGAGGCTGCGGTCGAACGTCCCGCCGGTGATCGGTGCGCTGACGCACCGCTGCTCACGGGTGCCGGTCAGCCGGGCCGGGCGGACGGCGTTCATCCGTACATGGGCCTTGGCGAGGGCGCGGCCGGCTCCCGGTGCCAGGCAGAACTCCCCGCTGCCCTTGCCCACCCGGGTCAGGTCCCCCTGGGGTGCGGGCACCGGGCGCGGGCCCTCCGGGGTGGCGGCCGCCGAGAGGCCGCCGCCGAGTGGCGCGGTGAGGGCGAGCGCGGTCACACAGGCCGTGGTCAGCAGGCGGCGCGGTGCGGACATGGGGACGTCTCCTTCATGTACGGCTGCGGTCGGCCACGGCTGACCGGCAGCGTTGCTGTGTTTGCTGAAGGTATTGACGCTGTGCTGCCGTTGGTGACGCAGACGGCACCGAATCACCCGATTGCCCCGCATCGACCGGCGTGTCGCCCTGGGCTTCACCGGCTGTGAGGGCGTAAAGGGGTACGGGTCGGCATTCCCGCGCCGGTCGGCGCGGCCGGGCACTGTAGCAAGCGATGGGCGCCGTGGCGGTTCTTTGTCCGGTTGGCGCCAACACGGCGGTGGCGGCCCGGCTCCGCATTAGCGTCCTCTTTCCCGTCACCCGGAGAAGGAGGGCACCTTGCGAAGCGTCGGACGGCGGCGTTCGGTGACCGTCGGTGTGCGGTCGCGGTTCTCGGTGGGCACCGGGCTGGTCGTCGCCGGTCTTTCCCTGACGGCCGTGGCCATTCTGCTGCCGGTGCAGTTGTTCGCGAGCAGCGGCAGCGCCGCGGACAGTTCCGTTCCCGCCGCGCGGAACGACGGGCCCGGGGTGTGGAACACACCGTCGGGCCCTTTGACACCGCTCGACCGGGAATTCGTCACCAAGGTACGACAGGCCGGGCTGTGGGAACTTCCCGCCGGCCGGCAGGCGCTGCGACGCGGAAAGCGGCAGGCCGTGCAGCACGCCGGCCGGCATTTGGCGGAGGGGCACACCGATCTCAATCAGCGGGCCGCCGACGCGGCCCGGGCGCTGGCCGTCACGCTCCCCGGACAGCCGACTCCGGAGCAGCAGGGCTGGCTCACCCAGCTCGACACGGCCGAAGGCGACACGTACGAGCGGCTATTCGTGAATCTGGCGCGTCGCGCGCACGGAAAGGTGTTCTCCCTCGTCGCCCAAGTACGGGCGAACACCCGTAATGCGGTGATCCGGGACCTGGCCACACGTGCCAATACCGTCGTCCTCGATCACATCACGGCCCTGGAACAGACCGGACTGGTCGATTTCGGAGCACTCGACGGCGGGCGGCCTCCGGCGGGCCCGGCACGGCTACGGTGGCGCCGCCACCCGCGAAGTGAAGCGAAGTGATGTCATGAAACGGCAGCAGCGGATAACGGCGCGGGCGGTGCGTCCTCGGCGGAGGACGACACGTCCGCACAAGAGAGCACGTCTGTCGAAGCGGAGCGGAGCGCTGATCGTCACGGCGCTGGCGGCGTGCGGGGGTACGGCGGTGATCGCCGCCCAGGCGCTGGCCGGCACCGGAGCGGGTGGGCCGGGGGCAGGTGGGCCGGGAGCGGGCGGAGTGGGGGACGAGGCCACGGTGGCCGGACAAACGATCAGCTGCCCGGACGTGGGCCAGCGGCTGCGCAGCCTTCCGGCGCAGGCAGCCCCCGAGGTGAACCGGAAACTCGGGCAGTTGGAGAGCCAGGTCGCCAGGGCGTTCCAGCGCTGGTCGGCCGACCCCGGCGCGCGGGACCGGGTGCTGACCGAGCTGGAGCGGAACCGCGGCGCCACCATCGGACGCATCACGGAGGCTCTGCGCCGGGCCGGCGGGCAGCCCGGCGCGCTCGACCGGCTCAGCGCGTGCCGCACGACGGGGAGGACCGCCGCCGTACAGAGCGCTCCCCGGGGTGCGCGGGACGGAAACAGCGCGGACAACGGCCCGTTCCGCAGCGATTTCGTCGGCATCACCACCGTACGGCCGAACACCAGCGGCGGCGGATCACCGGGCGGGCGAGGCGGTTCCTTCCGGTCGGAATGCGGGCGCAACGAGAACGGTCACAACAACCCGGACAACCTGATCGTGGCGCCGGGGGTGAGCAACGGCGCTCACCACCTGCACGACTACGTCGGAAATCTGGCGACGGACGCGTTCTCCTCCGACAACGAACTGGCCGGGGCCGGCACGACGTGCGGCAACGGGGACAGGTCCGCCTATTACTGGCCGGTGCTGCGACTGCGGGACAACGGGCGGGAAAAGGACGCCGACGCGCCCGGCGGGGGCCAGGACGGCAATGTGGGCACGATCGTACGACCCGCCGAGGTCTCGCTGACCTTCGACGGGAGCGGGGCGGAAAAGGTCACCGCCATGCCGCCTTTCCTGCGCGATCTCACCGGTGACGCGAAAGCGCTGACCAACGGCCCGGCCAACGCCAACGCCTCGTGGAGCTGCACCGGTTTCGAGGACCGGCAGCTGAGGAACAAGTACCCGATCTGTCCGCGAGGCAGCAACGTCGTACGGTCACTGGTTTTTCCCAGCTGCTGGGACGGGCGCAATGTCGACAGCGCCAATCACCGTACGCACCTGGTCTTCCCGGGCCGGAACGGGCAGTGCCGTAACGGATTCCGGGCCGTTCCGCGATTGGTGCAGCGGCTGACCTATGCCATTCCGCCGAACACGCTGTACGCGGTGGACAGTTTCCCCGACCAGTTGCACAACCCGGTCACGGATCACGGCGACTTCATCAACCTGATGCCACAGCGGCTGATGCGTACGGCCGTGGACTGCATCAATTCCGGTCGCGACTGCCGCTGAAGAGAACGGATCTCCCCATGAGGTTACCGTCCGGGCCCGCCCTTCCCCTCCTGGCGGCGGGCGGCCTGGCCTGCGCGATCGTCGTGGCGGGCTACGCGAACGGCACCCCCGCCCCGGCTCCCCAGCCCACCCGGCACACCGTGCCCGCCGACCCCACCGCCCCCTCCCCCGGCCCGGCCGGCCCGCCCGCCTCCATGGCACGGATCGCCGCCGCTCTCGGCTGCCGTGCCGACATCATTCTCGACGCGCAGGAACTGCGGGAAGGCGGTTGCACCACCGGCGCCGGTGTCTTCCGTATCCTGACCTTCAGCGGCGACGCCAAGAAGCGCGCCTGGCTCACCGAGGCTCAGGCGTACGGGGGCACCTATCTCGTCGGCACCCGCTGGTCGGTCACCGGCCCTTCCCGTGACGCGCTGCTGCCGCTGCGGGACAGCCTGGGCGGCACCGTCGAGTCGGGCGCCGGGCACGGCCACTCCCCCTGACGCGCCGAGGCGCGGCCCGGCGCTCCCCAGCCGCCCCGCCCCGTACCCGAACGGTGCCGTCCCGCCCGCGCCAGGGCGGAACGGCACCGTTCGTTCCGCTTCCCGGGCACCGCCTTCGGTGCCCGTTTTCCGTGTGTGACAGCCTCCCGGCGGTGGAAGTGATCACGCACACGGACGTATGTTCGCGTCCGTGAACTTCCGTGCGCTCCCCCGCACGTCCCCGTACCAATCCCGTACCGATTGCTGGAGGCATCCCATGGCATCCCCGCACCCCGTCGCGCCGACTGCGTCCCCGCTGCCGCTGATGCAGTTAGCCACCGGGTTCTGGGCGTTCAAGACGCTGGCGACCGCCGACGAGCTGGGCCTGTTCGGGGTGCTCGACCGGCTGGGCGGCGGCACGGTCGAGGAGTGCGCCGAGGAGCTGGAGATCGGTGTACGGCCGGCGGGGATGCTGCTGACCGGCTGCGCGGCGCTGGACCTGCTGGAGCGCCGGGGGGACGGCCGCTTCGTCAACTCGGCGCTGACCGACGCCTATCTGGTGCCGGGCCGCCCGTACCACTTCAGCGGCTGGCTGCGGATGCTGGACCAGCGGCTGTATCCCGGCTGGGGCCGGCTCGGTGAGGCCGTGCGCACCAACCGGCCCACCACCTGGGACCCCGACAAGCAGCCGCATCTGTTCGCCACCGAGGACCCGGGCCTGCTGGCCGTCTTCTGGGAGGCGATGCACGCGCTGTCGTCGTGGACCGCGCAGCGGCTGGGCGCGGTGGTGGACCTGACCGCCGGAGCGCGGCTGCTGGACGTGGGCGGCGGCTCCGGCGCGTACGCCATCGAGCTGTGCCGGCGGCACCCGGGGCTGAAGGCGACGGTCTACGACCTGCCGAAGGTGTGCCCGGTCGCGGAACGCAACGTCGCCGACGCCGGACTGGACGACCGGATCGGCACCCACCCCGGCGACTTCCTCGCCGAGCCCGACCTGCCCGGCGGGCACGACATCATCGTGCTGTCGATGATCCTGCACGACTGGGACGAGGCCACCAACCGCATGCTGCTGGACAAGTGCTGTGCGGCGCTGCCGCCCGGCGGCACGCTGGTGATCAGCGAGCTGATGGTCGACGACGACCTGACCGGGCCCGCCCCGGCCGCCCTGATGAGCCTGAACATGCTGGTCGAGACGGAGGGCGGGCGTAACTACACGGCGGCGGAGTACAGCTCCTGGCTGGCCGACGCCGGGTTCTCGGAGGTCCGCAAGGTGCCGTTCGAGGCGCCCGGCGCCAACGCGGCGATCGTCGCCCGCAAGTGACGCTCCCGGTGTGACGTACCCGGCCCCCAGCGGTGTGCGGGCCGTTCGGGATGTGCGTGCGGACCGTGAACGGCCCGCACGCACATCCCTCTCAGGTGTCCAGCTTCTGCTTGGCGGTCTCCGGCAGGGTCAGGTACACGACGAAGGAGACCAGGCAGAGGGCGGACACGTACCAGGGGAAGAGGTCCGCGTTCCCGGCCTGCTTGAACCAGGTGCCCACGTACGGCGCGGTGCCGCCGAAGAGCGCCACGGTCAGCGAGTACGGGAAGCCGATGCCGGCGGCCCGTACCCGGGCCGGGAAGACCTCGGCGTTCACGGCGGCGGCGACCGCGGTGTACCCGGTCAGCAGCACCATGCCCGCGCACTGCACGAGCAGCAGCGACCAGAACGCGTCGGTCACCAGGTGCAGCAGCGGTACGGCGAGCACCGCGAAGCCCAGCGCGAAGCCGAGCAGCAGCGGCTTGCGGCCGATACGGTCCGACAGCAGGCCGCCGAGCGGCTGGAGCAGGGCGAAGAACAGCAGCGACAAGGTGCCGACGGTGAGCGCCTCGCTCTTGTCGAATCCGGCGTTCACCTGCGCGTACGTGGGCAGGTAGGTGGTCCAGGTGTAGTACGCGAGGGTGCCGCCCGCGGTGATGCCGCAGATCAGCAGGGACTGGCGCGGGTAGCGGCGCAGCGCCTCGAAGATGCCGGGGCGGGTGGCTGCCCGCTGCTCCTCGCTGCGCGTCTCGCGCGCCCCGCTGCGGATCCACAGACCGAGCAGGCTGAACACCGCGCCGATCAGGAACACCAGGCGCCAGCCCCACTGCCCCATCTGGCCGTCGGTCAGTACGCCCGCCAGCAGGGCGGCGGTGCCGGACGCCAGCAGCTGGCCCGCGGTGGTGGAGACGTACTGGAAGCTGGAGAACAGCCCGCGCCGGCCGGGCCCGGCCGACTCGACGAGGAAGGTCGTGGAGGCGGCGAACTCGCCGCCCACCGAGAGCCCCTGCACCAGCCGGGCGACGACCAGCACGATCGGCGCGAGCACGCCGGTGGCCGCGTAGGTGGGGGTGACGGCGACGAGCAGGCTGCCGCCGCCCATCAGCAGGATGGTCAGGGTCAGCGCGGCCCGGCGGCCGCGGCGGTCGGCGACCGCGCCCATCAGCAGCCCGCCGACCGGCCGCATGAAGAAGCCCACCGCGAACACCGCGAAGGTGGACAGCAGCGGCACCAGGGAGTTGCCGGTGCCCTGGGGAAAGACCCGGTCGGCGATGTAGACGGCCAGGAAGGAGTACGCGTACCAGTCGTACCATTCCACGGCGTTGCCGACCGACGCCGCGGCCAGCTGCCGCAGCTGCGACACCTGCCGCGGCGCGCCGTCCGGCGCCCCTCCTCCGTTCCGGCCTCGGCCTGCTCCGCACGTGTCATGGTCCTCCGCTCCGGGTCCTTCTCCTTCGCCCGCCGCTGGGGCAGGATGAGCCGACAGGTGATCATGTACCGGTGAGACGGCCCGCCGCCAGCGGTCGACGGCAGCCGAAAGGAGATGGCAACGTGCGCGTAGCATTGTTCGTCACCTGCATCAACGACACGCTCTACCCGGACACCGGCCGGGCAGTGATCACGCTGCTGGAACGCCTCGGGGTCGAGGTGGGATTCCCGGTGGAGCAGAGTTGCTGCGGTCAGCCCCAGTTCAACACCGGTTACCGGCATCTGACGGAGCCGCTGGTGCACCGCTTCGACCGCGCCTTCGCCGACTACGACTACGTGGTCACCCCTCCGGATCGTGCGCGGCGATGGTGCGGGACAACTATCCGCGGATCGCGGCGAGGGCCCGGGACGAGGGGCGCGCCGGGCGGGAGCTGGCGCGGGCGGCGGCGAGCGCCGTGCCCAAGACGTACGAGCTGACCGAGTTCCTGGTCGACGTGCTGAAGGTGACGGACGTGGGCGCGTACTACCCGCACACCGTCACCTACCACCCCACCTGCCACGGCCTGCGGATGCTGGGCCTGGGCGACCGGCCGCGCCGGCTGCTGGAGCACGTACGGGGGCTGGAGCTGCGGGAGCTGCCGGGTGCCGAGGAGTGCTGCGGTTTCGGCGGCACCTTCGCGGTGAAGAACCCGGCGGTGTCGGCCGCGATGGGCGCCGACAAGGCACGGGCGGTCCGGGAGACGGGGGCGGAGGCGGTCTGCACGGTCGACAACTCCTGCCTGATGCACATCGGCGGCACACTCCAGCGGCAGGGCGCGGCGGCCCGGCCCGTGCACATCGCGGAGATCCTGGCCGCCACGGAGGCCGACGCGCGGGGACCGGCCCGCGCCCGCCCCACGGAAGGGAGCCAGCGGTGAGCGGTACGTATCTCGGCATGCCCGCGTTCCCCGCGGCCGCCGCGTCCTCCACGCAGGACGCCCGGCTGCGGGGCAATCTGCGCCATGCCACCCACACCATCCGCGACAAGCGGGCCAAGGCGGTGGCGGAGCTGGACGACTGGGCGCGGCTGCGGGCCGCGGGCGCCGCCGTCAAGGACCGTACGCTGCGCCACCTCGACCACTACCTGGAACAGCTGGAGGAGTCGGTGACGGCCGCCGGCGGGCAGGTGCACTGGGCGGCCGACGCCGCCGAGGCCAACGCCATCGTCGCCCGGCTGGTGCGGGAGACGGGTGAGCGCGAGGTCGTCAAGGTCAAGTCGATGGCCACGCAGGAGACCGAGCTGAACCGGGCGCTGGCCGAGGCGGGCATCAGCGCGTACGAGACAGATCTGGCGGAGCTGATCGTGCAGCTCGGCGACGATCGGCCGTCGCACATCCTGGTGCCCGCAATCCACCGCAACCGGGGCGAGATCCGGGACATCTTCCGGGAGCGGATGAGCCGTTGGGGCCGTCCGGCGCCGGAGAACCTGTCGGACGCGCCGGCCGAGCTGGCGGAGGCGGCGCGGCTGCATCTGCGCGAGAAGTTCCTGACCGCGAAGGTCGGCGTCTCGGGTGCCAACTTCATGGTGGCCGACACCGGGACGCTGGTGGTCGTGGAGTCCGAGGGCAACGGCCGGATGTGCCTGACCCTGCCGGAGACGCTGATCTCGGTCGTCGGCATCGAGAAGGTGGTGCCGACCTGGCAGGACCTGGAGATCTTCCTCCAGCTGCTGCCCCGGTCCTCGACGGCCGAGCGGATGAACCCGTACACCTCGATGTGGACCGGCACGACGGACGGCGACGGGCCGCGCGCCTTCCACCTCGTGCTGCTCGACAACGGGCGCACCGACACCCTCGCCGACACGGTGGGCCGCCAGGCGCTGCGCTGCATCCGCTGCTCGGCCTGTCTGAACGTGTGCCCGGTGTACGAGCGGGCCGGCGGGCACGCGTACGGCTCGGTGTACCCGGGGCCGATCGGCGCGATCCTCACCCCGCAGCTGCGTGGTACGGCGAGCGAGCTGGACGCCTCGTTGCCGTACGCGTCGTCGCTGTGCGGCGCCTGCTACGAGGTGTGCCCGGTGGCCATCGACATTCCCGAGGTGCTGGTGCACTTGCGGGAGCGGGTGGTGCAGGGTGGCCGGGTGACGCGGCGCGGCGTGAAGACCGTCCTCAAACCGGCCAAGGGGCACGCCGCTGAGCGGGCGGCGATGCGCGCGGCGGGCTTCGCGTTCGACCACCCGGGGGTGCTGCGTACGGGGCAGCGGCTGGCGGCCCGTACCCGGCGGCTGCATCCGCGCCGGCTGCCGGGCCCGGGGCGTGCCTGGACGGACACCCGGGATCTGCCGGTGGTGCCGGCCGAGTCCTTCCGGGACTGGTGGCGGCGTACGCGGGGAGAGGAGCGGGCGAAGTGAGCAGCCGGGATGTGGTGCTGGCGCGGGTGCGCCGGGCGCTGGCGGACGTACCGCGCGGTGAGGGGTACGAGGACCCGCCGGTCCCCCGCGACTACCTGCGCGTCCACGGTTCCCGTACGCCGGAGGAGCGGGTGGCGCTGCTGGCCGAGCACCTCGCGGAGTACCGGGCGCTGGTGCACCGCTGCGCCGCGGACGACGTGCACCTGCTGATCGAGCGCCTGCTGGCCCGCCACGGCTCGCAGACGGTGCTCGTGCCGCCCGGGCTGGACCCGCGGTGGACGGCCGCCACCGGTCCCACCCGTGTCCATGACCGGGCGGCGAGCACCGCGCGCGAGCTCGACTCGGTGGGCAGTGTCGTCACCGGCTGCGCGGTGGCGATCGCCGAGACGGGCACCATCGTGCTGGACGGCTCGCCCGACCAGGGCCGTCGCCGGATCACGCTCATTCCGGACCATCACATCTGCGTGGTCCGGGTACCCGACCAGGTCGTCGACTCGGTGCCGCAGGCGCTCGAACGGCTGGACCCGGCCCGCCCGTTGACGTGGATCTCCGGCCCGTCGGCGACCAGCGACATCGAGCTGGACCGGGTCGAAGGGGTGCACGGGCCGCGGAAGCTGGAGGTCGTGCTGTTGTCGGAGGGGTGAGAGCCTGTGTCATACCCCCGGTCGGATCAGCGCCCGTCGTCTGGTGCGTGCGATCGCAAGGCGCCGGAGCGTCTTCGTAGCGGAGCTACGTGGGCGTTTCGGCAACGCAGCGTGGGGGCACCTCCCAGCGGTAGCTGGGGGAGTGCGTGCCAGGCGGCGGGCGCCCGGCCGGGGTTATGACACAGGCTCTTGAGGGACGCGTCCGGGGTGCGGCGGCGGGAAGTGGCGTGCGGATGCCTTGTCATGCTCGGCGCCAGTGTTCGACCCTGACGCTTCCTGTTGCCTTACGTTCGGAGCCCTCTCATGAACGTACGCCGCATCGACCGCAGGTCGTTCCTCGCCACCGGCGCCGCCCTGGCCGGATGGGCCGCGTTCGCCGCGCAGAAACGCTCCTTCGCTGCCACGACCGGAACACCCGTCCCCACCGCCCCCGCCGAGTGGGACGCCGCCCCGCGGACCTTCCAGGTCAACCGCGAACCGGCCCGCGCCCGCCTCGTCCCGTACGGGGACGACCGGGCGGCGCGTACCGGGAAGTTCCGCGCGTCCCCGTACTACCGCTCGCTCAACGGCAGCTGGCGCTTCCGCTGGTCGAAGAACCCCGACGAGCGGCCCCGCGACTTCTTCGCGCCGCAGTACGACGACAGCGGCTGGGACCGCATCACCGTGCCCTCCAACTGGGAGATCGAGGGCTACCCGGAACCGATCTACCTCAACGTCAAGTACCCGTGGATCGGCTACGAGGACCCCCGGCCGCCGCACGTCCCGCACGGCTTCAACCCCGTCGGCTCCTACCGGCGCGCCTTCACCGTGCCCGGTGACTGGGACGGCCGCCGCACCCTGCTCTCCTTCCAGGGCGTGAAGTCGGCGTTCTTCGTGTGGGTCAACGGCGAGCGGGTCGGCTACAGCGAGGACAGCTACACCCCGGCCGAGTTCGACATCACCGAGCGGCTGCGTCCCGGCACGAACGTGCTGGCCGTGGAGGTCTACCGGTGGTCCGACGGCAGCTGGCTGGAGGACCAGGACATGATCGACCTGTCCGGGATCTTCCGCGACGTGTACCTGTACTCCCTCGCACCCGTGCACCTTCAGGACCTGCACGTCCACACCGCCCTGGACGCCGCCCACCGCGACGCGGAACTGACCGTGGCCGCGACGGTACGGAACCGGGGCGCGGCAGCGGCGGGTGAACACCGGCTCAGAGCGGAGCTGTACGACGGGCACGGGCGGCCGGCGCTGCCGGCCCCGCTGACCGCGCCGGTCCGCTTCACCGGCGGGCAGGACGCCACGGTCACCCCGAAGACCACCGTCCGCGCCCCCGGCCTGTGGTCCGCCGAGGCCCCGCACCTCTACACGCTCGTGCTGACCCTCACCGATCCGGCGGGCCGCACCGCCGACGTGCAGAGCACCCGGGTCGGCTTCCGCTCCGTCGCGTACGGGCCCGGCAAGCTCACCGTCAACGGGCAGCCCGTCGTCTTCCGCGGCGTCAACCGGCACGAGACCGACCCCGACCACGGGCAGGCCGTTCCCGAGGAGCGGATGCTCCAGGACATCCGCATCATGAAGCAGCACAACATCAACGCCGTCCGCACGTCCCACTACCCGGCCGATCCGCGCTGGCTGGAGCTGTGCGACGAGTACGGCCTGTACGTGATCGGCGAGGCCAACCTGGAGTCGCACGGGGTCCGCGACCGGCTGCCCGGCAGTCTCCCCGCGTGGACCGGGGCGTGCCTGGACCGGATGCGGTCGATGGTCGAGCGGGACAAGAACCACCCGTCCGTCGTGGTGTGGTCGCTGGGCAACGAGGCAGGTCAGGGGCTCAACTTCGTCGCGATGGCCAACTGGACGCGCCGCCGCGACCCGTCCCGGCCGCTGCACTACGAGGGCATGAACGCGGTCGCCGACATCGAGAGCCGCATGTACAGCACGCCGGACGAGGTCGAGCGGTACGGCAGATCCGGCAACCCGAAACCGTTCATCCTGTGCGAATACGCGCACTCCATGGGCAACAGCACCGGCAACTTCCAGGAGTACTGGGACGTCTTTGAGCGCTACCCCAACCTGCACGGCGGCTTCATCTGGGACTTCGTCGACCAGGCCATCCGGCTGCCCGTCCCCGGCGACCCGAAGCGCACGTACCTGTCCTACGGCGGCGACTGGCACCCCGGTTACCCCACCGACTGGAACTTCAGCTGCAACGGCATCGTCGCCGCCGACCGCGCGCCGCACCCGGCCATCCACGAGGTCAAGAAGGTCTACCAGGCCGTCCGGATGGCCGCCGCCGACCTCGCCACGGGCACCGTACGGATCACCAACCGGCAGCTGTTCCTCGGCCTGGACGCCTACGAGCTGCGCTGGGAAGTCACCCGGGACGGCGAACGCGTCCAGCACGGCACCCTTCCCGCGCCGAAGGCCGCACCGGGCCGGGACACGACCGTACGCATTCCGTTCAGCCGGCCCGAACGGCCCGCCCCCGGCGCCGAGTACTGGCTGAATCTCTCCTTCGTGCTACGGCACGCCACCACCTGGGCCGACGCGGGCCACAGCGTCGCCGCCGAACAACTCGCGCTGCCCTGGCACACCCCCGCGCCCGCCGAGCCCTCCCCCGCCGGGCTGCCGCCCCTGCGGCTCACCGAGTCGGACCGCGCGGTCACCGTGAGCGGGCCCGACCTCGAACTCGTCCTCGACAAGGCGAGCGGCACCCTGTCGGCCTACCGCCACCGCGGACGGGCCCTGCTGACCGCCGGTCCGGTGCCCAACTTCTGGCGCGGCCCCACGGACAACGACATCGGCCGGGGCGCGCAGAACACGCTGCGCACCTGGCGCGAAGCGGGCGCCAAACGCACGGTGACACGGGTCAAGCCTGCCCAGCCGTCCGCCTCCGAAGTGACCATCGACGTCTCGGCCACCCTGCCGACCTCCCCTGCCGTCTCCCGGTGGGACACGGTCTTCACCGTGCGCGGCGACGGCGAGGTGCGCGTCCGGCACACCCTGACCCCCGGCGCCGGGCTGCCCGACCTGCCCGTGGTGGGCGCGCTGCTGACCGTACCGGCCGGGCTGGAGATCTTCAGCTGGTACGGGCGCGGGCCCCACGAGAACTACTGGGACCGGCACACGGCGGCCTTCGTCGGCCGGTATCGCGGCAGCGTCGACGCCCAGCTCGGCAACTACGTCCGGCCGCAGCAGACCGGCAACGTGACCGACGTCCGCAGCGCCTCGCTCACCGGCCGCGACGGCACGGGACTGACCGTACGCGCGGAGCCCGGCGACGGCGCGCCGCTGCTGGAACTGAGCGCCCTGCACCACGCGCCCTCCGACCTGGAGAGCGAGCGGCACGAGCATCCGTACGAGCTGAAGCGGCGCCCTGAGACGGTCCTCGGCGTCAATCACCGGCAGACGGGTGTCGGCGGAAACGATTCGTGGGGCGCGCCGCCGCTAGACACGTACCTGCTGCACGCCGACCGGCCCTACAGCTACGCGTACCGGCTGCGGCCGGCGTGAAGCCGGTGCCCCCGCTCCGGGTGTCGGTCGCGGAGCGGGGCACGCGGGCCGGCGCGCCGTCACTCGTACATGACGTACTCGGGCTGCGGGCGCAGCGCCAGGACCTCCTTGTGGGTCATCAGGCGGCTGCCTTCGGTGTCCTCGTCGTAGAAGAGCTTGAAGCCGGTGTGCATTCCGCGGGGCAGGTTTCTGACCAGGTCGTTCCAGGTGCCGCGCTTCAGTCCCGGCGATCCGATGCCGTCGGCGCATTTGATGGCGGCGACACCCGGCTGCGGCCGGAACGCGTGCTGCTCCTCGACCACCGAGGTCGCCACCTGGTGGAAGACGAACGCCTTCTCCGGCAGGTCGTGCTCGCGGACCAGGCCGGAGAGGTAGCGGGCGATCTCGGTGAGTTCGCCGCCGTCGGTGCTCCCGTAGGAGTCGCCCGGCTTCTCGCCCGGGCCCATCTCCCACTCGGGATCGAGCGCGACCCCCACATCCGGGTGCACCAGCCACTCGCGCAGCGCCTTGACCTCGCCGAGCGCCGAGGCACGGCCCGGCTGAATGTTCAGGAGCAGCAGCGCACGGTGCTTGCGGGCCGCTTCGTGGAAGCGGCGGACGGTGTCGGCGGAGGTGCGGGTGCGGTAGGTGCCGTCCGGGCCGGCGCTGGAGTTGGCGACCACGGCGAGGAGTTCCAGGACGGGCAGTGGTTCGCGGTCGGTGGCGTAGGTCTGCGCGAGCTTCTCGATCTCGCGGGCGCGCTGGTCCAGGTCACCGGTGCCGAGGCGGCCGAGGGCGGCGGCTCCGGGCAGGCCGCAGTAACCGGCGAGCCGGTGACGGGGGAACAGTTCGCGGCCGCCGCGCGGCAGCTGGGGCCGCTTCCTGGCCGGCTCGGGTGTGGGGCTGCCCGTCCGGCTGCCGGGGGTGCCCGAGGCCCGGGGCGGTGGCGCGCCGCGTGGTGACGTGTCGCTGTCCGCCGTACCGGCGCAGGCGGTGAGAAGGCTGAGGCCCGCCGCGGCGGTGACGGCCAGGGCGCTCCGGCGGCCCGGCTCGGCTGTGCTGTCGAGCACGTCGCCTCCTTGTGTGCGTTCGTGTCCGTCGGGGTTTCGGGGAATCAGGGTGATGTCCCGTGGGGTGTGTGCCGTTCGCCTTGCCGGGTGTGATCGGGTGAAACTCCACTCAGCACGCTTCCTGACGCCTCACGATCAAGATTGCGCCACCTTTGACCGCCGGGCGGGGCGGCGGCCCCCGCAGGGTGTCCCTCCCGCTGATAGGCACCGGATGCGTACGCAGCTCAGAGGTCTGGGTGTCCCTCCACCCGCTCGCCAGACTCGTGATCACCGCAACGACGACGGAAGAGCGAGTGATCACCATGAGCGACACCACCGTGCGGAACGCCGGCTGGACAACCTCCGTACAGCGCCCCAGCACCGGCTCGACAAGAACTGGTCCGAGGAGGGTTTCGCGGACCAGACGGCACGTCAGGTCGTCCGGGTCACCGGCTCCGGCACGGCGGCCCGCGTCCGCTTCTCCAACCGCTTCGGCAGCGCTCCCCTGGAGGTCGGCGGCACCACCCTCGCCCGTACGGCCCAGGGCGCGGCCGTGCGAACCGAAACGACACGCCGACTGGCCTTCTCGGGCACCGAATCCGTCCGCATCCCGGCGGGCGGCGAGGTCTGGAGCGACGCGGCCGAACTCCCCGTGACCCCCTTCGACCAGCTCACGGTGAGCCTGTACTTCCCTCGCCGACCGGCCCCACCACCTTCCACGCCCAGGCGTTCACCACCGCCTGCCGCGCCGAGGGCGACCGGCTGACCGCCGCGGGCCTGGACCGCCCGGTGCTCAACGCCGGCATCGGCGGAAACCTGCTGCTCGACGACGCGCCCTGGTTCGGCGAGCGGGCCGGCGCACGCTTCCGGCGGGACGTCCTGGACAAGCCAGGGGTACGGACGGTGATCGTCCTCGCCGGCCTGGACGACATCGGATTCAGCGAGGTGGACAAGACGGGCTTCCCGACGTACCGCCCGAACCCGGACCTGTCCGCCGCACAGCTCATCGAGGGCTACCGCGACCTGATCGCGACGGCCCTGGCGGACCCGACAAATCCGCTGGCACTGCTGCCCGCTTACGACAGCGGCGATCGTAAGCATCTTGGGGACGCCGAGTATCGGGCGATGGCGGAGGTGGTGGATGCGGCGTGCCTCTGAGCCCGCCGCAGCGTCTCCGCCCTACAGGCGCTCGACCACCCGAAACCGCTCGGCCACCACCTGGGTGTCGTCGTCGACATGGAACTCCGGGTCGCCGAGGGCCTCGCGCATTTCGGGGCTGTGCCAGAAGCTTTCGTGGTCGGCTCGCCAGTCGGCCACTGTCTCGTTGCCCTCGCCCTCGTCCACGGCGTGTTGCAGGTCCACGTCGGCCAGGCGCAGTACCCGTACCTCCGTCACCTCGATGACGGCTACGGGGCGGCCGTCGGAGTCGGGGACCTGGTAGCGGTCGCCGGCGCGCGGCAGTGGGTCGTTTTCGCGCTCGTAGTCCGCCAGCAGGCCCGACGTGGTGGTCTTGGCACCGGAGAGGACGGCGGCGACGAGGCGGTCCCGGAGGGGGCCGGGGAAGGCGAATTCGAGGGGCGGCAGGGCTTCGTGGGCAGGCATGCGGCTCACCCTAGGGGGAGGGTGGTGCGGCCCGCCCCTGCATTTCAGGGGCGGGCTTCCTGCCGGCCGGTGGCTCGTGCCGTGTGCAGGGCCCAGGCGACCATGGGCAGTTGGAGTGGCAGGCGGCCGTAGGCGACGGCCTTGAGGGGCGCCGGGCGGTGGCGCCAGTCGCGGGCCATCTTGATGTTGGCGGGGAAGACGGCGGCGAACAGGCCGGCGGCGGCCAGCGCGCCGGCCCGGCGGGTGCGCGGCAGGGCGACCGCGGCGGCCACGGCGAGTTCCGCGGCGCCGCTGACGTACGTCCAGGTGCGCGGGGAGCCCGGCAGGGCGCGGGGGACGATCGCGTCGAACGGCTTGGGGGCGAGGAAGTGGAGCGCCCCCATGCCGCCGAGCATCCGGGCCATCGTCAGAGCGGAGCGGTCGGTGGAACGGCCGGCGGATCGGTCTGTGGAACGGTCTGCGGTGCGGTCGGTGGCTGCCACGGGCGCTCCTGAGGTCGGTCCGGTGCGGTCGGGGCCGACCTTACCCGTGGGTCAGGTCGGCGGACAGGGGGCGATCACCGTCGGGGACGAGGTGTGCGTCACGCTTGACCAGGGCCGCGTAACGGCCGTCGGCGGCGAGGAGTTCGCCGTGGGTGCCGCGTTCGGCGATCCGGCCCGCGTCGAGGACGACGATCTGGTCGGCGTCGCGGACGGTGGACAGTCGGTGCGCGATGGTGATCGTCGTACGGCCCTTGGAGAGGGCGTCGATGGCCTGCTGCACCGCGTGTTCGGTCCGGGTGTCCAGCGCGCTGGTGGCCTCGTCGAGGACGAGGACGGGCGGGTCGCGCAGGATCGTCCGGGCGATGGCCAGGCGCTGCTTCTCGCCGCCGGAGAAGCGGTGGCCGCGTTCGCCCACGAGGGTGTCGTAGCCGTCCGGGAGGCCCGCGATGTGGTCGTGTATCTGGGCCGCGCGGGCGGCGCGTTCGATCTCCTCGTCGGTGGCGTCCGGCTTGGCGAAGCGGAGGTTGTCGGCGACGGAGGCGTGGAAGAGGTACGTCTCCTGGGAGACCACGCCGACGGCGCGGGCGAGGGAGTCGAAGTCCAGGTCGCGGACGTCGGTACCGTCCAGGGTGACCCGGCCGTCCGTCACGTCGTACAGCCGCGGCACCAGGTAGCTCAGGGTGCTCTTGCCGCTGCCGGTCGGCCCGACGACGGCCAGGCTGCTGCCGGCCGGGACGTCCAGGTCGATGTCGCACAGGGTCGCCGGGGCGGGCGCGGCGCCGTCCTCGCGCTCCGGGTCGTCGTACGCGAACGTGACGTGCTCGAAGCGGACCTCGCCGCGCGGCTCGGCCAGGCGTACCGGGTGCGCCGGTTCGGTGATGGTCACCGGCAGGTCGAGGTATTCGAAGATGCGTTGGAATAGTGCGACCGAGGTCTGCATCTGCACGCCGGTGGACAGCAGCGAGACGGTGGGGCGCAGCAGGCCCTGCTGGAGGGTGACGAAGGCGACGAGGGTGCCGATGGAGAAGGCCGGGCCGCCGAGTTGGAGGACGAGTCCGGCCGACCAGTAGATGACGGCGGGCATGGCGGCCATGACGATGCCGATGGTGGCCATCCGCCAGCGTCCGGCCATGTTGGCGCGGACCTCCAGGCCGACCAGCCGCTCGGACTCGGTGGCGAAGTTCGCCGTGAGCGAGTCGGCGCGGCCCATGGTGCGGCCGAGCAGGATGCCGCTGACCGACAGTGACTCGGTGACCATCGCGGACATCGCGGCCATCTGCTTCTGCCGCGCGGTGGTGATCCGCTTGCGTTCGTTGCCGACCCGGCGGCTGATCCAGACGAAGAGCGGGAGCAGCAGCAGGGAGACCAGGGTCAGCCGCCAGTCGAGGGCGAGCATGGCGACGACGGTGGCGACGACGGAGGTGAGGTTGGAGACCAGGGAGGTCGCGGTGGAGGTGACGGTGGCCTGCATGCCGCCGATGTCGTTGGCGATGCGGGACTGCACCTCGCCGGTGCGGGTGCGGGTGAAGAACGCCAGCGGCATCCGCTGGAGCTTGGCGTAGACCGCGGTGCGCAGGTCGTGCATGACGCGCTGGCCGACGGTGGTCGAGATCAGGGTCTGCAGGACGCCGAAGACGCTGGTCAGCACGGCGGTGACGATCATGCCGGCGGCGAGCAGGGTCAGCAGGCCGGTGCGGCCCTGGGGGATCGCCACGTCCAGGA
Source organism: Streptomyces sp. Ac-502 (assembly GCF_045222935.1). Lineage (NCBI taxonomy): Bacteria > Bacillati > Actinomycetota > Actinomycetes > Kitasatosporales > Streptomycetaceae > Streptomyces > Streptomyces sp. Ac-502. Next base: position 997,491 of record NZ_JBHFFO010000001.1, read on the forward strand.
CGGCGCGGAGCAGGAAGGGGAGGCGACCGAGACCAGGGAGGAGGCGGCCACCAGCAGGCCGACCGTGGCCAGCCGGCCGCGATAGGGGCGGAAGAGGGCGAGGATGCGCCGCACCTGGGCCGGCTGGGCCGGGTCTCTGGGCGGCGGGGTCCACTCGGGTCCGTCGGGGCGCATGGGCTCCTTCGCAGGGGTACGGATGCGGGTCCCGCCGAGCATAACCAATGGTTACCTATACTCACAATGAACGTGGTCCTGATACCCTCCGGCCATGTCCTCCTCCCCCGATCCGGCCACCACCGATCCCGGTCCCGATCCCGATTCCGGTTCCGGTCCCGTCCTCGCCGATCCCGGTCCCGGTCCCGCCGACATCGGTCCAGCCCTCGCCGACCCCGACCTGGCGGAGCAGCTCGTACGGCTCACCCGCCGGATGCACCGCGCGCAGAAGCGGCACATGGCGACGCTCGACATCGCGCTGACCCCTGCGCAGACCCGGCTGCTGCGCATCGTGGACCACTACCGCGACGGGACACCGCCCCGGATGGCAGACCTGGCCGCGCGCCTGGAGGTCGTACCGCGAGCCGTGACGACGCTGGTCGACGCCCTGGAGGCGAAGGACGCGGTCCGCCGGGTGCCGGACCCCGCCAACCGCCGCGTGATACGGATCGAGCTGACCGACACCGGCCGTTCGACGCTGCACGCGTTGCGCGGCGCGCGCCGGGACGCCGCGCGCGACATCCTGGCGCCACTGACCGCGGAACAGCGGGAGGTGCTCGGCGGCCTGCTGTCCACCCTGGTGGACGGACCTGCCGCACGCTGCTGAAACACTGGACCGGGCGGTCGCGTCGGACGCCGGAGCGCCGCCGGAACCAGACCGGAGGAGAGTCGTCATGCCCCTGCTGGAACCGAAGCCCTGGACCCTGCGGCCGGCCACCACCGAAGGCCCGTACCCCGACCGGGTGCCCGACCGGCAGGCGTCCGGCACACCGCAGCGGCTGCGCGACGAGCTGACGGCGCTGCTCGGCCCGGACAAGGTGCTGCACACGATCTCCGACCTGGTGCGGTACGCCTCCGACGCGAGCCCCTATCGGTTCGTCCCGCAGGTCGTCGTCCTGGCCGAGGACGTCGACGACATCTCCGCGGTGTTCTCCTACGCGCACGGCAAGGGCCGCGACGTCGTGTTCCGTGCCGCCGGCACCTCGCTCAACGGGCAGGCGCAGGGCGAGGACATCCTCGTCGACGTACGCCGGCACTGGGCGGGCGTCGAGGTGCTGGACGACGGCGCCCGGGCCCGTATCCGGCCCGGCACCACGGTCGTACGAGCCAACGCCGCACTCGCCCGGTACGGCCGCCTGCTCGGCCCGGACCCCGCCAGCGCCATCGCCTGCACACTCGGCGGCGTGGTCGCCAACAACGCGTCCGGCATGACGGCGGGCACCACCCGCAACTCCTACCGGACACTCGCCTCGGTCACCCTCGTCCTGCCCTCCGGCACGATCGTGGACACCGGTGACCCGGCGGCCGACGAGGAGCTGGCGCACGCCGAGCCCGCCCTGTGCGAGGGACTCATGGCGCTGAAGGCGGAGATCGAGGCGGACCCGGAGCTGGTGGCCCGGATCCGCGCCAAGTACGAGATCAAGAACACCAACGGCTACCGCCTGGACGCCTTCCTGGACGGCGCCACCCCCGTCGAGATCCTGCGCGGACTGACGGTCGGCTCCGAAGGCACCCTCGGCTTCATCGCCGAGACCGTCTTCGAGACGCTGCCCCTGGACCGGTACACCTCCACCGCCCTGCTGTTCTTCCCGACCCTGAGCGCCGCGGCCGCCGCGGTGCCGCTGTTCAACGAGGCGGGCGCGATCGCCGTCGAGCTGATGGACGGCAACACTTTGCGCGCCTCGGTGAGCGTGTCCGGCGTGCCGGCCGACTGGGCGGAGCTGCCGAAGACGACCACCGCGCTGCTGGTCGAGTTCCGCGCGCCCGACGAGGCGGCGCGGGAGGCGCAGGAGGAGGCCGCGCGCGAGGTGCTGGCGGGACTGGAGCTGGTCGCGCCCGTCGCCTCCGTCACCAATGAATTCACCCGCGACGCCGGGGACATCGCCGGATACTGGAAGGCCCGCAAGGCCTTCGTCACCGCGGTCGGCGGCTCCCGCCCGTCCGGTACGACGCTGATCACCGAGGACTTCGCCGTACCGCCGTCCCGGCTCGCCGAAGCCTGCACCGCGCTGCTCGAACTCCAGGCCCGGCACGGCTTCGACGCGGCGGTCGCGGGCCACGCCGCCCACGGCAACCTGCACTTCCTGCTCGCCTTCGACGCCGCCCGACCCGCGGACGTGGAGCGCTACGCCGCCTTCATGGACGAGTTCTGCACGCTGGCCGTCGAGCGCTTCGACGGCTCCCTGAAGGCCGAGCACGCCACCGGCCGCAACATCGCCCCGTTCCTGGAGCTCGAATGGGGCCCGCGCGCGACGGAGTTGATGTGGCGCGTCAAGCAGACCGTGGACCCGCACGGCATCCTGGCCCCGCGCGTCCTGCTCGACCGCGACCCGAAGGCGCATCTGCGCGGCCTGAAGACCATTCCGCAGGTCGAGGCGGTCGCCGACCCCTGCATCGAATGCGGCTTCTGCGAACCGACCTGCCCCAGCCAGGACCTCACCACGACGCCGCGCCAGCGCATCGTGCTGCGCCGGGAGATGATGCGCCAGGCCCCGGTCTCACCGGTCACCGGCGCGCTCCTGGACGCGTACGGGTACGACGCGGTGGACACCTGCGCGGGCGACTCCACCTGCAAGCTGGCCTGCCCGGTCGGTATCGACACCGGCGCGATGATGAAGGAGTTCCGGCACCGGCGCCACTCCCCAGGGAGGAACGCGCCGCGGCCCTGACCGCCCGGCACTTCAAGACGGTCGAACGGTCGGCACGGCTGGCGGTGGCCGCCGCCGCGAAGATCGGCGACCGGATCGGTGACGGGCGCGCCGACCGGCTGTTGCAGTCCCTGACCGGCGCGGCACGCAAGGCCGTACGCCCCGACCTCGTACCGGAGTGGCTGCCGCAGCTTCCCGGCGCGGCGGCCCGCCGACTGCCCGCGACCCGGCGCGCGGGCGCCGCCGCGGTCTACTACCCGGCCTGCGTGAACCGTATCTTCGGCGAACCGGACGGCTTCGACGGCCCGTCGCTGCCCGAGGCCGTCGTGGCGGTGTCCGCGCGGGCGGGCAGGCCGGTGTGGATCCCCGACGACGTGAACGGCACCTGCTGCGCCACCATCTGGCACTCCAAGGGCTACGACGAGGGCAACACGGTGATGGCCAACCGCATCGTCGAGGCCGCGTGGGGCTGGACGGCGGGCGGGCGGCTGCCGCTGGTCGTGGACGCGTCCTCGTGCACGCTGGGCATCGCCCACGAGGTCGTGCCGTACCTCACCCCGGACAACCGGGAGCTGCACGCCGAACTGACCGTCGTCGACTCGGTGGTGTGGGCAGCGGAGGAGTTGCTGCCGCACCTGGAGGTGCTGCGGACGGTCGGCTCCGCCGTACTCCACCCGACGTGCTCCATGCGGCACCTGGGCGACGAGGCACAGCTGCGCGCGGTCGCCGAGGCGTGCGCGACGGAGGTGGTCGTCCCGGACGACGCGGGCTGCTGCGCCTTCGCGGGCGACCGCGGCATGCTCCACAAGGAGCTGACGGAGGCGGCGACCGCCAAGGAGGCGGCGGAGGTGACGTCCCGGCACTTCGACGCGCACCTGTCGGCGAACCGGATGTGCGAGGTGGGGATGGACCACGCTACGGGCGGCCGGGGGTATTACTCGGCGCTGCTTGCTTTGGAGTGGGCTACGCGGGGGTGACGGGGCGGGAGGCGGGAGGGGGGCGGGGCGGGGCGTGGGTGGAGGGGCGGTACGGGGTGGAGGGGCGCGGCGTGAGCCGGGGGGGCGAGACGGGGTGGAGGGGCGCGGCCGTGAGCGGGCGCGGTCGTGAGCGGGGGGCGGCACAGGCCGGAGGGATGCGGCTGGCCGGTGTGGCCTGGGTGGGGGCGCGGCCCGGAGGGCGGCACAGGCCGGAGGGCGTGGCCGGAGGGCGTGGCGGGACGGGTGACGGCCTACGGGGCAAATCGAACGTGAGCGTCCCCCCGGCGGGGGATACCCGCACCGGGGCGGCGGGAACCGTGACGGTCGGGCCTGCGGGAAGCGCCGTGCCCCGGCAGTCACGGTGGCAGGGCACCGCGGGCCGTCTTCGCGCGGGGAGCCGCGTACCGGGCCGCCGTGGAGGGAATGTCCGAGGGAGCCTGAGCTTCCGCCGGTTGACCCGTGAAGTGCTTCCGCAAGGGATTCCAGGGAGTTGCGCAGGAAGCGGAACGCACTCCGCCGCGGTCCGTACCAGGCAGGCTCCGGACCTCCGCACAAAAGATCAGTCCTGGCGGCCCTCTTGTGCAGCGAGCCGCACAAGCGTCCTCAGCGAGGTTCACGCTTCCGCCACGCACCATCCGTTCCTATGGAGGACCGATGAACGAGGCACCATCGCAGAACCACGAGCCCCACGAGAACGACGGCCACGAGGCGGGCTCCGGGCCCGACGGCACCGGTCCCACCAGGCGCTCCGTTCTGTGGACCGCCGGAGCGGCGGGAGCCGGCCTCGGCATCGGCGGACTGGGGACGGGCAGCGCCGCCGCGGCCGGCGCGGGCCAGGGAACGGCGGCGGCTCCGGGAGGCCGGCACAAGACCATGATCGGCGTACCGTTCGAAAGACGCAGCACGGTACGGATCGGCCTCATCGGCCTGGGCAACCGCGGCATGGGAATGCTGCCCCTCTACCTCGCCATCCCGGGTGTACGGGTGGTGGCGGTCTGCGACCCGGTCAGGGACAAGGCCGCGAAGGCGGTGCAACTGGTCACCGCCGCCGGTCAGCCCGCGCCGACCGCCTACACCAAGGGCGACCACGACTTCGAGAACCTGTGCAAGCGCGGCGACCTCGACTACGTGTACATCGCCACCCCGTGGGACTGGCACTTCGCGATGGCCAAGTCGGCGCTGCTGAACGGCAAGCACGCCGGTGTGGAATGCCCGGTGGCCATGCGCATGGACGAGCTCTGGGACCTCGTCGACCTCTCCGAACGCACCCGCCGCCACTGTATGCAGGTGGAGAACTGCTGCTACGGCCGCAACGAGATGCGCGTCCTGCGCATGGCGCACGCGGGCCGCTTCGGCAGGCTGCTGCACGCCGCGGGCGCGTACAACCACGACCTGCGCCAGCTGATGTTCGACCCGACGTACTACGAGGGCCCGTGGCGGCGGCTGTGGCACACCCGGCTGCGCGGCGACCTCTACCCCACCCACGGCTTCGGGCCGATCGCCAACTACATGGACATCAACCGCGGCGACCGGGTGGTCCGGATCTCCAGCTTCGGCACCCCCGCCCTGGGCCTCGCCGAGTACCGCGAGGCGCACATGCCGCCCGGCGACCCGAGCTGGCGGGAGACCTACATCGAGAGCGACCGCACCTTCAGCCTCATACAGACCGCCAAGGGCCGGGTGCTGCGGCTGGAGCACGACGTGTCCACCCCGCACCCGTACAGCCGGATCAACAGCCTCGGCGGCACCAAGGGCGTCTTCGAGGACTACCCGGAGCGGATCTACATCGAGCCCGACCACACCAACGACGAGTGGGGGACTTCAGCAAGTACGCGGAGTGGGACCACTGGCTGTGGAAGGAGCACGCCAACCCGCCCGGCGGCCACGGCGGCATGGACTACATCATGCTGTACCGGCTCATGCAGTGCTTCCACCTCGGGCTCGTACCGGACTTCGACGTGTACGACGCGGCGACCTGGAGCGCGCCGGTGCCGCTGAGCCACGCCTCGATCAGGGCGAAGGGCGAGCCGCAGGAGATCCCGGACTTCACCCGGGGGCTGTGGCGCAAGCCGCGGCAGGGCGTGGACTCGCCGAAGCCGAAGGGGTGACGGGCGGGGCCGGGCGGGTTCGAGACCCGTCCGGCCCGGCCGTCACGGCTTGGCATGGCACGGCACGGTACGGTCGCGGCGCGGTCCGGGGTTCCGCATGGTCGCGGCACGGACCCCGGTACCGTACGGCCGGCTCAGGCGGCGAGATGTGCGGCGTCCCCCATGACCACGACGGGATGCTGCCGCGGGTCGAGCGTGCGCAGCAGCGAGACCATCCCCGCCTTCGGGATGCTCACGCAGCCGGACGTGCCGTCGCCATGGTCCAGGTGGAGCCAGATGCCGCCGCCCTTCTTCTTCCCCTGCGGCCGGGTCGGGTCCAGGGGTGTGGTGCCCTTGACGCGGTTGTAGTCGATCGCGATGACATGGTCGAAGTCGTGCCGGGTCTTCTTCTCCCAGTACGGCGGCGGGGTGAAGGCCGACGAGTGGGTGTACGGCAGCTTCGCGCCCGGATCGGGCAGCACGCCGCCCGCGTCGGAGAGGCCGAAGACGCCGACCGGGCTGCGCAGGTCGTCCTCGTGATGATCGGTGGTCCAGCCCTTCCTGCCGTTGTGCGCGGGCCAGGTCGCGGTGCGCTCCCACCCCTTCGGGGCCTTCGTGTACAGGACCAGCGTGGCGTCCGGCGCATCGGCGCCCTTTCCGTACACGGCCACGACCTGCCGTGCGTCCCCAGGAATGCGGGAGCGCAGCTTCGCCCCCACGCCCGGGATGCTCTTCGTGTACGCGGCGGCCCCCGTGGTGCGGCCGCCGCGGCCCTTTCCGTCGTCCTTCGCCGATCCGCCGCCGGCGCCGCAACCCGCCAGCAGGACCAGTCCCATCGTGGCCAGTGTCGCCCTTCGTACCATGCAGCACGCAGTTCGCATGACTCCCATGGTCGCACCCGGACGGCGCGTACGGACCGTACGGCGGTGGCCCGTTGTGTGCGCCCCGCGCGGAAAACCGGTTGAACCGGAGCTCCGCGACGCGCCAGTCTTCCATGGCTCCCCGAAGCACCGTCCTTCTTCCTGCCCGCGCGCCCGTACGGCGCCCGGCACACCTCACCACGCCACGGGCCGCCCTCCGGGCCTACGGGCCACCGCGCTTACCGGCCTCCGGTGTACGGGCCCACGGGCCTCCCGTCCGACACCCGGCCACGTCCAGACCCGCAACGTCGTCATCCGAACCGAACTTTGGACATCATGCACATTCGCGATCTTCCTCATGCCGATCCAGGAGTTCCGGACGTCCGCTCCGGTGGCCGCCTGCTCCGGTGGCTCTACCGGCAGCAGCTCGGCGGCCAGACCAAGGCACTGTGCTGGGGACTGGTGCACACCGGGGGTGTGGCCTCCTTCCCCGTCCCGGTGGGCATCGCGGTGCAGGCCGTCGTGGACCGTTCCGGCTCCCGGCTGCTGCTCGCCGGCGGACTGTTGCTGCTGCTCGGCGCGCTGGTCGCGGTCGGCGACGTGATGCTGCACCGCGCCGCGATCACCAACTGGATCACGTCGGTGGCCCGCCTCCAGCAACTGCTGGCCCGCAAGACCACGGAGCTGGGGTCCGCCATGACCCGGCGGGTCGCCGCCGGTGAGGTCGTCGCCGTGAGCACCGGCGACCTGGAGAAGATCGGCTGGTTCGTCGAGGCCGTCTCCCGGTTCGGCGCCGCGGCGCTCACCTCCGTCGGCGTCTGTGTGGCCCTGGTGGTCTACCAGCCCACGCTGGGCGTCGTGGTGGCCGTCGGTGTGCCCGTCCTCGCCCTGGCCGTCCTGCCACTGCTGCCGCCCGCGACCCGCCGCGCCGACGATCAGCGCGAGAAGGCGGGCCGGGCGACCGAACTGGCCTCCGACACCGTCGCGGGCCTGCGCGTCCTGCGCGGCATCGGCGGCGAGGAACTCTTCCTCGGCCGCTACCGGAGCGCGTCCCAGGACGTCCGCCGGGCCGCCGTGCGCAGCGCCCGCATGTGGTCCATGATCTCCGCCGTCCAGGTCGTCCTGCCGGGGCTGCTGCTGATCGCGGTGGTCTGGTACGGGACCAGGCTGGCGCTCGACGGACGGGTCGGGGTCGGCGAACTGGTCACCGTCTACAGCGCGGTGACCTTCCTGCTCTACCCCCTGCGGCACTTCGAAGAGATCGCGATGGCCTACTCCTTCTCCAAACCGTCGGCCAAACGCACCGCGCGCGTCCTGGCGTTGAGCCGACCCGCCGAAGGGCGGATCACCGGGACCGCAGCGCTCGGCGGCGACCTGTACGACCCGGTCACCGGGCTGTGCGTACCGAGCGGGCAGCTGACCGCGGTGGTGTGCGGCGACCCGGACGCCGCGGGACGGCTCGCCGACCGGCTCGGCGGCCACCCCGCCGACGTGCCGGACGGCACCCCGTCGGTGCTGCTGGGCGGCACCGCCCTGGACGACGTGCCACGCGAGGCCGCCCGTACGGCCGTCCTCGTCCAGGACAAGGACCCCGTCCTGCTCTCCGGGACGCTCGGCGAGCTGCTGGACATCCCGTCCTCCGGAGCCGTACGGGCCGAGGACGCGCTGGCGGCGGCACAGTGCGGCGACGTGCTGACCGCGCTGGCGCAGGGCTCGGCCGACGACTCCGGCGACCCGATGCGTACCCACATCACCGAGCGCGGCCGGTCCCTGTCGGGCGGGCAGCGGCAGCGGCTGACGCTGGCCAGGTCGCTGGTCACCGACCCCGAGGTGCTGGTACTGGACGAGCCCACCAGCGCCGTCGACTCGCACACCGAGGCCCGGATCGCGGACGGGCTGCGGGCCCTGCGCACGGGCCGCACGACCGTGGTGCTGACCTCCAGCCCGCTGCTGCTGGACCGCGCCGAACGGGTGGTCTTCCTCGACGCCGACCAGGTCGCGGGCACCGGCACGCACCGTGAACTCCTGCGCAGCGTCCCCGCGTACCGGGCCGTGGTGACCCGGGAGACCGAAGAAGAACCGGAACCGGCGACGGCGTCCGTGGCCGGTGCGGCGGGGGCCGGAGTCGTGGCCGGTCCGGCCGGGTCCGTGGCCGTTCCTGCGGCGTCCGGCGGGCGGTTCGTCCGTACCGGCAGCGAGCACATCAACCAGACCGACCGGCCCGACAAGACCGACCAGCTCGTCGAGACCGACCGGCCCTTCGAGACCGACCGGATCGGCCGGATCGACGAATTCGACAAGATCAACCGGATCGACCAGATCGAGGAGAGCGCATGATCGGCCTGGCGCCACCGGAGCACGATCCGGACGCCCCGCGGACGGCCACGACCCTGCCGGTCGGCTCGCCCGCCACCGTACGCGCCTACGTGGGCGGACTGATCCGTCGGCACCGGCGCGCCTTCGTCCTGCTGGTGGCCGTGAACGCGATCGCCGTGGTCGCCTCCATGGTCGGCCCGTACCTGCTCGGCGGGCTGGTCGAGGACCTGGGCGCCGGGGCCCGTGAGCTCCACCTGCCGCGCGCCATCGCCCTGTTCGTCCTCGCGCTGGCCGTCCAGACCGTGTTCGTACGCCTGGTACGGCTGCGCGGCGCGATGCTCGGCGAGGAGATGCTGGCCGACCTGCGCGAGGACTTCCTGGTACGGTCCGTGGCCCTGCCGCCGGGCGTGCTGGAACGGGCCGGGACCGGCGACCTGCTGTCCCGCATCACGACGGACATCGACCGGCTGTCCAACGCGATGCGTGAGGCGGTGCCGCAGCTGTCCATCGGCGTGGTCTGGATCGTGCTGCTGCTCGGTGGCATGACCGTCACCGCGCCCCCGCTGGCGCTGTCCGTCCTCGTCGGCCTGCCGGTCCTGCTCGTCGGCTGCCGCTGGTACTTCAAGCGGGCTCCGCACGCCTACCGCTCCGAGGCGGCCGGGTACGCCGCGGTCTCGGCGGCGCTGACCGAGTCGGTGGACGCGGGCCGCACCATCGAGGCGCACCGGCTCGGCGAACGCCGCATCAAGCTGTCCGAGCAGCGGGTCCGTTCCTGGACTCAGTGGGAGCGCTACACCCTCTACCTCCGCTCGGTGCTCTTCCCGGTCGTCAACGTGACGCATGTGCTGATCCTGGCCTCGGTGCTGCTGCTCGGCGGCCTGTTCGTGCTGCGCGGCTGGATCACGCCCGGTCAGCTCACGACGGGTGCGCTGCTCGCGCAGATGATGAGCGAGCCCGTGTCGATGATTCTGCGCTGGTACGACGAGCTCCAGGTCGCCCAGGTGTCCATCGCACGGCTGGTGGGCGTACGGGAGATCGAACCGGACGCCGCCGACGAGCGGACGGAGCCGTCGGGGCGGGTCGTACGGGCCGACGGGGTGCGGTTCGGCTACCGCGCCGGTGTCGACGTCCTGCACGAGGTCTCCCTGCGGGTCCGGCCGGGGACGCGGATGGCCCTGGTCGGGCCGTCCGGTGCGGGCAAGTCGACCCTCGGGCGGCTGCTCGCCGGGATCTACGCCCCGCGTACCGGCGAGATCACGCTCGGCGGCGCCGAACTGTCCCGGATGCCGCCGGAGCGGGTGCGCACGCACGTCGCGCTGGTCAACCAGGAGCACCACGTCTTCGTGGGTTCGCTGCGCGACAACCTGCTGCTGGCCCGTACGGAGGCCGAGGACGCCGAGCTGTGGGCCGCACTCGTCGCGGTCGACGCGGACGGCTGGGCGCGGGCCCTGAAGGCGGGCCTGGACACCGAGGTCGGTTCGGGCGGCCACACCCTGACACCGGCCCAGGCCCAGCAGATCGCACTGGCCCGGCTGGTACTCGCCGACCCGCACACCCTCGTCCTCGACGAGGCGACCTCGCTGCTGGACCCACGCGCGGCCCGGCACCTGGAGCGCTCCCTGGGCCGGGTCCTGGACGGCCGTACGGTCGTGGCGATCGCACACCGGCTGCACACCGCGCACGACGCGGACGTGATCGCGGTGGTCGAGGAGGGCCGGATCAGCGAACTCGGCAGCCACGACGAGCTGGTCGCGGCGGACGGGGCGTATGCGGCGCTGTGGCGGTCCTGGCACGGGTAGGGGGCGGGAGCCGGAGGCCGGGGCACGGGTGACGGGGGCGGTGGCCGGGTGGCCGGGTAGCTGGGCGGTCGGGTGGAGAGCGAAGCGGAAGGACGGGGCGCAGCCCGGTGGCGGGGTGCCGATGGGCCGCGCCACCGGGTGGCTCCGGGACCGCGACGCCGACGGCTCCAGGGAGCGCGGCTCCGCTGCCGGGAACCGAGAGCGCCCGTGGCGCTGCGGATCAGATCGACGGCGGCCACACCGGTGAACAGCCGCTCCCCGGCCACACCGGTCTCATGGCCACGTCGGTCGCCTTGATCTGTGTCACACCGGCCCGGAAACGCTCCGGGATCTCCGTGTAGACCAGCAGAACGACGGGACGGGTCCGGCCACCTCCGACGGCCGCTTCGGCGGAGGTACGGGTCCGGCCCAGGTGACTGTAGAGATTCGACAGCATCAGGCTCTGCCATCGGCCCTCGAACATGATCGGGCCATCCGCGGACAAAACGGTCTTGGGCCTCGTCATGGCGGCCCTCCGGGACATCGCGGCCCGGACCGTCGCCGTACCTCTCCTCCCGGGAGCAGCAGCGAACCAGCGCACCAGCCCTGTCCTTGCGGAAGGGCCGACGATCAAGAGCCGGGCACGACACCGGCCGGGTGGCGGGCGACCTGCCGGGTGGAGGCGAAGCCCCCCGCCATGCCGTCTGCCCCACGCCGCCCGGGCCGTCCCGCCGCCCGTCAGATGTAGCCCAGCGCCCCCAGCGCTCCGATGCCGCCCAGCAGCATGAACGCGGGCATCAGTACCTTCAGCTCCACCCAGCTTCCGGCGCGGAACCGCATGGCCTTCGGCGGGCCGAGCGGGTACCAGCGCTTGCGGCCTATCGGGATGGGCCACAGGATCGGGCAGCCGGAGACGGTCAGCGCGTCGCCGATGTCGTGGACCAGCGCGCCGAGCACGATCGGCAGCCCCAGCCACAGATACTCCTGGCCGGGCTCGGTGAACAGCCAGCCCGCCCCGTTGCCCGGCTGGTCCAGGACTCCGGCGAGGATCCAGGCCGTCGCGGCGCCCAGCAGCCACACCAGGACGTCGCTGGAGACCCGGGCCGCCCGCCACAGCAGTCCTTCGATCGCCAGCACCATGTGGACGAAGAGGATGCCGAGCACCGCCCAGCGGCCGCCCTGGACCGCCAGGAGGGACATCCCGCCGCCGACCAGGACCGCCCACACCCACGTATGGGTGAGGGTGCGGTGCCCGCCGTTGCGCTGCGAGTCGCCACGCATCTTCGTGGCCTTGTAGACCGCGTGCGAGATGGTGTCGACGACGCCGCACACCGTCCGCGAGAGCGGTCCGAAGGCACGGGAGATCGTGGCCGACTTGTGGTCCAGGTCGGGGGCGAGTGCCGCGCCGGCGCTGATCAGCGCGCCGACGACGAGCACCGGCCAGGGCATCGGACAGCCCGCGGCCGCCGTCGCCGCGCCCACCCCCAGCCAGGCCGCGGCGCCGGACAGCGAGTGCGCCGGTCCCATCATGGTCGTTCCCCATCCCGGATCGATCTGGACATGTGCTCGGATCCCCGGGTTCTGACGCCGGGTCGGCGACACAGCGTAGCGTCAGATGATCTAGGTCTGACCCGCCGGTTGTCCGATCCGGACCACGGGAAGGCAGTATGGGGGCGTGACCCTCATCGATCATCTCCCGAACGACGCCGACCCCGATGCCCTCTTCGAAGCCTTTTCGAGCTGGGCCGAACAGCAGGGCATCGCGCTCTACCCTGCCCAGGAAGAAGCGCTGATCGAGGTGGTCTCGGGGGCGAACGTCGTGGTGTCCACCCCCACCGGGTCGGGAAAGAGCCTGGTCGCCGCGGGTGCGCACTTCAGCGCGCTGGCCCGTGACGAGGTGACCTTCTACACCGCGCCGATCAAGGCGCTGGTGTCGGAGAAGTTCTTCGACCTGTGCAAGCTCTTCGGCACCGAGAACGTCGGCATGCTCACCGGCGACGCCTCCGTCAACGCGGACGCCCCCGTCATCTGCTGCACCGCCGAGGTGCTCGCCTCCATAGCGCTGCGGGACGGCAAGGACGCCGACATCGGCCAGGTCGTCATGGACGAGTTCCACTTCTACGCCGAGCCGGACCGCGGCTGGGCCTGGCAGATCCCGCTGCTGGAACTGCCGCAGGCCCAGTTCGTGCTGATGTCGGCGACGCTCGGCGACATGTCGCGGTTCGAGGGGGACCTGACCCGGCGCACCGGCAGGCCGACGGCGGTGGTGCGCTCCGCGACCCGGCCGGTGCCGCTGTCGTACGAATACCGGGCGACCCCGATGACGGAGACCCTGACCGAGCTGCTGGAGACGCGGCAGGCCCCCGTCTACATCGTGCACTTCACGCAGGCCGCGGCCGTGGAGCGGGCGCAGGCGCTGATGAGCATCAACATGTGCACCCGCGCCGAGAAGGACGAGATCGCCGCGCTCATCGGCAACTTCCGCTTCACGACCAAGTTCGGACGGAATCTGTCCCGTTATGTCCGGCATGGTATCGGTGTGCACCACGCCGGCATGCTGCCCAAGTACCGCCGACTGGTCGAGAAGCTCGCCCAGGCGGGCCTGCTGAAGGTCATCTGCGGTACGGACACGCTCGGCGTCGGCGTCAACGTCCCCATCCGTACGGTCCTGTTCACCGCTCTGACCAAGTACGACGGCACGCGCGTGCGCACCCTGCGGGCCCGGGAGTTCCACCAGATCGCGGGCCGCGCGGGACGGGCCGGTTTCGACACCGCCGGTTTCGTCGTCGCCCAGGCGCCCGAGCACGTCGTGGAGAACGAGAAGGCGCTCGCCAAGGCCGGTGACGACCCCAAGAAGCGCCGCAAGGTCGTCCGCAAGAAGGCGCCGGAGGGCTTCGTCAACTGGGGCCAGAACACCTTCGAGAAGCTGATCGCCTCCGAGCCGGAGCCGCTGACCTCCCGCTTCCGGGTCACCCACGCCATGCTGCTGTCCGTGATCGCGCGGCCCGGCAACGCCTTCGAGGCGATGCGCAAGCTGCTGGAGGACAACCACGAGCCGCGCCGCAACCAGCTGCGGCACATCCGCCGTGCCATCGCCATCTACCGTTCGCTGCTGGACGGCGGCATCGTCGAGCGCCTCGCCGAACCGGACGCGGAGGGGCGGATCGTCCGCCTGACCGTCGACCTCCAGCAGGACTTCGCGCTCAACCAGCCGCTGTCCACCTTCGCGCTGGCGGCGTTCGACCTGCTGGACCCGGAGTCGCCCTCCTACGCGCTGGACATGGTCTCGGTCGTGGAGTCCACCCTCGACGACCCGCGGCAGATCCTCGCGGCCCAGCAGAACAAGGCCAAGGGCGAGGCGGTGGCCCAGATGAAGGCCGACGGCGTCGAGTACGAGGACCGCATGGAGCGCCTCATGGACGTCGAGTACCCCAAGCCGCTGGAGGAGCTGCTCTCGCACGCGTACAACCTCTACCGCAAGAGCCACCCGTGGGTGGGCGACCACCCGCTGTCGCCGAAGTCGGTCATCCGCGACATGTACGAGCGGGCGATGACCTTCACCGAGTTCACCTCGTTCTACGAGCTCGCCCGCACCGAGGGCATCGTGCTGCGCTACCTGGCGAGCGCGTACAAGGCGCTCGACCACACCGTGCCGGACGACCTGAAATCCGAGGACTTCGAGGACATCATCGCCTGGCTGGGCGAAATGGTCCGCCAGGTGGACTCCAGCCTGCTGGACGAGTGGGAGCAGCTGGCCAACCCGGCGGAGGAGACGGCCGAGGAGGCCGCCGAGCGGGCGGACCAGGTCAAGCCGGTCACCGCGAACGCGCGGGCGTTCCGGGTGCTGGTACGCAACGCCCTGTTCCGGCGGGTCGAGCTGGCGGCGCTGGACAAGGTCGAGGAGCTCGGCGAGATGGACGCGGAGTCCGGCTGGGACGCGGACGCCTGGGGCGAGGCGATGGACGCGTACTGGGACGAGTACGACGAGCTGGGCACCGGTCCGGATGCGCGCGGGCCCAAGCTGTTGCAGATTCAGGAGGAACCCGAGCACGGGCTGTGGAAGGTACGGCAGACTTTCGCCGACCCCAACGGCGATCACGACTGGGGCATCTCCGCCGAGGTGGACCTGACGGCCTCCGACGAGGAGGGGCGCGCGGTCGTGCGCGTCACCGCCGTGGGCCAGCTGTGACCGGGTGGTGCGCCCTTCGCGGGGCGCACCACCGAGCAAGGGCGTCGAGACACCCGACGGAGGACGTACGGCCATGACCAATCCCGCCGAGCGCCTGGTGGATCTGCTGGACCTGGAGCAGATCGAGGTGAACATCTTCCGCGGCCGCAGCCCGCAGGAAAGCCTCCAGCGCGTCTTCGGCGGGCAGGTGGCCGGACAGGCGCTGGTCGCGGCCGGGCGGA
Organism: Streptomyces sp. Ac-502; assembly: GCF_045222935.1. Taxonomy (NCBI): domain Bacteria; kingdom Bacillati; phylum Actinomycetota; class Actinomycetes; order Kitasatosporales; family Streptomycetaceae; genus Streptomyces; species Streptomyces sp. Ac-502. The sequence continues at coordinate 1,012,780 of NZ_JBHFFO010000001.1, forward strand.
CCACCGAGGGCGACCGGCCCGTGCACTCGCTGCACGCGTACTTCCTGCGCCCGGGACGGCCGGGCGTGCCGATCGTGTACCAAGTGGAGCGGGTACGGGACGGCCGATCCTTCACCACGCGCCGGGTGGTCGCCGTCCAGCAGGGTCGTACGATCTTCAATCTGACCGCCTCCTTCCATCGGCCCGAACCGGGCTTCGAACATCAACTGCCGATGCGCCGCGTGGTCCCCGCCCCCGAGGAGCTGCCGACCGTCGCCGACGAGGTGCGCGAGCACCTGGGCGGGCTGCCCGAGGCGCTGGAGCGGATGGCCCGCCGGCAGCCCTTCGACATCCGTTACGTCGACCGGCTCCGCTGGAAGCCGGAGGAGATCGAGGGCGCGGAGCCGCGCAGCGCGGTCTGGATGCGCGCGGTCGGGCCGCTGGGCGAGGACCCGCTGATCCACACCTGCGCGCTGACCTACGCCAGTGACATGACCCTGCTGGACGCCGTCCGCATCCCGATCGAACCGCTCTGGGGCCCGCGCGGCTTCGACATGGCCTCCCTCGACCACGCGATGTGGTTCCACCGCCCCTTCCGCGCGGACGAGTGGTTCCTCTACGACCAGGAGTCCCCCATCGCCACCGGCGGCCGCGGCCTGGCCCGCGGCCGCATCTACGACCGCGCGGGCAACCTCCTCGTCTCCGTCGTCCAGGAAGGTCTCCTGCGCCCCCACACCAAGGACCACAGCCTGGAGCAGCCGTACGCGGAGGGGACGGGAGCGTAGACGGTTCCGGCCGTCCCCGGGTCATGGCGCACAGGTCAGGTCTCGCGAGGTGTCGGCCTCGGGGCGGGCGCCGCCAGGACGGGTGACCGCAGCGGCGGCAGGGAGGATGCGGGAGCCGCGGCGGTCGCAGGGCTCGTGGGAGCTGTGGGGGCCGCGGGAATACGGAAGGGAGCGCCTTCCGGTCCGGTCGGTGCGGTGCCGCCTGGTCGGGTGGGGTGGCGTAGACGGCCGGCCGCCGGTTGTCGGTGGCGGGCACGGTCGAGGGAGCGGGAGAGGTTGACGCGGTACCAGAGCACCTCGTCGAACTCTTCCGCCGTCGTCGCCCGCTCGACCGCCTCCCGGGCTGCCGGGCTCACCCCCGGCAGGGCCAGGGCCGGGCGCAGGCGTCGTAGCACGGAACGCTCCAGTGGGTCTTCGACGACCGAGGCCAGCTCCTCGGGCGGCAGTACCGCGGCGATCACCGCCGCCGACTCCCAGTCGTCCACCGCCTGGCCCATCAGCCGGGCCACCCGGCGGCTGCGCCACTTCCGGCCGCGCCAGTCCTGCCCGCCGTCGAGCATGACCCTGATCACCAGGGGAGGTCGCCCCGCAGCAGCTCCGGCTGACGGGCGGCGCATTCCGTCAGCTCCGTGGCGAGGTAGAGCCAGACCACGGCGCCGTAGCGGTTCACGTAGAAGCGGACCGGGACGAAGCAGCCGGCGCGGGCCAGCCGCAGGAAACGGCCCGCGCCGATGCCCAGCAGTTCGGCGGCCTCGGCCGCGCCGACCGTCCGCAGGCGCTCACGCAGCGTGCCGGGGAAGCCTTCTTCGGCGCGCAGCCGCCGGACCTCTTCCGCCGGCACCCTGCGCCGCCTCCACGGACCGGCCGGACCGGGCCGCGCTTCGGGTTCCGGCGGCAGCGTCAGGATTTCCCCCAACTGGGCCGCCAGCTCGAACTCTCCGCTTCGCAGGCCCAGTTCGCGGGCCGCTCGCCCAGGCGTGAGCAGCAGCCCCGCGATGGGCTCTTCCTCCGCCGTGAGCGTCGCCGGCGCCTGCCGCCCGTCGCACATCACCGTCATGCCGCACTCCCCCGTCATCGCTTCCATCGCGGGATCCGCCACGGATCCCCGCCGGTTCGTTACCGACAGTGACGACGATAGCGGTGGGGTACGACAGTCGGTCAACCCCCGACTTCAGCCCTGTGGACAACTTTCCGGCCGCCGGGCCGCAACCCCCAGGTGTTCCCCCACACGGTTGACCAACAGCGCCATTTCGTAGGCGATTTGCCCCATGTCGGCCTCAGGACCCGCCAGTACGCACAGACAGCTGCCATCCCCCGCCGCCGTCACGAACAGCACGCCGTCGTCGAACTCGACCATCGTCTGCCGCACCCGCCCGGCCTCGAAGTGCCGCCCGGAGCCCTTGGCGAGGCTGTGCAGCCCCGACGCGACCGCCGCCAGGTGTTCGGCGTCCTCCCGCGCCAGCCGCTCGCTCGCGCTCGTGACGAGTCCGTCGTTGGACAGCACCAAGGCGTGCCGCACCTGGTCGATCCGTTCGGTCAGATCGTCCAGCAGCCAGTCGAGTCCGCTGCTCAGAGCCATACCTCTTCCTCCCCGTGTCCCCGTGGGCAACTGCCGTGCAAGCCTGGACCACCCGCGCCGTCCGGGCAAGCGACCCGGCCGGGCCGACGCGCTCGGTGCGGCCGCGCGGCCCGTTCGCGCCGCATGGCGGAGGATGGCGGTATGGCACGCAAAATGAGCAAGGACGAGTGGCAGGGCTTCCTGTCCGAGGGCACCCGCACCGGCAAGCTGTCGACCGTACGGGCCGACGGCAGCCCGCACATCGCGCCGGTGTGGTTCCTGCTGGACGGCGACGACCTCGTCTTCAACACCGGCGCCGACACGGTCAAGGGACGCAACCTCGCCCTGGACGGCCGTATCGCGCTCTGTGTGGACGACGACCGCCCGCCGTTCAGCTTCGTGATCGTGGAGGGCCTGGCCGAGACCAGCGACGAACTCTCCGAGGTGCGCGCTTGGGCCACCCGTATCGCGGCCCGCTACATGGGCGAGGGGCGGGCCGAGGAGTACGGCGCGCGAAACGGCGTCCCCGGGGAGCTGCTCGTGCGGGTCCGGATCAGCAAGGTCGTCGCTGTCGCCGATCTCGCCCGCTGATGCCGCCGGGCCGCGCTCCGGCGACGAGGCGCGCCGGAGGGTGACAGCCGTGGGCGCGCGCTCACCCCACCGAGTCGAGCAGCCTGGCGGTGTACACCCGCCCGGCGTGCTCGACCAGCCGTATCAGCACTTCCTTCCCCGAGTCGCGGTCCCGCGCGTCACACAGCACCACCGGCGTGCCCCGGTCCAGGTCGAGCGCCCGCGCCACTTCGTCTGCCCCGTAAGCGCGCGCTTCGGCGAAGCAGTTGACGGCCACCAGGAAGGGAATCCCGCGGTTCTCGAAGTAGTCCACGGCGGGGAAGCAGTCCTCCAGCCTGCGTGTGTCGGCCAGTACCACGGCGCCCAGCGCGCCCTGCGCCAGGTCGTCCCAGAGAAACCAGAAACGGTCCTGCCCCGGCGTGCCGAAGAGGTACAGCGACAGTCCGGCCCTGATGGTGATGCGGCCGAAGTCCATCGCCACGGTGGTCGTGGGCTTGCGCACCACGTCCCGGGCGTCGTCCAGCGCGGCGCCCGCCTCGCTGAGCTGCTCCTCCGTGCGCAGCGGCCGGATCTCGCTGACGGCGCCGACCAGCGTCGTCTTGCCGACCCCGAATCCGCCCGCCACGAGGATCTTCAGAGCCAGCACACTGTCGTCGACGCCGTCGTCCGCACTGTCGTCCGGGGTGTTCGCGGGCCCGGCAGCAGGCGCTACAGGTACGTCGTGGGGTTCGTCGTGCGCCTCGAAAACCATGGCGAGGACCGTACTCCTTTCGCTACACAGCGTGGCACGGAGTTGACAAGTTCATACGCTTCGGAAGAAAGCCCCGGCCACGGTCCGGCCGGGTGCCACCAACGGGGAGCCCGCGCCGCAGACCGGCCGACGCGCCGGCGGGACGCGAGAAAGAAGGCTGATGATGTCCACCCATGAGGCCACCGGTACCGGCGCGGACATCGCGGCCGTTCCCGCCGCGGGCGACAACGAGGCCGGCCCCTGGCACAACGTCTGCCGCATCTGCCATCCGCGGGAGTCGCCCGTACGGCCGCTGGTCGCCATCTGCGGCGAGCCGCTGCTCGGCATCCGGGCCGCCCACGACGCGCCACGGTGCGAACTGTGCGACCACCTCACGCCGCTGCACGAGCGGGGCCACCGCACCTGAGAGGCGGGCGTGACCGCAGCGGCATCGGTGTCCGTACGCAGATCACCCGGACAGGCGCACGCGCCCGTACAGTTTGGTTAGCGAACCTAAATAGGTAGGCGAAGGGATCCCATGTCTCAGCAGCAGTGGAACACGGTCGACGACTACTTCGACTCCTTGCTCGCCCCGGACGACGAAGCGCTGCATGCGGCCTTGCGTGACAGCGAAGCGGCCGGTCTACCCCACATCAGCGTCACCCCCACGCAGGGCAAACTGCTCCACCTCCTGGCCCGGACTCAAGGCGCCCGGCGCATCCTGGAGATCGGCACGCTCGGCGGCTACAGCACCATCTGGCTCGGCCGCGCCCTGCCCGCCGACGGCCGTCTGATCTCCCTGGAGGCGAACCCCACGCACGCCGCGGTAGCCCGCGCCAACCTGGCGCGCGCCGGCCTCGCGGAGCGCACCGAGGTCCGCGTCGCTCCGGCGCTCGACAGCCTCGCGCAGCTCGTCGCCGAGCACGCCGAACCGTTCGACCTGGTCTTCATCGACGCGGACAAGCCGAACAACCCGCACTACCTGGAGCGGGCGCTCGAACTCACCCGCCCCGGCAGCCTGATCATCGGGGACAATGTCGTGCGGGGCGGGAACATCGCCGATGCCGACAGTACGGATCCCTCGATCCGCGGCATCCGCCGGTTCCTGGAACTCATCGCCGAGAACCCGAAGCTGACCGCCACCGCGGTGCAGACCGTGGGCCGCAAGGGCTACGACGGGTTCTCACTGGCCCGGGTGAACGACTGACCGACGGACCCGCTGACCGCTCGGCCGCCCAGCCGCCCGCGTTCACCGTAGGCACCACGCGCCGCGCGGCACCACGACGCACCGCGCTCACCGGAGACTGATCCTGTTTCCGGCGGAGACTTCGGCGCCGACCACGCCCGAACCGGCGTAACGGACATTGTTTCCGGTGGCCGTTCCGCCGGAACAGGAGGCGAACAGTATCGCGGTGCCGTCGCCGCCCTGGCTGTATTTCACGACGTTTCCGGTGACCACAGCTTCGTGCACGTACTGCAACGCTATGCCGTTCGAACTGGCCCAGTCACGGATGATGTTCCCCGTCACGACGACGTTCTCCATCGGTGTGTCCGCCATTCCGTACACACCGATGGTGGCGTGCCGCGCTCCCTGGCCCGGCTGCTTCTCCAGCCCCATGTGCGTCAGGACGTTGTGCGCGATGATGATGTCCTCGGTCTGCGACCAGTACCACGACCGGTACTGCGCGGCGGGATCCACCTGTACGTGAATTCCGCTGTTGCAGTCCTCGATGAGGTTGTTCGCGATGACCGCGTGACGCCAGTTGTGCGCGCGTACGGCGTAGTTCTTGGTGTTGGTGATCCTGTTGTTCACCACCCGCAGGCCGTCGTGGAAACGGCCCGGGAAAGTGGCCGTGTGCGTACCCACCAGGGCTCCATACCCGTCGGCCGAGCAGCCGTCCACGACGATGCCGCTGCTGTGCGTACCGTCCGGCGCTTCCTGGACCTCGATCGCCTCGGAGAAGAAGCGGGTCGGCGTGGTGGCCTTGAAGCGCCGGAAGACACAGTTGCGCGCCGTGCCGTTGCGGACGCCGTGGAACTCGATCGCGTGCCAGTCCGGAATGTTCTCGACCACCAGGTCCGCGTACAGGATGTTCTCCGCGGAGCAGAAGGCGAACATGTCCAGCGGCCGCGGATTTCCCGGGCCGCCGTCCCACAGACCGCCGTGGATGCTGATGTTGGACGCACCGTTGTAGCCGTCGTGGGAGAAACCACCGCCCCAGAGTGTGTCGATGGTGGAGGTGTCGCTGCGGAAAATATGGGCGCCGTAGGCGATCACGGTCAGGTTTCCCGGATCCGGCACCACCGTTCCCGTGCTGTGCATCCGGTAACGCCCGGGGGAATCACCAGCGTGCCACCGCCGGCGTCACAGATGGTGGTCACCGCGTGCTGCAGGAGAGCCGCCGCGTCGACGAGGCCCTGCGGATCGGCACCGAAATGGTCGACGAAATTCCACTTCCCCGTGTCCGTCATGCCTGCATGATTACGCCGGGCGGCCGGGAACGTAAGACGTCGAGGGGAAACAGTTGCGGCACCAACCACCGCGACCCGCCGACGATCAGCGGCGCCCAGGGCGTTTCTGATGGATCTCCGTGGAGCACACTGAGCGGTGTTCGGTGCGTGCGCTCGGCGTGCGGTGTGAAGGGTCATGTGGTGGAGCCACCTGTCCCTTTGCGCCGTGCGGCGAGAGTGGGTGCGGCGTCGCGATGCCGCGGAGATCCGTCAGAAGCGCCCTAGAGTTGCCGTATGGACGACGACGCCGCCAAGGCTCCCGAGGACACCGCTCAGGCGCATGACGTGCGGGAGTTCTTCGGCTCCCGGGCGCACGACTGGGACGCGCGGTTCCCCGACGACGGTCCCGCCTACCAGGCGGGCGTCGCGGCGATGGAGCTGCGCGCCGGAGACAGGGTGCTGGACGCGGGCTGCGGTACGGGGCGGGCGCTGCCTGTCCTGCGGGCCGCCGTCGGGGTGGGCGGGACGGTGCTGGGCGCCGACCTGACCCCCGAGATGCTCGCGGCAGCCGTGCGGGCCGGACGTGGGCGTCTGGCGCCTCTGGTGCTCGCTGACGTGCAGCGGCTCCCCCTGCCGGATGCCGCGCTCGACGCGGTCTTCGCCGCCGGTCTGCTGTCCCATCTGGCCGACCCCCGGGCGGGTCTCGCGGAACTCGCCCGGGTCGTCCGGCCCGGCGGCCGGCTCGCGCTGTTCCACCCGGTCGGGCGGGCCGCGCTGGCGGCACGGAAGGGGCGCCCGATCACGCCGGGCGACCTACGGGCCGAGCCCAATCTGCGGCCGCTGCTGGCGCGTTCCGGCTGGGACCTGGTGCGGTACGTGGACGAGGACGCCCGTTACCTGGCGCTGGCCGTGCGTCAGGGGGCCTGAGACGCGTCCGGCACCCGGCACCCGGGGCCAGGCGTCCGGTGCGCTGTAGTGGTTGCGGTGGCCAGCCGTGAGGGCCGCGCGCAGCGGAGCCAGGTGCTCGGTGGCGGTCGGCAGGTCCAGCTCGTCCAGGAGAGCGAGAGCGGCGCGGGGGTCGAGATCGCCGTACAGGTCGTGGTAGCTGCCGAGGAGGCCGCGGAACAGCGCGGGGTGGAGGTGCGGGACCGTCGCGGCGGTCCGGTACGCGGCGTGCTTCACCGGCCAGGGCACGGGCCCCGAGACGCCGATGACCCGGGCGGCGCGACGGAGCATGGCGTCCCGTGCCACACCGTCCGGCGTCGCAAGGTCCGGCGTCGCACCGTCCGGCGTCGCGAGTTCGGGCATCGTGACATGCGGCGTCGTGAGACCCGGCGCCGCGCGGACCGTCATCGTCGGACCCGGTGTCTCTGCGGTGCCGTCGTCCGGTGCACCCATGGCGTTCACGTCGTCGCCCAGCACCTCGGCGAACGCCTCCTCCGCGGTGGCCCGGTCCTCGAACCAGTCCGCCCAGAGTGAGTGGAGGAGGACTTCGGGCTCTTCAGGCCCTTCCAGCCGCCGACGGCAGGCGTCCCAGAACGGGTCCGCCGGCAACGGGTGCCGCTCGTCCCGTACGGCGAAGCGGAGCTCGCAGATGACCCAGTAGTCGCCCAGCAGGTCCAGGAGGCCGAACGCGAGCCGCAGACGGGCGGACGCGTCCAGGGCGCAGTCGGACAGCGCCTCGTCCGCCCACGCGTGCGCCACCTCGTTCGGTGTCAGGACCTCGCCCGGCGCCTGCTGGTCGCACCACGCGTCCGCCGTCCGGGGTGACGCCGTGCTCGGCCGGCCACCGTCGGGCGTACTTCCTGTCTTCCTCGGTCACCGCTCAAGTATGGCGCCGGAACGAGCGACGGCGATCATGCGGAGACAGTTGCGCTCGCCAGACGTCTCAATGCGGTACGGGGCAGCCGCCCGTGGGGCGGCCCTGGGGGAAGGTGCCGAGGTCGGCGATGGTGAAGCCGTTCGGATAGCCCTTGATCTCCGGGTTCTGGCGGGCGTAGTGCGGGCGCCGGCGCGGCGGCAGCAGGCGTACGGACTTGGCGCGCAGCCGCAGCGCGCCGTGCACCGCGGCACGGACAGCCGGTCCGGGACGCTCGTAGCGGAAGGCGTTCAGCAGGGCGTCGTCCAGCAGCGCCATGCTCGCGCGGCGCACCACCGGGGCCAGCGGACCGTACCAGCCCGCCATCAGGCCGAGTGTCGCGTCCGAGACCCGGCGCCCGCCCTCGTCCCAGCCGAAATGCGCGTGCTCGTAATCGTCCAGGCAGCGTTCGAACTCCTGGAAGTCCCGCGGGATGCCGGTGATACCCATATGACGCCCGAGGGTGCGGTAGTAGACGGCCGAGGCATGCTTTTCGTGCTCGCTCATCCGGCGCCAGCCGAACTGGTCGAGCCAGCGCTTGGGAACCACCACGAAGGTGCTGAGCACGTACCGCATGTCGTCGTTGGTGATGTCGTAACCGCGGTGCATCTGGTTGATGCGGCGGATCGCGGTCCGGCCGTCCTCGGAGTCGAAGCCGTGCTCCATCACCGAGTCGAGGAGGAGCGCGGTGTCGTCGTAGCGCTTTTGCGTACGGTCCGTCAGCTCGGCGGTTTCGGCCAGCAGCCGGCCGATGCTGGGAACGGCGTAGGTGCGGTAGAGCGCCAGCTCCAGGGCGCGCGCGACGTCCCACGGGAATTCGTACGTCGTGGTGATGCGGTGGATACGCAGAAAGTCCCGTTCCGGGTCCAGCCGCTGGATCTCCTTGAGCCAGTCATAACGCCGCACCGAGTACCCGCCCTTTCGTCGCCGAAGTTCCCATCGTAAGCGTCGGGGGCACACTGGAACGACCGGAACGGGAACCGGATATGGGGGACATGATGACCGGATTCTTGCGCGAAATAGCCGAATTTTTCCGTGACCTTCGGGACTTCTTCACCCACGACCGCACCGGGACGCACCTTCGGGGCAGCGACGAGCCCCGGGCCCCCGGGGCGAAGCGGCGGCACAACATCTTCGAGGCCGCGGCCGCCCATGTGGCGGCGTGTGCCGAGGACGACGACGAGCGCAGCACCGAGTCGGCGGAGTGGGTCTCCCCGAGGCGCTCGCCTTCGGCATCAACGAGCTGGCCTGCCGGGCGGTGATCGCGCTCGCCCGGGAGCGCGGCGAGTCGCCGCAGACGGTGGCGCGTGATCTGCTCAATCTGCCGGTGGCCTGAGAGCCCGAGACAGGAGGACCGGGGCCGAGGCAGGGGCCGAGCTCCGGGTGGCCGGTTTCCGGGGCAGTGGCGTACGACTGGTGACAAGCCGCCGCCCGGCCAACTAGGGTGCGCCGACGACTGATCGGATGCGCATCGGATGGGGAGGCCCCGGGTGTCGACCGAGAGCGCCGGTACGTCCACGGCCAAAAACTCCGGCGGAGCCACGCCCGAGGGCGTCGCCGAGGACCAGTTGCTCGTCCTGTCGGCCGTACTGCTGACGCCCGCGCAGTTCCCGAGCGTGCTCGGCAACGACTATCCCGAGGTGTGCGCCGGGCTCGGCCTCGCACCGTACGAGCAGGGGTACGGCCTGGTCCTCGGGCAGGACGGCACGGGTGCGCGCTGGACCGTGGTGACGGACGACGTCTCGCTCGTCGCGTGCGCTGTCGCGGCCTGGGACTGCGGGATGGAGTACGACCTCTCACCCGACGAGGACAGCATGGTCGAGGCACTGCCCGGCTGGCCGATCGCGCTCGCCGTCGCGGCGCCGGGGGTGCCCGCGCCGCACGACCCGGAACCGGAGGAGGGCGGTCCGGCCGTACTCAGGCCGCCGGACGCCACCCAGTGGGGGCCGGCGCAGCGCCGGATGGGCGCGGACGGGATCGCGCTCCAATGGGCGGCCTGGCGCGAACAGGTCGAGGGCGAGGTCACGTTCGTCGATCCGGGGGCCCAGCCGCACGCCGGGGTACGGCGGGCCCTGACCGAGGCACGCGGTTACGTGGCCGAGCCGCCACCACCGGGGCGCATCCGCTCGTCCTTCGCCGCCGACGAGGCCCGTACGCTCCGTGTGGACGGCCCGAGCTGGAGCTTGGTGGCCCGTACCGACGACATCGCGTTCGTCCTCCTGGACGAGCAGCCCGGCGAGATACTGCCGGTGGGACGTGGGCCCGAGCTGCCGGGGCTGCTGCGGGCGCTGGAAGCGCTGGCGGTCCGGCCGGCTTGACGGTCCGGTCCTGAGCCGTGGCGGCGCCCCACCCGTGAGCCGTTCGCCCACGGGTCCAGCTGACGGGGACGTCGTCGCGGCCCGGCCGCCCGCCCGGCTCACACCGCCGGACGTCCGGGCACCGGCCACCCGGTCAGCGGCCTATCTCCTTGCGGGTCACGCGGCGCAGCCTGCGCCGCTGCGAGGGATCCAGCGTCAGATACGACACCGCCGGCACACCGACCATGACCAGCACCGCCGCCCAGAACGGCAGCAGCCACAGCAGGATCACTCCCGCCGCCACGCCGCCGACGGCGACCTTTGCGTTCGTGGACATCCTCCACGTCCCTTCCGCGGCGGTTGCCGCGCTCGCTGTACCCCATTGAACGCCTTTTCGGCCCCAGGGGTTCCCTCCGTGCCGACGGGCCGCCGGGCCACCGCGGGCAGCGGTCGGCGCCACCCCCGGTCGTGCTGTACCCTCGGGCGCTCCGGTCGCCAGTAGTCAAACTTGAGGAGCTTGCTGCACGTGGCACTTCTTCCCTCGGCACCTTCCGCACCACCGGCCGCGCTCGCGCACTGCGCGGCGGTCTTCCTGCCCGCCGATCCCGCCCGTACGGGGCAGGTCGCCTTCTGGCGTGCGGACGGCACGGCAGACGACGAAGGGACCGGGTGGCCGACGCAGTCGCTGACCATCGCCGTCCCGACCGCCCCAGGACCGGACGACAGCCACAGCGACGGGAGCGGGAAGGGGAACGGGAACGGAGACAGGGCCGGCAACGGGGACGGCATCGAGCTGATCGACGTTCCGGCCGTCGTGCTGCCCGTCGCCGACGCCTTGCCCGTCCTCACCCGCGCCCGTGCGTCCCGTACGTCCGACCCGGCAGCGGCCTTCTGGGGTGCCGCCGCCGTACTGGCGCTGCAACTCGTCGCCCGCGGGCGGCTGCTGCCCGGAGTGAGCCGTTCCGGTCACGACGCGTGGCGCGTCGGCCCGCTCGACCCCGACGATGTCGAGCGGCTGCGCGAACTGGCGGCATCGCTGCCGCCGCAGGCGCACGCCGTCCCGCTCTCCGGCAGCGCCGGCCCCGGCTCCGGCCCCGTACTGCTGCCGGATCCGGAGCGCCTGGTACGCGACTTCCTGGACGCGGTGGCGGACGGCCTGCCCCGCTCCCCCGCCGCCCCCTGGTCACCGGCGGACCGGCGTTCGCCGCGCCCGAGCCGCAGCACATCCCCGAACAGCGCGACTGGGCCGCCGATGTGGCGGCCGGGCACGACGCGGGCGTACGGATCTCCCTGCGTGTGGAGATCACCGAACTGCCCGGAACGGACACGGACCGCCCCGTGGCCGCCGCCACCGGCCGCGCCGGCTTCACCGCCGTTCTCCAACTGCACGACCCCACCGACCCGGCCCTGGTCGCCGACGCCGCCGAGGTGTGGGCGGGCGACTCCCCACCGGGCAGGCGTTCGGCCCGCGGGCCAGGATGGACACCCTGCTCACGCTGCGCCGCGCCGCCGCTGCCTGGGCGCCGCTCACGCCCCTGCTGTCCGCCGCCGTGCCGGACGCGGTGGACCTCGCCGACGAGGAGATCGCCGAGCTGCTCGGACCGGCCTCGCGTGCGCTGGCCGCCGCCGGTGTGCAGGTGCACTGGCCACGGGACCTGGTACGTGGGCTCAGTACCCGGGCCGTGGTGGGGCCGCCCGACCAGGACGACGCGCCACCGCACGCGCAAGCGGGCCCGGACGACGACGCTGCCGGTCGGGACCGCGCCGCGTCCGGCGTGCCGTCCTTCCTCTCGGCCGACGCGCTGCTCGCGTTCAGCTGGCGCTTCGCCGTCGGTGACCAGGAGATCAGCAGGGCGGAGCTGGACCGGCTGGCCGAGTCGGGACGTCCGCTGGTACGGCTGCGTGACCAGTGGGTGCTCGTCGATCCCGAGGCGCTGCGGGCGGCCCGTGACCGCCAGGACCGCAAGGTGACGCCCATCGACGCGCTCGGCGCGGCGCTCACCGGGACCGCCGAGTCCGGGGACGGCGCCCGGGTGGAGGTGCAGGCGTCCGGCTGGCTGGCCCGCCTCCGCGACCGGCTCACCGCACCGGACACCGCCGTACCGGAAGCCACCGCACCGGACACCGCCGTAATGAAAGCCACCACTCCGGAAGCCATCACTCCGGAAGCCACTGCTCCGGACGCCACCGGCCCGAACACCGCCACCGAGCAGCCCATATCGCAACCCCCGCCCTGGCCGCCACCCTCCGCGACTACCAACTGCGCGGCCTCGACTGGCTGCACCGCATGACCTCCCTCGGCCTCGGCGGCTGTCTCGCCGACGACATGGGACTGGGGAAGACCATCACCCTCATCGCCCTGCATCTGCACCGGCAGAGCGACCCCGCCTCCGCCGGGCCCACGCTCGTCGTCTGCCCGGCCTCCCTGATGGGCAACTGGCAGCGGGAGATCGAGAAGTTCGCGCCCGGTACCCCGGTACACCGCTTCCACGCGGACCGGCGCAGCCTCGCGGACCTGACGGACGGCGGGTTCGTCCTCACCACGTACGGCACGATGCGGCTGGACGCGGCGAAGCTCGCGACGACCCGCTGGGGCCTGGTCGTCGCCGACGAGGCGCAGCACGTGAAGAATCCGTTCTCGGCGACGGCCAAGGCGCTGCGCCGCCTTCCCGCGGGCGCCCGGGTGGCGCTCACCGGCACGCCGGTCGAGAACAACCTGTCCGAGCTGTGGGCCATTCTCGACTGGACCACGCCGGGGCTGCTGGGGTCGTTGGGCCGCTTCCGCGAGCGCTACGCCACGGCTGTCGAGGGCGGCGCCGACCCGGCTGCCGCCGACCGGCTGGCCCGGCTCGTCCGCCCCTTCATGCTGCGCCGCCGCAAGTCCGATCCGGGCATCGCGCCCGAACTGCCGCCGAAGACGGAGACCGACCGGGCGGTGGCGCTGACCAAGGAGCAGGCCGGGCTGTACGAGGCGGTGGTGCGCGAGGGCCTCGGCGAGATCGCGGCGGCGGACGGCCTCGCGCGGCGCGGTCTGGTCGTCAAACTGCTGACCTCGCTCAAGCAGGTCTGCAACCACCCGGCGCAGTTCCTCAAGGAGGAGCGGCCGCTGATCGCGGGCCGTTCCGGGAAGCTGGAGCTGCTGGACGAGCTGCTGGAGACGATTCTCGCCGAGGACGCGGGGGTGCTGGTGTTCACGCAGTACGTGCGGATGGCGCGGCTGCTCGAAACGCACCTGGCGGGGCGCGGCGTGCCGACGCAGCTGCTGCACGGCGGCACGCCGGTCGCGCGGCGCGAGGAGATGGTGCGCCGCTTCCAGGACGGTGCGGTGCCGGTGTTCCTGCTGTCGTTGAAGGCGGCGGGTACGGGGCTGAACCTGACCAGGGCCGCCCATGTCGTGCACTACGACCGCTGGTGGAATCCGGCGGTCGAGGCGCAGGCCACCGACCGTGCGTACCGCATCGGCCAGACCCGGCCGGTGCAGGTCCACCGGATGATCGCCGAGGGCACGGTCGAGGACCGGATCGCCGGCCTGCTGGCGCGCAAACAGCGGCTGGCGGACGCGGTGCTCGGGTCCGGCGAGGCCGCGCTGACCGAACTCACCGACGCCGAGCTGGCGGACCTGGTGGCACTGCGAGGGAGCGAGCGATGAGGAACCTGTACGAGGACGCCAGGGAAGCTCGCCCGGAACCTTCCGGGGACACGCGCCTTCCGGGGCCGGGCAGGGAGCGTACCTTCGCCGCCCTGCCGCCGGCGCACGGCCGTGGCTTCGCGCGGACCTGGTGGGGCCTGGCCTGGCTGAAGGCGCTGGCGGACAGCGCGCTGGACGGCCAGCAGGTCAAGCAGGGCCGCCGGCACGCGCGGGCGGGGGCGGTGGGCGCGGTCTCCGTACAGCCGGGCCGGATCACGGCGGTCGTCAGGGACCGTGACGGTACGCCGTACCGTTGCGACGTGCTGCTCCAGGAGCTGAGCGCGGCGGACTGGGACCGCTTCCTGGACCTGGTCGCGGACCGGGCCGGGCACATCGCGGCGCTGCTGGACCACGACATGCCGCCGCATCTGGTGGAGGACGCGGCCGCCGCAGGCATCGAACTGCTCCCGGGCATCGGTGACCTGGAGGCGGAGTGCGGTTGCGGGGCATGGGACCACTGTTCCCACACTGCCGCGCTCTGCCACCAGACGGCCCGCCTTCTGGACGAGGACCCTTTCGTGCTGCTGCTGATGCGCGGGCGGGGCGAGCAGGAGCTGTTGGAGGACCTTCAGGCCCGTACCGCCATGCGCGCGCGGGAAGCCACTGAGCAGCTCGCGTCCAGTGAGTGCGCGGTGGAACCGGCGGCGTCCGAGGGCATACCGGCGACGGAGGCGTACGCCGCACGCGACATCCTGCCGCCGCTGCCCGCGCCCCCGCCCGCCGTGGTCGAGCCGGGCGCCGCTCCGGTCCTCGGAGGGGGACGGATCCAGCTCCCGGAGTGGACGTGCCGGCGCTGGAGTTCTTGGTGGGTGACACGGCGGCGCGCGCTCAGCGGCTGCTGGCCGACGCGCTGGCCCCCGGGCATGCCGATGCGCCGCCACAAGCAGCGCTGACCCGCGCCCAGGACGCCGTACGTCTGGCAGCGCTCGGGCCGGACTCCCGGACCGTCGCACGACTGGCGACCGGCTCAGGACGTACGGCCAGAGCGCTGTCCCTGGCCGTACAAGCGTGGGAGTACGGCGGCGTACCGGCGCTTGCCGTACTGGAGGAGGAGTGGACCCCGCAACCGGCGGCCCTGGCCCGCGCGACGGCTCAGCTCGCCGACGCCTGGGAGGCGGACGAACCACCACCACAGCTGCGCCACGACCGCAATCGCTGGACCGTGGCCGGCGGCGGCGCACAGCTCAGACTCGGGCGTGACGGGCGATGGTGGCCGTACCGGAAGGAGCGCGGGCAGTGGGGGCCCGCGGGTCCGGCGGCCGAGGACCCCGCGGCCGCTCTCGCGGCGGTGCGCGGTGGCGAGGAGGAGGCCGGGTAGCCGGTACTAGGGCGGGGGCGCCGAGCCGCCACGCGTGCCGCGCGGGCTGACTGCCCGTGCGGCACGGCGCTACTCTGCTCGGCGTCAGAGGCCGGTGCGCCGACCGCCGGCCCGGCGGCGCGGGATCGGAGGGACCATGCCTGCTGTGAGCCCCCTGGACGTCCTCGAACAGCGGTGCGTCGCGGTCACGGCGCAGGACACGGACGCCTTCGCGGACCTGTTCGCGCCGGACGGCGTGATCGAGCTGCCGTTCGCGGGCCCGGACATCCCCGACCGCATCGAGGGCCGGGAGGCGATCCGCGCGTTCGCACGGGCGGCGATGTCCGCCCTGCGCGTCGACGTGCTCCGGACGCTCGCCGTGCACCGCACCGAGGACCCGGAGGTCGTCGTCACGGAGACGCTCGCCAAGGGCGTGGGGCGTGGCGACGCGTTCGAGGGGCGCTCGGTGCAACTGTTCCGTATCCGGGACGGCGAGATCCTGCTGTTCCGTGACTACACCGGGCCGTTGCGCAAGCCGTCTTGAGCCACGCCCGTATCTGGCCTGCGCGGTCTCGCACCGCCCGCCCGTACCTGACCCGCGCGGCCACCGCCCTGTCTCCCGTACCCGGCCCGCGTGCCTACACCCCCAGATACGGGCGATGAAGAAGGCGGCGACAAGGACGACCACGACGGCGAGCGCCAGCACCGGCCCCTTGGACCAGCCGCGGGTCGGGTTGTGCGTCTCCAGGGGCCCGGCGTCCGGGGTGCTGCCCTCGGCGGGCGGTGTCTCGCCCGGCGGGACCCCGCCGCCCGGCTCCAGTCCGGCGGTGTGCTCCGGTACCGGGTCCGGATTCTTCGGTGCATCGTTCATGCTGCCCGGGTGCCCGGGGACGAGCGGTTGTCACCCGCTGATCCAAAATGGGGGGCGTACGGCCCGGAGTACCCGGCTCCCTCGGCACGGGCAAAGGCGCTCGGGACCCCTACGAAGCGGAGCGAGTGCTTCAGCAATCAATCATTCGTATGTGGTCGCGGCACGCGGCCGCGCGTGGTTCGCTGACGTGATCCCCCACGCCTCGCCGTGTCCCCGCAGCTAGGAGGACCCTTGCCCCTGCCCGACGCCGAACACGTCGGTCCCCGCACCGCACCCGACGCCGATCGCACCGCACCCGCACGACGCACTCCCGGAGCACACACCGCACCCGAAAGACACATCGCCGCCGAAAACCGCCCGGCCCCCGCCGGGCACTCCGAAACCGCCCCACCCGTCCCCCGCGCCCCGCAGCACCTCCCGTACTACGAGGACGTCTCCCCCGGCCGGGGCTGCCGCCCGCCGCGTGCCTGGTTCGCCCGCTCGGACGCGCGGCGGATGTCGCTGCACGGGATGTGGCGGTTCCGCCTCCTCCCGACCGCCCGCTCCGCGGACGTCTCCTTCGCCCGGCCTGACTTCGACGACACGGACTGGCCGGGGCTGCGGGTGCCGGGCCACTGGGTGCTCGCGGGCCACGGCGCGCCCGCCTACACCAACACCCGCTACCCGTTCCCCGTCGATCCGCCGCGGCTGCCCGACGAGAACCCGACGGGCGACCACCGGCACACCTTCGACCTTCCGGACACGTGGGAACCCGGGCCCGCGCTGCTGCGTTTCGAAGGTGTGGAGTCCTGTGCACGGGTGTGGCTCAACGGAAAGGAGCTGGGGCACTTCAAGGGCAGCAGGCTGCCGCACGAGTTCGAGGTGGGCCATCTGCTGCGGGCGCGCCGCAACGTGCTCGCGGTCCGCGTCCACCAGTGGTCCTCGGGCAGCTATCTGGAGGACCAGGACCAGTGGTGGCTGCCCGGCGTCTTCCGGGACGTCACGCTGCACCACCGGCCCGCGGGCGCCGTCCTGGACCACTTCGTGCACGCCTCCTACGACCACCGCACCGGCCACGGCACCCTCCGGGTGGACTGCGCGCCGGCGGGCCGGGTCACCGTTCCCGCGCTCGGCCTGGACCTGGCGACCGGGGAGAGCGCGACCGTGCCCGTCATACCGTGGACGGCCGAGGCCCCGCAGCTGTACGACGCCGAGCTGCGCACATCCGGCGAGCGCGTGCCCCTGCGCGTCGGCTTCCGCACCGTGTGCGTCGAAGACGGTCTGCTGAAGGTCAACGGGCGCCGTGTCCTGTTCCGCGGCGTCAACCGGCACGAGTTCGACCCGCGGCACGGCCGCACGCTGGGCCCCGACGCGATGCGCCGCGATCTGCTGCTGATGAAGCAGCACAACGTCAACGCCGTCCGCACCAGTCACTACCCGCCGCATCCCGCCTTCCTCGACCTGTGCGACGAGCTGGGCCTGTGGGTCGTCGAGGAGTGCGACCTGGAGACGCACGGCTTCGGGCAGCAGGACTGGCGGGACAACCCGGTGGACGACGAGGCGTGGACCCCGGCCCTGGTGGACCGTATGCGACGGATGGTCGAGCGCGACAAGAACCACCCCAGCGTGATCATGTGGTCGCTGGGCAACGAGTGCGGCACCGGCCGCGGCCTGTCCGCCATGGCCGCCTGGGCCCGCGACCGCGACCCCGCCCGGCCGCTGCACTACGAGGGCGACCCGTCGTGCGCCGACACCGACGTCTACTCCCGGATGTACGCGGAGCACGCCGAGGTCGAACGGATCGGCCGGCGGGAGGAGGAGCCGCTCGCCGACCCGGCCGCGGACGCCCGGCGCCGTGCCCTGCCGTTCATCCTCTGCGAGTACGCGCACGCGATGGGCAACGGGCCCGGCGGGCTGCGCGAGTACCAGCGGCTCTTCGAGACGTACGAACGCTGCCAGGGCGGCTTCGTGTGGGAGTGGATCGACCACGGGCTGCGGCAGCGCACCCCGCACGGCGAGGTGTTCCACGCGTACGGGGGCGACTTCGGCGAGGAGCTGCACGACGGCAACTTCGTCTGCGACGGCCTGGTCTTCCCCGACCGGGCGCCGTCGCCGGGGCTGGTGGAGTTCAAGAAGGTCGTCGAGCCGGTACGGATCGACGCCGCGGGCGAGGACGGCGGCCGGGAGGGCGCCGCGCCCGGCACCGTCCGGATCACCAATCTGCACGACTTCAGCGACCTGGCCCACCTGGCGTTCCACTGGTCCTACGAGGCCGAGGGCGAGGTGCTCGCCGAAGGGCCGCTGGCCGTGCCGCCGCTCGCCCCCGGCGCTCACGCCGAGGTGAAGCTCCCCCGGAGCCCGGCGGGCGGCGCGGCCGCGAGGCGCTGTGGACGGTGCGGGCGTCCCTGGCCGGGGACACGGCCTGGGCCATGGCCGGTCACGAGGTCGCCTGGGGACAGCTGCCCGCCACCCCGCCGCGCCCCACGCCCCGTCCGACCGCCCCGAGCGCGTCGCCCCGGCGCGGCGAGGGCAACCTCATCCTCCTCGGCCCGGGCGCCTTCGACGCCACCACCGGTGTGCTCCGGTATCTCGACGGCTGCCACCTGAAGGGGCCCCAGCTGGACGTGTGGCGGGCGCCGACCGACAACGACGAGGGTGCGCCCTGGCAGCCGGGCCCGCACCGCGCGGCAGAGTGGCGCCGTATCGGTCTGCACCGGATGCGGCACCGTGTCGCGTCCGTGGAGTGCGACCGGCACGCGGTAGTAGTACGCACCCGGGTCGCGCCGGCCGGTACGGACCTCGCGCTCGACACGGAGTACCGCTGGACCGCCGACAGCGAGCGGCTGCGGCTGGAGGTGTCGGTCCGGCCGTACGGCGACTGGCCCTGCCCGCTGCCCAGGCTCGGTGTGCGGCTGGGTGTGTGTGGCAACCTCTCGACGGCGCGGTGGTACGGGGGCGGTCCGGGCGAGGCGTATCCGGACACGAGGGCGGCGTCGCGGACCGGACTGTGGCGGATGCCGGTGGACTCGTTGCAGACGCCGTACGTGCGTCCGCAGGAGAACGGGGCGCGGGCGGACGTGCGCTGGGTGGAGCTGTCCCGCATCGACGGCTCGGCGTTGCGTGCCGAGGGCGAGCCGTCCTTCTGGTTCAGCGCGCGCCGCTGGACGAGCGAGCAGCTGGACGCCGCCCGGCACACCACCGACCTCACCCCGGGCGACTGGATCTGGATCCACCTCGACCATGCCCAGCACGGCATCGGCAGCGCTTCCTGCGGGCCCGGGGTGCTGCCGCAGCACGAGCTGACGGTGGCTCCCGCCCGGTTCGCCATCACCTTCTCCCCGGTGCGATGAATTTCACGTTTCATCGGGTATTGACAGCTGTCGTACTCAGCGGTCTAAACCAATGACAGGATGGAGATGCACCTTTTTCGACACAACTGACCGAGAGGCCCCGTCCTGCCATGGCGCTCGCCATCCTCACCCGTCTTCGTGACCGCTCCGCCCGCAGTGCCCCCGCACCGGCCCCGATCCCGCGCGGTGCCGGTGCGCTGGACCTCAGCGTCCAGGACCCCGTCGGGCTGCCGATGGCACGGGCCGGGGTGTCGGTGCGCAACACCGAGGGCACCGAGGTCACGCGCGGCCAGACGGACCCCAACGGCATGTTCACCGCGACGCTGGCACCCGCCGCATACCACGTGGTGGTCACCTGCGACGGCTTCCGTCCGGAGCGGTTCGACAGCCTGGTGACCGAGGGAGTGCGGACCGCGCCGCGGCCCCTGGGGCTGGAGCCGGCCCCGGCACCGCAGATGCCCACGCCGGGGCAGTGGCGGCTGGACCCCGACCACTCGTCCATCCGCTTCACCGCCCGGCACATCGGACTGGCCGAGATCCACGGCCGGTTCAACCACTTCGAGGGCGGCCTGTGGATCGCGCCGGACATGCGGGACTCGCGGGTGGAGGTGACGATCGACGCGGCGAGCATCGACTCGGGGGTGAAGATGCGCGACGACCACCTGCGTTCGGCGGAGTTCCTGGACGTGGCGCGCTACCCGTATCTGCAGTTCGCCGGGGAGCGGTTCGTGCACAAGGGCGGGGCCCGCTGGGCCGTGCAGGGGGTGCTGCACCTGCACGGCGTCAGCCGGTCGGTGCAGCTGGACACCCGGTACCTGGGCCTCGGCACCGGCATGGGCGGCGAGACGCGTACGGCGTGCACAGCGGTGACCGAGCTGCACCGGGAGGACTTCACGCTCGACTGGCGCAAGATGCTCGCCCGGGGCATCGCGGCCATCGGCGCGACGATCCGCGTGGAGATGGACATCCAGGCCGTCGAGGCGCAGTGACCGGGGTGTCCGGATGCGCGGCGGGCATCCGGGCGTGGCCGGGTGTGCGGCGGGCACCCGGACCGGGTGCGGGGCAGACGTCCTGTCGGCACCGGGTGAGAAGCTGGACGGCATGAGCACCACTGCCGCGCCCTCGTTCGCCGCCGCCCTCGCCGCGGGCCCGCTCGTCCTGGACGGCGGGCTGTCCAACCAGCTGGAGTCCGCCGGACACGACCTCGGCGACGCGCTGTGGTCGGCGCGGCTGCTCGCCGAGGACCCGAACGCCGTGGTCGCGGCGCACCGCGCGTACTACGAGGCGGGCGCCCAGGTGGCCATCACGTCCAGCTATCAGGCGACCTTCGAGGGGTTCGCCGCGCGGGGCATCGGTGCGACGGAGACCGCCGGGCTGCTGCGGCGCAGTGTGGAGCTGGCGCGCGAGGCGGCGCGGCAGGCGACGGCGGCCGGCGCGGCGGGGCCGCTGTACGTCGCCGCGTCGGCGGGTCCGTACGGCGCGATGCTGGCGGACGGCTCCGAATACCGGGGGCCTACGGGCTGTCGGTGGCCGAACTCGAACGGTTCCACCGTCCGCGGCTGGAGGTGCTGGCCGCGGCCGGTCCCGACGTACTGGCGCTGGAGACCGTGCCGGACGCGGACGAGGCGCTGGCCCTGCTGCGGGCGGTGCGCGACCTCGGTGTGCCGGCCTGGCTGTCGTTCAGCGCGGCCGGGGACCGCACGCGGGCCGGGCAGCCGCTGGCGGACGCCTTCGCACTGGCCGCCGACGTCCCCGAGGTGGTGGCGGTGGGCGTGAACTGCTGCACCCCCGAGGACGCCGACCGGGCCGTGGCGGTGGCGGCCCGCGCGGCCGGCAAACCGGTGGTCGTCTACCCGAACAGCGGCGAGAGCTGGGACGCCCAGGCCCGCGCCTGGTGCGGTACGCCCGCCTTCAGCGCGGACCGGGTCGCGGCCTGGACCGCCGCGGGAGCCCGGCTCGTCGGCGGCTGCTGCCGGGTGGGGCCGGACGCGGTGGCGGCGCTGGCGCGGCAGCTGACCGGCTGACCGGCTGACCGGCTGAAAGCCGACGTCCGCACGCGGGCCGGGACGCGAACACGGGCTCGGGAGCCCCGCCGTACGCAGCGCCATGGGCGGCACGGACCGGCACCGGTCGTTACCCGGTCGCAACACTGACGACGGCGACATCGGCCCTGGCCGGTGGCAGGATGCAGCCAACTCACCTCCGACCGGTGAGTGTGGGGCCGCATCCTGATCCGGAGGACCAGTGTCCGTTCGCTCCTCGATGTCCGCCACGGCCGCCCTCGTCGCGGCCGCCGCCCTCCTCGCCACGGGCTGCACCAGCACCAAGTCGGGCGGGGCGGCCGGCGAGAAGTCGGCCTCTGGCGTCCAGCTCGTCTCCCCCGGCACGCTCAAGACCTGCACCCACCTGCCGTACGCGCCCTTCCAGGTGAAGAAGGAGGGCAAGATCGTCGGGTTCGACGTGGACCTGGTCGATCTGGTCGCCAAGGCGCTGAAGGTGCCGCAGGAGATCGTCAACACGCCCTTCGAAGGCATCGAAACCGGCCAGGACTTCAACATCCGCAAGTGCGACCTGGCCGCGGCGGGCATGACCATCAACGCCAAGCGCGACCAGGTCATGGACTTCTCCGACCCGTACTTCGACGCCACCCAGGCGCTCATCACCAAGAAGGGCGGCGCCTACAAGAAGGTCGAGGACCTCAAGGGGAAGAAACTCGGCTACCAGAAGGCCACCACCGGCGCCGAGTACGCCAAGAAGCACGGCGCGGGCGTCGAGCTGGTCGAGTTCGAGGACCTGGGGCTGCTGCTGACCGCCGTGAAGTCCGGGCAGGTGGACGCGGGCATCAACGACAACGGGGTGCTGTTCGACTACGTCAAGCAGAACCCGGACACGGCGGTGACGGCGGAGTTCGACACCGGTGAGCACTACGGGATCGGCGTGCGCACCGGCAACGACGCGCTGCGCAAGAAGATCAACGAGGTGCTGAAGCAGGCCCGGTCCGACGGCAGTTACGACCGGATCTACAAGAAGTGGTTCGGCACCACGCCCAAGCAGCGCTGATCCCGCGGCCAGCAAGAGGAGCCGACACCGATGCCCCTGTCCCGACGCCGGAGGGCCCGCCTCCTGCGCGGCGGTCAGTACGCCGTGCTGGCCGCCGCCGTGCTCGTCCTCGCCCTGGTCGCCGACTGGGGGACGCTGCGCCACGCGTTCTTCGACGTGGAAGTCGCCAAGGCGCTGTTTCCCGACATCATCACCACCGCGCTGGTCAACACCGTCCTGTACACCCTGCTCGGCTTCGGGTTCGGTCTGGGGCTCGGGCTGGTGCTGGCGCTGATGCGGCTGTCGCGGGTGCCGCCGTACCGCTGGCTCGCCGTCACCTACATCGAGTTCTTCCGCGGGGTGCCGGCGCTGCTGGTGTTCATCGCGCTCGGCTTCGGCGTGCCGCTGGCCTTCGAGGTCGCGCTGGACATGAACATCACGGTGATGCTCTCGCTGGGCCTGGTCGGCGCCGCGTACATGGCGGAGACCATCCGGGCCGGCATCCAGGCCGTGCCCAAGGGGCAGGCCGAGGCGGCGCGTTCGCTGGGGATGTCGTCGGGCCGCGCGATGCGTTCGATCGTCATACCGCAGGCGTTCCGGATCGTCCTGCCGCCGCTGACCAACGAGCTGATCCTGCTCACCAAGGACTCCTCGCTGGTCTATCTGCTCGGTCTGTCGCTCGGTCAGTTCGAGCTGGCGAACTTCGGGCGGGACGCCCTCAACGAGCACAAGAGCCTGACGCCGATCCTCGTGGCCGGCCTGCTCTATCTCGTCATCACCCTCCCCCTGGGCCAGCTGGTCCGGCGGCTGGAGGCCCGTACGGCGAAGGCGAGGTGACGGCGGTGCGCACCGACGGCGAGCCGGCGACGGCAGGACGGGCGATCGAGGTCGAGGGACTGCACAAGTCCTTCGGCGCGCTGGAGGTGCTCAAGGGCATCGACTTCTCCGTGGAGCGGGGCGAGGTGGTGTGCGTCATCGGTCCTTCGGGGTCGGGCAAGTCGACGCTGCTGCGGTGTGTGAATCTGCTGGAGGAGCCGACCGCGGGCCGGGTCACCGTGGCGGGCACCGAGGTCACCGACCCGGATGTGGACATCGACCGGGTCCGGCGCCGGATCGGGATGGTCTTCCAGTCCTTCAACCTCTTCCCGCACCTGACCGTCCGGGAGAATCTGACCATCGCCCAGCGACGGGTGCTGCGTCGCGACCGGGCCGCGGCGCAGCGGGTCGCGCGCGCCAATCTCGCGCGGGTCGGTCTGAGCGACAAGGAGACCGCGTATCCGGCGCAGTTGTCGGGCGGCCAGCAGCAGCGGGTGGCCATCGCCCGCGCGCTGTCCATGGAGCCGGAGCTGATGCTCTTCGACGAGCCGACCTCGGCGCTCGATCCGGAGCTGGTGGGTGATGTGCTGGCGGTGATGCGGTCCCTCGCCCAGGACGGTATGACGATGCTCGTCGTCACCCATGAGATGAGTTTCGCGCGGGAGGTCGCCGACCGGGTGGTGTTCATGGACGGCGGGGTGATCGTCGAGGAGGGGCCACCGGAACGGGTGGTGGCCGATCCGCAGCACGAGCGGACGCGGACGTTCCTGGCCCGGGTGCTCGATCCGGCGGCCGCCGGGCTCAGCGAGGTGTCGGAGGCCGGTGCACCAGGGCCGGAGGAGGAGCGGCCCGCGCCGTGACCGAGCGGGCGGCGGGCGGCGGCTGGTAGGTTGCGCGCCCGGTACCCGGCGAGCGCCGGAGACTGCCGCGGGCCCGCCGTCCACTCCCGACCTGGAGGCACCGCTTGTTCGTCGACCTGCCCCTGGACCAGCTGCGCAGCTACCGTCCGCCGCTGCCCGAACCCGACGGATTCGACGCGTTCTGGCGGCGCACGCTGGACGAGGCCGGTGCGTACGACCTCGACGCGCGCTTCGAGGAGACCGACGCGGGCCTGTCACTGCTGCATACGTACGACGCGGAGTTCTCGGGCTACGACGGACACCGCATCCGGGGCTGGTTCCTGCTGCCCCGGGAGATCAGCGGCCCGCTGCCCTGCGTCGTGCAGTACCTCGGGTACGGAGGCGGCCGGCTGCATCCGCAGGACTGGCTGATGTGGCCGGTGTCGGGCTACGCGACACTGGTCATGGACACCCGGGGACAGAGCGGCCCCAACCGGCCCGGCTCCACCCCAGACCCCGTAGGCTCCCCTCACCCGGGTGTGCCCGGCAAGATGACGCAAGGGCTGCTCGACCCGGACGACTACTACTACCGCCGGGTCTACACCGACGGCGTACGGGCCGTGGCGGCAGCGCGCGGCCACGCGGCGGTGGACGCCGGGCGTGTCGTAGTGGCGGGCGGCAGCCAGGGCGGTGCCATCGCGCTGGCCGTCGCCGGGCTGGTGCCCGGGCTCGCGGGCGCGCTGATCGACGTACCGTTCCTGACGCATGTGCGGCGCGCCGTCGAGATCACCGACGAAGGCCCGTACGGCGAACTCTCCCGCTACTTCGCGGGGGCCCGGACCGAGGTCGACGCCGCCCTCCACACCCTCGACCACTTCGACGGCCTGAACTTCGCGGCCCGCGCGAGTGCCCCCGCGCTCTTCGGGACCGCGCTGCGCGACCCGATCACGCCCGCCTCCACCGGCTTCGCCGCGTACCACCACTACGCGGGCCCCAAGGAGTTGCGGCTGTGGCGGTTCAACGGGCACGAGGGCGGCGGCGGGCATCAGCGGACGGAGGAGATCCGCTTCCTGCGCAAGCTGTTCAGCTGACCGGGCTCTCGTGCGAGCCGTCCCCCTGGGGGCGGGTCAGCGGGCCCGCAGCAGGTGGTCCATGGCCAGCTGGTCGAGTTGTTCGAACGCCATGCCGCGGGTGGCGGCCGCCTCCACGTCGAAGGACTCGTACGCCGTACGGTCCGCGAGGAGACCGGCGAGTCCGTCCTCGGCTGTGGGCCGGGCCAGCTCGTCCACCCGGGAGGCGCGCAGGGCTTCCTGGACGGCCGGGTCGGCGCGGAAGGCCGCGGCGCGCTCCTTGAGAAGCAGGTAGGTGCGCATGCAGCCGGCCGCCGAGGCCCACACCCCGTCCAGATCCTCGGTGCGCGCCGGCTTGAAGTCGAAGTGCCTGGGGCCCTCGTAGCCCGCCGTCTCCAGCAGGTCCACCAGCCAGAAGGCGGCGCGCAGGTCCCCGGCGCCGAAGCGCAGGTCCTGGTCGTACTTGGCGCCGGACTGCCCGTTCAGGTCGATGTGGAAGAGCTTGCCGGCCCACAGGGCCTGGGCGATGCCGTGCGGGACGTTGAGCCCGGCCATCTGCTCGTGCCCGACCTCCGGGTTGACGCCGTACAGCTCGGGCCGCTCCAGCTGCCCGATGAAGGCGAGCGCGTGGCCGACGGTGGGCAGCAGGATGTCGCCCCGCGGCTCGTTGGGCTTGGGCTCGATGGCGAACCGCAGGTCGTAGCCCTGCTCGACGACGTACTGGCCGAGCAGGTCGAATGCCTCCCGCATCCGGTCCAGCGCCGCGCGAACGTCCTTGGCCGCGCCGGACTCCGCGCCCTCACGCCCGCCCCACGCCACGTACGTACGGGCGCCCAGCTCGGCCGCGAGGTCGATGTTGCGCAGGGTCTTGCGCAGGGCGTAGCGCCGGACGTCGCGGTCGTTGGCGGTGAACGCGCCGTCCTTGAAGACGGGATGGGTGAAGAGGTTGGTCGTGGCCATCGGCACGGTCAGGCCGGTGGCGTCCAGTGCCTGGCGGAAACGTTTGACCGCCGCCTCGCGCGCGATGTCGCCGGAGCCGAAGGGGATCAGGTCGTCGTCGTGGAAGGTGATGCCGTACGCGCCCAGTTCCGCCAGCCGGTGGACGGACTCGACGGGGTCGAGCGGGCGGCGGGTGGCGTCCCCGAAGGGGTCGCGGCCCTGCCAGCCGACCGTCCACAGGCCGAAACTGAACTTGTCCTCGGGCACGGGCTGACAGCTCATCGCGACTCCTCGGCCCATTCGTCATGGCGCTTTACACAATAAGGCGGGGCCAAACTAATATGCGGCAGCACGCCGGGGAAGCCCCGGGACGGGCGAGGTATCCGGTGTCCGGCGGGGCGTTCCCCGCGGTGCGAAGAGGAGAGCGCGTTGAGCACACAGGCAGCGGGACCGCTCGTCGTCGGCGTGGACAGCTCCACCCAGTCGGCCAAGGCGCTCGTGGTGGACGCCGCGACCGGCCGGGTCGTGGCCCGCGGCCAGGCTCCGCACGTGGTCACCGGCGGCACGGCCGCCGACGGTTCGGACCTCGGCGGCGCGGGCAAGGAGAGCGACCCCGAACAGTGGTGGCGCGCGCTCGGCGCGGCGCTGGACCAGTGTGGTGACGCCGCGCGGCAGGCGGCGGCCGTGTCCGTCGCCGGCCAGCAGCACGGTCTGGTCACCCTCGACGCGTCGGGGCGGCCGGTGCGGCCAGCCTTGCTGTGGAACGACGTACGGTCGGCGCCTCAGCACCGGCGCCTGCTCGCGGACTACGGCGGGCCGGGGGCGTGGGCGCGGCGGGTGGGGAGCGTGCCGCTGCCGGCGTTCACCGTGACGAAGTGGGCCTGGCTGCGCGAGAACGAACCCGCGGCGGCCGACGCGACGGCCGCGGTGCGGCTGCCGCACGACTACCTCACCGAACGCATCGGCGGCGCGGCGGTCACCGACCGCGGCGACGCCTCCGGTACCGGCTGGTGGTCGCCGGCCGACGAGGCGTACGACGCGGAGATCCTCGGGCACATCGGCCTGGACCCGAAGGCACTGCCGCGGGTCGCTCTGCCGGGTGAGGCGGCGGGCACCGTACAGGACGGCGAACTCCCCTGTCCCACGGCGCGCTGGTCGCCACGGGCACCGGCGACAACATGGCGGCGGCGCTGGGACTCGGGCTGCGCCCCGGGCAGCCCGTACTGAGCCTCGGGACGTCGGGCACGGTCTACGCGGTGTCCACCCGGCGCCCGGACGGCGATCCGACGGGCACGGTCGCCGGGTTCGCCGACGCGCGCGGCGACTGGCTGCCGCTGGCCTGCACCCTGAACTGCACGCTGGCCGTGGACCGGGTCGCGGCCCTGCTCGGGCTGGACCGGGAGCACGTCGAGCCCGGCGGGTCGGCGGTGATGCTGCCCTTCCTCGACGGTGAGCGCACGCCCGACCTGCCGCGGGCGTCCGGGCTGCTGCACGGCCTGCGGCACGACACGACACGCGGTCAGCTGCTCCAAGCGGCGTACGACGGTGCGGTGTTCGCGCTGCTCCAGGCGCTGGACCGGATCGTGGACGAGGACGTACCGGCCGACGCGCCGCTGCTTCTCATCGGCGGCGGAGCCCGCGGGAACGCGTGGCGGGACACCGTGCGCCGCCTCTCGGGGCGGCCGGTGGTGGTGCCGGAGGCCCGCGAGCTGGTCGCCCTGGGCGCGGCGGCGCAGGCGGCGGGGCTGCTGCTGGGCGAGGACCCGGCGGCGGTGGCGCGTCGGTGGGGGACGGCACGCGGCGCCGAGTATCCGGCGGTGCCGTGCGACACGGCGGCGCGGGAGCGGCTGGCGGAGACGCTGGCGGCGGGCGGGCCGCTGCTGGGGGCCTGACCGGGGCATATTCCCGTGGGGCAAGCGGTCGGCGGAAGTCCGCATCCGGGCAGCGGATTCGGACGGCGCCGTACCGCGAGCGCGGATCTTGTGATGGGGTGCCGGGCATGAGCATCTTTGTTCGTGCCCGGTTCGATGTCCGCGACCGTCGGCAGGACGGCACCGAGCGGAGTGCCACCGCTCTGCACGAGGCGGCCGGTCCGGAGCCGTGCGGCCCGACCTATCGCTGGTTCCCCCTCCCCGAGCCCGGGGCCTACCTGGTGCTGGAGGAGTACGCCGGCCCGGCGGCCTCTCCGGCACCCCAGGAGAACGCCGCCGGGCTGCTGACGAGTCTGGGCCGGTGCGCCGACATGGCGTTCGCCGAGATGTACGGGCCGCTCGGGGCCGGCCGGCCGGACGTCGCCGGCTGAGACGGTGTCCGAGGCCCGCTCGGACGCCCCGCACCCGTATCCGTACGTACGTACCCACTGACGAGACTCGGAGACCCGCTGCCCGCGCGGCCGCCGCGCGCCGGTTTCTTTCCGGTCCGGTCCGGTGAATGTTCCGCTCCGTCAGCTCGTCGGCCTTCCGTCGTCACCGTGCCGTCCGCTGCTGCTCCAGCGGAATCACCACGGCACACTTTCCAACGACGGATTCCACTAAACCTGTCCATCTCAATTAATTTTCATGCCACTCTTTTGAGTGATTGCCCACATTAAAACAACACGTCTATGTTCAGTGCGGCGAGCGGCACGGGCCTCGTCGCACGGAACGGCCGTGGCTCCGGCCGCCGTCCGATTGTCAACTTCCCTAGATTGGTGGCGAAGACGTGACGGTTACCGACGAGACCATTCCCGGCCCCGGGGGCGAGACGCAGAATTCCAGTCTGACGACGGGCGCGGCACGCAATCTGGCCACGACCACCAAGACCGTCCCGCAGATGCAGGGCGTCACCTCGCGCTGGCTGCTGCGGCTGCTGCCCTGGGTGCAGGTCTCGGGCGGCACGTACCGCGTCAACCGGCGGCTGACCTACACCGTCGGGGACGGGCGCGTCGACTTCGCCGTCTCCGGCACCGAAGTATCGGTCATCCCCGACGAACTGCGCGAGCTGCCCGCGCTGCGCGACTTCACCGACAGCGAGGTGCTCGGCGCGCTCGGCGAGCGCTTCGTCCAGCACGAGTACGCGCCCGGGGACGTGATCGCCGCGGCGGGCACGCCGGCCGACCGCCTGGTGCTCGTCGCGCACGGCCGGGTCGACCGGATCGGCGCCGGCAAGTACGGCGACGAAACGGTTCTGGGAGCCCTGGCCGGGGGTGACCACCTCGGCGACGAGCTGCTCACCGACACCGCCGCTTCCTGGCAGTACACCTACCGCGCGGTCACCCGGGTCACCGTCATGGCACTGCCCCGGCAGGCCGCGCAGGAGATCACGGACCGCTCCCCGCAACTGCGCGAACACCTCGCGGCAGCCGGGACGGACGCCGCGCCGCCGCGCAACGCCAGTGGCGAGTCGGCCATCGAGGTCGCCTCCGGCCACCACGGCGAACCACGCGTGCCCGGCACCTTCGCCGACTACGAACTCACGCCGCGCGAGTACGAACTGAGCGTCGCACAAACCGTGCTGCGGGCCCACACACGCGTCGGCGACCTGTACAGCGACCCGATGAACCAGGTCGAGGAACAGCTGCGGCTGACCATCCAGGCGCTGCGCGAGCGCCAGGAGCACGAGATGGTCAACAACCGCGAGTTCGGCCTGCTGCACAACGCCGACCTCACCCAGCGCGTCCGTACCCGCAGCGGCCCGCCCACCCCCGACGACCTGGACGAACTGCTCGCGACGGTCTGGAAGGACCCGGCCTTCCTGCTCGCCCACCCCAAGGCCATCTCCGCCTTCGGCCGGCAGTGCAGCGCCCGCGGCCTGTACCCGACGGCGGTCGACTTCATGGGGCACTCGCTGCCCTCCTGGCGCGGCGTGCCCATCTTCCCCTGCAACAAGATCCCGGTCTCCGCCGACGGCACCAGCTCCTTTCTGGTGATGCGCACCGGCGAGGAGAAGCAGGGGGTCGTCGGCCTGCACCAGACGGGAATTCCCGACGAATACGAGCCGGGCCTCTCGGTCCGCTTCATGGGCGTCAGCGACCAGGCGATCGCCAACTACCTGGTGAGCGCCTACTACTCCGCCGCGATTCTCGTACCGGACGCACTGGGAATTCTGGAAGACGTGCAGACCGGCCGATGAGCCACCGCATTCCAGCCATGGCAAACCATTGAAGAACCGTTTGCCGAGAAATGACGCACGACGCGGAACGACCGACAGGAACAGGTGAATCCCCCCATGACCACACCGGCGGACCCGACGTCCGGCCCCGGCGCCGTCCCGGGCACCGACCAGGCGCGCACGAGCCTGGCGACAGCCGCGGCACGCAATCTGGCCACCACGACCAAGACCGTGCCGCAGATGCAGGGGATCTCCTCCCGCTGGCTGCTGCGCGTGCTGCCCTGGACCCAGGTCTCCGGCGGTACGTACCGCGTCAACCGGCGCCTGACCCACACCCTCGGGGACGGCCGGATCGAGTTCACCAGCACCGGTTCCGAGGTCCGGGTCATCCCCGCGGAGCTGCGGGAACTGCCGCCGCTGCGCGACTTCGACGACCCGTCGGCGCTGGAGGCGCTGGCCGGCCGGTTCGTCCAGGAGGAGTACGCGCCCGGTGACGTCCTGGTCGAGCGGGGCACGCCGGCCGACCGGGTCGTCCTGATCGCGCACGGCAAGCTCAACCGGATCGGCGCCGGAAAGTACGGTGACGAAACGGTCCTGGGCGTGCTCGCGGACGGCGACCACCTGGGCGAGGCGGCGCTGCTGTCGCCGGACGCAACCTGGGAGCACTCCGTACGGGCCGTGACGCGGGTGACCGTACTGACGCTGCCCCGTGCCGAGTACGAACAGCTCGCGGACCGCTCCCCGCGCTGCGCGAACACCTGGAGCGCTTCCGCACGGCCCAGGTGCCGCCGCAGAACAAGCACGGCGAGGCGGCCATCGACGTCACCTCCGGCCATGTGGGCGAGCCCGCGCTGCCGGGCACCTTCGTCGACTACGAGCTGGCGCCGCGGGAGTACGAACTGAGCGTCGCGCAGACCGTGCTGAAGATCCACACCCGGGTCGCCGACCTCTACAACGACCCCATGAACCAGCTGGACCAGCAGCTGCGGCTGACCATCGAGGCGCTGCGCGAGCGCCAGGAGCACGAGATGGTCAACAACCGCGAGTTCGGCCTGCTGCACAACGCCGACCTCACCCAGCGCATCCACACCCACAGCGGCCCGCCCACCCCCGACGACCTCGACGAGCTGATCTCGCGGCGCCGCAAGACCCAGTACCTCCTCGCCCATCCGCGCACCATCGCGGCGATCGGCCGGGAGTGGAACGCCCGCGGCATCTACCCGACCGGCGCGGAGATCGGCGGCACGGCCGTCCGGGCCTGGCGCGGTATCCCGCTGCTGCCGTGCAACAAGATCCCGGTCAACCCCGACCAGACCAGCTCGGTCATCGCCATGCGGGTCGGCGAGGAGAACCAGGGCGTGGTGGGGCTGCACCAGACGGGCATCCCCGACGAGTACCAGCCGGGCCTGTCGGTCCGTTTCATGGGCATCAACGAACAGGCGGTCATCAACTACCTGGTCAGCGCCTACTATTCGGCGGCCGTACTGGTGCCGGACGCGCTGGGCGTGCTGGAGGACGTGGAGATCGGTCACTAGGCCGCGCCTCCGGCCGGCGCCAGGCCGCACCTCCAACACGCCCGGCGCCGAGCCGCACCTCCAACACGCCCGGCGCCGAGCCGCGCCTCCGCCCCGCCCGGCGCCGGGCCACGCCTCCGTCCGGCCGGACCGCAGCTCCGGCCGGACACCGCCCGCCGCTCCCGCCCGCAGGGCGCCGGAGCGGCGGGCGGAGTGCGTTCCCCTCCGGCCGGCCACCGGGGCCCTGCGCCCGCCGCGCGCCCCGGACGCGCCCGAACTGGACGAGGAGGACGTAGGCGTGGGCCGGCCGCCCGCATCGGGTGTCGCGGGCACATCAGGTGGCCGGGGTGCCCGGACATCGCAAGCGCCGGCAGGGGAGCTGATGTCAGGCTGCCCGGTACGTCCGACTAGGCCTTGGTGGGGGCGGCCGTCCTGGCGGCGGCCCGCTCGATCTTCGCGCAGTAGGCCGCACGGGCTTCCTCGTCGATCCGCTTCTCGTGTTCGGCGCGCAACCCGGTGCGGCCGTCGAGGCCCTCGCGCAGGACATCGGCGTGCCCGGCATGCCGGATGGACTCGCCGAGGACATGAACCATGACGGCGAACAGGTTCGTGCGGGCATGCGGCTCCGGCCACCACGGCACGCAGCCGGGGGCGTCGAGGGAAGCGCGTTGACCGTCGCGTCCGAGTGTTCCCACGTGCGCCGGTAGAACCCGGTGATCTGATCGCGGGTCTCGTCCTCGGCCGCCCACAGATCGCTGCCGTCGGAGTCCTGCCACCGGGGCAGCGGTTCCGGGGAAGGGCGGCCGAAGACCTCGCCGAAGTACCTGGCCTCGACGGTGGCCACGTGTTTGACCAGGCCCAGGAGGTTGGTCCCGGTCACTGTCAAAGGCCGGCGGGCGTCGTACTCGGACAAGCCGTCGAGTTTCCAGAGCAGTGCCTCGCGGTCCCGCCGCAGTCTCCCGTGCAGGTTGTCCTTCGCGAACTCATCGATCATGCGGCGTGAGCCTGTCATGGGCTGCTCGTGGTCTCAAGATCCCGTACCGATGTTCCCCGAGGCGGGCTCCGCGGCGCGTGGGCCGGGCCGGGAACCATGCCGTACGGCGGGCCGTTGACCGTGTGCCGGCAGTGACTGGGGGGCCTGTGGGGCGCTGAGCCGCGTCTTCCGCCCTCCCCGGGCGGCTGCTTCACGCCAGGCCGGGCGGCGTCGGGCGCGTACCGGTACGCGGACACGGCCTGGCCGGAATCGGCATGCGGCAGCCGCTCGCCGCCGCTGTGGTCCGTGGGCCCCGGGAGGCCGGCGCAGCCGACGGGCCGTCGCGCGCCGCCGCACGCGTCCTTCCTACCGCTGCGTCTCCGCCCGGCCGGGCCCGCCGGCCCCTCTCCGTGCGCCGCCCGACGGGCCTCGCCGGAGCGCTCGCCGCCCCCGCGACGACCGTACGGAACCGGGCGCCGCCCGGTATCCCAATCCGGCCGCTTCGCGCGATTCCGGCCGCGAGGAGGTCATTTGCGGGGTGGCCCGTCCTTTTCGGTCGAAAGAACGGGTTCTCCCGGAACCGCCCCGAAGAGCGGATCACGCCTTACGCTCCCTGGTCATGCGCAGAACAATGAGCAGCTTCAGCAGGGCCGGTTTCGCCGCCCTCCTCGCCCTCGTCGTCTCCGTCCTCGGCCTGGCCGGCGCCTCCCCGGCGTCCGCCGCCGACACCCCGGCGCTCGCCTTCACCGTGGACAAGGCGCAGGCCACCCCGGGCTCGGACGTCACCGTGACCATGACGTTCACCAACACCGGCACCGCCGACGTGCGGTTCGTGTGGCAGTCGTTCCAGCCCACGTGGGAGACCTCTTCCGCGAGCGGCCTGAAGTACACCTGGAAGACCTGTACCGCCGACCCCGGCGTGACCTGCACCGCCGGTCAGGGCGCCTCGTACGCCGTGCCGATCGCCCCCGGCGCCACCCGTACGGTCACCATGACCTACACCATCGGCGCCGACTCCTCCTGCGGCTACCCGGACGTCGCCTTCTACTCGTACGTCTACACCGAGTTCGCCGGTGGCCAGCCCGCCAAGGACGGCACCTACTTCACCCCCGCCACCCGCGTGATCTGCCCGACCACTCCCCCGGCGGGCGCGCAGGCCTGACCCGGCCGCACCGTCCGCGCGTTCCGCGCGGCAGGACCGCCTTCCCCCGCCGGCACCGCACCGGCGCGGCCCCCGCACGCGTTTCCGTCCCCTTCCGTCCCCCTCAGCTTTCCGCTCCGCCGGTCCAGGGCCGTGGCCACGCCCCTGGCGCGGCGGAGCGGTTCCGGTGCCCGGGGGACGAAAGCGACACGACGGCCGTACGGCGGTTGTACGGTTTTCCGACACCTCCGGGCCATAGTGGGCTGCTCGTACCCGTGAGACCGTTACCGCGACGTCTGGGGGGAGCGTGAAGAATCGATTCGTTCGTGCTC
Source organism: Streptomyces sp. Ac-502 (assembly GCF_045222935.1). NCBI lineage: Bacteria > Bacillati > Actinomycetota > Actinomycetes > Kitasatosporales > Streptomycetaceae > Streptomyces > Streptomyces sp. Ac-502. Next base: position 1,046,945 of record NZ_JBHFFO010000001.1, read on the forward strand.
GGGCGGTGCTGACGGCGCTCACGGCCTGGGGCGTTCTGGCCGGGAGCGGAGTGGCCTCCGGGGCCACCGCTCAGGACAGCACCTCACAGCCGGGGCGCGCGGTCCGCGTCGCGCCGGGAGTGACGTACCGCGCCTTCGACATCCCCGTGGGGCGCGGCATCGCGCACGGCCACCTTCTGACGGTGGATCTGACCGACCGGCGTGTCGCGGTGGACCTGCTGTACCCCGGCGCGGTCGGCGCGCGGGCCCCGGTCTCCCGGCTGGCCGACGCGAAGGCCGCGGTGGCCGCCGTCAACGCGGACTTCTTCAACATCAGCGAGACCCAGCACCCCGGTGTGGAGGCGACCGGCGCCCCCGTGGGCCCGGCCATCGCCTCCGGGCGGCATCTGAAAGCGGCGGTGCCCGACGGCCAGCGCTTCGGCCCCGCCCTGCCCCCGGGGACGAACAACAAGGACGTCATCGGGGTGGGATTCGACCGCCGCGCGCGACTGGACCGGCTGTCCCTGCGCGGCGCCGTCCTGACGTCGGCGGGCGCGCTCCCCCTGAAGGGCCTGAACCAGTACGCGCTGCCGGTGAACGGCATCGGCGCGTTCACGTCCCGGTGGGGCACCACCTCGCGCGTCCGGGCGACCTGCGGCACGGACACCGACCGGGCCGCGCCGTGCAGTACGGAGACGTACGAGGTCACGGTCCGGCAGGGCCGGGTGACGCAAGCCGCGCAGGTGCCCGGCCGGGGCGGCATCCCCCGTGGGACGACGACGCTGGTCGGCCGGGAGGAGGGCGCCCGGCAGCTGCGCGAACTGCACGTCGGCGACCGGGTCCGGGTCGGCCACGCCCTGACCGGGCGACGGCCCGCACCGCTGCGCTTCGCCGTCGGCGGCTTCCCGATCGTCCGCGACGACGAGCCGCTGGCCGGTCTGGACACCGTCACCCCGGCCGTACGGACCGCCGCCGGCGTCGGCGCGGGCGGGCACCGGCTGTTGCTGCTGGCCCTGGACGGCGCGCCGGGACGGGCGGGGGCGACGGTACGCGAACTGGCCGGCCTGATGGACCGGCTGGGCGCCCGGGACGCGGTCAACCTGGACGGCGGCGGCTCCTCCACGCTCGTCACGCGCGAGCCGGGCAGCCCCGGTTCGATCGTGCGCAACCACCCGTCGGCGGGCGCGGAACGGCCGGTCCCGAACGCCGTCGGCGTGTTCGCGCGGGGGTGAGAGCCGGCGACTGCGGGCCGCACGCCGGCGCGCTCAGGGGCGGACGCTGCTCACCACGTCCGCCGCGCCGGACAGCCCGTTCTGGATGTCGGGCGCCAGATTGCTGCCCGCCAGATAGAAACCGAGCAGCATACAGACGAGGGCATGCGTGAATTTCAGTCGTCCGCTGCGAAGGAAGACGACGGTCAGCACGACGAGCAGCACGACGACCGAGATCGAGACAGCCACGACAGAACCTCCTCACCCCGCCGCCCGAACGGACGACAACGGCCGCCAGTGTGGCCCATTCCGCCCCTTTTCCCCTGTCTTCGCGGGTGCGCCATACAGGTGATCACTACGGGTCACCGGCGGACGCACGCGCGACCGGCCGCAATTACCGGCCCGGGCCGGGCGGGAAAGCCGGGTGGGAGAGCCGGGCCGAAAGTCAGGGGGAAGCCGGAGAAGTCGGGCAGGGCGCCGGGGGGAAAGGCGGGGGATGTCGGGGAGGGGGCGTACGGAAAGGGACCGGAGGGAGCGCACGGAAAGAAAGGCACCCGCCACGCGGGACCTAGGTCCCGGACCTTCGGCCGCCCGAACCGGCTTGCGCAGCACCTATATTCGTGGGATGAGCACTTCGCCCGGGCGGCGCGCCCTCCGCCGCTGGATACCGAACCAGCACGGCGCCTGGGCCATGCTGGTCGTGCCCCTTCTGGCGGGGGCGCTGCTGGGCGGATTCGACGGGTGGCACGCCGTCCTGCTGCCCGCGTGGCTGCTGGCCTATTGCGCGGCATTCCACGCCCAGCAATACGTCCGGCTGCGCCGCGTCTCCCGCAATCCGCGGGCGCCGCGCCGTCATCTCGCTCCGCTCACCGGATTCGGCGCGGCATTCGCCGTATGCGCCGTACCGCTCGCGGTGGCGCGTCCCCGGCTGCTGATCGCGGCCTTGTGTGCGGCGCCGTTCTTCGCCGTGAACATCGGCTACGCGTACCGCAACAAGGAACGCGCCACGGTCAACGGAATCACGGCCGTGGTGCCCGCCTGCGGAATGCTGCTCGTCTCGTACCGGCTGGGCAGCGGCACCGTCGATTCCGGTGCCTGGCGGGCCGCCGCGGCCTGTCTGCTGTATTTCACCGGAACCGTGCTGTACGTGAAGACGATGATCCGCGAGCGCGGGAGCGGGACCTTCCGGGTGGCGTCGGCCGTTTATCACGGACTCGCGGTGGTGGCCGCCGTCTCGCTGGACCCGTGGCTGGCGGTGCCCTTCGTCCTGTACTTCGTACGGGCGATGGCGCTACCCACGCGCCGGGTGCCGGTGGCGGTGGTCGGCGCCGTGGAGGTGCTGTGCTCGGTGCTGCTGTTGGCCTTCCTCGTGTGCGGGCGGCTGTTCACCGGCTGAGGGCGCACGGCCGGAATTCCCCGCCGAGTCCCTACGGTTCGGACTGCTCCGCCTCCCGCACCGGAGCGTCCCCTCCCGCTACGCCGTTCTTCGCGTGCTGGATCTGCGCGTAGACATGGGCCCGCAGCTCGGCGAAGCGCGGGGCGGAGCGGGTGGCGATCTGGTCGCGGGCGGCCGGCAGGTCGATCGGAAGGTCCTCCTGGACGACGGTGGGCGCCGAGGACAGGACGATCACCCGCCGCCCCAGGTAGACCGCCTCGTCGATGTCGTGGGTGACCAGCAGCGTCGTCACTCCCAGCCGTCGCCACAGGGTGAGCAGCAGGTCCTCCAGCTCCGCCCGGGTCTGCGCGTCGACGGCGGCGAACGGCTCGTCCATCAGGAGGACCCGCGGCTCGTACGCGAGGGCGCGGGCGATGGCGACGCGCTGCTGCATGCCGCCGGAGAGCTGCCACGGGTGGGCCGCCGCGGCGTCCGCGAGGCCGACGGCGGTCAGGGCCTCCTCGACCAGTTCGCGGCGGCGTGGCGCGGGCACCTTCTTCTCGCGCAGCGGGAGTTCGACGTTCTTGCGCACGGTCATCCAGGGGAAGAGGCTGCGCCCGTACTCCTGGAAGACGACGGCCATGCCGGGCGGCGGGCCGGTGACCCGGCGGCCCGCGACCCGTACCTCGCCCGTCGTCGGTGACAGCAGCCCGGCGAGGCACTTGAGCAGGGTCGTCTTGCCGCAGCCGGAGGGCCCCACGACGCACACCAGGTCGCCGTCGGCCACCCGGAAGTCGATCTTCCGTAGTGCCTCGACGCCGCCGCGCCCCTCGTAGACCTTGCCCAGCCCGGTGATCTCAAGCATGCCGTCCCCGCTCCTCGCCACGCGCCAAGTGCCAGGCCAGTATGCGGCGTTCGACGGCCCGGAAGGCGACCGAGAGGCCGAACCCGAGCAGTCCGAGGACGACGATGCCGCTCCACATCTCCGGGATGGCGAAGCCGCGCTGGAAGAGGACGACGGTGTGACCGAGGCCGGAGGTGCTGGCGAACATCTCCCCGATGACCATGAGGATGATGCCGACCGACAGGGCCTGCCGCAGGCCCGCCATGATCTGCGGGCTCGCGGCGGGCAGCACGAGATGGCGCAGCCTGGCGACCCCGCGCAGCCCGAAGCAGCGGCCGGTGTCGTCCAGCACCTCGTCCACGGCGCGGACGCCCTCGACGGTGTTGAGCAGCACGGGCCACACACAGCCGGAGACGATGACCAGGACCTTCATCGCGGTGTCCAGCCCCGCGAGCAGCATGATGAGCGGGACGAGGACGGGCGGCGGTACGGCGCGGAAGAACTCCAGTACGGGTTCGGCGGCGGCCCGCAGGGCGCGCGAGGAGCCTATGGCGACGCCGAGGCCGACGCCGAGCAGGCCCGCGAGGGCGTAGCCGGTGAGCAGCCGGCCCACGCTGGGCAGGACGTCCTCGGTGATCCGCGCCGAGAACCACACCTTAGCGAAGGCGGTGGCGACCCGGCCTGGCGTCGGCAGGTAGAAGGTGGGGCTTGCGGAGCTGTAGGCCCACCAGCCGAGGATCAGCAGGGCCGGCAGGCCCAGAACGCGCAGCAGGCGCAGGCCCGCGCGCCGCAGCGGCCCGGCGGGACGCTCGCCTGCCGCGCTCGTCCCCTTGTCCCGCCCCGTACGTGCCGTGCTCACCGCGCCGCCTCGCCCCGTACGGACGGGTGCCAGGCGAGCACCCGGCGCTCCACAGCCCGCACCCCCGCGTTGACGGTGACCCCGACCAGCCCGGCCAGCACGATCAGCGCGTAGACCTCGGTGACCGCGCCGCCGGACTGGGCGAGCTGGATGCGCAGGCCCAGCCCGGGACTGCCGATGACCAGTTCGGCGGTGACGGCGAGGATGAAGGCCACCGCGGCGGCCAGCCGCAGGCCGGTCATCACGTACGGCAGGGCCGTCGGCCACACGAGGTGGCGCAGGTGCGCCCAGCGGCCGAGGCGGTAGCTGCGGGCGGTCTCGCGGGCGACCGGGTCCACGTCGGCCACGCCGTACAGCACCTGGATGAGCACCTGCCAGAAGGAGGCGTAGACGACGAGGAGGAGGGTGGAGCCGGTCTCGGCGCCGAAGAGGAGGGTGGCCAGCGGGATCAGTGCCACGGACGGGATGGGCCGCAGGAACTCGATGGTGGAGGCGGTGGCGGCGCGCAGCCCCGGTACGGCGTCGATGAGGACGCCGAGGGCGACGGCCAGGCAGCAGGCGATGGCGAGGCCGAGCGCCCAGGAGCGCAGGGTCTCGCCGAGCGCGGTCCACAGGGTCGCGTCGCCCAGTTCGGTGGCGAGGCGGCGCAGGATCGCGGTGGCGGGCGGCAGGTGGCGGGGGTCGACGAGGCCGAGCCGGGGCACCGCCTCGGCGACGGCGAAGAGGCAGGCCAGGCCCAGGAGGCCGAGTCCGGCGGCGCGTGGTGTGCTCAGCGGCGCCCCGGCGCGTGCCCCTCGGCGGGTCACGGCAGCAGCGCGCCGACGTCGGCGGGCCGTGAGAGGACCCCGTCCTCGCGGGCGAAGTCGGCGATGGCCTGCACGGACGGGCGGTTGATCGCGGTGGGCCACTTGGGCAGCACGATCCGCCGGATGACCGCGGGCGGGATCTTGGTGTACTTGGCCAGTTCCGCGCGTACCGCCTCGGGGTGCGCGCGGGCGTGCGCCAGCGCCTGGTTGACGGCGGCGGTGAAGCGTTTGACCAGGTCCGGTTTCTCGCGGAGCAGTTTCTCGCTGGTGAAGTACATCGCGACGGTGAGGTTGTCGGTGGCTTCGGCGAACGGCCAGCACACCTCGTGGGCGCCCTGGTCCTTGGCCTGCGTCTGGAAGGGCTCCACGGTCCAGATGGCGTCCACCCGTCCGGCGGCCAGGGCGGCGGGCATGTCGGTGAGCGGGATCTCGGTGAATTCGAGCTTCTCGGGGTCCCCGCCGGCCCGGCGCACGGCGGCGCGGATGGTGGTGTCGCCGATGTTCTTCAGCTGGTTGACGGCGATCTTGTGGCCGGGCAGGTCCTTGGCCGACTTGATGGCGCTGCCCTCGGGCACGAGGACGGCGCTGTAGTCCTTGCCGCGTCCGGTCTGCCCGGTGGAGGCCACCCCGCTGGCCACGGCCTTGAGCGGCAGTCCCTGTTCCCGGGCGGTGAGCAGGGTGGTGGTGTTGCTGAAGCCGAAGTCGAACTGGCCGCTGACGACACCGGAGGAGCTGTACGCGCCGCCCTGCACCGGCGTGATCTTCGCGTCGATGCCCTGCTTGGCGAAGAAGCCGAGCGACCGGGCCAGGTGGACGGGTGCGGTGTCCACGATGGAGAGCGCGCCGATCTCGATGCTGTCCCGGCCGTCGCCGCCCGGCCCGGATCCGTCGTTCCCGCACGCGGTGAGGGTGAGGAGGAGTGCTGCTGCTGCCGCCGCGGTGGTCCGTAAGCGATACACGCGGGAACCGTAGGGGCGGGCGGTGCCGTCGTCAACGGTGCACGGGCATCGGGACGGAAGGGAGCCGGCGAGGCGGCACACCGGAGGAGCGGACCACGGACCACGCCGGCGCGCGGGCGCGACGCCCGCCGGTGGCGCGACGTGTCATGGATCACGTCACGCACCGCAACGAATTGCAGATGGTTCGCGTCTTAGCGGCCGACATCCGCCGGACCGCTGCAACGGAAAGCCCTTAGATGACCCCTGCCCCCGCCCCGCACCGCCGCCTCGTGCCGCGCCCTGCGCGGGCCGCGCTGGTCCTGGTGCCGCTGCTCGGCATCGGTGCGCTGACCGCCTGCGGAGGCCCCGCGGCATCCGCGTCCAAGGGCGCTCCGGTACGGGTGTCGCTGAGTGCGGCGAACGGCGTGAAGACGGTGCAGGCAGGGGACAAACTGCAGGTCAGCGCGGAGGGCGGCAGTCTGGTCAAGGTCGTCGTGACCGATCCGAAGGGCCGTCGGCTGCCCGGCGGGCTGGGCGACGGCGGCCGGGTGTGGACCTCCCACGAGCCGACCGTCCCGGACACCAGGTACTCGGTCGCGGCCGAGGCGCGGAACGCCCAGGGCGGTACGAACACGGTCAAGGAGTCGCTGACCACCGCCCAGGCCGACAAGCTGAACAAGCTCGTGCTGAGCCCCGGCTCGCAGGGCGCCACCGTCGGCGTGGCGCAGCCCGTCTCGATCACCTTCGACTTCCCCGTGACCGACAAGGCCGCCGTGGAGAAGCACCTGAAGGTCACCACCGACAACGGCACGGCCGGCGCGTGGGGCTGGGTCAAGGACTTCTCCGGCAAGGACCGGGTGGACTGGCGGCCGAAGGAGTACTGGCGGCCGGGCACCAGGGTGGGGCTGCGCGCCGATCTGAACGGCGTGGACTCCGGCGGCGGCCGCTACTTCGCCAAGGACTACGACCTGAACTTCACCATCGGCGACCGCCATGTGATCACGGTCGACCTGGACAGCAAGCACCTGACGTTCACCGAGAACGGAAAGGAGGTGAAGGACATCCCCTTCTCCGCCGGCAAGCCGGATTCGCGGCACTCCACCTGGACAGGCATCTTCCCGCTCATGGCGAAGGAGGGCACGATCACCATGAACTCCGAGACCGTGGGGCCGGCCGACGCGTACGAGAAGACGGTCCGCGACGCCATGAAGCTCACCAGCTCCGGCACCTACGCGCACGCGGCGCCGTGGGACGCCGGCAAGGTGGGCCGGGTCAACGACAGTTCCGGCTGCATCGGGCTGACCGACGCCGACGCCGACTGGCTGTACGCGAAGGTCCGCGTCGGTGACCCGTTCGAGGTCACCGGTTCCTCCGAACGGGGGAGGGCGGCCGAGAACAACGGACTCGGGGACTGGATGGTCGACTGGTCCCAGTGGCAGAAGAAGAGCGCCCTTCCATCGAGCAGCTGACCCCTTACAGAGCCTAGTGTGACGGAATGAGCACCGTGCAGGACCAGGACCAAATAACGGCGTGGGCGCGTTGTCGCCGCCGCGTGCCCAACGGCTTCGCCATCTTCTTCAGCCTTCTGGGGCTGTTCTGCGCCGTCACGGCGCTGATCGGGCCGCTGCGACGCGCCCTGAAACCGGTCATCCAATGGCTGGACACCCTGACCATCGTGGTCGAACCGAACCTCGCGTACGCGGTCTTCCTCTCGCTGCTGGCCGCGGCCATGACCGCACGCAAACGGGTCGCCCTGTGGTTCGCCGTCGTCTACATGGTGCTGGTCACCCTGACCGACGCGCTCTTCGTGATCGACGGCTACCCGGAGTACTACTTCTCCCTGGTGCTGTGCACGGCCGCGCTGGTCCTGCTGCTGGTCGCGCACCGCGAGTTCTACGCGATCACCCGCCGCGGCGCGTTCTGGCGTGCCGCCGGGGTGCTGGTCGCGGGCCTGGTGGTCTCGATCCTCGTCGGCTGGGGCCTGGTGTCGCTGTTCCCGGGCAGCCTGGAGCGCGGCGCCGACAGCCGGCTGCTGTGGGCGGCCGACCGGGTCTGCGGCGGTCTGCTCAGCAACCACCAGTTCCACGGCCACCCGCCGCACTGGATCATCTTCCTGCTCGGTCTGTTCGGCGCGGTGGCGCTGCTGAACGCGGCCCGGGTGCTCTTCCGGTCGCAGCGCATGGAGGCCGCGCTCCACGGTGACGAGGAGACCCGTATCCGGGCGCTGCTGGCCCGTTACGGCGGCCGGGACTCGCTCGGCTACTTCGCCACCCGCCGGGACAAGGCCGTGGTCTTCTCGCCCAGCGGCAAGGCCGCCGTCACCTACCGTGTGGAGGTCGGCGTCTGCCTGGCCAGCGGTGACCCGGTCGGTGACCGGGAGGCGTGGGGCCCGGCCATCGAGGAGTGGCTCAAGGTCGCCGGACGTTACGGCTGGCAGCCCGCCGTCATGGGCGCCAGCGAGGACGGCGCCAAGGCGTTCGCGCGCAGCGGCCTGAGCGCCTTGCAGCTCGGCGACGAGGCGATCCTGCACGTCAAGGACTTCGACCTGGACGGCCGCGAGATGCGGGTGACCCGCCAGGCCGTCAACCGGGTCGAGCGCACCGGCGCCACCTTCCGGGTCCGCCGGCACTCCGAGCTGTCCGACGCGGAGATGCAGGAGGTCATCCACCGGGCGGACGCCTGGCGCGACACCGAGACCGAGCGCGGCTTCTCGATGGCGCTGGACCGGCTCGGCGACCCCGAGGACGGTGACTGCCTGCTGGCCGAGGCGTTCGACGGCGACGGCAACATGATGGCCCTGCTGTCGTTCGTGCCGTGGGGCAAGGACGGCATCTCGCTGGACGTGATGCGCCGCGACCGCAGCGCGCCCAACGGCGTGATGGAGTACATGGTCGCCCAGCTGTGCGCGCAGGCCGGACAGATCGGGGTGCGCCGCATCTCGCTGAACTTCGCGGTCTTCCGGTCGGCCTTCGAGGAGGGCGCCCGGATCGGCGCCGGTCCGGTGCTGAAGGTGTGGCGCAAGCTGCTGCTGTTCTTCTCCAAGTGGTGGCAACTGGAGGCGCTGTACCGCTCCAACGCCAAGTACGCGCCCGAGTGGTACCCGCGCTTCCTGTGCTACGCGGACACCGGCGCCCTGGCCCGTATCGGCATGGCGTCCGGCATCGCCGAGGGCTTCGTGGCCGTACCGAGCCTGGGCAAGCTGTGGGGCAAGGGCCACAAGAAGCGGGCGCTCACCCCGGCCAGCACCGCCAACCTGCCGTCCCTGGACGAGCTGGGCCTGGTGGAGAAGCCCGCCGCCAGTGAGGAGGAGCTGCGCGAGCGGGAGCTGGCGGCGCTGCCGGAGCAGGTCCGCATCCGGCACCGCAAGCTGGAGCGGCTGCGCACGGAGGGCACCGATCCGTACCCGGTCGGTGTGCAGCGCACCCACACGCTGGGTGCCGTCCGCGACGAGCACCCGGACCTGGAGCCCGGTACGCGTACCGGCAAGGTCGTACGGATCGCCGGCCGGGTGCTGCTGACCCGTGACCACGGCGGGGTGCTGTTCGCGGTGCTGCGCGACTGGTCGGGCGACCTCCAGGTCGCGCTGACCCGCGAGGGCACCGGTGCCGAGGAGCTGGCACGGTTCTCCGGCGACATCGACCTGGGCGACCACATCGAGGCCGAGGGCGAGGTCGGCGCGAGTGACCGCGGTGAGCTGACGGCCTTCGTCACCCACTGGCGGCTGACGGCCAAGTGCCTGCGCCCGCTGCCCGACAAGCGGCGCGGTCTGACCGACCCGGAGGCCAAGGTCCGCCAGCGCTACGTGGACCTGGTCGTCTCGCCGGACTCGCGGGACAACCTGCGGGCCCGCAGCACCGCGGTGCAGGCGCTGCGCCAGGGTCTGATCGAGCGCGGCTATCTCGAAGTCGAGACGCCGATGCTCCAGCAGATCCACGGCGGCGCCAACGCGCGTCCCTTCCAGACCCACATCAACGCCTACGATCTCGACCTGTATCTGCGCATCGCGCCCGAGCTGTACCTCAAGCGGCTGTGCGTGGGCGGTATGGAGAAGGTCTTCGAGATGGGACGCACGTTCCGTAACGAGGGCATCTCCTACAAGCACAACCCCGAGTTCACGATGCTGGAGGCGTACCAGGCGTTCGCCGACTACGACGTGATGCTCGACCTGACCCGTGAGCTGATCCAGGGCGCGGCCGTCTCCGCGTTCGGCAGCGCCACCGCCCGCAAGGCGGATGCGAACGGCAAGCTCGTCGAGCACGACATCTCGGGCATCTGGCCGGTCAAGACGGTCTACGGCGCGATCTCGGAGGCCTTGGGCGAAGAGGTCGACGCGGACACGGACCCGGACGTGCTGCGGCGTCTGTGCCAGCGGTCCGGGGTGCCGGTGAAGCCGGAGATGGGCCGCGGTGACGTCGTCCTGGAGATGTACGAGCGGCTGGTCGAGGAGAAGACCACGCTGCCCACCTTCTACAAGGACTTCCCCACCGACGTCTCGCCGCTGACCCGCCAGCACCGCAAGGACCCGCGGCTCGCCGAGCGCTGGGACCTGGTCGCCTTCGGCACGGAGCTGGGCACCGCCTACTCCGAGCTGACCGACCCCGTCGAGCAGCGCCGCAGGCTGACCGCCCAGTCGCTGCTGGCGGCGGGCGGCGACCCGGAGGCCATGGAACTGGACGAGGACTTCCTCCAGGCCCTCGAATACGCGATGCCGCCGACCGGTGGTCTGGGCATCGGCGTGGACCGGCTGGTCATGTTCCTCACCGGCCTGTCGATCCGCGAGACGCTGCCGTTCCCGCTGGTGCGGCGCCGGTAGGCACCTGCGGGTGAAGGGCCGTCCCCGTCTGGGGGCGGCCCTTCGTCGTACCGGGAGGCGTGTGCCGGGAGGCGTGTGCCGGGAAGGCACGTACCGAAAGGCTCGTACCGGGAAAGCCTGTGCCGGGAAGGCCGGTACGAGCCTGGGTCAGCCGCCCAGCACGTCCGGGTTGGCGCAGTGCGCGAGCGGCTCCCCGCGCAGGAAACGGGCGGCCTCGGCGGCGACGATCCGGGCCGCCTTGTGCGCGACCTGGCGGCTGCCGCCCGCGATGTGCGGGGTCAGCACCACGCCGGGCGCGGCCAGCAGGCGGGAGCCCGCCGGGACCGGCTCCTCGGGGAAGACGTCGAAGCCGGCGCCCCTGAGCTGCCCGGACTCCAGCGCGTCGCAGACCGCGTCGTAGTCCACGAGGGCGCCACGGGCGCAGTTGACCAGGACGGAGCCGTGCGGCATGGCGGCGAGCTGCGCGCGGCCGATCATGCCGCGGGTCTCCTCGGTGAGGCGGGCGTGCAGGGACACGATGCGGGAACGGCTCAGCAGCTCGTCCAGGCCGACCTGCTCGGCGACGCCGACCAGCGCCTCGGGGGCGGCGTACGGGTCGTGGACGAGGACGTGCGCGCCCATCGCGGCCAGCACCTTGGCGACCCGGCTGCCGATCGCCCCGTACCCGACCAGGCCGACGGTGGTGCCCTCGATCTCGATGCCGCACTTGTCGTAGTCGTAGTAGTCGCCGCGCCACACGCCCCGGCGCAGGTCGGTGTGGGTGTCACCGACGCCGCGGGCGGCCGCGAGGAGCAGGGTGAGGGTGTGCTCGGCGGTGGCGGTGGCGTTGCGGCCGGGGGCGTAGCAGACGGCGACGCCGTGCCGGGTGGCGGCGGCCAGGTTGGCGTTGACCGGCCCGCCGCGGCCGACGCAGAACAGTTCCAGGTCCGGGCAGTGGGCGAGGATGCGCTCGGTGAGGGCGGCGTGCTCGGTGACGCAGATCCGGACGCCTTGGAGCGCCTCGATGAGCTGGTCCTCCGTACCGGACGCCTCGTCGACCTCGGCGACCTTGCCGAGCGGGGTGTGCGGCCAGGGCAGTTGCAGCTCCCGGATCGCGTCGGCGGTCACCGTGCCGCCGGTGGCCTCCTGGACCGCCTCGGTGAGCAGGCTGGGGAGGATGAAGTGGTTGCCGGCGGCGAGGACGGTGGGGCTGCTCATGGGGGTCTTTCTCCTGGGTGTGCGGTGTCGGCGTACGTACGGGAGGCGGGTCAGTGCGGTGCGGTGGGGACCGGTGCGGGCATGGCGGGGGCGTTGAGGCGCAGCAGCGCGGCCTGGCCGTCACGGACGCGCAGTTCGGTCAGCGCGCCGTTGAGGAGCTGCGGGAAGACGCGCCGGTAGTCGGCTAGCGGGATGCCCAGCAGATGGCAGAGCAGGACTCGGACGAGGGTGGAGTGGGCGACGATCAGGACCCGGCCGTCCGGGTGGGCGCGTTCGATGTCGGCGAGGCAGTCGGCGGCGCGCAGGGCGGCGGCGCGGGGGTCCTCGCCCCCGGGCAGGTGGTGGCCCACCGGGTCGGCGAGGAACGCCTCCAGTTCCTGCGGGAAGCGCCGGCGCATCTCGGCCTTGGTCAGGCCCTCGCCGCGGCCGAAGTCCACCTCGTAGAGGCGTTCGTCGATGTGCGGGGTCAGGCCGCAGGCCGCGGCGGCGGGTGCGGCGGTGCGGCGGGCGCGGGACAGCGGGGAGCACCAGACGGCGTCCAGGCGGGCGGTGGCGGCCCAGTCGGCGAGGGCCGCCGCCTGCTCCTCACCGCGTCCGGTCAGCGCCACGTCGGTGAGCCCGGCGTAGCGGTTCTCGGCGTGCCATTCGGTCTCGCCGTGGCGTACGAGGATGAAGTCGGTCACGGTGCGGCCCTCCTGCGGGCGTGGTCGGCCACGGTCTGGTCGAGCCAGCCACGGCGGGTCAGTTCGTCGAGGAAGCGGAGGTAGGCGGGGAGCAGGCGGGCGGTACGGGCCGGGTCGGGCGTGACCGGTGTGCCGGTGCGGACCATGGCGGCCGCGGCCTCCTGGAGGGTGACGCCGCCGGAGGTGGCGGCGAGCACGGCCATGCCGAGGGCGCCTTCGGCCTGTTCGGGCAGGTGGACGGGGCGGCCGAGCAGGTCGGCGCGGAGCTGCGACCAGTAGGCGTTGCGGGCGCCGCCGCCGGTGAAGGTGAGCGGTCCGTCGACAGGGGCGCCGAGGTGGTCGAGGTAGTCGAAGCAGAGGCGTTCGACGCAGGCGACGCCGAGCAGGCAGGCGTGGAACTCCTGGGCGCGGGTGGGGACGTCGCCGAGGGTGAACGGTTCGGCGTCGGTGGCGCGGAAGGGGAAGCGCTCTCCGCCCGCCGACACGAGCGGGTAGGTGACCGCGTCCCAGTCCCGGCCTTCGCGCGCGGCCTGTGCGGTGAGCGCGTCGAGGTCGTCGCCGTTCCCCGGGGTGAAGTGCCGGGCGATGACGCCCGCGCCGGAGCTGGAGGCGCCGCCGGGCAGCCAGTTGCCGTCCGGTCCGCGGTGGCAGTAGACGACGCCGTGCGGGTCGCGGATCAGGTGCGGGCTGGTGCCCTTGAGGACGAGGGTGGTGCCGAGCACGGCGTTCCAGGCGCCGGGGGCGAGGGCTCCGGCGCCGATCTGGGCGGCGCAGCCGTCGGTCATCCCGGCGACGACGGTGGTGCCTTCGGGGATGCCGGTGGCCGCGGCGGCCGCCGGGCAGACCGTACCGAGGACGGTTCCGGGCCGTACGACCTGCGGCAGGACGCGCTCGGGCACACCGAGCCGGGTCAGCTCCGCCGACGGCCAGCGCTCCTCCGTGAGGTGGTAGCCGGTCTTGAGGGCGTGGCTGGCGTCGGACGGCACCTGGTGGCCGGTCAGCCGCCAGGTGACGAGGTCGGGCTGGTGCAGCAGCCGGGCCCGCTCGCCGAGGCCGGGGTCCTGGCGCAGCAGCCAGAGCAGTTTGGGCAGGGCCCAGGAGGGCTGCATGGTGCGGTAGCCGAGGTCCTGCCACACCGCTCCCCCGGCCTCGTTGACGGCCTCGGCCTGATCGGCGGCGCGCCCGTCGTCGTACATCAGGCCGGGGGTGAGCGGGGTGCCGTCGGCGTCGGCGAGGAGGACCGTACCGGAGGTGGCGTCGAGGGCCAGGCCGCGCACCCGGGCCGGGTCGATTCCGGCGAGGGCCGCGCGGCAGGCGGCGGACAGCGCGCTCCACCACTGCTCGGGGTCCTGCTCGTGGCGCCTGCCGTCGCGGTGGCTCGTGAGCGGCCGGGAGGCGGCGGCGAGCAACTGCCCGGTCCCGTCGACGGCGACGCAGCGGGCGCTCTGCGTGCCGAGGTCGAGGCCGAGCCAGACGGCGTCGGCGGTCAGGGCGTCAGACACGGTGGGGGCTCCTCGGTCGGGGTGTTCGGGCGGTGCGGGTATCGGGTGCGGCCGGGCCGGTGGACGGTCGGGGGCTTCGGGGGTGTTCCTCCGCCCGGCCCCGGGGCGCCAGCCCGCCTCACGGGCCAGGTCACGCCAGTACAGGAAGTCCTCGTACAGCTCCGCGTACCGGGCGGTACGCTCCGGGTCGGGCTCCCAGCTGGACCGCATCCGTACGTACTTGGTGGCGGCGCTGTGCATGCTGGACTCGGCTCCGGACAGCACCAGGCCGGTGAGGAAGGCGCCCTTGGCGCCGAGTTCGGTGTCGCCGGAGCGGGCGGTCGGTACGCCCGTCGCGTCCGCGATGAGCGCGCACCACGCGTCGCTGTTGGCGCCGCCGCCGCACAGGCGCAGTTCGGTGACGTGGGTACGGGAGGCGGTCAGCGAGTCGCGCAGCACGAGCGAGAGGCCGTCGAAGACCGCGCGGGCCAGGTCGGCGCGGGTGTGTTCCAGGGACAGGCCCCAGAACCCGCCGCGGGCGTGTCCGTCGAGGAACGGGGCCCGCTCGCCCGCCGGGGAGAGGTACGGCAGGAACATCAGGCCGTTCGCGCCCGGTTCGGACTCGAAGGCCAGCCGCGACAGTTCCGGCGGTCCGGACAGGTGCAGTGTGCGGGCCGCCCAGCCGAGCACTTCGGCGCCGTTGAGGGTCGGGAAGGCGCGCAGGACGCGCTCCCGGCCGCGGTAGGCGATGGTGATGCCGGACGGTTCGCCGGTGGTGTCCACGGTCGTACGGACGATCTCGGTGCACAGGGTGGTGCCGAGGATGCTGCACGCCTGGCCGGGGTTGACCACGCCGACGCCGCGCGCGGTGGCGGCGATGTCGTACGGGGCCATGACGACCGGGAGGCCGGCGGGCAGCCCGAGCCGGCCGGCCGCCTCGGAGGTGATCTCGGCGATCCGCTCGTGCTCGCCCAGCACCTTCGGCAGCAGCCGCTCGTACGCGGCCAGGCCGAAGAGGTCGATCAGGTACGGGTCGTACGCGCCGGTGGCGTGGTCGAGGAACGGCGCCGAGGCGTCCGACTCGTCGACGGCGGTGACGCCGGTCAGCCGCAGGAAGAGCCAGCCGGCGGCGGTGAGCGCGGCGTGCGAGCGGGCGAGCCGGTCCGGGTCGTGCCGGGCCAGCCACGCGAAGATGGCGTTGGGCATTCCGGCGCAGGTCAACGAACCGTTGCGGCGGAAGGCGGCTTCGAGGACGCCGTCCTGCTGCCACTGGCGGACGAGGTCGCCCGCCCGGCCGTCGGACCACAGGATCGCGGGCCCGGTGGGGCGGCCGCGGTCGTCGACGAGCCAGGCGCCGTCTCCCTGGGCGGTGAAGGAGACCAGCCATACGGGGTCGGCCGGGCCGGGTCGGCCGGCGAGTTCGGACAGGGCGTTGCGTACGGTGAAGACGACGGCGTTCCAGACGGCGTCCATGTCCTGCTCGGCGCGGCCCGGGTGGGGGCGGAGCACTTCGGTGCCGAGCCGGGAGACCGCGATCTCGCGGCCCCGGTCGTCGAAGACCACGGACTTGATCATCGTGGTGCCGACGTCGATGGTCAGTACGGACATCAGGTGCGTCCTCTCACGCCGGTGCGGAGGCGGACGGCGCGGCGGGCGCGGCGGCGGTGGCCGCTCGGCCCGGCGCCGTGCCCGGCTCGTCCGGCAGCTTCAGGAAGACGGTGAGCACGGTACTGACCGCGTACATCCCCGCGAAGATCCAGACCACCCCTTCGACGCCGAGCGGTCCGGCGAAGACGGCGACGACGGCCGGTCCGACGAAGGTGCTGGCGCCCGCGCCCAGGTTGAGCGCCGCCAGTGCCTGGCCCTTGTGGTGCGGCTCCAGCGAGGGCATCAGTGCCGATATCGGGACGTATCCCGCCAGCGTAGCGCCGTAGAACGCGGCGACCACCAGGGCGAGGCCGAAGTTGGCACCCGCCGCCTGCGGTACGTAGAAGAGCAGCAGGGTGCTGACGGTGCAGCCCGCGCCGCCGCACCAGGCGATGGTGCGGCGCCAGCCGAACCGGTCGCCGATCATCCCGCACAGCAGGTTGGCGACGATGTTGGTCGCGAACATCGCGCTGAGCAGGTGCAGCCACTGGGTGAGGCTGAAGCCGACGGTCCGGGTGAAGTGCACCGGCAGGATGACGAAGAAACCGAACTGCGAGGCCGTGTTGACGGTCCGTACGAGCGCGCCGGTGCCGACCCGAGGGTTGCGCCACAGGATCGTGACGCTGCCGAGCAGGGTGGCGAGCGGGCCGTCGCCCTCGGAGCGTGGCCGGGGGCCACCGCGGTCGTCGCGGACCAGCAGCAGGGCGATCAGGCCGCCGACGGCGACCAGGACGAGCGCGGCCCACAGCGTGGCATACGCGCCGATGTGCGGGATGAGGCCACTGGCGACCAGCGAGCCGAGGGTGGGCAGACCGCCCGTGAAGGCGAACCAGAACCAGCCCATGGCGGTGCTGAGCCGCGCCCGCGGCGCGACCCCGGCGATCCAGACGAGGAACCCGTACGCGAACAGCGGATAGCCCAGGCCGCGCAGGCCGTAGCCCAGCATCATCAGGGGGTAGCTCCCCAGCGGGACCGCCGCGGCGAGGAAGACGACCTGGAAGGCACCCCAGATCGCCAGGCCGGTCCACATGACGCGGCGCGGGCCCCACAGCTCGGACAGCACGCCGGAGAGCCAGGCGGCGACGCCCGCCGCGATGCCGTAGACGGTGAACAGCAGCGCCACCCGGGGCTCCGGGACCCCCTGGTCGATCAGGTACGGCGAGAGGTAACCGGACTCGACACCGTCGCCGATCATGAACAGCAGCAGGCCCAGGTAGCCCCAGGCCAGGGTCGGCGGTATGCCCAGGCGTGTGATCAGCGAACGCGGAGGAGGGTTCGTCATCGAATCTCCCCTTTCTAAGGCGGCAAGGGGCCTGCGGAGCGGACGGAGCCGATGCAACAGTTCGGCCGAAACGGGCGTCAATGGTGGCCGGAAATCTTCGCACCGGGCCGGTGGCCTGCCATGTTGTGTCATACCGGCACCCCCGGTGAGGGCCGCGCTCCGCGCGCACGCCACGTTAAATCCGTGCGAACATAACGCGGCGAATTCACACGGCGTACGCCGCGCCCCGACCGCCGGGCGGCCCTGGCACGGCGCGGAAGGCAGGCACCATGGACCGGCTCGAAGCCCAGGAGGAGCGGCGCCGCCGCCTGCGCGACACCGTCATCGCCCGCGGCTTCGTCCGCACCTCGGACCTCGCCGAGGAGTACGGCGTCAGCCTGATGACCGCCCACCGCGACCTGGACGCCCTCCAGGCGCAGGGCTGGCTGCGCAAGGTACGCGGCGGGGCGACCGGTCTGCCGTCGGCGCAGTTCCACGGGAGCGTGGCCGACCGGATGGCGGTGATGGCGCCGGTCAAGCAGGCTCTGGCGCGGGCCGCGGCGACCCTGCTGGTACCCGGCCAGACCGTCCTGCTCGACGACAGCACCACCTGCCTCCTGCTGGCGCACCGGTTCGCCGAACACACGCCGCTGACCGTCATCACCAACTCGCTGCCGGCCGTCACCACCCTCGCCAAGGAGCCCGGCATCTCGCTGATCACGCTGGGCGGTGCCTACTTCCCGGCGTACGACGCGTTCATGGGCCCGCACACGGCGGACGCGGTACGGGACTTCCGCGCCGATGTGCTGTTCCTGTCGACCACCGCCGTCACCAACGGCCGCTGCTACCACACCTCGCCGGAGACGGTGCAGGTCAAGCGGGCGATGATGGGGAGCGCGGCGCGGCGGGTGCTGGTCGCCGACCACACCAAGTTCGTCAAGGGCGGCCTGTACGCGCTCGCGCCGCTGACCGACTTCGACCTGCTGATCGTGGACGACGGACTGCCTGCGGCCGAGATCCGGGCCGTACGGGCGCGGGGCACCGAGGTGCTGGTGGTGCCGCGGCCCTGAGCGCACGGGTGAGCGGTGACCGGATCGGCAGGCACCGCCTCCGGATCGGCACGTACCGCCTCCGGATCAGCACACGCGGTCGAGCACGTCGGCGGCGTCGCGTACGGACACCGCCCACGGCCGGTCCGGCGCCACGGTCGGCTCCAGCGCGTCCAGGAGGCGGACGCCGGCGTCGGCGGTGGGGCGCCGGGTGCCGACGTGGACGGCCTGGCGCAGGGCGACGGCGAGCGAACCGTGCAGCAGGCGCAGCGTCCTGGCCTGCCGGAGCGCGGTGAACGCGGCCTGGGTGCCGAAGGGGACGATGTCCTGGTTGTGCCAGTTGGTGGGGACGCTCTGCATGGCGGCGGGGGTGGCGGCCCGGCGCATCGCGACCACCAGGGACGTCGCGGCGAGCTGGATGCCCTGCACGCCGTGGTCGCGGCCGGGGTCCTCGGCGAGCATCGGGTTGAGGCCGCCGTTGCGGCGGGGTCGATCAGCAGATCGAGCTGGCGTTCGGCGAGGTTGGCGAGCTGGGCCGCGGTGATGGACATCAGATCGGCGACGAAGGCGACCTGCTGGCCGAAGAAGTTGCCGCCGTGCGCGACGACGTCGCGTTCGGGGAAGAGCAGGGGGTTGTCGCTGATGCCGTTGAGATCGTCGGTGACGACCTGGCGGGCGTGGCGCAGGCTGGTCGCCGCGGCGCCGAGGATGTGCGGCGCGCAGCGCAGGGTGTAGGGCTCCTGGAGGGCGCGGGTGCCGCTCGGCTCGTGACCGGCGAGCCGTTCGCGCAGGTCGGCGGCGCGCTCGGCGGTGTCCTCATGGCCCAGCGCCTCGAAGATCTCGGGGGCGGTGAAGTCGGGGCGGCAGCCGAGGACACCGGCGAGCAGGGCGGTCAGCGCGGTGCCGGCGACCACCGAGCGGTGCAGCTGGGCGAGCGCGAGCCCGGCACCGGCCGCGGTCACGGACGTGCCGTTGACCATGCCGAGCGCGTCCCTGCCGGTGAGTTCCACGGGCAGCAGCCCGGTCTCGGCGAGGGCCTTCGCCGCGGCCATGCGGGTGGTGCCGACGTAGGCGTCGCCCCGCCCCTGGAGGGATCTGAGGGCATGGGCCAGCGGTGCGAGGTCACCGCTGGCGCCGACCGATCCGTACTCGGGCATCACCGGCGCGAAGGACGTGCCGAGCATCGCCACGAGGGCGTCCACGGCGCCGGGCGCCACGCCGGAGCGGCCCTTGGCCAGGCTCCACAGGCGGGTGAGCAGGGCGGCCCGGGCCACCGGCGGTTCCAGGTCGGGCCCCTGGCCGACTTCGAGGTGGCAGAGCACGTTCTCGCACTGGTCGGCGCCCTGGTCCTGGCCCGCGTAGACGACGAGGGGGCCGAAGCCGGTGGTGGTGCCGTAGATCTCGCGGCCCTCGCCGATGCAGGTGTGCAGGTAGTCGTGGCTGCGGGCGACGGCGGCGCGGGAGGCGTCGTCGAGCCGTACGGTGACGGGCCCGGCGGCGGTTTCGAGCGTCTCGGGGGTCAGGACCGAGGGGAATCGCAGCTCGGCCGGGGAGGGCGGCAGGTTCGAGGGCATCGCTTTCCTTGGGTGGGGACGACGGTGCCGCCGCGGGCGGGGATGCGCGGCAACGGTGACGGTCGGGAGCGCGGCGGGCAGCCGGTCCCGGTAGGGCCGGTGCGGGCAGTCAGCGCCGACCGGCCGTGAACAGGTGGGCCCAGGCCGTACCGGGCGACCGCGGGCTGTCGCCGGGGTCGGCGGCGATGGCCAGGGCCTGGTCGGCGTCGCCGGTGGCGATGACGCGCGCGGCGGCGGTGCGGGCCGCGACCAGCGGGTCGCCGATGGCGAGCGTGGCGACGAGCGGGCCGGTCAGGCCCCATACGGTGCTCAGGTGACCGAGCGCCGTGGAGGGCACGTTCTGGAAGAGCAGGGGCTTGGGCACCTGCTGCTGTCCGGCCACCGCGTCGTCGATGGCGGTCTGGGTGACCACGTCGCCGCGGGTGGCCGCGAGGACGAGCGCGGTGCGCGCGCCGAGCGCCGGGGGCAGCGGCGGTGTGCCGTAGCGGTCGGCGAGGCAGCGTTCGCCGACGGCCACCAGCAGGGGTGCGAAGGCGGAGGTGTCGAAGCGCGGGACCTCCGGGAGGCGCGCTGCCGGGTCGTCCGCCGGCGGCCATTGGGCGCGGGTCTCTACGATCAGTTCCATGGCGTCCTCATGAGGCTCCTCCGCACTCATGGCGTCGTGCGGTACGGGGTGGTCGGGGATGGCGGCACGGCTGTGGCGGCATGGCTGCGGTGCGGTTACGGCATCGCCAGGAGGAGGGCCGTGCAGACGCCGCCGAAACCGCTGTTGAGACTGAGCGCGTAGCGGGACTGCGGGGCGCGGCCCGGTTCGAGCACCAGATCGAGGGGGCAGTCCTCGTCCGGGGCGAGGTGGTTGGCGTTGACGGGCAGCTCCCCGTGGCGGAAGGCGAGGGCGCAGACGGCCAGTTCGACCAGGCCGGAGGCTTCCAGGCAGTGTCCGTGCAGGGCCTTGGTGGAGCTGACGGGGACCCGTACGCCGTGCGGGGAGAGCGCGCTGACGATGGCGGCGGCCTCACCCGCGTCGAAGGCGGGGGTGGCGGTCGCATGGGCGTTGAGATAGCCGATCCGGTCGCCGGTGACCCCGGCGCGGCGCAGTGCGGTGGTGACGGCCGCGGCGGGGCCCCGGCCGTCGGGGTGGGGGCGGCAGACATGGTGGGCCTCGGCGGCGTTGCCCCAGCCGCGGACGGTGGCCCACGGCGGTGCGGTGCCGGTGTGTTCGAGGACCACGGCGGCCGCGCCGTCGCCCAGCACCAGGCCTTCGCGGCCCGCGCTGAAGGGGCGGCAGACGCCGTCCGGGGCGAGGATGCCGGCGCTGTCGAAGGCGGCGAACATGCTCGCGTCCACGAAGCTGCCGCCGGCCACGACGGCCCGCCGCTCGGCCGTGGTCCTGACGAGGTGGGCGGCCTCGGCGACGGCGGTGTTGGAGGCGGCGCAGGCGGCGGTGTGGACGGTGAGCACCTCGCGCAGGCCGCAGGCGCCCGCCAGTTCGACGGCCAGGGAGGCCGTGTCCGGGCCCGCGTGCAGGGCGAGGACGAGCGGCGTGGCAGCCCG
The DNA here is from genome assembly GCF_045222935.1 of Streptomyces sp. Ac-502. Classification (NCBI taxonomy): domain Bacteria; kingdom Bacillati; phylum Actinomycetota; class Actinomycetes; order Kitasatosporales; family Streptomycetaceae; genus Streptomyces; species Streptomyces sp. Ac-502. The sequence continues at coordinate 1,068,216 of NZ_JBHFFO010000001.1, forward strand.
GTCGTCGGGGGACAGTTCGGCCTGGTCGCAGGCTTCACCGATGAGGTCGGCCAGCTCCCCGTACAGGTCGGGGGTGCCGGGGAGCGTGGCGGCGTGACGGGCCCGGTGGCGCGCGGTGTCGAAGCGGGTGACCGGGGAGGTGGCGGGTGTCGCGGAGGTCAGGCCCTTCCAGAGGGCGTCCGGGCCGTGGCCGTACGCGGTGAGGACCGACAGGCCGGTGACGCGGGCCATCAGGAGACCACCGCGTGCCGGGACTGTGACTGGTAGGTGACGGGCAGCGCCGTCAGGCCCGCGGTGACGTGCAGGTGGGTGATGCCGCCGGTGGAACCGCGCTGCCAGGGCAGCGTGTCGAGCGGCTGGGCGGCGGCGAGACCGGGCAGACGGCGCAGTACGGCGCCGAGGGCGGTACGGCACAGGCCGACGGCGAGGCCGCTGCCGAGGCAGAAGTGCGGGCCGTGGGCGAAGGCGAGGTCCTGGCCGACGGTGCGCGTCAGGTCGAGGCGGTTGGGGGCGGCGAACCGCCGCGGGTCACGGTTGGCGAGGGCGATGTGCACGATGACGGCATCGCCCGGTGCCAGCTCCGCGCCGTACAGCTCGGTGGGCTCCAGGGCGAAGCGGGGCATGGTGGCCGCCAGGGGCGAGGTGTAGCGCAGCAGTTCGTCGAAGCCTTCGAAGACCAGGGCGGGCTCGGCGAGGAGGTCGGGGCGGTGCCAGAGCGCGTACAGACTCGACGTGAGGAAGTCGGCGACGGGCTCGTAGGCGGAGACCAGCAGCAGGAAGAGGGTGGAGGTGAGCTGGCCTTCGTCGAGGCCGGCGGCATCGGCGTGCGCGATCATCGCGCTGACGGCGTCGGCCCCGGGTCTGCGCCGCCGGTAGGCCACGAGGTCGTGCATCAGCTCACTCATGGCTTCGCGGTCGGCCGCGTACTCCACGCGGTCGGGCGAGCCCGGGGATCGAACAGCGGGGACGGGCCCCAGCGCCGCAGCTCCAGCACGCGCCGGACGAAGTCGGGCGGATATCCCAGCAGTCCGGTGACCGCCCGGACGCCGAACGGATGGGCGAACTCGCGGACGAGGTCGGCGCGGCCGCGCCCGGCGATCTCGTCCAGCAGCTCCGCCGCGGTCTCTTCGGCGCGGTCGACGGCGGCCCGTACGCGGTCGGGCGTGAACGCCGACGCGCCCAGCTCCCGCAGCCGGCGGTGCAGATCGCCGTCGGTGTTGAGCATGCTGCGGACGATGCTGTCGGTGACCTGCGGGCCGGTGAATCCCAGATAGCGCGTCCATCGCTCGCCGCCGCGGACGGCCGGCTTGGCGAAGCCGCCGTCCGTCATCACCCGGCGCGCGGCGTCGTATCCGCTCGCGACCCAGACGGGCGAGCCGTCGGGCAGCTCCGCACGCCACACCGGGGGCTCGCCCCGGGTGTCGATGCGCTCGGCCTCGGGACTGAGGCGGACCCGCGCGTCCATCAGAAGTGCCGTACCGGGACCAGCGGCCACCACAGCCTCCCCACACTTGGAATACACAGTGTCATCAATAAATTACCATCAGTAATACCATGTCACTCCGTCATCCCCCTCAAACGGATGACGCGGCAACAGATCACCGCAGCAGACCGGACAGGGACACCCATGCACAACCAAGGCATCGGCGCCTGGACCGCACGGCGGGCGCGGCGCACACCGCACCGCACCGCACTGATCCACGACGGCGGGCTCCGGGTGACCTACGCCGCCCTCCACGCCCACGCCACGCGCATCGCCCACACCCTGCGGCAGCACGGCGTACGCAAGGGCGACCGGGTCGGCTTCCGCGGCCCCAACCGGCCCGAGTTCCTCGCGTCCCTCTTCGCCACCGGTCTGCTCGGCGCCGTGTTCGTGCCCTTCAACGTACGGCTCGCCCCGCCCGAACTGTCCTGGCAACTGACGGACTGCGGCGCCCGGGTACTGCTGCACTGCGGCCACTCCCCCGGCCCGCCCCCGGACGGCGACGTACGGCTGATCGAGGCGCCCCCGCCCCGATGCACCGCCCCCGCGCCCGCCTCCGCCCCCGTGCCCGACCCGATCGACGAGGCCGTGGCGCCCGACGACCCCTGCCTCATCCTCTACACCTCCGGCACCACCGGCCGCCCCAAAGGCGCCGTGCTCACCCACGCCAACCTCACCTGGAACGCCGTCAACGTCCTGATCGACGAGGACCTGACGGCCGACGAGACCGCCCTGGTCGCCGCGCCGCTCTACCACGCCGCGGCCCTGGGCATGCAGGCTCTGCCGGTGCTGCTGAAGGGCGGCACGTGCGTCCTGCTGGAGACCTTCGACGCGGGCGCGGCGCTCGAAGCCGTCGAACGGCACCGCGTCACGTCCTTGTTCGGTGTCCCCACGATGTTCCGCCGGATCGCCGCCCACCCGCGCTGGCCGGACGCCGACCTGTCGTCCCTGCGCACCCTGGTGTGCGGCGGAGCACCGACCCCCCAGCCCCTGATCGACACCTTCGCCCACCGCGGGCTCACCCTGCGCCAGGGGTACGGCATGACCGAAGCGGCCCCTGGCGTCCTGCTGACCCACGACGGCCGCACCGACCCCGGCCGGGGCCGCGCAGGCGTCCCGCATTTCTTCACCGACGTCCGCGTGGCGCACCCCGCACCCGCGCCCGCCCCCACGTCCGTGCCCGCCCCCTCCACCGACGCCGTCGGCGAACTCCTCGTCCACGGCCCCAACGTCATGACCGGCTACTGGAACCGCCCGCACGAGACCGAAGCGGCCTTCACGGACGGCTGGCTGCGCACGGGCGACGCCGCCCGCACGGACACCGACGGCGGAGTGACCATCGTCGACCGCATCAAAGAGGTGATCATCTCGGGCGGCGAGAACATCTACCCCTCCGAGGTCGAGCACGCGCTGCTGGCCCACCCGGACGTCGCCGACTGCGCCGTGATCCCGGTGCCCGACCCCGAGTGGGGCGAGGTCGGCCTCGCGGTCCTGGTGGCGGCCCCGGGCGCGGCCCCCGACCCGGCCGAGGTCCTCGCCTCCCTGGCCGGCCGCCTGGCCCGCTACAAGATCCCCCGCTCCGCCGTCATCGCCCCGGACCTCCCCCGCTCCGGCACCGGCAAGACCGCCCGCCGACACCTCAGGGCCCGCTACGGCTCGTCCTGACCCAACCTCCCCACCCCTCTCTCCCGCCCCCACAACGGGCGCGCCCCTGGCCGGCACGGGCTCGTACACCGCGTCGACGACTTCCGACTCGATGCTCATTCGGGCACGAACCGGCGAACAGACGTGTACAGCGCTCCTCCTGACGCGGCGTAAGGTGCGTGCGGTGCCGCACGCGGCGGCCCGGGCACCGGCTTCGGCCGGTGCGCCGAACTGTGCCAACCATCCCAGCAGCCACTGACAATGGGCCGCAGGCGCAGGTCAGGGCGGGCGTGCGCCTGTTCCACCCACCCGACCGACGAGACGACAAGGAGTGTGCACACCATGGACCAGGAGAGCGTGAGCGCCACCCTGACGGTCGCGGCGCCCGCCGCGACCGTCTTCGCGGTGCTGGCGGACCCGGCGGCCCATTCCACGATCGACGGCACCGGCTGGGTCCGGGAACCCGTCGACCGGGCGCCGTTGACCGAGGTGGGGCAGATATTCCGGATGGCGATGTACCACGTCGACCATCCCGACGGTGACTACCAGGTGGCCAACCAGGTCGAGGTGCTCGACCCGCCGCGCACCATCAGCTGGCTGACCGGTCAGGAGAAGGAAGACGGGCGCCTGGAGTTCGGCGGCTGGTTCTGGCGCTACGACCTCACACCGCTCGGCGCGTCCGGGACCGAGGTCACGCTCACCTACGACTGGTCGGCGGTACCGCAGTCCATCCGGGAGTACCTCCACTTCCCGCCGTTCGGCCCGGAGCATCTCACCCGTTCACTGCACCACTTGGCCGGGCTGGCCGCACCGGCGCCCCGAGCCTGAACACCCGGCGGCGGACGCCCCGTCACGACAGGCGTCACGTCAGGCGTCACGACAGGAGGGAACGCCAGCGGTCGGCCGATTCCCACAGGTCCAGGACGACCCGTTCCAGGAACGTTCCCGACCTGGCCAGCCGTTCCCCCACGGGACTGTCGGGCCCGAACGCCTCCGCCGCCGCCAGTGCGGCCTGCGCCGACTCCAGCGTCCGCCGGGCGCTGAGCACGACCGAGTGGTACCAGGCGTCGTCGTCGACCACGTAGACGTCGCGGCGCCGGTGCGGGTCGCGCTCGCGCCGCACATATCCGTGCTGCACCAGGTAGTTCACGGCCACGGACACGGAGGCCGGGCTGACGCCGAGCCTGCGGGTCAGCTCGGCCGCGGTGCGTCTGCCGTCCTCGGCCAGCAGCAGGTCGACGTGCACGCGCGCCGTGGTCTTCGGCAGCCCCGACCTGACCGCCAGCTCCACCACCTCCTGTTCCATCGGGCTGCCCGGCCCTCCGGATGCCCGGGGCGGTGCCGGTGTGCCGCGCCGCGCCCTCCGGGCCGTCGCCCGGTGCGCCTGCTGGGGCCGGTAGCCGCCGGCGCCGCCGTTGCGTGCGACCTCCCGGCTGATCGTCGAGGTCGGCCGGCCGAGCCGCCTGGCGATCTCGGCGTACGTGAGCCCGTCGGCGAGTCCGGCCGCGACGCGCTGGCGGTCCTGCTGGGTCAGTCGTCCTCCTGGCATGGCGGCAGTATTGCCTTCGCCGACGCTCGTTGCAACGCACCGTTGCGTTCGATGCCAGCGTCATTGCATCAAATTCCCCTCGTACACCTGCGGTTACGGTTTTTGGGCGATTGACGAGGTGCCAAACGCAACGTAGCTTTCGAGGCACGCCAAAACACGTACTATCGCGATATGAGGACCGGTCATGAGCGCACCCCTCCACACCGTCAGCACGCTGTCGGCAGCACGTGAGCCCGGCTGCCCCTTCGACCCGCCGGCCGGGCTGACCGACGCCCGCCGGCACGGCCCGATCAGCCGCTACACCTTCCCCGGCGGCAAACCCGGCTGGCTGATCACCGGATACGACCTGGTCCGCGCGGTCCTGGCCGACCCGCGGTTCAGCTCACGCAAGGAGCTGATGCGCTACCACCCGACCATCGACTACGGCGACATCGAGGTCCCCCCGGCGCCGCCCGGCGAGTTCCTCCTCACGGACGACCCGGAGCACCGGCGGTACCGCAAGCCGCTGGCGGGCAAGTTCACCGTCCGGCGGATGCGGCTGCTCACCGAGCGCGTCGAGCAGATCACCGCCGACTGCCTGGACGCCATGGAGAAGACCGGACCGCCGACGGATCTGGTGACCGCGTTCGCCAAGCCCATCCCCGCCGTCATGATCTGCGAGCTGCTGGGGGTGCCGTACGAGGACCGGGGCTCCTTCCAGACACAGGTCGAGTCGTTCATGAACGGGGAGACGACCGACGAGGAGCTGATAGCGGCCTACACGGCGGTACAGACCTACCTCGCGGAGCTGGTGGCCGCCAAGCGCGCGCACCCCACCGACGACGTGCTCAGCGAACTCACCGACAGCGACCTGACCGAGGAGGAGCTGCGCGGGATCAGCCTGATCCTGCTGGCGGCCGGGCTCGACACCACCGCGAACATGCTGGCACTGGGCACCTTCGCGCTGTTGCGGAACCCGGCGCAGCTGGCCGCGCTGCGCGGCGACCCCGCGCTCGCCGACCGGGCCGTGGAGGAGCTGCTGCGGTATCTGAGTGTCGCCAAGACGTTCATGAGGATGCCGCTGGAGGACGTCGAACTGGGCGGCCACACCATCGAAGCCGGCTCGCCGGTGATCCTGTCGATCAACACCGCCAACCGTGACCCCGAGCGCTTCGCCGATCCCCACGTGCTCGACCTCCGGCGGCAGGGCGGCGGGCACCTGGCCTTCGGCCACGGCGTCCACCAGTGCCTGGGCCAGCAGCTGGCCCGTGTCGAGATGCGGGTCGCGTTCCCCGCGCTGGTCAACCGTTTCCCCACGCTGCGCCTGGCCGTACCGGCCGAAGAGGTCGGCCTGCGCCCGGAGACCGCGGACATCTACGGGGTCAAGCGCCTGCCGGTCGCCTGGGACGTGTGACCGGGAGCCCCGAGGCGCTGCCCGTGCCCGCTCAGCCGCCCGTCCCGGAGGAGCCCAGCTCCCCCACCCCACCGTCCGGTCGCACCACCGCTCCAGCAGGACGCGATCGTGTCCCACCGCCAGCAGTCCCGCCCCCGACTCGCGCCGGTAGTCCTCGACCACCGCCACCAGCGCGGCCGTCGTCGACGCGTCGAGCATCGCGGTCATCTCGTCGCAGATCAGCCAGCGCGGACGCAGGACCAGGGCGCGGGCCAGGCAGGCGCGTTGGAGCTGGCCGTCGCTCACCTCGTGCGGGCGGCGGGACAGGAGGTCGCCGGAGAGGCCCACGGTGGGGGCCAGTTCGGCGAGGCGGGTGGGGACCTCGGTGCGGCGGCCGGCGGCGCGCAGGGGTTCGGTGATCAGGTCGGCGAGGCGGAGGCGCGGGTCGGCGGACAGCCGGGGCTGCTGGAAGACCACGCCGTACGCGGTGCGCTCGGCGGGGGTGGCACGGTGGCGGTAGCCGCTGACGGGCCGGCCGTCGAGGACGACGGTGCCGGCGTCCGGGCGGTGCAGCAGCGCGGCTACCCGGGCCAGGGTCGACTTGCCGCAGCCGCTGGGGCCGAGCAGGCCGACGGCCTCGCCGGCTTCGACGCGCAGCGAGACGTCCCGGACGACGGGGCGGGCGCGGTCGTACCCGGCGGTGACGGCACACAGTTCAAGCACCGGCTGCTCCCTCTCGTACGGCGGCCACGGGCTCCCCCGGTTCTCCCAGCGGGTGGTGGCAGGCGGCGCCGTCCGTCAGCGCGGGCACGGCGGTCGCGCAGCGGTCCGTGGCCCGGTCGCAGCGGGCGGCGAAGGCGCAGCCCGGCGGGAGGTCGCCCAGTTCCGGGGGCATGCCGGGGATGGGGGTGAAGGCACGGCCGGGGAGGGCTTCGAGCAGGCCTCGGGCGTAGGGGTGGCGCGGTCCGGGAGTGGTGAAGAAATCCGTCGCGTCGGCGAGTTCGACGATCCGGCCGGCGTACATGACGGCCACCCGGTCGGCGATCCGCTCGGCCGCCGCCAGGTCGTGGGTGATCATGAGGAGGGCGCGCCCGGGGGCTCCGGAGTCTCCGGGGGCGCCGACACCTCCGGTGTCCCCGGGCGCGTCGATGTGGCGGCGCAGTTCGTCGACCGTACGGTCCACCAGGTCGCGGTCCAGACCGGTCGTCGGTTCGTCGGCGAGCAGCAGCGGGGCGTCGCCGACCAGCGCGAGGGCGGTGGCGGCGCGCTGGGCGAGGCCGCCGGAGAGTTCGTGGGGGTGGCGGTCGAGGTGGTCGGCGGGGAAAGCGGCACGCGCCGCGGCCTGCTCGGCGGCGGCCCGTAGTGCGTGCTTGGGGGTGCCGGTCAGCTCCCGGACGGTCTCCTCCAGCTGCGCCCGTACGGTGCGTACGGGGGTGAGGTGGGCGGCGGGGCTCTGGGGCACCAGGCCGATGCGGCGGCCGCGTACGGAGCGGGACAGTTCGCGTTCGGAGGCGGTGAGCAGTTCCGTGCCGTCCAGGTGTGCGGTGCCCGCGGTCTGCGCGTTGCCCGGCAGGAGGCCGAGCAGCGCGGAGGCCAGGACGGACTTTCCGCAGCCGCTCTCGCCGACGAGCGCGAGGCACTGGCCGGGCGCGAGGTCGAAGGAGACGCCGGTGACGGCGGCGACGTGCCGCCCGCCGCGCATCCGGAAGCGTACGGAGAGGTCGCGCACGGACAGTACGGGAGCGGCCGGGGGTGCGGGCGGCGTGGTCACAGCATCAGCTCCGATCGGCGGCGTGGGTTGATGCGTTCGCGCCAGACGCCGGCCAGGCCCGCGATGGCCAGCGTGGGGACGATGATGAACAGGCCCGGGAAGAGGGTCGGCCACCAGTCCCCCGCGAGCAGCGAACTGCGCGCGCTGTTGACCATGTTGCCGAGGCTCGCCTCGTGGGCGGGCAGTCCGAGTCCCAGGAAGGACAGGGCGGACTCGTGCCAGATGGCGTGCGGGACCATCAGGACGGCGGCGAGTCCGGCCTGCGGCAGTACGCCCGGCAGCAGGTGGCGGACGGCGACCCGCCACCGCGAGGCGCCGCCGGAGACGGCCGCGTCGATGTACGGGCGCGAGCGCAGGGAGAGCACCTCGGCCCGGACGATCCGGGCGGTGGACAGCCAGTGGGTCAGCGCCACCGAGATGATCACGGGCCAGACACCGGGCCGGAACATCGCCACGATGAAGATGCCGAGCAGCAGGTGCGGCACGGAGGAGAACAGGTCCACGACACGCATCACGGCGCGGTCCGCCCAGCCGCCGAGCGCTCCGGCCAGCGCGCCGACCGCGGTGCCGATGACGGTGGCGACGAGCGCCGCGACCACGCCGACCAGCAGCGAGACGCGCAGCCCGTACACACAGCGCAGCAGCAGGTCGCGGCCCACGTCGTCGGTGCCGAAGGGGTGGGAGAGGGAGGGCGCCCGGAGTTTGGCGGCGAGGTCGACGGCCTGCTGGTCCAGGGGGAACAGGAGGGGGACGACGAGCACGGCCAGCACGACGGCCGCCACCAGGACGGCGGAGGTGCGGACGCGCAGGGTCCGGGTACGGGTGCGGGTGCCGCCGCGCCGTGCGGGGCGCTGGTGCCAGTGGGTGGCGGTGGGGGTCCGGGTCGTCCCGCCGGGTGCCTTCATCGTCTCAGCCATCGAAGCCCACCCTCGGGTCGGCGAGTCCGTACATCAGGTCGGAGAGCAGGTTGCCGATCAGCACGGCGATCGTGGCGAGCACCGTCAGCGCGGCCAGCAGCGGGAAGTCCACGCTCGTCGCCGCGTCGACGGTGGCGGCGGCGATGCCCGGCCAGCTGAAGACGGACTCCACCAGCAGCGCGCCGGTGATCAGTTCCGGTACCCGCGAGCCGATCAGGGTGAGGACCGGCAGCAGCCCGGAGCGCAGGGCGTGCCGACACAGGACGGTGCGCTCGCTGAGGCCGCGGGCCCGCGCGCCGCGCACCGGGTCCTCCTCCAGGGCGTCGCCGACCCCTGCCGTACGTACAGCACGAACCAGGGAAGTTGGGAGACGGCGAGGACCAGGGCCGGGAGGATGACGTGGCGCGCGATCTGGCCGGCCGTGGCGACCTCGCTGCCGGTGTCGGTCAGCCCGCCGGCCGGCAGCACGCCCAGCTTGAGCGCGAACAGCCAGACGGCCAGCAGTCCGAGCCAGAACGGCGGGGCGGCCTCCAGGGTGTACGCGGCGGAGGTGACGGCGCGGTCGAGCATCGAGCCGGGCCGCCGGGCCGCCAGGACGCCCAGCAGCGTGCCCAGGACGATGGCGGTCACGAACGCCAGGGCGCACAGCAGCACCGACCAGCCGATGCGTTCGCCGATGACCTGGGAGACGGGTGCGCGCAGCGTCGCGGAGTCGCCGAGGTCGCCGGTGAGCGCGCCGGTCAGCCAGTGCCACCAGCGGCCCAGCAGCGGCTGGTCGACGCCGAGATTCTGCCGGATCTGGTCGAGGTTCGCCTGGGAGGCGGTGAGCCCGGCGGTGCCCGCGTACGCCCTGACCGGGTCGAAGGGCGCGGCGGCCGCGACGGCGAACACGCCGAGGGTGACGGCGAGGAGGACGGGTACGGCGAACAGGGCGCGCCGTCCCGTCATCCGCGCCATGGGGCCCCAGGGCAGCTGTGCGAGGCGGTTCACGTGGCGGGCTGCCAGTCCTCCACGTTCCACCACGGGCCGGAGGCCAGGCCGTGGTCGTGCGGCTCGACCTGGGTGGTGAGGTCCTTCCACCGGTCCTTGACCACGTAGAGGTGGTCGATGTGGGTGAGGAAGACGTACGCCGGGTCGTCGACGAGTTCGCGCTGCACGGCGTCGTAGCCGGCCTTGCGCGCGGCCTTGTCGTCGGTGCGGCGGGCGTCCACCAGCGCCTTGTCCACCTTGGGGTTGTCGTAGCGCGACATGTTGTTGAAGCCGTCGCCGGCCAGCGAGGAGTGCAGCAGCAGGTACTGGTCGAAGTCCGGATCGGCGGGGCTGCCGCCGCCCGCGAGGACCGCGTCGGTCTTCATGTTCGGCATGATCGCTTCCCAGGGGCCGGACTCGACCTTCACCTCGATGCCGGCCTTCTTGGCGTCGGAGGCGAAGGCGAGCGCGTGCTCCTGGCGGAGCTTGTCGCCGGCCAGGTACCAGAGCTTGAAGGAGGCGGGCCGGCCGTCCTTGGCGCGGATGCCGTTCTCGCCCTTCTTCCAGCCGGCGTCGTCGAGGAGCTGCTCGGCCTTCTTCAGGTCGTGGGTGCGCTCGGTGCCCTTGGCGAACCAGGGGCTGTCGGTCGGTACGGGCCCGTAGGCGGGCTTGCCGGCGCCGTCGAGGATGCCGTCGACCATGGCCTTGCGGTCCACCGCGATGTCCAGGGCCCGGCGGACGGCCTGGTCCCCGGTGACCTCGTTGGCGGTGGGCAGGGTGACGGTGCGGTAGTCGAACGTCTTGGCGGCCAGGGACTTCTTGTCCTTGTCGGCCTTGAAGGTGGCGGCGAGATTGGGCGGCAGGATCGCGCCGTCGAGGTCGCCGGAGCGCAGCCGGGTGGCGCGTACGTCGTCGTCCTTGATGATCGCCATGGTGAAGTTCTTCACCTTGGGGGCGCCGCCCCAGTAGTGCGGGTTGGCCTTGAAGGAGAGCTTCTCGCCCTTGGACCACTTGGTGAGGATGTAGGGGCCGGTGCCGATCGGCGCGGTGGTGAAGGAGCCGTGGTTGATGTCCTGCTTGCCCGCGACGTGCTGCGGGGCGATCGGCAGGACGGTGCGCTCGGCGAAGGGCGCATAGGGGTACTTGAGGTGGAAGACGACGGTGCGGGCGTCCTTCTTCTCGACCTTCTCCAGGGCGTCCAGTTCGGCCTTGGAGGCGTTGTTGGTCTTCGCGTCGAGGATGGTCTCGTAGGTGAAGACCACGTCGTCGGCGGTGAAGGGCTTGCCGTCGCTGAAGGTGACGCCGTCGCGCAGCGTGTACGTCCAGGTCTTGCCGTCGTCGGAGACCTCGGGCAGCTTGGCGGCCAGCGCGGGCTTCAGCTTCATGTCCGCGTCGTGGGTGAGCAGCCCGTCGAAGATCTTGGAGTTGCCGTCCTTGCCGTAGCCCAGCAGCGGGCTCAGCGACTCCGGCTCGTAGGCGATGCCGACCACGGCGGAGTCCTGGGCTCCGGACGCGCCGCCCTTGTCGCTGCCGGGCGTCGAGCAGGCCGCCGCCGTGAGCGCTACCGTTCCCGCCAGTGCCGTGGCGGCCGCCGAGCGTATCGACCGGGACCTCATGCCCACTCCCTACTGAAGACCGTACGTTGTTGCAAAGTGCAGGCAATTAAACAACATGTGAGAAGCGGAATCCTCGCCACCCCCCACCACGGTGCCCGGCACGATGGGCGGATGATCTCCGACCCGCTCTCGTACCTGCCCGCCGCCCTCCGGGACGTGCCGTACGCCGGCTCCCGGCACCCCGGCGCCGGCCCGCTGCCGGGCGGCCGCCACCCGTACGACGTGACGGCGGGCGCCAACTGCCAGCTCTACGCCTACGCCGTGCTGCGCCACTTCGGACGCGAGGTGCCGCCGCTGCGGTCCGCCGAGCTGTGGGCCGACACCGTGGCGACCGTACGGGCCGATCCGCCGCTCCCGCTGGACCTGGTGCTCTTCGACGCCGGGGAGGCGCCGGGACGGCCCGCCGGGTACGGGGCGCACGTGGGCGTGCACCTGGCGCCCGGCCAGGTGCTGCACCTGTGCAAGGAGGCCGGACGGCCCGCTGTGTGGACGTACGCGGACTTCGCCCGGCGGGCCCGCTACGCGCGGTTCCTGGGCGCGAAGCGGGTGCGGGCGGCGCCGGTCAGCCGGTAGCCGCCACCGGCCGGGCGGCGCGCGTCACCAGTCCCCGCCGCCGAAGCCGCCACCACTGTCGCCGCCGCCGAAGCCGCCGAAGTCCCCGCCGCCACCGAAGCCGCCGGAGAAGTCGTCCGGGTTGAAGTCCGCCCCGGAGACGTCACCGCCCTCCGCGCCCTGCTGGCCGCCGCCGAAGTCGGAGGCGTAGGCGGACGGGCCCATCATGACGCTGCCGAGCATGGTGCCCATGAGGAGGCCCGGCAGCATGCCGCCGCCGAAGTAACCGCCCGCCCAGGGGCCGTAGGCCGGGCCCGCGTCCCAGTAAGGACGCTGCCCGTACTCGGTCTGCACCGTGCGGGCCATCGGCTCCTGGCCGTCCGCCAGGCGCGCCTGGTCGGCGGCGCAGACCGGGACCGTGCGCGGTGCCGCGCCGTCCGGCGCCCACTCCGCGTCCGCGACGGACGGCCCGTGCCGCGGGTCGAAGAAGCACGGCACCCGGCGTTCGGGCAGCGGCTTGCCCTCGCGCCGCGCGGCCAGCGTGGCCAGCGCGAACCGGCCGTCCTCCAGGGCCTTGGTGACCTGTTCGACGTCGCCGGGGCGCTCGGCGCCGGCCATCGCCGTCTTGGCGCTCTCGTACGCGTCCAGCGCGTGGCTGTAGTCGGCGCGCATCGCGTCGTCGGCGCCGGGCTCGCCCGGGGTGAAGTCGAGCCGGTCCAGTTCCTCACCGAAAGCGGTGATGTCCTCGTCCACCACGACGCGCAGCTGTTCCAGCGCGGCCCGCTCCTCCTCGGCCCGCCGCTTCTTGTTGCGGCGGTGCAGCGCGAAGGCGCCACCGCCGCCGACCACCACCAGCGCGCCCAGGCCGACGAGCGCGCCGGTGCTGACACCGGCGCCGTCACCGCCCCAGGAGGCCGGCTCGTGGCCGGACGCCTGCTGGGTCGCGGTGTCCACGAAGCTGTTCAGGCGTTCCTTGGTGGTGCCGTAGCCGGAGCGCTGGACCGCGCCGACGAGGTTGCGTACGGAGCTGTGGGACATCACCCGGGCGTCGGCGGCCGCGTTGAACCGGTCGCCGAGTTCGACGGCGTAGACGCCGCTGACACCGGTCTTGGTCCGCAGGTCGGGCAGCAGGGTCTCGGGCCGGTACTCGGCGGCCTTGGGCAGCACCGCGACGAAGACCGGCTTCCCGGAGTCCTTGATCTTCTTGGCGAGGGCGTCCGCGTCGGCGGACGACAGCTCGCCGGACGCCCGCGGGTCCACGTACACCGGGCCCTGCTTCAGGGCGTCCGCCGCCTCGTCGAGTCCTCCGGCGGCCCGCGCGCCGGGGGCCACGGCGGTGAGCACCGCCAGGAGGACGGCGGCCAGCAGGGACGCCGGGCCGGCCTGCGGGTACCGGCGGAGCGCCGTCCCGGAGGCCGAGGGGCGACGGGGTGCGATCTTCATGATGACGACGCTACCCGAACCGCACTTTTTAGACATAACGGTTCCGTAACGGGCGGAGCCCTGCCGCACGCACCTGGACACCGGGCGTGGTACCGCCGCGCGGACACAGTGTCGTACAGCCGCGGCGCCCCGGCCACTCAAGGGCCCCCGGTGAGGTGGCCGTCGCCCCGGCACCCGTGATGATCTCACCGCGCGGGGAAGCTTCGCCCGACCGCCCCCGACGAAACGGAGGTCATCATGCGTACGGCGAAGGCCCAGGGCATAGCCGTCGGAGCCGCCACCGCCGCCGTGGCGGCCGCCCTCGCGGTCGGACCGGCCGCCGCCCCGTCCGCCGCCGATCCGGCCCTGAAGGTCACGACACCGGCCGCCGGCTCCAGTGCGAAGGTGGCGGGCAGCCTCCTCGTCCAGTGGTCGAACACCACCGGGAAGGAGGTGGACGTCTGGCTGAGCACCCGCACGCCGTCCGGCGGACACGACCGGCTGTCGCTGGTGGCACCCAAGGCGGGCAGCAAGAAGGCCGGCGAGGCCCTGGCGACCCTGCCCACCGTGCCGCCGGGCACCTCCTACACGGTCGAGGTGACGACTCAGGACGGCAAGGAGAGCGATGTCAGCGGGCCCCTGAGTCTCGTCGGATAGGACGACCGCCCGCGGACGGTTCAGGGCTTGCCCGGACGGTTCAGGGCGCCCACATACGGTTCAGGGCGCCCACGGAAGCCGGAGCGCTTCGAGAACGGGATCGGCGAGGAGGGCCTCGATCAGCGGGGTGGGCCCGGCGACCTTGGTGCCGTGCAGGTCGTAGTGGGTGAAGGTGACCCAGCTCCGGTCCACCGGCCAGATGTTGGAGGGGCTGTAGGCCCCCAGGCGGGGTGGTGGCAGAGGCCGTGGGCGTCGCCCAGGCGGCCGGTGAGCACCGTGGGGACGTGGAAATAGAACATGTTCCGGCGGAAGTGGACCAGGCAGCGGGTGTCCGGGCCGTCCGGGCTCTGCTCGATGAGCAGGTCGACCAGCCGGTGCCAGGTCTCATGGTCGAGGCTGCCCTCGCTCGACCACAGCACGTCGCCCGGCAGGCCGAAGTCCCAGGAGCCGCGTGGGCGCACTTGGTAACGGTCCGGGTGGGAGCCTTCCTCGACGACCGGGGCGCCGAGGTGTTCGGCCAGTTCCGACCAGCGCAGGCGCCGCCAGTGGGGCCCGGATGGCGTGTGCCAGCCCGTTTCGCCACGGCAGTCGTCCGAGCCCGTCGTGGCGTCCGCGTCGGCCGGGCGCCGCGGGACCTCGTACTTGGCGTGCAGGACCCAGGCACTGTCGGGGCGCGCCGGTGGTTCGAAGCCGAGCAACCCGTCGTCGCCGGTCAGCGCGGCCAGCCAGCGCGTCTCCTCCTCGGCGGACACGCGCGCGCGACCAGCTGGCGAACGCCGCGGCCTCCTCGGCGGTCAGGACCCGTGCCGCCCGCTCGGCCCTGTGCTCTGCGAGGACATCCCGCATCAGGCCGGTCGTATCGTCCACTCCGGGAAAGCCGTAGATGTCTTGCATATGGCCATTTTTCGCAAGCTGCGGAAGCAGGCCGAATACCGGCCCTCGCCGTCGCCAGGACGCACGGCGCCCCGCACGGACCGGTGCGGAACCGGGCCGTACGGGGCACCAGCGCGCCGGAAGCGCCTACGGAGCCGGGAGCTCCACCAGCTCCGCCAGCGCTTCACGGTGCCGGCCCGGTGTCCCCAGGGCGATCTCGTCGGCCTTGGCGCGCTTGAGGAACAGGTGCGCGGGGTGTTCCCAGGTCATGCCGATGCCGCCGTGCAGCTGGATGCACTCCTCGGCCGCGCGCACCGCGACGGGCGCGCAGTACGCCTGCGCGACCGCCACCGCCACCCGCGCGTCCGGGCTGCCGGTGGCCAGCGCGTCGGCGGCGTTGCGGGCCGCCGCCCGGGCCGAGGCGACCTCCAGCCAGAGCGCGGCCATCCGGTGCTTGAGCGCCTGGAACGAGCCGACCGGACGCCCGAACTGGGTGCGCTGGGCGGTGTGCCGCACGGTTTCGGCCAGACACCATTCGGCGATGCCGAGCTGTTCGGAGGCGAGCAGCCCCGCGCCCGCGAGCAGCGCCCCGGTCACCGCCGCCCGGGCCGTGTCCTGTCCGGCCAGCAGCCGTCCGGCGGCGCGGTCGAGGGTGACCCGGGCCGGGGTGCGAGTCAGGTCGAGCGGTGTGCCGGGCGCGGTCCGCACCCCGTCGGCCGTCGCGTCCACGGCGTACAGCGCGTATCCGTACGGGCCGTCGGCCGGTACGAGCAGCACGTCCGCGGCGGCGGCGTCCGCGACACCGGTCACCTCGCCGCTCAACGCTCCGTCCGCGTCGGCCCGTACGGCCGGTTCCGGCAGGGTGCCCGGACCCGTCGGCAGGGGTACGGCGAGCACGCCGACGCTGCGCCCTTCGGCGAGCGCGGCGAGCGGCGCGGCCACTTCCGGGCGGTCCGTCTCGCAGCCGAGCAGCGCCGTCACGGCCAGTACCGCGCTGGTCAGGTACGGAACGGGCGCCACCGAGCGGCCCAGTTCCTCCAGCACGACGGCGGCCTCGCGGGCACTCGCGCCCTGCCCGCCGAGCTTCTCGGGGACCAGCAGCCCGGCCGTGCCCATGTCGGCGGCCAGAGAGCGCCACAGTCCGGTGTCGTGCGTCCGGCCGCTCTCCAGGTCGGCGAGAACGGCGGCCGGGCCGCCGCGGTCGGTGAGCAGCGAACGGACAGCGGCCCGCAGGTCGTCCTCCGGCTCCGAGTAGAGGAGGTCGGGGGCGGCGCCGGGCGGCGCGGGGGCTGCCTGGGCCCTGCTCGGAGCGGTCATCGGGGGAGATCCTTCCACGCGACGTCCTTGTCGGTGCGCGGCTCGGGCGGCAGCCCCAGGACGCGTTCGGCGACGATGTTGAGCAGCACCTCGGAGGTGCCGCCCTCGATGGAGTTGCCCTTGGCGCGCAGGTAGCGGTAGCCGGCCTCGCGTCCGGTGAAGTCCACGCCCTCGGGGCGGCGCAGCGTCCAGTCGTCGTACGCCAGCCCGTCCTCGGCCAGGAACTCCACCTCCCAGCCGCTGATCTGCTGCGCCAGCCGGGCGAACGCCAGCTTCATGCCGCTGCCTTCCGGCCCCGGCTGCCCCTTCGCGAGCTGCTGGCGCAGCCGCTCCCCCGTGAGGCGGGCGACCTCGGCCTCCACCCACAGGCCGAGCAGCCGCTGGTGGAGGTCGTGGGTACGCGCTTCCGGTCGTGCCCGCCACGCCTGGGCGGCCACGCCGATCATGCCGCCCTCGCGCGGCATGCGGGCACCGCCGATCGCCACCCGCTCGTTCATCAGCGTGGTCTGCGCGACCTTCCAGCCCTCCCCCACCGCGCCGAGGCGGTGCGCGTCGGGAATCCGTACGCCCGTCAGGAAGACCTCGTTGAACTCGGCCTCGCCGGTGATCTGCCGCAGCGGCCGCACGTCGACGCCGGGGTCGGTCAGGTCGCACACGAAGTAGGTGATGCCGCGGTGTTTGGGCAGCTCCGGGTCCGTACGGGCGATGAGGATCGCCCAGCGGGCCTGGTGGGCGCCGGACGTCCAGACCTTCTGGCCGTCCACCGTCCAGTGGTCGCCGTCCCGTACGGCGCGGGTGGCGAGCGCGGCCAGGTCCGATCCGGCGCCGGGTTCGCTGAACAGCTGGCACCACACCTCCTCGCCGGTCCACAGCGGCCGCAGGAAGCGCTTCTTCTGCTCGTCGGTGCCGAAGCGGAGGATGGTGGGGGCGGCCATGCCCAGGCCGATGCCGATGCGGCGGGGGTTGTTGTCCGGTGCGCCCGCCGCCTCCAGCTCGGTGTCCACGACGACTTGGAGCGCGCGCGGCGCGTCGAGTCCGCCGAGGCCCGGGGGAAGTGGACCCAGGCCAGCCCGGCGTCGAAGCGGGCGCGCAGGAAGTCGAGCGGGTCGGTGGTAGCGGGCGGATGGGCGGCGAGCAGGTCGGCGGTGCGGCGGCGCAGTCCTTCGGCATCGAGGCTCCCGGCCTCGGTGATCTCCTCGGTCATCACGCGTCCTCCGGACCGGGGACGACGACGAGGCGGCCGGTGGTGGTGCCGTCGAAGACGCGCTGGACCGCCTCGGCCGCGCCGGACAGCGGCACCCGGCCGCCGATCAGCGGCTTGACGACGCCCTGTGCGGCCAGCTTGGTCAGCTCCTCGTGGCAGGCGTCGACCGCGGCCGGGTCCTTGGTGTTGTACAGGCCCCAGTGCAGGCCGAGGATCGTGTAGTTCTTCACGAGGGCGTGGTTGAGGCCGGGTGCCGGTACGGCGCCGCTGGCGAAGCCGACGACCACGATGCGGCCCTCGAAGGCGACGCACTTGACGGACTTGGCGTACGCGTCACCGCCCACCGGGTCGTAGACCACGTCCGCGCCCCGGCCGCCGGTCGCCTCCTTGACGGCGGCCACGAGGTCGTCGGTGCGGCGGTCCAGCACCACGTCGCAGCCCAGTTCACGGGCGACGGCCGCCTTGTCGGGGCCGCCCACCACCCCGATGACCCGCGCCCCCGCGGCCTTGCCGAGCTGGACGGCGGCGCTGCCGACCCCGCCCGCCGCGGCGTGCACGAGCAGCGTCTCGCCGGGCTGGAGGCGGGCCCGGCGGTGCAGGCCGAACCAGCCGGTCTGGTAGCCGATGTGCAGCGCGGCCGCCTCCGCGTCGTCCAGGGCGCCCGGTGCGGGGCGTACCGTCGCGGCGTCCGCGAGGGCCAGTTCGGCGAAGCCGCCGTCCGGCAGCGGGGGCTGGGCCAGGACCCGGGCGCCCACCTCGGCGGACGCGCCCTCGCCCGCGGCGAGCACCTCGCCGCAGATCTCCACGCCCGGCGTGAAGGGGAGCGGCGGACGTACCTGGTACTGGCCGCGGCACAGCAGCGCGTCGGGGAAGTTGACGTTGGCCGCCCGCACCCGCAGCAGCAGTTGTCCCGGCCCGGGCCGCGGGTCCGGCACTTCTTCCAGCCGCATCACCTCGCGAGGCTCGCCGTTCTCGTGTACGCGCCATGCCTTCACAGGTGCCTCCACAGACCTCGGGTACGCGGGGAGCGCGGGGTGCCGGATCCCGCCGGGGTCCCGCGACCCTCGGCATACTAAGCGGTCGGTATACCTGAGGGAACAGCCGATCGCGGGCAGGCTGGCACCGGGGGCTGCGCAGTCCGCGACCTGGCAGCGCCCGGAGCCCGGTACGTGGGGCGTCGAGGTCCGCGACCGGCGGCCGCCCGGAGCCTGCCCGGGCCGTCGAACTCCGCGACCGGCGGCGCCCGGAGCCTGGTACCGGCAGGGTCGGGCACCGCACCGCCCGGTGGACGACACTGCCCCCTACGGACACACCACCGCCGAGTTGGGCAACTTCCTCCGGGCCCGCCGCGCCCGCCTCCAGCCGGAGGACGTCGGCCTGGTCTCCTACGGCGCCCGGCGCCGCGTACCGGGCCTGCGCCGTGAGGAGCTGGCGTGGAATCCTGCGGGGCACGCGCTGGTCGCCGGGCACCTGGACTTCGACAGCCCCGGACGGCCGCTGGACCGGCCCAACACCCAGCGGTTGCTGTTCCTGCACCCGCACACCCGCGAGCTGTACCCGGACCGCGAGACGAAGACTCGGCGGGCCGTCGCCGCGCTGCGCATGGCGGCCGGGCAGCATCCGGACGACCAGCAGCTGGCCGAGCTGATCGGCGAGCTGCCCATGAAGAGCGCCGAGTTCAGCACGCTCTGGTCGCGGCACACGTTCAACGACCGCAGCTTCGGCGTGAGGAGTTTCCACCACCCGCTGGTGGGCGCCATGGAGCTGGACTTCGAGATGCTGCACACGCCGGACGCGTCCGGGCAGGGCCTGCCGATGTTCACCGCGCGGGCCGGCAGCCCGTCCGAGGCGGCGCTGCGGCTACTCGCCGCCCAGCGCCTTCCAGAACCGCGGGTCCTCGAACCCGAGCGCCCACAGCCCGGTGTTCCGTACGCCGTACTTCTTCAGCAGCGGCAGGTGCGCGGCGACCCCGCGTGCGTCCTGGTACCAGACGTGGTGCACGGCCCGGCCCACCTTGTATGTGAAGTGGGGCGTGCCGGACTTCGTGTCGAAGCGGTAGGCGGCACCCTTGCGGCGGCGCAGCGCCTCCGCCTCCTTCCAGGTCAGGTGCTTGGCGCGGGCCTTGACGCCCTGGGTCCAGTCCCAGCCGTAACCGGGGAAGGCCACTTCGAGCTTGTCGCGCGGCACGGTGCGGGTGGCGTAGCGCAGGAACTCCTCGTACCAGGCGAGCGAGGACAGCGGCCCCGGGGAGCCCTCGGCCCAGTGCAGGTCGTAGCCCATGATGCGGACGCGGTCGGCGGCCTTGCCGAGGCGCGTGTAGTCGTACGCCTTGCCGGAGGTGCCGGTGCGGGCCATGACGGTGATGACGCAGGTCTTGCCCTTGGCGTGCAGCCTGGCGCACAGCTCGTCGGCGAACAGCGCGTACCCGGTGCGTACGCGCTCGCGCATCCGGGCGCTGCCGGTGGTCGCCATCGTTTCGTAGTCGAGGTCGATGCCGTCGTACGCGCGCGAGGCCACCAGCCGCAGCAGCGCCGCGATGTGCGCGTGGCGGCGGGACCGGTCGTGCAGCAGCGCGGCCATCGCGGTGGCGTCCATGGACTCGTTGACGGTCGGTACGACCTTGATCCCGGCCCGGTGCAGGCCCGCGATGACCTGTTTGTCGCCCGCGCCGTGCTGGCTCTTGATGGTGGTGGCGGAGGTGGCCCGGTACCAGAAGGGGCTGACGGTGTGCAGTTGCGCGGCGTGCTGGAGGGCGTCGCGGTAGGCGGCCTTGGTGTCGTCCCAGTAGGGCAGCCAGGCGGAGGCCGTACGGGCGGGCTCCGCGGCGGCGGGAGCCGAGGCGCCCGTACGGTCCTGGGCCGCGGCGCCGGGGGTGAGGGCAGCGGCGATCCCGGCCGCCGACAGCAGGAAGACGAGCCCGAGCCGGGCCCGGGGAGCCGATGCTTGGTCCATGTCCCGAGCTTGTCCCGGGTACGGCGGGCCCGCCGCGCCGGTTGCGCCGAACGGCTGTGCCGTCCTCCGTAGCGCGAACGGATGGGAAACGAAGCTCCCGTACCCCGAACGGATCGGAAACGAAGCCCCCGCACCGCGAACGGTCGGAAACGAAGCGCCCGTACCGCGAACGGTCGGAGACGAGACCCCTTTCCGCGAACGGTCAGAAGCGGGCGTCGGCGGACGCCTCGGCCGCCCGGCCGCCCGCCCCGAGCAGCCCCGTCGGCGTGAGGTCGGCGTGGCCCGCCAGGCGCAGGAACGCGCGGCGGGAGCCCTCGGCCACGATCCCCGGCAGGACGGCGCGCACCGCCTGGCCCGCCCGCAGCCACGGCTGTGCGTAGACCGCGGCGGCCCGCCGTTCGATGCCCCGGACCATACGGTCGGCCACCGGCCCGGCGTCGTAGGTCTTCGACGCGGGCCACGGCAGGTGGGCGCGCAGCTCCCGCATCACCGTCCGGCGGTCGGAGGCCCGGACCATCTCGGTGTCCGCCCAGCTGAGGTACGCGGTACCGACCCCCACCCCGCGGTGCGCCAGCTCGGCCCGCAGGACCTGCGCGAAGGTTTCCACTCCCGACTTCGAGGCGCAGTACGCGGACAGCATCGGCGCCGGGCCGATGGCCGCGAGGGAGGCGACCTGGAGGAAGTAGCCGCGAGTGTGCAGGAGGGCGGGCAGGAAGGCACGCGCGGTCACCGCGCTGCCGATCAGGTTGACCTCGACGACGCGCCGCCAGACGGCCGGGTCGGTGTCCAGGAAGGGGCCGCCCGCCACCACCCCCGCGTTGGCGACGACGACGGACGGCGGGCCGAAGCGGCGCTCCACGAGGGCGGCGGCGCGGTCCATGGCGTCCTCGTCGGTGACGTCCACCGGCCAGTGTTCGGCGCGCCCCGGCAGACCGGCCGCGACCTGCTCCAGCGCGTCCTCCTCCAGCCCGAGCAGGGCCACGTCGGCTCCCCGCCGTACGAGTGAACGCGCCATGTGCGCGCCCAGGCCGCGCGCGGCCCCGGTGACGACGGCGGTGCGTCCGCGCAGGGGAAGGGCGTGGCTCATGGGCGGGCCTCCACGGGCTGCGTACGGTGCCGTTCGGGAGTGACGGGTCACGGGCGGGTACCCGGGGCCGGGCTTCTGCAACGTCACGCAGGGTCACCGCCGAGGCCCGTGACGAAATCCGCCCGGCTGGTGTCGTACGGCCCGTCACGGGCACACGGTCGTGGTCCCGAAGGCCGGGACGACCGGACCCGCCGGTGCCGGCGGCCGGCTCCCCTGACGTTGGAGACCGCATGGCGGTAAGACATCAGCTGATCAAAAGTCCCCCGCCGCGGTGTGGGCGGTGCTCGCCGACGGCGCCCGGTACCAGGAGTGGGTGGTCGGCCCCTACCGGTCGGAGCCGGCCGAGGGCGACTGGCCGGAGCTGGGGGCCTCGATCGCGTACAGCGTGCGCGTGGGCCCGTGGTCGCTGAGCGGCCGGACCGTCGTCCGGCGTGTAGAGCCGCCCAGGGAACTGGAGCTGGAGATCGAGAGCGGCGCCCTGGGCAGCGCGCGGATCGCCGCCGAGATCCGCCCCTGGGGCGAGCACAGCCTCATCATCATGGACGAACACCCGCTGCGCGGGCCCGGCGGGCTGCTGCACAACGCCGTGCTGGACGCCCTGCTCCAGATCCGGCACCGCAGCATGCTCGGCAGACTGGCCAAGGTCGTGGAGGGCGGCCGGCCCCGGCAGCAGCCGAGCGGGGTGTTCTGAGATGCCCGACGCGGTGGTGATCGGCGCCGGCCCGAACGGGCTGGTGGCCGCGAATCTGCTGGTCGACGCGGGGTGGAGCGTGGAGGTCCTGGAGGCGCAGCCCGAGGCGGGCGGCGCGGTCCGCAGCGACCGCGGCGTCCACCCCGACTTCGTCAACGACCTGTGCAGCTCCTTCTACCCGCTGGCCGCCGCCTCCCCCGTGCTCGACGCGCTCCGCCTCGACGAGCACGGGCTGCGGTGGAGCCACGCGCCCAGCGTCCTCGCGCATCCGCTGGCCGACGGCCGGTGCGCGGTGCTGGAGCGGCGGCGGCCGGCCACCGCCGACGGGCTGGACCGCTTCGCGGAGGGTGACGGCGACGCCTGGCGGCGGCTCTGCGAGATCTGGGACCGGGTGGGCCCGGACATCCTGGGCGCCCTGTTCACGCCGTTCCCGCCGGTACGGGCGACGGCCCGGCTCGCCGCCCGGCTGCACAGCGCGGGCGGCCTGCGGCTGGCCCGCACGCTGGTGCTGCCCGTACGGCGGCTGGGCGAGGAGGAGTTCGGCGGCGAGGGCGGCCGGCTGCTGCTCGCGGGCAACGCGCTCCACGCCGACCTGGCACCGGAGGCAGCGGGCAGCGGGGGCTTCGGGTGGCTGATGTCCATGCTCGGGCAGTCGTACGGCTTTCCCGTGCCGGTCGGCGGCGCGGGCGCGCTGACGGAGGCCCTGGTACGGCGGCTGGAGGCGCGCGGCGGTGTGCTGCGCTGCGGCGAGCGCGTGACCGAGGTCGTCGTGCGGGCGGGCCGGGCCGTGGCGGTGCGCACCGCGGGCGGCGAGCCGGTGTCCGCGGGCCGGGCCGTACTGGCCGACGTGTCCGTACCGTCCCTCTACGGCGAGCTGGTCGACAGCCGGCACCTGCCCACCCGGCTGATGGCGGACCTGCGCCGCTTCCAGTGGGACTTCGCGACGTTCAAGGTCGACTGGGCGCTGGACGGTCCGGTGCCGTGGACCTGCCGGGAGGCGGCGACCGCGGGCACCGTGCACCTGGCCGAAGGCGTGGACGAACTGACGCGGTTCGCCGCGCAGCTCGCGGCGGGCCGGGTCCCCGACCGGCCGTTCGCCCTCTTCGGGCAGATGACCACCGCCGACGCCACCCGGTCACCGGCCGGGACCGAGTCGGCGTGGGCGTACACCCACGTACCGCACGACGTGCGTGCGGACGCCGGGGACGCCGGGATCACCGGCTCCTGGAGCCGGGGCGAGCAGGAGGCGATGGCGGACCGGGTGGAGGAGCAGGTGGAGCGGTACGCGCCGGGTTTCCGCGCCCGCATCCGCGCCCGCCGCATCCTGGCGCCGCCCACGTTGCAGGCGCTCGACGCCAACCTGCACGGAGGTGCCATCAACGGGGGCACGACCGCCATGCACCAGCAGCTCATCTTCCGCCCGGTGCCGGGTACCGGGCGCCCGGAGACCCCGGTCAAGGGCCTCTTCCTGGCTTCGGCCGGTGCGCATCCGGGCGGTGGTGTGCACGGCGCGCCCGGAGCCAACGCGGCGCGCGCCGCCTTGCGCAAGCGGTCGCCGAGCAGCGCGCTCACCCACCTCCAGCGGTCGCTGACCGGCCGTAACCGGCTGGGTGACCGCCCGGACGACCCGGCGGAGTGACCTGCCCGGCAGGAAGCGGCCGACAGGGACCAGGGCCGTCAGCCGGCGGGCTGTGCCACCCAGGCGTGCGCGCGTGCGCCGTCGGCCGCTCCGCGCGGCTGGTCGTGGGTGGCCGGAACGAGGCCCCACCACCAGGAGATGACGGGGATGTCCAGCGGCGCACGGCTGTCGTCGGTGGGTGTGGAGCGCAACGCCGAGGGCAGCCGGGCCGGGTCGTCCGGGGTGGTGTAGCGCAGGGAGGTGATGCCCCAGTCCTGGGAACCGCGGATGAACGTGCCCAGGTTGTGCAGGTACTGGCGCAGCTGCGGGCTGGCCTGCGGCCGCAGTTGCGCGCTCAGGCGCATGAACAGCGTCATCACGCGGTCCCGCTGGGCTATCGCCGTGGTCAGGGCCTCCTCCTGGGATATGCCGTACTCGTTCTGGAGGACGCGCAGCACGTTGAGGTAGTAGCCCGGCCCCCGGCTCTCCTTGTGGTGGGAGAAGATGTCGTTGTCCCAGGTGATGATGAAGGAGGCCATCTCGGCCGCGGCGCGCACGGACTTGTGCTCGCGCTCGTGCGGCTGGAGTTCGTAGCCGTGCCCCATCTCCAGCATGGGCAGGACGACCGAGGTGGCCCCGTCGTACAGGCGCATCAGGGTGTAGTCGGGCAGGCTCGGCACGGCGCCCGAGCGTCGGTAGGACGCCTCCCACACCACGGAGAAGAAGTACTCGCGCAGCGCGTCGATCCAGCGCGCGGCCTGGCCCACCGTGCCGTGGTGGGCGATGCGGCACCGCAGGTCGCGAAGGCCCTCGGCGAGGCTGTCGCCCGGCAGGACGGGGGCCTCGGGGTTCTGCGCGACCCGCAGCAGCCGGTGCAGTACGCCGGTGAGCGCGCCGGGATCGTGACCGAGGTCGCTCTCCTCGCAGTAGCCGTCGTCGACGCCGAAGAGCCACAGGACGAAGTCGGCGAGGAGGGAGACGACCTCCTCGCGGCCGTCGGGCAGGATACGGGCCGAGAAGCCGCCGATCCCGTGGGTGACCAGCCGTCCGCGCAGCTCGTCCGAACCTATGGAGAAACGATTCGCCCAAGCGGTCGTCCGGGCCTCGATCTCCACGTGCCGGGGGTGGACGGCGGGCGGAAGGGGCGAGTAGGTCGGCGGAACGGTCAGCTCGGGTCCCACTCCTGACCACCTCTCAACAGCGTCATGGCACATTCGGCCGGACAGGGAAACAGACATGTCGGTCTTTGATCGCTCAACTATGGCGCATAGTACGCATCTCGCACCCCTGATCCAATAGCGTCTTCAGGTCTATGACAAGTTTCGGAGGCAGATCGTCCGTTTTCTTCGCCGACGTCCTGCCACCCGGGCGCCGCACCGCCGACGAGGGCTGCGCCCCCGTACCGCAGGCGGCCTCAGCCCCCTGACGGGCCGTCGGGCGAGGTGCCGGGTGAGCCGCGGCCGTCTCAGGCGGGCTTCGGCAGGAAATCGCGCAGATGCGCCAGCAGCGCTTCCGGGGCCTCCTCCGCGATGAAATGCCCGCAGGCGGCGATCTCCGCACCGGTCACCTGGTCCGGATGCGCGGAGTGGTCCCGCCAGATGTCCAGCGTCGGCAGCCGCGCGGGCAGGCCGGCCGCTCCCCACAGGGCCAGGACCGGGACGGTCAGCAGCCGCCCCGCGGCGAAGTCCGCGTCGTCCAGGGCGACGTCCGCCTCCGTGGCCCGGTAGTCGTCGAAGCCCGCGCGCAGCGCGCCGGGGCGGGAGAACGCCGCCACGTACGCGTCCACGGCCTCGTCGGTCAGCGCGTGCCGGTCGTAGGTCCACCGCTCGAAGAAGTACTCCAGGTAGCCGCGGACGTCCGCGCCGGCCAGCCGTTCGGGCAGGTCGGGCTGGAGGTGGAAGAACCAGTGCCAGTACCCGGCGGCGATCGTGGCGTCCGTACGGCGCAGCGTCTCGCGCGTCGGCACGATGTCCAGCACCGCGATCCGCTCCACCTGTTCGGGCCGGTCCAGCGCCCAGCGGTGGGCCACCCGCGCGCCCCGGTCGTGCCCGACGACGGCGGCCCGCCCGAACCCCAGCGACTCGACGAGGCCCGCCATGTCGGCGGCCATCCGCCGCTTGTCGTAACCGGTCGTGGGCTTGTCGCTGCGGCCGTAGCCGCGCAGGTCGGGCGCGACGACGGTGTAGTCCTCGGCCAGTCCGCCGAGGACCGGCCACCAGCACCGGGAGGTCTGCGGCCAGCCGTGCAGCAGCACCACCAGCGGGCCGGAACCCGCCCGGGTGTAGTGCAGCCGCACACCGTCCACCTGGGCCACGCCCGTGGTCGTACCGTCCACCGTCCGTTCCCTTCCAGGCTGTTCGAACCGTCGCCGGGCGCAGCCGCCGTACCTCGGCCGGGCGCGTGTGCACCACCACCAGCCGACGCGGCTCACCCTCTCAGGGGGTTATCGCCATCGCAAGCATGTCGGGCCGGGTGCAGGGTGCGGGGTAAGGGAGTGGTGGTCTGGGACGGCAGGCCGGCGCGGCGCCGTGCCGTGCTGCCTCAGCCGCGCTGTTCCTGGGGAAGCGAGGCCGGCCGGCGTTCGTCCTCGAACTCCGCGGGGATCTCGTCCTCCCACGAGTCGATCCCCCGCCGTTCCAGTTCCTCGAACCAACGGTCCCGCTGCGCCTCGGGAAGGCGCCGTCCGCACCAGGGGCAGAACGTGACGGTGCTGCTCGACGTGCCGCCGTCGTGGATGATCAAGCCGTACCGGCGGAACTCGGCACTGGAGCGGATCAGCGCGTCCGGGCAGTCGAACGGTTGTCGTGCTGGTCGCAGACGGTCTCAACCTCCCGCGTCATGTCCTCGCAGCAGTGCTGGGTCATGACCTCGGGGCTCCGGCGACCGGCTTCATGACCATGAGTGGATCACACAGGGTGACGATCACGGGCACCGGGTGCGGCGGTGGGGGTCAGGTGCGTCCCTCGCGCTCCTGGGCGTCCTTCAGGTCCGTGGACGGTGCTGCCCAGCGGGCCCGTACGACCGGGTAGCCGGCCTGCTCGCAGGCGTCGCAGACCAGTTCGTCGTCGTCCACGACATGGCGTACCTCGCGCCCGCCCGCCAGGCGGCGCAGGAGTTCCAGCTTGGTGTACCGGGCGGGCCGCCGGTCCTCGTTCGGGCGCATGTAGAGCCGCCCCTCGGGCAGCTCGTGCTGTCCGAGCCAGGCCAGGGTGTCCCGGCGGCAGCGCTCGGGGCGGCCGGTCAGATAGACGACCTCGCACTCCCCGGCGCTCCGCCGGGCCAGTTCCACGCCCGCCGCGAGCGGCGGGTCGTCCGGGGCCGCGGCGAAGAAGCCCTGCCAGTCGCGCGGCCGACGCTCCAGGAAGTGCTGACGGTGCCCGGTGTCGGCGAGCGTGCCGTCCAGGTCGAAGACCGCCAGGGGCCGCGCGGCCTTGCCGCGGCCGCCGCTCCTCGTGCTCGTCATCGCGTCCCCTCGTCCCGTGTGGTGCCCGGCCACCGCCCGCGCGTACGGCGGTGCCCGCGAGGCGGCCGGAAGCAGCGTACGTGAGCGGCGGCCGGGGCGCCTGTGCCGCACGCGGGCGGGCGGGCCGGCCGGCCCGATCACAGCACGCTCACCGGTCGACGTCAGCCGGCCCCGTACAGCGCTCCTCGACGAGGTCACGCAGCTGGGAGCGGGCGGTGATGCCCAGTTTGGGGAAGCTGCGGTAGAGGTGCGAGCCGACCGTGCGCGGGGAGAGGAAGAGCTTTTCGCCGATCTCGCGGTTGGTCAGTCCGCGGGCAGCCAGTTTGACGATCTGTTGCTGCTGCGGGGACAGTTCGGCGAGCGCGTCGGGTGCCGGTGCCGTGACGTCGAGACCGGCGGCGCGCGATTCGGTCCGGGCGCGGTCGGCCCACGGGCGGGCCCCCAGGCGCCGGAACGTCTCCAGCGCCTCGGCGAGCAGCGGCCGCGCCTCGGCGATGCGCCGTCGGCGCCGCAGCCATTCGGCGAGGTCCAGCAGGGCCTGGGCGCGCTCGAAGGGCCAGTGGGCGAGGGCCGGTTCCGCCAGCGCCGCCCGGAAGTGCGGCTCGGCGTCCTCGGGCGCCGCCAGCAGGGCACGGGCCCGGCTGAGCAGCGCGCGCAGCCGGGGCGAGGCGTGCTCCCCGAGCGTGTCCGCACTGCGCTCGACGATCGCGGTGGCCTCCGCGCGCCGGCCGCCGCGCACCGCGGCGGCGGCCAGGTCCGCGAGGACCGGCCAGGAGGCGTGGTAGTGCAGCGGCGCGCCGTCCGCCGTGAAGGCCGCGCGGAGTTGGTCGTACGCGGTGTCGTACGCGCCTTCCGCGGCTGCCGCGGCGCCGAGCGCGCGACGGGCGTGGACGAGGACCGATCGGCTCTCCAGCGGATCGACCAGCGCCAGCGCCTCGTCGGCACGGGCGCGGGCCGCCGCCGCGTCGCCCTGGTGGGCCAGTACGACGGCGTCCACCGCCGCCGCGCACGCCACCGCGTGGTCGAGGCCGGCCGTGGCGCCGACCGCCGCCATCCGTGCGCAGACCTCGCGGGCCTGCCCCCACCTGCCCTGTTCCACATACGTCCAGGCGGCCGCACCGCCCAGGCCGTCCGGCAGCGACCCGTGCGCGTCCCCGCGGTCGAAGGCCGCGTCGAAAGCGCGCGCTGCCTGCGGTGTCTCGTCCAGAAGCCATGCCATGACCGCGAGCGCGGTGAGACGGCCGGGCCGGTGTTCCGCCTCGGCCAACGACGCGGTGAGGGCACGGAGCAGTTGCGGCCGCCCGACGTCAGGGGCCGACACGGCCTGCACCCAGGCGCGCAGCCAGTCCTCCGACGCGTTCTCGGGAATGCGCCGCAGGACGTCTTGGACGCGACGGCGCGCGCGTTCCTCTCCTGAGTAGAAGCAGGCCACGGCGGCTCCGGCCAGCAGGTCCAGCGCGACGGCGGGCTGGGCGGCCGCCCGTTCCTCGGCGGCACCGGCCAGGCGGGAGAAGACCACGCTGTGGCGTACGGTCAGCGTCGCCAGCCGTCCCACGTGGGCCGTGGCGGAGGCCAGCAGCGCCGGGTCGTCGGTACGGGCACGTGCCGCGGCGGCCAGTTCCTCGACCCAGGCGAGGTCCCCGGTGAACACGGCCGCGCCGACGGCTTCGACGAGCAGCCGGGCGCTGTCCGCGCGCAGCGGAGCCAGCTCCGCGGCACGTTGCAGCGCTTTGGCCGCTGCCGCGTGGCCGCCGCGGCGGCGGGCCCGGTCGGCGGTCCGTTCCAGCTCGGCCGACACGTCCGCGTCCGGGCGTTCGCAGGCGGCGGCGAGGTGCCAGGCGCGCCGGTCCGGTGCGTCCGGCAGCATTCCGGCGAGCGTGCGGTGGGCGTCGCGCCGGGCGTCGAAGGGTGCGGCGTGGTAGACGGCGGACCGGATCAGCGGGTGGCGGAAGCGGGTGTCCCGGCCGGTGCGGCGGATGAGCCCGGCCTGCTCGGCGGGCGGCCAGGCGTCGTCCTCGGTGTGCGGCAGCCCGGCCGGTACGGCGGCGTGGTCGGCGGTGTCCATGGCGGCCAGGAGCAGCAACGCCCGTGCCGTACGGGCCGGGAGGCCGTGCAGGCGGGCGGCGAAGAGCCGTTCCAGGCGGTCGGTGAGCGGGAGCGGGCGGCGGCCGGCGGCTCCCCTGCTGCGCCGGTCTCCATGCCGGCGGCGGCCCGCGCCAGTTCGGCCAGTGCCAGGGGTTGCCGCCGGCCTGGTCGAGGACGCGGGTCCTGGTCCGGCCGGTGGGGCGGTGCGGCTGGAGGTCCAGCAGGCGGTGCGCCGCCGCGTCGTCGAGCGGGCCGAGGGCGAGCGCCGGTACGTGGCGGTCGAAGCCCGGCGGGTGGTCGCCGGTACGGGCGCCGACCAGCACCGTGACCGGTTCTTCCGCCAGCCGTCGGGCGGCGAACGCCAGGGCGTCCAGGGAGGCGCGGTCGCACCACTGGGCATCGTCCAGTACGGCCAGTACCGGGCCCTGCTCGCCCAGCGCCGACAGCAGGCTCAGAACGGCGAGCCCGAACAGCAGGGGGTCGGGGGCCGTTGCGGCCTGTCCGGTACCGAGGGCGTCGTGCAGCGCCGCGCGCTGCCTCGGCGGCAGCGCGTCCGCCTCGGCCCGTACCGGCCGCAGCAGCTGGTGCAGCGCGGAGAAGGCGAGGTCCGACTCGGACTCGCTTCCGCAGGCGCGCAGGACGCGGGTGTCCCGTGCCGCCGCCCGGCGCGCCGCGGCGTCCAGCAGCGCGCTCTTGCCCGTGCCCGCGTCGCCGGTGAGGACGAGGACCGGGCCGGCCGCGGCTGCCGGGTCCGCCCTACGGGAGTCCGCTGTACGGGAATCCGCCGCCCGGGAAGGCACCGCCCGGGAGTCCACCGTACGGAAGAGGCGGGCGAGTTCCGCGTCCCGGCCGACGATGCGGTCCTCCGGGGCCGGGGCCGGTTCCGTGACCGTGCCGGGGGCCGCTCGGTGCTCGTCCACACAGTCTCCAGGAGTGCGGGCTCCCGGATCGGAGCCGTCGTGCCTCGTCATGCTTCGTCGTGTTCAGGCTACAAGTGGCGCAGCCGGCGCCCGTGGGCGTGCAGAGGCGGGCATGCGGGTGCGGGCGGGTGCGGGTGCAGTCACCTGACGGATACCTCACGCGGCGGTCCCGCTCGTACGGTTCCGGGACATCCCACGATTCGTGAAGGCACCCCATGGAAACGCGCACGGAAACCATCGAACTCGGAAACGTGACCGTCACCCGCGTCCGGGAGTATTTCGGCCCGGTCGGCATGACGCCGGACACCTTCTTCCCCGACGTCCCGGAGGAGGTGTGGGAACGGAACTCCTCCTGGGTGTCCCCGGATTTCCTGGAGCCCGGCACCCGCATCGTCAATTCCGCGATCCAGACCTGGCTGCTGCGCAGTGAGGGCAGGACGATCCTGGTCGACACCGGTGTGGGCAATCACAAGGAGCGCCCGTACTCCCCGGTCTGGAGCCGCCTGGAAACCGGCTTCCTGGGCGCTCTGGCCCGGGCCGGCGTCGCGCCCGAGGACGTCGACGTCGTCGTCAACACGCATCTGCACGTCGACCACGTCGGCTGGAACACGTACCTGGACGGCAGGAACTGGATCCCCACCTTCCCGAACGCCACGTATCTGATGCCGAAGGACGACTTCGACTTCTGGAATCCCGCCAACGGTCACCAGCCGAGACTCGGCCGCGGAAATCAGAACGTGTTCGAGGACAGCGTGGCTCCGGTGCACGCGGCCGGGCTGACGCACTTGTGGGAGGAAAGCCACCGTATCGACGCGAATCTGCGTCTGGACGCGGCCCCGGGCACACCCCCGGCTCGTCCGTACTGACCCTCACGTCCGGCACCGACCGCGCGGTGTTCGTCGGCGACCTGCTGCACAGTCCCGCGCAGATCCTCGCGCCGGACGCCAACAGCTGCTTCTGCGAGGACCCCGCGGGCGCCCGCGCCACCCGGCGCAAGGTGCTGGGCCGGGCCGCCGACACCAACGCCCTCGTCATCCCCGCACATCTGGGCGGCCACGGCGCCGCGGAGGTGGTGCGCGAGGGGAGCGCGTTCGCCATCAAGGGGTGGGCCCCGTTCACGCCGTACACCGAGCGGGACTGAGCGCCCGGAGGCCAGAGGAACCACAGAGGCCGGAGAGGCCAAAGAAATAGCAGAGGCCGGATAGGCCTGAGAGAACAGCGACCGAAGAGACCCGAGAGTCATGCCTGTGCACCACACCCGCCACCCGGACCCTGTCGTGACCACCGCCCAGGGAGCGGTCCGCGGCCTGCGCCAGGACGGCAGCGCCGTCTTCCTGAACATTCCCTACGCCGCCCCGCCGGTGGGCGCCGGCCGGTTCGCGCCGCCGCGGCCGCACGCGCCCTGGGACGGCGTACGGGACGCCACCACGCCGGGCCCCACCGCGCCGCAGTCCGCGCGCGACCTGGGCAGCCTGGACATGACGCCCTACTTCGGCACCGGCTGGAGCCGCGGGGAGGACTACCTCACCGTCACCGTCCGGACACCGGCGGACGCGGGCGGCGGCCTGCCCGTCATGGTGTTCGTGCACGGCGGCGGGTTCGTCGCCGGATCGACGCGGTCCGCCCTGTACGACGGCGCCGGCTTCGCCCGTGACGGCGTCGTCCTCGTCACCCTGAACTACCGGCTCGGCATCGCGGGCTTCCTGGACCTGTCCGGGGCGCCAGCCAACCGCGGCCTCCTCGACGTGGTCGCCGCGCTGCGCTGGGTACGGGAGAACATCGCCGCCTTCGGCGGTGACCCCGACCGTGTCACCCTCTTCGGCCAGTCGGCCGGGGCCACCGTCGTCGGGGGCGTGCTCGCCGCCCCGGAGGCCGCGGGCCTCGTCCGCCGGGCGATCGTCCAGAGCGGCAGCGGACTGGGGGCCTTCACCACCGGGCAGGCCGCCCGCGTCACCCGGGCGGCCGCCGCCGACCTGGGCGTCGAGCCGCACGCCGACGCCTTCGCCGGCCTCGACGACGAGCGCCTGGTCGAGACCGCCGCCCGGCTCGCGGGCATCTCCCTCCGGACCGCCACCCACCACGACCCGCTGCTCGGCCTCAGCCCGTTCAGCCTGGTCCTGGACACCCAGCCGGCCGCGTCGGTCCTCGCCGGGGCCGCGTCCGGCGTGGACCTGCTCATCGGGACCAACACCGAGGAAGGGAACCTCTATCTGGCTCCGGTGGGCCGGTACGCCACCTCGACCGACGCGGACGTCGACGCGACGGCGGCCGACGCGCATCCGGACCCGGCGCGGCTCGTCGAGACGTACCGGACGACGCGCCCCGGGGCGTCCACCGGGGCGCTGCGGTCCGCCGTCATGGGCGACGCGCTGTTCGGCGCGGGCAGCTGGGCCCTGGCCTCGGCACATGCCGCGCACTCGGGGGCCGCCACCTTCGGGTACGAGTTCGCGTGGCGCTCCGGGGCCCTGGACGGAACGCTGGGCGCCGCCCACGCCGTGGAACTCCCCTTCGTCTTCGACCGCACGGACCTGCCCGGCCTGCGCGGGCCCCACGGCCTGCTCGGCCCCGACGCGCCGCCCGCCGAGCTCGCCGGCCTCGCCGCCCGGATGCACGGCAGCTGGGTCCGGTTCGCCGAGACTGGCAGCCCCGGCTGGAGTCCGTACGACACCGGGCGCCGGACGACGATGCGCATCGGCGCCGAGTGGACGCCGACCGACGACCCGCGCGGCCCGGAACGGCGGGCCTGGGCAGCCTGACCCGACATCCGGCGTGCCTCCGGGCATGCCTCGGCGACCCGCGCGGCTCACCTCCCGCCTTCCCCCAAATTCGCACAAAGAAACGAACCCTCCGTATCGCGCGTCACCGCCGGGAAACCGCAGGCAGACGCGGGTGCACCGGCACCGGGCCCCGGCCGCCCCGGGCCGGTGCCCTCGCGCACCGGCACCGCGGCGACGAGAATGTGCCCTTGAGTGCACCGCCCGCACCCGCTTAGGTGGAGGGCGGCAATTCCGCCGTCGGACGGCAGCCGTCGTCCCGATCAGAGGGAGTTGGAGCCCATGCCCGCACGGCCGGCTGTCACGGAGGCGGAGCTGGAGGCCCACCTGCGTGGCATCTGCTTCAAGACCGGACCACCCCGCCGCATCGGCGTCGAGATCGAGTGGCTCGTCCACGACGCCCGTAACCCCCGATGTCCCGTCGACCCCGTACGACACCGTGAAGCGGCCACCGCACTGCGTGCCCTCCCCCTGCGGTCGGCCCTCACCTTCGAACCCGGCGGACAGCTGGAGCTCAGCTCGCTGCCCGCCACCTCCCTCACCGCGTGCGTCGAAGCCGTCTCGGCCGACCTGGCCCTGGTCCGCCCCGCGATGCGGGAGCTGGGCCTCGGGATGGCGGGGCACGGCCACAACCCCTGGCACCCCCGCGGCGGGTGCTCACCGAACCCCGCTACGACGCCATGGAGGCGTACTTCGACCGCTGGGGCAACGCGGGCCGGTCCATGATGTGCGGCACCGCGTCCGTACAGATCTGCCTGGACGCCGGCCAGGAGGAGCCGGGTCCGCTCGGACTCGGCCGCCGCTGGCGGCTGGCCCACCTGCTGGGCGCGGTCCTGCTCGCCGCCTTCGCCAACTCGCCCGTCAGCGAGGGCTGCCCGACCGGCTACCGCTCCACCCGCCAGGTGGTGTGGTCCCAGATGGACCCGGCCCGCACCCTCGCCCCGCCCGAGGGCCCCGACCCGCGTACCGCCTGGGCCGGTTACGTCCTGGACGCGCCCGTGATGTGCGTCCGCGGCGACGACGGCCCGTGGGACGCGCCCGAGGGGCTGACGTTCCGCGACTGGGTCCGTACGGGTGTGCCGCGTCCGCCGACCGAGGAGGACCTCGACTACCACGTCACCACGCTCTTCCCGCCCGTACGGCCGCGCGGGCACCTGGAACTGCGCATGATCGACGCGCAGCCGGGGGACGGCGGCTGGATCGTGCCGCTGGCCGTCACGGCCGCGCTGTTCGACGACCCGGAGGCCGCCGAGAGCGCCTACCGCGTGGTCAAACCCCTCGCCGAGACGGCCGGCACCCGTCCGGCGCCGCGCAACCCGCTGTGGCGGCACGCCGCCCGGAGCGCGCTGACCGACCCCGAGCTGCGGGCCGCCGCGCTGGCCTGCTTCACCATCGCGCAGGAGGCGCTGCCCCGGCTGGGCGCCCCGGCCGGAGTGAGCGAAGCGGTCGCCCGCTTCACCGAACGCTACGTGGCACAGGGCCGCTGCCCGGCGGACGACCTGCTGGACGGGGCGTACGCGGAGGAGCCCGCTCCGGCGGCGAAGCCTCCCTGGCCGGTCGCCACCGCGCCGCCGCCGGAGCCTGCCATCGCGTACGAGGACGAGCTCACCCCCGGGAAGGACAGTCTGTGACCCACGATCCCGAGTCGCTCCGGGAACGCGCGGCGCGCGCCCTGCTCGCCGCGCGCGACCGCACCCGCGCGCTGACCACCTGTGTCGACGACCACGACCTCACCGCCCAGCACTCCCCGCTGATGTCGCCGCTGGTCTGGGACCTGGCGCACATCGGCAACCAGGAGGAGCAGTGGCTGCTGCGCGCGGTCGGCAAGCGGGACGCGCTGCGCCCCGACATCGACTCCGTGTACGACGCCTTCGAGCACCCGCGGGCCGAACGCCCGTCCCTGCCCCTGCTGCCGCCCGCCGAGGCACACGGCTACGTGGCGGACGTACGCAGCCGGGTCCTGGACGTGCTGGAGAGCAGCCCGCTGCGCGGCGCACCGCTGCTCGACTCCGGCTTCGCCTTCGGCATGATCGCCCAGCACGAGCAGCAGCACGACGAGACCATGCTCATCACCCACCAGCTGCGGCGCGGCCCGGCCGCGCTGACGGCCCCCGAGCCCCCGCGGACCGCCGACGGCCCCCTGCCCGCCGAGGTGCTGGTGCCCGCCGGCCCGTTCACGATGGGCACCTCCACCGAACCGTGGGCCCTGGACAACGAACGCCCCGCACACCGGCGTCTCCTGCCGGCCTTCCTGATCGACACCACACCGGTGAGCAACGGCGCGTACCTCGACTTCATCGAGGACGGCGGCTACGACGCACCGCGCTGGTGGTCCGCCGAGGGCTGGGACCAGGTACGCGAACACCGCCTGCGCGCCCCGCTGTTCTGGCGCGACGAAGGCGGCCAGTGGCTGCGGCGACGCTTCGGTGTCACCGAGCCGGTGCCGCCGGACGAACCGGTTCTGCACGTGAGCTGGTACGAGGCCGACGCGTACGCGCGGTGGGCGGGCCGGCGGCTGCCCACGGAGGAGGAGTGGGAGAAGGCCGCCCGGCACGACCCGGCGAGCGGCCGCTCCCGCCGCTACCCCTGGGGCGACGAGGACCCCGGCCCCGCCCACGCCAACCTGGGCCAGCGGCACCTGCGCCCCGCTCCGGTCGGCAGCTACCCGGACGGCGCATCCCCCTCGGCATACGCCAGCTCATCGGCGACGTCTGGGAGTGGACGTCGAGCGACTTCCTCCCGTACCCCGGCTTCGCCGCCTTCCCCTACCGCGAGTACTCGGAGGTGTTCTTCGGCGGGCCGTACAAGGTGCTGCGCGGCGGTTCGTTCGCCGTCGACCCGGTGGCCTGCCGGGGCACCTTCCGCAACTGGGACCTGCCGGTACGGCGCCAGATCTTCGCCGGCTTCCGTACCGCGCGCGACGCGGATGCGGCGGGCGCATGAGGGCCCCGATTCCGCCGGAGTGCCCGCCGGCTCAGAGCGCCGGGCCCTGGAGCCCGGCGCCGTACACCGCCCACGACACCGAGCCCGGTCCCGGCCCCTGGAGGCGACCCTGATGTGCCGCCACCTCGCCTACCTCGGCCCGGAGGTCCCCCTGGGCTCCCTCATCACCGCCCCCTCCCACGGCCTGTACCGCCAGTCCTGGCAGCCACGCCACCAGATCCACGGCACGGTCAACGCGGACGGCTTCGGCGTCGGCTGGTACGCGCCCGGCGACCCGGTACCCGCCCGGTACCGCAAAGGCGGGCCCATCTGGGCCGACACCGGAGTCCTGGACCTGCTGCGGGTGGTGCGCACCACCGCACTGCTCGCCGCCGTCCGGGACGCCACCTTCGCCGGCGCGGACGCCGAGGCGGCCGCCGCGCCGTTCGCCGACGGACCGTGGCTTTTCAGCCACAACGGCGCCGTACCGGGCTGGCCCGGCTCCCTGGCCGACCTGGCCGCCGGACTTCCCCGGACCGGCTCCTCTCGCTCCCGGCCCGCTGCGACTCGGCCTTCCTCTGGGCGCTGGTGCACCACCGGCTCAGCGTCGGCATGGACCCCGCCGAGGCGCTGGCCGACACCGTCACGGCGGTGTCCGCCGCCGCCCCCGGCGCCCGGCTGAACCTGCTCCTCACCGACGGCGCCACCATCGCCGCGACCGCCTGGGGCGACTCCCTCTTCTACCTCGCCGAGCCCGGACGCAGCACCACCGTCGCCTCCGAGCCGTACGACGCCTCCCCCACTGGACCGAGGTCCCGCCGTACACCCTGCTCGCGGCCACGCCCACCGACGTCCTCCTCACCCCGCTCAAGGAGCCCGCCGCGTGAGTTCTCTCACCGTCACCCGCACCCTGCCCGCCGACGCCACCACCGCCGCGCTCCGCGCCGACGTCGCCCACGGGCTGACCCGCAGCCCCAAACAGCTCCCGCCCAAGTGGTTCTACGACGCCCGCGGCAGCGAACTCTTCGACGTGATCACCACGTTGCCGGACTACTACCCCACCCGCGCCGAACGCGAAATCCTGATCAACCACTCCACCGACATCGCCACGGCCACCGGCGCCCGCACCCTCGTCGAACTCGGCTCCGGCTCCTCCGACAAAACCCGCCACCTCATCGCGGCCCTGACCGGCCTCCACACCTACGTCCCGGTCGACGTCAGCGAATCCGCACTCACCTCCGCCGCCGAAACCCTCCTCACCCTCCACCCGTCCCTCACCGTCCACGCCCTGGTGGCCGACTTCCAACAGGGCTTCGCCCTCCCCGGCACCCCCGGCCCCCGCCTCCTCGCCTTCCTGGGCGGCACCATCGGCAACCTCCTCCCGGAAGAACGCACCACCTTCCTCCGCGCCACCCACGCCCTCCTCTCCCCCGGCGACGCCCTCCTCCTGGGCACCGACCTGGTCAAGCCCGAACCCACCCTCGTAGCCGCTTACGACGACTCCCGCGGCATCACCGCCGAGTTCAACAAGAACGTCCTCCACGTCATCAACCGAGAACTGGAGGCCGACTTCGACCCGGCCGACTTCCAGCACGTGGCGCTGTGGAACGCCCAACACGAGTGGATCGAGATGCGGCTGCGGGCGACGAAGGAACTGACGGCGAAGATCCCGGCACTGGACCTGGCCATTCCCTTCGCGGAAGGCGAGGAGATCAGGACGGAAATCTCGGCGAAGTTCCGCGAGGAAGGCGTACGGGACGAACTGAAGGCCGCCGGGTTCGAGATGAGCCGGTGGTGGACGGACACGGAGGGACGGTTCGGGGTTTCGCTGGCTGTGCGGGGCGGCTGAAACGAAGGGGGCGGGCCCGGACGGCGGCGATCCGCCCCATCGGCGGCTAACTTCTTCGAGCCCCGCTGAGAAGACCTCGGCCAGATCACCGCTGCCAACCGCCGTCCTCTTCAACGCACCATTACGGGCAAGCTCACCACGCCTTCCAAGGCCCGCACCCTCGAAGGCCCCACGTCCCTCCGCGCTCGCTACTAGCAGTCGTCGAAGCGCCGCTACGAAGGACAGGGCAGCAGCGCGAGCGTGCGGCCGCAGCTTGACCACAGAGCAAGCATCTGTTCACCACTATGCAAGACAGAGGACTTATCTCGACCGACCCCACCGCACCTTCAACACGCTCTTCGCGAGGTTGGCCTCCACCACCCACCTCATGATCTTGCCATTTCACCTGAAGTCCGGCTTCCGGGTCAGGGCGTCGAACTCGTCGCGGTTAAGGAATTTATCCGCCGCCATCTATGCACGCGTTCCGACTCACGCCAAGACACCCACACTGTAAACAACACCCCGAACCGGTTCGACGACGTCTCGACGCCCCGCCCGCCTCAGCAGTCTTCCGCTGACGTTGCCGTCGCACACTTCAGAAGCCCCACCGGAATGCTTCCGGTGGGGCTTCTGCGTTCCACGACTCGCATACCGTCATGAATCGGTTTTGGGGACCTCAGCCAGTAGGCCGGTTTGCGAAGTCCTCAAGGAGATCAAGCATGAACTCGATCAACCCTCCCTCCAAATCGCGCGGGATTCGATCGATGGAAATCTGACCGTCAATCATTCCGGGCACTTGAGCCGAGGCAAGTACGTAAGCCCAGTGGCGAGAGGTGTGCCCGCCAATGATCCGCCCACACACCCATTCCTGGAATCCATCCAATGGATTACTGTCATGGGCCACATTGAAACCTTCGACGAATGCAACCGCGGTTGAGAACCGATCATCCAGCAGATACATCCGACGTCGATTTCTCAGGTGGAAGCAGAGTTCCCGAATTTCCATCCCTT
Organism: Streptomyces sp. Ac-502; assembly: GCF_045222935.1. Taxonomy (NCBI): domain Bacteria; kingdom Bacillati; phylum Actinomycetota; class Actinomycetes; order Kitasatosporales; family Streptomycetaceae; genus Streptomyces; species Streptomyces sp. Ac-502. Next base: position 1,106,913 of record NZ_JBHFFO010000001.1, read on the forward strand.
ATCACAGATCCGATCGCTTATCGAGTTTGATGTATTCCCAGTACTCCCACTGACGGCGATAGGCGTCTAGCTCCATGCCCTCTGCTCCGGTGAAAGCGTCATACGCTTTACCATCCTTGACCACTACGAAGTGTTTGTGCCAGGTGCCATGAGGGTCACGCTTGGACGGCCCGAGTTTCGCCCCGTAAGAATCCCTCATCTCGAATACATCGCCGCCGATTATATCCTTGATCTTCTTCGCGCACTCTTTGCAGTTATCCATGGTTGCAATAGGCCAACCATGCGCATCGAGTTCGCAAGCGAACGAATTGTGCACCAGGACCGGCGTCTCACCCGCCAGTGCGTAATACGTGTGGATGCCCGCCACGGAAAGGTTGTACACCTTCCGCACCTCAGTCCAGGCACGGTGGCCGACAACTTCACGCAGGTCGCCGCTAGAGGTGCGGAGCATATCACCCGTCTTGAGGTCCTTGGCGTCCACCCACTGCCCTCGGTTGGCGACCCAGAATGGGTGGCCGTCGGTGGCCCTGAGCGTTCCCGTGGCGCCTCCGGCTACAGCATCGCTATCGACGGTGACTTCTACCAGGTTCTTCTCCCCGTCACCGATGATCACATCGGTGACTGCTCGCGCCTCAGTCCGGCCAGCTGTCGGGTCAGTGGCCAGGACCTGCTGGCCGACCTGGACGTCCTTGATCTGCTTACGCGAACCGTCAGCCATGACCACCAAGGTTTCCGGCGTGAAACTGTTCTTTTTCTCATCCGTGAAACAGGGCGACCCGGCGAGCTTCTCGATTATCTCCTTGCTCTTGCGAATCAGCTTCTTCGCCTTGTCGGACTTCTCAATGAATGTGCCGATGCCCGTAACTGTCCGGTAGATGGCCTTGGCGATCGCCGGGGCTTCCTTGATGGCCTGGAAGGCCTTGCCCCAAGGGAGCGCGCCGATGAGGGTCCAGACGCAAGCCTCGATGTCCCCCTTGGTGAAACACGCCTTGACGTCGTCAAGGCCAAGAAGAGAGACCAGGATTTCGGCGCCGTGTTCCTTGAGGAAGCCGAGGAACCCCTTGTCGTCGAGTTCACGGGCCGCCGCGAGCATTTCGGGCGTGATGCCGGCGGCCTGGAGAGCTGCTTCCTCGCCTGCACTGAGCTTCGGGGCGTCGCCCTTGCCGCTCTCCTCCTTCAGCGACTCCTCGCGCCGCTTCCGCTCCTGCTCCCGCTCGTAAGTCTCCGCCTTCTCGGCGGATTCCTTCGCTTCCTGGGCGTACTTGTTGGCGTTCTTCGCGAAGGCCTCGGCCGATTTGGCGTGCTGTTCGGCGGAGTCGGCGAGCTTGCTTGCGGCGGCTGCGTCGTTTTCGGCCTGGGTAGCGGCGCTCTGGGCGACCGCGGCCTCGTGTTCGGCCTTGGAAGCGGCGGCGGCAGCGGCGTTGGCGTGCTGCGTGGCCTCGGCGGCGGCGCCGCGGGCGCGGGATGCTTCGGCCTCGGCCGCGTTGGCCGCCTGGCGGGCTGCCTTGGCGTCAGCGTAGGCCTGGTTGGCGGCCTGGCGGGCGGCCCTGGCGTCGGCCTGGGCCTGGGCGTCGGCCTTGTTGGCGCTGGCTGCTGCGGCACGGGCCTTGGCGCCGTCGTCGGCCGCCTGGGCGGCGGACTTCATGGCGTTGGCGGACGAACGTGCTGCATTCGCTGCGGAGTTCGCGGCGTCGGCGGCGGCCTTGAAGGCGGGTGCCACCTGGGCGTTGGCCCGCTTGGCGGCGTCCTCGGCATCCTTGGCGGCCTTGAGGGCCTCGGTGGCCTTGGCCTCGGCGGATTCGACCTGTTCCTGGCCGGTCTCCAGGGCGGCCTTGGCCACCTGCGTGGCGAAGTCCGCCTCGACGTCCGAGCCGGTGAAGGGCGCGGTCATCTCGATGGCGGTGTTGGCCGGGTCGGCGATGCCGGCCGCCGTGCCGCGGGCGGCCACCGATGCCTGGACCGCGGTGGTGGCCTGGAGTCGGGCCATCGCGGCCTCGCGGACCGCGCCTTCGGCTTCTTCCTTGGTGCGGTTGGCCGCGTTGAGGGCGTTCTTGGCCTCTCGCATGGCCAGGTCCGCCAGGCGGGCGGACTCGTGGGCGGCGATGCCCGCGCGGGCCTCCTGGGCGGTGGCCTCGGCGGCCTGGGCGTTGGCGCGCTGCGCCGCGGCGTGCGTGGCGGCGGCTTCGGACTCGGCCTTGTTGGCCGCGGCGTTGGCGGCAGCGGCAGCGGCTTCGGCCTTGTTGGCGGCGGCGTCGGCCTTGGCGGCGTGCGCGGTGGCCTCGGCCGCAGCGGCGCGGGCCCGGGCGGCGTGCCCAGCGGCTTCGGTAGCGGCGGCGCGGGAGCGTACGGCCGCACCGCTGGCGCCGTCGGCGGCGCTGCGTGCCTGACCGGCCGCCGCTCCGGCGGCGTTGGCGTCCTGGCGGGCGCCGTCCGCCGCGGCCCGGGCTTCGGCAGCGTTGAGGGTGCCGCGACCGGAGGCGGCGATCGCCTCGGTGGCCTTGGCCTTGGCCTCCGCGGCCCGGTGGTTCTGCTCGGCCTGGAAGGCCTTGTCCCGGGCCTCGTGAGCCGCCCGCTCGTCACCACGGGCGCGCTCGTCCGCCTTGGCGGCGATACCTTCCTTCTCCTCGGCGCTCGCGCGCGCCGAGGCGGCGGTGGCGGCGGCCGACTGGGCCTGGGCCCGCAGGGCGGAGGCGGTACGGGCCTCGGCCTCCGCGCGCGCCCGTGCCGCAGCCGCGGCGTCGCGTTCGCGCTCAGCACGGGCGCGGGCCTCGGCGGCCAGCTTGCGCTCGCGTTCGGCGATCTGGCGCTGCTCGGCGGCGATCTTTGCCTGCCGCTCGGCTTCGAGGCGGGCCGCGCGGGTCTTCTTGGCGTGCTCCCACGCCTCCGCTTCAGCCTTCTCCGCCTCGATACGGGCCGTCTTGGCCCGGGCGGCGGCGTCGGCCGCGATCTTGGCCTGCTTCTCGGCGGCCGCGGCCATCGTGGCCGCCGCCTTGGCGTGCTGCTCGGCGTTGGCGCGCCACTGCTTGGCCTGCTGCTCGTGCGCCTCGGCCGCGTTCTTGGAGTTGAGCGCCGCGGCGTCGGCGGCCGTGGCGTCCACGGCGTGCTGGGCGGTCTCGCTGGCCTTGACCGCCGCTTCCGCGGCGGCCGCGAGGCCGGAGGCAACCTCGGACCACTCCGTGCCGTGGGTTAGCCCGGTGTCCACCAGCACTTCGGCCTGGATCTTGGCCTGGGCGGCCGCGACCTGGGCGGCCTTGGCCGCCTTGGTGGCGTACTCCACCTGGCGGGCCGCCTCGGCCTTGACCTCGTCGTAGGAGGACAGGCGCTTGCCAGCCCGGTCGGCCGAGAGCATCCGGTCGGCTTCACGCGCGGCCGTGGCGGCCGACGTCATGGCGTTGGACGCGTCCTTGAGAGCCTTGACGGCTTCCCCGTGATGGCCGATCAGCTTGGTACGGGCCTCGGCCGCACGCTTGGTCTTCTCGGCCAGTTCAGCCAGCTTGTCAGCGGCCTCCTGGGCTTCCTTCAGAGCCTTTTCCTGGGCCGCCTGGTCATCGGCGTCCTTCTGGGCGGCGACCAGGTAGCCCTTTTCCAAGAATTCCGTGATGGCCGCGTCGTCACCGGCGGCAAGCGCGGCCTTTGCGGCCGCCTGCACATGGGGGCCGCCGACCGTGGCGAGCATCTCCACACGCTTGCGGAGTTCGGCCGCGCGCTCCTTGGCGGTCTTCTCGTCCTTGGCGTCCTGATCCCGTGCGATCTGCGCGCCGAAAGCCAGGAAATCCGCGCGGTCCTTGGCAGTGGCCTTGGACCCCAGAACACGCTCGACCTCGGCGTTGAAGTGCGGCCCGCCGGTGCCGCGCATCGCCTCGATCTTTTTGCGGTTCTCGTCGTCGTTGTTTTCCTTCTTTTCCTTGGCCCGCTTGCGGGCCTCGGCCTCGCCGTGTTCCAGGAACTCCCGGATGGCGTTCGGGTCGTCGCTCTCCAGGGCCTTCTTGGCAGCCTCGCGGACTTCTTCTTCAGGGTCACCGTCCGCGTAGTCCTCGACCAGCATCCGGTCACGGTCCGCGCTGAGCCGTTCCAGCGTGGACTGGGCGGGCGCCTTCGTCGTGGCGCCGGGCTTGGGCAGCGACGCGGCGGCCGCGTCGAGCGTCGCCATCGCCTGGGCGAACGACGATGCCTGGGCGGGCTTGGCGGGCATGGCGGCGACGGCTTCGGTCGCCGTCGTGCCCAGCACCGCCATGGCAACCACCGCGGAAACGGCTTTGCTCATGGTTCCGGTCACGCCCATGCGTGACCGTCCGGCCCGGGGCCGGAATCTGGCTATCAAGGGAAGAACCCCTTAGTCAATGGATACAGAAATGGGCCCGGCCCTGCCCGGACACACGAAGCGTTCGAGCAGGGCAGGTACGAGAGCGGCAGGAATTACGGCGTGGGGTGGGCGAGAGGACGGTCAGCCCTTGACCCGGGTCTCGCCTTCCATGGCCCGGTCGAACATGTTCTGCCAGAAGGCGGCCGATTCGACGGCGTCCGCCTGCTCCTTGGCCCACGCGTCGCGCGTGGCCTCGGCCGGTTCCACGATGTTCTTCCAGATGTCGTCGGCGGAAGACTTGGCGCGTTCGGCGATGGCCCGCCAGTTTTCCGACTGGGTCTCGGCGGTGGCCTGCTCGGCCAGCCACGCCTTGCGTGCGGCGTCGGCGTGCCCGGCCACCGCCTGCCAGGCCCGCTCGGCCTCCGCCCTGGCCTGTGCCGCGTCGGCGGCACCCTTGACGGCCTCCTCGGCCACCGCGGCCTTCTGGATCAGACGGGTCAGTGTGTGATGGCGCAGCGTTTCCGAGTCCGCGATGTGCAGCCGGTGGCTCTCCAGGTCCAGCGTGGCGCCGGACGCCCAGCCGTAACCGTAGAACTCCGCGACATCGTCGTCCGGGGCACCCGGCCGCAGTGCCCACTGCGCCGCCGTCCGCACCTGCTCGCCCGGGTCCTTCTCGGCGAGAAGGCGCACGAACTCGCGCTCAGCGGCGGCCACCTTCTGCTGGTGCTGGGTATCGGCATCCCGCTTGGCACGGTCGCGCTTCTGGGCCTCGGCGTAGCCCGTGCGGACGAACTTCTCCTGGTCGGCGAAGCTGCCCTTCAGCGCCTGCTCGGCGGCGGCCCGCACCTCGGGGGAGTAGCTCGCGGGGTGCGTACGGATGACCCGTTCGATGAATGCCTTGTTGCGAGCCCTGTTGCTGCGGGCCCGGATGCGGGCGGTCTCGAAGCCGCCGCCGGGAGCCAGCCACTTCTCGATCGCCTCCGGGTCCGCGTTCCGCAGGGCGTTCCAGGCCGACATGCGGACATCCGCGTACGGATTCGTCATCGCGAGGCGACGTACTTCCTTGCGGGCGTTCTCGGCTGCCTCGGCGGCCATGAGCGCAGCCGCGTCGGGATCCTGAGCGGAGGTCCCGCTGTACGCGGCCGGGACGCCCCCGGAGCGTCGGCCCACGCCGGAGCTGTTCCCGCGACGGCGCTCGCGCCGGCCAGCACGCTGCATGCCAGCGCCTGGGCGATCCACCACTGACGTCTCACTCAAGTCCCCTCGGAGAAAGATTCCGGCAGGCAGCACGGCACGGCTGCGACCGGTTACGCGAAAGAGTGCACGTGAGGACAGTGCCGCCACCGTCGAGCGGGTGCGGCACCGTCTCCTCACGGCGTTGTCCGCCGTGCCTCGAACGGCACGGCTCAGTCGGTCACTTGACCGGCTGGATGCGCCACTGCTGGGCGGCGCCCTGGTTGCACTTCCACTGCCAGATCGCGGCACCGTCGGTGTCCTGGGCGTGGCCGATGTCCAGGCACTGGTCACCGATGTGGTTGGGGCGGATCTCGTACAGCTTGTTGATCGGGTCCAGGAGACCGAACGTCCAGCGCTGCTGCTTGCCGCCGTTGCAGGGCCACTGCCAGACCTCGGCGCCGGACTGGGTCTGCGACCGGCGCACCTCCAGGCACCGTCCGCTGACCATGTTGCGCAGCTCGAAGGTGGACTCCGCGGCGGGCACGACGCGCCACTTCTGGGCGTCGGCACCGTTGCAGGAGAGCTGCTGCACCTTCATCTGGTCTCCCGCCGTGTAAGGCGAGGCGTCCAGGCATTTGCCGGTGGCGGCGAGCTGGAACTGGACGGTCTCCGCGACCGGGGCGGGAGCGGTGCCCGTCGCGTGGGCGGTCGTCGTGCCGCCGGCCAGCGCGGCGACCATGCCGGCCGTGGCCAGCGCGGCTCGGGTGATCCGTGCCATCGTGTGGTTCTCTTTCTTCACAGAGTTGTCGTCACTCAGGGGAATGCAGTCGGCAGGCGACACGTCAGGCGGGCACCGGCAGGATGCGCCAGCGCTGGTTGTCGCCACCGTGGCAGGTCCACTGCTCAACGTTGGCGCCGTCGGCCATGTTGCTGTGGTTGACCTCCAGGCAGAGGTTCGGGGCGTGCTCGGGGCGCACCTCGAACTGTTCCTTGGCGACCTCGACCAGGCGGAACCGCCAGCGCTGGTGGTCGCCCTCGCCGCACCACCACTGCCAGACGTTGCTGCCCGCCGCCGTACCGGCGCCGCGCACTTCGAGGCACTTGCCACTGTGCTTGGCCCGTACCTCGAAGGTTCCGTCACCGGCGGGGGTGAGCTCGAAAGCCTGGTGGTCGAGGCCGTCGACGCAGGTCGACTGTTCGGCGTTGGCGCCGTTGCGGAAGCTGCCGCCTGCGATGGTGAGGCACTTGCCGCTGTGTGCGGCCTGAAATTTCACCACGGCCGGCGCGGAGGCGGCGGACATGGCCGGGTCGGCGTGAGCGGTGGTCGCACCGCTGACGAGCGCGGTGAGACCGGCGGCGGTGGCCAGTGCGGCTCGGATGGGCCGAGACATCGTGTGTTCCGTTCTTCTTCGCAAAATGATGACGTCGCAGACGTCGAAGGGGCCAGGCGGGCCGGTCAGCCGGCGAGCGGGGTGGAGATGTTCCAGGTCGTGTCCAGCTCGAAGTCCTTGGCCGTGTCGTAGGCACGCTTGCCGTTCCTGACGGCCGCGTAGAGGTCACCCTTGTACTGCCGCAGCCAGTGCCCCGCCTTGGCCTTGGACTCGAAGGTCGTGCCGGCTTCGGAGAAGTGCGCACACCAGGTGGCGCCCTTGCGGAAGTCCCCGCTGAGATCGTCCGGGGCGATCTTGGCCCGGGAGTCCTTCAACGACAGGTAGAAACCAGGCTTGCGCACGGACTCGAAGGAGTAGCAGTTGGGCTCGGCGGCCAGCGAGTCCCTGACGATCCAGGTGGCGTCCTCGCGGTCGGACTCCTTGCCCTTGGCGCCGACCGGAGTCAGGAAGGTGTCGCCGCCGTCGACGCTGGACTGGCGGATGTACCAGCCATTCAGCTTCGAGTTCGAGGCCTGGAAGGACTGCCGCAGGGCTCGGTACTGGCCTTCTCGGAGGAACAGGGAGACGTCCTCAGGGGTGCCCCGGAGGGCCTTCTCCGCCGCGGCGACCAGGTTGGGGCGCACGCGAGTCTTGGCCGCCTGTGCCTGGATGGCGAGGGCCTGCCGGCGCTTCGATTCGGCGATCTTCTTCGCTTCGATCTCGCCGTCACGCTTGTAGGCCTGATCGGCACCGGTGTGGATGAACGTCCGCCAGTCCGCGGCGACGGAGCTGTTCAGCGCCTTCTGGGCCGCGGCGAACAGTTCGGTGCCCTGGGACGCGGCCGGAGTCCGGTGGATCAGTTCGCGAATGAAGTTGTCGTCGCTGAGGTTCAGCATGGCATCGGAGGCCTCGATCCTGATGCCGAACAGGGACCCGGCGAGGCGGCGGGCATCCGCCTCCACGCGGCGCTGGGCCTCCTCATGGTTCTTCTGCTCCAGTTCCTTGCGCTCGTTCTCCATGTCGCGGCTGTGGGCCGCACGAGCACCGTTGGTGATGAACTCGCGCCAGACAGCCGGGTCCTTCTCCCCCAGAGCCTGGGAGGCGGCCTTCTTGACCTCCGGTGTGGTGGCCTCGTGCTTCATGATCGCGCGGATGAAGTTGTCGTCGCTGAGCCCCAGCAGGTCGGGGCTGGCCGGAATGCCGACCGCGATCAGCGCCTGAGACTTGAGTGCGCGCACCTTGCGCTCTTCGACCGCCTCCTCCGTGTGCCGCTGCACGTCGACGTCGTGCGCGGCGACGATGCCGGAGATGATGAACTTGACGTGGTCGTCGGCGGAGGTGCTGGCTATGGCCTCCTCGGCGGCCTGGCGCACCGCCTCCCACTTCCCGCCGGAGTTCTTGGCCTTCTCCCACAGCACGACGATGAAGTCACGGTCACTCATCGCGTACTGTTCCGGGGTCGGCTCGTAGTCGACCTTCAAGCCCGCAGCGATGCGGTCATCAGGGCTGGTGCGGACGACATCCGCCGCTGCGCCCACCGCCCCCGAAGGAGCCGCGAAGGCGCCGGCCGGAGCGGCGACACCGGTGACGGCCGCGAGAGCCGTGGCGGTCACGATCCCACGGGTGACGAGCCGCCGCGCACGGGCGGAACCGGTGCGCACGGGACCTTCGTTGTTCTTATCCATTTTTGTCCTCAGGAACCCCTCTAGCCCCCCGTACGGGCGACCTGGATGTGTACACGACGAACGCCAGAGAAGTCTTAATGAGCCTTTTCAGTCTGCCCACTGATCGGGTGATGGTGAGGCGGTGCGCAACGCACGAGGCACCCGTGCCGTTGAGGGAGGTGTTCAACGTCTCGACTCAACAGCGCAGGTGCCTCGTTGGTTCCTTATCCTGCCGCACTCGACTTGCCGCACGCCGTGGTCGAGTGGGTCACGATGCTCATCGTCACCCGCGAAGGTGACCGCCGGTGCAAGCTCCCGCCGCACCAGCGTGCCCTGATCGGTCTGGTGTACCTGCGCCGCCACGACACGCTTGCCCAGCTCTCGGCCGGTTTCGGCATCTCCGTCGGGACCGCTCACGCCTACGTCGGCGCCGTCATCACTCTGCTCGCCGTCCGTGCGCCGGGCCTGCTCAAGGTCCTGCGGGAGAGCGATCCCGGCTTCGCCCTGCTCGACGGGACTCTTGTCGAGTGCGACCGCGTCGGCGACGGCCAGGCGGACTACTCGGCCAGGCACCGGCGTCACGGAGTGAACGTGCAGGTGGTCACGGATCCGGCGGGACGGCTGCTGTGGCTCTCGCCCGCTCTGCCGGGCCGAACCCATGACCTCACCGCCGCCCGCACCCACCGGATCATCAGGATCTGCGGACGCCAGGGCGTCCCACTCGTGGCCGACCTCGCCTACCAAGGAGCCGGCCCCTGGCTGACCACGGCGGTCAAACGACGACCCCGCCAAGAGCTCACCCTGACCCAGAAGACCGTCAATCACGCGCTCGCCCGCACAAGAGTCCCGGTCGAGCGTGGTGTCGCCCGGCTGAAGACCTGGAGGATCTTCCGTCACGCCCGCTGCAGCCCGAATCGAATGACGTCAATCGCCAGGGCTGTCCTCACCCTGGAGCGGCAACGCTGAAAAGGCTCAATGTTTCCTAAAAAGGAGTCAAATCAGACTTTCCAAAGTTGTCCGCTTTCGCCGGTTCCAGGAAACCTGCCGCATTTTCCGGCCTCTTCGCACACGTCCGGATCTCCTCGCACACGCTGTGGCCGCATCACCGCCCAGCCACCATCAGCGTCTGCAAAATGCGCCCACAATCCCCCACGCCGTCGAAGAGCTGACCAGCCGCCAGCCCCGACCCCCAGGACTCGCGGCCGTAGCCGACCGTATGCAGAGCCATCCACCGACCGGCTCCCGGTGCAGCGCCAGGGTGATGTCGGTGTTGATGACGAACTGGCGGACGTGGTCGAGCTGGAAGGCGACCGCCCAGTTGCTGTCGGCCAGGGTGAGCGCGCGTCAGCGGCGTGTCCGGTCCGGGGTGTCGAAGCACTTTCCGGGCTCGAAGCGCCATTCCATGGCGGCGATGTAGCCGTACGGCTGCGTTCCGGCCATGGTGTGCGGTGTCTGCGGGCCGGGGAGGGGCGGCGGCTCGGCCTCTGGGCGCAGCTGCGGGGTGTCGGCCGGGCCGGCGGCCATGCGCCAGGCCCGTGCCAGCATCACCGTCTCGCCGTTCGCGGTCAGTTCGCCCTCGACCAGTTCCGTACGTCCGCCGGAACGGACGGTGCGCACCTGGACGTGCAGTTCCGCGACGGGTACGGGGTGCGGTAGGCAGTCATGGAGACTGCCTACCGCTCGTCTGCCGGTCCGGGCAATGTGTCCGTTCAGGAGTTGTGCAGGTACGTGGCCGTGGCGTCCGGCGTCCGGCTACCGCTCTCCGGCTTCCGGCTCCCGCCCTCGGGCTTCCGGCTTCAGCCGACGTATTCGACCTTCACCGGCGCGGTGTTGTTCTCCTGGTCGGGGTCGATCGCCGGGTCCGAGTCGGCGGTGATGCTGCCCTGGGCGCCCGGCACGCGCTTGTCGATGCGGGCCCGCAGATAGGTGTTGCGGTCGAGGGTTCCGAAGCAGTGCACCAGGCCGTTCCCCTGCGCGGCGTATCCGCAGTAGGAGTCTTCGCTCGGGTGGTCCCCCGGCTTGTTCGGCACCAGGCTGACGCCGGCGGGCAGCTTCACCCGCATCAGGCCGCCCTGGAAGTTCCGCGGGTAGGGCACCTGCGTGTCGACCACTTGGCCGATCTTGCCCTTGATGGTGAATCCGACGGCTTGGAGGTCGTTGATCTGGTTCGTGCTGAAGTCCAGGGTGCCGCCGGCCATCTCGGCCTTCCAGTACGCGGTCGGGGTGAAGTCGTCCCCGCTGCCGTCGACGGGGCGCACGCCCAGCGGTCCTCCGGTGCCGCGCGGTGACGAGGCGGGCAGGAGGGTGTTGTCGAGGGGGTCGTGCGCCCGGAGCACGGTGTAGTAGACCTTGCCGTACATCGCCGTCTTGTCGACCACGGCCGTCAACGGCCCGTCGGTCTCGTAGGCCGCCCCGGCGGGCAGCGGGCCGGGCAGCTCGCACAGCGCCTTGGTGGGGGCCACGGCCTTGTCGTAGCGGCAGTTGCTGTACTGCTTGCGCAGCGTCGCTTGCTCCGCCGTCAGCAGGACGAGGAAACCGTCGTCGATCGCGGTGTCCCCCTTGTTGCCGAAGGCGGGCGTCATGCGCAGCTCGGACCCGGGCCGCACCTCGGTCAGCGGCTTGCTCTGCCGGGCGGTCAGGACCGGCGCCCCCATGACGACGTGGGTGGTGTGCCGGACGGTGGGGGCGTTGGCGCTGGTCACGGTGATGTTCATGTCCCCGGCAGGGCCCAGCGCCGCACCCGGCTCCGGCAGCAGGCGGAACGGGGTGAACAGCGCGCCCTGAATGTCCCCCAGCGCGCAGGTCATGACAGAATCCGAGAGCTTGCAGTGGGAGCCCGTGTTCTCCCAGGCGACGCGCACCTTGCCCTTGAGGGCGGCCAGGTCGATGTTCACCTTGACGTTCTTGACCGTCAGCGGCTCACCGTTGGCAGCGCGTCCGGTCGACTTCAGGCTGATCCGGTACTCGGTCGGTCCCTCGTCAGGGGCCGACGCCCGGTACTTCGGTATGTAGTACGTGTTCATGATGTGCTCGGCCTTCAGCTGCGCCCCCGTGGCCTGCCGGCCGCCGGCCGCGGCCACCGGTGTCGCGCCGCCGAACGTCGCCACCGTGCCGAGTGCCGTCAGCAGGGCCGCCGCCCCCGCCCCGGCCAGGCGCTGCCTCCGTGTACGTGCCATAGATCTTTTCATACGCGGTCAGACGTGCCGGGGAGCCGGATGGTTGTAATGATCGCGAAGCCCCCGGTGTCGTGGGGCGGCACGGGGGACGGCGTACGGCCGCATGCGAACACCTCGGCTGTTCTCCCGCAGGCGACCGGGCGATATTCCATTCGTTCGGGGGAATCGCAGCCATTCGGCGGCTGACGGCGGCCGGCGTTGCGCAACATCACGGGCGTGAAGGGATCGCAACGTTTCCGCAGCGCCCAACCTGCACTTTTGATACCGCTGTTGGTGGCTCTCGCCGTGCTGCTCGCGCCGCGCGCCGCGCAGGCCCGGCCGCCCGCCGCCGCGGCGCGGCCCGCCGACGCGTGCGCGACCGCCGGGGGCACGCGCCGGTGCACGGGCCGACCGGCTGGCCGATGCCGCCGGACTGGCACTGGCCCTGCACCACGCCCACTCCGACTCCCACCCCGAGCCCCACCCCCACCGAACCGCCCAGGCCCACACCCACACCGCCGTCGCCCACCCCCACGTACACCCCTCCCCCGAAGCCCCGGCCCACGCCCACGCCTACCCCCACGCCGTCACGCCCGCAGCCCCGGCCGCCCGCTCCCGCCGTGCCCGGGCCGACGCAGGCCGCGCCCCGTCCCACTCCCAGCAAGTCCGCGGCTCCGGTGCCACCGCCACCGTCCAGCAGTCCCGCGTCACCGCGTCCCACCCCGACGCCGAGCCCGTCGGTCGTCCTGCCGCGCGCGTACGTCCCGTCGGCCGGCAAGCAGCACAGCGGCCATTCGGTCGTCACCACGATGCTGCTGATCACCGCGCCCGCCGTGCTGGCGGCCGCCGCGCTGCGCCCCCGTTCGTCCAGCTCGTCCGGTGCGTCCGGGCGCCGTTCCTCGTAGGAGGCCACCTTGTCGGAATGGCTGGTACTGACCATCGCGATGGCCGCCGTCTGCGCCGTCGTCCTGACCATCACGGTCCTCAAACAGCGCCGCATCGGCGAGGACGACGACCCCTCCGAGACGCCCGACGTCATCGAGTACATGACGATGATGGTGGGGGTGGTGTACGCGATCGTCCTGGGCCTCGCGATCGCCGGGGTCTGGGAGGCCCGCGGTGCCGCCGAGGACACCGTACGGACCGAGGCGCAGGCCCTGCACGAGGTGAGCGAGCGGGTACGGGCCTACCCGGAGGCCACCCGGGACCGCGTCCGCGCGGACGTCGACGCCTATGTCTCCCACCTCGTCCACCAGGAGTGGCCGGCCATGGCCGAGCGGGGGCAGGTCACCGACCGGGGCGCCGAACTGCTGGCCAAGGTACGGGCCGACGTGACCGACTACCGGCCGCGCGACGATTACGAGGGGCAGAACTACCAGCCCCTGCTCGACCAGGTCTCCACGGCGGACGACGCCCGCAACGCGCGGGCGGACAGCATCGAGCCGACGCTGCCGCCGGTGGTCTGGTTCGGATTGATCACCGGTGCCGTGATCACCATCGGGCTGATCTTCACCTTGCAGATCCGCAGGTCGGGGCGGGAGTTGCTGATGGCCGCCGTCTTCAGCGCGCTGATCGCCTTCCTGCTCTTCCTGGTGTGGGACTTCGACGCGCCGTTCAGCCGGGGCATCACGACGTCCGCCGAGCCGTTCACGGATCTCTTCCCACGGCTGTGAGGAGGCGGGCAGGGGACGCGGCCCGTGGGCGGGGCGTAAATCCGGCGACGGTGGTGATCACCCCGTGCGACCATGCGCGCATGGCCACAGAACTGCCGTTCACGGACGCCCTGCGGGACCGGCTCGGCCCGGCCCGCCACGCGGTACGGCTGGGCAGCAGCCCGCGTTCCCGGGTGTGGCGGGTCGAACTGGGCGGCGCGCCCGCGGTGGTCAAACAGGCCGTGGAGAGCGCGGACGCCGACGAGCGGTACGCCCGTGAGGTGGCCGCGCTGCGGCTGGCCTCACGGGTGACGCCCCCGGTGGTGCCGCGGCTGCTCGGCACGGACCCCGGCGCGCGCGTCCTGGTGCTGGAGCACGTGGAACACCGGCGGCCGTCGCCGGACTGGGCGGTCGGGTACGCGTCGGCCCTGGCCCGCCTGCACGCGGCCACCGCGTCCGCCCCCACGGACCAGGTGTCCCTGCCCGCCTGGAAGGGCCCGGTACGCGCGGACATCGACGCCTTCCTCGCCCTCGCCGGCCGCCTCGCGGTTCCGGTGCCGGACGGGACCGACGCCGAACTGACGGCCCTGCTAGGGCGGCTCGGCACCGCGCCCGGCCGTGCCCTGCTGCACGGTGACCCGTGCCCCGGCAACGACCTGCACACCCCGGACGGCGTCCGGTTCATCGACTTCGAGCAGTCCGCCCTGGGTAACGGCCTCACCGAACTCGCCTACCTGCGCATGGGTTTCCCGACCTGCTGGTGCGTCACGGACACGCCCGGGCCGCTGCTGCGCGAGGCGGAAGCCGCGTACGGGGAGGCCTGGGAGGCGGTGACCGGCAGCGCGCCGCCCGGTGATCTCGTCGACGCGTGCGCGGGCTGGCTGCTCCGGGGGACGCGCTGGTCCAGCGCGCGCATCGCGGGACCGCCGACCACCTCGCCCGGCTCCCCGAGGAGGACTGGGCGTGGGGCACGGTCACCGCGCGGCAGCGGCTGGCGTACCGGCTCGGTGTCGTCGCCCGGCTCACCGCCGACCGCGACGACCTGCACGGCCTCGGCCGCCTCGCCGGCGCGCTGCGCGAGCGGATGCTCGACTGCTGGCCCGGCCTGACGTCACCGCCCCGCGAGCGCCCCGAGGACGACTGACTGCCGTACGGGGACCGATTGACGGCCGTACGGGCACCAGGTACCGCGGCCTTCTCCGCGCGTTCGCACCGCCGCCTGTTCAGCGTCCGCTTCCTGTGCTTCGATGCTGCCGATCACCTGTTCGCGCAGGGGCGGCAGAGCGGCGGAGAGACCGGGGTGGACGGATGGACCGGCGGGGTTTCCTGAAGGGGACGGCAGCGATGTCGGCCGCAGGCGTGCTGGTGGGGGCCGGGAGCGGGCTGTCCGCCGCGGCACCGGCCGTCGGACGTACGGCCGGGCGGTCGCGGCGCGCCGCCTCCGTACAGGACTGGATGTCGGCCCTCCCGGACAGTACGGCGATGCAGCGGCTCTCCATCCCGGGCACGCACGACTCCGGAGCACGGTACGGCGGCCCCTGGGTCGTCTGCCAGAACACCTCCATCGCGGAGCAGTTGGACAGCGGCATCCGCTTCTTGGACGTACGCTGCCGGGCGATCGACTCGGCCTTCGCGATCCACCACGGCGCGTTCTTCCAGAAGCTGATGTTCGGCGATGTGCTGGTGGCGTGCCGGGCGTTCCTCCAGGCGCATCCGTCGGAGACCGTGCTGATGCGCGTCAAGCAGGAGTACTCCGAGGAGAGCGCGGCGGAGTTCCGGCGGATCTTCGACATCTATCTGGACGGCA
This sequence comes from Streptomyces sp. Ac-502, assembly GCF_045222935.1. NCBI lineage: Bacteria > Bacillati > Actinomycetota > Actinomycetes > Kitasatosporales > Streptomycetaceae > Streptomyces > Streptomyces sp. Ac-502. Next base: position 1,122,040 of record NZ_JBHFFO010000001.1, read on the forward strand.
AGGGCTGGCGGTCGCTGTTCCGGCTGGACGGCACGCTGCCCTCCCTCGGGCAGGCCCGAGGCAAGGTCGTACTGCTGGGCGACTCCGACGGGATGCCGGGAGTGCGGTACGCCGATCCGCGCGTCTTCGACATCCAGGACGACTACATGGCCGAGCCGCTGCGCAAGTATCCGCTGGTCGAGGGGCAGTTCCGGAAGGCCGCCAGGGAACCCGGCAAGCTGTTCATGAATTACGTGAGCACCGCCGCGCTGCTGCCCCCGCGTTCCAACGCGGACCGGCTCAACCCGCAGGTGAAGAACTTCCTGAACGGCGCGGAGGCGCGCGGGTGGGCGGGACTGGGCATCGTCCCGATGGACTTCCCCAACGAAGCGGGCCTGGCCGAGACGCTGATCCGGCACAACACGGGAGTGTGACCATGCGGCCGCGGCGACTCCCCCGCGTTCGCCGGCCGTGGGGCGCGGGCTCCGCGGGCCTGGTGCTGGCTCTGCTGCTGCCGTTCCTCACGGTCCCGGCGACGGGACAGCCCGCGTACGCTGCGGACGGCCCCGCGAGCGGCCCGGCGCGCGATCAGGCCCGCAACCCGGCCCGCGTCGTCGCCGAGGTGCCGGTCGGCGACCGGATGCTCGACCTCGGGATCTCGTCCCCCACGACCGACGCACCGGTCAAGTGGGTCCGGCTGCTGCTGCCGAAGGGCTGGTCGAAGAACGCCTCCCGTATGTGGCCGGTGCTGTGGCTGCTGCACGGCGGTGGCGGCAACCACAAGGACTGGACCGCCAACACCCATGTCGAGCAGCTGGCCGCCGACCGTGACGTCCTGGTCGTCATGCCGGAGACCAGTGGATGCAGCAGTTACAGCAACTGGTACAACGGCGGGAAGTGGGGCTCCCCGGCCTGGGAGACCTACCTCCTCGACGAGCTGCGCCCGCTGCTGGAACGTGACTACCGGGCCGGGACGACACGCGCCGTCGCCGGTCTGTCGATGGGCGGGCTCGGTGCGCTGAAGTTCACCGCGGCGCGCCCCGGCATGTTCCGTGCCGCCGCCTCGTACAGCGGTGCCGTCCATCCGCTGTACCGGTCGCCCGACGGCGGCTTCTCCGGGCCGGACGCCGTCAAGCTGGGCGCGCTGACCTGCCTCGTCGACTGGAAGCGCGTCTGGGGCGAGCCGGGTTACCCGTTCGATACGAACGACCCGGCCGACCTGCGCCAGCAGTGGCTGTGGAAGCGCAACAGCCCGCTGGAACAGGCGGCCTCGCTGCGCGGCACCCCGCTGTACCTCTCGTACGGGGACGGGACGACCGACGGCGGTCCGGGCTGGTCGTGGGGCGACGGCGACCGTCCGCCCACGCCGTCGCCCGCACGCTGCACCGATCCACCCGTGCACGGGACCCAGGATCCGGTCGAGCGGACCGTGTACGGGATGAACCAGGAGCTGCGCGGGAAGCTGGCCCAGCTGGGCATCCCGGCGACCGTGTGCGCATCCAAGGGCGGGCACGGCTGGCCCTACTGGGAGCGTGAGCTGGTGGCGTCGTTCCCGATGCTGATGCGCGCGCTCGGCGCCTGAGCGGCCGGAGGGTTCCGGCCCTGCGCGGTACGGGAAGATCGCCCCGGAACCGCGTGAGCCGTGTGAGCCGCATGAACCGTATGATCTGCTGGTGAGTACCACCGAGCGCGGCCGATCCGCACGCCCCCCGGCCCCGAACGGGCCGTACCGGCGCCGCCGGACCGCCGCCGCTCTCGGCCTCTGCGCCGCGCTCACCCTGACCTGCGCCGGAACGGCCCTGGCCGTACGGTCGTTCACACACGGCGGGTATCTGGCGTCCGGCGACCCGGCCACGGGCTCGTACGCCGAGGAAGCGGCCGACGGGGACGCGGCCGCCGACACGCTGCTCTCCGGCCCGTACACCGAACACCCCGCCCCGCCCCGCGTCACCACCCGCGCGGCGGCGGGCCGGGCAGCGGAGTCCGCCGTGGCGACGGACCCGGCGCCTGCCGCACCACCTGCGAAGACAGCCGACCTGCCGGTCTCCCGGCCCCTCGAAGCCGCCCCGGCCGCCGTCTCCCCCGCCGTCGGCCCGCTCTTCTCGCCGGGCGGCGACGGCGACGCCGACCACCACTGCACCGCGAGCGTGGTGCACGCCCCGGCGGGCGACCTGCTCGTGACCGCGGCACACTGCGTCTACGACCGCGGTTTCCGTACGAATCTCGTCTTCGCGCCCGGTTACCACGACGGCGTCCTGCCGTACGGCGTGTGGGTGCCGACCCGTATCGACGTCGATCCGCGCTGGGCGGACGACCGCGACGACGCGCACGACGTGGCGTTCGTGCGGGTGCGCCGACCGCACGGCGGCGGGCCCGGCGCACAGCGCGTCGAGGAACTGACCGGCGCCGAGCGGATCCGCTTCGACCCGCCCGCCGGCCTGCCGACCCGGACCGTCGGCTATCCCGACGACCGCGAGACGCCCGTCGGCTGCCAGAACACCACCACCGCGGTCCCCGGCCAGCTGCGCTTCGACTGCGCCGGCTTCCCCAACGGGACCAGCGGCGGGCCGATGCTCACCGGCGTCGACCCGGACACCGGCCTCGGTACGGTGACCGGGGCCGTCGGCGGCCTGGACGAGGGCGGCGACGACGCGACCTCGTACAGCAGTCGGTTCGGCCCGGACACCGCCGCCCTGTACCGGCGCGCCACCGCGGAGCGGGTCTGAGGCGGCGCGCCCGTACGCGCTACTTCCCGCGCGGCACCACCGTCTTGAGGACCTTCGGCAGCGGGTACCAGTCGGCGGTCGCGATGCTGCCGTGGGCGGCGGCGAGCTGGTTCAGCCGGGCCTGCGCCTGGGCCTCGGTGGGCTTGGTGCCGTCGATGACCGGGGGCACCTTGTGCGCGTCCGTCATGATCAGGAGGTAGTGGCGGCTGTCGTACCAGGCGGTGTCGATGCCGTCCTTCAGGTACGTCGCGGCGTCGCCGTCGAAGACCACGAACCAGGGGCGCAGCGCCGCGTCGGCGTACCGGGTGCGCGGGTCGCCCTTGGCCGCGCCGTGCACCGCGGGGAAGGCGGTGGACTGCGCGAGCTTGCCCTGGGCGGCGAGGTTCTTCAGGTGGGTGGCGTACTCGCGGTCGGTCCACAGCTTGTCGAGCGGGTTGCTCTCCTCGACCGTGCCGGGTATCAGCTCGAAGAGGAATTTGCCGTTCAGTGCGGAGCGGGCGGGCCAGCCGTCCGCCCGTACGGCCTCGTCGAGGTCGCGGTGGCCGGCGGCCAGGTCACCGGGCCCGTACACCGCGTCGCCGAGCTTGGCGCGGACCAGCGCGTCGAAGGCGGCCGGGCCCCGGCCGCCCTTGTCGTTGAAGCCGTCCTTCATCTCGACCTTGACCATGACCGGCCGGTGGCCGGGGTGGGCGTCGTGCCACGCCTTCATGTCGGCGAGGCAGCCGCCGAGGTCCTGGTCGCGCTTCTTGGTGCGCAGCTCGCCCGCGGTGGCGGCGTTGACGCAGTTGCTGTTGTTGCCGAACGGGTTGCTGTGCGAGACCCGCCAGGACTTGCCGAGCGCGTTGGTCCACACGTCCAGTTCGACGAGGCCCGCGCCGGAGTCCAACGCGTCGGCGAAGTACGGGTACTTGGTCTTCTCGTAGGCGTTGTGGACGCCGACGGACGTGGTGGCGCCGTACGATCCGGCGGGCTGTGCCGCACCGGCCGGGGCCCCCACCGCCAGCACCATCGCGGCCACGACCGCCGCCGTACCCACGCTCCGTGTTCTGTTCATGGTCCCCCGCATTCACTCCACTGGCCCCCGGCAGCCCCTGTGGCTCCGGAATCACCAACCCCTCCGGTCGAAGGAGCAGCGTACGGGAGTTGACGGGTGGTCCGGCCACCGGGTGGGTACGCGGGCCGGGAAACGCCGTGCCAGTTGAGCAAACCAGGACGTGAGGAAGATGTACGGCATCGTGGACACCGTGGACACACCCCTGCACGACACGACGTCCGGGAGGCGGTCATGAGCAGCGAGCGCGCCAGGGCCCGGGCCCTTCTGGACACCTACGGCCGGACCTACGCCGACGAGGCCGGTATCCGCCTGAAGGACACGCCGCAGCCGCTGTACCAGCTGCTGGTGCTCTCCTGCCTGCTCAGCGCCCGTATCCAGGCGAACATCGCGGTGGCGGCGAGCCGCGCGCTGTCCAAGGCGGGCCTGCGGTCCGCGCGGCGGATGAAGGACGCTACCTGGCAGCAGCGGGTGGACGCCCTCGGCGAGGGCGGTTACCGGCGCTACGACGAACGCACCGCGACCCAACTGGGGGACGGCGCCGAGCTGTTGCTCGGCACGTACGGCGGTGACCTGCGCCGGATACGGGACGCGGCGGACGGCGACACGGACCGGCTGCGCAAGCTGCTGCGCGAGGTCCCCGGCCTCGGGCCGGCCGGCGTCGACATCTTCCTGCGGGAGGCCCAGGCCGTGTGGCCCGAGCTTGCGCCGCACCTGGACGCCAAGGCGTTGCAGGGAGCGGAGCGCGTCGGGCTGCCGACCACGCCCGACGCGCTGCTCAAGGCCGCCGGGAAGAAGACGGAGCCCGCCGTGCTGGCGGCGGCGCTGGTGCGCGCTGCGCTCGACAAGAAGGGCGCGGAGGAGATCCGTAAGGCGAAGTGAGGGGCCGGGAGCGGACGGCGGCCCCGGCCCCCGAGGGGGACAGGGCCGCCGCCGCGGGCGCCCACGGTGCCTCACGGCGTCGAGGTGAGCAGCCCCCTGGCCGTCGCCGCGATCGCCTGGGCGTCGATGCCCGCCGCGCGCAGCTGCTCCTCCGGGGACGCCGACCCCGGCATGGTGCGGACCGCGAGCCGGGCCAGGCGCGGCACCGGCCGGCCGTCGGTGAAGGCGTCCAGCACCGCGTCGCCGAGGCCGCCCTCGGGGTGGTGGTCCTCCACGGTGATGATCCGCCCGGTGACGTCGGCGGCCTCCCGCAGCGTCGGCAGGTCCACCGGCTTGAGGGAGTACAGGTCGATGACGCGGGCGGCCACGCCCTCCTCGGCCAGGGTGTCGGCGGCGGCCAGCGCCTCGTGGACGGTCACCCCGGCGGCCACGAGGGTGACCCGGTCCTCGGGCGTGGCGCGCAGCGTCTTGCTGCCGCCGATCGGGAAGTCCTCCCCGGGCCCGTAGATGACCGGGCTCTCGCCGCGGGAGGTCCGCAGGTAGCGGATGCCGCTCGCGTCGGCCATGGCGGCGGTCAGGCGGGCCGCCTGGTTGGCGTCGCACGGGTACAGCACGGTGCTGCCGTGCACGGCGCGGAACGCGGCCAGGTCCTCCAGGCCCATCTGCGAGGGGCCGTCCTCGCCGATGGCGACGCCCGCGTGCGACCCGACGAGGTTGAGGTCGGCCCGGCTGACGGCGGCCATCCGGACGAAGTCGTAGGCGCGGGCGAGGAAGGCGGCGAAGGTGGTGGCGTACGGGACCCAGCCGCGTACCTGCATGCCGACCGCCGCGGCCACCATCTGCTGCTCGGCGATGTAGCACTGGAAGTACCGGTCGGGGTGGGCGTCGCCGAACATCTGGGCGCGGGTGGAGTCGCCGACCTCGCCGTCCAGCGCCACCACGTCCTCGCGGGCGGCGCCCAGCGCGGCGAGGGCCTCGCCGAAGGCGTTGCGGGTGGCGACGGAGTCACCGACCTTGTAGTCCGGCAGTTCGGGCGCGCCGCCGCCGGTCCGCGGGCGTGGTGCGGCGTCGCGCGGCCGGTGCACCTCCACGTGCAGGTCACGGGCGCCGCCCAGCTCCTCGATGGCCTCCCCCGCGTCCTTCAGCGGCTTGCCGTGCTTGCCTTCCTGGTCGGCCACCTCGCGCACGCCCTGGCCCTTGCGGGTCTTCGCGATGATCGCGGTGGGCCGGTCCGTGGTGGCGGCCGCCTCGGCGTACGCGCGGTCCACGGCCGCCACGTCGTGGCCGTCCACCTCGATCGTGTGCCAGTCGAAGGACCGGATGCGGCGCGCGTAGGCGTCCAGGTCCCAGCCGTGCCGGGTGGCGCCGCGCTGGCCGAGCCGGTTCACGTCGATGATCGCGGTGAGGTTGGCCAGCTTCTCGTACCCGGCGTGCTCGAACGCCTCCCACATCGAGCCCTCGGCCATCTCGCTGTCGCCGCACACCACCCACACGCGGTACGGGACCCGGTCCAGGTCGCGCCCCGCCAGCGCGAGGCCGACGCCGAAGGGCAGCCCCTGGCCGAGCGAACCGGTGGCCACGTCCACCCACGGGATGCGCGGAGTGGGGTGCCCTTCCAGCAGGCTGCCGTTCTTGCGGAAGGTCAGCAGCTGCTCGTCGGTGAGGGCCCCGGCCGCCTTGCCCATGGCGTACACCAGGGGCGAGGCGTGTCCCTTGGAGAAGATCAGGTGGTCGTTGCCGGGGTTCTCGGGGGCGTCGAAGTCGTAGCGCAGATGCGTGTCGAGCAGGACCGCGGCCAGGTCGGCCGCGGACATCGAGGAGGTCGGGTGGCCGGAGCCGGCGGCGTCGGCGGCGCGTACGGAGTCGACGCGCAGCTGTTGTCCCAGCTCGCGCAGCCGGTCGTACCGTGTGTCCTCGTCCGGGGTGTTCTGCGTGCTCATCAGGTTCCTTCCGCTTTTCGGGGCCCGTCGGACTGCTTTCCGGCCGCCTCGGGCCGGTCCTTCGGGCCGGTGTTCTCCCCCGGTGCGTCCGATCCCCCCGAGCCCTCCGGTTCCCCTGTTTTTCCGGATGTACCCGGTGTCGTCCGCCGGTCTGGTGCGTCGTTCTTGGCTGCCTTCGCCGCGGGCCCGTCCGCCTTCTCCGCGTCCCCGGCCTGCTTCCCCGCGCGTCCGTCCGCCGGTATCCGGGCCAGCTCCGGCGCCGCCGTGTCCAGCGGCACCGACCAGGAGCGCACCAGGCCCAGCTGGACGCCCTGGCGCGGCAGGGCCGCGTCCAGCAGCCAGTCGGCGGCGACCCTGACCCGGTTGCCGGGCATCGCCATCAGGTGGTAACCGCGGGTCACGGCGTTGGCGACCGGGCCGGACAGCGGGACGTGCAGCGGGTTGGCGGCGGCCTGCACCCCGCCGAGGTCGACCATGAAGCCCAGGTCGTGGTGCTTGTAGGCGCGCGGCTCGCCCTGCCCGTAGGAGGCGGCGACGTTGTGGGCCGCGACCTTGCCCTGGCGCTGCGCGTGCTGGGCGGTCATCGGCGTCGTCTCGCCCGGCCGGGTCAGATCCGGTACGGCGGCGGCGTCGCCGCAGGCGAGCACCTCGGGGTGGCCGGGCACGGCGAGGAACTCGTCCACGCACAGCCGGCCGCGTTCGGTGGGCAGCCCCAGCGACTCGACCAGCGGGTCCGGGCGGACGCCGACGCACCAGATCAGCGACCGGGTGTCGACGGACGTGCCGTCGTCCAGGAGGACCCCTCGGAGGTGGCTTCCTTGACGGAGGTCTTGGTGCGGATCTCGACGCCGCGTTTGCTGAGCACGCGGTGCGCGGTGCGCGACAGCCGGTGGTCCAGTTCGGGCAGGACCCGGTCGGCGAGGTCCAGCAGGATCCAGCGGGGCTGCGGTGCGCCGCGCAGGCCGACGTTGTGGCGGGCCAGCGACCGGGTGAACGTCACACCGTGCGCGGCGACTTCGGTGCCGGTGTAGCCCGCGCCGACCACCACGAAGGTCATCCGGGCGGCCCGCTCGGCCGGGTCCTCGGCGGCACCCGCCAGCTCGATCTGGCGGGTCATGTGGTCCCGCAGGTACAGCGCCTCGGGCATGCCGCGGAAGCCGTGCGCGTGCTCGGCGACGCCCGGGATGGGCAGCAGCTTGTTGACGCTGCCGACGGTCAGCACGAGACGGTCGTAGCCGAGCGAGCCGGTACGGCCCTCCGGGTCGGTGTACTCCACCCGGCGGCGGTCCAGGTCGACGCCGCCGACCTGGCCGAGCACCAGCCGGACGCCCGGCAGGGTGCCGGTCAGCGACACCGAGACCCGGCGCGGCTCCAGGATCCCGGCGGAGACCTCGGGCAGCAACGGCAGGTAGAGGAAGTAGTCGTTGGGGTTGATCAGCACGATCTCCGCGGCACCGCGGGACTTCTTGGCGAGCGTGCGGGCGCATTCGTACCCGGCGAAGCCCGCCCCCACGATCACCACGCGCGGCCGCCTCCCGTTACGGGCCTCCGCCACCATCTGCGTCTCCTCTCACCTCGGGGTCCTGCCCTGATCGGCCCGGGTGCCCGCATTCCGCGCGGGTATGTACGCCGTACGGCCCAGTCCGGCCGTACCGGGCGGCGTTCGGCCACCTGCCCCGGCGCAGGGTCCTCCCGAGCCGCCCCGGCCCTCCGGCCCCTCAGTCCGGCAACGCGAGCAGCACCCGCCCCGGCGTCCCCGGATGTTCGACCGCTTCGTGCGCGGCGGCGACGTCGTCGAGCGGGTGCACGGCCGCGACCGGATAGCGCAGCGCGGACGTGGCGGCCGCCGCGGTGATGTCGGGCAGGGCCAGGCGTACCGCTTCCCGGGGGAAGTCGTCGTAACCGAGCAGCCGCACGGTCGCGTTCTTGAAGGCCAGTGGCCAGAAGGGCAGCGCGGGGGCGGGTTCGTGGGTGGCGTAGGCGGTGACGGTGCCGCCCGGGGCGAGCAGGCGCGCGTCGAGGGCGGCGTTGGCGTCGAAGGCGACCTCGACGACCCGGTCGGCGCCGCGTCCGCCGGTCAGGGCCAGTACCGCGTCCACCACGTCGTCCCCGGCGCACACCGCGCGGTCCACGCCCAGTTCCCGTAGCGCGGCGATCTGGCCGGGACGGCTGACCGTGCCGATGACCTGCGCGCCCGCCCGCCGCGCCAGAACGGCCGCGGCGCGGCCGACGCTGCCCAGGGCGCCCGCCACGACCACCGTCCGCCCGGCCACCGGGCCGTCCGCGAAGACCGCGCGGTGGGCGGTGATGCCGGGGATGCCGAGGCAGGCGCCCTGTTGGGCGGAGACGGTGTCGGGCAGGGCGCCGACGCAGCCCTCGGGGACGACGGTGTACTGGGCGGCGGTCCCGTAGGGGCGGTAGCTCTGGGCGTACGAGCACCAGGCGCGGCGGCCGATCCAGGCGACCGACACCCCGTCACCGGCCGCGTCCACCACCCCCGCTCCGTCGCTGTGCGGCACGGTACGCGGAAAGGCGGGGGCGGCGGATCCCAGCCACACCTGCCGCTTCTTCACGTCCCCGGGATTGATGCCGGAGTACGCCAGCCGGATGCGCAGTTCCCCGGGGCCGGGCTCGGGAGTGGGCAGCTCCCCCACCTGGAACACCTTTCGGGCCGGACCCCTGTTCTCGTACCAAGCGGCGCGCATACCGGCACGATACGGCGTCTGCCGACGGCGTGGACAACCCCCGCCGCGCGCAATACTTTCGATGGCACCTCAAGCCGTCCCGGAGGTGCGCGGTGAAGATCGAGGTCATCGAGAAGGACGATCAGTACATTCTCAATCACTGCACCAAATACCTCGCCAGGGAAAGCCGGGACGCGCGCCATGATTTCGGGCAGTACGCGCCGGGCGACGAACGGGCGGCGATCTGCGAGGCGTGGCGCTTCCCGGTCGTGGACGCGCACTGGGACGGGTCGTCGGCGGCCGCTTCGTATCCGTACAACGACGTGACGTTCGTCTACGACGGCCGCCGCACCGCGCCTGCCCCGGTGGCCGTACTGGGCACCTTCGGGCCGCTGCACTCGCCGGTGCCGCTGCGTCCGCTGATGTTCGCGGGTGAGCCGACCGGCTTCTCCGCCACCACCGTGCGCGTCCCGAAAGGGCAGGTCCACACGTACAAGTTCGCGGTGGACGGGGTCTACACGCTCGACCCGGTCAACCCGCAGCGCACCGTGCTGGACAACGGCGAGCCGTGGTCCCGCTTCTTCACCGACGCCTGCACCGTGCCGCTGTCGCTCAGCCGTACCGAGCGCGACCTGCTGGGCCGGCTGGTGTGCCATCTGCTGCCCTTCCGGCTCGACGAGAACCGGCGGCTGATCCGCGGGGTGTACGAGTCGCTGGACCGCGCGAGCCGGGACGAGGAATTCCCGCTGGCATATCTGCTGGACGACGAGGTGGGTACGGTCAACTACATCGACAAACTGATCGCCCGCCAGGAACAGCACCACGCCGATGATTACCACACCTGCCTCAAAATCATCGGGGAAATCATCCGCTCCCGTTTCGGCGGCCTTGATCCGGCGGCCGCGCCCGCGGAGCTGTACGCGGATCTCTACCGGCAGATGGAAACGGAGAAGGTCGACGGCTGGGACTACTCCCGTTACGGAAGTCCGCGGTTCTTCCTGCTGCTCCTGCGCTGGCACGCGATGACCGGTGCCTTCGCCCATCCCAAACACGGCGGGAATTCCGGCGCGGCGGGCTGGATGTACCTGGAGAGCCGGTTCCGGGACGCGCGGGACGGCACGCTCTTCGACTGGCGGCGGGCGCTGGAGGCGCCGCTGGGCCACAACACCGACTACCGCGGCTGAGTGGAGGACGGCATGGACGGGGAGAGTGCCGAAGTCGTCGTCATTGGCAGCGGCGCGGGCGGCGCACCGCTCACCCATACGCTCGTACGGGCCGGCCACCGGGTGGTCGTGCTGGAGAAGGGGCCGTTGCTGCGCACCCAGGCGCAGAGCCCCACCGGCCTGTCGGACTTCAAGCGCGACGAGTGCTTCGCCACCGGGTCGGAGAAGCGGATCACCGTGCAGGGCGTGGCCAACACCGGCGAGTCGTACTTCTCCAGCCATGTGGAGCCGGACCTGAACGACGAGCCGCACGTCTACCGCGACAGCGACGGCCGGGACCGGGTCACCATCGAGGGCTACACCGCCCAGGTCGTCGGGGGCGGCACCCAGTTGTACGGCGGTGTCTCTCCCCGCTTCACCCCGGAGGACCTGCGGCTGGCCACCCTCAACGCGTCGCGCGGCGACCTGCGCGACGACCCGGGCGGCGAGGTGCGCCGGGAGGCCCGTGACTGGCCGCTGGACTACGCCGCGCTGGAGCCGTACTACACCAAGGCCGAGGAGCTCGTCGGCATCAACGGGACCTGGGACGGGCAGGCCAAGGTCCCGTCCCGGGACCGCTACCAGCCGCCGCTGGAGCCCAATCCCATCAGCGCGTACGCGGCCGCCGGCATGGACGCGCTCGGCATGCGCCGCTACCGCACCCCGCTCGCGGTCATCACCCGCGACCACGCGCCCAGCGGCCGTACGGTGCCCGCCGACACCGACACCATCAAGACGGCGTTCGTCAACCGCTACGGCGACCCGCTGGGCCTGAAGTCCAACGCCTGGGTGTCGCTGCTGGCGCCGCTGCGCGACGTCAACGGCAGCGGCGGCCTGGACCTGCGGGCCAACTGCACCGTCACCCACTTGGAGGCGGACGGCCCGCGCGTGACCAAGGTGCACTACCGCGACCCCGGCGGCCGCCCGCGCACCCTCACCGCCGGCACCGTCGTCGTGGCCTGCTCGGCCATCGAGTCCGTACGGCTGCTCCAGCTCTCCGGGCTGCTCGACCCGGCCTTCGACAAGCGCGTCAACGCCCACGGGCTGCTGGGGCGCTACTTCTTGACGCACTGCTTCGGCGGCGCGCAGTGCATCGTGCCGGACCGCTCGGACAAGTCCAAGACGCTGGACTCGGACTGGGCCACCGACCACTGCGCGCGCCCCGAGTGGTTCCGCGCCCAGGGCCTGTGGGCGGGCGGCGTGATCTACAACAACACCTCCGACGGCGCCCTGCCCATCTCCCTCGCCCGCACCTGGCACGCGATGGACATGGACACCATGTGGAAGGGCTACCTCTACGACACGAGCCTGGTCGGCAACGGCTTCGAGGACTACCTGGAGGAGAGCTTCGGGCGGCGCCTGTCCGTGGCGTTCATGGCCAACCAGGTACCGCAACGGGAGAACCGCATCGAGCTGCACCCGAGCGTCAAGGACAAGTGGGGCCGCCCGGTCGCGTACATCATCAAGACCTGGCACCCGCACGACCGGGCGCTGATGGACACCCTCGCCGAGCAGTGCCGGCAGATCCTGGTGCGCGGCGGTGACGTGCGCGACGTCAGCTCGGGGTCGGTGGGCGGCTCGGTGGTACGGATCGCCAACCACGTACTGGGCGGCGCCCGGTTCGGCACGAACGCCCGGGACTCCGTCCTCGACCCCGACTGCCGGGCCTGGAACTTCGACAACCTCTACGTCACCGACGGGGCGTTCATGCCGACCTCGGGCAGCGCCAACCCGACGCTGACCATCGAGGCCAACTCCTTCCGCGTCGGCGACGTGCTGCTGGACAGGGTCGGGAGGCCGTGAGATGGACAGCCGTTTCGACGAGGTCTACACCCACCCCGAGAACGAGATCTTCCGTGTCGTCTTCTACCCGGACCGGATCTACCACGCCCGCTACCTCAACGCCACCCGCTCCTCCCGCTACCGCTACTACGTCGCCGAGGTGCGCGGCTCGGCGGACGGCACCGCCATCAAGGGCGACGTCTTCCTGGGCGGCACCAAGCTGTGCCCGATGCTGCGCATCGAGTACTCCGGCATCCGGCTCGTGGAACAGGCCAGGGAGTTCAACCGGCGGCTCGGGCCCCGTACGAAGGCCTGGCTGAAGGTCACCGGCGAGGACCCGGCGGACTCCGCCGAGGCCATCGTCACACTGCACTGGGACCCGGTGATCGGCGCGTACGCGACGGAGATCTGGGAGACGCTGGAGCCGCCGGACGGCACCGCGCACGATCACCGCGTCCTGCCGCTGATGGGCTGCAACGCGCCGATCACGCGGGTGCCGCAGCTGTCCCCGCTGCTCGGCTCGGTCTCCGAGGTGGCGATGGCGTTCCGTGAGGACGGCGTGCTGTACCCGACCGGCCAGCGGCTCGGCAACCCGCAGTGGGACAACGCCTACCTCCGCTCCCACCAGGAGCCGCGCACCCAGGAGCCCAGCGACCCCCTCAACACCGTCGCCGACAGCAACTACCTCCTCGACTTCCAGCGCGGCTTCTTCATCCCGGACGCCTCGCAGATCCCGCCGGTCAACTACCGCAACGCCATGACCGACGAGGGCAACCCGGAGCGCCGGGACGGCAACATCGTGCAGATGCGCTGGCTGTTCCAGCGGGAACTCGGCAGCGACCTGGTGTTCTTCCACGAGGTGACGGTGCCGCCGGGCGCGGTGGAGGGCACCCACCGGCACATCGGCTCGGAGGAGCTGTACTACGTCGTCTCCGGCACCGGCACCGCGTACATGAGCGACGGCGACGACCCGACGACCGCGAACTACCCGCTGGTGGAGCGGCCCGTCTTCGGCATCGGCCCGGTCAAGTGCCGTGAGCTGCCGGTCAAACCGGGCAGCGTGCTCTACACCAAGAGCGGCGGCGTGCACGGCATCCGCAACCCGGGCACCGAGCCGCTGAAGTTCGTCGCGTTCCTCTACCACACCACCTGAGGCGGTCCCGCGATGCCCAAGATCGTGCACACCGACTCGGTCTTCCGCGTCGACCCGGTCAAGCCCCGGACTACGCGGAGGCCAACCCGCTGCTGAAGCTGCTGGGCCTGGTCGAGCGCACCCGGTTCGCCGCCGAACGCGAGCTGTACGAACCCGCCTCGCTCCAGCACCTGTTCCCGCTGCGCACACTCCAGTTGTACGGACCCGCCTCACCCGACCAGGACCAGCTGGACCCGACGCAGCAGGACGACAAGACCGACTTCCAGAAGCAGAACGTCCGTGACTTCACCCTCGCCGACACCCGGGCCGTACGCGGCTGGGCGGAGATCGGTGACTGGCGCGGCCCGTTCCTCCAACTGTCCTACCGGGGCGGCCCGGACTCCGCGCTGTGGCGCGAAGCCGGTCAGCTCGGTGACGCCATCGGCTGTGTGCTGTCCGTCCAGGGCAGCCGCCCGGTGCCGGTCCGGGTGCCGTACGACGAGGAGACCGACTTCTACACGATCGAACTGTGGGGCCGGGTCGGCGACGGCCTCCGCGACCTCCTCGGCCCTCGCGGCCGGACGGCACTCGACTCCGGACTGCTGCAACCGCGCCCGGACCTCGTCACCGGCCTCGGCCAGGACTTCCACCGCGACCAGATGACCAACCAGGACCTGCGGCTGGTCGCCCCGCGGCACGCCATGCACCCCGTGCTCCCCTGCTACATCGACGTGCGCTGGACCGCGAGCCCGGACGGCGCCGGCTCGGCCGACCCGCCCGCCGGATCGGTACGCCTGGGCTTCGAGATGAAGATCCGCGGCTGGGACAACTACCTCGGCGTCGGCACCAGTCCCACCCCGCACGGCGGCGTCGGCTTCCTCGAATACCGCACTTTGTTCAGCGAGTACGGCCGCTGGGCGGGCACCGACGACCTGCGGCGCACCCTGGAGCCGTACAACCTCGACGCGTACGGCAACAAGGGGCACGCGAGCGGCGACGTCGAACCCTTCCTCGCCGTCACCTACATGGACCTGCACGTCCTCGACCCGGCCTGCGGCATCGGCCTGCACCGGCACCGCGACAACCAGGAGGTCTTCCTGATGCTGGAGGGCGACGGGCTGATGGTGATCGGCGACTGGGCCGACTCCGGCAGCCGGGTGCGCTCCTTCGAGGTGCGCCGGCTGCCCGCCGGGCACCTCGCCCTCCTCAAGGGCGGCAATCTGCACGGGCTGATGAACCCGGCGGACCAGCGGGCGTCCCTCTTCATGTTCGGCGGATACGACTGATGACCACCTCCCTCCTGCCCGGCGACCCGTACCGGCTCGGCGCCCACTGGGACGGCTCCGGCACCTCCTTCGCCGTGTACTCCTCGGCGGGCGCGTACGGCGGCTCCGTCGAACTGTGCCTGCTCGACGAGGGCGGAGAGCGGCGGCTTCCGATGGCGGTGGACTGCGACATCTGGCACACCTACGTCCCGGACGTGGGCCCCGGCCAGGGTTACGGCTACCGCGCGCACGGCCCGTTCGCGCCGGAGCGGGGGCTGCGCTTCGACCCGTCCCGGCTGCTGCTCGACCCGTACGCGAAGGCCCTGAAGCCGACGGGGGCGCGCACGCTGCTGCCGCTGGTCGCCGACACGGCGTTCGACTGGGGTGACGACCGGGCGCCGCGCCACCCGTGGTCGCGGACGTTCCTGTACGAGACGCACGTCAAGGGCCTGACCGCGCAGCACCCCGAGGTGCCGGCGCCCCTGCGTGGTACGTACGCCGGGCTGGCGCACCCGGCCGTCACCGGGCACCTGAACCGCCTCGGCGTGACGGCCGTGGAACTGATGCCGGTGCACCAGTTCCTCCCCGAGCCGTTCCTCCTCGACCGGGGCCTGACCAACTACTGGGGCTACTCCACCATCGGCTTCTTCGCGCCGCACGCCGCCTACAGCTCGACGGGCCACGAGGGCGGCCAGATCACCGAGTTCAAGGCGATGGTCAAGACCCTGCACGCCGCCGGCCTCGAAGTGATCCTCGACGTCGTCTACAACCACACCGCCGAAGGCCCGCCCGACGACCCCACCCTGAGCTTCCGCGGCCTGGCCAACGAGATCTACTACCGGCTGGACCCGGCCGACCCGTCCCGTTACGTCGACACGACCGGCACCCGCAACACCCTGAACGCGGGCCGCCCCGAAGTGCTGCGCCTGATCATGGACTCGCTGCGCTACTGGATCACCGAGACGCACGTCGACGGCTTCCGCTTCGACCTGGCCGCGACCCTGGCCCGGCAGTACGGCTACGTCGACCGGCTGGCCGCCTTCTTCGGCCTGCTCTACCAGGATCCGGTCGTCGGCCGCGTCAAACTCATCGCCGAGCCCTGGGACGTCGGCGCGCCCGACAGCTACCAGGTGGGCCGTTTCCCGCCCGGCTGGAACGAGTGGAACGACCGTTACCGCAACACCGTGCGCGACTTCTGGCGGGGCCGCCCGGCCGTCGGCGACCTGGCGAGCCGGATCGCCGGCTCCTCCGACCTGTACGCCCCCGAACGGCGCGGCCCGGACGCCTCCATCAACTTCGTCACCTGCCACGACGGCATGCCCCTGACCGACCTGGTCACCTACGCGCAGAAACACAACGAGGCCAACGGCGAGAACAACCGCGACGGCACGGACGACAACCGCTCCGCCAACTACGGCGTCGAAGGCCCGACCAGGGACCCGGCCATCGTCTCCGTCCGCGAACGCCAGCGCCGCAACATGCTCGCCACCCTGCTCCTCTCCCAGGGCTGCACGATGCTCCACGGCGGCGACGAACTCGGCCGTACGCAAGGCGGCAACAACAACGCGTACTGCCAGGACAATCCCACGAGTTGGTACGACTGGCCGGCACCCACCCCCTCACCGACTTCGTGCGCCGGGTGGTCTCCCTGCAACGCGACCACCCGGTACTCCAACGCACCAGCTTCCTGACGGGTTCCGGCAGTCCCCCGGACATCGCCTGGTACGACCGCGAGGGCCGCCCGATGACCCCGGCCCGCTGGGACGACCCGGCCACCCGCTTCCTCGCCTTCCTCCTCGCCGGAGACCGCGCGGCAGCACCGGACACCGACCTCCTGGCGCTCCTCAACTCCGGAGCGGACGCGGTCGACTTCGCCGTACCCGGCCGGACCGGCGCCGTGTACGAAGTGGTACTGGACACCACCGCGCCGGACGGCGCCCCGGCGGCCTCGGCCACGCTGAAGACGGGCGACGTGTGCACCGTCCCGGCCCGCACGGTGCTGGTGGCGACAGCTGAGCTGCCGACCGGACGACAGCACCCGTAAGGTGCCCGGGACAGCACGCACCCTCACCGCACGCCAGGGAGAACCGCAATGCCGATACGCGCCACCAGACCGCTCCAGGCCCTCCCCTCGCCGCGACCGTGCTCACCGGCACGGTCGCGCTCTACATGGCGCTCGTCGCGTTCGGCAACATCACCGACTTCGGCACCAACCAGGCGTTCGTCCAGCACGTCCTGGCCATGGACACCACCTTCAAGGACCCGGACCTGATGTGGCGGGCCGTCGAGTCCACCACGCTCCAGAACATCGCGTACGTCCTGATCATCGCCTGGGAGACGGTCGCGGCGCTGGTCCTCGTCGCGGCAACCGCCCTGTGGGCACGCGAACTGCGCCGGGGCTCGGGCTACGCCGGGGCGCGCCGTGTCGCCACCGCCGGCCTGCTGATGGTGCTGCTGCTCTTCGGCGCGGGCTTCATCGCGATCGGCGGCGAATGGTTCTCCATGTGGCAGTCCAAGACCTGGAACGGCCTGGAGGCCGCCACGCGCAACTTCGTGGTGGCGGGGGTGGCGCTGGTGGTCGTTCATCTGCGGGCGGCCGACGAGCGGTAGCCGGGCCCGGGCTCTCGCTCCGCGGCGCTCACTCACGAGCGCGTACCGGCTCGATCCTGTCGCCCACCGGCGCTCACCAGTCGATACGGTAACCGGTCAGCCAGGCGTCGGCCCCGTCGCCACCGCGCGCGACGCTGCGCGGCAGCATCACGTCGCGGACCAGCCGCCGCGCCAGCCCCGGCGCCGAGCGGCGGGCCATCAGCGCGCTGTGCGCGACCACCCGTTCCACCCGCTCGCGGCGCAGTTCCTCGTACGCGGCGAAGGCCCGCCGGGGCTCGTGCCGGTCGCGCAGGCAGGTGGCGAGTACGACGCTGTCCTCGATCGCCATCGAGGCACCCTGGGCGGCGTTCGGCGCGGCGGCGTGCGCCGCGTCGCCGATGATCACCATGGTGTCGGAGAACCACCGCGGCGTGGAAGCGAGGTCGTAGGCGTGCGAGCCGACGACGCGGTCGCCGGTGGCCCGGACGACGGCCGCGGCCGGGGTGCGGTCGCCGTCGAGCAGCGCCGTGACCCGCTGCCGCCACTGGCCTGCCGTGACAGCGGCCAAGTCCTGCCGGGACCTTTCCGGCCCCGGCACGTTGGAGAACCACCACACCTCCCCGTCCGGTGCCGCCGTGCATCCGAAGAAAGCCCGCCTGCCGTAGATCATGGTGTACGTGTCGGGCGCGGACGCCGGTTCGACGTCACGGGTGTAGCCGCAGACGGTGTGCTGGCCGGTGTAGCGGGGCCGGGGCGCCGCCGGGTCGATCATCTTGCGGACCACCGAGTGAATGCCGTCCGCGCCGATCAGCAGGTCCCCCTCGGCCCGGCTGCCGTCCGCGAAGGAGGCCACCACCCGGCGGCCGCTGACGGTCTCGGCGGCGACCAGCCGCTTGCCGTGCCGGACGGCGATCCCGCGGCGGCGCGCCTCGTCGTGCAGGACGCGGTAGAGGGTGGCACGGGTGAGCGTACGGGGCCCCATGCCGGTCTCGCCGGTGGAGCCGGCGATGGCGCGCCCGCCGAGCCGCTTGCCCGTACCGCTGAGGAACTCCACCCGCTCGGCGGGGAAAGAGTTCGCCACGACCGGGCCGTGAGCCCCGATGACGCGCAGCGCCTCCAGCCCGTTGGCGAACACGACGAGGAACGCGCCGACGTCGTCCGCGCCGGTCGGATACGCCTCGAAGACCTCCGCGTCGATGTCCGCCTTCCGCAGAGCCATCGCGGTCACCGCGCCCGCGATGCCTCCACCGATGATCAGAGCCTTGGTCATGGCGCGCCCCCAGGTGAATCGGCCGCTGTGCGGAGGTCGGCTCCGCCATCGTCCACCTTGCCGCCGGTCGGCGGCGGGAGCCAGACCCCGTGCGTGGGGCGGGTCAGCGCTGACGCCGGTAAAGCCGAGTAACGTCGGCGGCCGGCGGCTGAGGGGGCGCAGGCCGGGAGCTGCGGTCCCCGCGTGGGCGGGGGTGGCCCCCGGGACAGGGCCATCGCGAGCTCCAGGCCCCAGTGGTCCCCGCGTGGGCGGGGGTGGTCCCGGCAAGTCCGGCGTGCTGATCGTGATCCTCTGGCGACCCCTGCCCGCCCGGGGCCGCCAGAAGACGGATGCCCCGCCTCTGCTCCGGCAGAGGCGGGGCACACCATCAGCGGCCGAGCGCGTCCCAGGGGCAGTCCGCCCCCGGATCACCCCGCCGCGTACACATCCTCCACATACCGTCCGGCGTCCGTCAGTTCGCGCAGCCAGGTCTCGGCCTGTTCGTCCGTGGCGCCCGTGCGGGCCGCGTGCAGGGCGCGGAAGGCGGCCCGTACGCCGGGGGCCATCCGACTGCCGTCGCCGCAGACGTACACCCGTGCTCCGGCGTCGAGCAGGGCTCCGACCTCGTCGGCCTCGGCGGCGATGCGGTGCTGGACGTAGCGGCAGTCGTTTTCGGGGCGGGTGCTGAAGGCCGGGCGGAGGGAGACCGCGCCGGCTGCTTCGGCCTGCCGGAGTTCGTCGGCGTGCAGGTAGTCGGCGTCGGGGGCGTCGCAGCCGAAGTAGAGCAGGGCCGACGAGAGTTGGCTGTTGGCGGCGGCGGCCACGCGGTCGGCCACGGCGCCGCGGAAGGGGGCCAGGCCGGTGCCGGCCGCGACCAGGATGACCGGCGCCGGGTCGGCCGGGTCGAGGCGGAACGCCTCCCGACAGGGCTGGACCCGGGCCAGGACGGTGTCGCCGGGCCGGAGTGTGTGCAGGTGTGCGGAGCCGGTGCCACCGGGGAGCAGCGAGACCATCAGGTCGGCGTGGCGCGGGTCGGCGGCGGGTGAGGAGGAGAGGGAGTAGTGGCGGATGCGCATCGCGGGCAGCAGGTCGAGGAGGGTCGGCCAGGACAGCTCGCCGCGCAGAGCCGGGTATGCCTCGACCAGGTCGAGGACGGTCCGCGGGTCGTCGTCGGTGAGTGCTTCGAGGGCGGCGCGCTCGGGCGGGCAGGGGTTGTGGGCGGCGAGTGCGGCGCGTTGGTCCGGTGTGGGGCGGGCGCCCAGTTCTAGGTGGTGGGTGAGGAGGCTCCGTACGGTGAGGGGGCGGTCGACCGGGAGGGCGTCCCGGCTCGCACGGCCCGCGCCCGCGCGGATGTCGAGGATGGTGTCGAGGTCCACGCCCAGCACGCGTGCCGCGCGCTCCACGGCCGCCGTTCCGTTCGCCGGGAGTACGGCGAGGTGGTCGGCGGTGCGGTAGGTGACGCCTTCGGGCAGGGCGAGGCGCAGGAAGCGCTTGACGCGGGGGTGGCCGGGGGCGGTGAGGTCGTACGCCTCGGTGACGGTCATCGGCTGGAGGCCGTGGCGGGTGGCGAGCGCGTCCAGGGGGCCGCCGGTGACCTCGCGGACGGTGTAGGACGTGTCCGTGGCGTCGGCCGCGGCGTTCGCGCCGATCGTTGCCGGGTCGCCGTAGCGTACGAGCAGTTCGGTGCGGAGTGCGGCCGTGAACGCCTTGACCGCGCCGTTCAGGTCGCCGGACGCGTCGGCCTCGCCGCGCGGCAGCAGCCGCTCGGCGCCCAGGGCGGCCAGCCGCTCGTCGAGCAGGGTCGGTACGCGCTGGTAGGTGGCGGCCCAGTTGCGGTCGCCGACGCCGAGGACGGCGTACGGCACGCCTTCGGCCCGCGCCTGGTCGCTGTCCAGCCACTCCATGAACCGCGCCGCGTCGTCGGTCGGCCGGCCGTTGTAGGAGGCGGTGACGATGACGACCGGGCGGTCGGCGGGGAGGACGCCGGCCGCGGCGTCCAGCGGCGCGACCTCGGTGGTGAAGCCGAGGCCGGTGGCCTGGTCGGCGATGCGTTCGGCGAAGTCGCGGCAGGTGCCGTAGTTGGTGCCGTGGAGCAGGAGCAGGGCGGTGTCCTGATGAACCCGGGTGGGCAGCCCGTCGTCCGCGCCCGCCTGCGAGTCGTCCGGCTCCGCCGCCCCGCCGGGCAGGATCGCGAGGGCGGCGCGCAGGGCCGCGCGGTCGGCGGGGGTGCGCCTGCCGAGGGTGATCGTGAAGCCGTCCGGCTTGAGGGTCAGGGTCTCCTTGATGCGCAGCTCGTAGTCCGCGTGGTCGATGAGACGGTAGCGGTGCACCAGCATGGCGAGCAGCATCGTCGCCTCGTGCAGCGCGAACTGCCGCCCGATGCAGGCGCGTTCACCCGTACCGAAGGGCTTGTACGCGTGCGGGGAGCGGGCCGCCTCGGCCTCCGGCGCGAACCGGGTGGGGTCGAACAGCTCCGGGTTGTCGCCCCACACCGGGTCGCGGTGCAGCATCGGCGTGAGGACGGTGACCAGCTGGCCGGCCTTCAGCGGGTAGCGGCCGCCGAGCAGGGTGTCCTCACGGGCCTGGCGGCTGAAGGCGGCGGCGGTGGGCCACAGCCGCAGTGCCTCGTTGAGGACCTGCCGGGTGAAGGGCAGCCGGCCGATGTCCTCGAAGGAGGGGTCGGGGTCGGTCGCGTCGCCCCACAGTTCGTCCGCCTCGCGCTGGACCAGGCGCAGCGCGGCCGGGTCCTTGAGCAGGTGGTGGAGGGCGAAGGAGAGCGCGCCGGAGGTCGTCTCGTGACCGGCGATGAGGAAGGTGATGACCTGGTTGCGGATGTTGGCCAGGTCGAGGGTGGTGCCGTCGGCGGGGTGGGTGGCGCCGAGCATCAGTCCGAGAAGGTCGTCGGAGGTGTCGGCGGCGTCGGGGCTCCCGTCAGCGTCGCCGCCCTCGCCCGTACGGGTGGCGATGACCTCGTCCACGACCGAGGCGAGGTAGTCGGCGTCGGCCCGGAAGGCGGCGTCCTGCTCGGTGTAGTCACCGCCCGGCTTCCGGCCGAGGCGGGTCATGCTCCACTCCAGGCAGCGGACCATCGCCTCGACGAAGGGATGCGGGGTGTCGCGGGAGAACGACTCGAAGTCGAAGCCGAAGCCCGCGAGGCCGATGGTGTCCAGGGTCATCCGGGTCATGTCGTCGGGGACGTCCACGGGCGTCCCGTCGGCCGCGTGCCGGTCCCAGCTGCCGAGGACCCGGCGGGCCACCTTCAGCATCGCCGGGTGGTAGGTGCGCATCGAGCCGAGCGCGAAGGCCGGCATCAGGATGTCGTGGGCCTTGGCCCAGTTCGGTTCGTCGTTGTACGCGGTGAACAGGCCGTCCCCGGCGAACTCGCGGACGTTCTCCAGGGCGACCGCGATGCCCTTGGAGAAGCGCTCCTCGTCGGCCAGCTCGGTGACCAGTTCCAGTGAGGAGACGAACGTCGCCTCGTGACCGTGCAGCCGTCGCCGGTAGATCGGGCCGTGCTCGCGGACCAGGTCCATGGCCTGCTGGAGCGGGGTGGAGGTGAGGCCGGTGGCCGACAGGTCGACGACCGGCACCTCCTCCTCGTACGGGCGCACCGCGCCGTCGGCTGCTTCGAACGGGATCGTCTCGGTCATGTCTCCAGCGTGACCCGCCCGGTGTACCGTGCGACGCCGGGTAACTGCATGATTGTGCAGTGGTTTTTCGCTGTCCGCTCTTGCGGCCGGACCGGAGAAGGGGCAATGGAAGAGGCGATGGCGGACAGCGCGGCGGGCCCGTGGCGCAACTACTTCCTGATCCTGCTGGACCGCATCCCGGTGCCGATCGCCGTGTGCAAGGCGCGCGGCGAGGTGCTGATCGCCAATCCGGCGATGGCTGCCGAGTGGGGCGCGGCACCCGGACAGCTGCGCGGCCGCAACCTGCTGGACCTCTTCCGGCCCCGGTCGCAGGCGCAGATAGACCGGCTGGTCGACGCGCTGCGCATGGGCCGCAGGTCCCGGTACCCGGTCGGAGTGCGCTGGCGGACCGGCGCGGACGGCACCGAGCGGGAGGGCGAGTTGACGGTCGACCCGGTCGGCGACCCGTCGGAGGACCTGCCCGCCCTGCTGGCCCTGCTCCGGGTCCACGAGGACGCACCGCCAGCCCCGGGGCGCGAGGTGGCCAGTCCCGTCGAGACCCGCATCCTCGCCCTGGCCGCCGCCGGAGCGACCACGGCCAGCATCGGCAGTCACCTCGGCCTCACCGTCGACGGCGTCAACTACCACCTCACCCGCCTCTCCCGCCGCTGGCGCGTGCAGGGCCGTACCGCCCTGGTCGCCAAGGCGTACGTACTGGGCGTGCTGGCCCAGGGGTGTGGCCGCCGGCTCCGGCGGAGACCTTCGAGTGAGCGCTCGTCAGAGGTTGACCCGGGACCGGCACAGCCATCGTGTCGGCCATGGCGACCGACAGCCGACGGCAAGGGCCCACGGCCATCCGTCCGTGGGCCCGTCATGGTCTCGGCCTTGGGCCTCGGGCGTGGCTCCTGCTGCCTCGCTCCGCGATCCACGAATCCGCCCGAAACGAACCCTGTCGGGCCGCGGAGGAGGCGAGTAGCGTCGGGCCCCTTCTTCCGTACGGAGGGTGTCCTGCCATGGCCGACACCGTGAGTCACACGCAGTACGAGAGGTACGAGGGCGGCAGCCCGGAGGCGGAGCGGGTGGTCTTCGAGGAGCTGGCGCGGCAGCTGATGCGAGTGCAGCTCGCGAACCGGAAGAGCAGCGGGGCACCGGGCGTCGAGCGGGCCTTCCACGCCAAGGCGGTGCTGGGGGTGGAGAACGCCCGGCTGCGGTTCGACGAGGGGCTGCCCGCCGCGCTGGCGTCCGGTTTCGTGCAGCCGGGCGCGCAGTACCCGGCCGTGGTGCGACTGTCGAACGCGAGCGGTACGCCGCAGGCGGACATCTCGCCCGATCTGCGCGGCATCGCCGTACGGGTGGAGGTGTCGGCGGAGGAGACGCACGATCTGCTCGCGACCAACTTCCCGGTGTCGCACGCGCGCGACGCGCGGGAGTTCGTGGCGTTCGCCCGGGCGATGGCGGGGGCCGACAGCACCCTGCAGAAGGCGTTCGGGCTGCTGGTGAAGCTGCCGCTGGCGGTCGGCTGGGGTACGGCGGCGCGGATGCGCCGCAACGTGCAGGCCGCCACCCGGCACGTGGTCGGTTCGCTGGCGCGGGAGACGTACTGGAGCCGGGGCGCGGTCATGTGGGGCGACGCGGGGCCGGTCCGCTACCAGCTGCGGCCCGCGCCGGACGGCTCCCCGCGCCGCGGCCGGACCGGCACGACCCCGACCATCTGCGCCATGAGCTGGCGGGGCGGCTGGCGCTGGGTGACGTCGAGTTCGAACTGTGTGTGCAGCGGTACGTGAGCGAGGAGCGCACGCCCATCGAGGACGGGGCGGCGCAGTGGCGGGAGACGGACGCGCCGGTCGTCCCGGTCGGGCGGCTGACGATCCCGCGGCAGGACGTCACCACCGCCGAGGCCCGCTCCGCGGCCCGCCGGGTGGAGGCGCAGGCGTTCAACCCGTGGCACACCACGGACGCGTTCCGTCCGCTGGGCAACCTCAACCGGGCGCGCAAGGCCGCGTACCGGGCGAGCGCCGGGCACCGGCTCGGCACCCGGTTCCGTACGGAGGAGCCGCTGCGCAACACCGTCGTCGGTGTGCCGGTGCGGGCCGTCTTCCGGGCCGTCAACCGGTACATACCGTGGCACAAGCTGCCGTTGAACCTGAGTCTGCTCAACCTGGTGGCGCTGCGGCAGGCGCTGCGCCGTTCCAACCTCATCGACGCCGAGGTCCCGGAGGCGCCGCCGCAGGCCGTGCCGGTGCCGGAGACGGTGGACGAGGGCGCGCGGACGGCCCGTACGTACGACGGTTCGTCCACCGACCTGTCGGAGCCCCGGATGGGCGCGATCGGCTCGGCCTTCGGGCGCAATCTCAAGCCGGTGTACCGGCCGGACCTGGACCTGGTCCCGAACCCGGTCACGACGGCGCGCCAGTTGCTGCACCGTACGGCGTTCCGGCCGGCGCCCTCGCTGAACATCCTGGCCGCGGCGTGGATCCAGTTCCAGGTGCACGACTGGGTCAACCACAAGCGGTACAAGCCGGGCGAGCGGTCGGTGGAGATCCCGATGCCGCCCGGCAGCGCCTGGACGAACACGCCCGGCGGGGCGCCCGAGGACGTGATGCGGTTCGCCGAGAACATCGGGGTGGAGCGGCCCGGTCAGCCGCCGCTGCTGTTCACCAACACCACGTCGCCGTGGTGGGACGGCTCGGAGGTGTACGGCGGCGACGAGGCCACCGCGCGGTCGCTGCGCGAGCCGGACGGCGCCAAGCTGCGCCTGGAGGACGGGCATCTGCCGGTCGGCGCGGGCGGCATCCCGCTCACCGGCTTCAGCGAGAACTGGTGGCTGGGCCTGAGTGTGATGCACACGCTCTTCGCCCGGGAGCACAACGCGGTGTGCGACGCGCTGCACGCCGAGTACCCCACCATGGGCCAGGACCGGATCTACCACACGGCCCGGCTGATCGTCTCGGCGCTGATCGCGAAGATCCACACCGTGGAGTGGACGCCGGCGATCCTGGCCACCGAGGCCATCGACGTCGGCCTGAAGACGAACTGGCAGGGCCCGCCGGACAAGTGGCTGAGCAAGCTGGGACTGTGGCTGGTCGAGTCGCACGCCCTGCGCGGCATTCCGGAGACGCTGCCGGACCACCACAAGGTGCCGTACTCCCTGACCGAGGACTTCGTCACGGTCTACCGGATGCATCCGCTGATCCCGGACGACTACGAGCTGCGCGAGCACCGCTTCGGGCAGCGCGTGGAGACCGTCACGTTCGACGACATCCAGGGCACGGCGGCCGAAGCGGTCGCCCGCAAGACCGGGCTGACCGACACGCTGTACTCCCTCGGCATCGCCCACCCGGGCGCGATCACCCTGCACAACTACCCGCAGGCACTGACCCGCTTCGAGCGGGACGGGGAGATCATCGACCTGTCGGTGGTCGACCTCGTACGGACCCGGCGGCGCGGGGTGCCGCGCTACAACGACTTCCGCGCCGGGCTGCACAAGCCGCGGGTGCGCCGCTTCGAGGACATCAGCTCCGACCCGGAGACGGTCGCGCAGCTCCAGGAGGTCTACCGCGACGTCGACGAGGTCGACACCATGGTGGGGCTGTTCGCGGAGAACCCGCCGGAGGGCTTCGGCTTCAGCGACACCGCCTTCCGGATCTTCATCCTGATGGCCACCCGCCGTATCCAGTCGGACCGGTTCCTGACCGTCGATTTCCGGCCGGAGCTGTACACGCCGCTCGGCATGGACTGGATCGCCCGCGGCGGGATGAACTCGATCATCCTGCGGCACTGCCCGGAGCTGGCCGCGATGCTGCCGCGCGGCGCGACGGCCTTCGCGCCGTGGCGGCCGGTGCTCCCGGGGCGCGGCGGCGGCGCGGGTTCGTGAGGGGCGCGGCCGCGCCGCGTCTCCGGTGGGGCGCGGGGCCTGTGACGGGTCCCGCGCAGCCCTGCGTACGGGGCATGGCCGGCGCTGTGCAACGGTCGCGCACGGCCCTGTGCGCGGGTCCCGTACAGCCCTGTGCACGGGTTGCGCGCGGGTCCCGCGCAGCCCTGTGCACGGGGTCGCGCGCGGGTCCCGTACAGCCCTGCGTAAAACGCGTACAAGGCGCCCGATAACCTCCTCATGTGGAGGAGAACACGCCCGCGCCCTTCGAGCGCGGTACGGACGGCCCGAAGGTGATCGTCGTCGGCGTCGACGGGTCGGACTCGTCGTGGCGCGCCGCCGCCTACGCGGCGGGGCTGGCCCGGAGGCAGGGGTCCAAGCTGGCCCTGGTGTACGTCCAGCCGGTGCTGCCGGCCGGCGCGGCCATGGGGGCGCCGATCGTGGACACGACGAACGAGGTCGCCGACGAGCTGATGGCGGAGATCCGGGCGGCGACGGAGCGCGCGCAGGGGACCTATGACCTGCGCTGGGAGTTCCACACGCTGCGCGGCGACCCGTACTCGGGCATGGTGCAGATGGCCGACGAGCTGACGGCGGACGCCGTGGTGGTGGGGGCGTCGGAGTCCGCGGGGCACCGGATCATGGGGTCGGTGGCGGTACGGCTGGTCAAGGCCGGGCGCTGGCCGGTGACGGTCGTGCCGTAACCGGCCGGGTACGGAGGACGGGGCGCGAGGTACGGAGTACCGGGTAGGGCCCGGGATGTACCCGTAGGTGATTTCCGGCCACTGCGGTGGCCGGAATGCAGGGGTCAACCAGATTGGTCTGGACCACGAAGGTAGGGGCGGTTAGGGTCCTTCCACGTACGGCGCACCGGCCGTACGGACCCGCACCGCCCTGCTCACCGCACCGCCCCGCCGGCCCGGTCCGGCGCGCCCGACAGGACCTGGGCGCGCACCGCACGCTGCCGGCACCCCGCTCCGCCGCCCCCGCCAGCTCTGCCCCTGGGACCGGTCCGTGATCGAAATCGTGGTCGTACTCCGGGTCGAGGACGCCGTCCTCGACTTCCTCTCCGTCCTCACCGACCCCGACCCCGGCGCCGGCCCGGCCGCCGTGGTCCTCGCCGACCGGGGAGACGTCCTCCCCCTGCCCGCCGGCACGCCGCCGGCCGAACGGCTCGCCCTGCTCGCGCCGTACGTACGGTCCGCCGAGGAGGACGCCTCCTCCCCCGGCCCCGATGCCCTCGCCGGCCTGATACGCCGGGCCGCCGACGGCCACTCCGCCCGCGTGTGGACCCACTCCCCGCCGACAACCGGCGCAGCCGGGGACGCGTGGGCCGGGACACCGCCCTGGCCTGCGCCGGCCTGACGGATGCCGCTGGCGACGCCGCCGGGAACGCCGCCGCGCCGGTGCTGACCGTGCGGCACGCCGTCGGATACTCCCCTTCCTCCAGTTCGTCAGCGACCTCGACCGCCCGCTCGACCGCGCGCAGATCGCGGCCAAGCTGGATTTCGTCAACCGCGCGGCACCCGGACTGCTCGACACCCGGTCGCCCGAGTTCATGGTGGGGACGCCCCGCATCCCGGCCGCCGAGCGGTTCTTCGGCGCCGACCCCACCGAACGCGAACGGCTCTTCGCCCTGCTCGCCAGCCTGGGTGACGAGGCCGCCGCCGTCGCCGACCCGTGGGAGTTCGCCACCTCCCCGTACGAGACCCGGCGCCTGGACGCGACCGCCGCCTGGGTACGGCGCCACTGCCCGCCCGGGGGAAACCGCTGGTGGAAGTCGGCGCCTGTGAAGGCGCGTTGACGGCCCGGCTCGCGGCGGACGGCTTCTCCGTGCACGCCGCCGAACCGAACCCGCACTTCCGGGACCGCCTCGTCGCCGCGCAGCGGGACACCGACGCCGTACGGGTCGGCGCCGAAGACCTCGCCGAGCTGGCCAAGAACGGGCCGGAAGGCGCCGCTTACCTGCTGGTCGAGATGCTCTACTACGGCCAGGACCTCGCGCTCCTCGACGACCTGCCCACCGGTCTGCTCTTCCTCGCCCTGGAACCCGAGGCGCTGGAGACGCGGCTGCGGCCGTGGCTCGCCACCTCCACGGTGTGGCGGCCGGTGGAGGAGATCCGGCTCGTCGCGCCCCGGGTGGAGCCGGTCTGCGGCGGCCGCGCGTACCTGAGCAAGCGTGGCAGCGTCGGGCTCGTGCTGCGCCGGGTCGACGACTGACTTCGCCGGGCCTTTTCCGGTGGGCCTGCAGCCTGCCGCCCCGTCACCCGTGAGTGCTTCCGCCCGCCGTACCGCTACCGGTGGGCTTCGCCGCCCGCCGTCCCGCTGCCGGTGGGCTTCCCTGCCCACCGTCCCGCCGCCGGTGAGCCTCCCCGCCCGCCGTGTCGCCACCGATGGGCCGCCGCCCCGCCCACCGTCCCCTTTCCGCCGCGCCGTCACCGGCCGCGGCCCGGCCGTGACGCCGGGCTGCCGCCGCCCCCGCCGCCCCGTACCGGAAGGTTCCCATGCGCGCCGACATCCCCCTGGTCAACGCCTGCCTGCTCCCCGCCTACGCGGGCCGCTCGCCCGCCGACTGGATCCTGCGCGCGGCGGACGAGGGCCTGGCGGGCGTCGGCCTGTTCGGGACCAACTTTCCCGCCGGTTCCGGCTCGTTGCGCGAGGAGATCACCGATCCGCTCCGCGCCGTACGCCCCGACCTGCTGATCGCGCTGGACGAGGAGGGCGGTGACGTGACCCGGCTCGACTACCGGCGCGGCAGCGCCTACCCGGGCAGTCACGCCCTCGGCGCCGTCGACGACACCGGGCTCACCCGGGAAGTGGGCACGGCGATCGCCCGCGACCTGCGGGCCGAGGGCGTCAACCTGTGCCTGGCCCCGTGCGCGGACGTCAACTCCCGCCCGGACAACCCCATCATCGGCGTCCGTTCCTTCGGCGACCGGCCGGACCTGGTGGCCCGGCACACCGCGGCGTACGTACGGGGCGTCCAGGACGCCGGGGTCGCCGCCACGCTCAAGCACTTCCCCGGACACGGTGACACCCGGACCGACTCGCACGCCGAACTGCCGGACATCGACCGCGACGCGGCGTCCCTGGACGCGGTGGACCTGCCGCCGTTCCGCGCCGGGATCGCGGCCGGTGCCCGGGCCGTGATGACCGGACACATCCGGCTCTCCCGGCTGGACGGCCTGCCCGCGACGCTGAGCCGGCGGATCGTCACCGGTCTGCTGCGCGAACAGCTGGGCTACCGGGGCGTGGTGATGACCGACGCGCTGGAGATGGCGCCGATCGTACGGCGCTGGGGGTACGGCGGCGCGACGGTCGCCGCGCTGGCCGCCGGCGCGGACCTGGTGGTACTCGGCGCGACCGACGGGGAGAAACTGCTGCTTGAGATCCACGACGCCGTGCGGGAGGCGCTGGACCGGGGCACGCTGACCTTGGAGCGGGTGGCGGAGGCGGCCTGCCGGGTCGCGTCGCTGCGCGCCTGGGCCGACCCGGCCCGGCGCACCGGCACACCGAACGCCGACGGGCCCGCGCCCGACAGACACCGTGAGCCCATCGGCTTGACCGCCGCCCGCCGGGCCCTGCTCGCTCACAGCGTGACCCGGGCCGCAGACGGCCGCCGCCTGCACACCGTACGGCTGGCCACCACGGGCAATCTCGCGGTGGGTGACGCCCCGTGGGGGCTGGAGGCCCCGCTCCGGCGCCTCGGGGCGCTGGCCTCCACCACCGAGGTGCACCCGGGCACCGACCCGGCCGCGGTCGTTCCGCCCCCGGACGACGGTGATCCGCTCGCGGTCGTCGTACGGGACGCGGAGCGCGACCCCTGGCAGCGCGCGGTCCTCCGGGAACTGCGGGCCCGGCGCCCGGACCTGGTCACCGTGGAGATGGGCCTCGCCCCGGCCCGCCCGCTGCCCGCCGACGCCCCCGCGACCCTCCACACCCGCGGCGCCGGACTGGCCAACGCCACCGCGGCGGCGGAGTATCTGACCGGACGGGCCTGGCACGGCCCGCTGCGGCCGTGAGCGCCGGGCAAACCCGCGTCCGGACGGCGGACCTGCTCCCGGCCGGGGTCGCGGGCGCAGGGGCGGCTGGCGCAGGGGTGGCTGGCGCTGGTGTGGCGGCCGGGCACGGGCAGGGGGCGGCCGACGCGTACGACCACGGACCGGCCGACGCGTACGACCACTGCGTCGGCCTCGGCTACCACTGTGAGTCGACGTACCAGATCCGGCGCGTCACGGGGGTCACCCGCGCCCACTTCTTCGACTGGCTGGACCTCGACTTCGAATCGGTCGTCGAGGCCGTGGCGGAGGACTTCCGCACCGTGCTGCGCCCCGGGCTGGTCGAGCCGTTCGACGAGGGCCGGTGCGCCCTGGACCGTGGCTCCGACATCCGCTTCTACCACGAGTTCCACGCCGCGGCCGGCGCCGGTACGCCTCTGACCCAGGCGGACATCGACGCGCAGCTCCCGCGCGTGCGCGCCAAGTTCGCCGCCCTGGCCGGGCGCTGGCGAACCCTCGCCGGCTCCGGCGCCCGGGTGCTGTACGTCCACCACGACGCCTGGGACGAGCTGACCGCCGCCGACCTGCGCCGGCTGCGCGCGGTGATCGCGGCCCAGCATCCGGGCCACCGCTTCGACCTGCACTGGCTGCGCCGCACCGCACCGCCCGACGGCGACGCGGTGGGCCCCGGCATCACCTGGGGCACCGTCGCCGCCGCTCCCGGCCGCTGGGAGGGCGACGACGCCGCCTGGGACGCCGCGCTCACTCCCGTACTCGCCCCTCTCCGCGCCCCTTCACCGCCCCAGCACTAAGGAACCACATGACGCCTCCCCCGCCGCGCACCGTCATCCTCTCCCCGCACTTCGACGACGCCGTCCTCTCCCTGGCGGGTCTGATCCCCCGGCTCCCGGCCCCGGTGACCGTGGTCACCGTGTTCGGCGGCGCCCCCGCCGAACACCACGCCGTCTCCTGGTGGGACAGCACCTGCGGCTTCTCCACCGCCGCCGAGGCGCACCGCGCCCGGCTCGCCGAAGACGCGCGGGCCACCGCCCTGCTCGGCGTGGACCGGATCGTACTCGGCCACCCCGACGGCCCGTACGGCGAGGAGGACGAACTGACGGACATCGACGCCTACTTGAGCGCCCTGCCGACGCCGCTCCCCCTCGTCCTCCTGCCCATCGGCACCAACCAGGCCGACCACCGGCGGGTGCGCGACCGCGCCCTGCACGTCCTCGACAAGCTGGGCGCTCCGCTGCCCCTCCTGTACGCCGACCTCCCGTACACCGGCCACCTGCCCGAGTGGGGCACCCCGGACACCGACCGAGCCCTCGGCGGCGACGAGACGTTCGGGCTCTCCTACCAGGATCTGGCGTCCCGCTACCGCATGGACCTCGCGCACGACCTCGTCCTGACCGACGAGGAGTGGGCCCGCAAGCGGGAAGCGGTGCACTGCTACGGCTCGCAGCTCGCCCCGCTCGCCGCCGACCACGGCAGGCTGCTGGCCCGGAGCGGGCCGCTGCGCGCCGAGCGCATCTGGTCGCCGGTCCGCCGTCCGCAGCCGGCCGGGGCGGACGCGTGACCGCGCGCGGCGCCGCGCCGCCGCCTGTCCTGGAGGCGCACGACCTGGTGAAGGAGTACCGCCGCGGCCGAGTCGTGGACGGTGTACGGCTGACCGTGCGCGAGGGCGAGCGGGTCGGGCTGCTCGGCCCCAACGGCGCGGGCAAGACGACCACCCTGCTGATGTGCCTGGGCGCGGTCGCGCCGGATGCCGGCAGTGTGCACGTGCTCGGCCACCGGCTGCCCGCCGGACGCCCGGCCGCCATGCGGGGCGTCGGCTTCGCGGCCGGCTATCTGCCGCTCCCCGACCGGCTGCGGGTGCGCGAGTACCTGCGGCTGTACGCGGACCTGTACGGGCTGCGCGCGCCGCGCGCGGCGGTGGAGAGTGCCCTGGCGCACTTCGGCATCGGCCACCTCGCCACCGCGATCGGTACCGAGCTGTCCAGCGGCCAGCGGACCCTGGTCGGCATCGCCAAGGCGTCCCTGCACACGCCCCGGCTGCTGGTCCTGGACGAGCCTACGGCGGCGCTGGACTCGGACATCGCCCTGCGCGTGCGCACCGGGCTGCTCGATCTGTGCGCGCGGCACGGCACCGCGCTCCTGGTGACGAGCCACGACATGGTCGAGGTGGAGCGGCTGTGCGAGCGGGTGGTCTTCCTGGCCGCCGGGCGGGTGACCGCGGACGGTACGCCGCAGGAGGTGGCGCGGCAGTTCGAGCAGCGCGACCTGGAAGGGGTCTTCCTGCACCTCGCGGAGGCCCGGGACCGCGAACGGGCACGGGACGGCGCCGGGGCGGGTACCGACGCCCGTACCGGTGCCGCCGAACGGGAAGGGGCCGGTGCCGCATGAGCGCCGTGGAGGTCTCGGACCTGCGCAGTCCTGCCGCGGCCAGCGCGTACCGGGTACGGGCCGTCGCCCGCCGGCACTGGCTGGTGCTGCGCCGCAGCCCGCACCGGATCTTCGACGTCCTCGTGTGGCCGGTCGTCGACACGCTGCTGTACGGCTCCATCGGCCTGTTCGCCGCGAAGGCGACGGGCGGCGGAACGCAGACGGGCACCGGGACCGGCACGGAGCTGGGCACCGGGACCGCGTTCGCGGTCTTCCTGCTCAGCGGCACCGTCCTGTGGCACCTGGTCCACCAGACACAGATCTCGCTGGCCACCGGCTTCCTGGAGGAGACCTGGTCACGCAATGTGATCGGGCTGCTCACCACGCCGCTGCGCGGCTGGGAGTACCTGGCCGGGGTGGGCCTCTTCGCTCTGGTCCGTACGGCGCTGAGCACGCTCGCGGTGGCCACGCTGGCCTTCAGCGCGTACGCCTTCGACGTGACGTCCCTGGGCCTGGGGCTGATCCCGGTCGCCGCGCTGCTCCTGCTGTGCGGCTGGGCGGTGGCCTTGGCGGTGGTGGGCCTGGTGCTGCGCTACGGCAGCGGGGCGGAGGCCCTCGTCTGGGGCGGGCTGTCGGTGGTGATGCCGCTGTCCGGCGTCTTCTACCCCGTATCGACGCTGCCGAGTGCGCTCCAGCCGGTCGCCCAGGCCCTGCCCACGACGCACGTCTTCGCGGCCGGGCGGGCTCTGGCCGGGGGCGGGCCCACGCCGTGGCGCGAACTGGCGGTTGCCACGCTGGGCACCGTCACGCTGCTCCTCCTGGCCCTGTTCTTCCTGGGCCGCATGGTGGCGTCCTTCCGACGCCGCGGGCTGGTGACCCGGTACTCGTGAGGGCAGGGGCGCGCTGGGCCCCGGCGCGCCCCCTCCGGACCGCACCCGGCCCCGTCAGCCCTCCTCGGAGTCCTCCAGCCGGAACCCGACCTTCAGACCGACCTGGTAGTGCTCGATGTCCCCGTCGACGATGTGGCCGCGCACCTGTGTGACCTCGAACCAGTCGAGGCCCCGCAGCGTCCGCGCCGCGCGCTTGACGCCGTTGCGGATCGCGGCGTCCACGCCCTCCGGGGACGTCCCCACGATCTCCGTCACCCGGTACGTGTGATTCGACATGTCCGCTCCTTCGTCCTGCCGGTGTCCGTGCCGGCCGTCCGTACGCGGCCTCGTACGGACCGCCGCACGCCCCGGGTGCCCGGATTCCCTGGTTCCACTCCGCCCCGCCAGGGAGTCGCCTTCCCCTGCCGCCCCCGAAGGGCCATGATGACCGGCCGTCGGCCGACGACGAGAGGAAGGGGTGCGGATGATGCGCGCGGGACAGGGAGTGTGGCGGCGTAAACCGATCGAACTCATCCAGGAGACGGCAGGCGGCTCGGGCGAACAGCTCAACCGGGTGCTGGGGCTGTGGCAGCTGACCGCCATCGGGGTCGGCGGCATCATCGGCGCGGGCATCTTCACGCTCGCCGGGACCGTCGCGAACGGCAAGGCGGGGCCGGCGGTCCTGCTGTCGTTCCTCGTCGCGGGTGTGGCCAGCGCGGCGGCGGCGTTCTCCTACGCCGAGTTCGCGGGGCTCATCCCGAGGGCGGGCTCGGCGTACACGTACGGTTACGCGGTGCTGGGCGAGCTGGCGGGCTGGTTCATCGGCTGGGACCTGCTGCTGGAGTACACGGCGATCGTGGCGGTGGTCGCGATCGGCATCTCCGGTTACTTCAGCTTCCTGCTCGGCGAGACGGGGGTGGAGCTGCCCGCCTGGATGCTGGGGGCGCCGGGGACCGGCGAGGGGCACCGGGTGGACCTGTTCGCGGCGGTGCTGTGCCTGCTCATCGCGTATCTGCTGACCCTCGGCATCAAGAACGCGGCCCGTTTCGAGACCGTCGTCGTGGGCCTGAAGGTCCTGGTCGTGCTGCTGGTCATCGGTGTCGGTCTCTTCCACATCAGGACCGGCAATTACACACCGTTCTTCCCCTTCGGCGTCAGTGGTGCCTTCACGGGCGCGGCC
Organism: Streptomyces sp. Ac-502; assembly: GCF_045222935.1. Lineage (NCBI taxonomy): Bacteria > Bacillati > Actinomycetota > Actinomycetes > Kitasatosporales > Streptomycetaceae > Streptomyces > Streptomyces sp. Ac-502. The sequence goes on from NZ_JBHFFO010000001.1 coordinate 1,156,453, forward strand.
ACAGTTTTCTTCGCCGTGTTCGGTTACGACGCCATGAGCACCGCGGCGGAGGAGTCCAAGGACGCCCAGCGGCACATGCCGAAGGCGATCCTGTATTCGCTGCTGATCTCGATGGTGCTGTACGTCCTGGCCTGCCTGGTGCTCACCGGTATGCAGAACTACACGGACATCGACCCCGAGAGCGGATTCGCCTCGGCGTTCAAGTCGGTGGGGCTGAGCAGCCTGGCCGACGTGATCGCGGTGGGCGCGATCATCGGCATTCTCACGGTGATGTTCACGTTCATGCTGGGAGTCACCCGTGTGTGGTTCAGCATGAGCCGGGACGGGCTGCTGCCGAAATGGTTCGCCAAGACCCATCCGCGGCGGCACGTGCCGACCCGGGTGACGTGGACGGTGGGTGTCGCCTCGGCCGCCATCGCGGGTTTCCTGCCCATCGGGGAGGCCGCCGAGCTGACCAACATCGGCATCCTGCTGGCCTTCGTGGTGGTGTGCGTCTCGGTGATCGTGCTGCGCTACAAGCGGCCCGACCTGCCGCGTACGTTCCGTACCCCCGGAATGCCGGTGGTGCCCGCGGTCGGGGTGGTCTTCTCGCTCTGGCTGATCACGTTCCTGGAATGGCAGACCTGGGTGCGCTTCGCGGTGTGGTTCCTGATCGGCCTGGTCGTCTACTTCGCGTACTCCTGCCGGCGCTCCGAGCTGGCGAAGGCGGAACGGGAGATCACCGACCTGGAGGACCGCGACGGGCGGCTGTGACGGCCGCACCGGGCACGACGTTCCGGAACACGACGGAGCGCCCCTGGACCGTGGTCCTGGGGCGCTCTCGTGTCGGCGTGCGGCGGTGGCCTGCCCGGCCCGGGAGGGTGGTCCCGGGCGGTGCCGTCCGGGTGCCGCGGCTGCCTGCTCACCGGGCTCAGTACGCCGAGTTGACGTTGTCCATGGAGCCGTAGCGATCGGCGGCGTAGTTGGCGGCGGCCGTGATGTTGGCGACCGGGTCGGTCAGGTCGTTGGCCGTGCCCTCGACGTGGTAGCGGTCGAACGTCGGCTGGATGACCTGGAGCAGGCCCTTGGACGGGATGCCGTTCTTGGCGTTGATGTCCCAGTCGTTGACGACGTTCGGGTTACCGCTGGACTCGCGCATGATGTTGCGGTGCAGGCCCTCGTAGCTGCCGGGGATGCCCTTCTTCTTCATGATGTCCAGCGACTCCTTGATCCAGCCGTCCAGGTTGTTCGCGTAGTGCGGCTTGGACTCGACCGGCTTGCGGTCGGCGGCGCGGCTGGCGGCCTCCTTGGCGGTGTGGCCCTGGCCGGCCACGGCGGTGACCTTCACCGAGTCGGCGAGGGTCTGGGTGTCCGCCGCGTCCTTGGCGTCGCCGGCCTTGGGCGCGTCGGCGGCCTTGGTGTTCGCACCCGCGGGCTGGCCGTTCGCGGAGACCGGCTTGACGGCGGCCGGGGCGGCCGAGGTGGCGGCGTGGGCGTCACCGGTCGCGGCGGGGACCGTCAGGGCCGCGGTGGCACCGGCGGCGGCCAGCACGGCGACGGAGAGCTTGTGGGTCTTGGTCACGCGGACGGAGCGGAGCAGGGTGTGAGCGGTCATGCGGAGGATTCCTCTTCCCATCACTGAAATGAGCGGACGGCAGCCATTGGCGGGAAGTACGAGCGGGAAGCCACTGGCGGCACGAGAACCGAGTTCTTGTCCGCGTCCGCCCCGAGGGCATTTACGCGACGCTTCAACCCGGCGCCTCAGCAATGATTAGCGACGGCGAAATTGGAAAGCAATAGTCGCTCACGGGCCCCGGCTACGGCCCCTTTACGTAGCGAGGGCCTTTCGGCGCGTTCCAGTCCATGAGCGCGGGCCGCGACAAGACCGCGACGGTTTACTAAGGAAGGCCGTACGGGACCGAAGTCCCGTGCTGCGCGTCACGTTCTGGGCCGGGTGGAGCACCCGGCGAAAACCGCTTGAAATGGCCCCGGAACCCGGTTTTCGCGCGACCCGCGAAAAACCTTGTGGTCCGCGTCACCGTTTGGCGCGGCGCCGCGCCCGCGGGTGGCGCCGGTCACCTGGAAAAGGGATTGATCGGGGAAATCTATGGGCGCGATAGGCGCTGGGGAAAGAAAAAGGCGGCCGGCTGGGGGCCGGCCGCTCGGGGCGGTTGGGGGGCAAGCAGAGGGCGGCCCATGCGGGTCGAGGGCGGCTGCGCGCCTACGGGGCGATCGCTCGCATTCCCCCGGCGGGGGCTTACCCAGACGTAGCCACGCCGAAGCCCGCGCAACCGAACCGAGCCGGGGGCCGAAACGAGCCGGGGGCCGAAACGAGCCGGGGCCGAACCGAGCCGGGGGCCGAATCGAGCCGCCCGCCCTACGGGGCGAACGCCCGCATCCCCCCACCGGGGGCCTACCCAGAGCGGACCGAAACGAAGCCACGGCCTCCACCCCCGGAACGGACCCGCCCCGGACGCCTGGAGCGCCGCCCCCGAGGCCGCCACAGGCCGTCCCGGGCCCGCCCTGGGCCCGCCCTGGACCTGGGCCCGCCCTGGGCCTGGGCCCGCCCTGGGCCTGGGCCCGCCCTGGGCCTGGGCCCGCCCCGCCCCCGGCTCCCCCGCCTCACCCCCAGCTCACCCCTGAAGCGACTTCCAGAACTCCTCGAAGGAGAGCTTGCCGTCCGCGTTCGCGTCCTTGGCGGCGATGACGGCCTCGGCGACCGGGCCGGTGACGTAGGGGTCCCCCATCTCCGCCATCGCCCGCTTGTACTCGTCCGCGGTGATCAGGCCGTCGCCGTCCGCGTCGAACCGGTTGAACGCTGCCTTGGCCGCCTCGATGTCTGCCACGGGAGTGCCCCCTTGAAGTCGCTGTACCACTGAATTGACCTGGGTACATTAACCGACTGTCACCACGCCCCGGACCACGCCCCCGACCCCGCCCCGGCCCGTGCTCCCGGCCCCCGCGCCCGGATCAGCCCCCGATCCGGCGCGCCAGATACGCCGCCGTACGGCTGTCCGCCGACGCCGCCACCTCGGCCGGTGTCCCGGTGGCCACGATGCGGCCGCCGGCCGCGCCGCCGCCCGGGCCCAGGTCGATGACGTGGTCCGCGCCCGCGACCACCCCCATGTCGTGCTCGACGACCACCACGGTGTTGCCCGCGTCCACCAGCCCGTGCAGCTGCCGCAGCAGCACCTCGGTGTCGGCGGGGTGCAGGCCGGTGGTGGGCTCGTCCAGCAGGTAGAGGGTGTGGCCGCGGTGGGCGCGCTGGAGCTCCGTGGCGAGCTTGATGCGCTGGGCCTCGCCGCCGGACAGCTCGGTCGCGGGCTGCCCCAGGCGCAGGTAGCCGAGGCCGACGTCCTGGAGGGTGCGCAGGCTGCGGGCGGCGGCCGGTACGTCGGCGAGGAAGTCCGCGGCGGTGTCCACCGTCATGCCGAGTACGTCCGCGACGCTGCGGCCGCGGTAGGTGATCTCCAGCGTCTCGGCGTTGTAGCGGGCGCCGTGGCAGGCGGTGCAGGGCGCGTACGTACCGGGCAGGAAGAGCAGCTCGACGGCGATGAAGCCCTCGCCCTGGCAGGTCTCGCAGCGGCCGCTCGTGACGTTGAAGGAGAAGCGGCCCGCCGTGTAGCCGCGGGCGCGCGCTTCGTCGGTGGCGGCGAAGACCTTGCGTACGGCGTCGAAGAGGCCGGTGTAGGTGGCGAGGTTGGAGCGCGGGGTGCGGCCGATGGGCTTCTGGTCGACGCGTACGAGGCGGTCGACCGCCTCCAGGCCCTTGGCGGCGGCGAGCCGGGCCCGCGTGGCGCTCTCCTCGTCGTCGGGGCCGGCGCCCAGATGGTCGGTGACGGCATCTGCGAGGGCCCGGGTGACCAGCGTGGACTTGCCGGACCCGGAGACGCCGGTGACGGCCGTGAAGACGCCGAGCGGGAAGGCGGCGTCCACCCCGCGCAGGTTGTGCAGGGTGACGCCGTGCAGGGACAGCTGCCCGGCGGGCTCGCGGGGCTGGCGCGGGGCGCGCGGCGCGTCGTCGAAGAGGAAGCGCCGGGTGGCGGACTCGGTTACCTGCGCGAGGTCCGCGACAGGCCCGCTGTGCAGGACCCGCCCGCCATGCTCACCTGCTTCCGGCCCGACGTCCACGATCCAGTCCGCGTGCCGCACCACGTCCATGTCGTGCTCGACGACGAACAGGGTGTTGCCCGCTTCCTTCAGGCGGCCGAGAACGGTGAGCAGGGCCTCGGTGTCCGCAGGGTGGAGGCCGGCCGAGGGCTCGTCCAGTACGTAGACGACGCCGAAGAGGCCGGAGCGGAGCTGGGTGGCCAGCCGCAGCCGCTGGAGTTCGCCGGAGGACAGGGTGGGGGCGGCCCGGTCCATGCTGAGGTAGCCCAGCCCCAGCTCGGTGAGGACGTCGATACGGGCGACGAGGTCCCGGGCCAGGGTCGGCGCCACCCCGTCGTCGTCGGACGCGGCCGTCGGGCGCAGCAACTGGGCGAGGCCGCTCAGCGGCAGCCCGGAGAGCTCCGCGATGTCGCGGTCCGCGAAAGTGACGGCCAGCGCTTCCGGCCGCAGTCGTCGCCCGTCGCATGCGGGGCAGGGTGCGGAGACCAGGTAGCGCTGGACGCGTTTGCGCAGTGTCTCGCTCTTGGAGTCGGCGAAGGTGTGCAGTACGTAGCGCTTGGCGCTCATGTACTGGCCCTGGTAGGGGCGGTGGATGCGGCCCGCTTCCCGTACGGGGTGCACGGTGACGACGGGCTGCTCGTCGGTGAACAGGATCCATTCCCGGTCGGCGGCCGGGAGGTCGCGCCACGGCTTGTCGATGTCGTACCCGAGCGCGGCGAGTACGTCCCGCAGGTTCTTGCCCTGCCAGGCGCCGGGCCAGGCGGCGATCGCGCCGTCCCGGAGGGACAGCGACGGGTCCGGTACCAGCGACTCCTCGGTGACCCGGTGGACGCGGCCCAGGCCGTGGCACTCCGGGCAGGCGCCGGCCGCGGTGTTCGGCGAGAAGGCGTCGGAGTCCAGCCGCTCCGGGTCGTCGTCCGGGTACGTGCCGGCGCGCGAGAACAGCATCCGCAGCGAGTTCGAGAGGGTGGTGACGGTGCCGACGGAGGAGCGGGAGGTGGGGGCCGAGCGCCGCTGCTCCAGGGCGACGGCGGGCGGCAGTCCGGTGATGTCCTCGACCTTCGGGGCGCCGACCTGGTGGATCAGGCGGCGTGCGTAGGGGGCCACCGACTCGAAGTAACGGCGCTGCGCCTCGGCGTAGACGGTGCCGAAGGCGAGCGAGGACTTGCCGCTGCCGGACACGCCGGTGAACACCGTGACGGTGTCCCTCGGGATGTCCACGTCGACACTGCGGAGGTTGTGTTCCCGGGCGCCGCGCACCCGTACGTAGGAGTCGGTCATGCCTTCCATGATCGGTCAACGCCGATCGGCAGCGCGCGGGCCCGCCCCCGTGGTCGGGGTGGGGGCGGGCCCGCGGCGGCCGTCACGCGAGGGCGTTGCGTACGCCTTCGCGGGCCTCTTCCCAGGGAGCGGGGGTGGCGATGAGCGCCCGCAGCCCCTGGTCTGGCGGGGCGGTACGCCGATCGCCAGGATGCCGGTGGCCTGTCCGTCGCGCCCGTAGAGAGCGACGGCCTTCCGGGCGTCCGGGTCCAGGACGGTGGCCTCGGACCGGTCGGCGCCGTTGAGCACGCCGTACGCCTGGATCTTCAGGCCGTACTGGTCGGACCAGAAGTACGGCACGGGCGTGAAGGGGCGCCGCTCCCGCCCGGCGGCGGGGGCCAGTGCCCCGTCCCCGTCGTCCGGCAGGGTCTCCTCCAGTTCGGCGAGGAGGTTGCGGGCGGCGGCCATGCCCTGCTCGGTGGCGTTCATCCGGTGCTCGACGCGCAGGTGGCGCCCGTGCACGGGGTGCTGCCAGCGGGCCACGTCCCCGGCGGCGTAGACGCCGGGCGCGGCGGCGCAGTACGCGTCGCAGCGCAGCCCGTCGGTGGTGTCCAGGGCCGGGTCGCCGCGCAGCCAGCCGACGGCGGGCTCCGAGCCGATGGCGACGAGGACGGTGTCGGCGGGCAGCCGGGTGCCGTCGGCCAGCCGTACGGCGGTCACGTGCCGCGCCGGTCCGTCGCCGTCCGCCTCGAAGCCGTCGACGGCCGCGGTGCGCAGCTGTACGCCGTGCTCCTGGTGCTCGGCCGCCAGCAGTTCGCCGATCTGCGGGCCGACCGTACGGGCCATCGGCAGTGCTTCCCGGCCGACGAGCGTGACCTGGTGGCCCAGTTCGCGCGCCACGGCGGCGGCCTCGCAGCCCAGGACGCCGTTGCCGACGACCACGAGGCGCCGGTCCGTGCCGGACAGCCGCTCCTTGAGGGTGAGCGCGTCCTCCAGGGTGCGCAGGGTGAGCACTCCGTCCAGCCCGGCCGCCTCCGGCAGGGTGCGGGCCGCGACGCCCGTCGCGACGATCACACCGTCGCAGGCCAGCCGCTCGCCGTCGTCCAGGGTGAGGGTGCGGCTCGCGGTGTCCAGGCCGGTCGCCCGGGTGCCGAGGCGCAGGTCGAGGGCGAGGGTGTCGAGCTGTTCGGCGGCGCGCAGGTGCAGCTTGTCGGGCTGCCAGGCGCCCTGGAGGAGTTGCTTGGACAGCGGCGGCCGGTCGTACGGCGGGTGCGGCTCGTCGCCGACGAGGGTCAGCGTGCCGGTCCAGCCGAAGCGGCGCAGGGCCTCGGCGGCGGCGAGGCCCGCCGCCGAGGCGCCCACGACGGCGATGCGGCGGGGGCTCACTCGTGTACCTGGATCACGGCGGCCGGGCAGATGGCGGCGGCCTCGCGGACCATGTCGTGCTGGTCGGCGGGCGGCGCGGCGTCCAGGAGGACGACCACGCCGTCCTCGTCACGCTGGTCGAAGACGTCGGGCGCGATCAGTACGCACTGTCCGGCGGCGCAGCACTTGTCGGCGTCGAGGGTGATGTTCATGGCAGGTGGCTCCTGAAGGCAGGCGGGACGGGGAGGAGGGGGTCACCAGGTGACGGGCAGGGTGTGGCAGCCGTAGATCGCCATGTCGCTGCGGTACGGGATCTCGTCCACGGGGACGGCGGGCCGCATCTCGGGGAAGCGGCGCAGCAGGGTGCCGATGACGACCTGGAGCTCGACGCGGGCCAGCGCCTGGCCGAGGCACTGGTGGATGCCGTAGCCGAAGGCGACGTGGTGCTGGGCGTTGGGGCGGCACACGTCGAGCGCGTCGGGGTCCTCGAAGACCTCCGGGTCGCGGTTGGCGGACGGTACGGCCACCACGACGCCCTCGCCGGCCCGGATGAGCTGCCCGCCGATCTCGATGTCCTCGGTGGCGGCGCGGCGCGGGCCGTTGCGGATGATGCTGTGGAAGCGCAGCAGCTCCTCGACCGCGCCGCGGATCAGGTTCGGCTCGGCGCGCAGCCGGTCCGCGGTCTCCCGGTCGCGCATCAGGGTGAGCGCGCTCAGGCCGATCATGTTGGCGGTGGTCTCGTGGCCCGCGATGAGCAGCAGCGCGGCGGAGGCCACCACGTCGTCGTGGGTGATCTCGCCCGGTACCTGCTGCTCGGTGATCAGGCGGCCGAGGATGTCGTCGCCGGGCGCCGCCTCCTTTGCGCTCACCAGCTGGTGCAGGTAGGTGCGCAGCTCGGCCCGCGCGCTCTCGCGCTCCTCGTCGGTGACCGTACGGGAGAGCAGGGTGCCGGTGAGCCGCTGGAACACCTCGTGGTCGTCGTAGGGGACGCCGAGCAGCAGGCTGATGACGAGCGAGGGCACCGGCAGGGCCAGCGCCTCGACGAGGTCGACGTCCTGGCCCGCGCGCTGTTCCATGGCGTCGCACAGCTCGTCGGTCAGGCGCTGGATGTCGGGGCGCATCGCCTCGACCCGCTTGACCATGAACTCCCGGGTGACCATGCGGCGCAGCCGGGTGTGCTCGGGCGGGTCCATGCGGATGAAGCCGCGGTGCTCGGTGGTGGCGCCGCCGGTCATGCCGCTGAGCGGGTAGCCGGGGCGGGTGGTGTCGGAGCTGAAGCGGGTGTCGCCGAGGATGGCGCGGATGTCGGCGTACCGGGTGGCCAGCCAGGCTTCGGTGCCGTCCGGCAGCGAGATCTTGGACAGCGGCGCTTCGGTGCGCAGCCGCGCGAACTCGGCGGGCGGGTCGAACGGGCAGCCCTGCGGCGGCTGCACGGGCAGCGCGGGCGCGGCGGCCGGCGCGGGGGCGGGAGAGGCGGGAGAGGGGGTCATGTCGCTCCTTGGGAGCACGCGGGCAGGGGCGTGCGCCCGGTGTCGGACGTTCACCTAACGCCCGTAAACTTACATGCGTAATACAGGGGTGCGACCGTGGGGGGGTGGTGACCGTCGAGCGGCACACCGCGTCGGCGGGGGTGCCGGAAATGGCCGGAGCGCTCCCGAAGCGCCCGGTTCAGGCGCTCAGTCCGCCCGCTCCATCAGCAGATGCAGGATCTCGTCCACGTAGCGGTACAGCCGTCCGGCGTCCTTGCGGCTGGGCATCACCTGCCACAGCATGACGCGGCCGTGCACCGCCGCCCACAGCACGTACGGCGCCTCCTCGCGGGTGCCGCGCACCCGCCATCCGGCGGCCTCGCACGCGGTGAGGGCGTCGTGCAGGCCCCGCACCAGACGGCCCGCCGGGTGGCGGCCAGCCGCTCCGGTTCGACCGGTGTCTGACGGGTCTCGTACAGCAGGCGGTACTTGGCGGGGTGCTCGACGGCGTACCGGCAGTACGCGCGCAGCTGAGCACGGAGCAGGTCCACCGGGTCGTCGGTGTCCGCGGCCGCCGACGCCTCGGCCATCGCCGCTCTCAGCCGCTCGTAGCTGACCTCCAGCGCGGCCCACACCAGCTCGGTCTTGTCGGCGAAGTGCCGGTAGATGCTGGGGGCGGCGACACCCGCTTCGCGGGCCACGGCGCGCAGCGACAGGGCGTCCTCGCTGCCGACCTCTTCGAGGAGACGTTCGGTGGCGCGCAGGAGTTCCTCCCGCAGGCGCTCGCCCTGCCCGCGCGGATTGCGGGGCCGTACGGCCGCACTCTCACCCATCGCCGTCACGCCCTTTCCGCGCCCCGCGCCACTGTCCACCGTTCGCCGTCCGAACGTCCGGACCTCCGAACGCCCGAACCTCCGAACGCCCGAACGTCCGCCGTCGGACGCCCACCGATCCGCCGTCCGCCGCCGGCCGTCCGCCGGGCGACGCCGCCGCCCGGCACGCCCGCGTCCGTGGTGCTCACGACCGGTCCGGGCCGGTCTTCAGGGTTTCACATCGCGGAACGCTCTCTCACCGGGCCACCCGGCGCGACACCCCCGTCCGCACGCCCGTCAGCGGCCCATCGTCAGCCCGGCACCCTCCGCTCCCCGGCTGAGGACGGCCTCGCGGATGCCCTCCCGTACGTCGGCACGGTCCCCGGTGGCGGCGAGGTTGACCATGCGCAGCGGGGGCCCGTGCGCGGAGAGCTGAGGGATGTACTCGGCCTTGGTGACCCGCCAGCGCTCCCCCTCCTTCGCGGGCGGCTCGAAGCGGAAGCGGGCGATGGTGCCCCAGTTGCCGCGCGGGCTCTCCATGATCCCGGCGATCTGGTCGCCCATGCCGTAGACGACCCAGGTGCCGTTCAGCTTCTCGTACGGCTGCGGGGTGTGCGCGTGCGTCCCGATGACGAGATCGATGTCGGGCCGGCCGCCGGTGCGCGCCTTCGTGAGCGCCTCGGCGACCTCGATCTGCTGCGCGTCCGGCGCGGTCCGGTACTCGGCACCCCAGTGCGGACTGACCACGACGACGTCGGCACCGGCCCGGCGGGCGGCCCGCGCGTCCGCGACGATCTTCTTGGCGTCGATGACCCCGACCGTCCACGGCTTGCCCTGCGGCTGCGGCACCCCGTTCGTGCCGTACGTGTACGAGAGCTGGGCCACCCGCGCCCCGCCGGGCGCCTTCAGCAGCGCGGGCCGGCCGGCCTCGGCCGCGTCGCGGGCCGATCCGGTGTGCTTGATCCCGGCCCGGTCCAGCCGGTCGAGGGTGCGCCGGACGCCTTCGGCGCCGTCGTCGAGCGTGTGGTTGGACGCCGTGGAACAGGAGTCGTAGCCGGTGTCCTTGAGGGCGTCCGCCACCTGGGGCGGCGCCTTGAAGGCCGGATACCCGGTGAACGGCCCGCCGTCGGGCCCGAAGGGCGTCTCCAGGTGGCAGATCGCCAGGTCGGCCCCCTCGATCACGGGTTTGACCCCGGCGAGGACGGCCCGGTAGTCGTATCCGTCGCCGCCGGCGTCCTGGCGGGCCGTCTCCAGTACGGACGGGTACGAGGCGATGACGTCCCCGGAGGCGGCGAGGGTGAAGCCCTGGGAGGCCCGGTGGACGGAGTGCTGCGGCACCCCGGTCGCGGAGGCGGAGTCGCGGTGCGCGGGCCCGGAGGCGGGGCCTGCGGGCCGTCCGGTGTCCTGCTGGGCCGCGCAGCCCGTGGCCAGGGATATCAGGAGCAGGGCGGCGCCGTACGACCGGTACTGGTTCATGCCAGACGCATAACAGGCGATAAGAGTCGATAAACCGATTAATCTCCCCGCGACACCGCTGGTCCCACGCCACCGCCCGACCGGTACGCACCGGCTCGCGCGAACCGGCGACACCCGCGCATAATCCGTTCGGTCCGCTGTCCGCCGCGCGGCTACTGTGCCCGAATGGCACCGGCCCCCTGAGCGACGACCTGTTCCCCACCGATCTCCCCGTGTACGCCACCGTGGGCAGCACCCCGGACGGGCGCGCCTGGCTGGACCGGCTGCCCGCCACCGTCCGGGCCGTCCAGGAGGAGTGGGATCTGCGGCTCGGCGTGCCGCTGCACGGCGGCAGCTGCTCATGGGTCGCTCCCGCGCGGCTCCCGGACGGTGGCGACGCGGTGCTCAAGGTGACCTGGCCGCACCGGGAGGCCGCCGGGGAGGCGCCGGCCCTGCGCGCCTGGGACGGCAGCGGCGCCGTACGGCTGCTGCGTCACGACCGGGAGCGGTACGCGCTGCTGGTCGAGCGCTGCGCACCTGGTGGAGAGCTGGACGACAGCCCGCTGCCCGCCGGCGAACGGCTGCTGATCGCCGCCGGTGTGCTGCGTGAGCTGTGGGCCGCGCCCGTACCGCCCGACGGCGAACTGGAGCGGGTCGCCGACGTCTGCGCCGAATGGGCCGGTACGGTCGAGGACCGTATGGCCCGGATCCGGCCCGGTTACGACCCCGGGCTCGTCCGGCTCGGCGCCCGGCTGCTGCGCGAACTGCCGGCCACCGCGACCCGCGAGGTCGTGGTGCACGGCGACTTCAACCCCGGCAACATCCTCTCCGCGCGGCGCCGCCCGTGGCTGGCCATCGACCCCAAGTCCATGGTCGGCGACCCCGGGTACGACCCCTGGCCGCTCCTGGAGCAGATCGACGACCCCTTCGAGTACGGCGATCCGTGCCCGGTCCTGCGCGAACGCTGCACGCTGCTGGCCGACGCCCTCGGCGAGGAGCCGGACCGCCTGCTGGCATGGGCGACGGCCCGTACGGTGGAGAACGCCCTGTGGTGTGCCGATCGCGGCGAGATCCAGGACGGCGAGGAGGAGTTGGAGGTGGCGGCGACGCTGGCCGCGCTGGCGGGACTGTGAGGCTCAGCCGTAGCGGCGGAAGAGTTCCTGGAGGTAGTCCTCCAGCCTGCTCGCCAGCAGGTCCGAGGTCAGGTCGTCGCGCCCCAGCTCCCGCCAGGGCAGCCCGACCTTCTCGGCATCCGGGGCGAACCCGAGGGCGTCCAGGACGCGCCAGTACAGATGATCCGCGGGGTCGTCGCTCAACGTCCCGCCGGCCGCCGCGTAGGCGTCGGCCAGCCGCATCCCCTCCTCGACGCCGTGCAGCAGGGCCAGGGCCGTCGAGCAGTGCGCCACGTCCAGGTCGGCCGGCCCCCAGGACGTCTCCACCCAGTCGACGACGCCCGTGATCCGCAGGCTGCTGCCCCGCCCGGTGAAGAGCACGTTGCCGGGGTGGAAGTCCCGGTGCAGGAAGCACGGCCGGTACGCGGGGGCTCGCGGCGGATGACGTCCACGGCCCGCTGCCACAGCTCCGGGCGGCCGGTGTGTTCGGGCAGCCGCACCCGGTCCGGCGCGGCCCACGCCTCGTACGCGCGCGGGCGGGCCTCGGCCGGTACGGGTATCCGGTGGATGCCGAGGAGTTGGCGCGCCAGCAGCGGCGTACGCAGGGCTGCCTCCGCCTCGTCCACGCGCACGCTGCCGGGCAGCAGCGACATCAACAGGGACGGGTGGTCGCAGTGCGCCGCCGTCGCGTCCACCGCGTGGAACTCCGCGGCGGGTACGTCCGTTCCGCCGAGCAGACGCAGGGTGTCCGCTTCGCGCGTCAGCAGGCCCTCCGCGTGCCGTGCGAAGAACGGCCGGACGAAGGATCTGAGCACCAGCCACCGGGGGTCGCCGCCCCCGCTGATCCGCAATCGCCGCATCTCCGAGGTCCAGCCGCCCCGCAGCCGTTCGGCGGCCTCGACGCGGCATCCGCCGCCGTGCTTCTCCACCCAGGCGCGGGTGCCGGCCCAGCCCCGGCCGTCGCGGTCGGTCGCTGACGCGGCGGCATCCTCGTTCGTCGTCATGCCCGCAATCTAGCGATCTTCGCCCGCCGTGGGTCAGGCGACCTCGATCCCGTACTCCTGCACCAGCGCCTCCAGGCCGCCTTCGTAGCCCTTGCCGCCGAGGACGAAGTCCCAGTCGCCGTTGGCGCGGCGGCGGAAGGAGCCGAGTACCAGCGCCGTTTCGCCGCTGCGGCCGTCGGAGACGTCCAGCTGCCCGAGTTCGGTGCCGGACGCGTCGACCAGGCGGATGCACGCGTCGGTGAAACCGGACAGGTCCGCGTACGGGTCGGTCTCCGGGTCGACGGCGGCGACGAGGACGAGCCGGTCGGCGGTGGCGGGCAGGGCGTCGAAAGCCACCTGCATGGCGGCCCGGTCGGGGGCGAAGCCGGACAGCATCCGTACGGTGCCGTCCGGGGTGCGCGGGTTGTTGTAGAAGACGAAGTGGTCGTCGCTCAGGACGCGGTTGCCCTGGCAGACCAGCGCGCAGACGTCGAGGGAGACGCTGCCGGACCAGTTCATGCCGAGGATGCTGCCCGCGTCCCGATCCGCCTCCGGGTCCGGGTCCGGTTCCTGGGCCGTTTCCTCCTCGGCGGGCGGCTGCCGCTGGGGCGGGACCGCGGCGTCCCCGAGGCGTCCGCGCAGGCCGTGGCGGGCCAGCAGGTCGACCAGTTCGGGTCCGCTGACGAGGGTGAGCGGCTTGCCGTTGGCGAAGGCGTGGGCGCCGGGGCCGAAGCGGGAAGTGGTCACCAGTACGCCCTTGTTGGCGCCCTCGGACTGGACGGTGCCGAACAGGTCGCGCACGGCGGTCGGCGGCACGGTGTTGCGGTAGCGCTTCACCTGCACGATGATCTTGCCGCCCCGGATGGGGTCGGAGTCCAGCGCGTCCACGTCCACCCCGCCGTCCCCGGACCGCTGGGTCGTCACGGCCTGCATCCCCATCGCGCGGAACAGTTCGGCGACCAGCCCTTCGAAGGCGATCGGGTCCATGGTGAACAGGTCCGGCTCCGCCGCGCCGCCGTGTGTCACCACGCCGCCGCCGACCTCGCCCGGCTGCCGCGCGGGCCGGACCGCCGACCGCTGCTCGGGGCGCGCCGACAGCTGGCCGCGCAACCCGTCGGTGAGGCAGTCCACGGCGCTGACCTGCGCCAGGTGCAGTTCCTCGAAGGCGTCCCTGGGGACCGTGACGGTGGCCAGGCACAGCTGCGCGGGACGTCCGGTGGCCGGGTCCACGTCGTCGACGAAGCCGTTGACCACCACGGAGTCGAGGGTGCGGGACGGGTCCGCCGCGAACAGGTCGTGCACCACCAGCAGGACGGACTGGGCCAGCACGTCGCGGTAGGCCGCCCGCCGCTGGGTCGCCGGCCGGGCGACGTCCTTGTCCTGGTCGGCCGCGTACAAGTAGCGCACCGACTTGGCCGCCGGCACGACGTCGTAGCCGGGCAGTTCCCAGTCCAGTACGAGCTGGCGGGCCACCGCGTCGAAGGCGGCGTGGACCCGGCGCGGGAAGCCTTCCGGCCAGCCGGTGGTGGCGTACAGCGCGGCGGAGAAGTACTCCACCACCGCGTCGGGGTCGCCGCCGCGCAGGCCCGTCAGCAGTTCCTCGACCGCGGCGTTGTAGCTCCTGATCTCCGCCAGCCGGCCGGCGGCCCACTGGTCGTACTGCCGCCGGTAGTCCTCCAGTTGACGCAGGCGCTGTGCCTCCGCGGCCTGTGCGGCGTGCCAGTCGTGTTCGTAACGGACCCGGGCCTCTTCCTGCGCCTGTGCGCGGCGGGCGCCGCCGAGGCTCCAGCCGGTGGCCTGCGGCTGGTAGGCGGCCGGGTCGGGCATCGGTACGGGCACGGCGAGCCGGCCGGGCGCGAATGCTTCGACGTACTCGGGGCGCCGCAGCGTGTCGGCGGTGAACGCCGGGGCCTGGCAGCCGTCGGCCAGCAGGCCGGCCAACCCGGCCATCCGCGCGTCCAGTTCCTCGGTGCGGCGGCGGGCGTCGGCCTCGCGCTGCTGCCGGTACGCGTCCCGGCGTTCGCGCTGCATGCGGGCCATGGCGCGTTCGGTGTCGCGCTGCTGCCGCTCCTGATCACGGCGGGCCTGTTCACCGGCTCGCCGCTGCGCCTCCTGGCGGCGCTGCTGCTGACGCTGCGCCTCGGCCCAGACGGCCACTAATCCGTTGGAGCGGCGACTCATGTGGATCTACGTCCTCCCCCGGGGCAGCCCACCCCGAACAGCCCGCACAGGCCCATCCACCAGCGGGTATTCATCCGACTTTAGCGGGATCCCGACAGGCCGTCCCCCGCCGGGCCGGACTGGACCGAGGAGCCGGGCTCAGCGGCCCAGGAGCGCGCCCAGGCGTTCCAGCAGGGGCAGCAGTGCGGTGCGTTCCTCGGGCGTGAGTGCTTCGAGCGCGCCGCGCACGGCGTGCATGTCGGCGCGCACCCGCAGGGCGAGCGCCCGGCCCTCCTCGGTGGCGGTGACCACCTTGCTCCGGCGGTCCCGGGGCGCGGCCTCCCGCCGTACGAGCCCGCGCTCCTGCATCCGGGCGATGAGCCGGGTCGCGTTCGAGGCGTCGCAGACCAGGTGCCCGGCGAGCGCGCTCATCGAGAGCGGCTCCTCCAGGGCGATGAGCGCGCGGGCCTGCGCGGTGCTCAGGCCGTGCCGCAGGGCGGCGGCGGCGAGATCGTCGTAGTAGCCGCGGACCGTGCGGGCGAACGGCTGGATGAGGTCGTCGGGGGCGGGCCGGATGGTGTCGGACACGCGGCCAGGATAACGGGTTACTTGACTTCGGCAATCGTTGGTATTTACATGGAACGTGTGCTTGACCTTGTCAAGCGAACCGGCCGGGCGGCGGAACCGTACCCCCGCCCCCGCCGCCCGGCCGCTCCACCCCGTACGCATCGGAGACACCATGACCAGCAGCACCCCCGAGCAGCCGGACGCCGTGGTCGCGCGGCTGCGCGCCACCTTCCGCACCGGTCGCACCGCCTCCCTGGAATGGCGTACCGACCAGCTGCGACGGCTGCGCGCCCTGCTCACCGAGCACGGCAAGGACCTCGCCGCGGCCCTGTACGAGGACCTGGGCAAGGGGAGACCGAGGCGTACCGCACCGAGATCGACTTCACGCTGCGCGAGATCGACCACACCCTCGGCCACCTGGCGGAGTGGCTGCGGCCCGAGGCCGCGCCGGTGCCGCCCCACCTGAGCGGCGCGGAAGCGTGGACGGTGTACGACCCGCTGGGTGTCGTGCTGGTCATCGCCCCCTGGAACTACCCCCTGCAACTGCTGCTCGCGCCCATGGTCGGCGCCCTGGCGTCCGGCAACTGCGTGGTCGCCAAGCCCAGTGAGATGGCGCCCGCCACCTCCGCCGCCGTGGCCCGCCTGCTGCCCCGCTTCCTGGACGCGGACGCGGTCGCGGTGGTGGAGGGCGCCGTTCCGGAGACGACGGCCCTGCTGGAGCAGCGCTTCGACCACATCTTCTACACGGGCAACGGCACCGTCGGCCGCATCGTGATGCGCGCGGCGGCCGAGCACCTGACCCCGGTCACCCTGGAGCTGGGCGGCAAGTCTCCCGCCTTCGTGGACCGCGACACGGACGCCGACGCGGTCGCCGCGCGGCTGGTGGCCGGCAAGTTCCTCAACGCGGGCCAGACCTGCGTCGCGCCGGACTACGTCCTGACCGACCCGGAGACGGCGGCCCGCCTGGAGCCCGCCCTCGCCCGCGCCGTCACCGCCCTCTACGGCGACGACCCGGCCACCGCGCCGAACTACAGCCGCATCGTCAACGAGCGGCACTTCGACCGGCTGACCGGCCTGCTCGACTCCGGCCGCACGGTCACCGGCGGCACGCACGACCGGGACCGCAAGTACATCGCGCCGACCGTGCTCGGCGGCGTGGCGCCGGACGCCCCGGTGATGCGGGAGGAGATCTTCGGGCCGATCCTGCCGGTCGTCGAGGTGGCGGACCTGGACGCGGCCATCGACTTCGTCAACGACCGGGACAAGCCGCTGGCGCTGTACGCCTTCACGGAGTCGGCGGAGACCCGGCGGCGACTGACCGGGGAAACGTCGTCCGGCGGCCTCGGCTTCGGCCTGCCGGTCGCCCATCTGACCGTGTCGGACCTGCCGTTCGGCGGGGTGGGCGAGAGCGGGATGGGCCGCTACCACGGCCGGTACTCGATCGAGACGTTCAGCCACCGCAAGGCCGTCCTGTCCAAGCCGCTGGCCTGACACCGTCACCGCCCTTCCGCAAAGAAAATCTCGCGAGACCGGGAAACATAACGTCTTGATCTGAGAACTTCACATGTGCTTTTGTTTGAAGCATCATGAACGACGTGATCCCTGAGAACTCGACGTCGACGGCGGCGGCCCGGACATCCGGGGCCCACGGGCCCCGGAAGCGGGCCGCCGCCCGGTCGTCGGCGTATCGCTGAAGCTCTACTTCGGACTGGCCGCGACCAGGCAGTGGCTCACCGGCGTGGCCGCGCTCCGGGGCGCCCTGGCGGCACTGCCCCGCCCCGTGGACCTGTTCGTCCTGCCGGCCTTCCCCGCCCTGGCCGACGCCCGGGAACTGCTGGCCGGCACCGGCGTCGCGTACGGCGCCCAGGACGTGCACTGGGCCGAGTCCGGCGCGTGGACCGGCGAGGTCTCCGCAGGCATGCTCGCCGAGACGGGCGCCCGGTACGTCGAAGTCGGCCACGCGGAGCGGCGCCGCCACTTCGGTGAGACGGACGCGACCGTGGCCGCCAAGACGGGCGCCGCCGTGCGGGCCGGCCTGGTGCCCGTCGTCTGCGCGGGCGAGCGGCACGACAACGGCCTCGCGCGGGCCGTCGAGGAGACGCTGGTCCAGGTACGGGCCGCCCTCGGCGGCGCGGGACCGGACAGCGAGGTGATCATCGCGTACGAACCGGTCTGGGCGATCGGCGCCCGCGAACCGGCGCCCGCCCGGCACGTACGGGCGGTGGCCTCGGCCGTCCGCGCCTGTCTGCGCGACCACGGGGTGCGCGGCCGGGTCGTCTACGGCGGCACCGCCGGGCCCGGCACTTTCGGCCAGCTGGCCGGCAGCGTCGACGGCCTGTTCCTCGGCCGGCTCGCCCACGACACCGCCCATCTGCGCCACGTCCTCGAAGAAGTCGCCGCGGCCGCCGTGCCCGCCCCGCTGCCCCTCCGCCCCTAGGGAGTTCACCGTGCAGGACACGTACCGCATCGCCCTCGGCGCCGACGACGCCGCGACCGCCATGAAGGACGCGATGGCCGCATACCTCACCGAGCGCGGCCATCGGGTCACCGACCTGAGCGCCGCGGACGGCGAGGACTACCCGGACGTCGCGGAACGGGTCGCGCGCGGCGTCGCACGCGGCGAACACGAACGCGCCGTCCTGGTCTGCGGCACCGGCATCGGCATGGCCATCGCCGCCAACAAGGTGCCGGGCATCCGGGCCGCCCAGATACCGGACAGCTACAGCGCGGAGCGCGCCCGCAAGTCCAACGACGCGCAGATCGCCTGCTTCGGCAGCCGCACCATGGGTGTGGAGGCCGCCCTGGTGTGCCTGGAGCACTGGCTGGTCTCCGACTTCGCCGGGGGCGGTTCGGCGCCCAAGGTGGAGAAGATCAGGCAGGTCGAGTCGCGCAACCTGACGGCCCCCGGCCTGCCCGCGGTCTGAGTCCGTCCCCGCTGCCCCGCCCTCCCCACCCCCTCCGAAAGGCGGTCACGACCATGCGCGCAGTTGTCATCGAGGAGCCGCACAAGCTGTCCGTCAGCCAGGTCCCCGACCCGGTGCCCGGCCCGCACGACGTGGTCGTCAAGGTGACCGCCGCCGGGCTGTGCGGCACCGATGTGCACATGCTGGCAGGCGAGTTCGGGCCGACGCGGTATCCGGTGATCCCCGGTCACGAGTTCTCCGGCGAGATCGTGGCGGTGGGCTCGGCGGTGACCGGTCTCGCCGAGGGCGACGCCGTCGCCGCGGACCCCGCGGTCTACTGCGGTACGTGCCACTTCTGTGCCATCGGCCACGGCAACCTCTGCGAGAAGTGGGGCACCATCGGCATCACGGTGGACGGTGCCGCCGCCGAGTACGTCAAGGTCCCGGCCGGCAACTGCTACCGCCTCCCGGAGACCGTCGCGCTCCGGCACGCCCCGCTGATCGAGCCGCTCTCCACCATCCTGCGGGGCTTCGACATCGTCGGCCCCAAGCTCGGCGACCACTTCCTGATCTACGGCGCGGGCACCATGGGCCTGCTCTACCTCCAGGTCGCCCAGCGCGCCGGCGCCGCGTCGGTCTCGGTGGTGGACATCAACGAGGACCGGCTGGCGGTCGCCCGGCAGTTGGGCGCCGACGCCGTCGCCACCAGCGCCGACCACCTCACCGCCGCCCACCCGCTCGGCTGGCAGGTGGTCACCGACTGCACCGGCAACGTACGGGCCATCGAGGACGGCCTGACGCGGCCGATCCGCGGCGGTACGTTCCAGCAGTTCGGCTGCGCGCCCGACCAGGAGATGGCGCGGTTCTCGCCGTTCCGGATCTACCACGACGAGATCCGCATCGTCGGCAGCATGGCGATCCTGCACACGTACGGCCGGGCGGTCGAGATGCTCGGCAAGGGCGTGATCGACTGCGAAACCATGATCACGCACCGCTTCGGGCTGGATCAGTACGCGGAGGCGCTGAAGACCTTCGAGCTGGGCACCGGACGGAAGCTGCAGATCGTTCCGAACGGGCCGGTGGGCTGAGGGGGGCGGTGAGCCGAGGGGGCCGGTGGGTTGAGGAGGTCGGTGAGCCGAGGGGGCCGGTGGGTTGAGGGGCGGCGGGCGTTCGGGCGGACGTCCCCCGGCCCCTCCCCACCCCTCCCCCTCAGAAAATGCTCGTCCGCCCCGTGAAGTAGTGCCCCGCTCCGAGGTCCTCAAGGAGGGACGGGCCCACCGGGTCCCAGCCGACCAGCTCGCGGGTCAGGGCGCTCGACGTGGGATTGTCGGCCGGCACCATGCCGGAGAGGGCACCGAAGCGCCCGCCCGCCTCCTCGGCGGTGATGCCGACGGCGGGCACGCCCAGCCGGGCGCCGATCGCTTCGGCGATGTCGCGGAACGGCACGCCTTCCTCGGCCGTTCCGTGCAGGACCGAGCCCGCCGGTGCCACTTCCAGCGCCAGCCGGAACAGGCGGGCCGCGTCGAGCCGGTGCACGGCGGGCCAGCGGTTGGCGCCGTCACCGACGTAAGCCGCGGCGCCCTGGGCGCGGGCGGTGTCGATCAGCAGCGGTACAAAACCCCGGTCGCCTTCGCCGTGCACGGACGGCGCGAGCCGTACGACCGAGGCGCGCACGCCGCGGCCGGCCAGCGCCACGACCGCGTTCTCCGTCGCGAGCCGGGGCCGGTCCGTGCCGGGCTCGGCCCTGACGTCCTCGGTCCCGAGGCGGCCCGGCGCCATCGCCGCGAGCGACAGCGTTCCCGAGGTGGCGAGGAAGGGCTTGCCGGTGCCGTCGAGCGCCTTGCCGATCGCCTCGACGGCACGCAGGTCCAGCTTGCCGGCGTCCACGAAGGCCGCGTGGTCCGAGAAGTCGTGGCGGTAGGCGAGGTGGATGACACCGTCCGCCGCGGCGGCCCCGTCGTGCAGACTGCCGGGGTCGTCCAAGGAGCCGCGGTGCGCCTCGGCACCGGCCGCCCGCAATGTCGCGGCGGCCGTGTCCGAGCGGGCCAGGCCGACGACCGTGTGCCCGGCCGCGAGGAGGTCCTGGACCACCGCGGTCCCGATGAAGCCGGTCGCTCCGGTGACGAATACGCGCATGGGTGAGTTCCTTCGGTGGTGAACGAAAGGCGGTACGGGCCCGGTCGGCAGAGGGACGACGGGCCGCCCGGCGGGTGCTGTGCCGCCCCCGGCCGGTGCTGCTCCATCGTCCGGGTACGGACCGTCGCGCGTCCAAAGCCTCTTCCGCATGGGGTCATGCGCTTCAGGCATCACCGCTGGCAGAGCCGGGCGTACGGCTCGATCACCCGGCTCTGCGCTCAGCTCACCACCCGGCTCGCCACCCAGCCCAGCGCCCGGCTCAGCGCTCGACACGGCGCACGGCGACGACCCCCGTACCGCTCCGGGCTGCCCGGACTACCCTGCGAACATGCCCGACCCAGCTTCCGCGCCCGACCTCGACCTGCGACTCGTGCGCTACTTCACGGCCGTCGCCGAGCACCAACACTTCGGCCGCGCCGCCGAAGCCCTCCGTATCACCCAGCCCTCCCTGAGCCGCCAGATACGCCGCCTCGAACAGCAGGTGGGCGCCCGGCTGCTGGTCCGTACTCCGCGGGGCAGCCGGCTCACCGCGGCCGGGGAAACGTTCCTGCCCCGCGCCGAGGCGCTGCTGCGGGCCGCCGCGCGGGCCGTGGCCCGTACCCGTGCCGCCTCCGACCCGTCCCGGATCGGCATCGGGTACAGCACGGGCGTCATCGTCACCCCGGCGGTACGCGAGCTGCGCCGACGCCACCCGGACGCCGAGGTGCACACCCGGTTCGTGGGCTGCGACGAGATCCATACGGCGCTGCTCGACCACCAGGTGGACGCGTTGGTGGCCCGGTCACCGTTCCCGGCCGACCGGTTGCGGGTGTCGGTGCTGTACGGCGAGCCGCGGGTGCTGCTCGTACCGCTCGATCACCGTCTCGCGGGCAAGGAGTCCGTCACCCTCGCCGACATCGCCGACGAACCCCTCCCCCGCCTGCGCCGGGCCGACCCGGCCTGGAACGCCTACTGGCGCTTCGATCCCCGGCCCGACGGGCGCCCGGCACCCGACGGCCCCTTCATCGACGCGCTGGAGGACAAGTTCGAACTCATCGCATCCGGCGACGCCGTGGCCGTCGCGGCCGGCCTGCGCGCGGCCACGATGCGCCCGGACGTCACCGGCGTGCCCCTGCGCGGCGTCGAGCCGAGCCAGGTCCTTCTGGCGACCCGCGCGGAGGACCACAGCCGCCTGGTCACGGCGTTCCGCGAGGCGGCCCACGCCCGTCTGACCGGGCCCGTCCCGGCCTGAGACACGGTGACGGCAGGGCGTCGGGGACGGCGCCCGCGGCACATCGGAAGCGTGGTCGAATTTGCCGGTGAACAGCGGCAGTTCGCTTGGTATGGTGCGCCGATGTCAGCGATCAGGAAGTTGCAAGTCACCTTCGACTGCGCGGAACCCGAACGTCTCGCGCGTTTCTGGTGCGAGGTGCTGGGGTACGTCGTACCGCCGCCCCCGGAGGGATTCGCCACCTGGGACGACTTCAAGAGCGCGCAGCCGCCTGAACAGCGCGACGCGTGGTTCGCCTGTGTTGATCCCTCTGGTGTGGGCCCGCGGTTGTACTTCCAGCGCGTTCCCGAAGGGAAGGCCGCCAAGAACCGGGTGCATCTCGATGTGCGGGTCGGCACCGGGCTCGTGGGGAAAGAGCGCCTCGCCGCGCTTGAGGCCGAATGCGCGCGACTGATCCCGCTGGGCGCGATCCACGTACGAACGCTGTACGACGGCAATGACGCGTGCATCCCGATGCTGGACATCGAGGGCAACGAGTTCTGTGTCGACTGACCGCCCTCGCGGTGGCTCCGTCAGCGCTGCCCTCCACGACGGCTGCCCTGATGAAGCCCCGAGGTGCGAACGCGGTTACCGGGCGTGCGCAGCCACATCCGGAGCCCGCCGTCCTCGGTGACTGTCGCTCCGAAGTCGCCGAGCGGTGGCCGGCCCTCCGCGACGTACTCCTGCCAGGCCTGCACCAGTTCCTGCCACAGGTCGCGGCGGCGGCCGTAGACCGCGGCCCAGCCTTCCTCGGCCAGGGCCCCGGACCCGGCCCCGTCCCACAGGAAGAGCCGGGCGGACGTCCCGGTCATGTGGACTCCGGGCAGGCGGGCACCGGCGTACAGGCCGAAGGCCGGACCCGTGAACTCCTCCAGCTGCCCGTCGAGCAGTTCGTGACAGTGGCGCGGCGTGGTTCCGTCCACGGCTGACGACGCCGTGGACCGGTGGGCCCGTAGCGGCATGTACGAGGCGCCACCGTGGAAGGAGCCCGTGACGGCCCCGGTCGTGGCGTCCTTGACGAACCGGGTCAGCAGCCCGGAAGAGAAGTCGCGCACGAGCGGGGCGACCAGGACACCGCCCGGCCGCAACTGGCGCAGGAGTGCGGGCGGGACCGTGCGCAGCGCACACGTCGCGAGGACGCGGTCATACGGCGCGCCCGGCGCCCATCCGCCCGCGCCGTCCGTGACGTGGACGGCGGGCGACAGGCCGGCCCGCGCCAGGCGGGTCCGCGCCTGCGCCGCCAGGTCCGCGTCGATCTCCACGGAGGTGACCTTGTCGTCACCGACCCGCAGGCAGAGCTTGGACGCCACGTCGCCGGTCGCCGTACCGATCTCCAGAACCGTCATGCCGTCCCGGAGGTCCAGGAGCCCGAGCGTCCTGGCGACCATAGACGGCATCGAGTTGGCGGAGGTCGCCACTTTCGGCCCCTCGGCCCGGCCGTCGTCCACCTGGGTCACCACGGGCGAGTCGCTGTAGGTCAGCCGGTACCGGGCGTCCGCGTCCGTCACCGGCTCGCACCGGTCCGGCCGCTGGACCCAGATCCGCTCCGGCAGCCAGTGCTCGCGGGGGACGTGCTCCCAGATCTCTCGCCATGGCGGCGCGAGCAGGCCACGCCCGGCCAGCTTGCCGACCAGTGCGGCCTGTCCTGCGTGAGCCTGTGGTTGAACGGTCATCACCACTTCAGGTCTTCGTCCACCTCGCGCCAGCAGAGTAGTGCTTCGCTCCGCGGTGCGGGCGGGAGCACCCCCTCAAATCGCGCGGTCCCGCCCAGCCCAATACGGCTCCCGCAGCCGTCGTTTGAACAGTTTGCCGGACTCGTCGCGCGGCAGGCTCTCCTCGAAGACCACGGTTCTCGGCACCTTGTACGAGGCGAGGCGGTCGGCGACGTGTGCCCGTACGTCCTCGGTGGTGAGGGCGGCGCCCGGTTCGGGTTCGACGTGGGCGGCGAGGGCTTCGCCGTACTCCTCGTCGGGGATGCCGAAGACGGCGACGTCGCGCAGGCCGTCGAGGGCGAGCAGGCAGCCCTCGATCTCGGCCGGGTAGATGTTGACGCCGCCGGAGATGACCAGGTCGTTGCGGCGGTCGCTGAGGTAGAGGTAGCCGTCGGCGTCGAGGTGGCCGATGTCGCCGATCGTGACGTAGCCGGGCAGCCGGTCGGCCTCCATCGCCGCGCGTTTGGCGGGATCGCCCAGATAGGTGAACTGCGGCCAGGTGTCGGACGGCCTGATGTAGATCTCGCCGGTCCGGCCGGTGGGCAGTTCCGCGCCGTCGGGGCCCAGGACCACCACCGAGCAGGTGCCTTCGGCTCTGCCGACAGTACCGGGGTGTGCCAGCCACTCCTGGCTGTCGCACCAGGTCACGGCGCCGGTCTCGCTGCCGCCGTAGTACTCGCGGAGCACCGGGCCCAGCCAGTCGATCATGGCGTGTTTGATGTGCGGCGGGCAGGGTGCCGCGGCGTGCACGACCGAGGTGAGCGAGGACAGGTCGTAGCGCTCGCGGACGTCCTTGGGCAGGCGCAGCAGCCGTACGAACATGGTCGGCACCACCTGCGCCTGCTGGATGCGGTGGTGTTCGACCAGCCGCAGGAACTCCTCGGCGTCGAAGCGCGGCATCAGGGTGATGTCCAGGCCGCCGGCGAGGGCGAGGAGGGCGTGCTGGCTGGGTGAGGCGTGGTAGAGCGGTGCGGGGATCAGGGTGCGGCCGCCGGGTTCCACGGCGAAGTATTCGAGGAACTTGGACACGGCTTCGGCCAGTTGTTCCGTGCCGACCGGGTCGCGCAGCACACCTTTCGGCCGTCCCGTGGTGCCCGAGCTGTAGATGACGGTGGACGGTCGGCGGGCGGCTTCCTCGGCGAGTGGCGGGTGGCCGGCCAGCCAGGTGTCCAGGAGGGGGTGGTCGCCGGTCTCCGGCGGCGGCGGGAAACCGCAGGCGGCGGCCGTGCCCTCGGGTACCGGCACTTCGATGAGGCGGGCCCGCTCCGGGAGGGCCGCGGCGACGCCCGGCACCAGGTCGGTGTGGGCGAAGACGACCTTGCTGTCGCTGTCGCCGAGCACATGCCGCAGCTCGTCGTGGCGGAAGTGCCAGTTGACGGGGACGGCCGAGGCTCCCAGCCGGGCCGCTCCGGCGGCGATCTCCAGGTGCGCGGGCTCGTTGCGCACCACGATCGCGATCCGCTCCCCGGGCTCGACACCCTGGGCGCGCAGTCCGGCGGCGATGCGCGCGGCACGTTCCTGGAACACGGGGTAGGTGTGCTCCACTCCGGCACAGCGGATGGCGGGGGGCGTGACGGCGTCGTCCATGTAGCCTCCAGGCGGTTGCGGCTGGCGCCCATTGAACAAGCGCTTCCGGCAGCCCGCCAGAGTGCTGACACCTTGTCAGCAACATTTCGGGACAGGACGGCGGAACGGTTCCGGCAGTGGTACGGGCGGGATGCCGGGGGCCCCGGGGGCGTGGCGACGAGCGCTCGGGGGCCGCGTGAGGTCCGAGGTCTGTCGTGCGTGGGGCCGGCAATCGCCCGTATTACGCCACGGATTCGGGGCTGGTGCTCCGATGTTCGGCCCGCCGGAGGGCTTCCGGCGGAAAGCCGGGGACTGCACCATGCGGATGGCCATGCCTGGCCGGGCATGGCCATGACCGACCGGAGCGCTCGACCGGCCGATGACCGACCGGAAGGAGCATGTGATGCGCAGCCGTACGAGATTTGCCCGGCTTCTCGGCACCCTGGGCGCGGCCACGGCCCTGCTCGGCGCCCTCCTGACCGGCCCCGGCGCACCGGCCGCCGGCCGCCGCGCCCGCCGGGCACGGCACCGGGCTGACGGCGCGGAGCTGGGCGAACGACAGGTTCGACGGGCCGCCCGCGGTGACCACCGTCGATCCGGTGATCAACAAGTCCTACCGCTTCGACGGCTCCCCCGCCGTCAGCATCCCGGCGGACCACTTCGCCACCCGCTGGACCGGCTCGATCCGGCCGCTGTACAGCCGGCCGTACACCCTCACCGCCGTCTCCGACGACACCGTACGGCTGTGGGTGGACGGCCGGCTCGTCATCGGCAGCACCGCTCCGCACGAGGCGCGGACCGACCGGGCGTCCGTCGCGCTGACCGCCGGGCACCGGCACACGCTCCGCGTGGAGCCCACCGAGCGGACCGGTGAGGCGCACATGAAGCTGCTGTGGTCGAGTTCCGGTCAGGAACAGCGGATCGTGCCGCGGAGCGCGCTGTATCCGTCCTGAGGGGGCGGCGTGCGTCCCGGAGGGTGTCCGTGCGTCGCTCAGGGCGTCCGCGCATCCCTGGCTGTGTCCGTGCGTCGCGCCACGGTGGCCGCCGTACCCACTCCTATCCTCGGTGAGCATGAGCCAACACGAAGAGGACAAGAACGGTCCCGATACGGAGGGGACCGGAAACCACGCCGAGATTCTGCGCCGGCACGGTGAGGCCATCGCCCTGTTCGGCAGCCGGGTCCGCCGGGTGCGGGACGACCAGTGGGACGACCCGACCCCGTGCGCCGAGTGGTCGGTGCGCGATCTGGTCGGCCACCTGACCGTGGAGCAGTTGTGGGTGCCGCGGCTGGTGCGGGACGGCGCCACGATCGAAGAGGTCGGGGACGCCTACGACGGTGACCAGCTGGGCGACGACCCGGCCGGCGCCTGGGACCGGGCGGCGGTGGCCGCGGTCGCGGCGTTCTCCGAGCCCGGCGCGCTGGACCGTACGGTGCATCTGTCGTCCGGGACCGGTACGGCCGCCGGGTACTGCTCGCAGATGACGATGGACGCGGTGGTCCACTCCTGGGACCTGTCCCGGGCGA
Source organism: Streptomyces sp. Ac-502 (assembly GCF_045222935.1). Lineage (NCBI taxonomy): Bacteria > Bacillati > Actinomycetota > Actinomycetes > Kitasatosporales > Streptomycetaceae > Streptomyces > Streptomyces sp. Ac-502. The sequence continues at coordinate 1,182,816 of NZ_JBHFFO010000001.1, forward strand.
TCCGCGCCGACGAGAACCTGCCGCAGGACCTGGCGGCCGCCGCCCTGCGCGAGGTCGAGCCGTACGCGGACGAACTCGCCGGTACGTCGATGTTCGCCGATCCCGTCACACCGCCGCCCGGTGCCGACGACCTCACCCGGCTGCTGTGCCTGCTGGGCCGCCGGCCGTGACGACCGACGGCGCCGGCCGGCCGGAGTCCGTGGGCCGTGCGTGGCCCACGGACTCCGGCCGTCCGGTGCGGCGGTCCCGGTCAGTCGATGCCGCGGAAGATGTGGGTCTCGGTGGGGTCGTCGTCGCAGCCGGCGACTCTGACCGGGACACAGCGGCCCCAGACCTCCAGATTGCGGACTTCCTTGATCCGACCCGGCCGCTCGCCCGGCTTGGGCCGCGGCTGCTTGCGTTGCGCGTTTTCCAATGCCACCACGCACTCCTTCATCGAGGGAACACTTCCGACGCGGTGGCGCCTTCGCACAAACCGGGATGTCGGCCAGGGTTTGCGGCACTTCCCGCGACGGGCCAAGGGTGTTGGCATCTACCGGACAGGCCGTCCGTCGACCACCAGATTAGCGACCGCGACCGGCGGGCGCTCGACATTTACCGGATATGAAGTCAAGTCGGGGACAATGCAGAGATTCCGCCTCGTCCCGCGCGCCGGTCGCCGCACCGGCTCCGGCGGGCTCCGCGGCCCCGCCCGCCCGCCGCCCGGCGCCCTTCCGGTTGTCGTCCGGCGTTCACCCGGTTGCCGTACCCGCCACCGTACCGGGCCCTACTTCAGGAGCCGGGACATCCGCCGGTCGGCCAGCAGCTTGCCGCCGGTCTGGCAGGTGGGGCAGTACTGGAGCGAGGAGTCGCTGAAGGAGACCTCTCGGACGGTGTCACCGCAGACCGGGCACGCCTCGCCGGTACGGCCGTGCACCCGCAGCCCGCTCTTCTTCTCCTTCTTCAGCTGCCCGGCCGCCACCCCTCTGGACCGTTCCACCGCCGCCAGGAGCGTGTCCCGTACGGCGGCGTACAGCCGGGCCGTGTCCTCGGGGCCGAGGCGGGCGGCGGGCTTGAAGGGGGACATACGGGCCGCGTGCAGGATCTCGTCGGAGTAGGCGTTGCCGATGCCGGCCAGCACGCTCTGGTCCCGCAGTACGCCCTTGACCTGCCGCCGTTCCCCTTGAGCAGGGCCGCCAGGGACTCCTCCGTGAAGTCCGCCGCGAGCGGGTCGGGACCGAGCCGGGCGACACCGGGGACCTGCGCCGGGTCGGTCACGCAGTACACCGCCAGCCGCTTCTGCGTACCGGCCTCGGTGAGGTCGAAGCCGGGCGCCGGGCCGGTTCCTTCGGCGCTCAGCCGGACGCGGAGGGCCAGCGGGCCCTTGCCGGGGCGCGGCGGGGCGTCGGGCAGGGCGTCCTGCCAGCGCAGCCAGCCGGCGCGGGCCAGGTGGATCACCAGGTGCAGGCCGCCGACGGTGAGGTCCAGGAACTTCCCGTGCCGGGCCACCGCCGTGACCGTGCCGCCTTCGAGGGCGGTCAGCGGCGGGTCGTACGTCTTGAGCACGTTGACGGCGGCGGGCTGGGCGCGGACCAGGACCCGGCCGACGGCGTGCCCGTCGAGGAATTCCCGCAAGGCTTCGACTTCCGGCAGTTCGGGCATGGTTCCAGCCTGCACGGTGCGGCGGTCCGGTACATCTCGTGCGCGCCGCGTGCCGGACGGGCGGCGCGGTGCCCGGCGGTGCTAGGGATGGTCCTGTGGACTGGTTCACGGAGAGCGACGTGTGGCTGGGGCGGCTGGTGTTCCAGCGGATGCTGGCCGTGCTGTATCTGGTGGCGTTCGTGGCGGCGGCGCGGCAGTTCCGGGCGCTGCTGGGCGAGCGCGGGATGACGCCGGTGCCGGACTTCGTGCGCCGGGCGCCGTTCCGCAAGGCGCCCTCGGTGTTCCACTGGCGCTATTCGGACCGGTTCTTCGCGCTGTGGTCCTGGGCGGGCGCCCTGCTGGCCGCGGCCGTGGCCGCCGGGGCGGCCGACGCGGTGCCGCTGGGCGTGGCGATGGCGTTGTGGGCGGTGCTGTGGGTGATGTACCTGTCCATCGTCAACGTCGGACAGACCTGGTACAGCTTCGGCTGGGAGTCGCTGCTGCTGGAGACCGGGTTCCTCGCCGTCTTCCTCGGCAACGACGACACGGCGCCGCCGGTGCTCGTGATGTGGCTGCTGCGCTGGCTGCTGTTCAGGGTGGAGTTCGGGGCCGGGCTGATCAAGATGCGGGGTGACCGCTGCTGGCGCGATCTGACCTGCCTCTACTACCACCACGAGACGCAGCCGATGCCGGGCCCGCTCAGCTGGTTCTTCCACCGGCTGCCGAAGCCGCTGCACCGGGTGGAGACGGCTGCCAACCACTTCGCGCAACTGGTGCTGCCGGTGCTGCTGTTCACGCCGCAGCCGGTGGCCACCTGGGCGGCGCTGGGGATCGCGGTGACGCAGCTGTGGCTGGTGCTGTCCGGCAACTTCGCCTGGCTGAACTGGCTGACCGTCGCCCTGGCCCTGTCCGCCGTGGACGTCTCCTCGCTCGCCGACGCGCCCGCGTCCGCGTCCGCCGCTCCCCGGTCTGGTTCGCGGTGCTGACCGTGGCCGTCACCGTCTTCGTCGCCTACCGCAGCTACCGTCCGGTACGCAATCTGCTGTCCCGGCAGCAGCTGATGAACACCTCCTTCGACCCGCTGCACCTGGTCAACTCCTACGGGGCTTTCGGCAGCGTCACCCGCGTCCGCCGGGAGATCGTGATCGAGGGCACGGACGCGGCGGTGGCCTCGCCGGACGCGGTGTGGCGGGAGTACGGGTTCCGGGGCAAGCCGGGCGGGGTGCGGCGGCTGCCGCGCCAGTTCGCGCCCTATCACTTGCGGCTGGACTGGCTGATGTGGTTCGCGGCGCTGTCGCCCGGCTACGCGCGCAGTTGGTTCGGGCCGTTCGTGGAACGCCTGCTGGAGAACGACCCCGACACGGTGCGGCTGCTGCGCCACAACCCGTTCCCGGACGCGCCGCCCGCGCTGGTGCGGGCCCGGCTGTTCCAGTACCGCTTCACGACGTGGCGGGAACTGCGGGAGACCGGCGCGTGGTGGCACCGTACGGAGCTGCGGGACTTTCTTCCGCCGACGGGAGCAGCTCGGCGCGGAACGCGATGACCATGTCCCGGGCGTGCCGCAGCCCGATCCGCCCGAAGTCGCGCTCCAGCTCGTCCAGTTCGGTGAGCGTCTGGTCCTTCGAGCCGCCCATCCGGGAGCGGGACTTGACCAGCCCGAGGCGGGAGAGGGCGGTGCCGCGCGGCTCGTGCATGTCCTCGAACTCGCGCAGTGCGCCGTCGTAGACCGCGCAGGCCTCGGCGTAGCGCCCGGCCCGGAACAGGACGTTGCCGCGCATCTTGTGGTTGTAGGCGAGGGCGCTGGCGAGGTCCATGGTGCGGCAGATGGTCTCGGCCTCGCTGAGCAGGGACAGGGCCTGTTCGGTGTGGCCCTGTACGGACAGTACGTCGGCCACGCCGCGCAGCGACCAGGCGCGGCCCCGTGCGTCGTCGCCGTCGGCGGCTATCCGGGCGGACTCCTCGAACAGCTCCAGGGCCTTGGCGTAGTCGCCGGTGTTGCGGTGCATCTGCGCGATGCCGGACATCGCCCACACCATGTGGCGGGCCTCGCCGTGCGCCCGTGCCTGTTCGAGCAGTTGCTCGTGCAGGTCGGCAACGGCGGCGTAGTCGCCCTGTATGCGGCCGGTCTCGGCGAGTCCGGCGAGGGAGTAACCGTGCGCGAGGCGGTCGCCGCCCTCGTCGGCGAGGGTGACGGCCAGGGCCAGCAGCCTGCGGGCGAGCGCGAGGGAGCCGCACTGGCGGGCGAGCGTGCCGCCGCTCCACAGGGCCCAGGACATCGCGCCGCGGTCATCGGCTCCGCGGGCGCTGCGGTAGCTGTCGCGCCAGGCCGTACGGGCCTCGCCGACCCGTCCCAGGCGCCGGTTGGCCTCGGCGACGGCGAGGAGGCACGGGCGCGCTCCAGGTCCGTGCGGGCGTCGCGCCGCGCGCGGCGGGCCGTGGCGAGCACGTCCTCGTAGGACGAGTTCACGCTGAGGGCGGTGCCCAGCTCGCCTTGGTACTCCGGGGCGAATGCCTTGCCGTACATGAATCCGTGGCCTCCTGGTCGTGCATGTGCTTGATCACGAAGCTACGGAAGGGAGGGGGTCGGGCGAATCCCTCCACGGATTGGTCGTGCCGTATGCCTCCGGTCCTACGCGAGGGGGACCTGGTCATCATCGGGACGTACGGGCCGTCCGGCCTTCGGCCGACACCAAAGCGCCACGCGAGCCGCGGCACGCCCCTTGCCGGGGCGGCCGGTCCGGGCCACGCTGGCTGCCGACCGCGATCTCCGGACCCCGAGGTGTGGCATGGACAGCAGGGCACGGGCAGAGACCGGCCGCCGCCGCTTCCTGCGTACGGTCGTGGCGGGCGCCGCGCTGACCGCGGCCGGCGGCAGCCTCGGCGGCGCGGCCGCGTCCGGGGAGGCCGCACCCGGGCAGGCCGGGTCCGGTGCTCGCCCCCGGCCGTACGCGGTCCGGCCGCTGTTCCTGGGTACGTACACCTCCGTACCGGGCGGCGGCACCGGCGTGGGCCTCGGCAGATACGACACGGTCCGCGGCCGGATCACCGCGACCGGGGTGATCGACGGCGTCGGCGACCCGTCCTACCTGGCCCTCTCACCCTGCGGCCGGACCCTGTACACCGTCAATGAGCAGCAGCAGGGGCGGTGACCGCCGTCGCCCTGCGCGCCGACGGCCGCCACCGGGTCCTCGGCAGCCGCTCCACCGGCGGTGCCGGGCCGTGCCACCTGTCCGTGCACCCCGGCGGGCGCTGGCTGCTGAGCGCCAACTACCTGTCGGGCAGCGTCGCCGTGCACCCTGTCGATCCGGCCCGTGACGGCGCGCTCGGCGAGCGTACGGATCTGGTCACCCACACCGCTCCCCCGCCGGGGCCGGGGCAGACCGGGCCGCACGCGCACCAGATCGTCACCAGCCCGGACGGCCGCCATGCCCTCGCCGTCGACCTGGGGAACGACACCGTCTACACCTACCGGCTGGACACCACCGCCGGAAAGCTCACCCAGATCTCGTACGTCACGCTGCGCCCGGGCGCGGGCCCGCGGCACCTCACCTTCCACCCGTCGGGCCGCTACGCCTACCTGGCCAACGAGGTGGACAACACCGCCGTGGTCTGCGTGTACGACCCGGCCACCGGCACACTCACGCCGGGCGCGCCGCAGTCCACCGGGACCGGCCCCGGCACCAGCTACCCGGCGCAGTTCCTGGTGACCCGCGACGGCGCCTTCGCCTACCTCGCCAACCGCGGCCACAACAGCCTGACGCGCTACGCGGTCGAGGCGGCGGGCGCCCGGCTGCGGCTGCTGGACACGGTGCCGTCCGGCGGTGACTTCCCCGCCACCTCGCCTTCTCGCCGGACGGGCGGCTGCTCTTCGCGGCGCACCAGCGGTCGGGGACGGTGACGGTGTTCGCGGTGGGTGCCCGGGGCGGGCTGCGGCGGCTGGGTGAGCCGTTCGCGGCGCCGGTTCCGGTGTGCGTGCTGCCGCTCTGACGCCCGGGGCCACTGCCCCGGCAGCCGAAACACTGCGGCAACAGCCCCGCAGGAATGCGCCGATAGCGTCGGCCCGCATGAGTACGGGAACATCACGCGAGACGGCACCGGCCACCGCAGCGGACGGCGGACAGGCCGACGGGCAGGGCGGCGGGCCGGCCGAGGGGCAGGGCGGCGGGGACCTGCGCAAGGGCCTCAAGCGACGCCACATGAGCCTGATCGCGCTGGGCGGCGTGATCGGCGCGGGCCTCTTCGTGGGCAGCGGCGTGGTCATCCGGTCCACCGGCCCGGCCGCCGTGCTGTCGTTCCTCGCCGCCGGTCTCCTCACCGTCCTGATCATGCGGATGCTGGCGGAGATGACGGTGGCCCGGCCGCCCTCGGCTCGTTCTACGCCCATGTGCGCGAGACCCTGGGGCACCGCGCCGGCTTCACGGTCGGCTGGCTGTACTGGTACTTCTTCGTGATCGTGGTGGCCGTCGAGGCGGTGGCGGGCGGCCGGATCGTCCGGCTGTGGCTGCCCGGCGTGCCGCTGTGGGCCGTCAGCCTGGCACTGATGGCGCTGCTGACCGCGACCAACCTGGTCTCGGCCCGCTCCTTCGGCGAGTTCGAGTACTGGTTCTCGTCGGTCAAGGTCATCGCGATCGTGGTGTTCCTCTTCCTCGGCGCGCTGTACCTGACCGGGCTGTGGCCGCGGGCCCACGGCGGCCTGGCGCACCTCACCGACTCCGGCGGCTTCGCGCCCGAGGGGGCCGGTGCGGTCCTGGCGGCGGTGGTGCCCTGCGTCGGCTTCTTCACCGGCGCGGAGATCGTGACCATCGCGGCGGCCGAGTCGGTGGAGCCGGAGCGCGCCGTGGCGGCGGCGATCCGCTCGATCGTGCTGCGCGTGGTGGGCTTCTACGTGCTGTCGGTGCTCGTCGTCGTGGCGGTCGTGCCGTGGACCTCCCCGGCCGTCGAGGTCAGTCCGTACGCGGCGGTGCTGGACCGGCTGGACGTGCCCGCCGCCGCCACGGTCATGAACGCCGTCGTCCTGATCGCCGTGCTCTCCTGCCTCAACTCCGCGCTCTACACCTCGTCGCGGATGCTGTTCGCCCTGACCCGCAACGGGGACGCGCCGCGCGGCTTCACCCGGCTCAGCCGCGGCGGGGTGCCGCGCCGGGCGCTGCTCGCCGGGACGTCCGCCGGATACCTGTCGGTGATCGCGGCGTGGGCCTCCCCGACGTCGTCTTCCGGTTCCTGATCAACTCCTACGGTGCCGTCGCCCTGTTCGTCTATCTGGCGATCGCGGTCGCCCAGCTCCGCCTGCGCCGCAAGCTGGAACGCGAGGAACCGCAGCGGCTGACGCTGCGGATGTGGCTGTTCCCCTGGCTCAGCCGGGCCACCGTGGCACTGATGGCCACGGTGATCGTGGCGATGGCCTTCCTGCCGGACAGCCGGGCGCAGTTCTGGCTGAGCCTGCTCACGGTGGGTGTGGTCCTGGCGGCCTACGAGGTACGGCGGCGGCGCGCCACCGGCTGAACCGGACGGACCGGATGGACCGGATGGACCCGGCGCCCGGCCGCCGGAGCCCGAGTCGTGCAGGCCGTCCGCGGCGCCACGGACGGCCTGCCGGTGCCCACCGCTTCCCGCGGCGGTCCGCCCGCCCCCAGCCGGACCGCCGTTCCATGGGAATTCGTCACGGGGAATTCCCGGGAGGGTGGGAAGGGATTACGTGCCGCGGCTCCTTGCGGCCGAACGGATTTCGGCCGGCCGATTTACGGTTTGTCGGCTTACCGTCAGCCGGTGCCGGAGCGGCGTACGGCGAGTCGCATTCCCGGGTGGATGAGGTCCGGATTCGCCCCGATCACCTGGCGGTTGAGGCGGTAGAACTCCCGCCAGCCCCAGCCGTACGCGTACGCGATGCCGCTCACCGTCTCCCCGGGATTGACGACATGCCCGCCGGAGGCCGCCCGGGGCCGGGCGTCGCGCTGCTTGTACGGTTTGGCGTGGCCGTACCGGCTGCCGGACGCGTCCCGGTGCCGGGGGCTGCGCAGCCGCTCGCGGTACCGGCTCGAACCGTTCGTGCGGGCCTGGGTGTCGGCGCGCGGCGCCGGCCAGCGGGCGGAGTCCGGCGCGCTGTGCCGCGTACCGGACGAGCGCAGGCCGAGCCGGGCCGAGCAGGCCGGCCAGGCGCCCCAGCCCTGGCGGGCCAGCACCCGTTCGGCGATCCTGATCTGCTGGGCCCGGGAGGCCCGCGCCGCCCGGGACCCGTACCTGCCGCCGCCGAAGGAACGCCAGGTGGAGTGGGCGAACTGCAGTCCGCCGGAGTAGCCGTTGCCGGTGTCGGCCCGCCAGTTGCCTCCGCTCTCGCACCCGGCCAGCCGGTCCCACGTGGCACCGCTGCGGGCCTCGGCCGGCCCTTCGGCCGCCACGTTCAGCGCGCCGGCCGCCAGCAGGACCGCCGCCGCCGTCGCTCCTCGGGCCCCACGCCCCCGGACCTCACCGCGTCCGCTCGTTTCCGTTCCCTGAGGAAATTCCATCGACCTGTGCTCCCGTCGCTCACCGCTCGGTTTCCCGGCGGCCTTGGGGATGCATGACGTCCCGTGGAAGCACGCTCTTTCCCGGCTATCCCGCGGGCTTTCCCCGTGGTTCCACCGAGTTCCTGCGGTGCGTTTTCCGAGCCGTCATGAATTCGACGAGTACGAGACAACCACGGCCACGGACGGCACCGGCAGAGCGCGCGGTAGCGCCTCGGCGGTCCGTCCTGCCTCCGCACCGCCGGAGTGGGGGCCGACGGCTCCGCATGGCACCCCCTTCTGCCGGGTAGGGGCGCACCCCCGGTGACGGAGCGCATGGTCTGCCCGGGCGTATCGAGCGCTTGTCCGAGCCGGGGGTGCCGCAGGAGCGCGTTCGGGGGCTCGGGGCACGCGCGGCGGGCGTCCGCACGCACCGCGCACGGGCCCCCGGGGCGGCGCAACGCCACCATCCCCGCGGAGGGTTTGGTTCCGGTACGGCGGGCCGCCGCTCAGACCGGTACGAGCGTCACCTCGGTCGCCTTCACGCTCACCCAGACCTCGGTGTCCTCGGCCAGGCCGAGTTCCGCGGCGGCCTGCGGGGTGATCTCGCCGACCAGGTCGGGCACCTCCGGCGACCCGACGAGGACCCGCAGCCGGCTGCCGAGCGCGGTGATCTCCCGTACCCGGCCCGGCCAGACGTTGCGCGGGCTGCCGGACGGGCGCGTCCGGTGCACGGAGACCGCTTCGGGGCCGATGACCGCCAGCGCGCCGGTGCCCTCGGGCAGCGGGTCGGCGGCGACCAGCCGCCCGGCGCCCGTCATCCGCAGTCCGTCGCCGGTGGCGGTCCCCGGCCACGCGTTGCGGCCGAGCATCCGCGCCACCCACGGCGAGCGCGGATGCCGGGTCACCTCGGCGGGAACGGCGTCCTGGATGGTGCGCCCGTCCTCCAGGACCAGGACGCGGTCGGCGAGCGAGACCGCTTCGACCGGGTCGTGGGTGACCATCAGGCAGACGCCGCCGAAGCCGGCCAGGTGCCGGCGCAGGGTGTGCCGGACGTGCGCGCGGGTGCTCTGGTCGAGGGCGGCCAGCGGCTCGTCGAGCAGCAGCAGGCGGGGGCGGGCGGCCAGCGCGCGGGCCAGTGCGACCCGTCCGGCCTGGCCGCCGGAGAGCTGGGCGGGCCGGCGGTGCGCGAGGTGGCCGACGCCGAGCCGGTCCAGCCACAGCTGGGCCTCGCGGCGGGCCTCGGCACGGCCGGTGCCGTGGGCGCGCAGCCCGTACGCCGTGTTGCCGAGGGCCGTCAGATGGGGGAAGAGCGCGCCGTCCTGCGGGACCCAGGCGACGCCGCGGCGGTGCGGCGGCAGGGTACTGACGTCCCGCTCGCCGAGCGTCAGTGCGGCGTGCGCCCGCGGCGTGAGGCCGAGCAGGGCGCGCAACAGCGTGGTCTTGCCCGCGCCGTTGGGGCCGACGACGGCGATGGTGGTGCCCGGGGCGGCGTCGAGGGGGAGCCGGTTGAAGCCGGTGACGTCCGCGTGCAGCGGCCACCGCCCGGTGCGGGAGACGTCGCCGGAGCTGTCGCCGGGGGCGGTGGGGGCCGCGTCGGCGCCCTCGGCGTGCGCGGTGGTGGCGGTGGGCGGGCCCGGGGAGACGGGCGTGCCGGGGGCGTCGGACGCGCCGGTCATGTGGTCGGGCCACGTGCCGGCGGCATCCGGTGCCCTGTCGCCGTCCGCGTCCGTACGCGTCACCGCGCCGCTCGTGCGCCCCCGGGCCGTGCCGCCCCCGCCCGCCCATCTGCCGCGCAGCGCGACCAGGACGGCCGTCGCGATGGCGAGGAGCAGGAGGGAGACGGAGGTGGCGGCCTCGGTGCTGTCCTGAAGGAGCAGGTAGACCTGGAGGGGCAGGGTCTGGGTGACGCCCGGCAGGTTGCCCGCGAAGGTGATGGTCGCGCCGAACTCGCCGAGCGCCCGTGCCCAGGTCAGGGCCGCTCCGGCGGCGAGCCCGGGGGCGATCATGGGGAGGGTGACCGTACGGAAGACGCGCAGCGGGCCGGCGCCGAGCGAGGCCGCCGTCTCCTCGTAGCGCACATGCAGTCCGGCCAGCGCGCCTTCGAGGCTGATGACCAGGAACGGCATCGAGACGAAGGTCGCGGCGACCACCGCGCCCGCGGTGTGGAACGGCAGTTGCACACCGAACCAGCTCTCCAGCCAGCCGCCCAGCAGGCCCCGCCGCCCGAAGCCGAGGAGCAGCGCCACACCGCCGACGGTCGGCGGCAGCACCATGGGCAGCAGCACCAGGGAGCGCACCACGGCCTTGCCGGGGAAGTCGACGCGCGCGAGCAGCCAGGCCAGCGGCACACCGAGCAGCAGGGACAGGCCCAGCGACCAGAAGGACACCACCAGGGAGATCCGCAGGGCCTCGGTGACCTCGGGGGAGGTCAGATGGGTGCCGAGGTCGCCCCAGGACGTCCGGGCGAGGATGCCCGCCATGGGTACGAGCAGGAACGCCACCGCCAGGACGGCGGGCAGCGCGAGGGCGAGGGGGCGCGCAGGCCGGGGGCGGTGGCCCGCTCTCGTTCGCGGTGGTGGCGCTTCATCGGAAGACGGCTCGGGGCACGGCTCGGGGCACGACTCGGATCACGGCTTCTGGAAGCCGGCGTCGCGCAGGAGCTTCTGCGCCGGTGCGCCCCCGAGCCACTTCACGAACGCGTCGGCCTCCTTCGCGTGCTGCGAGACCTTGAGCGTGGCCGCCGGGTACTCGGCGATCGCGTTCTGCTCGTCCGGCACCTGGACGGCGTCCACCTTGTCGGGCGCGGTCATCGCGTCGGTGGCGTAGACGATGCCCGCGTCCGCCTCGCCCAGCTCGACCTTGCTCAGCACGCCGCGCACGTCCTGCTCCTGGGAGACCGGCTGCACCGTGATGTCCTGCCGGTCCAGGACCTTCTTGCTGTAGCGGCCGACGGGGACGGCGGGCGCGGCGAGCACGACCTTGAGCTTGTTGGTGGAGGCCAGGTCCTTCAGACCCGTGATGTGCTTCGGGTTTCCCTCGGCCGTGGCGATGACCAGGCGGTTCTTCGCGATGATCTGCGGTGCGCCGGTCTTGCCGTGCAGCCCGTCCATGGTGCGGGTGTCCGCCGTGACCAGGGCGTCGGCCGGGAAGTCCTGGTTGACCTGGGCCGCGAGCTGCTGGGAGCCGGCGAAGGAGAACTTGACCGTGACGTCGGGATGTTCCTTGTGGTACGCGTCGGCGGCCTTGGCGAAGACATCGGTCAGGGACGCGGCGGCGAGGACCTTGAGCGTGGTCCTCCCCTCGGCCCCGGACGAGTCGTCACCGCTGCCGCAGGCGGCGGTGAGCGGGGCGAGGACGGCGACGGCCAGGGCCGCGGCGACGGCGCGGCGACGGGTGACGCCGAAGGTGCGGGACATCGGGATCGGCTCCTTGGGGACGAGGCGGGGCGGGCGCGCGTCAGGCGCGGTCGACATGGACATTGGTCGACTTCACGCGGGCGGTGGCCCGCACGCCGACCTCCAGTCCGAGTTCCTCCACCGCTTCCCGGGTGAGGAGGAGACCAGCCGGTGCGGACCGGCCTGGATCTCCACCTGTGCCGCCACGTCGCCCAGCTTGATCGCCGTGACGATGCCGGGGAAGGCGTTGCGGACCGAGGTGTGGGAGGTGTCGTCCTCCGTGGTGCCGTTCTTGGCGAGTTCGGTGGAGAACGCGGCCAGGTCGCGGCCGTCGATCAGCCGGCGGCCGGATTCGTCCCGGTGGGTGGGGACCTTGCCGGCGTCGGCCCAGCGGCGGGCCGTGTCGGGGCTGACGCCGAGCAGGCGCGCGGCCTGGCCGATCGTGTAGGACTGCATGTGCGGCACCGTATGGCAGATCATCTCTCATCTGCAATTACTCCGTGGGAAAGCACCTGGCATGTGCGAGGTCCGTTGGAGGAAGCGACGAGAACCGCGGTGGCGCGGATGACCGGCGGTGCGGCGCTCCGGGCGGATGGCACGGGGGCGCGGACCGGACATACCAGGGGGCGGAGCGTCGGCCGGGTGAGCGAAGCCGTACTCTTCTGGGAGGGATTCGGAGGGCGTGGCGTAACACGGAGGGAGCGCGAACCGATGGGTACTCCTACTTCTTCAGCCCGTTCCGCGGTCCGCGGCAGGTCGATCATGAAGAGGCTACGGCCGGACACCGCGCGCCGCGACGTGCCGCCGTCGCACGAGCGCCCCGTCCTGCACACGGTTCCGCACCCCTCCCCGGACCGCCCCCTCCCCCTGCGGCTCGCCGACCTCGCCGTCGCCGCCTGTACGGCACAGACGGTGCTGGCCCCGAAGCCGGACCCGCTCGCGTTGCACGCCGCCGAGCTGTTGCACGCCCCTTCGCCTCCATGGCCGAGGCTGCCATGGGCCGGCCGCTGGACCGGCGGCTGCGCGAGCAGCTCGGGCGGCTGGGCCGGGCGGGCGAGCAGCGGGCCCTGGAGGCGGGTGCGGGTGCGCCCGGCAAGCGGGGAGCGCTGTGGTCCGTGGGCCTGCTGGTGGCCGGCGCCGCCGCGACGAACTGCCGTTCGGACGTGGAGACCTGTGAGGCGGCCGCCACCCTGGCGCGCCTGCCGGACGGCGGCGCCCCGGCGGCCAGCCGGTCGCCCGGCGGCCGGGCCCGGCAGTACTACGGCGTGCCCGGCGCCGTCGGCCAGGCCCGTTCCGGCTTCCCGAACGTGCTGGGCGTGGCCCTGCCCGCGCTGCGCCAGTCCCGTGCGGCCGGTGCCTCCGAGGTGACGGCCCGGATGGACGCGCTGCTCGCGCTGCTGTCCACGCTCGACGACACGACGCTGCTCCAGCGCGGCGGTTCGCAGGGCCTGCTGTCGGTGCAGATGGACGCGCGTGACGTGCTGTCGTCGGGCGGTTTCGGCACCGCGCGCGGGCGGAAGGCGTTCGTCCGGCTGGACGCGCGGATGACCCGTAACGGACTGACGGCGGGCGGGAGCGCGGCGCTGCTGTCGGCGGCTCTCTTCCTGGACTTCCTCTTCGAGGGTCGCTGAGGCTTTTCGCCGCAGAGGCCGCTCGGGGCCGGGAACGGGACGGGGGCCGTGGCCGTGGCCGTGGCCGTGGCCGTGGCCGTCGAACATGGCAGGGGTTCGGCCCGAGAAGCGCTCTTCAGCGGCCGCCCGCCCTCAGGCCGTGCCGCCGGGAGCCACGTACTGCCGCAGCAGATCGCGCAGCTCGCCCTCGAAGGAGTCGTAGCGGCGGCGCAGTTCGGCGCCCGGCCAGTCGGCCGGGAGCAGGGCCTCCGGCAGCAGCGGGTCCGCGAGGAGGTGCCGCAGTACGGCGGCCGAGACCGTGAAGCGCCCGGCCGGTGACGTGGCGTCGGACAGCGCGGCCAGCAGCGCGCGGGCCCGCGCCGCCCAGCCGTCCAGGTCCCACAGCCCGCGCGCCAGCTCCGCCGGGTCGCCGTCCGGAGTGCCGGTGAGCAGGGTGCACTGCCGGGTGATCACGGGCGGGCGGTCGCGTTCCAGGTTGCCGGGGCGCAGCCAGGTGCCTTCGCGCAGTTCGGCGAGGCGCAGTTCCGCCATGGCCTGGCGCAGCGCGGTGCGTTCGGCGGCCGGGCGGGCTTCGGCGGTGACCACGGCGATCTCCCAGCCGCCGGTCCAGCGCCGGGTGCGTGGCGTACGGCTCTCGTCCTGCCGCGCCTGGCGTTCCAGCAGCCGCGCGGTGAGTCCGTACGTGCCGTCGTCCTGCTGGAGGTCGCCGGCGGCGACCATCCGGGACAGCGCGACCCGCACGGTGCCCTCGGCGATGCCGAAGAGCTCACCGACGCGTACCAGGGCGCGCGCCGGGAGGCGGGGCGGGTGGTGACCGAGGAGGGTGCTGAGCACGATGGAACGGGCGGTGAGGGGCCGCAGGCCGAGGTGCCGCGTGTCGTCGCGTACGGAGTCGCGCAGAGAGCGGCGCACGGAGTCGCGTACAGGATCGCGTACGGAAGTGTCGTCGTCCATCGGGCGGAATCCTAGGAGGCGCCCGGCGGGTCGGCGACGGCCGTGTCCCCCACCGTCTCCCCCGCCCTCCTCTCCGGCTTGTCCTTGTTGTCCAGCTCCCACCCGAGGAAGGAGAACAGCACGATCAGGATGCCGCCGCAGACGATCGCGCAGTCGGCGAAGTTCATGATGCTGAAGCCGCGTACGTGGAGGAAGTCGACCACCGCGCCCTGGAAGTCGCCGGGGGTACGGAAGAGGCGGTCGGTCAGGTTGCCGAGTCCACCGCCCAGCAGCAGGCCCAGCGCGATCGCCCAGGGGGCGCTGTAGAGCTTGCGCGCCAGGCGGACGATCACCACGGTGACGGCCACGGCGATGAGCGTGAACAGGATGGTGGTCGCCTCGCCGATGCCGAACGCCGCGCCGGAGTTGCGCAGCACCCGCAGCTCCAGCCAGTCGCCGAACACCTTGACGGGCGCGCCGTGCTCCAGCTCCGCGACCACGGCCACCTTGCTGCCCAGGTCGAGCAGGTAGGCGGCGCCCGCCACCGCCAGGAGCAGCGGCACCCGCCGCCTGCCACCCGCACGCTCCGTACGGTCCGCACCGCTCTCCCCGGTGGTCCGGCCCGGTTTCGTCACGTTCAGTCCCCTCGCAGTCCGTCGGTCGGCCTCCACCTTAAGCGGGCCGCCGCCGACCCTGTGATCACCGCCCTCCATCCCATTACACCCTTCCCGCGCCTGTCAGAAATCTGTAACGTCCACGGTATGACCGTCACCCATGAAGTCGTGAATCAGGCCCCGCCGCTGACCGGGTTCAGCACGGCGGACGACCCGGCCCTGCTGGAGGCGCTGCACCGGGCGGGCGCCGGGTGGGGCGCGCCGGAGGTGCGGGAGCTGGGCGCGCTCGCCGGGACGGAAGCGGTGCTGGAGCAGTCCCGGGCCGCCGAGGAGCAGCCGCCCCGGCTGCGCACCCACGACCGTTTCGGCCACCGGATCGACGAGGTGGAGTTCCACCCCGCCTGGCACCAGCTGATGACCGTGGCGGTGGAGCACGGGCTGCACGCCGCGCCGTGGGCCGAGGCCCGGCCCGGCGCCCACCTCGTGCGCGCGGCCAAGTTCTACGTCTGGTCGCAGGCCGAGCCGGGGCACGGCTGCCCTGTCTCCATGACGTACGCCGCCGTCCCCGCCCTGCGCTCCGCGCCGGCGCTGGCGGAGCAGTACGAACCGCTGCTGGCGGCCCGTACGTACGACTACGGACTGCGGCCCCCGCTGACCAAGGCGGGCCTGATCGCGGGCATGTCGATGACGGAGAAGCAGGGCGGCTCCGACGTACGGGCCAACACCACCCGGGCGGTGCCGGCCGGCGACGGCACGTACCGCGTCACCGGGCACAAGTGGTTCACCTCCGCACCGATGAGCGACGTGTTCCTCGCGCTCGCGCAGACGGCGGAAGGGCTGAGCTGCTTCCTGCTGCCGCGCGTGCTGCCGGACGGCACGCGCAACGGGATGCGGCTGATGCGCCTGAAGGACAAGCTGGGCAACCGCTCCAACGCGTCCTCCGAGATCGAGTACGACGAGGCGGTGGCCTGGCCGGTCGGCGAGCCGGGGCGCGGTGTGCGGACCATCGTCGAGATGGTGAACATGACGCGGCTGGACTGTGTGATCGGCACGGCGGCCGGGATGCGCGCCGGACTGCGGCAGGCCCTGCACCACACCGCGCACCGCCAGGCGTTCGGCCGCGCGCTGTCCGAACAGCCGCTGATGCGGGCGGTACTGGCGGACCTGGCGATCGAGTCGGAGGCGGCGACGACGCTGGCGATGCGGCTGGCGACCGCCGTGGACCGGGCCCAGGGCGGGGACGCGGAGGAAGCCGCGCTGCGCCGGCTGGGGCTGGCCGTCGGCAAGTACTGGGTGTGCAAGCGGGGCAGCGCGCACGCCGCGGAGGCCCTGGAGTGCCTGGGCGGCAACGGGTACGTGGAGGAGTCGGGCATGCCGCGGCTCTACCGGGAGGCCCCGCTGCTGTCGATCTGGGAGGGCTCGGGCAACGTCGCCGCGCTGGACGTACTGCGTGCCCTCGGCAAGGAACCGGCCGCGCTGGACGCGTACTTCGCGGAGGTGGACGCGGCCGCGGGCGCCGACCGGCGGCTGGACGCCGCTGTCGCGGGCATCCGCAAGATGCTCGGCACGCTCGACGACCCGGAGCGGGCGCAGCGCGCCGCCCGGACGCTGGCGGAGCGGATGGCGCTGGCGTTCCAGGGCGCGTTGCTGGTCCGGCACGGCCACCCGGCGGTGGCCGACGCGTTCTGCGCCTCGCGGCTCGACGGGGAGTGGGGCAACGCGTTCGGGACGCTGCCGACCTCGGCCGACCTGACGGCGATTCTGGATCGGGCGCGGCCCGTGGCTGCCGGGGAGGGCGCCGGATGACCGGCGGGGGCCCGGGGGCGGGCCAGGTGGCGGGCCGGTGGGCGACTCGGGCCTGGGGCCGGACGACGGCCCGAACGGCGCGCCGGACGTCGGATCGGCCCGCACCGTACGGGTCGAGCGTTCCGGCCCGGTGACCACGGTCGTCCTCTCCCGGCCGGAGGCACGCAACGCCGTGGACGGCTCCACGGCGTGCCAACTGGCCGACGCCTTCCGTGCCTTCGCGGCGGACGACGACGCGCACGTCGCGGTCCTGTGGGGCGAGGGCGGCACGTTCTGCGCGGGCGCCGATCTCAAGGCGGTCGGCACCGAGCGCGGCAACCGGGTCGCGGCCGACGGCGACGGGCCGATGGGCCCCACCCGGATGCGGCTGGACAAGCCGGTGATCGCCGCGGTCGGCGGACACGCGGTGGCGGGCGGCCTGGAGCTGGCTCTCTGGTGCGACCTGCGGGTCGCCGAGGAGGACGCGGTCTTCGGGGTGTTCTGCCGCCGCTGGGGCGTGCCGCTGATCGACGGCGGTACGGTACGGCTGCCCCGCATCGTCGGCACCGGCCGGGCCCTGGACATGGTGCTGACCGGCCGGCCGGTGGGTGCGGCCGAGGCACTGGGGATGGGACTGGTCAACCGGGTGGTGCCGCCCGGACGGGCGCGCGCGGAGGCCGAGGAACTGGCCGCCGCCATCGCCCGCTTCCCCCAGGCGTGCCTGCGCAGCGACCGCGCTTCCTCCTGGCCCAGGAGGGTCTGCCGGAGCAGGCCGCCATGGCCGCGGAACTCCGGTACGGGGGAAGTGTCCTGGCGGACGCGATGAAGGGCGCGGCGCGCTTCGCTTCGGGGGCGGGGAGGCATGGGGCGATGGACGTGTAAGTACGTGTTGCGGAACGGCGGTGCCTCAGCCGACGAGTCATGGACACGTAACGGACCGGTGGCGCCTCACCCGGCGAGTGTCGCCTCCGGCGCCGTACGGGGAAACGCTCGGCGGTAGTCGGACGGCGAGACCCCGACGCGCTTGAGGAAGTGGTGGCGCAGGTTGTTCGCCGTGCCGAGGCCGCTCAGTTCGCCGATCTTCTCGACCGGCAGGTCGGTCGACTCCAGCAGACTCTGGGCGCGCGCCAGACGCTGGTCGAGGAGCCATTGCAGCGGAGTCGTGCCGGTGGCTGCCTGGAGACGCCGGTAGAACGTCCGTGGACTCAGCGCGGCGCGCTCCGCCAGGTCCTCCACCGTCAGCGGCTGGTCGAGGCGGGCGCGCGCCCAGGCCAGGACGGGGGCCAGGCCCTCGTCGTCGGTGGCGGGCACGGACAGGTCGATGAACTGCGCCTGGCCGCCGGGCCGGTGGGCAGGTACGACCATCCGGCGGGCCAGTTGGTTGGCGACGTGCGCGCCCAGGTCACGCCGTACCAGGTGGAGGCAGAGGTCCAGGCCCGCCGTCAGCCCGGCGCTGGTGAGCACGTCGCCGTCGTCCACGTACAGCACCGAGTCGTCGACCCGCACCTTCGGGTAGCGCGCGGCGAGCTGGGCGGTGTGCATCCAGTGGGCGGTGGCACGACGGCCGTCGAGCAGTCCGGCCTCGGCGAGCGCGAAGGCACCGGTGCACAGGGACACCATGCGGGCACCGGCGTCGTAGGCGCGGCGCAGCGCATCGATCAGGGCCGGCGGCAGTGGCCTGCCCTCCTCCACGCAGGGGTCGGGCACGGAGGGGACGACGACCGTGTGCGCGCCGACGAGGTCGTCCAGGCCGTACGGAGTGCGCAGCGTCAGCCCGGCCCCGCCCGCCGGGCCGTCGTCCCGCTCGCCCGTGCCGCACAGCCACAGGTCGTACCAGGGGTCGGCCAGGTCGGGCTGCGGCTTGCCGAAGACCGTGCAGGGGATGCTCAGTTCGTACAGGTCCCAGGACGGGACGCCGATCTCCTCGGTCACGACCACCGCGACGGTTCCTGCGCTCATGTCCGAAGGATAGGGCCCGCACGGCAAACCCATGGCAGGAATTTGGTGGCGGCCGTCAGTCCTGCCACTGGTTCCGGCCCCCGGGCACTGCGAGCGTGGCTCCTACGTGATCGACCGCCGCCGGTGCGAACGTCCCGCCGGCGGCTCTACGAGGAGACGCACATGGGGAACGAAGGCACGGCCGGAAGCGAAAGCGCGGCCGTGACGGTGCTCGGGCTGGGATCGATGGGATCGGCGCTGGCGACCGCGCTGCTGGCGAACGGCCATGCCACGACGGTGTGGAACCGTTCGGCGCACAAGTCCGAAGCACTGGCGGAGCGCGGCGCCGTCGCGGCCGCGACGCCCGCCGAGGCCGTGGCGGCGAGCCCGCTCGTCATCGCCTGCGTGCTGGATCATCCGGCGCTGCACACCGTCCTCGACCCGGTGGCGGACACACTGGCGGGCAAGACGCTGGTCAACCTCACCTCCGGCTCGCCGGAGCAGGCCGCCGAGGCTGCCGCGTGGGCACGGGCGCACGGCGCCGGTTACCTCGACGGCGCGATCATGACCACCCCTCCGGGCGTCGGCAGCCCCGAGATGATGTTCCTCTACAGCGGCCCGCGCACGGTGTTCGACACCCACCGCGCCACCCTCGCGGCCTTGGGCGACCCGCTGCATCTGGGCGCCGACCCGGGGCTGGCGTCGCTGTACGACGCCGCGCTGCTCGGCCTGATGTGGGCCGCCCTGACCGGCTGGCTGCACGGCACCGCGCTGGTCGGCGCGGAAGGCGTCCGGGCCGCCGACTTCACTCCGGTCGCGATCCGCTGGCTGGGCGCGGTGACCGGCTTCCTGGCCACGTACGCGCCGCAGGTGGACGCCGGACACTACCCGGGCGACGACGCCACCGTGGACGTCCAGATCGCCGCGATCGACCACCTCCTGCACGCCGCGGCGGCCCGCGGCATCGACAACGCGCTGCCCGCCCTGCTGAAGGCCACCATGGAACGGACCCGCGCCGCGGGCCACGGCGCCGACAGTTATGCGAGCGTGGTCGAGGTCCTGAAGAGCGGGGCGGACGCCCGGTGACCACGACCACCACGACCGCCGCGCCCCTTCTGCCGGTGCCGGCCGCCACCGCGTGGCCCGACCTGCTGGCCGCCGCCACCGACACCTGCCTGGACGCCCTCCTCGAAGGAGCGGACCAGGACTGGTCGCGCCCCGCCGACGGCCTCGCCTGGACCTGCCGGGAGACCCTCGACCACCTCGCCCTCGGGCTGACCGGATACGCGGGCCTGCTGATCGCCCGCCCCACCGACCGCTACATCACCCTCTTCGCCTCGCTCGACCCCCGGGCCCCGGTCCCGGACTGCCTGGAGGGGCTGCGCATCGCGGCCCGCCTGCTCGGGTCGACGGTCCGCGACACCCCCACCGACGTCCGCGCCTGGCATCCCTGGGGGCACGCGGACGCCGTCGGTTTCGCCGCCATGGGCATGACGGAACTGCTTCTCCACACGTACGACATCACCCGCGCGCTCGGGATGACCTGGGCACCGGACGGCGGCCTGTGCGCCGCCGTCCTGTCCCGCCTGTTCCCCGGCGCCCCGCCCACTCCGCCCGGATACGAGCGGTTCGACGTCCTGCTCCAGCGCACGGGCCGGACCGCTCTTCCCGGACTGCCGCGGCGCACGGAGTGGCAGTGGGACGGCTCGGTGCGCTGACGTCCCGCCGCCCCTCCCCGGGGGGCGGAATTGAACGCGTTCAACCCGTCCCGTACTGTCTGACGCGACGGGTTGAACACGTTCAAACCGGCTCCGTGCCGGGTCTGGGGGACTCATGACCACACTGGTCGACCTCATCGTCATGCTCGGCATGTTCGTCGTGGTGCCGACCGGCCTCGCGCTGATCGGCGAACCGGGCACCCAGTGGCTACGGCGCCGCTGGCCCTCGCCGCCACGGCGGGCGCGGTGGCCCTCTGGCTGCCACGCGGAGCCGCCGCCACGGCGCTGGCCGCCGCCTACGCGCTGGCCACCCTCACCCTCGCCCTGCACGCACCGCGCCGGCTGGCCCGCACCCGCAGCCTCGCGCCGGGTGAGATCGCGGTGCTGACGGCCCTGGTCACCCCTGCCGTCGCCGGCACCGCCCTGGTCGCCGAACGCTCGGGCCACCAGCTGTTCGGCTTCGACCTGGAAATCCTGTCGCTGACCGTGCCGCACTTCCACTTCGCCGGATTCGCCGCCGCCCTGGTGGCCGGACTCGTCTGCCGCGCCGCACGCCCCGGCCGGGCCGGGCCGCTCGCCGCGCTCAGCGTGCCCGTGGGCACCCTGTTCGTCCTGGCGGGCTACTTCGTCGACGACTGGGCCGAACTGGCCGGCGCGGTGATCCTCACCACCGGCATGTGGCTGGTCGCCCTGGTCACCTGGCGGGACGTCCGTACCACCGCGCCGGACCGGACCACCCGGGGCCTGCTCGGCACCTCGGCCGTCGTCCTCGTCGCGACCATGCTGCTCGCCCTGAGCTGGGCACTCGGCGAGGCAACCGGCATCCCGCACCCCACACTGGCATGGATGGCCGCCACCCACGGCCTGGGCAACGCGCTCGGCTTCGCCCTGTGCGCGCTGCTCGCCTGGCGCCGCCTCAGGGACGAGCCCGCCGCGTCCCCTCCGGCCGCCCCCGTACCCGCGTGACCGCTCCACCGACCGCCCCGCCCGCCACATCCACCGTCACCCGCATCCATCGCCACCCGAGGAAGCAGACCCCCATGACCACCGGCAGCACCTCCGCCCCCAGCCCCTTCAACTACGCCGAGCAGGGCGCCACCCGCCACCGTCCGCTGCCCGGCGGATACCGCCAGCTGCACGAGGCCACCTACCTCGGCCACGGCCGCGCGGTCCTCGAAGCCGCGGGCCACGCGGTCACGTCCTTCCGGATGCACCGCGCGGCGGGCGTCCGGGTACGGGCCTCGGCGCCGGAGGCCGCGCCCGGCGTCCGGGTGGAGTGCGCACTGGGGCTCGGCCCCGCCCGGCTGTGGGCGCCGTGCCGGGTGGTGTGGAGCGAGTACGAGAGCGAGCGCATCGGCTTCGCGTACGGCACGCTGGCCGGCCACCCGCAGCGCGGCGAGGAGTCCTTCGTGGTCGAGATGCGGGAGGACGGCGCGGTGTGGTTCACGATGACGGCCTTCAGCGTTCCGGGCCGCTGGTACACCCGGCTGGCGGGGCCGGTGGTGCCGGTGTTCCAGCGCCTGTACGCCCGGCACTGCGGCCGGACACTGCGCCGGCTGGCCCGTCGCGCCCGCTGACCGGAAGGCCGGCCGGGAGGCCGGGTGGCGTGGCACGCCCGGGCCGCGCCACGCCGTACTCCCCATACGTCCACACGGCGTTCATGGCTCCGTCACCAGTTGCCCCGCCGCCCGTGAGAGAAAGCCAGCCATGTGCGACGACGAGCTGATTCCGCCGCGGGCGGACCTGACCGAGGACCAGTGGGCGCGGACGGCGGCCCCGGCCCCGCCGACACCGCCGTACCGACCGACACCGCCGTACCGGACGGCACGGTGGACGCGCCGGCCGCGGCGCGCGGTGTGCACCGGCGGACGCTGCTGGGCGGGGCGGTGGCGGGAGCGGCGCTGGCCGCGCTGCCGTTCGGGGCGCAGCAGCCCGCGGCCGCCGTGCCGCGGGCGGGCGCCCCGGGGCGGTTCCCGCTCCCGTCCGCGCCGGGTCCCTCCGGCGAGTACGCCGTCCTGATCACCGGTGACGCCGGGACGGGCGCGGCGGAGCAGTACGCGGTCACGGCGGCGGCCGCGGAGGTCTGCCGCGCCGAACACGTCGGGCTGGCGGTCGGCCTCGGGGACAACATCTACGAGAACGGCCCGGAGTCCGACCACGACTCGGAGTTCGCGGAGAAGTTCGAGCTGCCCAACACCGGTATCGACGTGCCGTGGCTGATGGTGCTGGGCAACCACGACTGTTCGGGGCTGATTCCCGGCAGCGGCGGCGACCCCTCCCGCGGTGACCGCGAGGTCGCGTACGCCGCCACGTCCCGCCGCTGGTACATGCCGGGCCGCTACTACAACGTCGCCCTCCCGGCAGACGGCTCCCAGGGGGAACCGCTCGTCGAGTTCTTCGCGCTCGACACCAACCCGGTCGCCTCCTACGTAGCGCAGACCGACCCGCACTACTACTGGAACGGCCCGTACATGCGCGAACAGCGCCGCTGGCTGGACGCCGCGCTGACCGCCTCCCGCGCGCGCTGGAAGGTGGTGCTGGGCCACCACCCGTACCTGAACAACGGCAAGCACGGCAGCGCCGGCGCGTACGACGGCTTCGTGATCGGCAACTACACCAGCGGCATCCACCTCAAGAAGCTGTACGAGGAGGTGGTGTGCGGCCGCGCCGACCTGATCATGTCCGGGCACGACCACACCCTGCAGATCCTGGAGCCCACCGACCGTACCCGCGGCACCCGGCAGCTCGTCTGCGGCGCCGCGGCCAAGACGGGCGACGGCAGGGCCCACTTCACCCACCCCGCCGCCTGGCAGGATTTCGCCCGGCACGGGTTCATGGTGCTGAAGGCGGGGGCCGGGACGCTGACGATCGACGCGTACACGGTCGACATCGCCACGAAGAAGGCCCACCTCGCCCACCGGACGCGGACCACACGGCCGGTATCGGCGGGAGCCCGGGTGCGGGCGGGGGCCGGAGCGAACTAATTGGGGTCTGGTCCACTTCGTGTGGAGTCGTCACGCCGCGTGCTCTCGGGTGGGATCTGATGCCAAGCGGGCCGGGTGTTGCCTGGCTGTACGCCACTTCAGGCTGTCCCCGATGGGCAGGTGCGTGGCGGCGTCGCCGTCGTAGGAGCCGACCCGGACCATTACGAATGATCGAAGGGGACGGGGGTGTGGCCTTCCCAGATCTGGCGGGATGCCTGTTCGGGGTAGGGCAGCGACTTCGGCTCGGCGTCCAGGACGCGGGTGAGGTGACCGCCGGGCCGGTGGGCGGGCCAGCCCGCGTCGCCGGTGGTGATGAAGCGGACCCAGACGTGCTGGAGCTCGCGGGAGAGCGCGAGGGCCTCGGGGGTGGGTTTCGCGCCGATGAGCTGGGTGGCGACAGGGCTGTCCAGCGTGCCGAATGCCAGGGGCACGTCGAGGCTGTGGCAGGCGCCCAGGATGCCGTCGAGGGCCGGGGCAACCCAGCACAGTTCGAACAGGTACGAGGTGCCGCCGGCTGCGGCGTTCGCCTCGGCCAGTTTCTGTGACGGCATGCGGAAGAGGGCGTCGGAGTACACCGTCTCCACCAGCTCCTCCGGGCCTGCCTGCGGGAACGCGGCACGGTAGGCCCGCGCCCCGTCCGGTTGCGGGGCGTGCAGGTCCAGGGCTGCCTGGGCGTCCTCCTCGGTGAACGTGCCGTACCGTCCGCTCACGACGCTGAAGTACCGGAATTCGTCCCGGGTGTGGCCGACGAGCAGTTCGGTCCCGCCCGCTCGGGCGCCGGTCAGCGCGGACCAGGGCGTTTCCGGGAGGACCTCGCCGTCAACGACGGGGCACAGTGCGGTGCCGGTCTCGGTGAGGCGCCCCCAGCTCTCCCGGTGCGCGGGGAGGCCGGCGTTGAAGGAGGTGAGCTCGGCGGCCAGGCGCCATGGGTCGATGTCGCGGAGGGCCTCGGCGGTGGGGGCCGCCGCGCCGAGCCGGTCCGCGAACGCGGCGGTGACCTGCCGTGCCAGCGCGGGGGTGCTGTGCAGCCCCGGCACCGAGTGGGCGATGGCCCGCCGGAACAGGCCGCGCGCGGACTTCATCGTCAGCAGGGCGGCGACCGAGCCCGCCCCGGCGGACTGCCCGCCCAGGGTGACCCGGCCGGGGTCGCCTCCGAAGGCTGCGATGTTGCGCTGCACCCACTCCAGCGCCGCGATCTGGTCGAGGAACCCGCGGTTGGGCGGCACGTCGTCGAGGAACGCGAATCCCTCCGCGCCCACGCGGCAGTTGACGGTCACCACGACGACTCCCGCCTCGGCCAGCGCTGCCGGGTCGTACATCGGGTCGCTCGACGCCGCCGAGAGGTAGCCGCCCACGGGAATCCACACCAGCACCGGCAGCCCCGCCGCGCCGGGATCCGGAGTGCCGATGTTGAGCGTCAGCCAGTCGGTGCCCTGCGGGGGTACGCGGATCGGCAGGGACAGCGGCACCACGGGGCCGAACTCGACCGCCTGCCTCGTCCCCTCCCAGGAGTGCGGCGGCGCGGGCGCGGCGAAGCGGAGCGCTTCGACCGGGGGCTGGGCGTAGGGGATGCCGCGGAACACCGTGTGCCCCGGCCGCCGGAGCCCCTGCACCACACCTTCCGTGGTCCGTACCTTCGGCTGTTCGGACATGACGATTCCTTTCGTCGTGTGAACCCCAGGTTTATGGGCCAGGTGTATTATGTCGACTGTATTGGAACAGTCCTCGGGCAGGAAGGGAAGGCGCGGCAATGCCCAAACAGGTGGATCACCGCGAGCGCCGCGAAGCGATCGCCCGCGCACTATGGCGGGTGGTGGAGCAGCGCGGCGTCACACAGCTGACGATGCGCGTGGTGGCACAGGAAGCGGGCATGTCACACGGGCAGCTGCAGCACTACTTCGCCTCTCGGACCGCCATGCTCTCTTTCGCGATGGATTTCGCCTCCGAGCAGACCTCGGTGCGCGTACACCAGGGGCTCGAAAAGCTCGGTGCCCGCCCGCACCCCCGTGACGTGCTTCGGCTGACGCTCGCGGAGATGCTCCCCCTGCATGCCGACGCCCGCGCGACAAGCCGGATGAGCGCCGCCTACGTCCTGGAGGCACTGCACGACCAGGCCGTGCACGAGCAGGCGCGCCGCGGCCTCGTCCAGGGGCGGTTCCTCGTCGAGCAGCTGGTCCGCCAGGCGATCGCCGACGGGCACATCCACTCCGGCCGCGACCCGGCAACCGAGACCAACCTGCTCCTCGCCCTCACCGGCTTCACCTCCCTGCTCGAACTCGACGTGATCGAGCCGCAGGACGCGCTCGCCGCGATCGACGTGCATCTGGACCGGCTGTTCAGCGTTCCTTCACCTTCGGGAGGGTGACCAATGGCCGTGCACGTGACCGTGTGGGACGATCGCGAGCGGGTGGCGGGCAGCCGGGCCCGGACGGCTTCGACGGCCCCGGTGACCACGGCGGCCGCCACCCCGGCCCTGTTCGTCCACAACATCTTCACCTGGGGCAGTGACTCCACGTACGGGTTCGCCGCACAGCGCCCCCTCGCTGACAGTCGGCAACTCCTCCTCATGGACCGCCAGGGCTATGGCAACAGCCCCGACACCGTGCGCAGCGACTTCGACGCCGACGCCGAGGACATCGTGGAGGTTCTCGGCGACGAGGCGCTCGCCGCGGGTCCGGGCGGCACTCATCTCGTGGGGCACGGGAACGGCGCCGTCGCCGCGCTCATCGCCGCCGCCCGCCGACCCGGCCTCGTCCGTTCCCTCGCCCTCATCCAGCCCTCCGCCTTCACCGCCGCGGCGCATCACCCCCTCGTCGCCGACCTCCTCGACCGGGTGCGCGACGGTGCCCCGGGCATCCCGGAGGAAGTCACGCCGGAGCAGTACCTGCGGGCGTCCACCGAAGGGTTGGGGATGGAGATGCCCGAGCCCACGCCCCGCCGGCTCCGTGCCGTCGCCACGTCTATGAGGGAGCGTCCCGTCTGGGAGGCGGACATCCCGCTGGAGGCGATCCGGGGCGCCGCCCTGCCGGTCCTGGTGATCTGCGGAACCTGGGAGCACGCGCCGGCCGCGTACCGCGAGCACGTGGGGTTGCCGCTCACGGCCGTGGCCGAGTCCCTCACCGACTCGCTCGGCGGGCGGCTCCTGCGGGTGCCCGGGTACTACCCGCACACCCAGGAACCCGCTCTCGTGAACGCGGCCCTGCGGGAGTTCTGGGACTGAGCCGGTGGCCGCGTGGGCTGCCAGTCCCGCGCGGGCGCCCCCGGGCCGGTGTCCGCCTCATGGCCGTACCCAGGAGGCGCCGGTGCCATCCACCTCGACCAGTCACGAGGCCGAGTGTGGCCCTTTCCCGCCCCGTGACAGTCCCCGCTGTCACACTGTCCCCTCCCCATCACGGGGGCGGACCTGACCGCCAACGGGACGACCGATGCGTGGCGGCCAACTGGGGCACACTGGACTGGACATGCCACACGTGCGCGGCTCCCCAGAGAAACATCGACCAGCGCCTCTGCCGGAACAGAGGTCAGGGGCGGAGACCCAGACACAGAACGACCTCCTCCGCGGCGACTGACAGAGCACGGTCATCTGCCCACACACCACTGACATCACCACCGGTGCACTCCCCACACCAAGTGAGCCAAAGCCTGGAATCGGGTTCTGGTCCACTTCGTGTGGTCTGGTGATTTTCGGTCACGCCAGCAGGACTCGTTTCCGGAGGAGTTCGAATCCCGCGCGACCGAACATCTGTCGCTTGAGCATCTTGATTCGGTTGACATGGCCTTCGACAACACCGGAGTTCCAGGGTCTTGTGAGGCCGGCGATGACGGCGTCGAGGTCGCGTTCGAGGTGCTGGGCGAAGTGGCGGAGGCTGGGCAGTTCGGTGGTGGCAGTGGCTGTTTCAATCCATCCGGGTAGTTGGTCGCCTTGCAGGTGGGTGAGCATGTGGGCAAAGAAGCGCACGTGCTCGGCGAGTGTGGTCAGTTCGGGACAGTTGGCGAGACAGCCTTGAGGTGGAGGCGGTCGTACTCGGCCAGGGCGTCGGGGTGGGTCAGGAGCCAGCGGGTGACGGCGCGGGCCGAGGGTGGCCGAGGCCCGACCTTCTGGGGCTTGCCGCGAAGGGCCCTGCTCACGTAGTTGCGGACGTTTCCGTAACCGTCCGGATAACCCTGTTCCTTGATCTCCTCCCACAGCTTCCAGGCGTTGGTGCAGCCTTCCTTCCAACGTTGATCGAGGTAGGGCTTGTAGGCGTCGAGCTTGGTCGCGCGGCTTTGCCACTGGCCGGTGAACATCTCCTCCGGGGTGCTGGCGCGGGAGAAGCGCAGGATCGTGTTGAGCGTCATGCCGAGTTGTCGGGCGACGGACCGCTTGCTGTGTCCGGCGGCCAGGAGCGCGTGGATGGTGGCGTGCTTGGCGCGGGTGCGTTCGGCGAACCGGTGGCCCGTCGGCCAGGGCGACACCACAGCCACCGCCTCTTCCTCCGGCGATTCGCCGGGCGGTGTCGGCATCTGGCGCAGGCAGCCGCGGTGCCGGTAGACGCACTTCTCGGCGGCTTCGCCCAGGTTGCGCCAAAGATGCCACCGGTCGGCGACTTGGAGGGCCTGCGGGGCGCCGCGGGTGGCACCGTCGGCGAAGAATGGGGGCGCGGTCGCGGCAGACGATCTCGATGCCGGGCCGCTCGGCGAGCCAGGCCGCGAGCGTGTCCGCCTCCCGGTCGGGCAGGAGGTCGATCGGGCGACGTGTCTCGACGTCGACGAGCACAGTTCCGTAGATCCGGCCCTTGCGCTGGGCGTACTCGTCCACGCCGACCACGCGAGGCGTGGCGGTGGGTGGATCGGGGAGCGAGGCGATCAGTCTCAGCAAGGTGTTTCGGCTGACCGGCGCCCCGAAGACGTCCGTCATACGAGCCCCGGCCCGACCCGCGAGCGCCAGGCCGACCGAGATGAGCGTCGATCGCAGCCGTTCCGTCCGCCGGCCGAACCGGCGGGTGAGCCCCGGCACCTGCTCGGCGAAAGTCTTGCGCGGACAGGAGCCCTCCGCGCAGACGAACCTGCGCACCCTCAATGCCACCACGACGGACTTGCCCGCCGTCGGCAGATCACGGGGAAACCGCAGGTAGGAGCCGTGTATTCGCTTCG
This sequence comes from Streptomyces sp. Ac-502, assembly GCF_045222935.1. NCBI lineage: Bacteria > Bacillati > Actinomycetota > Actinomycetes > Kitasatosporales > Streptomycetaceae > Streptomyces > Streptomyces sp. Ac-502. Next base: position 1,211,049 of record NZ_JBHFFO010000001.1, read on the forward strand.
AAAGGCACCCGCAGCCCGGACAGGTCGCCTGCCGGGCGGTGCTCAGGGCCTCCACCCGGACGGCCATGTCGGTCGTCTCGACCGACTCCACCAACACGTTCTCCGGCAAGGAGAACAGCAACTCCTCAAGTTGCGGCCGTACTTCGTTCACGGCGCAGCACTGTCGACCAGATCACCACCGGTCGGGCGATTTTCAGGCTATCTCAGCCACCATCACGAGAAGATCGACAGTCACGCTGCGTACGCGACCACACGAAGTGGACCAGAGCCACTAATTGGCCCCGGGGCGGCGCGACGGCCTGGCGCCGTCTGCGCCGCCTGCCGGGCGAAGCCGAACGGCCGCCAAGAGAGTCATGGACGCAGGAGAAGACCCTGGGACGCGCTCGCCGAGACCGCCGGCGGCGAAGCGGACTCGTACGTCCCCAGGGCGCGTAACAAGACCACGCGCAACGCATTGATCCGGACCAACAGCGGCCGGAATGACGTTCAGGGGCTCGCCTCGCATCTCCATGAGCGTCCGGACAGGGAATGACGGCGACAACTACACGACCTTGAATCCCTCGGTCGAGGGGCCCAGCGTGACGGCCCGACAGGTGCACTGATCACGAGCGCTGTCGACGGCCGCTCGGTGCGATCACGGCGGGGGCCTCCGTCCGCGGTGCAACCGGGTGGTGGCGCTGCCGGCGTCGGCCGAAATTCACGTCCGAAGCGCAGTTCCCGCGCATGAACGGTTACTGTTGCCGCCGATGACGCCCGACCGTGCGGTACCGCCCGGCTGCTCCGCGTCCCGGACCGGAGCGGTGATCCTGGTACTGCTCGCTGCCCTGGCGCACGTACTGGTCTGCGCGCACGGGCCGGTTCCGGCAGGTGGCGGCCAGGTCGACACTCCCGTCGCCGCCGCCTTCGACTGCGCGGGCGCGCCCGGGCAGTTCACGGACGCCGCGGCCTCCCACTCGCTGCACGGGCACGGCAGCGCCGAGCTCTGCTCGGGTCCGGACAGCCCGACGCTCCAGCCGTCACGGCAGATCGCTTCTCCCCTGCCGTCCCTTCCGAGCCTGGTGCCGGCCGGTTTCACCGAAGCCGGGCCGGACGACGTGGCGGCCGACCGGTCGCCGCCGCCGTACCCCGGCCGCACGGCGGCCGGGCAGGAGCGGGCCCGCCTCGGCGTGTGGCGGACCTGATCGCTCCGGAGGCCGCGCCGGTACCCCCGCGCGGCCAGTGAGCAGATCCGCCTTTCCCCGACTCACGGCCGGCCGCCGCCGCACGGCGCCGACCGCAGGAGAAACACGCCATGAACCAGCTCACCCGCACTCCCGTGCCCGTCTCCCCGGCCCAACTGCTGGCCGGCGCCCGGCGCCCGATGCACACCCCCGCCGGTCTCGTCGGCGACACCCCCGTCCTGTGGATCGGCGAGCCCTTCACCGCCCCCGGGCGGGGATTCTGGGCCAAGCTCGAAGGCCACAACCCCGGCGGCATCAAGGACCGCACCGCCTTGCACATGGTCCACGAGGCGCGGGCGCGCGGGGAGCTGCGGCCCGGCGCCCGTATCGTCGAATCCACCTCCGGCACCCTCGGCCTCGGCCTGGCGCTGGCCGGCGCCACCTTCGGCCACCCGGTCACCGTCGTCACCGATCCGGGCATGGAGCCCCTGATGACGGGTCTGCTCACGGCCTACGGGGCCGATGTCGACCTCGTGCACCGCCCCCACCCGGCCGGCGGCTGGCAGCAGGCCCGCCGCCACCGCGTCGAGGAACTCCTGGCCGTACAGCCCGAGGCCTGGTGCCCCGACCAGTACAACAACCCCGACAACGTGGCCGCCTACGCCCCGCTCGCCCACGAACTGACCGCCCAGCTCGGGCGGATCGACACCCTGGTGGTCTCGGTGGGCACCGGCGGCCACTCGGCGGGCGTCGCGTCCGTGCTGCGCGGCTTCTTCCCGCGCCTGCGGGTCGTCGGTGTCGACACCACCGGCTCCACGATCTTCGGCCAGCCCGCCGCGCCCCGCCTGATGCGCGGCCTGGGCTCCAGCATCTATCCCCGCAACGTCGCCTACCACCTCTTCGACGAGGTCCACTGGGTCGCCGCCCCCGAAGCCGTGTGGGCCGCCCGGCGCCTGGCCCGCGACCACTACACCACCGGCGGCTGGAGCGTGGGCGCCGTCGCCCTGGTCGCCCGCTGGCTGGCCCGTACCCTGCCCGCCGAGGAACGGATCGTCACCGTCTTCCCCGACGGCCCGCAGCGCTACGTCGGTACCGTCTTCGACGACGCCTACGGCCGCGAGCACCACCTGCTGGACCGGCTGCCCGCCGAAGATCCCGACGAGATCGACGACCCCGCCCGGCAGGTCGTCACCCGCTGGACCCGCTGCACCCGTGTCACCGACCCGACCCGCCCCGCCAACCGCGACGCACTGAGCACGGCGGGAGTCGCCCGATGAAGCACCTGTGGCGGCAGACCCGCTCCTTCCCGCCCGCGGCACGGCTGCTGATGGCCAACCAGTTCGCCATCAACCTCGCCTTCTACATGCTCATGCCCTACCTCGCCGCCCACCTGGCCGGCACCCTGGGCCTGGCCGCCTGGGCCGTCGGCCTCGTCCTGGGCGTGCGCAACTTCTCGCAGCAGGGCATGTTCCTCATCGGCGGCACCCTCGCCGACCGGGTCGGCTACAAGATCCCCATCATGACCGGCTGCCTGCTGCGCACCGTCGGCTTCGGTCTGCTCGGCTGGGTCGACAGCCTGCCCGCCCTGATCGCCGCCTCCGCGGCGACCGGCTTCGCCGGCGCCCTGTTCAACCCCGCCGTCCGCGCCTACCTCGCCGCCGAAGCCGGATCGCGGCGGGTGGACGCCTTCGCCACCTTCAACGTCTACTACCAGGCCGGCATGCTCGCGGGCCCGCTCGTCGGCCTGGCGCTGCTGGCCGCCGACTTCCGCCTGGTGTGCACGGTCGCCGCCACCGTCTTCGCCGCGCTCACCCTGCTGCAATGGCGCGCTCTGCCCCGGCTCGGCGGTACGGCCGCCGCCACCCGGGAGCGGGTGCTCGCCCAGTGGCGCGCGGTCGCCTCGAACCGGCCGTTCCTGCTGTTCTCGCTGGCGATGATCGGCTCCTACGTCCTGACCTTCCAGGTCTACCTCGCCCTGCCCCTGGCCGCCTCCGACGCCCTCGGTGACCGGGGCACCCTGGTCACCAGCGGTCTGTTCGTCGTCTCGGCGGCCGTCACCGTCGCCGGCCAGCTTCGGCTGACCGGCTGGGCCAAGGCCCGGTGGAGCCCCAGCCAGGCCCTGGTGCGCGGCCTGGCCGCCATGGGGCTGGCCTTCCTCCCCTGGCCTTCGTCTCGTCCGGCGTACCCGCGGCGGTCCTCACCGCGCTCGTCGCCGCCGTGGTGCTGCTCGCCGCGGGCGGCGCGGTGGTCCATCCCTTCGAGATGGACACCGTCGTCACGCTGGCCGGAGGCCGCTTGGTGGCCACCCACTACGGCCTCTACAACACCGTCTCGGGGCTGGGCATCACCGTGGGCAACCTCGTCACCGGCGCCCTGTGGGACTTCGCCGCCCGCCACGACGCCCGCTGGCTGACCTGGACCGCCTTGGCCGCGACCGGCCTGGCCTGTGCGACGGCCCTCGCCGCCCTCGCCCGCGGCGGGCACCTGGCACCGGGCCGCCGGCCGCAACCGGCCCCGGCGTAGCCGGTCGGCGCTCCACCGACATACCCCTCACACGCCCTTGAAAGTGCGCATTCCGGACTGCTGTCCTAACGTGGGCGCATGGCCGCTTCCCGGTTGCGATGGTCCCCCTTCGGCGGGCCGCGCGGGGAAGCGGCGGGCGTGGTGGCCCCGGCGTCGCCGGTCCCGACTGCCTGGCGGGCAGCCGGGGCCGGCGCGCCTCCGGTGTGCGGCCCCCGCCCCCGGCCGGGGGACACGTCCGGCAGCCGTACGTCCGCACCGGCCGGGGGACAGGAGCGTCGCAGGTCATGACCGGACGGAACACCACTCCGCCCGGCCGCTACGACCCGCGCCGCGGCGTACCGCCCCGCGCTCCCGATCCGGAGACCGATCCGGGAAGCGACCCGGACGCAGTCCCGGGGGCCGGTCCGGGCGGCGCCTCCTCCGTCCCGTCGCCCGACCCCCTCGCCCCCCTCGACCTGCGCGAACGTCTAGCCCTCAACCGCACTGGCACGTTCGACTGGGATCTGGACGGCGCGACGCTGGAACTGGACGCGTGCGCGCTGGACGTCTTCGACCTGCGGCCGGACGAGTACGACGGACGGTCCTCGACGCTCACCGCCCGCCTGCCGCCCGAAGAGGGGTACCGGCTGGACGCGGCCGTCTCCCAGGCCGTCCAGGACGGGGCGCCCTCGTACGGCGCGTACTTCCGCGTCCACTGCCGCGACGGCTCACCCCGGTGGACGCACGCCCAGGGCCGCATCCTGCGCACCGCGGACGGCCGCCCGTACCGGATCACCGGGCTCGTCCGGGAAGCCGGTACGGAGATGGCCGACTCCGTGCTGCTGCGGTCGCTCCAGGAGAACCGGCAGCGGCAGACCGCGATGGTGCAACAGACCACGGCGGCCCTCTCCCGTGCCCTGTCGGTCGCGGACGTCACCCGGGTGCTCACCGGGACCGGCGGCGCCCGGCGCTTCGGCGCCGACGCGCTGATCCTCGGGCTGGTCGACAACGACCGCTTCGAGGTCATCGCCATCACCGGCCTGCCGGGCGCGACGCCCGAGGACATGATGGCCTCCCGGCTCGACGACACCCTGCCGCTGTCGGACGCCGCGCTGTCCCGCCGCGCCGCGTTCCTGTCCTCCCGCGGCGAGCTGATGGCCCGCTACCCGCGGCTGCGCCCGTACCTGGACCGGGTCCCCTCCGGCAGCGCCGTCTTCCTGCCGCTGGTCGCGCAGGACCGCGTCATCGCGGCGCTCGGCCTGTTCAACACCGAGCCCAAACAGCACTCGGCGGAGGACCGCAACCTCGCGCTGGCGCTGGCCGGAGTCGTGGCCCAGTCCCTCCAGCGGGCCATGCTCTTCGACCAGGAACGCGAGTTCGCGACCGGGCTGCAGGCCACGATGCTGCCGCGCCGGGTCCCCGAGATCGCCGGGGGCGAGGTCACCGTCCGCTATCACGCGGCGAGCACCGGGCGGGACATCGGCGGCGACTGGTACGACGTCATCCCGCTGCCCCAGGGGCGGATCGGGCTGGTCGTGGGCGATGTCCAGGGCCACGACACGCACGCCGCGGCCGTCATGGGCCAGCTCCGCATCGCCCTGCGCGCCTACGCCACCGAGGGCCACTCCCCCGAGACGGTCCTCGTGCGTGCCTCCCGTTTCCTCGCCGAGCTGGAGACCGAACGGTTCGCGACGTGCACGTACGTCCAGGCCGACCTCGAATCCGGCGCGCTGCACGTGGCCCGGGCCGGACATCTGGGCCCGCTCGTCTGGGACGCCGCCCGGCACACGGACTGGCACCCGGTACGCGGCGGGCTGCCGCTCGGACTGGCCACCGCGTTCGGCCAGGACCACTTTCCGGAGACCCAGCTGTTCCTGGAACCGGACTCCGCCCTGCTGCTGTGCACCGACGGCCTCGTCGAACAGCCCGGCCAGGACATCACCGCCGGCATCGACGCGCTGACCGCCGCGGTACGGGACGGCCCCGCCGAGCTGGAAGCACTGGCCGACCGGCTCTCCGACCAGCTGTGGGCCCGGTCCGGGTCCGGCGACGACATGGCCCTCGTCCTGCTGCACCGGGCGCCGGCGGCCGGGACGACCACCATCACCCCGCGCTTCCGGCTCCATGTCCACCAGGCCGACCCGTCCGGCGCCTCGGAGGTGCGGGCGATGCTGCGGCGCACGATGGACCAGTGGCGGGCCGGCTCCATCGCGTACGACATCGAGGTCGCCGCCACCGAACTCATCACCAACGCGCTCACCCACACGGACAGCGGAGCCCTGGTGACGGTCGAACTCCTGCCGCCCGGCCCCGGCCCCGGCAGGGCGGGCGGCCCCCGGCGCCGTGTCCGCCTGGAGGTCGAGGACCGATCCAGCCGCTGGCCCCGCCGCCGCACCCCCGGCGAGACCGCCACCTCCGGGCGCGGCCTGATGATGGTCGAAGCCCTCTCCGACGTCTGGGGTGCGGAACCGAGGGGCAGCGGCAAGGCCCTCTGGTGCGAGTTCGCGCTGCCGGGCGAGGAGCACCACCCGCCCGCCCGGCCGCGGCCGGACTGATCAGGCCAGGTCGCTGCGGAACCAGTTCCAGGACTGCGTGCTCTCCCAGTTCTTCACGGGCGCCGCGAATCCGCTTCCCGTGCTGGTGAAGGACCACAGGCCGGTGCTGTTCGCGCCGTCGTCCCGCTTGCCGTAGTGGTAGAGAACGCCGATGTCCGTCTTGCCGTCGCCGTTGAAGTCGCCCGTCACCAGCTTGGTCCGGTCGGCGTTCCAGCTGCCGGTGGTGCGGTCGTCGTTGTCCCACACCTTCTCGCGAGCCTTGAAACCGGAACCGGTGCTGGTGAACTCGTACAGGGTGGTGATGTTCTTGCCGGAGCTGTTCTGTCCGTTGTTGTGCAGGACCGCGATGTCTTCCTTGCCGTCACCGTCGAAGACGCCCGTGGTGGTCGTCGGCACGGCCTTGTTGGCGACGAAGAACCCGGCAGCCGCACAGGCGGACGGCCGAGGACGGGCTCACCACGGGAGAGAAGGAACTGCTCAAACTCCTCGCGTCCGGGCTGACCGACGAGGCGGCCGGCCGGCGGCTCGGGGTGTCCCTGCGTACCGTACGCCGCCAGATGGCCTCGCTGATGGAACGCCTGGAGGTGACCAGCCGCTTCGCCGCCGGGCTCAAGGCCGGCCGGCGCGGGTGGGTCTGAGGTCCCCGGAGCCCCCGGAGCCCCGAGAACTTCAGGGGCTCCGGGGGCTCTGAGGGCTCACGCCCCGTGCCACACCGTGGTCGCGTTGCAGAACTCGCGGATGCCGTGGCCGGCCAGTTCGCGGCCGTAGCCGGAGCGTTTGACGCCGCCGAAGGGGAGGGCGGGGTGGGAGGCGGTCATGCCGTTGAAGAAGAGCCCGCCGGCTTCGATGTCGCGGACGAGGCGCTGCTGTTCCTCCTCGTCGCGGGTCCAGGCGTTGGAGCTGAGGCCGAACGGGGTGTCGTTGGCGGTGGCGATCGCCTCGTCGAGGCTGTTGACCCGGTAGAGCGTGGCGACCGGGCCGAACGCCTCCTCCTGGTGGATGCGCATCTCGGGGGTGATCCCGGCCAGGACGGTCGGCTCGTAGAACCAGCCGGCGGTCAGCTTCTCCGGACGCTTGCCGCCGCACAGCGCGGCGGCGCCCCGGCGTACCGCGTCGTCGACCAGTTCCTCCAGGTCGGCGCGGCCCTGTTCGCTGGCCAGCGGGCCGACGTCGGTGGTCTCCTCCATCGGGTCGCCGACGGTCAGTGCGGCCATCCGCTCGGTGAAGCGCACCGCGAACTCGTCGTAGACGTCGGTGTGCACGATGAAGCGCTTGGCGGCAATGCAGGACTGGCCGTTGTTCTGGACGCGGGCGGTGACGGCGGTGCGTACGGCCGCGTCGAGGTCGGCGGAGGGCAGCACGATGTACGGGTCGCTGCCGCCCAGCTCCAGCACCGTCTTCTTGATCTCGTCACCGGCGATGGACGCCACCGAGCGGCCGGCCGGTTCGCTGCCGGTGAGCGTCGCGGCGGCGACCCGGCGGTCGCGCAGGATGTCCTCGATCGCGCCGGAGCCGACCAGCAGGGTCTGGAAACAGCCTTCGGGGAAGCCCGCCCTGCGCAGCAGGTCCTCCACGTACAGCGCGGTCTGCGGCACGTTGGAGGCGTGCTTGAGCAGGCAGGTGTTGCCGGCCATCAGCGCGGGCGCGGCGAAGCGGATCACTTGCCAGAGGGGAAGTTCCACGGCATGACGGCCAGGACGGTGCCCAGCGGCCGGTAGCGGACATAGGCGCGGGACGCCCCGGCGTCCTTGGTGTCGGCGGCGTCCGGTACCTCGTCGGCGAGGAGTTCCTCGGCGTGGTCGGCGTACCAGCGCATCGTCTTCGCGCACTTGGCGGCTTCCGCGCGGGCCGCCGCCAGCGGCTTGCCCATCTCGGTGGTCATGGTGCGGGCGATGCCGTCCTGGCCGGCTTCGAGCAGGCCGGCGGCGTTGCGCAGCAGTTCGCCGCGTTCGGCGAAGGTCGTCGTCCGGTAGGCGCGGAACGTCTGCTCGGCCCGGGCGAGCCGGTCCTCGATCCCGCTCGCGTCGAGGGCGTCGAACGTCTTGAGCGTCTCACCGGTGGCCGGGTCGACCGTGGCGATGGCCATGGGGGTGCACCTCCCGTGGGGTGGTGGGCGGGCGTCGTGAAGGAGTCGGGGCCGCCGGGCCCGCGGTTGCGAGCCCGGCGGCCGGTACGGGCCTGGGCCCAGGCGGTCTAGCTGATCGGACCGGGGGCCGGGGACGGCTCCGGTACGGGGTCGGGGCCCGGCGGGCGCGGTACGGGGTCGGGGCTGGGCGTCGGCGGCTGCGGCGTGGGCGGGGCCGGTGTCGGGCCGGGCGGCCCGGGCACCGGCGGTCCCGGTGTCGGCCCCGGCACGGGGCCGGGCCCGGGGCCCGGCTCGGGTCCGCCGGGGCCGGGGGACGGCGTGGGTGTCGGCGGCACGGGCTCGCTCTCCTGCCCGGGCTCGCGCGTACGGTGCGGTGTCGGTTGCCGCTCCACAGCAGACCTCCTGGGTCGGACGGCAGGTGGTTCTCCGGCCCCGGTACCCGGGTTTCGCCGGTCTATCGCACTGACGCGCGACGGATTGCGCCCCGGGCGCCCGCCCCGCTCCTTCGGGTGGCTTGTCCGGTTCGTTCGGCTACGCGCGGTCCCCGGCCGCCTACATTGCGGTCATGACCTCCGCGAGGACCCTGGCGGCCGCGGCCTGCGCGGCCGTGCTCGCCCTGTCCGTGCCCGCCTCCGCCGTGGCCGTACCCCGCTCCCCCGCCGCGCCCCCCGTCGGCCGGCCGCTGCCCGCCCGTATGGCCGACACCGGCGGCGGCAGTCAGCTCATCACGGCCCGCGCCGCGAGCCTGCGCTCCACGACCGGCACGGTCAGCTGGTGGCAGCGGCACGGAAGCCGCTGGCACCGGGTCGGTACGGCGCCCGCGCGCTTCGGGGCGAACGGGCTGGCCGAGGGCGAGTCACGGGAGCAGGGCACCTCGACGACCCCCACGGGCCTGTACGACCTGCCGTTCGCCTTCGGCCTCGCCGGGGCACCGGCCGGGACGAGGATCCCGTACCGGCCGGTACGGGACACGTCCTGGTGGTGTCAGGACAACGGCTCGTCCTCGTACAACCGCTGGGTGGACCCGCGCCCGCACGACTGCGCGGCGACGGAGGCCGAGCGGCTGGCCGACTACCCGACGCAGTACCGCCGGGCTCTCGTCATCGGCTTCAACTACCACCGCCCGGTGCGCGGCCGTGGCGCGGGGATCTTCCTGCACGTCCACGGGCGCGGGGCGACGGCGGGCTGTGTGTCGGTGCCGGCCCGGGCGATGGCCCGCATCGTGGCGTGGGTGCGGCCGGCCGCCCGGCCGTACATCGCGATCGGTACGGATTCCGGGCTAACGGCCGTCACGCGTTACTGACCGCTCCCGGGCCGGGGGCCGCCGCGAGGGGAAGTGGCAGGCCACCCGGTGTCCGGGAGCGGTCGGTTCAGTGGGCTCCGGCTCGCTCTCCGCGCAGCGCGCGCGGGCCACCGGACAGCGGGTACGGAAGCGGCAGCCGGAGGGTGGTGCGGCGGCGGACGGGGTCTCACCGGTCAGCGGGGTGCCCGCGGCGGGGGCCGTCGGGTCGGGGGCGTTGACGGTGTCGAGGAGGCCCCGGGTGTACGGGTGCAGGGGGCGTGCGAAGACGTCCCGGGCCGGGCCGGTCTCCACGAGTTTGCCCAGGTACATGACGCCGACGGTGTCCGCGAGGTGCCGTACCACCGCCAGGTCGTGGGAGATGAAGAGGTACGTCAGCCCCTTGTCGCGTTGCAGGTCGCGCATGAGGTTGAGGATCTGCGCCTGGACGGAGACGTCGAGCGCGGAGACCGGTTCGTCGGCGACGACGAGGGAGGGCGAGAGGGCGAGCGCGCGGGCCAGTCCGAGGCGCTGGCGCTGGCCGCCGGAGAATTCGTGCGGATAGCGGTCCACGGCGCCCCGGGGCAGGCCGACGTCGTCGAGCAGGGCGGCGACCCGCCGCTCCTGCGCGGCGCGGTCACCGATGCCCTGGATGACCAGCGGCTCGCGCAGGATCGTGCCGACGCGCATCCGGGGGTCCATGGACGCGTAGGAGTCCTGGAACATCAGCTGGACGTCGCGGCGGTGGGCGCGCAGTTCGCGCCGGGTCAGGGCGCCGATGTCACGGCCGGCGAAGCGGATCGTGCCGCCGGTGGGCGGTTCCAGACCGACGGCCATCCGGCCGAGGGTGGACTTGCCGCAACCGGACTCGCCGACGATACCGAAGGTCTCGCCGCGGGTGACGGTGAGGCTGACCCCGGCGACGGCGCCGACCTCCCTGGCGCCCTTGCGCCGGGCGAAGGGGCCGGCGTGCAGGGCGTAGCGCTTGGTGACGGCGGTGAGGTCGAGGAGGGGTTCCCGGGCCGCGGGGGCGGAGACGGGTGGGGGTGAGGTGGCGGCCGTACCCCGCCCGTGGCCGGTCGCCCGTCCCTCCGTCGCGCTTTCCGCCGGGTGGAAGCACGCGTACCGGTGCTCCGCTCCCCCGGGCAGCTCCGGCCCCTTCGTAAACTCCGGCTCCCCCGACAGCTCCGGCCCTTCCGAAAGCCCCGCCTCGCCCGACAGCTCTGGCTCCTCCGTACGGCATCGTTCGCTCGCGAAGGCGCAGCGCGGCGCGAAGCGGCAGCCGACGGGCCGGGTGACGAGCGTGGGCGGCAGACCCGGGATGGTGGCGAGGGTGGTCCGTTCGCCCGTGGCGCGTTCGGGGAGGGCGGCGAGGAGGGCCTGGGTGTAGCGGTGCCTGGGGGCGGCGAAGAGGCGGTGCACGCCGGCGCGTTCGGCGACCTTGCCGCCGTACATGACCGCGACCCGGTCCACCCGCTTGGCGATGACGCCGAGGTCGTGGGTGACCAGGATCATGGCCATGCCGAGACGGGTACGCAGGTCGTCGATGAGTTCGAGGATCTGGTGCTGGGTGGTGACGTCCAGAGCGGTGGTCGGTTCGTCGGCGATCAGCAGTCTGGGTTCGCACACCAGGGCCATGGCGATGGCGACGCGCTGCCGCATGCCGCCGCTGAGCTGGTGGGGGTGGTTCCGCATCCGTTCGGCGGGCTGCGGCATGCCGACCAGCCGCAGGGTCTCCTCGGCCTTCTCCCAGGCCTGCCGCCGGGTGACCTCCTTGTGCAGCAGCAGGGGTTCGGCGACCTGGGCGCCGATGGTCATGGTCGGGTTGAGGGAGGACAGCGGGTCCTGGAAGACCATGCCGACGGTGTTGCCGCGGATCTCCCGCAGGACGGGTCCGGGCGCGGCGGCGAGGTCGGTCGCGCCGTCCGCGCCGGTGCCGCGGTCCTGGAAGAGGATGCGTCCCCGGGTGATCCGGCCGCCCTTCGGCAGCAGGCCGAGGACGGACAGCGCCGTCATGGTCTTGCCGCAGCCGGATTCGCCCACGATGCCGAGGGCTTCCCCGGGGGCGAGGTCGAGGTGCACGCCGTCCAGGGCGTGCACGGTGCGGCCGTGGCCGGTGATCTCGACGTGCAGGTCCTCGACGCTGAGCAGCGGTGCGGCGGTCCCGGACGGCGGGCGGGTGGTCGCGGACAGGGGGTCGGCGGTCATGGGCCCTTCCTCAGCTCTTCTGGAGGCGCACGTCGAAGGCGTCCCGCAGGCCGTCGCCGACGAAGTTGAACGCGGCGACGACGAGGACGACGGCGAGACCGGGCGGGAAGATCAGCCACCAGTGGCCGACCTGGGTGTAGGTGATGCCGGCCGACAGCATGGAGCCCCAGTCGGCGGCCGGCGGCGGGATGGACAGTCCCAGGAAGGAGAGGTAGGCGACGTAGAGGATGGCGTCGGCGATCTGGAAAGTGGCGTTGACGATGACGGTGCCGACGGCGCCGGGCAGGATGTGCCGGAAGACGGCCCGGCCTCCGCCGCCGCCCATCAGGCGCATGGCGTGCACGTAGTCGCGGCTGCGCAGGGCGAGTGCCTCGCCGCGGATGAGGCGGGCCGGGGACAGCCAGGCGACCGAGGCGATGATGAGGATGAGGACGGGCTTGCTGGGCGTGACGATGGCGGCGACCACGACCAGCAGGAACAGCGCGGGGATGGCGAGCGCGGCGTCGGTGACGCGCATCATGGCGGCGTCCGCCCAGCCGCCGAAGTAGCCCGCGACCGCGCCGTACACGGTGCCGAAGAGGGTGGCGAGCAGTCCGGCGGCGAGGCCGATCTCCAGGGAGGTCTGTCCGCCGTACATCAGCCGGCCGAGCATGTCGTAGCCGAGGTCGGTGGTGCCGAGGATGTGGCCGGGGCTGCCGGGCGGCAGGCCGGCCTGGGACAGGTCGGTGTGCGTCTGGTCGGTCGGGTGTAGCAGCGGGCCGAGGTAGCACAGGGCCAGCAGGCCGAGGAGGACGGCGGTGCCGATGAGGGCGAGTCTGCTGCGGGCGAAGACGGCGAGGGTGCGGCGCAGCGGCCCGGGGGCGGCGGGTGCCGCCGCGGAGAGGTCGTCGTCCCCGGACCGGGCGGCCTCGGCGCCGCTCGGCGCGTCCATGGAGGGTGCGGTCACGAGACGCTCCTGATCCGGGGGTCGAGTACGGCGTAGGCGATGTCGGTGATCAGTGAGCCGAGCACGGTGGCCACGCCGACGATCAGGGTGACGCCGAGCAGTACGGGGAAGTCCGAGCCCTGTGCGGCGTTCCAGAACAGCAGGCCCATGCCGGGGTAGTTGAACATCGACTCGACGACGAGGGTGCCGCTGAAGAGGGTGGGCAGGTAGAGCCCGAGGAGGGTGGCGAGCGGGATCAGCGCGTTGCGGAGCACGTGCCGGGCCATGACGCGGGTGCCCGACTGCCCCTTGGCGTGCGCGGTGCGTACGTAGTCCTCCTGGAGGTTGTCCAGTACGGCCGAGCGCATGTAGCGGCTGAACGCGGCGATGATGCCGAGGGCGGTGGTCACCACCGGCAGGACCAGGGCCGGGGCCTCGGCGAGCAGACCGCCGACCGTGTCGGCCTGCGGTGCCTCGGCCGGGAAGATCTGGAGCTGCTGGCTGAAGACGAGGACGAGGACCAGGCCGAGGAAGAAGACCGGGGTGGCGTAGGCGAGGAAGGCGGCGCCGGTGAGCAGGTAGTCGGCGGCCTTGCCGCGGCGTACGGCCTGGAGGATGCCGAGCGGGACGGCCAGCACGGCGGCGAGCGCGAGGGACAGGCCGGCCAGCAGCGCGGTCTTGGGGAGGCGTTCGCCGAGCAGGGAGGCGACGGTCTGGTTGAGCTTGTAGGACTCGCCGAGGTCGCCGGTGAGCAGCCGCCCGAGGTACATCACGTACTGCTGCGGCAGGGAACGGTCGTAGCCCTGCTGGTGGTTGAAGTGCGCGATGGCTTCCGGGGTGGCCTTGACGCCGAGAATGGCGCGGGCCGGTCCGCCGGGCAGCAGGTGCAGCAGGACGAAGACGATGACGGAGACCAGCAGCAGCACCACGACGGCCTGGGCGACGCGTTTGGCCAGGAAGCGGATCACCGGCCCGCACCGCCCTTCTTGACGAAGTACCAGTCCTGCGGCGTCAGGCCGAGAGTGGGGTTCTGGTCGATGCCGCGCAGGTCGTTGCGGATGACGGAGACCTGGTAGGCCGGGTTGGGCGTCCACAGGACCGGCACCTGGTCCGCCGTGTAGCGGGCGTAGTCGCGCAGCGCGGTCGGGTCGTCGGAGTACTCGGTCTTCTTGATCAGCTCGTCGGCCTTCGGGTCGGACCAGTTGCCCATGTTGGAGGGCGCCCCGGTGGCGAAGAGCGACTCGCCGCTGGCCACGGTCGGGAAGTACCAGCTGCCCTGGGTGCCGAAGAAGCCGAGCTGCCAGGCGGAGCACACCGGTTCGGCCGGCTTACAGGGGACGGTGGTGCCGAGGACGGTGTTCAGCGGCTGCTGCCGGACGTCGAGGGTGATGCCGGCCTTGTCCATGGCGGACTTGATCTCCTGCATGGTGTTGGACGTCTCGGTGGAGCCGGACTGGGAGAGCAGTTCCAGGCGCAGCGGCTGTCCGCCGGGGATGTCCTTGCCGCACTGTCCGGGGCCGGTGCCGGGGCGGGCGCAGCGCAGCCTGCCGTCGGTGCGCTGCCAGCCGTGCGCGGCGAGCAGGGCTTCGGCCTTCTTCGGGTCGTACGGGAACGGGTCGCGGTCCAGCTGCGCGGCGGGCACCGGGCCGCGGGTGGGTGCCGCGCTGCCGTGCCAGACGACCTCGGAGATCGTCTTCTGGTCGACGAGGTGCTGGAGTGCCTGGCGCAGGTAGGTCTGGCGGAGCAGCGGTCCGGCGGTGGGGTGGTTGAGGTTCAGGACGATGTAGGTGATCGCCCAGCCTTCCCACGGGTCGATGCGGTAGCCCAGTTTCTCGAAGCGTGCCGACTGTTCCATGACGGACGGCGGGATGTAGCCGTAGTCCACGCCGCCGGCGCGCAGCACGTTGAATTCGGAGTCGGCGGTGGTGAAGGGCTTGAGGACGACGCGGTCGAGGTGGGGTTTGTCGGGGCCGCCGTACTGCTTGTTGGGGACCAGGGACACCTGTCCGGAGGTGGTCCACTTCTCGATGCGCCAGGGTCCGCTGACGGTCTTCCAGAGCGGGTCGGTGGCGAACTTCGAGAGCTGCTTGGCGTGCTGGAGCAGCCGCGCGAACACCTTCTCGGGGTCCTCGTCGTGCGGATCCCAGGCGTGTTTGGGCAGCGGGGTGAAGTTGTCGAGCTGGTTGCCGGTGAACCAGGCGGGGTTGTACGCGCGGTCCAGGCGCAGCCGGAAGGTGTGCTCGTCCAGCACCTCGAACTTCTTGACGTTGTCGGGCAGCAGGCCCGGCGAGTAACCCGCCCACTCCTCCTTGTCGTGCTTGATCAGGTCGTACCAGAACTCCACGTCGCGGCTGGTCACGGGGGTGCCGTCGGACCAGCGGTGGCCCTGCTTGAGCGTGATGGTGACGGTGGTGTTGCCGTCGCTGTAGCGGGGCTGCCCGGCGAGGTTGCGCGGGCTGTCCATGGTCAGGCCCGCGCCCTTCTTCTCGGCCGTGTAGAGCGGTGGGTAGAGCAGGTCCTGTACGGAGTTGTTGTACGAGGCCAGGTAACCGGCCGTGCCGATCGGGAAGATCCAGTTGGGGGTGGCGGCGGGCGGCAGCGCCATGGTGGCCGTGCCGCCTTCGACGCGGATGCCGCCGGTGGCCCCGACGTCGGTGACGGCGCCGTCCGCCGGGCCGCAACCGGTGACCGCGACCATGCCGAGCAGCAGTGCGGTCACCGCGCGGAGCAGGGCGTGGCGGGGCCCGCGTCGGCAGGTACTGCGCGGGCCCATGCTGCCTCCGGAAAGGGTCGGCCGGTCGAAGAATGCGAGAAAAGTACGGACGGCCGCGAAAAGAAGTCAAGGGTCTGGCGGAACATCGGCAATTGGGGTGTACTGAAGGCCACTTGATTCCTCTTCTTTCTTCGGCGACCGAATAAAGAAGAGGAACTACCCGCCGATTTTCCGGCGTTCCCCGCCGTTCACGGCCGAAAGGCACCGCCATGACCGCTGCCCCGGGCGCCACCCCGTCCGCCCCCGAGGCCCCGACGTGACCGCCGCCGAGGAACAGCCCGGCTCCGCCGCGCACGTCCTCGAACTCGTCGCGACCGGCACCGCCCGCTCGCGCGCCGACCTCGTACGGGAGCTGGGGCTCGCCGCCTCCACCGTCTCTGCCCGCGTCCAGGAACTGGTCGACGCCGGACTGCTGACCGAGTCCGGCGAAGGCGCCTCCCGCGGCGGGCGCCGCCCGCGGCTGCTGCGCGTCCCGGACGGCGGCACCGTCGCGCTCGCCGCCGACCTGGGCAGCCATCACATCCGTACCGGCGCGGTGGGCCTGACCGGCACCGGCTTCGACATCGACGAGTGCGCCCTCGACCTGACGACCGGCCCGGAACCGGCCGTCGGCCTGCTCGCCGAACGCCTGACCGCGCTGGCCGACCGCCAGCGCGCGGCCGGACGCACCGTGTGCGGCGCGGGCATCGGCTTCCCGGACCCGTCGACCCCGCGTCGGGCCGCGTCATCGCGCCGTCCCGGATGCCGGGCTGGCATCTGTACGAGCTGCGCGACCGGCTCGCCGGACTCCTCGGTCTGCCCGTCCTGGTCGACAACGACGCCAACGTCCTGGCCCTGGGCGAGCACCGGGCCGCCCACCCCAACCTGCGGCATCTGGTGGTGGTCAAGGCGGGCCGCGGCATCGGCTCCGGCGTGATCAGTCACGGCCGGCTCTACCGGGGCGCCCGCGGCTGCGCCGGGGACATCAGTCACGTAAGGGTGGACGCCGCCGCCGAACGCCCCTGCTCCTGCGGGAACATCGGCTGCCTGGAGTCGGTGGCCAGCGGCGCCGCGATCGCCGCCGCGCTGCGCGGCCAGGGCATCGAGGCGGACTCCGCCACCGACATCCTGCGGCTCGTCGAGGACGGCGAACCGCACGCGACGACCCTGGTGCGGCAGGCCGGACGGCACATCGGCGGGGTGCTGGGCATCGTGGTGAACTTCTTCAACCCGGAGGCCGTGGTGCTGGGCGGCGCACTCGCCGCGGCGGAACCGCTGGTCGCGGCGGTGCGCGGGGTGCTGTACGAGCGGTGCCTGCCGATGGCGACGAGCGAGCTGGCCATCGTCGCGGCGAGCTGCGGCCCCGACGCGGGACTGCTCGGCGCCGGCCATGCCGCGCTGCGCGAACTGGCCGCCGAGGGCGGACTCCCGGCCCTGCCCATCATCCGTACGTAGATCCCCCGACCGTCCCAACGGAAGGTGCCCGACCAACATGCGCATCGCCATCGGCGGCATGGCCATCGAGTCCAGCCAGTTCTGCCCGCACCGCTCGACGTACGACGACTTCCGCATCACCCGCGGCACCGCGCTCCTGGACCGCTACACCTGGACCCGGCCGGACAGCGACCTCACGGACCAGGTGGAGTGGGTGCCCCTGGTGCACGCGGTGGCGCTGCCCGGCGGCCCCGTCGAGCGGGAGACGTACGACCGCATCAAGTCCGAACTGGTCACCCGGATCCGCGAGGCCGGGCCGCTGGACGGCATGGTCTACGACATCCACGGCGCCATGAGCGTCGTCGGCCTGGACGACGCCGAGGCGGACCTCACCCACGCCGTACGGGACGCGCTCGGCCCGGACTCCCTGCTCTCCGCCGCCATGGACCTGCACGGCAACGTCTCGCGCCGCTTCGCCGACCGCATCGACCTGCTCACCGCGCACCGCCTCGCCCCGCACGAGGACGCCTGGGAGACGCGCGAGCGGGCCGCCCGCAAGCTGGTCGGACGGCTGGCGTCCGGGAAGGGCCGCCCGTACCGCGCCTGGGTGCAGGTGCCGGTCCTGCTCCCCGGCGAGAAGACCAGCACCCGGCTGGAACCGGCCAAGTCCCTGTACGGCAGGCTCGCTTCCGTCGAGGCGCTGGACGGCATCGTGGACGCGGCGGTCTGGGTGGGCTACGCCTGGGCCGACGAGGCGCGCTGCCGGGCCGCGGTCGTGGTGACCGGCGACGACCCGGACCTGGCGCTGGAGCAGGCCCGCGGCCTGGCACAGGAGTACTGGGACGTGCGCCGCGACTTCGTCTTCGTCGGCCCGACCGGCGACGCCGACGCGTGCATCGCCCACGCCGTGGCCTCCCCCGCCCGCCCGTTCCTGATCAGCGACTCCGGCGACAATCCCACCGCGGGCGGCGCGGGCGACCTCGCGTACATGCTGCGGCGTCTGCTGGCCGACGAGGACCTGGCGAGCGGCCGGGTCACCGCGCTGCACCCGGGCATCACCGACCCGGCCGCGGTGGCCGCCTGCTTCGAGGCCGGGGTGGGCGCCCGTGTGACCCTGAAGGTCGGCGGCCACGTCAGCGCCGGCACCGGCCCGCACGCCGAGCCGTACGAGCTGACCGGCACGGTGACCGCCCTGGAAGACCCGGCCGCACCCGCCACCGGTGCCCCACGCGGCAACCCGGCGTACGACGGCGGCGGCCGCACCGCCGCCGTCACCCGGGGCGGCGTGACGGCCGTGCTCACCGAGCGCCGCAAGCCCTTCCACACCCGGGCCGACTTCGGCACGCTCGACCCGACGGCGTACGACATCGTCGTGGTGAAGATCGGCTACCTGGAGCCGGAGCTGTACGCGATGGCCGCCGACTGGCTGCTCGCCCTCACCCCCGGCGGCGTGGACCAGGACCTCTCGCGCCTGGGCCACCACCGGGTGGTCCGCCCGCTCTACCCGTTCGACGACGCGGGCTTCGAGGAGCCGGACCTGACACCGGTGCTGCTCTGAGGCACGGGCTCCGGGACACGGGCCCCGGGGCCCGGCGCGTCCGGTCGGCCCGTTATGTGCGGCGCGGGTGCATGACGGCCCGTACGGTGGAGAGGCGCTCCCTGATCACCTTTCCCCCGACGGAGGGCCCCGATGGAGTCGCCGACCCCGCTCACCGAGAGCGAACTGCTCGATCTCGACGCCCACTGGCGGGCGCTGAACTACCTCGCCGCCGGTCAGATCTATCTGACCGGCAACCCGCTGCTCACCGAGGAACTGCGCCCCGAGCACATCAAGCCGCGGCTGCTCGGCCACTGGGGCACCTGCCCGGGCCTGAACCTGGTCTACACCCACGTCAACCGGGTCATCAGCACCCACGGGCAGGAAGCGGTGTGCGTGTGGGGTCCGGGGCACGGCGGGCCTTCGGTGTTCGCCGGTGCCTGGCTGGAGGGGACGTACGGGGAGCTGTATCCGGACGTCGGGCGGGACGCGGCCGGGATGGGCCGGCTGTTCCGGCAGTTCTCCTTCCCCGGCGGGGTGCCGAGCCACGCGGCGCCGAACGTGCCGGGCTCCTTCCACGAGGGCGGCGAGCTGGGCTACTCCCTCGCGCACGCGTACGGCGCCGCGCTGGACAACCCGGACCTGCTGGTGGCGTGCGTGATCGGGGACGGCGAGGCGGAGACCGGGCCGCTGGCCGCCTCCTGGCACGCGAACAAGTTCCTGGACCCGGCGCACGACGGCGCCGTGCTGCCGATCCTGCACCTGAACGGCTACAAGATCGCCAACCCGACGGTCCTGGCCCGGGTGGACGAGGACGAACTGGACGCGCTGCTGCGCGGCTACGGGCACGAGCCGCTGTACGTCACCGGCTCCGATCCCGCGCAGGTCCACCAGGCCATGGCCGCCGCCATGGACACCGCGCTGCACCGCATCCACGACGCCCAGCGCACCGCCCGCGGCGACGGCGCGCGGTCCCGGCCCCGCTGGCCGATGATCGTGCTGCGCACCCCCAAGGGCTGGGCCGGCCCCGGCGAGGTGGACGGCGCGCCCGTCGAGGGCACCTGGCGCGCCCACCAGGTCCCGCTGTCCGGCGTCCGGGACAACCCGGACCATCTGCGCCAGCTGGAGGGCTGGCTGCGGTCGTACGCGCCGGGCGAGCTGTTCGACGGCGAGGGGCGGCCGGTGGACCGGGTGCTGGCCTGTGTGCCGCGCGGTGACCGGCGGCTCGGCTCCTCCCCGCACGCCAACGGCGGCCGTCTCGTCCGTACGCTGCCACTGCCCGACCCCGAGAAGTACGCGGTGCCCGTCGACAAGCCCGGCACCCGGATGCACGAACCGACCCGCGTCCTCGGCGGCCTGCTGCGCGACCTGATGGAGCGGACCGCCGACCGCCGCGACTTCCGGCTGTTCGGCCCGGACGAGACGGCCTCCAACCGGCTCCAGGACGTGTACGACGCCACCGACAAGGCGTGGCAGGCCGCCACCGAGCCCACCGACGAGCATCTGGGGCGGCACGGCCGGGTGATGGAGGTGCTCTCGGAGCACCTGTGCCAGGGGTGGCTGGAGGGGTACGTGCTCTCCGGCCGGCACGGCCTGTTCTCCTCGTACGAGGCGTTCGCGCACATCGTGTCGAGCATGGCCTCGCAGCACGTCAAATGGCTCCAGTCGGCCCGCGACATCCCCTGGCGGGTGCCCGTGGCGGGCCTGAACTACCTGCTGACCTCGCACGTCTGGCGCCAGGACCACAACGGCTTCTCGCACCAGGACCCCGGCTTCGTCGACCACATCCTCAACAAGGACCCGCACACCGTACGGGTCTACCTCCCGCCGGACACCAACAGCCTGCTGTGTGTGGCCGACCATGTGCTGCGCACCCGTGACGTGGTCAACGTGGTGGTCGCGGGCAAGCAGCCGTGCTTCGACTGGCTGGACATCGAGCAGGCGCGGGGGCACGTAGCGCGCGGCGCCGGCATCTGGGAGTGGGCGGGCACCGAGCAGCCCGGCAGCCGGCCCGAGGTGGTGCTCGCCTGCGCCGGTGACGTGCCGACGCAGGAGACGCTGGCCGCCGCTTCCCTGCTGCGCACCCACCTGCCGCAGCTGTCGGTACGGGTCGTCAACGTCGTCGACATGACGCGCCTGCAACCCCACGAGGAGCATCCGCACGGCATGACGGAGCGGGAGTTCGAGGCGCTGCTGCCGCACGACGTGCCGGTGGTCTTCGCGTACCACGGCTACCCGTGGCTGGTGCACCGGCTCACCTACCGCCGGGCCGTCCACCCCAACCTGCACGTGCGGGGCTACAAGGAGATGGGCACCACGACCACGCCGTTCGACATGGTGGTCACCAACGACATGGACCGCTACCGGCTGGTGATGGACGTGATCGACCGGGTGCCGGGACTGGCTGTACGGGCCGCCGGGGTGCGGCAGGCGATGGCGGACGTACGGCAGCGCCACCACGCCTGGATCCGCGAGCACGGCACGGACCTGCCGGAGGTCGAGGAGTGGAGCTGGCCGGGCGGCGGCCGGTGACGGCGGCGGGCGGCCCCGGGGCCGCCCGTCAGGGCTGCGGGTCGCGGGCGTCGTAGCGGGCGAAGTCGCGGCGCCACAGGGCCAGGAGCACTACCGTCACGACGCAGGCGAGTCCCCCGCCGACGACCGCCACGGCCGGTGTGGCGAGGTCGGCCGCCGATCCGGCCAGGAAGTCGCCGAGCCGGGGGCCGCCCGCGACCACGACGATGAACACGCCCTGGAGGCGGCCGCGCATCCGGTCCGGCGCGGCGGCCTGGAGCATGGTGCCGCGGAAGACCATCGAGACGGTGTCGGCGCAGCCGGCGACGGCGAGGAAGAACAGGCCGAGCCACAGGTGGCGGGTCAGGCCGAAGCAGGCGACGGCCGCTCCCCAGGCGGCGACCGAGACGAGGATCGCCAGCCCGTGCCGGCGGACCGCGCCGAGCCACCCGGAGAACAGCGCGCCGAGCACCGCGCCGACCGCGGGCGCCGCGACGAGCAGGCCCACCGTCTTGGCGTCGCCGCCGAACCAGAGCACGGCGACGGCGGGGAACAGCGCGCGGGGCTGCGCCAGCACCATGGCCGCCAGGTCGGCGAAGAAGGTCATGCGCAGATTGGGCCGGGTGGCGAGGAAGCGCAGTCCTTCCAGGACGGAGGGGCGGCGCGGCGCCCCGTCGCCGTCGCCGTGGTCGGGGCGCATGGCGGGCAGCCGCCACATGGCGTACAGCGCGGCCGTGAAGCAGCCCACGTCGATCAGGTAGGCGGCCTGGTAGCCCCACAGGCCGACGAAGACGCCGCCGAGCATCGGGCCGCCCATCATCCCGAGGTTGCTGGTGAGCGAGCTGAGGGCGTTGGCGGCGGGCAGTTGCTCGGGCGGCAGCAGGCGCGGGATCATCGACGAGCGGGCCGGCGAGTTCATCGCGAAGCAGACGGCCTGGAGCGCGACGACCGTGTAGAGCACCCAGACCTGCCGGACGTCCGCGAGCGCGGCGGCGGCCAGGGCGACGGACAGGACGGTGGCGCCCACCGCGCTGTACATACCGAGCTTGCGGCGGTCGACGGTGTCGGCGACCGCCCCGCCGTACAGCCCGAAGACGACCAGCGGGACCAGGGAGCACAGGCCGACCGCGCCGACGGCGAAGGTGGAGCCGGTGAGGGCGTACACCTGGAGGGAGACGGCCAGCGCGGTCATCTGCTGGCCGACCCAGGAGACGGTGTTGCCGAACCACAGGCGCCGGTAGTCCGCGGAGGTGCGCAGCGGGGTGATGTCGGCGAAGAGGCGGGTGTGCAGCGGAGGGCGGGGCTTGGGGTCGGATATGACAGGAGGCACGGGGCAGTAAAGCACGGTCCGTGGTGGAGCCACTTACCTGGGTGGCCTGATCATGACACCGGCCGTACGGCTACCGGCCCTCCGAAAGGCCGTACACCCGGCGGGCGTTGCCGGCCGCGACCAGCGCCGCGACGCGTTCGGCGTCCGCCGCCGACCAGGCGCCCGCGCGCACCCAGCCGGTCAGCACCTCCGCCAGCGCCGTACGGAAGGCGGCGCTGCCGACGGTGTACAGCTCCGGCAGGCCGTAGGCGTCGGTGGAGAAGAGGAGCTTGCCGAAGGGGGCCAGTTCGAGGAATCCGGCGAGCACGGCTGCCGCGCGGGGGCCGGTGTGGCCGAGGGCCAGGCCGACGTCGGCGTAGACGTGCGGGAAGGCGTGGGCCAGGTAGGCGGCCTGGCGGTGGTACGGGTAGCAGTGCAGCAGGATCAGGTCGGTGCCGGTGCCCGCGGTGGCGTGGACGAAATCGGTGAGCAGGGCCGGGTCGGCGTGGTGCAGGCGCAGGTCGGGGTCGCCGAAGCCGGTGTGCAGTTGGAGGGGGCGGCCGGTGGCGGTGGCGAGCCACAGGAGGTGGCGCAGGAGGACGGGGGCGGTGAGACGGTGGGTGCCGGTGGTGAGCCAGGCGCGGGCGGCGGTCGTCACCTCGTCCGCCCGCGGGGGTTCAGGGGCGAGGGCCAGCCCGTGGCGGTAGGCGGCGACGGACTTGAAGCTCACGGCGGTGCGGGCCGCGTCCCGTACGGCGTCGGCGAGCCTGGCCACGAACACCTCGGCTGCCGCGTCCACGCTCCGCTCCCCCGCCGCCCGTACGCCTGCCGCGACCCGTTCCGCCAGCGTCTCCAGGCGGACGATCTCGTGCCCGGTGGCGCCGCCCGCCTCGGCCGTCTCGTGCGCCCCGGTGAGGTCGCCGGGCAGGCCGGTGTCCACCAGGTACGTACCGATGCCGGTACCGCCCAGCAGCAGGCGGCGGGTCTCGGCCGCACCCAGTTCGCGCCGCCGGGCGAGGTACGCGCCGGGCGTGCAGTGCGGCGCGAGGCCGAGCAGGGGCGGGCACCAGCGGCGGACGGCGAAGCCCGTCTGGGTGTCGAAGAAGGTCGTGCCCGCGGCGGCGGGCCGGTCCGACTCGGTCAGGTACGACTCGAACTCGGCGGCCGACAGGTCGCCGCGCAGCACGCCGTGACAGTGCTGGTCGATCAGCGGCGGCAGGTCCGGGAAGGGGTCCGGGGCGCCGTCGGCGGCCTGTGCGGTCACCGGCCCCTCCGTCCGTGGGCGGCACCGGGAGGGGACACGAGGGCGGGCACGGCCATCAGTACCTCCATCGCGTCGCCGCGGCGATCTCTTCGGGCTCGCTGTCCGCGAAGTGCGCCGCCTCCGCGCGGCGTACGGCGATCACGGCGCCGTACAGCACCTCGCCCATGGCCTCCCGCAGCACCGCCGACTCCGCCAGCCGGTCGGTGGACTCGGTCAGCGACGAGGGCAGCCGGACGATGCCGCGCCGGGCGCGCTCCCGGACCCCCAGGGCGCCCGGGTCGCCGGTGACCGGCGGAGGCAGCACGGCGCCCGTGGACAGGCCGTGCAGCCCGGCGGCGATCACCGCGCCGACCGCCAGGTACGGATTGGCGGCGGCGTCGAACGGCTTGATCTCGGCGTGCCCGCCGTCCGGGTCGTCGGGGGCGCCGGTGACCAGGCGCAGCGCGGCCTCCCGGTTCTCCACGCCCCAGCACTGGTAGGCGCCGGCCCACACGGACGGGCCCAGCCGCAGGTAACTCGCGGGCGAGGGGCAGCCGACGGCGAGCAGCGCGGGCATCGTCTCCAGGACGCCGCCGAGGAACCGTACGGCGTCCGGGTCCAGGCCCCGGTCGGCGTCCGGCTCCCGGTGCAGGCTGCGTTCGCCGCGGTGCAGGCTGAGGTGGAGGTGGCAGCCGTTGCCGACCTGGCCGGCCACGACCGAGGGCGCGAAGCTGGCCCGCAGGCCGTGCCGGAGCGAGACGGCCCGTACGGTCTCCCGGACGAGGACCAGGTCGTCGGCGGCGCGCAGCGGGTCGGCCGACGCGGTGGAGACCTCGAACTGGCCCGGCGCGTACTCGGGGTGGAGCTGGAGGACGTCGATGTCCTGGAGGGCCAGCGCCTCGGCCACGTCGCGGAGGTAGTCGGAGAGTTCGACGACGCGGGTCATGCCGTAGGCGGGGCCCGCGCAGGGGTAGTCCAGGGCTTCGTCGGCGCCCGCGGGGCCGTCGGGGCGGCCACTGTCGGCCTCCGGCGCGCGGGTGACCACCCACTCCGTCTCGAACCCCATCCGCAGCACCAGCCCCGCGTCGGCGGCCCGCTGCACCATGCGGCGGGCGAACTGCCGCTGGCAGCCGGGGTGCGGCGTGCCGAGCTGGTCGTAGCGGTCGACCGGCGCCCAGGCCCAGCCGGGCTGCGCGGCCAGTACGGTGACCCGCTCCAGGTCGGGGAAGAGCCGCAGGTCGCCGTCGGGCCCGCCGAGGTGCGCGGAGGCGGTGATCGCGTCGTCGGAGGTGAACACGTCGAAGATCGGTGACATGCCGACACCGCGCTGCACGGCGGGTGCCAGCCGGGCCGTCGGCACGGTCTTGGTACGGGCGATGCCCGCGTTGTCGACCCAGGTGAGGGCGATGGCGCGGACGTGCTCCGCGTCCAGCCGTGCCGCCGTCCGGCGGGCGTCGCCCCACTGCTGCGCAGGCCCCGGTTCCATAGCGCGTGTCCCCATTCCGCCATGCCGCTCATTCGGCGGCCGATCGAGCTGTGCCCTGGTCCGCTGTCCGCGCCACGGTGCGCCCGGTCAGGGGCGGTTGCCGCGGGTGCCCTGCCGGACGGCAGGCGCGGCCGTCCCGTTCCCGGAGGCCGTACCGGCCGTCACGGACAGTCGAACTCGCACCATACGCACTTTCCGTTGCCACGCGGTTCCACACCCCAGACATCCGACAGCCGGTCCACCAGCAGCAGCCCGCGTCCGGACAGCGCGGACTCGTCGCTGTCGCGGCGGCGCGGCAGGGCGCTGGAGCGGTCGGCCACCTCCAGGCGCAGCCGCCGGTCGGTGCCGTGCGGCATCCGTACGGTCACCACCGCCGCGCCGTCGGTGTGCAGCAGCGCGTTGGTGATCAGCTCGTCGGCGGCCAGTTCGACCTCCTCGGCGCGCTCCCGTGCGCCCCAGGCCCGTACCGCGGCGCGGATCATGTGGCGGGCGGCGGACAGCCCTTGGGCGTCGTCGGGTGCGACGTGCTGCTGGAGCCGTCCGGCGGCCGGTGCGGCGGGCTCCCCGCCGCGCCGCAGGATCAGCATCGCCATGTCGTCCTCGCCGGTCTGCTCGGCCGCCAGCTCGCAGAGCCGGTCGGCCAGTTGCTGGACGTCCTGGGGGCCGTCGCGCACCACTCTGGCCAGGTGCCGTACACCGTCCTCGATGTCGGCGCCCGGCTGTTCCACCAGCCCGTCGGTGTACAGCACCAGGGTTTCTCCGACGGCCAGGTGGACGGTGGTGACGGGGTAGTCCAGGTCGCGGAAGCCGGTCGCTATGCCCAGCGGGAGGCCGCCGGCCACCTCCAGCCGGCGGCACAGGCCCTCGGCGTGCCGCAGCAGCGGGTCGACGTGCCCGGCGCGTACCAGCCGCACCGTTCCGGTGGTCAGGTCGGCCTCGGCGTACGTGCAGGTGGCGAAGCGGTCGGTGTCGAGTTCGCCGAGGAAGGCGGAGGCGCGGGCCATGACGGTGGCGGGCGGGTGCCCCTCGGCGGCGTAGGCGCGCAGCACGATCCGTAGCTGGCCCATGACGGTCGCGGCGTGGGTGTCGTGCCCCTGGACGTCGCCGATGACCGCGGCGACCCGGCCTTCGGGCAGCGGGATCACGTCGTACCAGTCGCCGCCGATGTCCCGGCCGATCCGGGCGGCCCGGTAGCGTACGGCGATCTGGGCGCCGGGGATGCCGGGGATGCGGCGCGGCAGCATGGCCTGCTGGAGGCCCTCGGCGAGGTCGTGCTCCTGGTCGTAGAGCATGGCGCGGGCCAGGCTCTGCGCGACGCTGGAGCCGAGGGCGAGCAGCAGGTTGCGCTCCTGTACGCCGAACGGGTTCTCCGAGCGGTAGAACAGGCCGACCACCCCGATCGGCCGGGCCTGCGCGATCAGCGGCAGGTACGCGGCGGAGCCGAAGTCCATCCTTTCGAGGTGCGGCCAGAGCGCCGGGTAGCGTTCGGCGAACTCGGCGCGGGAGCGGATGAAGCACGGCTGGAGGGTGCGCACCGCCTCGCTCATCGGGAACTCCTCCTCGACCCGCAGCACCTCGTGCTGCGGTACGAAGCTGCCCGCCTGCCCTTCGTGCACCACCCGGATGCGGCCCGCCTCGACCAGGCCGACGATGACGTTCCGCGCGCCCAGTCTGGTCAGCGCCTGGTCGTCGCCGAGCACGCCGATGACGTCGTGGACGGTCCTGGCGTGCGCCAGGGCCGCCGTGGTGCGCTCGACGAGGCCGGTGTTGCGCAGTCTGCGGGCGTGCGCCTGGGCCCGTTCCGCCGCCTGGGTGTACTCCTGGCCGGCGTCCCGGACGACGCCGATGATGCGGTGCGGCTTGCCGGTCGCGTCCCGGCGGATGCTGGCCTGGGTGTGGGTCCACCGCACCGTGCCGTCCCGCAGCCGGACGCGGAAGTAGGCGCCGTAGGAGTCGCTGCCGTCCTTGAGCGCCTGGGAGACGACGCTGTCCAGGCGGGCCGCCTCGTCCGGCGGCAGACGGCAGCCCAGGGTGGCCGGGTCGGAGTCGTACTCCTCCGGCGGCAGGTCGAAGACCTCCAGAGCGGAACCGTCCATGTGCATACGGCCGCTGTCGAGGTCCCAGTCGAAGCCGCCCATGCCGTTGAGGGCCAGCGTCAGGTCCGGATGAGCGGGCCAGTCGTCCGGCACCGACACGGTCGGCCGCTTCGCGCCCCGGTCAGCCATGTCCGCAACTTTGCCACATTTGTCCTGTACGTGGCCGGTCCACACGTGTCCCGTACGGCGTCGGTCGACGAAGCCGGTCCGGCCGGACCGCGCATCTGACTTACGCATCAGTCAGTGCTCAACACAACAGTCATACCCCAGCATGACCGGCCTTTCTGGCAACATCTCCCGATGAGGTCGTTGCGATGATCTCAACACGCTGTTACGGTCCCTGACCATGCCCATGGACGAAGACCCCGGCACCCGGGTCCCCGACGACAGCGAGGTCTGTGACCGCGTCCGGCAGGTGGTCGACAGCCTCGGATGCAGCCGCCGCGAGTTCGCCCGGCGCATCGTGATGGACCCCTCGAAGCTGTCCAGGTCGCTGGGCGGCACCCGGCGCTTCACCCTCGCCGAGATCGTGCGCGTCGCGGACATCGGCGGCGTGGACGTGGCGTGGCTGCTCGGCTCCCGGGGCGGCTCCCCGGCGCCGGCCCGGGACCGGGAGCCGGTCGCGGTGCCCGAGGGCGGCCGGCCGCTCCAGATCGTCCGGGAGACCGTCCGGCTGATCGCCGAGCACGGTTTCCACGGCGTCCGGGTCGCCGACATCGCCGCCGCCTGCGGCACCAGCACGGCCGCCGTGCACTACCACTTCCCCGGCCGCGACGAGCTGCTGGAAGCGGCCGTGCGCTGGTGCATGGACGAGGACACCGCGCGGCGCGCCGCGGGCCTGGCCGACGCGCCGGACGCCCACGCCGAACTGCTGCACCTGATCGCGCTCCAGACACCGCGCACCGCACAGCAGCGGCGGCAGTGGCTGGTCTGGCTCGACCTGTGGGCACAGGCCGCGCGTTCCACCGCCGTCGGGCAACTGCACGAGCACTACTACCGGCAGTGGCGGACCACCGTCGCCGAAGTACTGCGGCGGGGCGTCGACCAGGGCGTCTTCCGTGCCGTGGACCCCGAGCCCACCGCGCTGCGGCTGACCGCGCTCATCGACGGCCTGGCCACCCAGGTGCTGGCCACCGCACCCGACAGCACCGGCCCGGACACCATGCACGCCGCGCTGCTCACCTTCATCGACCATGAGCTGGCCCCCTGAGCGGGCTGCTCCCCGCCCCACCGACCGAAGGACCCGCCGTGAACAACGAGGTCATCATCACCTGCGCGCTGACCGGAGCCGGTGACACCGTGCGCCGCTCGCCGCACGTGCCCGTCACCCCCGAGCAGATAGCCAGGTCCGCCGTCGAGGCGGCCTCGGCCGGCGCCGCCGTCGTCCACATCCACGTACGCGACCCGGAGACCGGCGCCCCGTCCCGCGACCCGCGCCTGTACGCCGAGGTCGTCGAGCGCGTCAAGGAGACCGGCACCGACGTCGTCGTCAACCTGACCGCCGGGATGGGCGGCGACCTCGTCGTGGACCCGGACGAGCCGCTGCGGCACCTGCCCGGTACGGACCTGGTCGGCGGCCTGGAGCGGCTGCCGCACGTCGAGGAACTGCTGCCCGACATCTGCACCCTGGACTGCGGCTCGCTGAACTTCGGCGACGGCTCCAGCCTCTACGTCTCGACACCCGACATGCTGCGCGCGGGCGCCAAGCGCATCCAGGAGCTGGGCGTACGGCCGGAGCTGGAGATCTTCGACACCGGACAGCTGTGGTTCGCCAAGCAGCTGCTCGCCGAAGGGCTGCTCGACGACCCGACCGTCTTCCAGCTGTGCATGGGCGTCCCGTGGGGCGCGCCCGCCGACCCGGGCGTGCTCCAGTCGATGGTCGCGATGCTCCCCGAGGGCGCCCAGTGGGCCAGCTTCGCGCTCGGCCGGATGCAGATGCCGTGGGTCGCGCAGTCCATCCTGCTCGGCGGCAACGTCCGGGTGGGCCTGGAGGACAACCTCTACCTGAGCAAGGGCGTCAAGGCGACCAACGGGCAGCTGGTCGAACGGGCCGTGCAGATCACGGAGTTGCTGGGCGCGACGGTCGCCACCCCGGACCAGGCCCGGGCCCGCCTCGGCCTGAAGCCGCGCGGCTGAAGCCCGGTTCCCCCTCGCCCTCTCACCCTCAGGAGTCTTTCGTGTCCCCCACCCCTCCCTCCTCCGTACGCCGCGTGGCGTGCATCGGCGCCGGCGTCATAGGCGGCGGCTGGGTCGCCCACTTCCTCGCCCGCGGCTACGACGTCACCGCCTGGGATCCCGCACCGGACGCCGAGGACAAGCTGCGCCGCCTGGTCACGGCCGCCTGGCCCGCCCTGGAACAGCTCGGCCTGGCCGAAGGCGCCTCGCCCGACCGCCTGACCATCGCGCCGACCCTCGCCGCAGCCGTCGCCGACGCCGAGTTCGTGCAGGAGAGCGCCCCCGAGAAGCTGGAGCTCAAGCGCGACCTGCTCGGCCGGCTCGACGCCGCCACCCCGCCCGGCGTGGTCATCGCCTCCTCCACCTCCGGCTACCCGATGACCGACATGCAGACGGCGGCCGCCACGCCCGGCCGCCTGGTCGTCGGGCACCCGTTCAACCCGCCGTACCTGATCCCGCTGGTCGAGGTGGTCGGCGGGGAGCGGACCGACCGTACGGCGGTCGAGTGGGCCGCCGAGTTCTACGAGGCGGCGGGCAAGTCCGTGATCACCATGGACCGTGAGCTGCCCGGCTTCATCGCCAACCGCCTCCAGGAGGCCCTGTGGCGCGAGGCGCTGCACATGGTCGCCAACGGCGAGGCCACGGTCGAGGACATCGACACCTCGATCACCGAAGGGCCGGGGCTGCGCTGGGCGTTCATGGGCCCGATGCTGACGTTCGCGCTGGCCGGCGGCGAGGGCGGGATGGCCCACATGCTCGACCACTTCGGCCCGTCCCTGAAGTCCCCGTGGACCCGGCTGGAGGCCCCGGAGCTGGACCGGGCGCTGCGGGACGCGGTGGTCGACGGCTGCGACCGGGCCGCCGACGGCCGGACGTACGCGCAGCTCGTCGCCGAGCGCGACCAGGGCGTCATCGACGTGCTGCGGGCGACCGGCCGTCTGGACGGGCCCGCCCGGTGACGGCGGGGCTGCCGCTGTTCCGGCGGACCGTCCAGGACGCCTGGATCGACTACAACGGCCATCTCTCCGAGGCGTACTACGTCCTGGTCTTCGGCTTCGCGACGGACGCCCTCATGGACGCGGCCGGCCTCGACGCGGCCTACCGCACCCGCACCGGCCACTCGCTCTACACGGTCGAGGCGCACGTGCGCTACCTCGCGGAGGTGCCGCGGGGCGCCGAACTCCTCGTCCGGACGACGGTCCTGGGCGTAAGCGCGAAGAAGGCGCGCTTCGTCCACGAGATGTACGTGGGGGACGCGGCCGGCGGCCCGGTGGCCACCGAGGAGATCTTCGCCCTGCACGTCCACCAGGACGAGGGGCGTGCCGCGCCGCTGCCCGAGGGGGCGTACGGGCGGCTGGCGGAGCTGGTCCGGCCGGCGCCGGAGTGGGCCGGGCGGGGGATCCGCGAGGTGTAGGGGCGGGGAATCCGAGAGGCGTGGCGTGGCGTTGCACGACGTGTCCCCGGTCCGCCGGGGGCGCGCCGTCGCCGGGTCGGCCGTCCGCCCGCCGCGCGGTGCACTCTAGGAGTTCGCACCCCGTCCGGAGAGGAACCGTCATGCCGTCCGTACCAGGTCACCGCATCACCGTCGAGCAGGGCACCGAGCACGTCCGGGTCGTCCACGACGGCCAGGTGGTCGCCGACAGCCGCCGTCCGCTGCTGCTCCACGAGACCGGGTATCCGGTGCGCTACTACCTGCCGCCCGAGGACGTCCGGACGGATCTGCTGGTCCCGTCCGGGACCCGTACCCACTGCCCGTTCAAGGGGGACGCCTCCTACTGGTCGCTTTCCGGTGGCCCGGAGGACATCGCGTGGGCCTACCCTGCGCCGAAGTCCGCGGTCGAGCAGATCAAGGACCATCTGTGCTTCTACGGGGCCGAGTTGATCTGAGCGACACCGCGCGATGGTGAGTAGGAAAGTTTCCTAACTATTCTCCGTCAGGCTTATTGACGCGTACATGCGCCGTCGTCAAGATTCCTCCGAACGGCACCTCCGCCGACCGAGGAGACGGACATGACGCCCACCCCCGCGCCGCGAAGTCCCGCGGCACCCGCCCGGCCAGGCTCTTTCTCAGCAACCCCCGCACCGGCATACCCACCGCCGCGGGCGCGGTCCTCGCGCTCGTCGGCGGTGCGGTGCTGTGGTCACCGGCCGGGCGGGCGGACGCCGCGCCGGAGCGGACGGCCGCGCGGGCCGGCGGGTTCACGGTGGTCGCCGCCGGTGACATCGCCGAGAAGTGCACCGCGAGCAGCAGCAGCTGCGTGCACCCGAAGACCGCCGCCCAGGTCGAGAAGATCG
Source organism: Streptomyces sp. Ac-502 (assembly GCF_045222935.1). Taxonomy (NCBI): domain Bacteria; kingdom Bacillati; phylum Actinomycetota; class Actinomycetes; order Kitasatosporales; family Streptomycetaceae; genus Streptomyces; species Streptomyces sp. Ac-502. Next base: position 1,242,602 of record NZ_JBHFFO010000001.1, read on the forward strand.
ACCCGGCCTTCGTGCTCACCATGGGCGACAACCAGTACGACGACGCCCGGCTGAAGGACTTCCAGAAGTACTACGACACCTCCTGGGGCGCCTTCAAGGCCAAGACCCACCCGGTCGCCGGCAATCACGAGACGTACGACCCGGCCGGCAAGCTGGCCGGTTACAAGTCCTACTTCGGCTCCGTCGCCTATCCCCAGGGCAAGAGCTACTACAGCTTTGACCACGGCAACTGGCATTTCGTCGCGCTGGACTCCAACAGTCTGAACTCCACGCAGACCAAGTGGCTCAAGGACGACCTCGCGGCCAACTCCAAGAAGTGCGTGGCCGCCTACTGGCACCACCCGCTGTTCTCCTCCGGCGAGCACGGCAACCAGCCGGTCAGCCGCTCGGTGTGGAAGCTGCTGTACGACGCCAAGGCGGAGCTGGTCCTCAACGGGCACGACCACCACTACGAGCGTTTCGCGCCGCAGGACGCGGACGGCAAGGCCGACGACAAGGGCCTGGTCGAACTGCTCGCCGGCATGGGCGGCGCCAACCCGTACAAGATCGAGGAAGTCCAGCCGAACAGTGAGAAGCGGCTGACCAAGACCTTCGGCGTGGTCAAGCTGAACCTCACCGACGACGGGTTCTCCTGGGACCTGATCGGCACGGACGGCAAGACCAAGGACAGCAGCCCGTCCTACCGGTGCCACTGACCGGCCCGGGACCCACCCGCCATGTATCTCGCCACCACCGGCGCGGCCGCCGCCACCGCACAGGTGACGCGCGGCCGCGTCGCCGGACCGGTCCTCGCGCTCGGCACGGTCAGCCTGGTCACCGACATCTCCTCCGAGATGGTCACCGCGGTGCTGCCGCTCTACTTCGTCCTCCAGCTCGGGCTCTCGCCCCTCCAGTTCGGGTTCCTGGACGGGCTCTACAACGGCGTCACCGCGCTCGTACGGCTGGCCGGCGGGCACGCCGCCGACCGCGGCGGGCGGCACAAGCTGGTGGCCGGCACCGGCTACGCGCTGTCCGCGCTGTCCCGGCTGGGCCTGCTGCTCGCGGGCGGCGGTACGGCCGGGATCAGCGCGGCCATCGCCGCCGACCGCATCGGCAAGGGCGTACGGACCGCCCCGCGCGACGCGCTGATCTCGCTCAGCAGCCCGCCCGACGCACTGGGCCGGGCGTTCGGCGTGCACCGCGCGATGGACACCACGGGCGCGCTGCTCGGCCCGCTCGCCGCGTTCGCCCTGCTGTGGGCGACCGCGGACGCCTACGACGCGGTGTTCGTCGTCAGTTTCTGCGTCGGGCTGCTGGGCGTGCTGCTGCTGGTCGCGTTCGTCCCCGGACGGGCGGCTCTGGGCCCGGTGGCCGCGCCCGCCGCCGGACCGCGGATCCCGCTGCGCAGCAGGATCGCCGAGCCGCTGCGCGACGCCGCCTTCCGGCGCATCATGGCGGCAGCCGCCCTGCTGGGCGCCGCCACCATCGGCGACTCGTTCGTCTACCTGCTGCTCCAGAAGCAACTGGACTTCGCGGTCCGCTGGTTCCCGCTGCTCCCGCTCGGCACCGCCGCGGTCTACCTGCTGCTGGCGGTGCCCGCCGGACGGCTCGGTGACCGCATCGGGCGGCGGGTTCCGTTCCTCTTCGGCCACGCGGCGCTCCTCGCCGCCTATCTGCTGCTGCTCACCGTCGGCGACGGCACCGTCCTGCTGGCCGGTGTGCTGGTACTGGTCGGTGTCTTCTACGCCGCCACCGACGGCGTGCTCATGGCCCTGGCAGGGCCCGCCCTGCCCGCGGCACGGCAGGCGAGCGGCATGGCCCTGCTGCAAACGGGCCAGGCACTGAGCCGCCTGCTCGCCGCGGCGGGATTCGGCGCCGCCTGGACGCTGTGGGGCAGCCGGGCAGCACTGGCCGTCGCCGTCGTCGTCCTCGCAGCCGCCTTGGCGGGCGCCGCCGCGCTGCTTCCCCGTACGGAAAGGCGTTCCTAGTGGTCATGACGGACAGGGCGGACCCACCGGAGACGGAGGCGGGGGACGTGAGGGACGAAGCCCGTAAGAGCCGCCCGGGCGGGTTCTCGATGCGCGCCCGCGTCATCGCCATCGCGGTGGCCACCGCCGTCCTCACCACGGTCGCCGTGGTCTACACGGTGACGGCGGCCCGGCGCGCCGATTCCGCCGACCCTCCCTCGGCGTTCGGCCTGGACCGCGGGCAGTTGTACTTCCGCAGCACACGGGACGGGGAGGGCGCCGGCCGGGTCGCCCGCCTGGCCGCCCCGGCCTCCGGGCCCTCCGCCCACGGCGCCGCCGCCATGAGCGCGGCAGCCGCATCGGCGCCGGACCGCCGCACCACCGGAGGCCCCTCCTGCGAGCGCTTCTACGCGGCCGGGGGCACCGCCCTGTGCCTCCAGCGCCGCCCCGGCATCCCCCGGCCTCGTACGCCGTCGTGCTGGACGAGCGGCTGCGCGAGAAACGCCGGATAGCGCTCACCGGCATCCCCAACCGGGCGCGGGTCTCCGCCTCCGGCCGGATGCTGTCCTGGACGATGTTCGCCACCGGCGACTCGTACGCCACCACGTCCTTCTCCACGCGTACCTCGATCCTGGACACCCGCACCGGCTACCTGATCAAGAACATGGAGGACATCCCGCTCACCCTCGACGGCCGCCGCTACCACTCCCCCGACGTCAACTACTGGGGCGTCACCTTCGCCCGCGACGACAACCGCTTCTACGCCACCGTCTCCACCAAGGGCCGCACCTACCTCGTCGAAGGCGACCTGCGCCGCTGGACGGCCCGCACCCTGCGCGAGAACCTGGAGTGCCCGTCCCTCTCGCCCGACAACACCCGCCTCGCCTTCAAGAAGCGGGTACGGGAAGGGGCCCGCGCCCCCTGGCAGCTGTACGTGCTCGACCTGCGCACGATGCGCGAGCACCCGCTCGCGGAGCAGCGCAGCGTGGACGATCAGGCGGCCTGGCTGGACGACCACACGCTCGGCTACGCGCTGCCGGGCAGCGGCGGCAAGGGCAGCGACATCTGGACCGTACCGGCGGACGGCACCGGCAGCCCGGCGCTGCGGGTGGTGGGGGCGTCGTCGCCCGCGCTGGTGCGCTGAGCGGGGGCGCGTCGGGGCGGGGCGGGGCCGGGTCAGGGCGGTCCGGGGGCGTGTCCACGGCCAGGGGGGTGTCCGCGGTCCGGGGCCGTGTCCTGCCTGGCCCCGGGTGTCAGTCCGCCGCCTGCGGGCCCTTGGCGGTGCACAGGCGCGGCGCGTTCCCGGCCGCCGCCACCGGCCCGTCGAGCCGGTCCGCCAGATCCCGCGCCCAGTCCGCCAGTCCGGGGACGTCGATGTCGTACGGAACGGTGTCCGCGTACGGGGCGATGGCGCCGGCGCCCCGGAGCAGCAGGGCCGCGCCGCCCTTGGTGTTGCCCCGGGCGGCGTGGGTCAGGCCGACGGCGAGCTGGGCGAGGCCGCGCCACAGTTGCCGCTCCGGCTCGGGCGACATCTTCCAGGCATCCTCCAGCACCTCGTGGGCGTGGAAGGGCAGACCGCGGTCCAGGAGATCCTGGGCTTCGGTGAGCGCCTCACGGGGGCTGCGTTCGACGCCTTCGGGCTGACGGGCCACGCCCGGCGTGCCGTACGGCAGCGGGCGTCCGAGACCGTCCCGCGGCCGGGCGTTGCGGGCCCGGCCTTCGGGGTCGCGGTCCCGGGCGGCCGGGGCCTCGTCCGTTCCTTCATCCGGGGCGCGGGCTGCCATGGTCCGTCCTTCCGGTTGGGGGGCGTGCGCCACGGCGGCGGCGCTTCCCGCTCCGCAGTGTTCGCAGCCGGGCTCCGCCGGCCGGTCCGTGATCCGGCCGCACTCCTGGCACACCTGGTCCAGCCAGCAGGCCGGGTCGCCGCCCTCGTCGCGTCGTGTCACGTTCACGGTTCGATTGTGCAGCGCGCGACGGAGCGATGTGCGCACGGGGCGGTGTGCGCACGGCACGGAGGGCCGGGTCCGGTACGGAGGGGCCGGGTACAGAGGGCGTCCGGCCCGGTCGCGTCATTGGCCGGATTTCGACGGTGCCGCGCGCCCGCCTGCGACGGGTGGTGCGCCACCGGTCAGGAGCCGCCCCCGGGCGTGCGCCGACCACGTACGTACATGCGCCAGCCGAAGACCGCGCCCACCGCCAGCGCCACGGCGAAGCCACCAGCGACCGCCCACCCCGTGGTCTGCGACCACCGGCCGGGTTCCCGGGAGACCTGCGCGGCGACCGGCCGCACGGAGGCGGAGGAGCGCTCGGCGCCGCTCCGCGCTCCGTCGGCCGAGGGGCGGTCCGGCCGCCCGGCGCGGCGGCCACCAGGGAGCCGACCGGGCGGGCCTTGCCCGCGGCACGAAATCCCCAGTCCAGCAGCGAAGCCGCCTCGTGGTACACGGCGTTGGACGCGCCCGACTGCGGATTCAGCACGGTCACCAGCAGCGTCCGGCCGCCCCGTTCGGCCGCGGCGATCAGCGTGTTGCCCGCGTTGCTGGTGTAGCCGTTCTTCACACCGACGATGCCCGGATAGCGCCGGAGCCCGTTCGCGCCGGACAGCAGCCGGTTGGTGTTCTGGATCTCGAACGAGGGACTGCCCTTGCTGGGGAACCGGGCCGTCGTCGTGGCGCAGTACCTGGCGAAGTCGGTGTTGGCCAGGCCCGCGCGCCCGAAGACGCTCAGGTCGTACGCCGAGGACACCTGCCCCGGGCTGTCGTACCCGTCCGGGGACTTCACCGAGGTGTCGCGGGCGCCCAGTTGGCGCGCTCTGGCCTGCATCTCGCGGGCGGTGGCCGTCCAGCCGCCGTTCATCGCGGCGAGCACCCGTACGGCGTCGTTGCCGGAGCGCAGGAAGACCCCGCGCCACAGGTCGGCGACCTGGTAGCTGCGGCCCTCCTTGAGGCCGACGAGGCTGCTGCCCGGGCCGATGCCCGCCAGTTCCTCCGGGGTGACCTTGTGCACGGTTCCCGCGCGGAACTTCGGCAGCACGGTGACCGCGAACAGGGTCTTGAGGGTGCTGGCCGGCGCGAGCCGCTGATGCGCGTTCCTGGCCGCCAGCACGTCGCCCGTACGGACGTCGGTCACCGCCCAGGCGCGGGCCGACACGCCGTCGGGCAGCGCGGGGGCTCCCGCCCCCGCCACCGTGCGCCCCGTACGGTCCCCCAACTGGTCCGCCACCTGCCCCTTGGCCGCTCCCGCCCCCGGGTCCACGGCACGCCGGCCCACCGCCACCTGCTCGGCGTGGGCCACCGTCGGTATGGAGGTGAGCGTCAGCCCGGTGGCGGCGACGACGGCCAGCACACCGGCTTTCCGGGACAGAAGCGTCTCAAGTGCCATGCCTTCACGCTAGGAAGCACGCACTTCACCCGCAGAGGAACCTACGCCAGACGGCCGAAGCACCAAACCCGGCACATCGAAGGCCGAACTCGGCACATCAGAGGCCAAAGGCTCACGGGCGGCCACGACGGCGGGAGCGGCCCGGCCGGCCCGCGGCACGGCAAGGGGAGCACATCCACCCCGTGCGCACCCCGCGCACACCCCGTACGCACGAGGACCCGCCCGGTGCGACGGGGGATGCACACCGGGCGGGCCTCACGACCTTTCTACCGCATGAAGGAACGGTTATGCCTCAAAAACTTGTTCGTCCCGCGATTACCAGGCGACGGGGAGCGAGATCAGGCCATGTGCGCGCAGCGTCCGGCGATGGCGCAGCCCGGCCCGCGGAACATCCAGCCGCAGACCGGGAAAACGGCTGATGAGAACGGCCAGCGCGGTCTCCGTCTCCATCCGTCCCAGCGCCGCGCCGAGGCAGTGGTGGATGCCGTGCCCGAACGTGAGGTGGCCCCCGGCGTCCCGGCCCGGATCCAGCGTGCCGGCGTCCGGGAAGCGGTGCGGGTCCCGGTTGGCGGAGGCAAGGGAGAGCAGCACGGTCTCCCCCTGCGGCACCCGCACGCCACCGATTTCCACGTCCTCGACGGGGAACCGGCGGACGGCCAGCGAGACCGGTCCGTCGTAGCGGGCGAACTCCTCCACGGCCTTCGGCAGTTCGGCCGGATCCGCACGCAACGCCCTGAGGCGTTCGGGGTGGTCCAGCAGGGCGAGTACGGAATTGCCGATGAGATGGACGGTGTTCTCGTAGCCGGCGAGGAGCAGGAGGAAGGCCAGCGAGGTCAGCTCGTCCTCGGTCAGCCGGTCCGCACCGCCGTCCGCCTCCCCTCCGTACCGCCGTCCCTGACCATGATCAGGTCGGACAGCAGGTCGTCCCCCGGCGCGGTCCGCTTGGCCGCGATCAGGCCGGTGTAGTACCGCATCATCGCCCCGACGGCCTCCTTCGTCTGCTCCGGCCGGGCCGGGTCGGGCGTGAACAGCGCGTCCGACCAGCTCCGGAAGTCCGGGCGGTCCCGCTCCGGTACGCCGAGCAGGTCGCAGATGACGACGATGGGCAGCGGACCGGCGTAAGCCGCCATCAGGTCGGCCCGGCCGGCCTCCGCCACCGCGTCCAGCAGCCCGTCCGCGAGCCGCCGCACGGGCTCCCGCAGCTTCTCGACCCGGGCGGGGGTGAACGCCTTCGCCACCAGGCGGCGCACCCGCGTATGGTCCGGCGGATCCATGTTGAGCAGGTTGGCGTCCAGCGCGGGCGGCAGCGAGAACCCGCGATAGCCGCTTCGGGCATGGCGTTTGTCGAGCGAGAGCCGCGGGTCGGACAGTCCGCGGCGCACGTCCTCGTACCGGGTCACCAGCCACGCGGGCTGCCCGTCGGGGCCGGCGATGCGGTGTACGGGCCCGGCGTCCCGCAACGCCGCGTAACCGGCGTGCGGATCGTCCAGAAGGTGTGTCACATCGATGAGGTCGTCAGGGCCGGTCTCGGCGGTCGTCTGCATGGTGCACGACTCTAGACACGGCGGCCGCCGACGCGGTCGGCGACCGCCGTACCGCCCGGGAACGCGCCGGGCTCACGGCCCGGTGCGGCAGTCGGCCTCGACCCAGGCCGCCACGAGGTCACGGCAGATGACGGTGAGCGTGCCGTCCCAGAACGCCAGCTCGTGACTGCAACCGTTCGCATGGGGCAGGATTTCGTCGAGGATCAGCGTTCCGAGGTCCGCCCATCGACCGGCCACGGGAGTCGTGGTCTCGAAGCCGGAGACGCCCGTGTAGCGGATGACCAGGTCCGCGTTGTGTTTCCAGCAGTTGTGCCGAAGCCGTACCTCGACCGCGTCGTCGTCCGTTCCGCCGCCCGGACGTGCTGGAGTTCCAGGTCCTTCACGCATCGCTCGCTGCGGAAGTCGTAGTGGTCCGGGTCGGTGGCGAAGGCCCGGGCGCCGGGCGGCAGGTCACCGCTGAGCGAGGGCAGACGCTCCAGGTAGCGACGGGGGTCGAGGACGCTGGACAGGTCGCCGGCCTGCGCATCGAGGGTGACGTACTTCATCGGACTTCGTTCCCGGTCGTGACTCTCCGCTGGCCGGCCCATCGTCGCACGGCTCCCCGTGATCTTGATCGGAATATCCGGTGGCCCCGGGCCCGGCGCGTGGCCACGTTCGAGCCGAACCCCACGTGCGCAGCCGGACCGTGCGGGACGAACTCAGTGCCGCTGCATGGCGCTGCGCTGCCGTAGCTCGGTGAGTACCGTGTCCGTCAGCGGTGAGTGGTAGACGTCCGCGACACGCGCCAAGTGCTCGAATTCGGTCGCGAGTTCGGCCACGCCTTCGGTACGGGGGCAACCGGCCCGGCCGTGCGGCAGCTGCTCCCGGCCTTCGGCCGTGCCCTGCGGTGTGCGCTCCCCGCGCGCTCCTCGGCCCTCACCACCACGCTGTCGGAACCGAGGACGGGCACGAGACCGATGGCCCGGTTCTCCAGCCCGCGGCGCAGGGCGGCGGCCTCCGCGACGGCCGCCAGCTGACGTTCGTCCGCCACGACCGCGCGCCCCGCTCCCGCGCGATGTCGATGGTGTCCGACTCCACGTACCGCCGGATGCCGCGCTGCACGTACCGGATCTCCGCCAGCTGCCGGTCGGCGCGCCGCTGGAGGCCGGTGAGCCCCCACCGGCCGGCCCCGGCCGGACGCCGCGCGGCCACCTCGGGAGCCTGCGCGGCGACGTCCTTCCACAGCGGGTGCAGACGGCGCAGCCGGCGCCAGGCGTATGCCCGGGTGCCGGCGGCCGGCAGCGCGAGCCCGGTCAGTACCAGGGCCGCGGCGACCGTCGCGCTCAGCGGCGCCACCCCGTTGGAGAGCCACAGCGCCTCGTGCCCGGCCCAGGACAGCACGAAGCCGGCCAGCTTGCAGGCGCAGTACACCAGGCCGATCCAGCAGCCCGTGGCGAGCACCCGCAGACCGCGGGCGAGCCAGGACGGACCGACCTGGCGGGCGTAGCGCGGGCAGAGGGTGCCCAGGCCCGCGAGGCTCGTGCCGAAGATGGCCAGGTACAGCACCAGGAACGTCATCACTCCCGGCGAGGCCGTGTACGCGGTGGTGAAGTCGCGTGGGTGTTCCACGCCGTCCGGCCGCCCGGCGGCGAAGCACAGGACCGCGGCCGCCCAGGCGACGGCCACCACCGCCACGGCCACGCGGGCGCGCGCCCGGGCCCGCGCCCGGCTTTCCGCTCCCGTGCCGCTGTTCCAGCGCAGCAGGAGGACGAACGCGCCGGCCGCGAAGACCACGACCGCGGAGTGGAGGAGGACCATCGACAGGTTCGGCACACCGGTCAAACCGTCGAACCAGCGGTACACGCCGGGGGCGGAGAAGACGAACACCGTCGCGACGCCGGCGCTCATCACACACGTCAGGCCCAGGTCCGTATTGCCGCGGTCGCCGAGCCAGGCGCGCGCCTTGAAGGCGACGACGGCCCAGGCCGCCCCGCCGAAACACAGGTACAGCACGTCAAACACCCGTTCCCCCGTCCGTGTCAGCTGTGCCGGCGCCGCTCGCGGCGTCGGCCTTCCCGTCGACACCGCCCGCGCGCCCCGTGCCGTTCCGCTCGGCGCGCCGGTGCCGCGGCGCGGGTTCCGAGGACGCGGCCAGGTCGGCGGCGCACACGTCCGCCGGGACCGTCGGGACGGGCAGGTCCCGTTCGGTGATCAATCGCCGGCACCGGTACCGTTCGCGCCGGGCCCGCGCGCCCGCGCGCAGGCGGCCCCACCGTCTCGTACGCACGTTTCGCGCCCCGTTACCGGTCCGCGCGCCCCCTACCAGCATCTGCCCCCCGGCTGTGCTCCCCGGATCCCGGCCGCCCGCGCCCCGCACGCAGTTACCACCGCCGAAACCGCAGCCCGCATCCTGTCACGCACGCGATATCGCGCACCAGTGCACTTACGGTCAGTGAAAGGCGCGGGAACCACGTCCATGACCAAGGTTTCCCAGCCAGGGACGGCGCGGACGGCCAGGACCCGGCCCGGACCGTGGCCGTCCGCCGCGGCCGGGCCGCGTCATGACGAAAGAGCACGGAAAACAGCCCCTGGTCTGAGATTTCTCCCAAGCCAGAGGCTGTTCCATCCAGTCGGGACGACAGGATTTGAACCTGCGACCCCTTGACCCCCAGTCAAGTGCGCTACCAAGCTGCGCCACGTCCCGATGCCCGTCCGGCCCGGTGTTTCTCCCGGCTGGCCGCGCATGAGAACAATACCGCATGTCAGGGGGTGTCCGCCGCCAGGTTCGGCGCGGCGGCCCCGGCCGGCCGCTCCGATCCGGCCGCCGCGGTGCCGGGGGCGCATGAGTACGGGTACTCATGCGCCCCCGGCACCGCGGCGGGACGCTACGCGCATGACCACTCCATCGATACAGCGGCCGACGACCACCGCCTTCTTCGTGCAGTCCGCGATCTCGTTCGGGCTCTCCTGGTCGCCCTGATGATCGGGATCGCCAAGCTGCCCGTGGGCGCCTGGGAGCGCGGCTTCCTCGGGCTCGGTCTGGTCTTCGTGGTCTCGTCGGCGTTCACGCTGGCCAAGTGCGTACGGGACCGGCAGGAGGTCGAGGAGGTCACCAACCGGGTGGACAAGGCGAGGATCGACAAGCTGCTGATCGAGCAGGACGTCTTCAAGCCGGGTCAGGTCTGACGCCCGGCGTCTCGACGCCCACCGTCTCGGGGCGGTCGCCCAGCAGGTAGCGGGCGCCCGCGCCGCTCACGGCCGCCGCGTCGCCCGGGTTGTACAGGCCGCACTTGCGCAGGCTCAGACAGCCGCAGCCGATGCAGCTGGACAACTGGCCGCGCAGCTTCTGGAGTTCGGCTATCTGCTGGTCGATGCGGCGGGTCCAGGTGCGGGCCACCTTGTTCCACTCGGTGGCGTTGGGCGCGCGGTCCCGCGGCAGCCTGGCCAGCGCCGCGCTGGTCTCCTCCAGAGAGAGACCGACCGCCTGGGCCGCCCGGATGAAGGCGATGCGGCGCAGGGTGGCGCGGGTGAAGCGGCGCTGTCCGCCTCCGGTGCGTTCGGAGTGGATCAGCCCCAGCTGCTCGTAGTAGCGCAGCGCGGAGGCAGCCAGCCCGCTGCGCCCGGCGAGCTCGCCGATCGGGAGCCGGTCGTGGGGTGAGGTCATGGCCGTCAGACTAGCGCTTGACTTCAAGTGGACTTGAAGTTGCAGGCTCTCTTCCATGACTTCCACGCCCCTGAACGGGACCACCGCACACGACGCGGGCTTCGGCGAACTCCCGCACCTGATGAGCCTGATGACCGGGGACGAGAAGCACGGCCCGGCCGCCACCTCCACCCTCGACGCCCTGTGGGTGCTCTACGACCGGGTGCTGCGGGTCTCCCCCGCCGCCGCGGAGGACCCGGACCGGGACCGCTTCCTCCTCTCCAAGGGCCACGGGCCGATGGCCTACTACGCGGTCCTCGCCGCCAAGGGCTTCTTCCCCGCCGCGTGGCTGCCGGGCTTCGGCTCGTACGACTCGCCGCTCGGCCACCACCCGGACCGGGTGCTGGTGCCGGGCGCGGAGATCGGCAGCGGTTCGCTGGGGCACGGGCTGCCGCTGGCCGTGGGCACGGCGCTGGGACTGCGGGCCCAGGACCGCACCGGTCCGGCGGTGTGGGTCCTGATCGGCGACGCCGAGCTGGACGAGGGCAGCAACCACGAGGCCATCGCGTACGCGGGCGCCGCCGGCCTGTCCCGGCTGCACACGCTGGTCGTCGACAACACCTCGTCGAGCCACGGCTGGCGCGGCGGGATCGCCTCGCGGTTCGAGGCCGCCGGCTGGTCGGCGGTGACCGTGGACGGGCGCGACCACGAGGCGTTGTACGCGGCGTTCACCGCGCCCCATCCGGACCGGCCGCACGTGGTCGTCGCCCGGGTGGAGGCCAAGGAGTACTCGGGCGAGCCGAAGCCGAAGGCCGAGGCGGCCTGAGGCGCGCCGCCCGCCCCGTACGCGCATCCGTATCCGTATCCGCACCTCCCGCACCGCACCGCGCCGCTGCGCGCCGACTTTGAGAAGGATTCTTCTGATGGACACCATGCGCGAACGTTTCGCCTCGGTCACCACCCAGCTGCTGGACGAGGACCCCCGGCTGGCGGTCGTCCTCGCCGACATCGGCGTCGACGGCTTCCGGTCCGCCCAGGAACGCCACCCCACGCGGGTGGTGAACGTCGGCATCAGAGAACAGCTGCTCGTCGGGGTCGGCGGCGGCCTCGCCCTGGCCGGGATGCGGCCCGTCGTGCACACCTTCGCCAGCTTCCTGGTGGAGCGCCCCTTCGAGCAGGTGAAGCTGGACTTCGGGCACCAGGACGTGGGCGGGGTGCTGGTCAGTGCCGGGGGCTCGTACGACTGGCCGGCCGGCGGCTTCACCCACATGGCGCCGGGCGACGTCGCCCTGCTGGACACCCTCGACGGCTGGACCGTGCACGTCCCCGGCCACCCGGACGAGGCCGACACGCTGCTGCGGCAGGCCGCCGCGGCCGGTGACGACAAGGTCTACGTACGGCTGTCCGTACAGACCAACGCGACGCCGCGGCCGGTCGACGGGGCCCGCTTCCTGACGGTGCGCGAAGGGACCGGTGGTGTCGTGGTGGCGGTCGGGCCGATGCTGGACAACGTCCTGGCCGCGACCGAGGGCCTGGACGCGACCGTGCTGTACGCGACGACCGTCCGGCCCTTCGACGCCGCGGCGCTGCGGGCCGCGGTGGCCGGTGCGACGGCGGCGGACGTGGTGATCGTCGAGCCGTACCACGAGGGCACCTCGACCCGGCACGCGAACGACGCGCTGGAGCACGTACCGCACCGCGTCCTCGGCCTCGGCGTCGGCCGCCGGGAACTGCGCCGCTACGGGCAGCTCGACGAGCACCTGGCGGGCCAGGGCCTGGACGCGCGGTCGCTGCGCGAGCGGATCACCGGCTTCCTCGCCCGGTGACGCCGGACGGCCGGCGGCCCGCGCCGGCCGCGGGACGCCGTCCCCGGTGCCTCCCCCACCCCGCGACGCGCCAAGCGGCGCGCGCCGCGGGGTGTTGACCTCGGACCGTCGGTGCGTGACACGATCGGTCGGCTCACCCCAGGCCACGCTCGCCCCAGGCCGCCGACCCACGTAACCTTCCATGGCTGGAGGACCGTTGGACACCACGGACAGATCCGAGGACGCTTCCCGGGCCGCGCGCCTTCCGCGGCCTTTCTCCCGGCGCACTTTCCTGCAAGGGACGGCTTCCGCCGCGGCGGTCACGGGACTGGCCGGGCTGCCAGGGCCGCTCGCCGCCCCCGCCCACGCCGCCGAAGCCACCCGGCTGCCGACCCTCTCGTTCACCGCCGCCACGAACGGCGCCGCCACCCTCTCCCCCGCCGGCGACCGGCTCGTCGCCGAGGTCCAGAACGTCCTGTGGTCCGTGCCGCGCGAAGGCGGCGAGGCGCGCGCGCTCACCCCGCCGGACCTGGAACCCACCCGGCCGGTCTTCTCCCCCGACGGCACCCGCCTCGCCGTCTGCGCCTACCGCGGCGGCGGCTTCCACCTGTGGACGCTGCGCCCCGACGGCTCGGACCTGCGGCAGCTGACCGACGGGCCGTGGGACGACCGCGGCCCAGCCTGGTCGCCGGACGGCACCCGGATCGCCTTCGCGTCCGAGCGGGGCGGTGATCCGGTGGCGGGCAGCCCGTACCGGATCTGGGTGCTGGACGTACGGACGCGGAAGCTGACCCGCGTCACCGGGCACCCCGGGCAGGCGGGCCCCCACCAGGGCGGCGCGTGGGAGGACTTCGACCCCACCTGGTCGCCGGACGGCGAGCGGCTGTGGTTCGTGCGCGGCGCGGTGTCGGGCACCAGCCTGGACAGCCGTACCGTCGCGTCCGTACGGGCCGACGGCGGCGGCGAGGTCGTCATCGAGCACACGGCCGCCGCCGGCGCCCAGGCCATGGTCCCGGCCCTGGCGCCCGCCGCGAAGGGCGGTGCTCCCCGGCTCGCCTATCTGCGCACCACCGAGCGCCCCGGCGCCACCTGCGTCCTCGTCGTGGACGGCGCGGAGGTCCCGGTGGACGGTGACGTGGAGCCCGTACCACCGCGCTGGATCTCCCGCGAGGAGCTGCTGCTGACCGTGGGCGGGCAGTTCACGGTGCTGCGGCCGGGCGCGCCGGACGGCGCGGAAACCATTCCCTTCACCGCCGACATGCCCGTCCGGCGGCCCCGTTACGAGGTCAAGGACTACGGTTTCGAGCGCACCGGCGTCCGGCCGGTGCGCGGCGTCCACCTGCCCGCGCTCTCCCCCGACGGGCGCCAGGTGGCCTTCGCCGCCCTCGACTCGCTGTGGCTGGTGTCCGCTTCGGGCGGCCGGCCGCGGCGGCTCGTCCGGGCGGGCGCCACCCGGTACGTCCTCGGGCCGAGCTGGGCCCGCGACGGCCGTTCCCTGGTGTACGCGGACGACCGCGACGGGCTGTTCGCGGTCCGCCGGCACGACCTGGCGACCGGCGAGGAGACGGTGCTGGCCGACGGGGGCCGGGTACAGCCCGCGCTGTCCCCGGACGGCAGACGGCTCGCCGCGATCGGCATGTCCGGAAATCTCATCGTACGGAATCTGGCCGACGGCAAGGAGACCACGACCGCCCCGCTGGGCGGCGGTGGTGTGCCCGGCCGCCCCAGCTGGTCCCCGGACGGCCGCTACGTGGCCTTCTGCGACCGCAACCGCCTCAACCGGCGCTTCCGCGAGGGCTACAACCTCATCCGGGTCCTCGACACCCGCACCGGCAAGGACCGGCTGCACGCCCCGGACCCGGGGCACACCGTGCGGTCGATCGCCGACCGCTACGACTCGGGCCCCGTCTGGTCCCCGGACGGCCGGTGGATGGCGCTGATCGCCGAATCCGCGCTCTGGGTGCTGCCCGTACGCCCGGACGGCACCCCCGACGGCACGCCGCGCCGGCTGACCGACGAGAGCGCCGACCACCCGTCCTGGTCCGGCGACTCCCGCACCCTGCTGTACCTGTCAGCCGGCCGGCTGCGGCTGACCGGTGTGGACGGCGGCCCCGCGCGAACGGTCCGGGTGGCCCTGGACCACCGCGGTTCGCGCGCCCGGGACACGGTCGTGCACGCGGGCCGGTTCTGGGACGGCACCGGCGAGGAGGTGCGCGAGGACGTCGACGTGGTGGTGCGCAACGGCCGCATCGCCGACGTCGAGCCGCACGGCCGGGCCGCGGGCCGGCGCGCCGCCCGCCGCGTCGACGCCTCGGCGCGCACCGTGATCCCCGGCCTGTGGGACTCGCACACCCACCCCTGGCAGACCACGTACGGCGGCCGGCAGACCGCCCTCCAGCTCGCCTACGGCATCACCACCGCCGTCTCCTTCGGTGGCTTCTCCTACGAACAGGCCCGCGTCCGGGAGTCCGTCGCCGCCGGCACGCTCGCCGGGCCGCGGCTGCTGGCCTGCGGCGAGCTGCTGGACGGCAGCCGCGTCGCCTACAGCATGGGCCGTGCCCATGCCACGCGGGAGGGCCTGCGCCGGTCGCTGGAGCGGGGCGCCGCGCTCGACTGGGACTTCGTCAAGACGTACGTACGGGCCCCCGGCTGGATCATGGAGGAGGCCGCGCGCTTCGCGCACCAGCGGCTGGGGGTACGGTCCGGCAGTCACCTGCTGTCCCCCGGCGTGCAGCTCGGCCAGGACCTGACGACCCATTTGCAGGCGACACAGCGTCTGGAGTTCGGGCACGCGATCACCGCCACCGGCCACGCCTACCAGGACGTGGAGGAGATCTACACCGGTACGGACTTCCACCTCATCGCCACCCCCTTCACCGCCTCCGTGCTGCTGGGGGAGGACCCCGGCCTCGCCGACGACGAACGGGTCACGACCCTCATGCCGCCGTGGGACGCCGCGCTGACACGGGAGAACGCGGGCCACCGCCCCACCCCGAAGCAGCTGGGTGACCTTCGGACCGAGATCGGCGTCTACCGGCGGGTGCTGCACGGCGGCGGCCTCGTCGCCCTGGGCACCGACCAGCCGCTGACACCGGTCGGCCTGCACCTGCACCTGGCGCTGCGCGCCCTGCACCGCTACGGGCTCACCGCGGCGCAGGCCCTGCGCACCGCCACCGCCCTGCCCGCCCGCGTCTTCGGCGCCGACCGGGACCTCGGCACCCTGGAGGAGGGCAAACTGGCCGACCTGGTGATCGTGGACGGCGACCCGTTCACCGACTTCGACACGCTGGTCCGCACGGCGGCGGTGCTGCGGGGCGGGCGGCTGTACGAGCAGGAGGAGCTGGTGGCGTCCTTCCCCGCGCCGGACAGCCACGCGGTCCGGGCTGCCGGGGCGCGCGCGGTGGACTGGCTGGAGGTCGGGCGGCAGCACCGGCGCGATTCGTGCTGCGGGGCGGCCGACTGAGGAAGGAGGCTCACCCCTCCTTGGTCTGGCCGCGCTCGAAGTAGTCCACCAGTTCCGGGTCCAGGGGCGGCACCTCGTGCGGGGTGCCGCCGTCGCGGAGCGAGGCGGTGGCCCGGTCGCCGGCCGCCACCGCCATCCGGGCGGCGACGGGTGAGGTGTCGGTCGGCCCGCCGTGCCGGACGAACCGCAGGAACTCGTCCACCAGCAGCGGGTCGGCGCCGCCGTGCCCGGCCTCGTCGTCCGCCTCGCTCGCGGGGAGTTCGTACACGGCGTCGGCGTCGGCACGGTAGCCGGACTGGCGGGAGTTCCACACCCGTACCGCACCGCCCGGCCCGTCGCCGAAGTTCTCCAGACGGCCCGCGTCTCCGATGACGGTGTAGTTCCGCCAGTAGTCAGGGCTGAAATGACACTGCTGGTAGGCGGCGAGCACCCCGTTGTCCAGGCGCATGTTGACCAGGGAGACGTCCTCGACGTCGATCAGCGGGTTCAGGCCGCGCTGGCTGCCGGGAGGCCAGTGCGCGTCGTGCGCCAGCCAGTCCTCCGGCCGGGGCTCCCCGGCGCCCGCCGCATGCCGGGATCGCCGTAGACCGTCAGGTCGCCCAGCGCCTGCACCTGCCGTGTGTAGCCGTTCGCGAGCCAGTGCAGCGCGTCCAGGTCGTGCGCGCCCTTCTGGAGCAGCAGCCCGTTGGTGTGCCGCCGCTCGGCGTGCCAGTCCTTGAAGTAGTAGTCGCCGCCGTGCCCGACGAAGTGCCGTACCCACACGGTCCGGACCCGGCCGATGTCGCCGCGCGTGATCAGTTCGCGCATCAGGCGGATGACGGGCATGTGGCGCATGTTGTGGCCGACGTACAGGCGCGTACCGGTCTCGTGGGCGGTGCGCAGTATCGCGTCGCAGTCCTCGATCGAGGTGGCGAGGGGCTTCTCCACGAAGACGGGGCGGCCGGCGCGCAGTGCCTGGCGCGCCAGGTCCGCGTGGGTGTGGTCGGGTGTGAGGAGCAGGAGCGCGTCGAGGCCGGGATGGTGCAGCAGCGCCCGGTGGTCGGCGAAGGTCTCGACGCCGGGGAAGCGCCGGGTGGCGTACGCCAACGCGTCCGGGTCGGGGTCGGCCACGGCGGCGACCCGGGCGCCGTATCCCGGCCGGTGAGCGGTGCGCGCGAGATCACCGCGCAACCCGAAGCCGATGACGCCCAGGCGCAGATCGTCGGTCATGAGGTGCCTCCAGAGGCTGCCGGACTCCATGGTCGGCGGGGTGCGGGACCAAGGAACGAGGGGCGGCGGGGGCCGGGGGCCACCGGTGTCGCGCCTCCCCTCGCCACCCCACGAGAACACCGCCGGACGTGCTGCACGCACCGTAGACCACAGGGGTGGTGAACGGGTTCCGCGCGCTCCCATTGCTCGCATAAATGCACGGTGTTGATGTTTTATGCGCCGTGCAGCAGGTATGCCAACGGGTATTGCACGAGGTAAGCAACCCATGACGGTCCGGAACGGCAGGGTCGCGGACCAGGGCGACCGGCGGCGCACTCGCGGAGTGCGCCGCCCGGTGGGCAGGCGGCAAGCAGCACGGCGCGGGGCGTTCGACGGAGGAGGCTCGTCTTGCATCGCTACTTCACCGACCAGCGGCATGAAGCACTCCGGCACCGGGTCAGGGACTTCGCCGAGAGCGAGGTCCGCCCCCGGATAGCCGAGATGGAGGCGTCCCGTACCGTCTGCCACGATCTGTCACGCCGGATCGCCCGCCAGGGGTGGATCGGCGCGACCGTCCCCGGGCCTACGGCGGCATGGGCGCCGGACACCTGGCCAAAACCCTGATCATCGAAGAACTGTCCCGGGTGAGCGGCGCCATGGGCGCCATGGTGCAGGCGTCCCAGCTCGGCGCCGCGAAGATCATCCACTTCGGCAGCGAGGAGCAGAAGAAGACCTGGCTGCCGGCCGTCGCCACCGGCGCGTGCCTGCCGACCATCGCCGTCACCGAGCCGCAGTCGGGCGGTCATGTGCTCGGCATGACGAGCCGGGCGGTCCGCGACGGCGACGACTACGTCCTCGACGGCCGCAAGATCTACGTCGGCAACAGCCACGTCGGCGATCTGCACGGCGTCGTCGTCCGGACCGGTGAGGGCTCCAAGGGTCTGTCGGCGTTCCTGGTGGAGGCGGACCGGCCGGGCCTGCGGGTCGGCGCGCAGCAGCAGGCCATGGGGCTGCACGGCTTCAGCTTCGGCGAGCTGTTCTTCGACAACTGCCGGGTGCCGGCGGCGAATCTGCTCGGCAGCGAGGGCGACGGGCTGGCCGTCGCGTACTCCTCCAGCGTGCTGTACGGCCGGCCGAACCTGACCGCGGTGTCGCTCGGCATCCACCAGGCGGTGCTGGACGAGACGGCGCGCTTCTGCGCGGAGCGGGAACGCTACGGCAAGCCGCTGGCGCACCTCGGCAACATCAAGATCAAGCTCGGCCGCGTCCAGTCCCGGCTGCTGACCGCCCGGCTGGCCGCCTACCACGCCGTCCACCTGCTCGACCAGGGCCAGCCCTGCGACGCGGAGCTGATGAACGCCAAACTGGTCAACGTCGAGGCTGCCGTGGAGTCGGCGCGCGACGCGATGGACATCCACGCCGCCTGCGGGCTGTTCACGGACCGCCCGGTGGAGCGCTTCCTGCGCGACGCCCACCACATCTTCGCCCCGGCCGGGACCACCGACGTCCAGTTGCTGCGCCTGGGCGAGCTGGCCCTCGGCACGGCCAAGGGCGAGTGGTCCAGCCGGCTGGCGGGCCTGGTCCGCAGGGAACCGGCGGATCTCGCGGAGGACGACCGGGCCGCGGAACCCGCCGTCGCCGGACGCCGCACCTCTCTCCCGCGGGAGCGGACGGAGTTGCAGCCGACCGGCTGAGGCCGGGCCGGAGGGTGGCGCGGGTCTTCTTCCCGGGTTCCGCGCCACCTCTCCCGGGACCCGTGCCGTCCGCCCCGGAAGCCGGGCCACCGCCCCTCCCCGGGCATGTGGGCTCGTCAGCTCTCCCCGGCGCGCTGCTGCTCCATGCGGTGGATCTTCTCGACGAGTTCGGCCGCCATCGACTTGATGGTCTCCAGGCCCTCGCGCCCCCATGGGCGGCGTTCGAGGTCCACCACGCAGACCGTGCCGAGCGCCATCCCCGTACGGTCGATGAGCGGTGCGCCCAGGTACGAGCGGATGCCGATCTCGTCCACGACCGGGTTGCCCGCGAAGCGCGGGTAGTCGCACACGTCCTCCAGGACGAGGGCCTTGCGGCGGACGATGACGTGCGGGCAGTAGCCGTGGTCGCGGGCCATCACCCGGCCGGGCTGGGCGCTCGGCGGCGCCGGGCCCAGCTCGACGGGCGCCTGCTCGCCGCCGGGCGTGTAGAGACCGGCGAAGTACTGCCGGTGCTCGTCGATGAAGTTGACCATGGCGTAGGGCGCCCGGGTCGTACGGGCCAGCTTGCGCGCGAACTCGTCGAAGGCGGGCAGCGGCGCGTCGCCGATGCCCAGCGCGCGCAGCCGGGCGACGCGGGCCGGCGCCTCATGGTCCTCCGGGGTGAGCAGCAGATGACGCGTGGGGTCGTAGGAGGCGTACGACGCGCGCGGGACGGGACGGGTCACGGGAGCTCCGGGGTGGCGGGGGCGGGGGTCAGCAGGTGCTGGACGAGCGAGACCAGGACCTGGGTGGAGGAGCTGCACTGGCGTGCGTCGCAGAGCACGACCGGGGTGCCGGGGCCGAGGTCCATGGCGGTACGCACCTCGTCCGGCCCGTAGTGGTACGCGCCGTCGAACTCGTTGACCGCGACGACGAACGCGATGCCGCGCCGCTCGAAGAAGTCGACGGCGGCGAAGCACTGGTCCAGGCGGCGGGTGTCGGCGAGCACGACGGCGCCGAGGGCCCCGTTGGACAGCTCGTCCCACATGAACCAGAAGCGTTCCTGCCCCGGTGTGCCGAAGAGGTAGAGGACGTGCTCCCGGCCGAGGGTGATCCGGCCGAAGTCCATGGCGACGGTGGTGGTGTTCTTGTCCTCGACACCGGCCAGGTCGTCGGTGCCCACGCTGATCTGGGTGAGCAGTTCCTCCGTACTGAGCGGTTCGATCTCGCTGACCGCGCCGACGAAGGTCGTCTTGCCGACGCCGAACCCGCCGGCCACCAGGATCTTCAGCGCCAGCGGGAACGGGTCGGCGGCGGGCGCCGCGGGGGACGAGCCCGCGGCGGCCGGGAGCCGGGCATCGGCGGACAAGGCGTCACAGCCGTTTGCGAAGTCCATGCAACACCGCCTCCAGCAGGGCTCGGTCGGTACGGTTCGGGGGACCTGCCCCGCAGGCGGACACCGGCACCGGCGCGCGGGCGGCGAGCGCCCCGCAGTCGACCAGGTCGGCCAGCAGGACCTTGGTGACCACGGCGGGCAGGCGTATGTGCGCGGCGATCTCCGCGACCGACACCGGCCCGCCGCAGAGCCCCAGCACCTGGGCGTAGTCGGGGCCCTGGCAGGTGACGGGCCGCTGACCGGTGGCCATCACCATGGTCAGCAGGTCGAAGTGCGCGGTCGGCCGGGTACGGCCGTTGCTGACCGTGTACGGACGGACCAGGCGGCCGGCCTCGTCGTCCAGCCACGGGATCTCCCGGCCCGGTCTGCGGCGGCGCCGTACGCCCATGGTCAGCGCCCACCCGCCGGGGCCTGCTGTCGCACCGGCGTCGCCAGGTACGGCCGTACGCTCTTGACCAGCATCCCCATCTCGTAGCCGAGGACCGCCACATCGGCCTCCCGGCCCGCCAGCACCGCGAGGCAGGCGCCCGATCCGGCCTTGGAGACGAACAGGAACGTGGTCTCCAGCTCGACCACGACCTGGAGCACGTCGTCGCCGTTGCCGAAGCGCACCCCGGCGCTGCGGGCCAGTGAGTACAGGCCGGAGGAGAGGGCGGCCAGGTGGTCGGCGCTGTCCGGGTCGAAGCCGTGTGCCGCTTTGACCAGGCCGTCGGAGGACAGCAGAAGGGCGCTGGTCGCGTGCGGTACGCGGTTCACGAGTCCGGTCAGCAGCCAGGAAAGGTCGGTGTGCCGGCTTCCCTGCAGGTGCGCATGTGCCTGCGCGTGCACGTCACTCACCATGGTCGCGGTCGTCTCCTCGGCGGGGTTCGGGCCTGTCGTGGCCGGCGTCGGCGCCGGCCCGGTAACTGTCGTAACCGTCGTGGTCGGCAGGGCTGCCGTAGCTGTCGTCGGCGAGGCTGATGCCGCGCCGGAACGCGGCCATCAGGCCGGGGTCGTGCTCGGGTTCGGGCCGGTCGTCGCGGCGGCCCGCCGACGGCAGGATCGGCTCGCCGCGCAGCTGCGGCACCAGGTGCTCCTGCTTGCGGCGGCGCGGCAGGCGGGGCCGGGTGCCGTCGTCCGCCGCGGCGGGCGGGGCGGGCGGCAGGACGACCGGGCCGGGGCCGGCGGCGCCGGGCGCGGTGGGGTGCGGGCCGGTGTGCGGGCCGTCGCCGTCGTGGGGGCCGGGAGCCCGGTGGGCGCCGGCCGGTGGGGGGCCGCCGGCCGGTGCGGTGGAGGCGCGCACGGCGCGCGTGCCGGCGGGCGGTGTCCCGGCCGCGCTCGGCCACGCCCCTTCGCCGTACGCGACGTCCGGGTACGCTCCGGCGGCCGTCCCGGCGACCGGCGCGCCGTGCGCGGCGTGCACGAGCCTGCGGCGCGGCCCGTGCGGCGAGGCGGGCGCGGAGTCGTCGTCGTACGTGCTCCGGTGGCCGGCCGCGGTGTCGGCGACGGGGAGGGAGGGCGGCTCGGACACCGTCAGGGTGATCTCTCCGGAGTCCACGTACTGCTCACCCTCCCGCGGCTGTTCGGACTCCGGTCCCAGCAGGCCCTTCGGTACGACGAGGACGGCCTGCACGCCGCCGTAGATGTTGCCCTGGAGCCGGACCACGATGCCGTGCCGCCGGGCGAGCGAGGAGACCACGAAGAGCCCGATGCGCCCGTCGCTCAGCAGCTCGGCCACGTCGACGTGGTCGGGGTCGGCGAGCAGTCCGTTCATCCGGGTCTGCTCGGCCGTGGACATGCCCAGGCCCCGGTCCTCCACCTCGACGGCGAGGCCGGCCGTGACCAGCTGGGCGCGGAGCAGGACATGGGTGTGCGGGGCGGAGTAGACGGAGGCGTTCTCCACGAGTTCGGCGAGCAGGTGGATGACGTCGGCGACGGCGTGGCCGCGCAGGGTGCCCTCGATGGGCGGTACCAGCTTGATGCGCGGGTACTGCTCGACCTCCGCGATGGAGGAGCGCAGCACCTCGGTCATGGTGACCGGGCGGCTCCACTGGCGGCGGGAGATGGCGCCGCCGAGGACGGCGAGGTTCTCGGCGTGCCGGCGGATGCGGGTGGCCAGGTGGTCGACGTGGAAGAGGCCCTTGAGCAGGTCGGGGTCCTCGACCTGGTTCTCCAGCTCGTCCAGCAGCTCGATCTCGCGGTGCACCAGGGACTGCAGGCGCCGGGCGAGGTTGACGAACACCTCGACCTTCTGCTCGTTGCCGCTGGCGTGGCTGCGGGCGATGGCCACCGCGTCCACGACGGCCGTCTCGGCCGCCCGGCCCACCGCGGCCACCTCGTGGGCGAGCAGGTCGAGGGTGTCCCCGGCGGGCGGCGCGGCCGGTTCGCCCTCCCGCGACTGGAGCCACTCGCCCTGACGGACCCGGTCCAGCAGGTCGTCGAGGTCGTGCCGGCCGCGGGCGCACACCTCGCGCAGCCGGGCGTGGCGGGCGACGGCGGCGCGTGCCTCGTTGTTGGCCGCGGTGCCGGCGGCCGTGACGATGACGCAGACCAGGACGCAGGCGCCGAGGAGTACGGCCCACTCGCGGCCGGTCAGCCCGGTGCCGCCGACCCGTACGACGAAGGCGGTGGCGGCCGAGCAGACGGCGGCGACGAGGAGGCAGGGCACGGCGGCGAGCCGTACCAGGCGGGTCCGTACGGCCGAATCGGCGGCCGTCTCCGGGAACGCGGCCCGGCCGTGCCGCCCGCCCTCCCGCTCCCGGCGCCGGGCGGCCGCCGGGACGGGGTCCGCCCCCTGGGGGCCGTGAGGGTCCAGGGGCCCCAGGGAACCCGGGGTCTCCTGGGTGGCAGGGGGCCCCTGGGGATATGCAGCAGGCATCGGCGTTCTCCGGATCGGCCGTCGGCAGTTCGCGGAGCACGCACGCTAGTTGTTACGGGGGTGGGATACCGACCCACTTCGGCGTTTCGCCACCCCGCGCCACCTCCCCCGAGGGGGACGCTCGCATACCCGTACGCTTCTTTACGAACTCCCGTTCACACGAACGCAGTTGAGGGGAGCCCGCGACACGCGGCCGGGTGGCGGGCGCGACCACCGAAGCCGTCCGCGCCGCCTCCGGGGAGAGGCTGCCCAACTTCGCGGGCGTGGATGCGGCCCGGCGCGACAACCACACCACCGAAAAGCGGAAGATCCGCCTCCGAGGGTGCGCGGCGCCGAGGCCTCCACAGCACCGCCCGGCTTGACCTTCACGCCGACGTCAAGGTCGAGGGTGTCGCCATGGAAACCTCGGACACCGCCCCAGACACCACCGTCTCAGGCACCGCCATGTCAGGCGGCAGCGCCTCGGACACCGCCCCCTCGGGCACTGCCCCCTCGGACACCACCGCCCCGGACACCGCCATCGGCCGCCCCTCGTGGGCTCTCGCCCTGCTGACCTGGTGCGCGTTCGTCCTCAGCACCGGCGAGATGATGATCGCCGGGCTGCTGCCGGAGATCGCCGCGGACGCCGGTGTGCCGTTGCCGACCGCCGGCCTGCTGGTCAGCGTCTTCGCCCTGACGGTCGTCGTGGGCGGCCCCGTCCTGGCCCTGACCACCACGGCCGTACGGCGGCGACGGCTGCCGGCCGTACTGCTGGCGCTGTTCTTCGGGCCGACCGCCGACGTGGTGCCGGAGCACCGGCGCGGGGCGGCCGCCGCCCGGGTCTCCCTGGGCCTCGGTCTCGCGACGATCGCGGGCCTGCCGGTCGGTACGGCGATCGGCCAGTGGCTCTCGTGGCGGGCCACCTTCGTCGCGGTGGCCCTGCTCGCCGCTGTCGCGGCCGGACCGCTGTTGGCTCTGGCCCGGGCGCCGCACGCCCCCGCACCGGCCGGGTCAGGCCGCGGCGAGGTGGCCGCGTGAACGCCGTCAACCAGCGCGTCATCGTAGAGTTCCGCGCCAACCAGGGCCGGGTGGGCGGGGTGTTCGCAGGGCAGCCGCTGCTCCTGCTGACGACCACTGGGGCGAAGTCGGGTCTGTCGCGTACCAACCCGGCCGTCTACCTGCGGGACGGTGAGGACCGGCTGGCCGTCTTCGCCTCCAACGGCGGCGCGCCCAGCGCGCCCGCCTGGTACCACAACCTGGCCGCCCGCCCGGAGGCGACGGTAGAGGTCGGCGCCCGTACCTACCGGGTGCGTGCCCAGGAAGCCACGGGCGCGGAACGGGAGCGGCTGTGGGCCCGGCAGGTGGCGGCCGATCCGCAGTTCGCGGTCTTCCAGGAGCGGGCCGGGCGGCACATCCCGGTGCTGGTGCTCACCCGGTGGGACAGCCGCGGGTGACCTTGCCGCCCACGGCTGGGTTTACGCTTCCTTGCGCACACACCTGTCAGGAGGAAGACGTCATGCGCATCGGGGAGCTGGCCCGTGCCACCGGCACGACGACCCGGGCCCTGCGCTACTACGAGGAGCAGGGCCTGCTGCGCCCCGACCGGTCGGCGAACGGCTATCGCAGCTACGGGGACGAGGCGGTGCGCTCCGTGGCGAACATCCGACGGCTCCTGGCCTGCGGCCTCACCACCGACGATCTCCGTCGCCTCGACGGCTGTCTGCGCGACGAACTGATCGACACGCACACCTGCGCCGACACCACGGCCAAGGCCGAGCTGTTCGAACAGCGCCTGTCCCTGCTCCAGGAACGCATCGACGACCTCGTGGCCGTACGCGACCAGCTCCTCGACCGGCTCACCGGTCTCCGCGGGCAGCCCGCCGCGGCCGGTGCGGCCGGCCGGGCGGGCTGTCCGGAGCAGGACCTCCCGGAGCGGGACCTCCCGGAGCGGGGCTACGGGGCGGTCGGCGCCGTCCGCATCGCGTCCACCCGCTCGACGGTGAAGCGCTCCCAGCCGCCGGCGCGGTCGGAACGGGCGCGCAGCAGGCCGTAGTCACCGTCGGTGTTGTCGACCTCGGTGCTGACGAACTTGTCGTTCGCCTTCGACTTCAGCGCGAAGGTGCCGTCGGGCTGCGGCACCAGCAGGAACTTCTCCCAGGAGCCGATGGTGGTGCCGCGGGTGCGCAGCATGCCGCTGTGGTTGCCCGTGTCCTTGACCTCGGCGCTGACGAACAGGTCGTTCGGCTCGGACCGCAAGCTCACGGTGCCGTCCGCCGTGTTGTCGGTCAGCGTGAACCGCTGCCAGGATCCGACCTTGTCGGCGCGGGCCCGCAGCTTGCCCTGCTGGTTGCCGGTCTCGTTGATCTCGGCGGTGACGTACTTGCCGTTCGCGACGGACTTCAGCACCAGCCTGCGGACGACGGTACTGGCCCACGCGTTGACGTCGTCGACCCGGGTCGCGACGGCGCCGGTGCGGGTCTCGGCCGCGTCGGTGCCGAGGCACCCGCCCTGCCAGGACAGGCTGCTGACGGCGACGAGCCGGTACTGGCCGCCCTGTTCGCGGACGACGGGGCCGCCGGTGTCGCCCTTGCAGACGGCGGCGCCCTCCTTGCCGGTGATGCCTATCCGGCCGTCGCCGACCGAGTCGACGCCGAAGGCGCCGCTGTGCAGCCGGTCGGGCACCCACGCGGTCCTGGTACGGCCGTAGCCGGCGGCCCGCAGTTCCTCGCCCGCGGCGGGCGCCGAGGTGTCGAGGGCGACCGGGGTGATGTCGGTGACCGGCTTGTCGAGCCGGGCGAGGACCAGGTCGCGGTCGGCGCGCGGGACGAGTTCGACGATCTCCCGTACCTGCCCTGTCGGGGTGGTCAGGTCGGTGCGGCCGAGAGTGGCGGTGGTCTTACGGGCGGGCTTGCCCGCGGGGACCTCGGCGGCCTGGGCGGGGTCGTCCGCGAAGCAGCCGGCCGCGGTGAGGATCCAGTGGGCGTCGACCAGGGCGCCGGAGCAGGCGCGCTCGCCGTCGCCGATGTCGAGCTTCGCGGTGAAGGGGTAGGCCTTGTCCGCGGCGGGCTCGCCGACGACGGCCTGGGCCGGGGCGGCGGTGAGCGCGCCGGCGGCGACCACGGTGGCGGTGACGGTGGTCAGCCATGCCGGGCGCGAGATTCTGCGGTGCACGGTTCGTCTCTCGATTCGTCGTCAGGTCGGGGTCAGGCTGCGGGCAGGGCGATGGTGCCGTACAGCGTGTGGTGGTCGGAGGGACCGGCCTGCGGGGACAGGGCGCAGGAGGTGAAGGGGGCGTTCTTCGGGGCGAAGATGTAGTCGATCTTCATGTCGCGGATGGTCGGCCGGCCGTCGCGCGGCGCACCGGGATTCCCGAGCTGGGCACATTCCCGGTACCGCGCGTACACGGGCTCCAGCACGTCGCGGGACTCCCCTTGGCGGCGTCCGGCGGCACCACGTTGAGGTCGCCGCCGAACACGGTGCGGTACCCGGGCTGGTCGACGATGTGCAGCAGTTCGCCCGCCTGAGCGCGGCGGAAGCTGCCGTCCGCGTCGTCGTAAGCGGGTCCGCCCGCGCTGAAGTGGGTGGTGCACAGCAGCAGCGCGCGGCTCGGCAGCGCGGCGCACAGGGCGGTACGCTGCTCCGTCCTGCCGCCCCGGATGTTGGTGTCCGGGGAGGTCAGGTCGTACCGCTGGAACCAGGAGCTTTCGTGCGGCACGGCGAGCCCGATGCCGTAGGAGCCACGGTCCACGTCCCCGGCGGTGTCGCACTGCTTCTGGGCCTTCAGCGCACCCGCGTTGTAGTGGATGGGCGCGAAGAACACGTTCCAGCCGTGGCCGGTCGTCTGCTCAAGCTTCTCCTCCACCGGCTTGGCGTGCTTCTCGCAGAACTCCTGCAAGAACACCGCGTCCGGCAGCGGGCCGTCGGCAAGGGGCGCAGCCGCGACGCGATCTCGGCCGCCAGCTTGTCGGCGCCTGTGTGCGCGTTGCCGCACTGGGTGTTGTTGTTGCCGCAGACGTTCCAGGTCATGACGTTGACCTGGTCCGCGCGCGGAGCGGCGGGGGCCGGAATCGGGCTGCCCCGGTCGACCCGCTCGAAGGCGAAGCGCTCCCAGGCGCCGACCCGGTCGGACCGGGCGCGCAGCAGGTCCTGGTCGGCGCCGGTCCCGTTGACCTCCGTACTGACGTACTTGCCGTTCGCCTGCGACTTCAGCGCGAACGTTCCGTCAGACTGCGGGACCGGCTGGAACTTCTCCCACGCGCCGATCTTCGTCCCGCGGTTGCGCAGCATCCCGCTGTGGCTTCCCGCGTCCTTGACCTCGGCGCTGACGAACAGACCGGTCGCATCGGAGCGCAGGCTCACGGTGTCGCCCTTGTCACCGGTGTGCAGCGTGAAGTGCTGCCAGGATCCGGCCTGGTCGGCCTGGGCCCGCAGTTTGCCCTGCTGATTCCCGCTGCCGCCGGCCTCGACGGTGACGTACCTGCCGTTCGCCTGGGACTTCAGAGCCCACCGCTGTCCCGCGGACCTGTCGGTGTCCGCGCTCCCGGCGGCCTGCGCCGCTGTCGCGGGCAGGGCTGCCGCGACGGCGAGCAGCCCGCACAGCGCGGCCGGCGACGATATGAGCCGACGCACACGGCCTCCTCTTCTTCCTGGTTCGGTCTGCGTCCATGGGGATTCGGACGCAGAAAAGCGGATTCTACGTACAAGTCAGCGCGTCCCTGTCAACGTCTCCTGGACGGGGCCGGCTGCGGCGCGCCTGCTCGCGCACGAAAGCCGGGCACCTCTCGGTGCCCGGCTCTGCGGTACGCGCGGTTCGGGGCCTTGGCAGCCTCCGACGCGAGCTGCGTCGTGTCGGCGACGGCGGGGAAGCCCTCCCCCGACAGTACGGCCGGGGGCTGGTCAGGCGGCGGGCACCAGGGTGCGTTCGCGGGCCAGCGACGTGGTGGTGGTGTCACCGTTCAGGGTGAGGCGGCCGTTGGGCCACGCGACAACGACGTCGTTGCGGGCGGTGTCACCGCCGAAGGCACCGACGGTGGCCAGGGCGCTGGAGCGGAAGCTCGACTTGGCGGGGCTCAACCGGTGTTCGGACTTGAGCTGGTTGGCGCCGACGTTCTCGTAGGCGGTGACTTCGCCGTCGGACCAGCGTACGAAGAGGTCCTGGTCGCCGGTGGCCGGGCGGAAGTCGCCGGCCGCCAGGTCGCGGGCGTGCGGCCAGGTGCCGTTGGGGGCGGCCAGCCGGGACTCGGCGTGGAAGCCGTTGGCGTCGACGTTGGTGAAGAAGGTGACGCGGCCGTTGGCCCACTGGACCACGACGTCGTCGCTGCGGGTGTTGCCGCCGCCGAAGCGGCCGGCGGCCATTCCCACCGCCTGCGTCCAGGTACCGTTCGGCGCCTTGAGCTGAATGGCGTTCTTGAGCTTGTTGGTCTCGTTGACGTCCTTGTAGAGGGTTACCTTGCCGTTGGTCCAGCGCACCAGAAGATCGCTGGTGCCGTCCCCGGTGAAGTCACCCGCGGTCATCACCGCCGCCTTGTTCCACTCCGGGTCCTTGGCCAGCTGCACGTCCTTGCCGAAACCGTAGGCACCGTTGCCCGGGTAGAGCGAGACCTCGCCGTCCGACCAGCGCACGATCAGATCACTGGTGTTGTTGCGTACCGACGCGGAATGGAAGCTGCCTGCGGTCATGAGGCGTGCGTGCTGCCAGGTGCCGGCCCCGCCCATGGTGTATTTCCCGTCCAGGGGAAGGTCGGCGGCGGCCTGCCGGTACAGCCAGGCCGCGTCGTCGTCGAACTGCGAGGTGTACGAGATGTTGTCGTACTGCCCGCCGGTCTTGTAACCGCCGATGACACCGACCAGGTTGCCGCGCTGCCCGTCGAAGTCCTCGATGAACGGACCGCCACTGACGCCCGACCGGTAGCCGTCACACTGGATCTCCATGAAACGGCCCTGGAAGGCGCGGGTGTCGTTGGTGCACGACAGCGGCGTCTTCTGGCCTCCCGGGTAGCCGACGGCGGTGACGCTCTCGCGGGCCAGGTGCGCGGAATCGACGGTGGTCAGGGTGTTGCCGGGGCCCGCGGCGTCCTCCAGCAACTGGCCCTGGGCGTTCGCCCCCACCCGCAGGAAGGCGAAGTCCACGTCGTCATCGGCGGGACTCTGCTGGTAGCGGTGGTCGATCCAGACCTTGCCGTCCAGCACGGGGAAAATGCCGTACGGCGTCTCACCGGCCTGGCCCGCCTTGGTGCCCCCGGCACGATAGCCGGGTACGAAGGCGGCGTTGCGTAGCGAGGTGTTGCCCTTGAGGCAGTGCGCGGCCGTGACCACCAGGCTCTTGGAGCCGGAGGCAACGGTGCTGGCCGTGCAGAACTGGTTGTGGGTCGCGCTGCCGTCCTTGCCGCGCAGCAGGAACACACCGACCGTGGTGATGCCCTCGGCCACCTGGTGGGTCGGCTCCGCCGACCGCTTGCGCCGCACGCCGGGCGCGGGCTGACCGCCCTCACTCTTGGCCCCGGACTCGGCCGTCTCCACCGGTACGGCACTGCGGATACGCTCCGGCGTCCAGTACCGCTCGGTCTCCTCCGCCTTACGCACCTGTTCAGGGGAGGGCGGGAGCGGCGTACCCGCGGTCGGCTGCGCCGTGTCCGGCGCGGCCGCGGAAACGGCGGGTGAGCGGTCCGCGGGCGCCGGGGTGGCGCCGACGGCGGCCGCGGCGGAGATGCCGGGGCCGGCCAGGGTCAGGGAAGCCACGCCGAGGGTGGTGGCGCGCAGCCAGAATGTGCGTCTCATGGAGTGCTCTTTGCGAAGAAGCGGGCTCGGCCGGCGATCCGGCCGAGCAGCGTACGGACAGGGAATTCAGAAGGGCTGTCAGGGAATGCGCGGCCCGGTGGACGGTGCCGGTGTGACCGTCAGCGGAAGGTCCAGGACATTGCCGGACGGAGCGGCCGGGGCGTCTTCGGGCTGAATGGCCAGGCGCAGGATGTAGGAGCCTGGACGCGGCCCGGTGTGCAGGGGCGGCAGGGCGATACGGCCCTCGGCGTCCGCAGGAGGCAGCAGCAGGGAACGCACCGGTCGGTCGTGCTCGTCCCGGAAGGACGGCCCGTCGGGAGCGGGTGCCGGCTTCTCGTCCTTGGCGGCGGCCAGCGCGGTCACGGCGACGCGCAGCCCGGCGGCGGGCCGGCCGTTCCGGGTGACCCGCACGGACGGCAGCTCGGAGAGGAGGCTGTCCGGACCCGCCTGCGGAGGCAGCGACAGCGGCGGGCGCTGCGGGTCCTGGTGGTCGTGATGATCCTGGTGGTCCGGGTCCCACAGCTCCAGACGGTAGGAGGGCGGCCGGACGGTGACGGTGAAGTCGACAGCCGCGCTGCCGCCGGGCGCCGTCGCGGTGAGCGTGAAACGTCCGGGGCGGTCGACGGGCTGGAGGACGGGGGCGGTGGCGATGCCTTCCCGGTCCGCCGTCACCGTCACGGTGGCGGCCTCCCCCGCCGGCCGCACACCGGTACCGCGGAACGTGACCCGGGCGCCGGGCACGGGGTGGCCGTGCGCGTCGAGGGCCCGGACCTGCGGCTGCCGGCCGACGGCCGTACCGGCTTCGGCCTCCAGGTGCCGGTCGCCGAGGCTCTCCAGCCGTACGACGGTGTGGTGGTCCGTGACCGGCTCGGGTACCGGGTCCGGTTCCGGCTTGCGCGGCGGGCGGTGGGGTGCCACCGGGCGGCCTTCGGTGCCGGTCTCCTGGCCCGACGGAACACCCTTCGACGCCCCGGAGCCGCCGGAGCTACCGGAGCCGCCGGAGTTACTGGAGCCACCGGAGACCTGGGACTGCGGCCGGTTCCGGTCCGGTTGAGCCGGCTGGCCGGTACGGGTGGGCCGGAGCGCCCGGCGTACGTCGGATGCCCTCTCCGCCGGGTCGGGCCGGTGCGGTGTGGCGGGAGCGTCGTCCGGCGTCTCCGCGACCTCCGACTCGCGATAGGTGTCCATCCACTTGCGTACGGCATTCACATACGCACGGGAATTGTTGTAACTCAAAATCGCCCGGTCGAGATCAGCAGCCCGGCTCAGATCACGGTCCCCCGCACACAGATAACGGGCCGTGCCCAACGCGGCATCGAAGATGTTGTTCGGATCCTTGACCCCGTCACCATTACCGTCCGCGCCCCAGCTCCCCCACGTCGACGGAATGAACTGCATCGGCCCCACCGCACGGTCGAACACCGCATCCCCGTCCCACCGCCCCCCATCGGTGTCCCGGACCAACGCGAACTCCACCCCGTCCAGCCGCGGCCCCCGAATCGGCCGCGCCGTCGAACCGTCACCACGCAACCCGTAACCAGACGCATGCACCGACTCCACCCGCCCGATCCCCGCCACCAACTGCCACGGCAGACGACACGACGGCTGACTCCCCCGCACCACCCCCTCCGCCCTGCGATACGCAGCCAACGCCGTAGCAGGGATACCCGCGGTGCCCGGCGACGCCTTACCGGCGTCTCCCGCGTCGGGCTCCTTGCCCTGACCGTCCCGCAGGAGGTTGGGCAGGTCGAGGGCGGGGTCGCCGCGGTGCCGGGACTGCGGGCTGCCCGGGCCGGCGTCGGCCTGGCGGGCGTCGGCGCGCGAGGGGCCGGCGGCCTCCAGAGGGCTGAGTGTCGCCGCGGCACTGAGGCTGGCGGCCAGGGCGCAGGCACACAGGCTCTGACGCACCCGGCGCGCGACCAGAGTGGGCAGGGTGGGGAACGGTTTCACGGGCGGGCAGGTCCTTGGCGTGCGGAGAAGTACGAGGAGCGCGGTGTCGTGGACACCGGCTCGTGAAGGGGCACCGGTGGGAGCGGGACGCCCCGACCGGGGCCGGGAGACCGGCCGTGCGGCCGCGGCCCTGGCAGCGGTCCGGCCGGCCCTCGGATACGACGGCCGGCCGGACTGCGGTGAGGTGTGCCTCAGCCGACGAGCTTGACCTCGCCGTGCGTCCCCTGGGCGTCCACGCCCGGGTAGATGCCGAGGGACTGGTCGGCCCAGCGCACGATGACGTCGTTGGGCCGGTCGTTGGCCACGAAGGCACCCGCGCCGACCACGGTCGCGCCGGTCCACGGCGACTTGGCCGGGCGGATCTGGATCTCTCCGTGCAGGCCGGCGGTGTTGATGCCCGGGTAGATGGTGGCCTCACCGTCGGACCAGCGCACCAGCAGGTCCGCGGTCTTCTTGCCGGTGAACTCGCCCGAGGTGATCTGCGTGGCGTGCGGCCACGTGGTGTTCGCCTTGACCAGGACCTTCTGGGCCGCCGGCTTCACGCCGTTGGTGTCCAGGTCGGGGTGGAGCGTGACGTGGCCGTCGTTCCAGACGACCAGCAGGTCGTCGCGCTGCGCGTTGGCGGTGTAGCGCCCCGCGGTGATCTGCGCGGCCTTGGTCCAGTCCGCGCTCTTGGCCAGCATCTTCTCCCCGTGGAAACCGTTCTTGTCCACGTGGGTGTACTGCGTCACCTCGCCGTCGACCCAGCGCACCACCAGGCCGTCCGAGCCGTTGCCGAAGCCGGCCCCGGTGATCTGCCGGGCGTAGTCCCAGGTGCTCTTCTTCTTGGGGGTGTTCGGAGCGGCCAGCCGGTACTCGGCGACGAAGGGGTGCTTGGCGTCCTTGTCGTCACCGCCCTGGTAGAGGGTCATCTCGGCGTCGGTCCAGCGCACGATCAGGTCCATGTGCCGGGTGCCGCCGGCCGAACCGCCGGTGAAGTAGCCCGACGCGACGTGCGTGGCCTTGCCCCACGGCGCGTTGGGGAAGACGCTGCGGTAACGGACCTTGCTGACCCAGTCGTTCAGGTCGTCCACCCGGGAGTCCACGGCGTCCGTGCGGGTCTCCGCCGGATCCGTGCCGAAGCAACCGCCCTGCCAGGACGTACTGTTGATGCCCACCAGCTCCAGGCGGCCGCCCGCCTCACGCACCGCCGGCCCGCCGGTGTCGCCCTTGCACACCGCCGTGTTCTTGCCGGTGATGCCCAGCTTCCCGTCTTGGACCGTACCGACGGTGAAGGAGCTCGCACGCAGCTTGGTCGGTACCCACGCGGTCGCCGTCCGGCCGAACCCGGCAACCTTCAACTGCTCCCCCGCCACCGGGGCCGTGGTGCCGATCGTCACGGGAGTGACGCCGGCGACCGGCTTGGCGAGCTTGGCCATCACCAGGTCCCGGCCCTGGTACGGCACCAGTTCGTCGACCTGGACCTCGCTGCCTCCCGACCCGGTCAGGTCGGTGCGGCCGACGGTGGCCGTCGTCGGCCAAGCGGGCTTGCCCTCGGCGACCTGCGGCGCCTTGGCCGGGTCGGCGGCGAAGCAGCTCGCCGCGGTGAGCAGCCACTGCTTGTCGACCAGCGCGCCGGAGCAACTGCGCTTGCCGTCACCGATGTCGAGCTTGGCGGTGAACGCGTAATCGCCGGAGGCGACGGACGCATTCGCGACAGCGTGGGCGGTGGCGCTGGTCAGCACGCCGGCCGCGAGAGTGGTGGTGAGTATTCCCGCGAGCCATCCGGCGCGGGCACGTCTGTTGTACATATCCCTTTTCTCAAACCCCGTGGTCATTGTCGGCTGCCGCTGTTGATCAGCGGCAGTCTGGGAACGCTCGATCAGCCGACGCGAAGCTCAAGAAGGTCAGCCTTCTTACCGCCCGAGGGGACATCGGCAACACCGACCGTCTTCACCTGGTTCGGGCCGTCATTGGTGACGACGGTCTGCTTCTTACCCTCAGAGGTGAGGGTGGCCTTGACGACCTGCTTCTCGGTCCAGATACCGCTCACATCGGGTACCTCCATGGTGAGGTTCCCCTTCTTGCCGGTCACCTTGAAGCAGTAGAAGACGGTGTCGAACGCCTTGTTGGCCTCGACCTTGATCTTCCAGTCGCCGGAGCACTCGGTCAGAAGGATGTGACCGTCACCCTTGAGGAGCTTGAGGCCCTTCTCGGCCAGGATCTTGTCCGCGCCCGGGTAGCCGAAGTCCTCGACGGCGAAGGGCATTTCATCTGCCGCTGCCTGCTGCACACCGGCGCTCGCGGGGCGCGGAGCGGCCTGGGCCGTGGCGAGTGCGGAGACCGCTGCGATGCTCGTGACGGCACCGACGACGCCGACGACCAGCCTCTTGCGGGCGCTAACTATCACCAGGGGTTCCTTCCGAGGGGCATGCGGCGCCGCACGACGGCCACATGAGAAATCCATTAAAGAGCAGCCGTGAACTTATCACCTGAACATCCCGACCAACCATTTACGACCCATAGGTAACGAAGCGATCACAAATCCGACTTCGCTCCCCACATCATCGCGGCCCACCAGAACTGACCAGCGGCCGAGACGGCACCGCCGACGTACCCCCGGCAACCGCCCGAGAGAGATCCGACGTTTCCGACGCCGTTATGCTCACCGCGCCGAAAGCCGGCAACGCGTGAACAACCTGAAGGGTTGTGTAGTGAGAGCGAGAGGAAAGTGGCGGCTCGGTATACGCGCTGTATGCGCGACCGCGCTGTCACTGACGATCGTCGCGGGGCAGTCGGGACGAGTCCCGCGTTTGCGACGGAAGAATCAGACGTATGGCCAGAGGATCAGGATCTCGATCCCATCCCGGATTCCCCTCGCGGCCGCATCGTCAAGTTGTGGCAGGAGGGCGGGCCAGGTGTCAAGGCGGCTGCGGAAGCCGCCCTGTTGGGTACCGACGAGGACGTCCAGCATTTCCTGGACAAGGAGCAGGTTCTCCTTGAAGCCAAGGACGACCGCATCGAAGCCTTGCAGATCGTCTCCTTGGGCGGCGTCAATGTGCGGGGCGCAGCCACCCAGGCACTGTCGGCCGACAATCCGGAAACGCTGCGGAACTTCCTGAAGGACGGCTGGGAGAAGCCGCTTCAGACAGACCAGCGCATCGAGGCCCAGCAAGCGATCAGCACGGGCGGGCGGTACATCCAGGAGGCCGCCAAGACGGCACTGAACGGCACGCCCGACGACGTACGCGAGTTCCTGGACACGACCCGTTACTCCGCGGAAAAGGCGGACAACCGGGTCCAGATCCTGCAGATTCTGAGCACCGGCGGCCCAGCGGCCAAGGAAGCCGCGAAGGCTGCCCTTGAGGGGTCCGCCGAAGATTACAAGGAGTTCCTGGAGGTCGGCCAGTACGTCGCCCGTGACCGGGACCAGGAACGCGCGACCGTCGAGCAACTGGCGCAGCAGGCCAAGGAAGCGGGCGCTCGGGCCAAGCGGGAAACGGATGCCGCCAAGGTGGCCTCCGAGCGCGCGATCGAGGCGTCGAAGCTGGCCAAGGAGGCCGCGGAAGAGGCCAAGCGGGAGACCGAGGCCGCACGCAAGGACTCGTTGAAGGCGGCCAGCGCCGCCGGCCGCGCCGCGAAGGCGGCCAAGTCTGCGGCGCTGGCCGCGCAGCAGGCGATCAGCGCCGCGCGCGCCGCCAACAACGCGGCTCGTGTCGCGGCACACGCCGCCTCCCAGGCCGCGGCCGCCGCGGCCGGTGCGGCCAATGCCGCTTCCCGGGCCCAGAACGCCGCCGCGGCCGCGGCGGGGGACGCCTCCCAGGCCTCCGCCGCGCGTGAGGCCGCTGAACAGGCCCGTGACGCCGCCAAGGGTGCCGAAAAGGCGGCCGACGCCGCCGATCAGGCAGGAATCGCCTCGGACGAAGCGAGCAAGGCCGCTGGTGCGGCGCTGAGCGCCGGCCGTAACGCGGACGCCGCGGCATCCGCGGCGAGCGAGGCGAGCGGTTTCGCGGACGCGGCCGGAGCCCATTCCGGTGAAGCCCGTGCCGCCGCGGCGCAGGCCCGCCGCCACGCAGCCGAGGCCACCCGTGCGGCCAACCGCTCCTCGGCCCTGGCGAAGCAGGCGGCGAGTGAGGCGTATGCGTCACGCAACGCGGCCAGGTCGGCTGCCAAACATGCCAACAACGCCGCGGCCGCTGCCGAGGACGCGGCCAAGCACGCAGGGGAAGCCAACAAGCAGGCCGAGAAGGCAGCGAACCACGCCAAGGCTGCCAAGGACTCCGCCACCGAGGCCACCAACGCCGTGGCGCAGGCGCGCAAGACCCACGCGCTGGTGCGGCAGACCGAGGAAGAGGAGCTCAAGTCCCGTACGGCCGCCGCAATTGCGAAGGCCAAGGACCTCAAGGACGAGGACGATCAGCGCAAGGCCGTCGAAGCCGCCACGCTGAAGGAGTTCAAGGACCTCAACGCCGAGGCCGACCGCCTGGCCACCGAGGCCGCCGAGGCCGGCAGCGCGCTCAAGGACACAGCCGCCAAGGGCCGCAAGGTCGCCCTGCGTGTCATGGAGGCCGGTGGCCCCTGGAGCCAGGCAGCCGCCGAGGTCGCCCTGGCCGGCTCGGACGACGAGGTGCGCAAGTACGTACAGTCGGGCCACAAGAAGGCTCTCGAGCAGGACGAACGCTTCCGCACGGAACGCCTGACGGACGAGGGCATATCCGAAGCCGTCAAGCAGGGTGCCGAGAAGGCGCTCCAGGGCGATGCCAAGGCAGTCAGCGACTTCCTGAGCACCGGGCAGCACCAGGTGGCGTCGGCCGAGTACCGCATCCAGACACTGCGGCTGAACAGCACCGGCGACACGCAGGTGAAGGAGGCCGCCAAGGCCGCACTCAACGACGGTTCTCCCGAAAAGCTGCTGGCCTTCCTGCACCAGGGCCAGTACACCGCCCAGGCGGCGGACGAGCGGATCCAGGCCCTGCAGCTCCTGAGCAACGGCGGTCCGGAGGTCAAGGCCGCCGCCCAGATCGCTCTGGAGGGGCCGCCGCAACTGTTGCACACCTTCATCGAGGCGGGTCAGTACATGGCCCAGCGCAAGGACAGCCTGGCCGCTACGCACAACGCGCAGATCGAGCGGCTCATCGCTGAGGCGGACGGGGTGGCCGCCACGGCGCGGGAAAACGCCCACAAGGCCAACGAGTACGCGCTGCGGGCGAAGAACGCGGCTGCGGAGGCCGACAAGGCCGCGGCAGAGGCCAAGAAGGCGGCAGGCCAGGCCCGGCAGTACGCGGACGACGCCAAGAAATCGGCTCAGCGGGCCGAGGCATCGGCCCGGCAGGCCGCCGAGTCCGCCAGGAAGGCTCGTGCTGCCGAGGCCGACGCCAAGCGCGCTGCCCTGGACGCGTCCAACTCCGCCGCCCGTGCCGAGGCGTCGGCTGCGATGGCCCGGGGCTCGGCCGACTCGGCCTGGACGGCTGCCAACGACGCGCGCGCGTCCGCGCTCCAGGCGGGCAAGGACTCCGAGGCGGCCCAGGAGGCCGCTGATGGGGCCAAGGAGATCGCCGAGCAGAAGAAGAAGGCTGAAGAGGAGGCCAAGCGTCGGGACAAGGAGGCCCGGGAACGGCAGGAAAGGATCAACGAGATCCTCCGGCAGCGGGCCGAGGCGGACAACGAGGACGACCTGAACTGGTCCGACCTCGGGCACTTCGCCGCCGACCTCGGCGGCGCCATTCCCGGCCCGGTGGGCACCATTTCCAATGGCGTCAACTGCGGCTGGTACGCCAAGGACGGCCAGGTCGCCGACGCTGCGGCGTCCTGCGCCGGCATGGTCCCCGGCGTCGGCACGGCCAAGTCCGGCTCGAAGCTGTCCAAGTGGGGCAAGAAGTTCTGGAACGCTGCCTTCAGCAAGAAGGGCAGGCTCCCGAAATTCTGCCCGGTCAACAGTTTCACCCCCGAGACACCGGTCGTGATGGCTGACGGCTCCGCCAAGGCCATCAAGGACATCAACAAGGGTGACCAGGTCCTTGCCGCAGACCCCGAGACGGGTGCGCGCGGAGCACGGCCGGTCGAACAGGTCATCGTCGGCGACGGCACCAAGCACCTGGTCGAGCTGACGATCGACACCGACGGTCCCCGGGGCAACGCCACCGGCACCATCGACGCGACCGACGGGCACCCCTCTGGGTCGAGAACCTGGGCACCTGGGTCAAGGCCGGGGACATTCGCAAGGGCGCGCTGCTGCGTACCGAGGACGGTTCAAACGTAGAGGTCACGAACACGCGCACCTGGACTGCTTCCCAGCGTGTCTTCAACCTCACGGTCGGCGGTATCCACACCTTCTACGTCCGGGTCGGCTCGACCGCGGTCCTGGTGCACAACAAGGGAGGGTGTCCTGTCCCGCTGCGGGACTGGACCACCAAGCGGTTCCGGTACGGCGACAACGAGTTCCAGCTCGACAAGAAGGGCATGGAGCACATCCTCAAGCGCCACCACCCCAAGTACTGGGACGGTTCCGTCAAGAAGGAGCAGTCGTTCCTTGACCCGAAGCTGTCCGTCGACGACCTCAAGCACGTGGTCGGCGAGGTCATGAATCAGAACCGGGTCACCCTGCTTCAGAATGGCATCAAGCACAAGTACCAGGTCACGGGCACGGTCAACGGTGTCAAGTACACGCTCGGCATGAAGAAGGGCGGCCGGGTAGGCCAGCTCTACCCTGTCTACGAGTAGAAACAGGAGTTCAGACCAGTGGTGGACATCGAATCGTTCTTCAGAGTCCCGGACGGCACCTTCGTACGGGCGAGTGACTGTGACGTGGTGCCGTCCGACCCCGACTACGTCGAGGGCGCCCTTGAGCTGTCCGTCTACGGGCAAAAGCTCATCGGCCAGGACGAGTGGGACTACATCGACGACCTCTGGTGCTACATCTCCGACATGGTGCCGAAGGTGCAGTCGACGGGTTACGCGGAAACGTATTTCCCGGACCAGCCGATCAAACTCTCTTTCCGAAAAGAGGGCTCCCGGATTCTGGTCACGGCCACCGTCGGCAAGGAAATCAGGAAGGCGAGCGCCGCGTCGGAAGAGTTTCTGACCGCCGTTCGTCGTGCCGGGCTGGCGTTCTTCGACGAGTTGTCGAGACTGCTCCCGGACGAGGACAACGCCGTAGCGCGGCAGGCGCTGTCTTCCTGAACATCAGCGGGCCCCGCCGGCTCACCGAGCCGGCGGGGCCACGCCATGGCGATGATTCCTCACCGAGCGCAAGACACGCGCGACAGAGTCACGGTCCACGTCTCCGGAGCCAGCCGTTCCGGTTGGCATACGGGGGCACGCCGGATCTCAGGCCGGGTGAGACCTGCTGACACCGCCTCCCCCGACTGAAGCGGAGGGTCTTGCCGAGTTCCCCTCGGCAAGGCCCTCCGTCGTTCTATCGGAGTTCGACCACGACGCCGTACCCTTCGAGGCGTTGCACGATCTCCTCGAAGTAGGTGGGCCCTCCCTCAAGGTCTTCCACGGCCCCGGCCAGTGCGCGGCGGGCGGTCTCCGCGTCGTGCCAGACCAGCGTGAAGGGCGGTACCACACCGACCCCGCCGCCGAGACAGTCGTTGAACGACTGCCAGTCCATGCCGTAGTACCCGCCGGGACCGTGGAACGCCTCGCCCAGGGCGCAGTGCAGTCCGTAGCCGTCCGTGACGTGTGTGCCGTCGACGTGGTAGGTGCCGCCCGACTCGTCGGCGCGTCCCCTGGACCGGTTCCGGAAGGCGATCTTGAGCCACTCGTGTCGGCCCTCGGTCGTGAACCGGGCCCACTCGTTGAGCGCGTCCGGCACCCCCTCGTACCAGGCCTCCCAGACCGGCCCGGCCAGGAGCGGGGGCGGATCGTCGACACCGCCGGTGAGCGTGATGTCGAGCAGGTCGCCCCCGAGGACGGACGGGCGCACCTCGCCGGCCTCCAGCGCCAGGATCCGGGACGTCATCGGGCGGCCGGAGCGGTCCAGGGCCCACAGCTCGGCGGCTGCCCCCGGCTCCGGCGCGTCCAGCACGGCCCGCAGCCGTTCGGTGGGCTCGCAGCCGATCAGCGTCATCGGCTGCTCCGGCGCCCCGTACCGTTCGACGTACAGGCCCTCGACTCCCTCGCAGGTGCCGAGGGAGTCCTTTTCGAACAGCTCGAACCGCCGCTGCCCGGTCAGCTCGGCGCGCCCCTCCTCCGGCTCCTCCACCCCGGCCTCGATGACGACGTCGACCAGGGCGGGGTCGCTGCCGCTGGGGCGCCGGTCGACGACGTCCGCGTCGTTCAGTCCCCACCACTCCAACGGACGCTTCTCGTTCCCGACCTCAAGGCAGAGCTCGCCCAGCCGGACCACCGCCCCCGCGGGCTGCTCGACGGCGTTCCGCAGCGGTCCGGCCGGGTCACAGCCGAGAAAGGTCAGCCGTTCCCTCGGAGCAGGCACCGGATCGGCGAACAGCCCCTCGGCGTCGGCGCATCGGCTCCACACCTGTTCGCCACCGTCGGCCGCCAGAAGATACCGCAACGGGAAACCGCGTTCCCAGCTCCAGCGGCCGTCCTCGACCTGCATACTTCCTCCTGAACCGCGAACGGCAGAACCCATCGGTGAAACTCCATTGAAGCACTGCCGGTGCAGGAGGAATCACACTGCCAAAGCGGGCGACTTCAGACTGCCGGGCGGATGAATTCACCCTCGTGCCGGCCGCCGATTATCGCGTTCGCCTTACCGCGCCGGCATTACGGCGCCACCCATATCGCCCCCTTACCGCACCACCTCGAAAGCATCGGCCGACGAGGCCCCGGCGGGCCATGACGGCCACCCGTGCACCGGCGGCAGGGCCACGGCCCGCCACCACGGGTCCACGATCTGCTCGTCGGCCGGTTCGAAGGGCTTGCCGGGCAGGGGCGCCGCCACCTTCGCGCCGGCCGCGCGCGCTGCCGCGACCGTCCGTTCCACCGGCTCGGACCACGGGTGCGGGGCGAGGTTGAACGTGCCCCAGTGGATCGGCAGCAGGGTGCCCGACGAGGTGCCCCCGGACAGGTCGGCGTGGGCGCGCAGCCCCTCCTCCGGTGTCATGTGCACATCCGGCCAGAACTCGCTGTACGCGCCTATCTGGATCATCGTCGCGTCGAACGGGCCGTGTTCGGCGCCGATGTCGGCGAAGCCGGGGAAGTAGCCGGTGTCGCCGCTGTGGAAGACACGGTGGTCGGGACCGGCCACCACCCAGGACGCCCACAGGGTGTGCTGCGGGCCGCGCAGCCCGCGGCCGCAGAAGTGCTGCGCGGGCGTCGCGGTGAGCGTCAGGCCGCCGACGGCCGCCGACTCGTGCCAGTCCAGTTCGGTGATGCGCTCCTCGGGCACGCCCCACAGTTCGAGGTCGGCGCCGATGCCGAGCGGTACGACGAAGCGGGTGCCGGTACGGATCAGGGCCTTGACCGTCGGCATGTCCAGGTGGTCGTAGTGGTCGTGCGAGATCACCACGGCGTCGACCGGGTCCAGGTCCCGGAGCGGGAGCGGTACGGGGTGCAGGCGCCGGGGGCCCGCCCAGGTGAACGGCGAGCAGCGCTCGCCCCAGACCGGGTCGAACAGCACCCGGTGTCCGTCGATCTCGGCGAGCACACTCGAATGCCCGAACCACGTCAGCCGCAGCCCGGAGGCGGGCGGCTCGCCCCAGTCCGCCGCGGTGGGCCGGTGCACGGGGATGCGGCCGACCGGCGCACGGCGCAGCCGGCCTTCGCGGCTCAGTTGCCGGCGGGCCATGGCCAGCCCGCTGCCCTGCGCCATCTGCCGGGTCGGTACGGGGTTGCGGAACTGGCCGTCGGCGAACTGCGGTGATCTCTGTATCCGTGCCAGCCGCTCCCCCGTGGGCCATGCGCCGAAGACGGCGGGACGGCGCAGCCCGAACCGCTCTGCGGGACGCGGGACGGACGAGGACTCACTGCGGGGTCGAGAGCCGGGCACGGCACCTCCATGGATCGGAGCGGTAGCGCTGTCAACGAGTCGCCGTGCGGTGAACGGACCGCCGGGCTGACGGGTTCCGGCACGCCGGCGTCCGGGCCCCTGGCCTCCGCCGCGGAGACCACGGCGCCCGGACACGACACGTGTTCCCCGCGCATACCGAACCACTCGGCCGCTCCCGGCATTCCATGACGGGCCGCGCGGCCCTACCGTCGTGGCATGAGCCAGACGCTGCCGCCTGGGCAGCCACCGGAACGCGAAGACGCCCCGGGCGGTACGCCCCTCGGCGGCGGGACAGCGGACGGCACGGCACCGTTACCGCCGCAGGGGGTGGCGGGACAGCCGGGGGCCGCGGCTTGCCCCGGTACGGATACGGATACGAAGGGCAAAGCCCCGGCGCCGCCCACCCTGCCTGCGGACGACCTGCCGGCCACCGGCCCGCCTCCGCCCGAACTGTCCCCGGCCGACCTCCCCCGCCCGTCGCGCGCGCCGCCCCGCACCTGTCCCGGCCGGGGTGCGCCTGGTGGCCGTACCCCTGACGGTCACGCTCGGCCTGCTGGCCGTCGCCGCGCTCGGCACCGGTCTCGTCGGGCGGTTCGGTGCCGCCGAGTCGCCGGAGGCACGCGCTTTCACCTCGCTCCTGGAGTTCGACCTGTGGAGCGCCCTGGTCGGTGCCTCGATCGCGCTGTACGCGGCGGTGGCGTACGTGATGTCGTACGCGCTGCACCGGCGCTGGCGCCATCCGATCGACCGGCCGGCGCCCCGGGCCGTGGCGGTGCTGGTGGCGGGGGCCGTCATGCTGCTGGGCGCCGTCTTCGGCATCCTGCGTTTCTTCACGCCGCCCGGCAGCGTGCCCGTACCGCTCGACGGGCTGGCGTGGCGCATTCCGCTGCTGCTCGTCCTGGGAATGCTGGCGGCGGCGCCGGGCGCGGTGGGGCTGTGGGACGTCCAGGTACGGCTGCTGCGGCTGAGCCGCCGGCTGCCCACCGAACCGGACGTCCTGGCGCCGGTGGGGGCGCTGCGGGAGCTGCACCGCGGCTGGCGGGACGCGGTGCGTTTCCTGACCGGCGGCAGCCTGATCATCTCGACCGCGGTCGTCGACGCGGGCGCGCTGCGCAACGCGCTGCTGACGTACGGCGTGCCCGAGAGGAGCTTCCCGGCGTCCTC
This sequence comes from Streptomyces sp. Ac-502, assembly GCF_045222935.1. NCBI lineage: Bacteria > Bacillati > Actinomycetota > Actinomycetes > Kitasatosporales > Streptomycetaceae > Streptomyces > Streptomyces sp. Ac-502. The sequence continues at coordinate 1,285,278 of NZ_JBHFFO010000001.1, forward strand.
CGTGCTGCTCTACGGCGCCTTCTTCAGCGTGATGTTCGCGCTGGTCTTCCTGCCGGTCGTGGTGTTGTGGCGGTCGGTCGCCGGGCGGCTGGTCGAGGCGACGGTCCGTATCCCGGAGGCCGACGAGCTGACCGAGGAGTGGATCGAGCGCCGGGCGCGGCTGGTGGCTTTCCTGCGCCTGGACGTCTCGCTGCCGAAGGTGCTGGCCCCGGCGTTCGGCATCCTCGCTCCCCTGGCCACCGGCGCGGTCAGCCTGTTCCTGCCGGGCGGGGAAAGTGATCCGCCGCCCGGCGGTCTCCTGACGGGCCGTCAGGCCGCCCGTTGCAGCGGTACGACGCCCGTCGGCGGGGCGTCGGCGCCGGGCCGGAGCGGTAGCAGGACGGTCCGCAGCACCGTGCGCGGGGCCATCAGACGGGACGGCGGCACGGTCAGACAGGAGACGTCGCGGAACGCGGCGCCGAGGACGGGGTCGACGACGGAGCGGAGGATGAGCCGCTGCACGTACCAGGACATCAGCCGCTCACCCAGGCCCGAGCGGGCGTCCGCGCCACTCGCGTACGGCCGGTCGGCGCCGATGGCGATCATCCAGGCGGGCTCGGTGGCGCGGGCCACCGCGCGCTGTGCCCGCCGCGCGAGCCCCGGCCGCAGGCCGCCCCCGGTGTCCAGGGTGCGGCGCAGCGCCAGGGCGTCCAGCGCGGCGATCGACATGCCCTGCCCGTAGATCGGGTTGAAGGTGCAGTGGGCGTCGCCGACGACGACGAAGCCTTCGGGGACGGCGCCGGGCCGTTCGTAGTGCCGGCGGCGGTTGGCGGTGTCACGGAAGCCGTAGACGGGCGAGACCGGTTCGGTGTGCGGCAGCAGGCCGTGGATGTACGGGTCGCCGATCGTGGCGGTGAAGTCGGCGAAGCCCTGGTCGTCGGTGGGCGGGTGGTGGCCGCGCACCCCCGCGGCGGTCAGCAGCCAGGTGCCGTCCTCGACCGGTACGTACACCGCGCCGCGCGGACTCCCGGGCCAGCCGGGGATGTTGATGCCCATGTCCGGGGCGCCGGCCGGGCCGGTGGGGCGGAACATCCGGGTCGCGTAGGCGATGCCGGCGTCCACGGTCTCCTGGCGTGGCGCGGGGCGGCCCAGTTCGGCGAACCACTGCGGGGCCTTGGAACTGCGCCCGGAGGCGTCGACGACGAGCGCGGCGGGAACGGTCCGCTCGGCCGGGCCCGCTTCGCCGGTGCGGTCGCCGCCCGACCGGACCCGTACCCGTACTCCCGTGACCCGCCCCGCGTCGCCGGTCAGGCCGACCGCCTCGGTCGCCTCCAGCACCTCCAGGCGGGTCGCCGACGCGGCTGCCGCCCGCAGCACGCGGGTCCTTACGACGCCGTCGATAACCGGGCGGGTGACCGACAGGCACCCGTGGCGGCGTTCTTCGAAGCGGTGCTGCCAGCCCACGGAGGTACGGGTGACCAGGTCGCTCGGCGGGTAGAGGGTGCGGGCCCCGGCGTCGGTGAACGCCTGGCCCGTGCCGGGCAGCAGCTCCTCCAGTGCCCGCAGACCGCCGCTGAGGAAGACGTGCAGATGACGGGCCTGTGGTACGCCCTTACGGAAGGCGTGTCCCTCGGGGTACCGGTCGCGTTCGACGACGGTGACGGTGTCCACGTGCCCGAGCAGGGCGGTGACCGCGAGCATTCCGGCGAGCCCGCCGCCGATGACGACCGCGTGCCGCTCCCCAGCCGTTCCGGTGGTCTCTTCCACCGCTGCCCCCGTCCTGCCGCCAGGGCGGCCCTTCAGGTGTGGTGGGCGGCTCTCGCACCACCGGTCTCGCACGGACTCTCACCCTCGGACCGCCGGGCGGTGCTGTCAATCACCCCCTGCGCACTTGGACGCGCGACGGCGGCGGCGGGGCGTCCCTACTTCCGGCCCACCCCGCCGTAGAAGATGATGTCGTTCAGCTCCGCCGGGCCCGGGGCCGGACCGTCCGGGCGCCACAGCGGCACCCGCACCACGCCCGGCTCCACCAGCGCGAACGGTCCGAAAAGCGGCTCGATCTCGCTCCTGGTCCGCAGGTTCAGGGTGGCGGTCGCGTTCTTGTAGACGTCCAGCACGCCATCCCGCGCCCGTTCGTCCGTACGGCCCTGTTCGTACGCCTCGTACGGCTCGCCCGTGGCGTGCGACAGGACGAGCACGCTGCCGGCGGGCAGCGCGCGGGCCAGGGTGGCGACGATCCCCGCCGGGCCCTCGTCGTCGCGGACGAAGTGCAGGACGGCCACCAGCAGCAGGGCCACCGGCTGGTCGAAGTCGATCAGTTCGCGCACCGTCGGGTGGTCGAGGATCGCCTGCGGGTCGCGCACGTCGGCCAGGACGAAACCCAAGTCCTCGGCGGTCGTCAGCCGTGCCCCGGCGTGCGTGGCGACGATCGGGTCGTTGTCCACGTAGACGACCCGTACGCCGGGCGCCGTCTCCCGGGCCACCTCGTGGGTGTTGGGCGAGGTGGGGATGCCCGTACCGATGTCGATGATCTGCCGGATGCCGCCGGCGACCACCTCGCGCACCGCGCGGTGCAGGAACGCCCGGTTGGCGCGGGCGCTCAGCCGCACCTGCGGGTGCGCCTCGATGACGCGCTGCGCGGCTTCCCGGTCGACCTCGTAGTTGTCCCGGCCGTCCAGGTAGTAGTCGTACATCCGGGCCGGGTGCGGCTTGCTGGTGTCGATCTCCTCGGCCTTGAAGGCCGCCGCGTCCTGCAGCCCCTGCGAGCCGTCCTCGTCCCACGAGCCCATCACGGCCCGGGAGAACTCCGTTTCCGTCACGCCGTCCTCCGGTCGGTTCCGCAGCCGCAGCCGCACGGCGCGGCGGTGAGCAGGAAGTCGGCGGCGCCGGCCTTCGCGCCCTCGATGAAGCTCTTGATCTCACGGTGGGTGTAGATCAGGGCCGGGCCGCCCGGGTCGGTGGACTGGCGCAGCGCCACCCGTCCGTCGCCCAGTCGCAGCGCCTCGACGCACTCGCCGCCGTTGCCGCCGCTCCACGGCTTGTGCCAGCCGTCGCTGCCCAGCTCGGTGGCGGGCATGCCGTTGTAGATGCGTATGCGATCCATGGTTCAGATCTCCTTGCGAAAGCCGCCCAGAAGGGCCTCGGTGGTCTGGGCCGGCGCGGCTTGCGCGCACATCCGGTCCAGTGCCTCCAGGAACTGCGAGACGTCGTCGCGCTGGTCGAAATAGACGGCGCCCACCAGGTTCTCCGCGTACGCGATGTCGGGCAGTTCCGGAATCGGGAAGCGGAAGATGTGGAACGGCCCGTACATCGAGGGTGCGGTCCGGCGGCGAACGGGATGATCTGCAGCCGGACGTTGGGCAGGGCGGTGGCCTCGGCGAGGCGGGCGATCTGTTCGCGCATCACCCGCGGGCCGCCGATCGGGCGCCGGAAGACCGTCTCGTCCATGACCACCCAGAGCATGGGCGCGTCGGGGCGGGTGAGCAGCGACTGCCGCTCCAGGCGCAGCGCGACCGCGCGGTCGATCTCCTCCCGCGCCGCGTGCGGCATACCGGCGCGCAGCACGGCGTGGGCGTACTCCTCGGTCTGCAGCAGCCCCGGTACGTAGTGGGGCTGGTAGCCGCGGATGAGGTTCGCCTCGCTCTCCAGGCTCACGTAGGCGCTGAACCACTCGGGCAGCACGTCGCGGTAGTTGTGCCACCAGCCGGGCCGGTTGGCCTCGCGCGCGAGCTTGAGGAAGCCGTCGATCTCTTCCTTGCCGGTGACGCCGTAGGTCGCCAGCAGCTTCTCCACGTACGGGATCTTGAGGCCGACCTCGGCCTTCTCCATGCGCCGTACGGTGGCGTGCGTGACATCGAGCGCGGCGGCCGCCTGCTCGTAGGACAGCCCCGCCTTCTCGCGCAGGTCCTGCAGCCTCTTGCCGAGCACCACCCGCAGGACGGTCGGTGCGCCACCCGACCGTGCTTCCGCCACTTCTGATCCCCTCCCACAGACATGAGTGATCAGCAGTGTGTCATGCCGTCAGCACACCGAACAGACTGCGCTTGCGATTCTGCAAATTACACATTGATCCTTGCCATCGGTGACCAACATCGCACATAGTTGCGGAGTGGCTTCCTCCAACAACGCTCCTTCGTTAGGGCGCTGTGGCGGCTTCGTCGCCGAGCGTCTCCGGGACGCGTTCCACTTGCCGGCCCGCCGTACCTCCGTACCGGAGGCGCGCAGACGCGTGATCGCCGTGCTGCACGAGTGGGGCGCGGCAGAACAGGTCTGTGACGACGCCGAGTTGGTGGTGTCGGAGCTGTTCACCAACGCCGTACGGCACACCGACAGCGAAAAGGTCGACTGCGAACTGATGGTCGTCGGCGCCTTGCTGCGCCTGGAGATCACCGATCAGGGCCGGGGCGACTCGGCACCGCACGTCCAGCCCGGCAGCGTGGACAAGGAGTGCGGCCGGGGCCTGTTCCTGGTGGGCGCCCTCTCCGAGAGCTGGGGCGTGCGCCCCGACCCGTCCGGCCGCGGCCGCACTGTCTGGGCCGACCTTTCCTACGGACCCGCCACCGCACACTGAAACCGCCGCCCGCGCCTGAACGGCGGGCGGCGGTGTGGCACGGGCGCTTCTCTTCCCGCGGCTTGCGCTGCCGACGCAGCGGCTGCCGCTTCCCCTTCCACGGCTTCCGCTGCCGCTACAGCGGGAGCAGATCCGGCCGCTTCGGCTCCACGTGATCACCGGAGGACTCGCCGCGCAGCCGGCGGCCGATCCACGGCACCAGATGCTCCCGCGCCCACTGGATGTTGTCGCGGCGCGCCTCGGCCGCGGTGCGCTCGGCCTCCGGCGGCCACGCCTGGTCCGGGTCGGCCGGGACGTCGAGGCCCAGCACCTGCGCGGCGCGCAGCGCCACCCGGGTGTGCCCGTCGGGCGACAGGTGCAGCCGGTCGTCGCCCCAGGCCCGCCGGTCCTGCACGGACTTCAGCGACCACAGGTCCAGGACCGGGCAGTCGTGCCGGTCGGCGATCGCCCGGACGTGCGCGGTGTACGTCGCGATCTTGCCGCGCAGATGCCGCAGCACCGGCATGCCACGGGTGTCGAACCCGGTGCACAGCAGCACGGTCCCGACCTCCTCCCGCAGGTCGGCGACGGCCGCCTCGTACCGCTCGGCCACCGCGTCCGGGTCCGAGCCCGGCCGCAGGATGTCGTTGCCGCCGGCGCAGAACGTCACCAGGTCGGGGGCCAGCTCCTTGGCCCGCGGCACCTGTTCCTCCACGATCTGGTCCAGCAGGCGTCCGCGGACCGCGAGGTTGGCGTAGCGGAACTCGCCCTCCGCGCGCCGGTCCGACAGCAGGACCGCCAGCCGGTCCGCCCAGCCGATGTACGCCCCGTCACGGCCGGGATCCCCGACTCCTTCGGTGAAGCTGTCGCCGACGGCTGCGTACGACCCGATGGCGCCAAGTGCGCCACTGCTCATCTTCTTCGAATCGTCTGCCACGTCAGGACATACTTCACCCCGGGAAGTGACTTACGCCACCGTAACCAGGGGTTGACGTGGGGTGATTAATGCCACCCGGTCAAATTCTGATCAAGTTGGAATAGAAATCGAGGAGGATAAACGGCTTTTTTCGGTCGTTTGTCGGGGTGTGTGCGCGGCCGCACGACGGGGGACGGGGAGGCAGCGGCGAGGGAGCGGGGAGGGAGCTGCCACCCGCTCCGCGAGCGCGCCGCGCGCACCGCTCCGGCACCGCCGCGGAACCGGCCGTCACCGGCCTGATTGCGGGCTGCACCGATGTCGTATCGTCGAAGTGGCCCGCCTCGTCGACGAGCAGCGTCGGCGACCGATCCCGAGGAGCGCCCGTGACGCAGCAGACCCCGGAGGTCCCGTCGACCGACGCCGAACTCGCGGAGGTACGCAACTTCCGTGACGTGGGCGGGTTGCCGACCGTGGACGGGCGCCGGGTGCGCACGGGCCGGCTGTTCCGCAGCGGGCACCTGGCGGCGGCCACCGAGGCGGACGCCGCCTTCCTCGCCGGTCTCGGGCTGCACACGGTCTTCGACTTCCGCAACGCCGCCGACATCAAGCTGGAGGGCCCCGACGTCGCGCTGCCCGGCGTACGGAACGTCAACATCCCGCTGACCGACCCGGCCGACGGTGCCGAGTTCTGGGCGATGGTGCGCGACGGCGAGCTGGGCCACCTGCGTACGGCGCTGGGCGACGGCAAGGCGGCGGGCCGGATGGCGCAGACCTACCGCCACATCATCACCACCCGCACCGCCGACCACAGCCGCGTCCTGCACGCGCTCGCCGAGGACAGCGTCCCCGCGCTCATGCACTGCGCCGCCGGCAAGGACCGGGCGGGCCTGTCCGTCGCCGTGACGCTGCTCGCGGTCGGTGTCGAGCCGGAGGCCGTCGAGGCCGACTACCTGGAGTCCAACGCCGCGCACCGCCGGTACAAGGTGCGCCGCTCCGACACCTCTGCGGTGGGCATGTCCCCCGAGGTCATGGAGCTGCTGGCGCCGCTCTTCGACGCCCGCGCCGAGTACCTTTCCGCGGCCCTCGACGCCATCGAGACGACCTGGGGCTCGACGGAGGCGTACTTCAGCGAGGGCCTGGGGCTGTCCCCCGAGACCCGCGAGCGGCTGCGCTTCCAGCTCCTGGAGGACTGAGCCGCCCACGGCCGGCCGCGCGCCTCCTGCGGCCGGCCACCCGCGTGGTCACTTGCCCAGGCGTGCCGCCATCTCGGCACGCCGGGCGAACTTCTCCTCCTTGGCCTCCGCCATCTCCCGCAGCGCCGTCTTGCGCTCCCGGGCGGCGAGCCGGTCCAGGTAGAGGTGGCCGCGCAGGTGGTCCGTCTCGTGTTGCAGACACCGGGCGAAGTACCCCCTGCCCTCGATCACCAGGGGATTGCCGTCCTTGTCGCGGCCGCGCACGACGGCGCGGTCCAGGCGGGGCACGACCCGGTAGGGGCCGGGCACGGACAGACACCCTTCGGGCTCCTCGACCAGCCTGCGGTGCTCGGCCGGCACCTCGTCCAGGACCGGGTTGGCGATGTGCCCGACGTGACGCACGCCCCAGTCGTCCATCATGTCCCACACGAACAGCCGGAGATCCACGCCGACCTGGTTGGCGGCGAGTCCCGCCCCCTCCGCCACCTGGTTGGTGGCGAACATGTCGTCGATCAGGCGGGCGAGCTCCGGTGTGCCGAAGCGGGTGACCTCCCGGCACGGGCGGTGCAGCACCTCCTCGCCGACCACGGTGATGCGGCGCACCGCTCCCCGCTCCACCTCCGGCGCGAGCCGGGGTACGCGTCCACGGGCTCGCCCTGCACCCGTACCCGGCGGTCCTGCGGGGTGTCACCGAAACCGACAGTCATGAAGTATCAACGCCTTCCGCGCATGCCTGGGAGGGCCGGGGCGGAATCCCCGGCCGGTCGGCAGGTCAGCTTGACCGAACGCTTTGCAAAGTAGCACCCTTTGCAAAGTGAGCGACGAAGAACCCCGAGCGGCTTCCCCCGGACCGCCGACGCACCGCGCCCGGCGGTCACTCCCGGACCATCCCGTACGCATCGCCCTGCTGGACCTGCTCGCCGAGGCCGGCACCGTCACGTCCACACAGGCCGCCGCCCGCCTGGGCCACAGCTCCGGCCTCTGCTCCTTCCACCTGCGCCAGCTCGCCCGGCACGGCCTCATCGAGGAGGTGCCGCACACCGGCGGACGGGCCCGGCCGTGGCGGCTCCGCTGGGACACCCCGTCCGGACCGGCGGGACGGAACGAGCGGCCCGGAGAGGCCCGGGAGCCCGAAGAGCTCGAACAGGCCGGGCAGGCCGGGCAGGCCCAGCAGACCGGCCCGGCCGGGCAAGCCGCCCCGGAGCGCTTCGACGTCCTCGCCCGCAACCTGGAGGACGAGAGTTACCAGCACTGGCTGGCCCACCGGGACCAGGCACCGCCCGAGTGGCGGCACGACCCGTCGTTCAGCGAAGTGGTCCACCTGACCCCGGCGGAGACGGCCGAACTCGCCGCCGCCGTCCGCGCCCTGCTGGCCCCGTACCGCGAACGGAACCGGGAACCCGCCGCCCGCCCGGCGGGTACGGCCGCGGTGGCCGCGGTCACCAGGCTGTTCCCCCTGCTGACCGAGGCCCCGAAGCGTCCGCGTTAACGCGCCTGGAGCGCCTGCTTCATCAGCGTCCGGCCGAAGTCCCACATCAGGCCGCCGCCCTGGTGCGCGTCGTCCATCACCTCCGTGAACGCCGTCACGAACCGGTCCACCTCCCGCTCCCCGATGATCAGGGGCGGGATCAGCTTGATGACCTCCAGGTGGTCGCCGGAGACCTGGGTGAGGATGCGGTGGCGCTGGAGCAGCGGGACCACGACCATCTGGGCGAACAGGCCCTTGCGGGCTGCCTGGAGCATGGTCCAGTGGCCGCGCAGTCTCAGGGACTTGGGGCGGCCGAACTCGATGCCGATCATCAGGCCGCGGCCGCGGACGTCGTGCAGCAGCTCGTACCGGTCGACGAGGGCGGCCAGCTTCGTACGGAGCAGGTCGCCGGTGTGGCGGGCGTTGGCGACGGTCTGTTCGTCCTCCATGACCGTGAGGACCGCCAGGCCGGCGGCCATCGCCTGGGCGTTGGCGCCGAAGCTGGCGGAGTGGACGAGGACGCGGTCCATGGAGGAGTAGACCTTCTTGAAGATCCAGTCCTTGCCGAGGGTCGCGCCGACCGGGACGTAGCCGCCGGAGAGCGCCTTGGCCACGCACACCAGGTCCGGTTCCACGCCGTCCTCGTGCTGGTAGGCGAAGAAGTCGCCGGTGCGGCCCAGGCCGGTCTGCACCTCGTCGGCGATCAGCAGTGCCTTGTGCCGGTGCAGCAGTTCCTGTGCGGCCCGCAGGAAGCCGGGAGGTGTGGGGTGGACGCCCTTGCCCTGGATCGGCTCGACGATGAAGGCCGCCACGTCGCCGCGCCGCAGCTCCCGTTCCAGCGCGTCCAGGTCGCCCATCTCGATGCCGGTGTCCGGCAGCAGCGGCGCGAAACCGTCGCGGAAGCCGTCCTCGCCGTTGACCGACAGGGAGCCGGTGGTCAGGCCGTGGAAGGCGTGGGCGCAGTACAGGACGCGGGGTTTCCCGGTGGCGTAGCGGGCGAACTTCAGGGCGGTCTCGACGGCTTCCGTACCGCTGTTGCCGAAGAAGGCGCGGTCCAGGTGGGGTGTGTGGGACAGCAGTTTCTCGGCGAGCAGGCCGGGCAGCGGCTGGCAGTCGAAGCGGGTGAGGTCGGCGAGCTGGGCGTCGAGGACGTCGTGCAGGGCCTGCCGGACGACCGGGTGGTGCCGGCCGAGGCCCATCACGCCGAAGCCGGCCAGCATGTCGAGGTAGTCCCGGCCGTCCGCGTCCCAGAAGTAGGCGCCCTCGGCCCGTTCGTAGACCTTGTCGAAGCCGATGGTGTGCAGCATCCGCGGCAGTTGGTGGTTGACGTACCTGGCGTGCAGGTCGTAGCGCTCGGCGCCGCGTTCGGCGAGCAGCTTGGTCAGGTCGAATCCGGTCACGAACCGTTCTCCGTCACGCGTCGTTCTCCTTACGGGCCAGGGAGGCACTGATCCGGCCGGCGATCTCGGCCGGGGTGAGCCCGATGTCGGCGAGCACCTCGCCGCGCTTGGCGTGCGCCAGGAACTGCTCGGGGATGCCGAAGGTCCGCAGCGGTACGTCCACGTCCGCGTCGCGCAGCGCCTGGCCGACCGCCGACCCCACTCCCCCGTTGCGGCTGTTGTCCTCCACGACGGCCACCGCGGCGTGCGTCGCGGCCAGCCGGACGAGCGCGGGGTCCACGGGCTTGACCCAGCGCGGGTCGACGACCGTGACGCCGGTGCCGCGCTCCGCCAGCAGGTCCGCCGCCTCCAGGCAGACCGGGGCCAGCACGCCGACCGAGACGAGCAGGACGTCCTCCCGCTCGCCACGGCGCAGCACGTCCACCCCGCCGATCCGCTCCAGCGCCGGTACGGGCTCGCCCACCGACTCCTTCGGGAAGCGCAGCACGGTCGGCGCGTCGTCCACGTCGATCGCTTCCCGCAGCTGGGCGCGGAGCTGGTCGGCGTCGCGCGGCGCGGCGATCCGCAGGCCCGGGACGACGCCGAGGATCGACATGTCCCACATGCCGTTGTGGCTCGGCCCGTCGGTGCCGGTCACCCCGGCCCGGTCGAGGACGAAGGTGACGCCGCACTTGTGCAGCGCGACATCCATGAGGACCTGGTCGAAGGCCCGGTTGAGGAAGGTCGCGTACACCGCGAAGACCGGGTGCAGGCCGCCGGTGGCCAGGCCCGCCGCCGAGGTCGCCGCGTGCTGCTCGGCGATGCCCACGTCCCACGTACGGTCGGGGAAGGCGGCGGCGAACTTGCCGAGGCCGACGGGCTGGAGCATCGCCGCGGTGATCGCGACGACGTCCGGGCGCTCCTCGCCGATCTTGACCATCTCGTCGCCGAAGACCGAGGTCCACGACGGCGGGCCGGGCGGCGCGACGGGGGCGCAGGTCAGCGGGTCCATGGCGCCGACGGTGTGGAAGCGGTCCGCCTCGTCCTCCAGAGCGGGCCGGTAGCCGCGGCCCTTCTCGGTACGGCAGTGGACCAGGACGGGACCGTGGAAGCGGGCGGCTCGGCGCAGCGCGGACTCGACGGCGGCGATGTCGTGGCCGTCGATCGGGCCGACGTACTTCAGGCCCAGGTCCTCGAACATGCCCTGCGGCGCGAAGGCGTCCTTGAAGCCCTTCTTGGCGCCGTGCAGCGATTCGTACAGCGGGCGGCCCACGACGGGGGCCCGCTGCACGATCTCCTTGCCCCAGGCGAGGAAGCGCTCGTAGCCGTCGGTGGTGCGCAGGGTGGCGAGGTGGTCGGCGAGGCCGCCGATGGTGGGCGCGTAGGAGCGCTCGTTGTCGTTGACGACGATGATGAGGGGGCGGTCCCTGGCGGCGGCGATGTTGTTGAGCGCTTCCCAGGCCATGCCGCCGGTCAGCGCGCCGTCGCCGATGACGGCCACGACGTGGTCGGCGCGGCCGCGCACCTGGTTGGCCTTGGCCAGGCCGTCGGCCCAGCCCAGGACGGTGGAGGCGTGCGAGTTCTCGATGACGTCGTGGTCGGACTCCTCGCGGGACGGGTAGCCGGACAGTCCGCCCTTGCCGCGCAGCTTGGAGAAGTCCTGGCGGCCGGTCAGGAGCTTGTGCACGTACGACTGGTGTCCGGTGTCCCACAGGATGCGGTCGGCGGGCGAGTCGAAGACCCGGTGCAGGGCGATGGTCAGTTCCACCACGCCCAGGTTGGGCCCGAGGTGGCCGCCGGTCCGCGCCACCGCGTGCACGAGGAACTGCCTGATCTCCTCGGCGAGTGCGCCGAGGGCTTCCCCGGGAATCTCCTTGAGGTCGTGCGGGTCGCGGATCTGTTCCAGCATCGACATGCTCGGTCCCCCTCCATGGGTACAGCTCTGCGGGTTCAGCTGACGGTGACGTCGGGGGTGCCGGGCACCACTCCTTCGGCCGCCATACCTGCGGCGATCTTCATGGCCTCTTCGATCAGGGTCTCGACGATCTTCGATTCGGGTACGGTGGCGATCACTTCGCCCTTGACGAAGATCTGGCCCTTGCCGTTGCCGGAGGCGACCCCCAGGTCGGCCTCGCGGGCCTCCCCGGCCCGTTGACGACGCAGCCCATGACCGCGACGCGCAGCGGCACCTCCATGCCCTCCAGGCCCGCGGTCACCTCGTCGGCGAGCTTGTAGACGTCCACCTGGGCACGGCCGCAGGACGGGCAGGAGACGATCTCCAGGCGGCGCGGGCGCAGGTTCAGCGACTCCAGGATCTGGAGGCCGACCTTGACCTCCTCGGCCGGCGGCGCCGACAGCGACACCCGGATCGTGTCGCCGATGCCCTCGCTCAGCAGCGCCCCGAAGGCCACCGCCGACTTGATCGTGCCCTGGAACGCCGGGCCGGCCTCGGTCACGCCCAGGTGCAGCGGGTAGTCGCACTGCGCGGCGAGCCGGCGGTACGCGTTGACCATGACCACCGGGTCGTTGTGCTTGACCGAGATCTTGATGTCCCGGAAGCCGTGCTCCTCGAACAGCGAGCACTCCCACAGCGCCGACTCCACCAGCGCCTCGGGCGTGGCCTTCCCGTACTTCTCCAGCAGCCGCCTGTCCAGCGACCCGGCGTTCACGCCGATCCGGATCGGCACCCCGGCGTCGGAGGCCGCCTTGGCGATCTCCTTCACCCGGTTGTCGAACTGCCGGATGTTGCCCGGGTTGACCCGGACCGCGGCGCAGCCCGCGTCGATCGCGGCGAACACGTACTTCGGCTGGAAGTGGATGTCCGCGATCACCGGGATCTGCGACTTCTTCGCGATGACCGGCAGCGCGTCGGCGTCGTCCTGGGTCGGGCAGGCGACCCGGACGATCTGGCAGCCGGACGCGGTCAGCTCGGCGATCTGCTGGAGCGTCGCGCCGATGTCGGAGGTGTTCGTCGTGGTCATCGACTGCACCGATACGGGGGCGCCGCCGCCCACCGGCACCGGCCCGACCTGGATACGGCGCGAGACGCGCCGCTGCGCCAGCGGCCGGGCCGGCACCTCGGGGAGGCCCAGGGCGACGGCGGTCCCGGAGGCGGTGCCTCCGGGAGGCTCTCCGGTACCCATCACGTCACCCGCGGTTTCCCGCGACGGTCTCACGGGCGGCGCGCAGGGACTCCTTGAGGGAGCCCATCGTCGCGAGGACGGCGGTGGGCTCGTAGCCGCAGTGCGCCATGCAGTTGGCGCAGCGCGGGTCCTTGCCGCGGCCGTACTTGTCCCAGTCGGTCTCCTCGATCAGCTGCCGGTACGTGGGGACGTACCCGTCGCTCATCAGGTAGCAGGGGCGCTGCCAGCCGAAGAGCGAGTAGTTGGGGATCGCCCAGGCCGTGCAGGGGAAGTCCGCCTTGCCTTCCAGGAAGTCCAGGAACAGCGGACTGTGGTTGAGCCGCCAGCGGCGCCGGTTGCCGCCCGCGAAGGCCTTCTTGAACAGTTCCCTGGTCTGCTCGACGCCGAGGAAGTGCTCCTGGTCGGGGGCCTTCTCGTAGGCGTAGGCGGGCGAGAGCATCATCTCGTCGACCTGGAGGTCGTCGTTGAGGAAGTCGAGCACCTCGATGATGGTCTGCGGGGTGTCGGTGTTGAAGAAGGTGGAGTTGGTGGTGACCCGGAAGCCGCGCCGCTTGGCCTCCTTGATCGCCTCCACCGCCTCGTCGAAGACGCCCTCCTTGGCCACCGACTCGTCGTGCCGCTCGCGCATCCCGTCGATGTGCACCGCGAAGGCGAAGTAACGCGAGGGCGTGAACTTGTCCATCTTCTTGCGCAGCAGCATGGCGTTGGTGCACAGGAAGACGTACTTCCGCTTGGCCACCAACTGCCGCACGATCTCGTCGATCTGCGGGTGCATCAGGGGCTCGCCGCCCGCGATGGAGACCATCGGCGCGCCGGACTCCAGCACCGCGCCGACCGCCTGCGCGACCGGCATCCGCTGTTTGAGCACACCGGCCGGATGCTGGATCTTTCCGCAGCCCTCGCACTTGAGGTTGCAGGCGAAAAGAGGTTCCAGCTCCACGATGAGCGGGAACTTCTCCCGCTTGCGCACTTTCTGTTCAAAGAGATACGTACCGACCCTGATGGACTGACGGAGCGGCATGGCCATCTGGCTCACCTCCTGGGGAGCAGCAAAGAACGGTGCCATTCGAAGAAGACAGGAAGGATGGAGCGCAGCACACGAAAGGCCGACATTCCACCGCGTAAAGTGCCGATTCGGACAAGTTCATGTTCTGGAGCGTCCACGATCACCCGGACGGCCGCAACCGGACGCTCGCCGTCCCGCGTCGCGGCCGCCAGCGTCGCGGCGGACTCCATGTCCACCGCGACGGCGCCCCCGGCCCGCAGCCCGGCCCGCTCCGCGCCGCGTACGACGTGGTCGGAGCCGCGCAGCAGGCCGGTGTGCACCGTCACGCCGCGCTCCTTCAGGGCCCGCAGCAGCGGACCGTTGTCGGAACAGGCGACATCCGGCGCGCCGGGCAGATGGCCGCGGGCCGACTCCGCGACGACCACGTCCCCCGGCAGCATCCCGGGGACGAGACCGGCGCAGAAGCCGGTGGCGACGACCGGCGCCCGGGCCGTGACGGAACCGTCGCGCAGCGCGTGCGTGACGGCGTCCGACGCCGCGCGCGGGCCCATGCCCGTACGCAGCATCACGGCGGGCGCGCTCGCGCCGCCGCGGTCGCCGCCGCGCAGCGCGAGCCGCTCGATACCGAGCGCGCAGGCGACCAGCAGCGGCGGCTGGCCCTGCGGCCCGGCCGCCTGGCCGCCGTGGGCGGCGGCTGCGCTGCGCGACCTGCGCATCAAGCCCCCTGGGACGCGCCGGCCGGTCCGCCGTTGACGTAACGGCCGAGGGCCGTCAGCGGGAAGACCTGCCGGTACAGGTGATAGTTGATCGAGAAGTCCCAGGGGAAACCCGTACCGGTGAAGTACGGCTCGTCCCAGGAACCGTCGGCGCGCTGCGTCGCGGCCAGCCAGGCCACCCCGCGCTCGACCGCCGCGCTCTCCCGCTCGCCCGCCGCGAGCAGCGCCATCAGCGCCCACGCGGTCTGCGAGGCGGTCGACTCGCCGCGCCCCGCCCACGCCTTGTCCTGGTAGGAGCGCTGGTCCTCGCCCCAGCCGCCGTCCTCGTTCTGGACGCGTTCCAGCCAGCGCACGGCGCGGCGGACCGCGGGGTGCGAGGCAGGGATGCCGGCGGCGGCCAGCGCCGGGAGCACCGAGCCGGTGCCGTAGATGTAGTTGGTGCCCCAGCGGCCGAACCACGAGCCGTCCGGCTCCTGTTCGGCCAGCAGCCAGCGGATGCCGCGCCGTACCCGCGGGTCGTGCGTCATGCCGAGGTCGGCGGCCATCTCCACGACGTGCGCGGTGACGTCGGACGACGGCGGGTCGATCACCTCGCCGAAGTCGCAGAACGGCAGCCGGTTGGGGAACGGGCTGGTGTTGTCGGCGTCGAAGGCACCCCAGGCCCCGTTCTTGGACTGCATGCCCAGGCTCCAGCGCACGGCCCGCCGCACTGCTGCGTCGGCCCGCTCCGGGTCCGGGTACTGGATGCGGCGCAGCGCGAGGACGACTTCGGCGGTGTCGTCGATGTCCGGGTAGTTGTCGTTCTCGAACTCGAACGCCCAGCCTCCGGACGGGAGTTGCGGCCTGCGGACGCTCCAGTCACCCGGCCGGCGGATCTGCTCGGCGAGCATCCATTCGGCCGCCTTGACCAGCTGCGGATGGTCGGCGGGGAGCCCGGCGTCGGCGAGCGCGATGGCGGCGAGGCAGGTGTCCCAGACCGGGGACTGGCACGCCTCGATCATGCGGACGGGCGCGCCGTCCGCGTCCTCGCGCCACACGGCGAAACGGTCGAGCGACTTCAGGCCCTCGCGCAGCACCGGGTGCTCCAGGTCGTACCCCAGCAGATGCAGCGCGATGATCGAGTAGACGGCCGGCGGCTGGATGCCGCCCCAGCAGCCGTCGTTCTCCTGGCGTTCGACGATCCAGCTCGCCGCGGCCTTCATCGCCGAGCGGCGGAGCCTCCGGACGGCCACCTTGCGGTACCCGTGCAGGCCCTTGTCCAGCCGCTGGAAGATCCCGTCCCAGCTCGCGACGGGGGCGAGCGGCCGCGGCGGGTTCGGGCGGGCCGGGTCGGTGTGCAGCTCGTCCAGGGCGAACGGCGCGGGCCGTACCGGACGCAGGGCCGAGACGATCGTCAGTGCCACGATCGTCTGCCGCGCCCAGCACGCGAAGTCGTAGATGTTGAGCGGGAACCACTTCGGGAAGTAGATCAGCTCGGGCGGCAGTTCGGGCAGGTCCGACCACTTCCACCAGCCGAACAGCGCCAGCCAGATGCGGGTGAAGACGCGGGAGGCGGCGATGCCGCCGTGCTCGCGGATCCAGGTGGCGGCCCGGGCCATGTGGACGGCGTCCGGCGCGTCGCCGGCCAGCCGCAGGGCGACGTACGCCTCGATGGTGGCGGACAGATCGCCGGGCCCTCGGTAGAAGGTGGCCCAGGTGCCGTCCGCGCGCTGCTCGGCGCGGAGGTGGCGGGCGGCGGCCTCGGTGGTGTGCCGGTCGCCGATGCCCAGGAACTGCCGCAGCAGCAGGTCCTCGGCGTCCATGGTCACATTGGTTTCCAGGTCGCCCTTCCACCAGCCCGCGTCGTCCTGCACGGACAGCAGGTACTCGGTGGCGCGGGCCGCGGCGCGGCGGGCGGTGGCGGCCGTGTCCGTGGTGGCGGCCGGGCCGTTCTCGGTGTTCTCTGCGGTGGTCTCGGCGGTGGTCTCGCCGGCCGAGGGGGCACGGGGCGGCAGCGCCCCGGTGCTTCCGTCGGTCGTCGCTGGCATGGTTTCCCCTTCGGCAGTGAACTCTGTGAAGCGTGCTCAGGGATTCCGTCAGCCGGCGCCGGGCCCGCGTCGGAGCGGGGAAGGCACCGGCCGGCGACTGCGAACTAGATCGGTTCGATAGTGATCATCTCTCTCGTACGACGACGAAGTCCGCGAGCGCGACGAACTGCGCGCGGACCGGTGCGGGCATGTCCACCTCGTCCAGTGCGGCGATGGCGGTGGTGTGCTGGCGGCGGGCCTCCTGGGAGGTCCACTCGCGGCCGCCGGCCTCTTCGATGAGGGCCGCGCGGGAGGCGAACTCCTCCTCGGTGAAGTCGGCGATCTCGTCCTCGCTCTTCTTCGCGTCCGCCGCGAGGATCCCGGCGAGCCGCTCGGCGGCCGGGTTGTCGGCCGCCAGGGCGGCGACGACCGGCAGTGACTTCTTGCGCTGCCGCAGGTCGCTCCAGGTCTGCTTGCCGGTGGCCTCCGGGTCGCCCCAGATGCCCAGCAGGTCGTCGACGGCCTGGAAGGCGAGGCCGAGGTGGTAGCCGTACCGCTCCAGGATGTCGGCGGTACGGTCGTCGGCGCCGCCGAGGACGGCGCCGATGGAGACGGCGCAGGCGAGCAGCGCGCCCGTCTTGTTGCCCTCCATCTCCAGGCACTCCTCGACGGTGACCCGCTCGCGGTGCTCGTAGGAGATGTCCTGGGCCTGGCCGTCGATGAGCTTGCGGGTGGCGGTCGTGAGGCGGCGGGTGGCGCGGCCGGCCTCGACGGTGCCCAGTTCCAGCAGTATTTCGTTGGCGAGGGCGAACAGCGCGTCGCCGACGAGGATCGCCTGCGCCGGGCCGTGCACCTTCCACACCGTGTCGCGGTGGCGGCGCTGCTCGTCGCCGTCCATCAGGTCGTCGTGCAGCAGCGAGAAGTTGTGGACCAGTTCCACGGCGACGGCGCCGGGCACGCCGACCTCCGGCGGCTGTCCGGCGGCCTGGGCAGACAGCAGCGCGAGCGCGGGGCGTACGGCCTTGCCGCCGTCCCCGGTCGCGGGCCGGCCCGCGGCGTCGATCCAGCCGAAGTGGTACGCGGCGACGGTGTCCATGGGAGGCGCGAGCCGGTCCACGGCGGCACGCAGCACGGGAGTGGCGAGCTGCCGCCCGCGCTCCAGCAGCGCGGTGACGCTCTCGGTGTCGATAGCTGGGGAAGCCGGATTCACGGTTTCTCCTCTGTTTCCGGTGCTCGTGCTCGTGCGAGCGCTCGTACTCGTGGTCATGCCACCTCCTGGGGCAACTGGCCCTGGGGGAAGCCGAGTTCGGTGAGTGCCTCGCGAACGGCGCCGAGGCCGCTGCGAACAGCGCTTTCCATGGTCGCGGGCCACCCGGTGGCGGTCCACGCACCGGCCAGGTACAGGCCGGGGGTCTGGGTACGGGCGGCGGGCCGCAGCCGGCCGACGCCCGGGGTGGGGGCGAACGTCGCGGTGCGTTCGCGGGTGACGAAGAAGTCGCGGACGCCGGCGCCGCGCGCGGCGGGCAACAGCCGTTCCAGCTCCGGCAGATAGCGTGCGCGCAGCTCGGCCACCGGCCGGTCGATGTCGTCCTGCGCGGCGGACTGCGACACGGCCAGGTACTGGCTGCGGGCCCCGCCGGGCAGCGCGGCGAGGCCGGAGGCCTCCGTACGGTCGAAGACCCACTGCACCGGCGAGCCGAGGGCCGCGAAAAAAGGCTGCTTCAACACGGGACGGTCGTAGATGACGTGCAGATTCAGGATCGGCGCCGTGCCGATGTCCAGCAGCCGGTCCTGGCCGTCGAGGGTGCCTTCGGGCAGCAGGCCGTGCGTCTCGCGCTGCGGCAGGGCCAGCACGACCGTTTTGGCAGTCAGCTGCTCGCGGCCGTGCGGGCCGTTCTCCACCGTCACCTGCCAGGTGCCGTCCTCGGCACGGGCCAGGGCGCTCGCGCGGGTGCGCAGCTCGACGCGGACGCCCGCCTTCTCCAGGGCCTCGCGCGCGAGCGTGTCGTGCACCTCGCCCAGCGGCACCCGTGACCAGCCGATGTCGGCGGCGCCGTTGTCGGAGAGCAGCCCCGTCTTGAAGACCTTGGCGGCCAGACCCAGCGACGCGTCACCGGCCCGCGCGTTGAGCGTCGCGACGCCGACCAGGTCCCACAGCGCCTCGACCGCGCGCGGCGACTGGCCGTGCCGGGCCAGCCAGGAGGCGAAGTCGACGCCGTCCAGCGCGGGGTCCTCGGGGTCGAGCTTCTTCAGGGCCAGCGCCGCGCGGCCCACGTTCGCCCGCTCGGCGAGCGACAGGTGCGGGTACATGGCCAGGCTCTTCGCCAGGTGCAGCGGCACGGGCAGGGCCGTACGCCGCAGCCGCCCCAGCCGCAGGCCGTCGGCGTCCAGCACCGGGACGTCCATCCGGTCCTGGAGGGGCACCAGGGCGCGGCCCCCACCCGGTCGAGGAACCAGTCGTACGCGGTGCAGCAGCGCAGATAGACGTGCTGCCCGTTGTCGACGGTCAGCTCCCCCGCCGCGGACTCGCGGCGGAAGGAGAAGACCAGGCCGCCCAGCCTGGGCCGGCCCTCGACGAGGGTGACCCGCAGTCCGGCGTCGGCCAGCGCCAGCGCCGCCGTGATGCCGGCCAGACCGCCCCCAATGACCACCGCAGCCGCCCCATCGGGACGGCCTGCTTCCTGTGCATCGTGCCGGTCGGGCCCCATCGGTCCCGATGTCATGCGCCCTCCCTGAATACTGTCGTCAGGGACGCAGCGGCCCGGCGGAGGGTTGCCCACCGCTTCGCCCGCCGTACGGGCCCTGAGCAGGGCTCGCCGGCCCGGCCCGTCTCCCGGACCGTCATCCGCGCCTCCTCACGGGCGGCCGTCCCGCCGCCCGGGCCGCCTGCCGGCGGCCGATCGCCCGCGCGTCGAAACCCGACAGGCCGCGCACCGCCACGAACGCCTTCTCCCGGCCGGGCAGCGAGACCCGGCCGCGCAGCACGGCCTCCGGGTCGGCCGCGATCCGCGACAGGAGGCGGTGGTAGATGCCGGCCATGGCGGCGACGCAGGCCCCGCTGCGCCGGTCGAGCATCGGCAACAGCCGGAAACCCTGGTCGAACAGGGCACGGGCACGCCTGACTTCGAAGTGGACCAGTCCGGTGAAGTCCGCGCCGGGCGGTGGTACCGGACTGTGGAAGCCCACCGAGCAGCCGAACTTGGCGAGGTCGTCGGAAGGAAGATACGTACGGCCGTTTCCGGCGTCCTCGCGAACGTCTCTCAGGATATTGGTCAGTTGCAGCGCCAGCCCGAGCGTATCGGCGTACTCGGCGGCGCGTGCGGTGTCCGGTGCGCCGGGTACGGTGCCGAACACTCCCAGGGAGAGCCGTCCGATCGCCCCCGCGACGCAGCGGCAGTAGACCTTCAGGTCGTCCCAGGTCTCGTACGTCTCGCCGCGTACGTCCATCAGGACGCCGTCGATCAGCTCGTCGAGTCCGCCGAGCGGGATCGGGAAGCGCCGGGCGGCGTCGGACAGCGCGACCGCCACCGGGTCGGTGTCGTCCTCGTCGACCGCGCCGTCCTTGATACGGGCGAGCAGGGCCCGGGTCTCCTCCAGCCGCTGCTGCTTGGCGCCGTCCGCCAGCGGGCCGTCGCCGATGTCGTCGACGCGGCGCGAGAAGGCGTAGAGCGCCGACATGGCCTGCCGCTTGTCGGCCGGCAACAGCCGGATGCCGTAGGCGAAGTTACGTGCCTGCTGCCCGGTCACGGCCTCGCAGTAGCGGTATGCAGCGAGCACCGGCGCGGACGCGTGTGCGAAGTCCTCCACGGTCCGACTCACCCCTCTCTTCGCAATGTCGCCCCCACCTCGCGCAGCAGGCTGAGCTTGGTCGGCTTGGGCGGTCCAGGGAGTACGTCGTGGTCGGCGGCCGCGACCGCCCGGAGTGCGGCGCGTCCGCCGCCGACGAAGCCGGCGAGCAGCAGCTTGAGCCTGCCGTGGACGCTACCCACCAGCGGGGTGCCTTCATTCAGCAGTTCACGAGCGCGTTCCGCCTCGTACGCGATCAGCGCGCGTACCGGTGCGCTCCCTGTCGAAGCGGCCAGATCCGCCTCGGTGACGCCGAAGTGTTTCATGTCCTCGCCGGGGAGGTAGACCCGGTCCCGGCCCAGGTCCTCGGCGACGTCCTGGAGGTGCTCGACGATCTGCAGCGCGGTGCAGACCGCGTCCGAGCGCCGGACGCGCTCCGGACTGGCGGTGCCGGTGATGCCCAGGACGAGCCGGCCGACGGGATTGGCGGACAGCTCGCAGTAGGCGAGCAGGTCGCCGTAGGTCGCGTAGCGGCCGACCCGCTGGTCCTGCCGGTTGGCCTCGATCAGGCCGAGGAAGGGCTCGGGGGTCAGGCCGCAGCGGCGCACGGTGGGGCCGAGGCGGCGCATCAGGGGGTGCAGTGGTCCGGGGGCGCGGTCGCTGAAGACGCGGTACAGGTCCGCCTCCAGCGCGTCGAGCAGGGCGAGGGTGTCCTCCGCGTCCCGCTCGGGGTCCAGTCCGAGCCGGGCCGCGTCACCGCCGCCGGGCGCCAGGTCGCCGTCGCCGATGTCGTCCACGAGGCGGGCGAAGCCGTAGACGGCCATCAGGTCCCGGCGCCAGGCGCGCGGCAGGAAGAACGGCGCCACCGGGAAGTTCTCGTGCGCGGCCTGGTCCGTGACGGTGCGCGACTGCGCGTCGTCCCGGCCGCCGCCCGGCGTCCGGGGCCGGGCCAGGACGTCGCGTGCCCGTGCCATCCCTCGGCTCACCGGAGGCTGCCCGGCGCGTTTCGGAGCCGGAGAGTTCCAGTAGCCATTGCCGTCACGCCTCCCGTTCTACACCGCCAAGCCAAAACATCCCATTTCGGACACGCCGCATGGCGCGACCCACCCGATCCGACTCCCGGTCGCCAGGACGGGTACGCTCTGCCCGACTTGTGCCACTTGTGCTGTTCAGTACCCGTACAGCTTACGCCGTACATCTCTCCGGCGTCCGAGGGGGTACCGAACCTCGAAGCAACGATCCGGTCAACATCCATCCGCCGTGAACTGTTCCTGTAACCGGCCGAGTTGACCAGTTGTTGACGATCTCCGGACCGGCGCACGGCCTTCCGCGCCCGGCCCGCGACGACCAACGGCCCCCGCGAGCCGGACTCGCGGGGGCCGCACAGCGCGCTGCGGGCTACTTGCCCGACTCCTTCTCATACGCCTTGATCACTTCGTCGGTCGGGCCGTCCATCAGCAGCTCGCCCCGCTCCAGCCACAGCACCCGGTCGCAGGTGTCCCTGATCGACTTGTTGTTGTGGCTGACCAGGAAGACCGTACCGGCCTCCTTGCGCAGCTCGCGGATGCGGGCCTCGGAGCGCTTCTGGAACGCCCGGTCACCCGTCGCCAGCGCCTCGTCGATCATCAGGACGTCGTGGTCCTTGGCCGCCGCGATGGAGAAGCGCAGCCGGGCCGCCATGCCGGACGAGTACGTCCGCATCGGCAGCGAGATGAAGTCGCCCTTCTCGTTGATGCCCGAGAAGTCGACGATCCCCTGGTAGCGCTCACGCACCTGCTCGCGGGACATGCCCATCGCCAGCCCGCCGAGCACGACGTTCTTCTCGCCGGTCAGGTCGTTCATCAGGGCCGCGTTCACGCCCAGCAGCGACGGCTGGCCGTGCGAGTAGACCCGGCCGCGCTCCGCGGGCAGCAGGCCGGCGACGGCCTTGAGCAGGGTCGACTTGCCGGAGCCGTTCGAGCCGATCAGGCCGATCGACTCGCCGCGGTAGGCGGTGAAGCTGACGCCCTTGACCGCGTGCACCTCGCGCACCCCGCCGGAGGGCTTGCGGCGGATGATGCGGTTCAGGGCCGCGGTGGCGCTGCCCTTGCCCGCTCCGGTGCCGTACACCCGGTACACGATGTGCAGGTCGTCCGCGATCACGGTGGGGACGCGGTTCCCGTCCGCCGTCTGTACGGCGTCCTCTTGCTCAGCCACGGCCGTACCGCTCCTCAGCCTTCCAGAAGTACACGAAGCCGACGACGCCCATCACCAGCGCCCAGCCGACGGCCAGCGGCCACACGTGCGGGGGCAGCTTGTCCGACGTGAAGCTGTCGATCAGCGCGAAACGCATCAGGTCGATGAAGACCACGGCCGGGTTGCAGTCCAGCAGGACGTGCACGAAGGCGGGGACCGCCTTCTCCTTGAGGATCACGTCGATGCTGAACATCACGCCGGACGCGTACATCCACGTCCGCATGATGAACGGCATCAGCTGCGCCAGGTCGGGCGTCTTGCTGCCGAGGCGGGCCATGACCATGGCCAGTCCGGTGTTGAAGACGAACTGGAGTACCAGCGCCGGGATCGCCAGCAGCCACGACCAGGTGGGCACCTGCCCGTACCCCAGCAGGATGAGAACCAGCACACCCATCGAGAACAGCAGCTGCTGGAGCTGCATCAGGCAGAACGAGATGGGCAGGCAGGCGCGCGGGAAGTGCAGGGCGCGCACCAGTCCCAGGTTGCCGGAGACCGCGCGGGTGCCGGCCATCACCGAGCTCTGCGTGAAGGTGAAGATGAAGACGCCGGTGACCAGGAAGGGCACGTAGTCCTCGACGCCGCGGCTGGTGCCGATCAGCAGGCCGAAGATGAGGTAGTAGACGAGCGCGTTCAGCAGGGGCGTCACCACCTGCCACACCTGGCCCAGCTTCGCCTGGCTGTATTGCGCGGTCAGCTTCGCGCTGGAGAAGGCGCGGATGAAGTGCCGCCGGTCCCACAGCTGCCGCACGTACTCCGGCAGGCTGGGCCGCGCCCCGCTCTGCGTGAGCCCGTACTTGCGGGCCAGCTCGGCACGGGACAGCCCGTCGTCGGATGATGGCGGGGCACTCATGGCGACCGCACTGTCGTGCGTAGTCTCGCTCACTGTTGACACTTTCGTCCTCAAGGTGCGCTGCCGGGGCCGTGCCCCGGGTTCGCGCCTGATGCTCTCAGATCCGAGCTTGTCAGATGACGGGAGGGCGGCCCAGCCGGGTCAGGCGCCACACGGTACGCCACTTCATGGGGCGCCGGGGACCACCGGACGTGGCCCAGCCCTCCTTGAAGCCGCCCAGCCAGGCACGCAGCGCGGGCCGCGAGGGCCGCCGGGCCAGGGTGAGCAGGAACCAGACACCGAGATAGACCGGAACCAGCGGGGCCGGAAGGTTTCGGCGGGCCAGCCAGACCCGGTTGCGGGCCACCATACGGTGGTAGACCGCGTGCCGGCTGGGGGCGTGCGTGGGGTGCAGCAGCACCATGTCCGCCCGGTAGTCGATCATCCAGCCCGCGTCCAGGGCCCGCCAGGCCAGATCGGTCTCCTCATGGGCGTAGAAGAAGTCGTCGGGCAGCCCGCCGACCTCTGCGAAGACCTTCGTACGGACCGCGTTGGCGCCGCCCAGGAAGGTGGTGACCCGGGAGGACCGCAGCGGGTCGGAGGCGCGCAGCCGCGGCACGTGCCGACGCTGCGTCTCCCCCGTATCCGGGTCCGCGATGCGGAAGCTGATGATGCCGAGCTTCTGGTCGCGGGCGAACGCCTCGCGGCACTGTTCGGCGGTGTCCGCCCGTTCCAGCAGCCCGTCGTCGTCCAGGAACAGCAGCACGTCCACCTCGCTGCCGCCCGGTCCGAACGCCTCGATGCCGACGTTGCGCCCGGCGGGGATGCCGACGTTCTCCGGCAGCTCCACGGTCCGTACGCCCTCGGGCAGGGCCGGCAGCGGCGAACCGTTGCCGACGACCACCACCTCGACCGGGTCGCCGTGCTGCTTGGCGACCGAGTCGAGCAGGGCGCGCAGCTCCTCGGGGCGGTTGCCCATGGTCAGGACGACAGCGCCGACCTTCATCGCTCGCGCCCCCGTCACTTGAGCCTGCTGGAGGCGAGGATGGACACCAGGTGGAGCAGCGTCTGGAGGAGCGCGATACCGGCCATCACCGCGACGCCGAGCCGCGAGAAGAACAGATCGCCCCGGGCCGCGTCCACGATCGCCAGGACCAGGATCACCAGCGACGCCTCGATGCCGAGGATCAGCCGGTGGAACTTGAGCGCGGCGGCGGCCTTGCGGGCCAGCGCCATGCCGGACGAGCGCGGCTCGGACGCCGCTTCCTTGACCGGCGGCAGTCCGCCCTGGTGGCGGGCGACGCCGACCAGGTCGGTCTCGGCCTTGATCAGGATCGCGCCGAGGGCGGCCAGGGTGCCCAGGAAGGCCCACAGCCAGTCGATCCGTCCGGAGCCCCACAGGTCGGCGGCGCGCAGCCCGAAGCCGACGAGTACGGCGGCGTCGGTGAGGTAGGCCCCGACCCGGTCCAGGTACACCCCGCCGAGCGAGAACTGCTTCTTCCAGCGGGCCACCTCGCCGTCGACACAGTCGAGCAGCAGGTAGAGCTGGACCATCAGCACCCCGAGGACGGCCCCCAGATCCCGGGCACCAGCAGGGCCGGGGCCGCGAGGACGCCGAAGAGGGTCATCACATAGGTCAGCTGGTTCGGCGTGATCCTGGTGTTCACCAGGTACCGGTCGCAGCGCAGCGAGATCTCCCGCATGTACAGGCGACCGGCCCAGTGCTCACCGCTGCGCCGGTCCTTGACACCCGCGGGGTGCACGACCGGGCGGAGTTCAGCTACGGACGGCTTGTGCATAGTCGGCGTATGCGTCCCTGATCTGGTCGGTGGACAGGTCGAGGTGTTCGAGGATCGTGTAGCGGCCGGGGCGGGTCCGCGGCGCGTAGGCGACGGCCTCGACGAACTCTTCGTCGCTGAAGCCGATCTCGCCGGGCGTCACCGGCAGGCCGTGCCGCCGCAGCACCTCGATCATCAGCCCGCAGGTCTCCTGGTCCCCGCGCAGGTGCGTGGCGAAGGCGGCGCCGAGGCCGCACTGCTCGCCGTGGCTCGCCGCCCGCTTGGGGAAGAGAAGGTCGAAGGCGTGGTTGATCTCGTGGCAGGCGCCGGAGGCCGGGCGGCTGTCGCCGGCCACGGACATCGAGATGCCGGTCAGGACCAGGCCCTCGGCCAGCACCTGGAGGAAGCCGTCGTCGCCGACGCCGCCGGGGTGGCGCAGCACGGCCTGGCCGGCCTGGCGTGCCATGGCGGCGGCCAGTCCGTCGATGTCCTCGCCGGTCTCGCGGTGCGACAGCTCCCAGTCCGCGACGGCGGAGATGTTGGAGATGGCGTCGCCGATGCCGGACCGGACGAAGCGGACCGGGGCCTCGCGGATGACGTCGAGGTCGATCACCACGGCGATCGGGTTGGGCACGCCGTACGAACCGCGGCCCGCGTCGTTGTCCAGGGTGGCCACCGGCGAGCACAGGCCGTCGTGCGACAGGTTCGTCGCGACGGCGACCAGCGGCAGGCCGATCCGGGCCGCCGCGTACTTCGCACAGTCGATGATCTTGCCGCCGCCGAGGCCCACGACCGCGTCGTAGTGGCCCTTCTTCATGGCGTCGCCGAGCTTGATCGCTTCGTCCAGCGTGCCGCCGCCGACCTCGTACCAGTCGGCGCCGGGCAGCGCGGGGGCCAGCCGCTCCCGCAGCCGGGCGCCCGAGCCGCCGCTGATCGCGACGGCGAGCTTCCCGGACGCGGAGATGCGCTGATCGGCCAGCAGGCCCGCCAGGTCGTCCAGTGCGCCGGCGCTGATGTCGACGACGACCGGGGACGGAATGAGGCGGGTCAGTACCGGCATGCGATCTCACGGCCCTTCGCGAGGTCGTCGTGGTTGTCGATCTCGACCCACGCGACCTCGCCGATCGGTGCCACGTCGATCTTGAAGCCGCGGTTGACCAGCTCCTGGTAGCCGTCCTCGTAGTACAGGTCGGGGTCGCGCTCGAAGGTGGTCTTCAGCGCGTCCGCGAGTTCCTCGGCGGCCGAGCCCTCGATGAGGGTCACGCCGATGTACTCACCGGTGGCCTCGGCGGGGTCCATCAGCTTCGTGATCTTCCGGGCGCCCTTGTCGGGGTCGACGACGACCTTCATCTCCTCGTCGGCGAGCTGCTTGACCGTGTCCAGCGCCATGATGATCTTCCGGCCTTCGCCACGGGCGGCGAGCAGCGTCCGCTCGACGGAGACCGGGTGCACGGTGTCACCGTTGGCGAGGATCACGTCGTGCTTGATCGCGTCCCGGCCGCACCACAGGGAGTAGGCGTTGTTCCACTCCTCGGCCTTGTCGTTGTCGATCAGCGTGAGCTTGAGGCCGTACTTCGCCTCCAGCGCCGCCTTGCGCTCGTACACGGCCTCCTTGCGGTAGCCGACGATGATCGCGACCTCGGTCAGGCCGATCTCGGCGAAGTTGCCGAGCGTCAGGTCCAGGATGGTCGTGGACCCTTCTCCCGCGGGGTCCACCGGCACCAGTGCCTTGGGCAGGGTGTCGGTGTAGGGACGCAGACGCCGTCCGGCGCCGGCGGCCAGCACGAGGCCGATCATGCGGGTTCTCCTTCATCGTGTACGGCGGGTGCTCCGGAGGACACCCAGAAGCGGATGCTCTCCACGAGCACCAGCAGCGCCAAAACCAGTGCCAGGACCGTCAGCGCGATTGTGAAACCTGAGCCGTGCAGCAGAGCCGCCAGGAGGACGACGAGCAGTGTGCGCCCCTCGTGCCCGCCGGCCGCCCGCACCAGCCAACGCGGCGGGGCCCCCGTGCCGACGCGGATGCGGTAGACGGTGTCGTAGTGATGGTAGGCGACCGCCGCCACCAGGCCGAACGCCGCGGGCAGCGCCTGGTCGGCGTCGGAGCGGGCCGCCACCACCAGGATGGCGACGTATTCGCCCACACGGAACAGCGGCGGCACGAGCCAGTCGAGCGGGCCCTTGAGGGGGCGGGCGACGGCCTGGCCGGAGAAGAGGGCGTAGATGACCGCGACGACCACGGTCGTCCACGTCACCGGCTCGTCCTGGAAGATCACCCAGGTCAGCAGGCAGCCGGCGCCGAGCAAGGCCAGCACGGGGGCGGTGAAGGCACCGCCGGTGCCGCCCCGGGCGAACAGCGCGGCAAGGGGCCCGGAGTCCGCGAGGTCGGCGAGTGCGGCCGCCGCCCGGTCGGTCCGCCGCGCGCGCCGCGTCAGCGAGCGCAGCACCCGGCCCGCCGTGGTGTAGCAGGCGGCCAGGGCGCAGCCGACGAGCAGCGCGTAGAAGACGATGCGCGGGGTGGTGAAGGCGGTCAGTACGGCGATCATGGCCCAGCGCTCGCCGATGGGCAGCACGATCATCCGGCGCACCCAGACCGTCCAGCCGACGCTGTCGAGCCGGTCGGACAGGGCCGCGGTGGGACTGGTGTTGCCGGTGGCGTCGTGGTTCGCCTCGTTGAAGGAGAAGTCGACGACATGCCGGCAGGTCTGGAGGACCATCGCCCCCAGAGCCAGCGCCCACACATCGTCGCCGCCGCGCGCCGCGCCGAGCGCGAGACCCGCGTAGTACGCGTACTCCTTCGCGCGGTCGAAGGTCGCGTCGAGCCAGGCACCCATCGTCGAGTACTGGAGCGAGTAGCGGGCGAGCTGCCCGTCGGCACAGTCCAGGACGAAGGAGAAGATCAGGAGCAGTCCGGCGGCGATGAAGCCGCCGCGGCTGCCGGTGGCCGCGCAGCCCGCCGCGATCACCGCGGTGAGCAGCGACGCCGTGGTGACCTGGTTGGGGGTCAGGCCGCGGCGCGCGCACCAGCGGGCGATGTAGCGGGAGTACGGGCTGATGCAGAAGGTGGTGAAGAACCCGTCGCGGGCCTTGACCGCGGTACGCAGCCGTACGGCCTCGTCGTCGACGGCGGCGACGGCCTCCTCGGCCGTGGCGCGCTCCGCGGGCGTCAGCGGGACGGTGGCGACCAGGCTGCCCAGTTCGACGCGCTGCAACGCGGCGTCCCCGGCCTCCAGGGTCTCGGCGAGCGCGTCCGGCAGGACGTCCACGCGGTAGCGGGTGCCGGGCCCGGCGGGGACCGCGGTGGCGGCGCGCTGGAGCGCGGCGCGTGCCTCGGGCTGCGCGGTGACGGCGCCCGGCACCGCGGCGGCCGGGAAGCGCGGGTCGGTCAGCGCCAGCCGGAGGCTGTGCAGGTGACCCACGAAACGGGGGTCGACCACGGCGACGCGTTCGTCGGCCGGGACCGCGGCGAGCGCGTCGGCCACGGCCGCGGCACCGTCCGCCGTACGGACGTCGAAACCCAGCGAGCGCAGGGCGGCTTCGAGCGGCGACCCGGCGACCGGCGGACCGGTGAGGATGGCGGTCGACAGACGAACTCACTCCTTGAAAGCTGGCGAGGCCGCGCCGGTCGGTCCGCATTCGATACGGACTACCCGGGCAGCAGGCGTGGCACACCTGGGCCCCCAGGGGCGGGTGGGCACGTCGGCAGAGGCTATCGGATCGCCGGATGCGGCCGTTCACCGCGCATTCACCGCACGATCGAGTGACCGCGGGCTGCGCCTGCCGCGATCATCATGGTGGATCAACGCACCCGGGAACAACTGACACCCGGATGCCGTGCCGGATATGGCAGGGCTGGTCCTGTGTGGGGGGATTGTTGGAGGAGGGTGGGGGTGGGCGGAGGCGGGCGACATCCGCGCCGTCCTCGTCCACGAGCTCGATCATGTACGTCGCACCAGCCCCGCCGATCAGGCGGACCGAGCGGCGTTGATTAGAATCGTTCCTCATGTCGAAGCCTGATGAGCTGCTTGTCGATGTCGCGGCCCTGGTGGAGTCCGGGCAGAGCAACCAGATGATTCTGACTGTGGTAGCCGGTGGTGCTGTCATCACGGGGCGGCTGGCTCCCGAAGCCGTCTGGAGGCAACGGGTGTCCGAGGTCCTGACGGACTCGGCCCGTCTCCACGAGTTCTCTGCCGCCTTCACCGCCACGACGTGTGAGGAAAAGGCCCCCACGCATCTGCACTTCCATGTGGCGCGGATTCTGCAGGGCACGGTGGGGATCCCGGAGACAGGCGGGATGTACCGCGTGGCGATCGATGACGTCAGCGCGTGGACCGTGGGCGACTTCAGCTACTCCGACCAGTGAGGTACGACGCCGCGCGCTGACGGACCGCACGGCACTCGGTGAGGGTCCGGCCGGCACCTGCCGGCCGGACCCTCACCGCTGTTCCGGTGGCGGCTCGCGTCTGCCCGCCGGTCAGACGGCGGCAGGGGCGCCGAGCTCCGCGGAAGCCCGCTGGAACGGGGTGAGGCCAACCTTGGGCGCGGCGGCCTGGGGGAGGTCGGAACAGGTGAAGCCGAGCCGAGTCATGGCCCGGACAACTTCACCAACGCTGAAATCGCGGCGGTCCTGGCGCGTGATGACCTGACCGACCTGCTTGACCGGGTAGGTGCGGCGGCCGATGATCACGGACTCACCGATGACCTGTTCGGGCTTGACGCCCTTCATGGATTCCAGGACACCGCTCTTGGTGAGGTCGAACGGGAAGCGGGCGATGACACAGCGCATGATGCCTCACAGGGAGAAGAAGGGGATGATTCCACCGCCGGTGAGGCGGTTCAGTGGGCAAGAGCGAGGACGCCCCGAACGCTGCCCTGGTCTTCGGCGACCCGCACCGCGGCGAGCCGACGGCCCGGCACCGCGTGCTCGGCTTCGGCGACCGTGGCCACGGGTGAGGTGAGCGGCCCACCGCCGAAGATGTCGCGCAGTCGGATCCGGTCGGTGTACGCGGGACTGTGACGGACCGCGGTGAGCTGGGCCCGGGTGACCAGTTGGGTGCGCAGGCCGTCGATGTCGCAGACGACCAGGTGCCCGGTGCGGGCGCCGGCCATGACGGACAGAGCGACTTCGATGGTCATGTCGTCGCAGGCCTGCAGTGCGCCTGCGTCCATGGCGTCTGCCGCGGTCTGGTGTGCGGGAGTGACGTTCGTCGAGCGGGGCTGCATCCGGACCAGCGTCAAAAGGTGCCTCCTACAGTGATGGGCCAGTTTCCTGATCATGAGGTTCCTAGGCCGCCGCCGCGTCGAAGGAGGTCCGCCGCGTCGACCCGCGCAGGGCAGCCGAGGCAGGGCTGCGCCGGCCCCGTGAGGGTGCGCTGCGCTTGCGTCGCCCGGTCACCGGCGCGGTGATCGTGACGGGGATGCCGGAGGGCGCCTGGGCACCGGTGATCCGGCTCAGCTCTTCTTCGCCGAGATGGATCCGGGTGGTCCGGGGCACGATCCCGGCGGCGGTCATGATACGGCTCATGCCGCGGCGCTGGTCGGGGGTGACGAGGGTGACGACCCTGCCCGACTCGCCGGCCCGCGCGGTGCGGCCGCCGCGGTGGAGGTAGTCCTTGTGGTCGGTCGGCGGGTCGATGTTGACGACCAGATCGAGGTTGTCGACATGGATGCCGCGGGCGGCGACGTTCGTGGCGACGAGCACGGTGACGTGCCCGCTCTTGAACTGGGTCAGGGTCCGGGTGCGCTGGGGCTGGGTCTTGCCGCCGTGCAGTGCGGCTGCCCGTACCCCGCTGTTCAGCAGGTGCGTGGTGAGCTTGTCGACGGCGTGCTTGGTGTCCAGGAACATGATCACCCGGCCGTCGCGGGCCGCGATCTCGGTGGTCGTACGGTTCTTGTCCGCGCCCTGCACGTGCAGTACGTGGTGCTCCATCGTGGTGACCGCACCGGCGGACGGGTCGACGGAGTGGACGACCGGGTCGGTGAGGTAGCGGCGGACCAGAAGGTCGACGTTGCGGTCGAGGGTGGCGGAGAACAGCATCCGCTGGCCTTCGGGGCGGACCTGGTCCAAGAGCGCGGTGACCTGGGGCATGAAGCCCATGTCGGCCATCTGGTCGGCCTCGTCCAGGACGGTGGTCGCGACCTGGTCGAGCCCGCAGTCACCGCGGTCGATGAGGTCCTTGAGCCGGCCCGGCGTGGCGACGACGACTTCGGCGCCGCCCCGCAGCGCGTTGGCCTGCCTGCCGAGCGACACTCCGCCGACGACGGTGGCCAGGCGCAGCTGCACCGAGCGGGCGTAGGGGGCGAGCGCGTCGGTCACCTGCTGGGCCAGCTCACGCGTCGGGACGAGGACCAGGGCCAGCGGCCGGCGGGGCTCGGCGCGCCGGCCGGCGGTGCGGGCCAGCAGGGCCAGGCCGAAGGCGAGGGTCTTGCCGGATCCGGTGCGCCCGCGTCCCAGGGCGTCGCGGCCCGCGAGAGTGTCGGGCAGGGTCGCACCCTGGATCGGGAACGGGACGGTCACACCCTGCGCGGTCAGCGCGGCCAGCAGCTGGGCGGGCATGTCGAGGTCGGCGAACGTCTCGACCGCGGGCAGTGCGGGAGTGACCGTCTTCGGCAGGGCGAACTCGCCCGAGGGCGCGGCGGTCCGCCGACCGTGGCCGCCGATGCGGCGGGGGCGGGAGGTGCGGTCGTTCGTACGTGTGGGGTTCATCGGGGAACCTTCCTTGATACGGCACGTATCAAGGAATTCCCGCAGCGGAAGTACAGCGCGGGGGATCGCAAGAACGGGCCGAAATGTAATGCAACAGCGAAGCTGTCATGCAGTGAATTCGATACAGGTGCAGAAAATTAAATTGGTGACGTCATATGGGCGCGAGATCCCGGACGTCGACAGGTGCGGCCCGGGAAAGGCGTACACCTTCGGAGAAGAGCTGGGGGGCGATTTTTGTCCCACCGGTGGCATCACTGAGGGAAATGCCTGCGGCTGAGGCCCGCACCCCGATGGATGCGGGCCCCGGCTTCGAAGTGTGCGTCAGCGTCGGGCGGGAACGATGTTCTCGGCCGTCGGGCCCTTCTGGCTCGGTGCGATGTCGAACGTGACCCGCTGGCCCTCGAGCAGCTCACGGAAGCCTTCGGCGGCGATGTTCGAGAAGTGGGCGAACACGTCGGCGCCTTCGCCGTCCTGCTCGATGAAGCCGAAACCCTTGGCCGCGTTGAACCACTTCACAGTGCCGGACGCCATGCCATGCCTCCTCGTGGGGCAGTACGCCGGCACCCGCGATCCACGGACACCGGGTCGCCGCGATGATGCCCCGCCCGGAGAGCATCCGGAAATCAAAACGCTTGCCGTAGCTGAACAACGGCGCAAGCGGTGAAGTTTTTGGGAACCACGACTGCAACTGAGATCGACACTAGCACGCGGGAACGGCGCGCGTCCGGCTTCTGACGGCACTGTACTTGCGTCGGCAGAAACACTCCTCACGCGGCACGCCAAACCCTCATCCGGCCGTAATAGATAGCAAGTGACGGCGCACGGTGAATGCGGTGATGGTGAGCGTGCGGAAGACCTCACGGAAACCGATCCGGCAAGGACGTATTCCCAGCGGCAGCGGCAGGCGAAAACCCGCAGGTCAGAGTAGCGACAACGGTGTTCAGCTTCGCGTTGCCACATACCCCCACCCGTAGTTCACTGCTAGAGCCGACGGTTTCGGCCGGGCGGTGTTCAGGCGGCATCTCGGACGGGAGACGTACGGCATGGGCGCAGGGCACGATCACGGATCCGGCCGGCCGGCCGCGGGCGGTGCGGGGGCGGCACGGCGGCCGCGGCGTACCGCGGCCGGCTGCGCGGGGCGCTGGCGCTGACCTCGACCGTGATGGTCGCCGAGATCATCGGCAGTGCGGTCACCGGCTCGCTGGCGCTGCTCGCCGACGCGGGCCACATGGCCACGGACGTGGTGGGCCTGACGATGGCGCTGATCGCGATCCGCTGCGCGAACCGGCCGCCGTCGCCGCAGCGCACCTTCGGTCTCGCCCGCGCCGAGATCCTCGCCGCGGTGGCCAACGCCCTGCTGCTGTTCGGCGTCGGCGGGTACGTGCTGGTCACGGCCGTGCCGCGGTTCTTCGAGCCGGTCGGGATCGAGGGCGGTACGGCGATGGTCGTCGGCGCCGTCGGCCTGGTGGCGAACCTGGTGTCGCTGTCCCTGCTGATGCGCGGGCAGCGCGACAGCCTCAATGTGCGCGGCGCGTTCCTGGAGGTGGCGGCGGACGCGCTGGGGTCGGTGGCGGTCGTCGTGGCGGCCCTGCTGGTCACGGTCACGGGCTGGGCGGCGGCCGACCCGATCGCGTCCGTCGTGATCGGACTGATGATCGTGCCGCGTACCTGGAAGCTCTTCCGCGAGTCCCTGGACGTGCTGCTGGAGTCCGCCCCCAAGGGAGTGGACATGACAGAGGTACGGGCACATCTGCTGGCGCTGCCGGGCGTCGAGGACGTCCACGATCTGCACGCCTGGACGATCACGTCCGGGATGCCGGTGCTCTCGGCCCACGTGGTCGTCGCACCGGACGTGCTGGACACCGCGGGCCAGGAGAGGATGCTGCACGCCCTGCGCGGCTGCCTGAGCGGGCACTTCGACGTCGGGCACTGCACCTTCCAGCTGGAGCCGGGCGGTCTCGCGGTGCACGAGGCGCGACTGTGCCCATGATGCGGGCGCGGCTAGGGCAGACTTGAGCAGCGAGGAGACCGACGACAAGGATGGGCATGCCGATCACACCTGCCAACGGACAGACCGCCGGGACCACGGCGGTGAACCCATCGGAGGGCGCCGCCGAACCGATCTTGCTGGAGCTTGTCGACGAGGACGGCACGACGATCGGCACCGAGGAGAAGCTCGCCGCCCACCAGCCGCCCGGCCTGCTGCACCGGGCGTTCTCGGTCTTCCTCTTCGACGACCGGGGGCGTCTGCTGCTCCAGCGCCGGGCCCTGGGCAAGTACCACTCCCCCGGCGTCTGGTCCAACACCTGCTGCGGCCACCCGTACCCCGGTGAGACGCCGTTCGCCGCGGCGGCCCGGCGCACCGCCGAGGAGCTGGGGGTCGCCCCGGCGCTGCTCGGCGAGGCCGGTACGGTCCGCTACAACCATCCGGACCCGGAGTCCGGCCTGGTCGAGCAGGAGTACAACCACCTGTTCGTGGGGCTGGTGCAGGCCGTGCCGGAGCCGGACCCCGAGGAGGTCGGCGAGATCGCGTTCGTGACGCCTCAGGAGCTGGCCGAGCGGCACGAGC
Organism: Streptomyces sp. Ac-502; assembly: GCF_045222935.1. Lineage (NCBI taxonomy): Bacteria > Bacillati > Actinomycetota > Actinomycetes > Kitasatosporales > Streptomycetaceae > Streptomyces > Streptomyces sp. Ac-502. The sequence goes on from NZ_JBHFFO010000001.1 coordinate 1,319,536, forward strand.
GGGCGCCGTTCTCGGCGTGGTTCATGACCGTGCTGGACGCGGCCCGGCCCGCCGTACGGGAACTCACCGGACCGGCGGCGGGCTGGTAGGCCCGCCCGCCGGCGGGGCGAGCGGCAGTTCGGCCCAGACCGCCTTGCCGCCGCTCGCCGTGTGCTCGACGTCGCACTTGCCGCCCGCCTCGGCCGTGAGCATCTTGACCAGCCACAGGCCGCGCCCGCCGACGTCGCTCTCGTTCGCCTCGACGGCCTTGGGGCGGTACGGGTGGTCGTCCTCCACGGCGACCCGGACCCAGTCGGCGCCGACCGTGACCTCGACGGTGATCTCGGGGGAGAGCAGCGCGGCGTGCTGCACGGCGTTGGTGGCCAGTTCGGAGACGATCAGCAGCAGGGCGTCCAGGGTCTCGCCGGCCGCGGGCGCGCCCTGCCGGGCGAGCAGGTCCCGTACCGCGTGGCGTGCCTGGGGCACCGACGACTCCAGTGTCGGTGCGGTGAAGCGCCAGACACCTTCGTATGCGCGCGCGGCGGTCAGCTCCTCGGGGGTTCGGCCGGGGGCCGGAAGGCGTCCTCACCCTCCGAGTGTTGGTCGTGAGCTGGTCAGGACCGGCCCGCTGAACACAAGTCAGCCTCTATCGACGCCTTCTGACCGAATCCGTAATCGGCGATCAGACCTGCGACCGACCCTGACCTTTTTGTTGCCTGTTCAAGGATTGCCGGAAGAGGCCGGTGGGCGCCCGGTGGCGTCCGGTGCACCCGTCCCCGGGCCGCGCCCGCCCGCCACCATACCGACGATCCGCCGCCCCCCGACGCCCATCGCGATCAGCCCCAGCCCGTCGAAGAGCAGGGCGAGGGAGAAGAAGCAGCCGATCACGTACCGGCTGCTGTGCGGCCAGTCGCCGAGCACCAGCACACCCAGCAGGATGCCGAAGGCCCCTGCACCAGCGTCCAGCCGAACTGCGGCCCCCGCACGACCGCACCGCCGGCCAGCCGGAAGACCCCGCCGGTAAGGAACAGCAGCGCCGCGAACATCGTCAGGCCCGCCGCGGCCACCTCCGGCTGCCGGATGACGACCACCCCCGCGGCGATGTTCAACGCCGCCACGATCACCGCGAGCCAGAAGAAGCTGGTGCCCCGCGACTGGATCGCGTGCAGCAGCCCGACCACGCCGCCGATCAGCAGCAGCCATCCGAAGAGCAGCATCGAGGTGAGCGTCGCGAAACCGACGTACACGAGGCCCACCAGACCGGCGACCACCAGGATCGCACCGAGCACCGCCAGCAGCCCGAAGCTGCGCTTCAGCTCCCCCGCCGCCTGCGTCCCCGGCGGCGGCGCGGCCGCCGAGGTCTTCGAGGATCTGCTTCTGCCGAGCATCACGGTCCCTCCTCACGGACGCCTTTGTCCCGGTATACCTCTTTCGAGGCCGGACGGCAGCGCACGCACGACAGCAGGCCCGGCGGCAGTACACGCACGACAGCAGCCCGACGGCAGCACACACACGACAGCGGGCCCGGTGCTTGTGGAAAGCACCGGGCCTGCTGCGGAAGTAGCGGGGACAGGATTTGAACCTGCGACCTCTGGGTTATGAGCCCAGCGAGCTACCGAGCTGCTCCACCCCGCGTCGTGATGCCCACACTACGGGGCGCCGGGCCGTACGCCAAATCGCCGGGCGCCGCCCCTACCCGACGCGCTCCGTGATCCGCCCGCCCTCGACCTCGATGCGCCGGCCGGTGTCCACCGCCTCCAGCATCCGGCGGTCGTGGGTGACCAACAGCAGCGTGCCCCGGTAGGAGGCGAGCGCGGACTCCAGCTGTTCGATCGCCGGCAGGTCGAGGTGGTTGGTCGGCTCGTCCAGGACCAGCAGGTTGACGCCGCGGCCCTGGAGGAGGGCGAGGGCGGCGCGGGTCCGCTCGCCCGGGGAGAGCGTCGAGGCGGGCCGCAGTACGTGGGCCGCCTTGAGCCCGAACTTGGCGAGCAGGGTCCGTACGTCGGCCGGGGACATCTCCGGTACGGCCGTACGGAAGGCCTCCGCCAGCGGTTCGTCGCCGAGGAAGGCGCCGCGGGCCTGGTCGACCTCGCCGACGACGACGCCGGGGCCCAGCGCGGCGTGTCCGGCGTCCAGCGGCAGCCGGCCCAGCAGGGCGGCGAGGAGGGTGGACTTGCCGGAGCCGTTGGGGCCGGTGACGGCGACCCGGTCGGCCCAGTCGATCTGGAGGTCCACCGGGCCGAAGCGGAAGTCCCCGCGCCGCACCTCGGCACCGCGCAGGGTGGCCACGACCGCGCCCGCGCGGGGCGCGGCGGCGATCTCCATGCGCAGTTCCCACTCCTTGCGCGGCTCCTCGACCACCTCCAGGCGCTCGATCATGCGCTGGGTCTGCTTGGCCTTGGCGGCCTGCTTCTCGGTGGACTCGGCGCGGAACTTGCGGCCGATCTTGTCGTTGTCGGTGGCCTTGCGCCGGGCGTTCTTGACGCCCTTCTCCATCCAGCTGCGCTGGGTGTGGGCGCGCGCTTCGAGGCCCGTCCTGGTGTCCGCGTACTCCTCGTACTCCTCGCGGGCGTGGCGCCGGGCCCGCTCGCGCTCCTCCAGGTACGCGGCGTAGCCACCGCCGTAGGTGTTGACCTGCTGCTGCGCGTGGTCCAGTTCGACGACGCGGCTGACCGTGCGGGTCAGGAACTCGCGGTCGTGGCTGACCAGGACCGTGCCGGCGCGCAGGCCGGTGACGAATTCCTCCAGCCGGGCCAGGCCGTCCAGGTCGAGGTCGTTGGTGGGCTCGTCCAGCAGGAAGACGTCGTAGCGGGAGAGCAGCAGTGAGGCGAGGGAGGCGCGGGCGGCCTGGCCGCCGGACAGGGAGGTCATCGGCTGGTCGAGGCCGACGGCCAGGCCGAGCTGTCCGGCGGTCTCCGCGGCGCGTTCGTCGAGGTCGGCGGCGCCGAGCGAGAGCCAGCGCTCCAGGGCGGTGGCGTACGCGTCGTCGGCGCCCGGCCGTTCCTCGACCAGGGCTTCGGTGGCGGCGTCCAGGGCGGCCTGGGCGGCCGTGACGCCGGTGCGGCGGCCGAGGAAGGCGCGTACGGACTCTCCCCCAGACTCCGTCTGGGAGGTGCCCCCACCGTTCCGGTCCGGCTCCTGCGGGAGGTGGCCGACGGTGGCGGTGGGCGGGCTGAGGGTCAGCCGGCCCTCCTCCGGGGTGTCGAGCCCGGCCAGCAGGCGCAGCAGGGTGGACTTGCCGGCGCCGTTGGCGCCGACCAGGCCGATCACGTCCCCGGGGGCGACGACCAGGTCGAGGCCGGAGAACAGGACGCGCTCGCCGTGGCCGGCGGCGAGGGACTTGGCGACGAGGGTGGCGGCGGTTGCAGACATCAGGCCGCTGATCGTATCGGGCCCGCCGCTGGGCCGTCGCTCTAATATCCGGGGCATGGAACCGGGCATCGTCACCCACGTCAGCGGCGGCACAGCGACCGTCACCCTCAGCCACCCCGCCAAGCGCAACGCCATGACGACGGAGATGTGGCGAGAGCTGCCGCCGCTGCTGGAGCGGCTGGCGGCGGACCGTGCCGTACGGGTGCTGGTGCTGACCGGGGCGGGCGGCACGTTCTGCGCCGGTGCGGACATCGGGTCGCTGCGCGGGTCTGCGGGGGCGGGGAAGGGGCTGGCGACGGCCGCGGAAGAAGCGCTCGCGGCGTTCCCGAAGCCGACGCTGGCGGCGATACGCGGGTACTGCGTGGGCGGCGGCTGCCAGCTGGCGGCCGCGTGCGACCTGCGGTTCGCGGAGGAGGGCGCCCTGTTCGGGGTGACGCCCGCGAAGCTGGGGATCGTCTACCCGGCCTCCGCGACCCGGCGGCTGGTGCGCCTGGTGGGCCCGTCGGCCGCCAAGTTCCTGCTGTTCTCGGGCGAGTTGATCGACTGTGCGCGGGCGCTGCGGACCGGGCTGCTGGACGAGGTGCTGCCCGAGGGTGAGCTGGACAAGCGGGTGGCGGACTTCACCGCCGTACTGGCGAGCCGGTCGCAGCTGACGCAGGCCGCGGCGAAGGAGTTCGCGGACGGGCCCGCCGACGCGGAGCGGGTGGCCCACTGGGAGGCGCAGGCAGGTGAAAGCGGCGACACCGCGGAGGGTGTCGCCGCTTTCCTCGAACGCCGGACGCCGCGTTTCACCTGGACGGCGCGGTGACACGGGCCACGGGGAGACGGGTCATCCCACCTCGCCGTCCGTCGTGAGCGTCAGACGCACGTTCGTGTCGGCCGTGCCGTTGTTGGTGACGCAGGCGGTGTAGCCGCCCGCGCCCGGCCAGCCGGCCCAGGTGTCGCGCAGCTCAGCGCCGTGCGCGGTAACCAGGCCGGGCGAGCCGGTGCCCGGTACGGTCGCGCCCTGGTACTGGAGCGTGAACTTCGCGCCCTGGCCGGTGGCCTTGCCGTCCGCCCGTACCTTGTGCTGGGCGGACTGCTGCACGCACCGCTGCTCCCCCGGGTGCAGCGTGCCGTCGTGGAACCGCGCGGCGGCGGCCGGGCCGTCGGCCGACAGGGCCAGCCCGGCGGCCGCGGCCCCGACGCACACCGTTCCCATGACAGCGGTGATCCTGCGGTTCATCTGCTTTCGCCCCCGAGTCGCCGGATGGACCGACACCAGGAAGCTACGGGCGGGGGCCGGCCGGATGGCAGCCCGTCGGATGTCCGTTTCCTGTCCGACGCGGGTCCGTTCCGGCCACCTCGGCGACATACTTGACGGGTGACCGACCGGTTGAGCGACCGGCTCGCGACGGCGCGCGAAGAGGGCTTCGTCGGCCGCCGTGCCGAGACCGCGGCCTTCCGCGAGCTGCTGGCGGCCGGGCGCGGCGCGGTGGTGTACGTGCACGGCCCCGGCGGCATCGGGAAGACCACGCTGCTGCACCACTTCGCGCGGCTCGCCGGGCGCGCCGGGCGGTCCGTCGTCCAGCTGGAGGCGTCCGGGGTGCGCTCCTACGAGGAGGAGCTGGCGGAGCGCATTCCGGACCGGCCGGATCTGGTGCTGCTGATCGACGGCCTGGACGACGCGCGGACCGCGCGCGAGACCGTGCACCGTGAGCTGCTGCCCCGGCTGCCCGCCGACGCGCTGGTCGCGCTGGCCTGCCGGACGGCGCCGCCGATGTCCTGGCGTCTGGACCCGGCCTGGCAGGGGCTGCTGCGCCTGCTGCCGCTCGACGTACTGGACGAGGCGGACAGCCGGGAGCTGCTGACCCGGCGCGGTGTCCCGCCCGCCGTGCAGGAGCAGGGGCTGGCCTTCACCCGCGGGCACCCGCTGGCGCTCGCGCTGGTGGCGGACGTCGCCGCGCTCGGCGGCGAGGCGGCCGGGCCCGAGCCGTCGCCGCAGGTCGTGCGGGCGCTGCTGGCCAGCCTGCTGGAAGCGGTGCCCACGCCGCTGCACCGTACGGCGCTGGAAGCGTCCTCGCAGGTGCTCTCGACGACCGAGCCGTTGCTGGCCGCGCTGCTGGACGTGCCCGACGCCCGGCCGTACTTCGACTGGCTGTGCGGGCTGTCCGCCGTGGAGAGCGGGGCCCGTGGGGTGCATCCGCACGACCTGGTACGGGACGCTCTGGACGCGGAGCTGCGCTGGCGCGACCCGGAGCGCAGGGCGACGCTGCACCGCCGGGCCAGCGCGTACTACCAGCGGCTGTTCACGCGGGAGGACGAGCGGGGGCGGCAGCAGGCGGTGCTCGCGGACTTCGCTTACCTGCACCGGGACAGCCCGGTCGTCGGTCCGCTGCTGGAGCCGGTGGCGCGCGGGGCGGCGGGAGCGGCCTGGCTGGACCGGCTGACCGTCTCGCCGGGGCCGGTCACCGGGGGCGAGCTGGTGGAGGCGTGCACGGTCGCCGCGATCCACGAGGGGATCGAGGCGGCGCGGCTGGTGCACGAGTGGTCGCGGCGTCCGGAGGCCGAGACGTACACCGTGCGCGGTCCGGACGGGGTGGCGGCGGGTTTCTACACGCTGATCGAGCTGGGCGGCGCTCCCCCGCCGGGCGCGCCGGAGGACCCGGCGGTACGGGCCGCCTGCCGCTGGCTGGACACGTACGGTGAACTGCGCGGCGACGAGACGGCGTTGCTGGTCCGGTTCTGGATGAGCCGCGACGAGTACCAGGACGTCTCCCCCGTGCAGACGCTGATCACGCTGCGCCTGACGCACCACTACCTCACCGGCCGCCAGCCCGCCGTGACGCTGCTGCCGTTCGCCGACCCGGAGTTCTGGGAGCCGGACTGCGCGTACATGGACTTCGCCCGGCTGCCCGCGGCGGACTTCACGTCCGGCGGGCGCCGGTTCGGGATGTTCGTGCACGACTGGCGGCGGGTGCCGGGGCTGGCGTGGCTGGCGATGCTGACCGAGCGGGAGCGGTCCGGGGACCCGTTCGCCGTGGCCCCGCCCGTACCGTCGGCCCCCTTGCGGGTGCTGGACCGGGAGGCGTTCGCGGCGGCCGTACGGGACGCGCTGCGCGAGTTCGCACGGCCGGACGGGCTGCGGGACTCGCCGCTGCTGGAGACGCGGCTGGTGGCCGGGCGGTGCGCGGCGGACGGGACGGGCGCGCGGGAGCGGGTGGCGGCCCTGCGGGAAGCGATCCGCTCGGCGGCGGCAGCGCTGGAGGAGTCGCCGCCGGACCGCCGGGCGTTCCGGGCGCTGCACCACACGTATCTGCGCCCGGCCGGCACCCAGGCGCGCGCCGCGGAGCTGCTGCGGCTGCGGCTGCCGATGACGACGTACCGGCGGCATCTGGCGGCCGGGATCGGCCGGCTGACGGAACTGCTGTGGCAGGAGGAGCTGGAGGGTGGCGGGGCGGCCGGTTCTTGAGGCGCACGGCCCTCGCGGCGTACGGCCTCTGATGCGTACGACTCCTGATGCGCACAACCTTTGAGGAATACGGCCGCCTGCCGGGCGCGTCAGCCCTCCAGGACGAACCGGCTCCGGGCCCGCATCGCCGCCGTGACCCCGGCCGGGGCCTTCTCCGGCGAGCCCGCGTCGTACGGCGGCCGCGGGTCGTACTCGATGCCGAGCTGGATGGCCTGCGCGCAGGTGTCACCGGCGATCCGGCCCGCCAGCGCGAGGCCCATGTCGATGCCGGAGGAGACACCCGCGGCGGTCACGTACTTGCCGTCGAAGACGACGCGTTCGCCGGTCGGTGCGGCGCCGTGGGACGGCAGCTGGTCCAGCGCGAGCCAGTGGGAGGTGGCGCGGCGGCCCTTGAGGAGCCCGGTGGCGGCGAGGATCAGCGAGCCGGTGCAGACGGAGGTGGTCCAGGTGGTGCGGGTGTCCACGGCGCGGATCCAGTCGTGCAGCGGGCCGTCGTCCATCAGCGCGGCCTGGCCGGGGCCGCCGGGCACGACGAGCACGTCCGGGGCGGTGACGTCGGACAGGACCGCGTCGGCGGTCAGGGCGAGGGTGCCGGTGTCGTTGCGGTGCTCTCCGGCGCGCTCGGCGACAAGGACGGTCTCGGCGCCCGGGATGCGGCTGAGGGCCTCGTACGGGCCGACGGCGTCGAGGGCGGTGAAGCGGTCGTAGAGGAGGATCGCGATCTGCATGGGGGCCTTTCGACATATTCGATGCATTGGACGCATGAGACGCATGCGTTGCGGGGGAGCCTCGGCGGACAGCAGCCGGGCCGGTCAGCCGAACGGTGGCGGGGAGGCGGGCCGGAAGCGGCGGCGGTATTCGGCGGGGGCGGCGCCCAGCGGGCGGGTGAACGCGCGGCGCATCGCCTGCGGGGCGTTCGCGCGCAGCCAGTAGACGAGCCGGGGGTCGGGCGCCCGGGTGCCCCGGCCGCCGGGCACGAGGAGGGTGTGCGGCGGTGTGGCGTCGGACAGCCGGAGGCCGGGGGTCACGGTCAGTCCGCTGGACGTACGGACCGGGGTGCCGTCGGGCGAGGCGGTACGGACCGGGTACGCGCCGGGTGCGCGCAGGGCGGCTCCCGTGAAGACCTCCAGGGGGCCGATGACATCGAGGCTCTGCCCGCCTTCGAAGAGGACGACCAGCACATCGCGCTGTTCCATGGGCCCATCCTGGGCGGGTGCGGGGATGACGGCAATGTCGAACAACCCACCTTCACGGCCATCGGCGGCCGCCGGAAGCGGTGCCGGACCGGCGCGCCGTCGGGCCTGCCCTCCCCTCCATACCAACGGGTCGGTAATCTGCGGGCATGACCTCCACGACCTCGCTCCCCGAGCGCGCCGGCCGGCGCTGTCACCACGTCGTCAACCCGCTGCACTCGACCGTCTACTTCTCGCCGGACCTGCCGGCCGAACTCGCGGCCGTCGGCGTCGAGGACCGCGGCGCCGCCTACTTCGCCAGCCGCGCGGCGGCCATGGGCGCGGTGGGCCCCGGCACCGTCACCGCGACCTTCTACAACTTCGCGTACGACCTGGTCGCCCAGCACATACCGCAGGTCTGGTCCGTCGTGCCGCCCGCCGAGGTGCTGGCCGCGCGACTGCGGGCGGTCGACAGCACGCTGCGGCGGCTGCTCGGCGACGCCGTGGTGGAGTCGCCGGAGATGGCCGAGGCGGCCCGGCTGGCGCTGCGCGCCACCGAGGGCTGCACCCGCCACGCCCGGCCGCTGTACGCCGCGCACGCCGACCTCCCGGTCCCCGAGGCCCCGCACCTCGCCTACTGGCACGCGGCGACGCTGCTGCGTGAGCACCGCGGCGACGGCCACCTGGTGGCGCTGCTGAACGCCGGGCTGAACGGCCTGGAGGCGCTGGTGACGCACACCGCCACCGACCGCGGCGCGGACCGCTCGTGGCTCCTGGCGACCCGCGGCTGGTCGCTGGAGCAGTGGGAGGCGGCCGAGGAGGGCTGCGCGGGCGCGGCATCCTGGACGCGGCGGGCGCGCTGACCGAGGCGGGCGCCAAGCTGCGCGCGGACCTGGAGGACACCACGGACCGGCTGGACCTGGCGCCGTACGAGCACCTGGGCGCGGCCGACGTGGCCCGGCTCACCGAGCTGGCCGCCGGCTTCACTCAGGCCGCGATGGCGGCGGGCGCGTTCCCCAAGGAACTTTTCGGCAAGCGCTGAGCCGCCCGGCCCGACGCACGGGAACCGTACGGCAGTTGCTCCGCCACCGCCGTGGGCCCGTACGGCGTCCCGCGCACGGAAAACGAGGTGCGCGGGACGGGCCGCCGCTGCCAGGCTGCGCCGATGGACCGTCAACGGATCTCCCGGATCGCCCACACCGGCCACCCGATCGCGGCGCCGCTCGACGACGAGTCGGTGCGGCAGTTGCTCGGACACGGCCTGCCGCGCGGCGACGAGCGCGTGCTCGACCTCGGGTGCGGGGGCGGGGAGTGGCTGCTCCGCGCGCTGGCCCGGTGGCCGGAGCTGCGGGCCGAGGGCGTGGACGTCGCCACGGAAGCCCTGGCTCACGCCCGTGCGGCCGCGGTCGGGCGGGGTGTCGCGGACCGGCTCGTCCTGCACGCCGAGGACGTCACGGACTTCCGCTCCCCGCACCCGTTCGGCCTGGTGCTCAGCGTCGGGGCCGCACACGCCTTCGGCGGCCTGCTGCCCACCCTGGCCGCGGCGCGGCGACACCTGGCTCCCGGCGGCCGGGTCCTGGCCGGTGACGGGTTCTGGGAGCGTACGCCGTCCCCGGAGGCCGTCGGGATGCTCGGGGACTTCGCCGACCTGCCGACCACTCTGGAACGCGTCGCCGCCGCCGGGTGGACCCCCGTCCACGGGCACGTCAGCACCCGCCGGGAACTGGACGACTACGAGTGGTCCTGGACCGGATCGCTGGCCTCGTGGGCACTGGACCAGCCCGACGGCCCCGACCGTGCCGAGGCGCTCGCGACGGCCGACGCCCACCGTACGGAGTGGCTGCGCGCCTACCGGGACAGTTGGGGCTTCGTCAGTCTGGTGCTGCGCCGTACCGACGGCTGACCGACCGCTGGCCGACGGCCGGTAGCCGGCCCCGCACGCGCGGACACGCCCGGCCGCCGAGTCCTTCCGGACGGCCCGCCGGCGCCCGGTATGCGGTACGTCCCGCCCCGCCCGTCCCGTACGTATCCACACGTCCCGTACGGACCGCTCCCCCGTGCGTGCGGCTTCTCACACCTCGCCGCGGCGGCCCGGGTCGCGCGACAGTGAAGCCCGCCAACCTGCACAATGCAGGCTCAAGCAAACGCTGGAAGGCGGGGCAGGAAACAACGTGACGGCATCCACCGAGGCCAACGGGGCGTCCGGGACCATCGGATCCATCGAAGCGAGGATCGCCGACGAGCTCGGCGTCAGGGAGCGGCAGGTGAAGGCCGCGGTCGAACTGCTCGACGGCGGCTCGACCGTGCCCTTCATCGCCCGGTACCGCAAGGAAGCAACCGAAATGCTCGACGACGCGCAGCTGCGCGCGTTGGAGGAACGGCTGCGCTACCTGCGGGAGCTGGAGGAGCGGCGTACCGCGATCCTGGAGTCCGTCCGGTCGCAGGGCAAGCTGGACGCCGCGCTGGAGGCGCAGATCCGCGGCGCGGAGTCCAAGGCCCGCCTGGAGGACATCTACCTGCCGTACAAGCCCAAGCGGCGCACCAAGGCGCAGATCGCGCGCGAGGCGGGTCTCGAACCGCTGGCGGACGGCCTGCTGGAGGACCCGTCGGTGGAGCCCGCCGCGGCCGCCGCGGCGTTCGTGGACGCGGACAAGGGCGTCGCCGACCCGGCCGCCGCCCTGGAGGGCGCGCGGGCCATCCTCACCGAGCGGTTCAGCGAGGACGCCGACCTGATCGGCGAGCTGCGCGAGCGGATGTGGACGCGGGGTCAGGTCGCCGCGAAGGTGCGGGAGGGCAAGGAGGAGGCGGGTGCCAAGTTCGCCGACTACTTCGACTTCGCGGAGCCCTTCACCGCGCTGCCGTCGCACCGGATCCTGGCGATGCTGCGCGGCGAGAAGGAGGAGATCCTCGACCTCGCGCTGGAGCCGGAGACCGAGCCGGTCGAGGGCACCACGGCGTACGAGCAGTCCATCGCCCACAAGTTCGGCATCACCGACCGCGGCCGTCCCGCCGACAAGTGGCTCAAGGACACCGTGCGCTGGGCCTGGCGCACTCGCGTCCTGGTGCACCTCGGCATCGATCTGCGGCTGCGGCTTCGGCAGGCCGCCGAGGACGAGGCGGTACGGGTCTTCGCGTCCAACCTGCGCGACCTGCTGCTGGCGGCGCCGGCCGGCACCCGCGCCACGATGGGCCTGGACCCCGGCTTCCGTACGGGCGTGAAGGTCGCCGTCGTGGACGCGACCGGCAAGGTGGCGGCGACGGAGACGATCTACCCGCACGTCCCGCAGCAGAAGTGGGACCAGTCGCTGGCCACGCTGGCGCGGCTGGCCCGGGAGCACGACGTCGAGCTGATCGCCATCGGCAACGGCACCGCGTCCCGCGAGACGGACAAGCTGGCCGCCGACCTGATCGCGGCGCAGCCCGAGCTGAAGCTGACCAAGGTGATGGTCTCCGAGGCGGGCGCTTCGGTGTACTCCGCCTCCGCGTTCGCCTCGCAGGAGCTGCCGGAGCTGGACGTGTCGCTGCGCGGCGCGGTCTCGATCGCGCGCCGCCTCCAGGACCCGCTGGCCGAACTGGTCAAGATCGACCCCAAGTCGATCGGGGTCGGCCAGTACCAGCACGACCTGTCCGAGGTGAAGCTGTCGCGGTCGCTGGACGCGGTGGTCGAGGACTGTGTGAACGGTGTCGGTGTGGACGTCAACACCGCCTCGGCGCCACTGCTGTCGCGGGTGTCCGGCATCAGCTCCGGGCTGGCCGAGAACATCGTCGCGCACCGCGACGCCAACGGCCCGTTCCGCGCCCGCAAGACCCTCAAGGACGTGGCGCGGCTCGGCCCGAAGGCGTACGAGCAGTGCGCGGGCTTCCTGCGCATCCGCGACGGCGAGGACCCGCTCGACGCGTCCAGCGTGCACCCGGAGGCGTACCCGGTGGTGCGCCGGATGGTGAAGACGGCGGGCGGCGAGGTGTCCTCGCTGATCGGCAACACGGCGGTGCTGCGCGCGTTGAAGCCGGCCGACTTCGTGGACGACTCCTTCGGGCTGCCGACCGTCACCGACATCCTCCAGGAGCTGGAGAAGCCGGGCCGCGACCCGCGCCCGGTCTTCAAGACGGCCACCTTCAAGGAGGGCGTGGAAAAGATCGGCGACCTGCAACCCGGGATGCTTCTGGAGGGCGTGGTCACCAACGTCGCCGCCTTCGGCGCCTTCGTCGACATCGGCGTCCACCAGGACGGTCTGGTGCACGTCTCCGCGATGTCCAAGACCTTCGTCAAGGACCCGCGCGACGTGGTCAAGCCGGGCGACATCGTGCGCGTGAAGGTGCTGGACGTGGACATCCCGCGCAAGCGGATCTCGCTGACGCTGCGCCTCGACGACGAGCCCGGCAAGGGCGGCGGCGCGACCGACGGCGGACAGCGTACGGGCGCCCCGCGCGACGGCCGGCGCGACGGCCGGGAAGGCCGCGGCGACCGGGACGGCCAGCAGCGGCGCGGCGGCACCCCGCGGCAGCGCCAGGGCGGCAACGAGCGCCGCGGCGGCTCGCGCGACGCGGCCCCGGCGAACGGCGCCATGGCCGACGCCCTGCGCCGGGCCGGCCTCCTGGGCAAGGAGCGCGGCGGGCGCTGAGCAAGCTGAGCAGCGTGCGGCCGGTACCGGTTCAGGCCGGTACCGGCCGCACGGGCGTTCAGGTCACTCGTTTTCAGGTCACTCGGGCGCTCGGAGCACTCAGGCTTTCAGGTCACTCGGGCGTGTCCGTACGCGGTACCGGGCCGGGGCCCTTGCGGGGCCTTCCGGTCTCCGGCTTCCCGACGTGGCTGACCCAGCGGCCGTCCTCCTGCGACAGGTAGCTCTCCCCGATGCCGGCGGCCTCCCCGGCACCGCGGTCCGGTGCGGCGGGGGCGCTCTCCTGCGCCGCGCGCTGTGCCCTGCGCTCCCGTTCGGGGCGGTTCTTCGACATGTCACCCATGCTGGCTCCCGGCTCACGCTGGAATCGACGGTTCGGTGGCGCCGCGGCGGTGGCGCCCGGCTCCTCCAGTAGGGCACCGGCCCGGCGACGTCGGCATGCCCGGCGTGCCAAGCGGGTGGCGGCGGCCGTACCGGCGCCCGTCGGCGGCACGCCTACCCGCTGGGCGCCGTCTCAGGCCGTACCGTCTCAGGCCGTACCGTTTCAGGCCGCGCCCGCGAAGCCGCGCATCCGTTCCAGCTCGGCGGCCACGTCCGTCAGCGTCGCGCAGCCCGGTACGGGCGGGATCTGCGCCGCGAGCGCGGGCGGGCCGGGGCGGCCCGGGTCCTCCAGCGCGTCCGCCATCGCGGTGAGCGCCTCGGAGAGCCGGTGTGCCTCCTGCCGGGTCGGGCGGCGGGCGCCGTGGTCGAGCCGTACGGCGCAGGCGGTCGCCGCGTCGACGATGCGTTCGGCGGCGGTGACGACCGTGAGCCAGTCGGGGTTGCGGCCGCGCGCCGCGACGAGTTCGGCGGCCGCGGTCTCGGCCGCCGCGCGGGCCTCGCCGAGCGCCCGGTAGGCCTCCCGGCGCAGTACCAGCCGCTCGCCCCGGTCGTGCCCCGGTTCGGTCCTGAGCACCTCGCCCAGGTACGCGCCGGTGGTGCGCAGCGCGGCGGTGACCCGGTGTCCGACGCGGCGCCGGGGGTCGGCGAGCCGCGGCAGGTGGCCGACGACGAGCACGATGCCGCAGGCGGCCGAGGTGTCCACGATCCGCTCCAGGGCGGCCTGCGGGTCGCCGCTGACGTGCACGAACGACAGCACCATCAGGGTGATCGCGACGGTCTGCAGCGCGAAGTGGCGGGTGGCGAACGGCAGCAGCGCGCCGCCCGCGCCGGCGATGAGCGCGGGCCACCACCAGCCGTCCAGCAGCGTCCCCGCCGCCGCGAAGACGAGCACGCCCGCGACGGTCCCGGCGAAGCGGTTGACCGTACGGGAGAACAGCGGGCCCAGGTCGGGCTTGACGAGGAAGGTGACGGTGGCGGGCAGCCAGTACCAGTGGTCGGCGCGGAGCGCGAGGGCCGCCGCCGCGCTCACGGCGATGCACAGGCCGACCCGCAGGCCGTAGTCGCGGCCGGCCGGCCCGAGGAGGCTCCGGCCGGGCCGGGCGCGGGGGGCGATGAGCGTGCGCGTCCGGTCGCGCAGGGAGGGGCGGCGGGGCGCGGGCCGTTCCGTGGTGGGCGTGCCGCGCTCTTCGTCCCTCGGCTGCGTCTCGGCCTGCCCATCCGTCCCCGTATCGGTCTCCGTCCCCGTCCCCGTCCCCGTCCCCGTCTCCGTCCGCACGGGTACGGCTCCGGAGATCGCCGCGGGCCCGCCGTCGGCCCCGGCGGCGTCCAGCGGTTCCGTACGGGCGAAGACCACCGCGGCGTCCAGGAGGGCGCGGTCGAAGGCGCCGCGCGCCGGGGAGCTGGTCTCCGGCGCGGCGAGCCGGCCCGGCGGCCGGCCGGTGCGCAGCGCTTCGGCGAAGCGGCGCGGGCCCTCGGCGACCCGGTCCGGCAGCGGCTGGGCCTCCCACAGCAGCGCGACGCTGGCCTCGCACAGCGCGGTGCCGGCGGCCAGCCGCTCGGCGAGCAGCCGTTCGTCCGCGCGGGGGCGGCGGCGCAGCAGGCGGCGCAGCCGCAGGGCCTCGTCGGCCCGGTCGAGGGCGGCGGTGAGGCGGCGCCGGGCCGCTTCGGCGCCGGGCCCGCCGACGGCCTCCAGCGCGTCCGCGAGCGCGTCGAAGACGGTGGCGACGGCCGCCCGCTCACCGCTGAGCGGCCCGCCGACCGGGCGGGGCGGGTGGAAGACCAGCCGCAGCAGGAGCAGCCACAGGCAGCCGGCCAGGAGGTAGAGGGCCTTGAGCCACGGGGCGCCGGACAGCGGCATGCCCGCGCCGAGGACGGTGCTGGCCAGCATCTGCATGCCCGCGTTGGAGCGCACCGGCCCGGCGACGCTGCCCGCGCCCGAGACGAAGCCCACGGCGAACAGCGCGGGGACCACCCACCAGCCCGCGCCGACGGTCTGGAGTGTGGCGCCCATCAGCATGCCGAAGGACGACGCGAGGGCGGGCAGGCCGATGTGCACGACGCCGCGGCGGCGGGTGCCGGGGCGGTCGTTGACGCCCGCGAGCATGGAGCCGAGGCCGGCCAGCACTCCGGCGGCCGGGTGGCCGGTGGCCACGCCCGCGGCGAGCAGCGGGCCCGCGCACAGGGCTCCACGGACCACGGCGGCCCAGGGCACGGGCAGCCGCTGCCAGCGCAGGGGGTGGGCGAGCCAGGTGGGCACGGCGCGCGGAGCGCGGGGCATGGGCCTCCTTGAACGGCGGATGACGAGAGCGGCGGGCATAGAGGTACGTACCCGCGCAGAGCGGTACGTACTGCCCGACAGAAGGACGGGCAGAGGGACGAGCAGAGGGGCTTACGGAGGGTGGGGCACACGGAGTACCCGGGACGGGTGCGGGGCGGAATGTCCGAGGGGCGTCATCGGCCGACGGTGCTGACATCCAGCTTAAGGTCCTCTTCGTACGCACCGGGACGTGCGGGTTACGGGGATGTCAAGATCACATTCAGCCGTACCGGACCCGTACCCCGCCGGCCGCCTCGCCCGCTTTCCCGTCCGCTCCCCGCCTACTCCCCCGTCACCGGCGCGACCAGCACGCTTCCGCTCGTCCGGGCGACGACGTACGCCGTCCCCCTCGTCGCCCGCGCGTCCACCGCCAGCCGGTGCGTGCCCGCCTCGATCTGCCCGGCGAACAGCTCCGCCGTCCGCGTCCGCGACAGGCGGTCCACGCGGTACGCGGTGATGCCGATCCGGCACGGCACCGCGGTCTCGACCGTGACCTCGCCGCGGACCGCGGCCAGCCGCAGCAGGCGCCGCTGGTCCTGCGGACACCGGTCCAGCGCCTGCTCGATGCGGGCGACGAGCAGCGGGACGACCGGCACCGGCAGGTCCACGAAGACCGCCGAGGAGCCCGCGGCCGCGAACGCGGCGCGCACGGCGGCCCGCTCCGCCTCCCCCACCGCGCTGCCGAAGGCCACCGCCCCGTACGAACGCAACTCGTCCGGCGAGGCGCCCGCCGCGTCCCGGGTGATCTCCGCGCCGATGCCGGTGCCGCGCAGGGCCGCGGCCAGCCGGGCGGGCAGCGCGACCCGCCGGCCGACCAGCAGGACCCGCCGGGAGGCCGCCGCGCCGCGCTCCGGGCCGGCGTCGGACAGCAGGTGTTCCAGCGCGGCCCGGTACTGCGCCCCGTGGAAGCGGAACGGGCCGATGCCCGGATAGCCGTCGCGCCGCAGGTCCGCGGTGTGTCCCGTCTGCCAGGCGAAGTCGCGCCAGACGACGTCCGGGCCGTCGCGCTCGATGACGGCGGTCACCGCGCCGCACTCCAGTCCCTCGCACTCCGGGCAGCCGTAGAGGACGTAGCGCCCGTCGGCGAGCGGGGCGTCCTCCTCCAGGAGCAGCCGCCGCACGTGCGCGGTGAACAGGGATGGGCCGAGGTCGGCGGCGAGCGGGGAGACCGCGTCGAGGTCGGCCAGGCGCAGCAGGAGCGGTCTGCCGTCGACGATGAAGTCCCAGAAGTCGCGGTGGACCTCGTACGCACCGTTGGACAGTACTGCTCCGGCGCGCGTCGCGGGCGCCAGTCCGAAAGTCGCGTAGTGCGCAGACATGTCCTGAGTATCCCCACGTAACCGCCGATCAGAGCCCGGCGCCGGGCAATTGACGGGGAGGGGACCGTTCCGGATACCGCTGCCGCGGTCCCGGATGCCGCTGCCGCCGTTCCGGATGACGGCCACCGTCCGCGTCCCGGCGGGCGGCCGGGCGACGACGGCCGTTCCGCATCCCGGCCGCCCCGCCGCACCCGTCGCCCCCGGCGGGCGCAGCGGATAGCGTCCAGGCATGACGACGAGCGATGTGATCGTGATCGGCGGCGGGGTGATCGGCCTGACGGCCGCCGTCAGGCTGGCGGAGCGCGGGCGCGCGGTGCGGGTCGTCAGCCGTGACCCGGCCCGGGACACCACCTCCGCGGTCGCGGGCGGCCTGTGCTGGCCCTACCGGGTACGGCCCGAGGAGCGGGCGGTGGCCTGGTCGCTGCACTCCTTCCACCGGCTCACCGAGCTGGCGGCGCGCCCGACGGAGACCGGCGTGCGGCTGGTGACCGGCACGATGGCCGACGCCGGGGACGCGGAGCCGGACGGCTGGCACGCGGCGGTGCCGGGGCTGCGGCGGGCCACGCCGGACGAACTGCCGCCGGGCTGGGGCGCGGGCTGGCGCGCGACCACACCGCTGGTCGACATGCCGTCCCATCTGCGGTACCTGGAACGGCGGTTGGCGCAGGCGGGCGGCGCGGTGCAGCGGCGGCCGTTCACCTCGCTCGCGGAGGCGGGGCGGGAGGCCGGCACGGTCGTCAACTGCTCCGGGCTGGGCGCCCGCGAGCTGGTACCGGACCTGGCGGTGCAGCCCGTGCAGGGACAGCTGGTGATCGTGGAGAACCCGGGCGTCGAGGAGTGGTTCGGGTCGGCCGACGCGCACGCCGAGAGCACGACGTACATCCTGCCGCAGCCGTACGGGGTGGTCCTCGGCGGCACGGCACGCGAGGGCGCCTGGTCGCGGGAGCCGGACCCGGCGACCGCCCGCGCGATCGTGGAGCGCTGCGCGCGCGTCCACCCGAAGCTGGCGCACGCCCGTGTCCTGGCGCACCGGGTGGGCCTGCGTCCGGGGCGTACCGCCGTACGGCTGGAGGCGGAGCGGCTGCCGGGCGGCGCGCTGTGCGTGCACAACTACGGGCACGGCGGTGCGGGTGTGACGGTGGCGTGGGGGTGCGCGGAGGAAGTGGTACGGCTGGCGGGCGGCGGGACGGCGTGAAGGGAGGGCCGGTCTCCCGCCGGCCCTCCCCCGGTACTCACTCGCGCGCGGCGGGGGCAGTGCTTGCCCTCCCCGGTGCCCGCTTCCGCGCGGCGGGGCCAGGTGCTCTCTCCCGTGCCCGCTCCCGCGCGGCGGATGCTACGGCTTGCCCTCCTCGGAGGCCGGGGCCGCCGCGGAGGCCGTTCCGGACGGCGCGGTGTCGTTGCCGTTGCCCGGCCCGATGCGGATCTCGAAGTCGCCGTCGTAGCGCTCGTGGCCCGCGATGACGGCCAGTCCGACGACTTCCTCCCCTTCTGCCCGCGGACGATCAGCGGGTCGTGGCGCAGGTCCTTCATCAGCGCCCAGCACATCGCGATCATCACCAGGGTGAAGGGCGCCGCGACGAGGATCGTCAGATCCCGTAGTCCGGTGAGCGCGTCGTCCGACCCGCCGCCGATCAGCAGCATGATCGCGGCGACCGCGCCGGTGACCACGCCCCAGAAGACCACCACGAGCCGGGTCGGTTCGAAGGAGCCCTTCTGCGAGAGGGTGCCCATCACGATGGACGCGGCGTCGGCGCCGGAGACGAAGAAGATCCCGACCAGGATCATGACCAGGATGCTGGTGACGGTGGCTACCGGGTACTGGTGCAGCACGTCGAAGAGCTGCCCCTCGGGCGTGGTCTCGCCGGAGAGCTTCTTGCCGTCCTGGAGGTGCATCGCCGAGCTGCCGAACACCGCGAACCACAGCAGGCTCACCACGCTCGGCACGAGGATCACCCCGCCGATGAACTGCCGGATCGTGCGCCCGCGGCTGATGCGGGCGATGAACATGCCCACGAACGGCGTCCAGGAGATCCACCACGCCCAGTAGAAGACGGTCCAGCCGCGCAGCCAGTCACCGACCTGGTCGCCGCTGCTGGCCTCCGTACGGCCGGCGAGCTGCGGCAGTTCGCCGATGAGGGTGCCGATGGAGGTCGGCAGCATGTTCAGGATGAGGATGGTCGGCCCGACGACGAAGAGGAAGACGGCCAGGATCAGCGCCAGCACCATGTTGATGTTGGACAGCATCTGGACGCCGCGGGCGATGCCGGAGACCGCCGACAGGACGAAGGCCACGGTCAGCACCGCGATGACGACGACGAGCAGGGTGGTGCTGACCTTGTCCATCCAGCCGAGCACCTTGATGCCGCTGCCGATCTGCAGCGCGCCGAGCCCCAGGGACGCGGCGGAGCCGAAGAGGGTGGCGAAGATGGCGAGGATGTCGATGACCTGGCCGCCCCAGCCGTTCGCCCGGCGCTTGCCGATCAACGGGGTGAACACCGCGCTTATGGTCTGCCTTCTCCCCCGCCGGAAGCAGCTGTACGCGATGGCCAGCCCCACGACCGCGTAGATCGCCCACGGGTGCAGGGTCCAGTGGAACAGGGTGGTGGCCAGCGCGGTGTCCATGGCCTGCGCGGCGTCCTTGGGGTCGGTGCCCGGGGGCGGGGTGGCGAAGTGCCCCAGCGGCTCGCTGACGCCGTAGAACATCAGGCCGATGCCCATGCCCGCGCTGAACATCATCGCGACCCAGGACACCGTACGGAACTCCGGCTCCTCCCCTCCTTCCCCAGTGTGATCCGTCCGTACTTGCTCACGGCCAGCCAGATGGCGAAGACCACGAAGCCGGAGGCGGAGAGCACGAAGGCCCAGCCGCCGTTCTCGATGATCCAGTTCAGCATCGTCGTCGAGGCGCTCTTGAGCGACTCGGTGGAGGTGGCGCCCCAGACGATGAAGGCGAGGGTGAGCAGCGCCGTGACGCCGAAGACCACGCGGTCGGTCTGCGGAGGGCCGGTGCGGTGCGGTGCGCCGGGGAGTTCCGCCTCCACCGTCGCACCTCCCCCGCCGCCCGTGTCCTGGTCTGTTTCCGACACGTGTCGACCTTTCAATGGGCCAGTTTTTCCCTACCCGTTACCCCCTACCACACGGTGGAACCCGTTCAGCAGCCCTTGAGCGGAGTCGCGGCCGTAAGGTGATGATCGGCCCGGCCGTCCAGCAGCAGCGGGACGAGGGCGCGCAGCGGCTGGCGCAGCGGGACCACGGCGCCGCCCGTGCCGGTCCGGTACGACGACACGCCGTGCAGGGCGAGTTCGTCCTTGAACCGGTCGTACTGCCGGGCGTCGAGGCGGTACGCGCACGGCGGGTCGCCCAGGATCTTCCCGGCGGCGGGCGGTTCGTTGTCCGCGCCGCCGAGGTAGACCGGCCCCCGGTCGGCGTAACCGGCCAGCCGGGCGCGGGCCGTGGCGGACTCGATCCGGCTCCGACGCGCACCGACGAAAGCGAAGAGCCCGTCAAGCGCGGCGCTTTGGGAGGCGACCCGGCGGCGGTTGTTCAGCGCCGGGTCGGCCTTCTCGGCGTCGGTCAGCGCGTCGACCCGGGTCTCCACGAGCAGCCCGACGGAGTTCTTCACCCCGGCGGTGTTGCGCAGGATGCGCTCCTGGCCGTCACCGGCCACCTGCTTGACCGGGTCGCCGGTCTCCGGGTCGGTCCAGATGCCGTAGATGCCGGTGCTGAAGCCGGCACCGGCGGCTTCGGGGCGTACGTACTTCTCGGACAGGACGGTGGACTCCCGGTGCACCGCGCGGGCGGTGTTGAGGTTGCGGGGCCACAGGGAGAGCAGGTCCTTCATGTAGTAGGGCACGGTGGGCCCGTACTCGTGCAGGTCGTAGACGACATCCGGGCGGTAGTCGCGCTGCACGGCGGCCAGCGCCCGGGCCTCGGCGGTCTTCAGGGCGAGATGGTCGCGGTTGATGTCCACGCCGTCGGAGTTGCCGCGGGTGTCGGCGGCCCGGCCGTCCGGATTGGCGGTCGGCACGACCAGCACACTCGTGCGTTCCAGGAAGCGACGGGTGGCCCGGTCCCCGGCGAAGGCGAGGTCGCGGACGGTGGACAGACACGCCTCGCGGCCGGACGGCTCGTCGCCGTGCTGTGAGCAGATCAGCAGCACCGCGTTGCCGCGTCGCACGTCGGCCGCGCTCTTCGGGGCCGGTGCGCCGATGCGTATGAGCTGGAGCGGGCGGCCCTGGGCGGTGGTGCCGATCCGGTCCGTACGGACGCGGTCGCTCGCCCGGTCCACGGCGGTCAGGAAGTCCTGCTCCTCCGGCTGCGTGGTCCAGCGGGCGCCCTTGCTGGTCTCGAAGCCGGTGCGGGGCAGGTCCGGGCCGGACGCCCCGGCGGGCGGTGCGGCCAGCAGGGTCGCGGTGAGCGCGCCGGCCAGCGCCCCGAAGGCGAGGCCGCGGGAGAGGGATGTCACGAGGGGGTGCCTCCGGTGTCGGACGGTGGGGCGAACGGTGGAGGGGTACTGCCGGGTACGGACGCACACGTACGGAGACGAAGGGGCCGGACCATGACGGCCCGGCCCCGTAGTCGTGTCAGCGCGCTTGCGGTATGCGGCTCGGTACGGACGGTTCCACGCCGTGCCTCGGCGCCGGTGCGATCCGCGCCGCGCCGGTCCCCGCAGTGGCCGCGGCCAGCGCCTTGCCACCGCCGACGACGGGCAGGCGGGCGGCGGTGCGGGCGAGGTCGAGGGTCAGGCGCGGAGTCGTGGACGGCGGGTCGATCAGGCCGGCGTCCGTCCCGGCGATGATCAGGGCGAGCCGGTGCCCGGCGGGGACGACGTGGTCGCTCGCGGCCAGGTCGAGGGTGATCGTGTAGGGCTTGCCGGGCGTCAGCGGGCGGCCCTTGCCCGGGTCGGCCCAGTTGCCCAGGTCGGCCCAGCCGCGGCTGAAGACGGTGTGGCCGACGTTCACCGTGTCGGCCTTCGTCTCCTTGAAGCAGGCACTGTCACCGGTGGTGCTCGCGCCCCAGCAGGTGCGGTCGGCGAGGGTGGTGATGCCCTCGCCCGCCGCGCCGTAGTTGCGGATGGTGTCGGGCCCGAGGTCCACCAGCACGGCGGAGAGGTGGGCGGTGCTGGTGCTGGGGGTGGCCGTGACGGTCACCTTGCCGGAGCCGGACAGGCGCAGCGGCTTGGCGAGGGGCTTGGTGGTGAATCCGGCCTTCGCGGGGGTGGAGGTGTCGATCTGCGCGGACCAGTCCTCCTCGTTCAGGCGCGGGTCGTCGGTGAAGGTCTCGGTGGCGCCGTGCGGCGCGCGCCGGGTGCCGAGGTCGCCGACGCCCGGGGCGTTGCCGTTGCGCGGCCGTACGGTGGTGGCCGAGGTTCCGGCGGCGGGCCAGACGCGGTCGGTGGTCCACCGGTCGGGGGCGCGTTCGATGTCGGCCATCGGCTCGTCGTCGATGCCGTTGTCGTAGCCCATCAGGTAGTGGTCGAACCAGCGGTGCAGGGTGGGCACCCAGGCGGACCGGCGGAAGTCGAACGGGTCGACGTGGCCGGTCTGGGAGAGCCAGACCTTGCGCTCGACGCCGTTGTCGGCGAGCGCGTCCCACCACTGGCCGAAGTGCTTGGTGCGGACGTTGAGGTCCTGCATGCCGTGGACGGCGAAGACGCTGGCGGTGACGTTCTCCGCGTCCTTGACGTAGTCGCGTTCGGTCCACAGCCGGGTCCAGTCGCCGGTGCGCGGGGCGCCCTCGGCGAGTTTCTTCTGCACGGCGTCGCAGCGCAGGCGCGCTTCGGGGCTGTTGACGTAGTCGGCCAGCCGGTCGGGGCCCGAGCCGTACAGCGGGGCGCCCTTGGCGAAGTAGTAGTCGTACCAGGAGGAGATGGCGGCGATGGGCACGATGGTCTTCAGGCCTTCGACGCCGGTGGCGGCGACGCCGTTGGCGATGGTGCCGTCCCAGCTCTTGCCGATCATGCCGGTGTTGCCGTTCGACCAGCCGGCGGTGACGCGTTTGCCGCCGGTACGGGAGTCGTAGGCGCGTCCCCGGCCGTTGAGCCAGTCGACGACGGCGCGCGCGGACTGGATGTCGGAGCGTCCGCCGACGTCCACGCAGCCGTCCGAGCGGTTGGTGCCCGCCAGATCGACCAGGACCGCCGCATAGCCGCGCGGCACGAAGTAGTTGTCGTAGAACAGCGGGAACTGCACGGGCCGTCCGGCGCTGTCGTAGGTCTTCTTCTGGCTCTCGTTGCCACGTCCGCAGCAGGAGTAGTAGGGGCTGGCGTCCATGATCACGGGGACCCGGCGGCCCTGCTGCGCGGGTTCGCGCGGCCGCACGATGTCGACGGCGACCCGGTCGGTGCGTCCGTCCGAGTCGCCGTCGATTCTCGTGTCCACCCAGACCGATTCGCGTATCGCGCGGTCGTAGGAGTACACGGGTCTGGAGCCACCGGAGGATGCCTGGGCGGCGGACGCCGGGCCGGTGAGCGTGGTCAACAGGGCGACGGCCACCGCCGCCACGAGCGCTTTCCAGGGGATGCGGGGGAACCGCGCGCTAGGGGTCACGGGCGGACGGTAGCGCGGGGGAACTCCTGTGCGTAAGAGTGCGCGGGGTGGCGGGCGGGAACGGAGCGGTGTCCGCGGGGTGCCGTGCCGCACGGTGAGCAGGAGCGACCTGTGACGTCCTGATGTCGGTCATGTGTCAGATGCGGCCATGGACATGACGGGCGGGCCCCCGGTACATAAGGTCTGAACATCTGAGGATCTGTTGGGCCCACCAGGCCCACCTCCCCTGACAAGCTGGAGGATTTCGTGCGTCACAGACTCATCGTTCCGGGTGCGGCCGCCCTCAGCCTGCTGCTGGCGATCCCGGCTTCCGCGGCCAGTTACGCACCCGGCGCTCCGGGCGCGGGCGACTCCTACTACCCCGAGAGCGGCAACGGCGGGTACGACGTCTCCCACTACGACCTGCGGCTGAAGTACCAGCCGAAGACGGACCTGCTGGAGGGCACGGCGACGCTGCTCGCCAAGACCACCCAGGACCTGAACCGCTTCAATCTCGACTTCGGCCTGAAGGTCAGCGAGATACGCGTCAACGGCAAGAAGGCGTCCTTCGCCACCTCCGGCAAGCACGAACTGGAGATCACGCCGGCCACGCCGCTGCCCAAGGGCAAGGACATCAGCGTCGTCGTGCGCTACGCGGGCAAGCCGTCCGAGCTGAAGATCGACGGCTACTCCGCCTGGCACCGCACGCCGGACGGCGGGGTGATCGCGCAGGAGCCGGACTCCGCCGTGTGGTGGTTCCCGAGCAACGACCACCCGACCGACAAGGCGACGTACGACATCTCGGTCTCGGTGCCGGACGGCAACCAGGCGCTCAGCAACGGCGTCCTGCTGTCGCAGACCTCCAAGCTCGGCTGGACGCGCTACAACTGGCGTTCGGACAAGCCGCAGGCGCCGTACCTGACCACGCTGGCGGTCGGCAAGTTCGACGTCACCAAGGACACCACGGCCAGCGGTCTGCCGGTGATCAACGCCGTGAGCAAGGACCTCGGTTCGTACGAGGGCTCGGCGCGCGCGAGCATCGAGCGCACCACCGAGGTCACGGAGTGGCTGGAGTCGGTCTTCGGCCCGTACCCGTTCAACTCCGTCGGCGGCTACGTCCCCAACGTCAAGGCCGGGTACGCGCTGGAGACGCAGACCCGCCCGTTCTACGGCAAGGAGGCGTTCGCCAACGGCACCAACGTCTCCGTGGTGGTGCACGAGATCGCGCACCAGTGGTACGGCGACAGCGTCTCGGTCAAGGACTGGAAGGACGTCTGGGTCAACGAGGGCTTCGCCCGCTACAGCCAGTGGCTGTGGTCGGAGAAGGAGGGTGAGGGCACCGGTCAGGAGCTGGCCGACTACGTGTACGCCCAGCACCCGGCCGACGACCCGTTCTGGAAGGTCAAGCCGGGCGACCCGGGCCCGGACAACCAGTTCCACGGCGCCGTGTACGACCGGGGCGCGCTCACCTTGCAGGCCCTGCGCAACGAGGTCGGCGACCGGGCGTTCTTCGGGCTCCTGAAGTCCTGGCCCACCGACAAGAAGTACGGCAACGCCTCGGTACAGGACTTCGTGACGTACGCCGAGCGCAAGACCGGCAAGCCGCTCGCCGGACTGTTCGACACCTGGCTCTTCCAGCCGTCCAAGCCCGCGGCCCCGGCGGCGAAGAAGGCGTTCGGCGCCCGGTCGACCGCCCCGGCCAAGGCACCGGCGCAGCCGAAGTCCTGGAAGTCGATCCAGGCCACGAACACCGTGCACGACCACGACCACGGTCACCAGCACTGACGTGGAGCGGGGCCCGGCGCGGTGTGCGCCGGGCCCCGCCGCACGTGCCACGTCCCCTCCATCTCCGCGCCACCCAATAGTTACTCAGAAGTAAGTGCGCCTGGTTCGATGTTCGGCGGGTCATCCGCCGCACGCCACCAGGAGTCCGTATGCCGCACCGTCCGCCACACCGTCCGCTCACCGCCGCCCTCGCCACGGCACTGGCCGCCGGAACGGCCGTCACGGCGTGCTGCGCCATGGCCCCCGCGGCGTCGGCCGCCCAGCCGCCGGCGGCCCGGCCCGCGGCCGCGGTGCCTGCGGTGCCTGCGGTGCCTGCGGTGAACGTGCTCTCGTACAACGTCTTCCTGATGAGCAAGAGCCTCTACCCCGTCTGGGGCCAGGACCACCGGGCCAAGGCGATTCCCGCCGCCGGGTTCTTCCGAGGCCAGGACGTCGTCGTCCTCCAGGAAGCCTTCGACAACACGTCCTCCGACGCGCTCAAGTCGGCTGCGGCGGCCCAGTATCCGCACCAGACGCCGGTGGTCGGGCGTGGCAAGAGCGGCTGGGACGCCACCGGCGGCGCCTATTCGGCCGCCACTCCGGAGGACGGCGGGGTCACCCTGCTGAGCAAGTGGCCGTTGCTCCGCAAGGAACAGTACGTGTTCAAGGACGCCTGCGGTGCCGACTACTGGTCCAACAAGGGCTTCGCCTATGCGGTGCTGAACGTCCGCGGTACCACGGTGCACGTGGTCGGCACCCACGCCCAGTCGACCGACCCGGGCTGCAAGGCGGGCGAAGCGGCGGCGGTCCGGGCGAAGCAGTTCAAGGAGATCGACGCCTTCCTGGACGCGAAGCACATCCCGGCGGACGAACAGGTCATGGTCGCCGGGGACTTGAACGTGGACAAGCGCAGCCCCGAATTCGCCTCCCTGCTGACCGACGCCGGTCTCGTGGCGGCCGACGCGCGCACCGGACACCCGTACTCCTTCGACACCCGGGAGAACTCCGTCGCGGCGTACCGCTACCCGGACGACCCGCGCGAGGACCTGGACCACGTCCTGCACCGCCGCGGCCACGCCCGGCCCGCCGGCTGGTCCAACGAGGTCGTCGCGGAGCGGTCCGCCCCCTGGACGGTGTCGAGCTGGGGCAAGGACTACACGTACACGAACCTCTCGGACCACTACCCCGTGGTGGCCGCTCAGCGTTCGAAGTAGGCCGGGGCTCCGGCCGGGGCGGTCCTTCATGGCGGGTCGGCGGGCGGACTTCGGGCAACTGGTCCTCGCGCGAGCGGACCTCGTACAAGCGGACCCCGCGCGAGCGGACCTTATGTAAGGGGCAAAGAACCTTGGCGCCACTTGCCTTCCTGGACACCGGGGGTCCAGGATGCTGTCGTGACCGAGTTATCAGCCGATCCACGGGCCGCTTCCGCGCGGCCCTCCCCACGACCGCCGTCGCCCCGCGTCCGGGACCGCTGCTCGCCGTCCTGCTGTCCGCGTGGTTCATGGCGCAGTTCGACTTCTTCGTCGTCAATGTCGCCGCCCCCTCGTTCGAGAAGGACCTGCACGCCGGGCCCGCCGCCCTCGAACTGATCGTCGGCGGCTACGCCTTCGCGTACGCCAGCGGCATGATCACTGGCGGCCGGCTCGGTGACCTCTTCGGGCACCGGCGTACGTTCATCGTCGGGCTGATCGCCTTCGCCGTCACCTCGCTGCTGTGCGGCATCGCGGTGAGCCCGGCCCAGCTGGTCGGCGCCCGCCTCCTCCAGGGCTTCGCCGGGGCCGTGATGGTGCCGCAGGTGCTCGCCACGATCACCGCCACGTTCCCGGTGCACGCCCGAGGCCGGGCGATGGCCTGGTACGGCGTCGCCGGCGGCACGGCCTCGGTCGCCGGGCAGGTGCTCGGCGGACTGATGCTGGACGCCGACATCCTCGGACTCGGCTGGCGGGTGCTGTTCCTGATCAATGTGCCGATCGGCGTGGTCGCGGCCCTGCTGGCCCTGCGGTTCCTGCCCTCGGTGCGCTCCGGGCGCCGGGCCCGGCTGGACCTGGCCGGCGCGGGCGGCGTGGCGCTGACGCTGGGCCTGGTGCTCGTACCGCTCGCCATGGGCCGGACCGCCGGCTGGCCGGTCTGGACCTGGCTCTGTCTGGCGGCCTCCCTGCCGGTGGGCGCGGCCACGGTGTTCTGGCAACGGTCCCTGGCCGCCCGGGGCGGTGCGCCCGTCCTGGACCTCACACTGTTCCGTGAGGGGTCCTACCTCGCCGGGGTGGTGACGGGGGCGGCCTTCATGGCGTACTGGGCGAGCGTGATGTTCACCCTGACGCTGCTGCTCCAGGGCGGTTTCGGGCTGGGGCCCTTCGGGGCCGGGCTGGCCTTCGCGCCGACCGGCGTCTGCTTCGCGGCCAGCTCGCTGCTCAGCCGTCCGCTGGTGCAGCGCTTCGGCCTGCGCATACTGCAACTGGGCAGCGTCGTCACGGTGGCCGGCCTGACGGCGCTCACCCTCGTGCTCCACTTCCTGCCGGACCGCGGGGCGCTGCCCTGGGTCGTGGTCACGATGGCGGTGGCCGGGGTGGGCAACGGGCTCACCTTCCCGCAGCTGATCGGCGCCTCGCTGGTGCGGGTGCCCGCGCAGCGGGCCGGGATCGGCGCCGGGGTCCTCACCACCGCCCAGCAGTTCGGCGGGGCCGCCGGTGTCGCGGTCATCGGCGCGGCCTTCTTCGCCCTGGCCGGCAGCGCGCCGACCGCCGCCGGGTACGCGCGTGCCGCCATGTGGACCACGGTGGTCTCGGTCGCCCTAACCTGTGTGGTCACGGTGCTGACGACCGTGATCCGGCGGGCCGCCGACCGCAGCGCGCGGGCCGGACTCGACAAGGCCGCGGAAGCGGCGAGAGGGACGGACGAGCGGTGAGAGGGGCAGGCGGCTGAATCGTCCGCTTGGTGAAGGGCGGTCGCGCGGCTTGCGCGCGACCGCCCTTCACCGTGTTCTACGGACTCGCGGTCACCCCTTGTCGAGCGTCGCCCGGCCGGCCGCCGCCTCGCGTTCGGCCGCGATCCGGCTCACCCGGCCGCGGACCGCGAACCAGCCGCCGAACAGCGCGGCGCCGATGACCGGCACCAGCATCACGGTCTGCTGCCCCACGCCCTCGCTGTCGAAGGCCATCAGGACGACGACGCCCAGCAGGAAGACGATGGTCACGATGTCGGTGACGGGCGTGCCCGGCAGCTGGAAGCGGGGGCGGTCGACCAGGCCCGCGCGGGAGCGCCGGACGAAGACCATGTGACAGAGCATGATCGTGCACCAGGTGCTGATGATGCCGAGCGCCGCGATGTTCAGCACGATCTCGAACGCCTTGCCCGGCACCAGGTAGTTGAGGCCGACGCCCAGCACGCACACCGCCGAGGTGAGCATGATGCCGCCGTACGGCACCTGGTTGCGGTTCATCAGGGCGGCGAACTTCGGCGCCGAGCCCGCCATCGACATCGAGCGCAGGATGCGGCCGGTCGAGTACAGGCCGGAGTTCAGGCTGGACATCGCGGCGGTGAGCACCACGAGGTTCATCACGTCGCCCGCGGCCGGTACGCCCACGTTGGACAGTACGGTCACGAAGGGACTCTCGGAGCCGGTGTACTTGTTCCACGGCAGCAGCAGCGCGAGCAGGATGACCGAGCCGACGTAGAAGACACCGACCCGCCACATGATCGAGTTCACGGCCTTGGGCACGACCTTCTCCGGCTCGCTGGTCTCGCCCGCGGTGACGCCGACCAGTTCGACGGCGGAGTAGGCGAAGACCACGCCCTGGAGCACGACCACCACGGGCAGCAGGCCGCTGGGGAAGAAGCCGCCGTGGTCGGTGATCAGGTTCAGGCCGGGCGTCTCGCCGCCCACCGGGTGCTGGGTGGTCAGCAGGAAGATGCCGATGAACATGAAGACGACCAGGGCCGCGACCTTGATGATCGCGAACCAGAACTCCATCTCGCCGAAGATCTTCACCGAGATGAGGTTGACGGCCAGCACCACCGCGAGCGCGATCAGCGCCATGGCCCACTGCGGTACGTCGGTGAACAGGCTCCAGTAGTGGGTGTAGAGGGCGATCGCGGTGATGTCGGCGATACCGGTCGTGGACCAGTTGACGACGTACATCCAGCCCGCGACGTAGGCGCCCTTCTCCCCCAGGAACTCCCGCGCGTACGAGACGAAGGAGCCCGAGGACGGGCGGTGCAGCACCAGTTCACCCAGGGCCCGTACGACGAAGAACGCGAACAGGCCGCAGACCGCGTACGCGACGGCGAGCGCGGGTCCGGCGGAGGCGAGCCGGCCGCCGGCGCCCAGGAACAGGCCGGTGCCGATCGCCCCGCCGATCGCGATCATGTTGATGTGCCGGCCCTTGAGGCCCTTGCTGTATCCGGCGTCTCCCGCGTCCTGGGCGGTCGAGGCCTTCCCCCGTCCGGTGGCCTGTGGGCGTCTTCCTGGACGGTTTCCGTGCTCACAGCTGGTTCATCTCGCTTTCGGGCAGGCGATGGAGCCGTCACCGGTCCCACGGGTCACGCGAGTCCGGCCGACGGCACACCTTCCCCCAGAGCCGCCCCCTCGTCTGTGTGCTGGATCACAGCATGTATGAGCCATCAATAATCCGTCCGGTTATGACCGGAATGGCTTGTCGGGGTCACGTCGATGAGCCCCGCATTCCGCCACGCTCCGGTCATCACTCCTCACTCAGGAGAGCGACGCGCACCGTCGCGTTCCGGTCTGCGCTGGCTGGAAACCGCCGCCGAGTCGAGAGCGCGGCGCAGGCGCCGGGAGGGCGCCGCCGGGGAGCAGGCGGGTCAGCGCACCGTGACCAGCACCTGGTCCGTGGACGGCAGAGACTCCGGCATCTCGTCCGTGATCCAGGCGTACTCCAGCGCTGCCAGGCTGGCGCCCTTGTCGGTCCACACCAGCAGTTCACCGAGGTACTCGCCGTACCGGTCGTGGACGTGCGCGTCGACGGGCACCAGCTCGGAGGGCATGGCCGCGCACCGCACCGGTTCCCGGACCCGCAGGTCGACGCTCACCGATCCGGGCCCCCAGCGGGCCACGACATCCGTCCGGTCCAGCTGGCCACGCAACTCGTACGCTCCGGCGAAGTCGGCGGCGAGGATGTGCTCCAGCACGGCTCGCTCGGACACGGTCAGCGGACGGCGCTCAATGGGCAGGCGGGACATGCGCCCATGATCCCAGGACCGTGGAGACGCGTGTCCGCCCCAAAGCGTGCAGACCCGCGGTCCACCGCGCACGGTCACCCACCCGCGCACCTCACTCCCGCCAGGCCCCGGAAGGTTTCACAAGGCCGGTGAGACAGCAATACTGTTGAACACGGTCGGCCGCGGCACGGACGCGGCGGGCGCAGGGGGCGCGGGCACCCGCGCGGACGCAGCGAGGGAAGTGAGGCGCGCCATGGCCACCGGGGCCGGGGAAGAACCGACACTCACCGTCGACGAGTTGGCCGCCCGCGCGGGCGTGACCGTGCGCACCGTCCGTTTCTACAGCACCCGGGGGCTACTGCCCCCGCCCGCGATCGGCCCGCGCCGCGTCGGCCGGTACGGCGCCGCCCACCTCTCCCGGCTCGCCCTGATCGAGGAACTCCAGCACCACGGCATGACGCTGGCCGCCATCGAGCGCTACCTGGCCCGGCTGCCCGACGACCTCAGCGCCCACGACCTCGCCATCCACCGCGCGCTGGTGGCCTCCTGGTCGCCGGACTCCGCCGAGGAGGCGACCCGGGCCCAGCTGGAGCGCCGCGCGGGCCGAGCGCTGAGCGAGGACGACATCGGCCGGCTGGCGGCGATGGACGTCCTGGAGCGCACCGGGGACCCCGACGCGTTCCGGGTCGACCCGGCCGTCCTCCACCTGGGCATCCGGCTGCTGGACGTACCGGTGGCGCTGGAGACGCTGCTCGCCGCCCGTACTGTCGTGCAGGAGCACACGCGCTCAGCGGCGCGCGAGCTGACCCGGCTCTTCCATGACGAGGTCTGGGGCCCCTACCGCGCACGCGAGTCGGACCCCGAGCAGGTGGAGTCCATGAAGTCGCTCTCCGCGCACATGCAGCCGATGGTGGTGCAGGCGCTGGTCACGGCCTTCCAGCGGTCGATGCGCGAGGAGCTGCGGGCGACCTACGCCGAGGAGTGATCCCGCGCCCGGCGGGCATGACGTGGGTACCGGTCCGGCGGGGGTGACCGGCGGTGCGGCACAGCCCGACGAGCGAGACGAGGCCGTGGGTGGAGGGGCGCAGCATTTCCCGGGCCGAGGCGGCGGACATTCTCGCCCGGCAGGAGAGCCACTTCTGGGAGTTCAAGAGCGGCCGCGCCGGCGGGGCGGTCGTGCAGGTCATCGCGGCCGCCCTGGCCAACGCCGAGGGCGGGGAGTTCATCGTCGGCATCGAGGATCCGCGCAGCGGGCGCGGGCTGGCGCGGTGGCGCGGCTTCGCCTCGTTGGAGGACGCCAACTTCGTCCAGCAGGCCATGGTCGACCAGGTGGAGCCGCCGGTTCCGTACGACATCGAGTTCCTGCGGGTGGACGGGCACCCGGAGCTGGGCTGGGCCTGCCTGGTCACGGTCCACAAGAGCCCGGACGTGCACCGGACGGCGCGCGGCGAGGTGCCGCAGCGCAGGGGCGCCCAGTCACGGCGCCTGAAGGGGACGCAGATCACCGATCTGTCGCTGTCCAAGGGCGCCCGTTCCTACGAGGACCAGTTGCTGCGCGACTACACCCTGGAGGAGTTGCGGGACGAGGACGAACTGCACGTCTTCCTCGGCCGGTACAGCCCGAGCACCTCCGCCGAACGGTTCCTGCGCCGCCAGCGCCTGGTGGACCGCGGCGGATCGCCGGCGACCGTGGCCGGCGCCGTCCTGTTCGCCGCCGAGCCGCCCGTCGTCGTACCGAAGAAGTGCTCGGTGAAGATCGCCCGGTACGAGACCGGGGAGCAGGTCCCCGACCGCCGGCACCTGAAGTCGGCGCCGACGACGGTGGACGGGCCGGCCCGGCTGCTGATCGACCGGACGCTGGCGGCGGTCACCCGGATCATCCAGTCGGTGCCGGTGCTGGGCCCGGACGGCGCCCTGTCGCCGATGGCCTATCCGCCGGAGGCGCTGAAGGAGATCATCGTCAACGCGGTGATCCACCGGGACTACAACCTCTCCGACGACATCCTGATCTCGGTCTTCGACAACCGGGTGGAGGTCCGCAGTCCGGGCCGGCTGCCCGGCCACATGACGCCGGACACCCTGTTCACGGACCGCTTCGCGCGCAACCCGACGATCGTGCGGCTGCTGAACAAGTACCCGGACCCGCCGAACAAGGACATCGGCGAGGGGCTGGACACCGTACTGAGCACGATGAAGGCGGCGAAGCTCAGGGAGCCGCGGTTCTTCGTGGAGGACAACGCGTTCGTCGTGGTGCTGGAGCACACGCCGCTGGCCCGGCCCGAGGAACTGGTGCTCCAGTACCTGCGGTCCAACCCGGAGATCCCCAACCGGATCGCGCGCCGGATCACCGGTATCGCCTCCGAGAACCGGATGAAGCGGGTCTTCCACCGGCTGCGGGACGCCGGGCAGATCGAGCCGGTGCCGGACCGGGCCGGTTCCCGTGCGGCGTGGCGCCTCAGACGGGACTGACGGGACTGAGCGGCCGGGCGGGCGGGTCCGATCAGCCAGGGCCGATCAGTTAGGCGGGGCTGACGGCCGGGCAGGTCCGACCGGCCGGGTGGGACCGACCGGCCGGGTCCGTGGTGGTGCGGACCGGCCCCGGGCCGCCCGCACCACCACGCGTCTCACGTCCCACGCGTCTCACGCGTCGCTGAACTTCTCCCCTTCGCCGCCTTCTCCAGCAGCAGCGCGGACGGCGCGAACCGCTCCCCGTACGCCGCCTGGAGCTCGCGGGCGCGGGCGACGAACCCGGGCAGGCCGCCCTCGTAGCCGTTGATGTACTGGATGACGCCGCCGGTCCAGCCGGGGAAGCCGATGCCCAGGATGGAGCCGATGTTGGCATCCGCGACGGAGGTGAGCACGCCCTCCTCGAAACACCGCACGGTGTCCAGCGCCTCGGCGAACAGCATCCGCTCCTGCATGTCGCGGAAGGGGATCTCGGTGCCGGCCTGGGTGAAGTGCTCGCGCAGGCCCGGCCACAGGCCGCCCCGCCTGCCGTCCTCGCCGTACTCGTAGAAGCCTCCGCCGCCGCTGCGGCCCGGCCGCCCGAACTCGTCCACCATGCGGTCGATGACGGTGTCGGCCGGGTGCTCCGGCCAGGTGCCGCCGGCCGCCTCGGCCGCCCGCCGGGTCTCGTCGCGGATCTTGCGCGGGAGGGTGAGGGTCAGCTCGTCCATCAGGGAGAGCACCTTGGCCGGGTAGCCCGCCTGGGCCGCGGCCTGCTCCACGGAGGCCGGCTCGACGCCCTCGCCGACCATCGCCACGCCCTCGTTGATGAAGTGGCCGATGACGCGGGAGGTGAAGAAGCCGCGCGAGTCGTTGACGACGATGGGGGTCTTGCGGATCTGGCGTACCAGGTCGAAGGCGCGGGCCAGCGCCTCGTCGCCGGTCCGCCCACCCTTGATGATCTCCACCAGCGGCATCTTGTCGACCGGCGAGAAGAAGTGCAGACCGATGAAGTCGGCCGCCCGCTCGACGCCTTCGGCGAGGCCCGTGATGGGCAGCGTGGAGGTGTTGGAACACAGCAGCGCATCGGGGGCGACGATGTGCTGGATCTCCTGGAACACCTTGTGCTTGAGGGCGGTGTCCTCGAAGACCGCCTCGATGACGGCGTCGCAGCCGGCCAGGTCCTGCGGGTCGGCGGTGGGGGTGATGCGGGCGAGCAGCTCGTCGCGCTTGGCCTCGGTGGTCCGGCCGCGGCTCAGCGCCTTGGCGAGCAGGCCCGCCGAATACGCCTTGCCCTTCTCGGCCGCCTCCAGGGAGACGTCCTTGAGGACGACCTCGATCCCGGCCCTGGCGCAGGAGTACGCGATGCCGGCGCCCATCATGCCGGCGCCGAGGACGGCGACCTTCTCGACCGTGCGCGGCGCGATGTCCTTGGGGCGGTTGGCGCCGGAGTTGACGGCCTGGAGGTCGAAGAAGAACGCCTGGATCATGTTCTTGGAGACCTGGCCGGTGACCAGCTCGACGAAGTACCGCGCCTCGATGGTCTGCGCGGTCTCGAAGTCGACCTGGGAGCCCTCGACGGCTGCCGCGAGGATGTTGCGCGGGGCCGGGTAGGGGGCGCCGTTCAGCTGTTTCTTCAGGTTGGCCGGGAAGGCGGGGAGGTTGGCGGCGAACTTCGGGTGGGCCGGGGTCCCGCCGGGGATCTTGTAGCCCTTGACGTCCCAGGGCTGCTGGGCCTCGGGGTTGGCGTCGATGAACGCGCGCGCCTTCCCGGTCAGCTCCTCGGGCGTGGCCGCGACCTCGTGGATCAGGCCGTTCTCCAGGGCGCGCGTGGCGTTGTACTGGGTGCCCTGGAGCAGCACCTTCAGCAGCGCGTCGGCGATGCCCAGCAGCCGGACCGTACGGACCACGCCGCCGGCCGCGGGAAGCAGGCCGAGGGTCACCTCGGGCAGACCGATCTTGGTGGCGCGGGTGTCGAGGGCGACGCGGTGGTGGCAGGCGAGCGCCAGCTCGTAACCGCCGCCGAGAGCCGCGCCGTTGATGGCCGCGACGACGGGCTTGCCGAGGGTTTCGATGCGGCGCAGGTCGCGCTTGATGCCCTGGCCCGTCTCGAACGC
Organism: Streptomyces sp. Ac-502; assembly: GCF_045222935.1. NCBI lineage: Bacteria > Bacillati > Actinomycetota > Actinomycetes > Kitasatosporales > Streptomycetaceae > Streptomyces > Streptomyces sp. Ac-502. The sequence continues at coordinate 1,354,177 of NZ_JBHFFO010000001.1, forward strand.
CCGCTCGGCGTGCTCAGGGGTGACGGCGATCAGGTCGCGCAGGTCGCCGCCGGCGAAGAAGGTCTTCTTGGCGGAGGTGAAGATGACGCCGCGTACGGTGTCCCGCTCGGCCTCCAGGCGGTCGGCGACGGCGGTCAGCGAGGTCTTGAAGGCCTCGTTCATCGTGTTGGCCGACTGGTCCGGGTCGTCGAGGACGAGGGTGACGACGCCGGTCTCGTCCTGTTCCCAGCGGATGGTGGTGGATTCACTCATGGGGTGCGTACTCCGTGGTGGGTGCGGACGAGGGTCAGACGCGCTCGACGACGGTGGCGATGCCCATGCCGCCGCCGACACAGAGGGTGGCCAGGCCGTACCGCTTGTCCTGGCGCTCCAGTTCGTCGACGAGGGTGCCCAGGATCATCGCGCCGGTGGCGCCGAGGGGGTGGCCCAGGGCGATGGCGCCGCCGTTGACGTTGACCTTGTCCAGGGACAGGCCCATGTCCGCCACGAAGCGCAGTACGACGGCGGCGAACGCCTCGTTGATCTCGACCAGGTCGATGTCGTCGATGGTGAGCCCGGCCTTGGCGAGGGCCTTGCGGGAGGCGGGGGCGGGGCCGGTGAGCATGATCGTGGGCTCGGAGCCGGAGACCGCGGCGGAGACGATGCGGGCGCGCGGGGTGAGGCCGTAGCGCTCGCCGACCTCGCGGGAGCCGATGGCGACCAGCGCGGCGCCGTCCACGATGCCGGAGGCGTTGCCCGCGTGGTGGACGTGGTCGATCTTCTCGATCCAGTGGTACTTCTGGAGGGCCACCGCGTCGAAGCCGCCCATGTCGCCGATGGCGGCGAAGGACGGCTTGAGGCCGGCCAGCGAGTCGGCCGTGGTGCCGGGCCGCAGGTGCTCGTCGTGGTCGAGGACGACGAGGCCGTTGCGGTCGGTGACGGGCACGACGGAGCGGGCGAAGCGGCCGTCCTTCCAGGCCGCGGCGGCGCGCTCCTGGGAGAGGGCTGCGTACTCGTCGACGTCGCGGCGGGAGTAGCCCTCGATGGTGGCGATGAGGTCGGCGCCGATGCCCTGCGGGACGAAGCCGGTGTCGAAGTTGGTCATCGGGTCGGCGAACCAGGCGCCGCCGTCGGAGGCCATCGGGACCCGCGACATCGACTCGACACCGCCCGCGAGCACCAGGTCCTCCCAGCCGGAGCGGATTTTGGCGGCGGCCATGTTGACCGCTTCGAGGCCGGAGGCACAGAAGCGGTTCTCCTGGACGCCCGCGACGGTGTCGGGCAGCCCGGCGGCGATCGCCGCGATCCGGGCGATGTCCGAGCCCTGGTCGCCGACCGGCCCGACGACACCGAGCACGATGTCGTCGACGGCGGCCGGGTCGAGGCCGGGGAAGCGGCTGCGCACCTCGTGGATGAGGCCGACGACGAGGTCGATCGGCTTGGTGCCGTGCAGCGCGCCGTTGGCCTTGCCGCGGCCGCGCGGGGTGCGGATCGCGTCGTACACGTACGCTTCGGAAGTCACGGTGAGCAGCCTTTCCAGCTGGCGTTTCGGGGGTAGCGGCGGGGTGTGGGGTGGGAGGTCCGGAGCGGGTTCGGGGGTGGATTCGTGGCGCGGGCTGCGGAGGCCGGAGGCGGTCCGGTCAGCCGAGGATCGAGCGGCCGATGATCTCCTTCATGATCTCGGTGGTGCCTCCGTAAATGGTCTGGATACGGCCGTCGGTGAAGGCCCTGGCGACCGGGTACTCGCTCATGTAGCCGTACCCGCCGTGCAGCTGCAGACAGCGGTCGGCGACGCGCTTCTGGAGTTCGGTGGCCCACCACTTGGCCATCGAGGCGTGCACGGCGGAGAGTTTGCCGTCGGAGTGGTCCACGACGCAGCGGTCCAGGAACTCGCGGGTGACGGCGCACTCGGTGGCCATTTCCGCCACCTCGAAGCGGATGTGCTGGAGCTTGGCGAGCGGCCGGCCGAACGCCTCGCGCTCCTTCACGTACCGCGTGGTGATCTCCAGCAGGTGCTCGGCGGCGGCGATCCCGGCGACCGCGATGCCCATCCGCTCCTGCGCCAGATTGGTCATCAGGTGGACGAACGCGCCGTTCAGCTCGCCGAGGAGGTTCTCCTTGGGCACCCGTACGTCGGTGAAGAACAGCTCGGCGGTGTCCTGCGCCTTCTGGCCGATCTTGTCCAGGTTGCGGCCGCGCTCGAACCCCGGCATGTCCCGCTCGACGACCAGGAGGCTCAGGCCGTGCGCGCCGCCCTCGGGGGTGGTCTTGGCGACGACGATCACCAGGTCGGCGAGGATGCCGTTGGAGATGAACGTCTTGGAACCGTTCAGCAGCCAGTGGTCGCCGCGGTCCTCGGCGGTGGTGCGGACGCCCTGGAGGTCGGAGCCGGCGCCCGGCTCGGTCATGGCGATGGCGGTGATCGTCTCACCGCTGCAGAAACCGGGCAGCCAGCGGCGCTTCTGCTCCTCGGTGGCGAGCTGGGTCAGGTACGGGCCGACGATGTCGTTGTGCAGGCCGACCGCGAGCCCGGCGACGCCGGCCCGGGTGAACTCCTCGGCCAGTACGGCGGCGTAGCGGAAGTCGGGGTTGCCGCCGCCTCCGTACTCCTCGGGGACGGCCAGGCCCAGCAGGCCCTGCTTGCCCGCCGCGCGCCAGGCGTCGCGGCTGACGATGCCGTCCCGCTCCCACCGGTCGTAGTGCGGCAGGACCTCCCGGTCGAGGAAGGTCCGTACGGTGCGGCGGAATGCGTCGTGGTCCTCGGTGAAGATCCGGCGTTCCAGCTGCGCGGTCATCGCGGGGTGCCTCCTCGGGGCCGGCGGTGGGTCAGGGGTGTGTCCATCAGCCGTCCGCCCTTGAGGGGCCGGAACCGGCGTCGGCGGCCCGGGTGCCGTCCGGCCAGGCCGTCCCGCGGCCTGGCCCGGACGCCGGGTCGCGGCGGTCGGTGAGCGCCGGGACGTCCCAGTCGCGGGCCACGTCGACGGTGTCGGCGCCGGGCTGGGCCGGCGGCCGGCGGATCGTGCCGGGGGTGGCGGAGAAGCGCGGGGCCGGTGCGGGCTGGGTGATGCCGCCGTGGTCGGCGAAGGTGCCGCGGGCGGCGAGGTGCGGATGGCCGGGGGCCTCGCGCAGCGAGAGGACCGGCGCCACGCAGGCGTCGGACGCCTCGAAGACGGCCGTCCACTCCGCACGGGTACGGGTCTTGAAGCGGGCGGCGATGGCGGCCCGCAGATCTTCCCAGGCGGCGAGGTCGTCGCGGGCGGGCGCCTCGTCCTCGATGCCGAGCAGCCGGACGAACTCGCCGTAGAAGCGCTGCTCCAGGGCGCCGACCGCCATGTGGCCGCCGTCGGCGGTCTCGTACGTGCCGTAGAACGGCGCCGCGCCGTCGAGGAGGTTGGCGCCGCGGCGGTCCTGCCAGCCGCCCGCGGCGAGCATGGCGTGGATCATCGCGGTGAGGTGGGCGGTGCCGTCGACGATGGCCGCGTCCACGACCTGGCCGCGGCCGCCGTCGGTCTGGGCGTGCCGGAGCGCGGCCAGGACGCCGACGACCAGGTAGAGGGAGCCGCCCGCGTAGTCGCCGAGCAGGTTGGCGGGGACGGCGGGCGGGCCTCCGGGCGGGCCGATCATGCCGAGCGCGCCGGTGACGGCGATGTAGCCGATGTCGTGTCCGGCGGTCCCGGCCAGCGGTCCCTGCTGGCCCCAGCCGGTCATCCGGCCGTACACCAGCCGGGGGTTGCGCTCCAGGCAGGCGTCCGGGCCGATGCCGAGGCGCTCGGCGACGCCGGGGCGGTACCCCTCGATCAGGATGTCGGCGCGCTCCACGAGGGCCAGCACCTGGCCGGGGCCCGCGGCGGACTTCAGGTCCACCAGCACGGAGCGTTTGTTGCGGTTGGTGAGGTCGTAGGCCGGGTCGACGCCGAGGCCGGAGCCGCCGGGCCGGTCGACGCGCACCACGTCGGCGCCGAGGTCGGCCAGGAGCATCGCGGCGAACGGGCCGGGCCCGATACCGGCCAGCTCCACCACGCGCACCCCGCTCAGCGGGCCGTTCCCTGTCCCTGCCATCGGGCCCCCTGAGCTCCGCAGCACTGTGACACTTCTGATGTAACACTCGCGATGTTAAGAACGTGTTCCACTTTCCACAAGCCCCCACGGCAACGGACCGGTACGGAAAAAGCCCGTGGCGGTGGTGGTCAACTCCCACCGCCGCCACGGGCCTTCACGCGTCACCTCACCAGCGGCGCGCTCCCCGTCGGGACCGGCGATGGACCCGTACACGGATATGGACCGCCGCACCATCGCCACCACCCCTTCCCGCGCCGGACCGGCCGTCCGCCGGTCATCGTGCGACCGGTCACCGGTCGCCATGAGAACCACGCTAGCGGCGACCACTGACAACGGCCCGTAAGCCGGTCACGGAGGGACAATGGCCGAATGCCTCACACGCACCTCGCATCCCCGTTGTTCGACGTCAGCCATGGTCAGGGCCTCCGCCAGTTCGCCGAACTGGCGCTGGCGCTGGTCCTGTCCTCCCTCATCGGGCTGGAGCGGCAGGTCCAGCAGAAGAGCGCGGGGCTGCGCACCCACACCCTCGTGGGTGTGGGCAGCGCGCTCTTCATGGAGGTGTCGGTCCACGGCTTCTACGCGCTGCTGGGCACGGACGGCGTCGCGCTGGACCCGTCCCGGGTGGCCGCGCAGATCGTCTCGGGCATCGGCTTCATCGGCGGCGGCCTGATCTTCGTCAAGAAGGACGCGGTACGGGGCCTGACGACCGCCGCGACGATCTGGCTGACCTGCGCCATCGGCATGGCCTGCGGCGGCGGCCTGCCCCTGCTGGCCCTGGGCGCGACCCTGGTCCACTTCCTCGTCGTCCGCGGGTTCCCGAAGCTGTTCTCGGGGCGGCGGCGTGCGCCGTTCATCGAGCGCGTCGAACTGCGCCTGAGCTACCGTGCACAGCACGGCCTGCTGGGCCGGATGCTGGAGATGTGCACCAGCAGCGGCTTCCAGGTGACCGACGTCCAGGTGGAGACGGGCTCGGACGACCAGGTGCCGGCCGAGGTGCTGCTCCGGCTGGAGGGCCCGGGCTCGGCGCACCCGCTCGTGGAACAGCTGACGGAGCTGGACGGCGTGCGCGGGGTGTCCCTGGGGCGGGAGTCGGACCGTACGGAGTGACAGACCGTACGGAGTGACAGCCGGAAACAGCGGACAGGGAACCGGGGAGGCGGCGTGGTGAGCACGGTCTGGCAGGACACCGACCCGGGGGTGCTCCGGCTGCCCTCCGGACGCACGGTCCGGGGCCGCGGCCTGCGCCGCCCGCTGCCGCCGGGCCCGGCACCGGACTTCGCCGTGTACCTGCTCGGTAAGGAGCCGCCCGAGGTCCCCTGGGAGGCGCGCTGGCTGCGCTGGCCCGACTTCCGGCTGCCGAGCGACCGCGCCCGGGCACGTGAACTCTTCGCCGAGGTCTGGGAACGCGCGGAGACGGAACGCGTCGAGGTCGCCTGCGGAGGCGGCCGCGGCCGTACCGGCACGGCCCTCGCCTGCATCGCCGTACTGGACGGGGTACCGGCCGCCCAGGCGGTGGACTTCGTCCGCGGCTCCTACGACCACCGCGCCGTCGAGACACCCTGGCAGCGGCGCTACGTACGTCACTTCGGGCACTGACGGCCGGACCCACCCGCCGCACCCGCACCCGCATCCGTATCCGCCCCGGACCCGGCGGGCACCAGATGGTCCCCCACCGTGCCGCGGTGCAGCAGGCGCGCGAGCCGCACCGGTACGTCACCGCCCACCAGGACGATGACCACCAGCGTCAGCCCGAAGGTGAGGACGGCCAGCGCCCGGCCCAGTGACATGCCCTCGGCGAGCCGGGCGCCGAGCATTGGGGCGACCGCCCCGCCGAGCGCGCCAACGTTGTAGACGAAGCCGAGCGACGCCGCGCGGACCGCGGTCGGGAAGTGCCCGGCGAGGTACTTGGGCAGGATGCCCGAGATGCCCTGGCTCAGGGCGAGCAGCCCGAAGAGCAGGACCCCCAGGCCGATGAGGCTGTCCTGAACGGCGAACACGGGGAAGACGAACCCGAGGGAGAGCAGCAGCGTCCCGGCGTACGCGCGTCGGGTGCCGAACCGGTCCCCCATGAAACCGGCCAGCCAGCAGCCCGCCATCGCCCCGAAACCGGCGTAGAACATCACGTCCGCGACCTGGGCGGGCGCGTACCCCAGTTCGGTCTTGAGGTAGGTGGGCAGCAGGGCCTGGACGGGCCAGCTGTACAGGAACGCGCAGAACACGGTGAACGTCAGGGACACGTACAGCACCCAGCCGCGCCGCCCGCCGAGCTGGACGGCGAAGGCGGTCAGGCAGAGCACGGCGAGCGCCGCGAGCAAGGGAACGTGTCCCACCCCGGCCGGGGTGAAGACGCAGAAGAGAGCGGCGGACGCGACCGCCGCGAGCAAGAAGTTGAGCCGCCGTCTGGCGCGTCCGGCGAACAGCGGACCGAAGGGGCGAGGACGCGCTCCGGCCGCTTCCACCTCGGCGCTCCAGTCGCCCGCCTCCGGGAGCGACCTGCGGACCCAGAGCGCCACCAGTACGGGCAGCACCCCGATCCAGAACATCCAGCGCCAGCCCCAGTGGGGCACGACCCACTGGTACAGCTGGGCGGCCAGGACCGTGCCGCCCGCGTAGCCGGATATGAGGAAGCCGGAGGCCCGGTTGCGCAAGGGCGCGGGCCAGCTCTCCAGGACGTACGTGGCACTGGCGCTGTACTCCCCCGCCATGCCCATGCCGATGACCAGCCGGGCGGCGAACAGGCTGGTGTAGTCCCAGGCGAAGCCGCAGGCGAAGGTGCCGAGGGAGTACAGGAGGATGCTGGCGATCATCGCGGCCTTGCGCCCGTACCGGTCGCCCGCCGCGCCGAGGAGTGCCCCGCCGAGCCAGCGGGTGATGAACGCGCCGGACACCAGGGAGGCCGCACCGGCCGTGCTCAGTCCGAACGTGTCGGCGATCTCGGTCAGTACCAGGGTGATCAGGACGAAGTCGAAGCCGTCCAGGAGATAGCCCACCCAGGCCGCCAGCATCGCCTTCCACTGGCGGGGCGTCACCTGCCGGTACCAGGGCGGGCGCCGCGCCCGGCGCCGGGGGCCCTGCGCGGGGCGCGCCCTCACAGCAGTCCGGCTTCTTCCAGACACCGCCGGACCGTGCCGACGGCGGCCTCGTCCAGCGGGAGCTGGGGCGGTGCGGTGGCCGGACAGTCGATCACGCCCTGGAGGTGCAGGGCCGCCTTGAAGGCGCCCAGGGCGGAGGAGTTGCGGCCCATCACCGCCGGGTCGCCCGCGTCGGTGAGGGCGAAGAGGGCGGCCAGCCGGTCCTGTTCGGCGGCGGCCTCGCGCCAGCGGCCCGCCGCGGCGTGCTCGTGGAGTCGTACGTAGCCGTGCGGGTCGACGTTGCCGAGGCCGGGGACGACGCCGTGGGCGCCCGCCAGCAGGGCGCCGTCCACGGTCAGTTCGGACCCGGTGAGTACGGAGAAGTCCGGCACCTGGGTGCGGACGCGCACCAGGAGGCGTCGCAGCGCCCCGTCCTCGCCGCTGCTGTCCTTCAGGCCGGCCAGCACACCGTCCCGGGCGAGCGTGACCACGGTGTCGGCGGACAGTTTGGTGTGCACGGCCATCGGGATGTCGTAGGCGAACAGCGGCAGGTCCGCGCCTTCGCGTACCCGGGTGAAGTGGTCGGCGATCTCGGCGGGGTGGGTGCGGGTGTAGAAGGGCGCGGTGGCCACGATCGCGTCGGCGCCCAGGCTCCGGGCGGCGCGGGCGTGGTCCAGGACCCGGGCGGTCGTCATGTCGATGGCCCCGGCCAGTACGGGCAGCCGTCCCCCGGCCGCCTCGGCCACCGTCTCGATGACGGTGCGGCGCTGCGCGTCGGTCAAGAAAGCGGCCTCGCCGCTGGAGCCGAGGACGAACAGCCCGCTCACCCCGGCACCGGCCAGCCGGGTGGCGAGCGCGGCCAGTGAGCGGGTGTCGACCCGGCCGTCCGGGGTCAGCGGGGTGCACAGCGGCGGGACGACGCCGGTGAGCGGTGTGGGGAGGCGGGCGGGGCGGGGCGCGGGGGCTGCGCGGGAGGGAGCATCGGTGACCAGCTTTCTGCTCGTGCCGCGTGCCGTGCGGGGGGCGCGGCCTGGCCGGGACCGTCGCGGCTGCGCCGCGCCGTTGCGGCCGGTTAAGACCGTGACGGTCAGTCAGGACCGTCCGGCCGCTCGGGACCGTGACCGCCGATCGGGACCGTGCGGCGATCCGGGACAGCCACGGCCGCCCGGCCAGGAACATTCCGGACGTCGGACGTCCCATGGTGGCGGACGTGCGGGTGAATGTGGACCAGCCGCCCTGGCGTGTCAAGACCGCCTGCGCAGGGCTCCTCGTTGACGGGAGACCGGCCGCTGCCTAGCGTGGCGCCGCACCGGCTGGCGCCACGGCCGGGGAACCGATGCGGAGGCATGCGTGGGCGCACGGCAGGACACCGCGGCTCGACCCCACGACCTGGTGCTGTTCGGCGCCACCGGATTCGTGGGCCGGCTGACCGCCGCCTACCTGGCTCGGCACGCTCCCGAGGGCTGCCGCTGGGCGCTGGCCGGCCGCGACCGCGGGAAGCTCGACCGGCTGCGGGACGACCTGGCGCGGACCGATCCGGCCTGTGCCGATCTGCCCCTGCTGTGTGCCGACACCGAGGACCCCGGCTCGCTGCGCACCCTCGCCGCGAGCACCCGCGTGCTCGCCACGACCGTCGGTCCGTACCTCAGTTACGGGGACGCGCTGGTCGCCGCGTGCGCGGAGGCGGGTACGGACTACGCCGACCTGACCGGTGAGGCGGAGTTCGTCGACCGGACCTACGTGCGCTACGACGCGGCGGCGCGGGCGTCCGGCGCCCGCCTCGTGCATGCCTGCGGCTTCGACTGCGTACCGCCCGACCTCGGCGTGCACTTCACCGTCGGCCAGTTGCCGTCCGGTGTGCCGCTGCGCGTCGACGGCTTCATACGGAGCAACGGCTCCGTCTCCGGAGGCACGCTGGCCTCCGCGCTGACGGCGGCCTCGCGTCCGCTCGGTATGGTGCGCGCCGCCCGCGACCGGCAGCGTCTGGAGGGGCGGCCCGCGGACCGTACCGTACGGGCGCCACTCGGACGGCCGTACCGCGACGGCGTCGTACGGGCGTGGGCCGTGCCGCTGCCGACGCTCGACCCTCAGGTGGTCGCGCGCTCGGCGGCCGGACTGGAGCGGTACGGGCCCGACTTCACCTACCGTCACTTCGCCGCCGTCAAGTGGCTGCCGGTCGCCGTGGGCGGCGTGCTGGGCGCGGGCGCCGCGTGCGCGGTCGCGCAGGTGCCACCCGCGCGCCGCTGGCTGTCGGCGCGGCTGGCCCCGGGCGCGGGGCCGGACGAGGAGCGCCGGGCGCGCAGTACGTTCTCCGTGCGGTTCGTCGGCGAGGGCGGCGGCCGGCGCGTCCTGACGGAGGTCTCGGGCGGCGACCCGGGCTACGACGAGACGGCGAAGATCTTCGCGGAGTCGGCGCTGAGCCTGGCCTTCGACGACCTGCCCGCGACGTCCGGGCAGGTGACCACGGCGGTCGCGATGGGTGACGCCCTGACCGGGCGGCTGCGGCGGGCGGGCATCACGTTCCGGGTGGTCGCCGAATCCACGTCGGGAGCGGGCCGGGCGGACTGACGGGGGCTGACGGGCGGCCCGACAGGGGGCTGGCGGGCTGCCTGACAGGAGGTCGGCGAGGTGCCTGACCGGTGGCCGTCAGCCGGCACGCGCCTCCGTCAGGGCGCGCCGGCACAGTGCGTCGGCGGCCCGGGTCGTCTCGGGGATGCGGTAGCGGGGCGTCAGGTGGAGGGTGTGCGCGCAGGCCCGGTCGAGGTCGATGCGGTGGCCCACGGACACGAAGACCGGCTTGACGCCCTTCTGTGTGCGCAGCGCCCGCCCGACCACCTCGTCACAGCCGTCGGTGGTGCCGTCGAGCAGGGGTGAGGAGGCGCCGCGTTCCTCGCCCGGCAGGTCGTACCGCGCGGTGAAGGGGTTCTTGGCGACCCCGATGGTGGGCAGGCCGGTGAGCACGCCGAGGTGACTGGCGAGGCCGAAGCGGCGCGGGTGGGCGAGTCCGTAGCCGTCGCAGACCACCAGGTCGGGCGTGCGGCCGAGGCGGCGGAGGGCGTCCACCACCGTGGGGATCTCCCGGAAGGCCAGCAGCCCCGGCACGTACGGGAAGGAGACCCGGCCCACCGCTGTGGCCTCCTCCACGACCGCGAGGGTGACGCCGTCCAGGGCGACGGCCGCCGCGGCCACCAGGTCGTGTGCGTCGTCGTAGGCGACGTCCACCCCGACGACCGTCCCGGCGAAGCCGGGCTCGGGCCCGGACTGCGCGCTGCGTACCCGGGCACGCAGCCGGTCCTGGGTCGCGAGCGCCCCGGCCTCGTCGGTGGGCCAGTGGGCCAGTTCGTCATCGAGGGAGATCGCGGCGTCGTTCGTCATGGTGGGGCCACGGTAGCGAACGAGCGGGCGGGAAAGTCACTGTGGGCTGGAGGGGGCGGCCGGTGCTGGCCCCGGAATGGCGCGAGCTGCGGCCGGCCGGCCGGTGACCTGGAACGGGTCCGGCGGGCGTGCCGTACCGGAACCGGTCACGCGGCCGGCGGCGGCGCCGATCTCGGCAGGCTCTCCAGCAGGGTGCCGAGCGCGCCGGTGACCAGCGCGCAGACGGCGTCCGGGTCGGCGTCGGCCAGCGGCTGCTTGCCGACGACCACCCGCATCAGGCCGATGCCGAGCATCCACGACAGGGCGAGGTCGGCGCGCAGCCCGCGGTCGTCGGCGGTGCTGAGCGTGGCGAGCACCCGCGCGTAGTCGTCCCCCATCTCCCGTACGGCGGTGGTGATCTCGTCGCTGTCGCCGATGGAGCGCAGGAAGGTCTCCAGGGCACGGTCCCCCGGGTCCGCGCCGCGGTGGCCGAGCATGCCGCGCAGCGCCGCCTCGAACAGCTCGCCGGGCGGTGTGCTGTGCAGCTGCTCCTGGCCGCCGAGCGCCACCACCTCGCCGAACAGGGCCTTCTTCGACCCGAAGTAGCGGAAGAGCAGGGCCTGGTTGACTCCGGCCCGCTCCGCGATGTCGCGTACGGTCGCCCGCTCGTAGCCCCGCTCGGCGAACAGCGCGGCCGCCGCCTCCAAGAGCAGCAGGCGGGTGCCCTGGGCCCCACGGCGTCGGGTGGCGCCGCCCGTTTCCGGCACCGGGCCGGGTGCGTGCGGTGCGCGGTCCGGGCCGGGTACGGCCGGCGCGTGGCCCCGGCCGGGTACGTCCGACGCCGGTTCCGTACCGGATACGTCCGGCGTGTGGTCCGTACCGAATACGTCCGGCGCGTGGTCCGTACCGGGCACCGGCCCGGCCATCGGCTCGTTCCCGTCCATCGGCGTACTCCTCTCGTCCCTTTTCGCGTCCGCGGGGCCCGACACCCCGCCAAGCCGGAGATCACGCAAGGCCGTTGACCGTACCAAGAACACCCCTCTACTTTGTAAGCAGCTGCTTACATGAGGGAGGCCCCGGTGACCACAGCCGACACGATGCCCCTTGCCTACCCGTTCAACGAACCCGACGGACTGGCCCTGTCCGACACCTACGAGCAGATCCGCGACCAGCCGGGACTGCTGCGGGTACAGATGGCGTACGGCGAACCGGCCTGGCTCGCCACCCGCTACGCCGACGCGCGGCTGGTCCTCGGCGACCGGCGCTTCAGCCGCGCGGAAGGGCTCGACCACGACGAACCGCGGCAGGCCGAAGGCCAGCGCAACAGCGGGATCCTGAGCATGGACCCGCCCGACCACACCCGGCTGCGCACCCTCGTCGCCAAGGCGTTCACCGTCCATCAGGTGGAGAAGCTGCGGCCGTGGGTGCGGGAGCTGACCCACCAGCTGATCGACGAACTGGAGGCCGCGGGGCCGCCCGTCGACCTCGTGGACCGCTACGCCCTGCCCATCCCGGTCGCGGTCATCTGCCGGATGCTCGGCGTGCCCGAGGAGGACCGGCCCAAGTTCCGTACGTGGAGCGACGCGGCGCTGTCCACCAGCTCCCTGACGGCCGAGGAGTTCGAGGCCAACCGGGAGGAACTGCGCGCCTACATGGCGAAGTTGATCGAGGATCACCGCGTCACGCCGCGGGATGACATCATGACGCGGCTGATCGAGGCCCGGGACGTCGGCGACCGGCTCTCCGAGCTGGAGCTGATCGACCTGTGCGTCGGCATCCTGGTCGCCGGACACGAGACCACGGCCACCCAGATCCCCAATTTCGTCCTGTCGCTCCTGGACCACCCCGGCGAACTGGCACGGCTTCGCGCGGAACCCGCGCTCGTCAAGAGCGCCGTCGAGGAACTGCTGCGCTTCGTACCGCTGGGCAGCGGCGCGGCCTTCCCCCGCTACCCCACCGAGGACATCGAGATAGGCGGCACGCTCGTCCGTGCGGGTGAACCGGTCCTGGTCGCCGTGGGCGCGGCCAACCGTGACGCGCTGCGGTTCGACGAGCCGGGCACCCTCGACATCGCCCGCGACGGCAACCAGCACCTCGGCTTCGGGCACGGGGTGCACCACTGCCTCGGCGCGCCGCTGGCCCGGCTGGAGCTCCAGGAGGCGCTGATCGCCCTGATCACCCGCTTCCCCGGGCTGCGCCTCGCGGGGGACGTGGTGTGGAAGGACCAGATGCTGGTCCGCGGCCCGCGCGAGATGCCGGTGGGGTGGTGAGCCGGATGACCTGGAAAGTCGCGATCGACGGGTCGCAGTGCATGGCGTCCGGCATGTGCGCCGGCATCGCCCCCGACGTCTTCGTCCTGGACGGGACGCACGCCCGGCCGCTGAAAGAGGAGATTGCCGAGAACGAGGACGCGCTGGACGCGGCCGACTCCTGTCCGGCCATGGCGATCCTGATCCAGGACGGGGACACGGTGGTGGGGCCGCGGCCGTGACGGGACGGGCGGCACGGCCGGTGGGCCGGTTCGCGGGCGGGGTGGTTCGCCACCGGCCCCGAACGGCCTACGCCGGCGCGGCCACCCCTCACCCGTCTGTCCCCGCCCGGCGCGAGCAGATCGCCGACCGCGTGTCGGCGCAATGACCTGCCGCAACGCCGACCGGTACGGGCCGACACGCCGGAGGGAGGCACCATACCTGACGAAGCCTCACCGGGCGGGGACGGCGCGCCGAGGCTTATCTCAAATGCGTCAGCGCGGATCCATCCGATCCACCGCGGCGCACCCGTGCCGCCTCCGCGCTGCCGGAGGATCAACCATGCGTTCCACTCGCATCATCGCGGCTTCCGGCCTGACCATCGCCGCTCTGGGCCTGTCGACCGGCGCCGCGCTCGCCAAGCCGGTGGCCACCACCAGCCCGAAGCTCGTCGGTCCCGGCGGATCCGTCACCGTCACCGTCACCTGCGACACGGGCAAGGCCCAGCGCATCGCCGCCTCCTCGCAGGGCTTCCGCAGCGGCACGATCTGGCTCCACCGCACCCACAAGCACGGTAAGACGTACCGCGGTACCGCCCGGGTGGCGTCCCAGCTGACCGGCGGCCCGAATCACCTGGGCCGCTACACGTCCTGGGGCGTCAACGGCGACTGCCCGGACGGCAAGCAGTGGATGACCACCTTCAAGACGGACGCCAGGCTGCCGCACGGCAAGGTGCACACGGGCGTCGGCAGCACCAGCAAGGACTCCAACACCACGGAGATCGTCGCGGGTGCCGCGGTCCTGGCCACCGCGGCGGTCGGCGGCACCTACTTCCTGCGCCGCCGCCAGAACAACCAGTCCTGAGCGCCCGGCTCCCTTGTTCCACGGCGCTTCGGGCCGCTGTGCCCGTGCCGGGTCCCCCCTCCCGGCCCGGCGGGGCACAGCGGCTCAAGCATCCGGCGGCCGTACGGGGCTGCGGGCTGCGGGCCGCATGGTGATCGTCACTGCCTACCATGGCACTCATGTTCGTACTTGAGCTGACCTACACCGCGCCGCTGGAGCGCGTCGACGCCGCCCTGCCCGACCACGTGGCATGGCTGAAGAAGCACTACGCGGCCGGGCACTTCCTGGCCGCCGGACGCAAGGTGCCGCGCGACGGCGGCGTCATCCTCGCGTCCGTCGCGGACCGGGCGACGGCCGAGCGGATCGTGGCGGAGGACCCCTTCACGATCGCGGGCGTCTGTGACTACCGGATCACCGAGTTCGTGGCGACCACGACGGCGCCGGAGCTGGAGCCCTACAAGGAACAGCTGCCGCCCTCCTGAGCGAGCAGCACGCCGATCTCCTCGTGCAGCGCGGTCGGCACCTCGGTCCCCCACCGCGCCGCCGCCTCACCGGCCAGTTCCCGGCTCCACTGCCAGCCGGCCCGCGCCGCCGTCCGTACGGCCGGGAGCACGGCGGGAGCAGTGGCCGCCGTGTAACGGTCGCGGTCGGCGGCCGGCAGGTCCTGTTCCAGAGCGCGGCTGGGGGTGAGCCAGTGTGTGGTGGAGCCACGCAGCAGGCGGCACAGCTGGAGCTGCTGCGGGGCGACGACCGAGTGCATCAGGGCGTGTGCGCGGGCCGTCTCGCCGCGCTTCAGGACGTGGGCGAGCATCAGCGTCCAGTTGGTGAGCTCGTCGGTGAGCTGCTGCGCGGTCGGGCCCGGCTCGGGCGGGCAGGGGTCGGCAAGACGGCGGGCCGCGGCGGTCAGCCGTCCGCCGCGGTCCAGCAGGACGGCGGCGCCGGGGTCCGGCAGATGGACCATGCCGCGCCAGGTGGGCACCTCGTCGATGCCCGGCCCGGCGGCCACGAGGTGGAACTCGCCGCGCATCAGGTCGTCGAAGACGACGGCCAGGATGCCGTACATGTTGGTGTAGGCCAGCTTCAGCGGGGCGATACGGCTGACGAAGTCCCGGCCGTCGAAGGTGTCGGCGTGCGCGTCGCGGACGTACAGGTACGCCTCGATGTCGGAGTGGGCGTCGGCCTCACCGAGGGTCCACGAGCCGTAGAGCAGGACGCCCTCCAGCCGGGGCTCGGCCTCGGCCAGCTCGCGCAGGCGCGCGACGCGGCGGTCGAGGGCGGGGCAGGACGAGACGGGTGTGCGCGGCATGGTGGTGTCTCCTGAGCAGGTGTACGGACATACGGACGGACGCCACCGGCCCGGCTGCCTTCGCCGGGCCGGTGGCTCTGAACTCACGTCCGTCTGCTCAGACGAAAATGCCCATGGGCCGATCGTACGGGCCGTGGCCGGAGCGGGACCAGCGGTTTTCCGCGCGCGGGACGGCCGGACGGAAGCCGGACGGCCCGCTGCGCACCGGCAGCCGGCCGCGCCGCTACGGGACCGGGGTGGGCCAGCGCCCCCCGTTGAGCCAGAAGCCCTGGAACTGGCTACACGTTTGACCTGCACCAGGGGTTACGCACGCCCCCATCCATCACACGCCTCCCACCTGGTGTGATGACGGGTGACTAGGTGGGATGGGTTGAGACGTAGCGAGATTTCTACACCTCCCTGTATGCTCCCTGCGCTGTGGATCTCCCTGCGCGCTCCCTGGAAAACTGCGTCGCCACCAGCACGTCTACGCAACGAAACCGCCCCCGGCGGGAAGCCGGGGGCGGCGGGTGGAACGTCTACGGCGAGCAGGGCCCGCCCAAGCCGCCCGGACGGTACGGCAGGCCATGACGCTGAGCATGGCGGCGGCGCTCCTCTTCCATCTCAAGGACGCAGGTCTGGCACGCCCTGATCTGGTAGACGTCACCGATAGGCGCGAGCACCTCCCCCAGGAGCGTCGTGGGCACGTTGCGGGAGGCGCACCGGAAGCAGTCGCCGTCGGCCCATTGGTAGAGGTTGAGTACGTAGGCGCTACGGGTCATGCACGCCCCCGCGCCACACGCCGGTGTGGTTCTGACTGCAATGCTCATCCTGTCCAGTGCCCCCGTGGTAGCTCTCTGGTGTCGTCTCCAGCTGCTGCGTCTTCGCGCCCGGCTCGCAAGATCTGAACGAGTACCTGTTGATGAGTGAACGACCACTCTGGCATATGCGCCAGGTGTGAGCCGAGTCCCCTGGTGCGCTCGATCTACACCCCGCGTGAATCTGTCACGCGCCGTGCGAGCTGCCACCTGGACCGCGAGGCATCAGGTCGCGCAGCGCGGCGGGGTCGGTGAGCAGCGGCCGGTCCTCGGGGTGCAGACGCCAGAACAGGCGCTGGCTGCGCTGCTGGAGGCCGGGTACGTACAGCTGCCCGTCGGGGCGGGCACCGTCCCAAGGCGGCAACTGGCGCTCGGCGGCGGTGCCGGGCGGTACGAGCCAGGTCATCGTCGGCCAGCTGCGGTGATTGTCTTCGATGACGGCGCCGGAGCCGAGGCCGAGTGCGGCGAGGAGCTGCTGGCCGACTGGTCGCGGTACGCACACGACGTCGGCGTCGAGCGCGGAGATGTCCGTTATGACTCTGAGGCCGGCGCCGCGGGGAATCCAGGCGGGAAGCGACGCTGTCGGCTGGAGACTGCTGACTCTACGATCGTCCATGATGACCTGCCTGCTCGGGTCGTCCGTGCCCCCGGGCCGTTCGCGCGGTCGCGGGGGTGTTTCATGACTGTACCGCTTCATGAAGCGGTATAGAGCGGTAGGCCGCTACCTGGTGGTCTGCGCAGCTCAGGGCCGGTCTACGGTGCTGCCATGGCTGATGATCATGGGGTGCCGCCGGTGGATCCGTCCCGGCCGGTCTACGTGTACGTACAGGTGGCCGATCACATCGCCGGACGGATCGCGTCGGGCGAGCTGCGCCCAGGCGCCCGCCTGCAGGGCGAGCGGGATCTCGCCGAGGAGTACGGGGTGGCGGTCGGGACGGCACGCCGCGCAATCCAGGAGCTGCGGGACCGCGGGCTCGCGGTGACGCTGCCAGCCAAGGGCACGTTCATCGTGGAGCAGCCCACTGGCGAATAGGGATGGGCGCCTGTCAGTGCCCGCCCGTAAGATCCCCGGCATGACGGCCACCGAGGCGAACGAGGCGATTCGCGCGTTCATGTCGGCGCGCGCCGACCGTCCGCTGTGGCCGGAGGAGCAGGCGGAGTACGAGGCGCTGCTGGAGGCGTGGGCGGCGGCGGTGCGCGGGGATTTGGCCATGGCCGCGTAGTATCAGCCAGTGGCTATCGAACTCACAGACGATTTGATCAGGCTGGAGACGGCCGCCTGGGCCGAGATCCAGGCCGGGACGCTCACCACCGACACCGCCGAGGCCGTTCAGGCCGCCATCACCACGCACGCCGCGGCGACCGGCGAGAGCCGGTACGAGGTCGAGCGAGAGCTGAAGCGCAAGGTGCGGCACCCCGAGCCCGACGGCGAGTAGCTACGGCCGCCACTCTTGCCGGTAGTCCGGGTGGTCGGCGTAGGGCAGGGCCATGTACTGGATCTGGCGAAGGACTGCACTCTCCGCGAGGATGTACGCCTCGTGGTCTTTGGTTAGCGTCCGCACCTGCTCGTAGTGGTCGACGGCCTGCCGCTTGGCTTCGACCTCGGCGAGGACGCGGGCCGGGTCGTGGCGGATGATGTGGTCCCGCTCGCGCGCCCACACGAACTTCACCCGGGGGATGCCGTTGGTGTCCCAGATCCCTGCTTCGCCATCCGGGCTGGGCACCCACCGTGGAGCGGGCTTGCCGCGCTTCATGCTGGCCAGGACGTTGACGCCCAGGGCAGCGCGCGCCGGCGCCTCGTCTTCGTCGAGCCGGTCGCGCAGGAACTGCACCAGGTCCACGGGTTCCTCCAGGTAGCCG
The DNA here is from genome assembly GCF_045222935.1 of Streptomyces sp. Ac-502. Taxonomy (NCBI): domain Bacteria; kingdom Bacillati; phylum Actinomycetota; class Actinomycetes; order Kitasatosporales; family Streptomycetaceae; genus Streptomyces; species Streptomyces sp. Ac-502. Next base: position 1,371,914 of record NZ_JBHFFO010000001.1, read on the forward strand.
TCCGCCCCGCGCGGTCGCTGTTCCGGCGGGGCGGTTCGAGCAGCACTCCCAGCATGAGTGCACACATTGAATGTGTTGAGTCGAGGGTACGGGCGGGCACTGACAACGAGGGCGGCCCCGCCGCACGGGGGAACGCGACGGGGCCTGGCCCGAGTCTGGCAGAACGATGGCACTCTCGCGGGCTCCGTGCAGATGCGCCCCGCCCCGCCCTCCCGCAGGCTGGTTCCATGGCCGCGCGCATCGTCATCCAGGAGCCGTCACCGACGGGCGGGCGGCGGGTGCGTGTCGACGGCACGATCCTCGGGTTGGCGCACAGCGACCGGGACGTGACCGAGTTCTTGCGGCGGGCCGGGCTGCCCGACGCCGAGCACCTGCTCGACGACCCGGCATGGGTGGAGTGGCGCGGCGGCCGGCCGCACGACTACGGCGGGCCGAGCCTCAGCAGCGCGTGAACGGTGTGGCGCAAGGGGCTGACAGCGACCGGCGCCCCGGTCTACGGTGTGCTCGCGGCCGGTGAGCGTTCGCAGCGCCCTTCGGGGTGTGGGACTTAAAGCCCACCTCACCGGCCGTTTCGGCGTGCCGCTGGCTACCCGGCGAGCGCCTTCTTCAGCTTCGCCGCCTCGGGCCCGCTGTCTTTCGCGGGCATCGTCCAGCGGTAGGTCTTGCCCTCTCCGTCGGTGTAGACGAGCTGTCCGCCGTGCTGGGCCTTCGTCAGGTCGAACGCCTGGCTGCGCCACTGGTAGCTGCCCAGTGCCACAGCGCCCGAGCCGAGGAATCCGTCGGGGGTAACGCTGGTGGCGTCACCGTCCATGGTGGAAACGGCCTGCCCATCCGGTGCGATCCACTGCCAGCCGGCGTTCTCGGCCGGCACGGTCTCGGCCGCGGCGACCGCGGTGGCGCTCTTCGCCTTGTACGCCACGACGGCGTAGCTCCCGTTGACTGGGGTCTGGCCGGTGCCGGTCGGTACGTACACAACGCTGGTCGGGGTGATGTCCAGGACGCCACCGCCGTCCCCTTCGACGGGGTGGGCCGCCCCGGCGGTGTGCGCCGTCTTGCCCAGCGCCAGCGCCTTGACCTCTGGCGGCGTCGGCGGAGCGCTGGCCGCGGGCGGGGTGCTGCCCTCCTTCTCGTCGGGAGCCCCGCTGCTGCCACAGGCAGTGAGGGATAGGCAGGCAGCGGCCAGGACGGTGACAGCGGGTGTGATGCGCATGGTTCCCCCGGGTGTCTGGTGACGTGACGGCACCGTACCGACGCGGGCGGGCAAGGGATACGGTGCGGAACGCTCTTGTGACACGAAAATGCCCCGCCGCCTGCCGGAGCAGGGGCGGGGCGTGGTCACCTGTCCTTCTTCTTGTGCTTGATCCACCGGGTGACGGTGTCGACGGTGCCCGTGTCGAGGCGGGCGAGGGCGGTGACGGCCTGCTCGTCGGCCGCGGTCCTCTCGACTCCGATGTCCGCCAGGGCGGCGTCGATGAGGGCCGCGTTCTCTGCGGGCCTCGGGTCTGGCTGCGGCGGACGCGGCTGCTCGGGCGGCGACGGAGCGGGCGGCGGGTCGACGACGCCCAGTCGCACCAGCGAGGCGATGTCCCCCGCGGTCTCGTCGACGCGCGGCTCGGCGGGCCGCGGGGCGGGCTGATCGGGCATGGTTATCTTCGCTTCTGTTCCGGAGCCATAGCCGGGCTCTGGGTTGTCGGGTTCGGGCTGGGCTGCGGGGCCCCGTCGCGGCGACAGATCAGGGCGTCGGGGTCGTCGGCGGGCGGCTGGAGGCTGTAGCCGTCCGGGCAGGCCGGGCCCGCGGGCCCCCGCTCGCCGGGCTCACCCTGCTGCCCCTTCTCGCCCTGTGGTCCGGCCGGTCCGGGCTCGCCCGGAATGCCGGCGGGACCGGTCGGGCCGACGGCACCATCCGCTCCGTCCGCTCCGGGACTGCCTGCGGCGCCGGGCTGGCCCGGTGCTCCGGTGGCGCTGTCTCCGTCCGTACCGTCGTCGCCGTCGGTGCCGTTCTTTCCTGCGGCTCCCGGCCGTCCGGTGGGTCCGGGTGAACCTGCCTCCCCTGGGGCCCGCGGGGGCCGACGAGACCGGCAGTGCCGCGCGATCCGGGCGGGCCCGCGATCGGTTTCGCGCCGAGCCCCTGGACCTGCCGCGCGAGGGCGTCGCGCGCCCCGTTCGCGGTCTGCAGCTCGCCGTGCAGTGCGACGACCTGTACGGCGAGCCAGGCCATGCCGCCGAAGAACAGCAGGGCGGTGACCACGGCAAGCCATTCGGCGCGCGGCAGCCGTCCGGCGGTCTTGTGCTGGATGCTCACTTCGCGATCACCGCCCACACCGCGATCGCCGCGGCCATCAGGCCCATCAGCACAGGCACGATCATCTGATAGAGGCGCGCCTGCCGTTCGCGCTCACGCCGGTCACGTTCCGCCAATCGGTACTGCTCAAAGTCCCGCTCCAACGCCTCCCGCGCGTCCTCGGCCTTCTGCAGATCCTGGCTCAGGGCGGTGATGCGCTGGTCGGTGTACGCGGACTGCAGGCTGTAGACCTCGGTGGACACGACCTTGTCCAGGCGGGAGTTGATGCCCTGCCCCATTGCCTGGATCTCCTGGCGCAAGGCGCCGACCGCGCGCCCGAGTTCGCCCACAGACAGCTCGTCGGGCACGGCATCAGAGTCCCTGGACGGGCGGCTCACTCGGGACCGGACGCGGGGTGTGCCGGGCCTGCCAGCTGGCCAGATACGTGACCGCGGTGGGCACGAGTGCGACGATGACGGCCTGCAGCCAGCCGGGCAGCGGGTCCAGCAGGGTGCTGTCGGCGGAGACGGCGTTGAGGACCGCGAGGACCAGGGAAGCGACGAAGGTCGTGGCGGTGGCCGCCTTCACCTTCGCCTCGACGGGTGCGTTAGTGGCCATGCCGGAGCCTCTCACTTGTCGGTGCTGGTCTGGTCGGTGAGCTTCTTCAGCAGGGCTTCGATGCGGTCGAGCCGGTCGAGGAGGGTGACCTGGCGGTGGTCGGCGTAGCGCACGTAGGTGCCGGCCTGCCGGGTGTTGTCGCCCTCCTTGATGATCGGGTTGATCAGCTCGTGCGCCCAGATGCGCCGGATATCCTCGTCGCTGAGTGTCACGTCGTTCTCCTCGGGAGTAGTAGGTGTGCCGCCGGGCTTCCCGGCGAGGCGCCGGGCGACCCGGGCGCGCATGTCGGGCATGGTGAAACCGCGAGGGTCGATCTTGTCGGCGGACCACTCCAGGTGGCCGATCGCCGACTTGGCCGACCAGCCGTGCGCCCGGCAGATGGCGGCCGAGACGCGCTCGATGGCGTCGAGCTGGGCATCTGGCCAGGGGTCCTTGCCGTCGCCGCGGTTGATGCACTCGAAGCCGTAGAACCTGCTGTTGCCGTCCGTGCCGTTCGTGTTGCCCTTCGTCGGGCGGGATGGGGCGGCGCCGTAGGACTCGTCGGTGACCTGCTGTAGGACGCGCGGGTCGCCGCCGCCGGCGTGGTTCGCGCGGCCATAGCCGACGAGGTGTACGACGCCCGCCTTGTCGATGACGCCGTGGCACAGCGGGCCGGGCAGGCTGCTGTAGCCGTCGCGGCAGAACTGTACGGACGACGTGGTCCCGGAGGACACGGTGTGGTGGATGATGACGCCGTTGACCGGGCCCCACGCGCCCTTCGAGTTCCGGTTGTGGGTCCGCCAGTTGCCGACCTCGACGACCTTGACGCCCTCAGCCCGGAGTGCGGCGAGGAACGCGGCAGCGGACAGGGGTGTGGCCATCATGCCTCCTCGTATGTCGCGGCGAAGATGTCCGACCTGCAGGGGTAGTGCTCGCCCTGCACGCCACGGATGATCCAGTCGCCTGGGGATGCGGTCATGTCGCCTTCGAGAGTGTGGATGACGATGCCGTCGTGCACGCCGCGGCCGGGGCCGGGCAGCTTGGTCTCCTCGACCTTGCCGGTCTGTCCCATGAAGGCGGCGACCTCGTCGCGATTGGTGCCGTCGTAACGGACGGCGTCGACCTCGATGGGCTTCTTGCGGTACCGGGCCATGGGGCCTCCGGGCATGAGAAAGGCCCCGGCTCGGCGGGGCGTGGAGTGCGGGGAGATTTTCGCGGCGCCGAGAAAAGCGCTGCTCAGAGGCTGTAGAACAAGCCGTTCAGGCTGATCCACGGCGGGGTGATGCGCTCGGTGGCGTTGCTGGCCGTGGTGCCGATGATTTTCAGGTGGCCGTCCGGCTGCGCGTCCAGCTTCAGCGACAGCGAGTCCGAGGTGACCGCGGAGCAGGCGGCGGGCACGGTCCGCAGCGATCCGGGCCGGGCCGCGGACGGCAGTGCCGTGCTGGTGATGATGCCGCCGTTGGCGATCGTGGCTGGGCTGCCGGAGTACGTGATGTCGATGCCGCCCTGCAGCATCACCGTGATCTCCCCGAACAGGTTGACCACGCGATACTGCGCGCTCCCGTTCGAGTTGCCGTTGTGCGCAAACCCCGAGGCCAGGGGGATCGTCGTCCACGCCGAGGTGCCCGCGGCGAGCACGACCCATGCCGTCCCGTCGTAGCCGGTGAACAGCTTCTCGGCGGTCAGGAAGGCGACCATGCCCGCGACCGGGCTGGTGATGGCGGCGTTGCGGGCGGACGCGGACGCGAACCGCATCACCGACCGCGGCACCAGGCCCGTCGCCAGATTGCTGGCCAACGTCTCCATGTTCGGGGCATCGGTCAGCGACGCGATCTGCACGCCCTGCCCGTAGGCGTCGGTGGTGGGCATCAGGCCCCCGGCGCCGGGAGGAGAGTCACGTCGTGGCCGCCGGTGTAGGAGAGGGTGGCGCGCGTCTCGTGCGTGCCCCCGGCGTCGGTGAGCTGCTCGGCGGCGTAGTCGGCGACGGTCTGTGTGATCCGGTCGAGTAGTTCGGTGGTGAGGCCCTGGCCGCGGCCGTCGAGCCAGAGCTGGGAGGTGTAGGAGAAGAGCGGGTTGTCGGTCTGCAGGTCGATGACGCGGACCCAGTGGGTGAGCGTCTCCGGGACGTACCCGTCGGTGGGGTGTGGCACGAGGGCTCCTAGGTAAGTCGGTACTGCACGCCGTCCAGGGCGGCCCACGTGGCGTTGCCCGCGTAGTCCTGGATTTGCAGCGTGCCGGTGGCGTTGACGTCGAGGACGCCGTGGATGGCGGACGCGACTTCGGTCGGGAAGCGGCTCTTCGATGCGGGCACGATGGCCGCGGGCAGGGTGCACAGGGTCTGCGGCTGCCCTGCGCTGACGGGGGCCTTCGCGAGCCCGCTCAAGGACACGGTTCCGTCGCCGTTGATGCGGTAGGACGGCGCCCAGTACGGCGTGCCGTAGGTCGTCCAGCCGCCCGAGAGGGTGAGCGGCTGCCATGTGCCAGCGGCTGTCGCGGGAGCAGTGCAGCCGTGGGCGAGCCAGTTGCCCGAGCTGGAGACGCTGACGACGATCGTGTCCCCTGCGGCCGGGGAGAGGTAGGTAGCCATGCGGCGGGCGATGATGCCGTCCGTCGTGGTGATGGTGCCGTCCGTGCCGACGGTAGCGACGACGGCGAGGCGCCAGTCCGCGCCGCGCACGGCCGGGCTGGTGGCGCCCGCCTGGATGGCCTGCTGCTGGAGGGCGTCGGCGAGGTCGGCGTGGACCGCGATGTCGCTGCTGGCCATCAGGCGTCCTCCTTCGCGGCGATCGTGGTGATCGGGAAGTCGCCGCCGACGTCGAGCGGGACGCTGAGGCTCTGGATCTGGTGAAGCTCGCGGGTGCCGTCCGGGTAGACGACACGGATCACGTCGCCGGGCTCCAATGCGGGGTTCGGCAGCGACGAGAGATCGCCGCTGGAGTTCGGTGACTTCGCGGCCCGCAGCTTCAGCCGGGCAGCGCCCTCCGCTGCGACCGTGCTGGTCAGGGTGGCGCTGGTATAGAAAGTGGGCCGGTGCCCGAACGAGCCGCCCCAGTAGGTAGGGCTGGTCGGTTCGTCATCGACGACGAGCGCCGACACGGGGGCGACGTTCGTCTCGGTGTTCTCGCCGCGCGCAAGCACGCCGTTGAAAACCTTGTCGCTGGTCATGCCGCGGTCGGCCTTGATGTAGGCGCCTCCGTCCCCCGCCGCCACCGTCCAGGCGGGGGTGGTGGTGAGCAAGTCGGGCAGCTCGGCGACGACGAAGACGCCGTCCGGGTCCGCGTACACCTCGGCGCCGATCGCCGCCGCACACTCCTGCACCGCAGCCCACGGATCACCCTCAACGTCCCAGGTCCGCGGGCCGATGACGGCGTCCACCGCCCTGTTCACGACCGTGGCGTCCGGGATGGAGCGCTGGATGAGCGCGGTGACGGCACCTACCGCTGTGCCGGACGCGCGGTACGGCGCAGTGAAGCGGTCGTCGGTCACGATCGCTTCGAGGCCCTTGCCGGCCAGCGTGACCGGCCCCTCGTCGACGTCGCCCTCGACGGAGTCCAGGCGGAACACCCCGAGGGGCGCCAGCTCGCGCGAGCCGTCGCCGTACTGGACGCCGCGGCTGATGCGCAGCCGGGCGCCGTACACGCTGAGCTTGTCGCTCGGGGTGCGCGGGATCAGCGAGGTGTCGGTGATGGTGACCGTGCAGGTACGGCGGATCGCCTGCCCGCGGTCTACCGTCACCGACCCGCCGGTCACCTCCAGCGGCTCGACGCGTCCGTCCGTGCGGAAGAGGGCGACCTCGGTGGCGGGCGTGTGGGACTCGGTGAGGGCGGCCAGGAACCGCTCGGTGACCGGGTACACCGATCACCCCCTGCGTCGGTCGAACAGCAGATCTTCACCGGTCTCGTAGCTGCCGAGAACGTCAGCCCAGGTGGCGAACTCGCTCAAGAGGTCCTGCCACGTGCGGCCCGCCGTGCCGCCCACACCGACCGTGACGGGCATGTCTGCCGCGGTGAGCGGGAGTTTCCACTCCCGCCAGGGCTCCTGCGCCGGGCCGCCGATCCGTCCCTCGCTGGTCTCGCCGACGTTGACGTACATGTCGTCCACGCCCATGCCGGGTGCGGCCTGCCAGAGCAAGACGTTGCCGGAGTCGAGCAGCCAGTTCAGCCGCTTCCGCTCGTCGTCGGTGCGCGTCCAGATCGACAGATCGCCTTCCTGGCCACCACGCACATCCGACAGGATCACGGCGTTGCGGCGACCCTTGACCCGGTAGGCGGCCCGCTCGATCGATCGCGACCAGTCGGGGGCCTTCTCGACCAGCACCTTCGTGTTCCGCTGCGGCTGACCTGGATCTTTCAGCCAGGCTTCCTGCGGATCGCCGGGGTCGATGGTGACGGTTTCGGTGGTGCGGATCTGGATGCTGCCGCCGGCCGCCGGAACGATCTCGACGCGGTAGGCGACCGGCACCCCGAGCGGCGCCTCATAGTCCTCGATCACCATCAGGTCGGAGGTGATGACGGCCTTGTCGAGGAGCCCGGCCGGGCCGCGGACAAGGGTCTGGCTGCCGTCCTGCCCGGTCCGGTAGACCGTGATGAGGTAGCCGATCGGCAGCTCGCGCAGGGTGAGCGTGATGGCCGCCGCGGTGTCGTCGACGTCCACGTGCTGGAGTGGCAGCGCCGGCCACAGCGAGGCCACGTCCAGCCGGAGCACGCTACTGGCGCTGGTGGCGGTGAGCGTCCACTCGATCGCCGCCTGCGTGGCTCCGGTCGGCGCGACCCAGTCGTTGGTCAGGATCCACCAGCCCGAGGCCGGCACCGCGCTCGACGCGGCGCTGGACAAGCCGAGGCTCGTACCTCCTGCGTCGTACCAGCGGATGCCGCGCACCGCCGTCCAGCCGCCCGCTGTGACCTGGCTGTACAGCTCAGATCGCCAGTTCAGGCCGACGCCCGGGGTGAGCGGGAAGAGCGGGGAGCGCAGGGTGGAGGCGGTGGCGGTCGCGCTGGTGACGGTGAGCGCGTAGGAGCCGTCGACACCGTAGGCGCCCCACGGCGTGCTGCGTGCGATGGTGGCCGCGCCGGACGTGACGGCCCAGCCGCCCGCGTCCTGCTCGAAGCTGGTGCTGCGGTACGGGATGACCGTGCCCGCGCGGGCCGTCGGTGCGACGATGACCGAGGTCTGCTCCAGGCGCAGCACCTGACCGGCGCTCGCGCCCCCGATGCCCGCGGCCACGCCACACGTCGCCGCGGTCGCCGGGGCCACGGCCGAGACCCGCTGCCGGTACCAGCCGGTTCCCGGCGCGGCGAGCGAGCCGCGCGAGACACCGACCTGCGCGCCGCTGGTGTCGTAGAAGCGCAGCTCGATCCACGTGTCTGCCGCCGCGGTCGGCGGGTTGAGGTAGGCGTAGGCCAGATACTCGGTGCCCGGCGTGACGACCGGCCGCTCGGCGCTGATGGCCGACGCGTTGCCCGCGGCCGTGGCGGTGACCGCGATGACGTGACCGCCCACCGAATACGCGGTCGCCGACCAGGTCACCGGCGGCGCCTGTCGGGACACCGTGGCGTTCGTCTCGGCCGTCCAGCCGGAGCTGTCGACCTCGGTGGTCTCCGCGTTGAAGCCGAGGAGGTTGCCGACCGTGCGTTGCGGCAATCCCAGGTAGCCGTTCTCCCAGAAATGGGTCACGTTCCCCGCGGCGGGCGTCGAGGACAGCAGTACCTGTGCCCGCGCGGCGTTCACCGGCGCGGCCCCGGCCACGCTCACCCGGTGCCACGAAGCCGAGGCAGCCGACGTGGTCAGCGACCACGTGATGCTGATCTCCGCGTTGGCCGCGGTCAGCCAGCGGATACCGATGCGCTCCGGCACGCTGCCCGACGAATCCGCGAAGGTGTGGTACACCGTGCCCGGCACGACCGGGTACGAGGAGACGGTGCGGGCCTGCATCTCGCCCGCGGCCACCGACTTCACCGTCAGGACGCCGTCGCCGTTCCGCCCGCCCGAGCCCAGCGACAGCGTGCAGTTCAGCTTGCTGATCCAGCCGGAGGTGTTCGGGTCGACGCTCTCCGTCGTGCTGGACAGCATGTTGCCGGGGATCGCCACGGTCACCTCCTTCCTGCGCGGAGCACGCTGGTGAGCTGCTGCTGTCCGCGACGCACGCGCACGTCGATGAAGTCGGCGAGCGCGTCGTCCTTCGTGTGCACCTCGACGACGACGGGCTCCTCGGACCGCGCCGCGGCGGCCGACATGGCGTCCCACTGTCGGCCGGTCAGGACCGCCTCGGGCTGCCCGGTGCCGTTGTAGGTGGCACTGAGCCCCGGCATGAGCCAGCCGCCGGAGTCGTAGCCGCCGGGCCGGGCCATGCGTGCAGCCCACCCGGAGCCGTACCGCGACCTCGCGTAGCTGATGCCGGCGTAGATGTTGGCGTAGGGGTCATACGGGCCGCGCCCGCGGTACTTGCCCGCATAGGCGTTGAAGGTGGGGAGGATCGTCTGGATGAGCCCCATCGACGGCGTGCCCGCCTTGGCGTTGGAGTCCCACAGATTGATCGCGCGCGGGTTGCCGCCGGACTCCTTGCGGATCGTCTGCAAGATCGCCGTCAGGTTGTACGGGGAGAACACTCCCAGCTCGCGCAGGACGGCGCTTGCGACGCCCCGCCACTGCTCGACGCCCGCGGAGGGGTTGTACTTGATGTTCGGTACGGCGAGCTTGTCACCCTTCTCGCCGGCCCCGAGCAGCTTCTCGACCAAGCGCCGCATCCCGCCCTTGAGGAGGCCGGGAAAGCCTCCGCTGCCGGGGATCAGATCGATGACTGGGTTGACCAGGGACCGGACGCCGTTCTTGATGGCGCCGCCGAAGGTGTCGGCCAGCCACTTGGCGCCCTTCTTGAGCTTGTCCCAGGCGCCGGAAACGAACGACCCGATGCCGGAGAAGATGCCGCCGTCGGCGAAGCCGGGCAGGCCGAGGGCGCGCTGGACGCCGGAGACGCCCCCACCGCGGGCGGCGGCGTTCATGGTGTTGACGTAGCCGGGGCCGACCGCACGGGTCCACTCCGGGCGCATGATGGCCTCGCCGCCAGAGAGGGCGGCCAGGTGCACGTCGCGGCCCGGGGTGTAGCCGGGCATCACGCCGCCGGTGGCGAACTTGACGACGCCCAGCTCTTTGCCGCCGAACGCTCCGACGACGGTGTTCCACACCTTGCGGATGCCGTTGTTGTAAACGGTGTCGATGATGAACTGGACCGGTTTGCGGGTGATGTCCCGCAGCTTGTCCCAGGCCCGGCCGATGGCGTCCTTTGAAGCGGAGAACGCCTTCGCCACGGCCTGCACGGCCGTCTTGACCGCGTTGAACACCGGTCGGATGCCGTTCTGCCACACGAAGCCGACGACCGTCTTGATCCCGTTGAACACCGGCCGGACGACGTTGTCGTACAGCCACCGGAAGACAGCTCCGAGGGGCCGGCGATGTAGGCGCGGACCAGGCCGAAGATGACGCGGGTCGCGGCCCACCACGCAGCGACAACCGTCTTGATCCCGTTGAACACCGGCTTGGCGATGTTCTCGTACAGCCAGCGGGCCACCGCGCCTGCTGCCCGGAATGCCGCCGCCCACGCGGCGAACGTCGGCTTGATCACCGTGCTGTACAGCCACCGGGCGATCGACGCGATCGCGTTGAACACCGGCTTGATGGCGACGGTCCACAGGGCGCGTGCCACCGCGGAGACGACGTTGAAGGCGACGACCAGCGGCCCGAAGACGGCGACGGCAACGATGCCGAGCAGGATGCGCGCGGCGGCACCGATGAAGCGGAACGCCGGGCCGATCGCGTTGTTCCACAGCCACATCGCCACCTGCCCGACCACACGGGCCGCCGCGGCGATGCCGGTGAAGACGGGCCTCAGGACGTTGTTCCAGGCCCAGGAGGCCGCCGTCTGGATGCCCTGCCAGGCGGCCTGGACGACGTTGCGGAAGGTCTCGCTGTGCCGGTAGGCGAGGACCAGCGCGGTCCCCAGGGCGATGACGATGAGCACCACCCGCAGGACGGGGTTCAGCGCCATGACGCGGTTGAGGATGCCCTGGGCCACCGCCCAGCCGCGGGTCACGGCCGCCGCGGCCGTGACGTAGACGGCGTAGAGCTTGGCGGCGACCACGGTGGCGGCCAGCACGTTGACGAGCACCCGCATGACCGGCGTGGGGATGGCGGCCGTCAGCCGCGCGAAGACGGTGACCACCTGGAGCGTCACGCCGCCCAGCGGCGCGATCGCCTGAACCAGCGTCACCGCGGTTCTGGCCAGGCTCGCGAACAGCCCCAGCACCTGCGGCGCGGTGGCGCGCACATAGGCGATGAACTGCTGGAAGCCGCTGGAGGTGCGCAGTGTGGCGCCGAAGGCGGCGAAGCGGGCGGTGAGGCTTTCCAGACCGCCGGTCACCCCGCGCGACATGGGCGCGAAGGCGTTGAGGACGCCGGCGAAGCCGACCGCGATGTTGCGGAAGACGTTCAGGAACGAGGTCAGCGACGAGCCGGACAGGCGGCGCATGGTGGCGCCGAACTCGGCGAAAACGCGGCCGGCCTGCCCCTTGCCGAGAGTGTCGAGAAAGCCGGTGAAGGCGGCAGCGGTGCTCTTGACGAAGGGGGTGAGCTTGGGCAGGGCCGCGCGTAGCAGGTTGATGCCGCGGGTGAACAGCGGCATCGTCGTGCCGGACAGGGAGTCGGACCAGGCGGTGAAGTCCTTCTTCAGCCCGATGAAGGCCGTCGCCGTCTTGCGGGTCGCCGGCGGCATCGCCGCCAGGGCCTGCGTGTAGGCCTTCTGGGCTTCGGCCGCCTTCTTGCCGCCCTCGGCCTGCGCCTCCTGGGCCTTGGTGTACAGCTCGGAGGCTTCGGTGACCTTCGCAAGCTGCGGCTTGACGGCGGCGGCGAAGGCGCCCGCTCCGGCGCCGGCGGCGGCCACCGAGGAGGCCAGGGCGGCCCCGACGGTGGCGCCCATGGCGGCGATCGGGACGGCCGCTGTGGCCAGCACCTTGCCGAACTGGGCGGCGAATGCCTGGCCTGCGGCGGTGCCCTGCTCGCGCAGGGTGCGGTTCCAGTTGCCCTGGAACTCGGGGCGGATGGCGACGTATCCGCGCCCGACGAGAACGCCGCCGGTGGCCATGGCGCACCTCCCTGATCAGGTCGGTGCGCCTCCGAAGACGCTGGCGAGCTGCTGAGCCCCGGAGCCGTGGCGGCCTCCGAAGCGGATGGTGTTGCGGGGCTTGCGGGCGGTCACGCCGGGGCGCGGGATGGGGTCCGGTGGCTTCAGCCGGCGGGTGCGCTTGGGGTCGCCGTGCAGGCGCACCTGCGCGTAGGTGCCCTCGGCGACCCGGTCGGCGATGGTGGCCAGCAGCTGCCGGTCCGGGGTCCAGAACTCCTCTTCGGGGCTCCGGCCGGTAAGGACCCGCACGGTCGCGGCGTCCGGCGGCAGGTGCTCTACGAGAACGCGCAGGCGCCGCCAGGTCAGCGCGCCGCGCCACAGGTCCAGTACGTCGAGCTGGTAGTAGCGCAGCAGGTCGGCTTCGATGGCCTCCCCGTGCTCGCTCAGGAGCCGGAGGAGGCCGCGAATTCCCCGGGTCGACGCCGGAGCGCGCCATCCACTCCTCGGAGATCAGTTCCAGGTCGTCGATGGTGTACCCGGCGGCGACCATGTCCTTGACGGTGTCGGGGCCTGCAGCGATGCGCAGGATGCCGAGGGCGTCTTCCCTGTTGGCCACGCGTTCTTGCAGGTCCATCGGCAGCGTCTGGAACGGCGGCAGGGTGAACTCGACGCCCATGAGTTCGAAGGTGGTGGGCTCGCCGAGGGCCTCGCGGCGCTGCTTGGCCCGGGCGTCGAGGGAGACGACTTCACGCCCGGCCGGCTTGCTGGTTGCCATGGTGTTCTCCTTGCGGGTGGTAGCGGGTTTTTGGCCCGGCAGGCGCGACCCGCATGGCGCGCCCGCCGGGGGTATCAGGCGGCGGACCAGGACGGGTCGTTGGACAGCCAGGTGGCCAGCTCCGGGGCGCTGGTGGCGTAGGCGGAGACGGTCATGTTCAGGCCCACGGCCTCGGAGCGGGCCACGGTGATGGCGTCGCGGTCGGTGACCTCGCCGCGCGGGACGACCAGGCGGTTCTTGATGGCGCCGTCGGCCCATTCCAGGCCGAACGCCCACTCGGCGGGGCTGGGGGCGGCGGGAATGTCGAGCTTGTGGACGGTGCCGGAGACGTCCGTCATCGTGCTGCCCGGGAAGTAGAGGGTGACGGTGCGGGTCTTCAGCTCGATCGCGGTGAAGCCGAGCGTCATGTCGACGCTGGTCAGCACCTTCCGGACGGGGCTCAGCGACTGCCAGGCCGTGATGTCCTCGGTGTCGGTGGAGTACTCCATCTCGACGCCGTCGTCGGACATGTAGCCCAGGTCGGCCCACCCGGGACCCCATGCGGTGTCCAGGTCGGTGGGGGCGGTGGTGCCCTTGGGGGCCAGGTAGATGGTGCCGGTGAGCCCGACCCTGACGTTGTCGGCGTTGAGCGCCACGTGCGCCTCCAGGCATGGCGAGGACCCGCGCGGCGCTCGCCGGCGGGTGTAGGGGCAAAGGGGTGCGGGTTGGGTGTCAGGCGGGGCGGATACGGGCCTGCATGACCAGCACGTACCGCGGGATCGGGTCGGTGTCCTCGCCGGGCTGGTAGGGCAGCCAGATGAGGCTGATGTCGCGCACGCCGTAGATGCGGGCGCCGGGCTGAACGCTGCCCTCGGCCCCGTAGAGCAGGGCGCGGACCTGCTGCGCCAGGTCCTGGGCCTGCTTCTTGGCCGCAGCCAGGATGTCGATGTCGAAGGAGACGTCCTCGGTCACGCCGCGCTGCACGATGGCGCCTCCGCCGCGGGTGACCGCCACCACCGGCAGGTGCGCGGCCAGATCGTCGGGCCACTCGGTGCCCACCGAGCTGACCGGCAGGCCGGTGCGCAGCAGCGTGGTGACGACCAGCTCGGCGTCGGGGAAGGCGGCCGGGATGCTCATCGGTCCTTGCGCGGGCGTTCCGCAGGCGCCTGCGGGCCCGCATCCGCGCGGACAGGGGGCGGGGCATCGTGGACGGCGGCGATACGGCCGTCGCGGGCCAGGCCGGCCAGTTCCTCGTCGGTGACGTCGATGGTGTCACCGGGGGCAGCGTCGCCGTGCCAGTGGGCGAGGGTGATGCGGGGCATCATCTGCTCCTCAGCGATTCCAGGGCGCGGCCGAGGGTGCGCCATTTCGGGGAGTGTCCGTGCTGCGGCCGGGCGCCCCGGCGCCGGGGCCGGCCGCTGCGGGTGACGCCGGAGCCGAATTCCACCTGCAGTGACCAGGGGGCTCGCGCGCCGAACTCCGCCCGCCAGCCGTTGGGACGCAAGCTGGCCGCCGAGTAGATGCTGGCCCGGTACTCGCCGTGCCGGGAGACGCCGGGCGCCCAGGTGGGGCCGGAGTAGGTCGGCGCGCGCACGCGTGCGGCGTTCGCGCCGCGCTGTGCGGCGTCGAACAGGACGTCGTACATCTCGTCGCTGCGGGCGAACTGGCGGTACATGTCGGGGTTGGGCTCGAAGCGCGATCCGCGTGCGGCCATCAGTCCACCTCTTTCAGGTCGGCCTCGATGTGGTGGACTCCGCCGCCCGGCGCCGGCCAGCGCGCCACCTTGCCCGTCACCTGCAGCGTCATCCCGCCGGTTTCGACGCGGTCGCTCTCGCGCAGGTCCAGGTCCATGCCGCGGGGCGTGTACAGGCGCCAGCCGGTCACGGTGACCTGCCGGTCGTCGGTGTCCTCGCTGCTGCCGCCCTGAGGCTGGACGTTGACGCCGGTCACGGTGGTGCGGGCGGCGTCGGCCCAGTCGGGTTTGTGGTTGCCGTACTCGTCGGTGTCGGCGGCGGGCCGCACGATGACCACGCTCTGGGTGAACAGCATCAGGCGGGCCTGACCCGCACGGTCCCGGCGGTGCGCCGGTAGCGGTCCAGGACTCGCATCTCGGTGCGCGAGAGCAGCACGCCCAGCGCCTCGCCGGTGGTGGGGATCAGGTAGGTGACCGCTTCGCCGCCCACGGTCTCCGAGCGCAACTGCGAGGGGTTGACCATGACCCGGTTGGCGGCCTGCATCGCGATCGCCGTGACGTCGCCGGGCACCGGGTCCCAGCCGTGGGTGTACGTCACCGTCACCCGCGGCGGCTGGTGGGCCGCCGGCGGATGATCCCAGGTCCACGCCCGCACCAGCAGGTCGCTACCGTCCAGCCACCAGTTTGAGGTGGCAGTGCCGTTGACAACGACCGTGGCGACTTCCTCGACGGGCCGCTGCGGAAGGGTCACCACGCCGGCGCAGCGGTGCCGCAGCGGGTCCGGGCGGCGCATCGTGAAGGTGCCGGTGGTCGTCGCGCGGGTGATGTCCTGACGCAGGTAGCCGCGGATGACGCTGGACGCCTGGTCCAGCAGGGCCTGCGCCTGCGCCTCCTGAGCGGGGGTGAAGGTGCGGCCGAGCAGCGCGGCGAGGTCGGCCGCCGTCGCCAGCGGGGGAGGGGCACGGCGGCCTCCTCTCGTCAGCCGTGCGAGGCCGCGCGGGCCGCCTTGGCGGTGGCCCCGTCGGTCTCCGGTGTCGGCTTGCCCGCCGCCTGCCCGGCGAAGGTGTAGTGCGCGTTCGGTGTCGGGTCGACCTCAGTGCCGAGAAAGCCCTGGTCCTCGGCGGTATCGGTGCGGCGCTGGATCTCCTGGGCCACCCCGTCATCCGGTGTCGCCTGCTTGCCGCTCTTGGGCGTCTGCGAAGCCATGGAGTACTCCTCAGTTCCGGGAGACGGTGATGCGGACCAGGCCGCCGGGGTCGGTGATGCCGGTGCCGATGTGCACGGATCGCCACTGCAGGGTGTCGCCGGCGGCGAGGGCGAGGTTCGCGGCCGTGCCCGACAGCGGGATGACGCGTTCGTTGTTGGCGGCGGCCGTGACGCCGTTGTCGAAGTTGAGGGTGGCGACGGCCGTGCTGCCGCTGCCTGCCTGCCCCTTGTTGACCAGGGACACGGTGCGGTTGTTGGTCGCGGCGCCGGTGATGGCGGCCTCGGGGACGTACTCGACGGCGGTGACGGTGCAGGCGAACGGCGCCTGGGCCAGCACGGTGTCGTCGTCGTTACCGGCGGTCGACACGGGCGGGACGTCCGCCTCGATGACCTTGACGAAGGGGGCGGTGTCAGCCATGACGGTCTCCTTACGCGCCGGCGGTCTTGATGAGGCCGGCCGGGTAGCGGTCGGCTTCGGTGGGCCGCTCGTTGTTGATGGGGTTGGAGACCTGCCAGGCGACCCGGAAGGTGAGGCGCACGGCGGTCATGTCCTGCTGCGCCAGGTTGAAGATCACGTTGCCGCTGTTGTCGAACAGCGTCGCCTCGGTGAGGATCTTCATGGTGATGTCCTGGCGGACGCCGACGATGAACTGCGACCAGTCGCCGCCGAACAGGTCGACGCCGTCGACGCCGGCGCCGCCCGCCGCGGGCCACATGCCCTTCATCGGGTACACGATCGGCTTGCCGTCGAGCAGGTCCAGGGCGCCGGAGGTGCGGCCGTCGTCCAGCTTGCGGCCCTGCGAGTCGCGGGCCGAGCGCAGCTTGCCGCGGGCGGCGTTGGCCGCGGCGAACCCGGTGATCTCGTAGCCGTCGGATTCCACCGCGGCGTACAGCTTGTCGATGTCGCCGAAGTAGCCGCCCTGGTTCGCTGCGGTGCCCGCGCTGACGCTGTTGCCCGCGGAGGTGGCGGCGGTCAGAACGTTTACCGGCCACGAGGAAGGGGCGTTGGTGCCGAAGAACACCGCGGCGTCCAGGGTGCGGCCGAACGCCTCGGTCAGCAGCGGCATCGCCTCGTCCCAGATGTTCGCCTCGACGTCGGCGAGGACGTTGTCCGGCACCGGCATGATCGCCGCGATCTCCTCGACGTTCATGTACTTGTTCGCCCAGTTGACCTCGGTGGTCTGCTTCAGGCCGGTGTCCCCCGAGACGAAGTACGCCACCGGCAGCGCCGACAGCACGGGGAAGCGGACCTGGGCGCGCTGCACCGGCACCCGGCGGAACAGGGACAGGACCGCGGAGCGGTCCGTGGCCTTGCCCAGCATCTCGGTGGAGACCTCTTCCGGGATGAGCGCCGCGGCGTCCGTCCTGGAGGTCACGTTGTCATAGGCCATGCTCCGGCCCCTTCTCGGTCATGCCGGCCGGAACCTGCCGTGCCGGAGGTGGTCAGCCGAGGCCCGCCGCGCGGCGGATCACGGCGTTCATGTCGTTGGTCTTCGGCGCCTGCTTGCGCACGCCGCCGTCGAAGCTGGGACTGTGGCGCCGCTGCTGCTCGGCCAGTTCTTTCACGAGCGTCTCCGCGTCGGCCTCCAGCTCTTCCCGGGTGGAGCCCTGCAGGCGTCCGGCCCAGCCGGGCGGGAGCTTCTTGCGGGCGGCGACCTCGAAGCGCAGCAGCTTCCTGTTGGCCTTCTCCGCCTCCGCTTCGGCGGTCTGGGCCCGCTCGGCGAGCTTTTGCGCCTCGCTCTTGTCGCGGTCCTCGAACGCCTTCAGCTTCAGCCGCAGCGACTCGGCTTCCTTGTTGGCCTTGCGCAGCGCGCGCTCGACCTCCGGAGGGACCGTCTGCCCCTGTGTCTCCTTCGGCTGCTCGCTGGCGCGGGGGTCCGTGCCCTCGGTGCCGTCCGTCTCGGACGTTTCCTCGGCCCGGTCGGTGGTGCTGTTCTCGTCAGCCATCACGGCTGCCTTCCTGCTCGCCCCGCCCTCGCGGCGGGGAAGTGTGCGGGCTACACCAGGTAGCCGTAGCGCCGCAGCAGGCGAAGCTGCTCGGCGCGGCCCTCGGCCCGGCGGAAGATTTCCTCCGGCGTCAGGCGGGACTGCGTGGTGCGTGCGTACCGCTCGCCCGGGATGCGGGCCGTGCCGCCCCCGGTCCGGCGCACCCGGCGCCCGTACAGGCCCCGGCGGGTGGTGCCCTCCGACGTCGTGGCCGCGTCCGGGCGGGACATGCCGCGGCGTGCGTTGACGACCTGTCCGAGGTCCGCGCCCTCACCGACGGCCCGGGACCCGGCCACGGTGAACGTCCGCCGCCGTTCGGCCTCGCTCATCGCCTCGTACAGGTCGCGGGGAGACTGGACGCCCGCCCATTCCTTCTCCCGCAGCGGCACCGTCTGGCAGTCGCACCGCGGGTGGCGCAGGAATCCTTCCGAGTAGGCGTACTGCTGGCCGGCCAGCACGATGCACCGCGAGCACGCAGGCAGGTTCACGACCCGCGTGTAGGCGACGACCTGCGGGTCGGCGGCCATCGCCACCTGCGCGGAGGAGCGGGCCGTATCGGCAACGGTGGTCGTGGCGTACATCGCCATGTCGGCCAGGCCGCCGAGCATCGCCTCCTGCGCCGGCATCCCGGCTGCAAGACGCTGGCGTACCCCGATCGCAGGCACGAACAGCAGTGTCTCCAGCGAGCCCCCGCCCGGCGCGAAGCCCGCGAAGGCCGCCGCCGTCAGCGCCGCCTCCGCCACCCCAGCCCCGCCCTGGGCGGCCATCGAGGCCGCCACGAACGCCTGCGCGCCTTGGGCGACGGAGATCTGCCCGGCGACGACCGCGGCAAGGATGGCTGCCCCGGCCTCGCCTTCGAGGTCTTCCGCGATGGTGGCCGCCGACAG
The DNA here is from genome assembly GCF_045222935.1 of Streptomyces sp. Ac-502. Lineage (NCBI taxonomy): Bacteria > Bacillati > Actinomycetota > Actinomycetes > Kitasatosporales > Streptomycetaceae > Streptomyces > Streptomyces sp. Ac-502. The sequence goes on from NZ_JBHFFO010000001.1 coordinate 1,390,430, forward strand.
GCGGCGCCAGATCCGCTGAATGAGGGCCACCAGGGCGCGTTCGGTGCGGGCCACCTGCCGGTAGCGGCCCGCCGCGAGGTCAGCCGCCGTCGCCATCATCGGCCCCCGTGCCCGGCTTGGGCCCGTACATCGCGGCCAGGTCCCCGTCCATCACGCGGGCCGCTGCCTGCTCCCGCAGCTCCCGCCATTGGGCGATCTCCGTCTGGGAGGCACCCCACCGCTCCCACAAAGCCTCGTGCGGCACCCCGAGCGTGCTCATTTTCACCAGAGCGTCGACGAGTTCGCCCTCGGTGCGGAACTCCGGGTTGTGCCAGATCACCTCGGTCCGGGCCAGGTCCCGGGTATCGCCCGCGGCCCTGAGATACAGGCGCACCACGTCCTCCAGGCCCTCGCCCAGCGGCCGGCAGCGCTGGCGCACCTTGGCCACCAGGCCGGACTCGGTGGCCTTGAGCGTCTCGCCGTTGACGTTGGAGAGCTTGCCCAGCAGGTATTGCGCGGGCGTTCGGGTGCGCGCGGCCATGTGCTGCACGTCCGCCTCGATCGACTCCAGATACGGGCCCAGGTCGGTCGCCGAGAACTCCCCGATCTTGACGTTCTCGTCCTCGATCACCCACAGCCGGTCCACGGCCGCCTTGAACGGCTCGATCGGCTGGCCGTCCTCGTCGACGGGCACCTCGTAGCCGGTCATCCACCGCTGCCGGAAGGCGCTGTACTCCTGCGCCATCAGCCGGTCGATGAGCGTCTTGTTGATGCGGTCCTGGACGTCGAGAACATCCTCGATCTCCGAGTGCGGGTTGCCCAGCAGGTCCGGGTGGTTCTGCACCTCGACCAGCGGCACCTCGCGCAGGTCGTTCGGCGCCGGCCACGCCTCGCCCGCGACCTCCCGCTGCACCCACCGCGGCGTGCCGCCCAGCCCCTTCTTCGGCTCGGGCGCCCGGTACTTGTACAGGCCGTCCGGCAGATACAGCGTGGCCATCAGATCGCCGGTCCAGTCGTCCGTCCACGCCTTCAGCCCGGCCGCCCGGACATAGAGGCTGCCGGGCTCGTAGGCGACGATCGCCTGGGAAGCGTCCTCGGCCGTCACTAGGGGCGTCGCGGCATCCGCCGGGTTGGGAGCGACCAGCGCGAAGCTGCGCCCCACCTTCACGGCTTCAGCGATCAGCAGGTCCGAGTTGACGTCCATCCGGTTCGCCTGCCAGATCCGCCACGCCTCCTCATCGCCCACCTCGGCATCCCCCAGCCGGAAGCCGTCGACCTGGATGCGCTCGGCGGTGGCGTCCACCACCAGGCCGACATAGTTCGAGCGGGCCTGCTTGAGCAGCCGCTGGAAGGCGGGCCTGGCCTTCTCGGTGATCATCGGAAGGGGATGGTCGCCCGAGTAGTACGTGCGCATCACGTCCACGTACTTCCGGCGGTCCTCCAGCTGCGCCCACAGCCGCTCCAGCCACCACTCCGGGGATCCCACGGGATGTCGCTGCGCCACCCGGCACCCCCGTCAGAATCCGACCGCCACCCGGGACTTCTTCTTCGGCCGCCGCAGGAAGCCGTCCAGCGCCATCACCGTGGCCGCGACCCCGTCGATCCGCGCCTGCGACTTCTTGCGGTCCGGCTTGGTGGGCCGGTAGTTGTCGTTGCCGTCCGCGATCGTCTCCACGCAGCCGGCCATCCACCGCAGCACCGGATGCCCGCCATGCCGCACCGCGTCCTCCAGCAGCAGCCGGTCCATCTCCTTGCACGCCGGCGACAGCCCCAGGAACGTCTGGCTGATCGGCGCCACCTTCACGCCCCGCCGGGTCTCGCGGTCCACGTTCTGCACCAGCTGGCCGGCGAACATCCGGTCGTAGCCGATCCACTGCAGATCGAAGGTCTTGCAGTCCTCCAGGACGCGGCGCTCGATCGTGTCGTAGTCGACCGCGTCGCCCTCGGTCAGCTCCAGAAAGCCCTCGCGGGCCCACTGCGCCAGCGGCACCTGGAGGTGACGCTGCAGGTCCTCCATCCGTTCACTGGGGAGCCAGAACCGCGGCACCAGCTCCACCTCGACGCCCGGCTGCTTGGACTCCACGGCCAGCACCCACGCCGACAGGTCGCTCACCGCGGACAGGTCCAGGCCGCCCCACGCCCGGCGCCCCTTCAAAGCGCCTGTGTCGACCATGCCCGCGACGGCGTCCCACTTGCGCACATCGATCCACCGCGTGGACGCCTTCTCGCGGACGTTCAGGCTGAGGCGCAGAAACGTCGGGAAGTACGAGGGCGTGGCACGGGCCTTGTTCGCCTCACGCCGCAGGTAGGCCAGCGTCGGACTGGTGCCGAGACCGGGGTTGGCCTTGCGCCACGTCGCCTCGTCGAACGGGTCGTCGCTCTCGTCGGCCGCCCAGATGACGCCGTAGTGCGCCGGGTCCTCGACGACGCCCTCGGCGACCTTGCGGGTGTAGGCGTGCTTCTCGTCGTAGATCGAGCCCTCTTGCGCATCGTCCGCCGTCGTGATGAACACGATCAGCGGCTGGTCGCGGGCGCCCGTCCCTGTCTCGATCGCGTCGATCAGATCCCGGCTCTTGTGCACGTGAACCTCATCGATCACCGCGCCGGACACGTTCAGACCGTGCGCCGTCTCCGCTATCCGCGACAGGGCCCGGAAGACGCCGCCCGTGCGCGGCACCCGGATCACCGAGGTGAGCACCTCGGCCCGGCCCCTGACCGCCTTCGACGTCTGCGCCATCCGCTTCGCGTCGTCAAAGACCCGCTTGGCCTGCTCCAGCGACCCGGCCGCCGCATACACCTCGGCACCCGTTTCCCGGTCCGCCAGCAGCAGCGCCAGCCCGATCCCGGACGACAGCGTCGACTTGCCGTTCTTCCGGGGCACCTCGATCCACACCGCCCGCACGACCCGGACCGGATACCCCAGCTCCGGGTCGTGCCACAGCCAGCCGAACACCGGGGCGATCACCCACAGGAACTGCCACCCGGCCAGCTTCAGCGGCGTACCGCCCCAGCGGCCCTTCGTGTGCCGGAACGACTCGATGGCCCGCTGCGCCCGCCGCGCCGCCGCCACATCGAACCAGGCCCCGGGCTGGTCCGGCATCCGAAACGCCGACACCAACGGCCGCGACGCCAGCGCCTCGGAGATCTCCTCGTCCGACATGCCCAGCTCGCGAAGAGCCGCCCGCGGAACCGGCAGCCCCTCCTCGCGGTCCCGGGCCGAGAGCCTCTCAGTCGAAGGGGTCGTCCTCGTCGCCATCGCCGCCACCCTCCGGCGGCGTCAGCCGGCCGCGAGCCGACGGCGACAGCCCGAGTTCCCCGATGTACGCCTTCAACTGAGTCCGGTACTGGGTCGCGATCGTCGTCAACGGGTTGCGGCACGGGCCGCGCTGCCCCATCGTGACCAGCCCCTCGATGGACAACTGGCGCTCACACCACTCCAGACGGGCGACACACACGCAGTAGTCGACCGCCGTCGACCGGTCCACCGACGTCAGCCCGGCCATCAACTGCAAAACCGGGACGACCCGGCCCCACTCCCGCCCGGCCACCTCGCGGCCGAACTTGGCGGCCTCGGAAGCCAGCTTCACCCGCTGCCAGGCCTCGACCTCACGCCGGTACTCCTTCAGCTCCTCGTCATCCGCACCCCTAGGGGCCCGGGGCTTGGCCGGAACGCGGACGTCGGGGAAGAAGTGAGCCCAGTCCGGCTCAACCAGCTCAGCCGGCGGCAGCTTGACGCCCTCACGGACCGGCCGCTTGCCGGGGTTGCCTTCGCGGACGACCTGCAGCGGGGGTTTCGGCTTGCGTCCAGGCACGGACACGCTTGATCACCCCCAGGATCAAAAGATCATGATCCGCGGCGCCAGGAATTTCCCTCCCCCGCGGTCCGGGTCGGGATGATCAAGGGGGTCACCCCCAGGTCTCGGCCCGAAAATCCTTGATTATTTTCAGGAATTCGCTGCTTCGTTCGCCTCGAAATGCGCCGTCCCGAGCCCCGATTTCGCCGCCCCGTCGCACTGATCACTGTTTCGCGTGCCAGCCTCCGGGCTGGTGCCGGGCGGTCTCCTTGCCGTGGCACGGCTTGCACAGTCCTCGCCCGTACTGCGGGTCATCGGCGTCGAGTCCTTGAGCTTCGAGCTGTCGACGTGATCGCGGCCAGTGGTCTGCCTCGGTGGCCGGGGCCTGCCTGCACAGCACGCACACGGGCTGGGCATCCAGCACGCCACGCCTGAAGCGCCGCTCATGCCTGATCGTGTAGCCGCGCTGCCGCGCTCCCCCTCGCGCACGCGTGTCCTGCCCATGTTCGGGACAGGGCTTGGTGTTCTCGCAGCCCGGACGTGAGCACGGGGGCTTGAGGCGTGAAGGCATCGCGTCACCCCCTCGCCCTCTGCGGGCCGCCCCTCACGGCCCTTCGACGCCGTTGTCGGAGATGAGGGTCAGCGCTCCGTGGAGGAGCCCGAGTTGCCCTACCCAGTCCAGCGTCTCGGACTTGCCGATGGAGATGGCCACGCCTCCGTCGGGCTGTACGGCTTTGATCAGCACGAGCGCGTCGGTGGGCATGTCGTCGGCCTCCAGATCCGCCGTCACGCCGAGATTGTCGAGCAGTTGCCCGATCTTCTGGTCAGCCATGGCGCGCCCCCTGTCATCCGCCGCTCACGGCAGTTCGACGGTGTCCGGCGTGACCATCAGGGCGCGCGCTCCGACGTTCTTCGCGAAACGCTCCCAGCTCACGTTGAGCACGCCGTTCACGTCGGGTACCGAACTGCACTGGTCAACGATCACGGCGAACGGCGTCTCGTCATCGCTGCCTTCGCGGTAGATGGTGGGCAGTTCGAGGATCTGGATGCGGGCCATGTGGGCTTCCCCAGTTCGGTGCGGATCAGACCCGCACGGCGTTGATGGTGAGTTCGGCGTGGGTCACGTCGAAGGCAAGGCCGGTGCCGTAGTCGTTGGCGTCGAACGGCCCGAACACCTGCGTTTCGCCTGCGGGGATCGCCTCGACGCGGGTGGGTGCGGTGAGGCCGTCGATGGAGCGGGCGGTCAGGAAGGTGATGTTCCTGCTGCTGGCTCCGGTGTTCTTCACGATGAGGATCACGCGGCCGTCGTTCTGTACGGAGTGCCCGTTGGTGGCGTCGCCTGTGGTGGGTGCCGGGAGGACGGTGCCGGCCCGGGTGGCCTGGGTGGGGGTGATGGCGGTGCGGGCCATGACGGGCTCCTCGGTAGACGGTGAGCCGTCCGGCTCGGTATGCGGGGCGCGGCCGCGGCCGCTGGGGGTGCCTGCTGCCCGGCGGGCCGCCGTGGTGCCGGGCAGCAGGCGGGGCCCGACCTGGGGGACGTCGGGCCCGGTCGGGGGTCAGGCGGCGCGGGGTGCGCGCTGGGGTGTGGGCCGGTAGGTGGCGGCGAGGGCGCGTATTTCGGGGAGGGCGTACATGGTGCGTGCTGCGTGGCCGAGTCCGGTGGGCCGGCCGTCGCCCTGGAAGCGCTGGATGCGGCCCCGCGAGGCCCATTTGCGGATGACCGCCTGCGGTACGCCGGTGAGGCGTTCGGCGTCGTGGGCGTAGACGAGGTCGTCGGGGAACAGGTCGTGGGGCCGCACGGCACCTCCCCGGCATGCAGAAAGCCCCCGACATGGCCGAGGGCTCCTGTGGTCTACGGGCACACTACTGGCGCCTGCGATCACTGTGACATAGCGGTGATCGGCGGTCAAGCACAGACGGAAATCAGCCCACCATCCGCCACGGGAACGCGACCTCCTGCACGTCGCGCACGTCCGGATCCCAGAACCAGCGGAACGGGAAGAAGGGGACGCCGAGTTCCAGGGCGATGACGGCCCGGTGGTGGCCCTCATAGACGAACACGAACTTGTCGCGCTCGCGGACGCCGAGCAGCAGCGGCTCCTCGATGCCCCGCTCCGGGATGGTGGCCCGCAGGTGCTCCAGCGTCTCGCGGTCGCGCCAGTACCGCTCGTGATAGCGGCGGGCACCCTCCCAGGTCGAGAACTCCGCAGGGTGCACGTGCCGGCCGAGGAGCGCCGTCTTCATGCGCCCGGTCCAGGGGCTCACGAGGGCGCTCCGTCACCGAAGGTGGCGACCATGGCGTCTTCGGAATGCGCCAGCGGGTCGGCGCCCTTGGTGCGGCAGCCGGGGCAGCGGTAGCCGGCCCCGTCGGGGGCCATGACCAGGTGCTCGTTGCAGAACCACTTGCCGCAGCCGAACTCGTCGCCGCCGGGCGTCAGTCCGCACAGGGCGTCCATCCCCCGCGAGACGGTCTCGGGACAGCCCGGCCAGTCGCACAGGGCCTCGACCGCGTATCCGGCTTCGATCGCAACTCCGTCGCTGCGCGTGATCTCGTAGCGTGCGTAGCCCATGGTCAGTTCTCCTTCGAGTTGGAGCCGACGGCGCCGCGGAGCTTGGATGCGGCCCATCCGGCGGCGAGGACGAGGCCGATGAACGTGATGCCGATGTAGGGCAGGGCGTTGCCGACGGTGCCGATGATGCCGATGAGGGTGCCGCCCATCATGACGACGATGGCGACGAGCGCGCCGGTGCATACGACGATGACGGCGAGGATCAGGAACGTGACGATGACGAGGCGTTGCAGCTCGGGCGGCAGGCCCTGCTGCACGGGCGCCTGCACGACGACCGGCGGCGGCTGTAGGGGCTGGCCGATGGTGAAATGCACCGGCCGTCCCTCCGCGTCGTAGAGCACGTTCGGCGGCCGGTGGTGGGCGGGGACGGGCAGCTGCTGCCCGCCGTACTGATGCTGCGGGTCGGGCAGCGGCTGCGGGGACATGACGGTGCGGCTCCTCTCAGGGACGGTTGCTGTCGTCGAAGCGCTGGGTGAAGGCGTGGCGCCCGGGCATCGCGTCGATGGCGGCCTGGTGCTCGGTGTTGATCCAGCCGCCGAGGTGGCACACGATCCGGTCGCCGCTGACCGTCCACGCGGGGTCGGCGGCGACGGCCTTGGCCGCCTCCTCGGCCGTGGCGAAGTGCTGGGTGAAGTGATCCTCGCCGTAGCCTTCGCCGCAGACGTCGCAGCGGGCCACGTAGCAGGTGTGCGTGGTGACGGGCATGGTCGGTTCCTCTCAGCCTCGGGCATTCTTGATGTCGTCGTCGGTGGCGCCGGCCGCGTGGGCGGCGTCGAGCGCGACGTTGGCGATGACGGCGGCCTGGTCGGCTTCGGCGCTGCCGAGACCGTGCTCGTTGGTGGCGTCGATCAGGCCTTGGATGGCGTCCGCGGCGTTCTGGGCTGCGCTCATAGCGGTCTCCTCAGGGGCGGTTGCTGTCGGTGCGGATCTCGGAGCAGGTGGTCAGGTGCTGGTCGGTCCAGTTCCATGCGGCGAGCACACCGGTCTTGTACGGGCCGTCGACGTACTTCTGGGCGCTGCCGTGGACCTCGCCGATGCCGAACGGCACGGTCATGCCGCAGGCGTGGCAGCGGCCGACGGCCTGCACGGCCACGTCGATGACCACGGCGCCGTCGTCGGTGTACGCGCGCATCTGCTGGCCGGGGGCCCGCGGGATCTGGTCGGCGCGGCGCTCGCCGGCCGTGCTCTGGGTGATGGTGTCCATGAGGCTCCTTCGGTTCGGCGTCGGGCGGGCTGCCCGGCGTCCTCCTCACCGCCCGGCACAGGTCCGGGCGGATCGGGGGCAGCCGGTCAGCGGTTGCGGTAGGCCTGCTCGGCGTCGCGCAGGCGGTCCTGGGCGTCGAGGTTGGCCCGGCCGGCGGGCGAGTCGATGTCGATGCAGCCGAGCGAGCCGGTGTTGACCGGGTCGGAGGCGAGCGCCTCGCGGGCGGCCGTCAGTTCGCGACCTTCGGGGCTGTCGTCAGGGGTGCGGCGGAAGAGGGACATGACGGTTCCTCTCGATACGGGCCGGGACTGTCCCGGCTCCCCTTGCCGCCCCGGCGCAGGCCGGGGCGACGCGGGCAGCCGTCAGGCGTAGAGGGCCCAGCGGTCGTGGACGCGGCGGATGGCGAAGCCGGGCCCGGCGAGCTGGCCGGGACGAAGCAGGAGCGCTCCGCACTTCAGGTCGTCGATCTTGTTGAGGAGTTCGGCGATCTGAGCCGCGTGCTCGGCGGCCTGCTTCTCGCGCTTGCGCAGATCTCGGGCATTTCCGGTGAACATGGGGCCTCCTACAGGCGGGTGTTGGCGCGGATGGTGTTGGCAAGCCGTCCCAGCGGGACAGTGAGGACCAGGTCGGCGGCGGCGATCAGACAGATGAGCAGGACCATGGCGGGTCCGGGCAGGGTGCTTCCGAAGATCCAGAGGGAGCCGCCGAGGGCTGCGGCGTGGATCACGAAGATGAGGGTGTCGACGATCGTGTGGGCCAGCCTCACGGCGCCTCCGGCTGGCGATCGGCGAAGAGGTCCCCGTTGAGCAGGTACTCGCCGCTGCGGCCCGCCTCGATGACGCCGTCCACGACCAGGCGTTGCAGCTCGGCTACGACCCAGGGGCGAGAGCGCGTCAGCCGGGGCAGGTAGACGGTGAAGTCCTTGGGGCCGATCATCCGGCGCCCTTCTTCCGCGAACTGGTGGATCAAGTCCCACATCAGTCCCCGCGCCTGGTGCTTGCCGAGCTTCGGTTCCGGCTCTTCGACCGGCCATGCGGGCAGCGGAGGCGTCTCGGTGAGCGCTGTACGCGCGGCGTTGATGCATTCGGCGGCCGTGCTGAGGTCGAGGCTGACTTCCAGCCGGACGGGCGTGCGGCGTTCCGTCTCGGCCCGGCTCTCCCCGTCGGGCACGGAGAGCCGGAGAGTCCCGATGTGGGCGTCGAGGAGGTCGGCGGCCGCCTGCAGCACCACCGAGGCTTGTCGGGCGGTGGTCGCGGTCCAGGTGTAGCGGGGTGGATCGAAGTTCATTTCGCGCTCCTTTTTGTGGTGGTTTGTTCCTTGCTGTTCGGTGCGCTGTTCCGTCGCTGTTCCGTGGGCTGTTCTCGCGCGCGCGTTACGGTTTTGAGGCGGCGCTGTTCCGTCGGCGGAACAGGACATTTGCGCTGTTCCGCGAGGTCGGAGCTGTTCCGTGGGCTGTTCCGCCGCTGTTCGGTGCCTGTTCCGTGCTGTGCAGGCCCTGTTCCGCCGCTGTTCCGTGCTGTTCCAACAGGTCAGGACGCTGTTCCGGCCCCGGTGAGGGTCTTGACGATGCGGTACACACCTCCTTCGTCGCCGTCGGCGAGGACGCCCTGCGCGACGAGCTTGGGGATCTCCCTGCGCACCCACGAGGCGGACTTGCCGATCCGCGGCAGCTCCGGCGTCAGATCCTTCGGCCCGAACTCCATCCGGCCGCGGGCGGCGAACTCGGCGAGCACCTCGTTCAGGGCGGCCAGCGCCTGCTCGCGCGTCTTGGTGTCGCGCTGCTGCTCGCCGAAGTGCCAGTCGCGGCCGGTGTGCGGCGGCAGTTCCTGGTCGATGTCGATGCGGCGGGCCTCGGCGGCTTCGTCTCCCTCGCCCCACAGCGCGTCGTCCTCGGGGTCCAGCTCGGGATCGGAGGCGTCGTTGGCGGCCGCGCTCTGGGCTGCCGCGGCGTCTTCGGCGCCGGCGTAGCGGACCCGGTTGGCGTAGGCCGGGCCGGCGGCCTCGGCCGTGACCTGCCCCGCGTCCGCGGGGCGCACGTCGCGGTAGGCCGCGACGGCCTTCGCCGCCACCTCCTTGTCCAGCAGGTAGGTGCGCACCGGGGTGGCGTAGCGCTGTTCGTCGATGCCGGGGCCCTCGATGTAGCAGTAGCCGGCCTTGCGGTTGCGCCACAGTTCGGGGCGGGCCCCGGCGTCGATGGTGTCGTCGGACAGGGCGAAGCCGGAGTCCACGGAGCTGTTGGTGCCGAACACGGCCGCGCCGGTGATGTTGCCCCGGACGTCGGTGTCCATCGACGTGTGGGAGGAGCGCTGCAGGGAGAACACCAGGGAGATGCCGGCCGAGCGTGCCTCCTGGGCGACGGGCGCCAGGTCGACGCCGTCGCGGAAGAGCTTGGCGACCTCCTCGAACCAGCAGACCAGGTAGGGCATTCCGAGCTTCTCGCCAGCCTCTGGCGTCCACTGGTCGTAGCCGTGTTTGCCCAGTTCGTTCGCCCGCGCGGTGATCACGTCGGGGAGTACGGAGATGCCGGCCTTGCACTCCTTCATGGTCAGCAGGGCCCAGTCGGCGCCGGGCAGGATCGGCCCGAAGGTCTGCGCTCCCTTGGACGGGTCGAACAGCCACAGGCACACGTCGCGGCGGGTCATCAAATCGGCGAGGATGACCCGGCCCCCCTGGGACTTGCCGGCGCCGGTCATGCCCATGAACTGGTAGTGGGCGGCGTTGCGTCCGTCCGCCTCGTCACCGGGGAACCAGATGTCAGCGGTGCCGTAGTCCTCGTACACGCCGGCGGGGACCGGGGCGTCGCCGATGCTGCCGCCGGGGCAGGACGGCCCCGGCCAGGGGGTGAACTCCTTGAGCATGTCGTCAATGACCAGCGTGTATGTGCCCTGGGAGGCGTCTTCCGGGTCCGGCTGCCAGCGCACCGCGTTGGGGCGCACGCCCACCGCCGAGGCGAGGCGGGAGCCGGCCTTGGCCGCGTCTTCCTGGGTCTGGACCCCGGCCTCCAGCTGCATGGGGATGACGACCTTGTTGGGTTCGGCGCGGATCTCCTTGGCCTTGGCCCGCCCCAGGCCGATCTTCGACCAGAGCGTCTTCTGCGTCTCGTCCCCCGCCTGCTGGCCCTCGGGGCTGACGCGCATGGTCATCTTGATCGACCAGGCCAGGGCGATGCCGGGGCCGCCCATCAGCCAGGCGTTGACCAGCGTCGGGTCGGTGGCCCCGGCGATGGTGGCGGCGGTGAACCAGCCGGTTGCCGCGCCGACGGTGACGGTGGCCTGCATCTGCCGCTGCTTCTTCGCGTCCCGCCCGACGTACCAGGTGTGCCAGGTCAGTCCGGCGGAAGCCAGGGACAGGAACGCTGATGCGGTAGCTGAGCCGCCCCACTGCAGGTGGGCCAGGGCGGCGACCGGCCACTCGGCCAGCCACACCGCGAACGGCGGCGTGTGCGGAATGACCTTGCGGTTGAGGAACGCCAGGACCGCGGGCATCTTGCCGCCGCCCTGCGGAACCTCGGTGGTCTGCTGCTGCGCCATCACGTCACGCCCCGAAGTCCATGGCCTGGCGGCGCTGGGCCCGCGGCCCGCCGAAGCGGTTCAGCTCCGGCTCGTACTCCCGCGTGTAGGTGACCCACGTCGCGGCCATGTGCGCCGATCCGGCCTGAGCTGCGTTCTTGGCTCGCTTCAGGTGACGCGCCACCTTGTTGGCGCGCACCCACGCGGCCGAACGGCCCTCCCCGGAAGGCGGGGGTACCTGGCGCAGCGCCTTGCGCAGCGTCTCCTCGGCGAACGCGATGTCATTGCTCGCCTCGCGCAGCACGCGCCGCCCCCGCTCGCACAGCGCCCGCAGACCGGAGGCGGACAGCACCTCGATGTCGCCGATGCCCTGCTGGCGGCCCCACTGCCCGCCGCCCGCGGCGGCCGCGGCCGCCGCGCTGCGCTGGGCGTTGATGTGGACGTGATATTCCTTCGTCCGGCTCTTGGTTTTGTAGGTGGTGCGGTTGCGCTTCGCCTCACGGGCCTCCGCCCGCTGGCGCGGCGAGGACTGCTTCAGCCGGGGCTGCTCGGCCCACACGCCCGGCGGCAGGAAGTTGTCCGGGGGCTGCGGGAGGCGTGACACCCGGTTGCCGTTGACGGCCATTCGATCTCTCCTGGTCAGGTGATGGTCTGGAGTCCGGTACCGGGTGCCGGTCCGGTGCGCGCGGCCATGGGCCGCAGTAGCGGTACTGAGGGGTCAGCTGGCGAGGGCGGCGCGGCGGACGCGGCGGCCGTAGGAGTCGCCGGTACCGAGCCGGTTGCCGATCGCGGTACCGGACAGGTCCGGGTCCTCGGCAAGCCACTGGCGGGCGGTACTGACGTGCTCGTCGAATGAGCCGGTGACCTTCGGCTTGCGGGCGGTACTGGACCGGGTGGTGCGACGTGCCCGCCGTACCGGTACCGCTGTCTCGTGCTGCGGCTCCGGCTCCGGTACGGCCTGCAGTTCCGGGCGCGGTACCGCCTCATCCGGTACCGGCAGTTCGCGCGGTAGATCGGCGGTACCGGCGGGCGGTACCGGGGTGGTCTGCGGTACCGGTACCGGCTGCTGCTCGACGGTGACGCGCACGGGCTCCTCGGCCAGCTCTGCGGGCGGTACCGGTACCGGCTCGGCGGCCGGTACTGCGAGGGTGTGCACCCGCCAGATCACGAGCGGTACCAACAGGGACACGGCGGCGACGAGCGGTACCGACACGGTCGCCACGCGGGCCTCCAGTGCGTGCGCGGCGATCTGGGCGGTACCCATCAGCACGAGCGACAGGGCGATGTCCCGGCCGCGGGACCGGCGGATCGCCGCGACCACGTACACGTCGATGGCGAGCGGCAGCAGTACCGCCACCGGTACCGCCGCCCCGATGGCACGGGCGAGCTGGTACTCGGCGTAGGCGGTGAAGCCGACGCCGGCCGCGAGCGACACCGCGACGAGCGGGTCCCAGCGGTGACGGACCGTCTGCTCCGACACGGGTGGTCCTTTCGGTCAGTGGATGCGGCCGGTGAGGAGGCCGGCGACGTACAGGGCGAGCAGGACGGCCGGGACGATGACCCCGAAGACGAGGGAGAAGGTGCGCATCAGGCCCACCCGCCGATCGCGAGCGCGGCGGGGAAGATCCCGACCGCGATGTGCATGGCCTGGTCGACGAGCGGCATGCCGCCGCGGTCGATGAAGTCGGCGCTGCCGGTGTGCTTCATCCACATCCGGACGGGCCATCGCCGGTCGATCAGGCTGTGGGTGACGTGGATCCACGCGACGGCTACCGCGACGCCGACGACAGGCAGCGGCATGTCGAGCACGAGCGCCATGAGGCCGAGCACGGCGAGTTCGGTGAGCGTGTGGGTGACAGCGTGCAGTTGGTTGGCGCCCCAGCCGTGGTGGTGGCGGCCGGGCTGCGGGTCGGTGAAGTCCTCGGTCCATCCGGACTTGCGCTCTGACATGCGGTCGCCCTGGAACAGGTAGTCCGCGGCATGGTGGGCGGCGTACAGGCCGACGAAGGAGGCGGCGAAGGCTGAGGTAGCGGCGTCGCTCATCGAGCACTCCCGTGCTTGCTGTGGTCGGTGGCCAGGTCGCGCAGCCGCTGCAGCTCCTCGGGGCTGGTGCCGGCGGCGCGGATGGACACGCGGCAGCCCTTGGCGGGGCAGGTGTAGACGGTGGTGCGCAGGCCCTGCCCGACCTGGGCGGCGAGCGCGACACCCGCCGCGACCACGGCGCAGACGGCGCAGACGATCGCGGCGATACCGACGCCGTGCTCGGCCAGCTGGAGGGCGAGGCTCGCGCCGACCCCTCCGCTGACGGCGAGGATGAGGATCTCGGCGACCATGGACTTGGGGTGGTTCATCGGACAGCTCCCGGTTCGGTCGGTTCGGTGACCTTGATGGGCACGCCGCGGTCGTCGCGGCGGTAGCGCCGGGCCTCGTTGATGCGCATCTTGTGTTCGACGGCGTCCTGCAGATCGACGCCGGTCATATCGGCGAGCGCGACGAGGTAGAGCTGGATGTCGGCGAGTTCCTCGGGGAAGTCGGGCAGGGCCCGGCGCCAGGCGGTGATGGCCTCGCCGACCTCAGCCGCGAGCAGAGCGAACTCCAGCGCAATGTCGGTGGTGTTGAGCCCCTTGGCGCGCTTGTTGGCGACCGCGGCTGCCTGGATGGCGCGCAGATCCATTACGACGCCTCCGAACCCGGCATCGCGCGGCACTTCTCCGCGTGCGCCTGAGCCCATTCACGGGCTTCGCGCTCAGCTCGCTGGCGGGACTCCTGGCCGGTCAGCGGGCGCCAGCGGCCGCCGTAGTCGTAGAAGCCGTTCTCCCAGTAGGCGCGCTCGGTATCCGGGCACCCGCCACACGCGGAGACGGTGGCGTGCACGCTTCCGCCGCGTTCATCACGGTCGATCTCGTTGACGCTGACAGCAAGGCTCGCGTCCCTCATGGCCTCACCCGCGCGGGTGAGGTATTTGGCGAGCAGCCGGGGCACCCTGCGGGCCGCCTCGGCTTCCTGACGGGCCTTGCGCGCCTTGTCCTCGGCGATCCGGGCATCGAGGATCGCCATCAGGTCGGTAACCGGGTCACTCATACTCACCGCGCCCACCTCCGCCCGTGCTCGGGCCGCATCGCGATCCACACGAGGGTGGCGGCGAGGGCGGCACCCGCGGCGAGCGGCGTATTCAGCAGCCAGCCGACTGCGGTGACCGCGGCGGGCAGCAGGGCCGGGCAGGCGACCAACAGGGCGACGGTCAGGGTCAAAGCGACCCAGGCGGCGGGACGCATCGTCATCACGCACCCCCGGTCGCGCGGATCGCGGCGGCCATCAGCTGCTCGTCCAGGTGCCGGGCCTCGTCGCCCGCCTCAGCCAGCGCGTCCTCGGCTTCGGCGAGCCGTGACACCGGAGCGCAGCCGCGGATCGCGCTGGCCACGTCGCCGGCCGCGTCGTTGAGCGCGGCCGTGGTGGCGACCGCCTCGCGGGCCACGCGGACGAGGTCCGACGCGCCCGCAATGCCGGCCGCTACCCGCTGCAGCCGCCCCAGAGAGCGGGTGACCGTCGACCACGCCGCCCAGCGGGCCTCATGCCCGGAAGCGGCGTCGGCCCCGTCGCGTGCGGCGGTGACCTTCAGGTAGACGGGACGCCGGTAGTCGATCAGCGCGCCGCCCAGAGCGTCGGCGGCCTCGCCGATGCGCGCCCGCTGCCGGGCCCGGGCCGAGCGGGCGAACGTCGCGTACTGGATCAGGCCGGTCATCCCGGCACCCGCGAGCACGGAGCCCGCGGCGACGATCGCGTCGGTATTCATCAGGCACCCCCGTTCCGGCCGGCGAAGGCACGCACCACGTCCTGGACCATCTCGGCGGGCAGCAGGCCCTTGTCGATCGCAGCGAGTGTCGCGAAGTGCAGGGCAATCTGTTCACGGCCCTTGTTGGCCGCGGAGGCAGGGAAGCAGGAGGTCCCGTTTTCCTTCTCGTTCGCCTCGGCGGCCTTCCGCAGCAGGTCGGCGGCCTCTTCCAGGTAGCGGGACATCACGCCACCTCGCCCAGCTCGGCGCCGTACAGCTCGTCGGCCAGCGGCGACTCGCCGGGGTGGCGGCGGTCGTAGCGGGCGGCCTCGGCGTACAGCCGCAGCTGCTCGACGGGGTTGGTGGAGGCGTGGTAGCGGGTGACCAGCTGCGCGCGGTAGGCGTCGATGCTCTCTGCGGCCATGTAGTCGGCGACGGCGGGCAGCTCGTACAGCTCGGCAGTTGTCATCGGACAGGCTCCTGTCGATATGTCGATATGAGTGGGCGGCCGGGCCCGGCGGTGCGGGCCCGGGGTGGATCAGGTCAGGCCGCGGCCTGCTGCGGCGTCCACGGCAGCGGCAGGCCGTCACCGACGGCGCGCGGCACGACGTGGATGTGGAGGTGGAAGATGCTCTGCGTGGCCTCACGGCCCCGCGAGGTGATCAGGTTCAGCGGGGTGCCGAGAACGTTGGCGTACTCGGCGGCCCGCTGCATCACCGCCGCGGTCACCATCGGGTCTTCCGTCGCGTCGTCGACGTGCACTCGTGGGATCACCAGGACGTGGCCGTCGGTCACCGGATCGATCGGCGCGATCGCGATCGCGTCCGACCAGCGGGCCAGGACCGTGGCCGGGGCCAGGCCCGCGACGATGTCGCAGAACGGGCAGCGGGTTGCGGTCACTTGGTCACCTCCGGACGCTGGATGACGGGCTTGTCGAGGTCGCGGTGGTGCAGGGTGACGTCCAGCGAGCGCTGGACGTACTGGCCGGCGGCGTGCGCGAGCCCGTACCGGATGGCGGCCTGGACATTGCCCGTCAGCGCCGCGGCCAGTGCGGACGCGATCGTCGGGGCACGGTGCCGGCCGCCCGAGCAGCCGACCGCCACGACGACCGGAGTCGTCGTCACGACGCCAGGGGCGCCCGCCGCGGCCGGGCCGTGCACGAACCCGTCCACCGTGTCGGCCAGGCCGACGACGAGCAGGTTGGCACCGGACGTGCTCATGACCGCCTCACGCACCTCCGCGTCCCGCGCGGTCTTGCCGCGCAGGTCGGGCGACACGTGCGGGTCACGGAAGTGCACCCGCAGATCAACGAGCAGGTGGGCGGCCGGGGGCTCGGCATGGCCGAAGCCGAAGCTGACGATCCGCACGGTGCCGATGCCGCTGCGGCAGGACGCGGGCACCAGGTAGTCGAAGGTCACGACGCCTCCTCGGCACGATCCGCAGCGCGGGCCGGTGCGGACCGTCTCCGCGGCGGCGTTCCAGCGCGTCCCGGCCGAGACCGGTGACCGGCGTCGCGCTCCCGTCGTCGAAGTGGCCGAGCCGCAGGTTGTGCTCGTCGGTCGACAGCAGCGCCAGCTCGGCGTCCAGCACGCCGATCACCCGCAGGGCCAGCTCTTCGGGGATCTCGAAGTAACCGGCCACGCGCCCGGCGTCCGGCCCGGACCCTTGGGTGATGGTGACGGTCACATCCGAGCAGGGGCTCGCGTCGGGCTGCAGCCGCATGCCCGCCGCGAGCAGGCGCAGCAGGTGGCCGGCGATCCGGTCCGCGTTCGGCACCAGTTCCGGCGCGGGGGTGTCGTTCACGACGCCTCCCGGGGCACGATCTTGAAGACGTCGCCGTGCGCGGCGTACACCACGTGCACGTCCTCGCCCGCCGCGCGGAGAACCTCGACCGCGGCGTCCAGGATCGGCAGGGAGCGGGTGGAGCCGGCGGGGAGCTGGCGGGGAAGGGAGACGGTGGGGGTCATGACTTCACTGCCGAGGGCTCGGGCGGAGGGTTCAGCTCGGACTCCGGGATGCGGATCGCGCCACCGGCGCGCTGCTCATCGCTGGACTCATAGGGCTTGCCGTGCCGCAGGGCCTTCATGTGTCCGACCTTGATCCACCTGTAGACGGTCGCGGGATGCACGTTCAGGCGCGTTGCGACCTCCTTCACGCTCAGCATCAAGTCCTCCGATCGCGGGCTTCGCATCTGACGGCAACCATACTCGCTCGATAGGTTTTATAGCAAGGCTCTCGCGGCGCGAAAGGCTGATGCCACCCCCTCTCTAGTGACCATCAAGGGATTAAGGTGGAGGTCAGGGCTCTCGCGGCACTCAACGCCGCGACGGCCAACGCCAACGAGGAGGTGACGAGTGAGCAGCAAATGGACCGGAGAGTCGCTTCCATACGTGACGCCACGGGCTCCAGGCGAGGCCGACGCGTGGACCACGGAGAGCGCGAGCCGTGGTGGCAGCCAGCAACTGGTTGCAGCAGGAGAGGCACCGCCACCCCCCGAGGTGAAGCGCGCCTTCGGCTTGAGTACTGACGAGGCGGCGGTGGTGCGGCGTCGCGTCATGCGCGTCAACGGCGCCCCTGTCGAACTAACCGACTCCTGGTACCCCCTTCGCGTCGCCGCAGGTACCGCTCTCGCCGAGCCCCGCAAGATCCGAGGCGGAGCCCCAACCCTCCTCGCAGAGCTTGGCCATGTACCGCACTCCGTGACCGAAGAAGTCGGCATCCGCGTCGCTACAGATCGCGAAAGTCATCAGCTCGATCTCTCGACAGGCGAGAGCGTCCTCACACTGCTCCGCGTCTCGAAGGCATCCGACGGCAACCCCATAGAGGTCTCGCTGATGGTCATGAAGGGGCCTCGGCAGATCCGATACGAGATCGAGGTTGATTGAACTTGACCAAGCACAAGGACAAGCGGCCGATCGCCGACAGGATCGCGGCGGACATTCGGGCGGCAATCATGGCTGGCGAGTGGGAGCCCGGCAGCCAGGTCCCGAGCAACAGTGATCTGCAGGACCAGTACGACACTTCGAACATGACGGTGCAGCGCGCCCTTGCCACGCTCAAGGACGAGGAACTGCTTGAGGGGCGCTCCGGCAGCGGCGTCTTCGTTCGGGAGCACGCCGCTCAGATCATCTCGCCCGCGTCCTACATGGCACCATCCGAGCCCGGCGAGCCGTACCGCTGGATCAGCGAAGCCGCACGACGCGACCAACGCGGCAGCAACAAGATCCTGCGGGTCGCAGAGGTGAAGCCGCCGAAGCGAGTGGCCAAGGCGCTCGGGCTCGACAAGCAAGGCACCGCCATACTGCGGTCACGCATTGGCCTGCTTGACGACGAGCCGGCGGAACTCGTCAACTCGTACTACCCGATCGACCTCGCTAGAGGTACACGACTGGCCGACCGCCGCAAGATTTCCGGCGGCTCCCCCACGCTGCTTGCAGAGATGGGGTACCCGCCACGGGAACAGGCTGACGAAGTAGCCGCCCGCAAGGCGACCCAGGAAGAGCACAAACACCTGGAGCTGCCCGGCGACGTGGCCGTCCTGGAAATCTTCCGCGTCGTCTACTCCGACAACCAGCGCCCGATTGAGGTCACTGAGCTGATCAAGCCCGGCCACCTCTACAAGATGGGATACCACCTACCCCTGCACTGACTGACCAGCAGGTACGCAACGCCCTCGATCTTTCAGCGAGGGCGTTTTTGCGCGCCGCCAACACGACGCCTTGCTACAAAAGCGATCGAGGCCTACGGTCGTGTGCAGTTGCTCACGCACAACGCAGCGGCCGGGCATTCGTGTGGCTGCACGATGCCCGGCCGGACAACCAGCGGATGCGACCGCTGATCATGACTCGCCTCGTCAAAGGAGTCGAAATGAGCGTACCTCCTGCCCCCTCCCCCGCCCACCTGATGACCGCCCCCTCCCCGAGCTGCTGGCGGAGCTGGACGTGGTCCTCGCCACGTCGGGTGTCGATGACCCGCGGTTCGCCGGCGAGGCCGTGAAGCTCACCGACGGGACGGTGGTCCTGTCGATGCCGCCCGGCCGGGATCCCGTGGTGTCCGACGTGCTGGCGCGCGGCCTGCTGGGGAGGGCGTTCGGGGTTCCGCTGGCGCCGCTGCCCGCGCCGTTCGAGATGACCGAGGTCTGACTCCTGGTTCGCGGCGGCGCTGCGGCGTCGCCGCCTGGCCCGTAGGGCATCGGCGGCCGGGGCGTGGCGGGATCGGTGGATCCGGTGTCGCGACGGCCTGGGCCGTGCTGAGGTTGCGTGATCCAGGCAGGAGGCAGTGGAGCATGGCGGTGAAGCCGTTTTCGTGCAAGTGGCCGGCGGACAACGCGGAGGGCCTGGAGGGCCTGGAGCGTCTGGCGTCGGGGCTGCGGCTGGGCGGGGTGAGGGCGGTGGTGGTGTACGACGCCGCAGAGCACACGTACCAGTTGTTCATCCCGGATCGCGGGCGGGACTGCTCTGCGTGCCAGGCCCGCCTGAAGTCTCCGCCTCGCTGGTGAAGGGCAGCGCGTCCTGCTGGTAGATGCGGCGCTCGTAGCTGGCGTTGAGTTCCCACACGGCAAGGAAGATGCGCGGCAGGTGTTCGGGGCGCGGGCTTCTCCCGCAGACGGGCCGGTGGGCGATGCGGCACGTCGGCGGGAGCCGGCCGCCCACCCAGTTGACGGCCATCCCGTCGCCGCCCACGACCCAACGCTGGCCTTCGGGAATGCCATGGGCGGCCGGGTCGATGCGAGGTTCGAGGAGGATCCAGTGCCGGTACCCGGTCGGGAAGCGGTCCTGTTCGCGTCCGCACGCCTGGCAGACCGGCGGGGCGGGCGGGGCCGGGGCGTCGGCGCCTTCGCCCTGGGCCTGCTCATGGTCGGTTTCGGCTTCGGCTTCGACCATGCAGTTACTGCACAGTATCCCGAAGTAGTCACCGCGCCAGGCGGTGCTCCCGTCAGTGGTGCCGCATCGTCCACACGTGCGCGCTTCGGAAGTGTCCCCCATATCCGCAGGGTGACGGGGGCGTAGCGGACCTGCCAGGTGGCGCTTGGCCAGGCGCGCCGGAGTGCGGTGGCGTCCGATGGTGAGGGCTGCGCCCCGTGCGCCGCGTTACGGCCCGCGGGGCGTCACGCGTGGCGGCCGGAAAGCCCGCATGCGGCGCGCGTCAGCCCCGGTGGTGAAGCATGACGCGCCGTAGCTCACCGCGCAGCAGCGAGCCCCCGCCCGGTGATCGGGCGGGGGCTGGTTGCTGTTCAGTGCCCGGCGATGCGGTTGAGGTCGGCGTCGAGGACGGCGAGGTCGGGGTGGTCGTGCAGCTGCTGTTCGTGCTTCCATGCGGCGAGGTCGGCGGTGTGGGCGGCCAGGACGTCGTCGACGCTGGTGTCGGTGAGCATGGCGAGGGTGACCGCCTCCAGGTCGTCGAGACCGTGGTACCGGTTGGAGGGCGCGTAGCTGACGGCGATGTCGGCGGCGTGGGAGAAGCCGGCCGCCGCGAAGCGCATGTAAAGCCACTGCCGGAACGGGGTTTCTTGGGTTTTCCAGGCGGGGTCGTAGTCGTCGTATTCGGGGTCGTCGTAGCCGGGGCCGATGATGGGCATGGGCGTTCCCTTCGAGTTGCGGCACTTGTGCGCAGCAGAAAGCCCCCGCTCGGTTGTCGGGCGGGGGCTTTCCGGTGTCAGTGATGGCGGTGTGAGGTGTGGCGCGGTCTCGATTGTGTCAGCGTGTGGATCGCCGCTTGGCCACGTATCGAGCGACTCGGGTGGCACCCATGAGCACCGGCGCCGCGACGATCCCTCCGGCCAGTCCCCACAGGATGCTGGCCCCGAAGGACTGGTCGCCCACACGCATGCTAAGGATTACACCCAGCCCGCTGAACACCCCGAGCTCGACGGCCCGCTCAAGACCGGTGGAACGACTTTTCAAATCGTCTGTCATTTCGGTGCTCCTCACAGGTCGTATCGTCTGGGATCGAGGGAAGGCGGCGTCGCCTGTTAGCCGAACAGGCCGCCGATCGCCCCGCCGATGCCACCGATCACACCTGATGCGACGGCTCCGGGAAGGCATCCGGCTCCCCCGGCGAGGGCGCCGGCCGCGCATCCGCCGATCATTCCGGTGGTGACTCCCTTGGCCGCCTCGTCCAGCCACTTGGGGTCGGCGACGACGGGAAAGGTTGTGGAGTTCGTGGTCTGTACCGACTGGATGAGGGTGTTGCCGTCGACGCGGTAGCTGGTGGGTACGGGCTTGCCGTTGGCGTCCTTGGCCCAGGGAGTGGTGAAACCGCCGAGGAAGGTGCCGTTCTTGGCGATGGCGGCGACCGCGCCGTTGTCGAGCTTGACGAGGTGGGCGCCGGTGGGCAGGCCGATGTCGTAGCGCTGTTCGCGCGGGGCGGTGGCGTTCTTGAGGACGGCCAGGGCGCGGATGCCGCCGTCGGTGGTGGGCTGGACGGCGAGGTCGGTGGCCCTGGCAGCGTCGGGGTAGACGGTGGTGTTCTTGCCGGCCGTGGCGCCGGTGACGTTGTTGGTGCCGGGAAGGGCGATGGATACGGCGTCACCCGTCGCGGTGGTGGCCTTCGCGTCCCCGGTGGACCGCTGGGGGATCTTGGTGCCCGGGGCCGGGGCCGGGGCGATGTCGTTGGTGCCGGTGGCCTTCTCGATCAGGGCCGCGGTCTGCTCGGCCGGGGAGGGGGTGTCGCTGGCGAAGGCGGTGGAGGCGGCTCCGAGTGTGAGTGCGGCCGCGCTGATGGTGGCGGCGAAGGTGCTGGCTATGCGCTGGCGGTGGTTCATGAAAACCCTTCGTAGGCAGATGCGTCCACTCCTGGCGCCATGGTTGGCATATGCCAGGTGCAGATGCCTTTGACCATGGCACACGCGAGGGTCACACAACAGGTTGAGCAGGCGATTACCCTGAGTATCGGGACTTTGGGCCCCATGCCTTGTGAGCCGAACGGCCGTACCTTCTATCGACAAGGCCCAAGTGGCTGGCGTGATAGCCGGGACTTTGGTCTCGGTCTTGCGAACCGGTCTGGCGGTGCCCGCTACTGACGGGCCGCAGAGATGGCGGAGCGGGGCTGGCCATGCCTCGTAACCGGCAGACTTCCGGCCCCGTTCTCCCACCGTGACCGACGACGACCTGGACGCCCTGCACGCGCTTCTGGACACCGAAGACCCGCGCCTGCCGCTGATCACGGCGGGTGAGGCGCGGGCCGCGGTGGCGCTGCTGGCGCACTACGGGCGGGGCGGCGACGAGGCGGCGGCCCTGGCACGCGCGTGGTCGGCGAACGTGGCCAGGCGGCTCGCGGCGGGGTGAGGCCGCAGCCTGCCGTGGGTTCCCGGCGCCGGGAACCCACGGCAGGCGTCAGGCTGCTGGGGTCACGTCTGTGCTGAGCCGGTCGGCGAGCCAGTCCAGGCCCTTGGAGGTGAAGAAGGTCTGCTCCGTCCACCGGTAGCCGGCCTCGACGAGCTTCACCTCGGCACGGCCCTTCTTGACGTGCTCTTCGTAGGGGATGCGGGGGTTCTGCTTCTGCAGGAAGTGGATACGGTCCGAGCGCAGCAGGTCCATGAACTTCGTGCGGCCGAGCCCGCCGGTGATCTCACGCAGCGCTTTGGCGGCGGCGTTCATGGCGATCAGGCCGTCAGAGTTCACGAACCGCTCCCACTTGTCGGCCTTGGGGGTGAGGGCCCTGTTGGCCGTCTCCAGCGCCTCCTTCGCTTCCAGCATGGCGACGAGGTCGCGGGCGAGCTCCAGCTTGGTCGGCTCCCGGGTGACCCCGTGGCGGGTGACGTACTCGTAGAGGGCGTCGGCGAGCTCGGTCTGGGCGAGCTCTATGTTCCGGCGGACGGCTTCGTCAGCGATACGGCTGGTGGTGATGTTGGCGAGCCACATCGGCACGATGCGCTCGTGGATGAGGAACTGAGGGTAGGCCCTGACCTGGCCGGGGAGCATGACGTGTGAAACGCACGTCTTGCCTCGCGCCCAGGATTTCCGCTCGATCATCTGGCGCTGGCCGTTCGGGTCCAACGTCAGGTTCTGGCAGAGCTGGCCGAGCACGGCCCAGTTGCCGGCGCGGTCGGACAGGATGGTGACCGGATCGCCGTGGAAGTCGAACGATCCGATCTCGAATCGGTCCCCGGGGTTGTCTCCGGGGGCGGGCAGGTTAGGGTGGAGTTGGTTCACAGGAGCTCACTTCTCCTTGATCCGTGGCCCTCGGCGGAGGTACGACTCCGCGCGAGGGCAGCTCTTTGTCCGCGCGCAGCCGCGCGACAACCCCCGTGGGGCACAAGCCTACGGGTCGTCACTGACAGCGGCGGGCGTCCCCGTGGGCGGGTAACGCACTTGGGAGCGGAGCGGGTTCACGCTGTCACCCGTGTTGCTGGAGTGGCAGCCCGGCGTCGGATGCTTCCGACTCGCGGATCATGCCGCGGCCCGGTCGGCGAGCGGCAGCTGGAGTACTTCGGCATGCCCGTACTGGACGCCGCAGTGGGTGCAGCGCCGGCCGGGGGTGGCGAGGGTGACGCGCATCGGCTGCCCGCACGCGCACCGGACGGTGACGCGGCGTTCCGCTTGTTCGCCGGTGACGAGCCGCTGGGTGTGGGTGTGGAGGGCGCGAATCTCACGGTGCAGGTCGGCGGCGCCGGTGAAGCTGCTGTAGATCCAGGGCGTGTTAGCGACGAGGAAGGTGACCACTCCGGTGAGAGTCTGCCGCAGGCCACCCCGGAACCCAGCTGCCTCGTAGTCGAGTTCGTCGCGCACGGCGGCCTCCCAGTCGGCGAGGACGGTGACCAGCCCGCCGCGGGCCCGCATGTCCAGCACATGCAGCGAGCACGGCAGGGGTGCGCCGCGAGTTCCGCTTACGCGCCCGCCGCCCCGGCCCGATCCCGGCTCCAGCAGATCGCCGAGCTGGTCGTAGAGGGCTGGCAGCGCCCGGAGGGCCTCGACACCGCGGTCCTGGCAGATACGGCAGGCGGTCCGGCCCCACTCGTCATCGCGAA
Organism: Streptomyces sp. Ac-502; assembly: GCF_045222935.1. Taxonomy (NCBI): domain Bacteria; kingdom Bacillati; phylum Actinomycetota; class Actinomycetes; order Kitasatosporales; family Streptomycetaceae; genus Streptomyces; species Streptomyces sp. Ac-502. The sequence goes on from NZ_JBHFFO010000001.1 coordinate 1,414,226, forward strand.
GGTCGCGATTGCAGATCGTGCAAACGGGGTTGACGGCGTCGTTCATGCGGTGAACCTCCGGGTCGGGATGCCGGCAGCTTCGGCAAGGTCGGCACAGCCGGTGGCGCCGCGGCTGTTGTCGCGGATGAAGGCCAGGCACAGGTCGGCCCCGAGGCTGACCATGTGCCGGTTGCGGATCGGCCCGGCCGAGCGGCCGTGAGCCTTCCAGTCCGCAGGGTGGCGCTCCTCGGTGAGGCCGATCAGGCGGTGCTGGCGCACCCACCAGGCCGCGATCGCGTCGGCGCCGCCGGGGCAGGCGCCATGCACGATGACGGCGGGCACGTTCTGGAAGACGGCTGTGGCCAGGTTGTCGCGCACCAGGTCGTGGTCGCTCCAGTGCCGGGAACCGGTGAGGAGGATGCGGTACGGGCGAATGGCATCGTGCATGGCGGTCTCCTTGCGGTCGTGCGGGCGGGGTCAGGTGTTGGCGGGGCAGCCGGGGTAGTGGCCGGTGCGGCTGCCACAGCACGCCTTGCCGGCCTCCCCGCGGACGGCGCGGAGGATCTGCCGGGCCCGCTCGGGCCCCGTCGCGGCGAGCTGACCGGCGACGCGTGCGGCGGCGGCTTCGTCGTCGGCCGGGACGTGGTGGCCGCCACGCCACTGCAGCGCCCCGGTCGCGATCAGCTCTGCGACGTAGCAGGCGGCCGAGCTGAATCCGGCAGCGAACCCGTCGTGGATAGCGATCAAGTCGGCGGGGCGGCCGAACTCGCGGCCGTACTCGGCGCACCGCGTGTGGTGCGCAGCATCGGTGATCAGTCGAGCGAGGAGGGGCTGAAGCCCTGTGCGGGCGCCTGCGGCCCGTTCGCGGGGCTCGGGGCATTCGGGGGCGTCCGGCGACTGCGGGGCGCCCTCGTGGCCGCCGGAGGGCCTTCGCGGTCCCGCCGCAGCGGCCCGCTCGCCAACGGAACGCGCTGGGCGCCCCTCTGACGGCCTCTCGGCGGCCCGCACGAGCCCGGCGCCACCCGAGCCCTCCCGGCCCGTCTCGCGGGCGCTCAGGGTCTCCTGCGGGCCATCAGGGGCCGCCTCGGCGCGGGCAAGGCGGGCGTACAGCGCGTCGAGCTGATTGTCGGTGATCTGCGATGCGGTCAGGCGGGCGGTCATCAGGCGGCCTTCCTGGTCTGCCGCGGGGCGCGGCGGTGGAGTTCGCTGTAGGCGGGCAAGTGGCGGGCGGTCACCCACTCGTGACCGCAGCCAGGGCAGCGGTAGCCGTGCGCGATCCGGCCGCCGCGGCGCCGTTCGGCGCACGGGGGTATCCGGCGGCGGCAGCAGTCGGGGCAGGTGTCGGTCATGCGGTCTGGTCTCCTTTGCTGCGCTGACAGGTGCTGCAGGGGCAGTCGCTGGGGGCGGGCGGACGGCTGGCGAGGTACCAGCGGCGGTAGCCGTCGAGCGCGGCCTGGACGAGGTGGCCGGCTATGGGCGCGGGCGGGGCCGGGGGCTGCTGCCGGTGGGCCAGGCGCCGGGCCGGTCCCGGGGGATCTCGGGGCGCAGCTTTTCGGCGGCCGGGGCGGGCTTCTTGGGCCGACGCCCGGCGAGACCGAGCAGGAAGTCCTTCAGGTCGCCCTGCTCGCGCATCGCCCGGATGTCCTCGGGGCCGACGGCGTTCACGTCTGGCTCATGTCGACGAACCGGGCAAAGTGCCCCTGGAACGCGGTGGTAATCGTCGCCGTGGGCCCGCCCCGGTGCTTACCGACGATCAGGTCGGCCTCCCCGGCCCGCGGGGAGTCCTTCTCGTAGGCGTCCTCTCGGTGCAGCAGGATCACGATGTCCGCGTCCTGCTCGATCGAGCCGGACTCACGCAGGTCGGAGACCATCGGCTTCTTCTCGGTGCGCTGCTCGGGCCCGCGGTTGAGCTGCGCCAGCACCACGATCGTGATCCCGAACTCCTTGGCCATGAGCTTCAGTCCACGCGAGATCATCGAGACGGCGACCTGCCGGTTCTCCGCCCGCGGTGCCTGCATGAGCTGCAGGTAGTCGATGACCACCAGCCGCAGGCCGGCGGTGCGCACCAGGTGCCGCACCTGGGCGCGCAGCCCGGGCAGGGTGAGCAGCGGCTGGTCGTCGATGTGCAGCGGTGCCGGGACGATGTGCTCGCTGGCCCTGGCGGCGCGGGCCAGGTCGTCGTCGGTGGCGATGCCCAGCTTGATGTGGTGCAGGCCGATCCGGGCTTCGGCGGACAGCACACCGTTGGCGAGGTCGTCGGCGCTCATCTCCAGCGACCGCACCAGCGCCGGGATCTTGTTGCGGACCGCGGCGGCACGGGCCAGGCCGATCCCGAACGTGGTCTTGCCCATGGCGGGGCGGGCGCCGACGACGACCATCTGGCCGGGCGCCCACCCGCCGGCGAACAGGTTGTCCAGGTCGATGAAGCCGGTGGGGATGCGCTCACCCGCCTTGGGTGGTGTGACGGCCCGCTCCAGGGCGCCGGGCAGCAGGTCGCCGATCGTGGCGGCCCGGCCCGCCGCGTCGGGGCGCACCACGCCGTCCAGGGCGGCCTGCAGGGCGGCCACGTCGGCGTCCGGGTCGAACGCCGGGGACAGGCCCTTCAGGCGGGCGTCGTGCCCGAGGGCGACGAGGCGGGCGGCGACGGCGGCCCTGGTGATCTGGTCGGCGTGCCACTCGGCGGAGCCGGGCATCGCCGCGGCGTACAGGTCCGACAGCTGCACGCGGGTCAGCGGCGGGACGGGCATGGTGCCGTCGGCGCGCCACGTCTGCAGCTGCCGGTCGACGGCCTGCCACGGGATGGCTCCGTCGCCGATGGCGGTGTGGACTTCCTCGACGGCGTACCAGATCCAGCGCAGCCGGTCGGTGGTGATGTCGGCCGGGTCGAAGCCGGCCGCGGCGAGGTCGTCGACGAGTTCGGGCCGGGCCATGATCGAGGCGGCGAGGATGTGCTCGTCGTCGAGGGCGGCCGGGCCGGCGGGCAGGTCGTCCTCGGCCCACAGAATGTCGCTCATGCGGCACCGCCCTTGCGGCGGTCGGCGCCGGTGAGCAGGAGCACGCCGCCGCGGCACATCTCGCCGAGGCGGGAGGCGACGCGGTCGCCGACGATGTGGCTGATCTCGCTGGGCAGCACATCACAAGTGATCAGGACGGGACGGCGGTTGATGTACCGCTCGTCGAAGATCTCGTAGAGGCGTTCCTGGGTCCAGCCGGTCGGCGAGACGCGGGCCGCCGCGAGGTCGTCGACGAACAGCAGGTCGGCGCGCTGCAGGCGGCGGGTCAGCGTCCGGGCGGTGTCCTCCCGGTCGGGGCGCAGCGCGTCGAAGAGCTGGGTTGAGCGCCAGGTCTCGATGCTGGGCACGCGGCTGGTGGCGGTGACGCGGCGGCCGAGCCAGCAGCGTGCGGCCTGCCAGGCGGTGTGCGTCTTGCCGACGCCGATCGGGCCGGTCAGGAACAGGCTCGCCGGGGCGCCGCATGGGCCGACGGCCCATGCGGCGGCCTCGGGGTGCATACGGATCTCGTCCTGGTAGATGGCCGGGGTGCGGTCGGTGAACGCGGCGGTGGCGTCTTCGCGGCGTTCGCGGAGCACGGACTCGCGCGGGTCGGGGTCAGCCGAACTGAAGGGCACGCTGGATCTCCTCCTCGGTCATGTCGTTCATGTCGCGGGGCGCGGTGGACGGGCCGACGGCGCGCAGGCCGCGGCGGCCGGGCTGGGGATCGGGCTCGTCGTCGTAGCAGCCCTTGTTCAGCCAGGTGGCGGGGTGCTTGGTGTACTTCGGGTCTTCGCCGGCGCGTTCGCGGGCGTACCGCTGAGCGCCGTCGACGATCGCCTTGGGGTCTGCGCCGCGCCCGACGGCGGTGAGGAACGCCTTCTTGGCTTCCTCGCGGGCGCGCTTCTTGGGGTAGGTCAGCCAGAAGGCGCCGAAGGCTTCGAGCGTCGAGGTGTCGGCAGAAGACTTATATGTATCTGTAGTTGGTTCTGTAGTTGGTTCGGCGGACGTGGGCGTCCGGTCGCTGCGGACGTGGGCGTCCGCCCGGACGTGGACGTCCGCCCGGACGTGGACGTCCGCCCGGGTGGTGTCTGACCTGGGTTCTTCCTCGCGGGGGGACGTGGGCGTCCGGTCGTCCATCCCCTCACCACCGGACGTGGACGTCCCCCCGGACGTGGGCGTCCGGCCGGAACCTCGTGACCTGCGTTTTCCGATTCCCCGGGCACGGGAGGACGCCAGCGTCCGGGCGGACGTCCGCGTCCGGTCGTCCTCCCCTGCGCGTCCCCCCGGAACGACACGCTCCACAGCCAGGTCGTAGACCGTGGGACGCCTGTCGGCACTCAGGTGGGCCACCCTCCCCTGATCGCCCTCGCGGATCAGCCCAAGGTCCTCCAGCTGCCGCAGATCCCGGCGCACCTGCCGCTTGTCCTTGCAGGCGTAGGCGGCCAGCCGCGGCACCGACGGATAGGCATGACGGCCCTTGCTGTCCGCGTGGTAGGCCAGTCCGGCCAGGACGGCGACCAGTTGGGCAGGCATCGGGGGCGCGTCCTCCATGACCCACTTCATGGCCTCACTGCTCACGGCGTGCTTCTTCCTGCTGGTGCGGGTGGTTGGGGGCGGCGGCCTCGGTGCGGGCCGGCGGGGCGGGGCGCGGGGCCGGCCGGGGGCTCTCACGCGGCGGCCTTGATACCGGCGGCCCGAAGGAGCGCCTCGCCGAGCGTCACCGGGCAGGCGTTGCCGATCTGCTGTGCGATGTCGCGTCCGGCCCACGGCCAGTCGGCGGGGAACCCCTGGAGGACGCCCGCCTCGCCGTGCGTGAACCGGGGCTGCTCGCGGCCGTCGGCGTCGACGATCCGGAACCTGCTGATCTTCCCGGTGACGGTGAACGCCGGCTCGACACTGGCGCGTCTGCCGCGGTTCTTCGGGTCGCCGCCGGTCCCATAGTTGGAGATCACGGTGAACGGTTGGGGCCGGTCAAGCACCTCACCCATCGACACCCACGGCAGCAGGGTCGGGTCGCCCTCGTGCTGCGGCACGCCCTTGCGGTAGGCGCGGCGGGTCGGCTCGGGAAGGTGAACCGGAATCCCGCGGTGGGCGACGAGAACAGCGCGGCGACGGGTCTGCGGCAGCCCGTACTGCTCGGTGCGCAGCACGCCCGTGGCGACGTGGTAGCCCTCCTCACGGAGGACGGCCGCGTAGGCCCGCCAGACGGGCAGGACGGCCTGCACCTGCTCCAGGACGACCGCGGTGTACGGTCGGCCCGCGTCGACGGCCTCCAGGACCCAGCGCAGCGGTTCCAGTACCAGGGCGGTGCGCTCGTCGGCGAACATGCCCGTATCGACGGTCTCGCGGGCGGCCATCCGTTTGATCGCCTCGACGATGCGGGCGATCTCCAGGCGGCCGGTTCCGGAGCCGGCGACGGTGAACGTCTGACACGGCGGCCCCGCTCCCAACACCCGGGCGGTCGGGAAGTCTGCGGGCCCATGCTTGCGCACGTCGCCGTGCACGGTCGGCAGCCCGGCGGCGCGACGGGTCGCGACGGCCGCCCCGTCCCACTCGATACCGGTGCCCTCGATGCCCAGGCGTCGGGCGGCCAGGGACAGGCCGCCCGGCCCGGCGAACAACTCGATCACGCCGCCTCCCCGATCTCGGGGTAGCGGGCGAGGGTCTGGTGCAGGTAGCTGGTGGTGATGCCAAGGCGTTCGGCGGCCTGCTCGACGTCGTGGCCGAGGGCGAGGAGTTCGCGGATGTTCTCGGCGGTGGCGGGGCCTCGGTTGGAGGCGGCGGCGCGGGCCAGGCCCATGGCGCGGGCGCGCTCTCCCCGCGGCAGGTTCCGGTGCTCGTCGAGCCACTGCCGGTGGGCCGCCTCGCACGGTGCGCACAGCGGCAGTTCGTGGATGCGGTGCAGCCACCAGCCGCGGTCGCTGCCGCAGTGCCCGGTCCAGTCCGGGTGGGCGGACGGGTCGTCGATGGTGTCGTCGCTCCAGGCGGCGGGCGGGGCCCATCCTTCGCGCTGGGCACGCAGTCGCGCCCTCGTGTCGCTGCCGGGGGTCATGGCCCAGTGCGGGTAGATGGCCGCGATGGCTTGCGCGTGCCGGGCGATCGTCTTCGGCCGCTGCTCGTTGATCAGGATGCTGAGGTTGCCCGGCGTGATGCTGACCGCCGCGGCGATGGCGTTGCGGGTGTGCCCGATGGCCATGAGGGCACGCACGCGCCGGCGGGCTCCGAGGGCAGAGACGTAGCTGGCGGGCGGGCACAGCGCGAGGGTCGGCCGGGCGGCGATGATACGGGCGGCCAGCGTCGCGTGAATCGTGGCGTGCTCGCCGAGGGCCAGGGAGGCGATGGCCCGGCAGGAACAGCCGCTCGCCGCGGCGATCTGCCGGTGGCTCCATCCGGCCTCGATCAGGGCCCGGACGCGTGCGGCGGCTCCGGTCGCGTCGGTGCGTCGGAGGCCGTCGCGTTCCCGGTCCAGCCGGTACTGCTTCAGGTAGCGGATCTGGGCGGAGCGGCATTCGGGGCGCCGGCAGCCGCGGAGGTAGCAGCGGCGCTCGCCGTGCGGCGGCAGCGGCCGGGTCGCGGTGCTCATTTCTCCCCTGTTCGGTGGCCCAGATCTGTTCGCAGACGGAAAGCGCGGCTTCGTTGCTGCCGGGCCGGGTGTCGGTGCCGGCGGGGTCGTCGAGGGGTTCGCGGCCGACGAGGAACGGCGTCTCGGGTCCGGCCGGGCGGCGAGCGATGCGGACCGTGGCGGCTTCCATGCGCCGCAGCAGGGCCTCCTGGCGGCGGACGCCGGTCCAGGTGTGCACGGCGTAGGCGAGGAGCGTGAAGCCCGCGGCACCGAGCAGCAGGGCGACGTTCGCGGCGCTCATGCGGCTGCCCTCGCCTGCTTGGCGCGGCCATCACGCGTCTCGGCGATGACCAGGCCCTTGACCGACAGCCGCCACACCGCGACCGGATGCCCGTGCGTGGCCGGGGACGTCGACGGCACGTACTGGCGGGTGTGCTCGATGACGCCGCCCTGCCGCAGGCCGTTGATGGCCGCGCCGAGGAAGCCGTGCGACAGCTCCGGCAGCACCTCGCGCAGGTCGTTCGCACTGAAGGTGTCGTTGGCGAGGCCGTAGGCGAAGACGGCCTGCTGGACGAGGAACTGGTCCCAGCTGCTGGCTCGGGCGACGATGTCGGTGAGGCGGGCGTCCCGGTCCGTGGCGGCCAGACGCTCGGCGGTGGTCTGCTTCTTCATGTGCTACTCCTTGGGGTAGCGGCGCCCCGCCTGATGGCCGCAGGCGGGGACGGCCGCGGGCTAGAAGGGGGCCGGTTCGCTGTCCCGCTCGGCGCGTCGGATGGACGGCCGCTTCCAAGCGGTTGTCACGGCGCAGCCGATTTCGTCGACGCGCTGCTCGATCTCGGTGTCGACGTTGAGTCCGGCCTTGTCGAGGCTGGCCGCGAGCTGGCAGGCTCCAACGTGCTCTTCGTCGGTTTCGGCGTAGACCAGCGTCCAGGCGATGTGCGCGACGACGATGTTGCGGTAGGAGGTGAGTGCGGCACGGTAGGCGCTCACGTCCAGTGCCGTGACCCTGGTGACGGGCTGCTCGGCCTCGGGAGGCTTGCTCACGCCGCACCGCCCTCGTCGACGAGTTCGCCCTCAAGAGAGCCGTCGCTCGGGGCCAGTTGTTCGCCCGCGATGTACGGGCCGGCCGCATCGAGGGCTTCGGGCTGGGCGTCGGTGCGGACGGTGCCGTCCTGGGCGTCGGCCTGCGCCAGCTCGACGGAGATGGGCAGGAGCTTGAACAGCTCGCGCACGCAGGTCTTCTTCGCCATCGCCTCGTAGTGGTCCCGCCAAGGTCCGCCGTTGGGGAAGGCGGAGTGCTTGCGGTGCTTCTCGATGTCCTCCGGGGACAGGACGACGAACGCGGAGCCGCCGCTGGTGGTGGTCGCGACCGCGTAGTAGGCGATGGGCCCGCCGCGTCCGCCGAGCGAGGGGCGGTGGGTGAGGCGCTGGTCGAGCCCGTACTCGTACTCGAAGTGGTCGTTCTCGTAGACGACCTGCGCGGACAGGCTCTTGGCCATGGGGCTCTGCCAGAACAGCTTGGCCATGCCGCGGTATCCGAGGACGAAGGTGACCTCCCCTTTGAAGGGCACGAGGTAGGCCTCGCCGGTGGGGCCGCCGGGCTCGACGCCGAGCTGGGAGCAGGTCATGAGCGCGCCGAGGAACGATTCGGGGCTGCATTCGCCGAGCTTGGGGGTGCGCCGCAGGGTGGTGAGCGCGATGCGGGCGATGCGGTCGGCGTCCATGTGCTTGGGCAGGGCACGGGCGATCTCGGGCCGCATCCGGTCGATCTGCTGCTGCAGGCTCGGCGCCTGGCCGTTGCCGTTCTGCTGGACGGCGCCGACGTTTTCGGCGCGGCGGGCGACGGCGTTACGGGCGGTGGTGGTCACAGGTTCTCCAGGTGGACGCGGAGGGTGCGATAGGTGGTCGGCTCGCCGCGGTAGTCGTCGAGGTCGATCTCGGGGTGGTCGTCCTTCAGGGCGCGCCAGTTGATGGCGCCCTTGCGGCGGTACCGGGGCCAGGAGTAGGCGTGTTCGCCGCGGATGTGGACTTCGGTGGCGTCGCCGCAGATGGCCTTGAGGCGGTTGTCGGCGTCGGTCAGGGCCAGCTCGCCTGCCGCGATCTGCTCCTTGGCGGTGGCGCGCTGCTTGATCAGCTGCTCGACTTCCAGGGCGTCAGCGACGACGACTGTGTCGGTGGGATGAGCGTGGAGGCGGTCCAGGAGGTCGCCGGTGGCGGCGCTGCCGTCGACGGGCGGGCGGATGCCGTCTTCGACCCAGGACCAGAACTCGCCGGCGATGCGGGCCAGGTCGTCGATGAGGGCCTGGTCGCGGTCGATGCGGTGGACGAGGGTGCGCTGCCCGCCGATCAGGACGGCGGTGTAGCCGAAGGACCAGCCGGTGACGAACAGCTGCCACTGCAGCTGCACCTGTACGGCGACCGGCGGCTCGTCGAGCCAGTCGTTCAGGGCGTAGGAGGACCGGCTTTTGATCTCCAGGGCGCCACGCTGGCCGTCTTCGTCGGTGGCCCGGTCCAGGTTGACCAGCGCCCACGGGATGTCGGCACGGCGCAGGGTGCCGGGGTGGTCGTGGACGGGCAGGCCGGTCAGGGCGATGAAGCGGGTGGCGACGACCGGCTCCAGGGCGTGCCCCATGAGCGCGGCCTCGGACAGGACCGGGTCGTTGTGCGGCGGCACGTCCTGGCCGGTCTTGCGCAGCCAGATCTCCAGCGGGCTGGTGTAGGGGTTCAGTCCGCAGATCGCGGCGATGTCGCTGCCGCCGAGCCCGGTCCTGCGGACGGTGTGCCAGTCGTCGGCCGGAGCGTCGGGCGGCAGGACGACGGTCGCGCCGGACGGGAACGTGAGAGGCCGCGTGGTGCTCATGTGACCTGCTTTCGGGTGTGGGGGCCTGGCCGCCCGCGGCGGTGATGGTGCGGACGGCCGGCAGGGTGGATGGGTCAGAGCCGGACGGGCATGACGAGGTACTGGTAGTCGGCGTCGCCGGTGGCCGCCTGCAGACGGGCCGGCCGGGTGGGGCTGTGCAGTTCGAAGCGCACGGCGTCGGCGGTGATGTGCTGCAGCCCTTCGAGCAGGTACTCGGGCTTGAAGGCGATCTGCATGGGGTCACCGTCGAGCAGATCGGCGGGCAGCGTGTCCCTGGCGACGGCGCCAGTGTCTCCGGCGGCCCGCACACTGACTTCGGTGCCCTTGAAGCCGACCAGGATCTTCGGTTTGCGGTCGGTGGCCACCAGGCAGGCCCGCCTGATGGCCGCAATCAGCGGGGCGACCTCGACGGTCCCGGTCGTGGTGAACCGCGGGATGTTCTTGTGGACGTCGGGACGGCCCGTGCGGTCGACCAGGGCGAGCGAGGCGTAGCGGGTGGCGGTGCCGAGACCGGCCGGCAGGTCGCCGGACAGCAACACTTCGCCGCCCGCCATGGCCTTGGCCGCATCGAGCAGCGCCTGGCCCGGCATCAGCGCATCGAGGTCGGCGGCACCGTCGGCGGGGCGCCAGGTGAGGGTGCGTTCGGCGAGCCGGTAGGAGTCGGTGGCCGTGAGCGTCATCTGCTCGCCGTCCGTGGCGACGTGTACGGCACCCATCCAGGGTTTGGCGGCCACCGTCGGGTCGGACGCCCCGATGATCTGGCCGACGGCGTCGGCGAAGAGGCTGCCGTCAACGGTGCCCGCCGGCCGCGGCCGGGCCATCAGGGCCGGATAGTCCTCGGCGGGCAGCAGACTGAGCGTGAAGGAGGCGTCCCCGCTGGCGAGTACGGCCTGCTGCCCGTCGAGGGTGAGGTCGATGTACTCGCCGGGGAAGGTGGCCAGCACGCTCGCGGCCAGCCGCCCGGGGACGACGATGCGGCCGGGCTCGCCTACGTCGGCGGGCAGGCTGCTGCGGGTGGTGACGTCCCAGTCGACGCCGGAGACGGTCAGGCTGTCGGCGGCGGCTTCGAGGAGGAGCCCGGCGCGGGCGGGCACGGTGGGCTTGGCGGCGAGCTGTTTGGCCGACCAGGCAGTCGCCTCAGCGAGTTCGCGGCGGTCGCAGCGGAGTTTCACGGCCGGCCCTCCGCGCTCGCCTCGAACAGCGTCTCGGTTTGCGGGCTGCCGGTGCCGGCGTCCGGCTCATCTTCTGCTGACACCGGGCGGGCCGGGACCGGCTGGCAAATGAGATCGTCGAGGGGGAAGAGAGTGAGCTGTTCCACGGTGTTCTCCAGGTGTTGGGTGCCCGGCGGGGGCGGGGCGGGCACGCCCGCGCCGGGCCGCTAGGGGGTCAGGCCGCGAGCGCCGCCCGCAGCCGCGCGTTCTCGGCGGTGAGCCGCACGACCGTGCACACCAGGTCGTCACACTCGGCGCGCAGTTCCCGCTGCTCCTTGTCCGCGACGGCCTTCGCGGCGTCGGCCAGCACGTGCTCAAGGTCGGGGCCGACGGGCTGCTGCTCCTGATACGCCTGCCACGCGTCGAGGAGAGCTTCGTAATACGCCGCGAGGCGCTTGTGGTCCTGTGCGAGGCGGTCGTCAGCCACGTCGATGTGCGTGAGGCAGATGCCGCCCGCGTAGCCCTCGACGGAGACGACGGGCTCACCGTGGCCGAGCGTCCAGGCCGGGGTGCGGGTCACGGTCACCAGCCGCCTGCACAGGTCGACGGACCCCGGATCGACGTAGCCGCCGGACTCCTGCCGCTGGCGCACCGCCACGGCGAGCGGGTCCTCCGGCCGGACGCCCGGGTACGCGATGACGGGTGTACCGACGGGGTACCGCTTGTTCCACTGTTCGGCGTTCATGCGGCCACCTCCGCCTGCTTGCGGGCGGCGTCGTACCGGGCGATGCCGGAGACGATGGCGTGGCACTGCCACAAGTACTGCCAGTCGAACTCCTCGAACGACAGGTCCCACTCGTCCGGGAAGCGCAGCGTCACGTCACCGTGCCGGAACTGCTGGCACGCGTAGCGGGCCGTCTCCGCATACTGGATGTCGTGCTCGTCCGAATTGAGGATCTGCCTGCCGATCGCCTCGACGGTGCCCGGGTAGCGGGCCTCCAAGGCGGCGGCCTCCTCGACGAGCCACGAACGGAACCTGCTCGCCGACCAGTCCTTCGCCTTGCCCGCGCGCAGCTTCTCCTCCCAGTAGTCCGGGTTGATGGAGCGTCCGGCGCGGCTGTCGCGGAAGAGGACGAACATGTCCTTGGTGTCCTCGCCGAAGCGGCAGAAGTGGAACGAGCCGTGGGAGCCGTTGACGATCAGGTTGTAAGGCCACGTGATCAGGTCCCACCAGAAGAGGGAGCTTTCCTCCGGGGCGACCCGCAGGTGCCGGTACAGGCCCTCGTCGTGCAGGACGGCCATCTCGTGCTGGGCCGTGTCGCGGGCGAATCGCGCGGCGATGTCGGAGTAGTCGTTCACTGGGTCCCCCGTTGTGTCGCGGCCCGTGCTGGAGCCGCCATGCGGTGTGGTCGGTCTGCTGCTGCTCGACGGTCCGGCGGGCCGCGGCGAGCTGGTCCTCCAGGTCGGCGATACGGCGCAGTAGCAGGACCAGGACGAGGAAGTCGACGACGGCGACGGCCGGCGGGATGGCGGTCATGCGGCCCCCACCTCCGCCGCTGCTTCGGCGGCGGCCACGATCACGCGGGCCGGGACGTCGCCGGGAAAGTCGAAGGTGAACCGGTCGCCACGCCCCGTGCCGGACCGCTCAAGGAGGAGTCGCCGCAGTCGTTCGTGGCGGCCCACGAGGCGTCGCCTTTCACCAGCAGGCCGTGCCGTTTCTCCGTCCAGCCGCGGGCGAGGAGCATGCGCCGAACGTCCAGGCGTTCGCTCATGCGGCCCTCACCGCCTCCGCGACGGCCGGTGCCCACAGCTCGACGACCGCGGCCGGCTCGGGCACCGGCATCTCGGCGCTCGGCTCGGGCCAGGTGAAGACCACCGTCAACCGCTTCGGGTCGGACACGTCCAGCTGCCGGTGCAGCCGATGCTGACCCACCCGCTTCAGCACGGCCATCACGATCACGGGGTGCTGTACGGCCAGCTCGCCGGAGAGCAGGAGCAGCCCGTCGTCGGTACGGTCCGTGCGCCAGCTGCGCATCAGCGGGAACTGCTCGTCGCCCTCAGCCAGCGCGCGGATGATGCGGACGGTCAGGGTGTCGACGGTCGTCACGTCTCGTCACCGCCCTCACCCTTCAGGCGGGCGATCTCCGCGTGGGCCGCGGCGAGTTCGTCGGCGGCGGTGCGGGTCCGGTCGCGGTAGGCGATGATGCTGTCCCGCCATTCCTGCACGGCGGTGAGGATGCGGTCCGCCGTGGCGACCTGCTCATCCAGCGTCGCGGAACTCGGGAATTGCAGGTTGATGCTGTTCCGCATGTAGCCGTCGGGTTCGATGTACAGCACAGGGTGCGGCACAGCCCCGGCCCGGGCGGTGGCCTGCGACTCCAGGAAGAACGTCAGGTTGTAGCTCACAGCCCCTCCTTGGGGTGGGGGATGCCGGGCAGCGGCACGGCCGTGTCGGGGTCGGCGTCGAGAAGGTGGCGCTGCTCGGCGAGGCGGCCGTCAGTGACGTCGTGGGCCTGCTGGATTCGGTCCAGTTCGATGGCCATGAGGAGCTGGTCGCGCACCCGGCGGCAGTGCTCTTCGGTCGCGTTGTCCACGACCAGCCGCTTCTCCTGCCGGTCCCAGAGCGTCGCGAACACGCCGCTCCGGCCGATGACGTACCGCTCTGCGTGCGGTGCCTCGATCGCGGGGCGCGGGGTCGTCGTCGCCATCACCGCTCACCGCCGTTCTGTGCCTGCTCGTTGGCGAGATCGCGAAGGCGGCGGTACTCGCCCCCGGGATACCGCCAGGCGTGACGCCGACTCCGAGGCCGCCCATCAAGCTGCCGGAGCTCTGGTATTTCGGCCCGTCTTGCCTGTTGGCGCGGAGCTTCTCCGCCCATTCGTCCCAACTGAGGAAGGCGTGGGTGCCTGCGACCAGGGCGTCCCATAGGGCGATGGTCGGCGTCGCCAGGTCGCCCATCGGAAGGCTCGCGGCGTGCGCGACGGCGTTGCACAGGTCGCAGCAGCAGCAGTTGGGGTTGCCATCACCTGTGAGCTCACCCTCGAAGCGACCGAAGTCCATCGGGTCGTAGGCGAGGCACGAGACGCTGAAACCGTTGCCTGTCAGGCACGGGTGGAGGCACTTCTCCTGGCCGCACCGGCAGAGGGGAGTCGCCATCACGACTCACCCCCGGTGCGGGCGAGGGCGGTGCTGGCGTCGCGCCGCGTCTGCTCCAGCAGGAGGGTCAGCCTGGCGAGCCGGATGCGCAGCCGGTCGTTCTCGGTGGCCAGCTCACGCCCGGCCGCGCGCAGCTCGGCGGCAGTGGCGGTCTCGTCGTACAGCAGGTCGTCGATCTCGGCGCGGCGGCCGGGGGCATCGACTCAGTCATGACTCGCCGCCCTACGCCGGGCGCTGTACGCGTTGTTACGGGCCCGCTTGCAAACCCGGCACTCCCTGATTCCGTCCTTGTGCAGATAGACGTTCTCGGGGGTGAGTGCATGGCCGCGTCGGCAGATCACGAGCGACGAGCGGATCGCACGTCGCGTGTTCTCCGCGTGCGTAACCGCGCGGAGGTGATGCGGGTTCACGCAGTGCCGTACTCGGCACAGGTGGTCAATTTCCAGCCCTCCGGGAATGGGGCCCACGAACTCCGCATACGCGATGCGATGTACCGACAGGTTTCGCCCGGACACGTAGAGTTGCCCATAGCCCTGAGGAGTCCTTGCGCCACACCAGAGGATGCAGGCACTAGGGCCGGCCACGGATCGAGCGAATACGCGCTCCAGGGGGCTGGCCGACAGGCGACGGGCACTCATACCGCACCTCGCACAACCAGCGACCCGCGGGCCGGGACTGTGGCGAGCACCTTGTTGGCGCGGGCGATACGGGCCAGCTGTACCTCGCGGCCCTCGGCGTACACGGCAGCGGCCTGGGCGCGGACGGCGTCCTTGACGTGCTGCGGGAGGCCGCAGGCCTTGAACCAGTCGACCGCCGCCGGTACCGGGACGGGAGTGCCAGATGGGAAGATGGAGGTCACGTGCCTCCCCTTTCTTGATCCGTTCTCGGGGTGGTGCGTAGGCCCCGGCTGCCGGTGTGTGAGAGCCCGGCGGTTGGGGCCGCATACCGCTACGCGGCGGCGGGGGTACGGCGGCGGGTGAACTTGCTGGGCAGCACTTCGCCGTTCTCCTGCACCCACCGGATATGCGCCGCCGTCATGCGCGGGCTCTTGCCGACGTAGGTGAAGGGAATGCGACGGTCCTGGATGGCCTCGGTCACCCAGTTCTCGGTCTTACCGAGCAGGTGCCCGGCCTCAGCCGGCGTGTAGCACTTGAGGTCCGGGGCCACGGTCTGCAGCGGCACCGCCTTGGCCAGATGCTCGGCAGCTGCGGTCAGCCGCTCCAGCAGTGCCTGGTCGATGGGCGGCCCGGCCACGGTGGGGGGCTTAGCCAGGTCGTTCGTGGTCACAGGGCTTCTCCCTTGTGATGGCTTCTGTTGGGACGCTGAGCCCCGAAGCGATGTTGTGGAGGGTTTCGTCGGCGGCCCCTCGCTCCTCGGTCTCGATGCGAGAGAGGTAGCTGGCGTCGACGCCGATGAGGTGCGCGAGCCGCCTCAGGCTCATTCCGCGTGCCTCACGGATGGCTCTTATTGCGGCTCCGTTCGGTGTCACAACACCCAACGTAGACCCAACGAAGGCCGGATGCAATGGGGCTGCGCCGGATTGTTAGGGCTTTCCTTGGGTGCTGCACCGCTCTACGACTGGCGGATACCCTCTGGGCTCGGCGATGCCCGGCTTCGCGCTCCCGCCTCCATGCGCCCCTCTGTGCTTCAAGAGGCAACAAAAATGCTCCCCATGCACCGATTAATACTGGTCGTTTACGTGCTTGGCTGGGTGCGCGTTGCCTCCAGCTCAGGCATGATGGCCCCATGGGTAGGGACTGGAAGAGGCTCGCCGAAGCCATCAGGACGGCTCGCGAGGAGCGCAACCTCACGCAGGTCGAGGTCGCCGATGCCGCCGACGTCAGCGAGTCGACGGTGCAGAACCTGGAGTCGGGCATCGACCGGACCCGGCTCCCTCCATCCCTCGCGAAGATCGAGCCGGTGATCGGATGGGCGCCGGGCTCCGGCAAGACCGTCCTGGAAGGCGGCGAGCCCACTCGCGTCCCGATGGCCGTCGTCGACGCAGCCGCCCCGGCGGCTCGGGACAACCAGGCCGCCGTGTCGGACCTGCCGCTGCGGATCGTGCAGGAACTCGCGGACGGCCCTCTCCTGGATACTCAGGTCATGGACCTGACCCCGCTGGGATCCAGCGCGCGGATGATCGTGGTCGTGAAGGGCGAGACGGACGCCTCGCCGGAGCAGATCCGCCGCGACCTGCTGGCATGGGCCCGCGCCCAGGAGCGCCTGCAGACTCTAGGCGACGACGACGATCCGACCGCTTTGGTCAACGAGGGGTAACAGATCGCTCGTTGCGTCACTCCGACATCTCCACATCTGACCTGTCGGTGTGATTCCATAATCAAATACCGTCGAGGGGGCCACGCTCGGATGGTTGGGGGACCGATGCGTGTCCAGATACAGCGCGTCTCCGGTATGCCGCACAACGTGCAGGTGTTCGTCGACGACCGACCCGGTCGCGTCATGATCTACGTCGATACGGCTCTCGGAGAAGCCGAGGCGGAGGAAGCGATCTCTGAGGCGCTGACGGCGCTCACCAAGTACTGGAGGCGGGCCGAGAGCCCTACGGGGCAGCCTCGGCTCCGGGTCCACACAGGCTGATCGAGCTGTTGCCGGCCGCTTCGCTCCCCCACCTTGGAGGCGGCCGGCCTCTCAATCCGACACCGGTGAGGTGAGCCATGGCTTACGCCGAGAAACGCAACTACGACAAGGCCGCCCGCAAGTGGCGGTACCGCGGCCGCTACAAGCTGCCCAACGGCCGGTACGGCTCGGTGTCGCAGGATGACGACGGGCGCCCCTTCTACACCGAGAGGGCCGCCGAGCAGTACGCGCACGGTCTCGAAACCGATGTACGCCGCAAGACGTTCATCAATCCACGCGACGGCAAGCTGACTGTCCAGGAGTGGGCGGAAAGGTGGCTGCCTTCCATCGACGTTGGCCCTCTCACGGACAAGGAGTACCGCCTGCGACTGAGGAATCAGATCCTTCCCGAGTGGGGCAATGTCGCCATCGGCGACCTCTCGGCCACGACCGTGGCCGCCTGGGAGAAGGCTCTGCGCAGTCGGCTGAGCAAGAACTACGCCGACGGCGTGATCAGCGTCTTCCGCACGATGATGGACGACGCGGTCAGTGAAGGGCTTCGCCGCGAGAACCCCGTCACCGCCCGCAAGAGCCGCCGACGCGGCCGCTATCAGCCCAAGCAGGAAGAGGAGAAGGTCATCGCGACCCCTCGACAGGCGCTGCTGGTCGCCAGGAATGCGCTGGAGATGCGCGGCCTCAATGAGTACGCGATCGTCCTCGCCTCCGCGTACACCGGCCTGAGGATCGGCGAGCTGGCCGGTGTGCACCGCGATCAGCTGACCCTGAAGGACGGGAAGCGGGGGCCTCGCATCCACGCCACTCAGCAGAGTCAGTATGTAGGCGGCGTCTTCACTGAAATCGGCCCGAAGTACGACTCCGGGCGTGGGTTGATCATTCCTCGCTTCCTCGCCGAGCTGCTGCAGGAGTTGGTCGACTCCCGCCCTTCTGACTGGGTGTTCACCGGCCCGAAGGGCGGCCGGCTGACCCGTGGCGGTGACTGGTACGCGGAGACGTGGCGTCCGCTCGTCGACGGGCGCGCGCCCCGGGGGTGGTCCGCGGGGCCAAGTCCCGGGCGGGCATTCGTCCGGTACTGGGTATCGCAGGGATGGTGCCGCACGGCCTTCGGCACAGCCACAAGGTCTGGCTCGATGAGGGCGGGCACCCGCGGGTCGCGGTTGAGGCACGGATGGGGCATGTGCTGCAGGGCGTGGAAGGCGTATATTCGCACGTGACGCTTCCGATGGAGTTGAAGATCGCAGACCAGTTGCAGGGTCTGTGGGAAGACTCCCTCCGGCCGGTCATCGACCGCCGTGAGTACGGGCCGTTCCCTCCGTTCGTTCCCTTCCGTTGCAGACGATCTCCCAAAAATCTCCCACAAGCAGTCGCGCACTGATTCTGCGGCAGCCCAGAGCCCCATCCGCGACTTGGGTGGGGCTCTTTGCTTTGTGCGAATCTACGCGCGTCTTGCAGGTGTCATGCCCTAGCGGATCGGCACTCCCGCCACCGTCCGGGCGATGACCAGCCGCTGGATCTCGCTCGTCCCTTCGAAGATCGTGTAGATGGAACTGTCGCGGTGCATCCGCTCGACCGGGTACTCCCGCGTGTAGCCGTTGCCGCCGAGGATCTGCATGGCCTGGGCGGTGACCTTCTGGGCGGTCTCGCCGGCGAACAGCTTGGACATCGAGCCCTCGGCCGAGGTGAACGGCTTGCCCGCGGTGGCCATCCAGGAGGCGCGCCAGACCAGGAGGCGGGCGGCGTCGATCTGGGTGCGCATGTCGGCGAGCTGGAAGGCGACGCCCTGGTTGTCGATGATCGGGCGGCCGAACTGGACGCGGTCCTTGGCGTAGTCGAGGGCGACCTCGTACGCGGCGCGGGCGATGCCGACGGCCTGGGCGCCGACGGCCGGGCGGGACGCCTCGAAGGTGGCCATCGCGGCGTTCTTCAGGCGTTCGCCCCCGGATTCTTGGCCCGCTCGCGGGCCCGGGCCAGGCGCTCGTCCAGCTTCTCCTTGCCGCCGAGCAGGCAGTGGCCGGGTATGCGCACGTCCTCCAGGACGACCTCGGCGGTGTGCGAGGCGCGGATGCCGTGCTTCTTGAACTTCTGGCCCTGGGACAGGCCGGGGGTCTTCGGCGGGACGATGAAGGAGGCGTGGCCCTTGCTGCCGAGGTCCGGGTCGACGACCGCGACGACGACGTGGACGTTCGCGATGCCCCCGTTGGTCGCCCAGGTCTTGGTGCCGTTGAGCACCCACTCGTCCTTGGTCTCGTCGTAGACGGCGCGGGTGCGCATCGCGGAGACGTCGGAGCCCGCGTCGGGCTCGGAGGAGCAGAAGGCGGCCACCTTCACGTCCGCGGCGTCACCGTACATCTGCGGGATCCAGGTGCCGATCTGCTCCTCGGTGCCGTTGGCCAGTACCCCGACGGCGGCCAGGCCGGTGCCGACGATGGACAGGCCGATACCGGCGTCGCCCCAGAACAGTTCCTCCATGGCCATGGGGATGCCGAGGCCGGTCGGGTCGAAGAACTGCTGGGCGTAGAAGTCGAGCGAGTACAGGCCGATCTTGGCGGCTTCCTGGATCACCGGCCAGGGGTCTCCTCGCGCTCGTCCCACTCGGCGGCCGCGGGGCGCATCACGTCGGCGGCGAAGCCGTGGATCCAGTCCCTGACCTCCTTCTGCTCGTCGCTCAGCTCCATGGTGAACTCGGCCATGACCCCTCCAGCGCTTGCGTTCCCCGGGACGGACTCCGGGCAGTGCCACGTCGCGTGTTACTTGCGGTAACATGAGTGTGTTACCCATCAGTAAGGGATGTCAACTCCCCCGGGCCCCCCATCACCCCGCAGTGCGGGTGTTACGTTGCGCGAGCGTCACGGATTCACAAGGGCGGGGAGTGGGACATGGAAAACACCCAGCACGACGGCCGGCAGCAGGCCACCGCGGTGGAGCAGCCCGCCGCGCGGCACGGCGCCGCGGCGGGCCCGCCGCACACGGTACGGCGGCAGCAGACGGCCACCGAGCGGCGGCGCCGCGAACTGCTGGAGGCCGCGGACCGGGTGGTGCTGCGCGACGGCCCGGACGCCTCGATGAACGCCATCGCGGCGGAGGCCGGCATCACCAAGCCGATCCTGTACCGGCACTTCGGCGACAAGGGCGGGCTCTACCGGGCCCTGGCCGTACGGCACACCGACGCCCTGCTGGACGGACTGCGCGCGGCACTGGACTCCCCCGTACCGCGCCGGGACCGCGTCGAGGCGACGCTCGACACCTACCTGACCGCGATCGAGACCCGCCCGCAGGTCTACCGGTTCCTGATGCACCCCTCCGACGAGGGGCAGGGCGCCGACAAGGACACCGGCTTCGACGTCGGCCGGCACTCCGCGCCGCTGCTGCGCCGGCTCGGCGAGGAACTGGCCCAGGTGATAGGCGAGCGGCTGGACCTGGGGCCGGGCGGCGAGGAGCTGGCCCGGGTGTGGGGCCACGGGATCGTCGGTATGATGCACGCGGCCGGCGACTGGTGGCTGCGCGAACGCCCCTGCTCGCGCGCGCAATTGGTGCAGCACCTGGCGGATCTGCTGTGGGGGCGGCTGGCGGCGGCCGGGGACCAGCTGGGCGGGCCCGGGTTCTGAGGACCGGGCCCGATCACGAGCCCGCGACCCGTTCCCGTCCCGCCCACGACGCGCGGGACGCGGCCCGCAGGGCCCGGCGGCGGCGCAGGCCGGTGAGGTGGTCGAGGTAGAGGCCGCCCTGGAGATGGTCGCACTCGTGCTGGAGGCAGCGGGCGAAGAAGCCGGTGCCGGACACGGTACGCGGCTCGCCCGTCACGCTGAACCCCTCCACCACCGCGTGGTCGTACCGCGGGGTGCCGGCCTCGATGCCGGGCACCGACAGACAGCCCTCGGGGCCGCGCACCACGACGCCGTCGGCCTCCACCAGGCGCGGATTGACGAGGTGTCCGAGGTGGCGCCGGTCGTCGTCGTCCGGGCAGTCGTAGACGAACACCCGCAGCGGTACGCCGACCTGGTTGGCCGCCAGGCCGACGCCCTGGGCCGCGTACATCGTCGCGAACAGGTCCTCGACGAGCGTGGCGAGCCCGGCGTCGAAGTCGGTGACGTCCCGGCAGGCCGCGGCCAGGGCCGGGTCGCCGAGCAGGCGCAAGGGGCGCGGGCGGCCGGAGCTGCCGGGGATCGAGCGGGAACGCATGAGGGTAAGCGTACGTTCTGGAACGTGTGACGACGCAGGTCGTCGCGGGGTGCGAAGGCCGTGGCACGGGTGGCGGGATTCGGGGCCGCCGCCGGATCTCGATAGGCTGATCCCCGACCGAAGCCTCCGGCCGGTCATCGGCTCCGGAGGAGGCGTTCCACCGGCAGCCCCAAGGGCGGGAGGGCGCCGGATGCAAGGAGGATCAAGGACGATGGCAGGCAACACGGAGCCGCTGTCGCCGCGGGCCAAGCTGGCCGTGACGGCGGGCAAGGCCGCGGCGGCGGTGTCGCGCGCGGCGGGCCGCGGCAGCGGATCGGTGATCGGCGGCAAGGTGGCGCTCCGGCTCGACCCCGACCTGCTGGCCCGGCTCGCCCGGCACCTGGACGTGGTGCTGGTGTCGGCGACCAACGGAAAGACGACCACGACGCGGCTGATCGCGGAGGCGCTGCGGGCCAGCGGCCCGGTCGTCTCGAACGCGCTCGGCGCCAACATGCCGGCGGGCATCACCTCCGCGCTGGCCGGTGGCTCCGACGCCCGCTTCGGCGTCATCGAGGTGGACGAGAAGTACCTGGCGGGCGTGGCGCGGGACGTGACGCCCAAGGCCATAGCGCTGCTGAACCTCTCGCGCGACCAGCTCGACCGCGCCGCGGAGACCCGGATGCTCGCCGAGCACTGGCGGGAGGGGCTGGCCGGCTCCAAGGCGCTGATCATCGCCAACTGCGACGACCCGCTGATCGTGTGGGCGGCCTCTTCGTCGGCGAACGTGGTGTGGGTCGCGGCGGGCCAGGAGTGGAAGGACGACGCCTGGTCCTGCCCGTCCTGCGGCGGTGTGATGCAGCGCCCCGGCGACGACTGGTTCTGCGGCGAGTGCGGCTTCCGCCGGCCGACGCCGAGCTGGGCGCTCTCCGGCGACCACGTCCTCGACCCGCACGGCAGCGCCTGGCCGATCCGGCTCCAGCTGCCGGGCCGGGCGAACAAGGCCAACGCCACGACGTCGGCGGCGGTCGCCGCGGCGTTCGGCGTGCCGCCGCAGGTCGCCCTGGAGCGGATGTACTCCGTCCAGGCCGTCGCGGGCCGCTACGACGTGGTCTCGTTCCTGCAGCGCGACCTGCGTCTGCTGCTGGCGAAGAACCCGGCGGGCTGGCTGGAGACGTTCTCGCTGATCGACCCGCCGCCGACCCCGGTGATCCTGTCGGTGAACGCACGCGGCGCGGACGGTACGGACACCTCCTGGCTGTGGGACGTCGACTACACCCGGCTGGCCGGTCACCCGATCTTCGTGATCGGCGACCGCAAGCTGGACCTGGCCGTCCGCCTGGAGGTCGCGGGCCTGGACTTCCGGGTGTGTGACACGGTGGACGAGGCGGTGCAGTCGGCGCCTCCGGGCCGTATCGAGGTCATCGCCAACTACACCGCCTTCCAGGACCTCCGCCGGCGAGTGGGGAACTGACGTGAACCAGCGACCTTCCCGACAAGGACGAGCGAGCATGAGTGACAACAGCCTGCGGCTGGTCTGGATCTACCCGGACCTGCTGAGCACGTACGGGGACCAGGGCAACGCCCTGGTGGTGGAGCGCCGGGCCCGCCAGCGCGGCCTGGACGTCCAGCGCCTCGACGTCCGCTCCGACCAGCAGATCCCCACCTCCGGTGACATCTACCTGATCGGCGGCGGCGAGGACCGGCCGCAGCGGCTGGCGGCCGAGCGGCTGCGCCGCGACGGCGGTCTGAACCGCGCGGTCTCCAACGGCGCGATCGTCTTCTCGGTGTGCGCCGGCTACCAGATCCTGGGCCACGAGTTCATCAACGACCTCGGGGAGCGGGAGCAGGGCCTGGGCCTGCTGGACGTGGTGAGCACCCGCGGCGAGGGCGAGCGGTGCGTCGGTGACGTGCTGGCCGACATCGACCCGCAGCTGAACCTGCCGCCGCTGACCGGCTTCGAGAACCACCAGGGCGTGACCCACCTGGGGCAGACGGCCCGCCCGTTCGCCCGGGTCCGCTTCGGCAAGGGCAACGGCGTCGGCGACGGCTACGAGGGCGCGTACAACGACACCGTCTTCGGCACGTACATGCACGGCCCGGTCATGGCGCGCAACCCGCACATCGCCGACCTGCTGATCAAGCTGGCGCTGGACGTGAACGCACTGCCGCCGGCCGACGACCGCTGGTACGAGGCCCTGCGGCAGGAGCGCATCGCCGCGGCCACGCAGCCCGCGTAACGATTCGCCGAACACCGTACGACCGGGTACGCCCGCAGTGTCCGCACTGCGGGCGTACGTGTACCGCGGGGCCCTTGCGCTTGTAGGGTGAGCGCCATCCAGCCGGACGACGGAGTCCGGGCGTCCGGTCGAGAGCCCGCGCCCGCGCCCGGCCGTGGTCCGGAGGGCGGGCTCCGATGTGCAGAGGGTCTGCGAAAACATGCGTATTGGTGTACTCACCTCCGGCGGCGACTGCCCCGGTCTGAACGCCGTCATCCGCTCCGTCGTCCACCGCGCCACCGCCGACCACGGAGACGAGGTGATCGGTTTCCGGGACGGCTGGAAGGGCCTGCTGGAGTGCGACTACCGCAAGCTGGACCTGGACGCCGTCGGCGGCATCCTGGCGCGCGGCGGCACCATCCTGGGCTCCTCCCGGGTGCAGCCCGCACACCTGCGGGACGGCGTGGAAAGGGCCCGCGGCCACGTCGCCGAGCTGGGGCTGGACGCGATCATCCCGATCGGCGGCGAGGGGACACTGAAGGCGGCCCGGCTGCTGTCCGACGCCGGACTGCCGATCGTCGGCGTACCCAAGACCATCGACAACGACATCGCCGCGACCGATGTCACCTTCGGCTTCGACACGGCGGTGGGGGTGGCCGCCGAAGCCCTGGACCGCCTGAAGACCACCGCCGAGTCGCACCAGCGGGTCCTGATCGTCGAGGTCATGGGACGGCACACGGGCTGGATCGCCCTGCACTCCGGGATGGCGGCGGGCGCGCACGCCATCGTCGTCCCGGAGCGCCCCTTCGACATGGCGGAGCTGACCCGCAAGGTCGGTGAGCGGTTCGAGGCGGGCAAGAAGTTCGCGATCGTGGTGGTCGCCGAGGGCGCCAAGCCGCGCGAGGGCACCATGGCCTTCGACGTGGGCGGCACCGACGTCTACGGGCACGAGCGGTTCGCCGGGGTCGCCCGTCAGCTGTCGCTGGAGCTGGAGCGGCGGCTCGGCAAGGAGGCCCGCGCGGTGATCCTGGGCCATGTGCAGCGGGGCGGCACGCCGACCGCGTACGACCGGGTGCTGGCGACCCGCTTCGGCTGGCACGCGGTGGAGGCGGCGCACCGCGGCGCGTTCGGGATGATGACGGCGCTGCGCGGCACGGACATCACGCTGGTGCCGCTGGCCGAGGCGGTGGAGACGCTGAAGACGGTGCCCGGGGAGCGGTACGCCGAGACGGAGTGCGTCCTGTAGCCGGAAGCCCGGTAAAGCCAAAAGTCCTGTAGCCGGAAGTCCCGTAGCCGGAAGTCCCGTAGCCCGAACCGGTGCCGCACGGCGCCCCCGACCGCGCGTACGGGTGCCATGCGGCCGTACGACCGCCCCCGGCCGACGCACCGGCCGGGGGCGGTTCTAGTCTGGTCGCGGAGTATCGGTACGAATCAGGAGCGAGCGGATGGATCACGGCGGGCACGGCATGAACATGGATCTGCCGCCGTTCACGCTGGGGCGCGGCATGGAGTTCGGCGGAGACCCGTTCTTCCTGGTCGGTTGCCTGGTGGGGCTGATTCTGTACGGGTGGGCGGTGCTGCGGCTGCGGCGGCGCGGCGATCACTGGCCGGTGGGCCGGACGGTCGCCTGGGTCATCGGTGTGCTGACCGTGGCCCTGGTGATGTGCACCAAACTCAACGACTACGGCATGGCCATGTTCAGCGTGCACATGGTGCAGCACATGGTGATCAGCATGCTGTCGCCGATCCTGCTGCTGCTCGGCGCGCCGGTGACGCTGACCCTGCGCGCGCTGCCGGCGGCCGGGCGGGGCCGCAAGGGGCCGCGTGAGCTGCTGGTGGCGCTGCTGCACAGCCGGTACATGCGGGTGATCACGCACGCGGCGTTCACCATCCCGATGTTCATCGCGAGCCTGTACGCGCTGTACTTCACGCCGCTGTTCGACTTCCTGATGCAGTACCGGGTCGGGCACATCGCGATGATGGTGCACTTCCTGGTGGTGGGCCTGGTCTTCTTCTGGCCGATCATGGGCGTGGACCCCGGGCCGCACCGGCCGGGCTACGTCATGCGGATGCTGGAGCTGTTCGCGGGGATGCCCTTCCACGCGTTCTTCGGCATCGCGCTGATGATGGGCACCGAGACGATGATCAAGACGTTCGAGAACCCGCCGGCCTCGCTGGGGATCGACGCGCTCAGCGACCAGAGCGCGGCGGGCGGCATCGCCTGGGCCTTCAGCGAGATCCCGTCCGTACTGGTCCTCGTCGCCCTCCTCTACCAGTGGTACAAGTCCGAGGAGCGGCAGAACCAGCGCAAGGACCGCGCGGCGGCCCGGGACGGCGACCAGGAGCTGGCGGCCTACAACGCGTACCTGGCCTCCCTCCAGGCCCGTGGCCAAGGGGCGGCGCGGGGTGACCGATTACTGACCGGAGGTCAGGCACGACAGGTAGCGGTACGGGCCGCGGCCGGGGACGATGTCCTTGAGGCCGCGGCCCGTGGCGTTGGGCCGCCGGGCCGCCGTGAGGAGGTTGCGGGGATGCCCGGATCTGCTAAGGCGATGGCGGCGATCACGGTGGGCGGGCTGGTCATGGCGACGGCCTACACCGCGGCGCTGGGCGGCAGTGGCTGGCTCTGGTTCTCCTGGGTGGTGCTTGCCCTGGTCACGATCGGGATCGTGACGGCACGGCCGTCCTGAGCCCGGCGGGCCGCACGGCCGTCCTGAGGCTCGGCGGACCGGCCACGGGCGCCCGTACGCGCCCGTACGCCTGCCTGCCCGTGTGCCCGTACGCCAGGGCTCAGCGCGCGCGGCTGTACTTCCGTACGAGCACGCCGTTGCCGAAGGTGCGGACGGAGTCCAGGGTGAAGTCCGTCGCCCTGAAGTCCGCGCCGAACATCGGCATGCCGGATCCGTACACCTGCGGGTAGGTCTTGATCACCAGCTCGTCGACCTCGTCCAGCAGGTCGCCCGCGAGCTGCGAGCCGCCGCAGAGCCAGATGCCCAGGCCGCCCTCCTCCGCCTTGAGGGCCCGGACGGTGCCCACGAGGTCGTCGGTGATCAGGTGCACGTTCGGGTCGGGTGACGTGCCGAGGCTGCGGGAGGCCACGTACTCGCGGAGATGGCCGTACGGGCTGGTGACACCGGCGTCCAGGCCCACCTGGTAGCTGCCGCGCCCCTGGATCACCGTGTCGAACTGCTGGTTCCCGGCGTCGTGGAAGTCCAGGACGGCGCGGCCCTCGGCGGAGACGGTCTCCGGGTATTCCGTCTTGAGGAACTCCAGGAACTCCTCGTCCACGTACCGCATCATCGACGACGCGTCACCGCTCGGGTCGCCGATGAAGCCGTCGATCGAGCAGGCGACGAAGTAGGTGAGCTTGCGCAAGATGGTCCTCTTTTCCGCCGACGACGCGGTGGGCGCGTCGCGGTCAGGGTCGGCCGTGCGGACGCGCGGACCTGCCACGCGCCACAACCACTTCACATAGAGTGCTCCAGGCGTAGTGGTTACGCAACCCTTTTTCTCGCGGGCGAGCCGGCCGGCCAACCGGTCAGTCGGTCAACCGGCCGGCCGGCCTTCAGGCCCGGATCACCGGCGCGGCGCGCGCGCCGGTCACAGCTCAGGAGTGGGCGACATCCACGATGAGCTGGTTCTTCTGCTGGGTGACGCGGAACGGGAGCCGCTTGGCGACCCCCAGACCTATCTGCGTGTCCCCCTCGAAGCTGGCCCCGAACCGGGTGTCCTTGAAGGCCTTGTAGCCCGTGATGTCGACCCCCGGGAGCGGCTTGCCGGCCTTGCCCGGGTACGTCGACTTGCCCGTCCCTGGGTCGTAGCTCGGCGCCGCCACCCTGATCTCCAGAATGGCTCCGCCGCCGACCTTGATGAGGTCGCCGGAACCGTCCTGGTGCAGCTCCTTCACGTAACCGACCCGGTAGCCGACCGGCTTGCCGCCCGCGGTCGGCACCTCGAAGACCAGCCGGTCGTAGCAGGCGTGCCGCCCGGCCCTGATCTGCTTCAGCGGCTGGTGGTCGCGCGCGTCGGCGGACTTCAGGGCGCTCCCCCAGCCGCCGGTGTCACACGCGGCCGACGGCGCGGCGGCCGGTGCGGCCCCCGTCGCCGGGGCGGCCGTCGCCGAGACCGCCGTCGCCGACATCGCCGCGCCGGCCAGCACGGCCGCGGTCAGCACAGTGCCCAAACGTCGCATCAATTACCCCGTATCTCGTTGCCCGGACGGCAACCGCCGGATGCCGGCGGCCCGTTCACTGACCGGCCCGGCCGGTGGGTTCCGGCCGGTCCGTACAGGCGATCATCGCGTACGGGTCTGACAATCGGACATCAGGGCCGGTGACTTCCGGCCACCCTCCGGCCGTCCGCGGCCGGTGTGCCCTTGGCGGCGCGCGGGCCCTGTGCCAGGCTCGCAGCCATCGCGGAGCCGGGCCCGGGCGCGCCGCCCCGCCGGCCCCGGTTCGTACCCATGCCGATACGGCCGCCTGTCACGGACAGCCCGGCGCGGTTTCCGGCCCGGTCGGCAGGCAGGGCCAGGGAGCCGGCCACGGAGCCGAGGAGAGCCACAAGATGACTGCTTCTGATCATGCCGGTCGGACCTCCCGCACCGCGCACCCCGACGGCACCGACCACACCCGTCACACCGCCGACGCGCACCACTCCGGCCGCCCCGACCCCACCCTCTACCGCACGCCCTCCGAGGCCGTCGCCGCTCCCCCGGAGAAGCTCGCCTACCTCGTCGGCTTCGACCGCTCCGCCCGGCGCCCGGACGCGCTGATCGTCGTGGACACCGATCCCGCGTCGAGTTCGTACGGCCGGGTGCTGCACCTCGCCGACGTCCCCGGCCTGGGGGACGAACTCCACCACTTCGGGTGGAACGCGTGCTCCAGCGCCCTCGCCCACGAGGGACACCACCAGCCCGAACGGCGCTACTTACTGGTGCCGGGACTCCGCTCCTCCCGGCTGCACGTGTTCGACACCCGTCCGGACCCGGCCCGCCCCCGCCTCGTGAAGGTGATCGAAGCCGCCGAACTGGCCGACGCGGCGGGCTACTCGCGGCCGCACACCCTGCACTGCGGCCCCGGCGGCGTCCTGCTCTCCTGCCTCGGCGGCGCGCACGGCGCCGACGGCCCGGGCGGCGTCGCGCTGCTCGACCACGAGACCTTCGACGTCCTGCGCGCCTGGGAGACGGACCGCGGCCCGCAGCGCCTGGCCTACGACGTGTGGTGGCACCTCCAGCACGACATCGCGGTGACCAGCGAGTGGGGCACCCCGTCGATGGTCGAGAACGGCGTCGATCCCGAGCTGCTGCTCGGCCGCGCCTACGGCCACGCGCTGCACTTCTGGGAGCTGGACTCCGGCCGCCACCTGCAACGCGTCGATCTCGGCGACGAGCACCAGATGGTGCTGGAACTGCGGCCCGCGCACGACCCGGCGGCGACGTGGGGCTTCGCGGGCGTCGTGGTGAGCGTGGCGGACCTGTCGGCGTCCGTATGGATGTGGCGCCGCGAGGACGACGGCCGGTTCACGGCGCACAAGGTCATCACGCTCCCGGCGGAGCCCGCCGAGAAGGACGCGCTGCCGCCGGTCCTCAAGCCGTTCGGCGCGGTGCCGCCGCTGGTCACCGACATCAACCTGTCGGTGGACGACCGCTGGCTGTACGTGTCCGCCTGGGGCACCGGCGAACTCCACCAGTACGACGTGAGCGACCCCGCGCACCCCCGTAAGGCCGCGTCCGTACGGCTCGGCGGCATCACCGCCCGGCAGCCGCACCCGGCCGCGCCGGGCCTGCCGCTGACCGGCGGCCCGCAGATGGTCGAACTGAGCCGCGACGGACGCCGGGTGTACCTCACCAACTCCCTGTACGGCTCGTGGGACGACCAGTTCTACCCCGACGGCATCCACCCCTGGCTCGCCAAACTCGACGCCGACCCGGACCACGGCGGCCTCACCCCCGACCCCCGTTTCTTCCCGCACGGCGAGGACTTCCGCGGGCTGCGCGTCCACCAGACGCGCTTGCAGGGCGGTGACGCGTCGTCCGACTCGTACTGCTATCGCTGACCGCGGCCGGCCGGTGGGCGGGCGGACGGATTCCGCACCGGAACCGTTCGCCCGTCACACGCGTGACACGGGACACGGGGCACTCGACCGGGACCACCGCCGCGGCGGCCGGCGGACGGGAGGACACAGGGCCATGCACGGTGAATCGGGCAGCGCGCGCAGACGCAAGGTGCACCCTGCGGTGGAAGCCGTGGTGCGTTCCTTCCTCGCGAGCGTCGACCGGACGCGTCCCGGCCTGGTCGAGGGGCTGTATCTGACCGGGTCGATCGCTCTGGGCGACTTCCGGCTGGGGCGCAGCGACGTCGACTTCGTCGCGGTCACCGCGCGGCGTCCCACGGCGGAGGACGTCGTGGCCCTGCGGCAGGCGCACGCCGAGACGCGCGCCCAGCACGCGCGCCCGTACTTCGACGGTGTCCACGTCACCTGGCAGGACCTCGCCGCGGGCTACGCCGCGTGCCCCGCCGTTCCGTACACGCTGCTGGGGAGGTTCCGTACGGACGACGCTTTCGAGGTCAACCCGGTGACCTGGGCCGTCCTCGCGAAGAACGCCGTACCGGCACGCGGCCCGGTGCCCGGCGGCTTCGAAGTCGGGGTGGACCGGGCCTCCTTGCACGAGTGGACGCTGGGGAACCTCGACAGTTACTGGCGGCGCTGGCACACCGCGCACCGCAAGACGCTGTCCCTGACAGGGCTGGCCGCACTGGGCGGTTGGGCGCCGGCCTGGGGAGTGCTCGGTGTCAGCCGTCTCCATCACACGGCGGCCACCGGGGAGATCATCTCGAAGGGCGACGCCGGCCGCTACGCGCTGGAGACGTTCGCTCCGGAATGGCACCCCGTGATCGAAGAGGCACTCCGCCTGCACGGCTCCGTCACCACGCCCCCGGCCGCGCCCTCCCGCTCCCTGCGCAATCCTTTCGCCCGCCGCAGAGCCACCACGGACTTCGTCGCGATGGTGGTCGAGGACGCGAGGGCGGAGCGCTGAGCCGGTGACGGCCGGTGTGTCGAAAAGGACGGGCCAGGGTGTGCCCGGTGTCGGATCCGAGCAGACGAAAGGCGCTGGCGCGGGGCATCGCGCGTCGTGTTCCATGATCGTACGAAAGGGCCGCGCCGAGCGGGAGTTCGCTCACCGGCCGGGTCGGCCCGTGACCACGTACGCCGTAAAGCCGCCGCGTCGGCCGTCCTCCGCACCATCCCGTGCGGCCTTCGCCCTCCGTCCGACCATCAGGAGTCTGACCCCCTATGTCCACCACCGCGGCCCGCCCGTCCTTCCTCCTCGTCCACGGCGCCTGGCACCGGTCCACGTGCTGGTCCGCCTTGCAGGACGCCCTCGCCACCGACGGCTTCGAGTCGCACACCGTCGACCTGCCCAGCTCCGGCCCGCAGGGCACGCCCGCCGCCGGTGTGTACGACGACGCCGAAGCGATATCCGCGCGACTGCGCGAGATCGAGGGCCCGGTGGTCGTCGTCGGCCACTCCTACGGCGGCATCCCCGTCACCGAGGCCGCCACCGGCCATGCCCACGTCGCCCACCTCGTCTACCTCACCGCGTACATGCCGGCGGAAGGCGAGTCGCTCGGCAGCCTGCACGGCCGTGACGCGTCCAAGGGCGTGGACCTCGACGGCGTCCAGCCGTCCATCTTCGAGGACCCGCGCGCGTCGCTGTACGGGGACGTGCCGGCCGAGGTGGCCGAGCGGGCCGTCGGCCACCTCGTCGAGCAGAGCCGGCGGTCCTTCCAGGAGCCGGTGACCCGCGCGGCCTGGCGGACCGTGCCTTCCACGTACGTGATCTGCGAGGGCGACCAGGCGCTCCAGCCCGCGATGCAGACGAAGATGTCCGCGAACGCCACCCGCGTCGAACGGCTCGGCACCGGCCACTCCCCTTCCTGGCAGCACCCGCCGAGCTGGCCGCCCTGCTCGGGCGGATCGCCGCCGTCGTCCCAGGGCAGCGCGCCTGAGGTTCGCGGAACGGTGCTCAGCGGGTTCGCGTCACGGACACCGCGCTCTGGGCCCACCGGCACGCCGTCCCTACGATGTGCCCGTGGACTGGGGGACTCTCGCGGGCACCGCGCTCGGTGCCCTTCTCGGTGTCAGTACGACCCTCCTGGGCGAACGGTCGCGCTGGCATCGGGAGAACACGTCCCGCGAACGGGCCGCGAAGCAACAGCTGTACAGCGAATACCTCGCGGCGCTCTGGCTCACGAGGCACCGGCTTCGAGACCTTCAGCGAAACACGGAGCTCACCAGGGAGGAGCGCCGCGAGCGGTCCGGAGAAATCCTCGGGGCCGCCAACGCCTTCCAACTGCTCTACCAGATGCGCATCATGGCGCCCGACCCTCTCGATGACGTAGCCGTGCACGCCTTCCGAAGGCTGCTACGCCTACGGGATCGCTTCGACGAGCCTGACGTGAACAGAGATCCGGACTGGTCAACGACTCAAACAGCGCTCAGTGAGGCGCTGGAGGCCCTTCGGCAAGCCATGCGCTCGGACCTCACCTCTCTGTAGAAGCACCGAGCCGGCCACGCACTCCACACGCGCGCCTCCCCGCACGCTGAAACAGAGGACGGCCCGGTCTCCCCTCGAACAAGGAGACCGGGCCGTCCGGTGCCGCTCAGCGGCGCTCACTCATGCGCTTCGGCTTCCACCGGCTTCGGGATCAGGAACGACGCCGCCAGGGCGACGGCCATGATGACGACCCCCGCGATCATTCCGGCCGTGTAGCCGGAGGCGGACGACGGGTCGTCGGCCGGCATCGCGGTCTTGACCGCGTACAGGGCCGCGAAGCTGAGGCCGGAGCCGAGGTTGAAGGCACCGGCGTTCAGCCCCGGCAGGAAGCCCGGGTTCTCCTTGGGCGACAGCACGATGCCGAGCCCGTTGAGCACGATGTTCGCCACACCCGCGTAGGTGATGCCCACCAGGATGGAGGCGGCCAGCAGCAGCCCCTTGGAGTGGGCGGAGAGCGTGACGATCATCAGGACGACGGTCGCCGCCGCGCCGACGAGGCCCAGCCGCAGGATGCGCCCGTACCCGAACGTCGCCGCGAGCCGGCCGGCGATCGGGCCCATGGCCAGGCCCGCGATGGCGTACGGCGTGAGCGTCCACCAGGCGGACTGCTCGGCCGACATGCCGAGCCCGGCCTGCGCGTCCTGCGCGAAGGCGGGGATGAGCCCGTTCATGACGGCGAACACGCCCGTCATCGTCAGCATGGTGGTCAGCAGCGTCGCCCAGGTCGAGCGCTGCCGCAGGTGCCGGGTGGCGACCAGGGGTGCCGCGAGCGGTCTTCCGTACGCCAGAACAGCCAGAACGCGGCTGCCGCGACGACCACCAGGACCGCGATGAGCGGCCAGTTCGCGGCGGCCAGCTTGCCCGCCTCGTTGAGCGCGACGAGCAGCGAACCGACCGACACGACGAGCAGCAGGACGCCCGGCCAGTCCATCCGGTGGCTGTCGGGTGCCTTCGACTCCGGCGCCATGACGGCGACGAGGGCGGCGGCGATCGCGGCGACGACGGCCATGGCCCAGAAGACCGCGGCGAAGCCGTGCCGGTCGGCGAGGTAGCCGCCGGCGAGCGAGTCGATGCCGGCGATGCCGCCGTTGACCGCGGTGATCACGCCGAGCAGCGTGCCGTACCGCTTGGGCTCGGTGACCTCGACCCGCAGCATGATCAGACACAGCGGGACGGTCGGCCCGGACACGCCCTGGATGACGCGGCCGACGAACAGCATCGGCACGCTCTGCGCCAGCGCGGCCACGATGCAGCCGACGACCATCAGGGCCATCATCCCGGCGAGCACCTTGCGGCGGCCGACGATGTCACCGAGCCGCGGCAGGAACAGCGAGAACAGCGCCGCGGAGGTGAAGAACGCGGTCTGGGTGAGCCCGATCTCGGCCGAGGTGGCGCCGAGGCTGTCCTCGATGCTCTTCAGCGCGGGGCTGAGCATGCTGGCGTTGAGCTGGAAGGCGACACAGGCCGTCAGCAGCGCCGTGACCAGCACGCCGATCCGTACGGAACGCCCTGGGCCCGTCACTTCGGCGGGCCGGGCGGTGTGCGGCGCGCTCATGCCTCGACGTCGCCGATGCGCTCCAGGGCGTCCACCACGAGGTTCCAGAACCGCTCGTGGTCGAGCTTGACGGCGACCTGGGTGCGGCAGTCCTCGGGGATCGGCCAGCGGAAGTCGGTGACGGTCATGCCCATGGTCAGGCCGCCGGTCAGCTCGATGTCCACCGGGGCCTTGCGTACGGTCATCACGTCCGGGTCGATGACATAGGCGACCGCGCACGGGTCGTGCACCGGCGGGAACTCGAAGCCCTGGTTCTCCCGGTAGGCGTCGCGGAAGAAGTCCAGCAGTTCCAGGACGAACCGGGCGGGCTTGGTGCCGACGTCGGCGATCTTCTTGGTGACCTCGGGGGTGGCCAGCGCCTGGTGTGTCAGGTCGAGGCCGACCATGGTGACCGGCCAGCGCTCGTTGAAGACGATGTGCGCGGCGTGCGGGTCGATGACGATGTTGAACTCGGCGACCGCGCTCCAGTTGCCCTCGTGGAAGCCGCCGCCCATCAGGACGACCTCGCGGACGCGCTCGGCGATCCGGGGCTCCTTGCGCACGGCGAGCGCGATGTTGGTCAGGCCGGCGGTCGGGACGATGGTGATTTCGCCCGGGTCGTGCGACATGACCGTGTCGATGATGAGGTCGACGGCGTGCCGGCGGTCGAGCTCGAAGTTCGGCTCGGGCAGGTCCGGGCCGTCCAGTCCGGTGTCGCCGTGGATCTCGGGCGCGTTCTCGATGGTCCGGACGAGGGGCCGCGGGCTGCCGGCCGCGAAGGGCACACCGGTGATACCGGCGATGCGCGCCACGGACAGCGCGTTGCGGGTGACCTTCTCCAGGGTCTGGTTGCCGACCACGGTGGTCACGGCGACCAGGTCGATGTCGGGATTCCCGTACGCCAGGAGCATGGCGATGGCGTCGTCGTGCCCGGGGTCGCAGTCGAGAATGATCTTTCTGGCCAACGGAAGAGCCCCTTTGCTCAGCTGAAGGTGTTGAAGTGGATCCTGGGGTGCACAGCAGAAGGGCTGTTACCGGAGAGCACGGACGGACGACGGTGCGCCGACCGGGCGGGCGAGGCCGACCGCGGCTGGTGCCACCGGACACCTCCCCTTCGACACGGATCGGGAAATCGATTTCATGAAGGCGCTGCCTTCACACGGGGCCCTGACCAGCAGTCGAGGCCCTGTCCTGTCATAGTGCCAGAGCAGGCGGGCACGGCGGACATCCGGGGCACCGGGCCCGGCGGTACGCGCGCCGCTCAGCCCGCGGCGCCGGGCTCCTCCGGGGCGTCCGGCGCCTTCCCCGCCCCCGGCCCGGTGGCCGCGTCCGCCCCCGCCCGGTCGTGCGCGGCGAGGACCGTCTCCACCGTGTCCGCCTCGGCGGCCGTCTTGTCGTCGCGGTAGCGCAGCACCCGGGCGAAGCGCAGCGTCACGCCCGCCGGGTAGCGGGTCGAGGTCTGCAAGCCGTCGTACGCGATCTCGACGACCAGCTCGGGGCGTACGGTCACGACGTACCCGCTCTCCTCCACCGCCAGCTCCCGCAGCCGTTCCGTCTGCCAGGCCAGGGTGGCGTCGGTGAGGCCCTTGAAGGTCTTGCCGAGCATGACGAACGTGCCGTCCGGGCCGCGCGCGCCGAGGTGGAGATTGGAGAGCTTGCCAGTACGGCGGCCGTGCCCCCACTCGGCGGCCAGCACCACCAGGTCGAGTGTGTGCACCGGCTTGACCTTCAGCCAGGCGGCGCCCCGGCGGCCCGCGCTGTACGGCGCGTCCAGCGCCTTGACCATGACACCTTCGTGGCCGCGGCGCAGCGTCTCGGCCCAGAAGTCCTCGGCCTCCTGACGCGCCGCGGTGTCGGCCGGGTCGTCGACCACCGTCCGGCGCACCCGCCGCTCCTCCGGGACGAGCCGGACCAGTTCCGCGTGCCGCCGGTCGCCGGGCAGGTCCAGGAGGTCGTGGCCGTCCACGGCGAGGACGTCGAAGAAGACCGGGGACAGCGGCAGCGCGGCCCGTGCGGCGGCCACGTCCACCCGTGAACCGAACCGGCCCGCGATCCGCTGGAACGGCAGCGGGCGCCCGTCGTCGCCGAGCGCGATCACCTCACCGTCCAGGACGAAGCACGGCGCCTCCAGGGCGAGGGCGGCCTCGGTGATCTCGGGCAGCCGGTCGGTGACGTCGTCGAGGGTACGGGTGTAGATCCGTACGTCCCCGCCGTCGCGGTGCACCTGCACCCGGATGCCGTCCAGCTTCTCCTCGACGGCGCACCGTCCGGCCTTGTCGACGGCCTCGGCCAGGGATTTCGCGCCGTGCGCCAGCATGGGCCCGACGGGGCGCCCCACGGTCAGCCGGAACGCGGTCAGCGCCGAGGGCCCCTCGGCGAGCAGGCCGCGGGCCACCTCCTCCAGGGACCCGGCCAGCATCACGGCCCGCCGTACGTCCGCGACGGGCACCTCGGCCGCCGCGGCGATCGCCTCGGCGGCCACGGCGTCCAGCGCGCCCTGCCGTACCTCGCCGGTCAGCAGCCCGATGAGGAAACGTTGCTCCTCCTCGGTCGCCGCACCCAGCAGCTCCTGTACGAGGCGGCGCCGCTCGGCCTGGGAGCCGGGCCCGGCGACGGCGGCCAGCGCGGTCAGGGCCGCGTCGGTGCCGAGCACGGTCAGCGTGGCGGTCCCCGCGGCCGATACCGGGTCCCGCAGCACGCTCCAGCCGACCCCGATACGGCCCTGCGGCAACCGCCCGGCCAGGTAGGCGATGGCCACCGGCGCGTCGTCGGGCTCCGCCCGGCGGAACAGTCCGGCCAGCAGTTTGATCTTCTGGGACCGCGCCGAGGTGGCGGCGACCTCCCCGGACACATGGGCGAGACGGGCCAGCAGCATGCAGCCATCCTGCAACGGCCACGCCGCACCCGCACGATCACCGGCGCCGACGGCCCGCCGCACCTCCCCCGCTCACTTGCCGATCCCTCGGACAGCCCGCGCACGAAGTGCCGCTGGGCGACCAGAAAGATCACGATCATCGGCAGCGCGGCGATGGTCAGGCCCGCGAAGAGCATCGGCCAGTCGGAGTTGAGGCGCCCGGCCATGTCGGCGAGCCCCACGGGCAGCGTCTTGAGGTGGTCGTCGGTGATGAAGACGAGCGCGAAGGCGTATTCGTTCCAGGAGAAGAGCGCCTGGAGGAGCGCCGCGGAGACGAGGATCGGCCGCGCCATCGGGACGACCACCCGCCAGAAGGTCTGCCAGCGGCTCGCCCCGTCGATCAGCGCCGCCTCCTCCACCTCCACCGGCTGCCCCAGCAGGTACGCGCGGATCAGGAAGGTGGTGAAGGGCACCTTGAACGCGGTGTAGAGAACGATCAGCGCCCAGTACGTGTCGTAGATGTGCAGCGCCTGAAGGAGCTGCGTCAGCGGGACCAGCGCCACGGTCGGCGAGAGCATCATGGCGCCGAGGACGAGCAGCAGCGCCGGCTGCGAGAACGGAAGGGCGAGCCGGGTCAGCCCGTACGCGGCCCAGGCGCTGATCAGGACGACGGCGAGGACGCTGGCGGCGGTGACGAGCGCGCTGTTGAGCAGGTAGCCCAGCACCCCCTGGTGCCACGCGTCGGCGTACGTCCCCCAGCCGGGATGGGCGGGCAGCCCCCACGGGTCGGAGAAGATCTCCCCGTTCGTCTTGAGGCCGGACAGGGCCATCCAGCACAGCGGGTGGACCACCGCGACGGCGAGCGCGGCGAGTCCGCAGTACGTGAGGACTCGCAGCACCACCGAGCCGGACCGGGCGGGCCTGCCGCGGCGCTCGCCGGGCACGGCCGGCGGGGCCTTCACCGGTGCGGGCTCGTGCAGGGCCAGTGTCATACCGCTACCGCCTTCCGGCGCGAGTGGAGGAGCTGGACGGCGCCCGCCACGAAGGTGATGGCGAACATGACGGTGCCGATGGCCGCGGCGTACCCCATGTCGTCCCCGGTGAAGGCGCTGGAGTACAGCCACGTACCGAGTGTCTGGCTGGAGTTGGAGGGTCCGCCGCCGGTCATCACCATCACCTCGTTGAACACGAGGAACGCGCCGGAGACGGTGAGGATGACGAGCAGGGTCGTCATCTCGCGGACCATCGGGACGGTGACGGCGAAGAAGGTGCGGATACGGCCCGCACCGTCCACGGTCGCCGCCTCGTACAGCTCCCGCGGAATCCGCTGGACGGCGACGGTCAGCAGCATCGTGGTGTAACCGAAGGACTGCCACTGGCTCATGGTGACGACGCCCCAGATGGCGGTGCCCGGGTCGCCCAGCCAGTCGTGCGCGAACCGGCCGAGCCCCATGGCTTCCAGCGCGCTGTTGATGAGGCCCGCGTCAGGCTGGTACAGGAACTGGAAGAGCAGGCCCGCGACCGTCATGGAGACGGCGGCGGGGATGAAGTAGACGGTGCGCAGCAGCCCGCGCAGCCGCCGCCCGATGAGCCCTTCCAGGATCGCGGCCAGCACCAGCGCCGCTCCCACCTGGAAGATCACCGAGGTGACGGCGTATCCGAGGTTGTTGGCGAGGGCTTTCCAGAAGACGGGGTCCTGGAGGGCCTGCCGGTAGTTCTCCAGGCCGACGTAGCGCATGCCGGGCTGGAAGACGCTGAACTTGAAGAGGCTGAGCCGGATGTTCTCGACGATCGGGTAGTAGACGAACAGGGCGATCAGGGCGAGGGCGGGGGCGGCGTACAGGGCGTGGCGGAATCGGCGTCGCTGCATGACGGCGGCACCTCCTTCGAGAAGCGGGAAGTCGGGCGTACGGGGCTGAGGGCACGGGGGGTACGGGGCTACGGGCGTACGGGATTCAGTCGCGGACGCGGAACCGGTGGGCCTGCCGCGCGCCCTCGCGTACCTGGCGCACCGCCTGTGCGGCACTGCTGCGGCCCCCGAGGACGGCTTCGGCCGCCGAGAGGTACGGGTTGACGATCTTGTCGTCGGCGCGGGTGTCGAGCCAGAGCGCCATGTCCTTCCCGGCGAACATGCGCTGCGCCTCGGGCAGCCCCTTCAAGCGCGCCGCGCCCGCCGTGCCCTTGACCGCGCTGAGCCAGCCCAGGTCGCGCACCACCTTGCGGGCCTGCTCCGGGTCGGTGAGGAACTTCAGGAAGTCGACGGCGAGCGCCTTGTTCGGGGAGGAGTTGGCGACGAGCAGCCCGTCCGCTCCCCCGGCGACGGCGCCGGCCGCGCCCGCGGCGCCCGGTACGGCGGGCATGGTGAAGAAGGCCCAGCCCGCCGCGAACTTCTCCGGGGCGCCGCCCTTGGTGCTCAGGTAGGAGAACTCCAGGGTCTCCAGGTACTGCATGGCCGCCTTGCCGTACAGCAGCCGGGTCTGCGCGGATTCGTGGCTCATGCTCGTACCGGACGGCCCCATGCAGTGCTTCCTGAGCCGGGCGAGGCCGTCGAAAGCGCGCTCGTAGCCGGGGTGGCTGAAGGCCTCCGGGCCCCCGTCGCCGTCGTAGTCCCTGGCCAGGACGGCGGCCGGTACCTCCATCGCGTTGAACTGGGTGAGCAGGTGCCCGGCGGGCCAGCCGTACTGGTTGCCGAAGGCGAGCGGGGTGTGGCCCGTCGCCGAGATCCGGTCGCAGGCCGTCAGGAGTTCGGGGAAGGTACGCGGCTCCCGTGCGACCCCGGCCTGCGCGAAGATCTCCTTGCTGTACGCGAAGACCTTGGCGTCCATGTTCAGCGGCACCCCGTACCGGCGCCCGTCGAAGGTGAACGCGTCCAGCGCGTCCGCCTCGAACGACCGCCCCCACGCGGTGCCTTCGAGGGGTTCCGACAGGTCGGCGGCGAGCTTGCCGTCGGCGAACTTCCGCGCGTACCGGCCGGGCCAGGCGAAGTAGATGTCGGGCATCTCCCGGGACGCGGCCAGCACCGCGATGCGGTCCTTGTACGGCTGGTCGCCGACGGCCTGGAGGTCGATGCTGACGCCCGGGTTCCGGCGCTCGTACGCCCGGACCGCCTCCTTGAAGTACGGGGCGTACTCCGGATCGGCCCACTTCTCCAGGACGGTGAGGTGCCCGCGCGGCGGCCCGTCGAGGGCGAACGCGTTCGGGGTGACGCGGACGGGGGCCTGCCCGCACCCGCTGACCAGCAGGGTCAGCAGGGTGACGAGCAGACAGCCGGTGACGGTGGCGGGGGTGCGGCGCATCGGCTCTCTCCTGGCGGGGAGTTCGGGCGAGGCGGTCAGGGACATCGGGACGGGTCGCGGGGGTCCGCGCCGTCGAGGGCGAGGGGCCGGCCGAAGGCGCCGGGCAGCGTGCACACGGCCGCCGCGTAAGTGGCGGCGTACCCGGCCGCGTCGGTGAGGGGGCGGCCCCGGTGGAGGGCGAGGTGCAGGGCGGCGATGAAGGAGTCGCCGGCGCCGAGGGTGTCGGTGGCGCGGACGGGCACCACCGGCTGGTGGTGCGTGGTGCCCTCGTACGACAGGTACGCGCCCCGGGCACCGCGCGTCACCACGGCCAGCTTCACGCCGAGACGGTGGGCGCGGGCCGTCAGCCCGGCGGCCTCCGCGTCGTCCGCGTCCGGCCGGGAGAAGACGGCGCCGCGCACGTAGGGCAGCAGCGGTTCGGCGTAACTCCAGGGCCGGTCCGAGAAGTCGAAGCTCACCGGGCAGGCGGCGGCCAGCCGTGGCAGCTGCTCCTCCATCCCGCTGCAGTCTCCGGTGTGCACCAGGTCGAAGCCGCGCAGCCAGTGCAGGTCGGCGTCGTCCGGGGTGAAGAGGGAGACCGTCTCGTCGCAGTCGCCGAAGGTGCGGTTCCCGTCGCGGTCGAGGTGGACGGTGGCGTAGGCATTGGGCCCTTCGGCGATACGGGACCGTTCCGTCGCTACGCCTTCGGCCGCCAGCGCCGCCCGTACGTGCCGGCCGGCCGCGTCGCTACCGGTGACGCCGAGATACGCGGCCTCGGCACCGCAACGGGCCGCGTGCACCGCGACATTGAGGGCGTTGCCGCCCGGGTACATCAGCCCGCGGCAGGGGTAGCGATCGACGACGTTGTCGCCGAGTCCGCAGATGCGCATACCGCTCTTTCCTCCAGTTGGCTCCGGTGGGGGCCGGCCCGGCGCGCCGACGCGCACCGGGCCGGGCGGCCGCGGCGGCGCGGACTCAGTACTCGACCTGGAACATGTAGCGGCGCTTGTCGAGGTCGTGGCCGCGTACGGATTCGTAGTGCCGGGCCAGCCGGGTGCCGAAGACGTCCAGCGCGATGGGCGTGATGTCGCCGCGTACCGCCTCCGGCACGCCGGGCAGCGAGAAGAGCCGGGAGTCGACGTAGTGGGCCTTGCGGGTGTACTTGTCGAGGAACGTCTTGGTGCGTTCGGCCATCGGGCGGGTGGCGTCCTCGCCGAGGAAGAGGATCACCGGCTGGTCCTCGGTGACGACCTCGAAGGCGCCGTGGAAGAACTCACCGGCGTGGTAGCTGCCGCCGTGCTTCCACTGCATCTCCATCAGGTAGCACATGGTGAAGCCGTAGCCCGCGCCGTAGTTGGGGCCGGCCGAGAGCACGTACGTCACCGGTTCGTCGGCGAGCGCGGTGGCGATGGAGTGGGCGAGCGCCTCGCCCTCCTCCTGGGCGGTGTAGAGGGCGTCGGGCAGCGCTTCGTACGCCGTGCGGACGGCCGCGTAGTCGCCTTCCACGCCCGTCCTCTCCAACAATGCGTAAGCGAGCTGGCCGAAGAGGACGCCTTTGGGGGCGACGACGGTTTCCTCGCTGCGGTACGTGAAGGCGATGTCGGCGGCCAGCGCCAGGGGGCTGTCGGCGTCGCGGGTGAGCGCGGCGACCCTGGCGCCGGTGGAGCGGGCGTAGTGGGCGGCGGCGACGGTCTCCTTGGTGGTGCCGGTGTGCGAGGAGACCAGGCCGAGGGAGCCCTCGCCGAGCAGCGCGGGCTTGCGCAGGTTGAACTCGTCGCTGTTCATGTGGAAGACCGGGAATCCGGCGCGGGTCTCCAGGAGGAAGTGCACCGGGTAGGAGGCGGTGAGCGAGCCTCCGCAGCCGACCAGGAAGACATTGCGCAGACCGGCTGCGACGACCTCGTCCACGAAGGCGCGGGCCGTCCCGTGCTGGCTCAGGGCGAAGGCCACGGCCTCCTTGAAGTCCTCGGTGATGGGCTTGAGGGGCAGGGTTGCGGTGGTCACGCGGATCCTCTCCGAGCAGGTTGGGAACGTTCCCACAGCAGGTCGGGAGCGCCCCGGGACGCAGAAGTTGGGAACGTTCCCACAGGGAATGCCGGGAACCTTCCCACCGCTCTTGGCGGGGCGTCAATACCCGTGCACAGCCGATAGCCTGGCGAGGCCATGACGACGAACCGACGCAGCGGCCCGCACCGGCCCGCCACGATCCCCGACGTCGCCCGCGAGGCGGGCGTCTCCCGGTCCACCGCCTCCCGGGCCCTCGCCGACTACGGCTCCGTCAGCCCCGAGGCCCGCGAACGCGTACGGGCCGCCGCGCGGAAACTCGGCTACCGCCCCAACCAGCTCGCCCGGTCCATGATCACCGGCCGTACGCACACACTGGGCGCGGTCGTCGCCGACATCCAGAACCCGTTCTTCGCGGGCGTCACCCGCGGCATCACCGACGCCGCCCGCGCCGCCGGCTACCAGATCCTGCTGGCCAACACCGACGAGGACCCGGCGGCCGAGCGGGCCGCCGTGAAGACCCTGCGCGACCGGCACGTCGACGGCCTGATCGTCTCCCCCGCCTCCACCACGGACACCGCCCACCTCACGGCCGCGCACACCGGCGGCTGCCCCGTCGTCCTCCTCGACCGGCGTGTGCCCCGCCTCGACCTGGACTCCGTCACCGTCGACAACCACGGCGCGGCGCAGGACGCGGTACGCCGCCTGCTCGCCGTAGGACACCGGCGCATCGCCCTGGTCAGCCTGGTCGGCAACGACGCCACCGACGACCCGGTGGACCCCGGCTCCACCGGCCTCGCGCGCATGGCGGGCTACCGCGCCGCCCTCCGCGAAGCAGGCATCGACGACGCCGCGGCCTACCTGCGCACCGGCGCCTTCCACGGCCAGGACCCGGCCCTCCTCGCCCGCGACCTGCTGGACTCCCCGAGCCGCCCACCGCCGTCTTCGCCACGGACAGCCTGGTCGCGCTGGGCGTGCTGTCCGCCGCACGCGAACTGGACCTGCGCGTCCCCGAAGACCTGTCCGTGATCACCTTCGACGACACCGACTGGGCCCGTGCCGTACGCCCCCGCATCAGCGTCGTCGCCCAGCCCGTCCAGGAACTGGGCGCCCAGGCCGTCCACGCCCTGATCGCCCGCGTCCAGGGCGGCACGCACCCTCCCGAACACACCACACTGCCGACGGAGTTCATCGCGCGGGAGTCGGTCGCACCTGCGAGGAAGAGGCCATGAAGCACGACAGGTCCGGTGGGCCGTCCGCGACCGCGCACCCACCGGGGCCGCGGTCCATCAGGAGCAGGTGTGACCGCGCGGCTCGGCCCGGTGGCGGGTGGCGTGCAGGGTGCCGAGCAGGCTGAGGGCCTGGGCGCTCGGGCTGCCCGGCTCGGCGTGGTAGATGACGAGTTGCTGACCGGGGGCGTCGCGCACGTCGAAAGCCTGATAGGTGAGGGCGAGGGGGCCGACGTCCGGGTGCAGGAGGTGCTTGGCGTCCCGGGTCTTGCCGCGTACGGCGTGGGCCGCCCAGAGGCGGGCGAAGTCCGGGCTGTGTCCGGTGAGGGTGCGGACGAGTTCGCGCAGCCGTGGGTCGTCCGGGTCCTGGCCCGTCGCCTGGCGCAGGTTGGCGACGGTGGCCTCGGCCGCCCGGTTCCAGTCCGCGTAGAAGCTCCGGCCCGCGGGGTCGGCGAAGACCATACGGACCAGGTTGTCCGCCGGCCGGAACGGGACGAAAAGGGCCTCGGCCAGGGCGTTGACGGCGAGGAGGTCCAGGGTCGGGCCGAGGACGAAGGCCGGGGTGTTCGGGTACCCGTCCAGCAACTGGCGCAGGGCGGGGGTGACCTGCGGGGAGGGGTACGGAGAAGGCCGGCCCGCCGGGGCGGCCCCGGCCAGCCCGTACAGGTGGGTCCGGGCGTCGGCTTCGAGACGCAGCGCGCGGCTGAGGGCGTCCAGCACCTGCGGTGAGGGGTTGCGCTCGCGTCCTTGTTCCAGGCGGGTGTAGTAGTCGGCGTTCATTCCGGACAGGACGGCGACTTCTTCGCGGCGCAGCCCGGCGACTCTGCGGGTCCCGTAACGCGCCATACCGATGTCCTCCGGCCGCAGGCCGGCACGGCGTGCGCACAGGAAATCTCCCAGGTGGTTGTCGTCCATGAGGGCAAGGTTAGGCGGGGGCCCGGTGTGTTGCCTGGGTGTGCCGCACCCAGGCAGCGGACGTCCCGGCCGGTGGCCGGTGACCTGGCTGGTGGCCGGTGACCTGGCTGGTGGCCGCTGTCCTGGCTGGGGCCGCTGTCCCGGCCAGTGGCCGCTGTCCCGGCCGCGCAGCGCCACGCCTGTGGTCCGCACCGCCACGTCTCAGGCCTCCGCCTCCACCTCCGGCGCCGTCGCGGACCTCTTCCGTTTGCCCACGCCCGAGGCGTCGGCCGCCGCCTGCAACGACCGGAGGGCCAGCAGGAGCACGCCGATGTCGTCGAGCAGGACCGGGTCCGGCAGCAGGTCGACCGGGGAGATCACGTAGAGCAGCGCTCCCCAGTACGCGAGTTTGTTCTCCAGCGGTACGCCCGCGTCGCGCAGGGCGTGGCGCGCGCGGACCACCTTGACCAGGAGCACGATCGCCGCGCCGACCATCGCCGCGAGCAGGACCGCCAGAATCACCACGATCGCCCACATCTCACCGCTCATCCCTGACGTCTTCCCTCCGTCGCGTGGGCAATGCCCGTCGGCACCGGCATTCTTCGTCCGGCGCCGTCGGCATCCGCTTCAACGAGCGGCGAAAGGAAACGATGCGTACG
Source organism: Streptomyces sp. Ac-502 (assembly GCF_045222935.1). NCBI lineage: Bacteria > Bacillati > Actinomycetota > Actinomycetes > Kitasatosporales > Streptomycetaceae > Streptomyces > Streptomyces sp. Ac-502. The sequence continues at coordinate 1,457,902 of NZ_JBHFFO010000001.1, forward strand.
AAGCGGCGTAACGAAACGGTGCATGCGAAAAGGTGCAGGGGAGGACGTACGGGACGGGCGGGAAGGGAGTTCCGCGCGGGCGGCGCGATCACCCCAGGCGGTCAGTGCAGCAATTCCGCGTCCGGTTTCCGTTCCTCGCGCACGATTTCCCTGCTTTTCTCCGCCGGCGCGGCGGCTGCACCGGTCGCTTTCCCTCGCGAGTGGAAGCGCATTTCCTCCACGCTTTTCTGCATGGATGTCCGGAGTTTGCGACCCAGCGGCCGTTCCACGAAGCGGTGCACCAGCCAGGAAAGGACCAGCATGAGGATGACGATCCCCGGCAGCAGGGCCAGAGCGGGAACACGGTCGCGCAGCAGGTCGATAAGGGTGAAACCCACGTACATGTGGAGGAGATAGAGCGGGTACGTGAGCGACCCGGCCGTGGACAGCCAGCGCCATTGGAGTCTGTCGAACCAGCCGAGCGCGATGGCGGCCATCAGCGCGAACGCCGCCAGGACGGCCAGCCGCACCGGCCAGCCCTGTGCCAGCTCCGCCTTCGCACCGAGATTCATCACCAGCCGGCCGTGCAGATAGTGCTGGGCCAGCAGGAAGGAGACCGCCACGATCGCCCACAGCAGGACGGTGGGCCGGAACCGGTGCATGAGGTAGAAGGCGATGCCCGCGATGAAGTACGGGGAGTAGGGCGCGATCGCCCACACCGAGAGCAGATCGCTGTTGGACTTCAGCGCCACCACCCCGGCCACGGTCCACAGGCCGCAGAAGAGCACGCAACGGCGGTACGTGACCCCGCGGAAGACCACGACCGCGAACAGCAGATAGAACTTCAGCTCGATGAACAGCGTCCAGTACGCGTCGTCCACGTCGGGCACGCCGAGCCCCTGCTGGAGCATGGTGAGGTTCGTGAGCACCGTCTCCCAGTTGTCCGCGCTGCGGACGTTCGGCCACACCGTCAGGACCGCCGCCGTCAGCAGCACGGCGACCCAATAGGCCGGATAGAGGCGGGAGACGCGGGATGTCACGAAATCGCCGAGGGACCGCCCCCACGCGCTCATGCAGATGACGAACCCGCTGATCAGAAAGAAGACTTCGACACCGAGCCACCCGTACTCCGACAGGTGGTGGACGAGCGGGGAGAATGCCTGCGGATCGTCGCCCCAGCCGTCGCGGAGGGTGATGTAGTGATACGCCAGGACCATCAGGGCGGCCAGCAGGCGCAGCCCGTCGAGGACACGCAGTCTGGGCCGCCGCACCTCTCCCTGCGGGCCGGGAGGGTGATGGGGCGCAGCGTAAAGCATCCGGGTCCTTAACGACGGTGCGGCGGCAACCTGTCCGAGTTTTACGGTAAACAGCGGAAAATGCGCGAACGGATCGCGGAGTGCAGCGTACGACACCTCACCTGCCTCATGTCCACAACGTCCGCGAACTTCCTGGACTTCGACTGCGGTGCAGGTCAACGGGGTATCGCCGAGGTATCCCCGGGCGATACCGCCCGTCTTTGTGAGAAATGCATGAGAAAGAGCGGCGGCAGCCAACCGTTCGGATGCGGAAGGTGTCGGGACCGGCGGCCCGGCCCCGGGGCGGCGCGGCCGGGAGCGGACTGGCGGGTGCCGCGGCGAGGGCGCGCGGACGGAGCACGCGCCCGGCGTACGCCCCCTGTCCTCGTCCCCTGCCCTCCCCCCAGATCCCAGCCGCCCCCTCCTACCCCTCCTACCCCTCGCAAATTCGAACAACTTCCCACCGATTACGGCGAAGTTGTTGCCAGCAGCCTCTGTTGCTCCAACAATGCGCACGTCAAAGCCGAAGGAACTTCGGCCACAGATTGTGAGAGGACCCCCACATGAGAAGCCCTCTCGTCGGTGCCCTGGCCGCGGCCGTCCTGGGTACCGCCGCGCTCGTGGGCACCGCCGGAACCGCCGGTGCTGCCACACCCCAGGACGCCGCCGGGCACACGGCGGCGCCCTCGCTCCAGCGCACGGCGGACGTCACGCTCAGCGGAGCCGATGCGGCGGCTCCCCGGGCGGTGTCCTTCGCCGGCACCGTGGCCCTGAGCAACTGCTCGGGGTCGATCGTCCGGATGCCCACCTCGGCCGACAACGACCCGGCCCTGGTCATGTCCAACGGCCACTGCCTGGAGACCGGAATGCCCGGTGCGGGCGAGGTCGTCGTCGACCGTCCCTCCAGCCGCAGTTTCACGGTGCTCAGCACCTCGGCCGGCAACCTCGGCACGGTACGGGCCACCAAGATCGCATACGGCACGATGACCGACACCGACGTCTCGGTCTACGAACTCTCCTCCACCTATGCCCAGATCAAGCAGCGCTACGGCATCAAGGCGCTGGACATGGCCACCACGCACCCCGTCAAGGGTGCCGCGATCAGCGTGGTCTCCGGATACTGGAAGAAGACCTACAACTGCAACGTGGACGGTTTCGCCTACCGGCTGAAGGAGGGCGACTGGACCTGGAAGGACTCGGTCCGCTACACCGCCCCGTGCAAGGTCATCGGCGGCACCTCCGGGTCACCGGTGATCGACGTGGCCTCCGGCAAGGTGGCGGCCGTCAACAACACGATCAATGAGAGCGGCCAGCGCTGCACGATGAACAACCCGTGCGAGGTGGACGCCAACGGCCAGGTGAGCGTCCGCCGGGGCATCGGCTACGCCCAGGAGACGTACGAGATACCCAAGTGCTTCGGCACCGGCAACAAGCTCGACCTCGGGCGGCCGGGCTGCGTCCTGCCCAAGCCGTGACCCTGGACCGGCGGGCGCCTCGCGTGCCCGCCGGTGCGGTCACCCGCCGGGCGGCCTGATCGCGTGACGCAGCCAGACCTCGCAGGCCAGGGTGTTGTCCAGGGCGCGCATCACGGCGGGCGGCAGATGCGGCCGGGCCAGCCCGGCGGCGAGGGCCGCGGTGTCCAGGAGCCCGGCGCGGGCCAGCCGCGACTCGTTGAACAGCTCGGCGAGGGCGGCACGGTTACGGCGCAGGGCGAAGTAGAAGTCGGCGGTGTACTCGCCCTTCGTGGTCCGTGCCAGCAGGTCGTCGGGGACGACGCCCCGCATGGCGGTGGCCAGGACCGGCTTGTAGCGGTCGGGGGCACCGCGGTCGGCGACCCGTACGGACAGCGCGGCCTCGATCACGCTGTCGTCCAGGAAGGGCGCGGCGTGCGGCAGTCCCAGCCCGGTCGCGGCCTGGTCGACCTGCCGGAACGCGCGGCCGCACATCTGCACACCGGCCAGCGCGGCATGCTGGCCCCGCTGCGCCGCGAGCGCCTCGGGGGCGTCGGCGGCCGCTTCGCGCAGGACGGACCGCGCCGCGCTGACCGCTGCCGGGGTGGCCCACGGCGGCATGGCCGCGAACGTCCCCCAGGCCGTGCCGGACGTGAAGCGTGCGGGAGGCGGCTTCGCCGGGTCCGGGACGAGGTGGTCCGCCCAGGCGGTCAGCCACCGGCTGAAGGTGCTGCGGTCCGCCAGGCCGCGCAGCAGCGGCAACAGGGGCTGGGGGCGGACCGCCCGCTGTCTGCGTATGCGGCCCGGTACGGTCCGCGGGTCGCTGCGCAGGGCGTCGTGCAGATACGGCGGGAGAGCGGCGAACAGTTCGTCCCCGCCGCCGCCCGACAGGTGCAGCGCCGACCCGCGCGCGGTCATCAGCCCGGCGAGTGTGGTGAGTTTGGCGCTGTCCCGGACCCAGACACCGGGCTCGTCCCCGGCCCCGTCCAGGCTGTCCATGCCGCTGAACCACAGGGGCGCTCCGGCGCGGCCGGGCAGTACGTGCTCGGCGCCGGGGAGCCGGGCGGTCGCCCGGGCGGCCCAGGCGGCGTCGTCGTTCGCCGGGTCGACGCTCTCCCAGCGGAAGGTGACCAGGCGGGCCGGGCCGCGGGCGGCGAGGAAGCACAGGCTCGTGGAGTCCATCCCGCCGGAAAGGTCCGCGCTGACGGTCTTGCGTTCGGCGGTGCAGGAGTCCACCGCGGCGGCCAGGGCCCGCCGTACCGCGTCCGCCCCCTGTGCGAGCGGGAGTTCGGGGCCCGGCGGGGTCCACCAGCGCCGGGCCGTGGCCCGGCCGTCGGCTTCCAGCAGCAGGCTGTGGCCGTCGGGTACGGCGTGGACCCCGCGCCACAGGCAGCCGCCGTCGGCGAGCGGGTACGGAGGAGGCGACGCCAGCAGGCGGAGTGCCAACTGCCGTTCGTCCACGGGCGCGCCGCGTGCCGACGCCAGGATGTCGGCGCGGTTCGCCGCCACCGTCACACCGCCGACCCGGGCGTGGAAGACCCGGCGTACGGCCGAGGCGCTGCCGCGCACCCGGACCCGGCCGCCCGCGGAGAGCACCGCGTGGAAGCTTCCCGCGAGGCCGGTGAGCGCGCCCTCGGCGCCGGTCATGTCCCGGACCCGGCGCAGCCGGTCCGTGAGCGCGTCGGTGGTGACCGGGCAGCGCCCGATCACCACCATCCGCGCCGCCCCCACCGCGGCGGTCACCAGCTGACCGGCGGGCCAGCTGCCCACCAGCCACGGGCGGCCGGAGTGGTGGGAGACCACCTCGGTCGCGCCGGACCGCAGCACGCTCGCCGCGGCCAGTCCGTTCTCGCCGTCGGGGAGGACCGTGAACCACACGTCGTCGGTCAAGTCCGGTCAGCCCGTCGGCGGGATCTGCCAGTACCAGGGCGCATAGCCGCCCTCGAAGAACGTGCCGGTGCTCGACCCGAGCGTCAGCTCGGCGAAGTCGCCGAGCTCCTCCACCACGGGCGGCTCGTACACGATGTCCGCTTCCACGGCGCTCCCCTCTCCGCGCGGCGGCCCCGGCTTCCCGACCGCTTCGGGACCGCCACGCCCTGCGCGCCCAGGGTCTGCCCAACGCCGCACCGCCGTACGCCGGACGGCGGCCGTCTTCACCCGGCGGAGTGACGCGGCCGGGGGCGCACGCGAAACGCGCGCGCCGGGTCCGGTGGCGCCCCCGCCGGAAGCGGGGCGCGGTGTGGCACCGTCGGACCATGAACGCGGCATCCGACATCCGGTCCCAGGCCACCACCCTCGCCCGCGACCTCGGCGGTCCGTGGCAGCCGGACGACGCCGACCGCAATCTGGCCCTGGCCCTGGTGCTCGCCCGTGACGACAACGGCGGCCGGCTCACCGCCCCCGTCATCACCCACATCCTGCTGAGCGCCTCCTGGGGCCTGAAGCCCATCGGCGCCATGTACCAGCTGCTGGCCTGCACCGCCGACTTCCTCGACGACCCCGCTCAGCGCGACTCCGACACCGGCCGGGAGGCCCTGGCGGACGTCGACCGCCTGCTCGACACGGTCGCCGCCCTCCCTCCGGACGGCGTCTGACCGGGCCCCGGTGTCACCCCGCGCCGGGCTCCACGACCTCGACGGCTGCGCCGGTGGCCCGCAGGGCCGCGAGTTCCGCCGCGGGGGCCGCGGTGTCGGTGACGACCGTTCCGTAGCGGGCGGCGGTGCCGTATTCGTACGTGGCCCGCTTGCCCATCTTGGAACTGTCCACCACCAGTGCGGCCCGGCCGGCGGCCGCCAGCATGGCCTCCTTGACCTCGGCATACTCCCGCAGCGGATGGAAGAGGCGCCCGTCGAGGACGGCGGTGGCGGACATCAGCGCCAGGTCGGCGTGGAGCCGGGCGAGGCCACGGGTGACCTCCGGGCCGGTGCAGGAGTTGAACTCGCTCTGGTACCGGCCGCCCAGCAGGGTGACGTCCACGCCGGGTGCCGCGCCCAGGCGCTGTGCCAGGCCGATGGAGTTGGTGACCACGGTGAGCCGCGCGGTCCGGTCCTGCCGGGCCAGCATTCCGGCCAGCGGGTAGAGGGTGGTGGAGTCGTCCATCAGCAGGGTGCTGCCGGGTGTGATCCGGTCGGCCACCGCCGCGCACAGCGCCGTCTTGACCGCCAGGCCGGCGGACTCCCGGAAGCGGGTGGCGGTCTCCATGGTCAGCGCGGGAAAGGCGACCGCCCGCCCCCGCTCCTTACGGAGCAGATGGCGCCCGGCGAGGTCGTCCAGGTCGCGGTGCATCGTCATCAGGCTGACGCCGAAGCGGTCGGCGAGCGCGTCGATGCGCAGGGCGCCGTGGTCGGCGACGTACCGCAGGACGGCCTGCCGCCGCTGCTCGACGGCGGCCTGCGACAGCCGTGCCTTGGCGGACATCCGGCGTTCCTTCCTCCGCGCCCACGGCGGTCAGCTGGGCAGCGGACACACCACGGGCTTGATCGTCGTACGGTCACGGGCGGCCGCGGTGAGCGCCTGTTCCGCCTGCTCCAGGCCGTACCGGTGGGAGACCAGCCGGTCCAGCCGTACGTCGCCCGAGGCGGCCAGGGCGATGGCGGCGGGCCAGGTGTTGGCGTACCGGAAGGTGCCGGTGACCTCGATCTCGAAGTTTTGCACATGGGCGAGCGGCAGCGGCACGGTGTCCCCGCCCATTCCCACCAGCACCGCGCGGCCGGCCCGGCCGACGGCCCGGATGCCCTCGTCGGCGACGGCCGGGACACCGGAGCACTCCAGGAGCACGTCGGGGACGTACCCGGTGTCGGCGAGCCGGGCGGTCCGTACGTCGACGGTGCCGGTGGCACCCAACTCCCGCGCCAGATCGAGGCGTTCGGGCGCGATGTCGGTGACGACGACCTCGGTGGCGCCGAAGGCACGGGCCGTCTGGACGGCGATCAGGCCGATCGGCCCGGCGCCGGTGACCAGCACCCGCGAGCCGGTGCCGACCCGCCCCTTGCGCGCCGCCCACACGCCGACGGACAGCGGCTCCAGCAGGGCCGCGGTCTCGGCGGTCAGCGGGTCCGGCACGGGGTGGGCGAAGTGCTCGTCGATGGCGACGTACTCGCACAGGGCGCCGTCGACCGGCGGTGTCGCGTAGAAGGACACCTCGGGGCACAGGTTGTAGCGGCCATGGCGGCACTGTGTACACGTACCGCACGGAATGCCGGGTTCGAGCGAGACCAGCTGTCCCGGCCGGCGCAGGGTGGCACCGGGGCCGAGGGCGACGACGGTGCCGCCCGGTTCGTGGCCGAGCACCATCGGGGCGCGGACGACGAAGTCGCCGATCCGTCCGTGCTCGTAGTAGTGCACGTCGGAGCCGCAGATGCCGACGGCTTCGACGCGGACCAGCACCTGACCCGGCCCGGGGACCGGCACGGGCCGCTCCTCGATCCGCAGATCCTTCGGCGCGTGCAGTACGGCGGCACGCATGGTCGCGGGTACGTGGGCGGGCAGCGGAGCGGGCATGGGCGGGCGCCCCTCGGGAGTCGGCGGGTGTCATCGCGCGGAAGACGGTGGACGGCATTCTTAGCAGAAGTTCCCTGCATTGTTAACACATATTGCGTGAAGTTGCTGGAGAGGTGGCCTGGCACCCGCCCTCGGCGTACCGATCGGCAGCGGTCAGCGGCCGCTCACTTCCTTCCTCTTGGGGGCAGTACGGCAAAGGGGATGGGTCATTACCAGTCACTTCTCACGGTGATCGGACGCGAACTGTTAGATATCAGCCGTTCATGAGGCAGACTCTCCCGGCCGGTCGCGTGCGCGCGCCTTCCGTGCGCCGTCCGCGGCAACCGTGGGGCGGGCGCGGGTGCCTTCGAAGGCGACGAGGTGCCATGGTCCGGTGTGACAGCGGCGTGGCCGGTTCCCGGCCGGGCAAGGGCGGTCCCCCACGGGGGAGCGGTCCGGTGCCCGGGGATGCGCCGAGTGCCGCGCGCGTCACGGAGCTCCTCGTCAGGCATCTCGGATGCGACGCGGCGCAGGCCCGTGCCTGCGCGAGCGGGCTGCTCGAGACTCCCGGAGCGACGGCCGGGGAGGCGGTGCGCGACGCGGGGGCGCGGGGAGGGGCCACGCGCCGCCCCGGCACCGGCCCGGCCCCCACCCCCGGCCCGCCCGACGGCGCCATGGAACTCGCCTCCGCTCCCGGCCCGGCCGAGCTGGCACAGCGGCTGTACGAACGGGCCGAACCCTGGGGCGCCACGGCGGTACTGCTGGCCGTCCTCGACACGGAAGGCATGCTCCGCATGAGCGGAGCCGCCGGCCCGGCCGCCCAGGCGGACTGCGACTGGTCGCAGATGCCCCTGCACCGCATCCTCCCGCCGGCCCGCACGGCCGGCGCGGACCACCAAGTGTGGCTCGACGACAAGGACGGCGGCCAGACGCTGACCTGGATCTCGGCCAGGAGCGACGCGCCGCGCGCGCCCCGCGCCGCCGCGGTCTGCATGGTCAGCGTCACCCGGCCGGACTCCGCGCCCCGGACCCCTGCGGCCCGGAGGCGGCTGGAGGAGCTGACCGACTGCGCCGGGCAGCGGCTGCGCGGTCTGGCCGCCCTGGGGCTGCCGGACGACCACGTGCGGGCGGCCTGGCTGGGCGCGGTCCTCGACGCCATCCCCGTACCGGCGGCGCTGCTCTTCCCGGTACGCGGCCCGCTCGGCCGGGTGGTCGAGTTCACCGTCGATCGCTGCAACGCGCACGCCACCGGCCTCCTGGGCCGTACGCCCGAGCAGATCACCGGCAGCCGCCTGCTCGACGTCTTCCCCGGCATGTTCCTCTCGGGGATCTTCGACGCCTGTGTGGCGGTCCTGGAGACCGGAGTGCCGCTGGACCGGGACCCGTTCCCGTACGAGGAGCCGCTGCGGGGCGTCCTGCGTCCGGCCGTGGTGAGCGTGCGCGCCCGGCGGGTGGGCGGCGGGCTGCTGGTGAGCTGGCAGTTCCACGACGAGCAGGCGCGGCTGACGGCCCGCGTCGACGATGCCGAACGGCTGGCCGACCTCGGCTGGGCGGAGTGGAACCTGGCCACCGGCGAGGCCACCTGGTCGCGGCGGATGTACGACATCTTCGGCCTCGCCCCGGACAGCGGCCCGTTGTCGCTCGGTGCGCTCTCCGGGTACGTCGTGGAGGACGATCTGCCCGCCGTCGTCCGGGCCGTGCAGTCGCTCTCCCGCGACCACGGCCCGGTGTGGTTCGAGATCCGTACGCGGGCTTCCGGCAGGCTGCGCCACGTGAGTGTCAACGCCGAGCTGGTACGCGACAGTCTCGGCAACCCGGTGGCGCTGCGCGGAGTCGTCCAGGACGTCTCCCGCGTCCGGCGGGTGGAGGCGGCGCTGGACGCCTCCCGGCGGGAAGCCGAACGGCGGCAGCTGCGGATGGCGGAGGAGCTGCAACTGGCCCTGCTGCCGCGGGCCCACACCACCCTGCCGGGCCTGCGGGCGGCCATCCGCTATCTGCCCGCCGAGAACTGCGCCCGTGTGGGCGGTGACTGGTTCGAGGCCACGCCGCTGCCCGACGGCCGGGTGCTGATCGCCATCGGCGACGTGCTCGGGCACGGGCTCCAGGCCGCCGCCGGAATGGCCCAGTTGCGCAACGCGCTGCTCGGGATCGCGTACACCGGTGCCGACGCGGCGCGCGTCCTCGAATGCCTCAACCTCGTCGCCTTCCACGGCCACGCCGAGTCGCTGACGGCGACCGCCGCCGTCGGCCACTTCGATCCGGTACGGCGCACGCTGTCCTGGGCCCGCGCCGGTCACCCGCCGCCCGTGCTCGTACGCGACGGACGCGCCACCGAACTGGTCAACGGCGACGGGACCACCCTCGGCGCCAGCCTCGACCCCGGCTACGTCTGCAAGACGCTCTCCCTGGCCCCCGGTGACCGCCTGATCCTCTACACGGACGGCCTGGTCGAGCGTCGCGCCGACCGGGCCGGCGATCGCGAGGACCTGCTGCTGGCCACCGCCCGCCGAGGGGCTGCCGACACCCCCGAGGAGCACCTGGAGACCCTGCTGTCCGTCCTGCACATCAATCCGGAGGACGACACCTGCGTCATCGTCCTCCACGTGGGGAGTTGAACGACGATGCCCGCCAGCACACGCCGGGTCCCGGCCCGGGCGTGGCGCCCCGTACCCGTCGGCCGCCGGGCGCGGGCATGACCACCGGCCACGGCCTGCGCCGCTTCCGCGAACCTGCCGGCAGCCCGTCCGGCGCGCGCTGCGTGTTGTGTTCAGCGGCCCTCGGCACCGGCCCGCACGGGCACGTGGTCGATCTGGACGACCGTGGTCTGCTGTGTGTCTGCCCGGCGTGCCGGACGCTGCACACACACAGCGGTGTGCCCGCCGGGCGCTACCTCGGCGTGCCCGACCGTTACCGGCACGTACGGGACTTCGTGCTCGGCCCGATGCAGTGGGAAGCGCTGCAACTGCCGGTCGGTGTGGTCTTCAGCTTCCGCAACTCCCGCCTCGGCCGCTACGTGGTGTTCTACCCGAGCCCCGGCGGCGCCACCGAGTCGCTGCTGCCGGACGCCGCCTGGGAGCGAGTGATGGCCGTCAACCCGGCCGTGTCCGACCTGGCCGACGACGTGGAGGGCTTGTTGTTGCGCCGCCACGGTGAGCGGGTCGAGTGCCATCTGGTCCCCATCGACACGTGTTACGACCTGGTGGGACGGATGCGGCCGTACTGGCAGGGCTTCGACGGCGGGGATCGGGTGCGGGGCGAACTGGACGCGTTCTTCGCCGCTCTGCGGGCCCGTCCGGCGGGTTGCGGGGGACAGGGCTGACCCCACGGGGGCGGAACGTGGCGCGACGGCGGTGCGGGCCGGTCAGCGCGGAGGAGCCCGCCCCTGGCCGGAAGGCGACGCGCGCATGACACGCCCCGAGACGGTACGTCTACTCTGCGGACCGTCCTGATGGATCATCGGCGCGTGAAGGAATCCCCGCATGAACCCACATCGCATACGCACCATATGCGCCGCTCTCGGCCTCGCCGCCGGTCTGCTGGCGGCGCCCGCCGCGAGCGCCGCGCCGCAGCCGGACGACCGGCCCGCCACCGCACCGGCCGCGGCGTCGCGGCACGAGCCCGAACCCTGCACGGGGGCGCACCACGGTGACGCCCGGCTCGGGCCGAAGTGGCTGCCCGGCAGGCAGCAGGCACCCGTGGGCCCGCTGCTCAAGGGCTACCAGCGGACCGGGAAGCTGCCGGCTCCGGCCTTCCTCAAGAAGTACTGGGCGGGGCCGGCGGACACGGGTGGCTGGAAGTACCCGCCCAACGACGGCTTCGGCGAGGCCAACGGCACGGTCGACAAGGAACCCGCGAAGCTGCGCACGGGCCAGCGGCTGGACCGGTTCGGCTCCGAGTTCGGCGGTTTCCTGGCACCGGCGGGCGACGCGTACGCCGAACGCTCCCTGCCGCCGCAGAACCTCAACACGCGCGAGCCCGCGGCGCCGTGCGACTACCACGTCTACAAGGTCGCGAAGCCGTTCTGGGTGTGGCAGGGCAGCATCGCCCCGTGGTTCGAGCAGCCCGGCGGCGGACAGCAGATCAAACTGGACGCGGTGTTCCTGGACCCGGGACAGGGGCAGCGGCTGAACGTGAAGTGGCTCGTCGAGCACGACTTCCTCACCCGTGTGGCCAACTGAACGCCATGGCGGCGGGAACATCGTGGTGGCTGGGAGCCACGACGGCGGACCATCGTGGTGACGCAAAGCCACGACGGCAGGAACCTCGTGGTGAAGTGACCGGCATGGCTTCCTCCATGGGCATGGACGCTCCCCGGGACCGGCGCGCGGTGCGCACCGCGCTGCGCGCGGCAGGGGTCGCCGACGGCCACTACCGCATCGAAGGGGTGCACGAACCGGTCCCCACGCCTCCGGACTTCCTGTTCCTGCGCCAGGCCCCGGACGGGGCGTGGGAGACCGGCGCGTACGAACGCGGCGCCCCGCACGTCATCGGCCGCCATCCGACCGAGGCGGCGGCCTGCGCCCATCTGTTCCGTCTGCTCACCTGACCGCACCACCGGTCGGGCGTCCGTCCTGCCCGTTTCGCCCGAGCCGGTGACCGCTTGTTGTCCGATCCGGAATCTGGACCTGTGCCATCTTGACTGGTACAGACCAAGCGAGTTGAGTACCAACCAACCTGTGATCGCGCTTGCGAACCGGAGCGCGGTCCGTGGTCCTCGTCGTGCGCCGGACCGTCCGTCGCCGACCGAACGCGGCCCTGCCGCACTGAGGAGTGATCACATGTTGCTCAAGCAGCGTATAGCCGCCGTGCTCTCCGCCGCCGCCTGTGCCGCGACCCTCACCGTCGCTGCGCCCACCGCCACGGCAGCACCCTCCTCCGGCCCCGCGGCACCCGCCGCGAGCTGCAACTTCTCCATCTGGACCGCCGGCAAGGCGTACCGCACCGGCGACATCGTCAAGTACACGAACGGCCAGTACTACCGCGCCACGCACGACAACCCGGGCTACGACCCGGTCATCAGCACGTGGTTCTGGGAGCCGTACAACTGTGGCGGCGGCACCAACCCGTCCGGCTTCGTGGTGAGCGAGGCGCAGTTCAACCAGATGTTCCCGAACAGAAACCCGTTCTACACGTACAACGGTCTGAAGGCCGCGCTGAGCGCCTACCCCGGGTTCGCCAACACCGGAAGCGACACCATCAAGAAGCGCGAGGCCGCCGCCTTCCTCGCCAACGTCAGCCACGAGACGGGCGGTCTGGTCCACGTCGTGGAGCAGAACACCGCCAACTACCCGCACTACTGCGACCGCAACCAGCCGTACGGCTGCCCGGCGGGCCAGGCGGCGTACTACGGCCGCGGGCCGATCCAGCTCAGCTGGAACTTCAACTACAAGGCGGCGGGCGACGCGCTCGGCATCGACCTGCTGCACAACCCGAACCTGGTCCAGACGGACTCGGCCGTCGCCTGGAAGACCGGCCTCTGGTACTGGAACACCCAGCGCGGCCCGGGCACGATGACGCCGCACGACGCGATCGTCAACGACCGCGGCTTCGGCGAGACGATCCGCAGCATCAACGGCAGCCTGGAGTGCAACGGCAACAACCCCGGCCAGGTCCAGAGCCGGGTCGACAACTTCAAGAAGTTCACCCAGATCCTGGGCACCTCCACGGGCGGCAACCTGACCTGCTGACCCCCGCCTCCGCGGGCTGAGCAGCTGAGTCCGCACGCGGAAGCCGGCCCCGGATCGCGCACCTCGACGGGTGACGACGATCCGGGGCCGGTCTCAGCAGCGGTCGTCCGGCAGCGGCGCGCCCGGGGGCTGGCCGTCCCCGTCGGCCCCTGGTCCGCTGTCCTCCCCGTCATCCCCGTCCATCAAGGCGACCAGACCGCTCAGGCGATCGATCTCCAGCAGGAGTTCACCCATCGCCGCCCGCGCCTCTTCGACAGCAAGGGCACCGTCCTGGGCAAGCTCCGCACCTCGCCGACGCATCCGCGCTTCGCGGGCCGCGGACAGCACCCCGTCGGGGCCGGGCAGCAGCCCACTGTCCCAAGGCGTACGGCGCCGTTCGGTCATGCCGCATTGTCTCCCCGGGCCGCGGAAGACCGCCATGACGAACCAGGCCGTCCTCGGCGACAGCCCGTACGGCAGCGGTAGCACGTACAGCAGCCGCAGCCCGTACGGTGCCGGGCTGCGCCACCCCGGCGCTCATCCCTCCCCCAGCACCGCCCGGATCACATGCCGGGCGTTGTGCGCCATCGCCGGGTTCGTGTGCCGGTAGTACGGCAGCGCGATCAGCGCCTGGGAGAGGGTGCGTCCCCGGCCTCGGCGCCAGGTCGCGTCGTCCACGTCGAGCGCCTCGCGGAAGACCTTCCTGGCGTCGGACGGCAGCAGATTCCACGCCGGGAAGAGGTCACAGGCCGGGTCGCCCATGCCCGTGCACCCGAAATCGATCACTGCCGACAGTCTGCCGCCGTCCACCAGCAGGTTGCCCGGCATCAGATCGGCGTGCAGCCAGGCTGGCGGCCCGTCCTCTTCCGGGGCCCGCAACGCGTCCTCCCACACGGCGGTCACCGCGTCGCAGTCGACGCCCTCCTCCGGGATGCCGCGCAGCTCCTCGATCGCCGCCCTGGTCGCCGCGTCGAGCGCGGCGACCGGCCCGCCCCGGTGGGCCGTCGGCGCGCCCGGCAGGGTGACGCTCCGCATCGCCGCCACGAACCCGGCCAGGTCCCCGGCCAGCGCCACGGGGTCGCTCAGCGCCCCCTCCTCGGGGTTCCCGCCCGGAAGCCAGCGGTACACCGACCACGGCCACGGATATCCCTCGGCGGGCTCCCCGGCTTCCAGTACCTCGGGTACGGCCACGGGCAGCCGGGGCGCGAGGCGCGGCAGCCACTCCCGCTCCAGCAGTACGTCCCCGGCCCCTCCCGCGACCAGCGGCAGCCGGACGACCATGCTGTCGCCCAGCCGGTACATGGCGTTGACCGTGCCGCCCGACGGGAACCGCTGCACGGCCAGACCCGCCCATCGGGGGAACTGCCCGGCGATCAGCCGCCGTACGAGGTCGTCGTCCACGGGCTGCTGGGAGTCATGCATCTGCTGCCTCCGCTCGGCACTCATGGGGCGCCATCCGACCGCCCCGCATCGACCGACGTCAAACGCTTTCCGGGGCGGCGCCAAATGCATTGGCATGAAAGCCTGGCATTACCCACAATGACCTGATGACACCTGAAATAAGCACCATCTCCTTCCTCTGCGTCGACCCCGACGCGCCGGACGACGGCTACTTCGCCCCCGGGGAGATCCGCCCCCTGATCGACGGACGGGATGTCCTCGACGAGGTCTTCGACCTGGGGATCACCAATCTGTGGGAGTCGCTGCAAGGGGACGCGCTGGCTGCCGGTGAGACGGCCCGTCAGGTGGTGCTGGCCGGTCCCGAGTGCAGCATGTCGTGTTGCGGCAGCGTCCGGGTGACCATCCGCCGCGAAGGTCCCTACGTGCTGTGGACGGACTGGGAGAACGACTCCGACGGCCCGGACGTGCCGGACTTCCACTTCGCTGCCGGGCAGTACGACGCCGAAGTGGCGCGGCTCGCGCGGGGCTGAGGCTCTTCCGGCCGGGTTGCTCCCGGTCGACGGCCCGGCCCGGCCGCCCGCCGAACCGATCTTCACTCGCGGGAGTGGAGCTGTCCCCGGCTCCCGCCGCCGCTTCCGCTTGCGCGGGACACTCGACGGACCGGAGTGCCGGGTCGGAAGGTGGAGGCGGTGACGACGGAACACGACAGCCAGGGCCGCGAGCTGCTCGGAGCGGACGTAAGCGAGGTACGCAACGAGGTGTCCGCGCCGGTCGAGGGCCACGTGGTGCAGGCCGGTGTGGTGCACGGCGGGGTGCACCTGCACGCCGGACGTGAGCGCCCGGTGGTGCCGCACCAGTTGCCCGCCGCGCCACGGGTGTTCACCGGCCGGGCCGGTGAACTGACCGCGCTGACGGCCGCCCTCGACGACGCGGCGGAGACCGGCGCCACGGTCATGATCTCGGCGCTCGGCGGCGCCGGAGGCATCGGGAAGACCTGGCTCGCGCTGCACTGGGCGCACCAGCACATCGACCGGTTCCCCGACGGCCAGCTCTTCGTCGACCTACGGGGCTTCACGCCCGTCGGCGAGCCGGTGACGGCGGCGGAAGCGGTACGCGGCTTCCTCAGCGCCCTGGGGGTGGACCCGGCCGGGATGCCGACGGACCTCGACGCGCAGGTGGGACTGTACCGCAGTCTGGTCGCCGACCGGCGTCTGCTGATCGTGCTGGACAATGCCCGCGACACCCCGCACGTGACCCCGCTGCTGCCGGGCGATTCGGCCTGCACGGTGCTGGTGACCAGCCGCCGCCAGTTGGCCGGCCTGGTCACCACCCACGGCGCCCGCCCGCTCGACCTGGACGTGCTCCCCGCGGCCGAGGCCCGCCAGTTGCTGGCCGGTCATCTGGGGGATGCACGGGTCGCGGCGGAGCCGGAGGCGGTGGAAGCGTTCCTGGAGTGCTGCGGCGGGCTGCCGCTGGCGCTGAGCATCGTGGCCGCCCGCGCCACCGCTCACCCCAGCTTCCCGCTGCGTCTGCTCGCCGAGGAACTGCGCGACCACACCACCCGGCTCGACGAGCTGGACGCCGGTGAGATTCCGCTGAACCTGCGGGCGGCGTTCTCGTCCTCGTACGAGGCGCTGACTTCCGAGGCGGCCGTCCTGCTCGGGCTGGTGGGGCTGGCGCCGGGGCCGGACATCGGCCTGCCGGCCACGGCCTCGCTCGCCGGGCTGTCCGTGCCCCGGACCCGCGCGCTGCTGCGGGAGCTGGAGACCGCGCACCTGGTCTCGCAGCCGTCCCCCGGCCGCTACCGGATGCACGACCTGATCCGCCTCTACGCCTCCGAGCAGGCCCACGTCCACCAGACGGCGGACAGCCGTGACGACGCGCTGCGGCGGCTGGTGGACTTCTACCTGCACACGGCCTACGCCGGTGACCAGGCGCTGGATCCGCACCGCGAGTCGGTGGCGCCGGCCCCGCCCCGGCCGGGCTGCCGACCCCAGCCGCTGCCGGACGAGACCAGGGCGCTGGCCTGGCTGGACGCCGAGCATCCCTGTCTGATGGCCGCGCAGCGGCTGGCCGTGGAACGGCGGTGGCACCGGGCCGTGTGGCAGCTGGCACCGACGCTGCACACCTATCACTGGCGGCGCGGACTGCTCTCCCATCAGGTCGCCGTCGCGGGCGACGGGCTGGCCGCCGCGCGGCAGCTGGGGGACGAGGCGACCCAGGCCCCGGCGCACCGCCTCCTCGCCGAAGCGTGCGCCCTGACGGGCCGGCACACCGAGGCCATGGACCGTCTCCACCAGGCGCTCGCCCTCGCCGAACGTACCGCCGACGTGCGGAGCCAGGCGCACACCCACCGCGTCCTCGCCTGGGCCTGGGGGCAGCAGGGGCAGGCCCGGTCCGCGCTGGAGCACGCCACCCGTTCCCTCGCCCTGTTCCAGGCGGTGGAGGACCAGGAGTGGGAGGCCCGCGGCTTCAACCAGTCGGCGTGGTACTCCGCGCAGTTGGGCCACTTCGAGCAGGCGCAGGCCTACTGCGAGAAGGGCCTGCTCCTGCACCGCGGCCACGGCAACCGCAACGGTGAGGCGCTGTCGCTGGGCATCTACGCCTATCTGGGCCTGTGCACGGGCCGGTACGCCGACGTCCTGGAACACGGCCGGCAGGCCCTCGGCCTCCTGCGCGACATCGGCAACACCTACCACGAAGCCGTTCTGCTGCACGGCATCGGCCAGGCGCATGCCGCCCTGGGCCGGTTCGGCCAGGCCCGCGAGGCGTGGGAGCAGGCGTTGGAGCTGTACCGGAGCCAGCACCGGTCGGGCGAGGCCAGGGGCCTGCAAGTCCAGCTGTCCGAGCTGATCGAGCGGGAGCAGGGGCGGGAGCAGGCAGGCGAGCCGGGGGCAGGCGAGCCGCTGTCGCCGGAAAACGCTCCACGTCCTCCCGACGGCCTTCCGCACGAATAGGCCGGACGGCGTCACGGCATCCGTACGTTCTTCCCGCGGATGCGGCAGATATCGGCCACCGCGCAGGCGCTGGCCGGCCACGTCGCTGACCATGCTCACGTCAACCGGGTCTCGCGTACCCGGGGCTGCCGAGCGATCCCGGTCACAAGGTCACGGTCCGGCAGTTGGGCGAGGACTTCAGTGGGATGCTGTCCCTGCACGTCAGCGGGGGCTGGCAGCGGTCCCCGCGTACGGCGCAGCACTGCGAACTCCTCATCCGTGCCACGTATCTGGGCGGGTGGAAAGTCTGGTCGAACACCGCTACACCTTCGAGGGGCCGGGCACCACTTCCCCGAAGGACATGATCCGCCTGTCCATCGGGCTCGAAGATCCGGCCGACCTCGTGGCCGACCTGGAGCAGGCACTGGAACGCGCCGCAAAGGAAGACCGTTGAGTTCGGACACCACGAGCAACATCCAGCCGACCGGCACCCCTCCCCCGCCGGAGCCCCCGGTCGGCCCCCTCCCGGAGGGCACACCAACGGACGGTTCGCCGGAGACCCGGCCCGGGCTGTTCCGCGACGTCTCGCTGTCGGCCGTGCTGGCCGGCTTCGTGGCCGTCGTCGTGTCGTACTCCGGGCCACTGGTCATCGTGCTGGCGGCCGCCCACGCCGGGCATCTGGACCAGGGGCAGACCAGTTCCTGGGTGTGGGCCATATCCATCGGCAGCGGCGTCACCTGCGTCGCGCTCAGCCTGCGCACCCGGATGCCGGTCATCACGGCCTTCTCGACCCCGGGTGCGGCGCTCCTGGTCACCAGCCTGGGCGCGTACTCGTACGCCGAGGCCGTCGGCGCCTTCCTCGTCACCGGGCTCGTCATCACGCTCGTCGGGCTAACGGGGGTGTTCGGGCGGCTGATGCGGCAGATACCGACGGCCGTGGTGTCGGCGATGCTCGCGGGCATCCTGTTCTCCTTCGGCACCGGGGTGTTCACGTCGCTGAAGACCGCGCCGTGGATCGCCGGCGCGGTCCTGGTGGCATATCTGCTGGGCAAACGCTTCATCGCGCGGTACGCGGTACTGCTGGCGCTGGCGGCCGGTGTGCTGTTCAGCGCGCTCACCTCACGGCTGGACATCCACATCGACCATGTGGAGCTGGCCAAGCCGGTGTTCACCACGCCGTCGTTCTCGGCCGGTTCCCTCATCGGCATCGCCGTACCGATGATCCTGGCCACGCTGGCGTCGCAGAACGCGCCTGGTATGGGCGTGCTCAGCGCGTCCGGCTACCGGCCCGACGACCGGCTGCTCATCGGCTCCACCGGGGTGGCGTCCACGGCCCTGGCCCCGTTCGGATCGCACGCGATCAACCTGGCCGCGATCACCGCGGCGATCTGCACCGGCCCCGAGGCGCACCGCGACCCGCGCCGCCGGTACGTGGCCGGTGTCTCCTGCGGTTTCTTCTACCTCCTGATCGGCGCGTTCGGATCGACGCTCGTCGTGCTGTTCGCCGGGCTGCCCAAGGAACTGGTCGCCGCGGTGGCCGGAGTCGCGCTCTTCGGCGCCCTGGCCGGCGGCCTGACCACCGCGGTCAAGGAGGAGAAGGACCGCGAGGCGGCTCTGATCACGTTCCTCGCCACCGCGTCCGGGGTGACCATCGCGGGCATCGGTTCGGCCTTCTGGGGGCTGGTGTTCGGTGTCGTGGCGCACCTGGTCCTGACGCGGCTGCGTTCCCGGCAGGCCTCGGCGGCCTGATCCGAGGGTGGTGCGCGGGCCGTACGGGCGGCTCGCACGCCGCCGTCGGAGTCCGGTTCCGCACCCCGCGGCTCTTCGGCCGGAACCGGGGCGCGCCCTCTGGCCGTACGGGCGCCGCGATCTCATCATGGGCCCATGGGAGACGACGGCGGGCCCAGGACGGACTACGGCGGACCCGAGGGAGAGAGCAACGGGCCCGAGGGAGACAGCAGGGGACTGGCGGGTGGCGGCAGCGGGCCCGAGCGGAACGGCAGCGGGTCCGAGGGAAACGGCAGCGGGCCCGAGGGAGGCCCCCGCTACGGCACGCTCCTCCGGGACGCCTGGCGGCTGCTGCCGCAGATCACCGCCGTACGCCGCGAGATCCACCGCGCACCGGAGCTGGGGACCGCGCTGCCCCGCACCCAGCAGACCGTGCTGCGCGAACTGTCCGGCCTCCCCTGACCGTCACCACGGGCGACCGGCTCACCTCCGTCACCGCCACGCTGACCGGCACCCGGCCGGGGCGGACGATCCTGCTCCGTGCCGACATGGACGCCCTGCCGCAGACCGAGGAGACCGGGCTCGACTTCGCCTCCCGCACGCCGGGCGTCATGCACGCCTGCGGACACGACACGCACACCGCGATGCTGCTCGGCGCCGCCCGCCTGCTCGCCGCCCGCCGGGAACGGCTGGCGGGCCGGGTGGTGTTCATGTTCCAGCCTGCGGAGGAGGTCTGCGGGGGCGCGCAGCCGATGATCGAGGAAGGCGTGCTGGAGACGCCGGACGGCAGCGCGGTGGACGCGGCGTTCGCCCTGCACATCACCACCCGGCATCCGTCCGGCACCGTCCATCTGCGGCCAGGTCCGCAGTCCGCCGCCGCCGACATGCTGGCCATCACCGTCCACGGCCGGGGCGCGCACGCCGCCGCGCCGCAGCGGGGCCTCGATCCCGTGCCGGTGGCCTGCGAGATCGTCCAGGCGCTGCAGACGATGGTGACCCGTACGGTCGATGTCTTCGAACCGGCGGTCCTCACCGTCACCCGCGTCACCGCCGGTACGGCGACCAACATCATCCCCGACACGGCGGAGATCGCCGGCACCTTCCGCACCCTGTCCGACGCCACCCGCAAGAAGGTCCGCGACGGCATCGTCCGGGTGGTGGACGGTGTGGCGGCGGCGCACGGTCTGACCGCCGACGTGGAACTGCCGGACGTCACGCCGGTGGTGGCCAACGATCCCGGCTTCACCGGTCTGGTCACCCGTGCGGCGACGGAACTCCTCGGCCCCGGGCAGGTCCAGCTGCTGCCCCACCCGATCATGGCCGCCGAGGACTTCGCCTTCGTCCTGGAACGGGTGCCCGGCGCCATGGCGTTCCTCGGCGCCTGCCCGCCGGGGCAGACCCCGGGCCAAGCGCCCGACAACCATTCCAGCCGGGTCGTGCACGACGAACAGGCTCTCGCCGTCGGCGCCGCCGTGCACGGCGCGGTGGCCCTGTCCTACCTCACGGCGTAGCTGGGGTACGGCTGTGGCCTTCCACCGTACGGGCCTGGTGCGGCGGTGGTGCCGGTCACGGCCGGTCATTCCGCCGGGGCGGGTACGGCCGGGGCGGCCCGGTGGGGCGGGCGGCTCCAGCTCCGCGCGGACGGCCGCGGCGATGAGGTCCCCCGAGGCTCGGACGGACGAGCCGAGGTTCCGGACCAGGCACCCGGCACCGGGCGGCCAAGACGAGCGGTGAACTACCGTCCTGCCTAACGCCCCACGCCGCTGCCGCTGCCAGCCTTGCTGCCGCCGTCGGCTGCTCCTATCTCGGCGCCGGTCGCTTCGAGTGCCGTGGTGACCGGCTGGAAGAAAGTCTCGCCGCCCTGCGTGCAGTCGCCGCTGCCGCCGGAGGTCAGCCCCACGGCCGCGTCGCCGGAGAACATCGAACCGCCGCTGTCCCCGGGCTCGGCGCACACGTCCGTCTGTATCAGCCCGTTGACGATGTCGCCGTTGCCGTAGTTCACCGTGGCGTCCAGGCCGGTGACGGTCCCCTCCGAGAGTCCCGTCGTGCTGCCGGACCGCTGCACCGGCATCCCTACGGCGGCCTCCGCCACCCGGGATATCCGCTGAGTGCCGCCGTTCCGCAGGTCGACCGCGCTGTCCGGGCGGGCGGCCGGATCGTCGTACCTCACCAGGGCGAAGTCGCTCTCGGGGAACTGGGCGTCGGCCACCGTACCCAGCGGCTGCGCCCCCGCCTGATCGGCCGTCCAGGTCGCGCTGCCCTTGCCGCAGTGCCCCGCGGTCAGGAAGGCCGGAGCGCCTTGAACGGTGACGTTGAAGCCGAGCGAACAGCGCGCGTTCCCCCGAAGATGGCGCTGCCTCCGACCGGCAGCGCTCCTGTACCTCCGCCGCCCTCTCCGGCCGCGTCGCCACCGGAGCCACCGGACCCGCCGGAGCCGTCCGATCCACCATCGGAGCCACCGGAACCGCCCGAACCACCACCGGAGCCACCCGAGCCGTCCGAACTACCACCGGAGTCATCCGAGCCATCCGAACCGCCGGCGTCCATCGCCGCCCCCGCGGCGCTCCCCCGCCGTGATACCGCCGGAACTCCCCCGCCGTCCGCTCGATCCTCGCCATGCCACCGCCGCCCGCCTTCTCGACGGCTTCGGTGAGAGCGGCGAGTTTCGCACCGGTGACCGTACGGTCGGCGACGACCGAGACCTGGTTGGTCCTGGGGTCGATGGACCACGCGGTCCCGGGGATGGCCGCGGTGTCACGCAAGGCGCGCGTTGCCGCGCGCAGTTCGCTCGTACTGTTGCGTACGACGCGCGCCACGGCGCCCTCCGCCTCGACCTTCCCGGCGTCGTCCGCCGACAGGACGTTCATCACGAGCCGCCCCTGCCCGGCATCGAGGTACCAGCCCGCCGTCCGGCCGTCGCCGAGGTCCGCCTTCAGGGACGAGGCGACCCGCGCGGCCGACTCGGAGGAGAAGGTGCGCGGTGGGCCTGGCCGTTCCGCGCTCGCGTTGGCCTGCGGCAGCACGATCGCCGCCGCCACGAGGGCTGTTGCCGCGCCGCCGACGAGGACGCCGGTCCGCTTGTTCACATGCCGATGACTCTCGCTCACGTATCGGTGGCTCACTTCTCCGACCTCTAACTGGGCCACGGGGGAGCACACGGGGACGTACGCCGTGATGGCGCAGTGGCCCCCGTGCACGGTGGTCACCCAGTTCTACGGAGGGCACAGAGGCACCGACTCAGCGCTCCGCGCAACGCGATGATTTCCGCCCGCCCGGTGCGCCGCCCCCTTACACTGCCCCGCTCGCGCGCCGTACCGGCGACCGCGCCGGGTTCAGAGGTTGTCGCCCCAGCCGCCCTGGACCATGGTCTGGAACGCCCACCGCCCGTCCCGTCGGATCAGGATGTCGGCGTACCGCAGCTGCTGGCTCCGGCCCTCCTGGGTCATGGTCGAGTCCGTGAAGACCACGGCCATCGCGGGCGAGAGGAAGACCGGCGTCCGGGTGGAGGTGAAGGTGATGTCCTCGTTCCCCTCGCCCATCACCTGGGTCATCGTCGCGACGTACTGCTCCCGGTCCCACTGCGCCGAACGGCCGTCGCCGGCCGAGTCGTCACTCACCAGGTTGAGCGGGAACACGGCCATGTCGGCCATGCGCGCGACATCGCGCTTCGCGCTCCGGGCGTCGTACTCCGCGAACCAGGCGTCCAGGCTCGCACGGTCCTCGTCGGTCGGTATGTAGCCGGTGTCGGGCAGAAAGGTCACGCGCGGTTCCCCTCGATCGATCTCGGACGCGCGCCCACCCCACGTGGCCGCACAGAAGGAAAGTACGCCCGACGAAGCGACTAGTCAAGCTTGATTAGTACGGAATAGAGGGGGCCGCCCTTGAGTCATCGGCCACCGCCCCGTCGAACTCACGTGGTCCGCCTCAGCACTCGAACCGGTGGTTTCCGATCCCCGTACGAGTGAGACGACCTGACGGTCCCGGGTGGCCGAAGCGACGCTCTCCACGTGCCGAGGCGACTCCCGCCCGGCACCGGAAGGTCGACATCTTCCTACCTCGACAAGGAGTCATGCACATGAGCCTTCGCCGTTCTCTGCTGGCGACTCTCGGCGCCACGGCCCTCGCGCTCGGCATGTCCGTCGCGGGCGCTCCCGGCGCCTCCGCCAACCCCTGCGGCTTCTACGAGACTTCGAGGGACGCGTACTACCACCACTGCACGAGCGACGGCTCACGCGTGATCATCGAAGTGGAGGTGTTCGGTCCCAACTACGAGCGCTGTGTGGGCCCCGGGGTCACCTGGCTCGGCTCTTCCGGGAAGATCGACGGCGCGCACTACGTGGGGCGCACCTGCTGACCCGTCCATAGTGGCCACCGGCACGGTCCGATGAGCCCCTGGCAGCGACCACCGCGAAGACAGGCTGGTGGCCGCTGCCAGGAGGGACGGTTCATCCTTTGATCAGCCTTTGGCGTGCTTCACCGCTTCATCGTTGGAGGAAGGTGAAGAGGTTCTCCCAGCGCTGGACGATTGCGTCGGTGGCGTAGCGCTGGATGTTGGTGCGGGCGGTCTCGCCCATGCGGTCGCGCAGGGTCTGGTCGCTGATGAGGGCCTCCAGGTGGCGGGCGAGTTCGCTGGTGTTGCCGGGCGGGGCGAGCAGGCCGTCCTCGCCGTGGCGGATGATTTCGCGGACGCCGGGGGCGACGTCGAAGGCCACGCACGGCACGGCGGTGGCCATCGCCTCCATCGGCGCCAGCGGGAAGCCCTCGCCGCGGGAGCTGAGCACGAACACCGAGGCCTGGCGCAGCGCGCCGGGCACGTCGTGGGTGCGGCCCATGAAGGTGACGCTGTCGGCGATGCCCAGCTGGGCGCTCTGCTTGCGCAGTGCTTCTTCCTCCTCGCCGGCGCCGTACAGGCGCAGGGTCCAGTGCGGGTGGCGGGCGGCGAGCTGGGCCCAGGCCTCCAGCAGCAGGTCGACGCCCTTTTCCTCGTGCAGGCGCCCGATGCTGGCGACCACCTTGTGGGTGCGCGGTGAGGGCACCTCGGGGTAGAAGGGCAGGGGGTTGGGCATGAAGCCGACGTTGTCCATGCGCTGGCGGATCCAGGCGTCGGCGTCCTCGCGGGTCAGCGCCAGCATCCGGTCGACGTCCCGGTAGTAGGTCTTCACGCGCTGGAAGCGGGAGGATTTGCGGCAGGTCTCGAAGGACTCGTGGCTCATGCCGATCACGGTGTGCCCGCCGGTGCCGGCCAGCGCCACCCATTCCATCGCCCAGATTTGGGTGACGATGATGACCGCGCCCGGGCGGGCGGCGGTGAACAGCTGGGTGAGTTTGGCGGCCTGGGCGCGCATGCCGGCCTCGCGGGCCGCCCGGCGCCGGTGCTCGGCCCAGTTCGCCCGGTCTTTGAGCGTGCGCACCGGGCGGACCTGCGGCGGGTGCTCGTCATACAGGGTGGTGGTGGCATACGGCAGGTCGTCGGCCAGGGTGCGGGCGCGGCCGGGCGGCGGCGGGGTGATGCCGATCAGGTGCACCCGGTGGCCGCGGGCCGCGAACAGCCCGGCCATCTGGTGCGACCAGCTGGTGATGCCGCCCAGCTCGTTGACGCTGTTGGAGACGAAGAAGACATCGCGCACCGGATCGGCCTGGGAGGTGCTGGCGGTGTCGGGGGCCGGGTGGGTGTCTGCGGGTGTGGGGGTGGCGGTCATCAACGGCTCCAGTGGGAGAAGAACTGCTCGACGAGGGTGCGGGCGGCGTTGCCGTGCTCGTACTCGCCGAAGTGGGCGACAAAGCGCTTGCGGGCCGCGGCGAACTCCGGGCCGCCCGTGCCCAGGTCCTCAAGCGCCGCGAAGAACGCCTCTTCGCTCTCCACCAGCGGCCCCGGCGCATGCTCGCGCAGATCGAAGTAGGTGCCGCGCTGCTCGTGCACATACGCCTGGTAGTCGTAGGTGAAGAACACCATCGGCCGGTCCAGCAGCGCATAGTCGAACATCACCGACGAGTAGTCGGTCACCAGCACATCGGCCAGCTCCAAGAACGGCGCCACGTCATGGTGCGCCGAGACATCGATGACCGAGCCCGCCACCGTCGGCGGCAGCGTCACATGGTTGAGGTAGTGCGAGCGCACCAGCAGCACATAGCGGTCGGCGAACCGCTCGGCGAACCGCTCCACATCGAAGGGCAGCTCGAAGCGGTGCGAGCGCCCCCGCTGGTGCGGAACGTCGGCGCATACAAGATGATCTGCTTGTCCGCGGCGATGCCCAGCTCGGCGGCGAGCGGGCCGCGCACCCGCGCCCCGCCGGCCTCCTCGGCCTTGCGGGCCTGCACCAGCGCGTCGTTGCGCGGATAGCCCACCCGCAGCAGGGCCCGCTCCGGCAGCCGAAACGCCCTGGCCAGCGTGCGCACATCATGCTCCGAGCGCACCAGGAACCGGTCGAAGCGGTCCAGCGCCCGCTGCTGCTCGGCCTGCTGCGCCCGCGTCAGCATCTTCTGCGCCGGCTGGTCGAAGCCCATCTTCTTCAGCGCCGACCCGTGCCAGGTCTGCAGATAGGTGGTCTCCGGGCGCTTGTCCAGCTTCAGCGGGAAAGACTGGTTGTCCACCCAGAACTCCGCCTGCGCCAGCGCCTTGAGATACGGCAGCGACCAGCGCCGCACCAGCGTCGCCTCGGCCGGAAACGCCCCCGGATCCCCGCTGTAGGACCAGTACGCCTCGAACTCCAGGCCCTGGCGGCGCATCTCCTCATACAGCGCCCGCGGACTGTCACTGTACTGACGCCCCAGATGACTTTCGAAGACCACCGTGCGCTTTTTGACCGGCAGCCGCGAAAACACCTCCCGATAGGCCCGCAGCCGGGTCTCCCCCGACGTCAGCGTCCGGCGCAGCGCCCGCGCCCGGCGGTAGCCGGACTTCGCCAGCGCCCCCGGCCGGCCCGCGACCGACTTGCCGATCAGCTCCCGGGCCCGCTCCCGGCCCGCATCCTCGCCCACCAGCTCGAACGCCAGATGCCCCCTGGCCGACACGTGCGGGCGCACATGGTCGGCGACCATCCGCGTCAGCCGCGGCCGCACCGGCAGCGCCCGCCCCGGCAGCCGGGTGTCCGCCACACTCAGCCGCGTGGTGGTACGCACCCCGTCCGCCTCGAGGACCAGCCGCACATCCCACACCGCATCGATGATGCCCAGCGGCCGCAGCCGCCCGCTGACATCGGCCACCGCCTCCCACTCGATGACCTCCCCCGCATGGCGCACCGCCTGCACGGGAAAGGTGAACGCCTGCAGCCCCCGGCGCCGCGCGGTGAACTCCAGCTCCGCCCGCAGCCCGGCCCCCTCGCCGATCCGGCCCAGCGCATTGGTGATCCGCCCGGCCAGCCGCACCCCGCCGCACCCGGCCGCCTCGAAGACGGTCAGCTCATTGCGCAGGAACATCTTCTCCAGCGGCCGCGTGTGATACCCCAGATCCGTCACATCCAGCACCTGCCGGCCCAGCGGATCCTCCAAATGCTCCGCGCACCAGAACACCCGCCCGTCTCGCTCGACCAGCGGCACCGCCACCTTGCCCGGATTCAGCAGCGCATCCACCGCCGGCAGCAGATGCGCCCAGTCCCCGCGCCCCAGCAGATACCCGCAGACCGCCTGCAGCGGCTGCGCCCGCCCGTAGGCCTGCGGATCCAGCGTCGCCAGATACCCCGCCGACAAACGCGCGAACTTAGCCCGGTACTCCTCATCACGGAACGGCAGATCCCGCAGATGCAGCACCAGATCGTGCTTGAGGAACTTCACATCCTTCGCCCGCCGCAGCTCCGCCAGCCCCCGCTCGGCCAGCATCGCATCGATCCGCCGGTGCACCTCCAGCCGGTGCTCATAATTGGTCATCTCATGACGCCGGTTGGTCACCGACTTGACCGCCGCCGCCTGATGCACATGCCAGAAATACACCTGGTTCGGAATCAGCGTGATCCGCGACGCCGCCAGATACGCCTCGGCGATGAACTGCAGATCCTCATAGAACATCCCCTTGGGAAACCGCAGATCATGCTCCAGCAGAAACTCCCGCCGATAACACTTGTTCGTCGACAACGTGTCCCACACGAACAGATCCGGCAGCTCCTGGACCGAATCAATCGTCCGCGTCTGCCCGTACAGCCACGCATACCACTCATCACGCTTCTCGACCGGCCCGTCCTTGTGCAGCCGCACACACAGACCCGACACCAGATCCGCCCCGGTCTCCCGCGCCGCCTCCACCAGATTCCGGCACGCATGACGCTCCAGCACATCATCACTGTCCAGGAACATCACATAACGCCCCACCGCCTCCCGAATCCCCCGGTTACGCGGCTCACCCCCCGCCCCACTGTTCTCCTCCAGCCGAAACGCCCGCACCCGCCCCGGCCACCGCCCCGCCAGCCCCTGCGCCACCGCAAAAGAACCATCCGAACTGCAATCATCGACAATCACCACCTCGACATCACCGAACGACTGCTCCAGCACCGACCCCACCGCAGCAGGCAACCGCTCCGCATCGTTGTAGACGATGACAACCACAGATATCTCAGTCACAGAACACCATCTCTGAAGTAAACAGATCCCCGGGGCGGCGCGGGCGCCTCACCGAGGAGACGGGCCCGACGGCCGTGCCGAAAGGGCACTGCGCACGGACGCGTGCGGTCCCCGCGCAGGTCGACCGTCGCGTCGGGCGCACTCGGTCACAAGGTCACAAGGTCAGAACAGCTGGTTGCGGATGGACCAGCTCCCTCCGACCGGTACGGAGCCGCCGGGTGGAACGGCACCCCGGGCACGCCCGCCCGCGCGGCGCCGCGGCACTCCGCAGCGGCCCCCGGGGCGCTGCGTGGCGGTCGGCGTGAGACGCGCGTGACGACGTGTGTGAGGCGTTCGCAACCCGGTTCCCCCTGTGAAGAGCGCCACCCGCCCCGCATGTCCGGAAGACGGACGGCATCAGCCGCTTTCCGGGACGATACCGCCAGTCGGCTGATTGCCGGGTATGGGGTGAATACCTGGGGCGGAACGAGCGAGTAACGGGGACGGTCCGTCACCGCGTGGACACGCAGTGCGTGTGCGCAGCCCATGACGGATATCACCGGAAGATCACCGATCATCCGGCTGGTCGCCGTAACGATCTCTTCGGGCGTATCCGGTCGCCGACGGGTGGTTACGGCACGCCGGTGTCCGCACGTACACTATTTCCCCTTGCACCTCGCCTGACCTGCGAAAACACCCGACGCCGATGCCGGTTCCGGAGCGTGAGGGGGAAGCCCTGTGTTCTACCAGGTTCTCAAGTACGTATTTCTGGGGCCGTTACTGAGGCTGCTCTTCCGGCCGCACGTGGAAGGGCTGGACAATGTACCGCCGACCGGGGCGGCCATCATCGCGGGAAATCATCTGTCGTTCTCGGACCACTTCGTGATGCCGGTGATCGTGCCGCGCCGGGTCACTTTTCTGGCAAAGGCCGAATATTTCACCGGCCCCGGAGTGCGGGGTCGGTTGACCGCTGCTTTCTTCCGCGGCGTGGGCCAGATTCCGGTGGACCGGTCCGGCGGAAAGGCTGCACAGGCCGCCTTGAAATCCGGGCTGGCGGTGCTACGGAAAGGACGGGTGCTGGGAATCTATCCGGAGGGGACACGCTCGCACGACGGCCGGCTGTACAAAGGCCGTACGGGTGTGGCGGCAATGGCGATCAAGGCGCAGGTGCCGGTCGTGCCGTGCGCGATGATCGGCACGTTCGAGGCGCAGCCCACCGGACGGCGGCTGCCGCGCGCCATGCGGATCACGGTCCGTTTCGGCAAGCCGCTGGAGTTCGGGCGGTTCGCCGGGCTGGACGGCGAACACGCCGCGCTGCGCGCCGTCACCGACGAGATCATGTACGAGATTCTGCGGCTCTCCGGACAGGAGTACGTGGACATGTACGCGAACGAGGCGAAGGCACGGCAGCAGGCGCCCCGCGGCCTTACCCGACGCCTGCGCCCCGACCGCGGTGTCAGGCCTTCGGATTGAGCTTCGGACCGAAGTGGTGGAGAGCGTCCGTCACTTCGGTCCAGTACAGACCATTACGGTCAGCGGGCCCAGCCCGTATAGCTCTGCTGACCCCCGTGCCGCTGGCGGCCGGCGGGGCGGCTGCGTTCGCCGGGGTCCAGTGCCGAGGCGACGGCCCGTACGAGCCAGGCGTTGACCGACAGGCCCTCCTGGCCCGCCACGTCCTCGACCCGGGCCTTGAGGTGGGCGGGCAGTCGGAAGTTGATCCGGGCCGTGCCGCCCTCGCCGCCGTCGACGGGGGCGGCGGCCGGCGCGGCGGTCCATGCGCTGCTCGGCGCGCTTTCGGGCTCGTCCTGTTCGTACGGCTGAGGGGCCGGCGGGGCCGTCACCACGAACTCGGGATCGAGGCCGCGCAGCCGTACGTCGACGGAACCCGGCGCCAGGTCCCGGGTGACCTCCCCCATCGCGGCGGACAGCGCGTTCAGCAGGGTGAGGCGGGCGGCCGACTCCAGCGGGGCGGTGAGCCGCTCGGCGAGGGCACGCGCTTCGTCTCCTCCCGCGTCCGCGGCCACCGCGAGTTCGTGCCGGAGGTTGTCGACGTAGGGCGTGAGGTCCATAACGCCATGGTGGCACACGTGTGGCGCCACTCTTTGCCGGGCGGCACCACATGCCCCCCGGTCAGGAAGTAGGCGTCGACCCGGTTGTCGATGCAGGGGTTGACCAGACCGGCGACACCGTGCGAGCCGCCCCCTGCTCGGTGATCAGGCGCGAGCCCTTGAGGCGCTTGCGCAGCTCGACGGCGCCGCTGTACGGGGTCGCCGCGTCACGGGTGCTCTGCACGATCAGGACGCTGGGCAGGCCCTTGCCGCTTCGTACCTCGACCGGGGTCCGCTGCTTCTCCGGCCAGGTGGCGCGGGTCGGGAACTTCATGCCCGAGCCGCCGGGGTTGTAGAGGAGGGAGCCCTGCCGCTCGCTCTTGCCGCCGGTGTTGCCGATCCGGTCCACGACGATCTTGATGGTGCGGCCGTCGGGCTCGGCGTAGTCGACCGGCACGGTCACATGGCCGCACTGGATGGGGGCCTTCAGGCCCCAGTCGGCAGGGCAGGTCTGCCAGTCGACGCCCTGCTCGGCCGCGCGGGCGGCGGCGGCCCGCACGCCGCGGTCCTCGGCCGAGCCGCGGTGGTGCCGCCGACCCGCGCCGGCGGGTGTGGCGGTTATCGCTCCGGCTACGAGCGCGCCGGTCACCAGGGTGCCGGCGGCGCCGAGCGCTGCTGTTCGTCTCATGTGGGGCCCCCTGTACAAAGCGCCGCGGAAAGGCGGCGGTGATCACAGAGCTGCACGAGGGATCCTGTCTTCTGCCGCCCCCTGTGAACAGGGCTCACTTCCATTTCTTTACCAAACCGCAGGATTCGCTCGGTGATCTGTGGTGGCGACGGGCGCACCATGGCTTACGACCTGGTTTATAGCCGTATGTACGGCTTGACATGCGGCTCGGCCCTGGGTGCCGCCCGGCCCGGGCGGCGCATCGGCGAAGGGATGTTGCGGTGCACGTCTGGTACGTGTCGTACGGCTCCAACATGCACGGCGCACGGCTGCGCCATTACCTGGCGGGCGGGCGCCCGCCGGGCGGCCTGCGTACGTGTCCGGGGTGCCGTGACCCCAGGCCGCCCGCCCGTTCCGTACCGGTCGTCCTGCCGGGGACCATGTACTTCGCGCTGGAGTCGCTGAACTGGACGGGCGGCGTGGCGTTCTACGACCCGGACGGGCCCGGCGAGGTCTGGGCCCGCGCCCACCTGGTGACACGGAGCCAGTTCTCCGACATCGCCGCACAGGAGATGCACCGGAAGCCGGCGGCGGACCTGGACTTGGCCGAAGTGCTGGAGCGGGGACGGGCCCGGTTCGGCCCCGGCCGCTACGAGACGCTGGTGCATCCCGGCTCGCTGGACGGCCTGCCGCTGCTCACCTTCACCGCGCCGTGGCGTGCGGGCGAGGTCCCGCGTACGCAGCCGACCGACGCCTATCTGGCGCATCTGTCGTCGGGGCTGCGGGAGGCGGGCGGCTGGGACGACGAGCAGATCACGGAGTACCTGGACCGGTGCCGGCTGGGCCTGACCGTACGGCCCGGGTCGGGCAGGCGGCGCGGGCGTTCCGGGCGCGGCGCGGGACCGGCGCACCGGGCCCTGGAGGTGGACCGCCGGGCGCCGGAGCCGGAGGCCAGGCGATCGTGACCACGCTGGGTTCACAGCTCGTAACACACTCCGCGCTGCCCGTCAGCAGTCCTTACGGCTTCTGAACATCCCCAGCCGCACTTACCGGACATTCGCTCGACGGCCGAAAAAACGGTCGCCGAGTGAACGTTTGGTGAGGATGTAGCAGGTCACCTCAGGGCAGGGTGGACCGGAGAGAACGGACGGTTTACGACAAAACATTCGCACAGCGTCCGGAATGCGGATCAAGCTGTCCGGAAAACCTACGGTCGTTTTGACCCGCCCCCTCTTCATCACCAAATGTCAGCCATGTGACCACCTCACGAGCCTCCGGCAGCCGCGCCGGTGACGGGCTCCTCCGCCATCGCGACTTCCGGCTGCTGCTCGCCGGGGCCGCGGCCAGCCAGGCAGGCACCCAAGTGGCCCTCGTGGCCCTGCCCCTGGTGGCCGTCGTCGGGCTGCACGCCTCGGCTTTCGAAGTGGGCCTGCTCACCGCGGCCGAGACCGCCGCGTTCCTGCTCATCGGGCTGCCGGCGGGCGCCTGGGTGGACCGGGTCCGGCGGCTGCCGCTGCTGATCCGTACGGATGTGGTGCGCGCGGTGGCGATGGGCAGCGTGCCGCTCGCCGCGGCGTGCCACGCCCTGACGATGGCCCAGCTGTACGTGGTGGCCTTTGTCACCGGCGTCGCCACCGTGTTCTTCGACGTCGCCCACCAGAGCTATCTGCCGAGGGTGCTGCCCGGCCCGCGACTGGTGGCGGGCAACGGGGCGCTGGAGACCGCGCGTTCGGCGGCGCAGGTGGCCGGGCCCGGACTGGGCGGCGGCATCGTCCAACTGCTCGGGCCGCCGGTGGCCGTACTGGCCAACGCGGCCGGATACCTCGCGTCCGCCCTGTTCCTGCGCGGCATCCGCGTCCGGGAGCCGGAGCCCGAGGTCACGCCGGGTGTGTCGCTGTCCGCGCAGGTCAAGGAAGGCCTGGCCTTCGTACTGCGGCATCCCGTACTGCGCGTGATCGCGCTGTCGACCGGGGTGGCGAACTTCTTCTCGGCGATGCTCGTCGCCGTACAGACCGTGTTCCTGACCCGCGACCTGGGCCTGCCGCCCGGTGTGCTCGGGCTGATCCTGTCCGCCTCCGCCGTCGGCGGCCTGACCGGGGCGCTGTGTGCCGGGACGGTGGCCCGGCGGCTGGGACAGGCCCGCATCATCTGGCTCGCTCCCCTGGTCACCGGGCCGTTCGCCCTGCTGTGGCCGCTGTCCGGGCAGGGGCCCGCCGCCGGATGGTTCGCGCTCGGCTCGGGCGCCGTCTTCTTCGGCGCGGTCGTCTACAACGTGGCCCAGGTGAGCTTCCGGCAACTGCTCTGCCCCGACGCGCTGCTGGGGCGGATGAACGCCACGCTGCGGTTCATGGTCTGGGGGACCATGCCGCTCGGCGCGCTGGCCGGCGGATCCATCGCCGGAGCGGCCGGACCGCGGGCCGCCGTATGGGTGTGCGCGGTGGGCTTCCTGCTCGTACCGATCCCCCTGCTGCTGTCCCCCTGCGCAAGCTGCGGGACCTGCCGGCCGCCGGAGAAGCGCACGGAGAGGCGGCGGACGGAGCTGGATCCGGGGCGGCTTCCGAGGCAGTTGATGCGCCCGGAGCGGCCGGCTGACCCACCCGCCGACGTGGGTCAGCCGGCCGGTGGGCCGGAGCTTGTGGGTCGGAGCCTGTGATCCGGCCGCCGTGCTCCCGCGCGGTTTCCGCGTGCGCGGCTGCGGCTGCGGCTGCGTCCGCACGCCTCACACCGACCATCCATCTCGTACATCGCACGCGGCTCATACGTCTCGTATGCATCCGCTACGACTCATACGTCTCACACGTCTCGTCCGCAACGCCCCGTCCGCGGCGGCGCAAAGGAGGTCATCGTGGATCCCAGCACGACAATCGGTATCAGCACCGGCCAGCCGGCCGGCACCGGCGTCCGTACCCGCTTCACCACCGACACCGGCGCCCGCCGGGCTACCGTCAACATCACCGAGCAGTACCTCGCCCGCTACGAGAAGGCCGCCGCCGGGGTGAGCGACCCGGCGACGCTGCTGCCCGTCACCGGTGCGCAGCGGCGCTTCCTGCTCGCCCGGCGGCTCGCGCCCGGTGGGCGGCCCGATGTCGTACCGCTGTTCTTCGCCTTCCCGCGCGGCACGATCGACCTGGAGCGGCTGCGTGCGGCCGCGGGCCACCTGGCCGCGGCGCACCCCGCGCTGCGTACCCGGTCCGACGTCCTGCGCGGGGCGCCCGTCCAGCGGCTCGGTACGCCTGAGGCGCAGGTGAACAGGGTGACTCCGCGCCCCGGCGAGAGCGCGGCGGCGGCCCTGCGCCGGACGCTGCTGGCCTGGTCGGCCGAGGGCCCGCCGCTGCGGCTGTTCCTGGCCGACGCCGATGGCTCCTCCGGTGCCCGTACCGACTCCGGTGCCGGTGGCGATCGCGCTGCCGATGCGCACGCCGACACCGACAGCTCCACCGGCCCCGTGGAAATCCTCGCCCTGGCCCTGGACCACGCCGTGTGCGACGAGCAGTCGCTCGGCCGGATCTCCGCCGACCTCGGCGAGGCGTACGGGCACGGGCTCGGTCCCGGCGATGTGCCGCAGGACCGTGCCGCGGTGGAGGTGGCCGGGTACCGGGAGGCCGTACGCCTGCAACTCGACGCGGAGAAGAGGGCGTCGGGGCCGGACGCGCTCGCGTACTGGGCCCGCAGGATCGCCCCGGCGCTCGCGGACAGCGACGCGAGTGCGGCTCCCGGTCAGCCCGCTGCCCGGCAAGCGTCCGCACCGGCCGCACCGGCCGCACCTCGACCCACCGGTGCGCTTCAAGCGCGCCTCCCGGTCCGAAGCGGTGACGGGCGGTCCACCGCCTTCCCCGTGCTGCTCGGGGCGTGCGGAAGTGTCGCGCGCTCTCTGGGCGAGGCGAAAGCGCCTGGGCGTACGCCGCTGCTCGGCTACCCCTGGGGCGGCCGCCCCGCCGCGGCGCCGCCCGTCCTCGGCTGCTTCCTCAACACTGTCGTGCACCCGGCCTTCGCCTGCGGCCCGGACGACCTGACCACCACCTGGTGGGACGACCTCGACCACGCCGACACCCCGTTCGACGAGGTGGTCCGGGCGGCCCGGACGGCCACCGTCCCCTGGACGGGGCGGCTGGACGGTCTGCTGACCTTCGAGGACCTGCACCGCCGTCCGCCGCTGGAGCTGGACGGCGTCGCGGGCCGGGAGGTGCACATCGACGGGCGGCCGCTCCAGGCGCCGTTCGCGGTCTCCGTCTCGTACGGGTCCGACCTGCTCGTACGGCTGGCCTGGGACCGCGACGCCTTCCCGGACGGCCTCGTCCGCGACGCCTTCACCGCCCTGACCGCCGAACTGTCCGGCGGACCCGCCGAATCCGCCGGCACCCCGGCCGAACTGCCCGGCCAGGAGCGCACCACTACCACCACCCCCGTGGCCTGACCCGCACACCGGCGCCCCGGCCCTCACCCCGGGCCGGCACCGGCCCCGCCGTACCGCTCCACCCACCCGGCCCCGCGTCCGACCGACAGCGGGCGCCGGGCCGTGCCCACCCTCATCCACCACCCGAAGGATGGACCATGTTCGGACTCTCACCGTCCCAGGACGTCGTCTGGCTGCACGAGCAGATGCTGCCGGGCAGCCGTGCCTACAACTTCACGGCGTCGATCGACCTCTGGGGCCGGCTCGACGAGGCGGCCCTGCGCACCGCGCTCGGCGCCGCGCTCGACCGGCACGCCGGCCTGCGACTCGAACTTGTCGAGCGGTCGGGCGAGGTGCCCGAACAGCGGGTACGCGAACGATGTGAGCCACGGATGCGCACAGTGGACCTCTCCCAGGAGGCCGATCCGGAGGCCGCGTTCCAGGAGCTGCTGCGGAGCGAGGCCGAGACGCCGCTCGACACCACCGAGGCGCCGCTGCTGCGCTGGTGCCTGGCCCGGCTGGGCGAACGGCACCACCGGGTCGTGCACGTCGAGCACCACCTGATCCACGACGGCCACTCCTTCGCGATCCTGCTGCACGACGTGTTCACCGTGTACCGGGGTCAGGTGCTCGGCGAGCCGGTGGAGCTGTCGGCAGCACGCTCGTACGAGGACCACGCGCGCGCCGCGGCCGTCGCCGACCGGTCCGCCAGCCTGGCGCACTGGACGGCGGAGCTGTCGGACGCCACCTTCGACCTGCCGCTGCCCGGCCTCGCCCGGCCCGGTGCGCAGCGCCGCCACGCGGGCGGGCAGCTGCGCCAGGCCATCGGCGCCGACCTGGCCGAGCGGCTGCGGGAGAGCAGCCGCGCCCAGGGGCACACGCCGTTCTCCACGCTGCTGAGCCTGTTCGCGGAGCTGTTGCGTCGGCACAGCGGACGGACCGACATCGTTGTCGGCACGGCGGTGGGCAACCGTCCGGTGGGCTTCGAGGGCACCGTCGGCATGTTCGTCAACACGATTCCGCTGCGCCTGCGGCCGGATCCGGTCGCCGGGGCGTTGGAGACGGTGGACGAGGTCACCGACACGCTGATCCGGGCCCTGCCGCACCAGGAGGTGCCGGTGCAGGAGCTGACGCGGGCGCTCGGCCGGCACACCTCCGGCGCGGACAACCCGCTGTTCAGCGTGATGTTCAGCGCGCACGACGCGGCGCTGCCGGAGATCGAGGTGCCGGAGCTGGAGGTGGCGCTGTACGAGGGCTTCAACACCGGTACCACGCGCTTCGACCTGGACCTGGTGCTGATGCCGGACGACCGGCGGACGGTCGGTCCGCGGCAGGGCGCCGCGGGGATGACGCTGGTGTGGGACTACGACCGCGACCTGTTCGGCGAGGACGTGGTCCGACTCCTGTCGGAACGTTTCCTCGACGTACTGCGCGCCTACCTGGAGACCCCGGAAGCACCGCTGGCCTCGCTGGGAGCCGCCGCGGTGGCCGCTGACCGCGCCACCGGCCCGGAGGAGACGGACGCCCTCGCGGCCCTCCCCACCGACGAGGTGCTCGACCCGGTCGCCCGCCAGGACCCCGCCCGCCCCGCCCTCGTCGGCGGCACCCAGAGCCTGACGTACGGTCAGCTCGGCGCCCGGGCCGACGACCTGGCGCGCAGGCTCCGCGCGGCCGGAGTGACCGAGGGCCGTCCGGTGGCCGCCCTCCTTCCGCGCGGCACGGACTCCGTCGTCACGCTGCTCGCCTGTCTGCGGACCGGCGCCGTGTACTGCCCCCTCTCCCCCAACGACCCGGCCACGCGCCTGAAGACGCTGCTGGAGCGGCTGAATCCCGCGCTGGTGCTGGCCACCCGGGAGAGCGCGCTGTCGCTCCCGGCCGAAGGGCTGCCGGTGGCGCTGCTGGACGGCCCCGCGTTCCCGGAGGCGGCGGCCCCGGCTCGGGAGCTGGGCCCGGACGCCTTCAAGGACGCCGCGTACGTGATCCACACCTCCGGCTCCACCGGCCTGCCCAAGCCGGTCGTGGTGGGCCGGGCGGCGCTGGCGCAGCACGCCCGCGCCACGGCGGGCCGCTACGGCCTGACCGAGCGGGACCGGGTGCTGCTCTTCGCCCAGCCGTCCTTCGACGTGGCGCTGGAGGAGGTGCTGCCGTCGTTGCTGGCCGGTGCCTGCCTGGTGCTGCCGCAGCGCGAGGTGCCCACCCCGGACGAGCTGACCGCGGTCCTGGCGGCCCGTCGCGTCACCGTCGCCAACCTGCCGACCAGCTACTTCCTCGCCGTACGGCAGGAGCTGGGCGAGGCGCTGCGGGACGGCCGCTGGGCGCCGCGCGTGATCGTCCTGGGCGGTGAGCGGCTGCCGGTCGGCGCGCTGCGCGAGCTGTTCGACGCCGTGGACGCCGCCGCCGGGTCGCCGTCGGTCACCGTGCTCAACGCGTACGGCGTGACCGAGGCGGCGATCACCAGCACCGTCCACGAGGTGACCCGCGAAGACCTGCGGGACGGCGCCGAGGTGCCGCTCGGCGCGGAACTCCCGGGCACCCGGGTGCATGTGCTCGACGCCGGGCTGCGGCCGCTGCCCGCCGGCGCGGTCGGTGAACTGGCCGTCGCGGGCGCCGGACTGGCCGACGGATACTTCGGCAACGCGCAGGCCACCGCCGAGCGCTTCGTGACGCCGGACGCCCTGGACGGCGAGCGGGTCTACCGCACCGGCGACCTCGGCTACCGGGACCTGACCGGGCGGTTCTGCTTCCTGGGCCGCCGCGACAACCAGGTCAAGCTGCGGGGTTACCGCATCGAGCTGGAGGAGGTGGAGGCCGCGGCCTCCGTCGAGCTGGGCGGCCGGTCGTCCGCCGTCGTGCTCGACCCGGGCGGTCCCGCCGGGCCACGGCTGATCGGCTTCCTGGAGTCCCGTGCCGGGGACGGTGCGGAGCCGGACGAGCAGGAGCTGCACGCCGCGCTGTCCCGCCGGCTGCCCACCGCGCTCGTACCGGCCCGCTGGATCCGGCTGGACGCCATGCCGACGCTCCAGGGCGGCAAGCCCGACCGCGCGGCGCTGGCGTGCCGGGTGGCCGAGCTGCCGCCCGAGGAGGCGGCCGGGAGCACCGCGGCCGAGGCGTCCGGCGAGCCCGCCGACCCGCAGGTGGCGCTGCTCTCCGAGGCCTGGCGCGAGGTGCTGGGCCACGACGACTTCACCCCGGCGTCGCACTTCTTCCAGATCGGCGGCCACTCCCTGCTGGCCGCGCAGCTCGCCGCCTGGCTGGAGCCCCGGCTCGGCAGCCGGCCGCCGCTGCGGCTGTTCTTCCAGAACCCGGTGCTGGCCGACCAGGCCCGTGCGGTGCGGGAGGTCGCGGCGTGAGCAGCTACCCCTCGTCGGTCCTGGAGGCCGACCACCGGGAACTGACCGCCTCCTTCGAGGCGTTCATCCGCAAGGAGCTGGTGCCGCTGGCGGCGGACCTGCCGGAGGACGCCGACCTGCCCCCGGCCGAGCTGCGGGACTACGTCCGCCGGCGTTCGGCGGCCCTCGGCTTCTACGCGGGTGACTATCCCGAGGAGCTGGGCGGTTCCGGCATGCCGTTCACCGCCGTGGTACTGCTGCATCACGCGGCGGGCCGCAGCGGCTGCCCCCTCGCGCCGTACGCCCTCGCCGGCTCCGACGGTCCGAGTCCGCTGCTGCGGCACGGCACGGAGGAGCAGATCGAGCGCTATCTCAAGCCGCTGGTGCGCGGCGAGGCGGTGCGCTGTCTGGCGCTGACCGAACCGCACGCGGGCTCGGACGCGTTCCAGCTGACCACCACGGCCGTGCGGGACGAGGCGACCGGCGAGTGGATCCTCAAGGGCCGCAAGACCTTCGTGAGCAACGCCGACCGGGCGGACTTCACCCTGGTCGTCGCCTCGGCCGGGGGCGAGCCGACGGCCTTCGTGGTGGAGGCGGGCAACCCGGGGCTGCGGATCGGGCAGCGGTACGACGGCATGTCGGGCGAGCCGCTGTACGAGCTGCTGCTGGAGGACGCGCGGGTACCGGCGGACGCGGTGATCGGCGGCCCCGACGGGGTCGGTTCGGCGCTCGGCAACGGCATGGACAGCCTGTCCCGGGGCCGCCTGGTGGTGGCCGCGATGTGCGACGGCATCGCCGAGTACGCGCTGGAGCAGGGCATCGCGTACGCCCGTGAACGGCGGGCCTTCGGCGAGCGCATCGGCGCGTACCAGCATGTGCAGGAGCATCTGGTGACCAGCCGCGCGGAGATCGAGGCGGCCAAGCTGCTGACGCTGGCCTGCGCGCGGCTGGTGGACGGCGGCACGGAGGCGCCGGAGAACGCCGCGCTGGCCAAGCTGACCTCGTCGGAGACCGCGGTGCGGGTGGTGGACCGGGCCCTTCAGGTGCACGGCGCCACCGGGTGGGTGCGCGGGCATCCGCTGGAGTTCCTGTACCGCCATGTCCGGATGATGACGATCATCGAGGGGACCTCGGAGATCCAGAAGGTGATCATCGCCCGGTCCATGGGGCTCGGCTGAGCCGTCCGCCCTCCGGGGCCCGGGGGCCGGACCACCGCCCCCGGCCCCGCCCCTTACGAATGCGTGAACTCGCGAACCGCAGAGGAATCATGAGTATTTCAGCCCACGAGCATCCCGGCAGCAGCCCGAAGGACGACCGGCTCAGCATCGCGTACGGCGCCACACCTGGTACGTCGGCCAAGGCCGCCGACCGGTCCGACATCCTCGCCCGGTACGAGCACTGGGTGCGCAGCGCCCCCGACGCCCCCGCCGTCGAGGACGGCGAACTGTCCTGGAGCTACGCCGAGGTGGACGCCCTGGCGCACGTCGTGGCCGAGTCGCTGCGCGGCCGGGTGTCCCCCGGTGACCTGGTCGGGGTGTGCCTCGACCGCTCGGCCGCGCTGGTCGCGGTGGCGGTCGGGCTCGCCCGGCTCGGCGCCGTCTACCTGCCGCTGGGACCGCGCCCCGGCGAGCACCGGCTGACGGCGGTGACCGAGCGGCTGGGCGTGGGCTGCCTCGTCGGCGACCCCGCGCTGCTGCCCGCGGCGTACCGTACGGGTGCCGGGACGAGCGCCGTGTCCCTGCCGCTGCCCGCCGAGGGCGCCAACGCGGCCGGCAGTGTCGTGGCCGCGTTCCGCGCCGGACCCGCCACCGGCACCGCGCCGACCGCCCCGCCCGGCACCTTCTACGCCGTACTGACGTCGGGTTCCACCGGCACCCCCAAGGCCGTCGCGGTGGGCCGCTCGTCGCTCGGCTCGCTGCTGGACTGGTACTGCGCGTACACCGGGGCCCGGCCCGGGGACCGGCACAGCCTGCTGATCGGGGTCTCCTTCGACCCGCACCTCAAGGAGCTGTGGGCGGCGCTCACGTCGGGCGGAACGCTGAGCGTGCCGCCGGAGGAGGTGCGCTGGGACCCGGACGCCCTCACCGGTTGGTGGCGGCGCGCCAAGGTGTCCGTCGCCATCCTGCCCACGCCGCTCGCCGAGACCGTCCTCGAACGGCCCTGGCCCGAGCTACCCGACCTGCGCCACCTGGTGGTGGGCGGCGACCGGCTGCGCCGCCGTCCCGCGCCGCAGGTCACGGCCCGGGTGCACAACGCGTACGGCCCCGCCGAGGCCACCGTCGTCACCACGGTGCACCACGTCGAGGCCGACGACGGCGACACCGCTCCCCGCCGATCGGCACGCCCGTCGACGGCGCCGTCGTCTGCGTCACCGACGAGGCGGGCCTGGTGGTGCCGCGCGGCGAGGCCGGTGAACTGCGCGTCGGCGGGGACGTGCTGTCGCTCGGCTACCTGGACGCGAACCTGACGGCGGCCCGTTTCGTGGCCCCGCCGGACGGCGTCACCGGGACCGCCCGGGTCTACCGCACCGGCGACCGGGTACGGATGCGGCCCGACGGGGTGCTGGACTTCCTCGGGCGGCTGGACGACCAGGTCAAGGTGAGCGGCGTACGGATCGAACTCGCCGAGGTGGAGGCGGCGTTCGAGCACCACGCGGGCGTACGGCGGTCCGCGGTCGCCGTACAGACCGTCGCGGGCGAGGTCACCCGGCTCGTCGCCTTCGTCCTGCCCGTCCCCGGTGCGCCGGTGCCGGCCGCGGACGAGCTGATCCGCGAAGCCCGCGGCTGGCTGCCCGAACAGGCCGTACCGGCCGTCGTACGGTTCCTCGACAGCTTCCCGCTGGACGCCAACGGCAAGGTCGACCGGGCCGCCCTCCTGGCGGCCGAAGAGGCGGCGGCCGGCGGAGGCGCGGCCCCGGAGGGCGACGGCGCGCCGCAGTCGCCGACCGAGGAACTGGTTCTGCGGCTCTGCCGCGACCTGCTCGGCAGCCCGGCCCTCGGCACCGGCGACAACTTCGCCGCGGCCGGCGGCAATTCCCTGTCCACCGCCCGGCTGCTGACCGGCATCGAGGAGCACTGCGGCGTACGGCTGCGGGCGCCCGAAGTGCTGCGGCAGCCCGACCTGCGGGCGCTGGCGGCGCTGGTGGACACCCGGCGCGCCGCCGCCGGCCTGGCGGGGGTGTGAGATGACCGACCCCATGACCGGCCTCACGACCGACCCCATGACCGACCTCGCGACCGGCCTGCCCGGACTCGTCGCGCACTTCGCCCGCACCACCCCCGACGCGCTCGCCGTGACCGACGGCGAAACGTTTCTGACGTACGCGGAACTCGCCGCGGCCGCACGCGGCTTCGCCCGCACGCTGCACGACCGTGGCGTGCGTCCCGGCGACGCCGTCGGCGTCCTGCTGCCGCACTCGGTCCCCATCGTCGTCACCCAGCTCGCCGTCTGGTGGGCGGGCGGGCACTACGTACCGCTGGATGCCGACCATCCCGCTCCGCGCATCGCGACCATGCTGGAGACGGCCGAAGCGGTGCTGACGGTCGGTGACAAGGACCTCGTGGAGGCGGCGGGCATCCCCGGTGACCGGGCGCTGCCGCCGCCGCCCGCCCGCGTGGCGGAGCACGCCGGCGACGACGCGCCCTCGCCCGCCGAAGGCACCTACGCTCCGGACGCCGTCGCCTACGTGATGTTCACCTCCGGCTCGACCGGTCAGCCCAAGGGCGTGGCCGTCACCCACCAGGGCATCGCGCGCCTGGCGCACCGGCCCGAGTACGTCACCCTCACGCCCCGCGACCGGGTGCTGTTCCACTCCCCGTCACGTTCGACGCCGCCGCCTTCGAGGTGTGGGCCGCACTGGCCAACGGCGCCGCGGTCGCGGTGTCCACCGCCGACCGGCTCTCGCCGGCCGGTCTGGC
This sequence comes from Streptomyces sp. Ac-502, assembly GCF_045222935.1. NCBI lineage: Bacteria > Bacillati > Actinomycetota > Actinomycetes > Kitasatosporales > Streptomycetaceae > Streptomyces > Streptomyces sp. Ac-502. Next base: position 1,499,720 of record NZ_JBHFFO010000001.1, read on the forward strand.
GCGGGACGCGGAGCGCCTCGGCGCGACCGTCACCGTGCTGACCACCGCGCTCTTCCACCACCTGGCCGCCCGGCGGTCCCCGCTCTTCGGGCTGCTGCGCGGCGTACTGGTGGGCGGCGAGGCGCTGTCCGCGCAGCACGCGCGCTCCGTCCTGCGCGCCCACCCCTGGCTGGAACTGGTCAACGGGTACGGGCCGACCGAGGCGACCACCTTCGCCACCGCGCACCGCGTGGCGGACGCCGACTGCGACGCCCCGCCGCCCATCGGCTGCCCGATCGCCGGGACGACCGCGTATGTCATGGACGAGCGCGGTGAGCCGGTGGCGCCGGGTGTGCGCGGCGAACTGTGGCTCGGCGGCCCGCGGCTGGCGCTCGGCTACGTCGGACAGCCGGACCGCACGGCGGAAACCTTCGTCGGCCACCCGACGGCCGGCCGGCTCTACCGCACCGGTGACGTGGTCTCGGCACGCCCCGACGGCACGCTGGACTTCCACGGCCGGACCGACGACCAGATCAAGGTCCGCGGCTTCCGGATCGAGCCGGGCGAGATCGAGCACGTGCTGCGCGAGCACACCGGGGTCGCCGACGCGGCCGTGGTCGTCCAGCGTCCGGCGCCGGACGACGCGCGGCTGGTGGCCTTCGTCGTACGGCAGGACGGTGCGGCCGCCGGAGCGGCGGCGCTGCGCGCCCACCTGGAGGGCCGCCTGCCGGCCCACCTCGTGCCCAACGCGTGGGCGTTCGTGGACGCGCTCCCGATGACCGGGGTCGGCAAGGTGGACCGGCGGTCGCTGGCCGAACGGACGGTGGAGGGCGGCGGGGAACCGGACGGTGCCCCGGAGGCCGGGAGCCTCCCGGCCGCGCCCGGCCACCTGTCACCTCTCCAGCAGGTCGTCGCCGACCTGTGGAGCCAGGCCCTGGGCCACCCGGTGGACGACCCCGAGGCGGACTTCATCGCGCTCGGCGGGCACTCGCTGCTGGCGCTGTGCGTCGTGGAGGACCTCCGCGAGGACCTGGGCGTGGAGATGTCGCTCGCGGACTTCTTCGCCGCCCCCACGGTCGCCGCGCAGGCGGCACACGTCGAACGGGCCCTGCTGCACCTGCACGAGGACCCGGGCGCGCCCGGCGACGGACCGGCCGCCTCAGCTGCTTTGGAGGATCTGCGATGACCACCGCTCCGGACACCGCCCGCGAGGCGGCGCTGCTGCGGATCGCCCGGCAGCGGCAGGCCGCCAAGCGCGGGAGCGTGGCGCCCGCGGCCGCCGGCGGCGCGGAAGGCGCAGAAGGCACGACAGGTCCCGCACCGCTCTCCGCGGCACAGCGCCGCATGTGGTTGATGGACCGCCTCGGCGGCAGCGGCGCCGCGTACCACGTGCCGTTCGCGGCCCGGGTGCGCGGGCCGTTCGACCCGCAGGCGCTGGGCCGGGCGCTGACCGCTCTCGTACGCCGTCATGCGGTGCTGCGTACGCGGTACGGGCAGCGTGACGGCGAGCCGTACCAGGAGGCGCTGGACGCCGTTCCGGTTCCGGTCGAGGTGGTGACGGCGGACGGTGACGTGGCGGAACTGCTGCGGGAGGCCGCCGCACGGCCCTTCGACCTGGCGAGCGGCCCGGTGCTGCGCGCGCTGGCCGTACGGCATGCCGCCGAGGACCACACCGTACTGCTGACGCTGCACCACATCGCGATCGACGGCGGCTCGCTGGCCATCGTCGCGCGCGAGCTGGGCGCGCTGTACGGGGCGGCGCTCGACGGCGACGAAGCGCTGGCCGGGGAGCTGCCCGGCACGCTCGCCACCCCTGCGCCGCAGTACGCGGACTACGCGCGCCGTGAGCACGCCGCCGTGGACGCCCTGGAGAACGGCCTGGAATTCTGGCTCGGCCGCCTCGCGGGCGCCCGGCCTGTCCCGCTGCCCGCGGGCTCCGGCGCCCCGGCCCGGCGCGGACAGGCCGCCCTGCTCGCCGAGCCGCTGCCGCCCGCCGTCCTCGAAGGACTGCGCGCGGTGGGCCGGGAGCACCGGAGCACCCTGTTCACCGTCGTCCTGGCCGCCGCGTACGCCGCCCTCCTGGAGCAGACGGGCCGTACGGACCTGGTGCTCGGCTGTGCGGGCAGCCACCGTGACCGGGCGGAGATACGGAATCTGGTCGGCCTGTGCGTGAACACCCTGCCCGTCCGGGTGGACGCGCGGAGCACCGGTACCTTCGGCGCACTGCTGGACCGGGTCCGGGACGCGCTGCTGGAGGCGCAGCAGCACCGGGACGTGCCGTTCGACCTGATCGTCGAGCGGCTCGGAGCGGCGGCCCGCGGGGCGGGCGGCCAGCCCCTGGTGGACGTCACGGCCGACGTGCTGCGGGCGCCCACCACCCTGGACCTGCCCGGACTGGCGAGCGAACCGGTCGAGGTCGATCTGGGGACGGCCAAGTTCGGTCTCGGCTTCTACGTGGAGCAGGACCGGAGCGACGGCAGGCCGCCGCGCTGCCTGGTGCAGTACGACCGGGCGCGGCTCGACGAGCGGACGGCCGGACGGCTGCTGCGCGGCTTCGCCGACCTGCTGGCGGCGGTGGCCGCCGACCCCGGCCACCCGCTGGCCCGGCCGCAGCCCGACACCGGCGCCCCGGACCGTACGGAGCCGGCCCACCCGGCAGCGCAGTTGCTCCGCGACCGGCCGGAGGTGGCGGAAGCCTTTTTGCTGGAGATCGACGGCCGGCCGCCGCTCGCGTACGTCGTGCCGAGCCGCACGGGCTCCCTCGACCCCATGGGCCTGCGGGCCGCGCTGCGTTCACGGTTGGTGCCCGGGCTGGTCCCGGCCGCGGTGACGGTCCTGGACGTACTGCCGCGTACGGCCGACGGTGCCGTGGACCGCGGCCGCCTTCCGGGCGCTCCGGCGGCGGCCGCGTCCGCCGACATCGTGGGAGTGCGCGAGCAGGCCGTACTGGACGCGTTCACCGAACAGTTGGGCCGCCGCCCCGCGCTGGACGACGACTTCTTCCTGCTCGGCGGACACTCACTGCTGGCGGTGCAACTGGCCGACCGGCTGCGCGAACGGCTCGGCCTGCCGCTGACCGGCCTCGACGTGATGGAGCACCGCAGCCCGCGCGCCATCGCGGCCCTGCTGGACGGACGGGGCGAGGAACGCGCGGCAGCACTGGCCGCCGTCCAGAGCGCGGCCCGGCCCGCGGGCACGTCTCCTCGCAGCACCCGGCCCGCGACAACCCGCACCGGAACGGTCCTGGTCACCGGCGCCACCGGTGGCGTCGGCGCCTTCGTCCTACGGGAGCTGGCGGCACGCGGCCACCCTGTACGGGCGCTCGTACGGCCCGAGTCGGCGCACCTCCTCGCGGCGGACGGCATCGAGCTGTGCGAAGGGGACCTCGGCGACCCGGACAGCCTGCGGACGGCGGCCGCCGGTGCGGACGCGGTGATCCACGCCGCCTGCACCTTCACCTCTCCCGAGGTGGACCTGGCGGCGATGCGCGCCGCGCTGGACGGCTGGCGGCGGGGCACCTTCGTCTTCGTCAGCAGCGTGGACGCGTACGGGCAGCCGCCGGTCACCGAGGTGACCGAGGAGACCGCGCCGGCCGGGCCGTTCACCGCGTACGGCCGGGGCAAGCTCGACTGCGAACGGATGCTGCTGGAGGCCGCCGGGAGCGGCGGGCGAGGCGCCGCCGACGTGGTGCGGGTGCCCATCGTCTGGGGACCGCACGCCAGGCTGCGCGACCAGCTGCGCTGGGGCGCCACCGGCCAGTTCTACCAGGCCGCGCGGAACGGCGAGCCGATCGAGCTGCCCGCACAGGAGCGCGGTTGGTACGGCGCGCCCTGGGTGCACGGCGCGGCACTGGCCCGTGCGCTGGTCAGCTGCGTGGAACGGCCGACCGGCGGTGTCGTCAACGCGGTCGGCGGCCACGTCGACTGGCGCGACTTCGCCGCCGAGCTGATCCGGCTGCTCGGCAGCTCCAGCGAGATCCACGCCACGCACGCGGGCCCGGGCGCGGACACCGCGGCGGAGCCCGGGGCCGGCGAGGCGGCCGGGCCGGACTTCCTGCTGCACCACCGCCGCCGCTACCGCCCCGCCCGCGCGCTCGCGGACGAACTGGCGGAGCGTCCGGGGAGGACTGGCGGTCGGTGCTCGCCGCGATGCTGGAGAGCTGACGGGCTGACGGGCTGACGGGCTGACGGGCTGACGGGTCGATGGACTGACGGGCTTTTCCTGCTTTTTGCAGATTCCTGTCTCCGCGACGGCACCGATTTCCCGTATCGGCCGTCTTCTCGGGTGCGGCGCTGCTCTCTCCCCCAGGAGCGGCGCCGTGCCTTTACCAGGCAGCACCGTCGCACCCGGCGCCATCGACACGGTCACCTACCCGGCGCAGCCCGTACCCGCCGCGTCCAGAAGGCGCCGCACCCGCAGCCCGTCCGGTGCGACCGCGGTCGTCAGCGCGGCGGGCCCGGCGAGCGGGCTGCGGACGCCCTGCCCCTCCCCCGGTCCCGTACCGAGCAGCAGAACATCGGCGGGCCGCTCGTCGTACGCCGGGTCCACGACCAGGAGCTGGCCCGTGGCACGGTTGCCGCCGAGGACCGCCGCGGTGTCCCAGCCCGGGGTGCCGGGCCCGTACGCCGTCTCCTGGTCGAGCAGCGTACGTCCGGCGCGGTGGACCGTGAGGCGGCTGCTCAGCCGCCCGGTCCGCTCTCCGCTGCGCCCCAGCACCTGCTCCTCCCGCAGCACCAGCCGCGCGGTCGGCGCGAGATGCACGGTCGTCGTCATCCGCAGGTCGCTGCCCTCGGCGGAGATCAGCGGTTCGGGCAGCCACTCCAGCCGGGCCCCTTCGCCGACGGTCAGCTCCACGTCGTACGTGGCGTGTCCGCCGGTACGCCCCGGCAGCGCGACGGTCGCCGCGGCCGCCGTGACGCACAGGTCGGCGCCGTCCTCGGCGGTCACCTCGATGCGCAGCCGGTCGCCGCCGAGCGGGGCGCTCATGGCACCGACGACGCACACCCGGGCCTGCTTCCCGTACACACGGACGCGGCGCAGCGCGAGCGGCCCGTCGCCGTCCAGCACGGGCAGGCGGGTCGTGCCGTCCGTGCCGGTCCGCGCGGTGACGCGGGCCGTGGCGCACAGACCGTGCGCCGCCGGAGCAGGGGCGGGCACGCGTACCGGCCCGGGGCTCCGGGGCCGGGTCCGCTCGGGAGGCGCGAGGGTCATGCGGGGCCCGTGGTCCAGTCGGTGAGGCGGGCGCGGACCCAGTCGGTGACCGGCTGGACGCCGTTTTCGGCCTTGAGGCAGGTGAAGGTGACGGGCAGGTCGCCGCGCTGGTTCTTGGCGTCGCGGGCCATGCCGTCCAGGTCGACGCCGACGTAGGGGGCCAGGTCGGTCTTGTTGACCACCAGCAGGTCGGCGGTGGTGACGCCGGGGCCGCCCTTGCGGGGGATGTCGTCGCCGCCCGCCACGTCGATGACGAAGATCTGGGCGTCCACCAGGCCCTTGGAGAAGGTGGCGGTGAGGTTGTCGCCGCCGGACTCCACCAGGATCAGATCCAGCGGGCCGACCGCGTCCTCCAGGTCCTCGACGGCTTCGAGGTTGGCGGAGATGTCGTCACGGATGGCGGTGTGCGGGCACGCGCCGGTCTCCACCGCCGTGATCCGCTCGGCGGGCAGCACCGCCTCACGCAGCAGGAACTCGGCGTCCTCACGGGTGTAGATGTCGTTGGTCACCACCGCCAGGGACAGCTCGTCGCGCAGCGCCCGGCACAGCGCGGCGACCGTGGCGGTCTTGCCGGTGCCCACCGGCCCGCCCAGCCCGATCCGCAGCGCGCGCCGGGAGCCGTCGGGGCGCTCGGGGGACGCGGCGCTGTAGCTGTGCCGGTGCGGGAAACGTTCGTCGAGATCGTGATCGAGATGCATGGGCTGCTCCGTGATCGGGTCGGTGCGGGTGAAGTGGTACGCGCGGCGGGGTGACGAAAGGTGAGGGGGTTACGAGGCGAAGAGCCGTACCGGCCAGGCCGCGTGCTGCTCGGCGGTGATGTCCAGCAGCGGCGCGGACGCCGCCGGCAGCGCGCCCACGCCCTCCAGGGGGACCCGGCGTGCGGCTTCGACGGCCCGCTCGGCGACCTGGTCGAGCGGCCCCGCCAGCCGGGCCAGCACCGCCGTCGCATCGAACGGATCCAGGCTCAGCAGCCGCACGGCGGCGGTGGCCGGGCCGCTGACGTTCTCATACGCGGCAGCATGGGCGGCATCCAGCGGGTCCAGCCCCGCCGACCGGGCCGCCAACCCCAGCACCACCGGCTGATGCGCGCCACGCGGCCGGGCGGCCGCCAGCGCGTCCAGCGCGGCCGAGGGCCAGGTCGCGCGGGCCGCCCGCATCATCTGCCGCCCCAGCCGCCGCGCCGTATGCCGCAATGCCGGCACCGGCGTACGGGCGTCGGCCGCCGCGTCCAGCTCCAGCGGATCGCACCCCGCCGCCGCAGCAGCCGCCAACGCGGCCGCGACCAGCCCCGCCGTGTGCAGGCGGCCATGGCAGAACGCCTCCAGACTCGCCGCGTCCCGGATCCGCCCCGCCTCGACGGCCGCCTCCGCACCACCGGAATGCGCGTGCCCCCGGCCGGAAACCGCCCGTCCGCCAGAACCAGCAACGCCGCCCTGCTCATCGCCGTACCTCCTGCTCCGGCCGCTCGCTCATGCCCGGCCCGCTCAGAAGAGGAAGTAACGCTGGGCCATGGGCAGTTCCGCCGCCGGAGCGGGCTCGACCACGTCGCCGTCGATGGTGACCGTGAAGGTGTCGGGATCGACGTGGACGCGGGGCAGCGCGTCGTTGTTGCGCATGTCGGCCTTGGTCACGCCGCGGGTGCTGCGGATGGCCCGGAAGGACTTGGCCAGCCCGAGCCGTTCCGGCAGCCCGTCCGCGACGGCCTGCTCGGAGACGAAGTTGACGGAGTTGCTGCCCGGCGCCCTGCCGATGGCCCCGAACATCGGGCGGGGCAGTACCGGCTGCGGGGTGGGGATGGAGGCGTTGGCGTCGCCCATCTGCGCGTACGCGATCTGGCCACCCTTGAGGACGAGCTGCGGCTTGACGCCGAAGAACGCCGGGTCCCACAGCACCAGGTCGGCCAGCTTGCCCTCCTCGACCGAGCCGACCTCGTGGTCGATGCCCTGGGCGACGGCCGGGTTGATGGTGTACTTCGCCACGTAGCGGCGGGCGCGGATGTTGTCCGCGTGCAGGTCACCGGGCAGGGTGCCGCGCCGCTTCTTCATCACGTGCGCGGTCTGCCAGGTCCGCAGGACGACCTCGCCGATACGGCCCATCGCCTGGGCGTCGGACGACATGATCGAGATGGCGCCCAGGTCGTGCAGGATGTCCTCGGCCGCGATGGTGGAGGGCCGGATACGGGACTCGGCGAACGCCAGGTCCTCCGGCACGGCCGGGTTGAGGTGGTGGCAGACCATCAGCATGTCGAGATGTTCCTCGACGGTGTTGACGGTGTGCGGCCGCGTCGGGTTGGTGGAGGCGGGCAGCACGTTCGGCTCGGAGACCATGGCGATCATGTCGGGCGCGTGTCCGCCGCCGGCCCCTCCACGTGGTACGCGTGGATGCCGCGGCCCCCGATGGCGGCCAGGGTGTCCTGGAGGAAGCCCGCCTCGTTCAGGGTGTCGGTGTGGATGGCCAGTTGCGCGCCGCTCTCCTCGCAGACGCGCAGACAGGCGTCGAGTACGGCGGGGGTGGCGCCCCAGTCCTCGTGGATCTTGAAGCCGAGGACGCCCGCGCGCAACTGGTCGTGCATCGAGGCGACGGACATGGTGTTGCCCTTGCCCAGCAGCCCCACGTTGACGGGCAGCCCGTCCATCGACTCGAACATCCGGGCCACGTGCCAGGCACCCGGCGTGATGGTGGTGGCCTTGCTGCCCTCGGCCGGGCCGGTGCCACCGCCGACCAGGGTGGTCACACCGGAGGCGAGGGCCTCGTCCACCTGCTGGGGGCAGATGAAGTGCACATGGGTGTCGATGGCGCCGGCCGTGAGGATCTTGCCGTTGCCCGCGATGACCTCGGTCTCCGGGCCGATCACCAGATCCGGGTGGACGCCGTCCATGGTGTCGGGGTTGCCGGCCTTGCCCAACGCCGTGATCCGGCCGTCCCGTACACCGACGTCCGCCTTGATCACACCCCAGTGGTCCAGGACGAGCGCGCCGGTGATCACGGTGTCGGGCGCGCCCTCGGCGCGGGTGGCGCGGGACTGGCCCATGGACTCGCGGATCACCTTGCCGCCGCCGAAGACCGCCTCGTCACCGGCGCGGCCGGGGCCGCCCGCCCGGTCCTCGGTGATCTCGACGAGGAGGTCGGTGTCGGCCAGCCGCACCCGGTCGCCCACAGTCGGGCCGTACAGATCGGTGTAGGCGGGGCGGGTCAGGTCAGCCATCGAGCGAGCCTCCGGTCTCGCCGCGCAGGCCCGCGACGATCCGCTTGCCCCCGACGGGGACGAGTTCGACCTCGGTGGGAATGCCGGGCTCGAAGCGCACGGCGGAGCCGGCGGGGACGTTCAGCCGCTTGCCGTGCGCGGCCGCACGGTCGAAGTCGAGGCCCGGATTGGCCTCGGCGAAGTGGTAGTGGGAGCCGACCTGGACGGGGCGGTCGGCGGCGTTCAGGACGGTCAGCCGGACGACGGGGAGCCCGGGGTTCAGGCGTACCGGGTCGTCGGCGTGCAGGATCTGGCCGGGAATCATGGTCGCTGCTCCCGCGCTCAGTTGATGGGTTCGTGGACGGTGACCAGCTTGGTGCCGTCGGGGAAGGTCGCCTCGACCTGTACGTCGTGGATCATCTCCGGGACGCCCTCCATGACCTCTTCACGGGTGAGCACCTTGCGCCCGGTCGACATCAGCTCGGCGACCGTACGGCCGTCCCGCGCGCCTTCGAGGATGTGCACGGTCAGCAGCGCGACGGCCTCCGGGTGGTTGAGCCGTACCCCGCGGGAGCGCCGCTTCTCGGCCACGTCGGCGGCCACATGGATCATCAGGCGTTCCTGCTCGTGCGGGGTCAGTTGCATACCTTCACCTCACCGTCTTCGAGCTGGGCGCATCCGCCCAGGTCACGGGTGGCGATACACCCGCAAAAGCAGATGTATCACACAGTAATTAAAGGCGGAGCAAACTGCTCTCCAGCTCCGCTCCATCAATGACCCGAAGGCCGCAGGTTAGTTCGGCACCGTTTCACCGGCGTTAACGCGGCGGGTCGGCCGCGGAACGCCACCGGCCGGACCCCGCGGACGCCGTGCGGCGGACCCGGACACCCCCAACCCATCATGCCCATGTCAATATCTGGAGCGAAGCTACCGTCCCCCGCCCACCCACCACCCCTGACCACCCGGCCCCGGCCGTCAGCCTCAGCAGCCGCGCCCCGCGCAGAGCTGTCAACGCCGCACGATCAGCGCTCCGCGACACCCGGGCCGCTGTGCTCGCCCGCCGTACCGTGCCCGCCGGCCGCCCCGTGCTCAGCCGCCGTACCGCGGTGTTCCGCCGCGATGCCGAAGCGGCCCCACTCGCCGGGCGGGGCCGGGAACGGCCGCACCGAGGAGACCGTACTGATCACCGGCTCCTCCGCCGCGGCCTCCTCCGCCTCCCGGCACGCGTCGAGGCGCTCCAGGTCGGCGGCGGACACCAGTCCCACCAGCGGCTTGCCGTGGCGCGTGACGACCACCCGCTCGCCGCCGTAGACGACACGGTTGATCAGGTCCGCCAACTCCGCCCGGGCCTGCGTCACCGGAATCTCATAAGCCATGGTCCTAGCTTAGGTCGCGTCCACGACATCCCGGCCAGGGCCGCGACCGGCCGGCCGCGACGGGCGGCTCCGGCGTACGGGCCGGCGTACGGGCGGGACCGGCGTACGGAACCGACGCCCACCGACGCCCCGACGCGCCCGGACACCTCGCGCACACCGACACCCCGACGTCCACCGCCCCCTGGCGCCCATGCCGATGGCCCGGCACCTCCGCCGGGCCATCGGTACGCGCCGGAACGCTCAGGTGGTGGCGCGGTCGGTGGGCTCGCGGCTGCCGCACTTGGCCAGGCCGCGACTGATCATGTAGCCGACGGTCAGCAGCGTGACGTAGAGCCATGCCTGGTCGGCGGGGAAGCGGTCCACGCCGGCAGGCCCTTCGCCGACGATCGCGGAGGCGACCAGAACCGCCACGACGGCGGCGAGGTAGACGAAGAACTCGGTGCTCTTGAACGCGGGCTTGGTCTCCGCGCTCGTGTGCCGCTCGGCACGGGCGGCCTGGGAGCGGCCGGATTCCGGATATCCGGCGGATGAAGCGGTAGCCATCGCGTCCTCCTGGACTCGATTCGGCCCGAGGAACTCGGGTCCGCCCGGCGGGTACCCGGGCGGACCGGGGCGGAACGGCGGTTTCCGCACGGGTGGATTCCACAAGGGGTCCTTTGGCCAGGGGCCCACGCGTCAAGTGTCGCCTCGTGCTGCCCGGCGGGGCTGCCGCAGCGGACGCGTGGGGCGGCGGAGGAGGCCCGGCACCCCGCACACCGGGCCGGTGCCGGAACGTGCGGGGTGACTTCGGCCGGAACGTTGCACCGGCGGCACGCCCTCGGCCGCGCACCGGCCGGGAACCCGACCTTACGGCCTGTCATGTCGTCCGCCCACAGGCCCGCCTGACACCCCGTGGGGTTTTCGCTCTCAGCGAGCGGCCGCCCTCACCCCCGCCGAAGGCATTGCTTTCGCCCGGCGGAACATGCTCCCATCTAGCTCTACGTACGTCCTGTACATTTTTTACAGACGCTCAGGAAAGAGGAGCTCCCCATGAACGGCCCCCAGGCCCGTCACGTCCTTCCGGAGTTCACCGAACGCACCTCCTACGGGGCCCGGACCATGGACCCGTACTCCAAGCTGCTCGGCGAGCGGATCGTCTTCCTGGGCACCCCGGTGGACGACGCCGCGGCCAACGACGTGATCGCCCAGCTCATGCACCTGGACTACGACGCACCCGACCGGGACATCTCGCTCTACATCAACTCCCCCGGCGGCTCGTTCACCGCGATGTCCGCCATCTACGACACGATGCAGTTCGTCGGCTGCGACATCGAGACGGTCTGCCTGGGCCAGGCCGCCTCCGTCGCCGCGGTACTGCTGGCGGCCGGCGCGCCCGGCAAACGGCTCGCCCTGCCGGGCGCCCGCGTCCTCGTCCACCAGCCCGCGTTCGACGAGCCGGTGCAGGGGCAGGCCGACGACCTCCGGATCCAGGCGGACGAACTGCTGCGTATCCGAGCGCTGCTGGAGGAACTGCTCGTACGGCACACCGGCCAGTCCCCCGAGCGGATCACCGAAGACCTCGAACGCGAGAAGGTCTTCAGCGCCGAGGCCGCCGTGGAGTACGGCCTCATCGACGGGCTCACCCGCAGCCGCAAGCAGCGCCCCGCGACGCCCGGCGCGAGGTGAGCCCGGAATGTGGCCGCCCGAACTGCCGCCGCTGCCCGCGCTGACGCGCGCCGAGGGCGAGGTCATCGACAGCTACCTGGCGGTCCTGGACCTGCTGGGCCGCATCAATCCCGCCCGCGGCACGGACACGTACGGCGGCCTCCGCGCCGCACAGGCCCTGGTCGGCAAGACCACCGCGCTCCGGGACGCGCTGGCGCTGATGCACGCCCGGGGCGAGAGCGAGCTGCACGCGGGAACGCTGGCGCAGGCCCTGCGCGTGCTGGACGGTGAGCGCCGCGCCCGGCTGATCTCCGTACCGCCGCCGCGAGCTTGACGCGCCGCGCCCCCGCCCGGCCGGGGGCGCGAGTGCCTCCCCTCCGCACCTCTGGTGCCTCTGAGCCTCACCCGGCCCACGCGGCACACGCCGGACAGGGAAGGCAGGGGCGTCCCGGAGGCACCGACGCACCGCAAGGACCCACCCGTTTGGCGACACGAAGCCCGATCGGGCTCGCCCGAACGGCGTAGCCGCGGGGCCGCGTACTGCGTCACACCGCTTGCGCGACGTACGTACGTGTCGCCCGGAGCGTGACGTTCCGGGGCTGGTACGCGGCTCCTCACCCGTCGCGTGACTCCCACGGAACGCCGCCCGTCCACCCGAACGGCGTAGACGTGACCAACCTCACATACAGCCGTTTCTGCTCGGAATCCGGGCGCGAGGTGCGCAACGATCGCTTCGACGACAAGCCCCCGCCACAGCGGTGGGGCGGTCCGGGCGGACGCCCAATCCTGCCGCCGTACCGGATGTCTGGTCGATACGACTGGACCGGCAGGAGCGGAGGACCCGAGCACGACGGGACCGCCGGCCACCACGGCCGGACGGCCCCTTGGGGTGAAGTCGCCACCGCGACCGGGCATCTTCGCCTGCCCGAACCCGACAGGCACTCCTTCGCAGGCGGCTGACGAAGGGTTGCGCATGACTGCGCGTACCACCACTTCCCCTCTGCTGGCGCGGGCCGGAGTGATCTCCTTCATCGCCCTCGCCACGGTCGGCGGGACACTGGTCGTACCAGGGGCCACCGAGGACGCGGCAGCCGCGTCCACCTCGGCCTCGGCACTGCGGATCGCCGCTTCCAAGAAGGGAGCGCCCTACAAGTACGGAGCCAGCGGGCCACACCGTTTCGACTGCTCGGGACTGACGCTGTACTCGTTCAAGCGGGCCGGGAAGCGGCTGCCGCGCACCGCGGCGGCCCAGTACAACCGCACCCGGCACCTGTCGGCGTCCTCGCGCCGCGCCGGCGACCTGGTCTTCTTCCACTCCCGCCGCGGTATTTACCACGTGGGCATCTACGCGGGGAAGGGCAAGATCTGGCACGCCCCCAAGCCCGGCACCGTGGTGCGGCTGGAGCGCATCTGGTCGCGCAGCGTCTCGTACGGGCGGGTGCGCTGACCGCGCGGACCCGTCCCGTCGGGGACGCGTGCGGGGCTCCGTGCGACGACGAGCCCCGCACCGTCCGGGCGCGTCCGCGGGCGCGAACTCCCGCACGCGCGTGCGCGTTCCAGGAGTGATCAACGCGTCGGTGGATACCCGCACGCAATGGCCCCCCTCACCGACGACCACCGGAACGAAGCACCCGGACGCTCCGAACTGCCGGAAACGAGCGCATCGCCAGAGCCGCACCGGCCGCCCGGTTCCGCCCGGTTCACCGTGTGCCCGGACCGCAACGAGACGCCCCTGGAACGCTACGACCGCAACTTCGGCGAACTGCTCCAGGAGCTGCGCGTCCTGCAGACCGGTGTGCAGATCCTGTTCGCCTTCCTGCTCACCCTGGCGTTCACTCCGCGATTCGTGTCCCTGGACACCACGCAACGCGGTTTCTACGTGGGCACGTTGCTGCTGGCCGTACTGGCGACGCTGCTGCTCACCGCGCCTGCCGCGGTGCACCGGGTGCTGTTCCGGCGGCGCGCGAAGGGGCTGATCGTGGAGGTCTCCGCGCGGCTGACGGCGGCCGGGATGGCGGTCCTCGCACTGGCGCTGGCCGGTGCCGTACTCCTCGTCGTCGACGTCGTGCTGGGGCGCGGGGCGGGCGTGGTGGCGGGTTCGGTGACGCTGGTGACGTGCGGCGGCCTGTGGGCGCTGCTGCCCCGCGTACTGGGCCGCCGGAACGGGCACATCAAGCCGTCGGGCCGCGACTCGTCCTCCTGAACGCCCGGGGCCCGGGGGCCGCGCCGTCGAAATCTTTTGTGACCTGGTCGTCCTTGCTTTGACGACGGAGAACCGATGGAGTCTCCTCAGCACGTGAGGAGACCCATGCACAGGCACCTGCCCCCGTACACGCACCCCAGGACCGACTCGTGAACCTGCGCGGACTTCTGCGCCGCCGCTCCCCCGCCACTCCCTGCCCGGCCTGCGGCAGCACGGACGTGCTGTGGGAGGACGAGGGTGTCTACGGCGCCGGTGAACTGCTGTGGTGGTGCGCCTCCTGCCTGCATCAGTGGCACCCGGGCGACCTCGGCGCCGGGCCGGGCGGGGGCCCGGCGGGTCCCGTGGGGCCGGCCGCCCCCACGCCCGCAGTATCGGTACCTCTCACGAACCCCGCCGTCCCCGCGCCCCCCGTAGCACCGGCCCCGCCCGCGAACCCCGCGGCCTCCGTACCCCCGCCGCCCCCGCTCCAGCCTCCGTCGAACGCCCCGCTCCAGCCCCCGCCGAACACCCCCGGCCCGGCGACCGTCGCCGAACGTGTGATGCACGCCGCCGGGCTGATCCCGCTGGGCCCCTGTCCCGGTGCCTACGAGCCGTGGCCTTGCCACTGTTCCCGTTGCGGCCGCGCGACCAGCCCCACCTACCGGCAGGTGCGGGACGAGGGCGTGGGCTGTGCCTGCAGTACGGGCCGCCGCCGCAAACCGCGCTTTCTCACCAGACCCTGAGGAACCCGCCCGGAACCGGCCCGGCACCCGCCGCTACGGCAGGAACAGCCGCCACGGCAAAGTGATCCAGACGGTCTTGCCCCCGGCCGCGGTGGGCTCGACCGTCACCTGCCCACCGGACTCGGCGGCGAGGCAGCGGACGATCACCATGCCCCGGCCGTTGTCCTGCTGCACGGCGGCCGGCAGCCGCTTCGGCCAGCGCGGATGGTCGTCGGTGACGCCGATCCACAGCCGTTCGTCGCGGTCCAGCCGGACGTCGACGGTGAACGCCGGTGACTGCCCGAACGTGTGCTGCACGGCGTTGGTGGCGAGTTCGGAGACGATCAGCCGTACGGTGTCGGCCGTCTCCGTCCCGTCCGGCGCCCCCCATTCGGTCAGGACGTCCATGACGTACCTGCGTGCCTCCGCCACCGATACCGGTGCGCTGGGCAGAGTGAGTGAGGATTCCTGGTGGTCTGCCATCGCGACGCCGTCCCTTTCCCACCGAGGCTCGCCTCCGGCCCGCCGCCGAAGGAAGCCGCCCTCGCGTGCGGCCTCCCGGGCCCTTTCCGGTCCCTTCGGCTCCGGCCTCGGACTGCTGCTGTGCGCCAGCCTGCCACTCATGCCGCGGTGGTGGCGCGTCATCCGCCAAGAAGTGCATATATCTGTCGCCCGAAGCGGTGAACTCTGCTACGCGAGACCGTATTTGCGCGGCACACTGTCGGATCGGAACCGGCCATCAGGGGCGGGCGCACCCGCGGCGCACCCGAGGAGGAGTACGGAGGGAGCGTTATGCGGTACGGGCCCGCGGTGCGCCGCCGCAAGCTGGGCGCGGAATTGCGGCGGCAGCGGACACTGGCCGGATTCACCAGCGGTGAGGCGGCCCGCCTGGTCGGCTGGCACCAGTCCAAGGTCAGCCGTATCGAGACCGGGCGCAGCGGCGTCCGGCCGGCCGACGTCGAACTGCTGCTGGACGCGTACGGCGTACGGGACACGGACCTGCGCGCGTTGCTGGCGGCGCTGTGCGGGGGCGGGGTGCGGGACGGTGACGGTGGCGGCGAGCGGCACGGCTGGTGGCACACGTACCGCGATCTGCTGCCGCCGGAGTACCGGGACTTCATCAGCCTGGAGTACGGGGCGTCCCGGGCGCGCACGCTGGAGACGACGGTGATGCCGGGCCTGTTGCAGACGCCGGACTATGCGCGGTGACCCGCGCCACGCTGTCGGACCTGCCGGTGAAGCAGGTCGATGAGCTGGTGGAGGTGCGCGTCGCCCGTCAGGAGGTGTTGCGGGGTGAGCGGCCGCTGGAGTTGTGCGCGGTGCTGGACGAGGCGGTGCTGCGCCGGGAGGTCGGTCCGCCCGGGGTGATGGCAGCTCAGCTGCGGCACATTCTGGACGTAGGGCAATTGCCGCATGTGCGACTCCAGGTACTGCCCTTCACGTCCGGTGTGCACATCGGCATCACCGGCCCTTTCGTTATCTTCTCTTTTCCGCTCACTTCTGACCTGGATGTGGTTGTTCTCGACCATCTGACGAGTAGCCTCTACTTGGAACAGGAAGCAGACCTCAGGGCGTACAGCGATGCGTTCGACAAGCTGCGGGGGCGCGCCCTCTCGTGCGACAAGTCAGCGCGATTCATCGCCCGGATCGCCGATGCCTCGTGGGCCGGCTCCGGCGTCTGAGGAGGCACCATGTCACTTGCGCCCAGGCACGACCCGGTCCGCACCGTGCCGCACGGCGTGCGGTGGCGGCGCAGCAGCCGCAGCACCGCGATGAACAACTGCGTCGAGACGGCCCGCATCGGCTCCGGCCTGCTCGCGGTACGCGACTCCAAGAACACCGCGGGACCGGCGCTGCTGTTCACCACGGCGGCCTGGAGCTCCTTCGTCGACGGACTGGCCGACAGCCGCTTCGCGAAGATCGGGTGACCCGGCCCCGGGTGACCGGTTCTAACCGGTGACCGGCGCCGTCCGTACGACGGTCCGCACCGCTTCCCTCGCCTGCCGGGGAGACAGGTCGGCGCGGGCGGTCAGGCGCAGCCGGGAGATGCCGTCGGGTACGGACGGCGGCCGGAAGCAGCCGACCACGAGGCCCGCGTCCCGGCAGTCCGCCGCCCACCGGACGGCCTGTTCCGGCGAGGGCGCCCGTACGGACACCACCGCGGCGTCCGGGCGGACGACCGCCAGCCCCGCGGCGCTGAGCCGCTGATGCAGTTCCGCCGCCACCGCGCGGACCTGGGTGGCGCGTTCCGGCTCGCGCCGCAGCAGGCGCAGCGCCGTACGGGCGCCGCCGGCCGCCGCGGGGGCGAGGCCGGTGTCGAAGATGAACGTCCGTGCGGTGTTGACCAGGTGCTCGATCACCCGGGCCGGGCCGAGGACCACGCCTCCCTGGCTGCCGAGCGACTTCGACAGGGTGGCGGTGGCGACCACGTCCGGGTCCCCGGCCAGCCCGGCCGCGTGCACCGCGCCCCGCCCTCCGTCGCCGAGGACGCCCAGGCCGTGCGCGTCGTCGACGAGCAGGGCCGCGCCGTGCGCGCGGCAGGCGTCGGCGAGGGACCGCAGCGGCGCGGCGTCACCGTCCACGGAGAAGACGGAGTCGGTGACGGCGAGCGCCGGACCGGCGTGGCCGTCCAGGGACTTGCGTACCGCGTCCGGTTCGGCGTGCGGGACCACGACGGTCCTGGCCCGGGCGAGCCGGCAGCCGTCGATGAGCGACGCGTGGTTGCCCGCGTCGGAGACGATCAGGGCGCCCGGGCCGCCGAGCGCGGTGACGGCGGCGAGGTTGGCCGCATAGCCGGAGGACAGCACCAGGGCGGCCTCGAAGCCGCAGAAGTCGGCGAGTTCGGCCTCCAGGCAGGCGTGCAGCTCGGTACTGCCGGACACCAGCCGGGAGCCGGTGGCGCCTGCGCCCCAGCGGTGTGCGGCCTGCGCGGCGCCGCGGGTGACCTCGGGGTGCCGGGCCAGGCCGAGGTAGTCGTTGCTCGCCAGGTCCAGCAGCGGCGACTCGACGGGCCGGGGCCGCAGCGTACGGACGAGACCCGCTCGGCGGCGCTGTTCGCGGGCCGCATCGATCCAGCCGAAAGCGGCGGTGCGCGCGTCGGCACCGGGCCCGGTGCCGCGGCCCGGTGCGGGCGTCCCGGCGGGCCCGTCGTGAGGCGGCGCCGGCACGTCGCGGAACAGGGGCGGCACGGGGTCGTCCTGATGCATCAGCTTCCTTCGCGTTTGTGGGCTGTCTATAGACGTTAGCGGTCGTTACACCGTCCTACGGTGTGGCCATGCACACACCCCGAATCCGCGCCCTTGTTGGGTTCCTCCATGGTCGCGGGCCGTGGGCGTACGCCAGGATCGTCGCCATGGATCTGCTCACAACGCTGGTGGACAAGGGGCTGCGGCGCGAACTGCCGACCCGCGAAGAGGCGCTCGCCGTACTGGCGACGTCCGACGACGACCTGCTCGACGTGGTGGCCGCGGCCGGAAAGGTACGCCGCCGGTGGTTCGGGCGGCGGGTGAAGCTGAACTATCTGGTCAACCTGAAGTCGGGGCTGTGCCCCGAGGACTGCTCGTACTGTTCCCAGCGGCTCGGCTCCAAGGCCGAGATTCTCAAGTACACCTGGCTCAAGCCGGAACAGGCGTCCGAGGCGGCCGCGGCCGGGGTGGCCGGCGGCGCCAAGCGGGTCTGCATCGTGGCCAGCGGCCGCGGCCCGACGGACCGGGACGTGGACCGGGTGTCGCAGACCATCGCCGCCATCAAGGAGCAGAACGAGGGCGTCGAGGTGTGCGCGTGCCTGGGCCTGCTCTCGGACGGCCAGGCGGATCGGCTGCGGGCGGCGGGCGCGGACGCCTACAACCACAACCTCAACACCTCCGAGGCCACCTACGGGGACATCACCACCACCCACACCTACGCCGACCGGGTCGAAACGGTCCAACAGGCGCAGGCGGCGGGCCTGTCCGCCTGCTCGGGCCTGATCGCGGGCATGGGCGAGAGCGACGCGGACCTGGTCGACGTGGTCTTCGCGCTGCGCGCGCTGGACCCCGACTCGGTACCGGTGAACTTCCTGATCCCCTTCGAGGGCACCCCGCTGGCCAAGGAGTGGAACCTCACGCCCCAGCGCGCGCTGCGCATCCTCGCGATGGTCCGCTTCATCTGCCCGGACGTGGAGGTACGGCTGGCCGGCGGACGTGAGGTGCATCTGCGGTCGATGCAGCCGCTGGCGCTGCACCTGGCCAACTCCATCTTCCTCGGCGACTACCTGACCAGCGAGGGCCAGGCGGGCAAGGACGACCTGGCGATGATCGCCGACGCGGGCTTCGAGGTGGAGGGGACGAACACCTCCACCCTGCCGGAGCACCGCGCGGACGCGCTCGCGGGCGGTGGCTGCGGTGGTCACGGAGGGGGCGGCTGCGGGCCGTGCGGGGACGGGGACGCTGCGGCGGAACCGGCCGTGCGGGCCGGGGCGGACGCCGGGACTGCCCCGGCACCGGTCGAAGAGGCACGGACCGAAGGGGCACGGGTCGAAGTAGCCCCGGTCGCCGCTGCCGCCGCCCCGGCCGGTGAGGCCCGTACGGACCTGGTCTCCGTACGCCGTCGCGGCGCCGGTACGGAGCTGCCGCCGAATGCCTGAGGCCGCGCAGCTCTCCGTCCCCGAACTGCTGGCCCTCGACCGGCAGCACGTCTGGCATCCGTACGGCCCGATGCCCGGACGGGACGCTCCGCTGGTCGTCGCGTCGGCATCCGGCGTACGACTGCGGATGACCGAACCGGTCGAAGGTCGGACCGAATTGGTCGACGGAATGTCGTCCTGGTGGTCGGCAGTGCATGGGTACAACCACCCGGTGCTCAACGAGGCCGTCCGCGGCCAGGTGGACCGGATGAGCCATGTGATGTTCGGCGGGCTCACCCACGAGCCCGCCGTCCGGCTCGCCGCCCGGCTGGCGGAGATCACCCCGGACGGACTGGAACACGTCTTCCTCGCCGACTCCGGCTCGGTGTCGGTCGAGGTCGCCGTGAAGATGTGCCTCCAGTACTGGCGCTCGGTCGGAAAGCCGCGCAAACAGCGGCTGATGACCTGGCGCGGCGGCTACCACGGCGACACCTGGCAGCCGATGTCGGTGTGCGACCCGGACGGCGGGATGCACGACCTCTGGCAGGGCGCGCTGCCCCGGCAGCTGTTCGCGGACGCGCCGCCTCCGGGGTTCGACGCCCCGCCGGACCCCGCGTACGCGGCGCACCTGCGCGAGCTGGTCGCGCGGCACGCCGGCGAACTGGCGGCGGTCGTCGTGGAGCCGGTGGTCCAGGGGGCGGGCGGCATGGTCTTCCACTCCCCGGCTACCTGCGGGTGCTCCGCGAGGCGTGCGACGAGCACGACGTGCTGCTGGTCTTCGACGAGATCGCCACCGGCTTCGGCCGTACGGGATCGCTGTTCGCCGCCGGGCACGCGGGCGTCACACCGGACGTGATGTGTGTCGGCAAGGCCCTGACCGGCGGCTATCTGACCATGGCGGCGACCTTGTGCACGCCCGCCGTGGCGGACGGGATCTCCCGGGGCGAGGTACCGGTGCTCGCGCACGGGCCGACCTTCATGGGCAATCCGCTGGCCGCCGCGGTCGCCAACGCCTCGCTGGACCTGCTGCTGTCCCAGGACTGGGCACGAGAGGTCAAGCGGATCGAGACCGGTCTGCGGGACGGCCTCGCCGGCGCCGCCGCCGACGAGGGCGTACGGGACGTACGGGTCCTGGGCGCCATCGGTGTCCTCCAGCTCGATCACCAGGTGGACATGACGGCCGCCACGCGCGCGCCGCGCGGGAGGGCGTGTGGCTGCGCCCGTTCCGCGACCTGGTGTACGCGATGCCGCCGTACATCACCGGGGACGAGGACGTGGCGCGCGTCTGCGCCGCGATGCGCGCGGTGGCGCGCGAAGGCTGAGAAGGCCCGGCTCGGCCCCGTATCCATCAGGCCCCGGGGGCTCCGTACGCGGAGCCCCCGGGGCGACACCCTGCTCGACGACAGGAGAACCCGACGTGTCGGTGCTGTTCGTGACCGGAACCTGCACAGAGATCGGCAAGACCGTGACCACGGCCGCCCTCGCCGCGACGGCGCTCGCCCAGGGCCGGTCCGTCGCGGTGCTCAAACCCGCGCAGACCGGAGTCACCGCCGACGAACCGGGCGACGCGGCGGAAGTCGTCCGCCTCGCGGGCCCCCGGGTCACCACCGCCGAACTGGCCCGCTATCCCGAGCCGCTGGCGCCCGAGACCGCCGCGCGCCGCGCCGGCCTGCCGCCCGTACGGCCCGAGGAGATCGCGGAGAAGGCGGACAAACTGGCGGCCTCGCACGACCTGGTCCTGGTCGAGGGCGCGGGCGGCCTGCTCGTACGGTTCGACGAGCAGGGCGCGACCCTCGCCGACGCGGCGCGCCTGGCCGGAGCGCCCGTACTGGTGGTGGCCCAGGCGGGCCTGGGAGCGCTCAACGCGGTGGCGCTCACCGCACTGGCCCTGCGCACCTACGGGATCGACTCCCCGGAGTGGTGGTGGGCAGCTGGCCCGCGGCCCCCGGTCTCGCCGCCCGCTGCAACCTCGGCGACTTTCCCCAGGCGGCCGGCGCTCCGCTGCTGGGGCGCGTGCCGGAGGGCGCCGGGAGTCTGCCGTCGGAGGAATTCCGCGCGCAGGCTCCGGGCTGGCTGGCCCCCGCCCTGGGCGGTACCGCCGCGCTTTGACAGTGGTGTCCCGGCGCGGCACGGCGGACACTCGAACCGGCGAACGTCGTACGGCGAAGGGATCCGGCCATGTCACAGCGCACGAGGGTCGAACGAGGAGTCGTGCACCATCCGGTCTTCGCCCGGTGGTACGTGCGGATCGCGGACCACCGCACCGGGCTCACGGCTCTGCGGCACGACCTGCTGGCCGGACTCTCGGGCCGGGTGATCGAGATCGGTGCCGGTACGGGCGCGAACTTCGCCCACTACCCCCGTACGGTCGCGGAGGTCGTGGCCGTCGAACCCGAACGCACCCTGCGGCAACGGGCCCTGACCGAGGCGGCCCGGGCCGGCATTCCGGTGGACGTCGTCCCGGCTACCGCGGAAGCCCTGCCGGTCAAGAGCGAAGCTTTCGACGCGGCGGTGGTGTCGCTGGTGCTCTGCTCGGTACGGGACGTCCAGCGCTCCCTGTCGGAACTGCGGCGGGTGCTGCGGCCGGGCGGCGAACTGCGCTTCTTCGAACACGGACGCTCCCTGCGCCACGGCCCCGCCACCGTGCAGCGCGCGCTGGACCGTACGGTGTGGCCCCTGCTGATGGGCAACTGCCACCTGGCCCGCGACCCGCTGGCCGAACTGCGCACCGCCGGCTTCACCATCAGCACCTGCCGCCGCAACCGCATCCTGGGCCCCGGCCCCGCCCTGCCGTGGACGGTGCTGGGCGTGGCACGACGGGCCGGGGAGGTCCGACAGGATGATGACGGTGGCTGACGACCAGACTTGAGGCTGACGCGCCGCGCTGGTGCCCGGCTCTAGCGTCTGGCACATGATCAGACTATTCCGGGCGGCCGGAGTCGCCGCCCTGTCCCTGTCACTCGGTCTTCCCCTGCTCCCCCAGCCGCTCGCCGCGGCAGCGGACAGGTCCCGGGCCGCGTCCTCGTCGGCCACGGACCACCAGGACACCACGGACCGCCAGGGCACCACGGACCCGAAGACCACCGCGCGGCTGCGCCTGCCCGCCCCCACCGGGCCGTACGCGGTCGGCCGGTCCACCCTGCCGCTCGCCGACCACAGCCGCCGCGACCCCTGGGTCCCCACGGCGACGTCTCGCGAGCTGATGGTCGGCCTCTACTACCCGGCGCACCGCGGCACGGGCACGTCCGCGCGGTACGCCACCGTCGAGGAGAGCCGGCACCTGATCAAGGCCCAGGGCTGGGAAAACAGGGTGACTCCCGAAGCCTTGAGCACCACGGCCGTGCACAGCCGCACGGACGCCCGCCCCGCGTCCGGCACGTACCCGCTGCTCATCGTCTCGCCCGGCTTCTCCGCGCCCCGCTACTCCCTCACCAGCCTCGCGGAGGACCTGGCCTCCCGGGGCTACGTCGTCGCGACGGTCGACCACGCCTACGAGAGCACCGGCACGGCCTTCCCCGGCGGCCGGATCCTGACCTGCGCCGCCTGTGAGCAGGTGAACGGCACGGAGGACGGCCCCCGGCGCGCGACCGTCGGCCGGGGCCAGGACGTCTCGTTCGTGCTGGACCGGCTCATCGGACACCAGTCCGCCTGGCGCTACTCCCACCTGATCGACGAGCAGCACATCGGCATGGCCGGACACTCGCTCGGCGGCGCGAGCGCCGGCTCCGCCATGGCGCGCGACAGCCGCATACGGGCCGGCGTCAACATGGACGGGGCGTTCCAGGACCCCGTACCCGCCGGCGGTCTCGGCTCCCGCCCCTTCCTGATGCTCGGTACCGACAACGAGGTGCACCGGCCGGGCGGCCGGGACCGGACCTGGGACCTGGCCTGGAGCCGTCTGGACGGGTGGAAGCGCTGGTTGACCGTGGCCGGTGCCGACCATTTCACCTTCAGCGACGCCCCCGTCATCGTCGATGCCCTCACCCCGCCCACCACAGACGTCACGGACACCACAGGCACAACAGCATCCCCGGCCCCGCAGCCCCCACTGTCCGGCCAGCGCTCGGTCGCCCTCACCCGTACCTACGTGGCGGCGTTCTTCGACCAGCACCTGCGGCACCTGCCGCAACGCCTCCTCCAGGGCCCCACGAAGGACAACCCGGAGGTGAAGTTCCACCGTCCGGCACCGGCCGGCCCGCCCGTCCCCTGACCACCGGGCCGTCCGCTGCCCACCGGGACCGTCCGCCGGCCCCGCTTCCGGGCACCGGCGCCCGGAAGCGAGCCCTCAGGGGGATGCCAGGACGACGGAAGCTGTCCTACTGTCGTGGGCCACGCGGGAGTTGCCGCCCCGTAAGGCACGGGGCCGACGTCGGGAGGCTGAGGTGTCCACACCGGTCCCGGGTACGGCGGAGAGCGCCGCGGCAGGCGGCGAGGCGGCCGCGCGGGCGGTGGCGCTGGTCAAGACGTACGGGACGGGCGAGGCCCAGGTCGTGGCGCTGGACGGCGTCGACGTGTCGATCGGGCGGGGGCGGTTCACGGCGGTGATGGGGCCCTCCGGTTCGGGGAAGTCCACCCTGATGCACTGCCTGGCGGGGCTGGACACGGTGTCCGGGGGCCGGGTGTGGCTGGGCGGCCGGGAGATCACCGGCCTGGACGACCGGCAGTTGACCCGGCTGCGCAGGGACCAGGTCGGCTTCGTCTTCCAGTCGTTCAACCTGCTGCCCACCCTGACGGCCGAGGAGAACATCACCCTGCCCATGGACATCGCGGGCCGCAAGCCGGACCGGGAGTGGCTGCGCGAGGTGATCAGCACGCTCCGGCTCGGTGACCGCCTGCGGCACCGGCCCTCCCAGCTCTCCGGCGGGCAGCAGCAGCGAGTGGCGTGCGCCCGGGCGCTGGCCGCCCGCCCCGCGCTGATCTTCGCGGACGAGCCGACCGGCAACCTGGACTCCCGCTCGGGTCTGGAGGTGCTCCAGACCCTGCGGGAGGCGGTGGACGGCCTCGGGCAGACGGTCGTGATGGTCACCCACGACCCGAACGCGGCGGCCCACGCCGACCTGGCGCTCTACCTGGCGGACGGCCGGATCGTGGACGAGATGACGCGGCCCACCGCGGAGTCGGTACTGGCCCGGATGCAGGTCTTCGCGGCGGGCCCGAAACCGCCCTCACCCACCGGCCCCGGCCGCACTCCGGAACCACCCCCGGTTCCACCCCGGGTCCGGCCCCCGACCCCGGCCCGCTTCCGAACGGCTGACCCGCCGTGTTACGGGCCACGCTCCGGAGCTTCTTCGCGCACCAGGGCCGGCTGCTGCTCTCCGCCCTGGCCGTGGTGCTCTCGGTGGCGTTCGTGGTGGGCAGTCTGATCTTCTCGGACACCACGGGCGCCACCTTCGACCGCCTCTTCGCCTCGACCGCCTCGGACGTCCAGATCGCGCCGCGGCAGGACTTCGACGCGCCGGGCGGCATCGGCGCGGCCGCCACCCCGACCGTGCCGGCCGCCCTGCGGAACCGGGTCGCCGGGGTGCGGGGGTGGCGGACGCGCAGCTCGACGTACAGGTGGAGCGGGTCACCGTCACCGACGCCCGCAACAGGCCGGTGGGGCCGGCCCGGAACGCGCCGTCCATCGCCGCCAACTGGGCCCCGGGCGAACACAGCCCGGTACGGGTGACCGAGGGCCGCCCGCCGCGCGGTCCGGGCGAAGCGATGGTCGACCGGGACACCGCGGACCGGGCAGGTCTGCGGATCGGTGACACGCTGCACGTCATCGCCCCGCCGGGCACTTTCCCCGTACGGATCGTCGGCATCGCCGCCTTCACCACCACCAACCCGGGCTCCTCCCTGGTCTTCCTGGAGACCCGGGCGGCCCAGCGCGGCCTGCTGGGCCGCACCGACCAGGCGACCGGGGTGTCCGTGGACGCCGCGCCCGGCGTACCGGACAGCGTGCTCGAACGCCGGATCGGCGCCGCGCTGGGGGCCGACGCCGCCGCGTACGACATCCGGACGCGGGCCGAGCAGCGGAAGACGCAGGCCGATCAGCTGGGTGATGTCCTGAGCGTGCTGAAGTACATGATGGTGGGCTTCGCGGGGGTCGCCGTACTGGTCGGCGTCTTCCTGATCGTCAACACCTTCTCGATGCTGATCGCGCAGCGCACCCGGGAGCTGGGCCTGCTGCGGGCGCTCGGCGCCGACCGCCGCCAGGTGCGCCGTTCGGTGCTGCTGGAGGCGTTGCTGCTGGGCGTCTTCGGTGCCACGGCCGGGCTGGCGGCGGGCGTCGGTCTCGCGGTGCTGCTGGTCATCGCGATGGGCTGGTTCGGGCTGCGGCTGAACGCCGCCGACCTGGTGCTGAGCTGGCCGACGGTGGTCGCCGCGTACGCCGTCGGGGTGGGCGTGACCTTCGTCGCCGCGCTGCTCCCGGCGCTGCGGGCGGGCCGGATCTCCCCGATGGCCGCCCTCGCCGACCTGGAACTGCCCGGCGCCGGACGGCCGTTGCGCCTGCGCGCCGCCGCCGGATCGCTGGTGGGTGCGGTGGGCACGGCCGCGCTGGCGGGGTGCGCGCTGAGTGACCGTACGGCGGTCGCCGGGTCGCTGCTGGCGCTCGGGGTCCTGCTGACGCTGGTGGCCGGGGTGATCGCGGGGCCGCTGCTGGTGCGCCCGGTGATCCGCCTGTTCGGGCGGGGCCTGGAGCCGGTGTTCGGCGCGGTGGGGCGGATGAGCCGCCGCAACGCGCTGCGCAATCCCCGCCGTACGGGGGCGACGGCGGCGGCCCTGATGGTGGGGCTGGCGCTGGTGACCGGGCTGTCGGTCGCCGGGGCGTCGGCGGCCGCTTCGGTCGACCGGCAGATCGACCGGACGCTGGGCGCCGATTTCGTCGTGCAGAACCCGTCGTTCGCGCCGTTCTCCGACGAGATCACCGACCGGGTGCGCGCCGCCCCGGGGGCCGGCACGGTCGTACGCCAGCGGATCGTCCCCCTGAAGCTGCTGCTGCCGGGCGGCCGGACGGTCACGACGGTGGCCGGGGCCTTCGACCGGGACTTCGACGCCGTGGCGAAGGTGACGTACGCGGCGGGCAACACCGCGGCGGCGCTGACGCCCGGGCAGGTCGGTATCCAGGCGGAGTTCGCGCGGGAACACGGCCTGCGGGTGGGCAGCCGGCTGGACGCGGTACTGCCGTCGGGGAAGCCCGCCCGTTTCACCGTCGGCGCGCTGACCGAGAACGCCGGTTCCGGGCCCGGCACCCGGGGCGGTGTCTTCATGGGGATGAGCACGCTGGAGAAGTACGCGCCGGGCGGGCAGAACTCCGTGCTGTACGTGAACGCCGCGGACGGCACCGACCCGGCGCGGCTGCGGGCCGCCCTGGAGTCGGCGCTCAAGCCGTTCCCGCAGGTCCAGGTGCACGACCGGGCCGACTACAAAGAACTGGTCAGTGGTCAGATCCAGGGACTGCTCAATCTGCTCTACGGGCTGCTGGGGCTGGCCGTCGTCATCGCGGTGCTGGGCGTCGTCAACACGCTGGCGCTGGCGGTCGTGGAGCGCACCCGTGAGATCGGGCTGCTGCGCGCCGTCGGCCTGTCGCGCAAGCAACTGCGCCGGATGATCCGGCTGGAATCGGTGGTGATCGCCCTGTTCGGCGCGGCACTCGGGCTCGGCCTCGGACTGGTCTGGGGCGTCGCCACGCAGCGGGTGCTGGCGCTGGAGGGCCTGCCGTCGCTGGCGGTGCCGTGGGCCACGGTGGCCGCGGTGGTGGTCGGCTCGGTCCTGGTCGGGCTGCTGGCGGCCCTGCTGCCCGCGCTGCGCGCGTCCCGGCTCGACGTACTGGCCGCCATAGCCCATGAGTGACCGGCGCGCCCGCCGCCGACCGGCTCCGACCCGCATCCCGCATCCCGAGGGGGCCCATGCCACGCCCGTTCCGCTTCGGCGTCAACATGCTCACCATCGAAACCGGGTCCGCCTGGTGGCAGAAGTGCCGCCGGGCCGAGGCCCTGGGGTACGACGTGCTGCTCGTACCGGACCACCTGAGCCGGCCCGCGCCGTTTCCCGCGCTGGTCGCCGCCGCCGAGGCGACCGAGCGCCCGCGGCTGGGCACCTTCGTCCTCAACGCTGGCTTCTGGAACCCGACCCTGCTCGCCCGCGAGGTGGCCACCACCGACCTGCTCACCGACGGCAGGCTCGAACTGGGCCTGGGCACCGGCTACGTACGCGCCGAGCACGACAAGGCGGGCCTGCCCTGGGGCACCCCTGGCGAACGGGTGGACCATCTCGCCCGTACGGTGGAGGAGTTGGACCGGCTCCTCGGCGACCCGGAGCACGCGCCGAAGACGGCCCAGCGGCCCCGGCCGCCTCTGCTGATCGGCGGCAACGGCCCGCGCATGCTGCGCCTCGCCGCCCGGCACGCCGACATCGCGGCCTTCACCGGCAGCCGGGCCGCGCCCGGCAAACCGGAGGGCACCCTCGCACTCCTGACGCCCGACGAACTCGACGTCACGCTCACCGTCTACCACCAGGCCGCCGTGGACCGCCCGGCGCCGGCCGAACTGAACATCCTGGTACAGCGGGTCATGGTCACCGACGACCGACGCGCCCCCGCACGCGAGCTCGCCGCGCACGGCCTCGGTGTGGACGAGGAACAGGCCCTGGACATCCCGACCTTCCTGTTCGGCACAGTCGCGCAGATGGCCGAACAGCTCCACGAGCACCGTGAGCGCTA
This sequence comes from Streptomyces sp. Ac-502, assembly GCF_045222935.1. NCBI lineage: Bacteria > Bacillati > Actinomycetota > Actinomycetes > Kitasatosporales > Streptomycetaceae > Streptomyces > Streptomyces sp. Ac-502. The sequence continues at coordinate 1,527,325 of NZ_JBHFFO010000001.1, forward strand.
CGGCTTCTCGTACATCACCGTGCTGAGCCCCTCCATGGAGGCGTTCGCGCCGGTCATCGAGGAACTGAAGGGCGGTTAGCGCGGCCGGTCGGGCTGCGGCCCGCCGTACGGACCGGGGCGCGCGGCCTCCGGTCCGTACGGGCACGCCGTCTCGGACTCCGAAAGCCGATGGCGGCGCCCCGCCGTTCCGTGCTTGGCTCACGCACATGATCGATCTACAGATACGGACGGCCGAACCGGACGACGCGGAGGCCGTGCTCGCCTTCTGGCGCGCGGCCGCGGAGGGCACCTCCATCACGGACGACGTGGACGGGGTGACCCGGCTGATCGGCCGGGACCCGCAGGCCCTGATCCTCGCGGAGTCCGGCGGGGCCCTGGTGGGCTCCGTCATCGCCGGGTACGACGGCTGGCGGTGTTCGCTGTACCGGCTCGCGGTGCTGCCCTCGTACCGCCGCCAGGGGTGGCGACGGCGCTGCTCGAAGCGGCCGAGCGGCGCTTCCTGGCCGTGCGGGGCCGGCGTGGGGACGCCATGGTCCTGGAATCGAACGAGCGGGCCCAGCGAGCGTGGGCGGCCGCCGGCTACCGACGCGAGGACCACTGGCGGCGCTGGGTGAAACCGCTGGTACGGGCCTGACCGGCCCGGCCCGCCGCTCCCCCGCACCCGTCACCCGACGAATCACCACCTGTTTTGCTCATCCTTTACCATGGATGCTTCTTACGTCTCCCGATGAAAGGAGTGAGCGTCCAGCCATGGGCGAGCCTCCCAGTTGTCGTTCCGTCCGCGTCCGAGGCGCGAACCTCCCGGTCCTGTTCGATCATGGGACGGAGGTGACCCGATGACCGAGCTGCTCCTCCTGGCCGTGGCCCTGCTCCTGACCCTGGCCTGCGGCGTCTTCGTCGCGGCCGAGTTCTCGCTGACGACCGTCGAGCGCAGCGACCTCGAACGTGCCGCGGAGCGCGGCGAACGGGGCGCGGACAGCGCGCTCACGGCCGTCCGCGGCCTGACGTTCCAGTTGTCCGGCGCCCAGCTCGGCATCACCGTGACCGGCCTGGTCATCGGCATGCTCGCCAAACCGTCGATCGCCGTCCTGCTGGCCGGCCCGCTCGACGCCCTCGGCCTGCCGCCCGCCGCCGGTGACTCCGTGGCCCTGGTCCTCGGTACGGCCGTCTCCACGGTCGTCCTGATGGTCATCGGCGAGCTGGTCCCCAAGAACTGGGCCATCTCCAGTCCGCTGCCCGTCGCCCGCCGGGTCGCCACCGCACAGCGCGGCTTCAGCGCCGCTTTCAAGCCGCTCATCGGGCATCTGAACAACACCGCGAACCGGATGATCCGCCGGATGGGCATGGAGCCCGCCGAGGAGCTGGCCTCCGCCCGCGGCCCGCAGGAGCTGGTCGCGCTGGCCAGGCACTCCGCCAAGGAGGGCGCCCTGGAGCCGGACACCGCCGAGCTGTTCGTCCGCACCCTCGCCCTGGCCGACCTGACCGCGGAGAACGTGATGACGCCGCGCGTGCAGGTCACCGCCCTGGACGTGCAGTCCACGGCGGAGGACGTGGCCGTCGCGACGCGCGCCACCGGCCTGTCCCGCTTCCCCGTCTACCGCGGCAGCCTGGACACCGTGGTGGGCGTCGCGCACATCAAGGACGTCCTGGCCGTCCCCGCCGAGCGGCGTCTGCGCCACCCGGTCGCCGAGCTGCTGCGCGAGCCGCTGCTCGTACCGGAGACGCTGACCGTCGACCGGCTCCTGGACCGGCTGTCCGGCCGGCAGACGATGGCCGTGGTCATCGACGAGTACGGCGGTACGGCGGGCGTCGTCACGCTGGAGGACATCGTCGAGGAGGTCGTCGGCGAGGTACGCGACGAGCACGACCCGATGGAGACGCCGGACCTGGCCCCGGCGGGCGAGGACGCGGACGGCCGCGCCCGCTACGAGGCGGACGGCGCGGTCCGCACCGACCAGCTCGAACAGATCGGCCTGAAGCTGCCGGAGGGCCCGTACGAGACCCTGGCCGGCCTGATCGCCACCGAGCTGGGCCGGATCCCGGCCGCCGGGGACCGCCTGGAGGCCGCGGGCTGGCGGATGGACGTCCTGGACGCCTCCGGCCACCGCGCGGCGCTGGTACTGCTGCACGCGCCGCTGCCGGACAGCGACGACGAGACCGGGGAGGAGACCCGATGACCGCGCTCCAGTTGTTCATCGGCCTGCTCACGCTGGTCGTCAACGCGTTCTTCGTGGGCGCCGAGTTCGCGATGATCTCGGTGCGCCGCAGCCAGATCGAGCCGTACGCCGAGGACGGCGACCGCCGTGCGGGCCGGGTCCTGTGGGGGCTTCAGCACGTCTCCGGCGTGATGGCGGCCGCGCAGCTGGGCATCACCCTGTGCACCCTGGTGCTCGGCGCTGTCGCCGAGCCCGCCATCGCCCACCTCCTGGAGCCGGTCTTCGACGCGGTCGGCATGCCGGACGCCCTGGTCCACCCGGTCTCCTTCGTCCTTGCGCTGGCCGTGGCGACGTATCTGCACATGCTCTTCGGCGAGATGGTGCCGAAGAACGTCGCGCTGGCCGAGCCGGTGCGTACCGCGCTGCTGCTGGGGCCGCCGCTGGTCGCGCTGACCCGCGCGCTGCGGCCGGTGATCTTCGCGATCAACACGCTCGCCAACGCGCTGCTGCGGCTGCTGCGGGTGGAGGCGAAGGACGAGGTGGCCGCGACGTTCTCGGACGACCAGCTCGCGAAGATGGTCGAGGACTCGCAGGCCGCCGGGCTGCTGGACGACCGGGCGAAGGAGCGCCTGCGGGACGCCCTGGAGCTGGGCCGCCGCCCGGTCGCCGACGTGGTCGTACCCGTGGAGAAGGTCGTCACGGCCCGGCTGGGCATCACGCCGGAAGGGGTGGAGGAGCTGACCGCGACGTCCGGTTTCTCGCGCTTCCCGGTCGTCGACAGCACCCGGCGCATCCTGGGATATCTGCACGTCAAGGACGCGCTGGACGCCTCGCCGCGGGATCTGCCGTTCCCGCTGTCCGCGCTGCGGCCGATCGCCCGGGTACGGGCCGGCACGCCGCTCGACGATGTCCTGTCGGCGATGCGTGCCTCCCGTACGCATCTGGCGGCGGTCATCGGCACCGACGGCCGGCTGGCGGGCCTGGTCACGATGGAGGACGTGCTGCGCGAGCTGGTGCTCCAGCAGCAGCCCGAGAAGGCCGCTCCGGCCGGGGGCGCGTCCCGCAGGTAGGATTCCTCCGCCATGGAGATCAATGCCACCTACACCAGTTTCGTCGCGGTGGGCGACAGCTTCACCGAGGGCATGTCCGACACCCTGCCGGACGGCTCGTACCGGGGCTGGGCGGATCTGCTGGCCGCCCGGCTCGCGGCCCGCACCCCCGGCTTCCGCTACGCCAACCTCGCGGTGCGCGGCAAGCTGATCGGGCAGATCCTCGACGAGCAGACCAATCCGGCGGCCGCGACCGGCGCGGACCTGGTCACGCTGGTGGGCGGGCTGAACGACGTACTGCGGCCCCAGTGCGACGTGGACCGGGTCTGCGCCCTCCTGGAGGAGGCCGCGGGACGGCTGGCCAAGGACTGCGGCCAGCTCGTCCTGATGCGCAGCCCCGGCCGGCAGGGGCCGGTCCTGGAGCGGTTCCGGCCCCGTATGGAACAGCTCTTCGCGCACATCGACGCGCTGGCCGCGCAGCACGACGCGATCGTGGTGGACCTCTTCTCCTCCCGCGCGCTGGCCGACCCCCGGATGTGGGCCGAGGACCGGCTCCACCTGAACAAGGCCGGGCACGAGCGGGTGGCCGAGGCCGTCTGGCAGGCGCTCGGTCTGCCCGCCGAGTCCGACTGGGACGCGCCGTTGCCCGCCTTCGTCCCACCGGGGTGGGCGGCCCGGCGCGCCGCGGACGTGCGCTTCGCGCGGCAGCACCTCGTGCCGTGGATCGGCCGGCGCCTGACCGGCCGGTCCAGCGGGGACGGCCGCGCGCCGAAGCGTCCTGACCTGCTGCCGTACGAGGCTGTGCGGCAGCGGGAGGACTGAGGCGGCGCGTCGGGAGTCCGGCCGTCCCGCGCGTCCTCACTCCCCCGCGCCGGCCGTCGTCCGTGCGCCGGCCGTCGTCCGTGCGCCGGCCGTCGTCCGTGCGCCGGCCGTCGTCCGTGCGCAGTGCTCGCGATCTCGTCGCCGGCCGTCGTTGCCGCGCCCCCGCCACACGCCCGCCCGCACTCCGCTCCCCGGTGCCGAGCCCACTCCGCGCGCTCACCCGGAGCGGCAGGGAACACCGGTCTGCCACGACTCGGTGGAGGCGGCGATGACCGCGTCGAGCCGGTCCCGGGTGCCCACCAGGTCTCCGATCCGCCGGTCGAGCTTCTCCCGCTCGGCCGAGAACCAGGCGAGCAGCTCCGGGGTGACCTGACCGTTGTCGACGCACGGCAGCATCGTCCGGATCGACTTGCTGGACAGCCCCGCGGCGTAGAGCTCCTGGATCGTCCGTACGCGGAAGACCGCAGCCTCCGGATAGAGCCGCTGGCCGCTGGCGCTGCGCTCCGAGGTGAGCAGTCCCTGCTCCTCGTAATAGCGCAGAGCCCGCACGCTCACGCCCGCCCTGGTGGCGAGTTCACCGATCCGCATCGTGCCCCCTGAGTGTTCCGGCTCACACAGCTTGCCTCTGACGTCGACGTCAGCTTTTAGCGTAGCGAACGCACGCCCCACCCCACTCACTGCGAAAGCAAAGGACACCCCTGTGACCAGCTTCTTCGACAGTTTCCCGCTCGGCGGCCTCCGACTGCCCAACCGTCTGGTGATGGCCCCGATGACGCGGGCCCGAGCCGCCGCCGACGGCATACCGAACCGTACGGCGGCGGCCTACTACGCCCAGCGGGCGACCGCCGGACTGATCGTCAGCGAAGGTGTACAGCCGAGCGCGCAGGGCCAGTCCAACCCGTACACGCCCGGTCTGCACAACGACGCGCAGGTCGCCGCCTGGCGACCGGTGACCCAAGCGGTGCACGCCAGCGGCGGCCGGATCTTCGCCCAGCTCATGCACGGCGGCCGGGTCGGGCATCCGGATGTCGTCGGGTACCACCCTGTGGCGCCGTCCGCGGTCGCCCTGAAGTCCGAGCTGTTCACCGGCCCCAAGGGGCGGCGGCCTGCCCCCGTACCCCGCGCGTTGTCGACGGCCGAAGTCCGGGGCGAGGTCCGAGTCTTCGCGGACGCCGCGCGGCGGGCGGTCGACGCCGGCTTCGACGGCGTCGAACTGCACGGGGCCAACGGCTACCTCATCCAGCAGTTCCTCTCCTCGAACGCGAACCTGCGCACCGACGCCTACGGCGGTTCCGTCGCCGGCCGTATCCGTTTCGCCGTCGAGGCCGCGGAGGCCGCCGCCGACGCCATCGGCGCCGACCGCGTCGGCATCCGGCTCTCCCCGGCGGCACCGTCTGGGACATGGCCGAGGAGGACGTTCCCGGGCTGTACGGCGCCCTGTTCGACGCCCTGGCTCCGCTCGGCCTCGCTTACGTGCACATACTGGCCACGGCGGAGGAAGAGCTGCTCGTCGCGTTGCGCAAGGCGTGGCCGAGCGCGTTCATCCTCAACCCGGGCGGGCAGATCGGCCCGCGGCCGGGCGACCGGGAGAGCGGTGAACACTGGCTCGGCCTCGGTGCGGATCTGATCAGTTACGGCCGTCCCTACATCGCCAACCCCGACCTGGTCGAACGCTTCCGTGCCGGGCTGCCGCTGCGCGAGGCCGACCCGGAGACGTGGTACACGGGCGGCGACACCGGATACCTCGACTTCCCGAGCCACCAGTACTGACCCACGGCCGCGACAACCGCCGTACGCGGCCCCGGATCTCAGACCCGGGGCCGCTGACCAGTGCGAGCCCGCCAGTCGCTCCCAGCCCTCCGACGGGGGCGCACACCAGCGCCACGCGCCCCTTTATCCCACCATCAGATGTTTATGCCTCGCGGACGCAAGGGCGCCCCCTTTCACGCCGTACCGGCGGCACACTTCCACCTGTTTCGCTTATTGCCGCACACGGCCCTCCTTGTTCACCAACGGCCGTTCCCCTCACTCCTGTTCACCCCCGGAGGAAATGTGCCCGTACCGGACCGCGTCCCCGACCGTGTCCCCGGTTCCGCAGCCGAAGAGAACGCTCCCGACCCGTCCGCGGACAGCGCGCTCACCAGCCTCAGCACCCAGGCCGCACGCCAACTGGCGACCACCACCAAGACCCGGCCCCAGATGCAGGCCATCACCTCCCGATGGCTGCTGAAAATGCTGCCGTGGGTGGACGTCAAGGGTGGTACCTACCGGGTCAACCGGCGCCTGCAGCTCCGTACCGGCCGTGGCCGCGTCCAGTTCGAGCACAACGGCGCGGACGACATCAAGGTGATCCCGCGGACCCTCACCGAGCTGCCCGCCCTGCGCGGTTACCCCGACACCGAGGTGCTCAAGGAGATCGCCGGCCGCTTCCGGGTGCGGGAGGTCCGGGCCGGTCAGGTCCTCTTCGAGGCGGGGCAGCCCGTCTCCGAGGCGTACCTCGTCGTCCACGGGCGGTTCACCCGCTACGCGCCCGGCAAGTACGGCGAGCAGGAGGTCGTCGGTGTCGTCACGGACGGCGACCAGATCGGGGACGAGGCGATCGGCCGCCCCGACCCGCGGTGGCCGACGTCGGTCCGGGCGGACACCGCGGGCGTCCTGCTGGCGCTGCCCTGGGACGCGCTCCGGGAGTTCACCGACCGCGCGCCCTCCCTGGCCGCGCATCTGACCGCGTACGCGGAACGGCAGCGGCGGCCGATGAACCGCCGGGGCGAGGCGGACGTACCGGTGCGGGCGGGACACGTCGGCGAACCGTCACTGCTCGGCGGATACGTCGACTACGACCTCACCCCGCGGGAGTACGAACTCTCACTGACCCAGAGCGTGCTGCGCGTGCACTCCCGGGTCGCCGATCTCTACAACGAACCGATGGACCAGACACAGCAGCAACTCCGGCTCACGGTGGAGGAGATCCGCGAGCGCCAGGAGTGGGAACTGGTGAACAACCGGGAGTTCGGACTGCTGCACAACATCGACTACGGGCAGCGCATCAGTACCCACACCGGCCCGCCCACCCCCGACGACATGGACGAGCTGCTGTCCATGCGCCGTAAGACGCGGTTGTTCCTGGCCCACCCGAAGGCGATCGCCGCCTTCTTCCGGCAGTGCAACAAGCGCGGCCTGATACCGGGCTCGGCGGACGTCGACGGGCACCAGGTCCCGGCCTGGCGCGGAGTCCCGATCTTTCCGTGCGGCAAGATCCCCGTCAGCGAGTCACACACCAGCAGCATCATCGCGCTGCGGACCGGCGAGGCCGACCAGGGCGTCGTCGGCCTCTACCAGACCGGTCTCCCCGAGGAGCACCAGCCCGGCCTGAACGTCCGCTTCATGGGCATCGACCAGGCCGCCGTCATCAACTACCTCGTCACCGCCTACTACTCGCTGGCCGTCCTCGTGCCGGACGCGGCCGGTGTCCTGGAGAACGTCCAGCTCGGCCGGACCGCCGACCGACCAGTGGAGTACGGACCATGAGCACATCCAGTACGACCACCAGCGCCGCGTTCGGGATGCCCGGCCCGCCGAGCCTCGCCCGCACCCGGCCGACCCGGCGCGGCGGCGCCGTCCCCGGGCTGAGGTACCAGCCCGCCGCCCCGGCCGACCCGGAGAAGGCCGCGGAGATCGACCGCAGGCTGGAGGACTGGGCCCGCGGGCTGGACCTGTTCCCCGCGCAGTGGACCGGCGACTTCACCGGCTTCCAGTTCGGCCGGGCCGTCGCCCTGCAACATCCCCGCGCGGCCGACCTCGAACGCCTCACCGCCGCGGGCAAACTGCTGCTGGCCGAGAACATCGTCGACACCTGCTACTGCGAGGAGGACGAGGGCAAGGGCGGCGCGCGCCGCGGCCTGGGCGGCCGGCTGATCATCGCCCAGTCGGCCCTGGACCCGTTCCACGGCACCCCGGAGACGGAGGCGGAGTGGCGCGAGGGAGTGCAGGCCGACGGTCCCCTGCGCTCGTACTACTGGGCCTTGAAGGACTACGCGGCCCTGGCGACCCCCAGCCAGACCGACCGGTTCGTCCACGACATGGCCCGGCTGCACCTCGGCTACCTCGCCGAGGCGTCCTGGGCGGAGGCACGGCACATGCCGCGTGTCTGGGAGTACCTGGTCATGCGGCAGTTCAACAACTTCCGCCCCTGCCTGTCGATCGTCGACGCCGTGGACGGCTACGAGCTGCCCGAGGCCGTGTACGCCCGTCCGGAGATCCAGCGGATCACCGCCCTGGCCTGCAACGCCACCACCGTCGTCAACGACCTGTACTCCTTCACCAAGGAGCTGGCGAGCGACCCGGACCACCTGAACCTGCCCCAGGTGGTGGCCGCCAACGACCGGCGCGGTCTGAAGGCCGCCTACCTCAGAAGCGTCGACATCCACAACCAGATCATGGAGACGTACGAGACGGAGGCGGCCGAGCTGGCCGCGACCTCCCCCTCGTGGAGCGCTACACCCGGAGCCTGTCCGACTGGGTGGCCGGCAACCACGAATGGCACGCCACCAACAGCGACCGCTACCACCTGCCCAACTACTGGTAGACCGATCCAGCGCACCACGGCAAGGAGTCACCGTTGACCACTGCGCACGCCCCGGCCGCTCGCCCGCTCATGCCGACCCAGTCCACGTACCAGGCCCGCGTCGCGGACTACTGGAACGCCGAGGAGAACCCGGTCAACCTGGAGCTCGGCAAGATCGACGACCTGTACCACCACCACTACGGCATCGGAGAAGCCGACCGGTCCGTACTGGACGAACCGGACCCCGTCCGGCGCCGCGAACGCCTCACCGGCGAACTGCACCGCCTCGAACACGCCCAGGCGGAACTCCTCGCCTCCCACCTCGGCGCCCTGACACCCGGCGACCGCGTCTTCGACGCCGGGTGCGGACGCGGCGGCGGCAGCGTGGTCGCGCACCTGCGCCACGGCTGCCACAGCGACGGGGCCACCATCTCCGCCAAGCAGGCCGACTTCGCCAACGAGCAGGCCCGCAAGCGCGGCATCGACGACAAGGTCCGCTACCACCACCGCAACATGCTCGACACCGGCTTCCCCACCGGCGCGTACGCCGCGTCCTGGAACAACGAGTCGACCATGTACGTCGAGCTGGACCTGCTGTTCGCCGAGCACGCCCGGCTGCTGCGGCGCGGCGGACGCTACGTGGTGATCACCGGCTGCTACAACGACGCCTACGGACGCGCCTCCCGCGAGGTGTCCCTCATCAACGCCCACTACATCTGCGACATCCACCCGCGATCGGCGTACTTCCGCGCGATGTCCCGCCACCGCCTGGTCCCCGTACACGTCGAGGACCTCACCGAGGCCGCCCTCCCGTACTGGGAACTGCGCGCCCAGGCCGACCACCTGGTCACCGGCATTGAGGAAACCTTTCTGACCGCGTACCGCAACGGCAGCTTCCAGTACCTGCTGATCGCCGCCGACCGGATCTGAGAAGGCCATCGGGCCCCGCCGGGCCGACTGTGGGGCGCCCGGCGGGGCCGCCGCGTTTCTCGGGGCCGCCTCCGTCATCTCCGGGCTGATGAACATCGCAGTACAGCGGAGCCATGATGGATGTAGATCCCCTCAAGGGGTGGCCGAGCTGGGAGCACGCTGATGGATGTGTGCCCGGCGCCCTCGGATTCACGAGGGCGCCGGACTACCGGCTGCGGCCTGGACGGCCACCATCTCGGTAGCCACGCGGTCGGCACCTCCGTGGAGGATCGCGGTGAGTTCGTCCGCAGCGGCGGCTTCGTCCGGGATCAAGCCGAGTTGGTGGCGGGCACCGTCGACGGACACGATCCGGTCACGCAGCTCGATCTCCAGGATGTCGCCGCTCGTGTCGGACGCTGACGTCTCAACCCCGTGTCGGACTCCCTAAGCCGTTGCCCGCCGGACTTGGTAGTTCCAGCGTGTGAGCGACCGGACGACGGTTTCCGAGCCGATGGGGTTGGCGCTGTGCACGAAGACCGTTCCGATGCGGAAAGGCTGCCCGTCGAAGGCAGCTTCTTCCATGAGCGTCACCACGGGCATGATGCTGTCGTCGCCGCCGAGATCGTGGTCCAGCCAGAGTTCGTCGATGAAGCTGTCGCGGTGCTCTTGCAAGAGCCGGATACCTTCATGGCTGGTGCGGGCGATCCGCGTGGCCCACGGTAGCGGTCGCAGGACGTCAATGCCGAGAATGACGGGCGCCGGTGCGGCTGGTTGCTCTTTCACCTGACCATCATCACAGTCGGGCGACCGCAGGAAGCACGGTACGCATCCGGCGACACCACCACGGACGTTCTCCCGCGAGATCACCAGCCGCGGCAGATCATCCCGCCCCCTCTCCAACCGGTCGGCCAACTTCGCCAGGGGGCGTCAAGTTCCTCCACTCGCCGCCCACCGCCGCACGTGCTCCAAACGCACCCGGCACCACCGCCGCACCGAACAGAAGCTGCCCCGCAGATGCTGCGCGATTACGTCGTTGCCTGCCCGGCGGCGACATCCCGGCCGCATCCACCCGGATGTGCTCGCGAAACACCCGCCGCTCAGCCCTCGGATCACCGCCGGACGGAATGTCCATGACTCCGGCGTCCGGTGGCGTCCACCAAGTGCCAGTGATGAGCAACGACCGCCGCATCACCTTCCTCGTAGCGACCCCGGACAACCCCGGCCTGCGCGGGATCGCCACCCTCCCCGTCGAAGAGTGCGGATGCATCACCCTCAGTGACGCATCAGCCACCGACGCCGCCCAGATCGCCCACTGGCTGCGTGACATCTTCAGCCCTTCACCAGACCTCATCCGCTCCGCGGTCAGTAGCGCGCCGGGGACCGTCACCTTCGCGGACACGGTCAGCTCGGTGTCTCGGTCGGCAACGGTGGCTCGCCGGGCCAATACCTCGCGGGCGAGCCAGCGCTTCCGCCGACATGTCCGTCCGCTCCTTCACACATCGGGCGGAAGCCGCGCGCCGCCATCGAGACGGGACTCACGAGCCCCCGACAAGCGCCCGGCGCTCCACGAGGCGCGCTCCAGCCAAGCCCACACGGCCCCGCGGCGGCGGCTGACAGAAGTACCTGGACGCGAGGTGCCCCCGGACCCGCTGATCGGCCGGAGGGTTACTGATCGTGCGCTCAGCGCATCAGAATCTCGTCCGGGTACTCCAGAACACCGATCCAGACCTTTATCGGCGCATATCGTGACGCAGCTCCGCTTCCGCGTGGCGAGCAGCCGGTCTGTCTCGCATACGCGCGACACAGGCGTCGGTGACCAGGCGGTTGCCTGGTCCGTAGCTGCCTCACCTGGGCGTCATGGATATCACGGGCGGCAGGTAAGCTCTGGTCACGTGACTGCCAAGCCCCGCATTCCGAATGTCCTGGCCGGCCGCTACGCCTCCGCGGAGCTCGCCGTCCTGTGGTCCCCCGAGTACAAGGTCAAGCTGGAGCGCAAGCTGTGGCTCGCGGTGCTCCGTGCGCAGAAGGACCTCGGGGTGGAGGTGCCGGAGCAGGCGCTCGCCGACTACGAGCGGGTGCTGGACGACGTGGACCTGGCCTCGATCGCCGAGCGGGAGAAGTTCACCCGGCACGACGTGAAGGCCCGGATCGAGGAGTTCAACGCCCTCGCCGGGCACGAGCAGGTCCACAAGGGCATGACCTCGCGTGACCTGACCGAGAACGTCGAGCAGCTGCAGATCCGGCTGTCGCTGGAGCTGATGCGCGACCGTACGGTCGCCGTCCTGGCGCGGCTGGGCCGACTCGCCGGTGAGCATGCCGAGCTGGTCATGGCGGGGCGTTCGCACAACGTCGCGGCGCAGGCCACCACGCTGGGCAAGCGCTTCGCGACCGCCGCCGACGAGCTGCTGGTGGCCTACGGGCGGCTGACCGACCTGCTGACCCGCTACCCGCTGCGCGGCATCAAGGGCCCGGTCGGCACCGCGCAGGACATGCTGGACCTGCTGGGCGGCGACGCCGCGAAGCTGGCCGAGCTGGAGCAGCGGATCGCCGGGCACCTCGGCTTCGGACAGGCGTTCACCTCCGTCGGGCAGGTCTACCCGCGCTCGCTGGACTACGACGTGGTCACCGCGCTGGTGCAGCTGGCCGCGGCGCCGTCCTCGATCGCCAAGACGATCCGGCTGATGGCCGGCCACGAACTGGTGACCGAGGGCTTCAAGCCCGGCCAGGTGGGCTCGTCCGCGATGCCGCACAAGATGAACACCCGCTCCTGCGAGCGCGTCAACGGCCTGATGGTCATCCTGCGGGGTTACGCCTCGATGGCCGGCGAGCTGTCCGGCGACCAGTGGAACGAGGGCGACGTGTCCTGCTCGGTGGTGCGCCGGGTCGCGCTGCCGGACGCCTTCTTCGCGCTGGACGGTCTGCTGGAGACGTTCCTGACCGTGCTGGACGAGTTCGGCGCCTTCCCCGCCGTCGTCGCGCGGGAGCTGGACCGCTATCTGCCCTTCCTCGCCACGACCAAGGTGCTCATGGGTGCCGTACGGGCCGGGGTGGGCCGTGAGGTGGCGCACGAGGCGATCAAGGAGAACGCGGTCGCCGCGGCGCTCGCCATGCGCGAGCAGGGCGCGGAGCGCAACGAACTGCTCGACAAGCTGGCGGCGGACGACCGCATCCCGCTGGACCGTGCGCAGTTGGACGCCCTGATGGCCGACAAGCTGTCCTTCACCGGCGCCGCCGCCGACCAGGTGGCCGCCGTCGTGTCGCGGGTCGAGGAGATCAGCAAGCAGTACCCCGAAGCCGCGGCGTACGCGCCGGGCTCGATCCTGTGAGGCCCCGCTGAGATGGGATTCACTCCCGAGGAACTGCAGGCCGCGCGCGGCCGCCTCGTCCCCGACGTGGCGGCGCCCGGCCTGCGGGTGCTTTTCTGTGGTATCAATCCCGGGCTGATGTCGGCCGCCGCCGGGCACCACTTCGCCCGGCCCGGCAACCGCTTCTGGCCCGTCCTGCACAGGTCCGGGTTCACTCCCCGGCTCCTGAAGCCCGCCGAGCAGGAGGAGATGCTGGCGTACGGCATCGGCATCACCAATGTCGTGGAGCGGGCGAGCGCGCGGGCCGACGAGCTGAGCGCCGAGGAGTTCCGCGAGGGCGGGCGGCAGCTCGCCGAGAAGGTGCGGCGGCTGCGCCCGGCGTGGCTCGCGGTGGCCGGGGTGACGGCCTATCGGGTGGCTTTCGACGACAAGCACGCCAAGGTCGGCCCGCAGGACCGCACGATCGGTGACACCCGCGTCTGGGTGCTGCCCAATCCCAGCGGGCTCAACGCGCACTGGCCGCCGGCCGCGCTGGCGGAGGAGTTCGGGCGGCTGCGCGCGGCGGCTTTCGCCGACGAGACCGAGGAAACCGAGGAAGGTGACGCGCGGGACGTGTGAGTCGCGCGTTACGGGTAAGGCGTGCGTTGTGTGTAGGGCGCACGGGGTGGTGGAGCCGTGCGGAGCGTTTAGCCCGTTCGGGAACGTTACGCCGGGTGGATACGGCCAGTGAGCCGAAATGCCGCCCGGCGTTCCGTTAGCCCCATTCGTGTCGCTCCTATGCTGGTTATGCCGATTTCGACCTTTACGTTGATACTCGGAGTTACCGATGTGCCGCTCAGCCCCTAGCGACAGGACGAGATGACTACCGGTCAGCCTCAGCCGCCGCGCGTCCGGCGGAACAAGCGGTCGGACGGAGGAAGAAACTCCGAAACCGACCGGCTGCTGCGCACCCTGCTGCGCCGACGCAAACACCAGCTCAGTGTCGAGGAAGTCACCGTCACCCCTGGACCGCAGGTACGCCGCGCGGTCACGGCGGCCGCCCTCGGCAACATGATGGAGTGGTTCGACTTCGGGGTCTACGCCTATCTGGCGGCCACGATGGGCAAGGTCTTCTTCCCGTCCAGCTCCCCCGCCGCCCAGCTCGTCTCCACTTTCGCCACCTTCGCCGCAGCCTTCCTCGTGCGGCCGCTCGGCGGTCTGGTCTTCGGACCGCTGGGCGACCGCATCGGACGGCAGCGGGTCCTGGCCGCCACCATGATCATGATGGCGATCAGCACCTTCGCGGTCGGCTTCCTGCCCGGCTACGACTCCATCGGCTTCGCGGCGCCGCTGCTGCTGCTCCTGTGCCGACTGGTGCAGGGCTTCTCGACCGGTGGCGAGTACGCCGGCGCCACGACCTATATCGCCGAATACGCTCCGGACAAGCGCCGCGGCTTCCTCGGCAGCTGGCTCGACTTCGGCACCTTCGTCGGTTACGCGCTCGGCTCGGGCCTGGTCACCGTGCTCACCGCCGTACTGGGAACGGACGGTCTGGAGAGCTGGGGCTGGCGCATTCCCTTCATGGTGGCCGGCCCGCTCGGCCTGATCGGCCTCTACATGCGCATGAAGCTGGAGGAGACCCCGGCCTTCAAGCAGGAGGCGGAAGCCGCCCGGCAGGAGGCCGAGAACGCGAGCTCCGGCGACACGCCCGTCGAGGAGGCCCGGCAGTCCGGCAAGGGCCGGCTGAAGGAGATCTTCACCGGGCACTGGGAAGCCGTGCTGATCTGCATGGGGCTGGTGCTGCTGTACAACGTCACCAACTACATGGTGACGTCCTACCTCCCCACCTTCATGACCGAGACGCTCGGCGAGGACGCCACGACCGCCCAGCTGTTGGTCCTGGGCACCATGGTCGTCGTGGCCCTGACGATCACGACCGTGGGCCGTACCTCGGACCGGTGGGGCCGCCGGCCGGTGTTCATGGCGTCCAGCGTCGCGCTCGTCGCGCTGGCCTACCCGGCGTTCCTGCTGATCCGGGGAGGCGGCATCCTGCTGCCGGCCTTCGGGTGCCTCATCCTGGGCCTGCTGCTGGTGTGCTTCGCGGGCACCTCCGCCTCGACGCTGCCGGCGCTCTTCCCCACCCATCTGCGCTACGGGGCGCTGTCCATCGCGTTCAATATCTCCGTCTCGCTCTTCGGCGGCACCACTCCGCTGGTCGCCTCCGCGCTGGTGGCGTCCACGGGCAGCCACATGATTCCCGCGTACTACCTGATGATCGCGGGTGTCATCGGCTTCATCGCCGCCTTCTTCCTGCACGAGACGGCGGGCAAGCCGCTGCGCGGCTCCGGGCCGATGGTCGAGACCCCGGAACAGGCCCGCGAGCTGGTGGCGCACAGCCGGACCGAGGCCGGGCGCCAGGCCCGGGACATCTGGATCCGGCTGCGTCACCCCTGGTCGCACCACCGCGACAAGCAGGGCGATCGAGACAAGTAGGACAAAGAGGGTGTTCCGGGCGGACGGTTCGGAGCCTGGGACGGGGGTGGCCGCGCCGGGCCGGTCCCCGCGCGGCCCCCGCACTCCACGGGCCCGGAACGGGTGGCGGTGGCGGTGCAGTCGGTCCGCACCGGGCCGGCGGCGTCGACACCGCCACCCGTTTTCCGTGCTCAGGGCACCGCATCCGCCCGGCCCACCGCCGCCAGCAGCTGGAAGACCGGCATCCCGGGCCCGCCCTCCCCCAGACCGACCGCGATCCAGCGCCCTTCGGCGCACCAGGTGTGCACCCGCGGGACCTGGCCGCACAGGACGTCGAGCGGCGGCCGGACGGGCATCCCCATGGCCACCCGTTCCAGATGGCCCGCGAGGTCGAGCACCTCGGGCTCGCCCCAGCGTAAGCAGAGAGCCGATATGAGGCCCTCCAGCTCGGCGCGGTACTCCTGCGCGGTCTCCGCGACGTCCGCCGGGTCGGCGTCCCAGAGCTGGTCGTCGCCGCGCAGCTGGGCGACGTGGAACCCCGGGCCGCTCTGGACCATGGCGGAGCGGACCGGCTCGTCGGGGAAGTCGCGGCCACGGAGGAGGTCGATGGCGGTGAGATGCTGTGCGGTGGTGGTCGTGTGCGTCATGCCGTCAGTAAACCGCCAGGGTCTGACAATTGGCTCCGCGTCAGGCCGGCGGCGGTCCCCGGCACGGTGCCCGGGACTCGCCGCACACCGGCTGACCGGCTACGATCCGCCACACACGCAATGCGAGGGAGACGGACGTTGGGGCGGCTAACCGGCGGGGACCCCTCCCTGCTGCGACGGATCAACTCCACGGTGGTGCTGCACGCGCTGCGCGCCGCCGACTCCCCGACGCTCACCCACCTCGTGGAGGTGACCGGGCTGTCCCGGCCCACCGTCGAGGGCGTGGTCGAGGGCCTGATCGAGACCGGTCTGGTGGTCGAGGCGCCCGCCGACGAGGGCGCCGCCCGCCGCCAGGGCCGCCCGGCCCGCCGCTTCCGCTTCCGTACGGAGGCCGGGCATCTGCTCGGCATCGAGATCGGCCCGCACCGGGTGGCCGCCCTGCTGTCGGACCTCGGCGGGCGGGTGCTCGGCTCGGCGCAGCGGTCGGTCGAGGAGGCGGCGTCCGCCGACGAACGGCTGGAGAAGGTGCGGGCCGCGGTGGCCGAGCTGCTGCGGCGGGCGGGCGTGGCCCGCAGTTCGCTGCGCGCGGTCGGCGTGGGCAGCCCCGGCATCGTGGAGGCGGACGGCACCGTACGGCTGGGCACGGCGCTCCCGGACTGGACCGGTCTGCCGCTCGGCGACCGGCTGCGCCGTTCCTTCCGGTGCCCGGTCCTGGTGGAGAACGACGCGAACGCCGCCGCCGTGGCCGAGCACTGGAAGGGCGCGGCCGCCGCTTCGGACGACGTCGTGTTCGTCCTCGCGGGGCTGAGCCCGGGGGCCGGCGCGCTGATCGGAGGGCGGCTGCACCGCGGTTTCGGCGGTGCAGCCGGGGAGATCGGCGCGCTGCACCTGCTGGGACGCGAGGCCACCCCGGAGAAGCTGCTGTCCACGACCGGGCAGCCGCTGCACCCGCTGGACGAGGCACAGGTGGCGCGGGTGTTCGCCCTCGCGCGCGACGGTGACGCGCGGGCCCGGGACGCGATGGACCGTTTCCTTCAGCGGCTGGTGCACGACGTCGCGGCGCTGGTGCTCGCCCTCGACCCGGAACTGGTGGTTGTCGGCGGCTGGGCCGCCGGCCTGCACGACGTACTGGAACCGCTCCGCGCCGAGCTGGCCCGTTACTGCCTGCGGCCGCCCCGGGTGACCCTGTCCATGCTCGGCGAAGCGGCGGTGGCCACGGGCGCGCTGCGGCTCGCGCTGGATCACGTGGAGGCCGAACTGTTCGCGGTGGACGGAACGGTCACGGCACGGCGCTGACGGGCGCGGGCGAAACAGACGGGTGGAGTGGATGGGGGCCTGGTGCTTGAGGGCGCGGAGCCGGGAGCCGGAAACCTGAACACACGGCTGGGTGAGCCTGAACGTACGGCTGCGTGAGCCGGCCCGTACAGCGGAGTGGGCCTGGACGTACACCCAGGTGGGGCCAGGCCCACTGCCGGGCCGATCCGGGGGATACCGCACTCCACGCAGTGCACAGTTGGGTGGTCGAACCGTACCGGCCGCACCGGCGCACCGCGGGAACCGTGAACGCCGCGGCCGGTCGATGGAGCAGCGGAAAGGATCGTGCGACCTATGGTGTCGTGGGTGACCAGTGCCTTCGTGGGATTCGCGAGGGCGTGTGCCGTGGTGGTCGTCGTCCTGTCGGCCCCGGCGGTGTGGGCCGCCGCCGTGGCGCTCGGCATCTGGTGGGGTGCGGCCAACCCGTGGTCGTGGGTGGCGCCGCTCGTGCTGGTCTGCGGGGGCACGCTCGCCCTGTCCCGTCCGGTCTGCCGGGCGGTCCGCTTCCTCGTCGCGAAGTGGACGGCCACCGTCGTGCCCGCCGGATACCGGCGGGCGGAGCCGGTGGTCCGTATGTCGACCGGCTTCTGGTGGAACGGCTTCTCCTACGAGCGCACGCGGCGGGACGCCCTCCTGGACCAGCGGTGGCGCATCCGCTGGAACGATCCGGCGAACTGGCGCGACCTGCGCTTCACGGTCCTCGCACCGTTCACCACGGGTGTCGTCTCGGCCGTCCCGCCGGCCGGGGTCGCGGCGGCGGTCCTCGGGCTGAGCCAGCCGACGCTCGTCGCGCGCCTGATCGGGGTGGCCGGCTCCCTCGTGGCCGTCGCGAGCGCCCCGTACGCGTGGCGTTCCGTGCGGCCGGTGGCCGTCCGCTTCCTGGGTCCTTCACGGGCGATGGCGCTGGCCGACCGGGTGGACGAGCTGACCGCCCAGCGCGCGGACACGACGGTCGCGCAGGCCGCCGAGATCCGGCGGATCGAACGCGACCTGCACGACGGGGCCCAGGCCCGGCTGGTGGCGCTCGGACTGTCCCTGGCGACCGCGGAGAAGCTGATGGCGACCGATCCCGACCAGGCCAAGGCGCTGATGCGGGAAGCACGCGTGGGCGCCACCGCGTCGCTGACCGAGCTGCGGGAGCTGGTCAGGGGAATCAACCCACCGGTGCTCAACGAGCGGGGCCTCGTCGATGCCGTACGGGCTTTCGCCCTGGACAGTCCGCTGGAAGCGACGGTCAGCGCAGGGCCGGAACTGCGGCTGGACCCGCCGGTCGAGTCCGCGGTGTACTTCGGGATCGCCGAACTGCTGACCAACGCGGTCAAGCACGCCCACGCGGACCGGGCCCGGATCACCCTCGTCCGGGACGAGTCCGGCCTCGTCGTCGACGTCGAGGACGACGGCGGGGGCGGAGCCGTCGAGCGGGCCGGCGGCGGACTCGCGGGGCTGCGCCGCCGCCTCGCGGTCTTCGACGGCACCCTGGAGATCACCAGCCCGGTGGGCGGCCCGACGCAGGTGAGGATGATGGTGCCATGCGCATCGTTGTAGCCGAAGACCTCTATCTCCTGCGGGACGGGATGGTGCGCCTCATCGAGGCGTGCGGGCACCAGGTGGTGGCCACGGCGGCCACCGGACCGGAGACTCTCGAAGCCCTGCTGACGTGGCGGCCGGACGTCGCCGTCGTGGACGTCCGGATGCCGCCGGCCCAGTCGGACGAAGGACTGCGCGCGGCCCTCGCCGCCCGCCGTGAGGTGCCCGGACTGCCGGTCCTGGTCCTGTCCCAGCACGTCGAACAGCTCTATGCCCGCGAACTCCTGGCCGACGGGGCCGGCGGTGTCGGCTACTTCCTCAAGGAGAGCGTGTTCGACGCCGACCAGTTCATGGACGCCCTTGAACGGGTGGCCGGCGGCGGGACCGCCATGGACCCGGCCGTCATCGCCAAACTCCTGGCCAGCGGATCCTCGAACCGACGCCTCGCGGACCTGACCGAACGGGAGCACTCCGTGCTCGGCCTCATGGCCGAGGGCCTGTCCAACCAGGCCATCGGGCAGCGGCTCTTCCTCAGCGAGAGCGCCATCAGCAAGTACACCACCTCCATGTTCGGCAAACTCGGCATCACCGACGACGACAGCAACAACCGCCGCGTCCTGGCCGTCCTCACGTACTTGAACAGGCCCTGACCGTTCTCCCCGGCAGGCCCCTGGGCCGGTCCCCGGCGTGACGCGGGGGCGTTGTCAGACCCCCGGCTAGTGTGCTGACAGTTACTTCGGAGACCGGCCGGGCAGGTGTCGCGCGGCCGGTCACGGGGCCGAACCGGGGAGAGCGCGATGAGCGAGGGTCAGGAGTCGGGCACCTATCCGTCGTCCGCCGGGTATGCGCGGGTCAACGGCCTGGATCTGTACTACGAGATCCATGGCACGGGGCAGCCGCTGGTCCTGCTGCACGGCGGACTGCTCACCATCGACCTGACCTTCGGGGGCATACTACCCGCGCTCGCCGCGACGCGGCAGGTCGTCGCCGTCGAGCTGCAAGGGCACGGGCACACCGGCGACATCGACCGGGACCCTACGCTCGCGTACCTGGCCGACGACGTGGTGGGGCTGCTGGACCATCTCGGGATCGACCGGGCGGATTTCTTCGGGTTCAGCCTCGGCGGTCTGACCGCCCTCCAGCTGGCGCTCACCCGGCCCGCGCGGGTGGACCGGCTGGTGCTCGCCTCCACCCACTACCGGCCCGACGGCTACCACCCGGAGGTCCTCGACCCGCGGGCACGGCCGGGCTCCCGGCGGATGCCCACCGAGAGCGACTTCCAGGAGATGTACGAGGCCTACGCGAAGGTCGCCCCCGATCCCGGCCGCTTCGAGGCGTTCGCCGAGAAGCTGCAACCGACGGTGCACGCCTTCGAGGGCTGGCCCGCCCGGACCCTGGCCGGCCTGGAGGCGCCTGTCCTCCTGCTGGTGGGCGACACCGACTTCGTCCGGCTGGAGCACGCCGTCGAGATGCACGAGCTCATCCCCGGCTCACAGCTCGGGGTGCTGCCGGGGACGACCCACAGCGACCTGCCGCGGCGCTCCGACCTCGTCGTGCCGATGGTGCGGGCTTTCCTGAGACCGCCGGCAGACGCGTCGCCGACCGGTACGGGGGCAGGTTCCGATGACCGATGAGCCTCTGCGACGCTCCCGCTTAGCCGCGTCCGGTGTCGATCACGCAGAAGCGGTTGCCCTCGGGGTCGGCCAGGACGACGAAGTCGGCGTCGTCCGGGTAGCGGTCCCAGTCGACCCGCCGGGCGCCCAGGGAGACCAGGCGCTCGACCTCGGCGGCCTGGTCGGCGGCGTCACCGGCGTACAGATCCAGGTGGACCCGCGGATGCTCCTGCACGGGCGTGCCGCTCCTGCCGATCGACACCTGGACACCGGTGCCTTCCGCGGGCTTCAGCACCACCCATGCGTCCTCCGTCTCCTCGCGGGGCACATACCCCAGGGCCTCCGCCCAGAAGGCGGCCGCACGCCGCACGTCCGAAGCACCCAGCACGACCGATCCGACTCTCAGCATGGGCCGATTATCGCGCGGCGCCGCTCCGGTTATCGCGCGGCGGCGCTCCGGTGGTGGCGTCGGCCTCCCGTACGGCCCATACGGCTCGTACGGCTCAGGCCCTGCCGTCAGCTCGCGAGGGCGGTGACGCCCGGGTCGGTCTCGTTGTCGCCGAAGGTGAGCCGGCAGGTGTCGGCGCGGTAGGTGGACAGGGCCACGGCCGCGGTGCGGCCGCCCGCGAAGTAGCGGGTGGTGACGACGAGGACGGGGGCGCCGGGCAGCCGGTCCAGTTCCTTGGCGTCGTCCGCGCGGGCCGAGCCGAGTTCCACGGCACGGTCCTGGCCTTCCAGTTCGAGCTGCTGGAGCTCGCGCAGGACGGTGCGGGCGCGCGCCGGGGCGTCCACGGCCGCGCCGACGGCGGCCTCGGCTTGCGGTACGAAGCGGGCGGGGACGTAGAGCTGCTCGGCGGCGACCGGCTGGCCGTGCGTGACGCGGCTGCGGTGCACGACGTGCACCTGCTCGCCGGGCGTCAGTTCCAGCAGGCGTGCCACGGCCGCGGGCACGTTCCGCGACTCGACGGCGTCGACGGGCTGCCAGTCGTCACCGGGCGCGCCCGGCCAGGTGTGGTGGGCGGGGTCGACGGCCACGCCCACGCGGGGCGGCGCGACGGTCGTACCCACGCCGCGACGGCGTTGCAGCCGGCCTTCCAGTTCCAGTTGTTCCAGCGCCTGCCGCAGGGTGGCACGGGCGACGCCGAACCGCGCCGCCAGCTCGCGCTCGTTGGGCAGGATCTCACCGACCGAGAACTCCGAGTCCAGCGCCTCGCTGAGCACGGTCTTGAGGTGCCAGTACTTCGGCTCCGGCACCGTTTCGAGCTGCGTGGTCCCCACCCTGTCCTCCGCCATGGCCGTCTTCCCGGCGGAGGTGGTCCCCGCCGGAGCGCGGGCCCGTCCCGAGCCCGCACGTGCGCCCGGATACGAGCGCTTCTTTATTAAAGGTTGTTGCAGTATCCCTGTGACGATATGGCCGCCCCCACCCTTGGTCAAGACCAATCGGCCGATCCGTTCACGGCCGGTGACCGGTGACCGCGATCGGCTAGCCTGCCGATCATGCTCACGCTGCTGCACACCTCGCCCGTCCACGTTCCGGTCTTCGACGCGCTGCGCGACGAGGACTCCCCGGTACGGCCCTGCGGCACCTCGTACACCCGGACCTGCTCGACCGGGCCCGCGAGGAAGGCCCGGAGGCGGTCGGGACAGCGGTACGGGACGTGCTCGCGACGGCCGCCGGGGAAGGGGCCGCGGCGATCCTGTGCACGTGCTCGACCATCGGCGCGGTCGCCGAGGAGGCCGCGGCGGCCGTCGGCGTGCCCGTCCTGCGCGTGGACCGGCCGATGGCCGCCGCGGCCGTCGCGGCCGGATCGCGCGTCACCGTGCTCGCCACGGTGCAGAGCACCTTGCGGCCGACGGCGGACCTGATCGCCGAGGAGGCCGCACGCGCGGGCCGGGAGGTCAGCATCGTCACCCGGGTCGTGCCGGGTGCCTGGGACCTCTTCGAGGCGGGCGACCAGGAGGGGTGCGCCGATGCCGTCGCCACGGCTGTCCGTGCCGCGCGGTGCGAGGCGTTCCCAGGCGGCGATGGGGAGCGGGCCGACGCGATCGTCCTCGCTCAGGCGTCGATGGCCTCGGCGGCGGAGCGGGTGGATGACGGTGCGGCGGTGGATGACGGTGCGGAGGTGGGCGACGGCTCGGTGGGCGACGCCGCGGCGGACGGTTTCGGAGCAGGCAGTTCCGGAGCGGGCGGTGCCGAGGTGGGCAGTTCCGGAACTAACGCTTCCGGAGCGGACGGCGCCCGGTCCGCGTACGGAGTCGTCCTGTCCAGCCCGCGGCTCGGCCTGCGGGCAGCGGTACGGCAACTGACGGGTACCGTGTAGCCTCCGCTAGCCCCGGGCCGTACCCGAGACGCTCATCCTCGTCAGTCCGATCAGCCCACCCCGGCAGTCCGATCAGCCCACCCCGGCAAGCAACGCCAGCTTGTCCGGGTTACGGACGATGTACACGGTCTGGATCCGGCCGTCCACCACATCGACCTGGAAGACCGCATCGGGCCGGCCCGCGGAGAGCACCACCAGTGCGACGCCACCGTTCAGCTCCCGGAGGACGTACTCGGCCGACGGGACGCCGGCCCGGGCCACGCCGAGCAGGAAGCGGCCGACCTTGTCTGCGGTCTCGATGATCCGCAGCGGCGCCTTGGCCTTGCCACCGCTGTCGCCGATCAGCCGTACGTCCTCGGCCAGCAGGGCGAGCAGGCCTTCCAGGTCGTCGCCCGCCGCTGCCGCGAGGAAGCGCTCGGTCAGGTCGCGCTGCCGGGCCGGGTCGACCTCGAAGCGCGGGCGGCGCTCTTCGACGTGGCGACGGGCGCGGCCCGCGAGTTGGCGCACCGCCGCCTCGCCGCGCTCCAGGACGGTGGCGATCTCCGCGTACGGGTAGCCGAACGCCTCGCGCAGCACGAACACCGCGCGTTCCAGCGGCGACAGCGACTCCAGCACCACCAGGACGGCGAGGGTGACGGACTCGGCGAGGACGGCGCGCTCCGCGGTGTCGGCGGCCGTGGCGCCGAAGTCGGTGGCCAGCGGCTCGGGCAGCCAGGGGCCGACGTACGCCTCGCGGCGGGCCTGGGCCTGCCGCAGCCGGTCGATGGCCAGCCGGGTCGTGACGCGCACCAGATAGGCACGCGGCTCGCGGACCTGTTGCCGGTCGGCGGACGACCAGCGCAGCCATGCCTCCTGCACCACGTCCTCGGCGTCGGCCACCCGGCCGAGCATCCGGTAGGCCACGCCCAGCAGGACGGGGCGGTGTTCCTGGAAGACGTCGGTCGCGGAGTCGGTTCGCACGCCTTCATCCCAGCGGCCCGGGCGGGCGTTGTCCAGCGGGGATGTCCGTGAGCTGGCCGGTTCGGGCGTGATGTGCGGCACCGGGCGGAAGAATCGTGCCCGGACCGCCCGCTGTGACGCCCGCTCCGCCGTACTCTGCAAGCCTCCCGGAGTTCACCGCCCGTTCGGCGGCGAGGCATCGGGCGCCGGTACGAACGGGAACGTCACCAAGATCGGTCGTCTTACGGGAGGTTTCACATGGCGCAGGGATCCGGCAGAGCCGTCAATCGGCGGTCGGTGCTGCACGGCGCGGCGCTCGGCACCGCGGCACTCGCCCTCCCCGCCGCCGCGAACGCCGCGGGCGCGGGCGGTTCCGGAGCGGGCGCCGTGCCCCGTACCGGAGTGGCGCCGGCGCAGGCGCGTGCCGGGCGGCCGAGTGCCCCGTGGGGCGTGCAGACCGGGGATGTGACGACCTCTTCCGGGCTGGTGTGGGTGCGGTCCGACCGGCCGGCCCGGATGCTCGTGCAGACCGCGGCCACCGAGTCGTTCCGCAACGCCCGTACCTGGCACGGTCCGGTGCTGGGCCCCGGTACGGACTTCACCGGCACCACCGCGCTGCACGGTCTGCCGTCCGGCGAGCAGATCCACTACCGGGTGCTGCTGGCCGACCCTGACGACTACCGGCGTACGGGCGAGCCGGTCGCCGGCACGTTCCGTACCGCCTCGGACCGGCGCCGCGACGGTGTGCGCTTCACCTGGTCGGGCGATCTCGCCGGGCAGGGCTGGGGCATCAACCCGGAGCGCGGCGGCTACCGGATCTACGAGGAGATGCGCCGCCGCGATCCGGACTTCTTCCTGTGCAGCGGCGACAACATCTATGCCGACAGTCCGATCGAGGCCAGTGTGCGACTGCCGGACGGCAGGATCTGGCGCAATGTGACCACCGAGGAGAAGTCGAAGGTCGCCGAGACGCTGGCGGAGTACCGTGGCGCCTTCCGCTACAACCTCCTGGACGCGAACCTGCGCCGCTTCAACGCGCAGGTCCCCACCATCATCCAGTGGGACGACCACGAGGTACGCAACAACTGGTACCCGGGCCAGATCCTGGACGACGCCCGGTACACGGAGAAGGACGTGGACGTGCTCGCGGCCCGGTCGCTGCGGGCGTTCCGGGAGTACTTCCCCATCCGTACGCTCCGGTCGGACCGGGGCGGACGGGTCTACCGAGTGATCCATCACGGCCCGCTGCTGGACGTGTTCGTGTTGGACATGCGCACGTACCGGAACGCCAACTCCCCGAACCGGCAGACCGACGACCGGCAGGGCATCCTCGGCGCCGAGCAGCTGGCCTGGCTCAAGCGGGCACTGTCGCGGTCCCGTGCCGTGTGGAAGGTGATCGCTTCCGACCTGCCGCTGGGACTCGCGGTCCCGGACGGCAGGACGAACTTCGAGGCGGTGGCGCAGGGCGATCCGGGTGCGCCGCTGGGCCGGGAGCTGCAGATCGCCGAGTTGCTGCGGTACATCAAGCACCGCCGCGTCACCGGCACGGTCTGGCTGACCACCGATGTGCACTACACCTCCGCCCAGCACTACGACCCGTCGCGCGCCGCTTTCCAGGACTTCGCGCCGTTCTGGGAGTTCGTTTCCGGTCCGCTGAACGCGGGCGGCTTCCCGGCCGTGCCGCTGGACGGCACGTTCGGTCCGGCCCAGCCCTTCGTCAAGGCGCCGCAGCGGGCGAACGTCTCCCCCGCCGAGAGCCCGCAGTACTTCGGCGAGGTGGACATCGACGGGGACAGCGGCGAGCTGACCGTGCGGCTGCGTCAGGAAGGCGGGCAGGTCCTGTTCAGCCGGTCGTTGCAGCCGGGCCGGGTGGGGCAGCCGGACCGGTAGCGAACGGGAGCTGCCGCCTTTTGCCGCGATTGCGTCCTTTACCCATCGGTCACAGAGCGTTCGCGATCAGGCAACACCCGTGGGCAACGCTGGTCTGCATGACTGACGCGACATCTGCGAAAAGCGCCCGCCGCCACCACTGGCGGCGGGACCTGATCGAGCTGGCGGCCCTGTTCACCGCGGTGTCCGTGGCGGACGCCGTCGCCAACGCCATCGCGCACGGCCCGTCGGGTCCGGTGCTGCTGTGCTGCTCGGCGGCCGTCCTGATCGCCACGGCCGGGTTCCACACCTGGTGGTCACGGCGCCACGACCACGCGTCGCCGCCGACCGATACGGGCGCCGCAGCGCCCACCGCTCCGGCCGTTCCCGAAGGGGAGCGGCAGGAGACGGCGCTGTGGCGGATGCGCACCACCGTACGGGACGAACCGGGCAGCCTCGCCGCGCTCTGCACGGCTCTGGCCGGGCACCGGGTGGACATCCTCAGCCTCCAGACGCACCCGCTGTCGGACGGGACGGTCGACGAGTTCCTGCTGCGCGCGCCCGTACCGCTGCCCGCCGCCGAACTGACCCGGACGGTCGCCGCGGCGGGCGGCTCCCGCACCTGGCTGGAGCGCGCGGACGCCCACGACCTGGTGGACGCCCCCACCCGGATGCTGGGACTGGCCACCCGTACGGCCCTGGACTCCGCCGAGCTGCCGCTCGCGCTACGCCAGTTGCTGGGCCGCTGCACCATCCGTTCGGTGCCCGCGGCAGCCCTGAACGGGCGCCCGGCCGCCGAACGGGTGCCGGACGAGGGCCTGCTCGAAGAGCACCGCATGACGTTCCGTGACCCGTCCGGGGGATCCGTCACCATCGAACGCCCGCACCTGCCCTTCACGCCCACCGAGTTCGCCCGGGTCCGGGCGCTCGTCGAGCTGGACGCCCGGCTCGGCCGGCGGGTGCCGCCGCGCCGCGACGTCCTGACCCTGCCCGAGGGCAACGCCCTCACCGTCCGCCGCGCCGACGCCTCGGACCTGGCCGCCGCCCGTGAGATGCACGACCGCTGCTCGGCCCGGACGCTGGCGATGCGCTACCACGGCCCGGTCGCCGACGCCGAGCGCTATCTGGACCACCTGCTCAGCCCCCGCTTCGGCCGCACCCTCGCGGTCGAGACGGCGTCCGGGCGGCTGGTGGCCCTCGGCCATCTGCTGTGGGACGGCGAGGAGACGGAGGTCGCGCTGCTCGTCGAGGACGCGTGGCAGCAGCGCGGCATCGGGTCGGAGCTGCTGCGCCGGCTGGTCGGCATGGCGGCCGACGCCGGCTGCGCGAGCGTGTACGTGATCACGCAGGCGTCGAACACCGGCATGGTGGCGGCGATGCGGGGCCTGGGGCTGCCGCTGGACTACCAGATCGAGGAAGGGACGCTGGTGATCAGCGCCCGCCCGGAGGGGCTGCCGGGCCGACGGAAGTCCGTACGGCCGCAGGCGGCGGTCCGCGTCGCGCCGGAGGCCGGGCCGCGGGCGACCTGACGGCGTGGCCGCGAGGCGCCCGGGCGCGCGAAGGAAAAGGGGCCGGCCGGTACGCGAGCGCTCGTACCAGCCGGCCCCGGCGGTACGGAGACCGGTGCGGATCGGTGCCGTACCTCAGTGGCTCTGGGCCGTTATGTCGGTGCTGTACTGCTCAGCTCGTCCCGCGGTCCTCAGCGGTTCCCCGAAGACCCGGTGTGCTGCTGCTCAGACCTGCTCCCACAGCGACGGCGTGTTCGCGGGCTCCCAGCCGGACTGCGCCTGGTGGCCCTGGAGGCAGCGGTACGTGGTGCCGTCGTACGTGACCTGGGCGCCCGCCTCGTAGACGGTGCCGGCGGCCCAGGTGGTCTCGCCCGGCTGCCCGGGGCCGGGGTTCTCGGAGCCGCTGGTGCTGGTCTTCAGCGTGAGGCCGTAGCCCTGGAGCAGCGGGTTGATGGGCTGGTAGAAGGTCGTGCCGCCGGAGCGGCAGTTGCCGGACCCGCCGGAGGTGACGCCCTGCGCCTGGCTGCCGGAGATGAAGGAGCCGCCGGAGTCGCCGGGCTCGGCGCAGACCGAGGTCCTGGTCACGCCGCTGACGGTGCCCTGCGGGTAGGTGACGCTGGTGTTGTGCTGCTGGATCGTGCCGCAGTGCCAGCCGGTGGTGGAGCCGGAGCGGCATATCGAGGCGCCGACCGCCGCCTGGGTGGAGCCGGCGACCCGTACGTTCTGGCCGCCCTGTCCCTTGACGTACGGCGTCGAAGTCCAGCTGCTGTTGGCGGCGACCCAGGCGGTGTCCCGGCCCGGGAAGGTGGACGCCTGGAAGCTGCCCTGGGCGGCCTGGTTGTACCCGGTGGTGGAGGTCCCGGCGCGGCCGCAGTGCCCGGCGGTGGCGAAGCCCTGCTGGGTGCCGCGGGTGATCGCGAAGCCGACGGAGCAGCGTCCGCCGCCCATGTAGTACGCGTCGCCGCCGCGGATGTCGTAGAGCGGACGCGGGCGTTCGGCGGTGGCACCGACGCTGACCAGGCCGCGGTCGGCGCCGCTGGCCGCGACGAACGACCGGGCCGCGGCCGGGTCGGCGGCGCGCAGCCGCACGGAGTTCGTCCGCACGTCGACGGCCCACGAGGACGCTTCGGGAGCGGCCCGGCGCGCCGACGCGCGGTCCAGCTTGCCCTTGGCGGCGTCGAGTTGGGCGAGGGTGTGCGGTACGTGGACGGCGCGCGCGCCCGCCGCCCGTACGGCTGCCAGGCGTGCGGCGTCGGTGGTGGCCACGGTGAGGGTGGCGGACTCGGTGCCGCTGACCCAGGCGCCGGCGAAGGAAGCGCCCAGCGCGTGGTGCAGGCGTCCGGCGACCGCGCCGGCTTCCGCCTCGTTGGCCAGCCGGCGTTCGGCCTGGGCCCGGTCGAGGCCGAGGTCGCGCTTCATCGCCCGGAACACGGCGTCGGACGTGGCGCTGACGGACAGGGTCTCGGCGGCCGAGCGGTGGGGGGCCTGCGGGGACGTCGAGTCCGCCCGTACGGTCTGGGCCGTCGCCGAGCCGGGCAGTGCGGTCAGCACGAGGGCACCGACGGCGGCGATGACGGCACACGCGCTGGTTCGGGCGTGTCTGTGGCGCATGGGGGTGGTCTCCTCGGTCTCGGGGGGTGGAGGTGCCGAAAACGTAGGTGGCGTGTGCCGGCCCGGAGAAGATGTCAGTTGTCCTTCTGCCAGGCGTTATGGATGGCGGGCGGGGCTCATGGGTAGTCGGTGGCTCTCGGCGGCCACGAGCGGCCGGGAGCCGCCGCCCGGCCTTCCGCGCCCCCGGGTGGCCCGGGGTCGGCCGCGTCCCGGTGGTCGGCCGGGTCGCCGTGCTCGGCGAGCCACCTCGTGTAGCTGTCGCTGCGCGCGGCGGCGTCGGCGTGGGCGGCGCGTGCCTGGGTGACGACTTCGGTGGCGGAGTCCGCCGCGGGGGTTCCCGGATGCCAGCCCACGAGGTGGCGCCAGGTCAGGGGCGTACCCGCCAGTGGTCTGGTCACCATGCCGGGCGTGGGGGGCAGCGTCGCGCGGCACAGGCCGGCGGCCCGGCCGACCTGCACGAGATGGACGCAGGACGCGGTGTCGGTCTCGTAGACGCGGGTGGGGGTGAAGCCGGCGCGGGCACAGGCGAGGGTGAAACAGTCCGCGAAGCAGCCGTCGCCCGGTACGTCCGCCCAGGCTTCCGCCGCCAGTTCCGCCAGGCCGATCTCGCGCTTGCCGGCCAGCGGGTGGCGCTCGGCGAGCATGACGAAGACCGGGTCCACCGCGACCTCGCGCCAGCTGAGCCGTTCGGACTCGGGGGCCGGGCTCTCCCCGCACGCCCCGATCAGTGCGAAGTCCAGCTTCCCGACGGCGACGGACGCGGCGATCTCGCGTTCGGACCAGGTGGTGAAGGTGGTCACCGGCACGCCCGGACGGACCGTCGCGAGCCGGTCCACCAGCCCGCCGAGCAGCGGGCCGTGGGTGCCGCCGAGCCGGAGGCCGGCCATGGCGCCGCCCGCGCTGGTGAACCGTACGGCCTCCTGCTGGAGCTCGCTGATCGCGGGCAGCACCACACGGGCGCGTTCGAGCACGAACTCGCCCAGCGCGGTGGGCCGTACGCCGAACCGTCCGCGGTCGAAGAGCCGGCCGCCCAGGGTGCGCTCGATGCGTTTGAGCTGAGCGCTCAGGGCGGGCTGGGCGAGGCCGAGCCGGGCGGCGGCCTTGGTCAGGCTGCCCGCGTCGGCAATAGTCCGGATCGTCTTTAAATGCCGCAATTCCAGGTCCATTCTGTGAGCTTGGTGCTCCGCTCCGGGCGGGAGCAAGAGTCCGGTCCGGACCAATGACGGCCGCGTCACCAGGCGCGGCGGCCGGTGCCGCGGCCCTCCGTTCCCGTTCGCCCTGCGCGGACGCGGCTCCCCGACAGGGACGTACGGCGCGCTGGTGATGACGGACCGGGGGCATCCGTACGAGGATGGGGCGCATGCCTGTCACCACTGCTTCCGACACCGCGCCCCTCCCCCGCCAGGTCGCCGACGCCTACGTCGACGCCCTGGTCGACCTGGACCCCATCACCGGTACCTTCCTCGGTGTCCCGGAGAGTTCGAGCCGGCTGCCCGACTTCTCGCCCACCGGCCAGGAAGCCGTGGCCCAGCTGGCCCGTACGACGCTGGACCGGCTCGCCGAGGCCGAGCGGCGGCCGGGCGGGGACAGTGAGATCGAACGGCGCTGCGCCCGGCTGCTGCGGGAGCGGCTGACCGCGGAACTGGCGGTGCACGAGTCAGGCGAAGGGCTGCGCACGGTGAGCAACCTGCACACGCCGCTGCACTCGGCACGCGAGGTCCTGATGATCACGCCGGTCGAGACGGACGACGACTGGGCGGCGCTCGCCCAGCGGCTGCGGGCGATGCCCGCCGCACTGGAGGGCTACCGCGCCTCGCTGGAGGCCGGCCTCCAGCGGAACCTCCCCGGCGGGCCGCGGCAGGTGGAGACCGTCATCGGCCAGTTGGACACGTGGATCGGTACGAACCGCAGCTGGTTCGCCGACCTGACCGAACCGGGCCCCGCGGCGCTGCGCGCCGAGCTGGACGCGGCGGCGGCGCTGGCCACCGGAGCGCTGGTGGAGCTGCGCGACTGGTTCCGCGACCGTTACGCGCCGGCGGTCGAGGGTGCGCCGGACGTGGTGGGCCGCGAGCGCTACGCCCTCCTCGCCCGCTTCTTCAACGGCGCCGACCTGGACCTGGACGAGGCGTACACGTACGGCTGGTCGGAGTTCCACCGGCTGCACGCCGAGATGGTCAAGGAGGCCGAGAAGGTCCTGCCCGGTGCGAAGACCCCGTGGGAGGCGCTGTCCTGGCTGGACGAGAACGGTGAGGCCGTGGTGGGCGTCGAGGAGACCCGCCAGTGGCTCCAGGCCCTGATGGACCAGGCCGTCGAGGCGCTGGACGGCACCCACTTCGACCTGGCGGAGCGGGTCAAGCACGTCGAGTCGCGGATCGCGCCGCCCGGCAGCGCCGCCGCCCCGTACTACACCGGCCCGTCACTGGACTTCTCCCGCCCCGGCCGCACCTGGCTGCCGACGATGGGCCAGACCCGCTTCCCGGCATACGACCTGGTCTCGACCTGGTACCACGAGGGCGTGCCGGGCCACCACCTCCAGCTGGCGCAGTGGGCGCACGTCGCCGAGGACCTCTCGCGCTACCAGACGACGGTGGGCATGGTCAGCGCCAACGCCGAGGGCTGGGCGCTGTACGCCGAGCGGCTGATGGACGAACTGGGCTTCCTGACCAGCGCCGAGCGCCGGCTCGGCTATCTGGACGCGCAGATGATGCGGGCGATCCGCGTCATCATCGACATCGGTATGCACCTGGAACTGGCCATTCCGGCGGACTCGCCGTTCCACCCGGGTGAGCGCTGGACGCCGGAGCTGGCCCACCGGTTCCTCGCCCTGCACTGCAGCCGTCCCGCGGACTTCGTCGAGAGCGAGATCATCCGCTACCAGGGCATGCCGGGCCAGGCCATCGGCTACAAGCTGGGCGAGCGTACGTGGCTCGCGGGGCGCGAGGCGGCGCGGCAGCGGCACGGCGCGGACTTCGACCTCAAGGCGTGGCACATGGCGGCGTTGTCGCAGGGCTCGCTGGGTCTGGACGATCTGCTGGCCGAGCTGTCGCGGATCTGAGGGGCCGGCTTCGCGAGTTTCCCGCTGTTCCGTGCCGGAGCTTCCCGGCCCGGGACAGCGGGCCGCGGCCCCCGCACTCATCGGTCCCCGCGCTCATCCGTACCGCGTTCCGCTCGCCCGGCTCATTCGCCGGCGGCATGGCCTTCGTCGGCGGTACGGATTTTGTCGGCGGTGTGAATCTCGTACCGCCAGAAATCCCGGTGCCGCCAGAATTCCACCGCCGACAGGGTGTTCACGGAATGCCGGCGCAGTCGCGCGGCCTGGAATCCCGCGCCGGGCAGCGCTCCGATCACGGCGAAGCACCGGAGCATCGGCCACATGCTGCGGGAGATGTCCTCCACGCCGCGCACCGAGAATCCGGCTTCGGCGGTCAGGCGTTCCAGGGTGCCGTAGGTGAAGCGCTGGAACGACGGCATCGCGGCCCAGTCGTTCAGCTCCCGGAAGACCTCGGCCGCCGGTGCCGGCATCCGGGTGGCGGCCTCCCGAGCGTACTCGAACATGACGAGCCGGCCGCCGGGTTTGAGCACCCGGTGGAACTGCTCCAGCACCGCCTCGGCGTCCGCCGCGTGCACCAGTGTCTCCATGGTGTAGACGGCGTCGAAGCTCTCGTCGGGGAAGTCCAGGGCCGCGTAGTCGCTGTGCGAGAAGGTGAGCAGGTGGTCCAGGCCGCGGCGGCGGGCCCGGCGCCGGGCCTGGGCGACATGGGCGTCGAGCAGGTCCACGCCGTGGATCCGCAGCCCGAATCGGCCGGCCAGCCGGCCGGCCACGTCACCCACACCGCATCCGGCGTCGAGAACGCGCGCGCCCGCCGGTTGCGCGAGCGTCTCCCCCATGCGGTCTTCCATACGGCGCAGCGCTTTCGACCAGGCCCACGGGGAATCCGTCTCGCGGTAGAAGCCGAAATGCTTGGTGCCGTTCAGAAAGAGGCGGTATCCCAGCCGGGAACCCGGCTGACGGTAATATCGGATGACTTCGCGTACGTTGCTCACGTTGCTCACGTTCAGCACCATGCCAGCCCGGTTCCGTCCGGTACATCGCTTCGGTGCCGGAACCCCCTTCTGGGGTAGCGGAGGAGGAGTTGATCACCGGCAAAAGCCTTGATCCGCCGGGGATTTCACTGCTAGACACCTCCCATGACCGGCTATTCCCCTGACGCCACCGACTGGCGCATCCTCGACGTCCTGCAGCGCAACGGCCGCGCGGGCTACGCCGAACTGGCCCGCGCCGTGAACATGTCCGCGAGCGCGGTGACCGAGCGGGTACGGCGACTGGAGGAGGCCGGAGTGATATCCGGGTACGCCGCGGTGGTCGAGCCCGCGGCCATCGGGCTGTCGGTGCTGGCCTTCGTCCGGCTGCGCTACCCGAACGGCAGCGACGCGGCGTTCCACGACCTGCTGGAGAGCACACCCGAGATCCTGGAGGCGCACCACGTCACGGGCGACGACTGCTTCGTCCTGAAGGTCGCCGCCCGCTCGATGAAGCACCTGGAGGAGGTGTCGGGCCGGATCGGGGCGCTGGGCGCGGTGACGACCAGCGTCGTGTACTCCTCGCCGCTTTCCCGGCGTCCGATCAGCGCCTGAGGGGCGCTGCGGGGCTCTGAGGGGCGCCGCGGGGCACGGCGCCGCGTCCGGCCGTCCGGTCAGTCCGGCACCCGATGGCGTATGGACGACCCCGCGCGGTCCTTGACGACCTCCAGCTGGGCCGGGATGCGCTGGCGGAGGTCGGCGACATGGCTGACGATACCGACGCTGCGGTCCCGTTCGCGCAGCGAGTCCAGGACGTCCAGCACCTCGTCCAGGGTCTGTTCGTCCAGGCTGCCGAACCCCTCGTCGATGAAGAGGGTGTCCAGGCGGGTGCCGCCCGCCTCGTCGGTGACCACGTCGGCGAGCCCGAGGGCCAGGGCCAGCGACGCGAAGAACGTCTCGCCGCCGGAGAGGCTGGCGGTGTCCCGCTCGTGGCCGGTCCAGGCGTCGATGACGTGCAGTCCCAGGCCGGAGCGGCGCGCGCCGCCGGCCCGTTCGTCGGAGTGCACGAGTGTGTAGCGGCCGGAGGACATGCGGTGCAGGCGCGCGCTGGCGGCGGCCGCGACCTGTTCCAGGCGGGCGGCCAGGACGTAGGACTCCAGGCGCATCCGCCGTTCGTTCTCCGCCGACGTACCGGCCGCGAGGGCAGCGAGGCGGGCGATGCGCTCGTACTCGGTGCGCAGGGGGCCAGCCGGCGTGCGTCGGACTGGGCTCGCGCGCCAAGGCGGTCGAGTTCGGCACAGCGTTCCTCGGCGGCGGCACAGGCCGCGCTGGCAGTACGCAGTCTGCGGCTCGCATGCTCCAGATCGGCGTGCGCCCGGTCCGGGTCCGCGGGCGGGAGGCCCGCTGCGGCGACCGCTTCGGGGTCGGCCAACGCGGCTTCCACGGCGGCTGTTTCGGTTTGGTGGCAATCGAGACGCTGTTGCAGGGCGCTCCAGTCCGCGTCGCTCAGCAGTGCGGCCGACGCGTCCTGCGGGGTGTCGAAGCCGGCGCGGTAGGCGGCGTCGGACAGCTGGGCGTCGGTCTCCTTGAGGCGCTCGGCGCACGCCTCGGCCGTACGGGCCGCGGCCGCGGCCTCGGCCAGCAACGCGACCTGCCGCTCCAGGCGGCGGGCCCGCTCGGCGACGCTCGCGAAGCCACCGCGGGCCTCTTCCAGCACACTGTCGAGCGAGGCGAGTTCACGGTCGAGGGCTTCACGGTGGGAGGTGCGCGCGGCAGCGCGGCGCTCGGCCTCCTGCTGCTCGGTGCGGCGCCGCTCGTACTCCCGGTCGGCGCGGGCGGACGCTTCCCTGGCGGCATGCAGATCGGCTCCCGCCGCCCGCTCGCGCGCATACGTCTCCCGCAGTTCCTCTTCCGCGCGCGCGAGCTCGGCGACCGGGGTGTCACCGGCGGTCGCGGAGGCGGCGGCCCGCTCTTCCTTCAGGGACTGCTGAGCACGCTCGGCGTCCTGGCGCGCGGACTCGGCCTGCCGGTAGGCGCCGAGCGCCGCTTCCTCGGCCGTACGGTCCACGTGTCCGGCTCCGGTACGGGCCGGGGCGGGGTGTTCGGTGGCGCCGCACACGGCGCAGGCGGTCCCGTCCTCCAGCCCGGCGGCGAGCTCGGCCGCGATGCCGCGCAGACGGCGGTCCTTGAGGTCGAGCCAGTGTTCATGGGCCGCCGCCGCACGCTCCCTGGCACGCAGGACATCCTCGTCCGCGGCCCGCAGGCTGTCCGTGAGGTGGTCGCGTCGGCGCGCAGCCGCCAGCCGCTGCCGGGCCGGGTCGAGCTGCGCGTGCAGTTGTTCGGCGCGGGCCACCGCCTCCTGGGCGGCCTCGATGCGCCGCTGGTTCTCCTGGTGCGCCGGCTCCCGGTTCGCGAGCCACGCGGCGGCGTCCACCAGCGTCTGCTCGTCGGCCCGTGCCTCCCGCTCGATCCCGGCCCGTTCCGCGGCGATCTCGGCGGCGCGGCTCTCGGCCCGGCGGGCCGCCGTCAGCGACCCGAGGTCCTGCCGGAGTGCGCGTTCCAGGGCGGCGAGCCGTTCGGCGTCCGCGCCGGCCAGGTCGGGCGGCAGCTGGGAGCGCCCGCGCCGCTCTTCGGCCTGCGCCGTCCCGTGCTCGCGCCAGGCCGCGTCGCGCAGTGCCAGGGCGGGGGCGACCTCGGAGGCCGCGCGGGCCCGCGCCAGCCGGTCCCGGGCCCGGTCCCGCTCGCCGGACCGCGCCGCCAGGTCCGCCGCGCGCCGCTGCGCCTCGGCGTACCGGCGCTGGAGGCGGTCCCGCTCGCGCTCCTCGTCGGCCCGCGCGCGGGCGGCGGCCTCCGCCGTCTCGGCGGAGCGTACGGCGAGCCGGGCGATATCGTGCCGCTCGCGCGCGTTGGCCCGTGCGACGGCCGCCCTTACCAGTACGGCTTCGGCGAAGCCCGGCTCGCCGGGGCTCGGCGTCTGGGCGGCCTGAACGGTGGCGGTCGTACCGGAGTCCGGGCGCCCGTACTGTTCCGGTACGAGCGCGGTGGCGGTCGCCGTACCCCGGGAAGACGCGGTCGTACCGGCAGCGCGCGCTGCCCTGCCCGTAACCGTACCCCTGCCTGCGCCCGTACCGCCACGGCGGCCCGGAGCCGGAACCGCCGCTTCCGGTACGCGTCCCGGCGCGGGGACCGAGGGGTCGACGAGGTCGGCCGGCTCCCCGCCGCCTGGTCCATCCGGTGAACGAGCGCCAGCAGCCGGTCGTCCCCGGCGGACACCTGGTCGGCCGCGGCCTTACGGCGGGTGGCCAGCTGGTCTTCGAGGGCGGCGAACCGCCGGGTGTCGAAGAGCCGTCCCAGCAGCCGGGCACGGGCCTCGGCGTCGGCGCGCAGGAAACGCGCGAAGTCCCCCTGGGGCAGCAGGGCGACCTGGCAGAACTGCTCCTTGTTCATGCCGAGCAGCTGGCCGATCTCCTCGCCGATCTCCTGGTGGGACCGGCTCAGGGCCTTCCAGCGGCCGCCGTGGGCGGGGTCCGTGTCCGGCCCGCTGGTGCCGGTATCCGTCCCGCCGGTGCCCGTGTCTGTCCCGTTGGTGCCTGCGTCTGCCCCACCGGCACCCGAATCCGTCCCTCCGGAGCCGGCGCCGGTCACGTACTCGCGCAGCCGGCTCTGTGCCTTCTCGCGGGTCGTGCCGGTCCCGCGCTTCTTCGGGCGGGGCTGCTCCGGCAGCCGGGTGATCTCCAACCGCCGCCCGCCGACGGTCAGTTCGAGGACCACCTCGGTCGGTGTCGACGGGTCCGCGAGGTCGCTGCGCAGCGCCTGGCCGCTCTGCCGCGTCCCCGGCACGGTCCCGTACAGGGCGAAGCAGACGGCGTCCAGGATGGAGGTCTTGCCCGCGCCGGTCGGCCCGTGGAGCAGGAAGAGACCGGCCTGCGCGAGCCGGTCGAAGTCGATGGTCTGGGTCCGCCCGAACGGCCCGAAGGCCGTGACCGACAGCCGGTGCAGCCTCACCCCGCCACCTCCCGCAGCGCATCGTCGGTGCGTACCTCGTCGAGAGCGGAGCGCAGCACGGCCCGCTCCTCGTCGTCCACGCCGCGCCCGGGCCGTACGTGGGCGACGAAGTCCTCGGCGATCTCCTGGTCGCTGCGGCCGCGCAGCCGCTGCGCGTACGAGGCGAGGGTGCGGGCGGCTCCCTCCTCCGGTTCGAAGGCGAGGCTGAGGATGTGCGGGAAGCGGGCGGCGAGCCGGGCCATCGGTTCGTGCGGGCGGGCGGCGTCGGTCAGCGTCGCCTCCACCCACGCGTCCTCGTGGACGTCCAGCGCCGGGTCGGCCAGCAGGTCCTCCAGCTTGCCGCGGAGGCGGGCCAGCGGACGGGGCACCGGGCAGTCCAGGCGCTCGGCGGTCACTGTGCCCGCGGCGTCCAGGTCGACCAGCCACATGGACTTGCGGTGCCGTTCCTCGGAGAAGGAGTAGGCGAGCGGGGAGCCGGAGTAGCGGACCCGGTCGGTGATCGTCTGGCAGCCGTGCAGGTGCCCGAGGGCCGCGTAGTCGACGCCCTCGAAGACGGCGGCGGGCACGGACTCCACGCCACCGACCGTGATGTCCCGCTCACTGTCACTGGGCGCGCCACCGGTGACGAAGGCGTGCGCGAGCACCACCGACCGGGTGCCCGCGGGCCGGGCCGCCAGGTCGTCGCGCACCCGGTCCATGGCGGCGCCCAGTACGTGCGCGTGGTCGGCCCGTTCGGCGCCGAACTCGTCCTTGACCAGGGCCGGTTCCAGATACGGGAGCCCGTACAGGGCGACCTCGCCGTACGCGTCGCGCAGCACGACCGGGGTGGCGCAGGCCGCCGGATCGGTCCGCAGGTGGACCCCGGCCTCCCGCATCAGCCCGGAGCCGACGCCGAGGCGGCGGGCGGAGTCGTGGTTGCCGGAGATCATGACGGTGGGCACGCCCAGGCCGGCGAGCCGGTGCAGGGCGTCGTCGAAGAGTTCCACGGCGGCCAGCGGCGGTACGGCACGGTCGTAGACATCGCCCGCGACGAGGACCGCGTCGACCCGCTGCGTACGGACCGTCTCGACGAGATGATCGAGGAAGGCGCGCTGCGCGGTGAGCAGGTTCACTCGGTGGAACGAGCGGCCGAGGTGCCAGTCGGACGTGTGCAGAAATCTCACAGCAGCGCTCCGACCTGCATGTCTTCCCTCTCTTCGGGCACCAACTCAGCACCAAGTCAGCACGGCCCTACGCATCAGCACGAACGACTTTAGTCTCTGCCAGCACCCCATCCATCACCGACCTCATCTTTGCCCCGGCGTCCGGCGTCAGGTGCCCGTAGATGTCAGCCGTGATCTGGATCATGGCGTGACCGAGCCAACACAAGACCTTCAGAAGAGACAGCCCTCCGGCGATAGCGCTGCTTGCGAAAAAGTGCCGGAGCGTATGAGCCGCCCGAATTTCATCCTCATAGCCTGCGCCAATGACTGCATGTCTGAATTCGATGCGGTAATTAGAGTCCAGCACATGCCCACCATGATGAGCATGCAGCAGATATCCATCCCTGCCTACTCCATGAGTGCGGACATGACCCCCGCTTGGCCTCCACCCGGGGAAGGGACGCAAGAGCAACCGAGGACTCGGTGATGCGCTTCTCAGCCACGGCCGATCTGAAAAGCAAACGCAACGGAACCATAGTCGACTGGTATACCGTTCGACGCGACAGGCCAGCCACACACATCGCCTGACACATCTTTTCTACGTCTGCTGGCATGACCTCACGCGACATTTTCGAGCCCAAGCGCCCGAGGGCCCCGCTCGCGGAGATTGCCACCACAACACAAAATCCCAGGTGACGACCGCCCGGAAGAGGACTTCAAAAAAATCCCCTCGCCAACCAACGCCGCTGTTCACGTGGCCTGACCAGCCCGGCAGCGCGCCTGACACCCCATCGAAACGAGCGTCAAATGGGCTTCACAAGCGTCATTTCAGCGGCAAGATATCGCCCGTAACGCCCACACCGCACATAATGCGCACGGGCAAAACCGCAGGTCAGATGCCTTTCCCGGCTTTTTCATGGATCACACACATCCCACGTGATGCGCAACCGGAAACACGTGGAGACAACGCCGACGGACCCGACCGGCAATGCTGGCGCCGTGAGTGCTGTCTCATCACGGGCGCTCACCTGCGCATACCGCTGACCGCATGGACACCAGTTCCGCGCAGCCCGGGCGTGCCCGGTTCATGGCAGTGTCAGGACGGCGGGGCGTCATCAGGCACCCGTGATCGCCTCCACGACGTGTGACGCGTCTCAACGCAACGGCCGCAGGGCACGCAGCCAGCTGCGCCGGGGGCGGCACTTCACGCCTTGGGCCCGGTTCCCCATTCCGTCAGCCGGGCCAAGCGCATCGCTGGAAATCCCAGGTGGCTCGGTGCTGTGGTTGCGGCTGTGACTACGTCGGCGGGGCGGCACTTCGTTGTTGAAATCGAAGGTGCCGAGCCATTGGGCGGGCTGGGCGTGGAGTGCGCGGAACAGGATGACACCTGCGGCGGTCAACGCGAGAATATGGGTGACGGCGAGCACGAC
Organism: Streptomyces sp. Ac-502; assembly: GCF_045222935.1. NCBI lineage: Bacteria > Bacillati > Actinomycetota > Actinomycetes > Kitasatosporales > Streptomycetaceae > Streptomyces > Streptomyces sp. Ac-502. Next base: position 1,566,527 of record NZ_JBHFFO010000001.1, read on the forward strand.
CGTCATCGTCGTCACCGCACTTGGGCCGGTACGCCGAAAGGCGCGGCCAGTACGTCACGCGGGCGGAGTGCGGTGCCGCCACCGTCACTCTTCCCTGCGCCAGGGGTGTCCCCCACGCCGGAGGGGTACTCGTTCGCGATCAGGGCGGCGGCCGTGTTGTGGCCGTACGGGTCGGCTGCGGCGGCCATCAGCCGCGCGGCCGCGGATGTGCTGGCCTGCGGCGGGATGATCAGAAGGTCCCAGCGGCCCACGGTGTAGGAGAGCAGTGACAGTGTGTGCGGGTCCTGCTCCTCCTTGAACCAGCCTACGTGCACCACATGCCTGGTGACCTGCACCTTCCGCGGGATCACCGGCCAGTACGCGGGATTGACCGTGACCCGGGTGATGCGCCCCCAGCAGTGATCCAGCAGGTCGGTGAGGGAGGGAAGCTCGCGTGCGAGATCACTGGAGCGTGGCCACCAGGCGCCGTCCAGGAAACCCCGGTCCGCGCCCGCCGGTTTCAGCGATACACGCACCGGCGGAGCAGCGTCCGTTTCGGCAGTCGGCAAGAGATTGGTGGTCGTCGTCATGACACGGACCTGCCCCCGGGCGCGTCTTCGTCCACCCGGCATAGCCTCTCGCCGGAAACGGCGCCGACATGGAAGCCGGCGCGCGGAGTGTTCCCAGCAGCTACAGCTTACTCCGGCGGAGCCCCTGGGCGGGTGGCTTGGACGGACGAGTTCTTCGCCGCCTGCTTCGCAACGGCATCCGGGATCGAGGAGGAGACGGATGCCGAAGCCTCGCGGGGAACTCCGTGCAGTGCAGTTCTGCAACTCCGTATACGCGGTTCATGTTTTCGGCTCTTCAGGGGTGATATCGCCCTGACACCGGGAGCGTAAATCACTGTGGGCTGTCCACCTGTGTGGGTCTGCGCTACCGTGTGTATCGGTTGTTCATTGGCCGCCGGTGACCGCTCCTGCGGGACGTTTGAGCTTCTTGCTCACCCACCACCGGCCTCAGCGCCATGAAAGTCCCCATGCGAAACACCCGTACCACCATTACCCTTTCCGCAGCCACCGTTCTGGCCGCCGGCACCGCCGTACTCATGCCTGGCGTCGCGCAGGCCCGGCCTTCGGCTGTCGCGTGCAACGAGACCGCCCTGGTCGTCGCCGTGACAGCGGCGAACGCCGCCGGCGGCGGGACCGTCACCCTGACGCCCGGGTGCACGTACACCCTCACCGCCAGCCACGGCAACGACGGCGTGAACGGGCCCGCCGGCCTGCCGGTCATCACCGCCCCCATCACCCTTGAAGGCAACGCCAACACCATCACCCGCGCCGGGACCGCGTCCGCATTCCGCATCGCCCAGGTCGGAACCACCGGCGGGCTCACGCTGAAGGCAGTCACCCTCAGCGGCGGCCACGCGGCCGCGTCCGGGCACAACAACGGTGGCGGCATCCTCAACTTCGGCGCGGTCACCCTCACCGGCAGCCACCTGTCCGGCAACACCGCCGACGGCCTGGGCGGCGCGCTCTCCAGCACCGGCACCGCGTCCGCCGCCACCCTGACCAGCAGCACCGTCAAGAACAACACCGCTCAGCAGGGCGCCGGCATCGCCAGCGTCAACGGGACACTCACCCTGACCAGCAGCGTGGTCAACGCCAACGCCGCCACCGTCAACCCGGGCGGGATCTACTACGCCGCCGGGTCGGCCACCCTGAACACGTCCACCGTGACCGCCAACACCCCGACCAACTGCACCGCCAGCCCCTCCCCCGTCCCCGGATGCATCGGCTGACCGCCGCCCCGCATCTGGACCGACCTGGGCCCGCTCCCTGCCGGGGAGCGGCCCACCGGGCTCCCCGGAGCGTGACAGGGCCGCTCGCACCCGACAGGGCCGGGATCGACGCGCGCGATCCGGTCGGCACGACGCAGACGCTGGCTGCCGCGGGGCCGCGCGGCTAGGCTCTTGGTCTGCCCCGGCCCCCGGCAGGGTGAAGGCGAGCCGGGGAGGTGCGTGTTGCACGCAGGCGCCGTTCGTCACCCCGTCTGCCGCGAGCCCCGCAGCTCCCCGCCCTACCGCCCGGTCCAACCCCTCGCGCTCTTGACGCCTTGGAGAAGCAGGACATGGCCGACGCCCCTCCGCAACCGGACAGCCACCTCGACGACGCAGAGCTGGCGGCACTCGACGCCCACTGGCGTGCCGCGAACTACCTGGCCGTGGGCCAGATCTACCTCATGGCCAACCCGCTGCTGGCCGAGCCGCTGACCCCCGAACACATCAAACCCCGTCTCCTCGGCCACTGGGGCACCTCACCCGGGCTGAACCTCGTCCACACCCACCTCAACCGGATCATCAAAGCCCGCGAACAGGACACCCTGTGCATCTGGGGGCCCGGTCACGGCGGCCCGGCGGTGCTCGCCAACTCCTGGCTGGAGGGCACCTACACCGACACCTACACCGACGTCAGCCGGGACGCGGACGGCATGGCACGACTGTTCCGCCAGTTCTCCTTCCCCGGCGGCGTACCCAGCCACGTCGCTCCCCAGACACCGGGCTCGATCCACGAAGGCGGCGAACTCGGCTACTCCCTGGCCCATGCCTACGGCGCCGCCCTCGACAACCCCGGCCTGCTGGTCGCCTGCGTGATCGGCGACGGCGAGGCCGAAACCGGGCCGCTCGCCGCCTCCTGGCACTCCAACAAATTCCTCGACCCGGTCCACGACGGCGCGGTCCTGCCGATCCTGCACCTGAACGGCTACAAGATCGCCAACCCGGCGGTGCTCGCCCGGCTGCCCGAGGACGAACTCGACGACCTCCTGCGCGGCCTGGGCCACGACCCGATACACGTCCACGGCGACGACCCGCTCCAGGTACACCGCGACATGGCACGCGCGATGGACACCGCGCTGGCGGGCATCGCCGACATCCAGCGCGGCGCCCGCGAACAGGGCGTCACCGAACGCCACCGGTGGCCGGTGATCGTACTGCGCACCCCCAAGGGCTGGACCGGACCCGCCGACGTCGACGGGCTGCCCGTGGAAGGCACCTGGCGCGCCCACCAGGTCCCGCTCGCCACCGTACGGGAAAACCCGTCTCACCTGCGGCAGTTGGAGGCATGGCTGCGCTCCTACCGGCCGGACGAACTCTTCGACGGCCAGGGCCGCCCGCAAGAGCACGTGCTGGCATGCGTGCCCGAGGGAGAGCGAAGGCTCGGGGCCGGTCCGCACGCCAACGGCGGCCTGTTGCTGCGCGACCTGCCGATCCCGCCGCTGGAGCCGTACGCGGTCGCGGTCGACGAACCCGGAGCGACACTGCACGAGCCCACCCGCGTCCTGGGCGCCCTGCTGGAAACCCTCATGGAGAACACCTCACAGCGCCGCGACTTCCGCCTGGTCGGCCCGGACGAGACCGCCTCCAACCGCCTCCAGGACGTCTACCGGGCCACCGGAAAAGCCTGGCAGGCCGGCACCCTGGACACCGACGAGTACCTGGACCCCCACGGCCGGGTGATGGAGATCCTCTCCGAACACACCTGCCAGGGCTGGCTGGAGGGCTACCTCCTCACCGGCCGGCACGGCCTGTTCTCCTGCTACGAGGCATTCGTCCACATCGTCGACTCCATGGTCAACCAGCACATCAAATGGCTGCGCACCTCTCGCCGCCTGCCCTGGCGCCGCCCCATCGCCTCCCTGAACTACCTGCTCACCTCGCACGTCTGGCGACAGGACAGCAACGGCTTCTCCCACCAGGACCCCGGCTTCATCGACCATGTCCTCAACAAATCCCCCGAAGTCGTACGGGTCTACCTGCCCCCGGACGCCAACACGCTGCTGGCCGTCGCCGACCACGTACTGCGCAGCCGTGACTACGTCAACGTCGTCGTCGCGGGCAAGCAGCCCTGCTTCGACTGGCTGCCCCTGGGCGAAGCCCGTGCGCACTGCGCACGCGGCGCCGGCGTCTGGGACTGGGCCGGTAGCGAGACCGCAACCGGCGAACCCGACGCGGTCCTGGCCTGCGCGGGCGACGTGCCCACCCAGGAGGTCCTCGCCGCCGCCCAGTTGCTGCGCCACCATCTGCCCGACCTCGCGGTGCGGGTCGTCAACGTAGTGGACCTGGCCCGCCTGCTTCCCAAGGAGGAGCACCCGCACGGTATGACCGACGCGGAGTACGACGCCCTGTTCACCCCCGACAGGCCGGTCGTCTTCGCCTACCACGGTTACCCGTGGCTGATCCACCGCCTCGCCTACCGTCGCACCGGCCATGCCCACCTTCACGTACGCGGCTACAAGGAGGAAGGCACGACCACCACCCCTTCGACATGGTCGTACGCAACGACCTCGACCGCTACCGCCTCGTCATGGACATCATCGACCGCGTTCCCGGCCTGGCCGTACGCGCGGCCAGCGTCCGACAGACCATGGAGGACACCCGCCTGCGCCACTACACCTGGATCCGGGAACACGGCACCGACCTGCCCGAAGTCGAGGAATGGACCTGGACACGCTGAAACCCGCGACACCGGCGTCGACCACCACACGGGACCGGTCGAGACGTGAAGCCCCGTCCAGCTCGGCCCGGACCACCTCGTGCAGACGGTCTCCTGCCCCTCCGCTGACGCTCGTCGGGAGATAGCTGGAGTTCTGTGCCTGGAGGGAATGCGACCAGCCATACCCTGAATGCCTGGCATGACCACGTCATTCAGGGGCGACTGTGGAGAGCCGCGAACTCATCGCGGGCCCGCCTGTCCGCGCTGGCGCAACGCCAACACCCGCCATCACGACATTCTGGCCGCCGAACACACGGAACGCGCCCGCATACGCAGTGTGAAAGGCATCCGCTGGGGTGGACTCCCCTCTCTGCCGAAGCCTGAACGACCTGGCGAACCTACGCGGTCACAGCACTGGCTCGTCCAGCAGGCACCGCTCCCCGGCCGCCAGTCGATCGCCGGTGGCCCCGGCCAGCCGTCCAGATCAGATGCGTGGAGGTAGTCCTTCCGTGATACTTGGGTGTGCGGGTCTACGGGCTCTCGGGGAGGGGCGGCGTACGGCGCTGGTCAGGTCGAGGACGGTCCGCGCGCCGCCGTCGGTCGCCCCATCGCAATCTCAGGCGCCACGGCCTGCCGCCGCTGGCCGCCACCGACCGGGCCACCGGCGAGCCGGTCCGCCGCTACGAACGAGACCGGCCCGGCGAACTGCATACCTGTGCGGGCTTCCTCACCCGGGCCACGGCCTGGTTCGCCGCCCGAGGCATCACCATCGAACGCGTCCTGACCGACAACGCCTGGGCCTCTTCCAAGTACGCCTGGCGCCGCATCTGCCGCCACCTGGGCGTCCAGCCGCGCTGGACACGGCCCTGGCGCCACCGCAACGGGGTCCGTCACCCACCAGAGCCTCGACGCAACAGCCGAGGGGCACGAGGCCGACCGCTTGCGCGCGCTCCTCGTCGCCCACGCAGTCCCCGCTCGCGACGAACACCTCGCACGGACGAGCGATGGCTGCCGAAGGTACTGGTCAGGATCTCCGACCCGGGGGAGCACCGCATCGTCGAGCGCTGGGCACGCTGGCAGCCCCTGCGCCGCCTACACCGGCAACCTGCCCACCGGCCGACCAGCCACGGACAAGCCTGCGGAGTCCGCCAGGAGATCCGTGCCGTGGTCCGCCTGCTGGAGTGGCTGCCCGGCCAGGGCAGCGGTCTCGTCTCCTGCACCAGGACCACATCGACGCCTACACCGCCACCGGCACCCCCGAGCGCCTTCACATCCGGCCCTTCCTGCACTGGACCAGTCGCCACCAGCGCACCCGAACCCTCAGCGCCCCCTTCTACCCAAGCTCCCTCGCCAACGACGTCGTAGCCGCCGACACCCGCTGGCGGCTCGTACGCCGACTCATTCGGACTCCGGCATCGCGATCCCCAACCGCGTCGCCGGACTGCTCCTGCTGTTCTTCGCCCAGCCACCGTCCCGGATCTGTGCGCTCAGCCACGACGACGCCCTCGACGACGACACCCTGCGGCTGCGCCTGGGCACCGGCTCCAGACCGTACTCCTGGCGCATTCCCCGCCTTGGAACAACCCGCTGTACCAGCAACGACTGCTGCTTCGTCATCGAACTCCAGGACGGACTGATCCGCCGGGTCCGCGAATACGTGACACAGCCCGCGGTCTCCGCATGGTCTTCGGCGGGTCCACGGTAGTTGTCCCCGACCCGGCCCGCATACCAACTTCGGCACCTCCTGCGCACGACAGCAGGCATCCCACCACCGACAGCCACAACGCTGAGTGATCACTGGCGGCCAGTTTCCCCATCACGGGCTGGCCCGAGGACAAAAGGACCGGGAGACCGAGCAGCAGCAACGGCCCCGCGCTCGCGGTATACAGGGGAAACTCCGCTGCGTCCATCTCTCCCACAGCGCCGAGGCGATGGAGCACTTCACCTATGACGGATCTAGGTGGGGCGGAGACAACAGGTTCGGCAGCCGCTGGAACCTGGAAGGCCCCTCGCCGACCGAGGCCGGCGAAGATCTGTACTGCATCCACCGGAGACACGGCTCCGGCGACCAGAACCTCTACTGGACGAAGTGCCGCGTCGGAGGTACGTGGAGCGCGGGCACGCGATTCCCCAACCACCTCAGCGGCGCCGGACCGGCCGCCGTTGACCACCGGGACCAGATCGGCACCAAGGACCAGTTGCCGGTCGTCCACCGCTGCTGGGCCACGGCCGGGCCCCAGGCACCGGCCCCGCCGAAGTCGAAGCCCGCATCGCCGCCGAACGCGCTGCCGCCGGGGCCGTGCCCGACACCGGATCGTGCCCTCCGCGCAGGGCACGCTCCGCGACCAGCAGGTGCTCCCCAGCGGGCAGCGCTGCTCCCCCGGCGGGTCATCCCGTCGAGTTCCTACTGCGCGATATCCCCGTGAGTTCGCGTCGGGCAGCGACGACCGCACCAGGGATTCGACCAGAGAATGACCGCGAGACACCGCACGAGACCAGGCCGACGGCTTCCCCGCACGCACGGCCGCTCTCCGACGTCGTCTTAGCTGTCCTCGCAGCCTACGGCTGCCCGGCGCATGCACACCACTGCCGGCAAATCGGTGCGACGCCCCTGAATGCGGCGGGCCCGGATCCACTGGATCCGGGCCCACTCCAACAGTAGCGGGGACAGGATTTGAACCTGCGACCTCTGGGTTATGAGCCCAGCGAGCTACCGAGCTGCTCCACCCCGCGTCGGTACACCCCACCCTACGCCATCAGCCCTGCCCCTCAGCCCCCTGCCGAGGCTGTTGCCTGGCAAAACCACGTGCACGGCGTGCAGACTGGCCTCTGCCCTGCAACGGCCCGCACCTTGATGTGGCCCGCTGGACGACACCCGGGCAACGTCCAGCCCGGCAGGCACAGGTTCAGGGCCTCGGGTCGCATCCCGGGCCAGGCTCTCTGCCTGGGCATGGACCCCGCCCGCAGATGGTCTGCTCTACGAGCAGGCCGGCACCCTGCGCCAGCAGGTTGAACACCTCGCCCTGAGCCCGAGTCAGAACCTGCTCATCGACCTGTCCCGCCTCACGTTCTGTGACTCCACAGGCATCAGCGCCCTCCTGGCAGCCCGCCGGCGCGCCCACACCGCCGACGCCGAGATGATGCTGGCCGCCGTACCCGCCAACACCATGCACATCCTGCACATCGTCGGCCTGGAACAGATCTTCACCATTCACCCCGGCAACGGCACCGCCTGAGCTTCACGCCCTTGCAGCGCCGACGGCTTCGCGGAACGCGTGGAGGGGCCCTGGTGCCGTACGGCACCAGGGCCCCGAAGGAACTGCTAGACCATCTGCCGGCCTGGGAACTGAGCCGACTTCCTATGTTCCGCGGACCCGGCCTGCCTGCTGCCGGGGGTGCGGGGATCGCGGTTGCTTGACCTCAGACCACCTCACTGACGATGTCCTGCGGTACCCGGGCTCAGACCTTCGGCCCGGGCGATCCCGATGGCACGCATTCCTCCGTTCTTCCCTCAGTGATCTCTTACTCAACGGGGTACTGCGCACTGCGTGTACTACTGCCCGGCAGTTCGTCTCTGCCGGGCCCTGCTGTCCCTCTTGGCTACGAGAGAAACCATAACCACACCACAGCCCAATGTCTACCCTGGCCGTCACAGATTTCCGTGCGCCTGGCACTGAGGTAATCACCCCCGGGGGGGCGGCGGGGCGGACGCAAGGGCTGTCACTGCCGGGTTGAGGACCGCAGACCGAGGCGCAAAAAGGCAGCCGCAGGAGCCGCCACCAACAGTGACGTTGACGGCGTACCGGGGCGCACGGCCAAGGCGGAGCCGGGTTCGAGGGCAGCCAGTGCTCAGGTGGATGGGTTCCGCTCGCGCTACGGCAGCGGAGACCGCGGCCTTCGCGGTGCGGCGGATGCCCAGCGCATCACCGCTGTCGAGATCACCGGAAACGCTTCGCAAGGCGTCCACGACGGAGGGGCGCCTACCGTGTCGGACGGCGCTACCGTGGTCGACGGGGGGCAGGTGCCGGAATCCGCAGCAGCCCGGCACGCCCGGCACTGGTTGCCGGCTCCCGCCGACCCAGCTCCCGTGTGCGCAGCGCAGAGGAGAAACAGGTATGCCGCAGAGGAAGACTGCCGTCCTGGTGGGGCTGCTCTTCATCTCGTCGACGGTCACCTTTGCCGTCGGCAGCTCCCTCGTGCAAGCCTACTTCTCCGAAGGGGGCCAAGCAGCGGGACGCTGTTTGTCGGGGTGTTATTGGAGTGGTACACGGCTTTAGCGGTCGCCGCGATCGGCGTGGCACTGTTCCCCGTCCTTGAGCCACACGGGAAGTACCTCTCCGCGGGCTATCTCATCCTCAAGGCAATGGAGGGCATGGCGATCATCGCCCTCGGAACCTACATCCTGACCAGCCGCAGCCAGTTCGAGAATTACGACCTCCTTGTGTACATCTTGTCCGGCGCAGGCGGGCTCGTCCTGTCCTACCTTCTGCTGCGCTCCGGGCTGGTTGCCAAGTGGCTGTCGCTGCTGGGAGTTGCGGGCTACGCCGCTCTGCTGGCAGGGGTAGTGGCAGAGGCGCTAGGAGCGATCGATCTAGATTCCGGTGCTGGTGCCGTGTTCCTCGTACCTGGCGGCCTGTTCGAATTACTGTTCCCGTTGTTGCTGATCTTCAGGGGTTTCCGTCCCGTCGAACAGCGCGCCCGTCCGCAGGGAAATCGTTCGGGTGTGGCGTCTGACAGCCCTGGCGGGTGACGCCCCCTGCCGAAAAGCAGCCAGAGATCGCCCAGTCGAGGCATCCGTAGGGGAGGGAACCATGGCGACCGCGACGCCGGCGAACACAGAGATGCGCCAGGCAGCCCTGGCCGCGGGGGTCGGGATTTTGACGATGTCGGCGCTCGCCGTCTTCGCCAATTTCGCCGTAGTGGAAGGACTCGTCACTGAAGGTGATGCCGAGAAGACGGCACACGACATAGGTGATGCTGTGGTGATGTTCCGTTACGGTGTTGCGGCTCTGGCATTGGTGGCCGTTCTCGATGTCCTGGTGGCCTGGGCGCTACTGACCTTTTTCACACCGGCCCACAAGGGTCTGTCCGCGCTTGCCGCGTGGTTCAGGCTCGCGTACGCAGCGGTACTCATGGTTGCTGTAGGCCAACTGGCCGGAGTGCCTTCGCTCGTCGGCGACGACGTGGGCAGAGGCATGCACGGCGCGAGTCAGTTGCATACGGAAGCCCTGATGAAGATCGACGCTTTTCACGACATCTGGGATGCCGGGCTCATTCTGTTCGCCATCCACCTGCTGACGCTCGGGTGCCTTGCATACAGATCAGAGTATGTGCCCAAGATCCTGGGAGTGTTGCTCGTGATCGCTGGGCTCGGCTACCTGGTGGACAGCTTCGGCATTCTGTTGTCTGCCAACTATTCGGCCGAGGTCGCGATGTTCGCCTTTGTCGGTGAGTTCCTCCTGATGGCCTGGCTCATAACCAAAGGTAAAAGCGTCACTTTGGGCACGCTCCGGGCCTGACGGGCAGGACAGGAGACACTCCACGACGCCAGGAGTAGTGCGAGACAGGGCAGCAGGCAACACCGAGGGATCGTGCCGTCACCGGCCTCGGACCAGTCGATACGGATCAGATGACCGTCGACGACCAAGTGATGAGGGTGCGCGTCCCAGGCGCCGGCATCCAATCCGAGGCGCGCGAGGGAGCCCAGCCGCTCGGTCAGTACGCGCAGCAAGCCGGGCAGCTCGGTCTCAAGATCCCGCGACCTCGGCCACCCGTGCCGTCGAAGGTTCCGCATCGGCCGGGGCGGCGAGGCGGCCGTCCGACTCGGCAGCCAGCAAAGCGCTGCCTGTACGGGCGGTCAGCGGATCGCAGGCGGCGGCCATGAGCCGTTTGGCGGCTGCCGCGGTGGCCCCCGGCGGGACGATCAGCAGGTCCCGGTGTCCGACGCGACAGGAGCGCAGCGTGAGTTGGTGCGGGTCCTGCTCGTGGCGGGACCAGCCCACTTTGATCACGCGGCCGTTGGCGGGCACCTTGCGTGGCGCGACGGGCCAGTGCGTCGGGTTGGCGGTGACGCGTGTGACGCGGCCCCAGAGCGGGTCCAACAGGCCGGTCAGGGCCGTGAGTTCGCGTGTGAGGTCCCGAGAGTGCGGCCACCAGGCGCCATCGAGCTGCCCGCCGGGCGGGCCTGGAGGTGTGAGGGAGAGCCGGACCGGCGGGTAGCCGTCGGGGGCGGCGATCGGTGTGGTCATCGGGGGGCGTTCGGTGATCACCGTCATGGTGTCGACCCGTCCCCGGACCTGGCATGGCCGGTCCGGCGTCGTCGAATCGAGAAAGATACCGGCACGGAAGCCGGTCAGGAAACGCTCTCGATATCACCAGCGTACCCGGTCGCGGCCCCGGCCAAAGCGAAGGCGGGGCCCGCATGTCCCCCTTCGGGGAACCGATGGACCGACGCGCCTTGCAGCAGACCGACGCCCAACCGCCCCGGCACACCACGACGACGCGCCGGGGCCTCCCTGCGACGGCGGCCACCGTGTCGAAGCCGTCGACGACCACGGAGGAGAAGGCGAGGACACGCAGCGAGAAGTTCTCTGCACCGGCCTCGGCCTGGGCCAGGCGCAAGGCGCGGATGCCGAGGCGTTCGCCGGGTGCCTTGGCCATGCTGTCGACCAGGATGTGCAGCGTTGTGTGGCCGCCGGCGAGCGCCGTGACGGCGCTGGTGTCCAGGCTGATCACGCTGCGGTGTCTTGGCGGACCGGGCCTTCTCGGCAGCGACCTTGTAGATGTTGCCGTTGCCGAGCACGTCGGAGCTCGCTCAAACTCCTCGTCGCGGATGTCCACGCCCAGCATGCGGCGCACGGCGTCCCGGTCGGCGGCCAGCCGCTTGGTCCGCTGCGCCGCCGTCGACTGCTCCGCAGCAAGCGCTTCGACCAGCTGGCCGGTGTTCAGCCCGCGGTCATCGTCGACGCGGCCCGCACGATGCCGCACAGCCTGCGCTCGCTGGAACTCACCGATGCTTTCGAGTGGGGGCAGTTGAGGCTGATGCCCCCTACAGCACGGCCTCACGTGCCGCGGCCGGCCGGTCCGCGCGTTCTGGCGTCACCGGTCCGGGTATTCTGAGACGAACCGCTGGAACTGATCGAGGTCGAGTCGCCACGGAACGTCGTCCTGATGCGGCTGAAGGATGACCGCAACCGGGCAGGGGCAGCGTACGAGTCGGACTCTCTCGATGCCCCGCAGCACCCGATGCGGAAGGTGCCGGCGTTTCCTCACACACGGGTACGGGCACGGACCCCGGACGGGCGGTTCCGGTTCGAACTGCGTACCCGAATGGACGTGTTCCACCGGCGACGGACGCAGGATCTGTTCCATGCCCCGCTCTGCGTATCCGGTGCCGTCTCCTCGGACCTGAAGATTCTGACCGCCCACCGGGAAGACGGCCGACGGCCGCACACCGACATGCAGTAAACCCGGTTCCCCAGCCGGATCAGCGCCCACAAGGGAATGCTGGCGCTCGACTTCGCCGGGGTCATCTGTGACGCCCTCGACGATTGCGCTCTCGTCACCTGGCTCGGGGAGCCTCCGCACGACCGGGCCGTCGCCGGCCCCGGGCAGTTGGAGCGACTGCCCGGGGCGTTCACCGGGTGGCTCCGGAGCTGCTCCGGAACGCCGGGGGATCATGACGGCGAAGGACGAATCCTCCGTCCGTTCCATCCTCAGGTGAAATGGCCTCTCAGTCCGGAGAAGAGATCGTGGCGGCCAAGCCGGAGGAACGCAAAGCCGAAACGCCCGGGGCACGATCCGCCAACCGCGGACGGAGTCACCGCAGGGTGTAGCCGCCGTCGGGATAAAGGGTGGAACCGGTCGTGAAACCGTTGGTGAAGAGGAACATCACAGCGTGGGCGATGTCGTCCTCGGTGCCCAGCCGGTGCAGGACCGTGTCCCTGCGGTACTGCGCGAAAGCGCCTTCACGGTCTGCGGCCGGACGCTGCGCCCAGAGGTTGCCGTCGATGGTGCCGGGCGAGACGACGTTGACGCGGACCGGGGCGAGTTCGAGGGCCAGCCCTCGCCCGAGTCCTTCGATCGCCGCGTTGCACGCGGCATAGGCGGGTGCGGGCGCCGGGGGCCGGGCGCCCGCGGCACCGGACATCAGTACCACGGATGCATCCGCCGTCAGCTTGGGTGCGGCACATCGCACGGCGTGGTACTGGCCCCAGAACTTGGAGGCGAACGGGCTCGCCGCCGCATCGTCGCTCAGCTCCAGCATCGGGCCCACCTGGTAGGAGGCGGCGGAGGTGAACAGGTGGTCCACGTGGTCGAGTTCCGCGAAGAACGCCGCGAGCGAGGCGCCGTCCGTGACGTCCACGGTCCGCCAGGTCGCCGAGTCACCCACCCGCTCCGCCGCGGCGGCCAGGCGCGCGGGTGTGCGGCCTCCCAGGACGACGCGAGCGCCGGCTGCGGCCGCACGATGCGCGACCCGCAACCCGATACCCGAACCGCCGCCGATCAGGACGACCGTGCGCCCTTCGAGGCGCCCGTCGTGGCGGGCTTCAATGTCAAGGGGCAGCTGGCTCATGGCGGTTCCTTATCCGTGCAGCGCATATACGTGATCAACGTCCAGCAACCCACCGACGAGTGCTCCTATTCCCCCACCTTCCTGGTGGCGAACGGCGGTGCCACCGGCCAAGACCTTCACCGGTCCGCAGCTGTGCGCTGCCATCGCCGGCCGCCTCAGCTTCGGCGGCGACATCATCGAAGCCGGCACCGGCTCCTACCGCCTCGCCAGCACCCGAGCGCAGGCCCAAAAGCCTGCCGGACACGGCCGGCCCCGTAGATTCTCGCCGCAGGTCGCACTGGAGAGATCAGGGGCAGCGGCGCTTGTCTGTACGAAGCTGGTCAGGCAGGCTCTCATGCGGCACAGGGCCGAGCAGACGTTCCGGACCACCGGGAAGCCTGCGTCCGGGCTCCCACGAACGCCGCTGCGGCAGTCTGACTGGCTGCGGGGCGGCGGCGCCCGGCTCCCATCGACGCTACGCGGCTTCGGGCCCGCCCACCGTGTGCCGGGGTTGCCTCCGTGTCGGCTCTTCGCCGCGGGGCCCCGTCGGCTGGCGGCCTGCTGATGGGCTGGCGTCGCAGTCGCGGCGGGTACGCCTTCACGCTGTTGTGGTGTGCGCGGGTGAGGGGACGGCAGTGCCGTCAACGATGTCGCGGGCGGCTTCGGAGGCGGCGGCGACCAGGCGCAGGGCCCCGGGTTCGACGGCGAGCATCAGGATGGCGTCGTCGATGTCGAGGAGGTCGGTGCAGTGTTCGGTGACGCGGTAGAGGAAGTCGGCCGCATCGAAGTCGGCGACGAAGATGTCGGCGAGTTCTATCAGCGTGGCGGGGGCCCGTACTTCTCGTGACGGGCCGTTCGTGCCGTCACGGCCGGGGAAGTCAAGGTTGGTGCGGGCGTGACAGCCTCCGGTCGCGGAGCAGGTTGCCGGGGCGGAGCCGGAAGCACGCTACGGGGACTGGGTGGGACACCACCCGGATACGGCCCGGCCTACCGCCAACGTACTCCCGCACGCGAGAAAGCGCAGGTCGGAGCTTGTGCCTCACGCCAGCGCGGTACCGCGGGAAGTTCGACTCGCAGCGGACCCGACGCACCAGGTTCATCCAGGCAGACCCGGCTGAGGCTGGCCAGCGCTTTCCCTGTTCGGCCGACTGGGGCAGACCGACTGGGGCAGACCCGCGGGTGCAGCGATCGGCAAGAACGGGCGCCCTCGGCGAGACCCGGGCCTGAAGGTGAAGCCCGGGGACTGGCGGGGCCGAGGCGAGCGGTCAGCGGCCGGAACGTCATGGGGCGAGGTCCGCTCGGTTGTTCCGGCCTCCAACCGTTGCCCGTTCGCATCGCACCGAGGCACTCATCGACGCCGAGCGCAGGGGCGCGGGGGCGTGAGCGCCCGCGCCCGGTCACTCCGTCGGCAACAGCCGGAGCTGCATCGCACGGGCGACCGCGGCGGTACGGTCGGAGACTCCGAGTTTGCCGAAGCTTCTCATCAGATGGGTCTTGACGGTGCTCTCACCGATGAACAGGCGGCGGCCGACCTCGGAGTTGGTGCATCCCTCGGACACCAGCCGCAGGACCTCCAGCTCCCGCTGTGACAGTTGCGGCCGCTCCGGACCGCCACCGCGCAGCCTGGAAACGAGCGCCGCCGCCACTGTGGGGGCGAGCACGGTCTCGCCCCGTACAGCGGCTCGGACGGAGTCGGCGAGGTCGCGGCTGGAGGCGTCCTTGAGAAGGTAACCGGCGGCTCCTGCTTCGACGGCGCGCAGGATGTCGCGGTCCGTCTCGTACGTGGTGAGCACCACGACGCGGGTGCCGGAGTGCTCGGCGAGGACCTGGCGGGTGGCCTCCACGCCGTCGCCGCCAGGCATCCTCAGGTCCATCAGCACCAGGTCGGGCTTCAGGCGCGCGCACAGTGCGACGCCCTCGGGACCCGACGACGCGCTGCCGACCACCTCCAGGTCGGGCTGGACGTCGAGCATGCCGCGCAGGCCCTCCCGCACCACAGGATGGTCGTCAACGAGCAGGATGCGGATCATCGGTTGGTCTCCTGGAACGGTTCGGGACAGCCGTCGGTGTTGTCGGGACAGGGCGACACGGTCAGCCGTACGGTGAGCCGGGTTCCCTCGCCTGGAGCGCTGGTCAGCTGTGTCGTACCGCCGATCTCCAGGACCCGGGCGCGCATGCCGGGCAGGCCGTAGCCCTGGGCCGATGCGGTGGGTGAGAAGCCGCGCCCGTTGTCCCGCACGGTGAGCTCCAGGCTGGTGGGGGTGTAGGCCAGGGCAAGCTCGACGTGTGAGGCGTCGGCGTGCTTGCGGACGTTGGACAGGGCCTCCTGGGCGGCGCGCAGGGCCACCACTTCGACGGCGGGCGGCAGGGTACGCGGAGTACCGGTGACCCGGATGTCCACGGTGATACCCAGTTCCTCGGCCAGTCGCTCGCCGAGGCGGCTCACGGCCTCGTCCAGGGAGCTGTTGTCCAGCTGAGCCGGGGTGAGGGAGGCGACCAGGGAGCGGGACTCGCTGAGGTTCTCGCGGGCGGTCCGTTGCATCAGATCGATATAGCGGCGGGCCCGTTCGGTGGTGTGGTCCAGCTCGCCCTCCAGCGCCTGGCAGAGCATCACGAGGCTGGTGAAGCCCTGGGCGAGAGTGTCGTGGATCTCACGGGCGAGCCGCTCACGCTCCAGCAGGGCGCCGTGCGCGACGGAGAGCCGGGCCACTTCGTCTCGGCTGTCCTGGAGCCGGCGGACCAGGTTCGCGCGCTCGGAACTCTGCGCGGCGATGCTCTCCACCCACCCGCCGATGGTCAGCGAGGACCCGGCGACGGCGGCGGCGATCAGCAGGGCGCGCAGGAAGCGCCCCGGCTCGCCCCACCACATGACCGCCCAGCCGACGACTGGGGCGAAGTTGTACACCAGTAGGAAAGTCATCGCCCGGGAGCGGGACAGCAGGAGGTAAGACAGCGGTGCCAGGGCGACCATGGCGACGGACGCCTCCTGAGCGACGATCGCCGCGGGCGTGTAGAGCACGGCCATCCCGGTGCCGAAGGCGAGGGCGCGCGGGGAGTTCTCCGGGTCGTGGAGGAGGGCGCGCCGCCCGACGGCCACGTACAGCGGGACGGACAGCAGCAGCCAGCCGTCCAGCAGCGAGACCCACGGCTGCGGTCCGTGCGAGAAGACGACGAAGAGTTCCGCCGCCAGCAGTGCCACCCCGAAGTGAAGGTCCCACATCCAGGCGTTCTGCTGCCACGCGTGCGGGGCGCGGACGCCTGGTTGTGGGGCCGCTGAGGGCACGGTCATCCGTCGCGCCGGCTCTTCCAGCGGAATGTCGTCAGGCAAAGAACCAATCCTCCGATGCACCAAGCGCCCAGGACGAGGGCGACCCGGCCGAGCTCCCAGTCTCCCGCCTGCTCCAGCACCTTCGCCTGGTCGGGCAGGAAGACCGCACGGAAACCCTGGCACATCCACTTCAGCGGGAAGAACGAACCGGCCTTGAGCATCCAGCCGGACATGCTGTTGATGGAGATGTAAACGCCGGAGATGAACTGGAGGACGAGGAAGGGCAGGATCAGGATCGGTGTGGCGCTCTTCGCGTCGCGCGGCACGCTGCTCATCGCGATGCCCAGCAGCGCGCAGGCGATCAGGCCCAGAAGCAGCACCCAGCTGAACGTGAACCACTTGCCCGGTGCCATGGGCAGCTTCAGGTCGAAAACGGCGACGCCGGCGGCGAGCAGCAGCGTGGTTTCCGCCACACCGGTCACCAGGACCAGCCACAGCTTGCCGAGGAAGTACGAGCTGCGCGGCATGGGCATGGCTCGCAGCCTGCGCAGATTGCCCTCGTCCCGTTCGGTGGCGATGCCGATACCGATGGACTGGAAGCTGGTCGACATCAGACCTGCCCCGAGCATCGCGGCGACGTACAGTTGCGAGACGGTGATCCCGGCGCCCTGGATCTTGTCGTGGAAGATCGAGGCGAACATCGCCATCATGACGATCGGCAGGGCGAAGGTGAACACGACCGCTTCCTTGGCCCGGAAGAACTGCTTGAGCTCCAGGCCGCCGCGGAGCAGTCCGAGCCGGAAGGCGCCAGGCAGCTTGCCGCCCCCGCCGACGGAATGTGGCCGGTTGGCTGCTGGGGCGCCCACGAGAGTCCGGGTCATGCCGCTGTCTCCTGCTCCTTGATGAGGCCGAGGTAAATGTCTTCAAGAGTGGGCCGGCTGACCGCCAGCTCCGGGACCTCGCCGGTGAACTGCGTCGCCAGCTCATGGACGACGCTGGTGGGTGTGTCCGTGTGGCACTCCCTCGGGCCCTCCGGAGCGAGCCAGGACACGGTTGCCCGTGCGCGGGCGCGCCCGCCGAGGGTGGCGGGGTCGCCCTCGGCTACGACCTTGCCCTTGACGACGACGGCCAGCCGATCGGCGAGCGCCTCGACTTCGTCGAGGTAGTGGGAGGTGAGCACGATGGTCGTGCCGTCGTGGGCGAGCGACCGGATCAGGTGCCAGAACTGCCGCCGGGCCGCCGGGTCGAATCCGGTGGTCGGCTCGTCCAGGAACAGCAGCTCGGGGCGGCCGATGACACCGACGGCCACGTCCACGCGGCGTCGCTGGCCTCCGGAGAGCCCACCGACCCGGGCGCCTGCCTTCTCGGAGAGCCCGACGAGGTGGATGATCTCTTCGGGGTCACGCGGGTCGGGGAAGTACTGGGCGTAGTGCCGTACAGTTTCGGCGACCGTCAGCTCGCCGGTGACGACCTCGTTCTGCCAGACGATCCCGATACGGGACTTCCACCGCCGCGAGGCGCGCCCCGGGTCCTCCCCGAGCACCTCCACCTCACCGCGGTCGCGGCTGCGGTGGCCTTCCAGGATCTCCACAGTGGTGCTCTTGCCCGCACCGTTCGGCCCGAGGATGCCGAAGATCTCGCCCCGTCGGATGTCGAGGTCGAGGTTGTTGACGGCGAGGTGGTCACCGTACTTCTTGCACAAGCTCCGCACCCGTATCGCTGTTTCTCTCATGCCTCCAGATTTCCAGCTGCGAAGGCGCGGTAGTACAACCAAGGGGACGGTCCTGTGTCCACCGATCGGTGGACAGCGGGCGGGCGGAGATCTTTTCCCAGCCTGACACCGGAACAGCGTGGGGAAGGGCCCGCGGACGCGCTGACCACCGCGGAGCGCGGGTAGCCGGGCCCGGCCATCACATCGCCCGGCCCGCGAGCTGGGGCAGGCCGTGGAACTGCGGGGAAAGCGACCGCCCGCCCCGCGAACGGGAAGAAGAAACAGCAGATCGTTACGCGCTCACCGACCGTGGAGAAGGCCACTGAGAAGGTTTCCGCACGCCGATCGACCGTCTTCATCAACCGAACTGGGGTCTGGTTCGGTTGCGACCACGGTGGCCCCGCTCCGCACTGCCGGGGGCATCCTTGTGGCCGGGACGAATCTGCCGGAGTTCTCTTACTGGACCGAGACGGCCGACCCACTCGTCAGCAGAACCCGCGTTCCCTGGGACTCTGCGGCGGTCTCCGGGGCGAGCCAGGAACTGGTCCCGCTGCAAGCTGCGGCCCGTCTCGAACAACTCGACCGCCTCGTCGGCGTGCCCCGCGGCAATGACGCAGGCGGCGGCGTCGCCGACGAGGATGGCGTTGCCGACGGTGACAGGCGCGACCTCCCACGCATCTCGCGGGGCAGCAGCCTGCCCACTGCGGCGAGGTCCTGGTAACCGGCGGCCAGGGACGTGCGTGCCAGCTCGTAGCCGTAGTCATGCAGGGCGGTGATACGGGCGGGAACGGGCGCGCACTCCACGGCTCCGAGTCGCCGGCGCAGGCGAGTGAGGCCGGGGGCGGGGACGCCGGAACGGATGTCGCCCGTGCGCATTCAAGGCAATCGGCGTCGGCGGTGGTTGGGGTACAGGAAGTGCCGCTGAGGTTGGTCTGTTCGCCGGGCGGTCCGGTTCAGCCGCGCCGCCAGGCGGGGTTCAGCCGGATCTCGATGTCGTCGGACGCCGTCTCCGGCGCCGGGTCTGCGGTTACGCCAACCCGTACCGGGCGGCCGGTGCCGGCCTCGACGAACGTCAGGGGCGGGCGGTCGTCCTGCAGGTACTTGTCGCCCCATTGCATCAGCGACAGGAACACCGGCAGCAGGTCCTCGCCGGCCTCGGTCAGCCGGTATTCGTCGCGGGCCCGGCTCCCCGGTTCACGGTAGGGAACGGGCGCGACGATCTGCGCGGCCTTGAGCTGTTTGAGCGCGCGGGACACCGCGGGTGCCGAGGCCCCGATCCGCTCCACGAAGTCCTCGAACCTGGTGGTGCCGTAGAAGCATTCGCGGACCACCAGGAACACCGTCTTGGTGCTGAGCAGGTCCAGCACCCGCCCCGCCGAGCATCCGTCGCCGACCGACCACGCGTCCCGGTCGTGCAGCCGCTCCTCGAAGTTCATCGCCACCCCGCCATTGTAACTAACGATTGCGTTATCCAGCGGGACGTGCTTCGATCTCGCTAACGACCTCGTTATCCAGGTGGGAGATGCTGTGGTTGCAGTAGCAGGCAAGGTGGTTGTGGTTACCGGGGGCCGGCGGGGACTCGGCGCGGCGCTGGTGGACGAAGTGCTGGCACGCGGGGCGCGAAAGGTGTACGCGACCGCGCGCTCGGCGTACACCGACAACCGCCCGGAGGTGGTTACCGCTGAACTGGAGGTCCGCTCGGAGGCGTCGGCCGCCGCCCTCACGGAGGCCGCCGCCGATGCCGAGATCGTGTTCAACAACGCTGGAGTCCTGCTGTCGGCTCCACTGCTCACGGGTGACTTCGAACGCGTCACCACGACGTTCGACGTCAACGTCTTCGGGCTGCTGCGGGTGGCACGAGCGTTCGCACCGATCCTGGCCGCGAACGGCGGGGGCGCACTGGTGAACATGCACTCCGTGCTGTCCTGGCTGGCCGGCAGCGGCGCCTACGGAGCGTCCAAGGCGGCGGCGTGGTCCGTCACGAACTCGCTCCGACTCGAATTGGGGCGCCAGAACACCCAGGTCGTCGGCGTACACGCAGGGTTCATCGACACCGGGATGACCTCCGCCATCGAACTGCCGAAGGCGACGCCGGCCGAGGTGGCCGCGCGGATCGTCGACGGTCTGGAGGCCGAGGCCACGGAGGTGCTCGCGGACGATGTCTCGGCCGCTGCCAAGGCAGCACTGTCCGGCCCCGTGGAACACCTGGCCTTTTCCGCCGCCCGTTGACACCCCGCCCCAACATTTCGAGGAGTATCCGACCGCCATGCCACTGTGGACCATTCACCACACACCCGGAACCTTCACCGACGCGGAGAAGCACCGGCTCGCCTCCCACATCGCTGACCACTACGAAGAGGTCGGCTTGCCCCGGTTCTACGTGGTCACGCTCTTCCACGAGACCCGGCCAGAGGATTTCTACGTCGGCGGAGAGCCCGCCCCGGCCGGGGTCCGCATCACCATCGACCACATCGCCCGCCGCAACCCCGACCAGCAGAGCCGACGCCGGACCGCCCAATGGATCAGGGGCATGCTGCAGCCCCATCTCGAACGGAGCGCAGGGCTGCACTGGGAGTTCCACGTCGACGAGACCAGCGACGACCTCTGGATGATCAACGGGCTCGTGCCGCCCCCGGCAGGCTCCGACGCCGAGAAGCTCTGGGCCGAGAACAACTTGGCATCCCTCTACTGAGCCGGCCGCCGGCCTCCCCCGGAACCAGCGCGCCGGAGTGCCATCAGATCGCCGGTGTGCACTCTCATCCGGCCGAGGCCGCGCGCGAGCAGATCCCGCAGGAAATCTTGGAGGCCATGGTGCCGCCCGCGAGCACGGCCGACACCATGGGTGCCCGAAGGTGGTCGACGAGGCCAGGGCCGCCTACACCCGCAGCCTGCGGGCCACGGTGCGACCGTATCCGGGCCCGCCCGCGAGCTGGTCATCACCTCGGGCAAGAACCGGGGCACGCGGTCTCGTGACCACCGTTCATCTGGACAGGCCCGGGTGCGCAACGCACCACGTCCGGCCCGGGCCCGGCTGTTCTCCCGTACCTTGCCCCAGGCACCAAGCACTGCCGCCGTCTGCCTGCGCGGGGTACCGATCGGCAACCCGGCCATACCGAGAAGCACCGCACCGCCCAGCCAACGGCTTCAGACAGGAAGGCTGCGAAATCGACCCGTAGTTGCGGATGACCTGGCTCCCAGCTCCCGGCTTGATCCAGAGCTGGCCCCTGACGCCGTTGGCGCAGGCCCACCGCTGGACGGGGCGCCGTTGTCCGTGCGGCTGTCGATGCGCACTCTGCGCCGGGCGGCGCGGTTCTTCGCCGGACGCGCCCCGGTCTTCAACGCCACCATCGACATCGACGCCATGCTGGGTGTGGTCTTCGACGCCATGCGACCGGAACTCGGCTTCGTCATCGAGGCCCAGAACATGGACCGCGCACGCCTCACCGCAGGCCACTTTCCGCTGGTCACCGTCCCGGTAGCACCGGCACGCCTCACAACGGACTCAGGGGGCTTGTCGGGGGGCTCGTCATCGATCGCGCCATCGGTCTTCTCCGCGCTCTGGCCCCGGGGCGGGGGTGGCGGCCGCGCGCGGTCACGGGATGTGATAGCCGCAGGTCGCAGCGTCAGCGCGCCGGTGCCGGGCGCTCGGCACGGTAAGGCTCAAGTTAGGGCCGCGTTATGCGCGCTTCCCAGGATGGACGCCATGGAGTCCTATGTGCGTCAGACCGAACCCCAAGCCTCTCGCGTGCTCAGTGGCCAGGACGCTCCGATCGCCGTGATCGGCCTCTCCTGCCGGCTTCCCCGGGCCCCGCACCCCGGTGCTTTCTGGGACGTCCTCCGCGAGGGGGTGGACGCGATCGGTGAGACGCCGCGCGACCGCTGGGACGCCGGGGCGTGGTACGACGCCGACCCCGACGCCCTGGGCAAGACTCCCACCCGCCGCGGCGGCTACCTGGACGAGGTGGGCGGGTTCGACGCGGCGTTCTTCGGCATCTCCCCGCGCGAGGCCGCAGCCATGGACCCGCAGCAGCGGCTGATGCTGGAGCTGAGCTGGGAGGCCCTGGAGGACGCCGGGGTCCTGCCAGCCGACCTCCGGGACACCCGCACCGGCGTCTTCGCCGGCGCCATCGGCGACGACTACGCCACCCTCACCCGGCGCGGCGGGGCCGAGGCCATCGACCGGCACACCCTGACGGGACTCCAGCGCGGCATCATCGCCAACCGCGTCTCCTACACTCTCGGTCTCCACGGCCCGAGCCTCACGGTCGACACGGCCCAGTCCTCCTCCCTGGTCGCGGTGCACATGGCCTGCGAGAGCCTGCGGCGCGGAGAGTCGGTGCTCGCGCTCGCCGGCGGCGTCAGCCTCAACCTGGTGCCGGAGAGCACGGTCAGCGCGGCGAAGTTCGGCGGCCTGTCGTCCGACGGCCGCTGCTACACGTTCGACGCGCGCGCCAACGGCTACGTACGGGGCGAGGGCGGTGGTCTGATCGTCCTGAAGCCGCTGGACCAAGCGCTGCGCGACGGCGACCGCGTGTACTGCGTGATCCGTGGCAGCGCCGTCAACAACGACGGCGCCACGGACGGCCTGACGGTGCCCAGCGCGGCTTCCCAGGCGGAGGTGCTGCGGCTGGCACGGCACCACGCGGGCGTGGCCCCGTCCGAGGTGCAGTACGTCGAACTCCACGGCACCGGCACGCCGGTCGGTGACCCCGTCGAGGCCGCGGCACTGGGCACGGCCGTCGGCACCGATCCCGGCCGCGACCACCCGCTGCCGGTGGGCTCCGCCAAGACCAACGTCGGCCACCTGGAGGGCGCGGCGGGCATCGTCGGCCTCCTGAAGGTCGCGCTGAGCATCCACCACCGCGAGCTGCCTCCCAGCCTCAACTACGCGTCGCCCAACCCGCGCATCCCCCTGGACGAACTCAACCTCCGGGTGCAGTCCGCACTTGGCCCCTGGCCCAGGCCGGACCGTCCGCTGATCGCCGGTGTCTCCTCCTTCGGCATGGGAGGGACCAACTGCCACGTCATCGTGGAGGAAGGCCCCGCACCGGCCGGGCCGTCGCAGCCGGCGGACGACGGGGAGAGGGCCGTGCCCTGGGTTCTGTCGGGGAAGAGCGAGGGCGCGTTGCGGGACCAGGCCGCGCGGCTGCTCGACCTGGTCACGGCCCAGCCGGACCTCCGCCCGGCACAGGTCGGGCTGGCGCTGGCGACGACCCGTACGCACTTCGCCCACCGGGCGGCGGTCGTCGCCGAGCAGCGGCAGGACTTCCTCAGCGGGCTGGAGGCCATCGCCCGGGGCGAGGACGCGGCCCATGTGGTCCACGGGCACGCCGACAGTGCCGGAGACGAAACCCGTATCGCCTTCCTGTTCTCGGGGCAGGGGAGCCAGCGGGCAGACATGGGGGCGCAGCTCTACACCGCGTACCCCGCGTATGCCGACGCGTTCGATGAGGTTGACGCGGCCTTGCAGGCGGAGGGGCTGGGCTGCTCACTGCATGAGGTACTGGGTGATGCCGAGGCGCTGAAGCGTACGGAGTACGCGCAGCCTGCCCTCTTCGCGCTCCAGACCGCGCTGTTCCGGCTCTGGGAGCACTTCGGGGTCCGGCCGGATTACGTCACCGGGCACTCCATCGGAGAAATCGCCGCGGCCCACGCCGCCGGCATCCTCAGCCTGTCGCACGCTGCGCGCCTGGCCGTCCAGCGCGGACGGCTGATGCAAGCGCTGCCCAGCGGCGGTGCGATGCTGGCCGTACAAGCCGACCAGCAGACCGTCCAGCCGCTGCTGGAGGCCGCCGAGGAGTCGTCGCGCTCGCCGCCGTCAACAGCTCACACTCGGTAGTTCTGTCGGGTGATGAAGACGCCCTGACCGTGCTTCAGAGCCATCTCGAAGAGCGCGGCATCCGTACCCGGCAGCTCACCGTCAGCCACGCCTTCCACTCCCCCACATGCAACCCATGCTCGACGACCTGCGCACCGTCACCCAGAACCTGGACTTCCACCCCGCAACACTCCCCTCATCTCCACCCTCACCGGCAAACCCGCCACCCACCACGACCTCGCCCACCCCGACTACTGGACCGACCACGCCCGCAACACCGTCCGCTTCCACGACGCCCTCACCACCCTCCACGAACACGGCACCACCGCCTACCTCGAAATAGGCCCCGACACCAGCCTCACCACCCACACCCAGCACACCCACCCCGACGCAGTCTCCATTCCCACCCTCCGCAAGAACCAACCCGAACCCCACACCCTCACCACCACCCTCGCCCACCTCCACACCACCAACACCACCACCCCCGACTGGCAGCACCTCTACCCGAACACCACCCCCCACCCCGACCTCCCCACCTACCCCTTCCAACGTCAACACCACTGGCTCAAGACGGGCCTTCCCGTAACGCCGCCCGAGTCCGCCCCCGCGCCAGAGACGGGAGCCCTTAGCCCCGCCCCCACGTCGTCCGGAAAGCTCTCCCTCGCGGAGCGCCTTGCGGGTGCCTCGTCCGCGGAGTGCGAGCGCGTCCTGTCGGATCTGGTGCTCACGAACGCGGCGACGGTGCTCGGCCACACGACGCCGGGTGGCCTCGGCCCCAGGGAAACGTTCAAGGAACTCGGGCTCGACTCGCTGGGCGCGGTGGAGTTCCACAAGCGGTTGAGCACCGCCACCGGGCTGCGGCTCTCGCCGACACTCGTCTACGACTACCCGAGCCCGGCCGCGCTCGCCGAACACCTGCGGGCCGAGTTCACGGGCGAAACGGCCCGGCCGGACCGCCCGGTCACCGCGGGTTCCGTGGCCGAGCCCATCGCCATCGTGGGGATGGCCTGCCGTTATCCGGGTGGGGTGACCTCTCCGGAGGAGTTGTGGGATTTGGTCGAGGAGGGCCGGGACGCCATCTCGGCCCTGCCCGGGAACCGTGGCTGGAAGGTGGACGAGCTGTACGACCCGGTGCCCGGCCGCCCCGGGAAGACGTACGCCCGTAACGGTGGTTTCCTGCACGACGCCGACGAGTTCGACCCGGCGTTCTTCGGTATCTCCCCGCGCGAAGCCGCCGCCATGGACCCGCAGCAGCGGCTGCTGCTGGAGACGTCCTGGGAGGCGCTGGAGCGCGCGGGCATCGACCCGTCGTCGCTGCGGGGTTCCGCGGCGGGCGTGTTCGTCGGTGCCATGTCGCAGGACTACGGGCCCCGGCTGCACGAGTCCGCCGAGGGGTACGAGGGGTATCTGCTGACGGGCAGCACGGCGAGCGTCTCCTCGGGCCGGGTGGCCTACACCCTGGGGCTGGAGGGCCCGGCGGTGACGGTGGACACGGCGTGCTCCTCGTCCCTGGTGGCTCTGCATCTGGCGGCCCAGGCGCTGCGCAACGGTGAATGCGGTACGGCCCTTGCGGGCGGTGCCGCGGTGATGGCGTCGCCAGGCATGTTCATCGAGTTCAGCAGGCAGCGGGGGCTCGCCGCCGACGGCCGCTGCAAGGCGTTCTCCGCCGACGCCGACGGCACCGCGTGGGGTGAAGGCGTCGGCATGCTCGTCCTCGAACGCCTCTCGGACGCTCAGCGCAACGGACACCCCGTCCTCGCCGTCATCCGCGGCAGCGCCGTCAACCAGGACGGTGCCAGCAACGGACTGACCGCGCCCAACGGGCCGTCCCAGGAACGCGTCATCCGCCAGGCGCTCGCCAACGCACGCCTCCAGCCGGGTGATGTGGATGCGGTCGAGGCACACGGTACGGGCACCACGCTCGGCGATCCCATCGAGGCTCAGGCTCTCCTCGCCACGTACGGCCAGGAACGGCCCGAGGACCGGCCGCTCCACCTGGGCTCGCTGAAGTCAAACATCGGGCACACCCAGGCCGCCGCAGGCGTCGCCGGCGTCATCAAGATGGTCATGGCGATGCACCATGCCACCCTGCCCAAGACGCTCCACGTCACCGAGCCCAGCCCGCACGTGGACTGGAGCACGGGAGCAGTGTCTCTGCTGACCGATCACGCCCCGTGGCACGCGGGAGAGGACCGGCCCCGCCGCGCCGCCGTCTCCTCCTTCGGCATCAGCGGCACCAACGCCCACCTCATCCTCGAACAGGCCGCCGACGTTCCTGAGCAGGTCATCACCCGGCCGGCCGGCGCCGTGCCATGGGTCCTCTCGGCCAAGGACGAGACGGCCCTGCGCGCCCAGGCCGGGCGGTTGCACACGTACCTGGCCGACGGCCCGCCGCCGCACCCCGCCGATGTCGCGCACGCCCTGGTGGCCGGCCGCGCCCTGCTGGAACACCGTGCCGTCGTCATCGGGGAGGACCATGCGGAACTCCTCGACGGACTGGCCGCACTCGCCCGTGGCGACTCGTCGGCCGGTGTGGTCGAGGGGAGCGTGACGGGCCCGGGCCGTACGGTCCTGGTCTTCCCCGGGCAGGGGTCCCAGTGGGACGGCATGGCGGAGGAGCTGCTGGACTCCCATCCCGTCTTCGCCGACAGCATCGTCGCGTGCGAGCAGGCTCTGGCGCCTTACGTGGACTGGTCGCTCACCGACGTACTGCGCCGCTCGCCCGGGGCTCCGGGGCTGGACCGGGTGGACGTGGTACAGCCCGCCCTCTTCGCGGTGATGGTGTCGCTGGCGGCGGTGTGGCGTTCGGCGGGCGTCGTCCCGGACGCGGTGGTGGGCCATTCGCAAGGCGAGATCGCCGCGGCCCACGTCGCCGGGGCACTGTCGCTCGGTGACGCGGCCAAGGTGGTGGCCCTGCGCAGCCAGGCGATCCGGGCACTGGCCGGGAAGGGCGGCATGGCCTCCGTACCGCTGCCCTTGCAAGAGACCGAGGCGCGCCTGGCAGGCTGGGGCGAGCGGCTGTCGGTCGCGGCGGTCAACGGCCCGTCGGCCACCGTGGTGGCCGGAGAGCAGGCGGCGCTGGCCGAGCTGGTGGCGGCCTGCCAGGCCGACGATGTCCGGGCCAAGACGATAGCCGTGGACTACGCCTCGCACTCGGCGCAGGTGGAGGAGATCCGCGAAACGGTGCTCCAGGCGCTGGCGGGCATCACACCGCGTTCGTCGGAGGTGGCCTTCTACTCCACGCTCACCGGCGAGCCGGTCGACACCGCGACACTGGACGCCGATTACTGGTACCGCAACCTGCGGGGCACGGTGCGCTTCGAGCCGGCGATCCGGGCCCTGGCGGCCGACGGTCACCGGATCTTCGTCGAGAGCAGCCCGCACCCCGTTCTGACCATGGGCGTACAGGAGACGCTGGAGCACGCCGCCGACGCGGCCGGAGACTCCGCTTCCGTCCCGGACCGGGCTCCCGCAGTGATCACGGGGTCCCCGGACCGGGCTCCCGCGGTGATCACGGGGTCCCTGCGCCGCGACAAGGGTGGTTGGCGCGACCTCCTGGCCTCCCTCGCCACCGTGCTCGTCGGCGGCGCCGAGGTCGACTGGAACGCGGTACCCGGCGCTTCCGGCCCGGCCGTACGGGTGGACCTTCCCACGTACGCCTTCCAGCGCCGCCGTTACTGGCTCGACGCTCCGGCACCGTCCGGTGACATGACGGGCGCCGGGCTCGACCCCGCGGACCATCCGCTGCTGGGTGCCCTGGTGTCGCTCGCCGACGACGACGGGCTGCTCCTCACCGGCCGGCTGTCGATGCGCGCTCATCCCTGGCTGGCCGACCACGCCGTGGCCGGTACGGTACTGCTGCCCGGCACCGGGTTCGTGGAGCTGGCCCTGCGCGCGGCCCAGGAGGTGGGCTGCGGCCAGGTGGACGACCTCATGCTCGAAGCGCCGCTGGTACTACCCGAGCAGGGCGACGTCCAGCTCCAGCTGGCCGTGGATCCGGCCGACTCTTCGGGACGGCACGCGCTGCGCGTGTACGCGCGTCCGGCGCCCGACGCGTCGAGCGCTCCCGGCGCGGGCGCGGAGCCGGTGCCGTGGACCCGGCACGCGACCGCCACCCTCGTACCCGGCGAACCGGCTGCCGCCGATGTGCTGGGCTCCTGGCCGCCGCCCGGGGCCGTACCGGTCGACATCACCTCGCGCTACGAACACCTCGCCGTGCGCGGCTACGAGTACGGACCGGCCTTCCAGGGACTCACCGCCCTGTGGCGGCGGGGCGAGGACGTGTACGCGGAAGTGCGGCTCGCGGAGGATCTCCGGGCCGGCTCCGGTGCGTTCGGGATGCACCCGGCTCTGCTGGACGCGGCGCTGCACTCCGTGATCGACCGCGACACCGGTGCCGACGAGGGGCCCCTGCTGCCCTTCGTCTGGGACGGCGTTCGCCTGCCGGCCGCGGGAGCGACGGAACTGCGCGTCGCGTTCACTCCCGCGGGCCGGGACTCGGTCTCCATGACGGCCTACGACCCGGCCGGCGAACCGGTGGCCGCCGTCAGGCGGCTGACCCTCCGGCCGGTCGCCACCGAGCAGTTGGTGGCGGCGGGGCGCGAGGCCGGGGCGGGGCGGTCGCTGTACCGGTTGGAGTGGACGGCGATCCCGGCTCCGGCGGTCACCGGTCCCGCTCCCTTCCGGGAAGTGGGCGTGGCCGACGCAGCCGACTCAGCCCACGCAGCCGACGAAGGCGGTGAAGGCGGTGAAGGCGGTGACACGGTGCTCCGCTTTGCCGGCGGCGAGCTGCACTCCGTCCTCGGCGACACGTTGCGTACGGTCCAGGACTGGTTGGCGGATTCACGCTTCGCCGATGCCCGTCTGCTCGTCACCACCCGTGGCGCCCTTGCCGCGCTGCCCGGGGAGGACGTCACGGACCTCTCATCGGCAGCCGTCTGGGGGCTGCTGCGATCGGCTCAGTCGGAGCAGCCCGGCCGTATCGTCCTGTTGGACATCGACCGGACCGACGGCAACGCTGACAGCACAGACAGCGCTGACAGCGCTGCTGGCCTCGTCGATGACGGTGTCCTGGCGGCGGCGCTGGCCACGGGAGAGCCGCAACTCGCCCTGCGCGGTGGCGACTTCCTCGTACCACGTCTGGCGCGGGCGGAACCCGCCGCCGCAGAGGCCCCGGTACTGGACCCCGACGGCACCGTACTGATCACCGGCGGCACCGGAGGTCTGGGCTCCCTCCTCGCCCGCCACCTGGTGACCGAGCACGGCGTCCGCCACCTCCTGCTCGTCAGCCGGCGCGGGCCCGCCGCCGACAACGCCACCCGCCTCCACGCCGAACTCACCGCCCTCGGCACCCATCCCACCATCGCCGCCTGCGACGTCGCCGACCGCGACGCCCTCGCCGCCCTCCTCGGCACCGTCCCCGCCGAGCACCCCCTGACCGCCGTCGTCCACACTGCGGGAGCGCTGGACGACGGCACCTTCCACAGCCTGACTCCGGAGCGGCTGACCCACGTCCTCCGGGCCAAGGCCGATGCGGCGCGGCACCTGCACGAGCTGACGCGGGACAGCGGTCTGACCGCCTTCCTGCTGTTCTCGTCCGTCGTCGCCACGATCGGTTACGCGGGCCAGGCCAACTACGCCGCCGCCAACGCCTGCCTCGACGGCCTCGCCGCCCACCGCCGGGCCCAGGGGCTGCCTGCCACCTCGCTCGCCTGGGGCCTGTGGGAGGAGCCCAGCGGTATGACCGGGCACCTGGCGGAGGCGGATGTCACGCGGATGGCCCGCGCGGGCGTCGCGCCCCTGCCCTCGGAGGAGGGCCTGGCCCTGTTCGACGCGGCACTCGCCCGCCGGGAAGCCCTGCTCGTCCCGGCTCGGCTGGACCTGGCCGGACTTCGGCACCAGGCCGGGACGGACGGAATCCCGGCCGTGTTCCGTGGCCTGGTACGTGGTCCGCTGCGCCGCGCCGCACAGGCAGGTGACACCGGTACGGCAGCCGGCGGCTGGGCCCAGCGGCTGGCCTCGCTCCCGGCGGACGAGCGTGAGCGGGCCCTGCTCGACTTCACACGCCGCGAAGTGGCCACCGCGCTCGGCCTCGGTGAGCCCGACGAGGTCACCGCCGACCAGTCATTCAAGTCGTTGGGCTTCGACTCGTTGATGGCGGTGGAGCTGCGTAACCGTCTCAACACCGTCACCGGCCTCAAGCTGCCCGCCACTCTCGTCTTCGACCACCCCACCACCCACGCTCTCGCCGCCCACCTCCACGAACGGCTCACCGGAGCCTCGGGGCCCGGCGCCACGTTCACCACCGCGCAGGCCGGCACCGCCGTCGACGCGGACGATCCCGTCGTCATCGTCGGTATGGCCTGCCGCTACCCCGGAGGCGTCTCCTCCCCCGAGGAGCTGTGGCGCCTGGTCGCCGACGGCACCGACGCCATCGGCGACTTCCCCGACAACCGTGGCTGGGATCTGGCCGGCCTTTACGACCCGGACCCCGACCAGGCAGGCAAGAGCTACACGCGGCACGGCGGATTCCTCCACGACGCGGCGGCGTTCGACGCCGAATTCTTCGGCCTCAGCCCCCGCGAAGCCCTCGCCACCGACCCCCAGCAGCGCCTTCTGCTGGAGGCTGCCTGGGAGACTTTCGAACACGCCGGCATCGTCCCCCAGTCACTGCGCGGAAGCCGCACCGGCGTCTTCACCGGCATCATGTACAACGACTACGGCGGGCGGCTGAGCAGCGTCCCCCAGGAACTTGAGGGGTACCTGCGCAACGGCAGTTACGGGAGCGTGGCCTCCGGCCGCATCTCCTACACCCTGGGGCTGGAGGGCCCCGCGGTCAGTATCGACACCGCGTGCTCCTCGTCCCTGGTGGCCCTGCATCTGGCGGCCCAGGCACTGCGCAACGGCGAGTGCACCATGGCTCTGGCGGGCGGTGTGGCGGTGATGGCCACGCCCAACACCCTGATCGAATTCAGCCGCCAGCGCGGTTTGTCCGCCGACGGCCGCTGCAAAGCCTTCTCCGCCGACGCCGACGGCACCGGCTTCTCCGAGGGAGTGGGCCTGGTCCTGCTGGAACGGTTGTCGGACGCGCGGCGCAACGGTCACCAGGTGCTGGCGACGGTTCGCGGCAGCGCCGTCAACCAGGACGGTGCCAGCAACGGGCTCACCGCGCCCAACGGACCGTCCCAGGAACGCGTCATCCGTCAGGCCCTGGCCAGTGCCCGCCTTCAGCCGGGTGATGTGGACGCGGTCGAGGCGCACGGTACGGGGACCACGCTCGGCGACCCGATCGAGGCCCAGGCTCTCCTCGCCACGTACGGCCAGGAGCGGGCCGAGGAGCAGCCGCTTCGGCTGGGCTCGCTGAAGTCCAACATCGGACACACCCAGGCCGCCGCAGGCGTCGCCGGCGTCATCAAGATGGTCATGGCCATGCGTCATGGCGTGCTGCCCAAGACCCTGCATGTCGCTGCGCCCAGTCCGCACGTGGACTGGAGCACGGGAGCAGTGTCTGTGCTGACGGACAACGTCCCGTGGCCCGTGGCGGAGGACCGGCCCCGCCGCGCCGCCGTCTCCTCCTTCGGCATCAGCGGCACCAACGCCCACCTCATCCTGGAAGCCGCGCCGCACGAAATCGTGGAATCCGAAGGGCCCGCGGACGAGTCGGCGGGCGGCGGTGTGGTGCCGTGGTTCCTGTCGGCAGACAGTCACCAGGCACTGGAGGAGCAGGCCGCGCGGCTGCGTGACCTGGTCACGGCCCAGCCGGACCTCCGGCCGGCACAGGTCGGGCTGGCGCTGGCGACGACGCGTACGCACTTCGCCCACCGGGCGGCGGTCGTCGCCGAGCAGCGGGAGGACTTCCTCGCCGGCCTTGACGCACTGGCCCAGGGCCAGGCCGCCGGGCATGTGGTCCAGGGCCACGCCACTGGCCGGGCCGCCAAGCTTGCCTTTCTGTTCTCGGGGCAGGGGAGCCAGCGGGCAGACATGGGGACGCAGCTCTACACCGCGTACCCGGCCTACGCCACCGCGTTCGATGAGGTTGGCGCTGCCTTGCAGGCAGAGGGGCTGGGCTGCTCACTGCACGAGGTACTGGGTGATGCTGAGGCGCTGAAGCGTACGGAGTACGCGCAGCCTGCCCTCTTCGCGCTCCAGACCGCGCTGTTCCGGCTCTGGGAACACCTGGGCGTACGGCCGGATTACGTCACCGGGCACTCCATCGGAGAAATCGCCGCAGCCCACGCCGCCGGCATCCTCAGCCTGTCGCACGCTGCGCGCCTGGCCGTCCACCGCGGACGGCTGATGCAGCAGCTGCCCAGCGGCGGCGGAATGCTCGCCGTACAAACCGACCAGCAGACCGTCCAGCCGCTGCTGGAAGCCGCCGAGGGAGTCGTCGCGCTCGCCGCCGTCAACAGCTCACACTCCGTGGTTCTGTCGGGCGATGAAGACGCCCTGACCGCGCTTCAACGCGAGTGCCAAGAGCGTGGCATCCGTACCCGGCAGCTCACCGTCAGCCACGCCTTCCACTCCCCCACATGCAACCCATGCTCGACGACCTGCGCACCGTCACCCAGAACCTGGACTTCCACCCCGCAACCCTCCCCTCATCTCCACCCTCACCGGCAAACCCGCCACCCACCACGACCTCGCCCACCCCGACTACTGGACCGACCACGCCCGCAACACCGTCCGCTTCCACGACGCCCTCACCACCCTCCACGAACACGGCACCACCGCCTACCTGGAGATCGGCCCGGACACCAGCCTCACCACCCACACCCAGCACACCCACCCCGACGCAGTCTCCATTCCCTCCCTCCGCAAGAACCAACCCGAACCCCACACCCTCACCACCACCCTCGCCCACCTCCACACCACCAACACCGCCACCCCCGACTGGCAGCACCTCTACCCGAACACCACCCCCCACCCCGACCTCCCCACCTACCCCTTCCAACGCCAACACCACTGGCTCGCTGTCCCCACCACCCCCGGCAACCTCACCGCAGCCGGACTCACCGACGCCGAACACCCCCTCCTCGGCGCGGCGGTGGAACTGGCTGGTGGAGAAGGGCATCTTTTCACCGGGCGGCTGTCGACCACGGCGCATCCCTGGCTCGCCGACCACGCGGTACTCGGAATGCCCCTCCTCCCCGGTACGGCCGTACTGGAACTCATGCTGCTGGCCGGAGCGCGGCTGGACACGCCAGTGGTGCAGGACCTGACCCTGGAATCTCCGATGGCTCTCCCCGAGGGCGTCACCGTCGACGTCCAGTTGGTCGCGGGTAGCGAGGACGCATCGGGAACACGGGCGATCCAGCTGTACTCGCGGCAGGGGAAGGCACCGAATGGCTGTTGAACGCCGCTGGTGTCCTTGCGCCCGCTGCCTCGGCCACCGCGCCCGAGTCGGTCGGGGCGTCCTGGCCGCCCGCGGGGGCCGTTCCCGTCGGCCTCGACTCGGCGTACCAGCGGCTGGCCAGTCATGGTTACGACTACGGCCCCACCTTCCAGGGCCTGTCCGCCGCGTGGCGACTGGGTGACACGACGTTCGCGGAGCTGCGGCTTCCCACAGAGGACGGAGCGAGCGGTTTTGCCCTGCACCCCGCCCTGTTGGACTCGGCGCTGCACCCGATCGCCCTGGCCGGTCTCGATCTGGCGGACGACACGCTCCTGCGGCTGCCGCTGGCCTGGTCCGGCGTCACCTTGCACCGCACCGGGGCCACCGCGCTGCGGGCCCGGCTGACTCCGGCCGGGAACGACAGCATGGCCGTGGAGATCACCGACGACTCCGGCAGGCCGGTGCTGTCTGCGGCCTCCCTGTCGGTACGCGCCACGGATCCCCGGCGTCTGACCGCCGGCCTCGGTCTGCGTGACTCCCTGTTCCGGCTGGACTGGCAGACGATTCCCATGCCGTCGGCCGGCACGGCGAACGACGCCACCGTGTATGTCGCGGAGTGCGCGTCCGGCACCGGGCACCCCGGTGAGCTGTCCTCGGTCCTCGGCCGGACGCTCGCCACCGTCCAGGAGCACCTGGAACGGGAGGTCCCTCAGCCACTGGTCGTGGTGACGCGGGATGCGGTGACGTGTGAGGCCGTCGATCCGGTCGCCGCGTCGGTGTGGGGTCTGGTGCGGTCCGCGCAGTCCGAGCACCCGGACCGGTTCGTCCTGCTCGACCTCGACGCGGACACCGACACCCCGTCAGCCGAACTGATCTCGGCGGCACTGGACACCGGTGAACCCCAACTTGCCCTCCGCAAGGGCGGATTCCTCGTACCACGCCTGGCACGAACCGAACCCACCACCACCCACACCCCGGCGCTCAACCCCAACGGCACCGTACTGATCACCGGCGGCACCGGAGCACTCGGAACACTGCTCGCCCGCCACCTGGTAACCGCCCACGGCACCCGCCACCTCCTCCTGGCCAGCCGCCGCGGACCCACCGCAGACGGAGCCGCACAACTCACCCACGAACTCACCACACTCGGCGCCCACACCACCATCACCACCTGCGACGTCACCAACCCCGACGCCCTCACCAACCTCCTCTCCAACATCCCCACCGAACACCCCCTCACCGCCGTGATCCACACCGCCGGCACGACCGACGACGGGGCGCTGGGTTCCCTGACGCCCGAGCGGCTCGACACCGTGCTGCGCGCCAAGGCCGACGCCGCCTGGCACCTGCACCAGCTCACCCAGAACGAGGACCTGGCCGCCTTCGTCCTCTACTCCTCCGTGGCAGGCACCCTGGGCACCTCGGGTCAGGCCAACTACGCCGCCGCCAACGCCTACCTCGACGGTCTCGCCGCTCGTCGCAGGGCCCAGGGGCTGCCCGCCACTTCGCTCGCCTGGGGCATGTGGGACACGGCCGATGGTATGGCCGGCGAACTGGGCACCGGAGACCTGGCGCGTCTGGAGCGGCTGGGCATCGCCCCGTTCGACGCGGCGGAGGGCCTCGCCCTCTTCGACGCCGCGCTCGGCTCGGACCTTCCGGTACTCGTACCCGCCCGTCTGGACACGGCCGGACTCCGGAAGCGTACGGACGGCGTCCCGAGCCTGTTCCGGGGACTGGTACGCGCCCCTGCCCGGACAGTCCGGTCCGACGAGCCCTCATTGCTCCAACGCCTGGCCGCCCTGCCGACGGACCGGCAGCGGAGCGTCGTGACGGAACTTGTCCGCGATGCCGTGGCCGGAGTTCTCGGCCATGACACGTCTCGCTCCGTCGAGACCGACCGGGAATTCAAGTCGCTGGGTTTTGACTCGTTGATGGCGGTGGAGCTGCGTAACCGTCTCAACACCGTCACCGGCCTCAAGCTGCCCGCAACCCTCGTCTTCGACCACCCCACCACCCACGCTCTCGCCGCCCACCTCCACGACCAGCTCACCGGAACGACAGCCGCCCCCGTCGTCACACCTGCCACCACCGCATTCGGTGACGATGCCGATGACCCCATCGTCATCGTCGGCATGGCCTGCCACTACCCCGGCGACGTCGCCTCCCCGAAGACCTCTGGCACCTGGTCGCCAACGGCACCGATGCCACCACCGACTTCCCCGACAACCGCGACTGGAATGTCGACGCCCTCTACGATCCCGACCCCGCCCAGGCAGGCAAGAGCTACACCCGCCGTGGTGGCTTCCTCCACGACGCCGCGTCGTTCGACGCCGAATTCTTCGGCCTCAGCCCCCGCGAAGCCCTCGCCACCGACCCCCAACAGCGCCTCCTGCTCCAGACCGCCTGGGAAACCCTCGAACGCGCCGGCATAGACCCCACCACCCTGCACAGCTCTCCCACCGGCGTCTTCACCGGCGTCATGTACAGCGACTACGCGTCGAGGCTCCGTCACCTGCCGGCCGAGCTGGAGGGCTACCTCACCAGCGGCAGCGCGGGGAGCGTGGCCTCGGGCCGGGTGGCCTACACCCTGGGCCTGGAGGGCCCGGCGGTGACGGTGGACACGGCCTGTTCCTCGTCCCTGGTGGCCATGCACCTGGCGGCCCAGGCACTGCGCAACGGCGAGTGCACCCTCGCCCTCGCCGGTGGTGTGACCGTGATGGCCACACCAACCACCTTCATCGAATTCAGCCGCCAGCGGGGGCTGGCTCCCGACGGCCGCTGCAAGCCCTTCTCCGCCGACGCCGACGGCACCGCATGGGGCGAAGGCGTCGGCATGCTCGCTCTCGAACGCCTCTCGGACGCGCGGCGCAACGGCCACCGCGTGCTGGCCACGATCCGTGGCAGCGCCGTCAACCAGGACGGTGCCAGCAACGGACTGACCGCGCCCAACGGACCGTCCCAGGAACGTGTCATCCGTCAGGCGCTCGCCAGTGCCCGTCTCCAGCCGGGCGATGTGGACGCCGTCGAGGCGCACGGTACGGGGACCACGCTCGGCGATCCCATAGAAGCTCAGGCTCTCCTCGCCACGTACGGACAGGGGCGGACCAACGACCAGGCGCTCCGGCTGGGCTCGCTGAAGTCCAACATCGGACACACCCAGGCCGCGGCGGGCGTCGCCGGCGTCATCAAGATGGTCATGGCCATGCACCACGGCGTGCTGCCCAAGACCCTGCACGCCGGCGAACCCAGCCCGCACGTGGACTGGACCACCGGAGCAGTCTCTCTGCTGACGGACAACACCCCGTGGCCCGCCGCCGAGGACCGGCCCCGCCGCGCCGCCGTCTCCTCCTTCGGTATCGGTGGCACCAACGCCCACCTCATCCTGGAACAGACACCGGAAGCGCCTGCCGTGGCGCAGGCCGAGGAAACCACTGGTGTGGTGCCTTGGGTTCTGTCGGGGAAGAGCGAGGGCGCGTTGCGGGACCAGGCCGCGCGGCTGCTCGACCTGGTCACGGCCCAGCCGGACCTCCGCCCGGCACAGGTAGGACTGGCGCTGGCGACGACCCGTACGCACTTCGCCCACCGGGCGGCGGTCGTCGCCGAGCAGCGGCAGGACTTCCTCAGCGGGCTGGCGGCCATCGCCCGGGGCGAGGACGCGGCCCATGTGGTCCACGGGCACGCCGACAGTGCGGGAGACGAAACCC
Source organism: Streptomyces sp. Ac-502 (assembly GCF_045222935.1). Taxonomy (NCBI): domain Bacteria; kingdom Bacillati; phylum Actinomycetota; class Actinomycetes; order Kitasatosporales; family Streptomycetaceae; genus Streptomyces; species Streptomyces sp. Ac-502. Next base: position 1,603,382 of record NZ_JBHFFO010000001.1, read on the forward strand.
GTATCGCCTTTCTGTTCTCGGGGCAGGGGAGCCAGCGGGCAGACATGGGGACGCAGCTCTACACCGCGTACCCGGCCTACGCCGACGCGTTCGATGAGGTTGATGCCGCCTTGCAGGCAGAGGGGCTGGGCTGCTCACTGCACGAGGTACTGGGTGATGCTGAGGCGCTGAAGCGTACGGAGTACGCGCAGCCTGCCCTCTTCGCGCTCCAGACCGCGCTGTTCCGGCTCTGGGAGCACTTCGGGGTCCGGCCGGATTACGTCACCGGGCACTCCATCGGAGAAATCGCCGCGGCCCACGCCGCCGGCATCCTCAGCCTGTCGCACGCTGCGCGCCTGGCCGTCCAGCGCGGACGGCTGATGCAAGCGCTGCCCAGCGGCGGTGCGATGCTGGCCGCACAAGCCGACCAGCAGACCGTCCAGCCGCTGCTGGAGGCCGCCGAGGAGTCGTCGCGCTCGCCGCCGTCAACAGCTCGCACTCGGTGGTTCTGTCGGGCGACCAGAACGCCTTGACCGTGCTTCAGGGCGAGTGCGAAGAGCGCGGCATCCGTACCCGGCAGCTCACCGTCAGCCACGCCTTCCACTCCCCCACATGCAACCCATGCTCGACGACCTGCGCACCGTCACCCAGAGCCTGGACTTCCACCCCGCAACACTCCCCCTCATCTCCACCCTCACCGGCAAACCCGCCACCCACCACGACCTCGCCCACCCCGACTACTGGACCGACCACGCCCGCAACACCGTCCGCTTCCACGACGCCCTCACCGCCCTCCACGAGCACGGCGCCACCGCCTACCTGGAGATCGGCCCGGACACCAGCCTCACCACCCACACCCAGCACACCCACCCCGACGCAGTCTCCATTCCCTCCCTGCGCAAGAACCAGCCTGAGTCTCAGACCCTCACCACCACCCTCGCCCACCTCCACACCACCAACACCGCCACCCCTGACTGGCAGCACCTCTACCCGAACACCACCCCCCACCCCGACCTCCCCACCTACCCCTTCCAAAACCAACACCACTGGCTCACCGCCACCGAAACGTCCGGCGAAGCCACCGACTTCGGGCTCGACTCCACCGATCACCCGCTTCTCGGTGCCGACCTGGAACTCGTGGACACCCGCGAACATCTCTTCACCGGCAAGCTGTCCCTGCGCAGTCACCCCTGGCTGGCCGAGCACACCGTGCATGGCGCGGCCGTGCTTCCCGGGAGCGCCTACGTGGATCTGGCCTTGTGTGTCGGAGCCCGTACCGGTCATGCCGTACTGGACGAACTCACCCTTGAGGCGCCGCTGGTCGTGCCCGACCGCTCCCCGGTTCACGTGCAGTTGCTGCTGAGCGAGGCCGACGACGCGGGCCACCGACGGCTGACCGTCCATTCCCGGCCTGGTGGCCAGGACGCGGCCGGCGCGGCCTGGGTCCGGCATGCGGTCGGCAGCCTGCGGCGGTCGGAGCCCGGGGAGCGGGAGGTTCCCGTTGCGGGTGGTTCCTGGCCGCCGGCCGGGGCGGAGCAGGTACCGGTGGAAGAGCTGTACGAGCGGCTGGGAGCGCGCGGGCAGAACTACGGTCCCGGGTTCCGTGGTGTGACGGCCGTCTGGCGTGCCGACGACGAACTGTTCGCCGAGGTGAGGCTCCCGGAGGCGGTGCGCGGCGAGGAGGCACGGTTCGCGGTCCATCCGGCGCTCCTGGACGCGGCTCTGCATCCGCTGGGGCTGCGCCCCGCAACCAATGCCGGTACCGGCGACGGTGCCGGTGACGACAGCGACAGCCTTCGGCTGCCGTTCGCGTGGAGCGGTGTGCGGCTGCACGCCACCGGCGCCACGGCGGTCCGGCTGAGGGTCGCGCCGTCGTCGGCGGACTCCGTGGCCCTGACGCTGACGGACGCCAAGGGCGCGCCGGTCGTCTCGGTGGAGTCCCTGGTTCTGCGCCCGTTCGACCCGGCGCAGTTGCGCTCGTCCGCCGTGGGCCACCGCGACGCGTTGTTCGCGGTGGACTGGGTGCCGGCTGTACCGGGGGCCGCCGCGGCCGCGCCGGAGCATGTCGTGGAGTTCTTCGATTTCGGTACGGAGGCCACGGGCTTTGTGGCCGCGCACCGTAGTGCTCAGGACGCCCTGGGAGCCGTACAGCGATGGCTGGCGGAAGACCGGGGGGACACGGCGCGCCTGGTGTGTGTCACCCGCGAGGCGGTGGCGGCTCGGGGCAAGGACGGTGTGGCCGGCCTGGACGCCTCTCCCGTGTGGGGTCTGGTGCGGTCCGCGCAGTCCGAGCACCCGGACCGGTTCGTCCTGCTCGACCTCGACGCGGACACCGAAACCCCGTCAGCCGAACTGATCTCGGCGGCACTGACCACCGGTGAACCCCAACTCGCCCTCCGCAACGGCGAACTCCTCGTACCACGCCTGGCACGAACCGAACCCACCATCGCAGAAGCCCCGGTACTGGACCCCAACGGCACCGTACTGATCACCGGCGGCACTGGAGCACTCGGAACACTGCTCGCCCGCCACCTGGTCACCACCCACGGCACCCGCCACCTCCTCCTGGCCAGCCGCCGCGGACCCACCGCAGACGGAGCAGCTCAACTCACCGACGAACTCACCACACTCGGCGCCCACACCACCATCACCGCCTGCGACGTCACCAACCCCGACGCCCTCACCAACCTCCTCTCCAACATCCCCACCGAACACCCCCTCACCGCCGTGATCCACACCGCCGGCACGACCGACGACGGCACGGTGGCCTCCCTCAGCCCGGAGAGCCTGGACGGCGTGCTGCGCGCCAAGGTGGACGCCGCCTGGCACCTGCACCGGCTCACCCAGGACGAGGACCTGGCCGCCTTCGTGCTGTACTCCTCCTTCGCCGGTGTCCTGGGCAACGCGGGCCAGGCGAACTACGCCGCCGCCAACACCTACCTGGACGCCCTGGCCGCCCACCGCCGGGCGCTCGGCCTGCCGGGAACCTCGCTGGCCTGGGGCCTGTGGGAGGAGGAGAGTGACCTCACGCGGGTCCTGGCCCCGGCCGAGCGGGCCCGGCTCGGGCGTGAGGGTGTCATGCCGATCGGATCGTCCGAAGGGCTGGAGCTGTTCGATGCGGCGCTCGCCCTCGACATGGCGGTGCCGGTGCCCGTACGCCTGGATCCGGCGGCGTTGCGGCGCCGTGCCACGGCGGGGAACCTTCCCCCGCTCTACCGGGGGCTGGTGCCGGCCGCGGGACCCGCGGCGGCCTCCGCCTCCGCCGCGCCCGCCGCGTCCGTGGACGCCGGGGCCGAGCTACGGCAGCGGCTGTCGGGCGTGGACGAGGGCGAGCGTCACCGTCTCCTGGTCGAGTTGGTGCGCGGTCAGGTGGCGGGCGTCCTCGGCCACACGTCGCCTGCCGCCGTGGCCACCGAGCGTGGTCTGATGGACATGGGCTTCGACTCGCTCTCCGCCGTCGAGCTGCGCAACCGTCTCGGTACGGCCACCGGGTTGCGGCTGTCCACGACCTTGGTCTTCGACTATCCGACTCCGGTCGCGATCGCCGGGCACCTGGTGGAGCGGCTGTCCGCGGAGATGCCCCGGGCCGAGCTGTCGTCGCTGGAGGCCTTGGAAGCGGCGGTCGAGGAGATCGGGGCGGACGAGGAGCGTCGGTCGCGGCTGACGGTCCGGCTGGAGGCGCTGCTCAACAAGCTCGCCGGGGGCTCCGCGGGACTCACCGGGTCCGAGGGCTTCCCCGACGGATTGGAAGCCGCCGCGGACGAAGACCTCTTCGAGTTCATCGACAGTGACCTCGATCTCGACCTCGACTGAGCCACCGGTGGGGCCGTCCGGCCGGCCCGGGCGGCCCCACCGGAATCCACGAGCGGAAAAGAACCCGTAAGTCTGCGGTTAGCCTTCCTTGTCACCCTGGGCGGAGCAATGCACCCGCCGTGCGCGGGCGCGCTCCCCCAGGGTGAAGGAAGGCTCGATGACGTCCGTGCGGACCCCCGTCCCGTTCACGTTCACGGAGATCAAGGGACTCGATATCGACCACAGCTACCGGGACCTGCTGGAACACGGGCGCCCGGTGTGGGTGACTCCCCCTTCGGGGAGGACGCGTGGCTGGTGAGCCGGTACGAGGACATCAAGACAGTGCTCGGCGACAAGCGGTTCAGCCGGTCGGCCGCGCAGGACCGGGACGAGGCCCGGGTGGCGCCGCTGCCCATCAGGGGCAGCATCATGGGCCTGGACGCCCCGGAGCACGGCCGGCTGCGGCGCCTGATCTCGCAGCCCTTCTCCAACCGGAACGTCGCGCGGCTGCGCCCTCGGATGGAGCGGGTCGCCGAAGAGGTGCTGGACGCGATGGCCGGCGAGGGGGCGCCCGCGGACCTGATGGCGTCGTACACGGTGCCGTTCGCGGCGCGGAACATCTGTGAGCTGCTGGGAGTTCCCTACGAGGACCAGGGCCGCTTCCAGGGGTGGATGCAGTCCTTCTTCGGCCGGACGGACCTGCCGGACGACGAGATCGCGGCGGAGCTGGGGCTGCTGCGCGACTATGTGCGGGAGCTGCTGGCCCGGCGCCGCGCCGAGCCGGGCGAGGACCTGATCAGCGCCATGCTGGAGGCCGCGGAGGACGGCTCCTACTCCGAGGACGAGCTGCTGGATCTGGTGTACGTGCTGCTCGTGGGCGGCTACGACACCCCGGCGTCCCAGCTGGCCTCCTGCTTCTACGTGCTGCTGGCCCAGCCCGAGCAGGGGCGGCTGCTGCGGGACAACCCGCAGATCCTGCCGCAGGCCGTGGAGGAGCTGCTGCGCTTCGTCCCGCTCGTCTCGCACGTGACCTTCGCCCGGTACGCGACGGAGGACGTGGAGATCGGGGGCCAGGTCATCCGGGCCGGCGAGGGCGTACTGTGCGCGACGCCCGCCGGGAACAAGGACCCGCGGGCCTTCGACGACCCCGATGTACTCGACCTGCGGCGGGCGGCGAACGCGCAGCTGTCCTTCGGACACGGCCTGCACCACTGCACCGGTGCCGCGCTGGCACGGGCGGAGATGGAGGTGGCGATCGGATCGCTGCTCGGCCGCTTCCCCGACCTGCGGCTGGCGGTGGCGCCGGAGGAGGTGCGGTGGCTGAAGGGCATGCAGATCCGCACGCTCGCCTCGCTGCCGGTCGCGTGGGGGCCCGGTCACTGAGGTGAGATGCGGTACGCAGGACGGAGCGAGCCCCGAAGCCGATGCTTCGGGGCTCGCTCCGTCCTGCGTGCGCCTCAGTCGGCGTCCGTGCCAACCATGCCGTCGATGCCGTCCGCGCTGTCCGCGCTGTCCGCGCTGTCCGCGCTGTCCGCGCTGTCCGCGCTGTCCGCGCTGTCCGCGCTGTCCGCGAGCAGGATCGCCTGTGCCGGGCACAGGTCGGCGGCCTCCTGGGCGGCCTCCCACTCACCGGAACCGGGATCGCCGTCCAGGACCACGACGTAGCCGTCGTCGTCCTGGTCGAAGACGGCAGGCGCCGCGAAGGCGCACTGTGCGGCTCCGATGCACAGTTCCCGGTCGGCGGTGACCCGCGGCTGCGCCGGACGGCCGGCGGCGCTCACCACGTCACCGGCATGTCCTGGACGCCCTGCACCGTGCCGCTGCCCAGCGGGCGGGCGGCCAGCTGGTCGGCGGGCACGGCCAGGCGCAGGTTCGGGATGCGGGTGAACAGGGTGGAGAAGGCGATCTCCAGTTCCAGGCGGGCGAGGCTCTGACCGAGGCACTGGTGGATGCCGTACCCGAACGACAGGTGGCGGCGGCCGGTGCGGCCGATGTCGAACTCCTCCGCGTCCTGGTGGACCCGGTCGTCGCGGTTGGCCATCGTCCCCGACAGCAGTACTCCGTCGCCCTCGCGGATGGTCTGGCCGGCTATCTGGATGTCGGCGGTCGCGACCCGCGCGCCGGCCAGGTCGGTGACGGCCACACAGCGCAGGACCTCCTCCACCGCGGCCGGTACGGCGGCGGGGTCGGCCTGCATCCGGGCCAGTTGCTCCGGGTGGTCGAGCAGGGTCAGGGTGCCCAGCGCGATGGTGGAGGCCGTGGTCTCGTGTCCGGCGACCAGGATGACCAGGGCGATCTGTACGAGGTCGGAGTGGCTGAGGGTGCCGCCGGCGACCTCCTCCCGGGCGAGCCGTCCGATGAGCCCGGGGCCGCTCTCAGTACGCCGGCGGGTGGCCAACTGGTCAAGGTAGCCGATGAGTTCTTCCCCGGCCGACTGGGAGTCCTCCCGGGTGGTCGCCTGCAGAAGACGGCGGGATGCCTCCTGGAAGAACTCCAGGTCCTCCCCGGCAGCCCCAGCACCTCGGAGATCACCCGGGACGGCACCGGAAGCGCGAAGTCGCGCACCAGGTCGGCGGGCGGGCCGAGGCGCAGCATCCGGTCGACGTAGTGGTCGACCACGTCCTGGATCACGGGCCGCAGCTCGGCGACCCGCCTGCGGCTGAAGTCCGGGTTCAGCAGCCGGCGGTGTTCGTCGTGCTCCGGCGGGTCCATGCCGATGAGCACCAGGCGCCGGGCGACCTCGGCCTGGAAACGCGGCGCCAGGGCCGGGTAGTCGGGGCGCTGCCGGTCGGCGGATATCCGTTCGTCCGCGAGCAGTTGTCGCGCCTCGTGATATCCGGTGACGAGCCACACCACGCGGCCGTCGAAGAGCGTGACCCGGGACAGCGGCGCTTTCTCGCCGAGTCGCCGGTAGGTCTCGGGCGGCTGATAGGGGCACGTCCTCGGCTGCGGAAAGGGCGGTGCGCCGGACAGGCCCCGCTGGGCGGTGATTTCCATCGTGATCCCATCGTCTTCAGGTGCGCGGGCACGGGTTTCCCTGCGCAGGCCGGGAACGGGTCTCCCGGCAGCCGGACGCAGGCCAGGAACGCACATCCCTACGGCTGGTTGCAGACCAGGAACGCACATCCCTGCGGCTGGACGCAGGTTAGGAGTCGTCGCCGTTCCCCTCAACATCGCGTAGTCCGGGCATTAGCACCGCGTAATACCGAGGACCGCGGAAGCGCCGCGTTAGCCGGGCGGAAGCCACGTTGCGGAGTATGACCCGGGTAGAAAGGAGCAGGTGGTGGATACTCCACGGATCCGAATTCTCTCGGTGGGAACGGCATTGCCCGGGCCGCCGGTCGACAACGCGGCACTGGCCCGCACCTTCGGAATGGACACGCTGTGGGAACAGTGGGTGGATGCCTTCATCGGCACCCGCCAACGCCATTTGGCGGTCGACATCGCGACCGGTGAGATCGGCGATTCGCTGTCCTGTCTCGGTACGGCGGCCGGCCGCAGGGCTCTGGACGCGGCCGGTGTCCGGCCCGAGGAGGTGGACCTCGTCGTGATGGCGACGGCCACCCCGGAGCAGCTCATGCCGGCCACGGTCAACGTCATCTGCGACCGGCTCGGCATCAACGACGTCCCCACCTTCCAGTTGCAGTCCGGGTGTTCGGGCGCGGTCCAGGCCCTGGATGTAGCCCATCAGCTGCTGCAGGCCGGCCGGCACCGTACAGCCCTGGTCATCGGTGCCGACGTGCTCGCCAGGTTCTACGACTGCGACGCGAAGCTGGCGCAGCTTCCGCCGGAGCAGCTGGTGAACTACGTCCTGTTCGGGGACGGCGCGGGCGCTGCCGTGCTCAGCAACGAGCCGGGCGCCGGCCGCTGCGAGCTGGCGTCCGTCCGTACCCGTCTGACCGGCCTGGACCGGGTGGCCGGGGCGACCCTGGAGTGGTTCGGCCCGGTGGACCGTCTCTCGGACCGGCCGGCGGCCACCGAGGACTACAAGGCCATCGAGCGGTACGTGCCGGAGATGGCCGAGGAGACGCTGCACGAGCTGCTGGACGACCTCGACTGGCGTGCGGACGAGGTCACCTACCTCCTGCCGCCGCAGCTGTCCGGCGTGATGACCCGGCGCATCGTGGAGCGGCTGGGCCTGCCGCAGGCCCGTGAGGTCTCCTGCGTCGACGAGACCGGCAACAACGCGAACGCCCTGGTCTTCTTCCAGCTCGAACGGGTACTGGAGCGGATCGCTCCCGGCGAGCGGGCGCTCGGCGTGGCCATCGAGTCCAGCAAGTGGATCAAGTCCGGCTTCGCGCTGGAGGGGGTCTGACGGGGATGTCCACCGCAGCCGTACCCACCGACGAACCCGCACCCATCAGCACCGGCACCCAGGGGCCCACCGACACCACCGCCACCGCACCCACACCCACCACACCTGCCGACGAACTGCTCGCCCTGCACCGCTCCGGCCGCCTGGCGGCGGAGTACCCTCGCCTCAAGGCCCTGCTGGCGCAGCTGGACGAGGACCGCTCCGCGCGGGCCGCCCAGCTGCTGGCCCGTGTCGACCCGGACGAGGTGCTGCGGGCCCACCCCTCGCTCCCCGCGCTCACGGTCGCGATCACCGGGCACGGCACGCTGTCCGCCCTCGTCCCGGCCCTGGCCCTGGAGGGCGCCCGGCATGGCATCGTGCTGCGGACGGTCGTCTCGGACTTCGACTCGTACGTCTTCGACCTGGCGGACCCCGGCAGCGCGCTGCACGCCGCCTCACCCGACCTGGTGCTATGCCTGCTCGACCCCATGATCGTCCGGGACGAACTGCCCTCGCCCTGGCGCCCGGAGGACGTCGAGGCCGTACTGGCGGAGAAGACCGCCCTGCTGGAAGGGCTCGTCTCCCGCTTCGCCGGCTCGGGCAGCGGCACCCTGGTGCTCAACACCCTGCCCCTGCCGCGCGACCTCGTGGCCCAACTGGTCGACCACCGCTCCCGTGCCCGGCTGGGCGTGCTGTGGCGGGAGGCCAACATCCGGCTGCTGCGCCTGGCGGAGACCCACCCCGAACTGGTCGTACTGGACCTGGACCCGATCGCCGGCGAAGGCGTCGAGGTCACCGACGCCCGGCTCAGCGTCTACGCCAAGGCCCATCTCTCGCCCCGGATGCTGTCCCGGTACGCCCGGGAGGCCGGTCACCTGGCCCGGCTGGCGGCCGGGCAGACCAAGAAGTGCCTGGCGGTGGATCTGGACCAGACACTGTGGGGCGGTGTGCTCGGTGACGACGGGCCCGAGGGCATCGAGGTCGGTGACGGCCCGCGCGGCGCGGCGTTCGCGGCGTTCCAGAAGGTGGTCGGGCAGCTCGCCTCGCAGGGCGTACTGCTGGCCGCCGTGAGCAAGAACGACCTCGGCCCGGTCCGCGACGTTCTCGCCAACCGTACGGAAATGGCTCTGCGTGAGGAGGACTTCGTCCGCCTGGCCGTGAACTGGCGGCCCAAGCACGAGAACATCGCGGAGCTGGCGGCGGACCTCAACCTCGCCGTCGACAGCGTGGTCTTCGCCGACGACAGCGCCTACGAGTGCGGCCTGGTGCGCCGGGAACTGCCGGGGGTGGCCGTCGTCCAGCTCGACGAGGAGCCGGCGCGGCACATCGGGAAGCTGCTGCGGGACGGCTGGTTCGACACGCGCGAGCTGACCACGGAGGACCGCGCCCGCCCCGCGCTCTACCGCAGCGAGGCCGAACGCAAGGACTTCCTGCACACCTTCGACTCCCTCCAGGACTACCTGCGTGAACTCGGCGTACGGGTGGAGATCGGCCCGGTGGCCGACGCCGACGTTCCCCGCGTCTCCCAGCTGACCCTGCGGACGAACCAGTTCAACCTGACCACCCGGCGGCTCCAGCCGGCCGAGGTGCGGGCCCTGGCCGAGGGGCCGGACACTCAGGTCCTGGCCGTGCGCTCGGGCGACCGGTTCGGCGACAACGGCCTGGTCGGCGCGGTCTTCCTGCGCCGCGAGGGCAGCACGGTGCACATCGACAACTTCCTGCTGAGCTGCCGGGTGTTCGCCCGTGGCATCGAGCAGGCCGCGCTGACCACGGTGCTGCGCCGGGCGCGGGCCGACGGAGCGCGTGAAGTCGTCGGGTACTACCGCGAGAGCGCCAAGAACGCGAAGGTCCAGGACTTCTACCCGGCCAACGGCTTCACGCGGACGGGCGGGGCCGAGGACGTGGGCGAGCGGCCGGACGAGCACGGAGACGAGCAGCCGGACGCGCACACGAGCGAGCGTCCGGGTGAGCAACCGGACGCGTCAGCGAACGTCCGTGCGTTCCGGCACGACCTGGCCGGCATCCCCCGCTTCCCGACCACCTCCAGCTGACCGAAACCCCCGAAGGACACCAACCGTGAACTCCCTCGACGACTTCGTCACCCTGATCCGCGACGACCTGGGCCTGGACGTCGACATGACCGACGTGGACCGGCCCCTCGACCAGGTCGCGGGCTGGGACTCGCTCCACCTCATCGCCCTGCTCACCCGGCTGGAGCACAGCACGGGACACTCGCTGTCCCTGCCCGCCGCCCTGGAGGCGTCGTCGCTGCGCGGCCTGTACGACGTGGCGGTGACCGGGTGAAGCCGGCTCCCTTCCCGCGCGAGCGGCGGCACACGCTCTACTTCCTCGAAGAGAACCGGGCGTTCGCCCCGGTCTTCCTCGACACCGAGGTCGACATGGGGCAGGTCCGGCGCCACCGCTCGGACGCCGCCGCGGACGGCCGGCGCTACTCGGTGGTCAGCTATGTGCTCCGTGCGGCGGCCCCGGTGATGGCCGCGCACCCCCAGGCCAACGGCGCGATCGGCGGCGGGCTCTTCCCGCGCACCGTCACCAGCGGCACCGCGAGCGCCAAGCTCGTCATGGACCGGCGGCTCGGCGGCCGCCGGGTGGTCCTGGCCGCGGTCCTGCCGGACCTCGGGCACGCGGACCTGGACGACATCCAGCGGCAGGTGGACCACTACCGCGACGGCGACCCGCAGGTCATGCCGGAGTTCGACGGTCTGCGCAAGCTGCACCGGCTGCCCGTGCCCCTGGGCCGTACGATCTTCCGCCGGGCGACCCGGCCGCTGGCGAAGCGGGTGACCCGCACGGGCACCTTCGCGGTCAGTTCACTCGGGCACGGCGCCGTCGACGGCTTCCACTCGGTGGGCGGCACCACCGTCACGCTGGGCGTGGGCCGCATCCTCGACCGGCCCGTGGTACGGAACGGCGAGGTGACGGTGGCCCCGGTGATGCGCCTGAACCTGGCCTTCGACCACCGGGTCGTCGACGGGGCCGAAGCCGCCGACATTCTCGGCGAGATCAAGGACCGGCTGGAGCACTTCCCGGGCGAGGCCGGAGACCCGGTCGAGAACTCCTCCGACCAGGCCGGGGACCGCCTGGAAACCCCCTTGGCGAGGGCCGATGAACGACGTCACCGAACTCAAGCAGTACGTGGGCGCCCACGCCCTCTCGCAGTCGCTGCCCCCGGAGCACTTCCACAAGCTGCTGGACCGCATCCGTACCGACGAGGGCGGCGCACCGGGGTCCTGGGCGGGCGAATGGTGCCGGGCCGGCGAGCGTCTGGAGCAAGAGGGGCACCTCCTGGAGGCGGTCCGCCACTTCAACATGGCCCGCTTCCCTTACGTCGACGGCCCTGCGCGTACCGAGGCACTGGAGCGCTGCGTCAGCGTCTTCGACCGCTGGCGCAAGGAGACGGGCGGTATCGAACGCCTCGACGTGGACACCCCCGAGGGCCGGGTGGGCTGCTGGACGAGCGGCCTGTCCGACACCGGCCGCAAGCCGCTGCTGATCTTCATGGGCGGCATCGTCAGCATCAAGGAGCAGTGGGCACCGCTGCTGGGCCGGCTGTCCAAGCTGGGCTTCGCCGGGCTGGTCACCGAGATTCCCGGTGTCGGCGAGAACGGTCTGCCGTACCACAAGGACAGTTGGCGGCTGCTGCCCCGACTGCTGGACGCGGTACAGGGCTCCGCGGACGTGGCGAACACGTACTGCATCACGTTGAGCTTCAGCGGCCACCTGGCCGTGCGCGCCGCGCTGGAGGACGACCGCATTCGCGGCATCATGACGGTGGGCGCCCCAGTCAACGACTTCTTCACCGACCGGGCCTGGCAGGCACAGCTGCCGCGGATCACCGTCGACACCCTCGCGCATCTGACGGGCGTCGCCTCCGCAGACGTCGGCGAACACCTGCGTGACTGGGCGCTGAGCGACCAGGAGTTGCGTTCGCTGCCCGTTCCGCTGGCCTACGCGGCGAGCGCGCGGGACGAGATCATCCCGGCCGGTGATCCCGGGCGACTCCGCCGCACCGTGCCCGACCTGCGCATCGTCGAGTACGACGACGTGCACGGAGCCCCGAGCCACCTGCCGGAGATGCAGATGTGGGGCTTCCACTCGATCCTGCGCATGAAGGGCGGCCACCTCCTGCCCCGCGCGGCCCTGCGCTACGCGCTGCTGGCCGGCCGGCTGCGCCGCCGTCCGGCCCCGACCCCCGCCTGACCCACCACCTCCTGCCCCACTCCCCCGTTGGGCCCGTACTCCCCCGAGAGGCTGACACCGTAATGGCGAGCGAGAAAGAGCTTCGCGAATATCTCAAGCGCGCCACAGGCAATCTCGCCGTGGCCCGGCAGCGCCTGCGCGAGGCCGAGGCCGACCGGCACGAGCCGGTCGCCATCGTGTCGATGAGCTGTCGCTACCCCGGCGGCGTCACGTCCCCCGAGGACCTGTGGCGGCTCGTCGACGACGGCACCGACGCCATCGACGGCTTCCCCACGGACCGCGGGTGGAACCTGGACGACCTCTACGACCCGGACCCCGACCAGGTGGGCAAGAGCTACACCCGGCACGGCGGATTCCTCTACGGGGCAGCCGAGTTCGATCCCGAGTTCTTCGGCCTCAGCCCCCGTGAGGCCCTCGCCACCGACCCCCAGCAGCGCCTCCTGCTGGAGACGTCCTGGGAAGCCTTCGAACGGGCCGGCATCGTTCCCCAGACGTTGCGCGGAAGCCGCACGGGCGTCTTCGCCGGGGTGATGTACAACGACTACGCCTCACGGCTGTCGCCCGTACCGAAGAGCTTCGAGGGCTACCTCGGCTACGGCAGCGCGGGCAGTGTGGCCTCGGGCCGGGTGGCCTACACCCTGGGCCTGGAGGGCCCGGCGGTGACGGTGGACACGGCCTGTTCCTCGTCCCTGGTGGCCATGCACCTGGCGATCCAGGCACTGCGCAACGGCGAGTGCACCCTCGCCCTCGCCGGTGGTGTGACCGTGATGGCCACACCCAACACCTTCATCGAGTTCAGCCGCCAGCGAGGCCTGTCCCCCGACGGCCGCTGCAAGCCCTTCTCCGCCGACGCCGACGGCACGGGCTGGAGCGAGGGCGCGGGACTCGTCCTGCTGGAACGCCTTTCCGACGCACGGCGCAACGGCCACCCCGTTCTCGCCGTGATCCGTGGCAGCGCCGTCAACCAGGACGGCGCCAGCAGTCAGCTGACGGCGCCCAACGGCCCCGCGCAGCAGCGCGTCATCCGCCAGGCCCTGGCCAGCGCCCGTCTTCAGCCGGGTGATGTGGACGCGGTCGAGGCACACGGTACGGGCACGAGGCTCGGCGACCCGATCGAGGCCCAGGCGCTCCTGGCCACGTACGGCCAGGAGCGGTCCGAGGAGCAGCCGCTCCGGCTGGGTTCGCTGAAGTCCAACATCGGACACACCCAGGCCGCGGCGGGCGTCGCCGGCGTCATCAAGATGGTCATGGCCATGCGCCATGGCATGCTGCCCAAGACCCTGCATGTCGCTGCGCCCAGTCCGCACGTGGACTGGAGCACGGGAGCAGTGTCTGTGCTGACGGACAACACTCCGTGGCCCGTGGCGGAGGATCGGCCCCGCCGCGCCGCCGTCTCCTCCTTCGGCATCAGCGGCACCAACGCCCACCTCATCCTCGAAGAGGCAGCACCCGCTGAAGACGCGGTGGACGAGGAGCCCGCGCCAGGGATACCGGGTGTGCCCCTGCCGTGGGTCGTCTCGGGACGCAGCGAAGCGGCGGTACGGGAACAGGCCCGTGCGCTGCACCAGCGGCTGACGAAGCTGCCGGAGGCCACGCCGGCCGAGGTGGGTCATGCGCTGGTGCGGACGCGCACGCAGTTCCCGCACCGCGCGGCCGTGGTGGGAGCCGACCGCGAGACGCTGATGAGCGAGCTGGAGGCACTGGCTTTCGGTGACGGCACGGTGGAGCGCGCCGCCGGTGAACCGGGGAAGCTGGCGTTCCTGTTCTCGGGGCAGGGGAGCCAGCGGGCGGAGATGGGGATGCAGCTCTACGCCGCGTACCCGGCGTATGCCGCCGCGTTCGATGAGGTTGACGCTGCCTTGCAGGCGGAGGGGCTGGGGTGCTCGCTGCATGAGGTGTTGGGTAATGCCGAGGCGTTGAAGCGTACGGAGTACGCGCAGCCTGCTTTGTTCGCGCTCCAGACCGCGCTGTTCCGGCTCTGGGAGCACTTCGGGGTCCGGCCGGATTACGTCACCGGGCACTCCATCGGAGAAATCGCCGCAGCCCACGCCGCCGGCATCCTCAGCCTGTCGCACGCTGCGCGGCTGGCTGTGCAGCGCGGACGGCTGATGCAAGCGCTGCCCAGCGGCGGCGGAATGCTCGCCGTACAGGCCGACCAGGAAACCGTCCAGCCGCTGCTGGAAGCCGCCGAGGGAGCCGTCGCGCTCGCCGCCGTCAACAGCTCATACTCGGTGGTTCTGTCGGGCGATGAAGACGCCCTGACCGCGCTTCAGAGCCATCTCGAAGAGCGTGGCATCCGTACCCGGCCCCTCACCGTCAGCCACGCCTTCCACTCCCCCACATGCAACCCATGCTCGACGACCTGCGCACCGTCACCCAGAGCCTGGAGTTCCGTCCCGCAACGCTTCCGCTCATCTCCACCCTGACGGGACAGCCGGCCACCCACCACGACCTCGCCCACCCCGACTACTGGGCCGACCACGCCCGCAACACCGTCCGCTTCCACGACACCCTCACCGCCCTTCACGAACACGGCGCCACCGCCTACCTGGAGATCGGCCCGGACACCAGCCTCACCACCCACACCCAACACACCCACCCCGACGCTCCGAGCGCCCCCACCCTGCGCAAGAACCAACCCGAACCCCACACCCTCACCACCACCCTCGCCCACCTCCACACCACCAACACCACCACCCCTGACTGGCAGTGCCTGTTCAACTCCTCTCTCCACCTCGACCTCCCCACCTACCCCTTCCAACGCCAACACCACTGGCTCGCCGCCCCCGCCTCCCCCGGCAACCTCACCGCAGCCGGGCTCACCGACGCCGAACACCCCCTCCTCGGCGCGGCGGTGGAGTTCGCCGACGGGCAGGGGCAGATGTTCACGGGGCGGCTGTCGCTGGCGGCCTACCCCTGGCTCGCCGACCACGCCGTGCAGGGGTCGGTGCTGCTGCCCGGTACGGCGATGGTCGAGCTGGCGCTGTTGGCGGGTGTCCGGCTGGGGACGCCGGTGGTGGAGGATCTGACGCTGGAGGCCCCGCTACGGCTGGACGGCGTCGAGGTGGACGTACAGCTCGCCGTCGGTCCGCAGGAGGACTCCGGGAGGCGGCCCGTGCGGCTGTACTCCCGCAAGGCTGAGGGCGCCGAGTGGGTCCGGCACGCCACCGGCACGCTCGCTCCCGTACCGCAGGACACCGTGATCGACTCCGGCCGGACCGGCGCTGCCTGGCCTCCCGCCGGGGCGGACGCGATCCGGACCGACGACCTTTATGAGCGGCTGGCCGAACACGGCTACACCTACGGTCCGGCGTTCCAGTGTCTGCGGCGTGCCTGGCGGCAGGGGGACGAGCTGTACGCCGAGGTGCGGCTGCCCGGGGAGGCGGTGGGCACCGTCGCGTCGGACGACGAGGGCCTGTTCACGGTGCATCCGGCGTTGCTGGACGCCGCGCTGCACGTACTGGCGCTGGAGTCCCTGCCCGAGGCGGGCGAACCGGCCGTGTTCCGGCTGCCGTTCGCGTGGAGTGACGTCCGGCTGTTCGCCGCGGGCGCGACCGGGTTGCGGGTGCACCTGGCGTGGACCGCGCCCGACACGGTCGCGCTGACCGTCTCCGACGAGGCCGGGAACCCCGTACTGACCGTCGGGGCCCTGGCGGTGCGTCCCTTCTCGGCCGAGGCGCTCGCGGCCGCCCCGACCTGGCCCGACGGCCTGCACGGAGTCGATTGGACGCCTCTGCCGGCGCCTGCCGCGACGTCCGCGGAAGCGCCGGCGGCCGTGGGGAACGATCTCTGGGAACTGGCCGGAACGGACGCGCGCTACGCGGAGTTCTCCGCCGTGCCCGATGGTGTCCCGGCGGTCCTGGTGTCGTACGCCACGGAGCACGGCGAGGAGGTTCCCGCGGCGGTGCACCGGATGACCGCCGAGGCGCTGACAACCGTCCAGGAGTGGCTGGCCGGGGAGCGGTCCGATGACGCCCGGCTGGTCGTCGTGACCTCGGGTGCCGTGGAGGCCGGTGAGGGCGACCGGGTGCGGGATCCGGCGGCCGCGTCCCTGTGGGGCCTGGTGCGTTCGGCACAGACCGAGTACCCGGGGCGCTTGCGGATCGTCGACATCGACGGCAGTGCGGAGTCCCGTGCGGTCCTGGCGGCCGCGCTGACCGGCGGCGAGCCGCAGATAGCCGTACGGCGTGGGCAGGTGTACGTGCCCAGGCTGGTCAGGCTCGGCAGTGGCCGGGACCAGTTGGTGCCGCCTTCCGGTGCCGAGAACTGGCGGCTCGACGTCACCGCCAAGGGAACGCTGGAGAACCTGGCGTTGGTGCCGTGTGAGTTGCCGCCGCTGGAGCCCGGCCAGATCCGCATCCGCGTCCACGCCAGCGGCCTGAACTTCCGCGACGTCCTCATCGCCCTGAACATGTACCCCGGCGACGACGCCGTCATCGGCGGCGAAGCCGCCGGCATCATCACCGAAACCGCCCCCGACGTCACCACCCTCACCCCCGGCGACCGCGTCTTCGGCCTCTTCCCCCACGCCACCGCCACCCACGCCACCACCGACCACCGCCACGCCACCCACATCCCCCACCACCTCACCTACACCCAAGCCGCCACCCTCCCCGTCACCTACCTCACCGCCTACCACGCCCTCCACCACCAAGCCCACCTCCAACCCGGCCACAAAATCCTCATCCACGCCGGCACCGGCGGCGTCGGCATGGCCGCCATCCACCTCGCCCACCACACCGGCGCCGAAGTCTTCGCCACCGCCCACCCCACCAAATGGCCCACCCTCCACAACCTCGGCCTCGACAACAACCACATCGCCAACTCCCGCACCACCGACTACGAACACCACTTCCGCACCACCACAGACGGCCACGGCCTCGACACCATCCTCAACACCCTCGCCGGCGAACACACCGACGCCTCCCTCCGCCTCCTCCACCCCGGCGGCCACTTCCTCGAAATCGGCAAAACCGACCCCCGCGACCCCCACACCATCGCCACCCAACACCCCCACATCCACTACCACACCTTCGACCTCCAAAACGACACCACCCCCGACCACATCCACCACCTCCTCACCCAAATCCACCACCACCTCACCCACCACCACATCCCACCCCTGCCCACCACCACCTACGACATCCGCCACGCCCCCCAAGCCTTCCGCCACCTCCAACAAGCCCGCCACACCGGCAAACTCGCCCTCACCCACCCCCAACCCCCCAACCCCCACGGCACCACCCTCATCACCGGCGGCACCGGCACCCTCGCCACCCACACCGCCCGCCATCTCGCCACCCACCACGGCGCCGGGCACCTCCTGCTCGTCAGCCGACGCGGGCCCGCAGCCGAAGGCACCGCGCAGCTCGTCGAAGAACTCGCCGCACTCGGTACCCGCGCCACCGTCGTCGCCTGCGACGTCACCGACCGCGACGCCCTCGCCCGCCTCCTCGCCGGCATCCCCGCCGAACACCCCCTCACCGCCGTCGTCCACACCCCCGGCGCCCTCCACGACGCCCCCCTGCACACCCTCACCCCCGAACAACTGCACCGGGTACTGCTGCCCAAGGTCGACGCCGCCTGGCACCTGCACGAGCTGACCCGCGACCTGGACCTGAGCCACTTCGTCCTGTTCTCCTCGGTCGCCGGCACCCTCGGCAACGCGGGCCAGGCCAACTACGCCGCGGCCAACGCCTTCCTGGACGCCCTCTCCCAGCACCGGCGCGCCGAGGCCCTGCCCGGTACGTCCCTCGCCTGGGGCCTGTGGGGCGAGGAGAGCGGGATGACCGGCCACCTGGACCAGGCCGCCCTGTCCAGGATCAGCCGTACCGGGGTCGTTCCCATGACGCCGGACCAGGGGCTGGAACTGCTGGACGCCGCTCTGGCCACCGGCCGGCCGGTGGCCGTGCCGGCTCCGCTGAACCTGTCCGCGCTGCGCCGCCAGGCCGACGCCGGCTCCTTGCCGGTCCTGCTCAGCGGCCTCGTCCGGGCTCGGCTGCCGCAGATCGCGGCCGGCACCGCGGGCGCCCCCTCCGGCGACGCACCGCTCGCCGCACTGGCGGGGCTGTCGGCTCCCGAGCGGAAGCGGGCGCTGCTGGACCTGGTACGGACCCACGTCGCGAAGGTGCTCGCCCACTCCGAACCCGAATCGGTCGAGGCCGAGCGCCCGTTCAACGAGATCGGCTTCGACTCCCTGACCGCGGTGGAACTCCGTAACCGGCTGGGCGCGGCGACGGGCCTGCGGCTGTCGGCCACCCTGATCTTCGACCACCCCACCCCGGCCGCGCTCGCCCGCCACCTGTTCGACCTGCTCGACGACCGGCCGGAGCCGGCGGCTCCCGCACCCGTGCGCAAGGCCGCGGACACCACTGGCGACACGGCCGACGCGGGCGACGAGGCGATCGCGGTGGTGGCGATGAGCTGCCGTTATCCGGGCGGCGTCGCCTCGCCCGAAGAGCTGTGGCAGCTGTTGGCCGATGGGGTCGATGCCATCGCGGAGTTCCCGGCCGACCGTGGCTGGGACACGTCCGGCCTCTACGACCCGGAGCCCGGTACGCCCGGCAGGACGTACACCCGGCACGGCGGCTTCCTCTACGACGCGCCGCTGTTCGACGCCGAGTTCTTCGGTATGAGCCCGCGTGAGGCGACCGCTGCCGACCCCCAGCAGCGGCTGCTGCTGGAGACCTCCTGGGAGGCGTTCGAGCGGGCCGGTATCGACCCGGCGACCCTGCGCGGCAGCGACACCGGTGTCTTCGCCGGGACCAGCTCCCAGGACTACACGGCGCTGTTGGACGCCGCTCCGGAGGAATCCGGCGGCTACCGGCTGACCGGCAGCTCGGCCAGCATCATTTCCGGCCGGGTCGCCTACACCTTCGGGCTGGAGGGCCCGGCGGTCAGCGTCGACACGGCGTGCTCCTCGTCCCTGGTGGCCATTCACCTGGCGGCCCAGGCACTGCGCAACGGCGAGTGCTCGCTCGCCCTGGCGGGCGGAGCGTCCGTACTGGCCACGCCGACGCTGTTCGTGGAATTCAGCAGGCAGCGAGGGCTCGCCGCCGACGGCCGCTGCAAGGCGTTCTCCGCCGACGCCGACGGTACCGCCTGGGGCGAAGGCGTCGGCATGCTCCTCCTCGAACGCCTCTCCGACGCCCAGCGCAACGGACACCCCGTCCTCGCCGTCATCCGCGGCAGCGCCGTCAACCAGGACGGCGCCAGCAACGGACTCACCGCACCCAACGGGCCGTCCCAGGAACGCGTCATCCGCCAGGCACTCGCCAACGCACACCTCCAACCGGGGGACGTGGACGCGGTCGAGGCACACGGCACCGGGACGACGCTCGGCGATCCCATCGAGGCCCAGGCACTCCTCGCCACGTACGGCCAGGAACGGCCCGAGGACCGGCCACTCCACCTGGGCTCGCTGAAGTCAAACATCGGCCACACCCAGGCCGCCGCAGGCGTCGCCGGCGTCATCAAGATGGTCATGGCCATGCGCCACGCCACCCTCCCCAAGACGCTCCACATCACCGAACTCACCCCGCACGTGGACTGGAGCACGGGAGCGGCGCGTCCGGTGGCCGAGACCACGCCGTGGCCGGAGACCGGACGCCCCCGGCGAGCAGGCATCTCCTCCTTCGGCATGAGCGGCACCAACGCCCACCTCATCGTCGAACAGGCGCCGGAAGCACCGGAAGCACCGGCACTTGAGGTGCCGGCCGCGGACGGCACGGCGGCACCGGCTCCCGGAGTGGTGCCCTGGCTGCTGAGCGGCCGCTCCGCCGAAGCGCTGCGGGCGCAGGCCAGGCAGTTGCTCACCCATCTCGAAGCGGTCCCCGATGCCCCGGACGGGGACGTCGCCCACGCCCTGGCGACGACCCGCGCGGTCTTCGAGCACCGTGCGGTCGTGGTGGCGGCGGACCGGCAGCAGGCGTGCGCCGGGCTGGCCGCGCTGGCGGCGGACGGGCCGGCGCCCATGCTGACGCAGGGCCTCGCCGCATCCGGCCATCAGCCGGTCTTCGTCTTCCCCGGGCAGGGGTCGCAGTGGGCGGGCATGGCCCTGGAGCTGCTGGAGAGCTCCGCGGTCTTCCGCGAGCGGATGCGGGAGTGCGCGGAGGCGCTGGCCCCGCACACCGGCTGGGACGTGTTCGACCTGCTGCACGGCAAGGACGGCGCGACGATGGACACCGCCGACACCGTGCAGCCCGCCCTGTTCGCGGTGATGGTGTCGCTGGCCGCCGTCTGGCGCGCGCACGGCGTCGAGCCGGCCGCCGTCATCGGCCACTCCCAGGGAGAGATCGCCGCGGCCTGCGTCGCGGGGGCCCTCACCCTGGAGGACGCGGCCCGCGTGGTCGCCCTGCGCAGCCAGGTTCTGGACGCCCTGCGGGGACGCGGGGGCATGCTGTCCGTACCCCTGCCGCAGGCGGAGGTGGCGGAACTCCTCCAGCACTGGGACGGCCGGCTGTCCGTCGCGGCGGTCAACGGCCCGCGGTCGACGGTGGTCTCCGGCGACACCGACGCCCTGCACGAGCTGCACCAGCGCTGCACCGAGCGGGACGTACGCAGCAAGGTGATCCCCGTCGACTACGCCTCGCACTGCGCCCAGGTGGACGACGTCCGCGACCGCCTGGCCGAGGTGCTGGCCTCCGTCTCCGCGCGGCCCGCGGACATCCCGTTCTACTCGACGGTCACCGCGGACGAGGCCGACACCACCGGACTGGACTCCGGCTACTGGTTCCGCAACCTGCGCGGGACCGTGCGGTTCGAGGAGACCGTCCGCGCGCTGGTGGCCGACGGCCACCACACCTTCATCGAGATCAGCCCGCATCCGGTGCTGACGACGAGCCTGCGGGAGACGGTGGAGGAGCTCGACATCCGCGGCGGCGCCACCGTACTGAGCACGCTGCGCCGCGACGAAGGGGGCCCGGCCCGGCTGCTGTCCTCGCTGGCGGAGGCCCATGTCCGGGGCCTGCCGGTGAACTGGACCGCGGTGTGGCCGAGCGGCCCGCGCAGCGCCTGCGACCTGCCGACGTATCCCTTCCAGCGGCGCCGCCACTGGGTGCGGCCGGCCGCGCACCGGACGGAACCCGCACAGCTGGGGCTCCGGACGGCGGGTCACCCGCTGCTCGGCGCGGCCCTGCCGCTGGCGGACGGTGCCGGCCTGGTCCTCACCGGCAGCCTGTCGCGCACCACGCTTCCCTGGCTGGCCGACCACCAGGTGGCCGGTACCACGTTGCTGCCGGGGACCGCGTTCCTGGAGCTGGCCCTGCACGCCGCCGAGGAGGCGGGCTGCCCGGGCGTCGAGGAACTGACCGTGCTCGCCCCGCTGACGCTGTCCGACGAGACCGCCGACGTCCAGCTGACCGTCGGCGCCCCGGAGGAGGACGGGCTGCGGCCGTTCCAGATCCACTCGCGTCCCGGGAAGGCCGACGCCGACCAGCCCTGGACCCGGCATGCCGCCGGCACCCTGGGCACGGCGGACCACTCCGCCCCGGAGCGGACGGCGCAGGCGCTGACGGAGTGGCCGCCGCCGGGCGGTGTCCCGATGGCGCTCGACGGGCACTACGACACCCTGGCGTCACTGGGCTACGAGTACGGGCCGGCCTTCCAGGGGCTCTCGGCGGCATGGCGTGCGGGCGAGGACCTGTACGCCGAGGTCGCGCCGGCCGAGGAACTGGCGGAGTCGGACACCTCCGGGCTGCACCCGGCCCTGCTGGACGCGGCCCTGCACGCCCTCGGCCTGGACGCCGCGGAGGCCCAGGACGGCGTACGGCTGCCGTTCGCCTGGCACGGTGCCCGCCTGTACGCCCGGGGCGCCCGGGCGCTCAGGGTGCGGCTCCGGCCCGCCGGTACGGACGCGGTGGCGCTGACCGTCTGCGATCCGGCCGGGCAGCCGGTCGCCTCGGTGGAGTCGCTGGTCCTGCGGACCGTCGAACCCGGCCGGCTGGCCGGTGGCCCGGACACGTCCGACGCGCTGTTCCGCGTGGAGTGGTCCGCGGTGTCCGAGCCGTCCGAGAGCCCCGAGCTGTCCGGGGACGACAGCCGTTGGGCCGTGGTGAACTCCCCCGCCCTGGCCGGCGCCCTCGGCGCCGAGTCCTGCGCCACTCTGCGGGAGGCCGCCGACTCGGTGCCCGACGTGGTGGTGGTCGAGGGCCTCGCGTACGGCGACGGCGACGGTGACCTCGCCCAGGCCACGCACGAAGCGACGTACCGGGCCCTCGGCCTGGTGCAGGAATGGCTCGCCGACGAGCGGTTCGCCTCCTCGAAGCTGGTGTTCCTGACCCGCGACGCGGTGGCGGCGGCACCGGGCGACCGGATCGGCGACCTGCCGCACTCCGCGGTGTGGGGGCTGCTGCGCACGGCCCAGTCGGAGCATCCCGGGCGCATCGTGGTGATCGACCTCGACGGCAAGGGGAGGTGTACGGGAAGGTCCGCGCCGCCGTGGCCACCGGCGAGCCGCAACTCGCCGTGCGGTACGGAGAGTTGTCGGCGGCCCGGCTCGTACGGGCGACGGTGTCCGAGGGTCTGGAGCTGCCGTCCGGAGCATGGCGCCTGGAGAACACCAGCGAGGGGACGATCGACGGACTCGCCTTGGTGCCGTGTGAGTTGCCGCCGCTGGAGCCCGGCCAGATCCGCATCCGCGTCCACGCCAGCGGCCTGAACTTCCGCGACGTCCTCATCGCCCTGAACATGTACCCCGGCGACGACGCCGTCATCGGCGGCGAAGCCGCCGGCATCATCACCGAAACCGCCCCCGACGTCACCACCCTCACCCCCGGCGACCGCGTCTTCGGCCTCTTCCCCCACGCCACCGCCACCCACGCCACCACCGACCACCGCCACGCCACCCACATCCCCCACCACCTCACCTACACCCAAGCCGCCACCCTCCCCGTCACCTACCTCACCGCCTACCACGCCCTCCACCACCAAGCCCACCTCCAACCCGGCCACAAAATCCTCATCCACGCCGGCACCGGCGGCGTCGGCATGGCCGCCATCCACCTCGCCCACCACACCGGCGCCGAAGTCTTCGCCACCGCCCACCCCACCAAATGGCCCACCCTCCACAACCTCGGCCTCGACAACAACCACATCGCCAACTCCCGCACCACCGACTACGAACACCACTTCCGCACCACCACAGACGGCCACGGCCTCGACACCATCCTCAACACCCTCGCCGGCGAACACACCGACGCCTCCCTCCGCCTCCTCCACCCCGGCGGCCACTTCCTCGAAATCGGCAAAACCGACCCCCGCGACCCCCACACCATCGCCACCCAACACCCCCACATCCACTACCACACCTTCGACCTCCAAAACGACACCACCCCCGACCACATCCACCACCTCCTCACCCAAATCCACCACCACCTCACCCACCACCACATCCCACCCCTGCCCACCACCACCTACGACATCCGCCACGCCCCCAAGCCTTCCGCCACCTCCAACAAGCCCGCCACACCGGCAAACTCGCCCTCACCCACCCCCAACCCCCAACCCCCACGGCACCACCCTCATCACCGGCGGCACCGGCACCCTCGGAGCACTCCTGGCCCGGCACCTGGTCACTCAGCACGGCGTCCGGCATCTCCTGCTCGCCGGCCGACGCGGACCCGACGCCGACGGCGCCGCGGAGCTGACCACCGAACTCACCGCCCTCGGTGCCCAGGTCACGATCGCCGCCTGCGACGTCGCCGACCGCGACGCCCTCACCGACCTGCTGGCCGGCATCCCCGCCGAGCACCCCCTCACCACCGTCGTCCACGCCTCCGGCGCCCTGCACGACACCCCTCTGCACACCCTCACCCCCGAAGAACTCGACCACGTCCTCCGTCCCAAGGCCGACGCCGCTCTCCTGCTGGACGAGCTGACGCGCTCGGCGGACCTGGACGCGTTCGTGATGTTCTCCTCGGCAGCCGCCACCGTCGGTTCGCCGGGTCAGGCCAACTACGCGGCGGCCAACGCCTTCCTGGACGCCCTGGCACACCGGCGCCACCGCGAAGGCCTGCCCGCCGTCTCGATGGCCTGGGGCCTGTGGGAGGACGCCTCGGGGATGACCGGGCACCTGGCGGACACGGATCACGGCCGGATGGCGCGCGGCGGCGTCCGCCCGCTCCCCGCCGGAACCGGCCTGGCGCTGTTCGACCGGGCTCTGACCGGCGCCGAGCCGGTGGTGGTGCCCGCCCTGCTGGACACCGCCACCCTGCGCGAGCGCGCCGCGGCCGGCACCCTGCCCGCACTGCTGACGCGCCTCTTCCGGGCCCCGGTGCGCCGGGCGGCGCAAGAGGGCGGCGCGGCCCCGGCGGCCGGCTGGGACCGCAAGCTGGCGGCCCTGCCGCCGGAGGACCGGCACCGCGCACTCCTCGACCTGGTCCGGGTCCATGTGGCCACGGTGCTCGGATATCCGGATCCGGGGGCGGTGGACGACCAGCGTCCGCTGAAGGACGCCGGCTTCGACTCGCTGACCGCCGTCGAACTCCGTAACCGGCTCGCCGAGGCGACCGGGCTGCGGCTGCCGACGACCGTCGTCTTCGACCACCCCACCCCCGAGGACCTGGCCCGTCATCTGCTGGCGCGGCTGCTGCCCGAGGAGCCGACGGTGCCCGACCCGGCCCTGGCCGGACTGTCCCGTGTCGAGGCGGTGCTGGCGGGCGCGGTGCCCGTCGACGACGCCGTACGGCGGGAGATCGTCCAGCGTCTGGAGACGCTGGCCGCCACCTGGGGCCGTACGCCGGAGCCCGCGCGGCGCCCGGCGGCCCAGGAGATCGCGGAGGCCACGCCGGACGAGCTCTTCGCCCTGATCGACAACGACTACGGCCCTTCGGCCCCCTGACGCCCGCCCGGCCGACGCCGGCAAGGAGAACACCACGATGACCAATGAAGAGAAGCTGCTCGCCTATCTGAAACGGGTGACGGCCGACCTCCAGGAGACGCGGGAACGCCTGCGGGAGACGCGGGAGGCGGCCTCCGAACCGATCGCGATCACCGGCATGAGCTGCCGCTTCCCGGGGGCGTGGAAACCCCTGAGGAGCTATGGCGCCTGCTGGAGTCGGAGTCCGACGCCATCAGCGCCTTCCCCGGCAAGCGGGGCTGGGACCTGGAGGCCCTGTACCACGCCGATCCGGACCACAAGGGCACCGCCTACGCCACCGGCGGTGGCTTCCTGCACGACGCGGGTGACTTCGGCGCCGACTTCTTCGGCATCAGTCCCCGCGAGGCCACCGCGATGGACCCGCAGCAGCGGCTGCTGCTGGAGCTGGCCTGGGAGACCTTCGAGGGCGCGGGTATCGTGCCGGCGACCCTGCGCGGCAGCCGTACGGCCGTCTTCGCGGGCGTGGTCGACCAGCGTTACGGGCCGCCGCCGCACGAGGCTCCGGAGGAGTCCGAGGGCCAGCTCATGACCGGTACCGCCAACAGCGTGGCTTCCGGGCGGGTCTCCTTCACCTTCGGGCTGGAGGGGCCGGCGGTGACGGTGGACACGGCCTGCTCCTCGTCCCTGGTGGCCATTCACCTGGCGGCCCAGGCACTGCGCAACGGTGAGTGCACCATGGCCCTGGCCGGCGGTACGACGGTGATGGCCACTCCCAGCACCTTCATCGAGTTCAGCCGCCAGCGTGGGCTCTCCCCCGACGGCCGCTGCAAGGCGTTCTCCGCCGACGCCGACGGCACCGGACTGGCCGAGGGCGCGGGGCTGTTGCTGCTGGAGCGGCTGTCGGACGCCCGGCGCAACGGACGCCGCGTACTGGCCGTGATCCGTGGTAGCGCCGTCAACCAGGACGGGGTGAGCAACGGGCTCACCGCGCCCAACGGGCCGTCCCAGGAACGCGTCATCCGCCAGGCACTGGCCAACGCACGCCTCCAACCGGGAGACGTGGACGCGGTCGAAGCACACGGCACCGGGACGACGCTCGGCGATCCCATCGAGGCCCAGGCACTCCTCGCCACGTACGGCCAGGAACGGCCCGAGGACCGGCCACTCCACCTGGGTTCGCTGAAGTCCAACATCGGCCACACCCAGGCCGCCGCAGGCGTCGCCGGGGTCATCAAGATGGTCATGGCCATGCGCCACGGTGTGCTGCCCAAGACCCTGCACGTCAGCGAGCCCAGCCCGCACGTCGACTGGGACGCGGGGGCGCTCTCCCTCCTCCGCGCCGCCACCCCCTGGCAGGCCAAGGAGGACCGGCCCCGCCGCGCCGCCGTCTCCTCCTTCGGCATCAGCGGCACCAACGCCCACCTCGTCCTCGAACAGGCACCGCCCGCCGACGGCACGACGGACGGGCCGCCCCCGCAGGACGTGCCGCTGCCGTGGATCGTCTCGGGGCGCAGCCGTACGGCCGTACGGTCCCAGGCGCGGCGTCTGCACCGGTACCTGCTCGACCGGCCCGAGGCCTCGGCCTCCGACATCGGGCTGTCGCTGGCGACCACCCGGACCCACTTCCCGCACCGCGCGGCCGTGATCGGACGGGACCGGAAGGAGCTGGCGGGCGCCCTGGAGGCACTGGCGCGGGACCGCGGAAGCTCCTCGGTGGTCCGGGGCACCGCCGCCGGCTCGGGCGGGACCGCGTTCCTCTTCTCCGGCCAGGGCAGCCAGCGGCCGGGCATGGGAGCCGGGCTGAGCGAGACGTTCCCGGTCTTCGCCAAGGCCCTGGGCGAGGTCTGCGACCACCTGGACGTCCATCTGGACCGTCCGCTGCGGGACCTCCTCTTCGCCGCGCCGGACAGCCCGGAGGCGGCGCTGCTGGACCGTACCCGCTACACCCAGCCGGCGCTGTTCGCCCTGGAGACGGCGCTGTACCGGCTGCTCGCCCACTGGGGCGTCACCCCGGACCGGCTCATCGGGCACTCCGTCGGGGAGCTGACCGCCGCGCACGTGGCCGGTGTCCTCGACCTGCCCGACGCGGCGGCGCTGGTGGCCGCCCGGGCGCGGCTGATGGACACGCTCCCCGCGGGCGGCGCCATGATCGCCGTGGAGGCCGAGGAGGACGAGGTCCGCGAGCGACTGTCGGGCCTGGCGGACCGGGTGGACATCGCCGCCGTGAACGGTCCCCGGGCGCTGGTGCTGTCCGGTGAGCGGGAGGCCACCGAGCGCGTCGCCGGTCACTTCCGGGAGCTGGGACGGCGTATCAAGCCGCTGCGGGTCAGCCACGCCTTCCACTCGCCGCTGATGGAACCGATGCTGGAGGAGTTCCGGGCGGTCGCCGGGTCGCTCACCTACCACCCGCCGGTGATCCCGGTCGTCTCCAACGTCACCGGTCGGCCGGCCGGGGCCGGGGAGCTGTGCTCGCCCGACTACTGGACCCGGCACATCCGCGCGGCCGTCCGCTTCCACGACGGCCTGCGCCGGTTGAGCGAGGACGGTGTGACCACCTACCTCGAACTGGGGCCGGACGCCGTGCTGACCGCTCTCGCCCAGCTGTCGCTGCCCGCCGGGCAGCACGTGTTCGCCCCCTCCTGCTCAAGGACCGGCCCGAGGCCGAGCGCCTGGTGGACGGTGTGGCCCGGGCGTGGGCGAACGGCACGGAGGTCGACTGGGACGCCGTCTTCCCGGGCTCCCGCCACGTCGAGCTGCCCCCGCACGCCTTCCAGCGCCGCCACTACTGGCTGCCCTCGGCCGCCGCACGCGGTGCACGGCGGCCGGACGGCGCCCAGGCGGGGTTCTGGGACGCGGTGGCCCGCCAGGACCTGGCCGGGCTGGCGGAGTTCCTCGGGCTGGAGGAGGAGCGCCGGTCCGCGCTGAGCGAGGTACTGCCGGCCCTGTCCGCCTGGTGGCTCCGTACGGCTCCGGAACCCGCCGCCGAAGAGGAGGAGCCGCCCGGCCGGACGGCGGACGTCACCAAGCAGCGGCAGTTGGCCGAAAGCCTGGCCGGCTCCACCGTCGCAGAGCAGGAGCAGGCCCTGCTGGAGATCATCCGTACCCACTCGGCCGCCGTGCTGGGGCACGCGGAGCCGGGGGCCGTCGCGGCGGACGCCCGGTTCATGGATCTGGGCTTCTCCTCCTTCACCGCGCTGGACCTGCGCAACCGACTGTGCGAGGCCACCGGGCTGCTGCTGCGGCCGGTCGTCGTCTTCGACCACCCCACGCCGGTGGCCCTCGCCCGATACCTGCGCACCGCACTCGGTGCGCGGAACGACCAGGAGTGACTGATGACTTCGAACAACACCCGGCGCACGGTGGTGGTCTGCGGGGCGGGCCCGACCGGGCTGATGCTGGCCGCCGAACTCCGGCTGGCCGACGTGGACGTGGTGATACTGGAGAAGCGGCCGGGCGGCACCGACGACCGCGAATCGCGGGCGCCGGGCGTCTACGCGCGCACGGTCGAGATCTGGGACCAGCGGGGCATCCTGGAGTCGTTCACCGGCAGCCGCACGGGCCGGTACAGCCACTTCGCGCTGCTGCCGGTGGGTGTGGACCTGGGCGTGCTGGACAGCCCGCACGCCGTCATGCTGCTGCCGCAGGCCCGCATCGAGCGGGTGCTCGCCGAACGGGCGGCCGCGTTGGGCGCGGAGATCCGGTACGGCCACGCGGTCACCGGCCTGCGGCAGGACGAGGAGGCCGTCGAGATCGAGGTGACGGGCCCGGACGGCCCTTACCTGCTGCGGGCCGCCTACGCCGTGGGCTGCGACGGGGGCGCAGTGCGGTCAGGGCACTCACCGACGTGGACTTCCCCGGCACCGACGCCACCGCGGACGTGCTGCTGGCGGACGTCTCCGGCATCAGCCGCGACCTGCCCGGCCTCAAACTGCACCCGTTCCCCTTCGTCCGTACCGGGCGGGGCTGGATGGCGGTCTCGGCGGTGGCCGTGTCGCCCTCGGGCGAGGACGTCCTGCGGTTCATCATCGGCGACTCCTCCCGGCCGCCGGTGCGGCGCGCGGAGGCGCCGAGCTTCGCGGAGGTGTGCGAGGCGGCGGCCGCGGTCGCCGGCATCGACCTGTCCGGGGCGACGCCGCACTGGGTGAGCCGGTTCGGCAACACCACCCGGCAGGCGGCGCGTTACCGCATCGGGCGGGTGCTGCTGGCCGGTGACGCGGCCCATGTGCATCCGCCGTTCGGCGGCCAGGGGCTCAACCTCGGGGTGCAGGACGCCGTGAACCTGGGCTGGAAGCTCGCGGCCGAGGTCCACGGCCGGGCGCCCGCGGGCCTGCTGGACAGCTACGAGCGCGAGCGCCACCCGGTGGCCGCCCGCGTCCTGCTCAACACCCGCGCCCAGAACGCGCTGATGGCGCCGGGGCCCGACATCGACGCGCTGCGCACGGTCTTCGCCGAGTCCCTGGAGGCGCCGGAGGTCAACGAGCGGCTCGCCGGGGAGCTGAGCGCGGTCGACGTACGGTACGACCTGGGCGACGCGCACCCGCTGGTGGGCATGCGGATGCCGCACCGCGAGCTGACCACCCCGGACGGGCGCGGGACCAGCACGCTGCGGCTGCTGGAGCGGGCCCGGGGCGTCCTGCTGGACCTGAGCGGCGATCCCGGCCTGAAGGGCGCGGCGGACGGCTGGGCGGCCCGGGTGGACACGGTCGCCGCCACCGTCACCGCAGTCGCCGCCACGGGCGGTACGGAGGGCACGGACGGTACGGACGGGTCGCACGGTACGGACGACGACCTGGCCGCCGTACTGATCAGGCCGGACGGCCATGTCGCCTGGGCCGCGCCCCGCAACCGCCCCGTGGACCTCCGGGCCCTGGAGGCCGCCCTGCACCGCTGGTTCGGCCCGGCCTCCGCCACGGACCCCCGGTGAGCGGACCCACCGCACCACCTTCTACCGAACCCCTGGACCAACCGCATTCCCCACCCCGCGTTTTCCCGTACCGAGAGGAACCGACATGCCGCTGATCGACCCCTTCACCGCCGCCGTATCGATGTGCTCCGCCTGCGCGGCCGGCATGGACACCAAGCCCGCGGCCGTGACGGAGGAGCCCTCCGACGACTGCTTCACCCTCACCGGCCTGAGCGAGACGGTCGACCTCGACTACCGGGCCGTCGAGGAGTCCGGCTTCCACGCCGGGGACCGCAGCACCCACACGGACGAGTTCTTCGACACCGACGGCGCCTCGGTGGGCCATCTGATCGGGCACAGCTGGAAGGTCCTCAAGCAGGCCGACGGCCGGCTGATGGCGTTCTACCGCGAGGAGATCGACCTGCCCGACGGGCAGATCCAGACGGCCGGCTGGATCGACGTGAACGCCATCCTCGCCGGGGAGTGGCAGGCGCTCCACGCGGTGGGGACCGGCGGCCGGTTCCTCGGCAAGGTCGGGGTACGCGAGCTGCGCAGCGAGGTTCTCCGGAAGCGTTTCCGGGCAAACCTTGTGTTGTGCGGTGCGGTGAGCCGCTGAGTCCCCGGGGCGGCGGTGCGCCGCCGCCCCCGCTCGCTCCCGTACGCGGCCCGCCCGTACGCGGCGCACCGCCGCCTCCGCACTCCGTACCGAACCATGGGGTTCGGTCCGTACCCGTACCGCATGCTTTGCCGCGGTTCATTGACCGTCTTGAGCACGGCTGGCTACGTTTTCACCCAGTCGGTCCGGGCACGGCGCGAAACGGCGCCGCATTCTCCGGCCAGAAACTTGGAGTAGCACGTGCGGTACAGGATTCTGGGAAAACTTCACGTCATGCACGACGGCGAGCCGGCCTTCCTTTCGGCCCACAAGAAGGAGGTCATCCTCGCGGCGCTGCTGGCGAGAGCGAACCGCGTGGTGCCGATCGACGAACTCATACCGGAAATCTGGGGCGACCGGTCACCGCTGCGGGCCACCACGACCGTACACGTCCGTATCTGCGAACTCCGCAAATTCCTGCGCTCGTGCGGAATGCCGGAAAGCCCGGTGATCACGCGCTCGCCCGGCTACTTCATCCGTGTCGAGCCGGGTGAGCTGGACGCCCAGGTCTTCGCCGACCTCGCCGCGCGGGGGCAGGAGGCGTCGCAGGCCGGGCGGCACCACGAGGCCGTGGAGGCGCTGCGCGGCGCCCTGGACCTGGCCGGCGAGGACTCCCTGGTGGGGCTGCGCGGCGGTCCGATCGTCAACGGTTTCGCGAACTGGCTCGACGAACTGCGGCTGTCCTGCACGGAATCCCTGCTGGAATCCGAGATCGCGCTGGGCCGCCACCGTGACACGGTCAGCCGCCTGCAAACCCTTTTCGCCCAGCACCCTCTGCACGAGGCGTTCCACCGTCAGCTCATCATGGCGCTGCACCGCTGTGACCGCCGGGCCGACGCGCTGCGGGTCTATCAGCTCGCCCGGAACATTCTCCAGAAGGAACTCGGCCTGGAGCCGTGCCTGGCGACCCGGCGCGTCCACCACGCGGTGCTCACCGCGGACGAGGATTTCCACGCGAAGGCGGCGGCATAACCGTACCGGGCCCCGGCGGAATGTCCGCCGGGACCGAAAGGCGCGGCATTCCCGGGGCGGGCGGCCGGCCGTTCTCCAGCTGGTGCAGTGCCTCGGCCAGCCGGGACCGCCCGGAGACGTTCAGCTTCCGGTACACGGCGGTGAGGTGCTTCTCCACGGCCCGCTGGGTCACCCCGAGTTCCGCCGCGATCTCGCGGTTGCTCAGGCCGCGGGCGGCCAGCCGGGCGGCGGTGAGCTGCCCGCCGGTGGGCCCGGCGGGCACCGCGGCCCAGGCGGTGGACGGGCTGCCGGTGCGGGCGGCGAGGTCGGGCACGCCGCATTCCCCGGCGAGCGCCGTGCCCTCGCGCAGCAGGGCGGTGGCCCGCCGGTCCCCTTCCCGGGCGCGCAGCCGGCCCAGTTCCAGCAGGGCCCGGGCCAGCTCCAGCCGGTTGTGCGAGGCGCGCAGCACTTCCACCGCCTCCGTCAGCAGGGCGGTGCCGGGCGCGCCTTCGCTCAGGGTGCCCCGCACCCTGAGCGCCCGGCCGAGTGCCGCCGGGGCTCCCCACGCCCGGGTGCGGTCGCACGCTTCCCGGGTCAGTTCGTCGGCGGCCGCCCGGTCGCCGAGGCGGTGCAGCGCGAGGGCCGCCAGGGAGCGCCAGGGAAAGAGGGCCGAGTCGCGCCATCCGGCCTGTTCCAGGCGCCTGCCGCAGGCGAGGAAGTGGTCGGCGGCCGCCGCCGGGTCGCGTCGGAGCCAGGCCTGCTGGCCCCGCAGCATCCGGTGACTGACACCGCGGTAGACGTCGGTGACGTCCGGGCTCTCGGGGCCGGCGCCCTCGTCGACGAGACGGTCGCACAAGCGGGCATCCATGGTCTCGATGGCGACCATGGACAGCGCGATGGTGGCCGCGGTGTTCGACGGCCAGCAGTCGACGGCCAGTCGCCGCGTCTCCAGCGCGAGTGCCCTGGCCCGCGTCATGTCCCCGGAAGACAGCAGCACCAGGGACCGGCCGGTGCCCGCCATCACCCGGGGGACCAGCGCGTTCTGTTCCACGGCCCGGTCCAGCAGGGTCTGCGTCCAGGCCGGCAGGCCCTCCAGCGCGTCCGCCGACAGGAGGATGAGCAGCAGCAACGGCAGGGTGGTGTAGGTGACTTCGGGCACCGGGGGCTCGTGGGCCAGGATTCTGCGGGCGAGCCGTAGCGTGTCCGCGCGCGTGACCTGCCCGGCCGCCATCGCGTCGTGCAGCATGACGGTCGCCAGCTCGCGTTCCGCGATCGTCGACAGGCGCGGCTCGGGCCCCAGGTCCCGCAGCCGCCGCACCGCCCCCGCCAGGCGTTCCGGGGTGGTGGGCTCCGCGCAGTGCAGGCGGGCCCGCAGGCGCAGGGACAGCTGGTGCTCCACCTCCTCCGGGGCTCCGGGGGCCAGGGCGGCCTCGACCGTGCGCAGCAGGGCGGCCGTCTGCGGTGGCGCGGTGTCGAAGACGGGCGGTGAGATGCGGGTCAGCGCCACGGCCCGTTGTCTGGCCGAGGGCAGCAGGGGCACGGCCTGCGACGCGTGGCGCGCGGCCATCCAGGGGTCGTAGACCCGCTCCACGCCGGCCAGGTCGACCAGGACGGCGGCCCGGTCCTCGCCGTCCGTGGACGTCTCGCGCAGGGCCCGCCGCAGGTAGCACACCGCCTCTTGCGGCGCGCCGCGGTCGAGGGCGGCTTCCGCCGCGGCACGCAGCACGGTGACGGCCCACCGCCCGTCGCGGGAGGTGTCCGGGTGCGCGGCCATCAGGCGGGCCGCGACCTGTTCGGCGGGGTGTCCCGTACGGTGCAGCAGCACCGCGGCGTCGCCCATGAGCCGGTGCAGGTCCGCCGCGGCGACGGTCTCCCGCGCGGCTTCGAGGACGACCTGGTGCGGGAAGGCTGGCGGGCGGCCGTCCGGGTGCGGGGCGAGCAGGCCCAGCCCGCGCAGGGCCCGTTCGGCGACGGCGCAGCCGACCGGGTCCAGTCCGGCCAGCGTGCCCACCAGTGACCGGTCCGCCTGTTCGGCCAGTACCGCGAGGGCTGTGGCGAACTCGGGCACGGGCGACGGGAGTTGTCTGATAAGCAGGGTGAGGTGGTCCCTGAGCGGGGACGGGCAGACCCGGGCGACGGCCCCGGCGTGTTCGGCGGACGGCCGCAGGCCCGCCCGGTGCAGCTCGTCGCCGAGGTGGACGGTGAGCATCGGGTTGCCGCCGGCGGCACGATGGCAGGCGTCCGCGAACGCCTCGTCCGCCGGTTCGCCGAACTGCCGCTCCACCATAGCTCGTACGGCCTGCCGGGACAGCGGGCGCAGCCGTAGCACCGCCGCACTGCTCTCCAGGATGTCCCGCACCAGCGGGGTGGCACCCCGGGGGTCTCCGTCGGCGAGGGTGGCCACGACGGTGACGGGCCTCGCCAGGGGGCGCTTGGCGACGTACGCGAGCCAGCGCAGCGACGCCTCGTCGGCCCAGTGCAGATCGTCCACGGCGATCAGCAACGGCGCGTCGGCGGCGATGTCCGCCATCTGGGCGCGCAGTCGCCGCAGTACGGGGTGGGGTACCGCCTCCTCCGGCGACGCGGGGTCGTACAGGAGCATGCCGTCTGCCTGTGCGGGCTCGAAGAGCTGGTGGACCACGCCGAGGGGAAGTCCCGTTCCGACCAGGCGGCGTCGGCCCGCAGTACGCGTGTCCCGGTGTCCTCCGCCCGTGCCGACACCTCGTCGAGCAGTTCGCTCTTGCCCGCGCCGAAGCCGCCGACGACGACGGTGAGGGGCTGCCCGCTCCGGCGGCCGGGTCCGGCGTCCCGGTCAGCGCGCGCAGTTCGGCTTCACGTTCCAGCAGCACGCGGATCAGCCCCGCACCGCGGGCGAGCGGCGGAGCGCGGCCCTGCCGTCGACGCCGAGCTTGCGGTAGGTCCTGGTCAGGTGCATCTCCACCATCCGGCGGGACACCGAGAGGTGCTCCGCTATCGCTGTGTTGGTCATACCGTCGCGGACGAGTCCGGCGATCCGCGACTCGGCCGCGGTCAGCCGCCCGCCGGCCGGGGTGCAGCCGTCCTCCGCGGGTGCTTCCGGAGTGTCGGCCCGCGAAGGGGCGGGGCCCGGGACGGGCGAGCCGATGAGCTGCCGGAGGCGGTGTGCGCGGCGGGTCGAGGACCATTCGGGGGAGGGTCCTCGGCGAGCAGCCGGGCGGCCTCGGCCCTGGCCGCGCGGGCCCGGTCGCCGTCGGCCGCCAGGGCCAGGGCGAGCAGCCCGTTGCCCCGGGCGCTCCTGGTCCCCCAGGTTTCGGCGGCCGCGTGCTCCGCCGCCGCCAGCCGCTCGGCACCGGGCCGGTCTCCGCAGCCCAGCCGGGCGGCAGCGGCGGCGGCCCGCCACGGCACGACGGCGGGGTTGCGCCACCCCGGGACAGCAGCGCCTGCCCGCACTCCGACAGGTCGGCCAGCGCCGCCTGGTGGTCACCGGTCCGCAGCCCCAGCCGCCCCCTGGCGTAGAGGAACATCGGCCACCACAGTCCGTTGACCGACCGCGCGGGGAGGTCGGCGGCCGCCGCCAGCCGGGCGTCGTCCACCTCGTTCCGCTCCAGGTGCAGCATGACGCGCAGGGCCACGGCCAGCGGCCGGGTCTTCACCGGCGCGGAGCCAGTCGGCGTCGCCCAGGCGATCTCCGCGAGGTCGCGTTCCGTCTCCTCCAGCCATCCCCGGCGCAGGGCGACGGCCGCGCGGATGTTCAGCGCCGCGACGACGGCGGTGCGTATCCCCTCGGTCCTGGCCTCGGCGACGATGTCGTCCAGGTGGGCCATGGCGTCGTCGTACGCGTCGGCCAGGCCCAGTGTGAAACAGGATGCGAGCCGCACGGTGAACAGCCGCGGGTGGCCGGGAACGTGGCACAGCGTGGCCCGGGCCAGCTCCCGTACTCTGCCTGGCGGGAGAGCCATGGTCAGAGCGGTACGCAGCGCCAGCGCGCCCGTCTGGGCAGGCCCGCGGGGCTCTTCGGGCAGGGGTGCCACCAATGGGATGTCCACCGCTTCCTCCCGGGGCGCGGCGTCCTCGATCAGCCAGTACAGGGCCTGGTAGGCGGCGCGCTCCGCGTCCTCCGCGCCCGGGCGGGCCCAGGCCAGTGCGGTTCCGTGGCGCACCGTCGCCGCGTTGCCCCAGGCCGTGAGCAGGTCGGCGGCGCGCAGCCGGGCCGTGTGCGGTACGCCGTGGTCGGGGCTGCTGAGCACACCCCACAGCGAGTGGTCGCCGCTGTCGGGGGTGCCGGTGACGGATGCCGCGCCCCGGTCGACGAGCAGGTGCGACCGGCCGTGGACGTCGAGCGGTTCGGCCAGGGCGCGTTCCAGGTAGCGGACGGCACGGTCCGGGTCCGTGGTGCGGCAGCGGGCGGCCGTCCCCGCCAGAGCGGTGACCGCCCAGTCGGCGCCGTCCGGCGGGGCGCCGAGCAGCAGTTCGGCGAGGGTGGATTCGGGGAGGGCCGCGCGGTGGCCGAATCCGGCGGCCCGGGTGTGCAGCGCGGTGCGTTCCTGGTGGGTCATCCCGGCGAGTACGCAGTCGGCGACGCTCTTCGGGGCGCGGGGGTGGTCGCCGTCCAGCACGAGACCGGACCGGGCCAGCCGGCGCAACGCCGGGCCTGCCGACAGGGTGTGCAGCCCGGCCAGGTCGCCCAGTTCGGCCGGGCCGAGGTGCGGCCCGCACACGGCGATCACCCTGAGCAGGGCGGTGAGTTCGGCGGAGAGCCCGTCCACCTGCCGGGCGGTACGGACCTGGACACACTCGGCCGCGAGCCCCGGCAGTCGGGCCGCGGTCGGGGCGAGCCCGTCCGCCCGGAGCGTTTCCAGCACGCTGTGCAGTACGGCGGGGCTGCCCTCGCAGGCCACGGCTGCCGCGTCGACGAGTTCTTCCCCTGCTGGGCCCCCGCAGGCGGTGGCGAGCACGGCGGCCACACCGTCCCGGGTCAGCGGACGGAGCCGGAGCCGGGTGGTGTCCGGGACACCGGCCCGGGCCCCCGTGGCGCGACCGGCCGTTCCGGGCCCGGTGAGGGGAGAGTTCCGGACGTCCCGGCGACGAGGATCGCCATGGGGACGTGGCGGACCCGCCGGAGCATCGATTCCAGCCACTGCCGCGACTGCGGGTCGCACCACTGCACGTCGTCGACGGCCAGCAGCAGCGGCCGCTCACGGGCGGCGGCGAGGAACGGCCGGCACAGTCCGGGCAGCGGGGTGGTGGAGACCTCGCGGTCCGCTTCCGGGCCGAGCCGCACGAGGAGTTGGGAGACGACACCCCGGGGCAGGTCCGCCTCCGCCGGAGAGCCGTGCGCGACCGGCACGGTGCACCCCGCCGCACGGGCCCTGGCGACCGCGTCCCGCAGCACCGCGCTGCGGCCGCTGCCCGGAGGCCCTTCGATCATGACCACCGCCGGCCGTCCCGCGAGCAGCCCGTCGACGACCGCGCGGACGGCGCGCAGTTCCGTGTCCCGCTCGACCAGCCGTACGTCCGGACCGCCCGGGCGCTCCGCCGTTCCCGTCATGTCGTCTCCGGGTACGGGGAGCGGTACACGGACAGCGAGGACGACGGCGACGCGGGCGATGACGGTGAGGCGGGCGATGACGCAGGCGGGGCCGCGGGCCGTGCCGTGGAAGGCCCCGGACGTACGGTACGCAGCGCGAGCGCGCCGGGCAGTCCCGCCCGCCCCGCCAGGCCGAGTTTGCGGTAGACGGAGGTGAGGTGCATCTCCACGGTCCGCCGGCCGAGGAACAGGGTCTCCGCGATCTCACGGTTGCTGGCGCCCCGCGCCGCCGACCCTGCCACCTGCCACTCCGTCGGGCTCAGCCGGGCCAGGGCGCCGGCCGTCCGGCGGGCGCCGCCGTCCGCGGTGGCCAGGACGCCGAGGATCTTGGCCGTCAGGGCGGACGAGCCGCAGTGCCGCGCCGTCTCGTACGCGTCCCACAGCCGCCGGTACGCCCCCTCGGCGTCGCCCCGCCATGCCAGGGCGCTGCCCAGCAGCATGTGGGCCCGGGCCCGGTCCAACCGCGCCTGGGTCCGGGACAGCTCGTGGACCGCCTGCTCCAGCAGGGCGACGCGCCGGTCGCCGGCCGACGCGATACCGCAGGTGAGGAGGGCCAGGCCGACGGCGTGGCGGGTGCCCCAGCGCCGGGCGGGTTCCAGGCCGGCGTCGGCGAGTTCGGCAGCCTCGCCGGTGCGCCCGAGCCCTGTCAGGGCCGTGACGGCCAGGAAGCGCCAGGGCCCCCAGGCGGGATTGGTCAGGCCCGCGTCGTCCAGCCACCGCCCGCACGCGCGGGCGTGGGCCAGGGCGCCTTCCAGGTCACCGCGGTGCAGCCGCTCCTGGGCCCGCACGGACAGGTAGTAGGGCTCGTCCAGGACCGAGTACTTCAGGTGACGTTCGGTCACCTGGTCGAGCACCGGCTTCGCGGCATCGGGCCCGAACCGTTCCAGCTGCACCCTCGCCCACGCGGCGAGCGGGGAGGCGGAGCAGGTGCGCTGCCCGGGGTGGCGCATGCCCTCCAGCGCGGCGCGCGCGTCGGCGGTCGCGGCAGGGATGTCCCCCAGCCGGTGGCGCACGGTCGAACGGGCGGCCAGCAGCGCCCAGCGGGGCACGCACCCGGCGCTGTCGGCCAGGGCCAGGCCCAGCATTTCCAGCGTCATGCCGGGCTCGTCGGCCAGGTAGCAGACCAGGGCCGCCTGGACCCGCATCCAGTCGGGTACCTCGGTCTCCCCGGCCCGTACGGCCCGGTCCGCCAGGTCGGCCACGGTACGGGCGGAGGTTCCTTCGACGGCGCCCAGCAGGGCTCTGGGGAGCAGGCCGGCGGCGCCGTCCGGCGCCCGGCCGGCCGCGTCCCGTACCCGTGTGCCCAGCGCCGCGGAGGCCGGCCTGTCGTGCAGGGCGGCGAACAGGAGAGCGGCCTCGGCCCTCCGGCCCAGCTCGCGGTCGGCCGGGCCGGTGTCCGATGCGGAGACCTCCCCCAGCGTCCGCCGGGCGTGGGAGAGGACGTCGAAGGCCGCCGAAGGGTTCCCGGTGGCCACCGCGGTCGTACCGAACTGTACGGCGGCCAGGGCATGCAGCCGGGCGTCGGCGGTCTCGTGCAGCAGGCGTTCCAGGACGTCCAGCGCGGCCGACGGGTCGGTGGTCACCAGCGCCGCGGCCAGTTCCAGTCCGGTACGCACCCGGCCGTGCTCCTCCCGCTCGTGCGCCAGCAGCAGGCGCAGGCAGGGGACGGCCTCCGCGGGGGTGCCGGACCACCGGGCCTGCTCGGCGGCGTCCCGCAACACGCCGAGCATCCACGCCTCCGTGAGCCGGGGCAGGAGCAGCAGGTGCGCGGCGACGTCGTGCGCCGGGCAGCCCTCGTCGTTGAGCAGCCGGGCGGCGCGGGTGCGCAGGTCCGTCAGTTCCTCGGGCGGTGTGGTCGCCAGCACGATGGCGCGCAGGCTTTCCGGTTCACCGATCGGCGGGATGTCACCGTAGCCGCCGAGGATTTCGGACGCCTGCCAGGCGGACACCCCGGCGAGCGCTCCGACGCGTTCGGGCGTGGCCGGGTGGCCGTCGGCGGCAGCGGCGGGCGGCGGGGCGCCGGTCCAGCCGAGGACGGCGGCCGCGCGCAGCACCCGGCGCCGCTCCTCGGGCAGCCGTCCGAGGTGGGCGCGGACCACGGCGGTACGCGCCTCGTGCCAGCCCTCGTCGGCATGGCCGACGGCGTCGCCGGCCGGCGGCGTCCCGCGGCGGCGGAGGCGCACCAGCAGGTGGCGCAGGAGCAGGGGTTGCCGCCGGAGAGGGCGGCGCAGCGCCGGACGAAGGCGGGGTCGGGCGGTGTGCCGAAGGTGCGTCCCACGACCTCGCCCACGGCGGTCTCGCGCAGCGCTTCCAGTGTGACCAGGCGGGTTCCGGGCTGGCGGACGAGCGTACCGAGCGTGGCTCTGGCGGAGCCGGTGCCGTGCGCGCCCCAGGCCAGGACGATCAGCAGGGGCAGGCCCTCCGCCTCGCGCGGGAGGCGTTCCAGCCGGCGTAACGAGCGTTCGTCGCACCACTGCGCGTCGTCGACGACGAGCACTCCCGGGCCCCGGCCGATCGCGTCGGCCACCGCCTGCCAGGTGCCGCTGCCGCCGGACGGCAGGCGCTCCGCGTCCGGGAGCAGGCGTCGCAGCGCGCCGTGTTCTTCCTGGCTGTGCCGTTCCTCACAGCCCGTGTCCAGCACGGTGGCGCCGCGCAGCCGGGGGTCGCGACGGAGGGCCCGCAGCAGGCTGGTCTTGCCGGTTCCGGCCGCGCCGCGCACCACCACGCGGCGGGCCGTTCCGGTGCGGGCCTCCTCGGCGGCCTGGACCAGGGCGGCCAGTTCGGCATGACGGCCTGCCAGCCGGCCGCCGGCCGAGGGGTCCTCGGTCGCATTCGGTCCTCCGGACTGTCAGATGATCTTGAGTTCGCGCATGGTGCGCCGCCCCCTTGCCAACCGCTTGCCGGATCCTTGCCGTTTGCCCGTAAGGGGCCGGAAGCCAGGTTGGAGCCCGCCTTTTTCCATGGAAAGATCCACTTCGGCCGGTGGTGCGCGGCACGGCACCCGCCGGCCACACGCATTTCTTGTACGTGCCAGATTGGGACCGGACATGCCCTCACACCCGGCGGCCACCGCCCCGGACGAGCCTCTGCTGAGGGTTCTGGGCCCGGTGTCGGCCCGTCATGGCGGACGCACCCTGACGCTCGGCCCGCCGCTCCGGCGGGCGCTGCTGTCCCTGCTGCTCGTACGCCTGGGCCGGGTGGTGCCACGGGATCTGCTGGTGGAGGAGTTGTGGCCGCGGGAACCGCCGGCCCGGCCCGTCGCCGCGCTGCAGAGCCACGTGTCCCACCTGCGGCGTGCGCTGCGCCCCGTGGTCGACGCGGCCGGTCCCCCGGTCCTGCTGCACCGCGCGTCCGGGTACGTCCTGGAACTGGAGCCGGAGCAGACCGACGTCCACCGCTTCGAGCGGCTGGTGGCGGCCGGGCGCCGACGGCTGGAGCAGCGTGATCCGCGCGGCGCCGACCAGCGGCTCGCCGCGGCGCTCGGGCTGTGGCGGGGCTCGCCGTACGCGGAGTTCGACGCCTACCCGCCGCTCCGGGACGAGCAGCACCGGCTCGAACAGATCCGGCTGACCGCCGTGGAGGCCCATGCCCGGACCCGGCTGGACCTGGGCCGCCCGGCGGAGGTGGCGGCGGACCTGGAGCCGGAGGCCCGCGCCCACCCCGCCCGGGAGCGCCTGGTCGGCCATCTGATGCACGCCCTGCACCGGCTGGGGCGGCGGGCCGAGGCCCTGGAGGTGTACGAGCGCACCCGCGGCCACCTGGTCACGGAGTTCGGCGTGGACACCGCGGCCGAACTCCGCCGTACGAGGGCCGCGATCGTACGGCAGGAGCCGGGCGACGACGGCCCGACCAGACCACCCCGTTCCGTACGGGATGCCGAGCCGCCTCCGGCCACCCGGGCCGACGCCGCGCCGGCCCTGCCCGCGTCCCAGGCGCGGCCGGACGACGGACCGGCGGCGGACGGGCGCGAGGTCCCGGCGCCGCCCGCCGAAGGGCCGGCGGCGGACGAGGGCCGCGACGCCGGGTGCCCGGCCGGTGCGCTGCCGTTCACCGGTCGGCACCGGGAGCTGCGCAGACTGACCACCGCGGCGATGGCGGCGCAGGACGGCCACGGCCAGGTGACAGGCGTGTTCGGCCCGGCCGGCATGGGCAAGACACGGCTGCTGCTGGAACTCGCACCGTGGCTGGAGGACACCCCCGCGGGCGGGGACGGCACCGCGCCGGAAGCAGTGTGGGGACACTGCTTCCCCGGCGAGGGCATGCCGCCGTACTGGCTGTGGACCCAAGTCCTGCGACGGCTGTCCGCCACCCGCCCCGCGGCCTTCGACGAGGCGGCACGGCCCTTCGGCGCCCTGCTGGGCCCGCTGCTGCCCGAGCGGACCGGCACGCTGGGCGAGCGGCCGGGCTCCCCCTCCGACTGGGAACACGCCCGCTTCCTCGTCCACGACGCCGTCTGCGAGATCCTGCTCACCCTCGCCAGGCAGCGCCCGCTGGTGCTCCTCCTGGAAGACCTGCACTGGGCCGACTCCGCGTCCCTGGACCTGCTCAGGCTGCTGAGCACCCGCGGTCAGGGGCACCCGCTGAGCATCGTGCTGACGGGCCGCGAGTTCGAGGTGGAGTCCGACGCCACGCTGCGCCGCACGCTCGCCGAGATCCTGCGCGGCCCCCGGTCCGGGACCGTACGCCTGGACGGTCTCTCCCGTGAGTCCGTCGCCTCCCTGGTCCGGGCCCAGGCCGGCCAGGAGGTCCCGGCCGAGGTCGTCGAGGTGCTGCACCGGCGCAGCGGGGGCAATCCGTACTTCGTGGCGCAGTTGCTGTCCCTGCTGGGGGACGCCCGGCGGCTGCACCGGCCCGATGCGGTGGAGGTCCTGCTGGCACGCGTCCCGACCGGTGTACGGGAGGTGCTGCACCAGCGGTTCGCCGCTCTGCCCGAGCCGGTGCTGGCGGTCCTGCGGCTGTGCGCCGTCATCGGCTCCGAGGTCGACACGGATCTGCTGCGCCGTGCGGCGGACGCGGACGAACCGGTCGGCTCGGCACTGGAGTCGGCGATCGACGCCGGACTGCTCGACGAGGACCCCCGCCACCCCGGGCAGCTCCACTTCGCGCACGCCCTGGTGCGGGAGACGCTCGTCGACGACCTGGGCAGCGAGGCCCGCCGACGGCTGCACGCCAGGGTGGCCGAGGTGCTGGCCGCCCGCGGCCACGGCCGGATCACGGGGCAGGAGGTCGAGCGCGTCGCCCACCACACCTGGCAGGCCAGGAGCATCCTGCCCACCGGACACATACTTCCGCGCCTGGTACGCGCCGCCGAACACGCCGAACAGCACCTGGCCTACGAACAGCGGGAGACCTGGCTGCGCCGGGCGATCCACCTGAACGG
This sequence comes from Streptomyces sp. Ac-502, assembly GCF_045222935.1. Classification (NCBI taxonomy): domain Bacteria; kingdom Bacillati; phylum Actinomycetota; class Actinomycetes; order Kitasatosporales; family Streptomycetaceae; genus Streptomyces; species Streptomyces sp. Ac-502. The sequence continues at coordinate 1,645,940 of NZ_JBHFFO010000001.1, forward strand.
TCTCCTGCCTCCGGACCGGCCGGCGACCGTACGGCTGGAACAGCAGCTGCACATCCAGCTCGGCCAGGCGCTGGCCACCACCCGCGGCTACGGCCACCCCGAAGCGGAGCGGGCGCTCGCGCACGGCCGGGCCCTCAGGGCGGTCACCCGGACCCCCGAGGATCCCTCGGTGCTCTGGGCCCTGTGCGCGGCGTACCTGGTCACCGGGCGCTACGAGGAGTCCCGCGAGTTCTCCGGCCTGCTGCGGGAGATCGCGGAGCAGCGCGGGGAGCCGGTGGCGCTGCTGGGCGCCGCGTACGGGGAGGGCATCGTGCTGCACGTACGCGGCCTGCTGCCGGAAGCGCTCGCCGAACTGGAACGGGCCGTCGAACTGGCGGACCGCTTCGCACGGGAGGACCACGCGCTGGCCCGCACCTTCCAGCACGACCCGCGGGTCTCCTGCCGTTCCTACGACGCCTTCACCCACTGGCTGCTGGGCGACCACCGCGCCGCCGGGCAGCGCCGCCGGGAGCTGCTGAGTCTCACCACGAACGGCAGCAGGCCCTCCGACCGGTCGTTCGCCCTGTACGTGGACGCGGTGGTGGCCGCCTGGGAGGGGGACGCGCGGACCGCCCACCGCTCCGGCTCCGAAGGCGCCCGCTTGGCGGGGGAACACGGCCTGCGGTACTGGGAGGCGATGCTCGGCCTGCTGGACGGCTGGGCACTGAGCCACCTGGGGCAGGCGGACGACGGCCTGTCCAGGATGCACTCCTGCCTCGCCGAACTGGACGGCTCCAGAACGCATTTGCGCCAGGCCCTCCACCTGGGCCTGCTCGGCCAGGCACAGCACCACGCGGGACGGCCGCAAGAGGCCGCGGCCACCTTCCGGTCGCTGCTGTCCGCCGTCGAGAGCCATCAGGAACAGGCGTACTTGAGCATGGCGCTGCCCACCACCCGTCTGCTTCACGAGTTGCTGCACTGAGCCTGGGCTCTTCCGGACAGCCCGCCGGAGCGCCGCGTCCGGACATGCCGAAGGCGCCGGTCCACCCACCGGCGCCTTCGGAGAACGTCGGCGCGGCGTCAGGACTTCGCCGCCTGCTGCCCCTGCTTCGCCGCCTTGTCCGTGATGTCGACCGTGTCCTTCGCCGGGGGCGCGGTCACGTTCACGTCCGTACCGAAGTCGCTGAACTTCAGTGTGGTACTGACGCTGGTCCGGGCGCCGCTGCTGCCCTGCTTGCCGCCCTGCGGCTTGACCTCGACCTTCTCCTGGCGGAGCCGGCCCTGCGCGTCCAGCCAGATGTCGAGCGGCAGCCGGTCGCCGAGCTGCGCCCTGAGCTGCTTCGCCTGCTGGGCGTTGCCCTTGGCCAGCTCCGCCACGTCGACGGACACCTTGTAGTGCGTCGTGGCCGTACCGTCGACGGTCTCGGTGCCGACCTTCTTGACGTCCTTGTCGCCGATGCCCTTGGTGTAGTTGAAGGAGGACGTCGGGTCCGCGTACTGCGAGCTGCCGCCGTTCTGCTGCGTCAGCTTCTTCAGGTCCACCTTCAGCCACGACTTGCCCTGCGGCAGCTGCTGCCGCTGGGCGGCGGGCGGCTGCTGGTAGAGGACGCCGTCCACCGTGCGCTGATGGATCTGCTGGTTGCCGGTCTGCAGCACCATTTCGCTGCTGCCGTTGCCCAGGTCCACGACCCCGGACCCGCGGACCTCCGCCTTGTTGCCGCCGCTCTGCGCCCGCGTGAGCAGCGTCATCTTGGCGGTCTTGGCGGCGGTGGTCTTCTGGTGCGCGGCCCGTACCGCCTGCGGCCCGTCCGCCGCGGCGCTCTGAGAGGCCGACGCCCCGCCCTGCTTACCGGGGTCCTTGCCCGATGCCTTGTCGTTCCCTCCGCCGCAGCCGGTGACGAAGGCCAGGGACAGTGTCCCGGTCGCCGCCACCGCTAAGAGACGCGGACGCTTGCTCGCAGTTCGCACGGTTCTCACTGAGACCTCCTGGTCGTCATCCCGTACAGGCCGACGGTGTCGTTGCGGGTGCCCCGTGGCGCACGGACGAATCACGGTGTCCTGCGGACCGCGGGGTGCCGGTTGCCGGCCACCCCCTCCTGCCGTGCCCCCCTGCCGCGCCCTTGCCGTGCCCCCTATAGCGCCCTCTGCCGTGCCCCCTGTCGTGCCGAATGAGACGACAGCGGCGAAAGAATCGTTCTTTCCCGGCCCCTCACCCTTCGGAATCGAGCCAGCCCCGCATATGGCCGGAACATGGTCGAACACGTCTTCCGCAATTGACGGCGCCACATGCCGCGGGCAGCCTTTCCCTTACTGCCACAGCAACGGGATGGGGACGCAAGTGACCGTCAACGGTAATGGCCAGTCCGCCGACGAACCGTACGTCATCACCGGCCGGGGGCAGGACGCCGCCCCCAAGAACGCCTTCTCCTTGTTTGCCGACGTCAACTACAACGTGGGAGGGCCCCGCACCAAAATCCTCGTCATTCCGGCGAACGGCACGGCGAACAACTTCAGCGATTACGGGTTCGACCAGAGCGACGACGGTGTGAGCAGCGTCGTCAACAACACCGGCCGGGACACCATCCTTTTCACCCGGACCAACCAGGGCGGCTCGCAGTTACCCGTACCCGCCGGCTCCTCGGTCGCCGACCTGACGCGGATCCCCCTCTCCGGGAGCCCCACCAGCACCTGGAACGATCAGGCTCAGTCCGCCCTCGCCTTCAACAAGCCCGTACCGCTCCCGGTGTTCACCGCGCCGAAGCCCAGCGCGCAGACCCAGGAGCGCCGGCAGGCGGTCCAGGGCAACGCGGCCCCCGACGTCCAGCAGGTGCTGCTCTACGAAGGGGCGACGCTGCTGGGCACCTGCCCGGTCAAGGACAGCACGTGGGAGTACACCCCGGACACCGACTGGCCGCTCGGCCAGCACGACCTCTCCGCCATCGCGGTGCGCGACGACGTCACGTCCGGCAAGGCGCCGCTGCGGTTCTACGTCGTCCTGCCGACGCCCGTCGTGGACATCCGGTCCCCCCAGGACGGCGCCGAGGTGGACAGCGGCGCCACCGTCGACGGTGTCGCCTTCAACGCCGACACGGTGACGCTCGCCGAAGGCGCCACCCAGCTCGGCACCGCCAAGGTGACGAGCAACCTGTGGAGCTTCGCCCGCGAGGGCGGCTGGCCGACCGGGAAGCACAGTGTGACGGCGAAGGCCGTACGCGGCGGCCAGGAATCCGCGCCGGAGACCGTGAATTTCACGGCGGCCAACAAAAACCTCACGGTGGAAAGCACCTTCAACTCCTCCTGGCAGGACTGGCAGACCCACAAGTACATCCACTCCTACGACGTCACCATGTACGCCGGTGACACCGATGTGAAGCACTGGCATGTCGGCTTCGGCCAGCTCCCGGACGGCTCGGTTCTGGCCCCGGAATTCGAGGCGAGTTTCTGGGGAATGGTCATCAGTGACGGCTCCGACGGAAACGTCGTCCTCGGCTCGCCTCCCGAGGGCGTCCACATCGTCCCGGCCAAGGGCCATCTGACCCTGCGCGTCCTGGTGCTCATTCCGACGCAGGACGAGGCGTACAAGAAGCTCTACGGCCTGTTCGCCAAGTCACTGGCCGAATAACGGCCGCCGCCTCGGCAGGCCCGAATATCGCGGGGTCCCGGGCACGTGGCCCGGGACCCCGCGCTCGCGTGCCTCGCGCACCGGGCAGGCCACGCCCGCCCGCTTCCCCCGCCCCGCCCGCGAGCGGTCATCGGCCCTTCTCCGCGGCGCGGCTCCCGGCATCGGGGACGGCGCTCGCGTACTGGGCGGCCTGGATCTCGTAAAGGGAGCGGTAGTGGCCGCCGTCGAGGGCCATCAACCGGGCGTGGGTGCCCTGCTCGATGAGGCGGCCCTCGTCGAGGACGTAGATGAGGTCGGCGGTCGCGGTGGCGGCGAGCCGGTGGGTGATCAGCAGGACGGTGGTGCCGTCGTCGGTGAGGGCCCGCAGGGCCTGGAACGCCTCGACCTCGGCCCGGGGGTCGAGCGCGGACGTCGGCTCGTCCACGACCAGCAGCGGGGCTTCACGATAGTGCGCGCGAGCGGCGCCGATGCGCTGCCACTGCCCGCCGGAGAGCTCGGTGCCACGCTCGAAGCCCTTGACGACCAGGCTGTCCCAGCCGTGCGGCAGGGAGGTGACGACGTCGGTCGCGTCCGCTTCGTCGGCCGCCCGCTCGACGCGCCACTGTTCGAGCCGCTGTTCGCTGCGCCCGATGTGGATGTTGGCGCGGGCGGTCATCGGCCAGTGCGGGAAGTCCTGGGCCAGCAGCGCGACCTGGCCGAAGACGGCCGCTCGGTCGGCGTCGCGGGTGTCGGTGCCGTTCCACAGCAGGCGCCCGTCGCTGGGCAGGTACAGGCCGGCCACCAGTTTGGCCAGGGTGGACTTGCCCGAACCGTTCGCCCCGACCAGCGCCACGACCGTGCCGCGGGGAATCGTCAGGTCCACCTTGTCCAGGGCGGGTGAGGTGGCGCCGGGATAGGTGAACGACACGTTCTCCAGGCGGACCTCCTCCAGCGGCCCGGTCAGCGGGACTCCCCGCCGGGAATGGCGTGCCGCTTCGCGGTGCTGCACGCGTCCTCCCAGTCCTTGAGGTACATGGCCTCCTCGTAGAGGCGGTTGAACTGCATGACCAGGGACATCAGGCCGGCGCTGGACGTCCGTACGGCGATCACCGCGGTCCCGGCCACGGCCAGTGGCATACCGCCGCCGGTCAGCAGCAGCCACAGCACGCCGTAGGCGCCCAGGGACGCCAGGCCCGAGGCCGCCGAGGCGACGGTCTGGGTGCCGGCCTCGGCGCGGGCCAGCCGCTGCTGCTCGCGCTCCACCGTCCTGGACATGTCCGCGTACGCGTCCACCAGCAGCCGCCCGGCGCCGTGCACCCGGATCTCCGCGGCGCACGCCTGGTCGGTGAGCTTCTGGGTGATGACGGAGATGGCGCGGCGGTGCTCGATCCAGGTGTGCCGGGACTCGTACTGGCGGCGGGCCGAGAGCACGGCGCCCCACCCCTTGGGGGCGGCCACCAGGAACAGCATCAGGACGAGCAGCGGGTGCAGCATGAGCAGCACACCGGCCGCGGCGAGCAGGCCGATCAGCGCGTTGAGGACCAGGATCGAGGACCCGAGCATCATCCGGATGGAGTCGGTGCCGAACCGGCCCGCGTCGAGCGTGCGGTGGACCTGCTGGTCCTCCAGGGCGGCGAGTTCGACGCGGATCACACCGTGGTAGAAGCGGGCCGTGCAGACGCGCTCGATCTTGGGCTCCAGTTGGCCGGACGCCGCCGTGGACACCGCCGACAGAAGGGCCGAGAGCACCGCGACGACAGCCACGGCCACCAGGGCGGGCAGGGCCTGGCGCAGCCGCTCGGGCGTGGGCCCGGCCGCGAACAGCGCCACGAGCGCCTGGTTGGTGGCCACCAGGGTGAAGGCCCGCAGGACGCCTTGGCCGGCCTCCGCGCCGAGCAGCAGCGTCAGCGCGACGCGGTCCTCGCGCCAGGCCGCCTTGGCGACGGCACGCATCATGGCGGGGAACTGGCGGGCCATCGACCACAGTCCCATCCGCAGGATCGGCATCTCGTGCCGCGTGAACGACAGGTCGTAGCGCAGGGCGCCACCGAACAGCACCCGCTCGCTCTCGGAGACGGGCAGCCGGGTCCGGGGCCGGACGCCGCGCCTCTTCACCGCGTCTCCGGCCACGCGGCATGCGCGGTACGGCTGCGGGGGACGCGGGCGGTACGGGTGCGCGGGCGGGCCCGCGCGGGGCGGGCCGGGGCTCCGGCTGGTCCGGTCGTCACCGTCACGGTGTCCCTCATGGCTTCTCCTCCGGCTTGTGTCGTCGTGCCTCGTGCTATGCCCCGTCCGGCCCGCCCCGGCACGCCCGGCGTCCGATCCGGTCGAACCCCGCGGCCGCCCCCGCCGCTCGGGACACCCCCACCGCCACCCGCCCCGCCGGGTAATACGATTTCCAGCCACGACCACTCTTCACGATGACCAACGGGGGTTCTCTTCACGTGTTCGGGATCGTCAGGCCCTGCACCCACCGCCTGTCCAACGGGCTCAAGGCCGAATGGATGGCCCACCTGTGCGGGCTGTGCCTCGCCCTGCGCGGTGACCACGGGCAGTTCGCCCGGGTGGTGACCAATTACGATGGCTTGATCGTGTCCGTCCTGACGGACGCCCAGTCCGGCCGGGCGGCGGCGCAGCGCCGTACCGCCGGGCCCTGCCCGCTGCGCGGCATGCGGACCGCCTCGGTGGCGAAGGGCGAGGGCGCGCGGCTGGCCGCGTCGGTCTCGCTGGTGCTCGCCTCGGCGAAGATCCGCGACCATGTCGCCGACCGGAACGGGTTGCTGCGCCGCCGCCCGGTGGCCGCCGCGGCACGCAAGGTCGCCGCCGGCTGGGACCGGGCGGGAGCCCGTACCGGCGCGACCCTCGGCTTCGACACGTCCGTCCTCGTCGACGCCGTCGACCGGCAGGTGGGCATCGAGCAACTGGCGGGTACCGGCACCCCGTTGACCGTCATCACCGAGCCCACCGAGACGGCGACCGCCGCCGCCTTCGCCCACACCGCGGTCCTCGCGGGCCGCCCCGGCAACGCCGCACCGCTGGCCGAGGCCGGCCGGCTCTTCGGGCGGCTGGCCCACCTCCTCGACGCCGTGGAGGACCGCGCCGCGGACGCCGCCGAGGGCGCCTGGAACCCGCTGACCGCCACCGGCGCCTCCCCGCCCAGGCCCGCCGCCTGTGCGACGACGCGCTGCACGGCATCCGCCTCGCGCTGCGTGACGTGGAGTTCACCGATTCCGCGCTGGTGCACGCCCTGCTCGTACACGAGCTGCGGCGGTCCGTCGACCGCGCCTTCGGTACGGCGTCATGCTCGCACCAGGGGCACGGGGCGGGTCCGTACGACGGCGGGACCGGCATCCCGTACGGGCAGCCGCAGCCCCCGCAGCAGCCGTACCCCGCACCGCCTTCGTACGGCCAGGCCGCGCCCGGCGGCCCGTACGCCCACGGCCCGCAGCACCTCAACGGCCCGCAGAACCCGTACTCGGGCGGGCCGGTGGCGCCGGGCGGGCCGGGTGGTTACTGGGGTCATGGGGGCCACGGTGATTCTGGGGGTCATGGAGGCCAAGGCGGCTCCGGGGGCCATGGGGCCTTCGGGGGCAACGGCGGTCATGGCGGCCACGGTGCCCCTCCCCCGCCGAAGAAGCCCCGCGGCCTCCTGGCCGGTTGCGCGGTCGCCATCGGGCTCTGCTGCACCTGCCAACTTTGCTGCGCGGAGGAGTACGAGGGGCCGTGGTCGCGCAAGAAGCGCGAAGGCTGCTGCCGGGACTGCGACTGCTGTGACAGCTGCGAATGCTGCAACTGCTGCCCGGATTCCTGCTGCTGCGACGGCTGCTGCTGCGACTGCTGACCCGCACGACGCCCCACCCGTCCCCACCGGCCCACATCCCACCCGCCCCCGCCCCGCTCCGCCCCGTCACGACGACACGCCGCCGTAACGACGTGACGGGGCCGGCACGTCGCACCGATGCCGTACCGACGTCGTACCGCTACAGACGGAAGAGACGAGACGAACCGAACCGCACCCCCGGCCACGATCACGCCCCCAGGCCACTGATCCGGACACTCGCCCTGAAAAACCTCGACACTCCCGCCCCCCTGGTCCTTTCCTTGCGCCAACGGCTCATCCACCCCGTACTGGAGGCTGCATCCGTGACGCGCACCAGGCGACCCGACCCCGACGGCCAAGCCCCGGCCGGCCCCCGGGCCGACCACGACGTCCTGCGCAAGCTGGGCTACACCCCCGTACTGAAACGGCGGATGGGCCCGTTCGCGAACTTCGCCATCTCCTTCTCCGTGATCTCCGTCCTCTCCGGCTGTCTGACGCTGTACGGATTCGGCCTGGTCACCGGCGGCCCCGCGGTGATGATGTGGGGCTGGATCGTCGTCGGCGTCATGGTGATGTTCGTCGGCGCCGGGCTGGCCGAGGTCACCAGCGCCTACCCGACGTCCGGCGCGCTGTACTTCATGGCCGACCGGCTCGGCGGCAAGCGCTGGGGGTGGTACACCGGCTGGCTGAACCTCCTCGGCCTGCTCGGCGCGATCGCCGGTATCGACTACGGCTGCGCTCTGTTCGCGGGCGCGTTCGCCGGTCTGCAGTGGGGCTTCGAGCCCACCCCGGCTCACTCATGGTGATCTACGTCTGCATCCTGGCGCTGCACGCGACACTGAACCTCTTCGGCGTACGCCTGGTCAGCATCCTCAACACCGTCTCCGTGTGGTGGCACCTGGCCGGGGTCGCGCTCATCGTCGGCGTCCTGTGGCTGGTCCCCGCCCACCACCAGTCCCCCTCCTTCGTCTTCACCACCTTCGTCAACGGCACCGGCTGGAACAGCACGCTGTACGTGGCGCTGATCGGCCTGCTGCTGGCCCAGTACACCTTCAGCGGGTACGACGCGTCGGCGCACCTGAGCGAGGAGACCACCGGGGCGCAGGTGAACGCGGCCCGCGGGATCGTGCGGGCCATCCGCTGGTCCTGGGTCGCCGGCTTCTTCCTGCTGGCCGGGCTGACCTTCGCCATCCAGGACTACACCGGCGTACAGAACACCCCGACCGGCGTGCCGCCCGCGCAGATCTTCCTCGACGCGCTCGGCGTCAGCGGGGCGAAGGCGCTGCTGCTGGTGGTGATCGTCGCGCAGCTGTTCTGCGGCAACGCGGAGGTCGCGGCCACCTCCCGTATGGTGTTCGCGTTCTCGCGCGACGGCGCGCTGCCCGGCTCCGCCTGGTGGCGGCGCGTCTCCCCGCGCACCGGCACACCGACCCGGGCCGTCCTGCTCTCCGTGGCCGTCGCCGCCGTCCTCGCCCTCCCCTCCCTCTACTCCTCGGCGGCCTACGCGGCCGTCACCTCCATCAACGTCATCGGCATCACCCCGGCCTACGCCATCCCCATCTACCTGCGCCTGCGCCACCGCCGCACCTTCCGGCCCGGCCCGTGGAACCTGGGCCGCTGGGGCGTCCCGGTCGGCCGGGTCGCCGTGCTCTGGGTGGCCTTCGTCACCGTCCTGTTCCTGCTCCCCCAGTCCCACCCCGTCTCCCTCGCCACCTTCAACTACGCGCCCGTGGCCCTGCTCCTCGTCCTCACCCTGGCCACCGTCTGGTGGGCCGTCTCGGGCCGCCGCTCCTACCACCTGCCCGCCCCCGGACACGAGCCGGAACCAGGACTGGAATCCCCCACCCACCACGCAGCAGACCGAGCCACCCATTGACCAAGCATCAACCAAGCCACCCATTAATTGACCGGCCTGCCCCTCCCCCTGGTAAAGGCTCCCGGCGCCGGGTAGTCAGCACGTCATGGCCAACGCATACGACCGGACCAGCCGGATGACCAAGCCCCTGCCGCCGCTGCGGACGGTACCGCTCGACGGGAGAGGGCCGGAGGACGTGGTGGTGGACGCGGCCGGGCGGGTGCTCACCGGTTTGGAGGACGGCCGGGTACTGCGGCTGGACCCCTTCCCGAAGAGCCCGGGCAACGAGCCGACCGCCACCACCCCCGCCGGCACCCCCGCGCCGAAGTCGTCGCCCGTACCGGCGGCCGCCCACTCGGGCTGGAACCGCTGCCCGACGGCGGAGTCCTGGTGTGCGACGCGCGCCGGGGACTGCTGCGCGTCGAACCGTCCGACGGTACGGTACGGACCCTCGCCGACACCGTCGACGGCGCCCCGCTGCGCTTCTGCAGCAACGCCGCGGCAGCCGCCGACGGCACGGTCTACTTCAGCGTCTCCAGCCGCCGCTACCCCTGGAGGACTGGCTCGGCGACATCCTGGAGCACACCGGCACCGGACACCTGGTCCGGCTACGCCCCGGCGGTACGCCCGAAGTCGTACTGGACGGACTTCAGTTCGCCAACGGCGTCGCCCTGGCGCCGGACGAGTCCTACGTCACCGTGGCGGAGACCGGCGCCCGCCGGCTGTCCAGGCTGTGGCTGACCGGACCACAGGCCGGACAGCACGACATACTCGCCGCCGACCTGCCGGGCTACCCCGACAACATGTCACGCGGGCCCGGTGGTCTGTTCTGGGTGGCCCTGGCCGGGCCGCGCTCCACCGGCCTGGACCGCCTGCACCGCACAAAGCCGGCACTGCGCCACGCCGCGTGGAGCGTGACCCGGCGCGTCCGCCCCCGGCCCGGCCCCCTCACCGGCGTCCTGGCGGTCGACACCTCCGGCCATATCGTCCACGACCTGCGACGCCGCAGCCCGGACTACCGCATGGTGACCAGCGTCTGCGAACACGAAGGCCACCTGATCCTGGGCAGCATCCACGAACACGCACTGGCCGTCTGCGAACTCCCCGGCACACCACGGGATTGAACCCTGCCCGCAGGGGCACCCGGGACATCCAGGTTCCCACGTGCGGACTCGGACAACAGGGGGCCACGACAGCCGCCCCCGCAAGCCCGCCGCCCCAAGGCGCCGGGCCGACTGACGTGCCGCCACCGCGTACGGGCACGGCCCGGTACGCGGCCCCGTGGGGAACCTGCGAAGAAAAGACGAAAGAAGACAACCTTCCGACAATCCCCGCGAGGTAAGGCAGCCATGAAGTGGTGGGAAAAAGCAGCGTGCCTGGACGAGGACCCGGAACTCTTCTTCCCCGTAGGAGTGACGGGCCCCGCCGCCCAGCAGCAGGCGGACGCCAAGACAGTGTGCCACCGGTGCCCGGTGGCCGGCGCCTGCCTGGAATGGGCCCTCCAGACGGGCCAGAACTACGGCATCTGGGGCGGCACGGACGAGGAGGAGCGCCGCAGGCACTCTGGCCTGCGAAAACGCCGGGCAGCCTGAGGGGCGACGAAGCTGTGGGACTTCTCTGGGACTTTGCGCACCGGCCGAGACCGGCTGGCTCTCCCCCGAGCCGAGGCCGGACTCGGTGCGCCCCGATCCGGCCTATGCGAAGACCGCGTCGATGGCGGCAGTGCCCCGTGCGCCGGCGCGGGGCAGGAAGTGGGAGTACGTCCGCAGCGTGAAGCCGGGGTCCGAGTGCCCCAGCCACCGCGCCAGGGAGACGACGGACTCGCCGGCCTCCAGTTCCTCGGAGGCGTAGAAGTGGCGCAAGGCGTGGAAGCCGTGCTCCCTGGACGGCTCCCACACAGGAGGACGCCCTGGGCGGCCCTCTTGCAGCGGAGCGATCACACCCGCTCTGGCCAACGCTGGCTTCCACACATACGTGTTGAAGCTCTTGCGGTCGATCGCGTTGCGCCTGCGTCCGGTCACCAGGAGGTTGAACGTCCTCGGTCTCCGGTGCTTTGCCTCCACCGGCGTCTTGGGCGGACGCGGGTCATCCCATGGCAGAGTCACCCGCAACGGCGCAAAAACTTTTGCGTGCCACTGAATGTCCCGAGCCACGCTTGACGGCAAGGGGACATCCCGGACCTTGCGGCCCTTGGGAAGCGCGAAGCACAGGCTGGAGCCGACGCGCTTGACTTGGCGCCGGACATGGACGACCTCCTTGGCGAAGTCGATGTCCTCCAGGCCCAGCCCGAAGGCTTCACCCTGGCGCAGCCCCAGCCCCGCTCCGAGCACAACGAGCAGACGCGAGCGGTCCGGCATCGCAGCGCGGACGGCCAGCACGCGCTCGGGCGGCCATGCCTCGACCCTGCCTGGTGTGGCTGCCGGCGGGCCGACCGTGCCGGAGCGGCATGGGTTGCGTATGAGGCGGCGGTCCTCAACGGCGTTTTGCAGAATGCCGGAAAGCGACGCCCAGACCAGCCGGATCGAGGTCGGCCCAAGATCCTGCTCGAGCCGCTTCGTCCAAGTACGCAGGACCTGCGCGCCTATGTGGCTCAGCGGCTGAGAACCAAGATGAGGGAGGACGTGAAGGCGCACTCGCTGTTCGGTACGTTCGAGAGTGGACGGGTCCCCACTCTGCGTAGGCCACCAGTGACTGTCGATGTAGTCCTTGAGGGAAATGGCACCGTCTCGCGGGTCAATAAATTCGCCACGCCCGGCATCCGTCTGGGATTGGGCAAGCCATGCTTTAGCGTCCTGAAGCGCATCGAACGAGCGGTCCCTGACACCGGGTACACCTTTGACTCGATAGCGCGTGCACTTACCGTACAACGCTGTGCGCTCACGCTTACGGGTCTCCGGATTGGGACGCTTCTTCAGCCATCGGTCTTCTATGTAGCCAGACAGTTGTGACACCTTGCCGCAGGGGATGGATTCAAGCATGCAGTGCCGCCGAAATGGGCGGCAGGTCAAGGGTTGCTTACTGGGCCGGAATAAAACCGCGAACCGGTCTTCAGAGGGCTCAGCGCAGCATTGGTTCGCGAGTCCGCCTGCTCTTGTTCACGCACCCAGGAATCGACAGACTCCATGCGATACATGACCCGGCCGCGCGGACCCATGCGAAAGCTGGGCGGCCCCTGCCGTCGATGACGCCAAACGTAGAGCGTGTGAGGTGAGAGACCTAGGTACTCGGCCGTGTCTTTCACGTTCATGAACGCCGCATGTGCGGCACGCGTGGCAGGAAGAGCAGGAAGCGAATATGCGGGCATGGGTGATTCCTCATGTGCGAGTGGGCCGAGGCGCCAGACAACAGACATCGTCAGGACAGAAGCTGCTCAAGTGCGTGCGTCTTTTCCTTCAACCCAGGCGTTCGTGCAGATCGAGCAAGTACGGAGCGAGAGCCGGCTCGTCAAATCTTTGCCTCTCTTAGGGCGTCCTCCACTGCGTCCGCAAGGGCTTCACCAAGAAGCGCAGCCGTTGCGTACTCCTCAATGATCACGGTGATCTCCGGTTTGGCTAACCGGCGATTCTCGGCTATGTTGCCCCCGCCTAGACACACTCTCATCCGACGCCGCCCGGTCCGTATCGAGCTACCCAATGCTCCTCTGCTCCTCGGCCAGTAGACCTGACTCGAAGAAGTCGCTACAGCCTCGCGGCGATACCTGGCCGTCCGGCCAGCCTCCGCGCCATGATAGGGCGGGTTACCTATCCGGCATTTCAGGTGGCACAAGCAAGGATGTGACACTCCAGGCGATACACACGCCACGCAAGGGCCTCACCGAAAAGACCTGCGACGGAAGAAATGAACAGACAGCGGATGAAGTTACACCACAGCTCGATCACATAGGCGCAGACCACATATTGGCACCCCCAGAGAAGAGGGCTTGGATCGTCACCCGAAGATCTCGAAAAGCGCTAGCCAACAGAACCGACTCCTCACATATCGCCCGATGAACTGCTGGTGCCCAGTTCGACCAGGGGTGTTTTACGTTCACATAGCCCCGAGAACGTTTCCAGCCTCTTGAGCCTATTTCTCGTCTGCCGTGGGCGAAAGGAGCAACGGTGGCCCGGGCGAACGAGGCAGGAGGCATGAGAGTCGGGCGTCGGCGCCCCAGTCATCGTGCGGACAACGGCCGAAACCGCGTGGCGAGCGCGGGTCTACCACGGCAACGTTGCCTGGTGAACACGAACGCCTCGCAGCCCGTATCACTCGTCTCGTAGCATGGGCGCTCGGTCAACGCGGCGGTCTTCGTCGGCACCAGCCACCGCCACATCGCCTGTTCTGATGCCCATAGCCCCTCGACAACTGTGCGAACGTGCGTGGCCACCAGCGCTCCTTCCTCGCTCAACCGCGACAGCCGCCCGGCGCTTCTGCGCCGTTACCCGCCTCCAGGATCGGCCAGCGCAAGCGACAGCAGAAGGCGCGCCCCGAGCATGGCCCGGTCACACGACCAAGCCAACCAGCACCACATCAGTGACAATGCACGGCGGCGACCGGTATTGCCGAAGCCTCCATTAGCATCCCCGGTCGGGCATCTGCAGCTGAGTGTCGGCAATAGCCGGTAAGGGTCTCCCAAGTGGCAAGCTCGCCAGCGACTACCCGGTGTTCCTTCTGCCAACTGTGGGCGTGGGCAGCGCAGTTTCTCCTTGCGCTGAAGCGTCACCCAGCCAATTCCCTCATACATGAAAATTACAGTTTTCATGTAGCCTCTCGCCAACCCGCCGGAGCTACCGTCAAGCGCCGACCGATATGAGGGGTCCACGTGAACCAGTCCCGAAAGCCTGGAAGCGAGTCAACGCCGTGCGGCTGGACACGACCGCACATCGCCCACCGCGCCTGGACTACCCCCGAGGTCGGCATCTGCCCCGGCGTACCCCCCACGGTGAACACAGCACAGCCAGCCCCGGACTACGACGACTGGGTCGCCTCCTTCACCCCCGAGCAAGCCGCACAGTGACGCTCGCTTCCATCGATGGGCCTGATGCGTACGCGCTGACCCTCACGGCGGACGGCGAGGAGCACTCCGCCCGCTCGTCCCTCGCCAAGCTGACCGGCGACCCGCGTGACGACTGGCCGCCGCACGCCAAGCGCCTGTACGCGTACCTGGCCGGCATCTACGGCGAGCGCGATGCGCTACCGACCCTCGCCGCAGCCTGGATCGCCCACCAGCGCTCGGACGGCACCCGCAAGACGTACACCCAGAACTTCAAGATCTCGGAGAGCTACCTGCGGGAGCGCAGCGTGCACCCGCTCGCCCTGACGTTCCTGGTCGCCGACGCCTTCGCCAGCCACCTCAAGACGCTGCCGACCCTCGTCTGGCGCGGCGGCCGGCGCGTGCCGGAAGGCCGACCGCGCGACGCCGCCACCCGGAACAACGTGCTCTCCGCCAACTCCTCGTTCTTCAAGTTCGTGCTGCAGACCCGGGCCCTGCCCAAGGAGACGATGGACAGCAACCCCTTCGACGGAGTGCTGTACCCGGCCATCGACCCGCTGTTCACCCGCACCGAGGGCCTGACCGAAGCCGAGTACGTCACGCTGGCGCGCACCGCCCGGCACGAGCACCCTTGCCGCCGTACAGCGTTCCGGCTGTACGTCCTGATCCTGGTCCTGTACCACCTGTGCCTGCGCATCGACGCCGCGCTCGGCGCGCGGATCGAGAAGCTGGGCTACGACAAGGGCCACCACACCCTGGAGGTGCAGATCAAGGGCGGCACCTGGGTCACCAAGGCGGTCCCGCCATCCGTCTGGCACGCCCTCCAAGTCCTCATCGGAGACCGCACGGAGGGCTTCATCTTCTGCACCAGCACCGGCAAGCGGCTCGACCAGGCGTCGCAGTGGCGTGCGATCCGGGCCACCGCGAAGCGGGCCGGTCTGCCGCAGAAGAAGATCGGCCCGCACTCCCTGAAGCACTCCACGATCACCCACGCGTACGACCGGCCCGGCGCCCGCCCGGAGAAGATCCAGCACTGGGCCGACCACAAGGACCCGCGCACGACGCAGCGGTACAACCAGCGCCGCGGCGCGCTGGAAGGCAGCCCCGCCTACGACGCGGCCGCGTCCATGGCCGAGCAACTGGATGCGTCGTGACGGCCGTGTTCGCCCCGGTCTGTTCGGACGTGCACGGGTTGCGCTGAACACTCCGGTCGGGCAGCCCAAGCTCGGTCACCTGTCACGGGTACGCAGGCGTTGGCTGCCCTCGGATGTGACGGTCAGCGACCAGTCCGGCCATCGCGGCCAGCCCAGCTCCCGCCACGGCTTCCGTGGCCGCTGCGAGAGCGTCTTCATGAAGTACACCGTGTCGATCAACCCGCCTCGCCCGCCGCCCTGGCCGTCGGGGCGCAGCCACGCGAGGGCGTCACAGTGCATCGGGGTGGCCAGCGGCGTGATGACCAGTCCTCCAGGCGTGACCTGTCGCAGCCACGCCGGAGGAATCTCCCGTACGCCGACGGTTGACAGGACCCGGTCGTACGGGGCGCCCGGTTCCCACCCCTGCTCGCCGTCAGCGCACACCACCCGCGGCCGGTACCCGAGCGCGCCAAGCCGTTCCTCGGCACGCTCGGCCAGCGTCTGCTGAATTTCCACGGTGACGACGTGCGCCGCGCCGACGTGCTCGCACAGCAGGGCGGTGGTGTAGCCGGTGCCGGTGCCGATCTCCAGGACGCGGTCCCCCGGTTGGGGGTCGAGGTGGCGCAGCATTTGGACGACGACGGTCGGGCACGAGATGGAGGACGTGAAGTCGCTGTTGGACGTGGGTCCGTCCTCGGTATGGACCGCGCCGTCGGCGATCTGGGTGATCAGGGCCGTCAGCGGCCGGTATACGGCTCTCAGCCACTGCTCCGGTTGCTCTTCCCGGTCCAGGACGGGGTATCGGCCGTCTTCGCCGGTCTTGGGCAACCACACACGCCGGGGGACGAAATGCTCGCGCGGCACGGTCAGGAAAGCGTCTCGCAGCCACTCCTGGCCGTCGAAGTACCCGTACCGCGAGATGCCCGCGGCGCACTCCTCGCGCAGATCCGCGGGGCCCGGGCCGCTGGCGGTCATTCCTCGGGCACCCCGGGGTCTTCGTCCTCGTGCCCGTTCTCGTCGCCGGTCTGGTCGGGCGTCTCCGGGATATCGCCTTCTTCCCGCTGCGGCGGGTCACCCCCGAGCCGTTCGTCCTGTCCATCGCGTTCCTCTTGTGTGGGGCTCCGGTGCCACTGCCGACGGTAGCGAAGAGGCGCCGGGCCGCACAGGGCGTGCGGTCGCGCTGACAGCGATCGGGCCGCGCGGGAATCCTGGTGGTCGCAGGCGTGGTCATACGCCGGTGAGGAAGCCGGCGGCGCGTTCGTCGAGTTCGGTGGCCGCCCGTACGCCGCGGGCGCGGAAGCGGGCGATGCTGCGGCGCATGGTGGTGACGGCCTTTTGGGTGCGGACGGAGCGGACGCCGTCCATGTGGTCAAGGGCCCGGTGCCAGGTGGCGCACGCCTGCTCGATCTGGCCGCGTTTGAGCTGCATCTCGGCGCCGGCCACCAGGTCGAGGGCAACGATCCGTGCGTAGGTTTGGGCGGGGCGGGATGTGGCGGCGCGGGCGTATTGTTCGGCGGCGGCGCGGTGCTCGCGGAGCGTCTCGTAGACCTTGGCGGTGCGTGAGTACACCGAGGCTTCCGGTGGTCCCCAGGCCAGGGCCCAGAACGGCACTTCGTCGCCGGGGGAGGCGGTCAGCAGGGCGTGCGCCTGGCGGGCTTCGGCAAGCGCGGCTGTCGGCTGTCCGGCTTTGGCCAGGGTATGGGCGTGAACGACGCGGAAGAGGGATTCGGTCTGCGCGTCGACCTTGCCTTTGGCCCGGTTGAGGCCGGTTTCGGCGAGGCCCTGGCAGTGCTCGGGCCGGTGGAGCTTGAGTCCTTGCATGGCCATCGTGCGCATGATGAATCCGTCGTGGCCGCGGATGCCGGATTCGACGGCGAGGGCGTAGGACTGGAGGTAGTAGCGCTGGGCCAAACCTTGCTGGCCTGCGTCGTAGGACTTCCAGCCGAGCAGGTGCACGCCGCGGGAGGCGGCGGAGAGCATGTGCTGGCGGATCTCCTCGGTACGGAAGCGGCCGCGGCACAGCGGGGCGACGTCGTCGTGCAGGTACTGCACGAGTGCGCTGCGGCCGTGCTGTCCGCCGTGGCGTTCGTCCAGCTCCGAGAAGGCGCGGACCATGTCGCGTACGGCGGCGACTTCGGCCCTGCCGATGATCTGGCCGGTGTGGGCGGCGGCCGTTCGGTCAGCGATCTCCTGGATGTGGGACAGGGGCAGGGCAGCGGCGGCCACCGAATACGCGGAGCTGGTCAAGAAGCGGCGCCGGTCCAACTCGAACCTCCACATCGGCATGAGGGCGTCGATCGGGTCGGCCCCGAGTGACAGGCCGATGCTGTCACCCCTGTCGCTGTCCTCGTCGGCCAGCCCTAGGTCGTGGAGGGTCAGCAGTCGGCCGAGGCGCCGGGAGAGGGCCACGGCGAGGTAGCGGCCGGTGTCGCCGGCGGGCGTCACGCCCGTGATCCAGTGCTCGACGGCGGACTTGTTGGTCCGTAAGCCGGTGCCGCACTCGGCGGCCACCGCGCGCACCGCCTTGGCCAGCGCCGCATAGGTCAGGCCGGATTCTGCGACGAGGTCGCGCAGATGCTGATTCGGCGTGCGCGTGGTCATGAGCACCTGCCCGTATACCCGATATACCGCTTGCCCTGTCCGCCACCGTACCGCCACCCGGGCTGCGCGGGTTGACTGTTTACCAGGCCGAGCGGCCGGGCGAAGCAGCTCCCCGCGTATGCAGTACGGCCGTGTGCCACCCGTCTGCCCGCGCCCGCTCAGGACGCGGGGACGAAGAGACCTGGGAGGTTTCGATCATGGAGCAGACCACCACACCCGTGTACTGCCAGCCCCTCGTCCTGGACGCCGGGGACGTCGCCGAGGTGACCCTGGGCACGGCCACCTTCGACACCGCCGACGACACCCAGTACAAGAACGACTGACACCGCCACTGGGCCCGGGGCCGCACCGGCTGAGTGCCACGGCCGGCTCCGGGAGTGAAGGGGCGCCGGGTTGCGAAGGCCGTGCCGGGCACGACCGCCAGCGACCCGGCGTCTCGTTCTTTTCCGACCACCGAAGCGAACTTCGAGGAGCGGGCATCTGATGCGGTGGAGTGCGGGTTGGTACGGAGGAAGCAGGCACGACCGGCTGCCGAGGAACGGCCGGCCGGTACCGGAGCTGGGGGCGGCCTGGACGTCCGGCTGGCCCGCCGGACGGGTGCACACGGCAGGCTGCGGGCCGCTGGCCTTGGCTGTGGTCGGCGACTGCGGCGCCGATGACCAGCAGCTCGCGCGGGCCCTGGAATGGGTGCGGGCGAAAGACTGGCGGGCGTTGACGCGCTGGCCCGGCTCCTACCTGACCGTCGCCCGCAGCGGCGCGACGTTGGCGGTGATCGGTGACCTGGCCGGGCAGCACCCGGTGTACTGGCGGACCGAGACGGCGGGCACGTGGTGGTCGACGTCGGCCGGGGCACTGGCCGCGCTGGACGGGGCGCCGGTCGATCCGGCCGCGCTGGCCGCCCACCTGGCCCTGGGACAGCCGGATGTGCTCGGGCAGCGCAGCCTGTTTCGCACGGTGCGCCGGGTGCCGACCGGACATCTGCTGCTGATCGGCCCCGAGCAGGCCGCTGCCGTGCCCTACGAGCCGGCCGAGTACCAACCGGTGCACCTGCGCGATGCTGCTGCGACGGTGCGGGCCGCGCTCGCCGAAGCGGTCGCCGTCCGGCTCGACGGCCGGCCGGTCAGTGCAGATCTGGCGGGGCTGGACTCCACCGCGCTGGCCTGCCTGGCCGCGCGCAGCGGGCCGGTGGCCGCGGTGACGTTCGCCGACGAACGCCTGCGCGACGACGACCTGGCGTACGCGGTGCGCACCGCCGCCGCGGTGCCCAACCTTCATCACCGCACGGTGCGCGCCCGCCCGCAGTGCGTCTACTACGCGGGCCTGGACGACGTGTCGGCGCTGCCGGCCACTGACGCTCCGAACGCGTATGTCGTCACCGCCTCCATCAAACGGGCCGTCCTGGACGCGGTCGCCGGACAGCAGGCCCGGGGCGTGCACTTCACCGGGGCGGCCGGGGACGCGGTGCTGTCCGCGCCGTCCTCCTACCTGGCCGACCTGCTGCGGACCCGGCAGTACCGCCGGGCCTTCCGGCACGCCCGGACGCACGCCCGGCTGCGGCACACTTCCGCATGGGCCGTGCTGCGCCGGGCCCGCCCCGCCTCACGCACCGATCTGCCCGGAACCTGGCGGCAGCTGGCCGCCGTGCTGCGGCAAGCGCCTCGGGAGTGGGTGCCCCAAGCCCAGCACCCCGTCGCCTGGACGCCGTTGCTCGCCACGGCGGACTGGATGAGCCCCGACGTGCGCGGGCAGCTCGCGGACGCCCTCAACAACGCGGCCGGGCACAGCGCCGGGGCGCCCCGGCTCCTGGCGGCATGGGCCGGCCGGCAAGACCTCGCGCGCCTGGGCGCGGACACAGCCGGGTGGCGCGAGATGGCGCTGGCCGGGCACAGCACCGAGATCGCCGCTCCGTTTCTGGACAACGAGGTCATCCGGGCCTGCCTCACGGTCCCGGCCGATGAGCGCGGGGCCCCGGACCGCTACAAGCCCCTTATGGGCGCGGCGTTCACCGGGATGGGGGTGCTTCCGGACTTCGTGCTGTCGCGGGTGACGAAGGGCGGCTTCAACGCGCTCGCCTACGCGGGCCTGACCCGGCACGCTCCCGTCCTTGCCGACCTGCTCGGCGCGTCCTCCCGCCTGGTCGCCGCCGGCCTGGCCAGCCAGGCGCCGGTAGCCGGGCTGCTCGCCCGCGCGGCGGCCGGGCAGCCCACCGCCCAGGGCGCCCTGCACCTGGCCGTGGCCGCCGAGGTGTGGCTGCGGCAACGGGAAGCTGAAGATGCCCGCTCCTGGTGGGAGGTGCGTGCCCGTGCTGCTGCGTGAGAGCGCGCACGCGGTGCTCACCGACGAGGGTGGCGCCATCCTCGATGAGCGCACCGGCCGCTGGACGCACCTGACGCCGACCGCGTGCGCCGCGCTCCTGCTGTTGCTGGCCAGCTCCACCGAGGCGCAGGCCGCCCGCGGTTTCGCCGAACGGTACGGCATCGGCGCCGAGCAGGCCGCCCGCGATGTCCGCGCGGTCGCCCACACCCTCGCCAGCCGGGGGCTTACCGCCGATGGCCCGCACGGTCCTGCGCTATCGCGCCGCGGGTGGGGGTGGCGGCGGTGACCAGCATGGAGGCGTACTCCACCGTCCGCACCGGCACCTTCGCCGAACGCCTGGCCGCCGCCGCGGGCCTCGCCCTGGCGCTGGCGCTGGTGCGTCTGCCCTTCCGCCACGCCGCCCGGGCAGCACGCCTCGCCCGGCGGATCGGACGCCGCCCGCTCGACGCCGCGCGGGCCCAGGCGCTGGCCGGCGCGGTGCGGCACACCAGCCGGCTGTGGCCGGGGCGCGCCGCCTGCATGGAGACGTCGCTGGGCGCCGTGCTCGCCGCGGCCTTGCTCGGCCGCCGTCTGAACTGGTGCCTGGGCGCGCGGTTCGCACCGCCGCCGGTGCAGTATCACGCGTGGGCCGAACTGCCCGGCGGCGGACCGGTCGGCGAGTACACCGTCAGCGGGTGGCACCACCACGCCGCCCTGACGATCTGACCGCTGCGCACCGTCGGGCGCCGTGTCCTTCACCCGCCTGCAGCAGTTGACCGAATGCGCGCCCCTTGCCCCTCGAAGGAGTGAAGTCGTTGACCGCCGTCGCCCTGGCTGCCGAGTCCGTTCCTGAGCACCACTACACCCACCACGAGGGCCGCGGGCCCACGCCGCACCGCTCCAACCCGGCGGTCATCCACCGCGAGCTGACCACCCTGGACGTCCGCCCCGGCCATACCGTCGCCGAATGCGGCACCGGCTCGGGCTACTCCGGCGCCCTCCTCGCCCAGCTCGTCGGTCCGAGCGGCACGGTGGCCAGCCTCGACATCGACCCCTTCCTGGTGCGCTGGGCCAACCTGATCCACCACGAACGCGGTGCCGGCAACGTCCGCTGCCACACCGCCGACGGCACGGCCGGCTTCGCCGGGGGCGCCCCGTACGACCGGGTGGTGGCCTGGTGCACGCCGCCGCTGCTGCCCCAGGCGTGGGTGAACCAGGTCGCCGACGGCGGGCTGATCGTCGCGCCCCTGCCGATCGCACCGGTGCCCAACCTCACGGTCGTCGCCAAGATCCGAGTGCAGGACGGGGTGCCGGTGGTGGAGGAGGTGTTCCCCGGCGGGTACATCGAGGCGACCACCTCGCCCAAGAGTGACCTGGACCTGCCCGGCCGCTGGGTGGACTGGGAAAACCGCACCCCCGCCCCTCCTGGATCTCCATCGCCTGGCGCGCGGACGACGATGCGCTGCACACCGGCGCCCGGACCACTCTGGCCCGTCTGCTGAAAGACGCACACACCGAGCGCTACGCCCGCCCGGACATCGACTGGCCGTCCTGGCGCACCTTCGCCGCCACCCGCGGCGACCACCGGCTCACCATGGCCGGGCTCACCCCGGGCCGGTGGGCGATCGGCCACACCACCGCGACCACGGCCGCCGTCCTCCAGCAGGACGGCACGATCCTCGCCGACCGGACCGACTCTCCGTCCCTGGCCGTCCTGCACAGTTGGCTGAAGCAGTGGGAGGAAGCCGCACGGCCAGCACCCGATACCTACACCCCGGCCCTGGTCCGCGCGGGCGACCACGAGGACCAGGCGGGCTGGCTCTTGCGGCTGAGTTGACGCAGCATGAGGCGATTTGAAGCTTCCCCTCGCAGGGCGACTTCGAGGGGCGGCCCTCTACGAGAACCCCGACGCAGATGAGAGGGACGCCGGATGTGAACCACGGTCGGGCCCCTCTCCGGCGGTCTGCCGACATTGCTGGTAGACCGCCGGGGACGGGGCAGGGTCAGGAAAGGGCTTTCAGGAACAGGGACGGTCCGGCGTCGGTGCGGCTGGTGTTGACGCCCTGGCCGGAGAAGTCGCGCAGTTCATTGTGGGCCCAGTCCTGGATGGGCAGATGCTGGAAGCGGGACGGGTCGCTGCCGTCGGAGCCGAGCTGGAAGATGGTCTGCGCTCCGGTGCCGACGGCGCCGTAGGGAGCGTAGTTCTCGAACGGGCCGCCGGGGCGGGTCTGTTTGGTCAGGGTGTTGCGGAAGAAGACGTTCTGCGGTCCTGAGGAGCCCGACCACTTGACGGCCTTGGGGCCGGCGGCCCACCAGATGGGGAACCACTGGGAGTCGTCCTTGGCCTCGCCGCCTTCTCCGCCGCAGTTGGCCTTGCAGTTGCTGGAGCGGTGCTCGTAGGGCACCCGCACGGTGTTGTTCTCGAAGAGATTGCGGCGTTCCCAGCCTCCGTGCAGGTTGAGGTCGGAGTCGAAGTCGTTGCCGATGGCGACGTTGTTGGAGGCCGACCACTGGAAGGTGAAGTGGCGTATGTTGCGGGTGGTGTTGTGGGCGTAGAGCGAGTCCCACACCCGGCTGCCGCGCAGGTAGCCGTTGCCGCCCTTACCCTTGTTCCAGGCGCCGTCGATCATGTTGTGCTCGATCTGAAGGTTCTTGGCAACCTCGGTGACGATCGGGTGGGAGCCGGTCATGTCGGCGCGGATGCCGCGTACCCAGGAGTTGGCGGCCCATTTGAACACGATGCCGTGCATGGCGTATTCGGGGGCCAGGTTGCCGTAATTGTGCTTGGCGTCCTCCGGAGAGAGGTCGTAGGTACCGCCTTGCAGCTTGGGCAGGCCCTTCATGTCCTGGGTGAAGGAGAAGTTCTCGAAGCCCACGCCGACCACCATCTGCAATGGTGTGACCTTGCTGGCGTAGGGCTTGGCGTCGGTTCCGCCCAGCGGCGCTGAGCCGTCGGAGGTGGAGTCCACCGGGACATCGAATTCCAGGGGCTGGTCGAGGGTGACGGTGCCGTTGTGCTCATCGACGGCGGTGATGGTGAAGACCTGCTGGCGCATGTGCAGGTCCTCGATGCCCTTGCTCCCCACGGGAACCGTCTGCTCGTCGTAGAACTTCTGGGTGTTGGCGGCGCCGACCCAGATGTATCCGCCGACCGGGAACCGTTCCATCCGTGTCCTGGGCTGGAGCTTGATGACCCGGTCGCCTCGGCGTGCGGCGAAGCCCTGGCCGCCGGGCGCCTCGGCCACCTTCACACCCGAGGCCCAGTGCTGGTTGACCGAGCCCTGGAAGAGGTCCTCGCGGTTCTTCGGGGGAAAGGCGCAGCGTTCCTTGTAGCGGTCGGCGACCTCCAGTGTCTGGACGCGGAACAGTCCGCGACCGGGCCAGATCCAGCCGCCCTGGCCTGTCTGGGGCGGTGTCTTCTCGTCGGGTTTCACCTGGCACTGGAAGACGGTCGCCTGCTGGTCCCAGCGGCCTCCGTCCGGAGTGAGGGCGTCGTAGCGGGTCGTCTCATTAGGCCGGAACACCAGGCGGCTGCCGTCGTTGGGGTTCGAGCCCTGCCCGCGGATGACGAGGTAGGAGGCGTTGACGGACAGCTGCTCGCTGATGTTCAGCACGCCCTTGGGCAGCTCGATGAGCGAGAGCTTGTCATAGTTCGCGTACGGCGAGCAGCGGGTACGCAGCTCTTCGATCGCGTTCTGCAGTCCCAGGGTGTCGTCGGCACCGTCATCGGGCCGGACGCCGAAGTCGGCGGCGAGCCGGGCCGGTCCGACCCGGCAGGCCGGATCGGGGTTGATCGCGGACTCGCCGGGCAGCGGCTGCCCGCCCCGGTAGCCCGCCCGGCTCCAGTCCGGCAGCCCGGACTGCGGGGCACGACGGTTCTGGCTGCTGAGCGTCCAGTCGACCTTGTCCTGGTCCACCTGTACCGTGTCGGGATTCTTGCCGGCCGCACCGCGGCAGGTGAACACCTGTGGCGCGTTGCCGAGCCGGGCGGCGGCCGCGGTCAGGCAGGCGCCGAGCGCCTGCTGCCCGTAGAGGTTGGGGTGGATCGCCTCCTGCTGGTGCCCCTGGGAGCCCCAGAGGACATCCTTGGTCTGCTCCATCACATAGGGAACCCAGCGGATCCACTCGGCCTGGTCCGCCGGGAGCGGGTTCTTCAGGGAGTGGTCCGCGGTGGCCTGCTGGGACGATGCGGCACACAGCTCGTGCCCGGCGAAGGCGTACTGCAGGTCCAGGAAGGTCGAACCGCTGCGCGCGGCGACCCCGCGCAGCATGCTGCTGATCTTGGGGACGACATAGCCGTGCGCCCAGTCCGTGTCCTCGTCCAAAAACGGGCAGCCGCCGTTGCGGTAGCGGCCGTAGGAGGTGAGGACGCCGCCCACGGGGACGTCGTTCTGCGGGTAGCGGTACTCGCTGCTGCGCGGCAGAGGGTTGGGGTAGGACTGCAGGACGAGCTGGTAGCTGGAGTCCTCCTGGCCCGCCTCGCGCATCGCGGCCCGGATGCCCTCCACGGCACCCCCGACGTCCTTCTCCGCCTGGCGTAGCCGTTCCTCGAACGCTTCTTGCTCGCTCTTCTTGCACGAGGCGCCCAGGGCGGACGGGGCGAAGTAGGCCCTGGCGCATGCCGCGATGACGTCCGAGAACTTCAGGTCGTTGCCGCCGATGGACACCGCGATCATCTTGATGTGGTGGTTCTTGGCGATGTCCTTGAGGTCCTCGACCTGGGGGCGCTGCCCCTTGAATCCGGCTTTGGCCAGATGCTCGGTCCGTGCTCCGGAACAGGCGATGTTGAAGCGCCGCTCCTTGGGGATGCCCGTGATCTCGGCGCCCTTGATCTCGGCTGACAGGGAACGGTCGCAGGCGTCACCGCTCTTCTTCACGTCATACGCGGTGCCTGGCTCGTAGACCTGGCCCAGATCGGTGCGGCAGCCACTCTCGCCACTTTCACACCGGGCGGCCCGGTCCGTGCCCCACGCCGAGCCTCCCGGCCCCGTATTGGCATTTCCGGCCCAGCGCCCGGCCTCGCCGGAGATGAAGCTGTCGCCCATCGAGACGATGGCGTCCTGCTTCTTGCCGTTGTCCTCGCAGGCCGCCGCGGGAGCGCTGCGGCGCTCCAGGCCCTGGGGCGCGTTGTAGCGGGTCCAGTGATCCCAGATGGCCGCGTTGCAGTCGACCGGATCCCACGGAGCGAAGCGCACCGGGTAGTGATCGGAGTCAGCACTGGTGCTGAGGGCGACGGCGAGATTCGGGATCTCCTGGTCAGCGACCATGAAGTCGAGCGGGTAACCGCTCTGCTGGGTGGGAACGGCTCGCCCGTCCGGGTACCGGGCGTTGTAGATCGGCCGGTCGATGCCGGCTTGATGAAACGTGTCCGACAGAGAGTTGAAATCGCCCAGCACACGCCAGGGTGCTCCGCCGGCGTTGTTCCCGATGGTCCGCACCAGAGAGACTGCGTGCGGGTTCGGGGTGGTGTTCTGGCGTATCGACGCGGCGTGCACGTTGAAGAACCAGGTGCTGCCGAACTTCAGCCCCAGTGCGGGGCGTTCCCGCATCCACCTGTTGGGCGTCGTCGGGTCCTCTCCTTCCACGGTGATCGCGTCTTCGGCCGGTGACCGTGTCCATACCGCCATGGACTTACCGGAGTTCCCCGCCTCGTTGAGCGGGGCATCTGCCGTCCGCTGCTTTTCGTAAACCTTCAGGTAGTACAGGTAGCCCGGCTCATTCTGGCCGCGCCAGTGCCCCCAGCGGTACATGCACAGGCGGAAGCGCTGAGGGGGCAGTCCGGTGGCAGTGGTTCGCTGGTCATCAAAATTGTCCAGAATGAAATTCTCGCTCTGCTGGGTGCAGACGGACAGTCCGGCCGGCAGCGTGGTCACTTCCTGAAGTGCCACCAGATCGGCGTGCCGCAGCAGCCCGTTCCTGATGGGTTCCCACCCGTTTCCGCCCTGCGCATTGAACGTGAGGACCTTCTCCGGGACCGCCGTTGCCTGCTGTTGCGCGGCCGAGGCCGATGTCGGAGTCGAGGCCGGCCTCTGCGCGCTCGCCGGGCCGGCCAGGAAAGACGCCTCACACAGGCCGATGAGCAATACGAGGGCCAGCAGCCCGGAAATGTGGGTGCGCAGGAACGCCCCGAAAACCGCCGGGTGGCGCCGTGGCGGCGCCAAGGATCTTTTGCGTCTCATGGTTGTCTTTCGTCGTAATGAGAGACCACCCTGCGCCATTTGGGCAGCCGGCAGGCAGGACAGGACTCTCACGGAGCGGACATTGTGACATGCGCTCAGAAAATCACCCAGACCAAGCCAAACGGACTCAACCAGCCACGCGCGGCCACCACCCGAGCCCGACGCCCCCGCACGCACCGCCAACGAAGCCGCGCCCTCGCACTCCCCACCCATCACCCCGCTCCCAGCCCCCGCCTGCTCGACGCCGACGTTACGGGGCAGCTGGCTTGGCCCGCCCAGAGCGTCGTCCAGGCTCATCCCGTCCCCGCCGATCAGTCGCTGGATGACCTAGTACTGCAACGGTGCTTGCCGTGACTGGTGGCCAGTTGGGTCGTTGGTCTGGTTATGGGTGGGGGCCTTGCTGATGTCAGGTTGTGGGCGGGTGAGCTTGAAGCGGTGCATGGGAGGTTCGTGCACCGCTTCAGCCGGGAGGAGCCGCGCCAGTCGGCGCTGGCCTATATGCGCGGGCTGATCTCGCCGCTGGAGCGGAAGAACGGCTGGACGCTGGCGGAGGAGGCCGGTTATGGCGGCCCCGATCGCATCCACCGGCTGCTGAACCGCATCGAGTGGGATGCTGACGAGGTCCTGGGCGACGTACGTGACTACGTCGTGGAACACCTCGGCGACCGGGACGCCGTGCTCATCGTCGATGACACCGGTTTCCTGAAGAAGGGCGTCCGCTCGGCCGGGGTCCAGCGGCAGTACTCCGGCACCGCGGGACGCACCGAGAACTCCCAGATCGGGGTCTTCCTCGCCTACGCGACGGGCCGCGGACGCACGTTGATCGACCGGCGGTTGTATCTGCCCGCGTCGTGGACGGATGACCGTGAGCGATGCCGGCGGGCGGGCATCGGCGACAGTGTCGCCTTCGAGACGAAGGTGGCCATGGCCAAGGAGATGATCCGCCGGGCCATCGCCGACCGGCTCCCGTTTCGGTGGGTGACGGCCGATGCCGCTTACGGCTTCAGCAAGGGCTGGCGCTTCGAGCTCGAGCAGGCCGATGTCTTTCACGTCATGGCCACCACCCGGCACGACACCGTCGTCACCCGCTGGGCCATCGACCACCCCGTCCACGACCTGTTCCCCGGCCTGCCGCGGCAGAAGTGGAAACGCCGCTCCTGCGGCGAGGGGGCCCACGGACGGCGGATCTTCGACTGGGCCCGCGTTGAGGTGCGGCCCTGGCACCGCGAGGACCGTCAGCACTGGGTGATCGCCCGTCGCAGCGTCAGCCGGCCCGAGGAAATCTCCTACTACATCGCCTACTGCCCCGCCGGCACCACTCTCGACGAGCTGATCCGCGTCGCCGGGAGCCGATGGGCGGTGGAGGAATGTTTTCAGAGCGCGAAGCAGGAGTGCGGGCTGGACGACTACCAGGTCCGCCGCTACCCGGGCTGGCACCGCCACATGACGTTGGCCATGGCCGCCCACGCCTGCCTGACTGTCCTGCGGGCCCGTGAGCTGGATGCGGAGAAAGCAGAAACGGATCCTCCCAGCTCATCCACCTCAGTCTTGCCGAAATCCGGCGTCTGATCTACCGACTCACCCACCGCCGGCCGGCACCGGCCGAGCACATCCTGTACTGGTCACACTGGCGTCGACGGCGCCAGCACCAAGCCCGCAACAGTCACTACAAGCAACGCGGGCACAGCCCCTGATCCTGGCCACCAGTCACGGCAAGCACCGTTGCAGTACTAGTGCTTGATTCCTCAAACGGTGTACGTATATCGGCGCCGCAGTACGCGGGTTGGTGGTGGGGGTCTGCCCCAGATCCAGGGGCTGGCGCGGGAGTTGAGCTGGCTGGTTGTGAGGGCGGTGGCGTATGCGATCTCGTCGCGGTTGGCGAAGGACCGGCCGGCGAGGGCGGCCTTGCGGAAGATGCGCCACCAGCCTTCCTGAAGGTTGAGCCAGCACGCGCCGACGGGGATGAAAGCGTGGTGGATGCGGGGGTGGTCCTCGAGCCAGGTCCGGGTGGACACGCTGTTGTGGCTGGACAGGTTGTCGGTGACGATCCAGATCTCCCCGGTCGGGTTGGCGTCCTCGAGCAGCTGCAGGAACTGCTGGTAGAACACGCTGTTGCGGGAGGGTGCGGTCATCGTGACTGCCTGACCGTTGGCCGGCCGCAGACCGCCGTAGACCCAGGTTTTCTCGGGCCCGCGGCTGTAGTCGAGCTCGGCTTTGATCCGGCGTCCGTCTGGTGACCAGGCGGGTGCGGGCTGGAAGGCCCGCGGGATCACCGGCCCCAGCTCGTCGGCGCAGATCACCGTCGCACCGTCGGGCGGGTGGGTGTAGAGGCCGATGATCCGTGTCCTTTTGGGACGAAGTCCGGGTCTTTCGAGCGTGTCCAGGACCGGGTGCGGCGCCAGCGCACGCCCTCGGCGAGCAGGATGCGGCGGATCTGTGAGCGGCCCACCTCGATCCCTTCGGCCCGTGCCGCCGCGGCCAGGGAATCCAGCGTCCACTCGGATGGTCCGGACTCGTCGAAGGCCCACAGTTCTCCGACGGGTTCCCACCGCAGTCGCCCCGGCGGCACGGTCTTGACCAGGGAGATGATCCGAGACCGTTCCTCCTCGGTGATCCGTCGCTTACGGCCCTGCCCGCCCAGATCATCGAGTCCCTGCAGGCCCGATCGGTTGAAGCGGTGCAGCCAGCAGCGGACAGATTTCTGGCAGCAATCCAGCTCCACCGCGATCGCCGGCACCCGCAACCCCGACCAGCTCAACTCGATCATCCGGGCCCGCATCACCGCATCCCGCGGAGCCTTCCGTGCCCGTGACAGGCGCCGGACGACGGCCCGCTCGTTCTCGTCACGCTCCGGTCGTGTCCATAAAACCATTGCCCAGCACCCGCCCCCGAGCACCCTCAACTACCCCGCCACCAGAACATATGCCCAGCGAAAGAGGAATCCAGTACTAGCCCCGTACTTCGCGGGTCGTTGATTCGTTTGGTGTGACCGGTTCGGTGGTGTCCTGGGCCGGTGGTGTGGCGTTGGATCGGGTGTGTCGATGACTTCCCGGTCTCCGCGGCCACGGGCTCAGCGTCAGCGTCTTGAAGTGGCCCTCCGCGACCGCCGGAACTGACGGGTCGGCAACACCGCACCGCACGGGCCGGTGATCCGGCGGTTGGAGCGTGGCCTGGTGAGAAGCGACGTATATCGGGATGTGGGCGAGGCCGCGTGGTCGTGGGTGCTGGACCACGTGCGCGAGGACGAGGGCCCGTGGCTGGTGCAGGCCGTGGTGGAGGACGGCCCTGAGGCCACGTCACCTGCCCAGGACCGCGACTCGCTGTACGCGGGGATCGCCGGCCTGGCCCCGATGCTGGCCGAGGTCGCACAGTACCGGGAGCTGGGCGTGCGGGAAACGGCGCTGGCGACCGGCCTCGTGACCAGACTGTCGGCACAGGCCGGGCAGCGAACAGAACCCTCGCTGTACGACGGCCTCGCGGGCGACGCGACGGCGCTCAGACTGCTCGCCCCGGGCGAGGAAGTGGTGGCGCTGCGGCGGCTGGCCGCCCTGGCGACCGGCGACGGATGGAAGACCACGCTCGACTTCGAGCCGGGCTCCGACGCGCCCCTCACCGACGTCATCATGGGCACCGCGGGCGTGGTGATGACGGCGGTCTGGGCGAAGAGCGAGTTCACAGACGCGATCGCGACGACGGGAGGCGAGGCCCTGCTGCGGGCGGCGGACCGTACGGAAGCGGGCCTCGACTGGGGCATGACGCCGGGGAGACCGTCGAGGGCGCCGAACTACTCGCACGGAACGTCCGGGGTCGCGGCCGCTTTGGCGGTCGCGGGCGCCGTCCTGGACCGCGAGGACTTCGTCGAGGCAGCGGTCGCGGGCGCCCGGCACGTCCTCTCGGTGGGGTCGTTGAAGGATGCGGGCTTCGTCGTCCCGCACACGATCCCGCCGTCGCGCCGGGAGGTGGAACCGGTGACGTACACGTGGTGCCACGGCCCGGCGGGCACCTCGCACCTGTTCACCGCGCTGGCGCACGCAGGGGTCACCGAGGTGGCTGGCCACGACGTCGACGAACTGCGGCACCGCTGTATGACCTCGATCCTCACCTCGGGTGTGCCGGAACGCCTCCGTCCCGGCTTCTGGGACAACGACGGCCGCTGCTGCGGAACGGCGGGCGTCGGAGACGTCCTGCTGGACGCGGCCCAGGACTGCCGGGTGCCGGAGAGGAGACAGACCCTGCTGCGGGCCGCGCACAGGATGGGTGACGCGTTGGTCGACCGGGTCATCAGGGATGCCTCGGGCGCCCGTTGGCGCTTTCTGGAACACCGCGAGGACCCGCCGCTGCTGCCGCCCGGCACGACGTGGATGCAGGGCGCGGCAGGCATCGCGGCCTACCTTCTGCGCCTCGCCCGGTACAGTGAGACGGGCCCCGACGCCCCGGTCGTCGACCGCCCGGACCAGTGGTGGGCCGTGCCGGCACACCTGCGCACTACACGTACGGGTGCATGAGCGACCAGTCCCATTCGAGACAAGTAATCCATAACGATTTCGGCCTTGTGTGAGGCGTGGTCCCCTCTAGCCCCGGACTTCGCGGTCACAGTTTCAGGTCTGCGGCCAGCGGGTCTGTCCGATGTCGGTGTCGAGCAGGCCGAGGAGGTGGAGTTGTACGCCGCGGGTGGTCTGGACGGTGGGCGGGTCGGTGATGTTGCCGATCTGCAGGGTGAGTTCGCCGAGGTGGTAGAAGATCATGCGGCCCGTGGGGCGGACGCGGCGGTTGTCGGGGTAGAGACCGCTCATAGTCTGCTCGGGGCCGAGCGCCCGTCTGACCTGGCGTTCGATCAGACAGAAGACCAGCAGGGCCAGGCAGATGACCTGGATGAGGGCGGCGACGCGCCGGTTGTGCTGGACGAAGACCGGCGTAACCGCGAGCGGGCCCTTGAAGTCGTGGTATCTGCGTTCGACCGTGCCCTGGCCCTTGTAGTGGATCAGGGCCTGCCCGGCATCCGCCTGGTCGGCGGGGACGGACGTCAGCAGTGCGTGCCAGCCGTCGACAGCAGATTCGGCCTTCAGCACGCTGGTGTCGAAGTGCCAGGCCATGACCGGGGTGCCGTCGTCGTTGTGGGTGACGGTCCAGCGCAAACAGGAGGTGACGCGGCGCTTGGCGGCGATGACACCGATCCGGGCGACGATCTCCTCCCGGGTCCTGTAGTGGCGTCCGCCGGCCGCAGCAGTGAGCTTGCTCAGATCTTCGGTGGCCTTGGCCAGGCATTTGTCCCGGGCGGCTTGCCAGCCGGCGGTGTTGGCGGTGGAGTGGACCAGGATCGCCGCACGGTGAGCGGCGGATCGCTCTTGCGGGGCCCCGTCAGAGTGTGGGCGTCCTCCAGCACACGGTAGGTCTCGCGCAGCTCGGCGGGCTTGCCCGCCTCCCGGCCCGGGGTCCAGTCCACGACAGCGGCCTGCGCGAGGCCGAGGGCGGCATAGACCTCGTCCTTGACCTGCGCGGCCGGGGCCGGGGCGATGAACCGGACCCCGGACGCGAGCAGGGCACGGATGTTGGAGTAGGACACCAGCTTGGAGCCGGCGACCATCAGGAAGTCGCGCTCACCGGCCATGGCCCGCAGGTCCTTCATCGCGCCGACGACCTGGCTGACCTCGGCCGCACCACCGCCGAAGACCCGGGCGTGGAGCGGGATGCCGCCGTCAGCCGACACCGCAAGCCCGGCCTGGACCTGCTTGAGATCAAAGCGCCGGTCCTCGGGATGCCCGTGTCCGATGACGGGGAAGTCCTCGTCCTGGCCCTCAGCCGGGAAGGCCCCGTGCACGGACATGCTGGTCATGTCCCAGTGCATCCGGGCCACGTCGATCCCGAACTCACCGATCGCCCGCGCCCCGACCGTGCCCGCGATGTGCTCCAGGTGCGGAGCGATCCCGTCCAGAGCCCGGGTCAGACGATCATCGTTGAGCAGACCGGACTCGATCCCGAAGACCTCCTCCACCGCCCAGCACCTGGCCCAGTCCTCCACCCGCACCAGCGGCGCCGACGAGGTCAGCCGGTTGGCCACCAACGCCTCGACCACCTGCCCGTGCGTCACCAGCGCACTCGCACCACCAGGACATACCTCGTCGACAATCCCAGCGACATCCAGCTGGCGCAGAAACTCGGCAGCGACAGGCAGAGCGCCCAGACGCTTCTCCACCACGGACGTCACCGCCACTTCAAGACGCTGACGCTGAGCCCGTGGCCGCGGAGACCGGGAAGTCATCGACACACCCGTTCCAACGCCGCATCACCGGCCCAGGACACCACCGAACCGGTCACACCAAACGAATCAACGACCCGCGAAGTACGGGCCTAGCTGGTCCGCTCGCCGCGGCGTACGGCTCCGCCAAGTGATCGGTCCTCGCATCCGGGTCCGTCCCGTTCAGTGCGCGGTGGTGACCGCGTCTTTCAGGCGCCCCCGAAGGGCGCTGATCTCGCTGCTGCCCGCGTAAGGCTCGGTTTCCTCGTGGAGTTCGCTGAGCCGGTCGGCGATGCGGGTGCTGTGCAGGCCCTCGGCGATGGTGAGGGCAATGGTGGCCTCCTGACAGGCTCCCGCCAGTTCTCCGACGGCCAGGTGGGTGCGGGCGAGGCCGATGTGGTCGAACGCGCGGGAGCGTACGCGGGCGTCGGGCCGCAGCCGCAGGGCGTTGGTCAGCAGCGTCAGAGACTGCTCGGCGCGGTGGGTGCGCTGGTGGCCGGAGGTCTGCTTGGCGGCGATCTGGTGGGCGACGCCCAGGGTGGCTGACAGTTCCGCCTCGTCGAAGAACGCGGTGTGCGGCGGCTCGTCGTCCGGGCGGATGCGGGTGAAGGCGTCTTCGGCTTCCTGGGCCGCCCGCTGGCTCTCTTCCAGGTCGCCGCACATGGCGCTGAAGCGGGAGTGGAGCGCGGCGAGGACCGCGCGGGTGCCGGGGCTGGCGTGCCGGCGTGCCCCGTACTGGGCCAGGGCGATCAGTTCGAGGGCGTCCTCGACGTGCCCCAGGTGGGACATCTGCCGCGCCATGCACTGGAGGATGTGTGCGCCGAGCTGCCGGTCACCGCCTTCGCTGGCGGCGTGCACCGCGGCGACGAACAGGCGCTGCGCGCTGACGTGCGCTCCGGCGTCGAAACTCATCCATCCGGCGACACTGCCCAGGTCGGCGACAGCGCGGAAGAGGCGGCGTCCGGTGGCTTCGGTGTAGGAGGCGGTGGCGAGCAGGTCGTTGATCTCGCTCATCTGGGCCACGACCGCCCGGCGGGAGAGCACGCCGCCGTGCCGGTTGTCCGCGTCCCGGAAGGCGGCGGTCAGTGCCTCGATCGATTCGACCTGCGCGATGCCCAGCCGGCCGGTGCGCGGCGCGTTCGGCATGCTGGCGGGTTTTGCGGACGGCCAGCGGCGCAGCGGCTCCAGGAGGGCGTCGGCGGCGCGGATCTGTGCGGCGTCGTCGCTGGTGCGGGTGTGCGGCAGCATCAGGTCACTCCGGGTCAGGTGGGCGATGGCGGCGATGGTGGCGGTGTGCTGCCAGGGCAGATCGGTGCCATGGGCGGGCGGCTGGAGCGGTCCCGGCAGGCCCACGTCTGCCGGGGTCAGGGGCAGAGCCAGTCGGGCGCCGAGCACCTGGGCGATGATCTGCGGCACGGGCTCGCGCGGGCACTCCCCGCCGCGCCAGCGCCGTACCCGGCTCTCGTCCGGATTGATGTCCCGGTGCCCTGCGGCTCGCGCGCCCGCGGTCACCGCTTGGGCGAGCTGGGCGTTGGAGAGCTGGGCCCGTTCCATGAAGTGGTTCAGGAGCGCATTGGGCACCCGTTTCCCGGCCTGTCCCATCCTTGGGCCCTTCCGCCGTGGTACCACCGAACCTTCCGAGCGTACGCAGCCCGCCGCCTGCCGGGAACAACGCAGGCCAGTTCGCCGGTGTTTCGCCGGTCGGCGCGCCGGGGCGGCGCCGCGGCGTCAGCCGCCGTTCGCCGGGCTTCACCGGCTTCGCGCGGCCAGGTGGCTGTGGTGCCGTGATGATGACGCCCCGGGGCCGCGGCTCCGGAGCCTGGCGTCTGGATCACAGCGAAAGGCCCCTCATGGAACTTCCGTTCATCGTGGTCGATCAGCTCACCCCACAGCAGGAACGCGACTGGCACGCCTACTTCGGTACGCACGGCGCCGACCGGCCCCGCGACATCGAGGAAGGCATCTGGCGGCGCACCCAGGAGCCGGCCACGGCCGCGCAGCCCGGTGACGCGCGGCGCCGCATGGTGCACTACCGCTACCGCTACGGTCTCGCCGCCACCACCGGTGCCCCGGCGCTGGCGCTGCGGCAGCTGTACCTGTATCACCACGCCGCCGCCCCGGCCGAGGAGATCGGCGCGCACTGGGAGGCGGTCCGTGCCGCCCTGCGCGACGGCGGCTGGAGGCCCGAGGGCGGCGTGTGGGTGCGCGGTGATCTGCACGTCACCCCGACCCTGCGCTCCGGGCCGCACCCGGAAGACGCCCGCGCCGGACGCACCCTGCCGCACGGGTACGCCTGTCTGGACGTACAGATCACCTCGTCCGGGTACGTCCCGCCCCCGGCGACCCGCCGCCGTCCCTGGGACGTCCTGGCCAGCGGCATCCGCCGGAAAGCGGCCCCCGGCGCCTTCCGGCGCATCCCGGACCTCGCCCCGCTCGCCGACTACCTGCCCTTCCAGGTCGAGATCGGCTGCGGCACGAGCTGGGAGGCCGGCATTCCCGCGCTGCACCGGCTGCACGAGATCTACCGGGTCACTACCCGGGAGGACGACGCCCCCGGCGTCCACGGCTTCGTCCTGCGCCCCGAGGACGACCCGCTGCTGTCCGAGTTCCTGACCGCGCCGGAGGAGAAGGTGGAGGAGTGCGTGGAGATGTACCGGGCCTGCTTCCAGGCCCGGCCTACCCCCGCCCTGACCGCGCTCAAGGAACTGCACGACGCCGGATACCTGACCGGGCCCGTCATCACCAACAACTTCGACGTGCTGGCGGCCCGCGCCGGGCTGCGTGAGTGCTTCGTGCGCCGCTACGACCAGGCCGTCCCCGACGTGGAGTGGGGCCGGGGCGCCCGCGCGCTGCTGGTGGTGGGGCTGCACGCGGACCGCCGCCAGGTCGCCGCCCGCGCCCGGGAGCGCGGTATGCAGGTGATCCACTGCGATCCCGAGGGCTTCTGGAACGGCGGAGTCTTCCACCCCTACCCGCTGGAGGGGCCGCAGTGCGGAGACCTGGTGTGCACCGCACCGGCGGGCGAGGCGCTGCCCGCCCTCGCCCAGCATCTGCTGGAGAAGGTCGCGGCCTGACGCCACGTCAAGGGTGCGACCTGCGCAATGTCCGCCCGGCCGGTCAACGGCGCTAGCGTGCGAGCCCGTTGACCGGTCCGGCCCGCATCGGGGCCGGGCGGATTGTCGAAGGAGCACATCGTATGCGCGTATCCGTCATCGGCTGCGGCCATCTGGGCATCCCGCACGCCGCAGGCATGGCAGAGATCGGCCACGAGGTGATCGGCGTGGACACCGACCAGGCGAAGATCGACACCCTCAACCGCGGCGAGGCCCCCATCTACGAAGCCGAGCTGCCCGAACTGCTCAGGCGGCACACCGCGAGCGGACGGCTGCGCTTCACCACCAGCCTCACCGAGGCGGCGGAAGCCGCCGACGTGCACTTCCTCGCCGTCGGTACGCCGATCGACGCGGACGGCCGCGGCTATGACATGGGCCAGGTCTTCGGCGCCGCCCGCGCCCTGGCCCCGCATCTGAGCCGGCCCACGGTCATCATCGGCAAGTCGACCGTCACCCCCGGCACCACCGCCAAGCTCGCCGCCCTGCTGGCCCGGCACGCGCCGGCCGGCCGCGACGTCGAGGTGGTGTGGAACCCGGAGTTCCTGCGCGAAGGCCATGCGATGGCGGACACCCTGCGCCCCGACCGGATCGTCGCAGGTGTCCCCTCCCACCACGCCGAGGACATCGTGCGCGAACTCTACGCGCCCATCGACGCGCCGCTGGTGGTGTGCGACCCGCCCACCGCGGAGGTGATCAAGGGGGCGGCCAACTCCTTCCTCGGCCTGAAGATCAGCTTCATCAACGCGGTCGCCGACATGTGCGCCGCCTCCGGCGCGGACGTGGCGACCGTCGCCGCGACCATCGGCATGGACCCGCGCATCGGCACCGGCGGCATGAGCCCCGGCATCGGCTACGGCGGCGGCTGTCTGCCCAAGGACATCCGTGCCTTCACCGCCGCGGCCCGCCAGCTCGGCGCCGAGGACGCCGCCGGCCTCCTGCGCGCCGCCGAGATCATCAACGAGCACCGCCCCGCCGCCGCCCTCGACCTGATCACCCAGGCCCTCCTCGGCGGAACGCTGGCCGGCCGCGACATCACCGTCTGGGGGCTGCCTTCAAGCCCGGCACCAACGACGTCCGCGAATCCCCTGCCCTGGCCGTCGCCCGGCTGCTCCAGGACCGCGGCGCCCGCGTCACCGTGCACGACCCGCACGCCGTGCCCACCGCCCTGGCCCGCCACCCCGAGCTGGAGTACACCGACGATCTCGCAGCCTCCGTCAAGGGGGCCGAGACGGTCGTCCTGGCCACCGAATGGCCCCACTACCGCGACGCCGACCCCGCGGCGCTGCGCGACCTGCCCGCCGAACCCTTGATCGTCGACCTGCGCACCACCCTCGACCCCCACCGCTGGACGGCCGCCGGATGGCGCGTGCACCAGCTCGGCCGCCCCGCGGTGGGCACACCCCAGTAGATCGCCGGGTCCCGTACGGCCGCCCGGCCTGCCCGCAGAAGGAGAGCACCATGACCACGCACAAGCTCCTGGACATCCTCGACCTCGACACCGTCGAACACCTCGCGGCCGTGTGCCGGCAGGCAGGCAGCGACCTGCCCGACGGGGAGCTGAAGGCCCTCCAGGTCAGCAAGGTCGGCGAGGAAGGCGGCGAGGCCATGCACCAGTTGCACGGCCTCAAGGGGCTCACCACCTGCGACTGCCCCGAGCACTCCTGGAAGGGTGTGATGAACGACCTCGGGGGTGCCGTCCTCGCCGCGCTCATCGCCATGGTCTACATCGACCCCGACGGCTGGCGCACCACCCTGGCGGAGGTTCTGCACCGCCGTACCCGGCGCGGCCGCGAGCACGCCGCCGCGTAACCCGCGACACCACCGGCGTGGGCAGCCGCATTGCCGGGCCGCCCACGCCCCAGGCGTTTACCGTGGACTCACCGGCGAGCCAAGGAGTGCCCATGGGTGTGGCGGCAGCGATCCGCAACAGCGACGGCGCCTACCTGCTGCACCTGCGCGACGACATCCCCGGCATCTGCTGGCCCGGCCACTGGAGCTTTCTCGGCGGCCAGCTGGAGGCCGGCGAGACCCCCACGAGGCCATCACCCGCGAACTCCAGGAAGAAGCCGGTCTCGTCCTGCCCGGCCTGCGCCCCCTGGCCACGGTGCAGCAGGGCAACGGCCGAGCTGACATCGAGGTCTTCGCCGCCTCCTGGGACGGCGACGCCGCCCGCATCCAGGTGACCGAGGGCATCATGCTCGCCTGGTTCCACCCGCAGGTACTGCCGCGTCTGCGCGTCCCCCGTGGTGCGTCGAAGCCATCCACCTCCACCACGCCACCGCACAGCAGCCACCTTCACCTGACCTGCCATGAGCCACGCAGACGACGGGCCGGCCCGCGATGCCTCCATAGTCGTCGCCCAGGACGCCGCAGACCGCCTCGCCTTGCTCAGCGGCCACTTTGCACGCGACCTCACCTTGGGCCCGCAAGAACTTTCCCCGACCGAGGCGGATTTCACGCTGAGCTGGTGGCCGATGAATGATGCCCTCACCGCCGCGGTCGAAGGGCGCTTCCTCCTGCCGGCCGGGCCACTCGCACAACGTGGAGCGTGACTCCTCGCGCTGGACACGTCGGCCTCTCGGCGACGGTGAAGGCGCCCTAAACGGAAGGAGCCCCACCCCTTACGGGGTGGGGCTCCTTCGTATTCCCGCATAGCCGACCACGGGTACTGTTCTGGTGTCGAAGCAGAACAGGAGCCAGTATGCACGCTCTGCCCGAAGACCACATCGGCGTGCGCATCGCGCGTCTGCGCCGGGAACGCCACCTCACTCAGAAGGCTCTCAGCGAGCTGTCCTGTGTCCCGTACAGCACGCTGACGAAGACGGAGCAAGGACGTCTTCCAGCGACCCCCCATTTGATCGCGGCTTGCGCACACGCCATGCGCGTTGAGGTCGCGACCATCGTCGGGCAGCCCTATGCAGCCTCATTGCGCGAAGACGAGCTGGACGTCCTCATCCGCCCCATCCGTAACGCCTTGGATGTCTACGATCTCGGGCCGGACCCCGATATAGAGGCCCGGCGCCCCGAGGCCCTGCACTCGGCGGCAGAAGGACTGTGCAGGGCCGTACGCGCTGGAGAGATCAAGAAAGCGGCGAGCGACGTTGCCGGCCTTGTCGAGGAGGCGACGACCGCTGCCCACGCGGCTGGCAGCCGGGAGGGGTGGCTGACTCTCGCCAGTTTCTACCGCACCTCCTACGACGTTGCTGCGAAGCTGGGATACCCGGATCTGGCGCAACTGGCGCTGGCCCGGATGGACTGGGCGGCACACCGTGGTTCCGACGCTGTCCTCGGGGGCCTGACCCACTACCTCCGCGCGTTGACCTACCTGCGGGAAGGTAACTTCCGTACCGGTGGGCGTCTCGTCACGATAGGTCTTTCCACGCTTGAACAGGCCGAGGCGACCCATGAACGGAAGGTCGTTACCGGACAGCTCCACCTCGGGGCCGCCGTGATGGCCGGCCGAGCCCATGACAGGGAGCGGGCCAAGGAGCACTTGGACGCGGCCGAGAGGGTTTCCAGGGACACGGGTGAGGCCATCAAGGTTCACTGGCTCGCCTTCGGCCCCACCAACGTGGCCACACACCGCGTCTCCGTGTTCGCTGAACTCGACCAGTACGGCAAGGCCGTCGATGCGGCCGCAGGGATGCACATCCCTTCCGGGTGGCCGAAATCTCGGACGAGTCATCACCACGCCGAGGTTGCTCGCGCACAGGTATGGACCGGGAAGCTCGACCATGCCTTCGAGAGCTTGCTTAAGGCACGGAAAGCCGCCCCTCAGCAGGCCAAGTACTCCCCAACAGTCCGCGAGACGTACGCCAGCCTGGAAGCGGCACATCGGCGACTGCCTGAGAGTTTCCTGTCCTACGGGGCATGGCTTGGCCCGTCCCACTAACACTGAGTGAAGCGCTGGCCCCAACTATCATCAACTCATGATAGTTGGGGCCTAGTTGTGGCCCCAGCATGTCGTCATTGGCCATCTCGACATGGAGCCGACCATGACGACGAACCGCTTCACGCCTCAGCAGCGCGCCTGTCGAAACGCGCTCGCTGACGCCGCAGCCAGATTGCCCGTCTCGCTGCTGCCGACGTATCAGGATGCGGGCCCTCCCCGCGATCAGAGGGCCGTCGTCGCTGCTCGAACCCCACAGTTGACCGAGCAGAACCTCCACGCCCCAACCGCTTCGCTATGCGTGCGCCCCTGGAACGAGGCGCTGCACCCCCTGCGTGTGGCCCGGCAGATGGGCCGAACACGCGCGGCGGAGATCTGCAAGGACGAGTACTTCCTCGGCGCAGCCGAACTGGTCGTCTCGGAGTTGGTCACTAATGCCGTGCGCCACTCCGGCGGCGATGTGTGGGTTGAGTTTCCCCAGGCCCCGTGGTCGTTCATGGTCAAGGTTCTGGATGAGTCGTCACGAGCGCCTCACGAGCGCGACGCCACCGCCGACGACCTGAGCGGTCGCGGGCTCCTCCTCGTACGCATGACCGCGGCCGAGTACGGCGGCGAGTATGTCGTCGAAGGCAATGATCGCGGCAAGGCCGTGGTGTGCTGGCTGCCCGTACCTACCGCGATGCGGCGGGAGAAGTCGGCGTGATACTCGGCTTCACCTGGGGGCGCCCTCTGCGGGCCTCTCGACCGACTCGGCCAGCATCCGCCGACGCGGACCGCACGCCTGCGCCTCCCGTGGTCCCGCCGGTACCGAGCAGCGGTCGCGGCATCTGCTTCGACTGGGGCACGCGGCTGGAGCTGCGGGGAGCGCACCTGCTCACCTGGTGGGTGCAGCACACACAGCTGGTCTCCGGCTGCCCCGAGAGCGACTGGACGTCCGAGGGGGCCAGGCCGAGCACGCGATGCACGCCGTGGACCTGCTGTACCTGGAGCTGTGCCAGCTCGACGTGGCCGCGAAGCACCCGCTGCGCCTGGAGCTGGATCACCTACGGCAGGTCCGTGCCCGACAGCAGTACGCCGAGTACCTGACCTACTACAACTGCTCCCTGAGCATCACCGTCATCACAGACGACGCCGCGCGCCACGTGCTGGCAGTTCGGTGCCGCGCCACCCCACTCCAGCTTTTCGCGCCGGGAGCTGACGTACCCAAGGGCGCCTTCGTAGGGGGTGCGGTGTGACCGGGCCGGAGGCGATCGTGCGGGGGCTGTGCTGGCTGGCCTGCAAGCCGAACCGCCCGCGCGCGCTGTTCTGGTCCGGCACGGCCAGGGCCTGGGGCCAGACCGTGCCGCTGTACTCGTGCGAGCAGTGCCAGCGCCTCTTCATCAAGCGCGCCCTGGCGGGCGTCGGCGACGAGCTGTGCTGGCTGTGGTGCGGCCGCGAGAACGTGGACACCGAGCTGGTCGGGACGTTCGAACTCGCGGTGCGCACCTGGCGCACCGAGCCGGCCCGGCCGCCGCGGCTGCTGTCGTGGTGGGAGTGCCGGGCCGCCGTGCACGGCTGCGCGATGTGCACCGAGCCCGCCCAGCGCCTGATCCGCCAGGGCCCGACCGTGGACCCGCCCCCGACGCCCACGGCCCGCACCGCATCGTCACCCCGCTGCTCACCGCGGCGTGACGCCACCCGCCCGTCCCCGATACCCCTTCGACTGGAGACCCTGATGGCTCCCCTCCTTGCACCGCAGAGCGTCCGGTCCGCTCTGATCCTGAACCACCACGGCGCGGTCCTGGGGTCCGGACCGCCAGCGCGCCGGGCGGCTTCTTCCGGCTGCCCGGCGGTGAACCCGGCGAGGACAACGCCGACTGGTTCGGGCTGGCACGGACCGTGACGTACGAGACCGGGCTGACGGCCACGATCTCCCGGGTGCTCGTCCGGGCCGCCGACGAGCCCGACGGACGCCCCCGCTGCACGTACGTGCACTTGTGCGGACGCCTGCCGGAGCGGCAGAAGGTGACCCTGGGCGGCCTGGACCACTACGAGTGGGTGGCTCCCGGCGCCCTGCCTGAGTTCTTCGGGCCGTCGGCGCCGCTGGTGGAGGCGGCCCTCAAGTCCCTGGCCAACGGCACCGCGATCGACATGTGCGACGGCGTGATCGTCGCCGAGGAACGGGCGGTGTAGGCGATGCCCCAGACGCGCACTGGCGGCCGCTGCGCCGCGGCGGCCGCGCTACGTCATCCGCCCGGCGGAGCGAGCCGACTACGCGGCCGTGTGCCAGCGCCTTCCCCAGCTGTCGCACTGGATGCAGGACGGCACCCCTGCGGGGTACGACTCCGCCGAACACGCGATCACCTTCAAGCTCGGCGAGGTGGACGCCGGCCACCCGCTGACCTGGCTCCTGCTGGACGGCCCCACCATCCGCGGCTGCGCCCTGCTGCGCAAAGAGCGCGCGTGCGCCGAGGACTTCCAGCCGCAGCCGGGAATGGCGTTATGGATCGACGATCTGTACGCGGCCCCGGACAGGCCGCGCGGCGTTCCGTACGGGCCCCTGCTGGTGGACTGGTTCGCCGACTACGCCGCCCGCTACGACCAGGCGAGGTGGGTGTGCGAATGGACGAGCGTCGCGAAGCTGGCCGATGCCGTCGGCTCCCGCCACGGCATGGAGGTCCGGCGCGCCACGCCCTACTCCGCCTCCCTGCTGCGCCGGCCCGCCCGGCTCCAGCCGCGCCTGGACCAGACCGTCGAGGCGCAGCTCCCGCCGTGCGTCCGGAGCCGAAGACGCCCGTGACGAACGCTTCCGCAGGCGGTGTGTGTCCGTGCACCGTCGCGCGGGCGGGCACGGGTGCCGAGCGAGACCGTGCCCAGGGCGGCCGCCCCCGTAGCGGCCGTCCGCCCTCCCGAGAGCCGCCGACGCCTCCGGCGTGCTCACGGGAGCGCGGTCCCGCCTCGCGCTGAGGCGAGCGGGGCCGCGCCGCGGCCTTCCCGGCCGTCGCACAGCCGGGGAGGTGCTGGCCGTCCGCCTGGGGAGGCGGACCGGCCGGCCGGTGCCGGGGCCCTGGTGGGGGTGCCCCGGCACCGCGCGACACCCCAATCGGCCCTGGCCGCAGGAGAGCGGCCTGCGGCCAGGGCCCCCGCCAGCGCGCCACCAGCTTCCCGGACGGACGGAGACCACCGTCCCGGGAAGGACGCGGGCCCCGTGACCCGCGCCGGGTGCGGTTGGCACGCCAACCGCACCCACCCCTTGACCGCACCACCCGCACAGGACCTCTCTCCCGATGGCCCCGCTCACCTGCGGCCCGCCTCGCGAAAGATGCGGCGGCGCACCACGCCGAGACCGCAACCGCGCTACACCCTCCCGGTTACCTCCGTCCGCTGTCCCGGCCGGGAAGGGAGAGCCGGCCCGCCCCGCCACCGCCCCAGGGCGCGGGCCGGCGCGCGGGCCGCCGGATACCCGACCGACGCGGGCCCGGCGGCACCGACCGTGCCTCCGGCCGCGGAGACATCTCGTCCCGCGGCCGGAGCGCACCTCCGCACCGCATCCGAAACCAGGCAGGAAGATGCTCAGCCCAACCCCCGACTCTGATCTCTCATCGTCCGCGCGCCTGCCCGACCCCCACGCGCGCCAGGCGCCGCACCTGCTCCCCGTCGTCCCGTACATCGCGCTGCGCAGCGGCGAAGGCCCCGTCACCCACGACCTGCAACTGGAACTGCGCCACGCTCCTGACACGTGGGGGCTGGCCTACGCCGATGAGACTCCCGACGACCGCGACACCCACGACGTCCTGTGGCGGCGCTACCACCACAACCGCTACCACGCGGGCAGACCGACCGGCGTCCCGCTGCCCGGCCGGCAGCACCCGGACCGGCTCCGGGAGACGATGAGCCTCCTGCACTGCGCGGTCTGCAACTACGCGGCCAGCCAGACCAGCGACGGCTGGCTGTTCGTGGAACCGGTACGCGACACCCCCGTCGAGGGACGGCTGACGACGTGGCCCCCGGTGTGCGCAGAGCACGTCATCGCCTACGCGCACGAGCGCCCCGACCTGCGGGCCGGCTACACCGTCCTCCGCTCCGCCGACCCCGCCCTGTACGGGGTGCGCGGGCGGCTGCTGCGCTTCGCCGCTACTGCCTTCGAGACCGTCGCCCCTGATACCGAGCTGCCCTATGCGGACCCGCGCCGCAGATGGCTCGTCGCCGAACGGCTGGTACGGGACCTGCGGCACACGACCGTCGCCATCGAGCACGCCGACCTCGCCACCCGCTGAGGCGTCCCGTGCCCGCCCCGACGCTTCTTCCCCCTCACCCCGCAGGAGCGCCACGTGCCCCGCACAGCCCAGCCCGGCCAGTTGACGCCCGCCGAACTCCGGTGCCTGGCCCGTCTCGCTGACGGGCTGAGCACCGTCGACGTGGCCAACGAGCTGGGCATTCAACTCACCACACTCCACCGCCACATGGGCAACGTCCGCGGCAAGCTCGGGGAGGGCTCCTACGCGCACAACCTGCACCGCTCCTACCTCACCCATCAGCTCCCTCTCCCTGCCGCCGTCCAGGCGCCGATCGACTTCACCCCCAAGGACCTGCGGCTGTGGACCGCGCTCGCCACCCGCCCCTCCCTCCTGGAGGTCGCCGCGGCGGCCGGGCTCACCCGGCACCTGGCCAGACAGGCGATACGCGAC
This sequence comes from Streptomyces sp. Ac-502, assembly GCF_045222935.1. Classification (NCBI taxonomy): domain Bacteria; kingdom Bacillati; phylum Actinomycetota; class Actinomycetes; order Kitasatosporales; family Streptomycetaceae; genus Streptomyces; species Streptomyces sp. Ac-502. The sequence continues at coordinate 1,690,276 of NZ_JBHFFO010000001.1, forward strand.
CTCGCGGAGAAGGCCCAGGCCGAGACCGAACCGCATTTGATCAAGCTCGAGCACGCCTTCCGGCTTCTCCCCAGCCCCGATGACTGACCGACCAGCTTTCCCGAGACGCCGCCCGTGCCCCGCCGACGGCCCGCCGCCCGCGTGTCCCTCCAACCACCGCACCGACAGGAGTGCCCAGTGCCCCGCATCACCCAGACCGACCAGCTGACACCGGCCCAACTGCGCTGCCTCACCCACCTCGCCGACGGGCTGACCCACATCGGCGCAGCGCACGCGCTGCGCATCAAGGTGCAGACGTTTCGCACCCACATGCTGCACATCCGCAATCGCTGGGGGCACGGCAGCAGCGCGACCCTGGTGCACCGCGCCTACGCCACCGGCCAGATGGCCCTGCCCGACGCCGTCGAGGCGCCGGCCGTCTTCGACGCCGCAGAATTGCGGCTGTGGAACGCGGTCGCTGAGCACCCGTCGCTTGCGGAGATCGCCATAGCGGTGGGGATGGTCCGCGGCGACGCCAGGAAGGCCATCTACGCACTGCTGGAAAAGGCCGGGGCCAAGACCGAATCGCACCTGATCAAGCTGGGCTACGCCTACCGCGTCCTGCCCGGCCCCGGCCAGGGCTGATCACCGGACTCCGCGAGGCCGCGCTCCTGCCTCGCGGGAAGCCGCGGAAGCCGTGCCGCCCCACCGGGGCCGCCGCAACGGAGCCCCATCCCTCTCCCGGCCGCACGTCAGATCCATCCGGCGGTGCCCGGGACGAGGAAGGACCGCCCCGCGGCGGGGGCGCTGGCGGGTACGGCCGGGCCGGTGCCGAGGGCGGCAATCGCCCCGCACCGGCCCAGGCCCCAGCCGGGCGCCCCACCCGGCCGAACCGCCCACATCAAGGAGACGTTCTCTTGCCCACCCATCCACCTGCGCTACCCACGACGACCGGCCGACGGCGACCTTCCGCGAGGAAGCACAGCGACACGCTGACGGCGCTCTCCTGGAACAAGGAACTGAACGGGAAGAACAACCCCGAGGTGCGCCGGGCCGGCCACGAACAGGTCCGGGCCCTCAAGCCTGCCATCGTCACCCGCCAGGAGATGTGGGGAGCCGACCGTGACGGCCGCACTCTCTTCCAAGAGGACAAGGAGGGATACGGCCTGGAGGGGGAACTCGGTGCCGATGCCTGCACCGCCACCTTCTTCGACCCGCGGCTGTTCGCTGCGGTCCGCACCTGGAATGACGTCCGCGGGCCAAAATGGGCGCAGCCGCCCACCGCGTTGACGCTGCGCTACCGGCCCGCCGGCCGCCAAGCGGTTCCGTTCATCGTGCTCTCCTTCCACCACTACTACGCCTGCGCGGACCAGCGGCTGCTGGAGGCCGGGGCGCTCACCGCCTGGGCCGACAAGACCCTCCAGGCGCCGAGCGGGGCGCACGTCACGCTGCCCGCACTCATGGCCGGGGACACCAACAGCTACCCCGAGCCCGGCACCCCCGGCGACCCGCCCCTGCCCAAACTGGCGGACATCCGCAACCGGCCGCACCGCGTGCACCGCACCTACCTCGGCCCCGACGGCAAACGCCACATGGACACCCGCCCCGACCGCAAGCTGCGCGCCGAGAATCTGATGGAGGACGTCGCCCGGTACTGGGCCACCGCACCGCACGGCAGCCCAGCGGCCGTAGCCCGCACGGTCAACGCGTGCGAGACCCACGGGCCGGACGCCCGGATCGACCGCATCTACGCCACCCCCGACCTCCTGCCCGCCATCACCGGCGTCGACGTCATCGAGGTCCCCGCGCATCTTTCCGACCACCACATCGTGCGGCTCAAGCTCAGCAGCGCCGTACTGACCGACATCCTCCAGGACCACTACAGGCGCCACTGGGACGTCGGCTGATCCCTGCCGCCCGGCCCGTACGCACGCAACCGTCACGACACCGACTCACCGACACCCATGCGAAAGACAGAGATGAACCAGCTCGAAGCTGACGCCGGCGCACCGGCCTGCGAGGTCCGGCAGGAAGCCGGACCCAAGTACGACGACCTCGGCGCCCGCCTCCGCGATATCGCCGCCGAGGTGGCCCCCGTCGTGGAGGCCGTCACCGCCCTGCCGCTGCCACCCCGGCCGCTGATCCGGGTGGTGTCGCCCTCCGCCCTCGCACGCACCTGGCTGGCCCACCACCACGGCCTCGCGCATCGTGAGCGCATCGCCGTCGCCCGGGCCGGCATCACAGTCGACGCCCAGCGGTGTGCGGCCTGGCACACCGACTACATCGACGCCGCCAAGGGCATGGTCCGCCGCTGGGCCGACGACGCCGCCCAGAGCATGGAAGACGCCTTGATGAGGCCGCAGGTCCTGGTGAAGGCCAAGGTGATCACCCACGCGCAGCACGACGACGACCAGCTCTACCGCACCGTCGCGCACGAGCTGACACACCTCGCACAGCACCGCGCTAGCCAGGGCCTGGCCTGGGACACGGCGATGACGCCCTTTACGCGCAAGGTGAAAGTGCCCGGCCACGGATTCGTTCCCATCGCCGCCATGCGGCTCATCGAGGGACACGCGTTCTGGGCCGAGGAGGGAGTGAACCTCAAAGTCCTGGGACGAAAGGTGGGCTGGTCACAGGCCGAAGGAACGGAAATATTCCAGCGCGCCAAGAGCCGGCTCGGCGTCTTCCGCAACCGAAACGGGGAGCAACCCAGCGCTTCTGAGGCCGCAGCCATCTACGACGAGTGCCAGCGCTTCGTACAAACAGCAATCGACCATGTCGGCCTCGACCACTTCAACGGAATATGGACAAGCTTCGCCTCGATGTGCCCCGTTGAGGACGAGTTCGTGGCCCCGGGCATCTGGCAGCGCCGCGTCGGCCTCTCCAGCGTGTCCCGCCGCCCCGCGACGTGGCGTCAGGAGATATTCCTGCGGCGTCGCTGACGGCCCAGTGGGCTATCCATGACCCGGTGCCCGGCGGTCACGCCTCCCCGCACACCGCCGGGCACCCCTCCCCCCACCGCACCACCCCACGGGAAGCACCCCATGAACACCGTCCCCACCCCGCGCCCCCAGCGTCCGCTCGCCGTCCGGGACGGCCGGACCGTCCCCTACATCACCCTCTGGTCGGGCGAACGCCACACCTCCCTCGTGCACCTGCTGCTCGACACTGGCGGGCTGCGCTACTCCGACGAGGGGGTGAGGACCGGGACCAGCAGCGCGGCCTGTGGGAGCGCTGGGACGGCGGCTACGGCGACGGCGAACCTGTCTGGCGGATGGTCCACTCCGAACGCCAGCGCACCGCGATGGAGCATCTGCTGTGCCAGGTGTGCGCCCATCCCGCTGACCGCACCACCAAGGGCGTGCTGTTCCTGGGGCCAGGCCGTATGACGGCCAGCCGCCTGGAGGAAGCCGCACCACCCAGCCGCCACTGTGCCTCGCCCACGCCCTCGTCGCCCGCGAACAGTGCCCCAGGCTGAGGCGGCACTGCACAGCACTGCGGGTACGCAAACCCGTCCTGTGGGGCCTGTACGGCACCGCATACGTCTCGCGCCCGCGCCTTACCCCGCGCCCCACCAGCTCGCTCGCCGTGGACACGCTGGGCCAGATCGCCTACGGGACGCCGGAGCTGCCGTACGTCCTCGGCCACCAACTCGTACGGGAATTCCGTCGTGTCACCATCGTCGACCTCGACCAGGAAGCGGCCCAGCACACGGCCTAGTACTGCAACGGTGCTTGCCGTGACTGGTGGCCAGGATCAGGGGCTGTGCCCGCGTTGCTTGTAGTGACTGTTGCGGGCTTGGTGCTGGCGCCGTCGACGCCAGTGTGACCAGTACAGGATGTGCTCGGCCGGTGCCGGCCGGCGGTGGGTGAGTCGGTAGATCAGACGCCGGATTTCGGCAAGACTGAGGTGGATGAGCTGGGAGGATCCGTTTCTGCTTTCTCCGCATCCAGCTCACGGGCCCGCAGGACAGTCAGGCAGGCGTGGGCGGCCATGGCCAACGTCATGTGGCGGTGCCAGCCCGGGTAGCGGCGGACCTGGTAGTCGTCCAGCCCGCACTCCTGCTTCGCGCTCTGAAAACATTCCTCCACCGCCCATCGGCTCCCGGCGACGCGGATCAGCTCGTCGAGAGTGGTGCCGGCGGGGCAGTAGGCGATGTAGTAGGAGATTTCCTCGGGCCGGCTGACGCTGCGACGGGCGATCACCCAGTGCTGACGGTCCTCGCGGTGCCAGGGCCGCACCTCAACGCGGGCCCAGTCGAAGATCCGCCGTCCGTGGGCCCCCTCGCCGCAGGAGCGGCGTTTCCACTTCTGCCGCGGCAGGCCGGGGAACAGGTCGTGGACGGGGTGGTCGATGGCCCAGCGGGTGACGACGGTGTCGTGCCGGGTGGTGGCCATGACGTGAAAGACATCGGCCTGCTCGAGCTCGAAGCGCCAGCCCTTGCTGAAGCCGTAAGCGGCATCGGCCGTCACCCACCGAAACGGGAGCCGGTCGGCGATGGCCCGGCGGATCATCTCCTTGGCCATGGCCACCTTCGTCTCGAAGGCGACACTGTCGCCGATGCCCGCCCGCCGGCATCGCTCACGGTCATCCGTCCACGACGCGGGCAGATACAACCGCCGGTCGATCAACGTGCGTCCGCGGCCCGTCGCGTAGGCGAGGAAGACCCCGATCTGGGAGTTCTCGGTGCGTCCCGCGGTGCCGGAGTACTGCCGCTGGACCCCGGCCGAGCGGACGCCCTTCTTCAGGAAACCGGTGTCATCGACGATGAGCACGGCGTCCCGGTCGCCGAGGTGTTCCACGACGTAGTCACGTACGTCGCCCAGGACCTCGTCAGCATCCCACTCGATGCGGTTCAGCAGCCGGTGGATGCGATCGGGGCCGCCATAACCGGCCTCCTCCGCCAGCGTCCAGCCGTTCTTCCGCTCCAGCGGCGAGATCAGCCCGCGCATATAGGCCAGCGCCGACTGGCGCGGCTCCTCCCGGCTGAAGCGGTGCACGAACCTCCCATGCACCGCTTCAAGCTCACCCGCCCACAACCTGACATCAGCAAGGCCCCCACCCATAACCAGACCAACGACCCAACTGGCCACCAGTCACGGCAAGCACCGTTGCAGTACTAGAAGTTTGCTGAAGGTGTTGGCTGGTCGGCGTGGGTTTTGGTGCGGGCTCGCCCCTTGCCGTCAGGGGGGCAGGGGTGAGTGTCCAGGTCCCGTCGGTTCGGGTGAGTCCGAGGTTGATCAGTCGGCGGAGGTTGAGGGCGGTGGCTCGGGTGTGGAGCCAGGTGTCGTTCTTCAGGGTGCCGCCGAGGTAGCGCAGTCGGCGGTTGCCGTGGGCGGTGAGCCAGGCGACGCCGCGTTCGGCCGGTGGTCTCCGCCGCCGGTAGGCGGTTTGCCAGTCGGGGTCGGTGACGGCCTGGCGGCGGGCGGCGGCCTGCTCGTCGTGGTGGGGCCGGATGGTGAGGATCCGTCCGGTCTTGCAGGTGGTGCATCGTGGCCGCAGCGGGCAGTCGGCGCACAGCTCGGCGAGGAACGCCTTGCGTTGAAGGTGTTGTCCGGCCGGGTCGCCGAGCGGGACGGTGTGGCCGGCCGGGCAGGTCACCTGGGCGGTGGCGGTGTCGATGCGGAAGTCGTCCAGGGTGAATCCGCCGGGACAGCGGGCTTGAGCGGGGCGGGTTTGCAGAACATCTGGTGTCCGGCCGCGGTCAGCACGGCCCGGTAGCGGTGACCGGAGTACACGGTGTCGCCGAAGACCTGAAGTGGTCCTTCCTCGTCGGCCAGCAGGTCCAGGGCGACGGCTCCATACATCAGGCCCCACCCGACGAGAAGCCTCGGCTCCCTGCATACCAACAGTCTGGCCCCGGCCCTACCGGGCCGGGCCAGAACCCCAACATCTTCAGCAAACTTCTAGGCCCGCGCATGGACCACCAGGCCGTGACCTGGCTGCTGGAACGCCACAGATCCCCAGCCGCGCTGCGAAAGGCCGGCCGCCGCAGGCTCGTCGAGGTGATCCGGCCCAAGGCTCCCCGCATGGCCGAGCGGCTGATCGATAAGGTCTTCGACGCGCTCGACGAGCAGACCGCCGTGGCCCCAGGCACCGAAACCCTCGACATCGTGCTCCCCTCCCTGGCCCGCTCGCTCGCCGCCGTCCACGAACAACGACGAGCCCTGGAAGCGCAGATCAGACAGCTACTGGAGGCTCACCTTCTTTCCCCAGCCCTGACCTCGATTCCGGGGGTCGCGGTCAGGACCGCCGCCACCTTGCTGGTCACCGTCGGCGACGGCACCAGCTTCCCCACGGCCGCCCACCTTGCCTCCTACGCCGGCCTCGCCCCCACAACCAAGTCGTCGGGAACCTCGGTCCACGGCGACGAAGCCCCACACCGGCACGCTGGTGGCAGCTCGGCCAGCTGCGCACAGCAGACCGGCCCACTCACGCCACCGAACTGGCCGACATCGTGGAGGGCTACTGGGACGGCTGGCTGCCCGACGGCCCCCTTGCCGTGCAATGGGACTGAAATACCAGACCTGTCCCGGGGCGTCACCGGACCGGCCTGCAAACCGTAGTCCCGATCAGCAGGTCCGCGTCCCCCTACGGGCCTGCCGAGATCGCCGTGCGCCTGCGGCCCTCCGCCGACGGACCGCTGCCGGACACAATTTTCCACCAGGAGTTCCGCGAGAAGACCGCCAAGTGTCTGCGGCCAACCGGTCAAGAAGGAGCCACGTCCTCGCGGGGCCGCCTGGTAGTGGAATGACCTGCGGCTGCTTGGTGAAGGAATGCGCGAAGGATGTACGGGGGTGTCCGTTGCGGCATCAGATGGCGAGGACCCTGCCGTCAGGTCCGCTCGAAGCACCCACGCGGTCTGCGCGCACGGCCCTCCCGGCGCCAGCGGCTCATCACGTACGGCACAAGGCAGTGCGGCCGGTGTTCCTCATTGCTCCGACAGAGGCATACGCTATCCCACGAGGCGGAATATCTTTCAGGCGTGATAGCAGTAACGACTCTCGTTTTCACCAACAAGCGTCCGAAACTAAATCCATGCGCATTCAAGGATCTGGGGTGCAGTGAGTGGCGCCATGAACTCCGTCGGGCGCTACTTTTGCCTAAAATCAGGGAAGCTGTGCGCCGGATGCTTTTCCGGGCAGTCGACGGAAAGTGCCGGGATGCCTGATGCGCACCTCGCCTGGCTCGAGAACGAGTCATTTTCGGGAATCGCGTCCGGCGCGGGGAATGGTTGGGCCGCAAGGGGGAACGCGGTCTTCTCCGTAGTAGCAGCATCACAATCCATGCTGCCTGCTGGGGCGAGGAGGACGTGAGTGTCACGACAATGCAGGAATCATGCTTTAGCCGCATTGCTGGACGAGGCTGGGTGGAGCGCCGCCGAGTTGGCCAGAGCTGTTAATGCTCTGGGCCGGCGGCAGGGAATGGCCTTGCGTTATGACCGCACGTCGGTGGCGCACTGGCTTGTCGGCTCGCGGCCCCGGAAGGCGGTGCCCGGCTTGGTCGCGCAGGCGCTGAGCCGGCGCATCGGGCGTCTGGTCGCACTCGAGGAGACCGGGCTCGCTGCGGGCCTGCCGCCCCTCGCCCCGCTGGGCATGGCCGGGAAGGCCGACCTGGACCCCAGAAACCGGCTGGCTGAGCTGTGCCGCGCAGAGAGTGATCCCGCCCGGCGCGCGGCCCTGCGGCGCACCGTCTACGGGGCGCATCCCGTGAGACTGCCGTCATGGCCGGATGACCGCCCGCCCCCACCGCCGGGCGGCGAAGGCGGACGCTCGCAGGCCGAAGTGTCGATTCTGCAGAGCATGGGCCTCATCTTCGCTTCGTTGATCGACTCCAGCGGTGGGGGGCACGCCCGCACCGCGCTGGCCGCCTACCTCGCCGACGACGCCGTGCCGCTCCTGCTGGCTCCCGCCGACGCGCGCTGGCACACGCAGCATCTCCTGGGGTGCTCACAGCTGACGCACCTGCTGGCGAACATGACCGACGACGCAGGACACCACGGGCTGGCCCAGGTGTACTACCGTCTCGCCCTGGAACTGGCTCACCAGGCGGGACACCGTGCGGCGTACGCCACCACACTGCGCGCGCTCAGCACCCAGGCGCTACGGCTCGGCTTTCTGCAATACTCTGCTGACCTGGCATGCGCCGCCGTGGAAGGCACCGGGCCGGCCGCCGCGAACACCCGCGCCTTCGTGCTGGCGCAACGCGCCCTGGTCCACGCCCACACCGGCCACCGCTCCCAGGCGCAGGCCGACCTGAAGGCGGCCGAACAGGAACATGGCCGGGCTCCATCCTCCGCAGGGATCTTCGCTTCTTACCCCCGGGCCGGGCTGGACTACCAGCGTGGCGAAACGTTCTATGCGCTGGGAGACGGGACTGCGGCTCTCGGGGCATTCCACGACGCCGAACGCCACCGCCCTCCCGCCCAACGCCGCCCGTATGCGCTGGCCCAGGCCCGCCTGGCCGAAGTGCTGGCGCACTCAGGCCACCTGGAGGAAGCCTGCGCGCACTGGCACGTCTTCCTGGACCATTACCCGCACCTTGCCTCCGTCCACGTCGAACGGGCCGCGCACACGCTGCACCGAACCGTGCGGAGCTTCCCCCGCCAGTCCCAGGCCCGCATCGTCAGCGACCGTGCCCGCGAACTGTCCGCTGCGGGCCTGCGAAGCCGGCTTCGCCGCGCAGAGCAAAGAGAGGCGTCAGTGCCGGAATAGGCGCGAGATGCTCTTGGCGCCTTCTTGAACGTCAAAGGGGGCTGCACCGTCCCGGGGACGGGATGGTTCAGCCCCCGCCTCGGCGGTGCTGTTTCCTGTCGGCTGCGTTTCCAGGACAGAAGGGGAGACGGCATGCCAGGGGATCGGCAGCGGGCTGAGCGAAAACGGGTCGTCCATGCGTCATGTATAGCCGCAGCGGCGGCCTTTCCTCAGGCGGCGCGGCGGCCATGTCGCTCCTGAATTGCCGCAGAAACCTTCATCCAGTCCTCGGGGCAGATTCGCGCCGCCTTCACTAATGCGGCGGCAGGCGCCACCGGACGAAAGCGAGGAGCTTTCTTGGGTGCGGCCCCGCAGTGCACCGAAACCGGCGGCCGGCACTGCTCTCGGCGGCGCCCCGGGGGCGAGCCCTGGTGAGATTCCTCAGCGGATTCGGGCTTCGCTCGGCAAGGACACCTGCTGATCACGGGCTTGACCGGTGTACAGGCCCCGGTGACGGGCAGGCCGCCCCGGGCACAGGGCTTCCCCGGGCCGGGCTGCCGGGGCTCCGGGCGTTGTGCGCCGGCCGCCTCATTCGCGCCGAAGGGAAGAGCAGACGCTCCCGTCAGCGTCCCCGGGCGGCCGCCGGAGGGCTGAAGCGGACGTCTTCGACGGTGGTGACATGTTCGGTGACCGTCACTGGCCCCAGGGAACGCAGATAGGCGATGACCTCGTCGACCAACGTGCCGGGAGCCGAGGCGCCGGCGGTCAGGGCGATCACCTCCGCGTCGGCGATCCAGGCCGAATCGATGGCGGTCACATCCTCGATCAGATGAGCCTCGATACCGCGCCGTTCGCCCACCTCCACCAGCCGCACCGAGTTGGAGGAGTTGGCGGAGCCGACCACCAAAAGCACATCCGCAGCCTCGGTGATCTGCTCCACCGCCAGCTGCCGGTTGGTGGTGGCATAACAGATATCCTCCGAGCCCGGGCCCTTGGCGTGCGGGAACCGCCGGATGAGCGCTTCGATGATCTCAGCGGTCTCCTGCACGGCCAGGGTGGTCTGTGTCAGGTAGGAGACCCGCTTGGGATCGGGGACCTGCACCGTGGCCACATCCGCGGCACTTTCGACCACGACGGTGTGCTCAGGTGCCTCGCCGAGCGTTCCCTCGATCTCCTCGTGCCCCAGATGTCCGATCAGCACGACCGTGTTGCCGCGCGCGGCGAACCGCCGTGCCTCGGCATGCACCTTGGTCACCAGCGGACAGGTGGCATCGACCACCTCCAGCCCCCGCTGCTGGGCGTGCTCGCGCACCTGCGGGGAGACGCCATGCGCAGAGAAGACCACCAAGGCGCCCGGCGGCACCTCATCGAGTTCCTCGACGAACACCGCCCCGCGCCGCTCCAGGTCCCGCACCACGTGGACGTTGTGCACGATCTGCTTGCGCACGTAGACCGGGATCCCGCGCCGTTCCAGCAGCATCTCGACCACCTCGACGGCCCGCTCCACTCCGGCGCAGAACGACCGAGGGGCCGCCAGCAGTACACGCCGCGGGCGCTGCAGGGCCACGGCAGCGGGCTGCCGAATACGGCCGGTCGCGGTGACATCCTTACGGGGCGTCTCAGGCATGTGCAGGCACTCCTTGGCGGTCGTCAGTGGTCGCGGCTGGTCAGTACGTGGGCCAGGGCGCGCAGCTCTTCCCGGTCGCTCTCGGCGGGAATGGCCTCGGCCAGCGCCGCGAAAGCCAAGGTCAGCTCCCAATTCACGGTGCGGCGCGCCGTGCTCACGCCTCCGGCCTCCTCCACCAACAGAGCCGCCCGCTCCAGCTCTGTGCCCTGCTGCGGGGTGCTGTCGGCGAGCACGGTCGCCAGTTCCTGGCCTTGCCAGGTACCGGAGGCGAGCGCGGCCAGCACCGGCAGGGTCTTCTTCCCCGCGGCCAGGTCCGCGCCGACCGGTTTGCCCGTCACAGCCGGATCACCGTGCAGGCCCAGCAGATCGTCGACAACCTGGAAGGCGACGCCCAGGTGCTGGCCGAAGGCCCCCAGCAACTGCGCGCGCTCGTACGCGGCGCCGCCGGCCAGTGCTCCCAGGGTGCAGGCACACGCCGTCAGCGCACCGGTCTTCGCGGCGGCCATGGCGGTGTACTCACTGGGGGACACCTGCCGGCGCTGCTCGAAGGCCACATCGAGTGCTTCACCTTCGATCAGTTCGGTCACCGCCTCGGCCAGGCACCCCAGCGCCCGGGGAGCCGGCTCGGGCGGCCCTTCAGCCACGGTGGTGAAGGCCAGCGAGAGCAGCGCGTCCCCGGTCAGGATGCAGTCCGAAGTGCCGAAAGCGGCCCACACGGTAGGCCGGTGCCGCCGGGAGCGGCTGCCGTCGATGATGTCGTCGTGCAACAGGGAGAAATCGTGCACCATTTGCACGGCGGCAGCGGCTGCCACCGCGTCCTGTGGCCGGCCCCCACCGCCTTGGCAGCCGCCAGGGCCAGTGCGGGCCGTACCGCCTTGCCCGTACTACCCTCACACGGCCGGCCCGCCTCGTCCTGCCATCCCAAGTGATACCCCGCTTGCCCTCGCATCTGCTTCAGGTGGCCGGTGACCCGCTGCTTGAGCACGGGACGCACTCGATGGCGAGCCTGCTCCAGCAGGGCGCTCCCGACGCTTTCCGGGGGCATGACGACGGTTTCCCCACCCATGTGCCACTCCCTTGCAGAGACAGACGGCTTCCCGCACCGCACGTGCAGAAGGCGGGCAGAACACGCCCTTCCACCGAAGCCGCCGCACCACTGGCGGACAAGAACTTCATCGAGGGGGCTGTGAACGTGTTGAACAGTGGCGAGCCCGGGCGTCCCGGCCGCACCGGTCTCCGCCGCGCGGACAAGCTGAGCGCAGCCCTGCGGGTACGCGCCCTATGGGGTGACCTGCCGGGCACGGTGACGTCTCGCCTCTGGTACCTGTATGCCGGCATTCCCACCCCTGCCCGCCGACTGAAGGCCGCTGCGCCTCAAGGTGAGGCGAGATGAGGCGGCGGCACCCGGAACGAACCAGCGGCGGGAAAGTGGTTCTCCGCAGGAGGCCACACGCCGATCCAAGGCCCGGAATCGTCAACCTCTCGAACCAAAGAGACCGACCACACCCCCAGCAGCCTCGTCCACAGACTCACCCACCTGACACGGCACCACACACGCCGCGGACCGCCCGTTCAACACGTGCACGCACCGGTCCACGCCCTCCCTTCTTTCCTGCTGGCCCTGGCGGTGAGATGGGAATGCGCCCCCTGCGCCGGTGCCGATTCCGTCACCGGGCCGGTCGTCCGCAGGGGGCGTTCGCCTCCCGCCAGACGCATTCGCCCGGGTACATGGCGCGCTGCGCCGCCGGGACCGTCATCGACCCGGAGGTCGTTCCCACCCCCTGACCGCTCTCTGACGCAAAGGAAGCCCATGTCCGCTGACCCCGCCGTCAATCTGCGTACCCCGCTGGAGAAGGCCGCGTTCGACTACTACGACAACAAGCGCAACGACCCTCTCAATCTCGGTCTGGGAAGCACCGACGGCTACTATCACCACCACTTCGCCGTCGGTGACTTCAATCCCCGCGTCCTCACACTGACCGGCGAGGAACGCGAACGAGCCATCAACACCGAACTGCACCGCATGGAAACTCGCCAGGTCGATGTCCTCACCCAAGCCCTCGGCGATGTCCCCTCCACAGCCCGCATCCTCGACGGCGGCTCCGGTCGTGGCGGCACCGCCTTCCTGCTCCACCGCGCATTCGGCTGCCAGGTGGACGGCATCAACATCTCCGCCTACCAGAACGCCTTCGCGCGTCGGCAGGCCGAGGAGCACGGCTGTGCCGACCAGGTCCGCTTCCATGACCGCAACATGGCCGCAACCGGCTTCCCGGACGCCTCGTTCGACTGCGTGGTCACCAATGAGACCACCATGTACGTCGACTTGTACGAGACGTTCGCGGAGTTCGCCCGTCTCCTCAAGCCCGGCGGCCACTACGCTCTGCTGACCTGGTGCAACAACGATGCCCTCGATCCGCACCCGCCCCAAACGGAGGCGATCGACGAGCACTACTGCTGCCACACCCACAGCCGCTCCACCTACCTGCGCGCCCTCATTGACACCGGCCTGATTCCCTACCAGGTCGACGACCTCACCCAAGCTGCCATCCCCTACTGGGAACTGCGCTCCCACTCCTCCCTCGCCACCGGCATAGAAACGCCCTACCTGAGCGCTTACCGCAGCGACTGCGTCAACTACATGCGCATCGTTTCGCGCCGCAGGCCCGCCTTGAGCACCCGACCACCGGCCCGCCCCCACTGAAATTCCCGCACGAGGAAAGGACCGGCGCCCAGTGACTACGCCTCCTGCCGTCAGCCCTCCGCCCCTGCCTGAGATCATCCACCACGCCCGCGGCTTCGCCCGCCCCGGACTGGAAGAAGCCCTTGGCCGGCTCCAGCCCGACCTGGCCCGGATCTGCGGCTACTACTTCGGCTGGAACGACGTCGACGGCACCCCCACACAACAGCGCGGCAGCCGCTCCCTCCAGGCAGCCATGGTCATGCTCGCCGCCCAGGCCACCGGCGAGGACCCGGCCCAGGCAGCCCCCGGCGCCGTCGCCGTGGAACTCGCCCACAACTTCTCCCTCTTGCACGATGACATCGCCGACGGCGACGAAGTCCGCCGCGACCGGCCCACCGCCTGGGTCGCCTACGGAACCGGGCCCGCCCTCGTGGCCGGCGACGCCCTGCTCAATGAGGCCGTCCGCGTTTTGGCCGCCACTCCCCGCGCCACGACGGCGGTGCCGGTGTTCACCGACGGCGTGGCCCACATGATCCACGCCTGGTCCAGCGAACCTTGCTTCGACCGCATCCCGGCCCAGGACGTCATCCTCGACGCCTACCTGGACTGCTGCCGCGGAAAGGGTGGTGCGCTCCTGGGCACCGGAGCCGTCCTGGGAACCGTCCTGTGCGGCAAACCCGCTCACGAGGGCGAGACACTGCGCCGCGCCGCCCACCACGCCGGTACCGCCTGGCAAGCCGTCAACGACCTGGAAAACATCTGGGGCAACACAGCCCTCGTCGGCAAACCAGGCTTCCAGGACCTGCGTCGGCGCAAGCACACCCTCCCTGTCATCACCGCCGTCCAGTCCGGTCACCCCCGCGCCCGAGAACTTCAGAAACTCCTGGCCCGGCCCGAACCGGACGACGACCTTCAGGCGATCGCCGACCTCCTCGAAGAACTCGGCGGCAAGAGCGCCACCGAAGACATCGCCCGCACCCACCTAGCCCAAGCCCTGAAGACGCTCGACGAGATCACCCTGCCGACGGCTGTCCACGACGATCTTGCCGAACTGCTCCAGTTCACCGTCACCCGACGCCCCCGCCGACCCCGGACCTGAGCCCGCCCGCAACGACGCGTGACGAAGCAGACCCGGCATCGCGGGCAGCTCTCGCCCGCGATGCCTGCCACCCAGCAGGGAGAGACGACACCACAGTCCCCACTGGGGCCCTCCGCCACGCTCGTCCGCCCCCGCCGACACCACCATCCGGCGCCCCGCCGCGCACGGACCTGCGGAGACATCTGTCGCGAACGGTGACCACTGTCCCCGGCAAAACCGTCACCGCGGTGGACGACAGCCCACGATCGCACAGAAAGCAGCCCCTGACGTGCCGTACGCCCTTCCCCTTCCGCGGACCATGCCGCTACCCCAGCACCCGCCGCCGCCCGGGCTCGACGGCGTGCGCGGAGCACATCTGGACTGGTTACGCGGTCACGACCTGTTACCCCCGGTGCCACCACCGACCGGTACGTGCGCTCGCGCGTGGCTGACCTCGCCGCCTATGGCGACCCACGCAGCCAGGACCTGTTGCTTTCCTACAACGTCTGCGGCTGGCTCTTCCTGCACGACGACTGGATGGACGTCTCCCTCGACCGTATGAGGGAGCACGCGGTGACCGAGGAACTGGTGAGCATCCTCCACCGTCGCCTCACCCCCACCCGGCCCCTGACCGCGGCGTTCGCCGACCTGTGGACCCAGTTGCGGGCCGGGATGTCGCAAGCCTGGTGTCACCGCGCGGCCTGGCTGTGGCAGGAATACTTCCAGGGCAACCTGGCGGAGGCCGCCGACCGCCGCGAGGGACATGTCCCGACCAGTGAGGAGCATCTGCGGGTCAGGGACCAATCCGTGGCCTGCACCGTAATGTACGCGGTCGCCGAACGCACCGGCGGCTTCGAGGTCCCCGCCGGCGTGTGGCACGCGACCCGCCTGGCGACCCTGCGCCACCACGCCACCCGCCACATCATCCTGACCAACGAGATCCTCTCCCACTCCAAGGACGACACCGGCAAGCAGACCAACCTCGTGTCCCTCGTCATGAAGGAGAAGAATGCGAGCCTCACCCATGCCCTGCACGGCATTCGCAAGGAAGCCGACCGGCATGTCCGGCAACTCGCTTCCCTCGCCGAACTCGGTCCGTTCTGCACCCGCATGCGCCTTCCTCCCGAGACATGCCACAGCGTCACACGGCACGTCGAATCCATGTGCACCTGGGTTCGAGGCTCCTACGACTGGTACGGCATCACGGCCCGTTACTCACCTGCGGAGGACCGGCAGGGCCACCAGCCACACATCGTCCCGGGGTTGTCCGCCGAGCAGGTACGAGACGAGTAGGAGCTCCGATGGGTAGGACAGAGACATTCGGCATCCTGCTGAGCGTGGCCTCAGCCGCCGCCATCCTGTGGTACATATCTGCCGTGCGAGCAGGGTTTCGGGACCGGGTGCCCAGCATTCCTGCCGGTACGGTCTGCTTCTTCTTGTCGCTGGACGTGTCCTTGATGGTCGGCAGCTACGATCCGTGGTTCTCGTTCCTGCCGATGTGGGCCCTGGGCGCCGCATTCGTCGTCCCCGACCTGCTATTCATCTACCAGATCGCCGTATACGGCCCGGAACATTTCCCCCGTATCCGGCCGACCACCTTCCGGTGGATGTTCTTCACCGCCCTGGCCATCGGTGCCGGCGCGGCCCCCGTCTTCAGCCGCAGCCTGGACGACACCCACGGTTTCTACGCCACGACGCTGGCGCTCCTCATCGTCTCGGTCTGCTACCCGCTCATGCTCTACAACCGCGGCACCCGGAAAGGGCAATCCCCGACAACAGCGGGCCTATGGCTCCTCATCTGCACCACCGGTCCCATCGCCTTCCTTACGGCCCCCGCCCAATTTTCCGTGCAGCACCCATGGCTGATCGGCTACATGGCAGCCGTCTCGGCGGCCTTCTCCGCCACATACTGGGGAGCCCTTCTGCGTATGCGAGCAAATGCGAAAACGGCATCGCAGTCCGTTCGAACGAGCGTCGGCGCCTGATCACAGTCATCGCTGGACGCCACGATCCCTCCACCTGGCAGGGCTTGGCCGGGCGCACCGGCCCGGGGTGTGCCCCGGCGAACAGCCGCGCGTTGGCTGGGCGCGTCGCCTGGTCGCCTGAGAAGCTAAATGAAGTACGCCGCTCTGTGCAGGACTTCACGGAAAGGACGTGCGAGCCATTCGCGCGGGCGGACCAGCCGAGAAGCAACGTCGGTCGGCTCATGCACCACCGCAGGCTCGCCCGTGACTATCCACCCGTCCGCACCGCTCCGAAAAGCCATGAACCGACTCGCGATGATCGACAGAGGCTGGCCCCTTCGCCACCCGCACGGCGCGGCACGTGCCGGAGGTCCGAAGGGCCTCGGATACTACGGTTGCGGACTCCGCGTCCTTCGCGAGGAAGGCCGTCGTGGGACCTTCAGCGCACCCGTGCACGCGACTTCGGAAACTGATAGCAGGGAGCTGCACCACGCGGCAGTTGACTCCCCAGGGATTCTTTCTTCTCTCTTGTGCCACCACTGTCTCAGTTTGAACGGACTCCTCAGAAGCACCGCCGGAACCTGCGCGTATTCAAGCATCTAAAACGTCCTGATTTACCCGTTGCGACGCTCACCCTCTTCTCTACCGTTACCACCTGCCGGTAGCCTGTGCTGAGGACAGGAAGGAGAAGCGTAAGAGGTATTCATCTTCGAGAATTTGCGCCGACCCTTCCGCTCCTGGTGGGCATCAAGGCGAAAAACTCGGCGTGGCATACGGGCCGGACATTCCCGAAGGCGCACTTCGAGAGACGGCCCGAGAAACTCCGGACATCCGAGCGCTCGCCACAGGCAGCACGACGGGCCAGCCGCTCTTACGCCCGGTTACGATCTGAGTCGCGGCCTTTTCGCCCCGGAAACGGAAGGTTCTTCCTGTGATCTCCCGCCCCCGGAGTATCCTATTCTGGCTCATCCTCATTATTCTGCTGTTCCTCATCGCCAAAGAGCCTGAGCAGGTGGCCCACACCATCACGGTTGTCTACCGCGCCATCGCCACCTTCTTCGAATCCCTCGGCAGGTTTGTGGGCAGCCTGGGCGGGAAGTGAGTCGCTTGCCCGAGAGCGCCAGGTCTGTCTGCGTCCGGTCTCGCTTCCGCAATTCTTGCGGGCGCCGCTAGGAAGGACAGCGTAGTGCACCGTGGCATCCTTGCAGAGTTCCTTCTCCTGCTTCTCCTGAGTGCGGGCTGCGCCACCTACCCCGCTAATTTCGTCAACGTCCCGATGGTCTCGCCGGCCCCCGCGCAGACGGTGCCCCTGTCTCCAGCGCCACCAACAGCCACTGTGTCCTCGACGCCACACCCGACAACGTCCACCGCCTCCAGCCCGCCCACGGCCTCGTCCCCCTCTGCGGCGGCATCGCTGTCCCCCTCTGCGGCCACCCAGCCGGCCCCGTCCGTGACGCAGGCGCCCTCAGCTACCTCCACCAGCGCCCCGTCCTGCCCCACGCCCCCAGAGACATCCCCCAGTTCCACTCCGCCGGACTCCCAGTCGCCTTCGCCTGCTTGCCCCACCGCGGCACCGACGGGGACTGGGCCCACACCGTCGGAGTGCACTGCGCCGACGGACAGTGACCAGGCCCCGGAGGAGGACCGATAAGGGGCGATCGCCTCGCTGCTCCCGCGCCGTTGCTGCTGTGCAGCGCCGGCGTGAGGGGCAAAGGGCCGTCAACCGCTGGCGAGGACGGTGAAGAAAACTCCCAGCGCGACGAAGAACCCGACGACGGCGTGATAGACGGCAAGCAGAGCATGTGCCGTCTCCACCGGGGCCTTTGCGATGAGGAACAAGGCGATGATCAGGAGGAGCCAGAACAGCAGACTCCTAGGCCGGGTTATCACGTCGGCTTCCCTCCTTCGGTCCCAGCGGGCGCGCTGCGATGTGGACAGGGGCGTCCCGGGGTCGACGACATCGCGGCTGATGGAAACACAGGTCTCTCTGCTGCAGGGCGCTGGTGTCCGTGCGCGGGGGCGGACGTGACAGCCCGGGGCGATCGGAAACGGCGCCCCCTCCCGGCCTGGTCCGGGTTGTTGTACCGGGGTGCTGAAGTGCCGGTGAGGCCGCGAGCGGCACCGTCGGGTGTCGGGTGCCCGGGGATGGGGCGTGTCTGCGATGGCGTCGCCAACCGACCGGCGCCGGATCACGGTCACGAGATGGCCCGGCGTTACCGGACGTCCCTGTTCGCCCGCGCCACGGCCAGCGCTAAGGGGGCTGCCACAGCCGAAGAGACTTTCGTGCTCGTGGAGACGCGCTGTTTCCTTCCCGCCTTTATGGGGTCGCCGAGGTTGGTGCGGGCCTGGACGGTGAACTGGCGGCCGGCGATGTCGTCGAGCAGGGTCTGCAGCTGGCCCGGTATCGCATTCATCATGGCGAGGATGTCGGTGGACCACTGGGCGATCTGGTCAGGCGCAGCGGTCTCGCGCCACAGATCCCGCAGGACGCCCTCCAGCACGCCCCGCAGCGCGTTAGCAAGTTTCAGCTTCGGATAGATGTAGCGCACGCAGCCTTCGATGTTGGCAACCGACTTTCCGGCGATCGTGGCCGTGGGGGTGACCTGGATGCCGCGGGCGGTGGAGTATTTCACGACCGACATGAAGGCGACACCGAAGTTCAGCTCCTCCAAGGTGGCGTCGTGCCAGTTGGGCAGCACACGAGAGACGTCGCTGGCGAAGCCGGTGGTGTTGCTCCAGGGCGTCAGGGACCCTAGGTTGATCCATTGCCGGGCCAGGCCCGCCCCGTCGTTGCGGGCGAAGGCCAGAAGCGCCCCCAAAGGGCGGCGCTCGTGCCGCGGTCGATCCGGCCCACCATGCCCCAGTCGATCACGTGCGCCTTGCCGCGCTCGTTGACGATGACGTTGCCCGGGTGCGGATCAGCGTGGAAGAAGCGTTCGACGAAGTAGGAGCGGAACATGAAACTGATCAGCTCGTAGGAGAGCTTCTTCCTCTGTGTCTTTGTGAGGCTGTCGGGTTTGACCTTGTTGATCGGAACCCCGTCGGCGAAGGACTGTACGAGGACGCGGGGCGTGGCCAGGATGACTTTCGGCACGGAAATGCACTTGAAGGGTTTGGCGGCCTTGCGTGCCTTCTTCATGTTGCGGGCTTCGAGGGTGAAGTCGAGTTCGTTCCTCATGACGGTGAAGAGCACCTCGAGGATGGCCTGGACATCGACGACCTCGCTGAAGTGGGGAGCGCTCCTCGCGATGAGACGCGCCAGTTTGCGCAGCACGTCCATGTCACCCCAGACGGCCTCCCGTGCGCCCGGGCGCTGCACCTTGACCGCGCACAGCGTGCCGTCGGCCATGACGCCTTTGTAGACCTGGGCCAGTGAGGCGGCCCCCAGCGGCTCCTGCGTCTGGATGCTCTGGAAGTGTTGCCTCCAGTTGGGCCCGAGTTCGTCTTCCAGGATCATCTCGAACCCGGCGAACGGCGCCACGGTGGCCTCGTCGTTGAGGAACTCCAGCTCGTCGCGCACGTACTGCGGGACAAAGTCCGGACGCGTCGCCAGGATCTGGCCCACCTTGATGTACAGGGGGCCCAGTTCTTCCAGGGTGTTGCGGATGTTGACGGCCCGTTCGCGCTGGGCTGCGGGCCCGTCCTGCGTCCCAGTCTTGGTGAACCGGGAGCGTGCGGTGCGCGAGACCTCGTTGTAGGCCGCGCGCGCGGCGATGCGGGCAGTGCGGCGCGTACGCCCCTTGGCCATACTCACCTCGTCTGTGTGGAGTGCCCCGGTAGGCGTACGCGCCTGGTTGCTACTTGTCCTTCACGGGGCTCTTGTCGGCGGACATGTGGTTGGTGAGCTGCTGGATCTGTGCTGCCAGGGCGCTGATGTCCCTGCTGTTCTGGCGTGCCAGCTTCTTGGCGCTCTTCTTTTTCTTGCTGCGGAAGCCGCGCCGGATGGCCTTGCGGGCGTCCTTGTTGATGTCGCCCGTGCGGTCCAGCGCGATGTCCAGCAGGTTCTTTGTCCTGGCCATACGGCCTTCCTCTCGTTCCATAACCGGGCCTCTTGAGGTGGTCTGGGCCTCACCTCCTTTCGCTGCCGGGTCCGTGCTTCTGCCCCGGCGCGCTGGCCGCCTGGAAGCAGGCGGCCAGCACTAGCGGGCTAGGGGGCCAGTTGCAGTGCTTCCTCGACGAGGGCTTCGACGATCTGCGCTTCGGGGACCGTGCGCAGCACTTCGCCTTTGCGGAAGATCTGGCCTTTGCCGTTGCCGCAGGAGACGCCCAGGTCGGCTTCGCGGGCTTCGCCGGGGCCGTTGACGACGCAGCCCATCACGGCGATGCGCAAGGGGTGGGGAAGCCGTCGAAGGCGGCTTCCACCTGGGCAGCGAGCTTGTGGATGTCGACCTGGAGGCGGCCGCAGCCGGGGCAGGAGACGATCTCCAGCTTGCGCGGGCGCAGGCCGAGCGAGGCCAGGATGTGGCAGCCGGCCTGCACCTGCTCGACCGGCGGGCCGGAGAGCGATACGCGGATGGTGTCGCCGATGCCTTCTTGCAGCAGGATGCCGAAGGCCACCGCCGATTTGATCGCGCCCTGGAAGGGTGGTCCGGCTTCGGTGACACCCAGGTGCAGGGGGTAGTCGCAGCGCTCGGCCAGCAGCCGGTTGGCGGCGATCATCGTGGCGGGATCGTGGTGCTTGACCGCGATCTTCAGGTCGGTGAAGCCGTGCTCCTCGAACAGTGAGCACTCCCACAGGGCGGATTCGACCAGGGCCTGGGGGTGGCGCTGCCGTGCTTGGCCAGCTGGCGCCGGTCCAGGAGCCGGCGTTGACGCCGATGCGGATGGGGACGTGTGCGGTGGAGGCGGCGGCGGCGATGTCGGCGACCTGGTCGTCGAACTTCTTGATGTTGCCGGGGTTGACGCGGATCGCGGCGCAGCCGGCGTCGATGGCGGCGAAGACGTAGCGGGGCTGGAAGTGGATGTCGGCGATGACGGGGATCGGGGAACGCTTGGCGATCGTGGGCAGCGCGGCGGCGTCGTCGGCGGAGGGTACGGCGACTCGCACGATGTCGCAGCCGGCGGCGGTGACCTCGGCGATCTGCTGCAGCGTCGCGTCCACGTCGGCGGTGTTGGTGGTGGTCATGGTCTGGACCGAGACCGGTGCGCCGCCGCCGACGGGGACATCGCCGACATGAATCTGGCGTGAGCGGCGGCGCACCGGAGTGCGAGGGAGAACGGGCATACCGAGGTCGACGGCGCTCATCACAGGCTCCGGTCGCAGTACTCAAGGCGGTGGCCGGCGCGGGCAGCGAGGACGGCCTGGGTCAGGCCGCGGACATCGAGGCCAGTGCGCGCCAGCAGTTCGCCACGGGCTGCATGCGGCAGGAACTGGCTGGGCAGCCCCAGGCACCGCACCGGGCAGGTGCATCCGGTATCGGCCAGGGCCTGAGAGACGGCGGTGCCCAGGCCGCCGTGGCGGGTGTTGTCCTCCACCGTGACCACGAGCTGATGGCCGGCGGCAAGGCGGAGCACCTCTTCGGGCACGGGCAGGACCCAGCGGGGGTCGGCGACAGTGACGCCGATGTCCAGGACGGCCAGTGCCTGGGCGGCTTCTACGGCTACCGGGGCCAGCGGGCCGCAGACGATCAGCAGCACCTCGCGGCCGCCGCGGCGGTAGAGGATGTCCACCCCTCCGGTGCGCTCGATAGCCGGCACGTCCGGGCCCACCTGGCCTTTGGGAAAGCGCAGGGCGGTGGGCCCGTCCTGGTCGGCGACCGCCTCGCCGAGCAGCTCGGTGAGCTGTCCGGCGTCGCGCGGCGCGGCGATGCGCAGCCCGGGCACGGCGCCCAGCAGGGTCAAATCCCACATCCCGTGGTGGCTGGGCCCGTCCGGACCGGTGATCCCGGCGCGGTCCAGGACGAAGGTGACCGGCAGCTGGTGCAGGGCCACATCCATCAGCACCTGGTCCAGCGCCCGGGTCACAAACGTGGCGTACAGGGCGACGACCGGATGCAGGCCACCGGTGGCCAGCCCGGCCGCGCAGGTCACCGCATGCTGCTCGGCAATGCCCACATCAAAGAACCGGCCCGGGAAGGTGTCCCGGAAGGGAGCCAGCCCGGTGGGGCCGGGCATCGCGGCCGTCAGCGCCACCACATCCTTGCGCCGCCGGCCCAGCGCGCACAACTCCTCGCCGAACACGTGCGTCCACGAAGGCGCGGAAACCTTCTTGGCCGCCGACCCGGTGGCCGGATCGATGACACCGCAGGCGTGCATCCGGTCATTCGGCTCCCGCTCGGCCGGCTGGTAACCCTTGCCTTTGCAAGTAATGGCATGCACCACCACCGGCAGGCCCAGCCCCTGGGCGACCGACAGCACCCGTTCCAGCGCTTCGCAGTCATGCCCGTCAACGGGACCGAGATAGGCAAAGCCGAGCGACGCGAAGACACTGCGCACCTCATCCGGCACCGCAGGAACCTCCGTCAGATCGCTGAGCTTCAGACGCCACCCGTCATATCCCGGCTCGCGCAGCTGCCGCAGATGCTCGGCAAGTCCCCCGACGGTGGGAGCATAGGAACGGCTGTTGTCATTGAGCACCACAACCACCGGACGCTCAGCGCCACCGAGGTTGTTCAGCGCCTCCCACGCCATGCCTCCCGTCAATGCTCCGTCTCCGATGACCGCGACCACGGCCCGGTCGCTCTCACCGGTCAGCTGGCGCGCCTTGGCCAGCCCGTCCGCATAGGACAACACGGTCGAAGCGTGCGAGTTCTCGATCACATCGTGCTCGGATTCCTGCCGGGACAAGTACCCGGACAAGCCGCCGGCCTGCCGCAACCGGGCGAAACCGTCAGCCCGCCCGGTCAACAGCTTGTGCACATACCCCTGGTGGCCGATGTCGAACAGCAAAGTGTCCTGCGGAGAGTCGAAGACCCGGTGTAATGCCAGGGTCAGCTCCACCATCCCCAGGTTGGGGCCCAAGTGCCCACCACTGGCGGAGACCTTCTCGACCAAGAAGGCCCGGATCTCGCGCGCCAGGTCGGACAGCAGCTCTTCCGGCAGCGCGCGCAGGGCTTTGGGGCCGGTGATCTCCGCCAGTAGCGGGTAATCGCCTCGGGCAGGTGACATGGAGGTCATCAAATCTCCTCACTGCAATGAGAGCGGATAGACATCGCCGGTGGAGGTACCAGTGCGCCGTCGTTGTCACCGCGGCCCCTAGTAACAGACAGCCCACTCACCCCACAGCTGGCGGCTACGGAAGGTGGAAATCGCTCGCTTCGCGCATGACACGAGGCATTCGGACTCTGCGGCCCGCCTGGCTGACAACGGTGTCCCACACCCCCACGCACGCGCTTCACAGGCCAAAATGACGCGGCTTGTGCCCGCACTGCTCTCCATCGAAGCCCTGCTAAAGGAGAAAGCACAGACCTTGAAGGGGGCGGACACGTGCACGCGTAGAACGCTTGCTGGCTCCCTTGACCACCGATCGCCTGCCCAGCCGCTAATGACCGGCTCGGGCTGAGTCCGGCCGACCGCATCGCAGCAGACGCCTACTGCGGCGCATCGTCCACGGCCTCTAGGTAGGGAGATCGAGGCACCGCCCGCTACGACGGACACCCGTCTTCTCTGGCTATGGAGACGCCCCCGGCCTGCCGAACGGCACTGCTTGATAGGCAGGCCGCACATGAGATGCTGGCCCTCGGTGCACGCGATCGCTGCCGCACCTACTTGGTCATGGTCGAGCCGGTGCTGCGCACGGGGGGACTGCCGCGGGCCTTCTCCTCGCCCGGGGCACGGCCCGGACACCGCAGGCACATGCGGGTGCGGTCGGTGACGGGCTGGTGCAGCCATGCCTCACCCCTTCCACGGTTTCGCGCGCAGCTCGAGGTCGTCCGCGTCGGAGCGGGCCAATGACGCCGATGGTGCAGCCGAGGAAGCCAAGTCCCCGGATCCTTCTTGCCGTCGCCGGCCTTGAGGGCCGGGCGTGGCCGTGAACGACAGCGGTCTGGCCCCGGGACCTGGGCCCGGCCGCCGGGCCACGGCTTCGATGCTGCGAGTGCATCAGAAAGCCTCGACCAAACCAGAAGGCGGCAGGGGAAGCCGGTCACCAATTCGGGGGACTGTGTGCTGCACGCCGGGGACCGGCGCATCACGCGAGGGACAGCGCATCGGAGCACGCGTCGAATCGGCGTACGGTGCGGGCGTGCGCACCGCGAAACTGGCGTCCGTGATGAGCCCGGCGGTCGAACTCGCCGTTCAGGGTTCCTTTCTGATCGTCCTGGTCATCGGCGGTATGCGGGTCAGCGGGCAGGCCAACTCGCTCGGTGACCTGGTGGCCTTCCTGCTGTACGCCTCCTACCTGGTGATGCCGCTCTCCTCGGTGTTCCGGGCGGTCGGCCTGATCCAGCGCGGCATGGGCGCCTACCGGCGGATCGAACAGGCCCTGTCGCTGCCCGCGGAACCCTCCCGGCCCCTCCCCGCGGCCGCCGGCGTACGGAAGCCCACAGCGACGGCCGGGACGGACCGGCCGCC
The DNA here is from genome assembly GCF_045222935.1 of Streptomyces sp. Ac-502. Lineage (NCBI taxonomy): Bacteria > Bacillati > Actinomycetota > Actinomycetes > Kitasatosporales > Streptomycetaceae > Streptomyces > Streptomyces sp. Ac-502. Next base: position 1,714,808 of record NZ_JBHFFO010000001.1, read on the forward strand.
GGCCCTCGCTCTGCGGGACATCGGCTTCGGCTACGACCCGCACCGGCCGGTGCTGCGCGACGTCTCCCTCACCGTCCCGCGCCAACGGCAGGTCGCCCTGGTGGGCCGGTCAGGAGCGGGCAAGAGCACCATCTTCGCGCTGGTGGCCAGGTTCTACGAACCGGACACCGGGACGCTTCTGTTCGACGGGCAGCCCGCGGCCGAGCTGAGCCGCGGGGAATGCCGGGCCCGTATCGCCGTCGTCGACCAGAACACCCACGTCGTGCACGGCTCACTGCGGGACAACATCACCTACGCCGTACCCGACGCCGACGAGTCCGAGATCCGCCGCGTCGTCGAACTCGCCCAACTGGAAGACGTCGTGCGGAGACTGCCCGGCGGTCTGTCCGGCGTACTGGGCGAGCGAGGGAGCACGCTCTCGGCCGGGGAACGGCAACGGATCGCCCTGGCCCGTGCCCTGCTCGCCCGCCCGGCCATCCTTCTGCTCGACGAGCCGACCTCCCACCTCGACGCCGTCAACGAGGCCGCGCTGACCACGGTCATGAGGGACGTCTCGGCGGAATGCGCCCTCTTGGTGATCGCGCACCGGCTGTCCACGGTGCGGCACGCCGACCGGATCGTCGTCCTGTCAGCCGGCCGGGCCATCGCCTCCGGAAGGCATGAGGAACTCCTGGCGGAGAGTTCCGTCTACCGCACACTGGCCGCCGGTCAGATGCTGCAACCGGCCGGCACGCCGCCCGTCACCGCAGTCTCCGGGCGATTTCGGCGGCAGTGACCGTGCCTCGGTTGCATGCCATCCTTACGCACCCCGCGGCCGTACTCCGCTCCTGCGGCATCGCCCGGGTGCGGACGAGGGTGCAGTGGCGGGATCTGCCGGAGGGGTACGGGCCGTGGGAAACGGTCTCCACGCGTCATCGCCGTCGGTCGGTGGACGGGACGTGGACGTTGCTGCTGTCGAAGGTCCAGGCGGCCGAGGATGCAGCGGGCCGGACCGACTGGGATGTGCCGGTGGACTGCGCCGCGGTGTGAGCGCACCAGCATGCCGCGGGCACAAGGAAACCACCGCCGACGGCCCCAACTCGTGCACGTACTGCTGGACCGGCATCTGCACCACCTGCCACCAGCCCCTGCCCAGCAGGTCGCACACGACATCACGATCGAGCCAGACCTAACGGCGCCCTATCAGATCTTCGATGGTTCGGTGAATGCGGTGCGCCGCGATGTTCAGTTCAGCCGGGGGTGCGAGCGTGGAGAGGCGGATGTGTGTGCCGGTGGTGTCGCCGAGTTGGCTTCCGGGGGTAGCCAGGACGTGGTGATGTTCCAGCAGGTGGTGGGCGAAATCCTCGTCGCTGGTGTCCGGAGGCAGAGTGATGCGGGGAAAGGCGTAGAAGGCACCGTCGGGGCGGGCGTAGTGGATGTCGGGGTGGCGTGTCAGAGCGGTGTGCAGAGTGTCACGGCGCAGGGTCAGCGTTCCTCCGGGGGCGGTGGATCGGCGGGTCTGTGCGAGGACGTCGGCGCACAGTGATGTCGGGATGGCGTACTGGGCGGGCACGTTGGGGCACATGCGCAGGCCGGCGAGCGAGGTCAGGGCGCTGAGGTAGGCGTCCATGACGGGGTGGGGACCGGTGGCAACCATCCAGCCGGCCCGGTAGCCGGGCAGGCGGCAGAACTTCGACAGACCGCCGAGAGTCAGGCATGGCAGGTCGGGCGCGAGTGCGGCCAAGGGGACGTGCAGGGTGCCGGGGTAGCACAGTTCGGCGTAGATCTCGTCGCTGAGCAGCATCAGATCGTGACGGCGGGCCAGGTCGGCGATGCCTTCGAGCGTGGCGGGTGGCCAGTGGGCGCCGGTGGGGTTGTCCGGGTTGATGACGACGATGGCCCGGGTACGGGGCCCGATGCAGGCAGCGAGTCCGGCGAGATCGGGGGACCAGGCGGTGTCTTCGTGGCAGGCGTAGGGCACGGCGGTGGCGCCGGTGAGTGTGGCGCAGGCGGGCCACAAGGGGTATCCAGGGGCCGGGACGAGGACGGTGTCACCGGGATCGAGCAGAGCTTGCAGGGTGAGGGAGGCGAGTTCGGAGACACCGTTGCCGAGGAAGACGCGGTCTGCGGCGGCGTGGGTGATACCCGCTTGCCGGTAGTGGTCGGCGACGGCTTCGCGGGCGACGGGCAGGCCGCGTTCGTCGCTGTAGGTGGCCGCGTCGTCGAGGTGTTCGGCCGCTGCCCGCAGCACGCTGTCGGGGGCGCCCAAGCCGTGGGCGGCGGGATCTCCCAGGTGCAGGTCGATGATGGAATGGCCTTGCGCCCGCAGGTACGCTGCCCGCCTGGCCAAAGGCCCACGCAGGTCATAACGGGCTTCACGGGCGGTGCGCGAGGGCCGGACCGGTGGAATGCTCTGCATCACGTCGTTGCCTTCTCACTGGTTGTAGCTGCTGTCGATGGCACCGCACGCAGCGCGAGGGCGTGGACTTCAGCGGGCGGCCGTGGCGGCCTCCCGCCCGCCGATACCGACCGCGAGGCTGCTGCTACGGCGCCGGTCAGTCACGCCGGGGCGGGGCCAGGAAGCCGCTGTCGATGAAGTAGCTCAGGTAGAGGTCGATCAGGGCGGAGTCCACCGGAGGGCAGTTGATCCCGCTGTTGCGCAACGCGGCTTGGGTGTTGCTGCAGTCCAGGCGGGGGATGTTGCCGTTGATGTGACGTGTCGCGGCTGCCCGGTCCGCCTCTTGGGCGGCTTCGGTGTAGAGCGGGAGGTAGGGCGCCATGGGATGGTCCGGGTAGCGGGCCGTCAGGTCACTCAGGCGCCCGCTCCAGACGTTGGAGGGCAAGGACTCCACGGGGTATCCCCTGGCTCGCAGCCGGTCCGCCAGCAGGGGAAGGCCAGCGGGCCGCGGGTTGGCCAGGTGGTAGGTCCGGCCGTCGGGCTCGATGTGGGTGACGATGTGCACGATGGCCTGCGCGGTGTAGTCGACCGGTACGAAGTTCAGTGGCAGGGGGATGTCCGGCGCGGTGCCGGTCTCGGCGATGGTGCGGAACAGCGCACACATCATGGTGTGGGTGTTCCACACACCGCGCTCTCGCGTGCCAGTGATTTCGTAGGGCCGGTGGATGGCTGTCGGCAGACCGCGTTCGGCGGCCTGCCTGATGAGGCGTTCGGCGACCCACTTGGTCTGCGGGTAGCCCTGCGGAATGCTCTCCGGTACGGGGAGGGGAGTGCTCTCGTCAGCCCGCTCCCCGTCTGTGACGTTGGACGCGGCGAGGACGGAGACGGTGGAGATGAGGTGGACGGGCTTACGACGGTGCGTGTCGGCCAGGTCGAGGACGGCGCGGGTGCCGCCGACATTGGCCGGGGCCAGGGCGTTGTACGGGTAGGCGAGGTTGACCCGGGAGCCGGCGTGCACGATGAGGTCCGTGGTGTGGGCGAGTCCGTTCCAGCAGGCGTCACTCAGTCCGAAGCGGGGGGCGTCCAGGGTGCCGGGCACGGCCTCGATGCGCCCCTCGCAGCAGGAGGGGTCCAGCCCGTAGTGGCGCATACGTGCGGCGAGGCGTGCATGGGCTGCGTCACGGTCGTCGGCGCGGACCAGGCAGTGCACCTGCTCGACGCCGGCCTTGATGAGCTGGTCGATCAGGTGGACGCCGAGGAAGCCGGTGCCGCCGGTCAGCAGTACTGCCTGCGGGGCAGTTGCCTCACCGGCCGGTGGGCAGCTGAAGCGCAGGCGGTCGTCGAGCCGTGACTCGGCGGCGAAGTCCATGCTCGTCTCCTCCTCGTCGCCGTCGCGCAGAGCTTCGGCGCGGGAGGTGAAGTCGGCCAGGGACAGCCCGTCCAGCAGATGCCGGATCAGCGTGTGGTGAGTGGACGTGCGCAGGTCCAGCCGGTCCCGTACGGCGGAGACGGCTTGCGCCGCGTGCAACGATGTGCCGCCGAGGGCGAAGAAGTCGTCGTCCCGCCGCACCGCGTCCAGGCCGAGAAGTTCTTCCCAGACCTCGGCGACGATCTGCTCGGTGTCACCGCGCGGGGCGTCACTGCTGCCGGCTGCCCCACCCTGACGCGTGACCAGGGCCAGGAGCCGGTCACGGTCGATCTTTCCGCTGGTTTTGAGCGGCATTTCCTCGACTGCGGCGATCTGGGTGGGGACCATGTAGGCGGGCAGGCGGTCACGCGCGTAAGCGCTCAGTCGCCCGGGCAGGCCCTCGGCCCGCCCGTCCATGGCGGGTACGGCCGCGGCGGCCAGGCGCTGTCCCGGCCCGTCGCCCACAACGTCCACGGCGGCCTCGCGGACCTCGGGGTGACCGGCCAGAGCCAGTTCGACCTCGTCCAGTTCGACGCGGTAGCCGCGCAGTTTGACCTGGCGGTCGCGACGCCCGCGGTACTCCAGGACCCCGTCGCGCCGCCACCGTGCCACGTCCCCGGTGCGATAGAGACGTGCGTCGGGGTCAGGGCCGAACCGGTCGGGAACGAAAACCTCCGAGGTCCGCTCGGGGGCTCCCAGGTATCCGAAGGCGAGACCGTCACCGCCGACCCACAGTTCCCCGTCCTCGCCCGGTACGGCCAGTCGGCCGTCCGCACGCACCACATAGGCGGTGGCGTTCGCGATCGGCCGGCCGATCGGCACGCTCTCGGCATGTGCGGGCAGGTTTTCGACGCGGTGGGCCGTGACCAGGGTGCACGCCTCCGTCGGTCCGTATCCGTTGATCATCAGCCCGGGGCGCCCCCGGCTCAGTACCGCGCGCACCGCGGAGGGGTTGAGCGCGTCGCCCCCGGCAACCAGGGCCCGCAGGGTGCCGAACATGGCGGGGCGGCCTTCCGCATGCTGGTGGAACAGGCCGGCGCTCAGCCACATGACGCTGATGCGTTGCTCGCGCAGGACGTTTTCCAGGGCGTCGGCGGACAGCAGTGCCTCGGGGTCGGTGAGCACCAGGCAGGCGCCGTTGAGCAAAGGGCCGAACAGTTCCCAGCAGGAGACGTCAAAGGTCAGCGCGGTTGTGGCGAGCAGCCGGTCCTCGGGTTCCAACTGCAGGAAGTCGGTGTTCTTCACCAGACGCACCGGGCCTCGATGCGGGCAGACGACGCCCTTGGGCGTTCCGGTGGAGCCGGAGGTGTAGATCACGTACGCCGGGTCCGTGGCGTCTCGCCCGCGCCCCCACTGTTCCCCGTCGGGCGGCGAAGGGTGGGCGTCCAGCTCGTCGGGGAGCACCGGCGTGCAGTGGCGGCGCACCGGCTGGGGCACCGTGTCCGGGCCGGTGACGGCATGACGTACGTCGGCGTCGGTCAGCACCGTCTCCAGTCGGTCGTCGGGGTCGCCGGGGTCCAGCGGCAAGTAGGCCCCGCCTGCCTCCAACACGGCCAGTACGGCCACCACGGCCTCCGGTGACCGAGGCAGCAGGACGGCCACGGTGTCACCGTCCCGCATGCCCCGCGAACGCAAATGTGCCGCAGCACGACGCACTTTGTGGTGCAGTTGCCGGTAGGTGCAGTGACCGCTCCCCCACTCCAAGGCGCGCCGGTCGGGGTATCGCCGGACCTGCTCGGTGAACAGCCGCGGAATCGTCGCCTGGCGAGGGTAGTCGGTCGCGGTGTCGTTCCACCGGCGCACTGCGTCGGGAACACGCTCAGCAGAATGAGCCATGGCCATCCAGACAAAGGCAGAGGGAAGAGGGACAGGGCCGTGCTCGGGTGTTACCTCTGGTGCGGGTCGCTGCCGACCCGCTGCGGGACGCGATGCTCGGCCTGGCCGACCGGTCCGACCGGACCGGCAGGAGGACGCCGAGACCCCCTTGCGGCCCGGAGAACTTCTTCAGCGGTCGCGTTCCGTCTGCCAGGGGCCTTGGGGGTTCGCGCGGAAGGCCGTCTCAAGAACATCCAGGGACCGATCGATATCGGTAGTGGTGTGGCGGGCGGTGAGGTTGACCCGCAGGCGGGCGTTCCCGCGGGCGGCAATGGGCCAGACGAAGGGGACGACCATGACACCGTTCCGGCGACAGTGTTCGGCGATGTGCATGGCACGGTGGTCGTCACCGGTGAGCAGCGGGACGATCGCGCTCTCGTAGGGCCCTTCTTCCCGGCCGATCAGACCTTTGCGGCGCGCTCCGTCCACGAAGTACCGGACGTTGTACCGCAGTCGGGCACGGCGGTCCTCCCCTTCGGCCTCCAGGACGTCCAGGGCGGCCAGGGCCGCACCGGCGGCGGAGGCAGTCAGGGAACCGCTGAAAACATGGCCCAGAGCAGAGGTGTGCAGGGCTTCGGTGAGCGCCCTGGGAGCAGCGAGGAAGCCTCCGCTGGCCGGGAGGGTTTTGCTCAGAGTTCCCATGACCAGACTGGTGGCCGGCCGTGGGCGCCCGTAGTGGTCGTGGATTCCCTTGCCGTGCGGGCCCAGAATGCCGATGCCGTGAGCCTCGTCCAGGTACAGCACCGCTTGATGTGCCTGGCACGTCTCCTCGAAAGCGGGCAAATCCAACAGATCGCCGTCGGCACTGAACACCGAGTCGCAGACGACCACCTTCAGGCAGTCAGCCGGAGCGTCCGCGAGCAGTTCGCTCAGGTGCCCCGCGTCGTTGTGCCGGACGGTGTGCACCTGCGCGCCTTGGGCAGCGGCGACCTTGCAGCCGGTGATGATGCTGGCGTGGTTGAGCTCGTCGGAGAAGATCTGATCGCCTTTACCGGTCAGAGCTGCCAGAAGGGTGGCGTTGGCTTGGAAGCCGGAGGGGAACAGGATCGCGGCTTCCTGCCCGGTGAACGCGGCAAGGCGCTGTTCCAAACGGCGGTGGAGCGTCAGGGACGCCGCGGCAGCCGGGGAACCGTGGCCTCCGGTCCCGTAGACGTCGATGGCAGCCTTGGCGCTCTCGTTGATGGCCGGATGCCCCAACAGGCCCAGGTAGTCGTACGTGGTCATGATGGTCTGTGTGGGCTCGCCGGGGTATTCGATGGCCAGCCCGTCCACCACGTCAGCGGACCGGTCCCACAGCTGTGGATGCTCACCACCTCCGATTCTGCGGGAGGTGACACGTTGCTGCAGCAGGTCGAACAGTTTTCCCTCGCTGTCCTGGGACTGCTCCGAGGGACCGTGCGGATAAGGGGGTACGTCATGACGCTGCTCTTTCACTCGGCGAGTGGTGGGTGGCGGCGCCGTGATGTGCTGTGCGGTGGCCGGTGGCGAACGGCAGCGACGAGGCCGTTCGTCACCGGCGGGGCACATTCATCGACGGGCAGGTTACCGGGCAACCCGATCAGCCGTTGACCACCAGGTCCCAGAAGCTGTCCATGGCAGGCTCAAGCTTGCGGGCACTGCGCACGGCGAGCTCTTCCGTTTCTCCGTGTTCCAGACCGTAGTCGGCGGTCTCCACGGTGGCGTCGAGCAGCTCCTGCGGCACCTCGGCGTACCCGTCCAGGTAGGCGATGACCGGTTCGGGCACGGTTCCCATCGCACGTGCGGCTTCGGCCAGCCGTCGGCACGTGGCGCACCAGCGCTGGAAGTCCGCGCGGGCCCACAGCGCCCCTTCGGCCGGCCCCGCGTGCAACGCTATCCACGCGATCAGTTGGTTGATGCGCTGCATGCGTGGATCCACGGGCAGGCGCGCCAGCTCGTCGAGGGACAGCCCCATGGACTGTACGGTGCCACGCAGCAGCCGCTTGCGGGCCTGTGTGAGCTGGTAGACGGTGAAGGAGAACAGGCCGGCGGGCACCTCGTGACGGTGCCGGGTCAGCAGCGTGCCGTACACGCTGATTTCTTCCCCCGCGCACTGGTACTCGCCGATCAGCAAACGCTGGAACTGCTCGTGCTTTGCCTTCCCTTCCCGTACCAGGGAGAGGAATTCACACCCCTCCGCGTAACTCTCCACATCAGACCCGATGGTGGGAATGAGATCCTGCGCTGACATGGTCCACTGCCCCTTCAAGTCGAGGTTCGGGTGCCTGACGGCACACTCAGCCGGCATCCGAGCATGAGCGGTTCGTTCTGCGCGTGCGCGAGCACACCGGCGCTGCGTCAATACCCGGCGAATAGAGACTGGTGCGGGTGAAAAATGGGTGGCGCGAGCGCGTATATGAACGGCAGCGCTTTGCGGCACACCGAGGCACTTCACCAAACCGCGTACCCAAAGCCCGCAGGTCTATGCGGGGCGCACTCTTCCCCCAAGGCTGCACTTTGTACCACCCCGGCGCACTCTGAAACTGGTGCAGCCTTTCGATGGCGCTGGAACCTGTCGTGAAACCTGGGAGTTCCCGGAGGGCCGCATATGACATCGCATCATCCGCACGGCAAGGCACGGCACGGGGGCCCAAATCCCACAAATCAGGAAAACGCTCAGAATGCCCTTGCCAGTCGCCCCCACCACCACGAGCGAGACAGCCTGGGAAGTCCGGACAGAGGTGCGGCGGTGACAAAAATGCGCTACACCGATGGAATGGCGTCTTGACTGAACACGGTTCCGATCAAAGCCCGTTTCGCTCGGAATTTCACGAATTCGGCCACCTCGCCAAGCCCGCGCGTCCCTCCCCGCAAAGAAAGGACGGACCCCAGTGCCGACCGCACCTACCGTACGGCGGGCCCCATCGGAGGCCCTGCCGCCGCACACATCCCCCGGCCCCGCGGTCGAATCCACAACGTCCTGGGCGCCAGCACTGCATGCGCCATGGGCTCACTCGGGACCTGCACCGGGAAAGCCGTGGTCGCCGGGCGCGCCCGGTCCCAGTACGGCGTGTCCGCCGTGGCGGCTGCTTCGCAGGCATCCTCCTGCAGGCCACGCCTGCCGCCATGGCCGAGCGCACCGGAGCCCCGCGAACAGCCCGATGGCACCGGACGGCGCACCCCCGGCCGTAGCCCGTCCTGATCGACTGTCAGGCGCTGGCCGCCTTCGCTGACCACGGCACGGGACCAGGCCAACGAATCCGGATTCGGCCGACTGTGGCCGGTATCCCGAGCTCGGTGCTCCTCGTCCGGCAATCTTCCAGGAGTGTTGATGACGCCCCCTTCCCCTCCCTCTCCCCCTTACCCGACCTGGGCATCCAGGACGCCCCTCGCAGTGCTGCAGGGGTGTCGGAGGACCTTGCCGTCCTGCTGGACCTCGCTGCCGCGATGCGCCGTTCACGAGCCCACATGGTTGGCCTTCCGGTCAACCTCGACTTCGACTACCGGCCCCTGTCCGCCTACCTCGCGGTGCACGGCAACAACGCCGGCGCCCCGTACATCAGCAGCGGCTACGGCCTGGACAGCAGGCATTTCGAACGCGCGGTCGTCGACTTTTTCGCCCGACTGGCCGGGGCGCAGCCCGAGGACAGCTTCGGCTACCTCACCCACGGCAGCACCGAGAGCCATCTGTTCGGCGCCTGGCTCGGCCGTGAACGCCACCCGGACGCGATCTTGTATGCCTCGGAGCACGCCCACCACAGCATCCCGAAGATCGCGCGCATCCTGCGGATGGACCACGAACCCGTCGCGGCCAGAGCGGACGCGACTCTCGACACCGAGGCCCTGCAGCTGGTACTGCGCCGCAACGCCCCGCGATCCGCCCTGGTCATCGCTACCATCGGCACCACCGGGCAGGGCGCCGTCGACGACCTCCCCGGCATCCGCCGCGCACTGGCCACGTCCGGCGTCCCGAGCCACCACATCCACAGCGATGCCACCTTCGGCGGCCTCATCGCCGCCCTCGGCCCGCAACCCCGCCCATGGGGTTTCACCGACGGCGCCGACAGCATCGCCGTCAACGGGCACGAGATGATCGGTTCACCGATACCGTGTGGCATCGTCCTGACCCGCCCCGCCCATGTCGAAGCCGTTCGCGTTCCCGGAGCCGCCACCGGCACCGACGACGGCACCATCAGCGGCTCACGCGACGCGCTCTCACCTCTGCTGCTCTGGCGCGAACTGCGCAGACTCGGCCTCCAGGGGCTACGCGAGCGGATACACGAGTGCGTCCGGACCGCCGTCTACGCCACCCGGCGCCTGCAGGACTGCGGCTCCCGTCCCGCCCACCTGCCCGGCACCAACACGGTCCTGTTCGATCCCCCCGCGCCCGAAGTGTCCCAGCGCTGGGACCTTCTCACCGTTGACGGTCGCGCTCACCTGATCACCATGCCGCACGTGACCCGCGAACACGTCGATCGCCTCTGCGCGGAGATCACCACCTCCCGCGCATAACACTCCTCCCGGTGGCGAGCAGGCGACAAGCGACGTGTGCTGGGCGCCGCCTGACCCTTGGGGCCCGCCCTCGTACGCTCCGTTCTTTGATTCGTTCCCCCATACTCAGGAACCCGTCTGTCTCACGAAGCGCTCGAAACCAAATCTACGACGTCGACAGAGCACCCACTGCTTCGCGGCGAACAGGAATGCGCTTAGCCCTGTGGCCGCAAGGGTACTCAGCGATGCAGACCTACCCTGGCGGGTCGCGCAGGAAATTCGGGAGCGGCAAGGAGGCAGCACGCCCCATCACTCCGCCCACTGCGGCTCTTCCGTACCGTCGCCCGCCGTGCCGTCTGATGCCTTTCTCGGCGATCAATTTCTTCGGGAGACTCGTCATGCAGAGCACCATGCAGGATGGTCCGCTCAATGTCGCACGCATGCTGAAGCACAGTTGCGCCGCCCATGGCTCGTCGGCGGTCAAAACCTGGCAGAAAGATCGTTTCGTTCGTACGACCAATGCCGCTATCGGCGCACGGGCAGCCCGGCTTGCTCGTGCATTACGTGACGAACTCGATGTGCGCACCGGGATACGGCCGGAAGCGGACCAGAGCATCGTCGGCTCCCTGATGTGGAACAACAGCCGACACTTGGAGGTGTTCTTGGCGCTCCCGTCGATGGGGGCGGTCCTGCACACCCTCAACGTGCGCGTCGGCGAGACGCAGCTCGCCTACACCATCAACCACGCACCCGACGAGGTGATCGTCGTAGACGGCGAGCTGACCGGACTCCTCGGCTCCGCGCTCCCCCACCTCACCAGTGCACTGCGGCACATCATCGTGGCCGGCCCCGGCGACCTGGAGCCGTTGTCCAAGTTCACCGGCACGGTGCACGACTACGAAGACCTGCTCGCACGGCACTCGGCGGACTACCCCTGGGCCGAGGAGTTGGACGAGCACACCGCCGCCGCCATGTGCTACACCTCCGGCACCACCGGCGAGCCCAAAGGAGTGGTCTACAGCCACCGTTCTCTGTACTTGCAGTCGCTCCACCTCATCAGCCCCGATGGCTGGAACATCAGCGCCCGCGACACAATCTTGCCGGCGGTTCCCATGTTTCATGTCAACGGCTGGGGACTGCCCTACGCCGCGGCCCATACCGGCGCGACACTACTGCTCCCGGGACGGAACCTGCAGCCCGGCCCATTGGCCCGCATGATTGAGCAAGGCCGGCCCACCTTCGCCGCGGGAATTCCCACGATATGGACGGCTCTGTTGCAAGAACTACGCGAGGGCAGCTACGACAGATCCAGTCTGCAGCGCGTGACGACCGGCGGCTCGGCCTGCCCACCGGCCTTGATGAAAGCCTACCGTGACGAACACGGCATCGATCTTCTGCACATCTGGGGTATGACGGAAACTCTGGGCCTGGCGTCCGCGGCGGTGCCGCCGAGCGGCCTGACAGCTGAGCAGGAATTGCCATACCGCCACAGTCAGGGTCGCTTCCCCGCCTACCTGCAATACCGGCTGGCCGGCCCGGACGGCGAACCAGTGGCCCATGATGGGGCGACAACCGGAGAGCTCGAACTGCGCGGCCCCTCGGTCACCGGCGCCTACCACGGCGGGCCGGGGCAAGCGCCGGTCCAGCCGGATTCCAGCTTCCGTGCGGACGGCTGGCTCAGGACCGGAGACCTCGGGACGATCACACCCGACGGCTACCTGTCCCTCACCGACCGCACTAAAGACGTCATCAAGTCCGGCGGGGAGTTCATATCCAGCGTCGACCTCGAAACCCTCCTGCTGGAACACCCTGCGGTCTTCGAGGCCGCGGTCATCGCCGTCCCCGACGATCACTGGGGCGAACGCCCGTTGGCGGCCTTGGCTTTCCACGAGGGAACCGAAGCCGACCCGCAGGAACTGAGCACCTTCCTGGCACAGCGGACCGATTCCTGGAAGCTACCGGAATACTGGGCGGTGGTACCCGCCATTCCGAAGACTTCCATGGGTAAGAACGACAAACGACTCCTGCGACAGCAGTACGCCCAGGGCAACCTGCGGACCGTCAAAGTAAAACGGCACTCTCACCCGCGAACCGACTGAACGATCACCGTGACGGCATACACCGGCATGAGCGAAATCCGCGTAAGCCCCGTAAGGAGCCTCTACTCGCACGGGGTCAACAGCCCTCAGCGACTCATCGTGGCGGGTCACGGCATTCGCTGGTCTCGTCCTGGGGAATTGTGGTAATCCATGCTCCGTCGCTTCCCGAGCCGAGGTTCCACTGACAGCCTGCTGTCCAGTTCTCGCAGGATGTGCGACCTGGGCACGCCGTAGTCCGCTCTCAGCATCTGCGTGGTACCACCAAGGTGCGGGCACCGGAGCGGGTTCGTCCAGTCCACAGGCCGGTCAGGGAATCCACTTCGCCTTGTCGGGCCGGTTGGCCTCCAGGCGCTCGAAGGTCCGGGGGACGTCTTCCTTTCCGGTGTACGCCTGGATCAGCACAAGGCGGTCGGTGGTTGCCATGGCTCGGGACAGCGCGTGGTCCAGTGCCGCCGGGGTACGGGCGCTGAGCACGAGCGGCCGGGGAACACCGAGGGCTGTGGGCATCCTGCTCCACCGCCAGCGCGCGATGTCGTTGTAGGCGGCTCGGGGGCCGTGCGTGGCTCGCTCGATGGTGTACCCGTCGTTGTTGACCAGGATGATGACCGGCGTGAGGCGGTGGCGGCCGATGGTGCCCAGTTCCTGGACCGTGAGCTGGGCCCCGCCGTCGCCGACGAGCAGCAGGCCGCGCCGCGACGGGTCTGCGAGCTGGGCCCCGAGGAGGGCGGGCAGGCCATAGCCGATGGAAGCCCAGATGAGCTGGCCGATGAACCGGGCCCCGCGCGGGAAGCGGTGGTCGACGATGCCGAAGAGCGACGTGCCGTCTTCGGCGATCACTGTATGGCCGGGCCGTACGGCGGCGCCGACCGCCTGCCACAGACGACGCTGGGTCAGCGGGCGCAGCGTCGGCCGCAGAGCCCTGCCCAGCGTGGCAGCGGTCTTCCCAGCCGTGGCCGACTGGCCGGTCGCCGACTGCTCCGGCACGGACGGTTTGCGCTGTTCGGTCCACGCCTGCGGTGGCTGAGCCGGGGGATGTTTCCTGACCAGGCCCGTGAGTACGGCCAGTGCCGTAGCCAGCGGTACGTCCGGGAAGGCCGTGCCGTCCACCTTCGCCGTCGTGATCCCCAGATCGATGCCTCTGCCGGGGTCGAAACCGTGGGTGAACTTGCCAGTGGTGAGGTCGGTGAGCAGCACGCCTGCGCGGATCAGCAGGTCGGCGTCGTCGATGGCGGCGCGGACCGGAGCCGGGCTCATGGCGCCGCCGTAGCAGCCGAGAAAATCGGGGGCGCTCTCGTCGACGACCGTCTTGCCTGACGGCAGGACCGCGTGCGGGAAGGAACTGGCCGTCAACAGGTCGGCCAGTTCGCCGCGGGCCCGGAAGCGGTCCACGAGGAAGTCGGCCAGAACGGCGACGGTGTCCGCGGCGGCGAGCCGCTCCCGGGCAGCCGCGCGGAAAGCTGCCAGGCTGTCTTTGTCGGCGCGCCGGGGCTCCGGAATGGCCGACGGTCGGCTCGGCGGTGCGGGTGCCAGCGCGACATCACGCGGGACCCTCAGGTATCCGGGGCGGCTCTCCCGTAAACAGGTGGTCAGCACCCGGTCGATCTCGGCGACGGCGTTGTCGGTCCGCAGTACGGCGTCGGCGCACACCACGTGCCGGTGCGCGCGGGCGAACCGGTCGAAGTCCCCGTCCGCCATGGTGTGGTGCACCAGGCTTCCGGCCCACTCGGTGTCCTGGGTGGGGCCGACGACGATGTGCAGTAGCGGTACGCGTTCGGCATAGGCCCCGGCCACGCCGTTGACGGCGCTCAGTTCGCCGACCCCGAACGTGGTCAGGAGCGCGCCGAAGCCGCGGGTGCGCCCGTAGGCGTCGGCGGCGTAGGCGGCGCCGAGTTCGCTCGCCGTCCCGACCCACCGGACGCCCGGGTGGGCGAGGACCCGGTCGAGCAACGCGAGGTTGTAGTCTCCGGGCAGGCCGAACAGGTGCCGTACACCGACGGCGTTCAGGCGGTCGAGAAGGTGGTCCATGACCGTGGACCTCGTGCCGGGCGGGCTGGATGTCATGAGTGCCTTCCTTCTGGGATACCGCCCGTGGCGCCGTGCACGAGACGGCGAACCGCGTGTGCGGCGTGGACGGCCGTCAGCTGAGCGATACCGGTGGGGCGGTGTCTGCCGGTGAGGAGCCTGCGGCCGTGGCGGGGGGTGGGTTGGTGCCCACGTGGACCGGAGCGTCGGCGAGTCGCGCCGGCGCTCAGATCATGGCGGTGGCGCCGCGGCGTTCGGGCGCACGTGGACGCGCACTCATCCAGTAGCACGTCAGCCTGCTCGTGGACAGTGGCTGAACACCTGGCAGGCCGTATGCCGTCGGTCGGCGAAGCCGGCAACAGGCACGTGGCGCCGCTCTTCGGTACCGGCGTGCTTCTTTCGCACATCTGGACTCCGAGCAGTGAGTTCGCCCGAGGACCATCGTCGTGTCCATAGCTGCGCCGCTCCCGACAGGCCGACGGCCGTCGAGAGCGGCCGCCACGACGTCGCGTCGCCGGCTGGAGCGGTTGCGGTTCGTGGGCCCGGTGCATGGGGTTCTGGTCAGAGTTGCCTCGCAGCCGACCGAGGTGAGCCTCTAGCCTCCCTGGGGCGGGGCCAGTCTGCGGTGGTGTGGCCGAGGCGTATGCGCTGGGGATGTTGTCCCACGTCCGCGGAGGCGCCCCGTTGCCCTGTGGTGAAGTCGATCGCGGTGACTCGGTCGGCCGCGCTCTCGGAGATGACGGCGGCGGTGCCGTCACCGGTGACAGTGGCCCAGTAGGGCTTGGAGGCGGGGACCAGCGGGCCTTCTTGCAGGGTCTCCCGGTCGACGACGGTCGCGTAGTTGTCCATCACGCCTGTGACGCAAAGTTTGTCGCCGTCGGGATTCATGGCGATTCCGTGGTGGCGGGAGTCGTTGGCCCACGCCATTCTGTTAACGCTGGTCGCCACGTTTCCCGGCAGTGTCTTGACTCGGGTGATGGCGTCGCGTTTCACGTCGTACTCGATGAAGCCGTTGAAGAAGGAGACCTGGAAATACAGGAGGGTCTCGTCGGGGGTGAAAACCGCGGGCCGTACGGAGTGGGAGATGTCGCGTCGGCCGTAGATGTCGAGACGGTGCCGCATGTTGATGGTGCGCACCACTTCCAGCGTCGCCGCGTCCGCGATGGTGATGTGCCTGTCGCCCTTGGCCCGGTCGAACCACCGGACGTCCAGATCGGTGCCGACATGGCCGATGGACATGTTCCAGATGTGGCGGCCGTCTTGGGTGAAGATGTTTTCGTGGGGCTTGTCGCCCGCGGGGAAAGAACCGAATTCCTGGCCGGTGGTGATGTCGAGGACATGGACGGTTCTGGCGGTGAAGGCCGATACCGCAAGGCGTGTGCCGTCAGGTGAGAGCGCCATATGATCGGCCCGGTGGCCGGCCACCGGAAAGCGCCACCGGATGTCGCCGGTGGTCAGGTCGACACAGACCACGTCGGCGAAGCTGGGGCGGGAGACGGCGATGGCGGAACCTTCGGGCGTGGAGAAGACGTCGTCGGCGAACTGGTCGTGGCCTTCACCGTAGATCTGTCGTACGCCTCGGAAGTAGGCGTGTTTCACGGGGTGGGCGCGGATTTCCCGTAGTCGCTGTTCCTTGTCGGGGATGACGTTGACGCGCCCGATCCGCTCAAGGCCGGTGGAGGAGTCGAGGACATCGACCGTTCCGTCCCAGTTGTTGCCCACGAAGAGCACCTCGCGCAGGGCCGCCTTGGAGGTGCGGTTGCGCGAGCGCGTGGTCTGTTGCTGTGCCGCCATTGGGTGATCTCCTACGGGGACGTGGGGAGCCTGTGCGCGCACGAGGCTCTTCCGGCAAGCCTCGGAGCGAGCTGGGCTTCGGATGGCCGGAGCAGGCGTGTCTGTGTGTTGCCTTGGCGCCCGCGCCTGACCCTCAGGGGTGGTGGTCGCCGTCGCTGCGACGGCTGTCTTCCGGGGCTGCCCAGCAGGGGGCGAATCCGCACAGCCCATGTCGGCCGGCGGGCACGGGCTCTGCGTCCGGGGCCCGGCCCGTGCATGAAAGCTCGGGGGGGCTTGCCCAGGTTGAAAGGAAACCTCCGGGCCCTGGCTCCGAGACGCGCTGTGGACGGGAGTCCACCGGACTTTGGCACCCGGGCGAAGGGGAGCACCGGGCTCTCCCGGCGAATACACGTTCCGTAGCTCGAAGGCGCCGGGCAACCATGAGTACGGCGGCGATTCGTCGGCTTCCCGGTCGCGTTACGCACGGGAGGGGCGCTCCACCTTGACAACCGGCAGTGCGCTGTCCGCGTACTGCTGCCGGAGAAGCTTTTTGTCGATTTTCCCCACGGGTGTTTTCGGGACGGCCGGGATGACCGCCCACTGCTCGGGAAGTTGCCAGGCGCTGATCCGGCTCGCCAGGAAGCCGCTCAGCTCCAGCAGCTCGGCCTGTGCGCCGTCGCAGAAGGCGACAGCGGCCAGCGGACGCTCTCCCCAGCGCAGGTCGGGAATGGCGATCACCGCGGCTTCGAACACGGCCGGGTGCTCGACGAGGTGATTTTCCAAGTCCACGCTGGAGATGAATTCACCGCCGGACTTGATCACGTCTTTGGCACGGTCGGTCAGCGTAAGGAAGCCGTCGGGGGATATCCGTGCGATGTCGCCGGTCCGCAGCCACCCGTCCGGGCTGAAACTGCTTTCCGGGCGCACCGCGTTCGCGCCGACTCCCCCGTGGTAGGCCCCGGTGATCGAGGGGCCGCGCAGTTCCAGCTCGCCGGTCGAGACCCCGTCGTGGGGCACAGGTTCACCGTCGGGCCCGGATAATCGGTACTGGACGTAGGCCGGGAACCTGCCTTGTGTGCTGCGGTAGGACCACTCCTCCTCCTCGTCGTCGAGGCCGCCGGGTGCCACCGCGGCGGAGGCCAGGCCGAGGGTCTCGGTCATGCCCCAGGAGTGCACGAAGTCGATACCGTACTCCGCGCGGTAGGCCCGCATCAGGGTGGGTGGGCACGCCGAGCCACCGGTCGCGACGCGTTTGAGGCTCGTGGTGTCGTACCCCCTCGGCCGAGTTCCTGGTACAAGGCGGTCCAGACGGTGGGAACGCCGGCGGCGAAGGTCGGACGCCCTTGCTCGATCATGCGCGCCAGCGGTTGCGGCTGCAGGTGGCGGTCGGGCAGGAGCAGGGCCGCGCCCACGTGGGCTGCCGAGTGCGGAAGTCCCCAGCCGTTGACGTGGAACATCGGCACGACCGGGAGAACGGTGTCCCGGGCGCTCATGTTCCAGCCGTCCGGGCTGACCAGGTGCAGAGACTGCAGGTACAGAGAACGGTGGCTGTAGACCACGCCCTTGGGGTCCCCAGTGGTGCCCGAGGTGTAGCACATGGCCGCTGCGGTGTGTTCGTCCAGCTCGTCGGCCCACGGGTAGTCGGCCGGATGCTGGGCGATCAGCTCCTCGTATTCGTGCACGAATCCGGTGAACCCCGACAGTGCTTCCCGATCGCCCGGGCCGGCGACGATGATATGCCGGAGTTTCCCGGAGAGATGCGGAATTGCCGCGCCGAGCAGGCCGACGAGGCCGCCGTCCGCCACGATTACTTCGTCGGCCGCATGATTGATGATGTACGCGAGTTGCTGTGTCGTGATGCGCACGTTGAGCGTGTGCAGGACCGCGCCCATCGCCGGTACTCCCAGAAACAATTCCAGGTGACGGCTGTTGTTCCACATGAGCGTGCCGACGACGCTCTGATCCGCCTCCTGGCGGGTACCGGTACGCACGCCCAGTTCGTCGCGCAGCGCGCGGGCCAGCCGGGCTGCCCGCTCGCCGATCTGTCCGTAGGTGGTGCGCTCGAAACGGTCACCGCGCCATGTCGCGACAACCGAGCTGCCGTGGGTGGCGGCGCTGTGTCGCAGAATGCGCGCAGCACTGAGCGGGACACTCTGCATGGTGCTGTGCATGGTGGTCCTCCTGAGCGTGAAACACTGTTATGGGAGAGAGCCACAGGTGGGCCCGACGTTCGCATGTACGCCGGAGGAAACAATGAGGAGAACTCCGGACGTTTTCGCTGGCTGTGGGCCACGTCGCGCTGCAGGAAGAAACCTGCCTCCGCCTTACTGTGCACGGGCGGGCCCCGACCACGCAACGACGCCGAATCGCCGTGACGAGAACCGGACACGCACATCTGCCTCCCCTATCTGAGCTGAGCATGTGACACGTTCATTTGCCTCCAGGATTTGCTTTCCCGACCGGTCCTCACGCGCCCTTGTCGCCCGGCGGACGATGACTAAGCTGGAGGAGGCGATTCCTCCGCCCACTGCTCGGCTGCACACCGCAGAAATCCCACATCCCCCTTCTGCTGCCACTGCACATCAGCACCCTTTTCACTATTCCCGCGCATCCCGCACCCGTGGCGGCGGTGCGCCCTCTTCGGCTGCCCTTGGCCGGGTCTGGAGGCCCCATGAACGAGTCGGGCATATCCATCGAACCCCCGAAGCAGACGATCTACGTCAGAGACACCCCGGTGGCGTACGCGGAGCTCGGCGACGGCCCTCCCCTGCTGCTTCTGCACGGGCTCGGCGGGACGTCCGGCGACTGGAACAGCGTCCTGGCGGCCCTGGCCGGCCGCCACCGCGTCGTCGCGGTGGACCTGCCCGGATACGGTTCGAGCGGTCCCATCCCGGACAGCAGCCCCGCAGGCATCGCCAACTTCATGTGGGACGTCTCGGACACCATCGGGCTGGAGCGGCCCGCGCTCATGGGTCACTCGGAAGGCGGTGGCGTCGCCGCCGAAATGGCGCTCGCCGAACCTGCCCGGGTGCCCCGCATGGTGCTGGTCAGCGCATCAGGCATGGGCCGCGCCATCCACCCGGCCTTCGTTCTGATGGGGGCGACCCCCTGGGCGCGGCCTTCCCCTTCCTCGCCAAGCTGCCCGGCGGCCCCGAGATCCTGGTCCTGGGGCTGGCTCTAGCGGGATCACCACGCCCCTGGCGGATACCCCAGCCCTGGGCCGCCAAGATGCGGCAGACCGCCTCCTCCACAGGGATCCTGACCGCCGCCCTCGCCACCGTGCGCCAGGCCACCAGTCTGCGCGGCCAGGAATGCCTCGTACTGGACCGGCTCCCCGAACTGACCATGCCGACACTGGTCGTATGGGGCAAGCAGGACACCATCCTGCCCGCCTTCCAGGCCCGCAGAGCCGTCGACCGCCTGCCCCAAGGGCGGCTCGTCCTGATTCCTCTCGCAGGCCACCTGCTCCCCATCGAAGCCCCGGACGCTCTGCTGGCCGTCGCAGCTCCCTTCCTCCAAGAAGACCAGGCGCAGGGGGCCGCCCCGGTCACAACGGACAACGGGGCCGGATCGCAAGCCGAGGACCGCACGACGTGACCGCGCACCCCACCCCCGTCACGGCCCCGGCCAGGCAGCTGTCCACCGCACTGACCGAACTGGCCGCCAAGGCAGGGCTCCCCCTCCCCTGGCCGGTGCGCCCGGAGCCGGACGACCGCCGCCACAACGCACCGGCCTGGAACTCCAACCCGTACCACCGCGCCCTCCTGCAGGCATACCTGGCCTGGCGCCGGACCGTGCTCCAAGCGGCAACGATGCCGGCGGTACCGCACAGTTGGCGCAGACCCGCCGAGTTCCTCGCCACGAGCGTCACCGACGCGCTGTCGCCCGGCAACTTCCTGCTCACCAACCCGGCAACCCTGCGCGCCGCGCTCACCAGCCGCGGAGCGAGCCTCGCACGTGGAGCGTGCAACCTGCTCGACGACCTGGCCCACAACCGCGGGCACCCGGCGAAGATGTCCCCGGGAACCTTCGCCCTGGGCCGGGACCTGGCAGCCACCCCCGGACGCGTCGTCCACCGCAACCACCTCATGGAACTGCTGCAGTACGAGCCGCAGACCCGAGAAGTCCACGAGGTGCCACTGCTGCTCCTGCCCGCCTTCGTCAACAAGTACTACATTTACGACCTCGCTCCCGGCCGCAGCCTGGTCGAGTGGGCCGTACGCCAGGGCTTCACCGTCTTCACCGTCAGCCTCCGTGACCCCGGCCCCGGCCAGGCGACGGCAGGACTGGAGGACTACTTCCGCGACGTCCCCCTACGGGCCCTGGAAGTGGTCGAGAACATCTGCGCCACAGACCGGACGCACCTGGTGGGCCTGTGCGCGGGCGGAATCTTCGCCGGCGCACTCGCCGCCTGGCTCGCCGCGGGCCACGAAGGCCGCGCGGCTACCCTGACACTGCTGATGGCCGGACTGGACTACGCGGACCCGGCCACCGACAAACCGATGGGCGCCACCCAACTTCTCCTGATGTCGAAATGGCTGATGGGCCGCGGCCCTCTCATCCACAGCCACCGCATCAGTGACTTCTTCGACCTGCTGCGCGCCGGCGACACCCTGTGGGAACCCCTCGCCCGCGGCTGGCTGCAGGGCAAGCGCCCCGAACCGTTCGACATTGTGGCCTGGAGCCAGGATGGCATCGCCGTCCCCCGGCCCCTTTTCGACGACAGTATGCGCCTGATGGGAGGCAACCTTCTCGCCCGCGGCCGACTCCACCTCGCCGGCAGACAGCTCCACCTGCCGACCATGACCGCGGACGTCTTCGCCGTCGCCAGCCTCCGCGATCACATCGTGCCGTGGCAGACCGTGTACCAAGGAGCCCGCGCACTGGGCGGCACAACCGCCTTCCACCTCGTGCCCTCCGGCCACGTAGGCTCAGTGGTCAACCCGCCCCGCCCCAAAGCAGCTTACTGGCACAACGGACCCCGACTGCCACCCGACCCCGCGCACTGGCTGGCCACCGCCACACCCCGATCTGAGTCCTGGTGGGCAGCGTGGACCCGCTGGCTCGCCACCCGCTCGGGAAACCGGGTGCTCGCGCGACGTTGCGGAAGCGACAGCTACCCGGCCAGCTCACCTGCCCCGGGCAAGTATGTCTGTTCCGCGGCGGCACCCCGCCCTGGAGACGTAGTGTGATGCGCCCGAAATCGCGAGCCTTAGTACTGCAACGGTGCTTGCCGTGACTGGTGGCCAGTTGGGTCGTTGGTCTGGTTATGGGTGGGGGCCTTGCTGATGTCAGGTTGTGGGCGGGTGAGCTTGAAGCGGTGCATGGGCGGTTCGTGCACCGCTTCAGCCGGGAGGAGCCGCGCCAGTCGGCGCTGGCCTATATGCGCGGGCTGATCTCGCCGCTGGAGCGGAAGAACGGCTGGACGCTGGCGGAGGAGGCTGGTTATGGCGGCCCCGATCGCATCCACCGGCTGCTGAACCGCATCGAGTGGGATGCTGACGAGGTCCTGGGCGACGTACGTGACTACGTCGTGGAACACCTCGGCGACCGGGACGCCGTGCTCATCGTCGATGACACCGGTTTCCTGAAGAAGGGCGTCCGCTCGGCCGGGGTCCAGCGGCAGTACTCCGGCACCGCGGGACGCACCGAGAACTCCCAGATCGGGGTCTTCCTCGCCTACGCGACGGGCCGCGGACGCACGTTGATCGACCGGCGGTTGTATCTGCCCGCGTCGTGGACGGATGACCGTGAGCGATGCCGGCGGGCGGGCATCGGCGACAGTGTCGCCTTCGAGACGAAGGTGGCCATGGCCAAGGAGATGATCCGCCGGGCCATCGCCGACCGGCTCCCGTTTCGGTGGGTGACGGCCGATGCCGCTTACGGCTTCAGCAAGGGCTGGCGCTTCGAGCTCGAGCAGGCCGATGTCTTTCACGTCATGGCCACCACCCGGCACGACACCGTCGTCACCCGCTGGGCCATCGACCACCCCGTCCACGACCTGTTCCCCGGCCTGCCGCGGCAGAAGTGGAAACGCCGCTCCTGCGGCGAGGGGGCCCACGGACGGCGGATCTTCGACTGGGCCCGCGTTGAGGTGCGGCCCTGGCACCGCGAGGACCGTCAGCACTGGGTGATCGCCCGTCGCAGCGTCAGCCGGCCCGAGGAAATCTCCTACTACATCGCCTACTGCCCCGCCGGCACCACTCTCGACGAGCTGATCCGCGTCGCCGGGAGCCGATGGGCGGTGGAGGAATGTTTTCAGAGCGCGAAGCAGGAGTGCGGGCTGGACGACTACCAGGTCCGCCGCTACCCGGGCTGGCACCGCCACATGACGTTGGCCATGGCCGCCCACGCCTGCCTGACTGTCCTGCGGGCCCGTGAGCTGGATGCGGAGAAAGCAGAAACGGATCCTCCCAGCTCATCCACCTCAGTCTTGCCGAAATCCGGCGTCTGATCTACCGACTCACCCACCGCCGGCCGGCACCGGCCGAGCACATCCTGTACTGGTCACACTGGCGTCGACGGCGCCAGCACCAAGCCCGCAACAGTCACTACAAGCAACGCGGGCACAGCCCCTGATCCTGGCCACCAGTCACGGCAAGCACCGTTGCAGTATTAGACGTCATCTCATTTGGCGAGTCTGCGGTAGCAGATGAGGGTGCAGGCGATGCTGGTGAAGGCGAGGAAGTGTGCGGCTTTGCGTTCGTAGCGTCGGTGGAGTCGGCGGCAGCCGGCGAGCCAGGACATGGTGCGTTCGATGGTCCAGCGGTGACGGCCGAGCCGCTTGGAGGTCTCGATGCCTTTGCGGGCGATGCGGTGGGTGATTCCGCGTCGGCGTAACCATCGACGCAGGTGGTCGTAGTCGTAGCCCTTGTCACCGTGGAGCTTGCCCGGCTTGCGTCGCCGGGGTCCGCGGCGGGAGCGGATCGGCGGTATGCCTTTGACCAGGGAAACCAGGGCCTGACTGTCGTGCAGGTTGGCCCCGGAGATGCCGACGGACAGGGGCAGACCGGTCCGATCGGTGATCAAATGGATCTTCGAGCCGAACTTGCCCCGGTCTACAGGATTCGGGCCCGTCAGGTCCCCCTTTTCAGGGCCAATGCCGCGTAGTTAAGCCCCGGTCGGGTTCGTCAACTTCTGTCGCCATGGCTGGGGATGGGCGGCGATGAACAAACGGGGCCTCTGGTAGAGCCGGGAGACCGACCAAGATCTTCCGCTTACGAGAGGCCCCGTGTCCAGTCAGTCTGCCACCTTGGTGCTCACCCGTACCGTCACAGTCGCCGCAGGCGTCTACGCGCCCGGTCATCTCGGCGAGTTGACTCCGTACATCCCCTTCGAGCTGGTCGATGACGTGCTGGCGCGGACGCGTAGAGTCCAGCAACGGCTGCGGCAGCTCCCTCGCGGGTCGGCGTGTACTTCCTCCTAGCCCTGGGCTTGTTCCCGACCCTTGGATACGCCCGGGTGTGGGACAAGCTCACCGCCGGTCTGCACGGAATCCCTCTGCCACGCCCGTCGGAAAAGAGCCTTCGGGATCTGCGCCGACGTCTCGGTCCGGCGCCGATGAAAGAGCTGTTCGAGGTGCTGGCCGGCCCTCTGGCCCAGCCCACGACACCCGGCGTGTGCTACCGACGGTGGCGGACCGTCGCCTTCGACGGCTGCAGCTCCCTCAAGGCCGCCGACCAGCCGCAGATCCGTGGCCTTCTGGACAAGGTCCGCCGTCACCGAGGTACGGCAGGTTACCCGGCGCTGCGCCTGATGGCCCTGTGCGAAACGGGGACCCGTGGTCTGCTCGGCGCGGTCTTCGGCCCGGCTGCAACCGGCGAGATGGCTTACGCCACCCGGCTGATGCCACTGCTGACGCCCAAGATGCTGTTGCTGGCCGACCGCGGCTTCGATGCCGACACGTTCCTCGCCTCCGTCTCCGGCACCGGCGCCCAACTCCTGGTCCGTCTCAACCCCCGCCGCCGCCCGGCCGTGCTGGCCACTCTGCCCGACGGATCCTTCCTCACCCGATTCAACGAACTCAAGCTCCGCATCATCGAAGCCCACATCACCGTCACGACCAGCGACGGACAGCACATCGGCGACCACTACTGGCTGGCCACCACCCTGCTCGACCACCGCACCGACCCAGCCGAGGCCCTGGCGCGCCTCTACCACGAACGCTGGGAAGTCGAATCGGCCTTCTACGCCCTACGCCACACCCTGCTCACCGGCCGAGTACTGCGCTCTTGTGACCCATCCGGACTCGAACAGGAGGTGTGGGCACTCCTCACGCTCTATCAGCTATTGCGCAGGGCCATGGTGGACGCCACGGAATCCGCCCCGGGCACAGACCCGGACCGGGCCAGCTTCACTGTTGCCCTCCAAGCCGCCCGCGATCAGGTGATCACCGCTGCCGGCATCCTGCCCACCGAACCTGCCGACACGGCCGGCGTCCTCACGAACGCCGTCCTG
The DNA here is from genome assembly GCF_045222935.1 of Streptomyces sp. Ac-502. NCBI lineage: Bacteria > Bacillati > Actinomycetota > Actinomycetes > Kitasatosporales > Streptomycetaceae > Streptomyces > Streptomyces sp. Ac-502. Next base: position 1,739,268 of record NZ_JBHFFO010000001.1, read on the forward strand.
ACCGCCTTGCTCCCCAGCCGTCGCCCACGCATGAGCGCCCGCAGGGTGAAGTGCCCGCTGTCGCGCTACCCGCTCAGCCCAACCGAATGCCGACCGTTGAACAGCCAGACCATCACGCATCTGGCGATCAACATCCACCGCCCCCACGACACGCACACCGCATCCGGAGGCACGGACACAGCTTCGCGGTCCCGCAGCGCCGCGCTGGCCAGGACCGGCACCAAAGACCGTACGCTCCAACTCCTGCGCACCGACCCATACCGAACATGGCGCGTGCGCGAGATCGCCCACGCCCTTCAGTACCCCAACTTCCACAGCCTTTGCGCTCAGTTGAGTCGCTGGGCCCGAGAAGGACTCCTCCATAAACCCGATCACGGCACCTACATGCTCACAGCGTCGTGGATCCACCAGGACCAGCCCCAACCACCGGCGCCGACACTATTGACGAAGCCGACAGGGGCTTAACTACGCGGCATTGTTTTCAGGGCCCGCATGTTCACCGAGTCGATCGCACACCGGGACCAGTCCAGCTCACCGCGGGAGCCCAGCTCATCGAGGACCAGGCGATGAAGCTTGGCCCATACCCGCGCCTTCGTCCACTCCGCAAGACGCCGGTGAGCTGTGGCCCCGGACGGTCCGAACGAGGCGGAAGGCAACTGCTGCCACGTACACCCCGACGTGGCCACGAACACGATCGCCGCCAGCACCTCCCGGTCACCGCGCCGGCGCCGCCCACCGCCCTGCGGACGCGACGGCGCCTCCGGCACCACACGCTGGAACAACTCCCACAACTCATCCGGCACCAGCCGCTCAACGATCCCCGCCACGCCAAGAGCCTACCGAACCGCCCAAATGAGATGACGTCTTACTGTAGGAAGGTGCCCAGTTCCTGAGGTTGTGTCTCGGCACCCTCTGCGCCCGGGAGGGCCCGTCACCTCCGTTCGCGGGCTCCCGTGTCAGTCGTTCCGCGCGTGCCCGGGCCCCGGGCCCGGGCCGGGGGCGACCAGGGTGATGGCGGCCTCGATGAGGGCCCGGATGCGGTCGGCGGTGAACCGTTCGGGTTCGAAGGGGTGCATCATCATCCAGCCGTCGCCCATGGCGCTGAGCTGGTCGGCGAGCAGGTCGGCGGGGATGTCGTCGCGGACGGCGCCGCGGGCCTGGCCGGCGGCGAGGGCCGCGGCGTGTGCCTGGCGGTAGCGGGCGTAGCGCCGCTGGATGAGGGCGGCGAAGGATGGTTCATACCGGGCGTGGGCGAGCAGCTGGGACATGACGGGCCAGAAGTCGGGGTCGCTGGTGACCAGTTCGAGCCACCGTTCCAGGAGTCCTCTGAGGTCGGCGCGTTCCCGGGCGGCGGCGAGCATCGCGTCGTACGTGTCGAAGCGGCTCTCGGCCAGCGCGGTGACGAGTTCTTCCTTGTTTGCGAAGTAGTAGGTCACCGCTCCGGTCGTGCAGCCCGCGCGCTGAGCCACCTTGCGCAGTGAGGCGTTGGCGTATCCCTCCCGCGCGATGACCGATGCCGCTGCCTCCAGGAGCGCGGCGCGTTTCGCGGCGTGGTCGCCGGTGGGGCGTCCGCGTCGTACGGCCTGCTCGGTCCCGTTGTCGCCGCTCACTTGTCGGGCCACCTTCCGTTGTCCGTGATTCTGGCACACCTTTTTCGTAACAATCGTTGTGTAAAAGACGGTCGTCTTCTACCGTTCTTGCGTCTCCCCGCCTGAAAGCCTGAAGGAGAGTCACCGATGGATGAGTCAGTTCGGGAAGCGTTCAGGGAAGACGGCACCGCCCTCATCGAGGACTGCCTGGACGAAGGGCAGTTGGCGCGGTGCCGCGAGGCGTTCGACTGGGCCGTGGCGAACCCCGGCCCGCACGCGACAACGATGTTCGACGGGACCGAGCGGCGCTCGCACGTGGACAACGCCAACCCGCTCGCCAAGGAACGACTGGACGCGATGGTGTCGTCGCTGCCGTTCGGCGAACTGTTCGCCGGGCTGTGGGGCTCAGAGCACGTCTGGTACTTCGCCGAGGAGATCTTCCTCAAGTCCGGCGGGCGGGGCGCCCGAAGCTGCTGGCACCAGGACACCGCGTATCTGCCCTGGGCGGGCGAGCACTGGGGCAACGCATGGATCAGTTTCCAGCACGTACCGAAGCACAATTCGCTGGAGGTCGTCCGCGGCTCCCACCGCGGCGTCCAGTACGACGGGACCACCTTCGACCTCGACGACCCGACCGAGCCGCTGCACGGCGGCGGCGTCCTGCCGCGCCTGCCGGATATCGACGCCGAACTCGCGGCCGGACGCGACACCCATGACGTGCCCTATGACGTGCTCTCGTGGGCGGTCGACCCCGGCGACGTCCTCGTGCTGCACCCCCGCTCGCTGCACGGCGGGGCCGGCGTCGACGCCGGTTGCCCGGACCGGCACACGCTGGTCCTGCGCTTCTTCGGCGACGACGCGACCTTCCGTCCCCTGCCGACCGTGAACGAGCGCTACGCCCGCAACGGCATCCTCTTCGTGGAGGAGATGGCGAAGCTGGACCCGGGGGCTCCCTTCCGCTCGCCCGTATTCCGCCAACTCCTGTGACCGCACCGTCAACTCCCGTAACAGCAACGGCGAAGGGTTCTGTGACATGAAACGTCAACTCATCAACCCGCCGGACACGCAGGCGCTTTACGATCAGCTGCACTTCTCGCAGGCGGCCCGCGTCGGCGACCTGATCTGGGTATCGGGCCAAGTGGGGATCGACCGGGACACCCTGCGGCCCGCCGTCGGCATGGAAACTCAGACCCGGCTCGCTTTCGAGGGCGTGAAGAACGTTCTGGAAACCGCGGGAGCCGGCCTGGCCGACATCGTCGAGCTGACGACTTACCACACCGATCTCCGAGGCGACATGGGGGAGTTCACCAAGGTCAAGGACGAGTACCTGCCCGACCGGTATCCGGCCTGGACCGCCGTCGGCATCACCCAACTGGCCCACCCTGAACTGCTGGTCGAGATCCGAGTCGTCGCCATGGCCAGCAGCCGTGATGCTTGATCCGGCCTCCGCACCCCGCCGCCCCCGTGCCCGTTCCGCACGCGACGCGGGTGCGGGTGCGGGGAGCGGATCGAGGGACGTGGTGGATCCGCTCACGTCCGCCTCGGGATACGCGGCAGCCGAATACGGCGCGGTCAGCGTGCTCCTCGGCGCGGCACGCGGCGCCTACCCGTACGGAAACTCACTGCTCGTACGGGGCTCGGAGGCCACACTGGTCGTCGACCCCTCGCTGTCGCTCGCAGCAGCAACGCCGCCGGCGGCCGACGCGGTCCTCGTCAGCCACGCGCACGAGGACCACATCGCCGGCCTCGGCGGCTACGACGTACCGGTCCATATCCACACCGCCGACCTCGACGCGCTGCGCTCCCGCGAGGCGATGGTCGCCGGGTACGGGCTGCCGCGGGACGCGGCGGCCGAGGCCGACCAGGCGCTGCTGGACCACTTCCACGTGCGGGGGCGTCCGGATGCGACGGGGTTCGACGACGGCGCCGTGTTCGATCTCGGTGGGCGCACCGTGACTGTCGTGCACCTCCCCGGCCATACCGCGGGCCACAGCGGCTTCCTGATCGAACCGGACGGGTTCCTGTTCATCGCGGACGTCGACCTCACGTCGTTCGGCCCGTACTACGGGGACGTCGGCAGCAGCCTCGCCGACTTCGAGGCGTCGATGCGCCGGTGCCGCGAGATCGACGCGCGCTGGTACGGAACGTTTCATCAGAAGGGCGTGATCGAGGGCACCGCGGAGTTCCGGCGCCGGATCGACGCGTACGCCGGCGTGGTGGAGAAGCGGGAAGCGGAACTCCTCGCGTTCCTCCGCGAGCCGCGCAGCGTCGAGGAAATCGTCGAGCACCGGCTGGTCTACCGCTCCCACATCGAAGGTCCGCAGGTAAGGCCCGTAGAGCGCAGGACGGCGGCGCAGCACCTGGACCGGTTGACGAGCGAGGGCCGGGTCGTCGAGGTGAAGGAGGGGCGGTTTCGTGCGACGTAGGCTCCGCGCTCCCCCATACGGCCCGGCCAGGACGCCCTCCGCCACGAGAACGTGCAGGCTGGTGCCACGAGCCGGGCCGAGAGGGCGAGCATGACGTGGAAGAAGGACACAGCCGGGACGCGGTGAGGGAGCCCGCGGGCAGCGCGATGGCACGGCTGCTCGCTCGCTGCGCGCTACTGGCGGCGATCGGCACCCTGGTGCTGCTGCTCGCGATCACGGAAGGCGGGCTGCTGGTCGTCGGCGCCGAGCTCCTCGGGGTGATCGTCTGTGCCGTGGGCGTCTGGTGGTTCCTGGCTCACCGCGGCACGGCGCGGCTGGCCGGGGCGCTCGTCGCCGTCGCCGCGCCCGTCGGAGTGGTGCTGCTCTACATCCAGGACGGTCTGTGGCGGACGGCGCTGGTACTGGGCGTGTGCTGGGGCGCGGCCCTGGCCTGCGGCCGGGCGGCGTTGCGCCGCTCGCTGCCGCGGTCATCGAGGCGTGCGGCTCCCGCACACCGGCCGCAGCGGCCGGTGCTCATCATGAACCCGAAATCCGGCGGCGGAAAGGTCGGCCGCTTCACGCTCGTGGAACGCGCCGAGGAACTCGGCGCCCAGGTCATCCTGCTCGACCCTGCCGTTCACAGCGATGCCGCCGAGCTGGCCCGCCAGGCCGTGGCCGAGGGCGCCGACCTGCTCGGCGTCGCGGGCGGCGACGGCACACAGGCGCTGGTCGCGGCGGTGTCCGCCGAACACGACCTGCCCTTCCTCGTCGTCTGCGCCGGCACCCGCAACCACTTCGCCATGGACCTCGGCCTGGACCGTTCCGACCCGTCCCGCTGCCTCGACGCGCTCACCGGCGGCGAGGAAATCCGGGTCGACCTCGGCGATGTCAGCGGCCGGGCCTTCGTCAACACCGTGTCATTCGGCGTGTACGCCGATATCGTCCAACGACCCGAGTACCGCGACGCCAAGGCCGGCACGGCGCTGGACCTCATGCCGGGCCTGCTGACCGGCGAGGAGACCCGGTGGATCGAGGCCCGCATCGACGGCACCCCCTCGCCCCCCAGCAGGCATTGCTGATCAGCAACAACCCGTACGCCTCCCCCGATGGCCTCACCGACGGCGACCGCCGCCCCCGCCTCGACACCGGCGAACTCGGCGTACTCGGAATTCGCGTAGAAGACGCCGCCCACGCCGCCGACCTGGCCGTACGCGGCTCCCAGTCCACGGGCCTGACTGTCACCACCGCCCACCACGTCGAGGTCACCTCCGACGCGCCCGAAATCCCCGTAGCCGTGGACGGCGAATCCCTGCGCCTGCCCCCACCGGTGACCTGCTCCCTGCGCGCGGCCACTCTGCGAATCCTCCTCCCGCGCGACCGCCCCACCAACACCGCCCCCGTGCCGCCCGTAACCGTGCGCCGCCTCATCGACCTCGCACTCAACCGCACGACGCGAGCCCCCAGAGGGAGGCACCGCGCCTGACCGGAACATCGCCGATCCCGCCGCGACAGGGCCCGGGACCTCATGGCACGCACGCAAAAACTCCCATCCCGCGTATCCGCTGGCCGGGAGTGATTTCCGAAGTGCCCCCGGCAGGGCGAAGTGAGTCACTTGCGCGCCTGGCTCAGTCAGGGTGCTCGCCCGTGGCGGCTCGGGTGAACGGTGGTCGGCGGGCGGGTCTCACGGTTTCTCGTCGGGCGGGCTGCAGGTACGTGCCCATCCTGAACTTCCGGTTTCCGCCGGGCCGGCCCGGCGTCGACGCTGGGCCGGAGTGGGCGCAACGGTGCTGGCTGGGAGGGTGTGGCCTTACGAACCGCGGCGGCGTTCTCCTCGTGCCGGACGACATCGTTCCGGCTCGGGACGGAGCAGGCGAGCGGGAAACGCGGGACTTGTGGGCTGCCGGCACACGCGGCCGGTCGACTCGGTGTAAGGCGAGCCGTGCGTCGACGGGATCACTTCTGCTCTGCCTCGGGGCTCGCCGGCAGCGAAGAGACAGAGCCGCGGGAGACGGGCCGCGCTCGTACGGCCGCGGCGGGCAGCGCGTCCGGCGGGGTCCAAGGGCAGGCATCCGGGCTTAGCCCTAGCCTGACCATAAATGTCCCGGATTACGGAGTCGATTATGGAAACGTCCACGGAGCCCGGCGAATCCGCAGCGCGGACAACCGATCGGGTCGGGCCCGGGCGGCGGGTGTCCGCCTACAACAGCGTGGCCCAGTTGCAGACCGATCTCTGGTGGTCGATTTCGGATGTCGCACGCAGGCTGTCGCTGGCCACGCCCGACTCCGCCGGGCGCGCCGATGCAGTGGGCGTCCTCGACGAGAATCTGGCGGATGTCGATGTGCTCACGCACTACTACAGCTACCCGGGGCCGGAAGTGGCGCAGACGCTGCGAGCGCTGGCGTCGGAGGAGTCGTACGCCGAGCTGAGCCGGACGGCGGCGCGGATCGGTCGGGGGCTGATCGCCGACGTGGCGGTCTCGACGGTCGCGGCGATGGATTCGCAGGAGTCGGGCGCCGATGCCGACCGCCGTCCGCGGTTCGACGTGTTGGTGGTCGCCGATCTTTCGGAGGCCGAGGAGGAGCAGATCCTCAGCGGGCTGCGCGCGTCGCGCCGCCGTGAGGACGCGTTCGTGTACGACGTGATCGCGGTGTCGAGTTTCGTCGACGCGATGGTGGCGATCCTGGTCAACCCATGGATTCAGGCGGTCGTGGCCCGGCCCGACTTTCACACCCGGTCGGACTTCGATCTGGCGCTGTTGCGGGAACTGCTGCCTCCGGCCGGGCCGCCGGATCTCGACTGCCTCACTGTGGCGGACCGGACCAGTGCGCTCGCACGCCGGGTCCGCGAGGAACGGCCCGAGCTGGACCTCTATCTGGTCGAGCAGGCCTCGATCGAGCAGCTCGCGACGCAGATCGGGCGCGAGTTCGACTCGGTGTTCCTCCAGCAGGAGGACGTCCTGGACCTGCACCTGACGATTCTGCGCGGTGTCGCCCGGCGTTATCGGACGCCGTTCTATTCGGCCCTGGTGGAGTACGCGCGCAAGCCGAGCGGGGTGTTCCACGCGCTGCCGGTCTCCCGTGGGAACTCGGTGGTCCGCTCGCAGTGGATCCACGACATGTGCGACTTCTACGGGCTGAACATCTTCCTGGCGGAGACGTCGGCGACGGCGGGCGGGCTGGACTCGCTGCTGGAACCGCATGGTGCGATCAAGGAGGCGCAGGAGCTGGCCGCCCGCGCCTTCGGCGCGCGACGGACCTACTTCGTGACCAACGGGACGTCCACCGCGAACAAAATCGTCACGCAGTCGTTGGTGGCGCCGGGCGACGTCGTGATGGTCGATCGCAACTGCCATAAGTCGCATCACTACGCGCAGGTGCTCGCCGGTTCCCACGTCGCCTACCTCGACAGCTATTCGAACGACGCGTTCTCCATGTACGGCGCGATTCCGCTGGCCGACATCAAACGGACGCTGCTGACATACCGGCGAGAAGGCAGGCTCGACCAGGTCTCACTGATCTCGCTCACCAATTGCACCTTCGACGGCGTCGTGTACGACGTGGAACGGGTGATGGCCGAGTGCCTCGCGATCAACCCCGACCTGGTGTTCCTGTGGGATGAGGCGTGGTTCGCCTTCGCCCGCTTCCACCCCGTATACCGGCGGCGGACCGCGATGGCCGCTGCGGCCCGGCTGGCCGAACGTATCGGCACGGCTGCATACCGGGCCGAGTACCGGCGGCATCTCCAGCGCATTCGAGGCATGTCCGACGACGAGCTGGTACGTGAGCGGCTGCTTCCGGACCCGGACAAGGCCAGGATCCGCGCGTACGCCACACAGTCGACGCACAAGACCCTGACCTCGTTGCGTCAGGGGTCGATGATCCACGTACATGACGACGACTTCAGCCGGCGGAACGAGGAGGCATTTCACGAGGCATATATGACGCATACCTCGACTTCTCCGAACTATCAGGTGCTGGCGTCCCTCGACGTCGGCCGGCGGCAGGTCGAACTGGAGGGGTTCGAGCTGGTGTCGCGCCAGGTCGAACTGGCGATGTCGCTGCGCGACCAGATCGCCGGGCACCCGCTGCTGTCGAAGTACTTCCGGGTGCTCGACAGCAGCGAACTGATCCCGGACCAGTACCGCCAGGAGGGCGGACCGTGCCCGTTGCATGCCGGGCCGGCGGCTATGGAAAAGGCGTGGAACACGGACGAGTTCGTCCTCGACCCCTGCCGGATGACCCTTGAGATCTCCGCGACGGGCATCGACGGCGACACGTTCAAACACGTTCAGCTGATGGACCGCTGGGGCATCCAGGTCAACAAGACCACGCGCAATACGGTACTGGCGATGACGAACATCGGCACGCCCCGAACTGCCGCCGCACACCTGCTCCGAGCGCTCATCGGCATCGCGGAGGAATTGGAGACTGAGGCCGGGCAGTTGGCGCCCGAGAAGAAACGGGCGCGCGACCGGCGGATCGATGCGCTCAGTCACGATCATCCGCCGCTGCCGAATTTCTCGCGGTTCCACGACACGTTCCGCGCCGAGTCCGCCGGCGAAGCGGCGGACGGGGACATGCGCAAGGCGTACTACATGGCGTATCGGGAAGAACTGTGCGAGTTCGTGTCCTCCGAAGAGGCACGGCGCCGGGTAGACACCGGGCAGCCGGTCGTATCGGCGATCTTCGTCACACCGTATCCGCCCGGCTTTCCGATCCTGGTACCGGGTCAGGAATTCAGCGAGGACATCCTCGACTTCATGGACGCCTTGGACACCAAGGAGATCCACGGGTTCGACCCGGAATGCGGATACCGGGTGTTCGTTCAATCCGCGCTGGCAGGAGACGTCGGCTGAGACCGGCGGCGGTGGCGGCTGGTGCCGCCCGGCTACAGCCCGAAGATCGCGGACAGAGTGATGGCGGCGAGGTCTTCCGCGGTTTGATCCTTGGCGAGCCTCCGGTAGGGGTGGCGGAGGCTGAGCGCAGCCCGGCCGTGCACTCACCCGAGGAAGGGGCGGTGCAGCGCCGCACCGCCCCCTTGGGCGGGCTGGTCAATGGACGGCGCCGTTTTCGATGCACAGGACGCCGGCGACGATCAGGCCGATACCCAACCCCATGACCTTGGTGAGGGGTTCGCGGAACAGGACGCGGGCAGCGAGGGCTGCCAGGGCGATGCCGCTGGCAGCCCAAATGCCGTAAGCGGCCCCGAGGGGCATGCCGTGCTGCAGGGCCAGCGTCAGGAAGGAGAAGGCGAGCACGTAGCCGGTGCAGACGGCGATGTACCACTTCTTGGTGCCGCCGTGTGAGGCCATCCGCAGCGACAGCGTGCCGGAGAGCCCGGACAGGATCCCGCAGGCGAGGAAGACCCAGTTCATCGTGTCGCTTCTTCCGTGCGGAGCCGACGGGCCCGGGCGGCTTGGAGCCCGAGCTCCACGCACAGCACACCGGCGATGACCAGGACGATCCCCACGCCCGTCGTCACGGTCAGCGCGTCGCCGAAGACGACACCGGCGAGCAGGGCGGTCAGGGCGACGCCGCAGGCACCCCAGAGCCCGTACGCGACCCCCAGTTCCATGCCTGCCCGTAGGACGCCGGAAAGGGAAGAGAAGGAGCCGACGTACCCGGCGATCACGAGGGGGTACCAGGCGGGGTGGTCCATGGCGGCCCGCAAGGCCAGCGTGGCGGTGACTTCCAGCAGGATCGCCGCGGCGAGCAACAGCCATTTCTTCATCGGGGCATCTCGTCCTTCAGGAGCGTTTCGGCAACGGTCAGCAGTTCGGCGCGGTCGCGGTCCGGGACGGGGAAGACGCCGGTGGCCGCAGCGGCCCAGTACGCGTCAGCCAGCAACCGCGCGGCGGTGAGTCGGGCGCGGACCGGTCCCGGGAGGGAGCCGGGCAGCGTGAGCCAGGGCTCCAGGCGCCGGACCCAGGTCGCGGTCAGGACCTGGCGGTACAGGGCGTTGGTGTAGATCGCGTAGTCCGCACGGTCGAACCGCCCGTTCAGCGCCACCTCAAGGTAGGCACGGATCCGCTGATGCGGCGAGGCCGCTTCGGGCGACTGTCCGAGACGGCCCCGCAACAACGCCTCCCAGCGCCCGGCGACGTGATCGACGACGCCCAGCATCAAGGCTTCCTTGGTCGGAAAGTGGTACATCAACCCCGGTTTGGTCAGCCCCACCTGCTTGGCAGTGGCGTCCAGGGTGATCGCGCCCCCTCGACCCGGAGCAGCCCAAGGGCGCCGTCCAGAATCCGGTCCTTCGTGGTACTCACCATGCCGGAACTTTACCATCCGGAAGGTAAAGTCCTTGCGGGGCCAACGGCGGGAAACCGCGCACGCACCCCGGTCCCCGGCGGAAGGGCGTATTTCCAAGTAGCCGGGCTCCCCGGGCCGTTGAACCCGAGCCGGTGGGCGGCGGGAAGCGCTGGGGACTCGGAGTTCTTCCTGGCCAACAAGTCCGTCCGCTTGCGGCATCGTCGGGCTCGCCGTGAACCTGTGGTGGCTGGTGGCCCGCCGTGGAGCGCTCCAGGTGTGCGGCGCAATCCTCGCGGTCGGTGTGCCCGTGGCGGTGCTGGTCCACTACAGCAGTGAGGGGGCGTGGGTCCACGCACTCGTGCCCCTTGCGCTGGACGGGGTGGCCGTGCTCTTCGGGCTCATGGAGCGGGCCGAGCAGCTAGGCGCTCAGGCGCTGGTCGCCGCGGTGGTCGCCGAGCATGACCTGTCCTTTCTGGTGATCTCCGCCGGGACGCGCAATCACTTCGCCGCGGACCTCGGCCTCGACCGCGCGGACCCCGCCCGTTGCCTCGACGCCCTGACCGACGGCGAGGAAATCCGGGTCGACCTGGGCTCGGCCCATGGGCGGCCGTACGTCAACACCGTGTCCTTCGGGGCGTACGCGGATACAGTCCAGCGGCCGGAGTACCGCGACACGAGAGCGGAGACCGCCCTCGGCCTGCTGCCCGAACTGCTCCAAGAGGCGGGCGGGTCCACGCGAGGGCCGGTCAGAAACGGCTCACCGGACAGCAAGCGGTCCTGGTGAGCAACAACCCCTAAGCCACCCCCGATCCGATGGCCCAGGGCCTCAGGCCCAAGCTCGACCGCGGGAAACTCGGTGTGATCGGTGTCCGGGTCGAGATCGCCGCCGGAGCCGACACCCTGCCCGTCGCCGTGGACGGCGAGGCGCTGAGCAATTCCCCGCCCGTGGTCTGCACCGTACACCGCCACGCGCTGCGCGTTCTCGTCCCCCGTCGGATCCGTCCTACCCATGGCCGGGCCGCCGCTCGGCCGCCTGACAGCTCGCTGTCGGGTCCTCCCGCGTCCACACCGGCGTGCACTACCCCGGGGACGTGGCCGCGGGCGCGCTCCTCGGCTTCGCGAGCGCCGCCACGGTACGGGAGTGCTCAATGATCGGCGGAATCACCGCTCGGTTGACCAAGGATCTGCTCACGCTCCACCCACAGCTCGAAGGCAGGGTCGGGGAGGGAATCGTGCGACGCCACCACCGTGTGGTGCCGTTCTGGGGGCCGGGAGGACGGGAGACCTTGCCGACCTTGCAAATCCTCTCGGGCCGATCCCTCTGGCCGGCGACTACCAGCTCGACATGCCTTCCCTCGCTGATGCGGCAACGTCGGGTGAGAACGCGGCGAGGGCGGTTCTCGCGAGCCTGAAGTAACGAGGACGAGCTCGTCGCCCGAGGCAAGGAGCCCTGATGATGGCTCTTCTGGTCCTGCGAACCGCACGCCGCGGAGTGGCACCGGTGCACTGCCCCAGGTCGGAGATATCGGGCTGGCCGGGGAAGCGATTGATACGATGTCGAATCGTGTTCGAGAGCAGTGCAGCAAACCGGGGGCAGAAACGTACGTCCGGCGTCCAGCGCCGTGGCCGGGAGCGACGGCGCGCGATCCTCGACGCAGCCGAGGTCTTGCTCGCCGAGCAGGGCTATGAGGCCGCCACGCTCAAGGCGATCGGCGAGCGCGCAGGCATCCCGACCGCGTCGATGTACCACTACTTCCCCGACCGGCATCAGGTCGAGGCCGAGCTTCTTCGGCGGCACATGACCGAGCTCGACTCGCGCATCACGGCCACGCTGGAGAAGCCCGACGCTCAGACGCTGCGCGAGGCGGTCGACGTGATGATCGACGTCCTGTGCGACTACTACCGTGCCCATCGGAGCTGCACCGAGCTGTGGTTCACGGGCCGCCACCAGATGCTCGTCGAGCTGGTGCGGTCCTTCGACGACGTACAGGCGGAGCGCCTGTGGCGCCATCTCCTCAACCGCGGCCTCGCCTCCGCCGACACTCCGCGGCTCGCCGTACAGCTCTGCTTCGAGGTGGGCAATCGCCTCTTCGACGTGGCTTTCCGCCGCACACCACATGGCGACGGCGCAACGATCGACGAAGCACGGCGCCTCATCACCGCGTATCTGGAGTCGTACTCCTGACAGGGTTCGCAGGGGAGTGCGTTCCTAGCTTCCGCCGTCGCAGGCAGTTGTGAGAGGGGCTGGCCCGGCCTGCAAGGCGACACGTTCTACGGCGTCACCCGCAGGGGTGCCCGCCGCTGGCATGTCTTCAAGATCATGGGGCCGGCAGTCCACCGTCAGAAGAGGTCGCCCTTGCGCCAGCCGCCAGCTCGGCGCCGACACAACCACTGGCTGTCCGAGCGCCGCCAGTCCGTGGTGAGCGCCCTCATCGCGGCAGCCACGACCGCGATTCTCCTCGGAGTCGACGGCAGTTGGACGCAGGTAGCCACGGCGGATGCGTGCGTGCTGATCCTGCTCGCATATCTCTTCCCCTACCTCATGCTCACCACGGTCGCCTTCTCGACCGCGTCCCCGGATCGCGTAGGAACCTGGGCGCGGCGCGAGACGCGGGCACGACGACGCTCCAGCGGTACGTGTACGGGACGGCACCCGGGCCGGGAGTCTCGCTCTTCATCGCGACAGGCGCGCTGGTCGTAGCGATGGTGTGGCTGCCCGGCCACGTCGGTTCCGTGCTCGAACCGGCGCCCCGTGCGGCAGTGGCGCTCGTCCTGGGCGCCAACGCCTGGATCTGCGTGGCCGTGTCCTTCGCGGTCGCGTTCCAAGCGGACACTCTCGTGGAGGACGAGGGAGCGCTTGAATTCCCGGGCCGAGAAACCGCGTTCTGGAGCGACTACCTCTACTGCGCCTTCTCCGTCATGACGACGTTCGGCACGACCGACGTCGAGGTCACCTCCCGAGAGTTGCGCCGTACCGTGACGGTCAACTCCTGCGTCGCAATCGCCTTCAACACCGTCACCGTGGCGAGCCTGGTGTCGGCCCTCGAAGGCACTCGAAGGCAACTGAGAGGGTCGACCCGCACAGCGGCAGGCCCTTCCGCCGTGCCTTCGCCATCGAGTCGAGCCTGGCTCCTCAGCGCCAGCGACCCAGGCGGTCCGAAATGCGGTCGAGCACCCACCCGGCCTTCAGCGCCGTCGCGCCGAGCGCGAGCGAGGGCATGTATGGCGGTCGTGGCCGCCAGATCGCACGCAGGTCGTCGTGGACTTCGTCACCGGCAAGCCGGTCGGCCAGCAGCGTACCGACGTAGGGTGACTGGGACAGCCCGTGACCATTGCAGCTGACAGCGTAGAAGACGTTCTTCGCGGCCTCTCCAGCGACCGGGAGGAAGGACGTCATGGCCACCCACCCGCCCCACGCCCGATGAGGCGCGACGTAGCCAAGCGACGGGAACCGCTCGTGGAAGCCCTGGACGAGATCCGCCACCACCGCGCGATCCGGCTCGTGGGCACCCAGCGCCGGCGGCGCCGCCTGGAGCCGACGGGTACCGAACATGATCGTGCCGCGAGCGGTGCGCCGGTAGTTCTCGAGAATCGTGTGCGGGGTGATGATGCCGGTACGGCTTGTCCAGCCGATTGCCGCCAGCCGGTCGGGATCGACCGGCTCGGTCTCCACCAAGCTGGTCCAGACGGGCGTGATACCGCTCGGGGCGATCTCCAGGTCGCGGGAGTGGGCGTTGGTCGCGAGCACGACCCGCTCGGCGTGGACGCGCCCGCCCGGCACGCTGAGCACGACGCTTGTACTGTCCGGCTCGACGGCTTGCACGGCCGTTCGCTCGAACACCTTTGCGCTCGACGCCAGCAGCGCGGCCCTGAGTCCGAATGCGAGCTTCCCGGGGTTCAGCAGGCCACCGCCCCGCTCGAAGATGCCGCCCAGGAACGTTTCCGGCAGGCCGAAGTCACGGCCGTGGACGAATTCCACGTCCGCCCCTGCGTCGCGGAGGATCTGCATGTTTTTCCTCAAATGCCGCAGTTGTCCGGTGGAGACAGCGGCGATGACGTTGCCCGTTGGGTCGTACTCGCAGTCAATGGCGAGGCGCCCGATCAGACCTTCGGTGAACTTCGCCGCACTCCCGCCATACCGAACGAGGTCGCGCAGCCGGCTTCGGTACAGCAGGCGCAACAGTTGCGGGTCTCCGGCCAAGGCATTCGACAAGTAGCCCGCGTTGCGTGAACTCGCACCCCAGCCGCAATACCCGGCCTCGAGCAGAACCACATCGACTCCGCGCTCCGCGAGCCGGAGCGCCGCCGCCATCCCGACAAGACCACCGCCGACAACTGCGACATCGCACCGGACCTCGCCTTCCAGTGCCGGCGCGAAATCGGTGGGCCGATCGGTCCACCCGGTGAACGCCGAGTAGGTCAAACCGCCGGTGGGCGCATTCTTCGCCACGGTGTCCCTCGCCTCCCGCCCTCCGTGCGCGGCGGAGAGCAAGTCATCAAATGCCGATCTCGAATCCAGTTCGAGTTTATACTGTAGCGCCTTCTCCCAGTCGCGTCGGCCGGACGCCGCATGCGTCACTTGCGGACGCACCGCCTGCACCAGATGCCGCCTGCCGGCGGCAATGGGTCCAGCGCCGCCCACTCATCGTCGGCCAGCAGCGCGCAGCACGCATGTCCGAGGCTGGTCGGCACGATGCACGCAACTTGCTCAGCCTCCGGGCGCCGCCGCCGCGATCACGGCAAGCATCAGCACGAACACGCCAGCCATGATCCGGTCGCGAGCCTTTGGGTCCGCGCTTCACTCCTGGGCGGGTGGCTGCGGACCAGATGGAGGTGCTCGACGGTCCAGGGCATTCCGGTGAATCCGTCGAGTTCGGCGGCGCAGAGAACGAGGTCCAGGAGTGAAGGAGATGCCCGGTGCCACCCCCGCCGCCGCGGACGAGGGTGAGGTGCGGCGCGAGCCGGTGCTCATCGCCCGCGTCGAGGCTGGTCATACCGTCGACCAAATAGCGGCAGATCGGCCTAGTCTGCTTATATTTGGGCTGCTCGGCGATCCGATGCGAGCTGTGGTTGAAGCTTGAAACTCCCCGCATTCCCCCCAAGCCCCCTCGCAGGCTTTCTTGGGTGAAGGCGGCGACCGGAACGGATTCGGTGTGCCCGCACCGATATGATTACATCGAAACCGATGTGCGGGCTCACCAGCACGCCGCTGACCTGCGACAAAGCCCAGGAAGTAGCCTGATCCGCATGTTGTCCGGAGTCATCGCGACCCGCTATGTCACGCCCTTGCGTGAGGGCGGGTCGCTTCCGGGGATCGTCGAGGCTGACGATCTTGGTACGTATGTCATGCCCGCTCCTGGATGATCCGGTGATCACCGGGTTGACGGTTGGTTCATGAGCCGTGTGAGCTCGCGGTTGGCGGCCCGGGCAGCCTCGAGTCCTCCCGTTCCCCCCTCGAGCTCGCCCCGCTTCTCGGCGAGTTCCTGTTCCAACATGTCGATGTGTCGCTGGAGTTGGTCGATGTCCGGTGCGACTCCGAGATCGGACGCGTTCCATGCCTGCTCGCCGAACTGCTCGGAAAGCCGCTTCTCCAGCTGCCGCACCCGCGCGGAAAGAAGGGTGTTTCGTTCCAGCGCGTTGGCCAGATCAGCCTGCAAGGAAGCCCCGCTCACAGCAGCCAGTCGACTCT
Organism: Streptomyces sp. Ac-502; assembly: GCF_045222935.1. NCBI lineage: Bacteria > Bacillati > Actinomycetota > Actinomycetes > Kitasatosporales > Streptomycetaceae > Streptomyces > Streptomyces sp. Ac-502. Next base: position 1,755,203 of record NZ_JBHFFO010000001.1, read on the forward strand.
CCTGAACAGGTGTGTTGGCAGCGACGTGAACGCGTTCAAGCAGGTCACGGTGACGATAGAGGAAACTGCGATCCACTCGGGCAGCGCGGGCGAGGCTGGACACGGATGTCGCCTCCGGTCCGCAAGGCCGCATCCAGGGCCTTAATCACTCGATCCCGGCGTCGTGCGGAGTCGGCTCTCTTGCCGTCGATCATGCTGGGGGTCATGCGGTCCTCTCGAGACGGAGGTCAGGAACGGGCTGCCTCACCTTCGGCATGCCGAGCGAGACGACGCTCGCCCGGGTTCTACGGACGACGGTGACAGCCTGCTGGATCTGGGCCCGGTCCTCGTGTGTGAGGTCGTTGAGTTCCTCGCGGACTCGTTTGACCAGGCGGCGTACTCGGGTGATCTCGTTGTCCGAGGGCATGGCCTCGCCCTTGGCCCAGTCGTCGGCTTCGGTGAAGGCGGCCAGGCGCTCGCGGTTGCGCAGGAGATCGGCCAAGTAGGCTTCCAGGTCGGGCAGGTAGGACACGTCGGTGCGGAAGTGGCTGCAGCCGACGCAGCGAAACCGGACCGGGCAGTCGTGACCGCCGGCGGCGACGTTCGACGGTTCGGTCAGGTGCCGTAGGGGATCTGGGTCTCGCCGATCGCGCGGCGTGCGTGCTCGGAGTCAAGGACGGCCTTGACCTGCCGCCAGACTCGTTTGCCGTGCCGGTCGAACTGCATCGCTGTGACACGCTCGACCGCTTCTCGTTGGCGCTTCTCGCTGATAATGGTGACGTGGGGTATTGGAACTGTCCGAATGCCTGCCTCGCCAGCCATAGCCAGCAGGTGCTCGGCAACTGTCGATCATGGGTTCCACTGGTCGCAGTACTCGATGTGGATCTCGCGGGCGTCACCGAGGATGCCGTCGTTCGAGTGGAGCTCGGTGCAGAAGTACGGATAGCTGGGGTGGACCGGAACGTAGCCCGGTCCGTTGCGGGCGACATCGAGGAAGTGTCGAGCGGTCTCTCGGAACACCTTCGCGCTGCCGGTCATGAACAGCGTCTCGGCATGAAGGTGCTGGTGAAACAGGTCGCGGTTCTCCCGGTAGTGACGTGCGGCCCAGTCGACTGCGGCGCTGTCGACAGGATCTGTGTCGGGCAAGGTCACGGTCTGGGGACGGCCGGCGCCGAGGCGACTCCTCACCTGCTTCCAGCGAGAGGGGTGAACTGCAGCGAATGGTGCAACAGCACCAGGTCCAGCTGGAAGCCGACGTTGTCCGGTACTTCCCGGGCTGGCGGGCGGTTTGCCCGCATCGGCAGGTGAATCAGCGAACGCGGTGAGCGTGCCGCGAGCATCCACAATCCGGCGATTCGGCGGGCGGCGTCCTGGTCGAGATAGACGTCCAGGTGCCGATCGTGGTCGATGAGTACTGCATGGTTCAGAGGCTGGGCAGGTCGGATGACTCTGAGCTCGTCGGCTCCCAAGCGGGCCTGGTGGATTGCGACCGGCAGCTTCATCTGTTCTCCGTTGCGGTGCGTCGGCTGACTTCGTTGGCGTAGGTGGCCCAGTCGCCCGCGGAGAGACGTTGCCAGGCAACGGCGACTTGTGTCAGGCAGCCCGGCCCGAGGGGAGCAGGAACGCCCCAGTGCGTCGCCGGGAAGGACGGCACCGCGTGTTCGCCGCGAAGGTGCGGATCCCGTCTGGACACACCGTGCCTCCGTGCCAGCAGCCCCGCGCGCTGAGGATGGCGACGGAGCCGAAACGGCGTAGGGGAAATGCGCCATGCAGGCCGGTCGTGGGCCCTGCGGGGCGAGGAGAGTGGAGGGCAGGAGGCACCGCTCGCGCTCAGCTCCCCTCCACGGCCAGCGCAGTCCTGATCACGGGCACCGGGGCGAGACAATGAGCATCGGTGCCCATGACAGACACGCCTCGAGGCTCACGCCGCCAGGCACCCGGTGTTCCCGGGACTCACCGGCAGCACCATCGCCCTGGCCCCGTGTCCCCGGCGCTGCAGGCATACTCGGAACTCATCGTCACGGCCGGCAAGTCAACCGCTCGCGGTCGCGGCCCGTGGCGGTAGTACCGGAGCTGTGCGGCCAGCTCCTGCCGGACCACCGGTCACGCTGCCTGCGGCCCTCGGCCGAAGGCACCTCCCTACCGGCCAGGGCGGAGGCTGTTCTCACAGTGGTCTCTTTTGCTCGGTCATGCGGGCTATGGCCGTTCTCCCTGTCGGTCACCGGCCGCCCGTGGCCGCGGTGGGCGCCCTGCCGGGGCTCTGGTCCAGGCGGAGAGCAGGTGGCCGTTGGTGTAGGCGACCGGTCCTGCGGGTGCGGCAGCGGGCCGGACGGTTATGGCCTGGGCCGGACGGTTGGCGCAGGCGTCCTGGGTGGTGGCGTAGCGGGGAAAGCGCCGGGTCAGTCCGGTCAGGCGCAGGAGCCGGCCGATGGCGGGCTGGTGGTAGACCAGGCGTAGCCAGCCGCCGGCGGCCTCGCTGCGGCAGTGGGCGGTTTCGAGTTCGGTCAGGGCGCTGGTGTCCATGAAGGTGACGGCGGTGAGGTCGGCGATGAGGCGGGCCTCGGGTGCCGCATCGTTTCCTCGGAGCAGGTCGCGCAGCGCCGGTGCTGTCGACAGGTCGAGCTCACCGGTCGGCCGTACCGTGCGGCAGTTCCCCTGCGGCTTGGGGGTGCGGGTGCTCAAGTGGGCCAGCTCCTTGCGGGAAGAGGGGGCGCCTGCGACACGTGTTCTGCCGTCGGTGAGGCGCCACCTTACGGACCGCACTGATACCGCCGGAGCAAAAAGTTTCCTGTTCAAAGGAATGCGCGCTTCCGGCCCAGTTCGATCGCCATCTGGCCGCAACTGCCGTTCTCTTGTGACTTTTCGGCCGCCCCTTTCGAACTGGGGATGGTGGCGGGTACAGGGCTTCGGCTGCGCTGCGGGCGCCGGTCATCCTCACCCGACGGCTACCGGTGGCGGAAGGCAGGCGTAGGGGTCTTGGTGCCGGCGAGGCAGAGTGGCGCCGGGGCGGCCGGGTATGTCAGTGGCACGGTCGGCGCGTTGTGCCGTTGGGGCTGCGCGCTCCTGGGCCCGGGGCGTCCCATACTGCGGATACGAGGCTTCCATGACGGCCACCGGGCCTGCCCAGTACCACCTGCTGTCTCTTCCTGACGGATCGTGCGAGACGGTCAGCTGTCTGGCTTCGGTCATCCGGTGCCGCGCGACGGTGCCCACCGTGATCGTCGATGTGACGGCGGTACAGCGGCTGAGCATCGACGCCCTGGCCGTGCTGGTCCGCAAGGCCATGCGCCTGCACGCGGCCGACGGCCAGCTCCTGCTCGCCGGGCCCTGCCCCGCCGTACGCAAGGTCATCGAACGGACGGGTACCGGTCCGCTGCTGCCCGTCTTCACCGACAGCACTGCCGCGCTCCGCACGCTGGCCGAAGACGGCCGCGCCTGGCACCACGTGGAACTGCCGGCCGGACGCAGCGCCCTCTTCGCCGAACCACCGCCACCGGAGCTGTGACACCACCGACCGTGACCATCGGGTGAAGGAACCGCAACGGTACGTGACCGGACGTCGTGGCCCTTCGTTGCTCCGTCCAGAAGACCGCCCGGACCACGAAGGGACAACCGGTGGAACACGGCGCACCGTTGGGGGCGAGACGTCCACCGACCCCTCGCCCCGTGCCCGCCAACCGCCGCGCCCGAGCCGGAGTACCCGACTGGCGGCCCCCGCTTCGGGAGCCGCCAGATGCGACTGGTCACGCAGCGCCGAAGAGGCGGACGTCAGACGCGCGAGGTGCGGCTGCGGCGCACCAGCGCCACACCGCCGAGCAGCAGCACACCGCTCATGGCAGCCGCAGCACCGAGGTGATCACTGCCGGTGCGTGCCAGCACCGGGCCCTGCGCGGCCTGGACGGCCCCGGACACCCGGCCCTTGCCGCCGGCCGGAGATGCGGCCGACGGGTTTCGGGAGTCCACGTCTCCGGCGACATCGGCCGGCGGCCGATGCCCCGCCCCCGGAGATCCGGGGACCTCATGTCCCGGCGGCCGATGGCCGGGAGACTGCTGACCAGGCGGCTGGTGACTACTCGGAGGCTTATGTCCCGGCGGCTTTTCGCCAGGAGGCTGGTGGCCGGGCGGCTTGTGCCCAGGGGGCTTGTGGCCCGGCGGCTTGTGGCCGGGAGGCTTGTGGCCCGGCGGCTTTTCGCCGGGAGGCTGGTGGTTGCCCGGCGGCTTGTGCCCAGGGGGCTTGTGACCTGGCGGCTTGTGGCCCGGCGGCTTGTGGCCCGGCGGCTTCTCGCCGGGAGGCTGGTGGTTGCCCGGCGGCTTGTGCCCAGGGGGCTTGTGACCCGGCGGCTTGTGGCCGGGAGGCTTGTGGCCCGGCGGCTTCTCGCCGGGAGGCTGGTGGTTGCCCGGCGGCTTGTGCCCAGGGGGCTTATGACCCGGTGGCTTGTGGCCGGGCGGGTGGTGGTGGCTGCCGGGGTTGGCGCAGTGGTTGTTGAAGGCGGGGTTGAGCAGGCCGATGACGTTGACGGTGTTGCCGCACACGATCACCGGCACATGGGCCGGGGCCTGGAGCAGGTTGCCGGCGAGCACGCCGGGGGAGGCCGCGGTGCGTCCCGCTGCGCCGGAGTCGGCGTGGGCGCCCGCCGTCGTGCCGGCCAGTATTGCGGTCGCCGTCGCGGCGACCAGCACGCTGTGTTTCACGAGAGGTTGCACGTGTGGTCCTTCATCTTTCGAAGATGACGAACCGGGCACCTGGCGTCGGCCAGGTGCCCGCATCCCGAAGGGATATCGCCCAGCCCCTGGACCGAGGAGCGCCGCCGAAGCGGCGAACGCCCGGTTCACCCGCTCCCCTTGGGAGCCATGACAGAAACGGACAGGGTGCTGAGCGCGTCGCATCGGATTGAACGATCGTCCCGCTGATAGGAAACGCACAGCTTCCCGGGCCACCGCTGCCTGAACGGTTCTTCTTCCCGTCCCCTGCCCCTGACGGGTTTCTTTCGGCATGGACACGCGTTCGCAGCGGTCGACGCCGCGCGGGCACGCCCGTACGAGATGCCACCCTCAAAAGATCCTGCCCCAGCGAATCTCCAGGTCAGTAGCGTGCGCGGTGCAGCGTGCCCGGGGGCGCGTGATCGACGTCTGGGCGCGGGGGCGTGCACTGCGGGTACAGATGGGTTGTGCAAATGTCCGAGTCCTGTAACGGGCCGTCCCATCTTCAACCACCGCCTGCGGGACTAGCCCACAGTGAGGCCCACCCGGCAGCTCCGGGCATCTCGTCCCACCGGCCCCGCCTCAGCGGGGCTGACCGCAGGAGGTTCACCATGTCCCGTTCTGCCCGTCTCGCGGCCGTCGCACTCGGCTCGGCCGCCCTGGCCACCGCCGCGGCCCTGCCCGCCGCCGCCACCGGCGCGCACACCCTCCCGACCCCCACCGCTCCCCCATCGTCATCGGCGCGGTACAGGCCGACAGCCCCGGCCGCGACGACGGCTCCAACCGGTCCCTGAACGGCGAGTGGGTCACCGTCAAGAACACCAGCCACCGCGCGGTCAACCTCAAGGGCTGGACGCTGACCAGCGAGCGCACCCACAAGACCTACCGCTTCAACAACCTGCGCCTGAACGGCCGTCAGGAGGTCCGCGTGCACACCGGCCACGGGCGTGACACCTGGCGCGACGTCTACCAGGACCGCCGCAACTACGTCTGGGACAACCGCCGCGACACCGCCACCCTGCGCAACGACCACCGCCACCTCGTCGACACCAAGCACTGGGGCCGCCGCTGACCGCTGCTCCGGGGCCGCCCGCCACGGCCCCCGGACATCCAGGTGCGCCGCGGCCGAGGGGCCGCGGCGCACCGCCCTGCTGTGGAGAGGCAGGACCGCCTGGAGCGGCCGGTTCCCGGGCCTTGGCCCCGTCATCCGGCACCGGCAGAATGTCCGTGCCCCCGGCCTGTGACCGGTCCGGCCGCAGTGCGGCAGGAGGGGAAGACATGCTCCCGACCATGGCCACGCACGGATGCGCACCGCAGCACCACCGCGCCCGCCTGCACGACGGCGTCGTGGTCCGCGAGGAGTGCATGCGGTGCGCATACCGGATTTCCTACGAAGCCGCGGGCCGTGAGCGTCTCTGTCCACCGCCGCGCCCGGCACCCCCGACAACGGTGGCTGAGCCGAAACCGTTGACCGTGGCCAGCTCCCCTTCCCCGCGTACAGCCGGTTCCACGTTCACGGGCGGTAGTCGGTAAGAGAACGCGGATACGTTCCGTGGGACGGACGCCCCCTGCGTTCGTAGTGAACGGTGCGCGGGCCGGGAGTCAGCCCGTCTCGTCGACGCGGTGTTGCGCCCAGGCGATGTCCTCCACCGCCAGCCTGGGGTCACCGGCCAGGGCCGTCGGAGTCATCCCGGTGAACGCCGTGATCTCCCGGTGCAGGTGGGACTGGTCGGCGTAACCGCACTCCGCAGCGACCCGGGACGCGCTGCCGCCCGCGGTCAAGCGGTGGGCGGCATGGCGGAAACGGACCAGCATCGCAGCGTGCTTGGGAGCCAGGCCGATCTGTGACCGGAAGCGGGACCACAGGCGTCTGCGGCTCCAGCCGACCCCGGCCGCAAGATCCGCGACCCTGACCCGGCCGCGGCTGACCGAAATCCGGTCCCAGGCCCGGGCCACCTCCGGGTCCACCGATGGCCCTGTCCCGCTTCGACGGGCGAGCAGGGCCTCGGTCAAGGAGAAGCGGTCGTCCCACGACGCGGCAGCGTCCAGTTGTTCCCGCAGCCGTTCCGCATCCCGGCCCCACAGGTCCTCAAGGGCGAGCACGCTACGGTCCAGCTCCGCCGGACAGACCCCCAGCACGGCGTACGCGACCAGTGGAGACAGGTGCACCTCGACACACGTGACGTTCTCGCCCCGCATGCGGACTGCACCAGGTGCGAGCCCGGCCACGAAACTTCCACGCTGTTGCCGGCCGGTGGCGTCGCTCACGACGAGCGGGCCGCCGCCGCATTCGACGATCAAGGTGACGGCCGGGTGCGGGATCACCGGCAAGTCGACAGGGTCCGGGCTCCGGTCGCCGAACCCGGCCAGGCTGACGCCGGCTGTCCGGCTGGGCCGCGGCGGCCTGGCGACGTGCCACCTGGCCACCGCTTCACGCTCGTGCACGGTGGAGCGCATCACCCCATGCTAGGAGAAGACTGGCCGGAACATGTGTCCCAGACACTGGCACGCGCTCACGGTGACCGTGGGCTCATACAAGCAGCATCATCCAGAACGGCTTCCAGGCGATCGCCAGCGGTGACCCTGACCGGGTCGCCGCGGTCCTCACCGAGGACATCGAACGGCTCTCTCCTCCGGACAACGCCACTGCCGTCGCGCTCAAGACGGCCCACCACATGGTCGGCAGGAAGGCGATCGTGCACTTTTCGCCGACGACCTTCCCCGTCTGTTCGCGCGTGACGTCACCGTCACCTTCCACCGGTTCCACGCCGCCGGCGAGCGGGTGGTCGTGGAGGCAACCATGACGGCGACGCTCGCCAACGGCAACGGCCATCGACGAGCACACGCTGGTCCACCGACTCCGGCCGCGCACCGCAGGATGAACAGCCGAACTCGCATCGCATCGCTGTCGTGCCCCAGGTGCTTCACCGGATGGCGCTTCGGGCCCGGGCGAAGCCGCCCGGGCCCGAAGCCCGGCGTCAGCGGGAGAGCCGCAGGCAGCCGAGCCGAAGCGGGCTGCCCGTATCGCTGCCGCACGAGGTCTGAACGGCGGCGACCGCCCACCGGAGCCTGCCAGCCGGCCCCGGCGCACATGCCCCGACCGGGCCGCCGGACATCTACCGATCAAGGTACAGAACGGGTAGCCGCACCCTCCGCGCCCAAACCGAAGAACCCAACCGATCACGCCGCGGCCCTGTCCCCACGCCCCGCGTCTTGCCCGACTTCACGCAAGACGGGAAGCGGGAACGGGGGTAGCTTCCTGGTGACGACCTCGGGCCAGGTGTCCAATCTTTCCCGAGGCCACCTTCCACCATCGATCAAGCGAGGTCTTCGTGTGCCCGATCGCCTGCACCAGGAAAATGCTTGGATTTTCCTGGTAACACACGACGCTAGCATTCCGCGGTGCGTCGCTCGTGAAACACCGCACCACCCCGCGGTCCACCTGGGGCCATCCTTTTCATGAGTTGTTGCAAACGACTGGACGCCTGAAACACCCTCATGAAACGGGGGGCCGGTAGGAAGGGATCAGGGAACCGGTCTTGCTGTCAGAAGTTTTGACACCGCGTGATTGGGGTCGCCAAGGTGTGCGGGGGAGCGAAGACCCGAGGATCGGTTTCCTGAAGGCCGACGTGGCCCGGTTCTGTGACGACCTTGCCGAGTTGGCTCCCGCGATCCGGCTCCGGCTGGTGGTTCAGCTGCGGGAAGCGCTGGACGAGGTGATGGACACGGCGCTGGACGACGGGATCGCTGCGGCGAAGGCAGAGAGTTGGGGACTGCGGCAGATCGGCAGCCAGACGGGCCTGTCGCACGAGAAGGTCCGCTACCGGCTTGCCCAGGCCGCGGGCGAGCCGGACGGGCAGGTCAGCTCACAGTACCGGGCGCCCGGGTGAGGCACACGTCATCGAGACATACGCCGACGCCGTCGGAGTCCGTCGGGATCTCGGTGAACTTGAGCGAGGTCTGGCTGCTTGCCGCTTTGAAGACGAACCGCCTCTGCCGCCACCCCGGCTCCGTGCTGGTGACGCCCGTTCCGTCGACGCTGTAACTCTGGTAGCCGTGGTCGATGTGGTGCGCCTGGCCGTACTCATCCCTGCCCTGGGCCTCGACGGCCAGGGTCCTGACCCGCTCGGCATCACCGTTTGCCAGGACGGTGATGTGGAACGTGAGCCAGTACCACACGCCCGGCGTCGTCGCGATGGTCTGCTGAATACTTCCCGGTCGGTCGAATGCCCCGCCGCTCAACGCCAGGTGCTGGCGGCTGTCGGCGGACGCCCCCGGGCTTCCTTTCCACAGGTAGACCTTGCCGCCCGTCACCGTCCAGGGCCCGACCCGCTCGCCGGGGGAGAACATTCTCGGCGCCTGGTCGGGAATGGCGGCAGACTCGAAGCTGCCGTCCTGCAGTGCTGCTGAATCCGGACCGGAGTCCATGGCTGCTCTCCTTGTGCTTGTGCTCTGCGACGGCGAAGCTTCCTGCCCCAATAGGGGCTCTGCTGCATTCGCCCGAAGCAAGCCATACCCCTCCTGCGACCTCGGGCATCCACGGATTCCGGCCCGGCATTGCGTTCGACGCCTGGCTTCCGGCTGCCGCCCCGCCCTATCGTCAAACGATCGTTACCGGACACCACCGCTCGCACCATCAGCCTTCCCCCGCCAGTAGGCGAGGTTATTCCGGGTGGTCAGGGTGTCGGGTGGTCGGGGCCCAGCACCCGCAGGGAATCGGAAGGCAGTTCGGCGGTAGCGGTGGCAGCCCCGGCCGCATCCCCCGCCTCCCCCGCCACCGGGCGAGGTTGTGCGCCCCGGTCCGCCGGGCGGTCGTGGACCGGATGTCGTTCGGCTGGGTGACCGCGGACGCCGCCAACGGCTGCTCAGAGAACTGGCGCACGGCGCCGGCGGCGCCGGACGTCTTCCACGTCAGCCACCACCCGGCACGACGCCGTGGTCACCTGCTAAACCCTCGACGACCCCGTGCACGGCGCATGAGGCGAGGTACCCACGGCCAGCGCATCTTGGCCCGGGGTGAGATGCGGCCCTGGCATCGGGACAGGTTCGTCCACATTGCGGTCAGCCTTTGGGAGGTGTCTGCCTGCCAGTGGGCAGCAGTTGCCGTACGGCGGGTGCCTCCGGGGAGCACAGCGCCTCGTAGGTCTCCAGGGCTTTCTGCCAGCAGACCCGGGCCCGGTCCGGGTGCCCGGTCCGGCCGAGGGCGTGGCCGAGGACGGTGAGAGCGTTGGCGCGGGCCCATCGGCCATTGGGGCCGTGCAGGATGGCGAGGGCCTCTTCGGCCCGGCCCGCGGCCTGCGCCGGCCGGTCCGCGGCGAGGTGGGCTTCCGCCATCCGCCAGTACGTCATCGCCTCCCACAAGCACTGCCTGCTGTCCTGGTAAATGGGTACGGCTTGGTCGAGTTGCCGCAGGGCATCTTCCGGGCGCCCGGCCTGCGTCAAGGCCACGCCCAGTTCGTAGTGGCCACCGGCCAGCCGCATCGTCGCGCCGATTTCCCGGTAGAGGGCCAGACACTGCTCGGCCAGACCCACCCCTTCGGCGATGCGGCCGGTGTCCTGGTAGGTGCGCGCGAGGTTGCCCAGCACACTGGCCACACCGTTCTGGTTCCCGTCGCTGCGAAAGGCGGCAAGCGCCTGCGTCAGAAGTGACTCCGCGTCTTCATGGCGGCCCTGCAAACTCGCGATGATGCCGCTTTCGTTGAGGGCGTTGGAGGACAGGACCGGGTCCGCGCAGTGACGCCGGAGCGCCATGGCGGCCCGCGCCTCCCTGTCCGCCTCCGCGAGACGGCCGGCCATGATGTGGATGTGGGTCATGAGCAGGCGCAGCCGCCCCTCGGCGTGGGCGTCCTGCGCTTGCAGTGCGGCCGTCAGCAGGCGATCGATCGTCTGCTCGTACTGCCGGGCACCCGTGCCCGAATCGGCCAGGTCCCTGGTCACCAGCAGGAGATCCGCAGCTCGGCGCAGCAGGGGCCCGTCGGCCGCGACGCGGGCGCACGACAGCAGGTTTCCGGCCTCCGTGTACAGCCACTCCAGCGCGCTTCCCCGGTCCTTGAAGGTCAGGCCCGGGTACCGGGTGGACGCGAGGTGGTCCCGCAGGGGTTCCCCGGGCCGGTTCATCGTGTACACACGGGCGGCCGTGGCCAGGTAGTGGTCCAGCAACCGTGAGCGTGCCGCCTCGCGTCGCTCCGGGGATTCGTCACGTTCGGCACACGCACGGGCGTAGAGGCGTACGAGGTCGTGATACCGGTAGCGGTCCGGCGCGGGGGATTCCAGCAGCGAAGTGTCCACCAGGGACTCCAACGTCCGTCCGGCGTCTTCGGTGCCCAGGCCGAGTACGGCTGCCGCGGCCCCCAGGGAGATGTCCGGTCCGCACGGCAGGGACACCAGCCGAAAGGCGCGGGCCTGCTGGGGAGGGAGTTGCCCGTATCCCAGCTCGAAGGTGGCCTTGATGCCGAGGTCTCCAGCCTGGAGTTCGTCCAGGCGACGGTGTTCGTCGGCCAGTTTGCCCTCCAGGTCGGCGGCGGTCCAGGCGCGGCGTGCCAGCAGGCGGGCGGCGGCGATCCGGATGGCCAGCGGCAGACAGCCACATACCGCCACCACCTTCCGGGCGTCCTCGCCTCCTTCGCCGGCGATGCGGGTGAACAGAGCAAGGGCCTCCGGGGGCCGCATGACATCCAGAGCCACCACATGTGTCCCCGGCAGGTGTGCCAGCCGGTTGCGGCTCGTGACCAGGGCGACACAGTCGTCCGTGCCCGGCAGCAGGGGGCGGACCTGGGCGGCGTCACGGGCGTTGTCCAGCAGGACCAGGACGCGGCGGCCGTCGAGTACCGACCGGTAGAGCGCGGCGCGTGCGCTGACTCCCGCTGGGATGGCGCAGTCCGATACCCCCAGGGCCCGCAGGAAAGCCGCCAGTGCGGTCTCGGGCTCGACGGGACGCAGCCCGCAGCCACGAAGGTCGAGGTACAGCTGTCCGTCCGGGAAGAACGGCCGGACCGCGTGCGCGACATGCACCGCCAAGGCGGTCTTTCCGACGCCGCCGATCCCCCCGATCGAGCACACGGCTGGCCCGCTTCCATCGCCTGGGCCTAGGTGTGCGATCAGCTCTTCGACCAGCGCGGCCCGCCCGGTGAAGTCCCGGATGTCGCGGGGAAGCTGCGCCGGTCGGCCTCGCGCCGGCCCTCCGCTCTCGGAGCCCGGGCGCCCACCTTCGGGGGCACGCAGGCGGGGGTCCGCCCGCAGGATACGTCGCCGCAGTTCGCAGAGTTCCAGAGAAGGGGCAACGGCCCGTTCCTGGGCGAGCAGGCGCTGAGTGTCGGTGTAGGCGGCCAGGGCCTCGGCCTGCCGGTCACCGCGGTAGAGCGCGAGCATCAAAAGTTCCTGCAGTCGCTCGCGCAACGGGTGTTCGGCTGTCAGCGCCGTCAGTTCCGCCACCACCCGCGCGTGCTGCCCGGCCTCCAGGTCCAGGGCGAGACGGGTTTCCACCAGGCTCAGGCGGCGCTCTTCGAGACGGGCGCGCCAGGTCGCCCCGCACGGGTTCGGCACCCCGGCCAGCGGCTCATCGGTCCACAGCTCCAGGGCCTGGGCCAGGAGTTCGCGGGCGCGGGCCGGGTCGCCCGAGCGACGTGCCTGTTCAGCCTCCGCCGCGAGCCGTTCGGCACATTTCAGGTCGAGCTCGCCCGCACCGACGCGCAACGCATAGCCATCGGCCTCGCTCACCAGCATGTCGGCGTCCGGCTCCAAGACGGCGCGCAGCCGGCACACATACTCGCGCAGGGTGGCCGTCGCGTCCGGCGGCGGGCTCGCACCCCACAGGGCACGGACCAGCTCTGGCTCCGATGTACCACGCCCGTCCCGCAGCAACAGAACGGCGAGCAGTGCCCGCTCTCGTGGCGGACCGGCATCAATCCGCCGCTCACCGCGCCGGACTCCGACCGCTCCCAGCACCGTGAACCACACGTGCCGCTCGTCCCCCGTAGCGTCGGCCATGGACGCCTCACATCCCGCATTCGGTGCTTGGGCTTGCCAGTCTTCCACGCGCACGGCCGGAGAACCACGTAAGAACAGTCGACGAGTTCGCAGGGTGAACAATGAGTCCAAGCTTTCAGTTGGGGAAACCGCTGCGCCACGGTCGTCCGCTCATTTGTTTCCGTACGCTGTTCGAAGCGAGTGAGTGCAGAAGCTCCCGGGAAGACTTCCACAGAACAGCAAGCTGCCTGATCCCTACTGTGATCGGCTATACCACGACACGGGATGCCATCGTTCTTCACTGCCGGTTGCAGCCGTCTGGATACTTCTCCAAATCGGACGCGTACCATTGTTTACAAGGACTGGCTACCCAGGGCTATGTGTAATCCTCGCAAGAGATGCCCCTGCACTCGGCCCCGACGGTATCGGCCTGCTTTATCTGCGCCCTTTAAACCGGGCGCGCAAGGGCGTGCTCTTGGCTTCCGTAGACTCGATCTCGGCGCGGGGCCGTCGTGGGAGTAGCACTCTTTGATGACCCGCAGTCTGCCCGCTTCATGCACCGTGCTCGGCTACCGCAAGGACGGCCGGCCCATCTACCCGATCCTGGGCGCCTCCTCCGACGACGCATCGAACGACGAAGCCGCCGTCAGCATTACCGGTAGTTCGTTGAACCCGGCGGTAGCGGGGTTGACGCCTGGTCGGGGCGGTCGTAGGGCGGAGGGGGAGCCGGCAGCCTCGCCGAGTGGGGGCATGATGACTGAGCGACGGACGTGTCCGCCTGCGCCGGGACCGTTGGAGGAGTACGCGGCCCGTTTCGATGATCTGTTCCTCACCCTCGCCCAGCGGCGTGGGTTTCGTGAGTATCTGACCGGGCTGCTCGCGCCGCGGGACCGGAACAAGACGCTGACCTGCCTGGCCGGGGCCGGGCCGGTGCTGGGCGCGGGCCTGGCGAGCGTACAGCGGCTGCAGTACTTCCTCTCCGAGTCGCGCTGGGACAGTGAGCAGGTCAACGCCCGGCGGCTGGAACTGCTGCGGACCGACCCCGCCTTGGCCCCCCACGAGGCCGGGGTGCTGGTCATCGACGACTCCGGGGACCGCAAGGACGGCACGGCCACCGCGCACGTGGGACGGCAGTGGCTGGGACGGCTGGGCAAGACCGACAACGGCGTGGTCACGGTGACCACGGTGTGGACCGACGGCCGGGTGTACTACCCGCTGCACGCACAGCCCTACACCCCCGCCCACCACTTCCCGCGCGGCCGGCGCGATCCCGGCTTCCGGACCAAACCGCAGATCGCTGCGGCTCTTGCGGCCCGGGGCAAGGACGCGGGCTTCGCCTGCCGGGCGGTGGTGGCCGACTGCGCCTACAGCGTCAGCGACGACTGGTATCTCGCCCTGCGCGAGGCCCACCTGCCCTACGTGGTCCCTCTCAAGCCGCACCGCGGCACCTGGGCACCCGCCGACCAGCCGCACACCCCCATCGACGCCGCCCACGCCCTGGCCTGGCAGGACGCCGAGCACCCCGGCGACTGGACGCCCATCGAACGGCACTTCCGCGACGGGCACACCGAGACCTGGTGGGCCGCCGACGCCACCCTCGGCGGCTGGCAGCCCCACGGCCCGTGCCGCCTGGTCGTCGCCACCACCGACCCGGGCACCCTGCCGGAGAAGGCCACCTGGTATCTGGCCACCAACCTGCCCCACCCCGACGCCCCGCACGCCGCCACCAGCACTCACCCACCCGCCGACCTCACCGAGATCGTCCGCCTCTACGGACTGCGGCCCTGGATCGAACAGAGCTACCAACAGATCAAGGACGAACTCGGCTGGGCCGACTTCCAGGTCCGCTCCGACACCGCCATCCGCCACCACCAGACCCTGGTGAACTGCGCGTTCTCCTTCTGCTGGGACCAATGGTCCGCTCCACCCGGCCCCCTGGACGCCACCGCGCCCGACCCCTGCGCCGATGACCGGCCAGAGAGGGGCCCCGCCACGCCCCGCCTGCACCAACTTCCCTGCTGGCCCAGGGCATTACGAGCCGTCCGCTCCTGGCTCACCCCCGCCACCACCCTGCACCGCTGGTGGCGAGCCTGGACCGACACCGACCCGCCACCCGAACTCCAAGCCCTGATCGACGCGGTCACCACCGGCAGACCCCTTGATCTCTACCGCCGGGTTTAACGAACTACCGGTAGACGTGGGACGTGCCTCGTTGCGACTGGCACGTTCCAGGATGAGAGTGGCCAGCGTTCCTGCATCTCGTTCCTGGCGGCTGGCGAATTTGGTACGTCCCAGGAGATGGAGAATGCGGTCGGCGGACAGCCCAAGATCGCTGTCGGTGGGACGTGCTGCTGCGGTGAGGGCACGGGCGCGGTCGGCTTCGGCGCGCATGATTTCTGCAATCGGGAGTTCCGGCTGGCCGAGGGTGTCGGCGGCCTGGGTGGTGCGTGACAGCAGCCTCTCGAAGTGGTCGCCCATCGCCGTGATCACTTCTCCTGTCCCGTCGCCGGGTCACCGCTAGTAGTGGTTGAATCCTAACCTTGTCTACTTCGATGGATGCCCGTGCTGTATTGGTCGCTACGCAAGTCTACTGAACTTGACAGCGCCGGGGGTCCGGCGCGTATATTCACCGCGTTGTCTAGTTCGCTAGACGGTGCGGGGAACCGCCTCGGAAGTCATTCAGTGCGTTAGAGGGTGCGATCGGTAGGCGGCTCCTTGGTCTGTCCGTGGCCGCGGGGCCTTGTGTGCCCGCGAGGGGCATGCGGAGAGACGCGTTGAAATCCACGGTCGCGTGGGGCAGCGCGCCATCCGTCGAAGGTGGCCCACCGCCTGGGCAACCCCGAAATCGGGGCCTGGGCGGGGCTCGGCCAACCATCAGAGCGACGCCATTGACCATCAAGAACGGATTCAACCGATGACTGCCTATTCAGTCCTCGTGCCCTTTTGCCTCGCCGGCCGGAGCAAGTCCTGCCGTACGCGGCAATGGTGCACTGGACCCACGCCGAAAGGCTGTGGCAAGGGCAGGCGCTCATGGTCGAGCCGCACCAAGGCTTCGCCTACGCCGCTGGTGCGGGCTTCCGGGTGCCCGTTGGGCTGGGCGTCACGCTCATGCCGTTGCGGCACCCGTACGAGGCTGCCCTGCAGGCCCGGTCTCTGGCGATGACCACGGGCCATCCGGTGGTCGCGGGGTTCGGCCCGGGGGCACGGCCCTTTCAGCAGAGCCTATTGGCAGAGCCGTACAGCAGCCCCCTGACGCTGGCACGTGAATACCTCACAGCGGTACGCGGACTACTCGACGGTGCCTTGGTCGACACCAACGGGGTATACGTGTCCGGCCACATGGCTTTGCCGTCCTTCCCGGCGCCCAAGGTCGAGGTGGGCCTCGGAGTGCTCCGAGCGGGTATGGCCCGGCTCGCCGGGGAAGTGGCCGATGTGGCCATCACCTGGATGACACCTGCTGCCTACCTGCGCGACACCGTGATCCCGGCAGTGACCGAAGGGGCCAAAGGGCCGATCGGGCCCGGCCCAGGCTGACGGCCATGGTGCCGCTGGCCCTCACCCGGCCCGACCGCACGGCTGCCGAACTCGCCCTGGCCGGCAACGGCGCACACATGAAGGGCCCGCACTATATCGACATGCTGCGCAGGTCGGGTATCGATGTCGCCGGATCGGACGAGAAGGCCAACGCTGAGGCACTCGTCTCCGGTGGTGCGTTCCTCTCCGGCGACCTGGATGACCTGGCCGGGCAATTGAAGGCGTACGAGGCGGTCGGCGTGGACGAGATCGTCCTCAATGTCACTGGCGTCTGCAACCTCTACGGCCCGCAGGCCGCCATGAACGAACTCAAGGTCCTCTTGGCCGCGTTGGCCTGACACCTCTGCTCGGTACGGCAACACCTATACCGAGCAGGCACATCGACTGGCGCACCCGCATCTTCCCGTGTTCTGCGCGGGCTGTGCGAGGCGATGCGCTGCACCATGAAGGGGAACCAATGCCCAAGATCAAAAAGTTCCTGATGGCCTGGGCCACAGGACACGACAGCCAGCATGAGATAGCCGGCGCCGAGCAGCAGAACGGCTGCCGCACAGTCGTCCTGGAAAGCTCCGAGCACCTCGCACAAGTCCTCGCCTCGGATGTCGTCGGTGCGCACACTCTGGTCTTCGCGCCCGCATTCTCCCAGGCCGACACCGCGGACGGCAGCAGCCCCGACGTAGCCGTCTACGGCGGTTCGGCCGGCGAGACCGGCGCCGAGTTCTCTCTTGGCACCGACTTCTACCTGCAGGTGCAGAGCTACGGAATCAGCGGCTACATGTCGGTGATCGGCCCCACCTTGGTGCGCATCGCCGACACGGCGGACTTCGAAGCCTACGTCGCAGATGCCGACCAGGCCCGCCAGGACGGCACGTTCCCGGAATTTCTCGCTTCCCCAGTAGTCCAACTCGCCGATCTGCCGGCGCTCGGCGCCGCGCATGCCGACACCGGCCCCGCGCTGCGGCTGTACGTCGCAGCAACGGGCGCTGTTTCGACCTCTCCTGGCGGCCGCCCTTTGGGTGTGGCCGGTGAGAGCCTGGCAGTACTCGAAGCCGAATGGAACCGTGTCAACGGCGAGGCTGTCCGGCCCTGTGCAGTCAGCCTCGGCGCGGCTGTACCCGAGGAGGTCCGTACCACCGGGCTCGCGGAACGGCCCTGGCTGGGCCGCTACCTTGCGGCGCTCGACGCGCTGCGAAACCTCGCCGGCCGAGCGACGACCGGCGCGTCGGTCTCAGGCTTCGGTGGCCGGTTCCTACCAGCGCTGGCCAAGATCTCCAGTCCTGCCGACGCTATGGGCACCGAGGTGCCGCTGCTGCTGTGGACCGACGAAGCAGCCTACGTATACGTACCGAACACCAACCGGATGATGCAGCTGCGCCGGGAGGCTGCAGCGCTCGTCGAAGCGCTGCTGGTCTGCGGTTCCGTCGAGGCCGCCGCAGCGCACGCCGACCGAAAGAAGCTCCTTCAGATGGAGCGAGCCCTCGCCGACATGAGTGTGCCCCTGCGCGTCCAGCCCCGCGAGCGCTCCCGGGCGGGGCGGTGAGAGGCACTATGTCCGCGACCACTACGGCCCCTCCCGGTCGCGCCGGTGAGCTGCTCGCAGCCCTCGGTGACCGCGCCGTCCTGCATGGCATGTACGACGCCTACGGCTCGTCGGTCTACCACCACCTGGCAACCCAGGGCGACCATGAGGTCCGCGAGCTTCTGGGCGTCATCTGGCAGCTGCCCGGCCCCGTCCTGGACCTGGCGGCTGGCTCCGGCAGGCTGACCATGCCCATCCTGGCCCTGGGCCGCGAGGTGACGGCGCTGGAGCTGTCGCCTACCATGCTGGGTCTGCTCACGGAGCGTCTCGCCACTGGCCCTGCTGCGCTGCGCGAGCGCTGCACGGTGGTCCGGGGCGACATGAGCGACTTCTCGCTCGAGCAGCGCTTCGCAGCAGTAGTACTCGGTACCACCTCCGTTTCTCTCTTGGACGAGGCCGGGCGCCCTGGCCTGTACCGCTGCGTACGAGAACACCTCGCGGAAGGCGGCCGGTTCCTGCTGTCGACCGTGGAGATGGACGCGGCACGATCCAGCGACATCGAGGTCGAGCTGACCGTCCCCACGGGTGCGGCCACGTATCGCATGTACGAGTACTGGGCGCCCGGCGATGCTGCGCGCACCGTCACGATCTTCCCCGACGGGTTCGACGTAGCCGGTGAGAAGGTGGTGCACGTCTGCACCACCACCATCGGCGTGCTGTCGGCCAACCAATTGGAGGCCGAGCTTGTCGGGGCGGGCTTCGCCGTACGGGCCCGGCACCCGCTGCCGATGGCGGGCGCTCGGCACCCGAGCGTGCTGCTGGAAGCCGAGGCTGCGGCATGACGGAGACTTTCGTGAATGACATGGGTGCCGAGGAAGGCACGACGTACCCGCTGTGGCCCTCCCTCCTGGCCCCTGGACTGCAGGGCCGCGATGAGCTGTGCGCGGTCGCGGCGGCAGGCGTCCGGGTCCGCTTCGCCGATGGCCGGGAGCTGCTGGACGGCTCCAGCGGGCTGTGGAACACCAACATCGGTTATGGCAACGCCGCCATCGCCGATGCGGCCGCCCAAGCCCTGCGGGACGCCTCGTACCTGAGTGTCTTCCGCTACGAGAATGTCTACGCCCGCCGGGCCGCGGCTGCCCTGCTTGATGTCTGTGGCGCGGACCACTACGGGCGCGTGTTGTTCTCGACGTCCGGAGGCGCCGCCAACGACCTAGCGATGAAGGTCGCCCGGCACTACCACGCTCTGCGCGGCGAGGGGCGTCGCAAGGTCGTCGTCGGCCTGCGCGGCAGCTATCACGGTCTGACCTACGGCAGCTTCGGGCTGACCGGGGAGAACCTGGGGCAGCAACTTTACTGCGCGGACCAGCGTTTGATTCGCCACGTGACGCCGAACGACCCCGGCGACGTTGCCGAGTTGATGCGGCGCCAGGGACCGCAGGTGGCGGCGGTTGTCGTCGAACCGGTGCTGGGCAGCGGCGCGGTGCCACTGACGCGGGAGTACGTGGCCGAGCTGCTCCGGCTGCGCCGTGAGCACGGCTTCCTGCTGGTGGCCGATGAGGTGGCGACCGGCTTCGGCAGGACGGGTTCCTTCTTCGCTTCTCAGGAGTGGGCCGGGCACCCGGACCTCCTGATCGCGTCCAAGGGCCTGACCAACGGCACGAGCGCGGCCGCTGTCGTGGTCGCCGCCCGCTCGGTGGCAGCCGCGTTTGAGGACGACAGTGCGGTCCTCACCCATGGGGAGACGCAGGCGGGCACGCCCGTCACGTGCGCGACGATCCTCGCCACCATCTCCGAGATGCGGCGGCTGGACGCGGTCGCGATGGGCAAGCGGCTCGCCGCCCGCTTGGACGCAGCGCTGGCCGAGCTCCTCGCTACTCACCCGCTGGTCACAGCTACGACCGGGCTCGGCTGCTTCCGCTCGCTGCGATTCTTGCAAGCTGACGGCTCACCGCTGCCGCAGTCCGAGGTGCCGGGCCTGGTGGCGGCGATCCGTCGGGCGGGGGCCATCGTGCACCCCGGTGTGAACGGTGTCCAGCTCTTTCCGGCTCTGACCTACACCGAGCAAGACCTTGCTGAGCTGCTGGAGTGCGTCCAGGCCGGCCTGGACGCGCATGTCGCGGATACTGGGATGAGACAGTGAGCAACGACACCGGTGCAGCCACCTCCGTGTTGCATGGTTGCGCGACATTCGGTCGCTGGCTCGGGAGACGGGCAGAGCGCAGAATCACCGTGCTCGTGGACTCCACGCTGAAGGACTCGGACATCGTCACAACGGCGCGTGGGCTGGTGGAGTCGCCGGGACGGCAGGTCGACTTCTTGGCGCTAACCGGGGCGGGCGATGTACAGAGCGTCATCGCGCTGGCCGACCAGCTTGCGGACAGCGAGCTCGTGATCGGTATCGGGGGCGGCTCGCTGCTGGACCAGGTGAAACTGGCGACCGTGGCGCGTGACGACCGGGATGCCCGCACCCGGCTGACGGTGTCGCAGCGCAGCGGCCTGATCTTCCTGCCGGAGTTCACCGGCCGCAAGGCACCACTCGTGTCGATCCCCACCACGCTGGGCACCGGCACGGAGGTCAGCGGCGCGGCATGTCTCGCCCACCCCGGCGGCAAACGGCTGGTACTGGGCATGGCCCTGCAGCCCGAGGTGGCGGTGCTGGACGCGGCGGCAACGGCCACCCTGCCCGGCGAACTGCTGGCGGAAGGCGTCCTGGAGGCGCTATTTCGAGTTGCCAGCCCCTACATCGGCGACCACCGGGCTGCGCCGACCGAGGACATGCTGGTCGAGGCCGTTGCCGAGCGCCTGGTGGGGCTCGGGCATGCGCTGGCAGCCGTCCGGTCTGCTGATCCATCCGGCGTCGTGGCCGACGACGCGCTGCGGTTGGAGATCGCCAAGGTCAGTGGTTTCAGCCACAACGCTTGGCTGCACCACGGCCGCGACCCCTATGCGGTCAAGGGCTGGCTCCTCGCCAACGAGCTGTCGTGGAGTCTGAGAGTGCGCAAGATGACCGCGGTCGCGGCCCTCCTTCCGCCTTTGTGGCAGGCGATCGCGGACGGCGAGAGCCGCCTCGGTTCGGCAGCGCGGTTGCGGCAGATGTGGGAACGCCTGCGCATGGTAGGGCCCCAGCGGCTCCCGGCCGATCCGAGCGCGGGCGTATCTGCCCTGGTCGACGCCTGGCGCATCGAGCGTCGGCTCACCGCGGACACGGCCCTGCTGGACACCGTCGCGCAGCGGACGGTACGTGCCTGGGGCACCGGGCTGCCGATGCTCGGCGGTCTGGGAGCCGGCGATGTCCGCCGCCTGCTGTCCAACGCCGTGCCCGAATCCGGCAAATAGAGCTTCCAAACCCTTTGCAGGGCGCGGATGACATGCAAGTCCACTGAAACACGGAAAGGAGAAGACTATGCAGAACGGGTACGCCGCCACGGCGACGGAGCAGTTGGCCTCGGTCGACCTGGAACTGGGCCTTCAGGAGCTGGAGGCCATGGAAGCCCCGGACTGGTGGTCCACCGCTCTGGGAGTCGGAGCGGGCATGGGCGTCGTGTCGCTCGTCGGCTACAGCGCGGTTTCCATCGCCACCTGATGTCCCACAGTCGACTGGGCCGCGACCTGCTGAGTGACATCGCGGCCCGGTCGACCGGACAGGGCAAAACGCTAGGAAAGGAGGTGTGACATGCAGGAGAACACCCTTGAAGAGACCGCAGGCTTCAATCCCTCGCTGGAGCTTGGCCTGCAAGAGCTGGAAGCCATGGAGGCTCCTGGTTTCTGGAGCGGCGCCGGCGTTGTGGCCAGCGCGGTCGGCAGTTTCGTCGCGAGCACGGTGAGCGTCCTCACCTGAGATGTGCAAGCCGGACCGCGAAGTGCAGAAGAGGAGGTGTGACATGCAGGAGAGCTCTCTCCAGGAGGCGACTGACCCGGTGCTGGAGCTGGGCCTTCAGGAACTGGAGGCCATGGAGGCCCCCGGCTGGTGGTCGGCCGCCGCGAGCGCTGTGGGCAGCGCCGCCCTGGGCATCTCGGTCAGCATCGCTACCTGACCGGTACCGCCCCCCGTTGAAAATTGAAGCAGAAGAGGAGTGAGACATGCAGGAAAACAAGTTCGAGCAGGAGCTGGAACTGGGCCTGCAGGAGCTGGAGGCCATGGAGGCCCCCGACTTCTGGTCCGGTTTCAAGGAGGGAGCCACGATCAGCCTCGGCTCCATCGCGCTCTACAGTGCCATCTCTGTAGCCACCTGAGCCGTTCCCACACGGTGCAGCGTGCCGGCCCCTCCTGAGGGCCTGTGCGATTGAAGTTTGATACCGGGTTCCGCGGCAACGACGTTCGTTGCCGCGGAACCCAGCAAGCACTGAACGCGAGAAGCAAGGACTCGAAATGAGCGAAAACCAGAATCTCCAGCAAACCAACGTGAAACTCTCCATTGCGTCCATGATCCTCGTGTTGGTGCTTGTGGCCGGCAACGCTGTATTCAGCGGCCTTGCCCAGTGGATTTTCCTGGGCGTGATTGCCGCGGCCATCATCGGCTGCTCCGCTCGCATTGTCGCGAATATTCACGCTGAGCACCGATGAGCGGCGACAACGTAATAGAACTCCGGGGCCTGACCAAGCAGTTCGGTGCCGTGACGGCGGTGGAGGACGTCTCCCTCGACGTTCGTTCCGGGCGGGTCGTGGGCCTGCTCGGCCGCAATGGTGCGGGGAAGACGACCACGCTGCGCATGCTGCTGGGCCTGATGCGGCCCACATCGGGCACGGCCACCGTCTTCGGCCATCGTTATCAGGACCTGCCGCGCGCCGCACACCGCATCGGCGTCAGCATGGATGGCATCAATCCGCTGCCGGGCACCACTGCCCGCCGCGAACTGCATATCTGGGCCCGCGCTCTGGGGCTGTCGGCTTCACGCGCGGACGAGGTGCTCGGCCGGGTCGGACTGGACGACCGGGCCGACCGCGCGATCAAGGGATACTCGACGGGCATGAAGCAGCGCCTCTCCCTGGCCACCGCACTGCTGCCCGACCCCGAGCTGCTGGTGCTCGACGAGCCCGCCAATGGCCTGGACCCGGACGGCATCCGCTGGCTGCGCACGACGTTGCGCTCGCTGGCGGAAGAAGGGCGTACCGTTCTGGTCTCGAGCCACCTGCTGGCCGAGATTGAGCAGACCGTGGACGACGTGGTCATCGTGCAGCGCACTGTGCGGTACGCGGGCTCCTTGAACGAGCTCACCTCTGACGGCGCAGAGAGCCTGGAGGATCGTTTCTTCTCGCTGGTCGGCACCACGACCGGCACGACGGCAAGGGGGCGGGTCGATGCGTGACCTGCTTTCCGCCGAGTGGACGAAGGCATGGGTTGGCCGCACCTGGCTCGTTCTCGCCGGCGCCGGGGCTTTCATGTCGCTGCTCGCGTCCCTCGGATACGCCAGTGAGCCCGACAAAAAGATCACCGAGCAGCACATGGACCTCACCACCATCACCAATGACTCGGTGCGTGCGTGGATGATGACGTTTCTCTTCGCGGCGCTCTTCGGCGCGATCTTCGTCACCCGCGAGTACACTTCCGGCACCATCGGCCGTTCGGTCCTGCTCGGCGGCACCCGCTCCCACCTGTTCGCCGCCAAGGCGCTGGTGGGCACGGCGATCGGTGCCGTGTCAGGGCTGCTCGCCGTCGCCTTGGCGTTCGGCGTCACCTGGGGCACGCTGGCCACTTCCAGTCACAGTCCGGAGATCACCCGGGAGACGTGGCTGATCGCTGCAGGCGTCTTCGCCTGCAATGTGCTCGCCGGGCCCTGGGGGTCTTCCTCGGCTGGATCATCCGGCACCAGATCGGTGCGGTGGTGGCGCTGATCGCTCTCACGCTGCTCGTCGATCCAGCCCTGGTGCGGCTGATTCCCGAAGTCGGCAAGTTTCTGATGACCATCGCCATGAGTTCGGTCTACCGCGATGGCAAGCCAGAACTGCTCTCGGAGCCCGTTGCCTTCCTGGTCATCGGCGGCTGGCTGGCCATCGCCTGGTTCGGCGCCCGCAAGCTGTTCCTCACCCGCGACATCACGTAAGGCCGGCCCAGCCATGTCCTTCAGAAACGCAACCGCGACCCGCGAGCCGTCCCCCGGCGCGCTGGCCCGGCCACGCATCGCCGAAGACGTGACCGTCCACACGCCGGACAAGGAAGGCGCGCCCTGGGTCATCCAGCGCGGCCGGCACCAGTACTTCCGGGTCCAGGCCGACTTGGCACGGCTCGCGCGCACCGTGGACGGCACGCGCGACCATGCGGGGCTGGCCGAGGTTCTGGGGCCACCGTGGACCCCGGATGCCGTGGGCCTCGCGGTGCGGAAACTGGCGGGCTCCCGGCTACTGGACGACGGGGGTACGGGACGCAAGCGGAAAGAGCGGGGTACCTGGATCCGCTTCGTCCCGCCCCTGACATTGCAGTTCACCATTCTCAAGCCGGAGCGTGTCCTGCGCCAGCTGACGCCCCTGATCAGGGCTCTGGCCCACCGGACCGCAGCCGTGGGGGCGACGGTGGCCGTCCTGGGCGGCTTGCTGGCCTTGGCCGCCCAGGGCAGCGAGCTGCATAGCGCCCTCAGCCAGCCGCTCCCGCTCACCGTCTACCTCGCCGTGGCTTGCGCGATGCTTGCCACCACGTGTGTGCACGAGATGGGCCACGGCGCGGTGCTCACCTACTACGGTGGCCGCCCGAGCCGCATGGGCGTGATGCTCTTCTACCTCTCGCCAGCCTTCTTCTGCGACGTCTCCGACGGATGGCGGCTGCCGGACAAGGCGCATCGTGTGCGCGTGGCACTGGCCGGCATCACTACACAGGCGGTAATTGCGGGTGGTACGGGTATCGCGACTTTGTTCGTGGATGATGCCTCGGTCCACGCCGGCCTGCTCGTTTTCACCGTGTCCACGTATGTGTCCGGCCTGTTGAACTTGCTGCCCTTCATCAAACTCGACGGCTACATCGCATTGATGAGCCACCTGGACCTGCCGCATCTGCGGGATCGCGCCATGACCGACGGTCGCCGCTTCGTCGCCGAGGTTCTCTTCGGTGGCCGCTACAGCCGTGAACTGCCTCAGCTGCCCTGGTCGGTCATCTATGGCCTGGCTTGCCTGGCCTTTCCGTTCTACATCGTCACCAGCGCCATGCGTCTGTGGGCCGACACCGTGCAGCGCCTCGGTCCGATCGGCGCCTCGCTCGTGATGTTCGGCATCGGCTACTTCCTGTACCACCTCGGCCGCGGCTACAAGCGGCTGCTCGGCGAGGCACGCGCGGCGGGCGCCCGCACGTGGCGCATGTGCGTCGCTACGGTGCTCACCCTCGCCACCGTGACTGCGTTGCTGTTGTGGGTAAGGCTGCCTTACGCCGTCTCCGGCGGTTACGTCCGCGACTCCCGGGGCGAGGCCAACCTGGTGTTGCCCTCCTCCGCCGACCGTTCTGTTATCACCAAGGGCACAACCGTGGAGCTGTTCCGCTCAGGATTGGCCGCCAAAGTGAAAACGGGCACCGCCGTGGTGGCCAACGCCCAGGGGAGGAACACCACCGCACCGTTGTCTGCCTTCCTGCCCGTACAAACCGACGGCCTGCCGCAGCTGGTTGTGGGCTACCGGCTCACCGGGACCGATGACCCGGTCGACCGGGTGGGCACGGCCGTTGTGAATGCTGGGGAGTTGCCGCTGTGGAACTGGCTCTACAGCAAGTACGTAGCACCGGCCTGGCGCTGGTGACCTAGCCGCACATCTGCCCACCGCCTGCGGCCACTGCTCGACCAGGGAACTCCATCACCATGCTTCAGTACCTGACCTACTGCCAGCCCGATGGGCTGTTCTACGACAAGCCCGCTGTCAGCGAAGACTCCGCCACCGATGCCTTCGGCGCGGCCTTTGCCACCGTGCCGGAGCACTGGCGGCGCGAAACCAACGCTGACTGGACCGTCATGATGCCCCCGGCCGTGGACCTTCCCCTCCAGGGCTGGAAGATCCACGTCTCCGCCACCATGGAGAACGCCAGGGCGGTCCTGGAGGCCGTGTGGAACTACTGCGTCCCGCGCGAAGTGACCTTCAAGTACCTACGCGACACCCGGGTGATGTTCCGCCGCAACAACAAGTACGGCGACCGCAGCGCAAGCGGAAAGTTCATCACCGTCTACCCCCTCGACGACGAGCACCTGGCGACGCTGCTGCAGGAACTGGGCGACCTGCTTGACGGCAGCAAGGGCCCGTACATCCTCAGCGACCTGCGTTGGCGTGCCGGCTGCCCGCTGTACGTACGCTACGGCGGGTTCGTCGAGCGGACCGTCCGCAACGAGGCCGGCGCGCTGGTGCACTGCATCAGCGACCCCGACGGCAATCTCGTGCCCGACCACCGCGGCCCGGGTTTCCGACCGCCCGCCTGGGCACCGATGCCCGCATGCCTCACTGATTCCCTCGCCGCCCGCAACGCGGGCACACTGCGCGATTTCCCCTTCCGCGCCACCAGGGCACTGCACTTCTCCAACGGCGGCGGCGTGTACGAGGCGACCGACACCCGCGACGGCTCTACCGTGCTGCTCAAAGAAGCCCGCCCGCTGGCCGGCCTGGACGACACCGGCGCGGACGCTGTGGCGCGACTGGAGCGCGAGCACTGGGCGCTGGAGCGCCTCGCCGGCCTGCCCCGCACCCCCCGCCTCATCGATTACCGCATCGGCAGCGAGCACTACTTCCTGACGCGCGAATACGTGGCGGGCAGCGGGCTGTTCAAGGAGATGGAAAAGCGCAACCCGCTGCTCAACCAAGACCTACCGGCTGACGAGGCCACCCCCTACGCGCGGTGGGCCCTGCGCATCCTGGACGAGATCGAAGCCGGCGTACAGGAGATGCATGAACGCGGCGTCGTCTTCGGAGACCTGCATCCGAGCAACGTGCTGGTCCGCGATGACGACAGCATCGCATTCATCGATTACGAAGCGAGCAGCGAGGCGCGGGCCGACGCTCGGCAGTCCATCGGCGCACCCGGCTTCCGCGCCCCCACCGACTACTGCGGACCTGCCGTCGACCGCTACGCCCTGGGCTGCCTGCGCCTGGCACTGTTCGTACCGATGACAGTCATGTTCCCTTGGTCGACACGGAAAATCGACCAGCTCATCGATGTCGCCCGCCGCCACTTCCCCTGCCCGAAGACTTCGCCGACCGCGTCTGGGACGACCTCGGCCCCGGTGTCCGCCGGAAGAGCTCAGCCTCTGCATCCGCCCTGCCCCCGCAGCAGCCCTGGACTCCGTCACGTCTGCCGGCTGTGCGCCGTTCGATCGCCGACGGCATCGTGGCCTGCGCCACCCCAGACCGTAAGGACCGTCTCTACCCCGGTGACATCCAGCAGTTTCTCGTACCCCAGGGCGGCGTGACCTTCGCGTACGGTGCGGCGGGCGTGCTGTGGGCACTGGCTGAGGCCGGTACGCAGGCCCCGGCCGAGCACACCGGCTGGCTGCTGCGGGCCGCCAGCAACCTCAACGAGCCTCGGCCGGGCTTCCATGACGGCCTGGCCGGCATCGCGTACGCCCTGGACCGCCTCGGCCGTACAGAGCAGGCACGCGAACTGCTTGGCCGAATATCCGGCACGGATCTCGACGCGGCCGACGCCACCTTCCACAGCGGATTGCCCGGCATCGGCCTCACTCTGCTGCATTTCGCCACCCGCACCGGTGACCAGACGCTGCTGGACAAAGCCGTCGGCATCGCCGACCGTCTCGTCGACCAGGACGGCCCGGCCACGTCCGGACGGCCCCGGCCCGGCTTGCTGCACGGCCGCGCGGGCGCTGCCCTCCTCCTGCTGCGCCTGTACGAGAAGACGAGGGACGACAAGCAACTGCACCACGCCGTGGAGGCGCTGCGGCGTGACCTCGCCGACATCGGTCACCCGGGCCGGCCCTCCGGCGATGATGCGCCCTGGCGCTCACCGTTGCTCGCTGCGGGCAGCGCAGGCTTGGGCATGGTTCTGCACGACGTCCTCGGCCACCGGTCCGATCCTGAGCTTGCAGCGGCCCGTGACGCGATCCGCCGCGTGCTGCAGCCGCGCTTCACGCAGCACGTCGGCCTCTTTCACGGCCGGGCCGGTACGGCCCTCGCCCTCGCGCACATGCGCAACGGCGACCCGGAGACCGACGCCGCACTGATGCGGCACACAAGCGCCTTCTCGTGGCACTCCCACATGCTCGACGGACACCTCACCTTCCTCGGCGACCAGTCGTTGCGGCTGTCCGCCGACCTCGCCACCGGCGCCGCCGGCGTCCTGCTCGCCACCTGCGCAGTGCAGGCGGACGGGACTGCGGGCCTGCCCTTCTTCCGCCCGACCAGGGAGTGCTGACATGGCGCGGCCCTCCTCACCCCTGGTGACGGTGATCTGTCCCACCTACAACCGTTCCGACGCCATTGTGCGCACCCTCGCCTCGGTCCGGAACCAGTCGGTGACCGACTGGGAGCTCCTGGTCATGTCGGATGGCTGCACGGACGACACGGAGGACTGGGTGCGCGCCGCGGCGAGCGAGGACGGGCGTATCCGCCTCGTGGGCACCGCGCGGTACGGGCATCCCAGCGGTCCTCGCAACGAGGGCCTCGCCCAGGCGCGGGGCGAGTACATCGCCTACATCGATCACGACGACGTGTGGCGCGAGAACCACCTCGACGTGGTGCTCTCCCTCTTCGAGGAGGGTGGCGAGATCGTCGCGACCGGTTTCCGGTGCCGCAACCGGCAAGGCGAGGTGACCTCATCCTCCGACGCGTTCGGGCTGTGCTGGCACCCCGAACTACAGCTGTTCGGTCCCATATTCGAGCCGTCGCGCGTGGCCCACCGCAGCGGGCTGGCCGAGCGGGTCGGTGGCTGGCGGGTCGGCTACGGCCTGGAAGACTGGGACCTGTGGCTCCGCCTGGCCGACGCCGGCGCCATCTTCACCACAGCGCAGGACCGCACCACCGAGCTCTTCGACGACCCCGGCACCCGCCGCTTCGCCACGCCGTTGCGGCATCGGATGCCGGTGGCAGCCTTCGACGATCCGCGCCGGGCCCACGCCGTCCTGGCGGAACTGCGGGACGAACGACACGAGGCTGCCTTCCGCGCCGCGGCGGAAGCGGACACGCGCGCCTGGATCGCTCGATTGCGTACGACCGATCAGTTCACTATGCCGAGAGGCTGGGACGGCGACCTCGACGCGGCCATCACGAAGGCTGCGGCCAAGGCGCCGCCACCGTGGCCCGACCTGGTGCTCGTCCCGGACAGCGGCCGCTACCTAGTGGCACAGCGACTGTGGTGCTCCACCGCCGAACACGCCGAACGCATCACGGAACTGACGCGGCGCACCCAGCGTGAGCAGTTCGCACTAGTGGAAGCCATCGTGCGCACGTCGGGTGGAACCGCCGCCGTGCCTTCGGGAAGCGGCGCGCGGTGAAGGCCCTCGTCCTGGCCGGCGGCACCGGCAGCCGACTACGGCCCATCACCCACACCGCCGCCAAGCAACTCGTTCCGGTCGCCAACAAACCGGTGCTGTTCTACGCCATCGAGTCGATCGTGGAAGCGGGCATCACCGACATCGGTGTGATCGTCGGCGACACCGCCGCCGAGATTCGTGCCGCACTCGGCGACGGGACGCGTTTCGGCGCCCGTGTCACATACCTGCACCAGGAACGCCCCCTAGGGCTGGCGCACGCCGTTTCGGTGGCCCGCGATTGGCTGGGGGAGGACGACTTCGTGATGTACCTCGGCGACAACTTCATCGTCGGCGGGATCACCGGCTTCGTCGAAAGCTTCCGCAAGCGGCGCCCGACCGCAGGTTTGCTTCTGACGATGGTGGACAACCCCGGCGCCTTCGGAGTCGCCGAACTCAGCCCGGACGGCGAGGTGGTGCGGCTGGAGGAGAAGCCGAGCGCACCCCGCAGCAACCTGGCTCTCGTAGGGGTGTACTTCTTCACCAGCACCGTGCACACCGCCGTGGCCGGCCTCAATCCTTCGGCACGCGGCGAACTGGAGATCACCGAAGCAATCCAAAGACTGATCGACGAGGGGCGGACCGTCCGCGCCACAACGATCACCGGCTACTGGAAGGACACCGGCAACGTCCACGACATGCTGGAGGTCAACCGTTCGGTGCTGGAGATGCTGGAGCAGGCCGTCGAGGGCGAGGCCGACGAGACCAGCCACATCGTCGGCAGGGTCCGTATCGAGCGCGGCGCACGCGTCGAGCGGTCCCGCATCGTGGGCCCCGCGATCATCGGCGCCGGTACAGTCGTCCGCGACTCCCGGGTCGGCCCCTTCACCTCGATTGACGAAGACTGCACGATCGACCGGAGCGAAGTGGAATCGTCGATCATCCTGCAGGGTGCCAGCATCGTGCGGGCAGGGCGGATCGAGGACTCCCTCATCGGCCGGTCCGTGCGGATCACGGGTTCAGACGAGGCACCCCACGGACACCGTCTGGTCCTCGGCGACCACAGTCAGATCCGTATCGCTGCCTGAACTTTTGCCTACGCCATGCCCCTGCGCAATACCCGGAAGACCTCGATGAGACTGCTTGTTACCGGTGGTGCCGGATTCATCGGCTCCCACTTCGTCCACGGGCTGCTGGCCGACCCGGCTGGCCTCGCTACCGTCACGGTCCTGGACGCTTTGACCTACGCCGGCAATCGCGCCAACCTTCCCGGGCCAGGGCAGGAACCACGCCTTGAGTTCATTCACGGCGACATCCGTAACGCGACACTCGTCCGGCAGTTGATGGCCCGACACGACGCCGTCGTGCACTTCGCCGCCGAGTCGCACGTCGACCGGTCCATCCTTGACGGCACCGAGTTCGTCTCCACCAATGTCCTGGGCACTCAGACACTGTTGGAAGCGGCGCTGCGAGCCGGTATCAGCCCTTTTGTGCAGGTATCCACTGACGAGGTGTACGGCTCGATCGCTGCCGGGTCGTGGACCGAGGAACAGCCTCTCGCCCCTAGCTCCCCTTATTCGGCATCCAAGGCGGCGGCCGATCTGATGGCACTGGCCTATCACCGTACTCACGGCCTGGACGTACGGATCACCCGCTGCTCCAACAACTACGGACCCCGTCAGTACCCGGAGAAGCTAATTCCCCTCTTCACCAGCCGTATCCTCGACGGGCAGACCGTGCCCCTCTACGGCGGCGGGGGCCACGTCCGCGACTGGCTGCACGTTGAAGACCACTGCCGTGCCATTCGCCTCGTCCTCGATGGTGGGCGGCCGGGCGAGGTCTACAACATCGGCGGCGGCACAGAACTCACCAACATAGAACTCACCGGTCGGCTTCTGGCTGCCTGCGGCGCCCACTGGGACAGCGTGGAACACGTCCCGGACCGCAGGGGCCACGACTCGCGCTACTCCGTCGACTGGTCGAAGATCCACCACGAGCTCGGCTACACGCCTGAGCGCTCCTTCGACGAAGGGCTCGCCGAAACGGTCGCTTGGTACCGGAACCACCGCTCGTGGTGGCAGCCGACGGGCGAGGCGCGCGCATGAGCGGTTGGCTGATCACTGGCGCGGGTGGCCTGCTCGGAACCGAGTTGTGCACCCTGCTGCCCGCGCACTCCACGACCGCCCTCAGCCGCGAGGTGCTGGACATCACCGATGCAACCGCGACCGCCGACGCCATCGCCCTGCTGCGCCCGTCCGTAGTCGTCAACTGTGCCGCCTGGACCGATGTCGACAGCGCCGAAGCACACGAATCCGTGGCCCGAGCTGTCAACGCCACTGCGGTGCGTGGCCTCGCCCGAGCCTGCAGGCGCGGGCGCATCCGGCTGCTGCACATCTCCACCGACTACGTCTTCGACGGCACCGGCCACACTCCCTACGCCGAAGGTGACCAACCGGATCCTTGCACCGCCTACGGCCGCACCAAACTGGTCGGCGAGCGGGAGGCACTCGCCGAACATCCCGACGGCACCACCATCATCAGGACTGCATGGCTCTACGGCTCCGGCGGCCGTAACTTCGTGCACACCATGACCGAGCGGGCTCGAAAAGACGAACCCGTGACGGTCGTCGACGACCAGCACGGTCAACCCACCTGGGGCCGGGACGTTGCCGAACGCCTGCGGACCCTCGGGACGGGCCCGGCCCGCCCCGGAATCTTCCACGCAACCGCGGGCGGCCACACCACCTGGTATGAACTGGCCCGTGAGGTGTACCAGCTGACGGGCGCCGACCCCGCGCTTGTGACGCCCACCTGCAGCGCCGCCCTGAACCGACCGGCGCCCCGCCCTGCCTGGAGTGTCCTCGGCCACGAGGGCTGGCATGCGACCGGTCTCGATCCGCTGCGGCACTGGCGTGCCGCGCTGCACGACGCCTTCCGTACCGTCCCCGGCTTCCGCAGCCCCGTCCATACCCCGATCGGTCCAAGGAGCCCGGCATGCGTCCGCTGAGCATCGACGGAGCATGGCTCCACGAACCCGTCATCCACCGCGACGACCGTGGAGCGTTTCACGAGTGGTTCCGCGCACCGGACTTCCTCACCGCCACGGGATCCCCCTGGAACTCGCCCAGGCCAACTGTTCCGTCTCCCGCCGTGGCGCCCTGCGCGGCATCCATTTCGCGGACGTACCACCAGGTCAGGCCAAGTACGTCACGTGCCTGCGCGGGGCTGTCCTGGATGTCGTCATCGATGTCCGCATCGGGTCGCCCACCTTCGGCCGGCACGAGACCATACGCCTCGATGACGCCTCGCGGCGCGCGGTCTACCTGTCGCCGGGCCTCGGCCACGCCTTCCTGGCCCTGACAGACGACGCTACCATCGTCTACCTCTGTTCCACGGGCTACCAGCCCGAGCGGGAGCACGGAGTGCACCCGCTGGACCCGGCCCTGAACATCGCCTGGCCCGACGACCTGGACACCCCCGTGCTGTTGTCCGCCAAGGACGCGGCAGCGCCCACACTGGAGGAAGCGCGCCGGGCAGGCATCCTGCCCCTGTTCACGGCTTGCCGGGCCATGGCGGGGCAGCTGCGGCGGGCAGGTAGGTTCTGAGGTGAGGACGCTCTGGCTCTCGGAGGGAGCCTTGTTGGTGTGAGGAGAGGCGGCTGGCCTGGACACGGCCGGGTACGCGCCCGCAAACCTGACGGATACGGCGTCCGAGCAATGGTCCCGCCAGCGCAGCGAGCACACGGGGCGTCAGGACCGATCCCGTGATCGCTGAGCAGATCACCAACGCGGCGTGCTGGGCCAGCCCGTCGACAGCCCCGGCCACTCCGGGCCGCAAGGCCAAGACCACCCAAGGCTGATCCCACGGTGGGGAACAGCCGCCGCTGCTCCCCGCCCCTACTTCTCTCTTCAGGAACGCCTCTCGTGCCCGCTGCTGTCCTGCGCTGGCTCCTTGCCCAGCTCGGCCCCGACACCGACACCACCGACCTCACCGCCCGCTACGAGCGCCTGCATTCCGCGCGCGCTGTCGCCCTCGAAGTGCTGCAGACCTCCCGCCAATGCCACCGCCTTCGAACGCACCATCGTCCAGCTCGCCGACGAGCCCGCCCCCGACGACCCCACGGTCGCCGACCCGGACCAGCTGAGCGCCATGCAGTTGTGCCCGCGCCGCCGCCAGTGACCGGACACGGTCCCAGACAAACTGCTTCCTGGCGGAGGTCGTTTCGCTCGGCGGCAGTTTGGGGCTGCGCGTCGTCGGTGCCCGTGGCGGTCGGCTTGCCGGCCCAGCCGCGGTGGACGGCCATGAGCTGGTCCGTGGTGCCGTTCTTGTCCCGGTAGACGATGGCTGCCGCTGAGGTGGTTGGGCAGCTTCTGGTCCCGGGCCCACCCGGTGCCGGAGGAGTAGGTATTCCCCACAGGCTTTCGGTCCCGGGCCCGCGGTACCTGACGAATCTGTGTTCTGACGGGTCACACATCCCTCAAGACCCTTTAGCTTCGACTAATAGGACTCCGTTAGGTCTGTCTCGGTCTTGGTGCCGTGTGTGTCCTGTTGGGTAGGGGTTGATGGCAGGTGGTGCAGATGCCGGTCCAGCACCTCAGGAGATTCTGGAGGGTGTCGAGGACCTGGTAGAGGGTGCGCCCGGTGCGGGCACTTTTGGGGCCAGGCGCTGTTCGGTGAGGAAGGCATGGGCGGCGGTCACGAGGGTGACGTGGTGGTGCCAGCCCGGCCAGGAGCGGCCTTCGAAGTGGTCCAGGCCCAGGCCGTGCTTGAGTTCGCGATAGTCGTGCTCGATGCGCCAGCGGACCTTGGCCAGACGTACCAGGTTGGCGATCGGGGTGTCGGCCGGCAGGTTGGACAGCCAGTAATTGGCCGGCGCCTCGGCATCGGCGGGCCACTCGATCAGCAGCCAGCAGTCGGGCAGGATCCCGTCCCACCAGCCATGTTCGGCCGAGGCCGCGGCCTTGACCGGACGCTCGACAGCCTTGCCGGCCGGGCGGACGCGCACGGCGGCGAAGCGGGAACGCAACTCTCCTCGGGAGCCGCCTCGCCAGGTGAGAGGGGCGAACGCCTCCTGCCCGAGGCCGACGGCCAGGGCAGCCACCGATGGTGCGGCCTGCCGGTACCGCGGCTGGGGCCAGCATCCGACCGGCCCGTTGCGCGCCGGGGCGACAGGCTCTGCCTCGAAGGGATGGGCGCTCGCATCCGAGCGGATGGCCAGGACGTAGGCCAGCCCACGCTCGGACAGCGCCGTCCGCAGGCGGGCGTTGGTGCCGTAGGCGGCGTCGGCCACCACGACCGGGGGCCTCATGCCCCAGTGGGCCAGCGTGTCGAGCATGTCCAGAGCCAGCCGCCACTTCTCGCGGTGCGTGACCTCGGGCGGAACGCGGGTGATGGCCCGGCGGCCGGTGTCCGACGCCCACTCCTCGGGCAGGAACAGCCGCCACTGCAGCGGGCAGGAAGCCGTGTCGGTCGCGGCATGGACGCTGACCGCGACCTGGCAGTTCGCCCGTTTGCCCAACGCTCCGCAGTACAGCGGAGCCACGGCGACCGACATCTGTCCGTCTTTGGGTACCGACACGTCGTCGATCACCCAGGCCGTCGGGTTGATGAGCGGCAGCGTCCGCTCGACGATCCGCCGCTGCACCGGCACCGGATCCCACGTCGACTGGTTCACGAACTGCTGCAAGTTCTGCTCGTTGCCGTCCGGCAGGCGCGCGGCCATCGCCTGGATCGATTTGCGGCGGCCGTCCAGCATGAGTCCCCGCAGGTAACAGTCGCCTTTGGCACGCTGGTCCTTGCGCGGCACCGACGCGAACACATCAGCCACGTACAACGCCAACGTGGCCCGGACACGTTTCACTTCAGGTGCATCCACACACCCAACATGCTCGTGATCAGCGCTGATAGGAAGACCTAACGGAGTCCTACTAAGCGATGTCCCGTAAATGATCTCCGGGTGGCCTCGGGCATGGTTGGTTGGCCGCTGTGTGGCCCGCTCGCTTATCCGGCGAGGGCGAGGTTGTGCATCCGGGCGATGCCGAGCATGGCGTGGTGGACCCCGTCGCCTTTGAGGCGGCAGTCGCGGAGGATCTTCCAGGTCTTCATGCGGGCGAAGGCGTGCTCGACGCGGGCTCGGACCTGCTTGTGGGACTTGTTGTGTTTCTCTTTCCAGTCCGGGAGTCCGGCCTGGCCGCGCTCGCGGCGGTGCGGGATGAGAAGTCCGGTGCCCGGGTAGCCGCCGTCGGCGATCGTGAGAGTCTTGCCGACGGCGGCCTTGGCGCCGGACTCCTCCCATGCCTTGCAGTCGTTGCGGTTTCCGGTGAGTGGCCGGCCGACCACGACGACCAGGCGGGTGTCGGCGTCGATGACGACCTGGTGGTTGGTGGAGTACCGGTAGTTCTTCGACCGTTCGGCGATGGTGTGGTCGCGGGTGGGGACCAGGGTGCCGTCCACAATGAGCACGGTGTCCTTGGCGAACCTTTTGCGGGGCTGAAGTGCCAGCATCGGCCCGAGGTGGTCAATGATGCGGTCCGCCGCCGACTTGGAGACCCCGAACAGCGGGGCGGGTTGCCGCATGGTCAGGTTCGTGCGCCAGTACGCCGCGACCAGGAGTGACCGGTCTTCCAGCGGAAGGCTCCACGGCCGGCCCTTGCGGACGGCGTCCGCACCCTGGCGCCGCAGAACGGTCACCAGCTTCCCGAACTGCCTCGGGCTAAGCCCGCTGAACGGGGCTATCCAGGACGGCTCCGACGCCGTGATCACACCAGCCACGGCGAGATCGTCCCATCTTGATCACGCCGTGGGGCCACCAGCCTCTGACGGGACACATCTCGGTCGCCCAGACGGATTCGGCATGAGAGCCTCACGCCCGTGGCTACTGAAACCGAGGTGGGAGAGCTGTTGCACCAGCGCGGCTGGCGGACGGCATTCACGGTCGCTGAAAGGGTGAACGCGTGGGCTGCCTTGGTGAGCGCCATCGAGCGCGGCTACGGCGACGACATCTACGAGTACACCAACGACCTCTACTGCCGAAACTGGCTGCACGAGGCGTGGCTCCTGCTGGACGAACCCGTCGTCCAGCTCTGGACCCCGCAGGTCAAAGCTCTGGACGACCGGTACAAGGCCGTGACCAGCGACGACGACGGCCAAGCACTCGATCAGTTCCACAGGCTGCCCGGCCCCGACCTGTGGTGGTGGCGGCGCCACCCCTGGATCCTCACCGGAGACCTCGGGCGTTCGCTTCGCTCGGCCGGCGCCGTCGGCGCCGACCCGGACACGATATGACCCTCAGCCTCGTGGGATTACGGGACAGCGCTTAGTTGAGATCAATCCTGAAGCGGTGGCGGGCGTAGAGTCGGAGCCGACAGGGCTCTGACGTTCAGAAGGCGGGGCCACCGGACCGATGCGTATCGCGGTCATTCTCGATGTGTCCGGTATCCCGGCGGCTCCCGCCCCAGCACTGATCATCCGCACGCATCCATGCGAGCCGAGAGCCCTCATGGGCAAGAGCGGCGATTCCGAGAGGGTCGTCCCCGGTGCCGAAGGCCGTATATCCCGATAGCTATATCTCTTGGATGACGACGCCACTTGCAAACGAACACGCACTAACCCTCGTTCGCAGCATCAAAAATTCGCACCGACATCGGACTTATATCGTCACTTGCAGCCTCGACGCGAAATCCTGCAGAAGCGAGGATGCGCATCATCGCTTCCTGCATACTCATGCGCACGGCTCCGAAATGTTGGACCGATCGCGCCCGGGAGTCTCCCTTTGCGCACTTTCAATTGCGGAACGAGTTAGGGTTGGGTGGGGTTTCCAAGTCACATAAACCCCTCCTGCCGCATCGTCACCAAGGTCAACTACTACTTCCGCCCCTGGTGGCCCCTTCGCATCTTCATGCAGGAAGGAGGTGATCCCAGCCAGCTCCAACTCATGAAGTACCCGACTGGCCACCTCTTTCCTCTTGACTA
Organism: Streptomyces sp. Ac-502; assembly: GCF_045222935.1. Taxonomy (NCBI): domain Bacteria; kingdom Bacillati; phylum Actinomycetota; class Actinomycetes; order Kitasatosporales; family Streptomycetaceae; genus Streptomyces; species Streptomyces sp. Ac-502. The sequence goes on from NZ_JBHFFO010000001.1 coordinate 1,792,254, forward strand.
GAACATCACCAGAAATTTGGTCATACTCAGACACCTTTGACCCCTCTCCGGGTAATTACCGATCACGCTTCTTTGAGGGGTCTGGCTGACGCATCCAACATCCCACCAGACCCCCCGAGTTGAGGTTCTGAGCCTACCTTGCAACCTTGCGAATGTACCCCTCAAGCATTTCCTGGGATACATCTCTCATAACCCTATCACCCTCCGGCCAAAGGACAGAGTAGCTGATGGGCGTACCCGGCTTAAGGGCATCTTCGAGCATGGGCGCACACACTCCGCAGGGTTGGCGTTCACTGTAAAATGCCGTGATTTGCATCGGCTTGAAATTCCGAGCCGCCAACTTATCCAGGATATCATTCTCCGAGTGATATCCGTTACCCTTGCTGAATCCGACCACGATGTCGCCAGTCTTGGGGTCGTTCCACCCTGGCACTTTCGCGGCTGCAACATTTCGCAAAACGCCTACTCCGCTCGCGATTCTGCCCCGGTAGGCCGCGTGACTGAGTCCATCGCTGTTGTAGGCAATGATTCCTTCACAGGCGTTCCCTGATTGGTAAGCAGCGAATGCGGCTACGCGGAAGCGCCTGGTGCAGGTCTTGAGCAGGTTGTCGACAGCCTTGATCCCGGTGCCCAGGAGGACTTCCTCCGAGACACCGAGCGCGCGTAGCCCCTTCCATGCATCCATGAACCCGATGCCGGTCTTGGCCGACGCGTCGAGGGCTCGGATGCCGTCGGCGATGGCGGCAAGTGGCTTGCCGACGGGCGCGAACATAGCCGCGGCCCAGGCGCAGCTGGACGTGCTGCCATGAAGGCATCTAACGAAGTCACCGAGGATGACTTCGTAGAGGACGGTGCCCAGCACGTCGCCGAAGAGGTTTTGCCAGCCCAGGCGGAGGATGTCGGTGCCACTGAAGTGATGGCTCCACTGGCTGGTCTGGTTCTTGAATGTTTGCCTGTCAAGGTAGCGCCAGGCATTCTTGGGACAACCCTCGGCAGTGGCCAGGGCGCTGGTGTCCGTGCACAGGTAGAAGTCGGCAACAACGTCCATGTGCAGCGTGTAGGTGGCATTGCAGCCGACCAGGGGTGCATTGGCCGGGCACTCGCCGACCTGGTCGGCACTGATGAGCTTGGACGCGCTCTCATCGATGACATAGAACACGCCACCAACACCGGTACCGGCTCCTGTGGAGACCTGCTGGTTGGCTTGCTTCCGTCCGGCCTCGTCTGCGGCCTTTTGGGCGCTCTCCGCGTAGCTCTTGGCTTCCTTGGCTGCTTCTTCGGCGGCGGTGGCGTCGGCGTCCGCGCGGTTGGCGGCTTCACGGGCTTCGTGGGCGGCCTGTTCCGCCGCGTCGGCGGCCTTGCGTGCCGCTTCGGCATCGAGGGCTGCCTCGTCGGCGGAAGCGCGGGCGTCCTTGGCGTAACCCTCGGCCCTCCCTGCGGCCGCGTCGGCCGCGGCCGCGTCCTCCGTGGCCTGCCGGTCGTACTCGATGGTCCGGGCCAGCGATTGCGCGGCCTTGGACGCCGCCACGGCGGCATCCGCGGCGTAACCGAGCGCCTCATTGGCATAACCACGGGCCTCTGATGCGTAGCCAGCAGCATTCGCGGCGCTCTGCGAGGCAGCCTTCGCGTCCGCGGCAGCCTTGTCGGCGAGGGCCTGGGCGAGTGCTGCTTCCTTCTTCGCGTTCTTGGCGTGCGCCTCGGCCACCGCGAGCTGCTGCTCGGATGCCTTCGACACCCTGAGGTCCACCGCCGCCCGGCCCGCGACTACGAGGCGCTGCCGGCCAGCGCGGCATCGATGATCCTCTGGTCGATGGCCAACGTCATGACCGCGGCTGGCCGGAACCACCGCACCGACCTGGCGCACCCCGGCAAACGGTGCGCGCCATGCGTGACCTGCTGGCCAGGATCGATGCACGCCGGGCGAACGCACATGAGGAGGCCGACTGCCTGCGCGAGCCGATCACTCAGCTCACCGAGCAGTTGTCCGCACCGAACGGCAGATGGAACGGCCCGACATCACACGCCCGATCTGCTGGAACTCGCCGCAGACAGCGATCCCGGCTCTTTGGAGACGCTGCACTCCGACCACCAGCAGATCCTCGCCGTGTTCGAGGACACCGAGCAGGGCCTGCACACCAAGGAGGACTGCGAGGCACTGGGGGCCAGGTCCGATAACCACCGCGTCGAAAACGCCCGGGCCAAGCTCAAGCACCTCTCTGCTGGAGCGTCCTGACCGCCAGGGACTGTGGCGGGTGCTGGCCCAGTGTCGTGCGCCGCTTCCTCTTCCGAGCGGGGGTGGTTGCATGGAGGGCTTGATCATGTTGGCAGCCGCATGCGACACGTCGGGCGGGGCGGTGTCAGTGGGGTGTGCTTGGCTCTCCAGCACACCCAGTTGTGCTGGGGCGGTGACGCAAGCAGTGGAGGGGTTGGGGTTCCATGGGTGCGGAAGACGTGCCGGACGAGTCGTTGTGGGGGAAGTCGCGGGGGCTGGATCCGCAGTTGCCGCCCTATCCGCTGGTGCGGCATCTGCTGGACGCGGCGGCCATGGCGTTGCACCTGTGGGACGTGTACCTGTCGGTGAACCAACGGCGCAGTATCGCGGCTGGGCTGGACGCGGGCGACGACGAGGCGGCAGCGCGGGCGGCAGTGGCTCTGTGTGCCGGGCTGCACGATCTGGGCAAGCTGTCCGGCTTCCAGTTCTGTTCCCGGCACGGGCGTGAGCACCTTGATCCGGTGTTCTGCGAGGACGTCGGTGCGATGACGTCGGCCCGGATGGGGCATGACGTGGCCGGCTTGAAGGCGGCCGAGGACGCCTTGGCCGCCCTGGGCTTCGATACGCAGGACGAGTACGGCGCTGCGGCGCGGATCGCGGAGATCATCGGTGGTCATCACGGCCGGTTCCACCGCCCCGATGACACCGGGGGCGACGACCCTTTTCTGGGGACCGGCGTGTGGCAGCGGCAGCGGGTGGCCCATGTGCGGGCGGTGCACTGTCTGCTGGGAGCGCCGGAGGAGCCGAAGTCCTTCGATGCGGCCCCGGCCGTGCTGGTGACGGGGGTGGTGATTCTGGCGGACTGGCTGGTCAGCCAGGCGGACTATCTGCGGCGTCGGCAGCAGAGCCTGGAGGCATCGCTGGAGGAGCACTTCGTGCAGTCCTGTGCGGATGCGGCCGGGCTGCTGGACCAGGCCGGACTGACGCCGGTGAGGCTGTCCCGGCGGGGCTTTTCGGAGGCGTACGGGATCGCCGGGGAGCCCAACCCGTTGCAGCGATCCGTCATGGAAGAGCTGCCCGGCGCGGTGGGAGGTGGCGGGCGGGGCGGAATTCTGCTGATCACTGCGGCTCCAGGGGACGGCAAGAGCGAGGCGGCTTTGGAAGCCGAGCGCGTGTTGTCGGCCGCGTTCGGGACCCGGGGGCTGGCTTTCCTGCTGCCGACGATGGCGACGAGCGACCAGATGTACGGGCGGGTGGCGGGTGCGCTGCGTCGGCAGGCAGGGGCGGCGCCGGGCTGACGCTCGTGCACAGCATGGCCTGGCTCAACGACGCCTACAGCGACGAGGATCTGGCCGCGGGGGCGCCGGTGGTGACCTGTGACGGCGACGAGCGGGCCGCGGGGCGGGAGCGTGCGAAGGCGGACATGCGGCCGCGGCAGTGGCTGCGGGGGGCGAAGCGCCCGCTGCTGGCCCAGTTCACGGTGGGCACGGTGGATCAGGCGCTGATGGCGGTGCTTCCGGTCCGGCACAACGCTCTGCGGCTGCTGGCGCTGTCGAACAAGACGTTCATCGTGGACGAGGCGCATGCCTACGACCCTTATATGCAGGTGCTGTTGGCGCGGCTGCTGAACTGGCTGGGGGCCTATGGGGTTCCGGTCGTGTTGCTGTCGGCGACTCTGCCCGCCTCCGTGAGTGATCGGCTGATCAAGGAGTATCTGCGGGGTGCCGGCCACCGCACGGATCGCCGAGCGGCGCTTTCCTTCCCGGCGCCATACCCGGGTTGGCTGTACGTCGATGCCGCCGGGGCGCCAGGTGCCGGGTCCTCGCGGGCCACGGCGATCTCGAAAGAGGCCATGGGGGCGCAGGCCGTTGAGCGGTGCATGGCGCTGCGGGTGCAGATCGAGCCGGTCACCCACGGGCCGACGCGGTGCGCGGCGCGCCGCCGGCTGACGGTGATCGAGCGACTGCTGGCCCCGGTCGCCGAAGGACAGAGCGGTGTCGCCCTGGTGGTCTGCAATACAGTGGCCGACGCCCAGGAGACCTATCAAGCGTTGCGGGCACGCTTCGATGACCGCTCCCACCAGGACGGGGGTGACGTCCAGCTCCTGCACGCCCGTTTTCCCGGGGAGGTGCGGGAGCGGCGCACCGCGTCGGTCACCGGCGGGCTGGGGCGCACCGGGCCGCGGCCGATGTGCCGGATCGTCGTGGCCACCCAGGTGGTCGAGCAGTCGCTGGACCTGGATGCCGACCTGGTGATCAGCGATCTGGCACCGCTGGCGCTGTTGTTGCAGCGGGCCGGGCGGTGCTGGCGGCACGAGAACTGGTGGGCCCGCCACGCGCGGGCCGACGGACCCGGTCGCCCGGCCTGGGCCAGGGAACCGGCACTGGTGGTCCTGGATCCGCTGGCCGGGGGCGGTAGCGTGCCGCGGCACTGGGGCGAGGTGTACACGGAACACCTTCTGGCGACGACGTCCGCGGCCGTCGCTGCGCTGGACGGGCGTACCGTCGCGGTTCCCGGCGAGGTGCAGGCGCTGGTGGAGTCCGTGCACGGTACGGCCGCGGAGCCCGTCGACTGGGAGGCTCTTGATGCCCGGCGCCGTACGGCCTGGAGCGCGCATCGCGGCAAGGAGCTGGCCGAGCGCGGGCAGGCGGGCCTGGTGACCATTCCCCGGGCGCAGCAGGTGGGCGGGCTGCATGCGCTGCACAGCCTGCCCGGTGAGGAGGACGAGTGGGAGGCCGCCACCCGGCTGGGTGCCGCATCGGTGCGGCTGCTGTGCGCGTACCTGCATCCGGACGGCCGCACGACCCTCGACCTCGATGGCCAGGAGCCGCTTCCTGCGGCTGGCCCCGACGACGCTGCGGTCACGGTGGCTGCGGTGCGTGCCGTGATGCGCCGCACCGTGCCGGTGCGCGGGACCTGGTTTTCGGGGGAGGACCGTGAGCGGCTCGCGCCGCCCGGCGCGTGGGGGCAGCATCCGCTGCTCAGCGAGGTTCTGGTCCTGCGCCAGGCGGTGGTGGCGGGAGCGCCGCAGCCGGTGGCGGTGGGCGGCAAGAGGCTTCACCTGGACGAGGACCTGGGGCTGGTACGGCAGTAGGCAGCGTCGGCTGTGTGGTGCGCACCCCCACGGTGGCGGGGAGAGAGCCCCGGAGGGGACCGGTCCGCGCTCGTTCAGCGGAGCACCCCCACGGTGGTGAGGAACGGTGATGCGAGGACGCGGGCTGGGCATCGTCCGACTGCACCATACGTCGCGGCCGACGCGGCGCGCAGCGTGGGCACTTATCAGCACCGGCCTCCACCGGGCAGCGGTCGGCTCGTTCCCCGACCGGTCCGCCGCGGACACCATTTCCACGGGCCCACCCCTCTTGAACTCCCCGGTCTTTCAGCTTGATTGTGCTGCGGACGATCACCGGGTCTGGTTCACTCGGCCGTGGGGCCCGGCCCCGAACGCCCGTTGTCAGTGGCGGGTGCTTGGATGTGCAACACGTCGCGGCAGCCATGCCGTTGATGACGGCGTGCCCTGGTCCGGGGTGTGCTGTGCTGCGTTTCGCTGGTGAGAGGTGATGGCGGTGGGTGGGGGGTTCGATCTGCGGGACGAGCTGTGGATTCCGGTGCGCTTAGCAGACGGTGCGCCGCTGCGGCTGGGGCTGCGTGGGGTCTTCAAGCGGGCGCACGAGATCACCGACCTGGAGTTGCCGGTGGCGCCGGCCGCGGCGGGTCTGCTGCGCATTCTGGCTGCGGTGACGGCCCGGGTTGCGGGCGAGCACGGGGTCACGCTCGGCGATCCGGGGCCGGCGGAGAACATTCAGGACTGGCTGCGGCTGCGACGCAATGTCCTGCGCCACGGCAGGTTCGAGCCCGATGCGGTGGATGCCTATCTCGATGAGGCGGTGCCGTCGGGCCGGTTCGACCTTTTCGATGCCGCGCGGCCGTTCCTGCAGGATCCGCGGCTGGCGACGGAGTGCGTCACGGCGAAGGGCGAGCCGAATCCGTCGGGGGTCAACAAGCTTGTCTTCGGGCGTCCGACCGGCGTCAACGGCGCGGTCCTGTTCGGGCACTTCACCGACGCCGCGCCGGCGCCGGTTCCCGCGGCCGAGGCCGCCTGGCATCTGATCGCGCAGCTGTTCTTCGGCCCGTCGGGCCAGTGCACCCCCGGCGCATCACCGACCAGCGCACCGGCAGCACCGACGCGGCCCCTTTGCGCAAGTCCGTGTCGTACTTCCCGTGGGGGCCCGAGCTGTTCACCACGCTGGTGCTGGCCGTGCCCCGCCCCGATACGGCCCCGGACGAAGGAGGGCAGGATGCGTGTCCGTGGGAGGAGGACCTCCGCTCTCCGCTGGCGCCGCTTGAGCCCTTGACCTGGCCGGGGCGGCTGCTGACCGGCCGGTTTCGGCACGCTGCCCTCCTGGTGCCGTCCGAGGACCACCGCGCGGTCACCGACGCCTACCTCACCTGGGCCACCCACGAACGGCCACACCGGGTGCGCGACCCGTACCAGATTCTGGACCGGCGCGCGGACGGTGACTTCCAGCCCCGGGAGGCGGACGGGGCCCGGGCGCTGTGGCGCGATGTGGACTCGCTGCTGCTGAAGACCAGCCGCACCGACGCTCAGCGCCCGCCCTGCCTGGAGGAGCTGCCCAAGGCCCTGCGGCCGGCTTTGCGGGTGCGGGCGTACGGCTTCGACCAGGACGGTCAGCAAAAGGACAGCGTCTGGTTCCAGGCGACGACTCCTCCGGTGCTGCAGTGGCAGGAGGAGAACGACCGGTCCATGGCCCACCACATCGCCCGCTGCCACGAGGCGGCCGAGCGCACCGGGAAACGGCTGGAGCTTGCCGCCATGGTCGGCTGGAAGCTGTCAGCCGACTCGGCCGCGGACGCCTCGCCGACGGCCAGGGTCCGCCTCGATCGCCGCAAGCCCGGACCGTGGGCGTCCGCGGCGCTGCACCGGTTCTGGCCGGCTGCCGAGGACACGTTCTGGCGCCTGGCCGTTCCGGAGCAGGCCGGGGCGGAGGTCGTGCGGCCCTTCGTGGAGGCGGCGTTGACCGCGCTCGATGCGGCCATCGGCGGGGTCAGCAGGGCCGACATCCGCGTGGCCCGGGCCCGCAGCCGGGCCCGCGGCCTGCTGCTGGCGCTCCTGCGCCCGGCCACGACCATGGCCGACTGACCCGGCCCATCCGCACCGTTCTTCGCTCCACCACCTCTCACCCCTGGAGGGAAGTGCCATGAGCAGTACATCCCCCGCGCCCGCGGCGCGGCCGAGCCAGCAGCGTGCCTCCGACCGGTTCATCGCCTACGTCCAACAGCTGTGCGCCTCCAACCGCACGCGCGCCGAGCTGCGCCGCGGGCTCGGCCTGCCCGTCGACCGCTGCAACTATCTCCACCGCTACCTGGTGCCCTTCCTCGCCGCTGCCCACGGCGAGCAGGCTCTCCGCGGGCAGCGGCGCGCGTACTACGCGGTGGCCGCCCTCATCGCGGCCCGCCCCCGTTCCGTACGCGACGCCGAGCCGGCGGGCTGGCATCAGGGGCGGCCGCCGGAGAACTGGTTCGCGCGCGCGAACCTGGGCGCCTGCCTGGGATATGCCGCGGCCGCGGGCGCCCTGAAGGCCCGGTCGGCCGAGGGCGTCCTGCACCTGATGTGCCGGCAGAGCGCCGAGAGCATCCACCCCGGGCTGCCGGCGCTCACCCGGCAGCTGGCCAACGGGGGCGTGGCGGTGGACTGGGCTGTGCTGCTGGAGGACCTCGCCCGCTGGGACCGCGACCGGGACCGCATCGCCACCCGCTGGCTGGAGAGCTATTTCCGGGTCCTGCACGCCGAAGACCCGGCCAGCCTGACCGTACCGAACGCACTCAACGACAGCACCGAGGAGAACGAGTCATGAGCCTCTACCTGGATCTCAGCGTCCTGCAGTCGGTCCCGGTCGCCAACCTCAACCGGGACGACCTGGGCTCGCCCAAGCAGGTCAGGTACGGCAACGCCCCCGCATCCGGGTTTCCAGCCAGTCATGGAAGCGGGTGATCCGCGACGGCGTGGAGAGGGACCTCGGCGAGAAGGCCGTGCGGACCCGGATGGTGCCCGTCAAGGTCCGTCAGGCGCTGGAGGCCGCGGGCTGGCCGCAGCCGCTGGCGGAGTTCGCGGGAGAGCAGGTGGTCGCCAGCGTCGGGAAGAAGGGCATCGGCACGGAGAAGGAGGGGCACACCTCCGTGCTGCTGTTCGTGCCCGCTGCGGCGATCGAGGACCTGGCCGCGGTGTGCTCAGATCACCGTGCGGCGCTGGAGAAGGGCCAGACGGCCAAGAAGCCGGGACGGCTGCTGCCCGCGGAGCGGCTCGAGGACATCCTCAAGCAGCGCACCTCGTCCATCAGCCTGCTCGGCCGCATGCTGGCGGAGGTGCCCGGCGCCAACGTCGACGGGGCGGCGCAGGTCGCCCATGCCTTCACCACGCACGCCGCCGAGCCCCAGCGCGACTACTTCACCGCCGTCGACGACTGGACCGGCGAGACGGAAACCGGCAGCGGCCACCTGGACACCGCGGAGTTCAGCGCCGGGGTCTTCTACCGCTACGCCACCGTCAACGTCACCGACCTGGTCAAGAACCTGGAAGGCGACGCCCAGGCGGCCCGTACCGTGCTGCAGTCCTTCGTCGAGCATTTCCTGTTCTCCCTGCCCCAGGCCAAGCGCACCAGCACCGCCCCGCACACCCTGCCCGACCTGGCCTACCTCGCCGTGCGCGAGCACCGTCCCATCTCGCTGGCCGCCGCCTTCGAAACCCCCGTGACCGCCGATGGCCGCGGCGGGTTCTCCCCCGTCTCCCGCACCGCGCTGGCCTCCTACACCACGCAGATCAACCGGCTGACCGGCCAGCGCCGCCGCCGCTTCCACGGCCACACCACCATCGCCCCCCACGAGCAGCTGGCCGGGATCGGTGACGCCCTCGACTCCTTCGACCAGCTCACCCAAGCCGCGGTGGACAGCGCCCTTCCCGCCACCGGGCAGCCGGCATGAGCGCACTGATCCTGCGCCTGGCCGGACCCTTGCAGTCCTGGGGAGAACGCTCCGCGTTCGCCCCGGTGCGCGACACGGCGCCGTTTCCCACCCGCTCCGCCCTGACCGGCATGTTCGCCGCCGCCGAAGGCATCAGCCGCGACGACACCGGCGCCCTGGAACGCTTCCGGCCGCTGCGGTTCACCATCCGCATCGACCGGCCCGGCACCCCGCTGATCGACTACCACACCGCCGGCGGCGGCCGGCCCACCTCCCGTACGGCGGCCACCAGCGGCGGCAGCAACAAGGGCGCCGCCGTCATCACCCGCCGCCACTACCTGGCCGACGCGGTGTTCGTCGTCGCGGTCTCCGGGCCCGAGCCCACCATCGACCGCCTGGCCCGCGCCCTGCGCCGCCCCTGCTGGGCCCCCTACCTCGGCCGCCGCTCCTGCGTGCCCGACGAGCCGCTCCTGCTGCACGCCCGCGCCGCCGACCCCGAGGCCGAACTGCTCACCCGTGTCCCGCTCAGCCGCACCCCCAGCCGGCCAACCCCGATACCGCCACCACCCTCGCCGTCCCGTTCCTCTACGAACACCCGCCCACCGACGGGCAGCCCGGCGCCGAGGCCGACACCGTCAGCGTCAACGACATCCCGCTCAGCTTCTCCCCCAGGCCCGCGCCTACGGCTCGCGCACCCTGCACCGCACCACCGAACAGCTCCCCGCCGCCCTCGCCGGCCCCCGGCACACCCTGCTCCCCCGACTGATCGACTACGCCCGGGATCACGCATGACCGACCACCCCCTGCTCGCGCGCATCCGGCTCAACCCCCACAGCCGCGACGTCCAGCGCGATTTGCGCGACGCCACCGAAATGCACCGCACCGCCATGCGCCTGGTCCCGGACCATCTCGGCCAAAGCGCCCGCCACCAGGCCGGCCTCCTCTACCGCGTCGACGAGAGCGACACCGCCAGCACCCTGCTCGTCCAGGCCCGCCACCTCGACCTCACCCGCCTCCGCGACGGCTACGGACACGGCGAGGTCAAAAGCCTCGCCCCCATGTTCCAGGCGCTGCGCGAAGGCGTCACCGTCCGCTACCGCATCGTCGTCAACCCCTCCAAACGCGAACTCCTGCCGAAGTCCGCCGGCAGCAAACGCGGCCGCATCATCCCCCTCGCCGGAGCCGACGCTGACCAGTGGTGGACCCGCCGCGCCGCCGACGCCGGCCTCCACCTGAACACCCTCATCCCCACCCCGCTGCAGCCCGTGCGCCCGCACGGCAAAGACGCGTCCTCCATGCGCCACAGCCTTCTGCGCTACGACGGCACCGCCACCATCACCGACCCCACCGCCCTCACCCACGCCCTGACCACCGGCATCGGCCGAGCCAAACCCTACGGCGCCGGCCTCCTCAGCCTCGCCCCCGCCACCACCCGATGAGCACACCCCGCAAAGGCGGCGACGCCCGCAGACGGCTCGCCGCCCCCACCCTGGCCATGCTGCCGCGCGTCGCCGACTCCCTGTCCTTCCTGTACCTGGACATGGTCCGCGTCGTCCAGGACGACACCGGTGTCTGCGCGCAGATTCAGGCCGGTGACCGCACCGACCTCGTCTATCTCCCCACCGCCGCCCTTTCCTGCCTCCTCCTCGGCCCCGGCGTCTCCATCACCACACCCGCCCTGACCACCCTCGCCCGCCACGGCACCACCGTCGTGTGCGTCGGCGCGGCAGGCGTTCGCACGTACGCCGGCATCCTGCCCGACTCCCTGACCACTCACTGGCTCGAACTCCAGACCACAGCCTGGGCCGACCCCGACCGCCGCCTGCACATCGCCCGCCGCATGTACGAGATGCGCTTTGCCGACGCCGACCTGCCCACCACCGTCGACCTCGACCAACTGCGCGGCATGGAGGGACAGCGCATGAAGGCCCTCTACAAGATCCTCGCCCAGCAGCACGGCATCGGGCGCTTCCGCCGCAACTACCACCCCGACCAATGGGACACCCAGGACCCTGTCAACCTCGCCCTGTCCGCCGCCAACAGCTGCCTCTACGGCATCGTGCACGCCGCCCTGCTCGCTCTCGGCCTCTCCCCTGCCCTCGGCTTCGTCCACGCCGGCACCCAGCACGCCTTCGTCTACGACATCGCCGACCTCTACAAAGCCGAAACCACCCTTCCCCTGGCCTTCGCCCTGCACCAGTCGCCCCACCCGGAGCAGGAAGCCCGCCGCCGCTTTCGCGACAACCTCCGCCTACTGCGCCTGCTGCCCCGCATCGTCCGCGATACCCAGCACCTCCTCACCCCAAAAGCCAACACCGCTACCGACCACAGCGAACGCCACGACGTCGACATGGTCCACCTCTGGGACCCCAAAAAGGGCATCCTGCCCGCCGGAGTCAACTACGCCGGCGGCGACCGCTGATGCCTTCCCTGCTCGTCATCGCCACCACAGCCGTCCCCGACCACCTCCGAGGCGCCCTCAGCCGCTGGACCAGCGAAGTCGTCCCAGGCATCTTCGTCGGCGCCGTATCCGCCCGCGTCCGCGACCAACTCTGGCAAGCCGTCACCGAAACCGTCGGAGACGGCGCCGCCCTCCTCGTCCACCCTGCCGACACCGAACAGGGCTACGCCCTCCGCACCGCAGGCACCCGCCGCCGCGCCCCCATCGACTTCGACGGCCTCACTCTCATCCGCATGACCGGCACACACAAGGCAAAGAACGAGCAAAGCCTTCCTTGAGTCGCAGGTCAGGAAGGGTCCTCCCCGCAGGCGCGGGGGTGTTCCGGTGTGCGCCTGGTGCGGCGGCGCCATCCGGCAGTCCTCCCCGCAGGCGCGGGGGTGTTCCGACCTCGATGCCCTCTTCGCCATGCGACCGGGAGTCCTCCCCGCAGGCGCGGGGGTGTTCCGCGGTAGGCCCTTACATCAAGGCCGGGCGCAAGGTCCTCCCCGCAGGCGCGGGGGTGTTCCGTTCCCCCCGATTCGCTCGCTGCCCGCGGCGTGGTCCTCCCCGCAGGCGCGGGGGTGTTCCGCCATCCGAACAGAGAAGCCCCGCTACGACGGCGTCCTCCCCGCAGGCGCGGGGGTGTTCCAGCCGCAGACTCGGGTAACCCCCTAGCCGTCATGTCCTCCCCGCAGGCGCGGGGGTGTTCCGCTGGCGTTCGAGGCGACCAGGGGCGCCGTGATGTCCTCCCCGCAGGCGCGGGGGTGTTCCGATGGAGGCCGACGAGAACCGGCGCGTCCAGCGGTCCTCCCCGCAGGCGCGGGGGTGTTCCGGCGGGGTCGACCAGGGTGAAGGTAGCCAGCAGGTCCTCCCCGCAGGCGCGGGGGTGTTCCGGAGACCGGCGAACTCGACTGGCAGCCCAAGGCGTCCTCCCCGCAGGCGCGGGGGTGTTCCGCTGACCGTCCAGGTCTTCAACGACCAGAAGACGTCCTCCCCGCAGGCGCGGGGGTGTTCCGGCTCTCGCCGCCAGCATCCTGACGATCCCGGAGTCCTCCCCGCAGGCGCGGGGGTGTTCCGGCGTGGGTGACCAGCTCGATGAGGACCTGCCGGTCCTCCCCGCAGGCGCGGGGGTGTTCCGCCGACGACGCAGCCACGGTGCCCACCGTCGGCGTCCTCCCCGCAGGCGCGGGGGTGTTCCGGCTGTTGGTGGACGGCAGGACGGCCTCGTCAAGTCCTCCCCGCAGGCGCGGGGGTGTTCCGGTGTGGTAGATCGTCCCCGGGGTGACCGGATAGTCCTCCCCGCAGGCGCGGGGGTGTTCCGGGCAGCCCCGAGTTCGAGCGGTTCCTGTCCTAGTCCTCCCCGCAGGCGCGGGGGTGTTCCGCCGCAAGATCAGTGCTCACGACCGCCACCTCTGTCCTCCCCGCAGGCGCGGGGGTGTTCCGCTGATGGTCGGCGAGCGCACCCCCACCTACTGGGTCCTCCCCGCAGGCGCGGGGGTGTTGCGAAACCCGGCCCGAGCCCGTTTCTCCTGTTGACGTCCTCCCCGCAGGCGCGGGGGTGTTCCGTCACCCGGCCCTGTTCCGGCCCTGCATATGCTGTCCTCCCCGCAGGCGCGGGGGTGTTCCGACGAAGGTGGTCTGGCTCGCGTCGCTGTCCAGGTCCTCCCCGCAGGCGCGGGGGTGTTCCGATCTCGCGCTCGGTGAACTTCGGGAAGGCTTCGTCCTCCCCGCAGGCGCGGGGGTGTTCCGGTGGACTTCAACCAGGAGGGCACCGTGTCCCTGTCCTCCCCGCAGGCGCGGGGGTGTTCCAGGCAGTGGCGCGTCATGTCCTGGCCTCCGGCTGTCCTCCCCGCAGGCGCGGGGGTGTTCCGGCAGCGCGCACCGCCTTGCGCGACACCCTTGGGTCCTCCCCGCAGGCGCGGGGGTGTTCCGCGTGATGTTGGGGCGCTGGGACAGGTTGTGCAGTCCTCCCCGCAGGCGCGGGGGTGTTCCGGGCCCCGGGGATGGCGTGTGCGTCGTGCAGGCGTCCTTCCCGCAGGCGCGGGGGTGTTCCGCGGACACGCCGGGGGGCATCCAGTGCGGGTTGGTCCTCCCCGCAGGCGCGGGGGTGTTCCGCGCTCCGAGTGTGATGTAGAGATTGGACTAGCGTCCTCCCCGCAGGCGCGGGGGTGTTCCATCGTGTCCGGTGTCCCGAGTGTGCTCGGCGATGTCCTCCCCGCAGGCGCGGGGGTGTTCCGTAGGTTGCGGGACGGCTTCTGAGTGCCAGGCCGTCCTCCCCGCAGGCGCGGGGGTGTTCCGTCTGGCAACGGACCGTTGGACACCGCCCTTGCGTCCTCCCCGCAGGCGCGGGGGTGTTCCGCCAGCACGCTCGCGTATCCGGACTGCTGGGGCGTCCTCCCCGCAGGCGCGGGGGTGTTCCGTGTCGGCCCATGGCGGGCTCCTCTCAATGTGCGTCCTCCCCGCAGGCGCGGGGGTGTTCCGCGACCGACTCCCCGATGACGGGGCCCGCACTGGTCCTCCCCGCAGGCGCGGGGGTATTCCGCCACGGGAGCCCGTGTGAATCAACCCAAACCGGTCCTCCCCGCAGGCGCGGGGGTGTTCCGTCCTCCCTGCCGGGATAGGGATGGAGGTGTTGGTCCTCCCCGCAGGCGCGGGGGTGTTCCGAGGACCCACCTGTGGCCTACGTGGACAGCCAGGTCCTCCCCGCAGGCGCGGGGGTGTTCCGCCGTAGGTCAAGCCGTCGTCGCTGATCGCTCCGTCCTCCCCGCAGGCGCGGGGGTGTTCCGATGCGGTCCGGCGTAGCGCGCTGCCAGCTGCGGTCCTCCCCGCAGGCGCGGGGGTGTTCCGGCCCGTACGTTGTACTGGCACAGGCCCATGGTGTCCTCCCCGCAGGCGCGGGGGTGTTTCGCTGAATGATCGCGGAGAGCAGCGGAGTGACGGGGCTTCCCCGCAGGCGCGGGGGTGTTCCGGCGAGCGGGACCTCGCCGAGGAGTACAGGCCCTCCCCGCAGGTGCGGGGGTGTTTCGCCCTCCAGGGACGGGTTCATGCCGTCGTACGAGTCCTCCCTGGGTGCGGGGGTGTTCCGGCCCCATGTCATCCTCGGGGCGACGCCGGGCGTCCTCCTCCAAGGTGCGGGGATGTTCCGCTGTCGACGCCCTGGTGGGCGAGGGCGATGGCGCCCTCCCCGCAGGCGCGGAGGTGTTCCGCCGGCAACGAACTGCAGGAACTGCGCACTCACGTCCTCCTCGCAGGCGCGGGGGTGTTCCGACGTGTGGTCGCTGCTCACGCCGGATCGGCGAGTCCTCCCCGCAGGCGCGGGGGTGTTCCGGACGCTGTGCTTCGGCAGCAGCTCAGGATTGAGTCCTCCCCGCAGGCGCGGGGGTGTTCCGCTGTGTGCGATCCGAGTAGCCGCACCGCGCGGGTCCTCCC
The DNA here is from genome assembly GCF_045222935.1 of Streptomyces sp. Ac-502. Classification (NCBI taxonomy): domain Bacteria; kingdom Bacillati; phylum Actinomycetota; class Actinomycetes; order Kitasatosporales; family Streptomycetaceae; genus Streptomyces; species Streptomyces sp. Ac-502. The sequence goes on from NZ_JBHFFO010000001.1 coordinate 1,807,313, forward strand.
CGCAGGCGCGGGGGTGTTCCGGCGCCGCCGACGAAGACGACACCGCCGCCGCGGTCCTCCCCGCAGGCGCGGGGGTGTTCCGGAGGCGGCCGCCCTGGCCGCTGTGCCGTTGTGTCCCCGCAGGCGCGGGGGTGTTGCGACGACCGCTAGAATGGAAGGGCGAGTTGGTGGGGCTTTGTCATGGCGCAGTCGCATGCTGTCGGCGTACCGACGGGCGGAGGGGCCGCCGGGCGCCACATTCGCGTGAGGGCTCTGCGGCCCCAGATGTTGCTTAGGTGAACCCCGACCGCGGTAGAACGGTTCCCATGCGCACGGTCAGGCTCTCAGGAGTGGAAGCCGAGGACGGGCCGTTCTGCCGCCGCTTGCATGCGACAACGACGGCATTCGTTGCCAGCTCCGCAGTAGCCTCCCTACCCCTGGCAAACTGACCGCGATTCTGCGTTCAGCTTGAGGGCAGGAGACGACCAGGTGCGGCGGAAGCTCTCCCCGCGCTCGGCCTCCGCCGGACCCATGGCCGCAGGAACAACACCACTCTTCTCCCAGCCGGCTGCCGGACACCGCCCTCCCCCTTCGATCTGCCCCGAACGGATGAACCCCGCCCGGCTTGCAGGCACCCGACCGCCGTGACCGCTATTCCAGGAGCATGAACCGCATTTGGACCGCACTGGTCACCGTGGCGGCTTTGCCCGCGGTGACGTGGGCTCTTCCCGTCTCCCCGGCGGCGGCAGTACTGCGGCAAAGCGTCACCGCTCCCCTGTCCCGGCTGATCGCTGCCTGCCCGTCCAGGCCGAAGGGAGCCGGGAAGGCTACAGCCGCGAGCAGTTCAAGCACTGGATCGACGCCGACCACGACGGCTGCAACACCCGCAACGAGATCCTGCTGCACGAGGCCACCGTCGCCCCCGAGGTAACCGGCCGCTGCAAAATCACCAAGGGGACCGGAACCTGGTGGTCCTGGTACGACGAGGCGACTCTGACCACCAAAGACGACGTCGATATTGACCACATGGTCCCGCTCGGGGAAGCCTGGGACTCCGGAGCCCGCACCTGGACCGCGGCCGAGCGCCAGGCGTACGCCAACGACCTCGACGATGAACGCTCCCTGCTGGCCGTCCACGACAGCGCCAACCAGTCCAAAGCCGACCGCGACCCCGCCGAGTGGACGCCGCCCGCCGCCTCGGCGAGGTGCCGCTACCTCGCCGACTGGGTCACCGTGAAGACCCGGTGGCGCCTGAGCACCGACACCACCGAACACGCCGCCGTCAAAAAGATCGCCGCCGGCTGCGCCGATCTCCGAATCACCGTGGCCTACGCCCGCTGACCCCGAGTCCGCAGGGCACAGCGCCAGCCCCGCCGTCCCGGGCGGGCCTCTTCGGCCAGACGGCGGCGCACAGCAGCACGGCCCGATTCCGGATGCCGCTCTTGGCCGTCCGGCCGAAGCGGCCGTCTGCCACGCTCGAGAGCGGCAGTGTCGGCTCGGTGACGGGGCAGCCTGCCCCAGCCGCGACGAGCCAACGCGGGTGATCGTGCACGGCCAGCACCCATCGAGGTCGCCCACACCAGCAAGGCTGCCTGTAGTCACGGCCTTCCCGGCAACCCGCCACGTCCGCGCAGTCAGCAGACCGTCTGACCAGTGGCGCACCGGGCCTGACGCCCCATCAGGACGAGCGTCAAATGAGCGTCACGAGCGTCATTTCAGCGTCAAGATACCGCCCGTAACGCCCACACCGCACATAATGCGCACGCACAAAACCGCAGTTCAGAGCCCCTTAGCGGCCTTCTCAAGGATCACCACGCACTCCACATGATGCGTAACCGAAAACACGTGGAGACATCGCCGCCGACCTCAACCGGCAATGCTGCGCCGATTAAGCCGCTGCGACTCACGAGGGGGACGCAGGCACCACTTGTTGACGGGACAGGCGGCGGAACAACAGGACCATAGGCATAAGGACCAAACTCCGCTGCCCGCCCACGACGCAGATGCGAGTAGGCCGGCCCGATCAGAGCTGACACCAGACATCTTCGTGGAACGTAGGCGACCGATGACACGGGGCGAGAGCCGTAGGCGGACGGCGCCAGTCGCTTGGGCTGCAGCGTCTCCTCCGCATCTTCCATGGGCTGCTTCCGGCACCATGTACACAGCCGCCGGTGGTCGTGGGCCAGCGCCCCCTGGGATTCCTCTGGGACTTTCGGCCAGATCAACGAGCATCGGCGTGAAAGACGTGAAAGCTCAATCCGCCTGGTCAGCGTCCTTCGACCACCCATCCCAGCAGGTCACAGACCCGTCCGGTCTCTTCTACGGCATCTGGGGCGGCACGGACGAGGAGGAACGCCGCAAACTGTCCGGCCCGCGGAAACGCCAGGCAGCTTGAGGGGCGACGAAGCCGTGGGACGTCTCTGGGACTTCGCGCACCGTCCGAGACCGCAGGCTCTCCCCGAGCCAAGGCCGGGCTCGGCGCGCCCCAAGCCGATCTCGCCCCTGCCTGGCGTAACCGCCGGCGGGCCGATCGTGCCGGAGCGGCACGGATGGCGTACGAGACGACGGTCTGCAACGGCGTTTTGCAGAGTGCCGGAGAGCGACGCCCCAGACCAGCCGTATCGGTCGGACCAAAATCCTAAGTTGGACGGGTCCCCGCTCTGCGTAGGTCACCAGCGGCTGTCGATGTAGTCCTTGAGGGAAAGGGCACCGTCTCGCGGGTCAACGAATTCGCCACGCCCAGCGTCCGTCTGAGATTGAAAAAGCCACGTTTTGGCATCCTGAAGCGCATCGAATGAACGGCCCCTGACGCCGGGTATGCCCTTGCTTGACCGCGGAGTCCTTGGCGAGCATGGTTCGTTCCAGCGTTCGGGCCGGAACAGCTCGGGGCGGTCCCAGCGCTGCGGGTCCAACGTGGTCGAGCTGATCACCCCGCACCTCTGACCCTCCGCCGGGGCGGACGCGAACGGCGGCTGTACGGCAGTGGATTCAGGTTCTGATGCGGCGCGCGAATGCTCCGGGCCTCAGTAAGCGCCGATGGAGTTGACGAAAGTGGCGTCGTATCCCTTGAGGGGCCGGCAGAAAGCTGTCCGGCCTGCGGAAGCGTCAGGCAGTTCAACCGGCGACGACACCCCCAGGGCTTTCCGGTAATTCGCGCATCGGCCGAGGTACACACGGACAGACCGCGTAGCCGCTGACAGCCGGTCGACTCAAGATGCCGATCGAACCCTGAGGATCTCCTGGTCACAGCTGAGGACGAAACCTCCACCCGGACGCGCGGCATGCGCATGCAAGTACGCGGCAACCTGCGTACGGGCAGACGAAGTGTCCAGCGGACCGAGCACCAACTGGCAGATGTCCAACGCGGTGGCAAGGTCCGGCATGTGCAGAGATGCCGGTCGACGGACGACATCGCCGTGGTACGGCCGGCCCGTCGCGCTCTTCACGTGAGGAAGGAGCGAGGTCAGGGTGCGGGTGGGGGCTCCGAAGTGGCGGGCGATGCGCATGCAGCCGGATTCGGGGTGCTGGAGCACGATGGCGAGTTCGCCGCCCGCACGCAGCCAGGACAGCATGGCGGACAGGTGGCCGGGCCACTTGGCTTCGGGGACGTAGTAGAGGACGTGCGAGCAGAGCACGAAGTCAGCGGGCTCGCGCGGTGCGGCGGACAGGATGGGTACGGGCAGGGTTTCGGCGCCTGGACAGGTGGTACGCAGCTCGGCGTGGAGCGCCGCGTCGGGCTCGATGGCGAGGGTGGTGGCGAACCTGTCGGCGAGGAGGGCGGTGTACTCCCCCGTTCCCGCGCCCGCGTCGATGAAGACGTCGCGCCGGGGCAGGTGATCGACGATGCCGCTCAGGTAGCTCTTCAGGTGCTCTGCCTCGTCGGAGTAGGTACGGTACGCGTGCAGGATGTCCGAGTAGCGAGGGTGAGCGGGGTCGAGTTCCTGCCAGATGCAGGGGTGGCCGGTCATGTCGTCACCCGGCGCCTCGACTCGGAGGCACTTGCGCCGGCGAACTCACGCGACGGAAGCCACCAGCCAGGCCGACCATGGCATAGCACCGGAGCCGGTGGACAACCACGGCTCTGCCCGATTTCCCTGACGTCAGCTGGGGTTCTGGGCCAGTGCGGCGTGCAGCAGTACGCCGACTTCCCACGGGCCACCGTCGATGAGCACGGAACTGCCGGAAGGTTGCACAGCTGGCTGTCGAAGCCGGGGGTGTTCACCCACGTCCTGGAGTTCGTACCCACACCTCAAGGACACCCCACCCCGCCGGGCACCGCCCCGTACCCGCGGGTACCACTACTCCGAACGAGACCCCCACCCACCTGGCCGAGGCAGCAACCCAGCAGGTCAGAGCGCAGTTGAAGCGCAGAGCCAACACCACCCGAACAGCCCCGCCCGATTGACATCCCGAGCAGACCAGCAGCCCCCTCCCCAAGGGGCAGCCACCAAGACAAAGCGACGAAACAATTCACCTTCGACACAGCGACTCCTGCGGACGGAGCAGCTTGGTGACTAAAATTGCAACGCTTTGGCAGCATATGACGGAACTTTCAGAAGTATGGAAAAACCGCCACACCAGCTGGTGCTCTGCGCATAAGTTCGCCGGATCGGTGGTCCGGCCGGTTGGATGTGCGGTGACGTTCGATCCGACTGCTGGGGGATGGTGGCTGAGCCTGCCCGTGTGCGCAGGTTGACCGACCAGGAGGGGCAGAAGCCGCAGCAGTCGGCCTGGCCTGTCTGGGCCCTCGGTGGGCGGGAGGCCGTCCCCGCCTGCTCAGCCCTGACGACGAGGACTTCGTCGTCCAGACGGCCACCACCCGCCCGACCGAGCTCGGCCAGCCCTTCACCCGCTGGTCGATCCGCAAACTCGCCGCTTACCTGAGGAAAGCGCACGGACGCGTGATCCGGATCGACCGAGAGGCGTTACGGTGCATGCTCACCCCGCCGCGGCGTCACCTTCCAGTGCACCGAGACGTGGAAGGAGTCGCCCGACCCCGAGCGCGACGCCGAGCTCGACCGCATCGAGGTGGTACTGGAGCGCTTCCCGGACCGCATGTTCGCATTTGATGAGTTCGGTCCGCTCGGCAACCGGCCCACCGCTGGTTCGTGTTGGGCTCCTGCCGGTCACCCAGAGCGCCATCTCGCGGCCTACCACCGCAGCCACGGAGTTCGCTATGTCCACGGCTGCTACTCGGTCGGCGACGACACCTTGTGGGGCGTCAACCGCCGCAAGAAGGGCGCCGCGAACACCCTGACCGCGCTCAGATCAATCCGCGCGGCCCGCCCGGACGGCGCCCCGATCTACGTCCTCCTGGACAACCTGTCCACCCGCCGGACGTCGTGGGTGGAAGGCGGCACTGCCCGACTGAGCGCGCTCAACTGGCTGAGCCTGTGCGGTCACAGCACTAGAGTTGCGAAGCCCCTCCGTCGACAGGGAACTCCGTTCCCGTCGAGAAGGTCGCACCGAACGCCAAGTACGCCACCGCGGCAGCCACCTCCTCGGACGACCCCAGCCGCTGCATCGGGATGGTGTTCCGGTAGGTGTCCTTCGTCGCCTCCACGACATCGGCGGGCAGCGAGGAGCGGTCAAGGATGCCCGAGTCGATCGGTCCGGGGCTCACGGCATTGACGCGCACCTTGCGAGGCAACAGCTCGCGGGCCAGGGTGCGCGTCATCGACCGCAGGGCTGCCTTGCTCGCCGAGTAGGCACTGAGCGCGTCGAGGCCCAGGACGTTCACCACCGACGTCGTGAGAACCACGCCGCTTCCCTCGCGCAACAGCGGCGCCAACGCCTGCACCGTGAAGTACGGGCCCTTGGCGTTGATGCCGAACAGCTCGTCGTACATCTCCTCCGTCGTCGAGTCGAACGGCGCGGACGCGGTGACGCCAGCGTTGACGAACAGCGCGTCCACTGCGCCGAACCGCTCCTGGACCGTATCGGCCAGCGCCTTGATGTCCTTCAGGGACGCGGCGTCGCTACGGACGGCGATCGCCTTGTTCCCCAACTGTTCCAACGCGGTGTCCAGGGAGGAGCGGGTACGGCCTGTGATCAGTACGTGCGCCCCACCGTCCGCGAACAACTGGGCCGTAGCCAGGCCGATACCGCTGCTACCGCCCGTGATCACGATCTTCTTGCCGTCATAAGTGGTCATGCCCCCAAGCCAAATACCCGCCCGCACACCATGTCCAAGACCTGTTCCGTATGCCGTCATGCTCCAGGCGTATGACGACGCGCGGCGTACCCTGAGCGAATGGACATCGATCTGCGGCTCGTGCGCTATTTCACGGTCGTGGCGGAGTACGGCAATTTCGGTCGGGCCGCCACCAAGCTGCACCTGGCGCAGCCGTCGCTGAGCCGCCAGATCCAGCGACTGGAAGCCCAGCTCGGTGTCCGGCTTTTCGACCGCTCGCCGCAGGGCAGCAGCCTCACCGACGCCGGTCAGGCCTTTCTTCCCGGAGCCCGGATACTGCTCCACGAGGCCGAGCAAGCCGCTTACACGGCCAGAGCCGCCGTCCAGCCCCGTACCATCACTGTCGGCTGCGCCGAAGGACTGGTCATCACCTCCTGCATGCAGGAATTGCGCCGCCGGCACCCCGACAGCCAGGTCCGCACCCGGCACCTCGACTGGCGGGACACGCACGCCCTCGCCGAGCGTCGGGTCGACGCCCTCGTCGTATACAAACCCCTGCCCTTGCCCCTGGACGGCCTCCGGGTGACCAAGCTCCACGAGGAGCCGCGGGTGCTCGTCACGTCGGCGAGCCATCATCTGGCGAACGAGAAACCCGTCAGCCTGCGGGCTCTGTCGGACGAAGGACTGGTGACCTGCGTCAGCACTCCGGTCGTCTGGAGCACGCCCAAGCCGGTCGGCGACCGGCCGGCACCACCCCCGCCCGCAATCGACGACAGCTACGAGGACAAGCTGGAACTCATCGCCACCGGCCACTGTGTCGCGATCTTTCCTGCCAGCGATCGACGCGCCGCTGTGCGTGAGGACATCGCCCTGGTGCCCGTCATCGACATCGATCCCTGCGAAGTCGTGCTCGTCACGCGCGCTGACGACCCCAACCCGCTGTTCGGATCACTCGAAGACGTCGCACGTACAGTGCTCGGCACAGCCTCCCGACGGGAGAACAACGAACTGCCGGTCAACTGACCGACTTGCCTCTGCGAGATGTTCATAGGGCTGTCGGCGCGCTGCCCTCGTCGGCCTGCACCAGCTGGACGATCAACGCCCGGCCAACACTCCGCCCCTTCACAGCGCGCGTCGGAAAGTCACCCGGTCCAGCGTCGGCCCGTCGTAGTCGGCATGGACCGGGACGCCGTCCACCTCTCGGTCGCCCGGTTCTGGCTCGAAGCCCATGGCCTGGTGGAAGGCGATGGATCCGGTGTTGTGCGGCGAGGTGACGGCGCGTACCTCGGTGCGGCCGGCCGTTGCCGCGCGTTCGAAGAAGGCGGTGTAGAGGCGGCGGGCCACGCCCTGCTTGCGCAGTCCGGGGTCCACGCCGACGAAGTGGATGTATGCCTCGTTCGCGTGGTCGGCGGAGTGGAAGCCGACGAGGAACGCCCGGATGCCCTGCTCGTCCTCCAGTATCAGGCTGGTGTCCGCGAAGTGCTGGAGGAACAGCCGGGGCAGCAGCAGGGAGAGTTCCCGCGCTTGTTCCGGGGTGCGCGAGTCGCCCCACCACCGCTGGACGCACTCCACGAGTGTGGTGTGATCGGTCGTACGGGCCCGGCGTACGTCTTGCATGCCCTGCCTTTCGGTCGGGGAGGGGTGTGTGGTCGACAGGGGGTCGCTCAGCTACTCGCGGTAACTGGCGTCGGTGTTGCTGCTGTTGAGGGCAGTCCCGCTAATCTCAACTAGCGCCAACCTTGAACATGCGGGCGACAGGCGAGGGCCTGCCCCTCCCCTCGCCGTATTCAAGAAGAAGTACGCAGCCAGTCCTCGAAGCGGATGGTGGCCAGCCGGGCGCTGCCCTCGTCGGGGACGAGGCTGCGTTCGGAGAGTTCGGAGCCGAAGTAGCGGGCGTGCGGGTCGGGGACGACCGCGCGCGGGTCGTGCCAGGCGCGCAGGGCTCGGGCGACGAGTTCGTCGAAGCGGGAGACTTCGGGGCCGGCCACTTCGGTGGTGGCTTTCTGCGGGATTCCCACGGCGGCCTTGGTCACCGCCTCGGCGACGTCCTCGGCCGCCATGGGCTGGAAGAGTACGGGTGGTACGCGCACGGTGTCGCCGTCGGTCGCGGTGTCGGCGATGCCCTTGACGAACTCGTAGAACTGCGTCGCCCGGAGGATCGAGTAGGGGACCGGGCCCTGTTTGATCAGCCGCTCCTGGGCCACCTTCGCCCGGAAGTAGCCGTTGTCGGGCAGGTCGTCGATGCCGACGATCGACAGCGCCAGGTGGTGCGTGACGCCCGCCGTCGCCTCGGCGGCCAGCAGGTTGCGGGTGGAGGTGGTGAAGAACTCCAGGACCGCCGACTCCTCGAAGGAGGGCGAGTTGGCCACGTCCACGACCACCTGGGCTCCGGCCAGTGCGGCGTCGAGGCCCTCGCCGGTGAGGGTGTTGACGCCCGTGCTGGGCGCGGCGGGTACTGCCTCGTGCCCGCGTTCGGTGAGTTTGCCGACCACTTTGCCGCCGATGAGGCCGGTGCCTCCGATGACCACGATCTTCACTTCGTACGCTCCTCGCGCTGGTGGCGCCCGCTGGGGCGCAGAGGCGTCAGGACTGCCGGGGCGCGCGCAGGTGGGCGCGCTGTTTGAGTTCGTCGTCGTCGACCAGGATGAGCATGGGCTGCCCTGGTACGCAGAGCATGGTGACGACGAAGCGCAGGCGCGTGTCGGCGAGAGCGTTGCCGTCCTGGTAGTGGATGACGTCGCCGCCCGGCTCCCAGAACGCTTCCCCGGCGCGGACGATCCGCTCCGGCTCGCCTTCCAGTTCGAAGCGCATCTCGCCCTCCAGCACGTAGCCGAAGGCCGGCCCGGGGTGGCGGTGCGGCGGGGCGCCCTGGTCGCCGGGCGGGTACTCGATCTGGACGGTCGACACGTGCGCGCCCTCCGGGATGGCGGGCGGGGCGACCTCTTGCAGCACGGTGAGCGCGGTCTTCCATGCCTCCGAGTGGGGCTGCTCGTCGGTACCGGGCATGGCGGGTCCTCCCTCTGGAGTGCCGGTAGCGGCAAGGCTGCCGCACCGGTGAACGGTGCCGCCCTGGAACGCGGTGCCGCCCCGGTGTACGGCAGCGGACCTCGGAGGGCGGAGGGCGGACGGGACGGCGGCGCACGGTACGACCGGGGGTGCCCCATTGTTCAGACCCCCGCCATGCCCGGTGAGCGCCGATCCGGACACATCAAGGGGACGCATCACGAGGGCACGTCGCAGGGGCACATCACGGGAGCCCGTCGCAGGGACACGTCGAGGGTGCCGTACGGAGGCCCGGGCCCGCCCACCGCCGCACCCCCTCTCCACCACCCGTGTCTCATCTCACGTACCACCATGTGAACAGGGGTGTCCGTACCGGGCATGACCGATCTACGCTGTCGCGTGCAACTGGTTCGCCCTGCCCGCCAGGCAGACGCGTCGTAAGAGGGAACCCGGTGGGAATCCGGGACTGCCCCGCAGCGGTGAGCGGGAACGACCGCCGTCATACGCACTGGATCCGGGCCGCGGATCCGGGAAGCGACGGCCAGTAGGTGCCCGCCGGACGACGTTCCGGCAGGCGTGCCCGCAAGTCCGAAGACCTGCCCGTTGCCCGCGTGCGTCCATGCGTGCGCGGCCTTCCGGTGACCTCGAGGGCGGGTCGGCGACCACAGCAGACGGGCATGGGTGCCGTTCGGCGCCGCGTGACCCGTCGGGTGCGTCATTCCTTCGCGTTCTCGTCCCGTCACCGAGCTCGGAAGAAGATCACGCTCGCGAAGGAGAGTTCCGTGACAGCGAAGCCCGCAGCCGCGGCAGCACGGGCCACCGTGTACGGCTACCCCCGCCAGGGACAGCACCGGGAACTGAAGAAGGCCGTCGAGGGGTACTGGAAGGGCCGCGTCACCGCGGACGCCCTCCAGGAGACCGCGCGGGACCTGCGCCGGTCGAACTGGCAGCAGCTGGCCGACGCCGGCCTCCACGAGGTGCCGACCGGTGACTTCTCGTACTACGACCACGTACTGGACACCAGCGTCATGGTCGGAGCTGTCCCGGAACGGCACCGCGCCGCCGTCGAGGCCGACGCCCTGGACGGCTACTTCGCGATGGCACGCGGCACACAGGACGTGGCGCCACTGGAGATGACCAAGTGGTTCGACACGAACTACCACTACCTCGTACCCGAGTTGGGGCCCGACACGGTCTTCGCCACCGACTCCGCCAAGCAGGTCGGCGAGGTGCGGGAGGCGCTCGCGCTCGGCCACACGCCGCGCCCGGTCCTCGTCGGACCGGTCACCTACCTCCTGCTGTCCAAGCCGGCCCCCGGTGTCGCCACCGACTTCGACCCGCTGACCCTGCTCGACCGGCTTCTGCCCGTCTACGCGGAGGTGCTGGCGGACCTGCGTGCGGCCGGTGCCGAGTGGGCGCAGCTGGACGAGCCCGCTCTGGTCCAGGACCGCACCCCGGCCGACCTCAACGCCGCCGAGCGTGCCTACCGCGTCCTCGGCGCCCTTACCGACCGCCCGAAGCTGCTGGTGGCCTCGTACTTCGACCAGCTCGGCGAGGCTCTGCCGGTGCTCGCCAAGGCCCCTGTCGACGGTCTCGCGCTGGACTTCACCGAGGCCGCGGCGGGCAACCTGGACGCGCTCGCCGCCGCGGGCGGCCTGCCGGGCAAGCGGCTGGTCGCCGGTGTCGTCAACGGCCGCAACATCTGGATCAACGACTACGAGAAGTCACTGGCCACGCTCGGTACGCTGCTGGGCCTGGCCGAGCGGGTCGACGTGGCCGCCTCCTGCTCCCTGCTGCACGTCCCGCTGGACGCCACCGCCGAACGGGACATCGACCCGCAGGTCCTGCGCTGGCTCGCGTTCGCCCGGCAGAAGACCGCCGAGATCGCCACGCTCGCCCGCGGCCTCGCGCAGGGCACCCACACCATCGCCGCCGAACTGGCCGCCAACCGCGCCGACCTGGCGTCCCGCGCCGGTTCCGCGATCACCCACGACCCCGCCGTACGGGCCCGTACCGCCGCCGTCACCGACGCCGACGGCCGCCGCTTGGCGCCGTACGGGGAGCGGACCGTCGCCCAGCGGGCCCACCTCGGCCTGCCGCTGCTGCCGACGACCACCATCGGCTCCTTCCCGCAGACCGCCGAACTGCGCACCGCCCGCGCCGACCTGCGGGCGGGCCGGATCGGCACGGCCGGGTACGAGGAGCGCATCGAGAGCGAGATCCGCGCGGTGCTCTCCTTCCAGGAGGAGGCGGGCATCGACGTCCTCGTGCACGGCGAGCCCGAACGCAACGACATGGTGCAGTACTTCGCCGAGCAGCTGACGGGGTATCTCGCCACACAGCACGGCTGGGTCCAGTCGTACGGCACGCGGTACGTCCGTCCGCCGGTCCTCGCGGGTGACATCTCGCGGCCCGAGCCGATGACGGTGCGGTGGACACGGTACGCGCAGTCGCTCACCGACCGGCCGGTCAAGGGGATGCTGACCGGCCCGGTCACCATGCTCGCCTGGTCGTTCGTCCGGGACGACCAGCCGCTCGGCGACACCGCCCGGCAGGTGGCGCTGGCCCTGCGCGACGAGGTCGGCGACCTGGAGGCGGCCGGCACCTCGGTCATCCAGGTCGACGAGCCGGCGCTGCGCGAGACGCTGCCGCTGCGTGCCGCCGGCCGTCCCGCCTACCTCGCCTGGGCCACCGAGGCGTTCCGCCTCACCACCAGCGGGGTGCGGGACCGGACGCAGATCCATACGCACATGTGCTACGCCGAGTTCGGTGACATCGTGCAGGCCATCGACGATCTCGACGCCGACGTGATCAGCCTGGAGGCCGCGCGCTCGCACATGCAGGTGGCCCGTGAGCTGGCCGAGCACGGCTATCCGCGGGAGGCCGGTCCGGGCGTGTACGACATCCACTCGCCCCGCGTGCCGAGCGCCGAGGAGGCGGCGATCCTGCTGCGCAAGGGCCTCGGTGCGATCCCGGCCGAGCGGCTGTGGGTCAATCCCGACTGTGGTCTGAAGACCCGGGGCTGGCCCGAGACCCGCGCTTCGCTGGAGAACCTCGTCACGGCCGCGCGGACGGTCCGGGCGGAGCTGCCCACGGCGTGATCCGGTGTGTCCGGTGACGGCCGGGAGGGTGCGTCGACCGCCGTACGGGACCTGACCTCGGTGTCGGACCGGTCCGACCGGTCCGACACTGTCACCTACCACGCCCTCGACTTCTTCTCCGGTTCCGGCTCCTCGTACCTCATGGGCAAGGCCGAGGACACGGCGGACGACGACTGGGAATTCTGACGAGCCGACGGGGGCGGGGCGCCCATCGGCCGATGGAGGCCGGCGGGTGGCCCGTAAACTGCTCTTCCCGCGACTCATCGAGGAAAAGCAATTGACTCCGCACTCCCTGGCGTTCTACGTGGACGTCGTGACCACCGGCACCGTGCTCGGCCTTCGTCACACCGATTCTCCCGAGCGCGTCGCCGAAGTCCTGGGGCCGGACTTCGGCGAGAACGCATTCGGTCACAGCAGCCTGGGCTATTCCTACGCCCTGCCCGAGTTCTTCTGGGATCGCGAATCCGCGCACGCCCCTTGGTCGGGGCACCACTTCACCTTGCAGGTGCACAGACTGGCGCACCGGAAGAACAAGGTCGTCGACGAGGTGCTGCGGGCCCGGTACGGGCGCTTCGCTCCCCGGCTGCGGTTCGAGAAGCTGCGGCGTCTGCTGGAGCGGCGCGGCGTTCCGCTGCTGGAAATCCCGGATCCGGCGAACGCGCCGTACTACCGGACGTTCTGGCAGCCGGATTCCGAGGTCGCCGTCTCCGTCATCAACTGTCACGGTGAATACAGCACACCGAGCAACCTGCGGGTCGGTGACGTCGACAACATCCAAGCGCCGTTGCCGGCCGACGTGGTGGCGTGGCGGAGGGAGCAGGCCGCACTGTAGGCGGCTTGGCATCCTTGGCACATCGACGGGGAAAGATGCGCAGAAGTTGGCATCGCTCCACGCTTGCTGGCACTCAGTGCCGCTGCCAGAGTCTCCGTACGGCCACGGACGGCCCCGTACGGCCCTGGGGGCGGCGGCCGCGTCCGGACGGTACGGCACCACGTGCCATGCCGTTCGCACCCTTCGCCTGTACGACGCCCCGCACACGATCCGGAAGACGCACATGTCCACCATCGCACTGACCAGCCGCGTCCAGGTGCTCGGCATACCGGGCCACCGCTTCGACGAGATCCTCACGCCCGCTGCTCGACGAGGAGTGCGCCGCGTGGGCGAAGGAGGACCCGCGGGCCCTGGCCGCCGAAGCCCGCGCGCTCCTCGAACGTACGGCCCTGACGCGCGAACTGCCGGCGGTCTTCGCCGTCGACGCGTATGCGCAGTACCTGGTACGGGGCACGCAGACGCCGGGGTGAGGGCCCCGGTCGCCCGCCGGGCGGGCGCGGAGCGGAACTGAGGCTGCTCCGCGCCCGCCCGCGGCACACGTGCTTTCCGGAAGGGGTCAGCTCTGCCCCGTGCTCTCCAGCACGATCTGAAGCTCGACCTCCTGATCGCCCGACACCGTGCCCTCCGTACGGACGGAGAACGCGCGCGTCAGCACGTCCCGCAACCGGTCCACCGCCAGGTGACTGCCCTGGAGGTCGGCGGTGACGGCGGCGGACAGGTCGGCGTTCGGCCGGACGTCGCCGCGGACCTCCGAGGTCTCGAAGGTCTCGGTCCAGACGGTCGGGTGTCCGGGCTGGTGCGGCTGGTCGTGTGCGGTGTCGCCGTCGGCGCGGTCGGAAGCGAAGCAGCTGCGCAGCGTGCTGAAGACGGCCTCGGCGTCGGCCGGAGACTGGGCGCTGAGCACGACCTGGGCAGGCTCGTCGGTGTGGGGTGTGCGGGTCATGTGGGCTGTGTCCTCTCCGCGCTGTGCGTCGGTGTGGTGCGGCGGGCTTCCTTGGCCGCCCGTTGGGGTACGACGGTGTACTTCGGGTCCTCGGCGGAGGCGATGCCTGCCGCGAAGACCCCGAAGCGGGTGCACGCGGAACCGGCGAGCAGGGCCAGCCCGCTCGCGGCGGCCAGCGTGCGGGAACGGCCTCCGAAGACGGCACCGACGGCGGCTCCGGCCGCGGTGAGTGTCCGCGCCGTGCGGAGCAGGGTGCCGGCCCGCCCCTGGTGCCAGGTCTCCGCGACCATGCCGAGGCGCCGTTCGGCGGCCTTGGTGACCGCTTCGTCGGCAGCCGCGGCCAGTACCGCGGCGCACCGGGCGGGCGCGGTCTCCCGTACGGGAGCCACGACCAGGGCCATTCCGGAGGCGGCGGCCGTCGCCGAGGCCGCGAACAGGTACGGGAGTTCGCGGTGCGCGCCGTGCCACGCGGGGACGGCGGTGTCCGCCGCGAGCACCGCGGTGTAGGTGGCGACGGCCGGCCCGAGGAGCGCCGCGGTGCCGGTCGCCACGGCGCCTGCCCGGGGCAGTCTCCCGGTGAGCGCGGAAGCGGCCGCTGCGCCCGCGGCGGGCCCGTAGGCGGCCAGCAGCCAGGAGCCGACGCTCATCGGAGAGGTCGGCTTGACGACCCGGAGCATGTTCGCGAAACGGCCGGGTCTGCCGAGGTCGTTGACGAGTGCCGCGGTGGACAGGGAGACCGCCACGACGGAGGAGACCTTCATCGCGGTCGCGGTGGTGGTGCGGCCCGTCGCGTGGGCCCCGGCGGCCAGCACCGATCCGGCGCCGGCCAGGCCGCCGAGAAAGAAGTACCCGGCGATGTCCCGGGCATGCCAGGCGGGGGCTTTGATGACCGGCCGGCCGTAGTACGACTCGAACTCCGCCGGGGGCGCCATGAGCTGTTCACCGCGGCCGCGCTTGCCGCCCTTGCGCCGCCCTCGCCCGTCGGCGCCCGGTCCGCCCCGCAGCATCTCCGGTGCGGCGGCGCGGCCCGGCCGCCCGCCCTCGGAGCCCTCACGGGTGACGTCGGAACCGTTCATCGCCTTCCCTTCCTTACGGTGGCAGCGCCGAGCTGCTTCAGCGCGGGCCCGGTGAACGCCAGCGCGATGCCGCCGGCCAGCGTGAGCGCCGCGGTGCCCGCGTGTCTCCACATGGCGGGCAGGTCGCGGGTGGTGACGACGGGGTCCGGTGGCAGTCCGTAGACCTCGGGCTCGTCGAGGAGGAGGAAGAACGCGCCGTCCCCGCCGACGCCGTCGTCCGGCTCGTGCCCGTACAGGCGCGCGTCGGTGACGCCTGCCGCGTGCAGCTGGTCGACGCGGAGCGCCGCCCGTTCACGGAGTTCGTCCAGCGGCCCGTACTGGATGGACTCGGTCGGGCACGCCTTGGCGCAGGCCGGTTCCTGTCCGGCGCCGAGCCGGTCGTAGCACATCGTGCACTTGAAGGCACGGCCGTCGGACGGTCGTTGCTCGATGACGCCGTACGGGCAGGCGGGTACGCAGTAGCCGCAACCGTTGCAGATGTCCTCCTGGACGACGACCGTGCCGAACTCGGTGCGGAAGAGCGAGCCGGTGGGGCAGACGTCCAGGCACGCGGCGTGCGTGCAGTGTTTACAGACGTCGGAGGCCATCAGCCAGCGCAGGTCACCACCGGTACCGCCGCCAGTATCCTCGTCAAGACCGCCGCCGGTGCCGTCGCTCGTCTCGGCCAACGGCAGTCGCGTACGCCCTTCAGCGGTGGGCGGCCCGCCACGCGCCGACCCTTCCGGTCCGCCACGCGCCGGCATCTCCTGTTCGATGAAGGCCACATGCCGCCACGTCGAGGCCCCGAGCCCCTGCGTGTTGTCGTAGCTCATCCCGGACAGGGACAGCCCGTCCTCGGGCAGGGCGTTCCACTCCTTGCAGGCCACCTCGCACGCCTTGCAGCCGATGCACACGGAGGTGTCGGTGAAGAAGCCCGTTCGGAGTGGCGCACCGGTGTGGCCGGCGTCCCCGGCCGGGTCCGGTTCGATGCCGCTGAGCAGGTGGTCGCCGAGCAGGTGGTCGGTCACGGGCGGGGCTCCGTTCCGGTGGTCTCGTCGATGCCGGCGCGCTGCCGGTAGGCCGCGACCAGGTCCGGCAGGCCGGGCCCGCGGGGCCGGCGGCCCGGCCGGATGTCGGCGGTGAGCGCCTTGTCCTCCTGGATGTGGGCGTTGGGGTCGAGGGCGATGGCCACCAGTTCGTTGGCGGCGTCACCGGTGACCACTCCGTTGGGCCCCCAGTGGAAGGGCAGCCCGATCTGGTGGACGGTACGGCCCTCGACGGTCAGGGAGGAGATCCGCCGGGTGACCATGACACGCGCCTCGATGGCGTTGCGCGCGGTGATGATGGTGGCCCAGCCCATGTGCTCCAGGCCGCGCTCGGCGGCGAGCTGCGGGGAGATCTCGCAGAAGAGTTCCGGCTGGAGTTCGGCGAGGTAGGGAGACCAGCGGCTCATACCGCCCGCGGTGAAGTGCTCGGTCAGCCGGTGGGTGGTGACGATGTACGGGTAGACGTCGGCGCCCGGCTCGTCGCCGCTGGGGTGGTAGCGGTTGCCCTCGTGGGGGTGCAGGCGGCGGACCGGTGAGCGCGGCGTGGACGGGTACAGGGCGTTGCCGAACGGGGAGTCCTGCGGCTCGTAGTGGGTGGGCAGCGGCCCGTCCACGAGGCCGGCCGGCACGTACAGCCAGCCCTTGCCGTCCGCCTGCATGATGAACGGGTCGTCGCCGCGCAGGGCGTCGGGTCCGGTCGCGCCGTCCGGCGGCTCGTAGTCAGGAGCACGGTCGGGAATGAAGTCCGGCACGTCGTGTCCGGTCCACTTCCCTTCCTCCGCGTCCCACCACACGTACGCCTTGCGCTCGCTCCAGGGGGAGCCGTCCGGGGCGGCCGAGGCGCGGTTGTAGAGGATGCGGCGGTTGGCGGGCCAGGCCCAGGCCCATTCCTCGGCCACCCAGTCCTGTTCGGTGTGCGGCTTCTTGCGGGCCGCCTGGTTGACGCCGTCCGCGTAGACGCCGCAGTAGATCCAGCAGCCGCACTTCGTCGAACCGTCGTCCTTCAGCTCCGTGTACGCGCTCAGCGGCGCGCCGTCCGGGCCCTGCCCGTTGATCTCCGCCAGGACGGCGGCGGCAACCGGCTCCTCCAACGGCCCCTGCACCGGGTAGTCCCAGGTCAGGTCCTGTACGGGCCGGTCCATGGGATCGGTGGAGGCGGCCAGTTTCGCCTTGATGCGCCGGCCGAGGTGGTACATGAACCACAGGTCGCTGCGGGCGTCGCCCTCGGGTTCGACGGCCGTGTGGTGCCACTGCACCCAGCGGTTGGTGTTGGTGAAGGAGCCGGACTTCTCGGTGTGCGCGGCGGCCGGGAAGAAGAACACCTCGGTGCCGATGTCCTCGGTGCGCAGTTCGCCCGTCTCGGTCTCCGGGCCGTCCTGCCACCAGGTCGCCGACTCGATGAGCGAGAAGTCCCGGACGACCAGCCACTCCAGGTTGGCCATCCCCAGGCGTTGCAGCCGGGTGTTGGCGGAGCCGACGGCCGGGTTCTCCCCCATCAGGAAGTAGCCCTTGCAGGTGCCGTCGAGCTGCGCCAGGACGGTCTCGTAGGTGGCGTGCGCGCCGGTCAGGCGCGGCAGGTGGCCGAAGCAGTAGTCGTTGTCGGCGGTGGCCGCGTCGCCGTAATAGGCCTTGAGCAGGCTGACGAAGTAGGCCCGCATGTTGCCCCAGAAGCCCTTTTCGGTGCGGCTCGACCGGATGAAGGTGTCCAGGTCCTGGTGCGCGTGGGCGTGCGGCATCGGCAGGTAGCCGGGCAGCAGGTTGAAGAGGGTGGGGATGTCGCTGGAGCCCTGGATGGAGGCGTGGCCACGCAGGGCCTGGATGCCGCCGCCGGGGCGGCCGATGTTGCCGAGGAGCAGTTGCAGGACGCTCGCGGCCCGGATGTACTGCGCGCCGACCGAGTGCTGGGTCCAGCCGACCGCGTAGCAGAAGGCGCTGGTGCGCTCGCGGCCCGAGTTGGCGGTCAGGTCCTCGCACACCCGCAGGAACGTTTCCTGCGGCACTCCGCAGATCCGCTCGACCATCTCGGGGGTGTAGCGGGCATAGTGCCGCTTGAGGATCTGGTAGACGCAGCGCGGGTGCTGGAGCGTCTCGTCGCGCGGCGGCTCCCCTCCGGTACGCGCTCCGCCCGAACCATGCTGCTCCGGCCCGCCGGCCTCCTGCACCCGGGACTCGTACAGCTCGTCCACCTCACCCGACGGCGCCTGGACGTCGACACCTTCGTATTGCCAGGTCAGAGTGTCGTAATGAGCACCGTCCGCACCCAGGCCGGAGAAGATCCCGGCCAGGTCCTCGGTGTCCCGGAAGTCCTCACCGACCAGGGTGGCGGCGTTGGTGTAGTTCAGGACGTACTCGCGGAAATCCTTCTCCTCCTCCAGAACGTGGCGAATGATCCCGCCCAGAAAGGCGATGTCACTGCCCGCCCGCAGCGGTACGTGCAGGTCGGCCAAGGCACTGGTACGCGTGTACCGCGGGTCGACGTGGATGACGCGGGCACCACGGGCCTTGGCCTCCATCACCCACTGAAAGCCGACGGGATGCGCCTCGGCGAAATTGGAGCCCTGAATAACAATGCAGTCCGCGTGCTGGAGGTCCTGCATGAAAGTGGTCGCGCCGCCGCGCCCGAAGGAGGTGCCGAGGCCCGCGACGGTGGAGCTGTGGCAGACCCGGGCCTGGTTCTCCACCTGGACCACGCCGAGGCCGGTCAGCAGCTTCTTGATGAGGTAGTTCTCCTCGTTGTCGAGGGTGGCGCCGCCCAGACTGGCGATCCCCAGGGTGCGAGCCGTGTAGAGCCCCTCGTCGGACTCCCACTCCCAGGTACGGCGGCGGGTCTCGACAACCCGGTCGGCGACCATGTCCATGGCCGTCTCCAGGTCCAGCGGCTCCCAGTCCGTCCCGTACGGACGCCGGTAGAGCACCTGATGGCGGCGGGACGACCCGGTGGTGAGCTGGAGCGTCGCCGAGCCCTTGGGACAGAGCCGGCCACGACTGACCGGCGAGTCGGGGTCCCCCTCGATCTGGACGACCTTCTCGTCCTTGACGTACACCTGCTGACCGCAGCCGACCGCGCAGTACGGGCAGACCGAGCGCACCATCCGGTCGGCGGAGTCCGTACGCGGACGCAGCCGCTCCGTGTACGGCGACATGGCGGCACGCCCCCGGCCCAGCGGGTCACCTCCGGTCAGCTGCCGGTACACGGGCCAGTCGCGAACCCGTTTGCGCACGCCCATCGCTTCTCCTCCAGCGGGTCTGCGGTCTGCCACGGCGGCCACCTGCTCAAAGGCTCACCCGCCGGAGCCCCAGCGGCGAGCGGGGAACGGCAAGCGGTCCCCGACGGCGGCAGGCCGGTGCCACCGGCGCCCGACCGGCGACGCGAGGGCGGGTTCCCCGCACTGGCCAGGGAAAACCCGTACGGAGGGGCAAAGATCCAGGAGGGCTGGGGAGGCCCGGCGAAGCCATCGCGGACGCTCCAGAGGCTTCGTTCCGTCTCCGTACGGGTGAGGACCGCCCGCCTCTTCGCCAGGAGGAACGCGATGCGAGCCGCGCGTCAGCGCAAACCCCCGCGCGAAGCGCGCCTCACCCCGCAGCCACGACGGCCAGAGCCAACCCCCGGTGATTGACCCACCCACCCCCGGGGAACCCCTGCCGCATGGCTGTCGATCACACACAGGCACCGGTTCTGGACGCACTGGCCCGCTACCGACAGGCCGGCGAGCTCTCCTTCACCCCACCGGGCCACAAGCAGGTCCGCGGCGCCGACCCCCTGGTGAGGGAGGTCTTGGGCGACGCCGTCTTCCACGGCGACCTCCTGGCCTCCGGCGGCCTGGACGACCGCCTCGGCACCGCCCAAGTGCTCGACCGGGCCGAAGCCCTCATGGCGGACGCGGTGCACGCCTCGCACACGTTCTTCTCCACCTGCGGCAGCTCCCTGTCCGTCAAGGCGGCGATGCTGTCCGTCGCCGGCCCGCACGAGAAGCTGATCGTCGGGCGGGACGCGCACAAGTCGGTGGTGTCGGGTCTGATCCTGTCCGGCGTGCGGCCGATCTGGGTGGACCCGCAGTGGGACGAGGAGCGCCGGATCGCCCATCCGCCGTCGGTCGAGGCGTTCGAGCAGGCATTCGACGAGCACCCCGACGCCCGCGGCGCGCTGGTGACCAGCCCGACACCGTACGGCGCCTGCGCGAACCTCGACGCGCTGGCGCGCGTGTGCCACCGGCGCGGACGCCCGCTGGTCGTGGACGAGGCGTGGGGAGCGCATCTGCCCTTCCATCCGGACCTGCCGTCCTGGGCGATGGACGCCGGCGCCGACGTCTGCGTGACGAGCATCCACAAGATGGGCAGCGGCCTGGAACAGGGCTCGGTGTTCCACCTGCGGGGCGACCTGGTACAGCCGACCGTACTGAAGTCACGGGCGGACCTCTTCGGCACGACCAGCCCTTCGGTGCTGCTGTACGCGGGCCTGGACGGCTGGCGGCGGCAGATGGCCCTGCGGGGCCGGGACCTCCTCGGCCGGGCCCTGGACCTGGCCGCGCGGGTCCGGGGCGCCATCGAGGAGATCGACGGCCTGCACGTCAACGACCGGTCCGACTTCTGCGGTCCGGGGCTGGCCGAGGACTTCGACCCGCTGCCCGTGGTGATCGACGTGAGCGGACTCGGCACGTCCGGCTATCGCGCGGCCGACTGGCTGCGCGAACACCGTTCCGTCGACGCCCACCTCGCCGACCACCGGCGGATCAGCGCCCAGCTCACCCACGCCGACGACGAGGCGACCACCGGGATACTGCTCGACGCCCTGCGCGACCTGTCGCGGCACGCCGCTGACCTGCGCCCGGCCCCGGAGGTCGAGGTGCCCGCACCGGGCGAGCTGCGCCTGGAGCAGGTGTGCCTGCCACGCGACGCCTACTTCGGCGAGGTCGAGGACGTACCGGTGCACGCGGCCGCGGGCCGCGTCGTGGCCGAGATGCTGACGCCCTACCCGCCGGGCATCCCGGCCGCGCTCCCCGGGGAACGCCTCGACGGTCCGGTGGTGCGCTATCTGACGAGCGGGGTACGGGCCGGGATGAACGTGCCCGACGCGGCCGATCCCGAGCTCAAGACGGTCCGGGTGCTCGTCGAAGGGAAGGACTGACATGCGGACGGCGCTCATCGTCATCGACATGATCAACACGTACGAGCACGCGGACGCCGAGCGGCTGCTGCCGTCGGTGCGCGACGCCCTGCCCGGCATGCTGCGCGTCCTGGAGCGGGCCCGTGCGAAGGAGTCGGACGTCGAAGTCATCTACGTCAACGACAACTTCGGCCGGTGGCGCTCGCACCACGACGAGATCCTCCGTACGGCGCTGGACGGACCCCACTCCGACCTGGTGGAGCCCCTGCGCCCCGACGAATCCTCGCTGTTCGTGGTCAAGGCCCGGCACTCGATCTTCTACGAGACGCCGCTGGAGTACCTCCTCAGCCAGCACGGCATCGGCCGCATAGTGCTGTGCGGCCAGGTGACCGAACAGTGCGTGCTGTACTCGGCCCTCGACGCGCACATCCGCCACCTGGAGGTCACGGTCCCGCGTGACGCGGTGGCCCACATCCACGCCGATCTCGCCGACGCCGCCCTGCGCATGATGGAACGCAACATGAACGCGAACGTGACCGACTCGACGGCGGAGGAACTGTACGGGTGATCACGGCGGAGGAACCGTACGGGTGATCCCGGACGCCGGGCAGCGCCGTACAGCGACTCTCAGTCCCCGCTGACGGACCGCTTCGGCCCGGACCGTTCCCCTTCGACCCGAACGGCCACTCCCTCCCCGCCCGCGCCCACAGCAGATACGCCACCACACCCGACGCGACCCAGGCCGACGACCACGCGACAGCGTGCCGTCCGGGCGCGTTGCGGTCCGCGCCGCCGTAGACCACCAGCCAGCCGGCGAACGCGACGACGCTGGGCAGCGGGTAGCACCACATCCGGTACGGGCGCCGCAGCTCCGGTTCCCGGCGGCGCAGCACCGTCAAGGCCACGATCTGCGCCAGCGCCTGCACGAGCACCATCACGGAGGTCAGCAGCTGGATCAGGGTGGCCAGATCCGTGTGCCGGCCGATGAGGAACCCGGCCGCCGTGATGCCGCCCAGGGTGAGCAGGCTCAGCGCCGGAAAGCGGTGGCGCGGGTGCAGCCTGCCGTACGGGCGGAAGAAGACCCGGTCCCGGGCGGCGTCGTACGGTATGCGGGAGCCCCCGAGCAAGCCGACCAGGACCGAGGCGACGGCGGTGACCAGGATGAGCACCGTGACGGCGACGGCGGGACCGCGCCCCCACGCCGTCTCCAGGACGGCGGAGGCGACGGAAGTGGCGGCGGGGTTCCGCGGATCGAGCATGTCGCGCCAGTCGATGACGCCGAGGGTGCCTATCTGGAGCAGCAGGTAGACCGCCATGATGCCGAGGACGGAGCGGATGACGGACCGCGGGAGGGTGCGGCCGGGGTCCTTGAGTTCGGCACCGAGGTAGGCGGCGGTGTTGTAGCCGAGGTAGTCGTAGATGCCGATGGTCAGGCCCGCGCCGAAGCCCGCCCAGAAGTGGCCCGTCGTCAGGTCGAACGCGTGCGGCGGGTAGGAGAAGGCCCGCTCCGCGTCGAAGTGGGTGAACGCGGCCACGAGCACGAGCAGCACGGCCGCGACCATCACCGCCCACAGCACGACGGAGAGCCGGGCCACGCTCTCCACCCGCCGCCACAGCACCACGACCACGAGCCCGGTGAGGGCGAGACCGACGAGGTCGCCCTGGCCCGGGGTCATGTCCGGCCACAGGTAGCCGAGATACTGCACAAAACCGATGACGCCGGTCGACATGGCGAGCGGGACGAAGAGCATCGCCGTCCACACGAAAAGGAAGGGCATCAGCTTGCCGGTACGGGGTCCGAACGCCCGCCGCAGATACAGGTAACTGCCGCCCGCTCCTGGCAGCGCGGCGCCCAACTCCGCCCATACCAGCCCGTCGGCGAGGGCCAGCACCGCTCCCGCGAGAAAGCCCGTCACGGCCTGCGGTCCGCCGAACGCGGCCACCATGAGCGGGATGGTCACGAAGGGCCCGATGCCGCACATCTGGCTCATGTTGAGTGCGGTGGCCTGGAACGGGCCGATGCGGCGGGTGAACCCGGCGGTGTCGGCGGGGAGTTCGGGCATGCGGTGGGCCCCTCTCTCGGGCGGATTGGCGTGGGCACCGCCGGGCCGGCGCGTACGGCAACGGGCGGACACCCCACCCGCCGTCCCCGGTACGGCGTGGATTGTCCCGCACATGGCCGCTCCCGCCTCCCCGTTCGCCGCTCCTCCCTCCAATGGTCGATATGTCGATTTAGGGGTACTTTGGGAGGTGGCATCGGGGGCATCACCGACCTTGGTGGTGACATCTCTTCGAGGGAGCGAATGATGCTTGCCCAGACCCTTCAGCCCACTGGCCTCACACTCGACAAGGAAGCACTGGGGTGGGTCGCGGCCCAGCCCGAAGCCCCGCTGAGCGACGCACCGGTCCCCGCACCGCACGGCGCCGCCTGGGGTGTTCTGCTTCTGGGCCTCCTGATCTCGCCCAAGGAGCCGAAGGAAACGAAGCGCCGGTGATCTCCGAGCGTTCACGGACCGCCCACAGCGAATCGGCCGACCAGTTGGCCCGTCGCGCCCTCGATGCCCTCCGGGGCACCGGGGGCGCCGCCGTGGCCGCGAGCCACGTGGAGGCCGCGGCGGCGGAGTCCGGGGGCGACCCGGGGGTGGCGCTGGGCGCCGTCCGCATCCTGGGGGCGGACGTTCTCGCACCGTACGTACTGACCGGCCAGGCCCCTCCCGCGGGCGATACGGCCGCCGTCGGCCTGGCACTCAGTGCCCTGCCACCCGACGAGACGCCGCCTCCGGCACCTCCCGCGGGCACCGAGGAAGCGTGGACCATGGCCTGGATCGACTGGGGCCTCGCCACCGTGCTGGCCCGCCTCGACCCCGCCGGCTCGCCGGTACGGGCAGCGCCCCTCCCCCAGGGCCCGCCGCGGTGCGACGATGCCACGCCCCGCGATCTGCCGCCGACCACCGCCGCGCACGACGGCGACCGACCGGGCGAGCCCGGCACCCCCGCCGAGGAGGGCTGGGTCTCCTGGTCCGTACGGATGGGAAAACTGGCCTCACTCGCCCTGCCGGGGCTGGACGGTCCGGTGCACGACGCCGCCCGGGCCGGAGCCCTGGGACTGGCCCGCGGTGCCACCCGTGCCGCATTGCGACGGGACCACCCCACCGCCGCCCGGATCACCCGCTGGCTGGCCTGGCTGCACGCCGACGGGGTACAGCTCCCGCTGGACCCCGCCCCCTGACCGAGCACATCGGGCTGCTCGGCGGCGGCGACCGCCCCGCACTGGACACCGCCGTCGCCCGCCGGCTGCTCGGCCTGGAGGACGTATGAGCCGCATGAGTGAGGACGTATGAGCCCGGCCCCGGCACAGACCGCACACGCCATCGGCTCCCGTGCCCTGGCCTGGCTGCACGCCAACCGCGAGCACGGCAAGCTCTCCGACTGCCCCCGGGCCGAACTCCTCGACGACGCCGACGCGTACAAGGCCCTGGGCGAATCGGCGCTCGCGGCCTCCCTGGTCCTGCGCGGCGGTGTGGCCGGAACCACCGAACTGGCCCTGGCCCGCGAGCTGCTGGAGTTCTGCTGGCAGCAGGTGGGCGACGGCGCGCTGCTGTACGAGCGGCTGCTTCGCCATCCGCTCAAGACCGACCCGCTGGAGACTTACGCGCACTTCGCCCGCGGCGGTTACTGCCACCCGCAGTTCGAGCGGCTGGCCGCCCACACCGTCACCCTGCGTTCGACGCACGCCGTGGAACACGTACCGAACCGGCGGCTCGCGGTCGCCAACTCCGCGCGCGTCGTCGGCCTCGACCACGGCCCGTCGGCCTACGACTGGGCGTCGCTGACCCGGGCGACCTGGCTCGGCGCCACGCCCGAACCTTGGCACATCGACTGGCTGACCGGCTACAGCGTCACCCACGTCGCCTTCCATCTCACCGACTGGGGCCGGCTGCCCGCCGCGTTCCCGGCCGAACTCGCGGAGTACGTCACGCGGTGGCTCCCGGTATGGACCGAGATCTGGGCGGAGAGCGGCCAGTGGGACCTGATGGCCGAGCTGATGATCGTCGGCGCCTGCCTGCCGGAACCCTGGGTGGAGACCGACGACTGGCAGCGGCTGGCCGGCCTCCAGCACGAGGACGGGCTCGTCCCCCGCGACGACCAGCCCGTCGAGGGCGACCCGGCCGAACTCTTCGACGCCCACCAGCACCCCACCGTCGTGGCCGTCGTCGCGGGCACCGTCGCCCTCACCCGGGCGCTGGGCGGCACGGGGCAGCCCGGCCCATGACCCCGCCGGGGGCACCGGCCGCGGCAGCGCCCCACCTGCCCGAGTTGCTGCCGGGAGCGCTGCTGTCGGCCGCCCCTGGCGCGAGTGCCGTCGCCGTCGGCCTGTACCGGCGCGGGCAGCGGTCCTTCCTCGTCCGGGGCAGCACCGCACGCGAGGGAGGGGTGCCGGTGGAGCCCGCCACCCGCTTCGAAGTCGGTTCGCTCAGCAAGACGTTCACCGCGCTGCTCTTCGCCGAGCACGCCGCCCGGGGCGTGGTGGGCCACCACGATCCGGCCGCCCGCCACCTGCCGGCGGGTACATACGTCCCCGTACGCGGTACGGACATCACCCTCACCCACCTGGCCACCCACACCTCGGGCCTGCCCCGCCTGCCTCCGGGGCTGCTGCGCTCCGACATCCGCCGTCTCCCGACCAACCCCTACGCGGGATTCACGCGCGCGGACGTGCTGCGCGCCCTGGCCCGTACCCGGCTGCGCTCCCGGCCCGGCACCCGGGTGCGGTACTCCAACTTCGGTGTCGGCCTCCTGGGGCACGCCCTGTGCGGGGCGGCCGGCGGGCTCCCGTACGAGGACCTGCTCGCGGCCCGCGTCCTGCGGCCACTCGGCCTGCACGACACGAGCGCCACCGCCGCCCCGCCTCCCGGCGGCACCCAGGTCACCGGCTACGGACACGGCCGCGCCCGGCCGCCGTTCGGCATCCCGGGCCTGCCCGGAGCCGGCGCCG
This sequence comes from Streptomyces sp. Ac-502, assembly GCF_045222935.1. NCBI lineage: Bacteria > Bacillati > Actinomycetota > Actinomycetes > Kitasatosporales > Streptomycetaceae > Streptomyces > Streptomyces sp. Ac-502. Next base: position 1,833,505 of record NZ_JBHFFO010000001.1, read on the forward strand.
TCCGTTCCAGCGCGCGCGACCTGCTGACGCTCGCCGAGGCGCTGATCAGCCCGGGAGACGCGGCCGTCACCGGCGCGCCGTCGGCGCCCTTGCGTACCGCCCTGGAGGACGTCACGCGCCCGCGTCTCGTCCTGCCCCGCAGCACGTCCCAGCTCGCCCTGATCTGGAACATCCGCCTACGGGCCGACGGCTCCGGTCTCTATCACCACTCGGGCGGCACCCGCGGCTGCACGGCCTTCGTCGCCTTCAGCCCGCGGCACGACACCGCGCTGGTCGCCCTGGCCAACAGCTCGCCGGGGCTTCACGCCCCCTTCGTCCAGCAGGCGTACGACACCATGTCAGGCCTGCTCCGCGCCCCGCAGTGATCCCGACCTGGCTCCGGCCTGTTCCCGGCTGATCCCAGCCTGGCCCGGCCTGCCCCGACCCACCCCCGAGTTCTACCCGTACGCCTCGCCGCCCAGCTCCAGCACCGCCGTGCCCGCCGTCGCATCCGCCAGCCAGGCACGGAAGGCGTCCAGGTCCGACTCCGGCAGCCCGACCTCGATCCGTACGTCGGACCCGTAGGTCACCTCGCGCACCGCCCGGCCCGTGGTCCGCAGGTCGTTCTCCACCCGCCCCGCGCGCTGGTGGTCGACGGTGACCGTGACCAGACGGAAGCGCTGCCGGGTGACCGTACCGAGAGTGTCCAGGGCCTCCCCACGACGCCCCCGTAGGCGCGGATCAGACCGCCCGCACCGAGCTTGACGCCACCGAAGTAACGGGTGACGACGGCGACGACGTACCTGACCTCGCGGCGCACCAGCATCTGCAGCATCGGCACCCCCGCGGTCCCGCCGGGCTCGCCGTCGTCGCTGGCCTTCTGCACCCCGCCGTCGGCCCCCAGGACGTACGCGAAGCAGTTGTGCCGCGCCGTGGGGTGCTCCTTGCGGATACGCGCGATGAAGTCCTGGGCCTCGGTCTCGGTCGCTACGGGGGCGAGCGCGCAGATGAAGCGGGACTTGTTGATCTCGATCTCGTGAACACCCTCGCGCGCGAGAGTCCGGTACTGCTCCTGCATCAGGCCACCCTATGCGCCACCGGAAGCGCCCCGCGCAGCCCGCCCGAGGGCAACGCGGGAATCTTCGCTCCCCCGCACACGTTCTTCCGACCAGACGGCCGCCGCCGCGCGGTCGCATCCGACGGGCTCCGGTCCGACCCACGGGAGGCAGCTGTGTACGGCGATCCGGCGACAATCCGCAGGATCCTTCGGGACTCCGGCGACACCTGGGCCGTCGTGGGCCTGTCCACCAACCGGGACCGCGCCGCGTACGGCGTCGCCGAGGTCCTCCAGCGCTTCGGCAAACGCGTCGTCCCGGTCCACCCGAAAGCCGAAGCGGTCCACGGCGAGCAGGGCTATCCGTCCCTGGCCGCCGTCCCGTTCCCCGTGGACGTCGTGGACGTCTTCGTCAACAGCGACGCCGCGGGCGGCATCGCCGACGAAGCGGTCGAGATCGGAGCCAAGGCGGTCTGGTTCCAGCTCGGCGTGATCGACGAAGCGGCCTACGAAAAGGTCACGTCCGCCGGCCTGGACATGGTGATGGACCGCTGCCCCGCCATCGAGATACCCAGGCTGGGCTGACACCCGGGCGTTGGGCGATCCGGCTGTCGCCCACCGCGTCTGTGTCGGTGTGGGGGATCGCCCGCTCCGTGCTGATCTTCCCGGGTGTCCCGCTCGCCGCCGGGTTCCTCACCCGCCGCTTGGGTGAGCGGGCCAAGGGCCGCACCTGGTACGAGACGAAGCTGGTTTCCCGGAACGGACCGTTCGCCCTGTACGGACCGCTGTTCACGCCACCAGCGGCCAGGCCCTCGCCGGTCTCGTCGGCCCCCTCATCGAAGCCCCCGTCCTGATCGGCCTGGTTCATGTCGCCCTCGCCGCCGCCGCCCCCGCCCCAGGCTGAGGTGCCCGGCGTGCGGTGCGTGGGTTAGCGTCCGGGCATGATCGCAATACGTGCTGCAAGGCCCGGGGACGCCGAAGAGATCGTCCGGCTGCGCCGGTTGATGTTCCGGGCCATGAACGGGCGGGACGAAGGCGGGGCATGGGAGCGGAACGCGGTCGAGAGTGCGCGGCGGCAGCTCTCCGAAGAGGTGCCGTGTCTCGTCGGGTTCGTCGTGGAGACCGGGGACGGCGCCGGGTTGGCGGCGTGTGCGGTGGGGCGGGTCGAGGAGCGGCTGCCGGCTCCTGGACACCCTTCAGGGCTGTTCGGGTTCGTGTTCACCGTCTGCACCGACCCGGCGTACCAGGGGCGCGGGTATGCGAGGGCCACGACCGAGGCACTGCTGGAGTGTTTCGCGGAACGGGGCGTCTCGCGGGTGGATCTGCACGCCACGCCCGACGCTGAACGGCTGTACCGGAGCCTCGGGTTCGCGGAGCACTCCACGCCGCTGTCCCTGGATGTGCGTGCCCGGGGTGGGCAGGACGACGGGCGCGGGTGAGATCCGGTGGGTTCCGGGTCAGGGGCCGGGTCAGGGTGCGGGGTCGATGAGGAAGGTCTGGTTCTCGCGTCCGGTGCACCGTTGCAGGGTCACCTCGGCCCCGGCGGCCGTACCGTCGCCGCGCACGCCGAGGCACTGCTCGCCGTCGGTGCGGAAGATGTAGCGGCCGGACTTCCCGCCGTTCGCCTGCCGGGTCGGTCCGGAGGGTTCGGAGCCTGGGCACGGATCAGGTTCGGGTTCGACACGGAAACTGCTGGCCTGGGCGCAGGACTCCCACGGTTCGAGCAGACCGTCCGCCGCTCCGCCCGACAGGGCCTTCAGGCAGCTCTTCCCGTGCTCCGGGTGTACCCACGCGATGCGGTAGGTGTCCGTACCCACCGGGTCGAGTTCGGTGCGCTGCGGTGCGACGCCCCCGCACGGCCGCTGGACCGCCACCAGTGAGGTGTAGCGGCCGTCCTGGACACGCCCGTCGGTCACGCACAGGGCGGGTGCCGCGGCCGGGCGGATCCGGATCCAGCCGGCGGGGACCGCGGCGCCCTGGGACCGGACTTCGGGCTTCGGAGCCGGATCGGCGGGCGGGTTGCCGGCGGTCGCCATCCAGGCGGTGGTGGCGGCCAAGGCGAGAACGACCGCCGCCGCGATCAGGACCGGCGTGCGCCGGGCGCTGAGCCCGCCGAGGGCGTTACGCAGCGGCAAGGGCCGGGAGTCGGTTCCGGTTAGGAGATTCCGCCAAGACTGCGCACTTCCGGGCGGCGACCGGGCAGAAACCGGACAACGACCGGCCACGAACCAGACGCACCCGGAACCTTCCGAACAGCTCGCCGACCAGCCCGGACACCCGACATCGCCCCCGGAACCCCGGACGCCCCAGACGCCCCGGCCACCCGACATCGCCCCCTGCCGCCCGGACACCCCGGCCGCTCCGAACCCCCGGCCGCACCGCCACCCCAAGCGCAATTTCGGACAGCGCCCAGCCGCCCTACGCCCCCGGCACCGTCCCCAGCCCGTCCAGAACGGTCACTCCGGGCAGTTCCGCCAACGCCTTGCCCGGCACGATGAGCTTGCCGCGCCGGCTGCCGCTGCCGATCAGCGCATACGGCGTGTCCGCCACGGCCGCGTCCAGGAGCAGCGGCCAGCTTTCGGGGAGCCCGATCGGGGTGATGCCGCCGTACTCCATGCCGCTCTCGCCGACCGCGGTGTCCATGGGCGCGAAGGACGCCTTACGGGCGCCGAGCTCGCGCCGTACGGCTCCGTTCACGTCGACCCGGGTGTGCGAGAGGACCACGCAGGCGGCGAGCGTGACGGTACCGCCGCGCTTGCCCGCCACGACGACGCAGTTCGCCGACTGCTCCAGGAGCCAGGAGCCGTGCTGCCCGACGAGGACGGCGGTGTCCGCGATCGCGGGGTCGGTGTCCACGTAGTGGAACTGTTCGACGGGCACGGTCCCGCGCCAGTCGCGGATCGCGGCGGCGACCGGGCCGGGCAGCAGGTCCAGGCAGTCGAGGGCGGGGCGTACGTCGTCGAAGGCGTCCATGGGCTCGGGCATGGCGCCCAAGCTAACAGTCCGGCCGGACCGTACGGCGTGCCGTCTCAGCGGGCGAGCGGGGCGGAACCGGGAGGGGCCGGAACGCCGTCGTCACCGAGCGGCCGGGCCGCCGTCACCGACGACCGGGGCGTCCTCGCCGACGGCCGGGACCTCCTCACCGGCGGCCGGGCGGTGCCGTTCGATGAGCGCGCGGGCCATGTCCTGGGCCCGCCGGGCGGCCTCCGTGTCGCCCTCGGCCGCCGAGATGACCGACCCCTTCATGAGGATGTGCCAGGAGCGGGCGAAGTTCTCGGTGTCCCGGAGTCCGGCGTCCTCGGCCAGGGAGCGCACGATGGCGCGGATGTTCTCCAGGTACGTGATGCTCGCCTTCCCCAGCGGGTGTTCCCGGCCCATCTCCAGCAGGACGTTGACGAAGGTGCAGGCATCGAAGTCGGAGCGGTGGAACCACTCGTCGAACACATCGAAGATGGCCAGGAGCCGCTCTTCAGGGCCCGTGCCCAGCCGCCGCGCCCCGGCCTCCACGTAGCCCCGGGTCCAGCGCTCCTCACGGCGTTCGAGGAACGCCAGCACCAGGATGTCCTTCGAGGGGAAGTTGCGGTACAGCGTGGCCTTGGCCACACGGGAGCGGGCGATCACCTCGTCGACGCCGACCGCGCGGATCCCGCGCCGGGAGAACAGCTCGTAGGCCGTCTCAAGGATGCGCTCGCGCGCCTGGGCGGGCGGACGGACCCCCGGCACCGTCGCTCCGGCGGCCGTCGCGTCCCTTGGAGCCATCGTGTCCCCCTGACAACGTACTGATGATTGTGGACAGGCTCGTCCGACCCTGACACGGTAAGGGCATGGCCCCTGAGACAGATCTGTCTGGCCCGGACTTCCTGAACATCTTGACGGTCCGCGCCCGTCTGCACGGTGACCGGGCCGTGCTCAGCCCGAGAGGAGAGATCGACTGCGTTTCGGTACGCCTGCTCGACCAGGCCCTGGCCGGTCTGCCGCCGATGACCAGCAGTGTCACCCTGAACATCGCGGAGGTCACCTTCATGGACTCCGCGGGTCTGCACTTCGTGGAGCGCCTGCACGCCTTCGGCCACCGGCGCCGCATCCTGGCCCACACCCGCAACTGGGGCAGCCAGCCGACCCGGCTGCGTGAGGCCGCCCGCCGCTCCTGACACACCGTACGGCAGGGGTGGCCACGGCCGTCGCCGGCGGCTAGCGTCCGCGCATGGCAGGAGCCCAGGCAGTCTTCGATCCCTGGTCGCCGGATTTCGTCGCCGACCCGTACCCCGCCTACGCCGAACTGCGGGCCCGTGGCCGGGTGCGGCACTTCGCACCCTCCGACCAGTGGCTCGTCCCGCACCACACGGACGTCTCGGCCCTGCTCCGCGACCGCCGTCTGGGCCGCACCTACCGGCACCGCTTCACCCACGAGGAGTTCGGGCGCACCGCGCCGCCGCCGGAACACGAGCCGTTCCACGTCCTCAACGACCACGGGATGCTCGACCTGGAGGCGCCCGCCCACACCCGTGTCCGCCGCCTGGTCGCGAAGGCGTTCACGCCCCGTACGGTCGAGCGGCTGCGGCCGTACGTCGAGGACCTGGCGGACCGGCTGGTCCGGGGCCTGGTCGCGGACGGCGGCGGGGACCTCGCGGCGCGGGTCGCCGAGCCGCTGCCGGTCGCGGTGATCGCCGAGATGCTGGGGGTGCCCGAAGCGGACCGGCATCTGCTGCGGCCGTGGTCGGCCGCGATCTGCGGCATGTACGAGCTGAACCCGTCCGCCGGTACGGCACGGCGGGCGGTCGCCGCTTCCCGTGAGTTCTCCGGCTACCTGCGCAAGTTGATCGCCGCCCGGCGGGCGGTGCCGGGGGACGACCTGGTCTCCGGGCTGATCGCCGCGTATGACGAGGGCGACTCGCTGAGCGAGCAGGAGATGGTCTCCACCTGTGCCCTGTTGCTGAACGCCGGTCACGAGGCGAGCGTCAACGCCACGGTCAACGGCTGGTACGCGCTGTTCCGCCACCCGGCGCAGCTGGCGGCCCTGCGCGCGGACCCGGGCGGGCTGCTGCCCACGGCTGTGGAGGAGCTGCTGCGCTACGACACACCGCTTCAGCTCTTCGAGCGCTGGGTGCTGGACGACATCGAGATCGACGGCACGGTCGTCCCGCGTGGCAGCGAGGTGGCGCTGCTCTTCGGGTCGGCCAACCGCGATCCGGCGGTCTTCGCCCGGCCGGACGAACTGGACCTCGCCCGCAAGGACAACCCGCACATCTCCTTCAGCGCCGGTGTCCACTACTGCATCGGTGCTCCCCTGGCCCGTCTCGAACTGGCCGCCTCGCTCGCGGCGTTGCTGCGCAGGGCGCCGTCGCTACGGCTGGCCGCCGTACCGGAACGCAAGCCGAACTTCGTGATCAGGGGGTTGCGCGGCTTACAGGTCGAGGTCTGACGGAACGGGAACGTGCCCGGAAACTGGCCCACGCGGCCACCATCGGTCTGCTGCTGTTCTGGGCCCGGCGGCTACGGGCCGAGCGCCTGCGACGGAACCTCACCGCCCGTGTCGTCACCGAGCGGGCCAAGGGCATCCTCGCCCAGCGCCTCGGCCTGTTCCCGGACGCCGCCTTCCAGGTGCTGACCGCCCAGGCCCCGCTGCACCGCTCCCCCGTGCCCGACCTCGCCCCCGCCTTCGCCGAAGAGCCCGACGGGCCATGGCCGCCGCGGGCTCCGGGCGACCGGCCGCGGTGACCGGAGGGCTGTACCGGAACCGGCGTCCGTACCTGGCCTGCCGCCCTACCCGGCTCCGCCGCTCACCGCCTCCTCCGGTACGTACACCACCCACACCTGGCCCGCCGCGAAGTTGAGCGGTGTGCCGGACGCCGTGGTGAAGTCCGTGCCGCTGTCGGGGGACGGCCGCGACCAGTGGGCCTCGTACGCCTTGCCGTCCCGCAGCACCCGCGCGGGCCCGGAACCGGTGGTCTCGGTGTACGGGGAGTAGGCGCCCCAGCGGTCGTGGTAGCGCGAGGGACGGATCCGTACGCCCTGGACGACGACGGTGGGCGCCGCGAGCCGCTGCCCGGAGGCGGTCTCGGCCGGTGTGCCGTCCATGGACACCAGCCAGCTCCGCCGCTGCGCCGACCAGTCGAAGGAGAAGCGGGCGGCCGGGTAACGGGCCGTGTACGAGGGCGTGTCGCGCCCACCTGAGGGCGCGGCGCCGAAGCGGAAGCCGATGTCGTGCGCGGTGCTGGCGCCGGAAGCCGCCTTGAGGGCGCGTTCGGGGCGCAGGTAGAGATTGTGCGGCGCCGCGCGGTCGCGGCCCCGGAAATACGCTTCGGAGGTCTTCCTCGGAGGCCGCGGGTACAGCGGGGCCGCCTCGACGACGGGCTCCAGTTTCGCCTGCGTGCCGGAGTAGGCGAAGGCGGGGCTGCCGAACTGGCGCAGCAGTTCCAGGTCCGACTCGCGGGCGCTGCGTACGGGGCCGACGGCCTGCGGCAGCCGGGAGGAGTAGACGGCCAGCAGCCGCGACAGTCCCGACTCGACCCGTTCCACGTAGACGATGTCGGCGGCGTCGAGGCCCGTCTGGGGGCGCGCGGCACGTACGTTGTCGATCTTCACGGCGATCACCGGGGCGGCCCGTGCCGCCTTTCCCGTGAACGGCGAGCGCCCGTCGGGCGTTGAGCTCTGCTGACAGCCGCTCGACACGCCCGCCAGCAGGAGGCAGACCAACGCCGCTCCCGCAGGCACCGCACGCTTCCCCACGGGCACCGTACGTCTCCCCGCAGGCACCACACGCTTCCTCGCTCGCACCGCCGTCCTCCCGTCAGTGCCACCCCGCCCGTCGAGGACACCACAGGAACGGCCGCGTGGCGAGAGGGCGCAGGCGCCCCGGGGGCCCGGCGCGGCACCGGATGGCTGGGGCCCGGTGCGGCCCCGGACGCCCCGGGCAGCCCGGTACGCACCCCGCGGCCACGCGATGGCATCCTGGCGGCGTGAACCGACCCGAGATCCACTGCACCGTCGCTCCCGAGCTGCGGCTCTTCGTCCCCGCCGACCGGCGCCGGGGCCCTGCCGCCCTGCGCACCGACGGGACCTCCACCCTCGGACACGTCGTGGAATCGCTCGGTGTCCCGCTCACCGAGGTGGGCCGCCTGCTCGTGGACGGGCAGGAGGTGCCGGTGTCGCACGTCCCGCGGGACGGTGAGTCGGTCGAGGTGTGCGCGGTCGGACGGCCGCAGGAAGTGCCGGGCGCCCCGCTGCGGTTCCTGCTCGACGTGCACCTGGGAACCCTCGCGCGGCGGCTGCGGCTGCTGGGTGTGGACGCGGCGTACGAGAGCGAGGACATCGGCGACCCGGCCCTGGCCGCGCGGTCGGCCGCCGAGCGGCGGGTGCTGCTGTCCCGGGACCGCGGTCTGCTGCGGCGGCGCGAGAACTGGGCGGGGGCGTACGTCTACAGCGACCGCCCCGACGAACAACTGCGCGACGTGCTGGGCCGGTTCGCGCCGGAGCTCGCGCCGTGGACCCGGTGCACCGCCTGCAACGGCCTGCTGAAGGAGGCCGAGAAGGGCACCGTCGAGGAGCGCCTGGAGGGCGGTACGCGGCGTACGTACGACGTGTTCGCCCAGTGCACCGTCTGCGACCGCGTGTACTGGCACGGCGCGCACCACGCGCGCCTGGAGGCCGTGGTCGACGCGGCGGTGCGTGAGTTCGGCGGCGCGGCGGCCGCTCGCGGCACCGCCGTGCCCCGGGACGGTTCTGCCGCCAAGGGGTGAAACGGGGCGACGCGAGCCGCCCCCACGCCCCTCAAGAAGCGTCGGCGGCCGCCCCCGGCACCGACGCGCCGTGCCGGGTCACCGCCGCGCCGTGCCCCGGCTCCTCCGGCAGCACGCCGTCCGCCCCGGCCTCCAGCGCGGCCAGGGCCATCAGTTCCCTGGAGGTCACCCCCTCCGGCACCGGTACCGGCGCCGGGGTGCGCAGCGGCGGCTGCCACCCCGCCTCCGGGTCCCAGGAGCGGACCACCTTGGCGGGCGCCCCGGCCACCACCGCGTGGTCGGGCACCTCGCCCCGTACGACCGCTCCGGCCGCGACCACCACGTTGCGGCCCAGCCGGGCGCCCGGCAGTATCACCGCCCCGGTCCCCACCCAGCTGCCCGGGCCGATCGAGACGGGTTCGCTGCGCGGCCACTGCTTGCCGACCGGCAGTTCGGGGTCGTCGTAGCTGTGGTTGGTGGTCGTGACGTACACGCCGGGCCCGAAGAAGCAGTCGTCGCCGATGGTCAGCCGGACGTCGGCGATCACATGGCTGCCGCGGCCCAGGACCACGCCGTTGCCGAGGGTGAGGATCGGGTCGGCGCCTAGGTCGAGGTCGGGCATCATCCCTGCGGTCAGCGTCACGTCCTGGGCGATGATGCAGTACGCGCCGATCTCGATCCACGGGTCGCCGAAGACGGTGCCCTGCGGGAAGGCCAGCCGGGCCCCCGCGCCCAGGCTGCGGAAACGGTACGGCCCCGGGCGCTCGGCGGTGACGGCGCCCGCCTCCCGTACCCAGCGCGCCCCGCGGTGCACCGCGCGGGACACCGTCCGGCGGCGCCACGCCGCCACGGATGAGAACACGTTCTTCTTCGGCACCCGCTCACCGTACTCAGGCCGGTGCGCCGGCCGCCCTGCCACGCCCTGTGATCTTCACCCCACCGGCGGGGCGGTGCCTCGGCCCGCCGTCGCCCGGGCGCCGGCGGGACAGCGCCCGGCGGCCCGCCTATCGTTGGGACATGGAACCCGCCGCGCAGGCTGTCGACGGCCGTCGCGAGTCCGCCGAGGAACGGGCCGACCGACGGTGGAGCGAGCTGCTGCAAGAGGTCCGGGTGGCCCAGACCGGCGTGCAGATCCTCTTCGGCTTCCTGCTCACCGTCGTCTTCACCCCCGCTTCGCCTCCCTCGAACCGGTGGACAGGGCGATCTACGTGGTGACGCTCTGCCTGGGCGCGGCCGCCAACGGCGCCCTCATCGGACCGGTCGCCTTCCACCGGCTCGTCACCGGGCTGCACCTGAAGGCGCAGACGGTCGTCTGGGCGTCGCGGCTGACCATCATCGGCATCGTGCTGCTGCTCGCCACGGTCATCTCGGCGTTCCTCCTCATCCTGCGCATCGCGCTGCACGACAGCGCCGTACCGTGGATCGTCTCGGGCCTGGTCGCGTGGTTCCTGCTGTGCTGGTTCGCGCTGCCCGCCTGGGCACGGCGCCGGTACGCGAGCGACAGGTGAACGCGGCCGCGCCGTACGTCCGCTCCGCGCCGGATGTCCGCTCCGTGTCGAACGGCGGGGCACGGGCACCCGGGGTACGGTCCACACCACAGGTGACAGGAGCATCACGGTGTGCTCGCACCCTGCCGATCCCCGAGGAGCTGCCATGATCCGCGCCCTGGCGTTCGTCTGCACCCTGAACCCGTCCCCCACCGACTCCAGCAGCCAGCTGCTGGCGGACCAGGTGCTGGCCGAACTGGGCGGCCTCGGGGTGCAGTGCGAGTCGGTACGCGTCGCCGACCACGACATCCGTCCCGGCGTCGCCACCGACATGGGCGACGGTGACGCCTGGCCGGGCTTGCGCGAGAAGCTGCTGGCGGCCGACATCGTGCTGCTGGCCACCCCGATCTGGCTCGGTCACCCGTCCAGCCTGTGCCAGCGGGTGCTGGAGCGGATGAACGCCGACATCGCCGAGACGGACGAGCAGGGGCGGCAGCTGATGTACGGCAAGGTCGGCGCCGTGGCCGTCGTCGGCAACGAGGACGGCGCGCACAAGGTCAGCGCCGACCTCTTCCAGGGCCTCAACGACCTCGGCGTCTCCCTGGCGCCCAACGCGGTCACGTACTGGGTGGGCGAGGCGCAGCACGGCACGGACTACCAGGACCTGGACGAGCGGCCCGAGAACGTGGCCGCCACGACGCGCACGCTCGCCGTGAACGCCGTACACCTGGTGCGCCTGCTGCGCCAGTACTCCTACCCGCCGTCCTCGTCCTCCTGAGGACCGGTGGCCGCCCCGCCATTTCTACCCCTGCCTGCCCCGCGTGCCTCGTCGTACGGGCCCCAGTACCGCGCCCACCGCCACTCCCGCCGCGGCCGAGGCGGCCGCCACGAGTACAGGATGCCGCGCGAGGGCCGCCTGGGGCGAGTGCGGATGGGAGCTGTCGTCGAAGACACCGTGCGCACCGTGATCGACGCCGTCGGGGCCGTCGGCCGGCTGCCACAGGTTCGCCGGCCGGTGCGCCGGCGCCCGCTGGTCCGTCTGCTGCGAGGCGTACCCCGTACGGGCGAGATAGCGGTCCAGGAGGGCGGGCGCGATCCGGTTGCCCAGGATGGTCGCCACCGTGGAAAGACCGACGTAGTACTGCTTGCGCCGCGGGTGGGCCGCCGCGTGCAGCACGGCCCGGGCGGCGACCTCCGGCTGGTAGACCGGAGCGACCGGCCGGGGAGTCTTCGGCAGCCGGGACAGCACCCAGTCGAACTGCGGCGTGTTGACGGCCGGCATCTGGACGACGGTGACCGCGACCCGGCTGCCCTGGTGCAGCAGTTCGGTGCGGACGCTGGACGTGAAGCCGTTGATGGCGTGCTTGGCGCCGCAGTACACCGACTGGAGCGGTACGGAGCGGAAGCCGAGGGCGGAGCCGACCTGCACGATCGCGCCCGCGTCCCGCGGCAGCATCCGCCGCAGCGCGGCCCGGGTGCCGTTGACGAATCCGAGGTACGTCACCTCGGTGGCGCGCCGGTACTCCTCCGCGTCGACCTCGGCGAACGGCGCGAACACCGTACTGAAGGCGTCGTTGACCCATACGTCGATCGGCCCGAACGCGTCCTCCGCGGCCTGGGCCGCCGCTTCGACCTGGTCCGCGTCGGCCACGTCGGTGGGCAGCACCAGCGCCCGGCCGCCCCGCTCCTCGACCTCGGCCGCCGCGGCGTCGAGTCCGGTACGGCCGCGGGCGACCAGGGCGACGTTCGCGCCCTGCGCGGCGAAGAGCCGGGCGGTGGCGCGGCCGATCCCCGCGCTGGCGCCGGTGATGACGACGGTCTGCGGTCCGACGGCGCCGGACATGGGAACCTCCTTGGGGATGCGAGCCGGACACGGCTACGGCAGCGGCGTGCCGCCGGTCGCGTTGACGATCTCCGAAGTGATGTAACTGGCCTGCTGGGACGCGAGGAAGACGTACGCGGGCGCCATCTCCACGGGCTGAGCCGCCCGCCCCAGCGGGCTCTGCTTGCCGAACTCGGTGGTGTCCGGCAGCGTCGAGGGGATCAGTGGGGTCCACACCGGCCCCGGGGCCACCGCGTTGACGCGGATGCCGCGCTGGGCGAGGTCGCCGGCCAGCGCGTGGGTGAAGGTGACGATGGCGCCCTTGGTGGTCGCGTAGTCGAGCAGTTGCGGGCTCGGCTGGTACGCCTGCACGGACGTCGTGTTGATGATGCTGCCGCCCTCGGGAATGTGCGGCAGCGACATCTTGGAGAGCCAGAACATGCCGTAGACATTGGTGCGCAGCACCCGGTCGAACTGCTCCGTGGAAATGCCCTCGATTCCCTCGGACTGCGCCATCTGGTAAGCCGCGTTGTTGACCAGGACGTCGATACGGCCGAATTCCTTCACCACCCGGTCCACCAGAGCGCGGCACTGCTCCTCCGCGCGGATGTCGCACGAGACCGCGAGCGCCCGCTGTCCCGCTTCTTCGACCAGCCGGACGGTTTCCTTCGCGTCCTTCTCCTCTTCCTCCAGGTAGGTGAAGGCGACGTCCGCCCCTTCACGGGCGAAGGCGAGCGCGACCGCACGTCCGATGCCCGAGTCACCGCCGGTGATCAGCGTACGGCGGTCCCGCAGCCGCCCGGAGCCCTCGTACGACGTCTCGCCGTGGTCGGGCCGCGGCGTCATGTCGTCCGTCGCGCCGGGATGCGGCTGGTTCTGCTGGGGGAATTCCGGCTTCGGGTGCTCGTCCACGGGATTGCGCTGGTCGTTCCCGGTCATTGTCGATACCTCCACGTGCTGATGTGTCTACGCCGGTACCCGTCCTGCCGCCGCGAACACGTGCCGCCTTTCGCCCTTTTCCGGCCCGTGTGCCGCCGCCGGGATGCGGCGGTCCGGTATCCGGCGTGCGATGGTTTCGGAGGTGGTGCAGGCCATGGCGCGAGCCATTTGGAGCGGGTCCCTGTCCTTCGGGCTGGTCAATCTGCCGGTGCGGATGTACGCGGCGACGGAGAGCCACACTGTGCATTTCCACCAGATCCAGCGCGGTACGTCCGATCGGATCCGCAACAAGCGGGTCAATGAACGCACCGGCGAAGAGGTGCCAGCCGAGGACATCGTCAAAGGGCTCGACGCGGGCGACGCGTACGTCCTGGTCGAGCCCGAGGAACTGGACGACATCGCGCCCGGCCGGTCCAGAGCGGTCGAGATCAGCGGATTCGTCGACCTCGACGAGGTGGATCCGGTGTATTTCGACACCACCTACTACCTCGGTCCGCGCGGCAAGGACCACGGCAAGGTCTATGCCTTGCTGCACAAGGCACTGAAGGAGTCCAACAAGGCCGGTGTCGCGACCTTCGTCATGCGCAACCGCGCCTATCTGGTCGCGGTGCGGGCGGAGGGCGACATTCTCGTGCTGCAGACCCTGCACTGGGCGGACGAGATCCGGGATCCGCGCGACGAGATCGGTGACCTGCCCGGCCGCACGAAGATCCCGGACCGGGAACTGAAGACCGCGGTGCAGCTCGTCGAGGCCCTGAGCACGGCATGGCGTCCCGAGGAATACCACGACACGTACCAGGAACAGGTGCGCCGGCTCATCGAGGCCAAGCGCAAGGGCGAAACGGTGGAGAAGGCCCAGGAAGCGCCCGAATCCACCAATGTCGTGGATCTGATGAGCGCTTTGCAGGCCAGCGTGGACTCGGCCAAGGGCTCGGCGCGACGGCAGAAGGGGAAGGGAAAGGGAAAGGGACAGCAGGCCGGGGCGAAGAAGGCGGTGGCGGCGAAGGGCCGTACCGGCGAACGCCGTTCCCGGGGAGGAAACGGCGGCCGGAAACCCACCGCCGAGCTGTCACAGCTCAGCAAGGCCGAACTGTACGAACGCGCCACCGAGGCCGGCATTCAGGGCCGGTCCTCGATGACGCGTGCCGATCTCGTCGAAGCGCTCTCCGGCAACGGCGGCGGCCGAAGTCACGCAAAGGCGTCGTGACCCGCGGCGGCGGCTTGGTGCCCGGCGGCGGGCCGAACGCGGCCGCTCCCGCCGTGGGCCGTCCGCAGTCCTTCGGCACGAGCGGCCGGGACCGTCAGCGCGAAAGGTCGGGATCGTCGACGATGTGCACCGCGGCCTCCTCCGCCGACGCCGCCCCGCCGTCGATCCCCACGTCACGGCCGATCTCGTCGTTGCGCAGCCGCAGCGCGTCGCCCTCGTCGGTGCCGGTCATCCGGCCGGCGCGCTCGTCACCCACCTGGCCGTCCATCGGTTCGCCCTCGGCGTCCTGCTGGTCGCCGATGCCGTCGCCGGCCGGCGGTTCGACGTCCGGCACCTCCTCGGCGAGCCGTTCGTCGAGGCTCTCGCCCTCGCGCTGCTCGTTGGCAGTGGTGCCTTTGTGATTCACCGCCAGCGGCTTTTCGGGGGCGAGTAGCCCTGGTCCAGCATGTCGTCGTAGTCCGGCTCGTCGAGAGCGTCTTCCATGTCGAGTTCGTCGGACGTTCCCTGGTTGTCGGACGCGGACGGCTGATACACCTCGTCGCCCATCATCGCTTCATCGGACATGTCAGCTCTCTTTCCAGCGCAGTGCCGGTTTCTCGCCCGCGGCGGGCCTCTCGTCACGGCCCGCCGCGCCGGGCGTTCTCCGGCGACGTCGGTAACCGTCGGTGACGGCTGTTCGGGTTCTCTCGTGGTCGCGGTGTCCCGTTACCTGCCGAGCCCCAGTGATTCCACGATGCGCTGTGCGTTCTCGTACCGCTCGTTCTCCGGAAGGCGCTGGGCCAGTGCGACCAGACGGTCCGGGGCGTTGTTCTCCCGTAGCGTGCTGACGATGGTGTCGCGGTCGGCCGGATACAGACTCCGGCGCAGGTGCTGGGCCATTTCGGTACGGATTTCCACGGCCTCCGGCGTCATTCCGTCCGGGACGCTGCCCGGCGCGGGGCCGCCGGCGGTCCGGCTCACCTCGGGCTGGTCCTCTCCCGAAGGCTCCAGTTCGTGGTCCTCTTCGGCGCGCAGCGCGCGGTCGGCCTTCAATTCACCCTGGAGTTCTTTCTTCATCATGTCGTCCCGGGCCGGGCCGGCCTTGTTCGTACCGTGATCCATTGCTTTTCTGCCTCCAGGACTCACCGATTTCTTTCCGTTCCCGCCCCGCACGTCCCACCCCGTCCGTGCCATGCGGTACGGAGTGCCCGTTGGCCCTTTCGCGAAACAGCCCGAAGCCAAGAGCGAACGGGGGCGGGCCGGTACCCGGGAGGCCGGCCCGAGTACGAAGGTGCCGGTCAGCGGGGTGCGGTCCGGGCGAACGGGCCGGATTCGGCCGGCCCGCCGATGACCTGCCGGGCGACCTCGGTCAGCTTGCGCTGGTGCGAGCGGGCGTAGCTGCGCATCACCCGGAACGCGTCGTCGAGGGTACGGCCCTGGCGCTCGGCCAGCGCGCCCTTGGCCTGTTCGATGAGCACCCTGCTGTCCAGGGCGGTCTGGAGCTGCCCGGCCAAGGCCTTGAGCTCGCGCACGTCCTTGCGGTACGCCAGCCCGATGGCCACCGCGTCGGCCAGCGCCTGCCCCGTCATGACCTCCCGGCGCGACAGCGCCCGGTGCTCGTGGAAGAAGTTGAGCGAACCCAGCCGCCGGCTCCGGTAGCGCACCGGCAGGGCGGTGGCCGCGCTGAAGCCCTCGTCCAGCGCCTGCGTGGTGAAGCGCGGCCAGCGGGCCCGGTAGTCCGGGTGGCCCAGCGGTACGTCGGTGAGCCTCCGTCCCGTACGCCAGGCGTCCCGGCAGGGCCCTCGTCGAGCGCGACCTCGACGCGCTCCAGCCGTGCGGCCCCGGCTCCGAAGCCCACCGTCAGCGCGGGCTGCCGGTCGCGCGCCATCAGTACACCGCCCGCCTGCACTCCCGGGAGCCCTACGCAGAACTCGGCGAGCCGTTCCACGGGCCCGGTCGTGTCCTGGCCCGCGGCCGGGTCGGCCAGTTCGAGCAAGGCGGCGAGCAGCGCTTCTTCCCGGTCGGACGCTGACATGGCGGACGCTCCCTTCGACAGGCCACTCAGGCGGCCGTCGCTCATGGGGCGAATGGGCCACCCCGGACATGCCCCCGGGTATCCCGGAACCGGCCGTACAAGCTCCCGGCAGGAGCGCGGGCGTGCACCGAGGCGCGGGATCCGTGCCCCGCGCCGGGGCGCCGTCATCTGGCTGGGACCAGGGCGCTGAAACAGGCCGAGAGGGGTACCCGCACCGACATGCGCTTAGCCGTCCTCGACGCCGGGTCGAACTCCGTACATCTGCTCATCAGCGAAGTCGTCGGCGGCGTGCCGTTGCCCGCGCACTCCCTCAAGGGCCCGGTCCACCTGGCCGAGCAGGTGGCCGTGGACGGAACGGTGCCCCCGAAGGCGGCACGGCGGCTGGCGGAGGCGGTGGCGCAGGCCCGGGAGCAGGCGGGCCGGTGGCGCTGCGACCGGCTGTTCGCGTACGCCACGGCGGTGGTACGGGACGCCGCCAACCGCGACGAGGTGCTGGAGACGGTGCGTGCCGGGAGCGGGATGCGGCTGGCCGTGCTTCCCGGCGAGGTGGAGGCGGAGCTGACGTTCCGGGCGGCGCGGCGCTGGGTCGGGTTACAGGCCGGTCCGATGGCGTTGTTGGACATCGGCGGGGGTTCGCTGGAGGTCGCTTCCGGCCGCGGCGCCCTGCCGGACTTCGCCTTCTCCCTGCCGCTGGGGGCCGGACGGCTGACCCGCGAATTCCTGCCCGGCAGAGGCAGACCCGGCCGCGAGGCGCTGCGCGAGCTGCGCCGCTACGTGCGCGCCTCGCTCAAGGACGTGGCGGCCCGGGTCCGCTGGGAGGAGCCCCACACCGTGGTGGCCACGTCCCGGATGTTCCAGCAGCTGGCCCGCCTGTGCGGGGCCGCGCCCGGCCGCGACGGCCCGTTCGTCACGCGCACGCTGTCCCGTACGGACCTGAGGGAAGCGGTGCGGCAGCTGTCCCGGCTGACCGCCGCCGAGCGGGCGGAGCTGCCGGGCATCTCGGCCGCCCGCTGCCGCCAGGCACCGGCCGGCGCCGTCGTCGCGTACCAGGCGATGAAGAGCATGGGGATCGACCAGGTCACCGTCTGCCCGTGGGCGCTGCGCGAAGGCGTACTGCTGCGCCATCTGGAACAGGGCGGTCAGGACTGGTGGCCGGACCCCGTGCCACGGCGCGAGGGCACCGGGTCCGGCCCGCTGCCCGGGAGCGCGACCTCGCCGCACGTGCCGCGCCGGCTGCCGCTCGGCCGGGCGTCGGGAGGCTGACCGCAGACGTCCGTACCATCCGTTCTCGAACCCCACCGGGCGTCCGCGCCCCGTGCCGGAGTCATCATGTATTTGTCGAACTACCGCATCGCCGACCGCCTCGTGATCGAGGTCCCCGAGATCATCGACATCGCCAACACCGGCCAGGTCGCCGCCGGCCTCCAGGGTCTGCTGCGCGAACCCGAGGCCACCGGGGTCGTCATCGACCTGCGCGCGCCCATCATCACCGTGGCCGGACTGCAGACCCTGCTGCGCTGCCAGCGGACCGCGCGGGAGCGCGGCGTGACGCTGAGCGTGGCCGCGGACCGCCCCATGGTCCACAAAGCGTTCCGGCTCACCGGGGTGCACCGCACCATCCCGCTGCACAGCTCGCTGGCGGACGCGCTCGCCGCGGCGTAGCCCTTTCGCGGTACGCCCGCCCTCGCCCTTTCGCGGCGCGCCCGCCCTGGCCCTACCGCGGTGTGCCCTCTACCGCGGTGCGTCCTCTGCCTCCGTCGTGTGACGGTACGACCCCCTCGTCCCGGCCGTCACACAAAAGGGGTGTTTACCGACTGGTGCGGTGAGTTACCCGTCCCCCAGCCTTCCGCAAGCGGCCGCCGGAAGGCAGGCGCCGGACCGGTTGAGACCACAGCCGCCGGCGCCGCTCCCCGCTCCCGGCCACCCGCCGGGACTCCCCCGTCCCCCTGACCCCGCCCACCGGCTCCCCGGTCAGGGGAGGTCAGGAGGACGGCCCGTGCCCGTGGCGCCGAGGAAGCCGATGGGGCGCGCCGGTCCGGAGGACCAGCGGATGGGCGGGCAGCCTGTTCAGGGGTGAGGAGTGCCGGTAACGGTCGATGGAGGCGGCCCGGCCGTACGGGCCCGGCCTGCGGTGCTGCCGACCGCGGGTGGCCGCGTCCGGCGACTCGGCCGGGGGCGGCCGGTGCGGCCTACGGGGTCGGAGCAGGGCGTCTTCGTACCGGCCCAGGGCGATCACGAGTCCGAGCATCGCCAGAGGCCAGAGGGCGGCGAGCAAGGGCATGGCCGCTCCCTTCCTTGCCGGTCGTACACGCTGGCTGGAGCTTCACGTCGTCTGTCGGGTCACCCCACGGCGACACGGCAAACCACCGGCCAAGGGTGACCACTCCACCGGTCCCCCGCGCGGCAACTTTCGCGTCCGCCGTCCCCGGCGCCCGCCGGACGGAAAAACGCCAGGCCAGCGCGGTGCCCCGATCGCCGACCCGCTTCCGCCCCAACCCGAAAACCCTTGCGAAAACTTGCGCGGACGCGCTCCCCGTGCCGTGCTGACTTCCCCGGTACGCGGGCAGCCGGCCCTCGTCAGTCCAGCCGGGTGAGATCCGGACGCAGCCGGTGCCAGGTCGGCTGCCGGAGGCGGTCGGCCGAGGTCCAGCCGGAGAAGGTGACCTCGGCGACGAGCCGCGGTTCCGCCCAGTGGGCGCCCGGCACGTCGACCGCGTTCTCGAAGGGTGAGGTGTCCCGCCGTACGACATCCAGGTATCCGGCGAGTTCCCGTCGCTCACGGCCGGAGAGCCCCGACCCCACGGAGCCGACGTACCGCAGCCCGCCGGGCTCGTCCACCCCCGCCAGTACGGCGCCGGGCAGCCCGGCGAGGCCGCCGCGCCCCTCCGTCCAGCCGCCGATGACCACGTCAAGGGTGACCAGGTGTTTCGTCTTGCGCCACTCGGACGAGCGGACACCGGGGGCGTAGCGGGACGTCAGCCGTTTGGCGACGACCCCCTCGAAGCCGGCGTCCAGGGTCGCCTCCCAGGTCGCCCGCGCGTGGCCCGTCACGTACGAGGGGACCGACCAGTGCGGCCCGTCGCCGAGCCCGAGCCCGGTCAGGACGTCGCGGCGGTCCACGTACGGGAGTCCCAGCAACGGCCGCCCGTCGAGACGCAGCACGTCGAACAGGACGAGGTGGACCGGATGGTCCCCGGCCAGCGCGGCCGCGCGGCGCCGGCTCGTGACGCCCATCCGGCGCTGGAGCAGCCCGAAGTCCGGCCGCCCACCGGCGTCCAGGACCACCACCTCGCCGTCGAGGACCGCCGGCCGGTCCCGCAGCCGTTCGCCGAGCGGCGCCAGCTCGGGATAGGTCGCGGTCGCGTCGTTGCCCGCCCGGGTGATCAGCCGCAACGTCCCGTCGCCCGGCGCGTCGGCCAGGCACCGCGCCCCGTCCCACTTCGCCTCGAACGCCCACTCCCGCTCCTCCCCGGGAGCGGGCAGCGGCCCGGGGGTGGCCAGCATGGGCCGCAGAACGGACAGCGCGGAGGACGGAGCCATGCCCCCGATGATCGGCGGCACCTCCGCACCCGGCCACCGGACGCGGAGGCCTCCCGAGGGCCGCTACCGGTCCTCGGCCGCCGCACGGTGGCTCTTCGCCGGTTCGACGTACATCGTGGCGTTGAGCCGGATGCCGTCCCGCTCCTCCTCGCTCAGGAAGACCGTGTTCCCACATGAGTACGCATACGGATGGCCTGGCGCCCCCGTGACCGACACGATGAATTCGTGACCCTCGACAAAGAGTTTTCCCCGGCCCCCGCCCCTCCTCACCGGAAAGCGACGGAGAAGGCGATGAAGGGCGTGCTCCTCATGGCCGCCGTCGTGGGCGGAATTCCGCTGCTCGCCTTGGCCTTCATCATCACGGTCGTCGCCGTGTCCGACTGACCGTCACGCCGCCCCGAATTCCCTCCGTACAAATACGGCGACGGAACCGGGCGTCCGCTGGACACGGCGCCCGGAATCCCCGGATCAACCCGGTACAGAAGGGAGGGAAAGCGAGGGGTGTACGCCAAGCCGTCGTCGGACGGGGCCGGCCCGGTTCAGGACTTCGGCCGGGTCTCCATCGGCACGGGGCCGAGCATCTGCTCACTGATCCAGTGGAGCGACTCCGGCATCCGCTGGATGTACGTGTGGCCGCTGTGCTTGCCGTCGGGGATCTCGAACAGCGTGTGGTGGATCGGGCCGCCGGTGTGCTCCCGGATGAACTTCTTCACGTACGGCACCGCCTCCTCCTTCGAGCCCAGCTCGAAGGCGAGGTAGACGTCCGGGCCGCCGCGGGTCTTGAGCTGCTCGGCCAGCCGGCGCGGGTCGTTGGCACGCTTCTCGGCGGGGTGCCCGTTCCACATCGGCGAGTCCGGCACCGTGTCCGGGCCGTTCGCGATGGCCGCCTTGAACTTCGCCGGATGCTTCAGCACGGCCTTCAGCCCCGCGAAGCCGCCCGAGGAGGAGCCCATGAACGCCCATCCGTCGCGGCTGTCGTACGTGCGGTAATTGGCGCGGGCGAAGGCCGGGACGTCCTCGGTCAGCCAGGTGCCCATCTTCGGCTGCCCGGGTATGTCACTGCCGTCGTGGTACTTCTTCTTCGGGTTCAGGACCGGCATCACCAGGATGAACGGCAGCGTCTTGCCCGACTGCGACCATTCGGCGATCTTCTCCTCCAGCTTGAAGTCACCGCCGATCCAGTAGTTGTCCGGATAGCCGTACGAGCCGGGCAGGGCTATCAGGACCGGGAAGGCGCTCTTGGCGTACTGGGGCTGGTTGTACTGCGGTGGCACCCAGGACCATATGTCGCCGCTGAACCCGGATTTCGCGCCGTGCCACCGGGTCTTGACTATCTTCGTCCCGTCGTCGCCCGTGGTGCGCTGCGTCACGAAGTGCGATCGCGGCCCCGTGGGCCGGAGGACCTTGGCGGTCCCGTTGCTCGCCTCGCGCGCCTGCTGCCGCAGCTGCGGCACATGGGAGGCGTCGACCTCGTCCCGGTCCTTGCTGCCGCAGCCGGCCGCGAGCCCCATCGCCATCAGGCTCACCGCGGCGACGGCCGCGGTACTGGTACGCAGGCGCTTCATCGGGACGAACTCCTCGCAGACTCGTGTCCGGCGGGGGCAGCGGTTCCGCCTCCGCCGCTTCAGGCGAAAGACACCAGAATAAGATCCGCCGGCCGGCCGTATCGCGGCTCCCCAGGGAGACCGGTCCGGCCGCCCCCGTGGCACGGCGGCAGGGCGCGCACACCGTCGTGCGTCTCCAGGGGTATGGATGTCGAACAGGCGGGTTCAGGTTCCCTCGATCGGTATGCCGGGTTGTGGTTGATTCGCGCACCGGCTCTGGGCATCGTGTTTTTCCGACTGTCGACGGGCGACGGTGCGGCACGAGGCGGTGCCACGGACGGGGTGATCGATGAGCGCGGGAGCCGGAAATCCGCCGCCGCCCGGGGGCTCGGGACGCACGGCGGAGCGCAGGGCACTACGCGGCCTGCTCGCCCGTACGCCGCTGGTGACCGTGACCGGCCCCGCGAACGTGGGCAAGAGCACACTCGCCCGTGCCGTTCTGGGAGAGGACACGTGGGGTGACGGCCGTCCCGGTGGCGGCTTCGTCCGGGTCGGGTGCCGGGAGGGCGTGGACGCTTCGGATATCGCCGCCGCCCTCAACCGGGCGGCGGGCCTGCCGTACGACGCACCACCGCAGACCCTGGCCGCCCACTGCGCCCGGCGGGGCCTGACCGTCCTGCTGGACGACTGCGATCCGCTGGCCGGCGCGTGTGCGTGGCTGGTGCGGCAGTTGCTGCGCGCTGGGGCGGGGGCCGGCGGTGGGGCGGTCGCATCGGCCGGGCTGCGGATCCTGGCCACGGCGCGGCAGCCGTTAGGGCTCGGTGCGGAGCGTGTCCTCGCTGTGCGGCCGCTTCCCGTGGCGCGGGGTGGTGGCGGGCCCTTGGCCGCGCCATCCGCACCGTACGGCACGGCCGTCCGTGCCCCCGCCGACGGTCCGCCGACCGCGCCGTACGACATGGCGGTCCGTGCCCCGGCCGCCGCACTCGGTTCCTGCTCCCCCGCGGACCGTCTGGTGTGGGCGCGGCTGTCCGTCCTCCCCGGGGACTTCGACGGTTGGCTGGCGGGGTGCGTAGCCGGTCGCAGTGACGTTTCTGCGTACGAGGTCGAGGCCGCGCTCGGCCGCCTGCTCAGGGCTTCCGTACTCGCCCTGGTACGGCAGGCACCGGACACCACCCCGCCCCGGCCGCCGCATCCGCCCCAGCCGCCACCCCCGGCCCGGCCACCGCACCCGCCCCGCTACCGCCTGCCCGCCGCCGCCCGCGCCATGGGCCGCGCGCACCTCCGGGCGGCCGGTGAGGAGGCCGCGACGCTGCGCGCCTTCCGGACGGCGTGCGCGGCGCTCGCCGCCGAGGCGCAGATCGCCTGGCAGGGTTCCGACCGCCGGGTGGCCGTCCACCTGGCCGAGGCCGAGCGGCACCATCTGCGCGCGGCGCTGACCCTGCCCCCGCAGGACGCGGAGGACGCCCTCACCGCGCTGGACATCGCCGTCTCCCTGTGGTTCCGGTGGGCCGTCTGCGGCGGCCGGGGCGAGGGGCGCGCCCACTTGGCCCGGCTGCTGCGGCAGTCCCGGGACGACACCGCCGTACGGGCCCGGGCCCTGTGGCTGGCGGGCTGGCTCGCCGCGCAGGACCACGCGCACCGCACCGCCGAGTCGCTGCTGGACCGGGCCGGCCGGGCGGCCGCCCGGCACGCCGACCCGGACACGCTGGCCCGCGTCGCGCACGCCCGTGGCATCCTCGCGCTCCGCCGCTCCGACACCCGTACCGCCGCCGCCTGCCTGCGCCGGGCGGCCGAGCACACGTATCAGGACGCCTGGTACGGGCCCGGGCCGGCCCACAGCCAGGTCCTGCTCGCCATCACACTGGCCGCGCCCGACCCGACGGCCTTCCCCGCTCCCGTCCCTCTTCCCGTCTCCGCCCCCGCTCCCCTTCCCGATCCCCTCCCCCTTCCCGCCTTGGCGCCCGTTGCCGCGACGGGCGCCACCACCACGGGCCGCGGCACCGTCACGCCGCCTGCCGCACACGACAGAGCCCGCAGCAGCCCCTGTCCAGGGGCCCGCCGCGGGCTCCACCTCACCTGACGGAACGTCCGCCCGTCACTCCGCCATCGCTTCGGACGGCTGGGCCGCGGCCGCCTCGCGCCGGGCCGCCGCCTTCGCCGCGCGCCGCTTCATCACGACGAACGAACCGATGCCGAACAGCACCGCGGCCACCAGGCCCACCCAGGAGAACCGCTTGAGCCAGGACTCGGCGACGACACCGACGTAGTAGATCAGCGCGGTGGTGCCACCGGCCCAGACGATGCCGCCGAGCACGTTGGCGATGAGGAACTTCCAGTACGGCATCTTCAGCACACCCGAGAGCGGGCCGGCGAAGATCCGCAGCAGGGCGATGAAGCGGCCGAAGAAGACCGCCCACATGCCCCACTTGTCGAACTTCTCCTCGGCCATCGCCACCTGGTCGGGCCCGAAGTGCTTCGGGAACTTCCGTCCGGCCCAGTTGACCAGCGGCTGTCCGCCCTTGCGGCCGATCAGATAGCCGATGGAATCCCCGATGATCGCGCCGGCGGACGCACAGGCGCCCAGCACCAGCGGATTGATGTGGTCCGTCGTCGCGGCCAGGAGCGCCGAGCTCACCAGGACGATCTCACCGGGCAGCGGAATGCCGAGGCTCTCCAGGCCGATGACCAACCCCACCAGGAGGTACACGCTCACGGCCGGTACCGTCTCCAGCCACTCCATCTGCAACGCCGCATCCTCCACTAGGTGTAGGGCCCCCGTGGGCCGCCGCCCGGCGTCCGACGACGCCGTCGATGATCGTGATTCCCCCGTGTCCGCGCGCCGTGGCGCGCCCGGGAAGCCTACTCGATCCCTTCGGGCCGCCCCGCTGACCGGCGTCACGGCCCCGGCCCGCCGCGGCGTGCGCGACGGGCCGGGGTGACGCTTCGGCCGGCGGAACGCTGACCGGGCCTTGTCTCCGTACGAGACGCGCCTCCGAGGCATGGAGTTGCCTCGGGCCCGGAGGAAATTGCGCGGGCCCCGCCGCGGGAAGCCGGAAACGGTCCGATCCTCACGCGGCGGAAGCGTTCCGACCCCCTACACGGCCGGAAGGCGCGGCGGTCCTACGCGGCGGGAGCGTTCGGACGCAGCGTCCACACGATGGTCATCTCACCGGTGACCGCGCCGTCCTCCCTGGTGATGGCGACGTTCACCGGGAACTCCGGCCGCTCCCCCGCGTCCAGCTGGGCGACGATCTCGGCGATCGGCCGGCCGAGCTCGGCGGTGGCGGTGACCGGGCCCATGGCGAGCTTCTTGTAGCCGATCTCGGCCCGTACGGCGAGCGGCACGGCGCGGGAGAGCTGGTCGCCGAAGGCCGCGAGCACGATCGCGCCGCTGGCCGACTCGGCGAGCGTGAACATCGCGCCGGCGTGCGGGCCGCCGACGTGGTTGTGGTAATCCGCCTGGTCGGGCAGCCGGACCACGGCCCGCTCGGGGCTGGTCTCGCCGAACTCCAGGTGGAGCGTACGGGCCATCGGCACGGTGGCCGCCATCATTTCGCCGATCGACGGCGTGGTCTCGGAGGACATGGCAGCATGTTACCTACGAGTAGCTTGCTGGGGGAAGCCCTGCCCGGCGTTCCGTCCCACAGCCCCGGGCGCTTATCGTGGTGGCTCATGTGGCCAGGTCAGCAGCCGCCCGGAGGCGAGCAGAACCCGAATCCCGCGCGGCACGCGGTCCCGTGGCGGACCCGGGAGCGGCCGTGCTGACTCCCCCGCGGACGACCGCGACGGCGCCCGCCGCCGCTTCCGCCGCCCCGCCTGGGCCGGACGCAACTACACCCTGCTGACCAGCGCCGCCGTGGTCGCCAACCTCGGCAGCGCCGGTTCGCTGATCGCGGCGGCGTTCGCGGTGCTCAGTACGGGCGGTTCGGCCACCGACGTCGGCCTGGTGGCCACCGCCCGTACGATCCCGCTCGTCGTCTTCCTGCTGATCGGCGGCGCGGTCGCCGACCGGCTGCCGCGCCACCGCGTCATGGTCGCCGCGAACGCGCTCAACTGCGTCTCGCAGGGCCTCTTCGCCGTCCTGGTCCTGACCGGCGAGGCGCGGCTGTGGCAGATGGCGGTGCTGGCCGCCCTCGGCGGAACCGGTCAGGCGTTCTTCGCGCCGGCCTCCGAGGGGATGGTCCTCTCCACCGTCTCCGGCGAGCACGCGAGCCGGGCCTTCGCCTTCTTCCGTATGAGCATGAACGGCGCGAACATCGGCGGCGCCGCGCTCGGCGGAGCCCTGGTCGCCGCCGTCGGGCCCGGCTGGGTGCTGGCCGTCGACGCCGCCGCCTTCGCCGTCGCGGGCGCACTGCGCGCCTTCCTCGACGTCCACCACGTCCCTGGGCGCGCCCCCACCGCCGGGCTCCTCAAGGACCTCCGCGACGGCTGGCGCGAGGTGGTCTCCCGGCCCTGGCTGTGGGCCGTCGTCGGACAGTTCGCCGTCGTCAACGCCGTCGTCGTGGCGGCCGAGGCGGTGTACGGACCGATGGTCGCCGAGGAACACCTGGGTGGCCCCCGCCCGTGGGGGCTGGCCCTGGCCGCCTTCGGTGCGGGCACGGTCGGCGGCGCGCTGCTCATGATGCGGCTCAAGCCGCGCCGCATCCTGCTCACCGGCATCCTGTGCGTCTTCCCGCTCGCCCTCCCCTCGGCCGCGCTCGCCGTGCCGGTGCCGGTGACCGTCCTCCTCCTGGTGATGTTCGGCACCGGTATCGCGCTCGAAGTGTTCGGCGTGATGTGGATGGTGGCGCTGCACCAGGAGATACCGGAGGAGAAGTTCTCCCGGGTCTCTTCGTACGACTGGTTCGGCTCACTGGCGATCACTCCGGTGGCCACCGCGCTGGCCGGGCCCGTACAGGACCTCATCGGGCGGACCGCCGCACTGTGGGGCTGCTCCGCGCTGATCGCGCTGCTGACGGCGGCCGTGCTGTGCGTACCGGACGTCCGGCGGCTGACGCGCCGCCACCCCGCCGCTTCTTCCGGACTCTCCGGTTCCGCGGGCGCGGAGACGGAGACGGAGGGGGACGGGCCGGCGGCCCCGGTCGGCGATACGGCGGCCCCGGTCGGCGATACGGTCGCGCCGGCCGGCGGGGGCGGGGCGGGCACGTCTGCTCGGTAGGGGCGCCGTGCGCTGATCCGGCTTCGGCTGGTCGGTCAGTGCCGGATCAGCCGATGTCGGATCAGTTGTCACCGACTCGGCCGGTGCCGACTCAGCCGATACAAGTTCCCCCGTGCGGCTTCAACCGATGCGGGTTCACCCGATGCGGGTTCATCCGATGCGGGCTCATCCGATGCGGGCTCATCCGATACTGAAAGCGCCGTCCGGCGGACGAGGGGACGGTACGGCCCGCGCGTCCTGCACGGGCGCGGCGTCGCCGATCAGCCGCCGTAGCGCGGCGCCGTGCTCGACCCGCGCGGGGAACACGTCGGCGGCCACGCGCCGGGCCACCTGCGTGAGCGGCAGCTCGACACGGGACGCGGCCAGCACGATGTTGCCGAAGCGGCGGCCGCGGAGCACGGCCGGTTCCGCGATCACGCAGAGGTGGTCGAAGACGGACGCGTAGTTCGCCAGCTGGGCCCGCAGGAAGTCGAAGGGCGCGCTGTCGGCGAGGTTCGCCGCGTAGATCCCGTCCGGACGCAGTACGCGGGCGGCAGCACGCGCGTACTCGACCGAGGCCAGGTGCGCGGGGACCCGAGAGCCGCCGAAGACGTCCGCCACGATCACGTCCGCGCTGTGCTCGGGCGCCGCCTCCAGCGCCGTACGGGCGTCCTCGGCCCGCACCGTGATTCCGCAGTCCGGAGGCAGCGGCAGTTGTTCGGCGACCAGCGCGAGCAGCCCCCGGTCGGCCTCGACGACGTCCTGGCGGGAGCCGGGGCGGGTCACGGTGAGATAGCGCGGCAGGGTCAGCGCTCCACCGCCGAGGTGCAGTACGTCGAGCGGCTCGGCCGGGGCGGCGGCCGCGTCCAGCACGGCCGCGAGCCGGCGCGCGTACTCGAATTCCAGGTCGGTCGGCGCGTCGAGGTCCACGTACGACTGCGGAGCACCGTCCACGGTCAGCAGCCAGGCGCGCGGCCGGTCCACGTCCGGCATCAGCTTGGCGGTGCCACAGTCGACGATGCGGGTGACGGGGACGGGGGTGGGGTCGGAGCCGACGTCGGGGCCCCCGGGGCCAGGGTCCCGATCCGTGACCGGCGCGGCCGCCCGGCCCTCGACCGGCGTTCCCGCTATCTGCTCGGCTGCTTCGTCCACCGTCCCATTGTGCCGGTACGGCGACGCGCGGCGCCCCACCTCGAACCGGCCGCCTGAAACCGCTCGCGACCCCAGCTTCACCCGTCCCTTCCCTCTCCCTCCTCACTCGTCCCTCCTCACTCCCCCACACCGACAGGACCTCCTTCAGATGAGCCGCTGCCTGGCGGCGTCCGGCGTGGGCCGCGTCGGCACGTTTCGCCGGATTCAGGACGTTACGGCCGAAGGCGGCGCGGGCCGCGCGGTCGGGCACCAGTACGCACACCCGTGCGCCCCGCCGCGCCAGGGCCGCCCCCTGCGCCCGTGCGGTGGCGATGGGCCCGCCGCCGGCCGCCACGGGCGCCAGGACGACGACCCGGCCGTATCCGGCGGCGAGGTCCGCGTTGGCGCTGGAGTGCACCCCGCCGTCGATCCACCACTTCTCGCCGATCCGCACCGGCGGCCACACACCGGGCACGGCGCAGCTCGCGCTCACCGCGTCGACCAGGTCCGCCCCGCGCGTGTCGTCGAAGGCCGTCCGCTGTCCGGTCTCCGCGTCCACCGCAGTGATCATCAGCCGTCGCGCCGGCCAATCATGGCTGATCAGACGCTGGGCGACGGCGTCGCGGCGGCTGGGGCCCGCGGCCGCGCGGGAGCCCAGCGCGAGACGTCCCATCCGTGCGCCGAAGTCCACGGCGTCGCGCGAACGCAGCGCCAGGCAGGCGAACCGCGCCAGTTCCCGCGTGCCCATGCGCGCCGCGGTCTCGCCCGTGACCGGGGCCAGCTGCCGTGTGAAGAGCTCGTCCGGGGTCAGCCGGCCCGATGTGAGCTGGGCGCCCACGATCGAACCGGCCGAGGTCCCGATGACCGCGTCGGCCGTCGCGAGGTCGACGCCCGCCTGGGCGAATCCGGCGAGCATGCCGATTTCCCACCCGATGCCGGTGTAGCCTCCGCCGCCCAGTACCAGCGCCGTACCCGTCATCGCGGTCCCCTCTCCGGTTGCGTCCGGGCCGCCCCGGTGCAGCGGTCTCGTACGGCAGTGTGGCAGCCGCACTGTTCCGGTATCGGGCGCACCGACGGGCCCGAGCGGGGCTGTACGGGTGCGATACGGGCGCGACGTGGGTGCCGTACGGGTGCGGTACGGACCCGGCCCGCCTACCGCGCCCGACTACCGCGCCCGTCCACCACACCTGACTACCGCGCCCGTTCCACCGCACCCGCCCCGACTACGGCCCTGCCCGGCCGGCGGCTGCGGCTACACCTCGGCGACCGTACGGACCGTGCCCGCCGCCACCGTCCTGCCGCCCTCGCGGACGGCGAAGCCCAGCCCGGGCTCCAGCGGGGTGTCGCG
The DNA here is from genome assembly GCF_045222935.1 of Streptomyces sp. Ac-502. Lineage (NCBI taxonomy): Bacteria > Bacillati > Actinomycetota > Actinomycetes > Kitasatosporales > Streptomycetaceae > Streptomyces > Streptomyces sp. Ac-502. The sequence continues at coordinate 1,862,425 of NZ_JBHFFO010000001.1, forward strand.
CCCCAGCTCGACGGTCATCGTCACCGTCTCGCCGGGCCGGGCGATGCCGCGTTCGCCGAGGTCGATGTCGCCGACCACGTCAGCCGTACGGATGTAGAACTGCGGGCGGTACCCCGTGGACAGCGGTGTGCGGCGGCCGCCCTCCTCCGTGGACAGCACGTACACCTCGGCGGTGAAGCGCCGGCGCGGCGTCACGCTGCCCGGCGCCGCGACGACGTGCCCCTGCGCACCTCGTCCCGGTGCAGGCCGCGCAACAGCAGCGCGACATTGTCACCGGCCTGGGCCGACTCCATCGGTTTCCCGAAGGTCTCCACGCCGGTCACGGTCGTCTCCGTGTCGGCACCCAGTACCGCCACCCGGTCGCCGACGCGTACCGTGCCGCGCTCGACGGCGCCGGTGACGACGGTGCCGCGGCCGGTGATGGTCAGGACGTTCTCCACCGGCAGCAGGAACGGCGCGTCGAGGTACCGCTCCGGCGTCGGCACGTACGTGTCCACCGCGTCGAGCAGCGCCTCGATGGCCTGGCTCCAGCGCGGGTCGCCCTCCAGGGCGCGCAGCCCCGAGACCCGTACGACGGGTACGTGCTCCCCGTCGTACCCGTGCGCCGTCAGCAGCTCACGGACCTCCAGCTCCACCAGGTCGGTCAGCTGGGGGTCGCCCGCGTCCGCCTTGTTCAGCGCGACGACGATGTACCGGACGCCGACCTGCTTGGCGAGCAGGACGTGCTCGGCGGTCTGCGGCATGATCCCGTCGAGCGCGGAGACGACGAGGATCGCGCCGTCGAGCTGCGCCGCGCCGGTGACCATGTTCTTGATGAAGTCGGCGTGGCCCGGCATGTCGACGTGGGCGTAGTGCCGGGTGTCCGTCTCGTACTCGACGTGCGAGATGTTGATGGTGATGCCGCGCGCGGCCTCCTCCGGGGCCCGGTCGATCCGGTCGAAGGGCACGAAGGTGCCGCTGCCCCGCTCGCTGAGCACCTTGGTGATCGCGGCGGTCAGGGTGGTCTTGCCGTGGTCGACGTGGCCCATGGTGCCGATGTTCAGGTGCGGCTTGGTCCGCACGTATGCCGTCTTGGGCATGGCTGTTCTTCCTCGCGAAGCACTGCGGTGAATACGGCGGCGTCGGCATGACATGCCGCCGTGGGAACCCCTGAGCCCCACCGACCCTCCCCTGCGGGGTTCGCCGGTCGATCCGGAGAGGGTCAGCTTCGCGCGCCGCCGGTCGCGGTGGCGGCAGTGCCTGCCGAGGCCGCGGATGCGGCGGGGGCGGCGGTGCCTGCTGCGACGGTGTCGGTGGCGGTGTCTGCTGCGGCGGTGGCCGTAGCGGTGGCGGTGTCTGCTGCTGCGGTGCCGGGAGACGGCACCGTGCCAGTCTCGGCCTGGGCCTGGGCCTGGGCCTCGGCCTCGGCCTTGAGCGCGATGATCAAAACCGCGAGCGAGTCGACGGCAGCCTTCGGCGCGTCCGCGACTGCGGACGTGAGCGCGAAGTACGGCTGCCGGAACATGCGCCAAGGATCTCGTGCGGGACACGCCACGTCGAACGATTTATCAGCGCCCCGAAACCGCCCGCCTCCCCCACACCCTCCCCTCCTCTCCCTCCCTCACCCCCTTACTCCCTCTCCTCCCCTCCTCCCTTCCTCCTCTCCATCTCCCCTCCACCCCACTTCACCCCGCAGCGGTCGCGAATACACCTGCTCGCCACGCTTGTCGGTTACGCTCCCGGGATGCTCGAACCCGCCGCAACGCCCGACGGCCTCGCCGCGCGCTGCACGCGTGTGCTCTTCTCCCCTGGGCCCGCCTCGCCGTACTCCTCGTCCTGCTCGCCGGCGCCGCGGCCGCGATGATCGTCTGGCAGCCGCAGCGGCTGCTGGCGCACGGCTGGCCGCCCGAGTGGGCCGGCGGCGGCGCCGTAGTGATCTTCGGCCTCGCGTACGGGGTGTGCACCACCGCCTTCGTCCCCCGGCCGGTCCTGAACCTCGCGGCCGGTGCCATCTTCGGCAGCCTGTCCGGCTTCCTGTCGGCCCTCGCCGGTACGATCCTCGGCGCGGGCCTGGCCTTCGCCCTCGGCCGGCTGCTCGGGCAGGACGCCCTGCGGCCCTTCCTGCGCGCCCGCTGGCTGGCCGCCGCCGACCGGCAGCTCAGCGAACACGGCTTCCGCTCCATGCTGGCGATCCGGCTCTTCCCCGGCCTGCCGTTCTGCGCCACCAATTACTGCGCCGCGGTCTCCCGCATGGGCTGGGGCGCGTTCCTGCTGGCCACCACGGTCGGCAGCGTGCCGAACACGGCCGCGTACGTCATCGCCGGCGCGCAGGCCTCGACGCCCACCTCGCCCGCCTTCCTGATCTCCACGGCCTTCATCGCGGTCTCCGGTCTGGCCGCGGTGCTCGTGGCGTGGCGCAAGCGCGCGTCACTCCGGGGGCGTTGACCCGCGGGCGTCCGGAAAGAGCCCTTTGAGCACTCGGACACTTTCGGGCGCTACGCTGCCCTCGACCGGTCACCGATCCCGCCGACCGCACGCACGCATTCCCGTCCCTTCCGCCCTCGTGTCGCCTGACCCGGGTCTCTGCTGGGTAAGCGCTTGATCACCCTCTGGATAGCGTAGCTTCGATGCATTGGTTTGAATCCTTCATCCTCGGCCTGGTCCAAGGGTTGACCGAGTTCCTGCCCATCTCCTCCAGCGCACACCTGCGGCTGACCGCGGCGTTCGCGGGCTGGCACGACCCCGGCGCCGCCTTCACCGCGATCACACAGATCGGCACCGAGGCCGCCGTACTGATCTACTTCCGCAAGGACATCGCGCGGATCGTCTCGACGTGGGCCCGCTCCTCGTCAACCGCGACCTGCGCCACGACCACGACGCCCAGATGGGGTGGCTGGTCATCGTCGGGTCCATCCCGATCGGCGTCCTGGGCATCACCCTGAAGGACGCCATCGAGGGCCCCTTCCGCGATCTGCGCCTGATCGCGACCACCCTCATCGTCATGGGCGTCGTCCTGGGCATCGCGGACCGCCTGGCCGCCCGCGACGAGTCCGGCGGCCGCCACCGCGCCGTCAAACAGCGCAAGACCCTCACCGACCTGAACGTCAAGGACGGTCTGATCTACGGCATCTGCCAGGCCATGGCCCTGATCCCCGGCGTCTCCCGCTCCGGCGCCACCATCAGCGGCGGCCTCCTGATGGGCTACACCCGCGAAGCGGCGGCCCGCTACTCCTTCCTCCTCGCCATCCCCGCCGTACTGGCCTCCGGCGTCTACGAACTCAAGGACGCCTTCGGCAGCGACGCCACCGCAAGCCACGTCTCCTGGGGCCCGACCATCCTCGCCACGGTCATCGCCTTCGTCGTCGGCTACGCGGTCATCGCATGGTTCATGCGATTCATCACCACCAGAAGCTTCATGCCGTTCGTCGTCTACCGCATCCTGCTGGGCATCGCGCTGTTCGCGCTGGTGGGGGCTGGGGTACTGAGCCCGCATGCGGGGGAATCGGCGGGGTGAGGGGCGGGTCCCGAGAAGGAGGAGCTGCGCGAGGCGTGAACGTATGACGGTTTTGCCGGAATTCCCGAAAGTAAGGAAAAACGGCTAGGCCGGCTGACAAAGCTGCTGGTCGTGGCCTGTGGTCCCCGCGTGCGCGGGGGTGTTCCCGACACGGTCAACAAGGCCGTCCCGGCAGACCCGTGGTCCCCGCGTGCGCGGGGGTGTTCCCGCATCGGCGTCGTGGAGGGCGGCGTGGTTTAGGTGGTCCCCGCGTGCGCGGGGGTGTTCCCCGGGCCTGTCCCTGCGCGCGGTGGTGCTGTCCGTGGTCCCCGCGCGCGCGGGGGTGTTCCCGACGTCGACGGCTACGAGGCGGTGCTGCGCAAGTGGTCCCCGCGCGCGCGGGGGTGTTCCCCGCGTGCACCACGTGCGCCTTGACCGCGACCCGTGGTCCCCGCGTGCGCGGGGTAGCCCGGCGCGCGCCGCGCTCCTAAAGAACCTTGTTGGTCAAGCCCGTGACGCGTCCGGTCGTCGATACGACGATGTCGAGCCGCATCCGTGTCATGACGCCGTGGTCGTAGCGGCGGTAGCTGAGCAGGCGGGTGTGCGGATCGTTCCTCGGATGTTCGAACCGGGCTACGGCGTCGGCCGTTTCCTTCGGGAACCAGGTGCGGGCGAATCGTTCCGCCGACTTCCGTATCTCCGCGTCGGGGAGGGAGCGGGAGGAGGCGCCTGCTGCGTGCTGGTGGCTGACTGTTCTGAGTTCTACGAGCTTGCGGTCCGGCCACGTGGCCACGACGGATCCGTGGCTGGTATCGGCGCGCAGGACCCACCGTCGCTGCCCGTCCTGCGGTTTGCGCATCTCTGTCGTGCCGTTGGCTTGTTCTCCCAGCAGTTGGGTGACCGTGCCGGCGAACCACTCCTGCATGGCTTCGGTGCTGCCGAATTCGGCTGTCGAACGGTAGGTCGTCGCCTCGTAGTCCTCGATGGTGAGGGTGGCGGAAAACGCCGTCGCGACGGCACAGGCGCTCGCGATGACAGCGCCGGAGCCCCAGAGCGTGTCCCGCCGGGTGAAGGGCGAGCGGCGTCGGCTGCGCCTTGGGAAGAGGCAGAGGCTGAGGCATCCCAGGGACAGGCCGATGATGCCGCCCAGGGCATTCGCTTTGATGTCGTCGTAGCTGCACGCTCGGCCCAGCGGCAGGTGCCCCTGGGCGAGTTCTATCGCGCTGGTCAGCGTCACCGTCCCGGCGAGTACGAGTACCGGTCGCCGGAAGAGGAGAACGGCCAGAAAGCACAGCGGGACGAACAGCAGGACGTTCAACTGGGCTGATTCGGAGGCCAGGAAGGCAGCGCCGGGAAGTCCCTGATCGCATGTGCCGGGCGCTTCGCTTCCGAAAGAGCTCGGCAACAGAGTCACGGTGAGTACACCGGCCAGCGCCGTGGTGAACAACGTCGGCAGAACGACGGAATGACCACGTAACTTGGCGATGAGGCCGACCGGAACGGCCAGTAAGAGGCCGATGATGACGAATGCCGGAACAAGGCCGGGCACCGCACCGACCGATGCTTCAATCACCGATGACGTCTTTCGTCGAGATGGGGCGATGGAGCATCACCCCGCGAACCTGCACCGGAATCGGTGGGGAGGGCGGACGCGGAGTGACGTTACCGGACGACGCTTTCGGTGGTGCGGTGAGGGATCAATGAGCCAGGCGCTGGTACAAGGCCATGGGGGTCACGTAGCCGGGCCAGCGGCCGTCCTCGAAGAGATGGACTCCGGCGTCCTGGTGGCTCTGGTCCACGAGTTGGGAGCAGATCATGTGGCCCGTGGCGGCGACGTAGCGCCGGAGCCCCGGGAAGGGCAGGCGTAGCCGGTGCACGGCGATGGCCAGGAAGTCGAGGAAGCTGTACGGAACACCCTCGTAACGGCGGCCGGCCGCGCATATCGCGTCGCGCCGGGCGTCGGTGAGTCCTTCCGGGCACACGTACAGGACATCCACGCCGTCGTAGGCCGACAGGGATCGGATGGTCGCACCGCCGGGCTCGGCTTCGATCAGCATTTCGCCGGGCAGGACGAGGAAGGCGTGCTGGTAATCCCCGAAACCGTTTCCGTTCAGCCACTGGCCGATACGGATCAAGCGGCCCACATTGCCGCTGATTCGGGTGAGACCTATGTCTCCGGGCATGGGCAGGGCATGCTGCATCCGCGGCTCCGAGGCACACAGTGGGTGGGTTTTCTGTGTGATACCCGTTCCGGAGCCGTTGAAAGGAGGTGGGTCGCGGGAATTCCCCTTGAACTGCCGCCTGCGGCAAGGGCGGTGGCGGAATCTGAGGTGGCGGTGGGGCAGTTGCCGGTGTCGGGGCCGGGACCGGGGCTGGTTCAGCGCGTCGGCGTCCTCGGGCACGGATCGGCGGGCGAGGCGGGAGAGGCGCCTCGCCCGGACCTTTCGCGTGCCGGCAGGCACACCCGGTGGGAAGCCGGATGTGCCCGCCATCAAGGCGCTGGGGCAATCAGTCCTGCTCCAGGTCCCCGAATCGGGCCGCCGAGTTCCAGTTGCCGCTTCCCCAGTTGTGCGAGGCGTAGCTCGGCGCGTTGGTGTACTTGCTGATGTTGACGAGGTCGTCGTCGTGACCGTGGGCCTGGGCCGCGACGGCGCCGGCGGCGGACAGGCCCACCACCGCGAGGCCGACGAAGAGCGGACGCATGACAGAACGCATACCAACATCCTCCTTTGAGGCGTGCTGAGAGTGACTGACGCCTCGATTCAACCCTCGGCCTTCGGTCATATGAAAGGAGAAACGCGCCTTTTCTCCCGATTTACCCAGTTGGCCTAAGCGAGGGAGAGCTGGGAGGAGGGATGGGCGAGGGGCGGGTGTGGACCGGGGGCGGGCAGCTACGGAGAGAGCGTCGGAGGTCGCCAGGGCCGCAGGGGCCACAGGTGCCCCGTGGCCGTTGGAGGCTCAAGGGGCGCAATGGCCCTGACGTGGGGGCCGTTCGGATCACCCGATCGGCGTATGGGCATGGCGGGCGTGGACGGAGCGTGGTCAGAGCGTGTGGGTCTGGACACATATGGAGCATCCCGCACGCCGGGTGCGTAACGGTCATGGCAGGTCAGCCGCGTGCGTACGGTGCACATGGCCGGGCCGGCGCAGCTCCGCGCCGGACGGGGACACTTCGGCGAGGGGACGTTGTCAGTGGCCGCCCCTAGCATGGACGGCATGTTCCCAACTCCTCCCCCTGCATGGGCGCGCCCCTTGCTGCGGCCGACGCGAACGAAGCGATCCGGCGGTTCGTGCGTGCCCGCCGCGGCCGGTCGTGGACGGCTGAGGACCGTGCGGAGTATGCGCGGCTGCTGGAGATATGGACGCTCGCGGCCCGCAGAGCCGTCGTCGAGGCCGTCTGAGCCGACCGCGGACCGCGAGCGCGAGAGCCGAGGACGGCGGAACGGAGAGTCGCGACGGCCGAGGACGGCGAAAGGGAAAGTCGCGACGGCGCGTGATCGGAAAACGATGGCGGTGAGGGGCGTACCGCTGCTTGGATGCGGGCGTGAACGCTGCCGAGATGGACGAGAACCGCCACGCCGACCTGCTGCTGGAGCAGTTGCTCGGCCGGATCGAGGAGTACTACGACGCCGTTCCGCGCAGTGCCGCCCGTGCCGAGGACTTCGGGGCGTTGACCCTCTTCGTACGCGACGGCCGGGGCTGGCCGTACTACGCGCGGCCCGCCCTCGGGCGGACGGGTGACGAGGTGAGCGCCGCCGAGGTGGAGCGGGTCCGGGACCGGCAGCGGGAGCTGAGTGTGCCGGAGAACTTCGAATGGGTGGCCGAGAACTCACCGCACCTGCGCGCCGCGGTGGAGGAAGCGGGGCTGGTGGTGCACGAGCACCCGCTGCTCGCCCTGGATCTGAGCGCGGACCGGACGGCAGGTGGCGGAGCGTCAGCCGGGGCGGAAGGTGTGGGCGGGGCCGGGGAGGCGATGTGCGTCCGGGTGATCGAGGACGGTGACCCGGCGCTGCCGTACGCCGTCGCCGTGCCGTACATCGCCTTCGGACAGCCCGACACCCAGGTGGGCGCGGCGGGCACCCGCGAGCTGGCGGATGCGGTCCAGCAGCTCGTCGAGGACGGGTCGGTGGACGTCGTGGCGAAGCGCATACGGGACGGGTACACCGCGGTGGCGGTGGCGGAGGAGGACGGCATCGCGCTGTGCGCCGGCCAGCACCAGCCGGTCGGCGCGGTCAGCGAGATCGTCGGCGTGGGGACGCTGCCCAGCGCCCGCCGCCGCGGCCTGGGGCTCGCGGTAACCGCCGCGCTGGTGGCCGACGCCCGTGAGCGGGGCGTCCGTACGGTGTTCCTGTCGGCGAACAACGACGACGTGGCACGGATCTACGAGCGGCTCGGTTTCCGGCGGGTCGCCACCGCGCTGATCGCTGAGCCCGCGGAGGGTGGGGAGCCTGCGAGGGCTGGGGAGTCCGCGGAGGTCGCAAACCCTGCGGAGGGCGGGGAGCCCGCGGAGTAGTCCAGAGCGCCGGTGGGGGAAAATGGGGCGTGAAGGAGCAGGCCGGGGAACGGGCCAGGTTTGAAGCCGGGACCGGGCCGGGGTTGGAAAGGACACCGGGTCCGGCTCCAGGCCCGGGAGTGAGGTTGTTGTGGACATGCCCTTGCCCGGCTTCGACGGTTCGGAGCAGGTACGGTCCCGGCCCGCGCCCGGCGCGGTGCACGTGCCGGGCTGGCTGTCCCTGGAGCGGCAGCGGGAGCTGGTCGCCGCCTGCCGCGGCTGGGCGCGGGGGCCGGTTCCGCTCCGGCACACCCGGCTGCCGCGCGGCGGCGTCATGTCCGTACAGACGGTGTGCCTCGGCTGGCACTGGCAGCCGTACACGTACCGGCGCACCGCCGACGACGTCAACGGTGCCCCCGTCGCCGCGTTCCCGGACTGGCTGGTGGAGCTGGGGCGGGCGGCGCTCGTCGAGGCGTACGAGGACGCGGCCGCCGGGGACGGGTACACGCCGGACACCGCTCTGATCAATTTCTACGACGGCCGGGCCACGATGGGGATGCACCAGGACAAGGACGAGCGGTCCGGCGCCCCGGTCGTCTCGCTCAGTATCGGCGACACCTGCGTCTTCCGGTTCGGGAACCCCGAGTCCCGCGGCCGCCCCTACACCGACATCGAGCTGGCTTCCGGCGATCTGTTCGTCTTCGGCGGACCGTCGCGGTTCGCCTACCACGGAGTGACGAAGGTGCGTCCGGGGACCGGCGACCCCGCGACGGGGCTGGCGGGCGGGCGCCTCAACATCACGCTCCGGGTCACCGGGCTGGAATAGGGGAGGGGCGGGACCCGCCGGCCGCTGGGCCCCGACCGTTGGCTACCGGGCGCGATGGGCCACCAGGCCCGTCGGCTACTGGAGCCGTCGGTTGGCTGGGACCGTCGGCTACTGGAGCCGTCGGCTGCCTACTGGGCCACGCCTGCCAGCAGCCAGCGGTCGACCGGCACCTCGAAAAGCACCCGGCCCGACCGTTCCGACGCCGACGGGGGCGTGGCGGTCACGTCCCAGTCGTACTTCGCGAGGAAGGCGGCGACGACCTCGGACGGCACGGCGGCGCCGGGATCCGCCTCGGCGCGTGGCGGCACGTGCCATGTCCGGGCACGTCCTTCCGCTACGACGGGGGCCTCGCCGTCCTCCAGGGCGAGCGAGACCCGCGGGTCGTTCTCGATGTTGCGCAGCTTCACCGAGGCGCGGTCCGCGCCGATCCACCACGTGCCGTGGACGAAGACGAACCAGACGGGCGTGACATGCGGCGAACCGTTCGGCCGGAGTGTGCACAGCCAGACGATCCGCTCGGTGGCCAGGCGGTCGCGGACGGCCGGGTCGAGGGCCTGGGAGCGCTTGGCGCCGGCGGACGGAGCGGAGGGCCGCGCGCGTTCCTGATCATTCATGTCGGCATTCCAGCAGAGCGGGGAAGGGGCGAGGACGGCGGGTCATCATTTCGAGCGCATGTTTGATTGAGTGGGGTGAAACGCCTGCCTGGACCGGGTCGGGGAGGCACACTGGATACATGTGCCGCAGCATCAAAACGCTCAGGCCCCCTGCCACGCCCGACGTGACCGAGGACGACATACGGGCCGCCGCCCTCCAGTACGTCCGCAAGGTCTCCGGGTTCCGCGCGCCCGCCGGACACAACCGGGAGGTGTTCGAGCAGGCCGTGGACGCGGTGACGGCCGCGACGCACGACCTGCTGGCCGGACTCCAGGTGCGGGGCCGCAGTGGGGGCGGCAGCAGCAACGGCGACGGTGGCGGTGCCGCTCAGGCCTTGGGAGCCTCGGGCAACTCCAGCAGCGCGCGCACCGGCAGGTGATCGCTGGGGAACTGTCCGTCGTCGGAGAACGTGTCGATCACGGCGCGGTGGGTCCGGATCGACGGTGACGTGAGGATCCAGTCGATCCGTTCGCCGTCCCGCACCAGCGGCCGGTAGCCGTGGTAGGTGGCGTACAGGGTGCTGCGCGAGTCGGCCGTGTCCCAGCTGTCCACGAGCGCGCCCCGGCTGAGCATCGTGTCGTACACGGGGTTGTTGTGGGCGGGGACGTTGAAGTCGCCGGTGACGATGCGCGGAATCGCCGGGTCCAGCGCGCGCAGCCGGTCGGTGATCAGGGTGGCGGAGCGCTCGCGCGAGTACTGGTTGAGGTGGTCGAGGTGGGTGTTGAGGGCGTAGAACTCCCCGCCGGTACGGAGGTCCCGGAAGCGCACCCAGGTCGCCATCCGGATGACCGTGTTGCCCCACGTCGCCGAACCGATCAGGTACGGGGTGTCGGAGAGCCAGAAGTGGTCGTATTCGACCGGGGCCAGCCGGTGGATGTCGTAGAACAGGGTGGCGAACTCGTCGCGGCTACCGCCGGCCCGGCCCGTGCCCAGCCAGGCGTAGTCGTCACCGAGGTCTTCCGCGATGTCCTGCAGCTGGTGGTACAGCCCCTCCTGCGTACCGATCAGGTGCGGTGCGGCCCGGCGCAGCAACTTGCGCATGACCGGGCGGCGTTCGGGCCACGAGTTGGGCCGCTGGTCCGAGGCGTACCGGAGATTGAACGTCATGGCGCGCAGCCGCCGGTCGCCTCGGGCCGCGTGCGCGGTGCCGCCTCCGTAGGCCAGCGCCGGCGTACCGACCGCCGTCGCCGCGACGGCGCGCAGTGCCGTACGGCGGCTGAAGGGCCCCACGGAGGCGCGAGCGGCGCCCGCGGGCTCCGACGCCGTGCCGGCCAGGGGTTCCGGCACCGCGGCGGAGCAGCCCGTCGATCTCGTCATCGCATCTCCAGTGGCCGGTGGCCCGCTACGGCTGCGGGCCGGGTCACTGAAGAGTCTCGGAGACCAGGGTGATGCGGAAGTGGACAGAAGGGGGAGGGGGCCGAAACGCGCTAATTTCGCACCGGGCTCCGCCTCCGGCTTCCGCTTCCGCCCCCGCCCCCGTCTCCGTCTCCGTCTCCGGTCAGGCTCCCGCTGCCGGTCCCTGCCAGTCGGCGTACCGGATGCGGGAGACTTCCCGTACGTCGCCGGTCGTCCCCCACTCGTCCTTGCCGAGCCGGGACAGCGGCCGCATCTTCCGGATTTCCGGGTGGCCGTCGGTCATGACTTCTTCCGCCACCGCGGCGTGCACCACCCGGCCGAAGACGACGGTCGAGTCACCGAACCGCAGCGTGCTGTGCAGCTCGCATTCGAAGGCCACCGGCGAGGCGGCGACCCGCGGCGCCTTGACCCGCAGACTCGGTTCGGGAGCCACCCCCACCGCGTCGAACTCGCTGACTCCGTGCGGGAAGTCGGTCGCCGTCTCGTTGATCTGCCCGGCGAGTTCCTCCGGTGCGAAGTTCACCACGAACTGGCCGGTCTCCTCGATGTTGCGGAGGGAGTCCTTCCGTCCGACGGCCGAGAACTGCAGGACGGGCGGCGCGACGCAGGCGATGTTGAAGAACGAGTGCGGGGCCAGGTTGGCCACGCCCTCGCCGGAGATGGTGGACACCCAGGCGATGGGCCGCGGCACCACGGTCGCCGTGAGCAGCCGGTAGAAGCCCTGCCGGCCGAACTGTGCGGGGTCGAAGTCGATACGCATGAAGATCAGTATCCATCCCTGCCGAACCGGGGCCCAGCGCCTCCGTGGGACAGTCCGGGTACGGACTCGGGCGCCAGGTGTCGGGTGCCGGGTGTCGGGGGCGGGCACCGCGCGTCAGCCGGCGGAGCCAGTTGCATCCGCCCGTGCGGCTACCTGATGAATTGAACGCTCTCGAATGACATCGCGTCCGCATGTTCCTCCTTGCGGAGAAAATGGTCAGCGGTGCCTTGGCACGCTTCATCGCTGGTCCACGTCTCCACCGTCTTATTCGTCGCGTTGTAGACGAATCCGTCACTCCGGACCGTGAAACACACATTACTACGGGGATTGTGCAGCGTCAGCGTACGGCCGGCTTCCCGGAACCGGAAATAGCCCGAGCTCGGTCGCGTTCTGAAATTTACGCTGCCGAACGTCGCCCGCGTTTCCTGACCGGGCTGCAGCTTGCGCAGAATATTCCCCGAGCAGTTCTTCGAGGCATAGATTTCCGCCTCGACGTCGGTCATGTTCCAGACGCGCCCCGAGGCCTGCAAATAGGTGTGGCAGGTACCGCCCGAGAAATCTCTGATGGTCTGGGCGGGGCCGGGTTCGGTGTATTCGAAATAACCGGTCGTCGTAGCGGCAGGCGGCGCTGCCACCATGGTGAGCAGGAATGCCGCGACCGCCACCGCGAGGGTGTTCCACCATCGGTGCACCACTGCACCGCCTCCTTCTTCCGGAACGGGCACGGTTCCGCGTGCCCGTGAGGGTGCCCGCGAGGGCTGTCTACGAGGCCACACCGCCCGGCCGGGCCGCGCCGCCCGCCCGACCACCCGGCACTCGGTGGAAGGACAGGGCCGACGCGGCGGTGGCCGGGGCGGCGGGCTCGACGGGGGTGGTTAGCGGATGAATTCGACGCTTCGGAACTCCACGTCCGCGCCGTGCTGTCGCGGCCTCAGGAACTGGGTCGCGGTCCCCTCGCAGTCGTCCCTCGACGCATAGAGGGCGACCACCTTGTTGGTGCCGTTGTAGGCCCGTCCGTTCCCTTCGATCGTGTGGCAGGTATTGCTCCGCGGATTGTCGAGCTGTTCCTGCTGACCCGTAGGTGCGGTGTACAGGAAGAAGCCCGTTGTACTGAGAGCGGGTGTGGTGGCGCCGAGAGCGACCGCCGTCGCGATACCCAGGCCGACGAGAATGCGGGGAATGCGCTTCATGCGAAGTCTCCTACTACGGGGGTGAACTGCCTGCCGCAGTAATTAAATTGGGCCGACGGTGACACCGGCAAGACGTCCGGGCGTCGCCAAAAGAGCGAGTTTGCCGCCGCTCCGGTGTTATTTAATTCCGGTGCGCCGAACACGGCGGACGCGGGTTCCGTACGTAACGGAAAATGCTCGGGATCGGAAATTCGTCGGCATAATCTCCCTGTCTCAATGTGAGACGACATCACGCGTCCGCACGCGCCCGCAGCCCCGGCCGTACCCCCAGTCCCGTCACACGCGCCACACCCGCCGCCGCCCCTCCTCCCCCACCACGGCAACCTTTCCCTCCGCAGCGGCGACAAGGACATGTGCGGCCCTGGGCAGCAAGCCCGGCCGGCCGCCGCTTCCGTCCCCCACGAGAGGATCAACTGCCGTGAGCAGCAATACCGGCCGTCACCGCAGGACCCGCACCCTGGCCGTCGCCACCGCCGTCGCCGTGACCGCCGGCGCGGGAGGTGCCTGGCTCGCGCTCGCCCCCGGTACGGCCGGGGCGGCCTCCCAGACCGTCGTGGTCTCGACCACCGCGGCCCTCCAGGACGCCGTCGCGCGGGCCGCGGCCGGCACCACCATCCAGGTGCGCGGCGGTACGTACCACCCGACGCGCAGCCTCAAGAGTTCGGCCGACGGCAGGCCCACGGCCCATATCACCCTCGCCGCGTACGGCAGCGAGAAGGTGCGCATCGACGGTTCGAAGCTGCCCGCCGGGTCCTGGCTGGCCGGGATATCCGGCGATTACTGGACCGTCCGGAACCTCACCTTCCAGAAGTCGCCCGCGCACGGTTTCGTCGTCACGTCCTCCACCGGCGGCGTCTTCGAGAACCTGGTGACCGCCGACAACGGCGACTCCGGCTTCACCCTGCGCGGCGAGGGAACCCACGACAACCTCGTACGGAACCTGGACAGTCACGGCAACTACGACCGGGCCACGCACGGCCAGAACGCCGACGGCATCGCCGTGAAGTTCGGTTCGGGCAGCGGCAACCGGATCACGGGGGCGCGGCTGTCCGACAACGCCGACGACGGGCTGGACCTCTGGAAGTTCGCCGGCCCGGTCACCATCGAGCACACCTGGGCCTACGGCAACGGCAAGAACCGCTGGCACGACCCCGCCTTCGAAGGGAACGGCAACGGATTCAAGCTGGGCGGCGGCGGTACGGTCGCCGCCCACACGGTGGTCGACAACGCGGCCTGGGACAACACGCTCCACGGCTTCACCGAGAACAGCAACCCCGGCGCCACCACCCTCCAGCGCAACACCGCGTACGCCAACAAGAAGGTGGGGTTCTACTTCGCCACGGGCACGGCGCGACTGGCGAAGAACCTGGCCGCCGCCAACGGCGACCGGCCCGCCAAGGTGGGCTCCTCCGCCGTGTCGGCGGGGAACAACTGGGACCGCGGCGTGGCGACGCCCGCGTTCCGGTCCACCGATGCCCGTACCGCGTACGGGCCCCGCCGGGCGGACGGCTCGCTCCCGGCGACCACCTTCCTGACCACCGGGAACGCGCCCATCGGGTCGACCATGAACTGACCGGGACGGCGCCCGCCCCGCCCCGGACGTTAGCCGCGTGTTAGCCGTTCATCAGCGCTCGCACGCAGGGTGGAGTGCACGGGAACAAGGAAGACCGTACCGGCCCGCCGCCCCGTCGGGGCACGTGTCGCATTGCGTGTAGGGGGCAGGCGGGTGGGTGCATCACGAGCGTTTTCCCCGGGATGCCGGGGAAGAGGGAGTTGATCGAACATGCGTGGTCTGCGTACCGCAGCCGCCGTTGCCGCTGCCGCCGCCCTGGCCGCCGGAGCGAGCGCGGGCGTCGCCTCCGCCGCCGGCACGGGGACGTCCGGCGCCGGGGCCTGCCAGCCCGGGACACTGAAGGTCACCACGACGGACGCGGGCGAGAGCCAGGCCGGCATGAACCACGCGGGCACCTACCTGCGGATGGAGAACGTCGGCAAGAGCACCTGCACGATATCCGGCTACCCGGGCCTGGCGCTGGAGGGCGCGGGGCACACGGCGATCAAGACCACGGCGCGGCACGGTGACACGTACTTCGCCAAGGATCCGGGCGAGCACCCGGTCACGCTGAAGCCGGGCAAGAGCGCCTACGCCGACCTGGTGTGGACGCACACCGGCGCGAACACCGCGCACGCCAAGTACCTTCAGGTCTCGCCGCGGGGCGGCAATGGACACAATGTGCTCCCGTTCGATCGGGAAGTGGACAACGGCACGCTGTCCGTGACGGCCTGGTCGGCGAAGCTGCCCACTCCCTGAGGCAGGATTTCGTAGCGGTACGGAGGCCCGGCGCCCGATGGTGGCGCCGGGCTTCCGGCGTGCGGTGCGGGCCGGCGTGCGGTGTTGACGTACGCCGCGCCGGTCCGGGCGGCGGACCGACGGAACGTCGGAACGGCCGAGTGGCGAAGCGGCGGACCGTTGCCGTCTCCTCCGTACGCAACTGACCGTTCACCCCACACGCAACAGACTGTTCACAAAAGCGGTCCGCAACCGACCAGAAATCGGTGACAAACAACCGCATTTCGGCAAACCCCCTGTGAAATCCTTGTTGAAGACCTGACAACGGCGGTCAGGTGATGGCACTCTCCTCTCGATTCACTCCTGCACCACCGGGCGGCCCGACAGGGCTGCCCTCCCCTCATTCGGGCCGCAACCGTACGGTCCGCGCTAGGAGACTGAGTTGAGACGCATGACCTCCACCCCCGCAAGTACACCCTCCGTGCCGCAGCCCTGGTCGCCTCCGCCGCGATGGTCGCGGTCACCGTCCAGACCGGGTCGGCGACCGCGCAGCCCGACGCCGTGACCGGCGCCGAGGCCGTCGCACTGTCCGCGCAGCAGCGCGTGACCGCGATCAAGAGCGCGCAGGCCGAAGCCGCCGGCACCGCGCAGCGGATCGGCCTCGGCGGGCAGGAGAAGCTCGTCGCCCGCGATGTCATCAAGGACGCGGACGGCACGGTGCACACGCGCTACGAGCGCACGTACGAGGGCCTGCCGGTCCTCGGCGGGGACCTGGTCGTCCACGAGAAGAAGAACGGCACCCGCACGGTCGACAAGGCGACGCAGGCCAAGATAGCCGTGTCCACCACGGACGCCGCCCAGCCGGCCGCCACCGCCAAGAAGAGCGCGCTGTCCGCCTCCGCCGCCGAGAAGAACACCAAGGCCGAGGCCAAGGACGCGCCGCGCAAGGTGATCTGGGCCGCCTCCGGCAAGCCCGTCCTGGCGTACGAGACCGTGGTGACCGGCGTCCAGAAGGACGGCACGCCCAGCGAGCTGCACGTCATCACCGACGCGAAGACCGGGGCCAAACTCTTCCAGGACGAGACGATCGAGACCGGTACGGGCACCAGTTCGTACAGCGGCACCGTCCCGCTCACCACCACCAAGAGCGGCAGCACCTACAACCTCACCGACGGTGCCCGCGGCCAGCACAAGACGTACGACCTGCGCCAGGGCACGTCCGGCACCGGCACGCTCTTCACCGACGCGGACGACAAGTGGGGCGGCGGCCGCCAGACCGCGGCCGTCGACGCGCACTACGGTGCGGCGGTGACCTGGGACTACTACAAGAACGTCCTCGGCCGCAACGGCATCCGCAACGACGGAAAGGGCGCCTACTCCCGCGTCCACTACGGCAACGGCTACGTCAACGCCTTCTGGCAGGACTCCTGCTTCTGCATGACGTACGGCGACGGCCAGAACAACAGCAACCCGCTGACCGCGCTGGACGTGGCCGCCCACGAGATGAGCCACGGCGTCACCGCCGCCACCGCCAAGCTCAACTACAGCGGCGAGTCCGGCGGTCTGAACGAGGCCACGTCCGACATCTTCGGCACGGCGACCGAGTTCTACGCCAACAACGCGACCGACAAGGGCGACTACCTCATCGGCGAGAAGATCAACATCAACGGCGACGGCACGCCGCTGCGCTACATGGACAAGCCCTCCAAGGACGGCGCGTCCAAGGACTACTGGTCCTCGTCGCTGGGCGGCGTCGACGTGCACTACTCCTCGGGCCCGGCGAACCACTGGTTCTACCTGCTGTCCGAGGGCAGCGGCAGCAAGACGATCAACGGCGTGACCTACAACAGCCCGACCTACGACAACTCGAAGGTCACCGGCATCGGCCGCGGCAAGGCCGAGAAGATCTGGTACCGCGCGCTGTCCACGTACTTCACCTCGACCACGAAGTACGCGGGCGCCCGCACCGGCACGCTGAAGGCCGCCGCCGACCTGTACGGCGCCTCCAGCACCGAGTACAAGACGGTCGCGGCCGCGTGGACCGCGATCAACGTCAAGTGAACCCCGTGAACGTCATGTGACACCGGTCCCGGCGCGCCCGTCGTCGTCAGCGGCGCGCCGGGGCCACCGCACGGCTCCGCCGGGCCGGGACTCCGGCACGCCGGGCTCCCGGCCCGGCGGAGCGCGTTGCGGTGCCGGAGACCGCGTGGGCTCAGGTCACCGGACTCACCGGACCCACCGGACCCACCGGACTCACCGGACCGGGATCAGGGTCCGGGCCTCCTCGGCCGGCCGCGGGCCGAAGATGCGCCGCTCCGCCTCGCTGATCCGTACGTCGTTGATGCTCGCCTCGCGGCGCCGCATCAGGCCCTCGCCGGTGAACTCCCACAGTTCGTTGCCGTAGCCGCGCCACCACTGGCCGGTGGCGTCGTGGCACTCGTACTGGAAGCGCACCGCGATCCGGTCGTCCTGGAAGGACCACAGTTCCTTGCGCAGGGCGTAGCCGAGCTCCCGGGACCACTTCTCGCGGAGGAAGGCCGTGATCTCGGCGCGGCCGGTGAGAAAAGTGTCCCGGTTCCGCCAGACCGTGTCCTCGGTGTAGGCGAGGGCCACCTGTTCGGGGTCGCGGGTGTTCCAGGCGTCCTCGGCGGCCTGGACCTTCCGCAGGGCGCTCTCCCGGTCGAACGGCGGGAGCGGGGGGCGTGGCGACATGACGGACTCCTTGCAGGAGGAACCACACGGAGAACGGCCGTTCTCCGCGTCCTCCGCTACTCTAGAGAACGATCGTTCTCGGCGAAAGCGGGAGGCCCTCGTGCACCAGGAAGAAGCCCGGGTACGGCTGCTCGACGCCGCCGAGGAACTGTTCTACGCCCGCGGCATCCAGGCCGTGGGCATGGACGAGATCCGCGCCGCGTCCGGCGTGTCCCTCAAGCGGCTCTACCAGTCCTTCCCCTCCAAGCACGAGCTGGTGGAGTCCTACCTCCGGCACCGCGACGAGCGCTGGCGCGCGGCCCTGGCCGGCCACGTGAAGGAGCACGCCACCACGCCCGAGGACGCGCCGGCGGCCGTCTTCGACTGGCTGCACGCCTGGTTCACCACGCCGGGCTTCCGGGGCTGCGCCTTCATCAACGCCTTCGGCGAGCTGGGCGCGGTCTCCGAAGGGGTGACCCGCGCCGCGCGCGATCACAAGGACGCCGTGTACGCGTACGTCTTCGGCCTCGTACGGGAGCTGCCGGCCGGCGATCCGGCCGCGCTGGCCGAGCAGTTGACGCTGCTGATCGACGGCGCCATCACGACGGCCACCATCAACGGCGACCCGGACACGGCTCTGCGCGCCCGCGATGCCGCCGTGACACTGGTGAGGGCGGCGACGGGGCCGGGAGGGAACTAAGCACATGAGGCCTTGGGGTCCTGAGGCCCTGAGTCATGCCCCCGAAGTAGGGACAACGCACTCCTCGGGCAATGCTTTGGGGAAAGCCTCAGCGCGCCGTGCTCATCCGGAAACGGAAACGGAACACCGCATTTCCCGACACCCGAACTTCGGCCTCCGTCGCGTTCGGTACCGCATCACGCCCGGTACCGCGTCGCGCCCGGTACTACCTCACGCCCGGTACTGCGTCACGCGCGACAGCCGCGGATTCCTTCGTCGGGCGTAGCCGGGCAGCCCGCCGCATTCGCCGCGTCCACGCGGCTGCGCCAATTCCTCGGTGAAGTGCGCGATGAATTCGGCCTTCCTCTTGTCCGGCCGCCAGGCACCCGTGACGCTTGCCGTCCTGCCCCCACCTGCGGGGTTCTCCCCGTGCGTACGGACGGGAAATCCGAGCACGAGTTCTACGAACCGAGGAGCACGGTATGGCGTGGACCGCTGGAGGTGGCACCATCGCACCAGGTGCCACACAGGAATGGACATTCGACTGGGGCGGCAACGGGGACGTCGGCCCGCAATTGATTCAGGCTCGCCCACTCAACCCCAACGGGCTCTTGTTCACCACGGAGATCGGTGAAGTGCTGGACGGCAACAACCACCTTTCCTACCGGGCCCGGGTCCGTAATGCCGGACCCCTGACTGTCACCTTCCAATGGCGCGGCGGGAGCGTGTAGCCATGGCCACGATTCAGGTACTGCTCGACGCATCGGGCGCGATCGTGGGCACCGCGCAGGGCCCCGACTCCGCCTCCGGCGAATCCGCCCCGGAACAGGTGGGCCTCGTGGCCGGGCCGGGCCAGCAGCTGGTCGAGGTCGAGGTCGCCGACGCGCTGCTGGAGGGCTCTCCGGCGGAGCTCCACACCCACCTCAGGACCAACCTGCTCGGCTGAGGCACGAAACCGGACAACCGGTAGGAAAAGCAAGCGCGGCCCCCGGCTCGGACCGGGGGCCGCGTTCCGCTGCGGTCCGTCGGGCGGGGCGGGCGAGACAGGCGGGGCGGGCCCCTCAGGCGGTCGGCCATCGTCGCGACAGGCGGTCGGCCGCCGTCGCCACAGGCAGTGACGACACCGTTCACCCTCTTATGAGCAGTCGTTACGCGATCGCCGGATTGCCGCAATAGAGGGGAGCCAACATCATTCGACGTAGGGTTTTCCTCCTGGCCCGCGCCCCGAACCATCGACTGGAAACACTGTGCGCCTCCCCCGCTCCCGGCCGTTCCCCGGGCAGACACGGGCTCGTACGTCTGTGCCCGCAGAGGTGCCCGCGACCGCCCCGCCCCCGCAGGCCGCACGGTGAGCGCCGGCCAGCCGGGGGCCGGCACGCACCGGTGGCGGCGGCTGCCTTCCTGGACGGCGACTCTGCGGTGGAAGGCCGCGCTGTTCATCATGGTGATGTGCTGCTTCCTGGCCGCGGTCCTCGGCGTGCTGGTCCACGTCCTGGTCAGCCGACAGAGCGAGGAGCAGGCACGGAACGCGGCCCTGGACCGGCTGGACTCGGTGGTCGAGACGTACGTGGCCGGGGAACCGCTCAGCCATGACGCGCGCCTGGACCCGCCGGGCCTGCCGCCCGCGCTGCGCGACATGGCACGGCGGGGCGAGCGCGGCACCCAGCTCGGCGAGCGCGGCGGCCGCCCCACGATGTGGGCGGTGACGCCCGCCGACGGCAGGGTTCTGGCCGTCGGCCAGGACTACAGCCAGCGGGCGGCGGTCATCAGCGGGCTGGACCAGGCCATCATCGGGTCGTCGGCCGTCGCCATCACCCTGACGCTCGTCGTCGGCCTCTACGCCACCAGGAGCGTCACCCGGCGTCTGCACCGCACCGCGCAGGTGGCGCGCCGGATCAGCGACGGCGATCTCGACGCGCGGGTGGACGATCCTCGCGCGCGGTGCCCCGGGTACGCGCGGGACGAGACCGCCGCCGTGGCCGCCGCGCTCGACGCGATGGCCGCGAGCCTGCAGAGCAAGCTGCACAGCGAGCAGCGGTTCACCGCCGATGTCGCCCATGAGCTGCGCACCCCGCTCACCGGTCTGCACGCCGCCGCCGAGCTGCTGCCCGCCGGGCGGCCCACCGAGATGGTGCAGGAGCGTGTCCAGGCCATGCGGCGGCTGACCGAGGACCTGCTGGAGATCTCCCGGCTGGACGCGGAGGTGGAGCGCGCCGATCTCGACGTGCACCGGCTCGGGCCGCTGGCCGAGCGCGCGGTACGGGCCACCGGACGCACGGCGGAGGTCCGGGTGGTACGGGACTGCCGGGTGGAGACCGACCAGCGGCGGCTGGAGCGCGTCCTGGGCAATCTCGTCGCCAACGCGCACAAGCACGGCCGCCCGCCGGTGGTCCTGACCGTCGACGGGCCGGTGGTCACGGTGCGCGACCACGGGGACGGCTACCCCGACGAGCTGCTCGCCGAAGGCCCCAGCGCTTCCGCACCCGGCCCGGGAAGGGCCGGAAGGGCGGCGGCCATGGCCTCGGACTGACGATCGCCGTCGGGCAGGCCCGCGTCCTCGGTACGACCCTGCGCTTCTCCAACGCGCCCGACGGCGGCGCCGTGGCCGAACTCACCGTCCGCCTGCCGGACACGGACCGGCGTCCCGCGACGGACAGCACTTCTCCGGCGGAGGACGATCAGCACGGCGACACACCGGTGGCTCCGGGGACGGACGCTCCGCAAGGCCCGCAGGAGCACTGAGGGGGCTGCGGACGAATCGGCCCAACGAGCCCCGCCCGGACGCACCTTGACGTAACGTCACCGGTACGCTGGTCACCTGTCCGACGCCGGTACGGAGCCCCCGCGAGGGGCCCACCCAGGGGGCGATGTGAAGCACCTCGGACCGATCACCGGCCAGGAGCGGCTGCGCGACCGTGCGGCGCACGCCCTGCGCGCCGCGCTGATCGCCGGCGAACTGCGCCCCGGCACCGTGCACTCCGCACCGGCCCTCGCCGCCGGATTCGGCATCTCGGCGACGCCCGTACGGGAAGCGATGCTCGACCTGGCACGGGAGGGGCTGGTCGAGCCGGTACGCAACAAGGGGTTCCGGGTCACCGAGGTGAGCGAGCGCGATCTCGACCAGTTCGCGGAGATCCGTGCCCTGATCGAGGTGCCGACCGTGGGCCGGGTGGTCCGGCTGGCCGGCCGCGACCAGCTGGCCGCGCTGCGTCCGCTCGCCGAGGAGATCGTCCGCGCCGCGCGCGGCCACGAACTCATCGGCTATCTGGAAGCCGACCGCCGCTTCCACCTGGGCTTTCTGGCGCTCTCGGGCAACGCGCGGCTCGTGGAGACCGTCGGCGACCTGCGCAAGCGCTCCCGCCTGTACGGGCTGACCGGCCTCGACGAGCGCGGCGAGCTGCTGCCTTCGGCGCAGGAGCACCTGGAGCTGCTGGACCTGGCGCTGGCGGGCGACGCCGCGGGGGCGGAGGCGTGCATGGCGCGCCATCTGGGGCATGTGAGGTCACTGTGGGCGCGGCCCGGGGACGAGACCGCCGGGCGACGCGCCGTGCGGGGCGGCCGGAGGGCGGCCACGGCCCGGGCCCGTACGGCTTCGGGGTCCTAAGAGCGGCTGCGGACGAGGCCCCGGGCTGGCAGGGGCGGGGCGTCCGGGGGCGACGGGCCGGGAGCGCTGAGCAGCCGGGGGCCGAAAGACGGATCCGACGGGTTGTCAGTGCAATGTCACATTACTAGGTTACGGGGCGCACAGCGGCCCGGCATAGCGTCAACCCCCTTATGTGGGACGCTAGTTGCCCGGCCGCGCGTGCGCGTACGTGCCGTACACGCCTCTCCACAGGAGCAGCCGGTGTTTCCGTTACGCACTGTGTGCAAGGGCCTGCTCAGCGCCGTCCTGTCGGTGGGACTCGCCCTCCCCGCGGCCCAGGCCGCCCAAGGAGCGGCACCCGCCCGGCCGCCGGCCGCCGCGACGGCCTCCCCGGTGGCGGCCTCCCCGACGGTGGCCTCCCCCACGGACCGGACGGCAGTGGCACCGACCGGGCCGACCGATTCGCCGACGCCCCCGATCCGGCAGCGCGGGACCTCCCGCCCGGCAACGGCCGCGTCCCCCGAGGCCGTCCCCCCGGCGACCTGCTGCGGGACACTTCCGACGCGCCCCACCGCCCGAGCACCACGGCCCCCTGCACCCTGGACGCGCTGACCCGCCTCGGCCCGGACGCCCTCGCCGGCTTCCTCACCGACCCGGCCGTCACCGTCGAGGGCTGTCTGCGCGGCCTGATCTGGACCTGGGACGCGCGGCTCGCCCCCGTGATGTCGCGGGCGCACGTACAGGCCGTGTCCCGCCGGATCAGTGCGCTCGCGCCGGGGCATGACGCGACGGACGCCACCCACCTGTACGAGCTGTTCACCTACCTGCACGCCGTCGTCTACCACGACTTCTCGCGCGGCGAGATCGATGTGACGGACGCGCCCACGGTCGGGGCGATGCGGGCGGCCGTCGCCGCGTACGGGACCGCAGCCCGCACCTTCGAGCCCACCCGGCACAACGCCGAGACGCTGCGGGAAGCCCTCACGACGGCGAGCGCGCCCGGGCTGCGCCAGCACCAACTCCCGCTGATCACCAGGGTTCTCGGCACCATGGGGCCCGGCAAGCCGACCGCCACGGACCCGGTGTGGGGCGGCGCAGCCCTTGCCGCTCTCACCGTCAACTACCTCGGCGTGTACCCCGGCAACAACGACACCGCCTTCCGGGCGGCCGTCACCGCCGACGCCGCGTACCGCGCCGCCTTCCGCGCCTTCTCCGGACACACGCACCTGAAGGGGACGGCGAACGCCTGGGTGGTGCGCGACGCCCTGGGCGAGTACGGCCGCTTCGGGCAGATCGAGGAACTCAAGCCCGCCGTCGTCAGCGACCTCGGCGCGCTGCTGACCGACGCGGAGACCAACTTCGGCCGCCGCAGCGCGCCTTGGGCCGGTGTGGCGGGCTGGCTGAACTACTACGGCGTCTGCGCGCGGTACGCCATCTGCCTCCCGCAGATCGAGCGCGAGATCTTCCCGCACACGTACACCTACGACCGGGGCGCCCTCGAAGTCCGTACCGCGCTCGACCGGACCACCGTCGACCAGCTCTACTACGCGAGCAAGAAGGTCAGATCCCAGTTCTTCCGGGTGCTCGGCACGGACACGCCGCTGGCCGGTGACACCAACGCCGCGCTGCACGTCCACCTGTACGCGTCCCGGTCCGAGTACGAGATCATGCACCCGCTGCTGACCGGCATGGGTACCGACAACGGCGGTGTCTACATCGAGAACGGGGCGACCTTCTACACGTACCAGCGGCGCGTGCCGCAGGACTCCACCCTCACCCTCGAAGAGCTGTTCCGGCACGAGTACACCCACTACCTCAACGGCCGCTGGGCCGTACCGGGCAGCTTCGGTGACGCGCCCTGGTACACCGGCGACCTCACCACGGCCATGGACGAGGGGACGGCCGAGTTCTTCGCCGGGGGCACCCGCGACGACGGGGTCCGGGTGCGCAAATCGCTGGTCGCGGGCGTCATCGCGGACACGGCCGGCGGCGGCCCGCGGATGAGTGTCGACCGGTTGCTGCACGCCACGTACGCCGGCGACGGCTTCCGCTTCTACCACTACGCCGGCACCTTCTTCGAGTTCCTGTGGCAGCAGCGCCCGTCGCTGATCCGGGAGATGTACGGCTACCAGCGCGCCGACGACCCGAAGGGGTTCGACGCCTGGCGGAGCAGGCTGGGAGCGGACGGCGCGCTCCAGCGGGCCTACGACGCGTTCCTCGACGCGCGGATCGCCGAGGTCGACGGCCTGTACGTGCCCCGCACCACCTTCCACCCGGTCGCCTCGCTGCGCTTCGCCGAGGCGTCCGAGGTCCGGGCGGCCCTCGCCACGGCCACGTCCCTCACCCCGGCCTGCACGGGCAGCGGCGAGACGGCCGGCCGGGCCCGCTTCACCTGCACCGGCCGGATCACCGCCAACCTCTCCGCCGCCCGCGACCCCGACCGGGTGTTCGCCGACATGTCGGAGACCGTCGACTACTTCCTGCTGGACCGCGCCGGTGCCGCGGCCGACAACCTCGCCGACATGGACTGCTTCTTCGGGGCCGTGGACGTCTGGTCCGACGGCCGGGCCGGGAGCGCGTCCTTCACGTGCGAGGGCCCGTTGCGCAGCTGACCGGCGGGCGGCGGGGCGCGGAAAGGCGGTCCGCGCCCCGTCCCACGCCCCCGATCAGGGGGTGTTTCGAACAACCGCACGTAGATTTCACACAGCCGTAATCTCCCTTTCTCCCGGCAGGCGTGCCACCGAGGTTGCCGCCGGAGCCCTCCCCTCCCGACCGGGCATTTCGGACACCCGAGGTCCGGCCGTGCGTGGTGACGTGCGTCCGCACCGCGTCGGAACGGCAGAATCCGCAGGGGCACGCAACCGCGGGTGCGCCCCGCGCCCGTGCGGCGTGCGCCGTCGGTAGGGACGTCAGGGAGGAAGTTCGGTGTCGGAACGGCAGGTGACGGGTGAGGTCGACGAGGCCGGTGCGCCCGTGGTGGCACAGGAGCGCCGATTGCGCCGCGACCTGGGGTTCTGGGGGCTGACCGCGATCGGATTCTCGAACATCGTGGGGTCCGGCTGGCTGTTCGCCGCCCTGTACGCGGCCCAGACGGCGGGCCCCGCGTCCCTGCTGTCCTGGATCGGCGCGGGTCTGCTGTGCGGCCTGGTCGCCCTGGTCATGATCGAACTGGGCGCGTCGCGGCCCGAGGGCGGCGGTACGGTCCGCTGGCCGCTGTTCGCCAGTGGCCGGCTGGTCGGCACCCTGGTGGGCTGGTCGGTGCTGCTCTCGGTGGGCGGCACCGCGGCCGAGATCAGCGCGATCATGCAGTACGCCGCGCACTATGTGCCGGGGCTCTACAGCGGCCACACCCTGACCCTGACCGGGGTGAGCGTCGCCGCCGCGCTCAGTGTGGTGCTGACGGCGCTGAACTGGTACGCGGTGCGGCTGTTCGCCCGGCTGAACAACCTGATCTCGGTGTTCAAGATCGCGGTGCCGGTGATCACCGTCGTCGCGCTGATCGCCTCCGGCTGGCACGACGGGCGCCTGACCGACCACGGCGGCTTCGCACCGTACGGGTACGCCGCCTGCCTGACCGCGCTCGCCGGCGGCGGCATCGTCTACTCGGTCAACGGCTTCCAGGCGCCGCTGGACTTCTCCGGCGAGGCCCGCAACCCGCGCAAGACCATCCCCGCGGCCGTCCTGACCGGCATCGGCCTGGCCGTCGCCATGTACCTGGCCCTCCAGGTGGCGTTCCTGTTCACCGTCCCCGAGAGTGTGCTCGGCGGCGGCTGGAAGGGCGTCTCCTTCGAGTCCCCGTTCGGGCAGCTGGCGTTGATCCTCAACCTGCACTGGCTGTCCAGCCTGCTGTACGCGGACGCGGTGATCTCCCCGGCGGCTCGGCGTACGTGGGCGTGGCCATCAACGCCCGGCACACCTACGCGCTCGCCAAGAACCGCACGATCCCCCGGTTCTTCATGAAGGTCAACGAGCGGTTCGGCGTGCCGCGCCGTGCGCTGGCGATCAACCTCGCGGTCATCGTGATCTTCCTGCTGCCGTTCGGCGGCTGGCAGGACATCGTGAGCGTGATGGGCAACATGTATCTGCTGATCTACGGCGCCTCCGCGGTCGCGGCCGCGGTCTTCCTCGCCGATCCGGGGAGCAGCACGACCGGCTGGGTGCCGGGCCTGCGCTGGATCGCACCCGTCAGCTTCGTGGTGGCCACCGAGTTCGTGTACTGGTCGGGCTGGCACACCCTGCGTCTGGCCCTGCCGCTGGTTCTCGCCGGACTGCTGATCTTCCTGGCCATGCGGCGCTCCGGGAACGGCCCGGCGGACGCCGTCGGCGACCGGGACGGCGCCGGACGGCGGCTGCCGCTGCTCGCCGAACTGCGCACCGGCGCCTGGCTGGTGACGTATCTGGCGGTGCTGACCGTGCTGTCGTGGCTGGGCGGCTTCGGGGGCGCCGACCGGCTGCCGGCCCCCTACGACTCGCTGGTCGTGGCGGCCTTCGCGGTCGTGGTCTTCTTCTGGGCCGTGCGGTCCGGCGTCCGGCATCTGACGGAGTCACGTACCGCCACCGGGTGACCGGCGACGGAACGGCCGCGGGCCGGGACGGACCGGCAGCGGACCGGCAGCGGCAAGATGTCGGGGAGGCGGCGGGCAGGCGGCGGGGAGCCGGTGCCCGCGGCCGGTCCGCCCCGGCCGGTTCGGCGGATGAGGTGGCCTGGGGTCCGTACCGGGGGAAGTATTGCGTATGGACGTTCCCTTGTACCTCGAACCGCGGTTGGAGTCCCGGCTGGCGTCCCTGCTGCGCGCAAGGACGTTTCTGCATACCCTCGCGGGCGGGCTCGGGTCGCCGCTGAACGTCGTGTTACCGGACCGCATGGCCGAGAACCTGGCCGCCTTCCGGGCGGTCTACCGCCGGCACCACCTGAGCGGCGGCATCTTCTTCGCACACAAGGCGAACCGTTCCAGCGCCCTGGTACGGCGGCTCGCCGCCACGGAAGCCGCCGTGGACGTCGCCTCCCTCGGCGAACTCCAGCACGCCCTGGGCTCCGGATTCGTACCGGACCGCGTCATGGCGACCGGGCCGAAGAATCCGGAGTTCCTCTGGCTGGCGGCCCGTTCGGGCACCACCGTGAACATCGACAGCCCGGGGGAACTGGCCGAACTCGCCGCCCTGGTACGGGATTACCGCCTCCCCCGCACCCGCATCCTGCTGCGGCTCTCCGGCTTTTGCACCCCCGGTGTCCGGCTGCTGACCCGGCAGAGCCGTTTCGGCACGGCCGAGGCGGAGCTGGACGGCCTGCTGAAGTCGGTGGAACGCCACCGTGACGCGGTGGAGCTGACCGGTGTGGGCTACCACCTCGACACGACCAGCCCGGCCGAGAAGGCGGTGGCCCTCGAAGGGTGCGTCAAGGCCCTGGACACCTGCCGGGCCCGGGGCTTCACCCCGCGCGCCGTCGACATCGGCGGCGGCTTCGGCACCGACTACCTCGCCGACGGCGCGCAGTGGCAGCGGTACACGACGGAACTGACCAACGCCGCGCTCGGCACCCGCCCGCCCATGACCTGGCGCCGCCACACCTACGGGCTGCGCAACGAGAACGGCACACTGCGCGGCGCCCTCGCGCTGTACCCGGCCCACCGGCCGACCGCCGGTGCCCAGTACCTGGACGCGCTCCTCTCGCTCCCCGCCCCCTCCCTGGGCCGCCCGCTGGCCACGCTGCTGCTGGAGAACCTGTACGAGCTGCACACGGAGCCCGGGCGCGCGCTGGTGGACCAGTGCGGGGTCACGCTGGCGCGGGTGCTGGAGGTACGCCGTACGGACACCGCCGAGCGGACGGACACCGCCGACCGCGCAGAAGCCGCCGGCCGTACGGGCCCCGGCCACCTCCTGGTGCGTCTGGACGCGAACGCCGACGACATCGGCCTGGAGGAGCACGGCGTCCTCGTCGACCCGATCCTCGTCCCGCGTGCCGCGCCGGGCGGCGCCCCGGACGCCGGGCCGGTGACCTGCTACCTCGCGGGCAACCTCTGCCTGGAGGCCGACATGATCACGCGGCGCGCGGTCCATCTGCCGAGCGCACCGCACCCCGGGGACCTGCTGGCTTTCGCGAACACCGCCGGATACTGCATGGACTTCAGCGCGGACGAGGCCCAGCAGCAGCCCGTCGCCCGCAAGGTCGCCGTATGGCAGGACGGGCCGGCCGACGGCGCCGGCCGGGAGGACGCCTCCTGGCACTGGTGCCTGGACGAACAGTACTGGCCGCACGTGAACCGCCGGAGGAAAGGGTCTGCATGAGGTTCGAGCGCATCACCGACGCCATCGGAAACACCCCGCTCGTACGCATCGATCCGTCCGTGCACGGCCTGCGCACCATCGATCTGTACGCGAAGCTGGAGATGCTCAACCCGTTCGGTTCGGTCAAGGACCGGGCGGCCTGGAACATGGTGCGCGCGGGGCTGCCCGCCGCCGCTGCCGAGGACCGTACGGTCATCGAGCTGTCGAGCGGCAACACGGCCAAGGCGCTGGCCGTCCTCGCCGGTATGCACGGGGTGCCGTTCAAGACGGTCACGAACCGGATGCGCATACCGGAGATCAAGGATCTCCTCCTGCTGCTGGGCGCGGAGGTCGAGGAGCTGCCGGGGCAGACCGAGTGTCTCGATCCGACCAACACCGACGATCCGCTGACCCACTTCCATCAGACGCTCACCGAACCGGGCAGCGCCTACCTGTACACGGACCAGTATTACAACGACCGCAACACCCAGGCCCATGTGGAGGGCACCGGCCCGGAGATCGTCAAGGATCTGGACGGCCGGGCGCCGGACTGGTTCATCGCCTGTGTGGGCACGGCCGGCTCGTCCACCGGGGTGGCCCGGGTACTGCGGGAGCACGATCCCCGGGTGGAGGTGGTCGGGCTGGTCTCGCACAAGGCGGACTTCGTGCCGGGCATCCGCACCATCGACGAGGTGCAGGAGGTCGGTCTGTTCGACCCGGGTACGTACGGCACGATCGCCTCCGTCACCGCCGACGAGGCGATCGACGGGATGCTGACGCTGGCCCGGCGGTGCGGCATCCTGGCCGGGCCGACCAGCGGGGCCGCGTACTTCGGTGCCGTACGCCACCTGCGGGAGCTGGACGACGGCCCGGCGCCGGGCCCCGACTCGGATCCGGACCGCCCGGCGGGGCGCCGGACCGCCGTGTTCATCGTGTGCGACCGCATCGAGAGCTATCTCGGGTACGTACGGCAGCGGCGGCCCGAGCTGCTGGGCCGGCCGCCGCAGCCGAACTCCGTCGCCACCCTCTCCGACGCCGAGGTGCGCGGGGCGCCGGACATCGACGTCGAGGAGGCCCGCCGGTGGATCGAGCACGACCGGCCGCTCGTCGTGGACCTGCGCAGCCCGTTCGCCTACACCGCGCTGCACATCGCCGGTTCGGTCAACATCGTCGACGAGCTCTTCGGCGAACTGGTGCGCGGCGGGCTGCCGTTCAGCAAGAGCCGGCCCGTGCTGCTGGCCTGTCCGGTGGGCGAGCAGTCCGCCAAGTACGCCGCGCTGCTGGCGCGCATGGGCCACCCCGACGTCCGCAGTCTGCGCGGCGGAATCATCGCCTGGCGTGACGCGGGCGCTCCGCTGGTACGGGAGTGACAGCCGATGACCACGACGAACCCGCCCGCCACCGCGGCACTGGACGAACTGCACGCCTGGCACACCGGTGTACGCGCCCAGTTCCCCATCATCACGGGCGCCCCGCAGCTCGCCTACCTGGACAACGCCGCCACGACGCAGAAGCCGCAGGCCGTGCTGGACGCCGTGCAGCACTACCTCACCACCGGCAACGCCAACGCCGGGCGCGGCACCTACACCTGGGCCAACCGGACCACGGCGCTGGTCGAGGAGACCCGGCAGCGCGTCAAGGAGTTCCTCGGCGATCCGGAGCCGGAGCGTTCCGGGGTGCACTTCGTCAGCGGGGCGACGGCGGGGCTGCGTGCCGTCGCGCACGACTGGCTGGCCGGTCAGCTGTCCGACGGCGACGAGATCGTGGTCCCGCTCGCCGACCATCAGGCGAACATCGTCCCGTGGCTGGAGGTACGGGACCTGCTCGCCCGGCAGGGTCTGCGCATACGGGTCCGCCCGATGCCGTACCAGGCGGGGTCCGGCGACTACGACCCGGCGGCCCTGGCCTCGCTGGCCGGGCCGCGGACCCGCTTCGTCGCGGTCACACACGTCCATCACGTCTACGGCGGCGACATGAACGTGCACCGCATCCGGCAGGCGGTGGGCCCGGACGTGCCGATCTGCCTGGACGCGGCGCAGAGCGTGGGCCACATCCCGGTGTCGCTGGCGGACCTGGACGTGGATTTCGCCGTCTTCTCCGGGCACAAGGCCCTGGCGCTGCCTGGTTCCGGTGCCGTGTGGTCCCGTAACGCGCGGGGCCCGGCGTTCGTGCCCGGCGGGTGGGACGGCAGCCCCAACACCACCGGCATCCGGAGCCTGCTCGCCGCGTTCGACTGGCTGGACGCGGTGGGCACCGGACGCGTCGAGCGGTGGGCGTCGGCGCTGGCCGCCCGGCTGACCGAAGGGCTGCGCCACCTGCCCGCGTACCAGGTCCTGGGCTGCGGGCGCAGTCTGGCGGCCGATGCGGACATCCAGCGGCGGCAGGGGATCGTGACCTTCCGGCACCGCGGCATCGACTCGGGCGATCTCGGCTTCGCGCTGTTCGACCACGGCTTCATGGTCCGTTCCGACAGTCTCTGCCAGGGCAGCGGGGGCGAGCGGCAGCACTCGGTGCGGGTGAGCCTGCACGCGTACAACTCCCCGGCAGAGATCGACCGGCTGCTGGACGTGCTGGGCGCGTGTGCCTGACTCCTGGGGGCCCGCCCCTGGGGAGTGACCCCTTTGGAGTGACAGCACGCCATTGGAAACCGTTTTCACCTGTAGGTTGAGGACCACCGGCGGACAGGTGCGAGACGGCTGAGGTGGCGCGAACCGGATGGGACTGAGCACGGCTACGGCCGCCCTGTGGGTGCGGCGGTGGGAACGACAGCAGCAGCGGTACGCGATCGACCGTGAGGAACGCTTCACGGTCGTCGCCGACGCCGTGGAGAAGGTGACCGCGCAGCAGGAGCGGTCGCTGGTCCTGGACCTGGGCTGCGGGCCCGGGTCGCTGGCCGCGCGCCTGGCCCGGCGGCTGCCCGGCGCGGACGTCGTGGCCGTGGACAAGGACCCCGTCCTGCTGGCGCTGGGCCGGGCCCACCACGGCGACGCCGTGCGGTTCGTCGAGGCGCCGGTCGGCGCGGCCGGCTGGACCGGCGCCCTGGGGCTGGACCGCCCGCTGGACGCGGCGGTCTCCTCGACGGCGCTGCACTGCCTGGCGCCGGACGCGCTGCGCCGGGCGTACGAGGACCTCGCCGGCCTGGTCCGGCCCGGCGGCGTGCTCGTCAACAGCGACCGGTTCCGCAGCCCGCGGGGGGACCGGGCGGCGGAGGTGGCCGCCCAGGTGGGGCTGCGGCGGGCCGAACGGCAGCGGCCGCCCGGCCGCGAGGACTGGGCGGCCTGGTGGGCCGCTGCCGCCGCCGACCCGGAGCTGGCCGGCCCGTTCACCGCCCGCCGCGCCCGGCACACGGCGCACAGCGTGCACAACGGGCTGCCGCTGTCCCATCACGTACGGCTGCTGCGCCGGGCCGGATTCCGGCACGCGGCGCCGGTCTGGCAGTTCGGCGAGGACGCGGTGCTGGTGGCGGTGCGGTAGGTCCGGCGGGCCCGGGGGCGGTGGTTCCGGCGGGCTCGGGCGTGGCGTCGCCGTCGTCCCGCCCGGCGGGCTCAGGTGACGGCGCCGATGATGTGGAACAGGGTGCCCTCCGGGTCGCGCAGCTCGGCCACGGGACCGTGTGGGGTGCGTTCGGCCTGGGACTCCACCTGGCCGCCCAGCTTCTTCGCGGTCTCCACGGCCTCCTCGACGCTCGGCACCTGGAAGTGGATGTTCCAGCGCGGCCGCACCTGCGGGTCGGCCGCCGCCTCGATGGCACCGCCGTAGAGGCCCACCACGTCCCGGTCGTCGGCGCTGAGCACCACCCGCTCGTCCTCCCAGCGCACGTCGAAGGGGCTGCCGTCCGCCTCGCTGTACCAGCCGAAGAGGTCGCCGTAGAACCGCGCGGCGTCGAACGCGTCCCGGGTGCGCAGCTCCACCCAGACCGGCGCGCCGGTGCCGACCGGCTGCCGGTTGGCCCCCGGGTCGCTCTCCCGGCACTCCCACAGGCCGAAGTTGGCCCCGGCCGGGTCGGCGGCCAGCGCCAGCCGGCCCGCGTCGAAGTCCAGCGGGCCGATGGCGACCGTGCCGCCGCGCTCCCGCACCCCGTTCGCCGCCTCGTCCGCGTTGTGCGTACCGAAGTACGTCGTCCACGCGTTGGGCAGTTCGGTGTGGCGGGCGGCCGCGCTCAGCCCCGCCACCGCCGTGTCCCCGGCCATCGCCCGTACGTACGGGCCCCACCGGTCCGGTCCGGCCTCGAACCGCCAGCCCAGCAGCGGCCCGTAGAAACGCGTCGCGACGTCGAGGTCCCCCGTCAGGAGGGTGGCCCACGACGGCACCCCGGGAACAAACGTCATCTGGCACTCGCCCATGTAAAGCCGGCCCTTCTCCACCATTGTCTCCAGCACTGCTACTGCGGTCCTACCAGGAAAGGCGGGACCGCATGCTATTTCACCGGGTCAAGCCGCAACCGAACTGGCGGGCGCCTCCGGGCCGGTCCCGTCGGCCTGCTCGCGAATGCGGGCGCAGGTCCGCTTGATGAGACGGCATACATGCATCTGGGACAGTCCCAGTTCCTCGCCGATGCGGCTCTGCGTCATGTCGCAGAAGAACCGCATGTACAGGATGCGGCGCTCACGTTCCGGCAGGCCGCGCAGACCGTCGCGCACCGTTTCCCGGGCGAGCACCAGCTCGTACTGCGACTCGGTGAAACCGATACTGTCACGGAGGGCGAAATCGTCGTCGGCGCCCGGCCGCTCGGCGTCCAGCGAAAGGGTTTTGTAGCTTTCGATGGCTTCCAGGCCGAGGATGACGTCGTCGGCGGAGAGCCGGGTGCGTTCGGCGATCTCCGAGACGGTCGGGAAACGGCTGTCGGAGGCCGCGGCCAGTTCGCGTACGGCGAGCCGTACGGTGTTGCGGAGTTCCTGGACGCGACGGGGTACGTGCACGCCCCAGGTGCAGTCCCGGAAATGCCGCTTGACCTCACCGACGATGGTGGGGATCGCGTAACTCTCGAATGCGCTGCCACGCTCGGGCCGGTACCCGCCGATGGCCTTCACCAAGCCCAGCGCGGCCACCTGTTTCAGATCGTCCATGCTTTCGCCTCGGTCCCGGAACCGCAGCGCGAGACGTACCGCCATCGGCAGCCAGGCGCGTGTCAGTTCATCGCGCAGCCGCCTCTTCTCCGGGCCTTCGGGCAGTTCTGCCAGGCGTGTGAAAACGGCGTTCGTCTCGGCCGCGTCCGGGGTGTCCGGAAAAGCTCGTCGGCGGCGCGACGGAGCCGTGACAGCTGTGCTCACGGGACCACTCTCCCAACGGACGCGGGATCTGGGCGTCGTCTCCGAGACGGCGGAGGCACACCTTCGAGACAGCCTCCGGCTGCCCGCACACCGGGTCCGACCAGGTACGCGGCGTACGCCCAACGTCTGCACACCCGAGCATAGGTCGATCCGGAGCGGCTCGCCTGCGGAGCGCTCACGCGCCGCTGCACCCCGTCATCCGACCGGCCCGAAATGCATGTTTGGCATCCCGTAATGCCGGATACCCAGCCCGGCGGAGTGCCGTCGCGACGGGCCGCCGGAATCGGCGTGCCATTGACCGTACGGGCTCCCGCACACGTGTGGACAGGGCAGACAAGGAGCGAGAATCCGATGGCCGACCCGAAGCAAGAACAGCGTGACCGCTTCCGCGCCGAAGACCCGGCCTCCGGGCCCATGACAACCGACCAGGGCGTGCCGGTCGACCACACCGACGATTCCCTCCAGGTCGGCGAGCGCGGCCCTACACTGATGGAGGACTTCCACTTCCGGGAGAAGATCACCCGCTTCGACCACGAGCGGATCCCGGAGCGGGTGGTGCACGCGCGCGGAGCCGGTGCGTACGGGTATTTCCAGCCGTACCGCTCGTGTGCGGAATTCACCCGGGCCGCCTTTCTCCAGGACCCGTCCGTGAAGACCCCGGTGTTCGTCCGGTTCTCCACCGTGCAGGGCCCGCGCGGCTCCGCCGACACCGTGCGTGACGTGCGGGGATTCGCGACGAAGTTCTACACCTCGGAGGGCAATTACGACCTGGTGGGGAACAATTTCCCGGTCTTCTTCATCCAGGACGGCATCAAGTTCCCGGACTTCGTGCACGCGGTGAAACCGGAGCCGCACAACGACATCCCGACGGGCGCCTCCGCGCACGACACCCTGTGGGACTTCGTCTCGCTGCAGCCCGAGACGCTGCACACGATCATGTGGCTGATGTCCGACCGGGCCATCCCGCGCAGCTACCGGATGATGCAGGGCTTCGGCGTGCACACCTTCCGGTTCGTCAACGCGCAGGGTCAAGGCACCTTCGTGAAATTCCACTGGAAGCCGAAGCTGGGCGTGCACTCCCTGGTGTGGGACGAGGCCCAGGAGGCCCAGGGCCGGGACCCCGACTTCAACCGCCGGGACCTGTGGGACACCATCGAGGCCGGCGCGTACCCCGAGTGGGAGCTGGGCGTGCAGCTGGTACCGGAGTCGGACGAGCACGAGTTCGACTTCGACCTGCTGGACGCCACCAAGATCATTCCGGAGGAGCAGGTCCCGGTGGAGCCCATCGGCCGGATGGTGCTCAACCGCAACCCCGACAACTTCTTCGCCGAGACCGAGCAGGTCGCGTTCCACACGGCGAACGTCGTACCGGGCATCGACTTCACCAACGACCCGCTGCTCCAGGCCCGCAACTTCTCCTACCTGGACACCCAGCTGATCCGCCTCGGCGGGCCGAACTTCTCGCAGATCCCGGTGAACCGGCCGGTCACCCCGGTCCGCAACCACCAGCGCGACGGGTACCACCAGAACGAGATCCACCGGGGCGCCAACTACCACCCGAACTCGCTCGGCGGCGGCTGCCCCGCGCTGGCCGACCCGGACGACCCGGCGTTCCGGCACTACACCGAGCGCGTGGACGGCCGGAAGATCCGGCGCCGCAGCCCCAGCTTCGAGGACCACTACACGCAGGCGGCGATGTTCTGGCACAGCATGGCCGACTGGGAGCAGAAGCACATCGTCGACGCGTTCCGCTTCGAGCTGGGCAAGGTGGGCACCAAGGAGGTCCGCGCCCGTACCGTCGAGCAGCTCTCGTACGTGGACCACGCGCTGGCCGTCGCGGTCGCCGAGGGCATCGGCGTCCCCGCGCCGCCGGAGCGCCCGAACACGCCGCAGCCGGCCCCCTCCCCCGCGCTGAGCTTCGAGAACAACCGCGGCGACGGCTCGATCAGCACCCGGCAGATCGCCGTGCTGGTCTCCGACGGCGTGGACGCGGCGCAGACCATCGCGGTCCGCGACGCGCTGACCGAGCAGGGCGCGATCGTGGAACTGCTCGCCCCGCAGGACGGCACCGTGCAGGACAAGGACGGCAGCACGCTCGCCGTGGACCGGGCGCTGCCCACCGTCGCCTCGGTGCTCTACGACGCGGTGCTGCTGCCCCCGGGCGGTCTGGACTCCGGCAACGCGGCCGCCGACGACGCGGCCCTGCGGTTCGTCCGCAGCGCCTACCGGCACGGCAAGCCGATCGGCGCCCTGGGCGCGAGCGTGGACAAGCTGGCGGACCAGCTGCCGGGCGAGCTGCGTACGGCGGCCGACGGGGACGCGACCGTCTCCGAGGCGGGCATCGTCACCGACCGGCTCGCGGGCGGGACGACGGCCCAGGACTTCACGGGCGCGTTCGCCGAGGCGGTCGCGGCACACCGGCACTGGAACCGCCCGGCGCTGCCCGGCTGCCACCGGGCCGCAGGCGGTAAGCCGCAGGCGGTAAGCCGCAGGCGGTAAGAAGGCGGACGACCGAGAGACGGCCGTCCGCCTTCTTGCTCTTGTTGTCGCCTTCCCGGCCCGGCCGGGTCAGCGGGCCGAGCGTGAGGCGCCGCCGAACAGCCGGGCCAGCGCCCTGAACGGCAAGGTGACGACTGCCGCGAGCGTGCTGCCCACGGCCCTCAGCACGTCCGCGATCGCTCGGAACATCCCACGCACCTCCTGGTCTCGGTGGTCGCGGCGGGCCGGAACCGGCCGGACGCCCGTCCCCGGCCCGCCGCGAACGGCCGCAGCACCGGGTAGCCCCCGTACGGCGCGGGAAACCCGTACGGGCGGACGGGCCACCACCCGCCCGGGCATGATCACCGCACGGCAGGGAACCCGCTGGTGCGTGGGGCGCCCGGCGCACACCGGGTGCCCGGCGACCGCACCACCCCGCGAGCCCCGGGCCACGGCGCGCGCCGGACGACCGGCCCGCCGGGCCGCACGGCCGGCGGGCCCACAGGAAGGACTGCTCCATGGGAACCAAGGGAAACGACCGCGAGCACACCGACTCCGCCGCCGACGAGCTGGTCAAGGAGTTCGAGGACGCGGAGCTGGATGTCACGGGCGAGACGGACGAGGACGAGCGGGTCGGCAAGGAAGGGGACACGTTCTCCACCAACCTGGAGGAGCAGCAGAACGCGGCGGGTCACCCGAGAGGCGAGCCGGCCGACGAGCGCCCCTGACGCGTACCGGCGGAACGGGCCCGGGCACGGTGCGCCGCCGTGACCCGGGCCCGCTGCTCGGGATCGGCGGCCAGGTCAGCGGCTGTCAGGGCCATCGCCAGGGCGCCGTCCAGCACCGCGCGGTCGGCGTGCTCGCCGGTGGTCGCCTCGGCGAACTCGGCCGTGTGCGGCCGGGCGTGGCAGGACAGGCCGATGGTGGGGTGGACGGCGGGCAGCGCCTGGCTGATGTTGCCCATGTCGGTGGAGGCTCCGATGAACACCGCGGGCTCGGGGTCCCGGCCCAGGGCCCGTACGTGCCGTGCGTAGGTGTCGCCGAGCCACGCGTCCTGGCGCAGGTCGGCGTAGGCGGGGGACGGTTCGGTCAGCGTCAGCTCGCAGCCGGTGGCCACGGCGCCCGCCTCGAAGCAGGCCCGTACGCGGGGCCACAGCGTCTCCAGTTCGTCCAGGGTGTCCGCGCGCAGCTGCCAGCTCATCCGGGCGCGCGCCGGGATGATGTTGGTGCGGTCACCGCCGTGGGTGACGATGCCGTGCATCCGTACGCCGTCGGGCAGTTGCTGGCGCAGCAGGGCCAGCGCGGTCTGCGCGACCACGCACGCGTCGGCGGCGTTCAGGCCGTCGTACGGCGCGATGGCCGCGTGCGCGGCGCGGCCCTGGTACTCCGCCCGCACACCGCGTGAGGCCCGGGACGTACCGCCGAAGTCGTCCGCCGGCCCCGGGTGGACCATCAGCGCGCACGACACGTCGTCGAACGCCCCCGCGTCCAGCATGAGGATCTTGCCGCCGCCGCCCTCCTCCGCGGGCGTGCCCAGCGCCTTCACCCGCACCGCGAGGTCACCGGCGGCCGCCGCCAGCGCGATGGCCGCGCCTGCCCCGGCGGCGGCGATCAGATGGTGCCCGCAGGCATGGCCGAGGTCCGGCAGCGCGTCGTACTCCAGGCACAGCCCCACGGTCAGGTCGGCGTCGGCCGGTCCCGCGGTGGCGGTGAAGGCGGTCGGCAGCCCGGCCGTACCGCGCTCGACGGCGAAGCCCGCGTCCGCCAGCAGGCGGGTGAGGGCGTCGGCCGCGTGGTGTTCGGCGAAGGCCGTCTCGGGGTGCGCGTGGAGGTCGCGGGCGAGCGAGAGCAGCGGGTCGCGCACGGCGCCGAGCCGGGCGCGGATCGCGGCGTCAGGGGTGGCGGCGGGGGCGGTACGGGCCAAGGTCGGCCTCCTCGTCGGTGGGCATCCCGTAGCGGCCGGTGCGGCCGGAGCGCGCCCGGGTGGGGTGCGGTTCAGCGGTCCATGGTCATGGACCGTAACGCGGCGGCCGCCGCCAGGCCCAGAGTGTGCCTGCCGTTCCGTCCGCTCCGGCAGGCGGTGCTGGTGCGCTCGCGCTTCGTGGGACGGACGCGCCGTTCCCCCCGGTGTGCGCCCGGAATCCGCGACCGGGCGCGGAACGTGCGCCCTGTCCGGCCGGTGCGCCCGCTCCTAGCCTGCGAGCGTGGGTCACAGGAGGAAGAGCGAAAGGAAGGTCGAGTTGACGGTGACGGTCTTCACCAAGACCGTGAGCAAGCAGGTCACGGCGACTTCAGCCGGTTCCTACGGCTTCGCCTGACCAGCTCGGCCCTGCCTGCCGGGGCGGCCCTGGACCCGACGGCCGGCCCCGGCGGAAGGAGTCCGCCGCACGGCCCCGGCCCGCACGGCCCCGGCCCGCTCAGCTCCTGCGGCGGCGCAGCCACCAGGAGCAGAAGCCGCCCGCCAGGACGGCCAGGGCGAGGTAGACGGCGGTTTCGGACCACTGGAAGGCCCAGTAGCGGTCGGCGGGCTGGTAGGCGATCCGCGTGTGCAGGTCCGTCGGGACGGTGCAGCCCTCGGCTCCCCCGTCGCCGGCCGGCGCCGCGCTCTGCCCGCATTCCAGGCTGCGGCCGGTGTCCCGGCCGGACCGGTCGAGGACCGGGCTCGCCCCGGAGACGACCCAGTCACCGGGCCTGGACACCTGTACGTCCACGCGGGCCTCGGCGCCGGAGCCCGACCTGAGGAGCGTGAAGCGGCCCGACGTGCTCTGCGAGAGGTCCAGCGCGACATCGGTGTGCACCGGTTCCTGGAGGTACGGGCGGACCGCGACCGGCATCAGGATCTGGACGGCGGCGAAGACCGCGAGGGTGACGGCCATGGCGGGTACGGTCCGGCGGATCAGCAGCCCGGCGCAGGCGCCGACGGTGAACGCGAAGGCCGCGTAGCCGAGTGGCGCGATGCCACGGGCGCTGAACAGCAGGGGCGAGAAGCGGTCCATGGCGACCTGGTCGAGGGGACCCGCCCACCACGTCACCAGGAGGCTGAGCAGGCCGGTGACGGTGACGGCGGCCAGGCCGACGGTGGCGAGCTTGACCGCGAGCCAGCGGGCGCGCGTCACACTCTGGTTCCAGACCAGCCGGTGGGTACCCGTCTCCACTTCGCGGGCGATGAGCGGCGCGCCCCAGAAGACGCCGAGCAGGCCGGGTGCGGCGATCACCAGGCCCGTGGCGAGGTGGGACAAGCCGGTGTACCGGGAGAGGAAGTCCGCCTCGGCGGCGGCACAGCCACTCGCGCAGCCGGCGACGGCGGTGGCATAGGAGTGCCGCATTCGCAGGCCGGTGACCAGCAGGAGGAGGGCGATCGCGGCCAGGGCTGCGAGGGCGACGAGGACGTGGACGCGTAACTGGCGCCAGGTCAGCCAGATCATCTCAGCCTCTCCGGTACGGGTCGGGCGCCGGGCGTGGCTCCGGCCGGGTCCAGGTAGGTGAGCACGAGGTCCTCCAGGTCGAGCGGTTCCATGACCCAGGCCGGGTCGTGGACGGCGGTCTCGGCACGGACGACGAAGGTGCTCTGCCGGCCGGTGTGGACGGCCCGGACGACCTCCAGGCCGTCCGGCAGGCTGTCGCCGTCGCGGCGTGCCGTGGTGAGGCGGAAGTGGGTGGCGAGCAGTTCCTCGACGTCGCCGGCGAGCCGGACGCGGGAGGCGACGAGGGCGATCAGGTGGTCGCAGACCCGTTCCAGGTCGGAGACGAGGTGCGAGGAGAGGATGACGGTGGCTTCGTGCTCCGCCACGAACTCCATGAGGCCGCGCAGGAATTCGCGTCGCGCCAGCGGGTCGAGGGCGGCCACCGGTTCGTCCAGGAGGAGCAGTTCGGGCCGTTTGGCGACCGCGAGGGTCAGCGCGAGCTGGGCGCGCTGCCCGCCGGAGAGGGCGCCGGCCCGCTGCGCGGGGTCGATGCCGAGCCGGCGGATGCGGTCCGCCGCGAGCCGGGCGTCCCAGCCCGGGTTGAGGCGGGCGCCCAGGCGCAGGTGGTCGGCGACGGTCAGGGCGGCGTAGGCCGGTGCGTCCTGGGCGACGAAGCCGACCCTCGCCAGCTGTTCCGGGCCGGACGCGGGCGGCTCGCCGAGGACCGTGACGGTGCCCGAGGTCGGCGAGATCAGCCCGCAGGCCAGTTGTAACAGGGTCGATTTCCCGGCGCCGTTGGGGCCGACCAGCCCGACCACCCGCCCGCGCGGCACGCTCAGGGTGCAGTCGGACAGCGCCCGGCGGCGCCCGTACCGCTTGCCCAGGCCTGCGGTTTCCAGAATCGCGGTCATGTCTCCTCTTCGATGTGCGTACGGAACGTGGTCCGGAACAGCGCCTCGATGCCCTCCTCGTCCAGCCCGGCGGCCCGCGCCCTGCCGAGCCAGCGCCGCAACTCCCGGCGCAGCGGCTCGTGTTGGGCGGGCGAGAGGTCGCCGAGAGTGCCGGTCACGAAGGTGCCGACCCCGGGTTTGGGCGCGGCGAGGCCCTGGTGTTCGAGTTCCCGGTACGCCTTGAGGACGGTGTTGGGGTTGACCGCCACCTGGGCCGCGACGTCCTTGACCGTGGGCAGGCGGTCCCCCTCGGAGAGCAGGCCGAGGCGCAGGGCCTGGCGTACCTGCTGGACCAGTTGCAGGTACGGCGCGACACCGGAGCGGGTGTCGAGGTGGAACTCCATCACGGACCAACTCTATTCATCTAGGCTCCTAGCACTTTAGGACTCTAGCTGTATGACGGCCCGCATCCTGGTGTCCCGTAACGGAGTTGGCCGGATCCCGGACGGTCGCGGCCGGTTCGCGTCCGTTGCCGTCGCTGACGTGCCGCTCCCGTACACGCGAAAGACCGGTGCCCGGACAGTGCGGAGACTGTCCGGGCACCGGTCCGGTGCGTCTGTGGGCCTACTCGTGCTGGGTCGGTGTGCTCCAGCGGAGGATGGCGCCGAGGCCGCCGGCCGGGGCTTCGGCGGGGTCGCGGACGACCACGGCCTCGGCCCCGTTCGCGGCGGCCGAGCGGAGCAGGGCATCGTCCGCGCGGGCCGCTGACGGGTTGGTCTCCCCCAGGTACTGCAGTTCGGAGTTGCGGACCGCCAGCTGGTCGGCGCCGGGGCCCACCCAGACCTCGCGGCCGGCGTCGGCGCCGCCGGGGGTGATGATCAGGGTGTCGATGCGGTGCTCGCGCGCCGCCTCGACGAGGGCCGGTACGCCGGTCGCGGCGTACGCGGGGTCCGTGCCGCCCACTCCGGCGCCCGCCCGGAAGCGGTCGAGGACGTCGGCCACGTGGTCGCGCTCATGGGCGGCGCGTACGTGGGCGATGTCGCGTGCCAGCGCGGTGCTGTCGGAGCCCGCGGCCCGGCCGCCGTGGTCGCTCTCGTAGGTCACCGAGCGCAGCTGCTCGGGGAGCTTGTCGTGGACCGAGCGGCGTTCGCGGGGTCGCCCGCCAGCAGCATGAGCTTGGCGCCGCAGCTGTGGAAGACGCGCTGCGCGGCCTCGGCGATCTCGCCGGCGTTCTGCTCCCAGGTGTTCTCGACCGCGGTCTGGAAGTGCCGTTCGGACCAGTCCGCCGTAGCGGTACGGTGGATCGGCCAGTCCACGCCGTCGACCTTGCCGACCGCCTCGCCGCCCCGGTCGTCGTGCAGCTCGAAGTCGGCGCCCTGGCGGTCCACGTAGACCACGAGGCAGCCGGCGTTGTCCGCCGCGGCCTCGGCCCACGGAGTGATCCTGGGCAGCGGCGACCAGGCCGCGAACGACTGGGCGGGACGCCCGGCGAGCGGCGTGTCCAGGACGACCTCGCCGTCCGTGGCGAAGACCGCCCGCCCGGAGAGGGCCGCGGTGTCACCGTCGGCGCGGAATCCGGCCAGGGCCTCGCGCACGGCGTCGCACGTGGCCCGGTCCGCCCCTTGCTCCGCGAGCTGCCGGGCCGCCGCGTCCGCCGACAGCTCCCGCTGCTTGGCCGCGTCCTCGGTGCTGTGCGGCACCTCGGCGTACACGGAGGCCCAGGGGCCCGGCCGGTCGATGATCGGTTGAAGGAGCGAGAGGTGCATGGCGCTTCCTCCTCAGGGTGCGCGGGTCACCGACTGACAGGCGTGACAGCCTTGACGGTGATGTCTTGACGGTGTTCCGGGTGCCCGGTTTTCGATGGTTACAACGTGTGCGGACGGTTTCTGTGTGGCGCTCGCGGCCGGTGGGTCCCGTGTGCCGGACACGTGCTCGTGTGCCGTACACCGCTCCCCGGCCGTACGCCGCCGTCCGGCCTGTCCGCACGCGTGCCCGTTCACCGCGCCGCCATGCCCCTCCATCACCGGACTGGTTGTCGCTTCACCCTTTCCTCGCGGGCTCCTCCTCCACTCTCGGCCCTCGGCGCGGCGGGCGCACCCGGAGCGCGCCCGCCGTCCGCCCGTTCAGCGGCTCCCCTCGGCACCCTCCCGCTCCCGCACAGCCCGACCGCCGTCGAGCTCCAGCTCACGTCCGCTGAACCCGCTGCGGAAGCGTCGGTCGTGGGAGACCACGACCACCGCGCCGCGGTAGGCGGACAGCGCCTCCTCCAGCTCCTCGACCAGGGCGAGCGAGACATGGTTGGTCGGCTCGTCCAGGACCAGCAGGTCGGCGGGGCGCGTCACCAGGCGCGCCAGCTCCAGCCGGCGCCGCTGGCCGACGGACAGGGCCGCCACCGGGACCGCCAGGTCCTCCTCCCGGAACAGCCCGAGGGACAGCAGCCCGGGCGCGTGCTCCTCGGGCGGGCCGGGGAGGCCGGCGGCGAAGGCGGCGAGCAGGGACTGCCGGGGCGGTGCGGTGGACAGTTCCTGCGCCAGATATCCGGTACGGGCCGGTCGGCGCACGGTGCCCGTGTCGGGGCGCAGGTCACCGGCCAGGACGCGCAGCAGCGTCGACTTGCCCGCGCCGTTGGGGCCGGTCACCAGCAGGCGGCCGCCCGGCCGCACGGTCAGCTCGGCGATGCGGAGCCGGTCGCCGACGGTGATGTCGGTGAGTTCGGCGAGCGGGCCAGGTGTGGTGGCGGCTGTAGCGGCGGGCCGTGTCGCAGCCGTGGTGGCGTACGGGGTGGCGGAAGGGGTGGCCGTGGCCAGTTCGGCCGTGAACCGGAGCGGTACGGGAGGCGGCGGCACCGGATGGCGCCGGAGCCGGGCCAGCCGCTGCCGGGCCGCCCTGACCTGGCCGGACAGTTTCGCCTCGTGCGAGCGGCGGTGCTTGCCGAAGCCCTCGTGCGGGTCCTTGCCGGTCCCGGCCAGCCGCCGGCCGGCCGACTCCGCCAGATCGGCGGTCCTGGCGACCTCCGCCAGCCACTCCTCACGGTCCCGCGCCCAGCGGCGGCGGGCCGCGGCCTTCGCCGTACGGTAGCCCTGCCAGCCGTCGCCGTACCGCGTGACGGTCCGCAGGTCGCGGTCGACCTCAAGGATGGCCGAGGTGACCGTTTCGAGCAGGTCACGGTCGTGGGTGACGACGACGAGCGTGCCGCGGTGCGCCGCGAGGTGTGCCGTCAGCCAGGCGATGGCCTGCTGGTCTAGGTGGTTGGTGGGCTCGTCGAGCAGGAGCAGTTCGGGTGCGGCGGCCAGTACGCAGGCGAGCGACAGGCGCGACCGCTCGCCGCCGGAGAGCGAGCCGAGCACCCGGTCGCGGGTGAGGTGGCCCAGGCCGAGGCCGTACAGGGCGGCGTCCACACGGGCGTCGGCCTGGTAGCCGCCACGCTCCTCGTACGTGGTCAACAGCTCGCCGTACGCGTCGAGTTCGTCCGGCGTCGCGGTGGCCAGCGCGGCTT
Organism: Streptomyces sp. Ac-502; assembly: GCF_045222935.1. Classification (NCBI taxonomy): domain Bacteria; kingdom Bacillati; phylum Actinomycetota; class Actinomycetes; order Kitasatosporales; family Streptomycetaceae; genus Streptomyces; species Streptomyces sp. Ac-502. The sequence goes on from NZ_JBHFFO010000001.1 coordinate 1,906,220, forward strand.
CCGCGGCGCGTATCCGGGCTTCGAGGTCACGCAGTTCGGCGAGCGCCGCGTCGACGGCGTCCTGGACGGTGCCGCGCGGGTCGAGTGCGGAGGTCTGGCCGAGATGGCCGGTGCCGCCGGGGAAGGACACGGTGATCTCGCCCGTGTCCGGCGCCTCGGCACCGGCCAGCAGCCGCAGCAGCGTGGATTTGCCGGCGCCGTTCTCGCCGATGACGCCGGCCTTCTCGCCGGGGCGCACGGTCAGCGACACCTGCTCCAGCACGGTGCGGTCACCGTAGCCGCGGGAGACGTCTTTCATGGTCAATTGGGCGCGATGGCGCACGGGTATTCCCTGGGTACGTCGTGGCCGCGCCGGGCGCGCTGCGCACGGGGGCCGGATTCCGATGGAGGCCGGGAAGGCAGCGCGCAGGAGAATGCGAAATGCGGGTACGGATGCGTCTCCGGCTGCGGCTGCGGAAAGAAGGTGACCGCGGAATCGGCGCGGCGGCCCGGCGGCAAGTGATCCTGCGCGGGCGGCAACGCTGCCGGTCGTACGGCGGAGCGGCGAAGCCTCAGCCGGCCGCGGTCACGCCCGGTCTCAGATGAAGTAGTACCAGGAAGCCATGTCCTCCACTGTAGCCGACAGGCTCGGACGACGAACGGAAATAACGGCGCGGGACACGCCCGTACCGGGCCGCGCCGGGCCGGTCCCATTCCCGCACGCGGTGCGCCGCGTCCCGGCGCCGGTCCCAGTATTTGAGATGCCGGAGCGTTACGTTGCGAGGACGCGGACGCCTGACGGAGACTCCGACCGGGAACGCGTACGTCCGTTTCCCGTATCCCTGAGAGAGTTCGGAACACCCACCGTGAGTCTGCTGCGCAAAAGCCTTTGGAGCGAGCCGTCAAGGAGGCTCGTGGAGAGGGCGAACAACAACTTCGCCGGGATCTTTCCGCGCTCGATCTGACCATCCTCGGGGTCGGTGTCATTCTCGGCACCGGAATCTTCGTGCTGACCGGTACGGTGGCCCGGAACATGGCCGGACCGGCCGTGGCGCTCTCCTTCGTCGTCGCCGCCGCGGTCTGCGCCTGCGCCGCGCTGTGCTACGCCGAATTCGCCTCCTCGGTCCCGGTCGCGGGCTCCGCGTACTCGTATTCGTACACCTCGCTCGGCGAACTGCCGGCCTGGATCATCGGCTGGGCGCTGAGCCTGGAACTGACCCTGGCCACCGCGGTGGTGGCGGTCGGCTGGTCCGGTTATCTGCAATCGATGCTCAACAGCCTCGGACTGCACCTTCCCGCCGCGCTGAGCGGGGGTGACGACGCCGTGGTGAACCTTCCCGCGGCGCTTCTCGTGCTCGTTCTGGGCGTGGTGCTCGTCGTCGGCGGAAAGCTGTCCAAGGGCGTCACCAACGTGCTGGTCGGCATCAAGCTGGCGATCGTGCTGCTGGTCATCGTCGCCGGGCTGTTCTTCATCGACACCGCGAATTACCAGCCCTTCGTTCCCGAGGCGCAGCACACCGCCAAGGTGTCCGGACTACAGGCTCCGCTGTTGCAGCTTCTGACGGGCATCACCCCGACGGCATTCGGCGTCGCGGGAATTCTCAGCGCCGCCGCCATGGTCTTCTTCGCCTACATCGGTTTCGACATGGTGGCGACCTCCGCCGAGGAGACACGCCGCCCCCAGCGCGATCTGCCCATCGGCATCATCGCCTCGCTGATCATCGTCACCGTGCTGTACGTGGCGGTGTGCCTGGTGGTCACCGGAATGCAGCACTATTCACAGTTGTCGGTCAAGGCTCCGCTGGCCGACGCCTTCACCGCGAAGGGCCATCCCTTCTTCGCCACAGTCATCAGTCTCGGCGCGGTGGTCGGCCTCGCTGCGGTGAGTCTGATCTGTTTCCGGTCGCAGAGCCGCGTCATCTTCGCGATGGCCCGGGACGGGCTGCTGCCGAAGGCGCTGTGCAAGGTGGACCCGCGGCACGGCACCCCGAAGGCCAACCTGGTCGTGCTCGCCGTGATCATGGCGGCGCTGGCGGCGTTCCTGAAGTTCGACCTGCTCGCCGAAATGGTCAACATCGGCACGCTGTTCGCCTTCGCGGCGGTGTCCGCCAGTGTGCTGATCATGCGGCGCACGGCCCCCGACCTGCCCCGCGCCTTCCGTACGCCGTGGGTGCCGTTCATCCCGCTGGTCTCGCTGCTGTGCTGCCTCTACCTGATGCTCAACCTCCAGCTCATCACCTGGGTCGGCTTCCTGGTCTGGCTCGCGGTCGGCCTCGCGCTGTACTTCGGCTACGGCCGGCGGCACAGCAAGCTCAACGAGCGGACGCGGGACACGACGGAGGAGGCGCAGACCGCGGTGTAGCGGTACGGGGGTTCCGGACTGGACCGGGACCGGGACCGGTCTGGGCCGGACCGGGACTGAGCCGGGCGTACGGCGTCGGTCCCCCACAGCGTGCGCCGGTCCCCTCCCCTCACTTCGCCGCGGGCAGTTCCGCCAGGAACTCCAGCAGCGCGGCGGTGACCTCCGCCGGCCGCTCCTGCTGCGTCCAGTGGCCGCAGCCGGGCAGGGCCGGGGCCTGCCGCAGGTTCGGCATCACCCGTTCCAGGGCGGGCAGTAGCTGGTCGACGCCCGGGAAGGCGCGGACCAGGTCGCGGTCGCCCGCCATGTACAGGGCGGGAACGTCGATACCGCGGCCCTGGAACGGCGCGAGCAGTTCCCAGCTGCGGTCGATGTTGCGGTACCAGTTCAGACCGCCGGTGAAGGCACGGGCGCCGTGCCGGACGTACTCGCCGACGAAGGTCTGGATGTCCTCCTCGGTCAGCCAGCCGGGCAGTTCCGCCGGCTCCTCCATCGTGTCCAGCAGCTTGGCGCCCTCCGGAACGACCCACGGGCGCGGCGGGTCGGTGAACGGGCTGTCGCCGGAGCCGTTGGACAGTATGGCGCGGAAGGTGGCGGTCGGGTTCCGGGCCAGCTCGGCGTCGGCGACGCCCGGTTCCTGGAAGTAGACCTGGTAGAAGCCGTCCCCGAGGAGTTCCCGCAGGTGGGCCAGGGGCGCCACGGGAGAGCGCGGCGCGGGCGGCACGCTCAGCCCGACGACACCGCGCACCACGTCCGGACGCAGCAGTGCCGTCGTCCAGGCCACCGGGGCGCCCCAGTCGTGGCCGACGACGACCGCCTGCTCCTCCCCCAGCGCGTGGATCAGTCCGATCACGTCACCGGTCAGGTGCAGCATGGTGTACGAGGCGATGTCGGCCGGCTGGTCGCTGCGCGCGTACCCGCGCTGGTCCGGCGCCACGACCCGGTACCCGGCCGCCGCCAGCGGCGCGAACTGGTGGCGCCAGGAGTACCAGCACTCCGGGAAGCCGTGCAGGAGCAGGACCAGCGGCCCCTCCCCTGTTCGGCGATGTGCAGCCGGACGCCGTTCACCTCGACGGAGCTGTGCTCGACTGCGCTGGTCACATGTCCTCCTGCGGTCGTCTGCCGGGCGCACCGTTCGGTGCGGGGTCTCACGTAACGCACCGAACGGTACGGCCAACGGCCGCGCAGCGGAACGGCGTCGGACGGGCTTCACTCCCGCCCGACGGGGGCGCCGGCGGGCTGTGCCGCGGGCGCGCCGACGGCCACCTGGGTGGTGTGCCGGGCGGCGGGCGTGCCGGCGCTGGTCACGGTGATCGTCAGGGCTCCGGCCGGTCCCGGGGCGGCCCCCTGCCGCGGGGCGAGGGTGAACGGGGCGAAGGCCACACCCCGTTCGACGTCCCCCAGCGCGCAGGTCACGATCTGGCCCGCCAGAGCGCACCCGTGCCCCTCGTCGACCCGGGTGATGTCCGCCCGGCCCGCGAGGACGGGCAGGTCGATCCGTACCTCGACATCCTTGACGACGCGCGCCTCCCGGACCTCCAGGGTGATCCGGTACTCCTCGGGAAGGTGGTCCCGGAGCGGGAGGCGGTACGGGGGGATGGAGTAGGTGTCCGTCAGGCCGGTGAGCGTCAGCCGCGGCCCCGCGGCGGGCGCTTCGTCCGCGACCGCGGCCACCGGAGCCTTGCCGCCGGCCGTCACCGTCACGGCCAGCGTCACCAGCACCACGGCCGCGGCGGTCCCCGCCACGCGCTGCGACCGTGTCCCGGTCATCGATCCGTTCATACGAGGCCAGACCGGCGCGGATGCAAGATGGTTGCACGCTTGACCAGAATTGGGCGGCTCCGCGGGGCACCGGCCTCTCACCGCATGTCCGTCCCGTCCCGGGGCTGGGTGCCCGGCATGAGCTGGACCAGGATCGTGTCGTCGTCCTCGATGACGAAGGCGGGGTCGGTACGGGCACGCCAGCCGACGGGGAGGACGTAGTAGCGGCGGTCGCGCTCCAGGATCAGGCGCAGCCCGGTGTAGCGGTAGCGGTAGTGCATGCCCGGGAGGGTCTCGGTCATCAGGCCGGGGCCGGTCAGGCTGAGGCGTTCGACGCTCAGCACGACGACGGCGGGACGGCGGACGAGGTGGGCGGCGGTCGACCGGGCGTCCTGCGTACCCAGGCGGCCCGCGACCAGGGCGATCACCCATACGAGGAACAGCGCTGCCGCCGCGATGGGAAAGCCCCTGCGCCACAGGCCACGCGCCGGGCGTACCGGGTTCGCCGCGTCGCTCTGGCCCAGTACGAGGCCGGTGGCCACGAGCAGCGGCGCCGCCCACCCGTACGGCTGGATGTGCTGCCACAGCAGCATCAGCACGACACCGGCGGCCACGAACAGTACGTACTGGCGGGCGACGGCCCGGCTCGCGCGGCGCATCCCGAGGGTGACGCGGTGCGGGACACGGAGCGAGACGAGCAGTTCCGGCAGGCGCGGCGTCACGGCCAGGAGGGCGAGGCTGACGAGGACCGGCAGAGTCACCAGGCGCAGACTCCAGATGATCATCTGGGGGAAGCCGAAGCCGAGGATCGACGCTCGGACGTGGAAGTAGGCGAAGTAGGCGCTGCTGTGCATGACGCCCGCGTAGAACATCAGGCCGCCGACGAGCGATCCGGCGCCCAGGACGGTGTTGGCCCACTCGAACCGCTGGCCGGGCTGCGGCGGCGTGTCGGGGCCGGAGGCACGGGAGAGCGGGGCAGCACGGCGGAGCTGTCTGCGGCGCCGGGCGCGGGCACGGGCACGGGCCGCGGCGGGGGCCGGATCGTCCGGTACGGCAGGCGGGGCGCTCATCGCCGGGTCAGGGCACGTCGGTGGCGGCCGGGCTGGGGCCTGGCCGGGTGTTCCCGGCGTCCGCCGACCGCGGGGACTGCCGGGTCTCGCCAGTCGGGCCGCCGTCCCCGTTCCGCCCGTACTGCCCGGTGTCCGTCTGCGAAGGGCTGGGGCCACTCTCCTCCGTCGGCGGGGAGGAATCGTCCGCCCGGCACGAGATCTTCCGACCCGTGGAGTCGGTGCACGACGGCGCGGGCGACTCGTGGCCTTGGCTGGGCGTGTCGCCGACGCCGAACGTCTCCGGGCTGCCGGTGTCCTCCGGCGGCTGTGACACCGGTGCGACCGGGTCGCCACCCTGGCTGTACGCGGCCGAGCCCTCTCCGGCGCCGTGCGAACCGTCTCCGGCGCTGTACGAGCCGTCCCGGCCGCCGGGCCCACCCGCGCTCGACCCGTGCGCGCCTGACCCCCGCTGTCCGCCGCGCCGCTCCCGGACACCGACGACATGGCGCCGCCGGATCCCGCGCCGGTCGGGACGCCACCGGGGCCTGGCCCGGCGGACCGGCCACAAGCCGTGGTGGTGGCGACGAGGATCAGCACCACCGTCACGGTGGCACGACCGGCTTTCGCTGCTGCGGACCTCATCCCGGACCCCCGTCCCCCGCGAGCCGCTGCCAGCGAGGCTAGCAGCGGTCCGCCGGCCGGTCACCGGCCGGCGGAGGGCGCATTGAGCGGGCCGCGCGCCCCCTGCGCCGCTCCCCGCGAGCCGTCCGACGCGTCCGACGCTCCGCTCCCGCGAGCCCTCCGGCTTTCCTGGTCCAGGTACCGACACCCCTAGCCCGGGTACCGGCTCCCCTAGTCCAGGTAATCGCGCAGCAACTGGGACCGCGACGGGTGGCGGAGCTTCGACATGGTCTTGTTCTCGATCTGGCGGATCCGCTCACGCGTGACGCCGTAGACCTTGCCGATCTCGTCGAGCGTCTTGGGCTGTCCGTCCTTGAGGCCGTAGCGCATGGAGACGACACCGGCCTCGCGGTCGGCGAGGGTCTCCAGGATGGAGCGCAGCTGCTGCTGGAGGAAGGAGAAACCGACGGCCTCCGCCGGGACGACAGCTTCGGTGTCCTCGATCAGGTCGCCGAACTCACTGTCGCCCTCCTCCCCCAGCGGGGTGTGCAGGGATATCGGTTCACGGCCGTATTTCTGTACTTCGATGACCTTTTCCGGGGCCATGTCGAGTTCCTTGGCCAGTTCTTCCGGAGTGGGTTCGCGGCCGGTGTCCTGGAGCAGCTGGCGCTGAATCCGCGCCACCTTGTTGATGATCTCCACCATGTGGACGGGAATACGGATCGTCCGGGCCTGGTCGGCCATCGCCCGGGTGATGGCCTGGCGAATCCACCACGTCGCGTACGTCGAGAATTTGAATCCCTTGACGTAGTCGAACTTCTCGACCGCGCGGATCAGACCGAGGTTGCCCTCCTGGATCAGGTCCAGGAAGAGCATGCCGCGGCCGGTGTAGCGCTTGGCGAGCGAGACGACGAGCCGGAGGTTGGCCTCGACCAGGTGCTCCTTGGCTCGGGCGCCGTCCGCGACCAGGATCTCCAGCTCGCGCCGGAGCTTCCCGGCGGGCTCGCCGGTGTCCAGCTTCTCCTGGGCGAACAGCCCGGCCTCGACGCGCTTGGCCAGCTCCACCTCCTGCTCGGCGTTGAGCAGCGGCACCTTGCCGATCAGCTTCAGATAGTCCTTGACCGGGTCGGCGGAGGCTCCGGCGCCGGCGACCTGCTGCGCCGGCGCGTCCCCCTCGTCACCGTGGGACAGGGTGAATCCGCCCGCCGCCTCGATGGCCGTACCGTCGGACGGCACGGCTTCCGGGGCCGGGGATTCGGTTGTCTCCTGCGGTCGCATGACGGGCGAGGTGAGTGACACGAGGAACCTCTCGATACACATAGGCACGGTGCACGGCGAGCACCTCCTTATTCATCGCGCTCTTACCGGTGGTTTGTTACACCACCATTCCCGTGATCTGAATCACGGTGGTCCGGCAGGGCGTCCTCACCCGGCGCGTCCGGCGGCCTCAGCATGATCACGTGGGTGGTGTTCCGTTCGATCCCGGCACGGGTGTACAGGAGGGGAAAGGCGCCGTCCGCCGCCCAGTCCGCGAAGAGATCACGGTAGTGCGGGCTGTCCGGGTCGCCGGACTGGCCGGGCGCGTTCATGGCCACCGAGGCGTCCCAGTCGCCGACGTCGATCACCAGCCGGAAGGTCGCTCCGGTGATCTGCCGGAAGTCCGTGCCGTACGCGGTGGCATCGACCGTGTCGCCGCTGCCGCCGCGCGGCGCGGGCCCGGCCCGGGTCCAGAGCGGGGCCTGCTTTCCCAGCCACGCGGCGAGCGGATGCCGAGGTTCCGCCTGGTGCAGCGCTCCCCAGGTCCAGCGGGCGCGGTCCGGTCCGAGCAGCCGCCCGAGGTCGGCGAGTGCGGCGGGGAGGGTTTCGAGGACGGCCGTACGCAGGGCGCCGTCCGGGTCCGGGCCGAGCCGGTCCCCCGGTGTGAGCAGAAGCTCCAGGTCCACCCGGGGGTCGCTGGTGGCGGCGTCTCCGACCGGCAGGACGCGGGCCAGAGCGGCGGCCCGCCGGTCCGGGGGCAGCAGGCGGGCCAGTGCCCGTTCCCGTACGGCCGGACGCAGGTGCCGCCGGAACCAGACCTCGAAGAGCGCTGCGGGAAGGGAGTCGGGCGCCAGGTCGGCGTCCCAGGTGCGCAGTTGCTCCAGCGCCCATGCCACGTCCGGGTCGTCGCTGCTGACGCCGGCCAGCAGCGGCTGGACGCGGCGCGCGGTCAGGCTGGTGTGGTCGGTCTGCAGGCGTACGCAGTCCGCGACCGTCCAGCCGGTGCGCGCGGCCAGTTCCGCGGCGATCCGGTCGTGACGGACGGGCGCGTGCCAGTCGTAGGTGACGGTCCGGTCGGCGTTGGGGTAGCCGGGCGGCAGGTTCATCTGGTTGGCCGTGGCGAACCAGCCCTGCGCGGGGTCGCGTACGGACGGCAGCGAAGCCACGGGGTGGCACCCCGCCCACTCGTAGCGGCCGTCGCCGGGCACCGGCAGCGTGCCGTCCCAGTTCGGGCGGCCGGGGACCCGGCCGGCGGGCTGCCAGCCGATGGTCCCGTCGGGCGCGGCGTACACCTGGTTCTCGCCGGGGGCGCCCCACCGGTCCATCGCGGTGACGAAGGCGTCCGGGCCGTCCGCCGTCATGTATCCGGTGCTGCCCAGGTAGGGGGCCATGCCGGGATCGAGCCAGGCCGCCCGTACGGCGAACGCGGTGCCGCGCTCCGGGTCGTCGTGGATCACCGGGCCGTGCCAGGTGAACCACAGGTCCACGGTGGCCGGCTGCCCGGCATCGCGTACCGGTACCGTCTCGGTGACGCGGCGCATCGGCTCCCAGTGGCCGTCGTACCAGTACTCCCGCGGGTCGGCGGGGTTGGTGCGGTAGACGTACAGGTCCTCCTGGTCGATCGGGAAGATCGTCAGCCCGAAGGCGATCCGGCCGTTGTGGCCGATGGAGATGCCGGGCAGCGCGGGTTCCCCGGCGCCGACCGCGTCGATGCCGGGGGCCGACAGGTGCGCGAGGTAGCGCAGCGCGGGCAGGGTGACGGCCCGGTGCGGGTCGTTGGCGAGCAGCGGGCGGCCGGTGGCGGTACGGGACGGGGCGATCACCCAGTTGTTGCTGCCGTCCGGCCCTTGGGGCGGCCCGCCGTTCTCCCAGGGCGGCGTGGTGGCCAGCCGGTAGACGCGGAGCACGTCGTCGGGGATGACGGACAGGTCCAGGCCCTCCGGTACACGAAGGCCGTGCGCGGGCTCCCGTACCCGGCGCAGGTCCTCGACCGCGGGGCCGTAATCGCGCAGGGTCAGCGCGCGGGCGACCTCCTGCTCCAGGTTGTAGAAGAGGCCGTGGCTGCGGATGCGGGCGACGTCTGCGGGGTCCCAGTAGGCGGGCTGGTGGCCGAGCAGCGCGAACTCGTGTGGCAGGTGCGCGGGATCGGCCCGGCAGAGCGCGACGTACGCGTTGACGCCGCGCACGAAGGCCGCGGCGATGCGCTCCGTGCCGGGCGCGTAGGCGGACCACTCGGCGGACATGTCACCGCGGTACAAGAAGAGCCGGGCCGCCCGGTCGTGTTCGAGACAGCTCTCCCCGAACACCTCGGAGAGCAGTCCGAGTCCGCGGCGCCGCCACAGGTCGATCTGGAAGAGCCGGTCCCGGGCGGCGTTGAAGCCCTGCGCGAGGAAGAGGTCGTCCTGGGAGGCGGCGTACAGGTGGGGCACGCCCCAGCGGTCGACGCGGATCTCGACGGGGGCGGTGAGGCCTGGGAGGGGGAAGGTGGTGGTGGTGCGGGGTGGCATGTATCTCCATGGGGAGTCCGTGATCTTGTTCTGTGTTCTGTACTCCGCGTCCGAGTTCCGTGTTCCGGTACGCCGGTGGGTAGGCCGGCCCGGTGGGTACGCCGGCCCGGCCGTACGGGCGGGCTCAGAGCGACGGCTCGTACCGGCCGTCGACCGCCGTCCAGCCGCCGTCGACCGCCAGGACGCTGCCGGTGACGAACGTGGACGCGTCCGAGACGAGATAGGTGACGGCGCCCGCGATCTCGTCGGCGCGGGCCCAGCGCCCCAGCGCGGACGCCTGCGCGTAGGCGTCGTACCACTGCGGATCGGCGGCGATCTGATCGGTGAGCGGCGTACGGACCACGCCGGGCGCCACCGCGTTGAACCGGACGCCGCGCGGCCCCCACTCCGCCGCGGCTGTCCGCAGGAACTGCACCAGCCCGGCCTTGGACGCCGCGTACACGCTCTGCCCCGGCTCGACCTGGAAGGCGCGCATCGAAGCCAGGCCGACCACGCTGCCCCGGCCGCGCTCCGCCATGGCGGGCGCGGCAGCCTGTACGAGGGTGAAGACGGCCCGCAGGTTGAGGGAGACCACCCGGTCGAACTCGGCGGCGGTGTAGTCGGCGATCCGTTTGCGCACGTTGACGCCGACGGTGACGACCAGCCCGTCCAGAGCGCCCCAACGCGCCACCGCGGCCCGTACGGCGTCCGCGTCCAGCACGTCGAGGGCGCAGGCCGTCGCCGTACCGGTACGGCTGCCGGGGGCCGGTGTCTCGGCCGCAGCGGCCTCCGCGGCGCGGGCGGCGCCGGCCGCGTCCAGGTCGGCGACGATCACCTCGGCCCCGTGGGCGGCCAGCGCCCGTACCGCCTCCCGGCCGATGCCGCCGGCCCCGCCGACGACCGCGACCCGCCGCCCGTCCAGGCGGAACAGCTTCGCGTACTCGATCACCTGGTCCATGGTGTGCTCCGGGGTCGTAGGGGTACGGGCCCGTGCCGTCGCCGTCCGCGGCGCTCACGGACGGATCACCGCCATCCGCGTCACCGTCAGTTCCTCGATCGCGAAGCGCGGGCCCTCACGCCCCAGCCCCGAGTCCTTCACGCCGCCGTACGGAGCCACGTCGCTGCGGTAGCCCGGCACCTCGTTGATCACCACGCCGCCGACGTCGAGCGCGTCCAGCGCCCGGAAGGCGGCGTCCAGACCGCGGGTGAAGACCGCCGCGTGCAGCCCGTACCGCCCGGCGTTGACCAGGTCGTAGGCCGCGTCCAGATCCGGGACCGTACGCAGCGCGACGACCGGCCCGAAGATCTCCTCGTCCCAGGCGGGCTGGCCGTCCGGCACCTCCGCCAGCAGGGTCGGTGCCACGCACCGGCCGACGCGGGTGCCGCCCGCCACCAGCCGCGCCCCGGCGGCGCGGGCCTGGTCGATCCAGGTCAGCACGCGTTCGGTGGCGGCCTCGTCGATGAGGGCGGCGACCCGGGTGTCCTCCTCGCGCGGGTCGCCGACGACGACGCCTGGCAGCCGTTCGGTGATCCGCCGCTCCAGCTCGGCGGCGATCTCCGCGACGGCGATCACGCGTTGCACGGCGATGCACGCCTGGCCGGAGGCGTAGTAGCCGCCGCGGGCCACCGCGTCCGCTGCGGCGTCCAGGTCGGCGTCGGCGGCGACCACGAGCGCCGCGTTGGAGCCGAGTTCGAGCACCACCTTGCGGGGCGCGGCGTCCCGGGCGATGCGGTGGCCGACGGCGGCGGAGCCGGTGAAGGAGACCGCGGCGACCCCGGGGTGCGTGGTCAGCGCGCGGCCGACCTCGGTGTCGCCGGTGACCAGTTGGACGGCGCCGGCGGGGCGCCGGCCGCGGTGAGGCGTTCGCGTACGAGGTGGACCAGCCACAGGGTGGCCAGCGGGGTGGCCGGGGCCGGTTTGACGATCACCGGGCAGCCGGCCGCCAGCGCCGGGGCGATCTTGTGGGAGGCCAGCATCATCGGGTAGTTGAAGCCCGCGATGCCGACCACGACGCCGACCGGGCGCCGGGTCCAGAACCCGAACATGCCGTCCCCCGTGGGCAGCAGGTCCAGCGGCACCGTCTCACCGTGGATGTGCGCCACTTCGTCGGCGGCAGCCTGCCAGGTGGCCACGGCCCGCCGTACCTCGGTACGGCAGTCGGTACGCGGCTTGCCGGTCTCCCGTACGAGCAGATCCTCCATCGGCCCGGCGACGTCCTCCAGGTCCGCCGCCACGCCGCCCAGCACCTGACGCCGTACGCGCGAGGCCAGCTTCGCGACCCGGGGGCGGACGGCCACGGCGTGCTCGACGGCGCGCCGGGCGAGGTCCGCGTCCCCCACGGGCGCCGTGGCGAACTCCGCCCGGTCGTACGGGAAGATCACCGGCCCGGTACGCGGGGCGGGCACCCAGCTGTCGCCTACGGGGAGGCGGGCCGGGGGCACGGGCGGGAGGGGCGGCGCGTCGTCGCGGCCGGCGGGAGGGCTCATGCCGTGTCGCCACCTTCGCCGCTCTCGCCCTCTTCGACGTCTTCGCCGTCTTCGGAGCTGGTGGTTCCGGAGGCGGGTGCGGAGCCGGTGTCGCTCCCGTCGAGGAAGTGCCGGGCCGCGACCGCGTACACCCGCGCGTACTCGGCGATCTCCCGTACCTCCACGTACTCGTCCTTCTGGTGGGCGATCCACTTGCCGCCCGGCCCGTAGACGACGGTCGGCAGGCCCGCGTCGCGGGTCAGGATCGTCCCGTCGGTCGTACCGGGGACCGCGCCGAACTCCGGCTCGACGCCGTGCACCCGCCGGTGACCGGCCACCAGGCTCCGGACGAGCGGGTGGCCGACGGCGAGTTCGACGGCCGGGCGGTCGTCGACGACGGTCAGCTCGACCGTGACCCCCACACCGGCCGCGGCGGCCACGGCCGTCCGCCGCAGCCGCTCGACGATCTCGGCGTGGTCGGTACCGGGCACGGTCCGTACGTCGATGCCGAGCACGCCGTGGCCGGGGATGACGTTGAGCTGGTCGGGGTCGCCGGCGCGCAGCACCGTCGGGGTGACGGTCACCGTCCCGGCGTGCGGGTGGGTGCCGTACCGCCCGGCCGCCCACTCCTCGGCCTCCGCGAGCGCGGCGACGACGCGCGCACCCGCGACGAGGGGATTGCGGCCCTCCTGCGGCATCGCGCCGTGCGCCATCACCCCGTGCAGACCCAGCCGGAGGCGGATGCCGCCGCGGGCCGAGGCGCACACCTCGTACCCCTCCGGCTCGCAGACGACGACACCGTCCACCTCGGCGGCCGACGGCGAGGCGGCGAACGCCTTGGCGCCGAGCATCAGCCCCTCCTCGTCGCACAGCACGCCGACGACGACCCGGCCGGGGAACGGACCGGCCTGCTGGAGCGCCCGCACCCCGTAGATCATGGCCGCCACCCCGGACTTCATGTCCGCGGCGCCACGCCCCCACAGCCGCCCGTCACGGATCTCCGCGCCGTACGGGTCGACGCTCCACACGGCGGCGTCGCCCTCCGTCACGACGTCCGTGTGCCCTTCGAACATCAGCGTACGGCCCGTCCCGCCACCGCCCTCGACGACCGCGACGACGTTGGGCCGCCCGGGGGCGACCTCGACGACGTCGTGCGGCCAGCCGAAGTCGGTGAAGAGCCGGGAGAGGAGATCGGCGGCGGGCTGCTCCACGCTGGTGGCGCCCGCGGCGTTGACGGTCCGCAGCCGGACCAGGGCCTGCGTGAGGGCCACGGCGGCCGCTTCCTCGACCGGCGGCACGGCTACGGCGTCGGTGAGGTCCGCGCCCTGCGGCTCACCGCCCGCCCCTGTCGCGCCGATGCCCGGACCGGACGGCACGACGCTCGGGCTGCTGTGCACGGCACCCTCCACCTCCCCTGACGCGGGGCCAGGAGACCGGTCGGACCAGACGGTCCCCCGTACTGTGCTGGCCCGCTCGCTCACGGGTCAAGAGGGGCACGACGGGCCAAGAGGGTTATAGACGGCGAGGGGGCGGAAGAGGGGCCACGGCGGCGCTCCGCCGCCTCCTCGCCGGGGGGCTGTCAGGGGCGTGTGTCATCAGAAGCGTGTGGCGTCAGGGGAGATGCCGTCAGGCGCGTACGTCATCAGGCGCGTACGTCGTCAACCGCACACGCCGGAAGCCGCACAGGCCGTCAGCCGCATACGTCGTCAGCCACGCGGGCTCGCGGCGGAGCAGCGGTAGAGGCTCTGGCCGGCACCGGAACCGCCACTGGCACCCGCACCGGCGCCCGCTCCGGCTTTGGCCCCGGCACCACCTTGCTGCCCACTTCCGCCTCCGCTCCCACTCTCGCTTCCGGTTCCACTCCCGCTCCCGCCTCCGCTCCCGGCGCGCGTCTCGCCCCCGTACGCGGACGGATCGACCTTCTCGCAAGCCGACCGGACCCACCGGCTGATCCGCGCCGTCTCCGAGGTCCCCACGTCGTCCCCCGCGCCGACGAGCGCGAAGCGCAGTTTCCCGGCCGCCACCAGCCGTTGGTACTCGCTGAGGGTGACCGGCTCGGTCCCCGCCGCGAAGCCACCGAGCGGCAGCACGACGGACGCGCCGAGGCGGATGTACGGCTCTGCCGTGAGCAGCCCGGCGGAGAAGGCGTAGTCGGCGGTGCCACGGCGGCGCTCGACGTAGTCGAGGATCTTGCGCTGGGTGTCCGTCAGCCGGGTGGGCGTACCGAGCGTGAAGTCCTGCGGACCGGCGGACGCCGAGTGCGCGGAGCCGGTGTACCGGAGGTTCAGGACGGACAGCGACCAGGTGGCGGGGGCCGCCGTCATCGTGACGCAGCCGGCGATCAGTCCGGCGGTGGCGACGCGCCGAGCGCGGGCGCGCTGCCGGGCGCGGGTGTACTGCTGCGCGCGGGCGTGCGCCGGGGCGTGCTGCGTGTCCGGTGCACTCCGGGCGTGCGATCCGTCATCGGCGCGCCGGGCGCGAAGAATGCCGTAGGCAAACAGGCCGAGGGCGGCGAGCGCCGTCACGACGATGACGGGGATCAGCCACGGCACCCAGTCGGAGTGACTGGAGACGAGATACACCGCCCATGCCGCCTGCGCCGCGACGACGGCCGGCAGCAGCCACGCACGCAAAACCGCCCCTACGCCTCCCCCGACGCGACGCCCAGCTGCCGGACGCCCCACCACCTGCTCCCCCGACTCCCCCTGCACTCCCCGCTCCCCTTGCGCTCCCCGCTCTCCCCACTTTCCCTGCACTCCCATCTCCCGACGATGGGCGCGCCACAGGGTGACGACTCCGGCGGCGGACAGCGCGGCGAGGCCAGGAGCGAGGGCGGCCATGTACGTGGCGTGCGGAACGTTGATGGCGCTCATGACCGCCACCGCCGTCAGCAGCCAGCCGCCCCACAGCAGGTAGCCGCCGCGGACCGGGTCCGTACGGGGCTGTGTGCGGCGGGTGACGAAGCCGAGCACGAGAGCGGACAGGGCCAGCGGGAACAGCCAGCCGATCTGCTGGGCCAGGGGTGCGCGGAAGAGCTTGAACCAGCCGCTGGTGGGTGCGCCCACCGCCACGTGCGATCCACCGCCGCCTTGGGCCTGCCCGCCACCCTTCGCCAGGCTGGTTCCGGGCGCGGATTTCGCCCCCGAGCCGGCCTGCCCGGGCGCGTGCCGCCCAGAACCGGTCTTGGCCGATGTCTTGGAAGAAGTCCTGCTCCCCTCGTCAGCCCCGGCCCCGCCGCCCGCTCCGGACACTCCCTTGGCCGCCCCCGGCGGCGTGCTGTTGGCGGCATCGATGTTCCATCCGGACTTCAGCCGGTCGAAGCCGTTGTAGCCGAACACCATCGACAGGGCGCTGTTGTCGCGCGACCCGTCCACGTACGGCCGCGCGTCCTTCGGGACGACGGTCATCAGCAGGACCCAGGAGAACGAGACGGCGAGCAGCACCGCGCCCGCGGTCAGCAGATGGCCGAGCCGTTTGCGCGGCGCGGCCGGTGACACGACGAAGTACGCGACGGCGAGGGCCGGCACGATGATCCACGCCTGCATCATCGCCGCCTGGAAGGCCAGCCCCACCCAGACCGCCGCCAGCAACAGGGGCCGCAACCGCCCCTCTGTCATCGCCTTCGCGCACTGGTCGGCGGCCAGCACCAGGCACATGGTCAGCGGCGCCTCCAGCAGCGCGTGCCCGAACATCGACGCCGCCACCGGAGTGAGGGTCAGCGCTCCGGCGGCGAGCAGACCGGCCGCCGGGCCGCGCCAGCGCCGTACCGTGCGGTGGATCACCAGCACGCAGACGACGCCCTCGACGCACTGCGGGAGCGTCAGGGCCCAGTTGCTGAACCCGAAGATCCGCGCGGACAGCGCCTGCGGCCACAGGAAGCCGCCGATCTTGTCCAGGGTGACGGTGGACGCCGGGTCGAAGGCCGTGAAGAGGAACGCCTTCCAGCTCTCCGACATGCTGCGGACGGCGGCGGCGTAATAACCCGCGTAGTCGCTGCTGGTGATGTTCCAGGCGTACAGCACCGCGGCGAGCGCGGCGATGCCCAGGAGGGCGGGCCGGTCCCAGCGCGGCCGGCCCGCGGGCGTGTGCCAGAACTGCCAGCGGCCGTGCGGCCGTTCAGCGAGGACGGGCCGGTCCACGAAGGTGGTGGCGGACATGGTGGTCTTACCTTTCAGTCGTGGGTCTGATCTGGTCATTCGTAAGATCGGAGGGCCCAGGGGCTCCGGGTATGGCTGTCATGTTGGTGCCGCTCGACGGCTTGAGAGACATGGCCGCCCGGAGCCCCGCGACGACTCGACCGCCAATTGGGATTTGCGACGTTGATCGCTGCTGTAAGACCACGCCGGCGAGGTCGTCTGCGGGAATCGATGACGACCACGAAGCGGCGGAGGTGACCCGTGCCCCAGATCTGGGCCGGGGTGGACATCGGCAAGACGCACCACCACGCGGTGGTGATCGACGCGGAAGGCAAACGGCTGCTGTCCCGCCGCGTATCCAACGACGAAACCGAGCTGCTGACGCTGATCGGAGACGTCCTGGAGATATCCAGCGACGTGCTGTGGGCCATCGACCTCAACCGAGGCGGTGCCGCACTGCTGATTGGCCTGCTGCTCAACCACGACCAGCCCGTCGCCTACCTCACCGGGTTCGCCGTTCATCGAGCGTCGGGCACCTACCGGGGCGAGGGAAAGACGGACGCGAAGGACGCCTTCGTCATCGCCGACCAGGCCCGCGTCCGCCGCGATGTCGGGCTGCTGCGACCCGGCGACGACATCGCCGTCGACCTGCGCATCCTCACGTCCAGGCGACTGGATGTGGTCTTCGACCGAACCCGGCAGATCAACCGCCTGCGAGCCCAACTGCTGGAGATCTTCCCCGCCCTGGAGAGGTCGCTGGACCTCACCAACCACGGCCCGGTCATGCTGCTGACCGGATACCAGGCCCCCGCCGCCATCCGCCGCACAGGCGCCAAGCGGATCGAAACGTGGCTGAAGAACCGCAAGGTCCGCGGCGCCGCCACACTCGCCAAGACGGCCGTGGAGGCGGCCGAAGCCCAGCACACGGCGCTGCCTGGTGAGAGGCTGGCTGCCGCCATGGTCCTCCGGCTGGCGAAGGGGGTGATGGCTCTCGATGAGGAGATCGCCGAGCTTGACGCTCTCATCGAGGCGCGGTTTCGCGAGCATCCACACGCCGAGGTGATCACCAGCCTGCCCGGCATGGGCCCTCGTCTCGGTGCCGAGTTCATTGCCGCCACCGGCGGCGACATGGCCTCTTTCGGGACCGCGGACCGCCTGGCCGGCTTCGCCGGCCTGGCCCCTCAACCCCGCGACTCCGGCCGCGTCAGTGGCAACCTGCGCCGGCCTCGGCGCTATCACCGCGGGCTCCTGCGGAGCATGTATCTGGCTGCCCAGGTGAGTTTGCGGTGCTGTCCAGCATCGCGTGCGTTCTACGACCGCAAGAGGAGCGAGGGCAAGGCGCACAAGCAAGCGGTGCTGGCCCTCGCGCGCCGGAGACTGAACGTTTTGTGGGCCATACTCCGTGACGGAGTGTGCTACCAAGCCACACCACCTGTCACGGCAGCGGCTTGACTTCACCATTGGGATGTCTCTCCCGGAAGCGGAGGGGGTCGGGGCACCGCAGGGCGACGGTGATCTTTCCGGCGCGGGCGCGACCGTCCGAAGGCGCCGCCGCGGACGGCACCTTCGGAGGCCGACGGCCTCGCGCCGAGGCCGGGTTTCGGGGGAAGTGCATTACCGGCGGCGACGGCACCGGAATAGCGGGATGCCCCGTCACAGGAAAAGGGCACGGCCGTACGTGGGTTCCGATGCCGCCTCGAACACGCCACTTCACCGTGCCACGTGAACATGAGAGAAACATGAGCCACAGAAGCGGAATGATGAATCCTGCTCCGTCCAGCACCTTTCCGGACAACCCCGCGGAGCCGGCCTTCCGGTTGCCACCACCAAAAATCCCCGCCCCGCAGTAACGCTTCCCCTGAGTCCCCCCGACGCCCAACGCCACCCAGCCGGCCTGCGCTTCCGCTCCCCGCTCCACCCGCGCCCGCCACCGCACCCGAACTCGATCAGCCCCCAGCCTGCTACTTTCCGACCTCCTCCCTTCACTCCCCTCCACGAATGACGGAACAAAGCTTGGCCGATACCGACCCCTCACAGAAAGGAGATAGTCTCCACACAGCAATTACACAGCCAAGTTATTACCGGCGACCTGACACCCCATCTGCCCGCTGCCCCCAGCCCGCGGCTTGTCCGGCTCACACGGAACGCGCCACCCGCGCGGGAACGTATCTTCTGCCCATCACCGACTCGGGGGCTTCTCGACTCGGTCCCGGTGGCGAACCGCAACCCAGGACACCGGCTCCCTGTTGGCCCTGGACATGAACGCCGCACAGAACCCTCCGCCCCCAGCCCCCCACCCATACAACACACCCCAGCCACCTCCCCCACACCAAACACCCCACTACCAACACCATCCACACCGCCCCTGCCCCACACCCCAACAGCCCCACCAACCACCAGCCGAAAGCACCCCGATCTTCGACCAACTACTCAGAGAATGGCGCACCGGCACGCTCCGACCGTGGCCATCCTGGCCGCTGGAGGAGCGACAGCCGGAAGAGAACCCACATACGAACACCACGACTCCCGAAGAAGCCCGTCCACAACAGCGGCCCCACAACGAGGAACCTGAGCGCGAGCCTGTACGGCATACCCCTGCACCCCCTGACCGATGAGCCCGCGCCCGCCGGCCGACACCCCCAGCAGCAGTACGACAACCGCGGCTTCAGCGTGTTCAACACCCCCGGCAATCAGTTCGCGGGCCAGCAGCCAACCATCTGCTTGTCCAGGTCTCGGGTCTCCAGATACACGATGGAGCCGTAGGGAACGACAAGGGTCCCACGCCTTTCGCACACACGCTCATAATCGATCGCGAGCGGCGGGCTATGAGGACCCGCATGGCTTCCGATGAGCCGCTACGCCGCTTCCACGGCTTCTTCTCTACACACGGCAAACTACTTGACCGGTGAACAGCTACGGCCGCGAAACCGACTGAAGCGTTGTCAGTGGCTCGCGATAGGTTGTGGGAACACGTGAAAGCACAGTTCCTGGGGGGACCTATGGCCGGTGACGGCTTCGACATCGACACGGACCAGCTCAAGTCCGCGGCGCCGCGTTTCCACCGGGAAGCGGACGCACTGGCGAAGGCGACGAGCAAACTCAAAGGCTCGCTGGACGGCCTCGGCTCGCCATGGGGAGACGACGAGCAGGGACAGAAGTTCCAGCACATGTACGCCCCGCACCGCGAACACATAGAAAAGGCCGCCCAAGCCTTGGTCAAGGGACTGGAAAGCATCTCCCAGGCCATGAAAGACATGGCGGACAACCACGAGGAAGCAGACCGCTCCTCGTCCTCCGGATTCAGCAAGGGCAGTGCACAGTGAGCGCCGCCGACAAGGCCAAGGAGATCGTCCAGGACCTGACCGGCATGTGGTGGCCGGAGGGCGACGAGGACGAACTGCGGGAAGCCGCCCGCGCGTGGCGGACCTTCGCCGACGACGTGGAAGACGTCACCGCCGCCGCACACAAGCCCGCCCAGGACGTCATCGACAACAACAAGGGCCCGGGCATCGAGGCGTTCGGCGACTTCTGGCGCAAGTACCACGGCGGCAGCAAGGGCTACCTGGACGACGTGGCCTCCGCCGCCCGGGACATGGCCAAGGCACTGGACAAGTTCGCCGACCAGATCGCCGAGGCCAAGAAGAAGATCGAGCACGAACTGGAGATCGCGGGAGCAGTGCTGGTCGCCGGGGCGGCCCTGGCCCTGTTCACCGGCGGCATCAGCGAGATAGCAGCAGCAGGCGCCACCGAGGCGATCGTCGCCGCGGCCGGCACCGCAGGCGTGGCCGTCTCCGCCACTGTGGCCGAGATCGCCGGAACGGTCCTGGCCACCGCGGCCATCGGCGGCGTCGAAGCCATCACGGTGGACGTGGTGGTGGCGCAGGGCGGCCGCAACCTGCTCGGTGAACAGAAGGGCATCAGCCTGCACGAAGCCGCCGAAGCCGGTCTGGCCGGCGGCGCCCTTGGAGGTGCCTTCGGGGGTGCAGTCCGTGGAGCGAGAGCCATCCGGGAGGCCCGTCTTCCCGACGTTTCGACGCCGCGGCTCCGCTTGGCCTTCAACGATGAATGGCTCACCGGCGCTCGCAGACGTCCTCGGGATCTGCTGGACGACCCCGCGCAGACAAAGTGGGCCGATGACGCATACGCCCATTTCATGCAAGACTCCCGCGATGTCGGAACCATCAGCAAGCACACCCGGGACGTGGTGCGGGCCGACGGATCCACAGGGTTTTCCGAGACGGAAGTCGGCACCATCAAGAAGCATGTCTTCGATACCGAGCACCCGATCGAAGACTACGAGACCGGCCGGGTGGTCACCCGGAAGTTCGACTCCGACCCCGAGATCGCCGACGCCTGGATCCGCCTGCGGTCCGGGAACGCCTTGCCCGAGGACCACATTCTGCTGGAGCACGAACTGACGGAACTCAAGTACCTTCGCGAGCATCCCGACGCCACCTACCAAGAGGCGCACCGGGTCGCCAACGAAACGTACAATTGGCAGAACAAAGTCCCACTGAACAAGCGCGAAGACTTCGAGAAGGAGTGGTAGCCGTGGCCGCCTTGGTCTACTTCAAGAAAATCTCCGAGGACCCCGATACCATCACCTACTCATTCGGCGAAGACCCTCCCGAGATGACAAGGCGCCTGTCGATGGACAGAACGACCCGCCGAGCACAGCCAGATGACGGGCATATTGACTACTTGTTCCTCAAGGCATCGCGAAGGATCAATGCCGTGTACGACGAGCGAGGGGAATGGCCTGAGCGCGGGATGAGTGCCAGTTGATCTGCTGACCAGCACCCGTGCAACGCCCGTTGACGGACGGCGTCGCTGTCCACCTGGACACCCGCTCCAACGCGCCCCGCGCCTCTCGCCTCTCGCCTCTCGCTTCTGCACCCGAGCGCGCCTCCCTATCTGAAGCCGGCAAGGCAGGGCGGCTGGTGCAGCCGCTCCGCCAGTTGCCGAGCACGGGAGCAGCGGCCAGGGAAGAACACGCGGGCAAGCACTGTTCTCACCGAGGAAGTCCATCCGCACCAGCGGTCCCGTAGCGAGGAGCCTGAACGTGAGCCTGTACGACATCCCCCTGCGCACCCTGAACGGTGAGCCCGCCTCGCTGGCCGACTACCGCGGTCGCGCCCTGCTGGTGGTCAACGTGGCGTCCAAGTGCGGCCTGACGCCGCAATACTCGGGGCTGGAGCGGCTCCAGCAGCAGTACGGCGACCGCGGCTTCAGCGTGCTCGGCTTCCCCAGCAACCAGTTCGCGGGCCAGGAGCCGGGCAGCGCCGAGGAGATCGCCACGTTCTGCTCGGCCACCTACGGGGTCAGCTTCCCGCTGTTCGAGAAGACGGACGTCAACGGACCGGACCGGCACCCGCTGTACGCGGAGCTCGCCCGCACCGAGGACGGCGCGGGCGAGGCCGGTGACGTGCAGTGGAACTTCGAGAAGTTCCTCATCGACGCGGAGGGGAAGGTCGTGGGGCGGTTCCGGCCCCGAACCGAGCCCGAGGCGGCGGAGTTGACGGAGGCCATCGAGGCCCATCTGCCGGCCTGACGTCTGCTCAAGCGACGGCGGTGTCCGAGGGGGCGTCCGGGGCGACCGGGCGGCCTGCGCCTTCGGGGCCTGGGCGGCAGTCGTCGTCCGGTCGGGTCCCACCGGTGAGTCCGGGTACGGCGTCGGGGTCCGGGTCGAGGCAGAGGTCGAAGGCGGGCAGCAGGCCTGTCAGGCGCAGCAGTCGCAGCACGCTGGGGCTGTCGGCGACGCCGGCCAGGCGCAGGCGGCCTGCCTTGGCCTCGACCCGGCGCCGGGTGCGGCACAGCATCGAGATGCCGCAGCAGTCGATGAAGGTCACGTGCCGCATGTCGAGGACGAGATCGGGGCAGCGCGCTCCGGTGATCTCGTCGAGACGCGCGGTCAACGCGGTCGTCGCGAGGATGTCCACTTCTCCGCTCAGTTCCACCACTGTGGTCGCGCCCACCACGTGTTCCTTGCTCGCGTAGCTCCGCCCCTGTTCCACCATGCCCGTCCCCACCTCCGTGCCGGTGCGCGTGATGCCGCCGCATGCTGGCGGTGGAGACGTACGGAAGTTTGGGGAGTCGCCCGTTGCGGCCCAGGCGGAGATGACCACCGTCGGCGTTCGGCATCCGCGCGGTGCCAGCCTCCGGCGGGGTCCGGGTCGTCGGCTGCGCCCTACGTGTCTACGGCTTACCCGCTGGCCCCACCGTCAGTCCGGACGGCTCATACGTAATGAAGTTGTCCGAAACTCATGCCATGAGCCTGGGCGGTGGACGCCCGCCCGCCGGAGGCCGTGAATGTGACGGCGGTCACGGTGGGCGGAGCCGGTGCGGTGGGGTGGTTGCCGGGCGGGACGGGGCGGGGAGGAGTGCCGACCGGGGTGGGAAAGGCGTCATGTGGGCCCTTCCCGGCGCCGTGCTTCGGCTGAAGGACCGAGCTGTTTCCGGTCAGTGCTTATCCCGTACGCACATTTGGCTTACGCGGCGTCTGCGCACCCTTCTCGCCAATCGGTCACAAGTTCACTCAGTTCACTCGTTCGGACGGGCTGTAAGTGATTTCGCCGATCGGTCGTCGGGGGTGGCGGGCCGTCATGTGCCGATGATCTGCATGGCTCCCCACAGGGCCAGCGTGGACAGGACCAGGCCTCCCGGGACGGTCAGGAGCCCGAGCCGGGTGAACGTGCCCAGTTTTGGCGCGTCGCCCCGTTCCTGGAGGATGCGTCGCCACAGGAGCGTGGCCAGCGAGCCCACGTACGTCAGGTTCGGGCCGAGATTCACGCCGATCAGCACCGCGAGGACGGGGCCGGCACCGCCGTGGGCCGCGACCGGCAGCAACGTCAGCACGGCCGGCAGGTTGTTGATGACGTTGGCGAGGAGGGCGGCGAACACGGCCACCCCGAGGAGCGCCGGCAGCGAAGCGCCTTCGGGCAGCAGTCGGTCGACGGCGCCGCCGAGACCGTTGGCGACGACCGCCTCCACCACGACGCCGAGGGCCAGCACGAAGAGGCAGAAGAAGGGGTTGGCCGCTTTCAGCATCCCGGTCACGGCGCCGGTCGCGGTCGGGATACCGGTCCTGGTCGCGGTCCTGGAACTGGTCGCCGGGCCGGCCGCGGTGTCGGTCCCGGTCCTCCCCCGGCGCGCCATCTCGCGTATCCCGAGGGCCAGCACGCCGCCCAGCGCCGCCCAGACCGGAGCGATCCCGGCGAAGGGGGTCACGACGAACCCGGCGAGTGTCAGCGAGAGGACCACGAGTGCGAAGGCCGGGAGCGGTGGCGGAGCTGCCTGCTGTTCGTGCGCCCCGCCCGCACGAGGCCCCCGCGCGTCCACGCGCCGTTCGTCGTCCGCCAGTTCCCGGCCGAAGAACCGCCGGAACACCACGTACTCGAAGAGCACCGCCACGCCCCACGGAAGCGCCATCAGGGCGGCGAACCGGGTGAAGGACAGCCCGGCCGCGCCGAGAGCCAGCAGGTTGGTGAGGTTGGAGACGGGCAGCAGCAGCGAGGCGGAGTTCGACAGGTGGGCGCACGCGTACAGGTGCGGGCGGGCGCGTACGCCGGCATGCGTGGCGGTGGCCACGATCACCGGCGTCAGCAGCACCACCGTCGCGTCCAGGCTGAGCACCGCCGTGACGGCAGCGGCGAGTACGAAGACTCCGGCCAGCAGGAGCCGTGGCCGTCCCGCGCAGCGCCGCGCCAGCGCCGCGCCAGCCGCCTCGAACAGCCCTTCCCGGGCGCACAGGTGCGCCAGTACCAGCACGGCGGCCAGGAAGCCGACGACCGGCAGCAGTTTGTGCACCTGTTCCCACGCGGCGCCCGGCGACACCGCGCCGACCAGCACGAGCAGACCCGCCGCCGGTACGGCCGCCACCGCCTCGGGGGCGCCGCCCGGCCTCCGTACGGCGAAGACCAGGACGCAGACCAGCAGCAGGAGAGAGAGGATTTCGGCGACGGCGGTGCTCACCCCCGCAAACTACAGGGGTGGATCTACGGAGGGTCATTGCGCTGATTAGGGTGGATTTGCGGTTTTCCCTAGCCGCCACCGTCCTAGCGAAAGGAGCGCCGGTCATGGCCACACCGGACGCGCACGACACTGAGATCACCCTGCACCCGCTGCGGCCCAAGCACCTCCCGGCCGTCCTGGAGCTGGGCGAACGGGTCTACGACACCGACGCCATGCCGTACACCGGCTGGTCGCTGACCGCCGTCGCCACGCACCTCGACGCCTCCGTGCCCGCTTGCCGGGTCGCCATGGCCGGTGACCGGCTCGCCGGGTTCGTGCTCGGCTCGATGACCTTCGAGCAGCGGGAGGACTGGGGGTATCTGGAGTGGATCGCGGTGGATCCGGACTTCCAGGGGCGCGGCGTGGCCGGGCGGCTGGTGCAGGACTGCTGCGCCGCGCTGACGGAGGCCGGCGCCTCGTCCGTGGTGACCGACGTCGAGGTGAACAACACGGCGTCGGCGACGCTGATGCGCCGTAACGGCTTCACCGAGGGCGTCACCGTCACCCTCTTCGTCCGGCCCGGCGCCGGCGAGACGGCGCACCGCGGCGGCATCTCCCTGCCGCACTTCGCCCGTACCGGCCGTCCCCGGCCCACCCATCGCGACGGCCGCTGAGCCGGGCGCCGGAGCCCGGGCCCAGGGCCGGGGCCCGTGACACATGTGGCGGCGGGGCCGCCTGTTTCTCACCCGGTCGCAGGAGGTACCCGGCGGGCGCGGTGGCGGGCCCCGCCGCCCCGTGCCAGCGTGGCCGGGAGCCGACACAGCTGCTGACAGAGGCGAGGACGCGTCATGGAACGACCCAGAGTCCTGATCGTGGGCGGCGGCTTCGCCGGGGTGGAGTGCGCCCGGGGCCTGGAGCACGGGCTGTCCGCCGAGACGGCCGAGATCATGCTGGTCACGCCCAACAACTACGAGCTGTACCTGCCGCTGCTGCCGCACGTCGCCGCCGGAGTGGTCACCCCGCAGTCGATCGCGCCCTCCTTGCGGCGGATCCTGCGCCGGACGCGTCTGGTGCCCGGCGGGGTGATCGGCATCGACACCGCGGCGAAGGTCTGCGTCGTACGGCTGATCACGGGTGAGACGACCGACATCCGTTACGACCGTCTGGTGCTGACGCCCGGCAGCATCACCCGTACCTTCGACATCCCCGGCCTGACGACGTACGCGCGGGGCATGAAGACGCTGGCCGAGGCCGCGTACATCCGGGATCACGTCATCGCGCAGCTCGACATCGCCGCGGCCTCGACCGACCCGGAAGAGCGCGCGGCGCGGCTCCAGTTCGTCGTCGTCGGCGGCGGCTACGCGGGCACGGAGACGGTCGCCTACCTTCAGCGGCTCACCAACGCCGCCGCCCGGCGCTACCCGCGGCTGGACCCCACTCAGATCAAGTGGCACCTCATCGACATCGCGCCGAAGCTGATGCCCGAGCTGGGCGACCGGCTGGGCCAGAAGGCGCTGGAACTGATGCGGCAGCGCGGTACGGAGGTGTCGCTCGGCGTCTCGGTCGCCGAAGTGACCGAGGACTGCGTGCAGTTCACGGATGGACGGGTACTGCCGTGCCGGACGCTGATCTGGACGGCGGGCGTGGCGGCCAGCCCGCTCATCGGCACGCTCGGGGCGGAGACCGTACGGGGCCGGCTCGTCGTCGACGCCGACCTGACCGTGCCGGGCACGCCGGACGTGCTGGCCTGCGGTGACGCCGCGGCCGTCCCGGACCTGACGAAGGGTGCCGGCGCGGTCTGCCCGCCCACCGCGCAGCACGCCCAGCGGCAGGGCAAGCACGCCGCGCGCAACATCATCGCCGGGCTGCGCGGAGCGCCGCGGACGCCGTACCGGCACAAGGACCTGGGCCTGGTCGTGGACCTCGGCGGCATCGATGCGGTGTCCAAACCGCTGGGGTACGAGCTGACCGGGCTGCCCGCCCAGGTGGCGGCGCGCGGCTACCACCTGATGGCACTGCGTACCGGTGTCGCCAGATTCCGTACCGTGGCGAACTGGCTGATCAACGCCACCGCCGGGGACGACTTCGTGCGCACCGGCTTCCAGGCCGAGAAGCCCGCGACGCTGCGCGATTTCGAACGGACCGATGTCTATCTCTCGGCGGAGGATGTACGGGAGCGGCTGGCGGCGCACAAGGCCGGGTGAGCGCGGGGGTGGGCGCGGGGGCGCGGTCCGGGCTTGCACGCGAGGGTGCGCGCGGGAGTGCGCGCCGGGTCGCGGACGGAGTCTGCGGCTGAATCAGGGGCCTGGTCAGCGGCTGACGCGCCTCCCCACGGCTCCGGCACCAGTTCCGGTTCCAGCCTCGGTTTCGGCCTCGTCCTCGGCCTCGGAGTCGTCGGTGTCCTCCGTTTCCGCCGTGTCCGGCAGGTCCCGCGCGCCGAGCCGCAGGTGCTCGATGTGGTAGACGGCCTCGTCGAGGAGCTGGGCGACGTGTGTGTCGTACAGGCTGTAGACGATCCGGCGGCCCTGCCGCGACCCGGTGACCAGGCCGAGCGCCCGGAGCAGCCGTAGCTGGTGGGAGACCGCCGACTGCTCCATGCCGACCGCCTCGGCCAGCTCGCCCACCGGGCAGGGCCCCTGCCGCAGGCGGGTGAGGATCATCAGCCGCGAGGGGTGGCCAGCGCCTGGAGCGTGGCGGCGATGGTCGCGGCCGCATCCGCGTCCAGGTGTGCTGCCGGTGTGGTCCTGCCGTCGACTCCGTGTCCCATATGCCTCATCGTATATTCAGCAATACTTGAAGACGTCTTCATGTGTTCGGTTATGGTGTCCGGGTTCCATCCCCACCCCTCCCCGCACCGAGGTACCGATGACGTCCACGTCCAGTCACGGCCGTACGCAGCAGCCACCGGCCACCGCCGCGCCATCGGCCGACCGGCCGACCCCCGCCACGGCGACCCCCGCCGCGCCGTCCACCGTTCCCGCTGCCGCCGTCCACCCTGATCCGACCGAGGCCACGACGACCTCGGCAGTTCCGACAGCTCCGACGGCCCTCACTCCCCCACCCCGCCCGCGCCGCACCCGCCTCTCCGCCCTCCCGGAGGTGCGCTGGGCGGCCCTCTCCGCGCTCGCCTTCCTGCTCGCCTTCCCCTGGACCTGGCGGGCGCCCCGGCGTGGGCGTGGGGGCCGCTCTACGCGGTGTGTTACGCGGCCGGCGGCTGGGAACCCGGCCTCGCGGGCCTCCGGGCGCTGCGCGAACGCACCCTCGACGTCGACCTGCTGATGATCGTCGCGGCGGTCGGCGCGGCGGCGATCGGGCAGTTCCTCGACGGTGGTCTGCTGATCGTGATCTTCGCGGTCTCCGGCTCTCTGGAGGCCCTGGCCACCCGGCGCACCGAGGACTCCGTGCGCGGCCTGCTCGACCTCGCGCCCTCCACCGCCGTACGGCTGACGGCCGACGGCCGGGAAGAAACCGTCGAGGCGGCCGCACTACGGGTGGGCGACACGGTGCTCGTACGCCCCGGAGAGCGGCTGCCCGCCGACGGCACGGTACTGACCGGCGCGAGCGAGGTGGACCAGGCCACCATCACCGGCGAGCCGCTGCCGGTGGACAAGGGCCCGGACGACGAGGTGTTCGCGGGGACGCTGAACGGCACCGGCGCGCTGCGGGTACGGGTCGGCAAGGACGCCACCGAGTGGGCGATCGCCCGCATCGTGGCCATGGTCGAGGAAGCGGGCCGGACGAAGGCGCCCACCCAGGTGTTCATCGAGAAGGTGGAACAGCGGTACTCCGCCGCGGTGGTGGCCGTGACCCTCACCCTCTTCGCGCTGCCGCTGCTCTTCGGGGCGGACTTCACCACCACCCTGCTGCGGGCCATGACCTTCATGATCGTGGCATCGCCGTGCGCGGTCGTGCTGGCCACCATGCCCCCGCTGCTGTCCGCGATCGCCACTGCCGGGCGGCACGGCGTCCTGGTCAAGTCGGCCGCGGCGATGGAGCGCCTGGGGGCGGTGACACGGGTCGCGTCGGACAAGACCGGCACGCTCACCGAGGGCGCGCCACGCGTCGCCGGGGTGCGTCCGCTGGGCGGCACGGACGAGGCGTGGGCCCTCGCACTCGCCGCCGCGGCGGAGCAGCCCGGCGAACACCCGATCGCCCGCGCGGTGGTCGCGGCCGCGCGGGAGCGGGGCCTGCGGGTGCCCGGCGCGTGCGAGTTCTCGTCCGCGCCGGGGCAGGGCGTGCACGCCGTCGTCGAGGGGCGCACCGTACGAGTTGGCAGCCCGGTAGCGCTGCTGAGCGCTGGGGCGGCCGGGAGCGGCGATGGGCTCGCGGAGGGACGACTGCGCGAGGCGTGCGCTGCCGCGGCGGAGATCGAGGCCGCCGGACAGACGGCGGCAGCCGTTCTGGTGGACGGCGCACCCGTCGCCGTCCTCGCCGTCACCGACCGGCTGCGCCCCGGCGCCCCCGAAGCCGTGGCCCGGCTGCACCGCCTGACGGAAGCTGGGGGCGGGGGCGGGGCCGGGCCCGCGTCCGCCCGCCTGACGGGAGCCGGGGGCGGGGCCCGGCCCGTCCCCGCCACCGGCGTGACTCTGCTGACCGGCGACAACGCACGCGCCGCCCACCGTACGGCCGAGGAGTGCGGCATCACGGACGTACGGGCCGGACTGCTGCCGCAGGACAAGGTGGCCGCGATCCGCGCCTGGCAGGCGGACGGGGCGAAGGTGCTCATGGTCGGCGACGGGGTGAACGACGCGCCCGCGCTGGCCGCGGCGCACAGTGGCATCGCCATGGGCCGGGTGGGTTCCGACCTGGCGCTGGAGACGGCCGACGCGGTGGTGGTACGCGACGAGGTCGGGGCAGTGCCGACGGTCGTCGCGCTCTCCCGCCGGGCGCGCCGGCTGGTGGTGCAGAACCTCGTCGTCGCGTCCGTGTGCATCGGCACGCTGGTCGTCTGGGACCTGGCCGGGCACCTGCCGCTGCCGCTGGGCGTGCTCGGGCACGAGGGGTCGACCGTCCTGGTCGGCCTCAACGGGCTGCGGCTGCTGCGTTCCACGGCTTGGCGGCGCGCCACGGACGCCTGAGGACTCAAACGGCCCGGCGCACGCCCGGCGTACACATCAATCAACCCGTACACCGGGCGTACAGGATCACCCCGTACGCCCGGCGTGCACATCAGCCCGTACATCCGGGTGCGCATGAGCCCGTACGCCCGGCGTACGCACCACCCCGTACGCCGGGCGGCACACCACCTCCCCCGGCTCCCGGCGCGCCGACAAGGGAATCCCTTGACCTCAACATTGGTTGAGGTCATAGCTTCAGGCATGTCGCCGGTCGCCACGGCCCGCGATCGATCCCGTGCCGACCACGCCGCTCCGGAGGACCACGATGGACATGGAAGTCACCGCCTGGCATTCGCTGCACAGTGCCCTCAACGCGCAGCAGGACAGACGCCCGTTCTCCCGCTCCACCCTGCGGCGCGTCGCCGCCTTCGCCCGGCCGCACCGGCGCTCGCTGACCTGGTTCCTGGTGCTGAGCACGGTGACCGCCGTACTGGCGGTCGCCACCCCGCTGCTCGCCGGCCGGGTGATCGACGCCATCGACGGCGGCGAGGCGGCCGGTACCGTACTGGAACTCGCCGGCCTGATCGCCGCCATCGCCCTGGCGGAGGCGGGACTCGGCCTGCTGGCCCGGAGGCTGTCGGCGAGCCTGGGCGAGGGGCTGATCCTCGACCTGCGGACCACCGTCTACGACCACGTGCAGCGGATGCCGGTCGCCTTCTTCACCCGTACACGGACAGGTGCGCTGGTCAGCCGCCTGAACAACGATGTCATCGGCGCGCAGCGGGCGTTCAGCGACACACTGTCCAGTGTGGTCGGCAACATCGTGACGCTGCTGCTGACGCTCGTGGTGATGCTGAGTCTGTCGTGGCAGATCACGCTGATCGCGCTGGTGCTGCTGCCGGTGTTCGTGCTGCCCGCGCGCCGCGTCGGCCGGCGGCTGGCCGGGCTGCGCCGGGAGGCGTCCGACCACAACGCCGCGATGGGGACGCAGATGACCGAGCGGTTCTCCGCGCCGGGCGCCACCCTCGTCAAGCTGTTCGGCCGCCCGGCCAGGAGTCCGCCGAGTTCGCCGCGCGGGCGCGCCGGGTGCGGGACATCGGGGTCCGTACCGCCATGGTCCAGACGTACTTCGTTACCGCGCTCACCCTCGTCTCCGCCCTCGCCCTGGCCGTCGTCTACGGCCTCGGCGGCTTCCTGGCGCTGCGCGGCCACCTCGAAACCGGCGCGATCGTCTCGCTGGCCCTGCTGCTCACCCGCCTGTACGCGCCGCTGACGGCCCTGTCCGGCGCGCACACCGAGGTGATGAGCGCGCTGGTCAGCTTCGAGCGGGTCTTCGAGGTGCTCGACCTGAAGCCGCTGATCGAGCAGAAGCCGGACGCCCGCACGGTGCCGGACGGGCCGGTCGCGGTCGAGTTCGACTCCGTACGCTTCGGTTACCCGTCCGCCGACAAGGTCTCCCTCGCCTCCCTCGAAGAGGTGGCGACCCTCGACACCCGGGGCGGCGCCGAGGTGCTGCACGACGTCTCCTTCCGCGCGGAACCGGGCCAGATGGTCGCCCTGGTCGGCTCCTCGGGCGCGGGCAAGTCGACGATCGCGCAGCTGCTGCCGCGGCTGTACGACACGGACACCGGCGCGGTGCGGCTGGGCGGCGTGGACGTACGCGACCTGGCGGCCGACTCGATCCGCGACACCCTCGGCATGGTGACCCAGGACGGGCACCTCTTCCACGACACCATCCGCGAGAACCTGCTGCTGGCCAGGCCGGCGGCGGACGAGGAGGAGCTGTGGGACGCGCTGCGCCGCTCCCGCCTGGACGGCCTGATCGCCTCGCTGCCCGACGGCCTGGACACGGTGGTCGGCGAGCGCGGCTACCGGCTCTCCGGCGGTGAACGGCAGCGGCTGACCATCGCCCGTCTGCTGCTGGCCCGGCCGCGCGTGGTGATCCTGGACGAGGCCACCGCGCATCTGGACAACACCTCCGAGGCGGCGGTGCAGGAGGCACTGGCCGAGGCACTGGAAGGCCGTACGTCCGTGGTCATCGCGCACCGCCTGTCGACCGTACGGGCCGCCGACCTGATCCTGGTGGTCGAGGACGGCCGGATCGTGGAGCGCGGCACGCACGACGCGCTGCTCGCGGCGGGCGGGCGGTACGAAGAGCTGTACCACACGCAGTTCGATCAGGCGCGGACCTCGACCGAACGGGCGGCGCACGACGCGGGGGAACCGGCCTCGGCCCGCTGACCGCTCCCCCGTTCGCCCCCGCGGGCCCCGCTTCCGAGCGGGGCCCGCGGCCGTATTGGGGCCTGCGGCCGTACCGGGGCCCGCGGCCGTATTGGGGCCTGCGGCAGTACCGGGGCCCGCGGCCGTACCGGGGCCCGGCCCTCGGCGTACCGTGCCCGGATCCTTCGCATACCGCGCCCGGCTCATGGGATACCGCGCCCCGGCTCTGGGCCTCGCGTGCCGAGGCTCTTGGCGGGGGCCCACACATGCCGAACACTGAGGCGATGACCCAGCGTGTGGAACACACCACTGTCATGGACCGCCTCGCCATCGACGACCTGGTAACCGGCTACGCGATCGCCGTGGACGACGGCGACTGGACCGCCTACCGGGCCCTGTTCGTCCCCGAGGGGCGCGTCGACTACCGCTCGGCGGGCGGCATCGCGGGCAGCGTCACCGACGTCGCGGACTGGCTGGCCGAGATGATGCGACGCTTCCCGGTACGCCAGCATCTGATCGTCAACCGGCGGATCGGCATCGAACTGCGCGACGGCGGCGCGCCCGGCGACATGGCCACCGTGCAGGCGGACTACCTCAACCCGATGCACCTCGCGGGCCCGGAGGACGCGCCCCCGGCACGGGCGCCGGAGTACACCCCGGCGCGGCAGCCAACCCGCACCCCGGCGCGCCGGCCGCCCTGCACCCCGGCGCGCCAGCCGACCTGCACCACGAGCGCGCCGGCGCGCTCACCGGCGCGTCCGCCGCCCCGAACTACACCTGCGCGGGCCGCTACGCCTTCGCCGCCCGCCGCGACACCGAGGGCTGGCGGCTGAGTGAGGTCGTCGTCCACGAGAAGTGGCGGCAGTTGGCCCCGGCGCGGGGCTGACGGGTCGCGCCCGCCTGCTGTCCATGATCGGCCGACGCGCGCACACTGGGTGCTGCGAACCAACGTCCGACGGAGGGAAGGGAGCGGTATGCGGGAGGCGGCCGGCTGGTGGGAGAAGGCGCTCGCGTCGCCTTGGGGGCGGGGTGCCGCCGCGGTCGCGGTTGGGGCGCTGCCCGCGCTGGCGTTTCCGGCGCCCGCCCTGTGGTGGCTGGCGTACGTCGCCCTCGTCCCGTGGCTCCTGCTGGCGCGTTCGGCCCGGACGAACCGCCGGGCGGCGCTGGACGGCTGGCTCGGCGGCGCCGGCTTCATGCTGGCGGTGCACCACTGGCTGCTGCCGAGTCTGCACGTCTTCATCCTCGTCCTGGCGGCGCTGCTCGGTCTGTTGTGGGCACCCTGGGGCGTACTCGTACGGAACCTGCTGCACGACGCGCCGGGCGTACGCCGGTGTGCGGCAGCCCTCGTCCTCGTACCGTCCGGCTGGCTGATGGTCGAACTGGTCAGGTCCTGGGAGTACTTGGGCGGCCCTTGGGGACTGCTGGGAGCCAGCCAGTGGCAGGTGCCGCCTGCCCTGCGGCTCGCCTCCATCGGCGGGGTGTGGCTGCTGAGCCTGGTCATCGTGGCCGTCAACACCGCGCTAGCCGTGCTCGTCGCCCTGCCGCGCGCCCGGGTCCCGGCCGTGGCGGGCCTCCTCGTCTGCGCGGTCGGCGGCGGCGCGGCATGGCTGTGGGCGCCGGTGCCGCGGGCGGCGGGCACCGTCCGTATCGGCCTCGTCCAGCCGGGCGAAGTCGCGGGCGCCGAAGCGCGGATAGCGCGCGGCGAGACGCTGACCCGCTCGCTCGCGGGACGCGGCGTCCAACTGGTGGTCTGGGGCGAGAGCAGCGTCAACCGGGACCTGACCCGCAGCCCCGACATGGCGGCCCGGCTCGCCGCGCTCTCCCGGGACGTGGGCGCCGACCTCCTGGTGAACGTCGACGGACGGCACGCCGGCCAACCCGGCATCTACAAGAGTTCCGTCCTGGTCGGTCCGCAGGGCGCGACCGGCCACCGCTACGACAAGATGCGGCTGGTCCCCTTCGGCGAGTACATCCCGCTCCGCTCCGTACTGGGCTGGGCGACGCACGTCGGCAAGGCCGCCGACCAGAACCGCATGCGCGGCACCCGGCAGGTCCTGATGCCCGTCGGCTCGGCGGGCGGGCTGCGCGTGGGACCGCTGGTGTGCTTCGAGTCGGCGTTCCCGGACATGAGTCGCCAACTGGCACGCGACGGCGCGCAGCTGCTGGTCGCGCAGTCCTCCACGTCGACCTTCCAGGACAGCTGGGCGCCCGCGCAGCACGCTTCGCTGGCCGCGCTGCGTGCCGCCGAGACCTGGCGGCCGATGGCGCACGCCACGTTGACCGGGGTCAGCGCGGTGTACGGGCCGCGCGGCGAACCGGTGGGAAACCGGCTCGGCACCGAGCGCGGCGCGGCAGCCGTGTACGACGTCCCGCTGGCCGAGGGCACCAGTCCGTACGTACGTTTCGGTGACTGGGCGTTGTACGGCGCGATGCTGGCGCTCGGCGCGTACCTGATCGCAACGCTCGGCGTGTACGTGGTCGTGACGCGCGGCGCGCACGCGGGGGCGAAGGGGCCGCGTGCGCTCTCTTCACGCCGGGGCGCGCACCGGGACGACTGAGGCCGGTGGGAAGGCAGGGGTCAGATCCGGTTCTCCCCGCCTTCGACACAGAGGTTGGCGCCGAGGACGTAACTGCTCTGCTCGGAAGCGAGGAAGGCGACCGCGGCGGCGACCTCTTCCGGGTGCCCCACCCGGCCCATCGCGACGTCCGCGGCGAGCTGCGCCCGCACGCCGGGCGCAGCCTCCCCACCGAACAGGTCCGTGATCCCGGTGGTGTCGATCGGGCCCGGCGAGACGGCGTCGACCCGGATGCCGCGATCCTTCAGTTCGTTGGCCCAGGTGCGGACGGAGGACCGGACGGCAGCCTTGGACGCGGCGAACACGCCGAACGTCTCCGCGCCGTTGTCGGCCGCGGTGGAGACGTTCAGGATCACCGAGGCGCCGTCGTTGAGCAGCGGCAGCGCCTTCTGCACGGTGAACAGCGTGCCCCGTACGTTGACCGCGAACGTCTGGTCGAGCTGCTCCTCGGTGACCTGCTCCAGCGTCGCGAGCGAGGCGGTCGCCGCGTTGTCGAAGGCCACGTCCAGGCCCCGTCCCGGGCGCGGACCGCGTCGGTCCACCTAGTTCCGTACCGATCGATGAGGAACCGGAACGTAGCACATCTGCACCGTCCGGTACGGAAGAGGTAGGATCGCGTCCATGGAGACGCGGCAGAAGGGGCCGATCGGCCGGCCGAGAGGCTTCGACGCCGACGCGGCCCTCGAACAGGCCATGCGGGTCTTCTGGGAACAGGGATACGAGGGCGCCAGCCTCACCGACCTGACCAACGCCATGGGCATCACCCGTACCAGCATGTACGCGGCCTTCGGCAACAAGGAGGACCTGTTCCGCAAGGCCTTGGAGCGCTACTCCGAAGGCCCCGCCTCGTACGGAGCCCGGGCTTTGCAGGAGCCGACCGCCCGGCAGGTGGCCACCGCGTTCCTCAACGGCTCCGTCCGGACCACGACCCAGCCCGACTGCCCCGCCGGATGCCTGGGCGTCCAGGGCTCCCTCGCCGCCGGCGACCCGGGACGCGCCGCCCGCGACGCCCTTGTCGCCTGGCGCGAGGAGGGCACTTCCCAGCTCCGCGACCGGTTCCGGCAGGCCGTCGCCGAAGGCGACCTGCCGCCCGGCACCGATCCCGGCCTGCTCGCCCGCTACATCATGACCGTGGCCAACGGCATCGCCGTACAGGCCGTCGGCGGCGCCACCCGCGACGAACTCCAGCAGGTGGCCGACATGGCTCTGCGCACCTGGCCGCCTGCCTAAGGAAGGAAAGCGCCCGTGACGTACGGGCGCGCGGCCTCACGCCCCCTGCGCCAGTGCCTCCCGGATCACCCGCTCGCACAGCTCATGCGTACGGAGCGCGTCCTCGGCCGAGACGAACCTGCCCGCTCGCACGTCGGCCAGGAACGCGAGCACGATCTGCTCGATGCCGCGCTGCCGGGCCACCGGCACCCAGTCGCCGCGCCGCCGCACGCTCGGCTGCCCCTTGTGGTCGATGACCTCGGCGAGGTTGACGACCTGACGCTTGGTGTCCTGACCCGACACGTCGAGGATCTCCTCCGCGGAACCGCTGAGGCGGTTCATGCTGCCGATGGCGCTGAAGCCGTCGCCGGACAGGTGCAGCACCACGTGGTGCATCAGACCGTCCTGGATCTTCGCCCGCACGTCCACGTGGTCGACGGTCCCGGGCGCCAGGAAACGCAGCGTGTCGACCACATGGATGAAGTCGTCCAGCACCAGCGAACGCGGGTCCTCCGGCAGGCCGATCCGGTTCTTCTGCATCAGGATCAGGTCGCGGGGGTGTTCCAGGCACTGCGCGTAACCCGGCGCGAAGCGGCGGTTGAAGCCCACCGCCAGGCTGACGCCGCGCTCCTCGGAGAGCCGTACGATGCGCTCGGTCTCGGCCAGCTCGTAGGCGATCGGCTTGTCGACATAGGTCGGCACCCCGGCCTCGACGAGGCGGCCGACGATCTCCGGGTGCGCGGTGGTGGGCGCGTGCACGAACGCCGCGTCCAGGCCGGCGGCGAGCAGCCCGTCCAGGTCGGTGTGGCACTGGCCGGCGGGCAGGCGATACGTTCCGGCGACCCGCTCCAGGGTGGCCGGGGTACGGGTCTGGAGGTGCAGCTCGACACCGGGCTGCGCGCCGAGCACCGGCAGATACGCCTTCTGTGCGATGTCGCCGAGTCCGATGCAGCCGACCTTCACGCGTACTCCCTGGGTTGCGCCGCCGCCGCGGGCCGCCTGCGCGGACCGGCGCGCCGGGCGTGCCGATGATGCCGCCCGCCTAGATGCCGTACGGTCATCAC
Source organism: Streptomyces sp. Ac-502 (assembly GCF_045222935.1). Taxonomy (NCBI): domain Bacteria; kingdom Bacillati; phylum Actinomycetota; class Actinomycetes; order Kitasatosporales; family Streptomycetaceae; genus Streptomyces; species Streptomyces sp. Ac-502. The sequence goes on from NZ_JBHFFO010000001.1 coordinate 1,942,410, forward strand.
GCCGGGCACGCCGGCGGTGTGCCCGGCGCCCCGGAAGCATACGTGCCGCCCGGCACACGGCGGCCTCCACGGTCCGCGGCGCCCGGCCGCCGCAGTCCGACAGCTCGGCCGCAGCCGACACCGGGTCAACGCCCTCCGGCGCGTTCACCCCTGCGGGGCCTTCCCAACCGCCGCCGAGGTCGGCAAAGTTGGCCGGTGCTCCGTATTCCCGCAGCAGCGGTCCTCATGCTGACGACGGCGGCCGTCACCACCGGCTGTGTCACCGTCGCCCACCGCCCGGCCCCCGAGAGTCTCCTGCCGCGCCCCGCACTGCCCGCCCCCTCCGTCGAGCCCAACGGTCCGGAGGTCAGCCGGCCTCCGGCGCGCAAGCGGCCGACGACGCCGTCCGGGGCCGCCGCGCAGCGGTCGGCGCCCGCGCTCCCCCTGCGACAGGAGCCCAGCGGCCGCAGCGACCGGGGCCCGTGGCGACGGGCAAGAAGAAGGGTAAGGGCGTCGGCCGGGGCGTACGGGGCAAGCCCAAGGCTCCCGGCTCGCGTCGGTACGGTCCGCTGTGGCCGCGCACCGAGAACCGGCGCCCGGCCGCCCCGGCACCCGGCCTCTGCAAGCTGGCGCGCGAATACGGACGCTGGCAGGACGACGACCGGGCCGACACCCTCTGCCGCGACGTCTACGGCGACTGATCTTTCCTACCCCTCCACCCCGCCCGTTCCCCCTGACACACCCGGATCACCCGGGCCACCCTTGCTGCCCGGGCCGCCCCCGCTACCCGGGCCACCTGTACCGCCCCCACCACCCGCCCCGTCGGCACCCCCGTCACCACCTGTCCCGTCGCCATCCCCTCCCCCACCGCCACCGCCCGAACCGGCGATCCGAACCCCCAGTCGTTCGATCGCCTGCCGCACGCTTCGGCCGTACTCGTCGTCGGCCAGCGGCACCGCCGTCCGGCGGGCCCGGTCGAGCTCGGTGCGGGCCTCGCCGAAGCGGGCCAGGGCGGCGTAGTCGGCGGCGAGGCTCAGATGGAGCGAGGGCAGCAGCGCCGCCACCGCCGGGACGGGCCGGCAGGCCGGTGCCTGCCGCTCCGCGTCCCGGCCCGCCGCCGGAGCGGCCTTCGCCTGCCGGGCCGTTTCGAGCGCGGTGAGATCCCAGTCCAGCTCGTCGGCCGGGTCGTCCTGCGTGTCGGCGAGGTAGTGGGCGAGCGTGCAGCGGTGGAACGGGTCACCGTCCGGCCCGATCTCGGCCCAGAGCCGCGCCAGGCGGTTGCGGGCCTCCTCCCGGTCACCGCCCCGGTGCAGCATGACCGCCTGCCCGATGCGGGTCAGGACGACGTCGCCGCCGGCTCTCGCACGCTGATCGTCCACCGCCGCACTCTCCCGCCCTGGTCCGCCGCCACGTCCGGTCTGCCTTCCCCGACGCTAACCGGCGCCCGGCGGTACCGCGCGGTGTGCGCGGCACGCCGCGGCCGCCCGGCTCAGCCCAGGTCGGGGATCCGCCAGTCGATCGGGGTGTGGCCCTGCACGGCGACGGCCTCGTTTATCCGGGTGAAGGGCTGGGAGCCGAAGAACTTCTTCGCGGACAGCGGGGAGGGGTGCGCGCCCTCCACCACCGCGTGCCGCGCCGTGTCGATCAGCGGCAGCTTCTTCTTCGCGTAGTTGCCCCAGAGCACGAACACCACCGGGTCGGGACGGGAGACGACCGCCCTGATCACCGCGTCGGTGAACTTCTCCCACCCCTTGCCTTTGTGCGAGTTGGCCTCGCCGGCCCGCACCGTCAGCACCGCGTTCAGCAGCAGGACGCCCTGGCGGGCCCAGGGCATCAGATACCCGTTGTCCGGGACCGGGTGGCCCAGCTCCTCCTTCATCTCCTTGTAGATGTTGCGCAGCGACGGCGGCGTCTTGACGCCGGGCCGCACGGAGAAGCACAGCCCGTGCCCCTGGCCCTCGCCGTGATACGGGTCCTGTCCCAGGACCATCACCTTGACCTGGTCGTAAGGGGTGGCGTCGAGGGCCGCGAAGACCTCCTCGCGGGGCGGGTAGACCGGCCCCTTCGCCCGCTCCTGCTCGACGAACTCGGTGAGCTCCCTGAAGTAGGGCTTCTCCAACTCCTCGCCGAGGACGCCGCGCCAGGACTCGGGCAGCATGTCGGTCATCACAGGGCAACCTCCGGTGTGCGATCCGTTCTCGGCAACGAACTTACCGGCGACCACTGACAACGCCCGCACGCCCGCCCCCGCACGCCCCACGCCCGGCCCCCGCCGGCCACGAGCCCGCCCCGCGACCGACCCGCACCCGCTCACGCCGTGTCGAGCCGCGCCCGCTGCGCCACGTCCAGTCGCAGATCCAGCGCCGCCAGACACTCGTCCAGCTGTGTCACCGAGCTCACACCGAGGACGGGTACGACCGGCACCCGGCCGCCGGCCAGCCAGGCCAGCACCACCTGGTTCACGGTGGCCCCGGCCTCCGCCGCGACCTCCTGGACGACCCGCAGCCGCGCCACCGACCCGGGGTGGTCGTACCGTTCGGGCAGCGGCTTCTCCGGCCGCGCGTACCCGCCGTGCATCAGCGTCGAGTAGCCGAGCAGCGTCAGGTCGTCGTGCGCGGCGGCGTAGTCGAGCAGTTCTTCGTCGGTCTCCCGTTGGAGGCCGGACTCGGCGTCGGGCCGGGGCCGCAGGTAGGTGTGCCGCTGCTGTACGGCGCGGAAGCCGGGCAGGTTCCGCGCGCCGGCGATGTGGCGGGCCTCGGCGAGCCGCCACGTGGCGTGGTTGCTGGCCCCGAGGACGCCCACGGCACCGTCCCGCACCAGACCGGCGAGCGCCTCGACGGTCTCCTCCAGCGGCACGGTCCGGTCCTCGACGTGGGCGTAGTACAGGTCCACCCGGTCGGTGCCGAGCCGCCGCAGACTGCCGTCGACCGCGGCCCGTACGGTCTTCTCGCCCAGCCCTTCCAGGTTGGCGGGCCATTCGGGACCGCGGGACGGATCGGGGCGGGCACCGACCTTGGTGGCCAGCACCGTACGGTCCCTGGCGCCCCGGCTGCGCAGCCAGCGCCCGAGCAGCAGCTCGCTCTCGCCGCCGGTCGCGCCCGGCACCCAGCAGGCGTAGTTGTCGGCGGTGTCCAGGAAGGTGCCGCCCGCCTCGGCGAAGCGGTCGAGGATGGCGAACGAGGTCGGTTCGTCGACGGTGGTGCCGAACGGCAGGGTGCCCAGGCACAGGGCGCTGACCGTGGGCCCCGTACCGCCGCCGAGGGTGCGGTAGCGCATGGTGGGTCTCCTTCGAGAGGCGCGTCGCGAGCCCGTACACGTACGCCCCGTACACGTACACACGGCCCGGAACGGCTGCGGTGCCGGTCCCCTCCGGACCGGCACCGCAGACCCTGCCTCTTGGAGTGCACATCAACGCAAGCGCTGCCGGAGCTTTCGCGCGCGGGCGCGCACACCCGCACGCGCGTGCTGTTCGCGCCCCCGCCTACCCTCGCGCCGCCCTCACACGCCCGCGTTGAGGAACAGCCCGCCGTCGACCTGGAGCGTCTGCCCCGTGACCCAGCCGGCGGCGTCGGACAGCAGGAACGCCGCCGCGCCCCCGATGTCCTCCGGGACGCCGAGGCGGCCCATCGGGTAGCCCGCCGCCGCCTCTTCCTCGCGGTTCTCGTACAGCGCGGCCGCGAACTTGGTCTTGACCACCGCGGGGGCGATGGAGTTGACCCGCACCACCGGCGCGAACTCGTGCGCCAGCTGGAACGTCAGGTTGATCATCGCGGCCTTGCTCATGCCGTACGCGCCGATGAAGGGCGAGGCGGAGACACCGGCGATGGAGGCGATGTTGACGATCGCGCCGCCGTTGTCCTTCTGCCACGCGTGCCAGGTGCGCTGCGCGAAGCCCAGCGCGGAGACGACGTTGGTCTCGAACACCTTGCGGGCGACGTTCAGGTCCAGGTCCGCGATCGGCCCGAAGACCGGGTTCGTACCGGCGTTGTTGACGAGGTAGTCGACGCGGCCGAACGCCTCCATGGCGCGCTCGACGGCGACACCCTGGTGGGCCTCGTCGTGCGCCTTGCCCGCGACGCCGATGACGCGGTCGGCGCCCAGCGTCTCGACGGCCTCCTTGAGGGCGTCCTCGTTGCGGCCGGTGATGCAGACCTTGTCGCCGCGCGCGACGAGCGCCCGCGCGATGCCGTACCCGATGCCCCGGCTGGCGCCGGTGACCAGTGCCGCCTTGCCGGAGAGCGGGGGCGGTGGGGTGTCCTGTGCGGTCATGTTCGCCACCTTCGGAGTCAGTTGAGCGGTCCGCCGGCCACGTACATGACCTGGCCGGAGACGAAGCCGGCCGCCTCGCCCGTGAAGAAGGCGATGGCGTTGGCGATGTCCTCGGGCCGGCCGACGCGCTTTACGGGGATCTGGGTGGCGGCCGCGGCCTGGAAGTCCTCGAAGCCCATGCCGACCCGCTCGGCGGTGGCGGCGGTCATGTCGGTGACGATGAAGCCGGGGGCGACGGCGTTGGCGGTGACGCCGAACTTGCCCAGTTCGATGGCGAGGGTCTTGGTGAAGCCCTGGAGGCCGGCCTTGGCGGCCGAATAGTTGACCTGTCCGCGGTTGCCGAGCGCCGAGCTGGAGGAGAGGTTGACGATGCGGCCGAACTTGGCATCCACCATGTGCTTCTGACAGGCGCGTGACATCAGGAACGCGCCCCGCAGGTGCACGTTCATGACGGTGTCCCAGTCGCTGTCGCTCATCTTGAACAGCAGGTTGTCACGGAGTACGCCCGCGTTGTTGACCAGCACGGTCGGCGCGCCCAGCTCCGCCGTGACCCGCGCGACCGCCGCCTCCACCTGCTCCGCGTCCGAGACGTCGCAGCCCACGGCCAGCGCCTTGCCGCCGGCCGCGGTGATCTTCTCGACGGTGCCCTTGCAGGCCGCCTCGTCCAGGTCGAGGACGGCGACGGCGCGGCCCTCGGCGGCCAGGCGCACGGCGGTCGCCGCGCCGATGCCGCGGGCCGCGCCCGTCACGATGGCTACGCGCTGCTCGGTGGTGGACATGCGGGGTTCTCCTCACCCTCGAAACCTCGACGAGCGGTCCGCCGCACCGCAACCACAGGTGAGCAACCGCTTAGTAGCTTCAGCAGGGGTGACGCTAGAAGCCCGGCCACCCCCTGTCAACGCCTCCCCGGCACGCCCGCGCACTTCAGGGCGGCCGCCGACCTCTGTACGGGCCGACGGCCACCGGGCCCCGTACCGCCCCGCGGCCGCCCCCTCCCCCTCACCTCACCAACAGATCGAGCAGCCGCTCCGCCTCCACGGACGGGTCCACGGTCAGCCCGGTGTGCACCGGCCCGGGCTGGACCACGGTGCTGCGCGGCGCGATCAGCCACCGGAAGCGCCGCCCCGCGTCGTCACCCGCGGCCTGCCCGGCCCGCTCGCCGCCCAAGCAGATCCCCTCGACGGCGCGCAGCGCCGCCTTGACGCCCTCGACGTCGGCCGTCGCGTCGAGCGCCCGCAGCCGCCCCTCGTCCAGATGCGTACGCGCCTCGACGAAGCGCCGGGCGCGGCAGTACACGACCACCCCCGCATTGATCATCTCGCCGCGTTCGACCCGCGGTACGACCTTGAGCAGGGCGTACTCGAACACGTCACGTCCGTTGTGCAGGCCGCTCACTTCACTGCCCTCCGCGGCAACTCGGTCGCCAGCCAGCCCGGCACCCGCGAGGGCCCGTCCTTCGAGGGTTCCCCGATGTTGATCCGCTCGCCGATCACCGGGGCACGGCCCAGCAGCGCCCGCACATAGGCCCGGCGCAGCTCGTCCGGCGAGTCGAAACCGGGCTCCCCCGCCAGCCACTCGTCCGGCACCGCGGCCGCGACCTCGGTCAGCAGCTCCTCGGTGACCAGCGGCGCGAGCTCGGCCGCCGCGGCCTCGACGTCCGGCCCGAAGCTCGCCAGCACATGGTCGGATGCGTCGTACGGCTTGGCCGCCGACTTCTCGGCGGTGGGCCAGTTGTGCTGCCAGATCATCGTGGCGCCATGGTCGATCAGCCACAGCTCACCGTGCCAGACCAGCAGATTCGGGTTGCGCCACGACCGGTCCACGTTGTTGATCAGCGCGTCGAACCACACCACCCGGCCCGCCTCCCGCGCGGACACCTCGAAGGCCAGCGGATCGAACCCGAGCGACCCCGGCAGATAGTCCATCCCCAGGTTCAGCCCGCCACTGGCCTTCAGCAGCTCCTGCACCTCCTGGTCGGGCTCGCTCAGCCCGATCACCGGATCCAGCTGCATCCGCACCAACTCCGGCACCCGCAGCCCCAGCCGGCGTCCCAGCTCCCCACAGACAACCTCGGCGACCAGAGTCTTACGCCCCTGCCCCGCCCCGGTGAACTTCATGACATACGTACCGAGATCGTCGGCCTCGACGATCCCCGGAAGCGACCCGCCTTCACGCAAGGGCGTGACATAGCGGGTCGCGATGACTTCGGACAACATGCGGATCAGGCTACTTCCTGGGCTTCGTCGCAGGTCAGCGACGTGCGGGTGGGACAGCGCGCTGGTTTCGATGCAATCATATCGGTGCAGCCGCATCGAATCCGCTCCGGTCACCGCCTTCGCCCGGGAGGGCTACCGAAGGAGCTGGGGAGAATTTGGGGAGTTTCCACCTTCAACCAGAGCTCCCACCGGGTCGCCGAGCAGCCCGTCGACAGCCCTACGCCCTCACCCGCCAGCCTCCGGCATGAAGTGAGCATAGTGACTGATGCGCATCGGTCAGCTCGTGTCGTCGCACCTTGCCCGACGCCTGCCCAGCCCACAACCTGCCCCCGCCGACAAGAGCCATCAGAAACGACCTAAGCCCGAACGCCGACGGGGCCGCGGCGCGGTACTCCACCGACCCCGCACCGTGACGAGTGACGGCAACGGCTACGGGTGGAAGCTGATTTCCGGGTTCTCGGGGGTCGGCCCGTCAAGGATCGGCTGGTCGATCCCCTTCAGCTGCAGAGCGAAGAAGGCCGCCACGTACTCCCGGGTGAGCTGTACCCCGCGCTCGGCGCCGATCATGGTGCCGGGCGGCTCAGGAAGCCGATCTTCTCGAAGAACAGCGGGAGGTCCGTGAAAGCGGCGTGGTGGGAGCCGGCCACGGTCAGCCAGCGCTTCCAGCCGTCGAGGTGGGCCCAGCTCTTCGTCCAGCTGGGGTCCTCCTCGCCGTCGCCCAGTGGGTGGCCGATCATCAGGAACGGCTTGCCCTTGAGGTCCGGTCACGGTCGATCATGCGGGCGTAGCGCCAGGCCGGGTGCCGGTGGATGGTCAACTGATCGATGACGAAGGAGATGTCCGTCGCCCGGCTCTCGTTCAGCGCCGCCCATTGCTCCGGGGTCGTCAGCTTGCCGCACATGACGCGGGTGAGCGTCTGTCCGTCGGAAAAGGTCGTCCCGGTGTTCTCGTAGGTGGGGTCGACGAGCACGATGATGTATCCGCGGCTGGTCAGGTCCTCGGCGAGGGCGGTCAGTTCGGTGCGCGGCATGGTGAAGCCGGGAGAGAGCACCACGAGCGGGAACCCGGCCGGGCTGCGGACGCGCGTTGGCCCTGGCCCACGTCCGGGCGTCCCTGATCACCTCGGTGGAGACAGTGTTGCCCGGCAACTTCACGTCCAGCATGAGTCTGGCAGCCTCGGGGGTCATGTACGGGGCCGGGCTGCCCGTTCTCTCCTTGGCGGGGTAGTACATCGACAACATCAACTGGCGGGGGCCCGACGCCGGAACCCACGGGTCGGGCCGGTCCTGGTCGACGAGGTGCAGGATCTCCCGGCCGGGCACGTACTGTCCCGTCGGGCGCGGGAGAGCGACCTGAGCACCCGTCGACACGGTGGGCCGGGCAGCCGCCGGGTGGCCACGATGCGGACATGGCGCTGCTCCTAGGACATGCTCATGATTGGGAGTCTAGGTGTATGTGACGCGCCGACTGCGTGTGCGGTCTGCCGTTGGGATGAAAGGTCAGTGGGGCAGGGTTCGGTGGCCGTGGACGATGTGGTGGGCGAGTTCGGCGAGGTCGATGCCGCGGGCGTAGGCGTGGCCCCGCAGCAGGTCCAGGGCCTGGTCGGGGGTGACCTCGTGGCGGTAGCTGATCATGCCGGTGGCCTGGTGGACGACGGCTTCGTGCGGCGGCAGGCGCACCCCTGCGCCCCGGCTGGTGTGCACAGCGGCAGTGGTGAGCAGGGCGGCGGCGTCCGCGTGGTCGCGGGCGGTGTGCAGATCCGTGCGGGACAGCGGCCCGGGCGCATCGCGGTAGAGGGACCACACCAAGCCGGCGCCGTCCGGGGAGTGGGGGTCGGCCCAGACGGGCAGGGCGAAGACCGCCCGGATGCCGTCGGCCAGGGCCCGTTCGCCATTCCCGCCATCACGGGCGAGCTCAAGCGGCACTTCCGTGACCACCCCTGGGACGTGCACGTGCCCCGGCGCACCCAGGAGCTGCGTAACAAGGTCCGCAAGGCCATACGGGAGCCGAGCACGGCCCTGGACGGCCGGCCTCCGACCGTGGCGCAGATTGTTGAACATGCCTGCCTGACCGAGGAGGAGGTCGCGCGGGAGCCGGAGGCGCTGGAAAATTACCGGCCGCTGTCGCTGGACGTGGCCCTGGACCGCAGCGTCCACCACGACGACTACACCCTCCTGGACACCCTCGGCGCGGCCGACGACCGCTTCGGGCTCGTCGAGAACCGTGAAACGGTCAAGCCCGCCCTGGCCAAGCTCCCCGAACGCGAACGCCGCATCCTGTACTGGCGGTTTTTCAAGGACGTGACGCAGAGCGCCATTGCCGCCGAACTGGGCCTGTCCCAGATGCACGTCTCGCGGCTGATCAGCCGGGCCCTGGCCCGGGTACGGACCGAGGTCGAGCAGCACCAGGCCGGGCAGGACACGGGGCGGGAGGACCGGGCCGCAGCGTGACCGACCGGGTCCTTCGGTTTGGGTCCGGAGGGTGCGGTTACCCGGTCTGCACCTTGGCCGGTAGGTGTCCGGCGGCCCGGTCAGGGCATGTGCGCCGGGGCCGGCTGGCAGGCTCCGGCGGGCGGTCGCCGCCGTCCAGACCTCGTGCGGTAGCGATAGGGCAGCCTGTGACAGTTCGGCTGCCTGCGGCGGTCCCGCTGGCGCCGGGCTCCGGGCCCGGGCGGTTTCGCCCGGACCCGGAGCGTCACCCGGTGAAAGGACCCGGGCACGGCAGTTGTGCGACGTGTATTCGGCTATCCACCCTTAGCCGGGCCCGGGCCGGGGATGGCTGCTGTCGAACTTCGCCAAAGGCCATGCGGTGCCCGCGGGCGGTGTCCGTGTACTCGCGGACCCGGTGGATCAGCTCGCCTTGAAGTTCCAAGACGAAGCAGTAGTCGTTGCCGTAGTGGTTGCCGTTGGCGAGCGTCGCCGTCATGGTCGCCTCCACTCCCCGCTCGCCGGCGGCGTGGAACCGGTGGAAGGTGACGATGACATCACGCGCGAACAGACGGGGGAAGCCCTCGGCGAAGAAGCGCACGGTCGCCTTCCTGTCAACCATGTGGTGGGTCGTCGCGAGCGCGACGGCAGTGGCGTTGAGCCATTCGGTGTCCTCGGTGAGGACCGCGGTGCGATCCGGTCAGGGTCGCCGCTGGCGATCGTCTGGAAGCCGTTCTGAATGACGGTGCTCATAAGCCCCGCCGACCAGACCCACCTGCACCGGGAGATCATGGCGTTCACCGGAATGACTCCGACCGCCCTGGCCGGTGACCCCGGGCTGGCGGTGGACGACATCGCCTGGCGCAACACCGCGTCGACGAGACGGGCTGACTCCCCGCCCGCGCACCGTTCACTACGAACACAGGGGGGCGTCCGTCCCACGGAACGCATCCCCGTTCTCTTACCGACTACCGCCCGTGAACGTGGAACCGGCTGTACGCGGGGAAGGCGAGCTGGCCACTGTCAACGGTCTCGGCTCAGCCACCGTTGTCGGGGCTGCCGGGCGCGGCGGTGGAAAGAGACGCTCACGGCCTGCGGCTTCGTAGGAAATCCGGTATGCGCACCGCATGCACTCCTCGCGGACCACGACGCCGTCCCGCAGGCGGACGCGGTGGTGCTGCGGTGCGCATCCGTGCGTGGCCATGGTCGGGAGCATGTCTTCCCCTCCTGCCGCACTGCGGCCGGACCGGTCACAGGCCGGGGGCACGGACATTCTGCCGGTGCCGGATGACGGGGCCAAGGCCCGGGAACCGGCCGCTCCAGGCGGTCCTGCCTCTCCACAGCAGGGCGGTGCGCCGCGGCCCCAGGGACCGCGGCGCACCTGGATGTCCGGGGGCCGTGGCGGGCGGCCCCGGAGCAGCGGTCAGCGGCGGCCCCAGCGCTTGGTGTCGACCACGCGGCGGTGGTCGTTGCGCAGGGTGGCGGTGTCGCGGCGGTTGTCCCAGACGTAATTGCGGCGGTCCTGGTAGACGTCGCGCCAGGTGCCAAGCCCGTGGCCGGTGTACACGCGGACCTCCTGGCGGCCGCTCAGGCGCAGGCTGTTGAAGCGGTAGGTCTTGTGGGTGCTGCGGCTGGTCAGCGTCCAGCCCTTGAGGTTGACCGGGCGGCGGCCGGCGTTCTTGACGGCGATCCGTTCCGCGTTGAGGCTGCGGTGGGAACCGTCGTCGCGGCCGGGGCTGTCGGCCCGCACCGCGCCGATGACGACGGGGAGTGGTGGTGGGCCGGGAGGGTGTGCGCGCCGGTGGCGGCAGCGGGCAGGACCACGGCGGTGGCCAGGGCGGCCGAGCCGAGTGCGACGGCCGTGAGACGGACGGAACGGGACATGGCAAACCTCCTGCGGCCAGCCCGCCTGGGCCGGTGCCGGAAGGACGAGAGGCCCGGAGCTGCCGGGCGGACCTCACTGTGAGCCCGTCCGGCAAGCAGTGATTGAAGATGGGACGGTCCATTACAGAACCCGGACATTCGGACAACCCGTCCGTGCCCGCAGTGCACGCCCCCGCGCCCCGACATCGAACACACGCCCCGGCACACCACACCGCGCAGGCTACAAACCTGGTGGTTCGCTGGGCCTGGTTCTCCTGGGGATGACGACCCGTACGGGCGTGCCGCACGGCGTCGACCGCTGCGAACGCGTGTCCATGCCGAAAGAAACGCGTCAGGGGCAGTGGGCAGGAAGAAGAACCATTCAGGCAGCGGTGCGCCCGGAAAGCCGTGCGTTTCCTGTCAGCGGAACGCTCGTTCAATCCGATGCGACGCGCTCAGCACCCTGTCCGTTTCTGTCATGGCTCCCCAACGAGTGCGAGCGAAGCGAGGGTTCGCCGTCAGGTGGCGCTCCTCGGCCCGGGGCTGGGCGATATCCCTTCGGGATACGGGCACCTGGCCGACGCCAGGCGCGCACGCCGACTCCGGGGCCGTGGGACGCACCGCGGCCTCCCCCGGCGTGCTCGCGGGCGACCTGCTCCAGGCCCCGGCCCATGTGCCGGTGAACGTGTGCGGGGACACCGTCAACGTCATCGGCCTGCTCAACCCCGCCTTCGTCGACCACTGCGCCAACCCTGGCAGCCATCATCACCCGCCCGGGCACGAGCCCCCTGGCCACAAGCCGCCGGGTCAGAAACCTCCTGGGCACAAGCCGCCCGGCCACCGGCCGCCGGGGCATGAGGTCCCCGGATCTCCGGTGCCGGGGCATCGGCCACGGGCCGACGTCGCCGGAAACGTGGACATCCGCACCCCGCCGGCCGCATCCCCGGCCGGCGGCAAGAGCCGGGAGACCGGGCAGGCCGCGCAGGGCCCAGCCCTGGCACGCACCGGCAGCGATCGCCTCGGTGCTGCGGCTGCCATGAGCGGCGCGCTGCTGCTCGGTGCCGTGGCACTGGTGCACCGCAGCCGCAACTCGCGCGCCTGGCATCCGCCCCTTCAGTACTGCGTGACCGGTCGCACCTGGCGGCTTCCGAACCGGGTGCCGCCAGTCGGGCACCGTGGCCCAGGCGCGGCGCCCGGCCGGCGCCGGGCCAGCTCGCGGCGGGCAGCTCGCCCCCTGTCTCCAAATGGTGCGCCGTGATGCACCGACTGTCCCTTCGTGGTCCGGGCGGTCTTCTGGACGGAGCGACGAAGGGCCACGGCGGCCGGTCACCTACCGTTGCGATTCCTTCACCCGATGGTCACGCCCGGTGCTGTCACCGCGGCGGTGGCGGTGGTTCGGCAAAGAGGGCACTGCGCCCGGCCGGCAGTTCCACGTGGTGCCAGGCATGGCCGTCTTCGGCCAGCACACGCAGAGCGGCAGTGCTGTCGGTGAAGACGGGCAGCAGCGGACCGGTACCCGTCCGTTCGATGACCTTGCGTACGGCGGGGCAGGGCCCGGCGAGCAGCAGCTGGTCGTCGGCCGCGTGCAGGCGCATCGCCTTGCGGACCAGCACGGCCAGAGCATCGATACTCAGCCGCCGCGCCGCCGTCACATCGACGATCACGGTGGGCACCGTCGCGCGGCACCGGATGACCGAAGCCAGACAGCTGACCGTCTCGCACGACCCCTCAGGAAGACACAGCAGGTGGTACTGGGCAGGCCCGGTGACCGTCATGGAAGCTCGTATCCGCGAAGTGGAACGTCCCGGGCCCAGGAGCGTGCAGCCCCAACGGCACAACGCGCCAACCGTGCCACCGACGTACCCGGCCACCCCAGCACCATTCCGCCCCGTCAGCAGCAAATCCCCTACGCTGCCCCCTGCTACCGGTAGACGTTGCCGGCGCGGTGCCGGCACGTGCCGCCAGTCCCGAGCTGCGGAGTATCTGCGCGGCGGCGGGCGGCAGTGCACCTCGGCCCGGCAACCCGGCGTCGTCCGAAGAACGCGACGCCGGGTGAGGAAGACCGGAGCCGACAGCGCAGTACCGAAAGCCTGTACCCGGTACTGCCCCCTACTCGAAGGAGACGGCCAGAAAGCCACAAAATTGAATCAGTTGTGGTCATCAGCTGGCCGGGAAGAGACGGAATCGAGCATTCCTTTGAACGGGAAACTTTTTGCCCCAGTGGCACTCGCGCGGCCCGTAAGGTGGCGCCCCACCGACGGCAGAACACGTGTCGCGGGCGCCCCTCTTCCCGCAAGGAGCTGGCCCATTTGAGCACTCGTACCCCCGAGCCACAGGGGAACTGCCGCACGGTACGGCCAGCCGGCGAACTCGACCTGTCGACGGCACCGGCGCTGCGCGACCTCTTGCGCGGAAACGATGCGGCACCCGAAGCCCGCCTCATCGCCGACCTCACCGCCGTGACCTTCATGGACACCAGCGCCCTGACCGAACTCGAAACCGCCCACTGCCGCAGCGAGGCCGCCGGCGGCTGGCTGCGCCTGGTCTACCACCAGCCCGCCATCGGCCGGCTCCTGCGCCTGACCGGACTGACCCGGGCCTTTCCCTGCTACGCCACCGTCCAGGACGCCTGCGCCGCCCGTCCGGCCCAGTCCATAGCCGTCCGGCCCGCTGCCGCACCCGCAGGACCGGTCGCCTACGCCGACGGGTGCCTGCCATCAGCCCGGTCCCAGGCCTCAGCAGGACGCCGCGAGCCCACCGGGTGCCCACCGCAGCCACAGACGTCTGGTGACCGACAGGAAGAATGGCCAAAACCCGCATGAACGAGCAAAAGAGGCCACTGTGCGCACAGCCTCCCCGGCCGTGAGGGAGATGCCTTCGGCCGGGGCCGCAGACAGCATGACCGGCTGCCCCGCGGGAACTGACCGCACCGGTCCGGTACCACCGCCACCGGCTGCGCCCACGAGCGGTTGACTTGCCCAGCCGTGACGATGAGCCCCGAGAATGCCTGCTGCTCAGCGCCGGGAGCACGGGGTCAAGGGCGCTGGTGCTGCCAGTGAGCCTCACGAGCACCGGATGCCCGGCGGCACGGATGTCGGGAGCGTGTGCTGCCATGGGCACCGAGGCGTAATCTCTCGCCCCGGCGCCCATGATCAGGACTGCACCGGCCGGGGAGGGCTGAGAGCGAGCGGTGCATCCTGCCTCTACTCTCCTCGCCCCATAGGGCTCACAACCGGCCTGCGCTGCGCATTTCCCCTACGCCGTTTCGCCTCCGCCGCCATCCTGAGCACACGGGGGTGAAGGGCTGGGAGCCACGGTGTGTACGGGTGGAACATGCACCTTCGCAGCGGACGCGCGCATTCATCCCGTCCCGTTGGCGGTTCGGGAACGCGGGATGTCGGCGAGATGTGAAGTCGCTCGTGTGGGGGGACGGCAGTGTGGATGTCCGGTCTGCTCCCGAGGGCGAAGACAGAGCTGGTGTGTCCCTCTGGGCGACGGCACGGACCAGGCACGTGAAGCCTGTCTGTATGGCATGAAGGCGCCGTGTGGCTGGTTCGCGCTTCTGGAGGGGGGTAGTTTGGCCGTAGGTCAGCCCTCGTCCGGGTGGTATTCCACCCAGACCCCGTAGTGTGCTTCCGGCCCCGGTTGCTGGCACCGTTCCGACCGGAGGCTGCCATGCCCAGTTCGTCCTTCCCCTGCCGGGTCCGCCCTCGTCGAACGGGCCGCCTGGGCTGCCGCGTGAGGCGCGGATCACCGCCGCGCTGATCGACCTGGCCGACACCCTGGTCGACGACTTCGACCCGGCCGAATTCCTCTACCGCGTCGCCGAACACTGCATGGACCTGCTCGACATCGGCGACGCGGGCGTCATGCTCGCCGTGCCCGGCGGGCCGCTGCGCCTGGTCGCCGCCTCCTCCGAACGCGTACGCCTGGTCGAACTCTTCGAACTCGACGCCAGCGAAGGCCCCTGCTGCACCGCCTTCGACCAGGCCGTCCCCGTCGACCACACCCTCAACGCCACACCCTCACCGCGCTGGCCGCGCTTCAGCACCCGCGCCCACAGTGCTGGTTACACCTCCGTGCACGCCACCCCGATCCGGCTGCGCGGCGACACCATCGGCGTGCTCAACCTCTTCCGCCGCGTCCCCGGTTCGCTGCCGGCAGCCGACCGGCACCTGGCCCGCGCCCTGGCGGACGCCACCGCCATCTCCCTGCTCCAGCAGAGCACCCTCGACCAGCACCGCACCGTCCGCGCCCAGCTCGAAAAAGCCCTGGACACCCGCACCATCATCGAACAGGCCAAAGGCTTTCTGACCGCCCGCCACGAAACCGACCCCGACACCGCCTTCCACCGCCTGCGCACCCACGCCCGCCACCACCACCTGCGCCTGGTCGACCTCGCCCGCGACATCGTCAACAGCACCACCACCCTGCCCCCACCCCCGGACACGGACAAAACACCCGTCCAGCCCTGAAACCTGGGGCCGGCATCGGCCCGGGCCGGTCACGGCTTGGCTCGGGGCCGGCCGCGTTGGCGTTCTGGGCCGTGGCTTTCGGATCAGCGTGGAGCAGCCCGCGGCGTCTGGTGCGGTGCATCGCAAGGCGGAGCATTGCCCTCGGACCGGGTGTCCGTGGGTGATGCGACAACGCCGCAAGGCGCCGTGCCAGACGCCGCGGGCCCAGGATGATCCGAAAGACACGACCTAGCCGAGGCGGTGGTGGTTGAGGACGTGTTGGGCGGTGTGGAGGAGGGGTTGGTTGTGGTGGAAGGAGTGGGCGCGCAGGCGGGCGAGGGCGTCGTCGGGGGTGAGGTCGTATTTTTCGGCGAGGACGCCGGCGGCCATGTGGACGGTGGGCGGGTAGCCCTGGGGGCCGCGCTGGGCGGGGCGGGAGGGGGCGTTGAGGAGGTGGGGGTGTTCGTCCAGGGCGAGCAGGGCGAGGATGCGGGCGTAGGCGGCGGCCCGGGTCTTCTGGTCGGGGGTGAAGGGGTGGGCTGGCTGCGGTAGAGGTCCATGGCGCCGACGGGGAGGGTGCCGATGGTCAGGGGCAGGGCCAGGACGCTGCGGGCGCCGTGTTCGCGGGCGATGGGGGTGTAGGCGGGCCAGCGGGCGGCCGTGTGGTGCAGGTCGGCTGCTTCGGCGGGTTCGCGGTGGGTGTAGGCGTCGGTGCACGGGCCTTCCCCGGTGACCAGCTGGGCGTCTTCGAGCGCCCGGGCGCGTTCGTCGGTGGCCGCGGCCAGCAGCCGCAGTTCCCCGGCGACGACCAGGGTGGCGCCGGCGAAGTCGGCGTGCAGGTCGTCGGCGCAGGCCCGGCAGGCGGTGGTGAGCGTCAGGCCGTCGGTGAACACGGCGGTGCTGATGCGCTGCCACGCCGCGGCGTGGTGGTCGTGGTCCACGGGGTGTCCCTTGAGCGGGGTACGTGCCGGGCAGGGGCGGGAGGGACACGTCCTTCCGCCGGGGTCCGGGGCGGGATGGGCCCAGGGTACGGGCCGGGGCGGGGCGGGCGGTCTTGCCTGGTCAGGGGCGGGGGATGGCGTCGGTGTCGAGGGCGCCGTCGATGAGCTGGCGGCACAGTCCGGTCAGGGCCAGCTGGTGGCTGCGGGCGTAGCGGCGCAGGGCGTCGAAGGCGTCGTCGAGGGTGGTGTTCCAGCGTTCGGCCAGGACACCCTTGGCCTGCTCGATGACGATGCGGCTGGACAGGGCGGCCCGCAGCTGGGCCCGCTCGACGTTGCCGAACATGATGGTGCGCTGCTGCAGGATGGCGATGGTCGCCACGTCCGCCAGCGCCTGCGCGACCCGGACATCGGCTGTGCTCAGGCTCTGCTCGCGGGCGTCGAAGAGGTTCAGGGCGCCCACGGTCTGCTGGCGCAGCCGCATGGGCAGGGCGTGGGTGGTGGCGAAGCCGGTCTGGCGGGCGCGTTCGGCGAACTGCGGGAAGGCGGCGGTGTGCTCGGGGCAGAGGAGGCTGATGTTGAGGCGGGCGGTGCCGCTGCGGTGGCACTCCACGCAGGGGCCCTGGTCGGTCTGCAGGGCGAACAGTTCCAGCAGCCGGGTGTGCTCGTCGGAGGCGGCGATCAGCTGCAGCCTGCCGTCGGGGTCGGTGAGCATCACTCCCACGGCCGTCACGTCCAGCAGGTCGTTGCAGCGGTCGCACAGCTGGTGCAGGAAGTCGATCAGGTCGAAGTCGTCGACGAGGGTGTCCACGGCATCGACCATGGCCGCCAGCAGCTGCTCTTCACGTGTCATGCCCGTCAGTCCCTTCGCCGGCACCTGCGTCCGGCCCGTTTTCATCATCTCTGAAGTGCAGCCGCCGGGCCACCACGTCCTCGGCGACCTCCGTCACCGGGCGGCCGTGGCGAAAGGCGTGGGCCCGCAGCCGCAGCAGCGCCTGCGCCAAGGGCACGCCGGCCTGCACGCTGACCATGCCGCTGGCCTGGTGGACGGCGGCCCGGTAGAACTCCGAGCCCTCTTCCCCGCAGGCGAACGCGCCCTGCTGCGGGCCGCCCTTGAGCAGCACGGCGGTCAGCGCGTTGGCCACCACCCACGCGTCGGTCATCGCGGCATCCGGCAGCGGGCCGGGCGCCGCGCGCTGCAGGGTCAGGGTGCCCAGACAGGCGGACCCGACATGCAGCGGGAAGCAGAAGAGCGCCCCGATGCCCAGGGCCGCGGCCTCGGGCAGCAGCGCGGGCCAGCGGCCGGCCGGCACCCGCGCCAGATCCGGCACCAGCACCGGCGCACAGCAGGCCGCCACCTCCGGGCCCGGCCCCTGCCCCAGCTCGTACTGCAGGTCCTCCAGCCGCGCACTCGCGCCGGCGGAGCACCACACCACCTCACTCGGGCCGCTGTCCGTGGTCACCGAGGCGGCGACACCGTCCACCCCCAGGGCCCGGGCGCACCGGTCCGGAGCGGCACCGACCAGGCCCGTATCACCGGCAGACGGGGGCAGGCCCTCCAGCACGGCAGCCAGGTCATTGTCGGCACCCACGCTCCACACCTCCTGTCCCAGCCGCCCTCTGGCTCGGGAGGCCAGCCCCTGCGGCGCGGCGCAGGGACGGTCTCAGTCTATGCAGTTCTGACCGCTCCAGTGCTCCGCTCTGACCGCTCAAGTGCTCCGCGCAGCAGAGGCCGGCATAACGGCTCCGAAACCTTCGTGCGGAGCCCGGCCGGGCGAAGAAACTGCCGCCGGATGCGCGCGGGCCCTGTGGAGCGCCGCAGCGAGGCGTAGGGTGAAAGTACGGCTGCCCGCAGGTGACGACCTCGTCCACCCAGGCTGACATTGGCTTCCGATCGGGGCAGCGTCGGCGGTGAATGCCGGAGATCGGAACACCCGATGCCCACGCACCGCAGGGCCGCGAGCCCGCCCCTTTCTGCACCGAGCTTGCGATGACGGCCCCGCGGCCGGAAGCCGTCGCCCTCGCCTCCCGCTTCGCGGGCCAGACCCACCCGGCCCGGCACATCGGCGAAGCATGCCGGACAGCGCTGCGCGGCGCGTATTCGGTGGGACTCACACTGGCGGCGGACGCCGCCCTGGCCCAACGCGTCTCACTGTGCGCCGCCGGCCCGCTGGCCGCCCGCGGCGAAGCACTGCAGATCAACCTCGGAGAAGGCCCCTGCGTCCAGGCCCTGAGCCAGCGCGCGCAAGTACGCGCCGACACCCTCGACGACCCCGGCATCACACGGCACTGGCCCGTCTATGCCCAGCAGGCGATGGCTCACGATATCCGCGCGGTCTTCGCCCTGCCCGTCCTCAACGGGCCCGCCCCGGCACGGCAGGCCGGACTCGTCCTCTCGCTCTACCGCGACCGGCCCGGCCCGATCTCCGAGGCGGACCTGCGCACCGCCCAGGACCACACGGACGCCGCCGACCTCCTGCTCCTGACCACCCCCGTGCCCACCGAGGACGACCTCGCCCACGCCTGGCTCCTGCCCACCGAAGCCGTCGTCCACCAGGCCACCGGCATGATCAGCTACCGCCACACCCTCACCACCGGCCAGGCCCTGGCCCTGCTCCGCGCCCACGCTTACACCCAGGAAACAGACCTGACCACCCTCGCCCACGCCATCGTCCACGACCACCTCACCCTCCCCGACACCCCCGACCCCCCACCGGCATGAGTGCCCGGCTGGCCGTGAGCTCGGCTGTCGCAGCGTGAGTGGTGTCCAGCCGTCCGAGCTGCTGGCTGCTC
The DNA here is from genome assembly GCF_045222935.1 of Streptomyces sp. Ac-502. Classification (NCBI taxonomy): domain Bacteria; kingdom Bacillati; phylum Actinomycetota; class Actinomycetes; order Kitasatosporales; family Streptomycetaceae; genus Streptomyces; species Streptomyces sp. Ac-502. The sequence continues at coordinate 1,961,348 of NZ_JBHFFO010000001.1, forward strand.
TCGGACCCAGTCCCGCCCGAACTCGGGCGGGACTTTTTCTTTCACCTGGCACAGACGGTTTGGCCGTTGCCTCATGTGACCGTTGGCCGCTTCTGCAACGGCACGGCGTGCTGTGCGTCTGCGCTGAACTGGGCACGCTGGATCTCATGCATATCGGTGGCCACGCTCGCGCGACCTCGCACGTGAGCTTCCCGCCCTGGTCGTAGCCGAACTCCTTTCAGCCGTACGGATTTTGATGCCTCTCTCCGCTCCCGGTCCGCTGGGCCCGGGGCTACCCTCACATCAGGACGTCGACGTTCCAGACCCCGACGGCGCGTTGCTGCTGAGCGCACATCCCTGCCGGGGCCCCGGCCCGCACCGCCCCCGTCCCGGCCCGGTCGCCCGGAACCGGAGGCGCCATGCCCCTGCCCGATCTGAACGTTTACCGGCACGACAAGCGAAGCCGTGCGCTGATCACTCTGTCCGGTGAGATCGACCTGGCGACGGCGCCTCTGGTCAGCGCGTCCCTGCGGGAGTGCCTGTACGGGGGGATACGCACCATCGACGTCGACCTGACCGCCGTCACCTTCTGTGATGTGAGCGGCCTCAACGCCTTCCTGCACGCCGCCGCGCAGGCCACCCGGAGAGGCGGAACCCTGCGACTGCATCACCCGCCGCTCGCGCTGCGACGCATCCTCACGCCCAGTGACACCGCCCTGCTGCTGAGCGGCATTCCTGCAAGTCACCGCGAGAGCACACCGGCGCCATCATGGCCCCCTGGTGCACCGTGACGGGCCCCGGGCCGGTCCGCCTGCAACCTCGACAGGCCGAGGCACTCCGGGAAGACCTGGCGCTCGGGCTCCGCGACCGGCGAGACGCACCCCCGCGGGACGGCCCTCCTTCGCCGCCACGCGAACTCCGTCCGGCGCCCGGGCTGCTCCAAAGTGGTCGCCGAGACGATCCCCCTGGTGGGCTGCGACCACGCAGCCACCAGTACGGCGCCCCGCGCAGCCGCCCTCATCTACGACCTCACCGCCCTGCTGGCGACTTTTCCCGTCGGCGGCGTCGGGCACCCCCACACCAGCGGCCCCCGTCCACAAGAGCACGCATGATCTCGTCACCGGACGAGGCCGCGGACCGCCTCCCGCAACCCGCGCCCCCCCCCGAAGCGACAGTCGCCACACCACGAGACGAGGACCACCATGACCATGGGACGAGCCATCAGGAACACAGCACAGACAGCCAAAGGCAGGATCAAGGAGGCTCTCGGCCGAACCACCCAGAACAGGCAGACACAGCGCGAAGGCAGGACGGATCGCTCGATGGGGAGCCTGAAGCAAGCCGCGGCCAAGGCCAGGAAAGCATTCAAGCGTTAACCGGTACGGAGTTGCCCCGGGGAAACCGCTCCCGCGCCGCGGTCCCGTTGTCGCGTGCACCGGCGGCAGGCACGGGAATGTTCACTCCGTACTCGACGGCCACCCCCAGGTCCACAGAGGCCCGGCGCCTACCGACCTCGTTCTCGCCCCCACGGCCCGTGCTCGACCCGTCACCGGGGCCTTCTCCCGTATCGCATCGAAAGTCCGGTGGCCGACACGAGTCCTCTGCCCGCATGACGCGATGCCCGGGAAACAGCGGAGACCCCACGGGAGCAGGACGGCGCCTGGGTTCGCTCCGGTGTGGGCTGCCGGTGCGGTCGTTTCCTGCCCAGGCCACGGCATTGCTGAGCAGGCGTGAGTTGTGCACAGGGGAGACGCCGGGTCGGCGCCGCTGCGGTCCGCGGCTCCGTCCAGCGACGAGGAGTCATCAGGCTCATGCGGCACTCCCCCGCTGGTCGTCCTGCGTCTGACCGGCGTGCTTCCGGGCGTGCGCCTCGTACCGGCGTACGCGCTCGGTCAGGGGCGGCGGGCTCTCGTCCAGGCCGCTGGCGGACCCGCTGGCCAGGCGGGCGCACACGCCCCGGCAGGCCAGGGTGGACCCCTCAGCGCTGCGGGAGACCACCAGGGCGTCCGCGGTCGGTGCGCTCCGGTAGTCGATGCCGCAGATGACGCAGGTCAGACCGAAGAGCATCTCTTCGGTCGGTGCCGAACGGCTGTTGCAGCGGCTGTAGATGGAGGACTGCGAATACATCGCTCCCACGTCCTCGGGAGCCGACGGGCCCCCGGGCTTGCCGTTCGCCGAGAGCGACACCGAAAGGGATGACGGCATACGAGATACGCCCGGTACTGCCACCGTACTCCGGTACCCGACCGGTTCGGACCACCGTACCCAGCACGACGCGGCCCACACGACCACCTCGGCTGCAGCCGGGAGAGCGGACGGGCGAATGTCGTTACCGTGCCGGCCGCCGCTCCCCCAGCGCCGCGGCGCACGACCGGCGCCTCGCCACCCGTACCGATCGGTGTCCGTGTGCTGTTCCGCGTCCGGCCGTTGACACCGTTCATCCCTCTCCGGCGCCTGCAACAGCTGCCCGGCGGGGCAGACACCGGCAGGGCACCCGAAAGGAAAGGGCGCCGGAGCCCGCGGCCGACCCTCCACGGGCACGCCGGGCCCCGCTCCGGCACCACCACCGACGCGCCCTGTACGGAGATTGCTCCGCGGGCGGACCGGGCGTCGTGCCCCGCGCCGCCCCGCCTGTCCGGCCGGAGCGGCCGATGACGCCGGCGCCCGGACACCGCGCGCCGCGTGGGTCACTTGCGGCAGTGGTCGAGGCGGGCGGGGCTGGGCCAGCGGACGTCGGTGGCCCAGCCAAGGCGTTCGAAGGTCAGCGCGCCGTGCAGGGTGCCGCCGACGCCCCAGCCGGCGGCGAAGGGCAGGGCGAGGCTGAGGACGCACAGGGCGGGGAAGGCACGGGAGACGGCGCGCAGCCCGCGGTCGGCGAGCAGGTCGGGGGCGTAGCGTTCGGCGGGGACCGTGAGGCTGGTTTCGCGGTGGAAGAGCCAGCCGACGTGGGCGTGGGCCAGACCGCGCAGCTGCCCGCGCAGGCTGGTGCCGTAGCGGAACGGTGAGGGGTTCCTCGGCCTGGTCGGATCGGAGGGGTCCGGTGCGGCCGGGGGCTCGGGCCTGCAAGACCGGGGGTTCAGAATGGCGGGAGGCGGCGTTCCGTGCCGCCGCGGGGCCGTCAGCCGGCCGTGGTGTGTGTGCCGAGGCCCCGCCCGCCTCCGCCGCCCGTGCGGGAGGCATCCGCCATGAGGCGGCCGGCCCGCTCCGCCGGGGTGTCGGGCGGTATGACCAGCAGGTCACACCGGCCGGTGCCGAGGGAGAGCAGGCATACGGTGTGCCGGTGCCCCATCCCGGCGGACCGGCTGATGTGGATCACCCGGCGGCCGAGCACCAGACGGTGGGGGCCGGCGTTCCACATCGAGGCGTCGACGGTGACCCGCGTGATACGGCCCCAGCGGGAGGCCAACGCATCCAGCAGGGGCGGCAGTTCGGCGGCCAGGTGGCGGGTGCGCGGCCACCACGCGCCGTCGATGCGGTGCAAGCCGGTGCCCTGAGGGAGCAGGGCGAACCGGGCAGGAAGAGACCGTTGCGGGGCGCTCGGGGGCACACTGATGATGGTCATCGGGTCGGCATGTCTCCGGACGGTCCGTCCGGGGTGGTGGGTACGGACCGCCGCGGAACGGCGTTCGCGAGTTCGTCGTGGTGGGGCCGGCCGGCGGCCGGCCACGGCCGGGGCGGCTCCCCGGCACCAGGGGTACGGGTGGTGTCGAGCGTGAGGTGGAGCCTGGTACCGCCGTCGGACGCGTCGGCGGGGTAACTGCGCTGCTCCGCGGCGCCATAGCGGTCGCGCAGCGTCTGGGCAACCAGCCGGGCCGCCTCGGGCGACGCCGCCACGATGCGGACCTCGGCGAGGCCCGGCCCGGGCAACGGCTCCCCGGCCGCCGCGGCGGCCCCCGGCCGAGGGGTGGTGCGCTCGGGGCGGCCGGACAGCGGGCGTCGGTATGTCATGAGTGGTCCTTCCGGGCCGCGCGGGGGGCCGGAGCCGTGCGGGCGGCTCCGGCCTCGCTCTCCCGCCCGGCCGCGTCGTCGGCGGGGCCGGACAGCGTGTTCCACGTACCCGCCCGGCGGGCGGCCGGAACCGCTGACGGCCCGACCGTTTCCATCAGACCGCTCGCCGTACGTGTGTTGTGCGGGTCGGCCGCGGCCCGCATCAGCTCCGCCGCCCGGTCAGAGGCGGTCGCGGGCGGCACGATCAGCAGGTCCCAGCGCCCCACGGTGCAGGAGGCGAGGAACAGCTCGTGCGGGTCCTGTTCGGCCGCGAACATGCCGACCCTCACCACATGGCCGTCGACGGGCACCTTGCTCGAAATCACCGGCCAGTGGGAGGGATTCACCGTGATGCGGGTGATCCGGCCCCACAGTGGGCCCAATGGCGCGGCCAGAGCGGGCAGTTCACTTCCCAGGTCACGGGAACAGGACCACCAGGCACCGTCCAGCGGGCCATCGCAGCGGTCCGCCGGCGTCAGGGAAAGCCTGACCGTTCGCCGGCCGGAAGAGAGGGTCGTCGGTTCGGCGAGCACCGTCATGGCTCGGTCCACCTGAGAGGCACCACGACGGGCAGTTCGCCTGCGTCGTCCGCCACAGGTCATCGTTCTCCGAGAACGACGTCGGCATCTGGGCCGGTGTACGAAATACTCTCGGTGGTACCCAGTTTACTCCGTGCGGTGGACGAGCGGCCTGAGCGGCGTGCATCGCCTTGCTCACACCCCCGTTCCCACGCCTCTCGCGCCGGTCCGGCGCAAGAGCCGTGGGAACGGGCCGTCGTCGCAAGCCGCAAGAGCCCCGCCGCCTCGCCAACGCCGCGAGGATGGCCCCCAAGGCCCTGCGCCGGCTCGCCAAGGACTACGTCCTGTATCACAACGCCGGGCAGTCAAGCGTCGCTTCGGTGTCCACGCGACCTGGTCCAGGGCCGCGTACGTGCTGTCATGGACCACCGATGCAGCCCGTCCAGGGACAGATATGACAGCGAGTTGACCGGGACGGTCGCCAGCGGGGCATCGGTCAGTTCGAACAACGCGTCCGCTCGCCGGGCCAGCCAGAAGGGGTTCCGTCAGGTGATGCGTCGATAGCGGATGAGGGAGCAGCCGATGGTGATGCGGTGAGGAAGTGCTCTGGTGCTCGCTCGTGGCGGCGGTGCAGCCGGCGAGTTCCGCAGTCGGCTGTTGGTGTGCTCGTCCACCAACAGCCGAAGAATTTGCGAGTAGTTTCACCCTTTCCGCCCGGCTCACCCGCGTCACTCAGCCTACTCAACGGAAGTCTCCGTGAGGACTGGCCACCCGTACCCCTGCCCCTCATAGCTAGTGCGCTCCTGAGGAGAATCTGGGGGCATCGGCTCCTCCGCCCGCCCTCAGATCAGATCCCGCATCTTCCGGACGCGGCTGCTCCACAGGGCCAGCGGGGCCAGGAAGGCGAAGGCGAACATCGTCCACATGGCGCCTCGGTTGCCCAGTGCGGTGGCCATGGCTCCGGCCGTCAGGGCGCCGACGGGGATGGCTCCCCAGGAGACGAAGCGTACGGTGGCCATGACGCGGGGCAGCAGTTCCATGCTGGTCACTGTCTGTCGGTGTGTACGGGTGAGGATGCTCATGACCACTGCCGCGGCCCCGAAGCCCAGGTTGCCCGCGGCGAAGAGCAGCAGGCCCCAACCACCTTGTGCGAGCGGCAGGAACAGAACGAACACGGGCCCGGCGGCCGTGACGTACAGAAGAGTCCGGGCGCTGCCCAGCCGGTTCGCCATGCGCGTGGTGAGGGCCGCTCCGAACAGGCTGCCCAGGCCTTCGGTGGCGATCAGGAGGCCGACGAGGCTCGCGGGGGCGTGCAGCGTTCGTACGAGGAAGATGGGCGTGAGTGCCATCAGGCCGCCCAGGATGAAGTTGACCAGGGTCGCGGCTGCCACGCAGGGGCGGATCACCGCATGGTGGGCGATGAAATGCCAGCCCTCCTTGATGAGTTCCAGCGTCGACTCGCGCTTCACCGGCGCGGTCGTGCAGGCGGGTCTGGGCAGGCTCCACAGGAGGAGCGCGGAGACGACGTAGCTGACGGCGTCGAGGAGAAGGCTGAGCGCCGAGCCGCAAAACTGTACGAGCACGCCGCCGATGGACGGCCCGCCGAGCTGAGTCGCCGAAGTGGAGGCGGAGGTGAGGCTGTTGCGTACCGTCAGCTCGCCCTTGCTGACGATCGCGGGCAGGAACGTCGAGTTGCCGACGTCGAACACCACGGTCGCCAGGCCGACGATCAGCGCGACGACCACGAGTTGGGCCAGATGCAGCACGCCCAGCGCGTAGGCCACCGGCACCGAGACGATGGCGGCTGCCCTGACGAGGTCCATCACCAACTGGGTGCCGCGCAGCGGAGGCGCTGCACGATGACGCCGGCGGGCAGGCCGATCGCGATCCAGGCGGCGTACTGGGCGGCCGGCAGCAGGCTCACCTCGAACGCCGAGGCGTGCAGCACACTGACGGCCAGCAGCGGCAGGGCGACCGTGGTGACCGCGTCACCGACCTGACTGACCGTGGACGCTGTCCAGTAGCGCCAGAAGACGGAAGCGTTGCCGCGGCTGGCGGCGGCGGTGCCGGCGGGCGCGGGCGGAGCCGTCACGTCCGCCGGCTCGGCGTCCTCCCGCTGCGCCGTCATCGTATGCCCGCTTCCGTACCCGGGGGCCTGCGGCGCGACCGGCCGAACTCGCGCATTCGTGTTGCCTCCTGGCGGTACGTCGACGGTCTAGGGTACTCATCCGGCTACCGGGACCAGCGTTCGGTCTCGCCGAAGAAATCCGGAATCTCCACTGCCGTGCAGCCGTCCTTCGCCGAGGTGTACACATGCATGCCCACCGCGAGGTCGAGGACCCCGAGGCCGAACGGCGAGAAGATCCGGGGCTTGTCGCGCCCGAGCCGTACCTCGCCGGTCAGCACACCGGCGAGCGTGCCGTCGACGAAATCGTGATGTCCGAACTTCTGCTGCGCAAGATGCGGTGAGGTGTTCGCGGTGAGGCAGTGGTCGATATCGTCCAGTATGTTGTGGGAACTCGCTATGACGTCCGGACCGATGTCGCGCAGCGATACGTTGAGGACGTTCTGCCCCGGCGCGAAGGCGGCCTCCTCGACGACATAGGGCTCCGCGGCCGTGGTGGCGAAGACCACGACGTCCGCGCCGTCGACCGCCTTGGCCAGCTCCGTCTCCACGGAAGCGGTCATGCCGAGTTCCCCGATGTAGCCGGCCAGCTTGGCCGCGTAGTCGAGGACCGTGTCGTGGACGGCGAACTGGCCGGTGTCCCACCCGGCAGCCTGGAAGAACTCGACGATGTTGCGGGCGATGATGCCCGCGCCGACGACGGCGATCTTCCTGGCCGTGGTTCCGCCCTGCAGCGCCTCGGCACCGAGGACCGCCGAGGCAGCCGTCCGTGCGGCGCTGATCTGCGACGCTTCGAGGCAGGCGAAGGGATAGCCGGTCTCGTAGTCGTTCAACAGCAACGCGGCAGAGGCGCGCGGCACATTGCGGGAGACGTTGTCCGGGAAGCTGGCGATCCACTTGATACCCGCCACACCCTGCTCGCCCCCCACGTACGCGGGAAGGGCGATGATGCGGGAGTTCGGCTTCTCGGGGAACCGCAGGAAGTAACTGTTGGGATTGACTGTCCGTCCCTCATAGTGCAGCAGATAGGTGTGCCGTACCTGCCGGATGATGTCCACCCTGGAACGGGAAATGATGCGACGGGCCTCCGAGCCGGTCACCACATGAAAAGAAAACATCTAGCTCATCTCCCTGTCTGGTCGGCGAGTTCGCCGATGGAAACAGTTTCCGGGCCGAACTTGCGGGTTACCCAGTCATCGTTGTAGACGGTATGCGTATAACGGTCCCCGAAGTCCGGCGAGAGCGCCACCACCCGGGAACCCTCGGGTATTTCCGGGGCCGCGTGCGCCACGGCGGCCGGGACGTCCCAGATCAGACGGGGGCGCAGTGCCTCGGGGACCGCGGCCACCAGCTCGATGAGGCGGTGGTCCAGGAAGGGAACCCGGGCCTCGATGCCGTTACCCGCGGCCGACCGGTCTTCGTGCCAGTAGTCGTACTGCTGCACGTCACGGCACTTTCAGCGGAACAGCGCCCCGTACGGCTCGTGCGCCGGGTGCCCGGCGGTCTCGCGCAGCACCTCGGGCCTCACCAGCGACGGGCTCGGCACATCCCACCAAGCACCCAGTTCGGGGCTGCGGTACTGGTCGCGGCGGACCGCCATGCGCTGGAGGTTGCCCATGAAGTCGGGCCACTCACCGCCTCCGGCGCTTCCACCTTGAGATCATGGTCACCGAACGGGACCCTGTCCTCGTCGAGTTCAACCCCCGCGTCATGGGTGGCGGTCTGCCCACCGCGTACCACCTCGCCACCGGGCAGGAGGTCTACGCCGCCCTGCTGGCCATCCTTGCCGGGTCCGACGACTTCCCCGCGCCGCCCCCACGGGTCGACTGCACGGCGGTCCGCGTCGTCATACCCCGCGAGGCCGGCCGGCTCAGCCCCGACGCCACCCTCGCACCCCTGGTCCAGCACCCCTCCGTCAAAGAGATCATCGGCTTCGGCGAGAACCACACCGGCCCCGGCAGCGAGGTGGCCCGGGGCCAGGCCCTTGCCCGGTTCATCGTCCAGGAAGCCGACCAGGCGGCCCTGGAGCGCACCTCCGAGCACTTGCTCAGGCGCCTGGAACCGCTGCTCGGCGTCCCCTTGATGGCCGGCCGCTACTCCCCCGGGCAGCCAGTTCCGCGAGCGGGCGGGCGATGACATGTCACGGACGTCAAGCTCCGGACCGATCGCGGATGACGTACCGGGCCCCTGCCACAGAACACTTCTCGGAATGCCCCCGCAATTCGCGAACGACGAACGCGGGCACAACCACAAGGCGCGCAACAGTTCCTGCCGGAAGAGCGGAACTGAAACGTCCACGAAATTCCGGCATCTCCTCGTAGAAGCTCACCGAGGTCAATTGCCGCACTTTCGAAGAGCGCCTTGTGTAATGAGGCTGGGGCGCCGTTTGTAGCAGCAGGGGGCGGCGGTACGGCACGCAGCCCTGCCGGGCGCCCCGCCAACCAACTCTCACCTGCGGCCGGTTGCGAAGATACCGACCCGACACCGGATCGGACAAGCCGAGCCATGACGCGGCGGCAATTGTTTATCGAGTAACAATTTCATTGGTCCGGTCCAACCGTCCGACATCATCGGTGGCGTTTCCCCGGGTGCGTAAGTCATGGCATGATCACGCAGATCCGTTTCCGCGAATCATCGCGACCGTCCCGTTGGCGTGAGGCGCCGCTCACGAAGTCAACTCCGTCGTAGCGCGCCTCCCCACCTCACGTCCCCCAGGGCCCACCTTGCGCAAGCTCACCAAGCAGGCACTCATACCTGCGATGACCACCATCTCCCTGCTGGCAGCGGGCTGTTCGTCGGCCGGCGCCGGCAGCGCCGACAGTGCTGCCGGTCCCGCCGACGCCGCCGGTCCCGGCAGCAGCAGCGGAACAGCCGCCACCCCGGCCGTCGAGCTGGACGCCGCACCCGACCGGACCAACGGCAGCAGCGCCGGCGACCGGCGGCGACTGCCGGTCACCCCGGCTCCGGCGCCGTCCGCTTCGGCCGGGGCCACCGCCGTGGCGCGCCCGTCCCGCGACGGGCGCGCGGCGCACAAGTCCTCGCTCCGGATCGCCTCGTACGACCGGCGCAGCGGGCGCGCGGTCATCGCCGGACTGGCGGATTCCCCGAAGAAGCCCCCGGCCGCCCCCTCTCCATCCTCTCCCGCCCCCTCCTCCCCGACGCCTTCCTCCCCTGCCCCCTCCTCCGGTTCCGAGGGGCCCGGGCAGACCGCCAAGTCCGAAGCTCCCGGGAAGAACTCGGCGGTGGCCGTTGGTGACGTCATCGCCGGCGCGCCTGCTCCCGGCGCTCCCAGCGGCGTGCTGGCCAAGGTCACCAAGGTGCTGAGCACGACGCGCGAGGGCACGGAGGTCAACACCGCCCCGGCCACGCTCGACGCGCTGCTGGGAAAAGGCGAGGCAGACGGGAAGGTGCCCGTCGATCCGGCAGGCATTTCGGTCAAACCTCTGGTCAAGGGCGTGAAGGTGTCCTGGGCGAAAAACGGTGGGCACCGGTTCGGTCCGCACGGCGCCACGTTGCCCCTGGGCAGTCTGCGCCTGGACGTCGGCGCGTCGGTGGCCACCGCCGAAGGGGCTCCAGCCGGTGCCGCCGCCTCGGTCTCCGGCTTCGTCCAGCTCTCCCCGCAGGTGGAGTTCGGCTACAACGGCCACCGCACGCACGCGGACTCCGACGTCGCCGGCACCGGTACGGCTCCCGAGGGCGCGCACGTCGGGCTGTCCGGTGACTGGTCCTCCCAGTGGCAGTTCAAGGGCCAGGCCGCCGCGTCGACCGGGAAGGACAAGCCGCTGCGGCTGCCGTTCGCCAAGCTGCACGCGGATCCCGTCATCCAGGTCGGCCCGGTACCCGTCGTCGTCAACCTCGACCTCACCTGCTACCTCGCGGTGGAGGCCGACGGCAGGGTCAGTGTCGACGTCAGGCAGGACCTCAAGGGCGGCTTCCGGGTCGGCGGCAGCTACACATGGGCCAAGGGCTGGAAGCCGGTCAACGAATCCAGTCTGACCTCCACCCCGGTGCAGGCCACCGTGACGGCATCGGGCCAGGTCAAGGCCGCACTCGGAGCCGAAGCAAGCGTCGGCCTGTACGGCATGGCCGGTGTGAGCGCCGACCTCGCTCCGTACCTGCGCGGCGAAGGCAGCGCCGTCATCACCGGTTCGTCCGACGGGAAGGGCTCCGCGACGGCCGACTGGAAGGTCTTCGGAGGGCTGGACCTGTCGGGCTCGCTCCAGACCCAGCTGACGGTCTTCGGCACCCCGCTCTTCCAGAAGCGCATTCCCCTGGGCACCCTGCACCGGGAGTGGCAGCTCGCCGCCGGCCGTCTCTCGACCGCCGCCAGGCAGCCGCACGCGGGCTGAGACGCGGTTCAGTACGCGGCTCATCGAGTCTGTACGCGGCTCATCGAGGGATACGAACTGCCGTGGCTCCGGTTGGACCCCTTTTTGTCTGGCACATTTTGTCTGGCACAGGCGGAGATACCAAGGCCGGCGATGTGGGGCAGGCAAGGCACGGTGGCCCCGGGCCGAGTCGGCCGGGTCGGCGTCCGGGCCGTCCCGCGTCGGGACGGGTTCCGCGACGGTGACACCCGGTGGAGCGGCACCAGTACGGGGCCGGGGCGGCCGGATCCACACCTGTGCTGTACACCCTGCTGTACGGTCGGAGCATGTCGAAGCCAGTGACCGTCCAGGTCCCTGAAGAACTCCATGCCCAGTTGCGGGAGCGGGCCGAGGCCAAGGACACCACGGTGACCGCGCTGATCGCCGAGGCCGCAAGCCACTCGGTCCGTGACCCGCGCCTGGAAGGCGCCGCGGAAGCCTTCCGGCATTTCGTCGCCCGGGCCGCCGACGCCTTCGACGCCGCGTTCCCCGGCGACGCTCCCGGTCGTCCGGACACCACCGGCATTCCGGGGCGGGCGGCCTGAGGTGGGGTTGCACATCGACATCCGCTGGCTGCTGGAGCGGCAGGCGGAGGTGCTGCCCAAGCACCCCTCGGTCCACGACTTCTCCGGCCTGGTGGCCGCGGTCGCCCGCCACCGCGTCAACACGCCGCAGATCGGCGCCGTAGCCGACAATGCCTGGCGCGCGGCCACCCTCATGCATGCCATCATCCGGCTGCGCCCCCTGCCGGCCCGCAACGCCCTGTACGGTGCCGCCGTCGCCGTGGCCTACATGGACGCCGCGGGCGAGGGCATCGACCCGCCGTACGGCGCGCTGATCGACCTCGCCCGGGACATCGAGGCCGGCCGTGCCGACGGCTACGATGCGGCCGATCGCCTCCGCACCTGGCGCCTCTGACCACCGGCCCATGCGGCCCGCAACCCTGGCGGTCACTGAGCGACGCTCAGAGAAGTTCACGAGCTTCCCTTCCCCGACCCGTACGGGCCACAGGCGTTCCCCTTGGTAGCAGTAGTGACTCTGGGGAAGGACACCGGAAACTGGTCGAGGTGGGCGGCCCGCCCCTGCCGGGTGCCCGGACGGGCAACCGCGCCGCGGCGCGCCGACACCGTCGTACGCCGTGACGGCCGTGAACCGCTCGGGCTCGGTGCGGCGATCGGCATGATGATGACCGAGCACTTGTTGATCACCACCGCTGCCAGCCTCGGGTGGAGGAAGGTCGCACAAGGCCGCCCCTTGCAGCCCACGCGGGCCCTGCACGATCTTTCTGGGAGGACACCGCCCTCGAAAGCGCCGGCTCATATCCGCAGGAAGGGGCCGGTTCACGTCACCGACCTGCCGCTCTATCGCGTCGGGTAAGGAGAGGCCTATCCGACGCCATGCCGCCGGCGGGCACGGAATTGCCTCGTGGCGGCACCTCGGGCACACACCCCGCTCACGGCAACTTCTCTTCCACGCCTTGCGGGCCGCGCAGATGCGGCTCCAGCGCATCACCGCCCACACCAGACACAGCTCGCAGCTGCGTGCGCTCTCGCCCGACACTGTCATCACCCGCTCCTGTCATCAGCTCGGCGGCAGCGAGCGCGGACCGCCGGCCCCGCGGGTACGCGGCACGGGCCGCACCGGCCCCGAGCCCGCCTCCGTGGCGCCGACTGCCCGTTCGGTCGACTCCGGCATCCCCTGCGCGCCGGCGAGCGGTTCGGCCTGGAGCAGGTCGGCGACCGTGCACTGCGACGCCGCGCAGATCATGTCCAGGTCCTCCAGGCGGACCGTGACCGGCTTGCCGCCCCACAGCGCGGCGACCTTGCTCAGCGAGGGACAGAACCCGACCTGCTGGAACGCGGCCAGCACCTCGGTCGGTCGCCACAGGTCCCGCTGGGCAGCCACCATCCTCAAATTCCACTTCACCTCAGACTCCCCTTGTCCATCACCAGTCGTTGCGCCGCCCGCGAGCTGGCGGCCAGGTTCACCGCCTCCGGATCGGCCTGCGCGGTCGCTAATGGTGGGGTCGGGTATCGGAACTCTCGGAATGGGTGGGCTTACCCGTCGAGGTATCGGTGTCTGGTGTCGGCTGGTGACGTGAAGAGCTGGCCTTCACGGACCTGCCATTCGCTCGTTCCGTCGCCTTCGTGGCTGACGAGGAACAGTCCTTGGACGAGGTCTCCGTCGTCGTCGGAAGCGGGGATCCGAGCGATCTCCTTGACCTGATCGATGAACCAGTCCAGGGCCGACTCGTGGATGTCAGCTCCGTAGAAGATGTAGTGGGTCCAGTTGGTGTGCTGGCGCGGTGAGCCCCAACCGTTGGAGTAGTGGTGGTCTTCATGAGACGTGATGACTTCGCGGATGGCGGCGAGTTGTGTCTCGTCGCACTCCAGCCATCCTCTGATTGAGACGTACACGCCCATGAGTCGTTCCCTCTGTCTTCAGTTCTGATCTGCCAGCCGTCGACTGACGTCGGCTGCGTAGGTGACCCAGTCGCCGGCGGCGGCTCTCTGCCATTTCATCAGGGCCGGCGGACCAGGACGGCGCTGATGCGGGAGGCGCCGGCGACCCGGGTGGTGGCGGCCGGCGCGCCGAAGATGCCGGTCAGCAGCCTTCGCCATGGTCACGACCAGTGGCAGGCGTGACTCCGATGCCGTGGTGTCCGGCCACGGAGCCTCCGCGAAAACCTGTTGGCGGAACCACGGCGGTCACTGCTACTTTTCCGGAGGCCGTGCGAGAGAACGAGGAGGTGGTACCCGTGAACGCAGTAACGACATGGGTGCTTCCCTCCGGGGTCACGGTCGGGCGATAGGTCGTCCGGGAGCGCCGCTCTGAGCCCTCCCGAAAGGCACGACCATGCAATTCACTTCTGAACAACGTCTCGACGGCAGTGTCCTCGAGCGCGAATTCACCCTCGGTGAGATCCCCGGCATCCTGTGGACGGCCGCATCCGCGTCCGCACCGGCGCCGCTGATCCTGCTCAGTCCTCCTCCTCTCGGGCTGCGCAAGGCGTATCCCCGACTGGTGGCCCGGGCCCGTCATGCCGCGGCGGCCGGCTTCGCCACGGCCACCATCGAACTCCCCGGAAGCGGCGACCGGCCCCGGTGGCCCGCCGCCGAGCAGGCCCTCGCCGGCCTGCGCCGGGCGATGGAGGCCGGCGGGCCGGTCACCGACGAGATCATCGGCGCTCTCATCCTCCCCCTGGTCGACAAGTCGGTCCCGGAATGGCAGGCCGCCCTGGACGCCCTGCTCGCGCTGCCCGAGATCGGCGGCCCGGTCGGGTACTCGGGGGAGTGATCTCCATCGGCACCCGGCTGGCGGTGGTCGAGCCGCGCATCTCGGCCGCCGTTCTGTTCGCCGGGAGCTTCGTCCCCCGGGCCATGTTCGCGGAGGCCCGCCAGGTCACCATTCCGCTGCACGTCCTGCTGCAGTGGGACGACGAGGGGAACGACCGGCAGGCGGCCCTGGACCTGTTCGACGCCTTCGGCTCCGAGGAGAAGACCCTGCACGCCAACATGGGCGGGCACACCGGCGTCCCGCAGTTCGCAGGGGATGAAGCGGGGCGATTTCTCGCCCGGCACCTGAAGTGACGCCGGGCCGTCAAGCCATCAGCAGACGGTAAGCCGTACCGACCTGGATGCTGCATCCAGGTCCAGGTCCCTTGGCCCGGCTCTCTGCAGCGCGGGCCCCTGCCAGACTCTCGGCAGGGGCCCGCGCTGCCCGAAGCCATGAACTGCTCGACGTCTGCAGAGCTTCGCGTGCCTGCGCGGCGAGCCACCGGCCGTACAGCACGCTGACGCGTGCGCGATGGCGCTGTAGTGGACCTCGGGCAGGTGCTCGGGCAGTGTCACCGCAAGGAGGGCCTCCACGATGTCGTCGACCTCCACGACGGGGACGTCGTACCGTCGCGCCAGTGCCCGCCCGACACCGGTCTTCCCCATCCCCGACGACGAGCACCCGCCAGTCGGGAAGACTCCTCAACTCACCCGTACCGTCCACACGGGCAGAGTACGGCAGCCGCGCGCGCTGCCCGGAAGGGGCAGAGCGCGGATGGCGTGATCGGCAGGGCGGCGGGCGTCACAGCTGGGGCGTACGGCGTGCCCGAGACGTCGGGGCGGGTGTGGGCGGCGGTGTACAGGGCCAGGAGCCGGGCCGGCCGGTTCACCGATGCCCGGGGCCGGCAGCCTTTCCGTCTTACCCCTTCACGCGTGTTTGCCCGGACAACCGGCTGTCGATCGTGATCACGACGGGATCCCCTTCATCGTGGTAGGCGCTGCTGAGGACCCGGGCGGTCGCGTAGTAGACCTGGGCGGCCATGGCCCAGTCGGCGTAGGCGGCCAGTTCCTCGCTGACCTCGCCGTCCGGCCTGTGCACGGATACCTTCGCCACGCGGTAGAGAGCCAGGAGCATGGCGACCAGCGACCGGCCGGAGAGAACCGCGGCCACCAGGCCGTTCGCGCGTTCTTCGAGGGTGGGGGTGCGAAAGTGCGGGTGGCTGCCCACCTGTGCCGCCACGAATTCCCAGGTGTCCCGGTGGCAGACCAGGGTGGCCGACGCGACCCTGCCGGCCCGCATGATCGCCCAGACCCTGCCCGCCCGGGTGAGCGGACTCGGCTCCTTCACCGAATCGCTGGCACCCTGCTCGCTGGCCTCCAGTGCCGCGTGGGCAACGTCGTAGTCTCCTTCTTCGCGGCCATCGGCTTCGGGCGCGGACTGCTCAGCTTCAGGTGGGAGCTGATCGGCTTTGTCCTCGTCGGCCGAGGGGGCGTCGGAGCCCGTGGAGACTCCCGGCTCGTCGCCTCCAGATGAGGTGTCCGCAGAAAGCTTCGCGGCAGCAGGTTCCGTCTGCGGTGCCGGCTCATGGGCCGGTGCCTGCTGCTGCTCGGACAGGACAACAGACTCCGGCTCGTGCCCGGTGCTGGTACCGGTCTGCCCCGGGCACGGGTCTTCTGCCGAAGCGGCGGCCGCCGGCACCTGTGCCGGTGCCATGGCCTGCAGAGTCTCCAGGATCGTGACGACGTCCTCACGCAGACCTTCGAGCCCGTGGTGCAGCCGGTCGACGTCCCGGCGCAGCTCGGCCACCGCAGCAGCGGCTTCACTGGCCCGCCTGCCCGCGTTGTGGGAGCTGGTCCGGGTCTCGTGCTGCGACGCTTTCACGTCGGCGAGGGTGGTCTCACGCAGCCCTGCGATCTCGGTGGCGAAGGCGGCCCGAAGGTCCCGCTCCAGGTCGTTGACCCTGGTGCCCAGGCCGTCGATCGACCTCTTCATCTCGTTCTTCGTGTCGATCACGATCGTCACGATGTCGTCCCTGCGCGGCAAGAAAGCCCCCACCCGAAGCACGTAGTCGGATAACTGCACTGTGTGGTCTGGCTTGGCGGCAGGTGTTCGTATGGCGGCTTCCTGAACTTGGCTGGACGCAACTCGGCGCGGCGGTTCCGAGACGCGATGACCACGACGGCCCCGGGGCCCAGGCCCTCTTGCCGGGGCCGGGCACGGCTCTCACACTGCGGTCACGAGCATGGCGAGTGGGGGAGTGATGGCAGCACGACGACGGCGCCGGCGTATGAGGAAGCGCACGCGCAGGCAGCTGCAGGGCGGAGGGACTGCGGCGGCGGTCATCGCCGTGGTGTGGATGGCCGGGAACTGGGCGGCAGTGTGGCCCGTCCTGGTGACGGTGCTCGCCGTCTCCGTTGCGGGCGGGGCCGGCTGGTTTCTCCTGCGCGCGCACCGGCGCGCGGTCGGCCAGGACCGGCAGTGGCGGGAGCAGGACGAAGCCAAGGCACGGGAGCTGACGATGACGGAGGTCGACGCGCTCTCCTGGCAGGACTTCGAGAAGTACATCGCCGGTCTGTGCCGCCGGGACGGCTGCACGAAGGTCATTGTCAGCGGCAAGAGCGGCGACCTGGGCGCCGACGTCGTCGGCTATCTCCCCGACGGCCGCAAACTCGTGATCCAGTGCAAGAAGTACGCGCCGCACCGCAGCGTCTCTTCGCAGGACATGCAGAAGTTCGTCGGCACCGCCCGCCTTGAGCACGGCGCGGACGTCGCCCTGTTCGTCACCACCTGCCGCGCCTTCACCAGGGACGCCCTCGGCCTGGCGGTGCGCCAGGACATCGTGGCCCTGCACCGCGACCTGCTGGGATCCTGGGCCAAGGGCGCCCGCCTGGAGACGCTCATCCCGCTGAACGGCAGCGGCGGCGGCACACGACGCCCGCCCGCACCGTGAGAGGTGGCAACCATCAGCCGGGGCCGGTGGAAAGGTACTGCTGGTCGGCGTGACGTACGCGCCGCTGCTCCCGGGCACGGCGCCGGTGCTGGACAAGGCCGTGCAGCGCGCCGATGACAACGAAGGCGACGATGGTCAGGACCGACAGCCAGGCGACCGTGTCCGCCTCTGCCCAGGTACCGTCAGCAGCAGGCTCGGAACGCGCCTCGATGTACCCGGTGGCGATGACCATCACGGCGACCGTGAAGGGAATCCCAGCGGCGCTCCACAAGCCCACCAGAACCCACGGACTCCACAGCTTCCGCTCGACGGCCAGCCCGAGCCCCCTTCGCACCCCCCGCGCCTGGGCATCACTGCGGCGTGCCGCCCCCATCCCGCCACCTGGAGCCAGCGGAGCCCACAACCAGCGCTCCGGCGAGATCCTCGAGGAGGAACCGCGCACCGGGCGACACCAACCGGGCCGTCGCCATCACCGGGAAGGCCGCCACGATCAAGGCCCCAGCCAGCGCCTTCCACTTCGACGACCAGACCTGGTCGAGACCGCTGCGCCACTGTTTGACGCACCGCAGCACCGCCACGGACGCGCCCGCCCAGAACGCCGCGCACAACATCACTGCCCCCATGGAGCGGCTCCCCTCCCCCAGCCCCTTACCCCAACCGCTCACTGCGCAGCTGTCTTCGAGGTATCAGCGCAAGCGACCGAGATGGATCACGTTGACGCGGACCTGCCGGTCGCTGATCTCGTACAGCACCCGGTAGCCCCCACGTGGATGCGCAGGACGTCGGTGCTGCCGAACGCTCCCTCGGGCCTCGGGTCGGCGGCGAGGTGGTCGACGGCGGTGAAGACCTGCGCCATGCAGGCGTCACGCAGCGGCTCACCTCCGCCTGCGCGGAGAGCGCGCGACCCGTGCGACCCGTGCGGTCGGCTCGCCTCCGCCTGCACGGAGAGCATTCCTTCGCGACCTGGGGCGTTAGCGGGGTTTTGCCGTTTCGTGACGTGAGGGACGATGGTGCATGAGGTGCAATCTACCCAGCACACGGAGCAGGCTGCGGGAGGGTCCATGAGGCGCCTGCATCATGGGACGGTGCTGCCCAGCCCAGACGATCCCGGCCTGCTCCCCGCCCCATGGTGGGTGCCCGACGGCGGCCTGCACGGCCTGGAGCGGGAACTGCACCGTGAATTGCCGCCGGGCCATCCGCTGTACGGTCTCCGGGTTCGCGCGGTGGCACGGTGCGAAGCCTGCGACGACGTTCTGTTCGCTGTCATCGACCGCCCCTTCCGCTGGTCAGTGGTACATCTGACCTGGAGCGGCCGCCAAGAGCAGCCGCCCTGGCCCAGGACTACACCCCTGGTCCACCTCAACGACCTGCTCACCCAGCACTCCCCTCACGACGGCACCAGCGATTCCTGATCCGGCGAACCGCCGCAGCAAGCAGCACCGGGCACCTTCGCCCGCGCGGAGAGCACGCAGCGGCAGGGAATGACGCGCCGTCGGGGTTCTGGCGGAGCAGCTGACGCAGCGTCTGGCGGCCCAGGGCGGAGGGCTCGTGCGGCCGGCTGGACGCTCGGCCGCGAGCTGCCCCGGCGACGACGCGTGCCTGCTGTCGCCTGCAAGGAGTAGCGTGAGCGGGTCACCGTACTACCGTCTCGAATGAACCCTTCAGGTGGAAATGCCGGAGTTCTCGCAAGTAAGTAAAACCCCGCACCCCGCCGGGTAAACCACTGGTCGTGCCCTGTGGTCCCCGCGCACGCGGGGGTGGTCCCTGTATCGGCAGTTGCCCACCGGGGCAATCGCCGTGGTCCCCGCGCACGCGGGGGTGGTCCCTGGGAGACGGCAGCACCAACAGGCCCTTCCCGGTGGTCCCCGCGCACGCGGGGGTGGTCCCGGATCGCCCCAGTTGTGGCTCCAGATGACAGGGTGGTCCCCGCGCACGCGGGGATGGTCCCGGGGCGCCGAGCATCTTCCCGTGTGGAGCGAAGTGGTCCCCGCGCACGCGGGGGTGGTCCCAGGTCCTCGCGCAGGAAGATGCACTTGAGCAGGTGGTCCCCGCGCACGCGGGGGTGGTCCCCGAATCTTGCCTGTGGCATTGGATGACGTCCCGTGGTCCCCGCGCACGCGGGGGTGGTCCCGCCGCCTCCGGAGCTCCCCGGGGCCGGGCGTGGGTGGTCCCCGCGCACGCGGGGGTAGTCCCAGCCGGACCGGCAGGCCCTCACCGATGCCGTGGTGGCCCCCGCGCATGTCAGAGCAGACCCTGTTTCGTGCAGTCACGTGTGCTCTCCGCGCGCGGAGAGCACACACCGCGACGGCGCGTGTCACTCTTCCGGGTCGGCTCACCTCCGCCTGCGCGGGGGCACTTCGAGGTCCGGCCAAGGGCTACGTTTCGTGATACGAGGAACGCTGGTGCATGAGCTGCGATCTACCGGCATACGGGGCAGGCTGCGGAGGAGGCTCCGCGAGGCACCCGCCACCGTGTGACGGTGCTGCTCACCCCGGACGAGCCCGGCCAGTTCCCCGCCCCTTGGTGGGTGCCCGACGGCGGCCTGCACGACCTGGAGCGGGCGCTGCACCGCGAACTGCCGCCGGGCCACCCGCTGTACGGTGCCCGGGTTCGCGCGGCGGCACGGTGCGAAGCATGCGACGACGTCCTATTCACTGTCTCTGAGCGCTTCTGGCCTTGGGCAGTAGTACATCTGGCCTGGAACGGCCACCAGGAACTGCTGCCCTGGCCCCGGACCACACCACTGGCCGGTCTCATCGACCCGCTCACCCAGCACCGACGCCAGCGGCTCCTAAGCCTTGACGGGGCCGCGCAAAACCACGTGGTCAACTGCTCACCTCCACTTGCGCAGAGAGCCGCCCACGGCGAACCGTATGGAGACGTGCTACGGCCTGTTGTTGGTTGCCGGCGATCACATGGGCGAACGGGTCGCTGCGGTTGTCGAGGACATCGACTACGTGCGTCTCCTGATGCTGGCGCCTGACGTCACCGTGCCTGCGGCCAAGATCATCCGATGCCTGTCCGACTGGGACTGGCTGGGCCTCGCCCCGAGACCGCCACTGTCTGGCCCTGACGAGCCGGGAGCACGGGGCCGCGCCTCCGGGCTGCCGGCCCTGGGGGCCTGCGGCTCAGGGGCCGGTGACGTTCCTGACGAGGCCCCGCAGCGGGGCCACCAGCGCTGGACGGTCGCCGCGGGAGGCGGACTGCAGCAGCTCGGTGGCCACGATCAACAGGGCGGCCCGGACCAAGGACCCCGGCACCCCGATGTGCACATCGCGCCGTTCCAGCACGTCGGCGACACGATGTTCACCCGGGGCAGCAGGGTCTACCACGCCGTCACCCCCGTCACCCGCGACCGTCGCATCACGCTCGCCGTCTCGCTGTTCTGCCCGCTCCTCGGTGACCAGGACGAGAACCGGTTCTGGCACAGCGCCCCGGACGACGGGCTGGTCCGCACGCTGAACAACTGGAACGCGCTGCGGCGCGCCGTCCGCCGCCCGGCGTCCTACTGCCGCCGCGAGGGCATACCGATCCGGCCGCTCGCACGCCGTTCCGCGGCGCGCGGCTGACCCCCGCCGTTCGAGCGGCCGCGCGAGCGGGCCGCTCACCGGTTCTCCGTCACCAGCCAGCCCGCCAGGCCCCACATCGCGAAGGCGGTGACCACGTCCAGGCGCCGCCGGGTGCCGCTGCCGATCCCCGCCTTCTTCAGCCGGCCGCCGAGGGCGGCATATCCCCAGGCGCAGCAGAATTCCACCGCGATATAGGCGAGGCCCAGGGCCAGCAGCGGCGCGGTGACCCGGTGGGCGTCGTGGGACAGGAACTGCGGCAGGAAAACGGCGAACAGGATCAGCGCTTTGGGATTCGTCACCGCCACGATGAACTCCTGCCGTGCCAGCCGCCATCCCGGCTTCTTACGGGGCGCGTCCTGTTCCCCTTCGGGACTTTTTGTTTCTTCGTCGCCCGGCTCGGGTTCCGGGTGGTTCTTCGCGCGCAGTGCCGTACGCAGGGTTTGCAGCCCCAGCCACAGCAGGTAGGCCACCCCGCACCACTTGACGACGTTGAAAGCCACCGCCGACCTGGTCAGGACGGCGCCCAGCCCGGCGGCCACGGCGATCACCATCAGGGTGAACGCGGTGAACCGGCCGAGCGAGGCGCCGAGCGCCGGACGTAACCCGTGCCGGACGCCGTTGCGCAGTGCCAACAGCTGATTGGCTCCGGGCGTCGCGGCCAGCAGCAACGCGGAGGGAAAGAATGCCGTCCAGGACACATCGGAAAACATGGAGGACGTATACCCGCGCCTTCTCGCATCTCTCACCCCGGTGCTTTTGTGGTGCGCGGCGGCGCCACATTTCCTGCCGCACCGATCCGGCGTACGACGTCGTGCGCGTCGAAATCCGTGTGTTCAGCGATCAGCACCCGCCCCGAACGGACGGCACGCGGGCACCCGCGGGCGGCCTCGCGGGTGCCCGCGACGTAGCGCATCGCGGCCCGCAGCGCCGCGAGGACCCCCGTGTCGGCGTCTTCCACGACCACGCACGCTTCCGCTGGAAACGACAGCCGCCGTGCGGCCTCCAGGAAAACGGCCGGATCCGGCTTCTCCCTGGGGACGTCCTCGGCCGAGACGCATACGGTGAAGAGCCGGTCCAGACGGCCGGAAACCAGCGCCGCGCCGATCACCTGGGGCGAGGAGCCCGACGCCACCGCCAGCGGCACACCGGCTTCGTGCAGCAGTTCGGCGAGGTGCACCGTCCCCCGGTGCAGCGGCACCGAGCGCCGTATCCCGGCGAGGTACAGCCGGTTGCCCAGTTCCAGCAGCTCGTCGGCTCCGGCCGCCACCGGGCGCGTCGCCACGACGCGCTGCCACATCTCCCGCATGCCCACCCCGACGAACTCCGCGTGGTCGGCGGCGGTGAAGTGGTGGGACCCGAGGTGGGCGAGGGCCTGTTGCTCCGCCGCGAGGTACGCGCGCCCGCTGTCGACCAGGGTGCCGTCCAGGTCGAAGATCACTGCCGCTGGGGAGTCCGGCGTCATCGGCATCGTGCCGCCTTCCGTGTCGGCGTCATCAGCGTGGTGCCGCCTTCCCTGTCGGTGTCCGCGGCCGGGCCGCTGTTCCGCGTATGCCCGCGCGGGCGCCGTCGCCCGGCCAGGTCCGCGCCACCGCCGACAGATTGGCGTGAACATGCTGGTCGGTGCGGGGACCAGGTCAGCTCCAGGCGCACCTGGCCGGGATCGTCCCACGGGACGACGACGGGCCTGGTCAGCTCCAGGTTCTCCGCCTCGCAGGCGGCGTCGAGGACCCGCCGCCCGGCCGCCGGCGCCATTTCCACGTAGCCGGACGCGGGCAGGATGACCGCGCCCGCGACGCGGTGGTCCGCCAGCCACGGGACGAGGGGCGGCTGCACCGGGCCGGTCCAGGTCGGTTCGCAGTGGGCCGTGCGCACGCCCAGCAAGGGGTGGTCGTACGTGCCGATGTCGCCGGACCAGGTGTGGCGCTCGCCGTTCCAGTGCCGCTCGCGCTGCCAGGGATAGGCGGGCAGCCGGGCGACCCGACCCGGCTGCGGGAAGTGCGCGCGCCAGTCGATACGGGCTCCCGCGGCGATCAGGTGGGCCGTCGCGTCCCGCATCCGCCGTACGCCGTCGCCGTCGTTGTCGCCACCGCTGTCCCCGTCGCCGTCGTCAGCGCGGAAGAGCGTCGGCACGACGGCCACCGGGGCGGGCGAAGCCGCCACCGTACGCCTCAGGTACGGGCGGACGACCGGGTGCGGTCCGATGTCGACGAAGACGTCGAAGCCCTCGTCCCGCCGGGCGGTCACCGCCGGTGCGAACTGGACGGTGTCGCGCACATTGCGCCACCAGTAGGCGGCGTCCAGTTCCCGGCCCGTCACCGGCCGCCCGGTCACCGCGGAGACCATCGGGACGGTGCCGTCCCGCGGCCGCAGCCCGGCCAGGTCGGCGAGCAGTCGGCCACGGACGGGATCCATCGCGCGGCTGTGGAACGCGTAGTCCAGGTCGAGCAGGACGCAGGC
Organism: Streptomyces sp. Ac-502; assembly: GCF_045222935.1. Classification (NCBI taxonomy): domain Bacteria; kingdom Bacillati; phylum Actinomycetota; class Actinomycetes; order Kitasatosporales; family Streptomycetaceae; genus Streptomyces; species Streptomyces sp. Ac-502. The sequence goes on from NZ_JBHFFO010000001.1 coordinate 1,984,576, forward strand.
CACGCCCTGGCCGGTGCAGTACTCCACCAGGTCCCGTACGGCCGCGACCGGACCGGCCACCGTCACGTCGCGCGCGGTGTTCACACAGGCGAGCTCCACCTGCGGGTAGCGCTCCAGCAGTTCCTGGACCTACCCGAGGGGCAGGGTGAGCGCCGCCATCCGGCCCGCGCCCGCGGTGGCGGCCTGGGCCCGGCCGCGAGCGGCGATGATGCGCGCCGCGTCCGCCAGGGTCAGGGCTCCCGCCGTTTGCGCCGCCGCGATCTCGCCGACGCTGTGCCCGAGCACGGCGGCCGGTTCGACGCCCTGGCGGCGCAGCATCGCCGTCAAGGCGACCTGGAGAGCGAACATCAGCGGCTGGGCGATCTCGGTCCGTGCCAGCCGCCACCGGCCGGCCGGCCGCTCCAGTTCACTGCGTACGGACCAGCCCAGCTCGCCCGCCAGGGCGGCGTCCGCGGCGGCGAACGCGCGGCGGAACGTCGCGTCCTCGCGCAGCAGGTCGGCGCCCATGCCCGCCCATTGGGCCCCGTTGCCGGAGAAGACGAAGACCGGACGCCCGTCGCGGACCGCTTCGGCCCGGCGCGCCGGTGGCGGGGCCGGGTGCGGGGGCGGCTGGGGAGGAGGCGACTGGGGCGGGGTCGGCTGGAACGGGTCCGGCGGCGGGTCCGAAGCGACGGTCTTCTCAACGGGGCGCCCAGCCTCCGAAGACTCGGAGGACTCGGAAGATTCAGAGGACTCAGAGGACTCGGAAGGCTCGGACGCCCCGGCCAACCGAGCCGACAACGCCGCCGCCTCCCCCGGCGAAGCAGCCAGCACCGCCGCCCGCCGGGGATGCCCGCCGCGCCGCTCGCTCATGGTCCACGCCAGGTCGTGGAACGTTTCCGCGTCGGCGGCCGACAGGTGCCGCGCCGTTCGCCGCAGTGCTTCGTCGAGGGCGGCCGCGGAACGCGCCGAGACCACCACGGGCAGCGGCCCCGCAGTCGGTGGGGCGCTCTTCGTGACGGCCCGGGCGGCGGGGCCTGGTGCCAGGATCGCGTGCGCGTGGGCGCCGCCGAACCCGAAGGAGTTGACACCGACCACCGACCGTTCGCCGATACCGACCGGGCAGGCACGGTCCACCAGGCGCAGCCGCAGCCGGTCGAAGTCGATGTGCGGACTGCGGGCGCCCGCGTGCAGCGACGCCGGGATGACGCCGTGCCGGAGCACCAGCAGGGCCTTGAGCAGCCCGGCCATGCCCGAAGCCGGTTCCAGGTGGCCGATGTTGGTCTTCACCGAACCGATCGGCAGGGCGCCCGTGGTGCGGTGGACGCCCAGCGCCTGTCCGATCGCCTCGGCCTCGACGGGGTCCCCCACCGGCGTGCCCGTACCGTGCGCCTCCAGGTAGGCGATGTCGTCCGCGGTCAGCCCGGCGCGGGCGTAGACATCCGCCAGCAGGGCCCGTTGCGCTTCCATGCGGGGCAGGGCCAGCCCGGGTGTGCGCCCGTCGCTGTTGGCGGCGCAGTCGACGACGCCCGCGTCCACCCGGTCCCCGCCTTCGGCCCGTACGTAGCCGTCGGCGTCCGCCGAGAAGGAGCGGCACCGTCCGCTGGGCGAGAGCATCGACGCCTGCGAGAAGCCCACGAAGTGCTGTGGGCTGAGCAGCAGGTTGACGCCGCCGACCAGGGCGGTGCGGCTGGTGCCGTCCCGCAGGGCCCGGCACGCCTCCGCCAGCGCCACCAGCGACGACGAACAGGCCGCATCGATGATCATGCTGGGGCCGTGCAGGTCGAGGAAGTGCGAGAGCCGGTTGGCGGCGATCGACGACGCGACCCCGGACATGGTGTACGCGTTGACGTGCTCCGGCACCATCATCCGCAGCGCGCCGTAGGAGTGGTCCGACACTCCCACGTACACGGCCGTGTCCGTTCCCGCCAGCGCGGCGGGGGCCACCCCGGCGTCGTCGCAGGCTTCGACGGCCAGCTCCAGCAGCAGCCGGTGCTGGGGGTCCATCTGCGCCGCTTCTTTCGGGGAGATGCCGAAATAGGCGGCGTCGAAACCGCTGACGTCCGCCAGGAAGCCGCCGGCCTTGGTGTAGCTCTTTCCGGGCCGCGGCATGGCCGGGTCGACGAACCGTGCCACCTCGAAGCGGGTTTCCGGGACCTCCGTCACCTGGTCCGCGCCGGCCGACAGGGCGGCCCAGAGACCGTCGAGGTCGGTGATGCCGCCGGCAGGCGGCAGGCCGTCCCGACGACCGCGATGTCCCGGTCGGGGGACGGGACCTTGGTGGAGTTGACTGACATGTGCCTCTCGCTGCGCGGAAATGCGAGGACGGCACGGTCCCGTGGCCGGACAGCGAGAGGGCCCGTCGCGTGCCGGGTCCCCGCTGGGCTTCTTCGGCCGACGTCAGCGCATCCTGACCAGCACGCCACCGCAGCACAAGCGGCGGTAACCCTAACGGGCTACACCGACTGTGCGGCACAACATATTTTCGGATTGCCTGCCAGGATCACCGGCCGCGGCGGCGTTCGCGCGGTTTTCCGTGATTACCGCGCCGCCGAAATATCATCACGCCGGGCCGTCACCTGTTCGCCGTGGGCTCGTTGAGCCGTGACATCTCGTTCTCAGGGAACCGGAATGAGGTCCCGTTGCGCCGGTCTTTCTCCGCCGTCTTCCTGGTGATTGCCCTGACCGTACTCAGGAAGGCGCAGGACGTGCGGGTGTGGTGGCAGGCGCGGCGGGCTCGGCGGGCACGTCCTGCGCACCGGCGCGAACACCGCGGCAGGTGCACAGAATCAGCGCACGAGTCCAGCACCGGGCCGGGACAAAAATGAGCTTGTCATGTCTTCCGATGTGACACCGCGCGCTATTCTTCGGGTACTTGCCGTGCGGCAAGGTCACGAGGTGTCGGTGTGAGGCACAGGTGTGCGCGCCTTTGAGGCAGGGTCCACAGCTCCGTCGTGCCCTGCGCCTGGGGTCCGGTAAGTGGAACGAGGTCGGGGCATGACTGCAGAGACGGCGAGCGGCAACGCGCGTCCGGTGTCGCGGACGAGGCCGGGGCGTACGGGAGGAAGAGTCGGCGAGCCGGAGCTGCGGCAGTTGCTCGCGGGGCTGACGGCCGTACGCGACGGGAACTTCGGGACGCGTCTTCCGGAGGAGGACGACGGGCTGCTCGGCGAGATCGCGACCGTCTTCAACGGCATGGTCGACCAGCTGTCCCAGTTCACCTCGGAAGTGACCCGGGTGGCACGTGAGGTCGGCAGCGAGGGCCGGCTCGGCGGCCAGGCCGAGGTCCCGGGGGTCTCCGGCACCTGGGCCGATCTGACCGACTCGGTGAACGTCATGGCCGGCAACCTGACCACCCAGGTACGCGACATCGCGCAGGTGGCCACCGCGGTCGCCCGGGGCGACCTGTCGCAGAAGATCGACGTCGACGCGCAGGGCGAGATCCTGGAGCTGAAGAACACCGTCAACACGATGGTCGACCAGCTCTCCGCCTTCGCCGACGAAGTCACCCGCGTCGCCCGCGAGGTCGGCAGCGAGGGGCGGCTCGGCGGGCAGGCTCAGGTGCCCGGGGTGGGCGGGACCTGGCGGGACCTGACCGACTCGGTCAACTTCATGGCCGGAAACCTCACGTCCCAGGTGCGCAACATCGCTCAGGTGACCACGGCGGTCGCCCGGGGCGACCTGTCGCAGAAGATCACCGTGGACGCCCGCGGCGAGATCCTGGAACTGAAGACGACCATCAACACGATGGTCGACCAGCTCTCCGCCTTCGCCGACGAAGTCACCCGCGTCGCCCGGGAAGTCGGCACCGAAGGCCGGCTCGGCGGGCAGGCTCAGGTGCCCGGGGTGGGCGGCACCTGGCGGGACCTGACCGACTCGGTCAACTTCATGGCCGGAAACCTCACGTCCCAGGTGCGTTCGATCGCGGCGGTCGCGACCTCGGTGGCCCAGGGCGACCTGTCGCAGAAGATCACCGTGGACGCCCGCGGCGAGATCCTGAAGCTGAAGAACACCATCAACACGATGGTCGACCAGCTCTCCGCCTTCGCCGACGAAGTCACCCGCGTCGCACGCGAGGTCGGCACCGAAGGCCGGCTCGGCGGCCAGGCCGACGTCAAGGGCGTCTCCGGTACGTGGAAGGACCTGACCGAGTCCGTCAACGTGATGGCGGACAACCTCACGGCGCAGGTGCGCTCCATCGCCGAGGTCACCACCGCCGTGGCGCAGGGCGACCTGTCGCAGAAGATCCGGGTGGACGCCCGGGGCGAGATCCTGGAGCTGAAGAGCACCATCAACACGATGGTCGACCAGCTGTCGGCCTTCGCCGACGAGGTGACGCGGGTGGCCCGCGAGGTCGGCACCGAAGGCAATCTCGGCGGGCAGGCCACCGTACGGGGCGTGTCGGGCACCTGGAAGGACCTGACCGACAACGTCAACGTGATGGCGTCCAACCTGACCGGCCAGGTGCGTTCGATCGCCCAGGTGGCCGCCGCGGTCGCCAAGGGCGACCTGTCGCAGAAGATCATGGTGGAGGCGAAGGGCGAGGTCGCCGCGCTGGCCGGCGTGATCAACACGATGGTCGACACGCTGTCCGCCTTCGCCGACGAGGTGACGCGGGTGGCCCGCGAGGTCGGCACCGAAGGGATGCTCGGCGGCCAGGCCCGCGTACCGAACGTCGCCGGTACGTGGAAGGACCTGACCGACAACGTCAACTCGATGGCCAACAACCTGACCGGCCAGGTGCGCAACATCGCCCAGGTCACCACGGCCGTGGCCAACGGTGACCTGTCCAAGAAGATCGACGTCGATGCCCGCGGCGAGATCCTGGAACTGAAGACGACCATCAACACGATGGTCGACCAGCTGTCCTCCTTCGCCTCCGAAGTCACCCGCGTGGCACGCGAGGTCGGCAGCGAGGGGCGGCTCGGCGGCCAGGCCGAGGTCGAGGGCGTGTCGGGCACCTGGAAGCGCCTGACGGAGAACGTCAACGAGCTGGCCGGCAACCTCACCCGGCAGGTACGGGCCATCGCCGAGGTGACCAGCGCGGTCGCCGAGGGCGACCTGACCCGCTCCATCACGGTGGACGCCTCCGGCGAGGTCGCCGAGCTGAAGGACAACATCAACTCCATGGTGCGGTCCCTGCGCGAGACCACCCGCGCCAACCAGGAACAGGACTGGCTCAAGAGCAACCTGGCCCGCATCTCCGGGCTGATGCAGGGCCACCGGGACCTCGCGGTCGTCGCCGAGCTGGTCATGGACGAACTGACGCCGCTCGTCTCGGCCCAGTACGGCGCCTTCTACCTGGCCGAGGAGAACGGGCAGGGCACCGTGCTCCGGCTCGTCGGCGCCTACGGCCGGCCCGCCGACAGCGCGGGGCACGACCGCTTCGGGCTGGGCGAGTCCCTGGTCGGCCAGGCCGCCCGCAGCCGCCGGACGATCGTCGCCGACGGCGTGCCGGCCGACTACATCAGCATCTCCTGCGGCCTGGGACAGACGGCGCCGGGCAGTCTGATCGTGCTGCCGATCATCGTCGAGGACCAGATCCTCGGCGTCATCGAGCTGGCGTCCTTCACCCTCTTCACACCGGTGCACCAGGACTTCCTCGAACAGCTCATGGAAATGGTGGGCGTCAACGTCAACACCATCGTCGCCAACGCCCGTACCGACGAGCTGCTGGGCGAGTCGCAGCGGCTGGCCGGGGAGCTGCAGGCCCGCTCCGGGGAGCTGACCCGGCAGCAGGAGGAGCTTCAGCGTTCCAACGCCGAGCTGGAGGAGAAGGCGGAGCTGCTCGCCTCGCAGAACCGCGACATCGAGACCAAGAACCTGGAGATCGAGCAGGCGCGGCAGGAGCTGGAGGACCGGGCGCGGCAGCTGTCGCTGGCGTCGAAGTACAAGTCGGAGTTCCTGGCCAACATGAGCCACGAGCTGCGGACGCCGCTCAACAGCCTGCTCATCCTGGCGCAGTTGCTGGCGCAGAACCCGACGCGCAACCTCACGCCCAAGCAGGTCGAGTACGCGGGCATCATCCACTCGGCGGGCTCGGACCTGCTCCAGCTCATCAACGACATCCTCGACCTGTCGAAGGTCGAGGCGGGCAAGATGGACATCACCCCGGAGCGGGTGGCACTGCGGCAGCTCCTGGACTACGTCGAGGCGACGTTCCGGCCGCTGACCACGCAGAAGAGCCTCGATTTCAGCATCAGCGCCGCGGCCGGGGTGCCGGTGGACCTGCTGACCGACGACGCGCGGCTGCGTCAGGTCCTGCGCAACCTGCTGTCCAACGCGGTCAAGTTCACCGAGCAGGGCAGCGTCGAGCTGCGGATCGAGCCCGCCGCCGACCGGGAGCTGCCCGACACCGTCCTGCGCGGCGGCCCCGTGGTCGCCTTCCGGGTCCAGGACACCGGTATCGGCATCGCCGAGCAGCAGCTGGACGTGATCTTCGGGGCGTTCCAGCAGGCGGACGGCACCACCAGCCGCAAGTACGGGGGCACCGGCCTCGGACTGTCCATCAGCCGGGAGATCGCGCACCTCCTGGGCGGTGCCGTGACCGCCGAGAGCACGCCCGGGCAGGGCAGCGCCTTCACCCTCTATCTGCCGGTCGCGCGCGCCGACTTCCAGGAGCAGACCGGCGCGGTCCCTGCCCTGGAGGCGGCGGCGGACGCGCGGGACGAGGCGCGCGAGAGCCAGGCGCGCACCCCCGTCGCGGCCCCCGCGCAGCCGCGCCGGCTGCTGGTGATCGAGGAGCGGGCCCGCGGGCTGCTCTCCCATGTGGCCGACAGCGCGGTCGCCGAGTTCGCCGGCGGCCAGGATCTGGGCGACCGTCAGGAGAACATCGAGGTCGTCTCCGCGGTCGGTGCCCAGGAAGCCGCCGGGGCGCTGGCCGCCGGGCCGTTTCCACTGCGTGGTGCTCGACCTGGACATGACCGACGGCGAGGCGCTGCGGTTCCTCGACGCGATGGACGGAGACGCGGCCGTACGGACCGTCGCCGTCCTCGCGCACAACAGCAGGCGCCTGGAGGCGGAGCAGGAACGCGTCCTACAGGCGCGCGCCAGCACCCAGCCGCTGGAGCTGCTCTCAAGCCTCGACGAGCTGCGGGAGCGCATCGCCCTGCACCTGTCGGCCGAGCAGCCCGGTGACGTCCTGCCGCTGGTGCGGCCGGAGGAACCCGTACAGCAGGCTCCCCAGCCCGTCGACGACAGCCTCAGCGGCCGTACGGTCCTCGTCGTCGACGACGACGCCCGCAACCTGTACGCGCTCAGCAGCATCCTCGAACTGCACGGCCTGACCGTCCGCCACGCGGAGGACGGGCGCAAGGGGATCGAGATGCTGATCGAGCATCCGGACATCGACCTGATCCTGATGGACGTGATGATGCCCGAGATGGACGGCTACACCGCGACCGCGCGGATCCGGCAGATGCCGGCCCACGCCCATCTGCCCATCATCGCCGTCACGGCCAAGGCCATGCCCGGGGACCGGGAGAAGAGCCTCGCCTCCGGCGCCACCGACTACGTCACCAAGCCGGTGGACACCAACGATCTGATCGCCTGTGTCCGCAGGTGGCTGACCTCCTGAGGGAGGTGTCCGGACGGCCGGGCACCTCCTCGACCCGCTCACGGAACGCACCTCTCGCTTCGAAGAATCGACAGCATCATGAGCACTTATGAGCACGTCGGCACTCCGTCCGGGGACGACGTCTCGCCGGGGTCCGGGTCCGGCCGGGACCAGGTACCGCCGGTGTCCGCCGACGCCCTGCCCCCGCAGGCGTCGCCGGCGGCCGACCCCGCCCCGGCAGGCGCCCGGCCCGGTCGGATATCCGCCGTCGGCCGCCTGGCCGCCACGGTCGAGCGGCTGCGCAGCGAAGTCCAGGCGGCGCACGCGGCGGCCGACGGGCGTGCCCTGATCGAACTCGCCAAGGGCGTCCTGATCGAGCGGCTGCGCTGCGGGCCGGCCCAGGCGGTCCGGCAGCTCGCCGAGCTCGCGGAGCAGGCCGGTGTCTCCCAGCTGGAGCTGGCCGTGGACATCATCAACCAGGCGGCCCACGACCGCGTGGCGGACATCGCCGACGCCTTCCTGCGGCGCACCCGGACCGGGCGGGACGGGACGGATCCGGCCGTCGCGGTGCGGCTGCGGACGGCCGAGAGCGCCGCACTGGCCGCCGACGACACCCAGGCCGTCGCCGACTCTCTGTTGCAGCACGCGCTGGCTCCGCTGGGCGCGACGGCCGTCGCCATCTGGGCGGCGGGCTCGGACATGTCACTGACCCTGGCCGGCCACGCGGGGTTCCCCGCCGACGAGGCGGTGCGCTGGCGCTACGTACCTCCCGGAGTGGTCACCGTCGCCCGCCAGGCGCTGACCGAACGGGACACCGTCCGGTACGTCTCCCTGGCCGAGGCAGGCATCCCGTCGATCGGCCACACCCACCACCCGCACGGCGGCCGGGTGGCGCTGCCCGCCGGCACCGGCGGCCGTATCCACGGTGTCCTGGAGATCTGCTGGCAGCAGCCGCTCCCCGCGCAGCCGCCCGTGATCATGCGCCAGATCGAGGCGCTGGCCCAGCTGTGCGCCCACACCCTCGAAGACACCCCGGCCCCTCAGGGGCACGGCCCGTCCGCCGCCCGGCACTCCCCCGCCGTGGCCGAGCTGGTGGACCTGGCGGACGGCCTCCACGACCCGGCGCTCGTCCTCACCCCGCATCTCGGGACCGACGGTCACCTGACCGACTTCCGCATCCACCACGTCAACGACCGCTTCATGGACCCGGCGGGCCGCCCCCGCGGTTTCGTCAACGGCGCGCTGCTGCTGGAGGCGTACCCGATGGCCGCCGACGAGAGCGAACTCTTCGACAAGGTCCAGCGCGTCTACGCCACCGGAGAGCCCTTCCGCGCCCGGCGGACGACCCTGACCGCGCTGGTGGACCAGGTGCCGCTGGCCGCCGTCGCCGACATCAGCGTCAGCCGGCACGGGAACAGCGTGCTGCTCATCTGGCGTATCGAGGACGAGACCGCCCGGCTCGCCAGCCTCCTCCAGCACGCCCAGCGCCTCGGCCGTATCGGCGGCTTCGAGGAGAACCTGCTGACCGGTGAGATCACCTGGAACAGGCAGCTCTTCGCCCTCTACGGCCGGCCGGCCACCGACACCCCCGTGTCCCTGCACGACCTGGCCGCCCACGCGCACCCGGACGACAGCATCGCCATCGGCCGCTTCCAGCGCGCCGTGCTGCACCACCGGCGCCCGGCCTCGGCCGCCTTCCGCCTGCGGCGGCCCGACGGCGTCACCCGGCACATCCGGGTGATCGCCGAGCCGGTCCTCGACGCCGACGGCAGGCTGCTGTCCGTCCGCGGCGCCTACCAGGACATCTCCTCCCAGCACTGGACCGAGGTGGCGCTCGCCGCCACCCGCGACCAGCTCGCCCACACCGAGCAGCAGTCCGCCGAGCGCAACCGCCTCGCGCTCCAGCTCCAGCAGGCCATCATGCCGCCGAGCCGCGGCCCCATGCGCGCTCCCGGCCTGCAGATCGCCGTACGCTACCGGCCCGCGGAGACCGAGTCCCTGGTGGGCGGCGACTGGTACGACGCCGTCGTCCTGCCCTCCCGGCGCGTCCTGCTGTGCGTCGGTGACATCGCGGGGCACGGCATCGAGGCCGCCACCGGCATGGTGGTGCTGCGCAACGCCCTGCGCGGCCTCGCCGTCACCGGAGCCGGCCCGGGCCAACTGCTGTCCTGGCTGAACATCGTGGCCCACCACCTCACCGACCAGGTGTCCGCCACGGCCGTCTGCGGCGTGTACGACCCCGGGACCCGCACCCTGCGCTGGGCGCGGGCCGGGCATCTGCCGCCGGTGCTGGTCCGCGGTCACGAGGCGAGCAGGCTGCCGCTGGTCCGCGGGCTGCTCCTGGGAGCGCTTCCGGAAGCCACGTACGAGGAGACGGTGCTCCAGCTGGAGGCAGACGACACCCTGCTGATGTACACGGACGGCCTGGTCGAGCGGCGGGACACCGCCATCCACGAGTCGCTGGCCCAGCTGCTCGCCACCGCGCAGGCCCCCGCGGCCTCTCTGGAGCACCGGCTCGACCGCCTGCTGACCCACAGCAAGTCCGACACGGACGACGACACCTGCCTCATCGGCGTACAAGTGGTCTGAGGCGGTTCCGGCGTGGCGCGGGTCGACCCACCCCGTCGGCCGGGGCGGGCCGGTCCGCGCTGTCACACCCCTTCGACGGCCGGCAGGCCGAACTGGGCCTCCAGGGTCCGGAAGAGGACTTGCCAGGTCTTGAACTCGATGTTGGTGTGCAGGGCGATCGTCTGTGCGCCGTCGGGCGTGCCGACGACGGCGAAGTGGGAGCCCTGCATGCTGCCGCCCAGGCCGCGGAGTGTGTGGCCGCCGGTCACCGCGGGGTCCAGTTCGAACACGCCCAGGCCGTACGCGGCGTGCGGCATCCAGTGGCCGCCCTCGGTGGAGACCAGGGACCACATCGCGCGGTGCTGGGGTTCCGGCAGCAGGCTGCCGGAGACGAAGGCGTCGCACACCTTGATCATCTCGCTGGTCGTGGAGATGACGTTGCCGGCCGACCAGGCCCAGGAGCTGTTGTACTCGGTGGTGTCCAGGAGCGGCAGGCCGGGTTCCTCGAACATCGACTCCCAGTTCTCCGCGGTGACGTCGGCGGGGTCGACGCCGTCCTTCAGGAACAGGCTGGAGTACGCCCGCGGGTGCGGCTCCGGGTAGCCGGTCTCGTCGGCGGGGCGCACATAGGTGTGGGTCAGGCCGCGGGGATCGGCGATGGTGCGGGCGACCTCTTCCGCGTAGGTGTTGCCGGTGACCTTCTCGGTGATCATGCCGGCGAGGTAGAAGCCGCCGTTGGAGTAGGCGAAGGCGGTGCCCGGTTCGTGGATGGGAGGCCGGGACACCGTCAGCGCCAGCAGTTCGTCCACGGCCCAGGAGTCGAAGCGGTGCTCGGCGAACGTGGAGCGGGTGGCGTAGCGCTCCGACAGTTCGGGCGCGAGCCCGGTGATGAACAGACCGCCGGTGTTGCTGAGCAACTGCCTGATGGTGATCTTGTTGCCGTCGTAGCCGTTCACATCCAGCGCGCCGGGAAGCCACTTCTCGACCGTGTCCTCGATGCTCAGCCGGCCCTCGACCTCCAGCTGGAGCACCGTGGCGGCCGTGAACGCCTTGGCGGCGCTGCCGACGTGCAGGTGCTCGCCCTCCTGGCGCGGACGGCCGGACTCGATGTCCGCGACGCCGGCCGATCCGAACCAGGTCCCGTCCGCGTCGCGGACCTCGGCGACGATGCCGGGCACGTCCACCTCGGCCACCAGCCGGTCGAGCACCTGCTGGACCTGCTCGCGCCGGATGTTCACGGAGTGCGTCATGTCGGTTCCTTCTCCGCGGGCGCCGCGGTCCCCTCCTGGGGCCCGGCTGTCCGCCCGCTTCTCGGTACGGGGAAGACGGTGCCGCCCGGCGATGACAGGGCTCTGGCCGTCCGCTGACAGCGCGTCCGGGCGGCTGTCAGGGGCTGTCAGCCGCTGTCGGTCACCGACCGCAGGCGGTCGAGCGCCTCCTGCCGCGGCGTGGCGGCGCCCAGGCCGTACGCCGCGCGGCCGAGCCGCCGCACGAGTTCGGCGGCGAGTTCGCGCAGCTCGGGGTCGCCCTCGCCGAAGGCGCCCCGGACGGCCCGGCTGGTGCCGAGCGCGGTGGCCGCGCCCGTCGTGTCTCCCTCCGCCAGCAGCAACTTGACCAGTTGCTGCGCCGCCTGCGCGACGTCCCGGTGCGCGAAGGCAGCCTGTACGGCCCTGGGCAGCAGCTCCCGTGCCCGTACGGCGTCGCCGGCCGCCAAGAAGTTCGCCAACCGCGCGGGCACGGCCCAGTCCGCCACCGCCTCGTCGGGCAGGCAGGCCGCACGGCCGATCGCCACCGTCCGGTCCAGTTGACGGTCGGCCTCGTGCAGTTCCCCGGCGCGGCGGTGTGCCGTCGGCGGTGTTCGCCGTGCGGGCTTTCCGGCGCGCGGGGTTGCTTGCCTCGAATCACTGGAAGCCCGGGACCGAATCTCTGAGGAAACGTTCACGCACAGCATTCGATCGCCGGTTCTCGCGTAACCACTGTTCACCCGGCGGCCTTTCGGCAATGCTGGTCCGGCCGTGGCTTTTCAGGCAGCGCGCCACCTCGGGGGAAACGTGTTCTACAAACGCGAAGTGATCAATGTCCAGGTCAGCCGACGGGTCCTGTGGGTCGGCGCCGCGGCGTACCCGTTGCACAACATCGCCTGTGTGACGACGGTCAAGCTGAAGCCCAGGCTTTGGCTGATCCTCAAGCGCGTGGGGCCCTGGGGCTTCGCCGCGTGCGCCGCGTTCATGGCCGTACTGCTGTTCAGCAGCGGCGGGCGCGTCGCTCTCGTCGAGCTCGTCGCCCCGCCCGTGCTCGCCGGCGTGGCCGTGCTGGTCGTCTCCGTCCTCGTACGGCTGATCATGGCAGCGACGCGGAGCGGGCTGCACCGGCTCAACATCGAGACGGCGGGCGCGCCGTACGCCGTACTGACGAGTCCCGACAAGAATCTGGTGGCCCAGATATCGCACGCGATCACGGATGCGATCGACAATCCGCAGGCGGAGTTCCAATTCCAGGTGGAGAACTTCCATGTCGGTGACACCATCAAGCAGTTCGGCAATCAGAACACGGGCAAGGTGACCCGATGAGTGAATCCCCGCACTTCGGCGACAAGATATTCCAGACTGGCAACGGCAATACGGGCAAGGTGCAGGGACCGGTGACGTACGGCAATGTCGTGGGGTCGTCACTGGCCTGGGGTGACGGCTCGGAGAACTCCGCCCGTACGGACGGGCGGAAGGTCGCCCCGGAATTCGAGGCCCTGATCGAAGCCGTCGCCGACACTCTGCGCCAGTTGCGTTCCCTGGCCGTCGCGGAAGAGGTCCTGGACGATGCCGCGGCCATCGAAGCGGCCATCCTAGACGAGGCCGGCCGGGACCGTCCGGACCGCGGCGCGGTACGGCGCGCGGTGGCGGCGCTCAAGGGGTACCTGGCCCCGATCGCCGCCGGAGCGGTAGCGGCCGGGGCCGCCGCGGGCGGTGACGAGACGGCGCGGGTGCTGATCGAGCGCCTCGGTGGTGCGTTCTGAGGACGTTGCGGACGTGCCGCGCCGGGGGCCCACCAGGTGCGCCGGTGCGCGTCAGAGCAGGTTCGTGAGCACCGTCGCCAGTTCGCCCGGATCCTGTGGACCGACGTGCGGCGCATCCAGGGTGACGACGTCGAAGGGGTGGTGCGGGGCGAGCGCGTCGGCCTCGGCGATCATGCGGTCCTGGAGGGCCGGCGGAATGGCGCGGTCCGCGCTGAAACGTACGTAGGTCCGCGGCACGCTGCCCCATGTCCCGGCGTCGCAGCGGGCGTCGGACCGGCCGATGGCGGCGGTCTCGTCCGGCTCGTAGGAGTTCAGCAGGGCGAGGAACGCGGCCTCCGGGTAGCTCGCCGCGTACGCCGCGCGTACCGCCGCCTGGGCCCGCCGGTCGGCGGTGCGCCAGTTGACCCGCATGACGCCCAGCTCCTCCGGCGTCTCCACGGCCGGCATCTCCGACAACAGGCTCTCCTGTCCCTCCGGCGTCTTCATGACGTAGTCGACGGCGGAGGGAGCGTCACGCAGCAGAAGGCCGAGACGTAGACCAGGCGCGCCAGCAGCTCGGGCACCGCGTTGCCGACCCGGTTGAGGGTGACGCCGCCCTGGCTCGTACCGACCAGCACGACCGGGCCGTACGGGTGAACGCGGCGCACCACGTCCACCACACGATCGGTGTAGTCGTCCAGGGTGATCGCCCCCAGCGGGGACGGTACGGTGCGCAACGCGTCCAGATCCTGCGGGGCCTGGTAGCACTGCGGGAAGAACGCCTCCGGGCCGTGGCCGGGGAGGTCCACGGCGAGGGCCCGGTGGCCACGCAGGGCCAGCTCCCGTACGACTCCCGCCCAGTCTGCGGACGAGCCGTTGCCGCCGTGGACCAGGACGAACGTCGGTACGCCGGCGTCGCGGGACTGTGGCATGGCGGACCTCCCGGTACGCGGGGCGCCTGCACGCGCGGGGCAGGCCGGCCAGGAGCCGCCTGTCGCGCCCACCCTACGTTCGCGCGTCCGCGCCCGCTTCCGGAGGCCACCTCACGGGCGCGGACGGCTGCCCGTACGGCGCTTCCTCAGCCCCCGCACACTCCGTCGCAGTTCTGCTGCCACAGCCACCCGCAGCCCGATGCCTGCGGGGTGCAGGGCACGGAGTTGCCGCAGGAGCTGCAACCGCTGGCCCCCTTGTGGCAGTCGCAGTTCATCAGCAGGCGGGAGCCCTCGGAGGCGGCGGGGGCGGACGACTCGGCCGGGCCGAGCACCCCGAGCGCGGCGAACGACACGTCGGGGCCCAGGACCGCCACCGACTCTTCCCGCAGCCGTTCGGCGTCCGCCGCCGACCAGGTGCCGGTCCCGGCGAAGAGGGCCGGGACCGCCGCGGCAACCTTCTCCAGCATCGCCGTCCGCGGCCCGGACAGCTCGGGGTGTGCCGCCCGGTACCGCTGTACGTGCTCCAGCCACAGGCCGGCCTTCGCGCGGTCCGGGATACGGGCGTACACGGCCCTGCGCTGCGGCATCGGCAGCGCGGTCACTTCGCGGTAGCCGGTGGGGAGCCGTTCGAGCCCGGCGGCCCATTCCTCGGCGCCGGCAGCCGTCATCCGGCGCCCGGGCGAGGCCATGGCCGGGGCGGCGAGACCGCCGGAGACGAGGAACGCGCCCAGCGCCAGGCCCGGCACGGCCTTGAGCAGCCTGCGCCGGTCGCCGTGCACGAGCACGTCGGTCCGGTTCAGGGCCCGCACCACCCGCAGGGAGCCGACCGGCCCCAGCAGGCGGCACAGCCGTACCGACAGCGCCGGGCCCGTCCACGCCCGTACCCGGTCACCCTCCACGGCCAGCAGCGTGGGGACGAACGGCGGGTCGTCGCCCAGCGCCTGGCGCCGCAGGGCGCGTACGGGTGCGTCCCCGAGCCCCACCATCGTCAGCCGGTCGTCCACCAGGCCGCCGATCTCCCCGGCCACCTCGCTGCACGTGCCACAGCCCGCGTCGAACGCCAATAACCACTCCGTCATGGCCACTCCCCTGCTCGCACCGGCACTGCCGCCCGATGCATACCCGGCTTCCCCGCACACCAGCCCCGGCAGCACGCGCAGGATTCAGGTATCGGGTTCAGGCATGCGGCGCGGTGTCCCGCGGTGTCAGGAGCATCCGGATGTCGTCACGCGCCCACAGCACGAAGCGTTCGACCGGTGTCACCCGGTGCCCGGGCTCGGGCCGGAAGCGGAAGCGTTTGAGCAGGACGGCCAGGACCAGTTCGGCCTCGACCATGGCGAGACCGGCGCCCTCGCAACTGCGCGGTCCGATGCCGAACGGGACGTAGGCCAGCCTCGGCCGCCCGGCCACCTCCTGCGGGGTGAACCGTTCGGGGACGAACTTCTCGGGCTCGGGCCAGTGGTCGGGGTTCATGTGCACGGCCCAGAACGGGTAGAAGACCGTGGTCCCCGCCGGGAGTTCGTAGGCGCCCAGGACGAGCGGCTCGGTCGTCTCCCGCGCGCCGTACGGGCCGGGCGGGTAGAGCCGCATCGCTTCCTTCAGAACCATGTCCAGGTAGGTGAGGTGCCGCAGGTCGGCGTACTCGGGCACCGCGCGGTCACCGAGTACGCGGTCCAGTTCGGCGGCGACCCGTTCGGCCGCCTCGGGGTGGCGGCCCAGGAGGTGCAGGGTCCAGGAGACCGCGACCCCGGTGGTGTGGTGGGCGGCGAGCAGCGTCACCATGACGGTGTCGCGGATGCGCGCGGGCCGCTCACCGGCCTCGACGAGCGCCCCGATGAGATCGCTGCGGTCCGCGCGGCCTCCGGAGCGGTGCGCCGCGACGACCCGGTCCACTGTGGCGCGCAGGTAGGCGAGGGCCCGGGCCGCCCGCTCGGCACGTTCCTCTTCCGTGCCCGGTACCGGCACCTGGTAGAGCCGTCCCAGGTACTCGGTGAGCACCTCCTCGAAGGCGGCGACGACGCCGTCCGGGTCCGCGGCCTCGCCTTCCAGCGCGTAAGCGCAGATCATCCGCAGCGACAGCGCGGTGAGGTCCTTCTGCAAGGCGACGGGCCCGTGGCCTGCCCGCTCGCCCCAGTGGTCCGCGAGTCCGGCCGCGAGTGCGGTGAACCGTGCGAAGTGCCGCTCGTGGGAGGGGCGTCCGGCCAGCACCGACAGCAGCACGCGGCGCCAGGGGATGTGCTCCTCGGCCGGCAGCACCTGCAAGTTCCCCGCCTCGCACAGCGGAGCCAGGAACTCGAACAGCCGCTCCGGACGTTTGTCGATGTGGGCCGTGGCTTCCAGCAGTACGGGGTCGGCGACCGACACGGCCGTCTCGGCGCCCGGCAGCTGGAACCGTACGACGGGCCCGTACTCGGCGTGCAGCCGCAGCTGATAGGTGTGCAGCCCGCCCGCCGCGGCGACCGCCCCCACCCCGCCGTCCGGCCGGGGCTCGGGTCCAGGGATCCGCATGGCCAACGCCTCCTGACTGACAGCCCGGCCCCGCCGCGCGGAGTGGCCCGCACGGCGGGAGTGAGCCTCCATCATCGTCCGTTCGGGGCGGCGGGGAGGCGCCGGTGGCCGATCAGAGGCGGAAGGTGGTCACGACGGTCAGGTGGTCGGAGGGCCGGTCCGGGCCGCCGCCGAACGTTGTTGATGTCCCCCGCCACGATGGCCGGTGAGGAGCCGGTCCACTTCGCCATGGCCTCGGTCTGGGTCTTCCAGCTCGCCTCCATGTGTTCAGGCTCATCACCTTCAGGGCCTGCGCGGCCTTCCCGGGCTGCGGCGAGGTGTGCCGTTCCGTGCCGGCCCCGCCGGTGGCGGCCACCGCTGTCGCCGTCACCGCGAGGGCGGCCACGCCGCCGCACAGTCCGAAGGCGAGCCGCCGCTTGCTGCTCAGCGACTTCCGGACGTCCGAGGGCTCCGCGCTCCTGCTCGTGTGTACTCGTTCCTCCTGGGTGCCGGACGAGCCGGCTGGCGGTGAGGGGAAGGAGCCCGTTGGCGGGCCACATCGGCCCCAGGGCTCCCAGCGGCACCTCCGGCCGACGGCGCGGAGGCTCAAACCGGCCACCGGGCCTGGCGAGTGGATCTGTCGCAGGGCCGTGACGAGCCCGCCCCGTCCGGCATGTTCGAACCGGGGCACGGGCGGTGTGCTGCACGGCAGGATCCCTGGTGACAGGCTCCCGCGGGCCGCGGCCCCGTACTGCACACCGCCCGCGCCTGTCAGCGGCACCAATCCGGACAACCACCCGGGCCTCCCTGTTGCGGTGGCGGGAACGCCTCTACGCTGATGTGCGCAGTCGGTTCGCGCCACTCTCCGTGGGGCGTCGTAAGAGGAACCCGGTGGAAGTCCGGGACTGTCCCGCAGCGGTGAGTGGGAGCGAAAGCCACCGATACAGCACCGGACCCGGACGAAGGGTGCGGGAAACGGTGGCCGGTAGCTGTTGCCGGAAGGCCCGGCCGACGTGCCCATGAGTCCGGATACCTGCCACTGCGCGCGTGCGAGCGAGGACGGACGTACGCGTTGTCCACGGTGACCTCGAGGGCTGGGTCGGCGGTGCAGGCGGAGCCACGCGCGTACCGGCGCGGCCGCCCTCTCACTCACCGGTCGAAATCCTCGGACCGGGTGCGGCGAGAGAGGGCGTGTTCGTGACCGAGGAATACCGTAGGGAAAGTCTCCGGGGCGGCCGACGGCCCGGTCCGGCACGGCCGTTGTACGGTGCGCGATGCTGACCACCCCCGGCGGCGACCCGGCGCGTTGGGTCTCCGGCGTCTGCCAGGGCACGCTGGGCGAGCTGTTCCAGGGCCCGCTGCGTCCCGGCGGCGACGCGGACATCGCCATCGTCTCGTTCCCCGTGGACCGCCACTCCTGGGTGTACTTCGCGCCGGGCGCCGGCTCCGGCGACGCACCGCCCGGCGAACCGCCCCTCGGCGCGAAGGCGGCGACGGCCGCGCGGCTCTTCCTGGAGCACTTCGGCCTGACGCTGCCGCCGGGCCGCTGGAGCACCCACTCGGACCTGCACGTCGGAGTGGGCATGGCCAGTTCGACGGCGGACATCGTGGCGACCGTGCGCTGCCTGTTCCGGATCTTCTCGCTGCCGTACGACACCGGGGCCGTCCTTCGCGTCCTGGCGGCGATAGAGCGGGCCGACAGCGTGTTCCTCGACGAGTTCGCGCTCTATCTGAGCGGACGGCACCGGGTCGTACGGCGGCTGGGCACCGGCGTCGGTTTCCACACCGCCTTCGTCATGGAGCCGGGCACGGTGGACACCGCCGCGGTCACGCCGGTGCTGCGGCGGCACTACCGGCGCTGTGCCACGGAGTACGAGCGGTGTCTGACCGACCTCCTGAAGGGCTTCGCCTCGGGCGACCCGGCGGCCGTGGCCCGGGCCGCGACCTTCAGCAGTGTGCTCTCCCAGGAGGTGCTGCCCAAGGACACCTTCGAAACCGTGCTGGCCCACCGCGAGGAGTTCGGCGCGGACGGCGTCTTCGTCGCCCACACCGGATCGCTGGTGGGTTACCTCTTCAGCTGCCGGCCGGCGCCGTCCCTGAAGGGCGAGCTGTCCGCCTTCTTCCGTTCGCTCGGTCACCAGTGCTCTTTCGCCCAAGGAGGCTACGCGTGACACATCCCCACATAGCCGACGCCCTCAAGATCCCGGACCTCGTCCGGCTCACGGACGGCATGGTGCTGCTGCGGTTCGAGTCGATGAAGATCTACTCCGCGCTGGCGGCCGTCCGCCACCTGCTCGACCAGGGCACCATCCGAACCGGACAGACCCTGATCGACAGCTCCAGCGGCATCTACGCCTACGCCCTGGCGCTGGCCTGCCACCGCTACGGACTGCGCTGCCACATCGTGGGCTCGACCACCGTGGACGCCACCACCCTCGCCCAACTGGAGATACTCGGCGCGACGGTCGAGCAGGTCAGACCGTCGCAGAACCTCAAGCTCGACCAGGAGATGCGGGTACGGCGGGTACGGGAGATCCTCGCCGAACGGCCCGACGTGCACTGGATGCGCCAGTACCACGACGCCATCCACTACCTGGGCTACCAGGAGGTCGCGGACCTGGTGACCACGGCCCTGCCGGACCACAGCCTGACCGTCGTCGGCGGCGTCGGGTCGGGCGCCTCGACCGGCGGCCTCGTGAGGCATCTGCGCCGCCGTGATCCCGGCGTCCGGCTGGTCGGAGTGCAGCCGTTCGGCAGCGTCACCTTCGGGAGCCAGGACCATCACGACCCGGAAGCCATCATCGCCGGCATCGGCTCCTCGATCCCCTTCGACAACGTCCGCCACCACCTGTACGACGCGGTCCACTGGATGGACTTCACCCACGCCATGTCCGGCGCCGTCGCCCTGCTGCGCGAGCACGCCGTCTTCGCCGGGCTGTCCACCGGCGCCGCGTACCTGACCGCCACCTACGAGTCCCGCCGCCACCCCGACCGGCTCCACCTGGTGATCGGTGCCGACACCGGCCACCGCTACGTGGAACGGGTGTACGCCCGCCACCGGGAGGCCGCGGACCTGGCCGCACTGAAGCCGACGGAGGTCGGCAGCCCCGAGGAGATGACCATGCCCTGGTCGACGACGGCGTGGAACCGCGCCCCCTGGCCGTCCCCCGGAAGGAGGCCCGCGCATGACCGTGGTCTGCCTGGAATCGCTCACCTTCGGGCTGGGCCACCTGACGCGCGCCGCCGCCCGGCTGGGCGAGCCGCTGCGGCTGCTGACCCGCGATCCCGCCTACTACGCGCACGAGTTGGAGCGGCTGCCCGCGGGCGCCGTCGACGTGGTGGAGACCGAGACCTTCGACACGGAACTGGTGGCGGAGCAGCTCGGCCGTACCCCTGACCTGCGGGGGCTGATCAGCTCGACCGACACCTGGATGCTGGTCGGCGCCGAACTCACCGCCCGCTTCGGGCTGCCCGGCCTCGCCCCGGCGGTGCTGCGGCTGACCCGGGACAAGGCCGCCGTACGCGACCGGCTGTTCGAGGCCGGGCTGACCCGGGCCCGCGCCGCCGAGGCGGACAGCGGCGACCCGGCGACGGCCGCGCTGCTGGTGAAGACGGTGGGCCTGCCCGCGATCCTGAAGGACACCGCGGGCACCGGAAGCCAGAACGTCTGGCTCGTACGGGACGAGCGGGAGCTGGACGCGGCGCTGGCCGAGGCCGCCGGGCGGCAGCTCAAAGGCCGCCTGTTCGCCGAACCGTACTTCTCCGGACCCGTGTACAGCGCGGAGACCCTCACCTGGGCGGGGCGGACCCGGCTGCTCGGCGTCTCCAGCCGGCTGATGTCGCCCGAGCCGCACTTCCGGGAGGAGATCACCGCGTTCCCCGTGGCCTTCCCGCAGCCGCGCCGGGACGCTCTGGAGCGGTGGCTGGACCGGGTGCTGGCCGCCGTCGGCTACACCGACCGGTTCGCCCACGTGGAGTTCGCCCTGACCACCGCCGGCCCGGAAGTGGTGGAGATCAACCCTCGGATCGGCGGCGCGCTCGTCGGTGAAGGGCTGTGCCGCGCCCTCGGCGTCAATGTGTACGAGGCGATGGTGGAAGCGGCTCTCGGCAGCCGCCCCGGACTCATGGACGCGGAGCTGCCCGGCGGCCCCGCCTCGGCCTTCGTCCTCGGATACCCCGAGGAACCGGGGGTGTTCACCGGCGTCGACGGACTCGACCGGCTGCCGGACATGCCGGGCTCCCCCGCCTGGTACCCGGTCAAGCGGATCGGCGACCCCGTCGAGCACTTGGGCGACAGCCGCGGTTACGCGGGCATCGTCTACGCGGAGGCGGAGACGGCCGAACTGGCCACCCACTGCGCCGTCGCGGCGGCCAACGCCGTACGGGTGCGGACGGAGCCGTTCCGGGCAGCGGACGCGACGGGACCGCGGGGCGCGGCAGGATCGGGGGATGCGACGGGATCGGCGGACGCGGCCGGTACGGCGGCTGGGGCGACGGTGAGCCGGGCAGGCCAGGGCTCCGGTGGCTGAACACGTCGGCGGCGGCCCGGGGTTGCGCACCGCGCTGTCCACCCTCACCGGGCCGCTGCGCTTCCTGCTGCTCAGTTCCTTCCTGATTCCGCTCGGCAGTTTCATGGTCCTGCCGTTCATGTCGGTCTTCCTGCACGAGCGGCTGGGGATGGGGCTGGGGGCGGTCGGCGTGGTGCTGGCCGTCGCGTCCCTCGTGCAGTTCTCGGGAGGAGTCCTCGGCGGTGCGCTCGCCGACCGGGTGGGGCTGCGGCGCACGATGCTCTGGGCGCTGGTGGTGCGTACGGCGGGGTTCGCGGCGTTCCTGGCGGCACTGCGGTGGCCGCCGGTGGCGGTGGCCGCGCTGATCCTGACCTGCTGCGGCGCCGCGCTGTACCTGCCGGCCAACAAGGCGTACCTGGTACACGGGGTGGCGGAGGAGCGCCGGCCCGCGTTCCTGTCCGCGGGCAACGCGGCGCTCAACGCGGGGATGGCCGTGGGCCCGCTCGTCGCGGGGCCGTTCGTGCTGTCGTCCCCCGGCCCGCTGTTCCTCGTCGTGACGGCGCTGTTCGCCGTGGTCGCCGTGGGGCATGCGCGCCTGCCGGCGGTGGGTCCGGAGAAGGACCGGCCCGGCAGCGCGCCGGTGGCGGGCCAGGGCCTGCTCACCGGCATCGCCGTCCTCCCCTTCGTCGCCAACGGCCTGGCGTTCTACCTCTACTTCCACTTCCAGCACTACCTCGCCGTGTACGCCGTGGAGCGGGCGTCCAGCGAGTTCTACAGCCTGGTGCTGCTGACCTGCTTCGTGCTGGTCATCGTCGTCCAGCCGCTCGCGTCGGGCGCCATCCGGCGGATGAGCTACCCCCTCGCCCTGGCGATCGGGTTCACGGGACTGGCCGCCGGGATGGCGGTCCTGGCGGCCGGGACGCGGACCGCCCTGCTGGCGGGCGGTGTCCTGATCACGCTCGGCGACATCGTGCTCTTCCTCAAGAACGACCTGGAGGCCCTGCGCCGCAGTCCGCGCTCGGACGCCGTGGTCTTCGGACAGCAGCGGCTCGCCGCGGGGCTGGGCGCCTGTGCCAGCGGTGTGCTGGGCGGGCAGCTCTACGGCTTCGGCGAACGCGCCGGGCACGCGGGCTGGTTCTGGCTGTTCGCCGCGGCCCAGTGCGTCCTGCTGCCGCCGCTCCTGCTGACCCTGCGGCGCGGGCGCGGGCGCGGTACGGCTCCGGCCGCTCCCGTCACCGCCGATGACCTCACCCCCGTCACCCCTCTCACCGACCCCATAGACCCCACGGACCTCACGGAAGGAAAACCGGTACCCGATGACGCACACGGGCGGATTCCAGGACGATGATTTCTGGACCGAGTTCTACGACTTCCTCTTCTCCGACGGGCGCTACGCCCAGGCCGAGGAGCTGCTCGACACCTCTCCCCTGCTGTCCTTCCCGGCCGGGGCCCGGGTGCTGGACCTGTGCTGCGGTCCGGGGGTGTTCACCGTTCCGCTCGCCCGCCGGGGCTTCGGCGTGACGGGTGTCGACCGCAGCCCGGTGATGCTGGACCGCGCCCGGAAGCGGGCCGCCGACGCCGGGGTCACCGCCCGGTACGTCCAGGCCGACATGCGGGAGTTCGTCGAGCCCGGGGCCTTCGACGTCGCCCTCAACCTGTTCACGTCGTTCGGCTATTTCGAGGACCCCGCCGACAACGCCCGTGTGCTGCGCACGATGCACGACTGCCTGGCGCCCGGCGGGACCCTGCTTCTGGACATGGCCGGAAAGGAACTGCTGGCCCGTAAGGTCACACCGCCGAAGGTGGTGCAGCGCGGTGCCGACCTGCTGGTGCAGACCGACACGGTGCTGGACGACTGGGCGCGGCTGCGCAGCGACTGGGTGCTCGTACGGGGCGACCGGGTGACGCGTACCAGCCTGGTCTGGTTCGTCTACAGCGCCGTGGAGTTGCGGCGGATGGCCGGGGAGGCCGGCTTCCAGGAGGTCGAGATCTTCGGCGGCTTCGACGGCCGCCCGTACGACCAGGACGCCGAGCGGCTGGTGCTGCGGGCGGTCCGCGCGGCGTGACCGGGGCGCCGGGCCGCACGGCGGGCCCGGCGCCCGCACATCGTAGGCGGCGCGCGGAACCGTACGCGCGCCCTTTGCCCCCGGTCCGACCGACCGTAATATCACCT
The DNA here is from genome assembly GCF_045222935.1 of Streptomyces sp. Ac-502. Classification (NCBI taxonomy): domain Bacteria; kingdom Bacillati; phylum Actinomycetota; class Actinomycetes; order Kitasatosporales; family Streptomycetaceae; genus Streptomyces; species Streptomyces sp. Ac-502. The sequence goes on from NZ_JBHFFO010000001.1 coordinate 2,007,767, forward strand.
GGTCATCACCGCGACGGGAGACAGGAAGCCGGTGCGAGTCCGGCGCGGTCCCGCCACTGTGACCGGGGAGTGACCCTTCATCAGGCAGATCGGGCCACCGCGCGCGGCGCGGGAAGGCCGGGGGAGCGTCGATCCGGGAGTCAGGACACTGGCCTGTCGCGGGCCCGTTCCGAGGAGCGCGGACTCCGCAGGAGGCTTTACGTGTACGACGGCACGACCCGTCCCCCTCTTTCTCCCCCACCGCCCGGCGGCGCCGGTTGCGGCGCGCCACGGCACCGGCGGTGGCCCTCGCCCTGTCCGCCGTCCTGCTGGGCGGCTGCGGCACATCGCGGGGCACCGCGGACGACGCGGGGCCCGCGGCCACCGCGGCGAAAGGTTTCCCGGTCACCATCGACAACTGCGGCATCCGTACCACCTACCGGAAGCCGCCCTCCCGGGTCCTCACCATCCACCAGCACCCCGCCGAACTGATGCTGGCGCTGGGGCTCAAGGACCGCATGATCGGCACCGCCTTCCCCGACTCGGCCGTCCTGCCGGAGCTGCGCGCGGACTACAAGGCGCTGCCGCAGCTGGCGAAGAAGGAACCGTCCTTCGAGACCGTTCTGGAAGCCGATCCGGACCTCGTCTACGGCGGGTACGCCAGCGCCTTCGCCGAGAACGAGGGCCGCTCGCGCAAGGCGTTCGCCGATGCCGGGATCAACACCTACCTCAACCGCGAGTACTGCGGGAAGAAGCAGGTGTCCATGCAGGACGCGTACGACGAGGTCCGCACCGTCGGCAGCATCTTCGGCATACGGGAACGGGCCGACGAGCTGGCCGCCGGCCTCAAGGGGCGGGTGGACCGGGCCGCCCGAGCGGTCAAGGGCGCCCCGGCCGTACCGGTCTTCGTGTACGACAGCGGCGACAAGGCGGCCTTCACCGCCGGCGGCAAGAGCCTCGGCACCGAGATCATCCAGCTCGCGGGCGGCCGCAATGTGTTCGCCGACCTGGACAAGGTCTTCGGTGACGCGTCCTGGGAGCAGGTCGTCGACCGGAAGCCCGAGGTCATCGCGATCTACGACTACGCGGGGGCCGGGAGCGTCGAGCAGAAGAAGAAGTTCCTGCTGTCGCAGCCCGCTCTCGCCGACGTGCCCGCTGTCAAGAACAAACGGTTCGTCGTCCTGCCGCTGACCGCGACCCTGGTGGGGGTGCGGCCGCCGTACGCGGTGCAGGAGCTGGCCCGCGCCCTGCACCCCGAGCGGTTCCGGTGACCGCCGCCGCCGGGACGGCGGTCGTCCGCGAGCACCGGCACGAGGCGCCGCCGCGCCGCCGGTCCTTCGCCGTCACCCTCGTCGTCCTCGGCGTGCTGCTGCTGGTCTCCGCCACGGCGGGGATGGCGATCGGGTCGGTGCACGTACCGCCCGGCGAGGTGTGGGGCATCGTGACCCACGCGCTGGGCGCCGACCTGCCGGACCCGGGGTGGTCCCGGGCGCGCGAGACCATCGTGCTGGACGTACGGGCGCCGCGGGTGGCGCTCGGCGCGGTGACGGGCGCGGGGCTCGCGGTGATCGGTACGGCCATGCAGGCGCTGGTCCGCAACCCGTTGGCGGAACCGTACCTGCTGGGCGTCTCCTCGGGTGCGTCCCTGGGCGCCGTCATGGTGATCGTCTTCGGGGTGAGCCTGTTCGGCCCGCTGTCGCTGCCGGCCGCCGCCTTCGCCGGAGCGCTGCTGACCCTGCTGCTCGTCTACACGACGGCCCGTACCGGCGGGCGCATCACCTCGGTACGGCTGGTGCTGTCGGGAGTGGCGATGGCGGCGGTGCTCACGGCGGTGATGGACGTCCTGCTGCTGACCTCCGACCGGGGCAACGAGGCCCGGGCGGTCCTCGCCTGGACCCTCGGGGGCCTCGGCGGGGTCCAGTGGGGCACGCTGTGGCTGCCGGGACTGGCGCTGCTGCTGGGCATCGCGGTCCTGCTGGTCCAGGCCCGGTCGCTGAACCTGCTGCTGGCGGGCGAGGAGGCCGCCACCACGATGGGGCTGGACGTGGCCCGGTTCCGGGCCCGGATGTTCGTCCTGCTCTCGCTCGTCACCGGCGTCCTGGTGGCCGCGGCCGGGCCGATCGGCTTCGTGGGGCTGATGCTGCCGCACGTGGTGCGGCTGTTCGTGGGCGGTGACCACCGCCGGGTGCTGCCCGCCGCCGCACTGGCCGGCGCGGTGTTCCTGATCTGGGCCGACATCGCGGCGCGTACCGTCGCCGCGCCCATGGAGATCCCCGTCGGCGTGCTGACCGCGCTGTGCGGCGGGCCGTTCTTCCTGTGGCTGATGCGCCGGGACGCCCGCCGCACCGTGCACCGAGGAGTGGCATGAACGCGACCGAACTGACCGTCGACGGCCTCACGCTCACCGCCGGGGCCCATTGTCTGGTGCACGACGTCTCCCTGACCGCCCGGCCCGGTGAGGTGATCGGCCTGGTCGGGCCCAACGGCAGCGGCAAGTCCAGCCTGCTGCGCGCCGTCTACCGGGTGCTGCGGCCCGCCGCGGGGCAGGTCCGGGTGGACGGCACGGACGCCTGGTCGCTGCCGGTACGGCGGCTGGCCCGCACGGTGGCGGCCGTGGTGCAGGAGTCGGCCGCCGACTTCGACCTGGCCGTGCGCGAGGTCGTCGCGATGGGCCGTACACCGCACAAGCGGCTGCTCGACGGCGACAGCGCCGAGGACGCCTCCCTGGTGGCGTGGGCTCTGGAGTCGGTGGACGCGGCCGGGCTGGCGGACCGGTCCTTCGACCGGCTCTCCGGCGGCGAGCGCCAGCGGGTGCTCATCGCCCGCGCCCTGGCCCAGCGGCCCTCCCTGCTGGTCCTCGACGAGCCGACCAACCACCTGGACGTACGGCACCAGCTGACGGTGCTCGGCATCCTGCGCCGGCTGCCCGCCACGGTCCTGGTGGCGCTGCACGACCTGAACCTCGCCGCGTACTACTGCGACCGCCTGTACGTCCTGTGCGAGGGGCAGGTCACGGCGTCGGGGCCGCCCGCCGAGGTGCTGACCGAGGAACTGCTGGCCGAGGTGTACGGCGTGACGGCCGAGGTCGCCGTCAGCCCGCGTACGGGGGCGCCGCAGGTGTCATTCCTGCCCGGGGAACGCGATCGGCCGGCTGTCGCGGTGCCGGGGCACTCGGGTTGCTGAGCGGCTGGGGCGGTACGGGTCGCTCCGCTTCCTGAGTGGCCGGGGCGACGCCGGGTCACTCAGGTTCTGCGCGGCCGGGGTGGTCGCGGGTCACTCCGGTGCCTGACCGGCTGTCGCGGTGCCAGGTCACTCCGGCTCCGGGCCGGCCGGGGCGGTCACGGACGGCTCGTCCGGCCGGGGCCGCCCGCCGTCGTGACCGGAGAGGACCACGGCCAGCAGTCCGACGATCACCGCGGCGGCAGCGGCGCGGCCCGCGGCCCGGGCCGTCCAGCGCAGCGGCGCGGCCTCCGCCTGCCGCACGGGCGCCCCCAGGCGCTCGGCCCGCCGCGCCGGACGCAGCAGCCGGAGCAGGAGCAGCACCGCGACGGGCAGTTGCAGCAGCCACACGACGGTACGCGGCCACTCGTCGTACCAGACGTTGGTGCCGTACAGCAGGGTGTGCCAGACGCTCAGCACGTACACGACGAGGACGAAGCGGTGCAGCCGGCGCCAGGCGGACGCGCCGATGCGGTGCCGGACGTAGAAGAGCAGCCCCAAAGGGACGGCGAGGTACAGGGCGCCCTGCCCGATGGGGATGGCCAGCTTGCCGGTACCCGAGTCGTACCAGCCCGGCACGAACGTGTCGGCGAACGCCGACCACAGGCGCGCCATCCAGGCCGTCCCGCCCGCGTCACGCACCAGTTCGGCGGCGAACATCAGCGCGTGCGCGAACATCAGCGCCATCGTCGTCAGACTGGTGGTGCGGTGCCAGCGCTCCAGCACGGTCCGGGAGACCGGCAGCCGGCCGGGCCGGGGGCCGGACAGCAGCAGCCCGAGCATGACCGTCCCCCACGACCAGAGCAGCCCCGACCAGCCGAACGCCTGGCTGAGCAGGTACATCCAGTAGGTGCGGGGGTCGTCCATGAAGGGCATGACCGAGACCGTCGCGGACGCGCCGGACCGCATCCGCAGATACAGGAACACGAACACGGCGACGGTGACCACCACCGCGGCACCGGCGTCGGGCAGGGCCGCCTTGAGGTCGGCGCGCAGCGGGACACGGCCACCGGTACGGCTGTCCCGCGTCGGCGCCGACGCCGGCGGCGTGCTGTCGCGGCCTGTTGTTTCGGGGTGCATGCGGGGCCCTTCGGACAGCTGTCGCCAACGCGTCGTACGTGCCGTACAAGTGTGGCTGGAGAGGCGGGCGTTGTTGAGGAAATATCCAGCCAGAGCAGGCGTCACCCGGTCGAGCGGCCACCTCTCCCGCCCCTGCCGCCCCTGCCGTTCTGACTCCTCCGCCGACTTGCCGTCCACGGACCGGCCGCTCCCCCTGTGCATGTACGGGGAAGCGGCCGGTCCGTCCTCAGGAGTCGAGCGCCGCGCTCACCGCTTGCGGGCCTGGTTGAAGCGCAGCATGTTGCCGGCCGGGTCGCGGAAGGCGCAGTCGCGGACGCCGTACGGCTGGTCGACCGGCTCCTGGAGCACCTCGCCACCCGCGGCGCGGATGCGCTCGAAGGTGGCGTCGCAGTCGCCGGTCGTGAAGATGACGGCCCGCAGCAGGCCCTTGGCCAGGAGTTCCGCCATGGCCTCACGGTCGGCGGGCGAGGCGTTCGGGTCCGCGAGGGGCGGTTCGAGGACGATGTCCACGTCGGGCTGCGACGGCGCACCGACGGTCACCCAGCGCATCCCCTCGAAGCTGACGTCGTTGCGCACCTCCAGGCCGAGCACATCCCGGTAGAAGGCGAGCGCCTTGTCGTGGTCGTCGACGGCGATGAAGCAGGTCGAAAGGCTGATATCCATACGGCCAACGCTACGGGCGGGGAGCGGGCGGCGCTTCTCCGTTCCTGACCGGTCTCGTGTAGATCTTGGCGTAGCAGGCGGGGATGGCGGCGCCCTCGTCGTGGCGGCGCGCCCGGTACGCGCTCGGGCTCTCGCCCACCAGCTCGGTGAACCGCGAGCTGAACGACCCCAGCGAGGTACAGCCGACCTCGAAACAGACCTCCGTCACCGACAGGTCGCCCCGCCGCAGCAGCGCCTTGGCCCGCTCGATGCGGCGCGTCATGAGGTAGCTGTACGGCGTCTCCCCGAAGGCGGCGCGGAAGCTGCGGGAGAAGTGGCCCGCGGACATGTGCGCGGTACGCGCCAGCGCGGGGACGTCGAGCGGCTTCGCGTACTCGCGGTCCATCAGGTCACGGGCCCGGCGGAGCCGGACGAGGTCCTCCAAGGTCACGGGCCCATCGTCCCACGGTGGAGGGCGGAGCGCGCTTGGGGGCAGCGGGCCGTCCAGGCACGGAAGGGCACAGCCCCGCAGAGGCGTAGCCACACGGAGTCCACAAGCCCTACAGAAAAGACATAACACCTGAACACATGTACACTTGTCGAACGAAGCCCCGCGGTTCCCCCGTCCGCGGGGCTTCGTCATATCCGCGTGCCCATATCCGCGTGCCCATATCCATGTGCCCATGGATATGGGCAGAGACGTGGCCATGGACAGTGGAAGCCGGGACGACTCGGTGCCAGCATCCCGTCATGATTCCCGCTGAAGGCCCCTTCCGTTCGGCTGCTGCCGCCCCCGAGGCGCCCGCCGCCCCAAGTCCCCCACCAGCAAAGGCGATTCCGCTGCCTTCCCCGAACAATTCGCCCCCACCCTGCGCTTCTCCCTCGGCGTGCCGCGTCAGTTCGGCGTCTCCGCGGACGGCCGCCGCGTGCTCTTCGTCCGTACGGGCGGGGGCAGCGACCCCGTAGGGCGGCTGTGGGCGTACGAGGCGGCGTGCAGCGGGTGTGGATCGATCCGGAGGCGCCGGGAACCGGCCCGCCCTCGGAGACCGCGGACAGCGGAGAGACGAGAGAGACCACAGAGGGGCAACTGCCCGAGGCGGAGCGGGTGCGGCGGGAGCGGGCACGGGAGTATTCCACCGGTGTCGTGGCGTATGCGACCGACGCGGCGGCGCGCGTGTTGGCCTGCGCGCTCTCGGGAGCACTGTGGGTGGTGCGTACAGGCGAAGGCGCCCCCGTCCGCGTACGGACCGCCGGGCCGGTCGTCGACCCCCGGCCCTCTCCGGACGGGCGGCTGGTCGCCTATGTCACCGGTGGATCGCACGTCGTCGCCCTGGAGGACGGGAAGGACCGGCAACTGGCGGCCCCCGAAGGCCCGGACGTCACCTACGGCCTGCCCGAGTACGTGGCAGCCGAGTCGATGGGACGCACGCGCGGCTACTGGTGGGCCCCGGACAGTCGCCACATCCTGGTGGCCAGGGTGGACACGTCCGGCGTGGAACGGCGCCACATCAGCGATCCGGCACACCCCGATCAGCCGCCGCGCACGGTGGCCTACCCCTCGGCGGGGACGGCCAACGCGGACGTGTCGCTGCACATCGTGCCGGTGACCGCCTCGGGGGCGGCGGCCGCTCCCGTACCCGTGGCCGCCTCCGGGGAGCGGCGCGTCGAGGTGGCGTGGGACCGGGCCGCGTACGTCTACCTCGTCAGCGCCGGGTGGGACGGCCACGGGCCGCTCATCGGCGTACAGAGCCGCGACCAGCGGACACTGCGCACCCTGGCGGTCGACCCCGGCACCGGTGCGACCCGGATGCTGCACGAACGCACCGACCCCGCCTGGACCGAGATCGTGCGCGGCATCCCGGCCCGTACGGCATCAGGGGCCCTGGTCCTGCCCGAGGACACGTCCGGCACCCGCCATCTGAGCGTGGGGGCGCCACCGTGACACCGCCCGGATTACAGGTGCGGGAGGTCGTCGCCGTGGAAGGCGAGCAGGTGTGGTTCACCGCCGGCGAGGAGCCGACTGAGGTGCATGTGTGGCGGTGGGGTCCGGCGGACGGCTCGACCCGGCCGCCCCGGCCGACCCGGCCGACCCGGCCGACCCGGCTGAGCGAAGGGCCGGGGCTGTTCACGGCTGCCGCCGGGGGCGGCACGGTGGTCGACAGCGGGCTCACGCCGGAGGGCCCGGTTGTCGAGGTACGCGGCCTCGGGCCGGCCGGGCCGGTGACCGGCGCACGCGCCCCCGGGCGGGACACCGCCGTCGGAGCCGTCGGCGTCCGTCGAAGTCCTCGGAACCGTCGGGACCATCGCCTCGCTCGGCGAGGACCCGGTCGTCACCCCACGCCCGCAACACCTCCTCCTGGGGCGGCGGGAGCTGCGCGGTGCGCTGTATCTCCCCTGCTGGTACGAGCCCGGTTCGGGCTCGCTGCCGGTGCTCCTCTCCCCGTACGGAGGCCCGAGCGTCCAGTTCGCCGTACGGGCCCGCACCTGGTTCGCCTGTGAGGCGCAGTGGTTCGCCGAGGAGGGTTTCGCCGTACTGGTAGCCGACGGCCGCGGGACCCCGGCCGGGGTCCGGCCTGGAAGAGGACCATCCACGGCGATCAGCTCACCCCCGCCCTGGAGGACCAGACCGACGCGTTGCACGCTGCCGCCGCGCGCTTCGCGGACCTGGATCTGTCCCGGGTGGCGATCCGCGGCTGGTCGTTCGGCGGCTTCCTGGCCGCCGCTGCCGTCCTGCACCGCCCCGACGTCTTCCACGCGGCGGTCGCCGGCGCCGCGCCCACGGACCAGCGGCTGTACGACACCCACTGGAAGGAACGTTACCTCGGCCACCCCCGGGAGAACACCGGAGAACTACGCCCGTTCCTCCCTGGTGGGACACGGGCATCTGCTGCGCCGCCAACGTGATTTCCTGCGTTCGGCACTCGACCGAAGCTGAACGCGCGCGCCCGCCCGCCCGTATGGAACTTCCACAACGCCCAGGGGACGCACGCGCCACGTGACACGCACCGCTCACGGCACCCGGCGGCCCCGGGACACCGACAGTTGGAGGCATCCCATGACTCAGCGGACATCGACCGGGCGATCGGCAGGGCGGTCGCCAGGACTGCGGACGGACGGGCGCACGGCCCGCCGTACGGTCGTCGCGGCGGCCGGCGCGGCGGGACTGGCCGCCGCGCTCGCGGCGTGCGGGAACGGCTCGGACGGGTACGGTGACAGCGCCTCGTCCGCGCCGCCCGACGCGTCGAAGAGCGACGGAGGCGGCGGGGGCAACGCGGGCGACGGGGCGAAGAACGGCGACACGGAGCCCGGCGGCAAGGACCCGGGGAGCGCGGGCACCGGCGCGGCCGGGGGCGTGCTGGCCAGGACCGCGGACATCCCCGAGGGCGGCGGCAAGGTCTTCAAGGACCGCAAGGTCGTGGTGACCCAGCCCGCCAAGGGCGAGTTCAGGGCGTTCTCTGCGGTGTGCCGGCATCAGGGGTGCCTGGTGAACGAGGTCGCGGACGGCACGATCAACTGTCCTTGCCACGGCAGCGCCTACGCCATCGCCGACGGCAGCGTACGCAACGGGCCCGCCACTCAGGGGCTCGTCGCGGCCAAGGTGAGCGTGGAAGGCGACGCGATCAAGCTGGGGTGACCGGGCCGGTCCGAGGGCCTGGCGTCCGGCTCCGCGCCCCGCTCCAGCACGCGAGCAGATCGCCGGTGGTGGTGACCGTGGCGACGAGAGCGAGGGTGTGCCGGACCATCGCCCTGGTGTAGTCGGCCGGCACACTGGCGATGGCGTCGGCGGGCACCACCGCCGTGTACCCGAGGTTGACCGCGTCGAAGACGGCGTTCGGGATCGCCACGTTCGCCGACACCCCGACGATGACGAGGGTGCGGCAGTCGAGATTGCGCAGCAGCGGGTCCACGTCCGTACCGGAGAGCGGCGACAGCCCGTGCAGCCTGCGGACGATCAGGTCGCTCTCGGAGACGGGCACCGGCTCGGCGACCCGTACCGCGGTCGTCCCGGCGATCTGCTGTACGGGCAGGCGCTCGGCGGCGGCGAACAGGCGCGCGTTGCGGTTGGCGCCGCGGCCGTCCGGGCGGCGCTCGGCGACGGCGTGCAGCACCTGCACGCCCGCGTCGTGCGCCGCTCCGACCAGCCGCGCCACCCGGCCGAGCGCCCCGGACGCGCGCGCCGCTTCCGCCAGTTCCGGCAACGCGCCGTCCGGTCCGACGACGCCGCGCTGGCACTCGACGGTGAGCAGGGCCGTCGTCGCCGGATCGGTCTGTGCCAAGAGGCGGGCGTCCGATGCCATCGTCTCGTCCCTTCCTGGGGTGGGTCGTCGCAAGCCGGAGCCGTGTCGTCCCCGTGGCAGCGCGGACCGTGCCGCGCTGCGCCCGGGCCGCGCGAGCGTAGCCGCCATTGCGCCGGCACGGAAGAGACCGGATGATGCCTGGCACTTGACGCTGACCATCAGTCAGGCCGTACGGCGGAGGTGGACGACGGATGACCGGCACACAGCGGCGCGGGCGCCGCATCATGATGACGCCGCACGAACGGGACACCTTCCTGGCGGAGCAGCGCACGTGCCGGGTGGCCACCGTGGGCACGGACGGCACGCCGCACGTCGGCGCCCTCTGGTTCGCCTGGGACGGCACGGCCCTCTGGCTGTACTCGATCACCCGCAGCAAGCGCTGGGCCCAGCTGCGCGAGAACCCGCGGATCGCGGTGGTCGTCGACGACGGGCACGACTACGGGGAGCTGCGCGGGGTGGAGCTGACCGGCAGCGCGGCCTTCGTCGGCGAAGTACCACGAACGGGTGACGCCTGCGCGGAACTGGACGTGCCGGAGCGGCTTTTCACCACCAAGTACTTCGGCGGGCTCGGCCTGGAACAGATGCCGTACGACGGCCGGCACGCCTGGCTGCGGCTGGTCCCGGAAGCCGTCGTGTCCTGGGACTTCCGCAAGATGCCGGGCTGAGCGGGCCCCGCCGGACGCCCGCCGTGCCCGAGGCGGCGAGCCGGTCGCGCTCCCACGCGGCGCCGCCTGATCGCGTTGTCGGTGGTCTCTGACACAGTGGTGGGGTCGGCCCGTTCCAGCAGGTCCGGGGCGGCACCGACGTGCGACGAACAGAACGAGGGAGACCTGGTGAACGTGCTCTTTCCGGCGCTGAGCGACGCGTCGCCGCAGCCGGCGCTGCGCTTCGGCGAGCGTGCGCTCAGTTACCGCCAGTTGGCCGCGGTCGCGGGCCGGCTCGCCGAGCGCCTCGACGGCGAGATCCGGGTGGCCGTGTGGGCCACGCCCACCCTGGAGACCGCGGTCGCCGTGGTGGCCGCGCTGCTCGCCGGGGTGCCCGCCGTGCCCGTCAATCCGAAGATCGGCGAGAGCGAGCTGGCGCACATCGTGTCGGACAGCGGACCGACGCTCGTACTGGCCGAGCCGGACGCCGAGCTGCCCGGCGCGCTGGCCGCCCTCCCCCGCCTCGATGTCGACGCCGCCACCGACGTCGAGGAGGTGCCGCCCCTTCCGTACGAGCCGGGCGCCGAGTCCGCCGCCCTCGTCGTCTACACCTCCGGCACGACGGGCCCGCCCAAGGGCGTCGTGCTCCCCCGCCGGGCGCTCGCGCACACGCTGGACGCGCTGGCGGAGGTGTGGCAGTGGACCGCCGACGACGTTCTGGTGCACGGTCTGCCGCTGTTCCACGTCCACGGTCTCGTGCTGGGCGTCCTCGGGCCGCTGCGGCGCGGTGGCAGCGTGCACCACCTGGGCCGGTTCAGCACCGAGGGCGTCGTCCGGGAGTTGACCGCGGACGGCACGATGCTGTTCGGCGTACCGACGATGTACCACCGCCTGGCCGTCGAAGCGGGCGAGAACCCCGCGCTCGCCAAGGCCCTGGGCCGGGCCCGCCTCCTGGTGTCCGGCTCGGCGGCCCTGCCGCGCGCCGACCACGAGCGGCTCGCCGCGGCGGCCGGCTGCCGCGTCATCGAGCGGTACGGCATGACCGAGACGCTGATGAACACCAGTGTGCGGGCCGACGGCGAGCCCGCGCCCGGCAGCGTCGGCGTGCCGCTGCCCGGCGTGTACGTCCGGCTTGTCGACGAGTCCGGCCAAGCCGTCGAGGCCAGTGACGGCGAGACGGTCGGCGAGATCCAGGTCCGCGGTCCCAACTTGTTCGTCGAGTACCTCAACCGCCCGGACGCCACCGCCGCGGCCTTCGACGGCGGCTGGTTCCGTACCGGCGACATGGCCACCCGCGACGCGGCGGGCAACTACCGCATCGTGGGGCGCAAGGCCACCGACCTCATCAAGAGCGGCGGCTACAAGATCGGCGCCGGCGAGATCGAGAACGCCCTGCTGGAGCACCCGGGTGTCAGTGAGGCCGCTGTGACGGGTGAGCCGGACGAGGACCTGGGCGAGCGGATCGTCGCCTGGATCGTGCCGGCGCCGGCGGCCGAGGGCGTCGCCGTGCCCTCCGACGCCGAGCTGGCCGACCACGTGGCCCGGCAACTGGCACCGCACAAGCGCCCCCGCGTGGTGCACTTCCTCGAAGCCCTGCCCCGCAACGACATGGGCAAGGTGCTGAAACGGGACCTCCGTGCGTAGCGAGGGCCCGGGGAGCGGTTCCGGCGACCCGGGTGGCGGGAGCAGCGGCGGGGGCCCCAGCAGCGGGAGCACCAGCAGCAGGAACGCGGGCAGCGGGGACGCGGGCAGCGGAACCGCAGGGGGATGCTCCGCGTCCGCCAGGCCCGCGCCTGCCGGGCCCCCACCTGCCGGGCCCCCGTCTGCCGGGCCCCCGTCTGCCGGGCCCGCGCCTGCCGGGCCGTCGCCGCGCTGGTCCGCGCGCGAGGCGATCTCCGTCGTGACGGACGACTTCGCGGAGTTCGCCGCACCGGAGGCGGAGCGGCGTGCGACGGTGGGGGCGGGCGCTGGTGACTCCGCCGGGGCACCGGCTGCACCGGCAACGTGCCCGGCGGACGGTCCAACGGTCGGAGCGGGTATCGGCCCGGCGGTCGAGCCTGCGGCCGTTGCCCCGTACGACGACGGGCCGCTCGGCTGGGACGGCTACGGCTCCGCACGGCAGCGGGCGCAGGAACGGACCGGTGAGAGCGAATCGGTGGTCTGCGGCCTCGCCCGTGTCGCCGGCGTGAAAACCGTCCTGGTCTCCTTTGAGTTCGGCTTTCTCGGCGGCTCCCTGGGGGAACGTACGGGTGATCGACTGGTGGCCGCCTGGGACCGCGCCCGGGAGCTGCGCCTGCCGGTCGTGACGCTGATCGCCACGGGTGGCAGCCGGATGCAGGAGGGCATGCGGGCCCTGACCCAGCTCCAGCGGGTGGCCGGCCGGTCCGCGCTGAACCGGGCGGCGCGGCTCCCTCAGGTTGCCGTGCTGCGCGATCCGACGACCGGCGGCGGCTGGGCGACACTCGGCGCGGGTGCGGATGTCGTGCTCGCGCTGCCGGGCGCGCAGGTCGGCTTCGCAGGCTCACGTGTGCGCCCGGCGGGTGCCGACCCGTATGCGTACAGCGCCGAGGGCCAGGTAGCGGCCGGCCAGGCCGACGCCGTCGTCCCGCCGGACAAGCTGCGCACGGTACTCTGCCGCTGGCTGCGACTGCTGTCACCAGGAGGCGACGGGGCACCAGCGGCGGACGCGGCACCGGTCGTGAGACCGGACGCGACGGCAAGCCAGGACGAAGCTGCCGAAGCAGCCCCACCCGAAGCATCCCCAGCCGGAACCGCTCCACCCGAAGCCGCCCCCGCCACTACAGACCCCGCCGAAGCGAACCCCGCCACAACGGCCGCCCCGCCCCCGAACGCTCTCGGTACCTCCGAACTCCCCGCGTCCGGATGGGAGGCGGTGTGTTCCGCCCGCGACGCGCGGCGGCCGCGCGCCGCGGCGTATCTGGAGGCGTACTTCGACTGGCGCGAGGAGATCAGCGGCGACCGCTGCGGCGGCACCGACCCGGGCATACGCTGCGGATTCGGCCGACGCGAAGGGCGCACGATCGCGTTCGCCGCCCAATGCGGTACGGCCGTGCGCCCCGCGGGGTTCCGTACGGCCGCCCGGCTGATCCGGATGGCGGACCGGCTCGGCATACCGGTGCTCACCCTCATCGACACCCCGGGGGCGGCCAACGACCCGGCAGCGGAACGCGCCGGCGCGGGCGCCGCCATCGCGGACGTCTTCGCCGCGCTGGCCTCGGTCCGTACGCCCGTCACCTCGCTGCTGATCGGGGAGGGCGGATCCGGCGGAGCGCTGGCGCTGGCCGCACCGGGCCGGCTGTGGGCGACACCGGACAGCTACTTCTCCGTCATCGCCCCGGAAGCCGCCGCCGCCATCCTCAAGCGCGACCCGGACGCGGTACGCGACACCGCCGACCAGCTCCGGCTACGTCCCCAGGACTTGTTGGACCTGGGCCTGATCCGGGGCGTCGTCCCGCCTCCCGCATCCCAGTGACGCGACGGCTCCCCTCGCTTCGCCATGCCCCCATAGACACCCTCCGCATCCGCCCCGTCCTCCGCATCCGCCCCGCTCATCCGGACGACCTGCCCGCCCGATCGACCTGGCCGCCGTCGCCGCCCTCCGATGGCAGTGGGTGCAGGAGGCCGACGGGGCGCCGCCCGTCACCACGTGCGACGCGTTCGTGCGCCGTTTCGTGGCGTGGTCGCGGTCGCGGGAGAACGCGTCCCCGCAGCACTGCCCGGTCATGGCCTGTGGCGACACCGTCATCGGCATGGCGTGGCGTGGCTGGCAGTCACTCGGCGCGTACCGAGCCCGTACGCGCTGGACCGGGCATCAGGTGATGTGCAGTGTGTGTACGTCGTTCCGTACGAGCGGGACGGCGGGCTGGGCGGACGGCTCATCGACGCGGTGCTGGAAAGGGCCCGCGAGCAGGGACTCGAACGCGTGACGGTGCACTCCAGCGTCCGAGCGGTCCGGGCTTACACACGGCAGGGTTTCGGCACGTCGCCCCTTCTGTTGCAGACCGATGTACCACCGCCGGCCAACGGGTCAGCGGCTGTTCCCCCGGCCCTGCTCCCGGACGGCGACCACGGGTAGCCCCGCCCGCTGGGCCCGGACACGGCCGGACCCCGCAGAGGCACCTCACCCCTGGATCCTTCAGCGGCCCTCGATCTCCTCACCCGCCGCGCGCAACGCGGCGACCGCGGCACGGATGGACGGTCTCCGGTCGGCGTCGGCACGCCAGATCGCGTAGACGTGTCGCTGCATCGTGTGGCGTACGGGCACCACCCGCACCCCCGCCGGCACCGGCCCACGCCCCAGCCGGGGTGCCACCGCGACCCCCAGCCCGGCTTCGATCAGCGCCAGTTGGGTGTGGTGCTCGTCCACCATGTGCGAGATGCGCGGCTCGATGCCCTGGCCGCGCAGGGTGAACATCAGCCAGTCGTGGCAGAACTCGCCCTGCGGCCAGGAGACCCACTCGTCGTCGGCCAGCTCCGCCAAGTCCACCGAGTCGCGGTGCGCCAGCGGGTGGCCGGCCGGCAGGGCGACGTCGGCGGGGTCGTTCAGGATCGGCACCTTCGCCAGCCCTTCGGGCAGCGAGAGCGGCCGATTGTGCCAGTCCAGCACGACACCCAGGTCGATGTCACCGCGCACCACGCACCGCACCGAGGCGTCGGGCTCCATCTCCCGCAGTCGCGGCCGGAGTTGCGGGTGCTCGGCACGCAGCCCGGCCAGCGCGGCAGGGAACAGTCCACGCGCCGCGGTGGGGAAGGCTCCGAGCCGCAGCTCACCGACGGCCTGACCGCGGTGGGCCTCCAGCTCCGCCTGGGCCAGCTCGACCTGCGAGAGGATCCGTACGGCATGGTCGGCCAGCAGCCGGCCGGCGTCGGTCAACCGCACGCCGCGGCCGTTCTTGGCCAGGAGCTGCTGGCCCGTCTCCCGCTCCAGCTTGGCGAGTTGCTGCGAGACGGCGGAGGTGGTCACATGCAGCCCGTCCGCCGCCGCACTCACCGAGCCGTGCCGGGCCACCGCACTCAGCGTCCGCAGGCGATCAAGGTTCAACATCTAAGCAATGCTAAGCGGTACCCCCTACGAAAACTCGCTTGTGCTACAAGATCATGGAACCGCATCGTAGTCCCCATGAGCTCCGCCACCCCTTCCGGAACCGACACCGCACCCGCTCCCCCGGCAGCCGCACCACCCCTCTCCGAAGCCGAAGCCGACCCAGCACCCACTCCTCCGACAGCCACGTCGCCCGTCTCCGAAGCCGGCACGTCCGACGCAGCCAACCCAGCCGTCGCGCACTCCGCTCCACCCGGGCCCACCGCACCCGCCGCGCCTCCACCCCCACCTCGCTCCGCCACCTCGGACCGCTCCACCGCCCGCCGGGGCAGGCCACACCGCGCCCTCGACTGGCGCCTGCGGTTCGCGATCCTGAGCCTGGTCTGGGGCTTCAGTTTCCTCTTCATCAAGGTCGGCACCCAGGGATACACTCCCCTGCACGTCACCTTCGGTCGCCTGGCATTCGGTTCGGCGGTGCTCATCGCCGTACTGGCCGTCAAGCGGGAGCGGCTGCCCCGCTCCGCGCGGACCTGGGGTCATCTGACGGTCGCCGCGTTCTTCCTCAATGCCCTCCCCTTCTCCCTCTTCGCCTACGCCGAGTTGACCATCCCCTCCACCCTGGCCAGCATCTGCAACGCCAGCTCCCCGCTGTGGGGCATGGCCCTCTCCCTTGTCGCCCTCTCCGAGGACCGGCCCACCCGCCGCCGCGTCGCGGGGCTCGGCCTCGGTTTCCTAGGGGTACTGACCGTGCTCGGCGCCTGGCAGGGGTTCTCCGGAACGGACCCGACGGGCACGGTGATGGCCCTGGGTGCGTCGCTGAGCTACCCCATCGGCTGGATCTACGTCCGGCGGACCCTGGCCGGCGCCAAGGTCTCCCACGTCGCCCTCTCCGGGGCCCAGATGCTCCTCGCCACGGCCCAGGTCGGCCTGGTGACCGCTCTCTTCACCTCCGCTCCGGCGGCCTACCCCGTCGTCCCCCTTCTCGCCGTCGTCGCGCTCGGCGCCCTGGGCACCGGGCTCGCCTTCCTGTTGCAGTACGGGCTGGTGGCGGAGGTGGGTCCCACCACCGCCCAGATGGTCACCTACTTCGTCCCGGTTATCGCCACCACGGCCGGTGTCGCCCTGCTCGGCGAGTCACTCAGCTGGAACACTCCCGTCGGCGCGCTGATCGTCCTGGCCGGTGCCGCCCTGACCCAGAGCCGCCCCCGCCGCACCGCCTAGCGAGGGTCCGGCCCGGCGGCATGCTCGGTCGTCTCCGCCGTCTCGGCCACCTCGGTCGTCTCCGCCGCCTCAGCCCTCTCCGGCGTCTCCGCCGTCTCGGTCATCTCGGCCGTCACCGCCCACCGTTCGTGGTCGCGCCACGCACCGTCCACATACTGGAAGCGCGGGGAGTAGCCCTCCAGCCGGAACCCCAGCCGCTCGACGAGCCGGACGGAGGAGGCGTTGCCGGGCTGGATGTTGGCTTCCAGCCGGTGCAGCCCCAGCTCGGTGAAGGCGTACCGGACGACGAGACGGACCCCCTCGGTCATATAGCCGTGCCCGGTGGTCGACGCGTAGGCGACGTAGCCGAGAGCTCCGCTCTGGATGCCGCCCCGGACGATGTTGTTGATGTTGACGCCCCCGACGATCGCACCGCTCTCCCGGAGGCACACCACGAAGCCCTCATGGGTGGGCTGGTCGAACTTGGCGACGTACGCGCGAAACGCCTCCTCCGTGGTGTCCCGCGCGGGGATCCACGGGTGGTGCAGTGCGGCGCTCTCACGGTCCAGGACAGCGATCTCCTCCCGGTCCTGGAAGGAGATCCGCCGGACGGCCACCCGCGGACCACGCACAAGAAAGCTCTGATCAGACATCGTGCGATCGTAACCAGCATCGTCCCCCTCAATCCTCGATCAGCCGGCCGGTCGGTCAACCAGTCGGCCAACCGGTCAGCCAGTCGTTCAGTGGGCCACGCAGTTTGTGAGCGCCTGTCAGGATGTGGCATCTCACCGGCCGGCCTCATGGCCCGCCCGCAGCCGCAGCGCCCACGCTTCCGTGCTCACCTCAGTCGTAACGGCGCGCCTCCTTCGTTTCGACGGCGGACGCGACGACGTCCGCCAGTGCCGGCAGTTCGTCCTCCGCGAGGCCCGCGATGGTGATGCGTATGCCGGGCGGCGAATCCATGCGGAAGCGCGCTCCGGGCGCTACGGCCCAGCCCGCGTGCAACAGCCGGGCGACCGCGCCGGTTTCGTCGGGCACCGGAATCCATACGTTCATCCCGCTGCGCCCCCGCGCCCGGACGCCGCGGGCCGCCAAGGCATCGATCAAGGTGTTCCGGCGTCTGCCGTACGCGTCCGCGACGGCCTTCGGGTCGACCGCTCCCGTACGCCACAGGTGCACCACCGCGTCTTGCAGGAGATGGCTCACCCAGCCGGGACCGAGCCGCTGGCGGCCGCGCACCCGGTCCACCGTCACGGCGTCGCCGGTCAGCACGGCGAGCCGCAGGTCGGGGCCGTACGCCTTGGCCGTGGAGCGGACCAGCGCCCAGTGGTCCGTGGCGCCCGCGAGCGGGTGCAGGGGAGGTCGACCATGTCGTGGCCGTGATCGTCTTCGACCAGCAGCACGTCCGGATGGCTCGCCAGCACCTCGCGCAGCTCCCGGGACCGGGTGGCGCTGAGCACCGCACCTGTCGGGTTCTGCGCCCGATCCGTGACGACCAGGGCCCGGGCGCCGTCGCGCACCGCCCGGCCGACCTGCTCGGGCAGCGGCCCTTCGTCGTCCACCGCGACCGGAACGGCCCGCAGCCCGAGGCCGGGAATCAGATCGAGCAGGCTCCCCCAGCCCGGGTCCTCGACCGCGACCGTGTCACCGGGGCGCAGATGCACAGCGAGCACCCGCTCCATCGCGTCCAGCGCCCCCGAGGTGACGGCGATCGAGCCGCTCGGCACCCCGTCGGCCTCGAAGGCGGCGCGAGCCATCCGCTCCAGCTCCGTGCCGACCGCAGGGGCCCCGTACAGCGTCGGGCGCTCCGCGCTGCGGGCGGCGGCCTCGGCCAGCGCCTGCCCGAGGGCGGGCAGCAGCGCGGGGTCGGGATTCCCGGCGGACGCGTCGCGCACGCCGGGCGGCAGGGGCCCGAGCGCCGCCTCACGGGCCGTGCTGGCCGGCCGCGGGCGCACCCGGCTACCGCGGCGGCCCGCGGTCTCGATCACACCCCGGTCCCGCAGTGTCCGGTACGCGGACGCCACCGTATTGGGATTGACCTCCAGATAGACGGCCAACTCTCGCATGGGGGGCAGGACTTCGCCCGGTTGGAGCTCACCCGCACCGACGGCTCGCTCGACACTGGCGGCAATCTCCGATGCGCGCCGCCCTTCGATCCGATACTCTCCTAGCACAAAACCAATTATGCACTAGTGCAATGGAGAACGCAATGCCCCAGGCGCCCCAGGAGCTGTCCTTCACCCGGACGGAGCGCACCGTACCGACCCGCGCCCGCGAGCGCGCCGCCTACGACCACGAGACCGTGCACGCCATCCTCGACGCCGGCTACCTGTGCCACCTCGGCTTCGTCCGCGACGGCGCCCCCGTCGTCCTGCCCACGCTCTACGCCCGGGCCGGCCACCGCCTCTACCTGCACGGCTCGACCGGCTCGCGCCCGCTGCGCATGGCCGGGGAGACGGCCGACCCCGGCCTGCCCGTGTGCGTCACGGTCACCCACGTCGACGGCCTGGTCCTGGCCAAGTCCGCCTTCCACCACTCGATCAACTACCGCAGCGTCGTCGTCCACGGCACCGCCCGCCAGGTCATCGACCACGACGAGAAGACGGCCGCGCTCGACGCCCTGGTCGACCAGGTCGTGCCCGGCCGGGCCGCCGACTCCCGGCCGGCGAACGCCAAGGAGCTGGCCGCCACCGCCGTCCTCCGCCTCGACCTCGACGAGGTCTCCGCCAAGATCCGGGCCGGCGGCCCGAGTGACGAGCCCGAGGACCTCCCGCTCCCCCACTGGAGCGGCGTCCTGCCGGTCGCCCCCGCTTACGGAACACCCGTCCCGGCCGACGACCTCGCCCCGGACATCACCGAGCCCGCCTACCTCTCGGCACGCTGAAGGAGGAGCGCATGCTGATCCACCCCTGGGACGCGCCCACCGACGACGCCGAGTGGCAGGACTGGCTGGCCGGCCACGACTTCGGCCAGCTCGCCGTCAACGGCCCGCCCGGCTCCCCGCCCCTCGTCCAGCCCCTGCACTTCGCCTACGACCCGGCCCGCCGGGAGGCCGTCACCCATCTCGCCCGCCCCAACCCGATATGGCGCGCGCTGGAGACCGCCCCTGCCGTCCTGCTCAGCGTCGTGGACGACTACGTGTTCATACCGGGGCCGTGGCAGGCCGCCGAGGAGGAGCCGCCCGAGCACGGCGTCCCCACCAGCTTCTACGCCGCCGTCCAGCTCACGTGCACGCCCCATGTCGTGGACGCCCCGCAGGAGAAGGCCGCGCTGCTGGCACGGCAGATGGGGCACTTCCAGCCCGAAGGCGGGTCGGCGCCCGTCACCGCCGACGGCCCGCCGTACGGGCGCCAACTGCCCGGCATTCGGGGGCTGCGGCTGGAAGTCACGGACGTCCGCGCCAAGTTCAAGTACGCGGGCAAGCGGAGCGGGACCGTGCAGCGGCGCATCTCCGAGCGCCTGGCCGAGCGGGCCGCGCCCCGTGACGCCCAGGCCCGTACCCATCAGCTGCGACGGTTGACGGCCGGCAGCGGCTGACCGTCCGACGGCCGACCGCAGCCAAGGGCCCCTGTCCGCAACCCGGCCGGGCGCCCGGTGGTGGGTGGCAGACGGTGGAGCCGGGACCGCCCCGAATCGGCCCCGGCTCCACCCGCCGGTCAGCGCACCGTCGCCGCCCGCGCCCTGCCCGTACGGGCCGCCGCCGCTTCCCGCGCCTCGGCCACGGCCAGTCCCGCGACGGCCACGAGCAGCACACACGTACCGACAACCGTGCCCGCCGTCAGCTCCTCGCCCAGGAAGAGCACCGCGATCACCGCCGCGGGCACCGGTTCGACCAGCGAGATCACCGACGCCGTGGCCGCACGCACGGCCGCCAGGCCCGCGAAGTACAGGCCGTAGCCGAGGGCCGTCGGTACGGCGGCGATGTAGCCCATGAGCCAGAGGCTGCGGCCCAGTTCGTCTGCCTGCGGCCACAGCCCTTCGGCCGCGGCGAACGGCAGCAGACACCCGGCTCCGACGGCGAAGGCGCTGATCGTGGAACCGTACGCATCGGCGGCGTCACCGGCCTGCTCCAGACTGCGGGTCGTCAGCGTCGTCACGGCGCAGCCCGCGGCGGACAGCAGCGCCAAGGCGACACCGGAGGGCCGTACGGTACCGGAATCACCACCTCCGAGCACCAGCACGGCCAGCCCGGCCAGTGCGCCCACGACCGCTGGAACTCCTCCGGCGCCGAGCCGTGCGCCCATGGTCAACCGCGCGCCGAGCGTGACGAGGACGGGCCCGGCCCCCATGGCCACGACGGTGCCGACAGCCAGTCCCGTGCTCCCCACCGCCGCCAAGTACGTGGCTTGGAAGACAGCCGGCGCGCTCCCCGTGACGGCCATCCGTACGACGCGGCGCCGCAGCGGCTGCTTCGGACGTACGGCGGAATCCGGCGCGTGCGCCGCCCGACGGCGCAGTACCGCCCGTACGGCCGACAGCAGCACAAGGCCGCCGACGGTGCGCCAGAAGGTGAGAGCGAGGGGGCCCAGGCCACTACTGCCGTAGAGGAGGGAGGCGGCCGCGCCCGCTGTGCCCCAGGCGGTCACGGCGACGGTCACGTACAACAGCCCCGGCCCACAGGCAGGGCGGGGGAAGAGACACCATGCGTGGCTGTGCTTCTCCGGGCGATCCGGGACGGCGTCGAGCGCCGTGGAGTGGTCGCGTGGTCCCGTGTACGGGCAGCAGCGACCGGCCCGGGGCGGAACGCGTCCTGCGGATCACGTCAGGCCCGGGGCGGATACTCGTTCGGAGACCGCCGCCCGCGCTACGCGGCGGGAGGGGGCAGCACGGTCAGGCGCATGATCGGCACCTTAGGAGGTGCGCCGGCCAGCCGACAAGCCCTGCCCGTCTTCGAGACCCGGAGTGTCGCCTTCCGCGGCCTCGTCCGTGTCGGCCCGGCGCGGTGCTTCCTCGTCCGGGGCGGCCTCGCCGGGTACGTCCTCACCCGATCCGGCCCCGCCCGTCCGTACAGGCGCCGTGTCTCTCCCACCCCTCTCGTCCGTCCGGCCCGCCTTCGGCGTCGCCGACTGCGCGACGAACGCGCCGGCCAGCACCACCAGTCCCCCCACGACCTGCGGCGCGGTGAGGTGTTCGCCGAGCAGCACCCACGCCAGTACCGTCGCGATCACCGCCTCCAGGCACGCCACCACCCCCGCCACCTGCGGAGACAGCCTGCGCACCGACAGGACGCCGGTGACGTACGCCAGCACGGTGGCGATCAGCACGATCCACACGAGCAGCAGTACGGCGGGCACCCGGGTGCCGTCCAGGTAGGCGCTGCCCCCGAGTACCGGCCAGTCCATCTCCCATGGGCGCGCGACCACGGTCAGCACGGCCGCGCCGACCAGCATCCCGTAGGCGATCACACCCAGCGGATCCGCCGCGTCCGCACCGTCGCTGCCGTGGTCGGAGAGGACGAAGTAACCGACCTGGCAGCAGGCGGCGCCGAGCGCCAGAGCGAGCCCGACCGGATCGAGACGGAGACCGGCCCACACCTCCACCACGCAGGCCAGCCCGCCGACCGCCAGGACGACACCGACCGCCGCGGCCCGCGTGACCGGCTTCCGCTGGACGAACCGCACCCAGCCGAGCACCAGCGCGGGCGCGAGGTATTCGATGAGCAGCGCGACGCCGACGGGGATGCGTGAGAGCGCCGCGAAGTAGCACGCCTGGACGCCGGCGACGGCGAGCAGGCCGAAACCCGCGAGAAGGGCGGGGCGGCGCAGCGGCAGCCGCCGGTGACGCCAGGCGACGGGCAGCATGACGAGCGCGGCGCCCGCGACCCGCAGCCAGGTGACGTGCAAGGGGTCGAGACCGGCGGTGATCAGGGGTTTCGCGGCCACTCCCGAACCGCCGAAGGCGCATGCGGAGATCAGCGCCAGCGTGAGCCCGACGCTCCGGCTCCGGCCGGTCGGACCACCGCTCTCCGGACGCTCCGCGCCCGACGCCCCCTCGGCCCTCCCGAAGCCCGCAAGACTCGCGATGCCTTCGAGACCGGCGAGGCCTGTGAGGCCTGTGAGGCCTGTGAGACCGTCAAGACCTGCGACGCCCCCGGCTTCCCCGACGCCCCCGGCTCCCCCAGGTTCCCGCCGGCCCCCGGAGCCGCTCCACTCCCCGTAGACGCACGCATCGGCACATCATGACAGGAGCCGTCAGCAGCGTCACCCCAGTGACGCCTGTCATTCCTGGCCGGAACGGTCCCCGTCCAGCCGGGCCGCCAGCCGTTCCGTGTCGACCGAGGCCCTGCGCAGCACCTCGACCGCGCGCGACTCGGAGTCGTCCACGAGAGCCGCGAGCAGGTCCAGACAGGCGGCATGGGTCGCGTACCGGGCGTGCGCGCGGTCGAGTGCGCCGTCCAGGGCGGCGGCCGCGGCAGGCGACCAGCCCGGCGCGATGCCCTCGGTCACCATCGGCACCGCGCCGGAATCCTCGACGGTGCCGTGCCACTGGAGGCCGTACCCGATGCTGCGCTGGACGAGATAGCCGAGCAGCCGGGCGATCTGTGCCCCGCCGTCGAACGCCGCCCGTACCGACGGGTCCGACTCCAGAAGCCCGTGCAGCAGGTGGGCCGTGTCCACCTGACGGTCACCGTCCCGCGTGGCACGCCTGCGGGCAGCGGAGATCACCGACGCGAGCTCCGCGGTGAGCCGCGTCTCGAGGTCCTCGCGGGGCGAGCCCCTCCACTGTTGTACGCAGTACGGTTTTGCACAGTCCCCACCCCACCAGCAGCTGACGTCCGGAACATCCCCGGCGGGAAGCATTTGCGCATCCGCCCGTGGTTGGGCACGCCTTTCCGGAATCTCATCCTTGCGAAGGAGAGACGACGCGCCACCCCAGGGGCCCGAGTGGGACGCACACCACCACCTCAAACCTCCGCAGGCCCGTCCGGACACAAAAGGGCCGTGACCCGGTCCCCCGGTCACGGCCCCTGCCGAACTCACGTGTCATCTTCGCGCCTCAGCTCCGCGCGTGCGACGGCGAGCGGCTCACTCGTCCTCGGCGAGGATCAGATACAGCTCCTTGCGGGCCTTGTTGACCACCGAGATGGCCTTCTCCCGCTGCTCGGGCGTACCGGTGGCCCACACCTGCCGGAACGCGTCGACCAGGCCGCCGCCCGCCTTGCGGATCTCGTTCATGGCCTCCCAGTCGACGCCTCGGCCGGCTTCCTCCCAGGGCGCGTCGGCGACGTTCTCCACCTCCGTACGTCCGGCCTCGGTCAGCGAGAAGAGCTTCTTGCCACCCTCGCTCGCGCTGCTGATCAGCCCCTCGTCCTCCAGGAGCTGAAGGGTGGGGTACACCGAGCCGGGGCTCGGCTTCCAGGCTCCGCCACTGCGCTCGGCGATCTCCTGGATCATCTCGTAACCGTGCATCGGCCGGTCCTTCAGCAGGGCCAGGATCGAGGCCCGTACGTCACCGCGCCGCGCCCGGCCACGCGGCCCGCCACCGCGGCCCCGGCCGCCGAACGACGGCCCGCCGAAGGGCGGCCCGAACGGCCCGAACGCGGCTCGCCGCTCCTCGAACCGCCCTTCGTAGTCTCCGCGGCCACCGCGCCGGCCGTGTCCGTGGTGCTCGTGTCCATGGGAACGCATAAGGCGCTCCTTCCGTGTCGTGACTGCATCTGTGATCCATCGCGACATCACCGTGATCGTTCGCGATGCTTCAACGATATATCGGAACTGTTCGGATGGCAACGCCCGAGGTCGGCGAGTCTTGGACCTGGACCTGCTTCCCTCAACCGAGTCGTTGTCTCAGCGAAGCCTCAGCGAACTGAGTCGTGCGGGGCTCTGTTTCAGCGCACTCGATGCTGAGTTGGGAAGGCGACTGACCTCGTTGCGCCGGAGCCGGTCATTAATCGCTCGTTCATGACCAGCGCCCCCGGATTCACCTGCTCATGCTGCGGCCAGCACCACGCGGAGCTGCCGATGCACTACTCGACCACGGCCCCCTGCTACTGGGACCCGAGCTTCGCCGGCACCGACGACAGCCTGCTCTCCTCCGATCAGTGCGTCACCAAGGCTGCGCACTACTTCGTCAAGGGGCTGGTCGTACTCGCCCAGCACCGTCAACCTGAAGACCCACGTTCACACTCGTCCCGTCGGTCAGCTCCCCTTCATCGAGCTGGAGCCCACCGACCACCCCCTCGCCGTTGAACAGCGCCACGGCATCACGCTGGACCGCGTGCGCGACATCGAGGCGGCTGTTCTCCACCCCGCCGGCGATGGCGCCTGATCCGCACCGGTCCAGGGGCGGAGCCGGGTCGCAGGGCGGCGTCAGTCCTCTGGTGACGCTCGTGCCCTGCTGTCCTTGCGCAGGAGCCGGTGGGTCATGAGGAGTATGAGAGGCAAGTAGACCGTGCTGAATCCTGTCCCAATCAGGGTCCAGGTGCTCGGCTGATCTTCTGTCAGGGCCAGGGAGAACGCGGTCAGTTCAAACAGGAAGAAGGCCGCCAAGGCCCACCGTGTCCGGCGGAGATGCCTGACCATCCGGTCGGACAGGGGATATTGCGTACGCCACTGCGGCCGTCTCCGCTTCCGCATCCGTACGACCTCCCGGTTTGCCGCAGGTGTCGCAGCACCGTGAACGGCCCCGAGCGTCCCCGGCCCCGTCACGCCCCAGGAAGCGCCGCTCCGCTGGTGACCCGACGGGTCAGGACTTCGCCTCCAAGTAGCCCACGAGGGCGCTACGGCTGCGCTGGAGGTCGCCGATGCGTGCGTCGGTGTCCGCAAGTACCCGGTTCAGGACGGTTCGAACGTCCACGCACATTTCGAGCTCCGGCTGCTCACCCCGGGCGCACGGCAGCACCGCGCGGATCGCCTCGGTGGTCAGCCCCGCGTCCAGGAGGGCCCGGACCTGGCGCACGGTGAGCTCCGTGTCGTCGTCGTAGCAGCGGTAGCCGTTCGGGCCGCGCTCCGCGTTCAGCAGGCCCTGCTCCTCGTAGTACCGCAGCAGCCGCGTACTGACTCCGGTACGCCGGGACAACTCCCCGATCAGCATGTGCCCCGCCCCACTGCCCCGTCCCATCCGAGTTTGACCTTTCCATCGGTGTGAAGCCTTAACGTCGCCCACGGAACGAACGTTCCGCGCCCGCCGTCCATGATCCGGAAGACGGGCCGCTGCCGCCACCCCCTCTTCCCGTACGAGCTGGAGTGATGTCGTGACCTCTTTCGTTGTGCACCGTGACGGCCGGGCGGCGTCGGCCGAGGATCTGGCACCGCTCGCGTTCGCGGGTTACGCCCATTTCACCGCCATGCAGGTGCGCGGGGGCCGGGTCCGGGGCCTCGACCTCCACCTGGAGCGGCTGCGGACCGCCTCGGAGGTCATGTTCGGCAGGGTGGTGGCCGACGACCGGATACGGGGCTACCTGAGGACGGCGCTGGAGGCTGGGCCGGCCGACCTGTCGCTGACGGCCACCGTGTACTCGCCGGCAGGTGAATTCACCGTGGCCGAGGCCGAGGTGGAGCCCGAGGTGCTGGTCCGTACGGGCCCGGCCGCGTCGGGACCACAGGGACCGTTGGCGCTGGCGCCGGTCGAGCACGAGCGGACCCTCCCGGCCGTGAAGCACGTGGGCGAGGTGGGCAAGACGTACTTCCTCCGGCAGGCCGTGGGGCGCGGCTTCGACGACGCCGCCTTCGTCGACCGCCACGGCCGGCTCAGCGAGGCGTCCATCTGGAACCTCGCCTTCTGGGACGGCACCTCGGTGGTGTGGCCCGAGGCCGAGATGCTGGGCGGCACCACGATGGGCATCGTCCGGCGGCAGCTGGACGGACTCGGTGTCCCCCAGCGCGTCCAGGAGGTCACTCTCGCCGACCTGCCCGCACTGGCCGGCGGGGTGGTCATGAACTCGTGGACGCCGGGCGTGGCCGTCCACCGGATCGGCTCCGCACCCTTGCCGGACGCTCCCGGCTTCCTGGCACTGCTGCACCGCGCGTACGAGGCCGAGCCGCTCGTCGCACCCTGAGGCAGGGAGTCACGCACTGAGGCACGGAACCACATCCTGAGGCAGGGGGTCGCGCCCCGAGGCAGGGACCCGAGGCAGGGAGTCGCGTCTTGAAGCAGGGAGAGGGGGCGGGAGGGCGCAGGGCCTTGACTGCCGGAGCTCGGCAACGTGTCGCCCCCTGACTGGCTCCCGTCACGCCCTCCCAACAGGCGGCCACTTCTTCTGCTGCGAGCCCGTCACGGACCAAAAACCAGTCCACATGAATTTGATTGGCCTTGGTCGTGCCAAATGTGGACTCCTAAGCTACAGACCATGAGGATTCGTATCGTTGACGCCTTCACCGACCGCCCCTTCGGCGGCAATCCCGCCGGCGTCGTCCTGTTCGACGCCGGCGGCTTCCCCGACGACGCCTGGCTCCAGCGGGTCGCCGCCGAGGTCAACCTCTCCGAGACCGCCTTCGCCCACCCGCTGCCCGCGGGTGGTGACGCCGACTGGGCGCTGCGCTGGCTCACCCCGGCCGCCGAGGTGAACATGTGCGGTCACGCCACTCTGGCCACTGCACACGTCCTGCACACCACCGGGACCGCCACCGGCACGGTCCGCTTCGCCACCCGCAGCGGCGTGCTGACCACGACGGCCGACGGCAGCGGCGCGGTCACCATGGACTTCCCGACGGCCCCGCTGACGGCGGTCGAGGTGCCGCCGGCTGTCACCGCGTCGCTGGGCGTGGAGATCCGCGGCGCGTACGACACCGGCGAACAGCTCGGGGACCTCCTCGTCGAACTGGCCGACGAGAAGGCCGTACAGGCTCTGGAGCCGGACCTGCGGACCCTCGCCTCGCCCGGGGGCCGCGGGGTGATCGCGACCGCGGCGGCCGAAGCCCCCGACGGCGGTTACGACTTCGTCAGCCGCTGCTTCTTCCCGGCCGTGGGCATCGACGAGGACCCGGTGACGGGCAGCGCGCACACCGCGCTGGCGCCGTTCTGGTCGGCCAGGCTGGGCCGCGACGAACTCACCGGCCTCCAGGGCCCCGCCCGCCGCACCGGCCTCGTACGGACCGCACTGCGCGACGACCGTACGCTGCTGACCGGCTCGGCCGTCACCGTCATCGACGGCGAGCTGCTCACCGCCCCCTGAGCCGCGCCCTGAGCCCCGCCGCGGGCGGGCTCGGCCACGGCATCCGGCCGGGCCTGCCCCTCGGCGCACGGCGGCGAAGCCGACGACCGTCGTCCGTCGCCATTCACCCCTGCCCGTCACCATCCCCCAACACCATCCGCCCCCGCCCGCTCCCACCCGGCCTCGCCAGCGCCCGTCACACCGTAGGCAGCCACCCCACCTTCCCCGCCAGCAGCGCGTACCCGAGGAACGCCACGATGTCGATCAGCGCGTGCGCGGCGACCAGCGGGCCGACGCGTCCCCAGCGCCGGTACAGCAGGACGAAGATCACGCCCATGATCATGTTCCCGACGAACCCCCCGATGCCCTGGTAGAGGTGGTACGAGCCACGCAGCAAAGCGCTCGCCGCCAGCGCGGCCACCGGGGTCCACTTCAGCTGTCCCAGCCGCCGCAGCAGATAGCCGACGACGATGATCTCCTCGACGACCGCGTTCTGCACCGCCGAGGCGATCAGCACCGGGAACTTCCACCACACGTCGGGCAGTCCCTCCGGCACCACCGTCAGGTTGAAGCCGCCGCCCGCGCGCCGAGGTAGAGCAGCAGGCCGCTGCCCCCGATGACCGCCGCCACACCGACGCCGCGGCCCACGTCGAACCCGGGCCTGCGTCCGTCGAAGCCCACCGCCCGGAGGCCGCCGACCCGCTCCCGGATCAGCAGATGCGCCACCAGCGCGACGGGGACGAGCGCGGTGGCGATACCGAACAGCTGCCAGGCGAGGTCGAGCCACGGGCGTCCCGGCGCGTGCGAGGAGTTCAGCATCGCGGCCTGGTCCTTGAGACCGCCGGGTTTGGTCAGCGACCCGATGAAGCTGATGAGCGCGGAGACACCGCTCGCGCCTAGCGAGAGCGCCAGGACCAACACCAGCTCGCCGCGCAGGAGCCGTTGCGAGAGCCCGCCGTCCAGGCCTCTACCCAGGCCCCTGTCCGGCCCCTCGCCCGGCTCCCTGCCCAGTTCCCCGCCCGGTCCCCCACCCGGACCGCCGTCCACGCCGTCGTCCCGCCCGTCGCCCGGGCCCTGCCGCTTCGGGCCAGGGGATTCCGCCCCCGCCACGGGACGCGCGTCCGACTGCACAGCTGCCTCCAGTTCCGCACTGCCACTCCACTGCCACTCCACTGCCGTGAAACGCCATGAGCGGCGTCATACATGAAACGCCACGAGTAGAACGTCATAGCTTGCCCGACGCCGCCCCCGACGGACCGCCCGGCCCGCCTGAAACACGTCGGCGGCAGCCCCGTGCGTCCGCGGAACGAGTACGGCGTCGAGCCCGCCGGAAAGCACCCGGCCGTCGCCGACCGCAGCACCGTCCCGGACGAGCCCGACGCCATGAAGACCGTCGCCGCCTACCGCCCTGACCCACGACGTCGAGGCCGAACGCCCCGCCTCCTCACCCCCGCCCCGCCGCCACCGGCGCAGCGGTCCACTCGACGGGCCAGGCGTGGACCGGCTCCCCCGAGTGCATCAGTTCGCTGTAGCGCTGGGTCATCGCCGCCAGCGCCGCGCCCCGGTCCAGGCCGCGGCCGAGCGCGTGGTGGTAGGCGGCGGCCTGCCAGGACGCTCCGTTGACGCGGCGTCGGCAGCGCGCTTCGATCACGCCGAGGTAGTGGTCGCGGTCGACCGGTTCGACGCCCCAGGCGTCCAGGCCCGCCGCGGCCATCGGCAGCAGGTCCTGGCGTACCAGGCGTACGGCGGCGACCTCGCCGAGGCCGCCGGAGCGGCCGGGGCGGGGCCACTTCAGTACGGCGTCGATGCCGCGGCGGCACGCGGTGTCGAAGTTCTCGGCGGCCACGGCGAACGGCATACGGGTCCACACCGGCCGCGGCTCCTCGGCCAGCGTCCGCACCAGCCCGTAGTAGAAGGCCGTGTTGGCGATGACGTCGGTGACGGTGGGGCCCGCCGGCAGGACCCGGTTCTCGACCCTGAGGTGCGGGACGCCGTCCGCGACGCCGTACACCGGGCGGTTCCAGCGGTAGACGGTGCCGTTGTGCAGCACCAGTTCCGCCAGGCTCGGGATGCCGCCCTGGTCCAGGACGGCGAGGGGGTCCTCGTCCGCGTGGATGGGCAGGAGGGGCGGGAAGAAGCGCAGGTTCTCCTCGAACAGGTCGGACGGGGCGCCGATCCAGCGTTCGCCGAACCAGGTGCGCGGACGCACGCCCTGGGCCCGCAGCTCGGGCGGCCGGACGTCGGTGGCCTGCTGGAAGACCGGCGGGCGCGACTCGCGCCACAGTTCGCGGCCGAAGACGAACGGCGAGTTGGCGCCGACCGCGATCTGGACGGCGGCGATGGCCTGGGCCGCGTTCCACACGGCGGGGAAGCGGTTCGGGGTGACCTGGAGGTGGAGTTGCACCGAGGTGCACGCGGCCTCGGGCGCGATGGAGGCCGAGGAGGAGACCAGCCGCTCGACGCCCTCCAGGTCGATCTCGAAGTCCTCGCCGCGCGCGGCCCGCATCTGGTCGTTGAGCAGGACGTAACGGTCGATCTCCGAAAGGTTGGAGGCGACCAGGTCCTCGGCGGCCAGGGTCGGCAGAATGCCGATCATCACGATACGGGCGGCCACTTCGGCGGCCTTGCGGTCGGCATAGGCCAGACCCGTGCGCAGTTCCTCGGCGAGCTGGTCGAGGACGCGTCCGGAGAGCCGGTGCGGAAGAATATTTACTTCAAGGTTGCACTGGGCCAGTTCGGTCTGGAAATCGCGGCTCGCGATGCGCTCCAGCACCTGCGAGTTCATCATCCGCGGCATACCGTCGGGACCGGCGAGATTCAACTCGATCTCCAGCCCCATCAGATTCTTGGGGCGGTCGAAGCGCTTGTCCTTCAGGAGCCTCTGCAATCCCGTCAGACACTCGTGCAGCTTTCTCCGATAGTGTTGCCGGTCGGTGAGACCGGTGCCGCCCGCCGCAACCTTCTCCCCCATCGGAGCGTCCCTCCTCGTGTCGACGGGCCCGGCCCGGCAGGCCGCCCGGGGCCTGCCGGCAGCGCCCGGTCCGCCGGGCTCCCCGGCGGGCCCGGCGATCGCGCTACGGTCGATGATGCCCGGCAATCCGATCGACAACGCCTCGGACGTGCGCCGGAACCGGTAGGCTGCGGGAGACGTACGGGCTGGCACATTCCGAGGGCATACCGTCGGGACCGGAGGCCGGCTCGGGGTTTCGTGGCGAATATCGTCGAGATCCGCAAAATGACCGTCCGGATCCGGCCTACCGTGTTCACGGCGGAATACCAGGCCGCGGCGCCGGACACCGCACAAAGGCACCGAAAACCCCGTTCGAAGGGGTCTGGATTTCGCCTTGCCGACAATCCACTGAAAGGCTAGCCGAAACACTTGGTGAACACACGTCGTATAAACTTCGCTGACGAGGCAGAGAGTTGGCGCCCAGCGTTGCGGTGTTCCACCGGGGCTGTGGCAAAGCGGCTGACCCCGCCGGGCCGACATCCCCGGTCGGCCAAGTACCGGCGCTCTGACCCCGCACGCTGACGACGCCGTCCGCACCATGCCCAGCACCACCGTGTCTCCCAAGTGAGAGGCGACCCACCATGCCGCTGCATGTTCCCCCTGCCCCCGCGCCTGCCCTCCGCAGCGTCCTCGCCGCCCTCGGTTCCCCCACCGCCGTGCGCGAGGCCCGCACCCCCGCCCTCCGTGCCCACCAGGGCCCGCTGAGCCCCGAACTCCCCCTTCCCGTATACGTGTTGGACGATGTCAGCCACCCCGCCGGGCCGCCCCGCACCCGGCTCACCGGCTGGCGTTTCCTGATCCGCAGCGGCGAACGGTCGGTGGCGACCGCGGAAGCCATGCTCACGGCCGACGGCTGGACCTTCTCGCATTTCTGCGAGGGCCCCTACGTCACATCGACCGAACGGGCACTGCGACAGGCGGAGTCCGTACCGACCCCGTACCAGCCGCGGCTGCTGTCCGTGCCGGAGTTGTACATGCTCACTTTGTGGCTGCACCACGACGTCTCGGCGGACGGCGCCGAGGGGGTGCCCGCCCCGGGTGACGTCCTCGTCCCCTTGGCGCCGGCCCCGCCGGGCATCGCCGCCCACCGGCCGCACCGGGTGGCGGACCTGCTGCCCCGGCTGACCCTGCGCCTCGCGCCGGTACCCCTGCTGGGGTCGCCGGCCTGAGACCCGGCAGGGGGTCCTCCACGGCGACCGGCCGCGGCCGTACGACGCAACCGCGCACAGGAGCACACCGCCCCACAGGAACGCGCCCCGCGCCCCTCACGGACGCGGGGCGCTCCGCTGCGCTCACCCGCGCAGAGTACGCGGCCGCCCAGCTCCCAACGCCCCGTGAGGGGGACGCACTTGAAATGAACCGACCGCACGGGTGATGCGTCATTATCTAGTGAGTGCCGCTGCAGCCAAATCCCTGCGGAATCCGGCCCGTGGGGCAACACTGGTATCGACCTACTGAAACGGGGGAGCGGCCATGAGTATCTCGTCGAGCCGCAGGACGAATCAGACCACATCGCAGCGAAAGACATCATCCATGTGCCAGCACCAACCGCCGTGCCCGACCGCAGACTCCGCCGACCGGGAGGCCGCCCATCTGGTGGCGCACCACCCGGAGCAGGGCTGGAGCCTGCTGTGCAACGGTGTCCTCCTGTTCGAGGACACCGGCGAACTGCTGCCGGACGGCCAGGTCATCGCACCGCACCGGGTCCTGGGCACGCCGCACGTGGCCACCGCCGCCTGATCACATCGGCACACGGCACCGCGCGGAACCGCACAGCACGGCACGGTACGGACCGACGGCCGGCCGACAATTGAGCACAACGGACAACAGGGCCCCCGGCGTCGACGCCGAGGGCCCTTCGGGTGGCGCGCGACCGTGAGCGGTGCGCGCCGACGGCGGATCAGCCGTCGTACTCCTCCATGGGCGGGCAGGAGCACACAAGGTTGCGGTCACCGAACGCACCGTCGATCCGGCGTACCGGCGGCCAGTACTTCTCCGCCGCCTCGACGCCGGCCGGGAAGACCGCTTCCTCCCGGGTGTACGGGTGCGTCCACGCGTCGCCGAGCGCCGCCGCGGTGTGCGGGGCGTTGCGCAGCGGGTTGTCGTCCTTGTCCCACTCCCCCGAGCCGACCTTCTCGATCTCCGCGCGGATCGCGATCATCGCGTCGCAGAAGCGGTCCAGCTCGTGCAGGTCCTCGCTCTCGGTCGGCTCGATCATCAGCGTGCCGGCCACCGGGAAGGACATCGTCGGCGCGTGGAAGCCGTAGTCGATCAGCCGCTTGGCTACGTCGTCGATGCTCACCCCGGTCGCCTTGGTCAGCGGCCGTACGTCGATGATGCACTCGTGCGCGACCAGGCCGCCGGGGCCGGTGTAGAGCACGGGGTAGTGCGGCTCCAGGCGCTTGGCGATGTAGTTGGCGCCGAGCACCGCGACCTGGGTGGCGCGCTTGAGGCCTTCGCCGCCCATCAGCCGGACGTACGCCCAGGAGATGGGGAGGATGCCCGCGGAACCCCACGGCGCCGCCGAAATGGGCCCGACACCCGTCTCCGGGCCCGCGGTGGGCTGCAACGGGTGGTTGGGCAGGTACGGCGCGAGGTGGGCGCGCACGCCGACCGGGCCGACGCCGGGGCCGCCGCCGCCGTGCGGGATGCAGAAGGTCTTGTGCAGGTTCAGGTGCGAGACGTCGCCGCCGAACTTGCCGGGCTCGGCGAGGCCGACCAGCGCGTTGAGGTTGGCGCCGTCCACGTACACCTGACCGCCCGCGTCGTGCACGGCCGCGCAGATCTGCGTGATGTGCGCCTCGAACACGCCGTGCGTGGACGGGTAGGTCACCATCAGCACCGCGAGCTGGTCCCGGTACTGCTCGATCTTGGCGTGCAGGTCGTCGGTGTCCACCTCGCCGTCCTCGCCGGTCTTGACGACGACGACCTTCATGCCGGCCATCACGGCGCTGGCGGCGTTGGTGCCGTGCGCGGAGGACGGGATCAGGCAGACGGTGCGCTGGTCGTCACCGTTGGCGCGGTGGTACGCCCGTACGGCCAGCAGGCCGGCCAGTTCACCCTGCGAGCCGGCGTTCGGCTGGATGGAGACCTTGTCGTAGCCGGTGACCGTGGCGAGACGTTCCTCCAGCTCCGCGATGAGGGTGAGGTAGCCATGCGCCTGCTCGACCGGCGCGAACGGGTGCAGCTGCCCGAACTCGGGCCAGGTGACCGGCTCCATCTCGGTCGTCGCGTTCAGCTTCATGGTGCAGGAGCCGAGCGGGATCATGCCGCGGTCCAGCGCGTAGTCCTTGTCCGACAGGCGGCGCAGGTAGCGCAGCATGGCGGTTTCGGAACGGTGCTGGTGGAAGACCGGGTGCGTCAGGTACGCGTCGCCGCGCAGCAGCCCCTGGGGCAGCGCGTCGGCCACGGTCGCGTCGAGCTGCTCGATGTCGGCCTCGACTCCGAAGGCCCTCCACACCGCGTGCACCTGCGCGCGTCCGGTGGTCTCGTCGCAGGCGACGCCCACCAGGTCGGCGTCGACGAGCCGCAGGTTGACGCCGGCCTCGCGGGCCGCGGCGACGGCCTCGGCGGCCCGGCCCGGCACCCGTACGGTCAGCGTGTCGAAGTAGCCGCCGTGCACGACCTCCACCCCGCCGGCCCGCAGGCCCGCCGCGAGTATGGACGCGTAGCGGTGGGTACGGCGCGCGATGGCCGCGAGGCCGTCCGGGCCGTGGTAGACGGCGTACATGCCCGCCATCACCGCGAGCAGCACCTGCGCGGTGCAGATGTTGCTGGTGGCCTTCTCCCGGCGGATGTGCTGCTCGCGCGTCTGGAGGGCGAGCCGGTACGCCTTGTCACCGTCGGCGTCCACCGAGACACCCACCAGCCGGCCGGGCAGGCTGCGGGCGAACTTCTCCCGTACGGCCATGAATCCGGCGTGCGGGCCGCCGAAGCCCATCGGGACGCCGAACCGCTGCGTGGTGCCGACGGCGATGTCGGCGCCCAGCTCGCCCGGCGAGGTCAGCAGCGTCAGCGCCAGCAGGTCGGCGGCGACCGTCACGATCGCGCCCAGCTCGTGCGCCTGCTCGATGACGGCACGCGGGTCCCGTACGGCGCCGGAGGCACCGGGGTACTGGAGCAGCACGCCGAAGACACCGCGCTCGGCCACCTCCGCCGGGATACCCTCGGACAGGTCGGCCACCACGACCTCGACGCCGGTCGGCTCGGCGCGGGTCTCGATCACGGCGACGGTCTGCGGCAGACAGTCGGCGTCGACCAGGAAGACGCCCTGCTTGACCTTGCCCACCCGCCGCGAAAGAGACATCGCCTCGGCGGCGGCCGTGCCCTCGTCCAGCAGCGAGGCGCCGGAGGTCGGCAGTCCGGTCAGGTCGGCGACCATGGTCTGGAAATTGAGCAGCGCTTCGAGCCGGCCCTGGGAGATCTCCGGCTGGTACGGGGTGTAGGCCGTGTACCAGGCGGGGTTCTCCATCACGTTGCGCAGGATCACCGGCGGGGTGAACGTGCCGTGGTAACCGAGCCCGATCATCGGGGCGAGCACCTGGTTGCGGTCCGCGAGCGCCCGCAGCTCGGCGAGGACCTCGGCCTCCGTACGGCCCTGGGGCAGGCCCAGCGCCTCCGCGCTCTTGATCACGTCCGGTACGGCGGCCGCGGTCAGTTCGTCCAGCGATCCGAACCCGACCTGCGCCAGCATCTTGGCCTGGGCCTCCGGGCCGGGGCCGATATGCCGCTGCTCGAACGGGGTGCCTCGTTCCAGCTCGGTCAGGGAGCTGCGGGTGGTGGTCATCTGCGGGGGCCTCCTGGTCGTTTCGACCTGCGCGGGGCACCACGGCGCTGGTGCCCGGACGGCCTCCCCTCTGTCATCTCAACCTGAGAGCTTCACCGGTCCCGCACGCGGTACCGGCTTTCACCGTCGGTGAGGAAGGGTTCCGGCGCTGTGCCCGTCCGTGGCCCGCCCTGCTTTCCAGAGTGACCTCGTCCATGCGGTACGTGAGCCTGAGAGATTCCGGGGAGGAGTTGCTCCTTCGGCGCCTACGCCAAGATCGACGAAGGACTCTCCCGCATGGGGTCGACAGCCGTTCGCCAGCCTACCAGCGCGGCGAACGGGCGTTCCTTCGAGTGGCCGGGGCATGAATTGTGCCGTTTGGTAGTTGTCACAAGGCAGTTGCGACCACTTGGAGGGACCGTGCAGACCGATATCGATCCCCGCAGCTTGATCGGCCGCAAGGCGTTCGACAAGAACGGGACCAAGATCGGCACCGTCGACGAGGTGTACCTGGACGACGCGACCGGTGAACCGGAATGGGCGGCCGTACGCACCGGGATCTTCAGCCGGGACGCGTTCGTACCCCTGGAGCCCAGCGATCTGGTCGACGAGGCGCTGCACGTCCCCTACGACCGCAAGCTGATCAGGGACGCGCCGGACTTCGGGGTGGGCCGCCACCTCTCGCCGGAGCAGGAACTACAGCTCTATCACCACTACCGTCTGGACATCCCGGCCCCCGATCCCGTGCCCGGGTCGGACGCCGCACCGGCCGACACGGAGTTCGGAAGAGTGGCCGGCGCGGAGGACTGAACGCCGGGCGGAGCAGCTTCGTGGGTGCCGGACTCCTCCGATTCGCCGTCGCCGGGCGCGGTGGTCTTCCCGAGGGCGGCGGGACCACCGGCCTGTCCCGGCCCGACGGCCGGCCCGGGCCCCGCGGGACCGCCGCTCTCCGGAGCAGGCCCGTCCAGCCTCCCGGCCTCGCGGTCCCCACGGCCGCCGGAGCCGCCCGCCCCACCGGGCAGACCGTCACGCCACCCGTCCGGCGGACCGCCCACCAGCGGCAGCGGCTCGCCGGGCCGCAGCGCGGGATCCTCGACCGGGAACGTGCGCACCCGCCCGGGCCCGGACCACGGTTGTTCGAACCGGACGGTCACCCGGCCCACGCCGCTGCCCTGCACCCAGCCCGCCCCGTGCTCGTCGTGGATCACGTCGAGCCCCGGGAGCCAGCGCCGGGGCCGCTCGGGCTCGTCGACAGCCATGCGCGCGGCCTCGTCGGCCGCCCGGCGCTCCCGCTCGGCCTCCTCCTCGGCCGCCTTCTCCGTCGCCACCTGGGCGAACAGGTCCTCCTGCGTGTAATCCGCGAGGCCGGTCACCCCCACGCCCAGCAGCCGTACGCCGCCCGTCGTGTCCACCAGGTCCAGCAGCCGGGCCGCGGCCTCCCGCACCACCCCCGGGTCGTCCGTGGGCCCGCGCAGCGTCTCGGACCTGGTCAGCGTCGAGAAGTCGTAGTTACGCACCTTGATCACGACGGTCCGGCCGGACCGCCCGGCCGACCGCAGCCGCTGCACGCACCGGTCCGCCAGGCGCGTCAGCTCGGCGCGCACCCGCGTCCGGTCCGTCAGGTCCACCTCGAAGGTGTCCTCGACCGATATGGACTTCGCGTCCCGCTCGGCCACCACGGGCCGCTCGTCGCGGCCCAGCGCCATCGCGTACAGCCCGGCGCCGTGTGCCTTGCCCAGCAGCCGTACGAGCTCCGCCTCACCCGCCTCCGCCGTCTCGGCGACCGTGTGGATGCCCGCCCGGCGCAGGGCCTCCGCCGTGGCCGGGCCGACGCCGGGCAGCGTACGCACCGTCATGGGGCCGAGCAGCTCCCGCTCGGTGCCGGGCTCGATGACCACCAGGCCGTCCGGCTTGGCCTGCTCCGAGGCGATCTTGGCCAGCATCTTGGCTCCGGCCAGCCCCACCGACCCGGTCAGTCCCGTCCGGCGGCGGATGTCCCGTCGCAGCCGCTCCCCCACCGCCCGCACCGCCGCGGTGTCCGCCGCGACGCCGCCCG
This sequence comes from Streptomyces sp. Ac-502, assembly GCF_045222935.1. Lineage (NCBI taxonomy): Bacteria > Bacillati > Actinomycetota > Actinomycetes > Kitasatosporales > Streptomycetaceae > Streptomyces > Streptomyces sp. Ac-502. Next base: position 2,044,814 of record NZ_JBHFFO010000001.1, read on the forward strand.
CTTCCAGGTCCACGAACGCCTCGTCCAGGCTGAGCGGCTCCACCAGCGGCGACAGCTCGTGGAGCAGCTCCATCACCACGTCGCTGACCTGGCGATACAGGGTGAAGCGCGGGGTCAGGTACGCCGCGTTCGGACAGCGGCGGCGGGCCTGCGCGGTGGGCATGGCCGAGCGGACCCCGAAGACCCGGGCCTCGTACGAGGCCGTGGAGACCACGCCGCGCGGGCCGATCCCGCCGACCACCACGGGCTTTCCGCGCAGGCTCGGCTTGGCCGCCTGCTCGGCGGCCGCGAAGAACGCATCCATGTCCAGATGCAGGATCGTCGGCGCACGTCTCACACGACTGATGCTCCCCCACACCACTGACAATCGCGCCGCCCGGCCTCGCCGGACGAGTCCGGAAGGGCCTTGAGGCACCCTTCGAGGCACTGGAAAAGCCTTCTGGGGCCCGGGGGCGTCAGGGGTGCTCCTGTTGCGGCAGAGGCGCGCCGGGCCGCCGTGACGGGCGTACGAGGCGGCCGGCGCCCGACGGCGGGATTCGATCACCTCACCCGGAGGCCCGCGCCGTCACACCCGGTCCCGCCCCGGCGAGCCGAAATCGACCCGCCAGGGGCCCGGCCTCAAAACGTCGCGCCGGCTCCGGCACCTGGAACGCCACGCCGCCCCGTACGGCCGCTCAGCCCGCCCGGTTGCGCCGCCGCGCCAGTTCGTCGTGCGGGTTGTGCCGGACCAGCGTCTCGCCGGTGTCCACCCGCTCGCCGTGGAGCTGCGACAACGCGCCCTCCACGTCGCGCCACACCACGCCCACCGCGATGCCGAAGACACCCTGCCCGCCCTGGAGCAGGTCGACGACCTCGTCGGGCGAGGTGCATTCGTAGACCGTCGCGCCGTCGCTCATCAGGGTCATCCTCGCCAGGTCGGACAGCCCGCGCGAGCGCAGGTGCCGGACGGCGGTGCGAATGTTCTGCAGGGACACCCCGGTGTCCAGCAGCCGCTTGACGATCTTCAGGACGACGACGTCCCGGAAGTTGTAGAGCCGCTGGGTGCCCGACCCGTAGGCGGGCCGTACGCTCGGCTCGACGAGCCCCGTACGGGCCCAGTAGTCGAGCTGGCGGTAGGTGATCCCCGCGGCCGCGCACGCCGTCGGGCCTCGGTAGCCGATGGTTTCCGCCCCGCGGTCCGCCGGCACTTCGGCGGCCTGTGCCGGGGTGCGGTCAACAGCCCCGGGGTGGAGCGGCAACGCCCCTTCCGCCGCCGTACCGTCGCCGGTGATTGCCACGCCGACCTCCGTCCTCCACGTCCCGGACGGGACCTGCCTTATCGACGGTATGCAGTCACTCGGGGTGCGTCAACGATCGCCGCGCTCGCCACGCCGAGTGATAATCACCCTGCGAGTGGTTTCTCGTGCCCCAGGACGGGGAAAGGCTACTCGAATGCGCGGAAGACGGCCCTCCGCGCACCCGGCTCACTGGCTGTTGGTGCCGAAGTCCTCGGGCGAGATCTGGTCGAGGAACTCGCGGAACTTCTCCACCTCGTCCTCCTGCTCGTCCGGGATGGCGATGCCCGCGTCGTCGAGGACCCCGTCGGTCCCGTAGATCGGCGTACCGGTGCGCAGCGCCAGCGCTATGGCGTCGGACGGACGGGCGCTGACCTCGACACCACTGGCGAAGACCAGTTCGGCATAGAAGACCCCCTCGCGCAGGTCCGTGATGCGGACCTGGGTCAGTTCCTGGCCCACCGCTTCCAGCACGTCCTTGAAGAGGTCGTGCGTCAGCGGCCTGGCAGGGGCCATCCCCTGCTGGGCGAAGGCGATGGCGGTGGCCTCCCCGGCCCGATCCAAATGGGCAGGTAACGGTCGCCTCCTACCTCCCGTAGGAGCACGATCGGTTGGTTGGAAGGCATTTCCACCCGGACACCCACGACATCGAGCTCGTTCACACAGCAACCCTAGGACGTGCCCGGGCGGTTTGGGTAGTCGGGCCACCCATTGCTCACGTCGGCCGGACCCGCAGGGCGGACTGGACCAGGGCCGCGTGCAGCCGTACGGACAGCGTGGCCAGCTCTCTGGCCGTGGCCTCGGCGTGCTGCCTGGTCTGCGGATTGCGGTGCCGGCGCAGCGGCGCGACGACCTGCTCGACGAGGTTGGCCTCCCGTTCGGCGGCCGCCTTGACCGCCCGCAGATGGCGGGGTTCCAGACCGAATCGTCCCAGTTCGGCGACGAGCCTGGCGACCGTCACGGCCTCGATGTCGTACCCGCCGTCGGCGTCCGGGACGATGAGTCCGTACGCCTCCCAGTCGGCGAGCTCGGCCTCCTCGACCTCCGCGGTGGCCAGCAGCTCCGCCCGGCCGATGCGGGCGGCCGTGGGCAGGTCACCGGCCGACTCGCCGAGACCTTCGAACAGCTCCCCCGCGGGCGCGGCGGGCGCCGGCAGCGGCACCTGTTCGCCCCGGGCGAGGGCGTCCAGGTGCTCGCGGATCACTTTCAGCGGAAGATAGTGGTCACGCTGCATCCGCAGGACGGCCGCCAGCCGGGCGACGTCGTCCGCGCTGAACTTGCGGTACCCGGACGGGGTGCGCCGCGGCTCGACGAGCCCCTCGGCCTCCAAGAAACGGATCTTGGAGATGGTGACCTCGGGGAACTCGTCGCGCAGCGCGTTGAGCACCGTACCGATGCTCATCAGCTTGCCGTCCGAGGTGGTGCCGGCGGACCCGGCACCACCCGGCGCAGTGCGGTGCATATACCTTCCTTGGCCGGTCAGAAGCCGACGCCCCGCTGGCTCGCGTAGAAGACCAGCCGGAACTTGCCGATCTGGACCTCGTCACCGTTGGCGAGCGGCACCGAGTCGATGCGCTCACGGTTGACGTACGTGCCGTTCAGGCTGCCGACGTCGGCGACGGTGAAGCCGCCGTCCTGACCGCGGCGGAACTCCACGTGTCGGCGCGAGACCGTCACGTCGTCCAGGAAGATGTCGCTCTGCGGGTGCCGCCCGGCCGTCGTCAGGTCACCGTCCAGCAGGAAGCGGCTGCCCGAGTTCGGGCCGCGGCGCACGACCAGCAGGGCCGAGCCCATGGGCAGCGCCTCGACGGCCGCCTGCGCCTCGGGGGACAGCGACGGCACCGCCGTCTGCCCCGTCGTCTCCGCGTCGTACGCCTCCAGCCCCGAGATGGAGATGGTGGAGGTCGTCTCGGAAGCACGCTCGGCCTGCGCCCCGGGGCGCAGCGGCGCTCCGCAGTTGGAGCAGAACCGGCTCGCCTCGGCGTTGCGGTGACCGCACCTCGTACAGACCGGCAAGGCAACCCCTCCACCCGTGTTCGCGGCCGACGGTCCCTGGGAACCTATGCGGCCGGGCACGGAGGGGTCAACAGAATGAGCACCCGGCGCTCCGGGGCCACCGACCTGGTCGCGGAAGAGCGGACGCTCTCCGCCGGCACCGCTCTCCTCGGGCTGGCGCGAGGCACGGTGCTTGGCCGAGCCGCTGCCGCCCTCCTGGCGTGCGCTCTTGCCGAACAGCTTTGCAAACAACTTCACGGGCGATTCCCCTTGAACGAAACAGACCCGCCCGTGGGGCAGGACGAACCCTCGATGCACACACCGGCCGATCCGGACATCTTGTTAACGTCCGTGGCCTTCACACAGTTTCCACCACGCACCACCCGTACGGTGCGCCGACCCCCGCTCCCTCATGCCCGACCCGAAGCGTCCGCATTCGTCGCCGGCTCACCGCGATGACGACCGAGCGTAGTCAGGCCGCTTCGCCTCCCGCAAGGCGTCCACGATGATCTTCCCGTCACGGCTCACCGACACAGTGGCCTGCTCCTTCTCCAAAGTCTGCACCACACCGCCAGGGATGTTCAGCGCCGGTTCCAGGTCCTCGGGCTTGCCGATCACCTTGAAACGGTACGGCTGGGTGACGCGTCTGCCGTCGACCTCCACGCCGCCGCGGACGTCCGACAGGTACGAACCGGCCACGATCCGTACGTCGTTGATCTGAATGGCCTCGGCCCCGGCCGCCCGCAGCTCCTGGACGGTGTCCAGCAGTTTGTCCGCCTCGACGGAGTGCGTCGGATCGTTGATGGTCAGGTTGATGCCCGGCCCCTGGGCCGCCACCGTCCCCGCCAGCACGCCGAGCTGCTGCTCCTTCTCCACGGTCTGCTTCCGGGCCTCCTCGGCCTGGTCCGAGCTGTTCTCCAGCTCGGTCTTCTGGCCCTCCAGCCTGCGCTGTTCATCCGTCAGGCGTTGCGAACGGTTGTCCAATTCATCCAGGATGCGCACCAGGTCCTCCTGCCGCGCGCCCCGTAGTGCGCTGTTGTCACTCGTGGAACGTACCTGAATTGCCAGGCCGAGACCGAGAATGAACAGCAGCAGAGCCACGATCAGTTGGGCCCGGGTCACCCGCGGCGGCCACAGACCGGCCGCCAGACGCTGCCGTCCGGTCATCTCCGGCTTTGCCGCGCCGGGCCCGGCCACCTGGTCCGTACCTGCCGCCGGCGCCTCGTCAGCGGCGCGTCCCGCGCCCTCCTGCGGCTCCTGCGACCGGCTCTCGGGCGGCATCGGCCGCCGATCGGCCGGCCGGTCCGCTCCACCGGGCCCGCGGTCCGCACCGCCGGACCCGCCGGGCGGCTTCTGCCGCGGCTCCCGCGGGTCCCCGCCCGGTCGCGGCGGCGTGCCGTCCCGCTCGGGGGTGTCGTCCGTAGCCATCGGCATCAGGCCCTGAAGACGTGCCGGCGGATGGCCGCGGCGTTGGAGAAGATGCGGATGCCCAGTACGACGACCACACCGGTGGACAGTTGGGCGCCGACGCCGAGCTTGTCGCCGAGGAAGACGATGAGCGCGGCGACCACCACGTTGGACAGGAACGAGACGACGAAGACCTTGTCGTCGAAGATGCCGTCCAGCATCGCGCGCAGACCGCCGAAGACGGCGTCCAGCGCCGCGACGACAGCGATCGGCAGGTAGGGCTCGACCACCGTCGGCACCACGGGTCGGACCACAAGCCCGACCACGACTCCCACGATGAGGCCCAGTACGGCGATCACGATGTGCCCTTCCCTGTGTCGGCGCCACCCGGGGCACCGGCCTTCGGCTGTGCTGTACGTACGATCAAACTGGGCGCGGGCGGCAGCCTGACCTCGTTCTCCGCGGAAATCTTCGTACGAATCCCGTAGTTCTTGCGCAGCACGTCCAAGTACTGGCCGTCCGCACTGTCCTGGAACGCGGTCGCGAGCTTGTGCCCGTCCCCCACCGCCAGCACCGTGTACGGCGGCACCAGCGGTTTGTTGTCGACCAGTATGGCGTCTCCCGCGGCTCTGATCGCCGAGAGGGACGTCAGCCGCTGCTCGTTGACGGAGACCGCCTCGGCGCCGGACGCCCAGAGACCGTTGACGACCCGTTGCAGGTCCCGGTCGCGCAGCCGCCCGGTGTCCGAGAAGCCGGTGCTCTCCGCGGCCCCCCGCCGCTCGACTTGGCCGACTTGGCGTCGTCGACGACGAGTTTCACCCCGGGGCCGGTCACCTGCGTCGAGCCGGCCAGCAGCGCCAGCAGCTCGGCCCGGTCGCCGCCGTGCTTCTTCAGCGCCTCGCGCTGCATCGCCCCCACATCGTCGCGGAGCGCGTCGACCCGCTTCTGCACCGCGTCGGCGTCGGCCGTGCCGTGCTCGATACGGTTGATCAGCTCTTCGCGTTCCTTCGCCAGGGTGGGAGCCGATATCCGCGCCTGGGCGGCGCCGACCGTCACTACCACCGCGGCGAGCACCAGGCCCGCCGCCAGCCCCAACTTGGCCCGCAGGGTACGGGGCAGGCCCCGCACCCCTGCCGCGGCCTTGCGCTCCGCCGCTTCCGCGTACCCGTCGTCCAGGGCGTGGTCCATGACGTTGGTCAGCAGCGACATCGAGGCGTCGGGGCGCGAGGCCTGGTGAGGGGTGCTCCGATCGGGGCGCTGCTGCGACATGCCGCACATCGTCGCACGTCGGCGCCGCAGTCACCCAATGGCCCCACCGGCGCGCCGAATCGCGGCACGCCGGTGGCGTCACGGGACGGTACGGACGCGTTCACGCCCGCCGGGGGTCAGCGGCCCGCGCTGTCCACCACCGCCGACCACTCGTCCAGCAGCTGCTGGGCCGAGGCGTCGTCCGGGCCTTCCGCCCACAGATGGGTGACGGCCTCCGCCGGGTCCGGCAGCACCAGCACCCACCGCCCGTCGGCCTCGACCACCCGTACGCCGTCGGTGGTGTCCACCGACCGGTCGCCGGCGGCCTCCACCACATGGCGCATGACCAGGCCCTTGACCGCCCACGGCGTCGCAAGGTCCCGCTTGAGCACATGCGCCCGCGGGATCCGCGCGTCGATCTGGCTGAGCGTGAGCTGGGTACGGGCCACCAGCCCGATCAGCCGGACGAACGCCGCCGCGCCGTCGAAGACGCTGCTGAATTCCGGAATGATGAACCCGCCGCGGCCGTCACCACCGAAAATGGTGTCGTCCGCGCGCCCCACCCGGGTCAGGTCGTCGGGCGAAGTGGTCGTCCACTCCACCTGCGTGCCGTGGTACGCCGCCACCTGCTCGGCGATACGGGTCGTGGTCACCGGCAGCGCCACCCGGCCGCTGCGCCGTTCGGCGGCCACCAGGTCGAGCATGACCAGCAGCGCCCGGTCGTCCTCGATGATCCGGCCGCGCTCGTCCACCAGTGACAGCCGCTCGCCGACCGGGTCGAACCGCACCCCGAAGGCCGCCCGCGCGGAGGCCACGATCTCCCCCAGCCGGACCAGCCCGGCGCGCCGGGCGTCGGCGGTCTCCGTCGGCCGGGACTCGTCCAGACCGGGATTGATGGTCAGCGAGTCGACGCCGAGCCGCCCCAGGAGGCTGGGCAGCACCAGGCCGGCGCTGCCGTTGGAGGCGTCGACGACCACCTTCAGCCCCGCCTCGCCGATGCCCTCGGTGTCCAGCGACCTGAGCAGCGACCCGGTGTAGGAGTCGTAGACGCTGGACGGGAAGTGCAGGTCACCGATCTCGCCGGGGAAGGCCCGGCGGTACTCCTGGCGCGCGTAGACCCGGTCCAGCTTGCGCTGGCGCGCCAGCGAGAGGTCGGCACCGCGCTCGTCGAGGAACACGATGTCGACGGAGTCCGGTACGCCCGGTGTCGTACGGATCATGATGCCGCCGGCGCTGCCCCGGGCCGTCTGCTGCCGGGCGACCGGCATCGGCACGTTCTCCACGTCCCGTACGTCGATGGCGCTGGTCTGAAGCGCGGAGATCATCGCGCGTTTCAGCGCCCGCGCGCCCCGGGAGTGGTCCCGGGCGATGGTGACCGTGGACCCCTTCTTCAGGGTTGTGGCGTACGCGCCGGCGAGCCGGACCGCGACCTCGGGGGTGATCTCGACGTTCAGGATGCCGGAGACGCCGCGGGCACCGAACAGGTGCGCCTGGCCGCGGGACTCCCAGATCACCGAGGTGTTGACGAAGGCACCGGCCTCGACGGTCTTGAACGGATAGACCCGGACGTTGCCCTGAACAATCGATTCCTCACCGACGAGGCACTCGTCGCCGATGACGGCTCCGTCCTCGATCCGGGCCGCCCGCATGATGTCGGTGTTCTTGCCGATCACACAGCCACGCAGGTTGCTCTGCTGCCCGATGTACACGTTGTCGTGCACCACGGCCTTGTGCAGGAAGGCGCCGCTCTTGACGACGACGTTCGACCCGACGATGGTGTGCTCGCGCAGCTCCGCGCCGGCTTCCACCTTGGCGTAGTCGCCGATGTACAGCGGGCCGCGCAGTACCGCGTCCGGGTGCACCTCGGCGCCCTCGGCGACCCAGACCCCCGGCGAGATCTCGAAGCCGTCGATGTCCACGTCGACCTTGCCCTCGAGGACGTCGGCCTGGGCCTTCACATAGCTCTCGTGGGTACCGACGTCCTCCCAGTAGCCCTCGGCGACATAGCCGTAGACCGGCTTGCCCTCCTTCATGAGCTGCGGGAAGACATCACCCGACCAGTCCACCGGGACGTCGGGTTCCACATAGTCGAATACTTCGGGCTCCATGACGTAGATGCCCGTGTTCACCGTGTCGGAGAAGACCTGACCCCAGGTCGGCTTCTCCAGGAAACGCTCGACCTTGCCTTCCTCGTCGACGATCGTGATACCGAATTCCAGAGGATTGGGGACCCTCGTGAGGCAGACGGTGACGAGCGCGCCCTTCTCCTTGTGGAAACGGATCAGGTCGGTGAGATCGAAGTCGGTGAGCGCGTCTCCGGAGATCACGAGGAAAGCGTCGTCGCGGAGCGCCTCCTCGGCGTTCTTCACGCTGCCCGCCGTCCCGAGCGGTTTCTCCTCGTTGGCGTAGGTGAGCTCCATACCGAGCTCTTCCCCGTCACCGAAGTAGTTCCGGACGAGCGACGCCAGGAATTGCACGGTCACTACGGTCTCGCTGAGCCCATGCCGCTTCAACAGCCGCAGCACATGCTCCATGATCGGCCTGTTGGCCACGGGCAGCAGCGGCTTGGGCATACTCGACGTCATGGGGCGAAGGCGGGTGCCTTCACCACCGGCCATCACAACGGCCTTCATGTCGGAAGCGTCCTCCTCGAAACAGACGACGGTCCTGCCGACTTCGCCCGTCCGGGAGAGTTACCGTTCTCCGCCTTCGGCACCCGGTCGAGCCGGGTGCGAAAACATACGGCGAGTTCAGTCGGCCTTGGTGTCCGCCTTGATGAGCCGGCGGACCTGGACCACATAGAGGATCCCTGCCCACCAATACAGTGCTGTACCCCATCCGGCGAACGCCCATCCGAAAATTTCAGCGAGCGTGTGGAGCCAGCCTTCTCCGTCGCTGAGCAGCAGCAACGGGAAGGCGTACATCAAGTTGAATGTAGCCGCCTTCCCCAGGAAGTTCACCTGGGGAGGTCCGTACTTGTGGCGGGCCAGGGCCGCGACCGCGATCAGCAGCATCAGTTCACGTGCCAGCAGGGCCGCGGTGACCCAGAGCGGAAGGATTCCGCGCCAGGTCAGGCCGACCAGGGTGGAGAGGATGTACAGCCGGTCGGCGGCCGGGTCGAGGATCCGGCCCAGGCTGCTGATCTGGTTCCAGCGGCGGGCCAGCTTGCCGTCGAGGTAGTCACTGACGCCGCTCAGCGCCAGGACCAGCAGCGCCCAGTACTTGGTGTCCGGGCCGCCGAACTCCTTCCACAGGATCAACCACAGGAACACCGGCACGCCGACGAGACGAGCCATGCTCAAAATATTCGGGATGGTGAGGACACGATCCGTCTGGACGCGCGTCTCCTGGACCTCCACCCGGGGGCCTCCTGTGGGAACGTACCGACGATGCCCCCTGACCTTACCTGGCCGCTCCGGCCCGGCACACCGCGGGTGCCCTGTCCGGATACCGCCCGACAACATCCCACATAACCGGTGAGCGGTTCGCCGGGGCCGCCGGGCGCCTTCCGGGGCGTGCTGCCTACCGGGACTTGCTGCCTTCCGGCCACGCCGCCGGCCGGGGCCTGGGCGCACAACGCAGAAAGCCCCGCACCATACGGTGCGGGGCTTCCCACTATCAAAAGGAGTTCGGCGGCGTCCTACTCTCCCACAGGGTCCCCCTGCAGTACCATCGGCGCTGAAAGGCTTAGCTTCCGGGTTCGAAATGTAACCGGGCGTTTCCCTAACGCTATGACCACCGAAACACTATGAAGATAACAACTCCAGCCGGCAAGGCGAGTTCGTTACTTCAGAACTAACACAGTGGACGCGAGCAACTGAGGACAAGCCCTCGGCCTATTAGTACCAGTCAACTCCACCCGTTACCGGGCTTCCATATCTGGCCTATCAACCCAGTCGTCTACTGGGAGCCTTAACCCCTCCAGGGGGTGGGAGCCCTCATCTCGAAGCAGGCTTCCCGCTTAGATGCTTTCAGCGGTTATCCTTTCCGAACGTAGCCAACCAGCCATGCCCTTGGCAGGACAACTGGCACACCAGAGGTTCGTCCGTCCCGGTCCTCTCGTACTAGGGACAGCCCTTCTCAAGACTCCTACGCGCACAGCGGATAGGGACCGAACTGTCTCACGACGTTCTAAACCCAGCTCGCGTACCGCTTTAATGGGCGAACAGCCCAACCCTTGGGACCGACTCCAGCCCCAGGATGCGACGAGCCGACATCGAGGTGCCAAACCATCCCGTCGATATGGACTCTTGGGGAAGATCAGCCTGTTATCCCCGGGGTACCTTTTATCCGTTGAGCGACGGCGCTTCCACAAGCCACCGCCGGATCACTAGTCCCTACTTTCGTACCTGCTCGACCCGTCAGTCTCACAGTCAAGCTCCCTTGTGCACTTACACTCAACACCTGATTGCCAACCAGGCTGAGGGAACCTTTGGGCGCCTCCGTTACTCTTTAGGAGGCAACCGCCCCAGTTAAACTACCCACCAGACACTGTCCCTGATCCGGATCACGGACCCAGGTTAGACATCCAGCACGACCAGAGTGGTATTTCAACAACGACTCCCCTGCCACTGGCGTGACGAGTTCACAGTCTCCCACCTATCCTACACAAGCCGAACCGAACACCAATATCAAGCTATAGTAAAGGTCCCGGGGTCTTTCCGTCCTGCTGCGCGAAACGAGCATCTTTACTCGTAGTGCAATTTCACCGGGCCTATGGTTGAGACAGTCGAGAAGTCGTTACGCCATTCGTGCAGGTCGGAACTTACCCGACAAGGAATTTCGCTACCTTAGGATGGTTATAGTTACCACCGCCGTTTACTGGCGCTTAAGTTCTCAGCCTCGCCCCACCGAAATGGAGCTAACCGGTCCCCTTAACGTTCCAGCACCGGGCAGGCGTCAGTCCGTATACATCGCCTTACGGCTTCGCACGGACCTGTGTTTTTAGTAAACAGTCGCTTCTCGCTGGTCTCTGCGGCCACCACCAGCTCAGAGTGCAAAACTCATCACCAGCAATGGCCCCCCTTCTCCCGAAGTTACGGGGGCATTTTGCCGAGTTCCTTAACCATAGTTCACCCGAACGCCTCGGTATTCTCTACCTGACCACCTGAGTCGGTTTAGGGTACGGGCCGCCATGAAACTCGCTAGAGGCTTTTCTCGACAGCATAGGATCATCCACTTCACCACAATCGGCTCGGCATCAGGTCTCACCCTTAACGTGCGACGGATTTGCCTACCGCACGGGCTACACCCTTACCCCGGGACAACCACCGCCCGGGCTGGACTACCTTCCTGCGTCACCCCATCACTCACCTACTACCACCTTGGATCAGCGGCTCCACCACTCCCCTTCGTCCGAAGACTCCAGGGCGGCTTCACGGCCTTAGCATTAATGGATTCGATGTTTGGCGCTTCAAAGCGGGTACCGGAATATCAACCGGTTGTCCATCGACTACGCCTGTCGGCCTCGCCTTAGGTCCCGACTTACCCTGGGCAGATCAGCTTGACCCAGGAACCCTTAGTCAATCGGCGCACACGTTTCCCACGTGTGTATCGCTACTCATGCCTGCATTCTCACTCGTGAACCGTCCACAACTACCTTCCGGTGCTGCTTCACCCGGCACACGACGCTCCCCTACCCATCACAGTCCCCGTTAGGGGTATGTACTGCAATGACACGACTTCGGCGGTGTGCTTGAGCCCCGCTACATTGTCGGCGCGGAATCACTTGACCAGTGAGCTATTACGCACTCTTTCAAGGGTGGCTGCTTCTAAGCCAACCTCCTGGTTGTCTCTGCGACTCCACATCCTTTCCCACTTAGCACACGCTTAGGGGCCTTAGTCGATGCTCTGGGCTGTTTCCCTCTCGACCATGGAGCTTATCCCCCACAGTCTCACTGCCGCGCTCTCACTTACCGGCATTCGGAGTTTGGCTAAGGTCAGTAACCCGGTAGGGCCCATCGCCTATCCAGTGCTCTACCTCCGGCAAGAAACACACGACGCTGCACCTAAATGCATTTCGGGGAGAACCAGCTATCACGGAGTTTGATTGGCCTTTCACCCCTAACCACAGGTCATCCCCCAGGTTTTCAACCCTGGTGGGTTCGGTCCTCCACGAAGTCTTACCTCCGCTTCAACCTGCCCATGGCTAGATCACTCCGCTTCGGGTCTTGGGCACGCTACTCAACGCCCTCTTCGGACTCGCTTTCGCTACGGCTTCCCCACACGGGTTAACCTCGCAACATACCGCAAACTCGCAGGCTCATTCTTCAAAAGGCACGCAGTCACGACTATGCAGCAAGCTGCATAGCGACGCTCCCACGGCTTGTAGGCACACGGTTTCAGGTACTATTTCACTCCGCTCCCGCGGTACTTTTCACCATTCCCTCACGGTACTATCCGCTATCGGTCACCAGGGAATATTTAGGCTTAGCGGGTGGTCCCGCCAGATTCACACGGGATTTCACGGGCCCCGTGCTACTTGGGTGGTTCTCAAACGAGCCGTTGATGTTTCAGCTACGGGGGTCTTACCCTCTACGCCGGACCTTTCGCATGTCCTTCGCCTACACCAACGGTTTCTGACTCGCCGACCGGCCGGCAGACCGGTCAAGAGAACTCCCACAACCCCAACCACGCAACCCCTGCCGGGTATCACACGTGACTGGTTTGGCCTCATCCGGTTTCGCTCGCCACTACTCCCGGAATCACGGTTGTTTTCTCTTCCTGCGGGTACTGAGATGTTTCACTTCCCCGCGTTCCCTCCACACTGCCTATGTGTTCAGCAGCGGGTGACAGCCCATGACGACTGCCGGGTTTCCCCATTCGGACACCCCCGGATCAAAGCTTGGTTGACAGCTCCCCGGGGCCTATCGTGGCCTCCCACGTCCTTCATCGGTTCCTGGTGCCAAGGCATCCACCGTGCGCCCTTAAAAACTTGGCCACAGATGCTCGCGTCCACTGTGCAGTTCTCAAGCAACGACCAGCCACCCACCACCCCGCCACACTCGGCGAGTTCACTGGGGCCGGCGTTGAAGGTACAGACGTCTCCGTCCGTGCCCTCAGACACCCAACAGCGTGCCCGACACCCTCGCCCCCCTGACACGTTCCACGCCGAAGCAGTACTAGTGACCAGTGAGCCAAGTGTGCCGAGTAGTCAACGTTCCACCCATGAGCAACCAGCACCGGACATTCGCCGATGTACTGGCCCCTGACCGAGCGAACTCGGTAAGAAGTGCTCCTTAGAAAGGAGGTGATCCAGCCGCACCTTCCGGTACGGCTACCTTGTTACGACTTCGTCCCAATCGCCAGTCCCACCTTCGACGATTCCCTCCCACAAGGGGTTGGGCCACCGGCTTCGGGTGTTACCGACTTTCGTGACGTGACGGGCGGTGTGTACAAGGCCCGGGAACGTATTCACCGCAGCAATGCTGATCTGCGATTACTAGCAACTCCAACTTCATGGGGTCGAGTTGCAGACCCCAATCCGAACTGAGATCGGCTTTTTGAGATTCGCTCCACCTCGCGGTATCGCAGCTCATTGTACCGACCATTGTAGCACGTGTGCAGCCCAAGACATAAGGGGCATGATGACTTGACGTCGTCCCCACCTTCCTCCGAGTTGACCCCGGCAGTCTCCTGTGAGTCCCCATCACCCCGAAGGGCATGCTGGCAACACAGAACAAGGGTTGCGCTCGTTGCGGGACTTAACCCAACATCTCACGACACGAGCTGACGACAGCCATGCACCACCTGTACACCGACCACAAGGGGGCGCCTGTCTCCAGACGTTTCCGGTGTATGTCAAGCCTTGGTAAGGTTCTTCGCGTTGCGTCGAATTAAGCCACATGCTCCGCTGCTTGTGCGGGCCCCCGTCAATTCCTTTGAGTTTTAGCCTTGCGGTCGTACTCCCCAGGCGGGGAACTTAATGCGTTAGCTGCGGCACGGACGACGTGGAATGTCGCCCACACCTAGTTCCCAACGTTTACGGCGTGGACTACCAGGGTATCTAATCCTGTTCGCTCCCCACGCTTTCGCTCCTCAGCGTCAGTATCGGCCCAGAGATCCGCCTTCGCCACCGGTGTTCCTCCTGATATCTGCGCATTTCACCGCTACACCAGGAATTCCGATCTCCCCTACCGAACTCTAGCCTGCCCGTATCGAATGCAGACCCGGGGTTAAGCCCCGGGCTTTCACATCCGACGTGACAAGCCGCCTACGAGCTCTTTACGCCCAATAATTCCGGACAACGCTTGCGCCCTACGTATTACCGCGGCTGCTGGCACGTAGTTAGCCGGCGCTTCTTCTGCAGGTACCGTCACTTGCGCTTCTTCCCTGCTGAAAGAGGTTTACAACCCGAAGGCCGTCATCCCTCACGCGGCGTCGCTGCATCAGGCTTTCGCCCATTGTGCAATATTCCCCACTGCTGCCTCCCGTAGGAGTCTGGGCCGTGTCTCAGTCCCAGTGTGGCCGGTCGCCCTCTCAGGCCGGCTACCCGTCGTCGCCTTGGTAGGCCATTACCCCACCAACAAGCTGATAGGCCGCGGGCTCATCCTGCACCGCCGGAGCTTTCCACACACAGACCATGCGGTCGTGTGTCATATCCGGTATTAGACCCCGTTTCCAGGGCTTGTCCCAGAGTGCAGGGCAGATTGCCCACGTGTTACTCACCCGTTCGCCACTAATCCCCTCCCGAAGGAGGTTCATCGTTCGACTTGCATGTGTTAAGCACGCCGCCAGCGTTCGTCCTGAGCCAGGATCAAACTCTCCGTGAATGTTTACCCGTAATCGGGTCAACACACACGAGAGCGGAACAGGAAGCGGAATAGGCTTCCCGTTCACAGCGTCCTCGCTGTGTGTGCCACCCGCACCGTTAAGTGCTGGTGGGCTTTTCAAAGGAACCTCATCCTCCGGCTGCTGCCGGTGGACGGGGTATCAACATATCTGGCGTTGACTTTTGGCACGCTGTTGAGTTCTCAAGAAACGGACGCTTCCTTTGTGCCTGTTTCACCAGGCTCTCCGGGCGCTTCCCTTCGGTGTTCCACCACTCTATCAGGCCGTTTCGGGCTTTCAGACCACCATGTTTTCCGCAAGCATGCAGAAAAGAGGTCGAAAATCTCGATCAGTTCTGAAGGAGTGCTGCCCGCCGTCCGTTCCGCGAGGTGATCGCGTTCTGTCGGACCGGGGCAGGTGTCAGACAGTACAGGGCCGCGTCGGGCGGGGCAAATCGATTCCCCGGGGGTGCTGCTCCGGGGGTCCGGGGGCGCTGCTCCGAGGGTGGTGTCGCGCGTGCGGAACCGTCACTTCTTATGACTTACGCTCTGATCGGTGCGCCGTCCAGGACAGGTAGTGACGGCGGCCTGAAAGATCTCCACCCCTGGGAGGACTCCCATGACCACCGTGACGTCCCCGCTCGCTGGACGCGCCATCGGACTCGCGGCCGTGCCCGACCCGGTGTTCTCCGGCGCGATGGTGGGTCCCGGTACCGCCATCGACCCCGTGCGCGAGCCTTCCGAGGCCGTGTCGCCCGTTGACGGCGTCGTCGTCTCGCTGCACCCGCACGCGTTCGTCGTCGTCGACAGCGAGGGCCACGGCGTGCTCACGCACCTCGGTATCGACACCGTGCAGCTGAATGGCGAGGGCTTCGACCTGCTCGTCAACAAGGGTGACACCGTCACCCGCGGCCAGGCCGTCGTGCGCTGGAACCCGGCCGCCGTCGAAGAGGCCGGCAAGTCGCCGGTCTGCCCGGTCGTCGCGCTGGAGGCGACCGCCGACTCCCTCGGCGAGGTCGTCGAGGACGGCGACGTCAAGGCCGGCGAGCAGCTCTTCAGCTGGCAGTAGCCCCTGCTGCCGTCGTGACGGCAGGTACGACAACCACCGCGGCGGCAGTGACCGCCGCACCAACCGGAGACGGGTGAGATGGAGACAACGCTGCGAGGCGTCGGCGTGAGCCACGGTGTGGCGATCGGCGAGGTGCGGCACATGGGCACGGCGGTCCTCGAACCGCCGGCCAAGCAGATTCCCGCCGAGGAAGCGGAGCGCGAACAGGGGCGTGCCCGCAAGGCCGTGGAAGCTGTGGCCGCCGACCTGATCGCGCGGGGCAACCTGGCGGGCGGCGAGGCCCAGGCCGTACTGGAAGCCCAGGCCATGATGGCCCAGGACCCCGAGCTGATGGCAGACGTCGAGCGGCGCATCGCCGTGGGCAGCACCGCCGAGCGCGGTGTGTACGACGCGTTCGCCGCCTACCGGGCGCTGCTGGCGGGTGCCGGCGAGTACCTGGCCGGGCGGGTCGCGGACCTCGACGACGTGCGGAACCGTATCGTCGCGCGGCTGCTCGGCGTGCCGATGCCGGGTGTGCCGGACAGCGACGAGCCGTACGTACTGATCGCGCGGGACCTGGCGCCGGCCGACACCGCGCTGCTCGACCCGACGCTGGTGCTCGGGTTCGTGACCGAGGAGGGCGGGCCGACCAGCCACAGCGCGATCCTCGCGCGGGCGCTGGGGGTGCCGGCCGTGGTCGCGCTGCCGGGCG
This sequence comes from Streptomyces sp. Ac-502, assembly GCF_045222935.1. Lineage (NCBI taxonomy): Bacteria > Bacillati > Actinomycetota > Actinomycetes > Kitasatosporales > Streptomycetaceae > Streptomyces > Streptomyces sp. Ac-502. The sequence goes on from NZ_JBHFFO010000001.1 coordinate 2,061,266, forward strand.
CGGGTGAGCTGGTCGAGGGCACCGTCGTCGCCGTCGACGGCAGCACGGGCGAGATCTTCGTGGACCCGAGCGCCGAGAAGCGCGCGGAGCTGGAGCAGGCCGCCGCGGCCCGCAGGGCCGCGCTGGCGGCCTCGACCGGCCCGGGTGCCACGTCGGACGGGCACAAGGTGCCGCTGCTGGCCAACGTGGGCGGTCCGTCGGACGTGCCGGCGGCCGTGGAGGCGGGCGCCGAGGGTGTCGGGCTGTTCCGTACCGAGTTCCTCTTCCTGGACGACAGCAAGCAGGCGCCGTCGCAGGAGAAGCAGGCCGAGGCGTACCGCAAGGTGCTGGAGGCCTTCCCCGAGGGCCGGGTCGTGGTGCGGGTGCTGGACGCGGGCGCGGACAAGCCGCTGGACTTCCTGACGCCGGGCGACGAGCCGAACCCGGCGCTGGGCGTGCGGGGTCTGCGGACGCTGCTGGACCACCCCGAGGTGCTCCGTACGCAGCTGGCCGCGCTGGCCCAGGCCGCCGAGGGGCTGCCGGTCTACCTTGAGGTCATGGCGCCGATGGTGGCCGACCGGACCGACGCCAAGGCGTTCGCGGACGCGTGCCGGGAGGCCGGGCTTCAGGCCAAGTTCGGCGCGATGGTGGAGATCCCGTCCGCGGCGCTGCGCGCCCGGTCGATCCTGCAAGAGGTCGAGTTCCTCTCGCTGGGCACCAACGACCTGGCGCAGTACACCTTCGCCGCCGACCGTCAGGTCGGTGCGGTCTCGCGTCTGCAGGACCCGTGGCAGCCGGCGCTGCTCGACCTGGTGGCGCTGTCGGCCGAGTCGGCGAAGGCCGAGGGCAAGAGCTGTGGTGTCTGTGGCGAGGCGGCCTCCGATCCGCTGCTGGCGTGTGTGCTGACGGGTCTGGGCGTGACGAGCCTGTCCATGGGCGCGGCGTCGATTCCCTACGTGCGCGCGACGCTGGCGAAGCACACGCTGGCCCAGTGTGAGCGGGCCGCCTCCGCGGCGCGGGCCGCGGACACCGCCGAGGACGCGCGCGCCGCCGCGCAGGCGGTGCTCTCCGGGGAGTGATCCCCGGGGCGTGCTCCCCGGCGGGAGCGGCCCGGCAGTGACTTGCCGGACCTCCGGCCCTTGCCGGGCAGGCAGAACAACGCTGGTACGGACGGCCGTCCCGCCCTTGTGGCGGGGCGGCCGTCCGGCGTTTGCGGCGGGTTGTCCGGCCGCCGTGTCAGTGGTGGCTGTGGTCGTGTCCGTCGGTCGGTGGCGGGTCGGGGAGGGTGAGGCCCGCGTGGTAGTCGACGCCGGGCTCGGGCGGGACGGGTTCGCCGGTGTCGGCGTCCGTGCAGTAGGCCGTGAAGACCTCGGCGGCGCTGAGCGGGTGCAGCCAGGCGTCGCGCAGGACCCAGCCGCGGACCGTGTCGCGCCCGGCGGTCTCGTCCGTACGGGACACGATGCCGCCGGGGCTGCGCAGGGCGACGCCGGCGGCGAGGACCGTGCAGAAGACGAGCGTCGCGGCTTCGGACAGCTCCAGCCGCCCGTCGTCGCGGGAGTCGGCGTGCAGCACGGCGAGCAGCGGGGCGCCGCTCGCGGGGACGCTGCACACCAGGTGGTGGGTGCCGTCGCCGAGGGTGTCCAGCAGGCTGGTGAGCGCGCGGGAGGCGCGGGCGAAGGCGGCCCGCGCCAGGTCCTCGCCGCAGTCCGCACAGGTTCCCGTGCGGGCGAGGAGCGCCGTGGCGCGGTCCCAGGTCGCCTGGCGTTCCGCTTCGTCGACGAGGACGGGCAGCAGTCGGGACAGGGATTCGCCGGTGTACGGCAGAGTGGCGCCGGTGCAGGCCAGTTCGGCGGTGTAGCGGGAGCGGCTGTCGGGGCGGTCGGGGTCCAGGTCCGCGTCCGTGCAGAAGGTCTCGTACGCGACGGGGTCGAAGAGGGCGACGGTGGTGTGGATGCCCTGGGCGGTCAGTGAGCGCAGCAGGGTCTCCATCTGCTGGAGGTAGGCGGTGTGGTCGTCGAACGGGAAGGTGCGGTAGCGGCGCATGGCCGCGAAGTCCTGGGCGTCCGCCAGGACGGCGGCGGTGCTCGGGATCTCGCGGCGCAGCATGCGGCGTGCGGCGGCGGGGCCGCCCAGAGCGGTGCGTGCGGTGCGTCGGGACGGTGTGGTCATGACTCCCCCTCGGTCGGTGTGTGCTGCTCGCTCGGCGAGCCTCACTTGTGACTGAGAGTAATCGGAGGGTCTGACAACGGCCGTCCGCGACGCCTGCCCCGCTACCGTCCGCGCTCGGTCGCGGCGCCCTCGGCCGCGGCGCGCTCGGCGGCGATCCGCTCGTAGAACCGCAGGAGTTCGAGGTTGTCGACCGAGCCGGGGTTGACGGCCTTCTCCAGCGGAGTGCCCTGGAGGAGCCGTTTGACCGGCACCTCGATCCGTTTTCCCGTGAGGGTGTGCGGCACGCCGGGAGCCTCGATGATTTCGTCGGGGACGTGGCGCGGCGAGCACTGCGCGCGGATGGTCCGCTTGACGCGGTCGCGCAGCGCGTCGTCCAGGACTGCGCCGGGCGCGAGGTGGACGAAGAGCGGCATCCAGTAGCCGCCGTCGGGCAGTTCGAGGCCGATGACGAGGGATTCGCGGATCTCGGGGAGGCGTTCGACGGCCTCGTAGATGTCCGCCGAGCCCATCCGTACACCCTGGCGGTTGAGGGTGGAGTCGGAGCGGCCGTGGATGACGACGGTGCCGCGCGCGGTGCGGGTGATCCAGTCGCCGTGCCGCCAGACGCCGGGGTAGGTGTCGAAGTAGCTCTCGTGGTAGCGGGTGCCCTCGGGGTCGTTCCAGAAGTGGAGGGGCATGGACGGCATGGGGTTGGTGACGACGAGTTCGCCGACCTCGTCGGTCAGCGGCTTGCCGTGCGGGTCCCAGGCCTGGAGGTCGGTGCCGAGGCACGGGGCCTGGAGTTCGCCGATGTGGACGGGCAGGGTGGGCGCGGCCCCCGCGAAGCAGCTGCAGACGTCCGTGCCGCCGCTGACGGAGGCGATCCACAGGTCGGCGGCGACCTCGTCGTGCAGCCAGCGGAAGCCGTCGGGCGGCAGCGGGGAGCCGGTGGTCGCGACGCACTTGACGGTGGTCAGGTCGAAGTCGCGGCCGGGGCGCACGCCGGCCTTGCGGCAGGCCATCACGTATGCGGCGGAGGTGCCGAAGAGCGTGGTGCCGGTGCGCTCGGCGATCCGCCACTGGGCGGCGGTGTCCGGGTGGCCCGGGCTGCCGTCGTAGAGCACGATCGTGGAGCCCGCGAGGAGGCCGGCGACGAGGAAGTTCCACATCATCCAGCCGGTGGAGGTGTACCAGAAGAAGCGGTCGCCGGGCCCGAGGTCGCAGTGCAGGCCGGTCTGCTTGAGGTGTTCGAGGAGGATGCCGCCCTGGGACTGGACGATGGCCTTGGGCAGGCCGGTCGTGCCGGAGGAGTACAGGACCCACAGAGGGTGGTCGAAGGGGACCTGCTCGAAGACCGGTTCGGTGGCGGTGGAGGTCAGGTCGGTCCACTCCAGGGCGCCTTCGGGGGCGGGGGTTCCCAGGAGGGGGACGTGGACGACGGCGCGGAGGGTGGGCAGTTCGCGGCGGAGTTCGGCGACGGTGTCGCGGCGGTCGTGTTCCTTGCCGCCGTAGCGGTAGCCGTCGACCGTGAACAGGACGACGGGCTCGACCTGCTGGAAGCGGTCCAGGACGCTGCGGGCGCCGAAGTCGGGGGCGCAGGAGGTCCAGACGGCGCCGACGGCGGCGGTGGCCAGGAGGGCGACGACGGCCTGCGGGATGTTGGGGAGGTAGCCGCTGACCCGGTCGCCGGGGCGGACTCCGAGGCGGCGCAGTTCGGCGGCCAGGGAGCCGACCTGGGCGCGCAGCTCGGCCCAGGTGACGGGAGCGGGGTCGTGGGTCTCGTCCACGTGCAGCAGGGCGGGCGCGTCGGCGCGGGCCGGGTCCTCGGCGGCGCGCAGCGCGTGTTCCGCGTAGTTGAGGGTGGCGCCGGGGAACCAGCGGGCGCCGGGCATCGCGGGGTCGGCGAGGACGGTCTCGTACGGCGTGCTGAAGCGGACGTCGAACCAGGCGGCGACGGCCTGCCAGAAGCGGGACAGATCGGTCACGGACCAGTGGTGCAGCGCGGCGTAGTCCGCCACCGGGTCGCCGGCGGCGCGGGCGGGGGCTCCGTGGTGGGCGGCGGCCCAGTCGTGGAACCGGGTGAGCTGGGCGCCGGCGATGCGGTCCGGGCCGGGCTGCCACAGGGGTTCCGGCTGCGGGACGGACTGCGGTGCGGTGGTCATGATCGGCTCCCGGCTGTACGCGGCGTTGCGTGGACGCGGTGTGGGCGTGCGGTACGCGGTGTGCGTGGTCCCCGTACGGCCCGGAGGATCGCCCCGGCGCAGCGCGGGGGCGCGTGCGTGTGACACGGCTGGGCAGGACGATGCCACGTGATCGACTTGTGCGCCAGGGTCGACCTCACATTCGGGGCGGGCGGGGGTCGGGGCGGGCTCGTATGCGGGAGCGGGGGCGGGCTCTCACCCCTTGGGCGGGCGGGGACTCTTCCCGTGGCGAGGAGCAGGCGCGTACCGGTGGGCGGGAACAGGCGCGTACCCGGGCGCGGGAGCGGTCTCCGGTGCGGCCGGTGGCCGGATCCGGCTGCGCGGCCGTCACCGGTGTGCCGTGTGTGAGGTCCTGGTTCATCCCAGGTGAACGGGGGCTGAACGACGCCCCCGTCGCGGGCCGTCGATGGCAGGCTGAGCAGCATGGACGGGCGTGATCAAGAGCGGTCGGAGCGGTGGCCGCGCTGGGACGGGACGGCCGGCGCGGTCCGGGCCGTCAGGGCACTGGGGTCGGTACGGGGGCTGCGGACGTGGCGGTCGGCGTGGCGGCGTCGTCGTGCGGACGCGCTGGGGCTGCCGCGGAACGGCCGGGAGCGGGCGCGGGTGCCGGGGACGGCGGTGCGCGCGGAGCCGCAGCCGGGGGGCGGCGTGGTGCATTTCGCGCGCTCGTCGCTGCGGGTGCGGGTGGCGTCGGGCGGCGCGGTCTTCTGCGGCTGGGACGACGCGGCGCCGGAGCCGTCGTACGCGCTGGCCGGGGCGTGTCCGGAGCCGGACGCGCGGGCGGTGCTGGAGCCCGGTACGGAGGGCGGCTGGCGGGTGGTGTCGGAGCGGGTGACGGTGACGGTGTCGCGGCACGGCACGGTGGAGGTGCGGACGCCGGGCGGGGTGGTGCTGCGGCGGGAGCTGCCGCCGCGGTGGTGGGACCGCGCTCCCGGTACCGAGGACGACGGTGAGTCCGGGGACGGTGCGGCTGAGGGCGGTACGTCTGAGGGCGGTACGTCTGAGGGCAGTGCCTCTGAGGACGGGGGCGGCGCGTCTGAAGACCGGGCTGGCGTGGCCGGTGAGCGGTCCGGGGAGTCGCGCTGGGTGCAGCGCTCCGAGGTCGCCGCAGACGCCCGGTTCTTCGGGCTGGGCGGCCGGTCGGCGGGACCGCGACTGCGGGCGGGCACGTACCGGCTGTGGAACACCGACCCGGGCGGCGCGTTCGTACCGGGCGACGACCCGCTCTCCGTGACGATGCCGGTGCAGCTCGTGGTGGCGGACGCCGGTACGCACCTGGTCTTCCACGACAACTCCTGGGACGGCACGGTGACGCTGCGCGAAGGGGCGGAGGGCGCGGGCTCCGGGCACGACCGGCCAGGCTGTTCGGAACTGCGGATGGACGGCGGCCCGTTGCGCTACTGGGTCCTGGCCGGCACGCCCGCGCGCGTCCTGCTCGGCTGGACGGCGCTGACCGGGGCACCCGCGCTGCCGCCCCGCTGGGCACTGGGCCCGCAGCACGCCCGGTGGGGTTTCGGCAGTCAGGCGGAGGTGCGGCGGATCGTCTCCGGCTACCGGGAACGGGGGCTGCCGCTGTCCGCCGTGCATCTGGACATCGACCACTACGACGGCCATCGGGTCTTCACCGTCGACCGTACGGCCTTCCCCGATCTGCCCGGCCTCGCGCGGGAGTTGCGCGAGGAGGGGGTACGCCTGGTGTCGATCGTCGATCCGGGGGTGAAGGCCGAGCCGGGCAACGCGGTGTACGAGGGCGGGGCGGCGGCCGACGCGTACGTACGGGACGCGCGCGGCCGGGAAGTACGCGGAGTGGTGTGGCCGGGCGAGGCGGTGTTCCCGGACTTCACGGACGCGCGGGTGCGCAAGTGGTGGGGCGGGCTGTACGCGGAGCGGCTGGCCCAGGGGTTCTCCGGGGTGTGGCACGACATGAACGAGCCGGTGTCGTTCGCGGCGTTCGGCGATCCTTCGCTGCCGCGTTCGGCGCGGCACGCGCTGGAGGGCCGGGGCGGTGACCACCGGGAGGCACACAACGTGTACGGGCTGGCGATGGCGCGCGCCGGGTACGACGGGCTGCTGGAACTGCGTCCCGACGAGCGTCCCTTCCTGTTCTCGCGCTCGGGCTGGGCGGGGATGCAGCGGTACGGCGGCACCTGGTCGGGGGACGTGGCGACCGGGTGGCCGGGCCTGCGGGCCTCGTTGTCGCTGGTGCTGGGGATGGGGCTGTGCGGGGTGCCGTACAGCGGGCCGGACGTCGGCGGGTTCTCCGGGGTGCCGTCGCCCGAGCTGTATCTGCGGTGGTTCCAGGCGGCCGCGTACCTGCCGCTGTTCCGTACGCATTCGGCGAAGTACGCGGGTAGGCGGGAGCCTTGGGAGTACGGGCCCGAGGTGCTGGAGCACGCGCGGGCGGCGCTGCTGGAGCGGGCGCGGCTGCTGCCGTACTTCGTGACGCTCGCGCAGCTGGCGCGCCTCTCGGGAGCGCCGTACGTACGCCCCATCTGGTGGAACACCCCCGCGACCGGAAGCTGCGCGACTGCGAGGACGCCTTCCTGCTGGGGGACGCGTTGCTGGTGGCGCCCGTGCTGGGGCCCGGGGTGACGCGGCGGGCGGTGCGGCTGCCGCGCGGGCGCTGGTACGACACGGCGGACGGGCGGGCGTACGACGGGCCCGGGCAGGTGCTGCTGGACGCGCCGCTGTCCCGGATTCCGGTGCTGGCGCTGGCCGGTTCGGTGCTGCCGGTGGCGGGCGCCGACGGTACGACGGAGCTGGAGGTGTGGGCCCCGAAGGCGGGCCGTGAGGGTGGCGGCCTGGTCGTGCCGGACGCAGGTGACGGCTGGCAGCGGCCGGCGGTCGAGCGTTTCGGGACGCGGCTGGAGGACGGGGAGGTGGTCGTCGAGCGCCAGGGCGGGGGCGAGGTCGGGTACCGGGTGCGGGTGCGCGGGGTGGCGGGCGACGATGGGTAGGCGGCCGGCGGCGCCGGATACCTTCCGTGTGGCGCGGTGCCGGTGGTAGACGGGTGCCATGCCGAGACTCGCTGCCGCGCTGCGCGGCCTCGCCGTGGCCGCCACCGCCCTCGCCCTGACCACCGCGGCCGTGCCGCCAGGAGGGGCCGCGGAGCCGCGACCGTCCGAAGGCACCGCCAGAGGTACGACGGCGACCACGCCCGCGCCCAAGGAATTCGTCGCACTGCGCGACGTGGACCCGACGATCCGCCAGGAGATGCGGTACTTCACGCCGCACAACTTCATGGGCGTACCGGTCACCGGCTACCGGCAGCCCCTGTGCGTCCTGACCCGGGACGCGGCGCGGGCACTGCACCGGGCCCAGCTCTCCTTCCTGCGGCGCGGCTACACGCTCAAGGTGTATGACTGCTACCGGCCGCAGCGCGCCGTGAACCACTTCGTGGACTGGGCCGAAGACCTGGGCGACCAGCGGATGAAGGGCGAGTTCTATCCGCGTATCGACAAGTCGACCCTCTTCCGTGACGGCTACATCGCCGAGAAGTCGGGGCACAGCCGGGGCAGCACCGTCGATCTGACGCTGGTACGGCTGCCGGGCCCGCCCACCCGGCCGTACGTCCCCGGGGAGCCGCTGACGCGGTGCTACGCGCCCAAGAAGGAACGCTTCCCCGACAACTCGCTCGACATGGGGACCGGCTTCGACTGCTTCGACACGCTCGCGCACACCCTCGACCCGCGGGTGCGGGGCCGGCAGCGGGCGAACCGGCTGCTGTTGAAGCAGGGGCTGGAGCGCGCGGGGTTTCGCAACTACGACAAGGAGTGGTGGCACTACACCTTCACGCCGGAGACGTTCCCCGACACGTACTTCGACTTCCCGGTGACGCGACGGTCACTGAACAACAGTCGCTGAACGGCGGTCACTGAACGGCGGTCACTGAGCGACGACCGCTCGGTGACCGCTCGGTGACCGCCGCCGAGTGGCGGAGGAGCGGAGGGGCCGAGGGACGGATCACCAGTCTCCGGTCAGCAGGAGCGGCCGGCCGGAGACGGCGTGCTCGGTGTTGATCCACTCGTTGAGATCGCCGGTCGCGTCGTCCCGGGCGACGAGGTCGGCGACACCGTCGCCGGAGAAATCGCCGGCGGTGGTCTGCGTACGGCTCCAGTCGCTCAGCTGGTCCCTGACCGGACCGAAGAGCCCGTTCCCCTTGCCGGGCCAGAGACGCAGGACGTTCCCCTCCTTCCCGACGAGGTCCGCCTTCCCGTCCCCCGTGAAATCGCCGGCCACCACCTGCGTGACGTGCCAGCCACCGGTGACCGTCCTCCGTGTCGCGAAGGTGCCGTCTCCTCGGCCGGGCCACAGCAGCAGGTCTCCGTTGTCCATACGGGCGACGAGGTCCAGCTTGCCGTCGCCGGTGAAATCGGCCGCCGCGGTCTGGGTGAAGTACCAGCCCCCGGTGACCCGCACCGGATCCGCGAACGTGCCGTCCCCCTTCCCCGCCCAGAGTTTCAGCACGTTCCCGGTGTCCTTCCCGATGAGGTCCGCCTTGCCGTCCCCCGTGAAGTCACCGGCCACCGTCTCCGTGATGTCCCAGCCACGGAGGGCTCTCACCGGACGCGCGAAGGTGCCGTCCCCCCGGCCGGGCCGGTCGGCGTCCGGATTGCCGGGCCACAGCATGAGGTCCCCGCCGTCCTTACGGGCGACGAGGTCCACGATGCCGTCACCGGTGAAATCGGCCGCCACGGTCTGGGTGAACCGCGGAGCGGGGCGGGTCGGCGGTGCGGGCATGACGGCGTTCGCGAGGGCCTGGTTGCCGTTGTCGTTCAGGTGCAGCCGGTCGTCACCGCGGTCGTAGTACCCGGGGAAGAGGCGGGTGGGCTCCCGCGGGTCCCGGGACACCTGGTCGAAGTCGACACGGGCGTCGAGGTCCGGGCTGGTCCGGATGTACTGGTTGACCTCTTGCCGGGTCTGTTCCTTGGCGGGGGTGTACGCGCCGTATCCCGCGAAGGGCGGGATGGTGGCCGCGATGAAGGTGAGGCCGGCGGCGTGGGCGCGGGCGGCGAGGTGCCGGATCGCCTCGATGAGGGAGGTGCTGTCGGCGCCGTCCAGCGCGATGTCGTTGATGCCCTCGTAGAGGATGACGGAGCGGACGCCGGGCTGTTCGAGGACGTCACGGGTGAAGCGGTTCAGGCCGCTCTGTCCGTAGGCGGCGCGGGTTCCGGTCGAGTCGGTGAGCAGCCGGTTGCCCGATATGCCGGCGTTGACGACTCTGGTGTGCCGTCCCGAGACCTGCAAGGCCCGGCCGTACCGGTCGGACCAGCGGCGGTTGGTGTCCGGGGTGGTGTGCCCGCCGTCGGTCTGCGAGTCGCCGAAGGCGACGACGGTCCCGTCGCCGCCGGACGCCGTCACGTCCACCCCGTCGAGGTAGGCCCACTGCGTGAAGCGGGCCGGGAACCGGCCGCCCGCCGCCTCCCCCGCCCGGTCGGCGCCGTCCCCCGGGGCCGAGGTGTAGGAAGTGGTCAGCGTGTAGTCGTGGTACGGCGCTTCGGCCACGGGCTCGGGCAGGTGAACGCTGACCAGCAGGTCCTCGTCGGCCTTGACGGGGAAGGCCGCCTGGTCGCTGCGTACCTTCTCCCCCGCCCCGATGACGGTCTGCCGGCTGCCGCCGAACGTCAGGGTGACCGGTGTTCCGGCGGCGCCGGCTCCCGCGGACCGGCGGGCGATGGTGGCGTGCCCGATGAGGACGGGGGTTCTGGCGAAGGAGTTGGCGAGCTGGATGCGGACGGTGTCGCCGCCGGTGCTGGTGTGCACGACCATGCGCAGCGTCTGGCGGCCGGTCACCCCGGACTTGGCCGCGGGGGCCGCCGTGCCCAGTGCGGTCCCCCAGGTCCTGGTCCAGCCCGTGTCCGCCCCGGCCTCCCGGCCGTCAGCGGGCCGCGCCCACGTGGTGTGGCTCAGGGTGGCGACCATCGCGCTGGAGGTGAGCGCCACGGCTGCCGTACGCGTGGCTCTGCGGAGCAGCCGCGCCGTTCTTGTCATGGGAGTTCTTCCTCGTCGTGTCGTGTACGGGGGCGCGTACGGGGTGGGCGACAGCCGGGTCAGGCGTGCCGGTGACGTCGTCACGTGCGATGAGGCCGGCCCGGCCCGTACCGGCACCGCGTCGCCGGGCGTCTCCGGGTGCGTGGGGTGCCGTTCATCTGCCCTGCGCGCCTCGGATGATCTCGGCGGAGGAATATAGCAACGGAAGCAGTACATGTCAGACGGTAAAGGCCCAGGGAGTCCGGTAACAGGACCATGGGGACATCCGGCACTTCGTAGGCGCGTAGCTCGGTATTTCCTGGCGAGCGCGGGGCGGTGGGGAGGCGGGCGGAGGCGGACGCCCGCAGGAATTGCGGCCCGCCGGCGGGCGGTTTCGTTCGGCCGGACGCGAAGATCTCGGCAAGTCGGCCGGCGTGCGGCCCCGCCCGGTCAAGGAGCGGGGGCGGTACGGGGCCCTCAACGCGGGCCGGGCGAGGCCGCGGCGGGGCCGGAGCCCGGAACCACCCCCGTGGATCCCGCGCCCCGGCCCTGCCTTGCCCCGGCCCGCCTCGGCCCTGCCTTGGTGGACGCCGTACGGAGGTGTCCGGTTCAGCCGGTACCACGGAGAGCCGCATGATCCTTTCCGGTCGGTGGGGGCGGCCGTGCCGTACGGGGTTCCGTCGGGGGCTCGTCGCGTGCCAGACTCCTGACGGCCCATCAGATCACGGGTGTGACGCGCCCGTTGTCCGTTCCGGGAGTGGTCGTGGCACGTACGCGTAAGCCGGTGGTACCGGGTTGGTTCACCGAGACCGACACCGAGGCCAGGGACGGGCCGGGCCCGGCGGGCTTCCGGCTCCTGGGCACCCGGTGCGGTGCCTGCGGCGCCGTGTTCTTTCCGCGCGAGGACTTCTTCTGCCGTGACCCCGGCTGCGACGGGACCGACCTGACGGAGGTGCCGCTCTCCCGGCGCGGCACGGTCTGGTCGTACACGGACGGCCGCTACCGGCCGCCGCCGCCCTACGTCTCGGACCCCGAGGTGCCGTGGCAGCCGCGCGCCCTGGTCGCGGTGGAGCTGGCGGCGGAGCGGATGGTGGTGCTGGGGCAGGCCGCGCCGGACGTGTCCGTGGCCGCCTTGCGGGTCGGCATGGAGGTCGAACTGGTCCCCGGGGTGCTCGGCGAGGACGCGGAGACCGTGTGGACGACGTGGTGGTGGCGGCCGGTGGAGACGGGCTGGGCGGGCGAGGCGGACGGAACCGACGGGCCGAACGGGACGAGGCAAGCCGACGGAGCGGGAGGCGGCCGTGACCGATGACATCGCCGTGCTCGGGGCGGGGATGCACGCCTGGGGCAAGTGGGGCCGTGGCTTCGCCGAGTACGGGACGGTGGCGGCGCGGGCGGCCCTGGCCGACGCGGGGCTGGCGTGGGCCGACGTGCGGTCGGTGGTCGGTGCGGACACCGTGCGCGGCGGCTATCCGGGGTACGTGGCGGGCGCGACGTTCGCGCGGGCGCTGGGCTGGCAGGGCGCACGGGTGACGAGCGTCTACGCGGCCTGTGCCTCCGGGGCGCAGGCCGTCGCCACCGCGCGGGCGCAGATCCTCGCGGGCCTGGCGGACGTGGTGCTGGTGGTGGGTGCGGACGCGGCGCCCAAAGGTTTCTTCGCCCCGGCGGGCGGCGACCGGCCCGACGATCCGGACTGGCTGCGCTTCCGGCTGCTGGGCGCGACCAACCCCGCCTATTTCGGACTGTACGCCCGGCGCCGGATGGCCCTCTACGGGGACACGGCCGACGACTTCGCACAGGTCAAGGTGAAGAACGCGGCGGCGGGCGCGCTCAACCCATACGCGCGGTACCGCAAGCCGGTGACGGCGGCGGAGGTCGCCGCGTCGCCCGTGGTCGCCGATCCGCTGCGGCTGCTGGACATCTGCGCCACGTCGGACGGCGCCGCGGCGCTGGTCCTGTGCGGGCTGGACTACGCACGGCGGCGTGGCGTGCCGGCCCCCGTCCGCATCCGGGCCGTCTCCACCGCGACGCCCCGCTATCCCCGTACGGAGCTGGACCTGCCGGACATCGCGACCGACTCGGCTGCGTCCGTCCCGGAACCGCCGGCCGCTTTCCGGCCCTCCCTCGCCGAAGCCGCTTACGAGGAGGCGGGGCTCGGGCCGGACGACCTGTCGCTGGCGGAGGTGTACGACCTGTCCACCGCGCTGGAGCTCCAGTGGTACGAGGATCTCGGCCTGTGTGCCGAGGGCGGGGGCGCGAAGCTGCTGCGCGACGGGGCGACGGCGCTCGGCGGGCGGCTGCCGGTGAACCCCAGCGGCGGTCTGGCCTCGTTCGGGGAGGCGGTGCCCGCGCAGGCGATCGCGCAGGTCTGCGAGCTGACCTGGCAGCTGCGCGGACGGGCCGGGGCACGGCAGGTGCCGGACGCACGGGCCGGGATCACGGCGAACCAGGGGCTGTTCGGGCACGGTTCGGCGGTGGTCGCGGTGCGATGACGCTCCGGGGGAGCGCCGGGAAAACGCGGGGAGCGGCGCCCGACGACGCCCGGTAAAGCGCAGGGAGGCGCGACCGATGACGCGGCTGGGAGGAAGTCCGTACCGCCGAGCCCCGTGCCGCCACACGGGCCCGTGAGGACGGCGAGGAGCCGCAGGAGCGCGGGAAGCAAGAGAAGCCGCAGGAACCCGAGGACCGGCAGGAACCCGAGAAGCGCGAGGACACCCGTTCGAGTGCGCCGGAAGGATGCGTGAACAGTGCGTGAACCACGCACCGTTCGCGTTCCCGGTGGGCATTCTGCTGCCGTGCCTGCCTGGACGGACCAGCTCCGATTCGCCTTCCAGCCCGTCGTCAACCTGTCGACCGGTTCGGTCGCCGCCCTGGAGATCCTCGCCCGCCCCGAACGCGGCGACGTGCTGACGGCGGCGCGGCGCTCCGCCGACCTGGACGCCGAGCTGGCCGGGCTCGCCGTACGGTCCGCCGCGCGGCAGGAGACCCTGCTGCCGCTGCACGTCAACGTGTTCGCGACGACCCTCGCCGAGCAGCCGGGGCTGACCGCGCTGCGCAAGGCCGTGCACGACGTGGGCCGTCGCCCGTGGGAGGTCACCGTCGATGTCGGCGGGCCGTTCACGCACGTACCGCGGCGGGCGCTGCTGGAGGCGGTGGCGGGGCTTCGGCAGGACGGGTACCGCGTCTGCGCCGACGGGGTCGGCGACGGGGACCTGCCGCTGCGGCTGCTCGGTGATCTCGCCCCCGACCTGGTGAAGCTGGACGCCTCGCTCTGCGCGGAGCTGGACGGCGACCGGGGCGGGCGGGCCGCCGTGGCCGCGATGCGGCAGCTGTGCGAGGTGCTGGGCAGTGTGCTGGCGGTGGAGGGGGTGGAGACGGAGCGGCAGTACGCGGCGGTGCGTGCGGCGGGCGCGCAGCTCGCTCAGGGGTTCCTGTTCGCGCCGCCCGCCCGGCGGCCGGCGACCGACGTGTACCTGCCGGAGCTGCGCGACGGGTACGGGCCGGTGGCCAGCGGTTATGCCGGGGGCGGCGCGTCCGGGGCGGTCCTGCCGCCGGCCGGGCCGCCGGTGACGCAGTTCCTGCAGCCCGCCGCGCTGCTGCCGATGTCCGCCTCGGCGGGCGCGGTACGCAGTCATCTGACGGGTTTCCCCGGGGTCTCGGGGGTGCTGCTGGTGGACCCCGACGGCGTACCCGTACGGGCCATCGACCGGGACCGCTTCCTGCTGTCGCTGTCCGGCCGCTACGGGCACGCGCTGTACGCCGACCGTCCGGCGCTGCGGCTGGCCGACCGGCCGCGGACGGTCGGCGCCGACGCCACCGCCTGGGAGGTGCTGGACGTGGCGGCGGACGGCGACCGTGACCGGACCGGTGACGACGTGGCGGTGGTGGACGAGCAGGGCCGCTGCATGGGCGTGGTGCAGCTCGCCGACATCCTGCGGGCGCTGGCGGAGAGCCGGGTGGAGGAGGCGGCGCGGCTCAATCCGCTGACCCGGCTGCCGGGTTCGGACGCGGTGAACGCGGAGGTGGACCGGCGGATCGCGGGCGGCCGGGGGTTCGCGCTGAGCTGGCTGGACGTGGACCGGTTCAAGCAGGTCAACGACGGGGCCGGGTTCGCGGCGGGGGACGCGCTGATCCGGGCCGTGGGGCAGGCGCTGGCCCGGACGGCGGCGGAGCTGCCGACGGCGCGGGTGGGGCACATCGGCGGGGACGACTTCCTGGTGCTGGCCGCGCCGGACGAGCTGGAGCCGTTCGCGGCGGCCGTGCTGGACGCGGCGTGGTCGGCGGGCGGGCTGCCGGTGACACTGTCACTGGCGACGGTGGTGTGCGCGCCGGGCAGCGTGACGGGGCACGCGCAGGCCGCCGCGGCGCTGGCACCGCTGAAGAAGGCGGCGAAGTCCCTGGCCGGGGTGAGCAGTTGGGTGCTGGGGCAGCCCGGCGCACCGGGGCACGAGGTGCGCCGGGGCCGCCGTCGCGGGGACGGGACGCCGCCCCACCCGGTCCCTTGACGCCCCGTCACCTGCGGTGAACACTGCCGGGTGTCCGTCGGCACCGCCACAGCCGGGTGACCCGGCCGCGTGGCAGCGGTACGCGCTGCCCGGCTCCCCAGGGGCGGTTCCGGCGCACCGGCACGCTCGACGCGGACGCCGCGCGGGGCGCGGCGGCCGAGCGCCCGCCGTCCTCCCGTGGCCCGGGAAACACGCACCCTGCACGGAGGACCGGGGCCACGGCCCCGGGCCAGGGACAAGGAGCCGCCATGTATGCCAACGGGGACATCTTCGTCGGTGAGGTCATCGGTACCGCCCTTCTGATCCTCTTCGGTGCCGGCGTGTGCGCCGCCGTCACCCTGCACCGCTCCAAGGCGAAGGCCGCGGGCTGGGTCGCCATCGCGTTCGGCTGGGGTCTCGGCGTGCTCGCCGGGGCCTACACCGCGGCGCCGCTGTCCGGCGGGCACCTGAATCCGGCGGTGACGCTGGGGTCGGCGGTCGCGGACGGTACGCCGTGGTCGAAGGTGCCGCTGTACGTCGCCGCCCAGCTGGTGGGGGCGGTGCTCGGCGCCGTACTGGCGTGGGCGCTGTACTACGCGCAGTTCGCGGCCAACAAGGAGGCGGACACGGCGCAGCCGACGCTGGGGATCTTCTCCACCGCCCCCGAGGTCCGCAACCCTGCCGCCAACCTCGTGACCGAGATCATCGCGACCGTGGCACTGGTGCTGCCGCTGCTGTTCTTCGGCAAGAACGAGGGCATCGGGATCGGGCGGGTGCCCGGTGCGGACGCCGGTGTCTACGGGTCCGGGATCAACGTCCTGCTCGTCGCCCTGCTGGTCGTCGGCATCGGCCTCTCGCTCGGCGGGCCCACCGGCTACGCCATCAACCCGGCCCGTGACCTGGGGCCGCGGATCGCCCACGCACTGCTCCCCATCCCCAACAAGGGCACCTCGGACTGGTCCTACGCCTGGATTCCGGTGGCCGGCCCGCTGATCGGCGCGGTGCTCTCCGGCCTGGTGTTCACCGCGGTCTTCTGACCGTCCGCGCACGGCACGGCACCCGGCCCGACCCCGCTACGAGGAATCAGGAGACGTCATGACGGACGGCAGCACGGACAGGTACGTCGCCGCGATCGACCAGGGCACCACCTCCAGCCGCTGCATCATCTTCAACCAGGACGGCGCGACCGTCGCCGTGGACCAGCGCGAACACCGGCAGATCTTCCCCAAGCCCGGCTGGGTGGAGCACGACGCCGAGGAGATCTGGGCCAAGGTGCAGGCGGTGGTGGCGGGCGCGCTGGCCAAGGCGGGACTGCGCGCCGGCCAGCTCGCCGCGCTAGGCATCACCAACCAGCGCGAGACCACGGTGCTGTGGGACCGCTCCACGGGCAAGCCGGTGCACAACGCGGTCGTCTGGCAGGACACCCGTACGGCGCAGCTCTGCCACGAGTTGGGCGGCGCGGACGGCCAGGACCGCTTCCGTGAGGCCACCGGGCTGCCGCTGGCCAGTTACTTCTCCGGGCCGAAGGTGGCCTGGCTGCTGGACAACGTGCCGGGGCTGCGGGCGCGGGCGGAGGGCGGTGAGATCGCCTTCGGTACGGTCGACTCCTGGCTGATCTGGAAGCTGACCGGCGGGACGGACGGCGGGGTGCACGTCACGGACGTCACCAATGCCGGGCGCACGATGCTGATGAATCTGCACACGCTCCAGTGGGACACCGCGATCCTGTCCGCGATGCGGGTGCCGGAGGCGGTGCTGCCGGAGATCCGGTCCTCGGCGGAGGTGTACGGGACGGCGGTGGGCCAGTTGCAGGGGTGCCGGTGGCGGCGGCGCTGGGCGACCAGCAGGCGGCGGTGTTCGGGCAGGCCTGCTACCGGGTCGGCGAGGCCAAGAACACGTACGGCACGGGCTCGTTCCTGCTGCTGAACACCGGGCAGCGGCCGGTGCCCTCCAAGAGCGGGCTGCTGACGACGCTGGGGTACCAGCTGGGCGGTGAGGCGCCGGTCTACTGCCTGGAGGGCTCGATCGCGATCACCGGTGCGCTGGTGCAGTGGTTCCGGGACCAGCTGGGGATCATCGACTCGGCCGACGAGATCGAGGACCTGGCGGCGCGGGTGCCGGACAACGGCGGTGCCTACATCGTCCCGGCGTTCTCCGGGCTGTTCGCGCCGTACTGGCGGTCGGACGCGCGCGGTGTGATCACGGGTCTGACGGGTTACGTCACCAAGGCGCACCTGGCGCGTGCGGTGCTGGAGGCCACCAGCTGGCAGACGCGCGAGGTGGTGGACGCCATGTACCAGGACTCCGGGGTGCAGCTCACCGCGCTGAAGGTGGACGGCGGCATGACCGTCAACAACCTGCTGATGCAGCACCAGGCGGACGTGCTGGGGGTGCCGGTGATCCGGCCGGTGGTCGCGGAGACGACGTGCCTGGGCGCGGCGTACGCGGCCGGGCTGGCGACCGGGGTGTGGCAGGACCTGGACGAGCTGGCGGCGCACTGGAAGCGGGACACCGAGTGGACGCCGCGGATGGACGGGCCGACGCGGGAGCGTGAGTACGGCAACTGGCGCCGGGCGGTGGAGCGGAGCTTCGGGTGGCACGAGGCGGGTGGCGCGGGCTCGTAGCCGTCCCGGCAGGCGTACGGCCCGCACCCCGGACGGCGGGGTGCGGGCCGTGCTTCCGCGCGCCTCGGGGAGCGCGGGTGCCTCAGGGAGCGCGGGCGGCTCGGCGAGCGCGGGCTCGCGCGCCTCAGGGCAGCGCCGGCTCGCGCCGCCGGGCGCTGACGTGCATCGCGTGTTCCACGACCGCGATCAGTACGTCCTTGGCGGAGTCCTTCTCGCGGGCGTCGCAGAGCATCACGGGTACCTCGGGGTCCAGGTCCAGTGCGTCGCGAACCGTTTCCGCCGGGTAGCGTTCGGCGCCGTCGAAGCAGTTGACGGCCACCATGAACGGGATGCCGCGGCGCTCGAAGTAGTCGATGGCGGCGAAGGAGTCCTCCAGGCGGCGGGTGTCGGCCAGTACGACCGAGCCGAGCGCGCCGCGGGCCAGCTCGTCCCACAGGAACCAGAAGCGGTCCTGGCCGGGCGTGCCGAAGAGGTAGAGCACCAGGTCCTCGCGGAGCGTGATGCGCCCGAAGTCCATGGCGACGGTGGTGGTCTTCTTGCCCTCCACCCCGGCGAGGTCGTCGACCGGCCGGCCCGCCTCGGTCAGCCGTTCCTCGGTGCGCAGCGGCTTGATCTCGCTGACCGCGCCCACCAGGGTCGTCTTGCCCACCCCGAAGCCGCCCGCCACCAGGATCTTGAGGGTGACGGGGTCGGGGGCGTCCTGTTTGCGGCGTCGTTCAGAGCGCCCGAAGACCATGGCCGTCTTCTCCCGGTTCGCCGCTGGTGCTGTTCTCTCGCATTCCTCGGTCCTCGCAGTTCGTGGGGGTGCTGCCCGCGGGGGCGGTGTGCCGGCGAAGTGTCGCCGCCGTGCCCCCGCGCGGTCACAGCGCCCGGAGCCCGTCGATCACCTCGCGGAGGATCTGCTCGTCGGGCAGTTCCGCCGGGGGCACGGGCCGGCTCACATGGACCAGCTCCGCGTCCAGCAGGTCACCGATCAGGACCCGTACGACGCCGAGCGGCAGGTCCAGTTCGGCTGCCAGTTCCGCGACGGACAGCGGCGCGTCGCGGCACAGGCCGACGATGTCCACGTGCTCCGGCGACAGGGTCTGGTCGTCGAGCGGTTCGCCGTGCCGGTCCTCGGCGATCACCAGGGCGATCAGGTCGAGTCGCGGTTCGGCCTCGGTGCTGGTCCGGCCGCGGGTCATCGCGTAGGGGCGCACCACGGGGCCCGCCTCGTCGTCGTACCACCTGGCGTGCCCCTGCCCGGGCCCGGTCGGGCCGTCTGTGGTCATGGCGTCACCGTGCCGTCATCCCCCGGTCAGCCGCCGGTGGGCTGCCCGGCCCTGGGCGCGGTGCCCAGGTGGGCGCCCACCCGCTTGACGAGCAGCGTCATCTCGTACGCGACCAGCCCCACGTCGGAGTCGGCGTCGGCGAGGACGGCCAGGCAACTGCCGTCGCCCGCGGCACTGACGAAGAGAAACGCTTCCTCCAGTTCCACCAGGGTCTGCCGGACCCGGCCCGCCTCGAAGTGCCGGCCGACGCCCTTGGCGAGGCTGTGGAAGCCGGAGGCGACCGCCGCGAGGTGTTCGCTGTCCTCCCGTGTGAGGTCGGCGGACGCGCCGGTGGCCAGGCCGTCGCTGGAGAGGATGAGCGCCTTGCGGATGCTGCCCACCCGGTCGACCAGCTCGTCGAGGAGCCAGCTCAGCTCGCCCGACCCCTGCGGGCCCTTCGACTCGGCACTGGCCGCTGCTGCCTTCGGTGCGGTCATCGACCGTCCCCTCCCGATGTGGTTCCTGGTGCTGTGTCCGGGCTGCCGTCCCGCCCGTCGTCCTCGCCGTTGTCCCGGCGGCCGCGCTGCCAGCCGCGCTGGAGCGAGGCCATCCGGGCGCGGACCTCCTCGGCGTCGCGGTCGTCCGCGGCGCCGGCGGGTGCGCCGCCCGGTTCGTCCTGTGCGGCGGGCTCCGCCTTGAGCTGAGGGGCGAGGCTGGCCTGCCGTACGCGGCGGGGCAGCCCTCCTGCCGTCGTGGCGGGCCGGCCGGACGGGGCAGGGCCCGTGTCCGTCGTCGTACCGGTGTCCATGTCCGCATCCGTGTCGCCGTCGGTTTCCGCGTCGGAGCGTACGTCGGCGCGGGCCGCTCCGTCGACCGGCCGGCCGTGGTCGGAGACCAGCACGGGCGGCCGGTGACGGCGCGGCAGCGGTGCGGGGCCGTCGCCGGCCGGTGCCTGGTCGCGGATCTGCCGGTGCTGTTCGGGGGTGCCGGCGAACCGTACGGGGGCGACGGGCGGCGCGCTGCCGTCGCGGCGGGTCCGTGCGCGGTGCAGGGTGCCCGGCTCCCGCTCGGCGCCACGTGCCGAGTCGCGCGGGGCGCGGGGCGCGGGGCGGCCGCGGAAGAGGCTTCCCTCGTCGTCCGTTTCCGTCCGTTGTGCGAGTTCCGCTCGGGTCAGCGGGGGTTCCAGTTCGACCGGTCCGTCGATGACGTCCGGGGTGCGGTCCCGCTGCTCGGGCAGCGGTACGGGCACCTGGGCCAGGGCGGCCAGCTTGCCGCCGGGCGCCTCCAGCTCCCCGGTGCGCGCCCCGTCGATCCGCCGGCCGCCGGTGTCGTCGTCGCGGCCGGTGTCCTCGGTGAGCAGCGCGGCGGGCAGGAAGACGACGGCGGTGGTGCCGCCGTACGGGGAGGGCTGGAGCGAGACGCGGACGCCCTGGCGCTGGGCGAGGCGGCTGACCACGAACAGGCCGAGCCGGTCGGTGTCGGACAGCTCGAACTCGGGGGTCTCGGCGAGCCGCAGGTTGGCGTCGAGGAGGACGTCGGGGGCCATGCCCAGGCCCCGGTCGTGGATCTCCAGGGTGAAGCCGTTGGAGACCCGCTCGCCGACCACCTGGACCGCGGTGTGCGGGGGCGAGAAGACGGTGGCGTTCTCCAGGAGTTCGGCGATCAGGTGGGTGAGGTCGGAGACCGCCGGGCCCTGGACGGCCAGCCGCGGCAGCCGGCGCACCTCGATGCGCTCGTAGTCCTCGACCTCGGCGACCGCGGCGCGCACCACGTCCATCAGCTGGATGGGCTTGCGCCACTGCCGGGAGGGGCCGCGCCGGAGAGGATCACCAGGCCCTCGGCGTGCCGGCGCATACGGGTGGTGAGGTGGTCCAGGCGGAAGAGGTCGGCGAGTTCGTCGGCGTTCTCGGTACGCCGCTCCATCGCGTCCAGGAGGGTCAGCTGGCGGTGCAGCAGGACCTGGCTGCGGCGGGCGAGGTTGACGAAGACCTCGGAGACGCCGCGGCGCATGTCGGCCTGTTTGACGGCGGCCTCGACGGCGGCCCGCTGGAGGGTGTTCAGCGCCTGCCCGACCTGCTCGGTCTCGCTCTGGCCGAAGTCCAGGCGGGGCGCCTCGGTCTCCACGTCGACCCGCTCGCCCGCGGCCAGCCGCCGCATGACGCTGGGCAGCCGGACGCCGGAGACCTCGTGGGCGTCCTTGCGCAGCCGGATCAGGTCCCTGACGTGCTTGCTGCCGATGCGGACGGAGACGATGACCGAGACCAGCAGGGCGACGAAGCCGAGGACGCCCGCGACGCCGGCCTTGAGGAGGACGGCCATGGCGACCGGCTCGACGCGTTCCTTGTAGCGGTCGCCGGCCTCCCGGCCCATCCGCTGGAGGTCGCCGAGGACCTTGCCGGCGGTGGCGTTCCAGCGTTCGGCGTTGACGGCGCGGGGGGCGGCGGAGGCGCCGCCGTCGATGACGCGGTCCTCGAAGGAGGTCAGTTCGCGGGTGGGCGCGGAGCGCCGGTAGTCGGTGAAGAGGGCGCGGTCGTCGCCGGGCAGGACGGGCAGGCTGGTCGCGTACAGGACGCGGCGCTCGGCGACGCGGTCGGCGAAGCCGCGCAGGTCGTGCTTGGTCATGGTGCCGGAGACGAGCGCCGCCGACATCAGCGCGTCCTCGCGGGAGAGGGCCTCGCGGGCGCGGGTGACGTTGACCAGGGCGCGGCCCTGCTTGTCCATCTCGACGTTCTCCAGCGCGTGCAGCGCCGCGAGGAACTCGTAGTTCGGGTCGACGAGGTCGTTGTACGCCTCGAAGGCCGCGTCGCGGGAGATGGTGTTGTCCTCGACCTGGGTGCGCAGCGAGGTCAGCCGGCCGAGGCCCTTGAGGATGTCGTCCATGCGTTCGCCGGCGACGCCGTTGAGGTCGTCGCGCACGGCGGAGTCGGCGGCGTTGTCGCGCAGCTTGTTGACGATCTTGTCAGTCTCGCGGGTGCGGTCGCGCAGTTCGGCCAGCGAGTCGGCGCCGCGCCGGTCGGCCAGGAAGAGCAGGCTCTGCCGCCGTTCCTGCTGGAGCGCCTGGACGGCGTCCTCGGCGGGGTAGCCGAGTTTGGCGACGACGTTGCCGACGCCGAGCAGCTGGTTGGCCTCGCGTCCGGTGATGTACGTGGCGAACGCCCACATGGCCGTGAGGGACACCAGTGGCACCAGCAGCAGCGCTGCGATCTTCCGAGTGATCGTCTTCCCTCGAAAGCGCATGGCCTCCCCTACGTCAACCCCGGCGCACGGGGATGGTGTTCCGTCAACAAACGGCGCGAGCCTACTACTGACGAGGGACCTGACCGAAGCCCCGCCCGGACACCGGATCCGCAGGTCAGGGGCAGATCGTCCGCAGTTGTCGGCTGATTACCGGACAACCCGCCCACACATGTGGCCTCGAACACCTCTGCCGCACCCGCCCGCACGCCGGGGCGGTCGGCCGAAAATCACCTCGGCCGGGAACCGGCCGGCGGCCCCGTTCGTGACCATGGTGGGCGATGGTGTGTCCGGGCAGGGACATGCGACGGGGTGAAGCCGGGCAGGGACCCGGATGGCGGGGCAGGCGGGTCCATGCGGGCAGGGGGAGAGTGACGCCGGAGATGGTTCACGAAGACGGAGGCATCGGCCTGAGCGGCGGCAGGCGCGCCTTGTGGCAGGAGGAGCCGGCGGCCAGGCCGCGGATGGCGGATCCGGTGCGCACGGCCGCGGTGCGCGCGGTCATCATCGCGGCGCTGACCCTCGTTCAGGCCATGGTGGCGTTCTTCTGCACGATGGCGGGCGCCTGGTTCGCGTTCCCCGCCGTGCTCTGCACGGTCGCGAGCACGGTGGTCGCGACCTGGGCGGTACTGGACGTCTGGGTGACGCGCCAGGTCTGGGTGCAGCGCAACGGGGTGCGCTCGCAGCCGAGCAGTACGGCTAGGAGTCTGCGCCGGGAGCGGCGGCAGGCGCGACGGGAGGCCCGCAAGGCGCGGCGGCGTCCGCCACGAGTCGGCGGCGCAGCCGCATGAACGGCCGGGGGCGGTCGACGGCGAGGGCGGCGGTGATACGCCCGTCGCGTTCGTAGACGGCCAGGAAGCTGCGGTCGCCGGGGTCGCCCTCGACGATGCGTACGGTGTCCTGCGGCCCGCGCCGGCCGGCCAGCTGGACGCGCGTTCCGTACTGGTCCGACCAGAAGTAGGGCAGCGCGGTGTGCCGAGCGACGGTGGCGCCGGCGAGCAGGTTGCGCACGGCGGTGCCGGGCTGTTCGGTGGCGCTGGTCCAGTGTTCGGTGCGCACGCCCGCGCAGCGGGCCACGTCGCCCGCGGCGACGACCTGCGGCACGGACGTCACACCGCCCGCGTCGCACACCACCCCGTCGTCCAGGCGCAGCCCGGACCCGGTCAGCCAGCCGGTGGCGGGGCGCACCCCGATCCCGACGATCACGAGGTCCGCGTCCAGCAGCCGCCCGTCGGCGAGCTCCACCGCCCGTACCCGGCCCGTCCCGTCGTCGCGCAGCCCTTGGACTCCCGTACCGCACAGCAGCCGCACCCCGTGATCCGCGTGCAGTTCCGCGCAGATCCGCGCCAGGTCCGGGCCGAGCTGGGGCACCAGCGGCAGCGGCGCGGCCTCCACGACCGTCACCGGAAGTCCGAGTGCGGCACAGGAGGACGCCACCTCGGCGCCGATGAAGCCACCGCCGATGACGACCACGCGCGGTGTTCCGTCATGGAGGGCGGCGCGTAGCGTGCGGGCGTCGTCGTAGGTGCGCAGTACGTGCACTCCGGTGAGAGGCGGGCCCGGCAGGGTGCGCGGGGCGGCTCCGGTGGCGATGACGACGCCGTCGGTGCGCAGGGTGCGGGTCGTGCGGCCGTCGTCGAGGGTCACCGTGCGTCCCGCGGTGTCCAGTGCGGAGGCCCGGGTGCCGAGATGCCACTCGGCGGCCAGCTCGTCCTCCTCTTCCCGGTCGGACAGCCGCAGATCCGCCAGACTCACCGGATCAGGCGGACGTCGGGTGAGGAACACCTTGGACAGGGGCGGCCGGTCGTACGGGCGGTGGTGCTCGGCGCCGACGATCACCAGCCGCCCGTCGAACCCTTCCGCGCGCAGGGCCCGCGCCGCGTACAGTCCTGCCAGTGAGGCGCCGACGACGGTGACGGTCCTCATGCGTAGGCGTCTTCCCGTACGGCCGACTCCCGGGCGGCGGGCCGGACATGGATCATCCCGTCCACCTCGGTGACCTCGTGCGTACGGACGGGACGGCGGGCCGGGAGACAGCTGGGCCTTCCGGTGCGCAGGTCGAACAGCGCGGCGTGCAGCGGGCATTCGACCTGGCAGCCCTCCACCCAGCCTTCGGAGAGGGAGGCGTCCTGGTGACTGCACCGGTCGTCGAGGGCGTAGAGCGCGCCTTCGCTGCGGAAGACGGCGATGGCGGGTGTGGTGGCGTCGATCTCGATCCGTACGGCCCCGCCTTCGGGCAGGTCCTCGGTGCGGCAGACGGGAATCATCTGGCCCCCTCAGCGCTGATCGGTATCATGACGTTCTGAATGACGCATCGCATAGCGCATTGCGCAACAGAATCCAGTCCGGTGAGTGTGCCGTCAAGGGGCTGCCGACGCTTCTCGGCCGGGCCCCTTTCGACGTGCCCCGCCGGGGCCGACGGGTGGTGACGTCAGACCCCATGGCGAAGACGACCGATGCGGCCGGTGACCGGTCCGAGGAGAAGCGGGGTGCGGCCGGCTCCGTCCAGTCCGTGGACCGCGCG
Source organism: Streptomyces sp. Ac-502 (assembly GCF_045222935.1). NCBI lineage: Bacteria > Bacillati > Actinomycetota > Actinomycetes > Kitasatosporales > Streptomycetaceae > Streptomyces > Streptomyces sp. Ac-502. The sequence continues at coordinate 2,085,680 of NZ_JBHFFO010000001.1, forward strand.
GTGAGTGTGCTGGAGATCCTGGCCCGGCTCGGCGAGGCCGGGGTCACCGAGATCGCCGAGGAGCTGGGGGTGCACAAGTCCACCGCCTTCCGCATCCTGGGCGTCCTGGAGCACCGCGGCCTCGTGGAGCAGGAGCACGAGCGCGGCAAGTACCACCTGGGCGCGGGGGTGTTGCGGCTGGCCGGGGCCGCCGCCATCCGGCTGGACATCTCGCAGGAGGGCCAGCCGGTGTGCCGGGCGCTCGCCGACGAGACCGGGGAGACCGCCAACATCGCCGTGCTGGACGGGGACGCGGCGGTCAACATCATGCAGGCGCGCGGCTCCGCGGCGGTCACCGCGTACAACTGGCTGGGCCGGCGTACGCCGTTGCACGCGACCGCGAGCGGCAAGGTGCTGCTGGCACATCTGCCCCGGGAGCGGCGCGAGCGCCTGCTGGAGCGCAAGCTCGCCCGGTTCACCGCCAACTCCCTGACCACCCCCGGTGCGTTGCGGCAGCAGCTGGCCGCCGCGGCCACGGAGGGGTACGCCTGCTCCAGCGAGGAGCTGGAGATCGGGCTGAACGCGGTGGCGGCGCCGGTGCGGGCCCACGACGGTGCCGTGATCGGCGCGATCGGCGTCTCGGGACCGGCGTACCGGATGGCGGAGCCGCTGCTCGTCGGGCTGGCCGGGCAGGCGGTGAAGGCGGCCGCCGAGCTGTCCCGACGGATGGGTTTCGCGGGCTGAGCGGCGGCCGCCCAGCCCCCTTGACGGATCGCCCACGGACTTCCAGCATGTCTCTCATGGCGCAACATTGCGCGCCATGGGCAACACAAGGGATTCCACCGGGCGTTCCCCGTCTCCACGGTTCCCTGTGCCTCCTCCGGCTCCCCCATACCCGTGCGGTCGCCCGCGTCCCGTGGACCCCGTACGCCCCAGCAATCCCCATAACGGCATCCGTGCCAGCTCCACGCACCCGCCCCTGCCCGCGCAGGCGCTGTTTAGGAGTGAGTCATGCCGCACGAAGCCCGCGCCGTCGTCGCCGTCAAGAAGGGCGCCCCCGTCGAGGTGCTGCCGATCCTCGTCCCCGATCCCGGTCCGGACGAAGTCCTCGTCACCGTGCAGGCCTGCGGGGTGTGCCACACCGATCTGCACTACCGCGAGGGCGCGGTCGGCGACGCCTTCCCCTACCTGCTCGGCCACGAGGCCGCCGGCGTCGTCGAGGCCACCGGCCCGGGCGTCACCGGGCTGGCGCCGGGCGACTACGTGGTGCTCGCCTGGCGCGCCCCCTGCGGACGGTGCCGCTCCTGCCGCCGCGGCCGCCCCTGGTACTGCTTCGACTCCCGCAACGCCGCCCGGCCGATGACCCTGCTGGACGGCACCCTGCTGACCGCCGCCCTGGGCATCGGCGCCTTCGCCGAGAAGACGCTGGTCGCCGCCGGGCAGGCGGTGCGCGCCGACCCGGCGGCCCGCCCCGAGGCCGCGGGGCTGATCGGCTGCGGGGTGATGGCCGGGTACGGGGCCGCGGTGCACACCGGGGGTGTGGGCAGCGGCGACACGGTGGCGGTGATCGGCTGCGGCGGCGTGGGCAACGCCGCCATCGCCGGGGCCTCGCGGGCCGGTGCGCGCCGGGTCATCGCCGTGGACATCGACGACGGCAAGCTGGACGCCGCCGAGCGCTTCGGCGCCACCGACACCGTCAACTCCCGCGGCACCGACCCCGTCGAGGCGGTGCGGGCCCTGACCGGCGGGCACGGCGCCGATGTCGTGATCGACGCGGTGGGCCGCCCCGAAACGTTCCGGCAGGGCTTCTACATGCGTGACCTCGCCGGCACGCTGGTGCAGGTCGGCGTCCCGGAGCCGGACATGCGCATCGAGCTGCCGCTGCTGGACGTGTTCGCGCGCGGCGGCTCCCTGAAGTCGTCCTGGTACGGCGACTGCCTGCCCAGCCGGGACTTCCCCGTCCTGATCGACCTGCATCTGAGCGGCAAGCTGGACCTGGAGGCGTTCATCTCGGAGACGGTCGGCCTCTCGGACGTGGAGGCGGCCTTCGCGCGGATGCGGCGCGGTGAGGTGCTGCGTTCGGCGGTGGTCCTGTGAACGCCCGGCCCGGTACGGGCGGCAGCGGCCCGGCGCCGGCCCGCATCGTGATCATCGGCGCGGGCATCGTCGGCTGCTCCCTCGCCGACGAGCTGACGGCACGCGGCGCGCGCGACGTCACCGTGCTGGAACAGGGTCCGCTGCACGCGCCCGGCGGCTCCACCTCGCACGCCCCCGGACTCGTCTTCCGTACCAATGCGTCCAAGACACTGAGCGACTTCGCCAAGTACACCGTGGAGAAGTTCTCCGCCCTGACGGAGAACGGGCGGCCGTGCTTCGACGCCGTCGGCGGACTGGAGATCGCCGCCACCGAGGAACAGTGGGCCGAACTGCACCGGAAGGCCGGACTCGCGGCGTCCTGGGGCATCGAGGGGAGATCGTCGACGCCCGCCGGTGCGCCGGGCTGTGGCCGATGCTGGACGCCACAAAGGTGCTGGGCGGCTTCCACACGCCCGGCGACGGGCTGGCCAGGGCGCTGCCCGCCGCCCGCGCGCAGACCGTACGGGCGCGGGCCCGCGGCGCCCGCTTCCTGGACCGGCACACCGTCACGGGCATCGAGCAGGACGCGGGCCGGGTCACGGCCGTCGTCACCGACCGGGGCGCCTTCCCCGCGGACGCCGTGGTGTCGGCGGCCGGCTTCTGGGGGCCGGTGATCGGCGCCATGGCGGGCGTGTCCGTACCGCTGCTGCCGCTGGCGCACCAGTACGTGAAGACGTCGGCGTTCGCCGGGCCGGACGGCCGCCGGCCGGTCCTGCGCTTCCAGGAACGCGACCTGTACTTCCGCGAGCATGTGGAGGGCCGCGCGGACGGTACGGGCCGGATCGGCATCGGCTCGTACGCGCACCGCCCGATGCCCGTCGACCCGGCCGCCCTGCCCGCCTTCGACGACGCGCCCGTGATGCCCTCCTCGCTCCCCTTCACCGCCGAGGACTTCGCCCCGAGCTGGGACGACAGCCGCTGGCTGCTGCCCGCCCTGGACGGCACCCGGGTCGAGGAGGGCTTCAACGGCGTCTTCTCCTTCACCCCCGACGGCATGCCGCTGCTCGGCGAGGCGCCCGGGCTGCGCGGCTTCTGGCTGGCCGAGGCGGTGTGGGTGACGCACGCGGCAGGCGTCGCCAAGGCGGTCGCCGAATGGCTCACCGAAGGCCGTCCCGCCACCGATGTGCACGAGTGCGAGATCTCCCGCTTCGAGGAGGCACAGCTCTCCCCCGCCTACGTGGCCGAGCGCGGCCGGCAGCAGTTCGCCGAGGTGTACGACGTCGTCCACCCGCTCCAGCCGCTGCGCCGCCCGCGCCCGCTGCGCGTCAGCCCCTTCCACGAGCGGCAGCGGGAACTCGGCGCGTACTTCCTCGAAGGCACCGGCTGGGAGCGCCCGCACTGGTACGAGGCCAACGCCCCGCTGGCCGACGGCATCGCACTGCCGGAGCGGGACGCCTGGTCCGCCCGCCACTGGTCGCCGGTCGCCGCGGCCGAGGCACGCGCCACCCGGGAGCGGGTCGCGCTGTACGACATGACACCGCTGAAGCGCCTGGAGGTCAGCGGCCCGGGCGCGCTGGATTTCCTCCAGTACATGACGACCAACCAGCTCGCGAAGAAGCCGGGCTCGGTGACGTACACGCTGCTGCTGGACGACGCGGGCGGCATCCGCAGCGACCTGACCGTGGCCCGCCTGGCGGCCGACCGCTTCCAGGTCGGCGTCAACAGCGGCATGGACCTCGACCACCTGACCCGGCATGCGCCCGCCGGCGTGCAGGTCCGTGACATCACGCCCGGCACCTGCTGCGTCGGCGTCTGGGGACCGCGCGCCCGGGACCTCGTACAGCCGCTGGCCCGCACCGACTTCGGGCACCGCGCGTTCGGCTACTTCAAGGCGAGGCAGGCGTACGTCGGCGAGGTGCCGGTGACCGCGCTGCGGCTGTCGTACGTCGGCGAGCTGGGCTGGGAGCTGTACACGAGCGCGGACCTCGGACTGCGTCTGTGGGACACGCTCTGGGCGGCCGGGCAGCCGTACGGCGTGCTCGCGGCCGGGCGCAGTGCGTTCACCAGCCTCCGTCTGGAGAAGGGGTACCGCGCCTGGGGGCAGGACATGACCACCGAGCACGACCCGTACGAGGCGGGGCTGGGCTGGGCCGTCCGGATGGACAAGGGCGACTTCGTCGGGCGCGCGGCCCTGGAGGGACGGTCGGCCGACACCGCGCGGCGCAGGCTGGCGTGCCTGACGCTCGACGATCCGGCGGCGGTCGTCCTGGGCAAGGAGCCGGTGTACGTGGACGGAGCGCCCGCGGGTTATGTGACCAGCGCGGCGTACGGCTGCTCCGTCGGGCGGACGGTCGCGTACGCGTGGCTGCCGGCGCGGGCCGCGGTGCCCGGGACGGCCGTGCACATCGAGTACTTCGGGGAGAAGGCCGCGGCGACCGTCGCCGCCGAGCCGCTGTTCGACCCCGCGATGGAACGTATCCGCAGCTAGGGCGCTTCTGCCCGCACCAGTCGGGTGTCCCCGCCGAACCGGGAGGTCCGCTTGTCCCCCACCTACGACGTGATCGTGCTCGGCCTCGGCGGCATGGGCAGCGCCGCGGCCCACCAACTGGCAGCGCGCGGCGCCCGTGTGCTCGGCTTGGAGAAGTTCGGGCCCGTGCATGCCCACGGCTCCAGCCACGGCGGTTCGCGCGTCACCCGCCAGTCGTACTTCGAGGATCCGGCGTACGTGCCGCTGCTGCTGCGCGCCTACGAGCTGTACGAGGAGCTGGAACGTGCCACCGGGCGGCGGATCGCCACGCTGTGCGGCGGGGTGATGCTCGGCCGGCCAGAGAGCCGTACCGTCGCCGGGTCGCTGCGCTCGGCCCGTACCTGGGACCTGCCGCACGAGATGCTCGACGCGCGGGAGGTCCGGCGCCGCTTCCCGACGCTCACCCCGGCCGCCGACGAGATCGCCCTGTACGAGGCCAGAGCCGGGTTCCTGCGCCCGGAGAACACCGTCGCCGCGCAGCTCCAGCTCGCCACCCAGTCCGGCGCCGACCTCCACTTCCAGGAGCCGGTCACCCGCTGGGAAGCGCTGCCCGGCGGCCGCGGCGTGCGGGTACACACACCCGAGGACACCTACACCGCCGGGCAGCTGGTGATCTGCCCCGGCGCGTGGGCGCCCGCGCTGCTGTCCGACCTGGGGGTGGCGTTCACCGTCGAGCGCCAGATCATGCACTGGTTCGAGCCCGCCGGTGGCATCGGCCCGTACGTGCCGGAGCGGCACCCCATCTACATCTGGGAGGACACCGACGGCGTCCAGATCTACGGCTTCCCCGCGATCGACGGGCCGGGAGGCGGCGCGAAGGTGGCGTTCTTCCGCCGGGGCGCCGTCTGCACGCCGGAGACCGTCGACCGGACCGTGCACGAGGACGAGGTACGGGCCATGGCCGGTCAGGCGGCCCGGCTCCTGCCGTCCCTGCCCGGCCGCCATCTGACGTCCGTCACCTGCCTGTACACCAACACCCCCGACGAGCACTTCGTCCTCGCGCGGCATCCGGCGCACCCCGACGCCGTGACCGTGGCCTGCGGCTTCTCCGGGCACGGCTTCAAGTTCGTACCGGTGGTGGGCGAAATCCTCGCCGACCTGGCGCTGACCGGCGGGACCGCGCATCCCGTCGGGCTGTTCGCGCCCGGCCGCCTGCTCATGGCCGCGGCCTCGCCCGCCCTGCCTGCCCCGTCCGCCCCGTCCGCCCCAGGAGGCGTCCGATGACCCTCGCTCCCGAGACCGCCGGGACCACCACGGGCGCCAGCCTCACCAGCACCCTGCCCGGCTCCCTCTACACCGACCCCGCCGTCTTCCGCCAGGAACAGCAGCACATCTTCGAGTCCCTCTGGTACTGCGCGGTGCGCGCCGCCGACCTGCCACGGCCGGGCGCCTTCCGTACGGTGCAGGTCGGCCGGGAGAGCGTGCTGATCGTCCGCAACCGGCGCGGCGGCTTCGGCGCCTACCTCAACGTGTGCCGCCACCGGGGCGCCCGGCTGTGCACCGACGCGTCCGGCGAGGTACGGCGCAACCTCCAGTGCCCGTACCACGCCTGGACGTACGACCTGGACGGGCGGCTGGTGGCCGCGCCCAACCTCCAGCGGATGCCGGACGTGGACCGCTCCGAACGCGGGCTGCTGCCGGTCCGGCTGCGCGAGTGGCTGGGCTATGTGTGGGTGTGCCTGGCCGACGAGCCGCCGTCGTTCGAGGAGACGGTGACCGGCACGGTCGGCGAACGGCTGGGCGGCACGGAGGCGATCGAGCGGTACGGCATGGCCGGGCTGGACCTCGGGCGGCGCATCACCTACGACGTACGCGCCAACTGGAAGCTGATCGTCGAGAACTTCATGGAGTGCTACCACTGCGCCACCATCCACCCCGAACTGACCGACGTGCTCCCGGAGTTCGCGGAGGGGTACGCCGCGCAGTACTACGTCGGGCACGGCGCGGCGTTCGCGGCGGAGGCCGAGGGGTTCACCGTCGACGGCAGTGGCGGCTTCGCCCGGATCCCGGGCATCGAGGAGAGCCAGGACCGCCGCTACTACGCCATCACCGTCCGCCCGCAGGTCTTCCTCAACCTCGTGCCGGACCATGTCATCGTGCACCGGATGTTCCCGCTGGCCGCGGACCGCACCGTGGTGGAGTGCGACTGGCTGTACGCCCCCGAGGTGGTGGCCTCGGGGGCCGACCTGTCCCGGTCGGTGGGGCTGTTCCACCGGGTCAACACGCAGGACTTCGCCGCCTGCGAGCGGACCCAGCCCGCGATGGACTCGCGGGCCTACCGGGCCGGCGGGGTGCTCGTCCCCAGCGAGCACCACATCGGCGACTTCCATCGGTGGGTCACTCGGCTGCTGCCGGGGAGCCCTGGGGGGCCTGATCCTGAGGGGCAGCCTGGGTCTCCTGAGGCTCCGGCCGGCTCTCCGGCTCCGGCTCCGGCTGAGCCTGCGGCCGGTCCTGGGTCCGGCTCTGCGGCTGCTCGTCCTCCGGACGCCGGTACATCCGCGTCGCCGTGATCTGCCCGTGCACCGGCTCCGACCCGGGGTCCTGCTGCGGCAGGCCGGGCCGCAGGTGCTCCTCGACGCTGATGTACTTCAGCCCGGCCCGCAGGTCGGCGTCGTTGCGCAGGCGGATGACCAGCGGGAACTCAGCGAGCGCGGTGGTGTCGAAGAGGCCGGTGGTGTACAGGAGCTGCACGCCCAGCGCGTCGGCGACGGCGCGCTGGAGCTCCAGCAGGTACGTCGCGTTGGCGCGGCCGATGGGGTTGTCCAGGAACAGCGTGCCCGCGTGCCGCTGCTTGTCGCGGCCGCGGTCGTTGCTGCGCAGCGCGGCCATGGTGCAGTACAGGGCGATGGCCGCGGTCAGCAGCTGGCCGCCGGAGAACACGTCGCCCATCTGACCGACCGGGACGCGCTCGGCGCGCAGCACCGCGTCCGGCTTGAGGATCTCCACGGCCACGCCGCGCGGCTGGAGCGCCGCGCTGACGCCGCGCAGCAGCAGGGACATGCCGTCCCGCCGCAGGTCGCTGTTCTTCTTGACCGCCGAGCGCGTCGCCTCGTCGATCACCTCGCCCAGCCGCTCGGTGAGCGTGGCCTGGTCCGGGTCGTCGAAGCGGATGCGCAGGAACTCCTGACCCGACCACTCCCCCAGCCCCTCGGGGAGCCGGGACAGCCGCTGGGCGGAGCGCAGCGTGGTCAGCGACGAGTCGACCAGGCCGCGCAGTCGGTCCACGATGCTGTCGCGGTTGCGTTCCAGCTGGGCCAGTTCGTCGGTGAGCACCCGCAGCCGGGGCGCGAAGGCGTCGGCCCACTTGGCGGCGTGGTCGGGCAGTGCCGCGGCGGGCAGTTCGCGGATCTGCTGCCGGGCGGGCGTGCGCACCTGTTCGTACTTGGTGGAGTTGGCGTGCCGTACGAGGACGTCGCTGGCCTCGCGGACCGCGGACTCGGCCGCCGACAGGTCGCTCGCGCAGCCGCGCAGCGAACGGCGGGACTCCGCGGCGGCCTGCCGCGCGTCCTCCAGGCGGCCCGCGTACGCCTCGGGGCGCTCGCCCTCGTCCTCCTGGGTGTCGCGCAGCAGGTCGCGCAGCATGGCGGCGGTCTCGTCGAAGCCCGCGGCGGCGTCCTCGGCGGCGCGGTGGGCGCGCAGCAGCTCGGTGTGGGTGGCGCGGGCGGTCTCCAGCGCGTCGTCGGCGGTGGTCAGCTCGGCGTTGGCGGTGCGCAGCAGTTCCTTCGCGCGCTCCGCGTCGGCGGGGATCAGCTCCTCGGGCAGCTCGGTGTGCGCCTCGCCGTCGGCCGGGGCGAGCCGTTCGGCCTCGCCGCGCAGGCGGCCGAGCTGCTCGCTGGCGGCGGAGGCGCGGGCCTCCAGCCGGGCGACCAGGGCTTCGGCGCGGGCGGACGCGGCCTGCCGGGAGGGGCCGTCGGCGGCGTCGGGGCTGTCCAGGAGCTGTTCGGCGCGGGTGCGGACCTTGTTGGTGAGGCGGTTCAGCTCGGCGAGCGCGGCGCTCTCGTCACCTTCGGCGCGGGCCTGTTCGGCGCGCAGGTCGGCGCCGACGCCGACCTTCTCGTAGAGCTGGGAGGCCGCGCGGTACGCCTCGCGCAGGGAGGGCAGCGAACCGGCCGCGGGCTCGGCGCCGTCCTCGCCCATGTCGTCCGGCACGCCCGCGATCTCGGCGCGCTCGGCGCGCAGCGCGTGGGCGGTGCGCCGGGCGTCGTCGGCGGCGCGCTGGGCGGTGCGGCGGTCCTCGTCGGCGGCGCGCGCCCGGTCCACGCACTCCTCGGCGCGGGCCTCCAACTCGGCGGATTCGTCGGCCAGTTCACGCAGCCTGACCTGCCAGGAGGCGCGCTCGCGCAGCCGGTGGGCGAGCCCGGCGAGGGCGTCGGCGACGCGGCGGGCGCGCTGCGCGGCCTCCTGCCGTTCGTCGCGCACCCGGGCGGTCTCGGCGGCCTCCTCGTCAGCCTCGGCCCGTACCGTGCGGACCTCGGCCAGTTCCCCGGCGGCGGTGTCGGCTGCCGTACGGGCTTCCTCGGCGGCGGTGGCCAGTTCGGCGAGGCGGCCGGGCGGGCAGCCGGTGCGCCAGGAGGAGAGACGGGCGGCCAGCGCGCGGTCGCCGGCCAGCCGGGCGGCGAGAACGCGGATCTCGTCGTCCCGCTCTATGGCGCGCGCCCGCAGCGCCTGGCGCTCCTCGTCGGCGGCGGACTCGTCGTGCATGGCCGGGTTCGGCGGGACGAGGAAGACGCCGCTGTCCTGGGCGTCGGGCACGGGGGTGGGCGCGAGCAGGGCGGCGGCGGTGCCGACGGCGACGGTGGAGCGCGGCAGCAGCGCGGCCTGTGCGAGCACGTCGCGGGCGCGGGCGTGGGTCTCCGGGTCGGTGATGATGACGCCGTCGACCAGCTCGGGGCGGGCGGCCAGCACCCGGGTGTGGTCGGCGGGGTCGACGGACTGGGCGAGGTAGCGCCAGCCGGGCAGCGCGGGGACGCCGTGCTCGCCCAGATACTCGACGGCGGCGAGCACGTCGGGGCCCGGCGGCAGCAGGCCGCCGTCGCCCAGCGCGCCGAGGATGCGGGCGTCGTCGGCGGCGGCGGTGCGCAGGTCGAAGAGCTGGCGTTCGGCGGAGGCGACGCTCTCGTCGAGGAGTTCTCGCAGGTCGTCGGCGTTGCGGTCGAGTTCTTCGGCGGTCAGGGGGCCTTCGGAGGCAGGGCGCGGGACGCGGCGGGGGCCGTCGCCTTCGTCCGTTCCGTCCCCGGCGCGCTGCCCGGGCACGCCCGCCCTGGGCGCTGCCTGCGGCAGTCCGAGCAGGTCGGCCAGCCGTTGCTCGGCGCCGATCGACTCGGCGGCCTGCCGCTCGGCGTCGTACGCGCGCTCCGCCGCCTGGGCGGCGTCCTCGGCGCGGGCCGCGGCCAGTTCGGCGGCGGCGAGGCGGGTGGCGGCCTCGCGGGCCCGGTCGGCGGAGCGGGTGGCGGCCTCGCGGGCCGCGTCCCAGCCCTCGACCGTGGCCTTCTCCGCGTCCGACGCGGCGAGCGCGGCGCGGGCCGGGTCGGCGTCCGGCGCGGAGTCGTCGAGCCAGCCGGCCCGTACGGCCTCGGCGGTCTCCTGCTCGACCTCGGCGAGGCGCTGCTTGAGGTGTTCGGCCTCGCTGCGGGCGCGCTGGGCGTGAGTGGCGGCGGCGGTGGCGTCGCGGTGCGCGGTGTCGCTGGTGTCCTGGAGGGCGGCGGAGCGCTCCTCCTGCTCGTTGGCGATGCCTTCGCTGACGTCGGCGGCGCCCTGGAGGGCGCGCACCAGCTCGGTGGCGGCCTTCGTACGGGCGGCGAGCGCGGGCGCGGCGTCCCGTTCGGCCTCGCGGATCGCGGCGGCGACGCGGGTGGCCCGGTCGGCGGCGGCGCGGTGGCGCAGCACGGTCTCGGCGGCCTGCCAGGCGGAGTGCAGGGTACGGGCGTCGTTCAGCTCGCGGCGCTGGGCGGCGGCGCCCTTCTCGGCGGCGGCGAGCGCCAGCGACGCATGCCGGTAGGAGATCTCGGCGGAGATCAGCGCGCGGCGCTCGCGGACCCGCTCGGCGTCGGTGACCGCGTGCGCGGCGGTGGCGACCTGCTCGGCGAACTCGGCGGCGCGGCCGCGCTCCTCGGTGCCGCGGGCGTGCAGCCGCCGGGCGAGGGTGCGGGTACGGCGTTCGGCGCCGGCGTGGACGTCACGGGCGGTCTCGCGCTGCTCGGCGGCGTCCGCGATGCGCGACAGCAGGTCCAGCGAACCGGCGGTGAAGTCGCGTTCGGCGGTCAGTTCGGCGCGGCGGCCGAGCTTGTGCGCGAAGCCGTGCACGAGGTCGGCGAGCCCGTCGGTGTCGCGGGTGTCGGTGACGGCGCGCAGCAGCAGGTCGGTGAAGTCGGAGTCGTTCTTGACGGCGAAGAGGCCGGCGGCCTCGCCCTCGTCGGCGTTCATCTCCCGCTGGTAGCGGAAGAGTTCGGGGTCCAGGCCCAGTTCGCCGAGGTGCTCGTTCCACCGCTCGTGGATCTCGACCCAGGAGACGTCCAGGTTGGGGTAGTTCTTGCCGGCCTCGACCAGGGCGTCGCGGAAGCCCTTCATCGTACGGCGGCGGCCCCGGGCCCCGGAGAAGCCCTCGGCGGGCTCGCCGCGCGGCCGGACGACGGTGGCCTCGGCGACCGGCAGCGAGTCCAGGCTCATCCCGGGCCCCGGACGGAAGCTGTACCAGGCCTCGGCGAACTTGCGCGGGTCGTTGGAGACCTGCCGCCCGCGCCACTCGCTGACCTTGCCGACGACGATGGACTCGCCGGTGAGGGTGTGCTGCCACTCCAGGGCGACGTGGCCGCAGTCGTCGGCGAGCAGGAACTTGCGCAGCACGCCGGAGCTGGCGCCGCCCAGGGTGTTGCGGTGGCCGGGCAGCATCACCGAGAAGATGAGCTTGAGCAGGACGGACTTGCCGCCGCCGTTCTCCAGGAAGAGGACGCCGGCGGGGGCGGGGCGGCGCGGCGGGCCGACCGGTTCGTCCTCGAAGAAGTCCGCCTGCGCCGGCGCCGGGTCGGGCACGGGCGCGCCGACTCCGCGCAGGTCCAGCACGGTGTCGGCGTAGCGCGCACCGGCGGGCCCGATGGAGTAGAGGCGGACCCGGGACAGCTCGTACATGGCGGCGGACTCTCGTTGTGTGGGCGGTCGGTGGTCGGTGGACCTGCGGTCGGTGTGTCCGGTGGCCGGGTGGTGCCCGGCGCCGGGCGGTCAGGAGGAGTGGAAGGGCAGTCCCGCGTCGGAGACCAGGTCGAGGTCGTCGGTGTCCTCGGCGGGCAGCAGGCTGGCGCTGCCGTCGCCGACCGGGACGACACCCAGCTCCAGCAGTTCGGCCATGGCGGCGCTGCCCGCCATGTCGCGCACCTGGAGCTGGTAGCGGGCGGTGGTGCGGTACGCGCCGCCGGAGTCGTCGCCGGTGCGCTGGAGGAAGCCGGAGTCGACGAGGAAGGCGACGGCCTTGGCGATGATGCCGGTGGTCGAACCGGCGAGCCGCCGCGCGTCCTTGGTGGCGCCGGTGGCGCTGCGCCGTGCGTAGGTCCGCCAGGCGGCTTCGAGGCCGGGCGCGTCGGTGGCCGGGTCGGTGTTCTCGCCCTGCTCCTCGGCGCGCTCCTCCAGGCGGCGGCACGCCTGCCGGACGAACGCGTCCACGCCGTTGACGGTGATACGGCCGATGTAGCCGTCGTCGGCGAGGTCCTCGGGGCGGGGGAAGGCCATGGCGGCGACGGCGAGGTGGGCGAGGCCGTGCAGGAAGCGGTCGGCGGAGTCGGCGGACGCGCGGCGGGCGTAGTCACCCATGCGTACGGCGAAGACGGAGTCCTCGTCGGCGGTGACGGCCATGCCGGCGCGCGGGGAGACCTCCAGGACGACCAGGCCGAGGCCGGTCGCGACGGCGTCGGCCAGGCGCGCGAAGGCGGGCTCGTCGCGGTAGCGGCGGAGCAGTTCGCCGTACTCGGCGTCCCGGGCGGGCAGCAGCTTGGGCTGGAGCCCGAAGGAGACCAGGCGCGCGGCGTCCGCGGCGTCGGCGGGCGTCACGGGCGCGGGGCCCGAAGGCGCGGCGGCGGGGCCGGGCGCGGACCACCCCGGGTGCTCCGCCACGGCGGTCGGGTCCCCTGCGCCGGGGCTTCGGCGCCGTCCTCGACGCCCGTTCCGTACTCACTCACGCCCGTACCTCCATGCGAACTTCCTTGTGCCGCCGTGCTGTCGGCGTCCTGCGCGCGTCCTGTCCGGCCGCCGGCATCACGCCACCTCCGAGCGGTCGGCGGCCATGCCCGCCGCGTCCAGCAGGGCCTTGCCGACGATGAGGTCGGCGCCGCCGAACTCCTCGTCCTCCAGCACGGTGCCGTCGTCGACGGCGAAGAGCAGCTGCTGTTCGCCCTGGCGGTAGGCCGTGCCGACCGGCGGGCTGGCCGCGTGCACCGCCAGCAGGGCGACCAGGTACGGCAGGTCCGGGTCGCTGCGGCGGGCCTCGGCGAGCAGTCCGGACAGCCGGCGGGGCGCGTCGGCGGGCAGGTCGAGCAGGGCCTGGGCGGCTTCCAGCTGTTCCTCGGAGAAGCGGCTGTCGTCCGGGGTGGCGATCAGGTCCGGCTCGGGCATCTCGGCGCCGAGGTGCTCGCGCTCGACGGGCGGCTGGAACAGCAGGCCGACCAGGTCGCCGAGCCGTACGGAGGTGCCCGTACGGAAGCCCGTGCCGCGCGCGAAGAAGGCGTCGGTGACCCGGATCGCCTGCTCGACGGGGAGCGGCAGGACCGGGGCGACCAGCTGGCCGTACAGGTCGAGGCCGGAGCGGCCGGCGGGCGGCGCGAACGCCTGGCGGTCCTGCTCGGCGCGGAAGAGCGGGCCCGCCTCCAGCAGCCGGGACTGGAGCTGGGTGTGCCGGCGGATGCAGTCCCTGACGATGTCGACCAGCTCGGCGGCGCGCCGCTTGTTCTCCTGGTCCTCGGTCTCGTCGCGGGCCTTGCGGATGTTGGTGAGGATCGCGTTCTCGTGGCGGTAGCGGTCGGCCACGTGGTCGAGGGCTTCGGCGATCATGTCGGGGACGGCGCGCAGCCAGTCCACCGCGCGGACGTTGCGGCGGGTGGCGTCCAGGGTGCGGCGCAGCGTCTCGGCGTACTGCACGGTGCGGTAGCGGGCCTGCTCGGCGGCGAGCTGGGCGTCCGCCAGCCGGCCGCGGCTGATGAGCACCTCCAGCTTGACCTCGGCGGCGATCTGGGCGCTCGTCACGTCCGTGTCGAGGGCGCCGACCAGGACGTTGACGGCTTCGTCGGTCGTCCGGAGGTAGACCCCGCCGCCCGGCCCCGGGACCTCCTCGATGAGCTTGAAGTCGTAGTCCCGGCGGACGTACTCGCCCTCGGGGCCGAACGTGCCGTACACGGCGCGGAAGCCGCGGTCGACGCTGCCGACGTTGATCAGGTTCTCCAGCACCCAGCGGGCGACGCGCTCGTGCTCGGCCGCGGGGCGGCGCGGGGTCTGCGCGGCGATGCGCGGGAGCAGCCTGGCCACTATCTGCTCGTGGTCGGCGCCGGTGTCGAAGTCCATGTGGAGGGTGACCAGGTCGATGGCGGCGAGCGCCACCTCCGCCATCGCGTACACCCCGTACTCACCGGCGAGGTTGGCCTTGCGCGCGTCCAGGTCGTGCAGCGGCGCGGTGCACGCGAGGGCGCGCAGCCGGCGGGCCAGGCCCTCGTCGGCGGCCGGGCCCGGCGCGGGCCGGGAGGGTCCTTCGGACCGGGCCACGCCGTTGAGCTGGGACGCAGCGGTCCCCGGGGCAGGAAAAGTCACGTCGCACAGCGTAGGCGCTCGCACTGACAACGGACGAAACGGCACGGGGCCGAGGTCAGTGCGTGGCGCCTCCGACGGCCTTGATGTCCGTATTTGTACGCACGGCGGTGGCGGCGATCACACCCAGCCCCTCGGCGACGGCGCTCACCGCGAGTGAGGGCAGCGACCGGCCGGCGACCTGATGGGGAGCGTACGGCACGTGCACGAAGCCGCCGCGCAGCGCGGGCCGCTCGGTCGCGATCAGGTGCATCAGGTCGTAGAAGACGTGGTTGCAGACGAAGGTGCCCGCGGTGTTGGAGACGGAGGCCGGCACCCCCGCCTCCCGTACGGCGGCCACGCACGCCTTGACCGGCAGCGCGGCGAAGTACGCCGCGGGGCCGCCGGGGACGATCGGCTCGTCGATGGGCTGGGCGCCCGCGACGTCCGGGATGCGGGCGTCGTCGATGTTGACGGCGACCCGCTCCACCGTCAGGTCGGGCCGGCCGCCCGCCTGGCCGACGCAGAGCACGATGTCGGGGTCGTGCGCCGCGACGGCCTCACGCAGGGCGGTGCGCGAGCGCCCGTAGACGCAGGGCAGTTCGACGGCGGTGATCTCCAGCCCGGCGGGCGGCTCAGCGGCGGCGGCCCGCACCGCCTCCCAGGAGGGGTTGGAGCTCTCGCCGTCGAAGGGCTCGAATCCGGTGAGCAGGATGCGGGTCGTCCGCGTCATGGCGTTCCCTGTGGTTCGTGAGCCGCGCGGTGCCCCCGGTCCGTGTGCGGTTCGTGTCGTGCGGTGCGTGTGGTGCGGTACGTGTCGTGAAGTGGTGAGCGGGGCGGGTGGGCGCGGTCAGAAGGCGAACAGGGCCATGACCACGATGTTGCAGCCGAGCAGCACGCCGGCCGTGGGCAGTTGGGCCTTGATCGGCCCGTACTGGTCCTTCAGCTCCAGCAGCGCCGACGGGACGATGTTGAAGTTGGCCGCCATCGGGGTGACCAGCGTCCCGCAGAACCCGGCGAGCATGCCGATGGCCAGGACGGCGGGCGCGTCGCCGTGGAAGTGCTCGATGAGCACCGGCCAGCCGACCGCCGCGGTCATCACGGGGAAGGCGGCGAACGCGTTGCCCATGATCACGGTGAACAGCGCCATGCCGATGCAGTAGACGACGACCGCGACGTACAGGGAGTCCTCCGGCAGGACCGAGGTGGCGAGCTTGCCGACCTGGGTGCCGACGCCGGAGAGCTGGAAGATGGTGCCCAGGGTGGCGAGCAGCTGCGGCAGCAGCATCGCCCAGCCCATCGACTCCAGCATGGAGCGCCCGGCCTGCACGGGGACCGCTATCCGCTTCTCGCGCAGCATGATCATGCCGACGACGAGGGCGACGACGGCGCCGATGCCGAGCCCCAGGATGGTCTCGCTGCCCTCCTGGAGGATCGGTTCGCCGCCGATCGAGAGCTTCTTGACGAGGACCGCGCACACCAGCGCGACGACCGGGATGGCCAGCGCGGGCACGAACAGCTTGTTACCCAGCTTCAGGGCGCTGGCCTCGCGCTGTTCGGGCGTGGTGGTGCGCGGCGTACCGCGTCCGGTGAAGCCGAAGCCGGCCAGCAGGACCATGATCAGGACGGCCGCGCCCAGCGGTTCGGCCGGGGCCTTCTTGTCGACGACCCAGCTGCTGTAGACGAAGCCGGCGCCGAGCAGGCCCCAGAAGGCGGTGGTGCCCAGCCGCTTGGGGTTGCTGCGGTCGGTGAGCATCTGGGAGGCCATCACCAGAAAGCTCAGGCCGACCAGCCAGTAGAACCACTCTGCTTTGATCACTTGGCTGCTCCCTCGGCGACGGGCTCGATGTTGGCGGCGACCAGTTCGCGTTCCAGGTACCGGTCCAGGCGCAGCAGCCGCCAGCCGTGCACGGCGAAGGCGCACAGCGCGGAGGGGATCGCCCACAGCGCCAGGTGCAGCGGCTCCAGGTGGGTGTTGTACGTGGTGTTGACGAAGCTGGTGATCAGCAGGATCGAGCCGACCGCGAGGAAGACGTCCTCGCCGAAGAACAGCCCCACGTTGTCGGCGCTCGCGGAGAACGAGCGGACCTTCTCCCGGCCCTTCTCGGTCAGCCGCCCGTGCTTGCGCTCGGCTGCGCCCTCGGCCATCGGCACGGCCAGCGGGCGCACGGTCTGCGCGTGTCCGAAGACGTGCGTCAGCCCGACGGCCGCGCCGATCTGCCGCATGCCCAGGTAGAGGGCGAGGAAGCGGCCGGTGGTCAGCTTGGCGAAGCGGGCGATCAGCCGGCGGGCCTGCTCCTGGAGGCCGTAGCGCTCCAACAGGCCGATCACCGGGAGGGTGATCGCGAAGATCGTCACCGCCCGGCTGCTCGCGAAGCCGGTGCCGAAGGCCGCCAGGACCTCCTGCGGCGACAGGCCGCCGAGGAGGCCGGTGACGATGCCCGCCACGCCCACGACCAGCAGGGCATTGCGTTTGGTGGCGAAGCCGACCACGACCACGAGCACGCCGAGAAGCACGATCATGGGTCCGCCTTCCGCATACGGGACCCCACGCGGACCGTGAGGAGGATGCGAGGAGGTTAGGCGATTGTTCAACGATCCGACAAGGGGTTGACGGGAGCGAAACCCCCGTGTCCCTACACGCCCTCCTGCGCCGCCATGCGCTGGGCGTACGCCCCGGAGAGCTGCACCCGGGAATCCTCCAGATAGGCCTCCAGCAGCAGCTCCGCGGCGGCCCCGTTCCCGGCCTGGAGCTCTTCCAGAATCTGCCGGTTGCGGGTCAGGTACGGCGCGTGGAACCGGCGCGGATCGTCCATCACGTGGAAGACCAGCCGCAGTTCCGCGAGCACCCCGCGCATCAGCTCGTCGGTGCGCGGACTGCCCGCCAGGCCCGCCACCGCCTGGTGGAAGCGGAGGTTCGCGGTGCCCAGATCACGCCAGGCGCGCTCCTCGAAGGCGGACTCGCCGGCCACCACGGCCGCCTCCATCGCCCCCACCGGGTGCGGCGGCTCGCCCAGGCCGCGTACCGCGGCGCACTCCACGAGCGTACGGACCCGGTAGATGTCGTCCAGGTCCGCCACCGTCACGATGCGCACGAAAACCCCGCGGTTGAGCTGGTGCACCAGCAGCCGCTCGTGCGTGAGCAGGCGGAACGCCTCCCGCAGGGTGTTGCGCGAGACCCCCAGGGCCCCGCCGATGCTCTCCTCGGACAGCCGCGCGCCGGGCGGGAAGTAGCCCTCGGTGATGCGGTCCCGGAGAATGTCGGCGACCCGCTCCGCGGTGCTGGAGCGCCCGAGCAGCACCCGGTCGCCCGCCAGCTCCGAGACCTCGGCGAGCCTGTGCCGGTCGCCCCGTGTCATCCCGCCCGCCATCGTCGTCCCCGCTTTCGCCCCGTACGTGCACCCCGTGTGCTGTGAGCGGCAGTCAATCCCAGATGGCAGAACGAGACAACACACCTCTTGTCGGATCGTTGAACGATCGCTTACGTTGGCCTGACCACCGGCCGGCCCGAGTGCCCTCAGGGGGAGAGCCACTACGGATACGGGCCGGCCGGTCCCGAAACCTCTGCGAACTGTGCGCCGGCCCGCGCGGCGGCCACCTCCGGAACGGACTTGCGACTTCTATGAGCGACCCGGTGACCACCCCCTCGTCGACCTCAACGCCGACCTCGGGGAAGGCTTCGGACGCTGGGAGCTCACCGACGACGAGGCCCTGCTGTCCGTCGTCACGAGCGCCAACGTGGCCTGCGGTTTCCACGCCGGGGACCCCAGCACCATGCGCCGGGTCTGCGAGCTGGCCGCCGAGCGCGGCGTGGTCGTCGGCGCCCAGGTCTCCTACCGCGACCTGGCGGGCTTCGGGCGCCGCGCCATGGACGTACCGCCGCGCGAACTGGCCGACGAGATCGCGTACCAGATCGGCGCGCTGGAGGTCTTCGCCCGCGCCGCCGGCACCCGGGTCGCCTACGTCAAGCCGCACGGCGCGCTCTACAACCGCTGCGTCCACGACGAGGCCCAGTCCGCCGCCGTCCTGGAGGGTGTACGGACCGCCGGCACCCCGCTGCCCATCCTCGGCCTGCCCGGCTCCCAGCTGCACGAGGCGGCCCGCCGCGTCGGCCTGCCCGTCGTCGGCGAGGCGTTCGCCGACCGCGCCTACACCCCCGAAGGCACCCTGGTCTCCCGCCGCGAGCCGGGCGCCGTCGTCCACGACCCCGACGAGGTCGTCAAGCGCGCTCTGGGCATGGCCACGGAAGGCACCGTGACCGCCGTCGACGGCAGCACCGTGAAGATCGAGGCGCGCTCGCTGTGCCTGCACGGCGACACGCCGGGTGCCGCGGACCTCGCGCGACGGGTGCGCGACGAGCTGACCGCGGCCGGCGTGCGGATCGGCAGCTTCGCGTGAGCACCGGCACCACCGGCGGCCGTGCCCCGGCCGGCCGGTCGCCGCTGCCCCTGCGCCCGCTGCCGGTCGGCGACCACGGGCTGCTGGTCGAACTGGACGACGCCGCGGCCGTCGAGGCCTTCCACGCCGAGCTGCTGCGCCGCGCCGCGGCGGGCACCCTGCCCGCGGTCCGCGAGATCGTCCCGGCCGCCCGTACGGTCCTGCTCGACGGGCTGGCCGACCCGGGACGGCTGGCCGCCGAACTGGCCGGCTGGGACATTCCGCCGGTCACCGCCGGCGACCGGCCCGCCATCGAGATCCCGGTGCGCTACGACGGCCCCGACCTCGCCGACGTGGCCGCCTTGTGGGGCACCACGCCCGAGGACGTGGTCCGTATCCACTCCGGCACCGAATTCCACGTCGCGTTCTGCGGGTTCGCGCCCGGCTTCGGCTATCTGACGGGTCTGCCGGAGCGCCACCACGTGCCGCGCCGCGCCACCCCGCGCACCAAGGTCCCGGTCGGCTCGGTCGCCCTGGCGGGTCCGTACACCGGCGTCTACCCGCGCTCGTCGCCCGGCGGCTGGCAGCTCATCGGTACCAGCGACGTCGAACTGTGGAACCCGGACCGCGATCCGGCGGCCCTGTTCTCCCCGGGCACCCGCGTCCGCTTCATCCCGGTTTCGACGGAATCCCAGGAGGCCTGATGACCGACCGTGCCTTCTGCGTCGTACGCGCCGGAGCCCTCACCACCGTTCAGGACCTCGGCCGCGCGGGCCACGCCCACCTCGGCGTGCCGCGCGCGGGCGCCTTGGACGAGCCCGCCCACCGGTTCGCCAACCGCCTCGTGGGAAATCCGGAGACGTCCGCCACCCTGGAGACGACCCTTACCGGCTGCGCCGTACGGGTCCGCACGGACACCGTCGCCGCGGTGACCGGCGCGCCCTGCCCGGTCACGGTCGACGGCCGCCCCGCCGCCTGGGGCGCGCCGGTACGCGTCCCGGCGGGCGCGGTGCTGGACGCCGGACCGGCCACCGCCGGACTCCGCTCGTACCTCGCCTTCGCCGGCGGCGTCGACGCGGAGCCGGTGCTCGGCAGCCGCGCCGCCGACCTGCTCTCCGGTCTCGGACCCGCGCCGCTGTCCGACGGCGGCGTGCTGCCGCTCGGCACCCCGTACGGCCCGCCCGCCTCCGTGGACGCCGTACCGCGCTCGGGGCTGCCGCTCAAGGAACTGGTGCTGCCCTGCGTACTGGGTCCGCGCGAGGACTGGTTCACCGAGGCGGGCCTGCGCACGCTCACCACCGGCCGTTTCCGCGTCTCCTCGGCGAGCAACCGCATCGGCCTGCGCACCGAAGGGCCGTCCCTGGAACGCCGCAAGGACGGGGAACTGCCCAGTGAGGGCATGCCGCTGGGAGCGCTTCAGGTCCCCCGAACGGCCTGCCCGTGCTCTTCCTCAACGACCATCCGACGACGGGCGGTTATCCGGTCGTCGGCGTCGTGCCGGAGCGTTTCCTCGCCGCGGCGGCCCAGGCCGCACCGGGCACATCCGTCCGTTTCGTCCCCCGGCGCTCACGCGCCTCCGGCTGATCCGTCCGGCTTGCCGTAACCGCCGCCGCCCGGCGTACGGATCACCAGCACGTCCCCCGCGCCGATCTCCGCCACGTCGCAGCCCTCCAGGGCTTCCTCCGTGCCGTCGGCGCGGCGGACCAGGTTGGCGCCCGTCGCGCCGGGCCCGCCGCCCGCCATCCCGTAGGGCGGCACCCGGCGGTGGCCCGTGAGCAGCGCCACCGTCACCGGTTCCAGGAAGCGCAGGCGGCGTTCGACGCCCCGGCCACCCCGCCAGCGGCCGTCGCCACCGCTGCCCTCGCGCACGGAGAAGCTCTCCACCCGCACGGGGTAGCGCCACTCCAGGACCTCGGGGTCGGTCAGCCGGGAGTTGGTCATGTGGGTCTGCACGGCGTCCGCGCCGTCGAAGCCGTCACCCGCACCCGCGCCGCTGGCGACGGTCTCGTAGTACTGCACCCGGTCGTTGCCGAAGGTGAGGTTGTTCATCGTGCCCGAGCCCTCGGCCTGCACGCCGAGCGCCGCGTAGAGCGCGCCGGTGACGGCCTGCGAGGTCTCCACGTTGCCCGCGACCGTGGCGGCGGGGAATTCCGGCGCGAGCATCGAGCCGGGCGGGATGCGTACCTCGACGGGTTTCAGGCAGCCGCTGTTGAGGGGGATGTCCTCGGCGACGAGCGTACGGAAGACGTAGAGCACCGCCGCCATCACCACCGAGCTGGGCGCGTTGGCGTTGCCGGGCAGCTGCGCCGAGGTCCCGGCGAAGTCCAGTACGGCACTGCGGGCCGTACGGTCCACGGTCAGCGCGACCTGGATCACCGCGCCGCCGTCGGTCTCGTAGCGGTACGAGCCGTCCGCCAGGTGCGCGATGATCCGGCGTACCGATTCCTCGGCGTTGTCCTGGACGTGTCCCATGTAGGCGCGCACCACGTCCAGCCCGAACTGCTCGATCGTCTTCCGCAGTTCGCGGATGCCCTTCTCGTTGGCGGCGATCTGGGCCCGCAGGTCCGCGATGTTGGCGTCCGGCGCCCGTGACGGATACGGCCCGGCGGCCAGCAGTGCGCGCGTCTCCTCCTCGCGGAGCCTGCCGTCCCGTACCAGCAGCCAGTTGTCGAAGAGGACGCCCTCCTCCTGGATGGTGCGGCTGAAGGCTGGCATCGAGCCCGGGGTGATGCCGCCGATCTCGGCGTGGTGGCCGCGCGAGGCCACCAGGAACAGCAGCTCCTCACCGGCCTCGTCGAAGACCGGGGTGACGACGGTGACGTCCGGCAGGTGCGTCCCCCGTGGTACGGGTCGTTGACCGCGTACACATCACCGGGCCGCAGGTCTCCGTCCGGGCCGCGCCGCCGCCTGAGCACCTCCTTGATGGACTCCCCCATCGACCCGAGATGCACGGGAATGTGCGGGGCGTTGGCGATGAGGTTGCCTTCGTGATCGAAGAGGGCACAGGAGAAGTCCAGCCGCTCCTTGATGTTGACCGAGTGGGCGGTGTTCTCCAGACGGACGCCCATCTGCTCGGCGATCGCCATGAAGAGACTGTTGAACACTTCCAGCATCACCGGATCGGCGTCCGTGCCGACCGCCGGAGCGCCCGCGCGGGGCCGCGCCCGGGTCAGCAGCAGATGACCGCGCTCCCCCGCGCGGGCCTGCCAGCCGGGGTCCAGGACCGTCGTGGCGTCGTCCTCGGCGATGATCGCGGGACCGGTGAGCGTGTCACCGGGACGCAGGCCGCCGCGGGCGAACACGCCGGTGTCCTGCCGGCGCCCCTGCGCGAACATCCGTACCGTCGCGACCGGCCGCAGCGCCCCCGCCCGCTCCCCCGTCGGCACCTCGTGCCCGGCCGTGCCGCCCGCGGCGCCCACCGCCTCCACCGACACGGCCTCGGCGATCAGCGGCTTGTCCATCGTGAACCCGTACCGCGCGCGGTGCGCCCGGACGAACGCGGCGGCCATCGCCCGCGGCGTGTCCAGCGCCACGCCGATCGCGGAGTCCGTCCCGGCGTAACGGAGCATCACCCGCCCCCGGGTGGTGACGCTCTCCTCCGGGACACCGTCGTCGAGCAGTTCGCGGCGGGTACGGGCGGCCAGCCGGCCGCAGACACCGTGCACCTCGGCGAGGTCCGTCGCGTCCGACTCCGGGTCGATCTCCGCCTCGACGGCCTGTTCCCGCATGGCCGTCGCGTCGGCGACCCCGATGCCGTACGCGGACAGCACCCCGGCCAGCGGCGGTACGACGACCGTGCCGATGCCCAGCGCGTCGGCGACCGCGCAGGCGTGCTGGCCGCCCGCGCCGCCGAAGCTGGTGAGCGCGTAGCGTGTGACGTCGTAACCGCGCTGGACGGAGATCTTCTTGACCGCGTTGGCCATGTTCAGCACGGCGATGTCCAGGAAGCCGGCCGCGACCTCCTCGGGTCCGCGCCGGTCGCCGGTGGCCTCGGCCGCCTCCTCGGCCAGCCGGACGAAACGCTCCCGTACCGTCGCGTCGTCCAGCGGCTGGTCGCCGCCGGGCCCGAACACCGCGGGGAAGTGCGCCGGCTGGACGCGTCCCAGCATCACATTGGCGTCCGTGACGGTCAGCGGGCCGCCGCGCCGGTAGCAGGCCGGGCCGGGGACCGCGCCGGCCGAGTCCGGGCCGACGCGGTAGCGCCGCCCGTCGAAGTGCAGCACCGAGCCGCCGCCCGCCGCCACGGTGTGGATGTTCATCATGGGCGCCCGCATCCGTACGCCCGCGACCTCGTTGCCGAAGATCCGCTCGAAGGACCCCGCGTAGTGCGACACGTCGGTGGAGGTGCCGCCCATGTCGAAGCCGATCACCCGGTCGTACCCGTCGCCCGCCTCGGCCGAGGAGCGGGCCATCCCGACGACGCCGCCCGCCGGGCCGGAGAGCACCGCGTCCTTGCCGCGGAAGTGCGCGGCCTCCCGCAGCCCGCCGTTGGACTGCATGAACATCAGCCGGACGCCCGGGAGTTGGCGGGCCACCTCGGTCACGTACCGGCCGAGGACCGGCGACAGATAGGCGTCCACGACGGTGGTGTCGCCGCGCGGCACCAGTTTCATCAGCGGGCTGACCTCGTGCGAGCAGCTGACCTGTGTGAACCCGGCCTCCCTCGCCAGGGCGGCGACGGCCTTCTCGTGGTCGGCGCGGCGGTAGCCGTGCAGCAGGACGACCGCCGCGGCGCGCAGCCCGTCCCCGTACGCCCGCGCCAGCTCCGCCCGTACCGCGTCCGTCTCCGGCGGCTTGACGACCGCGCCCCGCGCGTCCACCCGTTCCGGGACCTCGATCACCCGCTCGTACAGCGCCTCGGGCAGCACGATCCGCCGGTCGAAGATCCGCGGCCGGTTCTGGTAGGCGATGCGCAGCGCGTCCCGGAAGCCCACGGTGGTGACCAGGACGGTCGGCTCGCCCGTGCGCTCCAGCAGGGCGTTGGTCGCCACGGTCGTGCCCATCTTGACGACGGCGATCCGCTCGGCGGGCACCGGTGCGCCGGGGGCGAGCCCCAGCATCGCCCGGATGCCGGCGACGGCGGCGTCCTCGGTGCTCCCGGGGCGGTGCGAGAGCAGCTTGCCGGTGACCAGCCGCCCGTCCGGACGCCGCCCCACCACGTCCGTGAACGTGCCGCCCCGGTCGATCCAGAACTCCCAGCGTCCCGTCATGCCGCCATTGTGGCAGCGGGCCGGGCGACACCGGCGTTTCCGGCCGCCGGTCCGCCGGGCGGGCACCGCGGGCCGTCCGGAAACGGCCGGCGGCCTCCGGCGCAATTCAGCTCATCGCCTTTACGCCCCCGCGTTCCCCCCGCGGAAACGTCACTTCCGCGGTACGTCCATCAGCTCGTAATAGTTCCCGAACAACCCCCACGACCTGCGGCTTCTACTCAAACGGGTGTTGCTTCCCGGAATCCTTTTACTAGCTCTTGGTTTCCTGGGACCGTCGGGTCAAGAACACCCCAAGGACCCGCGCCCTGCGGGCCCGAGAGGCAGGAGAACCATGCAGCACGGCAGCGCCCTGCGCGAGGCGGTCGGCTCGCCTCGCACCACACCGCTCATCGGTATCTACGACATGTATTCGGCGTCCATCGCGGCCCAGCACTACGACGGCATGTTCGTCTCCGGATTCGGTTTCGCGGCATCCTATTACGGCCTGCCCGACATCGGATTCATCGCCTGGCCGGACATGGTGCAGTTCACCGAACGGCTGCGCCTGGCCTTTCCGTCCCACCACCTGCTGGTGGACATCGACGACGGCTACGTGGACCCCGAGGTCGCCTGCCACGTCGTCCAGAGCCTGGAGCGCGCCGGGGCCTCCGGCGTGATCCTGGAGGACCAGAAGCGCCCCCGCCGCTGCGGTCACGCGGACGGCAAGCTGATCCTCCCCTGGAGGAGTACCTGGACAAGCTCAACCTGGTGCTGAGCAGCCGCACGGACCTGGTCGTGGTGGCCCGTACGGACGCCACGGAGGAGGCGGAGATCCTCCGGCGGGCCGCGGCGCTCGCCGAGACGGACGCGGACGTGGTCCTCGTGGACGGGGTGCGCAGCGTGGAGTGGATCGAACGCATCCGGACCGTCGTGGGCGGCAAACCGCTGCTCTTCAACCAGATCGCGGGCGGCAAGTCGCCCCGCCTGTCGCTGACCGAACTCACCGATCTCGGTGTGGACGTGGCGATCTACAGCACCCCCTGCCTGTTCGCCGCGCACGGCGCCATCGACGGAGCGCTGGCCGACCTGAAGAACGCCGACGGCCGGCTGCCCGTCACGGGCCAGACGGGCAGCGTCGAACTGCGGTGCGCCACCGAGCTGCTGGAGAAGAACATCAGCAGGCATCACGCCCACCGCGCACCGGCCCCCGTCTGAGAAGAGGCTGACCGTATGGCACCGAACCCCTTCCGGGGCGGCGCCGGGCGGCTCCGGGACCGCGGCACGCGGTCCCGGACCGTGCGCCCGTCCACGCTGTCCCTCGCCGTCGCGACCGTACTGAGCGTGCTGTGGGGCGGCGGCGCCGCCCAGGCCGCGGCACCGGGGCCGACGGTCCCGCCGCCGGCCCCGCCGTGCGACTCCCAGGACGACGAGGACGAGACCCCGCCGCCGCCCCGCGCGGGAACGTCCGTCGGCCTGCTCGTCGTCGACAACTCCTCGGCGGACTCCTGGCTGGAGGTCGACCGGACGCTCAACACCCTGCTGGCCGGCAAGGGGACGGCGGGCAGCGACCACGACGGAGGCGGCGGCGCCATCGACGTACGGACCCGGGACGCCAACGGCCCCGGCGCCGACCCGTCCCGCGTCGGCCACCCGCCCTGGCAGACCGGTGACGATGAGTGACCCGACGCCGGCCGCCCGCACGGCGCGCCGGCTGCTACGAACGGTCGATCCCTATGTGGCGGCCCTGCTCGGCACCGTCCTGTTCGCCACCGTGCTGCCCGCGACCGGAGCGGGCGCCGTGGCCGTGGACACCGCCGCCGACCTCGCCATCGGCCTGCTCTTCTTCCTCTACGGAGCGCGGCTGTCCACCCGCGAGGCGCTGCACGGACTCCGGCAGTGGAAGCTCCACCTGCTCACCGGGGCCAGCACCTTCGTCCTGTTCCCGCTGCTCGGCCTGGCGGCCGGCGGCCTCGTCCCGTTCCTGCTCTCCGACCGGCTGTACACGGGACTGCTGTTCCTGTGCGTCGTCCCCTCGACCGTCCAGTCCTCGATCGCCCTCACCTCCACGGCCCGCGGCAACGTCCCGGCCGCCATCTGCGCCGGCACGTACTCCAGCCTGTTCGGCATGGCCGCCACCCCGCTGCTTGCGGCCTGGCTGATCGGCTCCGCCCTCAGCTTCTCGGTGGCGGGCCTGCTCTCCATCGCCACCCATCTGCTGCTGCCCTTCCTCGCCGGGCAGGTGCTGCGCCGCTGGCTCGGCGGCCTCCTCGGCCGTCACAAGAGACCACTCGCCCTCCTGGACCGCGCCTCGATCCTCCTCGTCGTCTACACCGCCTTCAGCAAGGGCATGGAGCAGGGGATCTGGCACCAGGTCACCCCCGCCCGGCTGCTCGCCCTGCTGCTCCTGGCCGCGGGCCTGCTGGCCACCGCGCTGCTCACGACCTCGCTGGCCGCCCGGCGGCTGGGCTTCTGCCGGGCGGACCGCATCACGATCGTGTTCTGCGGTGCGAACAAGAGCCTCGCCACCGGGCTGCCGATGGCCGCGGTGCTCTTCGGCGGCGCGGCCGGCCTGGTCATCCTGCCGCTGATGCTCTACCACCAGCTCCAGTTGATGGTCTGCGCGGTCGTCGCCGCCCGCTGGGCCCGTCAGCCGGAGGGCACCCCGGCCACTCCGGAGCCGTCGTTGCGGCTGGGGCCGAGGACGGTCGAGGGGGAACCGTCGGCCTGAAACCCCCGTTACGGGTGGGCGTTCGGGCGTAGGTACGGACGCGTGTACGGGCGGCACGGCGGCGTCGTGGGCCGCGAGGAACGCTGCCACCGCCGGCTGCCACCCGTAGCCCTCCGCGCGCTGCCGGGCCGCCGCACGGCGCTGCGCTTCGGGACGCCCCAGCACCCGCAGCACCGCGTCCGCGAAGGAGGGACCGTCGTCGAGGGCGGTGTCACCACCGGGCCCGACCAGCCCCGCGAGGGCCGACGCGGCACTCGCCACGACCGGCGTCCCGCAGGCGAGCGCCTCCAGGGCCGCCAGTGCGACCGTCTCCGCCGGGCCGGGCGCCAGCGCCACGTCCGCGCCGGCCTGGAGGTCGGCCAGCTCACCCGGGTCGGCGACATGCCCGAGGAACGCCACGGGCAGCCGTTCCGTACGGGCCCGGGCCGTCAGACGGGACCGCAGCGGCCCCTCCCCCGCGACCACCAGCACCGCGTCGACACCGCGCCACCGCAGCTCCGCCAGCGCGTCCAGCGCGCGCCCCGGCCGCTTCTCCGGTGACAGCCGCGAGCACAGGAGCAGGAGCACATCGGCGCCGCCCGCGCACCGGCGCCGCAGTAGCGGGCTGCGCAGGGCAGGGTGCCGGGCCGCCAGGTCGACGCCCAGCGGCGCCCGTACGACGTTGCGCGCGCCGACCCGGGCGAACTCGGCCGCCGCCCATTCCGTCGTGCACACCACCCGGCTGTACGTATGTGCGGTCCGGGCGTTGATCCGGTCGGCGGCGGCGCGCGCCGGTCCGCACGGTACGCCCCAGGTACGGAGCACGCCGTCCACGCTCTCGTGCGCCACCGCCACCGCCGGGACGCGGGCCCGCCGCGCCCATGCGCCGGTCCACCGCAGCGTCGTCCGGTCGGAGACCTCCAGACGGTCGGGGGCCAGCGTCTCCAGGAGGCGCCGGACTTGGCGCCGGTCGGCCAGCACGCGGTACCCGCCCGTGCCGGGCAGCACCGGGCCGGGCAGCGTGATCACCCGCCCCTGGACGGTGTCCTCGTCGTCTGCGACCGGCCCGGGCACGATCAGGACCGGATCGTGCCCGGCAGCGCGGTATCCGGCGCCCAGGGCCTCCAGGGCGGAACGCAGCCCGCCCGGCTCCGGCGTCACGAAGTTCGCGAGCCGTACGATGCGCAGCCCGGCTCCGACGTACCGGGTCTCGTCGAGGACGAACCGCGCGGACCTGCCCGTTCCCGCCGTCATACGGCCACCGCCGTCCGGCCGGCGAGCACGTCCTCGTAATGGCCCAGCAGCTCGTCGCCGGCCACCTCCCAGGTACGGTGCTCCACCGCCGCGCGGCCCGCGGCGCCCAGGCGTGCGCGCGAGGCCGGGTCACCGGCCAGCAGCAGGACCCCGTCACGCAGCGCCTCCCCGTCCCCCGGCGGCACCAGCAGCCCCGTACGGCCGTGCTCGACGAGGTCCAGCGGGCCGCCGGCGTCAGGCGCCACCACGGGTACGCCGCCCGCCATCGCCTCCAGGACGGTCTGGCAGAAGGTGCCGTAGCGGCCGGTGTGCACGAAGACGTCCAGAGAGGCGACGAGCCGCGCCAGTTCGTCGCCCGTACGGCTGCCCAGGAAGCGCACACCGGGCAGGGCGGCGCGCAGGCCCGGGGCGCTCGGCCCGTCCCCGATCACCACGGTCCGTACGCCGGGCAGCCGCGAGACCGGGGCCAGCAGCCGCACCTCCTTCTCGGGCGCGAGCCGCCCGACGTACCCGACGAGCAGGTCACGTCCCGCGGCGAGCGAGCTGCGCAGCACCTGGTCGCGGCGGGCGGGGTGGAACCGCGTGGAGTCCACGCCGCTCGGCCACAGCCGCAGCCGGGGCACGCCGTGCGCGGCCAGGTCGTGCAGGGCGGAGGTGGACGGCGCGAGCGTCCGGTCGGCCGCGGCGTGCACCGTCCGCAGGCGCCGCCAGGCCGCGGCGCCCCCGGTGCGCAGGTAGGCATGGGCGTAGCGGCCCAGGTCGGTCTGGTAGACGGCGACGGCGGGCACGCGTCGCCGCGCGGCGAGGGCCATCGCGCGGGCCCCGAGGACGAAGGGCCCGGCCAGGTGCACCACGTCCGGGTCGTGCCCGTCCAGCGCGGCGGCCAGTCGGCGGCCGGGCAGGGCGACCCGGACCTGCGGGTGACCCGGGAACGGCACCGAGGGCACCCGGACGACGGGGCAGGGGGCGCCCGGTCCGCCGTCCGGTGTCCCGTCGGCGCCCGTCGGGGCGACGACGAGCACGTCATGCCCGCGCCGGACCAGGTGCCGGGCGGTTTCGAGGGCGCCGAGGGCGACGCCGTTGACGTCGGGCGGAAAGGACTCGGTGACGATGACAACACGCATACGGCTGTTGTCGGCCCACCGGGCGTGGGCCGGGCCACGGGGATCTTTCCAGCCGGGGAACGTCCCATGAGCGTTGGCGCCCGCGCCGGGGCTCGGGCGCCCGGCGCGGAGGGCCCGCGCGCCCTCACGCCCCGTGCGCCCCGTGCGCCCCCTTGCGCTCTCCGCCGCTCAGAGCGCCGGCGCGTCCGGCCCGAACCGGCTGCGTACCGCCGTCTGCACCTCGGCCTCCTCGGCCGGATCGGCGGCCAGTCTGCGCAACTGCTCCACGACCCGGTCGTCACCGGTCGCCGCGTGCCGGGCGGCCAGCTCGCGGGTGCTCTCCTCGCAGTCCCACAGGCACTCGACGGCGAAGCCCGCCGGGAACCCGGGGTCGGTGACGGCCAGCGCGCCCGCGGCGCGGCCTCTGAGGTGGGAGGAGGAGGTCTCGCGGTAGATGTGGCGCAGCACCGGTGCCGCGCAGGCCACGCCCAGGCGGCCGGCCCCGTCGACCAGCTCCCACAGGCCGCCCGCGTCCGGTCCCTCGGTCCGCACCGTACGGCGCAGGGCCGCCAGCACCAGATCGGCGTCGCCCCGGCTGCCGCGGCGGGCCAGCATCGTGGCGCCGGCCGCGCCGAGGGGGTCGGGGCGCGGGGCCCACCGGCGGGCCCGTTCGACGGCGGCCACGGCGCGCATCCGCTCGAAGGCGGCGAGCGCGGCCTCGGCGAGCGGGCGGCTGGAGAAGGGGTCGGCGGCCGCGGCCTCGATGAGGTCGAGGGCCTCCGGGTCGCCGCGCTCGGCGAGGTGGCGCAGGGCGGCGGCACGGGCGGCGTCCGGGCCGGTGCGCGCGGCGCGCAACAGCTCAGGGCGGTCCTCGGGGCCCGCGACAGCGGCCAGGCAGCGCGCGGCCGGGACCTGACGCCACTCCTCCGGGTGCAGCTCCAGGCCCTGCTGGGCCCAGTCCAGTACTTCGGTGACGCTCCAGCCGGGGCGCGGCCCGCTCGGCCGCATCTGACGCTGCCACCGGTCGAAGCAGCCCTGTTCCTGGGCGGCGCGGATGCGTTCGCCGTAGCGGGGGTCCTCGGCCCACAGCCGCCACGGGCGGGGCTCGAAGGCGTCGCGGACGGCGGCGGCCAGCTCGGCGTCGCCCTCGGGGGTGTGCGGGAAGCGGGCGAGGACCGCGGGGGCGAGGGTCGCCAGTCCCGCGTCGTCGTCCCGCAGCGCGAGCTCGTCCAGGGCCCAGCGCCAGTTCGTGCCGGCGGCGGCGTAGCTGCGCAGCAGGAGGAGGGCGGCGTCCCGGCCGTACGCGGCGAGGTGGCCGAGCACGGCGAGGGCGAGGCCCGTGCGCTCCTCGCCGGGGTCGGTGAGGTCGTCGGGGTGGAAAAGATGCCGTTCGATCTCTTCGAGTCCGCCGTCGAGCTGCATGTAGAGGCGCGCGTAGTACAGGGAGCGGTTCTCGACCTGCCAGTCGCGGCGGGGGTCGCGCAGCACGCTGTCGTTCAGTGCCGCGAGCGCCTCGGCCCGCGGCGCCGCGAGGGCGTGCAGGGTCCCGTCGCCGCGGCCTCGCTGCAGGAGGCCGAGCAGGGTGCCACTGGGCGCTATGTCTGGATCGAACATGAGGTCAGCATCCGGTGCGGGGGACAGGCTGGCAACGGGATTTCCGCTGACCGGCATTCTTGCCGGTGACCACGGGTCGTATGCGTCGTTCCCACCATGGATCGGTGGGACCGAGCGCGCTACGGCGGCCGAAGCCTAGCCTGGAACGCCAGGTTCCGCTGATTCGGCCGAAGGTTGCCCCAGGAAGGCCGGGGGCATATGCCAAATGCACCACCGTATCGGGTAATGCCAAATCCCTTACGGGCGGTCGCAGCCTGTGCAACAGTCGTTACCGGCCCTTCCGTCAGACCAGGCCCCGGCGCCGCCTGATATCGGAGAACGTCATGCCGTCCCATCTGTTCGCGGACCGACCAGCCGCCCAGCCGCCCGAGCGCGACGTGGTCGAGGCCCTGATCACCCAGGCACGCCGGCTGCGGGGCGGCCTGGACGCCGTACGCCGGGAGACCTCGGCCGGCGGCGACGAGCCCGAGGACGCCCGGCTGCGCTGGCAGCGGGCGCTGTGCGACCTCGCCGTCCATCACCTCGACGACCTCGGCGGACACCTGGACCAGCTCCGGGAGGGCCTGCCCGCCGACCCCGGCGCGGCCCCGGACACGGCGGAGGCGACGGACGACGACCGGCTGCCGGTGGCGCCGCCCGAGCCCGCGGGGCATCCGCGCGGCTCGCTGCTCAGCCGGGTCGGCAGCGCCGAGTGGAACCTCCTCACCGACGAGGTGAGCTGGTCCGAGGAGCTGTTCGGGATCTTCGGCAGGGACCCGGCCGAAGGGCCCCTGACGCTGGACGAGCTGCCCTCCCTGGTCTTCTCCGAGGACCAGCAGCTGCTGACCACGATGGTCACCGACTGCCTGGTGGACGGCCGGCCGATCGACGACGAGTTCCGCATCGTACGGAGCGACCAGAGCGTCCGTACGGTGCACATGGTGGGCGAGCCGGTGCTCGAAGCCGACGGCAGCACGGCCTGCATGTGGGCCGTACTGCGCGACGTCAGCGAGCTGCGCCGCAGCCAGCGGGCGGTGCGCGAGACCCGTGACTCGCTGCAGCGTCAACGGCACATGGCGCAGACCGAGCACCGGCTTGCGGTAGAGCTGCAGGAAGCCGTGCTGCCGCCGTGGCGCGGCTCCCTGCGGTTCCCGCAGGGCGGACCCGTCGCACTCGACCTCGCCGCCCGCTATCTCCCTTCCGGCACCAGCGCCCTGATCGGCGGCGACTGGTACGACGCGTTGCAGCTTCCGGACGGCCGGACCCTGCTGAGCGTCGGCGACCTGACCGGCCACGGCGCCACCGCCACGTCCGGCATGGCCATGGTCCTCGGCGCGCTGCGCGGCATGGCGGTGGCCGGTCAGGAGCCGGGCCCGCTGATGGGCTATCTGAACCAGCTGCTGGACACCTCCGCGCAGCCCGCCCTCGGCAGCGCGGTCTGCTGCCGTTTCGACCCCGCCTCCCGTCAGCTCGTCTGGGCCCAGGCCGGGCACCCCGCCCCGCTGCTGTTCCGCGACGGCACGGGAAGCCCGCTGAGCCCTCCGGAGGGCGTCCTGCTCGGCGCCACCACCGGAGCCGCCTACACGCAGCGGTGCGAGCAGCTGGAGCCCGGCGACCTGCTGGTGCTGCACACGGACGGCCTGGTGCCACGCCGGTCGCACGGCGCGCTCGCGCCCCACGAGGGTGCCGCGCGCCTCCTGTCGCTGGCACCACGGTTCGCCGCCGCGCGTAACGCGCAGGACTGTGTCCGCGTCGTCGCCGAGGAGTTCGGCGGTGCCGAGCGCGAGGACGACGCGTGTGTACTGATCGCCAGGGTGAGCGGGTAGCGGAAACCCTTGCGCGGTGTCTGTAGGAAGCGGTGTCTGTAGGAAGCGCTGTCCGTATGTCGCGATGTTTCGCACGGCCAGGACCGGGGTCACGGGTCTTGGCTCGCCTTGTTCTCGTCCGGTTCCCTGGTTCTCGTCCGGTTCAGGTCCCGCCGGCGGCAGCCGGCGTCAGACCCGCAGATTGCTGCCCATCGGGCCGATCCCCGGGCCCAGCCCCTTGTTGTTCTTGGCCTTCGGCATCACCCGCTGGATCTCCTCCCGCAGGTCCTGGATCTTGGTGTAGTTCGTGTACTGGTTGGTGAGCCGGTACATCTCGCGCAACCGGTCCCAGGTGCGGTGGGAGGAGTTCTCCTTGATGGACACCAGGGCCAGCCGGGCGTAGCGGTCGGCCTCTTCCGGGTCGTTGCCGATGAAGCAGGCCGAGGCCATCGAGAGGTAGTCGAAGATGGTCGACCGCTGCCGGCCCGCGTCCCGCAGCCGCAGCGCCTGCTTGGCGTGCGCCTGGGCGATCTTCGCCGCCCGCGGGTCGTGTTCGGCCAGCGTACGGAAGGCCAGCGCCTGCATACCGTGCATGTCCGCCTCGTCGAACATCTGCATCCAGCTCGGCGGCGGCACGTCGCCCCGGTCGGCGACGAAGAGTTCCTCCGCCTCGCCCAGGGTGCGCCGCATGGCCTGGCCCTGTCCCTTGCTCGCCTGGGCCCACGCCTCGATGGTGCAGAGCATCGCGCGGGTCCGCGGCAGCGTCTCGGCGCCGGAGCCGGACTTGGCCAGCTTCATCAGGTCCAGGGCGTCGTCGGGACGGCCCAGGTGCACCATCTGGCGGGCCGCCCGGGAGAGCGCCTCGCCCGCGCGCGGCCGGTCGCCGCCCTCGCGCGCCGCGTGGGCGGCGATGACGAAGTACTTCTGGGCGGTGGGCTCCAGACCCACGTCGTGGGACATCCAGCCCGCCAGGACGGCGAGGTTGGCCGCCACCCCCACAGCCTGCGCTGGAGGTGGTCGGGGTGGTGGTAGGCGAGCATCCCGCCCACCTCGTTGAGCTGGCCCACCACGGCCTTGCGCTGCAGCCCGCCGCCGCGGGCCGCGTCCCAGGCGCGGAAGACCTCGACCGAGCGCTCCAGGGCGTCGATCTCCTGCGACCCCACGGGGGCCGCCTCGTAGCGGTCGTAGCCGATCTGGTCGATGGAGTGGTAGTCGAACGGGTCGTCGAATCGGGGGCGTCGGCTGCCAGCGCCGGGTCGGTGTGCAGCCAGTCGTGCATGGCGCTGCTGAGTGCGGAGCCCGCGGCGAGCGCCGCGCCCGCGCCCACCAAGCCGCGTCGGTTGAGCATGAGGTCCATTCCCGTGAATTCCGTGAGGACCGCCGCCGTTCGCTCGGGCGGCCACGGGAGACCGTCCGTGGCCTGTTTCCTCCCCGCGCGCCCGGAACGACCGAACCCGAGGTCCTCGATGGTTACG
The DNA here is from genome assembly GCF_045222935.1 of Streptomyces sp. Ac-502. Taxonomy (NCBI): domain Bacteria; kingdom Bacillati; phylum Actinomycetota; class Actinomycetes; order Kitasatosporales; family Streptomycetaceae; genus Streptomyces; species Streptomyces sp. Ac-502. The sequence goes on from NZ_JBHFFO010000001.1 coordinate 2,119,524, forward strand.
ACACGGCCGAGACGCTCGGTGAACAGGGCGGCGAGCACCTTGGGCACCGGGTCGCGCGGGGTCTCCCCCGTGTCGATCCAGCGCCGTACCCGCGAGGTGTCGGTCGCCAGCTGCGGATGCCCCATGGCGGCCGCCTGCCGGTTGACCAGTCTCGCCAGCTCGCCCTTGGACCAGCCGGCCAGGCCGAAAAGGTCCGCGAGACGGGTGTTCGGCTCCCTGTCCACGTCAAGCCCCCAGGTTCCTCGACTGACTTGACAGTAATGGGCCGCCGAGGACGCCCGCGAGCATTCGCCAGGGTTCGCCAGGGTCCGCCAGATGGTCTGCCACCCGCGCCCGCGTGTTCTGTAGAAGTGCAGCCCCCGGCCCGGTGTCGGTACCGCATTCCCCAGGGTGCGGACACCGGATCCGGGGCCTTCGGGCCCCGGGTCGCCGGGCCGGGAGCCGCACTGCAACTCGTCGGCGCACGAAGGGATCTGTCTCACCCATGTACGCAGCATCGCCCGCCGTGAGCGCCCCGAACCGGCCGTACCGTCCGCAGCCTCCGGGAAGCGGGCCGTATCTCGATCCCTCCCAGTCGACGGGGGCGGTTTCCGGCCTCACCGGCGGCCGCAACCGGCGGGTGCAAGGGGGGCACCCAACCGCTCAGCGGGAGACTCGACTTGTCCGGCCCCCAGGGTGCCCAGCTGCGCGCCGCGGTCGCCTCCGTGCACCGTATCTGTCCCGAGTTCCACCCGGTCCAGGTGCTGCGCCGGAGCGGCAAGTCCGTCCTCCTGGTGGGCACCACCGGCCGTACGACCGCGGTCGCCAAGTGTTTACTGGACCACTCCCCGCGTGGGCCGAGCGGTTCCGGCACGAAATAGCTGCGTATCGGTCCTTCGTACGCCACCGTCCGCCGGTGCGCGTACCGAGGCTGGTCGCCGCGGATCCTGACAACTGCACCCTGGTCGTCGAGCGGATGCCCGGCCGGGTCGCCTCCCTCCAACGGCATCCGACCGAAGCACCGCCGCGCGCCGACGTACGGGCCGCGCTCGGCGCGATCTGCCGGGTCAACCTCTGGCGGCCGCCGGCCGGGATGTTCGACGCGCCGCTGGACTACGCGGGCCGCATCGGGCGCTTCCACGACCTCGGTCTGCTGACCGACCGGGACCTGGGCGACCTGCAGAAACTGCTGCACGGCCTGGCCCACACCCAGGGCCAGTTCTGCCACGGCGACGCGCTGCTGAACAACGTCCTGCTCTCCCCCGCCGGGCCGGTGCTGCTCGACTGGGACTACGCCGGCTGGTACCTGCCGGGCTACGACCTCGCCACCCTGTGGTCGGTGCTCGGTGACGCCCCTGTGGCGCGCCGCCAGATCAGCCAGCTCGCGCAGGCCGCGGGACCGGCCGCGCGGGACGCCTTCCTGGTCAATCTGATGCTGGTGCTCACCCGCGAAATACGGCGTTACGAAACCGCCGTGCAGCGCACCATGCGCGAGCCCACGCCGACGGGCACGCCGGGGGCGGGACACCCCGGTGCGCTGGCCGCGGGCGAGGAGCAGCGGCTGCTGCTGCGTCGGCTGCACGACGACTGCCAGATGGCACGCCGTGCGGTACGGGCGGCGGTCGGCACCCGCTGATCCGCCCAGGGGGCATGTGAGCGGCACGCCGTAGAGGCGTGCCGCTCACTCGTGCGGGCCGGGGGCCGCCGCCGTTCTCGTACGGGGTTCCGGGGAGCGCGCTGACATACGAAACCCTTGGGGCGCACGGTGATTGACGGATCGTCGGCCAGGCGATAGCTGTAAGAACCCCGTTCCGCGCACGGCCGTACGCTCACCATCCGTCAGACGCCCCGGCTCGTCCCGGTCGGCCACAGGAGGCTGCGTTGCGAGGATCCGACGAGAAGAGAACCCCCGCTCCAGAGCGCGCAGGGCCGCCACCGCCGTCGCGGCGGCGGCCTTGGTGCTGCCCCTGGTCTCCGCCGCGCCGTCCGCCCCGGACGGGCAGCCCCGCGCCGCGGCGGCCCGGCCCGCCGCGGGCTCCCTCCAGCAGGCGTTCGCGGACGCCGCCGCGCGCCACGGCGTCCCGCGGGACGTGCTGCTGGCCGTCGCCTACATGGAGTCCCGCTGGGACGGGCACGGCGGCGCGCCCAGCGTGTCCGGGGGCTACGGCCCGATGCACCTGACCGACGCCCGTACGGCGCTGGCCGAGCGGCCGCACCACAGCGACGGTGACGAGGACCCGCGCGGCGACGACTCCCGCGCCCGCAAGCGCGCCTCCGCGCAGCTCCCGGCCGCCACCGCGCTGCCCGCCCGGCTGCGCACCCTGGAGCGGGCGGCGCGGCTGACCGGGCTGCCCGCAGAACGGCTGCGCCGGGATCCGGCGGCCAACATCCGCGGCGGTGCGGCGCTGCTGGCCGAGGAGCAGCGCCGCCTGGGGCCGCGCTCCGCCGATCCGGCCCGCTGGTACGGGGCCGTCGCCCGCTACCCGGGCGCGGACGACGCCCGGACGGCGGCGGGCTTCGCCGACGACGTGTACGAGGTCCTGCGGCAGGGCCAGTCCCGTACGACCGACTCCGGCCAGCGGGTGACGCTGCCCGCCACGCCGGGGCTGACGCCGGACCGGGCGCAGCTCGGACGCCTCGGTCCGCGGTCCGCCGCCGCGCCGGCGGGCGGCCGCCTCGAATGCCCGCGTACGGTCTCCTGCGTGTCCGTGCCCGCGCCGTACGAGGAGTTCGGCGACGGGGACTACGGCAACCACGACAAGGCGGACCGGCCGCGGGACCAGCGGGTCGACGCCATCGTCGTGCACGACACCGAAGGGTCGTGGGAGACGACGCTGAAGCTCATCAAGGACCCGACGTACGTCTCCTGGCACTACACGATCCGGTCGGCGGACGGGCTGATCGCCCAGCACGTGCCGACGAAGGACGTCGCCTGGCACGCGGGGAACTGGTACGTCAACGCGCACTCCGTGGGCATCGAGCACGAAGGGTTCCTCGCGGCCCCGGACGCCTGGTACACCGAGACGATGTACCGGGCCTCGGCACGCCTGGTGCGCTACCTGGCGCGCAAGTACGACCTTCCGCTGGACCGGCAGCACATCATCGGCCACGACAACGTGCCGGGCACCACCCCCGCCACGATCAAGGGCATGCACACCGACCCGGGCCCGTACTGGGACTGGGCGCACTACTTCCGGCTGCTGGGCAAGCCCTTCGTACGCACGGCGGGCCCCGGCGGCGGCCTGGTCACCGTCCGCCCCGACTACGACCGGCACCGGCCCGTCTACACCGACTGTGAGAAGCCGGGTCAGCCGTGCGCGCCGCACGGCTCGGCCGCGGTGCGCCTGCACACCGAACCGAGTGCGAGCGCGCCCCTGGTCGAGGACATCGGGCTGCGCCCGGACGGCAGCCCTTCGACGACCGGGGTGAACGACACCGGCGCCCGTGCCACCACCGGCCAGCGGTACGCGGTCGCGGAGCGCCGGGGCGAGTGGACGGCCATCTGGTACCTGGGCCAGAAGGCGTGGTTCCACAACCCGCCGAAGCAGACCACCGCGGTCGACGCGAAGGGGCTGGTGATCACGCCGAAGGCGGGCCGGGCGGACATCCCGGTCTACGGCCGGGCGTACCCGGAGGCGGCGGCCTACCCGGCGGGCGTGCCGGTGCAGGCGGTCACCCCGCTCCCGTACAAGCTGCTGTCCGGCCAGCGCTACGCCGTCGGCAACCGGGTGCGCGGCGAGTACTTCTACGCCCCGACGTACGACCTGTCCCGGCACGCGGTCGTGCGCGGCGAGGATGTCTACTACGAGATCCAGGTGGGGCACCGGGTGGGCTACGTGCGGGCGGCCGATGTGGATGTACGGTCTTCTTCGCAACGGTGACACGGGCGGGCACGGCGTCCGGGTTGGACGCCGTGCACCACTCGCCGTTCAACCACTGCGCTCGCCCGTCAGTCCCATGTGTTGAAGAGGACCCCGCCCACCGTGGTGATGCCGTAAAAACGCACCTCACGCCATTCGCCCTCGGTGAGCGCCGAAGGGGCCAGGCTGGTGAGCGGTGTGGCGAGCTGCTCACTGCGCAGGACCTCGAAGCCCGCGGCGGTGAAAGGCCCGGCCCAGGCCGGGGGCGCGAGGAATTCCTCCCCGTACCAGTGCCGGCGTTCCGGGGAGAAGGCGATCCAAGGGTGACGGGCGTGGCACAGGACGATGTGCACGCCTGCGCGGCCGGTGACCGTCGCGGTGTGGAAGGTCCGCGGGTACGCCTGTTCCCGCACCTCGCCGACGGTCCCTCCGGCGAGACGGGCGGCGGCGTACAGAGCGGTGCGGAACTTCCGGAGACCGGTCTCCGGCAGCGGCCCGTCCTTCGGCCGGAAGAAGCCCGTCGCTCCCCGTGGCAGCACGCGTCCGGCGCCGCCGTCGCTGAACACCGTGCTCACCCCTGCTGGAACATCTCCGCCGGCAGCGGCTTCAGGAGGGCGTACAGGTCGTCGGTGATCGGCCGGTCCCAGCTGGCGATGGTGACCAGGACGCCGTCGCTACGGTCGAACTGGGCACAGGAGATCCGGCCCTCGGAGCACTTGACGCGCTTGACGATCAGCAGGTTGTCGTCGTGCATGACCGGAGTGTCCTCGGTCTCGACGACGGTGACCGGCTCGTCGTTCTCCAGCGCCGCGAGGAGCTGCGCCACCTCGAACGGCACCTGGCCGTCGGCGAGGTCGCGCGCCGGGGAGCCCTCCGGGAGGTTGCCGATGATCATCGCGGGGCCGCGGCCGCCGAACAGGTCGTAGCGCAGGAAGACTCCCTGGCAGCTGCCGTCGGGGGCGGGCAGCAGTCCCGCTCCGAGATTGCCGGGCCAGTCCCCGGGGTCCATGGCGAGGACGTCGAAGTCAGGCCCGGCGGGCGTGGCTGCGCTGCGGCGGCGGAGGAAGGACATACCGCCATCGTACGTGGCCGCCGGCGGCCGGCGGGCCCGGCGTCAACGCAGCGGCAGCTCGGCCGGCGCGACGCCCGGGGCGGCCGTCTCCAGCAGCCGCGGCAGACCCGCGTAGTCCGTGCCCATCTTGCGGCAGACACTGGACAGCAGACGGGTGACGACCGTCTCCGGGGTGGCCAGTTCCTCGGCGATGCGGCTGGTGGGCCAGCCCAGGGCGAGCCGTTCGGCGGCCGCCCGCTCCTGGGCGGTGAGGGTCTCGGTGCCGGTGCTGTGCAGCTGGAGCGGGCGCAGGCCGGCCGCGGACAGCTCGTCGCGGGCGCGTTCCGCGAGGCCGTCGGCTCCGCAGTGGACCGCGCCCTCCAGCCCGCGGTAGAGGCGCTCGGCCGCGTCCTGCGGCAGGCCGGCCCGGCGCAGCGCCGCTCCGTGGTCGACCAGGGCTTCAGCCAGCGCGTAGCCGGCGGGTGAGTGCTCCAGTTCACGTACGGCCTCGGCGAGCAGTTTGAGGGCCCGGCCGCCGCCGATCACGGTGGCGGCACAGTGCAGGGCCTCGCCGACGGCCGTGGCGGTGCCGAACCTGCGGGCCCGGCGTACGCCTTCCTCGGCCAGCTGGACGGCGCGCGGACTGTCGGTGAGCGCCGTGGCGCGGGCGAGGTGCAGCTGCCAGGGGCACCAGGCGGGGTTGCGCATGCCGCGGGCCTCCAGCCGCCTGCCGACCGCCTTGAGGTGGTGTTCGGCGTGCCGGTGCAGGCCGCGGGCCAGCAGCAGTTCGCTGTAGACGGTGCGGGAGTCGGGGTAGACGACGGCGTTGGGCACGATGTCGCCGTAGCTGAAGTGGTCGGCGAGTTCCTGGGCGTCGTCGACGCGGCCGCGGGCGAGCAGGATCTCGATGAGGATGCCGATGGCGTACCACCGGGCCGGTACCGCGCCGCCGACCCGCTCGGCGATCCGCAGCCCTTCGCGTACCAGGGTCTCGGCCTCGGCCAGCGCGCCGCGGCGGTAACGGATGTAGCCGAGCAGGGCGTGGCCGAAGGCCAGGTGGGCGCCGCGCCAGCCCTTGCGCTCGCACTCGGCCATGCCGCGGGTGAACAGTTCCTCGGCGCGGCCGGGCTGGTCGCAGTACATGAAGACCATGGCGACGGCGACCGGCACCTCGAAGCCGCGGTTGTCCTCGGTCCAGCTCAGCCCGCCGACCAGGGCCGCCTCGGCGTAGCGCAGGGCGGTGGTGGCGGGCTCGCCGTGCACCACGCAGTCCCAGGCGCGCAGGCCGAGGATGTAGCGCTCGGCGAGGCCGTCGCCGGTGAGGTGGTCGGCGAGCCGGCTCAGCCTGCGGGAGCGGGCCGCGGAGTCCGGTTCGTCGGCGCGGAAGGCGCTCCAGACGAAGTTCTCGGCCTGCATCCGCAGCCGGGTGCCGGGGAGGCTGGTGCGGCGGGCCTCGTCGGCGGCGAGTGCCGCGGCCTCGGCGACCTTGTCGGTGTGGGCGAGTGCCTGGGCGAGCCGGTAGGTGACGGCTTCGCGCAGTTCGGGGGCGATGTCCGGTTCCTCCAGGGCCTCGCGCAGGTAGTTGACGGTGACCTCGGGGGCGGAGAGGAAGGTGGCGGCGCCCAGTTCGAACAGGACGGCGGCGCGGTTCTCGGGCGAGGGCGGCTCGCGCAGGGCGCGGGCCAGGAAGCGGCGGGCGGCGTCGGGCGCGCCGGCCCGTACGTACTCCCGCGCGGCCTGGCGCAGCCGGTGGACCACCCAGTCGTCGCCCTGGCAGGGCACCTCCAGCAGGTGCCGTGCGGCGACCGTCGGTCCCAGCCCGGCTTCCACCACCGCTTCGGCGGCCACGTTGTGCATGCCGACGCGCAGGGAGGCCGGGATCGCCCGGTGGACGGCGGTGGCGATCAGCGGGTGGGCGAACCGCAGGTTGCCGTCGGGCGCCTCGGCCTGGGCCAGGATGCGTGCCTCGCGCAGCTGGGTGACGGCCTCGGCCGCGGACCCGGTGCCGAGCGCGGCGACACCGGCGGTGATGTCGGGCGTGGCCGAGGTGCCCAGGACGGCGACCGCCCAGGCGAGCCGGACGGCGGCGCCGCCGAGCTTGTCCATCCGGTCGATCAGGCCCTTGCCCTTGACGGCGGAGGCGATCTCGCGCAGGGCGGGCAGGTCGTCCCGGCCGCCCTGGAGGCCGCGCTCGCGGAGTCCGGCGGCGAGTTCCACGGCTTCGAAGGGGTTGCCGTCGGTGACCGCCCAGCATTCGGTGCAGAACTTGTCCTCGGCCGCCGCGCCGATCGCCTCGCGGACGATGCTGGTGACCGCCTCGCAGGTGAACGGGGTGAGGGTGAAGGGGCGGGTGGCGTGGCGTTCGGCGAGCTTGCGGAAGGGGGCGGCGTCGCGCGGCAGTTCTTCGGGGCGGTAGGCGACCACCACGAGCATCGGGAGGTCCTCGGCCCGGGGCGCGAACGCGGTGAGCCAGCTCAGGGACTCCTGGTCGGCCCAGTGCGCGTCGTCCAGGACCAGCACGGTGGGCGCCTGTTGCACGGCGAGGCGGGTCACCAGCCAGTCCAAGCCGTCGCGGACACCGGTCGGGTCGGGCACGCTGCCGCCCGCGTCGGCCACCAGGCCGAGGGCCGGGGCGACGATGTCGTACCAGGTGCCCAGGACGGTGCGGGAGGCGGCCTCGTCGTATGCGGCCAGGACGGGCTGCACGAGCTGGCGTACGACGTGGAAGGCCATGCCGTGCTCCTGCTCGCCGCCGCGCGCGGAGAGCACGGTGCAGCCGTGCGCGGCGGCACGGGCGCGGACCTCGGCGAGCAGTGCGGTCTTGCCCATGCCGGCGGGTGCGGCGAAGGAGAGCAGTCCGCCGCGCCTGGCGGCGACGGGGCCGCCGCCAGGGCCGCAGAGCCGGTCCAAGGCCGTTTCCAGGGCTTCGAGTTCGGCGTTCCGTTCGAGCAGGACACGCCGTGCGTCGCGCACCTGCTCCCATCCGTTGGCCATGACTGAATCCGTTCGCCGCGTGGGTGCTCCCGCCCGCCGCGAGTGCGGGCCCGTCCGGCCGCACTCTGCCTGCGATAGCGCAGAGCGTACGCCCATACGGACCCGCGGTAACCAGGATGAGTGACATGCTGCACGACGGGGGCCGGGCCGTGCTATAAGCGCACGCGTCTACCCGTTCCGGGCCGTCCGAGACACCCGTAAGCAGCCACTCTTACGGGTGAATCGGCGTTGCTTCGGGGGAAGTTGAGCAGCCAGGGGCGCGGGTCAGTGGCGTCCCTGCGTGAGCGCCCCCTCGGTACGCAGCCGGGCCACAAGATTACGGGCGGCCCGCTCTCCGGAGGCCACACTGCTGTTGGTGGTGGAGTGGCCCAGGATGTCGCCGCCGGCCGGCTGGACCCGGCCGCGCGGGTCGAATCCGGCCGCGAAACGGGCGATGGCCCGGTAGTCCCCCGGCCGCCGGCCGATCAGGCACGGCGCGACGCGCCAGATGTGCGTCATGACGGTGTGGCGCTCCAGTTCGGGCAGGATGCCCATCCGCCGGACGCCCGCCAGGACGTGGTCCACCACCTTGTCGTCCCCCAGGTCCCAGTTGCGGTCCGACCACGCGCCGCGCAGATGGGTCATGACCAGCCCCGCCCCTTCCGGTACGCGCCGCGGGGAGAGGTTGTGCTCCAGCACGAAGGCGCAGAGGTCCGGGTGTTCGACACGGGACGCCTGTACCAGCATGGCCCGTTCCGCCGTCGGGCGGTCCAGTCCGAAGGCGACGTGGATGCTGCGGGCGTACGGGGCGTCGTCCAGGAACTCGCGCTGTTCGGGCGTGAGTTGGCCGTACAGCGGCGGTATCTGCGGCGGCGGTACGGCCAGGACGCAGGCGGCGGCGGTCTCCAGGTGCTCCGCCTCGCCCGGCCGGTGCCAGGTGACCGCCACCTCCTCGCCGCGGTCCTCGACCGAGGTGGCCTGGGCGTGGTACTCGACGGTGAGCTGCCGGGCCAGCCCCTTGGGCAGGAAGCCGACGCCTTCCTTGGAGGTGAAGAAGCCGCCGCCGCACAGGATGACGTCGATGAAGACGAACGGCATCGCGGCCGAGACCGCTTCCGGCTCGCCCAGGCACAGCCCGGAGACGAGCGGGTCGAGCAGGTACTCCAGGGTCTCGGGCCGCAGGCCGCGGCGGGTGGCGTACTGATGGACGGACTCGAAGTCGGCCGCGGCCATCGGGGACATGTCGTGCGGTGTCAGCAACGGGCGTACGCGGCGGTAGTCGCGCAGCAGCTTGGCGATGTCGCCGAGGGGAAGCTGGTCAGCAGCCCGCCGGTGGCGAGCTGCCGGCGGGAGCCGAGGCGGACCCGGTCCACCCGGCCGCCGCGGACCAGGCCGAACAGGTCGCTCCCGGGGACGACCTCGTCGGCCAGGCCGGCCGCGGCGACGAGGCGGATCAGTTCGCGGTAGCTGTGGATGAGGATGGTCGCCGCCCGGTTGACGGCGAATCCCGAGACGTTGACGGTGGCCATCCGGCCGCCGGCCAGCTCCGGACCGGCGCTCTCCAGGACGACGGTCTCGCAGCCGGCCTGCTGGAGCCGGAAGGCCGCGGACAGGCCGGCGATCCCGCCGCCGACCACGAGGACACGGGGCTTTGCACGCACAACGGTTCACCCTTCCTGCCGGTGCCCGGCCGCGCCCGCCCGGGGCGCCGGTCCGGATACCGGGACGTTGCGACAGGGCCTGGGGGTCCGAAGGGGCCGCCGGGAACGGGCCGGCCCCGTGGACCGCGGAACCGGGGGACAGCGGTGTCCCCCGGGCTCACATCGCGGGACTCAGCTGGTCCCACCACCACGCGACCGGGCGCAGCGGCAGCGGTTCGAGACTCCCATCACTGGGCGAGTCCGCCCAGACACCGAACGCGGGCGCCGGATCGGGGGCGGCACCCGGGTCGGACCGGTAGCGCGGGGTCACGGCGCTGTAGTCCAGGTTGCCCCGGATGAAGTGGTCCAGTTGGCCGAGGTAGCAGCGCACCTCGGGAGTGGCCCGTACGGCGGTCTGGTCCCGCAGGGTGACGTACAGGCACATCAGGCGGTCGTGCAGCGCGGCCGCCTGGACCATGGCCTCCTGGGGCGGCACGCGCAGCGCGTGTTCCAGGATGCCGACGAGGTTGGACTCCAAAGACTGCTCCTTGACCTCGCGGTGGTAGGAGTAGACGTCGTTGGCGAAGGTCACCAGCGCCGAGGCGATCTGGGTCAGGGCTCGTATTCGGGGTGTCTCGGCCGCCTCGCTGGGCAGCGAGGTGCCCTCCGCCATCTCGATGACGGCGATGGACGCCTTGGTGCCGCGGTCCCGTGGGCCGATCACGAGGTACTCCTCCAGGCTCGGTACGGAGCCCGAGGCCCGCTGGCCCATACCGACGCAGGCGGCGAGAAACCATTCGGCGACGCCGTCGACCCAGCGCCGTACGACCGTGCCGGTGGCGTGCCGCCGGTAGCGGTGCGAGACCTCGCCGAAGGCGGCGGTGTACGGGTCGACCGTCTTGTCGTCGGTGGTCTCGGGATGGTCGGCCCCGTGGATCACCTGGACGGCCATCGGCAGGAAACGTTCCGGGTTCCGGCTGAAGAGCCCGCCGTCCAGGTAGACGTCGTCCAGCAGCAGGCCCAGGCAGGACCAGTCGGCCCCGATCTGCAGCGGGTCGGTGGCGCCGTCGGGCGCGATCCGGCACGCCCACTCGGCGGTGCGGTTGGCCAGCACCTGTGCGTGGTGGAAGTCGTCGTCGCAGAACCCGAACCGCGCCATCCAGTCCACCACCCGCGCCTCGATGCCGGCGGTCTCGTGGTGCGGCGCCGCCGGGATGGGGCAGAAGAGCCGCGGGACGACGGCGGCGGCGTGCGGCGCCGTCGCGTCCGGGTCGTGCTCCGGCCCGGTCCCCGGTAACGGGACCGCGGCCGAACGGGCGGCGGGAATCTCGTGTTCCGGGGCGCCGTAGCCTGTTGCCTGCATGGTTCTCTCCATGTTCACGGTGCTTGAGACGGCACTGCCTGTGCTGCGCCGCCGTCCGGCCTGCCGCGGAGCTCGCAGACCATGGGCAGCGGGCCCGGGCTCAGCACGGCCGCCGGGACCGGTCGTACGGTCCTGGCGGACGGCGGGCGCAGGCGCCAGCGCGCGGCGATGGCGGCAAGGGCGAGCACGGCTTCGGTCATCGCGAAGTGGTCGCCGATGCACTTGCGGTTGCCGGCGGCGAACGGGAGCATCGCACCGCTCGGGATGCTCCCCGCGCGTTCCGGCAACCATCGGTCGGGGTCGAACCGTTGGGGGTCGGGGAAGGCCGCCGGGTCCTGGTGCAGCACGTACGCGCTGTACAGGACGGTGCTTCCCGGTGCCAGCCGGTGACCGGCCAGCGTGGTCTCGGTGGTGGTGACGCGGGTCAGGGCCCAGCCGGGCGGATACATGCGCAGGGCTTCGGTGACCACGCGCCGGGCGTGGGCGAGCCGGGGCAGGTCCGCGGGGGCCGGCTGGCGGCCGGCGAGCACGGTGTCGACTTCCGCGTGCAGCCGGCGTTCCTCCTCGGGGTGGGCCGCCAGGAGGTGGAAGGTCCAGGCGAGGGCCAGCGCGGTGGTCTCGATCCCGGCCACCAGGAAGGTCATCAGCTGGTCGTGGGCCTCTTGGTCGGTGAGGGGTTCCTTCTGGTCGGTGAGCGGTTCCTTGTCGTGGAGTGTCTCCCGGGCGGTGGGCGAAGGGGCGGGGCGGCCGGGCGCCGGGCCGGCGGGGCACGTGTCCGGTGCGGAAGTGTCGTACGGGGGCGGGTCGTCGCCGGTGGCGTTGCCGCTGTCGTCCGTGGCTCCGAGGAGCGTGGCCAGCAAGTCGTCGTGCTCGGTGGGGCGGGCGCGGCGCTCGGCGATGATCTGGTCGATGAGGTGGTGCAGCCGGGCCAGGGCCCGGTCGAAGCGGCGGTTGCCGGGGGTCGGGAGCTTGTAGAGCGGGCCGAGCGGGACGACCGCGCGCAGCAGCACGCCGCGCATGGCGGTGGCCAGACATGCCCGGACCTCGGCGGCGAGGCCCGGGTCGAGGGAGGTGGACATCAGCACGCCGGTGGTCACCCGGGCGGAGAGGTCCATCATCGCGTCGGTGACGTCCAGTTCCCGGCCCGGCCGCCACTCCTCGACGGCCGCGCCGATCTCGGCGCTCATCACCGCGGCGTAGTCGGCGATCCGGGAGGGGCGGAAGCAGGGCTGGGCGAGCCGGCGCTGCCGGCGGTGCACGTTCTGCGGGCAGGTGACCAGGCCGTTGCCGAGCACCATGCGCATCGTGTCGTACAGCGGCCCGCCTTTGTCGTACGTGCGGGGGTCCATGAGGATCTGCTGCACCAGGTCCGGGTCGCAGGCCAGCCACACGCGCTGCGGGCCGAGACGGATCGCGACCAGGTCGCCGTGGGCGGGCATCGCGGCGAGGAATTCGAGCGGGCGCCGCCACAGGCGGAGCGCGTGCCCGAGCAGCGGGACGCCGCCGGGCGCGGCCGAGACGACCCAGGTGCCGGGTGCGGCGGCCGCGGGGCCGTGCGGTGCGCGGACGCCCGCCTCTCCACGTATTCCCATCGGGGACCACCTCGTTGGTTGATCGGCCGGTGTCCCGGGCTGCCGTCGAGCGGGCCCGGGGACGGAAGGACAGGTGGATGTGACGCACCATTACCTACCCGGGGCGCCCCGCCGGTCCCCTGGACATACTTTCTGTGGGGGGCGCGTCGGAGTGGGGGTCAGCTCACCGGAGCGGCATACGCTGAAACGGTACGGCGCGCGCCGGAGCCGCTCCGACGTCGGCAGAAACCTTTCACTTCCGAGGTGGGCGCTCTTGGGCGCACAACCGTTCGTGCGGGCGCCGTGACGCGCCGGGGCCGTCCGCCCAAACGCGCCCTTCCACGCTGTGGTGACGCGCAAGGGGGTGAGTGGTATAGGAGCCCGCCCCGGCAGCCGGCGACCGGCCCCGCGCGGCCCTGCGGCGGCGGACCGACGGCGCGCCCCAAGCGAATCATCCACCTTTCCGATCACCTCCTCTTCGTACCCTCCACGTCTGCTTGAGTTCACTTGGGCCGCTCCGGACCGGATACCCGTCCCTTTGTGTCGGCCCTTTTCGTTCCGCATGTATGCCTGACACTCCTGTGGATCAGCCGGCCCGACGTCTCGGCCGGCGCTTCTTCAAGCCCGTTGGCATCTCCGACTCCCCCGCAACCGACCGGCCGCCGGCCGAAGCGGAATGCGAGAGGGAATACTTCCGGCCGGAACTCTCCGCCGATCTGCTGGACCGCCTCGGCGCGGAACTCGACCGGATCAAGGCGATGTGGTCGCAACCCGCCGAAGCCGAGTGCGGCGCCGGGCCCCGGCGGTGCTGAGGGCGGCCAGCGCCGCCTGACAGCCCGGGCCTCGACGCCGCCGCCCAGCCCGCAGGGAAGTTGCCGTGTACGATCCCCCCACCCTCCACCTGCTGATGCCGTCCACCGCCGACGGGTACCGGATCCCCGCCCAAGTCACCTCCGAGCCCGATCTGACGGCCGCCTTCGGCCTCGCCGACGGCCCCCTCTTCCGTGACCAGCCGGCCCACGAGAGCCTGGCCGACGCCTACGACGCCTACGACACTTACGGCGCGGAGCCGATGGTCGTCCCCGACGACCTCGACGCCGAGCTGGCGCAGCTGCTGGACACCGCCGAACAGCCCCCGGTCACCGCCGGTCTGCCGGGGTCCGAGCGGCACAGCCACCGCAAGCCGTCCTTCCTGCGCGCCGCCCGCGCCGGCCGGGAGGGCGGCACCCGGTCGTGGCGGCGCACCCTGAGCCTGGTCACCGTCACCCTGACGTCCGTGATCGTGATGGCGGTCGCCCTGCTCGCCGCGGTGGCGTCCTACCCGCCGCTGCGGGCCCTGGCGGGCGAGGCCACGTCACCGCGCATCGCCCAGCTGTGGCCGCTGCTGGTCTACGGGCCGTGGATGGCCGCCATCCTGTCCATCCTGCGTGCCCGCACCCACCGGCGACGCACCGCGCACTCGTGGTGCGTCGTGATCTTCTTCGCGGCAGTGGCCACGGTGCTGTGCATCGCCAAGGCCCCCACCACCCCGGCGGGGATCACCGTGGCGGGGCTTCCGCCGGTGACCGTGCTGCTCTGCTTCCACCAGCTGATCCGTCAGCTCGATCCCGGCACCCCGGCGGCGGCCACCCGGCACGCGTACTCCAACCGCGGCGCCCACCGGCACCGTTCCGGCCGCTGAGATCCGGCAGCCGTCCGCGTCCCGGCGCCCTCCGTGCGGAGGGCCGCCGGGGCGCGGACGGTCATTGTTTTTCGGTTTTTGTTTTCCGGTCATTTCTTCTTTTGTGGTGCGGCCGCGTGCGGGTGCCCCGGAACCACTCCGCGCCCACGCCCCCCATGCGCCCGGCTGTCCGGAGGAAACTCCGCAGCAGAAACGTTGTTTGAGCCGACTGAGCGTATCCGGCAATTCCGTTATTCGTTGGTTGAGGCGTGAAGCCGTGCGTCAGTGCCCGACGAAGGAGTGTGCAGCGATGGCAGTGAGCTGGGCGAAGAGAATCGCTGTCACCGAACCCGCCCCGAAGCCCGTCCGCTACGCCCGCTATCTGGCCCCGCACTGGCAGGGGCTGCTCCGGGTGGACAGTGAGAACGGCATCGGCATCGTGCCGGCCGTCGCGTTCTTCGGCGTGCTCGCCTCGGTCCTCTTCGGCGCGGGCGGCGCGGGGGTGGCACTGCTGGTCGACATGGCCGTGGACCGCGGCCACATGGCGCGCGCCTGGGTGACGTTCGACCTCCTGGTGGTCGTGGCGCTGTCCCTCTCGTACTGGCTCGTCGGCCGGTACGGTCTGCGGTTCTACGACATCGACCCGGCCACCAACGACCTGTGGCGGCTGATCACCGTCGCCAACACGGCCTGGCGGTCGCTGCCCCGGGCGCACCGTACGGCCCAGAAGCCGCGGCTGCGTGCCGTGAACACCGCCGCCCGCATCCTGCTGGCCGATCCGGGGGACACCCGTACGCACCAGATGCTGCACGCGCACGCGGACGTGCTGCGGCACCTGGCCACCACGGTCCTCGCGGACACCCAGCAGGCCCAGCCGCCGGAGCCGCCCACCGCGTACGCGTCCCGCGCGGCCGACCCGGCTCCGCGCGCCGATCCCGCCCCGGCCCCCGCCGTCGCGAACTCGCTGGAGCGGGCGCGTTCCATCCCCAACCAGCCCTGATCCGCGGCCCGTCGCCGGATCGCGCGGGCCCTGGTCCGTTTTCCTGCGTGCTGTTCCGGTCGTTGCTGGTGTGCCCGCCGGAGCGGCGGAGCGCGCCCGCCGGGAATCGGGCCTTGTGGGCGGTGCGTACCCGGGCGGGGGCCGGGACCTGACCTTGGCCGGGTCTGGTGGCCGTACCGTCGCGTCCCAGGGAGCGGGCTCCTAGGGTGGGACGCCGGAACCGGAACTCTTTCCGTCCGCTCCCAGGAGGTCCCGTGAGCGTCAGCGCCAAGGGCACGTACCTGATCAAGAACGTGAGCAGCGGCCTGTATCTGACCGTCAAGGGCCACACCAAACAGTCCCCCGCGGACATCGTCCAGGAGCGGCTGTACGACTGGCCGCAGCGGGCCGCCCAGGCATGGCGGCTGGAGTCCGCGCCGGGCGGCGAGCGCACCTTCCGGATGCAGAACCAGCACAGCGGCGGCTACCTCCAGGTCCGCAGGTGCGGCAAGGACAAGGGCACGCCCCTGGTCCAGGAGCATCTGGAGGAGAACACCCCGGCGTACCGCAGCCAGTCGTGGCAGCTGGTCGATGAGGACCCGTACCGGGTCGCCAACCTGCACAGCGGCCTGTGGATGAACGTGCGCGACAACGCGGCCGCGGTGGGCGCGGTCGTCGACCAGTCGACGGAGAACACCGGTGCCTACCGCACCGCCGAGCAGTGGACCTTCGAGCCGGTCGAGGCGCGCGGCGGCGACCCGGTCTTCGACGCGCTGTCCGGGCTGCTGGTGGAGCCGGGCGGCGGCATCATCTCCACCGTCACGCACGTCTTCAAGGCGTCGCTGGAGGCCGCCGGGGGCGTCTTCGGCACCGTCGCCAAGTACGTGCCGGGCGACACCACGCCGTTCGTACGGTTCGAGGGCTTCCGTGGTGACGAGGTCATCCGGTTCTCCTCGCGCAACCGTGTCGAGGAGGGGCCGCGGAAGATCAGTGCGCGCTTCCCGCACCTGCCCAAGGAGTTCCACGGCGGCTTCGACTTCGTCACCCGGGCCCCGCGGCGCAGCGGCCGGACCTACCTCGGGGTCAAGGGCGACCTGACGGTCGCCTTCTCCGACAAGGACAACGACGGCATCGACCGGACCGAGGAGTACTTCCCGTCCCGGGAGCTGGAGCCGTACGGCCGGGTCCTGGAGGCGACGCCCGCGCGGCCCGACGACTCGCAGTACCTGCTGTTCTGCGAGCAGCAGACGGTGCTGATCGACGGCCGGTTCCGCGCGCCGGACCTCCGCGAGGTGCAGCCGGTGCCGCTGGGCCAGCTGCCCAAGGGGTGGACCGCCCCGGACGCGGTGGCCTCCACCACCGTGGGCGACGAGGTGCACTTCTTCGCCACCAAGGGCACCGAGTACATCGTCTTCACCCTGCGCGATCTCGTCCAGGGGCCCGCGCCGGTCCTGCACGCCTACCCGTTCCTGCTGGGGCTGTGGGCGTAACGCGGCGGCCGCGCGCGGCCGGATGACCGGCGGCCGTCTCCGTCCGGTCATCCGGTCCGCCGGGTCCGGGGCGCGGGCCGCGGCGCGTCAGGTGAGGTCGAACTCGCCGTCCCGGGCGCCGAGGACGAAGCCACGCCACTCGGCCGGTGTGAAGACCAGCGCGGGTACGTCCGGAGTGCGCCGGTTGCGCATCGCGATCCAGCCTTCCACGAAGGCGACCTGCACATCCCCCGTCCCCTGGCTGCTGGACTGCCAGGCGGCGCCGGTCAGGTCGGGTTCCGGCCTGGTCCCGTCCGCGAGCCGCTGTTCCATGATGCCCTCGGCCACGTCGCTGCTCCTCCCGGTTCGGCGTGGCGGTCAGCCTAGTCACCCCGCCCGGTGTCGGACAGGGCGCGCTTCAGGTGGCGGGCGGCTCGGCGCCCACCAGCCACATCGAGAAGAACTGGGACCCGCCTCCGTAGGCGTGGCCCAGGGCCCGGCGCGCGCCGGGGACCTGGTGTTCCCCCGCCTGGCCGCGCACCTGGAGGGCCGCCTCGGCGAAGCGGATCATGCCGGAGGCGCCGATGGGGTTGGCGGAGAGCACCCCTCCGGAGGGGTTGACGGGCAGGTCGCCGTCGAGCTCCGTCACCCCGGACTCGGTGAGCTTCCAGCCCTCGCCGGGCGCGGCGAAGCCCAGGTTCTCCAGCCACATCGGCTCGTACCAGCTGAAGGGGACGTACATCTCCACCACGTCGATCTCCCGGCGCGGGTCGGCGATCCCGGCCTGCCGGTACACGGCCGCGGCGCAGTCCTTGCCCGCCTGCGGGGAGACGAAGTCCTTGCCCGCGAAGAGAGTCGGTTCGCTGCGCATCGCCCCGCCGTGCATCCAGGCGGCGGGCCGGGGCGCCCGCCGCGCGCCCGCGCGGTCGGTCAGGACCATCGCGCAGGCTCCGTCGGAGGATGGGCAGGTCTCGGAGTAGCGGACCGGGTCCCAGAGCATCGGGGACGCCTGGACCTTCTCCAGGGTGATGTCGTGTTCGTGGAGGTGGGCGTACGGGTTCTTCAGCGCGTTGCGGCGGTCCTTGTACGCGACCAGGGAGCCGACCGTGGCGGGTGCGCCCGTACGCCGCATGTAGGCGCGGACGTGCGGCGCGAAGAAGCCGCCCGCGCCGGCCAGCAGCGGCTGCTGGAAGGGGACCGGGAGCGACAGGCCCCACATGGCGTTGGACTCGGACTGTTTCTCGAAGGCCAGGGTCAGGACGGTGCGGTGCACGCGGGCGGCGACGAGGTCGGCCGCGACCAGGGCGGTGGAGCCGCCGACCGAGCCGGCGGTGTGCACCCGCAGGATCGGTTTGCCGACCGCGCCGAGCGCGTCGGCGAGGTACAGCTCGGGCATCATGACGCCCTCGAAGAAGTCGGGGGCCTTGCCGATGACCACGGCGTCGATGTCCTGCCAGGACAGTTCGGCGTCGTCGAGGGCGCGCCGGGCCGCCTCGCGGACGAGCCCGGCCAGGGAGACGTCGCGGCGCGCGGCGACGTGCCGGGTCTGGCCGATGCCGACGACGGCGACCGGCTCTTTGGCCACGGCGGGCCTGGACCCACCGGTCCTGGACCCACCGGTCCTGGTCCCATCGGCCCTGGTCCCAACGGCGTTGGACGCTCCACCCTCGCTCATCGCGGCTCCCCTTCCAGTACGGCGACCAGGTTCTGCTGAAGGCAGGGCCCCGAGGTGGCGTGCGCCAGCGCCCGCCGGGACACACCGCGCCGGACGGCCTGCGCCGCCTCGCCGATCCGGATCAGTCCGGTGGCCATCATGGGGTTGGCGGCGAGCGCGCCGCCGGACGGGTTGACCCGTACCCGGCCGTCCAGCCGCAGCGCCTTGCGGAGGACGACCTCCTGCGCGGTGAAGGGGGCGTGCAGTTCGGCGGTGTCCACCGGCTGCTCGAAGGCTCCGGCGCGCTCCGCGGCCAGCCGGGTGGACGGCGAGTCGGTGAGGTCCCGTACGCCGAGTGCGTGGGCCTCGACGCGGTGGTCCATGCCGCGGATCCAGGCGGGCCGGTCGCACAGCCGCCGCGCGGTGTCGCCGGCCGCGAGGACGACGGCGGCGGCGCCGTCGGTGACGGGCGGGCAGTCGGCGGTGCGCAGGGGCTGGACGACGTACTCGCCGGGCGGCACCGGGCCGCTGTGCCGGGCGTGCGGGTTGGCAGCCGCGTCGGCGCGGGCGCGTGCCGCGATTCCGGCGAGCGCCGCCTCGTCCGTGTCGCCCGCGTCGATGAGGGCCTGGGCCTGGAGGGCGGCCAGGGAGACGGAGTCGGGCCACAGGGGCGCGAGGTAGTACGGGTCGAGCTGGCGGGTGAGCACGTCGCGGACCGCGCCGGACGAGGACTTGCCGTACGCGTACACGAGCGCGGTCTCGGCGGCGCCGGTCAGCAGCTTGACCCACGCCTCGTACAGCGCCCAGGCGCCGTCCGTCTCGACGTGCGACTCGGCGATGGGCGGCCAGGCGCCGACGCTGTCCAGTGCCATGGTGAAGGAGAAGGCCCGCCCGGCCAGGTAGTCCGACGACCCCGAGCAGGTGAAGTCGATCTCCCCGGCCCGCAACCCGGCCTGGCTCAGGGCGTCCTGGAGCACCGGCAGCAGGAGTTCGGCCTCGGAGACCTCGGCGGTGTCGCGGGCATGGTCGCTCTGCGCGAAGGCGACGACCGCGACCTCACGTCGCTCCGCGGCCGGGCCGGGTGTCGCGGACATCAGACCAGCTCCTTGTAGCTGTCGTAGTCGGCGTCGGGTTCGCCGGTGGGCCGGTAGTGGTCCGGGTAGCGGCCGTCGCCGCGCCACACCGGCTCCACCCGCAGGCCCATGCGTACCTCGTCGTACGGAATGCCGCCGATGCGGGCGTGCAGGGCCAGGTCGGCGCCGTCCAGGGCGATGTGCGCGTAGACGTACGGCACGTCGATGCCGAGGTTCTTCGCCTTGATGTTCACGATGCAGAAGGTGGTGACGGTGCCCCTGGGACCGACCTCGACCTGCTCCCGGGTGGCCACGCCGCAGGTGGGGCAGGCGCCGCGGGGCGGTACGTACACCTTGCGGCAGGACGGGCAGCGCTCCCCGACGGTCCGGTGCCCGGCGAGGGCGGCGAGGTAGCGGGACTGGGCGCGGCCGGGAGAGTAGGTGTAGTCGAGGCGGGCGGGGGCGGTGATGCCGGTGACGGGGTCGGTGAACTCGCCGTCGTGCGGTGTGGCGTCTCCCCTCCCGTCACCCTCGTACGGCTCGAAGCACGCGATGTCGGTGATGGCGCCGGTACGTTCCGCCGCCCAGCGCACCCGGACCCGCATCCCGGTGCGTACGGCGTCGGGGCCGGGTGCGTCCAGGGCGTGCAGGAGGGCCGTGTCGGCGCCGTCGAGCCGGACGAGCACCCAGGCGAACGGCGTGTCCAGCGGCTGGTGGCGGCGCGGGGCCGGGTTCCAGGCCCAGGTGGTGACGGTCCCCGTGGCGCCGACCTCGACGAGGTCACGTATCTCCTCGGCGGTGGCCGGGTCGTACTCGACGGGCGGCACCAGCACCCGTCCGTCCCCGGTCCGGACCCCCAGCACGACGCGCTCGCGCAGCCCGGTGAGGAAGGCGCTCTGCACGGGCCCGAGGGACCGGGTGAAGGGGAACTCGACGACGAGCGGGGCCGACAGCACCTCTGGGGCGTCGGCGTCGGGGGTGCGGGAGGTCGGGGGCATACGGGCTCCTCGCTTCCGTACGGGGGCGGCGGGCACGGCCGGGGGCCCGGCAACACCGGGACAGGCACGGTCGGGCCCGGCGTGCCGGGTCGGGCACGGTCTGGGCCGGCGCGCCGGGCCAGGCACAGCCGGGTCGGGCACGGCCAGGGCAGGCACGGCCGGGTCAGGCGCGCCGGAAGACGGGCGGGCGCTTCTCGGCGAAGGCCCGGGCGCCTTCCTTGGCGTCGGCCGTGTCGAAGACCGGCCAGCCACGGGCGAGTTCGGCCTTCAGGCCGTCCTCCTCGGTCATCGCGGCGGTCTCGTACACGGACGCCTTGACCGCCTCGACGGCGAGCGGGCCGCAGTCGTTGATCAGCGCGGCGATCTCCAGGGCCTTGCCGAGCGCGGAACCGTCCGGCACGACGTGGCCGATCAGCCCGATGCGCGCGGCCTCCCCCGCGCTGTAGGGGCGCCCGGTGAGCAGCATCTCCAGGGCGTGGGTGCGCGGGATCTGGCGGGCGAGGCGGACGGTGGACCCCCCGATGGGGAACAGGCCGCGCCGTACCTCGAAGAGCCCGAACGTGGCGCTCCGCCCGGCCACCCGGATGTCGGTGCCCTGGAGGATCTCCGTACCACCGGCGACGCAGGGTCCTTCGACGGCAGCGACGACCGGCTTGCGCGGGCGGTGGTGGCGCAGCATGGCCTTCCAGTGCAGGTCGGGGTCGGCTTTCAAGCGCTCGCGGTACGGCTCGCCGTCCATGCCCCGGCCGGCCAGCGCCTTGAGGTCCATACCGGCGCAGAAGGCGCCGCCCGCGCCGGTGAGCACCACCGAGCGCACCGAGTCGTCCTCGTCGGCGGCGACCCAGCCGTCGTACAGGCCCACCAGCATCGGCAGCGACAGCGCGTTCTTCGCCTCCGGCCGGTCGAGGGTGAGCACCAGGGTCGCGCCCTCGCGCGTCACGGTCAGATGTTCGGTCCCGCCCATGCGTCCTCCTGTCCGGGCGGCCGCGGGCCGTGCCCGCCGCCGCCGAGAGCCGCCCGTCCGCCCCGGAACGTAGAACAGGTTGCAGGAGCCGGGGGCCGACTTCAAGAGTTTTCTGACAGGCAGTCAGTTTCCGGCGCCGCGCCCCTTCCCCCGTACGGCGTGCGGCGCTCTAATGACCGCGAGCCGACGCCGCCGCCCGTTCTGGAGGAGACGTGGAATACAACCTCGCCGATCTGTTCGAGTCGGTGGTCGACACGGTCCCCGGACGTGAGGCGCTGGTGTTCCTCGACCACCCCGGCACCGGCGCGCAGCGCCGTCTCACGTACGCGGAGCTGGACCGCGCCGCCAACCGCCTCGCCCACCACCTGCGCGACCACGGCGTCACCCCCGGCGCGCACGTCGGCCTGCACCTCTACAACGGCGTCGAGTACCTCCAGGCCCTCTACGCCTGCCTGAAGATCCGCGCCGTACCGGTCAACGTCAACTACCGCTATGTCGAGGACGAGCTGACCTACCTCTACCGGGACGCCGACCTCGTCGCCCTGGTCTTCGACGCGGAGTTCACCGGCCGGGTCGCGGCCGCCCTGCCGCACGCGGACCGGCTGCGCCACCTCGTACGGGTGGGCACGCCGCCCGCCGGCGCCCCGGAACCCGCCGTCGCGCCGGTGCCGTTCACGGACGCCGAGGCCTCCGGCTCGCCCGAGCGCGACTTCGCTCCGCGCTCCGGCGGCGACCGGCTCGTCATCTACACCGGCGGCACCACCGGCATGCCGAAGGGTGTGCTGTGGCGGCACGAGGACATCTTCTTCTCCGGCATGGGCGGCGGCGCGCCCACCGGCGAGCCGGTACGGCGCCCCGAGGAGCTGGCCGAACGCGTCGCCGCCGGCGGCGAGGGGCTGGTCTTCTTCCCCACTCCCCCGCTGATGCACGGCACCTCCACCCTCACCGCGTTCATCGCCTTCCACTTCGGCCAGAAGGTGGTCCTGCACCGCAAGTTCGTCCCGGAGGAAGTGCTGCGTACCGTCGAACGGGAGAAGGTCACCAGCATCTCGCTGGTCGGTGACGCGATGCTGCGCCCGCTCGCGGACGCGCTGGCCGGTCCGCTGAAGGGCACGGACTGCTCCTCGCTGTTCAGCGTCAGCAGCTCCGGGGCGGTCCTCTCGGAGACCGTACGGGAGCAGTTCGCCGCGCTGGTGCCGGGCGCCCTGCTGCTCAACAACTTCGGTTCCTCCGAGTCCGGCTTCAACGGCACCGCCACCGAGGACTCGGGCCCCGGCCGGGGCTTCCGGTTGCGCGTCAACGCGCACACGGCGGTGGTCGACCCGGCCTCCCCCGCACACGCCCGGGTGGCGGCGGGCGAGGTGGGGCGGCTCGCGCTGCGCGGACATGTACCGCTCGGCTACTACAACGACCCGCGCAAGACCGCCGAGACGTTCTTCGAGGCGGACGGCGAGCGGTGGGTGCTGCTCGGCGACATGGCGACCGTCGACGAGGCGGGCATCGTCACCGTCCTCGGGCGGGGCTCGCAGTGCATCAACTCCGGCGGCGAGAAGGTGTACCCGGAGGAGGTCGAGCAGGCGCTGAAGGCGCATCCGGACGTCTACGACGCGCTGGTGGCCGGAGTGCCGGACGAGCGGTGGGGCAGCCGGGTGGCCGCGGTCGTGCAACTCCGCGACGGCGCCGCGCCGCTGGATCTGGCAGCGGTGCGGGACCATTGCCGGACGCGGCTGGCCGGTTACAAGATCCCGCGTTCGGTGGTCTTCACCGAACACATCCGGCGCTCCCCGAGCGGCAAGGCGGACTACCGGTGGGCGAAGGCGGTGGCTTCCGGAGCGGGCGCTTCCTAGAAGGGAGCGCGGTCCGCGGGCGCTCCGGGGCCCGCGAGGTGCGGCCTTCCGCCGGCACCGGCGGGCGCGGTCCCGGCGGGACACGCCCCCGCCCCGAACGGACCGGGCTCCGGCCGCCGCCCCGACGGCGGCCGGAGCCCCTGACCGGCTGGTTCAGGCGGTACGGCGGTGGTGGCGGCGCGGCCCACACGACCGGGAACCGGTGTGCGCCGCGCCGGGCCGGGGTATGACGGCGAGAATCTTCGACATGAGGGGGTTCTCCTGAGTGGGAAGAAGGGGACACCCGCACGGTTGCCCGCACCCCGCGCCAGGTCGACAACCGGTCCCCGCCCTTCACCCGCTTGGCACACGCCGCGCCCCCCGAATGCAGCAGCGCGGGACCCGCGAATGCAGCAAGCCGTGGCCCACGCCGAGGGTGGGAAGGGACTCGGTGGCGGTTCTGACCTGAAGCATGGGTTTCGACGGCGTGGAGCCCGCAGACGCCCTCTCCGGCACGTACGGCATTCCGGTACGGCTCGACCCCGCTGAGCACGATCCCCGCTCCGGTACGGCCGCGCTGTGCGCGGCTGGGCCGGTGGTGCCCGTCCTGCTGCCCGGCGGGGTGTCCGCCTGGCTGGTGACCCACCATCAGGCCGGGCGGGCGGTGCTGGCCGACAGCCGCTTCGTCAAGGACATCGGCGCCTGGCGCGCCTGCCGCAGCGGCGAGGTCCCGCGCTCCTGGCCGCCGACGCCGCTGCTGACCGTCGCCAACATGACCACCGCGACGGCAGGCGACCACACCCGGCTCCGGGCACCGCCGGCCCGCGCGTTCACCGTGCGCCGCGTGGAGCGGCTCGGACCGCGCGTCGAGGAGTCGGCCGGAGAGCTGCTGGACGGGCTCGCCGCCGTCCGGCCCGGGGAGCCGGTCGAACTGCGGGCCCGCTACACCCACCCGCTGCCCATACGGGTCGTCTGCGAGCTGTTCGGCGTGCCCGGCGACCGCCGCGACCGGCTCCGGTCGCTGTGCGGGGCCCTGTTCGGCGCCCCCTCGGACCCGCCCGGGGCGCATGCGGCCCACCGCGAGCTGCGCACCGCGCTCGCCGGTCTCCTCGCCGAGAAACGGGACCGTCCCGGGGACGACCTGACGAGTGCGCTGGTGGCACCCGACCCCCACCCGCTGAGCGGCACCGAACTCGTCGACACGCTGTTGCTGATGCTGGTCGCTGGACATGAAACCACCGTGAACCTGCTGGTCAACGCCGTGCACGCGCTGCTGACCCACCCTGGGCGGCTCGCCCTCGTACGCAGCGGGCAGGTGGCCTGGAGCGCCGTGGTCGAGGAGACACTGCGCTGGGACCCGCCGGTCCCCCACTTCCCGTTCCGCCACGCGCTGTGCGATCTGGACGTGGCCGGCCGGACCGTTCGCGCAGGCGATCCGGTGATGCTCACGTACACCGCCTTCGGCCGCGATCCGCGGCAGCACGGGCCCGGGGCCGGGCGCTTCGACATCGCCCGGGCCCCTACCCGGCATCTCACTTTCGGGCACGGCATCCACCACTGCCTCGGCGCGCCGCTCGCCCGGCTGGAAGCGGCCGTCGCCCTGCCCGCGCTCTTCGTCCGCTTCCCTGACCTGTGCCCGCACGATCCGGAGCGGCCGCCCGTCCGCCGTCCGTCGCTGGTCTTCAACGGGTTCGGGGAACTGCCGGTGCGCCTCGCGCCCGGTTCGTGACGTTCGCGACGGCGCCTGGCGGCGGAGCCGTCAGGACGCCCGAGCCGGTGCCGTCGCCGGGACCTCGCCGCCGCACACGGACCGTACGGAGCGGGCCAGTGCCACCGTGTGCAGGGCGTCCAGGCGCTGTTCGCGGCGTACGTGAGCGGCGGCGCCCACCAGCGAGGGAACGCAGCGCGGCGAGGTGCGCGCCGCACCGGACGCGGCGATCGCCCGTACCAGCGCGTCGTTGACGCGGTTGATCTCCTCGCGCACCTCGCCGAGGTCCGGCCGCTCGCCCGGCACCTGCGCCGGGTCCGCGGTCCACCGGCGGTGCAGGCCGCGCTGCACGGTCTTGTTCGCCTCGATCTGGTCCCGGAAGATCCGCGCGGTCCGCCGCGGGTCGGTGCCGAGTTCCGCCGCCTGCCGGGCCACCGCGTCCAGCACCTGCTGCTCACGCACCGGATCGTCGACGGGGCTGCCGGTGCCCCACTTCGCCGCGGCCACCAGGTCGGCGGTGGCGAGGCGTTGGGCGGACAGGACGGCGAGGGGGCGCAGCGTGGTGGCTTCCTGGGGCCCGTCGGCCTGCCGCAGCGCCGCGGCCTCCCGGAGTGCCGCGGCGGGATCGGAGTGCGCCGACGCGGGCCGGGGCCGGGTGCCGGGCGGGGCAGTCCCGGCATCCGCCGACGCCGGGGCAGATACGGCGGTGAGGAGGACGGTCGCGACGCCGCCCGCGATCAACATCCGGCGCGGGGACGTTCGCGCGTTCAGTACCACCGTCGGCCTCCCGGACACCGGCACGGACTCGGGCCTGCCCCGGCGATCCTACTGACGGCGGCACGGGAGCGAGGAAACATCCCCGCTCCCGCCCTTCGTCGCTGCGCCGCGCTCAGCGCCGCGCGTGCAGAACGCGGTGCTCGAAGCGGGCGAAAGCGACCTCCTGTCGCCATTCGAGGGCGGCCTTCAGGTTCTTGGCGAGGAACCGCGTGCAGGCCGCGCGTGGCCGATGCCCGCCCGGACGCTCCATGCGGCACGGGCGCGCCGGTTCGTACGCGCGCTTCCCGTTGTTCCGGTCGCCCCACAGACTGCGGCCCGGGAGGAAGGCGTGCTCCAGGGATGCCCGCGCCAGGTCCTTCAGTTCCCGGTACCGCAGACCGTAGGTGCCGAACGCGTACCGGTACTCGGTACTGATGTCGCTGCGCGAGATGCCCGGGTCGTCGGTGGCGAGCACGACCGGTACGCCGTAGCGCCGGTACAGCGGGAACGGGTGGTCGGCACCGGAGACCCCGAGGATCTGCCGGTTGCTCGTGAAGGGCACTTCCACCGCGATGCCGCGCCGCGCCATGGTGCGCAGGAGGGCGGGGGCACCGTCCTCGTGCGCCACGTCGACGCCGTGACCGATGCGCTCCGCGTGCCCGGTGCGCACCGCCTCATTGATGTGGAAGCGCAGGTCTTCGGGCTTGACCAGGCCGGGGACGAGTTCACCGGCGTGCAGGGTGATGTGGGCGCGCGGGTAGACGCCGTGCAGGTAGTCCAGCATCCGCATGTGGAGGCGGTAGTTGCGCAGCGCGTTCCGCTCGTCCTCCGGCTGTACGAGGTTCACCGCGACGTACCGGTGGTCGCGTTCGGCGAGGCGCATGGCGAGCGCCATCTGGGTGAAGACCCGCTCATGCGTACCGCTGCGCGACACCTGCGAGATGTAGCGGATGGTCAGCCGGCAGCCGGGGCCCGGTCTGCGGGTGTCGCAGCCGGCCGCCTTGCGGAACTGCGCGGTGCCCTTGTCGATCTCCCGGCCCGCCTCGCGTACGAGCCGGTCCAGCTTGCCGCCCGCCACCAGCAGTTGGTGCATCCGGCGCAGGTCCGCGTGGTAGCCGACCTGTTCGGCCAGCTTCTTGCCGCCACCGGAGGCGGGCGTCAGCATCGTCTCCAGGTGGAACTGGTTCTGCCGGGCCGCCGTGTTCGCCACGTCGGCCAGCAGCTCCCCGCCGTGGCGCCAGCTGACCTCGCCGAACTTCCCGAAGGCGGCGAAGAAGTGGTCGTGTCCCGACTCGCCGGACGCCGACGAGAAGTCCTGCATCGACCAGGCCCGCAGGATCTGCCGGTGGAAGGCCCGGTCCTTACGGGCCTGCACCGCCGGACGGGTGCCCGGGCCGCACGGGGCGGGCCTGGCGGTCATGGTCTTCGTCTCGATGCACAGGCCGTCGTCCCCGGCCAGTTTGATCAGCAGCTCGGTCGAGGCCGCGCCGGACAGGTGGTTGTGCAGGTCGGCGCCCTTGGGCAGGCCGCGGAAGAAGGCGCGCAGCGCGGCCGGCCGATTCCGGATCCCGTCGAGGTAGGCGGAGACCCGGCGTTCGGCGCCGGTGGGCGCGGAGGACGCGCCCGGGAGAGCCGCGTGCGCGGCGGGCGCGGCCGGATCCGAGAGGGCCGGGCCCGGGGCGGCGGTCGTGTCGAGGGCCGGCGGCGCGGCGAGCGCGGAGGACGGCAGCAGCGACAGCACAGCCAGGACGCCCGTACCGAGGACGAGCGGGGCGGACCGGCGGCGCCGTCCGCGATGGCGAGAGATAGAGATCACGCGCTCATCCTGGCGAGTTCGGCGGCCCGGACGGCGACGGCAGGCGGGTGTGCGTCCCCTTGGGTGAACAAGATCCCGCCCAGGTGCGGGAGGGCCGCGCGGCGCCGTGTCCGGAGAGGCGTGGACTTCTCCCCGGCCACGGCGGTCGGTCAGCCGATCCAGGTCATCGTGGACTCGTAACCCCCGCCACCCGGATAGACCCAGGCGCCGTCGAGGGTGTCGCCGTCCGCGGCGAAGGTGCCCCTGAAGTACGCGGGTGAGCCCTTCGCGCCGCCCCAGATGGTCAAGGTGTCCCCCACCAACTCGTACACGTAGTCGAAGGTGTGCCCTTCGTTGTCGTAGAAGCGCGACGCGATGTCCTCCCCCGGAGCCCGAGCGCCGAAGGGGTTCTCCCTGCCGATCACCTCGATGCCGGTGATCCGCCGGCCGTGCTGCTCCAGCTCGACCTCCTGCACCAGGAAGAACCCGCCGTCGAGGCGGCGGTAGGTGACGGTACCGGTCGCCCCGCCGTCGACCCGCCAACGGCCCAGGAGCCGCCGCTCCAGCGCCCTGATCTCCTCGTCCCGTTCGTCCGTCCCCGCCGCTTCGCCGTTTCCTGCCTGCCGCTCCGTCACAACCGTTCCTTTCCTTGGCGTCACGGCTCGTACGACCGGCGGAACCCCGGAAAGGAATCGGAGGGTAGATGTGACCCGCGTCACTGCCCGGCCGGACCGTCCTCGACGTCGGCGGGTGTCAGGACGGAGGCGAGGCCGAGGGCGGGCAGCAGGTCCGGCGCGAAGGTGGTGATCTCGGCGATCCGGCCGCCTTCCACACGCAGTACGTCGATGTTCACCGCGGTGTACGACGGCGCGCCGGTCCGCCGTACGTAGTTCGCGACGGCCGGCTGCCGGTTCACGGCGAGCGGTACGGCGAACCAGTCGCCCCACGCCTGGTCCCCCTCCAGAACCGCGCGCCACATGCCGATGACGGCCGCCCGGCCGTCGAACACCAGGTGGGCGGGCGGCATGTTCTGCCGGACGTCCGCACGCAACAGGGCGGCCAGCGCCGGGACGTCGGCGGCCCGCGAAGCGGCGACGAAGCGTTGGAGGAGCGCGCGCTCGGCCTCGGTGGGGCCGGTGGCACCCCGTCCCCAGTCGGCGCGCCGCTCGGGCAACTGCTCGCGCAGCGTGGCGCGGGCGCGTTGCAGCGCGCTCTTGACCGCGGCGACGCTCAGTTCGAGCATTCCGGCCGTCTCCACTGTGGGCAGGCCCACGACGTCGCGCAGGATCAGCACGGCCCGCTGCCGTGGCGGCAGGTGCTGGATCGCCGCCAGGAAGGCCAGTTCGACGGTTTCCCTGGCGATCGCCGCGGCCTCCGGGCCGCTGCCGTCCGGCGCGGCCAGGTCCAGCAGCGCGTCGGGGTAGGGCTGGAGCCAGGTCACCTCGGCCGGGGCGGAACGTTTCGGCATGCCCGCGCCGTCGACCGCCACCGCGATCTCCCTGCTGCGGGCCGGGCTGGACAGCGCGTCCAGACAAGCATGCGTCGCGATCCGATACAGCCAGGCACGGAAGGTCCCCCGCCCCTCGAAGCCCGCCCTTCTGCGCCAGGCGCGCAGCAGCGCTTCCTGTACGAGGTCCTCCGCATCGGCGAACGATCCGAGCATCCGGTAGCAGTGCACGCGCAGTTCGTGCCGGTAGCGCTCGGCGAGCTGCGCGAACGCCGCCTCGTCCCCTGCCAGGACCGCGGCCTCCGCCCGCTCGTCCTCCCCGCGCCCGTCCTGGCCCGAACGCCTTTGCGCACCCATGTCCGCCCCCTCCTCGCGCCGCCGCCACCGCCCGCCCGGGCGATCACGATACGGCTGGGCGGGCGGTGGCGGCGGTGCGGAGGCCGGCCGGGTCGGACCGGGCCGGGGTCCGACCGGGTCCGACGGGCCTCGGCCCCGGCCCGGCCCCGGTCAGGCTCGGTCAGCCACAGCCGGCCCCGATCGCCCCCGATCACACCCGACTACGGCTGATCGGCCCCAATCACCCCCGAACAGCTCCGATCAGCCCCGATCGGCTCCGATCAGTCACGATCCGACACGCTGGTGACGCCCACATTGGCGTTCTGGGCGAGGCCGTCGACCGGGAACAGGAACCCGCTCTTCGACGGCGATCCGAACGTGCCGTGGCTGCCGGAGGCGGGGCGGAGCCCGCCCCGTCGTCCGAGTCGGCGTGCGCCGCGGCGGGCAGCACCACGCCGGACAGGGCCACGGCGGCCAGCAGACCGAACGCCGCACGGATGGTCGTACGAAGTGATGTACGCATGATGTTCCTTTCGAGGGTTGCGCGGTCAGCGCACCACGGGAGAGGGACACCGTCGCGGCATTGGTCCGTCCGTGGGCGCGTACGGCGGTCCGCGCCCGGGAAACCTCAGGGATTGGGCACCAGGAACGTCCGTACCGCGTCGAGGTACTCCAGCGGACGCTCCTCGTGCACGAGATGGCCCGCCCCCTCGACCGTCACCAGACGGCAGTCCGGGATGCGCTCGGCCATGTCCTGGAGCTGCTGCTGCGGGATGTGGCTGGTGGTGCCGCCGGCGATCACCAGGGTCGGCGCGGTGATCTTCGCCAGGTCTTCCCACCACACGGGGTCCGGCGCGTTGCGCTGGGCCACCACGGCCACCTTGGCCTGCCAGTCGAAGGCCGGCGGCCCTGGCGGCGGGTCCGGGATCTCCTGCGGCGGGGACGCCGGGAGGGGTGGGGCGACCTCCTCCAGCACGAGCCGCTCCACCAGCTGCGGGCGGTCGGCGGCCAGCAGCAGCGCGACGACCGCACCGACGGAGTGGCCGACGAGCGCCACGGGCCCCAGCCGCAGTTCCCGGAGGAACCCGGCCACGTCGTCGCGCCACCGCTCGAAGCCGTACTCCCCCGGCCAGTCGCTGTGCCCGTGCCCCCGGAGATCCAGCGCGTACACCCGGTGGGTGGCCGCGAGCTGGCCGACCACGCCGCGCCAGTCCTCACCGTCCTCGCCGAGGCAGTGCAGCAGCACCGCCGGAGGCGCGTCCGCGTCCCCCAGCGCCGGTACGCCAGGCGGACGTCACCGACCTGCACTTTCTGAACGTCACTCATGCGCTCGAAGCTACCCGCACAGGAGTTCGTCACGCCCCTTGACGCGTTCCGCCGTCCGCTGATTACTTGGAGCGCACTCAGCCACCGAATGATCGGTCGGGACACGGAACGGTGAGGCACATGCCGGTTGCGCCAAGATCGGGTACGCGATGAGCAGCGGTACGGGCGCATTCGGCCCGTACGCGGACGCGGGCGCGGTCGACGCCGTGCGACGGCTGTCCGCCGACGAGCTGCGGGCCCGGCAACTGGAACGGCTGCGCGCCTCGTTGCGGCACGCGTACGAGAACGTGCCCTTCTACCGGCAGTCCTTCGACCGGGCCGGACTCCGCCCCGAGGACTGCCGGTCGCTCGCGGACCTCTCCCGATTCCCCTTCACCGTCAAGGACGATCTGCGGGCCCACTACCCCTTCGGGATGTTCGCCGTGCCGCAGGACCGGATCCGCCGTATCCACGCCTCCAGCGGGACGACGGGCCGTCCGACGGTCGTCGGCTACACCGGGCAGGACCTGGCCGTCTGGGCCGACGTCGTGGCCCGTTCGATCCACGCGGCGGGCGGCCGGCCCGGCCACACGGTCCACATCGCGTACGGGTACGGGCTCTTCACCGGCGGCCTCGGCGCGCACTACGGCGCCGAACGGCTCGGCTGCACGGTCGTCCCGGCCTCCGGAGGCATGACCGCGCGGCAGGTACGGCTCATCCAGGACTTCCGCCCCGAGATCATCATGGTGACGCCGTCCTACCTGCTCACCCTCCTCGACGAGTTCGAACGGCAGGGCGTCGACCCGCGGACCACCTCCCTCCGGACGGGGCTGTTCGGCGCGGAGCCGTGGACGGAGGAGATGCGCCGCGAGATCGAGGAGCGCTTCGCGATCGACGCGGTGGACATCTACGGCCTCTCGGAGGTGATGGGCCCCGGTGTCGCGCAGGAGTGCGTGGAGACCAAGGACGGGCTGCACATCTGGGAGGACCACTTCTATCCGGAGGTGGTGGATCCGGTCACCGGTGACCCGCTGCCGGACGGTGAGCACGGCGAGCTGGTGTTCACCTCGCTGACCAAGGAGGCCCTGCCGGTGGTCCGCTACCGCACCCGGGACCTGACCCGGCTGCTGCCCGGCACGGCCTGGCCCGCCTTCCGCCGGATGGAGAAGATCACCGGCCGCTGCGACGACATGATCATCCTGCGCGGCGTGAACCTCTTCCCCGCCCAGATCGAGGAGATCGTGCTGCGCACCCCGGGCGTCGCGCCGCACTTCCAGCTGCGGCTGACCCGGGAAGGCCGGATGGACCACTTGACCGTACGGGCGGAAGCCCGCCCGGACGCGACCCCGGAGGACCGTACGGCCGCCGTCGGCCGGATCGCCCGCGGCGTCAAGGACGGCATCGGCGTCTCGGTCGCCGTGGACATCGTCGACCCGGACACCCTGGAACGCTCCGTCGGCAAACTCAAACGCATCGTGGACGCCCGCGACTGAGGGGCGGGCGGCAGGCCGTCCGCCACGGCCGCGGCCGCGGAGTGTCAGACCCCTGCGTCATGCTCACGGTATGGACGAAGACACTTTCTGGCGGCTCATCGAGGAACACAGACCCGAAGGACGGACCCCGACTCCGAACGGCTGGCGGCCGCGCTGACCGAGCACCTTGCCCGGTCCCCGGTCCACATGGTCACCGGCTTCGCCGAGCAGCTGTCCTGGGCGCTCTACCGCCTGGACCGCAGAGAACTCGGCCTGGGCCTCTCCGGTGACTCGTTCCTCTACACACGCTGCGCCGTCGTGGCCGCCGGCCGCGAGGTGTTCGACGCTGTCCTCCGGGACCCGGGCGCCTTCACCCCGTTCGCCGCCGGCTTCATCTGGGCCGAGAGCCTGCTCTGCGCACCGGACCAGGCCTATGAACGCATCACCGGCGAAGAATGGGACCGCGACACCCGCTACTCCTACGATTCGTACGCGAACACCGCCGGCTGGGCCGCCCGGTCTCCGGGGCGCTGATCTCCGGGGCGGCGATCCGTGCCCGGAGTGAACGACGGAGGCAAGACGTCATGAAGACGGACGCGGGCCTGACAGGCACGGACCTGACGGACACGGACCTGATCGCCCTGGACGACGCCACCCTCGACGGCCCCTGGCCCAGCCTGACACTCGCCGAAGGTGACTAGGGTCCGTCTTCGAACAGGTCTCGCCCGGAGCAGGAACGAGGCGAAAAAGACCGCTGCTTCGCATGCGGTGACGGTCTTGTCGTACCTGGTCGCGACGCGCCACCGCGCGCCGACCGCTGCGGCCCGGTCCGCGGCTACTGCCTGGACGTGCCGTTTGCCGAACCTTGATGACGCCGCGCGCGGATGTTCCAAGGCGAGTGGGCCAGAACCTGGCTCAGGCGGGGGCGCGGGCGATGGTGCCCGCGGTGAGCGTGGCCAGCATCTCCCGCAGGGCGGTCACGAAGTCCAGTTTGAAAGCAGTGAGTGAGGGGTCGGCTTCCTAGGCGGCGAGCATCGCCGGGGAGGGCCGTGCGTGGGTCCACACGGCGCCGACGACCCCGCGGATGGCAGGCGGTTGTGGGCGGCAAGCGAACAGCTCACAGGTGTCCCCTTCGACCTCGAAGCCGGGACCGGGCCCGGGGCCGGGGCCGGGGCCAGGACCGGGGCCGGGGCCAGGACCGGAACCTGGGCCGCCATCTAGGGTCCGTTCTTCGCAGGTCGTCCGATGGCGGATCATGGTGACGTGGCACGCTGCCACGAACTCACCTACGGGGGCGGTAGTTACTCACTCCGCTCATTCCACGAGCCGCGACGGTCCTGCCTCAGGTGCAGGCCCGGGCCGACCGACCACCAATACCCACCGCGCCTACGAGGGCGGCTCTGAAGGACGACTGACCGAGGGCAGCACCCCACGCGGAACCACGGCCCGGAGCATGGCAGTTGAGCGCACCTCCCGCCCCGGGGCTGGATGCGGACAGGCGAGCCTGGACGCGTCGGGGTCTCGTGTCAGTGCCGGGCCATAGAGTCACCGCATGACCGTTCGAGACCATACGGCGTTCGATGCCGCGTGGGGCCGCTGCGCGGCATGGCTGTCCGCGCATTCGCCCATCGATCATGCCGCCCTGCGACCGCCCGCCACCGCCGAAAAGATCACCTCGCTGGAGCACCGGCTCGGCTTTCCCTCCATCCGCAGCTGCGGGCTCTTCTGGAGCGGCACGACGGTGTGCTGGCCCACCCGGAGGAGGACAATTACCACGCGGGGGCGTTCCTGCCGCTGGGGCACCGGCTCAGCTCGATCGACCAGATCGCCTCCCAGCATGCGTGGCTGGTGAGCGAGGCGGAGATGATCGCCGGCTGCGGAGGGGACGATCTCTACGCCCATGCCGTCCGGTGGGTGCCGTTCGCGCTGCCCAACGACGGAGGGCTCGCCTTCGTGGACCACTGCCCCGGCCCCACCTACGGACATGTCTACGAGATGGGTATCGGCTCGGGCTGCGGTGCGGTCGCCTGGGCGTCCAGCCTGGCCGAGCTGTTCGAAGAACTGAGCACCAGCCTGGAGACGGGCGCCCCCTTCCGGCAGTTCCTGCCCACGCCCTCTGAGCTTCCGTCCGGGCACTTCTGTCTGTTTTGGGACAGCGCACCACGGCAGGAGCCCGGAGGTGTTCCGGGAGGAGCGCGGGGAGACGTACGGAGAGGTGGCCAGGGCTGGCCGCCGGCCCGGCGGCCGGCCGTCCTTCGGCCCGCGGTCCCCCGGCCACGGCCCCTCACCGCGCTGGGACGCCTGGTCGTCGGCGAAGTCCCCGCCCCGGTGGCTCCAGAGCGCCCCTGCGTCGAAGTGGTCCACGACGTCCCGGGCATCGGGCCGTCCCACGCGAGTGAGGTCAGCGGGACCGAGGGGCAGGACCCCGACTGACGGGATACCGCCCCGCTGTCTCCCTCCAGCCGTCCTCCGACCTCCCGCCTCCCCTCAGCCCTCCGACGGCCTCTCGACGGCCTTCCGACGGCCTCCCGCCGATGCCTCCCCCGGCCTCTCTCCGACGTCTCCCTCCGGCCTCCCTACCTCGGGCTCGGTGTGATCAGCGCATACGGAGCGCCGAACGGATCCAGCAGCATGGCCAGCCTGCCTATGCCTTCGGCGTCCTCCGGCGGGATGACGACCGTCGCGCCGCGTTCCGTGGACGCGGCGGCCGTCGCGCCGCAGTCCTCCACGGCGAAGTACGGGTGCCACTCCGGCGTGGAGCCCGCCGCGAGGTTCTCGGGCGGCAGCTGCATGATGCCGGCGTGGCCCGCGTCGCCGTTCGGGTCGGTGCCGGCGGGCGAGGCGACCGTGTAGACGAGGTTCTCGCCCATCGCGTTGTCGACCGTCTCCCACCCGAAGACCCTGCGGTAGAAGTCCTTCGCGGCGGGCGCGTCGGTCGTGTAGAGCTCGGTCCAGCACACGGCGTTCGAGGCGCCGACCACGTCCATTCCCTGGACGTCGAGGGGCTGCCAGACCGCGAACTCGGCGCCGGCCGGGTCGGTGAACCCGGCCAGCCGGCCGGCGGTGAAGACGTCGCACGGGCCGAAGCGGACCGCGCCGCCGGCCTGCTCCACCGTCTTGGCCAGGGCGTCCACGTCGGTGCTGTGGAAGTGGACGGTCCAGGCCGCGCTCGCGCCCTCCTCGGTCAGCGGTCCGGCCCCGGCGACGGTCTTCCCGTCGAGCTGGAAGAAGCCGTACCCGCCGGCGTCGGGGCCGGCCGACCGGAAGGTCCAGCCGAAGACGCCGCCGTAGAACGCGACGGCCGCGTCCATGTCGGGAGCCCCGAGGTCGAGCCAGTTGGGCGCACCTGGGACGTACTGGGTCGTGAGCATGCTGATCTCCTCCGGCGTCCGATCGTCACGGCGCGCGACGCGGGCGGCTGCCGAACGAGCACGCACGCCCTCGTCACCGGGGAACACGCGGTGTCGGTCGGTGCCTTTCCCCCCGGCACTTCTCAGCATGGCAGGGGGTCTGACAATCGCCCTCGGCGGACGCCCAGAACAAGATCACTCAGTCCGCGCCGGAGCGGAACCGGTCCCGGAGTTCCCGCTTGAGGATCTTGCCGCTGGCGTTGCGCGGCAGCGCCTCGACGAACAGCACCCGCTTGGGGACCTGGAACCCGGCCAGCCGCTCCCGCGCGACCGCGATCAGCTCCGCCTCCCGCGGCACCCCGGCCGCCGCCCGCGGTACGACCACGGCGGTCACCGCCTCGATCCAGCGCTCGTCCGGCAGCCCGATCACCGCCACCTCGGCGACCGCCGGATGCGCGTACAGCGCGTCCTCGACCTGCCGCGAGGCGACCAGTACACCGCCCGAGTTGATGACGTCCTTGACCCGGTCGACGATGGTGAAGCAGCCCGCCGCGTCGCGCGTCGCCAGGTCCCCCGAGCGGAACCAGCCGTCCCGGAACGCCGCCGCCGTCTCCTCCGGCTTGTCCCAGTAACCCGAGCACAACTGGGGCGAGCGGTAGACGATCTCCCCGGGCGTGCCGTCCGGTACCTCGGTGCCGCCCTCGTCCACCACCCGGGCCTCCACGAACAGCACCGGGCGGCCGCACGAGTCCATCCGGCCCTCGTGCTCGTCCGGCCCCAGGACGGTGGCCAGCGGGCCGATCTCGCTCTGTCCGAAGCAGTTGTAGAAGGCGAGGCCGGGCAGCCGGGCGCGCAGCCGTTCCAGCACGGGCACCGGCATGATGGAGGCCCCGTAGTACGCCTTGCGCAGGCCGCGGAGGTCCCGGGTGCCGAATTCGGGGTGCTGGGAGAGGCCGATCCACACGGTGGGCGGGGCGAAGAGGCTGTCGGCCCGGCCCGCCTCCACCAGTTCGAAGATCCGGTGCGGGTCCGGGGTGTCGAGGATGACGTTCTCGGCGCCGACGGCCAGGTACGGCATCAGGAAGACGTGCAGTTGCGCCGAATGGTAGAGCGGCAGGCAGTGCACGGGCCGGTCGGCGGCCTTGAGGTCCAGGGCGGCGACGGCCGACGCGTACGCGTGCACCAGCGCTCCGTGCGTCATCATCGCGCCCTTGGGGAGCCCGGTCGTGCCGGAGGTGTAGAGGAGCTGGACCAGGTCGTCGGAGCCCGAGCCGTACGGGTCACCCGTTCCCCCGCTCCGGCCGCTCCCTCCGCTCCGGCCGCAGGCGGGACCACAGCCACAGCCCCCTCCGGCAGCTCCTCCCGAGCGCGTTCCAGCAGCGACCCGGCGGCGTCGCGCAGCGGCATGGTGCGCACGCCGGACGGCAGCCGGTGCTCCAGCGCGGGGTCGGTGAGGACGAGGGCGCTGCCCGACTGCTCGACGATGTAGCGCAGTTCGTCGCCGGTGAGGTGGTGGTTGACGGGTACGTGCACCAGGCCCGCGCGGGCACAGGCCAGGAAGCCGATCACGTACGCGTCGGAGTTGTGCCCGTACGCGGCGACCCGGTCGCCGGGCCGGGGCCCGGTGGCCAGCAGGGCGTACGCGGCGGCCGTCACCGCGTCGTCCAGTGCGCGGTAGGTCCAGGACCGGTCGCCGTGGATCACCGCCGTGCGCTCGGGCGTCCGACGCGCGCTCCGCCGCAGAACTCCGTCCACCGTGTTCGTCCGCGCTCCCGTCATGGCGCGATCCTGTGCCCAGGCCCGCGACGGGTCAAGGGCACCGGGGCGCCGCTGCGCCGGCTACACGGCGCGTCCCCGCCCCGCCCAGTACGGGTCGCGGAGCCGCCGCTTGTAGAGCTTGCCGTTCGGGTCGCGGGGCAGGGTCGCGATGAAATCGACCGACCGCGGGCACTTGTAGCCGGCCAGCCGCTCCGCGCAGTGGGCCAGGATGGCGTCCGCGAGGGCCGGCTCCGGCACGTACCCGTCGGCGGGCTCGACGACGGCCTTGACCTGCTCGCCCCAGTCGTCGTGCGGGATGCCGAAGGCCGCCGCGTCGGCCACGGCGGGGTGGGCGAGCAGGGCGGCCTCGATCTCGGCGGGGTAAATGTTGACCCCGCCCGAGATGATCATGTCGATCTTGCGGTCCCGGAGGAAGAGGTAGCCGTCCTCGTCCAGGTGTCCGAGGTCGCCGACGGTGAAGAAGTCGCCGATGCGGTTCGCGCGGGTCTTGCCCTCGTCCTTGTGGTAGCTGAAGCCGCCGGTGGTCATCTTCAGGTAGACGGTGCCCAGTTCGCCGGGCGGCAGGCGCTCGCCGTCGTCGTCGAAGACCGCCAGTTCGCTGATCGGCCAGGCTTTCCCGACCGTACCGGGTTTCTTGAGCCAGTCCTCGGCCGTGGCGAAGGCGCCGCCGCCCTCGCTCGCCGCGTAGTACTCCTCGACGCAGTTCCCCCACCAGTCGATCATGGCCCGTTTGACGTGGTCGGGGCAGGGCGCGGCGCCGTGGATCGCGTGCCGCATGGACGTCACGTCGTAGCGCGCCCGTACCTCTTCCGGGAGGGCGAGCAGGCGGTGGAACTGGGTCGGCACCATGTGCGTGTGGGTGCAGCGGTACGTGTCGATCAGGCGCAGCATCTCCTCGGGCGTCCACTTGTCCATCAGGACGACCTGGTGCCCGATGTGCAGGGAGGCGCCAGCGAATTGGAGTACGGCCGTGTGGTAGAGCGGTGAGCACACCAGGTGCACGTTGCCGCCGAAGGGGCGGATGCCGAAGATGCCGAGGAAGCCGCCGAGCGGGGACTCCTCGGGCAGCCTCCCGGAGAGCGGGCGGCGGATGCCGCGGGGACGGCCGGTGGTGCCGGAGGTGTAGTTCATGACCCAGCCGAGGGCGCGGTCCTCGGGCGCGGTCTCCGGCTGTCCGTCGAGGAGGGCGGAGTACGGGCGGAAGCCGGGCACCTCGCCGACGCAGTAGCGGTGTCGCGGCGGCAGCCCCACCTCGTCGGCGGCGGCGCGGGCCGCATCGGCGAACCGTTCGTGCGCGATCAGTGCCTTGGCTTCCGCGTCACCGGCGATCCAGGCGATCTCCGGGCCGACCGCGTGGTGGTTGACCGGTACGAGGTAGAAGCCCGCCTGGGTGGCGGCGAGATAGGCGGTGAACAGCTCCACGCCGTTGGGCAGCACCACCGCGAACGCGTCGCCCCGCTCCAGGCCCGCGGCGCGCAGGCCGTGCACCAGGCGGTTGCAGGCGGCGTGCAGCCGGGCGGCGGTCCACTCCTCGCCGTCCGGGGCGATCAGGACCGTACGCCCCGGATCGGCGGCGGCCTGCGCCCAGAAGCCGTTCGGGGTGGGTGACGCCATGGATGCCGACATACGTGTCCCTCCTCGGCTCGAAGTCGGTGTTCAGAACCCGGTCGTGCGCCCGGCGATGCGGTCGATGCGGTCGACGGCCCGCTCGAAGCCGCGGGTCAGCTCGTCGAAGACGGCCTGCACACTGCGCTCGGAGTTCATCTGGCCGACGATCTGGCCGACCGGTGTGCCGAGCAGCGGCTCGACCTCGTACTTCTGGATACGGGAGACGGCCTCGGCGACCAGCAGCCCCTGGAGGGGCATGGGCAGCGGTGCGGGACTGGACGGGTCGTCCCAGGCGTCCGTCCACGCCGTACGGAGCTGCCGGGCGGGCTTGCCGGTCAGCGCGCGCGAGCGGACGGTGTCGCCGGAGCCCGCCGCGAGCAGCTTCTCGGTGAGCCGCCGGGAGTGCAGCCCGGCCTCCTCGGTGGTCAGCCAGACGGAGCCGAGCCAGACGCCCTGGGCACCCAGGGCCAGCCCGGCGGCGACCTGTTCGCCCGTACCGATGCCGCCGGCCGCGAGCACGGGCAGCGGGTCCACCGCGCGGACGACTTCGGGGGTGAGGACCATGGTGGCGATCTCGCCGGTGTGGCCGCCGGCCTCGTAGCCCTGGGCGACGACGATGTCGATGCCGGCGTCCCGGTGGTGCCGCGCGTGATGGGGGCTGCCCGCCAGGGCGGCGACGAGGACGCCGTGCGCGTGGGCGCGTTCGACCACGTCGGCGGGCGGCGAACCGAGCGCGTTGGCCAGCAGCTTGATCGGGTACTCGAAGGCCACGTCGAGCTGGGAGCGGGCCACCTCTTCCAGCCAGCCGGTGATGCGCCAGCCGGACGCCTCGCCCGGGGGCAGTTCGGGCACCTGGTGCGCGGCCAGGGTCCGCGCGACGAAGCGGCGGTGCTCGGGCGGGATCATCTCCTCGATGTCCGCCTCCGTGACGCCCTCCACCTTTTTCGCGGGCATCACGACGTCGAGGCCGTACGGTCCGCCGTCGGTGTGCCGCTCGATCCAGTCCAGGTCGCGGGCCAGTTCGCCGGCGTCCGTGTAGCGGACCGCGCCGAGCACGCCGAAGCCCCCGGCACGGGTGATCGCGGCGGCCACCGCCGGGAACGGGGTGAACCCGAAGACGGCGTGCTCGACTCCCAGGCGGTTGCTCAGCTCCGTCTGCATGGCCGCAGGATGCCGCAGGGACGCTTCCGAGGGAAGAGGGTTCCTGATGCCTCGTCAGGAAAGGGCGGGGTGGGGCCCGTAGGGGCGGGGTGGCTCCCGTAAGAGCGGGGCGGCCCCCGTAAGAGCGGGGCGGCCCCCGTAAGGCCGGGGCGGCTCCCGTAAGAGCGGGGCGGCCCCCGTAAGGCCGGGGCGGCTCCCGTGTCACATCCTCCGGGGCGCGATCCGTCCAGGAGGACGGACATCTGCACAGCGGGGCGGGCATCCGCCCAGCGGACCCGGGAGGCACATCTTGCGGACGGACATCACCGTCATCGGCGGCGGTACGGCGGGGCTGGTGGCCGCCATCGCCTGCGCGGAGGCCGGAGCGGCCGTGACGCTCCACGAGGCGCACGCCTCACTGGGCGGGCGCGGGCGCGCCACGCCCGCCCCCTACGTCGCCCACGAGGGGCCGCACGTCTTCTACTGCGACGGTCCGCACTGGACCTGGCTCGCGGAGCGCGGCCTGACGGGCCGGCCGGTCCGGCCGCCCGCGCGCGATCTGCTGCGGGTCTCCTTCGTACGGGACGGGCGGCGCACCCTCCGGCCGCCGGCCGGGTTCCTGCGGATGATCTCGGTGGGCCGGTCCCGTACCGCCCCCGTCGACGAGGACTTCAGCGGCTGGGCGTCCCGGCACTTCGGCGAGGAGGCGGCGCGCGCAGCGGCCAACGCGATCGCCGCCGTGACGTACGACGCGGACACCGGGCGGCTCTCGGCCGCATTCGTGTGGGGGCTGCTCCGCCGGGTGTTCGCGCCCGGTGTGCCGACCGTGCGGTGGGTGGCGGGCGGCTGGCAGGCGGTCGTGGACCGGCTGGCGGCCCGCGCCCGGCTGCTCGGCGTACGCGTCGAGCTGGGCTCCCGGGTCACCGCGCTCCCGGACCGTCCCACCGTCGTCGCCACGGAGCTGTCCTCCGCCCGCGCCCTGCTGGGCGACGCTTCGCTGCGCTGGGAGAGCGGCCACTGCGTGTTGCTGGACCTCGCGGTTCCCCGCGGGGAGCGGGATCGGTTCCTCGCCTTCGACCTCGACGCGGGCGGTTTCCACGAGAGCTACTCGATGCAGGACCCGAGCACCGCGCCGCCCGGCACGTCGCTGTTCCAACTGGACATGCCCGTACGCGGCGGGGAGAGCCCAGCCGGGGCCCGGCAGCGGCTGGAACGTTTCGCCTGGCTGACCGTACCCGGATGGCGCGACCGCGCGGTGTGGCGCCGCCAGGGCACCGCGCGCGGCCGCACCGGCGCCCTCGACCTGCCGGGGCTGACCTGGCGGGACCGTCCGGCGATCGACCGCGGGGACGGGGTCTTCCTGGCCGGGGACATGGTCGCGGCGCCCGGGATGCGCGGCGAGATCGCGATCAACAGCGCTCTACGGGCCGCCGCGGGGGCGGTACGGGCGGCAGGGCTCACCGGCCGTGGGACCGCGGGCGCCGCGTGAGCGCCCCGAGCGTCACCGCCGCCCCAGAACGGCCATGGCGGCGTTGTGGCCCGGAATGCCGCTCACCCCGCCGCCCCGGATCGCCCCCGCCCCGCACAGCAGCACGTTGGCGTGCGCGGTCCGCACCCCCACCGGGCAGCCGCGTCGTCCGCACCGTTCGCCGTGCCGTTCTCCGCAGCACCCCCCGCACCGCCCTCCGCCCGGTACGGAAAGGCCAGCTCGCGATGGAAGATGTTGCCGCCCGGCAGCCCGAGGTCGCGTTCCAGGTCGAGCGGGCTGCGGGCCTCGACGCACGGGCGGCCGTCCGCGTCGGTGGCCAGGCAGTCGGTGAGCGGTTCGGCCAGTACGGCGTCGAGCTGGGCGAGGGTCGCCGCGAGCAGGCGCTCCCGGGTGGCGTCGTGGTCGTCGGCGAAGAGCCGGGCCGGGGTGTGCAGACCGAAGAGGGTCAGCGTCTGGTAGCCCTGGCGTACCAGGTCGGAGCCGAGGATGGAGGGGTCCGTCAGGGAGTGGCAGTAGATCTCCGAGGGCGGCGCGGCGGGGAGTCCACCGGCGGCCGCCTGCCGGTAGGCGGTCTCCAACTGCTGGTAGCCCTCGGCGACGTGGAAGGTCCCGGAGAAGGCCAGCCGCGGGTCGACGCCGGTGTCCCGCAGCCGGGGCAGCCGGGTGAGCAGCATGTTGACCTTGAGCTGGGCGCCCTCGGCGGACCCCGGGGACGGTTCGCCGAGGAGCCCGGCGAGGACCTGCGGGGCGGCGTTGACCAGGACGTGCCGCGCGCCGACCGTGCCCTGTTCGCTGGTCACCTCGGCCGTGCGGCCGTCGGTGGCGATGCCGGTCACCGGGCAGTCGGTGACGATCTCCGCGCCGGCCTCGCGGGCGGCGTCGGCGAGCGCGTCGGTCAGGGCGCCCATACCGCCGATCGGCACGTCCCAGTCGCCGGTGCCGCCGCCGATGACGTGGTAGAGGAAGCAGCGGTTCGGTGCCAGCCCCGGGTCGTGGGCGTGCGCGAAGGTGCCGATCAGCCCGTCCGTGAGCACCACGCCCCGTATCAGGTCGTCGTCGAACACCAACTCGACCGTCTCGCCGAGCGGCCGTTCGAACAGGGCCTCCCAGGCCGCGTCGTCGCCGACCCGGGCGCGCAGCGTGGCGCGGGTCGGCAGCGGTTCGGTGAGGGTGGGGAAGACCCGTTCCGCGACCCGCCGGGTCATGCCGTAGAACCGCCGCCAGGCCGCGTACTCCCGGTCCGAGCCGGTGATCCGGGCGAACGAGGCGCGGGTGGCGGCCTCGTCGGTGCTCACGTACAGGCCGGTGGGGCGGCCGCCGCGGACCGCGGGCGTGTAGGAGGAGACCGAGCGCCGGCGGACCGCGAAGCGCAGCCCCAGATCGTCCACGATCTTCGTCGGCAGCAGGCTGACGAGGTAGGAGTAGCGGGACAGCCGCGCGTCCACGCCGCGGAAGGCGCGCTCGGAGACCGCGGCGCCGCCGGTGTGACCGAGGCGCTCCAGGACCAGCACGCGGCGCCCGGCGCGGGCGAGGTAGGCGGCGGCGACCAGGCCGTTGTGCCCGCCTCCGACGATGGCCACGTCGTACGAAGTCCGTTGCGGCATGTCTCTTGGTAGCACGCGGTGATCGGCGCCGCCAGGTACGGACGGCTGAATTCCGCGAGCCCCGCAGCGCGGCGCCTTGCCCGTCCTCCTCCTACGTTCCTAACGTCCGACGATGCGTTGTATCGGCCTGCTCCGTCCCCCCGTGAGGTGACCTGTGCACGTTTCGTCGGCAACGCGTCCCCCGAGGCGCACCCCGACCCGCCTGAGCGCCGCCGCCCTGTGCGCGGCGGGTGTCCTGTCCGCGGCCGCCGCCCTCCCGGCGGCGGCCTCCCCGCCGCTCCCGGCCCGGCCGGGCGCCCGGGCGGCGCGCGGGCCGCGGCGGACTACCCGAACCTCACCCCGAGACCCCCGATGGGCTGGAACAACTGGTCGTACTACATGTGCGACATCGACGAGAAGGTGATCCTCGGCAACGCACGGGCCCTGGTGAAGACCGGCCTCGCGGCCAAGGGCTACGACACGGTCACCGTCGACGACTGCTGGATGCTCAAGCAGCGCGACGCCAAGGGCAACCTCGTCCCGGACCCGGCCCGCTTCCCGCGCGGCATGGCGTACGTGGGGCGTGAACTGCACCGGATGGGGCTGAAGTTCGGCATCTACGAGGACGTCGGCAAGCTGACCTGCGAGAAGTACCCGGGCAGCCTCGGCCACTACCAGCAGGACGCCGACCTCTTCGCGAAGTGGAAGGTCGACTACCTGAAGATGGACGGGTGCAACCTGCCCACCGCCCCCGGCAAGACGAAGGAGCGGACCTACCAGGACGCCTACCGGGCGGTCAGCCGGGCCCTGCGCAAGACCGGCCGCGACATCGTCTTCTCGGTGTCGGCGCCCGCCTACTTCCAGTACGACGGCGACCGGGTCTGGCACCACGTCATCCGCTGGTCGTCGCAGGTCGGCAACTTGTGGCGGGAGGGCCGCGACATCGCGGTGGAGAAGCACGGCGGCGCCAGGAAGTGGTCGTCGATCAAGTACAACTACGCGTACAACGCCAAGCTGGCGCCGTTCCAGCGGCCGGGCCGCTGGAACGACCCAGACTTCCTGCTGGCCGGCGACTCCGGGCTGTCCACCCGGCAGATCCAGAGCCAGATGGCGCTGTGGGCGATGATGGCCGCACCGCTGATCTCCAGCACGGACCTGACGAAGATCTCACCGGCCGCGCTGCGGGTCCTCGGCAACCGGGACGTCATCGCCGTGGACCAGGACCCGAAGGGCGTCCAGGGGCGCGTCGTCCAGCAGGGGCCGGGG
The DNA here is from genome assembly GCF_045222935.1 of Streptomyces sp. Ac-502. Lineage (NCBI taxonomy): Bacteria > Bacillati > Actinomycetota > Actinomycetes > Kitasatosporales > Streptomycetaceae > Streptomyces > Streptomyces sp. Ac-502. The sequence continues at coordinate 2,163,618 of NZ_JBHFFO010000001.1, forward strand.
TACGACGTGCTGTCCAAGCCGCTGCGGAACGGTGACCGGGCGGTCGCGCTCTTCAACTCGGGCGACGCGCCGCGGACGCTGTCCACCACGGCGAAGACGGCCGGTCTGCCGAGGGCGGCGACGGGCCAGTACGAGCTGCGCGACCTGGTCACCCGGCGCACCTCCCGCACCGCCGGGAAGATCTCCGTACGGGTACCGGCGCACGCGACGGTGCTCTACCGGGTGCGCCCCGTGCGCTGAGCGGCCGCCGGGCCGGTGCCTCAGGGCGCCGAACGGCCGCCGGGGCGCCGGTGTCCCAGGGCACCGGCGGGCCACCGGGCCGGGACCGAAGGCGCAGCCCTCCTTCACCCCCGGCCCGGCGTGCGCCGCTGCCGCAACGCGGCGACCCGGCGGTACAGTGCCACCGCCTCGGCGGAGCGCCCCAGCTGCTCCAGGCACTGGGCCTCGTCGCCGCGGCTCGCGAGGGTGTCCGGGTGGTCGGCGCCCAGCACCCGTTCGCGGGCCGCCGCGACCTGCCGGTAGACGGCCAGCGCGTCGGGCCAGCGGCCCAGCCACCCCAGGGCGATGGCGATCTCCCGGCGGCTGACCAGGGTGTCGGGGTGGTCGGCGCCCAGCACCTGCTCGCGGAGCGCGGCCACCGACCGGGCCTCGGTCAGCGCCTCCTCCCAGCGGCCGAGGCGGCCGAGGTTGACGCCGAGGCCGTGCCGGGCGCGCAGCGTCTCGGGGTCGGCCGGGCCCTGCGCGGCCGTACGGGCGACGACGAGGTCCCGGTACAGCTCCAGCGCCTCGGCGCTGCGTCCGAGGCGGCCCAGGCTTATGCCGACCTCGTAGCGGGCGGCGAGCGTGTCCGGATGGCCGGGCCCCAGCGCCTGGGCCCGGTCGGCGGCCACCTCCCGGTACGTCCGCAACGCCTCCGCCCAGCGCCCCAACTGGCCGAGCAGGTACGCCACCTCGTACCGCGTCACGAGCGTGTCCGGGTGCTGCGCCCCCAGCACCCGGGCGCGGGCCGACGCCACGTCGCGCGCCATCCGGTACGCGTCCTCCAGCCGGCCGAGACGGCTGAGGTTGAAGGCGAGGTTGTGCCGGCAGCGCAGCGCGTCCGGGTGCTCGGGGCCCATCGTGCGCTCCCGGGCCGCGAGGACGGACACGTACACCTGGTGGGCCTCGAAGTGCCGCCCGAGCCGGCCCAGCGCGTACGCGGTCTCCTGGCGGGCGGCCAGGGTGTCCACGTGGTCGGGGCCCAGACTCCGTTCGCGCCCGGCGGCCACCCGCTCGTACTCGCGCAGCGCGTCGGCGGGCCGGCCCGACCGGGCGAGGGTGAAGGCCACCTCGAACCGGCTGGCGAGGGTGTCGGGGTGGTCGGGTCCGAGCGCGTGCTCCCGTTCGGCGGCGACCGAGCGGTGCACCTCCCCGCCTCCGCCCACCGGCCGAGCCGCCCGAGGCTGAGCCCGGCGTTGTGGCGGGCGGCCAGCGCGGCGAGGTGCGCGGGCGAGGGCGCGGGGCGCTCGGGGACGTACGGCGCCGGGGTGTCGCGGCTGAGCGGCGGCAGGCCGCTCGTCCACGAGCCGGTGAGCCCCGCGGCGCCCTCGGCACCGGACGCCCGCGGCGCGCGGGGACCGGCCTGGGACCCGCCCCGCATGCCCTGCGTCCAGGACGGCAGGCGGTACGCGGCGCGCGTCGGCGTGCGCCCGTCCGGCCACGCCGGGAGCGTCGCCCCCACCGTGGGGTACTCCGGCGGCCTGCGGGCCGAGACGAGCCGCTTCACCAGCTCCGAAGCGTCCCGGGGCCGGTCCTCCGGATCCTTCGCCAGCAGGTCCAGCACGATCCGCTCGTACGCCTCCGGCAGGTCGGGGCGGTGCCCGCGCGGCGGCTCCGGCGGCGTGTCACGGTGCCCGACGAGCACCGCCCAGGCGTCGTCGAGATCGAACGGCGGCGCCCCCGTAGCCAGCTCGTACAGCACACACCCCAGCGAATACAGGTCACTGCGATGATCGACCGTCCCGGCACCGATCTGCTCCGGCGACATGTAGTGCGGCGTGCCCATCGCGATGCCGGTACCGGTCAGCCGGGCGGTGAACCCGATGTCGTGCCCCAGCCGGGCGATGCCGAAGTCGCAGATCTTCACCGTCCCGTCGGCGATCCGCACGATGTTCGCGGGCTTGAGGTCACGGTGCACGATCGACTGCTCGTGGGTGTACGCGAGGGCCGCCGCGACCTGCTCGGCGATGTCGGCGAAATCCGGTACGGGCAGCGGATCGTGCCGGTTGTCCTCCAGCAACTGGCTCAGGTTCCGCCCGTCGAGCAGCTCCATCACGAGGAACAGGATCCCGTCGTCCTCACCGAAGTCGTGCACGACCGTGATCCCGCGGTGCTGGAGGGCCGCCGCCACCCGCGCCTCCCGCCGGAAGCGCTCCCGCAGCACCCGCAGGAACGACGGATCGTGCTGCGGCCCGAGCGGCTTGAGGCACTTGACCGCGACCTGCCGCCCCAGCGACTCGTCCCGCGCCCGCCACACCTCCCCCATCCCGCCGCGCCCGATCAGGTCGAGCAACCGGTAACGCCTCTGGACCAGCCTGCTCTCCACCATCGCCCGCCCGCGCCCCCGTCCCCACCGCGTCCGCCGCGATCCCCCTCGGTGCCCCGCCCGTTCAGTATGGCGGGACGGGGGCGTGGGGTGTAGGGCGCTGAGGAGGCACCGTGGGGGCGGGCCGGGCCCGCGCTACCGCCGTACCCGCGGCATCCCCAGTCCGATCCACGCGATGATCTCGCGCTGGATCTCGTTGTTGCCGCCGCCGAAGGTGAAGATGACCGCGGAGCGGTAGCCGCGTTCCAGTTCGCCGTGCAGGACGGCGCCGGCCGAGCCGTCCTTCAGGGGGCCCGCCGCGCCCACGACCTCCATCAGCCAGGCGTACGCGTCGCGGCGTGCCTCCGAGCCGTGGACCTTGACCGCGGAGGCGTCCTGCGGGGTGAGTGTGCCGTGCTGGAGGGCGTCCACCATCTGCCAGTTGAGCAGCTTCATGGCGTCGAGCTTGGTGTGTGTACGGGCCAGGCGGCCGCGTACCCACCCGAGGTCGATGACGCGCCGTCCATCGGCCAGCTTGGTCTCGGCGGCCCAGCGCTGTACGTCGTGCAGAGCGCGGACGGCCATCGTGCCGTGGGCGGCCAGGGTGACGCGTTCGTGGTTGAGCTGGTTGGTGATGATGCGCCAGCCCTGGTTCTCCTCGCCGACGCGGCGGGTGAGGGGGACGCGGATGTTCTCGTAGTAGCTGGCGGTGGTGTCGTGCGAGGCGAGGGTGTTGATGCGGGTGCAGGAGTAGCCGGGGTCGGAGGTGGGTACGAGGAGCAGGCTGATGCCCTTGTGGGGCGGCACGCCGTCCTCGGCGGGCGCGGTGCGCACGGCGAGCCAGACCCAGTCGGCCGTGTCGCCGTTGGTGGTCCAGATCTTCTGTCCGTTGACGAGGTAGGCGTCGCCGTCGCGCACGGCCCGGGTCTTCAGTGACGCGAGGTCCGTACCGGCGTCGGGTTCGCTGTAGCCGATCGCGAAGTCGATCTCCCCGGCCAGGATCCTGGGCAGGAAGTACGCCTTCTGCTCGTCGGTGCCGTACCGCATGATCGTCGGGCCGACGGTGTTCAGCGCCATCAGCGGCAGCGGCACACCCGCCTGCGCGGCCTCGTCGAAGAAGATGAACTGCTCCATCGGCGTCAGGCCCCGGCCGCCGTACTCCTCGGGCCAGCCGACCCCGAGCCACCCGTCCGTACCGAGCCGCCGGATCGTCTCACGGTAGAACCGCTTCTGCGGGCCGGGGCCGGCGGCGTCCCGCGCCCCGGTCCCGGCGCCGTGGAACCGTGCGGACGCGTCGTCAGGGGTCAAGGCGGCGAAGTACTCCCGCAGTTCGGACCGCAGCCGCTGCTGCTCCGGGGTGTATTCGAGGTGCACGGCCCCTCCTGGTCTGACCGGCCCGGATCGCACGGTGAAACGTCCGCACTCCGGCGCACGCGGGCGCGGCACGGCGCGCGGAATCGTGGGTTTCTGACGGGCCGTCGGGTATCGGGTCGTGGGCACAGTAGAACGTGTTCCACCGATACGGAAGGGTGCGGGCGGGGGCGGGCCACGGGGGCGCCCCGGCCGGTTCGGCGGTGGACGGCCGGACAGCAGGCAGCGGCTGCCCGGACAGTCGGCGTGGCTACCTGAACAGACGGCGTGGCTACCTGAACAGCTTGAGGACGTCCGTCTGGCCCGCGCCGGGGTACCTGGTTTCGGAGGGGGCTGATTCGACACGTGCTCAAGCCCTGGGTCGTCGTCCGGCGCTTCGTTGCCCTGCTTGTTGCCGGGCAGGTCGGCACCGCCACAGTGGTTGAGCGGGCTGCCGAAAGGAATCTGCCCGAGCAGGCCGGCCGCGCTCCCGGTGCCGTACGTGGCGGCCCCGCGCGTAACCGCGCCCGCCCCGTTCCTACAGGTGTTGTCGTGGGACGGAGACCCGATGACGACGAGGCCGCCGGCCGATGCGGGGGCCGCGCCGGCGAGCGATGCCGCTGCTGCCGCAGCCGTGGCCGCAAGGGTTGTGACTGTCCTATGAGTGGTCATGGCCTGAGAACGACGGTCCGCACGGCAGGTCATCCTTCCTACTCCGACCGGCCCTACGGGCGCCGCCGAAAGCGCGCCCCGGCGGCCGGGCCTGTCACCCGGTCCGCCCGCCCGCCGGCCGGTCAGTCCGCCGCCTCGGCCAGGCGCCGCAGCAGCGGCTCGATCCCGGCGAGCCGGCGGACCTCGTCGGGCCGCAGCGAGGCGAGGCGCTTGGCCAGCACCTCGGCCTCGCCGCGCGCGACCTCGGCGAGTGCGGCCGTGCCGCGGCCGGTGGCCAGGACGCGGCTGGCCCGGCCGTCCGTGGGGTCCGGTTCGCGGCGGATCAGGCCCTCGGCCTCCAGTCCCAGCACGGCCGCGGTGGCGGTCGGCTGGGAGCAGGGGACCCAGGCCGCGATCTCGCCGATCCGGGAGGGGCCAAGCTGGGTCAGCATGGCGAGGACGGCGAGCTGGGTCGGCTGGATGGCGCCCGCGGCTGCGGCCCTGCGCAGGCTGCGGGTCAGCCGGTTCAGGGAGATCACCAGCTGGAGTGCCGCATCGTCATCGATTGTCATCGCTCAGCCCATCGCGCGCCCGGTCCGGGTCAGGAAAGGGTAAGCCGGGGCTGGTAGATGTCCAACCACTGGGCCAGGTCGAGGGTCTTTTCGAGGCCCTTCCGGGACGCCTGGGTGCTCTGCGGTGCGGCGTGTTCGGCGGCGCGCTTGAGCCAGCTGCGGTCGACGATCTCGAAGACCGGGTGCGAGGAGCGCGCCAGCAGTTCCTTGGCGTGCTGCTGGAGCGCGACCGCGTACTTGGGGTCCTGCGTCGACGGGTAGGGGCTCTTGACCCGGTCGTAGACCGACTTCGGCAGGACGTCGGCGGTGGCCTCGCGCAGCAGGCTCTTCTCGCGTCCGTCGAAGGACTTCAGCGCCCACGGCGCGTTGTAGACGTACTCGACCAGCCGGTGGTCGCAGAACGGCACCCGCACCTCCAGGCCCACGGCCATGCTCGCGCGGTCCTTGCGGTCGAGCAGGATGCGCACGAAGCGGGTCAGGTGCAGGTAGCTGATCTTGCGCATCCGGTACTCGAAGTCGCTCTCCCCGTCGAGCCGCCGCACGTCCTTGATCGCGGTCCGGTAGCCGTCCCGTACGTACGCGGGCAGGTCGAGGGAGTCGGCGAGCGCGGGGACGAGGATGTCGCCGTCGTCGCCGAAGTGCTCGGCGACGCGCACCAGCCAGGGGAAGGTGTCGGCCTGGCGCGCCTCCTCGTCGAAGAACTGCTTGTAGCCGCCGAACACCTCGTCGGCGGACTCTCCGGAGAGGGCGACGGTGGAGTGCTGCCGGATCGCCTTGAAGAGGAGGTAGAGCGAGGCGTCCATGTCGCCGAAGCCCATGGGGATGTCGCGCGCCCGTATGACCTTCGCGCGCACCTCGGGGTCGGCCAGCGCGTCCGAGTCCAGGACGATGTCCTGGTGGTCGGTGCCGGAGAGGCGGGCGACGTCGTGGACGTACGGCGTGTCCGGGGTGGCGCGCAGGTCGTCGGCCACGAAGTGTTCGGTCTGGCCGACGAAGTCGACGGCGAAGCTGCGTACGGTCTCCCCCGTCTCGCCCAGCTGCCGGGCCGCGAGCGCGGTCATGGCGGAGGAGTCGAGGCCGCCGGAGAGCAGGGTGCAGCGCGGGACGTCGGAGACGAGCTGGCGGCGGACGATGTCGTCGAGCAGCGTACGGACGTGGGCCACGGAGGTGTCGCGGTCGTCCTCGTGGGCGCGGGTCTCCAGCGACCAGTACACGTGGCGGCGCAGGCCGCCGCGGTCGACGGTGACGACCGTGCCGGGCTCGACCTCGTGCATGCCGTCCCACACGGCGTGGCCGGGCGTCTTGACGAAGGCGAACAGTTCGCGGACGCCGTCGAGGCCGACGCGGCGCTCGGCGAGCGGGTTGGCGAGGATCGCCTTGGGCTCGGACCCGAACAGCACGCCGTCCGAGGTCTCGTAGTAGTAGAACGGCTTGATGCCCATGCGGTCGCGGACCATGACGAGCCGTTGCCGCCGCTCGTCCCAGACGGCGAACGCGTACATGCCGTTGAGCCGCTCGGCGACCGCCTCGCCCCATTCGAGGTAGCCGCGCAGCACGACCTCGGTGTCGGATTCGGTGGTGAACCGGTGCCCCCGGGAGACGAGTTCCCCGCGCAGCTCGCGGAAGTTGTACGCCTCGCCCGAGTAGACGATGACCACCGGGCTGCCGTCCGCCTGCTGCGCGGTCATCGGCTGGCGGCCGCCCGGCAGGTCGATGATCGCGAGGCGGCGGTGTCCGAGGGCGGCCGGCCCCTGCACCCACGTGCCGCGGTCGTCGGGCCCGCGGCAGGACATCGTCTCCGTCATCGCGTCGACGGTCTCCTGCTCGGAGCGCAGGTCACGATCGAAGGAAATCCAGCCGGTGATGCCACACATGCCATGTCCTCCTGTGTCCGGCCCGGGGAGGCGGGGGCGTCCGGCGACGGCCCGTCCGGTGAGGTTCCGTCCGGCGACGGCCTGCACGGTGACGCCCGTATCGCCCGTACGGTGACGGCCTGTTCAACGGCGTTCCGTGCAGCGGCAGTCCGTGCAGCGGTGGTCCTTCCGGCGGCGGCGCGTGTGCCGTTCGCGGGCATGGCGCTGCCCGGCGGCCCGGCACTCCCCAGGTTCAGTTGTATCGAGCACCTATATAACGAGGGTGTTCCTCGCGGTGCCGCACCGTCAACCTGGCCGTGACACGGACGCAACCGCCCAACGCTCCGCTCCAAGGGCAGGTTTGAGAGGCGGTCGGCGGCCCTGAGCTGCGGGTTCGGCGGATGGTGGCAGGAGGGGAGGGCGCGTCGGACGGCTCGTCCCTTACGAGAACGTGGGCAAGGCTTTACCCGGGCGAGCCGATGGCCGGCAGTGGCCGGACGGAGCCGGACGGACGCCGGGAGTTCGGCGGCGGCAGGATCCGGCGAACCTAGCGCCGGAGATGTGCAGCGACCGGCCCAGCGCACTGCCCATCCGGCGGATGAGGCCGCGTCGGCGCCGGGGCGGGGTGATGTCGCCGGCGGCCCGCCAGTCGGCTGCCTGGGCCACCATCGCGGTCAGGCTCCGGTAGAAGGCCGAGGAACGGTCGGCCCCGTCCAGGTCGGTCCACGTCAGGATGTGCGAGAGGACGCCGTCGTACTCGTGGTACGGGCGGGCCCGCATGTGGTCGGTGAGCTTGGTCCGTATCGCCTGCTGCCGCTCGGGCGTCAGCCGGGACGTGGGCAGTTCGTCCAGCAGCCGCTGCACATTGCCGACCACCAGGTCCACGAAGGCGCCGCGGCGCCGCGCCTCCACCCGCCCCAGGCGGGCGTTCTGGTGGTCCTCCTCGCGGCCGGGTGTCTCGTTCCGCACCCGGGCCTCCTCCGCCGCGGAGAGCCTCGGCACCCGGAAGTTCAGCATCCGGGAGTCGTACGCCTGGTTGACCGCGACATGGGTCAGTTCGTGGACCATCACCGCCAGGTGGTCGCTGCGCGACATGCCCGGTGCGTGGGCGTACGAGATGGTGTACCGCCCCTGGCCGAGGTCGCGGGTGTTGCCGCCGCCCGCGCCCGACGTCCGCTCGAACTCCGCCCGGTTGACGTGGCCGAGCAGTTCCCCGAGCAGCCGCTGGACGTACGGGTCGCGGGTCTCCCGGGAGTAGTCGTGCAGCAGCTGCCGGTCCTGTGCCGTCGAGTCGTCCGCCACGGTACCCTCCGCTCGGTGTGACCTGGGGTGCGGTGGGCGGCCGCGCCGGCGTGCGGTGCCGCTGCCGTCGCACCGCACCGGTGGCGCGGTGTCACGTGCCTGCGCGCCAGTCTGCTGAGTCCCGGCCGCCGCGCGGTATACGTAAACCCGCCTCACCGCCCGTCCCTGCCCTCACCCCCACCCCAGAAGCCTCAGGTCCCGGCGCTCCGGCGTCCCGGCGCTCCGATGCCCCGGTGTCCCGGTGCCCCGTAGCGGTCAGACGCCCGTACTCCCGTCGATGCGCTCCCGTATGAGATCGGCGGGACCGCAGTGGCGGGCGTACTCGGCGATCATGTGGGAGTAGATCCAGCGGAGGCTGACCTCGTTGTCCCGCCACAGGCCGGTGTCGTCCAGCGCGTGGGCGGCGCAGTTCTTCCGGGCGTGCTCCGTCTCGGCCTGCCAGAGGGCGCGGGACTTCGCGTAGGTGGCGTCGTCGCCGAGCCCGAACCCGCGGTCGGCGGGCTGGACGTCGGCGTCGGCGCTGACGACCGTCGGGACGTCCTCTCCGGTCAGCACCCTGCGGAACCAGGTCCGCTCGACCTCTGTCAGGTGCTGGACGAGACCGAGCAGGGTGAGCGAGGAGGGCTCCGCCGACGCCGTACGGAGCTGCTCCTCCGTCAGGCCGTCGCACTTCTGGGCGAGGGTGGCGCGGTAGAAGTCGAGCCAGGCTTCCAAGGTGGTCCGCTCGTCGGCGGCCATGGGCGGGAACATGCGTTCAGGTGTGCTCATGTCCGTCATCGTGACACGAGGCACTGACAACGCCGTCGAGCCCGGTGTCACCGCCCGGGGCGGCTCCGGCCGGGCCCGGATCGAGTCCCGCTCCGTCGCCCTCGGCGATCGCCCGCAGCGCCGCCAGGTGCCGCCGGTACACGGCGCGTCCCTCGGCGGTCAGCGCCAGCCAGGTCAGGGGGCGGCGGCCGATCCGGTCCTTGGACACGGCCACCCAGCCCGCCGCCTCCAGCGCCGCGACCTGCTTGGAGAGGGCGGAGTCGGTGACCTCGACCAGATCCCGCACCACGGCGAACCCGGCCCGGTCCACCGGCGACAGGGCCGCCACCACGGACAGTCGTACGGGAGAGTTGAGCAGCGGTACGAGGGCGTGCCGTGGGTGGCTGCCGCCCGGGCCGGCCTGGGCGTTCCCCTCCGTCACGACGCCCGTCGCTTTTCGAGGACGGCGCCTGCGACGAGCGGCAGGGCACACGCCGACGCCGCCACGGCCGCGAACGTACGACTGTCCACGAACACCAGTAGACCGAACAGGAGCGAAGCGGAGTAGACCGCGGCCCACAGGCCGATCAGCACACCGTGCCGGACCCCGAACCCGCGGCGCACGATCCGCTGCCGGGCGGCGTACAGCGAAAGCCCGGCGACCAGGATGGTCATGGCCAGCGTGAAGGCCAGCGCGGCGACAGGCCCGTGCCACAGCAGCGCCATCGGGACGAGCACCGCCTGTGCCGCGGCGAAGATCCACAGATAGCGCGCGTACCAGCCGCTTCGTGCCCGCGCGGCTCTCTCCATCGCGGCGGCCCGGTCCAAGGCCCCCATGCTGTCACCGACTCCGTGCACGCTTCCCCCGTCTCCGTCACGCGCTACGGGCCCAGGCTCGCCGCCCGCGCCCACCCGCTCACTTACCGCACGACCAAGTACTTTCCATTACGGCAAGTACAAGAACGACACTTCCCTCCGCCCGCCCGTTAGAACAGACGTATTTCAGTCATCCTCGGGCGACGGCAGCGGCAGTTCGGTCCACACGGTCTTCCCCTCACGGGTGTGCCGGGCGCCCCAGCGGTCCGTGAGCTGGGCGACCAGGAGGAGGCCGCGTCCGCCCTCGTCCGTGCTGTGCGCGCGCCGGAGGTGCGGGGCGGTGCTGCTGGGGTCGGAGACTTCGCAGATCAGCGAGCGGTCGCGGATGAGCCGCAGGGTGATCGGCGTACCGCCGTACCGGTAGGCGTTGGTGACCAGTTCGCTCACCACCAGCTCGGCGGTGAACGCCAGTTCCTCCAGGCCCCATTCGGTCAGCTTGGCGGCCGTCAGCTCACGTGCCTCCGCCGCGGCGGTCGGCTCGGCGGGCAGTTCCCACGAGGCGACGCTCTCCGGAGGCAGCGCACGCGTACGGGCGATGAGCAGTGCGACGTCGTCCCGGGGGTGTTCGGGCAGCAGCGCGTCAACCGCCGCCTTGCAGCAGTCCTCCAGGCCGCGCGCAGGCCGCTCCAGCGCTTCGCGGAGCAGTGTCAGCCCCTCGTCAAGGTCCCGCCCGCGCACCTCCAGCAGCCCGTCGGTGTAGAGGGCCAGCAGGCTGCCCTCGGCGAGTTCGAGCTCGACGGACTCGAACGGCAGGCCGCCCAGCCCGAGTGGCGGCCCCGCGGGCAGGTCGGGCAGGGTCATCCGGCCGTCGGGAGCGACCACGGCGGGCGGCAGGTGGCCCGCGCGGGCGATGTTGCAGCGGCGGGAGACCGGGTCGTACACCGCGTACAGGCAGGTCGCACCGATGACCTGTGGGCTCTGCGGCCCGCCGTCGGCCGACTCCTGCTCCTCGGCCAGCCGGTTGACGAGGTCGTCCAGGTGGGAGAGCACTTCGTCGGGCGCGAGGTCGAGGTTGGCCAGGGTGTGCACCGCCGTACGGAGCCGGCCCATCGTGGCCGCTGCGTGCAGCCCGTGCCCGACGACGTCGCCGACGACCAGGGCGACCCGGGCGCTGGAGACCGGGATGACGTCGAACCAGTCGCCGCCGACACCCGCCGCCGGGTCGGCGGGCAGGTAGCGGTGGGCGACCTCGACGGCCAGTTGCTCGGGCAGTTCACGCGGCAGCAGGCTGCGCTGGAGGGTCAGCGCCCCGTAGTGCTCCTGGGTGTAGCGGCGGGCGTTGTCGATGCAGATGGCGGCGCGGGAGACGAATTCCTGGGCCAGGACGAGGTCGTCCTGCTCGAACGCCTGCGGCCGTTCCGCCCGCCACAGGCTCACCAGGCCCAGCACCAGGCCGCGGGCGGCCAGCGGCACCACGATCAGCGAGTGGGCGCCCAGGCTCAGGGCCCGCTCCGAACGTTCGGGGTCCTGGATGTACCAGCCGGGGCTGGCGGCCAGTTCGGGTTCGAGGATCGGCTGCTGCGCGGTCAGGCACCGGGCCTGCGGCGTGCCCGGGGCGAAGCGGAACACCTCGCCCACCGGGTACATCACGTCCAGCCCTTCCGGCACCACGGACCGTACGGCCGTACGGTGCACCGGCACGTACGTCCCCCGGGTGGGGTCCTGGCCCCGGGTGACCGGCTCCAGCAGGTCCACGGAGACCGCGTCGGCGAGGTCGGGGACCGCGACCTCGGCGAGTTCCCTGGCGGTCTGGGACACGTCCAGGGTGGTCCCGATGCGGGCGCTCGCCCGGTTGAGCACCGCGAGCCGGTGCTGAGCCCGGTGCCGGTCGGTGACGTCTTCCACCATTTGGGTGACGCCGAGCACCGCGCCGGAGGAGTCCCGCATCCGGAACGCGGACACGGACACCACCCGTTCGTGTCCGGGGTCGGCCCGCAGACGGCACGACTGCTCGGTGAAGATCAGCGGCTCGCCCGTCTCCAGCACCCTGCGCAGCCGCTCCTCGATGGTGGCCACGTCCGGGCCGATCAGGAAGTCCTCCATGCGCAGCCCCCGGTGCGCCACGGCCGGGCGCCGGCTGATGCCCGCGATGGCCCGGTTGATGCGGAGGATGCTCAGGTCGGGGGCGTGCACGGCCAGCCCGATCGGTGAGCGCCGGAACAGGCCGTCCAGGACCGAGCGGTCGATCTCCCACTGGACGACCTCCGCGGCGGGCGCGGCGACGACGAACCACTCGTGTCCGCGGTCCCGGACGACGGGGCGGACCCGCAGGCCCAGCTCGACGCGCTGCCCGCCGCGGTGCAGCACCGGCAGGATGCCGGACCAGCCCGCCTCGCGCCGGGCCGTCGCGACGGCTTCCGCGGCGGCGGCCCGGCCGTCCACGGGAAGCAGGAACGTGTCCGCCCGCTGTCCGAGCGCCTCGCGCGCCGGATGGCCGAGCAGGGCCTCGGCGCGCTCGCTCCAGCCCACGACGGTGCCCTCGTCGTCGACCACCGCCGAAGCGGCCCGGCTCAGCGCGAACGGGTCCTCCGGCCGCTCGGTGAACTCCGGCACCGGTGCGTCCATCGCTTCGCCCCTTCGACTCGCCGACCGGGCCCTGCGCCGTCGTCCCTACGGCGACTCCCCAGGGTGACCCCGAGATCATGGATTGAGCAGCTGAGCCCAGTATCGTTTCGGGCCGCCCGCGCCGCGCCCCGGGCGGAGGGCGGGACGCCGGCCGGCTCGGCCGAGTGGGTGGGGCGGCAGGGCAGCCGCACGGCACCCCACACGTACTCCGAAGGGTTGCACACAGCCGACGGCACACCGGGGCCCTGCCGTTCGACGGCAGGGCCCCGGTGTGTCGGGTGATGGTGGCGCGCACGGCGGGCGCTCCGGCCCGGCGGCCGGTCCCGCGCTGCGCGCCCGTAGGCCGGTCACGCGGCGGGAAGTACGGCCCCGCCGCCGGTGGCGAGCGGAGCCACCGCGCCTCCCGGGACCGGTGCTTCGGAGAGCACGGAGTCGTCCTCCACCCGGGCTCCCGGCAGCCGGTGCCGGGCCGCGATCAGGGCCGTGTCGACATCGCGGGTCCCGGTGGAGACGCACAGGGTGTAAGCGACGTCGTCCATACGCTGCCGGACCTCCGGGCTCCCGTCCGCCGCGTTCAGTACCCGCAGCGTCTCGTACTGCTCGACCAGGTCACGCAGTACAGCAGGGTGAGCCAGCAACATCAGGGGCCTCCTCGTTCGCCACCGTCCAGGATCAACTGCGGTCCGTGTACCCGGCCGGTCCACCCGTACGCCCCTCACTTTTCTCCGCAGGCGCGGACGCCTCCGGGGCCCCCGCCTCACCCCGCGAACTCGGGCTGCGCCGCCCCTGCCCGGCGTCCGGCACCACCAGCAATGAGCCGCCGAGCGGTGACCGGCCCGGCCCGCCGCGCGCCGTGGTGACGTACAGGTCGGTGCACGCGGCGCCGCCGAACGCGCAGGCCGTGGGACGGCCGACCGGCATCGGCACGACCCGTTCCAGTACGCCGTCGGCGCTGTAGTGCCGCACCTGCGCGCCCTTGAACATCGCCACCCACACACCGCCGTCGGCGTCCACCGTCAGCCCGTCCGGGTAACCCGCCTGGTCCGCCGGGTCCTCGATCTCCACGAACGGACGACGGCCGGTCACCAGCCCGTCGTCCGTGACGTCGAAGACGTCGACGCGCCGGGTCGGGGTGTCGATGTAGTACATCAGGCGGCCGTCCGGGCTCCAGCCGGTGCCGTTGCTCACCGTGACGTCCGACAGGACGCGGGTGGCGTGGCCGTCCGGCGCAATCCTGGTCAGCGTGCCGCGGCCTGGCGCCTCGTCGTACGCCATCGTGCCCGCCCACAGCGCGCCGTCGGGCGCCACGGCCGCGTCGTTGCCCCGGCACCCCGGTACGGGGTCGCGGTACAGCCAGGTGAAGGCGCCCGCCGCGTCGTACGCGCCCACGCCGTCCCGCAGGTTGACCACCAGCCCGCCCCCAACCCGGGGTTTGGCCGCGCCGACGTGCTGCTCGGTGGCCAGCACGGTACGGCGCCCGGTGGCCGGGTCGAAGGTGTGGACGCGGGCGGAGAGGATGTCCACCCAGATCAGCCGCCCGGCGCGGGCGTCCCACGTGGGCCCTTCGCCGAGCCGGGCCGGCGCGGCGACGGCCACCTCCCAGGCCCTGGTCACGGCTGCTCCATGCGCTCATGCCCTTCGTCCGTCCGGACCGCCCGGCCCCACCGGCGGTTCGGCACACCGGTCACTTACCGAATATCACGGACAGGGCCCGGGCAACAGCGCGGTTCCGGCAACAGGGCACCGCAACGGCATCGGCGCATCGGCATCGGCATCGGCATCGGCATCGGGACAACGCCACCCGCGACGCGTCTGCCGATGCCCGCCGTTTCCGCGCCCACGTCTCCCCCACCCCAGAAAGGGTCCAGACAATATGTAGACCCTTTGCAGAACGGCTCCTGCAAACTGGCTGCGCGTTCCGGCCGGACACGACGTCACCATATTCCGGCGGGGGCGCGACCACAAAGTCACTAGGGAGGTCCAGAATGCCGTCCGCTCTTTTCGGGGTCCCTGACGAGTACGACGTGATCGTCATCGGTGGAGGGCCGGCCGGGGCGACCACCGCCGGACTTCTCGCACAGCGTGGCCGACGGGTGCTCGTGCTGGACCGGGAGCGCTTTCCCCGATATCACGTCGGAGAATCCCTCATACCGGCTTTCATGCGGCCCATGCAGGAAATGGGCATCACCGAACGCATGGACGCACGGGGATTCGAGCGGAAGTACGGCGGCACGCTCGTCTGGGGAAACAAACAGGTGCCGTGGAATTTCTCGTTCATCGAGGGCGGTGGGCACGCGTACGCCTTCCACACCCGCCGCGCCGACCTGGACTCGCTGATCCTGGACCGGGCCAGGGAGCTGGGGGCGGTCGTGATCGAGGACGCCACCGTCAAGGAGCCCGTCCTGGTGGACGGCCGGGTCAGCGGGGTGCGCTTCGCGCTGCGCGGCCTGGACGGGCTGCACGAGGTGCGGGCGCAGCTGGTCGTCGACGCCTCGGGGCAGGCGCGGGTGCTCGGGCGCCGGCTCACCGAGGTGGAGTGGCACGACGAGCTGCGCAACGTCGCGGTGTGGACGTACTTCGACAACTGCGAGCGGCTGCCCGGCGACGAGTACACCAACATCCTCATCGAGGGCCTGGACGGCGGCTGGTTCTGGGCCATCCCCATCGACAAGGGCACGATCAGCGTCGGCTATGTGACGCGCTCGGCCACCGCCGGTGAGAACGGCCAGTCGCTGGAGGACCTGTTCCACGCCGAGCGGCAGCGCACCACGAAACTGGCGAAGATGCTGGCCGGCGCCCAGCAGTCCGCCGGATTCCGTACGGCGCGCGACTGGTCGTACCACAGCGACCGCTTCTACGGCGACGGCTGGGTGCTGGTCGGGGACTCGGCGGCCTTCGTGGACCCGCTGTTCTCCACCGGGGTCGCGCTCGCCACGCTCGCCGGCAGCACCCTGGCCAAGATCGTGGACCGGATCGTGGAGCACCCGCGGATCGAGGAGAAGGCGCTGGACCGGTACGCCACCGCGTACTCCGGTTTCTTCGACGAGATCCGGACCTTCGTGGAGCGCTTCTACGACCAGTCGAAGTACAAGGAGTTCTACTACAGCCTCGCCCAGGAGATGGTCGACCCCGAGCGCAAGAACGAACCGTCGGCGGACTTCGTGACCCTGATCTCCGGACTCAGCGGCCGGCACCCGCTGTTCCAGATCAGCCTCGACGACCTGATAGCCGACGCCACGGCGCCCGGCGCCACCGGCGTCTGAGCAGCGGCCGCGGGCGACGGCGAGTGGGGGAGACCGAAGGTGACCAGCCATCAGGTGCAACTGCTGTTCGTGGGCCTCGCGCTGATCCTGCTGCTGGCCCGCGGCCTCGGCTGGCTCCTCGCCCGGGTGGGCCAGCCGCCGGTGGTCGGCGAGATTCTCGCGGGCATCCTGCTCGGGCCCACCCTGTTCGACGGCGCGGTCTCCGGGACCCTGTTCCCCGCCGACGTCCGCGCTCCGCTGACCGGCCTGGCGGACGTGGGTGTCGCCCTCTTCGTGTTCATCGTGGGCTGGAGATCGACACCTCGTCCCTGCGGGGGCGGGGGCGGGTCGGCGTCCCCGGTCAGCGCACGGGTACCGGCCAGCGGCTGACTGGCGACGCGGCCCGTGGCGTCCACCTCCACCACCGTCTCCGGGCTGAAGCCGAGGCACTGGAGGTCCCCCATGCGCAGCAGGAAGGACCGGGCCGGGGTGTTGGCCCGCCGGCCGGCCGCGTAGCTCGCCGGGAAGTCCAGCTCGGCGTCGACGGGGACCACACGGGAGAGCACCGCCTTGTGCAGGGCACCCGCGCGGATGTCGGACACGACGGAGGTCACGGCGCTGCGGTAGGCGCCGGCGTTCGCGTCGAGATCGACGTCGACGGTCCGCGGGGCGGGGCCGGCCGGGGCCTGGACGCGGTCGATGACGTTCTCGACGGCGGACAGGGTGCCGCTGTGGGTGCTGCGCACCAGGGCGCGGCCACCATCGAGGACGACTTCGGTCTCGGGCACCACGAGGTGCAGCAGGACACCGCCGGCCAGGGGCATGCCCGAGACGGCGTAGGCGAGTTCGAAGGCGCACCAGCCGTACGCGGCCCAGCCGTCGACCGGCAGCGTGTCCAGGAACTGCTGCACCTTGGCGAGCGGGTCGCCGTACCAGGGCTCCTCGGTCGTGCTGCCCTGCCACGTACATCGGACGCTGTCGGCGGTGACGACGACCTCCGCGACGGCGCCCCCGGCGACGCACCACCCGCCGGGGTTCTCGTAGACCACGTAGGTGCCGAACAGACCGGATTGCGCCAGGGCCACGGCGGTGTCCAGCGGGGCGTGGCCGGTTTCCCGCACAGCGGTTCGGTAATGGATCATTTTCCTCATCCCTCTGAGGCAGGGGCGACCGCACAGGACGGCAACCCATGAGTTTCGGCCGCTCTCGCTTGATCGAAAAAGCGGATGCCAGCCGAGGAGAAACGCTGCCGAGAATGCCGCGGACGGCAGCACCGAACCGCGGACAGCAGGCGTAGAACTACGCGATCACACCTGCAGAAAAGCGCGCACAGCAAAGGAATGACGCGGAGGCCACCTACTGGCTGATGCGCGGCACAAAGAGGGCGACACAGGGAGACGACACCCTGCGAGAAAGCAGCCGAAGGCTGCCGACAATAGGCATCAGTAATCCGGAATACGCAATTCCGGTAAAGCCCTCAAGGAACGGGCCATCATCACACGGACACCTGCCACGACCGACCGTCTGACCTGGGGTCGGGCATCCCTCGTGGTGCACGCTCTGGCAACATCGCAAACCTCGGATTTGAAGATGCGCGTATCGGCCTGAATTGTCAGGCCGAGTGACCGAGGCTCAATCTACCCAGTGAATGTGACGGCAGCAACAAGTACCGGGGAAGGGTTCGAAAGAATTGCCGTGAGTAAAGTTTCCCTCACTCTCCGTCCTGGCGCGCACGCCGCACGGAAACGTTTAGCGTAAGCAATCGGCCGAGAAACCACGCAACCGTTCTTGCGCACCGTCGGCGGCGTCCTGAAAAGTCTTCCGGCCAACTCGGCACACGGCCGAAAACTCAGGGCCGGCCGGATGAACGCGCGGTGGCGGAGGCCGCACGGGGGATTCGAACCCCCGCCACCGCGTCCATCGGCTCCGGTGCGCCGGGCGCTTCCCGGAGCCGACATCCGGTCACCCCTTCGGGGCGATGTCGCCGGCGGCGACGTCCGGAGCCGGGGCGACGGCGCCACCGGCCGCGGCCGGAGTCCGGACGCCGGAGCCCTGCGCGTCCGCGGCCGGGGCGGCAGCCGGCGCGGCGGCCGGCCGGGGACGGCGCGGGAGCACGAAGAGCGCCACCAGGACGGCCAGCACCAGGAAGCAGCCCGCCAGCACGAAGCCGAGGGAGTACCCGTCGACCGCCGCCTCGTCCGGGGAGACACCGGCGGCCAGACGGCTGTCGGTGCGCGTGGTCGCCGCGGTCACCAGCACCGCGAGGCCGAGCGCGCTGCCCACCTGACGCGAGGCGTTCAGCAAGGCCGAGGCCGTACCGGCCTCCTGCGGGGGCAGCCCGACGGTGGCCGCGGCCGTCAGCGGGACGAAGGCGATGCCCACCCCGAGACCGGCCAGCAGGGACGGCAGCAGTACGTCACCCAGGTAGCTGCCCGAGGGGTCGGCCATGCCGCTCCAGGCGAACCCGGCGGCGGCGATCAGACCGGCCGGCACCAACAGGGTCTTGATTCCGGCCAGTTGCCGGCGCAGGACGCGGGTGGTGACCTGGATCGCGACCATCGCGGTCACGCACAGGGGCAGGAAGGCGGCGCCCGCCTCGGCCGGGCCCAGCTTCAGGATGCGCTGGAGATACAGCGACAGGAAGTAGAACACCGCCAGCTGTCCGGCCGCCAGCAGGGCCATGTAGAGGTTGGCACCGGCGACGTTGCGCTTGGCCAGCAGACCGAGCCGGATCAGCGGGTCGGTCATCGGGCCGTACTTCTCCCACAGCACGAAGGCGACGAGCAGGACGACGGCGGCCGCCAGCGTGACGACGGTGGTGGGCGACGCCCACGACAGCTCCTCGGTACGCACCATGCCGAGGATCAGCAGGCCGACGCCGCCGGTGGCGAGGATGGCGCCGAGCACGTCGAGCTTGCCCCGGCGGTTGCCGAAGGTGCCGGCCGGGACGCTGCGCAGGGCCAGCAGGACGACCACGAGCGCCATCGGCAGGTTCACCAGCATCACCCAGCGCCAGCCGGCGTACTCGGTGAGCAGACCGCCGACCAGCACGCCGGCGCCGCCGCCGACCGCGGCGACGGCCGCGTACACGCCGAGCGCCCGGGTGCGCTCCTCACCCTCGCGCTGGGTGAGGGTGAGGACGGCCAGCGCGGCCGGTGCCATCACCGCGGCGCCCACGCCCTGGACCGCGCGGGCGGCGATCATGTGCCACGGTTCCTGGGCCAGACCGCCCGCGAGCGAGGCGACGGCGAAGGACCAGGTCCCCCACAGCAGGACGCGCCGCTGACCGAACAGGTCCGCCGCCCGGCCCCCCAGGAGGAGGAAGCCGCCGAAGAACAGGGCGTAGATGTTGACCACCCAGGGCAGCTGCGCCGGGTCGAAGCCCAGGCCGACGCCCATGTCGGGTAACGCCACGTTCACGACCGTCATGTCGAGGGTCACCATGAACTGGGCGAGGGCGACGGCCACCAACGCCTGTCCCCTGTTCAAGGCCGTTTCGGACATCCGCCCCTCCAGAGTTTTCTTACTTGTATTCAATACGCGTAAGATAACTCTAGCCGGGACCCGCTGGGTTGTCACCCGGTACTGGTCGCAGGCGCTGCGCCCCGGCCGCAGGACACGCACGGAAGGCGGGGACCGATGCAGTCGGACCAACCGGCCACCACGGGCCGGAAGAAGGTCGGACGCCCCTCCCGGCTCTCCCAGCCGGCGATCGTCGAGGCGGCCCAGCGGATCGTGGACACCGAGGGCGACGGCAGCCTCTCGATGCGGCGGCTGGCGCGGGAGCTGTCCATCACGCCCATGGCGCTCTACCACCACGTACGCGACCGCGACCAGTTGCTGCGGCTGCTGCTGGAGACCAAGGCCCGGCACCAGCCACGGCCCGCACTGCCCGACGATCCCCGCGAACGGCTGACGGCCGCGGCGCAGCTCCTCTACGACGTCCTGGCCGAATGCCCGTTCCTCGGCGAGATCCTGACCTCCGAGGAGTTGCTGAACGCCTCCAGCCGGTGGGTCACCGAGGCGGTCCTGGAGGCGGCGATCGGCTGCGGCTTCACCCTTGAGGAGGCCGTCGCCCTCTACCGCGCCGTCGCCCACTACACCGGCGGCGAACTGCTGATCCGCCTCACCCGGGAGCGGCATCTCGCCCACCTCGACCACCCGCCCTACCGGTCGCACGCCATGGCCGCGCTCCGGTCGGCGACCCACCCCCGGCTGTCCGCCCTCGCCGACCGCTGGCCCGCGCTCACCGCACGCGACACGCACGCGACCGGCCTCGAAGCGCTGCTCGACGGGTTCTTCCGCACCGCCGGCCGGGGCGGGCCGCAGACCCCCGCGCCCTCCTGACGCGGCCGCCGACGCCTCCCGTACCGGCCCGGAAGGCGTCCAGAATCCGCCCAGACGGGTACGGGACAGTGAACGGGCCGGACGGGACGACCGCGCGGCCGGTGCGCCGGGCGCCCCGGTGCCCCGCGTGCGCGGCACGAAGCCCCGTACGCGCGCACCCGGACGTGACGGAAGATGGACGGATGCAGCACCGAACCCGACGTGCCGGCAGGACCGGCCGCCCGCCCCGGCTGGCGCGCGAAGCGATCCTGTCCGCCGCCCAGCGCATCCTGGACGAGGAGGGCGCGGAGAACCTCTCCATGCGCCGTCTCGCCAAGGAGATGTCCAGCACGCCCATGGCCCTGTACCACTACGTACGGGACAAGGACGAGCTGCTGCTGCTCCTCCTGGAGGAGCACGCCGCGAAGTTCCCCCGGCCCGAGCTGCCGGCCGAGCCGCGCGCCCGGCTCCTCGCCGCCGCCCAGGTCCTGCACGACATCCTGGTGGACTGCCCGTGGATCGTCGAAGTCCTCGCCTCCGACGACCTCTTCGCCGTCTCGGCCATGTGGATCGTCGAGAACATCCTGGACGCCGCCATCGAGTGCGGGATGACCCCCGAGGACGCCGTCTACGCCTACCGCGTCATCTGGTACTACACCGCCGGTGAACTGACCGTCCGCTTCAACCGCGAGCGCCGCCTGGCGCACCTGGACCGGCCGCCGCACCGCGACCAGATCACCGGCCTGGACCCCGGGGAGTTCCCCCTCATCACCTCGCTGGGCCCCCGCTGGAACGAGCTGACCGTCCGGGACACCCACCGCCGGGGACTGGAGGCGGTCGTCGAGGGGCTGCTGGCCCAGGCGACCTGACGCCTCGCCCCGTCCCCGTACGCCCACGCGACATCCCCGTACATACCCGTGAAAAGGGCCCGGAGCCGACGCCTCGGGCCCTTCGCGCCGTACGGACCTCAGCCCGCCAGACCGTCCCGCAGCGCCCTCTTGTCGATCTTGCCGACGCCGGTGAGCGGCATCCGCGGCAGGACGACGAGACGGTCCGGCAGCTTGTACGCGGCGGCCCCGCGCTCCCGGAGCGCGGCCTGCACCTGACGCAGCGTCACCTCAGGCCCGGTGTCGCCGACCACCACACAGGCACAGGTCTGCTCACCCATGAGCGGATGCGGCAGCGCCACGACCGCGGCGGAGACGATCCGCGGATCCGCCAGCAGATGCTCCTCCACCTCCTGGCAGGGCACCTTCTCCCCGCCGCGGTTGACCACGTCGTTCGTCCGGCCCACCACCTCGAAGTCACCGGCGGCCGTACGGCGCACGAGGTCACCGCTGCGGTAATAGCCCTCCGCGGTGAACCGCAGCCGGTTCAGCTCGTCGGCCCGGTAGTAGCCGCGCAGCGTGTACGGGCCCCGGGTGTACAGCTCCCCCACCTCGCCGGGCGCGGCGTCCGCGCCGTCCTCCCGGACCACCCGCACCTCGTCGGCGGGCGACAGCGGGCGCCCCTGGGTGCGCAGCACCGCCTCCCGCGGGTCGTCGGGCCGGGTGAAGTTGAGCAGGCCCTCGGCCATGCCGTACACCTGCTGGAGGGCGCACCCGAGCCCGTCCGGCACGCGCTCGGCGGTGGCGGGGTCGAGCCGGGAGCCGCCGACCTGGAGGAGCGCGAGGGAGGACAGGTCGCTGTCGGTCCACTCGGCGGCGTCCAGCCACAGCGGCACCAGCGGCGGCACGAGCGAGGTGACGGTCACCCCGGCACGCTCGACGAGCGGGAAGCACTCCTCCGGGGTGGGCGCCGGCGCCAGCACCACCGTACCGCCGGCCCGCAGCGTGCCGAGCACGCCGGGACAGGCCAGGGCGAAGTTGTGGCCCATGGGCAGCGCGCACAGGTACCGGCTGTGCGGGCCGACCCCGCACAGTGCCGCACTGGCCCGCAGTTGGTAGGTGTAGTCGGCGTGCGTGCGCGGGATCAGCTTGGGCGGCCCCGAGGTTCCCCGGAGAGCAGGAACAGCGCCACGTCCTCCGGGTCGGGCAGCGGCAGCCGCACCGGGTCCGCGTCGGCGTCCGCCAGCGCGGTGTACGGGCCGGGGTCCCCGGCCACCAGGACGTGCTTGAGGGAGCCGGTGCGGGCCAGGACCTGCCGGGCCAGCTCCCGGTGGTCGCAGTCCAGGTCCCGGTCCGCGCAGATGTAGGCCACCGCCTCGGAGGACTCCACGAGATGGGTGATCTCCGCGGCGCGGTGCGCGGGCAGCGCGAAGACGGGCAGCGCCCCGAGCCGGAACAGGGCCAGGCACACCACGACCAGCTCGGCGTCGTTGGGCAGCTGGACGACGATCCGGTCCCGTGGCGCGATGCCGAGGGCGCTCAGCCCCGCGGCCATCCGGTCGGCGGCCAGGTCGAGCCGGCCGTACGTCAGGGTGCGGTCCGGGGTGACGACCGCGGTCCGGGCGGCCCGGGCCGCGTCGTCGGACCGGCGGCCCAGCAGTTCGCCGGTCCAGTACCCCTCGGCCCGGTACCGCGCCGCAAGGGTTTCGGGCCAGGGAGTACAGCCGTCGAGCATGGGAGGGCCCCCGTTTCTGTGCGGTTCTCTGAAGCGGACGGTGGGACGGACGTGTTCTCTGAAGCGGACGGTGCGGCGGACAGCGGGCGGCGGGATCAGGGCAGCGACGGCCAGGCCGCGCCCGCGGCGGGCAGCGCCGCGCGGACACGGGCCACGACGCGGGCGAGGACGGCCTCCCGCCGCTGTTCCAGGTAGAAGTGGCCGCCGGTGAACACACCGACGTCGCAGGGCCCGTCGGTGACCTCGCGCCAGGCCTGTGCCTCGGCGGCGTCGACCTCGGGGTCGTCGTCGGCGTAGAGGACGGTCACCGGCGCGTCGAGGCGGCGGCCGGGCCGCGGGCGGTAGGTCTCGATGAGCCGGTAGTCGCTCCGGATCGTCGGCAGCAGCGCCCGCAGCAGGGCGTCGTGACCCAGCACACCTGCCGACGTGCCGCCCAACCTCCGTACGTCCGCCAGCAGTTCGGCATCGTCCGCGCGGTGCAGGGCGCCGCCGCGCGTGCGGTGCGGTGCGGGCTGGCCCGAGACGACGAGGGCGGCCGGCGGATGCCCGGCCGCGGTCAGCCGGCGGGCCGTCTCGTAGGCCACGGAGGCTCCCATGCTGTGGCCGAACAGGACGGTGACGCGTTCGGGGCGGGCCGTCGCCTCGCGGACCAGATCGGTGCCGATCGCGTCGGCCAGCTCGCTCATGACGGACACCGGCGGTTCCGCGTACCGGTCCTCGCGCCCCGGGTACTGCACCGCGGCGACCTCGACGTCCCAGGGCGCGTCGAAGCCCCACAGCCGGTAGGCGCCCGCCCCGCCACCCGCGTGCGGGAAGCACACCAGCCGGGCCAGGGACTGCGCCCGTACGGCGAAGGTCCGCAGGCTGGACCGGTGAGCGGCGGCGCCGTGTCCGGCGGCGGGGTGCACGGCGCTCACAGCGCACCTTCCTCGTACTCCTCGGAGTACCCCTCGGACGCCCGGCCGTCGGCGTCCGGTACCCCGGCCCCCGGACGCAGCCGCTCGATCAGCGCGCCCATGGCGGCCACCGTCGGCGCCCGCAGCACCTGACGCATCGGCAGTTCGACGCCCAGCCGACGGCGGACGCCGGTGACCAGGCGCGTCGCGAGGACGCTGTCCCCGCCCTGTACGAAGAAGTTGGCGTCGCGTCCGGCGGCGGGCACGCCCAGCACCTCGGCCCAGAGTTCCGCCACGGTCTCCTCGACGGCGCCGCGCGGCGGGTCGCAGCTGGCGCCGGGCTGCTCGGCGCCGGACGTGAGCAGTTCCTGCACCCGGCGCCGGTCGACCTTGCCGTTGGCGTTCAGCGACAGCTCGGGCAGGGCGACCAGCGTGCCCGGGATCATGTGCGCGGGAAGCCGCTCGGCGAGCTGTTGGCGCAGGGTGGCAGCGTCCAGGCGGGGCGCGTCCGGAGGGCGCCGGGCGGTGAGCAGCACCGCGCCGTCCGGTTCGGTGTGCGCCCGGCGGACGTCGGTCAGGCCCTCGCGGGCCAGCAGGTCCGCCCACTGTCCGGCGTCGAGTCGGTCGCCGGTACGGCCCGCGGGCAGGCCCAGCGGGGAGACGGCGACGCGGGCGACCAGGAAGAGGTGACCGCCCGGAGCCAGCAGTAGCGGCAGTGCGGCCGCGACCGCGTACGGGTCGGGCAGGCCGTGCAGCGCGTCGTTGACAGCCACCGCGTCGAACCGGTGCAGGCGCGCCTCGGGGATGCCCGGCGCGGTCTGGAGCGCGGTCCGTGCCGGGTGGCCCGCCGCGGACAGCCGCGCGTCGGCCGCCGTACGCCGGGAAGCCGACTCCGTCAGCAGGAGGTAGTCGACGGTGCCGGGCTTGAGGGCGTCGAGCAGGCGTACGGCGGTGCGGCCGCTGCCGGTGCCCCATTCGGCGACGGCGAGCGGTTCGGGACGCCCCTGGGCGAGTTCTTGCAGCGCCTGGGCGGTCCGCTCCAGGCAGGCGCGGGCCCCGGGCAGGGCGTCGGTCAGGGATTCGGGGGACAGCTCCGGGTCGTCGAGCAGGACGGTGGCGGACGTTTCGCCGCGCAGTACCGCGAGCAGCACCGGCATGGCCCGGGTCCATGCCTCGACCACGCTCTCCAGCCGGCCGTCGCTGATGCTCGCGCGCAGCCCGGCCGCGCGGTCTCCGTCGCGGACCTCGGCCCAGCGCCGGCCGGGTGCGTAGGTGCCTGCCGTGCGCACCAGGACGTCGCGCTCGGCCAGTTCGCCGGCCATCGCTTCCAGCAGCCGCCGGTTCGGCTCGGGCAGGCCCGACGCGTCCCGGGTGCCGGGGAGGCCGGTCTGCCCGCTGGTGCCGTCGGACAGCCCCGGGTCCAGGGCGGCCAGGAGCGCGGCGAGCACGGTTTCGGTGAGGGCGCATTCGCACTCCACCTCGGCGGGCGTTTGCTCCGCTGTGTCGCGGCCGATGCCGTCAGCGCGGGCCGGGACCGGCTTCTCCCCGGCTCCCGGCGGAGCCGGTACGACGACGGCGGCTCCAGGCCGCGCCGGTACGACGGCGACGGCGAGTTCCTTGCGCGGCTCGCCCACCACCGCGGCGACCGCGTGGGCCACGGCGGGGTGGCTCTGCAACGCCGCCTCGACCTCGCCCAGTTCCACCCGGAAGCCGTTGATCTTCACCTGCTGGTCGGCGCGCCCGAGGAACTCCAGCGTGCCGTCGGGCCAGTAGCGGCCGAGGTCCCCGGTGCGGTACCAGCGCTCGCCCACCACCGTGGGGAAACGTTCCGCCGTCAGCGCGGGGTCACCTCGGTAGCCGAGCGCGACCCCCGTACCGCCGATCCACAGCTCGCCTGGCACCCAGTCGGGGCAGTCCCGCCCCTGCGGGTCGACGGCCCGGAACTTCTGGTTGCCCAGCGGGGTCCCGTACGGGATGGACCGCCAGTGCGGCGGTACGGCGCCGACCTCGTGGACGTTGGACCAGATCGACGCCTCGGTGGCACCGCCCAGCGCGACGAACCGGCACCGTCCGGCCCCCGCCCGGGCCAGCCGCCCCGGCAGGTCCAGACCGATCCAGTCACCCGAGAGCAGCGCGAGGCGCACGGAATCCGGAAGCGGCTCGGGCTCGGCCGCGGTCAGCAGCATGTCGAGGAGGGCGGGCACCGAGTTCCACACCGTCACGGCGTGCCGGCGGCACAGGTCGAGCCAGCGGTGGGCGTCGCGCCGGTCCTCTCGGCCACCAGCACGAGCGCGCCGCCCACGCCGAGCAGCCCGAAGATGTCCCACACGGACAGGTCGAAGTCCAGCGCGGAGACGGCGAGTACGCGGTCCGCCGGGCCGATGCCGAAGCGTTCGCCGATGTCCTCGACGGTGTTCACCGCGGCCCGGTGGCTGATCTCGACCCCCTTCGGGATGCCGGTGGATCCCGAGGTGAAGATCGTGTACGCCGGGTCGTCCGGGCCCACGGGCACCGGCGCGGCCAGGGGCGGAACCGTAACGCCTCGGCCAACGGCAGCACTTCGGCCGGGGATGCGGCCGGGGCGGGTGTCCCGGTGCCGTCCAGGACGAGCCGGGCCCCGCTGACCGCGAGGATCCGCGCGCGCCGCTCGGCGGGCTGGTCGACGCCGACGGGTACGTAACTCCCGCCTGCCGCCAGCACGCCCAGGACGGCGGCGATCTGGTCCGGGCCCTTGGGCGCCGTGACGAGTACGGGGGCGCCGTCGCGGATGCCCCGGTCGGCGAGGGCGCCCGCGATGCGCAGCGCGCGCTCCGCCAGTTCGTCGTGGGTGAGGACTCCTTCCGCGCCCCACAGCAGTGCCGGAGCGTCCGCCCGTGTCCCGGCGTGGGTGAAGAACTCCTCATGCAGCGCCCGGCCGCTCTCCGGGCGGTGCGTGGCGTTCACCTCGTGCCGCCGCCGCAGTTGCCCCGCAGGCAGCGGAAGGTCCGGTACCGCGGTCCAGTCGGCCATGACGAGATGGTCCAGCAGGGCGGCGCAGGCGGCGGTCAGGCCGTCCAGCAGACCGTCCGGGAACAGTTCCTCCACCGCGTCCCAGGCGAGCAGCAGGCCGCCGTCGCGGGTGCGGTAGATCTGGTGTTCCAGCCAGACCTGCGGTGTCTGGGACACCATCCAGGACAGCTCGCCGAAGCGGTCGGCGAAGGCGTCGGGGACGAGCGGGGCGTCGATGTTGCAGGCGAAGACCACCGGTGCGGTGCGCGGGTGGTCCGCGTCGGCGCGCGCCATGTCGCGCAGGACGTCGACGCCGGTGTAGGCGGCGTGGCCCACGTCGTCGTGCAGGCGCTGCTGTACGGCCCGGGCGCGCCCGGCGAAGCCCGTGCCCCGGCCGAGGTCGATCTCCAGCAGGACGAGGCTGGTGAAGTCGGCGACGATCCGGTCCAGGTCGGGGTGGGCGTCGTGCTCGCGGTCGAACAGCGGCACGTTGAGCAGGAAGTGCCGCTCACCGCTGAACCGGGCGAGCACCTCGGCGAAGGCGGTGGCGAGCAGCACGGAGGGCGTGACGCCGTGCTCGCCGGCCCGCGCGCGCAGCCGCTCCCAGGTGTGCGGGGCCAGTGTGTGCGTACGGCGCACGAAGCGCGGCCGGACGACGTCCTCGGGGTCGGTGGCCAGCGGCAGCCGAGGGCCGCCGGGAAGGCCGACCAGGCGGTCGCTCCAGTACTCCTTGGCGCGCTCCCGCTCGTCCGCGCGTGCCGTGCCCCGTGCGGCGAGGTGGCTCGGGAAGTCGTAGGCCAGCTCCCCGAGTGCGTCGGGGTCGTCGTACAGCTCCGCGAGGTCGGCGAGGAGCAGCCGGATGCTGTGCACGTCGGCGACGAGCAGGTCGACGCCGAGGTGGATGCGGTCGACGCGGCGGGAGTCCGCGGCGGCCGGCAGACGGCTCAGCTGGACGTCGAAGACCTCGCCCTCGCCCACCCGTAATCTGCGGTGGGACAGGCGCTCTCGCAGCCCGGCCACCGCCGTGTCGGCGTCGGCCCGCGTCCCGGCCGTGTGGTCGTGGACGGTCAGGCCCGGCCAGGGCGAGGCGTCCAGGACGCGCTGGGTGCCGTCGTCGTCGCAGCGGGCCCGCAGCATCGGATGGCGACGGGTCAAGGCCCGTACGGCTTGTTCGAGGCGGCCGGGGTGCACCTCCGCCGCGTCGATCTCCAGGTAGGCGTGGCAGCCGACGCCGCCCAGCGGCCGGTCGTCACCCCGGCCGATCCAGTACGCCTGCTGGACCGGGGTGAGCGGGAACGGTTCCCGCCCCGGGGCGGCGGACGGCGGCACGGCGGTGGACGGCCGCACAGCGGTGGACGGCGCCTCGGCAGGCGGGCGCGCCGGTCCGGACCGTGCGCCGGCCGCCCCCGTACGGCTGCTCAGCAACCGGTACCAGGAGCCGACCCGCGGATCCCTGGCCAGCTCCGTGAAGCCGGCCCGCCCGCCCGCGCGGTTGACCCGGTTGGTGAACTGCATCAGCTGGAGCGACTGCAACCCCAGGGCGAACAGGTCGCCGTCGTCGTCCACCTCGGCCGGTTCGGCGCCGAGCAGCGCGGCGACCTCGGCGCGGAGTGCTTCCAGGGTCCATGCGGGAGCGGCCGTACCGGTACAGCCGGACGGGTCCGTCGACGTGCCCTTGCGTGCCATCCCTACCTCGGTTCCTCTCAGGCCGGCTGGTGTGCGGCGATCTTCCAGAACGCGGCGTACTTCCCGTCGCGTTCGAGGAGTTCCTGGTGGGTGCCGGACTCGACGATGCGGCCGTCCTCCAGGAAGGCGATGGTGTCGGCGTCCCGGACGGTGTGCAGCCGGTGCGCGACCATGACGACGGTGCGGCCGCTCATCAGCCGGTCCAGGCCCTCCTGGACGGCCTGTTCACTCTCCGGGTCCAGGGCGGAGGTGGCCTCGTCGAGCAGCAGTACGGGGGCGTCCTTGAGCAGGGCGCGGGCGATCGACACCCGCTGGCGCTCACCACCGGAGAGGGCCGCGCCGCCCTCGCCGACCTCGGTGTCCCAGCCCTGCGGCAGCCGGGCGACCACCTCGTCCAGGCGGGCCGCGGCGGCCGCCCGGCGCACTTCGTCCTTGGTGGCGCCGGGGCGGCCGAGCCGTACGTTCTCCTCGATGGTGCCCTCGAACAGGTAGACGTCCTGGAAGACGATGGACAGCCGGGACATCAGCTCGTCGCCGTCGATGTCGCGCACGTCCACCCCGCCGAGCCGCACCGCGCCGGCGTCCACGTCGTGGAACCGCGCGGCGAGCTGGAGCAGCGTGGTCTTGCCGGCCCCGGAGGAGCCGACGAGCGCCAGCCGCCGGCCGTCCTCCGCCTTCAGGCTCAGTCCGTCCAGTACGGTGCGGCCGCCGCGGCGGAAGGTGGCACCGTCCAGTTCGAGGCTGTTGCCGACGGGTGTTTTCGGCCGCTCGGGCAGGGGCAGCGGCTTCTCCCGCAGCACCGCGTCGATGCGTTCCAGCTCGCCGCGCGAGGCCCGCATGACGCCGCCCAGGTCCGCCAGCGACAGCAGCGGGTCGACGCAGCGCGCGCTCAGCACGAGCAGGGCGAGTACGGACGCCGCGTCGGCGGAGCCGTCCAGGACGAGGTAAGCGCCCAGCGCGAGGACCAGCGTGAACACGGCCTGCACCGTGAGACTCAGGCCAAGGACACCGGGCAGCCCTTTCACGGCGGCGCGCCGCTCGCTGCGCCACTGCGCGTGCAGCGCCTCGTCCAACTGCTGGAACCGCTCGCCGGTACGGCCGCCGGCCCGCAGCACCGGCTGGGCGCGGACGTACTCCACCACCCGGGCGGAGGCGTCGTCACTGCGCCGCGCGCGCTCGGCGTCCTCGCGTGCGGTGGCCCGCCCGGTGGCGTACTGCACCGCGGCGATCAGGGGTGCGGCGAGCAGCGCCGCCAGCGCCAGCCGCCAGTCGAAGAAGAACATGACCGCGACGATCGTCAGGGGGACGAAGGTGGCGTCGACGAGCGGGCCGAGCCGGTGCGCGGGCACCGACATCACTTCCATCACGCTGCGGCTGGTCAGCCCGGAGACGTCCCCGATGCGCGAGGACGTGAACCAGCCCAGGGGCAGCCCGGCGAGCTGGTCGCCGAGGCGGTGGTGCAGTCCGCGGGACAGCTCACCGCCCGTACGGAACCCCGTCAGGACGCTGCGGTAGCCGAGGACGGCGCACAGCAGGAACGCGGCGGCGAAGGCGCCGAGCCACGGCCAGGCGTCGGTGGGCCGGGGGCCGAGCAGGGCACGCAGCAGCGGAACGAGCAGCGCGTAGGACAGGCCCTCCACGACGGCCCGCGTCGACATCAGGACGAGCGTGCGGCGTACGGGGCGGCCGTGTGTCTCGCCCATGACCCGCAGGAGCAGTCGGATCATCGGTCGGTCCCTTCCCGCGAGCCGTTCCCGTGGCGGTGCTGGGCCCACCACATCTGGGCGAGCTTCCCGCCCGTGCCCATGAGTTCCTGGTACGTTCCGCTCTCCACGATGCGGCCGCCCTCCATGACGACGATGCGGTCGGCGCGGGTGACGGTCTCCAGCCGGTGCGCGATGACGAGCTGGGTGCGTCCCGCGCGCAGCACGTCCAGGGCGCGCCTGAGTTCCGCCTGGGTCTTGGCGTCGGCGAAGGACATGGCCTCGTCGAGGACGAGCACCGGGGCGTCGATGAGCAGCGCGCGGGCGATGCCGAGCCGCTGTGCCTCGCCGCCGGACAGGCCGATGTCCTCGCCGAGCACGGAGTCGTAGCCGTACGGAAGGGCTGTGACGCGCTCGTGCAGGCCTGCCGCGCAGGCGGCGGCGACGACCGCGGAGCGATCGGCGTCCGGCACCGCCAGCGCGATGTTCTCGGCGACCGTGGCGCGCAGCACCCGGACGTCCTGGAAGATGAACGCAACCCGCTGGTAGAGCTGTTCGTCGCCGATGTCGCGGACGTCGACCCCGCCGAGCAGGACCGCACCGCGCGTCGGGTCGAAGAACCGGGGCAGCATCTGGGCGAGGGTGGACTTGCCCGCGCCGGAAGGGCCGACGAGGGCGGTGGTGGTGCCGGGCTCCAGGACGAGGTCGATGTCGTGCAGCACCGGGTGTCCGTCGTCGTAGGCGAAGCCGACACCGCGGTACTCCACGCGGTCCCCCTGCGGGAGGGCGGGCCGGTCCGGGGCCGGCAGCGGCCGGGCGCTGAGCATCTCGTGGATGCGGTCGGCGGACCGCTCGGCGGCGTGGATGTTGTCCATGCCGTGGCCCAGCGCCGCGACCGGGGTCGTCAGCGCCACGGACAGCAGCAGGAAAGGCAGCAGTTCGGCGGGCGGCATGGCGCCCTGGGTGATCAGCAGCGTGCCGCCCGCCAGGATGAGCAGCAGCACGAACGGCGGTGCCAGGACGAGGGCGGACAGCGACGCCAGGCCCGCGCTTCCGGCGACGTAGCCGAGGAAGAAGTCGGCGAAGTCGTCGGCGGCGCGCCGGTAGCGCTGGTGGACCCGGCCCGCGCCGCCGAAGGTCTTCACGACGGAGATGCCCTGGACGAACTCCACGGACGACACCCCGATACGCCCCATGGCCTGGCCCACGGCCATGCCCTGGCGGCGCCGTTCCTCGGTCGCCAGCAGGCGGTGCACCGCCACGCCGAACAGGACCGGGACGAGTGCGACGAGCGTCAGCCGCCAGTCCACCCAGGCCAGGTAGGCCAGCGAGGCGACGGGGACGACGACGGCGGAGGTGAACTCGCCGGGCGTATGGGCGATCAGGTGGTGCAGCGTGTCGACGTCGCCCTGCACCACGCCGTTCACCTCGCCCGAGCTGCGGCGTGCGAACCAGCCCAGGGGCACCCGCCCGAGGCGCTGAGCCAGTGACTTGCGCAGCGACAGGTGCAGGTCCCCGTCGACGAGGTGGCCGCACCCGCCGGCGGCCGCGGTGAACAGGACCCGTACCAGCAGGCCCGCGGCACCGAGGACGACGGCGGTCCACACGGCGGCGCGGTCGGCCGGCCCGGGGGCGAGCAGTTCCCGGCCGATCTCGGCCAGGGCGAGCAGCGGGGCGAGACCCGCCAGGGCGCCCACCGTCTGTAGTACCAGGACGGCGAGGAGCCGCCCCCGGTACGGGCGTAACAACCGGACGAGCATCCGGCGTCCCTGCGGGGCCTGTTCCCCCGGGCCGCCGCGCGCCGCGCCGGGCGGCTCACCCGCCGCGGTGGGGTCGTCGGCCGCGCGGCCGCCGGTTCCGTCGGTGAGCGTGCTCACCTGTTCTGTCGTGGCCATAGAAAAGTCCCGCCCTCCAAGGCCGGGTCGGCGGCTCGCGCGGCGTACGGCCGCGTCGACAACCGCTCATGACTGGGCTCCACCCAGAAACTATACGCGTATAAGAACTAGGGTGGCAACCCGCCCCGCGCCCACCGGCGGCGCCGGGGTCCCGGCGCACGGCCGCAGCCGGAATCCCGGCCCGGAACCGCCCGTCACAGCGGATCGAGGCACAGCTCCCGGCCCTCGGGAGCCGGTTCGATCCCGACCGAACGCAACTGGCCCAGCTGGGTCCGCATGGCGTGCGCCCCCTCGTCCGGGTCGGTGAAGTCACGCGGCGTCATGGCCAGCAGCTCCAGGCTCTTCTCGACCGCGAGATTGGTCTTGCGGTCGTGCTGCGGCAGCAGCCAGTGCTGGTAGTTGTGCTGCCAGAACTTCAGCACCGCGCGGTCGTTGGTCCGCCGCACCTTGTCCAGGGTCTCGGTGAGCAACTGGCCCGCCCGGTCGCTGTCCATGCCGATGTGCGACCACGGCGAGCCCGGGTCGTTGGGGTCCTCGGCCTCGATCCGGAACTTCTCCCGGTCCTGCCACATCGGCATGTTCTCGTCCGTGATGGTGAAACGCGCCATGGAGAAGTGGCCGATGTACTCCTCCATCAGGAAGTCCTGGGTGTCCTGGAACGTCTCGGGGCTCTCCCCGGATAGCCGACGATGAACAGGCCGTAGGTGTTGATCTCGCTGCGGCTGAGCAGTTCGTGGGCCGTGAGGTTCTGCTTCACCGACACCCGCTTGCTCATGTTCTTCAGCGTCTGGTCGTTCATCGACTCGAAGCCCACATGGATCTGGAAACAGTGCGCCGCTTCCAGACCCGCCACCACCGCTTCGGAGTTCAGCGTGTTGGCCCGGCTGAACCCCTCCCAGACCGGTATGCCGGAACCCGGCAGGATCTCCAGCAGCTTACGGAAACGGACCGGCGGAATGGTGAACGTGGAGTCCATCGCGTACATCATCTCGGTGCCGTTGTCCGCGGCGTACCCGGCCCAGTCGTCCCGGATCTTCTCCGCCGACTTGTACCGCCATTTCGGCGAAGCCGCTGGGAAGGAACAGAACTTGCAGTCGAAGGGACAGCCCCGCATCGACTCGTACGGCACCACCGCGGCCCGCCCGGAGACGCTGGGCGAGGGGAACCCGTCGAGGTCCACGTACTCCACCGGGTTGATCCGGACGGTCCCCGTCGCGCCAGACGACGTTGGGGACCGACTCCAGGCTCTTGCCCGCGGCGAGCATGTCCAGCGTCATGGGCAGCGAGACCTCCCCGTCACCGCGCACGACCGCGATGATCTCCGGGTGGTCGCGCAGGGCCATCATGAATTTGAGGTTGGTGAACTGCCCGCCGGCCACGATGCCGGCGCCGGGCAGGTTCTCCCGGATCCAGGCGACCGCCTGCCGGAGGATCGGTTCGTTCCAGATGTACGTCGTCGACAGCAGCACCACGTCGAAGTCCCCGGCCGGTACCTGCGCCGCACCGGTCCACACGTCCGCCAGGTCCACCCGGGCGAAGTCGTAGTCACCGGTCTCCAGGATCGAATGCAGCGTCACCGTGGTCAGGTGCGGCCCCGCCGCCGCACGCGGGCGCAGCAGGGCGTAAGGGCGGCCCGACGACGCGAAACTCAGCCGGTCGAGCCGCAGTTCCTCGTGTCCGGCGCGGCGCAGCATCTCCCGGCCGAGCTCGCTCGGGTTGTCCCCGAAGAGCGTCCCGGCCATGTACGGGGAGTTGAAATGCGTCGGGCCGAGTTCTCCGGGGCCGAGCCCGCTCAAAAGGAGGAAACGCATGGAGATCCCATTCCTGTGAGGACACCGGAAGCGAAGACGAGGGCCGGCCGTACCGGAATCCCCCGCCGGGAAAAGAGCGTGGCAGGCTCCTCTGCACGAAATCTGGCCGCCGTCTGCCGCGGCGGGCCGCCGTGTCCGGCTCAG
Organism: Streptomyces sp. Ac-502; assembly: GCF_045222935.1. Taxonomy (NCBI): domain Bacteria; kingdom Bacillati; phylum Actinomycetota; class Actinomycetes; order Kitasatosporales; family Streptomycetaceae; genus Streptomyces; species Streptomyces sp. Ac-502. The sequence goes on from NZ_JBHFFO010000001.1 coordinate 2,197,350, forward strand.
TGCCCGGGACGCTGTTCGATCAGCGTTCCCTCGGCCCGTAGCACCACCAGCATCTCGGTGGGCGCCTCCAGCTCAACCCGGTGCCAGGCGTCCGACGGCACGACGAACGCCTCGCCCGCGCCGACACGGACCCGCAGTTCACCGTCGGTGTCCTCGGGGCCGCCCGTGCGGTAGTAGATCCGCATCGCGCCCGACAGGACGCACATCACCTCGTCGCCGTCCGGATGCCGCATCCAGTTGGCCGCGGACTTCAGGTCCGCCGTCGTCTCGGCGCGCATGGTCACGGCCGTCCAGCCGTCCAGGTCGGGCCGCATGGTGAACTCCTCGGCGTCGACCGTGCCGTTGTGGCGCAGCCGGAACATGGAGGAATAGAGGTCTACGGCGGACATGGCGAATCCTCTCGGGGCAGTGCGCGGCGACCGGGCCGCCCGGGCTCACCGGATGATGGCAGGGCCGACTGGACGGAATCTGGACCCGCCGCCGGGCGCCCGCCGCGTCACAGGGCGCCCTCTTCCTCCGCCTCGTACGCGAGATCCGCGACGGATGCCGGGTCCGCGTCCCGCTCCGCCACCACGAGACCGCCGACGACCGCGCGCAGCCTGTCCACCGCACGCCGGGGCGCAAGCACCTCGGCCGCCCGGTGCACCCCGGCGGGCACCCGCCCGTCACACACCTCGGACACCGCGAACGCACCGACCTCACCGGTCAGTCCGGCCCCGTCCGCACCACGGATCAGTACGGTCCGGCGCACCTCGGTCCCCTCGTACCCGATGCCGTCCAGGCTGCCCCACAGGGCGTGGTACGGCGTCCGCCCGGCCGCGTCCAGGGCGGACGCCCGCACCAGCTCGGCCGCGCGGGAGTCGAGGTCCGGGCTGTCGCCCATCCGCGCCCGGTTCAGGGCGTCGTACAGAAATCCGCCGTCGAAGGCGTTGTACCAACGCGCCTCCGCCAGCCCCAGCGCCTCGGCCCGCTCCACCACTTCGGCGGTGAGGAAGGGAACCGCCGTCACCGGCCGGGGCAGGCCCGGCACCCGGAGACCGTCTTCGGTACGCAGCGCCCCGGGCACCGTACGGCCTCGCCAGAGCCCCGTCGGCACGCCGAATCCGCGGTCCAGGCTCAGCAGGTAGTCGACGGCGCCCGTGTGGGTGAGGGCGCCCAGCCCCGCGTAGCCGCCGGTGAACCGCAGCGGACGGGCCATCGGCCCGGCGAGCAGTCCAGGCAGCAGCCCGGACAGACCGGGCACCAGGCCCGCCGACAGTACGGCGGTACGGGGCCCGCCCGACGCGGAGGCCGTGCCGTCGTCCATCACGTCCACGTAATCGGCGCCCGCAGCGAACGCCGCCCGCCGGACCCGGTCCAGCAGCAGATAGGCAGGACCGGCACAGTTGAGCACCACGCGGCACCCCTCGGCGAACGCCGCAAGCCCGTGCCCGTCCCGGGCATCCACCACCTGCGCCCCCGCCGACGGGCCCAGCTCGGCAGCCAGCCGCCGAGCGGGATCCAGGGCGCGGCCCCCAGACGCAGCCGGTAGCGGCCCTCGGAGGCCAGCCGGCGGGCCGCGGCCGAACCCACCGCGCCGTACGCCCCGAGGATGCCGATCAGCGGCGCGGCCATCAGCCCCGCCCCCGCGCACCCCGAGCCGCCTCCGGCTCTCCTGCGAGCAGGGCCGCCACCGCCTGGGCATGCGGCGGACGCACACACGTGAAGTGGTCCCCCGGCACGTCCACGGTCCGCAGATCGCCGGTGCACACCTTCTGCCAGTACTCCCCCATGTCCCGGTGCATGCCGGGGAAGACCTCGGCCTCACCGACCTGCCGGACCAGCTTGGCGCGTCCCTTGTACGGGGTCGCCTCGTGCAGGGCCACCGTCACCAGGCTGTGCCGGACCGTGCGGTAGAGGCGGGTGAGCCGTTCCAGCGAGCTGAATTCCGCCTCGTCCTGGGACATGTGGGCGCCGATGGCCCGCAGCCGTTCCTCCTGCGGCCGTTCGGCCAGTGTCCGCAGGGCACGCTGGGCCGCCGCAGCGTCCGGCCCCAGCCCTTCGGCGGAGTGTCCGGTGAGGCTGCCGTGCGGCACCCGGCCGCCGTGCTCGGCGGTGACCGCCTCGACGAGGGCGCGGGTCGTCGTCTCGTCCTCCGGGTAGCCGAGCCGTACGGTGTCGGCGCGCATCATGCGGGCGAACACGTACTCGGCCAGCAGATCGTCCTCCACCAGATAAGGCACCCGATAACTGCTGATGACCGTCACATCGGTCACCTCGGTACCCGCCCCGGCGAGCCGGTCGGCCAGCTCGGTGACCAGCAGACCACCCATGCAGTAGCCGACAAGGTGGACCCTGGCGTACCCCTCGTCGAGCAGCACCCGCGCGTACCGGTCTGCCAGATCACCGACCAGCGTGCCGGGCTCGGCGGCGAGATAGGAGTCGAGATCGTCCACGACGAGCCCCGCCAACGGCAGCCGCCCGGCCAGTTCCTGTACGAGCGCGCGGTACGGCGCCACCGTCCCGGTGCCGTCGTGGACCAGGACGAGCACCGGCGCGCCGGCCGCGTCCGCGGGCCGCGGGGCGAGTTCCACCAGGGGCGAGGCTTCCGCTCCCCCAGGTGTCCGGGCGGCCCGCAGCCGGTCGGCGAGCGCCGCCACACTGGGCCGGTTCAGCACCATGCGCAGCAGATCGTCCCAGGTCACCGCGGCCGCCTGCGGCAGCTCCCGGCGCATCCGGCCGACGAGCTGGGCCACCAGCAGCGAGTCACCGCCGAGGGCGAACAAGTCGGCGTCCCGTCCGACGGAAGGCACGTGCAGCACCTCGGCCCACAGCGCGGCCAGGGCACGCTCCAGCTCGTCGCGCGGGGCCGCTCCGCCGTCGGCGGCGGCGCCGGGCGCGGCCGGTCCGGCCAGGGCGGTCAGCCGGTTCCGGTCCACCTTGCCGTTGCCCGTCAGCGGGATCGCGTCGATCACCTGGAGGTCCGCCGGGATCATGTAGGCGGGCAGGCGCTCGGCGAGCCGGGCGTGCAGCTCGGCCGGGGTGACGGCGGCGCGGTCGGCCTTGAAGCGGGCCGCGAGGACCTGCTGGCCGATCTCGGCGAGCGCGCTGCCCGGCGCCGGCAGGCACAGCACGTCGGTGGCGCCGGCCGCGTCCAGCAGGCCCAGCCACTGCCGACGGGTGAAGAACGTGGCGCCGGTACGGGCGCGTTCGTCGGTGAAGCCGGTCAGCCCGTCGTTGAACTCCATGGACGTCATGCCGCGGCAGGTGTCGCGGGTCGCGTCGATGAACACCAGCCAGCCGCCCGGCGCCACCAGCTCGCGCAGCCGGTCGAACATCTCCCCCGCGTGGACGGCGTTGTGCAGCACGTTCGCGGCGACCACGATGTCCGCGCGGTTCGACCGGAGCCCCTGGGGGTACGGGTCCGCGTTGAGGTCGTACAGCCCGTAGCGCACCCACGGATACGCGGCGAAAGCTTCCTGCGCCGCGTTGAGGAAGAAGTGCGACACGTCCGTGAAGTGGTAGTCGACGGGCAGGTCCGCCAGGGCCGGGATCAGCTCGGCGCTGGTCCCGCCGATCCCGGCACCGATCTCCAGTACCCGCACGGGCCCCGGGCCGCCGTGCCCGGCCACGATCGTGCGGACCGCGGCGACGGTGGCCGCGTTGTTGTACCGGCTGATCAGATTGTCCCGGTAAGCGGCCGCCGCCGTCTCCAAACCACCCTCGGGGAAGAGCAGATCGCGCAGCGGGAGGTCGCCGCTGAGCAGTTCCCCCAGCCGCCGTTCGCAGTCACGGTGGAAGCGGACGAGGGCGGCGCCCCAGCCGGTCAGCGGCTCCAGGGCGTCGATGCGCTCGTGTACGGCGCGCACGTGCGCTTCGTCGGCCGGCGTCAGCCCGTACCAGCGGTCCGCCGACGGATCGTGCGTCAGGCGCCCTTCAGCGGCCAGTGCGGCAAGCCAACGCCGTACGAGGTAATGATGACCTCGCGAAGCACCGGAAGCGGCAACGACCTCGTCCGTGGAATGCCCGTCGCCCGACGCGGTGAACAGCCCACGGGAACGCAGCAGCCGGGCCATGGACAGCAGCGCGGACTCGTCCAGGGCGGCACACATCGCCCGTACGTCGGCGTCCCGGACGCCCTTCGCGGCGCGCGCGGCCTGTTCGGTCACCGCGACCGGCCAGCCGGCAGGCAGCGGGCCCGGCTCCGTACGGGCGGTCTCCGCGAAGGCCACCAGCCGACGGCTGCCGCCCTCGCCATGGACGACGGCCGCGGCCAGATGAACGGCAGGGTGCCCCTGGAGCGCCGCCTCCACCTCGGCCAGTTCGACGCGGTGCCCGTTCAGCTTCACCTGCCCGTCCACCCGGCCCAGGAACTCGATCTCGCCGTCGGCCAGGCGGCGGCCCATGTCGCCGGTGCGGTACAGCCGTTCACCGTCGTGCGGATGCTTGACGAAGCGCTCGGCGGTGCGTTGCTCGTCGCCGAAGTAACCCAGCGCCAGCCCGGCGCCCCCGATGTACAGCTCGCCGGTGACATGTTCCGGACAGTCCCGCATCAGCGGGTCCAGCACCCGGAAAGTCTGGTTGGCCAGCGGCCGCCCGTACGGAATGCTGCCCAAGCTGGGATCAACCGCACCAATAGGATGATGGATGGACCAGATCGCAGCCTCGGTGGCCCCTCCCAGACTGACCACGCTCAGCCCCGGCACCCGGTCCCGTACGGCATCCGGCAGCGTCACCGGGATCCAGTCACCGGACAGCATCGCGAGCCGCAGCCGGCCCGTACCAGCGGCGGGCTCGGCACGCAGGTACTCGTGGAACATCACCAGTTGCGCGGGCACGGAGTTCCACACGCTGACACCGTGTTCGCGCACCAGCTCCGCCCAGTGCACGGGGTCACCGCGGCGCGCGGCGTCGGGCAGCACGAGGGCGCCGCCCACCGCCAGGGGGCCGAAGATGTCGTACACCGACAGGTCGAAGCCCAGTTGGGCCAGCCCCAGCACCCGGTCGTCCGGGCCCACGCCGAAGCGGGAGTTGATGTCGTCCACGGTGTTGCGGGCGGCGTCGTGGCTGATCATCACGCCCTTCGGGGTGCCGGTGGAGCCGGAGGTGTAGATGACGTAGGCGAGGTCGTCCGGGTCGGTCACGGCCCCGGCGGCCGCCGGTGCGTCGCCCGGGCCTCCCGCAACTTCCGCACCTACCGGGTCTTCCGAACCTTCCGCGCCCTCCTCGCCCTCCTCGCCCTCCTCGCCCTCCGCGCCCTCCGCGCCCTCCGGCTCCATCGTGTCCACCGCCAGAGCCGACATCCCCGCCGGCAGGCCAAGAGCAGGCGCCAGCCAGGACTGAGTGAGCACCCGCCGCACCCCGGCATCCTTCAGCACCGTGTCGCGGCGCAGCGGCGGCTGGGTGGTGTCGACGGGCAGGTAGGCGCCCCGGGCGAGGAGCACACCGAGGACGGCGACGACCTGCTCCCAGCCCTTGTCCATGACGACCGCCACCCGTTCCCCGCGGGCGCTGCCGGAGGCGGTCAGCGCCGCCGCGACGGCCCGGGCGCGGGCGGCCAGTTCCGCGTAGTCCAGGGTGCGGCCGGGCGTGACGACGGCCGGGCGGCCGGGGGTGCGCCGCGCCTGGGCCATGACCTCGGCGTGCAGCGGTTCGGCCGAACGGGGCGCCTCGGTGGCGTTGATGCGCGCCAGTCGCTCGCGCTGCTGGGCGGGCAACTCCACAGGAACGGCCCGCTGCCAGTCACCGTCCCCATCAGCCAACCCGGCAACCAGCGTGGCGAACGCGCCGAACATGTCCTCGACCACACCATCAGGGAACAGCCCCTCCCGGACGTCCCAGTGCACCAGGAGGCCGCCCGTGTCCTCCATGACCTGGCAGTCGATCCACACCTGGGGGGTCTGGGTGATCCCGTGCACCAGTTCCGCACCGCGCATCAGAGAAGCCGGTTCGGACGCATCGCCCCCGGCGGACGCCGTGTTACGGGACCCGCTGACCGTACTGGTGAAAGTGACCGGCATCAGTGCATCGGCCCGGCCCCGGCGCCGGGCGAGTTCGCGCAGCACCTCCACCCCGGAGCACAGCTTGTGGTCCATGTCGTCCCAGAGCCGCGCCTGGGAAACGCGCACCCGGTCCAGCAGCGTGTCGCCTTCGGTGAGGTCCACCGCGAGCAGACTGGTGGAGCTGAAGTCACCGATCACCCGATCGACCCCGGGGTGCAGGGGCAACCGATTCTGCAAAGTCAGACTCAGCGAGAAACACGGCTTACGACTCCACCGCCCCACAGCCTCCGCGAACGCCTGAAGCAGCACCACCGAGGCCGTCACACCCGCGTGGGCCGCACGCCGGTCCAAGGCCCGCCACTGCTCGGCCGTCAACCGGATACCGTGCCGCCGGAACCTGGGCGGAGCCGCCAGGGAATCGGTGCGCAGCGGCAGTTCAGGCGCCGGAGGCAGGGCATCGATACGCCTCCACCAATACTCACGGTCCCGCTGATAACGGGTGCCCTCACGCGCGGCCCGCGCCGCCAGCACATAATCCCGGAACGTCGGGACCTCTCCCCCACCCCCGTCGGAATCCGTGCTCGCGGATCCCGGACCGACCCACAGCTCACGCAACTCACCGAGCAACATCCGAATACTGCCGTAGTCACAAATGAGCAGATCAATCGCGATGTGCAGGAGCAGCCCACCGGCAGTACGGCTGGTACGCACTTCGAACAGCGGCCACTGGTCGGTCGCCCGCACCTGGTGGGACATCTCCGTACGGATCTCCTCGACGACCCGCCGCGCCTGCTCGCCGTCCACCTGCCGCGTATCCGTACGGCGTATCGCATAACGCGGCACCTCGGCCAGCACCCGCTGGTACCCGTCGGACGAGACCACCGCCCGCAGCATGTCGTGCCGCCGGACCAGGACGTTCCAAGCGTCCTCCAGCCGCTGCTCGTCCCCGTCCGGCAACGCCAGTTCCAGATACCCGTGACAGGCCACGCCCCCGTAATCGAACGCCTCACTGCGCCCGAGCAGGTACGCCGACTGGACATCCGTCAGCGGGAACGGCTCGTGCCGCGCCGCCGCGTCCACCACCAGCCCCGGCCCGAACTCCTGGGCCCGCAGGTGCGCCAGTACGGCGTCCTTCCGGTCCTTCAGCTCCCGCAGCCGCTCCTCGGTGAGGATTCCCTTCGGGGCCCGGTACCGCAGTCTGCCGTCCTCCTCGTAGAGCGTGACACCCAGTGCGGTGAGCCCGTCCACGTACTCGCCGGCATTCATACCGCTGCCCCTCCTGCGCCCTTCGTGCCGGGTCCCGGCACCGATGTACGGAGAACGCCCAGCGTGGCAGCCCCGGCTGGCGAGAATCTGGATGCCGATGCTGCGCGTGGATTGTCAGTGGCAGGTGGTTTCCTCGTCACCAGGCGCCAGGAGAACCGAGGCCTACCGACGTGAGGAGACCACCCATGACACCTGAGCCCGCTCCCTCCGGCCCTCGCCCTGCCCTCTGGCGGCCGTGGGCCGGGGCGACCGCCATCGGAACCGTCCTCGCCCTGACGGCGGTGGCCCTCAACACCACCTCACTACCCCTGTTCCGAGGACTGGCCACCCTCTCGGCTCTCCTGCTGCTCGGCTCGTACCGGATAGCGGCGCCGTGGTTCATCACCCGCTCGGAGACCTGGCACCGAGTCATCACCTTCCTGCCGATGACGGCCTACGTGACGGCCGTCGGCCTGGTCGTGGCAGCGGCGGCCAGCTTCCTGCCGGACCAACCCGTGGTGGCCGGGTCGGCCTTGCTGATGATCTGGATCTTCCACATAGGCGGCGGAGTACGGGAACCGACATCGTTCGCCTACGAGCGCCTGCGGGGACGTCTCACGTGGGCGGCGGCCCTCCAGGTGGCCGCGATGAGCTGCGGCACGGTGGGGGCCGTCTGCTTGATACGCACACTGCCCGTTCCGGGACGCTACGCGCCCGCGATCTTCGCGACCTGCCTCAGCGTGGTGATCGGACTCGTGGTCTCATCGAAGAAGGTTTTCGAACGCGTCCGAAAGCTGGCCACACAACTGGACGACCGCGCGCAGAAGCTGGAGCAGTGCCTGACCCGACTGTCACGAGGTGCGGTAGCAAACCGCAACCCCTTCGGGATGCCGCCGAAGACGCCTGGAACGACCTGCACCGAACCCTCCGCAACAAGGTGGAGACCGGCTTCCACCTGTACGGAACCTTCGTCCTCCCGCCCGCAAGACTCGCGACGATGGAGGCGTTGGTGACGGAGGCGATCAGCAACCCCGGTGGGCCGGCGCACCGTGAGGCGACCGCACGGTTGACCGTGATACGCGCGGCGTGCGCATCCAAGATCGACACAGTGGCGTGAGAAGGAGAAAGCAGCGGAACCGAACCGTCTCACGAGCCCCAGCCATGAAGTCGCACCGGAAGAACTGACGATGAACGCACACCCTCCGGAGGACACAAGGCTTCTGCCACCGGAAGTGTCTCCGCCCGTCAACTGGAGCCGTGGTGTGGCCGTTCCGCCGAATCCCCCACGACGCCGATCGAGGCTAGGGACTCCTGCTGCCTAGTGGAGCCAGCCGGGGTCAACGGGTTTGCGTCGCCGCTACTCTGGCAATTCGCCCTAGCCTGGGCCCTGATGCCTGACAGTCCCCATACGAGACCTGCGCGAGCGGAGCCAGTCGATGACTGAAGGTATGCCGGATATGCCGGATTCCACGAAAGTAAGTAAAAACCGCCGCCACCCCTGAAAAACACGCTGGTCACGGCCTGTGGTCCCCGCGCGTGCGGGGGTGGTCCCGCGACGGAGGCACGTTCCCCGCTGCCTCTGAGGTGGTCCCCGCGCGTGCGGGGGTGGTCCCCAGGCGACCTCACTGATCGCAGGCAGGCACGAGGTGGTCCCCGCGCGTGCGGGGGTGGTCCCGGCAGGCGGAGCGGGACCGCTGGGAGAACGACGTGGTCCCCGCGCGTGCGGGGGTGGTCCCCCCGGTACCCGCTCGGCGTCTCCCTGGCGAGGTGGTCCCCGCGCGTGCGGGGGTGGTCCCTGACGAAGAGACGCTTCAGTGGTACCGGATTCGTGGTCCCCGCGCGTGCGGGGGTGGTCCCGCCCGGAGGATAGCTAATTGATCTGCTGCTACGTGGTCCCCGCGCGTGCGGGGGTGGTCCCGGCACCACGTTGGTCATGAGCCACTCGACCTCGTGGTCCCCGCGCGTGCGGGGGTGGTCCCTGGACGTGCAGTTCACCGTCACCCCGAACGTGGTGGTCCCCGCGCGTGCGGGGGTGGTCCCGCCCTGCTTGCATGGGGCCGCCGGAGCGGGTTGTGGTCCCCGCGCGTGCGGGGGTGGTCCCTCCGCCTCCACCGCAGGCACCCCGGTGGGGCGGTGGTCCCTGCGCGTGCGGGGGTGGTCCCACATCGCGGGCGAAGTCCTCGAACGTCGCATGGGTGGTCCCGGCGCGTGCGGGGGTGGTCCCTCGCCGCCGACGCCGGGAGTGCCGCATGAGCAGTGGTCCCCGCGCGTGCGGGGGTGGTCCTTCCCGTTGGAGAAGGAAGTCGGCGAGTCCCTGGTGGTCCCCGCGCGTGCGGGGGTGGTCCCCGTCGCAGTCGTCTTGCCCGTGCCTCCCTTGTGTGGTCCCCGCGCGAGCGGGGTGGTCCCTGACCGGCGCGGGGAAGTCGTCGGCGCGGTAGGTGGTCCCCGCGCGTGCGGGGGTGGTCCCGTCGGGATGGGCGCCATCGCCCTCGTCATCGTGTGGTCCCCGCGCGTGCGGGGGTGGCCCGTGGTAGACGCCGCGGCGCACCTTGAAGACGATGTGGTCCGCGTGCGTGCGGGGGTGGTCCCGTCTCCGGCCACCGTCAAGCGCGTCAAGGCCCGTGGTCCCCGCGAGTGCGGGGGTGCTCCCCAGTGGCGGTGCAGCCAGGAAGTCATCGGGCCGTGGTCCCCTGCGGGGTTGATCCTGACTGATCAACGCCATCTCCGCACCCGGCCGTACCGCCATTCCCACCCCCTCACGCAGCCGAAGCCACGCCCCCAACCCCCGCCCCCTCCACCTCCCGGCTCGTCTTGGTCCAGCCTGTCTGGCCGCGCAGCATACGGAACAGGGCTCTCCAGGCGCAGAGGAAGGACATGTAGTTCATGACGACGAAGGAGTGGCCCAGGAGCAGGGCGCGGGGCAGGCCGACGGTTTTGTCGCGGCGTAGGTAGGTGCAGGAGGTGATCAGGGCGGGGGCGAAGGTTAGTAGGTACCAGGCCAGGAGGTTCAAGGGGAGGCGCAGACAGGTTCTGTTCACGGCGGCGGCTGGTCTGCCGCGTAGGACCAGGACGTCGGGGCTGCGGATGAACCAGTACAGGCAGTATTGGAAGAGCAGGGACCAGGGCAGGTCCAGGGCCCATGGCACCAGTAGGTAGGCGAACATTTCCAGGGCCGCCAAGTGCCCCATGCGCGGCGCGCGCCAGATTTCGGGCATGCGGCCGATCGCGGTCATGTGGCCCTGGTACCAGCGGGTGCGCTGGCGGACGAGGCGGCGCAGGTCGCTGACGCCCTGTTGGTCGACGGAGGCGTGGGCGGTGGTGCGCAGTTTCCAGCCGCGTACGGCGAGGCTGATGGCCAGGTCGAGGTCTTCGGTGAGGGACTGGGACCAGGGGCGTTCGCCGAGGGCGTCGAGGGCGGAGAGGCGGGTGAACTGGCCGTTGCCGCCGAGGCTGACGGTCTGGGTGAGGTTGCGGCCGAACTGCGTGACGGCGGCCATCGCCCAGAACTGGTAGTCCTGGAACCAGGTCAGGAAGTTGGCGCGGCGGTTGCGGATACGGACGCCGAGCTGGACCCCGCCGACCCGTGGGTCGTCGAAGAGCGGCAGGACGTGGGACAGCGCACGGTCCGAGAGGCGGCCGTCGGCGTCCATGACGCACACCACGGTCCGCGCGGGGTCCTGGCCGCGCGCCGCGACGCGCTCGCGCACCACGCGGATGGCGTGGTTGAGGGCCTCGCCCTTGCCTTGCCGGGCGTTGGGCGGCTCCCGTCGCAGTACGGTCACTTCGCCCTGGTGGCCGGCCGCGCGGGCCGCCGCGCCCGCCTGCTCAGCGACGGCCCCCGTGGCGTCGTCCGAGCCGTCGTCGACGACCACGACGGTCGTTCGCGGGCCGAGGAGGCCGCTGACCGTGGTGCCGATCACCGACTCCTCGTTGAGGCAGGGAACGAGGACGTAGAGGTGGTGGCGGTCACGCCGGCCGAGGTGCGGGCTGCCGTAGGAGGTGTCGCCCTGGACCCGTAACTTGGCTCGCTGGCGGCGCAGTTCGAGGAGGCCCGCGCCCATGGCCAGGGCGAGGTAGCCGGCGGACAGCCCGATGACGGTGCTGCCGATGGCGTCAACGGTCTTGAGCAGGACGTTTTTCACCTGGGTGCCTCCCTTTGTCGCGTCGGGCCCCGGCGGCTCTGGCGGGCGTGCGGGGAGTTGGCCGGGGGCGGTTCGGCGCGTCCGGGCGGCCGGGCCGGGGCAGGTGTGCGGGAACCGGCCGGCCGTCGCGCCCCAGTCTGCGCTGGATCTCCCGGCCCAGGACGAAACCCAGCGGTACCACGGCCGCGCCGATGGCGGCGGTGAGGGCTCCGCGCCCACCGGACGTGCCGGCGCGTGCCGCCGCCACGCCACCCGCCAACGGCCAGGTGGTTCCCAGGTACATGGAAGGACGGCACCTCCGGGCGGCAGGACGGGGTGTGCGCGGGCCGGCGGGTACGCGAACCGGACAGCGGGGCGAGCGGCGGATCGGGCACCGGGACGAACAACAGGGCGAGTGGCTGGGCGGGTAGTGACCACTGTGAATCACCGGGCAGGCGATGGCCAGACCCTGCCGTGGCGCTCGGGCGCTGCCCGGTGACGGGTGGAGGCGGTTTTGCGTCGATGGGCCGGGCACGGGAAAACACGGGCGGCCGTGGGTACCTGGGCTTTTCCGTCAGCTCAGCAGGCATTTTGGTACGATCCGGCCAATCCCATGACTCGGGAACCATTGCCCACGTTATGCCCCCACGCTTAGCGTCAGCGGACGCGAAGGGTTGCCGGACAACACCTGTATTCCTCGCCATCGCCTGCCACAGGTGTAACACGTCACACGTTCAACGTCCATGAGTTGCCGCGCCCTTACGCGCACTTGTCGTCAACCGACGCGATGAACGGTGTCTCTATGTGCCCGATCTCTTCTCCCCGTCCCCACACGAAATCGACTCGGCATTGAGCGGCCGACAGCGCGTCGTCATTGTCGTGGGCACCCGCCCGGAAGCCATCAAACTCGGTCCGGTCGTCCGGGAATTGCAGCGGACGCGCTGGGCCGAGCCGGCCGTTCTCGCCACCGGCCAGCACGGCGCGGTGGTACGGGACACCCTGGCCTGTTTCGGGCTGCGCCCCGAGGCCGAACTCGACCCACCGCTCGTCACGGGCCGCACGGCCGGAGCCGGGCCGGTCGCCGAGCTGACGGCCGGTCTGCTCAGCGGGCTCGGCAGCCGGCTGCGCGCACCCGCCGTGCACGCGGTGCTCGTCCAGGGAGACACCTCGTCCGCGCTGGCCGGGGCGATGGCCGCCTTCTTCGCCAAGATCCCTGTCGTGCACGTGGAGGCGGGGCTGCGCTCCGGGGACGCGCGCAGCCCGTTCCCGGAGGAGGCCCACCGCCGGATGATCGCCGAGCTGAGCGATCTCCACCTGGCGCCCACGCGGGCCGCCCGCCGCAACCTGCTCGCCCAGGGGGTGGCGGCCGAGCGGATCGTGGTCACGGGGAACACCGTGATCGACGCCGTCGTCGCCGCGAGCCGGAGACCGCTCCCCCGCGCCGTACCCGGGCTCCGCGGAATCGATCAGGATTCCGCTCCGCTCGTCGTCGTGACCGCGCACCGCCGGGAGAACTGGGGCGAGCCGATCCGGCGGGTCGGCCGGGCGGTGGCCACATTGAGCCGTCAATATCCCGACGTGACGTTCGTCGTCGCCGCGCACATGAATCCCTCGGTCCGGAACGCGATCGAGGAATCCCTGCGGGGCCGGCCCAATGTTCTTCTGCCGGGCCCGATTCCGTACGACGCCTTCGCCCGTCTCCTGTCCCGGTCCGTTCTGGCCATCACCGACTCCGGCGGAATTCAGGAGGAGGCGGCGGCCTTCGGCCTGCCGATTCTGGTGACCCGGGACAACACCGAGCGGAGCGAAGGGATCGATTCCGGTCTGGCCCGGCTCGTCGGTACGGACGAGACGGAGATCGTGGCGGCGGCGGAAAAGGAATTCGCCCGCGAAGGCGTGCTGGACGTCAAGAAGCCGGACCCGCCTTTTCCCCGGCCCAACCCGTACGGCGACGGGCGGGCCGCCCGACGGTGCGCCGCCGCCTGCGGCTGGCTCCTGGGCCGGGCCCCCAGGCCGTCCGACATCCCGGCCGAGGAGACGCGATGATCCCTGCCGCCACCGCGCCGGTCCGCACGGCCGGTGTCCGCGCCCTGCCGGACACGACACCCGGCCGAACGACGCCCGGACCGGCGACGTCCGCCCCAGCCATACCCGGCCCGGCGACCCCCCGCCCCGCGACGGCCGGACCGCCACCGGCCCCCGGCCCCCGTACCGCTGTTCCCGCACGTCCTCCGATCCACGACAGGAGCAACAATCATGACCACCGCATCCAGCACAGGCGCCGGTCCGCAGCCCGCGGGCCTGCTCGACGGATCGATAGCCACCGTCGCGGGCAACGGCGTGGCCGGATTCATCTCCGACGGCGGGCACGGCGCGCTGACCCGGGTCCACTACCCCCAAGGGGTGACCGTCGACAAGAACGGCAACCTGTACATCGCGGACCGGTACAACCACCGGATCCGCAAGGTCACGCCGAACGGGAACATCACCACGGTCGCCGGGGACGGCACCGCCGGATACATCTCCGACGGCGGGCCCGCCCTCGCCACCCGGCTCCACTACCCCGCGGACGTGGCCGTGGACGACGCGGGCAACCTCTACATCGCGGACACCAACAACCACCGCATCCGCAAGGTCACGCCGAACGGCATCATCACCACCGTCGCGGGCAACGGCGAGGCCGGATACGTCTCCGACGGCGGACCGGCCATCGCCACCCGTCTCCACTACCCGCACGCCCTGACCGTCGACCGCTCGGGCAACCTCTTCATCGCGGACCACCACAACCACCGCGTGCGCAAGGTGACCCCGAACGGCATCATCACCACCGTCGCGGGCAACGGCGAGGCCGGATACGTCTCCGACGGCGGGCCCGCGATCTCGACCCGGCTCTACCACCCCATGGGGCTGGTGGTGGACGGCGAAGGCAGCCTGTACATCGCCGACCGGTACAACCACCGCGTGCGCAAGGTGACCCCGAGCGGCATCATCACCACCGTCGCGGGCAACGGCACCGCCGGATACATCTCCGACGGCGGGCCCGCCCTCGGCACCCGGCTCCACTACCCGTGGGGCCTGGCGCTGGACGAGGCCGGGAGCCTCTACATCGGCGACGGGCACAACCACCGCATCCGCAAGGTCACCTCGGACGGCATCATCACCACCGTCGCGGGCAACGGACAGGCCGGGTACGTGGACGACGGCGGGCCCGCCGCCGGCACCCGGCTGTTCTACCCCTACGGCATCGCCCTGGACCGGGGCGGCAACCTGTTCATCGCGGACTGCAACAACCACCGCGTGCGCGGAGTGACGGCCGTGGCGCAGATGACGCCGCCGCCCCCGCCGGCCGCCGACCTGTACGGCGAGGTCGTCAGCCCCTACCGCGTACAGCGCGACCAGGAATTCGACCTCGGCGCGCGGATCCGCAACCGCGGCCCCAACCCTGCCGACGGGCAGTACGTGACCGTGGTGCTGAACCTGGCCGACGGTCTCATCGGCGGCCCCGGCACCAGCGGCCGGCGGCTCACCCGCACCTTCACCGGTCAGCAGTTGCTGCCCCAGCAGGGCACGCTGGACGGCGTGTTCCGGATCAGCGCGCCGGCGAGCACCCCGCCCGGCACGTACCTCTCCACGCTGGAGGTCCAGTACGGCGGTGACCTCAACCTCAAGGACAACGCGTACACCCTGCCCGTCACGATCGTGGTGCCCGACCCCGTGGCGGACGAGACAGCACTGACGATCTTCCAGGACACCGTCCCGCAGGTCGCGCCGGGCCAGCGCACCGCCTTCGACCTGCGGTACACCTCGCCCGCCGGGCAGCCGGTCAACCCCGGCACGATCGTCCAGCGCTTCACCGCGCCGACCGGGTTCATCTTCACCGGCCAGCCCACCTACGCGTACTACGAGACCATCCACGGCGTCATCTCGGGGAACCTGAGCCACCGCATCCTGGACGAGGGGCGGACGCTGCTCATCACCGCCAACCCCCATGTCAACACCACCACCAGCGACACCGGCTCGGTGATCTACACCATCCCGGTGCAGGCCCGCGCCGACGCCGTGCCCGGACGGCACGACAACGGCTCGGCGAGCATCGGCCGGCACACCCCGGTCCAGCTCTCCGGCGTGATCTCGGGAACCGCACAGGACGAGACGGCGCTGCGGCTGGTGCAGGAGTCCGTGCCCGCGGCCGCGCCGGGCCAGCACACCACGTTCAACCTGGAACTGCGGTCGCTGGGCAACCAGCCGGTCAACCCCGGCACCGTCGAGCAGCGCTTCACCGCCCCCACCGGCTTCGCGTTCACCGGCAACGCCTCCTACGGCTACTACTTCGTGACGCCGTACGTGACCGGAAACCTCGACGCCCGGCTGGAGGACGGCGGCAAGACCCTCGTCATCAGCTCCAACCCGCATCTGAACACCGGGACCACCGACAAGACGGCGCTGATCTACACCCTCGGCATCCGCGCCCTGCCCAACGCGACACCGGGCACCCAGCACGACGACGGCCAGGCCGTCATCGGCCGCCTCGCGCCCGTACCGCTGTCCGCCCGCGTTCTCTGACCACGGGAGAAGTTCCCATGACAACCGCGAACAGTCCTGGAAGCGGCCCGCAGCCCGCGGGCCTCGCACAGGGGGCCATCGCCACGGTGGCGGGCAACGGGCAGGCCGGCTACGTGTCCGACGGCGGGCCCGCGACCCTCACTCAGCTCAACTGGCCGCACGGTGTGGCCCTGGACAAGGACGGCAACCTCTACATCGCCGAGCGGAGCAACCACCGGGTCCGCAGGGTGACCCCGCAGGGCATCATCACCACCGTCGCGGGCAACGGGCAGGCCGGTTACACCTCCGACGGCGGGCCCGCCACCGCCACCCAGCTCAACGGCCCCTCGGCCGTGGCGGTCGACGACGCGGGCAACCTCTACATCGCGGACATCAACAACCACCGGATCCGCAAGGTGGACACCCGCGGCATCATCACCACCGTCGCGGGCAACGGCCAGGCCGGATACGTCTCCGACGGCGGACCCGCCACCGCCACCCAGCTCAACACGCCGACCGGGGTGGCGGTCGACCCCCAGGGGAACCTCTACATCGGTGAGTGGGGCAACCACCGCGTCCGCAAGGTGGACACCCGCGGCATCATCACCACCGTCGCAGGGAACGGCCAGGCCGGATACGTCTCCGACGGCGGGCCCGCCACCGCGACCAAGCTCTACCAGCCCGCGGGGGTGGAGGTGGACAGCAACGGGAACCTCTACATCGCGGACTGCAACAACAACCGCGTCCGCAAGGTGGACACCCGCGGCATCATCACCACCGTCGCGGGCAACGGCCAGGCCGGATACGTCTCCGACGGCGGGCCCGCCACCGCCACCCAGATCAGCTACCCGCTGGACGTGAGCCTCGACGACGCGGGCAACCTTTACATCGCGGACACCCTCAACCAGCGGGTACGCAAGGTCGCTACGGACGGGAGCATCGGCACCGTCGCGGGCAACGGCACCGCCGGCTACGTCGACGACGGCGGGCCCGCCATCGCCACCCGGCTCTACCAGCCCCGGTCGATCGCGCTGGACCGCGCGGGGAACCTCTACATCGCCGACGCGAGCAACAACCGCGTCCGCGGGGTCACCTCGGTCGCCACCATGACCCCACCGCCCCCGCCCACCGCCGACCTGTACGGCGAGGTCGTCAGCTCGCCCTCGGTCCAGACCGGCCAGGAGTTCGACCTCGGCGCCCGGATCAAGAACCGCGGCCCCCAGCCGGCCGACGGCCAGTACGTGACCGTCGTCCTCACCCTCGCCGACGGACTGCGCGGCCCGGCCGGCTCCACCGGCCAGCGCCTCTCCCGCACCTTCTCCGGGCAGCAGCTCCAGCCCCAGCAAGGTTCGCTCGACGGCGTGTTCCGCATCGCCGTCCCCGGCGACGCGCCTCCCGGCCAGTACACCTCCACCCTGGAGATCCAGTACAGCGGCGATCTCAACCTCAAGGACAACACCTACACGCTGCCGGTCATCGTCGTCGTCCCGCCGCCGCCCACCGACGAACGGGCACTGGCCATCACCCAGGACACCGTCCCCCAGGTGGCACCTGGCCAGCGCACCGCGTTCAACGTGAAGTTCGACTCGGCCGGCAGCCAGCCCGTCAACCCCGGGGACATCGTCCAGCGCTTCACCGCGCCGACCGGTTTCACCTTCCCCGGCCAGCCCACCTACGCGTACTACAACACCGCCCAGGGCGTGATCTCGGGCAACCTCGACTACCGGATCGAGGACGGCGGCCGCGCCCTGATCGTCACCGCCAACCCGCACGTCAACACCACCAGCAGTGACACCGGCCCGCTGTACTACACCATCCCCGTCCAGGCCCGGCCCGACGCCACGGCCGGGACCTACCAGAACGGCTCGGCCAGCATCGGCAGGCACACGCCCGTCCAGCTCACCGGCATCGTCAGCGGCTCCGCGCAGAACGAGACCGCGCTGCGGGCCCACCAGGAGAGCGTGCCGCAGGCCGCCCCCGGCCAGCCCACCACCTTCAACCTGGAGATCCGCTCGCTCAACGACCAGCCGGTCAACCCCGGCACCATCGAGCAGCGCTTCACCGCCCCCACCGGCTTCGCCTTCACCGGCGGCGCCTCCTACGGCTACTACTACGTCCAGCCCGCCGTCACGGGGAACCTCGACACCACCCTGGAGGACAACGGCCGGACACTGGTCATCTCCTCCAACCCGCACGTCAACACCGGCACGACGGACAAGACCGCACTGATCTACACCATCGGCATCCGTGCCTTGGCCGACGCCGAGCCGGGTACCCAGTCCGACGACGGCTCGGCCGCCATCGGCCGCCTGACACCCGTACCGCTGAGCGCCCGCGTCAGCTGACCGTCCCCGCACCGCAGGCCAGGGCCCCGACCGCAGCGCGGTCGGGGCCTTCGGGCTGGCACGGGACAGACTGACCTTGCGTCGCCTCGGGCCCTGCCGCATATCCTGAGTCCGTCACGCTGAGTAATACACACCGAGTTATCGCGCCGTCAGTCCCATTCCTTGCAGCTGCCGAGGAGGCCCCATGAAGATGCTCATGAACGTCCCCGAAACCGTCGTCTCCGACGCACTGCGCGGGATGGCCGCGGCCCACCCCGACCTGGTGGTGGACGTCGACAACCGGGTGGTGGTACGGCGGGACGCGCCGGTTGCCGGGAAGGTGGCGCTGGTTTCGGGTGGGGGCAGTGGGCACGAGCCGCTGCACGGGGGTATGTCGGGCCGGGGATGCTGGACGCCGCCTGTCCCGGTGAGGTCTTCACCTCGCCCGTGCCCGATCAGATGGTGCGGGCCGCCGCGGCCGTGGACAGTGGCGAGGGTGTGCTGTTCGTCGTGAAGAACTACACCGGTGACGTGCTGAACTTCCAGATGGCCGCCGAGCTGGCGGAGGAAGAGGGGGTACGGGTCGCCAGTGTGCTCGTCAACGACGACGTGGCGGTGACGGACTCGCTGCACACGGCCGGCCGCCGGGGTACCGGGGCCACCCTGTTCGTGGAGAAGATCGCGGGGGCGGCGGCCGAGGAAGGCGCGCCGCTGGAGCGGGTGACGGAGCTGGCGCGCCGGGTCGTCGAGTGCTCGCGCAGCTTCGGGGTCGCGCTCAGCGCGTGCGCCACGCCGGCCAAGGGCGGCCCGATGTTCGACCTGCCCGCCGGTGAGCTGGAGCTGGGCGTGGGGATCCACGGTGAGCCGGGGCGGGAGCGGCGGCCGATGATGACGGCGCGCGAGATCGCGGACTACGCGGTGGACGCGGTGCTGGCCGACCTGGACCCCGGCAGCCGGTGCTGGCGCTGGTCAACGGGATGGGCGGTACGCCGCTGCTGGAGCTGTACGGGTTCGGTGCCGAGGTGCACCGGGTGCTCGGCGAGCGGGGTGTGCCGGTCGCCCGTACGCTGCTCGGGAATTACGTCACCTCGCTGGACATGGCCGGCTGCTCGGTGACGCTGTGCCAGGCCGACGAGGAACTCCTGCGGCTGTGGGACGCGCCGGTGCAGACGGCGGGGCTGCGGTGGGGACGCTGAGGGCGCGCGGGTGGTGCGGATCGCGGAGGCGCCGGTGTAGCGGAGAGACTGGTGGAGACGTACACACTGGTGGAGACGTTCACCCGTACCGGTGAGTCTGTGCCATGACGTCGCACGCACGTACGACCAGAGGAGCAGTTCGTGTCCGAAACGGCACTGGATGCCGGGTTCTTCCTGCGCTGGATGACGGCGGCCGCCGCCTCCGTCGACCGGGAAGCGTCCCGCCTGACCGACCTGGATTCCGCCATCGGCGACGCCGACCACGGCAGCAACCTCCAGCGCGGCTTCGCGGCCGTCGTCAAGACCCTCGAAGCCGAGCCGCCGCAGACGCCCGGTGCCGTGCTGACGGCCGCCGGGCGGCAGTTGATCTCGACGGTGGGCGGCGCGTCGGGCCCGCTGTACGGGACGCTGCTGCGGCGTACGGGCAAGGAGCTCGGCGAGGCGGACCGTGTGACCGTCGACGAGCTGCGGACGGCGCTGCGTGCCGGGGTGGACGCGGTGGCCCAGCTGGGCGGGTCCGCGCTCGGTGACGCGACGATGCTCGACGCGCTGGACCCCGGCGTCGAGGCGCTGACCACGTCCTTCGCGGCCGCCGCCGAGGCGGCCGGGCAGGGGGCGCAGGCGACCGTGCCGCTCCAGGCCCGCAAGGGCAGGGCGAGCTATCTCGGTGCGCGCAGCGTCGGCCACCAGGATCCGGGGGCGGCCTCGTCCGCGCTGCTGTTCGCGGCGCTGGCGGAGGCCGCAGGCCAGGGGTGACCGGGTGAGCGGCGCGGAGACTGCGTACGTGGGCGTCGTGCTGGTGTCGCACAGCGGGCCGGTGGCCGAGTCGGTGGCGCGGCTGGCCGTCGGCCTGGCGGGCGGTGACGTCAAGGCGCCGGTCGCGGCGGCGGGCGGCACTCCGGACGGCGGCCTCGGGACCAGCGCGGAGCTGATCACGGAAGCGGCGCGGACGGTCGACCAGGGCGCGGGTGTCGCGGTCCTGGTGGACCTCGGGAGCGCCGTACTGACCGTCAAGGCGCTGCTGGCCGAGGGGGACGAACTGCCCGAGGGCACGCGGCTGGTGGACGCGCCGTTCGTCGAGGGCGCGGTGGCCGCCGTGGTCACCGCTTCGACGGGGGCGGATCTGGACGCGGTCGCGGCGGCCGCCGGGGAGGCGTACGCGTACCGGAAGGACTGAGAGGCGGGTGCTGCCGAGGCCCCGGCAGCGACGGTCGGGGCCTCAGTGGAGGGACGGCAACAGGAGCGCCGCCACCAGGGCCATGCCAGCCAGGATGAAGGCGACGTAATCGCCGATGTGCCCGGAGTGCAGGCGGCGTACGGGCGCGGCCCAGCGGGTTTGCCGGGTCGGGCCCGTGCGGCGTACGGCCCAGCGGGCGAGGAGGCAGGCCAGGGCGGCGGACAGCAGGCCGAGGGCCACGCCTGCCACGGACCAGTGCGGTCCGGGCGTCGGTACGTGCGCGGCCGGGGGCGTGTGCAGGACGGCGGCCGTGTAGCCCGCCCGGTCGAGGAAGGCGTCGGCGGCCCGGCCGACCGCCGCGTGCAGCGCCGGTACGACGCCGACGGCCAGGGCGCCCGCCAGCAGCACGACCGGGACCGCCAGCATGGTGTCCGGGATGCGGCTCAGCGGGCCGGCGGTCTCGGGTTCCTCGTCCTTGCCGCTGGTCTCGTCCGCGCGGGCCTCCGCCTGACCGGCGGCTCCGGGACGTGCCCCCAGCCCCAGGAAGACCCGGGCGACGGCGCGCAGCACCGCTCCCCCGGTGACCGCCGACACCACCACGAACAGGGCCGCCTGCCAGCCGCCCGCCGCTTCCTCGGTGACGGCCTTGCCCAGTCCCGTACCGAAGGGCGGCAGCCCGGCCAGGGCCAGCCCGCCGACGGCGCAGACCACACCGACCAGGGGCAGTTCCCGGCCCCGGCCGTGGAGTTCGTGTTCGTCGACGCTGCGGAAGCGGTCGAGGAGGACGCCCACGGCGGCGAACAGCGCGGCCTTGACGCCCGCGTGCGCGAGGACGTACAGCGCCGTACCGCCCGTGCCCTCGGGGGTCATGACGGCCAGCCCGACCAGGAACAGGCCGGTGTGCGCGACGGTGGAGAAGGCCAGCATCCGCTTGAGGTGGCGCTGCTGCCAGCACATGAGCGCGCCGACGACGGCGGTGAGCGTGCCGAGGGTCAGCAGCATGCGGTGCGCGTCGGCGGTGGGGATGCCGCCGGGGCCCGCGAAGACGGTCCAGTGGACGCGGGCCGTGCCGTAGACGCCCAGTTCGACCATGACGCCGGACAGCAGCATGCACACCGGGGTGGGGGCCACCGCGTGGGCGTCCGGGAGCCAGAAGTGGAAGGGGACGGCCGCGGCCTTGACGAGCAGGCCGGTCAGGACGAGGACGAAGGCGGTCAGGACGAGGACGTCGGGGCCGCCGCCGGAGGGCTCGGCCGGGTGGGCGGCCAGCCGGGCGCCGATCTGGGCGAAGCCGAGTTCGCCGGTACGTCCGTACAGCAGGCCGACGCCGAGCAGTGTCGCGTAGCCGCCGAGGGAGTTGACGACGCCGAAGGTGAGGGCGCCCTGGACGGCGCGCTTCTCCTCGACGCGGTAGCCGGTGAGCGCGTACGCGACGACGCCCATCAGCTCGAAGAAGACGAACGCGTTGAAGAGGTCGCCGGTGAGCGCGAAGCCGCACATGCCCGCCTGGAAGATCAGGACGAGGGCGGGGAAGGTGCCCGCCTGGCGGTGCGGCGGCTCGTCGAAGTAGCGCCAGGAGTAGGCGAGGACGGCGACGACGAGCAGCGAGGTGACGGCGGCCAGACCGACGCCGATCCGGTCGCCGACCAGGACGATGCCGACGCCCACGCCGCCGTGCGGGTG
Organism: Streptomyces sp. Ac-502; assembly: GCF_045222935.1. Classification (NCBI taxonomy): domain Bacteria; kingdom Bacillati; phylum Actinomycetota; class Actinomycetes; order Kitasatosporales; family Streptomycetaceae; genus Streptomyces; species Streptomyces sp. Ac-502. The sequence continues at coordinate 2,219,619 of NZ_JBHFFO010000001.1, forward strand.
CCGGCCGCCGAGCCATTCGACGGCGCGTGCGCCCGGTACGTCCCCGGACGTGTCGCGCAGCAGGACGGAGAGGGCGAGTACGGCGGTGGCCGCGGCGAAGACGGTGCCCGCGGTCTCGGCGGCCCGGCGCGGCATCCGGCGCCCGGCGGCCACCAGGAACGCGGCACCGAGCAGCGGGGTGGCCACGATCAGCGGGAGGGTGGCGGCGGGCGTGAGGGTCGTCGCGGCGGCGGGGACGAGCGTGCCGGCCGGGGTCACCCGCGCAGCTCCGAGAGTTCGTCCGGGTTCACGGTGCCGTGCCGTTTGCCCACCTGGACGACGAGGGCCAGCAGCAGCGCGGTGACCGTCGCGCCCACCACCACGTCGGTGAGGGTCAGGGCCTGGACGACGGGATCGACGACCGGACGGGCGCCGGGCCGCAGGTCGGAGAAGACCGGCGCGGTGCCGCCGTCCCGGTAGCCGACGGCGAGCAGCAGGACGTACGTGGACGCCTGGCAGACGGCGAGGCAGCCGACGGCGTGGATGAGGTTGCGGCTGGTGGCCAGCCCGTAACAGCCGATCAGGAAGATCCAGCCGGCGACGAGATACGGCAGCACGCTCATGTCGGCTTCTCCTCGGAAGGGGTGGAAGGGCGGGGTGACGGGCCGGTCCGGAGGCGGTGTGCTCCGCCGCGTCCTCGATCTCCACCGCCTGGTCGAGGAAGGAGGCCAGCAGCACCACGACCCCGCCGGCCACCTCCACCCCGACGGCCGCGTTGAGCAGCGGGACCGTGCCGCCCGAGGCGAGCGTGCCGAAGGTGCCGTACGGGAGGAAGTTGGTCAGGTAGGCGGTACCGGCGACCAGGCCGGCGGCGCCCAGCAGGAGATAGGCGGCCTCCCCCGCCGCGTCCGCCGTCGTGTACAGGCCGACCGGTCTGATCCGCTCCAGCGCACGGTAGTCCACGGCGATGTAGAGCAGGTGCAGGGCGGTGGCGACGACCACCCCGCCCTGGAAACCGCCGCCGGGGCTGAGCTGGCCGTGGGCGACGACGTAGAGGCCGATGAGCAGGGAGACCGGGAGCGCGACGAGCGCGTAGCGGCGTACGGGCGGGGCGACGCGCGCCGGTTCGGGGCGCACCCGGTGCTCGTCGCGCGTCTGGCGGAGCAGGACGACGGTGCCGAGCGCCGCGCAGAAGAGGATCGATTCCTCGCCGAGGGTGTCGAACGCCCGCTGGTCGAAGTTGACCGCCGCGACGACGTTGGCGGTGTGCCGGGCGAGGGCGGCCTCGACGGCCCGCGCGCCGTACGGGTGCCGGTCGCCGCCGAACTCCGGCAGGTCCAGACTCGCGGCGAACAGCAGGACGGCCACGCCCAGGCCGCCGAGGACCAGCACCCACATCCGGACCCGTCGGCTCACCGCCGCTCCTCCTCCCCCGCGCTTCCGGATTCCCGGCCGCGGCCGTCCGCCCGGCCCTTGCGCCGCACCTTCCGCACCGAGAGCAGCAGCATCAGCGGGGTGAGGACGGAGCCGACCGCGAGCTGGGAGAGCGCGACGTCCGGCGCCTGGAGGATGGCGAAGAGGAGGGCGAGGGCCAGGCCGAGGAGGGCCAGCACGGTCGACTGCCGGACCGGATCGCGGGCCAGTACGGCAGCGGTCGCGGCCGCCGCCACCAGCGCCAGGGCCAGCACGATCAGGACGTCATTCATCGGCCGCACCGGCTTTCTCCCCGGCCCGCCGCCCGGACAGCGCCCGCGAGGACACGATGTTCCCGCCGACCAGCAGCACCCCGATGACCAGCAGCTTCACCATCGCCCGCCCCGGCCCGGCAGCGACGCACAGCGGCACCACCACCAGAGGTACGGAGAGAGCGGCGAGCGGTGTCATGGCGCGGTCGAGGGCGCGGGCGACCCGGTCGCGCACCGGCTGTCCGGCCAGTTCGTCGGCGAGCAGCCGGGCGTAGACGAGCGTTCCGGCGGGACCGAGGACGGCGAGGACCAGGCCGAGGTCGACGTACGAGGGCCGCGCGTAGCCCTGTGCGAGCAGCAGTACAGCCAGGCAGGCGACGAGCGTCGCGAGATTCTGCGCCATGATCCGACGCCGTACGGGCCCGCTCGCCGCGCCCCACACGGTGGGGGCGAAGCCGACGAGGAGCAGCAGCGCGGCGGCGAGCAGCCAGCCGTTCACCGCGGCCGGCCTTCCTCCGGGCCGGTGCGCGCGGGCCCGTCGGCGGCGGTACCGCCGACGGCGGCTCTGCGGGCCGCGCGGGCGGCGCACGCGCCGAGCAGGGCGGCCGCCGCGCCGACCAGGCACTCCAGCAGGTCGAGGCTGCTGACCAGCACCAGCCACAGCGCGGTCAGCACGGCCCACCAGACGGCCAGTTCGACGACGGCCGCCGTCGTCCCGGACGGCCTTGCTGCACCGGACATGCGCTCACCTCCGGCCTCGCCCGTACCCGGCCGTCAGGCTCTCATGCAGCGCTCCCCTTACGGACAAACCGCGCCGAACGGGCTGATTCGCGGCAGCGCCACCGCGCCCGTCAGGAGCGCAGCGCCCCGGCGGCCTTCGCGCCCTCGCCCTCGACCACCTCGGGATCACCCCCGGCGGCCGCCAGCACCACGTCCAGCAACCCCGGGAAACGCGCCTCCAGGTCGTCGCGCCGCAGATGCATGATCAGGCGGCGGCCCTCCCGCCGCTGATGGAGCACGCCGCTCTCGCGCAGCACACGCCAGTGGTGACTGGCGGTGGACTTGGACACTTCGGGCAGCAGCTCGCCGCAGGAGCGCTCGGCCCCGTGGGCGAGCCGGTGCACGATGCGCAGCCGGATCGGGTGCGCGAATGCCTCCAGGACGTCCGCGATGCGTAGTTCGGCACGGTCGGGGTGACTCAGTACGGCCATGCCCCGAGCGTACGCGGACGCACCGACACGCGGCCCGCCTCCCTCCGCCCCCCGTCACCACCTTCCCCACCGCCACTTTGCTACTGTTCTAGAACATACGAACTGACGGGTCGGCAGGTTCGTCCGGACCGGCGCGCCCGTCCCCTCTCGCGTGAAGGAGCCCGCATGACCGTCTACGAGGACAACTACTCCCTCGGCAAGCAGTTCCACGCCGCGCTCGCCACCGCCGACTGGGACGCCATCCGCTCCCTGCTCCACGAGGACGCGACCTGGGAGCTGCCCGGCGACAACACGATCTCCGGGATGGCGCACGGAGCGGACGGCGTGGTCGAACGTGCCCGCAAGATCGCCGGGTACGGCCTGAACTTCGCCCTGCTGCACATCCTCGTCAGTCCCCGCAACATGGCGCTGTCCCTGCACAACACCGCTCAGCGCGGTGACCTGGTCCTGGACGAGCACCTGTCCACGGTGTGCACCGTGCGGGACGGGAAGATCGCGGCCATCGAGACCTACCTGTCCGACGTGGACGGCATGAACGCCTTCTTCGTCTGAGACGGTGCCCGCACTGCCCGCTCCGCCTGCTCCACCCCCTCCGCCTCAGGACCGGCCTGCGGCAGCACCAGCGCCGACGGGTGATGCAGCGAGATCTCCACGGGCACCAGCCGGGTGGCCGTCGCCAGCGGCTCTCCCGTCCCGGTGTTGCGGGCGAAGCGGGGGTGGGCGCCGCCGCTGATCTGGAGGCGGACGCGGTGTCCGACGGCGAAGGAGTGGGCGGTGGGGCTCATCGCCACCGTCACCTCCGCCGGGCCGGACGCACTCCCGGCCGTGGCAGGGTCCAGGCGCCGGATCCCGTCGCAGACGTTGACCGAACGCCCCCGCTCGTCGACGTCGCAGAGCCGGGCGAAGACGTCGGCGTACCCGGTGTCCGTCGCGACCCGCAGCTCCACGGTGACCGTACCGAGGACGTCGAGCGGCTCGGTCAGCGGCGGGGTGGTGAAGGTCAGCACGTCGTCGCGGGCCTCCAGGACGGCGTTGTCCCGGGGCCCGGCGGTCCGGCTCAGCAGGGGACCGCCGACCGAGGGCGTCGGGTCGGCCGGGTCGTGACGGAAGGTCAGCGGGGGCGTGCCCTCGGGGGCCCGGGGGCTCAGCGTGCCGTCGCCCGCGCCGTCGAGGTACCAGCGGCGGCCGGTCGCCGCCGGCGGCCAGTCGGCCAGGTCACGCCACTCCTGACGCCCTCCCACATGGACGCGCACCGGCGTTTCCCGCAGGCCCGACGCGTCGTCGCACAGGTGGGCCCGGAGCCAGGCCAGGGTCTCGGCGAAGACGTCCGGCCAGCCCTGCTGCATGGCGGAGTTGTGGGTCCAGGGGCCGACGAGCAGGGAGGTCTCACACCCGGCGCGGCGCAGCCGGTCGTACTGCTGGAGCGTCTGGTCGAGGCAGACGTCGTGCCAGCCGGTGATCAGGCTGGTCGGTACGGCCGCCCGCGCGGCCGCCGCGCCGACGTCCGCGCCCTGCCAGTGGGCGTCCTCCGGATCGGGCCGGGTCATCGCCTCGTCGAGGAGCGGCGCCCGGCCACCGAGACCGGGCACGTACGTCTCGCCGAGCGGCAGCGTCCGGGTGATGCTCCGGAAATGGCGTCGCAAGCGCAGCGCGGCCCGTGCGAAGGCCAGGGTGCCCCGGCCGTAGTGCATCCGGCCGACGACCGAGACCAGGGCGTTCTCCAGGGCGAACGGGCCCGAAGCGCAGCCCGAGGGGTAGAAGAAGCCGTGCACGTCGTGCATGCCGACCTGGATCACCATCGCCCGCAGCTCCGGAGGCGGGTCGGTGGCGAGGGCCCATTGGGCGTACCCGAGGGCGCTGGGCCCCAGCGTGCCGAGGACGCCGGTGAACCAGGGCTGCCGGCGCAGCCACGCGACGGCCGCCCGGCCGTCTGCGGCCTCGTGCTGCCACGGGGCGTAGGTGCCGCCGGACCCTCCGGTGCCGCGGCTGCTCTGCAGCACGACGTGGAAGCCCTGTTCGGCGAAGAGCATGCCGAATATCGGGGCCCACGGGATGCCGCGGCCGTACGGCGAGCGGACCAGCAGGGTGGGGAAGTCGCCGTCGGCGCGGGGGAAGTAGTGGTCGGTCAGCAGCGGGCTGCCGTCGGCGGCGGGCACCACGAGTCCGCCTTCGTAAGCGACGTCGTGGCGCCGCTCGGGCATGCCGCGCAGGGTGCGCCGCAGCGCCCGGGCCGACCGGGGCGGCTTCTTCGCGGTGGAGTGGTACGTCTCCGTCGTCACGGTGCCTCAATTCCTCGTGCGGACTGCGCTGCCTGGCACGGAACACCATTCCCGTACTTCGTACGAGAATAGCGGATGATTGGATGGCGGCGGACAGCAGAGAGAGGTTGCCGTGACCCGTACAGGCACATCCGGCCGTACCGCCGGAGTGGACCCGGAGGCGCTCTGGGCACCGGCCGAACGCCCCCGGCGCGGCCGTCCCCCGGCACACAGCCGTGCCGAGATCACCGCCGCGGCCGTCGCCCTCGCCGACGCCGAAGGGCTCGGCGCCGTCACCATGCGCGCGGTCGCGGCCCGGATCGGGGCCGGCACCATGTCGCTCTACAGCTACGTGCCCGACAAGGAGACGCTGCTGGAGCTGATGATCGACCAGGCCGCCGGGGAGCACCGGCTGCCCCCGGGCCGTCCGGCGACTGGCGCGCGGATCTGCGCCGCCTCTTCCACGAGCAGCGCGACCTGATGCGGCGTCACCCGTGGCTGCCCGCGGCGCTGCCCGCACGGCAGACGTTCGGCCCGAACACCCTCGCCACCCTGGAGCACGCCCTCGCCGTCCTCGCTCCCGTGGGGCTCGGCGCCCCGGCGGCACTCGAGATCTTCAGCCTGCTCTCCGGTTTCGTGGCGAGCCATGTCACCCATGAGCTGGCCCAGGAGGCGGCGGCCGACGCCACCGGCCGCGCCTTCCACGACGCGCAGGCCCGCTATCTGCGCTCCGCCGCCGTCACGGACGCCTGCCCGAAGGTCGCCGAGGCGCTGACCGCGCCGGGCAGCGCGCCCTCCCCCGACGCGACCTTCGACCGGCTCCTCAACCGCATGATCGACGGGCTGACGGCGACCGGCTGACGGCGAGGACGGGCGGCGAGGGGCCGACGGCCAGAGGCGGGCACCGCCCCGCCGCCGCCCGTACCGCACCGACAGGCATCCGCCGTGCACGGCGCGGGCGTTACGATGCCCCGGCGGAGCGGCCCCGACGGCTCCGCGACCGGCCGGAACCCCGCGCGGAAAGGCAGCCGAACCCATGACGGCACACTCCACCGACAGCGCGCCCGCCACGCCCCAGGGACCGTGGCTCGGCCCGGGCGTCGTCGTCCTGACGGGCATTCAGGCCGCCGGCAAGTCCTCCGTGGCGCAGGCGCTCGCCGAGCGGCTGACGCGGTCGGTGCACCTGCGCGGTGACACGTTCCGGCGCATGGTCGTCCGGGGCCGGGAGGAGATGACGCCCGACGCCGGCGCGTCGGCCCTCGCGCAGCTGCGGCTGCGGCACCGGCTGACCGCCGCCTGCGCCGACCAGTACGCCCAGGCCGGGTTCACCGTGATCGCCCAGGACATCCTGCTCGGCGAGCATCTGACCGAGATGGCCGAGCACATCAGGACCCGTCCGCTGGCGGTCGTGGTGCTGGCCCCTGACCCGTCGGCGGTCGAGCGGCGGGAGGCGGCCCGGGCCAAGACGGCGTACGGGCCCGACTGGAGCGTGCGCGACCTCGACACGGCGCTGCGTGAGCACACCCCGCCGATCGGGCTGTGGCTGGACACCACGCACCAGACCGTCGAGCAGACCGTGGACGAGATCCTCACCCGGGCCTGGCCGGAAGGCGCCATCGCCTGAGCCGCCCGTGGCACGGCTCACCGGCCCCCGCTTCAGTACCCCTTCGGCGGCCGGGTCGGGTCGGCCTGCTGCACCCGCTCCGCGAAGTTCGAGCCGGACTCGTCGACGCCGTAGCGGTCGCGGACGTACCCGATGGTCGAGGTCATGCAGGCCACCACGTCGTACGGCGTGCGGGCGGTGCCGCACCGGTGGTACGCGGCGAAGGTCGGCGGAACGCACTGGGTGGCGCCGCGTGAGCAGTTGCGCGGGTGCCCGTCGGGCATGACCGGGCCCCAGGCGTTGCCGTCGGTGGTGTTCACCCGCCAGCGCGGATGGTTGTACGCGGACTCCCGCCGCGCGATCGTGACCAGCGCCGGTATGCCATACCGGGGGTTCATGCCGGTCAGTTCGCAGGCCAGCCGGGCGAAACCGGCCATCGCCTCCTCGCCCGACGCGTCGTCGGGGTCGTGGTACTCCACCTCGGAAAGGTCCATCGGGCCCCACTCCCCTCCGACACCGGGTCGCGGCACCGGGCCCGCCGCCGGGAGCACCGTGTCCCGTGCCGCTGCCGGGCCTGCCGTCATGGTGCCCGCGCCCGGGACGCGCGAACCGGCCGCCGGGGCCCGGCCGCCGCTGGACCGCGGCCGTACGGTGCCGTACCGCGGCCGTACAGTGCCCCGTACCCGCGGCCGTACAGTGCCGTACCCGCGGCGTACGGACCCCTCGGGATCGCCGGTACGGGTGACCCTCCGGACCTCGTTCGGCTGGGATGCCGGCGCGGCTCCGCCAACCGGGTGAAGCGCGCGGACCACGGCGCGTGAAGGTCACTAAGGTGCCCGCCATGACCACATCCCAGGCCACCACCGGCAACCCTCCGTACAGCCAGCTGGGCACGCTCATGATGATCGGCTGGAGCGGCGCGCACCCCGAGGACGGTCACGACGTACCCTTCCTGCTCACCTACTCCCTCGGCGACGGCAAGGACGGCCCGGAGACCGGGACCGAGGTCATGGGCACCATGCTCAGCCAGGCCGGGCTGCTGGTCGGCGGCGAACTCCAGGACGCCTCCCGCACCCCCTCGCTCCCGCTGACGCTGATCGTCGAGGCCGGGCGGGCGGTGCTGACGATGCCGATCTTCAGCGCGCAGTGCCCGGTGCCGCCGGAGTGGCTGGCGGCGGCGGACCACCGGGGCCAGGTGTACGGCATGTTCGCCACCCGGCCGTGGCCGGAGGCGAAGCCGGGCGGGCCGGTCAGCGAGGAGATGCTGCGGGCCTTCGCGGGCGACGAGGGCGTGATCAAGAGCTCCGCGCACTGTCTGATTCCCGTGCGCGCCTTGCAGGGCCGCCCGTCCTAGGGCGTTTCTGATGGATCTCCGTGGAGCACACTGAGCGGCGTTCGGTGCGTGCTCTCGGTGCGCGGTGTGAAGGGCCGTGTGGCGGAGCCACCTGTCCCTTCGCGCCGTGCGGCGAGAGTGGGTGCCGGGCGTCGCGATGCCGCGGAGATCCGTCAGAAGCGCCCTGGCAGCCTTTCGTCCCTTGGGCACCGGCCCGCCGCGTACGGGCGCACGGCACCCCGGATGCGGATCCGGCCGGACCCGGCGACCCTGGAGAGGTGGGGGCGTCAGTGGCGAGGAGGACGACTCATGTCCGTGATGGACAAGCTCAAGCAGATGCTGAAGGGTCACGAGGACCAGGCCGGCAAGGGCGTCGACAAGGCCGGCGACTTCGTCGACGAAAAGACCCAGGGCAAGTACAGCAGCCAGGTCGACACGGCCCAGGACAAGCTCAGGGACCAGCTCGGCCAGGATCAGGACCGGAACCAGCCGCCGCAGTCCTGATCGCGTGCCGTTCCGGGCCGGGCGCCGGTGGTCGAGGCGCCCGGCCCGGAGCGTGTTCCGTATCGCGGCACACACGTCAAGAGATAGCGCAAGGCTTCACCCGTTCGAGGGATGCGACCTTGGCTGATCGATTCTCCCCGTAAACGTCCCGCTACGGTCTTTCTGCACCCCGGCCCCCGGTGCCATCAGCCAGAAGCCGCGCTCTCGCGGCCTGCGCATCCGGTGGGGGGCGCCATGACCGAACGTACCGCCGACACGGCCTTGCTCACATACGTGGTCGGGGACCAGTTCGTGCTCGCGCTCAAGGGAGAACTCGATCTCGCCTTGGCGCTGACCTTGCAACCCCTCCTCGGTGAGGCGTTGCCGCCCCGGCCCGGCACGGTGGTCGTGAACCTGGGTCAGGTCACGTTCATGGACTGCAGCGGCCTGACCCTGCTGTGCCGGATCCGTGAGCGGGTGGTCGACCGCGGCGGCCGTCTGATGCTGCTCGGACCGCATCCCGTGGTCCGCAGGCTGTTGCGCCTGGCACCGCTCGACGAGCGTTTCGTCGTCATCGAACGGCTGCTGCCCGCCCGGGCCCTCAACTGACCGCCGGGCGGGCACGTCACGCACGGACCCGCGGCTCTAGAGGAAGTTGACGCCCTGCGCCAGCGGCAGGTCGTCCGAGTAGTTGACGGTGGTGGTGACCCGGCGCATGTACGCGCGCCAGGCGTCCGAGCCGGACTCCCGGCCGCCGCCGGTCTCCTTCTCCCCGCCGAAGGCGCCGCCGATCTCCGCGCCCGACGTACCGATATTGACGTTGGCGATGCCGCAGTCGGAGCCGTCGGCGGCCAGGAAGCGCTCGGCCTCCCGCTGGTCCCGGGTGAAGACGCTGGACGACAGGCCCTGCGGCACACCGTTGTGCAGGGCGACGGCCTCCTCGAAGGTGCGGTAGGTCAGCACGTACAGGATGGGCGCGAAGGTCTCGGTGCGGACGACGGCGGTCTGCGCCGGCATCCGCACGAGCGCCGGACTCACGTAGGCGGCGTCCGGTGCCTGGTCGGTGAGGTGCGCTTCGCCCCCGGTCAGGACGGTGCCGCCGTCGTCCCGCGCCGCGTCCAGCGCCTTGGCCATGGCCGCGTGGGCAGCGGGGCTGATCAGCGGACCGACGAGCGTGGCGGCGTCGAAGGGGTTGCCGACCGGCAGTTGCCCGTAGGCGTTCGTGATCTTCTCGGTCAGACGGTCCGCGACGTCCTCGTGCACGATCAGCCGGCGCAGGGTCGTACAGCGCTGGCCCGCGGTCCCGGCGGCGGAGAAGACGATGCCGCGGACCGCGAGGTCGAGGTCGGCGGACGGGGTGACCACGGCGGCGTTGTTGCCGCCGAGTTCCAGCAGGCAGCGGCCGAAGCGGGCGGCCACCCGCGGGGCCACCGCACGCCCCATCCGGACCGAGCCGGTCGCGCTGAGCAGCGCGATGCGCGGGTCGTCGGCGAGCAGCGCGCCGGTCTCCCGGTCGCCGAGGAGCAGCCGGTGCAGCGCGGCCGGCGCGCCCGTGTCGGCGATCGCGCGGGCCAGCAGGGCGTCGCAGGCCAGCGCGGTCAGCGGAGTCAGCTCGGAGGGCTTCCACACGACCGGGTCGCCGCAGACCAGGGCGATCGCGGTGTTCCAGGACCAGACGGCGACCGGGAAGTTGAAGGCGGACAGGACACCGGTCACGCCGAGCGGGTGCCAGGTCTCCGCGAGGCGGTGGCCGGGGCGTTCACAGGCCATCGTGCGTCCGTAGAGCTGGCGGGACAGTCCGACGGCGAAGTCGCAGACGTCGGTCATCTCCCGTACCTCGCCGAGCGCCTCGGAACGGATCTTGCCGGCCTCGACGGTGACCAGGTCGGCGAGCGCGTCCTGGTGCTCGGTGAGCAGTTCGCCGAACCGTTTGACCAGGGCGCCCCGCTGCGGTGCGGGGACGGTGCGCCACTCGTGGAACGCGGCTTCGGCCGCGGCGACGGCCGCGTCGGCCTCCTCGGCGGTGGCGGCGGGCAGCCGGTACAGGACGCCGCCGGTGAGCGGCGTACGGGCGGTGATCCCGGTGCCCTCGGGGAGGGTCGCGACGCCGCAGCGGCGCAGCCGGTCGGCGGCCAGGTCGCGGAGTTCTGCGGTGCTGGGGAGCTGGGTGCGGGTGCTCACGGCGGGTGGCTCCTTCGGCGCGAGGGGAGGTGACGGGCGGGGCGGCCCGGCGGGGGGGCCGGTACGGATCGGAAGTCGGGCGCAGCCCTCGGGAGCGGCCCTCAGGAGGGGAAGAGTTTGCGAAGGGCGTCGTCCGCTCCCAGCGTCTCCAGGGCCCGCCGCAGGGAGGTGTCCTGCTGTGCGGCGTAGATCTGGAAGGGGTCGTGCACGGGACGGCCGACGGCTTCGGCGAGCCGGTGTTCGTCGTAGGGCGTTCCGGTGCGGGCGGTGTCCCGGGTGCCGTGGCCGGTCAGGTTGGAGGTGAAGATACCGGCGGCCGAGCGGGGCAGGAAGTCCTCGTAGACGATCGGGCGGGCGGTCAGCCAGCCGTGTTCCAGCAGCCCGGCCAGGCCGGCGGGCGGGTGCTGCCCGTCGCGCGGGCGGGCGGCTGCCGGGGCGTACGTGAAGTAGCCCAGCCCTTCGGCGGCGAGCTGCTGTTCCGAGCGCGGGAAACCGGCCTCCCAGAGGGGGCGGGCCACGTCCTGCCGGGTGGGGCCGCCTCTGTTCCCTTCGCGGGCGCTCGGCGGGTCCGTCTCCGTGGCGGGCCGCCGTTCCCTCTCCTCGGCGAACCGCCGGTCCGTCTCCGCGGTGAGCGCGTCGTAGCGGGCCCGGCCCGTACGGCTCAGGGCGATGCCGCGTGCCTCGACCTCGCCGAACCGCACCCGCAGCGCGCCGGTGGTCACGCTGCCGTCCGGTTCGCGGAAGGTGCGTGGCTCGTCCAGCGCGCGGAAGGAGGTCTGCCGCAGCAGGACGTCGGGGCCGTCCCAGCGGGGCGGCCCCTGGATCTCGTCGATCATGGTGATGCCGCGGTCCGCCATCCGCCGGTAGAGCGCGTCGATGTCCAGGACGCGTGGGGTGAGGTGGTTGACGTGGGTGCTGGTGACGCCGCCGATGTCGGCGGCGACGGCGGAGATGCGGGCGAGTTCGCGGTACCAGGTGCGGTCCACCGGCTCGGGGGACAGTTCGAAGGCGGCGACCGCCAGCGTGAGGAAGCGTTCCGCCTGCTCCGGGGCGAGGCCGTGCTCGCGATCGGCGCGCTCGGCGAGGGTGAGCAGTTCGGGCGGGAAGAGGGTGCGGCGGTCCAGGAAGGTCTCCAGCCGGGCCTGGAGTCCGGCGTCGAAGAACCGGCGGTCGGCGGTGGTGAGCATCGAGGTGAAGACGCGGAAGGGGTTGCGGTCGAGTTCCTCGGGCTCGACGGGGCGGAAGGCGGTGGAGACCACCGGGACCGCGCTCGTGGTGGCGTCCCGCAGGTCGTAGAAGCCCACCGGACGCATCCCCAGGGCGGCGAACACCTGGCCCGCCTGGCGCAGTTCGCGGGGTGTGCCGACGCGGATCGCGCCGTGCCGCTCCGCGGCGACCCGTTCGATGCCGCCCAGCCGCCCGGCGTCCGGGTCGCGGCGCGCGACCTCGTCGTTCACCTCGCCCGTCACCTCCAGGAGGGTGGTGTACGCGGGGACCTCGGCGCCGTACATGACGGACAGCCGGCGGGCGAAGGCGGCGCGCAGCCGCCAGGTGGGAATCAAACGGTCCTCCTCGGCGTGGGCCGGGCGTCAGATGATGTGTGCTTCCGAGCGGGCACCGTGGTGCCGTACGTCCCCCTCCTCCCCCGTACCGGCGGGCCGGCCGTCGAACCGCGCGGCGGCCAGCGGGCCGACGTCGAGGAACGGCTCCCGGCCCAGGTAGAGATCGCGGACCAGCTCCCCCACGGCGGGCGCCTGGAGGAAGCCGTGGCCGGAGAAACCGGTGGCGTACAGGAAGCGGGGGACGTCCGCGGCCTCGCCGATGAGGGCGTTGTTGTCGGGGGTGGTCTCGTAGAGGCCGGCCCAGCCGCGGCCGGCCGGCATCGCGGCCAGGGCGGGGGCCCGGCGGCCCACGGCCGCGCGGAAAGGTTCCAGCCACTCCCGGCTGAACTCCCGGCCGAAGCCCGGCTCCTGGCGCGGGTCCGACATGCCGAGCAGCAGTCCGCCCGCACCGTCGTTGTGGAAGTAGGCCGTGGAGGCGAAGTCGAGGGTGAACGGGATGCGGGGCGGCGGGGTGTCCAGCGGGCCGGTGAAGGCGATCTGGCGGCGTAGCGGGGTCACGGGCAGCCGTACCCCGGCCATCGCGCCGACCTCGGCGGACCAGGCGCCCGCGCAACAGACGACCGTGGTGGTACGGACCGTGCCGCGCGGGGTCCGTACCGCGTCGAGGGCGCCGTCACGGGTGTCGATCGCGGTGACGGGGCAGTGTGTACGGATGTCCGCGCCGTGCCGGACGGCCGCGCGCAGGTAGCCGGTCACCGCCTCCCGCGGCAGCGCGTACCCGTCGGTCGGGCAGTGCGCGGCGGCGACGAAGCCGTCCGGATCGAGGTACGGGCACAGCGCGGCGGCCGCGGCCGGGCCGATGATCCGGCTGGGCACCCCGAGCGCGTTCTGTGCCGCCACCCCCTCCTCGAACAGCGTGCGTTCGGTGGCGTCGCCGAGCAGGAAGAGGTACCCCACGCTCTCGAAACCGATGTCGGCGCCCGGCCGTTCCCCGAACGCCCGCCACGCCTCCAGGCTGCGCCGGCCGATGCGGATGTTGAGCGGGTCGGAGAACTGGGCGCGTACGCCGCCGATGGGCTTGCCCGAGGATCCGGCGGCGGGCCGGTCCCGCTCCAGCAGCAGGACGCCGCCCACCCCGGCCTCCGCCAGGTGGAACGCGATGCTCGCCCCGAGCACGCCACCGCCGACGATGACGACCTCGGCGCGTTCGGGGAGGGGGCGGAGGAGGAGGCAGAGGCGGCGCCGGGGCCCGGGGCGGCGCGGCGGTCCGCGGCCGTACGGCGATCCGTGGCCCTGCCGAGGCCCGTGGCCCCGCCGGGGACCACGGACTCTCCGTGCCCCGTGCCCGTCCTGCGGTCCTGGGCCGTACGTCGCTCCATGCGGACGCCTCTCCGTCGGCTCGCTCGGTGCGCTGCGGGTGCCGTCCTCCGGCGGCGGACGCGCTGCCGGGTCCGGTACGTGTGGTGCCGTTGATACCGATGGTGACGGCCACGGCCCGCCGCGTCCATGCGGCGTCCGCCCGGCCGGTCCTTTCCGGTCGCCGGTCACTGCCGCAGGTCGTCCACGAGCGTCGGTGACGGGCAGGGGATCGCGCCGAAGTCCTCGTCGTCGCCCGCGACGGCGAGGCGGTCGATGACGCGCTCCAGGGCCGCGGGCAGGGTGGGCGCGAGGCCGCTGTGCCACTGGACGAGCAGGGCGTGCCGGGCGGCGTCCGGCAGCAGCCGCCCGGCGTCGAAGGCGACCGGTGCCGGCAGTTCCTCGTCCGGGTCGTGGGCGGCCTGCATCCGCCAGTAGGCCGCGTCGCGGAACTCGCCGTGCCGGCGGTGGGAGAGGTACAGGCAGTAGGCGGCCGTCCGGCTGCCGCCGCCGGCGCCGAACCGCCACCAGAAGTCGGCGGCCTCCGCCCGCCCGGTGATGTGCAGCAGGCAGGCGAAGACCAGGGCGCCCTCGGGGTCGATGCGGTGGTCGTCGACCAGCCGGGCCAGGCTGTCCGCCGCCGCCGCGGCGTTCACCACCAGGGCGCAGGCCAGGTCGAGTTCGTGGGTGGCCTCGTCGTGGGCGCTGGGGTAGGCGGTGGGCGCCGGGGCGTCCGGGCGGGGTCCGGCCGGGTACGCGGCCCCGGTGTCCTCGTAGGTGTCGCCGGTGAGCCGGTCACGGGCCGCGACGGTGTCGTAGGCGCCGTAGGACTCGGCGAGGACGTCGGCGGCTGCTGCCAGCAGGGACTCGATGGTGTCCCGGCCGGCCCGGTGGGTGTGCGGCATGGGTCACTTACCCTTCGTGGGGCCTGGTTCGATGCCCAGCGCGGCGGCGATCCGGCGCTTGCCCCGGCTCGCGTGGGAGCGGACGGTGGCTTCGTCGACGCCGAGCAGGGCGGCTATCTGGGTGTCGGAGTACCCGATGACATGGCGCAGCACGATCACGTCGCACTGCCGCTCGGGCAGCCGCGCGATCGCCTCGTACAGCCCCAACTGGCTCTCCAGCAGCGCGAACTGCTGCTGGCACTCGCGCAGCAGGGCGCGGGTGACGACGGCGAAGGCGGCGCTCTCGGTCAGGGCCGTGGCGCGGCGGTGCCGGCAGAGCCAGTCGACCACGGACTCCTTGAGGACGGCCCAGGCGTAGGAGTCCACCGAGGACTGTTTGAGCGCGTACGGCCAGCACAGCCGTAACCGCTGGTAGGCGGAGCCGGTCACCTCCAGAGCGGCGTCCTCGCTGCCGGTGTGCAGATAGGCGTAGGCCAGCCATTTGCGGTAATGCGTCTCGTGGAACGCCTCGAAGGCGATGGCCAGCCGCCGGCCGGCCTGTCGCAGCGGATCGCCGGCCGGACACGGCGGCCGGTCGCGGGTCACGGCCGCTCCCGCCGGCCGTGCCGCCCGGCGCCGGGCCCGTGTGCGGGGGCGCACGGCGGCAGGGGGCTGTCCCGGTACGTGCTCACGTGCGGTCCTCGTTCCGTTCGCCGCGGTCCGGGAGGCCGGCAGGCCCCGGCATCAGCGGGAGGGCGGCGGCCCTCCCTTCCAATGAACCGGAAAACAGGCCCGGTTGTGGCAACGCCCCGAAGAAATCTTCCGGAAGCGATGATGTGATGATTCGGAGCGGGGGCGCCCGGTCCCCGCCACGCGCCGGTGCGAGGCCGCGTCAGCGGGGTAGTGCTCCGGCGTCGGTCCGGCAGCCGTACAGGGAGGCGGTCCTCTGATGAGCGAGCAGCACGGCGAACCGGTGGTGGACCTGCAACTCGACCGCGCCCACTCGGCGCGCATCTACGACTACTTCCTCGGCGGCAGGACCAACTTCCTCGCCGACCGCACGGCCGCCGCGAGCGTGCTCTCGGTCTTCCCGTCGGCGGCGGTCGCCGCGCGGGTCAACCGTGAGTTCATGCACCGCGCCACCCGTGCCCTGGCGCGGGCGGGGCTGCGCCAGTTCCTGGACATCGGTACCGGCATCCCCACCTCGCCCAATCTGCACGAGATCGCCCAGAGCATCGCG
The DNA here is from genome assembly GCF_045222935.1 of Streptomyces sp. Ac-502. NCBI lineage: Bacteria > Bacillati > Actinomycetota > Actinomycetes > Kitasatosporales > Streptomycetaceae > Streptomyces > Streptomyces sp. Ac-502. The sequence goes on from NZ_JBHFFO010000001.1 coordinate 2,235,394, forward strand.
CCGGACGCCCGTGTGGTCTACACGGACAACGACCCGATCGTGCTGGCGCACGCCGCCGCCCTGTTGCGCAGCACACCGGAGGGGCGTACCGCCTACCTCCAGGCGGACGTCACCGAGCCGGCCGGGATCGTCACGGCGCCGCAGGTCCGGCAGACCCTCGACCTCGGCCGCCCGGTCGCGCTGAGCCTGAACGCCCTGATGCACTTCGTGCCGGACGGCGGGCAGGGCCGGGCGCATCAGGTCGTCGAGCACCTCAAGGCGGCCCTGCCCAGCGGCAGCACGCTGACCATGACCCATGCCACCGCCGACTTCGCCCCGGAGGCGATGGCCCGGATCTCGGACATCTACGCGGCGGCGGGCACGTCCGTGACGTTCCGTACGCGGGCCGGTTTCGCCCGCTTCTTCGACGGCTGGGAACTGCTGGAGCCCGGCATCACCCTGGCGCACCACTGGCGCCCGGCCGGTCCGGGCGAGGCGACGCAGGTCACGGACGCCGTGGCCGTCTCCTACGCCGCGGTGGCGCGCCGGCCCTGACGCCACCGGCCGCAGCGGCCGCGGGACCCGGCCGCGGAGCAGGACACCGGCTACGCGCCGCCGCCCTTCTGGGCCGTGAACGCGGGCGGTGGCTGCACGTCGTGGATGTGCGGGAGCTGCGAGATCAGTTGCGTCGTCAGGACGGCTGTCGCACCGAGGGCCTGGGGGACCTCCACGGCCTCTGCGGTGGTCTGGGCGGTGGCGGTGACCGAGCCCGCCAGCAGGGCCGCGGCGGCAATCTTTTTGATCATGCCGTGCACAACGAGCGCCCCGGCGCACGGGTCACCCCGCCGCCCGTACCGGTGTACGGACGGCGGGGTGGCGGACGGGGCCCGGTGGGCCGCCGTCCCGGTCAGGTGCTGCCGTCACCCTTGTTCTTGAGGGAGTCCCGCACGCCCTTGGCCTGGCCCTTGGCATCGTCCACCGCGTCCTTGGCCTTGCCCTTGGCCTGGTCGGTGCGGCCCTCGCCCTTCATCCGGTCGTCACCGGTGGCCTTGCCCATCATCTCCTTGGCCTTGCCCTTGGCCTTGTCCATGGCGCTCTTGTCCTCGCCCATGCCCTGCTCCCTCGGTCCGGTTGGTGGGACAGCACCACGCTGCCGCAGGCGGGCACCGGCCGCATCCGGAGGCGGCTACCGGTAGCGCGTCGCTCCAGGCCGCCCGTACGAGGGAAGCGGCCGTCTCCGGTCCTCCCGGGGCCGCCCCGCGCCGCCTCCATTGACCTCTCCGGCAGCCGGGGCCAAGGTGTCCCCCGCAGCCCCGGACCGCTCCTCTTCGACTCCAAGGACGCTCCCATGCGAAGACGCAGCTTCGTCAGCGGCCTCGCGGGCACGGCCGCGGGCCTCGGCCTGGCCGGCACCGCGGCCCCCGCGACCGCCGTGGCGGCCTCCGCGGCCGCCGCCTCCGCGCCCGGCTGGTCCGCCGTCCCGGTGCCCGACGCGCGGCCGGGCGCCCGGCTGTACGGCGTCGCCGCCGCCGGGCCCGGTCTCGCCTGGGCCGTCGGCGTGGAGGGCCTGGGCAATGTCGGCGAGGGCACGGCGGTCGCGCTCCGCTGGGACGGCGCCGCCTGGTCACGTACGGACCTGGGACAGCTCGCCTCCACCGGCCCGCTGACCGCGGTCACGTCCGCCGGCAGCCGTGCCGCCTGGGCGGTCGGCGCCGGCGGTCTGCTGCTGGCCTGGGACGGCACGACCTGGCAGAAGACGCCGTACCCGGGCCAGGGCGGCAGCGGCACCACGGTCACCGACGTCGCGGCCGCCTCCGACGGCCGGGCGTGGGCCAGTGGCCGGCACGACGGGCGCGCCGGGCTGCTGCACTGGGACGGCCGCCACTGGCGCTGGTGCGCCCCGCTGCCGGACGCGGCGGCCCCCACTCCGGGGCACGTCCATGTGACGCCCGGCGGCGAGGTGTGGGTCTACGGCGACGTCATCGCGCGCTGGGACGGCGCCTGGACGGTGATTCCGCGCACCACCGGCATCCGCTCGACCGTCTCCGGGCTGCTCCCGGTGGCCCACGACGACATCTGGCTGACCGGTTACGGCTACGGCATCGGCGGCCCGCCCGGCAAGCCGCCCGGCGTCGTCTTCGAGCGCTGGGACGGCACCCGGTGGTCGCCGGTGAAGGCGCCGTACGGTGTCGGCCTGCTCAGTTCCGTCGGCGGGGACCCGCTGGGCCGGCCCGACCGGATCACCGGCTGGGACTTCTGGGACCAGAAGCGCTCCCACTACCTGCGGTGGGACGGCGCCTCCTGGGTGAGCGAGCGCGGTCCCGAGATGCCCGAGACGGCCCTCATGACGGACCTGACGCGGATCCCCGGCACTTCCGCCTACTGGTCCGTAGGCACCACGTCCTTCTACGCGGGCACCACGGCCCGGATGCACGTCGAACGCCTCGGGTGAGCGCGGCGGCGGACGGGCGGGCGGCGGGTCCGGCGTTCACCCGTTCGCCCGTTCCGGATCGCAGCGCGCGCAGCAGGCTCCTAGCGTCCGTACGGCGGAGCGTCCCGCCTGCGTCACCCGCGGCCGAAGGAGTTCGACATGCGCCGGCTCATCGCCGTACCGACCGCCCTGCTGGCCCTCACCGTCGCCGCGTGCGGCAGCGGCGGACCGGACGACACCGCGGCGTCACCCGCCGCCTCCGGCTCGGTCCCGGGCGCGAGTCCCACGAAGAGCCTGAAGGGCGCCCCGGAAGGCAGTGCAAGCGCGCGCCCGTCGGAGCCCGGCGGCTCCGCCTCCGGCGTGCCCGGCCAGCCGCTGGACTGCGGCGCGCTGCCCGACGCCATGGGCGAGGGCCTGACCGCGCAGCTCTTCTCGGGCCCCGGCGCCGAGCCGACCGCGGGCTGCGCCGAGGCCCGGAGCGTGATGGCGGAGTTCTTCCGCAAGGCGGGCGCGGACCAGCCGTCGCTGACGGTACGGGGCTGGGAGTGCCAGTACGAGAACGGGCCCACCGGCACCTGGCTGAGCAGCTGCCGCAAGGACGGCGGCCGGCAGCAGATGCACACCGAGGAGGCGGGCCGGTCCTCGTCGCCGGACGCCCCCGGGCAGTCGCCGGGCGACCCGGGGCAGTCCGAGATGCCGGAAGGGCCCGGAGGGCCCGAGCTGCCCGGCGGGGGCGAGGAGTCGCAGACCTCGATCCGTCTGCCCCGCATGCACGTCTGACGGCGGCCGCCAGGCCGGGCGGCCCCCGCCGGAGCCGGAGCCGGAACCCGAGCCGGCCGCTCCGGCTACCGCTCCTGTTCGATGCCCGCGAACCAGGCGGGCCCGTCGTCCATGGCCATCTTGATCCGCGCCACCGAGAACTCCTCCAGCCGCGGCAGGGCGTCCAGCGCGAACCAGCCCACCTCCAGCGACTCGTCGTCGTTGACGGCGGCCTCCCCGCCGACGGCGCGGCAGCGCAGCGAGACGTCCATGAACTGGCACGCGTCGCCGTTCGGGTAGCGGACCCGCTGGAGCGCCTCGACGAGGATCACCCGTTCGGGGACCACGTGCACCGCGGTCTCCTCGAACACCTCGCGCACCGCCGTCTCGGCCGGCTGCTCCCCCGGCTCCGGGATGCCGCCGATGATCGACCACATGCCGTTGTCCGCTCTGCGGCCGAGCAGGACGCGGCCGCGGTCGTCGAAGACCACGGCGCTCACGCCGGGGAGCCACAGGAGCTGGTGGCCGATGCCGGCCCGGAGGTCACGGATGAAGTCGGGTGTCGCCATACCGCGCACCCTAACGAGAGCCGGGTGACCGGTGCGTCGTCCACGCAATCGGGCGGGCGTTCGTACGGTCCCCGGCACGGGCCTCAGGCGCCGGTGCTCCGGCCCTTGTCGATCCCGCATCTGCCGCGGATGCAGCGCACCGCGTTCTCCGCGTCGTCCACCGTGATCGTGAAGTTACGGCCGTCGCCGAGCCGGAGCACCACCGCCTCACCGCGCCGTACGACCACGGCCGTGCCCTGCTCGGGGCGCCAGCGGTAGCCCCAGCCGCCCCAGTGGCGCGGGGTGACGCGGGGCGCGAAGTCGGCGCCGACGACCTGTTCGAGGGGATGCGGCGGCGGGGCAGGCCCATGTGGCCGCACCGCACCTCCAGGCAGTCCTTGTCGACCCGTACGGCCACATGGACGAAGGCGAGGGTGCCGAAGAGGACCAGCAGTCCGGCCAGGACACAGCCGACCACCGACATCAGCAGCGGCGCCAGACCCGTCGTCCAGGCGCTGTCGACGGCCAGCTCGATGCCCAGCGCCAGGCAGGCCGCACCGATGCCGGCCAGAAGCCACTGCACCCGGTTGGTGGCGCGTCCGTGCCACTCCTCGGGGACGTCCGCGGGGTCTCGGTGGCTGCCGGAGGCACCTCCGTCGTCGCCGACCGGGCCGCCGTGCTCGCCGGGGGCTGCTGCCCCCTCGTGGGGGTGGTCCCTCATGAGTCGCAGCGTACGCGTCTTTGCCCGCCCTGGCAGCGTGTCGCGCGCCCCGCGGGATTTCAGTGACGGACGGGTTCCCCGGCCCGCGCCGCGCCGGACAGGAGTCGTCCCTCGTCATAGGCGAGAGCCGCCTCGGGAAGCTGCCCCGGGCGGCCGCTGAGGAGGACGGTGACGGTGCCGGTGGGGGCCGCCGAGGGGCCGGCTCCGCGCCGATGCGGCGCAGCGCCTGGGCGGCGACCGCCTCGGCGGAGCCGAGCAGGACGAGCACGGGGGCGCCGGGCTGCTGGAGGGCGGTGCGGATGCGCTCGGCGACCAGTTCGTAGTGGGTGCAGCCGAGGACGACGGTCCGTACGTCACGCGGGGTGTTCGCGGCGGCGGCCGCCACGGCGGCGTCGATCGCGGCCTCGTCGGCGGCCTCGACGGCGTCGGCCAGGCCGGGGCAGGGCACGCCGGTGACCTCGACGCCGGAGGCGAACTGCTCGATCAGGTCGCGCTGGTACGGGCTGCCGGTGGTGGCCGGAGTGGCCCAGATGGCGACCGGGCCGCCGGTGGCCGCGGCGGGCTTGATGGCCGGGACGGTGCCGATGACCGGCAGTCCGGGTTCCAGCTCGGCCCGCAGGGCGGGCAGCGCGTGCACGGAGGCGGTGTTGCAGGCGACGATCAGGGCGTCCGGGCCGTGCGCGGCGGCGGCGCGGGCGACGGCGAGCGCGTGCGCCGCGATGTCGTGCGGCGGGCGCGGTCCCCAGGGCATGCCGTCCGGATCGGAGGAAATGACCAGGTCGGCGTCGGGCCGCAGCCGCCGTACCGCGGCGGCCGCCGCGAGCAGGCCGGTACCGGAGTCCATGAGCGCGATCTTCACCCGGACACTTTACGCCGGGCCGCCCGGTACTTGTCATACCGGTGACGCCGGTCCGCCTCGCCTCCGGGGGCCGCCCGCCGGGTTCCGGCCACAGCGGCTGCCGGTGCGGCAGACTGCGGGCGTGGGAGCGACGGAGTGGATCGGTGCCGGGTCGCTGGCGGCCTGGGTGTGGCTGGCGCTGGGGCAGGGCTTCTTCTGGCGTACGGACGTAAGGCTGCCCGCGCGCGCCGATCCGGAGCGGTGGCCGCCGGTCGCCGTCGTGGTCCCGGCCCGGGACGAGGCCGCGGTGCTGCCGGTGAGCCTGCCGTCCCTGCTGGCGCAGAAGTATCCGGGGCGGGCCGAGGTGGTCCTCGTCGACGACGGCAGTACGGACGGGACGGGCGAGCTGGCCCGGGAGCTGGCCGCCGGGCAGGGCGGACTGCCGCTGACGGTCACCGCCCCCGGCGAGCCGGAGCGGGGCTGGACGGGCAAGCTGTGGGCGGTACGGCACGGCATGGCGCTGGTCCGGGAGCGCGGCGACGCGGAGTACGTGCTGCTGACGGACGCGGACATCGCGCACTCCCCGGACAGCCTGCGCGAGCTGGTGGCCGCGGCGCGCTCGGCGGAACTGGACCTGGTGTCGCAGATGGCGCGGCTGCGGGTGGTCTCGGCCTGGGAGCGGCTGATCGTCCCGGCCTTCGTGTACTTCTTCGCGCAGCTGTATCCCTTCCGGTGGGTCAACCGGCCGGGGGCGCGTACCGCCGCGGCGGCCGGCGGCTGTGTGCTGCTGCGGCGCGCGGTGGCCGAGCGGGCCGGTCTGCCGGACAGCATCCGGCACGCGGTGATCGACGACGTGACGCTGGCCAGGGCCGTGCGGCGGGCCGGCGGCCGGATCTGGCTGGGGCTGGGCGACCGGGTGGAGAGCGTGCGCCCGTACGCGGGGCTGGGCACGCTGTGGCGGATGGTCTCGCGCAGCGCGTACGCGCAGCTGCGGCACAACCCGCTGCTGCTGGCGGGGACGGTGGCCGGGCTCGCGCTGGTCTACCTGGCGCCGCCCGCCGCGCTGGCCGCCGGTCTGGCGGCCGGGAGCGTGACGACCGCGGCGCTGGGCGGCGTGACGTGGGCCGTGATGGCCGGGACGTACCTGCCGATGCTGCGCTACTACCGGCAGCCGCTCTGGCTCGCGCCACTGCTGCCGTGCACCGCTCTGCTCTACCTCCTGATGACGGTCGACTCCGCAGTCCAGCACTACCGGGGGCGTGGAGCCGCCTGGAAGGGCCGGACGTACGGGGCGCCGGGCGCGTCCTGAAAAGCCCTCACTTGCTGGCCGGAGACCAGTTCAGCCCCCAGCCGTACGCCTCGTCGACGGTGCGCTGCGGGCTGACGCCCGGCGCGGGCACCAGGTAGCGGGCCTCGCGCTGGACGACCAGCTCACTGCCGGTGTTGGTGATGAGGGCGAGGGCGCAGACGTTCGACGGGACGGTGCACTCGTCGAGCGAGAAGTCCACGGGGGCGCCGTACTGCGGCTGGAGGGTGACCGTGGCGTGCAGTCCGGCGAAGCTGCCGGCGCCCGCGTAGACGGTCACGAAGACGAGGATGCGTTTGACGCTGTTCTGGTGGTCGAGGTTGACGGTCAGGTTCTCGCCGGACGCGGCGGCGCCGGTGCGGTCGTCCTGGTCGAGCTGGATGTACGGCGGGGTGTGCAGGGCGCCGAAGTTGCCGCCGATGGGGTGGATCACGCCCGCGCTGCCGTCGGTGAGTTCGTACAGCGCGCACAGGTCGAGATCCAGGTCGCCGGACTGCGGCAGCAGCGCGCCGCGGGCGCCGAGCGCCTCCATGGTCTTGCGGCCCAGCTTCCTGCCCAGGCGGGAGGCGGGTTTGCCGGCCTGCTGCCAGTTCAGGTTGACCCGCATCGTGCCCGAGGTGCCGCCCTGCTTCGTCAAGGAGACGGCGGGCGCCTCCTTCGTGAGGGTGACCTTCGACAGGCTCACGGGCGGGGCGGGGGCGGGCACCGGGGGCGTGCCGTACGGCTGGGCGGGCGGGGCCGGGGGCGGCGGGTACGCGCCGTACTGCTGGGCGGGCGGGGCGGTGGGGGCTGCCGGAGGGGCTGCGACGGGTGGGGCCGGAGCGGCGGCCGGGGCCAGGGCGGCGGTCGGGGCCGGGGCGGCGGTCGGGGGCTCCTCTTCCACGCTGATGCCGAAGTCCATGGCCAGCCCGGCCAGCCCGGTGGCGTACCCCTGGCCGACCGCACGGAACTTCCAGGCGCCCTGCCGCCGGTAGAGCTCCCCCAGGACGAAGGCGGTCTCGGCGGTGGCGTCCTGACTGTCGAAGCGGGCCAGTTCGGCGCCGCTGCCCGCGTCGAGCACCCGGATGTGCAGTCCGGCCACCTGCCCGAAGGCGCCCCCGTCGGCCGAGGCGGCGAGCACCACCTTCTCCACGGCGGGCTCCAGCCGGGCCAGGTCGACGGACAGGCTGTCGGCCGCGGCGTCCCCGGCGGGCCGCTTGCCCTCGTGGCGGACGGCGCCCGAGGCGTGCGCGGGCTGGTTGTAGAAGACGAAGTCCGCGTCGTCGCGGACCTTTCCCGCGGCGGTCAGCAGCAGCGCGGACGCGTCCACGTCCGGGGTGCCGGGGCCGGTGCGCCATCCCAGTTCCAGCCGTACCGACGTGGCCGGTACCGCGACGTTGCTCCCCTTGGGCATCGGCATCGTGGCGCCTCTCTCTCGCTTCGCTCGCCGGGCTCCGGTGCGGTGCCCCTCCTGCACGATGACAGGTTCCAACCTACTTGCCGAAAAATGTCCGCCGTTCATCTGATGTGGACACGGCCTTTACACGATCCCTACGGGCGTTCGCGACCGATTTTGCCAAGTTCGCTCACATTGTGGACCGCAGGCTTCACACGACACGTGAAACAACCCTCTTTTCAGGCTCCCCAACCGGCACATCGTGGGCTTAACTTATGAGGTATGACCTCCCCCGCTCTACCTACGGCGGCGGCTACTACGCTTCGCCGTCCTTCCCGGACACCCCGATCTACGACTCCCTCGTCGCCGAGCGCGGCACCCCGCAGATTGCCCCGATCCGGGTCGAGTTGCCCTATGACACGGGCTCGTCGTACATGCCGGCCCTCCCGTCGGCGCTGCCCGCCCTTCCCGCCGCCCCCTCCCAGCCGTATTCCGGCCAGGGTCATCAGGGTGCCGCGGCCCAGCCGGTCGCCCCGCTGCAGAGCACCCCGGCGCCGTACATCCCGCAGCAGACGGGCCCTCGCGGCTACCCCGCCCAGCAGCAACAGCCCCAGCGCCCCGCCGGCAACGGCGGCACCGGCTACGACGCGATGCGCCCGGCCGGCCCGGTCGCCCCGCGCCCCGCGCCGTCCCCGTACGACGATCCGTACGGCGGCCGTCAGCAGTATCCGCGCGGGTACTGACCGGACGGGCCGTACGCGGGCGGGGAAGCCGGTCCTGCACGACCGGGCGGCACCGATGCCGGGGCCGCCGCGGGGCCTGGCAGGATGAGGGCATGCCGAACCCTTTCCTCCAGGCCATCCACCGGTATCCGGTCAAGTCCGTGGCGGGGTCGGGACCCGGCGAGGCGGTCGTGGAACCGTGGGGGCTCGCCGGGGACCGTCGCTGGATGCTCGTCGACAGCGAGCTCCGCTTCATCTCCCAGCGCGCCCGGCCCCGGCTGGCCACGGCCGCCGCGGCGGAACTCCCGGACGGCGGCGTGCGGCTGACGGCGCCGGACATGCCGCCGCTGACCGTAGAGGTACCGGAGCCCGGGACGACGGTCACCGTCGAGGTGTGGGGGGACAAGGTCGAGGCGGTGCCCGCGTCCGGCGCCGCCGCCGAGTGGTTCAGCACCTACCTGGACGTACCCGTGCGACTGGTGCACATGGACGAGCCGGGCCGGCGGCGCCCCACCGACCCGGCCTACTCGCGGCCGGGTGACACCGTCAGCTTCGCCGACGGCTTCCCCTGCTCCTCACCACCACCGCCTCGCTCGACGCCCTCAACGCGCTCGTCGCCGAGGGCGGCCACGCCCACGAGGGCCCCCTGCCGATGAACCGTTTCCGCCCGAACGTCGTGGTGGACGGCACCGCGCCCTGGGACGAGGACGCCTGGCAGCGGATACGTATCGGCGAGATCGTCTTCCGCGTGGTCAAGCCGTGCGGCCGGTGCGTGATGACCACCACCGACCAGCGGACCGGGCAGCGCGGCAAGGAGCCGCTGCGCACCCTGGCCCGCCACCGCCGCGTCGGTGACCAGCTCCTCTTCGGCCAGAACCTGATCCCGGAGGGCACCGGCACCCTCCGCGTCGGCGACCCCTTCGAAGTGCTCACCCGCCGTCCGGACGCCTGAGTCCCGCCCGTCTCCGCGCCGCGCTCCCCGCACGTCTCCACACCCCACGCCCTGCCCGGCGGGCGCCTGACGCCCCGTCCGCACCGGCGCACGCCTCGGGCACGGAGCGGACGGCCGCATTGCGGGCGCGTGTCCGGCTGCCTACAGTGAGCGCACGGCGATACCGACAGCGGGAGCCGTGGGGAGTGTCTAGGTGCCGATGCCGACCTGGGAACCGCCCGGGGACCATCTCATTCCGGTGCAGCACATGCGTCCCGGGGACCACGCCTTTGTGAGCTACGACGACGACGAGGTGCGCTGGGAGGTCATGACCGCCTTCGTACGGCTCGGACTCGCCCAGGGCGAGAAGGTCGTGCTCTTCCCCGACCCGTGGCTTCCGGAGGCCGAGGTGCTGGCCCGGCTCGACTTCACCGGCCGCAGCACCGTGGCGGCCCGCGAGCAGGGACAGTTGGTGCTGAGCAGCATGCGCGGGCTGATCCGCCCGGACCTCCGGTTCACGCCCGAGCGGCAGCTCGGGCGGCTGCACACGGCGACGGCGCGGGCCGCCGCCGAGGGGTTCACCGGCCTGCGGGCCTTCATCGACATGCGGTGGGTGCCCGATTTGAATGCCGATGTGCGGGTGATGATGCACCGGGAGACGCATGCGGACGCGCTGTTCGACGGCCGTCCGTACAGCGAGATCTGCGCCTACGACCGCCGCTGGTTCAGCCGCGAGGTGCTGCACGCGATGGACCGGGCCCATCCGCGCAGCCTCCTGGAACGGCTCGGCAGTCTGCGGTCGGTGCGTGGCGGGGACGGCAGTGTGCACTTCATCGGCGACGCGGACACCACCGCCCGCCGGCCCTTCAGCACCGCGCTGGAGCTGGCCCTGTCCGGCAGCGCGGGCACCCGCCGGCTCACCGTCGACCTGACGCGGCTGCACCTGCTGTCGGTGGGCTGCGCCACCGCACTGATCGCGCTGGCCGACCGGGCCACCGGTCACGATCTGGTCGAGGTCCGCTGCGACCGCGTACACGCCCGCACACTGCACCGGCTCGGCGCGGGCTCGGTGCCCCGGCTGGCCATGACGGAGGTGATACGGCCGTGCTGACCCCGGACCCGGCCATGTCCGCGGACGGGCCGGTCGACATGAGGACCGCCACCTGCCTGCTGCGGCGCCGCTTCACCGCGCGGCTGCTGCCGCAGCTGCGGCTGCTGGTGGAGGAGTGCGCCCTGCGCGAGGGCCTGGCGGAACCGCGGCGCGGAGAGTTCGTGCTCGCCGTGGACGAGATCGCGGGCAACGCCGTGGAGCACGCGGGCGGCTCGGGCCGCCTGGTGCTGCGGCGCATCGGTGACGAACTGGAGTGCCGTATCAGCGACTCGGGCCCGGGCTTCAGCGAAACGGTGATTCCCGAACTGCTGCCGGGGCTCGACGGAGCACATCACGGGCGCGGGCTGTGGCTCGCGCGCCTGGTGGCGGACCGGTTCGCGGTCCGGCCGGGCGACGCGGAGGTGTCCGGTGCGCGGGGGGCCGAGGTCACCCTGGCGGTACGGGTGCGGTGAGGCGGGCGGACGGGACGGAGAGCAGGCCCTGCTGTCCTGCTCGTACCACCAGCCCCGCCGGTCCTTCCGGTCCTGCCGTCCTCCCGTCCCGCCGTCTCAGCGCGCCCCTCCTCCGGAGCCCGCAGCCACTCCTGTGCCCGGTCGCGCACGGTCTGCTCACCGTGTTGTTCGGCGGCGTCGTGGTGCTCGTACTCCAGCTGGTCCACCACCGCGACCACCCCGTCGACGCGCCCCGCCAGCCGCAGCGCCACCGGCACCTCGCTGCTGCGCCCCAGCCGCCCCGACAGCGTGACCACGCCCGCCCGTACGGTCACGCCGAGCGCGCCGGGCTTGAGTCCGAGGGTGCGCACCAGCACCTCGGTGATCAGCTCCTCGCGGATCTCCTCGTCCGGGCGCAGGAAGACCTTCAGCAGGTCGCTGCGGGTCACCAGCCCGCACAGCCGGCCCTCCGCGTCGACGACCGGCAGCCGGTCCAGCTTCCCGGTCACCATCAACCGGGCGGCCTCGGTGACGGTCTGGTGGGAGCCGATCGTCACCGGCGGCGAGGTCATCAGCTCGCCCGCCCGCAGGCCGCGCTTCCTGGCCCGGTCCGCGCGGGCCCTGCCGGTCAGCCGGCGCCGGTTGTACCAGCGGTTCTGCAGCATGTCCTGGGCGGCCTGGCGGTACATCAGGTCCGTCTCGGAGATGACGCCCACGACCTTGCCGTCACCGTCGACGACGGGCAGGCCCGTCTTGCGGTGCCGGCTCAGCAGACTGGCCACTTCCCTGAACGACGTGGTGTACCGGGCCTTGACGACCTCGGTGCTCATGAGCCGGCCGACCTGTCGGTGATCCATCGCGGGACCTCCCTCACGCAGGGATACAGTGTCGGCCGCCGCCGGGTACGGCTGAAGGCCGCGCACGCGGCGATACGGTGCGCGCCCCGCAGGTGAGGGAGCCCCGTGCGAGCTCCGTGCCGTACGCGCTCCGGTGCCCCCGTCCGCCCCGCCCGGTCGCCCGGCCGCGCGGCGCACCGCCGGTGATTTTCCCCTCCGTTCACCCCGTCCGTGCATGACGCGCGCCGGACGAGGTACCTGCGGACCCGGAGAGGGGGCACGACGTGCTACGAGTCATCGCGGGGCTGTGGCGCTGGCGGCGCAACCCGCTGCGCCGGACGACCGACCTCCTGGAGGCGTGGGTGGCGCTGGCCGCCGCCCTGGTGATCGTGCTGGGCGGCGGCTTCGCCGGGTTTGCCGCGGGCAGCGCCGCCCACGACGCGCTGCAACGCTCCGTGCGGATCCAGGCACAGCAGCGGCACCAGGTCTGGGCGACGCCGGACCGGGCCGCCGCGCGTCCGTCCGCGGCCACCGACCCCGAGGCCGCCGCAGGCCGGGAGACGCACCGCCGGGTGGACGCCCGCTGGACCGCGCCGGACGGCAGCGAGCACAGCGGCCCGGTCGCCGCGCCGGGTGCCGTACGGGCGGGCGAGCGGTTCCGGATCTGGACCGACGCGCACGGCCGGGTGGTGACGCGGCCGCTGGACGCGAGCACGGCCCGGGCCCACGCGGTGCTCGCGGGGCTCGGTGCGGCGGCCCTCGTGGGAGCCGTGACCGTGGGCGGCCGGCAGCTGGTGACACGCCGGATGCTGCACCTCCGGGACCGGCGCTGGGAACGGGAGTGGGAGCGCGTGGGCCAGGACTGGGGGCGCGCCGGAGCGGGCAGCTGACCAGAGGCCGCGGGCTGCGGAAAGGGCCGCGGCACGGTCCCCGAAAACGCTGCCGGACGCCCGTACGGTGGGGGCGTCCGTGGCGCGCACGAACTCCCGCGCATACAGGCTGACCATGTCATCCGGTGCCCGCCGGGCGCGCTACGGTGGAGCGGCCAGCCTCCCGGCTGGGGGTCCCGGGCACACGTACGCGGACATACGCGGACGTACAACTGCCGGGCCGGTAACAGCCGCACGAGGTGGGGGCACGACAGCGCCATGGCACAGGGCTCGGTCCAGGTGACGCACACGGGCACATCGCGGTGGCGGCGCCGCACGGGCGAATACAGTTCGCTGGCCGCGGCCCTGGAAGCCGCCGGGGACGGTGACGTCCTGACCGTGGGCGCCGGTACGTACCGCGAGAACCTCGTGCTGCTGCGCGCGGTGACGCTGCGCGGTCCCGAAGGGGCGCGCGGGTCGGTGCGGATCGCGCCCGCCGACGGTGTCGCGCTGACCGTACGGGCCTCCGCGACGGTCCAGGACCTCCAGGTGGAGGGGCAGGACTCGACGGCGCCCGCGATCCTGGTGGAGGACGGCGCGCCGGAGCTGGACGGGCTGCGGGTGGTGACGCGTTCGGCGTCCGGCATCGAGGTGCGCGGCGGTGCGCGCCCGACCGTACGACGCTGCACGGTCGACAATCCGGGCGGCGCGGGCATCAGTGTGCTGGACGGCGCCGGCGGGATCTTCGAGGAGTGCGAGGTGGTGGCCGCCGGGCAGTCCGGGATCGCGGTGCGCGGCGGCGCGCACCCGCGGCTGGAGAACTGCCGGGTGCGCAACGCCTCCGGCGCGGGCCTGTCGGTCGACGGCGAGGGCAGCGGCGTGGAGGCGTTCGGCTGCGAGCTGTACGAGATCAAGGGTGCGGGGGTGCAGGTCGCCTCGCGGGCGAGCGGCCAGCTGACCGACTGCTCGGTGCACCGCACCTCGGCCGACGGCATCACCCTGGACACCGACGCGGTGCTCACGCTCGCCGACTGCGACATCCACGACATCCCGGAGAACGCCGTGGACCTGCGGTCCCGGTCGGTGCTGACGCTGACCCGCAGCACCGTGCGGCGCTTCGGCCGCAACGGGCTGTCCGTGTGGGACCCGGGCACCCGGGTGGACGCCAACCAGTGCGAGATCCACGACAGTACGGGCGACTACCCGGCGGTGTGGGTCAGCGACGGCGCGACCGCCGTCCTGGACTCGACGCGGGTGCACGACGTGCCGGACGCGCTGTTCGTGCTGGACCGGGGCTCGCGCGCGGACGTGGTGGACTCCGACCTGTCCCAGGTGCGCAACACGGCGGTGTCGGTGAGCGACGGCGCGACCGTCCAGCTCGACGACTGCCGCATCCGGGAGGCGGCGACCGGCGCGTGGTTCCGCGACCACGGCAGCGGCGGCACGCTCGCCAACTGCGCCATCGACGCGGTACAGACCGGCGTGATCGTGACCAAGGGCGCCGATCCCACCGTCGAGCGCTGTGTGGTCAGCTCCCCGGCCGAGGCGGGTTTCTACGTCTCGGCGGAGGGCCGCGGTACGTTCAACGGCTGCCGGGTGACCGGGAGTTCCGGGTACGGGTTCCACATCATCGACGGCTGCCGTACGACGCTGACGCACTGCCGCACCGAGCGGTGCGCGCGCGGCGGGTACGAGTTCGCGGACAGCGCCGCCGCTCACGGCGAGGGGTACGCGGGCGGACCGGCCGTACGGGACTGCACCAGCGACGAGAGCCGGGCGGCCGGGGAACCGGCGGTGCCGGCCCCTGCGGTACGGGCGCCGGCCGGCGTACCGGCGACGCAGACGGCCGGGCTGCTCGGTGCCGTACCGGCACAGACCGTCCTGCCGGCGCCGCCCGCGCCGGAGCCCGCCGGGGCCGCCGCGGCGAGCCGGCCCTCCGAGGAGGTGCTCGGCGAACTGGACAAGCTGGTCGGTCTGGAGAGCGTCAAGCGCGAAGTACGCAGTCTGATCAACATGATCGAGGTGGGCCGCCGGCGGCAGGAGGCCGGCCTCAAGGCCGCCTCCGTCCGCCGCCATCTGGTCTTCACCGGCTCCCCCGGCACCGGCAAGACCACGGTCGCGCGGCTCTACGGCGAGATCCTGGCCGCGCTGGACGTGCTGGAGCGCGGGCACCTGGTGGAGGTGTCCCGGGTGGACCTGGTCGGCGAGCACATCGGGTCCACGGCGATCCGTACGCAGGAGGCGTTCGACCGGGCGCGCGGCGGGGTGCTCTTCATCGACGAGGCGTACGCGCTCTCGCCGGAGGACTCCGGGCGGGACTTCGGGCGCGAGGCGATCGACACGCTGGTGAAGCTGATGGAGGACCACCGGGAGGCGGTGGTGGTGATCGTGGCCGGGTACACGGCCGAGATGGAGCGCTTCCTGGCCGTCAACCCGGGGGTGGCGTCCCGCTTCTCACGGACCATCACCTTCGGCGACTACGCGCCGGACGATCTGCTGCGGATCGTCGAGCAGCAGGGCGAGGAGCATGAGTACCGGCTGGCCGAGGGGGCGGGCGAGGCGCTGCTGAAGTACTTCACCACGCTCCCCAAGGGCCCTTCGTTCGGCAACGGGCGGACCGCCCGGCAGACGTTCGAGTCGATGGTCGAGCGGCACGCGGGCCGGGTCGCCCTGCTGACCGACCCGGACCACGACGACCTCACGCTGCTGTACGCGGAGGATCTGCCCGACCTGCCCTGACGAGCCGTCAGCAGCCGCCGCCCGTCCCGGTGGTATCGCGCTGACGCGGTACGCCCGCCCCGAGCCGGGCGATCAGTTCGGCGCGGGTCTCCTCGAACGCCGGGTCGGACTGGTAGTCACCGTGTCCCAGGATCTGGGCGGGCAGCGGATGCTGGAGGGTCCGTCCGAAGGCCAGCGGATCGCGCAGCGGCCCGAGGTCGATGTCCGGGCCGTCCGCGCAGGTGAGCCGCACGGGACCGCCGATGGGATCGGTCAGCCGCCACAGGTTGCGCCAGTCGTCCATCTCCCGGTGCAGCCCGGTCAGCGCCTCCGGCCCGAAGCAGGCGGGGAACCACCGCCCGTACAGGCGCTCCAGCGGCGACCCGTAGGTGAGCAGCGCGACCCGGCTGCGGGTGACCAGGTCGAGCTGCCAGACGGCCGCCGCCGCCAGCACACTGCCCTGGGAGTGGCCGGAGATGACCAGGCGGCCGTCGTTGTTCTCGGTCCAGGTGGCCATCCGCCACGTCAGGTCGGGGACGGCGCGCTCGGCGTAGCAGGGCGGCGCGAAGGGTGCGCCGCGCGCGGCCAGAACGTGCCGACGTCCCACAGGATGCCGACGGTACGGCGGGTGGAGCGGTCGCGGTAGGCCCGCCAGCCCATGACGGCGAGCAGCAGGACGCCGGCGCCCATCAGCCAGGAGCCGAGCGACTCCGCCGTCGCCGCGGCCGTGTGCACCAGCAGCGGCGTCTGCTCCGTGGCGCGTCCCGGCGCCCGGTCGGTGAGCCAGGCGCCGGCCACGGCGCCCGCGCCCAGCACCAGCGTGACCAGGCAGACCGCGCCGATCAGGACCGGGGCGGAGTCCGTGAGTCCGGCCCGTGCGATGGTCCCGGCGATCCGGCGTATCCGCTGCTCGTCGGGGCGCTCCTGCTTGTCGTACAAACCCGGGATGTCCGGTTCCACCTTGCGGCGCACCAGCATCACCTGGACCCCGCCCAGGACGGCGAAGGCCGCGACGACCACCAGGAGCACCGGCAGCACCGACGCCTGCCAGGACAGCACGACGGCCGGTCCGGCGATCGGGGCGTCCGGCCGGCCGGGGATCGCGCCGCCGTCCATCCAGTCGGCCAGCCGCTGGGCCGCTCCCCCGGTGAGCACACCGCCCAGCGCGCACCCCAGCAGGGCGACGGCCGCGCCGTGGAATCCTTTCAGGGCGGCGCGTCCGTCTCCCTGCCCATGGCGGCGTGCGGCGTTCTGCAGGAAGCCCGCGGTGACGACGAGGCCGAGGACCAGCAGGCCCTGGAAGACGGCGATGCCGCCGAAGGCGCCGCTGCCGGGCAGCCGGTCGTCGCTGACCCAGCCGGGCCGGGACCAGGCCGTGTGGACGGCGGTCAGGGCGAGGGCGACGAGCGCGGCGAACGGCAGCACCTTGACCACGAAACGGTCGTGGTGCTCGTCCGGTTCGGCCTCGCAGCGCGCGGTGCGGCAGACGACCCGGACGGTGAGCACCGCCAGCACCAGGACCAGCGCGAGCAGGACCCGGCCGAGGAAAGACAGCGCCCCGCCGTGCCCCGTACGCCGGTCGAAGTCCAGCCCGGCCACGAGCAGCGCGGCGGCGATGGTCAGCAGTCCGGCCGCGGTGTGCGCGGCGCGCAGCCTGGCCACCACCCGGCGGCCGTACCAGAAGCCGCGGCGGGTCAGCGCGGGGCGCTGGGCGGGCGGCACGTCACGGGAGGTGCCGGGGCGGCGCGGCGGCGGCGAGGCGGACTCGTACGCGCTCCACGTACGGCGGGAGAGCCACCACAGGAAGCCGACGAGCAGCAGCGGCATCAGCGCGGCGATCACGACGCGGCGGCCGGGCCCGCTCCAGGTGCCGCCCTTCTCAGGGCTCATGAAGCCCATCCAGGACTTCCCGGCCGCGCAGGCGGCGCTGCCCGCGCACTGCCAGGCGGTCAGATCCAGGGCCACTTCGCAGGCCGCGGCGACCAGCAGGACGGTGAGGCTGAGGGCGAGGAGGCGGACGAGGACGTCGTACACGCGGTGCCCCTTGTGGTGCGAGGGGGCGGCGGGGCGCATCCAGTGGGCGAGGTTGGCGACCATGAAGGGCAGCAGGATCAGCCACAGGGCGCGGGCTCCGTTGCCGGAGGTGAGGTTGCACCAGCAGTACGCCTCGCGGATCGGTTCGTCGCGGTAGTCACCGGGGCGCTGTTCGGCGTCGGCGTCGACGGCCCTGCGGTACACGGCGGCGGTGTCGTCGCCGGTGATCAGGACGGTGCGCGGGTCGCCGAGCATCCGCTCGGGAGTCGTGCCGCCGACGCCGTGCACGAGCAGTTCCAGGGCGAGTTGCCGCTCGCCGGGTGGTGCGCCGGGCGGGGCGGTGCCCGGCGCGTGTCCGTCCGGATCGGTGTCCGGACCGTCGCCGTCCGGGACGGTGCCCGAACCGTGCCCGTCCGGGACTGTGCCCGGTTCGTCCGGGGAGCCGTCCGGCTCGTCCGGTGCGGCGTCCGGACGGTCCGGTGCCGTTCGATGCGTGCTGCGTGCGCTGTCCACTGGTCTGTCCCCCGATGCCGTACGTGCCGGTCGGCGCCGCACGGTACCCGGCGCCACCTTCTGCTGTCATGTCATGCTCAACAGACGCCCGCGGCTCCGGGCGCCCGCCCCGCGCCTGCCTTCTTCCCGGTTCCGCGGGCGCACACCCCACCCCGGCGGGGCGGATGCGCCCGTTGCCGCGTGCGAGGATGTGTGCGCGACGGCAGCTGGGCGGAGAAGGGACAGGCCGGGGTGAGCGACAATCAGAACCTGCTCGCGGAGCAGCGGCGCGCTCTGATCCTCGACGAGGTCAGACGGCGCGGCGGCGTCCGCGTCAACGAGCTGACCCGCAGGCTCAACGTCTCGGACATGACGGTCCGGCGCGACCTGGACGCCCTCGCCCGGCAGGGCATGGTCGAGAAGGTGCACGGCGGCGCGGTCCCGGTCAGCGAGCCGAGCAGCCACGAGCCGGGCTTCGAGGCCAAGTCGGGGCTGGAGCTGAGCGCCAAGGAGGACATCGCCAAGGCGGCGGCCCGGATGGCGGCGCCGGGCGGCGCCATCGCCCTGGCGGGCGGCACCACCGCGTTCGCGCTGGCCCAGCAGCTGCTGGAGGTGCCGGACCTGACGGTCGTCACCAACTCCGTTCGGGTGGCCGACGTGTTCTACAACGCGCAGCGGGCGGCGGCCGGCGGCAGCCAGACGCCCCGGGCGGGCGCGGCGACCGTGGTGCTGACCGGCGGGGTCCGTACGCCCTCGGACACCCTGGTGGGCCCGGTGGCGGACGCCGCGATCCGCTCCCTCCACTTCGACGTGCTCTTCCTCGGGGTGCACGGCATATCGGTGGAAGCCGGACTGTCCACGCCCAACCTGGCCGAGGCGGAGACCAACCGCCACTTCGTCCGCTCCGCCCGCCGGGTCGTGGTGGTGGCCGACCACACCAAGTGGGGCACGGTGGGGCTCAGTTCCTTCGCCTCGCTGGAGGACGTGGACGTCCTGGTGACCGACCGCGGCCTGTCGGCGCAGGCCCGTACGGAGATCGCGGAGCTGCCGCCGGAACTGGTCGTCGCGGGCGAGCCGGGCGACGGTACGGACCTCTGAGGGGCCGGGGCGCCCCGGCGTGCCCCGCGGCTCAGCCCGGCCAGCTGCCGGTCTCCAGGAACCTGTCGATCGTCGCCGCGTACGGCGCGATGTCCAGCCCCTGCTCCTCCAGCCAGCTGTCCGAGTAGTACTTGTCCAGGTAGCGGTCGCCCGGGTCGCAGAGCAGGGTGACGACGGAGCCGGTGCGCCCCGCGGCGACCATCTCCGCGACGATCTTCAGCGCGCTCCACAGTCCGGTGCCCGTCGAGCCGCCCGCCTTGCGGCCGATGGCCCGCTCCAGGGC
Source organism: Streptomyces sp. Ac-502 (assembly GCF_045222935.1). NCBI lineage: Bacteria > Bacillati > Actinomycetota > Actinomycetes > Kitasatosporales > Streptomycetaceae > Streptomyces > Streptomyces sp. Ac-502. The sequence goes on from NZ_JBHFFO010000001.1 coordinate 2,254,876, forward strand.
CCGTACGGCCGCCACGCTCGCCGCGTCCGGGACCTTCATCATCCGGTCGACGGCGCCGGGCACGAAGCTGGGCTCCATGCGCGGCCGTCCGATGCCCTCGATGCGGGAGGCGGTGGCGCAGTCCGTCTTCGCGTCGCCGGTGCGCCAGCCGTCGAAGAAGCAGGAGTTCTCCGGGTCGGGCACGCAGATGCGGGTGTCGTACTGCATGTAGTGCACATAGCGGGCGATGGTCGCCGAGGTGCCGCCGGTACCGGCCGTGGCGACGATCCAGGCGGGTTCCGGGTACCGCTCCAGGCGGAGCTGCTGGTAGATCGACTCGGCGATGTTGTTGTTGCCCCGCCAGTCCGTCGCCCGTTCGGCGTAGGTGAACTGATCCATGTAGTGGCCGCCGGACTCGGCGGCGAGGCGGGCGGAGACCGCGTAGACGGTCCGCGGGTCGTCCACGAGGTGGCAGGTGCCGCCGTGGAACTCGATCAGCCGGGTCTTCTCCCGGCTGGTGGTGGCGGGCATCACCGCGATGAACGGCACACCGATCAGGCTCGCGAAGTACGCCTCGGAGACCGCGGTGGAGCCGCTGGAGGACTCGATGACGGGCTTGCCGGGCCGGATCCAGCCGTTGCACAGCCCGTAGAGGAACAGCGAACGGGCCAGCCGGTGCTTGAGGCTGCCGGTGGGGTGGGTCGACTCGTCCTTGAGGTACAGGTCGATGCCCCACTCCTCCGGCAGCGGGAAGCGCAGCAGATGGGTGTCGGCCGTCCGGTTGGCGTCCGCCTGCACCTTGCGGACGGCCTCCTTGAGCCAGCTCCGGTAGTCCGGATCGCTGCGGTCGACGTCCACCGTCGGCATCGGACAGCCGCTCCCGGACACCCGGCCGGCGGGGCTGTGTGGTGACTGTGCGGTGCTCATGGCGCGCTCCCCGACGTCGTACGGAGCCCGCGCGGAACGCCGGGCCGGTTCCGACTATAACCACCCGCCACACGCTTCTCACCTGCATAAACAACCCTTTGGGCAACCCCAAGCAGCACCTGGGACCGAACCGGGGGCGAGCTTTGGCCAAGGGGTACTGGTGCACACGGCACGACGCAGGCAGACTGCGCACCAAGGGGGCGGGTGGAGAGCGCACGCCCGACGTGCTGAGGAGGTGATCGCCATGGCGGAGCCCGAGTTCAACGCGACCGGGGTGCGCATAGAGAAATGGCTGCTCCGGTCGCTCACCCGGGCGGGCCAGGTAGTGATCAAGGACGGCAGGCTGGCCCTGCTGACGAGTTACGGCACCGAGATAGACAGCGCGCCGGTGCAGGCCGTACAGGCGCACAAGCCCCTGTTCGCGGCCCGCGACCGGGCACTGGCGACCTTGAACGGACATCGTTACTCGCTGACGCTGGGCACCCCTGACCGCTTCCTGGACGCCGTACGCGCGGCACGCTCCGCGCGCGCTTGACAGGGTCTCTCGGGGGACGGTGCGGTTGCGGGAGCGCACTGGTGGGACGACCCTGGACTCGTATCACTGAGGGTTCACCAGCGGTGACACTGTGGTGGAAGTGCGGCATCGCTGGATCCGATCTTCGCCCCCGTCGTACGAGGGCGCCCGACCTCATCAGGGAGTCGCGGTCGTGATCAGGCAGCCCAGCAGACACTGCACGGTGGAGCTCCAGGCCCTTCCGGCCCGGATCGGCCAGGTGCGCAGGATCGTATCGGCACAGCTCCGGTACTGGCGCCTCGACGCCTTGATAGACCCGGCGGCGCTCGGCGTGACCGAGCTGCTGGCCAACGTGCACCAGCACGCCGTGCCCAGCAAGCAGTGCACCGTGGAACTGCTCGTCCTCCTGGACCAGCTGACGGTGTCGGTGCGCGACCTGGACCCGCGGCTGCCCCGGGTACGGACGGCCGGAGCCCTCGACACCGAGGGCCGCGGACTGTCGCTGATCGACGCGCTGAGCGAGAGCTGGGGCGTGCGCCCGGACGGCGGCGGCAAGGTCGTCTGGTTCACGCTCCCCGCGCTCTCGCTCGCTCCGGAGGAAGCGGTACGCCGTACGTCCGTGGGGCGCTCGTCGTGCGCCCGCGGCATGGCGGCACGCGAACCGTCGCTCACGTCGGCCGAACCGCCGCTGCGCACAGCGGTGGACACCCGGCCGCGGGTGCGGGGCGCCGGAGTCGCTTGAAGGGCCGGGGCGGGCGCGCGGCATGTACGCCCGCGGTGCACGGCGTTGAGCGCCGACGGTGCCCGCCCCCGCCCGCTCATGCCGCTCCGCCCTTCGCCCCGGCGCCGAACCGCTCGTCCAGGACGGAGAGCCGGCGCCAGTACTCGTCCTCGTCGATCTCCCCGCTCGCGAAGCGCCGGGCGAGCAGGTCGATGGGCGACGGGTCGGCACGGCCTGCCGGGGCGGAGCCGCCCCCGCCCCGGGGGCCGCCGAACGGCTTCCGGCGGCCGCGCCACACGGTGCGCCGCAGCAGGGCGACCACCCCGAACACGACGGCCGCCCAGAACAGCGGGAAGAGCAGGAACCAAGGGCCGGGGCCGCCTCCGGCCCAGGGGTGCGCAAGCTCGTACATGTCAGATCAGCTCCTTGTCGTCGGGCACCGTCGCGGCGCGACTGCGTGGTCCGCCCTTCCGAGCCTGGCCCGCCGGGGGCCGCCGGTCGTCGTACGGCCGACGACACCGTGCGTACGGCGAGGGGAGCAGGCGATGCGGGGGCAGGCACTCCGCACTGGTCCGTCCACCCGCACCGCACACCCGAAGTTGATCTCTGTAACTACTGGTATGTACAGTCGCCGCATGACCACTTCCGAACGGCTCGTCGAGAGCACCAGGGAGCTCCTCTGGGAGCGCGGCTTCACCGGCACCAGCCCGAAGGCGATCCTGCAGCGCGCCGGTGTCGGGCAAGGGAGTATGTACCACCACTTCGCGGGCAAGTCCGACCTCGCGCTCGCCGCCATCCGCCGTACCGCCGAGGTCATGCGGACCACCGCCGACACCGCCCTCTCCGGGGACGGCAGCGCCCTGGAACGGGTGCGGGCCTACCTGCTGCGCGAGCGCGACGTGCTGCGCGGCTGCCCGGTGGGCCGGCTGACCATGGACCCGGACGTCATCGCCGACCCGGCGCTGCGGCAGCCCGTCTTCGAGACGCTCGACTGGCTGCGCGGCCGGATCGCCGGAATCCTCCGCGAGGGGTGCGAGCGCGGCGAGTTCGACGCGGAACTGGACCCGGAGGGGACCGCGGCCGCTGTCGTCGCGACCGTGCAGGGCGGCTACGTACTGGCCCGCGCCGCCGAGTCGCCCGCCCCCTTCGACACCGCGGTGCACGGTGTGCTCGCCCTGCTCACGGCCCGCACCACCCATCCGGCGCCGACCGCCTGACGCCCCGTCACCGGGCCACGCCCACCCGCATGCGCATCCGCATGCGTACCGGAAAGACGCCGAGCGGGCCCCGTGAGCCCGCGCCCCACCGTTTCGTCCACCCACTCGGAGCACCCGTGCACGCCATGCAGTACACCGTCACTCTCCCCGCCGACTACGACATGGGCATCATCCGTGACCGGGTCCGGACCCGGGGGCACCTCCTCGACACCTGCGCGGGACTCGGGATCAAGGCGTACGGCGTCCGGGAACGCGGTGTCGACGGTTCGCCCGTCAATCAATATGCGCCGTTCTACCTCTGGGCCGACCCCCTGGCGATGAACCGTTTCCTGCTCGGTGACGGCTTCCGCGGCGTGATCCGCGACTTCGGCCGCCCGGAGGTGCGGCACTGGACCGGCGTCCACCACGAGCGGGGGCCGTCCGCCGGAGCGGTGCCGGGCTCCTTCGTCCGCCGTACCCAGGCGCTCGCCGAGACGACGGATCCGGCCACCGCCGTGGCGGAGGCAGTGGCCGGTCAGCGGCGGCTGGCCCGTACCGACGGGGTGCACACCACCGCGCTCGCGCTCGACCCACGGCACTGGGAGCTGGTGCACTTCACCCTCTGGGAAGGCACCGCGCCCGAGTCGGACGGGGAACGCTTCCAGGTGCCGCACCTGTCCGCGCCGGAGGCCGGGCAGCTGCCGACCGGGGCACAGTGGTGAACGCGCGACCGGAAGAACCCACCGTCCGTACGGTGTCGGGAGACGTCTCCCCCGCCTCGCTGGGCCTCTGCGACGCCCACGACCACCTGTTCCTGCGCAGCCCGCAGCTGCCCGGACAGGAACTCGACGACACCGGCGCGGCGGCGGCCGAGCTGCGGGCCTTCCGGGAGGCGGGCGGTGGCACGGTGATCCAGTGGACGCCGTACGGGATGGGGCGGCGCGCCGGTGAACTGCGGCGGCTCGCCGAGGAGTCCGGGGTGCGGATCGTCGCGGCGACAGGTCTGCACCAGGCGGTGCATTACGCGCCCGAGGTACTGGAACGGGTAGGGGCGACGGGCGGTGCGACCGGCTCCGGCGGGGGCTCGGCGGAACTGGCGGAGCTGTTCGTGGCGGAGCTGACGACGGGGATCGGGAGCCGGCCCGGGAGGCGTGGTGACGGCCGTACCGATGCGGCCGACGACGCCGGCGCCCGCCCACGGGCCGGGATGGTCAAAGTCGCCGGCGGCTTCCACGGCCTGGACGCGCACGCCCGGTACACCATGACCGCCGCGGCCGAGGCCCACCACGCCACCGGCGCCTCCATCGGCGTCCACCTGGAGCTGGGCACCGGGGCCCAGGATGTACTGGACCTGCTGTGCGGGAGGCTGGCGGTGCCGCCGCAGCGGGTCGTGCTGGGCCACCTCAACCGCTCCCCCGACCCGGTGGCCCACCGGTCGGCCGCCGCTGCCGGGGCCTATCTGGCGTTCGACGGCCCGTCGCGGGCCCACCACGCCACGGACTGGCGGCTGCCCGACGCGCTGGCCGCGCTCGCCGACGCCGGGTACGGGGACCGGCTGCTCCTCGGCGGCGACACGACGACGGCGGCGGCCCGGTCGGTCAACGGCGGGCCAGGTATGCCTCACCTGCTGCGCCGCCTGCGGCCGCGGCTCGAACTCACCCTGGGGGCCGAGCTGGTGCGGCGGATCTTCACGGAGAATCCGGCCCGCGCGTTCGCGGTGGCGTGGGGGGCGGCGGGAGGCGTCTGAAGCCGGTGGGCGGACGCCTGAAGCCGGTGGGCGGACGGCCGCTGTCAGTGGGGTGGGCGACAATGGCGGCATCGTGAACCGCCGGCCACTGGAGGGACCGTGGAACACCTGGGCATCCTCGCGCACAGCGCCGAAGGAGCGGCGCTGTGCTTCCGGGCCTTCTGCCAGGAGGCGTCCGCCGAGCTGGGGGCGTACGACCATCCCGACGTGACGCTGGACTGCGTCAGCATGGCGCGGTCCATGCCCGCCTGGGAGGCCGGTGATCATCACTCGATCCGGGCGACGCTCGCCGGGAGCGTGGCCCGGCTCGCCCGCGCGGGCGCGGACTTCTTCGTCTGCCCGGACAACACCGCCCACCTGGCCCTCGAACTGCCCGGCGACGAACTGCCGCTGCCCGGCCTGCACATAGCCGAGGTGGTCGCCGAACGCGCCGCCCGTGACGGGTACCGGCGCGTCGGCGTCCTGGGCACCGCGTACACGATGGACGGTCCGCTCTACGGGCGCGCGCTGGGCTCCCGGGGCATCGCGGCCGACGTACCGGACGAGGACGACCGCCGTACCGTCCACCGGATCATCTTCGACGAGCTGGTGAACGGCGTCTTCTCCGAATCCGCCCGCCAGGAGTACCTACGCGTCATCGAGCGGCTGGCCGCACGCGGCTGCGAGGCGGTCGCCCTCGTGTGCACGGAGATTCCGCTCCTGGTGACGCCGGAGGTTTCCCCGCTGCCGACGCTGGACTCGACGCGGCTGCTGGCCCACGCGGCCTTCGAGACCGCCGTCGGCCGGCGGGCCGCACCGCGGTGGCGGGGAGGGGCGGCCGGGGCAGAGGTCAGCAGGTGATACCGCCCTTGCGCAGGGCGTGGCCGTCGTCGTTGCTGTCGTCGGACCAGTAGACGGGCTTGGATCCGGCGGTGCACTCATCGGCGCCTGCCAGGGTGAAGCCCTCGTTGTTGTAGTTGGGCATGCCGGCGGGGCGGTTGTAGACGGCGGTGGTGGTGAAGGTGCCGTTGGGGGTGACCTGCAAAGTGCGGTGCTGTCCCTTGCATGTGTCGTCACAGACGGCCCACAGGCGGGCGGCCCGGGGTTCCCACTGGAGTTCCATGACGCCGCTCATGCCGCTGCTGAAGGACGCGACGCGGGTGAAGGCGCCGGAGTCCTCCAGGACGTAGCCGTGGATCATGCCGGTGCCTTCGACGCCGGTGAAGAACACGCCGCCGCTGTGGGCGCCGTACCGTGCCGGGGCGTACGCGGCGCCGGTGGAGGCGTCCTTGAAGGCAGCTCCCGTCAGGTAGGCGTCGGGGACCCAGGTGATGCCCTCGAAGCCGAGGTTGGAGCCGACGGACGGCAGGTCGGAGGTGAGGTTCCACTCCTTGGCGGCGGTCAGGGTGGAACCGGTCCCGGAGACGCCGTATTTCAGGACGGACAGCCGGCTGGTGCCGGAGGCGTCGCCATTGCGCTCACTGGCCACGAAGACACCTGCGGCGGCTCCGCCGCCGGTCACGGTCACGCCCTCGCTGTCGGGGCGTCCGGAACCGCCGGGGAAGCGCAGGGTCTTGCCGGAGGCCCAGCCGCGGCCGGTGTCGGGCGTCCAGCCGCCGGAGGCGTCACGGATCAGGCGCCACAGCTTGCCGCTGTTCTGGGCGGCCCACATGACGTCGCCGTCCTGGTGGAGACCGCTGAGGTCCTCGCCGAAGACATCGGCGGCATCGGCGTTCTGCACGGCGCCGCCGCCGGGCCACGCCGTCGGGGTGGAGCCGCTGCCACCGCAGCCGTTGGCGGCGCCCAGGGTCACCTCGGCGGCCTTGAAGGCACCGGTGCCGTCGGGACAGCGTGACCAGGAGGGGGCGGAATGTTTGCGCCAGGAGAAGCTGTCGACCAGGGTCTTGCCGTCCGGCAGATACAGGCGGGCCGTGTCGTCCGCGCCCAGCCCGAAGTCGTCGTGGACGTCGAAGGCACGGAAGGCGCCCGCGGCCAGCTCGGTCCCGGCAGCGATCGTGTACTTCGAGCCGTCCTTGTCGTCCTTGAGGACCCAGCCCGAGATGTCGATCGTCGCGGGGCCCTTGTTGTACAGCTCGACCGAGTCCTCGACGCTCCCGGTGGTCACCACTTCGTTGATCCGGACGTCACCGGCCGGAACCGCGTGAGCAGGGGAAACGACCGCCGTACCGGCCAGGACCGATCCGGTGACGAGGGCAAGAGTGAAAATACGGGGCCGGCGGCGCGTACGTATCGCGGTCACGGTGTCCGTCCAGAGGTCGCGGAGGAAGGGGCGGCACGACGGTCCGACGCGGACCGGACGAGAAGCCACCTGCCAGGCGGACGACGTGTGAACGGAAGGTGAAGGGTGGGGCGCGGTGGCTCGCTGCTGACGGGCCGCCAGGCTTGCTCGACAGGCGTTCCGCCGACGCCGACGAGGAAACAGTATTTGCGGAAGCAACGACCTTCTTGGGGACGCGGACCCCCAACACCTCTCTCACGCATGTGATTTAGGCAACGGCCGGAACGGGAACTGACACTGGGCGCTACCGCAAAGTAAGTGAATTCCCGCAGGTCCCGGACCTGAAGGGCACCCGGGCGGTCGGCGGAGAAGCGCCCTGCGGCCCGCGGTGCCGGGCCGGACTCCGATGCCGCGGCACCTGCTGTTACCCGAGAGGGCTATGAGGACGGTCACACCGAGCTAATCTGTTGCCTCACCTCCGGCCCTGGCGGACCAGCTCGCGGCTCCCGCGGGGTCGCGATGACACCGGCCCCGGACCGGAGGTGATACCCGATGGACTCGTGTCCGAAGGGGTGCTGCTGTACTCGCTGTTCGTGGGAGGGCTTCTTTCGGAAGGCGCGCTGGTTCAGCCCGCTGTACGCGGCGTTGAAATTCCTGCGTGAAACCTTTCAGCACTTCCACTGAACAGCAGTAAGGCCCCGGCTGAACACCGGGGCCCCTGCAGCTGGGTCCTGCCTCCGCCTGGTTGACCGCCATGGGGGCAGGGCCCTTCATGCCTGCGCGCCGCCCGGAGTCGCGGACCGTGGACTTCCCGGACCGCACCACCGGACAAGCGGTTGTCGCACCTATCTTGCCCTGCCCGGCTGGGCATTTCGAGCGGCGCGCAGGCCCCTTCTTGCGTGAGCGGCGACCAACCGAGTGTCATACACACTGTTCAGGCAGTGCCGCCGGAACCCTTGTGGCTCACATCACGTCCATCCCAGGTGGCATGGACCACAAGGGATTTCGAGGAAAACCGTCGAACAGGCGTCCGCGCCCGGGCCGTTCAGGCGGGGCCCGCTTCCTGGCCCTCTCCCTCCAGGACGACCAGCGGATCGTCCAGCACCGGCTGCCACGCCAGCTCCGCCGCGCCGACCAGGCTGTTGTGGTCGAGCGTGCACGGCAGGATCGGTACGCCGCCGCTGCGCCCCCACAGGCTGCGCTCGGCGACCACGGCCCGCAGCCGTTCCGGGTCGGCGCCCAATAGTTCGCGGTGCAGGCCGCCGAGGATGATGCGGTCGGGGTTGAGGATGTTGACGAGTCCGGCGATCCCGAGGCCCAGCCGGTCGATCAGCAGGTTGGCGGCGGCCCGTACGGACGGGTCCTGGTACTCCTCGCGGAGCAGGTCGGTGGCCTGCCGGAGCAGCGAGCCCTCGGGGCCGGGCGTGCGGCCCGCGGCGCCGAGGAAGGCGAGCGGGTCCGCCTCGACGTCCAGGCAGCCGCGGCTGCCGCAGTGACAGGGCGCGCCCTCCGGGTTGACGGTCAGGTGGCCGACCTCCAGGGCCAGGCCCGAACTGCCGCTGTGCAACCGGCCGTCCAGGACCAGCGCGCCGCCGACGCCCCGGTGCCCGGAGGCGACGCACAGCAGGTCGCGGGCGCCGCGTCCGGCGCCGTGCCGGTGTTCGGCCAGTGCGGCGAGGTTGACGTCGTTGCCGGTGAAGCCGACCGCGGTGGTGACCCCGGGGATGCCGGCCTCGGCGAGGGCACGCCGGAACAGGCGGCGTACGGGAGCGCCCGAAGGCCAGGCCAGGTGGAGCGGGTTGAGCGCCTCGCCGTCGGGTTCGGCGACGGCCGACGGGATGGCGAGCGCGGCGCCCAGGCAGCGCCGTCCGGTCCGTTCGAGCAGCCCGGAGCCCGCCGCCACCGCTTCGGCCAGCACGTGCGCCGGGTCGGCGGGGATAGTGCCGCAGCCGCTCACGGTGGCCACGATCCGGCCGCCGAGGCCGACCAGCGCGACGCGGTACCCGTCGGCGTGGATCTGTCCGGCGAGGACGACGGGACCGTTCTCGTCCAGGAACAGCCGGTGGGAGGGGCGGCCCTGGGACCCGGCCGAGGAGGTCGGGCGGGAGTCGACGACGATCAGCCCGAGCGCTTCCAACTCCGCCGCCACCGCGCCCGCGGTCGCCCGGGTCACGCCGAGTTCCGAGGTCAGGACGGCACGGGTGGGTGCGCGCCCGGTGTGTACGAGCTCCAGTGCGGGTCCGAGAGCGCTGCGGCCCCGCTCCAGCCTGGTTGTCCGAGTGTGGGTCACGTCCCCATTCTTGCTTTGTGCCGGCAGTAAACAAAATACGGGCCACCCTTCCGCGCGGGAAGAGCGCGGGCCGCCCTCCGGTAAGCGCTGCGCGCATCCCGTCCGGCGGGTCGCATCCCGTCCGGCCGGCCGTGTCCCGTACGCCTACCGCGCGGCGCGTACGAGTGCATACGCGGGAGTCGATACACCGATACCGGGTACCCGACCTGTCGGAAGGGACCGGATGCGGACCATAATTGTCTGCTTGGTCACGGATTCGTCCAGGGCATCCGGCCGGCGGGCACCGGCGCGCGGGACGCGCACCCCGGAGCCACCCGGCCACCCCGACACCTGGGGGGCTGCATGAACGTCACACCTCGACTGCGCGGACCCGCGCGGTTGATGTTCGGCAATCCGGTCTCGCTCGGCTACCTCGCACTGGTGCTCGCCGCGGCGCTCTTCGCCGTGGTGGACCTGGCCTTCGTGCAGCACGAGGACGCCTCCTTCTCCGGCGTCTGGGTGGCGCTGCTCACCGCCCCCACGGTCTTCCCGCTGTGGCTCGCCGGGGACGCGCTGTGGGGCGAAGCCGGCTCGCCGCAGTGGTACCTGATCCTGACGCTGGCCGTCGCCGCGCTGGTCAACGCGCTGCTGCTCGGGCTGGTCCACCGGGCGCTGCGCGGACGGCCGGGCGCGCGCGGGTCCGTTGTCAGTGGTAGCTGGCACACTCAGCGGCATGGAGAACACTGACTTCACCGAGTCCCTGGAGCGGGACGGGCAACTCCTCGCGGACGCCGCCGAGAAGGCCGGAGCCGACGCGCCGGTCCCCACCTGCCCGGAGTGGCGGGTGCGCGACCTGCTCTCCCACACGGGTCGGGTGCACCGCTGGGCGACAGGCTTCGTGGCGCAAGGCCTCCAGCAGCCGGTCCCGTTCCCCGAGGACCCGGGCCTGCCCGACGAGCAGCTCGCCGGCTGGCTGCGCGACGGCTGCCGGACCCTGGTGCGGGCGCTGCGTTCGGCCCCGGCGGACCTGTCGTGCTGGACCTTCCTGCCCGCGCCGTCCCCGCTGGCCTTCTGGACGCGCCGCCAGGCGCACGAGACGGCGGTGCACCGCGCCGACGCGGAGGCGGCGCTCGGCGCGGACATCACGGCCTGCGCGCCCGCCTTCGCCGTCGACGGCATCGACGAGCTGCTCGTCGGCATACAGGCGCGCGAGCGCAGCACGATGCGTACGGAGTTGCCGAAGACGCTGCTGATACGGGCCGCCGGAGAAGCCGGCAGCCCCGGCGCGGCCTGGACGGTCCGGCTGTCGGACGCGCCGCCGCACGCCGAGCGCATACCGGGCGCCGCGGCGCCGGGAGACACCGCGCCGTCCGGCGCTGCCGCCGCGGACTGCGTGATCGAGGGCCCGGCTTCCGACCTGTATCTCGCCCTGTGGAACCGCCGTTCGCTGGACGACATCAGCGTCACGGGTGATGCCGGGCTGGCCCGGCTGTGGCAGGAGCGCTCGGGTATCTGACGGTCGCCGTACGACGGAGGGGGCCGGGGTTCGCGGAAGACTCGACCGGCGACGGGCCGGTCGGGCGGCGACGGAGGGAGGAGCGGCAGGGAGCGGTGCTCGATCACGCAACCCCGAAATGCGGGGCGGCATATGACAGCCTGTCTCCATGTCACCGACCCGTTCCCAGGCCGAACGCGACGCGATGACCGTCGAGATCGGATTCGCGCTGCTGACCGGCGTGTTCGTGGCCGCCCTCACCTTCGGTGCGGTCGTGAGCCCCTTGCTGTTCCTCCAGCTGAGCCGGAACGCGACGGGAGCGCTCGTGGCGGCGGCCGCGAGCGTGGCGGGGATCGCCTTCGTCTGGCGGGTGGTACGGGTGCTGCGCCGCTCCGCCGGCCGGCGCTCCGGGCCGGGGGCCCTGGCGGAATGATCTCCGGTCGGGGAGGGGACCGGGGACGTTCCGCGTCGCCCTGAGCCGTCCCGGTCCCCCCGGACCGCCTTGGACCTCCCGAGCCGTCCCGGCCCGCCCCGGACCGCCTTGGACCACCCGAGCCGTCCCGGTCCCCCCGGACCGCCTTGGACCTCCCGAGCCGTCCCGGCCCGCCCCGGACCGCCTTGGACCACCCGAGCCGTCCCGGCCCGCCCCGGACCGCCTTGGGCCACCCGAGCCGTCCCGGGCCACCCCGCCCCGTACTGTGCCGTGTGGTGCCATGCGGTGCCGCCCCGGACCGCCCAGGCCGTCCCGGTGGGCCGCTACCCGAGCCACCCGGGCCGTACGAGCCCGGACTCATAGGCCAGCACGACGAGTTGGGCCCGGTCGCGGGCGCCCAGCTTGACCATCGTGCGGCTGACGTGCGTCTTGGCGGTCAGCGGGCTGACGACCAGGCGGCGGGCGATCTCCTCGTTCGACATCCCGAGGCCGACCAGCGCCATCACCTCCCGCTCCCGCTCGGTGAGCGCGGCCAGGGCGCCGTCCGCCGCCGGTTCCTTGGAACGCGCGGCGAACTCGGCGATCAGCCGGCGGGTGACCCCCGGCGAGAGCAGCGCGTCGCCCTCGACCACGGCGCGTACCGCCCGCACCAGTTCCTCCGGTTCGGTGTCCTTGACCAGAAAGCCGGAGGCGCCGCAGCGGATCGCCTCGAAGACGTACTCGTCCAGCTCGAAGGTGGTGAGCATGACGACCTTCACGGCGGACAGCCGGGGATCCTCGGTGATCTGGCGGGTGGCGGCCAGCCCGTCCAGCACCGGCATCCGGATGTCCATCAGGACCGTGTCGGGGCACAGGTCGCGCAGGGCGAGCAGCGCCTCCGCGCCGTCCGCCGCCTCGCCGACGACCTCGATGTCGGGCTGGGCGTCCAGCAGCGCCCGGAAGCCGGCGCGGACCAGCAGCTGGTCGTCGGCGAGCAGTACCCGGATCACGACTCCTCCTCGGTGGTCTGACCCCTCACCGTATCCGGAGGGTGCGCGGCACCGGGCCGCTCCGGCTCCGGCGGCCCGGCGGGTGTCGCGGGGCGCGGCGGGATGCGGGCGCGCACCCGGAAGCCGCCGTCCGGGCGTGGTCCCGCCTCGACGGTGCCGCCGAGTGCGGCGGCGCGTTCGCCCATGCCGACCAGGCCGTTGCCGCCCCCGGTGACGTCTCCGGCGCGCCCGGCGGCGGTCGCCGGGCCGTCGTCGTCCACCGTGATCTCCAGCGTGCCGGGGAGGTGGCCGAGGCGGACGCGGGCGGTGCGGGACCCGGAGTGGCGTACGACGTTGGTGAGCGCCTCCTGGACGATGCGGAAGGCGGCGAGGTCGGTGCCCGGAGCGAGGTCTGCGGGCGTGCCGTCCACGGTGACCTCGACCGCCAGGCCGGCGTCCTCGGCCTGCTCGCACAATTCGGGCAGCCGGTCCAGGCCGGGTGCCGGGGCGCGCGGTGCGGCGCCCGGTGCCCGCAGGGTGTCCAGGACCTGCCGGACCTCGCCCAGCGCTTCCCTGCTGGCGGCCTTGATGGTGGTCAGGGCGGTGCGGGCCTGCTCGGGGTCGTCGTCCAGCAGAGCGAGGCCGACGCCCGCCTGGACGTTGATGACGGAGATGCTGTGGGCCAGCACGTCGTGCAGTTCCCGGGCGATCCGCAGCCGTTCCTCGTCGGCCCGCCGCCGCGCCGCGGCCCGCTGCTCGGCACGTACCCGTGCGAACTGCTCACGGCGTACGCGCGCCAGCTCGGAGACCGCCACGACCGCCACCACCAGGACCGTGACGAACAGCTGCTCTCCCCAGGCCGCGGGCCCGTCGCCCCGCGGCGGCAGCCAGCGGTAGAGGAAGTGGCCGACCAGGAGGTGACTTCCCCAGACCAGGCCGACGGCGGACCAGGCGGCGGCGCGGTGCCCGGCGACGACGGCCGCGAAGCAGCCGAAGGCGGAGAGGAACAGGACCGGGCCGTACGGGTACCCGGCGGCGAGGTAGACGGTGGTGGTGAGCGCGGTGCCGAGGGCGACGGTGCGCGGGTGGCGGTGCCGCAGGAGCAGCAGGGCCGCGCCCGCGATCACCAGCAGGTACGCCGGCAGGTCGAGATCGACGCGGCCCGGCTGACCCTTCGCGGCGAACCGGGTGCCGACGAAAACGAACACGGTGAACCAGACCGTCGAGACCCAGGGCAGCCGCCCGCCGGCCCGGCCCACCGGTCCGCCGTCGTCCACGGCCCGCCCCCGGCCCCCGAGCCCGCCGTCGTCCACGGCCCGCCACGAGCCCCCGGGCCCGCCGTCCTCCGGCGCCCGCCACCGGTACCGGCGTGAGCCGCGCGCCCACCACCGGCCCGGGCGCCGGCCGCGCACCCGCCACCCGCCCGGAAGCGGACCGGACGCACGCGGGTTCTCCGGACGCGGGCTGCGGAGCCGCGCCCACCGCGGCCGTACGTTGTCCATGCCGTCACGCTAGACCGGCACACCGGACCGGGGCGTCCGCCCGGCGCGGTGATCAGGCGTACTCCCCGGGAGTAGCCGCCGACCGACGGCCCCTGTTCCGGCCCCCGCCCCCTACTTGTCCACCGCCCCCATCGCCCGCCGCGCGACCGGATGCGTACGGACGATCTCGGCCAGCGTGGTCGTCCCCCGGACGATCTTCGCGAAGGCGTGCCAGGCCGGGCGGAAGCCGGTCAGGGCGGCGTGGATCAGGCCGGGGCGGCGGGAGAAGAGGGTGAGCATACGGCGGCCGACGCCCATCTCCACGCCGAGCCCGGCCTTGATCGCGAAGGCGTAGTTCAGGGCCTGGCGGCGGGCGTCCACCGCGTCGTGCGCCTCCGCGACGCGGGCGGCCCACTCCCCGCGAGCCGCCCGGAGCGCAGCGCGAAGGAGATGCCTTCGCGGGTCCACGGCTCCAGCAGCCCGGCGGCGTCGCCGCACACCAGGACGCGGCCGCGGGAGAGCGGCGAGTCCTCGGCGCGGCAGCGGGTCAGATGGCCGGAGGAGATGCTCGGCTCGAAGCCCGCGAGGCCGAGCCGGCCGATGAAGTCGTCCAGGTAGCGCTTGGTCGCGGCGCCCTCCCCGCGGGCCGAGATCACCCCGACGGTGAGGGTGTCGCCCTTGGGGAAGACCCAGCCGTAGCTGCCCGGGATCGGGCCCCAGTCGACCAGCACCCGTCCGGCCCAGTCCTCGGCGACCGTCGGCGGTACCGGAATCTCGGCCTCCAGGCCCAGGTCGACCTGGTCCATCTTCACGCCGACGTGGGCGCCTATCCGGCTGGCGCTGCCGTCCGCGCCGACCACCGCGCGGGCCAGCACCACCTCGCCGTCGCCCAGCACCACGGCGACGGTCCGCCGGTCCGGCACGGCCGAGCCGTGCTGTTCGACGCGCGAGACCGTGGCACCGGTGCGCAGCTCGGCGCCGGCGTCCTGGGCCGTCTTGACCAGCTGGGCGTCGAAGTCGGGACGGTTGACGAGCCCGAACAGCATGTTCTTCGAGCGGCGGGTGCGGGTCAGCTTCCCGTTGAGGGAGAACGTCACCGCGTACACCCGGTCGCGCAGCGGCAGGTCGAAGCCGGGCGGCAGCGCGTCGCGGGACGGTCCGATGATGCCGCCGCCGCAGGTCTTGTAGCGGGGGAGTTCGGCCTTCTCCAAGAGCAGCACCCGGCGTCCCGTACACGCCGCTGCGTAGGCGGCCGAGGCTCCGGCGGGCCCCGCGCCCACCACCACGACATCCCACACCTGCTGGTTCCCCTCGGCTGCGCTGTCGCTGCTCACCTGTGCTTCTGCTCCCGTTCGATGCCTTGCTGCGCGTACCGCCCGCATCCTACGGCGCGTCGTCGGAGGCCCTTCCTGTGGGAAGATCGGCCCCACAATCGCCCGTACGTACGGTTGGTCCGGTGCGGTAGAACCGGACGGACCGGCACGTGACCCCACGTGTACAACGCCGCGCCCACAAGGAGCGTTCCATGCCTGACAGCCCGCTCGCGCACACCGTCGCCTCGCTGCAGCCCCGGGCCAGGACCGAGCTGGCCGAACTGGTGGCCTTCAAGTCGGTCGCCGACCCGGCGCAGTTCCCCCGGAGCGAGTGCGAGGCCGCCGCCGAGTGGGTGGCGGGCGCGCTGCGGTCCGAGGGCTTCACGGACGTGGCCCTGCTGGACACCCCGGACGGCACCCGGTCCGTGTACGGCTTCCTGCCGGGACCGGCCGGCGCGCCGACCGTCCTGCTGTACGCGCACTACGACGTGCAGCCGCCGCTGGACGAGTCGGCCTGGATATCGCCGCCGTTCGAGCTGACCGAGCGGGACGGCCGCTGGTACGGGCGCGGCGCGGCCGACTGCAAGGGCGGTCTGATCATGCACCTGACGGCGCTGCGGGCCCTCAAGGAGCACGGCGGCGTCCCGGTCAACGTCAAGGTGATCGTGGAGGGCTCCGAGGAGCAGGGCACCGGCGGGCTGGAGCAGTACGCCGAGGCCCACCCCGAGCTGCTGACCGCCGACACCATCGTGATCGGTGACACGGGCAACTTCCGGGTCGGCCTGCCGACGGTGACGGCGACCCTGCGCGGCATGACGCTGGTCCGGGTCCAGGTGGAAACCCTGGAGGGCAACCTCCACTCCGGCCAGTTCGGCGGGGCGGCGCCGGACGCGCTGGCGGCGCTGATCCGCATCCTGGACTCGCTGCGCGCGGAGGACGGCTCGGCGGTCGTCGACGGCCTGGAGGCGGACGCGAGCTGGGAGGGCCTGCAGTACGCGGAGGAGGAGTTCCGCAAGGACGCCAAGGTGCTGGACGGTGTGGAGCTGACCGGCAGCGGTACGGTCGCCGACCGCGTCTGGGCCCGCCCCGCCGTCACCGTCCTCGGCATCGACTGCCCGCCGGTGGTCGGCGCCACGCCGTCCGTGCAGGCGGGCGCGCGGGCGCTGGTGAGCCTGCGGATCCCGCCGGGCACGGACGCCGTGAAGGCATCCGAGCTGCTCACCGCGCACCTGGAGAAGGCCGCCCCGTGGGGCGCGCGGGTCACCGTCGAGCAGATCGGGCAGGGCCAGCCGTTCCGCGCGGACACCGACAGCCCGGCGTACGCGTCGATGGCCGAGGCGATGCGGGAGGCGTACGACGGCACCGAGATGCAGACGTCCGGTATGGGCGGCTCGATCCCGCTGTGCAACACGCTGGCCGCGCTCTACCCGCAGGCCGAGATCCTGCTCATCGGCCTCAGCGAGCCGGAGGCGCAGATCCACGCGGTCAATGAGAGCGTCTCGCCGGAGGAGCTGGAGCGCCTCTCGCTGGCCGAGGCGCTGTTCCTCCAGCGGTACGCGCGCCAGTACGAGGCCGCCGGCAGCTGAGCCGCCCGTCCCCGGGGCGGCGGCTGAACCGCCCGCTCCTTGGGGCGACAGCTGAACCGCTCCGCCCGTAGGACACCCGCGACGGCCGGTCCGGGACTCTCCCGCCGCCCCGGACCGCCACTCCGGACCGCCACTCCGGACCGCCACCTCGGACCGCCGTCCCGGGCCGCCGCCCAGGACCGCCGCCCAGGACCGCCGTACGGCCCCTCACTCCACAGGGACGCCCGCCTCAAGATTCAGCGGACGTCCCTGTTCGCGTGCGCGCAGGGCCCAGCGCAGCCGGTTCCAGCGCACCGGGGGCAGCATGTCCGCCGCCTCGGCCTCGGTGGCGAACCGCCAGTCCCGCAGTTCGGGCCCCGGCAGCAGCAGGTCCCGGATCTGCTCGCCCGCCAGCCGTCCGCCGTCGAAGAGCATCCGCAGTCCGCCGAAGCCGGGCGGCTTCGGCGGTTCCCAGTCCAGCACCAGCAGCCGGGGCGCGCTCCGCAGCCGGATGCCCAGTTCCTCGGTGACCTCGCGCAGTCCCGCGCGGGCCGGCGGCTCGCCCGGCTCCACGACGCCGCCCGGGAACTCCCAGCCCGGCTTGTACGTCGGATCCACCAGCAGGACCCGGTCGGCGTCGTCGAAGAGCAGCACACCGGCCGCGAGGGTCTCCGCCGTGGGCTCCGGTGTCTGCACGATGTCGCAGGCCCCGGCACCGGCGCGGACCGCTTCGGCGACCCGTTCGGCGGTCTCCCGGGGGTCAGCCGGGCCGTGTCGATGACATGCGCGTCCTGCTTGAGCCAGCCGAGCGCGTCCTCGTACGCCTCCAGGTGCGCCCGGCACCGGTCCCGCGCCGCCGCGTCGGCCGGCGCGCCCCCGGCACGGCCCGCGCGCCGGTCCGCACGCTCCCGGAGGATCGTTTCCTCCGCATGCAGCAGAACATGGCGTACGGGCACCCGGCGCGAGGCGAGGCCGCCGAATATCTCGTCCCGGTACTCCTGGCGCAGCAGCGGCATGGGTGTGATGAGCGGCCCCGGCACCTCGTTGAGCAGCGCGGCGGCCGTGTCCACGACGAGCCGGCGCCAGGACGGCAGGTCCTGGTAGCCGCCGATCTGCTCCAGCCGTGCGGCGGGCAGCAACAGTCGCAGCTCGCTGCCGACCAGTTCGGGGTCGTAGAGCGTGCTTCCGGGAAGCAGGTCCAGCAGGTGCCGGGCCGCGGTGGACTTCCCCGCACCGGACGCGCCGTTCAGCCAGACGATCACATTGCCCCCTTGTCCCTAGACCCCTGTGAGTTGCCCGTTACACCCTGCCACGGAAACTTTCGCGGGGCCGGGGCTATCGGCGTGCTGCCACGGACGTGGCCTTTTCCACCCGTGGCGCGATACCGGAAGGTTTGAAGACCCCCTTGTACGCGCTGATCGCGGCCACCGCGGCGACGAGGATGCTGGTCACCACGTCCTTTCCGGCGAAATCCCCGGCGAAGAGCGCGCTCCCCAGTCCCACCAGCACCGAGACCATCACCTGCACCAGAGTTCTGGTGGCGTGCGACCACTGCGGCTGATTGACGACGGAGATGAGCACCGGCGACGCGAATCCCACGATCAGCGCCCACATCTGTGCGTTCGTCATGACGCTCCCCTTTCCCGCTCGTGCGGTAGCCGGAGCGTCGCCGTCCCCGGCCGCCCCGGCAAGGGGCCACGCACCGCATTTCCCGCGCGCGGGGCGTACGGGGGCGCCGCCCGGCCCGTCACCCCTTGTTCGCGCCCAGGGTCAGACCCGCGATGAAGTGCCGTTGCAGGAGCAGGAAGACCACGATCGTGGGCAGGGCGACGATGACCGAGCCCGCCGCCAGCAGGTTGTAGTCCGTGAAGAACTGGCCGCGCAGGTTGTTCAGGGCCGAGGTGACCGGGAGTTTGTCGCCGTCGGAGAGGAAGACCAGGCCCCACAGGAAGTCGTTGTACATCCAGGTGAATTCCAGGGTGCCCAGCGCGGCGAGAGCGGGCCGGCACAGTGGCAGTGTCACGTGCCGGTAACGCGTCCACACCCCGGCGCCGTCGACGACCGCGGCCTCCAGGATTTCCCGCGGCAGGGTCCGCATGAAATTCGCCAGCACGAAGACGCAGAAGCCGAGTTGGAAGGCGATCTGCACGGCGAGCACGGCCCACAGGGAATCGTAGAGCGTCAGCGAGTCGGACATCCAGTACGGCAGCGGCACCTTGGTGAAGAGCACGTAGAGCGGCGTGACGATGACCTGTTGCGGCAGCAGGTTGCCGGCCGTGAAGAACATCAGCAGGAGCAGCGAACCGCGCAGCCGCAGCCGGGCCACGGCGAAGGCGGTGAAGGACGCGAGGAAGAGCGTGATCAGCACGCCCGGCACCGCGATCAGGAGGGTGTTCAGGAAATACCGGCCCATGCCGGAATCGGTGAACGCCTGCCGGTAATAGTCGAACGAGAGCCGGCTCGGCAGGGAGAAGTATCCGTCCCTGGCGGTCTCCTCGTACGGGCGCAGCGACGCGTAGACGGCCAGCAGCAGCGGCGCGAGGAAGGCGAGCGAGACGGCGAGCAGAAAGGCGTGCACACCCCAGCGGCCGCCCCGGCGACCGGCCCGGCCACCCTGGCCACCCCGGCGGCGGCCCGGTGCGCCACCGGGCGGCCCGGCGGGGCGTGCCGGGCGCGCGGCCCGTACGGCGGGCACGGTCATCGGCGCTCCTCCCCCTCAGTTCCTGGACGAGATAGGTGATGATGAACCCGAGGGAGACCAGCAGCAGGACGACCGCGATGGCCGAGCCGAAGCCGATCCGGCTCGCCTCGCCGACGATGTTGTCGGTCACCAGGACGGACAGCAGTTCCAGGCCGTTGCGTCCCTTGTTGACCGCGTAGACGATGTCGAAGGCGCGCAGGGCCTCGATGACGGTGATGACGCCGACGATGACGTTGACCGGACGCAGGGCCGGCAGCACGACCCGGAAGAACGTCTGCCGCTCGGTGGCCCCGTCGACGGCCGCGGCCTCCTTGAGCGTCGGGTCCACCGACTTCAGCCCGGCGAGGTACAGGATCATGACGTACCCGGTGTGGCGCCAGCAGGCGGCCAGCAGGATCATCCAGATGTTGAGGTCCGGGTCGCCGAGCCAGTCGACCGGGTCCCGCTCGCTGCCCAGCAGGGCGTTCAGGGCGCCCTGGTCCCGGGAGAGGATCAGCTGGGCGATGAAGCCGACGACGGCGAGCGAGAGCACCACCGGCATGTAGAGGGTGGACTGGTAGAAGCGGCTGAACCGCACGCCGCGGTCGACGAGCACGGCGAGCAGCAGGCCGAACGGTGTGGCGAGCAGGCCGAGGGCGGCGAGCCACAGCAAATTGTTGCGGACCGCCGGCCAGAATTGCGGGTAATCGGCGAAGAGGTGCGCGTAATTGCCGAGGCCGGCCCATTCGATGTCACCGACGCCGTCCCAGTCGGTGAAGGACAGGCCGATGGAGGCCAACGTCGGGCCCCAGACGAGGACGAGGTCGAGCAGGATCGGCAGGCCCAGCAGGACGCACAGGACAGCGAGGTCGCGGCGGGTGTGGCGCCGCGGCCTCCGGCGTCCGGCGCGGCGCGCCGCGGTCTTCGGCATGGCTCCCGGTCCCCCGTCGGTCGTACGGTCGGTGGCGGTCACGGCGTCAGTCCGCGGCGAATATCCGCGCTTTCTGCCGTTCGATGCTGTTGACCAGGCCGTCGATGTCGTCCGGGTCGCCGATGAACTGCTGGAGGGCCTGGATCAGTACGGTCGAGGCGAAATCGGGGCGGGTGTCGCGGTCCATGAACTGCGCTATCTGCCGGGCGCCGGACACCAGCCGGACCGCCTTCTTCTGCAGGGCGTCGTACGTCCGGGTGCCGGCCCCGCCGTTGGCCGCGACATTGTTCGGGTCCCGCTTCAGGTAGGCCAGCTCGGCCTGGGGTGTGGCGAGGAAGGCGAGCAGGTCGCGGGCGGCTTCCCGGTGCCGCGCCTTCTTCGCCATCAGGAACCCGTCCATCGGCGCCTCGACCGCCTCCTGCCCGAAGGCCGGGTCGATCTCGGGGAACGGGAAGAGGTCCAGGTCCGCGCGGTTCTCCGCGGTGAACTGCTGGCCGGGGTGCTGGAGTCCGAGCACCGCCATGCCGGCCTTCCCGCCCTGGAGGGACTGGGCCGCCTCCTGCCAGGTCCGGCCGTTGGCGCCTTTCTGGTGGTACGGCAGCAGGCTCCGCCACAGGTCGAAGACCTGCCGTACCTGCGGGCTCGTCCAGGATTTCTCCCCGCGCATCAGGGCGATGTGGAAGTCGTAACCGTTGGCCCGCATGTCGAGGTAGTCGAAGGTGCCCATCGCGGGCCAGCCTTCCTTGTCGCCGAAGGCGAATGGGGTGAGGCCGTCCTTCTGCATCTGCCGGGCGAGCGCGCGGTACTGATCGAAGTTCTGCGGGATCTCGTAACCCCGCGTCCGGAAAACGCTCTTCCGGTGGAAGACCGCCCACGGGTAGTAGTAGTACGGCACGAAGTACTGCTTGCCGTCCTCGCCCGTGGACTGTTTCTTCACCGCGTCGGAGAACCCGTCGAACTTCCTCCAGAGATCACTGATGTCGGCGAGCAGGCCCTTTCGCGCGAAGTACTGCATGCGGTAACCGGCGAACCACGTGAAGACGTCATCGGGCGTGCCCTGGAGGTAACGGTTGATGTTCTCCTGGAAGTTCTCGTGGTTGACCGTGTTGACCTTCACCGTTTTCTTCGACTTCTTCTCGTACGCCGCGAAGGCGTCGGCGTACGCGCGCTTCGGCACCGTGTCCGAGGCGTTGGACCCCAGGGTGACGCCGTCACCGGAACCGTTGCCGCAGGCGGCGAGCAGCGACGGCAGCGCGACCGCCCCCGCACCGGCCGCCACGCCCCGCAGCACCGACCGCCGGGGCACCGCGTGTACCGGCCGGTGCGCGCTTTCACCTGGGCCGTCCCCCCATGACCGGACCATGTCCTCTCCCCTCCTCGGCGATGGAACCGAACAGAACCGAACGCGAGTGCTGGGATCTCACTCCCAACTCGGGCATCGGTCAAGGCTTTCGGCGGCCCCTTCCCGTATTTTCCCCGGTCGCCTTCCAACACAGTCCAACAAGCCTTACCGTAAACACCCGCAATTGACTGGTACATGACTTACTGCTCTCTCCCCGAACGGAGGACGCGAATCATGCGCCCGCACACCCCTCTCACCACCCGCCGCGCCCGGCGAAGAGTCGTCGCGGTGCTGTCCGCGGCGTTCCTGTGCTCGACCGGGGTGACGGCCCTGCCCGCCGCGGCCCGCACGGCCGACGCCGACGGCCCACCCGGTTCCCCGTCCACCGCGGCCACCACGGCCGTCCCCGCCGAAGCAGCCGCGTCCGCCGCCCCGCGACTGCCCGACGGCCTGGCCAGGACGCCTCCCATGGGCTTCAACAACTGGAACTCCACCCACTGCGGAGCCGACTTCAACGAGGCGATGATCAAAGGAATCGCCGACATCTTCGTCGCGAAGGGGCTCAAGGCCGCCGGTTACGAGTACGTGAACCTGGACGACTGCTGGGCCAAGAAGGAGCGGGACGCGAACGGAAAACTGGTCCCGGACACCACCCGCTTCCCCAACGGCATCAAGGCCCTGGCCGACTACGTCCACTCCAAGGGCCTGAAGCTCGGCATCTACACCAGCGCCGGCACCACGACGTGTGCCCAGGCGATGCCCGGCGCGCTGGGCCATGAGTACTCCGACGCCCAGCAGTTCGCCGACTGGGGAGTGGACTACCTGAAATACGACAACTGCAACAACCAGGGGGTGGACGCGAAGAAGCGCTACATCACCATGCGCGACGCCCTGAAGGCGACGGGCCGCCCCATCGTCTACAGCATTTGCGAGTGGGGCGAGAACAAGCCGTGGGAGTGGGCGGCGGACGTCGGGCACCTGTGGCGCACCACCGGTGACATCAGTGACGTGTGGGACAGCATGGTTTCGATCTTCAAGGCGAACGCGCCGCTGGCGCCGTACGCCGGCCCCGGTCACTGGAACGACCCGGACATGCTGGAGGTCGGCAACGGCGGCATGACGGACGCCGAGTACCGCAGCCACTTCTCGCTGTGGTCGATGATGGCCGCGCCGCTGCTGATCGGCGCCGATCTGCGCAAGGCCTCCCAGGCGACGTTCGACATCCTCGACAACCGCGAGGTGATCGCGCTCGACCAGGACCCGCTGGGCAAGCAGGCCCAGGTGCTGAAGTCCGAGGGCGGCCGCTGGGTCCTGAGCAAGCCGCTGGCCAACGGCGACCGGGCGGTGGCCCTGTTCAACGAGACCGACCGCCCGCAGCACATCACCACCACGGCCAAGGAGGCGGGTCTGCCGCAGGCCAGCGGTTACCGGCTGCGCGACCTGTGGAAGGACGAGAACACCCACACCGCGGGTGAGATCGCCGGGACCGTACCGGCGCACGGCACACTGCTGTACCGCGTCGCCGCCGACCGCCACTGGGCGCAGTACCCGCCGGCCCTCGACACCGCGGCGGACGGCGTCGCGCCGATCGAGGTCGGCAAGGAGGTCCGGACCGCCACCCTCACCCGCAACCTGGGCCGCACCCCCGCGCTGGACGTCAAGGTCGACCTCAAGGGCCCGCAGGGCTGGCGCGTCGAGCCGGTCACGTCCACCGGCACCCAGGTCCTGCCCCCGGGCAAGGAACTGGCCACCGCCTGGAAGATCTCGCCGCTCACGGGGACCAAGCCCGGCCCGTACGAGCTGACGCTGACCACCGACTACCGCTCCACGCGCGGGCAACACGTGACCCTGACGCTGCCGTTCGCGGTCACCGCCGTCCAGGCGCCGCCCGCCGGCACCTCCTACGCCAGCGACCTGACCTGGCTCTCCGCCACCAACGGCTACGGGCCGGTGGAGAAGGACATGAGCGTGGGCGGGCAGCGGCCCGGTGACGGGACACCGATCACCATCGGCGGCGTGCCGTACGCCAAGGGACTGGGCACCCACGCGCCCAGCGAGATCACGTACTACACGGGCGGCAAGTGCTCGACGTTCAGCGCGCAGGTCGGCGTGGACGACGAGACCGGTGACCAGGGGACGGTCACCTTCGAGGTGTGGGCCGACGGTCAGAAGGTCGCCGAGAGCGGCAAGCTGACCGGCACCGACCCGGCGAAGGCGATCAGCGCGGCGGTCACCGGGGCGGGCACCGTACGGCTGGTCGTGCAGGACGCCGGTGACGGCTTCTTCTACGACCACGGCGACTGGGCCGACGCCAAGTTCACCTGCTGACGGGCGCGTTCACCTGGTGGTGCACCGCGCACCGGCCGGGCGGGCCGTACGGCCCGCCCGGCTCACGGCGCCGTCCGGGTCCGACCGGCCTCGGCGTCCGGGGCCGGGCCGGTACTCGGCGTCATGTACCGGCCCGGCCCCTTCCGTACGGCCCGGATCAGCAGGTCGGCAGGCCGGGTACCGGCGCGTCGTTCCGGCCGCCCTTGAGGTAGACGGCGCTGACGTACACGCCGCTGTTGCCGCTGTCGTCGTCCGTCTTCGCCCACCAGGTGTTGGTCCACCGGCCGTACGTCTCCCGGCGGCCCAGGTTCGCCTGGCAGTAGAAGTAGTTGGTGCCCGCGTTCAACTTGCCGACCTGCTGGAAGGAGCCGGTGTACGAGGCGGCGGCGCGCCACACCTGGCAGTTGACCTTGCCGCCGCCGATCGGCGCGCACGAGCTGGGCTCCGGCACGCCACCGGTCCCACCGGCGGCGCCGCCGCCGCCCACAGCGGCCGCCTCTCCCCCGGACGCGGAACCGCCACTGCCGCCCGGCCCGCCGTCGCCCCCGCCTCCCGTACCGCCGGCCGCCACTCCCCCGTCGCCGCCCTTCCCGTTGCCGGGGCCGCCGCCGGGCTTCGGCTGCCCGGACGCGGCACCCTTCGACGGCTCGCCGGAGGTGGCGGGCCCCGCGCTCCGCCCGCCCTCGTCCTTCCCGGTCGCCCGGTCACCCGGCTCGGCGCCCCCGGTCTCCTTCGGGGTGCCCGACGCGCCCGCCCGCGCGGCCGGTTCCTGTTCCTGCGAAGGGGCGCCGGGCCGCCGCTCCGCGACCGTACCGCCGGAGTCCCGGGCCATCAGCCCGTACGTCACTCCGCCGCCCGCCACCAGGACGGCGGCCACGGCGGCGGCGAGCATGCAGGCACGGCGCCCCCGCCCGGACGGAGGGGCGGCGGCGCCGGTGGCCGCCACGGTGCTCGTCTCCCGCTCCCCCGGGTTTCCGGCGGGGACCGGGCCGGTGGGTGCTCGGCCGCTGACCGGGCCAGTGGGCGACTGGCCACTGACCGGCCCGGTCGGCGACTGGCCACTGACCGGCCCCGTCGGTGCCTGACCGCCGGGCGGCGACGGCAACGCCGCCGCCGGGATGTCCGCCGCGGTCGGCGTCCACGGCGTACCCGGGCCTGTACCTGTACCTGTACCTGTACCTGTACCTGTACCCGGCGTTGTACCCGTACCTGTACCCGGGCCTGTACCCGGCTCCGTACCCGCACCCGTATCTGTCCCCGTGTGCGTACCCGATCCCGCTCCCACCCCCGGCGCCCTCCCCAACCGCACCGTGTCGCGCCCGTCGGCAACCGCCGTCAGCAGGGCCCGTGCCTCGGCCGCGCTCGGCCGAGCGGCCGGGTCCTTGGCCATCAGCGCGTGCAGTACGGGCGTCAGCGGCCCGGCCCGGCGCGGCTCGGGCAGCGGTTCGGAGACGATCGCCGTCAGGGTCGACCAGACCGACGTACGGCGGAAGGGCGCGCCGCTGCCCTCCACGGCCGCGTACAGCGTCATGCCCAGCGACCAGATGTCCGAGGCGGGCGAGGGCGGCTGCCCCTGGGCGCGCTCGGGCGGCAGGTAGTCGAGCGAGCCGACGAGTTCGCCGCTGCGGGTGAGGTGGGTGGTCGCCCCGTCGTCGGGCGCCTCGATGCTCGCGATGCCGAAGTCGGTGAGCACCACGCGGCCCACCCCGGCGTCCGGGCGGCCCGCGCGCTGCTCCCAGCGCTCCAGCAGTACGTTGCCGGGCTTGACGTCCCGGTGCAGCACGCCGACCTGGTGGGCGGCGTCCAGCGCGTCCATCACCTTGGCGCCGACGGCGGCGATCTCGCGCGGGTCCAGGGCGCCGCCCCGGTCGAGCGCGTCGTCCAGGGACGGGCCGTCGACCAGTTCCATGACGATGACCGGGCGCCCGTCCTCGTCGATCACGTCGTGCACGGTGACCACGCCGGAGTGCCGGATGCGGGCCGCGGCCCGTGCCTCACGCTGCATCCGGGTCCGCAGGTCGGCCAGCTCCGGCGCGGACGCGTCGGTGTAGGCGCGCAGCACCTTCACGGCGACTTCGCGGCCCAGCACCTCGTCCACCGCCCGGCAGACGACGCCCATGCCGCCGCGCCCGATCTGCCCGGTGACCCGGTACCGCCCGCCGAGCAGCCGCCCGGTCAACTCCCCGGCGGCCCCGCCCCCTTCACGGGCGCTGCCGCCGCTCTCTCCGCCACCCTCGTCGCCGCCGCGTCCCTCGTCCCCCGGCCCGTTCACGCCATTCACGCCACTCGCCCCGTTCGCCCCACTCGTCCCCTGTCATGGTCGGCACCAGCCTAGAGGGCCGTGGGGCGCCGCACTCCCTCTCAGGCGGTCGGGGCGAAGGCATCGAGACGGGACTGTTGTGCGGCGGCGGCCGCGGCGCCCACCACGCCGGCGTCCGTGCCCGTCTGGGCCGGTACGACCGTGACGCCACGGACGAAGGAGAGCGTGGCGTAGTCGCGCAGGGCGCGGCGCAAGGGGACGAAGAGGAGGTCCCCGGCGCCCGCGACGCCGCCGCCGACGACCACGATCTCGATCTCGACGAGCGCGGCGGTGGCCGCGACGCCGGCGGCCAGGGCCTGGGCGGCCCGCTCGAACGAGTGACGGGCCACCGGGTCACCCGCCCGGGCCGCGGCGGCCACGGCGGCCGCGGTGGTGGCGCCGTCGGGGCCCGGCCGCCAGCCGCGTTCGAGGGCACGGCGGGCGATGTTCGGGCCGCTGGCGATGCGTTCGACGCAGCCGCGGGCGCCGCACGGGCAGGGGTCGCCGTCGAGGTCGACGCTGATGTGGCCGATGTGACCGGCGTTCCCGGTGGGGCCCGGGTGCAGCCGGCCGTTCAGGACCAGGCCCCCGCCGACCCCGGTGGAGACCACCATGCACAGGGCGTTCGCGTACCCGCGGGCGGCGCCCTGCCAGTGTTCGGCGGCGGTCATGGCCACGCCGTCGCCC
Source organism: Streptomyces sp. Ac-502 (assembly GCF_045222935.1). NCBI lineage: Bacteria > Bacillati > Actinomycetota > Actinomycetes > Kitasatosporales > Streptomycetaceae > Streptomyces > Streptomyces sp. Ac-502. Next base: position 2,281,969 of record NZ_JBHFFO010000001.1, read on the forward strand.
ACCAGGACGACGGGGCGCGCACCGACCAGGTCCTGCACTTCGGCGACGACCGGGAAGTCCCGCCAGCCAGGGATGTTGACCGGGCTGACCGTGCCACGCCGGGCGTCCACCGGCCCCGCGCTGCCGATGCCGACGGCGGCCACCCTGGCCCACTCGGGGTGTGCGGTCAGCTCGCCCACCACCTCGGCCAGGGCGCGCAGGACGGTCGCGCCGTCCCGGTCGGCGGTCGTGGGCCGGGTGGTACGGACGAGCAGCCTGCCGTGCTCGTCCACCAGCGCGCCGGCGATCTTGGTGCCGCCGATGTCCAGCGCTGCGCTCAGGTCCGTCTGCATCGGTGTCGAATCTCCTGGTGGGGCGCCTGGGCCGGGGTGCGTGGACCCGGCAGGGGAACGCCAGTCTCGTGCTGATTGACAACGTTGTCCAGAGGTTATGCTCGACGCCGTGCCGCACGTCGTCGTGCGGTGCCGCCGGACGGTCCCGCCCGGTCGGCCGCACGCACCGGCCCTCCGGACACCGTCACCGCCATCATCGGCGTACCGGAGGGGGAACCGCCACACCCGTCCCGCCCGTCTCTCCAGCAACAGCCGGAACGAGCAGCGGAGCCGTGGCCCCCTCGGGGCCGCCCCACCGCCGCTCCCGCCGCCACCACCCACCGCCGACAGAATCAGGACCGCGCACGTGACCGACACCGCCCGGGGCACCTCCCGCCGCTACGGCAGCCGGCCCACGATGAAGGACGTCGCGGCCCGGGCCGGCGTCGGCCTGAAGACGGTCTCCCGGGTGGTCAACGGCGAGCCCGGCGTCACCCCCGAGACCGAGCGCCGCGTCCAGGACGCCATCACCGCCCTCGGCTTCCGCCGCAACGACTCCGCGCGCATCCTGCGCAAGGGCCGCACCGCCAGCATCGGCCTGGTCCTGGAGGACCTCGCCGACCCGTTCTACGGGCCGCTCAGCCGCGCCGTCGAGGAGGTCGCCAGGGACCACGGCGCGCTGCTGATCAACGGGTCCAGCGCCGAGGACCCGGCGCGCGAGCAGGAGCTGGTGCTGGCGCTGTGCGCGCGCCGGGTGGACGGTCTGGTGATCATCCCGGCCGCCGACGACCACCGCTATCTGGAGCCGGAGATCGCGGCGGGGGTGGCCACCGTCTTCGTGGACCGCCCGGCGGGCCGGATCGAGGCGGACACGGTGCTCTCCGACAGCTTCGGCGGCGCCCGCGCCGCGGTCGCGCACCTGATCGCGCACGGCCACCGCCGGATCGGCTTCATAGGCGACCAGCCGCGCATCCACACCGCCGGGGAGCGGCTGCGCGGCTACCGTACGGCGATGGCCGAGGCCGGGCTGGCCGTCGACGAGTCGTGGGTCTCCCTCGGGTCGACCGCGCCCGACCGGGTACGGTTCGCGGCCACCGCCATGCTGGACGGGCCGCGCCCGGTCACCGCGCTGTTCGCGGGCAACAACCGGGTCACGGTCACCGCGGTGCGGGTGCTCGCCGAACGCCCGCGCCCGGTCGCCCTGGTGGGCTTCGACGACTTCGAGCTGGCCGATCTGGTGTCCCCCGCGATCACGGTCGTGGCGCAGGACGCCGCGCGCCTGGGCCGTACCGCCGCCACGATGCTCTTCCGCCGCCTGGAAGGCGCCGGAATCCCGCCGCAGCGCGAGGAGATCCCCACCCGCCTCGTCCCGCGCGGCTCGGGCGAACTGCCCCCGCCCGCCGACGGCTGAGCGCCACGCCCCGGCCGGAACACCCCGTACCACGGCACGCCCTGCCACGCCGCCCCCTGTTGCAGCACACCCGCTACTACGCGCCGGCCCCGAACCTCCGCACGAACACGTCGTACGTCCCATTGGTGTCCCCCGGCACCAGATCCGGCGCGACCGAGCCGAAGACCACGCTCCGGCCGTCCCGGCTCAGCGCGTGCGGGCCGGAGTGGTTCAGCCAGCCGGCCGCGACCAGGTGCTGCTCGCCGGTGCGCAGGTCGTGCAGGGTGAGCTTGCCGTCGTAGTTCTCCAGCACGCGCCGCCCGTCGCCGCTGACCGCGGCGGGGAAGCCGCGCTCCCGTCCCAGCTGTCGCGTGCGCCCGTCCCGCAGGTCACGCACATAGCCGTACGAACCGGGCGGCTCCGACCGGACCGGCGCCCGGCGGACGCGCGCGCTGAACGTCACGGCGCGCCCGTTGTCACTCAACTCCCCCAGCCTCAGGGCCCGGTCGGCCATCGGTGTGCCGTCCGGGTCCACGTCGGCCTGGCGCGCGGCACCGGTCCGGCGGTCCCGGACGAAGAGGTCCTGCCCGGTGCCCTCCGCCTCGTCGAGCACGTACGCGACCCATCGCCCCGTACCGCTGAGCGAGACCCCCGGACGACACCGTAAGTCGCGTTCTCCCCCGGCGCCCTGGGGGTGACCAACTCCATCCGCCCGGTGACCGTGTCCTGGACGTAATCGAGCACCGGGCCTCCCGGAGCCGGACCGATGGCCCGGAAGGCGACCGAACGGCCGTCCGCGCTCAGCGACGTGACCTCACCGGTCCCTCCGGCGGCCGGTGAACCGGGCGGCGGGGTCAGGTGAGCGGTCCGGCCGGTCCGGCGGTCGTGGAGGTGGGCGGACCGATTCCCCACGGTCCCGGTGGAGTACGCGACGAAGCGCCCGTCGGCACTGATGCGCGGGGTGTTGTCGATGCCCGCCCCGTCGTCACGACGGGCGCCCGGTATCCGCTCGACGCGCCCGGTCCGCAGATCCTTGACCGCCGGCACGTGGGTGTGGTCGCCCCCGCCGCCCAGCAGTGGCGCACCGGTCCAGAAGACGACATACCGGCCACCCGCACTGATCGAGGCGATGTGCGACGGCCCGTCCAACTCGCCGCCGTCCGCCGCCGTACTCACCCGGGCGACGGTGGATTCCGCCTCGCCACCATCCGCCAGCGCCACCTGCCCCGGCAGCAACACCCCACCCGCACAAGCCACCGCGACAACCGCTCTCAGCCCCGTACGTACCCGCTTCACCATGTCTCCCCCTGGCCTCCACCACCCCGCCCGTGCGGGATACGCGCATACAAGCGCGCCCGGCGGTACCACGGCAATCAGCCGATCTCCGTACAACGCCCGGCCCGCGCGAAGCGTCCGCGACGACGGGCCGCGGCGGCCGCAGTTGGCGAAGTAGCCAGCTGCGGCGCGGCCCGTCGGCCCGCCTCCCGCCGCCACCGGAACACCCTGCCGACGAGGGTGCTGATCAGTGGTTTTGAAGTACGGGACAGCGTCCGCAGCCCCTCCGGAACCGCGCTGGACGGCAGCTCACCCCCGTGCGCCGAAGTCGAGCACATGTAGCCTTTGTGGCCTCATCTCGGCAGAGTTCACATGAAGCTCGCACAGCACGTGAAGCACTCCTGTCGCGCACTCGCCGACCGCCGGACACGCGGCCGTTCTCGCTCTCCTCACCAGCGCTACGGCCAGGCTGCCCGGAAGGGGAGAGCCGTGTACCCGGCGTACCCGAACTGATGGGACATCAAGAAAGGGTTGTCCGGGTGAAGCGGAGACCGTTACCGATCAGCACCGCACGGCATTTCACCGGCAGACCCCGCCCCGGGAAGGACACGTTCCGGCGTGGCACCTGCGCCACGCTCCTGTTCGCCTCTCTGGTGGCAGGGCTCCTGGGAGCCGGACCAGCCATCGCGGCCGAATCCGCCGATCCCGGCGACGCGGCACGCACACGCAGCCTGGTCCTCAACTACTGGACAGTCGGCGGTGCCGGCGTCAAGGCGGCGGCCGAGCAGGCGCTGACCGGCTCGGACGAGGACGTCGACAGGTTCTTCGCCGAGAAGGGCAGCCTGGCGTACGACGACAACCACGTCGTGGCCAGCCGGATGATCGGCGCCGGGGGCCCAGCGGTCCGTGAGGCGGCCAAGACCGCCCTCAAGGCCGGCAAGCGGGACAACCCCGAGCCGCTGAGTACCTTCCTGCAAGACGGTTGGCAGGCGCCGCTGCGGCAGGACAACGAGGTCGAGGTCTCGGCGCTGATCAACTCCGGCGGTCCGGCCGTCAAGGCCGCCGGGAAGGCCGCCCTGCGGGGCACGGCGGAGGACATCGCCGAGTTCCTGGAGATCGGGCAGTTCACCGCGCGCGGCCGTCAAGGCCAAGCAGGCCGCCGACGCCGCCCGCGGAGCTGCCGCGGCAGCCCAGCACGCCATCAGCGCGGCCAACGCCGCCAACCGCGCGGCGCGTATCGCCGCCATGGCCGTGGCAGGCCGGACCCCGGTTCTGGTGCACAATGCCTAACCGTGCGATCCGCCGCTGATTCTGCCGCACACCGGTTCGCTCGACAAAGCCTCGCTGGATCACTGGCGCAAGCAGAAGACCGAGGACATCGTCGCCTCCTTGTACCCGCAGGCGAGACGACCGTTGACTGTGAAGCCGGACGGAACAATCTTGGACGGAAACACCAGAGTCACGGTCCTCAAGTCGCGAGGATACGACGCCGACTCATTGCCGCGAGAATCCTACGGTAAACGCCAGCCGACGACGGACGAAGAGTACTGGGCCATGGAGCAATGAACATCAGAAGACGAATCCTGGAGATCCTGAACTCGGACTCCCGGGAGATTTTCCTGCTGGCTTTGGGGCACCGCATGGGGATCTTCACGCGTGACGCCCTCCTCCAGGACGCCGCTCAGGGGACTCAGTACGCCAAAGCCTGCAACGAGATGAACATCGCCATCTGGTCTCAGGTATGGGCGACAAGAGATGAAAAGGTGGCCGGTTATCCGGATGCCGAGTTCCTCCCGATACTCCTCGAAAAGGCCGACCGGGGCGACGCACGATCCTTTCTCCGCTACGCCATCGACAGCTCTCTGTTGATGCTGGAGGCCGATGGCGCGATCGAGCCGGAAGCAACAAGTCCGTAGCGCTGGGAAAGAAAGAGACCTGAGGTGACGGGGCCCTGTCGGAGATGATTCCGACAGGGCCCCTGGCCATTCTGGGGAAGTCAAACGGCCGAACTCCGCAGAATGACCAGCCGCTGCGTCGCCCGGGACATCGCCACGTACCGGTCCACCGCTCCCTGGACGCCCTCGCCGAACTTCTCCGGGTCGACGAGGACCACCAGGTCGAACTCCAGCCCCTTCGCCAGCTCCGGGGTCAGCGACCGGACGCGGGGTGTGGCCGGGAAGGAGGGGTCGCCGATGACGCAGGCGATGCCGTCGTCGTGGGTGGTGAGCCAGGCGTCGAGGATCGCGTCGCGGTCCGTGACGGGGGCGTGGGTGACGGGGATGCCGGTGCCGCGGATGGAGGTGGGGACGTTGGCGTCGGGGAGGGCGGCCCGGATGACGGGTTCCGCCTCCGTCATCACCTCTTCCGGTGTGCGGTAGTTGATGTTCAGGGAGGCCACGTCGATCCGGTCCAGTCCGATCCGCGCGAGCCGTTCCTGCCAGGACTCGGTGAATCCGTGCCGGGCCTGGGCGCGGTCGCCGACGATGGTGAAGCTCCGGGACGGGCAGCGGAGCAGCAGCATCTGCCATTCCGCGTCGGTCAGTTCCTGGGCCTCGTCGACGACGACGTGCGCGAACGGGCCGGCGAGCAGGTCCGGTTCGGCGGTGGGCAGAGCGGTCTCGTCGACCAGGCTGACCTGGGCGTCCTCGCCGCGCAACATCACCACCAGCCCTTCGCCGTCGTCACCGTCGGCGCCGGAGGCGGCCGCGGCCCCGATCAGGTTGTCGACGACCTGCGCCATGGTCTCGCGCTGGGCGGCCAGGGCGGCGGCGTGCCGGCGTGCGCGCAACGACGCTTCCGGGTCGCCGAGCCGCTGCCGTGCCGCGTCCAGGAGCGGCAGGTCGGAGACCGTCCAGGCCTGGGCGTCCGCGCGTTGCAGGGTACGGATGTCGTCGCGGCCGAGCCAGGGAGCGCACAGCCGAAGGTAGGCGGGGACCGTCCACAGGTCCGAGACGAGGTCGGTGGCTTCGAGCAGGGGCCAGGCGCGGTAGAGGGCCCTCAGCAGCTCTTTGTCGTGCTGGAGCGCCGCACGGAGCTGGTCGGGCGGGGCCTCGCCGCCGTGCTTGTCCGTCAGGATCGTGAGCAGTTCCTCCCATATCTGCTCGCGTGCCTCGTTGTGCGGGGTGCCTGGTTCCGGTGCCTCGAACGCCTCGGCCCAGTCGTCGGCGGTCAGCCGTACGTCGGCCCACGGAGTCGAGACCGTCATGCCCTCGGCGGGCGGCTCCTCGTAGAACCTGACGGCCGTCTCGATCGCCTGCACCATGCGCGCGGACGCCTTCAGCGCTGCCGCCTGCGGGTCGGTCTCGACTGTCGCCGCGGCGCCTTCGGCTACGAGGTCGCGCAGGGTGCAGGTCTGTACGCCCTCCTCCCCGAGGCTGGGGAGGACGTCGGCGACGTACGACAGGTAGGGCTGGTGGGGGCCGACGAACAGCACGCCGCCGCGGCGGTGCCCTAGGCGGGGGTCGGAGTAGAGGAGGTAGGCGGAGCGATGCAGGGCGACGACGGTCTTGCCGGTGCCCGGGCCGCCGTCGACGACGAGGGCGCCGCGGGAGCCCGCCCGGATGATGGCGTCCTGGTCGGCCTGGATGGTGCCGAGCACGTCGCGCATCCGGGCCGAACGGTTGCTGCCCAGGCTGGCGACGAAGGCGGAGTGGTCGTCGAGCGCGGCGTGCCCTTCGAGCCCGTCGGCGGTGAAGACCTCGTCCCAGTAGTCGCTGATCCGGCCGCGGGTCCAGCGGTACCGGCGGCGGCTCGTCAGGCCCATCGGGTCGGCGTGGGTGGCTCCGAAGAACGGTTCGGCCGCCGGGGAGCGCCAGTCGACCAGCAGCCGGCGGCCCGCGCTGTCGGTGAGGCCGAGCCGTCCGACGTACACGGGTTCGCGGCCGTCCTCGCCGACCATGCGGCCGAGGCACAGGTCGAGGCCGAAGCGGCGCAGGGTGCGCAGGCGCGCGGTCAGCCGGTGAACCTCGGCGTCGCGGTCCATCGCCTGCCGGCCGGTGCCGCCAGGGGCCTTGAGTTCGGCGTCGAGGCGGGCGGACAGTTCGCCGATGGTCGCTTCCAGGCTCTCCGCTATGGCCGCGAAGTGCCGCTCGTCGGCCGCCGTCAGCTGCGGGTCGGCCTTGGCGGCGAGGCGGGCGGGGAGGGCGAACACGCTGGTGGTGGTCAGGGAATTCATGGTGTCAGCTCCGATCCTGGGCCGCACCCGCGGAGGTCTGCCGGGCGGCGGACCGCACCTCGCGCACCCCGTACACCGGCAAGAACACACGCACTTCGCGTATCCCCCAGGTCCGCGGGTTCTGGCCTAGGCCAGGGATTCTGCGGTACGACCGGGGCCTTGCCGCAAGCCCCCTGTGCGCTATAAGTTAAGAGTGGCAAGGAGTGCGAGACTCCTTGCCTTTGTTGTTTTTGCCCGCGGATGGTCGGGGTCCGGACACACCTGAGCGGCGTACGACGGTTTCGTACGCCGCTGATGAGGCCCGGCCCCCGCGGAGCCGTCAGGCGTTCGGCGCCGGCCGGCCGGCGAGACCGTCGAGGTCGGCGCGGGTGAGCCCGGTCAGGCGGGCGACCTCGGCGATGTCGACGGCGCCGCAGTCCAGGCCGCGCAGCAGGTAGCCGCTGAGCGCCTTGGCGGTCGCGGGCTCGTCCATCACGTCGCCGCCCGCCTTGGCCACGTACACGGCGAGCCGGGCCGCGGCCTGCTCCAGACCCTCGCGGTAGAAGGTGTAGACGGCGGCGTAACGGGTGGGCAGGTGCGCGGGGTGCATGTCCCAGCCCTGGTAGTACGCGCGGGCCAGCGAGCGGCGCACCAGACCGTGGTGCAGCCGCCAGGCGTCGTGGACCTGGGTGGTCGCGCCCACCGGGAGGACGTTGGTCGAGCCGTCGGAGAGGCGGACGCCGGTGCCCGCGGCGGCGACCTGCATCACGGCCTTGGCGTGGTCGGCCACCGGGTGGTCCAGCGCCTGGTGGGCGGCGCTGACGCCGCAGGAGGCGCTGTAGTCGAAGGTGCCGTAGTGCAGGGAGGTGGCCCGGCCCTCGGCGGCCTCGATCAGGCGGGCGACGGTGGCGCGGCCGTCGGCTCCCAGGATGGACTGGGTGGTCTCGATCTGGATCTCGAACCCGAGCCGGCCGGACGGCAGGCCGTGGGTCTTCTCGAACGCCGCCAGCAGCCGCGCCATCGCGGTGACCTGTTCCGGGTAGCCGACCTTGGGCAGGGTCAGCACCAGGCCGTCCGGGAGGCCGCCGGCCGCCATCAGGCCGGTGAGGAAGATGTCCAGGGTGCGGATGCCGCGGTCGCGGACGGCGGCCTCCAGGCACTTCATGCGGATGCCCATGGAGGGCGCGGCGGTGCCGTCCTGGTAGGCGGCCGCGACGAGGGCGGCGGCACGGGCGGCGGCCGCGTCCTCCTCGGCGTCCGGGCGGGCGCCGTAGCCGTCCTCGAAGTCGATGCGCAGATCCTCGACGGGCTCGCGTTCCAGCTTGGCCCGCACCCGCTCGTACACGGGCTCGGCGAGGTCTCCGGGGATGCCGAGGACACCCGCGAACGCCTCCGCGTCCGGGGCGTGCTCGTCGAGCGCGGCGAGGGCGGCGGCACCCCAGTCGCGGACGGTGCCGGCGGTGAACACGTCGCCGGGGACGTAGACCGTGTGGACCGGCTGCCGGGTGCCGGGGTCGCCCGGGTAGCGCCGCGCGAGGTCCGCGTCGACCTCCGCGAGAGCGGCTCCGATCTCCTCGCGTACGGTGTCCGCGAGACTCGTCGCCACCGTCTCGTGCTGCCCCATCCGGCACCCTCCCTGTGCTCGCGCCCACCGCGTAGGCGTCTCTTCACTTTTCCGCTGTACGGAATCAACAATCCGTAGAGCGAAGCTATCCGGGCCGAGTTCGCAGGTCAACACCCTCCAGCGACGGGATCGGCTGAGCGCGCCATGGGGAGCGTTCTCCGTGGCGTGCGCCGTGCGCCCGCGCGCGACGCACCCCGTTTCACCCCTTTCAGTGCTTCTTCCGCCTTCCCCGGCCCGACCGGAACCCCCGTGCGTAACATCACCGGCGCGGTGCGGGCGGCCCGGGCGCCCGGCCGCCCGCACGAGGCGTGGGGGCCTGTATGCCGGAGGAGTTCGGGGACGCGCTGCGGCGGCTGCGGCGGGAGCGGGAGGTCTCCCTCCGGACCCTGGCGCAGCTGGTGCACTACAGCAAGGGTTATCTCAGCAAGATCGAGAACGGCGAGAAGCCGCCGACCGGCGACGTCGCCCGCCGCTGTGACACGGCGCTGGCCGCGGACGGCACGCTCACCCGGCTGCTGTCCGCCCGCACGCCCGGCGACCGCTGCCCGTACCCGGGACTGGCCGCCTACACCGCTGAGGACGCCCCCTGGTTCTTCGGCCGGGAACGCGCCACCGCCGCCCTGGTCGGCCGCCTCGCCGAACGCCTGGCGGCCGCGGGCCCGCTCGTCGTGGCAGCCCCTTCCGGCGCCGGGAAGTCCTCCCTGCTCAGGGCCGGTCTGCTGCCCGCCCTGCGCGCCGGCGCCCTGCCCGGCTCCCGGCACTGGGCGGTGCGCGTGCTGACGCCCGGCGCGCATCCGCTCACCGGGCTGGCCGGGGCGCTGGCCGGGCTGGGGGCCGAGGCCACCACGGTGTCCACCGCGACCGTCGCCGAAACCCTGGCCGACGCCCCCGAACAATGCCCCGCCGCCGTCCGCGCCGCCCTCGGCGCCTGCCCGCGCCTGGTCCTCGTCGTCGACCAGTTCGAGGAGGTCTTCACCGCCTGCGAGGACCCGCGTGAGCGGCGCGCGTTCATCGCGGCGCTCTGCGCGGCCGCGCGGGACGCCCCCTGCGCCGTGATCCTCTGCGTACGCGCCGACTTCTACGGCCAGTGCCTGGACCACCCGCCGCTCGCCCCGGCCCTGTCCGCCGGGATCTTCGCGCTGCGGCCCATGTCCGTACCGGAGGTGCGCGCGGCGATCGTGCGGCCCGCCCGGGAGGCCGCGCTGGAGCTGGAACCGGGCCTCGAAGAGCTGCTCCTGTCCGACCTGGGCATCCACGAGGACGACGGCCCGGTGGCCGGCGGCACGCTGCCCCTGCTGGCGCACGCCCTGCTCGGCACCTGGCAGCAGCGCACCGGCCGCACCCTCACCGTCGCCGGATACCGCCTGACCGGCGGCCTGCACGGCGCCGTCGCCACCACCGCCGAGCAGGTGCACGCCGCCCTGGACCCGGCCGAGCGGCGGGCGGCGCGACAGGTGCTGCTGCGGCTGGTGCAGGTCGGCGAGATCGCGGGCGAGACCCGTCGCCGGGTGCCGCGCGAGCGTCTGCTGGAGCACCTGCCGGACCCGGAGAAGATCGCCGCCGTGATCGACGTCTTCGTACGCGCCCGCCTGCTGACCCTGGACGCGGACACCGTGGAGATCACCCACGAGGCGCTGCTGCGGGCCTGGCCGAGGCTGCGCGGCTGGATCCGGGCCGACCGCGCCGGGCTCGTCGTCCACCAGCGGCTCTCGGAGGCGGCCGGGGCGTGGAAGCGGGAGGGGCGGGAGGCCGCGGGGCTGTACCGGGGCACCCGGCTGGCGGTGGCCCGCGAATGGGCCGGGCAGCGGGGTGAGGACGCCGGACTCAGCCCGCTGGAGGAGGAGTTCTTGCAAGCGTCGCAGGAACGCGAGGCGGCCGCGGCCCGGGCCGGACGCCGCCGGGTGCGCCGCCGCCGCAGGCTCGCGGGCACCCTGGCCGTACTGCTCGTCCTCGCCGTGTGCGCCGGGGTACTGGCGGTCCAGCAGTGGCGTACGGCGGAGACCGGCCGCCTCGACGCGTACGCCGGTGAACTGGCCGCCCGCTCGGGCCAGGTGGCCGCCGGGCAGCCCGAGGCGGCCATACTGCTCGCCGCCGAGGCGTACCGGCTGCGCCCGTCCCCCGCCTCCCGCAGCGCGCTGCTGAGCACCCAGGCGCGACCGTTCGCGGGCCGCCTGACGGGGCATCAGGGACCGGTCAACGCCGTCGCGTTCAGCCCGGACGGGGGCCTACTGGCGGGCGGGGCGTCGGACGGCACGGTACGGCTCTGGGATCCCCGTACCCGCCGCCCGCTGGGCACCGCGATCCGCGCGGGCGGGAAGCGGATCCGCGGTGTCGCCTTCAGCCCGGACGGCCGGCTGCTCGCGGCGGGCACCGCGGACGGCTCGGTACGGGTACGGGACACCGGCCGCCGGGCCCCGGTCACCACCGGGCCCGGCACGGGCGCGGGCGGGGAGGTGGCCTTCGCGCCGGCCGGTCCTGGCGTAGGGGGTGAGGCGGCCGGCACGGCCAGTACGACCGGTACGACCGGCACGACCGGCACGACCGGCACGGGCAGCGCACCCAGAACATCCGGCGCATCCGGCACACCCGCCACTTCCCGACCAGCCCGTACACAAGTCCTCGCCGCCACCGGCCCCAACGGCAGCGTGACCCTGTGGAACGCGCCCGACATGCGGCGGACGGCCCGCCTGCCCGGCCTCGGAGGCGGCGCGAGCGGCAAGGTGGCGTTCACCCCGGACGGGCGCCTGCTGGCCCGCGGCGACGCCAACGGCCGGGTCCGGGTGTGGCGGCTGCCGCGCTCCCTGACCGCTTCCGCGCCCGGCAGCGCCCTGTCCGGCGCCGACCGCCCCGCCTCCCCCACCGTCCTGGCCGACCGCGCCGGGCACGGCAGCGGAGTCGTCGCCGTGGCCTTCAGCCCGGACAGCGCGACACTCGCCGTCGGCGGCACGGACCGCACGGTGACGCTGTACGACACCCGCGACATGACCGTCACGGGGCGGCTCACCGGCCACAACGACGACATCAACGCGCTCGCGTTCAGCCCCGACGGCGACACCCTCGCGTCCGCCTCCGGCGACGGCTCCGCGCGCCTGTGGGAGGTCGCCACCCGCCGTACCGTCGCCGCCTTCACCGGGCACAGCGACTACGTGCTCACCGTCGCCTTCGCCCCGGACGGCCGCACCCTGGCCACCGGCAGCTTCGACCGCACCCTCGCCCTGTGGAACCCGTCCGGCGCGGCGCTGACCGCCCGGCCGGTGTCCGGCCGGTCCGCCGTCGCCTTCGCGCCCGACGGGCGGCGACTGGCCGCCGCGGGCACCGACGGCTCGGTCCAGCGATGGGACGTACGGTCCCGTACGCAGCTGGGGCCGCCGCTGGGCGGCCACCACGGCCCGGTGCGGGGACTGGCCTACAGCCGGGACGGCCGTACGTTCGCGACCGCCGGGGCCGACGGGACCGTACGGCTGTGGGACGCGGCGAGCGGCGCACTCGAACGCGTCCTGACCGGGGCGCGCGGGGCGGTGTTCGCGGTCGCGTTCTCCCCGGCGGGCGGCAGGTGGCGGGAGCCAGCGAGGACGGCACGGTACGGCTGTGGGACCTGGCGCGGGGCGGCTCGGCCGTCCTGACCCAGCACGACGACTTCGTCAACGGCGTGGCGTTCAGCCCGGACGGGCGGCTGCTGGCCAGCGCGAGCGACGACCGCACGGTACGGCTGTGGGACGCCGCCACGCGCCGCCCGGTCGCCGTCCTGCGCGGACACACGGGTGCGGTGTGGGCGGTGGCCTTCAGCGCGGACGGGCACGTGCTCGCCTCGGCGGGCAACGACCGCACGGTGCGCCTGTGGGACCTGCGGCGGCACCGCGCCACAGGAGTACTGCGCGGCCACACCGGGTCGGTGCGCGACATCGCGTTCGCGCCGCGCGGGCGGCAGTTGGCCACGGTCGGGTTCGACGGCACCGTACGCGTCTGGGACACCGCCGCCCGTACGCAGGCCGCCACGCTCACCGGCCACACCGACGTGGTGTGGTCGGTGGCCTACGCGCCGGACGGCAGGACCCTCGCCAGTACCGGCGCGGACGGCTCCGTACGCCTGTGGGACCTGGACGCGCGCCGGGTGGCCGGGCGCATCTGCCCGCTGGTCGGCAGGACCGGGCCCGCACGCTGGCGGGAGCTGCTGCCCGACGTACCGTACGACCCGCTCTGCGGCCGCTGACTTGACGAAGTTCCGGATCCGCGGCTGTCGCGGGAGCCTGGAGCCGCCACTGTCGCGAAGTCTCGGGAATGTCACGGTTTTCCGGGGCAGGCACGGTTTTAACGTGTGGCGCATTCGATCTTGCCGGGCGACACTCTCCCGCATGACATGGATCGCACCCGAGGTGGACCGCCGTACCGAGCCGTACGTGGCGGATGAACGCAGCATGCTCCAGGGCTGGCTGGACCGGCACCGTGACACCCTGCTGACCAAGTGCGCCGGGCTCACCCCGGAACAGCTCGTCCGGGCGAGCGCCGAGCCGTCGAACCTGACGCTGCTCGGTCTGGTCCGGCACATGGCGGAGGTGGAGCGCTCGTGGTTCCGGACCCGCGTCGCGGGCCAGAAGATCGGCGATCTCTACTTCACCGACGAGCAGCCGGACAGCGACTTCGAGAACCTCGACACCGCCGGTGCCGAGGAGGCGTTCGCGGTGCTGCGCGCCGAGTGCGCCGCCGCCGACCAGGCCGTGGCACACCGCGCCCTGGACGACACGTTCACCATGGCGGACGGCCGGGTCATCAGCCTCCGGTGGGTGTACATCCACATGATCGAGGAGTACGCGCGGCACAACGGACACGCGGATCTGCTGCGGGAGCGGATCGACGGGGTGACGGGGTGACGGGCGACTAGGCGGTACACGGCCGGCGGACCGGCTACGCGGCTACGCGCTCGACGACCAGCAGCGCGGCATCGTCCCGCAGGTCCCCGCCCGTGTGCCGGACCAGATCCGCGCCGAGCCCGTCCACCAGGTCGTCCAGCGGCGCGGCGGCCCGTTCGGCGACCCGCTCGGCGAACGGGTGGAAGCGCCCCGCCGCGTCCCGGGCCTCGGTGAACCCGTCGGTGAGCAGCACCAGCCGCTCCCCCGCCCGGAACCGCAGCGTCTGGACCGTGTGCCCGGCCCCCGCCAGATCGGCCATGCCGACCGGGGCGCCGGGCCGCTCCGGCGGGCAGGGGCGGACCCGGCCCTCGGCAACGAGCAGGGGCTCGGGGTGCCCGCAGTGGACCACCCGGGCCACCGGCCCCTCGGGGATCTCCACCAGCAGGGCGGTGGCGAACCGTTCAGGCGTCTCGGCACCCGGCAGCCGCGCGATGTGCTGCCGCGCGTCGCGCTCCAGCCGCCGGGCCACCTCCGTCAACTGCTCCTCCTCGTACGCCGCTTCGCGGAAGGAGCGCAGCAGCAGCGCCGACGCCTGCACCGCGAGCATCCCCTTGGCCCGCACGTCGCCGATGAGCAGGCGGGTGCCGTACGGGCTGCGTACCGCGTCGTAGAGGTCGCCGCCGCTGCGGGGCGCGGTCCGCGCCGGAAGGTACGTACCGCGCAGCCGCAGGTCCCCGATCCGCCCGGGCAGCGGCCGCAGCAGGACCCGCTGCGCGGTCGCTGCCGAGGTGTCGGCCCGGTCCAGCGCACGCTGTCGCCGCCGTCGAACCGCGCTGCATACGAGGGCCACCGGTGCGGCGGCCAGTACCGTGCACATCGCCGCTTCGGACACCGGTCCGGCCGCGAGCCGACGGGACTCCGGCGCACCGGTCGACACCGCCACGACGGCCAGCACGATCAGTACGAAGGCGAGGCCGGACAGCGCGCGCGGCAGCAGGGCGGTGAACCGGTGCCGCGCTCCCCCGGCAGGGCGCTCAGCGGCGTTCGGCGGCTGCTTGGACATGGGCTTCGTCCCTGGTGGTGATGGCGAGTTCAGTGGTGGTGTGGGCGGTACGACTGTGCGCCGGACGCGCCGTGCGGCGGCGGCCGCCCGCCACGTCGTACAGGGCCCGGTCGAGAAGCATCAGGAGTCGGTACTCGGCCATCCGGACGTCCAGGCTGTCGTGCCGGTCGCCGCAACGCTCGGCCAGTTCCCGCCACACCCGGCGGGTCGCGGGCAGCACCGGGTGCGGGCTGCCGCCCCGGCAGCCGCGGACGCACAGGGCGAGGCAGGTCAGCAGCCGGGCGCAGCCGGCCCGGAACTCCCGGTCCCACGCGTCCGGCCGTGCCGCCGCGCCCGGACCGGCCTCCGCAGCGGCCAGGTGTTCCGACGCGGCAGGGCGCTCCGCCGCGAGTGCGTCGAGCGCGCCGACGCAGGCCTCCGCGTCGTACGCCACACGCTCCAGGCTTTTCAGGACCTCGTGGTCCAGGTGCCAGACGGCGTTCCGGTTCCGCGCGCGAACGTTCCAGCGCAAGCTCTCGTGCGCCTGACCGAGGGCGCTGCGGGCCCTGGCAGCGGTGTCCGCGACGCGGGCGGGCCACTGTGCGTCGAGGACGTCGTCGGGATGCCGCGCTTCCCGTGCGGCGGTGGCCATGCCGTTCAGCACGCCGGCCAGTTCGTCCCGGAGGCGGTCGAGAGCGGACTCCGCGGCCCGCAGCCGCAGCGGCGGTGGGAGCAGGGCGTTGAAGAGCACCGCGACGGCGATGCCCACCCCGATCTCCAGCAGGTGCGGCAGGATCTGTCCGGCGTGGCCAGGACCGAGCAGGAGGACGAACACCGCGGTGATCGGTACGTGCAGCCCGTGTGCGCCGAGGCGTCCGTTCCCGGCGGCCAGCAGGGACAGCAGCAGGACGGCGCTCATGCTCAGCCACGTCGGTCCCACGAGGATCGCCGCGGGCAGGGCGATCAGGGCGCCGAGCGTGCACCCGGCCGCGTACTGGAGCCCCGCCGTGCACGAGCGGAAGACCGTCGGGTGGACGACCAGCAGCGCGGCGACGACCGCCGGGCCCGGCTGCGGTGTCTCCCACATGCTGCGGCACAGCTGCCAGGCCAGTGCCGCCGCCACGGCGGCCCGGACGGCGACCAGCCACCGGACCGCCCAGGGCCCGTCGCGGATCCGCGCCAGCCCCGACACCGCGTGCGCGGCGCCCGCCCGGCACCCGGGCGGCGCCGTTTTCTCCTCCCGCACGTGCACCCCTTCCGTCCGCGCTCCGGGATCGGCAGAACCAGCCGTCGACGGCGATTGCCACACCTTGTCTTGTCCGGTGCGTCTGCCGGTCATGCGGACCTTGACGAAGAATTGCGGCAGCGGCAGGAAAAGGTGCCGTTCGACTGCACCGGGCAGAAAAAGGTCCCGCGCATCCGGGAACAAAGTCCCGCCGCTCGCCTTCTCCCCGGGGCACTGGAAAAGCAGCTTCCGAATCCCCACCGCGCTGCGAAGGGCACACCATGCGACTGATCAATTACGACGTACTGCGGGACCTCGTCCACGAACACCAGCGCCTCACCGGGGACGGCTTCCCGGTACGCGAAAGACAGTGCCGTCTGGAGGACGTGTCCTACACCCTCGGCGTCTACACCGGCCACCGCGACCCCGCCGCCGCCCTCCGCGAGGCCCGTCGCCTGCTCCGCGCGCACGACGCCGAGTACCGGCGAGCAGCCTGAGGACGCACGTCGGCCCGCCTCCTGCCCGGAGCAGGAGGCGGGCCGAAGCACGTGGGGACTCGTCGCCGGCCGGTATCTCTCAGTTCGCTTCCAGCATTCCCTCCCGCAGCCTCGCGAGAACGCGGGTCAGCAGCCGGGACACCTGCATCTGGGAGATTCCGAGCTCCTTGCCGATCTCCGTCTGGGTGAGTTCGGCGCCGAACCGCAGATGCAGAATCCGCCGTTCCCGTTCTTCGAGACCGTCCAGCAGCGGTTTGAGCGCCTGCACGTTCTCCGCCTTTTCCAGGGCGGGATCCTCACTCCCCAGGTATGCAGCGAGCGTCCCGCCCGCGGAATGCGCGTCACCGTCCTCCGGCGGGGCGTCGAGGGAATCGGCGGAATACCCGTTGCCGGCGTACAGCCCCTCGATGACCTCTTCCTGGTCCATGTCGAGGTGCCGGGCCAGCTCCGTGGTGGTGGGCGCGCGATTCAGGTCGTGCGCGAGTTTCTCCCGGGCCCTGGCCAGGTCGATGCGGAGTTCCTGGAGCCGGCGCGGCACATGGACGGCCCAGCTGGTGTCCCGGAAGTACCGTTTGATCTCCCCGACGATGTACGGCACGGCGAAAGCGCTGAACGGCGCCCCGCGCGCGAGGTCGAACCGGTCGATCGCCTTGATCAGCCCGATGGTCCCCACCTGCACCATGTCCTCGGTCTCCTCGGCACGGCTGCGGAACCTGCGGACCGCGTAGTGCACCAAGGACAGGTTCATCTCCACCAGGCAGTCCCGCGCGTACCGGTGGGCGGGATCGCCCTCGGGCAGCCCGGCCAGCCGCTCGAAGAAGATCTGGGACACCTCACGGGCGTCCTGCGGGGTGACGGCTCCGGCGTCCTCCAGCCGGGGCAGCCCGGCCGATCCGGTCGCGGGTCTGTCCCGTACGGGCGCGAGGTCGCTCATCACGCGGTCACCTGCCCGCCGGCCGCGGCCGTGCGCGGGTGGCGCACACGGAACCACACCCACTTCCCGGAGCACGTCCGGTCGAAGCCCCAGCCGTCCGCGAGGGCCCCCAGGAGTTCCAGGCCGCGGCCGTCCTCGGCCAGCGGTTCGTCCGCGGTGCCGGTGGCCATCGGCACCGTACGGGCGGTGTCCCGGACCGCCGCGAAGAGGCTGCCGTCCGCCTCCCCGATCAGCATCAGCGGGATCTCGGGCGCGGTGGAGTGCCGTACGGCGTTGGCGACCACCTCGGACAGGCAGGTCCGGCCGTCGCCGAGCGCGTAGCGGTCGGGGTCCAGGACGGCGCAGACCGACTCCCGGGCCAGGCGGGGGGCCTGCGGGCCGGTCGGCAGCCGCATCCGCAGGGCGCGGACGCACTTGTCGGTCGGGGCGCCGGGCGAAGCGCCGGGCGAGGCGTCGGCGGGGGCATCGGCCGAGGCGCCGGCAGGGGCGTCGGCCGGGGTGTGGGGCAGGGGCATCGTACGGGTCTTCCCTTCGGTGCCGCGATCGGGTTCCGGCACCCTGGGTGTGCCCGCCCCACGGCCCGGAACCCGGGGCTTACGTCCCGCACGCGGGGACGTTGGCCCCGGCGCCGTGACAGGCCGAGGGCCCGTACGCGGCTGCGTACGGGCCCTCGGTTCGGCACGGGCGGCGCGGCACGGACCCGCCGCGCCCCGCGGGGTCAGCCCTTGCGGGTCTTGACCTCGTCGGTGAGGGCCGGAACGACCTCGAACAGGTCGCCGACCACGCCGTAGTCGACCAGGTCGAAGATCGGCGCCTCGGCGTCCTTGTTGATGGCGACGATGGTCTTCGAGGTCTGCATACCGGCGCGGTGCTGGATCGCGCCGGAGATGCCCGCCGCGATGTACAGCTGCGGCGAGACCGACTTGCCGGTCTGGCCGACCTGGTTGGTGTGCGGGTACCAGCCCGCGTCCACCGCGGCGCGCGAGGCGCCGACGGCCGCGCCGAGCGAGTCGGCGAGCGCCTCGATGACCGGGAAGTTCTCGGCGCCGTTGACGCCGCGGCCACCGGAGACCACGATCGCGGCCTCGGTCAGGTCCGGGCGGCCGGTGGACTCGCGCGGGGTGCGCGAGACGACCTTGGTGCCCTTGGAGGCGTCGGCGACGGTCACCGCGAGCTGCTCGACCGTACCGGCGGCCGGCGCGGCCTCCGGGGCGGCGGAGTTGGGCTTGACGGTGATGACCGGGGTGCCCTTGGTGATGCGGGACTTGGTGGTGTACGAGGCCGCGAAGACGGACTGGGTGGCCACCGGGCCCTCGTCGCCGGCCTCCAGGTCGACGGCGTCGGTGATGATGCCGGAGCCGATGCGGACCGCGAGGCGGGCACCGATCTCCTTGCCCTCGGTGGAGGACGGCAGCAGCACCGCGGCCGGGGAGACGGCCTCGTACGCGGCCTGGAGCGCGTCGACCTTCGGCGCGACCAGGTAGTCGGCGAACTCCGGCGCGTCGGCGGTCAGGACCTTGACCGCGCCGTGCTCGGCGAGCGTCGCGGCGGCGGTGTCGGCGCCGGGGCCGAGGTGCACGGCGACCGGCTCGCCGATGCGGCGGGCGAGGGTGAGCAGTTCGAGGGTGGGCTTGCGGACGGCGCCGTCCACGTGGTCGACGTAGACAAGGACTTCAGCCATGGGATTGCTCTCCTGCGGGAAAAGTGAGGGCGGTGGTGCGGACGGGTTTCCGGGGGCTCAGATGAACTTCTGGCCCGCGAGGAACTCGGCGAGCTGCTTGCCGCCCTCGCCCTCGTCCTTGACGATCGTGCCCGCGGTACGGGCGGGACGCTCGGCCGCTTCCTCGACCTTGGTCCAGGCGCCCGCCAGGCCGACCTCGTCCGCCTCGATGTCCAGGTCGTCCAGCTCCAGGGACTCCACCGGCTTCTTCTTGGCGGCCATGATGCCCTTGAAGGAGGGGTAACGGGCCTCGCCCGACTGGTCGGTGACCGACACGACGGCCGGCAGCGACGCCTCCAGGTGCTCGGTGGCGGTGTCCCCGTCCCGGCGGCCCTTGACGACACCGCCGTCGACGGAGACCTCGGACAGCTGGGTCACCTGCGGCACGCCCAGGCGCTCGGCGAGCAGCGCGGGCAGTACGCCCATGGTGCCGTCGGTGGAGGCCATGCCGCAGACGACCAGGTCGTAGCCGGTCTTCTCGACGGCCTTGGCAAGGACCAGGGAGGTGCCGAGCGCGTCGGTGCCGTGCAGGTCGTCGTCCTCGACGTGCACGCCCTTGTCGGCACCCATGGACAGGGCCTTGCGCAGCGCGTCGTTGGCGTCCTCGGGGCCGACGGTCAGGACCGTGATCTCCGCGTCGCCGTCGGCGGCTTCCTTGATCTGCAGGGCCTGCTCGACCGCGTACTCGTCGAGCTCCGAGAGCAGGCCGTCCACGTCGTCGCGGTCGACGGTCAGGTCCTCGGCGAAGTGCCGGTCGCCGGTGGCGTCGGGCACGTACTTCACACAGACAACGATCCTCAGGCTCACGCCGGCTCTCCTACCTGCTTCGACTCTTCCGAACTGCCTTGTGCTGGCAGCATAGGCGCCTGTTGGGGCGGCTTCCGGTCGGACGGGTCTCCCGCGCCCACCGAAATATTACTCGCCAGTACATCCACCCCATTCCCCGGAAGCAAGGCCGTTGAACTGTGACGTTGCCAACGGACACCGATGGGGTGGACGAGGCGCGCGGTCGGAACCGGCAGGGTGCGCGGAGCGTTGAGACGACCGCCCGGCGCGCACCGGCGCGGGCTCAGTCGCGCAGGGCGTTGAAGCGGCCCTCGTGGTAGAGGAGCGGGCGGCTGCGGCCCGCCGTGCCGGCGTACCCCTCGGGGTCGCCCTCGACGACCTGGCCGAGCACGATCCGGTGGTCGCCGGCGGGCACCCGGGCCACCACCTCGCAGACCAGCCAGGCCAGCACACCGTCCAGCAACGGCACGCCGTACGGGCCGGGGCGCCAGGAAGTCGGCGCGGCGAAGCGGTCGGCGCCGCTCCGCGCGAAGGTGGCGGCCAGCTCCCGCTGGTGCTCGCCCAGTATGTGCACGCCGACGTGCTCGGCCTCGGCGACCGTGGCCCAGCTGGAGGAACCGGTGCTGATACCGAAGGACAGCAGCGGCGGGTCGGCGGCCACCGAGGTCACGGAGGTGGCGGTGAAGCCGACCGGGCGGGCACCCGGCGCGGTGATCACGGCGACACCCGCCGCGTGCTGCCGGAAGACGGAGCGCAGCAGGTCGGGAGTGGCGGAACGGGGCGTACCGAGGGCGGCTGATGCCGTCATGGAGGTGTCCTTCTGCCGTGGTGTACGGGCCGGAGCGGCGCCGTCGCCGGCGCGGCCGAAGTCGTCGCTGCTCACGCGCCGGGACAGCGCACCCGAACGGTGCGCCGGAGGTCCGCGTACGCGCGTGCGCGAAGGAGGGTGCCTGACCGCATGACGTCACCCTGACGATGCGTGTGCCGGGCAGTCAAGTGACGCCGGGCATCTGGGAGATCAATCACGGACCGCGGCCCCCAGAGCGGCGATGACATCGGCCTTGCGAGGCTGTCCGGCGGCCCGGCACACCACCGCGCCGTCCCCGTCGAGCACCAGCACCGTGGGCGTGCGCTCGATCCGCAGCGTCCGCACCAGGTCCAGGTGCGCCTCCGCGTCGATCTCGACGTGCGCCACGCCGTCCACCATGGCGGCCACCTCGGCCAGGGTGCGCCGGGTGGCCCGGCAGGGCTGGCAGAAGGCGCTGGAGAACTGGACGAGCGTGGCCCGCTCCCCCAGTCCGGCGCCGACCTCGGCGGCGCCCAGCCGCGTCCCCACGTCCTGCCCTCGCACCCGTCACCCTCTCGTAGCGGCGGTGCGCGGCACACCGCGATGCCCGTCGCACGGGCGCGGCGCCGCGCACCATCGGTCCTGTCGTCGACCGGTGCAGCGCCCGCGGGGCCGGATTCATTCCCGTCGTCCGCGCGGGCGAGGTGTACCTTCTGCCGCACGGGGCAACCGCATGTGGTGACCGCCACGTGACGAGAATCTCCCGGCAGCGGGGTCCCGTACGGTAGCCCCTGGGCCGCCGATCGGGCACGATCTCCCGAAAGCCGCATACTTACGGCTGCGTAACTTCTTCGCCGGGAGAACCCTCCCCAGGCACAGAAAAGGGGTCCCCGACATGGCAGAGCTCGTCTACCCGCCCGTCATCGGCGCCGCCCGCGCGGCGTTCAAGGCGCTCGACCTGAAGTTCGACATCGCCGGGGCCGACAACATCCCCGGCGCGGCGGCGCGGTCCTGGTGAGCAACCACATCGGATACCTGGATTTCATCTTCTGCGGGCTGGCCGCCCGCCCCGCCAAGCGCCTGGTGCGCTTCATGGCCAAGGAGTCGGTCTTCCGGCACAAGGTGTCGGGCCCGCTGATGCGCGCGATGAAGCACATCCCGGTGGACCGCACGCAGGGCGTGCACGCCTACAAGCACGCGCTGACCGCCCTGCGCGGCGGCGAGATCATCGGCGTCTTCCCGGAAGCGACGATCTCGGAGTCCTTCACCCTGAAGACCTTCAAGTCGGGCGCGGCCCGGCTGGCGCAGGAGGCGGGCGTACCGCTGCTGCCGATGGCCCTGTGGGGCACCCAGCGCCTGTGGACCAAGGGCCACAAGCGTGACCTGGGCCGCAACCACTTCCCCATCACCATCCGGGTCGGCGAGCCGGTCGAGGCCTCCCCGGACGAGCAGACCGAGAAGATCACCGACCGGCTGCGCTCCCGCGTGCAGGACCTCCTGGAAGCAGCACAGCGCGCGTACCCGGTCCGCCCCAAGGGCCCGGAAGACACCTGGTGGGTCCCGGCCCACCTCGGCGGCACGGCTCCTGCGCCGGGGGCGACCGTCTAGGAAGCCGCCCCTGTCACCACCGTCGAAGGCCGCCCGGAGCGCCCGGCGGTCCAGGCGGGCTCGGCCGGACGTCGTACCCCTGTACTTCGCCGACCGTGACGCGGCCGCGTTCGTCCTGGCCGGCCGACCCGGCCAGGACCTTCCCCAGAGTCAGTGAGCGCAGCGGGGCCTTCGACGCCGAAGGCCCCGTTCGCATATCCGTCGGCCGGGACCCGCGACGGTCAGTTCTCGCCGTGCACGATCGCGTGCAGATGCCCCAGGTATGCGGCGAAGCGTTCCCGGCCGCTGTCGGAGAGGCGGACATGGGTGACGGCGACGCGCCGGACGCGGAGTTTGGCGACCTCGACCATGCCCTCCTTCTCCAGGATGGCGATCTGACGGGAGAGTTCGGGGGCCGACAGGTCAGGGCCGCCAGGGCGTGTGCTTTGGCGAAGCAGATGCCGGTGCGCTGTTCCGGGACGTCGGAGGCGCGCCAGGTGACCCGCGGGTCACCGGAGTCCGCGCTGTGCGGGATCGCGTCGCGGACGTACGTGAACGCCGCCTCGGCGTATGAGATGCGTCGCCCGGGGTCGAAGCGCGCAGCCGCCGCGCGGTGTCGCGGACGATCGCGTGCTCGTGATCGATGGCCGCGTCGGCTGCCAGGTAAGCGGAGATGTCGGGGTCGTACTGGATCAGCGCCATGAACCGCGAGCGTAGCCATGCGCCCGGCCGGACAGCAGTATCTTTCCGGTCGAGCGCATGGTTATACGACTACAGCCACATGGCGCGCGTGGGCTAGCGGCCCATCTCCTCGCGCAGGGCGGTCAGCAGGCCGTCCACGTCCTCCTCCGTCGTGTCGAAGGAGCACATCCAGCGGACGTCGCCCGCGGCCTCGTCCCAGAAGTAGAAGCGGTAGCGCTTCTGGAGCCGTTCGGTGACGTCGTGCGGCAGACGCGCGAAGACGGCGTTGGCCTGGACGGGATAGAGGATCTCCACGCCGTCCACCTCACGGACGCCGGCGGCGAGCCGCTGGGCCATGCTGTTGGCGTGCCGGGCGTTGCGCAGCCAGAGGTCACGCGTGAGCAGCGCTTCCAACTGCACGGATATGAAACGCATCTTGGAGGCGAGCTGCATGGACATCTTGCGTACGTGCTTCATCGCCCGCACCGCGTCCGGATTGACGACCACCACGGCCTCGCCGAACAGCGCCCCGTTCTTCGTGCCGCCCAGGGAGAGCACGTCCACGCCGACCGCGTTCGTGAACGCCCGCATCGGCACGTCCAGCGACGCGGCCGCGTTGGCTATCCGCGCCCCGTCCATGTGCACCAGCATGTCGCGCTCGTGGGCGTGCTCGCAGATGGCCCGCACCTCGTCGGGGGTGTAGACCGTGCCCAGCTCGGTGTTCTGGGCGATCGAGACGATCTGCGGCATCGCGCGGTGCTCGTCGTCCCAGCCGTACGCCTCGCGGTCGATCAGCTCCGGGGTGAGCTTGCCGTCCTCGGTCGGTACGGTCAGCAGCTTCAGGCCGCCGACCCGCTCCGGGGCGCCGCACTCGTCCACGTGGATGTGCGCGGTGTCCGCGCAGATCACCGCGCCCCAGCGGTCGGTCATCGCCTGGAGGGCGACGACGTTGGCGCCGGTGCCGTTGAAGACCGGGAACGCCTCGGCGGTCTGCCCGAAGTGGCTGCGGACCGTCCGCTGGAGGGCTTCGGTGTACTCGTCCTCGCCGTAGGCGACCTGGTGGCCGCCGTTGGCGAGGGCGATCGCCGCCAGCACCTCCGGGTGGGCGCCGGCGTAGTTGTCGCTGGCGAAGCCGCGTACCGCCGGGTCGTGGCGCCGCCGGGCGTCGGTCTGCCGTGCGGTCACGCTTCGGGGGTCAGCCACAGACGCTGTCCATTCACTTCCTGGGCGGGCCGCTCCCAGACGCCACTGACGGCCTGGGCCAGGTCCTTGACGTCCGTGAAGCCCGCGAACTTGGCATTCGGGCGCTCGGCGCGCATCTGTTCGTTGACGAGCGCCTTGACCACCAAGATGGCAGCCGCCGCCTTGGGGCCGTCCTCTCCCCCGCCTTGCGGAAGGCGTCGCCGAGGGCCAGCGTCCACGCCTCGGCGGCCGCCTTGGAGGCGGCGTACGCGGCGTTCCCGGCGGTCGGCTTGCTCGCGCCCGCCGCGCTGACCAGCAGATACCGGCCGTTCCCGGACCGCTCCAGCGGGCCCTGGAAGGCCAGCGAGGTGTGCTGGACCGTACGGATGAGCAGCTTCTCCAGCAGGTCCCAGTCCGCGAGGTCGGTCTCCGCGAAGGACGCGGAGCCGCGCCAGCCGCCGACCAGGTGCACCAGGCCGTCGATCCGGCGGAACTCCTTCTCCGTACGGTCGGCCCAGCCGCGGGTCGCGTCCAGGTCCAGCAGGTCCACGGTGTCGCCGGTGACGGTGGCGCCGCCGTGCGCGTACCGCGCGGCGTCCACGGCCTCCGCCAGCCGCGCGGCGTCCGCGTCGGCGGCGACCACGGTCGCCCCCGCCTCGGCGAGCCGCAGCAGCGTCGCCCGCCCCGCGGGACCCGCCGCCCCGGCCACCGCGATGACCGCGCCTTCCAGTGGTCCCTGGCCGTTCGTCGCAGTACTCATGTTCCTCGTCTCCTCGTGCTCCGGCGTGCCCTGTGTACCGCCGGCGCTCACACTGCCGCCAGTACGTCGCTGTCGGCCGTGATGCCCTTGGTGGAGGCGATCACGCCGCGCAGTTTCTTGGCGAGGGCCTCGTAGAACATGCTCAGCGGAAACTCGTCCGGCAGGACGTCGTCGACCAGCTTGCGCGGCGGCTTGTCGAGGTCGAGCGCGTCGGGGCCCTTGGCCCAGACGGAGCCGGGGTGCGGGGCGAGGTAGGTGGAGACGAGGTCGTAGGCGGCGAACCAGTGGACCAGCTTGGGGCGGTCGATGCCGTCCCGGTAGAGCTTCTCGATCTCGCCGCACAGCTGGTTGGTGACCTGCGGGGCGCGCTCCCAGTCGATGTGGAGGGTGTTGTCCGTCCAGCGTACGACGTCGTGCCTGTGCAGGTAGGCGAAGAGCAGCTGGCCGCCGAGGCCGTCGTAGTTGCGCACCCGGTCACCGGTGACGGGGAAGCGGAACATCCGGTCGAAGATCACCGCGTACTGCACGTCGCGGGCCTGGCGGAAGCCCTCGGCCTCCAGCTTGACGGCCTCCTTGAAGGCGGTCAGGTCGCAGCGCAGCTCCTCCAGGCCGTACATCCAGAACGGCTGCCGCTGCTTGATCATGAAGGGGTCGAACGGCAGGTCGCCGTGGCTGTGGGTGCGGTCGTGCACCATGTCCCAGAGCACGAACGCCTGCTGGCAGCGGTCCTGGTCGGCGAGCATCTCGCGGATGTCGGCGGGCAGTTCGACGCCCAGCGTCTCGACGGCGGCCTCGCTGACCCGGCGGAAGCGGGCGGCCTCCCGGTCGCAGAAGATGCCGCCCCAGGTGAAGCGCTCGGGCGCCTCGCGCACGGCGATGGTCTCCGGGAAGAGGACGGCGGAGTTGGTGTCGTACCCGGCGGTGAAGTCCTCGAAGGTGATGCCGCAGAACAGCGGGTTGTCATAACGGGTGCGCTCCAGCTCCGCCAGCCACTCGGGCCAGACCATGCGCAGCACGACCGCCTCGAAGTTGCGGTCCGGATTGCCGTTCTGCGTGTACATGGGGAAAACGACCAGGTGCTGGAGGCCGTCGACGCGCTCCCGCGCGGGCTGGAAGGCCAGCAGCGAGTCCAGGAAGTCGGGCACGGCGAAGCCGCCGTCGGCCCAGCGGCGCAGGTCGGACACGAGCGCCAGGTGGTAGGCGGCGTCGTGCGGGAGCAGCGGCGCCAGCTCCTCGATGGCCGAGATGGCGCGCTCGACCTCACGCCGGACCTCGTCGGCGGCGGGCGCGCCCTCGGCGTCGAGGTCGACCGAGCCATCCTTGGACTGCCACGGGCGGATGGCCTCGATGGCGTCCTTGAGCACCGGCCACGCCGGATGCGCGACCACACGCTCTGCGGTCCCGATGCCCCCGGGGCACCCACAGGCGAAAGAATTTCCGTCATGACTACCCTCCGGCAGGAGATCCTGTTGTGCGGACACGGTATCCACGGCCCCTCCATGACCTCAAGAGCCGCAGGAAAAAATCTTTCGCTAAACCCCCATGGTCACGCTTCTTTTTCCTGTCCACTCGGGAGGAGGCTGGACTTTCTGCCTGTCTGACGTGTGCCTGCCGTGCTTCCTCCAGTGCGTAGCAACACGTATCAGTACGTACCCCTCAACACTCGCCCCATCCGGAACAGCGCGCCCGCTGGAACGTTCGCCCGACGCCCCGGGCGGGCCGGCGGGCGCGGTGGCCGCCCTATGGCGAGCGGGTGGATCCGGCCGATTCCCGTCCGCCCGCCGCGCCGCTCCCGTACGGCTCCGTCCCGTACGGACCACCGCGCACGCCCGGCGCCCGGGCCCGCCAACTGGGCCTCGGTGCCGAAGGGCTGCGATACGGCACCTCCCCCGCACCGCGGCGCCCACGGCGCGGGCTTGACCGGTTCCTGCCACTCCCCTGTCGCCACGGCCCGCCGTACGGGCCGTCCCGGCCGCCCCGCACCCTTCCGAAGCGTCCCGTCGGCCCACCGCGTCAGCGTACGGAGGACTCGCCCACGCACGAGTGAGCCGCATTCCGGGCGGAAGTCCCCGGCCGGAGGGGCGCGACACCCCGGCGCACGCCCCTCGCCACGCCGCCGGCCGCCGCGAGCCCCGACGCCACCCCGGTTTCCCGCCGCCGTCGGGTGCGGCGGCAGACCTGACAAGTCCCCGTTCCGGCCACGTCGGAGCGCTGTCCGACATCGATTCCGGCGTTCCGGGCGCCCGTTAGGCTGTGCGCCGTTTCGAAAGCGCAGCCGGTGGGCCCGCGCTCGGCACCGGTCCGGCAGCCGGGGCCCACGGCCGGTACCGGTCTGCCGGCACCCCCGACAGAAACGAGGCAGCCTTGTCCTTTCTCACCATCGGACACCGCGGGATGATGGGCGTCGAACCGGAGAACACCCTGCGCTCGTTCGTCCGGGCCGAACGCGAGGGTCTCGACGTCATCGAGCTGGACCTGCACCTGAGCAAGGACGGCGCGCTCGTGGTCATGCACGACGCGGACGTGGACCGCACGACCGACGGGACCGGGCCGGTCGCCGACCGCACCCTGGCCGAGCTGCGCGAACTGGACGCCGGCGACGGCGAGCGGGTCCCGGTGTTCGAGGAGATCGTGGACGCGGTACGGGCGCCGCTCCAGGCCGAGATCAAGGACGCGGCCGCCGCCCGGGCGCTCGCCGACGTGCTGCGCGCCCGCGACCTGACCGCCCGGGTCGAGGTGATCTCCTTCCACGACGAGGCGCTGGCCACGGTCGCCCGGCTGCTGCCCGGCGTACGGACCGCGCTGGTCGCCGAGGACTACGGCATCGACGTGGTGGACCGCGCGCGGGCCGTGGGCGCCTCGGCGCTCTCCCTCGACATCCGCAGGCTGACCCTGGAGCTGGTGGAACGGGCCCACACCGCGGGGCTGCGCGTGCTCGGCTGGACCGTCAACACCCACGACCAGCTCCGGCTCAGCCGCGGCCTGGGGCTGGACGGCGTGGTGACCGACTTCCCCGAGATCCGGCGGGCGGTGCGGTTCACGGCCTGAGGCCCGGGGCGGCGGCGCGGCGCGGGCGGGCCGCCGCAGGGTGGGCGGTACGGGCGGGCTGTCGCGGTACGGGCGGCCCGCCCGGCGCCTCAGTCGAGCGTCTTGACCAGCAGCTCGAACTCCAGGTCCGCGCGCTGCGGGATGCCGAACCGCTCGTCGCCGTACGGGAACGGGAACATCGTGCCGGTACGCCGGTAACCGCGCCGCTCGTACCAGGCGATCAGCTCGTCCCGCTGCCGGATGACCGTCATCCGCATCTCGGCCGCGTCCCACTCGGCGCGTGCGGTGCGCTCCGCCTCGGCCATGATGACCTTGCCGAAGCCGCCGCCCTGGAGCCCGGGCCGGACCGCGAACATTCCGAAGTACACGTGGTCGCCGCGGTGTTCGAGCTGGCAGCAGGCGACGATCTCCCCCGCGTTCTCGGCGAGCAGCAGCCGGCTGCCCGCGTCGCGCACGACGGCCGTGACCCCCTCCGGGTCGGTGCGCTGGCCTTCCAGCAGGTCCGCCTCGGTGGTCCAGCCGGCCCGGCTCGCGTCGCCGCGGTAGGCGGACTCGATCAGCTCGACGACCGCCGGGACGTCGGCTTCGGTGGCGGTTCTGTAGGTCAGCTCGACGGTCGGCATCGGCGGGTGTCCTCTCAGGGTGGCGTGCGGCGCGGCGTACGGGCGCCGGCGCCGGGGCGCCGCACGGTACGGCCGTACCGGAGGCTAACAAGAGGCACCGGGCCACCACCCAGCCCGCCCTGAGGCGTAGGGTCCGCAGCATGGTGCATGTACTGAGCAGCAGGGTGCTGGTGCGGCCGTCCGACCCCGAGCGGTCGCGGGAGTTCTACGGCAGCGCGCTGGGCCTGGAGGTCTACCGCGAATTCGGTACCGGCCCCGAGCGCGGAACGGTCTACTTCCTCGGCGGCGGCTTCCTGGAGGTCTCCGGCCGCTCCCCGAGCCCCCTACGGCCACGCTCCAACTCTGGCTCCAGGTCGCCGACGCCGCCGCGGCACACGAGGAGCTGGCGGCCCGTGGAGTGCAGATCCTGCGTCCTCCGGTGAAGGAGCCGTGGGGCCTGATCGAGATGTGGATCGCGGACCCGGACGGCCACCGCATCGTGCTGACCGAGGTTCCGGCGGATCACCCGCTGCGGTACCGGCCCGGCATCTGACCCAGGCGGCCCCGGCCTGCCGCCGCGGCCCTCCCCGCGCATGCTCCCCGCTGTGCGCCCGTGCGCTCCCGATGCCGGGTTTCCTGCGGGCGTCCGCGAGCCGCCCCCGGGGCACGATGCCGCTGTACCGGGCCGCACGACGCCGCGCCGCGCGCGTCTCCCGCGTGCGACCGCCGTACGGGCTCTCGGGGAGGACGCCGTGCACGGACCGCCATGGGTCGGCTGGCTGCTGGTGCTGCTGTGTGCCGGGGCAGGCGCGTACTGCCTGTCGAGCGTACGGCGCGGTACGGCCGTGCAGCGACGGGAAGCGCGCGGGGAGGCGCTGATGGGGCTGGGCATGGCGGCGATGGCCGTGCCCGCCACGGCCGTGGTGCAGCCGCCCTGGACCCCCTGGGTGTTCGCGGCCGTCTTCGGCGCCGCCGGCCTGTGGGCGCTGCTGCGCAGGCATCCGCACCACGCGGTGGGCGCGGCGGCGATGGTCTACATGTCCCTGGCGATGGTGTCCGCCCCCGGCGGCGGGCCCGGCGGCGGTGGACACGCGGCGCACGCGGGGCCCGTGGGGCACATGGGATCGACGGGCCCTGGCGGCCTTCCGCTGTTCACGGTGCTGCTACTGGCGTACTACGCCGTGTACGTCGTCGCCGCCGGCGTACGGCTGGCACCGGCAGCCGCTCCCGGCGCGGCGGACAGCGCCACGAAAGCCCCGGCGCGAGCCTCCTGGCCGGAGGTCGTGGGAGCGTGCCGGGTCGCGATGGGCATCGGTATGTTCGCGATGCTGCTGACCCTCTGAGTCCCGGACGTCGTGGTATACGTCACTTCCGGGGCGGTATCGCACCTCGCGCGGACCGCGCGCTCATAGGCTGACGCCATGATGGTCCCTCTCGCGCTGATGATGCTCGGCGCGCTGGTCGCGGCGACGGCGCCGCGCCTGATGGCCCGCGCCGACTGGCCCGACCGCGAACCGGTGCTCGCCCTGTGGGTGTGGCAGTGCGTGGTCGCCACCGTACTGCTGTGCTGCGCCCTCGCCATGTCCCTCTTCGGCGCCGCCGCGTGGGAAGCCGTACGCAGCCACCTCTTCGGCCATGCGCCGCGTGTCGTCGTCGAGGCGTACGCCCTCAAGGAGTACGGCCCGTGGTCCGGCGTACTGGCCGCGATACTGGCGGGCGGCGGCGCGTGGACGGCCGTCATGCTCACCCGCGAGGTGCGCGGCGCCCGCGCACGGCGGCGGCTGCGGCGCGCCGACCTGCTGCGGCGCTCCCCGCTGCTGCCCGGCGAGGAGCCCTCGGGCGACCGGCTCGTGGTCCTCGAAGGCGACCGGCCCGAAGCGTGGCGGCTGCACGGCGCGACGCCTCAACTGGTCGTCACCACCTCGGCGTTGCGCCGCCTGAAAGGCCGTCAGCTCGACGCGCTGATCGCCCACGAGCAGGGCCACGCACGGGCCCGCCACGACGTGCTGCTGTACTGCGCCTCGGCGCTCGCCGTCGGATTCCCGCAGGTCCCGGTCTTCGCCGCGTTCCGCGACCAGGTGCACCGGCTGGTCGAACTGGCCGCCGACGACGTGGCGTCGCGCCGCTTCGGCCGGCTGACGATCGCCCTGGCCCTGGTCGGACTCAACGAGGACCGCGGGGTGTTCGGCCCTTGCCCCGCCCAGTGCGCCCAGCTCCCCCACCGCGTCCACCGCCTCCTCGCCCCGGCTCCGCGCTTCACCCCCGGCCGCCGTCTGCGCATGACGGCCGTCGCGGCCCTCGTCCCGGTGCTCCCGGTCCTAGTGACCTTCGTACCGGGGCTGAGCGCGCTGACGTACTGAGGGGCTCGGCGCGAGGGTCGAGGCGCGAGGGTCGAGGAGCGCGCCGAGGGGGTACGGGCGCGGGGGCGTGAGCGCGGGGGCGTGAGCGCACCGGCGTACCGAGGCGGTTCGGGCGTACGCGACCGGGCACGCGCTGCCGTACGAACACACCCCCGTACGGAGACTCCCTGGCCCCACCCCGCGCGCCTCCGCGAGGATTCCCCCATGCCCCCCACTCCCGCCAATCGCCCCGCCCCCAACAAGCCGCCCTCCTCCCCACACCGCCCCATCCGCCTCACTCTCCTCACCCTCCTCCTTCTCCTCCCCTTCATCACCCTCCTCACCCTGGTGGCCGCCCGCTGGAGCCCGCTGCTCGCCCTCGACCACGGCATCGCCACGTCCCTGCACCGCACGGCCGTCACGGCGCCCGGTCTGACCTCCGTCAACAAGGTCTTCTCCGACTGGGTGTGGGACCCGTGGACCCTGCGGACTCTCCTGGCCGTCGCGGTCATCGCGCTGCTGCGCCGCAGGCAGTGGGTACTGGGCTGCTGGGTGGCCGTCACAGCAGCCGTGGGGACGGCGTTGCAGCAGGTGTTGAAGGCTCTCGTGGGCCGACAGCGCCCCGAGTGGCCGGACCCCGTCGATTCCGCGCACTACGCGGCCTTCCCCTCCGGCCACGCCATGACGGCGGCGGTGGCAGGCGGTCTGGCACTGTGGCTGTTGCGGCTGTCCGGGGCCCGTCGGCGGTGGTTGTGGGCGGCCGCGGTGCTGGTCGGCGTCTCCGTGGCCGGTGTCGGGCTCACCCGCGTCTACCTGGGGGTCCACTGGGCCACCGACGTGCTCGGCGGCTGGCTGCTGGGCGGGGCACTGGTGGCGGCCGCGGCGGCCGGGTACGCCCACCGATACGGGACGCCGCGATGACGGCGGGCCGCCGACGCGACAGGATGGTCCTATGACGATCAAGGGTGTGCTCTTCGACTTCTCCGGAACGCTGCTGCGCATCGAATCGCCGGAGAGCTGGCTGCGGGCGGTGCTGGACGAGACCGGGACGGACCTCGCGGAGGAGGAGGTGGCCCGCCTCGCGGCGGAGCTGAGCCGAGCCGGCGCCCTGCCCGGCGGTTCATCGCCGGAGCACATGCCGCCCGGCCTGACCGCCCTCTGGGAAGTACGGGACCGCAGCGCCGACCGGCACCGCGAGCTCTACACCGGGTTGGCCCGGCAAGTACCCCTGCCCGACGACGCGTTGTACGACGCACTGTACGAACGCCACATGACACCTGCCGCGTGGGCACCGTACCCGGACGCCGCCGAGGTCCTGTCCGAACTACGGCGGCGCGGCATCCGCACCGGCGTAGTCAGCAACATCGGCTGGGACCTGCGTCCGGTGCTCCGCGCATACGGCCTCGACCGCTTCGTCGACAGCTACGTCCTGTCGTACGAACACGGCATCCAGAAGCCCGACCCACGACTGTTCGAGATCGCCTGCGAGGAACTGGGCCTGACCCCCACGAACGTCCTGATGGTGGGCGACGACCGCACAGCGGACGGCGGAGCCACGGCCCTGGGCTGCACCTACCTCCCCGTAGACCACATCCCGGTAACCGAACGCCCCGACGGCCTCCGCCCCACCCTGACCCTCGCCGGCTGACCGCCGGACACCCGCCGCCCCGGCTCCCACCTACGGCCGCAGCACCTCCGTATGAATCGCCAGCTTGAACTGGGCGTGTGTGATCGCGGCGGGCACCTTGGTGTCGCCGGAGCCGCGGGCGGAGATTTTCAGGCCGACGGGGGTTCCCGGGTGCACGAACATCTGCCACAGGTACGTCTTGTACTGGCCTCCCCCGGTCTTCCACGTGTCCGTGGTTCCCGTCGAGTCGTAGCCGGGGCCGAGCGGGTCGCGGACGAAGCGTGCCCGGTATTCGTTCGGACGGTCGTCCGCGGCCCAGAAGACCATCGCGGACAGCATTGCCCAGCCCTCGTGGCTGGGCCAGATCAGGCCCGACCTGGCGTCCGGGAACGTTGACGGCGTACCGCCCCCGTTGGCCGGGTCGTGCATCTTCCACGGGTCGTACGACTCGTCGCCCGCCCCGTACGGAAAGCGCACGAGGTGGTACCCGTCGCTGTCGTACGAGATCTTCTGCGATCCGGCCCCGTGCTTCTCCGCGTCCCAGAGCAGTGAACACACCACGACGGACATATGCTGCCACTCCCCCAACTCTCGATATCAGGGGCCCCTTCGGCCCCGCCCGGTCCATTGCGCCACAGGAGTCGCCCGGCCGGTAGACCGCGGGCGGGCTCCGGATCGGCGTTCGGGAGCCGGACGGGGGACGGAGGGGCGGGTTCAGCAGATGCCGGCCGTGGCCAAGGCGTGCCGCTGGACGGCGGTGACCTCGGTGGGGAAGTAGACGTAACAGATGCCGCCGGTGCCGCTGACGACCTTGCCCTCGGCGTTCTTGCGCTTGGTCCGGAGCCAGATCTTCTCGAACTCGCTACATGCTTGATGTGCACCAGGGGTTATGCCTGTCCTCAATCATCACGCACTTCTCACCTGCGGTGACGGCGTGCGAACCAGAGAGACGCATTGAGACGCGGTGAGATCTCTACGCCTCCCTGGGTGCTCCCTGGACTGCGGATCTCCCTGTGTGCTCCCTGGAAAACTGCGTCGCCACCAGCGCCTCTACGCAACGAAACCGCCCCCGCCGAGAGGCCGGGGGCGGCGGGCGTCGCGTCTACGGCGAGTATGGCCCGCCCAACGCGCCCGGGCGGTACGGCAGGCCGTGACGCTGGGCATGGCGGCGGCGCTCCTCTTCCCTCTCAAGGACGCACGGCTGACACGCCTTGATGCGGTAGATGTCACCGATGGCGTGGACACCTCTTCCAGGGGCGTCGCGGGCACGTCGCAGGAGGCGTACCGGAAGCAGTCGCCGCTGGCCCATCGGTAGTGGCTGAGGATGTGGGCGCTACGGGCCATGCGCTCCTCTGTGACTGCGGGAGTCGTACCACGGCGCGGCAATGACGTTCTTCAGCGTGACCTGCTTGATCTCCGCCATGTCTCGCCCCGCATCCTTCACCGAAGAACGAAACCCCCTGCCCTTCCCCGGCTACTTGTCGGGACTGACAAAGAGGCTAGCCACGGCTACTTCAGGGGATCGCCTGGAGATTTTCGCGACACCTCGAAGATCGGCTGGTAGCCGGAGCATCCTCATGCCCTGGGGGATCGTGGCCATGGGTATCGGCAGGTGGCTCATCAGGATGCCGCGGCGCTTGAGGGTGACAGGCTGTCCCCCTCATACCCCCGGTGCGTCCGTCAGAACGACGGGCGCACGGCTTGCGGCTCCGACCGGCAGCGTCACAACTTCGCGCCGGGACTCCGTTACGACGGTCCGGCCCCTTCGAGTGATGGCGCCGCGCCCGCCGGCGGGTGGACGAGGACGGCACGGCTGGCGGCGGGTTCCGGGAGGCAGGCGTTATGGGCTGGGTGGACGCGCAGTGGATTCCGGTACTGCAGCGCGACGGCCGGTACGGGCGGCTCCTGAACATGACTCGACGTCTCCTCGAAGAACGCGAGCAGATGCGGGAGCGGCCGTCGCCGTAGTGGCCGATCAGCGCCCCCCAGACGCGTCTCTCTTGATCACCTGCGATAGAACTGAGTCTGCTCAGCAACTACGGGCCCGGGAGCAGGTGTGGGTAGCTTCGAAGTGCACACCGGGGACATGATCAAGGCGTCGATGGCGATGATGGACGTCATGCGGGGCGTCCGCGATACCGCCATCGGCCTCGCCGGTGAACTGCAGGACCAGCAGGGGATGGCCGGAGACGACGACGCCGGCCACGCCTTCGCCACGGTCTACAAGCCGGCCGCAGCCACCACCCTGGACCAGATCGGCTACAGCTCCTACGTCATGGGCGCCACCGGTGCCGGCCTGATGCGCAGCGCCCGCGCCTACATGGCCACCGAAAGCCGGATCAGTGCCGAACTGCTCGGGAAGCAGGGGGACGCGACCAACGGCATGGGCGACCCGTCCAAGGGCTGCACCTCCCGCTTCCTGGGCCTGGGCCAGGAACTGCCCGAGGTCGTCGGCGACACCGCGTGGTATGACCAGTTCGCGCCCGGTGGCGGCGACCGCTACCGGGGTTCCGCCGAAAAGGCCCAGGGCGCTGCCGCCTCATGGCGGCACGCCGCAAAACTGATGGAACGGTTCCTCGGCGAGGCCCAGGCGTGTGCGACCACGGTACGGGCCAGCCACACCGGGGCAGCTGCCGACAGCTTCCAGCGCTACTTCAAGCGCTGCATCG
This sequence comes from Streptomyces sp. Ac-502, assembly GCF_045222935.1. NCBI lineage: Bacteria > Bacillati > Actinomycetota > Actinomycetes > Kitasatosporales > Streptomycetaceae > Streptomyces > Streptomyces sp. Ac-502. Next base: position 2,317,055 of record NZ_JBHFFO010000001.1, read on the forward strand.
GGACAGGCTCCCCGCCTTCCCAGGCACAGGCGGACGAGCCTCTGGTCGCGAACCTGGTCGGTGCGTGCACCCAGCTGGCCAATGCGTGCGAAGCCTACTCCGGGCACATCAAGAACGCGCTTGCCGACATCGCCGCCCACAATGCGGACTTCTTCCGTATCGACCTGCCCTGGGAGCAGCCGATCCTGGGCGGCAACGGCTACGACGGAGGGCTCAACGACGCTGTACTCGGCGACCCCCGGATACATCAGCTCGGCGCCGTCGCCCACAGCCTGGACGCCGCCCAGGCCCGAGTACGCCTCCCGGGCGGGGACGACGCCCCCGACCGCCTCTGCTGCCCGGCGGAGGCATCAGGCTGCCGGTACCGGTGCTGCTCGCCTCGGCCTCCGGAACAGGCTCGATCCAGCAAATCATGGCGCAGGGCACCGACCCCGGCATCCCCTATCGCGACCCCATCCCCCCGGCACACCCCAACCTGCTCACCCCGGCCGAACAAGCGAACTTCCGCTCGTGGATGCACTCGCTGCCTGCCGGAGGCTTCGCCGGCGGCGGGAACGCCAGCAACTCGGACAACGCCTACCAGCTTCGCGTCGCCGGCTATCCCGAACGGGAAGTTCCCTTGCCGCCCGAGGCAACCGGCAGGAGCGGCAAGGGCCTCATGGTCGACGGCCTGCGCCCCGCCGACGGCTACGCGGTGGAAGCCAAGTACGTCCGGGAACCCGACTGCAAGAAGACCTTCCGCAGCCTGGACGCGGTCGACGCCACCCTCGGCACCCCCGTGAAGACCGACGACCGCGGTAACGTCAAGTTCGATCCGCGCCGCGACGCCATGTATCCCAAGGACGAGAACGAGCTGGTCCGCTACCACGAAGCCATGAATGACCCGCGCAACACCCAGCTGCGCGGCCTTGAGATCATTACGAACGACCGGGAATCATCCGCGTACTGGCAGAGCATGATGGCCATGAGCGGCGTGAAGGGAACCACACGGTACGTACCGTAAGACCGCAGGGACTTGAAGATGAGCAACGACCGCCGCGCCACCTTCCTCTTCTACCCGCCCACCGACCGGGCCAACGCCTGGCACATGACCTTCGACGGCTTCCGGTCCGCCCTGGAACGAGCCTTCCCCGACGCCTTCACACGTCTCATGCCCACCAGCTTCCGGGGAGGCAGCTACCTCGAATTCGAAGTAGCGACCCCGGACAACGCCGGACTGCGCGGAATCGCCACCCTCCCCGTCGAAGAGTGCGGCTGCATCACCCTCACTGACGCATCACCCACCGACGCCGCCCACATCGCCCACTGGCTGCGCGACACCTTCATCCCTTCCCCGGACCTCATCCGCTTCAGCAGCGAAGCCGCACTGGAAGCCGGAGATGAATCCCACTGGGAGCTCCCAGCAGCCGGCGACATCGCGGCCATCGAAGCAGCACTGCGCGAGCATCTGGCAGCCGTCGAGTAAGAAAGATCCGGAACCGCTTGCGTGCCGCATCCCGGGACGCGCGTATCGCCCCCGTGTATGAAGCCGAGCGATGCAGCACGGCCTGCGGCATCGTGTACGCTTTCCGCCACCCCAGCTCCGGGGTACGCGGCTCTTCCTCCCGTCTCGCGACTCACTGAAGCGCCGCCCACTTCCCTCCTCCCGCAGAAGCCTTGCGGGAGGGCTGTGCTATCTACGGCGTGCCCGCATCGAAGCCCTTCAGCAGGCGATGCGCTTCCCTTTCACGGCAGGCACCCGGGGCCGGTGAGACGAATGAGCACTGCTCGTCAAGCAGCAGTGCTCAGGTGGTCACGGTGTTCGTGTACGCCGAAGACGGCATCGAAACGGCACAGCGACCGCAGTACTGATCAGGTAGTAGGCCGTGCCCGCCCCCGTACCGTCCGTGGTCCGTTCCGGCCGTGTGCCAGCACGTCATGAGCGCTGAGCACGCCCAGATCGTCGAACACATAGAAGACAGGAAGGCAGGTCCACGCGGTGAGCTGGAGATGAGCGCGCACCGCCGCGCGCTCCACCGCATGCCGGTGAGTTGTGCCGCTGGTCATGCGGCTCTTGCAGTCGACCAATACAAGGTCTTCGCCCTTCCGGGCGGGGCGTGTCCCTTGGGCTGCTGGCCGGCGAGCACCGCCTACTGATAGGCGCTGGTTCGGTACTGCCGCTGGCACAGGTGCCTCATCTGGCGCGGACGGGCGCTATCCCGGAAACCCGCACCGGCGAGGCCAGTCGTGAGACAGCTTTTGTTGAACGCCGCGTCGGGCGGCATGTTGCTTAACGCGAAAGATCGCTTGGGGCATGCCTTTTGGCGTGTTAGCTTCCCGTCAACGCGGCGCTGACCCTGGCGGCTGCAACCCAAGGAAGAAGAACGGGGAAGAAGGCTGGGGGCAACCGGTCTATGCTTGCAGGCTATTCACCGATCACTCCGCTATGCCCTCTTCCCCGTGGCGAAGGTCGCCCGAACCATCGGCAAGCTCGGCGGGTACGCGAAGTTCGCCAAGTACGCCTGGAGGTACATCAAGGAAGGACACGTCCCGCCGGAGGCCGGCCAGGAATTCGCCGGCTTCGTCATGGCCGTGAGCGGTCCCGACGGAGTAGCCAGCGCCTGCGCCTGACGGCAAGAAAGAACCGGCCACACGACAGCCAGGAGCAGCCATGCTGGGGGAAACGTCCGAAGACAGCGAGCAGGCAAGCGCGAAGCAAGCCTTTGGCTACAGCACCGTCGGCGTGACTCTGGGGTTCGCTCTGACTTACCCAGGGGTGTCCTTCATCCGCGAGCTGAACGGCAGTAGGGGACTCGCTCTTTCCCCGGTCATTGCCCTGGCCGTCGTGTGGCCGGTTTCAGCCGGAATTCTGTATATCGAACCGTGGGTGCAGTCCCAGAGCTGGTGGAACAGTTTCGCAAAGGCCTGGTCGTGGGGCGTGGCCATTCTCCTGTGCGGTGTTCCACTGATCACCGCATTGGCCATCCCCATGCCTATCGGTGAGGGATGGCCGACGGGTCTCCCCACGGTCGTCGCGTCCTGCCCCATCGTCGGCCTGTTCGTGTTCCTGATCGTCCGCAGGCGCTGGCACGAGCGTGAGCAGAACCCGTAGCGCCCGGACCACACGGCCCCGCGGCGGCGGCCGACAGGCGCGCTGGACACGGCACGCCCAGGCCGGATGTGCCGACCGGGGGTGTGCTGTACTGCGCTCAGTGCGTCAGGGGCGCGTCCAGGTACTCCTGCACCGGCCCGTACACGCCGTAGCGCACGTACTTCGGGATCTCATTGTGGGTCACCCATGCGACCTCGGACAGCTCCTCGTCGTCTGCTACGCGCGCCTCTCCTGAGACCACCGCGCAGGCGGGTACGACATCGACCGGCCGGTCTTCGGGTGAGCCCGCTCACCGATCAGCTTGACCGCCTCGACGGTCAGCCCGGTCTCCTCCAGTGTCTCGCGCACGGCGGCCTGCTCGGCGGACTCGCCAGGCTCGATGGCGCCCGCAGGGAACTGCCAGAGGGAGTCTCCCTCGGGCACCCGGCGGCGGATCAGCAGCACACGGCCGTCGCTGACGATGACTGCGGTAGCAACGCCGGGCTCGGTGATGGTCACCGAGCCGATCCGTACCGCCAACTGCGGCCTGCGCCACGGTATTCGGATACGGGGATGGGCTCGACGCCGGGCCTCATCTTCGCGCGGTACAGCCCCCGTGCAGGTGGTCGACCTCGTGGGCGACGAGCCGGGCGTGTCCCCGCTCGAAGATGGTGATGCGCTGCTGACCGTCGACGTCGGTGTGCTCGACGCTGATGGACAGTGGGCGAGGTACCATGCCGCGCACGTTGAGGAAGCTCAGGCAACCCTCGTATTGCTCGTCGAACTGCGGCGACTCCTCGCGGCCATCCGGGCGCTGGCGGTGTCTTCGGTGGCGGTCAGGGCGGGCTCCTCGGTCGGGCGGGCACGGAACTTCCACTCCAGGCGGTACCAGGCATGCAGCGGCGGGTCTTCGGTACTCCAGGAGAACACCCGGCGGTCGCCTTCGGCTGCGGATCGGATCGGGTTCTCGAAGGGGAACGCCGCGGCCGTCATGGTGGTTTCCGTGCCCCATACGATCGGGTCAAGTTCGGCCGGGAAGTCCAGGCGCACACCGAGCCGTTGGGCCGGCAGCCGCACCGCCCGCCGGAACCACGTACCCCACTTCTCGTCGGAGACCGTGTAGCTGTACTCCAGCCATGCCGACTCGCCCGGGTACAGCGGGTAGCACCCGTTCTCGTTCTCGAACAGCGCCCACAGCTCCTTGAACGCATCGCAGTCGTGCTGCACGCGCCAACCGATCGGCTCCCCGCCCATGCTGGCGCTCAGGCCCATCTCTTCCCAGATGAGCGGGTTCTCGCGGTAGTGCTGATTCGACCGCTCGGGGTTGCCAGGGTAGCGGTCGACGGAGACGCGGATCAGGTAGCGGGCGATCGGGTCGCAGCTGTCGTTGTAGAGGCGGGCAGGGAGGCGACGTCTTCCATGAGCACCCTTCGCGTCAGGCGGCGCGGGGTACACGTTGAGGGACGGGCCGGTAGGCCGGCCGTCGCCCTGGAAGCGTTGGATGCGGCCGCGTGAGGCCCATTTGCGAATGACGGTCTGGGGTACGCCGGTGAGGCGTTCGGCGTCGTGGGCGTAGACGAGGTCGTCGGGGAACAGGTCGTGGGGCCGCACGGCACCTCCCCGGGCATGCAGAGAGCCCCCGACGTGGCCGGAGGCTCTCCTAAGTGGCTGGGGCACGCCGACCCATCGACCACGCTGCGCGTGTACGCGCACATGATGCCGGAGGCTGACGGTCGGGGCCGGGCCGCGATGCAGCGCTGGTTCGAGGCGGATTCCTGAAAGATCTCCTTATCTGCTTCCTGAACGGTTGGAGCCCCTCGCAAGAGCCCCCGAGTGAAGCGCATCGGGGGCTCTTGCGTGTCCCGTCAGCAGATACCCACGGCTCCCAGCGCGGCCCTTTGAACTGCAGAAACCTCGATGGGGAAGTAGACGTAACAGATGCCGCCGGTGCCGCTGACGACCTTGCCCTCGGCGTTCTTGCGCTTGGTCCGGAGCCAGATGTTCTCGAACTCGCGGCGCTTGTAGACGCGGCGGACGGCGGTGTTGGTCGGTGAGTTGGGGTCGTTGGCGACGACGTCGCCGGTGCGGGTGAAGCCGATGACGGTCATCAGGTGGCCGGCCGTGCCGTAGCCCGCGCCGGTCAGTTCGGCGGCCAGGAAGGACTGTGAGGTGATTACGGGGATGCCCGCCTGGACGAGGGTCTCGGCGTCGGAGAGGGTGCGCAGCCGGGTGACGACGGCCTCCATGTCCCGGTACGTGGCCGCGTACGCGGTGTTGAACGGCCAGTTGCCGCAGCCCTCGTACTGGTAGTCGAAGGTGTAGCGGGCGGCGTGGCAGACCTGGGGGTCGGCGTAGGCGGGGTTGACCCAGGCCAGGTCCGCGGCGGTGGGTTTGCGGCCCCAGTACTCGATGATCATCTGGGAGGAGGTGGGGCTGCACCAGGCCTCGCCCCCGTTGTCGTACTCGGGGTACTGACCCTTGTGGGTCTCCTGCGAGTAGCGCGGCACGGCCAGCTCGCGGCCGGTCGCGACGCCCGGCTTGGAGGCCGGTACGTCGAAGCGGTCGGGGATGTCGGAGCCCATCAGGCCCAGGCGCCACACCGTGGGGGTCTGGGTGGTGCCGGGCTTCCGGTACAGCGTGACGCGCAGTTCGTACGAGGCCAGCCGCACGCCGCTCGCCGGGGTGTCGATCGCGAAGGTGTCGGTGGAGATGCTGCTCCGGCCGTCCTTCTGGCCGTCGACGGAGGTACGGCGGATGTCGCCGTCCCCGGCGGCCCAGCGGCCCATGACGTACCACGGGGTCCGTACGCCGTCGCCGTACGTGCCGCGCAGCTCGACGGCGATCCAGGTGCCGGCGGGCGTCTGGGCGTTCCAGGAGACGACGGCTTCGGTGGACGGGACCTTGAGTGTGCGGGCCGGGGACGTCCAGACGGCGTACTCCCAGGCCGCGGTCGTACCGGTGTGCGGATCACGGTAGTCGGCGGTGCCGGCCGGGCGGTCGATCGCCACGCCGGGGCGGCGCCCGTCGACCACGCGGGTGCCGTTCGCGACGCCCTGGTTCCAGTCGGCTGCGGTGTGCCAGGCTCGGTAGTCCACGAGACGCTTCGCCTTCGGTGCGGCGGACGGTGCGGAAGGGGAGGCGGCGTGCGCCAAGGGGTGGCCGTGCCCGCCGCGACGGCGAGGGCGGCGGCCAGAACGGTACGCCGGGGCGTGGGTCTGCTCATGGTGGAGTCCCCCAGTCGGATGCGAAGGATTGAGCCAGGAGAACAGTGGAGCTCAACTATTCCCCCGCACACCCCCTTCGGCCAGCCGTTCGTCGCGCGTCGCCGCAGGGATCAGCAATTTGCGACAGGGGAAGGCCGTACGGGGCCCGGGCAGCCCCCTGCGCGAAGGCGCCCGTGCAGCCGCGGGTCCGCACCCTGCGTACCGGTAATCTGGCAGCGTCTCACCCGTCACAGCAGACAGGCAGCAGCGTGCGTCAAGAGCCGATCCGGCCGATCCCGCCCGGCCTCGCCGGCCGGCTGCGCGCGCTGCCCCCGTCCTGCGGCCCCGTCCGGCTGATCGCGGTGGACGGGCACGCCGGGTCCGGCAAGAGCACCTTCGCGCGGCATCTGGCCACGGCGCTCGGCGACGCTCCGGTCGTCCGTCTGGACGACATCGCGACCCACGACGAGCTGTTCGAATGGACGGAGCGGTTCCGTCTCCAGGTCCTGGAACCGCTGTCCCGGGGGAGCGCGCGCGTTACGGGGTGTACGACTGGGAGCGCAGGGAGTTCACCGCGCGCCGGGAGCTTGCACCGGCGCACGCCGTCGTCGTGGAGGGCGTCGGTGCGGGACGCCGCGCGCTGCGCCCGTATCTGGCGTGCCTGCTGTGGATGGAACTGACGGCGTGTCATTCCTGGGACCGTGGACGACGGCGGGACGGACCAGCCCAGGCTGCGTTCTGGGATGACTGGATCCCGGCGGAGCGCGCCCATTTCGCGGCGGACCCCTCGCGTCCGCACGCCGCCCTGCTGGTACGGGGGTGCACCGAGGGTTACGAGGTGCTGCCGGGGCCTGGTGAGGCGTGCGGTACCCCCTGAATCATCACCGTACGTGACGGACCACGGGCGGTACGCAGATCGTCGCCCTACGCGTACCGCCGACTGCCTCAACTCGGCTTGACCTGGGGGGCGTACAGGACTTACGTTCTCAATGTGCGGTTCTGACGGACCGCCCGCAGACGCGAAGCCCCCGGTTGTTCCCCCGTGATCGGGGGCTTCGTTCTGTGCCCGGGCGCTCGGCGCCCGCCGCGCGCCGTTCGCCTCCTCACCCTGTGTCACCGCTCCCTTCGCGCCGCGGAGCCTCGCCTTCCCCCGCACCGCCCTCTTCGGCCTGCACCGATACCGCAGGTACGATGCGAGTCCGTGCCACCGAAGGACGCAGTCGAAGAGCAGCCGGGGGCGACCTGCAACTGCCGCCCCGAGCACGCCGGTTCGTTCGAACACGCTGTGGCCTGGCACTCGCCCGGCGGCACACCACGGGGGACGTTTTGTGGGGGACGTGATGGATTTCGGCACCCAGGGCACACACGCCCCGGCCGAACTCGCCTGGCTGCGCGCGGTGGACGCCTACACGGTAGGCGCGTACCCGCAGGCCGAGGAGGAGTTCCGGGCCGCGGTGCGGATGGACCCGACGATGGCCGACGGCTGGCTCGGCCTGCACGCACTGCGTGCGGACACCTCGACCGCGCTGCTGCACATGCACCGGCACCGCGACCGGTTCGGGGAACAGCGGGCCCGGCACCGACGCACACTCAATTCCTGGTACTGGCTGGGCTGGTGGGTCCAGCCGGTGCTGGAGACCGGCCGCGACCTGCTGCTGGCGTACGCCTCGCACTGGCTCGACGGCCGCCATGTCGCCGAGCTGGACCAGGCCTTGGCGGGCTGCCCGCCGGTGGACACCGATCCGCAGGTGCGCTTCCTGCACGCCTGCCGCGCCTACCTCGTCAAGGACTGGGACCAGCTCGTACGGCACACCGAACCACTGCTCGACGATCCGCTGCTCGGCATCGAGGCCGGACTGTTCGGCGGCATGGCGCGGGTGCGCCAGGAGATGTTCGGGCAGGCCGAGCCGCTGCTGTCGGCCGCCCTGATGCGCTGCCGCAGCGAGCAGCCGCAGCGCAAGGAGCTGCGGTACTGGCTCGCCCGGGCCCACGAGGGCACCGGCCGCAGCGCCGCCGCGCTGCCGCTGTACCGCTCGGTGCACCGGGTCGACCCGGCGTTCATGGACACCGCGGCGCGGCTCGCGGCCATCGCCGACGGGGACGGCCTGGAGGAAGGCACCGACCTCGCGGCCGTGACCGCCGGCTTCGGCCAGGAGGCGGGCGGCGATCTGGACCCGCTCTCCCCGTTCGACCCGGTGGACGGGCGGGAACTGCTGGCCACGGCCGACCCGGAGGTCCCGGACGGCGACCTGACGGGCGGTTCGCTCGGGGACGCGGGGCCGGCCGTACGGGAGAAGGCGATGCTCGGCGGCCCGCGCCGCTCGGAACGGCTGCCGGCCGGCCCGTCCGACCCCGTGCTGCTGGAGAAGGCGCTCGCCGAACTGGAGCGGATGGTCGGTCTGGAGCCGGTGAAGCGTCAGGTCAGGGCGCTGTCGGCGCAGTTGCGGATGGCGCGGCTGCGGGCGGGCCAGGGCCTTCCGGTGCAGCCGCCGAAACGACACTTCGTCTTCTCCGGCCCGTCCGGGACGGGCAAGACCACCGTGGCCCGGATACTCGGCCGGGTGTTCTACGCCCTCGGCCTGCTCGGCGGCGATCATCTGGTCGAGGCACAACGGGCCGACCTGGTCGGCGAGTTCCTGGGGCAGACCGCCGTGAAGGCCAACGAGCTGATCGACTCGGCGCTGGGCGGGGTGCTGTTCGTGGACGAGGCGTACAGCCTCTCGAACTCCGCGTACAGCAAGGGCGACGCGTACGGCGACGAGGCCTTGCAGGTCCTCCTCAAACGGGCCGAGGACAACCGCGACCGCCTCGTCGTCATCCTGGCCGGCTACCCGGAGGGCATGGACCGCCTGCTGGCCGCCAACCCCGGCCTGTCCTCGCGCTTCACCTCACGCGTCGACTTCCCGAGCTACCGGCCGCCGGAGCTGACCGCCATCGGCGAGGTGCTGGCCGCCGAGAACGGCGACCATTGGGACGAGGAGTCGCTGGAGGAACTGCGCAGCGTCAGCGCGCACGTCGTCGGCCAGGGCTGGATCGACGAACTCGGCAACGGCCGCTTCCTGCGCACGCTGTACGAGAAGAGCTGTGCCTACCGCGACTTGCGGCTGTCCACCTGGTCCGGCGCCCCGTCCCGCGACGACCTGGCCACCCTGCGGCTGCCGGACCTGATGCAGGCGTACGGCGAGGTCCTCTCCGGCCGCGGCCCGGTCACCGGACCGGGCCCGGAGGCGCCGCCGCTCTGACACGAAGCGGAACACCGCCGCTCTAACACGAAGCGGCAGGTGTCCAACTGCGCAAGCTGCACCGTTGAGCCGGGCGCGCCCTGCCCGTGCACGCGCGCGGCCGCCGCCTCCGGCACGGGCCGCCCGCAGAAACGAGGGCCGCCCGCAGAAACGACGTGAGCCCGCAGAAACCCCCGCGGGCTCACACCTCCACCATGGTCAGGATCACCCCGCCAGCGCCCGGTCCTCCCTGGTGGCCGGCCCCGGGGCGGGGCGCGGGCCGGAGAGGCGGTCGCCGGGGACTTCGGGGACGCGGGCGCCCTGCGCGCCGTTGAAGGGGGTGCGGTCGGCAGTTCCTGGCGGTGTGCCGGGTCGCGTACCTCTCCCACCAGCTTTTCCAGTACGTCCTCCAGGGCGACCAGCCCCAGCACCCGCCCGGTCGCGTCCGCGACGGCGGCCAGGTGGGAGGCGGAGCGGCGCATGGCGGTCAGGGCGTCGTCCAGGGGGAGTTCGGCGCGCAGCGTCGTCATCGGGTGCCAGATGTGCTGCGGCACCGCGCGGTCGCCCTCCTCCAGGTCCAGTACGTCCTTGACGTGCAGGTAGCCCATGTAGGCGCCGCCGGGCGCGGACACCGGGAAGCGGGAGTAGCCGGTCTTGACGGTCAGCTCCTGGACCCGGCGCGGGGTGACGGCCGGGTCGACCGTCACCAGTCCGGCCGGGTCCAGGAGGACGTCGGTGACGGGCCGGCTGCCCAGTTCCAGCGCGTCGGAGAGGCGTTCCTGCTCGGCGGGGGCCAGCAGGCCGGCCTGCTTGGAGTCCTCGACGAGGTCGGTGAGCTGCTGGCTCGTGAAGACCGCCTCGACCTCGTCCTTCGGCTCGACGCGGAACAGCCGCAGCACGCCGCGGGCGCACGCGCCGAGCAGCGCGGTGACCGGGCGGCACAGCCGGGCGAAGGCGACCAGGCCGGGGCTGAACCACAGCGCGGTCTTCTCCGGGGCGGCCATCGCCAGGTTCTTCGGGACCATCTCGCCGATGACGAGGTGCAGGAAGACCACCACGGCCAGGGCTATGACGTAACCGAGAGGGTGGATCAACGGCCCGGGCAGCCGGGCCGCGTGGAAGAGGGGCTCCAGGAGGCGGGCGACGGTCGGTTCGGCGACCGCGCCGAGCGTCAGGGAGCAGACGGTGATGCCGAACTGGGCCGCCGCCATCATCTGCGGCAGGTTCTCCAGGCCGTGCAGCACCTTGCGGGCCCGCTTGGAGCCCGCGGTGGCCAGCGGTTCGATCTGGCTGCGGCGCACCGAGACGAGTGCGAACTCGGCGCCCACGAAGAAGCCGTTGACCAGGACCAGGAAGACGGCGAAGAGGAGTTGCAGAAAGCTCACCGGGCCACCTCCGCCGGCGTCGGGGCGGGTGCCGCGGCGCCCGCGGTCCGTATGATCCGGACCCGCTCGGCGCGGTGGTGGGACACCAGCCGCACCCGCAGCCGCCAGCCGTCCAGCTCGGCGGTGTCGCCGGGCGCGGGCACCCGCCCGAGTATCTGGGCCACCAGGCCCGCCACGGTCTCGTACGGGCCGTCGGGCGTGTCCAGGCCGATCCGCCGCAGGGTGTCCACCCGGCAGCCGCCGTCGGCGTCCCAGGCGGGGCGGCCGTCCTCGGGCGGTGCCTGGGCCAGCTCGGGCAGGTCGATCCGGTCGTGCTCGTCCCGTACCTCGCCGACCAGTTCCTCGACGATGTCCTCCAGGGTGACGACGCCCGCCGTGCCGCCGTACTCGTCGACCACCACGGCGATCGGCTGCTCGCTGCGCAGCCGCTCCAGCAGCGGCTGCACCGGCAGCGTCGCCGGGACCAGGAGCGGCGGTACGGCGATCCGGGCGGCCGGGGTGCGCAGCCGGTCGTGCTCGGGCACCGCGAGGGCGTCCTTGAGGTGCACCATGCCCACCACCTCGTCGAGCCGGGTGCGGTAGACGGGGAAGCGGGACAGGCCGGTGGCGCGGGTGAGGTTGAGGATGTCCTCGGCGGTCGCGGAGGCCTGAAGGGCGCTGACCCGTACCCGCGGGGTCATCACGTTCTCGGCGGTCAGCCCGCCGAGGGAGAGGGTGCGCACGAACAGGTCGGCGGTGTCCTGCTCGATCACCCCGGCGCGGGCCGAGTGGTGGGCGAGCGAGACCAGTTCGCCGGGGGTGCGGGCGGAGGCCAGCTCGTCGGTCGGCTCCACGCCCAGGGCCCGTACGAGCCGGTTGGCGACGGTGTTCAGCAGGGAGATCACCGGGCGGAAGAACCGCGAGAAGGCGCCCTGCGGGCCCGCAACGAACCGGGCGACCTGGAGCGGCTTGGAGACCGCCCAGTTCTTGGGCACCAGTTCGCCGAGGACCATCTGCACGGCGGAGGCCAGCAGCATCCCGATGACGACGGCGATGCCGGGTACGGCACCGGCCGGCAGCCCGGTGGCGGTCAGCGGCCCGGACAGCAGACGGGCCAGGGCGGGCTCGGCGAGCATGCCGACCACCAGGGAGGTGATGGTGATGCCGAGCTGGGTGCCGGAGAGCTGGAAGGAGAGTTCGCGCAGTGCGCCGACGACGGTGCGGGCGCGCCGGTCCCCTTCGGCGGCGGCCCGTTCGGCCTCCGCCTTCTCCACGGTGACCAGGCCGAACTCGGCGGCGACGAAGAAGCCGTTGGCGAGGATCAGGACGAGTGCCGCCGCGAGCAGCAGCAGTGTGGCGGTCATGCCGCCGCCTCCGTGAGGGGGAACTCCCGTGGATGCGGGGGTTCCGGTGGAGGGGCGGCGCAGGTACTACCGGACGATCCGTCCATTGCTGGAGGGAGTCACTCCTCATGTTGCAGGGGCCCGCTGGCGGGGCGGGGCGCGGAGCGCGCCCTGGGCACCAGGGTAATCAGCAGGGCCGGGGTGCGGGCAGGGTCACCGGGCCGGCTGGTCCCCGGTGCCGTGGTTCTCGGCGAGCGCCCGCAGCGTACGGGCGTCGCGGACGGCCTGGTCGCGCGCGATGCCGGGCTGGATGCCCATCGCGGGCAGGCTGGTGCCGTCGGCCAGGTCGAGGTGGACCCAGGGGTCGCCCTGGCGCAGGTTGACCCGCAGCACCTGGGCCCAGGCCAGCTCGCGCTTGGTGGTCAGGTTGACGACCGTGACGCCGTCCTGCCGGGCGACGACCTTGGGCCGCGCGAGCAGCAGCAGCACGCCGAGGATGACCAGCCCGGTGAAGACGAAGCTGACCCGCTCGCCGCCGCCCAGGTTCGGCAGCAGGACGGCGATCACCGTCAGCACGGCGAGCTGGGCGATGCCGACGCCGTACAGGACGGCACGGGTGCGGCCCGGCCGGAAGGTCACCGGGAGGGCGGGCAGGGGCGCGGATGCGGGCGCGGACACGTCGCTGGGCTCTTTCGTACGGGCCGCCGGCGCGGGCCGGCGGCAGGTGTGGCCGCCGCCCGTCGGCGGCGGCCGGGCCGCCTGGCCTGGGTCAGAGGCGGCAGGCGTGGATGCCGGTGGTCAGGATGGCGCGGGCGCCCAGCTCGTACAGCTCGTCCATGATGCGCTGGGCGTCCTTGGAGGGGACCATCGAGCGGACCGCGACCCAGCCCTCGTGGTGCAGCGGGGAGACGGTGGGCGACTCCAGGCCGGGGGTGAGGGCGACGGCCTTCTCGACGTGCTCGACGCGGATGTCGTAGTCCATCATCACGTAGCGCCGGGCGACCAGGACGCCCTGCATGCGGCGGAGGAACTGGCGGACCTTCGGGTCGTCCTCGGGCGCGCCCTTGCCGCGGATGACGACCGCCTCGGACTTCAGGATCGGCTCGCCGATGATCTCCAGTCCGGCGTTGCGCAGGGTGGTGCCGGTCTCCACGACATCGGCGATGATCTCGGCGACGCCCAGCTGGATGGCGGTCTCCACGGCGCCGTCCAGGTGGACGACGGAGGCGTTCACGCCGTGGTCGGCGAGGTGCTGGGTGACCAGTCCGGAGAAGGACGTGGCGACCGTCATGCCGCCGAAGTCGGTGACCTCCCGGGCCGTGCCCGGGCGGGTGGCGTAGCGGAAGGTCGAGCCGGCGAAGCCGAGCTGCATGATCTCCTCGGCCTGCGCGCCGGAGTCGAGCAGCAGGTCGCGGCCGGTGATGCCGATGTCCAGCTTGCCGGAGCCGACGTAGACCGCGATGTCACGCGGGCGCAGGAAGAAGAACTCGACCTCGTTCTCCGCGTCGACCAGGACCAGCTCCCTGCGGTCCTTGCGCTGGCGGTAGCCGGCCTCATGGAGCATCGCCGACGCAGGCTCGGACAGTGAACCCTTGTTCGGGACGGCGATGCGCAGCATGAGAACGACTTCCTTCGTGCGGGAGGAGGGGTGAGAGAAAAAAGGGGGGGGGTGGTGCGGGGCCGGGCGACGGCTCAGAGATGGGCGTACACGTCGTCGAGGGAGATGCCCTTGGCGACCATCATCACCTGAAGGTGGTACAGGAGCTGGGAGATCTCCTCGGCGGCGGCCTCGTCGGACTCGTACTCCGCGGCCATCCAGACCTCGGCGGCCTCCTCGACGACCTTCTTGCCGATCGCATGGACGCCGGAGCCGACCAGCTCGGCGGTGCGGGAGGTGGCGGGGTCGCCGGTGGCGGCCTTCTGCTGGAGCTCGGCGAAGAGCTCCTCGAACGTCTTCTTGGACATGATGTGACCCACCCTACGCGGTCGCCCGGCCGCGCTCAGCGCCAGGGCTCGGCGACGGTGCGCAGCGTCGCGGCGGTGGCGACGGCCGCGGTCACCGCCTCGTGGCCCTTGTCCTCGGTGGACCCGAAGATTCCGGCCCGGTCCAGGGCCTGCTCCTCGGTGTCGCAGGTCAGCACGCCGAACCCGATCGGTACGCCGGTGTCGACGCTGACCTGCGTCAGGCCCTGGGTGACGCCCTGGCACACGTAGTCGAAGTGCGGGGTGCCGCCGCGGATGACGACGCCGAGCGCCACGATCGCGTCGTAGCCGCGGCCCGCCAGGACCTTGGCTACCACCGGCAGCTCGAAGCTGCCGGGCACGCGCAGCAGCGTCGGCTCGTCGATGCCCAGCTCGGACAGGGCGCGCAGGGCGCCGTCCACCAGACCGTCCATCACCTTCTCGTGCCACTGGGCGGCGATGACGGCCACCCGCAGGTCGCCACAGTTCTTCACGGACAGTTCGGGTGCGCCCTTGCCGCTCACGGTTCTGGTCTCCTCGGGGTCCGGTGCTCGTGCACGTACGTACGTGGGTGGGACGGCCGGGTCCGGCCGCGGTGCTTACTGGTTGCCGCAGGCCGACGCGCGGTCCGCGTCGAGCCAGGGCAGGTCGTGCCCCATCCGGTCCCGCTTGGTGCGCAGGTACCGCAGGTTGTGTTCGCCCGCCTGTACAGGCATCGGCTCCCGGCCGATGACCTTGAGGCCGTGCCGGACCAGTGCTTCGGTCTTCTCCGGGTTGTTGGTCATCAGCCGCAGCGAGCGCACGCCGAGGTCGGCGAGCACCTGGGCCCCGGCACCGTAGTCCCGGGCGTCGGCGGGCAGGCCCAGCTCCAGGTTGGCGTCGAGGGTGTCGCGGCCGCGCTCTTGCAGCTCGTACGCGCGCAGCTTGGACAGCAGCCCGATGCCGCGTCCCTCGTGTCCGCGCAGGTAGATCACCACGCCGCGGCCCGCCTCCGAGACGCGCCGCAGCGACTCCTCCAGCTGGGGGCCGCAGTCGCAGCGCAGCGAGTGGAAGATGTCGCCGGTCAAGCACTCGGAGTGGACGCGTACGAGGACGTCCTCGCCGTCGCCGACCTCGCCGGCGACCAGCGCGATGTGCTCGACGCCGTCGACGGTGGAGCGGTAGCCGTACGCGGTGAACTCGCCGTAGCGGGTGGGCAGCCGGGTCTCGGCCTCGCGCCGGACGGTCGGCTCCGCGCTGCGGCGGTACGCGATCAGATCCTCGATGGAGATGATCGACAGTCCGTGCTTGCGGGCGAACGGCACCAGCTCCGGCAGCCGGAGCATCGTGCCGTCCTCGCCGGCGATCTCGACGATGGCTGCGGCGGGCCGCAGCCCGGCCAGCCGGGCGAGGTCCACACCGGCCTCGGTGTGGCCGTTGCGGGCCAGCACGCCGCCCTCGCGGGCGCGCAGCGGGAAGATGTGGCCGGGCCGGACGAAGTCGGCGGGACCGGCCTCGCCGGAGGCCAGCAGGCGCAGGGTGGCGGCGCGGTCGGCGGCGGAGATGCCGGTGCTGACGCCGTGCGCCGAGGTGGCGTCGACGGAGACGGTGAACGCGGTGCGCATCGACTCGGTGTTGTGCTCGACCATCTGCGGCAGCGCGAGGCGGTCCAGTTCGGCGCCCTCCATGGGGGCGCAGATCAGGCCGCGGCACTCGCTCATCATGAAGGCGAGGATCTCGGGGGTGGCCCGTTCGGCGGCGACGATGAGGTCGCCCTCGTTCTCGCGGTTCTCGTCGTCCACGACCACCACCGGGCGGCCGGCGGCGATGTCGGCGACGGCCTGCTCGACGGGGTCCAGGGCGAGGAGGGCGTCACGCTCGACGGCACCCTCGGGGTCGTACCAGCTCTGCAGTGCGGTCATGCCGCCGCTCCTTCCAGGACGGGCTGCGGGTTCGTGCGGGAGCGCAGCCACCAGTCGCGCATACCCCACAGGACGAGGCCGAGGTAGACGACGTAGACCAGGCCGGAGAAGGCCAGGCCGCTGCTGAAGGCGAGGGGGACGCCGACGATGTCGACGAGCAGCCAGGCGAACCAGAACTCGACCAGGCCGCGGGCCTGGGCGACCATCGCCGCCAGGGTGCCGACGAAGATGTACGCGTCGGGCCAGGGGTTCCAGGACAGCTGGGGCAGCAGGGCGAACAGCGAGCCGACGGCAACGGTGCCGACGGCCGTGCCGGCGAGCAGCAGCCCGCGTTCGCGCCAGGTGGCGAAGCGTACCGCGATGGAGCCGTCCTGGGCCTGCTGCCGGCCGCGCTGCCACTGCCGCCAGCCCCACAGCGCCACGCCGATGACCAGCAGCTGCTTGCCGATACCGCCGCTGAGGTGGGCGTAGGCGTAGGCGGAGACCAGGATCAGGCCGGACAGGAACTGCGCGGGCCAGGTCCATATGGAGCGCCGCCAGCCGAAGGCGAGGGCGGCCAGGCCGATGCTGTTGCCGATCATGTCGGACCAGATGACCTGCTGGCCGAAGGCGGTGAAGGCCGGGCCGTTCAGCCAGCCGAGGGGTTCATCGCAGGCTCTCTTCCCCGGCCGCGACGGCCGCCGCGGTGCCCCGGGACTGGTCCTGGCCCCGGTCCTGGCCCCGGTCCTGGTTCCGGCCCGCGCCCTGGCCCAGCAGCCGTTCGACGTACTTGGCCAGGACGTCGACCTCCAGGTTGACCGGGTCGCCGGGCTGCTTGATGCCGAGGGTGGTCAGGGCGAGGGTGGTGGGGATGAGGCTGATGGTGAAGAAGTCGTCGCCCGCGTCCACCACGGTGAGGCTCACGCCGTCGACGGTGACGGAGCCTTTCTCCACGACGTAACGGGCGAGTCCGGCGGGCAGCGCGACCTCGACGATCTCCCAGTGCTCCCCGGGCGTCCGCGAGACGATGGTGCCGGTGCCGTCCACGTGACCCTGGACGAGGTGCCCGCCGAGGCGGCCGCCCAGCGCCATCGGGCGTTCGAGGTTGACCCGCGAGCCGGGGACGAGCGCGCCCAGGCTGGAGCGGCCGAGCGTCTCGGCCATCACATCGGCGGTGAAGGTCCCCGCGCCGGTCTCCACGACGGTCAGGCAGACGCCGTTGACGGCGATCGAGTCGCCGTGCTTCGCGTCCTCGGTGACGAGCGGGCCACGCAGGGTGAACCGGGAGCTGTCCCCGAGGTTCTCGACGGCGGCGACCTCACCCAGTTCTTCGACGATTCCGGTGAACACGTCAGTTCTCCTCGTTCAGGGTGTGGCGGGCGGGGGTGGCGGTGATGCGCAGGTCGGGCCCGAGCCGGACGGTGTCGGTCACCTCCAGGCGCAACGCCTGGTCGATCGTGGCGATTCCGGCGTCGCCGAGGGCGGCGGGACCGGCACCCAGCAGGACGGGCGCGAGATAACCGACGACCTTGTCGACGGCGTGCGCGGCGAGGAAGGCGCCGGCCAGGGTCGGACCGCCCTCCAGGAGCACCGACCGGACGTCGCGCTCGTACAGGGCGGCGAGCAGGGCGGGCAGGTGCACCCCGGTGCCGCCCGCCGAGCGCGGCAGCCGGACGATCGGGGCGAGTCCGTCGAGGTGGCCGGTGTCGGCGTCCTCGGCGACCGCGATCAGGGTGGGCGCGGTGCCGTCCAGGACGCGGGCGCCGGGCTTGACGACGGCGGCACCGGTGTCGATCACGACCCGCAGCGGCTGGCTGACCTCGGTGCCGGTCAGGCCCGCGACACGCGCGCCGAGGTGCGGGTCGTCCGCGCGGGCGGTGCCGGACCCGACGATCACCGCGTCGGCCTGGGCGCGCAGCCGGTGGACGTCGGCGCGGGACTCGGCCGAGGTGATCCAGCGGCTGGTGCCGTCGGCGGCGGCGATCCGGCCGTCGAGGGTGGCGGCGTACTTCCACAGCACGAAGGGGCGGCGGCGCAGTACGGCGGTGAGCCAGGCCTCGTTGCCGGCGGCGGCCTCGTCGGCGAGCAGGCCGCCCTCGACCTCGACGCCGGCCGCGGCGAGGGTGGTGGAGCCGCCGGTGGCGGCGGGGTTCGGGTCCGGGACTGCGTAGTACACCCGGGCGACGCCCGCCTCGATGAGGGCCTGGGCGCAGGGGCCGGTGCGGCCGGTGTGGTTGCAGGGTTCCAGCGTGACGAAGGCGGTGCCGCCGCGGGCCCGCTCGCCGGCCTCGCGCAGCGCGTCGACCTCGGCGTGCGGGCCGCCGGCCCGCTGGTGCCAGCCCTCTCCCGCGACGTTCCCGGCGGCGTCCAGGACGACACAGCCGACGACGGGATTGGGGCTGGTGTGCCCGAGGCCGCGGGCGGCAAGCTGGATGGCTCGGCGCATCGCCGCGGTCTGCGCGGGGGCTGGTGTGGCCACCGGGTCCTCCTGCCACTCAGGGCACGGACTCCGGGGCTGTCACGAAGGACAGGAAAAACGGGAACGGGACAACGGGGACACCGAGGCCGGAAAGGGGACGCCACTCGTGGACACGAGGACGACCGCCGCCGACGGCGGGGTACCGCTGCTCGCCCGCCGCGCACTGCCTCCCATCCGGACTTTAACCGTCGGTGCAGGAATTCCACCTGCTCAACCGGCCGCTGGAGGCGGCCGGGTCGCGGACTGTTACCGCCGGTTCGGACTTTCACCGACCCCGGAGTGCGCTGCGTATGTCAATTCAGTACGGCTTCAGTCTGCCACGTCTGATCGTCGGCCATGCGGGCAGCGACCTGTGGAGTGGCTCACAGGGAGCGGCACGGACGCCGCGCCGCCCCGCCCCGCCGCCGGACCCCCGGCCCGGACCGCCCCCGCTTCCCACCCCGAGGACTGATCGCGATGACGACGATTCTGGTGACCGGCGGCACGGGCACGCTCGGCCGGGCCGTGGTCGCCCGGCTGCTCGCCGCCGGGCACGACGTACGCAGCCTCAGCCGCCGACCGCCCGCCGGCGCCGAACGGCCCCGGCTGCGCTCGTACGCGGTCGACCTGCGCGACGGCTCGGGACTGGCCCCCGCGGTGGCGGGCGTGGAGACCGTGGTGCACTGCGCCTCGTCGCCGAGCGGTGACACCGAGGCGGCCGGCCGGCTCGTCGAGGCGGCACGGGCGGCCGGGGTACGGCACCTGGTGTACATCTCCATCGTCGGCGTGGACCGGATCCCGCTGGGCTACTACCGCGCGAAGCTCGACGTGGAGCGGCTGATCGCGGACTCGGGGGTCGGCTGGACCGTGCTGCGCACCACGCAGTTCCACGACCTGGTGCTGCGGCTGGTCAAGGCCGGGGCGCGGCTGCCGGTGCTGCCGGTGCCGGCCGGTGTGCGGCTCCAGCCGGTGGACGTCCGCGAGGTCGCCGCCCGACTGGCCGAGCTGGCGTCCGGAGCGCCGGCCGGCCGGGTGGCGGACCTGGGCGGGCCCGAGGTGCGGGACGCCCGCGACCTCGTACGGGACACCTTGCGCGCCGGCGGGCGGCGGCGGGTGCTCGTGCCGGTGTGGGTGCCCGGCAAGGTGTTCGGGGCGCTGCGGCGGGGCGAGAACCTGACCCTCCGGCACGCCGACGGCACGAGGAGCTACGGGGACTTCCTGGCGGAGCGGAGCGGTGGCGGGGTGGAGGCGGGTGGCGGGGTGGAGGCGGATGGTGGGGTGAAGGCCGGGCGGTAGGAGGCGGACTGTAGGGCTGACTGAAGGCGGACCGTCAGAGCTGCAAGGGCTGCAAGGGCTGCAAGGGCTGTCAGGGCCGTGGTCAGGATTCGGGCGCCCGCACGCACCCTCCGGCCGCCTGGTTCAGGCCGCAGGCCCGAACAGGTCGTCCTGGGCAGCGTCCATCGCCGCGAGCACCGCGCCGCGCAGCACGGCCCGTCCGCCGACCGTCCCCGCGCGTACCTCGGTCCGCAGCGGGGACATCCGCGCGAGGTGCTCGGCGACCCGGCCGGCCAGCGCGTCACCGCCCGCGCGGCCGGTCTCGCCGCCGAGCACGACACAGCCGGGGTCCAGTACGGCGCAGACGGCGGCCGCCCCGATGGCGACCCGGGCGGCCAGCGCGTCGAGGAAGGCGGCGCCGGACTCGCCCGCGCCGACGGCGGCACGTACCAGCGCCTCGGCGGCCGGTGCGCCGGTCACGTCCGTACCCTCGGAGCCGCTCTCCCCCGGGCCCGCCTGGATGCCGTGCTCGGCGGCCAGCCGGCACACCGCCGCGGAGCCCGCCAGCGAGTGGAAGCCACCGTCGCAGCCCGCGGCCGTGGGCAGCGCTCCGGTGCCCGGTACGGGCAGGAAGCCGATCTCGCCGGTGCCGCCGGAGGCGCCGCGGCGCAGCCGGCCGTCCAGGACGACGGCGGCGCCGGTGCCGTGGCCCAGCCAGAGCAGGACGAAGGTGTCCCGGTCGCGCGCGGCGCCGTCCCGCTGCTCGGCGACGGCGGCGAGGTTGACCTCGTTCTCCAGCAGGACCGGCGCGGCCGGCCGGTCGCCGAACGCCGTGACGAGCGCGGCGTGCCAGGCGGGCACCCACTCCGTACCGCCGAACCGCCCGGTGGCCGGGTCGACCAGGCCGGGCGCGCCGACCGCGACGACGTGCGGCCGGCCCGCCCCGGCCTCGCCGAGCAGCTTCTCCAGGGTGGCCACACCGTGCGCCGCCGCCCGGCCGGGGTCGGCGTCCGGGCCGACCGGGACGGCAGCCTCGGCCAGTACCCGGCCGAGCAGGTCGGCGACCGCGAGGGTGGCGCTGTGCGTCCGCAGGTCGACGGCGGCGAGGTGGGCGCGGCCGGCGACGATGCCGTACACCCGGGCGTTGGGCCCGCGCCGCCGGGCGCCCGACTCGCCGACGACCGCGATCAGCCCGGCGGCCTGGAGGCGTTCGACGAGGTCGGCGACGGTCGGCCGGGACAGTCCGGTGCCCGTCTTCAGCTCTCCGGCGGTCAGCGGGCCCTCGCTCTGGAGGAGCCGGAGGGCCAGGCGGTCGTTGATGGCGCGCGCGGTGCTCGGTGAGGCGGTGCGCGGGGCGGTGCGTACGGCGGCCGAGGTGGTACGGGCGGGGGCGGGTCCGCGCGGCTCATCCATGCCCGGATCCTTCCAGACCCCCTGGTGCGGGGGTCGCTGCGGTGACGGCCGGTGAATTTTCCTTATTATCAGGCAGGCTTCCTGATAGTTTGCCGCCCATGGATGGCACAGGCGTTCCCGATCCGGCTCCCCCGCCCGCCGCACCCCCCGTGAAGCCGTCAGGCCGGACCTGCTCCCCGCCCGGCTGCGGCGTGCCCGCTGGTCCGTCGCGGTGGTCTTCCTCGTGCACGGCTCGGTGACCGGCGGCTTCGCCACCCGCGTCCCCTGGATCCAGGATCACGCCCAGCTCAGCGCGGGACAGCTGGGCCTCGCCCTCGCCTTCCCCGCGATCGGCGCGTCCCTCGCCATGCCGCTGGCCGGCCGGATCAGCCACCACCTCGGTGCCCGCGCCGCGCTGCGCACGCTGCTCGCCCTGTGGACGCTCTCGCTCGCCCTGCCCGCCCTCTCCCCCAACCTGTACGGGCTGTGCGGCGCCCTGCTGGTGTACGGCGCGACGGCCGGCATGGCGGACGTGGCGATGAACGCGCTGGGCGTGGAGACCGAGGACCGGCTCGGCAAACCGATCATGTCGGGGCTGCACGGCATGTGGAGCGTGGGCGCCCTGCTCGGCTCGGCGGCCGGCACCGCCGCGGCGCACGCCGCCACCGACGCCCGGCTGCACCTGGCCGTCGCCGCCGCCGTGACGACCGTCCTGGGCGCCGTCGCCTGCCAGGGCGTACTGGATCTGCGCAGCACCCCCGACGAGCACCCGCCGCCGCGCTTCGCGCTGCCGCCGAAGTCCGCGCTGGTCATCGGCGCGATCGGGTTCTGCGCGGTCTTCGCGGAAGGCGCCAGCCTGGACTGGTCGGCGGTCTACCTGCGGGACGTCCTGGGCACCGACGCGGGTCTGGCGGCCGCCTCGACCACGGCCTTCTCGTGCACCATGGCCGTCGCCCGGCTGGCGGGCGACCGGGTGGTGGCGCGCTTCGGGCCGGTGCGCACCGTACGGGTCAGCGGGGTGCTGGCGACGGCGGGCGGCGTCCTGATCGTGCTGGCGCGGCACCCGGCCATGGCGCTGACGGGCTTCGCGCTGATCGGCCTGGGCATCGCCGTCGTGGTGCCGCTGGCGTTCGCGGCGGCGGGCCGCAGCGGCCCGGCCCCCAGCCAGGCCATCGCGGGCGTCGCCACCATCACGTACACCTCCGGGCTGATCGCCCCGTCGGCCATCGGCTCCATCGCCCAGGCGACCTCGCTGACCGGCTCGTTCCTGCTGGTCACGGTGCTGGCGGGCGGGCTGATCGCGGGTGCCGGGGTGCTGCGGGCGCCGGGCCGGGGCACCGCGGGGCGCGACGCGGTGCCGACGGGGGATCTGAAGCGGCCGTGAGCCGACGGGGACCTGGAACGGTCCCGAGGCGACGGGAGACCTGGAGCGCTTCCGCGCCGACCGCGGCCCCCTTGCTAGGCAGGGGGACCACCTCGGCTCAGGCGGTCTGCGCCTCCGGGTGCAGCAGCTCCGCCGCTATCCCGCGCGCGTGGTCCGACCACGGGGTGGGCCGCAGCGCCTGCGGGTCGACGCGCACCAGGACGCGGTGGCCGCGCGCGTAGGTCTGCTCGCCGTCGGCGGAGCAGAGGCGGAAGCCGTACGTCAGGCCGGTGCGGCCCAGGCGCTCGACCCACAGGTGGGCGGCGTAGTACCCGGGCCGGGTGACCGGCTGCTCGTACGAGACCTTCATCTCCTTGATGACGTTGCACATGTCGCCGGCCGCCGCCCAGTCCCCGTCGAAACCGAAGCCGCGGCCGTGCCAGAACTCGGCCCAGGCGCGCTCGACGAGCAGCGGGTAGCGCGAGTTGTGGAGCATGCCGAGCGCGTCGAGGTCGTCGAAGTGCACGGTGACGGGGACCAGCTGGCCGTACGGGACGGCGGGGGCTGCCTCAAGGGCTTCGACGCTCACGGGTTGGTGCTCCTGGCTCTGCGGCGGGCCGTGCCGCCGGCGTACGCGGGGCGGGGACACGGCCGTACGGGGGTACGGCGGACTCCGCCCGATGCTGTTGACTGTTCAAGAAGTGAACCCAGCCATCGTAAGCGCCTGCTTAAAATGCTCCGGCCGCCGGGGCGGGGCGCACCGCTCGACGGGCCGGCCCGCCCGGTCGCCCCAGGTCGGCCCGGTGCCGCCTTAACATGACCCGGCCGGTGTCTCGCCCGGCCGACCCCCGCGACGTACGTGAAGAAGTGGAGCATTCATGGGCCTCGGTGTGCGCTGGACCGTGCACGGCGACGGGCGCACCCCGCCCCCGGAGCCGTCGTCAGACCGGACGAACGGCTGTCCTGGCCGCGGACCGCCGGCCTCGGCGCGCAGCACGTGGTCGCCATGTTCGGCGCCAGCTTCGTCGCCCCGGTCCTCATGGGCCTGGACCCGAACCTCGCCATCATGATGTCGGGCGTCTCGACCGTCATCTTCCTGCTGGCGACGCGCGGCCGGGTGCCGTCCTACCTCGGCTGCTCGCTCTCCTTCGTCGGTGTGGCCGCCGTGATCCGCGCGCAGGGCGGCACCAGCGCCACCGTGACCGGCGCGGTCCTCGTCGTCGGCGTCGCGCTCTTCCTGGTCGGCGTGGCGGTGCAGCGGTTCGGCGCGCGGATCATCCACGCGGCGATGCCGCCGGTGGTCACCGGCGCCGTCGTCATGCTCATCGGCTTCAACCTGGCGCCGGTGACGGCGAGCACGTACTGGCCGCAGGACCAGTGGGTGGCGCTGCTGACCATGCTCTTCACCGGGCTGGCCGTGGTCTGTCTGCGCGGCTTCTGGTCGCGCGTCGCGATCTTCCTCGGGCTGGTCTTCGGGTACGGCGTCTCCTGGCTCCTCGACCTGGTCTTCGGCAAGATCCACTCGGTGAACGGCGCCGGACAGCTCACCGACCACTGGCGCCTGGACCTGTCGGGCGTCGGCAAGGCCGAGTGGATCGGCCTGCCGTCCTTCCACGCGCCGTCCTTCCAGTGGTCGGCGATCCTGGTCGCGCTGCCGGTGGTGATCGCGCTGGTTGCCGAGAACGCCGGGCACGTCAAGGCGGTCGGCGAGATGACCGGCGACCCGCTCGACGACAAGCTGGGCACCGCGATCTCCGCCGACGGCGTCGGCTCGGTGCTGTCCACCGCGCTCGGCGGCCCGCCCAACACCACGTACTCCGAGAACATCGGCGTGATGGCGGCGACCCGGGTCTACTCCACCGCGGCCTACTGGGCGGCGGCCGGTTTCGCGCTGCTCTTCGGCCTGTGCCCGAAGTTCGGCGCCGTGGTCGCCGCGATCCCCGGCGGCGTGCTGGGCGGCATCACCGTCATCCTGTACGGCATGATCGGCCTGCTCGGCGCGCAGATCTGGGTGCACAACAAGGTGGACCTGCGCAATCCGCTGAACCTGGTGCCGGTCGCCGCGGGCGTCATCATCGGCATCGGCGGCGTCAGCCTGAAGATCAGCGACAACTTCGAGCTGGGCGGCATCGCGCTCGGCACGATCGTGGTGCTCTCCGGCTACCACGTGCTGCGCGCGCTGGCCCCCGCCCACCTGAAACAGCAGGGTCCGCTGCTCGACGAGGGCACCAGCGCGTACGACGAGGAGGACGCGCCCCACGAGCCGTCGGCCCCGGACGAGCCGCGGAAGCCGAAGCCGACGGAGTGAGGGCCCGGCTCAGCCGAGGTTCTTGACCGCCTCGTAGTACGTCCAGGCCAGCGCATTGCACGAGGTCTTCTTCGCGCCGCTGTACTTGGTGCAGACCCGCTTGAGGTCCTCGTACAGCGCACTGTCCAGGCGCGGCTTGTTCGCCGGGAAGGTGCCGGCCTTCTTGTAGTTGCGGTAGCCGAAGTCGTGGCGCGCGCAGGACGTTTCGAACGGGAAGCCGAACGGGTTGTCGGGCGACTTGGAGCAGTAGTCGGTGCTCCAGTCGAACTCGTACGCCGCCCACTTCTCCTGGTTGCCGCGGGCCGCGAGCCAGCCGCTGTAGCTGCCGGCGTCGGTCTGGGTCCAGGCCGCCAGCACCTTGGACTTGTCGGCTGGGACGGCCTGCGCCGGGGCCGCGGCCGCCACCAGAGCGGTCACGGTCATGGCCGAGGCGGACAGGGCGGCGGCGAATCTTCGGGACATCTGCAACCTCCGAGGGGAGCGGTCCCTTGGCAGGACGGACCGCTGTGTCGAAGGCCGAAAATAATCACTTCGGACGAGCCCCGGTGGGGTTTTGGTTGAACAGTGATCGGCGAACCGGCGCCGTACGGGCAAGAGGACGCCGCGGATTACCCCGATCCGGTCATCCGCCCACGGGCCGCCTCCCCGGCGCACGCCCGGCTGCCACGCTGTGCGCATGACGACGACTCAGCAGGTCCCGGGCGGCCCGGAGACCGGAGCGGCCACCCGCGCGGCCCGGCCGGGCAGGGTTCCCCCGCAGGCCACCGCGCCCCCGGCCTCGGTGGCCGCGGTCCTGGCGCGGATGCGGGCGCTGGAGGCCACCCTCCCGCCCGCCGACGGCATCGCGGTGTTCAACCGGGTCTACCTGTCCGTCACCGAGGAGGTCGCCCGGCGGCTCGGCACGGGCGGCTTCCAGGACCCGTCGGCGGCGGGCGAACTGGACGCGGTCTTCGCCCGGCGCTATCTCGCCGCGGTGGACGCGGCCGGCGCCGGCCTGACCGTACCGGCCTGCTGGCGCCCGGTGTTCCAGCTGCGCCGCCATCCCGGCGTACGGCCGCTGCAGTTCGCGCTGGCGGGCATCAACGCCCACATCGGCCACGACCTGGCACTGGCCGTCGTGGACACCTGCCGCGCCCTGGAGTGCGAACCGACCGCCCTGGCAGCGGACTTCGACCGGATCGGCGACCTGCTGACGGGCATGGAGGAACGCATCCGGGAGAGCCTGATGCCCGGCCCCGACCTGCTGGACGTCACCGACCCGCTCACCCATCTCGCCGGTTCCTGGAGCCTGGAGATGGCCCGGGACGGCGCGTGGGCGGCGGCGCGGGTGCTGTGGAGCCTGCGCGGGCTGCCCGGGACGGCGCAGGAGTTCGCCGGACAGCTCGGGTCGGGTGTGGGCCTGGTGGGCCGCTGTCTGCTGACACCGCTGGGCTGACGGGGGCCGCGTACGGGCTGGCCCGCGCACGAAACGCCGTACGTGGCCCCCGTGCCGTACGCGGCCCCCGTCGGCTCTCAGTCCTCCGGCAGCTCGACCGGCGCGATCTCGTCGTACACGTCGCCCGGCCCGGGGTTGGCCGCGTCCGTGCTGCCGCCGAACTGCGTCATCACGCCCCAGACCGCGTTCAGCGCGGTCTGCACGGCGCCCTCGGCCCAGCCCGCCGTCCAGGAGATGTCGTCCCCCGCGAGGAAGAGGCCGCGCTTGTCCTCGGGCAGCCGGTCCTGCATGAAGTGGGTGAACAGGCGCCGCTGGTAGCGGTAGTGGCCCGGCAGGTTGGCCTTGAACGCGCCCATGAAGTACGGCTCGTTCTCCCAGGAGACGGTCACCGGGTTGCCGATGATGTGCTTCCGGATGTCGACCTTCGGGTAGATCTCCGAGAGCGACTTGAGCATGACCTCCATACGGTCGTTGGCGTTCAGCGGCAGCCACTTCAGGCTGTCGTCGCACCAGGTGTAGGAGAGGCAGATGACGGCCGGCTTGTCCGGGCCGTCGTCCAGCAGGTAGGTGCCGCGGGTCATCCGGTCGGTGAGCGTCATGCTCATCACGTCCCGCCCGGTCTCGTTGCCTTCGTCGTCGACGGCCTTGTCCAGCCAGAACGGCCGGTCCACCGGCACGAACAGCTTGGAGGACTCCATGTAGTGGGTCCGCTCCATCGCCGTCCAGTGGTCGATGGGGAACAGCGCGTCGTCGCAGGCGATCTTCGACAGCAGCATCCAGGACTGCGCGGTGAACACGGCCGCCTCGTACGTACGGATGTCGCCGCTCGCGTCGGTGACGGTGATGCGGTTGCCGGCCGTACGGTGCAGCCGGGTGACCGCCGGGCGCGGGGTGCCGTCGTGCAGGGCGGACAGCGAGGTGCCCGGCGCCCAGTGGACGATCTTCTCCGGCTCGCGCTCCCACAGGCGCAGCGGGAGCTGCTGGCTGCCGCCGACGATGCCGCGGTGGTGGTCGTCGGCCTCGGTGTAGACGACGCGCAGGATCTCCAGGATGGAGTTGGGGAAGTCGGTGTCCCAGCCGCCGGTGCCGAAGCCGACCTGGCCGAAGATCTCGCGGTGCCGGAAGGACGTGAAGGCGCTGGAGTCGCAGAGGTAGCCGTAGAAGGTCTGGTTGTCGAGCTTCTCGACCAGCCGCGCCCAGATCTCCCGGATGCGCGGGACGTCGCGCTCACGGATGGCGCGGTTCATGTCGGAGAAGTCCGCGCCCTCCTCCAGGCAGGCGTTCCAGGCGTCCATGACCTGGGTGTAGACCTCGGGCAGGTCCTCGACGGTGCGCGCGTAGTGCGACTCGCCCTTGAGGTCGACGACGGTCGACGGGGTGTCGGGCGCGAGCGGGTTGGGGAACGGCTTGGTCTCCAGGCCCACCAGGTCGATGTAGTGCTGGAGGGCGGTGGAGGACGGCGGGAAGCGCATCGCGCCCATCTCCGCCGTCAGCCCCGGGTCGCAGCCCTCGAAGCCGACGGTGCGCAGCCGGCCGCCTATCTGGTCCGCCTCGTAGACGACGGGCTTGAGGCCCATCTTCATCAGCTCGTAGGCGGTGACGATGCCGGACAGGCCGCCGCCGATGACGGCGACCTCCTTGCCGTGCTCGGTCGCGGGCACCTGGCCGAGGCCCGCCGGGTGGGCGAGGAAGTCGTCGTAGGCGTACGGGAAGTCCGGCCCGAACATGGTGATGGGCGGCTGGGCGTCCGCGTGGTGAGCGGCGGTGGGCACGGTCATCGGTTCGGGCTCCTTGCAGGCAGGTACATGAGGGGGTGCGGTGCGCGCGGGCAGGCGTGCGAGCGGCGCGGTGGCGCCGCTGCGGGGGTCCTTCAGGCGGGTGGCGGGGTCAGGTGAGCGAGCCGTAGAGGCCGGGGCGGCGGTCGGCGAGGTACGGGTTGTCCTC
This sequence comes from Streptomyces sp. Ac-502, assembly GCF_045222935.1. NCBI lineage: Bacteria > Bacillati > Actinomycetota > Actinomycetes > Kitasatosporales > Streptomycetaceae > Streptomyces > Streptomyces sp. Ac-502. The sequence continues at coordinate 2,345,273 of NZ_JBHFFO010000001.1, forward strand.
GCGCGAGCGCTTGAGCAGACCGGCGTCGACGTCGCCGAACAGCAGCTCCTCGCCGCGTCCGGCGCGGGCCCGTACGGTCCCGTCCGGTCCGGCCAGGCAGCTCAGGCCGACGAACTCGAAATCGCCCTCCGGGCCTACCCGGTTGACGTAGGCGATGTAGAGCTGGCTCTCGAAGGCCCGGACCGGCACGAGCGACTCGGCGACGAACTGGAAGGGGTGCAGCTGGGCGGTGGGGACCAGCAGCAGGTCGGTGCCGGCCAGCGCGTGGGCGCGGACGTTCTCCGGGAACTCCACGTCGTAGCAGATCATCACGCCGAGGCGCAGACCGCCCAGTTCGGCCTGGACGACCGGGCCGTTCCCGGGGGTGAACCAATCCCGCTCGAAACAGCCAAAAAGGTGCGTTTTACGGTAGTTCACCATGCTACGCCCCTCGGGGCCGATGAGCTGTGCCGAGTTGTGGACGGCCGCGCCGTCGCGCTCGGGGTAGCCGTAGAGCACCGCGATGCCGTGCTCGGCGGCTATTCGGGCCACCGTCCGGGCGGCCGGGCCGTCCACGGGTTCGGCGAGCCGGTGCAGGTCCTCGCCGATGGCGTATCCGGTCAGGAACAGCTCCGGGCAGACCAGGAGTCCGGCGCCGCCCGCCGCCGCCTCGCGCGCCGCGTCCTCGACGGCCCTCAGGTTGTACGCGACGTCGCCGGGCCGTCCCGAACTCTGGAGCAGGGCGGTGCGCAGCGACGACATGGGACCCCTCGGAGGACACGACTGGCCGGACCGGCCGGCCGGTGCGGGCGCTTCGGCGCCGCGGCGGCCCGGCGATCGGCGGGACGCCTAGACGGTACGGTTCGGCGAACCACCCGTACAAGGCGTCACCATTGCGTGCAGCCGGGTGTTTCGTTGCGTGTTGTACGGCCGGGACGGCGATTCGTTGCGCCGTACGGTGCGACAGGTGCTGCGGGGGCCCGTGAGGCCACGCCGTCCGGTGTCCGGGGCCTTCTCCTCCCCCGGTCGTACCGCGGCCCCCGACACCGTCACCAGCGGCATCGTCACCACGACCGGCGTCCCCGGCCGCGGCGGCAGGCGGGACGGGTCATCCCTCCTCGACGCCGGCGGCCGGTGCGGCGACGACCGGCTGAGCCGGCGCTCCGGCCGCGGCGGCCCGCAACGGCTCCCCCGGTGGGCCGGTTCGTTCGGCACCGTCCGTGGCGGAGTCCCGCGCGGTCACCGGCGATCTCCGCGATCCGTCGTCGGTCCATGACGCAATCGGCTCCGAACACATGATCGTGCTGTCTACGATGTGCTCATGCTCGCGTACGCCCTACCGGCCCTGTTCTTCGTCCTGTTCGCGATCGGTGTGCTGCGCGACCGGCGCCGCTTCAGCAACGCCGTCTACCTGGGTCTGACCGTCGTGTTCCTGGTGCCGGCCCTGCTCCTGCAAGTGCCGCGGATGCCCACGGTGGCGGCCGTGGCGGTCACCGTGCTCATCCTGCTGCTGCCGTCGCTCGGCGTCCTCGTCCTCGGGGTGTTCCTGATCCTCAACGGCGTGAAGATGATCCGCAAGGAGGGCCGGAGCCTGGCCAACCTGCTGTCGCTGCTGGCCGGACTCGGCATCTTCGGCGTCATCGCGCTGCTGATCACGGCCGTCGCCACCGGGTCGCGCACCCTGGTGGCGCTCGCCGGCACCACCCTGCTGGTCGTCGGCTACGTGTCCTTCCTCTTCCTGTGCTTCGTCGGCTACGCCTTCCTCTACGGGCGGCTGCGGGTGCGCCGCAACGCCGACTTCGTGGTGGTCCTGGGCTCCGGGCTGATCGGCGGCACGCGCGTACCGCCGCTGCTGGCGAGCCGGCTGGAGCGGGCCCGTGCGGTGTACGAGCGCCAGGCGCGGCGCGGCAACCCGCCGATGCTGCTGGCCTCCGGCGGCCAGGGCCCCGACGAACAGCTCCCGGAGGCCCGGGCGATGGCCGCCTATCTGGTCGAGCGCGGCTTCCCCGCGGACCGGATCGTGTGCGAGGAGGAGTCCAGGACCACGGAGGAGAACCTGGCGTTCAGCAAGAAGATCATGGAGCAGACGGTGCCGGACCACCGGTGCGTGATCGTCACGAACAACTACCACGTCCTGCGCGCCGCCATCCTCGCCCGCCGCGCCGGCGTCAACGGCCAGGTCGTCGGGGCCCCCACCGCCGCCTACTTCTGGCCGAGCGCCACCATCCGGGAGTTCGCCGCGGTCTTCCTCTCCTACAAGCTCGTCAACCTCGGCATCTGCGGACTGCTCGCCCTGGGCGGCACGCTCGCCCTGCTGAGCGTCTGAGAGTCCGGGCCCGGCAGCGCCGGGATCAGCCCTGGCACGTCTCGTCCACGGCGGGCATCGGCCCGCCGCCCGGGTGCCACGCGTCGAGGAACGCGGCCTGCCTGCCGACGTCGACGAGTTCGACCCGGGCGCCGATGCTGTCCATGCGGTGGTAGGCGAACGGCCTGCCGTAGGGGCAGCCGGAGAAGTCCTCGGGCAGGCCCTGCTCCGCCAGGCGCCGGGACCCGTCGCGCACATCGCTGCTCCAGAATCCGATGTGGTCGAACCTGGCTCCCCCGGACGCGTCCCAGGGGCTGCCCGGGGGCCCCTCGATGAGTTCGATGAAGGGCGGGCCACCGGTGGTGAACACGATGCGGTAGTCCCAGTCGCCGAGCCGGTCGGACACCGGCTCGCTCCATCCGGTCCCGGCCGCCCGCCGGAATTCGCACATGGCCCGCTCAATGTCGGGGACCACGAAGCACACATGGTAGAAGGACGTCATCCCGCCATGATCGGGTACGCCGTCCGCGGCCGGCTGACCGGGCGGGCCGGGCCGGTGCGGAGCCCGGTACCGGCCCGGTGGACCGTACCGGCCCGCTGCCCCGTCCCGGCCCGGTGACCCGTCTCAGCCCGGCGACCCCGAGCTGAAGCGGCGCAGCAGCGGGGAGAGGACCAGGACCGACTTGGTGCGTTCCACGAACGGTTCGCCCGCGATGCGTTCCAGCACCCGTTCGAAGTGCCGCATGTCGGAGGCGAAGACCTGGACGATGGCGTCCGCCTCACCGGTGACGGTGGAGGCGGACGCCACTTCCGGGTAGCGCGACAGACCCCGGTGGATGGAGTCCGGTGAGGTGTTGCGGCGGCAGAACAGCTCGATGAACCCCTCGGTCTCCCAGCCCAGCGCCACCGGGTCGACCCGTACCGTGAACCCGGTGATGGCGCCTTCGGCGCGCAGCCGGTCCACCCGGCGTTTGACCGCCGGGGCGGAGAGCCCGACCTCCGCCCCGATGTCGGCGTAGGAGCGGCGGGCGTCCTCCGCCAGGGCATGGACGATGCGCTGGTCGAGTTCGTTCATCTGTCGCACTGCGGGTGGATCACTTCTCTGCGGTGGCCAATCGGGAGCGGCGGATGCCGTAGACGAAGTAGACCACGAGCCCGACGGCCATCCAGACACCGAAGACCACCCAGGTGACCGGTCCGAGGCTGCCCATCATGTACAGGCACAGCAGGAAGCCGATCGCCGGGAAGACCGGCGCCAGCGGCGTACGGAAGGTGCGCGGCATGTCCGGCTTGGTGAAGCGCAGCACGATCACCGCGATGTTGACCAGCGCGAAGGCGAAGAGGGTGCCGATGCTGGTGGCGTCGGCGAGCTGGCCGAGCGGAACGGCGGCGGCCAGGATGCCGCAGAACAGCGAGACGATGACGGTGTTGGCGCGCGGGGCTCCGGTCTTGGGGTGGACCTTGGAGAACACCTTCGGCACCAGGCCGTCGCGGGACATCGCGAACAGGATGCGGGTCTGTCCGTAGAGCACCGTCAGGACGACGCTGGCGATGGCGATGACGGCACCGGCGGCCAGCAGCACGGACCAGAAGCTCTGTCCGGTGACCTCCTTCATGATCCCCGCGAGGGCGGCCTCCGAGCCCTCGAAGCCCTTCCAGGACTTGGCGCCCACGGCGACCGCCGCGACCAGGCAGTACAGCGTGGTGACGATGATCAGCGACAGCATGATCGCGCGCGGCAGGTCGCGCTGCGGGTTCTTGGCCTCCTCGCCCGCGGTGGAGGCGGCGTCGAAGCCGATGTAGGAGAAGAAGAGGGTGGCTCCGGCGCCGCTGACGCCCGCGATGCCCAGCGGCATGAAGTTGGAGTAGTTGCCGGAGGAGATGCCCTGGACGGCGACGCCGCAGAACAGCAGCAGCGCGATGATCTTGATGGTCACCATGATCGTGTTGGCGCGGGCGCTCTCCTTGGCGCCGCCCAGCAGGAAGACCATGGCGAGCATCACGACGATCAGCGCCGGCAGGTTGAAGATGCCGCCGTCGCCCGGCGGCGCGGACAGCGCGGCGGGGATGGTGACGCCGATCGTGCCGGACAGCAGCTCGTTGAGGTACTCGCCCCAGCCGACGGCGACGGCCGCGACGGAGACGCCGTACTCCAGGATCAGGCACCAGCCGCAGACCCAGGCGACCAGCTCACCGAGGGTGGCGTAGGCGTAGGAGTACGACGAGCCGGAGACCGGGATGGAGCCCGCCAGCTCCGCGTAGGACAGCGCGGAGAACAGCGCGGTGACGCCGGCGATGACGAACGAGATGATGACGGCCGGACCGGCCTTGGGCACCGCTTCGCCGAGCACGACGAAGATGCCGGTGCCCAGCGTCGCCCCGATGCTGATCATGGTCAGCTGCCACATGCCCAGCGAGCGGCGCAGGGTGCCGCCCTCGCCCTGGCCGCCCTCGGCCACCAGCCGCTCGACGGGCTTGCGCCGCATCAGCCGGGTGCCGAGACCTCCGGAAGGAGAGGGGGCCGGGAATCGCTGCCCGCCGAGGGCGGGGCTGCGCCGTGCTCCAACACTGGGGTGGCTCCTTATCGCTGCCGGTCAGGGTGGCGGACGACCGACAGCGGTTCCCGGGTGCGGGTACGCCGAGACGACCCGTGTCAGAAAGGGGGAACCGCCGAGCAGGCGGTCCCCGCCACTCCACGTACAGCGCATGACTGTACGGGGCGCGCGTGAGCTGCCGTAATGCAGGATCCTTGCGCAACCGTGAACTTTCGTTGCGCACCTTGTCGCGGAACGGTCGTTCGTTGCGCACAAACGACAAATCTCACCGGTCGGACGTTCCCGGACCGTCCACCCCGTAAACGCGTCCGGCCCCGCACCGAAGCACTCGGTGCGGGGCCGGACGGCCGGTGCCCTGACGGGCGGCGGATCAGCTCCAGCTGGCGTGCAGCGGCTTGCCCTCCGCGTAGCCCGCGGCGCTCTGCACGCCGACGACGGCCTTCTCGGCGAACTCCTCCAGGGAGGCCGCGCCCGCGTACGTGCATGAGCTGCGGACGCCCGCGATGATCGAGTCGATCAGGTCCTCGACGCCGGGGCGGGCCGGGTCGACGAACATCCGCGAGGTGGAGATGCCCTCCTCGAACAGGCCCTTGCGCGCCCGGTCGTACGCCGACTCCTCACTCGTACGGTTGCGGACCGCGCGCGCCGAGGCCATGCCGAAGCTCTCCTTGTACGGGCGGCCGTCGGCGGTGTGCTGGAGGTCGCCGGGCGACTCGTACGTACCGGCGAACCAGGAGCCGATCATGACGTTGGACGCGCCGGCGGCCAGCGCCATCGCCACGTCGCGCGGGTGGCGCACGCCGCCGTCCGCCCAGACGTGCTTGCCGAACTTCTTCGCCTCGGCGGCGCACTCCAGGACAGCGGAGAACTGCGGGCGGCCCACGCCGGTCATCATGCGGGTGGTGCACATGGCGCCCGGGCCCACACCGACCTTGATGATGTCCGCGCCGGCCTCGATCAGGTCGCGCACGCCCGAGGCGGCGACGATGTTGCCGGCCACGATCGGCACCCGCGGGTCGAGCGCCCGGACGGCCTTGACCGCGCTGATCATCGACTCCTGGTGGCCGTGCGCGGTGTCCACCACGAGGGTGTCCACACCGGCCGCCAGCAGCGCCTTGGCCTTGCCGGCCACGTCACCGTTGATGCCCACGGCGGCGGCGATGCGCAGCTTGCCGTCGGCGTCCGTGGCGGGCGTGTAGAGGGTTGCGCGGAGGGCGCCCTTGCGGGTCAGGATGCCCGCCAGCATGCCGTCGGCGTCGACCGCCGGGGCCAGCTTGCGGTTGGCCGCGTCGAGCTGGTTGAACGCCTCGCGGGGGTCGATGTCCGCGTCCAGGACCAGCAGGTCCTTGGACATGACCTCGGAGACCTGGGTGAAGCGGTCCACGCCGGTCAGGTCGTGCTCGGTGACGATGCCGACGGGGCGGCCGCCCTCGACGACGATCCCGGCGCCGTGCGCCCGCTTGGGCAGCAGCGACAGGGCGTCGGCGACGGTGGCGACCGGGGACAGCACGATCGGCGTGTCCAGGACCAGGTGGCGGCGCTTGACCCAGCTGACGACGTCGGTGACGACCTCGATCGGGATGTCCTGCGGAATGACGACCAGACCGCCGCGGCGGGCCACGGTCTCGGCCATCCGGCGGCCGGCGATGGCGGTCATGTTGGCGACCACCAACGGGATGGTCGTCCCGGTGCCGTCCGGCGCGGACAGGTCCACGCCCTGACGGGAGCCCACCGCGGAGCGGCCGGGCACCATGAACACATCGTCGTACGTCAGGTCGTACGGCGGCTTGGCATCGTTCAGAAACTTCATACTGGCTCTCTCACCTGCGGGTTCACTGCTCGGGCGGGTGGGGAGTCAGCTTCCGAACCGGCACCGGTCAGGATGCGGCTCCTAGGACATCATCCCTGATGAATCCACCCGGGGGCGAACCGGTGTTCCCTTACCCCCGCCGCCACCCCCGCCGCGCGCCCCTCCCGGGACGGCGCCGGACACCGTGCGGCGACCTTTCACGGAACGCCACTTCGTTACTATGCGTAATCGAAATGGCTGGTCTTCGACGGTACGGACGGCCGGTCACCTGCGGTTCGACATTGATGTGACCATATGACGGCCCGAGAGGTTCTTGCTGGCCAGCAGGTGGGTAGAACCGTGTACAGGCCGCTTCGGGTGTTGATCCGCCGCGACCGCCGGGCCACCGAAAGCCTGGGCGAGCACTTCGCAGATGGACACGTACAGTAACCGCGACACGCGGCGGTGCCCGGCCGGGCCGGGCGCAGCCGCATCGGCCGTGGGGGAAGGGGAGGACATGCGCGAAGTCCGACAGGGCGCCCTGCTGCTGCTCACGGCCGTGGCGGGGGCCGCCGTGGCGGCCTGCGACCTGGCACTGGGCCCCGACGTCAGCCTGGCCGGGCTGCTGCTGGTGGGCCCACTGGTGGCGGCGACGAGACTCGAAGGCGCGTGCACGGCCGTGGTCTCGTTCACCGCCCTGCTCCTGGGCATAGCCGTCGCCGGACGCGAACACACCTTGGCCCGCACCGACCAGCTGCTGTCCCTGACCGTGCTCGCCGCCGCCGCGGCCTACGCGACCTGGGCCTCGGACCGGCAGGCCGCCCTGGACAACCAGCTCGCCGGGGTCGCGGCCGCGGCCCAGCGCGCCATCCTGCGGCCGACCTCGTTCCGGGTCAGCGGGGCCTCGGTCTGCGCCCGCTACCGCTCCGCCGCGCCCCGCGCCGTCATCGGCGGTGACCTGTACGCCTTCGCCGACACCCCCAGCGGACTGCGGGTGCTGATCGGCGACGTCCGCGGCAAGGGTCTGGAGGCCGTACGCCTGTCCGCCGCGGCCATAGGGCACTTCCGCGACTGCGCCTACACCCGCAGCAATCTCGCCGAGGTGGCCGAGGAGGTCGACCGGCGGCTGATCGACGACCTCGGGCCCGAGGACTTCATCACCGCCGTGATAGCCGAGATATCCCCCGGCCGGCTCCGGCTGGTCAACTGCGGCCACCACCCGCCCCTGCACCTGCCCGCCGCCGGCCCGCCCGTCCTGCTCACCCCGTCCGAGCCGACCACCCCCATCGGGCTCCTGCCGCTGCCGCGCGTGCAGGAGGTGGAGCTGTCCCCCGGCGACCGGCTGCTGCTCTACACCGACGGCCTCGCCGAGGCCCGCGACCCCGACGGCACGATGCTCGACCTGGCCGGTCTGCTGCCGGCCTGCTCACTGCCCGATCTCAACGACGCGATCGAGGCGGTGCTGTCGACGATGTGCCGGCACACCCACGGCGCCCAGGACGACGACGTCGCGCTCGTCCTGGTCGAGCTGGAACCGAGCATGCCCCGGCAGCACCACAGCCGCACTCCGCCCGCTGTCACCCGTACGAGTGCCGAGCCTCCCGGCGGTCCGCGGCGGCCGGCCGTCCGTCCCCGTCTTCCGCGGCGGTCTCCGACTGATCGCCGCGGTGTCCGGATTCGGGCGGGGGCGTGCCGGCCCTGTCGCGGCTCCCAGCTCCGTCCCGGCTCTCGGTCGTGTCCTGCCTGTCCTGCCTGTCCTGGTTCCCGGTGCGCGTCCCCGTCACGGCTCCCGGTCCGCCGGCCGGCGCCGGGCCCGTTCCGGCGGGCCCACCAGCTCGTCCAGCACGTCCGTCATGGTGACGAAGCCGAGCACCACGCCCTGCTCGCCGCTGACGGCGGCCAGCTGGGTGCCGGCCGTCCGCATCGCGCTCAGGGTGTCGTCCAGCGGCGTGCCGCAGCCGACCCGCGGCATCGGGCGCAGCGCGTCGCGGGGGAACGGCCGGTCCCGGTCGGTGACGCCGAGGGTGTCCTTGATGTGGAGGTAGCCGAGGACGGTGCCGGCCGCTCCGGTGACCGGCAGCCGGGAGAAACCGGCGCGGGCCGCGGTGCGTTCCAGCTCGTCGGGGGTGACGGACCGGTCGACGGTGACCATCTCCGCCAGCGGGACGAGCAGCTTGCCGACCGGCCGCCGCCCCAGCGCCAGCGCGTCCCGCAGGCGCTCGCCGCCGGTGTCCGAGAGCAGCCCGGCGTGATGGGACTCCTGGACGATACGGGCGAGTTCCTCGTCGGTGAACGCGGCGGCGACCTCGTTCTTGGGCTCGGTCCTGAAGAGCCGCAGCAGGGCGTTGGCGAGGGCGTTGATGCTCACGACGACGGGCCGCAGCGCGCGGGTGAGAGCCACCAGCGGCGGCCCCAGCAGCAGCGCGGCGCGCTCCGGCGCGGCCAGGGCGACGTTCTTGGGGACCATCTCACCGACGAGCATGTGCAGATACGTCGCCAGGGTCAGCGCCAGGACGAACGCGATCGGGTGGACCAGCCCGTGCGGGACGTGCAGCGCCTCGAAGGCGGGCTCGGCGAGGTGGGCGATGGCCGGTTCCGCCATCGCGCCGAGGAGCAGCGAGGAGGCGGTCACGCCCAGTTGGGCGGTGGCGAGCATCTCGGAGAGGTGTTCCAGGCCCCACAGCACCCGGCCGGCCCGCCGGTCACCGGCCCTGGCGCGCGGTTCGACCTGGCTGCGCCGTACGGAGATCATCGCGAATTCACCGCCGACGAAGAAGGCGTTGCTGAACAACGTCAGTACGGCGACGGCCAGTTGCACGGCGGTCACGCCCGCTCCCTTCCCCCGTCCGCGGCCCGGGCGCCGGACGAGGACGCGCCCGCGGGCGCCGTCACCCGTACCCGCTCCGCCCGGTGCCGGCGTGCCGCGAGCACCGTCAGTCGCCAGCCGTCCGCCACCCCCACCTCGTCGCCGTTCTCCGGGATCCGGCCCAGCCGGGTGGCCAGCAGGCCCGCTAGCGTCTCGTACGGGCCTTCGGGCGCCTCCAGGCCGATCCCGGCCAGCCCGTCCAGGCGCACCCCGCCGTCCGCCTCCCAGGTACGCGCCCCGGTCCGCAGCAGGTCCGGGCCCGCCGCCGGGTCGTGCTCGTCCCGTACGTCGCCGACGATCTCCTCGACGATGTCCTCCAGGGTGACGATCCCGGCCGTACCGCCGTACTCGTCGATCACCACGGCCATGGTGCGGACCGTGCGCAGCCGGTCCAGCAGCCGGTCGACGGGCAGCGACTCCGGTACGAGCACGGGCTCGGTGGCCAGCTCCGCGACGGAGGTGGCGGTCCGCTGTTCCGGGGTGAGGGCGAGGACGTCGCGGATGTGCACGGTGCCGGCGACCTCGTCCAGGCCGCCGCGGTACACGGGGAACCGGGACAGTCCGGTGGCCAGGGTCAGCGTGGCCGCGTCGGCGGCCGTGGCGTGGGCCTCCAGGGCCCGTACGTCCACCCGCGGCGTCATGACGTTCTGCGCGGTCAGCTCGCTCAGGTGCAGGGTCCGGACGAACAGCTCGGCCGAGTCGGCGGGCAGCGCGCCCTCCTGCGCCGAGTAGCGGGCCAGGGACACCAGTTCGGCCGGGCCGCGGGAGGACTCCAGCTCCTCGGTGGGCTCCAGCCCGAAACGACGTACGAGCCGGTTGGCGGACTGGTTCAGGTGGCGGATGAACGGGGCGAACACCGCGCTGAACGCGCGCAGTGGTCCGGTCACGATCCGGGCCACGACCAGCGGCCGGGAGATCGCCCAGTTCTTGGGCACCAGTTCGCCGACGACCATCAGCACCACCGTGGACACACCGACACCGAGAGCGGACGCGACGCCCGGGGCCACCGTGCCGGGCAGCCCGGCCGCCGCGAGCGGCCCGCGCAGCAGCGCCGCCAGGGACGGTTCCGCGAGCATGCCGATGACCAGGGAGGTCACCGTGATGCCCAGCTGGGCGCCGGACAGTTGGAAGGCGAGCGCGCGGACGGCGCTCAGCACCCCTTCCGCTCCCCGTTCCCCCTCCTCCACCGCGCGCTCCACCGCACTGCGCTCGACCGTCGTCAGCGAGAACTCCGCCGCGACGAACACGGCACAGGCCAGCGTGAGCGCCAACGCCACCAGTAGGAGCAGCACCTCGGCCACCGCGTCACCTCCCGCCGCACCTCGGTGCCCGGCGGTGGGCGGGTGAAACCTTGCGGGGGCGGGAGCGGACGGGGGAGCGGGCGTGGGAGGCGGCTCGCGCGCGGGCGTGGGAGTGGACGCAGGCGCGGGCTCGAAAGCGGGCGCGGGGGTGGGCTCGGGAGCGGGAGCGGGCGCCGGAGTGGGCGCGGAAGCGGGCGCCGGTTCGTGATGGCGGGCGCCGGTTCGTGGCGGCGGAGCGCGGCCTCCGGCTCAGTACGCCCCGGTACGGCGCCGGGCCCACAGCCACCCGTGCACCGCCCACGCGGCCGCGGCACCCACCGCGTACCAGAGCAGGTCCGGCGCGTTGAAGGTCGAACCGAGCACCAGGCGGGCCACCGTGCTGCGCCGGGAAAGCTCCGCCGGTACGTCGCTGAGCTGCGCGAACTCCACCGCCCAGCTGAAGGCCAGCGCCACGGCGGCCGCGGCCGGCGGCCGGATGCGCGGCACGGCCAGCACCACCAGCGTCTGGATCAGCACGGTGTACAGCGCGTCGCCCGCGTACTTGGCCACCTCGGGACCCAGCCCCACGCGCGCCGCACCGGCCCGGACACCGAGCCCGGCGGCGACGGTCAGCAACGCCGCCACGCCCGCCACCAGGCGCGTTCGCGCCCTCCCGCCGGGCTCCCCGCCCCCGTACGTCACGCCGTCCGTGCCCCCGGCTCCCGGCCCCGCGCCATCACGACGACCAGCCCGGTGTCCGTGTCGCGCCAGAAACCCACCGCGTCCGCGATGACTTCCTCCGCGAAGCTCCAGTCGTCGGGCGCGGCGGACGCGTACTGCTGCCAGCCGCACACCACCAGCACCCGGCCGCGGTCGGCAGGGCACCACGACAGGTCGGTGAGGCAGTCCGCGAGTGCGTCCCAGTTGCGGCCGAACCAGGACGGCAGCCGCAGGGCCCCCGCGCAGCGGTCCATGAACTCCGCCTTGTCGGAGACTCCTTCGAGGTCGAGCAGCGCACCGTGCCAGCCGGCCGCGCGCGCCGCGTCCAGCGCTTCCTGCGCGGGCCGGTCGTGCGGCCAGGGCACGACCCCGGGGGCGTACTGCCGTCGAGCACCGCCGCGAGCGGCCGGGGCACGGGAGTCGTCATCGGAGCACCGCCTTGAAGGTCCGGTAGTGGTCGTCGGTGTAGTACGTCTCGTGGCTGTCGCCGGTGACGATCCGCCGCGCGCCGCGGTCCTTCGACCCCGGGGTGCGGACCGTGTACTCGTGGTAGTAGCCGCGCTTCTGCTTGGGCAGCTGCCGCTCGTGGTTGCCGAAGACCGTGCCGTCCTTCGGGTACGGGAACGGGCCGCGCGCGTCGATCAGCCGCAGCGTGTCGCGGGCCTGTGCGGGCAGCTCGCCGGCCGGTACGGTCGCCATGCCCTTGGCCCAGTCCGGCGTGGTGGCGTTCGTGGCACCCGCCGAGGGCGCCCCGTGCGTAGGCTTCGCGCTCCCCTGTCCGCCGCCGCTTCCGGAGCAGCCGGACACCAACAACAGCAGGCAGGCCAGCAGCGCAGCGAGTACGCCGACGGCCGCGCGGGGAGCGGAGCGGATCACCATGCGCCGATGCTGTCACAGCCCGGCACGGGGTGCGCGCCCGCACCCCGTACAAGATCACTTAGCTGGCCGGTACCGGGCGGACGGCGGCTGACACGGGAGCGGACCACCCTCCGCACCAGGGCCCGAGCCCCGTCCGGATCGCCCGCTCAGGCCGCCTCCGGACCCGCCCGCTCAGGCCCCGTCCGGATCCGCCCGCTCCAGCGCCGGACGCGGGCCGGGCCCGGTCTCCAGCAGCAGGTGGTCGGCGGCGGCCGTGTCCGTGACCAGGCTGGTCACCAGCCCGGACCGCAGCACCGCGCCGATCGCGGCCGCCTTCTGCCGGCCGCCCGCGATGGCCACGACCTCGGGGATGCGCCGCAGCCGGTCCGCCTCGACCGTGATGCACCGCTCGCCTAGGTCCCGCCCGATACGGCGGCCGTCGGCGTCGAAGAGGTGCGCGGACATCTCGGCGGCGGCGCCCAGCGAGGCGTAGTGCTCCCGCTCCTGCTCCGAGAGCATGTCGTAGACGGTCGAGATGCCCGGCGCCCAGGAGCCGATGGAGACGCAGGCGACGGTGACCTTGTCGAAGTACTCGAACGCGCGGGCGATGCCGGTCTGGCCGCGCAGCGCGGCGGCCGTCGCCGAGTCGGGCAGCAGCATCGGCGCGTAGATCGGGTGCGCCTCGCCGCCGGAGACGTCGGCCGCCCGGCGTACCGCCTCGACCGAGCCGCGGTCCGCGGTGCCCGCGTCGTACACGCCGGTGAGCTGGACGACCGTGCACGGCGGGAGGCGGTGCAGCGCGGCCGCCATGTGGATGGTGGACCGGCCCCAGGCCAGGCCCAGCACATCGCCCTCGGTGACCAGTTCGCCGAGCAGGTCGGCCGCGACCTCGCCGAGGTTCTCCGGGTCGGGGGCGTCGTCGGTGGCGTCGGCGGGCGACTCCACCACGACCGCGTGCCGCAGGCCGTAGCGGGCCCGCAGCGCGTCCGAACGCTCGGCGTCCAGCTCCGCCGGGACCCGGATCTCGATCCGTACGAGGTCACGCTCCAGCGCCGTCTCCAGCACCCGGGCGACCTTGAAGCGGCTGACGCCGAACTCCTCGGCGATCTGGATCTTGGACTTGCCCTCCAGGTAGAAGCGGCGGGCCATGGCCGCGGCCTGCACCAGCTCGGCGGGGCCCATTGCGGACTGCGGGCGGCTGGCAACCACGAGATTCTCCCCTTGTGCGCACCTGATCGAGTCTTTGCTCATCCTTGCAGAAACCCGAGGTGGTCGGGGACCATCACCGCCCGGCCGTCGTGAACACCCGGTAGCGGCGACACCAAGAAACACCGGCGTGCGGGGATCGGTGCGCGCTCCCCGCACACCACGTGCGGCGCCGGCGCCCGCGCGGTCCGGCGGGCGCCCCTGTGTCAGTGGGCGCAGCCCCAGCCGGCCGCGGCCGTCGCGGACTCGGCCTGCGCGCGCAGTTCGCGCACCGCCTTCGCCGGGTCGTCCGCGCCGTAGACCGCCGAACCCGCCACGAACACGTCCGCGCCGGCCTCGGCACACCGCTCGATCGTGGACGCCGACACCCCGCCGTCCACCTGGAGCCACAGCTCCAGTCCGTGCTTGGAGATCAGCTCCCGGGTCCGGCGGATCTTCGGCAGCATGATGTCCAGGAAGGCCTGACCGCCGAAACCGGGCTCCACGGTCATGATCAGCAGCATGTCCAGCTCGGGCAGCAGGCCCTCGTACGGCTCGATCGGCGTGGCCGGCTTGAGCGCCATCGAGGCCCGCGCGCCCTTGGCCCGGATCTCCCGCGCCAGGCGTACGGGCGCGGCCGCCGCCTCCGCGTGGAAGGTGACCGAACCGGCGCCCGCCTCGATGTACTGCGGCGCCCAGCGGTCCGGGTCCTCGATCATCAGGTGCAGGTCGAGCGGGGTGTCCGTCGCCTTGCTCAGCGCCTCGACGACCGGAGCGCCCAGCGTCAGGTTCGGTACGAAGTGGTTGTCCATCACATCGACATGCAGCCAGTCGGCGCCCTCGACGGCCTTCGCCTCCTCGGCGAGCCGGGCGAAGTCTGCGGACAGGATGCTGGGGTTGATCAAGGCCATACCTCCAGTATGTCCTGCCGCCCCGGACGCGCCTAAGCGGGTGGGCCGGGCCGCCGGCCGGAGGCGGTGCCGAGGGGGCCACTGGGCGTACGGGAACGAGCCCGCCGCCTTCACCCGGGCCGCGCAGCAGCAAGCCGCCGGCCCTCCGTCCGCCCCAGGGCGAACGCAAGGCCGGCGGCCGATGCGCGATGAATGACCCGTCACCATGTCAGGGGGTCACGTCCCTACCGGGCGCCGGACTCCAACGCCGGGCGCCGGGCGCCTTCGGGGCTCAGCTCCAGCGCTGGTGCTTGATACCGCCGTCGAATCCCGCGTAGACGGGCGAGCCGGAGCTGGTCTTCGAGCCGAGGGTGAGCCCGGTGGCCTTGTTCTGCAGACGCCAGCCCAGGGAGTCCTTGAGCTCGCGCCACTTCTGGTTCTTGCCGCCGTTGCAGGGGTTGGCGCGGACGGTGCCGTCCTTCTTGCTGTCGAGGCAGAAACCGTGGTCGGCGGACTTCAGCACGAAGGTTCCGTCGGACTGTTTGGTCTCCTTCCACTTCGCGGCAGGCCCGCAGTCACCCACGCCGACCCAGTAACCCCGGGCGACCAGGCACTTGCCGTTGCCCTTGTTCTTCCAGGTGACCGTCTTGGTGGCGGCGAACGCCTGCCCCGAGGCGCTGAACATCAGGGCCGGCGCGAGCACCGCGGTGGCCGCGACCGTACCGATCAGACGCTTCTTCATAGTTTTTTCCCCGTTCCGAGGGCCGAATGACGACCCCGGCAGCAGTGGCCGTCCATCTGGCGGACCGATGACGGCCGGTATGTGATCCCCGTCGACGCGTACGTGGACAAGCGCGGTCGGCGCCTTGTCCGTACACATGGTGGTGTGGGGCCCGACAAGCCTCAGGAGCGCTTGACCAGCGTTCCGTCCCCGGCCTGTTCGCCGTCTCCCCACTCACGTCTCCGCGAGGTTTTTGTCCGGTGCCTGTCCGACACCCCTGCGGCCGTGATCCCCGTTGTCACCGGCAGCTTATCCCGGCATGATCACGTCAGGCAAAGCGTCCTGGGGCAGCAGCGGTGCAGGTCCCGGGCAGCGGTGCACACCCCGGGCGTCACGCCGTCCGCCGCAGCAGCGCCAGGTACATCGCGTCCGTACCGTGCAGGTGCGGCCACAGCTGCACGTCCGGTCCGTCGCCCAGTGCGGGCACGCCCGGGATCAGCGGGCGGGCGTCGATCCACTCCGCCGTCACGTCCGCTCCGGCCCGCCCCTTGAGGACGTCCTCCACCACGGCGCGCGTCTCGGCCGGGTGGGGCGAGCAGGTCGCGTAGCCGACGACGCCGCCGACCCGTACCGACACCAGTGCCTGACGCAGCAGCTCCCGCTGCAACGGCGCGAAGCTGTCCAGGTCCTCCGGGCGGCGCCGCCAGCGCGCTTCGGGGCGGCGGCGCAGCGCGCCGAGACCGGTGCACGGGACGTCCATCAGCACCCGGTCGAAGGAGCCGGGCCGCCACGGCGGGCGGGTGCCGTCTGCCGCGATGACCTCGTACGGGCCGGGGTTGCCGGCCAGCGAACGGGCCACCAGGCGCGCGCGGTGCGGCTGCTTCTCGGAAGCGAGCAGCTTGGCACCGCGCTGCGCGGCGAGCGCGCCCAGCAGGGCCGCCTTGCCGCCCGGCCCCGCGCAGCCGTCCAGCCAGCTGCGGTCGGAGCCCTCGACAGGCGCGTTGGCCAGCGCCGCCGCGACCAGCTGGCTGCCTTCGTCCTGCACACCGGCCCGGCCCTCGCGCACCGCGTCCAGGGCGCCGGGCTCACCGCCCTCGGCAAGCCGTACCGCATACGGGGACCAGCGTCCCGGCAGGGCGCTCTCCTCGCCCACGGCCTCGATGAGTTCCTCGGTGGTGGACCGTCCCGGCCGGGCCACCAGCGTGACCTCGGGCCGCTCGTTGTCGGCCTCCAGCAGGTCCTCCATGCCGGCGCGGCCACCGCCGAGCGCGTCCCAGAGCGCCGAGACGACCCAGCGCGGGTGCGCGTGCACGATCCCCAGGTGCTCCTCGGGGTCGTCGTCGTACTCGGGCGCGACGCGCTCCAGCCAGCCGTCCATGTCGTCCGCGGCGATCTTGCGCAGCACGGCGTTGACGAACTTGGCCCGCCCGTCGCCCAGCACCACACGAGCCAGTTCGACGGTCGCGCTCACCGCGGCGTGCGTCGGGATGCGCGTACCGAGCAGCTGGTGCGCGCCGAGCGACAGGACGTCCAGGACCGGCGGGTCCACCTCCCGCAGCGGCCGGTCCACGCAGCGCGTGATGATCGCGTCGTAGGTGCCCTGCCGCCGCAGCGTGCCGTACACCAGCTCGGTCGCCAGCGCCGCGTCCCGCCCGTCGAAGTCCTCGTTCTCGCGCGCCTTGCGCAGCATCGGGGGCAGCACCAGGTTGGCGTACGCGTCCCGCTCGTCGACGGCCCGCAGCGCCTCGAAGGCGAGTATCCGGACCGGGTCCTTCTTGGGCCGGCGGTAGGGCTTGCTGGGACGACGCGACTGACCACTCACGAGAAATGTGCTCCGCTGATACGAGACGAGGTTCGCCCCCAGCCTACGTGGCACGGCGGTGCGCGCCACGGGGCGGTGCCGGTCGGGGCCGCCGCCTCCGGCCCGCTCCCGGCTCACATACTCGCCTCACCCCCGCCCACTCCCCGCCTCACTCCCCCAACCGCTCCCCTTCACCGATCCGCACCCCGCGCGCCCAGTCCGCGCCGCGCATCGGCTTCTTGCCCTGCGGCTGCACCCACAGCAGTTCCACCGCGTGGCTGCCCGTGCCGGCGTACACCGCCTTCTTGGTGACGGCGAGTTCGCCGGGGGCCAGGTCCGTACGGTCGGTCACCAGCCCGACCGTCATCAGCTTCAGCCGCTCCCCCGGAAGACAGTCCACGCGCCGGGCGCGGCGCGCACCCGCGCACGACCCGGTCCACGCGCAGCGCGGGCGCCGTCCAGTCCGCCTTCGCGTCCTCGACCTCCAGTTTGGGCGCGAGGGTGACGCCGTCGGCCGGCTGCGGCACCGGCGTGAGCGTGCCGTCCTCGATGCCGTCCATGGTGGCGGCGAGCAGCCCGGCCCCGGCGAGGGCCAGCCGGGTCAGCAGGTCGCCGCTGGTGTCGGTCGCCCGTACCTCCTCCGTCACCACCCCGAACACCGGCCCGGAGTCCAGCCCTTCCTCGATGAGGAAGGTGGAGGCGCCGGTCACCTCGTCGCCCGCCAGTACCGCGTGCTGCACCGGGGCGGCGCCGCGCCATGCGGGGAGCAGCGAGAAGTGCAGGTTGACCCAGCCGCGCGTGGGGACGTCCAGGGCCACCTTCGGCAGCAGTGCCCCGTAGGCCACCACCGGGCAGCAGTCCGGCGCGATCTCCCGCAGCCGGGCGAGGAAGTCCTCGTCACGCGGTCTGGCGGGCTTGAGCACCTCGATGCCGGCCTCCTCCGCGCGCTCGGCGACCGGGCTGGCGACCAGCCGCCGGCCGCGGCCGGCCGGGGCGTCGGGCCGGGTGACGACGGCGACGACCTCGTGCCGGTCCGAGGCGATCAGGGCATCCAGGGCGGGTACGGCGACCTCGGGGGTGCCGGCGAAGACGAGCCTCATGGGTGGCGTACTACCTCTCACACGCTGCGGAACGGCGCACCAGTCTATGGGCCACACCTTCGGGGGGCGTGCGAACAGACGCGCGCCCCTCATTGGAACCCGTACGCCCCCATACCGTGACCGAAGCCGCGTCTGTCGCGTTGGTCAAGCAGCATTGACCGACCGGGCCGCCCTCGCGGCCCGCTCGTTTTCACCTTCTTGTCACGATTCTCTGCACATTCAACGCCGGTTCGAGAGGCTTGTTCATGGCCGACCACGCAACCCACGACGCCCAGGCACGCGCCAGCCTGCACCTTCTGGTACGGGACATCGAGCGGGTCCGCCGGCAGGTGGACGCCCTGCGCACCCTGACAGCTCAGCTCGGCAACGTCTACCGGCCGCGGCGCACCGGCCCGTCCGCCGGCTTCGTCGTCTACGGGCGCGCCCCTGCCCCGACCGTACGTCTCGCCCAGGAACTGCGCGACAGCGTCGAGACCCTCGTCACGGCGGCGGTGGACTTCGACCGTTCGCTGGGCTTCTCCTGGGACGCGGTGGGTTCCGCCCTGGGCGTCACCAAACAGGCCGTGCACCGCCGTTACGGCGCCCGTCGCTCCACCTCCCAGCCCGGCCCGGAGACCGGCGAGGCGGTCCGTACGCCCGAGCCGTCCGCGGCCCGCGGCCTGGCCGTCTCCCCCGGTATGCCGAGCGCACCGGCCGTCCCC
This sequence comes from Streptomyces sp. Ac-502, assembly GCF_045222935.1. Taxonomy (NCBI): domain Bacteria; kingdom Bacillati; phylum Actinomycetota; class Actinomycetes; order Kitasatosporales; family Streptomycetaceae; genus Streptomyces; species Streptomyces sp. Ac-502. The sequence goes on from NZ_JBHFFO010000001.1 coordinate 2,364,023, forward strand.
GCCGCACGTACGCTGCCGGGCCAGGCCTCCGTCCCCGCGCGGGAAGAGGCGCGCCCCGGCGTCTTCCCCGGCCCCCGCAACGGCTGACCGCGCCCACCGCCCCGGCCCGCCCCCGGGGCGGCCCTCCTTGCCTCCCACCCCAGCCGCACCCGCCGCACCAGCACCAGCACCAGCACCAGCACCAGCACCAGCACCAGCAGAACCCTTGCCCGGCTACCCGAGATCGGGCGGATCGATCCGCACCCGCACCGCCTCCCCCTCCCGTTTGACCAGCCGCGCCGCCTGCGCCGTCTTCAACGCCGCCGCCAGCGCGGCACCCTGGCCGGGGCGTACCCGTACCAGCGCCCGTTCCCATTCCTCCCCGGGCGGCGGGTCCCCCGGCCGGCGCGGTCGCCCCGCTTCGGGAACCGGCACCGGTACGGGGCCCAGCACCTCGGCGCCCTCCGGCAGACCGGCCGCCGCGAGCATCTCCGCCACGTCCTCGGGACGGCCCGTCACCGACGCCATCCGGGACACCGGCGGGAAGCCCAGCTCGGCCCGCTCCGCCAGCTCGCGCACCGCGTGCCCGGCCGGGTCCCAGCGCACCAGCGCCTGTACGGGGCGCAGCGTCGCCTCCGCGATGACCGCGACCGTGCCGCCCTCCGCATGGCCCCGGACCAGCGCCGCGGCCTGGAGCCAGCGCCGCAGCGCCTCCTCGCCCGCCCGCAGGTCGGGACGGCTCAGCAGCGCCCACCCGTCCAGCAGCAACGCGGCGGCGTAACCGCCCTCGGCGACCGGCTCCGCGCCCGGCGTGCTCACCACCAGGGACGGGACGCCGGGCACCGTGTCCAGCACATGGTCGCGCCCCGACGTGCGCACCGGCACGGCCGGAAACGCGCGCCCCAGCTCCTCCGCCGTCCGCCGCGCCCCCACGATCTGGGCGCGCAGCCGCACACCTCCGCACTCCCCGCAGCGCCAGTCCCCCTCCTCACGCCCGCACCAGCCGCACCGCAGCTCACCTGCGGCCCGCGCCTCCAGCGGCCCGGCGCAGGCCCGGCAGCGCGCGGGCTCCCGGCACCGCTCGCACGCCAGCCGCGGTACGTACCCCCGCCGCGGCACCTGCACCAGCACCGGCCCGCGCTGCAGCCCTTCGCGCACCACCTGCCACGCCAGCGTCGGCAGCCGCGCGGCCCGCGCCGCCGCGTCCCGCGCCTCGTCGGCGTCACCGACCGTACGGACCAGCGGCGCCGCGGCCCGCACCTGCTCCCGCTCGGCCGTCAGCGGCCGCGCCCAGCCCGTCTCCACCAGCTGCGCCGCCTCGACCGTGCAGCTCAGGCCGCCCAGCAGGAAGCCCGCCCGCTCCGTCACCGACCGCTGCAACAGCACTTCCCGCGCATGCGGCTGCGGCGCGTGCGGATCACTGTGACTACCGTCCCCGTCATCCCAAATGGCGACCAACCCGACATCCCGCACCGGCGCGAACATCGCCGCCCGCGTCCCGACCACCGCCCGCACCGCGCCCCGGCTCACCGCCAGCCACCGGCGGTACCGCTCCTCGGGCCCGGCATCGGCACTCAGCACCACATGCCGCCCCTCCCCGATCAGCTCCCCCAGCGCCGCATCCACCCGCGCCGCGGCCCGCCCGTCCGGCAGCACGGCCAGCGCCCCACGCCCCGAGGCCAGCGTCGCGGCCATCGCCCGCGCCAGCTCCTGCGGCCAGTGCGGCCCCGGCAACGCCGTCCACACGGCACGCGGCGTGTCCCCCCGCCCCAACGCCGCCAAGAACCCGGGACCCGCCGGATACCTGCTCCAACTCCCCGCCTCCGGAGGCGCGTCGACCGGCAGCAGCTCCCCGCTCCCCCGCCCCTCCACCCGCGCCCGCCGCGGCGGCACCGCCAGCTGCACCACGTCCGCGAGCGTCCCCGCATACCGGTCGGCGACGGCCCGGCACAGCCCCAGCAACTCCGGCGTCAGCACCCGCTCCGGCGACAGCACCTGCGCGATCGGCGCGAGCACCCCCGGTACTCACTCTCCGCCACCCGCTCCACCACGAACCCGCTGACCAGCTTCCCCCCTTCCCGCCGGCCCCCTTCTCCCCGGCCCCGAACCGCACCCGCACCCGCACCCCGGGCTGCGCCTCCTCGTCCATCGCCGCCGGCACCGCGTAGTCGAAATACCGGTCGAGATGCACCAGCCCCTTGTCCACCAGCACCCGCGCCACCGGCAACCGCTCCGCCAGCTCGGCCCCCCGCCACGTCCGCGGCTTCGCCCGCGCCGCCTTCGTCCCCCGCACCGCCTCCCGAATCAACGCAAGCTGCTCCGGCTCCACACCCGGCCCGTCGTCTTCCCTGCTCACAGCATCAGTCTTAGCAGACGGGACTGACAGCGCTCACCCGCGCGAAGGCCCGCACCTGATCCTCACCTCGCCCCCGGCCGCCCCGGGCCGAAGCTGCCCTGCCCAGCACGTTCCCGCCCCCGTTACGCAACCTGTCACGCGCCACCGGCTCGCGGCACCATGTATCCGTGCATCCCGGAAACTCAGCGCACCGACGCAAGAACACGCCACCGGCGGACGACTACGGCCTTACAGAGCAACACTGGCCGGAGGCAACCCTGCTCGGCCGACTGCCGGAAGACTCCCAGAGAGACCTTCTGCGTCTGGGAACGGTCATGCAATATCCGGCCCACCGCACCCTTCTGAGACAAGGCGACGACGGCAGACACGTTCTGTTGATCACCCGAGGCGTGGTCAAGGTGGAATCACACTCGGAGGACGGCTACACGATGCTCCTCGCCGTCCGCGTCGCCGGGGACCTGGTGGGAGAGATGGCTGCCTTTGAGAACCGACCGCGTTCCGGCTCTGTGATTGCCTGTGGTGACGTATCGGCCCGCATCATCCACTTGAAATCCCTGACTGCACATTTGTCGCAGCACCAGACATCGATGGTGGCGCTGCTGGGGATGCTCAGCTCTCGACTGCGTTGGGCGAACCGGCGCCGGCTGGACTTCCGGGCCTACGAGTCCCCGGTCCGGCTGGCCCGGGTTCTCGTGGAAACAGCTCAGACGTACGGATGCGCGTCACAGGGTGACGTCCGGCGCAGCGATCTCGGGGTGACGCTCACCCAGGCGGAACTTGCCTCACTCGCCGCCGTTGCGCTGCCCACAGCGGAGAAGGCGCTCGCCGCCCTGGCCCAGATGGGCCTGGTGGAACGCAGGTACCGCAAAATTACGATCAGTGACATCCCGCGACTACGCGCGTTCGCAAAAATTAGTGCCGAGAACCCGTACTGATACGGAATCGCCTGCCCGCGTTCCTCCTAATCTCGCCGTCAGCGCTTCGCCGGAACATCCGCGCGACGCCGAGGATGAGAGGAATTGACACGTGTCCGGACGGACCGGTTACCGCTTCAGCACATGCCTCGCCCTGGACGTACAGGCCTACGGAGGCAACAACGACCGTCGGCAATCGGAGATCCAGCACGACCTGCCGCGGCTGCTCGAACAGGCGGCTCACAACGCCGGGCTGGATCGCTCGCACTGGCATTTCCAGGCCAAGGGAGACGAACAGCTGGCCGTCCTGCCCATGGACGGGCGCGCGGAGCCACGCGTCATCGACGACTACATGCGGCACATCGCTTCAGGACTTCACCAGTACAACCGGGTTCGCGTCAGCGAGGCTTGGCTGCGACTGCGGGCCTCCGTCCACCACGGCCCTGTGGAGGTCGCGGACAACGGGTATGCCGGGAGCACCGTAGTGGTCACCTCCCGTCTGCTGGCTTGTACCGCCTTGTACCGCGCTCTGCGGGCCACCGACAAGGCCGACCTCGTGCTGGCCCTGTCCGACCAGGTGTACAACACCACCGTCGTCGGCGGCCACACCACGCTTTCCCCTGATGCTTTCCGGCCCGTGAAGATCCACGAAAAGGAATATCGATCCGTGGCCTGGTTGTGGGTTCCCGGAGACGACGTCCACCGTTTGGACCTCGGCGGTGACGGTGGGCCGCTCCTGGAAGGCAACGAGCCCGCGCCTCACAGCACACAACGGCCGGAGATGAGCCGCCAGGACGGCAACCACGCAGGAGCCTCGCAACCGTCACACAACACGCAGGAAGCACCACCGACAGGCAAGCCTGACGGCGAGGCCACAAGGAGCCACCACGTTCCTCCGGCTGTCCATGGCCACCATGTCAATCAGAACAACTTCAACGACACGGTGAACGCACCCGGCAGCGTGTTCGGGTTCGGTGGACCACGTGGCTGAGCCGGAGGTTGGCACTCCCTCCATCGCGGAAGCGAACGCGGACGAACGGCCGGCACCTGACCATTCGGCGCAGGAGAGGCCGGCAGCCGAATCGGACACCGTCGAGCCCGGCCAGACGGACACCCCCGGCAAGCGGGAAGCAGCACAGCGCGCCGACCTGGAACGGGAGCAGGACGAACAGGGTTACCGCGATCTCGACAACGCGCTGGGGCAGCGCGTCAACAACTACTTCTACAGCCAGGTGAACGCCGCCGATGCGACTTTCGGCTTCGGGTCCCCCGCCACTCCAGGACACATTCCCGGATTGGTGGAGCCAGAAGAGATCGACCTGGTATTGCGCAACTTCCTGCACCCTGACGATTACGACACCGCGGCCGGGAAACTGCAGACACAACACCTACTGGTCGTAGTCGGTGAAGAGGGGTGTGGGCGACGTGCAGCAGCCTTCTCCCTGCTCCGCGATCTGCTGGGCGCACAGTGTGGGTTGCGCAGCCTCTCTCCGATCAACTCCCTCGCGCAATTGGCATCACCAGGCCAGCTGAGAAAGGACGCTGGCTACGTCATCCTCGACTACCTGGGCGAAACCGGAACGGATGCCGTACAAGAATACGAGATCAAGGCGCTACGTGCCGAGCTGCGGCGGAAGCGATCCTTCTTGGTGATCACGTCCTCGCCGGCCACACGACATCGTCTGGCGTTCAAAGATTTTGCGGTCACCTGGCGCGCGCCGGAATCGCTCCGTCTCTTCGACCACTGCGTCGAAGACCTGGGCTCCCCCGACGCACCGACATCGGGGATGACCGAGCTTCGAACACGCGTGAGCGAGCTCCGGCGGCCCGCCGACGTCGTGGCGGTGGCGGAGAAGCTCGGCGAAGGCCCGGAAGCGGCGCTGGACGCCTTGCGCGACAGCGCGAAAGAAACGGTGGAGAGATGGTTCGGAAACGCTCCCACTCTTGAGGACCTGTTGCCGGTGGCGGCCCTCGCCTTCGCCAACGGGCTTCCGGAACGGACCTTCGAGGAACTCCTGGTCTCTCTCGAAAAGTGTGTCCAAAACGCCGAGAAGCCGTCCGGCGATTTTCCGGCAGAGGAAGAAGCCCCACGCCAGCCGACCACAAGGATCGATCAGGCGCGTGTCCGGTGGAACAAGCGCGCCGTGGGCATTGCCGAAGCAGTGCAGTGCGTTGACGGCAGCGCGGATTACTGCCGTAGCGAACGACACGTCGTCTTCACCTCTCCGCGCGTCCGTGACCTCGTGATCAGCGAGCTGCACGGCCTGTACGGGTACGAACTCTGGTACCCGTTACGTCAGTGGCTGGAGCAACTCAGTCTGGAAGGCAGCCTGGCCGTCCGCCAAGAGGTGGCGCGTGGTGTGGCTCTTCTTGCTCGTCATGCGCTCGCCGAGGTGGAAGAGAAGCTGTTGGAGGTGTGGGCGGACGGCCTCAGCAGCCAGCGCGTCACAGCGGCCTTGGCCCTGCAGTTCATGTGCGCCGACGAACAGCTCGCGCGGCAAGCTCTGAGCTTGGCATCGAGCTGGACAGAGGGACATGGACAGCAGCGTGCCATCACCGCAGCCATGGCATTCGCAGGCGAACTCGGAACGATCTATCGGCTCGACACCCTCAATTGGCTGTGGCTGCTCGCCTCACGCGGCGAGCGCGTCGCGAGCGCGGCCCGGCGCTCACTGGTACTGCTCCTGGCCACCACTGAGCGGGAACCGGAGCGGGCGCGACTCGTCCTGCGATATCTCCGTACGCAAGCTCGGTGCACACCGCGAGGCAGAGGCCGGCTCACTGTCTTCTCCATCATCGTCCAGGTGCTGGGAGCCAGGCGATTGAATTCCGATGAGCCTCTCGCCGCGTTTCTGCTGCGCAACGACACGGGTGTCACGGATCAGTTCGGCTCACTGTGGGCAACGGTACTGCACAGCCCATTCCGGGCGGCTGCCGTTGCTGAACTGTGCCGGACATTGGTCGCCCTACGGAAGGAAGAAACGGCTTCCCGCACGGTGCGACTTCTCGGCGAAGCGATGCAATCCCACATGAACAGCCGACAGCGAGCCGCCTTGCTCCACGATCTGCCGGCCGCTCTGCACCATCCCCAGTACGCCCTGCCGGGCATCCAGCAGTTGGCTCGCCTGTTGCTCGGCTCCACCGATTCCGCATGATGCCTCATGCCCTCATGCCGGTCACTCCAGGAGGCTGACGAAGTGACATTTCCCGTTGTGACAGAACAGATTCTGAATCCCGTCCAGCGCGGATTCTTCTCCCGGCGACGACGACGCGTCGATGTCCCCCAGCTCCCGCCCGGAGCGGTGTACGTATTCCAGGTCAGCGGCCGGTACAGCGTTTACCCGGAAGGAATCTCATTCGACCCCACGCATCTGGACGCGGTCGATGCCACTTCCGTCAGTCTGGTCGACACTCGTGCCAGGCTGGTGGAGGCCGAACGAACCATCCCCTCGGTGAGCGAGGCGGACTCCTTCACCGTCAGAGCGTCCTTCACCTGCCAGGTGACGGACGCCGCCACCGTCGCCCGGCAAGGCGTCATCGACGCGGCGGTGCCACTGCGCGCGTACCTTGCCGGCGACAACGAGCTGGCCCGTGCGAGCGCTGCGCACCGTATCGAGGAAGTCAACGCGGTGCGTGAGCAGGTGACTCGCAGGATGGCCGCCTACACCACCATCATCCCCCCTCGCATCATCGGAATGAGCGTGGAGTTCGTCGGAATCGAGGTGCTCACACCGGATGACCTCCGTACCTGGGAGCAGGAAGTACGGGACGAGCGCAGAATGCAGGAACTCGTGCGGGGCCAACGGGATTTCGAAACGGATGACGTACACCGCATCGCGGAGCTGCTCTCTCAAGGCAGTCATTTTGCGGATGCGTTCGGCGTGGCCCGGAACGACATCAACCCACACGCCATTGCCTCGCGCGTCCACCAAGTGGCAGCGGACGACAAGGCGCACGTCAGGCAGGCCACGGCGGATGACAAACAACGCGCTCACGAGCGCGAATCGGCCGAACGGGAAATGCGCCGGTCCCTGATACTCGCCGTGCTGAACCAGTCACGGGAATCCGGCTACGTCGACCACGAGCTGCTCCAGCAACTGTTGAACCTTGGCAACAGGGAACCGGAAAAACGGTCCCAGGCCGCGGGTGCCCTCCCTCGTCCGGCATTTCCCCGCGGGCCGTCGGTGACGGCACACACGACGATCGCCGCGGCTTCATCAAGGACGAGGACGATCTTGACTGACTTCTCCGAACCCCCGGACGGGATCGGCCGGGCCGAACCCCACCGGTCGCACGACCGTATGTCCCCGGCTCGTCGGCTGCGATCACTGACCGGCGTGGACGAGGATCTGCTGTCCTGGGTCTGGCACGAGCGCAGCAAGTACACGGCGCTCGGGGGTGTCGTACTGGGGACCTCCATCGTCGCAGCCTTCTCGATGTGGAACTTCGCGAACGAGGCAGTCGGCGAAAACACCTTTCTGTCGCTGTTCCCTGCGGCACTGTGGATGCTGTTCGTACTTAACTTGGACCGGTGGCTGATCGCCCCTCAGCCGAATCTCAAGCGGCGTGCGGCTCCCCTGCTGTTGCGACTTCTCATCGCCTTCTTCTTGGGAATCGTGGTCGCTGAGCCGCTCGTTCTACGCGTGTTTCAAACCGCCGTGGAAGAGCATGTACGAGACCAGCGGCACGCAGTGGTGGACCGTTTGCGCAGCAATCTTCTGCGCTGCAACACCGATCCGTCACAGCCGACGAGCGACCGGCCGACGGACTGCGCGGACCATCTGCTCTCATTCGATGCTTCTCCTGCGAGTGGGTACGACGCACTCAGCACACTTCGCAAGGACGCGGCCGCGCTCCAGCAACAGGTCGACCGGGACAGCAACCGGTTGGAGGTTCTCGATGCCCAAGTACGGGGTGAGTGCGAGCAGCTGGTCCGGGACGTGCGCTCCGGGCTCCTTCAGCGGACGTCGGAATGTCTGAGGCTGCGTGAGAAGGCCAAGGACTACCGGCGCACTCATCACACCGCCGCCAACGAACGACGGCTGGCCGAGATGAACGAGCGCATCAGGGACGGTGGGAGCAGGCTGGCCGGTTCTCGGGACGCATTTCTCAAAGCCCGGGACCAGGAGATCGCCAAACGTGTCGCAGAGGAGCGTGCGAAGCAACGCGGTATCGGCATCTTGGAACGGATGCAGGCACTGGAAGAACTGGCCGGCAAGAACGCCACCCTGCTGACAGGTGTCTGGGTGGTACGGCTGCTGTTCGTCCTCGTCGACGTGCTGCCGGTTCTCGCGAAACTGGCGGGCAGTGAGAACAGTTACGATCGTCTGCTCGCCGCCCGGAGCAACAGCGCGGTACGGGTTCACGAGGAAGCCGTGCGGACAGTCGAGCGACAAGCCATGGCGGACGCCGAGATCGTGCATGCGGAATGCGAAGACCGGGTGAAACGGCGCAAGGCCGAGATCGACGCCGATCGCCGCGAACATGTGGCCGCGATGCACATCCGGGTCAGTCAAGCAGTGAACACCCTGGAGGACGAGATGCGACGCGCCTCCACGGTGTGAAGCTGCCCCCGGGCTCACGACAGTCGCTCCGACCGCAGCCGGTCCTCACGCCTTGCTCGCAGTCCGATTCCGAACGCTCACAGGAAGGGGAACGGTGTGCACGGCCATACCGGAGACGAGAGGCCGGACAGCGGGGCGCGTCTCGCCCGGATCCTCCTGTCCGAAACACGCGAGGAAATGCTGAAAGCGGACCACAAGGCCAACGTCGCACTGACCATCTTCGGCATGGCGCTGACCGCGCTGGTCGGTGCCGTCGGTGCCGGCGGAGTGAAGCCTCTGGCCTATGCCCCGATCGCCCAAGCGCTGTTCTGGGCCGGCTGCACGGCTGTCGTGCCGTCATTCCTGCTGTTGGGGCTTGCCATCGTCCCGCGCACAGGAGCCAGTCACGGGGACCGTACCCACTACTTCGGCGACGCAGCTGCCGGTACTCCTGTACGTCAGCTGAAAGCCAGGATGCAGCAGACGGACCTCAGAGACCGGGATGTGAGCCAGTTCGCGGTCCTGTCCGTGCTTGTCACCGTTAAATACCGGTGCATCCGTCGCGCCATGATCTGGATCGGCCTGTTCTTGCTCCTCACCTCGGCAGGCGTCCTGCTGGGAATCTCCCTGCGCTGACGGCGCACGGCAGCTTCAAGCGACCGAGAACCCGTCCGAACCAAGCGAAAACCCCGGCTCCGACCCGCCGAAGCGGGCCGGAGCCGGGGTCTTGAGTGCGAAGCCTTACAGCCCCACAGCCCCCCGCAGCGCCTCCACGCGGTCCGTGCGCTCCCACGTGAACTCGTCCAGTTCGCGGCCGAAGTGGCCGTAGGCGGCGGTCTGGGCGTAGATCGGGCGGAGCAGGTCGAGGTCGCGGATGATGGCGGCCGGGCGGAGGTCGAAGACCTCGGCGATGGCGTTCTCGATCTTGTCGACGTCGACGGTGGCGGTGCCGAAGGTCTCGACGAACAGGCCCACCGGCTCGGCCTTGCCGATGGCGTAGGCGACCTGGACCTCGCAGCGGGCGGCCAGCCCGGCCGCTACGACGTTCTTGGCGACCCAGCGCATGGCGTAGGCGGCCGAGCGGTCGACCTTGGACGGGTCCTTGCCGGAGAAGGCGCCGCCGCCGTGGCGGGACATGCCGCCGTACGTGTCGATGATGATCTTGCGGCCGGTCAGGCCGGCGTCGCCCATCGGGCCGCCGATCTCGAAGCGGCCGGTGGGGTTGACCAGCAGGCGGTAGCCGTCGGTGTCCAGCTTGATGCCGTCCTCGACGAGCTGGTTGAGGACGTGCTCGACGACGAATTCGCGGATGTCGGGGGCGAGCAGCGAGTCGAGGTCGATGTCCGAGGCGTGCTGGGAGGAGACGACGACGGTGTCGAGGCGGACGGCCTTGTGGCCGTCGTACTCGATGGTGACCTGGGTCTTGCCGTCGGGGCGCAGGTACGGGATGGTCCCGTTCTTGCGGACCTCGGACAGGCGCTTGGAGAGGCGGTGCGCGAGGTTGATCGGGAGCGGCATCAGCTCCGGGGTCTCGTCGCAGGCGTAGCCGAACATCAGGCCCTGGTCGCCCGCGCCCTGCTTGTCCAGCTCGTCCTCGTCGCCCTCGACACGCTTCTCGTAAGCGGTGTCGACGCCCTGGGCGATGTCGGGGGACTGTGCGCCGATCGAGACGGAGACGCCACAGGAGGCGCCGTCGAAGCCCTTCTTCGACGAGTCGTAGCCGATCTCCAGAACCTTGTTGCGCACGAGGTTGGGGATGTCGGCGTACGCCTTCGTCGTCACCTCGCCGGCCACGTGGACCAGGCCGGTGGTGATCAACGTCTCGACGGCGACCCGGGAGGTCGGGTCCTCCTTCAGGAGGGCGTCGAGAATGGTGTCGCTGATCTGGTCAGCGATCTTGTCGGGGTGACCCTCGGTGACGGACTCCGAGGTGAACAGGCGGCGGGACACATCGCTCCCTGGGGTTGCAGCGGCTGCTGGCTGATCATTGGTGGAAAGGCCGAGAGCTGCGCTCGGCGCGATCCGGGGCCAGTTTATCGGTCATGAGCCGCGTTCGGGCACGTAGTCTCGATTTCTGGACCCACCGTGACCTGGGACACCTCGCCGGAAAGAGGAAGTTCTCGTTCCGACAGCGGCCCGGAAGAGGGTCGCCGATCACGGAATAGGCGGGGAAGGAGGGGGCTACGAGGCGGTCAGGCGGGGGACCACGAGGTCCCAGATCCGGTCCGAGAGGGCTTCCTTCGGGCCGTACGGTACGGGGGTCTCGGCGCCGTCGGCGGCCAGGATCACCGCCTCGTTCGCGGCCGATCCGAACGCCTTGTGGTCGCCGACCTCGTTGACGACCAGCAGGTCGCACCCCTTTCGGGCGAGTTTGGCCCGGCCGTTGGCGAGGACGTCGTCGGTCTCGGCGGCGAAGCCGACCACCACCTGGCCGGGACGGGGACGGTCCGCGGAGATCTCGGCGAGGATGTCCGGATTGCGGACGAGGGCCACCGGCTCGGGCTCCTGGCCGTCCTGCTTCTTGATCTTGCCGGTGGCGTACGCGGCGGGGCGGAAGTCGGCCACGGCGGCCGCCATGACCACCGCGTCGGCGTCCGCCACGGCCTTCAGTACGGCCTCGCGGAGCTGGACGGCCGTACCGATGTGCACGACGTCCACCCCGGCCGGGTCGGGCAGCTCGCTGTTGCCGGCGACGAGGGTGACGCGGGCGCCGCGGGCCACGGCGGTACGGGCGAGCGCGTACCCCTGCTTGCCGGAGGAACGGTTGCCCAGGAAGCGGACCGGGTCCAGGGGCTCGCGGGTGCCGCCGGCGCTGACGACGACGTGCCGGCCGGCGAGGTCCTGGGTGAGACCGAGCGGACCGCGGGCCAGGACGCGGCGGCACGTCTCGAAGATCTCGGCGGGGTCCGGGAAGCGGCCCTTGCCGGTGTCCACGCCGGTCAGGCGGCCGACGGCGGGCTCGATGACGACCGCGCCGCGGCGGCGCAGTGTGGCGACGTTCTCCTGGGTGGCCGGGTGCTCCCACATCTCGGTGTGCATCGCCGGGGCGAAGATCACCGGACAGCGCGCGGTGAGGAGGGTGTTGGTCAGCAGGTCATCGGCCAGGCCGTGGGCGGCCTTGGCCAGCATGTCGGCCGTACAGGGGGCCACCACGACCAGGTCGGCGGACTGGCCGATACGGACGTGCGGCACCTCGTGGACCGACTCCCAGACCTCGGTGGAGGCCGGGTTGCCGGAGAGCGCGGCCCACGTGGCCTCGCCGACGAAGTGCAGGGAGGCCGCGGTCGGCACGACCCGGACGTCGTGCCCGGACTCGGTGAGCCGGCGCAGCAGCTCGCACGCCTTGTACGCGGCGATGCCGCCGCTGACCCCCAGGACGACCTTGGGGCGGCGGTCCGGGCCGCTCCCGTCCACCGCGCCGGTCCCGTCCGCCACGCCCGTCGCGTGCACCGGTCCGGCGGCCGGCCGCGGCTGTGTCGGCTTGTCCATCGCGTTCTCTCCCCACGCCGTGGGTTCCGTCCCCGTGGGGTGCGGACCCGGTTGGTCATCTCTCCCATGACACACCAAGGGCCCGGCAGCGGCGCTGCCGGGCCCTTGGTGAAGGCATCGGGGCGGAATCCTCAGGACGCCGTACCGCTCGACGCCGTACTGCTCACTGAGCCGGGCCCTCGACGGCCTCGGAGGTCAGCAGGCCCGCGTTGATCTCACGGAGCGCGATGGACAGGGGCTTCTCATGGACGTGGGTGTCGACCAGCGGGCCGACGTACTCCAGCAGGCCCTCGCCGAGCTGCGAGTAGTACGCGTTGATCTGACGGGCGCGCTTGGCGGCGTAGATCACGAGGCTGTACTTCGAGTCGGTTGCCTCGAGAAGCTCATCAATCGGCGGGTTGATGATGCCCTCGGGCGCGGTGATGGAAGAGGACACTCTCTGCCTTCCGAAGGGGGTGAAAACCGGTGTAAAGATCAAAGAACCTTCATCAAGGCTAGCAGCTCGCGGCTGACGGCCTCGACGGAGGTGTTGACCAGGGTGACGTCGAACTCGGTCTCGGCCGCGAGCTCGACCTTGGCGGCCGTCAGGCGGCGCTCGATGACCTCGGGCGCCTCCGTACCCCGGCCGGTGAGCCGGCGGACCAGTTCCTCCCAGCTCGGCGGAGCCAGGAAGACCAGCTGGGCCTCCGTCATGGACTCGCGGACCTGCCGCGCGCCCTGGAGGTCGATCTCCAGCAGGACGGGCTCGCCGGCCTCCAGGCGGTCCTGGACGGCCTTGCGCGGCGTGCCGTAGCGGTTGCCCGCGAATTCGGCCCACTCCAGCAGTTCGCCGTTGGCGACGAGCTTGTCGAATTCCTCGTCGTCCACGAAGAAGTACTGGACGCCGTGCCGCTCCCCGGGGCGCGGCTTGCGGGTGGTGGCCGACACCGAGAGCCAGACCTCGGGGTGGACCTTGCGCATATGGGCGACGACCGTGCTCTTCCCGACCCCGGAGGGGCCGGAGAGCACGGTCAGCCGCGGACGGGAGTCCGGGGATGCGGGGGATGAGCCCCGGGGTGTTGCAGCCATGCGGCGATTATTCCAGTTCCCCGGCGGTGCCAGAAAACTCAGCCGGCCTTGCTGCCGAATTCCCGCTCCAGGGCAGCGATCTGGTTGGTGCCCAGACCGCGGACCCGGCGGCTCTCGGAAATGCCGAGCCGCTCCATGATCTGCTTGGCGCGGACCTTGCCCACGCCGGGCATGGACTCCAGGAGGGCGGAGACCTTCATCTTGCCGATGACGTCGTTCTCCTGGCCCTGCTTGATGACGTCATGGAGGGAAGCGCCGGAGTTTTTGAGCCGATTCTTGACCTCGGCGCGCTCCCGGCGAGCCGCGGCGGCCTTCTCGAGCGCGGCTGCGCGCTGTTCAGGGGTAAGGGGCGGAAGAGCCACGCCTACGTCACCTCGGATGTCGAACTGTCGGATAAGGACCGGTGTGGAACCTAGTCGCCCCGCATCTGCGGAGCAACGAGCAACGCGCTTACGTGCACTGCTCTCGTCGGAGACTAGCGGCCAAGGCGCTCGGAGTCAGCGAGAACAGACGAAAAGTCCTGGTCAGACTCTGCTGACCAGGACATATCGGGACTAAAGTCCCTGCCGTTCGACCGCTGTACGCACCTCGTCGACCGCTGCGCGTACTTCGTCGGCGCATCCGAGGGCGGCCGCGCGAAGTGCCGCGACGTCCGGACCGTGCCGCAGCACCCCCGGCTGACGCTCGGCACGACATTGCGGACCGCCGCCCCGAAGACCCGCGGGAGGTCCGCCGGAGTCGCGCCCTGCGCGCCGATGCCGGGCGCGAGCAGCGGCCCGCCGGTCGCCAGGTCGTACGAGGACAGGTCGCCGAGCGTGGCGCCGACGACGGCCCCGTACGAGCCCAGCTCCCCCGGGCGGCGGCATCGGCGTTCTCCGCCTTCAGGTGGCCCAGTACGGTCGCGGCGACGGTACGGCCGTCGGCCCGTACGGCGTGCTGCACCTCCTGCCCCTCGGGGTTCGAGGTCAGCGCGAGGGCGAACAGGCCGCAGCCGTTCTCCCGGGCCAGCTCGACGGCCGGGCGCAGCGACCCGTAGCCCAGGTACGGGCTGACCGTGACGGCGTCGGAGAACAGCGGGGAGGCCGGATCCAGGTAGGTGGCGGCGTACGCGGCCATGGTGGAACCGATGTCACCGCGCTTGGCGTCCATCAGCACGAGGGCACCGGCCTGCCGGGCCGCCGCGACGGTCTCCTCCAGGACGGCGATGCCGCGCGACCCGAAGCGCTCGAAGAAGGCGGACTGCGGCTTGAGGACGGCGACGCGGTCGGCCAGCGCCTCGACGACAGTCCGCGAGAAGGCCGCCAGGCCCGCCACGTCGTCGCTCAGGCCCCAGTCGGCCAGCAGGGAGGCGTGCGGGTCGATGCCGACGCAGAGCGGGCCGCGTGCGTCCATGGCGGCCCGCAGACGGGCGCCGAAGGGTACGGGGCTCACGAGGAGGTCACCTTCTTGTGCTCGGCGCCGACGGCGTCGGCGAGGGTGGCGTACGGGCTGTTGCGCAGGCGGGCGGCCAGGCCCTTGTGGATCGCGCGGGCGTAGAACGGGCCCTCGTAGATGAAGGCGCTGTAGCCCTGTACGAGCGTGGCACCGGCGAGGATGCGCTGCCAAGCGTCCTCGGCGTTCTCGACGCCGCCGACGCCGACCAGGGTGACGCGGTCGCCGACGCGGGCGTACAGGCGGCGCAGCACCTCCAGGGAGCGCGCCTTGACCGGGGCGCCGGACAGGCCGCCGGTCTCCTGGACCAGGGCCGGGTCGGAGGCCAGGCCGAGACTCTCGCGGGCGATGGTGGTGTTGGTGGCGATGATGCCGTCCAGGCCCAGTTCCACCGCGAGGTCGGCGACCGCGTCCACGTCCTCGTCGGCGAGGTCCGGGGCGATCTTGACCAGCAGCGGGACGCGGCGCCCGGTGACGGTGCGGTCGGCCGCCTCGCGGACCGCGGCGAGCAGCGGCCGCAGGTGGTCGACGGCCTGGAGGTCGCGCAGGCCGGGGGTGTTCGGTGAGGAGACGTTGACGACCAGGTAGTCGGCGTGGCCGGCGAGGCGCTCCGTGGAGGTCACGTAGTCGGCGATCGCCGCGTCCTCCGGGACGACCTTGGTCTTGCCGATGTTGACGCCCAGCGTCGTGCGGAAGACCGGGTTGCGGGCCGCCAGACGGGCCGCCACGGCCGCCGAACCGTCGTTGTTGAAGCCCATGCGGTTGATGAGCGCGCGGTCCGGTACGAGGCGGAACAGGCGCTTCTTGGGGTTGCCCGGCTGCGGCTCGGCGGTGACCGTGCCGATCTCGACGTGGTCGAAGCCCAGCATGGCCATGCCGTCGATCGCGACGGCGTTCTTGTCGAAGCCGGCGGCCAGCCTGAAGGGGCCGTGCATCCGGCGGCCCAGGGCCTCGGTGCGCAGCTCCTTGTAGCGGGGGCCAGGACGGCCGCGGCGAAGGTGCGCAGCACCGGGACGCGCGCGGCCAGCCGGATCCAGCGGAAGGCCAGGTGGTGGGCCTTCTCGGGGTCCATGCGCTGGAAGATGAGTTTGAAGAAGAGGGAGTACACGAGCGGGCGGGGCCTTCCGCGGGTCGAGGAGGTCGGAGGAGACGGGGCTCAGGAGCGGTCGTCCGGAGTGGACGGGGCTCGTGAACGGTCCAGGACGGGACGGGCTCATGAGCGGTCCGGGGGACGGGGCTCATGAAGAGGGGGACACCGCGGCCGGTGTCCCCCTCCGGTGGCCCTACTCCTCGCGGGCCGCGGTCAGCTGCCGCGCGTGTTCCTGGAGGGAGCGCACGCCCACGTCACCGCGGGACAGCGCCTCGATGCCCTGGACGGCGGCGGCCAGCGCCTGGACCGTGGTCAGGCACGGGACGGCGCGGGCGACGGCCGCGGTGCGGATGTCGTAGCCGTCCAGGCGGCCGCCGGTGCCGTAGGGCGTGTTGACGATGAGGTCGACCTCGCCGTCGTGGATGAGCTGGACGATGGTCTTCTCCCCGTTGGGGCCCTCGCCTTCGCTCTTCTTGCGCACCACGGTGGCGTTGATGCCGTTGCGGCGCAGCACCTCGGCGGTGCCGGAGGTGGCGAGCAGCTCGAAGCCGTGGGCGACCAGTTCCCGCGCCGGGAAGATCATCGAGCGCTTGTCGCGGTTGGCGACGGAGACGAACGCGCGGCCCTTGGTGGGCAGCGCGCCGTACGCGCCGGCCTGCGACTTGGCGTACGCCGTGCCGAAGACCGAGTCGATGCCCATGACCTCGCCGGTGGAGCGCATCTCCGGGCCCAGCACGGTGTCCACGCCGTGCCCCGCGGCGTCGCGGAAGCGCGACCAGGGCATCACGGCCTCCTTGACGGAGATCGGCGAGTCCAGCGGCAGCGTGCCGCCGTCGCCGTTCCTGGGCAGCATGCCCTCGGCGCGCAGCTCGGCGACGGTGGCGCCCAGCGAGATGCGCGCGGCGGCCTTGGCCAGCGGTACCGCGGTGGCCTTCGAGGTGAAGGGCACGGTGCGCGAGGCGCGCGGGTTGGCCTCCAGCACGTACAGGATGTCGCCGGCCATCGCGAACTGGATGTTGATCAGGCCGCGTACGCCGACGCCCTTGGCGATGGCCTCGGTGGAGGCGCGCAGCCGCTTGATGTCGTAGCCGCCGAGCGTGATGGGCGGCAGCGCGCACGCGGAGTCGCCGGAGTGGATGCCGGCTTCCTCGATGTGCTCCATGACGCCGCCGAGGTAGAGCTCGTGGCCGTCGTAGAGGGCGTCCACGTCGATCTCGATGGCGTCGTCCAGGAAGCGGTCGATGAGGACCGGGTGCTGGTCGATGAGGCCGGCGTGCCGCTCCAGGTACTCGCCCAGCGACGGCTCGTCGTAGACGATCTCCATGCCGCGGCCGCCCAGGACGTAGGACGGCCGGACCATGACCGGGTAGCCGATCTCGGCGGCGATGCCCTTGGCCTCGGCGAAGGAGTAGGCGGTGCCGTACTTGGGGGCGGGCAGGCCCGCGTCGGTCAGCACCTGGCCGAACGCGCCGCGCTCCTCGGCCAGGTCGATGGCCTCGGGCGAGGTGCCGACGATCGGTACGCCGTTGTCCTTGAGCGCCTGCGCCAGGCCCAGCGGGGTCTGGCCGCCGAGCTGGACGATGACGCCGGCGACCGGGCCCGCCTGCTGCTCGGCGTGCACGATCTCCAGGACGTCCTCCAGGGTGAGCGGCTCGAAGTAGAGCCGGTCGGAGGTGTCGTAGTCGGTGGAGACGGTCTCCGGGTTGCAGTTGACCATGACGGTCTCGTAGCCCGCGTCGCTCAGCGCGAAGGAGGCGTGGACGCAGGAGTAGTCGAACTCGATGCCCTGGCCGATGCGGTTGGGGCCGGAGCCCAGGATGATCACGGCGGGCTTCTCGCGCGGCGCGACCTCGCTCTCCTCGTCGTAGGACGAGTAGAAGTACGGGGTCTTGGCGGCGAACTCGGCGGCGCAGGTGTCCACCGTCTTGTAGACGGGGCGGACGCCGAGCGCGTGCCGGACCTCGCGGACGACGTCCTCGGTCAGGCCGCGGATCGCGGCGATCTGGCTGTCGGAGAAGCCGTGCCGCTTGGCGTACGCCAGGACCTCGGGGCCGAGCTGGTCGGCGGCGGCGATCTCGTCGGCGGTCTCCTTGACCAGGAACAGCTGGTCCACGAACCACGGGTCGATCTTCGTGGCGTCGAAGACCTCCTCCGGGGTGGCGCCGGCGCGGATCGCCTGCATGACGGTGTTGATCCGGCCGTCCGTGGGGATCTCGGCCTTGACCAGCAGCTCCGCCTTGTCGCCGGGGTCGCCGGCGAAGTCGAACTGGCTGCCCTTCTTCTCCAGCGAGCGCAGCGCCTTGTTGAGCGCCTCGGTGAAGTTGCGGCCGATGGCCATGGCCTCGCCGACCGACTTCATGGTGGTGGTCAGCCGGGCGTCCGCCGCCGGGAACTTCTCGAAGGCGAAGCGCGGCACCTTGACCACGACGTAGTCGAGGGTCGGCTCGAAGGACGCCGGGGTCTGCTCGGTGATGTCGTTGGGGATCTCGTCGAGCGTGTAACCCACCGCGAGCCGGGCGGCGATCTTCGCGATCGGGAAGCCGGTGGCCTTGGAGGCGAGCGCGGAGGAGCGCGAGACGCGCGGGTTCATCTCGATGACGATGACCCGGCCGTCGACGGGGTTGACGGCGAACTGGATGTTGCAGCCGCCGGTGTCCACGCCGACCTCGCGGATCACGGCGATGCCGACGTCCCGCAGGGTCTGGTACTCGCGGTCGGTGAGCGTCATCGCCGGCGCCACGGTGATGGAGTCACCGGTGTGCACGCCCATCGGGTCGAAGTTCTCGATGGAGCAGACGACCACGACGTTGTCGTTCTTGTCGCGCATCAGCTCCAGCTCGTACTCCTTCCAGCCGAGGATGGACTCCTCCAGGAGGACCTCGGTGGTCGGCGACAGGGCCAGGCCCTGGCCGGCGATGCGGCGCAGCTCCTCCTCGTCGTGGGCGAAGCCGGAGCCGGCGCCGCCCATGGTGAAGGAGGGGCGGACGACGACCGGGTAGCCGCCCAGCTCCTCGACGCCCTTCAGGACGTCGTCCATGGTGTGGCAGATGTAGGAGCGGGCGGACTCGCCGTGGCCGATCTTGCGGCGGACGGCCTCCACGACCTCCTTGAACAGGTCGCGGTCCTCGCCCTTGTTGATCGCCTCGACGTTGGCGCCGATCAGCTCGACGCCGTACTGCTCCAGGGTGCCGGACTCGTGCAGCGAGATCGCGGTGTTCAGCGCGGTCTGGCCGCCCAGGGTGGGCAGCAGGGCGTCCGGGCGCTCCTGGGCGATGATCTTCTCGACGAACTCCGGGGTGATCGGCTCGACGTAGGTGGCGTCGGCGATCTCCGGGTCGGTCATGATCGTGGCCGGGTTGGAGTTGACCAGGATGACCCGCAGGCCCTCGGCCTTCAGGACCCGGCACGCCTGCGTACCGGAGTAGTCGAACTCCGCTGCCTGGCCGATGACGATCGGGCCGGAGCCGATGACCAGGACGGACTGGATATCGGTGCGCTTAGGCACGCTGGCCCTCCATGAGCTGGACGAAGCGGTCGAACAGGTAGGCCGCGTCGTGCGGACCCGCGGCGGCCTCGGGGTGGTACTGGACGCTGAAGGCCGGCCGGTCGAGGAGCTGGAGCCCCTCCACCACGTTGTCGTTGAGGCAGACGTGGGAGACCTCGGCGCGGCCGTAGGGGTCTCGGAGACCTGGTCGAGCGGCGCGTCGACGGCGAAGCCGTGGTTGTGCGCGGTGACCTCGACCTTGCCGGTCGTACGGTCCTGCACCGGCTGGTTGATGCCGCGGTGCCCGTACTTCAGCTTGTACGTGCCGAAGCCCAGCGCGCGGCCGAGGATCTGGTTGCCGAAGCAGATGCCGAACAGCGGCGTGCCGCGCTCCAAGACCGCCCGCATGACGGAGACCGGGTGGTCGGCGGTGGACGGGTCGCCCGGGCCGTTGGAGAAGAAGACACCGTCGGGGTTGACGGCGTACACGTCCTCGGCGGTGGCGGTGGCGGGCAGCACGTGCACCTCGATGCCGCGCTCGGCCATGCGGTACGGGGTCATGCCCTTGATGCCCAGGTCGACCGCGGCGACGGTGAAGCGCTTGGTGCCCTGCGCGGGCACGACGTACGCCTCCTTGGTGGCCACCTCGGCGGAGAGGTCGGCGCCCTTCATCTGCGGGGCCGCCTGCACCTTGGCGAGCAGCGCCGCCTCGTCGGCGAGACCGGTGCCGGACGGGCCGTCGAGGCCGGGGCCGGAGAAGATGCCGACCCGCATCGCGCCGCGCTCGCGCAGGTGGCGGGTGAGCGCGCGGGTGTCGATGCCGCTGATGCCGACGACGCCCTGGGCGGCCAGTTCGTCGTCGAGGGTGCGGGCCGAGCGCCAGTTGGACGGGGTGCGGGCGGGGTCGCGTACGACGAAGCCGGACACCCAGATGCGGGCGGACTCCGGGTCCTCGTCGTTGACGCCCGTGTTGCCGATGTGCGGGGCGGTCATGACGACGACCTGGCGGTGGTACGAGGGGTCGGTCAGGGTCTCCTGGTAGCCGGTCATGCCGGTGGAGAACACCGCCTCGCCGTAGGTCTCCCCCACGGCCCCGTAAGCGCGGCCGCGGAAGCTGCGGCCGTCCTCCAGGACGAGTATGGCGGGAGCCGCCGCCCTCCTCTGCGAGGGGTTCCCCTGGGTGGAGGTCGTCATCGTGCGCCTTCCGTTTCGGTGGTCTTGCTGTTCTTGCCGGTCAGCTCGGTGAGAGCGGTGATCCATGCGGTGTGCTCGGCGGCCCGGTCGGAGCGGAAGCCGGAGTCCAGCTCCTTGTCGCCGAGGACCCAGGTGATCACCAGCAGGCCGCCCTCGGGCAGGACCTTGCCGGCGATGCCCTTGTCCAGGCGGGCGCCGCGCAGCGCGGCGGCCGGGACGAAGAAGTCCTGGGCACCGGGCCGTACGACGTCCAGGCCGGCGTCCGTCAGGGTCAGCTCGGCGCGGCTGCGGGTGCCCAGGCCGCGTGCGACGACGCGGTCCAGCCACTGTCCGGCGGTGGTGGAGCCGTGGTAGCGGCCGGTCATCGTCAGCCGCGGCTCTCCGGCGTCCTCGGGGGCCGTGGGCAGCTCGGGCAGGTCGCCCTGGAGGGTGCCGCGCCACTTCCAGCCCTCGCGCATCAGCCAGTACAGGAGCGCGACGAACAGGAGCAGTCCGACGACCCAGCCGATCCGGGCCGCCCAGTCGGTGACCTCGGCGGACTTCTGCTCGGCTGCCAGATGGATGATTGAAGATGTCACGCGAGTTTCCCGTCCACGACCGTTGCCCGGCCCCGCAGGAAGGTGTGGCTCACGCGCCCCGGCAGCTCACGGCCCTCGTAGGGCGTGTTACGGCTGCGGGAGGCGAAGCCCGCGGGGTCCACGGGTCCACGGTATGCCGGATCGAGCAGCGTGAGGTTGGCGGGCTCGCCAGGCGAGACCGGGCGGCCGTGTCCCTTGAGACGGCCGATCTCCGCGGGGCGGACGGACATCCGGTCGGCGACGCCGGCCCAGTCCAGCAGGCCGGTGTCGACCATCGTGTGCTGGACGACCGACAGGGCCGTCTCCAGGCCGACCATGCCCATGGCGGCCGCGCCCCACTCGCAGTCCTTGTCCTCGTGCGGGTGCGGGGCGTGGTCGGTGGCGACGCAGTCGATGGTGCCGTCGGCCAGCGCCTCGCGGAGCGCGAGCACGTCGGCCTCGGTACGCAGCGGCGGGTTCACCTTGTAGACGGGGTTGTAGGACCGTACGAGCTCGTCGGTGAGCAGCAGGTGGTGCGGGGTGACCTCGGCGGTGACGTTCCAGCCCTTGGACTTGGCCCAGCGGACGATCTCGACGGACCCGGCGGTGGACAGGTGGCAGATGTGCACCCGCGAACCGACGTGCGCGGCGAGCAGCACGTCCCGCGCGATGATCGACTCCTCGGCCACCGCGGGCCAGCCGGCCAGCCCCAGCTCGGCGGAGACGATGCCCTCGTTCATCTGGGCGCCCTCGGTCAGCCGGGGCTCCTGGGCGTGCTGGGCGATCACGCCGTCGAAGGCCTTCACGTACTCCAGCGCGCGGCGCATGATCACCGCGTCGTCCACGCACTTGCCGTCGTCGGAGAAGACCCGCACGCCCGCGGCCGAGTCGTGCATGGCGCCCAGCTCGGCGAGCTTCTTGCCCTCCAGGCCCACGGTCACCGCGCCGACCGGCTGCACGTCGCAGTAGCCGGACTCCTTGCCCAGCCGCCAGACCTGCTCGACGACGCCCGCGGTGTCGGCGACGGGGAAGGTGTTGGCCATGGCGTGCACGGCGGTGAAGCCGCCGACGGCGGCGGCCTTGGTGCCGGTCAGGACGGTCTCGGAGTCCTCGCGGCCCGGCTCGCGCAGGTGGGTGTGGAGGTCGACCAGGCCCGGCAGCAGGATCTGGCCCGCGGCCTCGACGACGGTGGCGTCCTCGGTGCCGGGCAGTTCGTCGCCCACGGCGGCGATCACGCCGTCCGTGATGAGGACGTCCTGTGCCTCGCCACCCAGGACCTTCGCCCCGCGGATCAGGGTCTTGCTCATGATTACTTGTTCTCCTCGGTGCGCGCGGGGGACGTGGTGACGGCGGGCTCGTTGCCGCCCAGCAGCAGGTACAGGACGGCCATCCGGATGCTGACACCGTTGGTCACCTGCTCGACGGCGGTGCAGCGCGGCGAGTCGGCGACCTCGGCGGTGATCTCCATGCCGCGGTTCATCGGGCCGGGGTGCATCACGATCGCGTGGTCGGGCATCCGGCCCATCCGGTCGCCGTCCAGGCCGTAGCGCCGGGCGTACTCCCGCTCGGTGGGGAAGAAGGCGGCGTTCATCCGCTCGCGCTGGACGCGCAGCATCATCACCGCGTCCGACTTGGTCAGCACCGCGTCCAGGTCGTAGCTGACCTCGCACGGCCACCGCTCGACGCCGACCGGCACCAGCGTGGGCGGGGCGACCAGCGTCACCTCGGCGCCCAGGGTGGTCAGCAGGTGGACGTTGGAGCGGGCGACGCGGCTGTGCAGGATGTCGCCGACGATGGTGATGTGGCGGCCGGAGAGGTCCTGGCCCGCGCCGTCGGTCAGGTGCCGGCGCATGGTGAAGGCGTCCAGCAGGGCCTGGGTAGGGTGCTCGTGCGTACCGTCGCCCGCGTTGACGACCGAGCCGCCGATCCAGTCGGAGGTGGCCAGGCGGTGCGGGGCGCCGGAGTCGCCGTGCCGGATGACGACGGCGTCCGCGCCCATCGCCTCCAGGGTCAGCGCGGTGTCCTTGAGGGATTCGCCCTTGGAGACGGACGAGCCCTTCGCGGAGAAGTTGATGACGTCCGCCGACAGCCGCTTGGCGGCGGCCTCGAAGGAGATGCGGGTGCGCGTGGAGTCCTCGAAGAAGAGGTTGACGACGGTGCGTCCGCGCAGGGTCGGGAGTTTCTTGATCGGCCGGTCCGCCACCCGGGCCATCTCCTCGGCGGTGTCGAGGATCAGGACGGCGTCGTCGCGGGTGAGGTCGGCGGCCGAGATGAGGTGACGCTTCATCCGGTTTTCTCCGTGAGTGGTGGAGGTGTACGGGTATGTCCGGCGAGCAGGCATGACGGGCGGCCCGGCCGTACCGGGTCCGTCCAGCGGGGTGCTACTGCTCGCCGGCCGGGGCGGTCCGCTTCACGCCGAGCAGCACGGCGTCGCGGCCGTCCTCCTCGGTGAGCTGGACCTTGACCGTCTCCCGCAGCGACGTGGGGAGGTTCTTGCCGACGTAGTCGGCGCGGATCGGCAGCTCGCGGTGGCCGCGGTCGACCAGGACCGCCAGCTGCACGGCGCGCGGCCGGCCGATGTCGTTGAGGGCGTCGAGCGCGGCGCGGATGGTCCGGCCGGAGAAGAGCACGTCGTCGACGAGGAGGACCACGCGGTTCTCGATGCCGTCACCGGGGATGTCGGTGCGCGCGAGGGCACGGGCCGGACCGAGGCGCAGGTCGTCGCGGTACATCGTGATGTCGAGCGAGCCGACCGGTACCGCGCGGCCGGTGATCTCTTCGAGCTTGGCGGCCAGCCGGCGGGCGAGGAAGACCCCGCGGGTGGGGATGCCGAGGAGCACAACGTCGTCGGCGCCCTTGGCGCGTTCGACGATCTCGTGGGCGATGCGAGTGAGCATGCGCGTGATGTCCGGGCCTTCGAGGACCGGGCGCGCAGCGTTGGAACTGGGGGCGTCCATGACGAACGGACCTCCTTCTCCGCCTCACAGGACGGACTTTAAAGGACGTCGGGGTTACGCCGTTCACGGTACCAGGAGCCGCGACGGGGTCCGAGCGCACCCCTTCGGGGCCACCGTGTGACTCATTCGGCTTGACGATGCCGAATTACGCTGCGTAACCTCACAGTGAGTTACCAGCCGCGCGGCCCGCGCCGCACGTCTACACAGCGTCCGGGGAGCTTTATGTCCAGCGAATACGCCAAACAGCTCGGGGCCAAGCTCCGCGCCATCCGCACCCAGCAGGGCCTCTCTCTCCACGGTGTCGAGGAGAAGTCCCAGGGCCGCTGGAAGGCCGTCGTGGTGGGTTCGTACGAGCGCGGCGACCGTGCCGTGACCGTGCAGCGCCTGGCCGAGCTGGCCGACTTCTACGGTGTTCCGGTGCAGGAACTGCTGCCGGGCACGACCCCGGGCGGCGCGGCCGAGCCGCCGCCGA
This sequence comes from Streptomyces sp. Ac-502, assembly GCF_045222935.1. Classification (NCBI taxonomy): domain Bacteria; kingdom Bacillati; phylum Actinomycetota; class Actinomycetes; order Kitasatosporales; family Streptomycetaceae; genus Streptomyces; species Streptomyces sp. Ac-502. Next base: position 2,388,557 of record NZ_JBHFFO010000001.1, read on the forward strand.
AGCTGGTCCTGGACCTGGAGCGCCTCGCCCACGTCCCGGCCGAGAAGGCCGGCCCGCTCCAGCGCTACGCCGCCACGATCCAGAGCCAGCGCGGCGACTACAACGGCAAGGTCCTCTCGATCCGCCAGGACGACCTGCGCACCCTCGCGGTGATCTACGACCAGTCGCCCTCCGTGCTGACCGAGCAGCTGATCAGCTGGGGCGTGCTGGACGCCGACGCGCGCCGCGCCGTGCAGCACGAGGACATCTGACCCCGTACGGGCGTCACCTGCAGAAACGTACCGCCGCTTCCGACTCCGTCGGGGCGGCGGTTTTCTGTGTCACCGGGCCGGTGTCTCCGGTGTCTTCGGGCCGGTGCCTCCGGAGTCTCCGGGCCGGTGTGCCCGGTGTCCCCGTACCGCTGTCACCGGCCCTCCCCGCCCGGACCCTCCCCGCCCATGTGAAGGGGCCCGGAGCGTCGATCCGCTCCGGGCCCCTTCACGGGATGGATCCACCGCCGCCTCAGCGCGCCTCGCGCCGCAGGCCGGGCTTCAGTTCCTTCAGGCGGGCCAGCAGGCCGTTGACGAAGGCCGGGGAATCGTCCGTGGAGAACTCCTTGGCCAGCTGCACCGCTTCGTCGATCGCCACGGCGTCCGGGATCTCGTCCTCCCAGATCAGCTCGTACGCACCGAGCCGCAGAATGTTCCGGTCGACCACCGGCATCCGGTCGAGCGGCCAGTCGACGGAGTAGTCGGAGAGCAGGTCGTCGATCCGGTCGACGTACTCCGCGTACCCCTCGACCAGTTGCAGGGTGTACTCGTTGACCGGCGGCTGCCGCGAATCGGTCCGGGCGTGCCGCATCCAGTCCGCCAGCACGGTCTGCACGTCGGCACCGCGCTGGTCGGCCTCGAAGAGAATCTGGAAGGCGCGCTTACGGGCCTTGTTACGGGCGGCCACGGTTAGCTGTTCACCCGGCCGAGGTACTCGCCGGAGCGGGTGTCGACCTTGATCTTCTCGCCGGTCGTGATGAAGAGCGGCACCTGGATCTGGTAGTCGGTCTCCAGGGTCGCGGGCTTGGTGCCACCGGTGGAACGGTCACCCTGGACGCCCGGCTCGGTCTCCTTGATGACCAGCTCGACGGCGGCCGGCAGCTCGACGTAGAGCACCTCGCCGTCGTGCTGCGCCACGACGGCCTCGAAGCCTTCGAGCAGGTAGTTGGCGGCGTCACCGACGGTCTTGCGGTCGATGTGCAGCTGGTCGTAGGTGTCCATGTCCATGAAGACGAAGTACTCGCCGTCCATGTACGAGAACTGCATGCCGCGCTTGTCGACGTTGGCCGTCTCGACCTTCACACCGGCGTTGAAGGTCTTGTCCACCACCTTGCCGGACAGCACGTTCTTGAGCTTGGTGCGGACGAAGGCCGGGCCCTTGCCGGGCTTGACGTGCTGGAACTCGACGACGGACCAGAGCTGGCCGCCTTCGAGCTTGAGCACCAGGCCGTTCTTGAGGTCGTTCGTGGAAGCCACGGTTGCGGAATCTCCTGGACTGCGGGTGGTGGGACCCCGGGCACCCGCGCGTCGAACCGGTTCCGGCTCAGAGCGCGAGCAGCTCCTTGGTCGTGATCGTGAGTAGCTCGGGCCCGCCGTCCGCCTCGGGGCGGACGACGAGTGTGTCGTCGATCCGGACGCCGCCGCGGCCCGGGATGTGAACCCCCGGATCGACGGTGACCGGCACGCAAGCGTCCAGTTTACCCATGGCCGCAGGTGACAGCCGAGGGTCCTCGTCGATTTCGAGTCCCACGCCGTGTCCGGTACCCGCTCCCAGGCTCTCGCCGTGGCCCGCGCCGACCAGCACCTGCCGTGCCGCCCGGTCCACCTCGCGGCATTCCACCCCCGGTGCCAGTGTCTCCCGTCCGGCCCGCTGGGCTGCGAAAACAAGGTCGTACAGCTCGATCTGCCAGTCCGCCGGCGTGGTGCCGATGACGAAGGTACGGCCGATCTCGCAGCGGTAACCACGGTAGTTCGCGCCCAGGTTGACGGTCAGGAAGTCACCTTCCTCGACCCGCCGGTCGGTGGGCAGATGTCCGGACCGTCCCGAATGCGGCCCCGCGGCGACCGAGGTGGCGAAGGCGGGGCCGTCCGCGCCGTGGTCGACCAGACGGCGCTCCAGCTCCAGGGCGAGGTGCCGCTCCGTACGGCCCACCAGGATCGACTCCAGCAACTCGCCGAGGGCCTGGTCGGTGATCTCGGCGGCGATCCGCAGGCAGGAGATCTCCTCGTCGTCCTTGACGACCCGCTGCGCCTCGACGGCGCGGGCGAGGTCGGCGAGCCGCAGCCGGGGCGCCACCTGGGTCAGCGCGCGGTGCCGGGCGACCGTGAGGTGGTGCTCCTCGACGGCGAGCGAACCCGCCCCGGCCCGCGCGGCCTGGTCGGCGGCGGCCACCACCGGGTCGCCGTCCCGGGTGGGCAGCTCGCTGACCCGCAGCTCCTCGGCGGGCCGCCCCTCCGAAGGATCACCGCTGAGCGGCCCCTCGGTGAGCAGGAGGTCGTCGGCGGGGCCGACCAGCAGGGCCGCGCCGGGCGGCGCACAGCCGGTGAGGTAGCGGACATTGGCGGGACGCGAGATCAGCGCCGCGGCGCTTCCGGCGGCGACGCAGCGGTCGCGCAGCCGCGTACGCCGGGCCGAGTAGAGCTCGGACATGCACCGAGCGTACGGGCCCCGGTCAGGCCCGGCCGGTCGGGCGGGTCCGGGTGGGGGATCGTCCGGCGGAGCCGAGGGGCGGTCGGGGGTCACCGAGTGAGCGGGGCTGGCCGGGTGGAGGCCGGTTCGGGCGGATCGGCCGCCCTTCCGCCCCCGTACCCCCAGAGGCCGCAAGGTCTCATTGTCGGACCTGACCATGAGGCTTCCCCCTTCGCGGTACAGGGAGAGGAGGAGGCGGCACCGGGGCGGGTGCCGCCTCCCGGAGGACTGGTTCACCCGGCGTGGCTCTTCGTGTGCCGGGGCAGGCAGAACATCAGGGCCCACATCAGGGCGAGCAGGCTGCCGACCCACCACAGCACGGAGATGAACGCGTCGCGGTTGAGTCCGGCGTCAGGCGAGCCGCCGGTGGTGGCGAAGAACACCAGGGCGGTCAGCGCGGTACCGAGGGCGATGCCCAGGTGCATGACGGTATTGAACAGGCCCGAGGCGGACCCGGCGTCCTCGTGCGGCACCCTGGCCAGCGACATGTCGGCGAGCGGGCCGCTGACCATGCCGAGGCCGAACCCGATCAACACCACCGGAGCGGTCATCGCCAGCAGGGTCAGGCCCCCTGGCCTGCGTCGGCCTGGAGCCCGTAGGCAGCCATCGCAGCGAGCGTGATGAGGGCTCCGGCCTGGGGAAGGCGGCGGGCGAAGCGTCCGCCGCTCTTCGCCGTGATGGTCGCGCCGGCCAGCTCTCCGATGGAGAGCAGCACGAAGGCCAGGGCCGCGTGGAAGGGGCTCATGCCCAGTCCGTGCTGGAGGTAGAGGGTCCAGGTCATGAAGAACAGCCCGCACAGCAGGCCGTGCATCAGCTGTGCGGCCATGCCTCCGGAGAACTGCCTGCCTCGGAAGAGGGACAGGGCTACGAGGGGTGCGTTGTTCTGCTTGCGCCGCTGGTGGCGCAGGAAGGCGCCCCACACGAGGAGGCCGGTGGCGAGCAGGGCGAAGCACCACAGCGGCCAGTGGTGGTGGTGCCCCTCGGTGAGCGGGAAGACGATCAGGACGATGGCCAGTGCGGACAGCAGCATGCCGGTGAGGTCGAGCCGGCCGGCCTTCTTCACGGTCGACTCGGGGATGTACCGGCGTCCCAGGAGGAGCACGGCGAGCCCGACGGGTACGTTGACCAGGAAGATCGGCCGCCAGGACAGCCCGAACAGGTCGGCCTCGGTGAGGAGGCCGCCCATCACCGGGCCCAGGACATTGGCGAGCGACATGACGGCCCCGTACAGACCGAACACCTTGCCGCGGTTCTGCCCCTCGAAGGTGACATGGAGGGTGGCGAGGATCTGCGGAATCATGATGGCCACTCCCATGCCTTGGAGGGCGCGGGCGCTGATCAGTATGCCCGGCCCGGCAGCCAGACCGCACAGCAGCGAGGCCGTGGTGAACACGACGGTGCCGATGAGGAGGATTTTGCGCCGGCCGTAGCGGTCGCCGAGGCGCCCGCCGGTGATCAGCCCGACGGCGACGGGCAGGGAATAGCCGGTGGTCAGCCACTGCACCGCGTCCGGTCCGGCGCCGGTCGACTCCTGGATCGCGGGCAGGGCGGTCAGGACGACCGACTGGTCGATCATGTCCATCAGCTCGGCGCCCAGCAGCACCAGGAGGGCGATCCAGGCAGCCAGGCCCATCTTCGACAGGCCGGGTGCGGGGTGATTCGGGGGCGGGGTGGTCTGCTGCGGCTCGTTGTCGAGCGCGGAGGAAGACACGACGGGAAACTCCTGATCCAAAGGAATCGGGGAGCCCTGCCGACAGCCGCACCGGGACCGGATACACGAAACCCGGGGCAGACGGCAGAGCTGCACCCGGGAAAGAAAACTGTGGGGAAGGGTGACGCAACTCAGGCCAGCGCGACGTCCGCCCCCGGACACGTGCGACACAACAGCACGTGGGGAACGCGGACGACTACATGGCCTGGTGGATAGGACGTCACCTCAAGATCGACACAGCGGGAACGGAGAATCCGGTCACTGTCACCGACACCTCGGCACAGGAACCCGTACACAGTACGACACTCCCGGACCCGCGTACAGCACCAAGCCCCCGCTGAAGCGGCCGGTGTGGCCGGTGCCGACGATGGCGCCGGAGCGCGAGCGGCACGACGAGCCGGGTTCGGCCCGTGGGATCGGGATGTCGAGGGGATCGTCCCAGGTGTCCAGGTGCCGGACGGTCCCGGGCGTCCGTCAAGCCGTACCACCCGGCCGGGGTGGTGAGCGTCGAAGAGGTGGCAGCCGCTCTGCGGCTGGTGGCGGAACATCTCCCAGTACGGCGGCGGGTCGCGCAGTTCCTACGGGGCGAATCGAACAGGCTCGTCCCCCCGACGGGGGAATACCCGGAGGGGGCGGCGGGAACCCCGGGAACCCGGCGCCTTTCGTGCGCTCGGGGCTTCGTGAGCCCGAGGGGCATCGTGCGCCCGAGAGGCACCGTACGCCCGGAGGGCTTGGTGAGCCCAAGGGGCCTCGTGCCCCTGGAGGGCATCGTGCACCCGGGGCTTCGTGGACCCGGAGGGCTTCGTTGATCGGGGCTTCGTGGCCCCGGAGCCTCGTGGCCCCGGAGGGCTTCGTGAGCCCTGGAAATCGTGCCCCGGCCCCTCAGCCCCCGGCCTACACCCCACCCCTACCAACTCGGCGGACTCGCGATGCTGCGGGCGACCACGTCGTCCAGGAGGCGGGCCGTGGTGGGCACGTCGTGTGCCGAGTTGTCGATGATGGGCAGGCCGGAGCCGTACCAGCCTGCCATCCGGCCGTGGATGCGGGCGACCTCCTCGTCGGAGAGGCGCCGGTTGCCCGTGCGGCGGGCGTTGCGCTCCAGGACGATCTCCAGGCCCGGCAGCAGCACGATCGGCAGCAGGCCGGGGCCCACGTGGCGCTTCCAGCCGCCGAGGCCGATCACCGGGCGGTCCGGGAAGACCGCGTCGTCGAGGATGCAGGAGATGCCGTTGGCGAGGAAGTTGCGGGCCGCGAAGCCGCAGGTGCGGCGGGCCAGGCGGTACTGCGCCTCGGAGTGGTCGTTCCAGCCCGACTGGGGGTCGGCGAAGCCGGACCGTACCCATTCGCGGACGTCGTCGAGGCTGATGTGCGCGGTGGGCACCCGGCGGGTGTCGGCCCAGTGCCGGGCGACGCTGGTCTTGCCGGCGCCGGCCGGGCCGATGAGCAGTACGGCCACGGCGGCGTGCGCGGCGTCCGGCGCGGAGGCGCCGGCGGGCGGGCTGGGCAGCGCCACGGGGGCGCCGGGCGGGAGCTGGATGTGCCCGGTGGCCTCGGCGGGCGGCGGCGCGGTCGGTGCGCCGTGCGGCGGAGTGGTGGGCGGCGGAGGCGCGGGCCAGCCGGGCGCGGGCGGCGCGGCCTGCGGCTGGTGCTGCTGATGCTGGTGTGGCGGTATGGGGTGGCCCGGGCCGGGATGCGGGGGCATCGCGGCCCCCTGGCCCGGCACCGGCCCGTGAGGCGGTGGCAGCGGAGTCCCCCCTGCGTGCTGCATCCGGTGGCTCTCCGTCTCGTGCGGTCGAATGTCCGAGGGCCGCCTGGGGTGTGCGCGGAGTCCGCGGTACGAGCGGGGGTCCCGTCCGTACGGTGCTCGCGTGTCCGGCGCGCCGGGCGTCCGGCCCGGGTGGGCCGAGGTGGTTGTCCGGCGAACGGTACCCGCAGAACATGGCCGCAGTCCTCCCCCGCCGGAGGCAGCCGGTGTCCCCCGGCCGTCGGCTGTGCGACGGCCGGGGGCGGCGCGGTGTTCGACGGCGTGTGCGGGGCGGGCCGCGCTCAGGCGGTGAGTTCGGCGGCCAGCGCGCGCAGCGCGAGTTCGTAGGAGCCGATGCCGAAGCCGGCGATCGTACCGCTGGCCACCGCCGCGATCACCGAGTTGTGGCGGAACTCCTCGCGGGCGTACGGGTTGGAGATGTGCACCTCGACGAGGGGCGCCGTGCGCTGGGCGGCGGCGTCCCGCATGGCGTACGAGTAGTGCGTGAACGCGCCCGGGTTGATGACGACCGGAATCGAGCCGTCCGCCGCCTCGTGCAGCCAGCGGACCAGCTCGCCCTCGTCGTTGGTCTCCCGGACCTCCGCCTCGAAGCCCAGCTCTTTGCCGAGCGCGGTGCACCGCTCCACCAGTCCGGCGTACGACGTGGCGCCGTACACGTCGGGCTCGCGGGAGCCGAGGCGGCCGAGGTTGGGGCCGTTGAGGACCAGGACGCGCCTCACGCGGCGATCTCCGCGTGCGCGGCGAGCAGCATCGCCGGGTCGGGGCCCTCCAGGACGGTGGGCCTGGCCAGGCCGTCCAGGACGATGAAGCGCAGCAGGTCGCCGCGCGACTTCTTGTCGACCTTCATCGTCTCCAGCAGCTTGGGCCACTGGTCGCCGCGGTAGGTCAGCGGCAGGCCGACCGAGCCCAGTACGGCGCGGTGCCGGTCGGCGGTCGCGTCGTCCAGCCGGCCGGCGATCCGGCCCAGCTCGGCGGCGAAGACCATGCCGACGGAGACGGCGGCGCCGTGCCGCCAGTTGTAGCGCTCGTTCTTCTCGATGGCGTGCGCCAGGGTGTGCCCGTAGTTGAGGATCTCGCGCAGCCCGGACTCCTTGAGGTCGGCGGAGACCACCTCGGCCTTGACCCGGATGGCGCGCTCGATCAGCTCGGCGGTGTGCGGGCCGTCGGGACGCTTGGCGCCCTCGGGGTCGGACTCGATCAGCTCCAGGATCGCCGGGTCGGCGATGAAGCCCGCCTTGATGACCTCGGCGAGCCCGGACACGTAGTCGTGCACCGGGAGGGAGTCCAGCGCGGCCAGGTCGCACAGCACCCCGGCCGGCGGGTGGAAGGCGCCGACCAGGTTCTTGCCCTCGGCGGTGTTGATGCCGGTCTTGCCGCCGACCGCGGCGTCCACCATGCCGAGCACGGTGGTCGGTACGGCGATCCAGCGCACCCCGCGCAGCCAGGTCGCGGCGACGAAGCCCGCGACGTCGGTGGTGGCGCCGCCGCCGACGCCCACGATCACGTCGGTGCGGGTGAAGCCGGTCTGGCCGAGCGCCTTCCAGCAGTACGCGGCGACCTCGGCGGTCTTGGCCTCCTCGGCGTTGGGCAGCTGGATGGCGATGGCCTCGTACCCCTGGCCCGCCAGGTCCTCGCGCAGCGCCTCGCCGGTGGCGGCCAGCGCCTCCGGGTGCAGCACGGCGACGCGCTTGGCCTTCCGGCCGATCAGGCCCGCCAGCTCGCCCAGCAGCTGCCGGCCGACCAGGACCTCGTACGGGTCGGTGCCCGCGGTGCCGCCGACCTGGATGCGGGTGGCCTGCTCCGTCACGGGTGTTCCTTCCTCCCGGGTGTGCCGTGGGCCGCGGCGTCCGCCGCCGGCGTCCCGGCCTCCGGTGATGTGTGTAGCTGCAATGCGTCCAGTACGGCCGCGGCGACCTCTTCGGGCGTCCGGCTGTCCGTGGCGACCACGGCGCGCGCGACCTCCGTGTACAGCGGGCGGCGCACCTCCATCAGCTCGCGCCACCGCTGGCGCGGGTTGACGGCGAGCAGCGGGCGCGGCGCGTCCAGCCCCACCCGCCGTACGGCGTCGGCCAGTTGGACGTCCAGGAAGACGACCGGCAGGCCGGCGAGCAGGGCGCGGGTGCCCTCGTCCATGATCGCGCCGCCGCCGAGCGAGAGCACCCCGGGGTGGCTCTCGACCGCGGCGCGCACGGCGCGGCGCTCCAGGTCACGGAAGTGCGGCTCGCCGTGGTCGATGAAGATGTCCGGGATGGGCTTGCCCGCGCCCGCCTCGATGTCCGCGTCGGTGTCGCGGTACCCGGCGCCGAGCCGCTCGGCCAGCAGGGCCCCGACGGTGGACTTCCCCGCGCCCGGGGGGCCCACCAGCACCACGAGCGGCGGCGTCACTTGATCGCCAGGCCGTCGAGGAAGGACCGCACGTTGCGGCGGGTCTCCGGCACGCTGTCGCCGCCGAACTTCTCCACCACCGCGTCGGCCAGCACCAGCGCGACCATCGCCTCGGCGACGATGCCGGCCGCGGGGACCGCGCACACGTCGGAGCGCTGGTGGTGCGCCTGCGTGGCCTCGCCGGTGGCGACGTCGACGGTGGCCAGGGCGCGCGGGACGGTCGCGATGGGCTTCATCGCGGCCCGTACGCGCAGCAGCTCGCCGGTGGTCAGGCCGCCCTCGGTACCGCCCGAGCGGCCTGTCGTACGGCGGATGCCCTCGTCCGTCGAGACGATCTCGTCGTGCGCCTTGGAGCCGGGCACCCGGGCCAGGTCGAAGCCGTCGCCGACCTCGACGCCCTTGATGGCCTGGATGCCCATGAGGGCACCGGCCAGCCGCGCGTCCAGCCGCCGGTCCCAGTGGACGTGCGAGCCGAGGCCCACGGGCACGCCGTACGCCAGCACCTCGACGACACCGCCGAGGGTGTCGCCGTCCTTGTGGGCCTGGTCGATCTCGGCGACCATCGCCTCGCTCGCCGCGGAGTCCAGGCAGCGCACCGGGTCCGCGTCCAGCTTCTCGACGTCGGAGGGCCTGGGCAGCACGCCGTACGGGGCCTTGGCCGCGGCCAGCTCGACCACGTGCGAGACGATCTCGATGCCGGCCGTCTCCTTGAGGAAGGAGCGGGCGACCGTGCCGAGCGCGACGCGGGCCGCGGTCTCGCGGGCGGAGGCGCGCTCCAGGATCGGGCGGGCCTCGTCGAAACCGTACTTCTGCATGCCGGCCAGGTCGGCGTGGCCGGGGCGGGGCCGGGTCAGCGGGGCGTTACGGGCCAGTTCGGCCAACTCCGCCGGGTCCACCGGGTCGGCCGCCATGACCTTCTCCCACTTGGGCCACTCGGTGTTCCCGACCATGATCGCGACGGGCGAACCCAGGGAGAGTCCGTGCCGGACACCGCCGAGGAAGGTGACCTCGTCACGCTCGAACTTCATGCGGGCACCGCGGCCATAGCCGAGCCGGCGACGGGCCAGGGCGTCCGCCACCATGTCCGTGGTGATCGGGACGCCGGCCGGAAGGCCCTCCAGCGTCGCCACGAGTGCGGGGCCGTGCGACTCCCCCGCCGTCAGCCAGCGCAACCTGCTCAACGATGCTCCTCATGTCCTGCTACTGCGCGAACAGTCTCCCCTGATCCTCCCACGTCCGCGCCGGTGGACCGCCGCCCGTCCAGGAACCGGACCACCGGCCGGACAGGCCGGACGGGTCACCGCCCCGCGAGCGCCGCCTCCCCCGCCGCGCGCATCGCCTCCAGGGGCGCCGGGGACCGTCCCGTCATCTGCTCCACCTGCAGTACGGCCTGGTGGACGAGGAGGTCGAGGCCGCCCACGACCGCTCCGCCACGCGCGCCCCACGCGGTGGCCAGGGTGGTCGGCCAGGGCTCGTACAGAACGTCGAAGAGGGTGCCGGGCTGGTCGGGTACGGCGGCGGCGAGCGCGTCGGTGGTCCCGGCCGGGGTGGTGGCGATCACCAGCGGCGCCTCGAAGGCCGCGGCGGCCTGCGACCAGTCGGCCGTACGGACGTCGACGCCCAGCCGCTCGCCCCAGCCGCGCATCTCCGCGGCCCGCGCCTCGCTGCGTACGTAGGCGGTCACCTCGCCCGCGCAGATACGGGACAGGGCCGCGAGCGCGGAAGAGGCGGTGGCGCCGGCGCCCAGGATCGCGGCCTGTTCGACCTGCTGCACCCCGCGCTCGCGCAGGGCGGCCAGCATGCCGGGGATGTCGGTGTTGTCGCCCGTGCGCTGCCCGTCCTCGGTGAAGACGACGGTGTTCACGGCCTCCACGGAGGCCGCGGTGTCGCTGATCTTGTCCAGCAGCGGGATCACCGCGCGCTTGAGCGGCATGGTCAGGGAGAGCCCCGCCCAGGCGCCGTCCAGCCCGGCCAGGAAACCGGGCAGCGCGGCCTCGTCGATCTCGTGCCGGCCGTACTCCCAGCCGGTCAGGCCCAGCTCGGCGTAGGCGGCCCGGTGCAGGACCGGGGAGAGGGAATGGGCGATCGGCGACCCGAGGACCGCCGCACGGTGACGGCCCTGGACTTCACTGGACATGCTGCTCCTCAGCTCGGACCCGCGACACGATAGACGAACCGTGTGCGAGGGCCGAGGCGCCCCCGGCCCCGGCCGCCCGGCTCCCGTCGGGCAGCGGGCGGACCGGCTACCGGCTACCGGCCCGCGCCTACTACCGCTTCCGCTTGTTGAACTCCTGGACCAGCTTCTCGTGGTCCTTGAGGTTCGTCGTGAAGTCCGTCTTCTTGCCGTCGATCGAGATGAAGAACAGCCACTTCGCGCTGTTGTCCGGGTCGATCGACGCCTTCAGCGCGTCCGCTCCCGGATTGCCGATCGGGCCGGGCGGCAGGCCCTTGTAGAAGTACGTGTTGTACGGATCGTCATAGTTGCGGATCTCCCGCGTACCGATGTCGATCTTGCTCTGGTTCTTCAGGTAGTTGTACGTGGAGTCGAATTCGAGCTTCTGGTTGGTGATCGTGTTGCTCGGCGCCAGCCGGTTGTAGACGACCGCGGCCATCTTCCGGAAGTCGTCGTGGGTGATGCCCTCGGCCTGGGTGAGGCTGGCGACCGTGATCAGGTCCAGCGGCGACTTCAGGTCCAGCTTCCTGGCGTTCTCCTCCAGGTCGTACTTGGCGTACTCCCGGTCGGCCCGCGCCACCATCTCCTTGAGGACGTCCTCCGGCTTCGCCTTGCCGCTGACGCTGTAGGTGGACGGATAGAGGAACCCTTCCAGCGGATCCTTGATCTTCGGATTGCTGTTCGCCCAGGAGGGCAGCCCGAGGTTCTTGGCCTGGGCGGCGGCGACGTCCTTGGTCGTGCCGGACTTCAGGTGGAGCTTCTTGTCGATCAGGTCGTAGACGGCACCGTTGCGCAGGCCCTCGCGGACGGTCAGGCCGTTACGGCTCTTGGGGTCGAGCATGAGCTGCACCGCGGACGCCGCCGACATCTGCTTGCGCAGCGAGTAGGCGCCGGCCTGGAGCTGCTTGTCACTGGCCGCCTCCGTGAAGGCGTCCGCGCTCTTGACGACGCCCGCCTGCTTGAGGAGCAGGCCCATCTTCAGGAGGGAGGCGCCGGACGGGATCTCGACCTGGACGTCCCCGCTGCCCTCGCCCTCGAAGTCGGGGGCCGAGCCGAAGTGGCTCTGCCAGAAGTCGTAGCCGAAGTAGGCGACACCGCCGCCGCCGACGACGAAGACACCGGCGACGATCAGGCAGGCCATCCGGCTGCGCTGTTTGCCCTTGCGGCCGCGGCGCTCGCGGCCGGCGCGGCGTTCCTCGCGCGGGTCGGTGCCGGAGTCGTCGTAACCGTCGCCGTCCCGGTGGTCGCGGTCGTCCCGGTCGTCCTGGAAGAAGGAGTGCGCCGGGTCGCGTACCTGCTCGTCCTGCTCCGGACCGGGGCCGGCCCGGAAGTCGTCGCCGGGCGGGGACGGGTGCGGCGGCTGGCTCAAGTGCTCCGGCCGCACCGCCTCGAACTGGGCGGTCTGGGCGACCTGGTCACCCTGTTCGCCCTGCCCCTGCGGTCCGTGCGGGCCGGGCCGGCCGTGCGGTCCCGGCTGCCCATGAGGACCGGGCTGCTCGTGCTGTCCGGCCTGCCCGTAAGGCCCCGCCTGTCCGGCCTGCCCGTGCGGCCCCGGCTGTCCGGCCTGCTGCTGCCGGAGGTGCTGGGGCTGCGGCGGCGGGTAGGCGTCCTGCGTCCCGTAGTAGTCCGGGCTCTGGCCGCTGTACGGGTCGACCGGCGGCTGCTGTCCGTACGGGTCGTACGGGGCACCCCCTGGGAGGCGTCCCACCCGCCGCCGTACTGCTGCTGGACCGGAGGGTAGGGGCCGGAAAGCTCGTCCCACTGCCGGTCCTGCGGCTGCTGCCCGTAAGGCTGCTGCTGCCCGCCGTGGCCACTGTGCTGCTGACCACCATGCTGCCCGCCGTGGCCACCGTGCTGCTGGCCCCCCTGCTGCTGCCCGCCGTAAGCGTTCTGCTGCTGCGGGCCGCCGTACTGCTCCCCGTAGGGACCTTGCTGAGGTTGTTGCGGCTGGCCCCCGTAACGACCCTGGTCTTCGTAGAGAGGGTCGTCCGGATGCCACGGTTCGGAGCCGTAGCCCCGGCCATACTCAGTCATCGATCCCCTAGAGCCGCGAGGCGGTGCGCTCCTGAGTGGCAGCGCCTGCGGTACCGACCGCCTCTTTCTGCACGTGCGGTTGTTCGATCCGCCGCTACGTCGCGCGGAACGTTACCGTACCGCGATCAGATGACCACTTCGACGCTCTCTCCGGGTGGCTGTCCAGACACCCGTTCGGTCTCCAGCGCGCTCTGCAGAATCACCACGGCAGCGGCCTGATCCACCACCGAACGGCCCTTCTTGCTCCGTACTCCCGACGCCCGCAGCCCCTGGGTGGCTGTGACGGTTGTCATGCGCTCATCGACGAGGCGTACCGCCACCGGAGCGATCCCGCGCGCCATCTCCTGCGCGAAGGCCCGCACCTTGGCCGCGGCCGGCCCCTCTCCCCGTTCAGGGAGCGGGGCAGGCCGACGACGACCTCGATGGGCTCGTACTCCTCGACGATCGCCTTGAGCCGCCGGTGCGCCGCCGGGACGTCCCGGCCCGGCACCGTCTCCACGGGGGTCGCGAGGACCCCGTCGGGGTCGCACGAGGCGACCCCGATCCGGGCGTCACCGACATCGATGGCGAGGCGCCTGCCGCGCCGCATCTCACTCACGCGCTCAGGCCGCCTCGGCCACGAGACGCTCGACGGCCTCGATCGCCTCGGGCACCGCGGCGGCGTTCTGGCCGCCGCCCTGGGCGACGTCCGGCTTGCCGCCGCCACCGCCGCCGAGCGTCTTGGCGGCCGTACGGACCAGGTCGCCGGCCTTGATGCCGCGCTCGCGGGCGGCCTCGTTGGTGGCGATGACGGTCAGCGGGCGGCCGTTGGCCACCGTGAACAGGGCGACCACGGCCGGACGGTCGCCCGGGATGCGGCCGCGCACGTCCAGTACCAGCTTGCGCAGGTCGTCGGCGGAGGTGCCGTCGGCGACCTGGGCGGCGGCCAGCGCGACGCCCCGTACGTCCTTGGCCTCTTGCGCCAGCCCGGCGGCGGCCTGGAGGACCTTCTCCGCGCGGTAGCGCTCGATCTCCTTCTCGGCTTCCCGCAGCTTGGCCAGCATCCCGGAGACCTTCTCGGGCAGCTCCTCGGGACGGCCCTTGACCAGCTCGGTCAGCTGCGAGACGACGGTGTGCTCCCGGGCCAGGAAGTGGTACGCGTCGGCGCCGACCAGGGCCTCCACGCGGCGCACGCCGGAGCCGATGGAGGACTCGCCGAGCAGCTTGACCAGACCCAGCTGGGCGGTGTTGGCGACGTGCGTGCCGCCGCACAGCTCCTTGGAGAAGTCACCGATGGTCACCACGCGCACCTGGTCGCCGTACTTCTCGCCGAACTCGGCGATGGCGCCCTGCTTCTTGGCGTCCTCCATGCTCATGACCTCGGCCTGGACGTCCAGCTCGCGGGAGAGCACCTCGTTGATCCGCTGCTCGACGTCGGTCAGGACCGTGCCGGGCACGGCGGCCGGCGAGCCGAAGTCGAAGCGGAAGCGGCCCGGGGAGTTCTCCGAACCGGCCTGGGCGGCGGTCGGGCCGAGCGCGTCGCGCAGCGCCTGGTGGGTGAGGTGGGTGGCGCTGTGGGCGCGGGCGATGGCCCGGCGGCGCTTGACGTCGATGGTGGCGTACGCGGCCGAGCCGACCACGACCTCGCCGACCTGGACGACGCCCTTGTGCACCGTGACGCCGGGGACCGGCCGCTGCACGTCGCGGACCTCGACGACGGCGCCCGACTCCAGCCGGATGCGGCCGGTGTCGGCGAGCTGGCCGCCGCCCTCGGCGTAGAAGGGGTGCGGTCCAGGACGATCTCGACCTCGTCGCCCTCGTGGGCGGCGGGGGCGGCCGTGCCGTTGGCCAGCAGGCCCACGACGGTGGACTCGCCCTCGGTGTGGGCGTAGCCGGTGAAGACGGTGGCGCCGGCGCGGTCGGCGACCTCGCGGTAGGCGGACAGGTCGGCGTGGCCGTGCTTCTTGGCCTGGGCGTCGGCCTTGGCGCGTTCCCGCTGTTCCTTCATCAGGCGGCGGAAGCCGTTCTCGTCCACCGAAAGGCCCTGTTCGGCGGCCATTTCGAGGGTGAGGTCGATCGGGAAGCCCCAGGTGTCGTGGAGCAGGAACGCCTTGTCGCCGGCGAGGACCGTACCGCCGGCGGCCTTGGTCTCGCTGACGGCGGTGTCCAGGATGGTGGTGCCGGCCTTGAGCGTCTTGAGGAAGGCGGCCTCTTCGGCGAGGGCGACCGTCTCGATGCGCTTGCGGTCCTCCAGCAGCTCCGGGTACTGCTGTCCCATCGTCTTGATGACGACGTCCAGCAGGTCGGCGACGACCGGGCCGGTGGCGCCGAGCAGGCGCATGTTGCGGATGGCGCGGCGCATGATGCGGCGGAGCACGTAGCCGCGGCCCTCGTTGCCGGGGGTGACGCCGTCGCCGATGAGCATGGTGGAGGTGCGCATGTGGTCGGCGACCACGCGCAGCGACACGTCGCTGTCCGCGCCGGCGCCGTAGCGCACGCCGGTCAGCTCGCCGGCCTTGTCGATGACGACCCGCAGGGTGTCGGTCTCGTACATGTTGTGGACGCCCTGGAGGATCATCGCCAGGCGTTCCAGGCCGAGGCCGGTGTCGATGTTCTGGCTCGGCAGGTCGCCGAGGATCTCGAAGTCCTCCTTCGAGGTGCCGGCGCCGCGCTCGTACTGCATGAAGACCAGGTTCCAGATCTCCACGTACCGCTCGTCGTTGACGGCCGGGCCGCCCTCGACGCCGAACTCGGGGCCGCGGTCATAGTTGATCTCGGAGCACGGGCCGCACGGGCCCGGGACGCCCATGGACCAGTAGTTCTCCGACTTGCCCAGGCGCTGGATGCGCTCCTTGGGCACGCCGACGACCTCGTGCCAGATGCGCTCGGCCTCGTCGTCGTCCAGGTAGACCGTGACCCAGAGCTTCTCCGGGTCCAGGCCGTAGCCGCCGTCCGCCTGCGAGCTGGTCAGCAGCTCCCAGGCGTACTTGATGGCGCCTTCCTTGAAGTAGTCGCCGAAGGAGAAGTTGCCGCACATCTGGAAGAACGTGCCGTGCCGGGTGGTCTTGCCGACCTCTTCGATGTCCGGCGTGCGCACGCACTTCTGGACGCTGGTGGCGCGGTCGAAGGGCGGCTTGACCTCGCCGAGGAAGTACGGCTTGAAGGGCACCATGCCCGCGGGGACCAGCAGCAGGGTCGGGTCGTCCGCGATGAGCGACGCCGACGGCACTACGGTGTGCCCGCGCTCCTCGAAGAAGCGCAGCCAGCGGCGGCGGATTTCAGCCGACTCCATCAGTGGTCCTCATTTCCGGTCGGTCCGGTCGGGCCGGGGGTTCTCGTTCGGTGCTGCGTGATCTGGTGCTGAGTGATCGGGTACTGCGTCGTTTCGAGTGCGGCGCGGGAGCGCGCCGGCGGCAGCTCGCGGGCGTCGCCCTGGTCCGTCAGGCCCAGCGCTTCGTGGAGCTGCCCTTCACGGTCCGCCATTCCCGTCCGGACGTCCAACGCGAATTGGCGCAGCCGCTGCCCGGTCTCGACGGCCTTGTCGGCGGCCTGGGCCGCGAGGCTGTCGGGCTGGAGCTTGCGGAGCTTGCGGTTGACCTTGGTGGTGGCCCACACTCCGGCGGCGGCGCCGGTGGTGAACCAGAATGCGCGGCGGAACATCGCGGCGATCAGTCCTTGGAGCGACGGTTGCGGCGCCCGCCTCGGCGGGCTGCGGGCAGGGTACGGCCGACGACGGTGCGCTTCGGCTCGGGCGGCGGCGCGCCCTTCTTGCCGATCGCGCGGCGCACGCCGTAGCCGAACGCCGCGACCTTGACCAGCGGTCCGCCGAAGGCGGAGGAGACGGTCGAGGAGAGCGCGGAGGCGTTGGCGGTGACCTCCTGGACGTCGGAGGCGATCGCGTCGACGCGGGCGAGCTGGGTGTGCGCGGAGCGGACGGTCGCGGACGCGTCGGCCAGGAGCGGTACGGCCTGTTCGGACACCTCGGCGACCATCTTGGTCGTCGCCTTGAGCGTCTGTGCGAGCCTCACCAGCACCAGGGCGAGGAAGGACACGAGGATCGCCCAGAAGACGGCCACGAGGATCCCGGCCACCTCTCCACCGGACACGTTGGCACCACTCTCCGACTGACTTGTTCTGGTCCCGTCCTGCTCGAACGGCAGAGCCCGAGCCTATCGCGCCGCGGCCGTCGGCCCGTACCGCGTTCCCCGTGCGGCGCGGGGCCCGCCGACGCGCGATTGTACGGTGCGCACACCTGCGAGTACGCTCCGTGTTCCATGCGACGCTCCATGCGCCCCGATCCCCTCCCCCGGGTTCCCCGCCCCTTCGCCGCGCGCCCGCGGGTGCCCGGGAACCTGCCCGCGGAGCTCAGCCGGTTCGTCGGCCGCGACGGTGAACTCGCCGCGCTCGCCGGTCACCTGGAGTCCGCCCGGCTGGTGACGCTCACCGGTGTCGGCGGGGCCGGGAAGACCCGGCTCGCCACCCAAGCCGCGACGATCTTGCAGGATCGCTTCTGCGACGGGGTGTGGCTGGTCGAACTGGCCACCCTGCGCCACGGCGGCCTGCTGGACCACGCCGTCGCCGAAGCGCTGGGCCTCGCCGACCACACCGGCCGGCCGCCGCGCGCCGCGCTCCGCGACCACCTCGCCGGACGCGAGCTGCTGCTCGTCCTGGACGGGTACGAGCACCTGGTCGACGACTGCGCCGCGCTCGCCGCCGACCTGCTGCGCCGGGCGCCCGGCCTGCGCGTCCTGGCGGCGGGCCGGCGCCCGCTCGGGCTGCCCGGCGAGCAGAACCTGCCGCTGCCGCCGATGGACGTCACCGACGCGGCCGCCCTCTTCCACGACCGCGCATCGGCCGTGGTCCCCGGCTTCCGCACCGACGCGGACGGCGAGGCCGCCGTCGCCGAGCTGTGCCGGCGGCTGGACGGCCTTCCGCTGGCCCTGGAACTGGCGGCCGGGCGGCTGCGGGCCCTGTCGGTGGAGCAGCTGCTGCACCGGATCGACGACCGCTTCCGGCTGCTGACCGGGGGCACCCGCACCCCTCCCCGGACTTCTCCGCGTCCACGGAGGAGCCGGTGGCGCCCCCGGCGCGCCATCAGACCCTGCGGACGACGATCGGCTGGAGCCACGAGCTGTGCACCCCCGCGGAACGCCTGCTGTGGGCGCGGCTCTCCGTCTTCGCCGGGCAGTTCGACCTGGACGCCGCGGAGTACATCTGCTCCGGCCCCGACCTGCCCGCGGACGAACTGCTCGACGTCCTCAGTGAACTGGTGGCCCAGTCCGTCGCCGTACGGGAGGAGACCCCGGCGGGCCTGCGCTACCGGATGCTGGACACCGTTCGGGAGTACGGGGCCGGCTGGCTGGAAGCGCTGGGCGACGTCGAGCGGCTGCGCCGCAGGCACCGCGACTGGTACGTGGGCCTGGCCACCTGGTGCGAGCTGGACTGGTTCAGTCCGCGGCAGGCCGAGGTCGCCACCCGTATCGAGTGCGAGCTGCCCAACCTGCGGATCGCCCTGGAATACAGCCTCGACAGTTCCGGAGACACGCACCTGGGCCAGTACCTGGCGGGCACGCTGTGGTTCTACTGGGTCGGCTGCGGTCGGCTCTCGGAAGGGCGGCACTGGCTCGACCGTTCGCTGGAGCTGGACAGCGAGCACGACGACGCACGCCTCAAAGCTCTGTGGGTGGCCGGGTACGTGGCGGTGCTCCAAGGCGACGCAGCGGGCGCGATGGGCGCGCTACGGGAGTGCGGCGAGGAAGCGGAGCGCGCCGGCAACGCCACCGCGGCCGCGTACGCCGTACACCGCACCGGCTGCCTCGCACTGGTCCGCGACGACATGCCGCGCGCCGAAAGCCTGCTGCGCGACGCGCTCACCCGCTACCGGGACATCGGCGAACTCAACAGCAACGTACTGATGGCACAGGTCGAGCTGGCGATGGCGGTGGCCTTCCAGGGCGACATCGCGGAGGCGGTGCGGCTGTGCGAGGACGTACGGGACATCTGCGACGACCACGGGGAGCGGTGGGCCCTGGCGTACGCGCTGTTCGTACTGGCCTACGCGGCCTGGAACCGTGGCGAGGCGGCACGGGCGCGCGCGCTGCTGGAGGAGTGCCTCGCCATCGACCACGCCTTCCACGACCTGCTGGGCGCCGTGCTGGCCGTCGAACTGCTGGCGCTGGTCACCCTCGGCGAAGGCGATCCGGCGGAGGCGGCGCTGCTCCAGGGGGCCGCCGGGCGGATCTGGCCCTCGGTCGGGCTGCCGCTGTTCGGCTCCCGCTACTACAACCAGCCGCATCAGCTGTGCGAGGAGCAGGCGCGGGAGCTGCTCGGGGCGGAGCGGTACGAGCACTGTGTGCGGGCCGGCGCCCGGCTCGGCCTGGACGCGACGGTCGCCCGGATCCTGAGCGACAGCAGCGACGGCGGGAGCGGCAGCAGCGGAAACGACCGACCGGACGGCGCCGCGCCGGTCCCGCGGCCCACGGCACCGGGACCGCGCCCGGAAAGCAGCGAACCCGCCGCCTCCCCCACCGCGAGCGGCGGGGAGACGACGGGCTGAGCACGCGGCTGTCCGCGCGCGGGGCGCGCGGACCGATCCGTGCGGTGTCTACGCCTGGATCAACGGGCGTAGTACTCGACGACGAGCTGCTCGTCGCAGATCACCGGGATCTCCTTGCGCTGCGGGTCACGGTCCAGGCGGAACGCCAGGGCCTTCAGGTTGACCTGCAGGTAGCGGGGGTCTCGCCGTCGGGGGCGTAGCCACCCTCACGCGCGACCTGGAAGGGGTGCTTCTCGCGGCTGCGCTCGCGGACCATCACGACGTCGTCGGGACGGACGCGGAAGGACGGCTTGTCGACCTTGCGGTCGTTCACCGAGATGTGGCCGTGGACGACCATCTGGCGGGCCTGGTAGATCGTCCGGGCGATGCCCGAACGCAGGACGAGCGCGTCCAGACGGCGCTCAAGCTCGATGATCAGGGCCTCGCCCGTCTTGCCTTCGACCTTCCGAGCGCGGTCGTAGGCACGCGCCATCTGGCGCTCGCTGATGTCGTACTGCGCACGCAGGCGCTGCTTCTCCAGCAGACGGACCTTGTAGTCACTGTTCTGCTTGCGGCCACGGCCGTGCTCGCCGGGCGGGTAGGGACGGGCCTCGAAGTACTTGACGGCCTTCGGCGTCAGGGCGATGCCGAGAGCGCGCGACTTCTTGACCTTGGGACGCGACTGGTTCACGTGGAACGGACCTCCGTGTAGGTTAGGTTAGGCTTACCTTACTTCGAGGAGAACGCATGTTTCGACCTGGGATCCCCCTGCCCGGTGCTGGTCAGAGCACCGGGACGGGTCAGCCGCGTCCCGTGGAAGACGCCCAGCAGCCAGCCGCCGCCGAGCGCGTACGCACCCTCGTCGAGTCCAATGGTATGGCCTCGCTGAGCATCCCCGGAATCGAGGACCCCGACGACGCAGGACTCTCCGCACCAGTATGCCGTACGGTCACCAATGCTGGTGACGTGCTCCTCCTGGTCCCCGGGGACTCCGCGGCCGCCAGGGCCGCCGCCCACGCCCAGGACGACGACCTGACCGCCGTGATGGAGATCACCGACGTGGCCCCCGTCTCGGTGCCCCACCGCATCCGCGGCCGGGCCTGGGTGGCGGGCTGGCTCACTCCCGTACGCAACGAGGAGCGCGCCCACGCGGCCATGCTGCTCGCCGAACGGCACCCGGTCGGCGAACTGCTCGGCATCGGTGAGGCCCTCCAGCCGGACCCGCCGCCGGGCATGTTCGGGCGGTCCGCGTGGATGATGCTGCGCATGGAGGTCGGCGAGGCGGCCGTGGACGACCTGTGGGGCGCCCAGGCCATCGAGCCGGACGAGTTCGCCCGGGCCGAACCCGACCCGCTGTCCGCTCACGAGGCGGAGCTGCTCCAGCATCTCCACTCGGCCCACAGCGACCAGGTCCGCGGTCTGTGCACACTGCTCGGGGACCGCTCGCAGCGCGCGTGCGACTTCCGCGACCGGGCCGTACCGGTGGCCCTGGACCGCTTCGGCCTGCGGGTGCGCTTCACCGACGCCGCACACCGCTCCTTCGACGCCCGCTTCGACTTCCCGGAACCCGTCCGCGACGTCGTCGAACTCCGCCGCGCCATGCACACCCTCTTCGACGCGGCCGCGTCCGGATGACCACCGGAGCCGCTCCTCGCCGGACGGGCCGGCACCCGGCCCGTCCGGCGGTCGAGAAGCCGTACGGAACCCCTTGCGTCACAGCGTCACAGGTAGAGCGCCCGGTTGACCGGAATGCCCTGCTCCGCGCAGCCCCGCTCGTAGTGGTCGATGAACCAGAAGACGTCGATCACCTCCGTCACCCGGTCCCGCTCGTCGAGGAACTCCACCGGCCCGTTCAGCCAGAAGACGGTCTTCATGCCCTCGTCGGAGACCAGGGTGTGGGTACGGCCCGGACTCTCCCGGACGAAGTCACCGGGGCGCCCGACCCAGTCGTACTCCAGGTAGCGCCAGCTGCCGTCGAGCACATAGCCCGAGACCGGACCGCGGTGGCGGTGCCGGCCCAGCACGCCGCCCGCCCGCACCCACAGGACGTTCGCGGCCGAACTGCTGCGGACGTCGAACGTCAGATGCTTGATCATGACCTGCGGGACGAACGGGAGCCACGGCGAGTCCGCCTCCGCGATGTGCCCTTCGGGCAGCGCGTACTGGTCCCGGCGCCGGTCGATCCGCGCTTCGATCGCGGCGAGGCTGTCCGCATCCGGATTCGGGCTGATCGTCATGGCGGAACCCTTCCTGTCGGTACTGGGTCCTGAGCGAACGCGCGAGCACAGCCATGGTCGACTCCCCCGCCCCGGGACAACAGTGGCTTCCCGGACGGCCGGGACAGCACACATTCGGCCCGTCCGGCGTTTCAGGAAGGCCGTGAGACACGAGACCCGCACCGGGCGACCGGCCCCGGCAAGAACCAGCCCGTCCGGCGCTTGAGGACGACCCTCGGTCACGAGCGACCCGCACCCGGCACGCAACCGCGACCGTCCACACACCCGCGTCTACGGTTCCTCGCCGCGAAGCCGGCCGCGCACGCGGTCCGTCACATCCGCGTACCGCGCCTCGGCGCCATACCGCGTAGGCGCGTAATACCGCTTGCCGTGCACCTCGTCCGGTGCGTACTGCTGGGCGGCGATCCCGCCGGGCAGGTCGTGCGGGTACTGGTAGCCCTTGCCGTGTCCCAGTTTCTCGGCGCCCTTGTAGTGGCTGTCGCGCAGATGCGACGGCACGGGGCCCGCCAGTCCGGCCCGTACGTCCGCGAGGGCCGCGTCGATGGCCAGATAGGCCGCGTTGGACTTCGGGGCCAGCGCCAGCGCGATCGTGGCCTGGCTGAGCGTGATGCGGGCCTCCGGGAAGCCGATCAGCGCCACGGCCTGGGCCGCGGCCACCGCGGTCTGCAGGGCGGACGGGTCGGCCAGCCCGATGTCCTCGCTCGCCGAGATCATCAGCCGCCGCGCGATGAACCGCGGGTCCTCGCCCGCCTCGATCATCCGCGCGAGGTAGTGCAGCGCCGCGTCCACATCCGAGCCCCGGATGGACTTGATCAGGGCGCTGGCGACGTCGTAGTGCTGATCACCGGCCCGGTCGTACTTCACCGCGGCCCGGTCGACGGACTCCTCCAGCGTCTGGAGGGTGATCTCCTTCTCGCCCTTGGAGATGGCCGACCCGGCGCCCGCCTCCAGGGCCGTGAGCGCGCGGCGCGCGTCGCCGCCCGCGATGCGCAGCAGGTGTGCCTCGGTGTCCTCGGGCAGGGTGACCGCGCCCGCCAGCCCCCGCGCGTCCGTCAGCGCGCGCTTGAGCAGGCCGCGCAGGTCGTCGTCGGTGAGCGGTTCGAGCGTCAGCAGGAGGGAGCGGGAGAGCAGCGGGGAGATCACCGAGAAGTACGGGTTCTCGGTCGTCGCGGCGATCAGCGTGACCCAGCGGTTCTCGACGGCGGGCAGCAGGGAGTCCTGCTGGGCCTTGCTGAAGCGGTGGATCTCGTCGAGGAAGAGGACGGTCTCCTTGCCGTAGCCGCCGGAGGCGCGGCGCGCGCCGTCGATGACGGCGCGGACCTCCTTGACGCCTGCGGTGATCGCGGAGAGCTCCACGAAGCGCTTGTTCGTCGCCTGGCTGACCACGTACGCGAGGGTGGTCTTGCCGATGCCGGGCGGGCCCCACAGGAAGACGGAGGACGGGCCCGCCGGGCCGCCGTTGCCCTCGCCGACCAGGCGGCGCAGCGGTGATCCGGGCTTGAGCAGATGCTGCTGGCCGACCACCTCGTCGAGGGTGCGCGGACGCATCCGCACGGCGAGGGGCGACCCCGTGGGGTCTTTCTCCTGGCGGTCTTCGGCAGCGGCGGTGAACAGGTCGGGCTCCACGCTCCAGAGCCTAGTTCACCGCACTGACAACGCCGCCGGGGAGCCGGTTCCCCGGCCGCCCGGCGGCGTCGTCCGAAGCCCGGACCGGCCTCAGATCAGCGAGCTCCAGTACGACCACCACTTGGTGAGGATCAGCAGCGCGATCACGCCGTACCAGAGCACCGGCACGACCCAGTGGAACTCCAGCACGGCCTTGCGCAGGCCGGCCGGCGCGGGGATGATCCCGTGCTTGAGGTTGTGCACGGTGGTGTACCAGAACATCAGGATGGTGACGCACCAGGTCAGCGTGCACCACAGGCACAGCGAGTTGATGACGTACAGCGACTGCGACATCAGCCACATGCAGAAGACCGAGCCGGCGAGGGTGCCGATGTTCAGGCCGATCCAGTACCAGGCGCGGTAGCGGGCCCCGGCGAGCAGGCCGACGCCGATCCCGATGACCGCGCCGAACGCGATCAGGCCGGCGACCGGGTTGGGGAAGCCGAAGACCTCGGCCTGCGGGCTCTGCATCACGCTGCCGCAGGAGACGATCGGGCTCAGGCTGCAGGCCGGCTTGAAGTTCGGGTCCTTCAGCAGCTCGATCTTGTCCATGGTGATCACCCAGGACGCGAGCAGGCCCAGGGCACTGGTGACCACCAGCAGCCAGGCCAGCCCCCGCCCCGAGCCGGTCGGGCCGCCACGGCGGCCCGGGTGATCGTCGCCGGTGGACACGTCGTCAAGCGCTGTCGTCGTCATATCGCCGTTCCGTCGGTGCCGTGGGGAGTGAGCGGGCGGCGCGTTCCAACTGGCGCGCGCCGGGCCCTCATTCTGCCCCAACCGGACACCCGACCACTGTTCGATGCGCATAAAGACCCCTTCCGAGCCACCGCGCGCACAGCGCGGTGGACGGCCGGAAGGGGGCCTCTGCACGACGGCGGGCGCCTCGCAAGAGGCGGCCGGGGTCAGCCGATCCTGCGGCGGACCTCTTCGACGACCGAGTCCAGTGCGACCGGGGTCTGCTCGCCGCTCTCCAGGTCCTTGAGCTGGACGACGCCTTCGGCCAGATCCCGCTCGCCGGCGACGACCGCGAGGCGGGCGCCCGAGCGGTTCGCCGACTTCATGGCGTTCTTCAGGCCCTTGCCGCCGTACGCGAAGTCGGTGGCGACCCCGGCCCGGCGCAGCTCGGTGACCGTGGCGAACAGGGTCCGCCGGGCCTCCTCGCCGAGCGGCACGGCGAAGACGGCCGTGCTCGCGGGCAGCTCCAGCTCGACGCCCTCGGCCTCCAGGGCCAGCACCGTGCGGTCCACGCCGAGCGCCCAGCCCACCGAGGGCAGCGCGGGGCCGCCGATCATCTCGGACAGGCCGTCGTAGCGCCCGCCGCCGCCGACCGCGGACTGCGAGCCGAGGCCGTCGTGGACGAACTCGAAGGTGGTACGGGTGTAGTAGTCCAGCCCGCGCACCAGCTTCGGGTCGTCCTCGTAGGCGACGCCCGCCGCGGTCAGCAGCTCGCGCACCTGCTCGTGGTACGCCTTGCAGGCCTCGCACAGGTGGTCGCGCAGCAGCGGCGCGCCCACCAGCTGCTTCTGCACGTCGGGGCGCTTGTCGTCGAGCACCCGCAGCGGGTTGATCTCGGCGCGGCGCCGGGTGTCCTCGTCCAGGTCGAGCCCGTACAGGAACTCCTGGAGGGCCGCCCGGTAGACGGGGCGGCACTCCTTGTCGCCGAGCGAGTTGAGCAGGATGCGGAAGTTCTTCAGGCCCAGCGACCGGTAGGCGTCGTTGGCCAGAATGATCAGCTCGGCGTCCAGCGCCGGGTCCTCGGCACCGATGGCCTCGGCGCCGACCTGGGAGAAGTGGCGGTAGCGGCCCTTCTGCGGGCGCTCGTAGCGGTAGTACGAGCCGGAGTACCAGAGCTTGACGGGGAGATTGCCCGCCTTGTGGAGGTTGGCCTCCAGCGCGGCGCGCAGCACCGAGGCGGTGCCTTCGGGGCGCAGCGCGAGCTGGTCGCCGCCCTTGGTCTCGAAGGCGTACATCTCCTTGGTCACGATGTCGGTGGACTCACCGACGCCGCGCGCGAACAGCTCGACGTTCTCGAAGCCGGGCGTCTCGATGTATCCGTAGCCCGACCGCTTGAGCGGCCCGGAGATGGCCTCGCGCACCGCGAGGAAGACCGCGGACTGCGGCGGGATCAGGTCGTAGGTGCCCTTGGGGGCCTTGAAGGTGCTCACGAAGTTCTCGTCACATTCCTCGTCGCGGAGCCGGGCTGTGCGGTGCGCCGTCTCCGAGGCCGGCGGCCACCTCCCGCAGGAACGGGTTGGTGGCGCGCTCGCGGCCGATGGTGGTCTGGGGGCCGTGGCCGGACAGTACGACGGTCTCGTCCTGGAGGGGCAGGCACACCCGCTCCAGCGACCGCAGTATCTCGGCGTGGTCGCCGCCCGGCAGGTCGGTACGTCCGATGGAGCCGGCGAACAGCAGGTCGCCCGAGAAGAAGACCGGCGGGCACCCCTGATTTCCAGAAGTGGCCGCCTGCTCGGGCATCCGGAAGGTCACCGACCCCTTGGTATGGCCCGGGGCGTGCGCGATGGAGAACTCCATCCCGGCCAGCTCCAGCCGCGCGCCGTCGGCCAGCTCCTTGACGTCGTCCGGCTCCCCCACGGTCAGCTCGCCCATGAGCTGCTGCCCGATGGAGCGGCCGAGGGCCTTCTCCGGGTCGCTCATCATGTAGCGGTCGGCGGGGTGGATCCAGGCGGGCACGTCGTGCGCGCCGCACACCGGGACGACCGAGGCGACGTGGTCGATGTGGCCGTGCGTGAGGACGACGGCGACGGGCTTGAGCCGATGCTTGTTCAGCGCTTCCTCGACGCCCTGGGCGGCCTGGTGGCCCGGGTCGATGATCACGCACTCCTCACCCGCGGCGGGGGCGACCAGGTAACAGTTGGTCCCCCAGGCCCCGGCGGGGAACCCGGCAATGAGCACGTTCGTCCTCAACATTCGACAGCGGCGGACGGATCACCGGCGGCGATCCGGAAGATTTCGGCTGTTGAAGAGCCTACCGGCGGGACTCCCGCCCCGGCGAACCCGTATACGGTACGGCCCACGGCAGACCTCAGCGCACACCTAGGAGACGACCGGTGGTCAGCAGCGATCAGCGGCGGCGGCAGCTCGCCCGCGAGAAGTACGAGCGCCAGCAGCAGCGGCGTGCCGCGGCCCGGCGCAAGCACAAGCGCCGCAACGTGATCGTCGCGGCGGCCGTGGCGGTCGCCCTGGCCGCGGGGGCGGCCGCGTACGCCTCGGTCGGGCTGGCGGGCGGCGGCGACACGACGGACGCCGCGGCGCCGAGCCCGAGCAAGCCCGCCGATCCATGCGGCAAGCCGGCGCCGGGGGCGCCGTCCAAGGAGCGCTGGAAGAAGGAGCCGGCGATGTCCGTGGACACCTCGGCGGCGTACGCGATGAAGCTGCAGACGACCTGTGGCGACATCGGTATCGAGCTGGACGCCGCGAAGGCGCCGCACACCGTCAACTCCTTCGCGTTCCTCGCGGACAAGAAGTTCCTCGACCACAGCAAGTGCCACCGGCTGGTCGACCAGGGCATCTTCGTCCTGCAGTGCGGCGACCCGACCGGCACCGGTGCGGGCACCCCCGGCTACACCATCCCGGACGAGAACCTGAAGGACCCGAGGCTCAAGGGCGACATCTACCCGGCGGGCACGGTCGCGATGGCCAACCGCTACGACGGCAAGAGCGACAAGACCCGGAACAGCGGCGGCAGCCAGTTCTTCCTGGTCTACCAGGACAGCAAGCTGCCCCCGAACTACACGCCCTTCGGGACCGTCACCGAGGGCATGGACGTCCTGAAGAAGATCGCGGCGGCGGGCTCCACCCCCGACCAGGCGACGGGCAACACCGCCCCCAACGCGACGGTGGTGATCGACCGGGCGACCGTCACCAAAACCTGACCCGGGTACGCCCCCGGGCACGCCGGAGGCGCCGCCGCGGTGGGCGAACCGCGAAATCTCGGTCGTGCTGGATGCGGACAGCCGGCCCGCCGGTCGCCTAGATTGGCGTTGTGTAGGGTGCCTGCTCCGACGGCTGCCACCCGCACCCGCAAGACACCCGTCGGACCGGCCGGGGCGCTGCCCCGCCGGACAGAAACTGTGGACGATGCCGGGGGGCGACGCGCTCTCGTCGGCATCATGTGGAGGAGGCGCTGTGAGCAGCGACCCATGGGGCCGCGTCGACGAGACGGGGACCGTGTACGTGCGTACCGCCGACGGCGAGCAGGTCGTCGGATCGTGGCAGGCGGGAACTCCCGAAGAGGCCCTCGCCTACTTCGAGCGCAAGTATGAGGGCCTGGTCGTCGAGATCGGCCTCCTCGAACGGCGGGTCAGGACCACCGACCTGTCGGCCAAGGACGCGACGGCCGCGATCGACCATCTGCGGCAGCAGGTGGACGAGCACCACGCGGTGGGCGACCTGGAAGCGCTGCGCAAGCGGCTGGACCAGCTCGTCACCGACGTGGAGGCGCGCCGCGAGGAGCGCAAGGCGCAGAAGGCGCGGCAGAGCGACGAGGCCCGGCAGGCCAAGGAGAAGCTGGTCGCCGAGGCCGAGGAGCTGGCGGCCAGCGAGCAGTGGCGGTCGGCCGGCGAGCGGCTGCGGGCCCTGGTGGACACCTGGAAGGGGCTGCCCCGGCTGGACCGCAAGGCGGACGACGAGCTGTGGCACCGCTTCTCGCACGCCCGCTCGGCGTTCTCCAAGCGGCGCAAGGCGCACTTCGCGTCGCTGGACGCCCAGCGCGAGGAGGCCCGTAAGACCAAGGAGCGGCTGGTCTCGGAGGCCGAGGCGCTGTCCGGCTCGACGGACTGGGGGCCCACCGCGGCCCGTTACCGCGAGCTGATGGCGGACTGGAAGGCCGCGGGCCGCGCCCAGCGCGAGCACGAGGACGACCTGTGGAACCGCTTCCGCGGGGCCCAGGACGTCTTCTTCCAGGCGCGCAGCGAGGTGTTCGCCGAGCGCGACGCCGAACAGCGGGAGAACCTGACGCGCAAGGAGGAACTGGTCGTCGAGGCCGAGAAGCTGCTCCCGGTCTCGGACCTGAAGGCGGCGCGGGCCGCGTTCCGTTCGATCAACGAGCGGTGGGAGGCCATCGGCCATGTGCCGCGGGACGCCCGCCCGAAGATCGAGGGCCGGATGCACGCGGTCGAGCGCGCCATCCAGGAGTCCGAGGAAACCGAGTGGCGCCGGACGAACCCGGAGGCGCGGGCGCGCGCGGCGGGTCTGACCGGGCAGCTCCAGGACGCGGTCGACAAGCTGCAGAAGCAGATCGACGCGGCCCGGGCGGCCGGCAACGACGCCAAGGCCGACAAGCTCGGCCGCGAGCTGGAGGGCCGCCAGGCGCTGCTGGACCAGGCGCTGAAGGGGCTTGAGGAGTTCGGCGGCAAGTAGGCCGCAGCGAGAGGGCCCCGGTACGGAATCCCGTACCGGGGCCCTCGCGCATGGTCCTTATGGGCGCCTCGCCGACGTCACCCGGTACACGTCGTACACGCCCTCCACGCTCCGTACGGCCTTCAGGACGTGCCCAAGATGCTTCGGGTCGCCCATCTCGAAGGTGAAGCGGGAGGTCGCCACCCGGTCGCGGGACGTCTGGACGGCCGCGGACAGGATGTTGACGTGCTGGTCGGACAGGATGCGGGTGACGTCCGACAGCAGCCGGGACCGGTCCAGCGCCTCGACCTGGATGGCGACCAGGAAGACCGAGGACTGGGTGGGTGCCCACTCGACGTCCAGGATGCGCTCCGGCTGCTTGGACAGCGAGTCGACGTTGACGCAGTCGGCGCGGTGCACCGAGACGCCGTTGCCGCGGGTGACGAAGCCGATGATCGGGTCGCCCGGCACCGGCGTACAGCAGCGGGCCAGTTTGACCCACACGTCGTCGACGCCCTTGACCACCACGCCCGGGTCGGCGCTGGAGCGCCGCTTGGAGCGCGGCCGGATCGGCGTGGACTCGGCGATGTCCTCGGTCGCCTCGTCCTGCCCGCCGAGCGCCTGGACCAGCTTCTGCACGACGCTCTGCGCCGTGACGTGGCCCTCGCCGATGGCGGCGTACAGGGACGAGATGTCCGGGTAGCGCATCTCGTGGGCGAGGGTGACCAGCGAGTCGCCGGTGAGGATGCGCTGGATCGGCAGGTTCTGCTTGCGCATCGCGCGGGCGATGGCGTCCTTGCCCTGCTCGATGGCCTCGTCGCGGCGTTCCTTGGAGAACCAGGCGCGGATCTTGTTGCGGGCGCGCGGCGACTTCACGAAGCCGAGCCAGTCCCGGGAGGGTCCGGCGCCGGGCGCCTTGGAGGTGAAGACCTCCACGAGGTCGCCGTTGTCGAGGGTCGATTCGAGCGGGACGAGCCGTCCGTTGACGCGGGCGCCTATGGTCCGGTGGCCGACCTCGGTGTGCACCGCGTAGGCGAAGTCCACGGGAGTGGCGCCGGCGGGCAGCGCTATGACGTCACCCTTGGGCGTGAAGACGAAGACCTCGTTGCGGGAGAGGTCGAAGCGCAGCGACTCCAGGAACTCGCCCGGGTCCTCGGTCTCCTTCTGCCAGTCCAGCAACTGGCGCAGCCACGCCATGTCGTTGACGGCATCGTCCTTGTTCTTCGGCACGTCGGTGCGCACCTTGGACGCCCCGGCGACGGCCTCCTGCTTGTACTTCCAGTGCGCGGCGATGCCGTACTCCGCGCGCCGGTGCATGTCGAACGTACGGATCTGGAGCTCGACGGGCTTGCCGCTGGGACCGATCACGGTCGTGTGCAGCGACTGGTACATGTTGAACTTGGGCATCGCGATGTAGTCCTTGAACCGCCCCGGGACCGGGTTCCACCGGGCGTGGACGGTGCCGAGCGCCGCGTAGCAGTCGCGGACGGTGTCGACGAGGACGCGGATGCCCACCAGGTCGTAGATCTCGGCGAAGTCGCGGCCTCGCACGATCATCTTCTGGTAGACGCTGTAGTAGTGCTTGGGCCGCCCGGTGACGGTGGCCTTGATGCGTGCCGCGCGCAGGTCGGCCTGGACCTCGTCGGTCACTATGGCCAGGTACTCGTCGCGCTTGGGTGCGCGCTCGGCGACGAGCCGCACGATCTCGTCGTACATCTTGGGGTAGAGGATCGCGAAGGCGAGGTCCTCCAGCTCCCACTTGATGGTGTTCATGCCCAGGCGGTGCGCCAGCGGAGCGTAGATCTCCAGCGTCTCGCGGGCCTTCTTCTCCTGCTTCTCGCGCTTGAGGTAGCGCATGGTGCGCATGTTGTGCAGGCGGTCGGCGAGCTTGATGACCAGGACGCGCGGGTCCTTGGCCATCGCCACGACCATCTTGCGCACGGTCTCGGCCTGCGCGGCCTCGCCGAACTTGACCTTGTCCAGCTTGGTGACGCCGTCGACGAGCAGCGCGACCTGGTCGCCGAAGTCGCGGCGCAGGGTGTCCAGGCCGTACTCGGTGTCCTCGACGGTGTCGTGCAGCAGGCCCGCCATCAGGGTGGCCGGGTCCATGCCCAGCTCGGCGAGGATCGTGGTCACCGCGAGGGGGTGGGTGATGTACGGGTCGCCGCTCTTGCGCTTCTGGCCGCGGTGCCAGCGCTCGGCGACCTGGTAGGCGTGTTCCACCTGCCGCAGGGTGGCGGTCTCGATCTTCGGGTCGTTGCTGCGCACGATCCGCAGCAGCGGTTCGAGGACCGGGTTGTACGGGCTCTGCCGCTGCACGCCCAGGCGCGCCAGGCGGGCCCGTACCCGGTTGGAGGAGCCGGTACGGCCGGTGTAGACGGGCGGCGTGGGCTTGGCGGCCGGTACGGGGGACGCGGCGGGCCGGACGGCGGGCGGCTGCGACCTGGGCACGCCGGAGCCCTCGCTGTTCTTCTGCCCACCCGAGTTCCGCTCACCCGAGGCGGCCGCGTCCGCGGGGCCGGGCTGGTCCGGATGGGCGGACTGCGACGCCCCCGGGCGGAGTCCGGGAGAAAGCGGCTGGGCCTCGTCTGGCAAGAGCACTCCTCAAGGGGGTACGGACCACAAGACCACGAACGGGTCGGGCTGCCATGGTATCGACCTCGGCGCTCCGGCTCTTCCGCGGCCGCCGGGTCCGTACATGACAGCAAAGGGCATCCGGGTTTGTTCCGGATGCCCTTTTGCTCGATTTTTGCGGAATTCCGTGCGTACGGGGGTGGCACGGCCACCCCCGTCCAGCCGTTCCGCAGGCCCGTCAGACCGTGATCAGCGACTCCAGCGGAGCGCCCTTCAGCCCCGGCTCCAGCCGCTGCCGCCCGGCCAGGAAGCCCAGCTCCATCAGCACCGCGACGCCCGCGACCTCGGCCCCGGCGCGGCGGATGAGCTGGAGCGACGCCTCGGCGGTACCACCGGTGGCCAGCACGTCGTCGATCACCAGCACCCGGTCGCCGGGCGCGACGGCGTCCGCGTGTATCTCGATCTCGGCCGCGCCGTACTCCAGGTCGTACGCCTGGCGGAGTGTCGCCCCGGGCAGCTTGCCCGCCTTGCGTACGGGCACGAAGCCGATGCCGGCCCGTACGGCCACCGGAGCGGCCAGGATGAACCCGCGCGCCTCCAGGCCCACGACCTTGTCGGCCCCGTACCGCTCGCACAGCGCCACGAACGCGTCGGTCAGCGCGCCGAACGCGGCCGGGTCCGCCAGCAGCGGCGTGATGTCCTTGAACACCACGCCCGGCTTCGGGTAGTCCGGCACGTCCGCGATCCGGCTGAGCAGCAGCTCCCGCAGGCCGTCGGGGGCGCTCATCGGCGCTTGCCCGACGGACGGCCGCGGCCGCGGTTGCGGGACGCGGGCTGGTTGCGCTGGCCGACCATGCTGCCGGCCGCGTCCTCGTCGGTCTCCGCGTCCTGCGGCAGGTCGTCGTCCCCGGCGTCCCGCGCGGTCTCCTGCTGCTCGGGCGCGTCGGCCTTGGCGGCGGCCGCGGCGCGCTTCGCGTGCACCCGCTTGGCCAGCGCCTTCATCGCCGGGTCGCGCTCCTTGAAGTCGGCGACCAGCGGGGTCGCGATGAAGATCGAGGAGTACGCACCGGCCGCGAGGCCGACGAACAGGGCGAGCGAGATGTCGTTGAGCATCCCGGCGCCGAGCACACCGCCACCGACGAAGAGCAGTCCGGCGACCGGCAGCAGCGCCACGACCGTGGTGTTGATGGAGCGCACCAGGGTTGAGTTGATGCTGCGGTTGGCCAGCTCGCCGTAGGTGAAGCGGGTCTGCTTCCCGATGTCCTTCGACGCTTCCTTGAGGCTGTCGAAGACCACGACGGTGTCGTAGAGGGAGTAACCGAGGATCGTCAGCAGACCGATGACGGTGCCCGGGGTGACCTCGAAGCCGACCAGCGCGTACACGCCGACCGTGATCGTGAGGTCGTGGATCAGCGCGATCAGGGCCGCCAGCGCCATTCTCCACTCGAAGGCGATGGCGAGGTAGATCACCACCAGGATCATGAAGATCCCCAGGCCGAGCCAGGCCTTGTTGGCGATCTCCTCACCCCAGCTGGGGCCGACGAGCTGGGTGTTGATGTCCTTGACCGGGACGTCCAGGTCCTTGGCCAGGGCCTCCTGCACCGGCACCGACTGCTGGGTGTCCAGCTCGCTGATCTGGATGCGCAGACCGCCGTTGCCGAGCTTCTGGACGGTGGCCTGGTGGCCCTCCGCCGCGGCCTCGGCCCTGTGCTCCGCCTCCGTCGCGGAGACGGACGTCTTCGGGGTGGTGAAGACCGCGCCGCCGGAGAACTCGATGCCCATGTTCAGGCCGCGCACCGCCAGGCCGACGATGGCCGTGATGGTGATCAGGATCGAGATGCCGTACCAGATCTTCCGCTTGCCGATGAAGTCGTAACCGACCTCGCCGCGGTAGAGCCGGGCGCCGATGTTTCCGAGCTTCGACATCTCACGCCTCCTTCGTCTCGATGGGGGCGGTGGTACGACGGCGGCGCAGCGGCGGCTTGGCACCCAGGCGCTTGGGGTCCAGACCGGACCACGGGTGGCCGTTGGCGAAGAACTTGCGCCTGGCCAGCAGCGTCATCAGCGGCTTGGTGAAGAAGAAGACCACCACGACGTCGAGGAGGGTGGTCAGGCCCAGCGTGAACGCGAAACCCTTCACCTTGCCGACGGTGACGATGAACAGCACGAACGCGGCCAGGAACGACACGAAGTCGGAGACCAGGATCGTGCGCCGGGCGCGCGGCCAGCCGCGCTCGACGGCCGGGCGCAGCGTGCGGCCCTCGCGGATCTCGTCCCGGATGCGTTCGAAGTAGACGATGAAGGAGTCGGCCGTGATGCCGATGGCGACGATGGCGCCGCAGACGGCGGGCAGGTTCAGCGCGAAGCCGATGGCCGGGCCCAGCAACGTCATGATCGCGTACGTGAGGATCGCGGAGACCGCGAGGCTCGCCAGCGCGACCAGCGCCAGACCGCGGTAGTAGGCGACCAGGTAGACGATGACCAGCGCGAGGCCGATGGCGCCCGCGATCAGGCCGGCCTGGAGCTGCTCGCCGCCGAGCGCCGCGGTGACCGTGGTCTCGTCGGCGATCTTGAAGGAGAGCGGCAGGGCGCCGTAGGACAGCATGTTCGCCAGGTCCTCGGCGGTCTGCTGGGTGAAGCCGCCGGAGATGGTGGCGCTGCCGCCGTTGAGCTGCTGGCTGACCCGCGGGTCGGAGACGACCGCGCCGTCCAGCACGATGGCGAACTGGTTCTGCGGCTGGGTCTTGGCGGCCAGCTTGCCGGTGATGTCGGCGAACTTCTTGCCGCCGGTGCCGGTGAAGTCCATCTGGACGATCCAGCCCTGGCCCTGCTGGCTGTCGAAGACCGCGGAGGCGTCCTTGACGTCCGTGCCCTCGACCGCGACCGGGCCCAGCACGTACTTCTGCGAGCCGTCGTCCTTGCAGGCCACGACCGGGTCGGTCGGCTTGATGCCGGCCGCCTTCTCACCGGCCTGCGCACGCAGCTTGTCGGTGGAGCAGTCCAGGTCGGCGAGCTGCTTCTGCAGCGCGGCCGGGATCTCGTCGGCGCCGGTGGACGGCTGCGGGGTGTCGTTCGGCGCGGGCGTGCTGCTGCCGGACGCCTTCGGCGGGTCGGACGGACCCTTCTTCAGCGCGCTGGTGACGGCGCGGCCCTGGGCCGTGGAGGTGGGCGTCGGCTTCGTGGAGGGCTTGTCGCCCTCCTTGCCGTCGTCCTTCCCGTCCTTCTTGCCGTCGTCACCCTTGCCGCTCGCGGAGGGGGTGGGGCTCGGGCTGGTCGACGGTGTCTTCGTACCGGCGGTGGTGGTCAGCACCGGCCGGAAGCCGAGCTGAGCGGTGGTACCGACCTGCTGGCGGGCCTGTTTCGCGTCCGTCCCCTTGGGGATGTTGACGACGATGTGGTTGGTGCCCTGGGTCTGGACCTCGGCCTCGGACACACCGAGCCCGTTGACACGCCGCTCCATGATGCCCGCGGCGGTGTTCATGTTGGTCTCGTTGATCGCGTTGGGCTTGCCGGGCTGGTTACGGGCTTCCAGCGTGAAGCTCGTACCGCCGGCGAGGTCGATGCCCAGCCGGGGCGTCGAGGTGCCGGAGAGGAACATCCCGCCGACCAGCGCCACCATGGCGATCAAGATCAGGACCAGGGTGCGCCCCGGCCTTCCCTGGCCCCCAGGAGACCTGCGGCCCTTTTTCGGTGCTGCCACCTTCTCGTATCTCCCTGTCCAACCGCCCGGCTCGGTGCCTGCCGAGCGGCCACGAAGTGTAGTGGGGACGTGCCCCCGCCGGAGCCTAAACCGTCCCGGAACCGCGGTGCACCGCTCGAAGGGTGCTCCGCGGTTCCGTCGGGGCGGGGCTACTTCGCGTCGGCGCCGCCGTCCTTCTTCTCGGCCTGGTCGGCCTGGTCGGCCTGCGCACCGCTCTTGGCGCCCTCGGCGGCCTCGGCACCGGCCGCGTCCTCGGCCTTCCCGGCGTCCTTCGTGCCGGCGGCGGGCTCGCTCTTGGCGAGGTCGGCCTTCGGCGACTTGTCCAGGTTCGCGGGCTTGCCGGCGGCGTCGGCCTGCTCGTCCGCGGCGGCCACGGCCGGGGTGCCCTCGGTCAGCGAGGAGGCGTCGTCCGGCACGACCGCGCCGTCCTTGCCCGCCTCGGCGCCGTCGAGGATGCGGTTGTACTCCTCGTCCGGGAGGACCGCGCCGACCGCGTTCTTGGCGTAGAGGGCGTGCACGCCGGGGGCCACCTCCAGGAGGACGGTGTCGTCGTGGATCTCCTTGACGGTGGCATACATGCCCCCAATCGTCCGGACGCCGGTGCCGGGCTGCATATCGTCGCGCATCCGCGCGGCCGCCTGCTGCTTCTTCTTGGCGGACCGGGTCATCAGGAACATGGCCCCGATGAGGACGATGAAGGGGAGGAGAGTCACGATACTCACGGGACGGAAATCCTTCGCACGACCGCAAGTCCGCGGTCTGATATACGGGGGTGGGAATGCCGGACCATACGGTCGGCATCGGCGGAGTCTAAGCGAGTCCGCACCGGTGGAACAACGCCCAGCATGGCACCGCAGTTCCTGACCCGGCGAGTCCCCGCGCCGTCACGTCCCGAAGAGCCCCTGCTGTCCGGCTCCCCCGCCCGCTGCTGAGGCGGTGTCAAGCCCATGTGGGTCCATGCGGCGGGGGTGGCGATCCGGCCGCGGGGCGTACGGGCGAGCAGGCCCTCGCGTACGAGGAACGGCTCGGCGACCTCCTCGACGGTCTCACGCTCCTCCCCCACGGCGACCGCCAGGGTGGACAGGCCCACCGGCCCGCCGCCGAACAGCTTGAGCAGCGCGGTGAGGACCGCGCGGTCCAGGCGGTCGAGGCCGCGGGCGTCGACCTCGTAGACGTCCAGGGCCTGCGCCGCGATCTCCCTGGTGATCACACCGTCCGCCTTGACCTGCGCGTAGTCGCGGACGCGGCGCAGCAGGCGGTTGGCGATGCGCGGGGTGCCGCGGGAGCGCCCGGCGATCTCCGCGGCGCCCTCGGTCTCTATGTGCACGTCGAGCAGCCCGGCGGAGCGGTGGATGACGCGCTCCAGTTCGCCGGGGGCGTAGAACTCCATGTGACCGGTGAAGCCGAAGCGGTCGCGCAGCGGCGGGGGCAGCAGGCCGGCCCGGGTGGTGGCGCCGACCAGGGTGAAGGGCGGCAGCTCCAGGGGGATGGCGGTGGCGCCGGGGCCCTTGCCGACGATGACGTCGACGCGGAAGTCCTCCATGGCCATGTAGAGCATCTCCTCGGCGGGCCGGGACATCCGGTGGATCTCGTCGAGGAAGAGCACCTCGCCCTCCTGGAGGGAGGACAGGATCGCGGCCAGATCGCCGGCGTGCTGGATGGCGGGGCCCGAGGTGATGCGGATCGGGGCGCCCATCTCGGCGGCGATGATCATGGAGAGGGTGGTCTTGCCGAGGCCGGGGGCGCCGGAGAGCAGGACGTGGTCGGCGGTGGCGCCCCGGGCGCGGGCCGCGCGCAGGACCAGGTCGAGCTGCTCGCGCACCCGCTCCTGGCCGACGAACTCCTCAAGGTCCTTGGGGCGCAGCGCGGCCTCGACCGCGGTGTCCTCGCCGTCCGCGTCGGACCCCACCAGCCGGTCGGGCCACTCGGCCGTGCCGCCCGGGGGCGGTCCGGCCGCGGTCTCGGTGGGCTCGTCCCAGTTCACTGCGTCCTGCCTCACGTGGTCGTACCGGCCAGGTCGGCCGGCTTCGCGTCGCGCTTCTTACGGGGGTGGCCTGCCGTACGGGCCCGGGCCGGGCGGCCGGGGGCCGCTTCCCGCCGCACCGGGCTCACCGTGTCCGGTTCAGCGTCTGGAGGGCGGCCCTGAGCAGCTGCGACACCTGCGGTGTGCCGCCCTCGGCGACCGCCGCCTCGGCCTGCGGCGCGACCGCGGACACCGCCTCGTCGGCCTCCCGGGTCGCGTACCCGAGGCCGATCAGCGCGGCGTGCAGCTGGTCGCCCCACCCGGCCGTCACGGCACTGCCGACGCCCGCGCCGCCCGTGCCGACGGGTGCCCCGAGCCGGTCCTTCAGCTCCAGCAAAAGCTTCTGGGCGCCCTTCTTGCCGATGCCGGGCACGGCCGTGAGCGTCTTCTCGTCACCGTTGGCGACGGCGAGCCGCAGCGTGTCCGGGGAGTGCACCGCGAGCATGGCCTGCGCCAGCCGCGGTCCCACCCCGCTGGCGGTCTGCAGCAGCTCGAACGTCTGCCGCTCGTCGTCGTCGGCGAAGCCGTACAGGGTGAGCGAGTCCTCCCGTACGACGAGGGAGGTGGCCAGTTTGGCCTGCTGGCCGATGCGCAGCCCGGACAGGGTGCCCGGCGTGCACTGCACGGCCATGCCGATGCCGCCCACCTCCACGACGGCGGTGTCCGGGGCCAGGGCCGCGACCGGGCCGGAGACGAAGGCGATCATCGGGTGCCCTTCTGGGGTGCCTCGGAGCGCGGTCCGAGAGCGCGTACGGGAGTGCGTCGGGTGGCGGCGGGCGCCGGGCGGGCACGGGCGGCCGCCTGCGCCTGCTGGAGCCGGTTGGCGACGTGTGCCTGCTGGAGGCGGTTGACGGCGGGCGCGCGCCATATGTGACAGATGGCCAGCGCCAGCGCGTCGGCCGCGTCCGCCGGCTTGGGCGGGGCGTCCAGCCGCAGCAGCCGGGTGACCATCGCGCCGACCTGTGCCTTGTCGGCACGGCCCGACCCGGTCACGGCGGCCTTGACCTCGCTGGGGGTGTGCAGCGCGACGGGCAGTCCGCGGCGCGCGGCGCACAGCATGGCGACCGCGCTGGCCTGGGCGGTTCCCATGACCGTACGGACGTTGTGCTGGCTGAAGACGCGCTCGACGGCGACGCAGTCGGGCCGCTGCTCGTCGAGCCACTCCTCGATACCGCGCTCGATGAGCACCAGGCGGTGCGCGATGTCCGCGTCGGCGGGCGTCCGTACGACGCCGACGCCGGCCATCGTCAGCGGGCGGCCCGCGACGCCGTCGACCACACCGACACCGCAGCGTGTCAGCCCCGGGTCCACACCCAGCACCTTCATCGCCGCTCCCCCACTTCTCCCCTTGGTCCAACCGTCTCCACGGGCCTCGACCCGCTGATCAGCACAGTATCCGCTGCCACTGACAACGCAGGACGGGCCGGCGGGGTGTGTCCCCGCCGGCCCGTCACCGCCGCAGCTGACCGCCGGTCAGGCGTCGACCTTCGCCATGACCTCGTCGGACACGTCGAAGTTGGCGAAGACGTTCTGCACGTCGTCGCTGTCCTCCAGCGCGTCGACCAGCTTGAAGATCTTGCGGGCGCCCTCTTCGTCCAGCTCGACCTGCATGGTCGGCACGAAGTTGGTGTCGGCCGAGTCGTAGTCGATGCCCTCCTTCTGGAGAGCGGTGCGGACCGCGACCAGGTCGGTGGCCTCGCTGAGCACCTCGAAGGACTCACCGAGGTCGTTGACCTCCTCGGCACCCGCGTCCAGGACCGCGCCGAGCACGTCGTCCTCGGACAGCTCGCCCTTGGGGACGATCACCACGCCCTTGCGGTGGAACAGGTACGAGACCGAGCCGGGGTCGGCCATCGAGCCGCCGTTGCGGGTCATGGCGACCCGCACGTCCGAGGCGGCGCGGTTGCGGTTGTCGGTGAGGCACTCGATGAGCACCGCGACACCGTTGGGGCCGTAACCCTCGTACATGATCGTCTCGTAGTCGGCGCCGCCCGCCTCAAGGCCGGCCCCGCGCTTGACCGCGGAGTCGATGTTCTTGTTCGGCACCGAGCTCTTCTTCGCCTTCTGGATGGCGTCGAAGAGGGTCGGGTTGCCCTCGACGTCGGCGCCGCCGGTGCGCGCCGCGACCTCGATGTTCTTGATCAGCTTCGCGAAGAGCTTGCCGCGCTTGGCGTCGATCACGGCCTTCTTGTGCTTCGTCGTAGCCCATTTAGAGTGGCCGGACATCCGCCTGTCTCCTTCGCGTAACCAGGTTGAGAAACGAACGCCCCAGATCCTACCGGGACGGGGCCGGGCCGCCGCACACACGGCGGCCGGCCCCCGGCACCACTACGCGCCGCGCACCATGTCGACGAAGTACGCGTGCACCCGATGATCGCCGGTGAGCTCCGGATGGAAGGACGTGGCAAGGACGTTACCCTGCCGGACCGCCACCGTGTGCCCGCCGTACGACGCCAGCACCTCGACGGCGGCACCCGTCGACTCCACCCAGGGCGCCCGGATGAAGACGCCCTGCACCGCGCCGCCCCCGATCCCGGCCATCTCGACCGCCGCCTCGAACGACTCGTTCTGCCGCCCGAAGGCGTTACGGCGCACGATCATGTCGATGCCGCCCAGCGTCTCCTGGTCGGCGCGGCCGTCCAGCAACTTGTCGGCCAGCATGATCATGCCCGCGCAGGTCCCGTAGACCGGCTTGCCCGACCCGACGAACTCCCTCAGCGGCTCCAGCATCCCGAAGACCACCGCCAGCTTCGACATGGTCGTGGACTCGCCGCCCGGTATGACCAGACCGTCCAGATCATCCAGCTCTTCGGGCCGGCGCACCGGCCTGGCCAGGGCGTTCGCCGTCGCCAGCGCCGTCAGATGCTCGCGCACGTCGCCCTGGAGGGCCAGCACGCCGATGGTGGGGGTACTCATCCGTCCGTCGTTCTCCCGCTCGCCGTCTTCGCGCCCTCGGCGCCCGTCCGCCCGCTCACCAGCCGCGGTTGGCGTAGCGCTCCGCCTCGGGCAGGGTGTCGCAGTTGATGCCGACCATGGCCTCGCCCAGGTTGCGCGAGACGTCCGCGACGACCTTCGGGTCGTCGTAGAAGGTGGTGGCCTTGACGATGGCGGCGGCGCGCTTGGCCGGGTCGCCGGACTTGAAGATGCCGGACCCCACGAAGACACCCTCGGCACCGAGCTGGCGCATCAGCGCGGCGTCGGCCGGGGTCGCCACACCACCGGCGGAGAACAGCACGACCGGCAGCTTGCCCAGCTCGGCGACCTCCTTGACCAGCTCGTAAGGCGCGCGCAGCTCCTTCGCGGCGGCGAACAGCTCGTTGTTGTCACAGCCGCGCAGCTTGGCGATCTCGCCCTTGATCTGCCGCAGGTGACGCACCGCCTCGACGACGTTGCCGGTGCCGGCCTCGCCCTTCGAGCGGATCATGGCCGCGCCCTCGGCGATACGGCGCAGAGCCTCGCCCAGGTTGGTGGCACCGCACACGAACGGCGTGGTGAACGCCCACTTGTCGGAGTGGTTGACCTCGTCGGCCGGGGTCAGCACCTCGGACTCGTCGATGTAGTCGACGCCGAGGGACTGCAGCACCTGCGCCTCGACGAAGTGACCGATCCGCGACTTGGCCATGACCGGGATGGAAACCGCCTCGATGATCCCGTCGATCATGTCCGGGTCGGACATCCGGGCCACCCCGCCGTCCTTGCGGATGTCCGCGGGCACCCGCTCCAGGGCCATCACCGCGACGGCACCGGCGTCCTCGGCGATCTTCGCTTCCTCCGGCGTGACGACATCCATGATCACACCGCCCTTGAGCTGCTCGGCCATGCCGCGCTTGACGCGGGCGGTACCCGTCTCGGGGTTCCCGGCGGGAGCGGTGGCAGACGTGGCGTTCGGCGTGCTGGACACGGTAGACCTCACTAAGTGCGGGCGGATGGACTCCGCCGCTCACACAACCGTTTGCCCCGCGCCACTGAAAAGGGCCAATCGGAAGGCAGTGGCTCGTCAGCGGCCGACCGCACGGTCGCCGAGCACCACCGGAGGCTCGTCGTCCATCTCGAAGGCCATCGGAAACGGAGCATGCCCCGCCAGCCGGAACC
The DNA here is from genome assembly GCF_045222935.1 of Streptomyces sp. Ac-502. Lineage (NCBI taxonomy): Bacteria > Bacillati > Actinomycetota > Actinomycetes > Kitasatosporales > Streptomycetaceae > Streptomyces > Streptomyces sp. Ac-502. Next base: position 2,429,506 of record NZ_JBHFFO010000001.1, read on the forward strand.
AGCGCACCACCCGGTGCCGGCGCACGGCACGGGCCGCGCGCACGGCGTCGTTGTGGAACCGCCGCGCCATCGGCACCCGGCGCACCGCCGCCGTCAGCTCGGTGACCGTCTGCTCACCACCGGGCGCCTCCCGCACGGCGTCGAGCTGCCCCTCGCCGTCGAAGACCGCACGCAACGCCTGGCTCAGCCCGCTCTCGGCAACCTCCCGCTGCTCCTCGGCCGCCTGCCGCGCCTCGTGCGCCACCTCGTAGAGCACGATCGACGCGGCCGGATCGAGAATCCCGGACGTCCCCAGCTCCTGAGCCACCGAAGCCCGCCGCAGCAACTGCGCGTCCAGCGCCGCGCGGGCGGCATCGATACGGGCGTGCAAACGGTCCAGCCGCCCCGCGGTCCAGCTCAGGTAGACGCCGATGACGACGAGCACGGCCGCGATCCAGATCAAAGTGGTCACGCCGGGTCACAGTACCGGCCACCGCCAATCCCTACACCGATGGCTCCGCCGGGCGTTCGTGCGCCTGGTGTGGGTGCGCGTTTACGCGTTGGGTCCGGTGGTGGGGGGCTCGGGGCCCCGCAGTGGTCACTCCTCGGCACCGTGCACGACCAAGTCAGAAACATAAGGGAACGCAGATACCCGGCTGCCTGCGGGGAGCCCCCTACGTGTCCCCGAGCCCTGGCCGTACGGCGACTATCAGAAGCGATCGGGCTGGGCACATTCACAAGCCGAGCACCCGCGCAGCGCGGCTCTGCCGCGCACTGCCACCCGCCGACCCGACGCGCGCGTCCCACCGCCGTACAGCCGCCAGCTTCACCGCCTCCACCCCGTGCGCCTCACCCCCAGGTGGGAGGGCACCAGGGTGATCGAAAAACTCCCCCCACCGACCTCGGCTCGCCGAACCGGCCGGAGGGGGCGTGTAGGGGGCCATCCCCGCAGGCAGCCGGGTATCTGCGTCCCCAATGTCCCTGACGTGGTCGTGCACGGTGCCGAGGAGTTGGCCCCCTGCGCGCCCCCGCCCCCACAACGCAAGCAATGCGAGCCACACGTCAACACACAAACCGCGCGCAAAGCGCGCACCGCAGAGGACACCCCGGGACTTCGGCGGCCAAAGGCCGCCTCAGTCCCGCGCCAACCCCCACCGCGCCCGCAACCCCGTCCGCTCGTCCGTCGCCACCATCGCCGCCCCCGCGGCAACCGTCTCGTACACGGCGAGAATGTCCGCCCCGACCGTCGACCAGTCGAACCGCCGCACGTGCCGGCTGCCACGTTCCCGCAGCTCCGCGAGCCGCGCGGGGTCACCGAGGAGCCGTACAGCCGCAGCGGCGAGCGCCTCCGCGTCCTCGTTGGCGAAGAGCTCGCCCGCCTCGCCCTGGTCCAGTACCTGGGCGAACGCGTCGAGGTCGCTGGCCAGGACCGGCGCCCCGGCGGACATCGCCTCGACGAGGATGATGCCGAACGACTCGCCGCCGGTGTTGGGCGCGACGTACAGATCCACGCTGCGCAGCAGCCTCGCCTTGTCCTCGTCGCTGACCATGCCGAGGAACTCCACCCGCGAGCGCAGGTCGGCGGGCAGTTCCGCGACGGCTTCCTCCTCGTCGCCGCGGCCCGCGACCAGGAGCCGGGCGTCGGGTACGGCGGCGAGGATCTCCGGCAGGGCCCGCATCAGGACGGGCAGGCCCTTGCGGGGTTCGTCGATGCGGCCTATGAAGCCGATCGTCCGGCCCTGCCACTCCTCCTTCGGCGCGGCGTCGGCGAAGAAGTCGACGTCGACGCCGTTGGGGATGACGACCGCGTCCCCGCCGAGGTGTTCGACCAGGGTGCGCCGGGCGTACTCGCTGACCGCGATCCGTGCGCTGATCTTCTCCAGCGCGGGCTGCAGGATCGGGTACGCCGCGATCATGACGCGGGAGCGCGGGTTGGAGGTGTGGAAGGTCGCCACGATCGGGCCCTGCGCCGCCCAGCAGGCGAGCAGCCCGACGGACGGAGTGCCGGGTTCGTGGATGTGGATGACGTCGAAGGCGCCGTCGTGCAGCCAGCGGCGGACGCGGGCCGCCGACAGGAAGCCGAAGTTGAGCCGGGCAACCGAACCGTTGTACGGCACGGGGACGGCACGTCCGGCGGAGACGACGTACGCCGGCAGTGGTGTCTCGTCGTCCGCCGGCGCGAGTACGGACACCTCGTGGCCCAGCCGGATCAGGTGCTCGGCGAGGTCGCGGACGTGGAACTGGACGCCGCCCGGGACGTCCCACGAGTACGGGCAGACGATGCCGATCCTCAAGACCGCTCCGTCCGCCGGGCGTCGGTACGCGCCCCGTCGGCACCCACCGCCTCCGCGCCCCCCGGGCGCTCCGCCTCCCGTGGTTCCAGGTCACCGAGCCACAGTCGTTGCAGCATGTGCCAGTCCTCCGGGTGGTCGGCGATGCCGGAGGCGAAGGCGTCGGCCATCTCCTGCGTCATCGTGGCGGCCTTCTCGGCGCGGGTGCCGGTCTGCGGCACTTCGATCTCCGGGTGCACCCGCCCGCGCATGACGGAGCTTTCGTCGTACCACAGGGTGACCGGCAGGAGCATCGCCCCGGTCTGCACCGCAAGCATCGCGGGCCCGGCCGGCATCTTGGCCGCCTCGCCGAAGAATTTCACCTCGATGCCGGAGGCGGACAGGTCCCGGTCGGCGACGAGGCAGACCAGGCCGCCGGCCCGCAGCCGCCGGGCGAGAATGCCGAACGCGGCGCCGCCGGTGTGCGGCAGCACCTCCATGCCCAGGCCCTCTCGGTAGGCGACGAACCGGTCGTAGAGCGATTCGGGCTTGAGGCGTTCGGCGACGGTGGTGAAGGGCACGCCCAGTTTGGTGGTGACCCAGGCGCCCGCGAGGTCGTAGTTGCCCATGTGCGGCAGGGCGAGGACCACGCCGCGACCGCTCTTGAGGCCCTCTTCCAGGTGGTGCACGTCGGCCGGCGCGAAGCCGCCCCTTATGCGCTCCTTGCTCCAGGCGGGCAGCCGGAAGGATTCCATCCAGTAGCGCAGGTAGGACCGCATCCCGGCCCGGGACAGCTGCGCGAGGCGCTGCGGCGTGGCGTCCGGGACGACGCGCGCGAGGTTGGCCTCCAGGCGCAGGACGCCCTTGCCGCGGCGTTTCCAGACCGCGTCGGCGATCCGGCGTCCCAGGGCCTTCGCGGCCGGTTCGGGCAGTCTCTTGACCGCGCTCCACCCCAGGGCGTACGCCCCGTCGGTCAGCTTCTCGCGGTCGATGGTCGGGCGCTTCACGCGCTGTTCCCCCTTGTGCGACGGCGTCGGCCTCGGCGGACTCCCGGCGTACGGTCACCACGCGCTGGGCGAGGGTGACCGCGCTGCCGACGGCGACCACCCACAGGGCGACCGGCAGCAGGTACTGGACACCGGGGACGCCGAAGGCGTGCAGTCCGGCGAGGCCGGCGGCGACCAGCGTGATGACGAGCCGCTCGGCCCGTTCCACCAGTCCGTTGACGTTCACCGGCAGCCCGATGCTCTCGCCCCTGGCCTTGGTGTACGAGACCACCTGGCCGCTGGCCAGGCAGAAGATCGCCACCGCGCAGAGCCAGAGGCTGTCGCCGGCCCCGGCGTACCAGAGCGCCAGCCCGCCGAAGATCGCCGAGTCGGCGACCCGGTCGAGCGTGGAGTCGAGGAAGGCCCCCAGCGGCTGGAGCGGCCCAGTTGCCGGGCCATGTTGCCGTCCACCAGGTCCGAGAACACGAACAGCGTGATGACGATCGTGCCCCAGAAGAACTCGCCGAGCGGGAAGAAGACCAGGGCACCCGCCACCACACCCCCGTGCCGACGAGGGTGACCGCGTCCGGGCTGACCCCGAGACGGATGAGCAGGGCGGCGAATGGCGTGAGGACACGCGTGAAGAAAGCACGCGCGTACGTGTTCAGCATGGCCTTCCCGGAGGTCGATACGGGCCGCGCGGTCAATGGGGCCACCGGCTGGCCCATCGTAGCCAGGCGGCACCCGCGTACCGCGAACGCACCACGGCCCGGGGCACGACCTGTGACCGGCCAAGACGTGCGCGCGGCAGCTGTCACACCGGCGCGGGCCCGCGCCGGCGGGGCGGACCGCAAGATCCCTGATCGTCCCTTGTGCGATGTATGGACGTGCCATGACCAGGGTGGAAAGCTCGAACCACCGCAAAGTGTCGACCGGGAGGCGAGACACATGGGCGAGAAGACGAGGACACATCCGGGAGCCGCCGGCAGGGCGACATCGGCCGGCCGGCCCACGTCCCTGAGGAATGTGGTGCTGGTCGGCCACAGTGGTGCGGGGAAGACGACGCTGGTGGAGGCGCTGGCGCTGGCGACCGGCGCGGTCAACCGGGCGGGCCGGGTCGAGGACGGCGGCTGCCTGTCGGACTACGACGAGATCGAGCACCGGCAGCAGCGGTCGGTGCAGCTCTCCCTGGTTCCCGTCGACTACGGCGGAATCAAGATCAACGTATTGGACACACCCGGGTACGCCGACTTCGTCGGAGAGCTGAGGGCCGGTCTGCGGGCAGCGGACGCGGCCCTCTTCGTCGTTTCGGCGGCGGACGGCGTGGACGGCGCGACCCGCATGGTGTGGGACGAGTGCGCCGCGGTCCGGATGCCGCGCGCGCTGGTCATCACGCACCTGGAGGCGGCGCGCGCCGACTTCGACCAGATGACGCGGCTGTGCGGCGCCGCTCTGGGCGGCGACGACCCGGACGCCGTCCTCCCCTGTACCTGCCGCTGTACGGCACGGCGGGCGCCGACGGCCACGCGCCGGTGCACGGTCTGATCGGCCTGCTCACCCAGCGGGTCTTCGACTACTCCTCCGGCGAACGCGTCGAGCGCGCGCCGGAGGCCGACGAGCTGCCGCTGATTGAGGAGGCCCGCAACCGGCTGATCGAGGGCATCATCTCCGAGAGCGAGGACGAGTCCCTCATGGACCGCTACCTCGCGGGTGAGGACATCGACGTGAAGACGCTCATCGGCGACCTGGAGACGGCGGTCGCCCGCGGCACCTTCCACCCGGTGCTGGCCGCCGCTCCGGCCGCGGAGGGCGCCCGGCAGGGGCTCGGCACCGTCGAGCTGCTGGATCTGATCGCCCGCGGCTTCCCCACCCCCGCCGAACGCGAGGCACCCGCCGTCACCACCCCCGACGGCAAGCCGCGTCCGCCGCTGACCTGCGACCCGGCGGGCCCGCTGGTCGCCGAGGTGGTCAAGACCTCCTCCGACCCGTACGTCGGCCGGCTCTCGCTGGTCCGGGTCTTCTCGGGCACGCTGCGTCCGGACGAGACGGTGCACGTGTCCGGGCACGGCCTGGAGGACCGCGGCCACGAGGACCACGACGTGGACGAGCGGATCGGCGCCCTGTCCGCCCCGTTCGGCAAGGTCCAGCGCTCCCTGTCGCAGGCGATCGCCGGCGATCTGGCCTGTGTGGCGAAGCTGACCCGTGCCGAGACCGGTGACACGCTCTCCGACAAGGACGCGCCGCTCCTGATGGAGCCGTGGACGATGCCGGACCCGCTGCTGCCGGTGGCCATCCAGGCGCACAGCAAGGCGGACGAGGACAAGCTCTCCCAGGGCCTGTCCCGGCTGGTCGCCGAGGATCCGACGATGCGCCTGGAGCACAATCAGGGCACCCACCAGGTGGTGCTGTGGTGCCTGGGCGAGGCGCACGTCGACGTGGCCCTGGAGCGGCTGCGGTCCCGGTACGGCGTGCAGGTCGACACCGTGCCGTACAAGGTCTCGCTGCGGGAGACCTTCGGCGGCAAGGCGGCGGGCCGCGGGCGGCATGTGAAGCAGTCCGGCGGGCACGGCCAGTACGCGATCTGTGAGATCGAGGTGGAGCCGCTGCCGGGCGGCAGCGGTATCGAGTTCGTGGACAAGGTCGTGGGCGGCGCGGTGCCCCGGCAGTTCATCCCGTCCGTGGAGAAGGGCGTACGGGCGCAGGCGGCGCGCGGTGTCGCGGCCGGGTATCCGCTGGTCGACATCCGGGTCACGCTGCTGGACGGCAAGGCGCACTCGGTGGACTCCTCCGACGCCGCGTTCCAGATGGCGGGTTCGCTGGCGCTGCGCGAGGCCGCCGGTGACGCCCGTATCCATCTGCTGGAGCCGGTGGCCGAGGTGACCGTACTGGTTCCGGACGATTTCGTCGGGGCGGTGATGAGCGATCTGTCCGGGCGGCGCGGCCGGGTGGTGGGCACCGATCAGGCCGGGCACGGGCGCACCCTCGTACGGGCCGAGGTGCCGGAGATCGAGATCAGCCGGTACGCCGTGGACCTGCGCTCCCTCTCGCACGGTACCGGCCGTTTCCACCGGTCCTACGCGCGGCACGAGCCGATGCCGCCGCAGCTCGCCGCGAAGCTCCGCGAACAGGAGGAGAACGGCTCGTGAGAGCCGGCACACCGGCTGCGCCGCACGTCACGTCGCCGGCCGTCCGCCTCGGCATCTCCGGGGTGGACGGCGGCGGTACGCTGTGATCGCAGCTCAGAAGGTGTGCGACCGACGGTAGTTGGGCAGAAGGCCGCAGCAGCGAATGCGTGCGGGCGATGGGGGCGGTAGTGGCAGCAGACGGCTTCGACTTCAGTCCCGGGGCACAGGTCCCGTTGTCCGGCGGTGCCGGACAGACCGCGGCCACCCAGGCGTTGGCCTCGGCGGCGTACCGGGACAATCCGCTCACCGACATCTCCAAGGCCGACTCCGCCACCGCGAAGTCGACGATCAAACCACCCAAACTCTCCCTGTTCGAACCGAATCTGGGCGAGGCGTTCTCCCGCGCGCTCCAGCTGCGGATGCTCGGCGGTGCCCGCGGCGCGCTCATCCAGTCCTTCGGCATCGAACCGCAGACGGTCGTCGAGCACTGCCTGGCGGCCATCCGCATCCGCAAGATCCGCGATGTGAAGCTGACCGTTCTGATGCTGGGTTTCGGGCTGCTCTTCCTGCCCGGCGTGCTGCTGTGGCTGGGCGCGTTCCAGCTCAAGAAGCTGCTGTCGAAGGCACAGGGCACCGGCACCTCGGCGCTCGGTGTGGCGTTGATGCTCGCCGTCGGCGCCATCGCGGTGCTCTTCCTGGTGAAGCTGCCGTTCACCGGTTTCTGGTCGGTGTACCTGCGCGCCATGGTGGTGGTGCCGGTGATCGGCTGGTGGTGGGCGAAGCGGATCAGTGAGGCCACCGCGAAGGACCTGCGCGGGGCGTGGAAGGGCCTGCTCGAAGGCGGCGGTGTGGGCGCCAAGATCCCCGAGGCGGTCCCCAAGGACCCGAACGAGACCGCCGCCGAGCAGATGCGCCAGAGCCTGGCGAAGCTCACCGCCGAGCAGCACAGCAACGTCGCCTTCTACGCGGGCCCCAGCGGCATACTCGGCATGGGCACCCGCTGGGGCAGCTGGCAGATGGCCGAGGAGCTGCGGCCCGCCGTGGAGGGCGGCGAGATCAACCCCTTCCGCAGCTACGACGTGATCCGTGTCATCCACGACCGGCTGCGTCTGCTGGAGCGCAGCCCGCTGCACACCGGCGGCTTCAAGGACGCCCCCTCCGTACGCCACTGGGTCGTGGTGCCGGTCGGCGAGAAGGCCGGTTCCGTCTCCCGTCCCGAGGGCACCGAGGTGGAGGCGTTCCAGGTCCGCCACCACGAGATAGAGCGGATCTGCAACGAGCAGCAGTTCGGCAGCGGCAGCCGGCACTACCTCGGCGTGCAGTTCGTGCTGTGGGACGGCCAGCTGGTGATAACCCTGCTGATCACGGTCACCGTGCTGCACGAGACGCTGCGGGTGGAGGTCACCGGCCACGCCCTCGGTCCGGTCAACCCGCTGTTCACCTCCAAGCCCGCGCCGAAGAGCAAGAGCGTCTCCAAGACGGTCAAGTTCTGGGAGACCAAGTCCGTGAGCCTGCCGCTGGTCGACGCGAGCGAGGTGGTGCGGCTCGCCGCCCGCGCCCCGCTGACCTGGTTCCCCGGTTTCCTGGAGTTCCTGGGCGGGAAGCTGACCCTGCCGGAGCCGTTCGGCCTGCGGCACGCCTGGGCCGACAAGCCGTGGCGGCACCGCTTCATGGCCGACGACGCGCTGCGGGCGGCGACCCCGGTGCTGCGCGTGGTGCACTCCGCCGCCCTGAGCGTACTGAAGGACAACGGTGTGGACATCTCGCGCTTCGACAGCCGTTCGCTGGTGCTGAGCGGCCAGGTGCAGGCCGCGGAGCCGCGGAAGGCCGACGAGTACAACGCGTAGCCGCTCGTCGCGGCGGCCGGCCGGAGGCCCTGGGCGGCCTGGCGGCCGGCATTCCCGGATCGGGGCGCTCATGAGTGCCGCCGAGCCCGCACCGTCGTGGCCGCGCGCCGTCGCGGCGGGATTTTCTGCCGGAGCGGCGCCGGGCCGTAGGCAGGCCCGCGGTCTCGCCGGGCCCGCCGGCCGTGGAACCCTCTACCGGAAGATCCCCGTATGTCCCAGCGAGTACCGCCCCGGCTGCGGGTAGACCGCCAGGCCGTGCGGCCCCTCGCCCACCGGGATCTTGGCGAGGGTCTTCCCGGTCCTGGTGTCCATCGCGTAGACCTCGGAGTTGTAGCGGCCGGACAGCCACAGCACCTTGCCGTCGGCGGACACCCCGCCCATGTCGGGGCTGCCGCCGCCGGGGATGTGCCACTTGTCCACGAGCTTGCCGCTCTTGAAGTCGAGCAGGGACACGGAGCCCTCGCCCCGGTTGGAGATGTACATCTTCCGGGAGTCGCGGCTGACGTAGAGGCCGTGGGTGCCCTTTCCGGTGGGCATCAGCTTCGGCTGTTCGAACGTGTCGCCGTCCAGCACCCACATGCCGTCGGCCATCATGTCCGCGACGTACCAGGTCCGGCCGTCCGGTGACATCTTCACGTCCTGCGGCATGGCGCCCCGGAACGGCAGTTTCTGCTGTCCGACGACCTTCATCCGCTCGGTGTCGACCTTCAGCAGTTCGCCCGAGAACTCGCAGGAGACGATGAAGTACTTCCCGTCCGCCGAGAAGTCCGCGTGGTTGACGCCCGCGCAGCTGACCGGGACGGTCTTGCGCACCTCCATCGACTTCGGGTCGCGGAAGACCAGCTCCTTGTCCATGGAGGCCATCACGACGGCGTACTTGCCGTTCGGCGTGAAGTAGAGGTTGTACGGGTCGTGCACGTCCACCGGCCGGCCGGACCTGCCGGTCGCCGGGTCGATCGGCGTCAGGTCGTGGCCTCGGTTGTTGTTCACCCACAGCGTCTTCATGTCCCACGACGGCACGACGTGCTGCGGCTGCACCCCGACCGGGATGGTCTCGATGACCTTGTACGTCTCGGGGTCGATGACGCTGACCGTGTCGGAGCCGGTGTTGGGCACGTACACGCGCGAGGGGAAGTTCTTGACCTGCGGCGCGAGCTGGTTCGGGCGGTCGGCCGCGTACACGTCGTGCTCGTCCAGCGGCGGCGGCATGCCCGGCAGCAGCGACTTGGCGGCCTGCGCGGGCGAGGCCGGGGTCGACGCCCCGGGGCTGCTGTCGGCGGCCTCCGGCCCGCTGCCGCCGCACCCCGCCGCCGTCAGTGCGCAGGCGACGGCCAGCAGCGCGGCCCGCCGGCCGGTACGGGCACGTTTCCGATCTTGGGTGGGGGTCCGGTCAGCCATCAGGTCACAAGCTCCGTTGTCGTCACCGCGCGCAGTCCGCGCCGGTGCAGGCCGTCGAGGATCGGGGGCAGCGCGGCAACCGTGCCGGCGTGCCCGAGGTGGAGGCTCACGATGGATCCCGCGCGGGCCCGGTCCAGCACGGTGCGCTGGACGGCGGGGGCGCCGGGGTCGTCCGCGTCGAGGGAGTCGACGTCGTAGGAGAGGACGTGCGGATAGCCGGCCTTTCGGGCCAGCCGGGTCACCAGGGCGGTGGCGTACTGCGTACGGGAGGGGCGGAACCAGCTGCCGATCGTGCCGGTCAGTCTCCGCAGCCGTTCGGCGCATCCGCTGATCTCGGCGTATGCCTCGTCCGCCGGGAGGGCGCAGATGTCGAGGTGGCGCTGGGTGTGATTGCCCAGTTCGTGGCCGCCGTCGAGGATGCGGCGGGCCATCAGCGGCTGCTCGTCGAGCCAGCTGCCGACGGCCAGTACGGTCACCCGGGCGCCGGCCCGCTCGGCCTCGCCGAGGAGCGCGGTGGCCGTCTTCGCGTCGCCCTGGCCGTGGAAGGTGAGGGCGACCGCGTCACCGCGCTGCGGGCCGTGCTGGATCTGTACGGGCAGACCGGGCGCGCGGGTCGGCGGGCGGGCCCTCCGGGCGGCGCCCGAGGCGGCCGTCCCCGAGGGGCGCGCCCCGGGGCCCGGTGGGCCGGTCCCGCCCGGTGGCGGGGAGCCGGAGGCCCGTACGGACGCGGTGTCCGTACGGGCTGTCGCGCACCCCGGTGCGAGCGCACCGGCGGCCGCGGCCGTGGCGGTGCGCAGCACGGAGCGACGAGGCAGGGAAGTCACCTCACCATTAGAGGGCACCCCGTCCGCATTTGTCGCTTTGTCGGATTTATCGCAGCGCGTGTCCCGGCCGCCGCTGCGACGTCCGGGCTACTGCGGCCAGGCGTCGGCCAGCATCTTGCGGGTGTCGGCCAGCAGCTGCGGCAGCACCTTCGTCTGGCCCACCACGGGCATGAAGTTGGTGTCGCCGCCCCAGCGCGGCACGACGTGCTGGTGCAGGTGGGCGGCGATCCCGGCGCCGGCCACGGCACCCTGGTTGAGGCCGACGTTGAAGCCGTGCGCGCCGGAGGCGGCCCGCAGCGTGGTCATCGCCCGCTTGGTGAACTCGGCCAGCTCCAGGGTCTCGGCCCGGTCCAGCTTGGTGTAGTCGGCCACGTGGCGGTACGGGACCGACATCAGGTGGCCGCCGTTGTACGGGTAGAGGTTGAGCACCGCGTACACGTGCTCGCCGCGGGCGATCACCAGCCCGTCCTCGTCCGACTTGGCCGGAATCGTGCAGAAGGGGCAGCCGTCCTCGGCGCCCGGTCCGGACGGTTTGTTCTCCCCCTGGATGTACGCCATCCGGTGGGGCGTCCACAGTCGCTGGAAGGCGTCCTGTGTCCCGACTCCGATCTGCTGCTCCGGCTCACTCGTCATGCGGGCCAGCATATTCCCCGGTCGCGCGGGCATGCGGCGAGGGGCGGCCCCGGGCTCCGGGACCGCCCCTCGCTCAGAGCCGGGACCTCACACCTGGACCCGGCGCTCCACCGCGTCCAGGATCTCGGCGATCGCCTGCGCCTTCGGGATGCCGTTCTTCTGCGACCCGTCGCGGTAGCGGAAGGACACCGCGCCGTTGGCCACGTCCTCGTCCCCCGCGATGATCATGTACGGCACCTTGCTGCGCTGCGCGTTCCTGATCTTCTTCTGCATCCGGTCCGAGGAGGCGTCCACGTCGACCCGGAGGCCCTTCTTCTTGGCCTCGGCCGCGAACTCCTGAAGGTACGGGACGTGGTCGTCGCCGATCGGGATGCCGGTCGCCTGCACGGGGGCCAGCCAGACCGGGAACGCGCCCGCGTAGTGCTCCAGCAGCACCGCGAAGAACCGCTCGATGGAGCCGAAGAGAGCGCGGTGGATCATCACCGGGCGCTGCTTGGAGCCGTCCGGCGCGGTGTACTCCAGGTCGAAGCGCTCCGGCAGGTTGAAGTCCAGCTGGACGGTCGACATCTGCCAGGTACGGCCGATGGCGTCCTTGGTCTGCACCGAGATCTTCGGGCCGTAGAACGCGGCGCCGCCCGGGTCCGGGACCAGCGGCAGGCCCTGCTTCTCGGCGACCTTGCGCAGCGTCTCGGTGGCCTCTTCCCAGACCTCGTCCGAGCCGACGAACTTCTCCGGGTCCTTGGTGGACAGCTCCAGGTAGAAGTCGGTCAGGCCGTAGTCCCGCAGCAGGTCCAGGACGAAGGTGAGCGTGGCGTCCAGCTCGTCCGCCATCTGCTCCTTGGTGCAGTAGATGTGCGCGTCGTCCTGGGTGAAGCCGCGGGCGCGGGTCAGGCCGTGCACCACACCGGACTTCTCGTACCGGTACACGGTCCCGAACTCGAACAGACGCAGCGGCAGTTCGCGGTACGAGCGGCCGCGCGCGTCGAAGACCAGGTTGTGCATCGGGCAGTTCATGGGCTTGAGGTAGTAGTCCACGCCCTCGTCGAGCTGCATGGGCGGGTACATGCCGTCGGCGTACCAGTCCAGGTGGCCCGACTTCTCGAACAGCTTCCCCTTGGTGGCGTGCGGGGTGTAGACGAACTCGTAGTCCGCCTCCTCGTGGCGCCGCCGCGAGTAGTCCTCCATGACCCGGCGGATGATGCCGCCCTTGGGGTGGAAGACCGCCAGACCCGAACCGATGTCCTCCGGGATGGAGAACAGGTCCAGCTCCGCGCCCAGCTTGCGGTGGTCGCGCTTCTCGGCCTCGGCGAGGAACTCCAGGTACGCCTTCAGCTCGTCCTTGGTCGGCCACGCGGTGCCGTAGATGCGCTGGAGCTGCTTGTTCTTCTCGCTGCCGCGCCAGTACGCGGCGGCCGAGCGCATCAGCTTGAAGGCCGGGATGACCCGGGTGCTGGGCAGGTGCGGGCCGCGGCACAGGTCCTTCCAGCACAGGTCGCCGCTCTTGGCGTCGAGGTTGTCGTAGATGGTCAGCTCACCGGCGCCGACCTCGGCGGACGCGCCCTCGGCGGCCTCCGCGGCGGAGCCCTTGAGGCCGATCAGCTCCAGCTTGTACGGCTCGTCGGCCAGCTCCGCGCGGGCGTCGTCGTCGCTCACCGCGCGCCGGGCGAACTTCTGCCCGCGCTTCTGGATCTCCTGCATCTTCTTCTCGATGCGCTTGAGGTCCTCGGGGGTGAACGGGGTCTCGACGTCGAAGTCGTAGTAGAAGCCGTCCTTGACGGGCGGGCCGATGCCCAGCTTCGCGTCCGGGAACAGCTCCTGCACGGCCTGCGCCATCACGTGCGCGGTGGAGTGCCGCAGGATGTTCAGGCCGTCCTCGCTGGAGATGTCGACGGGCTCGACCTCGTCGCCGTCGGCCGGCTCGTACGCCAGGTCCCTGAGCTGCCCGGCGACGCGGGCGGCGACGACGGAGCGCTCGCCCTGGAAGAGGTCGGCGGCCGTAGTGCCCGTGGTCACCACGCGTTCTTCCCGCTCGGAATCGCGTTGGATGGTCACACGGACGTCTGACACCGGTCTCTCCTGACTTCTCGGGCACGTCAGCGTTTGCTGCGCAGGCGAATCGTACCGAGCGACCGGTCTTCCTCGCGAAACGGTTACGGCGATCCCGGCGACGCGCCCGCTCCCCCGGTTCCGCGGGCAGCGGCGGGCGCACGGCCGGAGCCCGTCCGGCCGTGCGCCCGCCTGCCGGTCACTCCCCCGGCAACGGCCCCCCGCACGCCTCCTCGAAAAAGTCCAGATTCTCCTGGAGCGACTTCAGCAGCCGATCACGCTCCGCCTCGTCCACCTGGACGGGCGTGACGTCCGACGCGCCGGTGATCCGGCGGAAACCGCCCCGGCTCTCCAGCCGCCCGCTGACCCGGATCGGCAGGCCGACCAGGTGGGCGTGCCCGGCGATCCGGTAGTCCTCCTCGTCCAGCGCGACCCGTACCTGGAGCACGTCGGCCCCGGACAGCACCCGCAGCCGCACCACGCCGGGGCCGCCGGGGCGCTCGCGCCGCAGCCGTACCACCGCGCCGGTGACCCGCACCGGCAGGGACGGCTCGTCGCGGACGTAGCGCTGGGCGGCCTGCTGGAGCGCGGGTAGGTCGCCGGGTGAGAACTCGACCGGTTCGGGCCGGGCGGCGAAACCCGGGGGCGGGCCCGCCCCCGGCGACCACTCCACCGAGATCCGCACCCCTTCCGCGTCCCGCACCAGCGAGATCAGCGCTTCCGCCAGCTCATGGCACACCCCCAGCTCCACGGCGGCGTCGAACGCCTCCATGCCGCCGGTCGCCCGCTGGTAGTCGGTGGCGTCGCGGGTCGCGTGCAGCGCGCGCTGGAGCCCGGCGACGGCCGCGCGGCCCGCCGCCACCGGCACGTACGCGGTCAACCGCCGCCCGGCCGGCGCGGGCCCGACCAGCACGTCCGTCATGAAGGCTTCGGCCTTGCGCTTGTGCCGGGCGCCGTAGAAGCCCGCCCTCCCGTACATGCCGAGCACACCGGCCATCAGCATCGAGCGGGCCGCCGTCCGCAGCTGCTCCTGCGCGACCCACGGAGTGCCGCCGATGCCGTCCTCCGGGACCTCACGCTCCCAGCGCACCTCGTCGCTGGGCACCGCGAGCGCCGCCAGGACCTCGCGGGCCGACGGCGCGGCGCTGTGCGCGAGGGCGGCCAGCGCCTCCGCGATCAGGTCGGTGCTGTCCGGGAACGTCCGGGTCTGCGGCACGAGCAGGCTGGTGCCCCCGGCGGCTCCGCCGGGCGGCGTCCAGCGGGCGTAGTGGCCGGCGGCGCCTCCCCGCCGCCGCCAGCCGTGCCGCGCCAGCAGGGCGCCGAGCACCGCCGGATCCAGCTGTGCCGGGTCCGGAAGCCGGAACGCGTACTCGTCGGTCGGCCGGTGCATCAGGGTCTCCCTCCCGCCCCGACCCGCGTCATGATCTCGCAGAGTGCGCGGTCGTCGAAGATCCGCGTGGTCGGGATCCGCACGTTGGTCCTGCGCCGCCCGGTCACCTCATGGCCGGCCAGGTTGATCCAGTAGCAGCTGTGCCGCAGTTCGAGCCGGTCGTGGTCCGCCCGCAGCCAGTCCTCCTGGGTCCGCGGCACCAGCATCACGACCAGGATCTTGTGCACCGCCACGGGCGTCCGGGCGAGCTTCACCAGATGGGCGTTGTCCAGGGTGAAGGCGAAGCTCGTGCCGGGCGGCCGGGGGCCGACCTGGTACGTGCACTTCAACTGCACCTTGATGGTCACTTCGTCGTCGACGGCATGGCCGGGCGCGCCGTGGCTGACGTGCCAGTCGATGCCGTTGTCCGGGAAGGGCTGGGCCAGCGAGCAGCCCGACGCGGCGGCCACCGCGTGAAGATAGCCCACCTGGAGCGTCTCCATACAGGCCGTGGTGGCGAGCGCGCCGCGCAGCGAAGCCGTGCACGCGGGCACCAGTCCCCCGGGATCGGGCTGCGCGAGCGTCATCGCTCAAGTGCCTTCCGGGCCGGGTCGTTCGAAGGGGCCGTCGTCGTGGCGACGGCCCGTCGTGGTGTTCTTGTCCGCCCCAAGTGGTCAACAAACCAGGACGGTTCGACAACCGGAACCCTCGGGTATCACCTGGTCGGGTGGCCGCGTCGGGTCACCCGCCGCACGAGCGCGAGGAGTTGTGAAGATGCCGTGCTGGTACGACGGTCCGCTCGCTTCCTTCGACACCGAGACCACCGGGATCGACGTGGAGCGAGATCGCATCGTGTCCGCCGCCCTGGTCGTCCAGGAAACCCCGCGCAGCGTCCCCCGCGTCACCCGGTGGCTGATCAACCCGGGCGTGCCGGTCCCCGAAGCGGCCACCGCCGTCCACGGCCTGACGGACGGGCACCTCGCCCTGTACGGCCGCTGGCCGGCGCCCGTCATGGAGGAGATGGCCCGCGCGCTGACCGACCAGTCGCTCGCCGGGCGGCCGCTCATCGTGATGAACGCGCCGTTCGACCTGACCCTCCTGGACCGTGAACTGCGGAGGCACCGCGCCGCCTCGCTCACCCACTACCTGGGCGCCCACCCGCTGTCCGTGCTGGACCCGCGGGTGCTGGACAAGCACCTGGACCGCTACCGCAAGGGCCGCCGCACACTCACGGACCTGTGCGCGGAGTACGGGGTCGAGCTGACCGGCGCGCACGAGGCCGCCGCGGACGCCCTCGCCGCTCTCCAGGTCGTACGGGCGCTGGGGCACCGGTACGCGGAGCGGCTGGAGTCACTGAGCCCGGCGCAGCTGCACACCCGGCAGGCCGTGTGGCACGCCGCGCAGGCACGCGGCCTGGAGGCGTGGTTCGCCCGTAACGGCACGGAGGAGGCGGTGGATCCGCACTGGCCGATGCGCCCGGACCTGCCGGCCGCCGCCTGAACGACGTCGTAGGACACCCACACGTACGGCAGGACCCTGCCGGGTACCAGTGCGCCAACGCCGAGGGCCGGGCTGCCTGTTGGCAGCCCGGCCCTCGGTCCCGGTGGGCGATACTGGGTTCGAACCAGTGACCTCTTCGGTGTGAACGAAGCGCTCTCCCACTGAGCTAATCGCCCGGGTGTTTTCCGCTCCCGGGGTTTCCCCCGCGAACGACCTGAACAATACAGGCCGTCGAGCCTTTTCATCAAATTCCCCGCCCACGCATTCCCGCCCCCGCAGCCTGGAGGCCAGACCCCGGCGTCCGGCGCGCATCATCAGCGTGTGATTGGCGAGGAAGAACGGCCGTCCCGGCAGCGCGAACCGGCGTAACGACGGCTTGCACACCTCGACCTCCTGCTCGAAGACGGCACGCGTCCCGCGGCCGGACGCGTCCACGGTCCAGCGCGCGAAGCCCTCCAGGTCGCCGCGCATCGCTATCTCCAGGACGCCGCTCCCCGGGTCGCGGAGCGTCTCGGTCGCGGTCACGGTGAGGACGTAGGGGAGCAGGGACCGGAAGCTGGCGGTGCCGCTGCGCTCACCGACGCGGGTCACCCGGCGCACTTGCGGCCACCACTGCGGATAGGCCTCGGCGTCCTCCAGGACGGCGTAGACCGCCGGGGGCGGCGCGGACAGCCGCCATTCGCTGCGGAAGCGGTACCGGTGCAGGACGTGCTGCCAGTCGGCCATGGCCCCAGTCTGCCGCCCCGGCGGCGCCGCGGGCCGGAAAACGACGACGGCCCGGAGGTCTGGGACCTCCGGGCCGTCGTCCGGTGTGGGCGATACTGGGTTCGAACCAGTGACCTCTTCGGTGTGAACGAAGCGCTCTCCCGCTGAGCTAATCGCCCGGGCGCAGCGCCAACATTACCGCACGTCGCAGGGGTGTCGTGACCACCCGCGGGGACGGGCGGCACTCATCCGGCCGCGCGCCCGTCACTCACCCGCGTTCCACGGCATGACGAAGCCGAACTTCCACAGGTACACGGCCAGGCCGGCCACGATGATCACGGCGCCGATGCTGGTCAGGATGATGTTGCGGCGCCGCACCTTCGGGTCCAGGGCCTTCTGCGTGGCCTCGGTGACCTTGCGCTTGGTCCAGCGCAGCACCAGCTGGGCCCAGACGAACTCGGTCGCCCAGATCGCCATGCCCGCGAAGATCACCAGCCAGCCCGGCCCGGGCAGCGGCAGCATGATGATGCCGCCGACGACCACCGCGAGGCCGACGACGAAGATGCCGACCTGCCAGCTCAGATGGAGGGGCCGGGAACGCTTGATGAAGTGCGGCGCCCGTGAGCCGAGTCGCTGTTCCACGTTCGCAGTCTCTCCCGCGGCGTCCTCTCGCGCAGCCGGGGCCGCCGCCGCGGCGGTGATCCCGACTCCCCCGTCACTCTCCGTATTCATACGGCCCAACCTACCCGACGGATGACGGTCACCGGAATGGCCGCCGAGGAGGATTGGCAACTCCGCCGTAAGAGGTACCGGAAGTCACCCAAAACCCTCAGAGGGGTTTACAACGGCACCGTAGGTGGCATGTCGATTTCGCCGACGTGCGAATCCCCGAGCGCACACTGAGCGAAAGGCCCTGGCGCTTATGAACACCACGGTCAGCTGCGAGCTGCACCTGCGCCTCGTTGTGTCGAGCGAGTCGTCACTGCCTGTACCCGCGGGCCTGCGGTACGACACGGCGGATCCCTATGCCGTGCACGCGACCTTCCACACCGGAGCCGAGGAAACCGTCGAGTGGGTCTTCGCCCGCGACCTCCTCGCCGAGGGCCTGCACCGGCCCACGGGCACCGGAGACGTCCGCGTATGGCCGTCCCGGAGCCACGGACAGGGCGTTGTCTGCATCGCCCTGAGTTCCCCGGAAGGCGAGGCCCTCCTGGAAGCCCCGGCGCGGGCCCTGGAGTCGTTCCTGAAGAGGACCGACGCGGCGGTTCCACCCGGTACGGAGCACCGGCACTTCGATCTCGACACGGAGCTCTCCCACATCCTCGCGGAGAACTGAAAGGCGGCGCAGCAACCCATCGCAGCCATCCACCGCACCGAACCGCTCACACCTGCACCGTCCGACTCGGGGCGACGGCACAGGACCGACAAGTTCATACGGCACGAGCCGGCGCCGTCGCCGCGGACCCACCGCGGAGACGGCGCCGAGGCTTGTTGGACGCGCTAGAGTCGGCGACCATTCGGCAAGGACACCGGGGCGGCGCCGTCCGACCCCACCCGGCCAGGGAGCGAAACCGTGATGATCACCCACGACACCCGGTGTGCGCTCGACGCGGTCGTCGACCTGTTGAACACCGCCCCGGAGGGCGACGCCCCCGGCGCCACCGACAGCCTGACCGACCTCGCGGCGCTCCAGGCGTTCGTCACGCGGAACGCGATCAGCGACGTGGGCACGCTCGGCGACCGTGACCTGGCCTCCGTACGGGCCGCACGGGCCCGCTTCGCCGAAGTCTTCGCGGCGCCGGACGACCGTACGGCCGCCGAGCGGCTCAACGACCTGGTCGCGGCGGCCGGCACCACACCGCGGCTGACCGACCACGACGGCTACGACTGGCACGTGCACTACTTCGCGCCGGGCGCCTCGCTCGCCGAGCACCTGGCGGCGGACGGCGGCATGGCGCTGGCGTTCCTGGTGGTCGCCGGGGAGCGGGAACGGCTGCGGCACTGCGAGGCGCCGGACTGCCGGTTCGCCTTCGTGGACCTGTCCCGCAACCGTTCACGCCGCTACTGCGACAGCCGTACGTGCGGCAACCGGCTGCACGTCGCCGCGTACCGTGCGCGCCGCCGCGAAGCCACCCGCTGACGGTGCGGCCGGGGCCCGCCCGGTCCGTCGCCCCCTCGCCCGGCCTCACAGGACGAGGAGGTCGTGCAGGGCGCCGATGAGCAGCAGGACGGCGATGAAGGTGAGGAAGAGCATCAGCGGCGGCTGGGACAACGCGTAAAGACAGCCACGCGGTTCGGGGGCCGGGGGTCCGCCGCTGTGACGGCGGGGTCCCGGGCAAGGGCGCACTCGTCGTTCATCTCGCGCCGATGATGACGCAGATGATCAGGCGGAAAAGCCCGGATCACCCCTCAGAGGCGCGAGTTCACCAGATCCCGTGCACTTCCGTGATCGCTACGGTGTCCGAGAGGTCACCCGCTCGGGCCGCGCGGCGCTTGCCGTACGGCGGCCCCGGCAGCTCTCCCGGCAGGCCCGGTGGCCTGCTCAGCGGCTCCGGCGGCCCGCCCTTCGGGGCTCGGTCGCCGCGCTTCTGTGGATGATGCCGCGCACTGCTCAGATGCCGTGCTTCTTGAGGATGGCCTCGATGTCGGAGAAGTCCTCCTGCGGAGCGCCGCTCCTGCTCCGGCCCTGGGCCTGGGATGCGGGCTGCGCGGCCCGCGCTCCCGCGCCGAGCGACGGTGCGGACGCCTTCGGCGCCACCGCCGCCGGGCCCTGCTGCCGGGCCGCGGCGCGCCGCTCCTTGCGGCTGCCGCCGGCCTTGAGGGAGTGCCGCTCGGCCACCCTGGCGATCATGAACAGGACCACGGAGAGGGCCAGCACCCCGAAGCCCGCCCAGACCACGGGCTTGAAGACCACCCCGGTCAGCCAGTCGATCACGCCGGTCATCGCCAGGCCGACGGGCACCAGCGAGACGGCCGCGATCCGGGTCGCGGCCAGGAAGCGCTTGCGGTAGGCGGTCAGCGCGGCGATGCCCAGGCCCGCCACCGACACCACGGTACAGATGGTCGAGCTCAGCATCCCGGTCCTCCTGCCGATCGATTCTCGTCCTCCGCCACGCCCGGCCCGCTTTCCCGCGAGGCGGCAGCGCGACGCCCCTCTTGCCCTGCTCTGCCTCCATCCTGCCTCCTCCCGGGCGCCCGGTGCCACGATCCGGAGCAGGCTCAGGGACATCTAGGGGTCCGGCTCCTCCGCGGGTACCGGTTCGGCCGGGCCGCCGCGGGCTGGGAGACTGGGCGTATGAACGACGCCACGACCTCCGGTTCCGCCCGCCCCGTCGTCCTCGACGTGTGGTGCGAGCTGCAGTGCCCGGACTGCACCGCCGCGCTCGACGACCTGCGGGCCCTGCGCGAGCGCTTCGGGGACCGGCTGGACATCCGGTTGCGCCACTTCCCGCTGGCCAAGCACAAGCACGCCTACGCCGCGGCCCAGGCCGCCGAGGAGGCCATGGAGCAGGGCGAGGGCTGGCCGTTCGTGGAGGCCGTCCTGGCCCGTACGGAGGCGCTGGGCGCCAAGGGTGAGCAGCTGCTGCTGACGGTCGCCGGTGAACTGGGCCTGGACGCGGAGGAGATGGACACCGCGCTCATCGACGGACGGCACCTGCTGACCGTCGACGCGGATCAGGCGGAGGGCAAGGCGATCGGGGTGACCGGCACGCCCACGTACACGATCGGCGGGGAGCTGCTGGACGGCGGCAAGAGCCAGGACGGCCTGCGCGAGCGCATCGCGGAGATCGCCGGCCGGCTGCTGGCCGAGCAGGGCTGACCCGCCCCCTGGCCCGGCCCGCCCGGCTGCCCGCTCTCAGAGCAGGAGCTTGTGCAGGGAGTACTCGGTCGGCCGGTAGCCCAGGGTCTCGTAGAGGCCGCGGGCCCGCGGGTTGTCCACGAAGACGTTGAGCCCCAGGACGGTGCGGCCCGCTTCGAGGGTCTCCCGCTCGGCGATCAGCATGAGCGAGCGGCCGTGACCGCGCCCGCGGTGCTCCGGCACCACCCGGATGTCCATGACATAGCCGCCGGGCCGGGCCGGGTGGTACGTCGTGGTCCAGACGGTCCCGACGTCCGTGCCTTCGTGGGTCAGCACCCGCAGCGACTGGTGCGGGCTGGCCGGCCCGTCCGGGAGCAGCGCCGCGTGGTCCCGCGCCGCCTTGTCCGCCGCGCGCTCGCGCGGCATCCCGTTGGCCACCCACGCCTCGACGAAGGTGGTGACCGCGGCGGCCAGCCAGGCCGGGTACTCCTCCGCGCCGAGCGGCCGGACGGCGCTGCCCGCGGGGAGCCCGGGCGGCGAGGTCAGCTCCTTGAGCATCCGGCGGCTGTGCTCCGTGTAGCCGAGGGCGGCGGCCAGCCGCAGGGCCGGCTCCCCGTCGGCCGGCACGTCCACCGAGATCCGCCGGCAGCCCCAGCCGCGCAGCACCTCCTCGGCGGCGAGGGCCGCGACGGTGCCCCGGCCGCGGTGCCGGTCGCGTTCGTCGATGTGCAGGTCCGCGATGCGCCCGGCGGACAGGCCCAGGCGGGCGTCGGTGGCCAGAGTTATCCGGCCCACCGGGCGGCTGTTGACGCAGACTTCGTACGTACGGGCCCGGCCGCCGTCGTCGCGACGTTCTTCGGGGCCGGCGGGGCGCAGCGTAGTGGTCACGCTGGCTTTCTACCCGGTTTTCCGGGCGTACGTCATCAGCGCGGGTCGAAGTCGGCGGCGGCGCGCTCCGCGAAGACCCGCATCGTTTCGGCGGTCAACGGTCCGGGCGTGTCACCCAGTTGGCGTCCGTCGACCCGGGTGACGGCCTGCACGTCGCGGAGCGTGGAGGTCAGGAAGACCTCGTCGGCGTACTCCAGGACGTCCAGCGGCAGGTCGGTCTCCTTGGCGCCGGTCCACTCGACGGCCAGGGCGCGGGTGATGCCCGCCAGGCAGCCGGAGGACAGCGGCGGGGTGTGCAGCACGCCGTCCAGGGCGACGAAGACGTTGGAGCCGGTGCCCTCGCAGAGCCGGCCGACGGTGTTGCCGAAGAGCGCCTCGGAGGCGCCCGCCGCCCGGGCACGGGCGAGCGCGACGACGTTCTCCCCGTAGGAGGTGCTCTTCAGGCCCGCCAGCGCGCCGCGCTCGTTACGGGTCCAGGGGACGGTGACGACGGCCGTGGTGTCGGGGCGGCGCGGCGCCTCGCCGAGCGCGACGACCAGCGTGGGGGTCGCCTCGCCACGGTCCGAGCCGAGGGGCGAGAGGCCGCCGGTGTAGGTGACGCGCAGCCGCCCGAGCGGTACGGGGTTGGCCTCCAGGACGGCCGCGCAGCCGCGCCGTACCTCGTCGAGGTCGGGGGCGGGAAGGCCGAGGCCGCGGGCTGAGGAGGTGAGCCGGTCCAGGTGGCGGGTGAGGGCGAAGGCCCGCCCGTCGACGGTCCGCAGCGTCTCGAAGACGCCGTCGCCGACCGTCAGGCCGTGGTCGAGGACCGAGACCCGGGCGCCCTCGGCGTCGCGCAGCTCTCCGTCGAGCCAGATCTTCATGGTCGTGTCCCTCCGCCGCTCGGCTCGTGCAGGCCCGACGCTACCGCCAGCAGTCTGCGGGCCTTCAGCTCGGTCTCGTCCCACTCCCCTCGGGGTCGGAGCCCCAGGTGATGCCCGCTCCGGCGCCGAAGCGCAGCATCGGCGCCTCGGGGGCCGCGCGGTCGATCCAGAACGTACGGATGCCCACCGCCAGCTCGCCGGTGCCGCGGTCGGCGTCCACCCAGCCGATGCCGCCGCAGTACGGACCCCGGGGCGCGGTCTCCAGTTCCTCGATGACGCGCTGCGACGCGAGCTTCGGGGCGCCGGTGATGGAGCCCGCCGGGAAGGTGGCGTCGAAGAGGTCCGCCCAGCCGGTCTTCTCGTGCTCCTCCGCCAGCTCCCCGCGCACGGTGGAGACGAGGTGGACCAGGCCGGGGTGCGCCTCGATGGCGCAGAGTGCCGGGACGGTGACGGAGCCGGTGCGGCAGACCTGGCCGAGGTCGTTGCGGACCAGGTCCACGATCATCACGTTCTCCGCCCGGTCCTTGTCCCGCAGGTCCTCGGGCACCCGGCCGGTGCCCTTGATCGGGCCGGACTCGACGGTGCGTCCGTCGCGGCGCAGGAACAGTTCGGGGGAGGCGGTGGCGACCTCGGTACCGTGCGCGGGGAGGCGGACCGTGCCCGCGTACGGGGCCGGGTTGCCGCGGGCCAGGACGGCGGACAGCGCGTCGACGTCGGCGCGCGCGGGGTCCGGCAGCGGCGCACTGAGAATCCGGCAGAGGTTCACCTGGTAGACCTCGCCGGCGGCTATGTGGGCGCGTATGCGCCGTACGCCCTCGATGTAGGCGGCGCGGTCCAGCGAACTGCGCCAGTCCCCGGGGGCCGGGCCCCGCCAGCGGGCGGGGTCGGGCGGGGGCGCCGCCCCGGTCTCCCGTACGTCCCCGAAGCGCGCGCAGAGCAGACCGCCCTCGTAGTCGGCGACCACGGCCCACCACCCCGCCGAGTCCAGGGCCTCCGGATCACGGGTGACATCGCGCAGGTCAGTGGCTGTACGGCCGCCGAAACGGGCCAGCGGAGGGAGGTCGTTCACGCCACCGAGTCTATGGCTGGGGCCCGGCACCCGCCCCGATCGGGCGCGCAGCGCAGCACGCTGCACAAACGCGTTTTTGTACTGGCCCAGGAATCCGCTAGAGTTCAACACGTCGCCGGGACGCGGAAGCGAAACGGAGACGCGGTTCCTCCCCGGACCTGGTCCGGAAAGGCACCTGCGGACGTAGCTCAGTTGGTAGAGCACCACCTTGCCAAGGTGGATGTCGCGAGTTCGAGTCTCGTCGTCCGCTCGAAGTGGGGGATCTTCCCGACCCCCGCACTCCTGGTGGAGTGGCCGAGAGGCGAGGCAACGGCCTGCAAAGCCGTCTACACGGGTTCAAATCCCGTCTCCACCTCCAAGGACGATTAGCTCAGCGGGAGAGCGCTTCCCTGACACGGAAGAGGTCACTGGTTCAATCCCAGTATCGTCCACTGGTCCGCAAGGACCGATCCCCCGGCCTTCGGGCAGGGCGGAACCCGCGCGATTAGCTCAGCGGGAGAGCGCTTCCCTGACACGGAAGAGGTCACTGGTTCAATCCCAGTATCGCGCACGCAGCACCCCGCGGCCCCTGGCCGCGGTCCCGAGGACGATTAGCTCAGCGGGAGAGCGCTTCCCTGACACGGAAGAGGTCACTGGTTCAATCCCAGTATCGTCCACACCGAAGGCCGAGGGCCGGAGCTTCTTGCTCCGGCCCTCGGTCGTTGTGGCGTCTCGTGGCCGGCGCGTCGCGGGGCCTCAGGAGGAGAAGAGCATCCGGCCGAAGCCGCGCTGTCCGTGACGGCCGTGGTGTCCGTGGTGGCCGTAGTGCCCCTGGTGCGGTGCGCCCCACGCGGGGGCGGGCGGGTACGCCTGGGGGCCGGGCGGGGGCGGCGGGGCCTGCTGGGCCCACTGCGTCTCCATACGGGACAGCGCCTCCAGCTCCCCGTAGTCCAGGAAGATCCCCCGGCAGCCGGCGCACTGCTCGATCTGCACACCGTTGCGGTTGTACGTCTGCATCGGTGCATGACACTTGGGACAGTGCATGGCGCTCATCTCCTGTCAGGAGGACGGCTCTCCGGAACGTCCGTCCGGCGGTGACGTTTTCAGCCTACGGCTCCGCCCGGTCCGCCAACTCGGTTCCGGCGCAAGCCATCCGGCCGCAGGCGTCCACGACGGCCCACTCGTCCTCGTCCAGCGGCCGGCCCTCCGCGACGGCCTTGGCGACGGCGAGCGCCGCGGTCTGGACCGTCAGGGCGCGGGCCGGGGTGTCCAGTTCCGGCCAGGGGTCACCGCGGGGGCGTACGGCGGGTCCGCCGGCGGCCCGGTAGGCGCCGAGGAAACGGGACCAGACGGCGGGGACCAGCAGCCCGGTGGCGAACCAGGCGGCGGGGCGGGCCAGGTCCCACGCCGGGTCGCCGAGCCCCAGGTCGTCGATGTCTATGAGGAGCCAGGGGCCGTCGGGGACGGGGTGCCTGACGAGCTGTCCGAGGTGGAGGTCGCCGTGGCAGAGGGCGGTCGCGCGGGGCGGCGGGGCCGCGTCCCGGGCCCATGGGGGCAGCCGTGTCCAGGCGCGTTCGACGGTGGCGGCGGCGCGCCGGAGGGCCGGAGCGGGCGGGGCGGCTCCGGGAGCCGGCTGCGTGGTCGCGGCGCGCATACGGGCCAGGGCACAGGCGACCTTCGCCGGGCCGCGCATCGGCGGGACCGGGCCGGGCAGCCGGGCCGGCGCGACGGTGTGCAGCCGGGCGAGCAGCCGGGCCGTCTCCTCCCAGGGGGCGGCGTCCGGTGCGTCCGGCGAGACCGGCAGACCGTACGGCCAGCGCGTCGCGGGGCGGCCGTCGGGGAACAGCGTGAGGAGGCCGCCGGAGCCGGCCACTGTTGGCGACGGCAGGGGCGGGAGGGGCAGGGGTGGCAGCAGGATGCCGTGCAGCGCGGGGTGTGCGGCGATACGGAGCCGGACGGCCAGCCGGTCCGGGTCGCAGTCGGGAGCGTGCGCCTTGGCCACGACACGCCCGCAGCGGACGAGGGTGGCGTCGGGGCGGTCGGCGAGGAGGGTGGGGCGGTGAACGGGGCCGGGATCGGGTTCGGGGCCGCGATCGGCTTCGGGACCGGGATCGGGTTCGGGATCGGGATCGGGATCAGCTTCGGAATCGGGATCGGCCTCGGCCGCCAGGGCGGCCAGGCAGGCGAGGCGTGGCGCGGTCGCGGACATCGTTCCCCCGGGACGGAGTGGTTCGCCGGGACGGAGTGGTTCGCCGGGGATCGTACGCCGCCGGGCGGGGCCGGGCCCCGGACAGGCCGATGGCCGGGCATCTCCCCAGATGCCCGGCCACTCGTGCCGTCCGCCGCACCCCCGTCCCCACGGGGTTGTAGACCGGAAGATCCCCCGTCCCGGGCCGCTCTCCCAGGACCGGGGCGCCTCAGCGCCCCAGCATTCCGGCCACGGACGACGCCTGTGTCATGACGGCTTCCCAGCCGCCGAACACCACGGCGAGCAGGACCGCCAGCGGCAGCACCATGGCCACCGCGACGAGTGGATGGCGGGTACCTGAACGCTGCCCGCCGAACGCCGAGGCGGCCTTGCGCCCTTGCGTGCGGACGGCCGTGCGCCCGAAGCTGTCTGCCATCGTCCCGCTCCCCGTCGAATTGGGGCGGCGGGCGTCTGACCTCGGGGGACGAGTGCGTTCGCCCGCCGCTTGCACCCAACATTAGGGAACCGGCGGGCCCGGGGCGTCATGCCGTCGTACCGATTGGACGGCCTCCGGGAGGATGACGGTACGCCGCGCCGCGTACTCCCCTGGGTGGAGACACCGGCCCGGATCCCCGGGTCATCCCGGAGGGGACGCACGCCCGGCGGCGGTCTCGGACTCCTCGGCCCGCGGCACGGGGTGCTCGACCAGGGCCAGCACCCGGCTGGCCATGAACCGGGCCGTCCGCACCACCGAGCCGCTGCGGGTGACTTCGCTCACTTCCACCACTCCCCTGCGCACCGCCGTCTCGACCCTGCGGCCCGCCCTGCTCGCCACCACTTCGTACGTCCGGGTCGTGTCCCCGGCGTCCACGACGATCTCGACTCGGTCACCTTTCACCGCGCCAATCCCCCTTCCGCGACGGATCATTGGGAGCACGCGCGACAGGCCGGGCCGCGCCGGGCCCGGATTCCTGCCGCTCTTTCAGGATCCCACCGTGCACTGACAATCCGGCTGCCGACTCATGCGCGGCCTATCAGCACAGCGAGCCGTCAATCCGTAAGCTGTGCCTCGTCAGACGGGACCGGGCAGCGGGGATGGACATGGCGATGATGCGGCTCCGGCGCGAGGACCCGCGTGTCGTCGGTTCGTACCGGCTGCACCGGCGGCTCGGCGCGGGCGGGATGGGTGTGGTCTATCTCGGCTCCGACAAGCGCGGGCAGCGGGTGGCTCTGAAGGTCATCCGGCCGGACCTGGCCGAGGACCAGGAGTTCCGTTCGCGGTTCGCCCGCGAGGTGTCGGCCGCGCGGCGGATCCGCGGCGGCTGTACGGCGCGGCTGGTGGCCGCCGACCTCGACGCGGACCGGCCGTGGTTCGCCACGCAGTACGTCCCCGGGCCCTCGCTGCACGACAAGGTCAACGACGAGGGCCCGCTGTACCCGGCGCAGGTCGCCTCGATCGGCGCCGCCCTCTCCGAGGGCCTGCTGGCGGTGCACGACGCGGGCGTGGTCCACCGCGACCTGAAGCCGTCCAACATCCTGCTCTCCCCCAAGGGCCCGCGCATCATCGACTTCGGCATCGCGTGGGCCACCGGCGCGAGCACGCTCACCCACGTCGGTACGGCGGTCGGCTCGCCCGGGTTCCTGGCGCCGGAGCAGGTGCGCGGCGCGGCCGTGACCCCGGCGACGGACATCTTCGCGCTCGGCGCCACGCTCGCGTACGCCTGCACGGCGGACTCTCCCTTCGGCCAGGGCAGTTCGGAGGTCATGCTCTACCGCGTCGTCCACGAGGAGGCGCACCTGGGCGGCGTCCCGGACGCGTTGGCGCCGCTGCTGGCGGCCTGTCTGGCCAAGGACCCGGCGGACCGGCCCTCCACGCTGTCGCTGTCGCTGCGGCTGAAGGAGATCGCCGCGCGGGAGGCGCAGGGGCTGTCGCTGCCGGGCGGGTCCGGCGGCGAGGGGATGCCCGGCGGGGCCGGGCGCGGGCGGGCCGGCCGTGGTCCGTCGTCCGAGCGTGGCGCGTCCCCGGACCGGGGGTGCCGTCGGAGCGGGGTGCCGCGTCCGAGCGGAGCACTCCGGCCCGGGCCAGACCCGTACGGCCGCAGGCGGACCGGCCGACCGGCCAGCGCGCGGAGGAGTACGCGCGGCAGCGGACGGAGCGGCGCCCGGCCGGCACACCGACGCCGCGTCCGCAGGCGCCCCGCGCGGGTGCGGCGGGGCGCGGAAACGCGCCGGGCCGGCCTCAGCAGGCGCCGGCAGCCGCCGCTCCCGGGGATGCCGCGCCGAAGCCCCGTGGCGTCAGGCGGCCGTCCGTACCGGGGGCGCGTACCTCGGGACGTAACGGTTCTCGTCCGTCGCGGGCGCCTCGTACGGGCGCGCGGACGTCGCCCGGCGGGCGCAGGCCCGGGCCGGACCGGCGGTTGCTGCGCCAGCGGATCACCGTGTTCATCACGGTGACGCTGCTGGTCGCGTTGGGCATCGCGGCGGCGCAGGGGTGTCAGGGGCCGGCCCGGGGGCTGGGGGCCGAGCGGTCCGTGGTGACCTCCTCGGCCGTGGCGCCGACGGCGGGGCCGTCGGCTGGGCCCTGGCGGGGTTGACCTCGTCCACCAGGACCTGTCGGGGCTTACCGGGTGGATGCGCCGCCCGTATCCCCCCGCCCCGCCGTCACCGCGTAGAACGCCACCGCTGCCGCCGCCCCCACATTGAGGGAGTCGACGTCGTGGGCCATCGGAATGCGGACCCAGGTGTCGGCGGCCCGTAGCGCCTGAGGGGTGAGGCCGTCGCCCTCGGCGCCGAGCAGCAGGGCCGCGCGGTCCAGGCGGTGCGGAGCCACCTCGTCCAGGGGGACGGCCTCGGCGTCCGGGGTGAGGGCCAGGAGGGGAAGCCCGCCGCGCGGACCGCGTCGAGGTCGCGGGGCCAGTTCTCCAGGCGGGCGTACGGAACGGCGAAGACCGCGCCCATGGAGACCTTCACCGAGCGCCGGTAGAGGGGGTCGGCGCAGTCCGGGGAGAGCAGGACGGCGTCCATGCCGAGGGCGGCGGCGCTACGGAAGATGGCGCCGATGTTGGTGTGGTCGTTGACGGCTTCCATGACCGCGATGCGGCGGGTGCCGGGACGGGCCAGGAGTTCGGCCGCCGTCGGCAGGGGTTTGCGGGCCATGGACGCCAGGGCTCCGCGGTGGACGTGATAGCCCGTCACGCGTTCGGCGAGGGCGGGGCTGACCACGTACACGGGGGCCGCGGCATCGTCGATGACATCGCGCATGACGTCGACCCACTTGGCGGACAGCAGCATCGAGCGCATCGCGTAACCGGCGTGCTCGGCGCGTCGGACGACCTTCTCGCCCTCCGCGATGAACAGGCCCTCGGCCGGTTCGCGGCGGCGGCGCAGTTCGACGTCGGTCAGACCGGTGTAGTCGCTCAGCCGCGGGTCGTCCGGGTCGTCGACGGTGATGATCTCAGCCACGGGATGGGTGCCTTGTCGGTGAGGTTCGGCGAGAGGTTTCGCGGGTCAGTGCGCGGGGTTCACGGCCACGACATCGCCGATGACGATGACGGCGGGCGGGCGGATGCCCTCGGCCCGTACCGTCTCGCCGAGGGTGGCGAGGGTGGCGTCCACCCGGCGCTGGGCCGCGGTGGTGCCTTCCTGGACGACGGCCACGGGGGTGTCGGCGCCGCGTCCGTGGGCGATGAGGGTGGCGGCGATGGCGCCGCTGTTCTCGACACCCATGAGGACGACGACGGTGCCGCGCAGGCGGGCCAGGGCCGGCCAGTCGACGGTGGAGCGCTCGTCGTCGGGCGCGACATGGCCGCTGACGACGGTGAACTCCTGGGCGACGCCGCGGTGGGTGACGGGGATGCCGGCGGCGGAGGGCACGCTGATGGAGCTGGAGATGCCGGGCACGACGGTGCAGGGGATGCCGGCCTCGGCGAGGGCCTGGAGCTCTTCCATGCCGCGGCCGAAGACGTACGGGTCGCCGCCCTTGAGGCGGACCACGGACTTGCCGGCGCGGGCGTGCTCGATCAGGGCGTTGTTGATCGCTTCCTGGGCCATGAACCGGCCGTACGGGATCTTCGCCGCGTCGATGACCTCGACGTGCGGCGGGAGTTCGGCGAGCAGATCGCGGGGGCCGAGCCGGTCGGCGATGACCACGTCGGCCTCGGCGAGCAGCCGACGGCCGCGCACGGTGATCAGGTCGGGGTCGCCGGGGCCGCCGCCGACCAGGGCGACGCCGGTGGCGCGGGCACGGTGGTGCGGGGCGGCGAGGGTGCCGTCGCGCAGGCCCTCGACGATGGCGTCCCGTACGGCGGCGGAGCGGCGCGGGTCGCGGCCGGTGAGCACCGCGACGGTGACGCCCTCGCTGCGGCCGGTGGCCGGGGTCCAGGCGGTGGCGGCCTCGGCGTCGTCGGAGCGGACGCACCACACCCGGCGGTCCTCGGCCTCCTGGGAGGCGGCCGTGTTGGCCTCGGGGTCGTCGGTGGAGATGAGCGCGTACCAGGCTTCGGCGAGGTCCCCGGGCGCGTACCGGCGGCGCTCCCAGCGGATCTCGCCGGTGTCGGCCATCGCCTCGACGGACGGCTTGGCGGACGGCGAGATCAGCAGGACGTCGGCGCCGGCGGCGACCAGGGAGGGCAGGCGCCGCTGGGCGACCTGGCCGCCGCCGAGGACGACCACGCGGCGGCCGGACAGGCGCAGTCCGACGGGGTAGGCGGCGTGTTCGGCATGCTCGGCCATGGCGGTACGGCTCCTTGTGGGGTGGCGCGGGGCGCTGGTGGTGCGGGGCAGCGCTCGCGGGCGGGGGAACGGGGACGCGTTCGCCGCTGCGGCGCTGGAGCGGCTGGCGTGCGGGGCGGCTGCCGCCCCGGGGTCCCGTACCTGGTGAGAGGGTACGGGCCCGGCCCACAGCCTATGTGGCTGCGGGCCGGGGGTCATGCGCGGGCACCGGAACGGGCCGGTGGCCGGGGCGGTCAGCTCTTCTCGGTGACTCCGGCGGAGTCGAAGGTGGCGACCTCGTGCATGGCGCGGGCGGCGCTCTGCACGACGGGCAGCGCCAGCAGGGCGCCGGTGCCCTCGCCGAGCCGCAGGTCGAGGTCGACCAGCGGGCGCAGTCCGAGCTTGTTGAGCGCGGCGACGTGGCCGGGCTCGGCGCTGCGGTGCCCGGCGATGCAGGCGGCCAGCGCCTCGGGGGCGATGGCGCGGGCCACCAGGGCGGCCGCTCCGGCGCTGACGCCGTCCAGGATGACCGGCGTACGCAGCGAGGCGCCGCCGAGGATCAGGCCGGCCATCGCCGCGTGCTCCAGGCCGCCGACCGCGGCGAGGACGCCGATGGGATCGGCGGGGTCGGGGCGGTGCAGTTCCAGGCCGCGGCGGACCACGTCGACCTTGCGGGCGTGCGTCTCGTCGTTGATGCCGGTGCCGCGGCCGGTGACCTCGCCGGGGTCGGTCTCGGTGTAGACCGAGATCAGGGCGGCCGAGGTGGTGGTGTTGGCGATGCCCATCTCGCCGGTGATCAGCGCCTTGTTGCCGGCGGCCACCAGGTCGCGGGCGGTCTCGATGCCCACTTCGAGGGCGCGCAGCACCTCTTCGTGGCTCATCGCGGGCCCGACGGTGAAGTCGGCGGTGCCCGGCCGGATCTTGCGCGGCAGCAGGCCCGGGGTGGTCGGCAGGTCGGCGGCCACGCCCACGTCCACGACGCAGACCTCGGCGCCCACCTGGTTGGCGAAGGCGTTGCAGACCGCGCCGCCGCCCAGGAAGTTGGCGACCATCTGCGCGGTCACCTCCTGGGGCCAGGGGGTGACGCCCTGGGCGTGCACACCGTGGTCGCCCGCGAAGACGGCGACGGCGGCCGGCTCCGGGATCGGCGGCGGGCACTTGCGGGACAGGCCGCACAGCTGCGCGGAGATGATCTCCAGCATGCCGAGGGCGCCCGCGGGCTTGGTCATCCGCTTCTGGCGCTCCCACGCCTCGCCGAGCGCCTTGGCGTCCAGCGGGCGGATGCCCTGGAGAGTCTCCTGGAGGAGGTCGGCGGGCGCCTCGCCGGGCAGGGCGCGGCGGCCGTACGTCTCCTCGTGGACGACCCAGGACAGCGGGCGGCGCTTGGCCCAGCCGGCCTGCATCAGCTCGGGCTCGTCGGGGAATTCGTCGACGAATCCGACGCAGAGGTACGCGACGACCTCCAGGTGGTCGGGCAGGCCCAGCTCGCGGACCATCTCGCGCTCGTCGAAGAAGCTGACCCAGCCGACGCCCAGGCCCTCGGCGCGGGCCGCCAGCCACAGGTTCTCCACCGCGAGGGCGGAGCTGTACGGGGCCATCTGGGGCTGGGTGTGACGGCCGAGGGTGTGACGGCCGCCGCGGGTCGAGTCGGCGGTCACCACGATGTTGACCGGAGTTTCGAGGATGGCCTCGATCTTCAGCTCGCGGAACTGCTTGGCGCGGGCCTTGGGCAGCGACTTCGCGTACGCCTCGCGCTGCGCCGAGGCGAGCTGGTGCATCCGCTCCCGGGTCTCCTGCGAGCGGATGACGACGAAGTCCCAGGGCTGGGAGTGACCGACGCTGGGGGCGGTGTGGGCCGCCTCCAGGACGCGCAGCAGCACCTCGTTGGGGATGGGGTCGGGGCGGAAGCCGTTGCGGATGTCGCGGCGTTCGCGCATGACGCGGTGCACGGCGGCCCGCTCGGCGTCGTCGTAGCCGGTGGCCGGAGGGGTGGTGGGCGCGGCCGGTGCGGCGGGGGCGGCCCCGGGCTCCGCGGCGGTTTCCGTGCCGGCTGCCGGGCCGGTGTCCGTGCCGGTTTCCGCGGCGGGTGCCTCGGTGGGCTGCTCCTGGGGAGCGTCCGCGGGGGCGGGCATGGCGTCGGAAGCGTGCACTGTGTTCGGACCGTCCTGGTCGTCGCCGTCCTGGTCGTCGCCGAGCTGGACGAGTTCGGAGGCGTCCTGCTCCGGGGCCGGCTGGTCGTCGCCTTCCGGCGCTCCGGCCTGGACGGCCTCGGTCGCCTGGGCCTCCTCCACCACCGGAGCGGCCGGAGCCTGCTCGGCGGCCCGGGCCGTCTCCTCGGGGCTCCGGGCCTCGGGGGCGTGAGCCTCGGGGGCCTGCTGCTCCGGTACGGCCGGGGCCTGCTCGGCGTCGGTGGGGACGGCCTCGGCGGCCGGGGCCTGCGCGTCGGCGACGGGAGCCGTCTCGGTCCCGTCGGCCGACTGCTGTTCGGCGACCGCCTCCGGCACGACCGGTGCCGCGTCGGCGGCCTGCGGCTCCTCGGCCGGGGCAGCGGTCGCCCGCGGTACGTCGGACGCGGGGGCGACGGCCTGGTTCTGCTCCGCCACGGCCTGGTTCTGCTCCGTTACGGCCGGGGCCTGCTCCACCGCGTTCGGGCCCTCGGCCGGTTCGGCCTCGGCCTCCACGGGGGCTGCGGGCTGTTCCGCGCCGGGTGCGTCGGTGGCCGTCACGGCCGGGGTGTCCTCGGCCTCGGCGGCGCTCTCCGCCGGCCCGGCGGCCGGGGCGGCCGTCTCCTGGGCTGCCGCGGGCGTCCCGGCCTGGGCGGCCGGTGCCTCTTCGGCGACCTGTATGGGCTGCGGCACCTGGGCCGGCTCCGCGGGCTGCGCGCCGTCGGCCGTGCCTGTGGCGTGCGTCGTCCCGCCGGCGGCGGTCACGTCCTGGACCGGCTCCACCGGCTGCGCGCCCTCGGCTTCCGGGACCGACTGCTCGGCCGGTACGGGCTGCTCGGCGGGGGCGGCCTGGTCGGCAGGCGCGGTCCGGTCAGCAGGCGCGACCTGGTCGGCCGGTGCCTGCTGCTCCGCCACCACGGGCTCGGCCGTCACGGCTTCCGCCGCCACGGGCTCCCCCGCCGCGGCCTCCGCCGCCTGCTCGCTGCCGTCGGCGTCCGCCTCCGGGGCAGCCCTCTCTGGGGCAGCCTCCTCCGAAGCGGCCTCCGGCTCGCCCTCGGCGCCTTCCCGTACGGCCTCCGGCTGCGCTGCCGGGGCGACGGCTCCGGCCACCTCGGACTGAACCTCAGCCGTCACATCAGCCGTCTCCGCCGTCACCTCAGCCGACACCACACCAGCCCCCGCAGCCTCCTCAGCACCGCGATCGACCGATTCTGCAGCCACGGCGGCATCCAGGACGGGCGTCTCGACCGGCGTCTCGACCGGCGTCTCGACCGGCGCCTCGCCTGCTTCCGGAGCCGGCGCCACCCCGGCGGCCGTGGCCGCGTCCGGAACGGCCTGGACCGCGGCGGCGGCCTGAGCGGCGACCGGCGCCACCGGGGCCGCCTGCGCCGGAGCGCTGTCCCAGGAGGGAACCTGCGCGGGCATCTGTACGGGGATCTCGCCGAGCTGCGGTCCGGGCAGCGGTGCCGAGCCGGGGGCCGCGTAGGCCTCGGCGGGCGCCTGCTGCGCGGCGGGAGCGGCAGCGGCGGCAGGGGCTTCCGGCTGCCGCGCGCCCTCCTCGACGTCCAGGTATTCGGGGCCGGTCGTCGGCGGGCCGGGGTTGCCGCGCACCGGAATGCTCGGCGGCACGCCGGCCGGGCCGCGGTCGGCGAGCGAGCGGACCACGCCGCCGCTCGCGTCGGGGACCGGCGGGCCCATGTGCAGGGGGCGGCGCGGCGACGCGGGGGCCTGCTGCGGCGCGGCGGGCGGCGGTACGCGTACGCCGCCCAGGTCGACGGAGCCCGAGTCGCGGCCACCGCTCTCGTGGTCGCCGGCTTCCGGCGGCACCGGCTCGTACGCCATGGCGCCGAGCGGCGCGGAGTCGTACGGACCGGCCTGCTCGGGCACGGTCTGCTGAGGCGCCGCCTGCGACGGCTGGGCCTGCTGCGGGTACTGCGGCTGGTGGTGCTGCTGCTCGCTGCCCCACGCGCCCTGGGCGCCCGGCATCAGCAGCAGGTCGTCGTCCTCGGTGCCCGCGTCGGCGGGGTCGGGGAAGGTGTACGCGTCGGGCGCCTGGGGCGTCCCCGGCGGCTGCGTCGGGCCGGCCTCGGCAGGCGGGGGAACGGCCGCCGGCTGCGGCTGTCCGGGCTGTCCGCCTGCGTTCTCCGGCAGTCCCTCGCCCGGGACCTGGCCGGTGTCGGTCATGCGTACCCCTCGCCCATTGGTAGTGCTCCTTCCAACCGCTCGTGCGACGCGCTCCACCGCGGCGCGCCGACCGCCCCTATAGCTAGAACGAGCGAGCGCGCCTCGCGGCACGTCCGCCCTTGAGTGCTTCATTTACGGCCAAAGTCACAGCATGTTCCGGATATTGGCGTACGAAACCGAACGTGGGGCGGCGGCGCAACGATCCGCCAGCCTACCCCGCGCCGGTCGCGGGCCGGGTCACGGGTGAGCAACCCGGTAGCCGCTGAGCAGGAAGACGACGGCACGTTCCCGCTCGACCCAGGCGGAGGTGTCCAGTTCGACGGACTGGAGCAGCGCGCACTCGGTCTCGTAGCCGCCGTCGGCCAGCGCACGGCCGATCGCCTCGGCCTCGTCGCGGGTCGACGCGTGCGTCACGATGCGCTCGGGGCGGCGGGCGGCGCAGGCGGTGACCACGGCCGCTCCCCCGCCGCCGACCCGTACGACGTCCGGTTCCGGGAGGTCCTCCAGCACCTGGGGCGCCTGCCCCTGGACGACCTGGAGCTGAACGCCGTACCGGCGGGCGACCGCCGCGGTGCGTTCGCAGGCGTCCGGGTCGGCGTCGACGGCGATGACGGCGGCGCCGAAGCGCGCGGCCTCGACGGCCGCGGCGCCGCTGCCCGCGCCGATGTCCCAGAGGAGGTCTCCGGGCCGGGGTCCGAGGCGGGCGAGCTGGGCGCTGCGCAGCTGGACGGATTCCCCCTCGTCCAGGACGCCGCCGTACGCCTGTGCGGGCAGTCCCCAGCCGCGCGGCGGTGCCGGGTAGGCGACGTCGCGCCCCGCCAGCCAGCCGCTGCCCTGGGTGGCGGCGTTGGCCCCGCCGACGACGATGACGACGTTGGGGTCGCGCCAGACGTGGTCGGCGGCCTTGTCGGAGGTGAGGACCGTCACCTGCTCGCGCGCGGTGCCCAGTTCCTCGCAGATGACGAAGGTGCGGTGGACGCCGTCCAGCAGCAGGGCGAGTTCGGCGGGCCCGGCGCCCGGCGCGGTGAGCACCGCGACCTTGGTGTGCGCGCGGCAGACGTTGACCGCCCGTCGCAGGTCGCGGCTGTGGGCGACGACGATCTGGGCGTCGTCCCAGGGCATCCCCGCGCGGGCGAAGGCGGTCGCGACGGAGGAGACCGCGGGCACCACCTCGACCTCCAGGCCGTGCTCGGGTGCCCGCAGGGTCCGTACGACACCGAAGAACCCGGGGTCGCCGTCGGCGAGCACCACGGCGGTGCCGCGGTGCTGGGCGATGCGGCGGGCGGCCAGGCCCACACTGCCCAGCCGGACGTGTTCGGCGTGCGGGGGCACTTCGGGCAGGGCGAGGTGGTGGGCGGCGCCGGCCACGAGGGTGGCCGCGCCGAGGGCGGAGCGGGCGGCGGCGGTCAACGGCGAACCGTCCCACCCGATCACCGTGACCCGGTCGGCCATCGTCGTCAGTCTCCTGAACTTCGCTTGCTACGGAACAGGGCGGGGCACTACGGGGCGGAGCCGCGGGACGCGGAACTCCCGCGCACCCGCCGGGCGCCTCGCGCGGCGGCGGTCAGCCGGTCACGGCGTCCTGTGGGCAGGCCGAGACTACCCCGAGAGGTCCGGACCACAGGGAAGCGGGCCGGGGCGCCGGTGGCCGGAACCGCCCGGTCGCGCGGGCCGCCGGCGCGGGCGCCGGGCCGTTCCCGCCGCACGGACCCCGCCGGACGGACCCCGGCGGACGGGCCCCGGCACAAGGCGAACGGCCCCCGCGGACCGTCTCAGTGCCACTCGGGATAGGCGAAGCCGTTGGCGTCGGCCATCCGGCCCGGTACGCCGTCGAGGTCCTCGGGCAGCAGGCTCCACACGATCAGATCCGTACGGATGTCCGCCCAGCCGCCGTCCTCGGTGCGCGAGCGGGCTATCCAGGCGTTGCGCAGCACGCCCTCGCTGATGCAGCCGACCTTCTGGGCCACCTGCTGGGCGGCGGTGTTGTCGGCGGCGGTGCGCAGCTCGACCCGTTCGAACTTCTGGTCCCTGAAGAGCCACTGCGCGACGGCGAGGACGGATTCGGAGGCGTAGCCCTCGCCGCGCGCCCAGGGGGCGGTGATGTAGGCGATCTCGGTGCTCAGGATCCGCCAGTCGGTGCGGTCGAGTTCGACCGTGCCGACGAGGCGCTGGGTGAGGAACTCGGTGACGGCGAAGGCGATGCCGCGGCCTTCGGTGCGGACCGCGGCGGACCGGCGGGTGGCCCAGTCACGGGCGGTGTCGGTGGTGTACGGCTGCGGCCGCGCCGTCCAGGCGGCGGTCAGCTCGTCGTTCATCATCTCGGTGAGCGCGGGCACGTCGGCCTCTTCGAAAGGGCGAAGCACCAACCGATCCGTGCTGATGGAGATGTCCGGAAAGGTGGATGTCATGCCGCTGCTCCAACGCCGTTGACCGTGCTGCTCCGAAGTTCGGGCCCTGTTGACCGTCTTGAGTGCACCAGGATGCAGCATCCGACCGGGGATGTGCCACGCACGCGGGCCCCGGTGGCGCACGGAGCGCCTCCGGGGCCCGTCGTCTGCCGGACTCGACCGTCCCTACGGTGCTGACCTGCGGTGACGGCGATCAGCTCTGGGGCGCGCCGAAGGCCGGGATCACCGAGCCGTCCGTGTACTTGTCCTCGATGAACTTCTTGACCTCGGGCGAGTTCAGCAACTTCGCCAGCTTCTTGATCCGCGGGTCGTCCTCGTTGCCCTTCTTGACGGCCAGGAAGTTGGCGTACGGGTTGCCGTCGGCCTTCTCCAGGGCGAGCGCGTCGGTGGAGGGCTTGAGCTGGGCGCCGATGGCGAAGTTGCCGTTGATGACGGCGGCGTCCACGTCGGCCAGGCGCGGCGCGACCTGGCCGGCCTCCAGCTCGGTGAGCTTGATGCCCTTGGCGTCCTCGACGTCGGTCAGCTTCGCGTCGGAGCCGACGCCCTTCTTGAGGGTGATGACGCCGTTGTCGGCGAGCAGCTTGAGCGCGCGGCCCTCGTTGGACGGGTCGTTGGGCACCGAGACGGTGTTGCCGGGCTGCAGCTCGGAGAGCTTCTCGACCTTCTTCGAGTACACGCCGAGCGGCTCTATGGCGACGTTGACGACCGGCACGACGTGGGTGCCGTTCTTCTTGTTGTAGGTGTCCAGGAACGGCTTGTGCTGGAAGAAGTTCGCGTCGACCTGGCCGTCCTCGGTGACCTTGTTCGGCAGGTTGTAGTCGTTGAACTCCTTCACCTCCAGCTTGAGCCCTTCCTTCGCCGCGAGCTTGTCGCGGACGAAGTTGAGGATCGCCCCGTGCGGGGTGGGGCTGGCGGCGACGGTCAGCGGCGCGCTGCTGTCCGCCTTCTTGCCTCCGGAGGAGGAGACGTCGGATGGCGCGCTGCAGGCGCCGGCGCCGAGGGCGACGGCTGCCGCGGCGACGACGGCCACGGTGATGTTGCGGGTGGTACGCACGAAGAGTGCCCCTATCTCGGTTTCTCGGTCGCGCGGGGCCGGCGGCTCCGCGCGGGGTGCGCCCGGCAAAGGGTCCGGGCTCAAGAGGGTCCGCTGGACCCGGTCTCAGGCGCCGACGCGCTCCTGCGGGGCGTCGGTGGCGGGTGCGGTCCCGGCGGGCTCCCCGGCCGCGGTGGCCGGGGCGGGCGCCTTGCGCAGTCCGACGCGTACGGCGGAGGAGCCGCGGCTGCCGCGGCGGGCCAGCCTGCGCACGATCAGGTCGCCGAGCAGCTGGACGGCGATGACCAGGACGATCAGCAGCACGATGGTGATGACCATGAGGTTGGTCTCGTACTGGAGGTAGCCGTAGGTGTAGGCCAGGTTGCCCAGGCCGCCGCCGCCCACCGCGCCGGCGATGGCGGAGTAGCCGATCAGCGTGATGACGGTGGTGGTCACGGCCGCGACCAGCGCGGGCAGGGCCTGCGGCAGCAGCACCTTGAAGACGATGGTCCAGGTGCCGCCGCCCATCGACTGGGCGGCCTCGACCAGCCCGTGGTCGACCTCGCGCAGCGCGGCCTCGACGAGCCGGGCGAAGAACGGGATGGCGGCGATGACCAGGGGCACGACCGCGCCCGTGGGGCCGATCGAGACGCCGACGAGCAGGCGCGTGAAGGGGATCAGCGCGACCATCAGGATCAGGAAGGGGAAGGACCGGCCGATGTTCACCACCGCGCCGATGATCTTGTTGACCACGACGTTCTGCAGGATGCCGCCGCGGTCGGTCAGGATCAGCAGGACGCCGAGCGGGACGCCGAACAGGACGGCGTAGAACGTCGACCACCACACCATGAAGAGTGTGTCGAGCGTGTTGTTGTACAGCAGCGGCTGCATCTGCGACCAGGTCACTTGGCACCTTCCTTCACCAGCGCGCCGGCGGGCGCCGTCGTCGCGGACTCGGCCGGGTCGCCGGCCACGTCCACCTGGAGGCCCTGCTCGCGCAGGAAGCCGATGGGCACGACGTTGTCCTCGAAGCGGCCGGGCAGCTCGATGCGCATCCGGCCGATCTGCTTGCCGCCGACGGTGTCCATGGCGGCGCCCAGGATGGAGATGTCCACGTTGTACGTACGGGACAGCTCGGAGATCACCGGGCGGGTGGCGGCCTCGCCGTGGAAGGTGACGTCCACGACGGTACGGTCCGGGCCGGAGGGCTCGCCGCCGACCGGGAACAGCTCGCGGGCCAGTTCGGAGCCGGGGGTGGCGAGCAGTTCCGAGACGGTGCCCTGCTCGATGACGCGGCCGTTCTTCATCAGCGCGGCCGAGTCGCAGATCGTCTTGACGACGTCCATCTCGTGCGTGATCAGCAGCACGGTCAGGCCGAGCTGGCGGTTGAGGTCGCGCAGCAGCTGGAGGATGGAGCGGGTGGTCTCCGGGTCCAGGGCGCTGGTGGCCTCGTCGGAGAGCAGCACCTTGGGGTCGCCGGCCAGGGCGCGGGCGATGCCGACGCGCTGCTTCTGGCCGCCGGAGAGCTGGGCGGGGTACGCCTTGGCCTTGTCGGCGAGGCCAACCAGGTCGAGCAGTTCCAGCGCCTTGCGGGAGCGCTCGCGGCGGTCGACCTTGAGGATCTCCAGCGGCAGCTCGATGTTGTCCTGGACGGTGCGCGAGGACAGCAGGTTGAAGTGCTGGAAGACCATGCCGATGTGGCTGCGCGCGGCACGCAGCGCGGCGTTGGCGCGCTGTCCGTTCCCGGCCAGCGAAGTCAGCTCCTGCCCGGCGACGGTGACCGTGCCGGAGGTGGGGCGCTCCAGGAGGTTGACGCAGCGGATGAGGGTGGATTTTCCGGCGCCGCTCTGGCCGATGACGCCGTACACCTCGCCCTCGCGGACGTGCAGATCGACGCCGTCCAGGGCGGTGACTTCGCGGTCTCCTGAGCGGTAGACCTTGGTCAGGCCCGTTGTGGTGATCACTGGGAATTCCGTCACTGTCGTGTGCCGGGCGGCTCGCCCGCCGGGCACGGGGCATTCATTGCGGAGTGCGGCATGGAGGACCGAGAGGGGGCGCTGTGGGCACGGTGGCCCGGCTTCGAGGTCCGGTGACGCGGGGCGGCCGGGGCCGTGGCGTACGGACGGGCGTACGGTTCGCACGGCGCAAGGCGGCGGGTCTCGCTTCGGGGCGCGAGGCTCGGCGGGGGCCCTCAGCGGTCACACATTCGACACATGCAACGAGCACCGGGCGTCAGGGGCGCCTCGGTCGCAGGGGTGCGGTTGCTCGTCGTGGTCATGTTCGCCAGTAAACCAGACAGGCGTACGGCCGGATCAAGCCTGTCCGTATGGCGGACAGGCCCGACCGAGGGGTGGACGGCCGGTCAGTCCGCCGTGACGATCTCCAGGCCGTCCGCCGTGGCCTGCACGGACACCGCCGACAGATCCTCGACGATCACGTCGGCGGACAGCTCGTCGGCCCGGTGCGTTGTGGTCAATGCCACGGTGGTCATTCCGGCCGCGCGGCCGGACCGCAGCCCGGCGGGCGCGTCCTCGAAGACCACGCAGTCGGCCGGGTCCACGCCCAGCCGCCGGGCGGCCAGCAGGAACGGCTCGGGGTCGGGCTTGCCGCGGGTGATGTCGTCGGCGGCTATCAGGGCCTTCGGGTGGATGCCGACCTCGGCGAGGCGGGCCTCCGCCAGGCGGGCCGTGGCGGAGGTGACGACCGCCCAGCGCTCCGGCGGCAGCTGCGCCAGCAGCGCGAGGGTGCCGGGCAGCGCGACCACGCCGCCCGCGACGTCCGCGACCTCCAGCTGCTCGATCCGGGCCAGCGCCTCCGGCACCCGGGCGGCAGGCAGCAGATCGCCGATGATCTCGGCGGCCGGCCGGCCGTGCAGCTCGACCCGGGCGAACTCCTCGGGTGTGATGCCGTACTCCTCGGCCCACCTGGCCCAGCAGCGGTTCACCGAGTCCATGGAGGAGACGAGGGTGCCGTCGTTGTCGAAAAGCAGTGCGGCCGCGGAGATCTTCATGCTGCGCCAGGGTACGTGACGCGGGGTGATCGGCCGGAAGGACAGCGGACGGCCGGCCGGAGGCACCGCGGACGGCCGCCGGAGCGGTCGCAGGCGGCCTGCCGGAGCGGCCGCGCCCGGCCGGCGGAGATCGTCCACGGGCGACCGGCGGGGCCGCGCGCTCCCGCCCCCGGCCGCCGATTAGCATCACCTCATGCCCCTTTTCTCCACTGCGCGCAGCCGCGCCGCGCGGAGGTCCCGGTGATCGACGCGCTGACGGCCGTGATCGGCGCGACCGCTCTCGCCCTGGCCGCCTGGTGCGGCTTCGCCGCGTACCGCGACGAGCCGACGAAGGACTGGCACTTCATCGGCATGGCCGTGGTCTCGCTGCTGGGCGTGGTCCAACTGGTCGTCGGGCTGGTGCGGTTGGGGGCGGCCAGACACCGCGGGACGGTACGGCGATCTTCGTCGCCTATCTGATCGGGGCGGCGGCCTGCGTACCGGCCACCGGCTTCCTGTCCCTCTCGGAGCGGACGCGCTGGGGCTCGGCCACCGTCGCCGCGGGCGCGGTGGTGCTCGCCGTACTGGAAGTG
The DNA here is from genome assembly GCF_045222935.1 of Streptomyces sp. Ac-502. NCBI lineage: Bacteria > Bacillati > Actinomycetota > Actinomycetes > Kitasatosporales > Streptomycetaceae > Streptomyces > Streptomyces sp. Ac-502. Next base: position 2,471,053 of record NZ_JBHFFO010000001.1, read on the forward strand.
CGGCTGTTCGACATCTGGGGAGGCGGCCATGGCTGAGACATCCACGGGAGCCCGGTCCTCCGGGCCCGCGCCCGACGACACTGCCGGGGAGCGGCGCTCCCTGGGCACCGGCCCCGGGCGGCTGCTGGTGGCCCTGTACGGCGTCTTCACCGTCGCCGCCGCGTCGCGCGCGGCCTACCAGCTGATCGCGCAGTTCGACCGGGCGCCGCTGGCGTACATCCTGTCCGCGGTCTCCGCGGTGGTCTACGCCTTCATCCTGTTCTCGCTGGTACGCGGCGGGGAGGGGCCCGCAGGGCGGCGGTCGTGTGCTGCGCGCTGGAGCTGCTCGGCGTGCTCGGCGTCGGCACGTGGACGCTGGTGGACCGCTCCGCCTTCCCGGACGCCACGGTCTGGTCGAACTTCGGCATGGGCTACCTCTTCATCCCGATCTTCCTGCCGGTGACCGGTCTGCTCTGGCTGCGGCGGGCCCGCCGGGCGTGACGCGCTCCCCGGCGGACCCTCGCGGTACGGGGCCGGCCGGTCAGGCGCTCGCCACGTAGTCCTGCGGCGTGCCTTCCGCGACGGCCGCCTCCTTCTCCAGCGTGACCCGGCTGAGCCGGGGGCTGACCTGCTCGGTGCCGACGGGGACGTAACCGTGGCCGCGGTACAGGCGCAGGTTGCCCTCGCTGCGGTGCCCGGCGGTCAGCCGGTAACGCTTGGCCGAGCGCTCCGTGGTCAGCCGCTCCTCGACGGCGGTCAGCAGCCGCCCGCCGAGTCCGTGCCGCTGCATCCGCGGGTGGACGACGAGCGTGCCGATGGCGGCGGTGCCGTCGGCGTCGACCGTGCCGCGTACCGCCCCGACGACCTCCGTGCCGAGCCGGGCCACCACCACGCAGGCGTCGCTCAGTTCGGCACGCAGGTCATCCAGGGTCTGGGTGAGCGGCTGGATCGAGTAGTCGTCGTACAGCGCGGCCTCCGGCTGGTAGCAGAGGTACTGGAGTTTGAGGATCTGCTCGGCGTCCTGGTCGGTCGCTGCCGATACGGTCACGCTCATGCCCATGCGCGTTTGCCTCCCCTTGTTCGGTTCGGTGCGCCCGGGCGCGCAGAGGGTGCGAGGGTACGCCCGGACCGGTTGCCCTGACCGACGGCTCCGTGGGGTGCACGCCGCCGTCGTGGCGTGACTGACGCTGCTGCTTCCGGAGTCCCCGGTTTCGCGCAGCGGCAACCTCCGCCGTGAGCATTCTGCGCAGGCATTCCAGGCAACGGGAACGGACCGGCCCCAAGCTCCCCTGTGACATTCCCAACGCGGCGGAGATTTCGCGGTAGGTGAGGTCGGAGCGCGACAACAGGACACGCACCAGGGCGGGACAGCGTCCGGGGAGCCGTTCGACGGTGGCGAGCAGCGCCCGCCGCGCCTCGGCCTCCAGGGCCGCGCGTTCGGCGACGGCGGCGATCCGGGGCTGCGGTCCGGTGGGGTCGTACGGGATCTCCCACAGCGCCACCCGCCGTGCGCCGCGGGCCTCGGCGCGGACCGCGCGGCGTAGCCACCGGGCGGGTTCGGCGGGTGGTCCGGCCGCGCGGGTGTGTTCCAGCAGCCGGGCCCACACGCCCTGTTCGAGGTCTTCGGCGTCGGCTCCCGCGGCGGCCGCTTCGGCCGCGACTTCGGCGGCGAGCAGGGGGCGCAGCGTACGAATGAGGTCGTCGTCCGGGGTGGCGTGCCGCATGGCGTACGAGACGTGGCGGCGGGCCGGGTGGTTTCACCGGTGCCACGGCCTCACTCGTCCGTGGCACCGGCGGTCGTGGGGTGACGCCGTGCGGCGCCCCGCCGGTCAGTGCTTGCGGAACTCCGCGGCGGCCAGCAGCGCCGTGTCGCAGTTGTCGGAGAAGAGGCCGTCGATGCCGGTGGCCAGGCACTTCTTGAAGTAGCCCAGCGCGTCGCCGTACGCGTTCGGGTCGGTGCCGCGGCGGAAGTCGGCGGGCAGGAAGGTGTTCTCGTTGCGGCCGGTGTAGGGGTGCAGGACCAGTCCGGCGGCGTGCGCGTCCTTGACCACGGAGGAGGGCTTGCCCAGCTTGTCGTCCTCGGTGCGCGGGAGGATGACGGTCAGGTCCGGGCCGATGCCCTGCGCGAAGCCGGAGATCCACTTCAGGCCGGCGGGCTTGACCAGGTCTGCGGTGGTGCGCGGGTCGCCCGCCACCTCGAAGTCCCAGGGGCGGTCCTTGAGGGTGCCCAGCAGGACGACCTTGGGGCAGGCGACGAGCTTGTCGAGCCGCTGGATGCTGCTGGGCTCGAAGGACTGCAGGAAGTTGGGCGAGTGCTTCTTGTGCCGTCCGTACTTGCGCAGCAGCCGGGCGAGACGTTCCTCCAGGCCCAGGCCGAGCTTGCGGAAGTAGGTGGGGTGCTTGGTCTCGATGTGCAGCCAGATGCGGCGGCCGCGCTTGCGGCCCTCGCGGTCGGCCCACTTCAGCACCTCTTCGAAGGTGGGTACGTCCCACACGCCGTCATAAAGGGTGTTGTGCTGCCGGGTGCCCGGAATGCGCTCCTTCGCCCGGAGCGTCTTCAGCTCGGCGAGGGTGAAGTCCTCGGTGAACCAGCCGGTGAGCTTGGCCCCGTCGACCGTCTTCGTCGTCTTGCGGGCCGCGAACTCCGGGTGCGCGGAAACGTCCGTGGTGGCCGTGATGTCGTTCTCGTGCCGGCAGACGAGGTGGCCGTCCTTGGTGGGCACGACGTCCTGCTCGATGACGTCCGCGCCCATGTCCAGCGCGAGCTGGTAGGAGCCGAAGGTGTGCTCGGGCCGGTAGCCGCTGGCGCCGCGGTGGCCGACGATCAGCGGTACGGGCAGCTCGCCGTGCGCGCCGTGGCCGCGCCCGCGGGAACTCGCGGCGCTCGCCGTGCCGGTGCCGCCCCAGACCGCCGCGCCCGCGCCGAGGGCCGCCGCGCCCAGTACCGTCCGGCGTCCCGGCTGCTGCCGTTCCTGCATGATCGCGCTCCTTGCTCCAGGGCACCGGTGAGGGTGTCCGGCACCTGACAATGGGGTCGGGGCGATCCTAGGCACGTACACCTTTCGAACGGGAGACCTGCCCCCCAACGCGCGGGAAACCCATGTCAACTCTGCGTATCGCTCCCGTGAACCCGATGTGCGATCGAGGCCGGCCGACGAGTATCGTCCTGGGCTGCATACTCGTGCACGCTCGCGGCGGCCGCCGCAGACCATCCACGACCGGAGGGCCCGTTGTCCCGCATTCTGCTGAAGGCGTTCCTCGGATTCGTCATGCGTGTCCTGTTCCGCCCGAAGGTCGAGGGCGCGGAGCGCATCCCGGGCAGTGGACCGGTGATCCTGGCCGGCAACCACGTCACCTTCATCGACTCGCTCTTCCTCTCCCTCATCGTCAAGCGCCAGGTGTTCTTCATCGGCAAGGACGAGTATGTGAACGGCAAGGGCTTCAAGGGCCGGCTGATGGCCTGGTTCTTCACCACCGCCGGCATGATCCCGGTGGACCGGGACGGCGGGCACGGCGGTGTCGCCGCGCTGATGACCGGCCGCCGCATCCTGGACGAGGGCAAGATCTTCGGCATCTACCCCGAGGGCACCCGCTCCCCCGACGGCCGGCTGTACCGCGGCCGTACCGGCATCGCCCGCCTCGCCCTGATGACCGGCGCGCCCGTCGTGCCGTTCGCGATGATCGGCACCGACAAGGTGCAGCCCGGCGGCAAGGGCCGCCCGCACGTGGCGCCGGTGACCTGCCGCTTCGGTGAGCCGCTGGACTTCTCCCGCTACGAGGGCATGGACCGGGACCGCTACGTGCTGCGCGCCGTCACCGACGAGGTGATGAGCGACGTCATGGAGCTGTCCGGCCAGGAGTACGTGGACATGTACGCCACCAAGGCCCGCGCGGCCTGACCACCGCCGAGAACCCGCATCGCGCAGGCCCCGTCCGGTCCCGGACGGGGCCTGCGTGCTGCTGCCGCGGCACTTCTTCCGTACGGCCGTCCTTCGCCCGTCCCGTGCGGTTAGCAGGGCACGCGGAATCCTTCCGCCGAGGGCCGCCCGGCGGCGAGCACCGCGGCCTCCGCCCGGGGCAGCACCTTGCCGTCCGCGCTGCGCAGCCGCGGCGGGACCGTGGTCGCGCCGATCCGCGCGCCCGGTGCGCTGCTGTTCTTCACCGTCACCCGGTCCAGCGGCGCGGGTTCGATGCGGCCGCGCTCCTTGACGTACGTCACGAAGCTCTCGAAGTCGCGGTTGTGCCGGAAGGGCCGGGTGAAGCCGGTGAACGCCGGATACCCGTCCTGGTTGAGCAGCGTGTACGACGGCGCCGCGACGCGGTACGTGCGGGACACGTCCAGCGCGGTGCCGTCGATGAACACGTCGACCGGGTCGACCCGGTCGCCCGCCGGGCCCGTGGCGTCGAAGCTGTAGCGGACGTTGGCGGAGACGGCCAGCGGCGCGTACTTCAGACCGCCGCCGGCGGGCACGGTCCACTGCTGCTCCAGCGCGTCGTGGAGCTGCTGCCCGGTGACGGTGGCCGTGACGATCGGGTCGCCGAAGCCGACCGCGTTCCACACCTTGCCGAAGGCGACCGTGCCGTTCGTCGCGGCGTCGTACGTCAGGTCCCCGGCGATGATGGCCTGCCCGATGCGCGGCGCGATGGCGATGAGGGCCAGGTCGGCGGGGACCGGGGGTCGAGGTTGGCGTCGTTCATCGGGCCCTGCGGCTGCCGCCCGGCCCACAGCGCCCAGTCGGCCACCAGGTCGCCCATGGTGGACTCGCCCGCCGCGTTGCGGGTCCGGGTGAAGGAGGCGGACTGCTTGCCCAGGGGCACCGCGGCGCGCCGGGTCCCGTACCCGGCCCAGTACTTGACGACGTCCGACAGCTCCGGATGGGGCGCCACGTCGCGGGTATTGGGGTGGTTGGTGGAGGTGGTCAGCTCCCGGACGACCTTGCCGGTGCCCGGGTCCAGCCGGAGACTGATCTCGTTGACGATCTGGCCGTGGCAGCCGGCCTCGACGAACGGGCGGGGCACGCCGCCGGGGTCGGGAACCATCATGTTGAAGGCGGTGTGCCAGTGGCCGCACACGATGGCGTCGATGTCCGGCGAGCAGCGCAGCGCCAGTTCGTAGGCGGGGCCCGAGGGGTTGGTGCCGCTGTTGAAGTCGCCGCCGGCCACCGCGCCGTCGTGCAGGCTGAGCACGATCGCGTTGACGCCGCGGGACTTCAGCTCTGCGGCGCAGCGGTCGGCGGTGGCCAGCGGGTCCAGCGTGCGCAGCCCCGGCTGGTAGGAGGCCGGCATGGTCTCGGTGCCGAGGGCGGTCAGGTGGATGAAGCCGACCGGCAGCCGACGTCCCTGTCCGGCGTCCACCCACTCGATGTTGTACGGCGGCAGGACCCGTTCGCCGTTGCGGGCCCAGACCGTGTTGGCGCCGTAGTACGCGAAGTCGGCGCCGTGGAAACGCTGTCCGGAGGAGTCGACGAAGGAGTTGTCCCAGTCGACCGTCGGGTAGGAGATGCCGTCCACCATGTGCTGGGAGAGGAAGGCGGGCGACTTGTCGAACTCGTGGTTGCCGGCCGAGGCGAAGTCCAGGCCCATCCGGTTGAGGGCTTCGATGGTCGGTTCGTCGGCGAGCGACTCGGAGGCGAACTCCCAGCCGGAGAAGAGGTCTCCGGGCGCGAAGAAGAGGGAGTTGGCGCGGTCCGCCCGCAGCCGTTCGAGGTGCGCGGCCATGTAGGCCACGCCGCCCACGGTGTACTTCCTGCCACCGGCGCCGGTGATCACCGAGGTGCTGCCCGGAGCCGCCTGGAGATACCCGTGGAGATCGGTGATGTTGAGCAGTTGCACGTCCACGTACTCGTCGGCGGACCGCGCGTCGCGCGCGTGGCCCGAGGCGAAGGCGTGGGTGCCGACCGCGCTGGCGGTGGCCAGAGCCCCCGCCGCGGTGAGGAACATGCGTCTGCCGAGCTCTGCCAAGGTCGTCACCCTCCAGAGAGTGCCCGAGTGCGGGGGAACGACTGGAGAGTCAAACGAGCCATGGGGGCCTTCCGGCCCACACGAGACGGCCGGAATGTGAACGGACAGGGGACAACTGCCGTCCCCTGCCCGGTACCACGGGACACACGGATCGGTGAGGCACGCTCTCGTGAATCACCCGGATCGGTGATGCGCGTTGTCACGGATCACCCGGACCGGTGACGCTCCACCTCCCGCACCACCCGAATCAGCGACGCACGGCCTCCCGAACCACCCGGACCGGTGACACCCGGCCTTCCGAGCACCCGGACCGACGACGCACCACCTTCCGAGCCCCCGGATCAACGCCACACCGCCTTCCGAGCCCCCGGATCAGCGACGCGCGGCCTCGGCCTCGGGCTCCGGCTCCACTCCGGCGGAACCGTCCTCCAGCCGCTGCCCGCGCAGCAGGAACCACGCGGCGCAGGCAGCGGTGATCAGGACGGCCGCGCCGACCCCCGCCGCGGTGTCCAGACCGTCCACGAACGCGTGCTGGGCGGCCTTCAGCAGACTGTCCCCGGCGTCGGCCGGAAGGGTGCCGGACGCCTCGACGGCGCCGCCGAGCGACTCCCTGGCGGCGTCCGCGGTCGTCTCGGGCACGCCGTGCGGCGTGGCGAAATCCCGGTAGATGCTGGTGACGATGGAGCCGAGCAGGGCGATACCGAGGGCGGCGCCCAGTTCGTACGCCGTCTCCGAGACCGCGGACGCGGCGCCCGCCTGCTCCTTGGGCACGCTGGAGAGAATCACGTCGGCGGTGACGGTGAAGGCGAAGCCCGCCCCGACGCCGACGGCGAACAGGATCGCACCGAGGGTGAAGGTGCTGGTGTCCTGGCCCAGGCCGATGCAGCCGGCCAGGGCCAGGCCGACCACGCCCAGGCCGCCGGCGACGACGAGCCGTACGGACAGCCGCCGCGCGACGTATCCGGCGGCCAGCCCCGCGCCCACCGCGCCGATCGCGGCGGGCAGCTCGACCAGGCCCGCGTTGAGCGGCGAGCGCAGCTGCACCATCTGGAGGAACTGCGAGAGGAAGAAGACCAGGCCGGACAGGCCCAGGATGGTCAGCAGGTCGGCCAGTACGGCACCGGAGAAGCCGCGATGCTGGAAGAGCTTCATGTCCAGCAGCGGCGACTTCAGGGACCGCTGCCGGCGGACGAAGGTGACCAGCGCGAGCAGCCCGAGGACGGCGGCCGCCGCGATGTCCCAGCGGAAGCCGTGCACCGCTGCTTCCTTGACCGCGTAGACGACGCCGACCATGCCCACCAGGGACAGGCCCACGCTGGGCAGGTCCCACGGGCCCAGGTTCGGGTTGCGGGACTCCGGCAGCACCTTGACGCCGATGATCACCAGCAGCGCCATCACCGGCAGGTTGATCAGGAAGACCGAGCCCCACCAGAAGTGGCCCAGCAGGAAGCCGCCGAGCACCGGGCCGACGGCCGCGCCCGCCGAGGCCATGGCACCCCAGATGCCGATGGCCAGACTGCGTTCCTTGGGGTCGTGGAAGAGGTTGCGGATCAGCGCGAGGGTGGACGGCATCAGCGTCGCGCCCGCCACGCCCAGCAGCGCCCGCGCCACGATCATCATGGCCGGGCTGCCCGCGTACGCGGCCAGCACCGACATGGCGCCGAACACGACCGATCCGGTCAGCAGCAGCTTCTTGCGTCCGACGCGGTCACCGAGGCTGCCCATGGAGACCAGCAGACCGGCGATGACGAACGAGTAGACGTCGCCGATCCACAGCAGTTGGGTGCCGGACGGGCGCAGGTCCTCGCTGAGGAACGGGGTGGCCAGGCCCAGGACGGTGGCGTCCACGCCGACCAGCAGGACGGCGAGGACCAGGACGGCGAGCGCGAGCCAGCGTCCGGGGCGGGGCTGGTGCTCCGCGGTGGCGCCGGTGCGCTCCGCGGTCTCCTTGGCGGGCTTGCTCATTTCTCCATGCTCCGTCGGATGCCGCCGAGCAGCAGCTCGGCGATCGAGTGGTCGAGGTCTCTGCGGGCGACACGCCCTTCGTGCACGGCCCACGCGCCGGCGCCGATCAGTCCGTACAGCGCCTCGGTGAGCCAGACGGGCGTCAGGTCGATCCGGAAGTCGCCTTCCTCCTGGCCGCGCCGGAACAGGGCGTGGATACGGGCGTCCAGCCGTGCCCAGCCGTCGTTGACCTCCTCGCCCTCGAAGAGCTGGTTCTCGGTGTAGAGGAAGGACAGGAAACCGGCGATCGGCTCGGACTCGGTGATCAGCCGGCGCAGTGCGGTCACCGCGTCGTCCTCGTCGAGGCGAGCGGCGTCCAGCGCTCCGCCGAACTGCGCGATGCCCAGCTCCTCCAGCGCCTTGATCAGGGCGTCCCGGCCCGCGAAGTGGCGGTGGAGGGTGGCGCGGCTGATGCCGGCGGCCCTGGCGATCTCGTCCATGCCGGCGGTCGCCTTGCGGGTGAGCAGGCCGGCGGCTTCTTTCAGTACGTGTTCTCGATCAACGGCCATGAGACGTAGGGTACCCGAATGAGACACGAACGTCTCACGGCTTTCCGTCCCGCCCCTTCCCCACCCCGCAACGGCCGCGGCCCCTCCGGACAACTCCGAAGGGGCCGCGGCCCGAGCGCGAACACCGCCGCCCGGTGCTCGCACCCGCCGATTTCACGCAGGTGAACGGCGCTCAGCGCTTGGCGTCCGCCCACTCCCGCTGCGCGGCCAGGTCCGTCTTGACCTCCGCCAGCTGGACGGCGACGGCGGACGGGGCCGTGCCGCCCCGGCCACTGCGCGAGGCGAGTGCGCCGGCCACGTTCAGCACCGTCCGCACCTCAGGCGTCAGATGCGGCGAGATCGCGGCGAACTGCTCGTCGCTCAGCTCGTCCAGCTCGATGCCGTGCCGCTCGCACTCCTTGACGCACTCCCCCGCGACCTCGTGCGCCACCCGGAACGGCACACCCTGCCGTACGAGCCACTCGGCGATGTCGGTGGCCAGCGAGAACCCGGCCGGGGCCAGCTCCGCCATGCGCTCCCGGTTGACGGTCAGCGTCGCCATCATCCCGGTGAACGCCGGCAGCAGGATCTCCAGCTGGTCACAGGAGTCGAAGACCGGCTCCTTGTCCTCCTGGAGGTCCCGGTTGTACGCGAGCGGCAGCGCCTTCAGCGTGGCCATCAGGCCGGTCAGGTTGCCGACCAGCCGTCCGGACTTGCCGCGCGCCAGCTCGGCGATGTCCGGGTTCTTCTTCTGCGGCATGATCGAGGAGCCGGTGGAGAAGGCGTCGTGCAGGGTCACGAAGGAGAACTCCTTCGTGTTCCAGATGATGATCTCCTCGGCGATCCGGGACAGGTCCACACCGATCATCGCGGTGATGAAGGCGAACTCGGCGACGAAGTCCCGCGAGGCCGTCCCGTCGATGGAGTTGGCCGCACTGCCACCCTCGAACCCGAGGTCGGCGGCGACCGCCTCCGGGTCCAGGCCCAGCGAGGAACCCGCCAGCGCGCCCGATCCGTACGGCGAGACCGCCGTCCGCGCGTCCCACTGCCGCAGCCGCTCCGCGTTCCGCGACAGCGCCTGGACGTGCGCGAGGACGTGGTGCGCGAAGAGCACCGGCTGCGCGTGCTGGAGGTGCGTACGGCCCGGCATCGCCACCTCCGGATGCGCCTCCGCGAGACCGACCAGCGCCTCCTGGAGATCGGCGATCAGCCCGCCGATGATCCGGGCGTGGTCCCGCAGATACATCCGGAACAGCGTGGCGACCTGGTCGTTACGGGACCGCCCGGCCCGCAGCTTGCCGCCGAGGTCCGGACCGAGCCGCTCCAGCAGCCCCCGCTCCAGCGCGGTGTGCACGTCCTCGTCGGCGATGGTCCCGACAAAACCGCCGTCGGCGACATCCGCCTCCAGCTGATCCAGTCCCCCCAGCATCCGCGTCAGCTCGTCCTCGGTGAGCAGCCCCGCCTTGTGCAGCACACGCGCGTGGGCACGGGAACCGGCGATGTCGTACGGCGCCAGCCGCCAGTCGAAGTGGACGGAGGCGGACAGCTTCGCCAGGGCCTCGGCGGGCCCGTCGGCGAACCGGCCGCCCCAGAGCCGGACGTCACCGCTGTTGCTGCTCACTTGCTCAGCTCCTCGTGGATGGTGAGATGTACGGATCCCCGGCGGCCGGCGAAGAACCGGCCACCGGGGACGGAGCCGGGGAAGCGGAAACACCCCGGCCGTGACGGCTTCCCGCCCCAGGGCTCTCCGCCCCTGGGCTTTTCGCCCCTGGACTTCCCGCCCCCGGGCTTCGCGCCCTTACGCCAGATCCCGCTTGGCGGCGATCTTCGACGACATCCCGAAGATTTCGATGAAGCCCTTCGACAGCGACTGGTCGAAGGTGTCACCCGTGTCGTACGTCGCCAGGTTGAAGTCGTACAGCGACTGCTCCGACCGCCGCCCGGTGACCACCGCGCGCCCACCGTGCAACGTCATCCGGATGTCACCGGACACGGCCTGGTTGGCCTCCTCGATGAACCCGTCCAGGGCCCGCTTCAGCGGCGAGAACCACAGGCCGTCGTAGACCAGCTCGCCCCAGCGCTGCTCGACCTGCCGCTTGTAGCGGGCCAGCTCACGCTCGACGGTGACGCTCTCCAGCTCCTGGTGGGCGGTGATCAGCGCGATCGCGCCGGGCGCCTCGTAGACCTCACGCGACTTGATACCGACGAGCCGGTCCTCGACCATGTCGATCCGGCCGATGCCGTGCGCTCCGGCCCGTTCGTTGAGCTGCTGAATGGCCTGGAGCACCGACACGGGCTTGCCGTCGATCGCGACCGGCACGCCCTCCTTGAAGGTGATGACCAGCTCATCGGCCTCCCGGGGCAGCGCCGGGTTCTGCGTGTACTCGTACACGTCCTCGATCGGCGCGTTCCAGATGTCCTCCAGGAAGCCGGTCTCCACGGCCCGCCCGAAGACGTTCTGGTCGATCGAGTACGGCGACTTCTTGGTCGTCGTGATCGGCAGGTTCTTGCTCTCGCAGAACGCGATCGCCTTGTCCCGCGTCATCGCGTAGTCCCGCACCGGAGCGATGCACTTCAGGTCCGGCGCCAGCGAGGAGATTCCCGCCTCGAACCGCACCTGGTCGTTCCCCTTGCCGGTGCAGCCGTGCGCCACGGTGCTCGCGCCGTGCTTCTTGGCCGCGGCGACCAGGTGCTTGACGATCGTCGGCCGGGACAGCGCGGAGACCAGCGGGTACCGGTCCATGTACAGCGCGTTGGCCTTGATCGCCGGCAGGCAGTACTCGTCGGCGAACTCGTCCTTGGCGTCCGCGACCTCCGCCTCGACCGCGCCACAGGCGAGCGCGCGCTTACGGATGACATCCAGGTCCTCGCCGCCCTGGCCGACATCCACAGCCACGGCGATGACCTCGGCGCCCGTCTCCTCGGCGATCCAGCCGATGGCGACGGAGGTGTCCAGGCCGCCCGAGTAGGCGAGTACGACGCGCTCGGTCACGGGTTTCTCCTTACGGTGCATACGCTGATGGGTATAACTATGCACTCCACCGCATGATTCGTCAACGCGCTTCACGCGAATGGCGCAACCGCGACCCCCGAACACCCCATTCCCGCAGGTCAACCGCACCCCACCATGCCCGCGCCCCTACTCCCCCAGCACCTCCGCCAGCACCGTCACATGGCTCAGCTCCAGGCTCTTGGTCGCGGTGAGCAGCGTCAGTGGCCCGTCCGCCGCATAGCCCCGCAGCCGCTCCAACGCCTCCGCGGCCGGCGAGGTGGCCAGCTCCGCCCGATACCGCTCGGCAAACTCCTCGTACCGCTCGGCCCGGTGCCCGTACCAAGTACGCAGTTCCTTCGACGGCGCCACGTCCTTGCACCACTCGTCTAGCCGCGCGACATCCTTCGCCAGCCCCCGCGGCCACAACCGATCCACGAGCACCCGCACCCCGTCCCCGGCCTCAGGCGCCTCGTACACACGCCGCCGCCGGACCTCTCCCTGCCCCTGTCGATCACCCATGGCGCCATGCAAGCACGCCCCCGCGGGGCCCGCGCGGCACTCCCACGCCCCTTTTCGGCCGTTATGCACCACCCCATGGCCCCCGCTTTGGATTCCGAGCCCCGAACAGGGTATTTTTCTTGTGCACGCCGCGACCGGGAAAACCCGGCCGAAGCGAGCACCGGGACGTGGCGCAGCTTGGTAGCGCACTTGACTGGGGGTCAAGGGGTCGCAGGTTCAAATCCTGTCGTCCCGACTCGTGAGAGTCGCAGGTCAGAGGCCGTATCGGAGACATCCGGACGGCCTCTTGATCATTTCTCGGGCCGTTTCGGCGGCAGGCGCGTGACCATCACCGCGTACAAGTGGGACGTCCGATCCTTCCCGGGTACGGGCTCGGGTGGCCGCACCACCACTCACGCCCCGGCGCACCGGGAGCGCCGTACGCGAAGCCCACGGCCTCGCCTCCGTCGTACGCGATCACGCAGGAGAACCCGGGGTTGTCGCCCCAGTGGTCCACGAACCAGGGAAACTCCCGCCGGAACTCTTCGTCCGCCATCCGGGCGGCGTGCACATCGGCATGTACGTCGATCAGTGTCTGACGGATATCGGGCAGGTCGTAGTGGGAGAAGTGGTGCAGTTCAGCCGTGGAAGACATCAAGCAGGTCCGTTCTGAGCGGTTGGCAGTCAGTCGTACTGCCCCAGCGCATCCGCGAGCAGACGCCCCTCCTTCGCTCCGCCGCGCATCAGAGCCGCAGCCGTGACATGCAGCTCGTTCCAGGAGTGGGGGCGGCCGATCGTGGCGGCGTCGGGGACGAGTGGGAGTGCTGTGGCCAGGGCCTCGGCGGCCTCTCCGGTACCGGCGTGCGCGTGGGCCAGGCAGCATCCGTACCAGGTCCGGTCACGCCGGTAGCTGTCCCCCAGCCCTGCCAGCCCGGTACGCAGATCCTGGACGGCGCCGCTCCAGTCCCGCAGGTGCATGGCGATCATCCCGCGCTGGAGCGTGAACCACGTCTCGCCGTAGAAGTACATCCACGCGGGTTCGTCCTCCGGACGCTCGGACGCCCGGGTGATCAGCGCCTGGGCCTCGTCAAGCAGACGGTGGGCGTCGCCGCCGGCGCCGATGAGGGCGTGACCCCGCGCGGCCATCTGGGCCGCCATGCCCCGTACGCCGGGCGACGCGTCCGGTGCCGATCGGCGTGCCGCTTCGGCGAGACGTACGGCGCGGCCACCCTGGCCTCCGGACCACGCCAGGTGCGCCTTCATGCTCAGCGTCGTGGCGGCCATGTCCGCGTCCCCGGCTTCCAGGGCCCAGTCGTGGCTGCGGTCGTACCAGGCGAGAGCGGCGGCGGTCTGCCCCTGGTCCTGTGCCATCCATGCGAGGAACTGGGCGTGTTCGGAGGCGAGCCGGACCACCCGCCCCGCGAGCGGGCCCCGGGCGCCCGCGAACAGGTCCACGACGGCCCGGAGTTGCTGCCGCATCAGGCTCACCAGCGGCCGCGAACCGATCAGGTCCTCGGCGGAACGGTGTTCGGCGAGCAGCCTGTCCAGCCAGTCCAGGGTGGCGGCGTCCGCCTTGTGTGTCGCGTCGGTCGCACCCGTGATGCGTGCGAGCAGGTCACCGTCGGGCTCCAGGCCGGGCAACACGAGTCCCGCTACCGGCTGCTGGTCTCTCCCCGCCACGTGCGCCGGCGCTCCGAGCCCGTTCGCGATGCGCTGCCGTACCTCGCTGGACGTCACCCGACGGCGCCCGCGCTCGATGTCGGACACGTCCGGCTGCACCAGACCGACGAGTTCGCCGACCTTGGTCTGCGAGAGCCCCGCGAGCCTGCGGTAAGTGCGCAGGACGGCACCCCAGTCCTCGGCGGCGAGCGCCGAACGAAGCTCCGGGTGGGACCAGATGCCGAGGCCGGGTGCCGTCATACCGCGAATATAGGGCGGCCTATAGGGCGGTGGGATGGGTCTGGCGGGCGCTCGTCCCGATGATCGGTCCGTAAGCCCCGGCGGCTGTACGGACGGCTGCGGGACGCGACCAACCTGAAAGGGCGAATCGGCATGGCACGAGTTGCCGGAACCCTGCCCCGCGCTTCCGAGAGCGCAGCAACCGCCAGACGCCTGGTGCGCGACGCCCTTTCCGCCTGGGGGCTGGACGAGCTGGCCGATGACGGCGCCCTGATCGTCTCCGAGCTGGTGTGCAACGCCGTTCAGCACGCGCGGAGCCGTTGCATCCGAGTCTCGGTCACCCGGCCGGGAGCGGCCCGAGTGCGTATCAGTGTCGTGGACAAGTCGCTGGAGCTGCCGGAACTCCGGGAGCCGGGCGGTGGGGACGAGGACGGGCGTGGTCTCGCGCTCGTGGCCGGACTGGCGGCGGCCTGGGGCGCCGATCCGTTGCCGTGGGGCAAGCGGGTGTGGGCGGAGCTGCACGGGAAGGAACGAGGATGAGCGACGAGCAGCTCCCGTGGGTGGGCGACCTCATCCATGACGAGGACACCCGCCGGCGCGGGATCGTCACGGACGTGCGCGGCGGGACCGTGTGGGTACTGCGGCCGGAGTGGGGGCAAGGGCAGTGGGACTCCCGCCGCCCCGACCGCCTGACGTTGATCATGCCGCGCGAGGATGTGCGGGACCAGTTGTAGGGGCACGCCTCCCCTCTCCGCACGCCCCTCACCCCACCCGCTGCCCACCCCGAACCACCGCCACCACATCAAGCACAGCCCTCACGTCCGCCACCGGATCCCCGCCCACCGCGACCAGATCCGCGTCGTACCCCGCCGCGATCCGTCCCTTCCGGCCGGCCAGGCCGCACACCAGTGCCGCCGTCGACGTTGCCGCCCGGAGGGCCTCCACCGGGGTGAAGCCGAAGTCGGTCATGGCGGTGATGCCGTGCGGGTAGCTGCCGTGGGCCTTGACCGGGAAGATGCCGGAGTCGCTGCCGAGGGCCATGGTCACGCCGGCTTCGCGGAGGGTGGCGAGGCCGGTGACGAGGGACGGGATGCGGCGGGCGATGTGGGCCGGGGGCGGAGGCCCACCCGGGAGGGCGCCGAGGGTGAGGGAGGCGGTGGTGCCGCGGTGGGCCATTTCCTCGATCACCTGGCGGTCGAAGTCGACGCCGGTTTCGGTGAGGAAGAAGCAGTGTTCGACGGTGTCGAAGCCAGTGGCGACCGCTTCGCGGATGCCGGTGGTGGCGTGGGCGTGGGCGGTCGTGCGGAGGCCGTGGTGGTGGGCCTCGTCGACGATGGCGCGCAGTTCGTCGCGGCTGTACTGGACGCTGTACGGGTCGGAGCCGGGGGTGAGGTCGCCGCCGGTGACCATGACTTTGACGAGGTCGGCGCCGCGTTCGGCCCGTTCGCGTACGGCCGCGCGGACGCCGTCGACGCCCTCCGCTTGGCCGCCGAGGAACCAGCAGTGGCCGCGGATGGTGGTCAGGGGCGGGCCGGAGGCGACGACGTGCGGGCCGGCGGCCGGGTCCTGTGCGGTTTCCGTGCGGAGGCGGAGGGTGAGGTAGGCGCGGTCGCCGAGGTCTCGTACGGTCGTCACTCCGGCGGCGAGCGAGGCCCGCGCGGCGGTCCGGACGCGTTGCAGGAGGGTGCTGTCGTCGGCGGCGGTGAGCCTGCCGATGACGTCGTCGCTCGCGTCGAACGCCAGGTGGGTGTGGGTGTCGATGAAGCCGGGGAGGAGGGTGGCGGCGCCCAGGTCGAGGACGTCGGTCCCGACCAGCGGTAGCCCGCCGGGGTGGACGGCGGCGATCCGGCCGTTTTCGATCAGTACGGTGGGCCGCTCGACCAGCCCTGGTCCCACTCCGTCGAACAGTGCTCGTGCGCGTACTGCCAGCATCGGTCCTCCCGCGCCGCGTGCCGCCCGGCCACCCGGCCGCCCGAGGCGGGCTCCCGTGCCGCCCGGCCGCGGCGGCCCGGGCGAAGCCCCAGTACAGCGGCCGGGCGGGCGGCCTGGCGAGGACCGCGCGGCTCAGCGTGCCTTTTGCGCCAGGTGCAGCAGGTGGTCGGCGAGGGCCTGGCCGCCGGCCGGGTCACGGCTGATGAGCATCAGGGTGTCGTCGCCGGCGATGGTGCCGAGGATGTCGTGCAGTTCCGCCTGGTCGATGGCGGAGGCGAGGAACTGGGCGGCGCCGGGCGGGGTGCGCAGGACCACGAGGTTGGCGGACGCCTCGGCGGAGATGAGGAGTTCCCCGGAGAGGCGGCGCATCCGCTCCTCCTTGGCGGACTCCCCAGCGGCGCCCGCGGCTTGCGGTCGCCGCCCTCGCTCGGTACCGCGTAGATCAGCTCACCACCGGTGTTGCGGATCTTCACCGCGCCCAGTTCGTCCAGGTCACGGGAGAGGGTGGCCTGGGTGACGGACAGGCCGTCGTCGGCGAGCAGCTTGGCGAGCTGGCTCTGGGAGCGGACGGCCTGCCGGTTGAGGATGTCCACGATCCGGCGGTGGCGTGCGGTGCGGGTCTGCGGTACGGCAGGCCCCCGTGCGGCGTCTCGTTGTCCTGCGCCTCGGTCATCGTTGTCGTCAGTCTCCGGATCGTTGTACCCCGTGTGCCCCAGCGAGGGCCGCGTCGAGGACGGCGGGGAGCTTCCGGAGGAACGTATCCGCTTCGTCGTCCGAGACGATCAGCGGCGGGGCGAGCCGGACGACGTCCGGCGCGACCGCGTTCACCAGGAGGCCCGCGTCCTGAGCCGCTCGCTGCACCTGCGGTGCGACGGGCTCGGACAAGACGATACCCAGGAGGAGACCCGCGCCGCGGACCTGGCCGACGAGCGGGTGCGCCGACGCCTCGATCCCGCCACGCAGCCGCTCGCCGACCCGCTTGACGTGGTCGAGGAGTCCGTCGGCCTCGATGGTGTCGAGGACGGCGAGCGCGCCCGCGCACACGACCGGGTTGCCGCTGAACGTCGAGCCGTGCGAGCCGGGGGTCAGCAGGCCGGCGGCGGGGCCGAAGGCGAGGGTGGCGCCGATGGGCAGGCCGCCGCCGAGGCCCTTGGCGAGGGTGATCACGTCGGCCTCGACACCCTGGGCCTGCGAGGCCAGCCAGTGGCCCGTACGGCCGATGCCGGTCTGGATCTCGTCCAGGACGAGCAGGGTGCCGGTGGCGGCGGTGATCTCACGGGCGGCGGCGAGGTAGCCGGAGGGTGGTACGACGACACCGTTCTCGCCCTGGACCGGTTCGATGATCACCAGGGCGGTGTCGGTGGTGACGGCCGCGCGCAGGGCTTCGGCGTCCCCGTACGGCACGAAGTCGACATCGCCGGGGAGCGGCCGGAAGGGGCCCTGCTTGGCGGGCTGGCCGGTGAGCGCGAGGGCGCCCATGGTGCGGCCGTGAAAGCCGCCGGTCGTGGAGACCATGTGCGGACGCCCGGTCAGCCGCCCGATCTTGAAGGCGGCCTCGTTGGCCTCGGCACCGGAGTTGGAGAAGTAGACCCGGCCGGGGCGGCCGGCGATCCGCAGCAGCCGTTCGGCCAGCGCGACGGTCGGTTCGGCGACGAAGAAGTTGGAGACGTGCCCGAGCGTGGCGATCTGCTCGGAGACGGCGCGCACGACGGCGGGGTGCGCGTGGCCGAGGGCGTTGACGGCGATGCCGCCGAGGAAGTCGAGGTAGTCGTTGCCGTCGGCGTCCTGGACGCGGACGCCTTCGCCGCGTACGAGGGGGACGCGCGGGGTGCCGAAGTTGTCCATCATGGCGCCCTGCCAGCGCTCGGTGAGTGCGGTGTTGGACACCGCCGTATCGGACGTGGTGCGGGTCGTCGTCCCCGTGGCCGTGTCGCTCATGCCGGTCATGCCGCTCCCGCCTTCTCGCTCTCGCCCATGTTCGCCGCGCCGATGTCCGCCCCGCTGCTGCCCTTGATGTCCGCGATGCCTGCGGCATCCGCCGGCCCGTCCGGCACGACCATCGTGCCGATCCCCTCGTCGGTGAAGATCTCCAGCAGGATCGAGTGCTGCACCCGCCCGTCGATGACCCGGGCGGTGTGCACCCCGTTGCGTACGGCGTGCAGGCAGCCCCGCATCTTCGGCACCATGCCGCTGGCCAGGTCGGGCAGCAGCTTCTCCAGCTCGGTGGCGGTGAGCCGGGAGATCACCTCGTCGCTGTGCGGCCAGTCCTCGTACAGGCCCTCCACGTCCGTCAGGACCATCAGCGTCTCGGCGCCGAGGGCCGCGGCCAGGGCCGCCGCGGCGGTGTCGGCGTTGACGTTGAAGACGCCGGTTTCGTCGCCCTCGTCGGCGCTGCGGGCGACGGAGGAGATGACCGGAATGCGGCCGTCGTCCAGCAGGGCCTTCACGGCGCCGGGGTCGATCGCGGTGACCTCGCCGACCCGCCCGATGTCCACCCGCTCGCCGTCCACCTCGGCGTAGTGCTGGGTGGCGGTCATCAGGTGGGCGTCCTCGCCGGTCATGCCGACGGCGAGCGGGCCGTGCTGGTTGAGCAGCCCGACCAGTTCGCGCTGCACCTGTCCGGCGAGCACCATCCGTACGACGTCCATGGCCTCGGGCGTGGTGACGCGCAGGCCCGCCTTGAACTCCGACTTCAGGCCCAGCCGGTCCAGCTGGGCGCTGATCTGGGGGCCGCCGCCGTGTACGACGACGGGCCGCAGCCCGGCGTGCCGCAGGAAGACGACGTCCTGCGCGAAGGCGGCCTTCAGCTCCTCGTCGACCATGGCGTTGCCGCCGAACTTGATGACGACGGTCTTGCCGTGGTGGCGGGTGAGCCAGGGCAGCGCCTCGATGAGGGTGCGGGCCTTGGGCAGCGCGGTGTGCTTGCGGGTGCTCATGAGGAGTACGCGCTGTTCTCGTGGACGTAATCGGCGGTGAGGTCGTTCGCCCAGATCACCGCGGACTCGGTGCCCGCGCTGAGATCGGCGGTGATCCGTACCTCCCGGTAGCGCATGTCGACCAGGTCCCGGTCCTCGCCCACCGAACCGTTCTTGCAGACCCAGACGTCGTTGATGGCGACGTTCAGCCGGTCCGGGTCGAAGACGGCCGAGGTGGTACCGATGGCGGACAGTACCCGCCCCCAGTTCGGGTCCTCACCATGAATGGCGCACTTCAGCAGGTTGTTCCGGGCGATGGACCGGCCCACCTCGACCGCGTCGTCCTCGCTCGCCGCGCCGACGACCTCGATACGGATGTCCTTGCTCGCGCCCTCCGCGTCCCCGATGAGCTGCCGCGCGAGGTCGTCGCAGACCGTGCGGACCGCGTCGGCGAACGCGTCGTACTCCGGAACCACCCCGGACGCCCCCGAGGCCAGCAGCAGCACCGTGTCGTTCGTGGACATGCAGCCGTCGGAGTCGACCCGGTCGAAGGTGGTGCGGGTCGCGTCGCGCAGCGCCCGGTCCAGGACCGGCGGCTCCAGGTCCGCGTCGGTGGTCAGCACGACGAGCATGGTGGCCAGCCCCGGCGCGAGCATCCCCGCGCCCTTGGCCATCCCGCCGACCGTCCAGCCGTCCCCGCCGGCCACTGCGGTCTTGTGCACACTGTCGGTCGTCTTGATCGCGATGGCCGCCTTCTCCCCGCCGTGCACGCTCAGGTCGACGGCGGCCTTCTCGATCCCCGGCAGCAGCTTGTCCATCGGCAGCCGTACGCCGATGAGCCCCGTCGAGGCGATGGCCACCTCGCCCGCGCTGTGCCCCTTGAGAACCTCGGCGGCCTTCTCCGCGGTGGCGTGGGTGTCCTGGAAGCCCTCGGGACCGGTGCAGGCGTTGGCCCCGCCGGAATTCAGCACCACGGCCGAGACCCGGCCGCCCTTGAGGACCTGCTCCGACCAGAGGACCGGGGCGGCCTTGACGCGGTTGGCGGTGAAGACGCCGGCGGCGGCCAGTCGCGGACCGTTGTTCACCACCAGGGCGAGGTCCGGGTTCCCGTTCTCCTTGATCCCGGCGGCGATGCCCGCCGCCGAGAAACCCTTGGCTGCCGTGACGCTCACGGTGCGACTCCGATCGTAGAGAGCCCGGTGGCCTCGTCGAGGCCCAGGGCGATGTTCATGCTCTGCACCGCGCCGCCGGCGGTGCCCTTCGTCAGGTTGTCGATGGCGCTGACCACGACGATCCGGCCGGCCGCCGCGTCGAGCGCGACCTGTACCAGCGCGGTGTTCGACCCGTACACGGCCGCGGTGGACGGCCACTGCCCCTCCGGGAGCAGCTGGACGAACGGTTCGTCCCCCAGCGCCTTCTCGTACGCGGCCCGCAGGTCGGCGCCGTCCACGCCGGGCCGGGCCTTGGCGGAGCAGGTGGCGAGGATGCCGCGGGACATGGGCGCGAGGGTCGGCGTGAAGGAGACGGTGACCGGCTCCCCCGCCGCGGCGCCCAGATTCTGCGCCATCTCCGGCGTGTGCCGGTGCACCCCGCCCACGCCGTACGGACTCATCGAGCCCATCACCTCGCTGCCCAGCAGGTGCGGCTTGGGCGCCTTGCCCGCGCCGGAGGCACCCGAGGCGGCGACCACGACGGCCTCCGGCTCGGCGAGCCCCGCCGCGTACGCGGGGAAGAGGGCCAGTGAGACGGCCGTCGGGTAGCAGCCCGGCACCGCGATGCGCCGCGAACCGCGCAGCGCCTCCCGCGCGCCCGGCAGCTCGGGGAGCCCGTACGGCCAGGTGCCGGCGTGCGGCGAACCGTAGAACTTCTCCCAGTCACCGGCGTCCGCCAGGCGGAAGTCCGCGCCGCAGTCCACGACGAGCACCTCGGGCCCCAGGGCCTCGGCCACCGCGGCGGACTGCCCGTGCGGCAGCGCCAGAAAGACGACGTCGTGCCCGGCCAGCGCCTCGGCCGTGGTGGCCACCAGCTCCCGCCCGGCCAACGGCACCAGGTGCGGCTGCACCGCCCCGAGGCGCTGCCCGGCGTTGCCGTGCGCGGTCACCGCGCCGATCTCGACCTCCGGATGCCCCAGAAGCAGCCGCAGAACCTCTCCCCCGGCATAGCCACTCGCTCCGGCCACTGCTGCTCGTACTGGCATGGACCCTCCTCCTTGGGAGCATGACTATACGGATAGTGGCAGGTTTATGCAATGGCGGGTGGGGGTGGTGCGGGGGACGGTGCGCGTGAGCGCCGAGGCGGCTCCTGGGTGCTCGAGCCGGCCGGGGTGAGCGTCGCAAGCGGCCCCGCGGCAGCGGTGGTGCGCCTCATCCACGATTTTGACCGCCCGGGTCACTGCGTGATCCTGATCGGTATGCACCATGCGCTCACCCACTGGGACAGCCCTTTCGTCAACTTCAAGGACTACGACTTCCCGGACGGGCGGGGCCACGGATTCCGGTGGGTGCACATCAAGCGCTTCCACCTGCCGTCCGGCTCGCCGACCGACCAGGACTTGCTGGCCGCCCTGATCGCCCACCCGGAGTTCCGGGACACCTACGACGGAGCCGGCGTCTGGCTCGAACCACGCCACGGACAGTGGTGGGCGAACCGGATCACGCCCGGCACCTACACGGCCGTCGACCGGTCGGGCGCGGCCGCCACGATTCACACGTGGGCCACCAGCGGCGCCCCGCTCCCCCGGACCTGGACCTGAAGCTTCGCGAGACGGTCTGCACCCCGATCCGCCAGTCAACGAGCCGGTACGCGCTCGGAGCTCTCCCCAAGGACGCGCAGCACGACTACGGCCCCATCCACATCGAATTCCATGAACTCGTGCTCATCGACCGCCGCCTGGGCACCCTCACCCTCCTCGTGGCCGCCGACGACTGAGACGGCTGCTGGACCAGGCTGCTTCCGGGCGTGGTCTTCGGACGCGTCGCCGGCGCCGTTCGACCGCACGAGCCATCAGGCACGTTCCAGCGAATTGGCCATGGTGCGATCCGGCCGTCGGCCTCCTCGAAGGGGACCGTGTGACTGTCGAACGGCGGGGTGAGTCGGTGAGTCCCAAGTCGTGCGACAGCGCCGAGACGAACAACAGCTCACGGTCGAAATCGAGTTCACGGTCCTGCGCCCACGCCGCACCGCCGACCACCCCGCGCCCACGCCAACGGGGCGGGACGGTCGTGACCGTGCAACTGGCTGCCGCCGAGATGGAGTGGCTTGAGGAACAGGCCAAGTACGGGCGCCAGGGGTTCATGGACCCCGAGCAGGCGGCGGCGTTCGAAGAGTTCCTGGCCCGGCAGCCACCGGTCGGGGAACGGTGACGTGCGACGGGGCCGGTTGGGGTGGAGCGGGGCGCCGGAGGGGCGGGGCCCGGGGCCCGTCGGGGCGGGTGAGGGGAGCGCGGGCTCTGTCCCTCGCCCGCGCCCCTCTTCTGCCGGTATCGGCGCCCCGTTACTTGATCTGCGTTCCTACCGGTCCCGCTGGTCTTGCCCGTCCTGCTGATCCTGCTGCTCGCGCTTCGCCTGCTCCGTCTTGTGCTTCTCCTTGATCCGCACGGTTTCCTTGCGGACCTCGGCCTGGGTGGCGCGTTCCTTCTGCAGCCACTCGGGGGATTCCGCCTTCAGCGCGTCGATCTGCTCCGTGGTGAGCGCCTCGGTGACTCCGCCGCGGGCGAGGCCCGAGATGGAGACGCCGAGCTTCGCCGCCACGACGGGCCGCGGGTGCGGGCCGTTGAGCCGCAGTTCCCGGAGCCACTCGGGCGGGTCGGTCTGCAGCGCGTTCAGCTCGGCGCGAGAGACGACACCCTCCTGGAATGCGGCGGGGGTGGCTTCGAGGTACACACCCAGCTTCTTCGCCGCGGTCGCGGGCTTCATCGTCTGGGTGTTCTGGTGCGACGTCATGGTGTCAAGGGTATCGATCGTGTGCGCTACCGCTGACCACGACCGGTAACCTGGCAGAGTGACAGGCTCGGAAGAAACCCTCTCGTTCCGGCTCGCGTACGTCCCGGGGGTGACGCCCGCGAAGTGGGTGCGTATCTGGAACGAGCGGCTGCCCGGCATCCCGCTGGAACTCGTCGCGGCGTCCGCGGGCGCGGCGTACGACGTGCTGCGGGACGGCGGCGCCGACGCGGGTTTCGTACGGCTGCCGGCCGACCGGACGTTCTTCAGCGCGATCCCCCTCTATACGGAGACGACGGTGGTCGTGGTCCCGAAGGACCACCTCTTCACGGCGGCCGACGAGGTCTCCACCGAGGATCTGGCCGACGAGATCGTGCTGCATCCCCTCGACGACACCCTCGACTGGGAGCGCCCTCCGGGCCGGCCCGCGTTCGAGCGGCCCGCGACGACGGCGGACGCGATCGAGCTGGTCGCGGCAGGCATCGGCCTGCTGGTCGTCCCGCAGTCGCTGGCCCGGCTGCACCACCGCAAGGACCTCAAGTACCGGACGCTGACGGACGCCCCCCAGTCCCAGGTCGCGCTGGCCTGGCCGGAGGAGCGGACCACCGACCAGGTCGAGGACTTCATCGGCATCGTCCGCGGCCGTACCGTCAACAGCTCTCGCGGCCGTGCCCAGGCTCCGGCCCCGGCCCCGTCGAAGTCGCAGTCCAAGCAGCCGGCCAAGGGCGGCGCCCGTCAGAAGCCCGCCGCGCGCAAGCCCGTCGGCAAGGGCTCCCGCGGCCCGCGCGGCGGCTCCGGCGCTCCGAAGGGCGCCAAGCGGGGCAAGCCCCGCCGCTGACCGGTCAGCTTCCCGGACGGGCCGGGCCGGTCAGCCCTCCCCGGACGTGCCCGACCGGTCAGCTTCCCGGCCGGACCGCCTCCCACCCCCGCTCCAGCAGGTCGAAGATTTCTTCGGTGGCCCGGCGGGGGGCGGGGTACTGCCCGTTGAGGGTGCGGGAGGCGAGGGCGAAGTGGGCCAGGGCGGCGCAGGTGACGTCGTCCTCGGGGGCGCCGACCTCCTCGGCGATGGCGCGGGCCAGGGCCGATTCGTGGCGCATCCACATGCGCTGGGCGTAGTCGCGTAGCGCCGGGGTCTCGGACACCAGGCGGACGAACGTGGCGATTTCCGGGTGCGCGGTGTCCTTCTCGGAGAGCAGGACGTACTCGCGCAGAGCCCGCAGAACCGACTGGCCGGGGGCCCGGTCGCGTACGGCCGCGACGAGGGCGGCCTCGATGTCGTCCTCCTGGTCGAAGACGAGCGCTTCCTTGCCGGCGAAGTGCTTGAACAGAGTCGTCACCGACACGTCGGCGGCATCGGCGATCTCCTTGACGCCGACCTGCTCGTAGCCACGCTCCAGGAAGAGCCGCAGGGCGGCGTCGGCCAGCGCCTTGCGGGTCTGTGCCTTCTTGCGTTCGCGGCGGCCGACGGGAGCGGCGCCCTGGGTGGGCGGCGGGGGCTCGATGCGGGGAACGGGTTGGGTCACGGGTGCAGCTTACTACCGCGCGGTGCATCGAGTAAGAAGGTTAAGTCGTTGCACTTATTTATTGGGTGTGCTTTTTTAGTTGGAGAGAGACGCCGGACGTGCGGTCCGGCGCTCCGCACACCCCTGGAGGGGGACCCATGAATTCCACCCGTGCGGCCCGCGTCGCGATCGTCGGCGCCGGCCCCGGCGGCCTGACCTGTGCCCGTGTCCTGCAACGTCACGGCCGTTCCGTCACCGTCTTCGAGCGCGAGGCGTCCGCGGACGCCCGTTCCCAGGGCGGCAGTCTCGACCTGCACCCGGATACGGGCCAGGCGGCGCTGCGCGCGGCGGGGCTGCTCGACCGGTTCCACGCCCTGTCCCGCCCCGAGGGCCAGGAGTGGCGGAAGGTGGACCATGTCACCGCGGCGGCCATGGAACAGGAGTGGCCTCCGGGGGACGAGGGCGCGGGCGTCGAGTACCGGCCGGAGATCGACCGGGGACATCTGCGGAAGCTGCTGCTGGACTCGCTCGCGCCGGGGACGGTCCGCTGGGCAAGCGCCGTCAGCGGCGCCACGCCGCTCGGTGACGGCACCTGCCGTCTGGAGTTCGCGGACGGCGGCTTCGAGGACTTCGACCTGGTCGTCGGTGCCGACGGCGCGTGGTCGCGGGTCCGCCCGGCCGTCTCGGACGCCCTTCCCGCCTACACGGGCGTCGCCTTCCTCGAAACCGGCTTCGACGACAGCGACGTACGCCATCCCGACCTCGCGCAGCTGGTCGGCCCGGGCACGCTGGTGGCGGAGTCCGGCGCGACGATCATGTTCGCCCAGCGGAACAGCAACGGCCACATCCGCGTCTACGTGGCCTTCCGGGCCCCGCAGGACTGGCTGACGGCCGCCGGGCTGGACGTGGACGACACGGCGGCGATGCGCGCGTACCTCGGGGAGCGGCTCGACGGATGGGCCGAGGGACTGCGGTACGCCATGCTCAACGGTGACCACGGCTTCGCCAACCGGCCGCTGTACGCGCTGCCCGTACCGCACATCTGGGAGCACGTGCCGGGCGTCACGCTGCTGGGTGACGCGGCGCACCTGATGCCGCCGCTCGGTGTGGGCGTCAACCACGCGCTGCTCGACGGCGCCGACCTGGCGCAGGCGCTGGTCGACGCGGAGCGGGTGGACGACGCGGTGCGTGCGTACGAGGAGCTGATGCTGCCCCGGTCCGCCGACTTGGCGAAGAAGTGCGAGGAGGGCCTGAGGCACTTGGTGCCGTGAGGGAACTCCGGCCCGCCCGAGCGGGCCGTACGGAAACGGGTCCGCCCCGGCCGACAGCAGTACTGCTGGCCGGGGCGGACCCGTCGCACAGGTGCCGGGCGGCCGGCGGACGGGAGCGCCCGCCCGCCGGTGCCGCCCGGCGCCGTATCAGCTGCCGAGAGTGGCGAGCGCCTGGTTGAACGTCTGCGACGGGCGCATGACGGCCGCGGCCTTGGCCACCGAGGGCTGGTAGTAGCCGCCGATGTCGGCCGGCGAGCCCTGGACGGCGATCAGCTCGTCGACGATCGTCTGCTCCTGCTCGGCCAGCGTCGCCGCGAGGGCCGCGAAGGACTCCGCGAGCTGCGCGTCCTCGGTCTGCTTGGCCAGCTCCTGGGCCCAGTACAGGGCCAGGTAGAAGTGGCTGCCGCGGTTGTCGATGCCGCCGAGCTTGCGGCTGGGCGACTTGTTCTCGGCGAGGAACGAGCCGGTCGCGCGGTCGAGGGTGTCGGCGAGCACCTGGGCGCGCGCGTTGCCCGTCTTCTGCGCGAGGTGCTCGAAGCTCACCGCGAGCGCGAGGAACTCACCCAGGCTGTCCCAGCGCAGGTAGTTCTCCTTGACCAGCTGCTGGACGTGCTTGGGCGCGGAGCCGCCGGCGCCGGTCTCGAAGAGGCCACCGCCGTTGATGAGCGGCACCACCGACAGCATCTTGGCGCTCGTGCCGAGCTCCAGGATCGGGAACAGGTCGGTGAGGTAGTCGCGCAGCACGTTGCCGGTGACGGAGATGGTGTTCTCGCCGCGGCGGATGCGCTCGACCGAGAACTTCGTGGCCTCGACCGGCGACATGATCTCGATCTGCAGGCCCTCGGTGTCGTGCTCCGGGAGGTACTGCTTCACCTTGGCGATGAGGTTCGCGTCGTGCGCGCGGCCCTCGTCCAGCCAGAACACGGCCGGGTCGCCGCTCGCGCGGGCGCGGGTGACGGCCAGCTTGACCCAGTCGCGGATCGGCACGTCCTTGGTCTGGCACATGCGGAAGATGTCGCCGGTGGCGACCGTCTGCTCCAGGACCGCGTTGCCGTCCTGGTCGAGGACCCGCACCGTACCGGTGGTGGCGATCTCGAAGGTCTTGTCGTGGCTGCCGTACTCCTCGGCCTTCTGCGCCATCAGACCGACGTTGGGCACCGAGCCCATGGTCGACGGGTCGTACGCGCCGTTGGCCTTGCAGTCCTCGATGACGGCCTGGTAGACGCCGGCGTAGCTGCTGTCCGGGATGACGGCGAGGGCGTCCTGCTCCTGGTCGTCCTTGTTCCACATGTGGCCGGAGGTGCGGATCATGGCCGGCATGGAGGCGTCCACGATGACGTCGCTGGGGACGTGCAGGTTGGTGATGCCCCGGTGGGAGTCGACCATGGCCAGGTCCGGGCCCTCGGCCAGCTCGGCATCGAAGGAGGCCTTGATCTCCTCGCCCTGGGGCAGCGACTCCAGGCCCTTCCAGATGCCGCCCAGACCGTCGTTCGGGGTCAGGCCGGCCTGGGCGAGCACGTCACCGTACGCGGCGAAGGTCTTCGGGAAGAAGGCGCGCACCACGTGACCGAAGATGATCGGGTCAGAGACCTTCATCATCGTGGCCTTGAGGTGCACCGAGAACAGCACGCCCTCGGCCTTGGCGCGGGCGACCTGCTCCTTGAGGAACTCGCGCAGCACGGCGACGCGCATGACGGAGGCGTCCACGACCTCGCCCGCGAGCACCGGTACCGACTCGCGCAGGACGGTGGTCGAACCGTCGTCACCGGCCAGCTCGATGCGCAGCGTGCCGTCCTCGGCGATGACCGCGGACTTCTCGGTGGAGCGGAAGTCGTCGCCGCTCATGTGCGCGACCTCGGTCTTCGACTCCGCCGACCAGGCACCCATCCGGTGCGGGTTGGCCTTGGCGTAGTTCTTCACCGAGGCGGGGGCGCGGCGGTCGGAGTTGCCCTCGCGCAGCACCGGGTTGACGGCGCTGCCCTTGACCTTGTCGTAGCGGGCGCGGATGTCGCGCTCCTCGTCGGTCTTGGGGTCGTCCGGGTAGTCCGGCAGCGCGTAACCCTGCTCCTGCAGCTCGGCGACGGCCGCCTTGAGCTGCGGGATGGAGGCCGAGATGTTCGGCAGCTTGATGATGTTGGCCTCGGGCGTCTTCGCCAGCTCACCGAGCTCGGCGAGGGCGTCGTCGATGCGCTGTTCCTCCTGGAGCCACTCCGGGAAACCGGCGATGATGCGGCCCGCCAGGGAGATGTCACGGCTCTCCACCGTGACCCCGGCCGTCGAGGCGTAGGCCTCGATCACCGGCAGGAACGAATACGTCGCCAGGGCCGGGGCCTCGTCAGTGTGTGTGTAGATGATGGTCGAGTCAGTCACCGGGTGCTCCGCTCCACGTCTGCAACATTGCTCGACATCAAGATATCTCGTGATCGGGTATCCACAGGAAGGGCCCTGGGCTGTCGGGGTTCCGGGCGGGGTCATGGATCGGGTTCCCGGCGGATCTTCCTCGTCACCGCTCGCCCGGCAGCCGACGCGAACGCGCCGTTTCACCGCGACTGCTTTGCATGGTTCCCACAACCCCCCACCCGCGAACTCCGTGGAAGCTGCCACCTGCCACCTTAGTAATCCCCTGGCAGAGTGAACATCGAGTTGATCATTTCCCGGCCCGACGCGGTCCGGGAAGTTGTCTCCATACGACAAAGGGGGTTCATCTGATGACACAGGGGGTTCATCTCATGCGTACCGTCACCGAGGACGTGGTGGTCACCGGGCTCGGCGCCACCACGCCACTGGGCGGAGACGCCGCCTCCACCTGGGACGCCATGCTGGCCGGGCGGTCCGGCATCAGCGCCATCGAGGAGGAGTGGGCGGCCGGGCTGCCGGTACGGATCGCGGGCCGGCTCGCGGTCGAGCCCGGTACGGTCCTGGACCGGGTGCAGGCCCGGCGCATGGACCGGTGTGAACAGGTCGCGCTCGTGGCGGCCCGCGAGGCCTGGGCCGACGCGGGCGCGCCGGCCGTCGATCCGGAACGGCTGGCCGTGGTGATCGGTACGGGTACGGGCGGCGCGCTCACCCTGCTCGGCCAGGACGACGTACTCGAAACGTCCGGCGTACGGAAGGTGTCCCCGCACACCGTTCCCATGCTGATGGCGAACGGACCCGCCGCCTGGGTCAGCATCGAACTGGGAGCGCGCGGCGGCGCCCACACCCCGGTCAGCGCCTGTGCCTCCGGGGCCGAGGCCATAGCCATGGGTCTGGACCTGATCCGGCTCGGCCGGGCGGACGTGGTGGTGGCGGGCGGGACCGAGGCGTGCGTCCACCCGCTGCCGCTGGCGGGCTTCGCCCAGGCCAAGGCGCATTCGACGCGCAACGACGAGCCGGAGCTGGCGTCGCGCCCGTTCGACGTCGACCGGGACGGTTTCGTGATCGGCGAAGGTTCGGCCGTGGTCGTTCTGGAACGTGCCGGTTTCGCCGCCGCCCGCGCGGCCCGCGCGCACGCCACCCTCGCGGGCGCGGGCGTCACCTCGGACGCCCACCACATCACGGCCGCGCACCCCGAGGGGCAGGTCCGCGCGATGCGGCTGGCCCTGTCCGCCGCCGGGCTGTCCCCGCGCGACATCGAGCATGTGCACGCCCATGCGACGTCCACGCCCCTGGGCGACCTCGCGGAGGCCCGGTCGATCACGGAGGCCATCGGTACCCACCCGTCCGTCACCGCGACCAAGTCGATGACCGGCCACCTCTTCGGGGCGGCCGGAGCGGCAGGCGCGCTCGCCGCGATCCTCGCCGTACGCGATGGTGTCGTCCCCGCGACGCAGAACGTCGACACCCTCGACCCGGAGGTCGGCCTCGACGTCGTCACGGGAGAGCCGCGTGAGGGCGCCGTGTCCGCCGCCCTCACGAACTCCTTCGGCTTCGGGGGGCACAACGCGTGCCTGGTGTTCACGGCGGCGACCTGAGGGGGCGGGGTACGGGGAGCGGGGCATGGGGAGCGGGGAGCGGGGCATGGGGAGCGGGGAGCGGGATATGGGGAGCGGAGTGCCCTCGCTCTACGGGAGCCCGTGCTCGTAGAGTGCCGCCCATGCTCCTGTGGATCAACGGCCCGTTCGGCGGCGGCAAGACGCAGACCGCACACGAGATCCAGCGCCGGCTCCCCGGCAGCGTCATCTGCGACCCCGAGCACGTCGGCTTCGGCCTGCACCGGATGACGCCGCCGGCCCTGCGCGGCGACTTCCAGGACCTCCCGGCCTGGCGGCAGGGCGTCCACGAGGTACTGGACCTGGCCCTGACCAAGCACCCGGGCACAGTGATCGCCCCGATGACGCTCGTGGAAACGTCCTACTTCGACGAGATCGTCGGCCGACTGCGCGCCCGCGGCCACGATGTCCGGCACTTCGCACTGCTCGCCGACCGGCGGACGGTGCTGCGGCGGCTGCGGGAGCGCGGCTTCGGGCATGTCGTGGGGTTCGTCGCCGGCAAGGACACCCCGTTGCGGCGGGAGAGCTTCGCCGTATCGAAGCTGGACCACTGTCTGGAGCGGCTGAGCGGGCCGGAGTTCAGCGAGCACGTGTGGACCGACCGGCGTACGGTCGCGCAGGTCGCCGACCGTATCGCCGCCTCGGCCGGGCTGGAGCTGGCCCCCGACACCGACAGCGCGCTCCGCGGGCGGCTGCGCCGTACGTGGACGAGCGTCAAGCACATCCGCTTCGGCTGACCCGGCCGCCGGCCCGCCCGATCAGTTCGGTCGGCGAGCCCGGTCGGCGGGTCGGTCGGGCCCTTACCAGGCAGCGCCCGCGATCTGCCGGGTGCTGACGTTGACCCTGTTGAAGAAATTCGTCATACCGATCATGAGGACCAGAGCGGCGAGCTGCCGTTCGTCGTAGTGCGCCACGGCCTCGTTCCAGACCGCGTCCGGCACCGGGTCGGTACGGTCGCTGAGCCGGGTCACGGCCTCGGTGAGCGCCAGCGCGGCGCGCTCGGCCGGGGTGAAGAAGGGCGCGTCGGCCCACGCCGCCACGGTGTGCAGCCGCTCGTCACGCTCACCGGCCTTCTGGGCCTGCAGCGTGCCGCCGTGCACGCAGTAGCTGCATCCGTTGATCTGGCTCGCCCGCAGGTGGACCAGATCGAGCGTGGTCTGCGGGACACCGGCTTTCTTGACCGACTTGAGGACGGCGAGGACGGGTTCCATGACGCCGGGGAGGAGCAGGGCCGGGTTCGAGATCCGCGCTTGTACGGGAGTTTGCGAGCCCTGCGGGTCCTGTGCAGTCTTCGTGTCCTGTGCGCCCTGCGCGTCCTGTGTGCTTTGTGTGCTCTGTGTGCTCTGTGTGCTCTGTGTGCTCTGTGTGCTCTGCATGATCATGTCTCCTGTCCTGCGGGGCGGTCCGTCACATCGAGGGGAAACGGTCCGTCATCGTTCTGACGGAACACGACGGGAGAATGTGACAGGTGGACGAGAAAGAATTCCTGGCGAAGCGCTTCGAGGAACACCGGGCGCATCTGCGGGCGGTGGCGTACCGGATGCTCGGTTCGCTGAGCGAGGCGGACGACGCCGTGCAGGAAGCCTGGTTGCGGCTCAGCCGCTCCGACGTCAGCGACGTGGCGAACCTCGGTGGCTGGCTGACGACCGTCGTCGGCCGGGTGTGCCTGGATCTGCTGCGGACGCGTACGGCGCGCGGCGAGGAGCCTTTCGACGTACGGGTGCCCGACCCCGTCATCAGCAGCGCCACCGTCGGCGGCGGGAGTGGCGGCAGCGGTACGGACGGGACCGATCCGGAGCAACAGGCGCTGCTGGCCGACGCCGTCGGGCTCGCCCTGCTGGTGGTGCTCCAAACACTGGCACCTGCCGAACGTCTCGCGTTCGTCCTGCATGACATGTTCGGAGTGCCGTTCGACGAGATCGGGCCCGTCGTCGGGCGCACTCCGGCCGCGGCCCGCCAGCTCGCCAGCCGGGCCCGCCGCCGGGTGCGGAACACGGCTGCCGTGCCCGACTCGGGTCTCGTCCGGCAGCGCGAGGTGGTCGACGCTTTCCTCGCCGCCGCACGGGACGGTGATTTCGAGGCGTTGCTCGCGGTCCTCGATCCGGACGTGGTGCTCCGTGCCGACACGGGCGCCGGGTTCCCGGGGCTGGCCAGGACCGTTCGCGGGGCGCACGAGGTGGCGGGACGGGCGCTCGCTTTCCGGCGTACTGCGCACGGTGCGCGGTACGCGCTGGTGAACGGGGCCGCGGGGGTGGTCACGGTCGTGGACGGAGCGCCGTTGTCGGTGATGGGCCTGACCGTCGTGGGCGGGAAGATCGTCGCGATCGACATCCTCGCGGATCCGGAACGGCTGCGGGGGCTGGACCTGACGGCGCTCGGCGCGGACGGCTGACGGCAGGCGGCAGGCGGCAGGCGGCAGGAACGTCTCCCCGCGGCACTGTGGAGTTCCGCAGGTGAAAGCGGGGGTTTTCCTCATGGTCGCGGCTGTGGACAGCGCTCTAACCTGAAGACCGTTGCACCGAAAGGCGCGGCGACCGCACCGCGCACGCGACCTGTGCGCGGCACGCCGTGCACTGAACCAAGGGGAAACCGTGCGTCGTCATCTCCGAGTCCTCGCAGCCGTCGCGCTGGCCGGTATCACTGTGACCGGGCTCGGCGCATGCGAGCTCACGGACCGCTCCACGTACGAGGACGATGCCGAGCACTCCACCGACATCAAGTCCATACGCCTGGGCAGCGGTTCGGGTGGCCTCACCCTGCGCGGCAAGAAGTCCCTCGACACGGTGTCGGTCCACCGCGAGCTGCGGTATCGGGGCGAGCGGCCCGAGAAGGCGAGCCATCGCGTGGAGAACGGTGTGCTGCTGCTCGGCGGCTGCGGGGACGACTGCTCGGTGCATTACACGGTCGTCGTGCCGGCGGGCCTCCCGGTGACAGGGGAAACCTCGTCCGGCGCGGTGAACCTCTCGGAGGTCGGTTCGGTACACGTAACCACCAGTTCCGGCGCGGTGAACTTGAACGGTGTGAGTGGCGCGGTGGACGTCCGTACCTCCAACGGCCGGATCTACGGGCGCGGCTTGAAGGGGGACGGAACACGGGCACGGACCAGCAACGGTGCCATCGACCTCGTCACGGAGTCCCCGCAGAACGTCCGGGCCGAGACGTCGAACGGCGCGATCAGCCTCACCGTGCCAGGCGGGCAGCCCCACCGCTACCGAATAGCCGCCGAGACCGACAACGGCCACAAAAGCCTGGCCGTGCCCAACGACCCGGCCGGTGCCTACCGACTCGACCTCACCACGACGAACGGAGCCATCACGGTCAAGCAAGGCTGACCACCCGAACCGCATGACACCCGGCAGGAGGAGGCGGGGCACGGAGCCATCGCGGCGGAAGCGCGTGAGTGAGGAGGGGCGCGGGGCTGCCGTGCGGACGCGCACGAGATGGGGTGGGGCATGGGACTGCCCTGCGGACGTGCATGAGACGGGGTCAGACAGGGCTGTCGTACGGATGCGGGACACGGGGACTTTCGTACGGGCCGGCATGAGGCGGAGGCAGGGCACGGAGCTGTCCTACTGACGCACACGGTTGGACGCACTCGGCACGGGGGTGGGTGGGGCGGGGGGGAGGGGAAAGGGGGAAGGTGCGGGGCCGTCGTGCGGGGCCGTCGTGCGGGCGCCCGCGGATTGATTTCGCGGGCGCCCGCCCCCGTCACGGGCTCAGGTGCCTGGGTGGATCAATGCTCCCCCCGGCGGGGCTGCGGCCGGGTGCTGCTCAGGCTGACGAGTCCACTTCGGCGCCGCCCGATACCTCTACCGCCCTGCCCTGTACCGCTTCCGGGACGCCGGACGTCTCTTCCGGGGCGCCCGATGTTTCTTCCGGGGCGCCGCCTCCGTACGGGCGGGTGATGATCTCCATCGCGTGGCCCGCCGGGTCGAAGAAGTAGACGCCGCGTCCGCCGTCGTTGTGATTGATCTCCCCGGCTGCTTCCCGTGCGGGTCGGCGTAGTAGGTGAGGCCGGCCTGCTGGATCCGCGCGAAGGCGGTGTCGAATTCGTCCTCGCTGATGAGGAACGCGTAGTGCTGCATGGTGATCGACTCCGCCGGGATCGTGGCGAAGTCCAGAGTGACACCGTTCGCGGTGTCCACCGGGAGGAAGGGGCCCCACTCCGTACCGATGTCGAGCCCGAGGATGTACGCCAGGAAGGTGGCGGATTCCCGGTTGTCCCGGGAGTGGATGATGATGTGGTTCAACTGCACTGACACTGTGGAATGCCTCCGTAAGGCAAACTCACGGACACCTCCATGCCTCACCCGGTCGGTGACCGACACGCGATGCCGTCGCCGCCGATGGTAAGCCGCGCCTCTGATTTCGTCGAGCGACCTTTCGGTGCCGGCCGGTGCCGACCCCTGCGGTCCGATGTCGGCTGATGCTGTTCGGGGGTCGGGTCATCTGCCGGGACGTTTGACCGCGTGGCCGACGATGACGGTTTCGACGCCGGCGATGCCCAGGCCCGTCAGGTCGTCGGTGATCAGCCGGTACAGGGCGGCCAGGTCCGGCAGCCAGACGGCGGCGTGCAGGTTCGCGGTGCCGCTGGTGGCGAACGCGCCGTGTACGGCGGGGTGTCGGGCCAGGGTGCGGCCCACGGCGTCCAGGTGATCCGGGGGCACCTGCATCATCACGTTGGCGTCGATGAACAGGCCCAAGCGCCTGGGGTCCACC
Source organism: Streptomyces sp. Ac-502 (assembly GCF_045222935.1). Taxonomy (NCBI): domain Bacteria; kingdom Bacillati; phylum Actinomycetota; class Actinomycetes; order Kitasatosporales; family Streptomycetaceae; genus Streptomyces; species Streptomyces sp. Ac-502. The sequence continues at coordinate 2,505,122 of NZ_JBHFFO010000001.1, forward strand.
GCCACCTGCGTGCTGAGCCGGCCGTCGGCCATCAGGCGGGCGAGGCGGCGCCGGACCGTGGAGGCTGGGTGCCCGGTCCGGGCGGCGATCGCCGCCGCCGGGGTGCGGGCGTCGTCGCTCAAGGCGGCCAGGATGTCGGTGTCGACGGCATCGAAGTCGCCTCCGGTTCTGGGGGCGGGTCCAGGGCCGGATCCAGGACCGGAAGCGGCAGACGGTACGGATGCGGATGTGGATGCGGAAGGGGCGGGCGCCGGGGTCAGGGCGGCGCGTTCCTCGGCGGTCAGGACGTCGTGGCGCCAGTCGGAAGCCTCGGAGAACACGTGCAGCACGGTGGCCGCGGACACGGACGCCACCGCCGATGTGGCCGGCAACTGCCGGAACACCAGATGGTCACGGGTTCCTGGTTCGGTGAACGCGACCGCGGAGATCTCGTCGCCCGAGGCCGACAAATCGATGAAAGGGATGTCCGGGCGGGCGGCCAGGGCGGCGGTGAGAGCGTCGAGTTTTCCCTTGAGCACCTTGATGCGTAGCAGCAGCGCACCGACCGAGTCGGGGCGCACGGGCTGGGCGATCACCTTGACCGTGCCGTCGCCAGTCAGTGCCTGCCAGCGGCGGTGCACCGTCCGGGGGTTCTCCCCCAGTACCTCGGCGGCCCGCTCGGCGCTCAGCCGCCCGTCGCACTGCAGCGCGGCGATCAGGCGCTGGTCACGGAGTCCGAGGACGGGTGAGGCGCTACGCGAGGGGGAGGAAGCGGGAGAGGGAGCGGGATCGCTCGGTTTCTGGGGCACGGGAGACAGTTTCGCTCACTCTGGTCGGGTGGAGAGTCCGGTTGTGGCCTTCTCGGCGCAGGATCGACGGCATCAACCAGTCCCGGCGTCGGCTGAGGGCCGCTGCCCTTGGTGCCGGGGAAGAGTCTGCTGCTCACATGGAGAAGCTCATGACGTACGCGTCCCTGCTCGCCCCGATGGCGGCCGCCGCCCACGAAGTCGGTGCGCTCCTGCTCACCACTCCGCGCCGTGCCGCCGCGCCCGCCGACACCATGGAGGAACTGGCCGCCGCTTACCTGGCCTTGGAAGCTCCGGCCGTTGGCGTCATACGACGGCATCTGGACGCGCTGCTGCCCGGCGTCCCCTGGGCCGAGGAATTGCACGACGACCGGAGCCCGGGCGCCACCCCGGCTTCCGAGCTGCCTGCGGAAGGGGACGTGTGGATGGTGGACGTGATCGACGGCGCGGTGCAGTTCATGCAGGATCTGCCTTACTTCTGTGTCAGCCTCGCGTTGGTGCGGGACGGTGAGCCGGTGGCCGCGGCCCTGCACGCGCCGCTGCTCGGCGAGACGTATCTCGCCGCCGCCGGGCACGGTGCCACCCGCAACGGCGAGAGGATCACCCCGTCGACCCGGACCCGGCTGGAGGCGGCCCTCGTCGGCACCAGCCACCCGCCCTTCGCCGCGGGGCAACCCGCGGCCGTGGCGGCGGCGGGCCGGTCGCTCGCCGCCGTGCTGCCCGCCGTGGGGGCCGTCCGGAACCTGGGCCCCACCTCGTGGCAGATCGCCGACACGGCGGCAGGGCGGCTGGACGCGTTCTGGGAGTACGGCCGGGACGATGCCAATCTGCTGCCCGGTGCGCTGGTTGCCCGCGAGGCGGGAGCTGTCGTCTCCGACACGACGGGCCGGCCGTGGCAGGCCGGAGCGCCCGGTTTCCTCGTCGCGCCACGCGGGTTGCACGGTGAGTTGCTGGGTCTGCTGAACCGGTCTGCCGCTCTGGTTCCCCCGCCTGCCCCGTCTGCCGTGCTTGACCCGCCTGCCCCGTCTGCTCTGTCTGGCTCGTCTGCGCCGAATGAATTGCCTGTGCTGCCTGCTCCGTTGGAGTCGTAATCGGGGCCGGCGGCTGGCGCGGCGGGGCCGTGCTCGGCCGGCCTCAGTAGGCCGGTCGGGGCGTGAACTCCATGCCTACCGAGGCCGGGGCCGTCTCGGTGAAGCCGAACTTGGCGTAGAGGTGGCGGGCGTCACCGTCGGCGATCAGGGACACGTAGGCGCCCGCCGGTGCGCGGCGCTCCAGTTCGGCGGTGAGCGCGGCCATGATGCGCTTGCCCAGGCCGTGGCCCTGGTGCTGGGGCAGTACGCAGATGTCGACGATCTGGAAGAAGCAGCCGCCGTCGCCGATGATCCGGCCCATGCCGACGGGGTCTGCGTCGTCCGCGAGCCCCGGCGACGCGTGCACGGTGACGCCGTACCAGGTGTTCGGGAGGCCGATCGCCGCGCCCTCGGCCGACTTGGCGCCGAGGCCGGTCGCCCGGCGCAGTCGCCGGTACGCGTCGGCCGTCGGGACGCCGGGCCTGACCTCGTAGCCGTCGGTGTCGTCGATACGGTCGGTACCGTCGATGCCGTCGGTCTGGCCGTCGTGCGCGGTGACATCACTGTTTCTCTGATTCATGCCTGACAGGCTAGCGATCCGCTCTGACACGGAGCGGGAGGTCGCGGCCGCGGGCAACGTGAAGGTAGTGAGCAAAAGTTGCCCGCATGCCATGATCGGCGCATGAACGATCCGGGGGCCACCACAGCCGTGGCGGACGTGACCGAGCGCGCCGCCCGGGTGCGTGCGGCAGCTCGTAACAACGCCGAGTGGTGCGATGCGGTCTGCCGCGCCCACGGCCTACGGAGTGACTTCGGCGGCGGCGCCTGGGCCAGCCCCCGCCGTACTCCCCCGCTCTACCCGGACGCCGTGACGCTGACACACCGCCTCGGTACTTCCGCCGATGCCGCCGCAGAGCTCCTGTCCCGTATCGACACGGCCTCCCCCGGTTGCTCGGTCAAGGACAGCTTCGCGTGCCTGGATCTGACTTCGGCGGGCTTCGAGGTGCTCTTCGAGGCCCAGTGGATCCACCGGCCGGCCCAAGCACCGGCAACAGCCCTCGTCCGCCCGATGGCTTGGGACGTGGTCGCCACGCCCGGTGACCTGTCCGACTGGGCCGCCGCGTGGGGAGCGGAACCGGGCGATTACGGCCCGTTCCAGCCGGAACTGCTCGCGGACGACGCCACCCACTTCCTGCGCGCCCGGCCCGCCGACACCGATCCCAGCGCCAGCCCGAGCACCAGCACCAGCACCAGCACCAGCACCAGCACCAGCGGCACCATCCTGGCCGGAGCCATCGCCACCCTCAGCGGCGAAGTGGTCGGCCTGTCCAACGTCTTCACCGCCCCCGGAGCCGCGGATGCGGGCATCGAGCCTCGGGACACCTGGGCCGGCTGCCTCTCCGCCGTGACTGCCCGATGGCCCGGTCTGCCGGTCGTCGGCTACGAGTCCGGCGACGACCTGGTGGCAGCGGTGGCGAACGGGTTCCGGCCGGTCGGGCCGCTGCGCGTCTGGTGGCATGCGGCGGCCCGGCCGGATACGGGCCGTGGGCGCACAGGGGTGACAGAAGGGACGTAACGGGAACAACGCTCCGGGCAGCTGCACCTGCACCGGACCGCCGCCCAAGCCGCCCGAGCCGCCCGCCGCGCCGGCGGTGACCAGCCTGAAGAGGATCAACAGCCCTTTACAGGACGGGGCTTCGGCGCCCGCACTCGGCAAGAACCTGGTGGCGCTGCCCCCTGACGTACGGGCGGGGCGCCAGTGTCCCACCCGCCGCCCCAGCACCACTGCGCCGCCGCAGCACCATTGCACTGATCGCTGCCTGCTGGTTAGCTCTTGAGGGCTCCCGGCCGTACGGTTCGGGGGCCGCGAGGGCGGGCGCAAACGGTTCTGCGGAACCTTGAACCGGTTCTTCGAGGGGGTGGCCGCTGATGCGCGACGCAACCGGCGGGGACACGGGCTCGGCAGACTTACGGGCCTTACGGGCCTCACAGTACGACGGCGGCACACCACGACCCAGCGGGCCGACCCGGCACCAGCCCGGCGAACCGACCCGGCGCCGTCTCCTGCACACCGGCGCCGCGCTGGCGGCCGGCGTCGCGGGCGCGCCGCTTCTCGGTGCCTGTCAGTCCTCGGCCGTCGACAGCGTGGGGGCCGACGGCAGGACCACCGTCGAACTGTGGCACGGCCAGGCCGACACCGGCCGCAAGGCCATGCAGTCGCTCGTCGACAACTTCAACCGCCGGCAGTCGCGCATCCGGGTCGACGCCGGGGGCGGCGGGGTGGTGGCCGACGCCATGCTGCAGAAGGTGACGGCGGCGCTGGCCGCGGGCTCGTACCCGGACATCGCGTACGTCTTCGGGGCCGACCTGGCCCGGGTGGCCCGCAGCCCTCGCGTCGTCGACCTCAACGACGCGCTGCGCGGCACCGCGTACTGGCCGCAGTTCTGGGACTCGGTCCGTGCCGCGGTCCAGCTCAACGGCCAGGTGCGGGCCGCGCCCGCCTTGCTGGACTCCCTGTGCGTCGTCTACAACCGCAAGCTGTTCCGGCAAGCCGGGGTGCCCTACCCCGAGGCGGGCTGGACGTGGGACGACTTCGTGCGTACGGCTCGCCTGCTGACCGATCCGCGCCGCGGCACCTTCGGTACGAGCTGGCCCGGCGCCGGTGACGAGGACACCGTGTGGCGGCTGTGGCCGCTGGTGTGGGACCTCGGCGGCGAGGTCATCGCCCCGGACGGGCACAGCATCGGCTTCCGGGACGTCGGGGAGCAGGCGCTGGGCACCCTGGCGCGGCTCGCCGCCGACAAGAGCGTCTACATCGACCCCAAGCCGGGCAGCGAGCAGATGCACCAGGTCTTCATCGGCGGCCGGATGGGCATGATGGCCACCGGGCCGTGGGAGCTGCCGGACATCATCGAAGGCAAGGTCGACTACGCCGTGGTGGCATCGCCGACGTACAGCGGCCGGCCTTGCACGATCTCCGGCCCGGACACCTGGACCGTCTTCGACAACGGGCCGGAACGTTCCCGGGCGGCCGTCGAGTTCCTGCGCTGGCTGGGCGACCCGGCGCAGGACGTGCGGTGGGCGATGGACGGCGGCAGCCTGCCGCTGAGCAAGGCGACGGCCGCGCGCCCGGAATGGCGGCGGCACTCGGCGGGGACGATCGGGCTGCCGGTGTTCACCAAGGCGCTGGACACCGCGCGGGTCCGGCCCGTCCATCCGGCCTATCCGCAGATCTCGCAGGCCGTCGGGGAGGCGATCGTGGCGGTGCTGCTGGGCCGCAGCTCGCCCGCCGAGGCGCTGCGCACCTGTGCCGAAAAAGCCGACGCGGCCCTGCTGATCCCGCGATGAGACCCGACGACGCCCACGAGGCGGCCGGACACGGCCGGACGGGAGAGGGTGCCATGTCGTCAGAACCTCGGGCGGACCACCGGGCGGCGCGGGGCCCTACGGAACGGGACGGTACGGATCCGGACGGTACGGAGCCAGGCCGTACTAACCCGAGCCATTCGGATCCGGGCCGTACGGAGCCAGGTCATACGGACCCGAGCCGCACGGACCCGAGCCGTACGAACCCGAGCCGCACGGGACCGGACCGTACGGAGCCCAGCCATACGCCACAAGCCCGCCCCCGCCCTCACCCCCTCCGTACGCCCCCTCGCCCCCTCACCCTGAATCCGCACCGCGACGGCGCCGGCCAAGGCCCCGCGGGCCGGCCTCCGGATTCCCGCGCCACCCGCCGCCCCCGCACCCTCGCCGCCCGTGCCCGCCGCGAGAACGCCGCCGCCTGGGCCTTCATCAGTCCGGCCGTCCTGATCATCCTCGGCCTGGGCATCGTCCCCGTCGTCTGGTCGCTGCTGCTCTCCTTCCGGGCGGACGACCTGGTCACGCCGGGGCGCTGGGTGGGGCTGGACAACTACCACGCGCTGGTGCGGGATCCGGGCTTCCGTACGGCGGTGGAGAACACCCTGATGTACGCGGGCCTGTACGTGCCGCTCAGCCTGATCGGCGGACTGGCGCTCGCGCTGGCGCTCAACCGCCGCATCCGGCTGATCGGCCTCTACCGGACGTTGCTCTTCATCCCGTTCGTGATCTCGGCCGCGGCGCAGGGTGTGCTGTTCTTCTTCATCCTCGACCCGCAGTTCGGGGTCGCCAACTCCCTGCTGCACCACCTGGGCGTGTCCCCGCAGGGCTTCCTCTCCGACCCCAGGCAGGCGCTGTACCTGCTGGTGCTCATCTCGCTGTGGAGCGGGATCGGCTTCTGTGTCGTCGTCTATCTGGCCGCGCTCCAGGACGTTCCGCCGGAGCTGATCGAGTCGGCGCGGCTGGACGGCGCGGGCCGGATACGGGTGCTGTGGCACATCAAGCTGCCTTCGCTGACGCCGGTGACCGTCTTCCTGCTGCTGTGGCAACTGATCACCGCGCTCCAGGTGTTCGACCTGATCTACGTCACCACGAAGGGCGGCCCGCTCGGGTCGACCACCGTCATCGTCTACTTCGTATGGGAGCAGGCGTTCCAGATGTTCACCGCCGGATACGGGGCCGCCGCCGCGTACGTCCTCGCGGTCGCCCTGCTCCTCGTGGGGGCCGCCCTGCGCCTGTACCGGCGGCGCCGGCCGGGTGCCGCGCCGGACGGAGCGGTCCGTTGAGCGCGCCCGCGGCCGTGCCGCCCGGGACCGCAGGCGCGTCCGGCGCGTCCGGCACCTCCGGGCCGCCCGGAACCGCCGCGCCACGACGTCCCGCCAGGCCCCGGCGGCTGCCCTTCAGCGCCTGGCACCTGGTGCTCGCGCCGTTGTCGCTGGGCTTCGCGCTGCCGCTGGTGTGGCTGGTGCTCAGTTCGGTGATGAGCAACGCGGAGATCAACCGTTTCCCGCCGTCGCTGTGGCCGTCCGGGATCGATCTCGACGGGTACGACTACGTGCTGGGCAACGCGATGTTCCCGCGGTGGTTCGCCAACTCCTCGATCGTCGCGGTCACCGCGGTCCTCTCCAACCTGCTGCTCGGCTCGCTGGGCGGCTACGCCTTCGCCCGGATGCGGTTCGCCGGGTCACGGCTGCTGCTGGGGCTGATGCTGGCGACCATGGTCGTCCCGTTCCAGCTCACCATGATCCCGACGTTCCTGGTGATGAAGAACCTGGGGCTGATCGACACGCTGGGGGCGCTGATCGTGCCGTCCCTGGTCACGCCGTTCGCGGTCTTCCTCTTCCGGCAGTTCTTCCTGGCGCTGCCCCGGGAACTGGAGGAGGCGGCCTGGATCGACGGGTGCTCACGGCTGCGGGTGCTGTACTCCGTCGTCCTGCCGCTGGCCCGCCCCGCGTTGGCGACCGTCGCCGTACTGACCTTCCTGACCACCTGGAACGACCTGACCTGGCCGCTCATCGCCATCAACCACGACACCCAGTACACGCTCCAGTTGGGGCTGACGACCTTCCAGGGGCAGCACCACAACCGGTGGTCGGCGATCATGGCGGGCAATGTGCTCACGGTGCTGCCGGTGCTGGTGGCGTTCCTCTTCGCGCAGAAGACCTTCATCCAGTCACTGACGTCGAGCGGGTTGAAGGGGTAGCCCGGTCCCTCGCCCGTACCGATCCCCTCAATCAGCCACAGCCACAACCACAGCCACAACCCCAGCCCTCGCCCCGTCCCGCCCCGGAGGTACCCGTGCCCCGCTCCTTCGACCTCCTCGTGATCGGCGACGCCAACCCCGACGTCGTGGTCGGACCCGTCCCACGCACCCTGGAATTCGGGCAACGCGAGCGCCTCGTCGCCTCGGGAAGCCTCCTGAAGGGCGGTTCGGCCGCGATCACGGCCTGTGGAGCGGCGCGGCTGGGGCTGCGTGTGGCGTTCGCCGGGCGGATCGGTGACGACGCCGCGGGCGCCTTCGTCCGTACGGCACTGGCCGAGCGCGGCGTGGACGTCTCGGCGCTGGTCACCGACCCGGAACGGCCCACCCCGCTCACCACCGTCCTCACCCAGGGTGACGACCGCGCCATCCTCACCGCCCCCGGCTGCCTGGTGGCCACCGGGGCGCAGGACGTTCCGGACCGGTTGCTGGCCGACGCCCGGCACGTACACGCCGGATCGTTCTTCCTGATGCCGCGGCTGGCCCGGGCGCTCGGCGACCTCTTCGCGCGGGCCCGCGGGCACGGCGCCGCCACCTCGCTCGACACCAACGACGACCCGGCACAGCGCTGGGATCCGGAACTCCTGGCTCCCGTACTGAAGTCCACCGACTTCCTGCTGCCGAACGCGGCGGAAGCACGGGCGCTGGCCGCGACCCTGGCGCCCGGGCCGCCGACAGGCGACGGACCCGAAACCGGCCCGACCGCCGCTGCCGCTGCTGCCGCCGCCCTCGCCCGCCTCGGCCCGCTCGTCGTCGTCAAGGACGGCGCGGCGGGCGCGCTCGCCCACGACGGCGTCACGCTGACCCGTACGGCCGCCGTTCCCGCCGACCCGGTGGACAGCGTCGGCGCCGGGGACAGCTTCGACGCCGGTTTCGTCGCCGCGGTCCTGCACGGCATGGACCTGCCCGCGGCGCTCTCCTTCGCCGCGGCCTGCGGCGCCCTGTCCACCCGCGCCCACGGCGGTACGGCAGCCCAGCCCACCTGGGACGAGGCCCGTACCGCCGCCGCCCTCACGACCCGACCAGGGAGCCACGCATGACCAGCACCGCACCGACCGGCAGCACGGCCCCGATCAGGAGCACCGCACCAATCGGCAGCACCTTCCCGACCAGCAGCACCGCCCCCCGCACCACAAAAATCGCCTTCATCGGCGCCGGCAGCGTCGTCTTCACCCAGGGACTCCTCGCCGACCTGCTCGCCTTCCCCGAACTGCGGCGCGTGCACGTCGCCCTGCACGACATCGACCCGGAACGCCTCGCCACCGCCGAAGGCGCGGCCCGCCACATCGCCGCCGCCCGCGGCGCCGAGCCGGTCGTCACCGCGCACCTCGACCGCCGGGCGGCGCTCGAAGGCGCAGACTTCGTCATCAACACCGTCCAGGTGGGCATGGACGAGGCCACCCGCCTGGACTTCCGCATCCCCGCCCGCTACGGGCTGCGCCAGACCATCGGCGACACCCTCGGCGTCGGCGGCATCTTCCGCGCCCTGCGGACCTTCCCGCTGCTGCGCGCCCTCGCAGAGGACATCACCGAACTCTGCCCGGACGCGTGGCTGCTGAACTACACGAACCCGATGGCGATGAACGTGATGTACCTGGCGCAGGCCACGCCGCTGCGCCGCGTCGTCGGCCTGTGCCACTCGGTGTACTGGACCGTGCACGACCTCGCCGAGCTGCTGGGCGTCCCGTACGAGGAGGTCTCCTACCTGGCCGCGGGCGTCAACCACCAGGCGTGGCTGCTGCGTTTCGAACGGCACGGGCAGGACCTGTACCCGCTGCTCGACGACGTGATCGCCAAGGACCCGCAACTGCTGCGCCGGGTACGCGTGGACATGTACCGCAGGCTCGGTTACTACCCCACCGAGACCAGCGAGCACTCCTCCGAGTACGTGCCCTGGTATCTCCACCACGACAGCGAGGTGGAGCGGCTGCGGCTGCCGATCGGCACGTACCTGGACATCATCAAGGAGAACGCCGCGGAGTACGAGCGGACCCGGGACGCGCTCGCCGCCGGGACACCGCTGCCGGTGGAGGGCACGATGGAGTACGCCCCGCAGATCATCCACAGCATCGTCTCCGGCACCCCGCGCACGGTCTACGGCAACGTCCCCAACCAGGGCCTGATCGACAACCTGCCCGGCACCGCCGTGGTGGAGGTGCCGTGCCTGGTGGACTCACTGGGTGTGCAGCCCACCCGGGTCGGCGCCCTGCCCCCGCAGTGCGCGGCCCTGAACCGGGCCTGTGTCAGCGCCGGCGAATTGGTCGTACGGGCCGCGGTGGACGGCGACCCGCGCCACATCAGGCACGCGGCGATGGCCGACCCGGCCACCGCGGCCGCGCTGCCCGTCGAGCGGATCTGGGACCTCTGCGACGACCTCGTACGCGCCCACGCCGACCTGCTCCAGCCGGAACTGCGGGAGGTGCTGGGGCACTGAGCCGGGCCCGGCACCGCTACTGGAGGCCGAGCGCCATCCATTTGCCCGGCTCGGCCAGCGGCTCGAAGCCCACCCGCGCGTACACGTCGTGGGCGTCGCCCGTCGCCAGCAGGATGCGGCTCAGGCCGTACGGCGTCAGGTGGTCGCAGATGTGGGTGACGAGGGCGGTGCCGAGTCCCTTGCCGCGGGCGGCGGGGGCGATGTAGACGTCGCAGAGCCAGGCGAAGGTGGTGCGGTCGGTGACGACGCGGGCGTAGCCGACCTGCCGGCCCCGGCCGGGGCCGCCGTCCGCCGCCCCGTTCTCGTAGAGGCCGAAGTTGAGCGACCCCGCCACCGCGCGGTCCTGGCGCTCGCGCGGGCGGCCGAGCGCCCAGTAGGCGTCCGTGGAGAGCCAGTGGTGGATCAGGGCCAGGTCCAGCCGGTCCGCGTCGGTGGAGACCTCGTAACCGGCCGGAACGCCGTCGGACACGGCCGCGGGCGCGCGCTCGCCCGGAGCGTCGGGGATGCTGTCGTTCATGGACGGAGGCTCGCAGAGGAGCCGCCCGGAGTCGAACGCATTACCCGAAGCCCCGCCCGTGGCCCCTCGCTCCGTCCGTCGGCTCACCCGTCCCCCGCCACTTCCTCGTACGCCGCGCGCAACCGCCGCGCCCCCTCGACCAGTTCGGCGGTTCCGGCGGCCGAGGCGAACGTCAGGCGCAGGTGCGGGGCCGGGGGCTCGGCGGCGAAGTACGGGCGGCCGGGCGCGACCGCCACGCCCGCGCGCAGTGCCGCGCCGGCCAGTGCCGCCTCGTCCGTACCGTCGGGCAGGCGCAGCCAGAAGTGGTAGCCGCCCGGCGGGACCACCTGCACGCCCGGGCCCGCCCCGCTCGGCTCCGTACCGCCGAAATGCTTCCGGAGTGCCGTGGCCAGGGCGTCCCGCCGCACCGCCAACTTTCCGGAGATGGAGCGCAGATGGCGGCTCCAGGCCGGGGAACCGACCAGTTCCAGGGCCGCCTCCTGAAGCGGCCTGGGCACGAAGAAGCTGTCCACGACCTGGATGGCGCGCAGCCGGTCGAGGACGGGCCCGTGCGCGGCGAGCGCGCCCACGCGCAGGCTCGGCGAGGTGGCCTTGGTCAGCGAGCAGACGTGGACGACCGTGCCGTCCGGGTCGTCGGCGATCAGCGTGGGCGGCAGCGGCGGCGCGTCCTCGTGGACGAGGCGGCGCGCGAAGTCGTCCTCGACCACGAACGCGCCGGCCGCGCGGGCGATCCGCAGCACCTCGGCCCGGCGGCCGGCGGCCAGTACGGTCCCGGTCGGGTTCTGGAAGAGCGGCTGGCAGACGAAGAGCCGGGCCCCGCTGGCACGGAAGGCCTCGGCCAGCAGGTCGGTGCGCACCCCGTCCGCGTCCATCGGTACGGGGACGGGCCGCAGCCCGGACGCGCGGGCGGCGGCCAGCATGCCCGGGTACGTCGGTGACTCGACGAGCACCGGCGCGCCGGGCGGGGCCAGCGCGCGCAGCGCCGCGGTCAGCGCGCTCTGTCCGCCCGCCGTCACCAGGACGTCCGATTCGGCGAGCGTGCCGCCGGGGCCGCCGATCTCACGCGCGAACCAGGCCCGCAGTTCGGTGACGCCTTCCATGGGCGGGCGGCCCCAGGCGCCGGGGCGCCGCCCGGCCCGCGCGAGCGCGGCGGCGAGCGCGCGTTCCGGCTGGAGGCCGGGGTGCAGGTAGCCGCCGTTCAGCTCGATGACGCCGGGGGCGGGCGCGGCCAGGGTGGCCAGCACGCCGGAGGCGTCCACGCCACGGGGCGTGTGGTCGTCGGCGGCCTCCGCGCTCAGCGCGATCTCCTGCCAGGAGGTGTCCACCGGGCGGGCTCGCGGCCGGGCCTCGGCGCGGAAGGCGCCGGCGCCGGGGCGGGTGACCACCAGCCCCTCGGCCGTCAGCTCGGCCAGGGCGCGGGAGACCGTCACCGGGCTCACCCGGTGCCGTTCGACCAGGGCGCGGCTGGACGGCAGCTTCTCACCCGGAGAGTAGCGGTTGAGGCCGCCCCGGAGGATGGCGGCCAGTTCAGCGACGCTGCTACGCTCATGCATGAGAGATCACGATAGCGCTACTCCAGGCAGCGCGATAGCGGTCAACGCCCCGGGTGCCGGGTCCGCAGGAGCCGCTTCCCCGGGCGCCGGGCCCACCGGAGCCTTCCCCCGGCCGCCGAAGCCCGCCCCGCCACCGAGGCCGCCGGCCCGCCCCCAGTGCCACCGCGCCGGCCGGCGCGGCCCCGGTCGGCGCGCCCCCGCGCCCGGCACCCGTGACGCACGCCCCCGCACCCCGCGCCGCCGCCCGTGGCACCCTGCTCGCCGCCCTCGGTGTCGCCTCCTTCTCCCTCACCTTCCCGGCCACCGCCTGGGCCCTGGAAGGCATGGGCGCCTGGACGGTCGTGACCTTGCGCAGCGTGCTCGCCGCCGCCGTCGCCGGATGCTGCATGGCCGTCTTCCGCGTCCGGCTGCCGGAGCGCCGCCACTGGGCGGGCCTGGCCGTCGTGGCGGCCGGTGTCGTCCTCGGCTTCCCGCTGCTGACGACCCTCGCGCTGGAGACCTCCACCACCTCGCACGCCGCGGTCGTCGTCGGTCTGCTGCCGCTGACCACCGCCGCGTTCTCGGCCGTACGGACCGGCGCCCGCCCGTCACGCACCTTCTGGGCCGCGGCGCTGGCCGGCGCGGTCGTCGTCATCGGCTTCGCCGTCCAGCAGAGCGGCGGCGCGCTGAGCTCCGGCGACCTCTACCTCTTCGCGGCGCTCCTGGTGTGCGCGGCGGGCTACACCGAGGGCGGCCGGCTCGCCCGCCACCTGCCCGGCTGGCAGGTGACCGGCTGGGCACTGCTGCTGGCCCTGCCGATCACCCTCCCCGGTGCCGCCCTGGCCCTGCTCGCCGAACCGCCGCACCTGACGGCGCACGCGGTGGCCGGCCTGCTGTGGCTGGCCCTCGGCTCGCAGTTCCTCGGCCTGGTGGTCTGGTACCGCGGCATGGCGGCCGTCGGCGTGTCCAAGGCCAGTCAGCTCCAGCTCGCCCAGCCGCTGCTCACGCTGGTCTGGTCGGTGCTGCTGCTCGGCGAACAGCTGCCGCTGGCCGCCCCGGTCGCCGCCGTCGCCGTACTCCTGTGCATCGCCGTCACCCAGCGCTCGGCCGCCTGACCGGCGGGGGCGGCAAAAGTCCGTACCGGACTCGGGCGGGTGGCGCGTTCCGCAGGTGCATCGGCGGAGCCCGGCCGTAGACTGACGGCCACGCAACAGTCACCCTCCGACCGACTGACGAGGAGGCCGTAGCCGATGAGAGCGAGTGTGGGAGACCGGCTGCTGGTGCACGGCAGGATCGTGGGGCAGCACGACCGGACCGCCGAGATCATCGAAGTCCTGGGGGCGGACGGCACCCCGCCGTACCGGGTGCGTTTCGAGGACGGCCACGAGACGCTGATGTCGCCCGGCCCGGACACCGTCGTACGGCACTTCACGGCCGACGCCCAGGAGTAGGGGCCGGCCGCCGCTCACGACGCGGGGCGCGGGGGCCGCACCGGACCGTGGTAGTGGTCGGCGACGACCCGCGCCATCGCGCCGGTGCGGTCCTCGGCCACCTCCTTCGCGGAGAAGAAGATGTGGCCGCGCACCTGCGGGTAGCCGCGGGCCAGCGTGAGGTGGCGGGAGAGTTCGGCGGGATCCTGCCAGGCGGGCGGCTGGCCCGGCGCGCCCGCCTTGTACAGCGCCTCGCCGACGCACAGCTGGACGCGGGTGCCGGTGACCGTCTCCGACCACCAGGGCAGGAGCTTGGCGTAGTCGGCGGTGGGGAAGCCGATGTTCCAGTAGACCTGCGGCACGATGTAGTCGATCCACTCCTCACGCACCCACTTGCGGGTGTCGGCGTAGAGGTCGTCATAGGTCTGCACACCCGCGCGGGTGTCCGAACCGGCCGGATCGGTGGCCTGGTTGCGCCATATGGCGAAGGGGCTGATACCGAACCGTACGGGCCGGTGGTGCGTACGGCGCGGCCTGCGCCACCGTCCTGCGCCGCTCCGGCCGGGCCACCGGCCGCCGTCCGGCGACCGCGCGTCCCGCACCCGCTCCGCGGTCTCGCGCACCAGTAGGTCGATGTTGTCGCGCCGCCAGTCCGCCCGGGTCGCGAAGTCCCCGCCGTACTCCGCGTACGCGGCGTCGTCGTCGAAGGTCTGGCCCGCCACCGGGTACGGGTAGAAGTAGTCGTCGAAGTGGACGCCGTCGATGTCGTAGCGCTCCACCGCGTCGAGGATCGCGTCCTGCACGAAGGCGCGGACCTCGGGCAGCCCCGGGTTGTAGTACAGCTTGCCGCCGTACGGCACGGCCCAGTCCGGACGCAGCCGCGCCGGATGGGTCGGCACCAGCCGCGACGGGTCGGTGTGGTTGGCGATGCGGTACGGGTTGAACCAGGCGTGCAGCTCCAGGCCGCGCCGGTGGGCCTCGCGCACGGCGAAGCCGAGCGGGTCCCAGCCGGGGTCCCGGCCCTGGACGCCGGTCAGGTACTCCGACCAGGGCTCGTACGGGGACGGCCAGAGCGCGTCCGCCGTCGGCCGCACCTGGAAGACCACCGTGTTCAGGCGGCGTGCCACCGCCGCGTCCAGGTACGCGCGCAGTTCGGCCTGTTGCGAGGCGGCGGGCAGGCCCGCCTTGGAGGGCCAGTCCCGGTTGGCGACCGTGGCCAGCCACATGCCGCGGAACTCCGGCCGGCCGCTGTCCGCACCGCGGCCGCGGGCCGCCGCGCTCCCCGGTGCCGATGCCGCGGCGGCTGCCGAGAGAGCCGCGACCGCGAACGCTCTCCGTGTGATCCGTCTCATGCTGCGCCCCCAAAGTGTCCGGAACGTCCGTCTCAGGACACCAGAATGCCCGCCCCTGCCCCCGCCACACAGCATTCCGCGGAGTAACGTCGGGGCCGAGGCGGACGCCGGGGTCCCTGCCGCAGGTACGGACGGTCCCGCGCGCCCCGCCGGACCCCGAGATCAGCGAAAGGCACGATGTGACCGACATCGAACGCGTCGGAGTGGTGGGCTGCGGCCAGATGGGCGCCGGTATCGCCGAGGTGTGCGCCCGCTCCGGCCTGGACGTGATGGTCGCTGAGACCACCGGCGAGGCGCTGGAGCTGGGCCGTACGCGGCTGACCAACTCCCTCGGCAAGGCGGCGGAGCGCGGCAAGATCACCGTCGCGGAACGCGACGCGACGCTCGGCCGGCTCAGCTTCACCACGGACCTCGGTGAGTTCGCCGACCGCGACCTCGTCATCGAGGCGGTCGTGGAGAACGAGCAGGTCAAGACGGAGATCTTCCAGGTCCTCGACCAGGTGGTCACCCGCCCGGACGCGATCCTGGCCTCCAACACCTCCTCCATCCCGCTGGTGAAGCTGGCCGTCGCGACCTCCCGCCCGGACCAGGTCATCGGCATCCACTTCTTCAACCCGGCGCCGGTGCAGAAGCTGGTGGAGCTGATCCCCGCGCTGACCACCGGCGAGGAAACGATCAAGCGGGCCGAGGCGCTGGTCCAGAACGTGCTGGGCAAGCACGCCATCCGCGCCCAGGACCGTTCCGGCTTCGTCGTGAACGCCCTGCTGATCCCGTACCTGCTCTCCGCGATCCGGATGTTCGAGTCCGGCATCGCCAGCCGCGAGGACATCGACAACGGCATGGAGATGGGCTGCGCCCACCCGATGGGCCCGCTCAAGCTCTCCGACCTGATCGGCCTGGACACGGTCGCCTCGGTCGCCACCTCGATGTACGAGGAGTACAAGGAAGCCCTCTACGCCGCTCCTCCGCTGCTGGCGCGCATGGTCGACGCGGGCCGCCTCGGCCGCAAGACCGGGTCGGGCTTCTACTCGTACTGATCCATCCGGTGCTGATCCGTACGCAGCTCGTACGTGACGCGTACCGATCCGTACTGACCCGTACCGATCGGTACTGATCCGTACTGATCCGTACTGATCCCGTACGGATCTCGTGCGCCACGGCGCACCCCGCGCACAGGAGTAAGGGCGGGACCGGTGCCCCGGTCCCGCCCTTCTCCGCGTCGCCGGTGCGAAGCCCGCGACCGTCCGTGCCGCCCGTCGTCCCCGATTCCCTGAGTGGCGACCCCCGTCGTGGTCCGCCCGCCGCTCGGGGGAAAGACGGCGGGCGGACAACCGGCCGATGGGCGCCCGTCCACCGGCAGCGGCCCCCGTTGAAACCAGCGTCGGCCTTTTCGGCCGTGACCGGGAGCGTGTGAAGGCGGCCTCTTCGGGTGCGGGATTCGCACCCCGTGTGAAACGGGCACTCCCCCGGCAGCCGTCACGGCGGGTGACTTCACACGGGGTGTGCGCGGCAGACTCGCATATTCGTCCCGCACACGCTCCCCCCGTACGTGCCGAGGTAGTTGACTGGTGCCCGTATGGACAACGAAGTCCCGCCCGAGAGAGGAAAGAGGAAGCGGACCGTGACCGCCCACCCCGAACCCGAGCTGGTTGCCACCGACATGGCGGAGTTGAGACGCTGCCTCGATGTGCGGACGGCACGTGTCGACGGCCAACTGGCGCTGCTCGCGCAGCGCTCCGAACAGAACGAGCGTGACGCGGGCGACTTGCAGGCCCGCGTCACGCGGTTGGAGCACGGCCGCTGGCCGTTGCCCTCCATCGCCGCACTCACGGGGCTCGCGGCGCTGGCGATCGCCGTATGGCAGGCGATGGGGCACTGAGGCCGGCGGGCCCGCGGCACGCCGCGGGCCGGGTCACCCCAGCCGGATGTGATGCAGCAGCAGCAGAGCGGCCGCCATGTTGGCGGCCGGCACCTCCCCTCGCGCGATCATGTCGGGTACCAGTTTCAGGGGGACCCACTCCCGTTTGTCCGACTCGAAGTCGTCCTCGGGATGGCCCACGTACGCGCCCTGGTCGGACCAGAAGATGTGGTGCCGGGCGTCCGTGAGGCCGTTGGACGGCTCCACGGAGAGGAGGTGTTCGAGGGGGCCGGGGCGCCACCCGGTCTCCTCCTCCATCTCCCGGGCGGCCGCGGCGGCGATGTCCTCGCCGTCCTCGACCACGCCCGCGGCGAGTTCCCATCCCCAGGTGTCGGTGATGAAGCGGTGCCGCCACAGCAGCAGCACCTCGTTGGCCTCGTTGACCACTGTGGCCACGGCGACGGGGCGCAGCCGGATCAGGAAATGATCCAGATGGCGGCCGTCGGGGAGTTCGACATCGGCGAGGTTGACCCGGAACCAGCGGTTCTCGTACACGGTCTGCTCACTGAGATTCTTCCATCGCACGTATGTGCCACCTTCCGCCGTTGAGCAGGCAAGGTGACACGGGCCGGCCTCACAGTGGAACGCGCAGCGCCTCGTCGATCAGATCGGCAGCTCGGTCGGTGGCGGACCCTCCGGTTTCGGACAGGTGCTCGCGCACCGCCCGCAGCCGGTCCCGTAACCGCTGCGACTCCATTCCCCGCGCCTGTTCGGTCATCTGCGCGGCGTTGGCCACAGCCTGGTCCGCGTCCCCTTGGCGCAGCTCGATATGGGTGAGCATGGCCAGCCGGTGGACCCGGCCCCGGTCGTGCGCGGGGGTGTCGACGGCGGCGTCCGCATGGGCCCGGGCGGCCCGCAGGTCCCCCAGGCTCAGCAGCGCCTCCGCCACTTGGACGTTCACCAGGCCCGGCTGGACGTAATCCGTTTCGTCGGGTTCCTGACCAGGGCGGATGCGCTCGGCCGCCGCCTCCGCACGCCGGATGCAGGAGAGCGCGCTCGCGCCGTCCCCCAGGCGCGCGTACGCCTTGGCCTGCATCGCGTAGAGGTCCGCCGCGAGTGCCGGGGTGATCTGCGGCCCCGCCGCCCGCAGGGCGGCCTCCGCGAAGGCGACCGCCTGACGGTACTCCCGTACGAACAGGGACTGGTTGACCAGCAGCGCGATGACGTACGCGCCGAGCCCCCGGTCCCCGCTCGCCTTGGCCAGCCGCAGCGCCTGATGGAAGTAGCGCTGGGCCAGCCCGAGGGCGTCCGAGTCGTACGCACAGATTCCCGCGACGGCCACCAGCCCGCCGGTGGCCCGGTGGAGCTGACGGCCCGTCGCGTCGGTGTAGCTGCCGCGCAGCAGCGGCGCCGCCTCGGTGTTGAGGAATCCCACGATCCGCGTTCTCGTCGCGATACCACCCGCCTTCCGGTACATCTGCTCGTAGTGCGTACGCGCCGCGCGGAGCATTTCGATGTCCGCCATGGAGACCCTGGTCAGGCCGGTCCGGGACACGTCGGAGTCCTCGGGCGGGTTCTCCCACTCCCAGACGGGGATGACCGCCGAGGTACCGGTGAGGGCGGGGGCGGACAGCACATGGGGGCGCTGCTGCTCGTCGGAACGCCACAGCGCGGTGGCCCGTTCCACGAAGCCGGAGAGCGGCGTGTCCGGGGCGCGGCGCACCCCCGGCCGGCTCAGTCCGATGTCGTCGAGCCCCACCGCGCGGTGCAGCCGCTCGCTGAGCACCTCGCAGATGAGGTCGGGCACCTGGCCCCGCGGCCGCTGGCCCTTCAGCCACCGGGCCACGGCCGTGTGTTCGTAGCGCAGCGCGAGTCCGCGCTGCCGGCCGAGCTGGTTGACGTGCAGCGCCAGCCCGGCGTGCGATATGCCTGCCTCGTCGAGAATCGCGTCGAGCAGGCTGTTGGGCTCCATGGTGCCCTCCTGACGGGGCCGCCCCGCCCTCCCCGGCCGGGACGACCGCTCGTAGACTTGTCGACTCAACAACCCTTGAGATCAGCGTAATCAAGCGGGCTTCACACGGGGTGCGAACCGGCCGCGCCCTGCTTCACTCCGCCCGGCCCGCCCGGACGCGCCCGCGTGCCAGGGCTGCCGGGTCCGCCCCGGCGGGTACCCGCAGGCGGTCGTTGCACAGCACCAGCAGCGCCACGTCGTCGGACAGCCGCCCGCCGCAATGGCGCAGCAGCGCGGCCCGTACGCCTTCGACGACCGCGGAGGCGCGGCAGTCCCGGACCGACCGGACGCTCTCGTCGAGCGCCTGCGGCAGCGGGAAGAACGTGCCGTCGGCGTCCCGCGCGTCCGTGGCCCCGTCGGTGTGCAGGAAGATCGCCTGGCCGGGCAGCAGCGGCGGGCAGTCGGTCACCGGCAGTTCGGCGGGCAGCGGGAAGAGGCCGAGCGGCGGCATCGGTTCGCCGGGCGCGTCCGGCAGCGCGCCGCTGCGGCTGAGGCGGTACGGCCAGGGGTGCCCGCAGTTGAGGGTCCGTACGGCGCCGTCCCGGGCGATCTCCACCAGCAGCAGCGTCACGAACTCCTCGGACAGCGGGTTCTCCGGCTCCCCGCCGCCTGCCGACGGGTGCTCCGCGCGCGCCCGCTCCCGCAGGTGCCGGTGCAGCGCGCGCTCCAGACGGCGGAGCACGCTGCCCAGTTCCGGCTCGTCGTGCACGGCCTCACGGAAGCTGCCGAGCACCGCGGCGACCGTGCCCAGGGCCCCGAGGCCGTGGCCGCGCACGTCGCCGATGACGACCCGTACGCCGTGCCGGGTCGCCACGACGTCGTACAGATCGCCGCCGACCGTCGCGGCCTCGCCCGCCGCCAGGTGGTCGGCGGCGACCACGATGCCGTCCACCCGCGAGGGCGGCGGGCGCAGCAGCACCTGCTGCGCCGCGGTGGCCACCTCCTTCGTACGCTCCAGCTCCCGCAGCAGGCGCAGGCGCCGGCCAGCGGTCAGGTAGCTGGCGGCGACGACCACGAGGACGGCGCAGCACGTGCCGATCCGGGTGAGGGGATGCGCCCCGGAGGACACCGTCCCGAGGGGCAGCAGCGCGAGCAGGGCGCACAGGCCGCCGAGCACGACACACTGACGCCGGCCGGTGCCGGCGCAGGCTATGGCGGGGGCCGCGGCGAGGAGTTGGAGGAACTGGCCTTCGGCGGGGGTGCACAGCTCCCAGACCACCACGCCGAGCACCCACAGGCCGGGCAGCACGAGGACGAAGGCCCGCCGGGCCCGCGCGGCCCGCGGCCGCGCGGCACTCCGCCACGCCCAGGATCGGATCATGCCGATGCTTCCCCCAGCAACCATCGAGGCGGTCGGCCCGGTCCCGCGGCAGACCCGCTGTCTGAGCAAGCCGCATCGTCCGCTGACGATTCTCGCGACCGCATGTGCTCAAACGGATACGTTGCGCTCTGATCTCACCCGATCGGATGAAGGTCGGCACACCGGTCGCCACGACACATCCGGCTCCACGACGCACCCATCGCCACCACGTGCCCGTCTCCACGACGCCACCCGTCGTCACCACGCACCGGGGCCCGGCGACGAACCTCAGGTTCGTCGCCGGGCCCCGCCGGGATCGCGTGTGGCTCAGGCGCCGCGCAGCACCGCGCCCGTCCGCTCGACCGCTGCCGCGACCGCCGCGTCACGGGCGGCGGACGCCTCGTCGGCGGTCAGCGTGCGGTCGGGTGCCCGGAAGCGCAGCGCGTAGGCCAGGGACTTCTTGCCCTCGCCCACCTGTTCGCCGGTGAACACGTCGAACAGCCGCAGCGATTCGAGCAGCTCGCCCGCGCCGGAGCGCAGCGCCGTCTCGACCTCCGCCGCCGGGACCGACGCGTCCACGATCAGCGCGACGTCCTGGGTGGCGACCGGGAAGGTGGAGATCCGCGGGGCCTGGACGGCACCCGGCCCGGCCCGCTCCACACGGTCCAGGTCGATCTCCATCGCGCCGGTGCGCTCCGGCAGGCCGAGCGCCTTGGTGACGCGCGGGTGCAGCTCACCGGCGTTGCCGACGAGCACCTCCTCGCCGTCGATCACGGCGAGCAGCGCCGCGCAGCGGCCCAGGTGGAAGGGCGCGTGCTGGTCCTGGCGCACGATCAGCTCGACGCCCGCCTCGCGCGCCACGGTGCGGCCCGCCTCGACGGCGTCCGCCCAGGTCGCCGGGCGGCCCTTGCCCCACCAGCCGTCCTGCTCGCGGGCACCGGCGAACACCGCCGCGACGCGGCGCGGCTGCTCGGGCAGCGCGGCGTCCAGCGCGGCGATCTCCTCGTCGGTCGGCCGGCGGTCGACGGGCAGCCGTACGGACGGCTTCTCGTCGCCGGTCGGCCGGAAGACCAGGCCGGTCTCGAAGAGCGCGAGGTCGTGCGAGCCGCGGCCGTCGTTGCGGCGCAGCGCGCCGAGCAGGCCGGGGAGCAGCGTCGTACGGAGCAGCGGCTCCTCGTCCGAGAGCGGGTTGACCAGCCGCACGGCCCGGCGGCGCGGGTCGTCGTCCTCGATGCCGAGCTGGTCGAGCACCGTCTCGCCGATGAACGGGTAGTTCAGCGCCTCGACGTAACCGGCGCCGGCCAGCGCGCGGCCGACCCGGCGGTGCAGCCGCTGACGCTCGGTCAGGCCCCGCCCGGCGGGCGGCTTCGGCAGCGTGGAGGGCAGGTTCTCGTAGCCCTCCAGGCGGATGACCTCTTCGGCCAGGTCGTTCGGGTCGGTCAGGTCGGGCCGCCAGGACGGCACCGTCACGACCAGCTCGTCCTGGCCGTACACGTCACAGCCCACCTGCTGGAGGCGGCGTACGACGGTCTCGCGGCCGTACGTGACGCCCGCGACGCGGTCCGGGTGGTCCGCGCGCACGGTGATCGTGCGCGGCCCGCTGGGCGAGACGACCTCGGTGACGCCGGCCTCGGCGGTGCCGCCCGCGAGCAGCACCAGCAGGTCGACGGTGCGCTGCGCCGCGGCGGACGCGGCCTGCGGGTCCACGCCGCGCTCGAAGCGCTTGGACGCCTCGGAGGTCAGCCGGTGGCGGCGGGCCGTACGGGCGATGGCCACCGCGTCGAAGTGCGCGGCCTCGATGACGACCTCGGTGGTGCCGTCGACCACGCCGGTCTCCGGGTCGGCCACCGCGTCCGCGATCTCGGTGTTGGCACCGCCCATGACACCCGCGAGGCCGATGGGGCCGCGGTTGTCGGTGATGACGAGGTCACCGGCGTCCAGGACGCGCTTCGTGCCGTCCAGGGTCGTCAGCTTCTCGCCGGGCTCCGCGCGGCGCACACCGATCGTGCCGTCCACGCGGGAGCGGTCATAGGCGTGCAGCGGCTGGCCGAGCTCCAGCATCACGTAGTTGGTGACGTCCACGGCGAGCGAGATCGGGCGCATCCCGGCCTTCTGGAGACGGCGCCGCAGCCAGATCGGGGAACGCGCCTCCGGGTCCAGCCCGACGACCGTACGGGCCGTGAAGCGGTCGCAGCCCATCGGGTCGGCGACCTTGACCGGGTAGCCGAAGGAGTTCGGCGGCGGCACGTCCAGCAGCGCGGGGTCGCGCAGCGGCAGGCCGTAGGCGATGGCGGCCTCGCGGGCGATGCCGCGCATGGACAGGCAGTCGCCGCGGTTGGCGGTGACGGCGATGTCCAGGACCTCGTCGACGAGCTGGAGCAGCTCGATGGCGTCGGTGCCGGGCTCGTACTCGGGCGGCAGCACGATGATGCCGCCGCTGCCGTCATCGCCCATGCCCAGCTCGTCGCCCGAGCAGATCATGCCGTGCGAGACCTTGCCGTACGTCTTCCGCGCGGCGATCTTGAAGTCGCCGGGCAGGGTGGCGCCGGGGAGCACCACGACGACCTTGTCGCCGACCGCGAAGTTGCGGGCGCCGCAGACGATCTCCTGCGGCTCACCGGTGCCGTTGGCCTGGCCGACGTCGACCGTGCAGAAGCGGATCGGCTTCTTGAAGCCCTCCAGCTCCTCGATGGTCAGCACCTTGCCGACGACCAGGGGGCCTTCCAGACCGGCGCCCAGCTGCTCGACGGTCTCGACCTCCAGACCGGTGGCGACGAGTTTGGCCTGTACGTCCCGGCCGGACTCGCCGTCCGGCAGGTCGACGTACTCCCGCAGCCAAGAAAGCGGGACCCGCATCAGATCTCCATCCCGAAAGGCCGGGTGAACCGGACGTCACCCTCGACCATGTCTCGCATGTCCTCGACGTTGTGGCGGAACATCAGCATCCGTTCGATGCCGAACCCGAAGGCGAATCCGCTGTACTTCTCCGGGTCGACGCCGCAGGCGACCAGCACCCGCGGGTTGACCATGCCGCAGCCGCCCAGCTCGATCCAGCCCTCGCTGGAGCAGGTGCGGCACGGACGCTCCGGGTCGCCGACGGAGGCGCCGCGGCAGACGTAGCAGACCATGTCCATCTCGGCGGACGGCTCGGTGAACGGGAAGTAGTTCGGCCGCAGCCGGGTCTGCATGCCCTCGCCGAAGAGCGCCCTGACCATGTGGTCCAGGGTGCCCTTGAGGTCCGCCATGGTCAGGCCCTCGTCGATGGCGAGCAGCTCGACCTGGGAGAACACCGGGGTGTGGGTGGCGTCCAGCTCGTCGGTGCGGTAGACGCGGCCGGGGCAGACCACGTACAGCGGCGGCTCGCGGTCGAGCATCGACCGGATCTGCACGGGCGAGGTGTGGGTACGCAGCACCACACCGGACTGGTCGGTCCCGGTCGCGGCGTTCTCGACGAAGAACGTGTCGTGCGTCGTGCGGGCCGGGTGGTCCGGCGAGAGGTTCAGGGCGTCGAAGTTCAGCCACTCCGACTCGACCTCGGGGCCCTCGGCGACCTCGTAGCCCATGGCCACGAAGACGTCCTCGATCCGCTCGGAGAGGGTGGTGAGCGGGTGCCGGGCACCGGCCTGGGCGCGGTCGTACGGCAGTGTGACGTCCACCGCCTCCTCGACCAGCACCCGGGCGTCGCGCTCCGCCTCCAGCTCTTCCTGGCGCTTCTTGAGCGCCTGGCTCACCTGGCCGCGGGCCTGGCCGACGCGCTTGCCGGCCTCGGCCTTGGCCTGCGGCGGCAGCGCGCCGATCTCGCGGTTGGCCAGCGCCAGCGGCGAGGTGCCGCCGGTCTGCGCGACCTTCACCTCGTGGAGCGCCTGGAGGTCACCGGCGGCGGCGATGGCGGCGAGCGCCTCGTCCCGCATGCGGGCGATCTCTTCCGGTTTCAGGGCCTCGACCTCGACAGGGTCGTACGACTTATTGGGTGCGGACATCTCTTCCCGTGCTTCCGATGGGCTTGGCGCGCGGCTTGCCCCCGACGTGTGCAGTGCCAAAGGTGCCAAAGGTGCAGTCTACGGGGCAGGGCGGCCGCGCCTCATCCGAGCCCCGACGGGGGTGGGCCCGCCGGGCGCCGCTCAGGCCATGAAGGCCGGGGTCCCGACGGGCAGGATAAATCGGAACAGGGCGCCGCCGGCCGGCGCCCGGCCGACCGTGATCGTGCCGCCGTGGGCCTCGACGATGCCCTTGACGATGTAGAGGCCCAGGCCGGTGCCGCCGCGTTTGCTGCCCCGCCAGAAGCGGGTGAACACGCGGCTCATCGACTCCTCGGGGATGCCGGGGCCCTCGTCGCTCACGGTGACGCTCGTCCCTTCCGCTCCGGAGGCGCTCGATGCCGTTCCTACCTCGATGGTGACGGTTCCCGCGCCGTGCCGCACCGCGTTTTCCAGCAGGTTGCCCAGCACCTGGTCGACCTTGTCCGGGTCCGCCCACAGATCGGGCAGCGGCCCGGTCGTCCGGATCAGGAAACGGTCGGGCAGCTGCCCCGCCGTCGCCTGCGCCTGGACGTGCCGGCGTACGGCGGCGACCATGTCCACCCGCTGGCGCCGCACCTCCAGCCGGCCCGAGTCGATACGGGAGATGTCCAGCAGCTCGGCGATGAGCCGGGTGACGCGGTTGGCGTCCGCGTCCACGGTCTCCAGCATCAGGCGCTTCTGGTCGTCGGTGAACCGCTCCCACTTCTGGAGCAGGGTGGCGGTGAAGCCCTTCACCGAGGTGAGCGGAGAGCGCAGCTCGTGGGCGACGGTGGCGATCAGCTCGGCGTGGGACAGCTCGGTACGGCGCCGCGCCTCGGTGCCGCGCAGCGCGACGACCAGCCGCCGGACGGGGCCGGTGGGGTGGCTGCGGACGTAGCGCGCGGAGACCAGCACCTCACGGCCGCCGAGCAGCAGGTTGCGCTCCGGCTGGCCGCTGCGGATCGCCAGTCCCCCGTAGGGATCGGTCAGCTGCCACCAGCGGCGGCCCTCGATGTCCTGGAGCGGCAGCGCCTTCTCCAGCGGGCGGCCCAGCGCGTCGTGCGGGTCGATGGCGGTGATCCGGGCCGCGGCCGCGTTGAAGCAGACGACGCGGCCGGTCTCGTCGGCGACGACCAGGCCGTCGGGCAGGTCGTCGGGGTGCAGCCCGGCGCCGGTGGCCTCGGCCCCTAAGAGCCCGGGACCGCCGTCCGGACAGGGATCGGCGGCGACTGTCGTACCGGATGCCCTCGTACCCATCCCCGCTACCCCCTTCCGGTCCCCCGGGCACGCAACCCTACTAGCCGAGGGAGGCGGACCGGCACCCTCCGGTGGTGCGCTGGGCGCGGGCCGAGGCGTACAGGCAGACGGCGGCGGCCGTGGCCAGGTTGAGGCTCTCGGCCTTGCCGTGGATGGGGACGCGCACCACGGCGTCCGCCAGTGCGCGGGTCTCCTCGGGCAGCCCCCACGCCTCGTTGCCGAACACCCAGGCCGTGGGGCCGCTCATGGTGCCCGCGTCCAGCTCGGCGTCCAGGTCGTCGGCGCCCGCGCCGTCGGCCGCCACGATGCGTACGCCGGCGTCCCGCAGCCCGCCGACCACCTGTTCGACCGGTACGCCCACGGCGACCGGGAGGTGGAAGAGCGAGCCGACCGAGGCGCGTACGGACTTGGGGTTGTAGAGGTCCACGGAGGCGTCGGTCAGCACGACCGCGTCGGCGCCCGCGGCGTCCGCGCAGCGCAGCACCGTACCGGCGTTGCCGGGGTCGCGTACGTTGGCGAGCACCGCGACCAGCTTCGGCCGGGCGGCCAGGATCTCCTCGAAGGGCGAGTCCAGAAACCGGCAGACGCCGATCAGGCCCTGCGGGGTGACGGTCTGGGAGAGGTCGGCGACGGTCGCGTCGTCGGCGAAGTGGACCGGTACGCCGGCCGCCCGTACCGCGGCGACGATCTCGGTGTGCCGCTCGGCGGCCTCCGGGGTGGCGAACAGCTCGACGAGCGTGCGCTCGCCGCCGGAGCGGTGCTCGACGGCTTCCCGTACGGCCTGCGGACCCTCGGCGATGAACCGGCGCTCCTTGCCGCGGAAGTTGCGGCGGGCCAGCCGCCGGGCAGCGGCGACGCGTGCGGAACGCGGGGAGATCAACTCGGGGGTGCCCATGGGCGGCGGCTCACTTCTTCGGGTGGGTGGGGGCGTGCAGAAAGCGGCGGACCCGCAGGCCGGGGCCTGCGGGTCCGTGACAAACGTGCCTCGGGCCGTGGTTCAGGCGGCCTTCGGGGCGTTGACGTCGCTCGGCAGCGCCTTCTGGGCCACCTCGACCAGCGCGGCGAACGCGTTGGAGTCGTTGACCGCGAGCTCGGCCAGGATCTTGCGGTCCACCTCGACGTTGGCGGCCTTCAGACCCTGCACGAAGCGGTTGTAGGTCATGCCGTTGGCGCGGGCAGCGGCGTTGATGCGCTGGATCCACAGCTGACGGAAGTCGCCCTTGCGCTTCTTGCGGTCGTTGTAGTTGTAGACGAGGGAGTGGGTGACCTGCTCCTTCGCCTTGCGGTAGAGGCGGGAACGCTGGCCGCGGTAGCCGCTGGCCTGCTCGAGGATCGCCCGGCGCTTCTTGTGGGCGTTGACTGCCCGCTTGACGCGTGCCACTTGTTAACTCCTTGTAGCGGGGCCGTGGGTGTTCGTCACACGGCCCGAATCGAATGGGTCCCGGTCGGGGTCCTGTACCGCGCCGTGGGCGGGCGGTCAGGACTTACTTGCCGAGAAGCTTCTTGATCTTCGCGGCGTCGCCCGGGGCCATCTCGGCGTTGCCGGTGAGGCGACGCGTCACGCGGGACGACTTGTGCTCGAGCAGGTGGCGCTTGCCGGCGCGCTCCCGCATCACCTTGCCGGAGCCGGTGACCTTGAAGCGCTTGCTGGCACCGCTGTGCGTCTTGTTCTTCGGCATGCGCCGTTCTCTCCTCTTGGATGGCGCCCCCACCGGTCCGGGGACCGGCACCCGGGGGCGTCAGATGTATCGGTTGGCAACCGGGGCGGACCCCGGCGTACTCCGGGGCTCGCGCCCTGGATCACGCCTCGGCGGGCTCCTCGGCGGGCTCCTCGACGTCCTGCTCGCTCTCGTGAGCAAGACCCTGGCGCTCCGCCTTACGGGCAGCCTGCGCCTCGCGGGCCTCGGCCATCGCCTCGGTCTTCTTCTTGTGCGGACCGAGGACCATGATCATGTTGCGGCCGTCCTGCTTGGGGTTCGACTCGATGAACCCCAGGTCCTGAACGTCCTCCGCGAGCCGCTGCAGCAGTCGGAAGCCCAGCTCGGGACGGGACTGCTCGCGACCACGGAACATGATCGTGATCTTGACCTTGTCACCCTGCTTGAGGAACCGGACGACGTGACCCTTTTTGGTGTCGTAGTCGTGCGGGTCGATCTTCGGCCGGAGCTTCATCTCCTTGATGACCGTGTGCGCCTGGTTCTTGCGCGCCTCACGGGCCTTCATGGCCGACTCGTACTTGAACTTTCCGTAGTCCATGAGCTTGCAGACCGGCGGACGGGCGTTCGCCGCCACCTCGACCAGGTCGAGGTCGTACTCCTGCGCAAGCTCCAGGGCCTTGGCAAGCGGCACAATGCCGACCTGCTCGCCACTGGGACCGACGAGTCGCACCTCAGGGACACGAATCCGGTCGTTGATGCGGGGCTCGGCGCTGATGGATCCTCCTCGGTAGCACCACGCGACAGCCTGGCGGACTGCCGCGTAACGTCTGTTTCGATGTGACCAACCGCGCCGGAATGCGAAAAACGCCCCGGACGGGACACAGGCGGGGCTCCTCAATGGATCAGGAGCACCGCCGCGATGTCATCGCGGGGCGCAGCCAGACCGTTGACCCGCCGACCGTGAGGTCGGTTCGGGTGGGAGATCGGAGCCTCCACTTGCGGGTCGGGCACATGAGTACTCGACCGGTCGGATTCCCAGAATACACGAGCGGACGGCCGGACCCCACTCGTGTACGGGACGGGCACGGGGGCGGGCCCGGTCCGAGCGCGGGCGGGGCCTAAGGTTGGGCAGACCCCTGAGCAGGAAGTGAAGCGCGAGCCATGAGTGACCAGACCCCGCAGCAGCCCGGACCGGCGGAACCGGGCGGCCCCGCCGCCCCCGCGAACCCGGACTTCGACGCCATGACCCGCGACATCGCGGACGTACCGGCGGTCGAGGTGATCACCACGGTGGCCGTGCACCTGATGTCCTCGGCGGCGGTCAACCTCGGGCTCGCCGAGGAGGGCGCCGACCACAAGGACCTGGACGAGGCCCGCAAGCTCATCCAGGCGCTGGCCGGGCTGGTCACGGCCAGCGCGACCGAGATCGGCTCGTACCACGCCGCTCCGCTGCGGGACGGACTGAAGTCGCTGCAGCTCGCCTTCCGCGAGGCGTCGCTGGTGCCGGACGAGCCGGGGCAGGGGCCCGGGGAGAAGTTCACGGGACCGGTGTACGGGTAGCACGTAGGGCAGGTGGAAGGGCCGCTCCCGGTGTCGGGGGCGGCCCTTTGCGTTCGTGCGGGGAGGGGGTTGTTCGTCCGGTGGGCGGGGCGTTCGTCGCTAGGGCGGGGCGTTCGCCCCGAGGCGGGCCGTTCCTGCGGAGGGCCTGTCGTTCGTCCGGGCCGCTTGCCGTTCGTCTAGACCGCGGACCGTTCGTCCGCGACCAGCTTCGGCTCGTTCGGCGGGTGGGTGATCTGGTGCACCAGCGCCGCCAGCGCCCCGCCGATCATGGGCGCCACGATGAACAGCCACAGCTGCGACAGCGCGCCGCCGCCCGCGAACAGGGCCGGTCCGATGCTGCGGGCCGGGTTCACCGATGTCCCCGTGAGCGGGATGCCGACCAAGTGCACGACCGCCAGCGCCAAGCCGATCGGCAGGCCGTCGAAGCCGACCACCGCCACCCGGTGCGTCACCGCGAGCACCACGAACACCAGCAGGAACGTCAGCACGATCTCGGCCACGAAGGCGCCGCCGAGATTGATGTGCACGGCCGAGCGGTCACCCCACCCGTTGGACCCGAAGGCCTCGCTGGTCTTCAGGCCCGGCACCTGCTTGGCGACCAGGAACAGCAGCGCGGCACCGACGATGCCGCCCAGCAGCTGGGCGATCCAGTACTCGATCGCCGTACGGGGGTGATGCGCCGGGCCAGCAGCATGCCGAGCGTCACCGCCGGGTTGACGTGGCTGCCGGAGATCGGGCCGAGCGCGTACGCCAGGGCCAACAGGGTGAAGCCGAATGCCAGGGCGATGCCGAAGGTTCCGATGTACTCGCCGGCCAGCACCGCGGAGCCGACGGCGAAGAACACCAGGAGCAGCGTCCCGAGGAACTCGGATACGACCGTGCGGGTCTCCGTTGTCGTCTCCATGGGGCCTCCTCACGCGGATCTTGCTCTCTCTTCGCATTGTGAGGCCGGTCACGGGGTTCCGCCTGTCGGCGGGGGGCGGCGACAGGCGGTCGGGGCCGTCAGCGGGTGAAGAAGGCTCCGGTGGTGTCGGAGCCGGGCGGCAGCAGGGCCAGGTCGAGGCCGCGTACGAGCCGGGAACGCAGGGTCTCGTCGGCGGCCAGCGCCTCGGCCAGCCGCTGCGCGACGGCGGCGGGCGCGGCCTCCGGGGCGAGCCCGAGGGCCAAAGTCGCGTCGGCCTCCGCCGACGGGTCCAGGCGGGCGGCCAGCACGTCCGGCTCCGCGGCCAGCAGGGCGCGCAGCGCGTCCGTGACGGCCGGGTCCTCGCGCGGGTCACTGCTCTCCCGGCCCTCCGCGAGGGCGCGCAGCGCGGCGCCGGTGAGCTGGTACGTCGCCGGCCCCGCCAGGTCGACGACGATCGTGTCCGCCTTCTCGTGCGCGGCCGCGAGCAGGGCCTGCCGCATCGGTACGGCCACCGGGCGGGCGTCCGGGCGCCAGCGGTGCAGCGTCTCCATGGACGTGAAGGCGGGCAGCGCGCGGCGGCCGTCGGGGGCCTGGAGCGTCGGCACGGCCATGTCGCTGGTCTTCTCCCGCTTCAGACCGTCCGGGCCGGTCTCCACCTCGCCGAGGACGGCGACGACCGGGACGAGCAGCCGGGCCCGGCTCAGCAGGGGCAGGAGCCGGGCCTCAGTGGCGGCGGCCCGGTCCGGGGCACGGGCCGCGACGGCGGTCGCGTGGGCCGCCAGGGCGGCCGCGAGTTCCGGGTCGGCGGTGCCGTCGTCGTCGGAGAAGTCCGAGGTGGGGATGTTTTTGAGCACGTTCTCGAGCCTAACGCTGGGCCCTTCGGGCCCGGGGATTGGGCCGGTCGGTCCGGGGCCGCTTTCGGGTGTGGCGTCGTTGCGGGGCGCCCTTTGGGCGCGGGGTTCCGGATCGCTGGTGGCGGATCGCTTTTGGCTGCGGGCCCGTTGCGCCTGCGGCGGGGCGCCCTTTGGGCGCGGGATTTCGGATCGCCGGTGGCGGGCCGCTATCGGGTGCTGGTCCGTTGCGCCTGCGGCGGGCGCCCTTTGGGCGCGGGATTTCGAATCGCCGGTGGCGGGCCGCTATCGGGTGCTGATCCGTTGCGCCTGCGGCGGGGCGCCCTTTGGGCGCGGGTCTTCGGATCGCCGGTGGCGGGCCGCTTTCGGGTGCTGGTCCGTTGCGCCTGCGGCGGGCTGTGGCCGCTGCGGGGCGCCCTTTGGGCGCGGGTTTTCGGATCGCTGGTGGCGGGTTGCTTGCGGGTGCTGGTCCGTTGCGCCTGCGGCGGGCGGTGGCCGCTGCGCGGGGCTGTCAAGGTTCGGGGGCGGGCCTGCGCGGCAGGCCGCTCCGGCCCGCCCCCTTCCGTGGGGAGGGTGGGAGGGGGTTCGTGAGGGCGGGGGTGGGGGGCTGGGTGCGGCGGCGTTTGGGCTGGGACCGGTTCGGTGGGTGGGCTGGGTGCGGCGGCGTCTGGGCTGGGACCGGGGACCGGTTCGGTGGGTGGGGCGGTGCGGCGGCGCTTTGGCCGGGGTCGGTGCGGTGTGGGGCGGTGCGGCGTTGTTGTGGCTGATCAGGTTCGGTTGCGCCAGAAGATTGCGGAGGTGGTGATCAGGGCTATGCCTGCGATCGTCGCCGTCCACGGGAGCCAGCCGGTCTTGTCGGTGGCCTGGGGGGTGGTCGGGCCGGTGCCGAAGTACTGCTTGTCGTAGGTGGCTGGTTCGGGCTTTTGGGGGTCGGCTTGAGGGTTTCGGCCTTTTCCATGGCGGCGGCCGGGTCGACCATGCCTGCGCCCAGTTCGTCGTTGCGGCCGCCTTCGGGGGCGTCCTGGGCCGTGTCGGTGAGGAGTTTCTTGATCTGGGCGGGGCTGAGGTCCGGGTGGGCGGAGCGGACGAGTGCCACCGCGCCGGAGACGAAGGCGGACGCGGCGCTGGTGCCCCAGCCCTCGTAGTACTTGCGGTCCGGGTTGGCGATGACGACGCCGACGCCGGGCGCACAGACCGTGGCGTACCAGCGGCGGGTGGAGAAGTTGGCGCGGGAGCCCCACTGGTCGACGGCGGTCACGGCGATCACGCCGGGGTAGGCGGCGGGGTAGGAGACGTGGTCGCCGTCCTTGCCGCCGTTGCCGGCCGAGGCGATGACGGGGACGCCCTTGCTCAGGGCGTACTGGATGGCGGCGTCCTCGCGGGGTTCGGGGTGCGCGGAGCGGCTGTCGTCGCCGAGGGACAGGTTGATCACGTCGGCGCCGTGGTCGGTGGCCCAGCGGATGCCGTCGGCGAGGGCGCCGGCGCGTTCGGTGCGGGCGCGCTGCCGCTCCGGATCGCTGTCCTCCAGGATGACCCGGACCGGAAGGATCTTGGCTTCGGGGGCTACGCCGACGACGCCGTCGGCCCGGTCGGCGCCGTGGCCGTGGCCGTGGCCCGCGATGATGCCGGACATGGCGGTGCCGTGCTCGGCCCAGGAGCTGTCGCCGGGGCTCGCCCCGAAGCCGACCAGGTCGTTGGCGGGCAGGACCTGGCCCTGGAGGTCGGGGTGGTCCGCGTCGACGCCCGTGTCCAGTACGGCGACGGTGATGCCGTCACCCTTGGTGGTCTCCCAGGCCTTCTCGGCATGCAGGGCGTTCAGCGCCCACTCCTGGGTGCGTATGCCGTCGGCATGGGCGGGCAGGACGGGCAGCACGGTCAGCGCGGCGGCGGACAGGGCGACGCCCGCGGCGCGCAGCAGTGGCCTCCTGGTCATTGCGGCTCCGTGGTTCCCTGGGCGGCCTGCTTGCGGAAGGTCTGCTCGATCCGTTCGGTGACGGCCTTGGCGTCGTGGCCCAGTCCGGCTTCTGCGGGGGCGGTGGTGGCGCCGGTGCGGGTGGCTTCGGCGGCGGGCTGCGGGTCGTCGACAGTGCGGCCGTCGGCGAAGCCGGAGACGGCGTAGACGACGACGGGCAAATCGTCGAGGACGCGGATGCTCCAGCTGGCGCGCTGAGCGGGCCCGAAGTCGGCGGCGGGGGTGCCCTTGGCGGCGTACGGGCGGGGCATCAGGTCCGTACGGGTGTCCAGGTGCTCCTTGGCGAAGCGGCGGCGCAGGTCCTGCATGGCGGTGCGGTCGGCCTTGGTGGCGACGGCGCCGACGGTGACGAGGTTGGTGCGGGTGACGTCGACGTAGGTGGCCCGTACCAGGCGGTTGCAGCCCACCGGGGCGAGTGCCTTGGCCAGCAGCGGGTCGAAGGCGCCCGCGCAGCCGCTGTCGGGGGCGACGGCGGCGCGGATCCAGGTGCGGTCGGCGCCGCCGGGGCCGGTGCCCACCCCGTTCAGGGTGCGGGGGAAGAGCGTGTCGACGGGGGCGCTGTGCCAGACCTCGCGGCCCTGCGCGAAGACCGCCTCGGCGGCGGGGCTGCCGCCCGGGTCGTCGGCGAGCCAGGTGCCGGCGGTGGCACCCGCCACGAGGCCGAGGCCGAGCACGAGTCCGGCGGCGGCGAGCGCGGTGCGCCGGGAGGGCTTGGCGCGGTACGGCGGGGCCGGGGGCAGGGGCGGGCCGGAGAGCGGGGTTCCGGTGGGGGGCGGCGGTGCGGCCCCGGCCGGGGGCTGGGTGGGGCGGGGCGGAGTGGGGTGGGGCGGGGCGGGGTGGGGTGGGGTGTTCGGGTGCGTTTCGGCGGCTACGGGGCCGGGGGCGACGCCAGGGCCGTTCCAGAGTGCTTCGCTGTTGGCGAGGTGGAAGGCGGCGGTGTCGCGGGGGGTGGCGGAACGGTCCGCCGGGGGCGGAGTGGGGACGGCTGCGGGTGCGGGGCCGGGTGCGGGCGTGGCGTCCGTACTGGCTGGGGTTTGGGTGGGGACGGGTGTGGCTGTGGCGTCCGTACGGGCCGGGGCGGGGATGGGTGCGGGCGTGGCCTCCGTACGGGCCGGAGCCGGGGCGTGGGTGGGGAGCGGGGGGACGCCGGCGGGGGGCGGGGGGTCCGCGGATGCGTGCGGCGCCGCCGGGGGCGCGGGGCGGGGCGGGGCGGCCGCCGGAGTCGCGGGGCGGGGCGGGGCCGCCGCCGGGGTCCTGGTGGGCGCGGTGGGTGGCATGGGGCCTGGGCCGGGGGGCGTGGCGGGCCGTTCCGGCGGGACCGGGCGCAGGACGGCGGTCTGCGGGTCCTCGGCGGGCGGCGCCGGTACCGGCGGGGCCTGGGGCGGGGTGCGGGGAAGGCGAGACGCGTCGGCGAAGTCGGCTTCGGTGCTCACCGCGCTCCCCTCGCGCCTGTGTTCCACCGGCCCGACCGGCAATCGGGGCAGGGTGGTTCGTATCCGGACATCACACCGCTGACCTGCTGGTTGCGGCGTCCGCCACTCTACGGGCTGCCGCCGCCGGTGCTCCAACTCGTCCGCCGTGGCCGGGCGTCCGGCGCCCGGTCTGTCGTGTTCTCTCCCCTACCCACCCGTAGCCCGTTCTGGCAGGCTGCGGGCCATGTCCCGGTACTCGTGCGACGCAGTTGGTGACAGGGCCCGCCTCGACCGGGCCACCGCCGGTCTCGACGCGCCGCTGGCCGTCGTCGATCTGGGGGCGTTCGACGCCAATGCCGACGACCTGGTGCGACGGGCCCAGGGCAAGCCGGTGCGGGTGGCGAGCAAGTCGGTGCGCTGCCGGGCGCTGCTGGAGCGGGCGCTGGCGCGTGACGGCTTCGCGGGGATCATGAGTTTCACGCTGGCCGAGTCGCTGTGGCTGGCCCGGTCGGGGTTCGAGGACGTGCTGCTGGCGTATCCGTCGGCGGACCGGGCGGGGTTCGCGGAGCTGACGGGCGCCCCGAAGTCGGCCCGCGCGGTGACCGTGCTGGTCGACGACGTGGCGCAGCTGGAGCTGATCGACGCGGCCCGGCCCGCGGGCGGCGGCGAGGAGGTGCGGGTGTGTCTGGAGTGGGACACCGCTTTCCGGCCGCTGGGCGGGCGGGTGCGGGTGGGTGCGCGGCGTTCACCGTTGAGCCGCCCGGAGCAGGTGGCCGCGCTGGCGCGTGCGGTGACGCGCCGTCCGGGGTTCCGTGTGGTGGGTCTGATGGCGTACGAGGGTCATGTGGCGGGTGTGGGTGACGCGGTGGCCGGGCATCCGCTGCGCTCGCGGGCCGTGCGGGCGATGCAGACGGCGGCGCGCCGGGACATCGCGCGGCGGCGCTGGGAGGTGGTGCGCGCGGTGCGGGCCGAGGCGCCGGACCTGGAGTTCGTCAACGGCGGCGGTACGGGCAGTGTGCAGCACACGGCGGCGGAGGCCGCGGTGACCGAGGTGGCGGCGGGGTCGGGGCTGTACGTGCCGCGGCTGTTCGACAACTACCGGTCGTTCTCGGGCCGTCCGGCGGCGGTGTTCGCGCAGCCGGTGGTGCGGCGGCCGGGGGACGGTGTGGTGACCGTACTGGGCGGTGGGTATCCGGCGTCCGGGGTCGCGGGGCGGGACCGGTCGCCGGTGCCGTATCTGCCCGAGGGGCTGCGGTACGACCCGCAGGAGGAGGCCGGGGAGGTGCAGACGCCGCTGCTGGGGCCGGCCACGGACGGGCTGCGGCTCGGCGACAAGGTGTGGTTCCGGCACGCGAAGGCCGGTGAGCTGTGCGAGCGCTTCGCCGAGCTGCACCTGGTCGAGGGGGACCGGGTGGTGGCGACGGTGCCGACGTACCGCGGGGAGGGCCGCACCTTCCTGTAGGCGTTCCTGTAGGCGGGGCGGCCCTCCTCGTGTGCCGGGTCAGGCGTGGATGCGGTCCTTCTGGTCGGGGACCACCGTGCCGTCGGGGCGGCGGACCGCGCCGAGGCCGCCGTCGGTGTTGGTGTAGCCCTTGGTGGCACAGGGGTACGTGTCGGACTTATGGGGCAGCGGCTCGATGAACATCGGGTTGACCACCCAGCGGCCGTCGGCGTTGTCGTAGCCGCGGCACATCAGTTCCGGCTGGTTGCGGTTGATGGCCAGGTGAATGCCGGTCGCGTCGTTGACGAAGGTGACGTCGGTGTTGGCGTCGCCGCCGCCGAGCGCGATGCGGTGCGCGGGGTCCTGGAACCGCCACGCCTCGGCGCCCTTGATCTTGAAGATCTCCTGGTTGATCAGGCAGCGCTTGCCGTCCATGTACGGCAGCACCTCACCGTGGCCGTCCTTGACGTCGCCGCAGCCGCGGATGCCGGTGGTGAACCGGCCGTTCTTCATCAGGCTGCGGACGCCGATGGTGTGCGCGCGGTCGACGCCCACGCCGCCGGACCACGCCTCGGCGACGGTCTCCGAGGAGGCGGAGACGATGTAGACCTCGAACCCGGCCGCCTTGAGGGTGCGGATCAGGTCCTTCTGCTGGTCGTAGTAGCGGATGTAGCCGGCCAGCTGGTGGGTGCCGACGGTCTGCTTGGCGCCGACGGGCGCGGCGAGGGCCTCGGCGCGGGCCTGCCGGGTGTACGAGGTGAGCTGGGCCGGGGTCAGGCCGGCGAACAGCTGCGGGACCCAGGCGTACTCGGGCTTGGTGCGGCGGTGGTTCCACTCGCCCGCGAAGGCGGCCTTGCCGTCCATGGTGCGGGCGGTGCCGCGGATCTCCATGATCTCGTCGGCGCAGGCGGCGTTCTTCGAGGTGCGCAGCGGGCGGCCGGCGGGCACGGAGGTGCCGCACGCCTTGGTCAGGGCGCGGTCGGCGGCCTTGGTCATCCAGGGGCTGGTGGCCTTCCAGCTCTTGGGGCGCAGGATCTTGTCGTGCTTCAGGGACCAGGCGAGCGTGGCGTCGGTGATGTCGTTCTTGACGACGGTGTTGTCCCAGTCGAAGGCGGCGACGGGGCGGCCCTCGGGGCCCGGCTTCGGGTGGGAGCAGATGCCGCGCTCGTCGATCATGCGCTGGATCTTGGCGCGGTTGTTGCCGTACCACGTGATGTTCTTGGAGAGCTGCGGACAGCTCGTACGCTCCGGGGCCTTCGCGGGGTGTGCGGGCGCGGCGACCGCGGGGCCGGTGGCCGCGAGGGTGGTGACGGTCGCGGCGGCGGCGAGTCCCAGGGCGAGGGCGTGTCTGGTGCGCATGGTTCTCCGGTGGTTGGGGCGGAATGTCGGCAGTGACGTTCCTGCGGGCAAAAGCACACCGGGGCCGGCGCGCCGGGGCGCCGGTCCCGGTGGTGATCTTCGGACTGTATCCGCGAAGAAGGCTGCGGCCTACACGGGTGTGACGTACGCCCCTGCGATTCCGCCGTCCACCAGGAACTCCGCGGCGTTCACGAAGGAGGCGTCGTCGCTGGCGAGGAAGGCGACCGCGGCCGCGATCTCCTCCGGCTCGGCGAACCGGCCGACCGGGACGTGCACCAGGCGGCGCGCGGCGCGCTCCGGGTCCTTGGCGAACAGTTCCTTCAGCAGCGGCGTGTTCACCGGCCCCGGGCACAGCGCGTTCACCCGGATGCCCTCGCGGGCGAACTGCACGCCCAGCTCGCGGGACATCGACAGCACGCCGCCCTTGGACGCGGTGTAGCTGATCTGCGAGGTGGCGGCGCCCATCACGGCCACGAAGGACGCCGTGTTGATGATCGAGCCCTTGCCCTGGCGCTGCATGTAGGGCAGCGCGTGCTTGCAGCACAGGTAGACGGAGGTGAGGTTGACCTCCTGGACGCGCTTCCAGGCGTCCAGCCCGGTGGTGAGGATCGAGTCGTCGTCGGCGGGCGAGATGCCGGCGTTGTTGAACGCCACGTCCACCGAGCCGTACGTGTCGTACGCCGCCTTGAACAGCGCCTCGACCTGGTCGGAGTCGGTCACGTCGACCTGGACGAAGGTGCCGCCGACCTCCTCGGCGGCGGCCTTGCCGGCCTTCTCGTCGATGTCGGCGCAGACCACGTTCGCGCCCTCGGAGGCCAGGCGGCGGGCGGTGGCCAGGCCGATGCCGCTGCCGGCGCCGGTGATGACGGCGGTACGGCCGGCGAGGCGACGGCACACGGGGGTCGCGCTGCCGTCGGCGGCCGCGGTGGTCTGGTCGGTCACTGCTGCTCCTCGGTGCTGATGAAGATGTTCTTGGTCTCGGTGAAGGCGGCGAGCGCGCCGGGGCCCAGTTCCCGGCCGAGGCCGGACTGCTTGTAGCCGCCGAACGGGGTCCAGTAGCGGACGCTGCTGTGCGAGTTGACGGAGAGGTTCCCGGCGGCGACCGCGCCGGACACCCGCAGGGCGCGGCCGACGTCGCGGGTCCAGATGGAGCCGGAGAGGCCGTAGTCGGTGGCGTTGGCGAGCCGTACGGCGTCGGCCTCGTCCTCGAAGGGGATCGCGACGGCGACCGGGCCGAAGATCTCCTCGACGGCGGTACGGTCGTCCGGCCTGCCCTCCAGGACGGTGGCCGGGTACCAGAAGCCCTTGCCCTTGGGGGCCTCGCCGCGGATGGCGGCGGGCGCGTCCTCGGAGACGTACGACCGTACGCGCTCGCGCTGGGCGGCGGAGATCAGCGGACCCATCTGTGTCGCGGGGTCGGCGGGGTCGCCCGCGACGAACGCCTTCACGGCGGGCTCCAGCAGCTCCATGAAGCGGTCGTAGACCGAGCGCTGGACCAGGATGCGGCTGCGGGCGCAGCAGTCCTGGCCGGTGTTGTCGAGGAAGGAGCCGGGGGCGGCGGCCGCGGCCCGTTCGAGGTCGGCGTCGGCGAAGACGATGTTGGGGCTCTTGCCGCCGAGTTCGAGGGTCAGGCGCTTGGTCCGCGCGGCGCACTTGGCGGCGATGTGGCGGCCGGTGGTGGTGGAGCCGGTGAAGACGACCTTGGCGACGCCGGGGTGTTCCACCAGGGCGTCGCCGGTGACCGCGCCCTCGCCCGGCAGGACCTGGAACAGGCCCTCGGGCAGGCCCGCCTCCAGCGCGTACTCGGCGAGGCGCAAAGCGGTGAGCGGGGTGGTCTCGGCGGGCTTGAGGAGGACGGCGTTGCCGGCGGCGAGCGCGGGGGCCGAGCCCCAGGCGGCGATCGGCATCGGGAAGTTCCAGGGCGCGATGACGGCGACGACGCCGAGCGGCTCCTGGACGGTGATGTTCAGGCCGCCGGCGACGGGGATCTGGCTGCCGGTCAGCCGCTCCACTCCCCCGGCGGCGTAGTGCAGCAGGTCGACGACGTTGTTCGCCTCCCACCGGGCGTTGCCCAGGGGTGGCCGGCCTCGGCCAGCTCCAGCCTGGCCAGCGCCTCGCTGTTCTCCTCGACGACCCCGGCGAACCGCCGCAGGAGGCGGGCCCGGTCGCCGGGCGGCAGCGCGGCCCACTTCTCCTGCGCCGTGGCGGCCCGCCGGACCGCCTCGTCCACCTCGGCGGGGGTGGTGACGGGGACGACGGCTTCCAGTTCCTCGGTCGCCGGGTTGATGATGCGCAGCTCTTGCAACACGTCGCAGCTTTCCTTACATGCGCTCGAAGGAGCGGAAGCGCTCCCAGTCCGTTACGGCGGCGTCGTACGCGTCCTGTTCGACGCGGGCCATGTGGAGGTAGTGCTCGACGACCTCGTCGCCGAACGCTTCGCGGGCGATGGGGCTGGACTCCCACAGGGCGGCGGCCTCGCGCAGAGTGGCGGGCACGTGCGCGGCGTCGCCGGTGTAGGCGTTGCCGGTGCACGCCTCTGGCAGCTCCAGCTCGTGCTCGATCCCGTACAGACCTGCGGCGACCATGGCGGCGACGGCGAGGTACGGGTTGACGTCGCCGCCGGGCAGGCGGTTCTCCAGGCGGTGGCCGTGCCCGTGGCCGATGACGCGCAGTGCGCAGGTGCGGTTGTCCGGGCCCCAGGCGACAGCTGTGGGGGCGAAGGAGCCGGGCCGGAAGCGCTTGTAGGAGTTGATGTTGGGTGCGTAGAAGAGGGTGAAGTCGCGCAGCGCGGCGAGCTGTCCTGCCAGGAAGTGCCGCATGACCGTCGACATGCCGTACGGGCCCGAGTCGTCGGCCATCACGGGCTGCCCGGCCTCGTCGCGCAGCGAGAGGTGGATGTGGCAGCTGTTGCCCTCGCGCTCGTCGTACTTGGCCATGAAGGTCAGCGCCATGCCCTCCTGGGCGGCGATCTCCTTGGCGCCGGTCTTGTAGACGGAGTGCTGGTCGCAGGTGGTCAGCGCCTCGTCGTAGCGGAAGGCGATCTCGTGCTGGCCGAGGTTGCACTCGCCCTTGGCGGACTCCACGGTCATCCCGGCGGCGCCCATCTCGTTGCGGATGCGGCGCAGCAGGGGTTCGACACGGCCGGTGCCGAGGACGGAGTAGTCGGTGTTGTACTGGTTGGCGGGGGTCATGCCGCGGTAGCCGCGGTTCCAGGCGTCCTCGTAGGTGTCGCGGAAGACGATGAACTCCAGCTCGGTGCCCGCGTAGGCGCTCCAGCCGCGCTCGGCGAGCCGGTCGAGCTGGCGGCGCAGGATCTGCCGCGGGGAGGCGGCGACCGGCGAGCCGTCGTGCCAGGCGAGGTCGGCGGTGAGCAGGGCGGTGCCGGGGTTCCACGGGGTGCGGCGCAGGGTGGCGGTGTCGCCGTGCATGGCGAAGTCGCCGTAGCCGTGCTCCCAGGAGGACATCGCGTAGCCCTGGACGGTGTTGACGTCCACGTCCACGGCGAGGAGGTAGTTGCAGCCCTCGGTGCCGTGCTCCAGCACCTCGTCGAGGAAGTGGCGGGCCGCGAACCGCTTGCCGGTGAGCCTGCCCTGCATGTCGGTGAAGGCCAGGACGACGGTGTCGATCTCCCCGGCGTCGACGAGCCTGGTCAGCTCCTCGACGGCGAGCGGGGGCGTGCGGTCTGCCACGGTGGTGCCTCCTGTCGCTGCATCCGGAGGTCATAAGGTAGGCCCACGAACCATTGGTTGGGAAGGGGTTCCGGTGGACGGTGCGGACAACGGCGTGGCGGGCTCCGCGCAGAGCGGTCCGGCGAGGCGCCCGGCGGACCGGCTGGCGCCCGTACTGCGCCCGGTGCGGGCGGGCAACGGGTTCGAGGAGGCGCTGGAGCAGATACTCCAGATCGTCCGGCTGGGCCTGGTCCAGGGCGGTGAACGCCTGCCCGCCGAACGGGAGTTGGCGGAGCGGCTGCACATCAGCCGGGTGACGCTGCGCGAGGTCCTCAAGGTGCTCCAGGACGAGGGGCTGGTGGAGAGCCGGCGCGGCCGCTACGGCGGTACGTTCGTCCGGCCGCGCCCGGAGACGGCGGGCGAGGACGAGCTGCGGCGCCGCGTCGAGAAGGTGGACGTCGAGGACGCGCTGCGGTTCCGCGAGGTGCTGGAGGTGGGCGCCGCCGGACTGTGCGCCGCGCACGGCCTGGACGACGCGCAGGCGCGGCGGCTGCGGGAGGCGCTGGCGGCCACCCACGACGCGCCGCTCGCGGACTACCGGCGGCGCGACACGCTGCTGCACCTGACGCTGGCCGAGCTGGCCGGTTCGCCGTCGCTGGCGGCGCAGTACGCCGCGGTGCGGGCCGGCGTGAACGAACTGCTCGACTGCATCCCGCTGCTGGTACGCAACCTGGAGCACTCCCAGGCGCAGCACACCGCGCTGGTCGAGGCGGTACTGGAGGGTGACGCGGACGGCGCGCGGGAGGTGATGCGCGAACACTGCGCGGGGACGGCGGCGCTGCTGCGGGGGTTCTTGACGGGCCCGCCGGCGTAACCAGTCTTTTACGCAGGGGGCTTGCGCTCGGCCGCACCACGACGCAAAGGTACGTGGCTAAACCATTACTGCACTTCCCCCTCACTCACCCCTCGGCGAGGCAGGAGCGGCTCATGGCCGACAGCACGGACCCCCGTACCGCACCGCCCGCGGCCACCTCACCCGGCGGCTCCGCGCCCCAGGACGCCTACCTCCGAAAGCGCACCCTGCGGCGCGGCAGCGCGGGCCCGCTCCTGCTCACCGGCCTGGGCGTCGCGTACGTCGTCTCCGGCGACTTCTCCGGCTGGAACAACGGCCTGGCGCAGGGCGGCTTCGGCGGGCTGGCCATCGCCGCGGTCCTGATGGGCCTGATGTACACCTGTCTCGTCTTCGCACTCGCCGAACTGGCCTCCGTCCTGCCGACGGCGGGCGGCGGTTACGGCTTCGCGCGGCGCGCGCTGGGCACCTGGGGCGGCTTCCTGACCGGCACGGCCATCCTCATCGAGTACGTGCTCGCGCCCGCCGCGATCTCCCTCTTCATCGGCGACTACGTCGAATCCCTCGGCCTGTTCGGCCTGACCTCCAGCTGGCCCGTGTACCTCGCCTGCTTCGTGGTCTTCATCGGCATCCACCTGTGGGGCGTGGGCGAGGCCCTGCGCTTCAGCCTGGTCGTCACCGCCGTCGCGGTCGCCGCGGTCGTCGTCTTCGCGGTCGGCGCGTTCAGCGACTTCCACGTCGGCGCGCTGGACGACATCCCGGTCGACTCCGGTGCGTTCGGCGCGAGTTCGTGGCTGCCGTTCGGCATTCTCGGCATCTGGGCGGCGTTCCCGTTCGGCATGTGGTTCTTCCTGGGCGTCGAGGGCGTGCCGCTGGCCGCCGAGGAGACCAAGGACCCGGCCCGTACGCTGCCGAAGGCGATGGCCGCCGCGATGGGCATCCTGCTGCTGCTCGCGCTGGTCACCTTCGTCGCCGCGACCGGCGCACGGGGTTCCGCCGCCGTCCAGTCGGTGGGCGACCCGCTGGTGCAGGCGCTCCAGCCGCACGGCGAGCCCACCACCGTCTCCCGCATCGTCAACTACGCGGGCCTGGCGGGCCTGGTGGCGTCCTTCTTCTCCCTCATCTTCGCCGGGTCCCGGCAGCTCTTCGCCCTCTCCCGGGCCGGCTACCTGCCCCGCTTCCTGTCCCTCACCAGCCGCCGCAAGGCCCCGTACCTGGCGCTGCTGGTGCCCGGCGCGCTGGGCTTCGCGCTGGCCGCCGCGACCGGCGACGGCGCCCGGATGCTCAACATCGCCGTCTTCGGCGCCACCATCTCCTACGCCCTGATGTCGCTCTCGCACATCGTGCTGCGCCGCCGCGAGCCGCGGCTGCCCCGCCCGTACCGCACCCCCGGCGGCACCCTCACCTCGTCCGTCGCCTTCGTCCTGGCCTGCGCCGCGCTGGTGGCGACGTTCCTCGTCGACAAAGAGGCCGCCTTCATGGCCCTCGGCGTGTACGGGGTCGCCCTGGCGTACTTCGCGTTCTACTCCCGGCACCGGCTGGTCGCGGCGGCCCCGGAGGAGGAGTTCGCGGCGCTCGCGGCGGCCGAGGCCGAACTGGATCGCGACTGACCGGCAGCCCGCCGGACCGTCACCTCGACGTCCGCCACCGCATCCTCCGGAGGACCAGTGCCCACTACCCCGCCCCTCATCGGTGTCACCACCTACGTCGCCGACGACGCCCGCTGGGGCGTCTGGGCATTGCCGGCCGCCGTGCTCCCGGCCGGCTACCACCGGCTCGTCCAGCGCTGCGGCGGTCTTGCCGCGCTGCTGCCGCCCGGCGACCCGGGCACCGCGGCCGCGGCCGTCGCCCGGCTGGACGGCCTGGTGATCGCGGGCGGCCCGGACGTGGAACCCGTACGGTACGGGGCCGACGCCGACCCGCGCACCGGCCCGCCGGCCCGCGACCGGGACGTCTGGGAGCTGGCGCTGATCGACGCGGCGCTGGAGGCACGCGTGCCGCTGCTCGGCGTCTGCCGGGGCCTGCAACTGCTGAACGTCGCCCTCGGCGGCACCCTCGTGCAGCACCTCGACGGGCACGCGGGCCCGGTCGGCATCTTCGGCCGCCACGAGGTCAAGCCGGAACCGGGCACGCTGCTCGGCGGGATCCTGCCCGAGGCGGTGTCCGTGCCGACGTACCACCACCAGGCCGTGGACCGGCTCGGCAGCGGCCTGCGCCCGTCCGCCCACGCGGCGGACGGCACGGTCGAGGCCCTGGAACTGCCCGGCGCCGAGCACTTCGTCCTGTCCGTGCAGTGGCATCCGGAGGCCGGGGACGACACCCGGGTGATGGACGCGCTGGTGCGGGCGGCGGGCGGTTCCTGAGGGCCCGGACCCACGCTCCCTTCGCTGCAAATTGCGGCGGCAAACCCATCCGATTCAGCGATGCCATCTCCCCCGGAGCCTGGATACGCTCGCTGTACCGGCGGTGACCTGCGTCAACGCCGGGGGCTCGGCCTTTTCGGCGGAGCCCGGCCGCGTGCTGTCCTTCCGACGGAAGTGGGTTTCGCCATGACGTACCGACACCACCGACGCCACCTGAAGTCCGCCGCCCTGGGGCTGTCCGCCGCCCTGGCCCTCACCCTCCTCACCCAGCCCGGATCCGCCGTGGCCGCCCCCGGCCAGTGCGGCGGCAGCGCGAACGACTACATCCAGGCCCCTCAGGAGGGCGGCAGAGCGCGGTTCGAGCTGTCCAAGCCGTACACCCAGGACGGCACGAAGGTACGGACCGTGCGGTTCAACGCGGACAACTCGGTCACGGTCGAGCCGACGGACTCCTCGTCGACCGCGGACGGGTTCTGGTTCCACGAGGCGCCGAACGGCAGCCACCCCGCCAAGAAGGGGTGGTCACCTTCGCGACACGGGTGACCACGGCCGACGGGGCGCGCTACCGGACCGTCTTCACCGTCCCGGTGTCGGTCTGCAACCCGCGGAACCGTCAGCGTCCCACCAACGTCTTCCAGATCCGCGGCGAC
Source organism: Streptomyces sp. Ac-502 (assembly GCF_045222935.1). Taxonomy (NCBI): domain Bacteria; kingdom Bacillati; phylum Actinomycetota; class Actinomycetes; order Kitasatosporales; family Streptomycetaceae; genus Streptomyces; species Streptomyces sp. Ac-502. The sequence continues at coordinate 2,548,974 of NZ_JBHFFO010000001.1, forward strand.
CGCACCCTCACCTACACCGCGCCCGACGGCCGGAGCGTCACCGGCGCGGACGGGGCGTACCAGGCCGACCGCTGACCCGGTCCCGGCCGGTCGCGGTCCCGGTCACGGCAGGGCGCGGGTCAGCCCCAGCAGGTGTCGGGCCGGGCCCGCGGGCCGCTGCCCGGCGGGCCAGACCGCCCGCAGATCGCGGCCGAAGCGCGTGCCCAGCACCGGCACCTCGACCAGCCGCCGCGCCGCCAGCTCCTCCCCCACGGCCAGTTCGCTCAGCACCGACGGCCCGGCGCCGCTCACCGCGGCGGCCTTGACCGCCGTCGTGGAGGCCAGCTCCAGCAGCGGCGCGGCGAGCCCGCCGTGCCCGGCCAGTGCCGCGTCCAGGACCTGGCGGGTACCGGAACCGCGCTCGCGCAGGATCAGCGGGGCCGCGGCCAGTTCGGCCGCCGTCAGCTCCCTGCGGCGCCGGGCCCACGGGTGGGCGGGCGCGGCGACCACCACCAGACGGTCATGGCCGATGACCGCACCGTCCAGCCCGGCGGGCACGTCGAGCCCCTCCACGAACCCGAGGTCGGCCTCGCCCGCGAGGAGCCGCTCGGCGACGGCGGCGGAGTTCCCGGCCAGCAGGGAGACCGCGGTGTCCGGACGCTGTGTGCGCAGCGCGATGAGCCAGCCGGGCAGCAGATACTCGGCGATCGTCATACTGGCGGCGACCCGCAGCCGCGAGTCCCGCCGCCCGCGCAGCGCCTGCGCGCCCGCGTCGAACGCCTCGGCGGCCTCCACCACCTGCCGGGCCCAGTCCGTGACCAGGGCGCCCGCGTCCGTCAGGCGCGAGCCGCGCGGTGAGCGCTCGACGAGGGCGACACCCAGCTGCTGCTCCATCGAGCGCAGACGGCTGCTGGCGGCGGGCTGGCTGATGCCCCGCTCGCGGGCCGCCCGCCCGAGGCTGCCGAGCCGGGCGACGGCGAGCAGCAGCTCCAGCGCGCCGAGGTCCGGTACCCGATGCGCGAGCGGAACCACCGGGTCCGCCGCCGACTGTCCTGCATTTCCTGAACCCATAACCCCACCTTATGGGCTCATAGGGGCGAGGTCCCTGGTGGAAGGCGGGGCGCGGGCCGACCCTGGAAGACATGGCAACCCTGACGCGGCCCTCCGCCCGCACCGGCCCCCGTCCCCCCGCCCGTTCCCGCGCCACTTCCCCGGCCCTGTGTCACCTCGGTCCCAACTGGTATGCCGCCGTCATGGGCACCGCCATCGTCGCCAACGCCGGCGCGACCCTGCCGCTGCGCTCCCCCGGCCTGCGCGGTGCGTACGTCGTGGTCTGGGCCCTGTCCGGCGTCCTGCTGACGGCCCTGCTGGCCGCCCGTACCGTCCACTGGCTCCGCCACGCCGACCAGGCGCGGCGCCACCTCCTCGACCCGGCGGTGGCGCCGTTCTACGGCTGCCTGGCGATGGCCCTGCTGGCGGTCGGCGGCGGGACGCTCGCCGTCGGCCCGGACGTGCTCGGCGAGCGGGCCGCCGTCGCCGCCGACGCGGTCCTGTGGTGCGCCGGTACGGCGGTGGGCCTCGCGGCGGCCGCGGCGGTGCCGTACCTGATGGTGGCCCGGCACCGGATCGAGCCCGGTACCGCCTCCCCCGTGTGGATCCTGCCGCTGGTCGCGCCGATGGTCTCGGCGGCGCTCGGTCCGGGCCTGGTGCCGCACCTGCCGGCCGGGCAGTGGCAGGAGGCGATGCTGCTCGCCTGCTACGCGATGTTCGGCATGTCGCTGCTGGCCACCCTGCTGGTACTGCCGCTGGTCCTGGCCCGGCTGATCCACCACGGCCCGCTGCCGCTCGCGCTGAGCCCGACCCTGTTCCTCGTCCTCGGGCCGCTCGGCCAGTCCACGACCGCGGTCAACAACCTCGCGGACGCCGCGCCGGGGGCGGTCGGCGCCGGGTACGCGCGGGCGATGAGCGGCTTCGCGCTCCTGTACGGCGTGCCGGTCACCGGCTTCGCGCTGCTGTGGCTGGCGCTGGCGACGGCCCTGGTCGTCCGGGCCTTCCGGGCCGGGATGACGTTCTCGATGACCTGGTGGGCGTTCACCTTCCCGGTCGGTACGTGCGTGACGGGCGCGGCGGGCCTGGCGCGGCACACCGGGCTCGCGGCCTTCGGCTGGCTCGCGGTGGGACTGTTCGCCGTACTGGTGGCGGCGTGGCTGGTGGCCGGGACCCGTACCGCGCTGGGGCTGGCGCGCGGCCGGCTTCTCGTACCGCCGCCGGAGAAGCCGGCGACGGCGCCGGAGATGTCCCCGGTGCCGGCACCGGAGGCGGCACCCGGGACGGCGCCCCTCAGCGAGCCGCTTCCAGCGCGGCCCTGAGCACCGCCGGCGCCTCTGCCAACGACGGCCCGTACCACGTCAGATGACGCCCGCTGACCAGCGCGGACGGCAGCCCCGGGAACGCCTCGGGGCCGTCGTCCGCCGTGAAGCGGTACGGCTCGTCCGGGAGCACCACCAGGTCGGCGCCGCGCGCGTTCAGCTCCTCGACCGGGACGCGCGGATACCGTTCGGCGTGGTCCGCGTAGAGGTTCCGTACACCGAGCCGGGCGAGCAGGTCCCCCGCGAAGGTGTCCCGGCCCAGCACCATCCAGGGCCGCCGCCAGATCGGCACGACCGCGCCGCGCGCGCCCGCCGCCTCGGCCCGTACGTCCCGCCAGGCGTCCGCCGCGTCGTCCAGCCAGCCGGGCCTGGGCAGCCGGCAGCCGCGCACCAGGACCCGTTCCAGTTCGCGCAGCGCCTCATCCAGGTCCCGGATCTCGGTGACCAGGACGTCCAGCCCGGCGGCCCGCAGCGCGGCGAGGTCGGGCGCGCGGTTCTCCTCCTCGTTGGCCAGGACGAGGCCGGGCGCGAGGGCGGCGATCCGGGCGGCGTCCGGGTTCTTGGTGCCGCCGACGCGCGGCACGTCCAGCCCGGCGGGGTGACTGCACCAGTCGGTGGCGCCGACCAGGAGGTCGGGCGCGGTGGCGGCCACGGCCTCGGTGAGCGAGGGCACGAGGGAGACCACGCGCGGGGCGCGGTGCTGACCGGTCGTCATCATCCCACCGTACGCGGCATGGCGGACGAGCGGGCCGTACAGACGAAACCCCGCCCCCGGCGTACTGCCGGGGGCGGGGCCCGTATGGTGCGTTCAGCGCCTCACTTCACCGGCGCCATCTTGTCGACGATGCCCGGGTGGGCGTCGATCCACTTCTCGACACCGTCGTTCTCGTGGCCCTTGCCGGCGTCCTGGATCTCCTTCTCCAGGCTGCCCAGCTCCTCGGGCGACATCTTCCAGTTCTTCAGCCAGCCGTTGAACTCCGGGAACTTCTCCGGGAAGCTCTTGTGGCCCAGCGACTTGATCTGGTTGTTGTCGCCCCAGGTGTGCTTCGGGTCGGCGAGCTTGGTCAGGTCGTACTTGCTGTACGCCCAGTGCGGCGACCAGAGCACGACCGCGATCGGCTCCTTCTTGGCGTAGGCACGGTCCAGCTCGGCCAGCATGGAGCTGGTGCCGGCCTCGGTGACCTGGAAGTCCTCCAGGCCGTACGCGGGCGCGACGGTGTCCTTGAGGCGCTTCATCTCACCGGTGCCCGGCTCGATGCCGATGATCTTGCCCTTGAACTCGTCCTGGTGCTCGCGCAGGTCGTCCAGCGTCTTGACGTCCTTGACGTAGGACGGCACCGCGATCTCCAGCGACGTCTTGTCGTACCACGCGCCGACGTCGACGAGATCGTCCTTGTACTGGTCCCAGTACTGCTTCTGCGCGACCGGCAGCCAGGCGTCGAACTCGACGTCGATCTGCCCGCTGGACAGACCGGTCCACATCGGGCCGACGTCCAGGTTGCGGATCTTCGGCTGGTAGCCGCGCTTCTCCAGGACGTTCTTCCACAGGTACGTGGTGGCGATGCCCTCGTCCCACGCCGGGTAGCCGATGTTCGGGGCCGCGCCGGCGTCCTTGCCCTTGGTGTACGTGGCGTTCGCCGACGGGGCGAACCTGTCGACCAGGCCCGGGTTCTTCTTCAGCCAGTCGCGCACGCCGTCCTGCTCGTGGCCCTCGCCGGCGCTCTTGACCTCGTTCTCCAGGCTGGTGAGCTGCTTCTCGTCCAGGTGGAAGTTCTTCATCCACTTGGCGACCTCGGGCTCGTCCTGGGCGAAGCCCTTGCGGCCCAGCAGGTGCAGGCTGTCACCGGAGCCGAAGGCGCCCTTGGGGTCCTCCAGCTTGGTCAGGCCGTACTTGTCGTACGCCCAGTGCGGCGACCACAGCGTGACGGCGATCGGCTTCTTCGCCGCGTACGCGCGGTCCAGCTCGGTCAGCATGGACGCGGTGCTGGACTCGGCGACCTTGTACTCGTCCTCCAGGCCGTAGGCCCCCAGGACCTTGTCCTTGAGGATCTTCATCTCGCCGGCGCCCGGCTCGATGCCGGTGATCTTGCCGCCGAACTCCCCCGCCCTGCCCTTGAGGTCGTCGAACGTCTTGACGTCCTTCATGTACGACGGGACCGCGATCTCCAGCGAGGTCTTGTCGTACCAGGCGCCCAGGTCCTCCAGCTTGTCCTGGTACTTCTTGTAGTACTCGGCGTGCGTGGTGGGCAGCCAGGCGTTGGTCTGCACGTCGATGTCGCCGCGGGCCTGCCCGGTGAACAGCGCGCCGGCCTCCAGCGCCTGCGCCTTCGGCTTGAAGCCGCGCTGTTCGAGGATTTCCTTCCACAGGTACGTGGTGGCCTTGCCCTCGTCCCAGTTGACGTACCCGAGGGTGATCGGGCGGCCGCCGCCGTCGGTCTTCCCGCCTTCCTTGCCGAAGACGTTCAGACCGCCCGCGACCAGCGCGAGCACGACCACGCCGACCATCGCGACGGAGGTGGCGGGCTTCCAGTACAGGAACTTCGCGCCGCCCAGCGCGGCCTGCGCCTTGGCCAGCGCGCGGCGGCCCAGCGGCGAGACCCGCTCGTTGAGGGCGCCGGTCATCCGGTCCAGGTACATGGCGAGGATGACGACGGCGAGACCGGCCTCGAAGCCGAGGGCCACGTTCACGGAGCTGACCGCGTTGTAGACCGAGGAGCCCAGGCCCTCCGCGCCGACCATGCCGGCGATGACGACCATGGACAGCGCCAGCATGATGACCTGGTTGATACCGGCCATGATCGTGGGCAGCGCCAGCGGCAGCTGCACCCGGAAGAGGGTGCGGCGCGGGTGGGTGCCGAACGCCTCGGCCGCCTCGACCAGTTCACCGTCGACCTGGCGGATGCCCAGCTCGGTCATCCGGACGGCGGGCGGCATCGAGAAGATGATGGTCGCCACCATGCCGGGCATCACGCCGATGCCGAAGAAGAGGATGCCGGGGATCAGGTAGACCATCGCGGGCATCGTCTGCATCAGGTCCAGGACCGGGCGCAGCGCGCCGCCGACGGCGCGGTTGCGGGCCGCCCAGATGCCGAGCGGCACCGCGACGACGATGGTGATGATGCAGGCGACCAGCACCAGCGACAGGGACTGCATGGTGGCCTGCCACTGCTCGATCGAGTCGATCAGCGCGAAGCCGGCGAAGGTGAGGACGGCGGCCGGCAGGCCGCGCAGCCACCAGGCGAGCACCGCGAAGATGCCCATCAGCAGGAACGGCTGCGGTGCGGAGAGCACCGTCTCGATGCCGTTGTACATGTCCGTGAGGACGTGCGAGACGAAGTCGAAGAACCACGTGAGGTGGTTGCGAAGCCATTCGACACAGGTGTTGGCCCAGGAGCCGACGTCGATCCTAGGCACCGGCGATCACCTTGCCCTCGGGCCTGCCGCCCGTCATGCCGTCAGGTTTGCCGTCGGGCTGGACGTCCGCCTTGCCGTCGGCGGCCGTGTCCTCGCGGTCGGCGGCCGTCTTCTTGCCGCCGGCGTCGGCTTTCCCGCCCACGGGCTCCGCCTTCTTGCCGCCGGTGGGGGCGGCGTCTTCGGGGGTGGCGTCTTCGGGGGCCCGGGCCTCGGTACGGGCCTGAGCGGCTTCCGTGTCCGTGGCTTCCGTGTCCGTGGCGTCCGCCTGCCCGGCGGTCCCGCCCGCCTGCCCGCCCTCGGCGAGGACGGACAGCAGCCGCCGCACCGGCACCGCGCCGGCCAGCTCGCCGTCCGCGTCGACGACGGCGACCGGTACGGTCCCGGCCGAGCAGGGGCCGAACAGCTCCGCGACCGGGGTGTCCAGGTGGACGGTGGCGGGGGTGGCGGCGAGGAAGTCCTCGGCCGTACGGATCGTCTCGCCGTCGTCCGCCGTGCTGCCCAGCACCTCGCCGGCGTCGACCATGATGGCTCCGGCGGTGAGCACCCGGGAGCGGTCGACGTCCTGGATGAAGGAGGCCACGTAGTCGTTGGCGGGCCGCAGGAGGATGTCCTCGGCGCTGCCGGTCTGCACGATGCGGCCGTCGCGCATCACGGCGATCCGGTCGCCGAGGCGCATGGCCTCGTTCAGGTCGTGGGTGATGAAGACGATGGTCTTCTTCAGCGTCTTCTGGAGCTCCAGGAGCTGGTCCTGCATGTCGCGGCGGATCAGCGGGTCCAGCGCGCTGAAGGACTCGTCCATCAGCAGCAGGTCGGCGTCGGTGGCCAGCGCGCGGGCCAGGCCCACCCGCTGCTGCATGCCGCCGGACAGCTCGTCGGGCCAGGACTTCTCCCAGCCTTCGAGGCCCGCGAGGTGCAGCGCCTCGGTGGCGCGCTTGTCGCGTTCGGCCCGCGGTACGCCCTGGACCTCCAGCCCGTACGCGGCGTTCTCCAGCACACTGCGGTGCGGGAAGAGCGCGAAGTGCTGGAAGACCATGGAGATCTTCTCGGAGCGGACCTTGCGCAGTTCCTTGTCGCTGAGCGAGGTCAGGTCCTGACCGTCGAACCGGACGCTTCCGGCGGTCGGCTCCAGCAGCCCGTTGAGGGTCCGCAGCAGAGTGGACTTACCGGATCCGGACAGACCCATGACGACGAAGATCTGGCCCTCGTCCACGGAGAACGACGCGTCGATCACCGCGGCGGTCGTTCCGTCGGCCCGTAGCTCCTCGCGGCTCGCACCGTCTTCGAGCCGTCGTACGGCGTCCTCGGGTCGTCTCCCGAACACTTTGTACACGTGCTCGGCTTGCAGCCTGGCCACATACACCTCTCGAATTGACTGGGTACGACCCACCTCCCCCGTCGGCAGGTCGTGGCGCGGTACGGGTCGGGCCCGCCGTTAACCGGTGGAAATGTTGAAAATCCACCGGCTCCGCTCCGGCCGCGCGCCTGCCCCCTTTTGAAAATGACAAACACATTGGTGACCCAGTTCACACATCCGCCCGCCCCGCCTCCGCGGCACCGCCCGGCCGCGCCGCCGGGGGTACGGCATCATCGGGGTGTGACTCGACGCCTGATGCTCCTCGACACCGCCTCCCTCTACTTCCGGGCCTATTTCGGCGTGCCGGAGTCGGTCCGGGCTCCGGACGGCACGCCGGTCAACGCGGTGCGCGGACTGCTGGACTTCATCGCCCGGCTCGTCCAGGACCACCAGCCCGACGACCTGGTGGCCTGCATGGACTTCGACTGGCGCCCCCAGTGGCGGGTCGATCTCATCCCCTCGTACAAGGCGCACCGCGTCGCCGAGGAGGCCCCGGCCGGCTCCCCGAGCCGGACGCCGAGGAGATTCCGGACACCCTCTCCCCGCAGGTCCCGGTGATCGAGGAGGTGCTCGACGCACTGGGCATCGCCCGGGTCGGCGCCGCCGGGTACGAGGCGGACGACATCATCGGCACGCTCACCGCCCGCGCCACCGGGCCGGTCGACATCGTCACCGGCGACCGCGACCTGTTCCAGCTGGCCGACGACGCGCGCGGCGTCCGCATCCTGTATCCGCTCAAGGGCGTCGGCACCCTCCAGATGACCGACGAGGCCCTGCTGCGGGAGAAGTACGGCGTGGACGGCAGCGGGTACGCCGATCTGGCGCTGCTGCGCGGCGACCCCAGCGACGGTCTGCCGGGCGTACCGGGCATCGGCGAGAAGACCGCCGCCAAGCTGCTCGCCCAGTACGGCGATCTGGCGGGGATCATGGCCGCGGCCGACGACCCGGCGTCCAAGCTCACCCCTCGCAGCGCAAGCGGCTGACCGAGGCCCGCCCGTACGTCGAGGTCGCGCCGAAGGTCGTACGGGTGGCCGCCGACGTGCCGGTGCCGGACGTCGACACCGCGCTGCCCGGCGAGCCGGCCGACCCGGAGCGGCTGGAAGCGCTCGCCGACCAGTGGGGGCTGGGCGGTTCTTTGCAGCGGCTTCTGGCGACGCTACGCCCCTGAACTGTTAGGTTAGGTAAACCTAACAAGACTGTGGCAGGGGAGATCGTCGTGGCAGCAGAGCGTCCGGCCCGCAAGAAGCCCAAGCTCATTCACGCACAGGTACTGCGCACCGAGCAGCTCACGCCGCACATGGTGCGGGTGGTGCTGGGCGGTGACGGCCTGGCGGAGTTCTCGGCGGGCGAGTACACCGACCATTACGTCAAGCTGGTCTTCCCGGTACCCGGCGTGGACTACCCGCGGCCGCTGGACATCGCCGAGATCCGCGCCGCCTTCCCCCGCGACCAGTGGCCCAGGACCCGCACCTACACCGTGCGCACCTGGGACCCGGACACGCGGGAACTGGCGGTCGACTTCGTGGTGCACGGCGACTCCGGCCTCGCCGGGCCGTGGGCGGCGCACGCCCGGCCGGGGGACGAGGCCCTGCTCCTCGGCCCCGGCGGCGCGTACGCCCCGAATCCCGACGCCGATTGGCACCTGCTCGCCGGCGACGAGAGCGCCCTGCCGGCCATCGCCGCCTCCCTGGCCCGGGTCCCCGAGGACGTACCCGTCCACGCCTTCATCGAGGTCGCGGGCCCGGAGGAGGAGCAGAAGCTGGAGGCTCCGGCCGGTGCCGAGATCACCTGGCTGCACCGCGGTGCCGCGCCGGTCGGCGAGCGGCTGGTCGAGGCCGTCCGCGCGCTGGACTTCCCCGCGGGCCGGGTGCACGCTTTTGTCCACGGCGAGGCCGGCTTCGTGAAGGAGTTGCGCAAGTTGCTGCGCGTCGAGCGGGAGGTGCCGCGCGAGGACCTGTCGATCTCCGGCTACTGGCGCAACGGCCACGACGAGGACGGCTGGCAGGCGTCCAAGCAGCAGTGGAACCAGCAGGTCGAGGCCGAGCAGGAGACCACCCGGTCTGCCGCTTCCTGACGTGCTTCCGGGGGGCCGGTGGTGGAATCCGTGCAGCGGGCGGTCGGTGCCGTGGTCGGCTCGGCCGCCGGGGACGCCCTCGGCGCGCCCTTCGAGTTCGGCGTGCCGGGCGCGTACACGGACCGTTTCCCCGACGGCCGGGGAACCATGTGCGGAGGCGGCGGCCGGGACCCCGGCGAAGCCACCGACGACACGCAGATGGCGGTACTGACCGCCGAGTCGCTGCTGGAACGCGGCGGACTCGACCTCCCGGACGTCTTCCGCAGGTTCCAGCGCCGGGCCCTGGCCGAGCCGAAGGACATCGGTCTGCGGACCGATGACATGCTCGGCAACGGCGAGCCGTGGGGCCGGGCCACCGCCCGGCACTTCCAGGTCAACCGGCGCGCCGCGGGCAACGGCTCGCTGATGCGCGCCACGCCCGCCGCCGTGTACTTCGCCGCGGCGGGCCGGGCGGTGTCCATGGACGCCGCCCGCCGGCTGTCCGCGCTGACGCACGGGGACCCGGCGGCCGGGGAGGAAGTGGCGCTGTTCCACGCGTTGCTGCACGCCGCCCTGCGAGGCGACGACCCGCTCGACGCCCTGCCGGACGCCCTCTCCCACGTCCATCCCGCCCACCGCGCCCGCTACGCCTCCGTCCTGACGCCCGACTGGCACCCGGACCAGGCCGCCGGGTTCAACGGCGCGGTCCGGCCCTGCCTCGGCTCCGCCGTCTGGGCGCTGCGCACCACCGGCTCGTACGAGGACGCGCTGCGGGCCGCCGTCGACCTGGGCGGTGACACCGACACCGTCGCCGCGGTCACCGGAGGCCTGGCCGGAGCGGTCTATGGGGCCGACGCGATCCCCGAGCACTGGACGCGGGAGCTGCACGTACCGCTGCCCGGGTTCGGGAGCCGGGTCCTGCGGGTAGGCGAACTGCGGGCACTGGCCGAGGAGTTGGTGTGCACCGCGGTCGGCCCGTGCTGACCGTGGCCGGGTCCGTACGGGTGATGGCCAGGCGGCGCGTCTCCTTACGGAACGGTGCCCTCCACCCCGTACCGCCTGGCGTTCCAAGAGCGGCGCGGCCCCCAGGACCGTGCTCGTCCGCCGGACCCTCACGGTCCCAGCCGCGCCACCCCGCGTCCTCGCTGCGCAACGGGTGTCACGCACGGCGTGTCGGACGGGCCCCCGCGACGCGCGCGACACGCCGGTCCGACACGGCGACCACGTGCCGACACGCCCGCCCGAACCCCCTGTAGCGCGCTACGGGCCGACGCACTCCGCGCGAACCGAACGCCCGCGCCGCGCTCACTCCAGCACACTCCCGATGACCGCGGCCCCCTCAGCGATCTCGGTCGCTGTGCTCGCGGCGTAACCCAGCACCAGCCCCGGCTGCCCAGGGCTCTGCCGGTGCCAGGAGAGCGGCTGCACCTTGACGCCCCGGGCGAGCGCGGCCGCCGCCAGGTCCGTGTCGGCGAAGTCCGCGTCGAAGGTGATCGTCAGGTGCAGGCCCGCCGCCGCGCCCTGCACGGCCGCTCCCGGCAGGTGCGTGCCGATGGCCCGGATCATCGCGTCACGACGCGCCCGGTGCCGCTTGCGGAGCTGCCGCAGCCGGCGTTCCAGCTCGCCGCTCTCCATCAGGTCGGCCAGCACCAGTTGCGGCAGCACGGCGTTGCCGAGGTCGGTGAACCGCTTGGCTTCCACCAGCGCGCCGTGCAGTTCCGGGGGTGCGACGACCCATCCGGTCCGCAGCGCCGGTGCCAGCAGCTTCGAGACACTTCCGGCGTAGCAGACGTGCTCGGGCAGCATGGCGCGGAGCGCGGGGACCGGCGGCCGGTCGTAGCGGTGCTCGGCGTCGTAGTCGTCCTCGATGATCAGGCCGTCGCCGTCGGCCGCCCACCGCATCAGCTCCCGGCGCCGTGCTCCGCCGAGCACCACCCCGGTCGGGAACTGGTGCGCCGGTGTCACCAGGACGGCGGGGGCACCGGAGGCCCGCAGTTCCCGGACGCGGATGCCGTCGGCGTCGACCGGCACCGGCGGGGTGCGCATTCCCCAGTACTGAAGGTGCTGGCGGGCCCCGAGCGACCCCGGGTCCTCCACCGCCACCTCGCGAACGCCCCGGCGGCCCAGCACCTGGGCCAGCAGACCGAGCGTCTGCGCGGTGCCGGAGACGATCAGCACCTCGTCCGGGGCGACCGACAGGCCGCGGTTGCGGGCCAGCCACTTCGCGACGGCGCGCCGCAGCTCCGGAGCGCCGCGCGGGTCCCCGTACCCGAAGCCGGGGGCGGCATGCGTGCCGAGCACCCGGCGTTCCGCGCGCGACCACGCGGTACGCGGGAACGAGGCCAGGTCGGGTGTGCCGGGGCTGAGGTCGATGCGGGCCGGCGCCGCTCGTACCGCGTCGAAGACGTCCGCCGCGGGCTCGGTGGTGAACACCGCGCCGGCCGGTGGCCCCTGGGCCGGGCGGGCGGGCGCCGGCGCTGTGACCGCTGCCGCGGCCGCGACGGGAGCGGCCACGACGACCGTGCCGCCGCGGCCGCGTCCGACCGCGTGCCCGTCCTCGATCAGCCGCTGGTACGCCTCGGTGACGACGCCCCGGGAGACCCGGAGTTCCGCCGCGAGCGTGCGGGTGGCCGGCAGCCGGTCGCCCACCGCGAGGCGGCCGTCCGAGACGGCGAGCCGCAGGCGCTGTGCCAGCCAGTCGGACAGGCCGCCCGCCGGCGCGTCGGCGGTGTTCAGCTGGAGGAAGTCGGACCCGGACGTTATGGACCGGTCGGTCGTCGCATCTTTGGACCTGGGCACCGGACCATTGTCGGCCCAGAGTGGCGGCATGAGAACAGCAGCGACGGAGCAGACGACCGGCGGCACACACGAGGACAGCCGCCCGCGCCACATCACCACACCCCGCGAACGCCCTTACGTACACGGATATTCGAGCCATGAGGCCCGGCGGCTCACCGACCAGGCGGACACCCTGGCAGCGCTCCTGCACGCGGGCACGGTGTACGAGCCGGGCAGCCGGGTCCTGGAGGCCGGATGCGGGGTCGGCGCCCAGACGGTGCATCTGGCCGCCGCCAGCCCGGGGGCCCACATCACCGCGGTCGACATCCGCGCGGACTCGCTCGACCAGGCCCGCGCCCACCTCGCCGCCCGTCCGCACGCGGCGACGGTGCGCTGGCAACAGGCCGATCTGACCGGCCTGCCGTACCCCGACGCCTCCTTCGACCACCTCTTCGTCTGCTTCGTCCTGGAACACCTGCCCGACCCCGCACGGACACTGGCGGACCTGCGGCGCGTCCTGCGGCCGGGCGGCGGCATCACGGTCATCGAGGGGGACCACGGATCGGCGTTCTTCCACCCGGACAGTGCCCACGCCCACGCCGTGATCGGCCACCAGGTCCGGCTGCAGGCCGCGGCCGGCGGCGACGCCCTGCTCGGCAGACGGCTGCAGCCGCTGCTGACCGCCGCCGGGTACGCAGAGGTGGCGGTCCGGCCGCGTACGGTCTGCGCCGACGCGACCCGGCCCGGCCTGGTCGACAGCTTCACCCGCGGCACGTTCATCGCGATGATCGCGGCCGTACGGGACGACGCGCTGGCCGCCGGGCTGACCACCGAGGCCGAGTGGGAGCGCGGCATCCGCGAGCTGCGCCGGACGGCGGAGGACGGCGGAACGTTCCACTACACGTTCTTCAAGGCCACCGCCGTCAATCCGGGCGGGTGAGGCGGAGCGCCCGTACGCCCGGAGTCCGGGGCGGGCCGGGGAACAGCCCCGGCCCGTCTCCCTCACCCCACCGACGAGTACGCCACCACGCCCCGCAGCACCGCGTCCACGGCCTTGCGGGCGTTGCGCGCCACCTCCGGCGGTGCGGCGGCCGCGATCTGGCCGAGGATGTCGATCAGCTGCTTGCACCAGCGCACGAAGTCACCGGCCGGCATCTCCGCCTCGCGCAGCACCTCGTCCAGGCCGAAGCCGCAGGCCCAGCGGTACGCGGCCCAGGCGAAGCCGAGGTCCGGCTCGCGCTGGCCGACGCCCTCCGCCTGGTTGATCTTGTGGTCCTCCTCCAGGGCGTCCAGCCGGCCCCAGATCCGCACCATCTCGGCGAGCGCGTCCCGCGCCTTGCCCGACGGCAGCTTCGGCGCCACCGCGTCGTCCGCCTGCCGGGCCTCGTAGACCAGCGCCGAGGCGCAGGCGGCCAGTTCGGCGGGGCCGAGACCGTTCCAGACGCCGGCGCGCAGGCATTCGCTCGCCAGCAGGTCCAGTTCGCCGTAGAGCCGCCCCAGCCGCCGGCCCTCGTCGGTGACCGTGTCACCTTCCAGGTAGTCAAGTCCGGTCAGCAGAGCGCAGATCCGGTCGAAGGTGCGTGCGATGGTGTTCGTACGGCCCTCGATACGGCGCTCCAGCTGCCGCGTGTCGCGCAGCAGCCGGTGGTACCGCTCGGCCCACCGCGCGTGGTCCTCGCGCTCGTCGCAGCCGTGGCAGGGGTGCGCCCGCAGCTCCGTACGCAGCCGCGCGATCTCCCGGTCGTCGGCCGCCTCCGACCGCTGCTTGCGGTGCCGCTCCGGCGCGATGTGCCCGGCCTTCGTGCGCAGCGCGGACGCCAGGTCGCGGCGCGACTGCGGGCTGCGCGCGTTGAAGGACTTCGGGATGCGCATCCGGTCCAGCGGCGCCACCGGCACCGGGAAGTCCATCGACGCCAGCCGCTTGACCTGCCGCTCGGCGGTCAGCACCAAGGGCCGGGGCCCGTCGTGCGCGTCGTAGCCGCGGTGGCCGTTGGTCCGCCCCGACGGCATGCCCGGGTCCAGCACCAGTGCCAGCCCCGCGTACTTGCCCGTCGGCACGTGGATCACGTCGCCCGGCCGGAGCTTCTCCAGCGCCGCGGCGGCCGCGGCCCGGCGCTGCGCGGCGCCCTGCTTGGCCAGCTCCGTCTCCCGGTCCTTCAGCTCCCGGCGCAGCCGCGAGTACTCCTCGAAGTCGCCGAGGTGGCAGGTCATGGACTCCTTGTAGCCGTCCAGGCCCTCCTCGTTCTTCTGCACCTGCCGCGAGATGCCGACGACCGACTTGTCCGCCTGGAACTGCGCGAACGACATCTCCAGCAGCTCGCGCGAACGGTGCCGCCCGAACTGCGAGACCAGGTTGACCGCCATGTTGTACGACGGCTTGAAGGACGAGCGCAGCGGATACGTACGCGTACCCGCCAGGCCGGCGAGCGCGCCCGGGTCCATGCCGCGCTGCCACAGCACCACCGCATGGCCCTCGACGTCGATACCGCGGCGCCCGGCACGGCCGGTGAGCTGGGTGTACTCGCCGGGGGTGATGTCGGCGTGCTGCTCGCCGTTCCACTTGACCAGCTTCTCCAGGACGACGGAACGGGCGGGCATGTTGATGCCCAGCGCCAGCGTCTCCGTCGCGAAGACGGCCTTGACCAGCCCCTTCAGGAACAGCTCCTCCACGACCTCCTTGAAGGTCGGCAGCATGCCGGCGTGGTGCGCGGCGATGCCCCGCTCCAGCCCCTCCAGCCACTCGTAGTAACCGAGGACGTGCAGGTCCTCGTCCGGGATGCCGGCCGTACGCTCCTCGACGATGGCGCGGACCTTGGCCCGACCCTCCTGGTCGTTGAGCCGCAGCCCCGAATACAGGCACTGCTGGACGGCGGACTCGCACCCCGCCCGGCTGAAGATGAACGTGATCGCCGGCAGCAGGCCCTCGTTGTCCAGCCGGTCGATCACCTCGGCACGGCCCGGGGTCCAGATGCGGCTGCGCTGACGCCGCTCGCGCTCGCGGTCCGCCTCCCGCAGGTTGCGGCCGCGGCGCTTGTCCCGGCCGAACGTCGGGCGGCTGTTCTCCATCCGCGCCAGCCGCTCCAGGTCCGGGTTGACCTCCCGGCGCCCGGCACCGGAACGGCCCTCGCGCTCCTCGAAGAGGTCGTACATCCGGCGCCCGGCGAGCACGTGCTGCCACAGCGGGACCGGGCGGTGCTCGGAGACGATCACTTCCGTGTCACCGCGCACCGTGTCCAGCCAGGCGCCGAACTCCTCCGCGTTGGAGACCGTCGCGGACAGCGACACCAGCGTCACGGACTCCGGCAGGTGAATGATCACCTCTTCCCAGACGGCGCCGCGGAAGCGGTCGGAGAGGTAGTGCACCTCGTCCATCACCACATAGCCGAGGCCGTTCAGCGACTGGGAGCCCGCGTACAGCATGTTCCGCAGCACCTCGGTCGTCATCACGACCACCGGCGCCTCGGAGTTGACGCTGTTGTCACCGGTCAGCAGGCCGACCCGGTCCGCGCCGTAGCGCCGCACCAGGTCCTGGTACTTCTGGTTCGACAGCGCCTTGATCGGCGTGGTGTAGAAGCATTTACGGCCCTGCTCCAGGGCCAGGTGGACGGCGAACTCGCCCACGATCGTCTTGCCGGATCCGGTCGGGGCCGCGACCAGCACGCCCTTACCGGCCTCCAAGGCCTGGCACGCCTCGATCTGGAACGGGTCCAGCGCGAAGTCGTACATCTCACGGAAAGGGGCGAGTGCGGTGGCCTGCTCGGCCGCCCGCAGCTTGGCGGCGGCGTAGCGCTCAGCAGGGGACATGTCCTCGGTCATCGTGCTTACGAGCCTACCGGCCACCTCTGACAACGAGCCGATCATTATGGACGGGCTTTACCGGCCCTCCCCCGCACACACCACTTCCCTACGCCCGGCCACCGGGGCGCCGGGGCCACCGGGAACGCCGCTGTGAGCACGGCGGGGCGGGCCGGACAGTGCACGGCGAAGCCCTGTACACAGGCCGAAGGGCGGCGTGCGCCCTGCGCTCCGCCGCCCTTGGCCGTGTCCCTCAGGTCGCGCCCCTGCCCCCGTTACGAGGCGTCAGCCTCACCGCGCGGCGCCGTCGCACCCCTACGTCGCGTCGTCGAAGCCGTTCCGGCGCGGAGCCGGGCCGCCGGTGGACTGTTCCGGAAGCATCCGGTGGCCGGTGGCCGGGTCGAGTCCGTCGATGCTCTCGGGGGTCAGGTCGAGCTGGGAGGCTTCGTCGTCGCTCAGTTCGCGGTCGGGGTCGGCACGTCCGCGACGGCGGTCGTTGAACAGGCAGATTCCCACGGCGGCGAAGTACAGGATCACGATCGGGGCGGCCACCAGGCCCATGGTCAGCGGGTCGCCGGTGGGCGTGGCGATCGCGGCGAAGACGGTGATGCCGAGCACCATGAAGCGCCACCAGCTCAGCACCCGCCGTCCGGTGATCACGCCGCCGAAGTTCAGCAGGACCAGCAGCAGCGGCAGCTCGAAACCCAGGCCGAAGACGACGACCATGCGCGTGACGATGTCCAGGAACTCGTCCGCCGGGAAGAGGTTGGACCAGTTCTCGGGGGTCAGACCGACCAGGGCGGCGGCCGTGGTCGGCAGCACCGCGTACGCGAGGTAGGCACCGCCGAGGAACAGCGGGACACCCGCCGCCACGAAGCTGAGGGCGTACTTCTTCTCGCCGCTGTGCAGTCCGGGGGCGAGGAACGCCCAGAGCTGGTAGAGCCACACCGGGCTGGCGACCACGACGCCCGTGGTGAGCGACACCTTGAGCAGGATCGTGAAGGGCGCCAGCATGCCCTGCGCCGTGATCTCCGCGCAGGGGTGGCCCGGCGTCGGAGTGCCCGCGGGCGTGCCGCGTGGGCAGCCGACGGAGTCGATGACCGGACCCGTGATGAACTGGGCGATGTCCTTGTAATAGAACATGGCCACGACCGTGACCACACCGATCGCCAGTACCGACTTCAGCAGCCGGTTGCGCAGCTCACGCAGGTGTTCCGCGAGCGGCATCCGCCCCTCGGGATCCCTCTGCTGTTTGCGGGCAGACTTGAGCAACCCACGTCCTCGTCTCGTGCATCAGCCCCCACCGGCCGGCCGGGCCGGCGGAGCTGGGTCGGCTCCGGTCAGCTGTGGGTGGTGCGGTTCGGCTCGGCGACGGGGCGCGAGCTGTTCACGTCGCCCGGGGCCGCCTGGATCGTGCGCGGCGCGGCCTGGGAGTCGGCGGAGGAGGCGTCCTTGCCGGCGGCCTCGCCGTCGCCGCCTTCCTTCTTCATGGCCTTGGCCTCGCTCTTGAGGATGCGGGCCGACTTGCCGAGCGAACGTGCCATGTCCGGGAGCTTCTTCGCGCCGAACAGCAGCACAATGACGACGAGGATCAGAATGATCTCGGGGGCCCTGAGGTTGCTGAGCATGTGCGACTACCTTCTCGCCGGGGCGGCGTCTACTTCGGTGCCTGCCGTGGGGGTCGGACGGGCGTGCCAGTGCTGACAGCGATCGTAACGTTCGGCGGTGAACGGGTGGCAATGGGCGTGCGTACCGTGGGTTTCCGCCGCCGCCTCGCGGTCTGGACTGCGAACAGCAGCGTACCGCCCGCACACCCGTAGCAGCAGGGTGCGGTATCAGTCCCGAGAGGATTCGTGGGCCCGCGCGGCGAGCGGTACGGCCGCCCGCTCCAGGTCCTGCGCGGCCCGCTGGATGCGCTCCGAGGTCTGACCGACCTGGCGGGCCAGCCGCCGTACCTCCACGAAGACGCGGATGGCGAGGACGCCGAGGACGGCGATGCCGAGGAAGCCGAGGGCGATGGCGATCATGGGCCAGAGCATGGGGCGAAGCCTATCGAGGGGGACGAGCGTGACAGATGACACACATAGAGGGTCATGTCGGACGGATGGGCTCGGCGGCCGGGCCCGTCAGCCGGAGTGCAGCCGCAAGGTCCGGACCCCGCCGCCCGTGAGCAGCTCGATGATCCGCTCCCCCGCCGGTTTGCGGACCGCGCTGCCGCAGTCCGGGCAGGTGAAGGAGTAGAAGGTGGTGCGGCTGCTGGCGCCGATGGCCAGGCGCAGCGCGTCCGACGCCAGCTCGAAGCAGCTTCGGCAGACGGGGCAGGCCGCCTTGAAGAGCACCGGGCCGGTCAGGGTCGTGGGCATCGCGCCCGCCATGGTCGTCGTCATCCTGCCGCCGCCCTCCGCGTCCTATTCGCCGTACGCCGCGAGCGCCTGCCGGGACGCCTGGCGCGCGCTGTCGGCCAGGGCCTGCGGCGCGACGATGTGACCGTCCCGGCCCAGGCGCAGCGCGAGCCGCCGCAGCGAGGCGGGGTCGGGGGTGCGCAGGGTGATGCGCAGGCCGCCGTCGGGCAGCTCCTCGGCGCTGTCGTGCGGGTAGTACTCGGCCACCCAGCGTCCGCCGGGCGCCACCTCGATGACGACCTCGGGGTCCTCGGCCGCGGGCTGCACCAGCCCTTCGGACAGGTCGCGGAGTTCGACGGGCGGCGGGTCGGAGGGGGCGTCCAGCAGTTTGATCTCGGCGACCCGGTCGAGCCGGAAGGTCCGGCGGGCCTCCGAGAGGCGGCACCAGGCCTCGACGTAGGTGTGGCCCACCGCGAACAGCCGGATCGGGTCCACCTCGCGCTCGGTCAGCTCGTCGCGCGCGGGCGAGTAGTAGCGCAGCCACAGCCGGCGGCGCTCGGCGATGGCCCGGTCGACGTCGGCGAAGACGCCGCCCTCCGACTCGAAGGTGACCGACACCCGGGAGCTGGCGCCGGCCGCCTCGCCCGCCGCGGCCTCCAGCTTCGCGGTGGCGCGCAGCAGCGCCTGCCGGTCGCCTTCGCGCAGGCCGGGCAGGGTGGATACGGCGCGGGCCGCGACCAGCAGGGCGGTCGCCTCGTCGGCGGCCAGCCGCAGCGGCTCGGCGACGTCGTCGGGGTTGTGCCACCAGATGCGGTCGCCGTCGGTGTCGATGTCGAGCAGGTCGCCGCCGCGGAAGCTCGTACCGCACATCGGCAGCACGTCGAGGTCGCCGATCAGCTCGTCCTCGGTGATGCCGAAGGCGCGGGCGACGTCGGAGACACGGGCGCCGGGGCGCTCGCGGAGATAGGTGACCAGCGACAGCATCCGCCGGGTCTGGTCGATGGCGTTGGTGGCCATGGAGTGTGCGTCCCGTCCCTCTCAGCCCTTGGCCACGGCGCGCAGCCGGTCCACGACGTCCGCCCGCAGCTCGGCGGGTTCCAGTACGACCACGTCGGGGCCGAACTCGACCAGCCAGGCGTCGAGCCCGTGCCCGTAGGGGATGTCCAGTTCGTCCCAGCCGTCGCCCAGCTCACGGATGCTCAGCGCGCGGGCCCGCAGCGGGTAGCCGTGGTCGGTGCGCAGCCTGATGCGGGCGGTGCCGGTGGCCGTCTCGCCCGCCCAGCTCTCCACCGTCTCGCGGACGGTGACGTGGTCGGGCACCTCGGCGGTGAACTTCCCCTGCCGGGAGCGGACCTTGCCGGTGATGCGGGAGAGCCGGAAGACCCGTTCGGCCTGCCGTTCGCGGTCCCAGCCGGCCAGGTACCAGTGGCCGCGCCAGCACTCCAGTATCCACGGTTCCACCTGCCGCTGCTCGGGGCGGGCGGCGTTGGACTTGCGGTAGTCGAAGACGACGGGCCGGCGGTCGCGGCAGGCGAGCATCAGCGGCTCGAAGGCGGCCTCGTGGGCGGGGATGCGGGGTTCCAGGGCGCTGTGCGGCTGCTGCGCCTCGAAGCTGCCGTCGTCCTGGAAGGGCACGCCGGCCGCGCGCAGCTTCTGCAGTGCGCCGCTGGCCGCGCCGGCCAGCCGGGCCTGCTGCCAGATCTTGGCGGCGAGTCCCAGGGCGGCGGCCTCGGCCGCGTCCAGGGTGATCGGGGGAGGCGGTTGCTGTCCCGGCGCGCGAGGTAGCCGGTCTCCCCGTCCAGTCCTTCGACGGTCTCGATGACCAGGCCGAGTTCGCGCAGGTCGTCCTTGTCGCGCTCGAACATCCGGTTGAAGGAGTCGTCGCTGCCCGTACCGGCGTCCCCGGAGCCGAACGATTCCACGTACGCCTCGATGGAGGACCGCAGTTCACGTTTGGTCAGCGGGCGACGGGTACCCAGAAGGCACAGCGCCAGATTCATCAGCCGCTCGGCCTTGGCAATGGCCATCGACGCCCTTTCTTGTCGGACTCCCGACCGATGACCGTACCGCTCCGGGGACCTGCGGCAAAGCCGAGGGTCCGGACCGTGACGGGCGGCGGGGGCGGCGGGCGCCGGGCGGGCGAGGAAGAGGGCCCGTGCCGGGTGGCACGGGCCCTCTGGTGCAGGCCGGCCGCCGCTGTGCCGCGGCCGGCTGCCGTCGTCCTCAGACGGACATCAGGTCACAGACGAAGATCAGCGTCTCGCCCGGGGCGATACGGCCGCCGCCGGCGCCCGCGTCGCCGTAGGCCAGGTGCGGGGGATGGTCAGCCGGCGGCGGCCGCCGACCTTCATGCCCTGCACGCCCTGGTCCCAGCCGGAGATGACCTGGCCGGCACCGAGCTGGAACTCCAGCGGCTTGCCGCGGTTCCAGCTGGCGTCGAACTCCTCGCCGGAGCTGTAGGAAACTCCGACATAGTGGACCTTGACGAAGTCCCCGGCCTTGGCGGCCGGCCCGTCACCCTCCCACAGGTCCACGATCTCCAGGTCGGAGGGGACCGGGCCCTCAGGGAAGTCGATCTCGGGCTTGTCGATGTTCACGAAAGTGCTCCTACGAAAGAAACTGCACAGCTACCTGCACAGTCTGGCAGATCATGCTCAGACGGTGCCGACGATGTCGACGGAGAACACCAGGGTGTTCTTTGCCAGCTCGCTCTGCGGGTTCGCGCCGTAGCCCAGCTTCGGCGGGATCACGATCTCCACCCGGTCACCGACGTTCTTGCCGACCAGGGCCTGGTCCCAGCCCTTGACGACGGCACCGGTGCCGATCTGGAAGGCGGTGGCGCCACCGTGGTCCCAGGAGGAGTCGAACTTCTTGCCGTCCTCCCACTTCACACCGGTGTACTGCGCGATCAGCCCGTCGCCGGCCTTGACCTTCTGGCCCTTGCCCTTGACCAGCACCTGCTCCTTGAGGTCGCCGGGCGCCTTCTCCCCCTTGGGGATAGTGATCGTCGCGGCCTTCTCGCCCTCCGACTTCACCTCGGGCATGCCCTCCTCCGGCGCCGCCTGCTCGCCCTCGGACTTGCCCTTCTTGTCGGCCTTGCCCGCGCCGACCACGTCCACGACCCACACCAGGCCGTCCTCCGGCTTGATGCCGGACTGCGGGTTCAGGTTGTCGCCGACCAGCGCCTTGGCGGTGCCCTCGATCTCGAAGCGGCTGCCGACCTTCTGGCCCGCGACCGCCTCCATGACCTTCTGCGGCAGCTGCTGCTGGGTCGGCTGGTCGCTGACCTCGCCGACGATCTGCGTGCGCGGCGCCTTCGCGTCCGCGCCGGGCTGCTTGGTCCAGGTGCTCCCGAGGTTCTGGCCGGTCTTCATGGTCTGCGCCGCGAAGTCCAGCCGGACGTAGTCGCCCTTCTTGACCTCCGCGCCCGAGCCCTCGTGCAGCGTCTGGGTGACCGCCTCCGTGGGCGCCTTGGCGTCCTTCGGTACGGTGATCTTGGGCTGCTCCCCGGGCTTCCCCTCCACCTTGGCGACCGCGGCGGCCGACGACCCCTTGCCGTCATCGGACCCACAGGCGGCGGTGAACAGCAGGAGGGGAACGGTCAGCGCCGCGGTGGCGGCGCGGCGGGTGTTCTTCGTGAAGTTCATGAAGTCCAACTCGGGGTCGTGGGGTGGGTGGGCAATGCCCGCCACTCTACGACCTGACCCTGGGTGCGTTTCCCTGCGCGGCACGACGACACAGCGGCGCCGAACGGCGAAGTGCCGGGAGCGCGGGCGCTCCCGGCACTGCCACGGCCGGCCGTCACCGTATCCGGTGATACACCGGAAACGGTGACGAACCGGACTCACATTCCGGCGATCAGCTTCTCCACCCGGTCGTCCACGGACCGGAACGGGTCCTTGCACAGCACCGTGCGCTGCGCCTGGTCGTTGAGCTTGAGGTGCACCCAGTCGACGGTGAAGTCGCGGCGCTGCTCCTGCGCGCGGCGGATGAAGTCACCGCGCAGCCGGGCCCGGGTGGTCTGCGGCGGCACCGACTTGCCCTCGAAGATCTTCAAGTCGTTGCAGATACGGGTCGCCTGCCCCTTGCGCTCCAGGAGGTAGTACAGGCCCCGGCGGCGGTGGATGTCGTGGTAGGCGAGGTCTATCTGCGCCACCCGCGGATGCGACATGGTGATGTTGTTCTTGGCGCGGTAACGCTCGATGAGCTGGTACTTCATCACCCAGTCGATCTCGGTGGAGATCCGGTCGAGGTCCTCGTCGCGTACGGCTTCGAGCGTACGGCCCCACAGTTCCAGGACCCGCTCGACCGTACCCGTGCGGATACCGCGCCGTTCGCAGAAGTCCACCGCCTTCTCGTAGTACTCCTGCTGGACCTCCAGGGCCGATGCCTCCCGGCCGCTGGCCAGGCGCACCTTGCGCCGGCCCGTTATGTCGTGGCTGACCTCCCGGATGGCCCGGATCGGGTTCTCCAGGGTCAGGTCGCGCATGACCGTGCCCGCCTCGATCATGCGCAGTACGAGGTCGGTGGCGCCGACCTTCAGCAGCATGGTCGTCTCGGACATGTTGGAGTCGCCGACGATCACGTGCAGCCGGCGGTAGCGCTCGGCGTCGGCGTGCGGTTCGTCGCGGGTGTTGATGATCGGACGGGAGCGGGTGGTCGCCGAGGAGACGCCCTCCCAGATGTGCTCGGCGCGCTGGCTCACGCAGTAGACGGCCCCGCGCGGTGTCTGCAGGACCTTGCCCGCGCCGCAGAGCAGCTGACGGGTCACCAGGAACGGAATGAGAATGTCCGCGAGCCGGGAGAACTCCCCGTGCCGGGCCACGAGATAGTTTTCGTGGCAACCATAGGAGTTTCCGGCGGAATCGGTGTTGTTCTTGAAGAGATAGACGTCGCCCGCGATTCCTTCCTCGTGCAGGCGGCGCTCGGCGTCGACCAGCAGACCTTCGAGAATGCGCTCGCCGGCCTTGTCGTGGGTGACCAGTTCGGTCACGTTGTCGCACTCGGGGGTTGCGTATTCCGGGTGCGATCCCACGTCCAGGTACAGGCGGGCGCCGTTCCGCAGGAAGACATTGCTGCTGCGGCCCCATGACACGACACGGCGGAAGAGGTACCGAGCCACCTCGTCAGGAGACAGTCGGCGCTGTCCCCTGAACGTGCATGTGACGCCGTACTCGTTCTCCAGCCCGAAAATGCGGCGGTCCATGACTGAACATTACGCCTGATGGCCTGCTCTGAAACCGGGTTGGGCGGCCTCGTTCCGATCATTTTCCGCCGTGGCCTGCACAGCATCGCTCACGACGCCCCGTCCGCCGGGGAAAGAAAGCGCTTTGTCGACAGGAGTACGAGCAGTGCGGCGACGCCGCCCGCCCCCGCCACGCCGAACCCGGCGGCCGGGCCGCCCCGCTCCACCGCGGGCCCGACCACCGTCATCCCCAGCGCGGACCCGACCCCGAAGGTCGTCACCAGCCAGGAGAACGCCTCGGTGACCGTCCCCCTGGGCGCGTGCCCGTCCACGACGACGAACGCGCACGCCAGCGCCGGCGCCAGGAACACACCCGCCACCCCTGTCAGCAGCGTCATCCCCACCACGCCCGGCGCCAGCGCCAGCGGCAGGTACCCCAGCGCCAGCAGGGCCACCAGCAGCCGCAGCCGGTTCTCCGGGTGCCCCGGCCACTGCCGCGCGCCGTACACCACCCCGCCCAGGAGGGCGCCGACGCCGAGCGCGGACAGCAGGTAGCTGGAGACCATGCCGCCGCCGTGCTCGTCGGCGTACGCGACCGCCGCCACCGCGATGGACCCGAGCGCCAGCCCGACGAAGAAGAACGAGGCGATCAGCACCAGCATCCCGGAGGACCGCAGGGCCCCGAGCCAGTGCGCCTCACGCGGCGCGCTGCGCCACCGGCGCGAGGGCGGGGAGGCGACCACGGAGAGCGCCCCGAGCACCCCTATCACGTTGATCACCAGCAGCGCCCAACGCTCCGACCAGAGCGCCACACACGTCGTCACCAGCAACGGACCCACCGCGAAGAGCACTTCCTGCGCCACCGCGTCCAGCGCGTATGCGGCGTGGACCCGGTCAGCGCGCTTGAGCACGCCCGGCCACAGCGCCCGCAGTCCGCCCTCCAGCGGCGGCGTGAAGAACCCGGCGATCACCATGGCCGCGTACGCCACGGGCAGCGGGTCGAGGCCGACGACCGCCAGCAGCGCCATGCCCAGGGCGGATATCACGGCCGAGGGCAGCATCACGCGCGGCTGCCCGTACACGTCCACCGCGCGCCCCAGGAGCGGCTGCCCGATCGCGTTGCACACCCCGTAGACGGCGGACAGCACGCCCGCGAGGACGTAGCTGCCGCCCTCCGCACGGGTGAAGAGCACGACGGCGAGCGGTCCGGTCGCGTTCGGCAGCCGTCCGATCAGCGTTCCGGCCAGCAGCCGGGCCGCGTGGCGCGTCCTCAGCAGTTCCGCGTACCCAGCGGCCATGCCCGCCTCATCTCCCCTGGCCCGGCCAGGACGTGTTACGTATAACGTGCGGCGTCATACGTACCATGGGCCCATCCCGCGGGTCCACACCGCGACGTACGACGCGAGGAGCCCGGCCCCGGTGACCGCCCACGAAACCACCCACGAGCAGCCGGCGGCGACGCGTCCCGGCGCCACCGCCGCACCCCGCGTCACCAGCCGCGACGTCGCCCGCGCCGCCGGCGTCTCGCAGGCCGCCGTCTCCCTCGTGCTGGGCGGCAAATGGCGCGGCCGTGTCTCACCCCACAAGGCCGACGCGGTCCGCACCGCCGCGCGCGACCTCGGCTACCGCCCCAACCTCGCCGCGCGCAATCTGCGCATGGGCCGCACCCGCACCGTCTTGCTCGTCGTCCCCGCCCTGACCAGCGATTACTTCGCCCGCGTCTACACCGGCGCGGCCCGCGCCGCCGCCGACCATGACTTCGGCGTCGTCCTGTACCCCTCCCCGAGGGCATCGGCCCGGCCCGCGACCCGTTCGCCTCGGCGCGCGCGGCGCTCGACGGCGTCATCGCCTCCTCCATGGCCACCGACGCCCTGACCGCCATGCGCGGCGAGGAACTGCCGCTGGTCATGCTCGACAGCGACCCGGACGACGCCCAGGCCACCGCGACCGTCAACCCCGACATCGCCGACGGTGTCCGGCGGCTCACCGCGCATCTGCTCGCCCTCGGCCACCGCCGCATCACCCACCTCGCCGCCGCCATCGATTCCTGGACCTTCCACGTACGGTCCGCCGCCTTCGCCGAGGCGCTGCGCGGCGTCCCGGACGCGGACGTACGCAGCGAGCCTGCCGCGCTCAGCGTGGAAGCCGGCCTGCACGCGGCCCACGCGGCCCTGACCCGGCCGGGCCCCCGCCCGACCGCCCTCCTGTGCGACGACGACCTGCTGGCGGCCGGCGCCTGCAAGGCGGCTCGCCGGCTGGGCCTGCGGGTGCCGGAGGACGTCTCCGTCACCGGCCTCGACGATCTGGCTCTGGCCACGGCCGTGGAACCGGAACTGACGACGGTGCGGCTGCCCGCCGAGGACGTCGGGGCGGCCGGGATGCGCGCCCTGATGACCGCCCTGGACGGCGGCGCGCCGGAGACCGTGACCTTGCCCGTCGAACTGCTCGTGCGCGGCTCGACGGCGCCGCCGCCGTAGGGGACGCGGGCGAGACGGCCACAGCGGTCCCGGAACGCGGCGCGCCCCGGCGGGTACATACCCACCGGGGCGCGTGAAGGCCTGTGGCCGTACGGACCGCAGCGCGTCCGGGCGGCGGCCCGCGGTCCCGCCGTACGCCGCCCGCGTCGCGTCACGACGTGCCGGAGCCGCCCTCGGAGCCGGAAGTGCCCTCGGAGTCCGAGGCGTCGTCCGCGGCGTCGTCGGAGGCGGCGGTGCCGTTCTCCTCCAGCAGGCGGGAGAGCTGACGGCCCAGGATCCGCTTGAACTTCCGCTGCTGCGGACGCGTACGGTCCAGGGTCGCGACCTCCAACTGGTCGGCGGCCAGCGTGCGTTCGCCACCGTTGTTGTCACGGGAGAGTGACTCGACGGCCAGCTTCAGTGCCTCGCCCAGCGTCATGCCGTCGCGGTGCCGCTGATCGAGGTAGCTGCTGATCTGATCGGCGTTGCCGCCGACCGCGACCGAGCCGTGCTCGTCCACGATCGAACCGTCGTGCGGCAGGCGGTAGATCTGGTCGTCCTCGGGGGCGTTGCCCACCTCCGCGACGATCAACTCCACCTCGTAGGGCTTCTCGGCGGCGCTGGAGAAGATCGAGCCGAGGGTCTGGGCGTAGACATTGGCAAGGCCGCGCGCGGTCACGTCCGCGCGGTCGTAGGTATAGCCGCGCAGGTCGGCGTAGCGCACGCCGCCGATGCGCAGGTTCTCGAACTCGTTGTACTTGCCGACCGCCGCGAAGGCGATGCGGTCGTAGATCTCGCTGACCTTGTGCAGGGCCCGGGAGGGATTCTCGGCGACGAAGACCACGCCGTCGGCGTATTGCAGCACCACGACGCTGCGGCCGCGCGCGATGCCCTTGCGGGCGTACTCCGCCCGGTCGGCCATGGCCTGCTGGGGTGAGACATAGAACGGCGTCGACACCGGCTATCCGTCCCTTTCTGTCAATGACTCTCTCAGTGGCGCGTGCATGACGGTCTCCCGCCCTCAGAGCAGCGCGGCACGCGGGCCGTCGGGCTGGTCGAGCCGCCGCTCGTGGATGGCACGGGCGATCTCCGACACCTCCGCCTCGGTGTACCGCTTGAAGCCCTCTTCGGTGATCACCGTGACGATCGGGTAGATCCGGCGGGCCATGTCCGGGCCGCCGGTCGCCGAGTCGTCGTCCGCGGCGTCGTACAGCGCCTGGACCACTGCCGTGGCGGCCTGGTGCTCCGTGAGGTCCTCGCGGTAGAGCTTCTTGAGAGCGCCGCGCGCGAAGACCGAGCCGGAGCCCGTCGAGGCGAAGCCGTGCTCCTCCGAGCGCCCGCCGGTCACGTCGTACGAGAAGATGCGGCCCTTCTCGCGGTCCACGTCCCAGCCGGCGAACAGCGGCACCACGGCCAGGCCCTGCATGGCCATGCCGAGGTTGCTGCGGATCATCGTCGAGAGACGGTTGGCCTTGCCCTCCAGGGAGAGTTGGGCACCCTCGACCTTCTCGAAGTGCTCCAGCTCCAACTGGAAGAGCTTGACCATCTCGACCGCGAGACCGGCCGTGCCGGCGATGCCGACGGCCGAGTACTCGTCGGCCGGGAAGACCTTCTCGATATCGCGCTGCGCGATGACGTTGCCCATCGTCGCGCGGCGGTCGCCGGCGAGCACCGCGCCGCCGGGGAACGACGCCGCGACGATCGTCGTGCCGTGCGGCGCCTCGACGGCACCCTGCACGGGCAGCGGCGGGCGCCGGCCCGGCAGCAGCTCCGGCGAGTGCTCCCCGAGGAAGTCCATGAACGACGATGACCCGGGCGTCAGGAAGGCAGCTGGTAGATGCCCGGCGTTACGAGTGTTGGCTTCCACACGTTTCCTTCCGGATATTCGGCCGCCGCCCCAAGACGTCCGGCCGATCCTTGAATTGGCCCAGCGCTGCGTTGCAGCTGAAGCACAGTACGTCCCCGGACCTTACCTGTCCTGCGCTCATGATCCACATGCACGCGGAAACGGACCGGACGACGGCAGCGGCGGCCTTTCGCCTCCCGCCCCCGCGGTCGTGCGCCGACGCCCGGGACGGCCTGTGCGTACGCGCTCGCCGAGCGCGTACCGGCAAGTCCGGAAGCGCGCGGCAGCCTGTGCGGCCGCGCGCCCCCGGAGCCGGAGCCGGAAACCGTCACGCCGGTCCGTGTGCACGGCCCGCGCGGCGCGCACGGACCGGGCGGTGCGCACGGACCGCCCGGACCGCGGCCCGCTGCGCCCGTGCCTCCGGCGCACCGGCTGCCGACGGAACCCGGCGATCCGTTACTGTCCGCCCTTTTGCACGAACGACCGCACGAAATCCTCGGCGTTCTCTTCGAGCACGTCGTCGATCTCGTCCAGCACGGAGTCGACGTCGTCGGACAGCTTCTCCTGCCGCTCCTTGAGATCGTCCGCGGCCTGCGCGTCCTGCGACTGCTCCTCGGCCTCCTCGGTCGAACGCGTCGCCTTCTGCTGTCCGCCGCCGGTGTCCTTGGTCGCCATGTCCCTCACCCCGCTCGGTTCGCCCCGCTCGATGTGACTGTCAAGATCAGACCCTACAAGGAAGGTCTGACATCGGCCCTGTTCTCGGTCGTCTTCGTACAACGTCCGGGAGTCACCCCGATGATTCCCGGCCGGGAGACCTTTCAGCCCCGGTTCGCGTGCCCGATCGAATCCGCGGTCACCCTCCGGACAGGACCCGCACCAGGTCCTCGGCCGTACGGCACCGGTCGAGGAGTTCCTTCACGTGGTTGCGCGTACCGCGCAGCGGTTCCAGCGTAGGCACCCGTTGCAGCGAGTCACGGCCCGGCAGATCGAAGATCACCGAGTCCCAGGAGGCCGCCGCCACGTCGTCCGCGTACTGCTCCAGGCACCGGCCGCGGAAGTACGCCCGGGTGTCGTCCGGCGGCGCCTGGGCCGCCCGCGTGACCTCCTCGTCGGTCAGCAGGCGCTTCATCTTGCCGCGGGCCGCGAGACGGTTGTAGAGGCCCTTGTCGGCCCGTACGTCGGCGTACTGGAGGTCGACGAGGTGGAGGCGGGCCGCGTCCCACTCCACGCCGTCCCGGCGCCGGTAGCCCTCCATCAACTCCCGCTTGGCCACCCAGTCCAGCTCGCCGGACAGGCTCATCGGGTCGTGCTCCAGGCGCCCCAGCACGTCCTCCCATCGGGCCAGGACGTCCTTGGTCTGCTCGTCGGCGTCCGCGCCGAGCCGGTCCTCCACGTACTTGCGCGCCAGCTCGAAGTACTCCATCTGGAGTTGTACGGCGGTCAGGGTCCGGCCGCTGCGCAGGGTGATCAGGTGGCGCAGCGTCGGGTCGTGGGAGACCTGGTGGAGGGCGCGTACGGGCTGGTCGACGGCGAGATCGACGGCGATGAAACCGTCTTCGATCATGGACAGGACCAGCGCGGTGGTGCCCAGCTTCAGATACGTGGAGATCTCGGAGAGGTTCGCGTCTCCGATGATCACGTGCAGCCTGCGGTACTTCTCGGCGTCGGAGTGCGGCTCGTCGCGGGTG
Organism: Streptomyces sp. Ac-502; assembly: GCF_045222935.1. Classification (NCBI taxonomy): domain Bacteria; kingdom Bacillati; phylum Actinomycetota; class Actinomycetes; order Kitasatosporales; family Streptomycetaceae; genus Streptomyces; species Streptomyces sp. Ac-502. Next base: position 2,578,233 of record NZ_JBHFFO010000001.1, read on the forward strand.
TTGATGATCGGCCGCTTGAGGGTGGTCTCCAGGCCGACCTCGACCTCGAAGTAGTCGGCCCGCTGACTGATCTGGAAGCCGTGCTCGTGGCCGTCCTGGCCGATGCCGACCCGGCCGGCGCCGGCGTAGACCTGACGGGAGACGAAGAAGGGCGTCAGATGCCGCACGATGTCCGAGAACGGGGTCTCCCGCTTCATCAGGTAGTTCTCGTGCGTGCCGTAGGAGGCGCCCTTGTTGTCGGTGTTGTTCTTGTAGAGGTGGATGGGCTGGGCGCCGGGGACCTGGGCCGCGCGCTCGGCGGCCTCGGCCATGATGCGCTCCCCGGCCTTGTCCCACAGCACCGCGTCGCGCGGGTTGGTGACCTCCGGCGAGCTGTACTCCGGATGCGCGTGGTCGACGTACAGACGTGCCCCGTTGGTGAGGATCACATTGGCCAGCCCGATGTCCTCGTCGGTGAGCTGGCTGGCGTCGGCGTTCTCGCGGGCGAGGTCGAAGCCTCGGGCGTCCCGCAGCGGGTTCTCCTCCTCGAAGTCCCAGCGGGCGCGTCGCGCCCGGTGCATCGCCGCCGCGTAGGCGTTGACGACCTGGGACGAGGTGAGCATGGCATTGGCGTTCGGGTGGCCGGGGACGGAGATCCCGTACTCCGTCTCGATTCCCATTACTCGCCGTACGGTCATGCGGCCCTCCTTGCCCGGCGGCGCCCCCTGATGGGGTCGGCGCTCAAGTACCGCTGCGCTTCCGGTCCGTGTGCGGCCCCCGCTTCCGCAGTGCGCGACGCGGCGGTACCGAAGAGCCTAGAACGCCTTTGCGGCGCTGGGGAGATCATTACAGTCATTGCTCCAGTCCGGTTTTCACCTGCTCCGTCGCGGCCTTCCGGGGATCACCCGCGGAGTCCCGGAAATGCGTCCGGCTGCGGACGCCCCGTACAGGACATCCGCAGCCGGTCGGCGGTGTTACAGGTATTGGCCGGTATTCGCCACCGTGTCGATGGAGCGGCCGGTGTCCGCGCCCTGCTTGCCGGTGACCAGGGTGCGGATGTAAACGATCCGCTCGCCCTTCTTGCCGGAGATGCGGGCCCAGTCGTCCGGGTTGGTGGTGTTGGGCAGGTCCTCGTTCTCCTTGAACTCGTCCACGCACGCCTGGAGCAGGTGGGCGACGCGAAGACCCTTCTGGTTGTGTTCGAGGAATGCCTTGATGGCCATCTTCTTGGCGCGTCCGACGATGTTTTCGATCATTGCGCCGGAGTTGAAGTCCTTGAAGTACAGGACTTCCTTGTCACCGTTGGCGTAGGTGACCTCCAGGAAGCGGTTCTCCTCGGATTCCGCGTACATCTGCTCGACGACCGACTGGATCATCGCGCTGACCGCGGCCTTGCGGGAGCCGCCGTGCTCGCCGAGGTCGTCGGCGTGCAGCGGCAGGCGCTCGGTGAGGTACTTCGAGAAGATGTCCTTGGCGGCCTCGGCGTCCGGACGCTCGATCTTGATCTTGACGTCCAGCCGGCCGGGGCGCAGGATCGCCGGGTCGATCATGTCCTCGCGGTTGGAGGCGCCGATCACGATGACGTTCTCCAGGCCCTCCACGCCGTCGATCTCGGAGAGCAGCTGCGGGACGATGGTGTTCTCCACGTCCGAGCTGACCCCGGACCCGCGGGTGCGGAAGAGGGAGTCCATCTCGTCGAAGAAGACGATGACGGGGGTGCCCTCGCTCGCCTTCTCCCGGGCCCGCTGGAAGACGAGGCGGATGTGCCGCTCCGTCTCACCGACGTACTTGTTCAGCAGCTCGGGGCCCTTGATGTTGAGGAAGAAGCTCTTCCCCGCGGGCTGGCCGGTCACCTCGGCGACCTTCTTGGCGAGCGAGTTGGCGACCGCCTTGGCGATGAGCGTCTTGCCGCAGCCGGGCGGTCCGTAGAGCAGGACGCCCTTGGGCGGGCGCAGTTCGTGCTCCTTGAACAGATCGGGGTAGAGGTACGGGAGCTCGACCGCGTCGCGGATCAGTTCGATCTGGCCGCCCAGACCGCCGATCTTCGTGTAGTCGATGTCCGGGACCTCTTCGAGGACGAGCTCCTCGACCTCGCTCTTGGGAATGACCTCGTAGACATAGCCGGAGCGGGGCTCCAGGAGCAGGGCGTCGCCGGCGCGGATGTTGATGTCCAGCAGCGGCTCGGCGAGCCGCACCACCCGCTCCTCGTCGGTGTGCCCGATGACCAGGGCGCGCTCGCCGTCCTCAAGGATCTCCTTGAGGGTGACGATGTCCCCGGCGTTCTCGTACTCCATGGCCTCGACCACGTTGAGCGCCTCGTTGAGCATGACCTCCTGGCCACGCCGGAGCTCGTCGAGGTCGACGCTGGGACTGACGTTCACCCGGAGTTTTCGGCCTCCGGTGAAGATGTCGGACGTGCCGTCCTCGTTCGCCTTCAGGAAGACGCCGAAACCGGCCGGCGGCTGCGCGAGCCGGTCGACCTCTTCCTTGAGGGCCACGATCTGGTCGCGCGCCTCGCGCAGTGTGTTGGCGAGTCGCTCGTTCTGTGCCGAAACACCGGCCAGGTTGGTCTGCAGCTCGACGATCCGCTCTTCGAGAATCCTCGTGTGACGCGGAGAGTCGGCGAGCTTGCGTCGCAGGACGGCGATCTCCTGCTCAAGATAGGCAACCTGGCCGGCAGGGTCGTCAGACCCCCGCCCCGGCCGGATGCCGCGGTTGATGTCGTCGTCGTGGGCTGCCACGGTCCTCACCTCCTCCAAGGGGAGCTGGACGCTTCCTGACCCTACCTGGGCCGGTGCAGGTTGAAACCCCTAGATCGAAAAGACTGTCGGGGTGTGTCCGATCTTCACCCTTGCGCACGTCCTCACCTCAGGGGGATACCCACCCAACAACATCAGAAAGCGACCGGTTGTATCGTCGAGACGGTCAACACCCGTCAGGGTGGGCCCCATTTGATTCACGTACGCAGGAACGGCAGGCGAGATGACGGCGCAGGACGAAGCACTGGAGGTCTGGATCGACCAGGACCTCTGCACCGGCGACGGCATCTGTGCGCAGTACGCGCCGGAGGTCTTCGAACTCGACATCGACGGTCTGGCTTATGTGAAAAGCGCCGACGACGAGCTGCTCCAGGACAAGGGGGCCACCACCCCCGTCCCCCTGCCGCTGCTCAATGACGTACGGGACTCCGCCAAGGAATGCCCGGGCGACTGTATCCACGTACGCCGCGTAGCGGACCGGGTGGAGGTCTACGGCCCGGACGCGGAGTAGTCACCGTGTGACCGATCACACACCCTCGGTGTCGGACGAGGCGGGAAGTTCGCTCTGGACGAACTTCCCGCCTTTCCATTGCCACTTGGTCCGCACGCGGACGTCCGGGCAGCAGCGCGGCACGCCGGTCGAGGAGTAGCCCAGGAGTGTCGCGGCGACCGCACCGTCGCGTACGGCGAAACCGTCCACGCTGCGCTGCTGTGCGGGCGCGAGAAGGGTCGCGACGACCCGCGGGGCACCCCGGCCCGCCTTGCCCGCCGCGGGGCCGGTGAGGACGTACACGCCGCTGGGAGGGGTGCCGGTCTCGGTGTGGCAGCGCACCACGGCGACCGTCTCGGGGCTGCCGTCGCCGTCGAGGTCGCCGGTGGCGCTGTCGACCACGTCGAGGCGGTTCGGGCCGCAGTCCACCGGATAGGACGCGGCGCGCGGGTCGGGAGCCGGGGCGGCGGCCGCGCGGGCGGCGGAGGCGGCGTCGGTGGTGGCCGTGGCGTCGGGAGGCTGGACGAAGGACGCGGCCGCGACGACCGCGGCCAGGGCGGCAGCGGTGGCGAGCCAGTGCAGGGCGCGGGTGCGGGTGTGCGGAAGGTCCTGGCCGGCCGTGAACTGCACGCGGGGTAACTCCTGTGAAGAGCTGTGGCGGTGGGAGTGCCCAGCATCGTTCCACAGGCCGGGCCGCCGGGGAACACTCGGGCGGGGTTTCCCGCCGGGCCTCCACCCGCTGAACGCGTCGGCGCCGCCGACGGTTCCCGCGGGGCGGGAACTGGTCGGCGGCGCCGGACGGTTCGAGGGGGCGTGCGAGGCGCGTCGGCCGCGCTACGCCGGGGCGTGCGCCGGGTCAGCCGCGCTCCGCGCCCCCGCTGGAGCTGCCGGGACCGGAGTAGTCCTCGCCGTACGCGCCCTTGGCGGGGCGGCGGCGGCGCAGCGGCGGCTCGACACCGTCCGCGAGGCGGCGGGCGGTCAGCAGGAAGCCGGTGTGACCGATCATGCGGTGGTCGGGACGGACGGCCAGGCCCTCGACGTGCCAGGTGCGGACCATGGTCTCCCAGGCCGACGGCTCGTTGAAGGTGCCGTGCTCGCGGATGGCCTCGACGGTACGGGCCAGCTGCGTCGTGGTGGCCACGTAGGCGCACAGGATGCCGCCCGGGACGAGCGCCTTGGAGACGGCCTCCAGGCACTCCCAGGGGGCGAGCATGTCCAGGATGACCCGGTCGACGTCGGTGTCGGAGAGGTTGTCCTGGAGGTCACCGACGGTCAGCGTCCACGCGGGGTGCGGGCCGCCGAAGTAGCGCTCCACGTTCTGCGTGGCGATCTCGGCGAAGTCGGCGCGCCGCTCGTAGCTGTGCAGCATGCCCTGGTCGCCGATGGCGCGCAGCAGGAAGCTGCTGAGCGAGCCGGACCCCACCCCCGCCTCGACGACGCGGGCGCCGGGGAAGATGTCGGCCATCGCCAGGATCTGCCCCGCGTCCTTGGGGTAGACCACGGCGGCACCGCGGGGCATGGACAGGACATAGTCGGGGAGCAGCGGGCGCAGCGCGAGGTAGGCGACGTTCCCGGTGGTACGGACAACACTGCCCTCGGGAGCACCGATCAGCTCGTCGTGGGGGAAGGCTCCCTTGTGGGTGTGGAAGCTCTTGCCCTCTTCGAGCGTGAACGTGTAGTGGCGTCCCTTGGGATCGGTGAGCTGGACCTGGTCCCCGACCTTGAAGGGCCCGCGACGGCGGGCGGCACCGGTCGGTTCGGACATGTGACCAGCGTACCGGGCGATGGGGGTGCTCTTTACCAAGGCGGTGGGGGTCGGGCGCGGAGCCCGGGGCAGTCGCTCGCCATACGGGGCAGAACCCGAACATCCCCCACCGGGGGTCTACCCAAGTGCGGCGGACGACATGCCGCCGAGCGGGGCCGGGTCAGGGCCCAGGGCAGAGCCCCGTTAGGCAGGCCGGACCCTACGGGAGGGACGCAGGCCGGAACCCGGGGAAGGGAGGCAGGCCGGAGCCCGAGAGACAGGCCCGCAACCCGGGCGGCGCGGGCGGCAGGCCGGGCGGCGCGGGCGGTCGCCCTACGGGGTGAATCGAACGCGATCGTCCCCCAGCGAGGGCTTACCCAGGGGTGGGGGGCGCGAAGCCCGCGGCCGGCGGGGTCAGGACGGGCGGGCCATGGCGGCCATGAAGGCGCGCTCGACGTCGGCGGTGGACAGGACGCCGTAGATCTCGCCGGTCTCCTCGACCACCAGGTACTCGGTGGCGGGGGTGGCGCGCAGGTAGTCCAGAAGGTCCTCGCCGGCCAGTTCGGCGGAGACCCGCATGCCGTCCTTGAGGTCCTGGGCGAGGCCACTGACGGCGACCCAGGGGCGGCGGTGTTCGGGGACGCCGACGATGGCGGTCTCGCGGACCACGGCGGTGGGCCGGCCCACCCGGTCCACGACGACCAGGGCGCGGGCGCCCGCGTCGTTGGCGCGGCGCAGGGCCTCGGACAGCGGGGTGTCGGCCTCCACCGGGACCGCGCGCCGGGTGAGCGTGCGGGCCTGGAGGGCCGGGAGGCGTTCGCGCAGGCGGGCCATGCGCAGGCTGTTGCCCGCGCCGGTCCAGATGATCGCGGCGAGGATCGCGGCGAGCAGCGCGTCGGTGATCGAGTCGGCGCCGCCGAAGTCGGTGGGGGCGTTGCCCAGGGCGCCGGTGTGGGTGAGCAGCGGCAGGCCGATCAGGACGGAGACGGCGAGCGCGCGGCCGACCCAGGCGGCGGCGACGGTACCGGTCATCGGCTTGCCGGTGAGCTTCCACACGACGGCGCGGAGCATCCGGCCGCCGTCGAGCGGCAGGCCGGGCAGCAGGTTGAAGACGGCGACGATGAGGTTGGAGATCATCAGTCCGGCGAGCAGCACACCGGGTACGGTGCCGGGCTCGACCACCTTCATCCCGCCGTAGAAGACGCCCGCGAGGACCAGCGAGAGCAGCGGGCCCACGAAGGCCAGGATGAACTCGCGGCCGGGTGTCTCGGACTCCTTCTCGATCTCGGAGACGCCGCCGAAGAACTGGAGCTGGATACGGCGCACGGGAAGCTTGAAGCGCAGCGCGGCGACGGTGTGCGCCAGCTCGTGGACGAGCACCGAGGCGTAGAAGGCGACGGCGAAGAAGAGCGAGACGAGGTAGCGGGCGGAGCCGAGCTCCGGCAGGATCCGTTCGAGCTGGCCGCCGAAGACCCAGGTGATCAGGGCGGCGACGACGAACCAGCTGGGGGCCACGTAGACCGGTACCCCGAAGGGGCGGCCCATGAGGATCCCGCCGCCGGTGCGCCTGCCCTGGCCGCCCTTGGCCGGGCGCTGCGGGGAGGGGCGGTTCCCGGACGGCCTCGTACGGCCGGTGGCGCGGGCCGGGTCGGACGGTCCGGGCGGGTCGGGCGGTCCGTGGTGCGCGGACTCCTCAGGGTCCTGCGGCTTCCCACTCTCGTCCACGGCGTCCCCTCGTCGATTGCGGCCTTCGCTCCTGTCCGTCCGGGTGCTGTCCGGTACGGCATGTCGATCATGCGGGGCGAAGGGGTCTGGCGTCGATGGTATGCGGAGCGCTTCGCGGCACCCCGCCTCGGTCTCCCATTGTGATCCCTGGGTTGCGGTAGCTGTCAGTGGCGGGCCGTAGGGTCGGGTGTCATGGGAACGAGCACCGAAGAGGCCGGGCCGGACGCCGCGGACGGCGGTCAGGGCGAACAGGGCGGGCAGGGCGGGCAGGGCCTGGTGGGCCCGGTGGGCCGACAGGACGGGGCGTCCGGGGCAGCCCCGGCATCCGGAGCCGCCGGGGAGAGCGGAGCGCCCGGTGAGCCCGCGGCGGTCGGCGAGCCTGACGACCCGAAGGCGGTCGGCGCGCCCGGCCTCGCTGTGACATCCGCCGCAGTCACCGTTCCCGCGCCGGACGCCGGTCCGGCCATCGCCGCCGGAGCCACGACGGACACCGGTACGGACACGACCGCCACCGGCACGGCCGCCACCGGCACGGAAACGGCCGCCACCGACACAGCCGGTACGAACACAGCCACCGGCACCCCCGCTCCCCCGCCCGCCGCCCGTCCCGTCGCCCTCTCACCGTCACGGGCGGGCGACTTCATGCAGTGCCCGCTGCTGTACCGCTTCCGTGTGATCGACAAGCTGCCGGAGAAGCCGAGCCCCGCGGCGACGCGCGGCACGGTGGTGCACGCGGTGCTGGAGCGCCTCTTCGACGCTCCGGCGGCGCAGCGCACGGCGGGCGGTGCGCGCTCGATGGTGCCGGGTGAGTGGGAGAAGCTGCTGGCGAAGCGTCCCGAGCTGGCCGGGCTGTTCGAGGACGACCCGTCGGGTGAGCGGCTGGCGGCGTGGCTGGCGGACGCCGAGGCGCTGGTGGAGCGGTGGTTCACGCTGGAGGACCCGACGCGTCTGGAGCCCGCCGACCGCGAGCTGTACGTGGAGACGGTGCTGGACTCGGGGCTGCGGCTGCGCGGCTTCATCGACCGCGTGGACGTGGCGCCGACGGGCGAGGTGCGGCTCGTCGACTACAAGACCGGCAAGGCGCCCCGCCCGGAGTACGCCGACGGTCCGCTGTTCCAGATGAAGTTCTACGCGCTGGTGATGTGGCGGCTGCGCGGCCGGGTGCCGCGGCGGTTGCAGCTGGTGTACCTGGGCAGTGGTGACGTGCTGACGTACGACCCGACCGAGGCCGACCTGCGGGGTGTGGAGCGCAAGCTGCTGGCGCTGTGGGACGCCATCCAGCGGGCGACGGAGACCGGTGACTGGCGGCCGCGCCGTACGAAGCTGTGCGGGTGGTGCGACCACCAGGCGGTGTGCCCGGAGTTCGGCGGTACTCCCCCGCCGTATCCGCTGCCGGTCGCGGGGCCCGGCCGGGCGCTCCCCTGGCGGCGTCCGGGGCGGGGCAGGGCAGAATGGACCTGGTCTAACGAAGGAGTTCCTGTGGCAATCCGCGTCCTGCTGGTCGACGACCAGCCGCTGCTGCGTACCGGTTTCCGGATGATCCTGGAGGCCGAGCAGGATCTCGCGGTCGTCGGCGAGGCCGGGGACGGTCTGCAGGCGCTGGAGCAGGTGCGGGCGTTGCAGCCCGACGTGGTGCTGATGGACATCCGGATGCCGCGGATGGACGGGGTCGAGGCGACCCGGCAGATCACCGGGCCGGCGAAGGACGGTCCGGCGAAGGTGCTGGTACTGACCACCTTCGACCTGGACGAGTACGTGGTCGAGGCGCTGCGCGCAGGGGCCAGCGGCTTCCTGCTGAAGGACGCGCCGGCCCAGGAGCTGGTGCAGGCGATCCGGGTGGTGGCGGCGGGCGAGGCGATGCTCGCGCCGAGCATCACGCGCCGTCTGCTGGACAAGTACGCGGGTCACCTGCCGTCCGGTGAGGAGCCGGTGCCGGACACGCTGCACACCCTCACCGAGCGGGAGGTGGAGGTGCTGAAGCTGGTGGCGCGCGGTCTGTCGAACGCGGAGATCGCCGCGGATCTGTTCGTGAGCGAGACGACGGTCAAGACGCACGTCGGGCACGTGCTGACGAAGCTGGGGCTGCGGGACCGGGTGCAGGCCGCGGTGTACGCGTACGAGAGCGGGCTGGTGCGCCCCGGGGCCCAGTAGTCCCGGCCCGCCGGCGCCGCCCGCCCGAGGTGGCCACGAGAACGGCCCGGCCCGCCCCGCTCCCGGAAGGAACGGTGGCGGGCCGGGCCGTTGCCGTGGTGAGCGGGCACGTCAGCCCTTCTTCAGCTCCCAGAAGCGGAAGACGGTGGTGGCGTCCAGCGTCCACTGGAGGCCGTCGACGTTCTGGCGGGCGACGGCGTACTGCTTGCCCTGCCACACCGGTATGACCGGCAGGTCCTCGGCGACGATATCCTGCACCTCGCGGAAGGCGGTCTTGGTCGCCTGCCGGTCGGGCTGGCCGGCGGTGCCGGGCAGCAGCTTCGAGGTGATCCGCTTGGCGTCGTAGTTGTTGCGCAGGACGTTGTCCTTGCCGAAGAACGGCTGGGTGAAGTTGTCGGGGTCCGGGTAGTCGGGGACCCAGCCCTTGACGTAGGCGCCGTACTTCCCGGCTTCCACGCCCTGCTCGAACTCCTCGATGGGCACGCTCTTGACCTTGGCGTCGAAGAGGCCGCTGGCGTTGAGCTGCTGGGCGATCTCCTGGAAGGCCGGGACGGTGCCGGGGCCGTAGCGGACGGGGGTGGCCCAGAGGGTGAGCGGCACCTTCTTGTTGTTGTAGCCGGCGTCGCGCAGGGCGGCGAGGGCCTTGTCGGTCTGCGGCCGGTCGCCGTAGGTGGAGAAGAACGCCGTGTTGTGGCCGGTGATGCCGGCGGGCACGATCGAGTACAGCGGTTCGGCGGTGCGCTTGTAGACGTCGCGGACGAGCGTGGAGCGGTCCAGCAGGTAGGCGATGGCCTTGCGGACACCGAGCTTGCCGGCCACCGGGTCGCGCATGTTGAACACCAGGTGCATGACCTCGGCGCTCTTGCCTTCGACCACCTGGACGCCGTGCGTCTGGCTGTCGGACGCCTGGTCCAGCGAGGCGATGTCCTTCATGGCCAGACCGCGGTAGGCGATGTCGATGGAGCCGTCCTGGACCGCCTTCTTCAGCGTGTCCTGGCTGGTGAAGAACTTCATGGTCATGCCGGAGTTCTTGACCTTGGCGGGGCCCTTGTAGGAGCCGTTGACGCCGAAGACGGCCTGGGAGGAGGCGTCGTACTCGTTGAGGGTGTAGACGCCGGAGCCGACGGCCTTGTCGTCGGTGCGCAGCTTGTCGGGCGCGTACTCACGGTGGTCGACGATGGAGCCGGCACCGGAGGCGATCTTCATGGGGAAGGTCGCGTCGGGGGTCTTGAGGCGGAAGACGACGGTCTGGGCGTCGGGGGCCTCGACCTTCTCCAGACCGGCGAACATCACGGCGGGGCCGCGCTTGTCGTTGATCTGCTTGATCCGGTCGAAGGAGAACTTGACGTCCTCGGAGGTGAGGCTGTCGCCGTTGCTAAACTTCAGGCCGTCCTTGAGGGTGCACTTGTAGACGGTGCTGCCGCCCTCGACGAAGCCGCAGGAGTCGGCGGCCTCGGGTTCGGGGGTGGTGCTGCCCTTGGGGAAGCTCAGCAACGACTGGAAGACGTTGTTGAACAGCAGCCAGGAGACCGGGTCGTAGCCGGCGGCGGGGTCGGTGGACACGACCTTGTCGGTCATGCCCATCACCACGGGCTCCCCGCTCCCGCCGTCCGGGCCCTCGCCGGTTCCGCAGCCGCTGAGCAGAGCGGCGACGAGCCCTGCCCCCAGCGGTGCGGCGAGCCACTGGTCGCGTTTCCTCACGTGCGTGTTCCTCACAGTCGTCCTGGCGGTTCAGCGGTGTGTCCGCGCCGGCGGGTGCCGGTGTCGGTGTGCCGGCAGGGTGCCGTCATCGGTTGTGGTGGTGCGCGCCGTCTCGGGGATGCGGCAGCCGGCCGGCGCGCGGTGGCGCCGGCCGGAAGTCGTCGTCAGTTGCTGCTCACGCCGCGGCCCAGTTCCCAGATCTGGAGGGCCGAGGAGGAGTTCAGGGCCCACTCGGCGCCGGTGATGTCGTCGCGGGAGGCGACGTACTGTTTGCCCTGCCACAGCGGGAGGACCGGTACGTCGTCCGCGATGATGTCCTGGGCCTGCTTGAAGCCCTCGGCGGCGGAGTTGCGGTCGGTCTGCTGCCGGGTGGTGGGGATCAGCTGGGACTCGATCTTGTTGTTGCGGTACGGGGAGTTGAGGAAGTTCCCCTTGCCGATGAACGGCGCGATGTAGTTGTCCGCGTCGGGGAGGTCGGCGAACCAGCCCATGCCGTAGACGGCGTACTTGCCTTCGGACTGCTCCTTGCGGAACTGCGTCCAGTTGTCGACGCCCTTGATCTCCACGTCGAACAGGCCGCTCTTGTTGAGCTGGGACTGGAGTTCCTTGAACTCCTTGGCGGTGCTGGAGCCGTAGTGGTTCGCGGTGTAGGTGAGGGTGAGCTTCACCGGGGTGTTGATGTGCGCCTGCTGGAGGATCTTGCGGGCGGCGGGGACGCTCGGGTTGCCGTACTTGGTGAAGAACGAGTTGATGTGGCCGGTGAGGCCCTTGGGCACCAGGGAGTACAGCGGGTCGCCGGCGTAGGAGTACACGTCGCGGACCAGCGCGGAGCGGTTGACCAGCTGGGCCATGGCCTGGCGGACGGCCTTGTCGGAGACCGACGGGTCGTCGGTGTTGAAGGCCAGGTAGCGGATCTCGGAGCCGGGTACGGCCGTCAGGGCGACGTGTTCGTCGCGGGCGTTCTCCAGGCCCTTGATCTGGTCGGGGGCCAGGCTGCGGTTCATCAGGTCGATGTCGCCCTTGCGCAGGGCCTTCTCCATGCCGTCGGAGTCCTCGAAGAACTTCATCTCGACGTGGGAGTTCTTCGCCTCGATCCCGCCCTGGTAGTCGGGGTTCTTGGTGAAGACGGCCTTGCTGATGCGCTCTCCGCTGTGCTCGACCTTGACGGTGTACGGGCCGGAGCCGGACACTTCGAAGCCCTTGTAGAGGCCCTTGGCCGGATACACCTCGCTGTCGACGATGGCCGCCGCCGGGGTGGCGAGCTTCTGCGGGAAGGTGGCGTCCGGCTTCTTGAGGTGGAAGACCACCTCGGTCTCGCTGGGCGTCTCGACCTTGTCGACGTTGTCCACCAGGGAGATGGGGCCGCGGTCGTACTTGATGGCCAGCATCCGGTCGATGGAGAACTTCACGTCCTTGGACGTCAGGGCGTGCCCGTTGGAGAACTTCAGTCCGTCGCGGAGTTTGCAGCGGAACTGCTCGTTCTGGGTGTCCCGGAAACCGCAGGACTCGGCGGCCTCGGGAACCGGCGCGGTGCCGCTCCGGGGCAGGCGCATGAGCGTCTGCAGGGTTCCGCGCAGCACGTTCCACGCGTCGACGTCGTACGCCTGGGCGGGGTCGAGCGGGGCGGGCGCGTCCTTGGTGGCCTCCAGTTGGGCGGTGGTGCCGACCTTGATCGGCTTGCCGCCTTCGCCGGAGCCGTCCGAACTGCCGCAGGCGGCGAGTGTGGGGACGAGCAGACCGGCCAGAGCCGGCAGCACCAAGGTCTTGCGATTCATCGTCGGCAGGTTCCTTATCAGCGCAGAGGTGTTGCTCGCGTTGACATTAGTAGGAACGGCCAGGGCCTCCGGGACACAACAGAGCTGAACGGATATCACGCCCGGATAACGGATGCCCGGTGATCGATATCCGGACGGTGGAACGAACCGTACGTGCCCCCATCAATCCGGACACTTACCCCCAGGGAAACCAGGCGAAAGCCCCCTTGGAACGACCGCGCGCCACACTGTCGACGGGTCTGCGCGTGAGAAACGTCACTCCGCCATTGAGGTGATCGTCCGGCTGAATTCAGCCGCCGCATTCGTCACGGAAAATGAGCGGGCCGCTCCTTACAGTTTCTTCCGTTTTCAGCGGAACACGCTCAGTGCACACCTCACCGGCCGTCCGTGATGAGCGACCGGAGAAATGGGAGATCGACTTCTTCCAGCGATCCGACCACGGTGCGGCCCGCGCCGGGACCGATCGGGGTCACCGACGGCACCGCGACGACCTGGCAGCCGGCCGCCTCCCCCGCCGTCACACCGGTGACGGTGTCCTCCACCACGGCGCAGCGCCGGGGGTCCACGCCGAGCCGGGCGGCCGCGGTCAGGTAGGGGTCCGGGTGGGGTTTCGTACGGGGCAGGTCGTCGCCGGCCAGCGTCAGGCGGAAGTGCTCGGGGCCCAGGGAGTGCAGCATCCGGTCGATGACGGTGCGGTGCGAGGCGGAGACCAGGGCGGTGGGCACGCCGTGCGCGGACAGTTCCGCGAGCAGCCGGCGGGCGCCGGGCATCAGCGGCACGCCGCGGGCGATGCGCTCGGAGAACCGGGCGTTGAGCAGCACGCTCAGGTCGTCGAGGCCGATGTCGGCGCCGGTCACCTCGATCAGGTAGGCGGCGCTGCGCTGCATCGGCCCGCCGACGACGACCTGGCGGTGGTGGTCGTCCAGTACGTGGCCCAGCTCGGCGAAGACCTGGGCCTCCGCCTCCCACCAGAAGCCCTCGGTGTCGACGAGGGTGCCGTCCAGGTCGAGGAAGACGGCCTGGAGGGTGGCGCCGTCGGCCGTACGGGTACCTACCGCGGGGATGCTGCTGGTCATCCGTGCACCTCCGTACTCGCGCGTCCCCGGAGGGACGAAAGGGCCGGCCGCTCTCCCGCGAAGGAGAGCGACCGGCCGCTACCGGACCGACCAGTGTACGACGGTGCGGGGGACGCGCGTGGCCCGCGGGAACTTCCGTGGCCCCGCCGGTCCCGGTACTACCGCGCGTTGAAGTACTTCGCCTCCGGGTGGTGGATGACGATCGCGTCGGTGGACTGCTCCGGGTGCAGCTGGAACTCCTCGGAGAGCTGCACGCCGATCCGCTCCGGCCGCAGCAGGTCGGCGATCTTGGCGCGGTCCTCCAGGTCGGGGCAGGCCCCGTAGCCGAGCGAGAAGCGGGCGCCGCGGTACTTCAGCGCGAACATGTCCTCGACGTCCGCGGGGTCCTCGCCCGAGAAGCCCAGCTCGGCGCGGACGCGGGCGTGCCAGTACTCGGCGAGGGCTTCGGCGAGCTGCACGGACAGGCCGTGCAGCTCCAGGTAGTCGCGGTAGGAGTCGGAGGCGAACAGTTCGGCGGTGGCCTCGCCGATCCTCGAGCCGACGGTGACGACCTGGAGGCCGACCACGTCCCGCTCGCCGGACTCCTCCGGGCGGAAGAAGTCGGCCAGGCACAGCCGGCGGCCGCGGCGCTGGCGCGGGAAGGTGAAGCGGGTGCGCTCGGTGCCGTCCTCGTTGAGCAGGATCAGGTCGTCGCCCTTGGAGTAGCAGGGGAAGTACCCGTGGACGACGGCGGCCTCCAGGAGGTTCTCGGTCTGGAGTTTGTCCAGCCAGCCGCGCAGCCGGGGCCGTCCCTCGGACTCGACCAGTTCCTCGTACGAGGGTCCGTCCCCCGTACGGGCCTGCTTGAGGCCCCACTGGCCCTTGAACAGGGCGCCCTCGTCCAGCCAGGACGCGTAGTCGGCGAGCTGGATGCCCTTGACGACGCGAGTGCCCCAGAAGGGCGGGGCGGGGACGGGGTTGTCGGTGGACACGTCGGAGCGGACGGTGCCCTCCTCCTGCTCCGGCTCCTTGATCTCGACGTCGCGCTTGGGGACGCGGCGCTGCTTGAGCTCGGGCAGGGTGGCGCCGGGCACGCCGCGCTTGACGGCGATCAGCGCGTCCATCAGGCGCAGGCCCTCGAAGGCGTCGCGGGCGTAGCGGACCTCGCCCTCGTAGATCTCGTGCAGGTCCTGTTCGACGTAGGCGCGGGTCAGGGCGGCGCCGCCGAGGATGACGGGGAAGTCGGCCGCCATCTTGCGCTGGTTGAGCTCCTCCAGGTTCTCCTTCATGATCACCGTGGATTTGACCAGCAGGCCGGACATGCCGATGACGTCGGCGCGGTGTTCCTCGGCGGCTTCCAGGATGGCCGAAACCGGTTGCTTGATGCCGAGGTTGACGACGTTGTAGCCGTTGTTGGACAGGATGATGTCGACGAGGTTCTTGCCGATGTCGTGCACGTCGCCGCGGACGGTCGCCAGGACGATGGTGCCCTTGCCGTCGGCGTCGGTCTTCTCCATGTGCGGCTCCAGGTAGGCCACCGCGGTCTTCATGACCTCGGCGGACTGGAGCACGAACGGCAGCTGCATCTGGCCGGAGCCGAACAGCTCACCGACCACCTTCATGCCTTCGAGCAGGGTGTCGTTGACGATGTCCAGGGCCGGGCGTTCGGCGAGCGCCGCCTCCAGGTCGGCGTCCAGGCCGTTCTTCTCGCCGTCGATGATGCGACGCCGCAGCCGTTCCTCCAGGGGCAGCGCGAGCAGTTCCTCGGCCTTGCCGGCCTTCAGCGACTTGGCGGTGGCGCCCTCGAACAGCTCCAGGAGCCGCTGGAGCGGGTCGTAGCCCTCTTCCCGCCGGTCGTAGATCAGGTCGAGGGCGACCTTGACCTGCTCCTCCTCCAGGCGGGCGATCGGCAGGATCTTGGAGGCGTGCACGATCGCCGAGTCCAGTCCGGCCTTGACGCACTCGTCCAGGAAGACGGAGTTGAGCACGATGCGGGCGGCCGGGTTGAGGCCGAAGGAGATGTTGGACAGGCCGAGCGTGGTCTGCACGTCGGGGCGCCGCCGCTTCAGCTCGCGGATGGCCTCGATGGTGTTGACGCCGTCCTTGCGGGACTCCTCCTGACCGGTGCAGATCGTGAACGTCAGGCAGTCGATGAGGATGTCCGACTCGCGGATGCCCCAGTTGGTCGTCAGGTCCTCGATGATGCGCTCGGCGATGGCGACCTTGTGCTCGACGGTACGGGCCTGGCCCTCCTCGTCGATGGTCAGCGCCATCAGGGCGGCGCCGTGCTCCCGGGCCAGCGCGGCGACCCTGGCGAACCGCGACTCGGGGCCGTCGCCGTCCTCGTAGTTGACGGAGTTGATGACCGCGCGGCCGCCGAGCTTCTCCAGCCCCGCCTGGAGCACCGGGACCTCGGTGGAGTCCAGCACCAGGGGCAGGGTGGAGGCGGTGGCGAAGCGGCCGGCCAGCTCCCGCATGTCGGCGACGCCGTCCCGGCCGACGTAGTCCACGCACAGGTCGAGCAGGTGGGCGCCCTCGCGGATCTGGTCGCGGGCCATCTCCACGCAGTCGTCCCAGCGGCCTTCCAGCATGGCCTCGCGGAACTTCTTGGAGCCGTTGGCGTTGGTGCGCTCGCCGATGGCCAGGTACGAGGTGTCCTGGCGGAACGGGACGGTCTGGTAGAGGGAGGCGGCGCCGGGCTCGGGGCGCGGGCTGCGCTCGGTGGGGGCCAGGCCCCGTACCCGCTCGACGACCTGGCGCAGGTGCTCCGGCGTCGTACCGCAGCAGCCGCCGACGAGCGAGAGCCCGTACTCGGCGACGAAGGTCTCCTGGGCGTCGGCCAGCTCGCCCGGGGACAGCGGGTAGTGGGCGCCGTCCTTGCCGAGGACGGGCAGACCGGCGTTGGGCATGCAGGACAGCGGCACGCGGGCGTTGCGGGCGAGGTAGCGCAGGTGCTCGCTCATCTCGGCGGGGCCGGTGGCGCAGTTCAGGCCGATCATGTCGATGCCGAGCGGCTCCAGCGCGGTCAGCGCGGCGCCGATCTCCGAGCCGAGCAGCATGGTGCCGGTGGTCTCGACGGTCACCGAGCAGATCACCGGCAGGTCGGTGCCGGTGGCTTCCAGGGCGCGGCGGGCGCCGAGGACGGCGGCCTTGGTCTGGAGCAGGTCCTGGGTGGTCTCGACGAGCAGCGCGTCGGCGCCGCCGGCGATCATGCCTTCGGCGTTCTGCTGGTAGGCGTCGCGCAGGGTGGCGTAGTCGACGTGGCCGAGGGTGGGCAGCTTGGTGCCGGGGCCCATCGAGCCGAGGACCCAGCGCTGCTGCCCGGTCGAGGCGGTGTACGCGTCGGCGGCCTCGCGGGCGATGCGGGCGCCCGATTCGGACAGTTCGAAGACCCGCTCGGGGATGTCGTACTCGGCGAGCGCGGCGTGGTTGGCGCCGAAGGTGTTGGTCTCGACGCAGTCGACACCGACCGCGAAGTACTCCTCGTGGACCGAACGGACGATGTCCGGACGGGTGATGTTCAGGATCTCGTTGCAGCCCTCCAGCTGCTGGAAGTCCTCCATCGAGGGGTCCTGTGCCTGGAGCATCGTGCCCATCGCCCCGTCGGCCACCACCACGCGGGAGGCGAGGGCCTCGCGGAGTGCCGTGGTGCGGGATGTGCGGGTGGACGATGGCGTGTACGAGGCCATGGAGGTGCTCCCCTGGTTGCGACGGCTGTCGGCTTTGCGTCTTCCGGTAGAAGGCGCACCCGGTCAGGGTAGCGGGCGTGGCTGCCGGTGGCCCGGGTGTCCCACGGCGTGGACGGTTCACCGGCCGTGTCATGCCCGGTTCCGGGCCGGCTCCGGACTTGGTCAAGATCATTGACAGGTGTCGGTCGACTGCCACAGGGTCGGCATTCACCGATATCGTTCAGCATTGCCGAACCGCCCTCCTGGGCCGATCGCGCTGCCGTACACCGCACCATGTCACCCGCTTCACCGCTTCACCGGAGGTTGCCCGATGGCACGGAACATCCAGTCACTGGAACGTGCCGCCGCGATGCTGCGGCTGCTGGCCGGCGGTGAGCGGCGGCTGGGCCTCTCCGACATCTCGTCCGCGCTGGGCCTGGCCAAGGGCACCGCGCACGGCATCCTGCGCACCCTCCAGCAGGAGGGCTTCGTCGAGCAGGACCCGGCGTCCGGCCGCTACCAGCTGGGCGCCGAGCTGCTGCGCCTCGGCAACAGCTACCTGGACGTGCACGAGCTGCGCGCCCGCGCGCTCGTGTGGACGGACGACCTGGCGCGCTCCAGCGGCGAGAGCGTCTACCTGGGGGTGCTGCACCAGCAGGGCGTGCTGATCGTGCACCACGTCTTCCGGCCCGACGACAGCCGCCAGGTGCTGGAGGTCGGCGCGATGCACCCGCTGCACAGCACGGCGCTGGGCAAGGTGCTGACGGCGTACGACCCGGTGGCGCACAGCGAGGCGGCGGAGGCCGAGCGGCAGGCGTTCACGCCGCGCACGGTGACCGCGCTGGAGGATCTGGAGGGTGTGCTGGATCTCACCCGGGCGCGCGGCTGGGCGGCCGACGTGGAGGAGACCTGGGAGGGCGTGGCGTCGGTGGCCGCGCCCATCCACGACCGGCGCCGGATGCCGGTCGGGGCGGTCGGGGTGACCGGTGCGGTGGAGCGGGTCTGCCGGGACGGCGAGCCGGGTGAGCTGCGGCCGGAAATCGTCGCTGCCGTGCGGGACTGCGCGCGTGCGGTGTCCCGGGACCTCGGCGCAGGGCGATTCTGACCCTTCCATCCCATATGTTCACCTAAGTTTTCAGTCACAGAACCCTTGACGGGGTCCTACGTGTGAAGAAAACTGCCGTTCGTCGGTCGGCATTGTCGAACACCAAACGACAATATTGGTTATGGTGGACAGTGCCGGAGGCCGACCAACGCCCTCTCGGAGGGCGCGGACCTCGGAGAGACCCGGGGTCCGCCTTCCCCTGGACGAAGGACAAAGGAGTCGCGGGTGTCCAGCTCCGACATCTTCATCAGCGAGACCATCGGTACCGCTGTTCTGATCCTGCTGGGCGGTGGCGTCTGCGCCGCCGTCACGCTGAAGCGCTCGAAGGCATTCGAAGCGGGATGGGTGGCCATCGCCTTCGGGTGGGGTTTCGCCGTACTCACCGGCGCGTACATCGCGTCGAAGTCCGGCGCGCACCTCAACCCGGCGGTCACCGTGGGACTGGCCGTCAAGGGCGGCACGCCGTGGGGCGACGTACCGGTCTACTTCGCCGGGCAGCTGCTCGGCGCCATGATCGGCGCGGTGCTCGTGTGGCTCGCGTACTACGGCCACTTCAAGGCCCATCTGACCGACCCGGAGATCGTGGGCGGGCAGAGCGGCCAGGAAGGCATGGTCGACAAGGCGGCGGCTCCCAAGGCCGGCCCGGTTCTCGGGGTCTTCTCCACCGGACCCGAGATCCGCAACGCGGTGCAGAACGTGACCACGGAGGTCATCGCCACCATCGTGCTCGTGCTGGCGATCCTCACGCAGGGCCTCAGTGACGACGGCAAGGGCGTCGGCGTCATCGGAGCACTGCTGACCGCGTTCGTGGTCGTCGGCATCGGTCTGTCGCTCGGCGGCCCGACCGGCTACGCGATCAACCCGGTTCGCGACCTCGGTCCGCGTATCGTCCACTCGCTGCTTCCGCTGCCGAACAAGGGCGGGTCGGACTGGGGCTACGCGTGGGTCCCGGTCGCCGGTCCGCTGATCGGCGGCGCGATCGCCGGTGGTATCTACAACCTCGCGTTCGCCTGAGCCGCGCCGCCCGACCGAAGATTTTTGGAGCACACACACCATGAGCGACAACCACAGCACCGCCTCGCACGGCCACGGACCGTTCATCGCGGCCATCGACCAGGGCACCACGTCCAGCCGCTGCATCGTGTTCGACAAGGACGGCCGGATCGTCTCGGTCGACCAGAAGGAGCACGAACAGATTTTCCCCAAGCCGGGGTGGGTCGAGCACGACGCCAAGGAGATCTGGGCCAACGTCCAGCAGGTCGTGGCCGGTGCCGTCGAGAAGGCCGGCATCACCGCCAAGGACGTCAAGGCGATCGGCATCACCAATCAGCGCGAGACCACGCTGATGTGGGACAAGAACACCGGCGAGCCGGTCCACAACGCCATCGTCTGGCAGGACACCCGCACCGACGGGCTCTGCCGCGAGCTGGGCCGCAACGTCGGCAAGGACCGCTTCCGCCGCGAGACCGGCCTGCCGCTGGCCTCGTACTTCGCCGCCCCGAAGATCCGCTGGCTGCTGGACAACGTCGAGGGCCTGCGCGAGCGCGCCGAGGCCGGCGACATCCTCTTCGGCACCATGGACTCCTGGGTCATCTGGAACCTGACCGGCGGCGCCGAGGGCGGCGTGCACGTCACCGACGTCACCAACGCCTCGCGCACCCTGCTGATGAACCTGCGCAAGCTGGAGTGGGACCAGAAGATCCTGCACTCCATCGACATCCCGGCCGCGGTGCTGCCGGAGATCCGCTCGTCGGCCGAGGTGTACGGCACCGCCGCCGCGGGCGCGCTGGCCGGCGTGCCGGTCGCCTCGGCACTGGGCGACCAGCAGGCCGCGCTGTTCGGCCAGACCTGCTACGACAAGGGCGAGGCCAAGTCCACGTACGGCACCGGCACCTTCATGCTGATGAACACCGGTGACGAGCCCGTCAACTCCTACAACGGGCTGCTGACCACGGTCGGCTACCGCATCGGCGACGAGCCGCCGGTGTACGCCCTGGAGGGCTCGATCGCCGTCACCGGTTCGCTGGTGCAGTGGATGCGCGACCAGATGGGCCTGATCAACTCGGCCGCCGAGATCGAGACGCTGGCCAGCACCGTCGAGGACAACGGCGGCGCGTACTTCGTGCCGGCCTTCTCCGGCCTGTTCGCCCCCTACTGGCGCTCGGACGCGCGCGGCGTGATCGCGGGCCTGACCCGCTACGTCACCAAGGCGCACATCGCCCGCGCCGTCCTCGAGGCCACCGCCTGGCAGACCCGCGAGATCACCGACGCCATGACCAAGGACTCCGGCGTCGACCTGACCTCGCTGAAGGTCGACGGCGGAATGACCTCCAACAACCTGCTGATGCAGACCATCTCGGACTTCCTGGACGCCCCCGTGGTGCGCCCGATGGTGGCCGAGACGACCTGCCTCGGCGCCGCCTACGCCGCCGGACTGGCCGTCGGCTTCTGGCCGGACACCGACGCGCTGCGCGCCAACTGGCGCCGGGCCGCCGAGTGGACCCCCCGCATGGACGCGGAGACCCGCGACCGCGAGTACAAGAGCTGGCTCAAGGCCGTCGAGCGGACCATGGGCTGGATCGAGGACGAGGAGTAATCATGAGCACCCTGCAGAGCGTCCCGGCCCTCGGGACGCACCCGGCCGACGGTTCGCCCCAGAGCCGCGCCGAGACCCGGGAGCAGCTTTCCAAGGCGACGTACGACCTCCTGGTGATCGGCGGCGGCATCCTGGGCATCTCCACTGCCTGGCACGCCGCGCAGTCGGGGCTGCGGGTTGCGCTGGTGGACGCCGGTGACTTCGCCGGCGCCACCTCCTCCGCCTCCTCCAAGCTGCTGCACGGCGGTCTGCGCTACCTGCAGACCGGCGCGGTCAAGCTGGTGGCGGAGAACCACTTCGAGCGCCGTGCGGTCTCGCGTGAGGTGGCCCCCCACCTCGCCAACCCGCTGACCTTCTACCTGCCGGTCTACAAGGGCGGCCCGCACGGCGCGGCCAAGCTCGGCGCGGGCGTCTTCGCCTACTCCGCGCTGTCCGCCTTCGGTGACGGTGTCGGTCACGTCATCAGCCCGTCCAAGGCCCAGCGCGACGTGCCGGAGCTGCGGACGGACAACCTCAAGGCCGTCGCGGTGTACGGCGACGACCAGATGAACGACGCGCGGATGGCCCTGATGACGGTCCGCGCGGCCGTCGAGGCCGGCGCGACCGTCCTCAACCACGCCGAGGTCACCGGCCTGCGCTTCACCCAGGGCCGGGTCACCGGTGCCGAGCTGAAGGACGGCACCGACGGCTCCGAGTTCGGTGTCAACGCGCGCCTGGTCCTCAACGCGACCGGCCCGTGGGTCGACCACCTGCGCAAGATGGAGAACCCCAACGCGGCGCCCTCCATCCGCCTGTCCAAGGGCGCGCACCTGGTCCTCAAGCGCACCTCCCCTGGAAGGCCGCGCTGGCCACCCCGATCGACAAGTACCGCATCACCTTCGCCCTCCCCTGGGAGGACATGCTGCTGCTCGGTACCACCGACGAGGAGTTCGAGGGCGACCCGGCGGACGTCCGCGTCACCGAGAAGGACACCGCGCAGATCCTGGACGAGGCGGCCTTCTCCGTCCGCGACCAGCAGCTCTCGCGTGACCTGATCACGTACTCCTTCGCGGGCCTGCGGGTGCTGCCGGGCGGCCCCGGCGACACCTCCAAGGCCAAGCGCGAGACGGTCGTCACCGAGGGCGCGGGCGGCATGCTCTCCGTCGCGGGCGGCAAGTGGACCACCTTCCGCCACATCGGCCGTACGGTCATGAACAAGCTGGCGGCGCTGCCCGGCCAGCCGCTGGCCGAGGACATGGAGCCGATCGCGCACCTGCCGAAGAAGCTGCCGCTGCCGGGCATCGCCAACCCCAACGCGGTCGCCCACCGCCTGCTGGTCGACGGCTCGGCCCCCGGCCCGCGCATGGCGCCGGAGACCGCCCGCCACCTGGCCACCCACTACGGTTCGCTGTCCTTCGACATCGCGCGGCTGGCCAACGAGGACGCGGCGCTGGCCGAGCGCATCCACCCGGACGCGCCGGAGATCTGGGCCCAGGTCGTCTACGCCCGTGACCACGAGTGGGCGGAGACGGTCGACGACGTGCTGCGCCGCCGCACCACGCTGACCATCCGCGGCCTGGACACGGAGGACGTCCGCGCCCGGACCAAGTCGATACTGGAGCAGCGCGGCTGACCCGCTGCCTCCCCTGTCGTCCTGAAGGGCGGCTCCCCCGCCGGGGAGCCGCCCTTCGGCGTGCCGGAGGACCCTCAGAGTCCCCGCACGCAGTGCTCGGCGACGGCCATGGCGGTGAGGTTGGTGTTGGCGGCGGGCAGCGTCGGCATCACGGAGGCGTCGACGACGTACAGGGCCTCGATTCCGTGCACGGCGCCGGTGGCGGAGACCACCGCTCCCGGGTCTGCTGCCGGGCCCATCCGGCAGGTCCCGGCAGCGTGCTGGTAACCGCTGACGGTCTGCCGCAGCGCTTCCGCCAGTTGCGCGTCGGTGGTGACGGCGGGGCCCGGCGCGCGCTCCTCGCGGAGCAGTCCGGACAGGGGTGCGGTACGGGCGAGGGAGCGGGCCAGCCGCATGCCCGTCAGCATGCGGCGTGAGTCCTCCGGGTCGCGCAGGAAGCCTACGTCGATGCGCGGGGCGTCGCGGGGGTCGGCGGAGCGCAGCCACAGTCGGCCGCAGGAGGAGGGCCGCAGCAGCGCCACCCAGAAGGTGAGCACCGTGGTCCCGTCCTCGTCCGTCTCCGGGCCCGAGGGAAAGACCTGGAGGTCGGGCGGGCCGTCGCCGCCGCTGAGGTCGCAGGTCAGGAAGGTTTGCAGCACCGGGTCGCGCGGGCCGGGCGGTGGGGCGTCGGTGGCGTACCTGAGGGTGACGGCGGGGTGGTCGCGCAGGTTCTCGCCCACGCCGGGCAGGTCGGCCGCCACGGGGATACCGAGGCCGCGCAGGTGGTCCGCCGGGCCGATGCCGGAGCGCAGCAGGACCGGCGGGCTGCCGTAGGCGCCGGCGGCGAGCACGACCTGCCGGGCGGGCAGCACCGTACGGTCAGGGTCGGCGAGCTGGACGCCCACCGCCCGGCCGTCGCGCAGGGCGACCCGGTCGACCAGGACGTCGCCGCGCACGGTGAGGTTGTCCCGGTCGCGGGCCCGGGCGAGGTAGGTGAGGGCGGTGCTCTGCCGGACGCCGCCGACCCGGTTGACCGGGACCGGGCCGACGCCGCGGGAGCCTGGGGCGTTGTGGTCGGCGACGGGCGGGTGGCCGAGAGCGGTGCAGGCGTGGTGGAAGGCGCGCTGCCACCGGTTCGTCTCGTCCTTGCCGTACCGCCGTACGGGGACCGGCCCGTCCGTGCCGTGCCAGGGCGGCCCGGCGTCCAGGTCGCGTTCGACGCGGCGCAGGCTGGGCAGGAAGTCCGCGAACGACCAGCCGTCGTTGCCCTGGGCGGCCCAGGCGTCGTAGTCCCGCGGGTGCCCGCGCAGGGCGATCGCGGAGTTGATCGCCGAGGAGCCGCCGACGAGTCTGCCGCGGGGCAGCGCCACGGACCGGCCGAGGGCACCGGGCTCGCTGACGTACCCCCAGTCGTGGCTGTGCGTGGCGGCGGGGCTGGTGGCCACGTCGTCGGGCAGGCCGTCGGGCGAGCTGCCGTGGTCGGGCCCGGCCTCCAGCAGCAGTACGGACCGTCCGGGGTCCTCGGTGAGCCGGTCGGCCAGTACGCCTCCGGCCGAGCCCGCGCCGACGACGATCACGTCCCATGCGTCCATGACCTGCGCTCTCCGCCTCCTGTCGGTTTCGTCGTCCGCTTCCGGCTCCCTGAGGTACCCGCCGGGCGGAGATCGCACACGTACCGGGCGGGCCGTCGCGAAGAGGGCGCGGACGGGCCCGTATCCGAGGGTCCGGCTCCGTACGCCCGCACTAGCATCGCCAGGCAGGGGCCCGGCCGCTCCCGCGGCGCGTGTCCCGCGTCCCGTGTTTCTCCAGCCCGTCACCGACCTTGGAGATCCTCATGACCTTGCTGACCACCTGGCCGGAGAGCGGCCCGGAGACCGTGCTGCGGCGCACGGCCGAGCCCGCGGAGATCGCCGCGGCGCTGGCGCCGATCGGGGTGCGGTACGAGCGGTGGCCGGTGCGTACGGACGTACCACCGGACGCGGAGCCCGCGGCCGTCCTCGCGGCGTACCGGGCGGAGATCGGCACGCTGACCGCCGAGGAGGGGTTCGCGACGGTGGACGTGGCGTCCCTGCACCCCTGCGACGACCCGGCGTGGCCGGACCAGGCGAAGGCGGCGCGGGAGAAGTTCCTCGCCGAGCACACCCACGAGGACGACGACGAGGTGCGGTTCTTCGTCGCCGGGTCCGGGGTGTTCTATCTGCACGCGGGCGGCGAGGTGCACGCCGTGCTGTGCGAGGAAGGCGATCTGCTGGGTGTGCCGCGGGGCACCACCCACTGGTTCGACATGGGCACCCGCCCGTCGTTCACGGCCCTGCGCTTCTTCCACGAGGAGGACGGCTGGATCGGCACGTTCACGGGCGACGACATCGCGCTGCGGTTCCCGGACTTCGACACGCTCACGGCCGGCCGGGCGGAACGGGGTGCGGTGTGACGCACACGTTCGACGTGGACCATGTGGTGCTCGACATCGAGGGCACCACCAGCGCGACGGGTTTCGTCGTCGGCGAGCTGTACCCGTATGCGCGCAAGCGGTTCGGGCGGCTGCTGACCGAGCGGGCCGCGGAACCCGAGGTGCGGCGGGCCGTCGGGCAGATACGGGCGATGCTGGACGAACCGGCCGCCGACGCGGCACGGATCGAGCGGGCGCTCGGCGCGTGGCTGGACGAGGACCGCAAGGCCACGCCCTTGAAGACCCTCCAGGGCATCGTGTGGGCCGAGGGCTTCGCGAGCGGGGAGCTGGTCTCGCACTTCTACCCGGACGTGCTGCCCCGGCTGCGCGAGTGGCACGCGGCGGGCGTCCGGCTGCACGTGTACTCGTCGGGGTCGGTGGCGGCGCAGCGGGCGTGGTTCGGGCACAGTCCGGAGGGCGATCTGCGGCCGCTGGCCGGGGAGTTCTACGACACGGAGAACGCCGGGCCCAAGCTGGCGGCCGCGTCGTACGAGGCGATCACCGCGGACCTGGGGGCCGCGCCGGGGCGGGTGCTGTTCCTGTCCGACCGGCCCGGTGAGCTGGACGCGGCGCGGGCGGCGGGCTGGCGCACGGCCGGGGTGCGGCGGCCGGGTGAGCCTTACTACGAGAGCGGGGTGGGCGATCACCCCGAGGTGGCGTCCTTCGCGGAGCTGGAGATCCGTACGGGAGACGGGGCCCGCGCGTCGGCCGGGGCCGTGGCCGCGGCGCCGGACGGCCCGGGTGTCGGCGCCGACGCGGTGCGGCGGGCCGGGGCCCGGCTGGCCGCCGAGGCCGCGCGGTTCGCCGGGTTCGGCTGGATGCGCGGCACGTCCGGCAACCTGTCGGTCGTGCTGGCGCGCGATCCGCTGCGGCTCGCGGTGACCGCGAGCGGCCGGGACAAGGGGAGCTGACCGCGGACGACGTGGTGCTGGTCGACGGCCGGGGCGCCGCCGTCGCGGAAACAGCGGAGACACCAGAGACACTGGGGACAGCAGGGGCACCGGGGACGGCAGGGACACCGGGGACGGCAGGGACTGCGGGGACTGCGGGCACGGTGGCCGGGTCCGGGAAGCCGTCCGCCGAGGCCGGGCTGCACGCGCGGGTGGTGCGGCTGACCGGGGCGGGCGCGGTCGTGCACGTCCACACGGTCGCCGCCGTGGCGATGGGACGGCGGCGGCCCGGCGGCATCGTCTTCCGGGACCTGGAGATGCTCAAGGGGCTCGGCCTGCCTGCCGAGGGGACGGCGGTGCGGCTGCCGGTCATCGCCAACAGCCAGGACATGGACGCGCTCGGAGAGCGTCTGGAGGCGGCCAGGGAACCGCGGATGCCTGCCGTGGTCGTCGCGGGGCACGGCCTGTACGTGTGGGGAGCGGACCTGCTCCAGGCCCGGCACCACGCCGAAGTCGTGCAGTGGCTGCTGGAGTTGGAGGTGGCGTCGGGGCGGGGATGAGCGCCTGCCGGGGCGGCCCCGCAGGACCACGTTGCGGGCGCGCCGGAGCGGGCCCGTAGGTTGGGGGCGACCGCCGTCCCGTCCGCATTGTCCCGTGTCCCGGGCCGTGCGCCCGAGCCCTTGGAGCCGACCCGTGTCCCCAGAGTTGTCCCCTCTTGCCCGCCTGCCGCGCGGCGGGCTGCCGCCGCAGGCCGTCGTGGTCGGCGACCCGGCCCGTGCCGCCGCCGTGGCCGAGCTGCTCGACGACGCCGCGGAGATCGCGTACCACCGCGAGTACCGGACGTTCACCGGCAGCTGGCAGGGCCTGCCGGTGGTCGTCGCCTCGCACGGCGTGGGCGCGCCCGGTGCGGTGCTGCTGTTCCAAGAGCTGGCCGACGCGGGCGTACGCACCTTCCTACGCCTCGGTACGGCCGGGGCGGTCCGTCCGGGGATCGGCGACGGCGACCTGGTGATCGCCGAGGCGGCGGTGCGGGACGACGGGGTGACGCAGCAGCTGGTGCCGCCGGAGTACCCGGCCGTGGCCGCGCCGGAGGCGGTGCTGGCGCTCGCCGAGGCGGCGGCGCGGGCCGGGGCGCCGTACCACCGTGGGGTGGTGTGGACCCGTGCGGCGTTCCAGCCGGGGCTGCTGCCGCTGCCGGTGGCGGCGTACACCGCGGCGGGCGTGGCGGCGATCGAGATGGAGGTGTCCGCGCTGCTGGTGACCGCCGGGCTGCGCGGGCTGACGGCCGGCGCGGTCCTGGTGATCGACGGGGTGAACGCGGACGAGCTGGTCGACGACGCGGCCACCGGCGGGTACGACCCGCACCGGGACGCCGTCGCCGAGGGTGTGGCGCGCGGCTCCGTCGTCGCGCTGGAGGCCCTGCGGACGCTGGCGGAGGAGGCCCGGTGAGCGCGGTACGGAACACGGAGGCGGCGGGAGGCGTCCCGGCGGCGGCCGATCTGCTGGTGCACGGCGGTACGGTGCTCACCGTCGACGCTGCGGGCACCGTGCTGACCGACGGCGCGGTGGCCGTACGGGACGGGGAGATCGTCGCGGTGGGTCCGGCCGCCGGGCTCCGCGCCGCGTACCGCGCCGCGGAGGAGATCGACGCCGCCGGGTGCCTGGTCCTGCCCGGGCTCGTCAACACCCACACCCACCTGGCGATGACGCTGCTGCGCGGCCACGCCGACGACCTGGACCTCCAGGGGTTCCTGGGGCGGGTGGTGCCGCGGGAGAACGCGCTGCTGTCCCCGGAGGCGGTGACCGCGGGCCTGCGACTGGCCGTCGCGGAGAGCGTACGGGGCGGGGTGACCACCGCCCTGGACATGTACTGGTTCCACGAGGCGGCCGAACGGGCGGCGCGGGACGCCGGCTGGCGGCTGCTGTCCGGCCCGACGTTCATGGACGTGCCGGGGCCGCCCGACCGGATGCCGTACGGGAACCGAATGGCATGGGCGAGCGGGTACCTCGACGGCCGCACCCCTCCCCCGGCACCCGACCGGTGGTCTTCGCGCACGGCGCCTACACCCTGGACGCCGCGCAGCTCACGGACATCGCGGCGCTGGCCAGGGAGCACGGCGCGCTGCTGCACCTGCACGCCGCGGAGAACGCCAACGAGGTGGCGACGGTGCGCGAGCGGCACGGCAAACGCCCCGTCGAACTGCTGGAGTCCCTGGGGCTGCTGGGCCCGGACACGCTCCTCGCGCACGCGGTCGAGCTGACCGCCGCCGAGATCGCCGCGCTGGCCGCGACGGGTACGGGCGTCGCGCACTGCCCGGTCTCCAACCTCAAGCTGGGCAGCGGCATCGCCCCGGTCCCGGAGCTGCTGCGGCAGGGCGTCCGGGTCGGACTCGGCACGGACGGCGCGGTCAGCTCCAACTCCCTGGACATGGTGGGGGCGTTGGGGCTGGCCGCGCTGGTGCACAAGGCGGGCGGCGACCCCACGGCGGTCGGTGCCGAGCAGGCCGTACGCATGGCGACGATCGAAGGGGCGCGGGCCCTGGGGCTGGGCGGGCAGCTCGGCTCGCTGGAGGTGGGCAAGCGCGCGGACCTGGCGGTGCTCGACCTCGGCGGTACGCACCTGGCGCCCCGGCACGACCCGTGGTCGACGCTGGCGTACTCGGCGCGGGCCGGTGACGTCCGGGACACGGTCGTCGACGGCCGGGTGCTGATGCGCGGCCGGCGGCTGACGACGCTGGACGAGGCGGCCGTGTCGGCCGATGCGGAGGCGCTCGTCCGGGCCGTCTGAGTGCGACGGTGAACTCCCGGGCCGCGGGACGCGCTTCCCTTACGCGGCCCGGGAGTTCACCCGGCGCGGACTTTCCGGCGCGGTCCGCATCAGGCTCCCGAGGCCGTGCTTCCGTGGCCATAATGACGCAGACATCGGATGTCTGCGGGCATCCGGCGGCGGCGCGAGCGGGAGGCTGCGGCATGGCGGTCACGGACGAGGCCATAGAGAAGATCAAGGCGATGATCGTCTCCGGTGCGCTGCGGCCGGGCGACCGGCTGCCCAAGGAGAGCGAACTCGCCGCGGACCTGGGCCTGTCCCGCAACTCGCTGCGCGAGGCGGTACGAGCCCTGTCGCTGATCCGCATCCTGGACGTCCGCCAGGGCGACGGCACCTACGTCACCAGCCTGGACCCGCAGCTCCTCCTCGAAGCGCTGAGCTTCGTGGTGGACTTTCACCGCGACGACACGGTCCTGGAGTTCCTGGCCGTCCGGCGCATCCTGGAGCCGGCCGCCACCGCGATGGCGGCCGGCCGCATCCGGCCCGCCGAACTGGACGATCTGGAGCGCCAGTTGGACGCGCTCGGCCCGCATCCGCCGGTGGAGGGCCTGGTCGTCTGCGACCTGGAGTTCCACCGGCGGATCGTGGCCACCGCCGGCAACTCGGTGCTGTGCTCCCTGCTCGACGGCCTGTCCGGGCCGACGACCCGGGCCCGGGTCTGGCGCGGGCTGACGCAGAAGGACGCCGTGAGCCGCACCCTCGCCGAGCACCGGGCGATTCTCGGCGCCCTCCGCGACCGGGACGCGGAGGCGGCGCGGGCCTGGGCGACGGTGCACATCGCCAGCGTCGAGCAGTGGCTGCGCTCGACGCTGTGAGGAGGGCCGCTCCCCCGAAAGCGGTCCGGCCTTTCCCGGTCAGACGGCGAACCCGCCGTCCACCGCGATCGACGCGCCGGTGACGTACCGGCCGCCCTCCCCCGCCAGGAACGCCACGGCCGCCGCGATGTCCGACGGCTGCCCGTAGCGTCCGAGCGCGGTCAACCGGGCCTGCACCGGCGCGCTCTCGCCGTCGGCCGGGTTCATGTCGGTGTCGACCGGGCCCGGGTGGACGAGGTTGGCGGTGATACCGCGGGGGCCCAGTTCCCTGGCCAGGGTTTTGGTCAGGCCGGTGAGCGCGGCCTTGCTCGTCGCGTACAGCGTGCCGCCGGGGAAGGGAGCACGCTCGGCCATGCAGCTGCCGATGCCGATGATCCGCCCGCCGTCGCCCATCCGGCGGGCCGCGGCCTGCGCGGCCAGGAACGGCCCGCGGACGTTGACGGCCAGCACGCGGTCCACGTCCTCCTCGGCGATCTCCTCGATCGGCCCCAGCACGCCGACACCCGCGTTGTTGACGAGGATGTCCAGCCGCCCGAACCGCTCCACGGTGCCGTCGACGGCCGCGCGTACGGCCGCCGCGTCCGCGCTGTCGGCCCGCACCGCCCAGGCGCGCCGCCCCAGCTCCTCGATCCGGACCACCACCTTCGCGGCGCGGACCTCCTCATCGCGGTAGGTGAACGCCACATCGGCCCCGTCGGCGGCGAGCCGCACCGCGACGGCCTCCCCGATCCCCGGCTGCCGCCGGTCACCAGTGCCACCTTGCCGTCGAGCTGTGCGGTCGTCATGTCCGCCCCTTCGTGTTCGCCGCGCCTGTCGCGCGATGTACCGAGATGCACGGGGATCCACTGAGATACATGGAGATCCACTTACATGCTGTGATGTGTCGCCTCGACGACCTGTCTCGATACTCGTGCGCGGCGGACGGCGAAGCTGGCGGGATCCGGACGGCGCATCAGGGGGCCGCTCGGTCCGGGGCGGCGGTACGGCCTTACGCGTCGGGGTGAGCGGCGGTACGGCCTTACGCATCGGAGCGGGCGACGGTCCGGCAGCCCGCACCGCGCCCCGCGCACTTCACCAGATGATCACTCCGCCGCCCGCCTCCCGGGCCCGGCGAGCCGCGTCGATGATGTTGTCCAGCCGCTGTCCGAGCCCGAGCGGCAGTGCCTCGTACGTCGTGGACGGCGCACTGCCGTCCGCCTCCAGCACGGCCCGGGCGACCGTCCCCAGGTGATCACGCAGCAGCAGGCACTCTTCGGTGAACTCCCCCACTTCCCGCGGCTGTACCCGGCAGTCGTCGAGCAGCCGGGGCAGGAACCGCGCGCCCAGCGACCGTACGGCCGGGGAGCCCCACACCGTCCGGCGCCAGCTCTCGAAGCCCGCGAGGTCCGAGACTCCGGGCGGTACGTCGAGCACGTCCCACTTCCCGTCCGCTCCGACCATGAACACATCGGCCGAAAGACTCATGACCCCAGTCGATCGTCCCGGCGGACAGCATCACCACACCGGTCCGACGGCCGCGCGGTCACACCCCGTACACCCGCGCCGCGTTCCCCCGAAGACCGCCGCCCGTTCGTCCGGAGTGAGGTGGGCGGTGGCCGTCCCGGCGAGGGTCACGACGTCGTCGTACGGGGCGGCCAGGGTGCAGACCGGCCAGTCGGAGCCGAACAGGACGCGGTGCGGGCCGAAGGTGTCCAGGACGTGCCGGGCGTACGGGCTGATGTCGACAGGGCGCCATGTCGACCAAGGGGCCTCGGTGACCAGGCCGGAGAGCTTGCACGCGGTGTTCGGCAGCCGGGCCAGGGCGGCCAGGCCGTCGGCCCAAGGCTGCCACGCGCCGGCCGCGATCGCGGGCTTGGCGGCGTGGTCGAGGACGAGGCGGAGGCCGGGGAGCGCGTGGGCGACGGCGGTCGCGGCGGGCAGTTGGTGCCGGGTGATCAGAAGGTCGTAGACGAGTCCGGCGTCCGCGACGGCGGCCAGTCCGCGCCGTACGGCGGGCCGGGCCAGCCAGTCGGGGTCGGGCTCGTCCTGCACCTGGTGGCGGAGGCCGGCCAGGTGCGGGGGCATCGCCGCCAGGAGGTCCGGCAGCCCGGGGTCGGTGAGGTCGGCCCAGCCGACGACACCCCTGACGGCGGGTGCGCGGGCGGCGAGCGCGAGGAGTTCGGCGGTCTCGGCGGCGGAGGCCGAGGACTGGACCAGGAGGGTGCCGTCGATGCCGTGTCTGGCGAGGTGCGGGGTCAGGTCGTCGAGGGTGTGGGTACGGCGGATCGGGTCGGCCCAGGCACCGTCCATCCAGGGCTGCGGGCGGCGGGTCAGGTCCCAGAGGTGGTGGTGGGCGTCGATGCGGACGGCCGGGGGCGGCTGACCGGGCCCGGTGGCGGGGGCGGTCACGAGGGGGTTCCGGGGTCGGTGGTGGGCAGCGGCAGGCCCGTGTCGAGAAGTCCGCGGTCGGTGAGCGCGTGCCAGAGGGCGTCGGGAATGTCGTACGTGAACAGTTCCGCGTTCTCCCGGGCCTCCTCCGCTGACGCGGCGCCCACCAGCGCTCCCGCCACGGCGGGGTGACCGAAGGGGAAGCGCAGGGCCGCGGCCTTGAGAGGGACGCCGAACTCCGCGCACACGGCCCCGAGCCGCCGCGCCCGCTCCACCAGCACGGCGGGGGCCGGCGTGTAGTCGTACGGCGCGCCGGGCGACGGGTCGGCCAGCAGCCCCGAGTTGTAGACACCGCCGACGACGACCGACGTACCGCGGCGCACGCAGACCGGCAGCAGGTCGTCGAGGGCCGACCGGTCGAGCAGGGTCCAGCGCCCGGCGCACAGCACCACGTCCACGTCGAGATCGGCGACGAACCGGGCCAGCGGGCCGCTGCGGTTCATGCCGAAGCCGATGGCGCCGACCACGCCCTGCGCGCGCAGTTCGGCGAGGGCGGGGAAGCCTGATGCGTACACCGCGGCCTCCTGCCCCTCGACGTCGTGCAGGTAGACGATGTCGACGGCGGGGACGCCGAGCCGTTCCAGGGAGGCGTCGAGCGTGCGGCGGATGCCGTCGCGGGTGTAGTCCCGTACGCGGGCGCGCGGCGGGGTGGCGGTGTAGCCCTGGCCGTCCACCGCCTCGCCCGGCGCGAGGGGCCGCAGCCGCAGGCCGACCTTGGTGGACAGGACGTACGAGGCGCGGTCGCGGCCTGCCAGCACGCGGCCGAGGCGCTCCTCGGACAGGCCGAGTCCGTAGTGCGGTGCGGTGTCGAAGTGGTGGACGCCGGTGTCGAGGGCGGCGCGCACGGTCTGCTCGGCGCGCTCCTCGGTGAGGGGCCGGTAGAGGTTGCCGAGGGGTGCGCAGCCCAGTCCGAGGGGCGGTACGGTCACGTGCGTGCGCCCCAGCCGGCGTCGTCCGTGCGGGGTGTACGGCATGTCGGCCTCCTTGGAGCTGCTGCTCGGTTCCGTTTCCCGGGCCTGCTCTTCTGCCTGTTTCTCAGGTCTGTTTGTTTCTCAGGTCTGTTTCTCAGGTCTGTTTCTCAGTCCTGCTTTTCGCCGCCGGTGAAGCGGGAGATGACCAGCGCGATGATGATGATCAGTCCGTTCAGGAACTGCGTCCACAGAGGTGGTACCCCGCCCAGCGTCATGACGTTGATGACGAGTTGGAGGGTCAGCACGCCGGTGAGCGCGCCGAAGAGGGTGCCGCGGCCGCCCTTGAGGCTGATGCCGCCGATGACGGCGGCGGCGAAGACCTGGAAGATCCAGCCGTTGCCCTGACTGGCGGAGACGGCCCCGTAGTGGCCGGTGTAGAGGATGCCCGCGAAGGCGGCCAGCAGGCCGCCGACGGCGAGGACGGCCCAGGTGATCCGGTCCACGCGGATCCCGGCCGAGCGCGCGGCTTCCGGGTTGCCGCCGATCGCGTACAGCGCGCGGCCGTGCCGCAGGTACCCGAGGGCCGCGCCGCCGAGGGCGAACAGCGCCAGGCAGAGCCAGACGGCGGCCGGGACGCCCAGCCAGACGGCTTTGCCCAGGTAGGCGAAGGACTCCGGGACGTCGCCGATCGACCGGCCTTCGGAGAGACCGAGGTGCAGGCCGCGCAGCATGGTCAGCATGCCGAGGGTGGCGATGAAGCCGTTGACGCGCAGCTTCAGCATGAGGAAGCCGTTGGCCGCGCCGATCGCGGCGCCCACGGCCAGGCACAGGGTACGGCCGTCCAGGCGGGGAGCAGTTCCAGGCCCTCGAAGCGCCCGCCGTGCGCGGGGGTCACGAGCCACAGGGCGGCGACCGGTGCCAGGCCGATGGTCGATTCCAGCGACAGGTCCATCCGGCCGCTGATCAGGATCAGCGCCTCGCCGAGGACGAGCAGGCCGAGTTCGGTGGACTGCTGGACGACGCCGATCAGGTTGTCCCGGGTGAGGAAGGCGGGCGAGACGATGAAGCCGGCGACGCCGAGAACGAAGATCACGGGGACCAGGGAGACGTCGCGCCAGCGGGCGAACGCGGGGTGCGGGCGGCGGCCGGTGGCGAGCGCGCCCGCCCGGCCGGTGGGCCGATGCTGTGCCGTGTCGGTCATGGCCTGGGGCCTCCGTCCGTCTCGGTCACGGCCTGGGGCCTGACGTCC
The DNA here is from genome assembly GCF_045222935.1 of Streptomyces sp. Ac-502. Taxonomy (NCBI): domain Bacteria; kingdom Bacillati; phylum Actinomycetota; class Actinomycetes; order Kitasatosporales; family Streptomycetaceae; genus Streptomyces; species Streptomyces sp. Ac-502. The sequence continues at coordinate 2,612,140 of NZ_JBHFFO010000001.1, forward strand.
CTGTCGGTGGGCCTGTCGGTGGGCCTGTCGGTGAGCCTGTCGGTGGGCCTGTCGGTGGGCGCGGCCGGGCCCGGCGCGCGGTCCGGACTCTCCCCGGCGCACTCCCCGGCCCCCACTCCCTCCATCGCCGCCACCAGCTCCCGTTCCGCCCGGTCCCGTCCGAACCGGGCGACCACCCGTCCGCGGTGCACCGCCAGCACCCGGTCGCAGATCCGCAGGTCGGCCGGCTCGTCCGAGACGATCAGTACGCCACTGCCCGCCGCGGCCACCTCCCGTACGACGCCCAGCAGCGTTTCCCTGGACTTCACGTCGACCCCGTTGGTGGGCCGGACCGCGACCAGGACGGCCGGGCCACGGGCCAGGGCCCGGGCGACCACGACCTTCTGCTGGTTGCCTCCGGAGAGCCCGGACACCGGCTGCCCGGGGCCGGCCGTCCGGATGTCCAGGGCGCTGATCATGCGCCGGGCGACGGCGCGGGCCCGGGAGGGCAGCACGGTGCCGAGCGGGCCGAGCCGGTCGGTGACGGCCAGGGTCGTGTTCTCGGCGACGCTGCGGCCGGGTACCAGCCCGTCGCGGTGCCGGTCCTCCGGTACGTATCCGATGCCCGCCGCGATCGCGTGCCGCACGCTGCCGGTCCGTACCGGCCGTCCGCGCACCGCGATCCGCCCGTGGTCCGGTGTCCGCACCCCGGCCAGGGTCTCGCCGATGGCGGTGGTGCCGCCGGCCGCCGCCCCGGCCAGTCCGACCACCTCGCCCGCCCGTACGGTCAGGTCCAGGGGCGCGAACGCGCCGCGCAGGGCCAGCCCTTCGGCGCGCAGCACCGGTTCCCCGGCGGCCGCCGGGCGGAGCGCGCCGGAGGGCCGGACGGTGCCGCCTGCTCTCCCGTCATCGCCGCCACCAGGTCGTCCTCGGCCAGCCCGGCCACGGGGGCGGTGAGCACCGGGCGGGCGTCGCGCAGGACGGTGACGGTGTCGCACAGGTCGTACACCTCGTGCAGGTGGTGCGAGATGAACAGGAACGCGGCGCCGGTGGCGCGCAGGGCGTGCAGCTTGGTGAAGAGGCGCGCGATGCCGCCCGCGTCGAGCCGGGCGGTGGGCTCGTCGAGGATGACGAGGCGGGCGCCGTCGGACAGCGCGCGGGCGATCTCGACGAACTGCCGCTGTTCGACGCCGAGGTCCTTCATCCGGGCCGCGGGGTCGGCCTCGACGCCGTACTCGGCCAGCAGGCGGGCGGCCCGCGCGCGCAGCGCCCGCCATCGGATGACGCGGCCGTCCGGGAACCGGTCGAGGTACAGGTTCTCGGCGACGGTCAGCTCCGGGACGGTCATCGGCCGCTGGTGGACGCAGGCGGCCCGGCGCCGCCAGGCGGCGGTGTCGCCCCAGCGGGGTGCCGGGAGGCCGTCGAAGGTGACCTGTCCCGCGTCCGGCCGCGCCAGGCCGGTGAGGACGGACACCAGGGTGGACTTGCCGGCGCCGTTGCGGCCGACGAGGGCGTGCGCCTCGCCGCGCCGTACGGTCAGGGTGGCGCCGTCGAGGGCGACGGTCGGGCCGTAGCGTTTGACGATGCCCTCGGCGTGTACGGCGGGCGGTTCTCCCGCCGTCTCCTCCGTCGCGTTCCGCACGGCCGCCACCGCCCTACCTCCCCGCCTGCTGATTGGCCCACAGCTTCGGGTCGTCCACATCGGCCCGGGTCACGAGCGGGGCCGGGAGCTGGTCCTCCAGGCCGTTCGGGATCTTCACGATCTTCGAGCCGTGACCGGTCGGACCGGGCCGGAAGGTCCGTCCCTCCAGGCCGGCGCGGGCGTAGTACAGCGCGTACTTCGCGTAGAGGTCTGCGGGCTGGGAGAGGGTGGCGTCGATCGTCCCCGCCCGGATCGCGGCCAGCTCCTCGGGGATGCCGTCGTTGGAGACGATGGTGATGTGCCCGGCGGTACCGGCCGGTTTGAGCAGTCCCTTCTGTTCGAGGAGGGACAGGACGGGCCGGAGGAAGGCACCGCCGGCCTGGAGGTAGACGCCGTCGGTGTCGGGGTGCTGGGCCAGCAGGCTCTGCAGCTTGGCGGAGGCGACCTCGCCCTTCCAGTCGGTGGGCAGCTCGTGCACGGCGATCCCGGGGTACTTCCGCCGCATGCAGTCGGCGAACGCCTCGGAGCGGTCCCGGCCGTTGACGGAGCTGAGGTCGCCCTGGAGTTCGGCGACCCGGCCCCGGCCGCCCAGTTTCCGGCCCAGGTAGTCGCAGGACTTCTGCCCGTACGCGCGGTTGTCGGCCCGTACGACCATGTAGACGGCGCCCTCGTCCGGCCGGGTGTCGACGCTGACCACCGGGATCTTCTTCGCCGCGAGGCGGTGCAGTTCGGCGGTGATCGCGCCGGTGTCCTGCGGGGCGATCACGACCGCCTCGGCGCCCTGGCCGGTCAGGGCCTGCACGTTGGAGACGACCTTGGCGATGTCGTTCTGGGAGTTGGACAGCGGCAGCGCCCGGACCGTCCCCGAGGCCAGCTCCCGCTCCAGGTACTCCTGGTAGGAGTTCCAGAAGTCGGTGTCCGTACGCGGCAGGTCGATGCCGATCCTGCCCCGCGCGTCGCTGCCGCGGTTGCAGCCGGTGAGCGCGGCGGCGAGCAGTACGGCACAGGCCGCCGCGCCGGTCGTACGCAGTCTCATGGTTCCGGTCCCGTCCTTGGTCGAGGTGTACGGCCGTGCCGCGTCGTCACCCGCTTCCGTACGACTCGCGTTCCTCTCCTACGGCTCAGGTGGCGGGGCGCGGCCTCAGCCCCTGCATCCCGCCGTCGACCGCGAGCGAGGCACCCGTGATGGCGGAGGCCGCCGGGGACGCCAAGTAGGCGATGGCGGCGGCCACTTCGTCCGCGGTGACCATCCGGCCGGTCGGCTGCCGGGCGTCGAGCGCGGCACGCTCGGCCACCGGGTCGGGGGCCTGGTCCAGCAGCCGTCCGATCCAGGGGGTGTCGGCCGTACCGGGGTTGACGCAGTTGACGCGGATGCCCTCGCGGACGTGGTCGGCGGCCATGGCGAGGGTGAGGGAGAGCACGGCTCCTTGCTGGCGCTGTACAGGGCGCGCTGCGGCAGTCCGGCCGTGGCGGCGATCGAGCAGGTGTGGGTGATCGAGGCGCGGCCGGGCCGGGCGGCGGCCGTGCGCCGCAGGTGCGGCAGGGCGGCCCGCGCGGTGCGCATCAGTCCCAGAACGTTGACGTCGAGGACGTGCCGCCACTCCGCGTCGGTGTTGTCCTCCACCGTGCCGACGGCGCCGATGCCCGCGTTGCCGACGAGGGTGTCCAGCGCACCGCCCAGCGCGTCCACGGCCGCCGCGACGGCTGCCCGAACGGCGGCGTCGTCGGTCACGTCGGCCGTGACGGGCACGGTGCCGGGCGGCGCCCCGGACGGGTCGCGGTCCAGTACGGCGACCCGGGCGCCGCGGCGCAGCAGGAGGGCGGCGGTGGCGGCGCCGATGCCGGAGGCGCCTCCGGTGACGAGCGCCGCCATACCGGCGAAGTCGCGTCCTTCCGTAAGGGCCGGGGATGCGTACGGTCCAGTGGCGGCGTTCATTCCGCGCCCTCCTCTCCCCTGCCCGCCACACCGGCCCGTCCGGGAAGCGGTAAGCAGCGACCGAGGCGGGCTTCATGCGGGCCGAGAAGCCGGGGGCCGTGGGCGCCCGGTAGCGGCCGCGCGCGACGACGGCCGGGTCGGTGAAGTGCTCGTGGAGGTGGTCCACGTACTCGATCACCCGGTCCTCCCGGGTCCCGGACACCGCCACGTAGTCGAACATGGCCAGGTGCTGCACCAGCTCGCACAGCCCGACTCCGCCCGCGTGCGGGCACACCGGCACGCCGTACTTGGCGGCGAGCAGCAGGATCGCCAGGTTCTCGTTGACGCCCGCCACCCGGGCGGCGTCGATCTGCACGAAGTCCACCGCCCGGGCCTGGAGCAGCTGCTTGAAGACGACGCGGTTGGCGGCGTGCTCCCCGGTGGCGACCTTGACCGGCTGGCCGGCCCGCACGGCGGCGTGCCCGAGGATGTCGTCGGGGCTGGTCGGCTCCTCGATCCAGTACGGCCGGTACGGCGCGAGCGCGGTCATCCAGCGCACCGCGTCGGCCACGTCCCAGCGCTGGTTGGCGTCGAGCGCGATGCGCACCGCGGGCCCGACGGCCTCCCGGACCAGCCGCAGCCGCCGCAGGTCGTCGTCGAGGTCGGCGCCCACCTTGAGCTTGATCTGCCCGAACCCGTCGGCCACCGCCCGCTCGGCCAGCCGTACGAGGGTGGCGTCGTCGTGGCCGAGCCAGCCGGGCGAGGTGGCGTACGCGGGATAGCCCTCGGCCCGGAGCCGGGCGGCGCGCTCTTCGCGGCCGGGTTCGGCGGCCCGCAGGATCGCCAGCGCCTCGTCGGGGGTCAGCGCGTCGGTGAGGTGGCGGAAGTCGACGAGGAGACCAGTTCCTCGGGCGACATGGCGGCCAGGTACGCCCACAGCGGCAGGCCGGCCCGGGTGGCGGCCAGGTCCCAGGCGGCGTTGACGAGCGCCCCGGCCGCCATGTGCGTCACGCCCTTCTCCGGGCCGAGCCAGCGCAGCTGCGAGTCGTGGGTCAGATCGCGGTGCAGGGCGGCCAGGCCGGCCGCTGTCGCGGGGGCCGGGCGGCCGGTCACGAACGGGGCGAGGACACGGATCGCGGCGGCGGCGAGGTCGTTGCCGCGGCCGATGGTGAAGCACAGGCCGTGCCCCCGGCCGCCGTCGGCGGTGTGCAGGACGACGTAGGCGGCGGAGTAGTCGGGGTCCGGATTCATGGCGTCCGAGCCCTCGCGCCGCCGCGAGGTGGGGAAGCGGACGTCGTGGACCTCGACCTCCGTGACGAGCACGGGTGCGGGTGCGGGTGCGGTGACGGCCATGCGTACGCCTCCGGCGAGGTGCGGACGGACATCGGACCTTTCCCGGACCTCCGATGTATAGCGCCGCTCTCGCACCACCGTCCAGAGGACGCGGCGAAGTTGCCCGCTCCGGTCCGAACCCGGACACGGGGCGGGGTTCTCCCGTCCGCGGGCGGCGGACGGGAGGCGAGCCGGACGGAATACGAACACGTCGGATGTATGCACACTCGTTCGTGCACAGGGGCTGCGTCGGGGTCCCGCGGACGCCGTAGGCTGGGGGCGCACGCAATGGAACTGCTGCCGGTGACCGTCCCGAGGAGGCGGCGCCGGTCGGAAGGAGGCGCTGGGTGATCGAGCTCGACGGAGTTCCCGAGCTGATCGACCCGGTCATGGTGGCCGCGTTCGAGGGCTGGAACGACGCCGGCGATGCCGCCTCCGCCGCGGTCGCGCACCTGGACCGGGAGTGGAAGGGGAGGTGTTCGCCGCGCTGGACGCGGAGGACTACTACGACTTCCAGGTCAACCGCCCGACGGTCTGGCTGGACGGCGGCGTCCGCAAGATCACGTGGCCCACGACGCGGCTCTCCGTCGTGCGGATCGCCGACGCGAACGGCAAGGGCAAGCCACGTGACCTGGTACTGGTGCGCGGCATCGAACCCAGCATGCGCTGGCGCTCGTTCTGCAACGAGATCCTGGGCTTCGCCCACGAGTTGGGCGTGGAGATGCTGGTGGTGCTGGGCGCGCTGCTCGGCGACACCCCGCACACCCGGCCGGTGCCGGTCAGCGGTGTCACCTCCGACCCGGACCTGGCCCGCACGATGGACCTGGAGGAGACCCGGTACGAGGGCCCCACCGGCATCGTCGGCATCCTCCAGGAGGCGTGCACCCACGCGGGCGTCCCGGCGGTCAGCCTGTGGGCGGCGGTCCCGCACTACGTCTCGCAGCCGCCCAACCCGAAGGCGACCCTGGCCCTGCTCAACCGCCTGGAGGACCTGCTGGACCTGCGCATCCCGCTGGGCGAGCTGAGCGAGGACGCGCGCGCCTGGCAGCTGGGCGTCGACCAGCTGGCGGCCGAGGACAGCGAGGTCGCCGAGTACGTCCAGTCGCTGGAGGAGGCGCGGGACACCGCCGACCTCCCGGAGGCGTCGGGCGAGGCCATCGCCCGGGAGTTCGAGCGCTACCTGCGACGCCGGGACCCGCAGGCCGGGCCCGGCCTGGCGACCGAGGGCGGGGTCGCCGACGGCCGCGACGGCTCGTACCTGCGCGACACGGCGAGCGGCCGCACCCGCCCGCCGAAACCGGCACCCAAGGAGCCGAAGGAGCCCCGGGAGGCCAAGGGTCCGCACGGCGAGCCCGGCAGCCCGGCGGAGGCCACGGGGCCGGAGTCCGGGGGCCGGACACCGCGGAGCCGGAGACCAGCAAGTCGGAGTCCAGAAGGCCGGAGTCCAGAAAGCCGGACGCCTCCGGGCCGGAAGACGGCCGAGGGGACGACAGGGCGGACGACCGGGTGGACGGCCGGGCGGACGATTCCGAGGACTGACGATTCGGGGGGGGCGGACGACTCCGGGGACGGGTGACTCCAAGGGCTGACGTCTCCAAGGACTGACGACGCCGGGGGCGGCCTCCGGGCCGTCCCCGGGGCGCGGCCGGGGCGGGCTCCTCCTCATCGGTGACCATGGGTGAACCGATGCCGGAGAAGCCGCACAGGCGGTCTTCGCGCCGGGAAGACGCTGAGACGCGGGGCGCCCTAAGGAACCGTGAGTACGATCTTGCCTTGGATGTGCCCCCGGGCGGCGCGCTCGTGCGCTGCTCGGGCGTCCGCGAGCGGGAACGTGCTGTCGATCGTGACGCGGATCGCGCCCGTGTCGAGCAGGCGCCCCAGTTCGGCGAGTTGGGCGCCGTCGGCGCGAACCTGGGTGCCGGTGACGGTGATGCCCAGTTCCGCGTTCTCCTGGTCGTCGAACTCCCCGAAGTACACCGGGTACAGCGCGCCGCCGCGCTTGAGGGTGGGCAGGAAACGTCGGCTGGCGGGCCCTCCGACGGTGTCCAGGACGAGATCGATGTCCCGGACGATGTCCTCGGGACGCTGCCGGGTGTAGTCGATGTACTCGTCGGCGCCGAGGTCGCGCAGGAGCGTCTCGTGGGCGCCGGAGGCCACGGCGATGACGTGGGCCCCTCGCCACTTGGCCAGTTGCAGGGCGAGGTGGCCCACTCCGCCGCCGGCGCCGTTGACGAGCACGGTGGTGTCGCTGCCCAGCGCCCTGGGGCGGTGCCTGGCCTCCTGGAACGGGGAGGGGTGGTCGTGCCCGACCTCGATGAGGTACTGCCATGCCGTCAGCCCCGACATGGGCAGCCCGGCGGCGTGCGTGTGGTCGACGCCGGCCGGTTTACGGGCGAGGTCGGCGGCCGGTGCGGTGACGTACTCGGCGTACGCGCCACTCTGCAACAGGTCGGGGAAGCGCAGCAGGCCCATCACCTCGTCCCCGGCCGCGAAGTCCTGGACATCGGCGGCGACGGCTTCCACGACGCCCGAGATGTCGGTTCCCGGGACGAGGGGCAGGTCGAACGGGGGCCGGAATGCGGGAGGGATGCCGGGCATGCCCTCGCGTACGTACCAGTCGGGCGGGTTGAGACCGACCGCGCGGACCCGGACGAGCACCTCGCCCGGCGCCGGTGCGGGGACCGGCACCTCCTCGTGGCGCAGCACCTCGGGGCCGCCGAACTCGTGCAGCCGGATCGCCTTCATCGTGTGGATCGGCACGGCCTTCCTCCTGCCACAGCGCGGAACACGCTAATCTGGATCAGCGAACCATATAAGCGGTTCACTGATCCGAATATATGGATCAGTGAACCGTTTCGTCAACCGAGGGATCCGATGCGGGCCGACGCCAAGAGAAACCGTGACCATCTGCTCGCCGTGGCGGGCACCGCCGTCGCCGAGCAGGGCGTCGATGTGTCGATGCGCGACATCGCGCGCACGGCCGACGTCGGGCTCGCGACGCTGCTGCGGCACTTCCCGACGCGCGAGGCACTGCTGGAAGCCCTGCTGCACACGAGCTTCGGCGACCTGACGGCCAAAGCGGACGAGCTGGAGAAAGCGCGGGCGGCCGGAGACGCTCTCGTCTCATGGGTGCGCGACTGCGTTGCCTGGACGACCGAGTACCGCGGGGTGACGGTGCTGATGGCAGCCGCCATCGAGGATCCCGACTCCGCGCTGCACTCCTCGTGCGTCACGCTGCGCGCAGCCGGTGCCCGCCTCCTCGGCCGGGCCCAGGCCGCAGGTGCGGCCCGGGACGACATCGACGGCGACGACCTGTTCGCGCTGATCGCCATGCTCGCCTGGGCCGGCGACCAGCCCGCCCTCGCATCGCGCGCCGACCACCTCTTCGACATCGTCGCAAGCGCCGTCCTGGCGAGCGCGGGCGGCGACCGGGGCACCGCCGACGGTGCGAGCGCACGGCAGACGAAGGCTCAGCGCTCGATCTGACACGGGTGTCCCTCAACCCCTGTCCGCACAAGCGAACCGGGGCGCTCCCTCGTGAGAGGGAACGCCCCGGGAGAAAGGAGCGACGAACCGTTTCGCCGCGGTCCGTCAGCGCGTCACAGGGCGACGCCGAGCAGCGCGTCCACGGCCCGCGAGACGAGGCCGGGCGCGCCCTCGTCGCTGCCGCCGTCCGCGGCCTGCGCGGCGGCCCAGCGGTCGACCGCGGCGAGCGCGGCCGGCGAGTCCAGGTCGTCCGCCAGCGCCGTACGGATCTCCGCCAGCAGCGCGTCGGCCGACGGGCCGTCCGGACGGGAGACCGCGGCGCGCCAGCGCGCCAGCCGCTCCACGGCCTCGTCCAGGACCGCGTCCGTCCACTCCCAGTCGGCCCGGTAGTGGTGCGCGAGCAGGGCCAGGCGGATCGCCGCCGGGTCCGTGCCGTCGCGCCGCACCTTGGAGACGAAGACCAGGTTGCCCTTGGACTTGGACATCTTCTCGCCGTTCAGGGCGACCATGCCGGCGTGCACGTACGCCTGGGCGAAAGGGTGCTCGCCGGTCAGGGCCTGGGCGTGCGAGGCGCCCATCTCGTGGTGCGGGAAGGCGAGGTCGGAGCCGCCGCCCTGCACGTCGAAGCCCATGCCGAGGTGCCGCAGGGCGATGGCGACGCACTCGATGTGCCAGCCAGGACGGCCGCGCCCGAGCGAGGCGCCGTCCCAGCTGGGGTCGCCCTCGCGGGCGGCCATCCACAGCATCGGGTCGAGCGGGTTCTTCTTGCCGGGGCGCTCCGGGTCGCCGCCGCGCTCGGCGGACAGCACCCGCATCGCCTCGGCGTCGAGCCGGGAGACCTCGCCGAAGTGCCGGTCGGCCTCGACGGAGAAGTAGATGTCGCCTTCGAGCTCGTAGGCGGCGCCGCTGTCGCGCAGCCGCTCGACCATCGGGACGATCCACGGTATGGCCTCGACGGCGCCGACGTACTCGCGCGGCGGGAGCATCCGCAGGGCCGTCATGTCCTCGCGGAACAGGGCGGTCTCGCGCTCGGCGAGGGCGGTCCAGTCGTCGCCGGTGGCCAGCGCCCGCTCCAGGAGGGGGTCGTCGACGTCGGTGACGTTCTGCACGTAGTGCACCTGGCGCTTCGTGTCGAGCCACACGCGCTGAACCAGGTCGAACGCGTTGTAGGTCGCCGCGTGCCCCATGTGGGTGGCGTCGTACGGCGTGATGCCGCAGACGTAGATGCGGGCGACGGGACCGGGGGCGAGGGTCACCCGTCCGCCGGTCGCGGTGTCGTGGATCTCCAGGTCGCGGCCCTGACCGGGCAGGGCGGGGACCTCAGAAGCGGGCCATGCATGCATGTCTTGAGCGTAACCGGATGCATGTTCCGCATACGAACCGGACCTCGGATCTTGGCCGAGAAGGCACTCTTGTGCCGAGGGGTGATCTGTGCATACGGAGCCGCTGCCAGGGCCCGGGTAAGGCCCCGGGCCTGCTACGACGCGCTACAGCGGGCTCCCGGACGGCTTGCAGCGGCCATCCGGCGGACGCCGCGGGCCGCCGCCACCGCGTCTCAGACCGGTGGCCAAGGGATCGGCGGCCAGTCCCCTCCGGGGTGCGGGTGCACACCGGTGCGCAGCAGGTCCGCCACCCGGGCGCGCAGCGCCGCCAGCTCGGCGGCGGTGATCAGCCCGGCGAGCCGGGCGGCGAGCGGAGCGCCCTCCTCCAGCGCCGTGGCGAGCCGCCCCAGCACCTCGCGGGCCTCCTCGGTCAGCGGCTCCCCCGCCCAGCCCCACAGGAGCGTACGCAGCTTGTCCTCGGCGTTGAAGGTCACACCGTGGTCGATGGCGTAGAGCCGGCCGCCGTCGGCGGGCAGCAGATGGCCGCCCTTGCGGTCGCCGTTGTTGATCACGGCGTCCAGGACCGCCAGGCGCCGCAGCCGCTCGTCGTCGGCGTGTACCAGAAGTGCCGTACGTCCTTCGCCGACCTCGGCGAAACCCACCGGTTTCCAGCCGGGCCCCGGCTCCTCGCCCTCGACCAGCGCCAGCAGCTCCGCGCCCTCGGGCGCCGCCTCGATCCACTCCTGGACCATGCCCTGCCCGTACGGGCCGTCGCGCAGCACGGTGGTGGGGACCAGGTCCCAGCCGGTGGCCCGGGACAGCTCGTACGCGGCGACCTCGCGCTGGGCGAGGGTGCCGTCGGGGAAGTCCCAGAGGGGGCGCTCACCGGCGACGGGCTTGTAGACGCAGGTGCCGCTGACGTCCTCGTGGGTGATCGTGCAGTACAGGACGGCGTTGGAGGCCTCGCGGACCTGTCCGCGTACGGTCAGCTCGCCGTGGGTGAGGGCGTCGGCGGTCAGCTGCCCCGGGCGGCTCGCGGCGCGGGCGGATATACCGCCGTCCGCACTGCCGTTCCCGCTGCCGTTCGTCCCGTCCGGTGCCCCGCCTCCGTTCGCCTGCTCGTCCGGGCCGCCTCCCGGGCCGTCGTCCCGGCCGTCACCCGTACGGCCGCCCGCCACCTGGCCCGCCGCCCGGCCGGCCGGTCCGCCGCCCGCCGTCACCGTCTCCTCCCCCGGCATCACGCGTCCCGCCGGTATCCGTTCTGACGCGGGCATACGTGTCCCTCCGGGTCGAGCGGCAGGCTGCACAGGGGGCAGGGCGGGCGCCCCGCGTTGACGACTTCCAGGGCCCGCTTCGCGAAGGAGCGGGCCATCGTGCCGGTGAGGCGCACGCGCAGCATCGGCGGCCCGTTCTCGTCGTCCTGGAGCAGCCGCTCCTCGGCCTCGGCGAGGTCCTCGTCGGTGCCGGCCTCCAGCTCGACCAGCGCCTGGGCTTCGATGATCATGCGCTGTTCGTCGCCGTCCCAGGCGAGCGCCATCGTGCCGACCCGGAACTCCTCCTCGACCGGCGATTCCAGCGGAGCGGTGTCGGACAGTTCGGCGGGGGCCACCGCGGGGACGGGCGCGTTGCCGCCGCTGCGGCGCACCACCTCGTCCAGCAACTCGTCGACGCGCTCGGCGAGCGCGGCGACCTGGGTCTTCTCCAGGGCGACACTGGTGGTACGGCCGGAAGCCGTCGCCTGGAGGAAGAAGCTACGGCGGCCAGGCAGCCCGACCGTACCGGCCACGAAGCGGTCCGGCGCGTCGTAGAAGAACACCTGACGGGACAACGTCCTGCTCCGTTTTCTCGACTGCGGGGTCTTTGCGGTCGCTGCGGTTCCTGTGGGTGTGGCTTCCGGGTCCGGAACGCAGGAGGTGTGGCAGGCAGCGCCGTCGCACCACCCTACTGCGCCCGCTGATCACGCTCCGCCCGCGCCACCGCCGACGGCCGCGTCCCGGTCGTCCGCCGCCGTGCCGCCGTCCGCCCGCGGCGCCAGCCCGCCGAAGTGGCCGGTGTCGCCGAGGCGTACGAGGTAGGGCCGCAGCCGGGTCCAGCGGATCGCCGTCAGCGAACAGGGCTCGACCGAGATCCGCTGGAAGAGGTCGAAGTGCAGACCGAGGGCCTCGGCGACGAGGGACTTGATGATGTCGCCGTGCGAGCACATCGCGTAGACCGCCTCGGGGCCGTGCTCCGCCTCGATCCGGGCGTTCCAGTCGCGCACCGCGTCCACGGCACGGGCCTGCATGGCACGCATGGACTCGCCGCCCGGGAAGGCGGCGGCGGACGGGTGCTGCTGCACGACCTCCATCAGCGGCTCGTCGTTGAGTTCGGCCAGTTTGCGGCCCGACCAGTCACCGTAGTCGCACTCGTTGACGCGGTTCTCGACGTGCAGCGGCAGGCCGGGCCGGGCGTCCAGGAGGGGTCGCAGGGTCTCCAGGCAGCGTTCCAGGGGGCTGCTCACGGCGGCGACGAGCGGCAGGTCCGCGAGACGGCCGGGGAGCGCGGCGGCCTGGGCGGCACCCCGCTCGTCGAGGGTCACCCCGGGGGTTCGCCCGGCGAGCAGGCCGGACGTGTTGGCGGTGGAGCGGCCGTGCCGCACCAGGATCAGCGTGGGCATGGCAGCCAGCCTACGTTCCAGGGCGGCGGCGCCGGACACGGGACCACCGCCCCGGGAGCGCGGGCAGCGGGCTCCTGGCACGACGCGGCACGGCGAGTGACAATTCCCTGTGTGATCGTCGACTGCGCCATCTACCAGGACGGCCGCCGCACCGAGGGGCCGGAGGACTTCTCCGACGCCCTCGAAGCGGCGCGCGCCGAGGGGCACTCCTTCCTGTGGCTCGGGCTGCACGAGCCCACCAGGGAGGAGTTCGACCATGTCAGCAGGGAGTTCGGGTTGCACCCGCTCGCCGTGGAGGACGCGCTCAAGGCCCATCAGCGGCCGAAGCTGGAGGTGTACGACGACTCCCTGTTCGTGGTGCTCAAACCGATCACCTACGACGACGCGGCGGGCTCCGTCTCCGCCAGCGAGCTGATGATCTTCCTCGGGGACTCCTTCGTCGTGGTCGTCCGGCACGGCGCGGCCAGCCCGCTCGCCGCCGTACGCCGCCGCCTGGAGCACGAGCCGGACGTCCTGCGGCACGGTCCCACCGCGGTGCTGTACGCGGTCAGTGACGCGGTGGTCGACCACTACATCGAGGTGGCCACGGAACTCCAGGTGGACCTGGAGGAGTTGGAGGCGGAGGTGTTCGCGCCGTCCCGGTCGGACAGCGGCAACACCGCCGCCGCGATCTACGCGTTCAAGCGTGAGGTGCTGGAGTTCCGGCGGGCCACCAATCCGCTGGTGGAGCCGATGCTGCGGCTCCAGAACCCCGGCGTGCCCTTCGTCCACGACGCGGCCCGTCCGTTCTTCCGGGACGTCAGCGACCACCTCGCCCGTGCCAACGAGTCCGTCGAGGGCCTGGACCGGCTGCTGTCCGACATCCTCAGCGCCCACCTGGCACAGATGGGCGTGCGCCAGAACGACGACATGCGCAAGATCTCCGCCTGGGCGGCCCTGGCGGCCGTACCGACGCTGATCGCGGGCGTCTACGGCATGAACTTCGAGCACATGCCCGAGTTGACATGGTCCTGGGGCTACTACGGCATCCTGCTGCTGATGGTGATCATCGAGCTGTCCCTGTACCGCCTCTTCAAGCGCCGCGACTGGCTGTGAGCGGCCACCCGCCTCAGCCGGACCCGGGCACCGGGGCGGCCGGGCCGCCCAGCGCGTCGCGCCGCTCCGGGAGGCGCAGCGAGACCATCCGGCGCCACCCGGCGAGCCGCTCGTAGACGTACACCGCGCGGATGCCTGCGGCGAGGAGGGCGGACTTCGGCCGCGGCCGGCCCAGGATGCGTCCCATGCGGTCCGGCACGGCCAGGCTGACGTCGCGGTAGACCTCGGTCTCGACGCGCGCCGCGTCGCGCAGCGTGCGCCGGATCGCCGGGCCGTGGCCCCGCTCCGCCAGCCGCAACAGCTCCTCGTGGCAGTAGGCGAGGTGGTTCTCCTCGTCGTGGGCGATCATCAGGACCGCCCGGCCGATGTCGGGGTGCTCCAGCAGGACGGTGTAGTCGGCGGCTCCGGGGACGGGGACCGGGTCCAGGCCGCGCTTGCGGAGCAGGGCGTGGAACAGCCGTCCGTGCTTGTCCTCGTCGGCGCCGTGCCGGGCGGCCTTGGGGGCCGGCTCGCGCAGCGACCCGGGGATCAGCGCGGCGATCCGGCCGTTCTCCCAGCCGCCCTGGGCCTCGCCGCCGGCCGCGATGGAGCAGAAGAGCCGGTAGGACTCGTCGTGGTCGAGAATCTCCTGGAACAGGCTTCTGGCCGAGAGCACCGGGACACCTCCGATACACCGCATCCGCAGAAGAAAAGGGAAGTGCGGTACGGCGAAGGTGGCAACCATGGCGTCGGCCATGTCCCCCGAACAGGTGAGAAGGCGGATGGCCGGGGGCGGGCCCGTAGGCGGATCAGGGGGTAGTCCGGAAGACAGGTGTGGGGTCGGTCGGGAGACGGTCCCGGAGGTGGACGCGGAGACGGTCCGGCGGCCGGACGGAGCACCGCGGCGTAACCAGGCGGGCCGTCCCCGCGTTGTGCCGGGTGACGGCCGTGGCGGGGAAGACCCCCGAGCCCCCACCACGGCCGCAGGCTTCCCGGGGCCGGTGCCCGGCCCGGCGCCCCCGCGCCGCCCGGGCCCGTTCCGCGCCTCCCGCGCCCCTTACGCCAGCCCCGCGCGCTCCAGGGCCTCGGTGCCCGCCCGCAGCGAGGCGATGCGCTCCTCCAGCGTGAAACCGGCGGGCGCGAGGGTCAGCGTGGTCACGCCGGCCGCCGCGTACGCCTGCATCCGGTCCGCGATGCGCTCGACGGAGCCCAGCAGCGTGGTCTGGTCGATCAGCTTCTGCGGGATCGCGGCCGCCGCGCCCTGCTTGTCGCCGGAGAGGTACTTGTCCTGGATCTCGGCGGCCTCCTTCTCGTAGCCCATCCGCTGCGCGAGCTGGTTGTAGAAGTTCTGCTTGCGGCTGCCCATGCCGCCCACGTACAGCGCCGTGTACGGGCGGAAGGTGTCGGCGAGCGCGCTGACGTCCTGGTCGGCGCCGACGGCCAGCGGCAGCGTCGGGCAGACGTCGAAACCCTCCAGGGTCCTGCCCGCCTTCTCCCGGCCGGCCCGGATGTGGGTGATCGCCGTCTCCTCCAGGTGGTCGGCGGACGGGAAGATCAACAGCGCGCCGTCGGCGATCTCACCGGTCTGGGTGAGGTTCTTGGGGCCGATCGCGGCGATGTAGAGCGGAATGTGCTCGCGCTGCGGGTGCACCGTCAGCTTCAGCGGCTTGCCCGGGCCGCCGGGCAGCGGCAGCGTCCAGTGCCGGCCCTCGTAGGACAGCCGTTCGCGGGTCATCGCCTTGCGGACGATCTCCACGTACTCGCGGGTGCGGGCCAGCGGCTTGTCGAACTTCACGCCGTACCAGCCCTCGGAGACCTGCGGCCCCGAGACGCCGAGGCCCAGACGGAAGCGGCCGCCGGACAGCGAGTCGAGGGTGGCGGCCGTCATCGCGGTCATCGCGGGCGTACGGGCCGGGATCTGGAAGATCGCCGAGCCGACGTCGATGCGCTCGGTCCGCGAGGCGACCCAGGAGAGCACGGTGGGGGCGTCGGAGCCGTACGCCTCGGCCGCCCAGCACACCGCGTAGCCGAGCCGGTCGGCCTCCTGCGCGACGGCCAGATTGTCCGCGTCCATCCCGGCGCCCCAGTAGCCGAGGTTGATCCCGAGCTTCATACCGCTCCCCTTACTGATCAGTAACGTCGGTGTTCCGGGGACTCTAGCGCGGGGTGGCGCCGGCCGTCACCGGCCGGCCGGTCACGGGCCGCCCGCGCGGCGGGCCGCGGGGTTGTCCACAGGCCGGCGCCGCATCGTGCGGCCGGTTGTCCACAGGGTCCCGTGCGCCGGGCGACGGGCCAGTAACCTCAGGGCCCATGGAGCAAAGGCACCTCGGCCGTACGGGTCTGCGCGTGTCCCGTCTCGGTCTCGGCACCCTGACCTGGGCCAGGGACACCGACGAGCACGACGCCGCCGAGCAGCTCAAGGCGTTCTGGGAGGCCGGCGGCACCCTCGTGGACACCGCGGACGTGTATGCCGACGGCGGCGCGGAGTATCTGCTCGGCCGGCTCTGCGAGGGCCTGGTGCCGCGCCGGGACCTGGTCGTCGCGACGAAGGCGGGCAGCGTCCTGGACGCGGACCGCCGCGTCGACGGCTCCCGCCGCCATCTGCTGGACGCGCTGGACGCCTCGCTGGAACGTCTCGGCACGGACTACGTGGACCTCTGGCAGCTGCACGCCTTCGACCCGCACACCCCGCTCGAAGAGACCCTCCAGGCGCTCGACATCGCCGTCGCCACCGGCCGCGCGCGCTATGTCGGCGTCTCGAACTTCTCCGGCTGGCAGCTGGCCAAGGCGGCGACCTGGCAGCTCTCCGCCCCGACCCTGCGCACGCGGCTGGCCGGCACCCAGATGGAGTACTCCCTCCTCCAGCGCGGCATCGAACGGGAGCTGCTGCCCGCGGCGCGCGACCTGGGCGTCGGCCTGCTGCCCTCGTCGCCGCTGGGCCGCGGGGTGCTCACCGGCAAGTACCGGCACGCCACCCCGGCCGACTCGCGCGGCGCCTCGGAGCGGCTCGCGCCGTTCGTCGCCCCGTACCTGGACGACACGGCGGGCCGGATCGTCGAGGCCGTCACCACGGCCGCCGACGGGCTCGCCGTCACCGCGCTGCAGGTGGCGCTCGCCTGGGTGCGCGACCGGCCGGGCGTCACCGCCCCGGTTGTCGGCGCCCGCACGGCACAGCAGCTCAGAGCCGCGTTGTCAGTGGAGACCCTTAGTCTTCCAGACGAGATCTGCCGGGCCCTGGACGACGTCTCGGCCCCGGTGCACCACTACCCCGACCACGACTGGAGCACGCTGTGAGTACCGACCGCCTCTCCGACGAGGACGCGCCCGAGCCCACCGCGCCCGGCCCGGAGACCGCCCCCGAGGAGGCCGCCACGACGGCTGCCCCGGAGGCAGCCGGGAGGGAGGGCGCCTCGGGCGGTGGCACGGACGGTGACGCGAGCGGCGCCCCGGACGGTGACCCGGACGTTGAGACGGACGGTGACGCGGACGGAGTGTCCGGGGACGCTGCGGGCGCCGAGGGCACGGTGGCGGCCGAGAGCGCGCCGA
This sequence comes from Streptomyces sp. Ac-502, assembly GCF_045222935.1. Taxonomy (NCBI): domain Bacteria; kingdom Bacillati; phylum Actinomycetota; class Actinomycetes; order Kitasatosporales; family Streptomycetaceae; genus Streptomyces; species Streptomyces sp. Ac-502. The sequence goes on from NZ_JBHFFO010000001.1 coordinate 2,629,092, forward strand.
CGGCCGGGGACGTGACGGCGGCCGTGGCTGCGGGCGGTCCGGAGGCGGGTGCGCACGAGTCGGCGGCGGCGGACGGTGGCCGGGCCGCCGGGCGGGGCGGGGCGCTCAGCGCCGCCGCGCTGGCGGCGGCCGTGCGGGCCGTGGAGAGCGGGGAGCGGTCGGCGGACTCGTTCTTCACCGAGCGGTCGCCCCGGTCGGGCGGTGCCGGTGCGGCGGGCGCCCGGAAGCCCCAAGGGGGCGTACCGGCCCCCGCGACGGGCACCCCGCAGCCCGGCGGCCCGGTGGGTGCCCCGGAGCACGGCGGTCCGGCGGCCGCCCCGCCGCAGGCCGCCGCCGGGCCGCACCAGGACAGCGCCGCCGGCCACACCCGTACGGCCCCGGGTGGTGACGGCGGCGGCCGCCCCGCCCTCGCCGCGCACACGACACCCCATCCGGCCACGACCGCGGATCTTGCCCCCGGCCTCGACGGCGTACGGCAGGTTCTGGCGGCGGGTGGCGCCCCGGAGGCGCTGGCCGAGAAGACCGCCGAGACGCTGGGTGAGCGCGCGGCGGAGGCGCTGCGCGAGGACCCGTGGCAACTGCTCGCCGTGCCGGGCGTCCGCCCCGAGCAGGCCGACGGCTTCGCGCGGGCGCTGCTCGGCCCGGGCTGCGGGCCGGGCGACGACCGGCGCGCTCAGGCCCTGGTCGGCTGGCTGCTGGAGCAGGCCGCCCTGGCGGGGCACTCCGCGCTGGAGGCGCCCGCGCTGCGCGCCGCGCTCGCCCAGCGGTCCGTACCGGACCCGGACGAAGCCCTTCAGACGGCCATCGCCGAGGGCGCCGTGCTGGTCTTCCAGGACGCCGTCGAGACGCCCGGCGGAGCCCGGCCGCCGGCCGGCGACGAGGACGAGGAGCAGCCGGTCCGGATCCTGCTCGGGCTCGACCGGTTCGCCATGGCCGAGGAGAGCGTCGCGGACGGCTTGGCGCGGCTGCTCAACACCTTCGAGGAGCCCACCGAAACGGACGGGGAGCAGGCCTCGGACGCCGCCACCGAGACGGACCACGGCCGGCCCTCGGACGACGCCGCCGCCTCCACGCACGCCCAGCAGGCCACGGGCGACGCACCGGCCCCGGACGGCACGCCGGCCCCGGACGACGCGTCGCCCCCGGAGGCCGCGCCGGCCCCGTCCGACCTCTCGGACCCATCCGGCCCCTCCGCCCCGTCCGACAGCCCGCAGGAGGAGGAAGACCTCCCCGTACAGGCCGTCCGGCAGCCCTCCGCCACCGCGTGGGAAGCGGCCGCCACGGCCGCCCCCTCGCCCTCCGCAGCGGAGCTGATCCGTGCGGCCGCCCGCAGCGGCCTGATCGCGCACACCGGCGCCGAGGCCGCCCGTGCCGAGCCCGCCGCGCTGATCGCCGCGGCCCGTGCGCTCGGGCTGCGGGCGTGCGGCGCCACCCACGCCCCGGACGGCCGTGCCCGCCTGGCCCGGCACCTCGCCGCGGCCGCCGACGCGTACACCGGCCTCGCCGCGGCCCCGGCGCCCGGTGACGCCTCCGAGGCCGCCGTCACGCTCTCCGGGCTGCTGGCCGGCCGCGAAGGCCCCGGCCGGGACGCGGACGGCGCGCTCGCCCTGGACCTGCTCGTCGTCCTGGACGCGCCGCAACTGGACCTGGAGACCGCCGCGATGCTGGTGGAGTCGCTGGCCGACGGCGCCCGGCTGGTGCTCAGCGGTGACCCCGCCCTGCTGTGGTCGGCCGGCCCCGGCCGGCTCTTCGCGGACGTGCTGGCCGCCCGCTGCTGCCCCCAGGTCGCCTCCCGCACCCCGGACTTCGGGCCGGTCGGCGAGCTGGTCTCGGGCATCGGCATCGGCGAGCTGAACCAGGTCGAGGCCCCCGGCAAGGAAGTGGTGATCATTCCGGCGCGCGATCCCGGCGAGGCGGTGCACCGTACCGTCCAGCTCGTCGCCGACTCGGTGCCCCGGGCGATCGGTGTGCCCGCCGAGCAAACACAGGTCGTCACCGTCGGCCACGGCGGCGCCGCGGGCACCCGCGCGCTCAACGCGGCCCTCAAGGAACGGCTCAACCCGGGGCCCGGCCGGTTCGGCGGCTTCGACCCGGGGGACCGCGTCGCCTACTCGCCCGCCCCCGGCCGTACGGTCACCGGCCAGGTCACCGGCGCCGACGCGGCCGGACTGCACCTGGACTGCGCCGGCTCCCCCGTGGTCGTACCGCGTGAGCGGGTGAGCCCGGAGACCGTGCGGCACGGCTGGGCCGTCACCGCCCACCAGGCGGCCGGGGCGCGCTGGCCCGCCGTGGTGGCCGTGCTGCCGGGCGACGCCGCGAAAGGGCTCACCCGCTCCTGGGTGTACACCGCCTTCAGCCGCGCCGAGCGCCATCTGTCCGTCGTGCAGGGCGTGGACCAGGCGCTGCCGCGCGCGGTCGCCGAGATTCCGGCGAAGGAGCGCACCACCCGCCTGCGGACGCTGCTCCAGCTGCACACGGCCCAGGCCACGGCGGACGCGTCGGCCGGCTGACCCAGGACGCCCGGTGCCGGGGCGACGCGCCGCCCCGGCACCGTCGTACGGCCTCCCGGCGGATGCCCGTACGCCGTCAGCGCTCCCCGTCGAGCGTCTCCAGTACGTCGTCATCATCGGCGCCCAGTTCCTCGTCGAAGACGGAGCTGACGTCGAAGCGGCACACCACCCGCTGCGGATCGGCCTGGTCGAACGGCGCGGACAGCCACTCCCCTGGTTCGGGCGTCTCGTCGGCGGCGACGACCCACAGGGTGGAGTCGCCCTCCTCCAGACCGAACTCCTTGTGCCGGGTGGCGATCTCGTCCGGTTCGAACTCCCCGAAGAGCACCCCCAGCGCCGCGTGCACGCTGCTGCCGACCACGCCGGCCACCGATCCCGTGCCGCCGTTGACCGCCCTGGCCTGCGCCGCGGCGTCGGCGGCCGACTCGGGGTCCAGATCGGCGATCCGCTGGGCCTGCGACAGCAGCCGCTGTGGTTCGGCCACCGCGTAGTCGCGCCGGATCAGCACGCTGAGCGCGCTGGGTTCCTCCGGCCCCGCGTAGGCGGGCAGGGTGTCGTTGCCGGGGATCTCGAAGGGAGTGACCTCGTCATAGGTGTCGTACAGCAGCTCGTCGTACGCCTCAGCCGCCGCGGCGAGTTCGTCGAACGCGGTGTAGACGGCGGGGTCGTCCTGGCCCGAGCGGTGTTCGACCGCGTCGAGGTGACGGTCCAGCGCGGCTTTGACCGCCTCGGCGGCGGCACGTACCTCGGCAGCGGAAGGCTGCGCAGCATCAGACATAGTGCAGACGCTATCCGTACCGGGGCCGTTCCCGCACAATAGATGCGATGCCGGAATACGAATTCTGCGATGTGTATGTGCCGCGAGGGGTCTCCCGCAAGGCCGCCACACGCCTGCTGACCGACCATGCCGAGTACGGACACTGGGAGTTGGACCGCCTGCGCCTCAACCCTGACGGCAGCCGCCGCGTGCGGCTGCGCCGCCGTATCATCCGCCAGCTCCGGGCGACCTGGTGACCGGTCACCACCGCCGCGGCACGGTCCGGATCGTATGACCATCCCCGGAATCCCTGGTTCCGCACGATCCGCACGCGCCGGTGCCGGACAGCCCCGCGCACGGCAGGATCCGGAACGACAGGCTCCGGAACGGCGAATTACGGAACGGCAGGCTCCGGAACGCCGGGCCGTCGACCGTCAGCCCCCTCCCCGGCCTCTCCGCATACGGCAGAGCGGGCCCCGCCGGCGCGGGGCCCGCTCTGCCGTGCCGGCCTGACGGCGCGGCCGGGCCGGTGAACAACCGGCCGACACCGCCACCGCCGCCACTGCCGCCGGCCGTTCGCCCGCCGCCCGTCCGGTACGCCCGGCGGCCGGGCCGGTCCCGGGCGGAGCGCCCGCGGACGGTCAGGCCCGTGCGGAACGCGCGCGGCGGTACAGCACCGCACCGCCGATCAGCAGGCCCGCGCTCGCCGGCAGCGCGATGCCGAGCGCTCCCGCACCGGTCTGGGCGAGGAAGTGCTCCCCGTCCCCGGGCGGGGTGTCGATCCGTGTACGCGGCGTCGACTCCTCTTCGCGGAGCTGCGGTGCCCGTTCCTGTACGGCGCCCGCCGTGTCCGTCGTGTGCGGCCGGTGCCCCGGGGCGGCCGGGCCGGCCGGTTCGCCCGCTCGGTCCTCGGCCGGGGATGCGGAACCGCCCGGAGCCCGTGGGTCCGGCCGGCCGTCGGACGGCCGCGGGTCCTGCCCGGCCGGGGCGTCCGGCGTCGAACCGTGGTCGGTGCCCGTACCGGTGCCGTCGCCGGTGCTGCCGCCCTCTTCCGCGCAGCCGTTGGCGTTGACGGGGTTGCCGAGTCCGACGACCGACACGGAGTTGCCGCAGGCGTTGACGGGCGCGTGGATCGGCGCCTGCACCTGGTTGCCCGATCCGACGCCGGGCGAGCCCTGCGCCGAGCCCTGGGCGCCGGCGCCACCGCCGCCGCGCCCGTTGGCTCCGTGGCTCCGTCCGCCGGACGCGCCGCCGCCGCTTTCGCAGCGGTTTCCCATGGCGGGATTCAGCAGTCCGACGACGTTCGCGGAATTCCCGCAGGCCTGCACCGGGATGTCCACGGGGATTTGGGCGGCATTGCCGGCCAACACCCCCGGGGAATGCGCCGCATTCCCCTGCGCACCGGAATCCGCGTGCGCGTAGCTGCCCGCGACGGTCAGGACACCGCTCGCTGCCGCCATCGTGATCAGGCCCTTTTTCGCGACCTGTCGCATAGGTTCGCTCTCCCCTGCCTCTGACTTCCGAATGACCCGCGGCGCGTCGCACGGCCGCGGGCCGGAACAACCGTCGGCTCCGGAGTGCATGGCGCGCACTCCGGAGCCGACCGGGGTTACAGCCTTACGGATTCAGGCACCGCGTCAGTCGTTGACGCAGGTGTTGCCAAAGGCGGGGTTCAGCAGCCCGATGATGTCAATCGTGTTGCCGCACAGGTTGATCGGCACGTGGATCGGGACCTGGACGGCGTTGCCCGAAATGACACCCGGGGAGTTCAGGGCGGCGCCCTGCGTCCCCGAGTCGGCAACGGCCAGGCCCGCGCCGGCGAGCACCAGACCGCCGGTGGCAGCCGCGGCAGCGACGACCTTCTTGATCATTATTCCTCCTTGTTGGCAATGCGGTCCCAGCCGCGGACCGCACCCTCTGCAACGAGGAGAAGGTGATGAAGCTACGAGCCTATGACGCCATTCACCCGTTCCGGCTACATACGCACACCTGGCCGACAGTCCGGGTGGCTTACCACGTCAGAGCCCGGTTTTCGGCGCCGCGCCGCGGCAGTTCGCCGGTCAGCTCTGCTCGATGAACCGGTCGAGTACACGCGTACCGAACTTCAGTCCGTCGACCGGCACCCGCTCGTCCACGCCGTGGAACATCCCGGCGAAGTCCAGCTCCGGCGGCAGCTTCAGCGGCGCGAATCCGAAGCACCGGATACCGAGGTCGTCGAAGGACTTCGCGTCCGTACCGCCGGAGAGCATGTACGGAACGGCCCGCGCGATCGGGTCCTCGGCCTTCAGGGCGGACTGCATGGCCGCCACCAGCGGGCCGTCGAAACCGGTCTCCAGTGCCTTGTCGGCATGAATGTCCTCGCGCTTGACCCGGGGGCCGAGAATCCGGTCCAGGTCGGCGAGGAATTCCTCCTCGTGGCCGGGCAGGAACCGGCCGTCGACGGCCGCGGTCGCCTGGCCCGGGATGACGTTGACCTTGTAGCCGGCGCCCAGTTGGGTCGGTGCCGCGGTGTTCTGCAGCGTGGCACCGATGATCTTCGCGATGCCGCCCAACTTCGCGAGGGTCTCCTCCATGTCCTCCGGGTCGAGCTCGGTGCCCAGGGCGTCCGACAGCTCGTCGAGGAAGGACCGTACGGTCTTGGTCACCCGCACCGGGAACTTGTGCCGCCCCAGCCGTCCGACCGCCTCGCACAGCTCGGTGATCGCGTTGTCGCTGTTGGTCATCGACCCGTGACCGGCCGTGCCGTCCACGGTCAGCCGCATCCAGTGCATGCCCTTCTGGGCCGTCTCGATCAGGTACAGCCGCAGGTTCTCGTTGACGGTGAAGGAGAAGCCGCCGACCTCGCCGATGGCCTCCGTCACCCCCTCGAAGACCCCGGGGTGCTTGTCGACGAGGTGCCGGGCGCCGTACACGCCGCCGGCCTCCTCGTCGGCGAGGAAGGCGAGCACGATGTCGCGCGGCGGCTTGCGCCCGGAACGCAGCCGGTCGCGGACGACCGCGAGCGTCATCGCGTCCATGTCCTTCATGTCGACCGCGCCGCGGCCCCACACACACCCGTCCGCGATCTCCCCGGAGAACGGGTGGTGGGTCCAGTCCTCCGCGTTCGCCGGCACCACGTCGGTGTGCCCGTGGATCAGCAGCGCGGGCCGCGTCGGGTCCGTGCCCTCGATGCGGGCCACCGTCGAGGCGCGACCCTTGTGCGACTCGATGATCTGCGGCTCCAGGCCGACCTCGGCGAGTTTCTCCGCCACGTACTCGGCGGCGGCGCGCTCACCGGGGCCGGAATGGTCGCCGTAGTTGCTCGTGTCGATCCTGATCAGGTCCCGGCACAGGTCGACGACCTCGTCCTCGCCGGTGACCGTACGGGCCGGCTGCGACTCGCTCACACTGCCTCCTCATGGTTCACGGCCGCGCCGTCCTCCCGAAGGGGCCCGGACCGCGGCGGGGGTCCACCGCCATCCTCTCTCTCGGCGGCCCTGCGCCCAAGGCCGCAATACTCCCGACATGCGCTGGTCACAGGCGTACCCCTGGCGCCGGACGGCCGTGATCGACCACCCCTGAACGTTTGCTATTGTTTTCCATGTCGGAACGGCCCAGCGGCCCACACCGGCAAACACCTGGTCCGGGTGGCGGAATGGCAGACGCGCTAGCTTGAGGTGCTAGTGCCCTTTATCGGGCGTGGGGGTTCAAGTCCCCCTCGGACACCAGCAGGAACCCCAGCTCAGCTGGGGTTCTTTCGCGTTCGGTGGCATGGGCCCCACCGATCACCCGTCGACGGAATGCGACCGGGACCGACGGCGTCCGACCGATCTCCACTCACTACCCTGCGCGCACGAGTGTTCACCTCGTCACAGGTCACGGCCCGGCCACCGCGCGGCTGCCGTCCGCGGTGCTGCGTGCCGCGTCGGTCGTCTCGCCCATGGTGCGGGAACTTCGGGAGGTCCAGTACCAGTTCGACCGGCCGTTCGTGACGGACTCCGATGCGCCGATGCGTTCCGTGCCGCGTCCGCCGCCGAGGCGACGCCTCTTCACCGTCAGCTCGAAGCGACGGTGGAGCAGTGGCGCGGCAGGCTGACCGAGGGGTGACGCGGGGGCCGAAGGGCCCGTGGCGCGTCGGTGGTCACGGGCCGGCGTGGGTGGGGGGCGGCTGAACGGCAGTCCGCGCCGCCGGGTGGCAGCGGCTCATCGCGCCGGCGCCGCGCGACCGTGGCAACCGGCCGCCGTCGCGACGAGCTCTCCCTCAGGCGGACACCCCCGTCGTCCGCGTGAGTGGACATCGGAACTGCTCTGTTCATCTCCGCTAACGCGCTCCGACGGTAAGTGCACGCAAGAGTCCTGTCAACTAGGATGAGTTGGCACTCCAGGCAGCTCACCCCGGCGCGTTCACGAAGGAGACCTGATGTCGTCACTGGCCGGGAAGGTCGACAAGCTGTTCACCACGATCCGCGCGAACGGCCGTGAGTACACCTACGAGGAAGTCGCACGCGGGTGCAGCGAACTGAGTGGCGGCACGTTCTCCAAGACCTACGTCTGGCAGCTGCGCACCGGCCAGCGCACCAACCCCACCAAGCGCCATCTGGAGGCGCTCGCCGCGTTCTTCCGGGTACCGGTGGCCTACTTCTTCGACGACGACACCGCCGACCGCGTCGACTCCCAGCTCGCCCTCGCCTCGGCGATGGGCAACGCGGAGGTCCGCGACATCGCGCTGCGCGCCATGAGCATGGACGACTCCGGCCGCAAGTCGCTGGCCCGCATCATCCGCGAGGTCAGCCTGCTGCACGCCACCAACGGCGCGGCGCGTGGCCGGCAGCCGAGCCGTTCGGCCGACGGCGAGGAGTAGTGCTCCGGATGCCCTTCCCCTGGCGTGGCCGCCGCGGCAACGGGCCTTCCGGAATGAAGGCCATGCGCCGGCGATGCCGGGACAAACTGGCGTCGTTCGGACTTCCGGCCTGCTACGACCTCCCGCAACTGTGCGACCACCTGGTCCGGGTACGGGGCCGGGAACTCGAACTGGTGGCCATGCCGATGGAGACCTCGGGACCGTGCGGCCTGTGGCTGTCCTTCCCCGGTACGGACTACGTCGTCTACGAGGCGCACACCAGCCGCCACCACCAGGAACACATCATCGCCCACGAACTGGCCCACATGATCTGCGGTCACCACGGAGTCGGCGTCCCCGGGACCGATCCCGGCAGTCTGCTCTTCCCCGACCTCGATCCCTCCCTCGTACAGGATCTGCTGTACCGCGAGAACTACTCGGACGCCCAGGAACAGGAAGCGGAGGTCATGGCTTTTCTCCTCGGGGAGGCGCTGCGCGCGGCTCCACGCGGTGGCGCGTCGGCGCCGGACCCGGACAGCGCGCTGGGCCGGGTGCACGGTTCGCTGAACTGGCGCCGTGAGGACGGTTCATGACCGGCATCACCCACATCCGTTATCCGATCGCCGCGCTCGCCTGCTGGATCGCGTTCGCCTACACCCTCGTACCGCTGCTGCGCGGGCACCGCCGCAACGCGGGGCTGACGGCGCTGTGCGTCTCCTTCGGGTGCCAGGGCATGTACCTGGCGATGTCCACCCCCGCCCGCTGGACGGGCACCCTGTTCGGCACCATCACCTGGTACAACGTCTCGGTCCAGCTGTGGATCATCGCGGTGCTCGCCAGCCAGCAGATCCTGCTGATCCACTGGATGTACCCGCAGGACGAGGCCCGGGTGCGCGCCAGGCGGCGGCTGTCGCTGCTCGCGGTGGTGCCGGTGACGATGGCGGTGCTGTTCTTCCTGGCGACCCTCCAGGGCCCGCCGCGCAACGTCTTCACACACCTGGGCGACCAGCCGTTCTTCGTCGCCTACCAGGCCGCTTACCTGACCGCGTTCGTGGTCGGCAAGGTCCTGGTGGCCCGCGCGTGCTGGCACTTCGCCAAGCTCACCGACCATGCGTGGGTGCGCCGCGGGCTGCGTATCGCGGCGGCCGGCGCGGCCGTCGAGCTGGTCTATCCGGCCGGTCGGTACGCCGATGTCTTCCTGACGCAGTACGGCTGGAATCCGCTGCAATGGTCCGACGTGTCCCGTACGACGCTGACGATCGGCATGGTCCTCAACATCGTCGGCTGGACCGCGCCCCTGTGGGGGCCGCGGGTCTCCGCCGCCCGCGGCTGGCTGGCGGACTACCGCAGTTACCGGCTGCTGCGCCCGCTGTGGCTGGCCCTGCACCAGGCCCATCCGGAGATTTCGCTGCCCTCCAGCACCGGCAGCGACCTGTCGGCCCTGTACGACCTGCGGTTCCATCTGCACCGCCGGGTGATCGAGATCCGGGACGGCTGTCTGGCGCTGCGCGGGCACCACGGCGTTCCGGGCGCGGGGCTCGCGCCGGGGCAGGGAGCCGCCGAGCAGCGGCACGCCGAGGCGGAGGCGGCGCACATCGCGGCGGCGCTCGCGGCCGGGCCCCGGGCGCCGGGGCAAGGGCAGGTGCCGGCGACGGTGCCGGACGGGGACGCGGCGGACAGCCTGACGACGGGCGGCCCGGCGGCGGACGGTCTGGCGGTGGACGGTGCGACGACGGGCGGCCTGATGATGGACGGTCCCGGTGACGCCACGCAGGACCCCGCGGGTACGGGCGGGGCGCCCGCGTCCGTGGCGGTCGGCGGGCCGGACTTCTCCGCCGACGTGGCGTGGCTGGTCAAGGTGTCCCGGGCGTTCGCCCGCCTCCGGCCCGCGACGGCGCGAACCGGACAGTAACCCCGTACGGACCGGCCGGGTCACCCGGCGAACGGCACACTTTCCAGCCCCTGGGCCACGCCGGGTACGACGAAGAGGTTCCCGGCCTCCGGCTCCACGTCCCCGAGGTCGCGGCGGGCCGAGGTGACGTAGAGGTCGGTCAGGTCCGGGCCGCCGAAGCCGCACGAGGTGGTCAGCGAGGCGGGCAGGGTGATCTCGCGGTCCAGCCGCCCGTCCGGGGTGTAGCGGCGGATCGCGCCGCCGCGGAAGAGGGCCACCCAGATGCCGCCCGCGGTGTCGGTGCACATGCCGTCCGGGAGGCCGTCGGTGTCCGTGACGGCGGTGAGCGGGCGGCGGTTGGCCGCCTTGCCGGTGTCGAGGTCGTAGTCGAAGACGTCGATCCGGCGGGTGCGGGTGTCCACGTAGTACATCCGGGTCGCGTCGGGGCTCCAGGTGATGCCGTTGCTCAGCTGTATGCCGGTCGCCGCGGTGTGCGCGGTGCCGTCGGCGTCGATGCGCGCCAGCCAGCCCGGGGAGGTCTCGCCGGCGATGGTGCCCACCCACAGGCGGCCCCGGCCGTCGATGCCCGCGTCGTTGCCGCGCACGCCCTCCTCCGCCCATCCGGTGAGCCACCGGCGGGCCCCGTCCGGTCCGGTCACCGCGACGCCGTCGCGCAGGCTCAGCACCAGGCCGCCGCCCGCCCGGGGCAGCGCCGCCGCCACCGGCTGGTCGACGACGGTGACCGTGTCGCCGCCGTCGGAGGGGCGGTAGCGGTGCACCCCGCCCTCGTTCATGTCGACCCACAGCAGGGTGCCGTCGGCGGCGTCCCAGGCCGGGCATTCGGCAAAGTGCGCCCGTACGGCCAGGGCCACTTCAACACTCACGGTGCACGGTCTCCTCGTCACAGGGAATGCGGGGTCAGGGGTCACAGGGACAGTACGGGGCCGAGCGCGTCCATCAGTGCGGCGGTGCCGTCCCCGTCCAGGACGTCGACGACCGGCAGCCCCAGCGAGCGCAGGCTCGCCACGCTGTCCCGGCCCCGGGTGGCGACGGCGACGACAGGGGCGCCGCCCAGCTCCTCCACCGTACGGATCTCGCTGCGCGGATCCGCCACCGGGAGGTGCTCCCAGTGGTAGCGGTGGGTGCGGCGCGGGTCGTGCACGAAGACGACGGCGTCGGGCTGCGAGCCCTGGAGGATCGCGGTGGCCAGGCCGCCGAAGGCGGGGTGCCGCACGGACGCCTGGCCCTTGATGAACAGCAGGTCGTGCCGGGGGTCGGCCCGCAGCACCAGGTGTTCGACGAGTCCGGCCGCCTGGAAGACGGGAGTACGGTCGATGATCGCGCCCTCCGTGCAGCCGGCCAGCAGGCAGGTCTGGCCGGTGCCGACGTACCCGGAGGCGATGCCGCGGGCCCGTGCCTCCCGGTGCAGTTGCAGGGCGACGGTCCGTTTTCCCACCGCGCAGTCGCTGCCCGCCACGTGGACGAGCCGGGCGCGGGTGCGCCGCAGCCGGCCCGAGTACTTCGGCAGTTCGTCGTGCGGGCGCCGGACGTCGACCAGTTGCTGGCCGTTCGCGGTCTTGCCGGCGAACTCGGAGTGGCGCAGCTGGAGGTGGAGGCAGGAGATGACGTGCAGGCCGTTGCGTACGGCGGTGGCGATCTGCTCCCACCAGAACGCCGGGAGGTCGCCCGGCGGCCGCGGCGCGTGCCGCACCTCGCCGTCCACGACCTCCACGTGGTCGGACTCGGTCACGGTCACGACCAGCGCCTCCGGCCCGTACGGCAGGGCCTCCTCCAGTGAGGCGACGACCGGGACGTCGGTTCCGGGCACCACGGACGCCGTGCTGCCGGACGGATGCAGACGGTCGACGACCGCCACGGTGTCGAGGACGGTGCTGTGCCGCAGCACCCCTTGGGCGGTCTTGCCTTCGAGACGGGCGAAGACTCCGTCGGCGAAGAGCACGGCGCGGAGCGGAAGCCGCGGAAATCCGGAGAGGACCATGAGCGGAACCCTACTCACCTGATCTTTTTCGCGGAACGCCGGAGGTGGCTCCCGCACGGGCCCGCACCCTGCCCGGCGTCCGGTGTCCGGGGCCCTGCGCCCGGTGTGCGGTCCCGGGCGTTTCGCCGGCCGGATTCCCCTGGGAGCGGTACGGCGGGGGCCGGTCCGTACCGCCGGGCGGCGGTGACCGGCCGTCATCCGGCCGGGTTCCGGGCGGCCGCCGCCCCGGACTCGGCGGACTCGGCGGACTCGGCGGACTCGGCGGACTCGGCGGACTGTGAGAATTCTGCGAGCTCGGCGGCGAACGTCTTCGACTCCATCAGGAACTCGGCGAGCGAACCGTCGTGCGGCAGACCGGGGCGGGTCCAGTGGGTGGGAACATCCCCCTGGTGGACGTTGCGGATCCGCGGGCTCGCGACGCACTCACGTACGAGGGCGGCGTCCTCGCTCAGCACCATGAGGGACAGGGTCCGGCCGAACGCGGCCGGGCGCAGGTCCGGCCGCCAGGGCGCCACGGCCACGTAGGGGAAGGGCAGTTCGGCGCCGAAGTGCGGGTCCCGCGGGCTGTCGAGGGCGACGACGACCGGACGGAGTACGGCGCTGCCGTCGCCCAGGTCGGTGAAGAACCGTTCAGCCGGGCCCGTGTCCGGAGCGGCCGCCAGCTGCGTACCGACCGTGTCGCGCAGCTGCTCCGCGAGGCGGCGGGCCTCGTCCAGCGGCCGTACGGGCAGCGCCGCGCCGGGATGGTCCGGCGGCAGCAGCGGGAGGCGCCCGAGCCGGTCGGCCAGCGCCCGCGCGAGGCCCCGCGAGTCGTCCTCGCACAGGACGGCGCTGGCGTTGAGGCACTGCACCCCGGCGTCGGCGGCCACCGCGTCGGCGACGGTGTCCAGGTGGTCCCGCCAGGGCACGTCCCGAGTGATCAGGACCTTGGAGCGGCCGGGCCCCTGCGCGAGGACCCGCCGGCTGTCGGCGTAGCGGGCGACGACGCCGTCACCGCCGTAGACCAGCCCGAGGTCGGCCTGCTCGACCAGGGTCTCCGCGTGCTCGTGGGTGGTCGGCAGCAGCGCCGTGTACGCCGGTGCCAGCCCGGCCTCGCGCAGCGCGCGGACCAGCCGCCGCGGGGTGAACGGGTCACGCTGGGAGGGGCGGACGGCGACGCGGTAGCCGAGGGCGAGGGCGCCCAGCCACTCCAGGTGGGTGGCGGGGTGATTGCCGGGCGCCAGCACGCCGAGGACGTCGCCCTTGCGTACCCAGACCGCCGTCGTGGCGCCGGCGGACAGCGCGTCGAGGGGCACGGCACCCGTGGGGCGCTGCGCGGCCAGGGTGCCCACCGCGGCGCGGCCGGTCCGCGCCACCCGGTCGAGGGTGCGGCGGGCGACGGAGACGGGCAGCCCGGAGACCAGGGCCTGGCGGCGGCAGTACGCGTCGGGTGTCTCCCCTCCAGGGTGGCGGTGGCGAACAGCTCGCCCGCCCTGGCGAGGGCCGCGAGGCGTTCGGCGGTGGGCTGTTCCGGCGCGGCGCGCATCTCGCTGATCACCTGGCGGATCAGCAGCGGCGGCGCGAGCGACAGCTCGCCCGCCGGGCTGCCGGTGGCGTCGGTGAAGGCGGTGCGGGTGGCGGAGCGGTACGGGCCCGAGGGCCGTTCGACGGTGATGTCCTCGGCGGGGGTGCCGGTACCGGGGGTCGCGACGGCGTGGCCGGTACCGGGGGTCGCGGCACCTGGGCCGGTCCCGGTGGCCGTTTCCGCTTCCGGACGGCCGGCCATGTCAGTACACCCCTTCGATGATCTTCTTTCCGCCGTCGGTGAACGGCTGGATGTCGGCCACCCCGTCACCCTCGAAGCCCGGCACGGGCGCGACGCGGACCGCGGTGTCCCGTTCGAGCACGTGCGGCAGCAGCACCTCCGGGCTCAGCTGGCGCATGCACACCCGCCCGCGCTCGCCGTAGGCCACCTCGCGGGACAGGTCGTGCGGGTCGAGCAGGGACAGGTGCACGTACGGGTGGAAGCTCTGGAAGACACAGGGTTCGGTGTCGCCGGGCGCGGCCGGCCGCTGGGGTGCCGCGCCCATCATCGTGTTCCCGTACAGGCCGCTGACGGCCGCGCCGGGGAAGACCTCGCTGGACAGCAGCCGCAGGGTCTCGGGGTCGATGGAGGTGCTGCCCCACATGATGCCGCGCACCTTGTCGCGGACCAGTCCGGCGAGGCGCGGGCGTTCGGCGATGGCCTCCAGCAGGGGCGGGGTCGCGTACAGCAGGGAGACGTTCTGGGAGGTGAGCACCCACTCGGCCTGGTCGAGGATGTGGTCGACGTAGTGCCGGGCGATGTCGCTCTGGCCGTCCTGGAGGCAGCGCCGTACCCAGCGCGGGTCGAGGTCGACCGGGAAGAACACCGCGCCGCGCAGCCGGGCGAGGCCGCGCAGCGCGTCGGAGACGACGTGCGGGCCGGTGGGGCCGAGAAAGAGCAGGTTGCCGTCGCCGGAGGGGAAGCCGTGCTGGTCGAGGACCTCGGACCACCAGCGGGTGTTGCGTTCCCACTGGCCGAGGTCGACGATCCGTTTGGGGGCGCCGGTGGTGCCGCCGCTCTCCCAGACGGCGGGCAGCCTGCCCAGGCCGCGCAGTCCCGCGGGCACCAGGTCCTCGACCGGCACGTCCCGCCACTCGGCGCTGACGTCGGGGAAGCGGTTCAGGTCGGCGAGGGTGGTGATGTCCTTGCGCGGGTCGAAGGGCAGCGACGCGGCGCGCTCCACCCAGAACCGGGAGCCGGTGGCCGGGTCGAAGTGCCATTCCATGGCCGCGGCCACGACGGCGTCGGCGGAGGGCAGTTCGTGCCAGGGCGTGCCGAGTACGGCATCCACGTCGCGCATCTGGTTCACCTCTCTACTGGCTGGGTGCCTTCGGGCGCGGGGCGGCCCCGGCGTAAGGGGGTGCCCCGGGCCGGGCCCGTCCGGTGGATCCACCGGATCATGGGATGTTTGTCCGTGCAATGCGGCCCTGGGCATTCCGGCTTGAAGCGGACGGGGGCTGGCCAAAACCGTTTCCCCGCTGCTGGTCGGGGTGGTGGTGGGGCCTCCTCGGCCCCGGTCCGCGGGTTCCGGATAGTCCGCCGTGCCCCTCAGGACCGGACGGCCCGCAGCGCGAACAGCAGCGGAATGCGCGGTTCCTGCGGGGGCAGTCGCCACCAGCCGTTGTCCGCCTGCTCCATCGTCGCGAAGCGCTTCCAGGGCAGCAGGTCCGTCTCCCGCAGCCGGTCGACGGTCAGCCCCGCGCCGACGAGCGCGTTGACGGTCTCACCGAGGCCGTGCCGCCACTCGTAGCTGGTCGTCGCGCCCTCCACCGGTGGCCCGTCGGTGTACGTGTGCGGCGTGTCGCTGCGGTGCACGCCCCGGCCCTCCAGGTAGTCGTGGGCCAGCAGCAGCCGCGTGTCCTCGGGGTCCTGGCCGGGGTCGGGAGCGGGGCCCAGGGAGTTGAGCAGCGGGTGGAACTCGACCACGTACAGCATGCCGCCCGGCCGCAGCAGCCCGGCGACCACCTGGGCCCAGCGGGACAGGTCGGGCAGGTAGCAGAGCGCGCCCTTGCCCGTGTAGACCACGTCGAAGCGGCGGCCGCCCAGCGCTTCGGCGGCCTGGTGCACATCGGCCTGGACGAACTCGATGTCCCGTCCGCCGCGGGCCGCCAGGCGGCGTGCCTGGGCCAGCGCGGCGCCGGAGAAGTCCAGGCCGACGGTGTGCGCCGCGCCCCGTTCGGCGAACGCCTGCGTCTCGGTGCCGAGATGGCACTGGAGGTGCAGGACGTCCCGGCCCGCCAGAGGTCCGAGGTCGTCCCATTCGAAGGGGGCGAACCAGTCGTCGGCGGTCCGCGAACCGTCCAGTCCGTAGAAGGCGCTGGCCACGTGCACCGGGGTACGGGCGTCCCAGTTCTCCCGGTTGGCCCGCAGCATGGCGTCGGTCGTGGGGGCGCTGCCCTGGGGAGGGGCGCTGTTTTGAGGAGGTGCGGTGTCCTGAGGAGGTGCGGTGTGCTGGTGCGGCGCGTTCGTCCGATGAGGTGTGCTGTCCTGAGTAGTCACGACGGCGTCCCTACCCGGCGGCGCGCGGCCGGATGCCCGGCAGCGGTCCCCGCGGGCCCCGGCCGGTCAGGTGCGCGGCGGCGGCCTGCGTCTGTCCCGGTGAGAAGGAGGTGGTGCGGGGTGTACCCACCGAAGGGCTTCGACATCGGCTGGCCGGATCTCGCGTACGGGATGGCGGCCTGCGGGCGGGACGGGGACGCCGGGCGGTGGGCGGCCACCGTGGAGCGGCGGTTCGGGGACGGCGGTACGGGCGGGAGCGCGCACGGGGCCGGAGACGGCGGTACGGACGGGAGCGGGCGCGAGGCGAGAGGCGGCGGCACCCGGTGCCTGGCGACGCTTTCCGTGCGCAGTGCCCTGGACCTGGCGCTGCGCGCCGCCGCGCTGCCCCGTGGCAGCGAGGTGCTGATGTCCGCCGTCACGATTCCCGACATGTGGCGGATCGTGGCGGAACACGGCCTGGTGCCGGTTCCGGTGGACCTGGACGCGAGCACCCTGCTGCCCGGCGCCGGGCAGTGGGAGGCAGCCGCCACCCCACGGACGAAGGCCGTCGTCGTCGCTCATCTCCTCGGTACCCAGGCGCCGCTGGGGCCCTCGCGGAGCTGGCCGCACGGCGCGGCTGGCTGCTGGTCGAGGACTGCGCCCAGGCGTACAGCGGACCGGACTTTCGGGGCGATCCGGGCGCGGACGTGTCCCTGTTCAGCTTCGGCCCGATCAAAACCGCGACCGCGCTGGGCGGCGCGGTCGCGGTGGTCCGCGATCCCGGTCTGCTGACGGTCATGCGCGCGCTGCACCGGGAGTGGCCGGTGCAGCGACAGGACGCGCGGGCCCGGCGGGTCGCCAAGTACGCCCTGCTGGCGCTGCTCACGACGCGGCCGGTCTACACCGGGGTGGTGGCTGCCGCCAGAGCGCTGGGCCGCGACCACACAAGCGGCCTCCAGGACACCGTGGGCGCCTTCGCCGGTACGGATCTCATGCCCGCGATCCGGCATCGCCCGGGCGCCGCGCTACTGGCCCTGCTGGACCGGCGGCTGCGCGCCACGGACACGGCGCGGGCGGTGGCCCTGCGGGCGGCGACGGCACGACGGCTGGTGGCGCGGCTGCCCGATCCGTCGCTGGTGTACGGCGCGGGCGCGCCCGTGCACACGTACTGGCTGTGTGCCGTGCCCACCCCGGACCCCGCTGCGACGATCGCCCGCCTGCGGTCCGCCGGCTTCGACGCGGCACGGCCGACCTCGCTGGGCGCGGTACCGGCACCGCCCGGCCGCCAGCAGGGCGCGCGGACCGCGGCGCACTTCGTGCGCCAGGCCGTGTGCCTGCCGCTGCGGCCCGGTATGCCGGAGCGCGCGCTGGACCGGATGGCGGCCGCGCTCGTTCCGGAGGGCGAGGAGACCGCGCCGGGGCCGTGAGGGCAGCGGGGACGCGGGCCGTCGCTAAGCAGCACTCCAAACCCGTGCCCGGGAGCTTCGCCTTGTCCGGCCCTATGGGCGCCGCGCCCAGAACAGCGCGTGGCCCCCGGCGCCTTCCGGCACGAACGCCTGGGCGTCCACGGTGAGCCCGGCCGCGGTGATCCACTCCCGGTAGGTGTCCGCGCCGGGGTGGCTCCACCACATGGTGGCTTCGGCCCCGAGCCAGTTCTCCTCGGTGCCGGTCCAGGCCCCGTGACCGGCGACGGCGAGCAGGGTGCCGCCGGGTCGCAGCCAGCCGGCGATACGGGAGAGCAGGGCCGGCTGCTCGTCGAGCGGCAGATGGATGAGCATGTAGAGGCAGACGACGGCGTCGAAGGAGGCGTCGGCGAGATCGAGGCCGGCGGCGTCGGCGCGGTGGAAAGTGGCCTGCGGTACGAGGTCCCGGGCCCGCCGGACCTGCACCTCGCTCAGGTCCACACCGGTCACGGCATGGCCCGCGGCGCTCAGGGACCGCGCGACGGGGACTCCGCACCCGCACCCGAGGTCGAGCACGTCGGCCCGGCCGGGCAGGCGGTCGAGCAGGGCGGCGATCCAGGGGGCGTACGTGTCGTCCCCGGCGTCGTCGGCACGGTAGGCGTACGAGACGGCGTCGTAGCCGCGCCGGACCAGGTCTTTGGGGGCTTCGGTCACGGGGACGGACGGTAGGCCACCGTCACGGCTGCGGGCGAACGTTTTTCCGGTACACCGAGCACAGCACCTGGGTCTTGGCCGGGCCGCCCACCCGCCAGCGCAGGTGCCACTCCCCGGCGAGACGACGGTGAACTCGCCGTCGTAGCGGTCGGCGGCGCAGGGGTGGCGGGTGGTCCAGTGGCCGGTGCGCAGGTCGAGGTCGTGGAAGGGCCGCCCGTCGGCGAACGTGACGTCGGCGGTGCCGTCCGGGCGCGGGCGCAGGCGCAGGGTGCGGGTGGCCGGGACGGTGGTGCCGTTCCAGGTCAGCTCGCCCTCTTCCACGTGCAGCAGTACACCGGGCGCGGTCCCACCCTCGGAGCCGTCCGGGCCTTTCGGACCGTCCGTTGCCTCCGAGCGGTCCGTTGCCTCCGGGCCGTCCGCGGCTCCGGTGCCTTCCGGCCGGAAGTGCGCCGTGCCGCGGAAGGTCCCCTGCGTACCGGTACGGACGTCCAGCACCGTACGGTCGACCGTCCACCAGCCGGCCAGGTACACCGCGGCGTCGGGGACCCCGTACAGACCTCCGGGTACGGTCGGGGCGTCGGGCTCTGTGGGCATACGGCCATTGTCCCCGGCGAGGGCACGCGCCCGTCGGCCGGGCCGAGCGTTCCGGGCAGCGCGGAATTGCGGTGCATGCGGAATCGCGGTGCGTACGCGCGTACCCGGTCAGTAGGGTGCCGCGGGGCCGGGGTGTCTTCCGGCCTGGACGGCGGCGACATGTACGAACGAGGAGACGGTGTGAGCGCAGTGGACGGCGGGCCCGGGACGCGCCGGGCGCGGCAGGTGCTGGTCTTCGACGCCGACGACACGTTGTGGCAGAACAACGTGATCTTCGAGCGGGTCATCGAGGAGTTCCTGACCTGGCTGGACCACCCGGAGCTGGGCCGGGACGGCGTACGGGCCCTGCTGGACGAGATCGAGGCCGCCAACGCCGTGGTGCACGGTTACGGCAGCAAGGTGTTCCTGCGCAGCCTCGGCGAGTGTGTGCGGCGGGTACGGCTGCGGGACGCCAGTGAGGCCGAGCTGGCGCGGATCGCGGGCTGGGCGCGGGCGTTCGAGGCGGACGAGGTGGAGCTGATCCCCGGGGTGGCCGAGACCCTGGCGGAGCTGGCCGGGCGGCACGAGCTGCTGATGCTGACGAAGGGGGACACGGAGGAGCAGCGCGCGAAGGTGACGGCGTCCCGGCTGGAGCACCACTTCCGCGGGGTGCACATCGTGCCGGAGAAGAACACCGGCACGTACGAGGAGCTGATCCGGACGTGCGTGCTGACGCCGACGGACACCTGGATGATCGGCAACTCCCCCAAGTCGGACATCCTGCCGGCCCGGCAGGCGGGCCTGAACGCGGTGTTCATCCCGAACGACCACACCTGGGTGCTGGAGCACGGCGTCCTCGACCCGTCCGACGAACAGGTGCTGCGTCTGGAGACGTTCACCGAGCTGCTGCGGCACTTCTGAGCGGCACGCCGGGGAAGGGCGTGGGGAAGGGCGTACGGGCACGGGCGGCGCGCGGCGGTGGCGCCGCGCGCCGCCCGTGCCGGTTCACATCGGGTCGGTGTCCTTCAGTCCGCCGTCCAGGGCGAGCCAGCGGGTGATGCCGATCTCGCGGAGGAACGCCCTGTCGTGGCTGACCACGATCAGGGCGCCCCGGTACGACTCCAGCGCCGTGACGAGCCGGCGTACCGAGGCCATGTCCAGGTTGTTCGTCGGCTCGTCGAGCATCAGCAGCTGGGGCGCGGGCTCCGCCAGCATCAGGGCGGCGAGGGACGCGCGGAAGCGTTCGCCGCCGGAGAGCGTGCCGGCCCGCTGGTCGGCGCGGGCACCCTTGAACAGGAAGCGCGCCAGGCGGGCCCGTACCCGGTTGACGGTGGCGTCCGGGGCGAACCGGGCGACGTTCTCGGCGACGGTCAGCCCGTCGTCGAGAATGTCCAGCCGCTGCGGCAGGAAGCGGTGCGGTACGTGGATCTCCGCCTCGCCCTCCTCGGGCGGGATCTCGCCCGCCAGGGTCCGCAGCAGCGTGGTCTTGCCGGAGCCGTTGCGGCCGGTGAGCGCCACCCGTTCCGGGCCGCGCAGCTCGATGCCGGCGTGCGCGCCGTAGCGGACGCGCAGGCCCCGCAGGGTCAGTACGGCGCGTCCCGGCGGCACTTCGGTGTGCGGCAGGTCGACGCGGATCATGTCGTCGTCCCGTACCGCTTCGGCGGCCACGTCCAGTTTCTCCCTGGCCTCCTTGAGTTTTCCGGTGTGCATGATGCGGTGCTTGCCGGCCGAGACCTGGGCCGCGGCCTTGCGCTGGTTCATGATGATCTTCGGCTCGCGCTTCTGGGCGTACATCTTGTCGGCGTACCGGGCCCGGCGGGCCAGCTTGACGTGCGCGTCGGCCAGTTCGCGTTTCTGGCGGGCTACATCGGCCTCGGCGACGCGCAGCATGCGTTCGGCCGCCTCCTGCTCGACGGCGAGAGCGTCCTCGTACGCGCTGAAGTTGCCGCCGTACCAGTGGACTTCGCCGCCGCGCAGATCGGCGATCCGGTCCACGAGGCCGAGCAGTTCCCGGTCGTGGCTGACCACGATCATGACGCCGGGCCAGCCCGCCACCGCGGCGTACAGCCGTTGGCGGGCGGGCAGGTCGAGGTTGTTGGTCGGCTCGTCCAGCAGCAGGACGTCGGGGCGGCGCAGCAGCAGCGCGGCCAGCCGCAGCAGGACCGATTCGCCGCCGGACACCTCGCCGATGGTGCGGTCGAGGCCGATGGAGTGCAGGCCGAGCTGGTCGAGGGTGGCGCGGGCGCGCTCCTCCACGTCCCAGTCGTCGCCCACGGCGGTGAAGTGGGCCTCGTCGGCGTCCCCGTTCTCGATGGCGTGCAGGGCGGCGCGGGTCCCGGCGATGCCGAGGGCCGCGTCCACCCGCAGTCCGGTGTCCAGGGCGGCGGTCTGCGGCAGGTAGCCGATCTCGCCGGCCACCTTGACGAAACCTTCGGACGGCTGGAGCCGGCCGGCGAAGAGCTCCAGCAGGGTGGACTTGCCGGACCCGTTCAGGCCGATCAGGCCGGTGCGCCCGGGGCCGACGGTCAGGTGGAGGTCCTCCAGGACGGGGGTGCCGTCGGGCCAGGCGAAGCCGAGGCCGGAGCAGACGACGGAGGCGGCGGTGGCCGGAGTGGCGGATGAGGGGGAAGAGGTGGTCATACGGGTCTCCTCGGTGCGCGGCGAAGGTACGGGGACGGCGCGGGAGACACCACGGGAAGTCCACGAGAGCCGGGGGCACCGAGCGGTGCGCCAGGGCGGAGAGGGCGGGCCGGTGACACGGATCGCCGAGGTCGCGGACAGGGGCGCACGGCGGGTGCCGGCGCGCTCTGCGCGCGCTGTCGCACCTCGCGCCGTGGGCGCGGTGTCTCAGGACCTCAGACGAGCAACGGCCTTCTCCTGTCGGCGGCAACGGGGAGGGGAACGGGAAGAACGGTACGAGGGGCGCCGCCGGGACGGCAACGCGATTTTCGTCGCGTTCGGCGGCGCGGCACGCTCACACCGCCGCGCGTGCCCGGCCCACGACCGCCCCGGCGGGCGTACTCCGTCCCCTCCTGGCCCCGGCTGCAGGTCCGTCCCTCCCCGCCCCTGCCCGTACGGTCGCCCCTCCCCCGCCCGTCACCCCAGCGCGCGCAGCCGCACCCGCGCCGGGCCGGTCGCCTGCAAGGTGATCCCCGCGGTGAGCGGCACGTCCCGGTCCACCGCCGTCAGCTCGTACGACCGCAGCAGGACCGCCGCCGCCAGCACGGACTCCAGCATCGAGAAGTGCTGTCCGATGCAGGCCCGCGGGCCGCCGCCGAAGGGAAACCACGCGTAGCGGTGGCGCGCCGCCTCGCGCTCCGGCGTGAAGCGCAGC
The DNA here is from genome assembly GCF_045222935.1 of Streptomyces sp. Ac-502. NCBI lineage: Bacteria > Bacillati > Actinomycetota > Actinomycetes > Kitasatosporales > Streptomycetaceae > Streptomyces > Streptomyces sp. Ac-502. The sequence goes on from NZ_JBHFFO010000001.1 coordinate 2,651,134, forward strand.
GGATCAAAGCGTTCCGGGTCCTCCCACAGATCCGGGTGCCGGTGGGTCACCCAGGGCGAGACGATCACGTCGGCGCCGTCCGGGATGCGGTACCCGTCGATCTCGATGGCCGCGACACCGCGCCGGCTGACCACCGGCGCCGCCGGGTACAGCCGCATCGCCTCCTTGAGGGCCATGGTCAGCCGCGGCAACCGGTCCAGGTCGGCGGCCTCGGGGTCGCGCCCCGCCAGTACGGCGTCGATCTCCTCCCGTACGAGGGCCTGTTCCGCGGGGTGCCGGGCGAGCAGGTGGAGGGTGAAGGCCAGCGAGGTCGCGGTCGTCTCGTGCCCGGCCAGCAGGAAGACCAGGACCTGCTCGCGGATCTCGGTGGCGTCCAGGCCGCCGTCCTCCGCGGTGCCCGCGCGGGTGAGGAGCGAGAGGAGGTCCGCGCCCGCGCCGTCCCCGGGCGCCCCGGCGGCCCGCCGGCCGGCGGCGATCCGGTCGCAGACCGCGTTCAGCTCGGCCGTCGCGGCGGCGGCCTTCCGGTTGGCTGGGGTGGGCCAGTGGCGCGGCAGGTTGCGGGGCGCGAAGCCGCGCCGCACCACATACTTGTTGATCACCGGGAAGCAGCGGTGCACGGTGGCGACCGCGGCCTCCACGTCCGTACCGAACAGGATGCGGGAGACGGTGCGCAGCGCGAGCCGGTTCATCTCGCCCACCAGGTCGACGGCGCCGCCGGGCGCGGTGCGCCAGCGGTCGGCGACGGCCTGCGCCTCGGACGCCACGGCTCCCGCGTACCCGTCCACCCGGCGCTTGGTGAACAGCGGCTGCACGATGCGGCGTTGGCGCAGGTAGTCGGCGTCCTGGCTGGTCAGCAGGCCGTTGCCGAAGGACTGCCGGACCTCTTCGTAGAACGGGTGGTCCTTGCGGAAGTTCGCGGCCTCGGACGCCAGGACCCGCTGGCTGCCCTCGGGTGAGAAGACCGCGTGGAAGACGCTGCGCAGGCCGGGCGGCCCGGCCACGAAGCGGACGATGTCGCCGTGGTCGCGCCGGGCGCGCGTGAACGTGTCGAGGGTGGACCGCCGCAGGTCGAACATCGAGCCCAGGAACGGGACTCCCTTGGGGCCCGGTATGGGCGGGGCGGGGTGCGTCGTGGAGGTCATGGGGGCGATACCTACCCCGCGTAGCATGGGCCGAATGATCAATAAGCGTTCCGGCCGCGCGCCCGCCGAGACCCCGTGCCGCGTCACCGTCTGCCGCGGCTGCTGCTGCGGTGATCCGCGCAAGGTCCCGGGCGTGGACCACGCGGCGCAGATACCCCGGCTGCGGGCCGCGCTGGCGGGCGCGGCCGAGGTCCGCGCCTCGGACTGCCTGGACGTGTGCGACCAGGCCAACGTCGTCGTGGTCCAGCCGTCGCGCGCGGGCCGGGCCGCGGGCGGGCGCCCGGTATGGCTCGGCCTGGTCAACGACGACGGGGCGCTGGACGACGTAGCCGCCTGGATCAAGGCCGGCGGCCCCGGTGTCGCGGAGCCGCCGGGGGTGCTGGACCTGTACACGTTCACCGTGTCGCGCCGGGTGCGGGAGGCGCTGGAGGACTGAGGGCGGCATGGGGGAACGGCGCGCGGGTGGCGTCGGCCGGACATCCGCCACGCGCCGGCGGCCCACTGCGGCATGATGGCGATCATGACGGATGAACGTTGGCCGGAGGCGGCAGAGGTGGCCGGGCTGGCCCAGGACGCCGTTCCCGGCGCGACCGCGGCCGATGTCCGGCCCGTCGGCGAGGGCGGCGACCACGCGTCCTGGTGGGTGGGACCGGACCATGTGGCCCGCTGCGCGCTGGACCGGGGCGGCTCGGAGCGGCTGCGCCGGGAGGTCGCGGTGCGTGAGCTGATCGGGGAGCGGATCGGTGTGCCGGTGCCGGTCAGTGTGGCGAGCGGTGAGTGGGCGCGCGGCCGCGCCTTCACCCTGGACACCCGGCTGAGCGGGGTCTCCGCCGAACTGCGCCCGGTGACGGCGGCGGGCGAGGCCGAGCTGGCGCGGCTGCTCGTCCTGCTCGCGGAGGTGCCGGTGGCGTCCGCCGAGGCGCTGGGCGTGCCGCCGGAGGCACCGCGCAACATGCCGGGGCTGCTGCGCCGCGCCACGGCAGCCGCCGAGGCCGTCGCCGCGCGCGGCGAGTTCGCGGCCGACCGGCTGCCGAGGCTGCACGTGCCGGGGGCGGAGAGCGCCACCGCACCCGGCACGCTGGTGCACAACGACCTCAAGGGGAGCACCTGCTCGTCGCCGAGGACGGCCGGATCAGCGGCGTGCTGGACTGGACGGACGCGGTGACCGGCGATCCCGCCGAGGACGTCGCGGGCCTGGCGATCTCGGTCGGCGCGGTGGCCGCCGTACGGATCGCGGAGGCCGCCGGATTCGACCGCGGCGGGTGCGCCCGCGCGCTGCAACTGGCCCGCTGCGACACGCTGACGCTCCTCTCCGACCGGCTTCGCGGCATCGACGACAGTCCACTTCCGCTGTTGCGCGCGCAGTTGCGGCGGGCCTGGGAGCCGACGCCGCTCGACGGGCCGGAGGGAGCCTGAGGGCCCGGCACCGGCCCGCTCCACCCGGCGGACCGCTCACCTCTCCTGAGCGTGACAGTGCCCGCCGCCGCTCTCCCGCGGCAGGTCGAGGGTCGGGTTCCGGTCGAAGAACCCGGTCGGCCGGAGGGCGAAGCCGCAGCGGTCGACCGGCATCACCGGCCAGTCCTCCAGGCGCGGCAGGTGCGTCGGCCCGAAGCAGTGCCAGAGGGTCAGGGCGGTGTTCTCCAGGGACTCGCCGGGGCGTGACCACTCGGGGACGCCGGCGCCCCCGGGGTGCTGGTTGGGGTAGTCACCGTCCGGGTAGCGGCGGCCGGCCGCGCTCCGGGTGATCCACAGGTGCTTGGCGGCGTAGGCGACCCGTGCGGCGACCGCGGAGCCGGGCTGCGCGAGGAGCGGCGGGCCGGACGGCTGCGGGGTCAGGGTGTACGCGACGGGCTGTCCGGTGCGGTTGCGGGCGGCGGGGTTGGTGATCCGCCAGCGGCGTCCGACGGCCGGGTCGGCCAGCCGGCCCGCTTCCCCGGAGTCGGTGACGGGGGTGGCGCGGACGGTGAAGGCGTTGCCGTTGGGGTTGTCGGGGCCCATGGGGATCCGGACGATGTCGACCTCCTCCACCGTGTTGGCGTGGCCGTCCACCGCCGGGTCCAGCCGGGCGCAGAACAGGTGCTGGTGGTACGGGGCCTGGAGGCCGGGGGCGACCTCGGTGGCGTACGGGGAGACGGTGCCCGGCTCGGACGCCGAGGTCTGCACCAGGCCGGTGGACTTGACCTCGAACTCGATGCCGCCGTCCTGGTACAGGTACCAGTAGAAGCCGTAGTCGTAGTTGCCGAGCGTGGCGATGTACGAGACGACCAGGCGGCGGGAGCGGCGGCTCTCGGCGGTGAACCCGCTGAACATGTCGGTGTGCTTCCACAGGAGACCGTGGTCCTCCTCGTGGATGCAGACGGCGTTGGGCAGCGTCTGCGGCAGCCCGTGGTCGTCGGGGACGACGGCGTCCACGTACCGGATCTCGCCGAGGCAGTCGCAGCCCAGCCGCAGCGCGTTGGCGTTGCGGCCGAGGGTGTACTCGCCGACGTCCAGGTAGCAGATCCAGTTGCGGTCCGCACCGGGGTCGGCGTACGGGACGGCCATCTCGGCGAGCGAGGCGCGGTGCAGTACGGGCCGTACGCGGTCGCCGTCGCGGTAGGACAGCTCGTGCAGGACCAGGCCCTCGCGGGAGTTGAAGTCCAGCCGCAGTGACCAGTTCTGCCAGCTCAGGCGGTGTCCGTCCAGGGTGAAGGAGGGGCCGTCGGGCTGGCTGATCTCCAAGGGCTTCAGGTCGGTGCGCGCGGGGCCGTTGAACTCGGCCTCGTAGCGCCCGCATGCGGCGGGCACCGGCACCGCTCCGGTGTCGATCAGCCGGACGACCCGCCGCTCGGTCAGGTCCACGTCGGCGACCAGACCGCCCACGGGGTGCGCGAAGGGGTTGTCGGCCGTCTCGCACCGCAGGAACGTCAGCGAGCGCAGCATCCGGCGCCCGGTCTCCGCGGCCCGGCCGAAGTTGCCGGCGGCCAGTGGCGCGCAGACGGCGAGCGAGGTGTCGGTGATGCCGCGCTCGGCCATGGCCTTGCGCCAGCCCGGGTCGGCCTTGACGATCTCGTCGCAGCGTTCGTACTCCTCGAAGAGGACGGGCGGCTGGCCGTCCGCCACCGGGTCCAGCGGGCGGTGGGCGAGCAGGACGCGGGCGCTGACGTCCACGACCGCTTCGGCCGCGGCGCCGGTCGCGGTGTCCAGAAGGGTCACGCGCAGCCTGCGGACGACCGGGTCGCCGGGGCGGTGGGCGGCGACGGTGTGCCGGTCCGGCTCGTCCGGCAGGACGAGCGGGAACCGGGTGGTGTCCCCCACCAGGCCCGCGCCGTGCAGGACGTCGCGGGCCGCGGTGATCTCGTCGGCGGTGAGCGGGTCGAGGGGGTGCGGGGCGGGGGCGGGCGGCTGGGGTTCCGGCGTGCTGTGTGCCATCGGTCAGCTCTCCTCACGCGGGGACGACGGGGACGGCGTGCTCGCCGCCTTCTCCAGTTGGAACGCCTCGTTGCCCAGGCCGATACGGGCGTGCACCTGCGGGCGCCGGGCGCGCAGCACGCGCCCGTACCCGAGCCCGAGCACCGCCACCAGCCCGATGACGCCGGGCAGCACCCAGGACAGCGCCGAGCCCTCCGCCGCGCTGACCAGGACGCCGAAGTCCTTGACCGCGTAGACCAGTACGGTCAGCAGCGCCAGCGCGGCCAGCCCGGCGGCCAGCAGCCGCCCGGCCTGCGCCCGGCCCGCCCCGCGCCGTACGAAGAACGCGATGACGGCGACGGACGCGGTGGCCATCAGCACGATCACGCCGAGCGCGCCCACGTTGCCGCCCCAGGTGAACAGCTTCAGTACGGGGGTGGTGGGGTCGCCGTCCGGGGTGCGGTCGGTGAGCGCGAAGGCGCCCACGACGAGCAGCGAGATGACGGACTGGAGCAGCGAGCCGAGCGCCGGGGCGCCGCTGGACCTGGCGGTACGGCCGAGCGCGGCGGGCAGCAGGCCTTCGCGGCCCATCGCGAAGGCGTAGCGGGCCACCACGTTGTGGAAGCTGAGCATCGAGGCGAAGATGCCGGTCACGAAGAAGAGGTGCAGGATGTCGGTGAACGTGCCGCCGAGCCGTGGGCCGGTGAGGGCGAAGATCAGGCCGGGGCCCTCCTTGCCCGCGGTGGCGACGACCTGGTCCGGGCCGGTGGCGACACCGATCAGCCAGGAGCTGAGCGCGAAGAAGACCGCGACGAAGCCGACGGCGAGGAACATCACCCGCGCCACGACCGTCTGCGGCCGGCTGGTCTCCTCGGCGTAGACGGGGGCCTGTTCGAAACCGACGAACGCGGCGACGGCGAAGCACAGCGCGGTGCCCAGGCCCGCGCCGCCGAGCGTGGCCGGGTCGAAGGCCTGCAGCGACAGGCCCTGCGGACCCGGTTCGGCGGCGAAGGCGAGGTCGAAGACGGCGATCAGGACGACCTCGACCGCGAGCAGGACGCCCAGCACCTTGGCGTTCAGGTCGATCTTCAGCGCGCCGAGCGCACCGATCAGGGCGACGCCGAGCAGCGCGGGCACCCACCAGGCCACGGTGACGCCGAGATGCTTGTCGAGCAGCCCGGTCACCTCGAAGCCGAAGATGCCGTAGATGCCGAACTGCAGGGCGCTGTACGCGGCGAGCGCGACGAAGGAGGCTCCGGCGCCCGCCGTGCCGCCGAGGCCGCGCGCGATGTACGCGTAGAAGGCCCCGGCGTTGTGCACGTGCCGGCTCATCTCCGCGTACCCGACGCTGAACAGCGCCATCACCACGCCCAGGATGACGAACAGCAGCGGCTGCCCGACGATGCCCATGACCTGGTACGTGGTGACCATGACGCCGGCCACCACCATCAGGGGCGCGCTGGCGGCCAGCACGGACAGCAGCAGTCCCGCGGTGCCGATGCGGCCGGCGCGCAGGGCCCGTTCCTGGCCCTTGAAGGTGCTGATCTCCCCGGGACCGCCCGGACCTCCGGTACGGCCCGTTCGGCCCGTGCGGCCTGTGCGTCCCCGATGGCTCTTGTTACCCGTACTGCTCGTCAGCATGGCGCGGAGGTGTCCTTTCCGTGGAACGCGGAGGCGGGGTGCGCGTCGTGCGTGGTGCGGGTGGTGCTGCGTACGTCGTACCGGTCGTGCTGTGCACGTGGTGCGGGCGCCGGGGTCAGGCCGTACGGAAGGCCGTGGCGCGGGCCGCCTTGAAGGCCTTGCGGGCGTCCCGGTCGGGGTAGGACCAGGGGGCGGCGGTGACATGCGGGCCGATGCGGTGGAAGAGCGCGGCGGCCTCCGCCATCCTCCCCTCGTGGTACTTGGCGTGCGCGAGGAAGTTGAGGTCCACCTTGCGGCGCGGGTGGTCCTCGCCCTCCCACTCCAGCCACCAGTCGAAGGCCGCCTTCATGACCTGACGGGCGCGGCGGGTGGACCAGTGGCCGGAGGCGGCCGGGTCCGCCGGTTCGAGGCCGGCGGCGGCCAGGGCGCGGTAGCGCTCCGCGTGGGCGACGACGGGCAGGATCGCCAGCGGTGAGTCGGCGGGGGCCTGTTCGGCGGCCCAGTACGCGAAGTCGTAGACCTGGTGCAGCGGGTCGTCGGCGCCGTTCTGCTGCTGCTCGGCCAGGCAGGCGGCCATCAGGTGGTGGGCGTGATGGTGGTCCGGGTGCCGGGCCCGCACCTGGTCGAAGGCGTGCTCGCGTTCGTCGGGGGTGCCGGTGCGGCGGGCGAGGAGCAGCAGGCCGAGCCACGGGGTCGGGTCGCGGGGCGCCATGGCCGCGGCGAGCCGGCAGGCCTCGCGCGCGGCGTCCCGGTCGCTCCGGCCGCGCAGCGTCTGGAAGACGAGGGCGCAGGCCAGCAGGGCGGCGGCGTCGGCGCTGTCCGGTTCGGCCAGACGCCAGTCACCGGCCCAGGCGGCACTGGCCGCGCCTTCGGCGAGCACCACGAGCCGGTGGCCCCGCAGGTCCCAGTCCGTGCCGGTGTCGGCCAGCAGCGTCCGTACCCGGACCCAGCGTCCGTGCGCCAGGGCGTCGACGGAGGCGGCGAGTTGGACGTCGTCCAGGGCCGGGTCGAGGACCGGCGCGTCCTTGCGGCGGGACCGGCCGAGCGGCAGAGGTGGCGGAGGGGTCACGGGCAGGAACACTCCACTACGCGCTTCACCTCCGGACGCGCCGCATCCCGGGCGCGTGTGTGCAGAATCGGTGCACTGATCGACACCAACAGGTCACGCACAGCAAACCGGCCGGTGCGGCTTCGCGTCAAGGCGGTTCGGAGATTGACCGAAAAGCCAACTCCCTTGCCCGTCAACACACTTGTCAACAAGCACCGGGGCGCGGCGGCCCCCGGTGCTCAGCCCACCGCCTTCGCCGCCGCCCGTCCCGCCGTGCGTCCCGAGAAGATGCAGCCGCCCAGGAAGGTGCCCTCCAGCGACCGGTAGCCGTGCACGCCACCGCCGCCGAAGCCCGCCGCCTCCCCCGCCGCGTACACGCCCGGCAGGGGCTCGCCGCCCTCGGTCAGCACCCGTGAGGACAGGTCGGTCTCCAGGCCGCCGAGCGTCTTGCGGGTGAGGATGCTCAGCCGTACGGCGATCAGCGGGCCAGCCTTCGGGTCCAGCAGCCGGTGCGGGGACGCGGTGCGGATCAGCCGGTCCCCCAGGTACTTGCGTGCTCCGCGCACGGCGGTGACCTGGAGGTCCTTGGTGAAGGAGTGGGCGATCTCGCGGTCGCGCGCGACGATCTCGCGGCGCAGCGCGGCCTCGTCGAGCAGCGGCTTGTCGGTGAGCTGGTTCATCCGCCGTACGAGATCACCGAGGGAGCGCTCGACGACGAAGTCCGTGCCCCGGTCCATGAACGCCTGCACCGGGCCGGGGGCGCCGGGCAGCGGGCGCTTCAGCACGTCCCGGACGCTGCGCCCGGTCAGGTCCGGGTTCTGCTCGGAGCCGGAGAGGGTGAACTCCTTCTCGATGATCTTCTGGGTGAGGACGAACCAGGTGTGGGCGTGGCCGGTCCGCATGATGTGGGCGAGGGTGCCGAGCGTGTCGAAGCCGGGGAAGAGCGGCACCGGCAGCCGCTTGCCGTGCGCGTCCAGCCACAGCGGTGACGGGCCGGACAGGATGCGGATGCCGTGCCGGGGCCAGACGGGGTTCCAGTTGGCGATCCCCTCGGTGTAGTGCCACATGCGGTCCCGGTTGACGATCCGGCCGCCGGCCGCCTCGGTGACGCCCAGCATCAGGCCGTCCACATGGGCGGGCACCCCGGACAACAGGTGCTCCGGCGGTGTGCCGAGGCGGGCGGGCCAGTTGGCGCGCACCAGGTCGTGGTTGCCGCCGATGCCGCCCGAGGTGACGATCACGGCCTGGGCGCGCAATTCGAAGGCGCCGGCCACCTCGCGGCTGCTGGGCGTGCCGCGCTCGGCGTCCGACGCCTCCAGGATCTCGCCGGTGACGGTGTCGACCGCGCCCGCGCTGCGCGCCAGACCGGTGACACGGTGCCGGAAGCGCAGCTCCACCAGGCCGCGCGCGACACCGGCCCGCACCCGCCGTTCGAAGGGTTCGACCAGGCCGGGCCCGGTGCCCCAGGTGATGTGGAAACGCGGTACGGAGTTGCCGTGCCCGGTGGCCTCGTAGCCGCCGCGCTCGGCCCAGCCGACGACCGGGAAGAACCGTACGCCCTGCCGGTGCAGCCAGGGGCGCTTCTCCCCCGCCGCGAAGTCGACGTACGCCTCGGCCCACTTGCGCGGCCAGTGGTCCTCGGGGCGGTCGAAGCCGGCCGCGCCGAGCCAGTCCTGCCAGGCCAGCTCGTGGCTGTCGCGGATGCGCAGCCGCCGCTGCTCGGGCGAGCCGACGAGAAAGAGGCCGCCGAAGGACCAGTGCGCCTGGCCGCCGAGGCCGCTCGCGGGCTCCTGGTCCAGGAGGATCACCTTGCGTCCCGCCTCGGCGAGCTCGGCGGTGGCCGCGAGGCCCGCCAGACCCGCTCCGATCACGATCACATCAGCGTCGTAGGCCATGACCGCCAGTCTTCCTCCGCACCGCGGCGCGCCGGAGGGCCCGGCCGCCATCGTGGCTACCGATCCTCAGCGCGGGCGGACCGCGCGTCAACCGCGGGTTCCGGCACCACTCGGGCGGGGTACCCGGGCGCGCCCGGTGCCGAAGGGCGGGCGGCCGGAGCGGGGGCGGGAGTTGCAGGTGGGGTGAGAGGGCTGCGGGTGAGGCGAGGGAGGGCGGCCGTCGGCTCGGGAGCCGGCCGTCCCTCCCCCACCGCGACGTCAAATTGGCATGCTCACCTCACGCAGTCGCACTCTGCGAGATACCCCTTGAACAGGAGAAACAAGACCTGGCACCCCTTCCCCTTCCGCGGCCCGGCGCGTTACCTCTTGCTGAGCACCCGCATCCGTACGCATCCCGTACAAGCCATCCCACGTCCGAAGAGTGAGGCATGCCGTGAACGATGCCCGACCCGTCCCGGAGGACACCCGGGACACCTACGACACCCGTGACACACTCGGCCCCCACCACACCCCCGACGCCTGGTACGTGGACGACCGCTGCACCAACTGCGACGTCGCCCGGCAGCTCGCCCCCGACCTGATCGTCGAGACCGGCGGCCGCTCCGAGGTCGTACGGCAGCCACACGGTGCGGCCGAGGAACGGCAGCTGTACGCCGCGGCGTTCGCGTGCCCCACCCGCTCGATCCGCCACCCCGCCCGCCGGCTCGACCCGGCCCAGGACCCGTACCCCCTGCGGCTCGGCGCCACCGACGTCCTGCTGTGCGGGCACAACTCCCCGCACACCGCCGGAGCCAACTCCTACCTCCTGCGCCGCCCCGGCGGCACGCTGATGATGGTGGACACGCCCCGCTGGAGCGAGCCGCTGGCCGCCCGGTACGAGGCCCTCGGGCCGGTCACCGACGTACTGCTCACCCACCGGGACCACGTGGCGCACGGCCGCCGCTACGCCGACCGTTTCGGGGCCCGGCTGTGGATCCACGAAGGGGACCTGGAGGCCGTGCCCGACGCGGATCACGTACTGCGCGGCACCCGGGCCACGGAGATCGCCGAAGGCGTGATCGCCCATCCGCTGCCCGGCCACACCGAGGGCAGCGTGCTCTACGTCGCCGACGAGCGGTACTGCTTCAGCGGGGACAGCTTCTACTGGTCGCGCACGACCGGCGACGTCGAGGTGGCGGACACCGTCACCTGGTACTCCATCGAAGCGCTGGCCGCCTCCCTGGCCCGTACCGTCGCCGGGCTGCGCTTCGAGTGGCTGCTGCCCGGCCACGGCGGACGCAAGCAGTTGCCCGCGGACGAGATGGCCGCCCGGATGCGAGGCTTGGCCGCTCGTGCGCGGGAGCTGCGGCCGCGGCCGGTCGACTTCACGGCGATGCGGTGGTGAGACGCGTCCCGGGCCCGAGAGCCGGCATCGCTCCTGACGCGGATCTCGACACGGGCCTGCGCGATCTCGACTCTAATAATGCCCAGCATTAAAGTGCCCGCATGGCACGTACGACGGCAGGGGCCGGGACCAGGGAGAGGCTGCTGCGCGCCGCGGAGGAACTGTTCGCGGCGCACGGGGTCGACGGCGCGCAGACGCGGGACATCGTCCGGCTGGCCGGACAGAGCAACCCGTCGGCCGTGCAGTACCACTTCGGTTCACGGGCCGGGCTGCTGGACGCGGTGCTGGCCGGGCGTCTGGCCCGTACGGAGGCCGTGCTCGCGCCCCGGCTGGCGGCCGTCGAAGCGCAGGCCGGCGCGGCGGGTCCCGGTCTGTCCGCGCTGGTCGGCGCGCTGGTCACCGCCGAGGCGAGCCTGCTGCGCGACGACCGGGGCCGCCGCTGTCTGCGCGTCTCCGCCCAGCTGACCCACGAGAGCGGCGTACGGACCCGTACGCCGCACCCGACGCTGGACGGCACCGCGACCTGGCGGCTGATCGGACTCGCGGAGTCGGCGCTCGCCGCGGCGGGCCTGCCCGAGGCGCTGCGGCTGGAACGGATCGAGCTGGCGCTGACGCTGATCGGCGCGGCACTGGCCGACCGGGCCCGCCAGTACCTGGACGGCGTCCGGCCGCTGACGTACGAGGAGGCGTTCCTCGCCGACCTCGTCGGCACCACGGCGGCGTTCCTGCTGGCCCCTGCCCCTGTCCCGTACCCGTGAGACCACCCCACCCCCGAAGCAAGGAGCCGGCCATGCCCGACCTGCACGGCAAGAACATCATCGTCACCGGCGGCGCGCGCGGTCTGGGCGCGGCCGCCGCCGAGCAGGCGGTCGCGGCCGGCGCCCACGTCGTCCTCACCGACATCCTGGAGGACGAGGGCCGGGCCACGGCCGAACGGCTCGGCGAGCGCGCCCGGTTCCTCGCGCACGACGTGACGTCGGAGGACGACTGGCAGCGGGCGGCGGACTTCACGGCCGAGACGTTCGGCGGCATCGACGGCCTGGTCAACAACGCGGGCATAGCCACCGGCCAGCCGCTGGACTCGATCTCCGTCGACTTCTTCCGCAAGGTCCTGGACGTGAATCTCACCGGCGTCTTCATCGGCATGAAGACGGTGATTCCGGCGATGCGCGAGCGCGGCGCCGGGTCGATCGTGAACATCTCCTCGGCGGCGGGCCTCATGGGCCTGGCCCTGACCGGCGGTTACGGCGCCTCCAAGTGGGGCGTGCGCGGCCTGACGAAGATCGGCGCGGTCGAGCTGGGCACGGCGCGGATCCGGGTGAACTCGGTACACCCCGGCATGACCCACACCCCCATGACCGCCCAGGCCGGCATCGAGACGGGCGAGGGCAAGTACCCCAACACGCCGATGGGGCGGGTCGGCGAGGCCGAGGAGATCGCGGGGGCGGTGGTCTTCCTGCTGTCCGACGCGGCGTCCTACGTCACCGGGGCCGAACTGGCGGTGGACGGCGGCTGGACCTCCGGCCCGACCGTGCGCTACGTCATGGGGCAGTGACACAGGAGGCGTGACGCGGGGAGGGCGGGACGCAGGAGGCGCTATGCGGCGAGCGTGACGCGGGCGGCGGTGACACGCGCCGCGGGGCCCGTGCCACACCGGCGCCGGCGGGCTGATTGCATGGAGTCATGGACGGACAACAGCAACTGAGCGCGGACGAGATCGTCGACGTCGTCAGCGAGAGCGACGAGGTCGTGGGACAGGCCCGGCGGGGCGACGCCTACGCCCATCGGCTGCGGACGCGCTGCGCGTTCGTCCTCGCCCGCGACGCCGAGGACCGGATCTTCGTGCACCGCCGCACCGCGCGGAAGCTGGTCTTCCCCGCGCACTACGACATGTTCGTCGGCGGCGTGGTCGGCGCGGGCGAGACGTACGACGGGACCGCGCTGCGCGAGGCGGAGGAGGAACTGGGCGTGACCGGTCTGCCGCGGCCGGTCCCGCTGTTCAAGTTCCTGTACGAGACGCCCGAGCACACCTGGTGGTCGACGGTCTACGAGGTGCGCTGCACGCTGCCCGTGAAGCCGCAGGAGTCCGAGGTGGACTGGCACGCCTTCCTCACCGAGGAGGAGCTGACGCGGCGTCTGCCGGAGTGGGAGTGGACGCCGGACGGCATGTCCGCCTGGCAGCGGCTGCTGGAACGGCGGGCCGAGCGGAAGCGGTAGCGCCGGTGACCGCACGGGAACGGCAGCCCCGGCGGCCGGCGCGGGGAGGGCGGCCGCCGGACGGCCCGGGCACGGGCCCGCCCGACGGTCACCACGTAGGGTTCTGGCCATGATCCTCACCGACAGACTGCGGTCGATCGGCGCGGGCGTACGGCTGTGGTTCATGCCGGCGCGCGTCCGCGAGGAGGGCACGACGCCCGACTACCGCTTCTCCCTCGCCAACGAACGGACCTTCCTGGCCTGGCTGCGGACCGGGCTGGCCCTGGTGGGCGGCGGCTTCGCGGTGGACCAGTTCCTGCCCCGGCTGCACGACGTGCTGCGGGTGACGTTCACGGTGGTCCTGCTGGTGGGCGGCGCGCTGTGCGCGGTGCGGGCGGTCAACCACTGGGTGCGCTGCGAGCGGGCGATGCGCCGCGGCGAGGACCTGCCCGCGTCCCGCTTCCCGGCCGTACTGGCGGTCGCGGTCGGCCTGCTGGCGGCCGCGATGGTCGTCCTCGTCGTCATCGGCTGGACGCGCTGACCGATGGCCGGTTCCTTGCCACGGGAGCAGCCGCGCCCGGCCCGCGACCCCGGGCTCCAGCCAGAACGCACCCGCCTCGCCTGGCGGCGCACCACCCTGTCCTGCACGCTGGTCGCGATCCTCGCGGGGCGGCAGGTGGTGCAGCAGCACGGCCCCGGGCCCGTGGTGGTCGTCGCGGGGGCGCTGGTACTGCTGGTGTGGGTCGCGTTCCTGGCGGCGGCGCACCTGCGAATGCGGGCGATGTGCGCGGGCCGGCCGCCGGTCCTGTCCACCCGTACGGCACTGGCCCTGGCCGGCAGCGTCTGTGCACTGGCGGTGCTGGGGGCGGCGATCCTCCTCTGAGGGCGTCCTCCTCTGAGGGCCGTCGTCCTTGAGGGCCATTCTTCCGAGGGCGATCTTCCTCCGAGGGCCGACCAGCCCTTTCCGGCCAGGTGACCCACACCCCATACTCGCCCTCTGGACGCCATACCGACTAGTCGGCATGATCGTACCGGCCGTCCGTCCGGAGCGGCCGTCCCTTCCGTACGGAGGAGCACGATGAGCAACGGCACCCCTCCCCCGCGTTCCGCACCCCCGGGTCTGGACTTGGAGCGGCTGCGGGCCCACCTGGACCGGGAACTGCCCGGCGCGGTACGGGGCCCGCTGGATGCCGAGCTGATCGAGGGCGGCCGGTCCAACCTCACCTACCGGGTCACCGACGGCACCGGCCAGTGGGTCGTCCGCCGCCCGCCGCTCGGTCACGTCCTGGCCACCGCGCACGACATGCGGCGCGAGTTCCGGGTGATCAGCGCGCTGCACGCGACGGCGGTGCCGGTGCCCGAGGCGCTGCTGCTGTGCGAGGACGAGGAGGTCCTCGGGGCGCCGTTCTACGTGATGGAGCTGGTCGAGGGCGTGCCGTACCGCACGGCGGAACAGCTCGCCGGGCTGGGCCCGGAGCGGACCCGCGGTGTGGTGCTGTCCCTCGTCGACACGCTGGTGGCGCTGCACGCCGTGGACCCGGCGGCGGTCGGCCTGGCGGACTTCGGCCGGCCGGACGGCTTCCTGGAGCGGCAGTTGCGCCGCTGGGGCAAGCAGCTGGCGGCGTCGAAGAACCGCGAGCTGCCGGGCATCGACGCGCTGCACGAGGCGCTGGGCGCGGCGCTGCCCGCCTCCCCCGCGGCCGCCGTCGTGCACGGTGACTACCGGCTGGACAACGTGCTGGTCGGCGCCGACGACCGGATCACGGCCGTACTGGACTGGGAGATGTCCACCCTTGGCGACCCGCTGACCGATCTCGGACTGCTGGTGATGTACAGCGAGCAGGAGGACGTGCCCGGCTCCCCGATCGCCACGACGCGCGGCGCGCCCGGCCATCCGGAGGCGGCCGAGCTGATCGAGCGGTACGCGGCCGGGTCCGGCCGGGACGTGTCCGGCATCGCCTGGTACACGGCGTTCGCGTACTTCAAGCTCGCCGTGATCCTCGAAGGCATCCACTACCGCTTCACCCTCGGGCAGACCGTCGGCGCGGGCTTCGACCGGATCGGCGAGCTGGTGCCGGTCTTCATCGACCGCGGCCTGGCCACCCTCCACACCCTGACGACCGCCAAGGAAGGCTGAGGCACGCTGATGGACTTCGCATTCGACGCCCGCACCGAAGAGCTGCGGGGCAGGCTGCTGGCCTTCATGGACGAGCACGTGTACCCGGCCGAGGCGGTCGCCGACGAGCAGCGGGCGGCCCTCGCCTCGCCGTGGGACACCCCGGCGGTGGTGGAGGAGCTCAAGGCCGAGGCGCGCAAGCAGGGCCTGTGGAACCTGTTCCTGCCGGACGAGGAGTACGGCGCCGGGCTGACGAACCTCCAGTACGCGCCACTGGCCGAGATCACCGGCCGTAGCCCGCAACTGGCGCCGACCGCGCTGAACTGCGCGGCACCGGACACCGGCAACATGGAGGTGCTGGCGCAGTTCGGCTCCGAGGAGCAGAAGAAGCAGTGGCTGCGGCCGCTGCTGGCGGGCGAAATCCGGTCGGCGTTCGCGATGACCGAGCCGGACGTGGCCTCCTCGGACGCCACGAACATCGAGACCCGCATCGACGGGGACGGCGAGAGCTACGTCATCAATGGCCGCAAGTGGTACATCTCCGGCGCGATGAACCCGCTGTGCCAGATCTTCATCGTGATGGGCAAGACCGACCCGGACGGCGCCGACCCGCGCCGCCAGCAGTCGATGGTGCTGGTCCCGCGCGACACCCCCGGCCTCGAAGTCCGCCGCGCCATGCAGGTGTACGGCTACGAGGACCACTACCACGGCGGCCACGCCGAGGTGGTCTTCCATGACGTGCGCGTGCCGGCCGCGAACCTGATCGGCGAGGAGGGCGGCGGCTTCGCCATCGCCCAGGCCCGCCTCGGCCCCGGCCGCATCCACCACTGCATGCGGCTGATCGGGATGGCCGAGCGCGCCATCGAGCTGATGTGCCGCCGCGCGGTGTCCCGTGAGGCGTTCGGCAAGCCGCTGGCGCAGCAGGGCGTCGTGCAGGGGTGGATCGCGGACGCGCGGGTGGCCGTCGAACAGCTGCGGCTGCTGGTGCTGAAGACCGCGTGGCTGATGGACACCGTCGGCAACAAGGGCGCGCACACGGAGATCCAGGCCATCAAGATCGCCACGCCGCGTACGGTCGTGGACATCCTCGACCAGGCGGTGCAGCTGCACGGCGCGGGCGGCGTCAGCCAGGACTTCCCGCTGGCGGAGCTGTGGGCGGCGGCCCGGACACTGCGGCTCGCGGACGGCCCGGACGAGGTGCACCAGCGGTCGCTGGCGCGCCGGGAGCTGAAGCGCTACAGGTGACACGGCGGCGTACGGCCCCGTGCCCGTGCCCCCGCTCTGCCCCTGCCCCTGCCCCTGCCCCTTCCCCTGCTCTTGCCCCGCCCCGTTTTCCCTGACTAAGGTCAGGGAATGGACGCGGGACAGCTCAGCCAGGTACGGCGGTTCAACCGCACGGTCACCGAGCGCGTGGGCGTGCTCCACGACCACTACCTCGGCCTCGACCGGCCCATCGGCGAGGCCCGGCTGCTCTGGGAGATCGGCGGGCAGGGGCAGGACGTACGGTGGCTGCGCGAGCGCCTGGGGCTCGACTCCGGTTACCTGAGCCGGCTGCTGCGCTCCCTGGAGGCCGACGGCCTGGTGACGGTGGAACCGCAGCCCGAGGACCGGCGGGTACGCACCGTCCGGCTCACCGAGGCGGGCCGCGCGGAGCACGCCGTGCTCGACGGCCGCAGCGACGAGCTGGCCGGTTCCCTGCTGGCACCGCTCAACGACGCCCAGCGCGCCCGGCTGGTGGCCGCCATGGCCGAGGTCGACCGGCTGCTGACCGCCACGACGGTGACGCTGGACGTCGTCGACCCGGACCACCCGGACGCCCGGCACTGCCTGCGGTCCTACTTCACCGAGATGCGGGAACGGTTCGAGACGGGCTTCGACCCCACCCGGAGCCTGCTGCCCGACGCGGGCGAACTGCGCGCGCCCAAGGGCCTGTTCCTGGTGGCCCGGCTGCACGGCGAGCCCGTCGCCTGCGCGGGCCTGAAGCTGCCGGACGGCTCCGCCGAGATCAAACGCATGTGGGTGGCCCCGCACGCCCGGCGGCTCGGCCTCGGCCGCCGGCTGCTGGCCGGCCTGGAGGCGCGGGCCGTCGAGCACGGCCGCGGCGTCCTCCGCCTGGACACCAACAAGGTGCTCGGCGACGCGATCGCCCTGTACCGCTCGTACGGCTTCGCAGAGGTCGGGGCGTTCAACGACGAGCCGTACGCCCATCACTGGTTCGAGAAGCGGATCGGCGGGGCCTGAGGACTCCCTGGCCCCCGCCCGACATCCCTCTCACGGCCGCAGGGCCCGCAACAGCAGGTCCGCGAGGTGGTCGGCGACCTGCTGCGGGGCGAGCGGGCCGTCCTCGCGGTACCAGGTGCCGAGGTGGTGCACCGACCCGAAGTGGTAGTCCACGACCAGGTCGGCCGGGGTGGCGCTGCTGAACACCCCGGCGCGCTGGCCCTCTTCGACCAGCGCGCGGAACCGCTCGTGGTAGCGCCGCCGCTCGGCCCGTACCTGCTTGTCCTTCTCGGGCGCCAGATGGTGCATCGAGCGGAAGAAGATCTTCGTGTCGTCGAGGTTCTCGATGGTGGTGACCACCACGTCCGCCGCCGCGTCCCGCAGCCGCTGCTCCACCGGCGCGTCGGCGCAGGCGAAGCGGTCCAGCCGCTCCTGCTGGAGCCGCAGCACCCGCCCGTACACCTCGTGCAGCAGGTCGTCCTTGGAGCCGAAGTAGTGGTAAAGGGCGCCCTTGGTCACGCCGGCGGCCTCGACGATCTCCTGTACGGAGGTGCGGTCGTAGCCCCGCTCGGCGAAGAGCCGGGTGGCGGTGGCCAGCAGCCGCTGCGCCACGGGTTTACCGCTCCCGCCGTCCTTCGTGCCGGCCATCGCCCTCACCTGTCCCTCGTGCATCTCGTGCATCTCGTGCGTCATGCGTTGCGTACTTCATACGTTGCGTGCGTCGTATCGCTGCCTGCCGCCTGCCGCGGGCGGCGGGCAGTGATCAGCCACGCCCGCGCAGTTCCCGCCTGAGGATCTTGCCACTGGTGGTCTTCGGCAGCTCGGGCAGGATCTCCACCTGCCGCGGACACTTGTACGCGGCCAGCCGCTCCCGGCAGTAACCGGCCAGCTCGGCGGGCTCGGCCCGCTGCCCCGGCCGCAGGCTCACATACGCTTTCACCGACTCGCCCCGGTAGGCGTCCGGCACGCCGACCACCGCCGCCTCGCGCACCGCGGGATGGCCGTACAGCACGTCCTCGACCTCCCGCGGCCACACCTTGAACCCGGACGCGTTGATCATGTCCTTCTTGCGGTCGACGACGTACAGCCAGCCGTCCGCATCCATGAAGCCGATGTCGCCGGTGCGCAGTTCACCGTCCGGCAGGGTCTCGGCGGTGGCGTCCGGGCGGCGCCAGTAGCCGGGTACCACCTGGGGGCCGCGCACCGCGATCTCGCCCTGCTCGCCGAACGGCACGGCCCGCCCCTGGCCGTCGATGATCCGTACGACCGTGTCGGGGCCCGGCACGCCGACGGCGAGCGTCCCGGAGGACGGGTCCACGGGCGCCTCGCGGCCGGGCGGGACGCTGGCGCACGGCGCGGTGCACTCGGTCAGCCCGTAGCCGTTGTGCAGATACGGGCCGAAGGCCGCCCGGAACTTCTCCACCAGCGCGGGCGGCAGCGGCGCGCCGCCCGAGGAGAGCGAGGAGAACGACGCGAAGTGCTCGCGGGTGACGCCGGGCTGTGCCGCCAGCGCCATGTAGGCGGTGGACGGGCCGACGGTGTAGGCGGGCCGGTGCTCCAGGAAGGCGTCGAGGACGACGCCGGGCTCGAAGCGGTAGGCGAGGGCGAGGGTTCCGGCGTTGGCGAGGCAGGCGGCCAGTTCGCAGACCATGCCGGTGATGTGGAACAGCGGCGCCAGCGCGAAGTACGTCGCGCCGTCGGGCAGCGCCAGGCCGGTGCGCTGCCGCTCGGCGTTGTAGGCGATGTTGCCGTGGGTGTTGGTGGCGCCCTTGGGGGTGCCGCTGGTGCCGGAGGTGTAGCTGATGAGGGCGGTGTCCGTGGTGTCCGGCAGCGTCACGCCGGGCGGCTTGCCCTCGTACGCGCGGGCCGCGGCCAGCAGGTCGTCGGCGCCCTCGCGCGGCCCGAGCCGCTCGCCGCGCAGCACGCGCGCGTCGTCGCGCGTCTGGAGGTCCAGTTCGCAGGCGGTCAGGGCGATCCGTACGGAGAGGGCCGCGGCGGCGGTCGCGCGGAGGAAGGCGTCCCAGGTGCGGTCGGCGCAGATCAGCGCGGTGACCTCGGCGTCGGTGAGGACGTGCGTCATCTCGGCCGACTTGTACATGGGGTTGACGGGGACGACGATGCCGCCCGCCTTCCAGACGCCGAGCAGCGCGAGCACGAAGTGCGGCGTGTTCTGGAGCATGATCGCGGCACGGTCACCGGGCCGGAAGCCACGGGCCGCCAGGTGCCCGGCCACGCCGTCACTGAGCGCGTCGGCCTCGGCGTACGACAGCCGCCCGTCGAAGTAGGCGAGGGCCGTGCGGTCCGGGGCGCGGCGGACGGCGTCCCGGAAGGCGTGCAGGGCGGAGGGGTGCGGGTCGACGGGAGCGCGCTGGGCGTCGGTGAGCTGCGCCAGCCAGGGCTTGTCCTCGTAGGTGGACATCGGGAGCCTGTCCTCGGAGGCGGTCGTCCGGGCCTTGTCCTCGTGGGTGGCCATCGGGGTCCCGTCCTCGTGGGTGGTCATCGGGGCGTCACCTCGGCTTCCGGCGTACGGCTCCCGGCCTGCTCCAGCTTTCGCTGGAGGTGGTTCATCCCGCCCAGCCACCGCTCGGTGTCGGCCGCCCGCACGGTGTAGTACTCGCCGACCTCCGGATGCGGCAGCACCAGGAACCGTTCCTCCGCCATGGCCGCGAAGAGCGCGTCGGCGACGGCGGCCGGCTCGATCGCCGTCGGCGTCAGCACCAGGTCCCCGGCCGCGCCGGTGCCCGCGAGCATGTCGGTGCGCACCCCCTGCGGACAGATGGCGTGCACCGCTATCCCCCGGTGCCGGTACGTCAGCGACAGCCACTCCGCGAAGGCGTACGCGCCGTGCTTGGTGACGCTGTACGGGGCCGCGCCGACCATGGTGAGCAGGCCCGCCGCCGACACGGTGGACACGAACCGGCCCGTGCCGCGCTCCAGCCACTCGGGCAGCAGCGCGCGGGCGGCCCGTACGTGCGCCATGACGTTGACGTCCCAGGCCAGTTCCCAGTCGGCGTCCGGCGCCTCGGGTCCGCCGCCGGTGCCGACCCCGGCGTTGGCGCAGAAGATGTCGACGGTCCCGCCGAGCGCCGCCCGGGCCGCCGGTACGACGTCGGAGGCGTCCCCGGGGACCGCGACGGCGCCGAGTTCCCGGGCGGTCCGCTCCGCCTTCGCCGCGTCCAGGTCGTTGACCGCCACCCGCGCGCCCTCGGCTGCGAAGCGGCGGGCCAGCGCGGCCCCGATGCCACCGCCCGCCCCGGTCACCACGACTGTCTTGTCCCGTACGGCTTCCACCTGCGGTCTCCCTCGGTCGGCCCCTGACTCGACTGCCAGGCAGACTAACCAGTCGGTATGCCGGAGCGGAAGGGCGCGGACCCGCGGCGGACGGGCACCG
Source organism: Streptomyces sp. Ac-502 (assembly GCF_045222935.1). Taxonomy (NCBI): domain Bacteria; kingdom Bacillati; phylum Actinomycetota; class Actinomycetes; order Kitasatosporales; family Streptomycetaceae; genus Streptomyces; species Streptomyces sp. Ac-502. The sequence continues at coordinate 2,671,557 of NZ_JBHFFO010000001.1, forward strand.
GCGCACCGTGGGCCGGACGCGGCAGCCGCGCGCGGCACGCCGTCCGGCGCGTTCCCCCGCGGGCTTCCGGGCATTAGCGTGCGCACGACACGGCTCACGACTCAGCTCACGAGACGGCTCACGAGACCGCTCCGACGGCGGAGGTGGACGCATGACCCTGTCCAGACGGAATCTGCTGGCCGCGACGGCGGTCACGAGCGTGACGGGCGCGACGGCGATGACGGGCGAGGCGAGGGCGGCGGACACGGCACACGGCTCCACGGGCACCGGAGCGACCGGAGCCGGACCGACAGGGGCCGGACCGACAGGGGCCGCGGCGTACGGCTCCCACCATCCCCGCCCCCGCACCCGTACCGGCTTCGACCGCCTCGCCGCCGACGGCTACACCCTCCTGTCCGGCCGCCGGGTCGGCGTCGTCACCAACCCCACCGGCGTCACCCCGGACGTACGCCACATCGTGGACGTGATGCACGCAGACGAGCGGGTGAACCTGACCGCCGTCTTCGGCCCCGAGCACGGCTTCCGCGGCACGGCCCAGGCCGGCGGCTCGGAGGGCAGCTACAAGGACCCGGCGACCGGGCTGCCGGTCCACGACACGTACGGCAAGAGCGGCCGCGCGCTGGCCGACGTCTTCACGCGGTCCGGCGTGGACACGGTCGTCTTCGACATCCAGGATGTCGGCGCGCGCTTCTACACCTACATCTGGACGCTGTACGACTGCATGGTCGCCGCCGTCCTCGCGGACAAACGTCTCGTCGTCCTCGACCGCCCCAACCCGGTGACCGGCCGCGCCGCGACGGGCCCCGTACTGGACCCCGCCCTGGCGTCCGGAGTCGGCCGCGAACCGATCGCCCTCGCCCACGGCATGACCGTGGCCGAACTCGCCCTCCTGTTCAACGCCGAGTTCCTGCCCCGCGCCGCGGGCCGCCCGGCCGACCTGGAAACCGTCCTCATGACAGGCTGGCGCCGCCCGCACTTCTTCGACGCCACGGGCCTGCCCTGGGTCCCGCCCAGCCCCAACATGCCCACCCCCGACACCGCCCTCGTCTACGCGGGCACCTGCCTCTTCGAAGGCACCAACCTCTCCGAGGGCCGCGGCACCACCCGCCCCTTCGAACTGCTCGGCGCCGACGGCATCGACCGCCGCTGGGCCGCCGCCGTCACCCAGCTGGCCACCGACACCGGCCTCCCCGGCGTCCACTTCCGGGAGGCGTACTTCGCCCCCACCTTCTCCAAGTTCCAGGGCAGGACCATCGGCGGCGTCCAGCTCCACGTCCACGACCGCGAAGCCTTCGACCCGGTCCGTACCGGCATCGCCCTCCTGATCACCGCCCGACGCGTCTGGCCCGGCTTCGCCTGGCGCCCGGACCACTGGATCGACAAGCTCACCGGCACCCCCGCGTACGCACGATGATCGACGCGGGCGCGGGCGTGGCCGAGGTGGCCGCGGCCTGGCAGGACGGCCTGGCACGCTTCCGGCGGGTGCGCCGCGGGTATCTCCGCTACCGGTGACGCCCTCAGAGACACGGGCGACGCAATCTGCCCTGGTGACGCCCGTGACGTACCGCCATGGTGGAAACCCCGGAATCCCCGACCGCCGCTCGTGGAAGGACCGCGCCCCGATGGCCACCACGCCGCACTCCCCCGCCGTCCAGCTCACCGAACACGCCCTGGCCTACCTCCACTCCGCCGCACTGCGGGCCGCGGCCCTCCTCGGCGTCGCCGACCACCTCGCCGACGGCCCCCGCACCGCCGGGGAACTCGCCACCGCCACCGGAACCGACGCCGCCCACCTGCGCCGCGCGCTGCGCCTCCTCGCCACCCGCGACGTGTTCCGCGAGGGCCCCGACGGCACCTTCCACCTCACCCCCGCGGCCGAATCCCTCCGCTCCGACGCCCCGTCCTCCATGCGGGACGCCGTCATCATGCTCACCGACGAGCCGTTCTGGCGCCCGGCCGGACAGCTCGCGGACACCGTCCGGGCCGGCCGCACCGTCTTCGAGGAGATATTCGGCGCACCGTACTTCGGCCACCTGGAACGCGTACCGGAAGCGGGCACCGTCTTCGACACCGGCATGGCCGGCCTCGCCGAGAGCGAGAACGACCCGGTCGCCGCCGCCTACGACTTCCCCGCCACCGGCACGGTCGTGGACATCGGCGGCGGACGCGGCGGCCTGCTGCGCCAGGTCCTGCTCCGCAACCCGGGCCTGACCGGCATCCTCCACGACCAGGAAGCCGTCCTCCGCCACCACACCTTGGACCGCCCCGAGCTCACCGGCCGCTGGCAGACCCACACCGGCGACTTCTTCACCGCCGTCCCGCCCGGCGCCGACGTCTACCTCCTCAAGCGCATCCTCCACGACTGGCACGACGACGACTGCCTCCGCATCCTGCGCACCTGCCGCACCGCCATGACCCGCCCCGGCAGCCGCCTCCTGATCGTCGACGCGGTCCTCCCCCAGGGCAACGCCGCCCATCCCGGCAAGACCATGGACGTCCTGATGATGACCTCCCTCAACGGCCGCGAACGCGACGAACCCGCCTTCCACCACCTGCTCACCACCGCCGGCTTCGCACCGGCCCGCACGCTGCCCACGGAGTCGACGCTTTCGATCGTGGAGGCGGTGGCGGGGTGAAGGGCCGGGGGAAGCCCCACATCACCTCCCCCTCGTCTCACACATCAAGACAGTCCATCCCACCTATTGACTGCCCCGCCAACCCGCGTGACAGTGCGCCTCGTGCACAGTGACGCGACATCAGCAGCCGTTCCGGCGGACGGGAATCCGGACGTGGTGGACACGCCCCCGAGCGAGGGCGCCGCGGCGTCCGGGGCTGCCACCAGCCCGGAGAGTCTCCGGCGGGTGGCCGTGGCCTCGTTCATCGGGACGGCCATCGAGTTCTACGACTTCTACATCTACGGGACGGCCGCCGCGCTCGTCCTCAACCAGGCGTTCTTTCCGACGCTCGACCCGGTCAACGCCACCCTCGCGTCGTTCTCCACCTACGCGGTGGCGTTCGCGGCGCGGCCGATCGGGTCGGTGGTGTTCGGGCACTTCGGGGACCGGGTGGGGCGGAAGTCGGTGCTGGTGGCCTCGTTGCTGCTGATGGGGCTGTCGACGGCGTTGGTCGGGCTGCTGCCGGGGTACGGGACGCTCGGAACATGGGCGCCGTTGCTGCTGATCCTGCTGCGGTTCCTCCAGGGGATCGGGCTCGGCGGTGAGTGGGGCGGGGCCGCGCTGCTGGCCGTGGAGCACGCGCCGAAGCAGCGGCGCGGGCTGTACGCGGCGTTCCCGCAGGTCGGGCCCTCGGTCGGGTTCTTCGCGGCGACCGGGGTGTTCTGGTTGCTGTCGGCGGTGCTGGACGACGGCGCGTTCCGGTCGTGGGGCTGGCGGGTGCCGTTCCTGTTGTCGTTCCTGCTGGTCGGGGTGGGGCTGTTCGTAAGGCTGAAGATCAGCGAGACGCCGGTGTTCGCGAAGGTGATGGACGCGCACGAGGCCAGCCGGGCGCCCGTGCTGGACGTCGTGCGCCGGCATCCGCGCGAGCTGCTGCTCGGCGCGGGCGGCATGATCATCGCGTACGGGCTGTTCTACACGGCGACGACGTACTGCCTGGCGTACGCCACCGGCACGCTCGGCGTCTCCCGCAACACCATGCTCGGCCTCTCCCTCGTCGCCTGCCTCTTCCTGGCGGCCGGCACCTGGCTCGCCGCCACCCGCTCGGACGGCGCCGGGCGGCGCAAGCTGGTCCTCATCGGGACGGTGCTCTCGGCGGTCTGGGGGCTGATCCTCTTTCCGCTGCTGGACACCGGGCAGCCGGTGCTGATCGCGGCGGCGATCGGCGGCGCGCTGTTCTGCATGGGTGTGGTGTACGGGCCGATGGGCGCGTACCTGCCGGAGCTGTTCGGTACGACCGTGCGGTATTCGGGCGCCTCACTGGCGTACAACCTGGGCGGGGTGCTGGGCGGCGCGGTCTCGCCGCTGGTCGCGACCCGGCTGCAGGCGGCCTTCGGGTCGGCTTCGGTGGGGTGGTACGTGACGGCGATGGCGGTGGTGTCGCTGGTGTGCGTGCTGGCGCTGCCGGAGACGCGGGAGCGGGAGCTGGGCTGAGGGGGCGCGGCCCGCGCCGGGCGCCGACTGCCGCGAACGGGCCATGCGTGGCGTATGGCCGGATCCGCCCGCCCGCAGGACGATGCGCTGCACACCGCGGCGCGGCTTCGCGAACTCCGGCCCGGCAGCGTGGCCCGGCGCGCCGCTCAGGGGGTCGTCATGACGGATGCAGCGAGCGGTTCCGGCGCAGCGGCGGCCGGGAACATCGGCGTACAGCCGTACTGGGAGCTGACGTTCGACGCCGACGGCGATCCGGACGCCGGGCAGCGGGACCGGCTGGTGGCCGGGGTGGCGCAGCAGCGCGTCACCGACCTGCTGGTGTTCGCGCACGGCTGGAACAACGACCGGTCGATGGCCACGCGCCTGTACGGGCGCTTCTTCGGCCCGTTCCCCGGTATGGCGGGGAACGGGGTACGGCTCGGCTACACGGGCGTGATCTGGCCCGCGATGCGCTTCACGGACGAGCCGATTCCGGACTTCGACCCGGCGGTGGCGCCGGGACCGTCCGCAGCCGCCGAATCTCCCGGTACGGCCGGGCCGCCGCTGCTGGACGACGCGTCACTGCGCGCGCTGGCGCGCGTCTTCCCCGGCCGGGAGCTGACGTTGCGGCGCCTCCAGGAGCTGCTCGCCGAGCAGCCGGCGGCCCGCTCCGCCTTCGACGAGTTCGCGCGCCTCGGACGCGAACTGGTGACGGTGCGCGAGAACAGCCCGGCGCAGCGGCTGGCCGAGGACACGGGAGCCGGCACGCCCGCGATGCTCACCGACGACCCGATGGCGGTGTGCGAGATCTTCACGGCGGCGCTGGAGAAGTGCGGCCACCAGGAGCTGTTCGGTGACGGGCTGAAGCGGCTGTGGAACGGGGCCAAGGAGTTCCTGCGGCAGACGGCCTACTACGCCATGAAGCGGCGCGCGGGCGTGGTGGGCCAGCTGGGGCTGGGCCCGGCGCTCGGCAAGCTGGTCAAGGGCGCGCCGGGTATCCGGATCCATCTGATCGGGCACAGTTTCGGTGCCCGCCTGGTGGCGTACGGGCTGCGCGGCATGCCGCCCGGCGTGACCGGGGTGAAGTCCATGACCCTGCTGCAAGGGGCCTTCTCCCACTACGCGTTCGCCGCCCGGCTGCCGCACGACCCGGACCGCGGCGGGGCGCTGCAGGGGGTGCAGCAGCGGGTGGACGGCCCGGTGGTGGCCTGCTACTCCCGGCACGACTCGGCGCTGAGCATGCTGTACCCGCTGGCCTCCCGGCTCTCCGGCGACTCAGCGAGCTTCCAGGGGCTGTTCGACCGGTGGGGCGCGGTCGGCCACGACGGCATCCAGGCCGTGGACGGCGCCCGGCGGCTGCGGCTGGGCGCCGCGGTGCCCGGTGAGGGATGCGTGAGCATCGACGCGTCCTCGGTGGTGCGCGACGGTTCGCCGCCCGTCGGCGCGCACAGCGACGTCTGCCACGGGGAACTGGCGCACGTGGTTCTCACCGCCGGGCGGGTGGTGACGAAGTAGAAGTAGGCGGGAGGGCCGGAGGGCGGGAGGGGGAGCCGTTCGTGGTGCCGTGCGCGGAACCGTTCGTGCTGCCATCAGTGGTGCCGTCAGCGGAACGGTCCGGTCGGTTCCGGTCACGTACCCCGCCGTCCGTTTCCGCCCGGTAGCGAGCGGCTCCGGTCCGTACTGGACCGTATCGGACCGGAAGAAGCCAAGTCGGCCGCGGGACGGATCGACCGGCCGTGGTGTGGGTACCAGCAGTCACCGGCGCATCTCTCGTACGGGCTGCCGGTAGCGCGCCGCGGCCGGAAGGCGGACGACCTTAACTTTCTCAAATCCCCACAGATGTACGGTGGATGATGCACACGAGGCGCGCCGAGCGCCGCGGGGGCATCGGGAGCGAGTGGCGCTTCCGGTGCGGCGCGAGTGTCGCCACCACGTATCCGCAAGACAGTTCGATGGATCCGGCGGGCGGTCCGCTACGTCCATTCCCTGTCCAGTCGGGTCCTCCCCACGGAGGTGGGATGAATTGGCCGGTTTCAGAGCTCTCGCAGAACAGGTGCGCAACCCCCGTCTCGTCGCCACGCAGCGGCGTACGGCCTTGCGCAAGTGCCTGGAACGCTTCGCCCCGTACGGGCATCGCGCGACCTGGCACCATCTGTGCACCAGGGCGGGCATCGCGACCGAGGACCGCGAACCCGACCCGGCGCGCCTGATGGCCGCACTGGAGGAACTGGAGGAGGCCCGCGCCGTCTGGCTCGGGTACGAGAAGGAGTTCGCGGCCCGTCGGCGCCGCGAGAAGCACGACGGCATCCGGCAGCCCAGCGCGCTCGACGACTGGCACCGGCGCACCTGGGGCGGCTGTGACATCGTGCCGTGCGAGGCGCCCGACCGGCATCCGGCGGCGCCGCTGGCCGCGGTGCTGCGCAGCATGATCCGGGCGATGGAGTCGGGCACGCCGCGGTCCGGCTGTCCGGTGTGCGGTACGCGGCGCTTCGTGTGGCGTACGGACCTCGAACGTTTCCCGGTGGCCGGGCCGGTCTGCCAGGAGTGCGGGATCGTGGCGCCGCTCTCGGTGCTGACCCGTGAGGCGCTGGCGGAGGCGCGGGAGTCCTCACGCGTGCGGCGGCTGTACGTGGCGGCCTGAACCGGGCGGGCCGGGGAAGGACGCGGGGCGCCCGCCGCGCGACGCCGTCCGTTGTCAGACCCTGCTGTCATGCTCGTGGGCATGGTGCAGGTGGTGCAGGTATGTCTCAACGGCTCCCGGGACGCCGTCGGTTCCGGGGTGGTGCCGAGGGTCCCGGCGGAGCTGGCCGATGCCGCGGGGAAGGCGGTCGCGGCCGGCGCCCGGGACATCCACGTCCACCCCAGGTCGCCGTGCGGACGGGAGTCCCTGGCGTCCGGTGTGCTGACGCCGGTGCTGGAGGCGGTGCGGGCCGTGGTGGACGTGCCGGTGGGAGTCACCACCGGCGCGTGGGCCGAGCCGGACCCGGAGCGCCGGGTGGCCTGTGTGCGGGCCTGGCCGGTGCTGCCCGACCACGCCTCGGTGAACTGGCACGAGCCGGGGGCCGAGGCGGTCGCCGCCGCGCTGCTGGAGCGCGGCGTCGGCGTCGAGGCGGGCATCTGGTCGGGTACGGACGGCGCGGAGCGCTTCGCGGCCTCGCCGCTGGGGCCGCGGGTGCTGCGGGTGCTGGCCGAGGTCATGGACCCGTGTGCCGGTTCGGCGCGCAAAACGGCGCGCGGCCTGCTGCGCGCGCTGGACGCGTACGGTGCGCACGGCCGTCCGGTGCTGCTGCACGGCGAGGAGGGCGGGGCCTGGCCGGTGCTGCGGCTCGCCGGGGAGCTGGGCCTGGCCACCCGGATCGGCGTCGAGGACACCTTGTTGCTGCCGGACGGGTCGCCCGCCGCTTCCAACGCGGAGCTGGTGCGGGCGGCGCTGCGGGAGTTGGCGCCGGGACCGTCGGAACGCGGTACGGCGACCGGGAGCGGTGGCAGCGTGCGCGGCGAAGAGGGCGGCCGGCTTCCCGGTGGGGACGGCGCACCCCTCAACGACCACAGCGCACCTCCCGGTGGGAACGGTGCACCCTGCGGTGGGAGCGGCGTACCTCCTGGTGGGAACGGCGCACCCCGCGGTGGCCGCGACGCACCCCGCGGTGGCCGTGGCGCCCTTCCCCGGGGTAGGTGAACGATGTACGTTCCGCGTCATGCGCGCGCCCGCCCGTTCCCGTACCGTCGCGCCGCCGGGGTGGAGCCGCTGGCTCGTGCCGCCCGCGGCGCTGACCATCCATCTCGCCATCGGCCAGGTCTATGCCTGGAGCGTGTTCAAGCCGCCCTTGGAGTCCTCGCTCGGGCTGTCCGGCACGGCCTCCGCGCTGCCCTTCCAGCTGGCCATCGTGATGCTGGGGCTGTCCGCCGCGTTCGGCGGCACCCTCGTCGAGCGCAACGGCCCGCGCTGGGCGATGTCCGTCTCGGCCGTCTGCTTCTCCTCGGGTTTCCTGGTGGCGGCGCTCGGCGCGGCCACCCGGCAGTACTGGCTCGTCGTCCTCGGTTACGGCTTCATCGGCGGCATCGGCCTGGGCATCGGGTACATCTCTCCCGTCTCGACACTCCTGAAGTGGTTCCCCGACCGGCCCGGCACGGCCACCGGCATCGCCATCATGGGCTTCGGGGGCGGCGCCCTGATCGCTTCTCCGTGGTCCGCCGGGCTGCTGGACGCCCTGGGCCGGGACTCCTCCGGCATCGCCCGGACGTTCCTGGTCATGGGGCTGGCGTACGCCGTCTTCATGACGCTCGGCGTGCTGCTGGTACGGGTTCCGCCCGCCGGGCCGGACGCCCCCGGCGCGGGCCGGGCGGCCCCCGCGCCCCGCCCGCTGGTCACCACCGCGCAGGTCTCGGCCCGTAACGCCGTACGGACTCCGCAGTTCTGGTGTCTGTGGGTGGTGCTGTGCACGAATGTCACGGCGGGGATCGGCATCCTGGAGAAGGCCGCGCCGATGGTCTCCGACTTCTTCGCCCGCGGCTCCGCGCCGGTGAGCGCGTCGGCCGCCGCGGGCTTCGTCGGGCTGCTCTCGCTCGCCAACATGCTCGGCCGGATCGTCTGGTCCGCCACCTCGGATCTGGCGGGCCGCAAGCACGTCTACCGCCTCTACCTGGGCGTGGGCGCGCTGATGTATCTGCTGATCGCGCTGGCCGGGGACTCCTCCACACCGCTGTTCCTCGCGTGTGCGGCGGTCATCCTGTCGTTCTACGGCGGCGGGTTCGCCACCGTACCGGCCTATCTGCGGGACCTGTTCGGCACGTACCAGGTGGGGGCGATCCACGGCCGGCTGCTCACCGCCTGGTCCACCGCGGGCGTCCTGGGGCCGCTGATCGTCAACGCCGTCGCCGACGCGCGCCGCGCCTCCGGGCACACCGGTTCCGACCTCTACACGACGTCCTTCTTCGTCATGATCGGTCTGCTCGTCGTCGGGTTCGCCGCCAACGAGCTGGTACGACCCGTGCATCCCCGGCACCACGAACCGCCGTCCGCCGGGCCGCGATCCGCGAAACCCGCACCGACCGCGCCCGCCGCCCCGAAGGAAGACGCTCCGTGACCGCCCGTCGCACCGCCCTGCTCGTCCTGGCCTGGCTGTGGGTCGGCCTGCCGTTCGGATACGGCCTTTACGAACTGGCCCTGAAACTGAGACAACTCTTCACGGGATGAGATCGCGCACGACATCCACCGGACCGGAGTCCCTCCGGTCCCGGCCTGACCACCGGCACACGCGAAGGCGGACGTCCATGGCAGAACTGCACGACCTGACCGCTCTGGAGCAGGCCGCGGGGGTGCGGACCGGCGAACTGTCCCCCGTCGAGATCACCGAGCACTACCTCGCCCGCGCCGAGAAACTGGACGCCGCACTCGGCGCGTTCCTCACCCGCACCCCCGACATCGCGCGCAAGCAGGCGGCGGCCGCGGAGGCCGAGGCCACCGCCGCACGCCGCGAGGGCCGGGCGCTGCCACCGCTGCACGGCGTGCCCGTACCGGTCAAGGACCTGAACCAGGTCGCCGGTGTGCGCTGCACGATGGGGTCGCGGACGCTGGCCGGCAACGTGGCGCAGGTGGACGACCATGTGGTCACCAAGCTGCGCCAGGCAGGCACGATCCTGCTCGGCAAGACCAACACCCCGGAGTTCGGTCTGCCCTGCTACACGGAGAACCTCCTCGCGCCGCCCGCCCGCACCCCGTGGGACCTGGAGCGTTCGGCGGGCGGTTCGAGCGGCGGCGCCGCCGCCGCGGTGGCCGGCGGGCTGGCCCCCGTGGCGCACGGCAGCGACGGCGGCGGCTCCATCCGCATCCCCGCCTCGGTCTGCGGGCTGTACGGGATCAAACCGAGCCGCGGCCTGATCAGTTCCGGGCCGCTGCTCCACGACGTGACGGGCGTGGGCACCTCGGGACCGCTCGCCCGTACGGTCGCGGACGCCGCCGCGCTGCTGGACGCGATGGCCGGCCCGATGCCCGGCGCCCCGTACGCGGCCCTCGCGCTGCCGCCGGGCGAGACGTACACCGCGTACGCCGGACGCGACCCGGGACGGCTGCGCATCGGCTGGCTGACCGACGCGCCCTTCCCCGGTACCGAGGTGCACCCGGACTGCCGGGCCGCCGTCGCGGAGACGGCCGCGCTCCTGGCGGACCTCGGCCACGACGTCGACGCGCTGACGCTGCCCGCCGACGACAGCTCCCGGCACGCCTTCACCCGCGTCTGGTCGGTGATCGCCGCCGGCCGCCCGGTGCCGGCGCAGGACGAGGCGGACCTGATGCCGCTGACCCGCTACCTGCGGGCGCGCGGCGCGGAGGTCCCGGCGGTCGAGTACGCGCGTGCGCTGTACGCGTTCCGGATGCTGGGGCAGCTGATCGCCGACCACGTGATGCCGCGGGACGGCGGTTTCGACGTGGTGCTGACCCCGACGGTCGCCCAGCCGCCGCCGCGCGTCGGCGCGCTGCGCAACGACGCTGACCCGCAGGCCGAGTTCGCCGCCGTCGGCGCCTTCACCCCGTACACCCCGCTGTACAACGCCACCGGTCAGCCCGCGGTGAGCATCCCGCTGCACTGGAACGCGGCGGGTCTGCCGATCGGTGTCATGCTCGGCGGGCGGTACGGAGAGGACGCGACGCTCGTCGCGCTGTCCGCGCAGTTGGAGGAGGCCCGGCCGTGGGCGGGGCGCAAGCCCGGGGTGTGGTGATCCGGGGCGCGGGGGCCCGGGGGCCCGAGGTGCGGTGCTCCGGGGTGCGGCGGCCCCGAGTGCGGCGGCCCCGGATGTGGTGAGCGTCAGCGGCGCGCGCAGCGGTTCTCGTCCCGCGCGTCGGCCTCACCGGCCGTACCGGAGCCTTGCGTTCCACTCTCCCGGCCGCTGCCCCGGCGCCCCTCCCGCCCGCCAGCCCCACTGGTCCCACCGGCCCCACCGTTCCCGGACGCGCCACCGCGCGCCCGGGTCGGCCCGCCGCCCGGTCCACCCGCAGCCGCCGCGCACCCGGGCCCTGCTCGCCGAGTTCGTCGTACGGGTTCGACAGCGCGCAGTTCTGCAGGGACAGGCAGCCGCAGCCGATGCAGTCGGTCAGCCGGTCGCGCAGCTCGACGAGCTGGGTGATGCGCTCCTCCAGCTCCTCGCGCCAGACCTCGGAGAGCCGGGCCCAGTCGTCCCGGTTGGGCGTGCGTTCGTCGGGCAGCTCGGCGAGCGCGTCGCGGATGACGGCGAGCGGGATGCCGACCCGCTGGGCGGCGCGCACGAAGGCGACCCGGCGCAGCGCGTCGCGGGTGTAGCGGCGCTGGTTGCCCGCGGTCCGGGTGCTGCTGATCAGTCCCTTGGACTCGTAGAAGTGCAGGGCGGAGACCGCCGCGCCGCTACGCGCGGAGAGCTGGCCGACCGTGAGCTCGTGGACCTTGTAAGGAAGCTGGGGCACGGGACAACCCTAACCGTGGGCAGGCCCGGTGGGCCGGGGGGACGTCCCGGCCACGGGCGGCGCCGGCGCCCGGCCGGCGGCAGCGCGGCCACCCGGCCACCCGGCCACCCGGCCACCCGGCCACCCGGCCCAGGGTCACAGGTAGAAGCGGCTGAGCGTCTCCGCGACGCAGACCGGCTTCTCGCCGCCCTCGCGCTCGACGGTCACCGTCGTCGCGAGCTGCACGCCGCCGGACACCTCCGTCACGCCCGCGATACGGGCCGTCGCCCGCACCCGCGAGCCGACCGGGACGGGGGCGGGGAAACGGACCTTGTCGACGCCGTAGTTGATGCCCATCTTGACGTTGTCGACCCGCAGCAGCTGCGGTACCAGGGCGGGCAGCAGCGCCAGTGTGAGGTAACCGTGCGCGATGGTGGTGCCGAACGGCCCGGACGCGGCCCGCTCCGGGTCGACGTGGATCCACTGGTGGTCGCCGGTGGCGTCGGCGAACAGATCGATCCGCTTCTGGTCGATCTCCAGCCAGTCACTGGTGCCGAGGTCCTCGCCGACCGCGTTCCGCAGTGCGTCGAGCGATCCGAACACCCGGGGCTCTGCCATGTCCGTATGCCTCCTCAGGCTCCGCAGACGCGGGCCGTGCCATCGGCCCGCCCACCGACTAAGCGCTTGCTCAGCATGTGCGGCAAGCCCTCCCGTGTCAATGCCCTCCCGGCCCCCACAGGCCCGCCCCCGCCGCCCCTGGCCCTACGCCCGCGCGCCGACCATCCGCAGCACCAGTCCGGCATACAGATCGCCCACCTCCTCGGGCGTACGGGCGCCCTCGGCGGAGAACCAACGGGCCACATCCACACACAGCGACAACACCGCGAGCGTCGTGCCCGGCACGTCGCCGACCGTGAACTCCCCGGCGTCCGCGCCGTCCTGGAGGATGCCGCGCAGCGCACGGTCGGTGCGCCGCCGCAGGCCGGCCACGTGTGCGTAGTGCTCCTGGCTCAGCGCTTGAAGCTCGTACTGGATGACCCGGGCGGTGGTGTGGTGCCGGGCGTGCCAGCACGCGAAGGTGCGGACGGCGGCGGCGAGCCGCTCGGCGGGGCCGCCGTCGGCACCGGCCGCCTCCTCCATGATCCGCAGGGCCTTCTCGTGGCCGATGCCGCTGATCCGGAAGAGCAGCTCTTCCTTGGTCCTGTAGTGGATGTAGAGCGCGGCGGGGCTCATGCCGGCCCGGCCCGCGATGTCGCGGGTGGTGGTGGCGTGGTAGCCGCGCTCGGCGAACGCCTCGACGGCGGCACGGACCAGACGGCGGGCCGCTTCCGGGGACACGTCGGCCCAGTCCTCCGCCGAGCCGTCCGCCTGCTCCGCCTCCGTGACCATCGCGCACCCCGATCCTCGGCCCGCCACGGGCCATCCGCGACGGACCGAACACCTTACTCCGCCGGTGAGCAAGCGCTTAGAACCGCCGGGGCGGGGCGTGCGGGCCCCACAGCGACCCCACAGCGACCCCACAGCGACCCCCCGGCGGCTCCGCGGCGACCTCTCAGTGGCCCCGCGGCGACCCCGCGCCGTCCCCGCCGTCAGAACGCCGACACCCCGGTGAGCGCCCGCCCGATGAGCAGCTTCTGGATCTGGCTGGTGCCCTCGTACAGGGTCATCACCCGGGCGTCCCGCAGCAGCTTGCCGACCGGGTACTCGTCGATGTAGCCGTAGCCGCCGAAGACCTGGAGCGCGTTGTTCGCGGCGCGTACCGCCGCCTCGGAGGCGAACAGTTTCGCCTTGGACGCCTCGGTGGCGAACGGTTCGCCGCGGTCGATCAGGTCGGCGACCCGCCAGGTCAGCAGGCGCGCGGCGTCCACGTCGACGGCGATGTCGGTGATCAGCTCCTGCACCAGCTGGTGGTGGGCGATGGCCCGGCCGAACTGCTCGCGCTCCGTGGCGTACCCGACGGCGGCGTCCAGCGCGGCCTGCGCGATGCCCACGCAGCCGGCGGCGACCGACATCCGGCCCTTGGCCAGCGCCGACATCGCGACGGAGAAACCTTTCCCCTCCGAGGCCAGCAGGGCGTCGGCGGGCACCCGCACGTCCCGCAGCACCAGTTCGGCGGTGGCCTGGCCGCGCAGCCCCAGCTTGCCGTGGATCTCGCGGCGCTCCAGACCGGGCGTGTCCGTGGGGACGAGGAAGGCGCTGACGCCCTTGTGGCCGGGGGCGTCGCCGGTGCGCGCGAAGAGCAGCACGACATCGGCCCAGGTGCCGTTGGTGATGAACATCTTGCTGCCGTTGACGACGTAGGAGTCGCCGTCCCGCACGGCGCGGGTGGTCAGGCTGCCGGCGTCCGAGCCGGTGCCGGGCTCGGTCAGGCCGAAGCAGCCGATGGCCTCGCCGGAGGTCAGCGGGGGCAGCCACCGCCGCTTCTGCTCCTCGCCGCCCCAGGCCGCGACCGTCTTGGCGACCAGGCCCAGGGACACCGAGACGATGCCGCGCACCGCGGAGTCGCCGCGGCCCAGTTCCTCGGTCACCAGCGCGTAGGTGAGGTGGTCGCCCCCGGAGCCGCCGTACTCCTCGGGGACCGTCAGGCCGAGGAAGCCGACCTCGCCGAGCTTCTTCACGATGCCCCGGTCGACGCGTTCGGCGCGGTCCCAGGCGGCGGCGTGCGGTGCGATCTCGCGGTCCACGAAGTCCTCGGCGAGCCGCCGGGCGGCAGCCTGCTCCTCGCTCAACTCCAGGTTCATCAAGACCCCTCGCGCAGGGACGCGGCAGCCGGACCGCCCGGAACGGCCGGACGACCCATTAACTACCACTGCTAGTTTTCGGGCGGCAGCCTCTACTATGTGCGGCATGGCCCGACCCCGCAAGCCCCTCCTGAGCCGGGAGCGCATCGTCGCCACCGCGCTCGCGCTCATCGACGCGGAGGGTCTGGCCGCCCTGTCCACCCGGCGGCTGGCCGCCGAACTGGGCGTCAGCGGGCCGTCCCTGTACAACCACTTCACGACCAAGGACGCCCTCCTGGACGCGGTCGCCGACACGGTGATCGCCGAGGTGGACGTCTCGGCCCTCGCCACCGGCGCGGACTGGCGCACCGGCCTGCTGGCCTGGGCCCGCTCCTACCGCGCGGCGCTCGCCGCGCACCCGAACATCGTCCCGTTCCTCGCCCAGGGCCCCGGCCGCCGCCCGGCCGGCCTGAAGATGGCCGACGCGGCCTTCGGCGGCATGGTGGAGGCCGGCTGGCCGCCGGCCCAGGCGACCCGGATCTGCGCCATGGTCCGGTACTTCGTCGCGGGCTCCGCGCTGGGCTCCTTCGCCCGCGGTTTCGTGGCCGACCCGAGCGCCTACGACCCGGCCGACTACCCCCACCTGGGCCAGGCCCATCTGCTCGCCGAGCATCAGCAGCGGGTCGACGAGGGGGCGTTCGAGACGGGCCTGCTGGCGCTGGTCGACGGGCTGGCGCTGCGGCACCCGGAATCCGTCCCGCCCCCGCACAGATAGCTGTAGGGTGCATCCGCCCGGGTGGTCCCGGTGCGGAGCGCGTACGGCCCGACGGCGTGCTCCGGATGCCTGAGGGGAGACGACGTGCGAGACCCGATCGCCGCGCTGCGGGACCGGACCACCCCTGGACCCGGCGCCCCGGCCCCCGGTACCTGCGCCACGTCCTGCGCGGCCAGGCCCAGGTCGACTTCCTGCCCAGCGCGGTCACCGGCGCGGTCTTCTCCGTCGCGCTGTTCGCCGCGGGCTGGGCGTACGGCCTGTACGGGCTCCTCGGCACGGCGGTGGGCACGGCCACGGCCCACCTGCTGGGCGTGGACCGCGAACGCGTCACCGCCGGACTCGAAGGCTTCAACGCCTGCCTGGTGGCCGTCGGTTCCGCGGTCTTCCTCGGCGCCGGGCACCTGTCCACGGCCCTGCTCGCGGTGGGCGGCAGTGTGGTGGTCACCGTCGTCACCGCAGCCACCGCACGCGTACTGAACACCTGGCGGCTCCCGACGCTCACCCTCCCGTTCTGCCTGGTGGCGACCGCGCTGACGACCGCGGCCCCCGGCTTCACGCGCGTCTGGCACCAGGCCGCGTCCCCCGCCGCCCTCCCTGGGCCGGCCGGCCCACCGACCGCCCTGACCTTCACCGACCTGTGGCACGCCCTCTTCGCCGACGTCGCCCAGATCTTCTTCATGCCGCAGTGGTACGTCGGCGCGCTCTTCCTCGCCGGCATCTTCGTCGCGAACCGCACGGCGGGCACGATGGCGGTCGTCGGCAGCGTGACCGGCATCGCCACCGCCTGGGCCCTGGGCGCCCCGGCAGCCCAGATCGCGTCCGGCGCGGCGGGCTACAACGCGGTGCTGGTCGCGATGGCACTGTGCGGGGTGTTCCTCCCGTCCGGCCGCCGGACCGCGGCGTACGCGGTGGCCGGCGCGGCCACCGCGACGGCCCTGACCCCGGCCCTGACCGCACTCACCGCCCCGTCCGGAGGCCACACCTTCACCTGGCCGTTCGTCCTGACCACCCTCGTCTTCCTGGCGGCGGCGCCAGCGTTCCCGGGGCTGCGGAAGGCCGAGGAACCGGCGGCAGCCGCCGGGCCGGAGCAGGACGAACGTCCGGGCGGCCCGGCGCTCGCCGACGGCCGCTGACACGACCACCCCGGGCGGCACGGACGGTGCGTCGTGTACGTTCGAGAACGGTGTGCCGGGAAGTCTGGTCGGCGAATGAGCAGGACTCTGTCTGCCGACCGGGGAGAACATCATGGTGCGTTGCGACGGCCACCGTTGCCACCTTCCACTGGCCGCTCCGCCCGGCGCCGACATCGGGTGGGGGTTCCCCTGGTGGGTCTGGCTGGTCACCGCCCTGTTCGCCGTGTTCGCTCTGTACGCCGCCTGGGACACCCGACGGCAGCGTACGAAGATTCCGCGGGCCGAACAGGTGGAGGCGCTGAGAAGAGAGCTGCGGGCGCAGGCTCCGAATGCCCGAGGGCATGTGCGTGTCGCCCCAGGACACTTTCCCGCCATCACCACGGCCGAAGCCGAAAGGGTGGCGGGCGAGGTGGGCTTCGCCCGGCAGACACACGGGACCAAGGGGCTGTGGCTCTTCTACCGGAAGGGCACCCGGCCAGGCTCCACAGCGGCTCTGGATGTCCGGGGCGGCCCCCGCCCGGAGGAAGTGCGGCAGAGCCCCGCGGCGCGCCAGGTGGCCGCATGGTCGCGCGAACGCGACGGCTTCGACCCACTGGACGAAGCGACCCTCAAGACGGCGGAAGACGGCGTACGCAGACTGCGCGCCAAGCGGGACCGGCTCGTCGTCGGGGCGTTCTTCGCCCTCATGGTCGGCGTTCTCACCGCGATCGCCGTGGGCGGGGCCTGGTTCAACGGCTCGCTGCCGGGCGGTTTCACCAAGGGGGACGACTGGTCGGCGTACACGCTGGGGCATGTCCTCGCAGCAGGCGGGCTGCTGCTCGGCAGCCACTGGATTCGACGCGGCACGCAGGCGAAACAGCAGAGCCGCGCCCGTCATGAGCCGGTCCTCGCGGCCTACCGGGACGCGGTCCTGGCACACGAGGCCGTCAGCCCTGCCCCGCACCCGCATACCGCCGCAGCCCCACGTACTCCAGCACCGCGTACACCGCCACCACCACCGCACCGATCAGCAGGAAGACGCTGCCCAGACCGGTGAGGGGCAGCAGACCGGAGACGACCAGGAGCAGCATCGCCACGAAGGAGAGGGCGTTGCCCACGACGACGGCCGTGGCCGGGCCCTTCGGGATGCGTGGGTAGCCGGCGATCAGGGCGAGGGCTGCGGCGCCGCCGAGCATGGCGATGCCGAGTGGGAGGGACCAGGTGGTCGGGATGCCGAGCGGTGCGCTGAGCGGCTTGCCGCCCGCGAGCAGGACGACGCCGAACGCGGCGGTGCTCCAGCTGTCGATCCTCAGGACCGTGCGCAGCAGCTCCCGGCCGGCCGCCGGAGCGGGGCGGGTCGCGGTGCCGGTCGTGGTGGTCGTCGTGGTGGTCATACGCGTCTCCTCCTGGCGTGGCCGGTGCGGAAGACGATGCCGTGGCCGGGGCGGAGCCTCAATGACCTCTCAGGTCATGGAGGTGATGACCGCTGGCCCGGCACGGTGGGTCCGCTGGGCCGGCCGGGTCAGAAGACGATCAGCGCGCGCCCTCCTTGCCTTCCCGCATCGCCTGGAAGGCGGCGGGGATGTCGTCGAGGGTGATGTGTCCGGTGACCATGGCGGACAGGTCGAGCGCGCCGCTGCGGACGTGTTCGGCGATGCGCGGCAGGTCGGCGGCCGGGTCGCTGTTGCCGTAGACGCAGCCGGAGAGCGTACGGCCGAAGTAGAAGAGTTCCAGGGCGGAGAAGGTGACCTGCTGGTCCTGGCCGCCGATGCCGACGACGGTGGTGCGCCCGCCGCGCCGGGTGGACGACCAGGCCGTACGGATGGTCTCCGCCCGGCCCACGCACTCGATCGCGACGTCCGCGCCGTGTCCGCCGGTGAGTCCGCGGACGCGTTTGGCGGTGTCGTCGGAGGCGACGAGGAACGCGGTGGCACCCGCGGCGCGTGCCAGTTCTTCCTTGGCCGGGGACACATCGACGGCCACGATCGTGCCCGCCCCCGCGATCCGCGCGGCCTGGAGGGTGGACAGGCCCACGCCGCCCACGCCGAACACCGCCACCGACTCCCCCGCCCGTACCCGTGCGCTGTGGTGCACGGCGCCCCACCCGGTCAGCACGGCGCAGCCCAGCAGCGCCGCGTCGGTGAGCGGCACACCGGCCGGCAGCGGCAGCGCCGCGTGGGCCGGTACGACCGTCTCCTCGGCGAAGACCGCGGTGCCGAGGCCGGGGTAGAGGTCGCTGCCGTCGGCGGCGAGCTTGGCGTACGGGATGCCGGCCGCCTTGCCGGCGTCGGCGCACAACCAGGGCTCGGCCAGTCCGCAGAAGTGGCAGTTTCCGCAGGAGGGGGCCCAGTTCAGGACGACCTGGTCGCCGGGGGCGAGGGTGTCGACGCCCGCGCCGACGGCGGTGACGGTGCCCGCCCCCTCGTGCCCGAGGACGGCGGGCGCGGGCTGCCGCAGGGTCCCGTCGGACAGCGACAGGTCGGAGTGGCAGACGCCGGCCGCCGCCAGGCGGACGCGCACCTGGCCAGGGCCGGGCCCGGGCAGTTCGATCTCGGCGACCTCCAGCGGGGCGCCCACGGCGGTCAGTACGGCGGCACGGGTCATGCGGGGGTGGCTCCCTGGTCGGTGGGCGTACGGGGCGGGTACGGGGGCGGGGTGGCGCGGGCACCGGGCGGGGCGGCTACGGGGGCGGCCGTCCCGGGCCGGGGCGGGCTCAGAGCTGGAGGGACTTGGTCTGGAGGTACTCGCTCAGGCCGTGCGGGCCCAGTTCCCGGCCGATGCCGGACTGCTTGTAGCCGCCGAACGGCGCCAGCGGGTTGAAGCGCCCGCCGTTGATGTCGACCTGGCCGGTGTCCAGGCGCCGCGCGAAGGCGACCGCCTCGTCCTCGTCGCCGGCCCAGACCGCGCCGGCCAGGCCGTAGACCGTGCCGTTGGCGATCCGTACGGCCTCCTCCTCGTCCGCGTACGGCAGGACCGCGACGACCGGGCCGAAGATCTCCTCCTGGGCGATGGTCATGCCGGGTGTGACGTCGGCGAAGAGGGTCGGGCGGACGTAGTAGCCCCGCTCGCGGCCTTCGGGGGCCTCCGGGCCGCCCGCGACGACCCGGGCGCCCTCCTCGATGCCGCGCTCGATGTAGCCGCGGACGCGGTCGCGCTGGGTGGCGCTGACGACCGGGCCGAGGCGGCTGGCGCCGTCCAGCGGGTCGCCCGGCACGTACTTGGCGATGGCCGCGGCGGCCAGTTCCAGGGCCTCGTCGTACCGGTCGGCGGGGACCAGCAGCCGGGTCCAGGCGCTGCACGTCTGTCCGGAGTTGGCCATGACGTTGGCGATGTTAACGCCGACGGCTTTGCCGAGGTCGGCGCTGGGCAGCACCACGTTGGCGGACTTGCCGCCGAGTTCGAGGGCGCAGCGCTTGACGGCGGCGCCGGCCAGGGCGCCGACCTTCTTGCCCACGGCGGTCGATCCGGTGAAGGAGACCAGGTCGACGTCCGGGTGCTCGGCCAGGGCCTGGCCGGCGACCGGGCCGCGCCCGGTGACGAGGTTGAAGACGCCGGCCGGTACGCCCGCCGTGTGCACGCACTCGGCGAAGAGCTGGGCTGTCAGCGGGGTGTCCTCCGGGGGCTTGAGGACGACCGTGCAGCCCGCGGCGAGCGCCGGGGCCACCTTGGCGACGATCTGGTGCAGGGGGTAGTTCCAGGGGGTGATGGCGCCGACCACACCGACCGGTTCGTGCAGGACGGTGGAGGTGCCGATCTTCTCCTCGAAGGCGTACGTGGCGGCCAGTTCGGCGTACGAGCCGGCGACCATGACCGGGACGGCGGCCTGCACCGCCTTGCTGAACGCCAGCGGCGCGCCCAGCTCGGCGGTGATCGTCTCGGCGATCTCCTGCGCGCGCCCGGCGAGCTGGTCGCGCAGCGCGGTCAGCCGGGCGGCGCGCTCGGCGGGCGCGGTGCGGGCCCAGCCGGGCAGGGCGGCGCGGGCGGCCCGTACCGCGATGTCCACGTCCTGGGCGGTCCCGGCGGGGACGGTGGCGATGACCCGTTCGTCGGCCGGGTTGACGACCTCGATGGTGTCCGGTCCGGCGGCGGGCCGCCAGCTTCCGTCGATGTACATGGCGTCGTGCTGCTTCACGTCGTCGCCCTCCCGTGCCGGCTGCTGTCCCGTGAGCCCGAAGGTACTCGCCGGGCCAAACTAGCGGTGGTAGTTTTCCGGCGCCAGCCCCCGTACCGGCCACCCGGGAAGGCGCCGGCCGGCGTCCGGCCCGGCCCTCAGCGGCGGGCCGTCAGCAGCGGCTGGAAATAGCCGTCCTCCTCCGGCTCGTGCCAGGCGGGGCGCTCGAAACCGGCGGCCGTGACGAAGGCGGTGACCTGGTCCCGGGTCAGCGCCCAGGAGGTCGCCCGCTGACTGCGCACCTCCCAGGTGTCGCCGCGCGGCAGCAGCTGGACCAGGTCGAAGTCGTAGTGCTCGCCGTCGTCGTGCCACTCCCACAGTTGGAGCGTGACGGCCCGGCCGCCGTCGGGGAGGCGGGTGACGCGAGCCGGCAGCACTTCGCGGCGTTCGTGGCGCGCTTCCTCGTAGGCGCGCATGCCGAGCTGGAGTTGACCGCCGGGGCGCAGCACCCGCCACATGGAGCCGAGGGCCGCGCGTACCGACTCGGGGGTGGTGAGGAGGGCGAGGGAGTTGTCCGCGCACACCACCGCGTCGAAGAGGGCGTCGCGGAACGGGAGGTTCCGCATGTCGGCGGCGGCGGTCGGCAGACGCAGGCCGCGGGCGGCGGCTTCGGCCGTGGCGCGGGCCGCCGCGACCGGGCTCAGGTCCGTACCGGTGACCGCGTGCCCGGCCGCGGCCAGGCCGATGGCCTGCGTACCGATGCCGCAGGCGCAGTCCAGGACCCGGTGCGCGCGGTCGCCGAGCGCGGCGCGCAGGTGTCCGTCGAGGGCGCGGCCCTGCTGGGACACGGCGGTGGTCCAGTCCGGGTACAGCAGGTCGTACGTCGGGGCGAGTTGGTCGAAGAATCGTTCCAACGGCGGGTCCGGCATGGGGTCACGATAGTGCGGCGGGCGCGGGTCTTCACCGGGTGGCGCGGGTTCCGTCGCCGGGCGGCGCGGGGCCTTCACCGGTTGGCGGGGGCCCCGTTGCCGGGGGCGGGCTCCGGAGGGCCGCCGGTGCTCCCGGGGGCAGGCGCCGAGGGACCGCCCGTACTCCCTGGAGCGCTGACAGCGCCTTCGGGACGTACGGGCTCCGACGTCCCGCGCGGCGGGCGGGCGGCCACGGCTGCCGCGGCCAGGAGCAGGACGCCGAGCAGCGCGAAGGGCGCCGCGGTACCGGCCAGTCCGGCCAGCAGGCCCGCCGTCGCGGGCGCCGCGACCTGGCCGAGGCGGTTGCCGGTCAGCCGCAGGGCGAGGGCCGTACTGCGGGCCGCCGCCGGGGCCGCCTGGACGACCGTGGTCATGGACAGCGGCTGGCCGACACCGAGGCAGAAGCCGAGGACGCCGAGCATCACAGCCAGCGTCCAGGCCGGCGCGGGCAGGGTCAGCCCGGCGCAGAGCAGGCCCGCGAGCGCGCAGCTGCCCGCCATCAGGGCGGTGCGTCCGAGCAGCCGGATCATGGGCGTCATGACCAGCCGGCAGGCGACCGTGGCCGCCGCGCGCAGGCTGAGCAGCAGTCCGACGGTGGCGGGCGCGATGCCCCGGTCCTCGCCGATGACGGGGAGGTAGGCGGTGAGGATGTCGGTCGCGGAGAGCACCGCGAGGCTCATGAAGATGCCGGCCGCTACGCCCCGGGTACCGAGGATGCTCCGTACGGGCGTCCGTGCCACCGGTGTTGTACGTCCCCGGGTGCCCAGGGCACTCCGTACCGGCGTGCGTGCCGCCGTTCTCGTACGTCCCCGGGCGGGACGCGCGGCTCCGGAGGCGGCCGCCGGGCGGTGTTCGAGGCGCCACAGGGACAGGTAGGCGAAGGCGGCGAGGGCGCCCGCGGCCAGGAGCGCGGTGGCACTGGTGGCCGCCATCGCGCCGTCGTGCCCGGAGACGACCAGTCCGGCGGCGGCCGGGCCGACGAGCTGGCCGAGGGAGGCGCCGATGGTGAAGTGGCCGAAGTTGCGGTCGCGTGCGTCGGGGGCGCTGCGGCGGGCGACGATGGACTGGGCGCCGATGACGAAGCACAGGTGGCCCAGGCCCATCACCCCGCTCCAGGCGGCCATCGCGGGCAGCGAACCCGCCACGCCGCTGAGCGCGCAGCCGCCCGCGATCAGCGCGACGCCGGCGACGAGCAGCGGGGCGCAGCGGCCGTGGTCGGTACGGCGGCCCAGCGGTACGGCCACCAGCAGCGGCAGCAGCGCGTACACCGCCGTGATCACGCCGACCGCCCGCTCGTCGGCGCCGAGCGCGAGCGCCCGGTAGGAGACGGCGGGCCGGGCCATGCTCACCGCGGCCTGGGCGAAGGTGAAGGTGATGACCAGGCGCAGCAGCCAGCCCCGGCCGGGCGTCGCGGCGTCCACGGGTCAGATGATCCCGTACAGCAGGCCGGCCGCGAGGACGACCAGGGAGGTCAGTACCGCCCATTTCACGGTGAAGCGGGTGTGGTCGCCGAACTCCACCTTCGCCATGCCGACGAGGACGTAGACGGCGGGGACCAGCGGGCTGGACATGTGAAGGGCCTGGCCGACGAGGGAGGCGCGGGCGATCTCCAGGGCGCCGACGCCGTGCGCGGCGCCCGCCTCGGCGAGGATCGGGACGATGCCGAAGTAGAAGCCGTCGTTGGACATGAAGTACGTGAGCGGGATGCTCAGGACGCCGGTGACGATGCCCATGTGCGGGCCGAGCCCGTCCGGGATGCTGTCGACGAGCCAGCGGGCCATGTGCTCGACCATGCCGGTGCCGGTGAGGACGCCGGTGAAGACGGCGGCGGCGAAGACCATGCCGGAGACGTTCAGGACGTTCTCGGAGTGTGCGGCGATACGGGCCTTCTGGTCCGGCATGTGGGGGAAGTTGACGGTGAGCGCGGTGGCGGCGCCGAGGAGGAAGAGCACCGGGATGGGCAGGGTCTGGAGGACGAGGAGGACCAGCAGCGCGACGGTGAGGGCGGCGTTGAACCAGTAGAGCTTGGGGCGCAGGGTGGCGCGGTGCGGGTCCAGGCCCTGGAAGTCGTCGGTGCCGGGGGCCGCGCCACCGGTCGCGGTGCCTGCGGGAGCCGAACCGTCGGTGCCGGGGGCCGCGCCACCGGTCGCGGTGCCTGCGGGAACCGAGCCGCCGCTGCCGCCGACCGCCACCGCGGGACGCGCCTTCGCCGTACGCAGCGCCGCCGTACGCAGGACAGTCGTACGGACGCGGGCCCCGAATCCCCCGGTCGCCGCGGCGAGCACCGGCTCGCCGGCCGTCCGCCCGGGCGCCGGGCGCTCCGTCGCGGCCCCGGCGTCGTCGAGCGTGAGCAGGCCGAGCCGCTTGCGCTCGCGGCGGCCGAGGACGTACGCGAGGAGGAAGACCGCGACCAGGCCGGTGGCCAGCGCCGGGACCATGGGGACGAAGATGTCGCCGGCGTCCAGCTTGAGGGCGGTGGCGGCGCGGGCGGTCGGGCCGCCCCACGGGACGGTGTTCATCACGCCGTTGGCGGTGGCGGCGACGCCCGTCATGACCACCAGGCTCATCTTCAGGCGGCGGTAGAGCGGGTAGAGCGCGGACACCGTGATCATGAAGGTGGTGGAGCCGTCGCCGTCGAGCGAGACGATCGCGGCGAGCAGCGCGGTGCCGACCACGACCCGGACCGGGTCCGCCTTGCAGAACCGCAGGATGCCCCGGACCACCGGGTCGAACAGCCCGACGTCGATCATCACGCCGAAGTAGATGATGGCGAACATCAGCATCGCGGCGGTCGGCGCCAGGTCGCCCACGCCTTTGAGGACGTACTCGCCCAAATGCGCCTCTTTGCCCACCAGAAGGCAGAAGAGCGCGGGGATCAGGATGAGCGCTGCCATCGGCGACATCTTCTTCGTCATGATCAGCGCCAGGAAGGTGGCGATCATGACGAATCCGAGGATTGTCAGCATGGGGGTACCTCACGTTCGCCTTCGAACACCGCCCGGGACGGCGGTCGAGGCGACGGTAGGTGGCCGAAACTTTCGTTAACAAGGTCTTGACGCGCGAGCAATACGAGCAAAACAGCGGGCGGTGCGAGCGGTGTGGGTGCCGAGGTCCGGCCGGCCCGGCGGCCCGCGCGCGTACGGACCGGCACCGCGTACGGCGTGCCGGACGTGGCCGAGAGTCTCCGTTGACGGGCCGGGTCCGCAATCCTAAGGTCCTCCATAGGATTACTGGATCCCCTTGAGCGGCGGGAGCGCGCGATGACAGGCACGGGCAACGAGCGGGCGAGGAAGACGGCCGAAGGGCTCGCGTACTCCTCGGGATTCGGCAACGAGCACAGCTCGGAGGCGGTCACCGGCGCCCTCCCGGTGGGCCGCAACTCCCCGCAGCGCGCGCCCTTGGGCCTGTACGCGGAGCAGCTGAGCGGTTCGGCGTTCACCGAGCCGCGCGCCCACAACCGCCGTACGTGGCTCTACCGCGTCCGCCCGTCCGCCGCGCACCCGGCGTTCACACGGACGGACAACGGCGCACTGCGCGGCGCCCCTTTCACCGAGACCGCCCCCGACCCCAACCGCCTGCGCTGGAACCCGCTCCCCGCGCCCGAGGCCCCCACCGACTTCCTGGCCGGTCTGTGGACCCTGGGCGGCAACGGCGACGCCACCCAGCGCACCGGCATGGCGATCCACCTCTACCACGCCAACGCCTCCATGGAACGCCGGGTGTTCAGCGACGCGGACGGCGAACTGCTGATCGTGCCCGAGCACGGCGGCCTGCTGATCCGTACCGAACTGGGCCTGCTGCGCGCCGAACCGGGGCACGTCGCGCTGATCCCGCGCGGCGTCCGCTTCCGCGTGGAACTGCTCGACGCCACCGCGCGCGGCTACGTCTGCGAGAACTACGGACAGCCCTTCCAGCTCCCCGACCTCGGCCCGATCGGTGCCAACGGACTGGCCAACGCCCGGGACTTCCTCGCGCCGACCGCCGCGTACGAGGACGAGGAGGGCTCCTTCGAGATCGTCAACAAGTTCTGCGGCAACCTCTGGAAGGCGACGTACGACCACTCGCCGCTGGACGTCGTGGCCTGGCACGGCAACCACGTCCCGTACGTCTACGACCTGCGCCGCTTCAACGTCATCGGCTCGATCAGCTACGACCACCCGGACCCCTCGATCTTCACCGTGCTGACCTCGCCGTCCGACACCCCGGGCCTGGCGGGCGTGGACTTCGTGGTCTTCGCGCCGCGCTGGCTGGTCGGCGAGGACACCTTCCGGCCGCCCTATTTCCACCGGAACGTGATGAGCGAGTACATGGGGCTGGTCGAGGGCGCCTACGACGCCAAGGCGGAAGGGTTCGTCCCCGGTGGCGGCTCGCTGCACAACATGATGTCCGCGCACGGCCCCGACCGGGAGACCTTCGACCGGGCGAGCGCGGCGGAGCTGAAGCCGCAGAAGATCGACGACGGGCTGGCGTTCATGTTCGAGACCCGCTGGCCGGTCACCCTCACCGGGCAGGCGGCCGGCGCCGACCACCTGCAGAGCGGCTACGACGGTGTGTGGCAGGGTCTTGAGCGCCACTTCCGCCCCTGAGCGCACCGGGCTGACCGGGCTGACCGGGCTGACCGGGCACCGTCCGGTCCCTGCGAGCACAGAGCCGGCCGGGCACCGTCCGGCCCCTGATACGGAGTCGTCGTGACCACCTTCGCCCCCGACTCGCTGGACCTGAACCGCAAGCTGCCGCTGTGGTACCAGGTCTCGCAGTCGCTGCGCGCGTCCATACTCGGCCGCTCCCCCGGCGCCCCGCTGCGCCTGCCGACCGAGGACGCGCTCGCCGCGCACTACGGCGTGAGCGTGCTGACCATGCGCCAGGCGCTCAAGGAGCTGGAGACGGAGGGGCTGATCAGCCGGCACCGCAGACGCGGCACGTTCATCGAGCCGAGCGCGCGGCGCGGGGCGCCGGTGCGGCTGCTCGGTTCGGTGGACGCGATCGTGGCCCAGCAGTCCGGCATGCGGACCGAACTGCTGGGGCACGGGCCGCCGCGGTGCCGTCCGAGCTGGCGGAGTACTTCCCCGGCCTGGCGGAGGTGACCGCGTACCGCAGGCTGCGCGGCGACGCGAGGACCGGCGAGCCGACGAACCACGCGCGGAACTTCCTGCACCCCGACGTCGCCGCCCGCGTGGACCCCGCGGACCTGGAGCGCTGGCCGATGACGAAGGTGCTGCGGGACGCGGTGGGCGTGGCCATCGCCCGCATCACGGACACGGTCGAGGCGCGGCTGGCCGACCCGGAGACCGCCCGGCTGCTCCAGGTGCCGCTGCTCAGCCCGATCCTGCACTACACGGGCATCACCTACGACCAGGACGGACGGGTGGTGGACGTCGCCCTGATCCACTACCGGGGCGACCGGTTCTCCTTCACGGTGACGCTGGACGCGCACTGATCCGGCCTTCGGCCCGCGATGGGCCACCCCGGTGGAGGCGCCGACGGAGCGGCAGGTGAAGATGTGCGACATGTCACCCATCAACCGTCGTACGGTCCTCACCGCCGCGCTCGGCGCGGCAGCCCTCAGCAGCACCCCGCTGATGACGGGCCTGGGAGCCCCCTGGCCCATGCCACGTCCGACAAGGACGTGTACGACACCAACACAGATCTGTACAAGAAGCTCTCCGGCCAGGAGGGCATCCAGTTCGCGCGCCGCTACAGACGGCACGAGCTGCTCGACAACGAGCGGGGGAAAGACACCCGTACCACCGCACGACCATCATGGCGCTGCACGGCGGCGGCATCGAGAAGGGCACCTCCGAGCTGTGCCTGGGCATAGCGGGCTACCTGCCCGACACCCTGGCGGCACTCTTCCCGGGCGAGCCGGTGTACGACTACTGGATGTTCGAGGGGCTGCGGCTGCCCAGCATGAACCTGGGATCCAACCGCGACCTGCACGTCACCGCGAAGCACTGCGACGACCATGTCGCGCTCTCCATGGCGGCCTCCAGCCTCAACGTCCTGAGCCTGCACGGCTGCACCGCTGAGCAGGCCGGTGTACGCGGCGGCCAGGACCCCAAGGTGGTCGTGGTCGGCGGCCTTAACGCCGCTTTCAAGAAGCTGCTGCACGAGGAGCTGGGCAAGCACTTCAAGACGGTGGATGGCGACGACTTCCCGGACCTGGCCGGAGTCAACCCCGCCAACCCCTGCAACCGCACCATGCTCGGCAAGGGCGGCCAGCTGGAACTCAGTACCGAACTGCGCGCGTCCTTCTTCGACAAGGACACGATGGACGGGCGTCCCGGCAGCACCAACGACGAGTTCAAGAAGTTCTCCGGCGCCTGCCGCAAGGCGATCGCCCGCCTGGAGACCCGCTCGGACCAGGTCATTCTCTGATCGCCGCGGGCGGTGCCGGTGCGCCGGCCCGCCCGCCTTCCAGACGCCCTCGCAGCTCCTCGGATCCTCAGATCCGCTCCAGGCTGCGCCCCGTACTGCGCGGCCCCAGCAGCGCCACGTCCAGGCACAGCAGCACCATCAGTACCGCCGAGCCAGTGAAGACGGCGCCGGGCCCGAGGTCCGCCAGCACGGTCAGCGCGACGAACGGCAGGATCACCGAGGTGAGCCGGGACAGCGAGTAGGCGATGCCGATGGCGCTGCTGCGCAGGCCGGTGGGGAAGATCTCGGTCTGGTAGACGTGGAAGGCGTTGGAGAAGACGTTGCTGCACACGGTCAGCGCGAAGCCGGCGCTCACGATCAGCCAGTCCGCGTCGGCGAAGCCGAAGGCCAGGCCGCACCCGGCCATGCCCAGCGCGGCGGCGATGATCAGCGTCTTGCGTTCGATCCGGTCGATCAGCGGTACGGACAGGGCCGAACCGATCGGATAGCCGCAGAAACTGAGCGCGGCGTAGCTCAGTGACGCGGTGACGGTGTGGCCCTTGGCGGTCAGCACGACCGGCGCCAGCGAGCCAAAGCCGTAGTAGCCGACGGTCTGGAGCACCTGGAAGAGCCACCACATGAGGGTGCGCCGCCGGTGGTCGCCGCGGAACATCTCGCCCAGCGGGACGCGGCGCTGCGGCACCTCCGCCTCCACCGCGACCGACGGCAGGGTCTCGCCGGTCTCCCGCGCGACGCGCTCCTCGATGTCCGTGACGATCCGCGCGGCCTCCTCCTCACGGCCGTGCACGACCAGCCAGCGCGGCGACTCGGGCAGCCGGGCGCGCATGAGCTGGATGAACGCCGCGCCCAGGGCGCCCGCCACCAGCAGCCAGCGCCAGCCCTCGACGCCGAACAGTTCACGCGTGGCCACCAGGCGCGCGCCGACGAAGGCGGCCACCGGCACGCCGAGGAAGCCGAAGGTGTAGGCCCAGGCGATGTAGCGGCCGCGGACCGCGCGCGGCAGGAACTCGGCGAGGTAGGTGTCCACCAGGACGAGTTCCGCGCCGAGGCCGAGCCCGGCCAGGAAGCGCAGGGCGATCAGCCACTCGGCGTTCGGCGCGAAGGCGCAGAGCAGCGAACACAGGGAGTACGCGCCCAGGTTGACCAGGAACATCCGGCGTCGTCCGAAGCGGTCCGCGAGCACCGACAGGACATTGGCGCCCACGAACATGCCGAGGAACCCCGCGGCGATCACCCAGGACTTCGCGGTGTGGTCCAGGTGCCAGCGCTCGGCGAGCACCGCGGCCAGCACCCCGCCGAGAAAGATCTCGTAGAGGTCGAAGAAGGCACCGATGCCGACGGTGAAGGTGAGGCGGCGGTGCCAGCGGGACGGCGGCAGCCGGTCCAGCCGGGCTCCCGCCCGCGCCCCGGTGAGCTGCGTGGCGGTCATGGCGCTCCTCCCGGCGGACGGCGGCGGCCCGGGCCCGGGCTCTGACGACCGGGCCTGCGGCGTACGGCGTTCCGCTGCACGGGCGCACCGCGGCACGGCGTACGGCCTGGACCGTACCCCTCGGTGATCACTCGCAAAAGACCGCCTCCGGCCGCCGCCGTTACGATGCCCCCAGCGAACCGAGCGCATTGCAGGTCCAGGGAGGGCGACCGCGTGACGGTGACACAGGCCACGGGGAGCGGCGGCAGGCTCGCGGCGGCGCCCCGGCTCGACGACCTGATGCCCTGGTCGGCGGCGCCCCTGCGGCTCGGCCGCGGCTGGGTGATGGCTCCGGACGCCGCCACGCTGCGGGCCCGCTGGGCGGCGCTGCACGCGGCCGGGGACGACGCGGCGCGCGAGCGGCTGTTCCGGCCCAGCCGCGCCCGTACGCTGCGCACGGCCGTGCCCCAGCTGCCCGGCCAGACCACGCCCACCGGACGGCTCGCGCACACCGGCGGGCCGTGTCCCGAGCCGGTGCGCGTCCTGCACGGCCCGTACGACCGGCAGTGGCTGCTGCCCGACCACCGGCTGATCGACAGCGCCCGGCCGGAGTTGTGGCGGGTCGCGGACGGGCGGCAGGTCTTCGTGGTGGAGCTGGGGCACGTGCCGCAGACGGAGGGACCGGCCCTGGTCGCCTCCGCGCTGCTGCCGGACGGCCGGTCACCGGCCGGGCGTCCCGGCCGCATCCGGCCGCTCTACCGGCGGCCCGGCGGCTGCGAGCCGAACCTGGCTCCCGGGCTGGCGGAGCTGCTGGCCCGGCGGCTGTACCGGCCGGTGGGCGCCGCCGAGGTGCTCGCCTGGACGGTGGCGAGCGCCCGGTCCAAGCCGTCCGGCGCCGTCGTGCCGCTGACCGCCGACGCCGGGGTGTGGGAGGACGGGGTCGGGCTGGGCGAGCGGCTGCTGTGGCTCCAGACGAGGGGCGCACGGGGTGCCGGGACGGCGTACGGGGCGCGCGCCGGTGACCGTCCTCGGATGCCCGGCGGCCGGCGGCCCTACGTACGGGCTCCGCTGCCCGCCCGCGGACTGCCCGACGGCATCTCCTACCTGCCGGACGAGGAGGCGCTGCTCCTCGGGCCCGGCCGGGTCTCCCCGTGCCGCGGGCGGCCTGGGAGGCGGAGGCGGGCGGCGTGCCCGTGCTGGAGGCGTGGTTCGAGCGCCGTACGGCCGCGGTGGCCGAGCCGGGCAGCCTGGAAGCGGTACGTCCCGCCGCCTGGCCCCAGGAGTGGACCACCGAACTGCTGGAGCTGATCACGGTGCTGGCGCTGGCGGCCGAACTGCGCCCGGCGCTGGAGGACGTGCACCGGCGGACGGTGGACGGACCGCGCGTCGAGACGTCCGAGCTGCGCGCGGCGGGGGTGCTGCCGCCGCCCGCTGCCGCCCGCCGGCCGGCCTCCGTCCTGGATCACCACGAGGAGGGCCCGGAGGGGCAGTTCGCCCTGTTGTAGCACGCTGCTGTGACGCGACCGTGCGGCCCGGTGCGTTGCCCGGCGCGCGGCGGCGGGTAGGTGCTCCGACCATGGATCACATCGCGCCACAGCCGCCGCCCCTGGAGGGCATCACCGTCGTCGCCGTCGAACAGGCCGTGGCCGCGCCGTTCGCGACCCGGCAGCTCGCCGACCTCGGCGCCCGGGTGATCAAGGTCGAGCGGCCGGACGGCGGCGACTTCGCCCGTTCCTACGACACCTCCGTACGCGGTCTGGCCTCGCACTTCGTGTGGGCCAACCGCGGCAAGGAGTCCCTGGCGCTGGACCTGAAGGACCCGCGCGGACGCGCGCTGCTGGAACAACTGATCACCGACGCCGACGTGTTCGTGCAGAACCTGGCGCAGGGCGCGGCCGCCCGCCTCGGGCTCGACGCGGCGGCACTGTGCGCCCGGCACCCGCGCTTGGTCGCCGTCGACATCTCCGGTTACGGACCCGACGGCCCGTACGCGCACAAGCGGGCCTACGACATGCTCGTGCAGTGCGAGGCCGGTCTCGTCTCGCTGACCGGGACGCCGGAGGAGCCCGCGAAGGCCGGGATACCGGCGGCGGACATCGCGGCGGCGATGTACGCGTTCTCCGGTGTGCTGGCCGCGCTGCTGCGCCGCGGCACGACCGGGCGCGGCGGCCCGGTGGAGGTGGCGTTGCTGGACGCGCTGGCCGAGTGGCTGGGGCATCCCCTGTACTTCGGGATGTACGGAGGCGCACCCCCGCGCGCACGGGGGTCGCGCACGCCGTCATCGCGCCGTACAACGCCTATCCGACGGCGGACGGGCAGCCGGTGCTGGTGTCCGTGCAGAACGACCGGGAGTGGCAGCGGCTGGCGCGGCAGGTGCTGGAGCGGCCCGAACTGGCCGAGGATCCGGCGTTCGCGACGAATGTGGCACGCGTCGCCAACCGGGACACCACGGACGGCGTGGTGGGTGAGGTGCTGGCCGGGATGGGCGTCGAGGAGGCCGTACGGCGGCTGGAGGCGGCGGGGATCGCCTGTGCGCGGCTGAACGGGGTGGCGGAGCTGGCCGGGCATCCGCAGTTCGCGGCGCGGGACCGCTGGCGGGAGGTGGGCTCACCGGCGGGGCCGCTGCGTGCGCTGCTGCCGCCGGTCACGCTGCCCGGAAGTGCGGGGCCGGTGATGGGGGACGTCCCGGCCCTCGGCGAACACACCGACGCGCTGCTGAGCGCTCTGGGTCTGACGAGCGAGCGGATAGCAGCGCTGCGCCGGGACGGTGTGGTCGCCTGAGGGACCGGGAACGGTGTCGTCCGGCCGAACCTCAGCCGTGGCCGTGGCCGCCGAAGAGCGACCGACGCAGCCTGCGCAGCGGTGCGAACAGCGACACCCTGGCGCCGCGGCTCGTCCTGCTGCGCCGGTGATCACGAGCAGTGAGCTCCTGCATCAACGATGTCGCGCCCTCCGTCTCCCGGTGCGGGACGGCGGGTCCGCCCAGCACCGCGAGATGGCGGTCGAGCCGCGCGCTGGACGCGCCGCTCCCGCAACTGATGGCAGGCACTCGTGGCCTGCTGCGCATTGTTATCTGTTCCATGACACTCCCCACCCGTACGAGGGCACCCGGCCCGGGCAGGGTAACCCTATCTCTCTCCCGCGACACGCGCGCGGCCCGGTCACCGGTATTCACCTCCCGCACACCGACGTTGACGCCACCTTACGGATCACTGTCAACCGAGGGCGAGTTGGCTGAGTACCGAGGTCGTGGGCCTGGCGGAGCCGCCGGCCGGCTCCAGCGTGACCGCCAGCCGGTCCGCGGGCCCGGCGCCGCCGTGCCGAAGATCACGTACGACGGCGGGGCCCGCGGTGCAGGACCCGCGGTCGTACGGCAGCATCGCGGCCGGGCGGGCGGTCGCGAGGCCGTCGCGCATCCGCCACAGCTGGTACGCGTACCCGTCGGGCGGCGGGGGCAGTCCGGCGGCGTTCACCACGGCCCGGTTCATGGTGACCGACTCGACCGCGCTCAGTGACCGCCCGCCGATCGGGCGGCCGGAGACGGCCAGCGCGTCCGGCGCGGCCAGGACGGCGTTCACGGCCTGGGTCACCGCGCGCTGCCGGTCCAGTTCGGTGTCCGTACGGGCGAGCTGAAGGGCGAGCAGCGCGCTGACGACGAGGCTCAGCGCGGTGACCGCGGCGGCGACGCGGGGGCCGAGCCGGGCGGACAGGCGCGGGCGGGCGCGCGCCGTGCCGGTGCCGGTCTCCGCCGCACGCGCCGTACGCCCCGCAGCCGGAGGAACCGATTCCGGTTCCGTGACGGCCTCCTGCGGGGTGGCGAGGGCGGCCGCCAGCACCCGGGTGCGCAGGTCGTCGGGTGCGGGGCGGGCGGCGGCGCGGGCGAGCCAGGTGGCGTCCTCGGTGAGGACGCGCAGTTCGGCCGCGCAGTCCGGGCAGCGGCGCAAGTGCCGCTCGAAGCGGCGGCGTTCGCGCGGGCCGAGGGCGTCGAGGGCGTACGGGGCGGCCAGGGCGTGCGCGCCCCGCCGCCCGGCGCGCCACGCCTCCCGGAGGGCCGTGTACGGCGGGCGGCGGCTCATACGGCACCCGCCAGGCAGTCCCGCAGCCGCGCCAGCCCGTCACGCAGCCGGGACTTGACCGTGCCGAGCGGTACGGCCAGCCGACGCGCCGCCTCCCGGTGCGTGTAGCCGTCGTAGTACACCAGCGTGACCGACTGCCGCTGCAAGGCGGTGAGCCGCTCCAGGCACCGGCGTACCCACTCCCGCTCGAAGGTGCCCTCGACCTCCTCGGCCACCTCGTCGAAGACGGCCACCGCGCCCCGCCGCGCGGCCCGTTCGTCGCGCTCGCTCGCGGCGCGCGCCGACCGCACCCGGTCCACCGCCCGGCGGTGGGCGAGGGTGAGGATCCACGACAGCGCGCTGCCGCGCCCCGGGTCGTAGCGCCCGGCCCGCCGCCAGATCTCCAGCAGCACCTCCTGCGTCACCTCCTCGGCCTGGGCGGTGTCCCGCAGCACCCGCCGGGCCATGCCGAAGACCGGGGGCGACACCAGGTCGTACAGCTCTTCGAAAGCGCCGTGGTCACCCCGCGCGATCAGGGGCAGCAGCACCTCGGCGCCGCGCCCCGCACCCGTTCTGGAGTCCACGCGGCTCACCCCGTTCCCGTGCCGACCGGTCATTGTCCCGCCGGGGTGGATTCGGGGCGAGACGCGCGGCGGTCCGGTCCGGCGGGCCCCGGTTTCTCGGGGCGCGCGAAATCCGTACCCATCCGCGGGGCGCGCGGCCCCGAATAGCCGCCGAGCACCGGTACGGCAGAAGCGCCGCCGTGCCGGTGCGACCAGGCCGGCCCGTCCGGCCCGTTCGAGGGGGAGGACCGAGGCGATGACCGCCACCACGCAGGACGTGCAGGACCCCAGGCCGTGGGAGCCCGGGAAGAAGGGCAGGCGCACGAGCCGCCGGACCGTCGCCGTACTGGCGTGCGGCTCGCTGGCCACCGCCGGCATCGCCGGCGCGGCCGCGGGGCCGCTCTCGCTCCGCTCGGCGCAGGCCGCCAGCCACCGGGAGGCGCCGCAGATCTCCGGGCAGCCCGAGTACGACACCACGGACGTGTACGCCTACCAGAGCCCCGACAAGCCGGACACCACCACGCTGACGGTGAACTGGTGGCCCTTCGCGGAGCCCGCCGGCGGCCCGAACTTCTACAAGTTCGCCACCGACGCCCAGTACGACGTGCACGTGGACAGCGACGGGGACGGGCAGGGCGACCTCATCTACCGCTGGACTTTCAAGGACAACTACCGCAGCGGTGACACGTTCCTCCACAACACCGGCCAGGTCACGTCCCTCGACGACAAGGACCTGAACTTCTACCAGACGTACGACATCGACCTGCTGCGGCTGAAGGACCAGAAGGTGGTCTCCAGCGCGAAGGCCGCGGACAACCTGATCGCCGCGCCCTCCAACGTCGGCAAGGCGTCGATGCCGGACTACCAGAAGCTGCGGGACCAGGCGGTACGCCCGGTCGCGGGCGGCGCGAAGTCCTTCGCGGGCCAGGCGGACGACCCGTTCTTCCTGGACCTCCGCGCCTTCGACCTGCTGTACGGCGGTGACCTCTCGGAGGTCGGCCGGGACACCCTCGCGGGCTACAACGTGCAGTCCGTCGCCCTCCAGGTGCCGACCAGCACCCTGCGGCAGTCCGCCGCGCAGCCGGTGATCGGCGTCTGGTCCACCACCCAGCGCAAGAACGCCTCCGGCGGCTGGTCCCAGGTGTCCCGGATGGCCAACCCGCTCGTCAACGAACTGGTCGTCCCGCTCAAGGACAAGGACCGCTTCAACGCGTCGGCGCCGTGGAACGACGCGCAGTTCCTGAAGTACGTCACCGACCCCGAGCTGGCCCGGCTGATCGAGAAGATCTACGGGATCAAGGCACCGGCACTGCCCCGCAAGGACCTGGTCCAGGCGTTCCTGACCGGCGTGCCCAAGCTCAACCAGCCGCCCGACGTCCGCCCCGCCGAGGCGCTGCGGCTGAACACCTCCGTCCAGCCCACCGGCCGGCCCAAGCGCCTCGGCGTCCTGGACGGGGACAACGCGGGCTACCCGAACGGCCGGCGGCTCACCGACGACGTCGTGGACATCTCGCTCCAGGTCGTCGAGGGCGAGCTGGTCGGGCAGAAGAACGACCTGGGGGACGCGGTCGACGCCAACGACCGGGCCTTCGGGAAGACCTTCCCGTACCTGGCGCTGCCCACCTCCGGCTCCGAAGGGCCGGCGGCCAGGAAGAGCGGCAGCGGCGACAGCGCGAGCGGGAGCGGCCAGGGCTCGTCGAACCAGTCCGCCCGCCTCCAGACCGGCCTGCGGCCGCAGGACAGCGGTACCGGTGACGACGACGCCGTGCTGATCGCGTCGGCTTCGGCGGGCGCCGCCGGACTGGTGTTCGTCGGCGTCGGACTGCTGTGGCTGCGCGCCAACCGGCGGTCGAGGGCCGGACGTTGAAACATCCCAAGGCGCCCAAGAGCGTGCGCGGCCGGCTGGCCGCCGCCGTCGGGACCGTGCTCCTCGCGTGCGGGATCACCGTCGGCGGGCTCGCGCTGGGCGATGACGGCGGCCGGGCACCTGCCCTCGTGCCCGCGCCGCCGTCGTCCGACGTCCCCGTGGGCCGCGGCACGACGGCCGGCGCCGTGACCGCCCTCCAGACGCAGTTGCGTGCGCGGCCCGGGGACTGGCGCGGGTGGGCGCAGCTCGGCGCCGCCTACGTCGAGCAGGCACGGACGACCGGCGACCCGACCCGCTACCCGCAGGCCGAACGTGCCCTCGGCCGCTCGCTGGCGCTGCGCCCGCAGGGGAACGACGCCGGGCTGGCGGGGCGGGGCGCGCTGGCCGCCGCGCGGCACGACTTCCGTGCCGCGCTGCGGGACGCGGACGCCGCGCTCGCGGTCAATCCGTACAGCGAGCGGGCGCTGGCGGTCCGCGTGGACGCGCTGGTCGAGCTGGGCCGCTACGACGCGGCGCTCGCGGCGGCGCGGCACGCCGACGCGGTGCGTCCCGGCCTCCCGGCCTTCACCCGGCTCGCGTACGTGCGGGAGCTGCACGGCGACGCCGACGGCGCCCGGAAGGTGCTGGACCTGGCGTCGTCCTGCTGCTCGGCTGCGGATTGTTGCTCAAGGGGGCGGCAACAACGCTCGGTTGAGGTACGTTTCCACCGCATCGCTCTTTCGCGAGGGGGCTCGTCCATGAGCGAGGGTCCTGGCAGTGCGGGAACCGGCGGCCCGCTGGGCGGCGGGGACGGCGGACGGCTGCTGGCGGGGCGCTACCGGCTGGTCGACCAGTTGGGCCGGGGCGGTATGGGTGTGGTGTGGCGGGCCCGGGACGAGGTGCTGGCCCGCGAGGTCGCCGTCAAGGAGGTACGGGCGCCGCGCGACCTGACGGGCCGCGAGGAGGAGTTGCTCTACACGCGGCTGGAGCGGGAGGGCCGGGCCGCGGCCCGTATCTCGCACCGCAACGTGGTGACCGTCTTCGACGTGGTGTCCGAGGGCGGGCGGCCGTGGATCGTCATGGAGCTGGTGCGCGGGCTGTCGCTGGCCGAGGCCCTGGACGCGGAAGGCCCGATGGCGCCCGCCCGGGCCGCGGGCATCGGGGCCCAGGTACTGGCCGCGCTGCGGGTCGCGCACACGGCGGGCGTGCTGCACCGGGACGTGAAGCCGGGCAACGTCCTGCTGTCCAACGACGGCCGGGTGGTGCTGACCGACTTCGGCATCGCGCGGGTGGCGGGCTCCGCCGCGCTGACGCTGACCGGCGAGCTGGTCGGGTCACCGGAGTTCCTGGCGCCGGAGCGGGCGCTGGGCCGGCAGGCGGGTCCGGAATCGGACCTGTGGTCGCTGGGTGTGACGCTGTACGCGGCGGTGGAGGGACATTCGCCGTTCCGTCAGGACACCCCGCTGAGCACCCTGCGCGCGGTGGTCGACGGGGAGTTGCCGCCGCCCCGCCGCGCGGGCCCGCTGGCGCCCGTACTGGAAGGGCTGCTGCGCAAGGAGCCGCGGGAGCGCCTGGACGCGGCCGAGGCGCAGGGGATGCTGGAGGCGGTGGCGGCCGGCGGCGCGACGCCCACGGTCGTGGTGCCGCCCGGTCAGCCGCCGACGGTCACCGCCGATCACGCGGCCGCCAGGTACGGGTACGGGCCCGCGACGCCGATGCCGGGCCCGCCGGCCGGAACGCCGGGCGGGGACACCACGACGACGACCGCGGTCGACCAGGAGGCCGAGCGGCGCCGGCGGCGCTCGGTCCGGGTGCTGATGGCGGGGGCGCTGCTCGCCCTGCTGGCGGCGGGCGGAGTGGCGTACGCGCTGCTGGACGACGGCGGCACACCGGCCCGTACACCGGGCAGTACGACGGGCGGCGGCTCGGGAGGAAGCACCGGCGACGGCGGAGGCGGCGGGACGGGCGGCGGTGCTTCCCCGGGGCAGTCGGCTTCCGGCGGCACGTCGTCCGCCACGACTCCCCCGGCCGCCACCACTCCCGGCCGTACGTACCCCGGCACCACCTCGCCCGGTCACACCTACCCCACCATCCCTCCCCGTACGACCGGGCGGCCGCCGTCGACCGGACACCCCACCACCACCGCGCCGACCACGTCGGCTCCCACGACCTCCTCCGGCTCGGCCACGGACGGGGCCACGGACGGCGGGCCGTACGGCGGAGCGACCGGCACGGGTGACGGCAGCCCGCAGACGTAGCGTCAGCGGCCCCTGGCCCCTGGCCCCGGATAGGGAAGAAGCCCCACCCGGCGGGCGGGACTTCTCCTGAGGGGGTGGGGGCGGG
The DNA here is from genome assembly GCF_045222935.1 of Streptomyces sp. Ac-502. Lineage (NCBI taxonomy): Bacteria > Bacillati > Actinomycetota > Actinomycetes > Kitasatosporales > Streptomycetaceae > Streptomyces > Streptomyces sp. Ac-502. The sequence goes on from NZ_JBHFFO010000001.1 coordinate 2,709,332, forward strand.
GTCAGGCGGCGGAGTCGAAGACGGGCAGGTAGCCCTTGGACTGGCCATCGGCGGTGGGGTGGTAGGAGTTCTCCACGGGCAGGGTCACACTGTGCAGCCAGGGGGCCGAGGAGCAGATCTCGTGTCCGGCGAAGGTCTTGTTGACGTCCGCGAAGGTGAAGCCGTGGTCGGCGGCGCGCTTGGCGGTGACGGCGTTGATGTCGTCGGCGGCGGCGTTGATCGCCGCGCGGGACTTCTCCGAGAGGCCGACGGAGCAGCCGCCGAGTTTGTAGAAGCGGGGGTAGCCGAGGACGACGACCCGGGCGGCGGGCGCCTTGCCGTCGATGGCGTCGTAGACCTGGTCCAGCTTTCCGGGCAGCGTCTGTTTGACGTAGGCGCGTGCCGTGGCGACGCGGTTCAGGCAGGCGGTCTCGCCCTGGAGGGCGCAGGTGGTCATGGTGTCGGCGAAGCCCGCGTCGTTGCCGCCGATGGTGATGCTCACCAGGTCCGTGCCGGAGGTGAGCGGGGCGAGCTGCTTGGCCAGCACATCTCCCGTGCGGGCGCCGGAGCAGGCCGTGAAGTGGTAGGAAGCGGGTCGGTGGGCGGCGGCCCACAGGGCCGGGTACGCCTTGGTGCTGCGCTTGCAGGAGCCGCTGCCGCTGTCGTAGCCGCCCGCCCCCACGCCTGAGGAGTAGGAGTCGCCGAGGGCCACGTAGTCGACGGCCTTGGGGCGGGGTGCGGACACGGCGGCGCTCGCGCCGGAGAGCGCGAGCGCCGTGGTGACGAGGAACGCGGACGCCGTCGCCGCGCGTCGGGACAGTCTCATGGAACCTCCCTGAGCAGGATCTCTGCCATCCCTGATGTAGCAGGACCCGTCCGGTACGGGAAGTGTTGACACGCATTCTCACAATCACGGGTGATCCCGGTGGACGTGTCACGGCATCGGGATGACGCGTATATGACATACCCACATTCCGACCTGCGCACCGGTGCGCCGGAACCCCGCACCGCGGCGACCGGGCCGGGCCCGCCTCCGGCGCCCCTTCTCCGCCACATGGCGTCAAGCGTCCAACCACGCACCGGACATGGCCCGTTCACACCTTCTTCGCGTCTTGACGCCCGCGCGCCCGCTGCGCGACATTGAAGCCCGGCATCAGGCGGTTCTGGGGGCAAAGCTGCCAATGCACATCAAGACCATCAACGGCAACACACCGGACGGCGGCAGAGCCGCCGACGGGCCCGCGTACGGCGGTCCGGGAGACGACGGTCCGGGAGGCCCGGAGCCGGGCGGCCCGGAGCCGGGCGGCCCGGAGCCGGGCGGCCCGGAGCCGGGCGCGGACGGCCGGGGCGGCGGGCGGCTGCGCGCCGACTCGGCACCCGTACTGGCCGGGGCGGCCGTGGCGGTGGGAGGCGTGGGCGCCTTCCTGGCGCTCGCCGACATCGCCTCGCCGCTGCGCGCGCCCTGCACCCTCTTCTTCCTGGTGCTGGCGCCCGCCGCGGCCGTCGCCACCGCGCTGGGGCGCCTCGACCCGCTGAGCAGGGCCGTCGTCGCGGGGGCCGCGGCCGTCGCGGTGGACCTGCTGGTCGCCCAGGCCATGCTCGCGCTGCACATCTGGTCGGCGCGGGGCGGGGTGGTGGCCGTCACCGTGCTCAGCGGCATCGTGTTCCTAGGGGTCAGCGTGCGGCGCCGGCACAGCGGCGCCCGTGGACGGGGAAGTCGGACGAACTGACGTGGACATCAGCGTGTACCGCCCGGGTGAACTCAACGGCACCGACCGGGCGGCGTGGAGCACGGTGCAGTCGCAGGCCCATCTGCTGGGCACCCCTCAGCTGGCCAATCCTTTCCTCGCACCCGAGTTCGCCCTCGCCGTCGGCCGCTGCCGTCGCGGGGTGCGCATCGCGGTGATCCGGGAGGACGGCGAACCGGCCGCGTTCCTGCCCTTCCAGCGCTCGGCGCTGGGTGTCGGGCGGGCGATCGGGCTGGGGGTCTCCGACGCCCAGGGCCTGGTGCACCGGCCCGGCTTCCAGTGGGACGCCCGCGAACTGCTCCAGGCCTGCGGGCTGTCGGTGCTGGAGTTCGACCACCTGGTGGAGGGCCAGAAGCCGTTCGAGACGGTGCCGGTGCACAGCTTCGCCTCCCCCGTCATCGACCTGGACCGGGGGTACGAGGCGTACCTGGCGTGGCTGCTGGAGAACTCCCCCAAGTTCACCCGCCGGACCCGGACCAAGGAACGCAAACTGGGCCGGGAGATCGGCCCGGTGCGGTATGTGCACGACGAACGGGACCCGGCCGTGCTGCGCCGGCTGCTCGACTGGAAGTCGGCGCAGTACCGCAGGACGGGCCGTAGCGACCGCTTCGCCCACCCCTGGATCGTCCAGCTCGTCGACCAGCTCTTCCACACCCGTACCACGTCCTTCGCCGGCCTGCTGTCGGTGCTCTACGCGGGCGACACGCCGGTGGCCGCGCACTTCGGCATCCGTTCCGAGCGGGTGCTGTCCTGCTGGTTCCCCGCGTACGACCCGGCGTACGCGAAGTTCTCGCCCGGCCTGGTGCTGCATCTGCGCATGGCCGAGGGGGCCGCCGCCGAAAGGATCTCCTACGTCGATCTGGGGCGCGGTGAGAAACAGTACAAGGACTGTCTCAAGACGCGTGAACTGACCGTTTCCGAAGGATGGGTGTCACGGCACCGTCATCCGGTCGCGCTGTACCATCGCGCACACCGCGTCCCGGTGCGGGCATTGCGCAACACGGTGGTGTCCCGGCCGGAATTGTTCGAGCCGGCCGATCGTCTCCTCAAACGGATGGGCCGAATCCGGTCGCGCGGCTGATCAATGGACCGTCCCATATCCGCCAATGACCCAGAACGGGATACGAGGTCGAGGTATTGCCATAGAGTCCCAGTCATCAATACCGTCGTACACCACCCGCACCGGCACGTCATGCGAGGCGGCTCCAGGGGAGGGCTCGGGAGCGCCGCGGCAGGGCCCGGGGCGGGGCGCGGTAGGGGGTGCCGTGTCCGATCTTCACATGCCGAGAACCAGGCCGATCATCGGGACACGTGCCGCGCGGCCGGAAACACACATGCCAGCTCACCCTGTTCACCCGGCGAAAAGATCTTTGCCGTCCTGAACGGGGTGTGAACCCCCTTTCGAACCGGATACCCATCCGGGCCGCCCGGGGGTGGGCGGCCCACCGGACGAGAGGGAAAAAGACTCATGAGTTCATTTCTCCACTCCGCGGAAACGGGCCCGAAGCCGTTGACGCCGGTGCGCACGGAGGGGCAATACCGCCCCGTTTCCTCACACCTGGCCATAGCTCCGCCGGTCAGTGTCGTGATACCCGCGATGAACGAGGCGGAGAATCTCCCGTACGTCTTCAAGACACTTCCGGAGTGGATACACGAAGTCGTCCTGGTGGACGGGAATTCCACCGACGACACGGTGGCGGTCGCGCGCGAACTGCGCCCGGACATCACGGTCGTCGAACAGCGCGGCAAGGGCAAGGGGGACGCCCTGATCAGCGGGTTCGCCGCGTGCACCGGCGACATCATCGTGATGGTCGACGCGGACGGCTCGGCGGACGGCGCCGAGATCGTCAGCTATGTCTCCGCGCTGGTGGGGGGCGCGGACTTCGCCAAGGGCTCGCGGTTCGCCAACGGCGGCGGCACCGACGACATGACGCCGGTGCGCAAGCTGGGCAACCGGGTGCTGACCACCGTGGTCAACGCCAAGTTCGGCGCCCGCTACACCGACCTGTGCTACGGCTACAACGCCTTCTGGCGGCACTGCCTGGACCGGATCGCCCTGGACTGCAACGGGTTCGAGGTCGAGACGCTGATGAACATCCGCGTGGTCAAGGCCGGGCTGAAGGTGCAGGAGATCCCCAGCCACGAGTACAACCGCATCCACGGCGTGAGCAATCTGCGGGCCGTGCGCGACGGTTTCCGGGTGCTGAAGGTGATACTGCGCGAGCGCAGCACGCGCCGCAAGCGCCCCGCCCGCCCGGCCATGATCACGGGAGAGGCGTCTTGAGCGTCCGCGTCTCCGTGGTCGTCTGCGCGTACACCGAGGACCGCTGGGACGACATCCTCGCCGCGGTGGCCTCGGTGCACGGCCAGTCCCACCCGGCCCACGAGACCCTGCTCGTGGTCGACCACAATCCGGCCCTGCTGGACCGGCTGAGGGAACGTTTCGCGTCACCCGGGCCGGACGGCCCGGTACGCGTACTGGCCAACGCCGGGCCGCGCGGCCTGTCCGCCGGGCGCAACACCGGCGTCGCGGAGTCCACCGGCGAGGTGATTGCCTTCCTGGACGACGACGCGGTGGCCGAACGCGACTGGCTGCTGCACTTCGCCGAGGGGTACGCCGATCCCCGGGTGCTGGCCGTCGGCGGCCGGACCGAGCCGGTGTGGGCCTCCGGGCGCCGGCCGGCCTGGTTCCCCGAGGAGTTCGACTGGGTGGTGGGCTGCGCGTACCGGGGGCTGTTCCCCGCCGGCGCCGGCGGCCCGCACACCGTCCGCGTCCGCAACGTCCTGGGCGGCAACGCCTCCTTCCGGCGGGAGGCGTTCGAGATCGCCGGCGGGTTCGCCACCGGCATCGGCCGGGACGCCGGGAAGCGGCCGCTGGGCTGCGAGGAGACCGAGCTGTGCATCCGGCTGGCCCACGCCGTGCCGGACGCGGTGCTGCTGGTCGACGACCGGTCGGTGATCCACCACCGGGTGCCGGCGGGCCGGGAGCGCTTCGCGTACTTCCGTTCCCGTACGTACGCGGAGGGCCTGTCCAAGGCGCTGGTGACGCGCAGCGTGGGCGCCAGGGACGGACTGTCGACGGAACGGCGCTACGCGACCCGGGTGCTCCCGGCGGGCGTCGCGCGCGGTGTGCGCGACGCGCTGCTGCGGCGGCCCGGCGGCGCCGGCCGGGCGGGCGCGATCGTCGCGGGGGTGTCCGCCACCGCGTTCGGCTACGCGCTCGGCAGCCTGCGGGCGCGGCGCGACCGGCGGACGGTGGGTGACAGCGGCTTCGTGGTGGTACCCGTGCCGGACGACCGGACGGGAGGTACGGCCCGGGAACCCGCGGGCCCGCACGAACCGGACGGGCCGACGGTCCCCGCGGCCTCCCGGGCGGGCGGCGGGTCCGCGGCCCCGGGCAACGAGGGGGCGGTGGCATGACCACACCGTGGACGGTGCCGATCCTGATGTACCACGCGATCGCGCACGCGCCCTCGCCCGCCGCGCTGGACCTGTCCGTGACACCGCGGGCGTTCGCCGAGCAGATGGCCGTGCTGGACGACCGCGGCTTCACCCCGCTGACCACGGCACAGCTGGGGGCGGCGTGGCGGGGCGGCCGGCCGCTGCCCGAGCGGCCGGTGCTGATCACCTTCGACGACGGCTACGAGGGCGTGCACCGGCACGCCCTGCCCGCGCTGACCCGTCACGGCTTCGCGGCCACCTTGTTCGTCTCGACCGGCTGGCTGCGCGGCCCGTACGACACCGGGGGCGCCCTGGACACCATGCTGGACTGGGACCAGACGCGCGAACTGGCCGCCGCCGGGATGGAGATCGGCGGACACAGCCACACCCACCCGCAGCTGGACCAGATGTCCGACGACCGCCTGTGGTTCGAGGTCACCCGCTGCAAGCACCTCGTCGCCGACGAACTGGGCACTCCCCGGTGTCGTTCGCCTACCCCTACGGTCATTCCAGCCGGCGGGTGCGGCGGGCGGTGCGCGGCGCGGGCTTCCGGCAGTCGCTGGCGGTGAACAACGCCCTGGCGGGCCGCTGCCAGGGCCCGTACGCGCTGACCCGGCTGACAGTACGGCGTGACACCGCCACCGAGGAGTTCGCGCGGCTGGTGGAGGGCCGGGCCGTCGGCCGGTACTTCGCCCGGGAGCGGGCGCTCACCAAGGGATACGCCGTGGTCCGCAGGGCCCGTCAGGCGGCCAAGGCAGTGGGGAAGGTGCACGGAAGCCGTGTCTGACACGACCACCCGGACCGAGCGGCACACGGAACGGGAACCGGCCGGGGGCGGGCGGCGACGCCTGTTCGGCGGCCTGGGGCCCGGCGGGAAGGGCGGCGGGGGCAGCCAGCTGTTCCGCAACGCCTACGCGCTGATGCTGAACACCGGCATCTCCGGGCTGCTCGGTCTGGGGTTCTGGCTGATCGCGGCCCGGTACTACACGGAGTCCGCGGTCGGCCAGGGCTCGGCGGCCATCGCCGCGATGAAGCTGCTGGCGGGACTGACCTCGCTGACGCTGACCGGCGCGCTGGCCCGCTACATCCCGATCGCCGGCCGGGCCACCGGGCGGCTGGTCCTCCGTACGTACCTGGGCAGTTCGGTGGTCGTCGCGCTCGCCGCGACCGTCTTCCTGCTCACCCTGAACCTGTGGGGGCCCTCGTACCGCTTCCTGCACGGGCCGGTCCACGGGCTCGGGTTCGTCGTCGCGGTGATCGCCTGGTCGGTGCTGACCCTCCAGGACGGGGTGCTGACCGGGCTGCGCAGCGCGCTGTGGGTGCCGGTCGGCAACCTGATCTTCTCGACGGTCAAGCTGGGGCTGCTGATCGTGTTCGCCACGGCGATCCCGCTGGCGGGCGTCTTCGTCTCGTGGGTCGCCGCCATCGGGGTGTCCGTGCTGCCGCTGGGCTGGCTGGTGTTCCGGCGGCTGGTGCCCCGGCACGTGAAGGCCACCGCACGCACCGCCCGGCCACCGTCCCTGCGCGAGCTGGGCCGCTTCCTGGCCGGCGACTACACGGGCTCGCTCTTCTCGCTGGCCGTCGTCTACCTGGTGCCGGTGCTGGTCGCCTCCCAGGTCAGCTCCGCCGACAACGCGTACTTCTACATCACCACCACCATCGGCGGCACGGTCAACCTGCTCGCCATCAACATGGGCGCCTCGCTGACCGTGGAGGGCTCGCACGACCCGGCCCGGCTGGCCGAGAACACCCGGGCCGCGCTGCGCCGGATGGCCCGGATCATGATCCCGGTCTGTCTCTTCCTCTTCGTGTGCGCGCCGTACATCCTCGCCGTCTTCGGCCAGGGGTACGCGGACGCCGCCACCCCGCTGCTGCGCTGGTTCGCGGTGGGCGCCGCGCTGCGCGTCGTGATGGAGGTCTACTTCGCGGTGCTGCGCGCCCAGAGCCGCACGTCCGGACTGGCGTACATGCAGGGCCTGCTGTGCCTCCTGGTGCTCGGCCTGACGGTGCTGCTGCTGCCGCGGATGGGGCTGACCGGCGCGGGCGTCGCGGAGATCTCCAGCCTGGCGGTGATCGTCTCGATCGCGTCCGTCAAGCTGTACCGCATCCTCAAGGGGCACCCCTCCGCGCCGCTGACACGGGCGCCCGCCGAAGGGCTGGCGCCGGACGGGGACCTGGCGGACCTGGCGGTCAACGGCGACCTCGGGGACGCGCGGGCGCCCGGCCCGGACACCGCCGTACCGCCGATGCCGGACCGCGCGCGGGAAGCGGCGGACGGTACGGACGGCGCGAACGGCGCGGTGCCGCACCGGCCCGGCTGGGCGCAGCGGGCGCTGCGGGACGTGGACACGGTGCCGCTGGGGCTGCACGTGGACTTCGACCACATGGAACGCCGGCCGGACGTCCGGCCGCCGGCGCCGTCCTGGGCGCAGGACGGTGGGAACGGCGGGGTCGGCGGGGATGTAGGGGTCGGCAGGAACGGCGGGGCCGGTGGGGACGGCGGTACGGAGCGGCCGGTGGCCACCGGGCCTGTCGCGCCCGCCCCGCCCGCCGCGCCCACGAAGATGTTCCGGGCGGAACCGGCCGCGGCGCCTACGGCGGACGACGCGCCGCCGGACCGCTCCGGCCCGGCTCCGGATGCCGCAGCCGCCGCGTCCCCCGACGCCGCCCCTCCCGCTGCCGCGCCCGCCGCCGCCCGGCTCGCCGCGTCCGCCCCGCTCAAGGACCGGCTCACAGCCCCCGGCCCGCTCGGCACCCGCCTCACGGCCCGACTGTCCGACCGCCCCGACCTCGGCGTCTGGGCGCTGCTGATCGCCGCCCTCGCGCTGTTCTGGCTGCCGCTGCGCGGCATGGGCGACGCGGACCTGGACCGGATGGGCGGGCTCGGCCTGATCAGTGTGCTGCCCACGGCGACCCTGCTGGGCGCCGTCCTGCTCGTACTGGCCTTCGCCTCGGCCCTGTGGCTGTCCCGGCCGCGGCGTGCCCTGCTGACGGCCGTACTGATCCTGACCGTGGTGGCCCTGCACGCGCTGCCCGCCGTCCTGGAGGCCGAGCCGCGCTTCCCGACGGCCTGGCAGCACCTGGGCTTCCTGGACCACATCGACCGGACCGGCACCGCCGTACCGGACCTGGACGCGCGCTGGAGCTGGCCCGGCTTCTTCGCGGCAGCCCAGTTCCTCGCCGAGGCGTGCGGTGTCACGGACTTCACCCAGGTGCTGCGCTGGTGGCCGCTGACCATCCAACTGCTGTACCTGGCTCCGGTGTTCCTGCTGCTGAAGTCCGTACGGGCGGGTTGGCGCGCGAAGTGGAGCGCGGCGTGGCTGTTCGCGCTGTGCGGCTGGGTCGGCCAGGACTACTTCTCCCCGCAGGGCTTCACGTATCTGCTGTATCTGGTCTTCGCGGCGGTCCTGCTGGTGTGGTTCCGCGATCCGCGGGTGCTGCGCGGCAAGCGCTGGCCCGGCGAGGCGGAGGTCGCGCCCGCCGGGCGGGGACAGCGGGTCGCGCTGCTGGCCGTACTGGCCCTGCTGTTCACGGCGTCCGTGGCGGGCCACCAGCTCACGCCGTTCGTGATGCTGGGCGTGCTGACCTTCCTGGTGCTGGTGCGCCGGACGTCCCTGTACGGGCTGCCGCTGCTGTTCGGCGTGGTGGTCGTGGTCTGGATCGGCTTCCTCGCCGAGCCGTACTGGTCCGGGCACTTCGACGAGCTGTTCGGCGGCGTGGGCGGCATCGGCGGAAATGTCTCCTCGTCCGTCACCGGCCGGATCGGCACCGGCGACACCACCCACAAACTGGTGCTGTACGCACGGGTGGCGCTGGCCGGCGGGGTGCTGGCGCTGGCCTGCTGGGGCGTGCTGCGGCGGCGCGCCGCCGGATTCTCCGAACGGTCGCTGCTGGTGCTGACCTTCGTCCCGTTCCTCGCCTTCGGGATGCAGTCCTACGGCGGCGAGATGGCGCTGCGGGTGTTCATGTTCGCGCTGCCCGGCGCCTGCGTCCTCGGCGCGCTCGCGCTGTTCCCGCGCGCCGCCGGCACCCGCCGTGGCCTGGGCCCGCTCGCCGCCCTGCTGACCGGCGTGGTGCTGATGACCGGCTTCCTGGTGGCGCGCTGGGGCAACGAGCCGTTCGAGCGCGTCCGGCCGGGCGAGGTCGCCGCGATGGACTACGTCTACGCGCACGACCGGCCCACGGCACGGCTGCTCTGGCCGTCCAACGACACGGTCAACGACGTCACACCGGCCATACCGTGGGGCGCCAAGGACATGGAACGGGTGCAGTACGTCCCCGTCCTCGCCCCGCGGGACCCGGTGCTCACCGACTCGGTCGTCGACGCGCTGCGCGAGGCCGGGCCGCACTCCTACTTCATGGTCAACCGCGCCCAGGCGGAGTCGCTGCGCCTCGGCTCGGGCTACGCCGCCACCTGGGAGCAGCGGCTGCGTACCGCCCTGGACCAGCGCCCGGAACTGCGGCGCGTGATGAGCAACGAGCACGCCGCGCTGTACGAGCTCAAGCAGCAGCCGCCGGGCCCGGTGGACGAGCCGGACCCCGGCCCGGCCGGACCGCGCATCACGTGGACGTCGTGGTCGGTCGTCGGCGCGCTGGCCGCCGGCGCGCTGATCCTGCTGCTCGGGGCCCGCGAGGTGGTGCGGGTGGCGCTGCCGCCGAGCGTGCGCAAGCTGCGGTGGATGCAGAGTTCCTTCTGGTTCACCCTGCCGCTGCTGCTGGTGTTCCTGGTCGCTCTCGTCCAGCGGTTCGTGACGATGTCGTGAGCGTCAGCGCTTCAGCCACTGGATCCCGTACGCGTCCAGGGTGACGGGCTTGCCGCCCACCGTCACCCGTACGGGGCGGTCGCGGGTGTTGACGGCCAGGACGTCCTCGTCGTCGCCGAGCACGCGGACGTCCGCGCGGCGGCCCCGCCCACGGCGACCCGCTCGTAGGACGTACCGGGCGGGAACGCGCGGGAGAAGCGGGACAGCAGGTCCATCATGGGCAGCCGGCCGCCGCCGTCCCGGAGTTCGGTGCTGCGCCACAGACAGCCGGGGCAGTCGGCGCCCTCGTTCTGCGGGTTCCAGTAGAAGCCGCTGGTGGCGCCGCCCTCGGCCATGGAGATCAGCGCGCTCGCCTGGGTGGCGGTGCGGCGCGGCTCGCTCCAGCCGCGGCGGTCGTCGTTGCGGTCGGCGACCTCGACGTACCACTCCGCCCACCACAGCGGCAGGCCGGTCGTCTTCCGCAGCCAGCGACCGACGTCGGCGAACTTGCGGGTGGCGGTGAACGCGTCGGGCACGTACCGGTCGTCCTTGGTGTAGCTGGAGCCGTCCACGACGACGAAGTCCGCGCCCGCCTTGTGCTCGTTCCAGTACTCGACGGCGTCGACGGTGCGCCGGTCCAGGCTGCCCCACGGGCCCTTGACGTCGGAGGCGTAGGTGTCGTCGCCGGGCGCGTAGCTGTCCATGACCGCGTACGGGCCGCCCACCAGGTTGTCCTTGTCGGCCTTCTTCAGCTCCCGGTAGACCATGTTGTACAGGCGGGTGTAGCCCTCGTGGTCCCAGCGGTTGCGGCTCTCGTCGAAGAAGCCCTTCAGCTCGTTCCAGACGATGAAGTGCCGGATGTCCGGGTAGCGGCGGGCGATCGTGCCGGCCAGTGCGGCGAAGTCCGCGTAGTGCTCCGGGCTCGGCGCCTTCTCCAGCCGGCTCCAGTCCGTCTCGCCCGCCTTGCCGCCCTTCATCCAGTCCGGGGCGCAGCACAGCGTCAGTACGGGCGTGCCGCCGGTCCGGCGGATCAGGTCGACGCGGCTGTCCAGCTCCTTGAAGTCGTACTTCCCCGGACTCGGTTCGGGGTTCTGCGCGCCCCAGCCCATGACGTGCTGGTTCTGCGGCATCGGGTCGGCGGACAGCAGCCGGTCGGCACTGGCGGTGGCCGGCTCCTCACCGCGGTCCGCGCTGTACTCGGTGTGGGTGAAGCCCCAGCCGACCTGCGCGCCGGGCGAGCCGGCGGCCCGTCCGCCGCCGCTGCCGTTCTCCGGCGGGAAGCCGCACATCGCCAGCGCCATGGCCAGCACCGCCACGCCCATCGCGAGCAGGGCGGTGGCCCGGGACCGGTTGCGAAACCTGCGGCTCCGCCCGTCGTCCGACGCGTCCGACGGGGGCCGCGACCGCGCCGCCCCCGTACCGGCGTGCCGGTCCCCACCGTGACGTTCCCCATGACGTCCCACAACGGGCCAGCCTAGCCAGCTTCGCGGGCCGGACGGCCGGTTTCCCGGGAAGTGCGGGAGGCCGGTCCGCCTGTCGGCCGGGTTCTCGAAGAAAGACCCGCTGACAGGGGAAATTCCGTGTACGCGGCGGGCGCTGTTGCCGGATCATGGTGGTCATGTGTGCCGACCGCGTCCAGCCGTCCCCCGCCGAGGAGTCCCTTCCGATCCGTCTGACCGTGGACGACAGCGATTCGCCGTCCGATGTCGTCGACGCCCTGTTCCTGGGGCGGTTCGCCAACGGCCAGCAGCCGTACGCGCGCAGCCGCTCGGTGGACCGGGTCAAATCCGGCCTGACGCTGCTGCCGCCCGGTGCCAAGGTGCTGCGCTCGGCCCGCGACGAGGACCGCAGCGCGACCCTGGCCGAGGGCGACGGCTTCACCCTGCTGGTGTCGCGGTGGAACCGCGGCGCGGACGTGACCGTCACGGCCACCACCGACGAGCTGGCCCAGAAGGTGCTGGGCCAGTCCGCCGACGGCGCGGAGGACGAGCCGGAGCCGCAGCCCGAGAACGTCTCGATGGGGTTCTGGTACCTCTCCCCCGGCGCGGCCCGCACCGCACGTCCCGGCAGATCTCCGCCGGGACGTGGGACGAGATCCGCCCCAACTACACCGCGCCGGTGGCCGACGCGCTGGACCGGCTGATGAAGGTGGCCCCGGAGGAGATCTCCGGGCGGCTGCTGTTGCTGCACGGACCGCCCGGTACGGGCAAGACCTCCGCGCTGCGCACCCTGGCCCGCTCCTGGCGCGACTGGTGCCAGGTCGACTGCGTGCTGGACCCGGAACGCCTCTTCAACGACATCGGCTACCTGATGGACATCGCCATCGGCGAGGACGACGCGGCGGGCAAGGGGCGCTGGCGGCTGCTCCTGCTGGAGGACTGCGACGAACTGATCCGCGGCGAGGCCAAGCACACGGCGGGGCAGGCGCTGTCCCGGCTGCTGAACCTGACGGACGGGCTGCTGGGCCAGGGCCGCAACGTCCTGGTCGGGGTGACGACCAACGAGGACCTGGAGCGGATGCACCCCGCGGTGGTACGGCCCGGCCGCTGTCTGGCCCGTATCGAGGTGGGCCCGCTGAACCGCGCCGAGGCGGTGCGCTGGCTCGGCAAGGAGGACGGCGTCGGCCGGGACGGGGCGACCCTGGCGGAGCTGTACGCGCTGCGCCGCGGCACCGGCCCCGCCGCGGTCCCGGCGCAGGACTCGGGCGCGGACGCGGGACTCTATCTGTAGCGGCGGAGCGTCTGTTTCGGAGGGGCGTCTGTGGCGGCGGGGCATCTGTGGCGGCGGGGGCGCCGGCCCGTCGGTTGATCTGCCAAAAACCCAGCGGCGCCCCGCGGCCGAGAGGACGATGGGGGACGCGGGGCGGTGGCCCGGTGAAGACGCGGTGCGGTGGATGCGCCGGTACAAGAAAGGTTCCGGCATGACTCAAGGAAGGCCGCGCGGCGGACCGGTCGGCTTGGACCCGCGCCATGTCGGCGTGCTGATGTGCCGGTGCGGCCAGGAGACGGTGAAGCTGCCGGGTCTAAACGAGGCGCTGTGCCTGCACTGCTACACCTCGGAACGCACGGCGTACGAGCGGCGGATGGCCAACGGCAACCATCGCGGCGTGGCGGCCGGCATCGCGGGCGACACCTGTATGGCGTGCGAAGGGGACGACGTGGACGCGGACGGCTGCCTGTGGTGGTGCAACCACTGCCACATCGTCACGCGCGTCGCCTACCCGGCGCCGTACCCCGGCCTTCCCCAACCCAAGGGCCACCCCGCCTGGCTGCGCTGAACGACGCGGGGGGCGGGGCGACGACGAGGGCCTACCGTCCGGTCATGCGGTGCTCTGCCCGTACGACTGCCGGTCGCCGGGCCGTTCCCGCACGAGGCAGAAGGGGTGTCCGGCCGGGTCGGCGTAGACCTGGAAACCGTGCGGGCCGCCGCCGTGGGTGGCGTCGAGCAGGGTGCCGCCCGCGTCGAGCACCTGCCGGTGCGCGGCTTCCACGTCCTCCACGCCGAGGTCCAGGTGGGACTGCTGGGGGTGCTCCGGGTCCGGCCAGCGGGGCGGGCGGTGGTCAGGGGCGCGCTGGAAGGCGAGGACCGTGCCGCCTTCGGTGTGCAGGGTGACCCAGTCGTCGGTGGTCCACAGAGGGGTCGGGCGGTTGATCTCGCCGCCGAGCAGTTCCGCGTAGAAGCGGGCGAGCCGCATCGGGTCGGGGCAGTCCAGGGCGGTGCACTGGACGCGGGCGAGGGCGGTCACGCGTCGTCTCCGTAGGTCGCGCGCAGGGCGTCCATCACGGCGGTGCGGGCGGCCTCGTGGTCCAGGCCGAGGCGGCGGGCGCGCCGGGCGTAGGAGGCGGCGGCCGCCGCCGCTTCCTTGTCGGCCGCCTCGCCGGCCGCCGCGATGAAGGTGCCGTTGCGCCCGCGCGTCTCGATCACGCCGTCCGTCTCCAGGGCGCGGTAGGCCTTGGCGACGGTGTTGGCGGCCAGGCCGAGCTGTTCGGCGAGGCCGCGTACGGTGGGCAGTTTGCGGCCGACCGGCAGACCGCCGGCCCGGGCCTGACCGGCGATCTGGGCCCGGACCTGCTCGAACGGCGCGTCCGCCGCGTCCGGGTCGATGGTCAGCCGCAGGGGCGGCGCTTGCTGGACGGCCACGGTGGCGCTCCTGGTACGGGGGTTGCGAGAGTCGCAGGGGTGGGTCGCCCCCATTGTGCGCCAGCGGTGCCCGCCGTGTCCGCAGGGCCACACATGTCGTGCCGGGACGCGCGCCGGCGAGGGCCGTTCCGGCCCGGCCGTGCTGCGGTGCCGCCCCCGCGATATTCGGAGGCGGCGTCCGGGCGGTGGGCGTACCGTCCCGCGGATGACTATCACCGTGCGGCCCTTCCACCGCTCCGACGCCCGGGACGTCAGCGAGGTGCGGCACCGAGTGCTGCCCTACGGGATCTCGACGCCGCAGTCCGTCGCCTGGGAGGTCGCCGAGGCGCCCGCCGCCCGGCGGTTGCGGGTGCTCGTCGCGGAGGCCGGCGGCCGGGTCGTCGGCGTGGTGAAGGCGAGCGTCCGGCACGACAGCAGCACGGCCGGGCAGGGCGTCGTCGCGCTGCTGGTGGACCCCGGGTACCGCGGGCTGGGCGTGGGCCGCGCCCTGCTCGACGCGGCGGAGGGCCACCTGGCCGGTCTCGGTGTCACCCATCTGCACGCCCACCCGCACGACGACCCCCGCTCGCTGGCTTTCGCCGAACGCCGCGGCTACCGCCGCCTGCGCGTGGCCCGCTACCTCCGTCTCGGCCTCGCCCACGCCGCCCTGCCACCGCTGCCCGCGCGCCTTCCGTCCGGTACGGAGCTGCGTACCGCCGCCGACTTCGGCGCCGACCCCCGCCCGCTGTTCGCGGTGGACGCCGAGGTCACGGCGGACGAGCCGGACGACCTGACCGTCGACGCGATGACGTACGAGGACTGGCTCGTCCACACCTGGGAGCATCCGGACACCGACCTGGACCTGACGACGGTGGTGACGGTCGACGGTGAGATCGCGGCGTTCAGCCTGGCCGTCACGGACGGGCAGGGCCGCTACGGCTCCGAGATGACCGGTACCCGCCGCGCCCACCGGGGCCGGGGGCTGGCCAGGCTCGCCAAGACCGACTCCCTGCGCCGGGCCCGGGACGCCGGCTGTACGGAGGCGTTCACGTCCAACGATGCCGCGAACGCCCCGATGCTCGCCGTCAATGCCGCGTTGGGCTACCGTCCGTTCGCCGCCGAGTGGCACTGCGTCCGCGAACTGCGCCGCGCGCGCCCCACGGGTGCGTCCGCCGGTTCGTCTTCGCCCGTGTAGTGGAAGGCCGGCGGTGGGTGCATCAGGAAGTCGTGGTGCGAGATGTTCCAGGCGTACGCGCCGGCCATGGCGAAGGCGATCCGGTCGCCGGCGCGCAGGTGGGCGACGGGGACCCGGCGCGCCAGTACGTCCTTGGGAGTGCACAACTGCCCGGCGAGGGTGACCTCCTGCCCGTGGGCGCCCGGGCGCGGCCAGGGACGGGTCCACTCCTCGACGGGCAGGACGACGAAGGGGTGGTCGTGTCCCTTGGCGACCGGTGTGCGCAGGTGGTGGGTGCCTCCGCGCAGTATGGCGAAGGCTTCGCCGTGGCTGTGCTTGACGTCCAGGACTTCGGTCACGTACCAGCCGCAGTAGGCGGTCAGCGCCCTGCCCGGCTCGATGCGCAGGGTGAACTCGGGGTAGCGGTCGGCCAGCTCGGCAAGTCCGGTACCGTACGCCGCCCAGTCGAAGCGGGTGTCCGGGCGCGTGTAGTCGACGGCCATGCCGCCGCCGAGGCCGACCTCGCACAGGGAGTGGCCGTGCCGGGCGGCGAAGTGCCGGGCCCATTCGGTGATGCGGGCGGCGAGGGCGAGCTGGGCGGGCGCGTCCAGGCCGCTGGCCAGGTGGGCGTGGATGCCGCGCAGCCGTAGCGGTCCGTCGCAGAGCAGCGGCAGGCAGTGTTCCGCGCGCGCCGGGTCGAGGCCGAAGGGGGTGGCCCGGCCGCCCATCGCGAGCGCGGCGCCTGCCGTCACGCCCGCGCCGAGCGGCAGGTTGACGCGGAGGAGCACGTCGGCGGTCCGGCCGGCTTCCCGGGCAAGGGCGGAGAGCATCCGCAGTTCGTGCTCGCTCTCCAGGTGGAAGCGTTCGACGCCCAGGTCCAGGGCGGCGCGCAGTTCCGCCTCGGTCTTCCCCGGTCCGCCGAAGGCCAGGGGCAGCGCGGGCACGGCCGCGCGCACATGGGCGGCTTCGCCCGCCGAGGAGACCTCGCAGCCGTCGGTGTACGGGGCCAGGGTCCGCAGCAGACGCGGGTCCGGGTTGGCCTTGGCCGCGTAGTACAGCTCGACGGCGGGCGGCAGCGCGGCCCGTACAGAGGCCGCGTGGGCGTCCAGGTCGGCCAGGTCGTAGACATAGGCGGGCAGCGGTCCTTCGAGGGCGCTGCCGGGGCCCGGGTGACCGGCCGTGAGGAGGTCCACCTGGCGCGCGGCCAGCTCGGTGATCATGAGGTGCTCCGGGGGCGGGGGAAGGCGGCGCGGGAAGCGGCCCGGGATGCGGTGCGCGTGCGGGGCGCTGCGAGGCCGTCGGACACCGTACCGCTCGCCGTACCGCGCGCTGCGCCGGGTCCGACGGACGAGGTGATGTGCACGTATTCCGCCTCCCGGTCCGCCGCGCGCCCCCAGCGCGTCAGCAGGTTGGCCTTGGCGGGCAGTGGTGCGCCGGCCAGCAGGGCGCGCAGTTCGGCCGGTTCGCCGTGGGCGGCGCTCCGCTCGCGCAGCACTCCGCGTACGGCGCGCCACAGTTCGCCCTCCAGCCCCGGGTGCAGGTCGGCGACGGCGGCGGCCATCTCGGCGAGGTGGTTGACCAGCAGGCAGTAGACGACCCGGTCCCAGCCCCGCTGCGGTGTGTAGAAGAGGGGCGGGCCACGTCCTGCGGCAGGCTGTCGAGGAACGCGGTGTGCCGGCCGGGCAGCAGCTTGGTGCCTTCCAAGTCGCGGAAGAGTGCCTGGACGGGCGTGCCGAGGGCGTCGACGCCGACGACGACGTTCTGGAGGTGCGGTTCGAGGATCACGCCGTGGTCGAAGTAGGCGGCCAGCACGGGCGGTACGAGCAGCGAGAGGTACGCGTCCCACCAGCGCAGCGCCGCCACCGGGTCGGCGCCGCGCAGCAGCTCGCCGAACTGGGCGCTGCTCGACGGGTGTTCGTCGGCGACGGCGGCGGCCAGCAGCGGGGTGACGCCGGGCCGCAGCCGCGCGTCCAGCCCCTCCCGGACGATCACGCCGAGTCCTTCGGCCAGTTCCCGGTCGCCCACGTCCACGGTACGGTAGCCGGGCTCCCGCAGCAGGCCGCAGCCGGGGAAGCGGGCGGTGAGGGCGGTGGCGACGGGTTCCAGGTGGCGGGTGAGGGCGACGGCGCCGCGCAGTTCGTAGTCGGCGTTCTTGCGTACGCAGTTGGTGATGCGGGTGTTGAGGCTGAACTTGAGGAAGTTCCGGCCGTCGTAGAGCGTGCGGACGGACGCGGTGGGCGCGAAGGTGTCGCCGCGCTCCCCCAGGTCGAGCACGTCACCGCGCCGTACGGCGTCCCGCAGGGCGGGGTGCGCGCGGAGCATGGCGTACTGCCAGGGGTGCGCGGGCAGCAGCCGGTAGCCGTCGGGCACCTCGCCCTGCCGGTCCAGCGCGGTCAGAGCCGCGGGGGCGGCGGCTTCCTCACGTACCCGGTCGGCGCGTACGGCCAGGTGGCGCAGGGGAAGCGGGCTCCGGCCTCGGGGGCGTAGCGGGCCCAGCTCGGTGGCGCTGCCGGTGCGGGACTTGGGCGTCGGGTGGAAGCGGTGGCCGAACAGCAGCGACTGTTCGGAGCGCAGATAGCGGGCGTGCGGGTCGGTGCTCCGGCTGTCTGCCCGGCCGTGGGCGGCGGCGTGGTCCAGGGCGGCGGCGACGCCCGCGTGGCTCGACGCGACCTGCGCCCGGAATTCCTCGTTCCGTACGCCCGTCCGCAGCTCCAGCTCCCGCTGCGCGCACGCGGCCAGTTCCTCCCAGCCCAGTTCGTGCCAGCCGCCGTCGCACCACCGCCCGGCCGGGCCGGTGAAGCGGTGCGCCCCGGTGAGCGAGACGCGGCGCAGGCGGACCCGCAGGAGTTCGCCGCAGCGCGGCAGCCGGAGCAGCAGGTGCGTACCGGCCACGGTGGCCTGCCGTTCCGGGCCGCAGATCTCGCGCAGCAGACAGTTCAGGAGGGTGTGGGCCACGGGTTCGTCGGCCGTGAGCGGGACCGTGCGGTCGTCCGTGCCGGTGGTACGGGAGGGGGCGAGGGGCATTGCGGGGACTCCAACAGGGGTGGGGAGCGGAAACCTGGGAGGAGGGCGTGGGCCCGGCCATGGGGGCGGTGGGGGGCAGTGGCGGGCTGGGCCTCCGGAGCCCTCGGGCCCTCCTGGGCCCGGAACGTGTCAGCGGGCCCGGAGGGGCGTCACGCCGGGCGGCACGGAACCGGCGAAGCGGTCACCGGCCCGGCGCCAGGTAATTCGGCCCGGTGACGTAGAACTTGTTGACGTCCGACGCCCCCGACCGGCGTTTCGACAGCAGGCTGCCGGCCGTGACCATGGCCTTGACCGGCAGCCGGTCGGCGTCCAGGACGCGGTGGCGCAGGACGGCGGCGGCGGCTCCGGGCGCGGCCTCCAGCCGGTCGACGGCCTCCGTCAGCCGCGCTCTGAGCTGCCCGAGCAGGACCGGCAGCGGCGCGCGGCCGAGCCGGGCCAGTTCGAAGGCGAGGGCCCCGGCGCACAGGTGGACGGTGATGGTGGCGAAGACATCGGCCACCGGGGCGTCGCCGCCCACCAGGATGCGCCGGTCGTCGAATCCGCACAGGTCGGCGGCGTCCCCGCCCAGGACGGCGGCCAGCCGTACGGTGTTCACCCGCGGCCCGTCGTTGTCCTTGAGCAGCAGGCGCAGGCGCGGGCGTCCGGCCACCTCGTCCAGGACGAGGGAGGTGTTCTGCTGGTGCGACTCCAGCGCGATGCCGTACGCGAAGAGGGTGGTGTGCCAGTCCAGGAGGAGCGTCAGGTAGGCGTCGAGGAGGGCGAGCAGGTCGCCGCCGTAGAAGCGGCGGGCGAGGTCGTCGGCGACGAGTGAGCCGTCCGGCATCCGGGCGGCGAGCGCGGCCAGCGGCACCACCCGGGCGCCGCGCAGCCCGCTGGACCCGCGCAGGCCGCGCAGGCTCCGCGCCCCTTCAGCCCGTCGGCGCTGCCGCACACCGCCGCCGTGCCGCCGCTGCCCTTCGGGAAGCGGCGCACCAGAGTGGCCAGCAGGTCGTGTCCGGCGTCCAGGTGGGTGGTCTCGTCGGCGAGCAGCACGGTCTCGGCGAAGCGCGGGTGCCGGTCGACGACCGTCTCCAGCAGCCGCTGGCCCACCGCGCCGTCCACGAGCGTGCCGGGTTTCATGCCGCGCCGGTTGAGGCGGCCCAGGGTGGCGGTGGCGAGCGGGAGTTTGAGGTGGGTGTACGGGTCGTCGGTGACGGCGACGGTCCGCATCGACAGGGTGGGCCGTACCCGCAGCCAGGCGAGGTCGGCGAGCCGCGCGCCGTCTTCGAGGCCGCGGAGGCGCAGCGCTTCGGCCAGCGGCCCTTCGGCGGTGAGCGGGTGGACGGGCAGGGCGAGGTGGCTGCCGTCCAGCCGGGGCAGGCCCAGGTCGCCCGGGGCGGGCCACCAGGCGGGCAGCGTCGCCGGGTCGCCGTTGACGGCCTCGCGCGGGAGGGCCAGCCAGCGCAGCGCGAATCCGGGGGCGAACTCCGGGGCGTAGCCGCGGATCTGGGCCTCGTCCAGGCCGAGGCGGGCCCGGCCGGTGGGGTAGACGGGGTGGTCGCGGTACGCGGCGAGCGTGTCGTAGTCGAGCGCGCCGCCGGGGCCGCACCAGGCGCGGTCGCCGTCGTACGCGCCGCGTTCCGCTCCGTACGCACGGGCCGCCGCGCCGCGGCCCCCGGCGGCCGGGCCGGACGTAGCCGATGCCCCGTTGTTCCCGCCGTACGCGCCGCCGCCCGCGTGCGGGCCGAGGCGGGCGATCACCGCCGCGCGCGCGGCGGCCTGCATCCGGGCGGCGGCCAGCGCCTGGTGGCACTCGTCGGTGAAGGCGTCGAAGCCCGGCCGGTCCTCGGGCGGCACGGCGGTGCGCAGTACGCCCATGATGCCGTCCACCCCGGTCGCCCGCGTACCGTCGGCGCGCTTCAGCTCTGCCCTGCGGGCGGCGGTCTCGCACTGGAAGCCGTCGGCCTCGACCGGGACCAGGACCGGCCCGTCCGGGAGGGCCAGCCGCAGCCAGTCGCCGTCCGGGCGGCGGACCGTGCCGGCGCGGCGGCGCAGCCCGTACGCGTCCTCGCGCAGCAGCGTGCTCAGCACGCGCCGCATCAGGTCCTCTTCCGCTCCGCTGTCCGGAGCCCTGCCCTCCGGAGCCCCGTCCTTCGGAGTCCCGTCCTCTGGAGCCTCGTCCTCCGGGACGCCCCTTTCCGTCGCCCCCCGCAGTGTGTCCGGTACGCCGTCTCCCGCCACCGTCGTCACGGCACGATCTCCCAACAGTGTGCGGCCAGGAACTCCCGTACGGCCGTGTCGATGCGCCCTTCGTCGCGGCCGGTCGCCCGCAGCACCCCGAGGAAGTCCCGGTTGGTGCGGTACAGCGGGTGCCGCTCGCCCGTCTCACGTAAGGGCCGGTAGTCGAGGCGGACGCCGTCCGCCTCCTGTACGTGCGCCTCCGGCGCGGCCTTCAGCGTCCCGTCCCGGTCGGCGCACACGTATTCCATGCGCACCCGTGTGCCGCGCCGCACGGTCAGGGCGTCCGGCAGCGGCTCCCCCAGGTGCGTACGGATGATCAGTTCGAAGAGCGGGAGGTCCAGGGCTTCGGCGAGGGCGAGGTCGCACCGGTCGCCGATGGCGCGGTAGTTGACCTCGACGATCCTGGCCCGGCCGCCCTGGTCCACGTACTCGGTGTGGCAGGCGCCGAATCCGGCGCCGAGCGCGCGTAATTGCTCCAGCACCTGCCCGGTGCAGGGGCCGGGCGGCTCGGGGAGGAGGGTCAGTCGCTCCTCGATGAAGTGCGGGGGCGGCGAGATGTCCGTACGGAAGGAGGCCAGCGGGTGCAGTACGTGCCCGTCGCCGAGGGTTTCCAGGGTGTGCAGCGGGCCGTCCAGGTACTCCTCCAGGACCAGCGCGGCGCCGGGCCGCCGTACCCGGGTCTCGCGGCACCGCGCGGCCAGTTCCGCGTCGTCCGCCACCAGGAAGACGTCCTCGCTGGCGACCCCTTCGCGCGGTTTGAGCACGCAGGGGTACGGGATGCCGTGCCCGGCCGGGGCATCGCCGCCCGGCGTCAGTTCGGCGGATCGGACGGTGTCCAGTCCGGCGGCGGCCAGGCCGCGCCGCAGTTCGGCCTTGTTCTTCGTGCGGAGCGCTGCCCGCCAGTCCTTGCCGGGCAGCACGAAGTAGTCGGCAGCCAGGGCGGCCTGGGCCTGGAGGTGGTCACTGTTGGTGAAGATTGCGGAGGGTGCCCCAACTCTCGTCGCTTGTGCGGCGATTCGCGCGATCACGGCACGGAAGTCCCGCACGTCGCACGGTACGATCTCCAGCCTGCCGGGCAGCGCTCCCGCCGACGGCCCGCCCCCGCTCCGTTCGCGCGCGTACCGCTCGTACGCCTCGTGGTGGGCGTCCGGCTGGTCGGTCAGCAGCGTCACGGCGAGGCCGAGGCGGGCCGCGGCCGGCAGGAAGCCTTCGGTGACGGAGTCGGTGGGGTTGCGGGCCAGGAGGATCAGGCCCGCGCAGGCGTCGTTCGGGGGTGCGGCCTCGTTCACCTGCGCAAGATTAGGTTAGGCATACCTAACCTTGTCAACTCGTGCCGCCCGCCGCCGTGTCGCCCCTTGCCCCGCCCTTTTCCCAGGTCCCCCGACCCCTTTCCCGAGGCTTCCCCACCCCTTTTCCCGCCCCTTCTTCACGCCTCCCCACCCCTTTTCGCGCCCTCGCGCCCCCTCGCTCCGGCCCCGGAGGCCCTCGGAGGCCCCCGGACTTAATCCCTCCTCAGCTCTTTCTTAAGAGGGCCATAAAGATCACCGCGAACCGGCTTCCGGACCGAAATGCGCTGCTCAGCGGGGCTAGCGTGCTGATCGCACCGCCCCGGGCCGAGCGCCCGGCCGGTGCCGCTCCCCCGATCCGACGAAGGAGACCCCCACGATGACCGCTCGCCGCACGGCAGCCGGGATCACCCTGACCGGCATCGCCCCGCTGGTGCTCACCGCGCTCACCGCGACCCCGGCCGTCGCCCACGGCTCGATGACCGACCCGGTCAGCCGGATCTCCGCCTGCTTCGCCGAGGGCCCCGAGCACCCGAAGTCCGCGGCCTGCAAGGCGATGGTCGCGGCCGGCGGCACCCAGGCCCTGTACGACTGGAACGGCGTACGGGACGGCAACGCGGGCGGGCAGTCGAAGAAGCGCATCCCGGACGGCAAGCTGTGCAGTGCCAATAGCCCCGAGTACAAGGGACTGGACCTGCCGCGCGCCGACTGGCCGTCCACGCGCCTCAAGGCGGGCAGCCACACCTTCCGGTACAAGGCGACCGCCCCGCACCGCGGCTCCTTCGAGCTCTACATCACCAAGGACGGCTACGACCCCACCAAGCCGCTCAAGTGGTCGGACCTGGAGGCGAAACCGTTCGCCAAGGTCACCAACCCCAAGCTGACCAGCGGCGACTACGTCTTCAGCGGCAAGGTGCCCGCCAAGTCCGGCCGCCACCTGATCTACAGCGTCTGGCAGCGCTCGGACAGCCCCGAGGCGTTCTACACGTGCTCCGACGTGGTCTTCGGCAAGGGCCGCGGCGGTACGGGCAAGGGCGCGGCCGTCTCGGCCCCGGCCGCCTCGGCGCCGAGCGATCAGCAGATCGCCGCCGAAGCGGGCAGGTCGACCATCGACCACATGCACCACAGCAGCCACGGCGCGCACGGTGGCACCCAGGCTGCCGGGGACACCGGCAAGGCGTCGGACGCCGCCGCGGGCAACGCGGCGCACCCCGACGGCGGTGCGGCCAAGGAGGTGGACCCGAAGCAGGCCGGTGCGCAGCAGGCGGCCGGCAGTCACCTCGCGGAGACCGGCGGTGACAGCTCGACCGCACCGATGGCCGTCGGCGGCGCGGCCGTCCTGGCGCTGGGCGCCTCGGTCCTGTTCGCGAGCGCGCGCCGCAAGGCGGCCCGGCAGCGCGGCTGACCCCTCCGCTTCCTCCCCAGGGCCCTTCCCCCCACACAGGGCCCGCCCTGCGAGGTCATCCCCCACTGGCCCCGCAGCCCCCGTGAGGTCATCCCCACTGGCCTCACGGGGGCACCCCCACAGCTGGCGCCGCCGCCCCTTTCCTTCACCTCAGGAGGCGGCGGCGCCTCCGCGCGCGCCCCGCTGCCGCGCCGCACTCCCCTGTGGTGCGGCGTGGCAGCACGGCAGGCGCGCACAGCCGTGGCGCTTCCCACGTCGTGTCATGTCTCAGCGACCGGCGGCAGGGCGGAGATTCCCGTTCCGGCGGAGGAATCCCGGGAATCTCCCATCAGACGCCGCAGCAGGTGTACGTACGGGCTCCAGCGCGCGGGGCGCGCGACCGTTCCCGTACAGGCGAGTTCGGCGCGGTCGAGGCTGTCTTCCAGTACACCGGCGGGTGCGGGACGCGATGGACGCCCTGGCACGGGATCTGGGCGCGCGCACCCCGCAGGACGCCGAACGCGTCCCCCTCGCGGTCATCGACGCACCCCTGTCGCTCGCTCGTACGCCGCCACCTGCGCGGCGGCACCCCGCTGCCCGGCCACGCGGAGGACCTGGCCGATGCGTGCACGGCCGCGCTGCCGGCCGGCTGAGGCGCGCGGCCCCACGCCAGGCGATGTCAGTGGCATCCCGTACAGTCGCGGGTGAGTTGAGCTTGCCGACGAGGGGGAGGACGCCGTGACGACGAGCGAGCGGACCGGAGGCGCGGAGACCTGGCAGGCCGCGGGGGTCACGGAGGTCGCGTCCGAGCGCGAGCTGCGGGAGCTGATGGGCGAGCCGAGCGACCACGCGCTGTACAAGGTCCGCGACCGGCTGCACGACCTCGACCGGCAGTGGCTGGCGCGCTCGCCGTTCTGCTACGTCGCCACCTCGGACGCCGAGGGCCGGTGCGACGTCTCCCCCAAGGGCGACCCCGCCGGTTTCACGACGGTGCTGGACGACACCACGATCGCGATACCGGACCGCCCCGGCAACAAGCGCGTGGACGGCTTCCGCAACATCCTCGCCAACCCGCAGGTCGGACTGAACTACGTCCTCCCGGGCCGCGGCGACACCCTGCGCGTCAACGGCCGCGCCCGCATCCTGCGCGACGCCCCGTTCTTCGACGCCATGGTCGTCCGGGGCAACCGCCCCCGGCTGGTGCTGCTCGTCGAGATCGACGAGGTGTTCTACCACTGCTCCAAGGCGTTCCTGCGCTCCCGGATGTGGCAGCCGGAGAGCTGGCAGCCCGAAGCGCTGCCCTCACGGGCCCGCATAGCCAAGGGTGTCGAGGTCCCCGACATCCCGCTGGAGCAGTTGGAGGAGCACTACGGCCCGCGGTACGCGGAACGGCTGTACGGCTGAGCGAGCTTCGCCGCGGGCCGGGCCGCCGCCTCGCCGAAGCGTTCCCGCGCCCGGTCCACGGCGGCCTCGATGCGGCGCGCCTTGTCCTCGGCCGGGTCGAACGTCAGCTGCCGGGCGGCGTGTTCGGCGCGGCACAGGTCCTCCGCCCGCAGTGACACGGACCGTACGCGGGCCCGTTGCAGCCCGAGCGCCGCGTGCAGCGCGTACGCCGCGTCCGTCAGCGCGGGCCCGTGCGCGGTCGGTTCGGGCAGCCGCCGGGTGCGCGTCGTCGTGGAGCGGTCGGCGTAGCGGACGGTGAGGGTGAGCGCGCGGGCCGCACGGGCGCTGCCGCGCAGCCGGGCGCCGAGGTCGTCCGCGAGCGAGAGCAGCGCGCGCCGCCGCCGGTCCGGGTCCAGTTCGTCGTGCGCGAAGCAGTGTTCGGCGCCCATGGAGCGCGCTGCGGCGTTCGGGGTGACCGGGCTCGGGTCGATGCCGCGGGCCTTGTCGTACACCGCCCGGCCGGTCTTCGCGCCGAGGATGCGCTGGAGGGTGGCGGGCGGCGCGGCGGCGATCCGCCCGACGCTGTCCAGCCCGTACGCGCACAGGGCGCGCGCGGTCGCCGGCCCGACACCGTGCAGGGCGGCGGCCGGTTTGCGGTCGAGGAAGTCCGCGACGGCGTCCCCGGGGACCCGGCGCACCTCGCCGGGCGCGGCGCCCTGCGCCGCCATCCGCGCGAGCAGCGGGTTCCCGGCGACACCGATGGTGCACCGCACGCCGTACCAGGCCAGCGCCCGCAGCCGGATCAGCTCGGCGATGCCCGCGGCGTCCCGTTCGAAGTAGCGCAGCGCTCCCCGTACGTCGGCCAGCGCGGCGTCCGGCGGCAGCGCCTCGATCACGGGCGTGAACTGGCCGAGCAGCCGCAGGAGATGACCGTACGTCTCCTCGTCCAGCGGAGCGTCCCGGCCCCTGTCCCCGGCCCCGTCCCCGGCGGCGCGGAACCGTACGTACAGCATCTCGGCGGGGGCGCCGGCCCCGGCGGGCGTTCCGCTTCCGCCGGTCATCCCGCGCTCCCCGGGCTGGCGTGCCACAGCTTGCGTCCGGTGGCGGCGCCTTCGCCCGCCGGGCGGAGATCGGCCCAGGGGTGCAGTTCGTAGCCGGTCTCCAGCCGGATGGTGCGACCGGCCGGCGCGGCCGCCGGGTCCGCTCCGGCCCCGGACGCGGCGGCCGGTGCCGGAGCCCGGTCCGCCGCCCATGTCGCCTCGGCCGCCGCCGAACCCGCACGGCCCGGTTCGCTGTGCACCCGGCGCGGCACCCCGCCGCCGCCCACCGGTCCGCCACCCATCGGCCCGCCCTCCAGCGGCCCGCCACCCGCTGTCCCGCCGTCCACCGGACCGGCCGGCTCCGCCGTCGGCCGGCCCTCTTCCGCGAGGCGCGCGGTGACCGCCTCCAGGCCGCCCTCGCGGCGCAGTTCGGCCAGTTCGGCGAGGTTCCAGGCGGCGGCGCCGACCACGCTGAAGCTGCGCGGCCCGCGCCGCTGGACCGTACCGCGTACGAGCAGCAGCCAGGAGTGGAAGACGGTGTGCGCGCACCTCTCGTGCGAATCGTCGAAGAAGGCGCAGTCGACCAGGCCCGTGCTGTCGTCGAGGGTGGTGAAGATGACCCGGCGTCCTGAGCGGATCGGCGGGGTCTGGGTGGCCGCCTTGGCCCCGGCGACCAGCACCGTCTCCCCGTGCTCGGCGTCGCCCAGCCGCTTGGCGGGCAGCGCCCCCAGCTCCGCGAGGAACTCCCGGTGGTCGCTCATCAGGTGCCGGGTGGTGTCCATGCCGAGGACGCCCAGCTCGGCGCTGAGCTTCTCGACGTCGGTCAGGTCGGGCAGCCCGGCCGGTTCGACCGCCTCGACGGGCGCGGCGGCGCCGTCCCCCGCGTCCAGGGGCAGCTGCCCCGCGGCCACGCCCCGCTGCTGGCCGTGCAGTTCGGCCAGGTGCAGCAGCAGGTCGCGCCGGTTGGCGCCGAAGGCGTCCAGCGCGCCCACGCGGGCGAGGCGTTCGGCCACCGGGCGGCTGGGGCGGGCGCGCCGCCACAGGTCGGGCAGCGAGGAGTAGGGCTGCCCGTCCTCGATGCGCCGGGCCTCGGCCTCGCTCATGCCGTGCACGTCGGCGAGGGCGAGCCGCAACCCCCAGACCGCGGGGGCGGCCCCTCTCCGGGCCTGGCCGCCGGGCCGCCCCCGTCCCCCGCGCCCGCGCCCGCGCCCACACCACCGGACACCAGTTCGATTCGATGGACGGCCGCCGACCGGTTCACGTCCAACGGCAGCACCGGCACCCCGCGCCGCCGCGCGTCCGCCAGCAGCAGCCGCTTCGGGTACATCCCCGGGTCGTGGGTGAGCAGCCCGGCGTAGAAGGCCGCCGGGTGGTGCGCCTTGAGCCAGGCGGACTGGTACGTCGGCACCGCGAAGGCGACCGCGTGTGCCTTGCAGAAGCCGTACGAACCGAACGCCTCGACGATCTCCCAGGTGCGCTCGATCACCTCGGGGGTGTACCCCCGCCGCCCGGTCCGCTCCACGAACCAGGCGCGCACCTGCCCCTGAACCTCCGGCTTGGACAACGCGCGCCGCTTCTCGTCCGCCTCGCCCCGGTCGCAGCCGGTCATGATCCGCAGGATCTCGATGATCTGCTCGTGGAAGACGACCACGCCGTAGGTCTCGCGCAGCGGCTCCTCCAGGTCCGGGTGCGGGTAGCGGACGGGCCGGCGGCCGTGCCGGGCCTCGATGAAGGGCCGCACCATGTCGGCCGAGACCGGCCCGGGGCGGAACAGCGAGATGTCGACCACCAGGTCGTGGAAGGTGGCGGGCTGGAGCCGGCCGACCAGGTCGCGCTGGCCCGGCGACTCGATCTGGAAGCAGCCGAGCGTCTCGGTGGAGCGGATCAGGCCGTACGTGGCGGGGTCGCCGGGCGGTACCTGCGCCGGGTCGTCGAGGTCGACGCCGCGGCCGGTGACCCGCCCGATCTCGGCGGTCGCGTGCGCCATCGCGGACTGCATCCGTACGCCCAGCACGTCCAGCTTGAGCAGCCCCATCTCCTCCACGTCCTCCTTGTCGAACTGCGACATCGGCAGCGGGGAGCCGCCCCCGCCGTCGCGGTGCGGGATCTCGCCGCGGGTCGGTACGACGGGGGTGCGGTCCAGCAGCGAGGCGTCCGAGAGCAGCACCCCGCACGGGTGCATGGCGATACCGCGCGGCAGCGCGTCCAGCGCCTCGACCAGGTCCCACATCGGCCCGTACCGGTCCGCTTCCACGCCGCGCAGCTCCGGCAGCTCGGCGAGGGCCGCGCGGGCGTCGCGCGCCCGGATGTGCGGGAAGGCCTTGGCCAGCCGGTCCACCTCGGCCGGGTCCATGCCCAGGGCGGCGCCGACGTCCCGTACGGCGTGCCGGACCCGGTAGGTCTCGGGCATGGCGACGGTGGCGACCCGCTCGGTGCCGAACCGGTCGAAGATCGCGCGGTAGACCTCCAGACGGCGCGCGGACTCCACGTCGATGTCGATGTCGGGCAGCACCGCGCGGCGCTTGGACAGGAAGCGTTCCATCAGCAGCCGCTGTTCGACCGGGTCGGCGTGCGCGATGCCCAGCAGGTGGTTGACCAGCGAGCCCGCGCCGGAGCCGCGCGCGGTGACCCGGATGCCCAGGCCCCTAGTGTCCTCGACGACCTGGGCGACGGTCAGGAAGTACGAGGCGAAGCCGTGGTGTTCGATGATGTCCAGTTCGTGGTCCATCCGCTCCCAGTACTCGCGGCGCCGGTCGTAGCCGCGCAGCACCATTCCGGCGGCGCAGCGTGAACGCAGCACCCGTCCGGCGGTGCGGCGCGCGGCACCGACCAGGCGCGGTTCGGGAAAGTGCACGGTGCCCAGACCGATGTCGTCCTCCGGGTCGACCCGGCACCGCGCGGCCGTCTCCTCGGTCATCTCCAGCAGCCGTCGCGCGGTGGCGCGCCCGAGTCCGGCCGCCTCGGCGATCCGCTTGGCGGCGCGGGCCATCGCGTTCGCGTCCTTGAGCCACCGCTCGCCGCTGTCCCGGGCCTCCGGGCGGTGCCGGTCCACCGGCATCAGGCGGCGGGCGGAGTCCAGGACGTCGGCGACCGGGCCCTGGCCGGGGTCGGCGTAGCGGACGGCGTTGGTCAGGACGGCCCGGACGCCGTGTTCGACGGCGAAGCCGAGGGTGCGGGCGGCCAGGCGCAGCGAGCCGGGGCCGGTGCCGGTACGGCCGTGGTCGACGACCTCCAGGCGCAGCGCGTCACCGAACAGCTCGCGCCAGGGGGCGAGGAGCCGGGCGGCGCGGTCGGGGCGCCCGGCGGCCAGCGCGCGGCCGGGCTCGGAGTCCGGGCCGAGCAGGACGGTGACCGCGTCCGGCGCTCCGGCGCGCACCGCTTCGGTGAGCGCGGCCCAGGTCAGTACGGGCCGGGTGGAATCGCCCGGCAGGGTGGCGGCGTGCGCGGCCGAGACCAGGCGGCAGAGCATGGCCCAGCCGGCGGCGCCGTCCCGGGCGAGGAAGACGGCGCGGGCCGCCGACTCGTCGATGAAGGCGCCGCCGCGCACCGGGACGCGCCGCCGGGCCGTCCCCGGGGCGGCGCCCGGCACCGTAGGGCTGCTCTCGGGCGCGGCCACCGCCAGTTCGGTGCCGAACAGCGGGCGGACACCGGCCGAGGCCGCGGCCTTGGCGAAGCGGACGGCTCCGGCGAGGCCGTCCCTGTCGGTCAGCGCGAGGGCGTCCATGCCGCGTTCGGCGGCGCGCTCGGCGAGCCGCTCCGGGTGGGCGGCGCCGTACCGCAGGGAGAACCCCGAGGCGGTGTGCAGATGCGTGAACCGTGGCATCCGCGCCTCCTGCCGCTCGTACACCCCCTGACCGTTGCTGCGTCCCCCGTCGCGGTTCCACCATAACTCTTTTCTCGAACAACCGTACGAAATTCGAACAGCACCCGTCTCCGTCCGCTCCGGACGCTCCGCCGCCCCGATCAGCCCGCCCGGCCTGCGAAGATCCGTAATGGGACGGAAGATATGGGGCAAAAGGCCTGAGAACGAAAGACCTGCCCGAGCACGGAAGACCTGCTCGGCACGACAGGGCGAGGGAGCGGCGCATGGCCACGGCGGACGACGGCACCCGCGGGATCCGGGACCAGGACACCCGGGACCAGGACACCCGGGACAGGAGCTTCCTCGGGGAGGTGAAGGACGCGATCTCCGGGCGGGCCGCTCTGCTGATGATCGGCGTACTGGCCCTGACGGCCCTGTTCATCGCGTCGTACGCGGGCGCCTTCCACTCCCCGAAGCCCAAGGACGTACCGCTCGCGGTCGTCGCACCCCAGCAGATGAGCGGACAGCTCGTCGAACGGCTCGACAAGCTGCCGGGCTCCCCGCTCGCCCCCGTGCGGCCTCCTCCGAGGCGGACGCGGCACGGCAGATCAAGGAACGGGACATCGACGGCGCGCTGATCATCGACCCGCGCGGCACCACCGACAAGCTGCTGGTGGCCAGTGGTTCCGGAGCCTCGCTCTCCCAGGCCGTCGAACAGGTCGTCACCCAGGCCGAGAAGGCCCAGAAGCGCACCGTCCAGGTCCAGGACATCGCCCCCGCCGACAAGGACGACACCCGCGGCCTGTCCTCGTTCTACCTGGTGGTCGGCTGGTGCGTGGGCGGCTACCTGTGCGCCGCGATCCTCGCGATCAGCTTCGGCGCCCGCCCCGTCAACCTCAAGCGGGCGGTCGTCCGGCTGGGCGCCCTCGCCGTCTACTCGATCCTCACCGGCCTGGCCGGCGCCGTCGTCATCGGCCCCGTCCTGGGAGCCATGCCCGGCAGCCTGTACGGACTGTGGGGCCTGGGCGCGCTGATCGTGTTCGCGGTGGGCGCCACCACCTTCGCCTTCCAGGCGATCGCCGGGATCATCGGCATCGGCCTGACCATCCTCGTGGTGGTGATCGCCGGCAACCCCAGCGCGGGCGGCGCCTACCCGTACCCCCTGCTGCCGGACTTCTGGCGGGCGATCGGCCCCGCGCTGCCGCCGGGCGCGGGCACCTGGGTGGCCCGCTCCATCGCGTACTTCCACGGCAACGCGGTGACCGGCCCCCTGCTGGTGCTCTCCGCGTGGGCCGTCGCCGGCACCGTCCTGACACTGGCCTTCTCCGCCCTCACCAAGGGCCGGACGGTGATCAACCGCAGCGAGGTGCGGCAGTGACGGCGGTACGGCAAGGACGCTGCCGCGCCAAATCACCCGGTGACCTGGCCTGATCCCGCACAGAGAGGTGGGCACACCCTTACCGATGAGCAGAGTGCCGGCACGGTGGGCGGGCCGGCCCGCCCACCGCTTCCCGTTTGCCGGTTCACACGAGTGGGTTTTCCGATATGCCTCATGCTGGCCGAACTCTGCTGGCCGCGGCTCTGTCGACCATGGTGATCGCGGGAGGGACGGTCACCGTCGCCGCTCCCGCACAGGCCGCCAGTGCCCAGTGCGTGGAGTACCTGCGACTCGCACGCGCCCACGCCGTCGAGGCGGCCGACTTCGAGGAAGCAATAGGCTGCGAAATGGGCCAGCCGCGTCCGAGCCAGGGGCGGATCGCCGAACTCACCCGGCACATGAACCGCGCACTGGAACAGGAGCGGATTCACACCCTGAAGTGGGAGCGGTGCAGGTAAGCGGTTCTGAGCCGGCCCCTGCCCGAGAAGGGGCTGCTTGCGAAGGCCCTCGTTCCAGCAGGTGGGACCAGGGCCTTCAGGCACGCCTCACATGTGCGTACCGCCGTCGATACGTATCTCCGTACCGGTGATGAACGCGCCGTCCTCGGAGGCCAGCATCGCGATGACGCCCGCGACCGTCTCCGGGGGCGCGAAGCCCTCGCCGATGGCCGGCAGCAGCTTTCCGAACAGGCTCATGTCGGCGTCCGCCGGCAGGCCCGGGTCGTCGGTCATGCCGGACCGCACCGAACCCGGCGCCACACACACCGCGCGCAGCCCCTGCTTGGCGTACTCGCTCGCGATGGCGTGGGTCATGGACTGGATGCCGCCCTTGCTGGCCGCGTACGCCGCCATGTACGGGTGCGCGAACGCGGCGGAGGTGGAGCTGAAGTTGACCACCACCGGCGCCCGGCCGCGCAGCAGCGCGGGCAGTGCCTCGCGGATCATCAGGAAGGTGCCGGTCAGGTTGACCGCGATGATCCGGTTGAAGGCGTCCAGGCTGGTCTCGTGGGTGTGCGAGGCGCGCAGGATGCCCGCCGCGTTGACCAGGACGTCCAGTCCGCCCAGTTCCCCGACGGCGGCGGCGACGCCCGCGCGCGCCGCGGCCTCGTCCGCGATGTCCAGGACCGCGGTGCTCAGCCGGCCGGCGTGACCGTCGGCCGCGGCCCGCTCCGCGGTGGCCTTCAGTCCCGCCTCGCTGATGTCGGCGGCCACCACCCGGCCGCCTTCGGCCAGGACCCGGTGGACGGTGGCCTGTCCGATGCCCGACCCGGCTCCGGTGATCAGGACGCGGCGTCCGTCGAAGCGCTCCATGTGGCTCTCTCCTGCCTTCGGTGTCCGCGTCCGCCGCGGACGACACCGGCACCGTACGCCTAGGTGGCACGATGTGCCACATCAGCGCGGCATGCCAGTTCGGCGTACGGACGACGTAAGCTCACCCCATGCCCACCGCACCGCGCCCCACCGCACCGGCCCCCGCTCCCCTGCCGCCCGCCGCCCCCTCCCTGACCGAGCGGCGCAAGGCGGAGACCCAGCTGGAGATCGCCCGCGCCGCGGCGGCCCTGTTCGCCGAGCGCGGCAGCGCCGTCACCGCCGACGACATCGCCCGGTCCGCGGGCGTCGCCCTGCGCACCTTCTACCGGTACTTTCGCGCCAAGGAGGACGCGGTCGCACCGCTGCTGGCCGTCGGCGTACGGCAGTGGCTCGCCGACCTGCGCCGGCTCGCGGCGGAGGCGGACGGCCGGTGCGTACGGGACGTGCTGGAGCAAGCGGCGCGGCAGGCGCTGACGCCGTCCGACGAGCGGGCCGCCGAGGCGCTGCGGTGGACGCGCGGGCTGCTGCGGGTGATGCGGGACGATCCGGCGCTGCGCTCGGTCTGGCACCGGGTGCACCACGACTCCGAGGAGGCGCTGATCCCCGTCCTCGCCGGGCTGACGGACGGCGGACCGGCGGAGGTACGGCTCGCGGCGGCGGCCGCGAACACCGCGATGCGGGTCGCGGTGGAGACATGGGCGGCGGACGAAACCCCGGAAGGGCAGGCGGACGACCCTGCCGAGCTGGTGGTGCGGGGGATGCGCGCGCTGACGGCCGGCCTGTCCGGGCTGGACCGGTGTCGGACCTGCCACCGGCGCCGGGCATGACACTGCCGCCGGGCCCTTGAAGGACCCGGCGGCAGCCTTGGCCACGGGCTCTTACGGAACGAGCCCCGCCCCAGCGCCTACAGCGCGCGCTCCAGCCGCTCCGCCACCAGCTTGGTGAAGCGCGCCGGGTCGCTCAGCTCCCCGCCCTCGGCGAGCAGCGCCATGCCGTGCAGCAGCTCGGCCGTCCCGGCGAGGTCCGCGTCGTCGGGGCGCTCGGCGTGGGCCTTGCGCAGCCCCTCGACCAGCGGGTGGCCCGGGTTGAGTTCCAGGATGCGCTTGGCCTCGGGCAGTTCCTGGCCCATGGCGCGGTACATGTTCCGCAGCGCCGGGGTCACGTCGTCGGTGTCCGAGACGACGCAGGCCGGGGAGACGGTCAGCCGGGAGGACAGCCGTACCTCCTTGACCTCCTCGCCGAGCCGCTCCGTCATCCAGGACAGCAGCCCGGCGAAGTCCTCCTGCCGCTTCTCGCGCTCGGCCTTGTCCTCCTCGGACTCCTCCTTCGCGAGGTCCGCCTCACCCTTGGCGATCGACCGCAGCTCCTTGCCGTCGAACTCGGGGACGGTCTCGACCCACACCTCGTCGACCGGGTCGGTCAGCAGCAGCACCTCGTAGCCCTTGTCCCGGAAGGCCTCCATGTGCGGCGAGTTCTCGATGGCGGTACGGGACTCGCCGGTCATGAAGTAGATGTGCTCCTGGCCCTCCTTCATGCGCTCGACGTACTG
Organism: Streptomyces sp. Ac-502; assembly: GCF_045222935.1. Taxonomy (NCBI): domain Bacteria; kingdom Bacillati; phylum Actinomycetota; class Actinomycetes; order Kitasatosporales; family Streptomycetaceae; genus Streptomyces; species Streptomyces sp. Ac-502. Next base: position 2,742,911 of record NZ_JBHFFO010000001.1, read on the forward strand.
CTGGAGGGTGGCCGGCTTCTCCTGGTCGTGGGTGGTGGGGAACGAGGCGATGCGCAGGATGGCGTCGCGGTTCTCGTGGTCGCTGAGCAGGCCCTCCTTGACGACCCGGCCGAACTCGCCCCAGAACGTGGCGTAGTTCTCCGGGCGCTGCGCCATCATCTCCTTGACGGTGGACAGCACCTTCTTCACCAGCCGGCGGTGCATGAGCTGGATCTGGCGGTCCTGCTGGAGGATCTCGCGGGAGACGTTGAGCGAGAGGTCCTGCGCGTCGACGACACCCTTGACGAAGCGCAGGTACTCGGGCAGCAGCGCTTCGCAGTGGTCCATGATGAAGACGCGCTTGACGTAGAGCTGCACTCCGCGCCGGTGTTCGCGCGCGAAGAGGTCCTGCGGCGCGCGGGACGGCAGGAACAGCAGCGCCTGGTACTCGAACGTGCCCTCCGCCTGCATCCGGAGCGTTTCGAGCGGGTCGGACCAGTCGTGGCTGATGTGCTTGTACAGCTCGTGGTACTCCTCGTCGCTCACCTCGTCCCGGGAGCGCGCCCACAGCGCCTTCATCGAGTTGAGCGTCTCGGGCTCGGGGGCCTTGCCGTCCTCGGCGTCCCCCTCCTTGTCCTCGGCCGGGGCCTCGGGGGCCATCCGGACCGGCCAGGTGATGAAGTCGGAGTAGCGCTTGACGATCTCCCTGATCTTCCAGCGGGAGGTGTAGTCGAAGAGCTGGTCCTCCTGGTCGACCGGCTTGAGCCGCAGGGTGACCGCGGTGCCCTGCGGCGCGTCCTGGACCGGCTCGACGGTGTACGTGCCCTCGCCGGTCGACGACCAGCGGGTGCCCTCGCTCTGTCCGGCGGGGCGGGTGACCAGCGTGACCTCGTCGGCCACCATGAACGCGGCGTAGAAGCCGACGCCGAACTGGCCGATCAGCCCCTCCGCGGTGGCCGCGTCCTTGGCCTGCTTCAGTTCCTGGAGGAACTTCGCGGTGCCGGAGTTGGCGATCGTCCCGATGAGCTGGACCACCTCGTCGTGCGACATACCGATGCCGTTGTCGCGGACGGTCAGCGTCCGGGCCTCACCATCGGTCTCGATGGCGATGTGCAGGTCGGAGACATCGGCGTCGAGCGACTCGTCGCGCAGCGCTTCGAGGCGCAGCTTGTCCAGCGCGTCGGAGGCGTTGGAGATCAGCTCGCGCAGAAAAACGTCCTTGTTCGAGTAGATCGAGTGGATCATCATCTGCAGGAGCTGGCGTGCTTCTACCTGGAACTCGAACGTCTCGGTCGGCATATGTGTCAATTCCTTCTTGTGTCACCAGGTGGCGGACCGTCCCGAGAAACTGTAGATGAGCCGGTCAGGCGGTATGCGCGCTTCCGCGGCCCAGCCGTACGGGCAGCGGCGCGAACGGCAGTGCGAGCGGCGGTGCGCCCCGTGGGCGCGGACGCCCCCTCGCGCGCCGGGCCGACGCCTTCTCACGCCCCGCCACTCCCCCGACACGCTCCGTCGGCAGCCGCACTTCGGCCATTAGCGACGAACCCCCACGAGCTCCCTGCACCCCCACGAACAACGGGAGTTGGCCGCTTTTCGCCGCACACCCGCCCCGGCCGGAACCCCGCACCCCCGATGTTCCCGCTGACCGCGCGGCATAGCACACATCACGTACCGAAACGCCCGTCGCGTCACTTCACGCCAGCACACAGCGCTTTCAACCAACGACTGAAAGTCACCGACCGATGTGCTTTCCTGATGCGCCTCGGCCAGACTCCTCACTGTCCGGCATTCGAGACGACAACCGAAGGAGAGTTCGAAAATGCGGTACATCACTGGGGGATCGCGCTCGGCGCGGCGCTCGTGCTCGGCGGCCTGGCCACCACGGCCCAGGCGCAGCCCGCGACGCCGAAGAGCCTGTACGCACCCTCGGAGTTGGTCCTCACCGTGGGGTACGGGGACACCGCCGCTACGGCCTCCATCCAGCGCGCGGTGTCGCTGAGCTGTAGCTCGTCCGGAACCGGCACGCACCCGACGGCGCGTGCCGCCTGCGCCCAGCTGCGCACCGTGAACGGCGACTTCGACGCGATCACCAAGTCCGCCGCGGACCGTATGTGCACCAAGGAGTGGAACCCCGTCACGGTCACCGCGAACGGTGTCTGGCAGGGCCGCCGCGTCGCCTACGAGCACACCTTCGCCAACCCCTGCGCGATGGAGGGCGGCAAGGGTCTGGTCTTCGAGTTCTGACGGCTCCGGTCGAGCGATGACCCGCTGAACGGTGCGGCCGCCTCCTCGCCGCCGCACCACCGGCCGGCCCCCGGGCATCTTCACGGATGCCCGGGGGCCGGCCGCCGCCGTTGCTCCGCGCGCGGCCCGCGCACCGCGCTGCCGCCCCGCCCCTCCACGGGACGGCAGCGCGGAAGCCCTCGCACCGCCCGCCGGAACGGCACGGCGCGCGGCTCTCCGGCTGCTCGCCGGATTCATTTCGGCCACGGGGCTGATGCATCATTAGAGCCAGCCGCGACGGGCTTGGCAAATCCGTTCCGACCGCCGAACGGGAAAAGCCGGAAGGGTAATTCCGCAAAGGACTCCCGACTTCCTGAAGTCGTCACGCACCGCGCCGGTGAAACACTCCCATACCGGACATTTGGCGACCCCTCTCCAAGAAAGCGACTCCCTTGAGAGGTGCCTCACACTCCTTCGAATGGGCGGGTCACATGACATTCCCGTCAACATTTCAACGGCTCGTATAACGTCATGGAAACGATTCCCTGGAAGCAAGGGCTCGTCGCCACCGGAAGCCATGCCACCGGGCGCCGTGCGCCGCCCGGTCGGCATCCACCGGCCCGGCAGTATTTACACAGCCTCCTTTCCTAATCTTTTGCCGACCGCTGGACTGCCGGCTCCGACGCCGCGCCATGCCGGCCGTACGCAACGCCGGAAAACGGCAAACGTCTCCCGGCGGCAATTGCCGCCGGGAGACGTTCCACTACGGAATGGCCGCACTCAGCACATCGGCCTCACGGCCGGCCGGTGTCACGGCCGGCCCGCGTCAGCCGATCTCCGCGCCGACCGCCTTCAGGGCCGCCGGGACCGGCTGGAAGTAGGTCTCGCCGCCCGAGGAGCAGTTGCCGCTGCCGCCCGAGGTCAGACCCACCGCGGCGTCACCGTCGTACAGCGCGCCGCCGCTGTCGCCGGGCTCGGCGCAGACGTCGGTCTGGATCAGCCCTTCGACCGTCCCCTCCTGGTAGTTGACGCTCGCGTTGAGCGCCTTGACCGTGCCGTCGTGCACCTGGGTGGTGCTGCCGCTGCGCGTGACCTTCTGGCCGACGGTCGCCTCGGCGGCCTTGGTGATCTTCTGCGGGCTGCCGCCGTAGGTGTTCACCTCGCTCGGGTGCGCGATGTCCGCGGTGTACTTGGCGATGGCGTAGTCACTGCCCGGGAACTTGGAGTCCTCGGTGCTCGCGATCTCCTGGCCGCCCTGCTTGTCCGACCACGACTTGACGGCGTTGCCGCAGTGCCCGGCGGTCAGGAAGTAGGGCTGGCCGCCCTTGGTGACGTTGAAACCGAGCGAGCAGCGGGAGCTGCTCCCCAGATCGCGTCACCGCCGGCGATGAACGGGGTGAACTCGCTCTTGCTGCGCTGGAGCGTGGCCTTGCTGCCCAGGCTCTTGACGACCTGGTTCAGTTTGTCGAGCTTCGCGCCCGAGACCGTGCGGTCGGCGGTGACGACGACCTTGTTGGTCCGCGGGTCCATCGCCCAGGCGGTGCCGGGGATGGTGGCCCGCTGCTTGAGCGTCTGCCGGGCCGCGTCGAGCTGGGCGAGGCTGTGCCGGACCATTCTGGCCTCGGCGCCCTTGGCCCGTACCGCGTCGGCCGCCGCCCGGTCGGTGACGTTGACGACCAGCTTCTTCGCCGCCGCGTCGTAGTACGAACCGGCCGCGTGGCCGCTGAGCTGGGACGCGAGCGCGGTGGCCGCGGCGGGCGTCAGCTGCTTGGCGGCCGGTCCGTCCGCCGCGTTGGCGTTGGCCAGGGTGAGCGTCGCGGTGGCCGCGAGGGCCAGCGCGCCCGCGCCGGCCAGGACTGCGCGCCGCTGAGTATTCCGTCGGTGCTTCAACTCAAAGCCTTCCGTGGGGGGATGGGCCGCGGTGTGTGGGGGCCGCGGGCCCGGAGGGTGTTGAGGAACAGACACGGAACGGGAGTCGCCTGCGCAGCCTGCCGCAGGAAGTCGCGTCCATGCCAATGCGCGATTCGAGTATTCCGATTAACGGGGCTCGCGCACAAGAACGAGATCCGGTCTGGAGAACGGAACGCGCCCGACCGGTCGTTCGTCCCGCGTTCCGATATCCGCGCACGTCGTTTCCCTGTGCGGACACCAAACGGACACTTTGGAGTGGACGGAAACGGGCCTCGGGTGCGGTCTACACCTGTCCGAAAACCGATGTTCCAGGCCGGTCTTCACCCACCGGCGCCGGAACGCCGTACAGGAGATTCAGCCCAGCGAGGGACTTCTTTCGCACACCAGGACAGTATTTCCGCCCCCGGGAACCGCCGCTCCCGCGTCAGGGGAGCTGCTCCGCCTCCGGCAACTCCTCCAGCGCGGCCGCCGCTTCGGCATCCGGCGCGGTTCCGGACAGCGGGACGGACGGCGGGACGGACGGCGGAGCGGATTGAGGCGCGGACGGCGGGGCCGATCGGGGCGCGGACGGCGGCGCGGCCGCCGCCCCCCGCCGCTCGTACGCCTCCGTCTGGGCCTGCGCCTGGAGCCCGGAGCGCTCCAGGAAGCGCAGCAGCTCCACCGGGAACGGCAGCACGAGCGTGGAGTTCTTCTCGGCGGCGACCGCCACCACCGTCTGCAGAAGCCGCAGTTGCAGCGCGGCGGGCTGGTCGGACATCGCCTGGGCCGCCTCGGCCAGCTTCTTGGACGCCTGGAGTTCGGCGTCCGCGTTGATGACCCGGGCCCGCCGGTCGCGGGTGGCCTCCGCCTGGCGGGCCATCGACCGCTTCATGGTCTCCGGCAGCGACACGTCCTTGATCTCCACCCGGTCGATCTGCACACCCCAGCCCAGCGCCGGGCTGTCGATCATCACTTCCAGCCCCTGGTTGAGCTTCTCCCGGTTGGAGAGCAGGTCGTCGAGGTCACTCTTGCCGATGATGGAGCGCAGCGAGGTCTGGGCGACCTGGGAGACCGCGAAGCGGTAGTCCTCGACCTTGATCACCGCGTCGGCGGCGTCCACGACCTTGAAGTAGACCACCGCGTCCACCCGGACCGTCACGTTGTCGTGGGTGATGCCCTCCTGGGCGGGCACCGGCATCGTGACGATCTGCATGTTGACCTTACGCATCCGGTCGACACCCGGGACGATCATGGTGAAGCCCGGCTCGCGCGGGACCGACGTCAGTCTGCCCAGCCGCAGGACGACGCCCCGTTCGTACTGTTTGACCACCCGCGCCGCCGCCGCCACGTACACCGCGCCCGCCGAGGCCAGCGCGATCCCGGCCGTCACCAGTTCCTCGACCATCACGGCCCCCTGCCGTATGCGCCCGTGTCCGGGTCAGTGCGTCCTCACCACGGTATGACCGGCCCCGGGAACGGTCGAGGGTGCGCGTCGGCCTTGCCCGCACGCCGCCGGCGAAGGGCCCCCGCCCGCGGGTGCGGACGGGGGCCCGGGTGCTGCCGGCTGCGTGGAGCAGGGTGGTGTGCGGGGGCCGTCCGGGCGCGGTACGCCGGGCCCGGACGGCCCTGGGCGTCAGTAGATGCTGACCCCGTACGCGCTGATCGCTTCGGTGACCGGCTGGAAGTACGTGGTGCCGCCGGAGGAGCAGTTGCCGCTGCCGCCGGAGGTCAGGCCGAGCGCGGTGCTCCCGGCGTACAGGGGGCCGCCGCTGTCGCCGGGCTCGGCGCACACGGTGGTCTTGATCATGCCGTAGACGACGTCGCCGTTGCCGTAGTTGACGGTGGCGTTCAGGCCGGTGACCTTGCCGGTGCGGGTGCCGGTGGTGGAGCCGCGGCGGGTGACGTTCTGGCCGACGGTCGCGTCGCCGGCCTTGGTGATGTCCTGGCCGCCGACCGTGCCCTCGTGCGGCACACTGGTGTTGCTGTACCGGACCAGCCCGTAGTCGTTGACCGGGAAGCTGGAGCCGGCGGTGGGGCCGATGCTCGTGCTGTGCGAGGAGTTGGTGTACCAGGGCGGGTTGCCGTCGGTGCAGTGTCCGGCCGTCAAGAAGTAGTACGTGCTGCCCTTCTTGACGTTGAAGCCGAGGAGCAGCGCCAGCTGGTCGCGTAGATGGCGTCGCCGCCGGAGATCAGCTTGCGCAGCACGCCGGGTATGCGCTCCACCTTCAGCGCACCGGCGTTGGCGCCCGCGGCCTGCTTGATCGTGTCGAGCTGGGCCTGGGTGACCCGGCTGTCGGCCTGGACGACGACCTTGTTGGTCTTCGGGTCGACGACCCAGGCGGTGCCCGCGACGTCCGCGGAGCGTACGGAGTCGCTCACGGCGGCGAGCTGGGACGCGCTGAACGTGGTGGGCGGGGCGGGTTCGCCCGCGTGGGCGGTCGGCAGGGTCATGGCGCCGATCGCGGCCAGCCCGGACGCGAGGGCGATCAGCCGCCCGCGTCTCGCGATGCCGCTCCGGGGGTGGTGCGCTCGAACCTCACTGCTGCCTCCGAGGGGATCGGAAGACCTGCCGGTGGGCAGGTCCGCATGACGCTGCCCGGTGGGCCCGCGGGACTCCGCACGTCCCTGTGGTGCGTGCCCCGGACAGCGCTGCTCGGGAGTTTCGAGGGCGGGGACCGCCCGCGCAAGGGTGCCTTTCGGACGCCCGCCCGAAGCCCGTACGCACACACGCCACAGCAGCGTCGAGCCCGTACGCACACACGTCCCGGCAGCCTCAACTCTCGCTGCCGGGACGGTGGTTGACCCCTCGGTCGGAGGTTCGACGGTTCAGCGCATGATGCGGTTCCGCTCCCCCGCACGCAGGGCGAAGGGCAGGGTGTTGCCGGGCGGCGGGAAGGGGCAGACGAAGTGGTCGGCGAAGGCGCAGGGCGGCAGCAGGGTGCGGTTGAGGTCCACCGGCACGGTGCCGTCGGCTGCGGGGGCCGGCGTCCGCAGGAAGCGGAAGCGGTAGCTGTCCGTGCCGCTGGTGGCGTCGGCGAGGACGGCCCACAGGGTGCCGTCGGCCTCGACCGCGACCTGGAGGGTGTGCTCGTCGCCGTCGAGGGTGAAGGCCAGTTCACCGGCGAGCCCCAGGCCCCGCTCCCGCCCGTCGGCGTTGGGCACCTGGACCGTGCGTGCCGCGCCGTACGGCCGGAACAGTCCGGGCCGTACCCAGCGCTCGTCGTAGGGGAAGACGTCGATGCCGCCGAAGGTGCGCCGGGCCGCGGAGCCGGGGTCGAAGATCCGTACGGCCCACTCCCCGTCGCGGCGCAGCACCGGCAGCCGCCGGCCGTCGTGCGCCACCCGGGCGGTCGCGGGGGCGCCGTCCGCGCCGAGCCGTACGGTGCCGTCCAGCGGCGCCCCGTCGACGGTCAGTCCGTCGGCGGCGGCCGCGCGCAGGAGCACCGCGTCGCCGCCCGCGCTCCAGTGGCCCGGTACGCCGTCGAGGTGGCCGTCGGGGAAGCCGGCGAGCCAGTGTGTGGCGGTCAGGGCGAGCGGGCCGTACGGGAGGGCGATCTCGGCGGCGCGCCGCTCGTGCCAGGTCTGCCAGTGCTGTTCGGCCTGGGTTCCGGTGCTGCTCGTGGTGCTCATACGGTCAGTCCTTCCCTACGGGACGTACCGGATCCGGCAGCCCCAAGTGAGAGCGCAGGGTCGTGCCCGCGTATTCCGTCCGCAGGACGCCGCGCTCCTGGAGCAGCGGCACCACCCGGTCGACGAAGTCGTCCAGGCCGCCGGGGGTCAGGTGCGGTACGAGGATGAAGCCGTCCGCGGCGCGGGCCGCCACGTAGGCGGTCATCTCCTCGGCGACGGCGGCGGGCGTGCCGACGAAGGACTGCCGTCCGGTCGTCTCGATCACGGTCTCCCGGATGGACAGGCCCTTGGCCTCGGACAGCGCCCGCCAGCGGTCGGCGACCGCTTTCGGGTCGGCGATCCTGACGCGGCCCTGGGCGAGCTGGGAGCCGGGGTCCGGGTCGATGTCCGGCAGTGGCCCGTCCGGGTCGTACCCGGACAGGTCCACGCCCCAGACCTGTTCGAGGGCCAGCAGCGCGTTCTGCGGGGAGACCTGCTGCCGTCGGATCACGGCGGCCCGTTCCTGGGCGTCGGCCGCGGTGTCGCCCAGGACGAAGGTGACACCGGGCATGATCTTCAGGGAATCGGCGGTCCGGCCGTGGGCGGCCAGCCGGCCCTTGACGTCGGCGTAGAACTCCTGGCCTGTCGCGAGCGTGCTGTGCCGGGTGCCGCATCTACCCGGGGGACGGCCCCCGGGCCCCCAGCCGGTGAAGACGATGTCGGCGGTGGCGGCGGCGAAGGCGCGGCCCTCGGCGGAGTCGCCCGCCTGGATGACGACGGGGTGGCCCTGCGGGCTGCGCGGGAGGGTGAAGGCGCCCCGGACGCGGAAGTGCGGGCCTTGGTGGGCGACCGGCCGCGGCACCCTCCCGCCGTCCAGGAGTCCCACAGTTCGCGGGCGGTGGCGACGAACTCGGCGGCCCGGGTGTAGCGGTCGGCGTGGTCGAGGTACCCGCCGCGGCGGAAGTTCTCGCCGGTGAACGCGTCGGAGGTGGTGACCACGTTCCAGGCGGCGCGGCCCGCGCTGAGGTGGTCCAGGGTGGCCAGCCGCCGGGCGAGTTCGTAGGGCTCGTTGAAGGTGGTGTTGACGGTGGCGGCCAGGCCCAGCCGGTCGGTGACGGCCGCCAGCGCGTTCAGTACGGTGATCGACTCCGGGCGGCCCAGTACGTCCAGGTCGTGGATACGGCCCTTGTGCTCGCGCAGCCGCAGCCCCTCGGCCAGGAAGAAGAAGTCGAAGCGGCCGCGCTCGGCGGTACGGGCGAGGTGTTCGAACGAGGCGAAGTCGATCTGCGAGCCGGCCCCGGGTCGGCCCAGACGGTGGTGTTGTTGACGCCGGGGAAGTGGGCCGCCAGGTGCATGCGCCGGAGGCCGGGCGCGGCGGCCGGAGCCGGCGCCGCGGGCGTGGGCGCCGTACGCGTCGATGTGCTGGACCTGGTCACGAGGAGACCTTCCGGGCCGAGGCGTAACGGTTGGCCGGGCGCGGCAGGCCGAGGTGCTCGCGCAGCGTCGCGCCCGGGTAGAAGCGGCGGAGCAGGCAGCGGTGCTGGAGCACCGGCACGGTGCCGTCGACGAGCAGCGCGAGGTCGCGCGCGGGGTCGGCGGGCCGCAGGTGGAAGCCGTCGCCCGCGCCGTCCGCGTGCCAGTCGCCGAGCAGGTCGGCGAGCCCGACGGCGTCACCGGAGCAGTACAGCTCGACCGGCAGCGAGGCGAGGACCAGCAGCCGGTCCGGGTCGCGGCCCAGCGCGCGGGCGCGCTCGCGCAGGTCGGCGCGGGCGGCGGTCGCCGTGGCGGGGTCCTCCGCCCGGACGAACGCGACGTCCGCGTGCGCCGCGGCCACCTGCCGCGCGGGCCGGGCGGTGGCGTCGACGGCGACGACCGGGCGGCCCTGCGGCGGTCTGGGGGTGATGGACGGCCCGCGTACGGAGAAGGAGGCGCCGCGGAAGTCGACGTGGTGGAGCTTGTCGCGGTCGACGAACCGGCCCGTCGCGGTGTCGCGGATCTCCGCGTCGTCCTCCCAGCTGTCCCACAGCCGGGCGGCCACGTCGGCGACCTCGCCGGCCTCCCGCCACAGCGCGTCGGCGGGCGCGGCGTCCCGGCGGCCGAAGAGGCGGGCCTCGGCCGGGGTGCCGGACACCTCCACCGTCCAGCCCGCCCGGCCGCGGCTGACCCAGTCCAGGGTGTTCACGGCGGTCGAGACGTGGAACGGCTCGGTGTGGGTGGTGGTGACGGCCGGGACCAGGCCGACGCGGCCGGTGCGCGGCGCGACCCGGGCGAGGACGGCGAGCGCGTCCGGGCCCGGCCGGGCGAAGGAGTCGCCGAGGGTGACGAAGTCCAGGGTGCCGCGCTCGGCGAGCCGGGCCAGGCGGACGTAGTGCTCCGGGTCGTAGACCTCGGGGGCGCGGCGGGCCCGGCGGGGCGGCCCGTCGAGCGCGAAGGCGAGGTGCAGGGGGCGCAGGGAGCAGGAGGGCTGGGGCATGGGACGGCCTTTCGTCGCTGTGCACGTGGGGTGGCGGCTGCCGTGGTGCTGCTCAGCCGGGTGGGCACCGGGCCGGCTCCGGTACGGCGTGTGCGCGCAGGAAGCGCAGCAGGGCGCGGGCTGTGGCGTCGTTCTGCCGGAAGGCGGGCGCGTTGGTACGGGGCCGGGCGAAGGCGCCTGAGGCGCGGGCGTCGGTGTGCGGGCCGAGCGCGAAGCGGCGCGGGTGCGGCTGTCCGGCGCGGTCCAGCACCCGGCCGTCACCCGGGTCGACGGCGAGCAGGCCGCTGCCGGTGGCGGCGGCCCCGTCGTCGTACAAGCCGCGCAGCAGGGCGTCCTTCGTGTCCGTCACGGTGGGCTGCGGGAGCCGCGCCTCCACCAGCGCCCGGGCCTCGACCCGTACGCCCGGCACGCTTTCGCTCGCGGCCGAGAACACGCCGCGCTCCGGGTCCGCGGTGACGGTGGTGCCGGCGCCGAGGAAGCGCACCACTCCGGCGCGGGACAGCGCGAGCAACTGCCGCAGGCGGGGGCCGGGCGGCCCGGAGGCGAGGTGGCTGAAGAAGCCGTGCCACCACGGGCCGTGGTCGCCGAGCCGTACCAGCTGCCCGTACACCGACAGCAGGGCGAGGAAGACGGCCAGGTCGGGGCTGTGGGCGGGGTCGTGCCTCCGGGCGAGGTCGGTTTCGATGCAGGCACGCAGGCCGTCCTGGAAGGCGTCCGCGCCGGAAAAGCGGACGCCTTCCAGAGGCCGGTCGAGGGCGTCCAGGTCGAGGTGGTCGGCGGGGTCGGGGACTGCGGCGGCGACCAGCGCGCGCAGTTCCGGGCCGAGCGGTCCGGCGGCCGCGTACCGCTCCTCGAAGGCGGCCCGGTCGCCGCGGACCCGCTCCGGGTGCGCGGTGAACAGCCGGTGGTAGTGGGCGTGGCCCAGCTCCTTGGCGATGAGCGGCCAGACGTCGCGCCGGAAGTCGTAGCCGCCGGGCCGGGCGAGCAGGTCGTCCACCTGCGCGGGGCCGAAGAAGCGCGGCAGCGGCGGCCGTTCGCCCCGCAAGGTGTAGCCGATCTTGGAGTGGTACGGGACGCCGCGCCGCGACCCGACGTACAGGACCGGCTCCTTCCCCGACGGCCGGTACACCGACTCCCCGTCCGGCCCGGCCTCGTACGTGCCGCCGCGCCCTTCGGTGAGCAGCACCATCAGATCGACGAAGGCGAGTCCGAAACCGCGCACGAGCACCGGCTCGCCGGGGGCCAGGGCGTCCAGGCCGGAGTCCGCCGTGAAGTCGGAGGGCAGGTAGGTCAGGTGGTGGCGCGCGGCGAAGGCGGCCAGGGTCCGCTGTTCCGGCGACGGCTGGGCGTCGAGGTGGCCGAGGGTGAGGACGACGAGGTCGGCGGCGAGCGGGGTAGGGCTGTCCTCCAGCCACACCTGCTGCCGGCCGCCGCGCGGGCCCGTGACCCGCACCGCGCGGCAGCGGTGCTCGTGCACCGCGATGCCCGGCGGCAGCGCGGCCACCGCCTGCTCGTACACCCACTCCAGGTAGGCGCTCTGCACCTGCCGTCCGGCGAAGCCCCGCGGCCCTAACGCGCGTACCGACGCGGCCAGTTCGCCCGGTACGGAGAGCTCGCCCGCGCGCACCCGGGCGGCCCACTCGGCGAGCGAGGGCCCGGGGCGTACCGGTCCCCGCAGCTCGACGGACGCGTCGGTGAACATGGTGACGTCCTCGGCCGTCGAGTTCATCCACAGCAGCGGGGACTGGTCGCGGCGCCAGACGCGCCCGCCGCCCGGCGGGTACGGGTCGACCAGGTGCAGGTCCAGGGGTGTGTCGCCGTACAGCTCGGGGGTGTTGGCGGCGATGCGCTCGATCAGCCCGGTGCCGCGCGGGCCCGCGCCGACGAGGACGACGGCGGGGCGGTCCGGGGCGTGGGTCCGGGTACGGTCCGGGGTGCGGGACGGGGGTGGAGGGGCCGCGGGGGCGGCGCGGGGTGCGGCGCGTTGTCGGTCGCAGACATGCGTGAAGGCTCCGTGGACGCAGTGATCCCACTGGGAGTTGGGCGTCTTCACACACGGGCCCGGAGGCCGCCACCGGACCGCGCCCCTCAGCACGTCCGATCCTTGAGGCTATGTGCCCGGGACGCCCCGCTGTCAAGGCTGTCCGGACTGTGGGCAGCGGGGCACGTCATGGTTGACGGGAAACCGGATGCCTGTTCCACTTGGCCGCATGGACTCACGGCAGTGGCTGGTCACCCGCGACCACATCGACTTCGGTCGTGTGTGGTCGGCGTCCTGTTGAGCTGACCCGCTGCCCGCCCGACGCCGTTCCGGCCGGGCCCTTCGCGGCTTCTCCTCCCGTCCGCCGCGCCTTCACACCTCCGCGCCCCGCCGGCGCACCCCTCCCCTCGTAGCTCCGCCCTTGCCTGACGTTCCACGCCTCACCCTCGCTCCACGCCTGCCCCGTCCGGCCCCGGTAACGCATTGTCGACAAAGTTCGGCAGTCGCGCTGCCGGGCCGCCGGCGCGGCCCCGGGTCAACGCCGCGCCTCGTACCTGCGGCCGGCCGGGTTCACCTGACCCCCGTACGGGGTGGAACGGGACACCGCCCGCACATGGGCGGTTCGCATTCCGTCCGGTTTGGATGCAAGAACGATCGGGTACCGGTCGGCCACTGGACGTTCCGACACTCGATGTGACAGCCTTCACACGGTCAGTTCCCGCGACTCTTCCCTGTTCTGACGCCATGCCACCCTCTTTGCACCAGATGTGTCACGAACCCCCGTGCGGCGGCTATCCACTTGGCAGAGCATCCGCATCATGGACGACGATAGAGGTGCGGACACACAGACCGCGGGTGAGAGGAGGCGTCAATGGGATCGGTACGCAAGGCAAGCGCCTGGCTGGGCCTCGTCGACGACAACGATGACGAGCGCTACTACGACGACGACTACGCCGAGGGGTCCGAGCCCGGCAGCACCGGGAACAGCCCCTGGGTGACCGACCCGCGCGTCCAGGTCACCGACGAGAGCGCCCAGGACCAGGGCACCCGCATCGCCACCGTCACCCCGGAGGGCTTCGGGGACGCCCGCGGCATCGGGGAGCTGTTCCGGGACGGCATCCCCGTCATCGTCAACCTGACCGCGATGGACTCCTCCGACGCCAAGCGCGTGGTGGACTTCGCGGCCGGGCTGACCTTCGGGCTCCGCGGCTCCATCGAGCGGGTCGCCACGCGCGTCTTCCTGCTCACCCCGGCCGACTACCGCATCCTCAGCGGTGAGCCCGGCCGGCGCCGCCCCGAGGGCGGCTTCTTCAACCAGAGCTGAGAGCGGGGGCCGGTCCGTCGTTCCGGCCGGTGGCCGGGGCGGCCGACGCCCCCGGCCACCGGCCGGCTCCGCTCAGCGGAACGCGTCGAGTCCGGTGAGCGCCTTGCCCAGCACGAGCTGGTGCATCTCGACGGTGCCCTCGTAGGTGAGCACCGATTCCAGGTTCGTCGCATGCCGCATGACGGGGTACTCCAGCGAGATCCCGTTCGCGCCGAGGACCGTCCGGGCCGTACGGCAGATGTCGATCGCCTCCCGTACGTTGTTGAGCTTGCCGAAGCTGATCTGTTCCGGCCGCAGCCGCCCCGCGTCGAAGCGCCGCCCCAGATGGTGGGCGAGCAGGATGCCCTTGTGCAGTTCCACCGCCATGTCGGCCAGCTTGGCCTGGGTGAGCTGGAAGCCGCCGATGGGCCTGCCGAACTGCTCGCGGGTACGGGAGTACTCCAGCGCGGCCTCGAAACTGGCGCGCGCGGCGCCCATCGCGCCCCACACGATGCCGTACCGGGCGTGGCCCAGGCAGCGCAGCGGGCCGCCCAGCCCCTTGGCGTCGGGGAGCATCGCGTCGGCCGGCAGCCGTACCTCGTCCAGGACCAGTTCGCTGGTGACCGAGGCACGCAGCGACCACTTGTGCCGGATCTCGGGCGCGCTGAAGCCGGGGGTGCCGGCCGGGACGAGGAAGCCGCGGATGCCGTCGTCGGTCTGCGCCCAGACCACCGCGACGCCGGCCACCGACCCGTTGGTGATCCACATCTTGCGGCCGGTGAGCACCCAGTCGCCGCCGTCCCGCTTGGCGTACGTGCGCATGTCGCCGGGGTCGGAGCCGTGGTCCGGCTCGGTCAGGCCGAAGCAGCCGATGGTCTCGCCGGACGCCATGTCCGGCAGCCAGCGCTGCTTCTGCTCCTCGGAGCCGAAGCGCCGGATCGCGTACATGGCGAGCGAGCCCTGGACGGAGACCAGCGAGCGGATACCCGAGTCGGCCGCCTCCAGTTCCAGGCAGGCCAGGCCGTACTGGACGTGCGAGGCGCCCGCGCAACCGTAGCCGGTCAGTGCCATGCCGAGGGCGCCGAGGGAGCCCAGTTCGCGTGCCAGGTCGCGGATGCCGGGCAGTTCGCCCTGCTCGTACCACTCGGCGATGTGCGGCAGGACCCGGTCGCCGGCCCACTGGCGGACGGTGGCGCGTACCGCCCGGTCCTCGTCGGAGAGCAGGTCGTCGAGGCCCAGCGGGTCTTCCGCGTCGAAGGGCGGGAGCTTCGGGGTCGGGGATGCGGACATGGCGGGGCCTCCGGTAGCTGCGCGCGCACAAAAACTAGCGGTGTTAGTTATCCGGGTCCGACGTTACGGGCGGCCACGGCACGGCGGCAAGAGCCCCCGCCGTGGGCGTCACCTCCGCCCGAATGTCCCGCCTCGTGCGCGAAACCCCCGCTCAGCGCCGTACTCCCCGCGCCGCGGCAGTCCCCGCTCCCTTGATCCCCGCTACCGTCCGGTGTTCGCGCGCGCCGGCTCCTGGCCGCAGTGCGTCCCGTCGCTGTCGGTCCGGTCCCCCGAGTCCGCGGCCCGCCGCGGCAGTCGCAGCGCGATCGCCGCGCCGACCAGCAGCAGCACGGCGCTGGCGACGAGCGTGACGTGCAGCCCGTGGACGAAGGAGGCCTGCGCGACGTCACGCAGCACCCCCTGAGCCTTGCCCCCGAGCGAGGAGGCGACCTTGTACGCCTCCCCCAGCGAGTGCGCGGCCGAGGCGGACGCCCGCTCCGGAACGCCGTCCACGTGGGCCAGCCCCGGTGCGTAGGCGGCGTTCATGACGCTGCCGAGCAGGGCCACGCCGATGCCGGCGCCGAGCTGGTAGGAGGTCTCGCCGATGGCCGCCGCGCCGCCCGCCTGGTCGGCGGGGGCCTCGCTGAGCATCGACTCGTAGGCGCCGAAGAGCGTGCTCTGGAAGCCGAAGCCGAGCAGCACGAAGCCGAGGACGAGCAGCCAGGGCCGGTCCGTCTCGTCCATCGCGGTCAGGCAGAGCACCGCGGCCGCGGTGAGCACGAAGCCCAGCGAGACCATCACCCGCGGCCCGACGGCCTGCAAGACCTTCGAGCCGGTGAGCCCGGCGGCCATCGCGGCGAAGACCAGCGGCAGCATCCGCAGCCCGGTCTCCAGCGGGCTCAGGCCGAGGACGAGCTGGAGGTACTGCACGGCTATCAGCTGGAGCCCGACGAGGGCGAGCATCGCCAGCACGATGCAGCCCACCGAGGTGCCGAAGGCGGGGCGGGCGAACAGCCGCATGTCGATGAGCGGATGCTCGCGCTTGCGCTGGCGCCGTACGAAGACGATCAGCAGCAGGACACCGACGAGCATGGAGCCCAGCGTGGTCGGGCCGAGCAGGGTCTCGCCGCTGCCGATGCGCTTGACGCCGAGGACGACACCGAGCACGCCGAGCGCCGCGACGACGGCGCCGAGGGTGTCCCAGGGCCCGTTGCGCTCGCCCCGGGACTCCGGCAGCAGCCAGCGTCCTATCAGGGCCATGACCGCCATCATCGGGATGTTGATGAGGAAGACCGAGCCCCACCAGAAGTTCTCGACGAGGAAGCCGCCGAGGACCGGTCCGACCGCGGCGCCGACGGCGGCCACCGCGCTCCACACCCCGATGGCGACCGCCCGCTCGCGCCGGTCGGGGAAGACCTGGCGCAGGATCGACAGCGTGGCCGGCATGATCATCGCGCCGCCGATGCCGAGCAGGGCCCGGGCGATCATCAGCGTCTGCGGGTTGGGGGCCAGCGCGGCGGCGGCCGAGGCCGCGCCGAACAGGCCGTACCCCATGAGCAGGATGCGGCGGCGGCCCACCCTGTCGCCGAGCGTGCCGAAGAGGATGAGCAGGGACGCCGCGATCAGCGGATAGATGTCCACGATCCACAGCAGTTCCACCGGCCCGGGACGCAGGTCCTCGGTGACCGACGGCACCGCCACGTACAGGATGGTGGTGTCCAGCGCGACGAACAGCAGGCTGACGCAGAGCACGACCAGAACGGTCCAGCGGTTGGCGCCGCCACCTCCATGCCGGGGAACACCCGCCGTCCGCTCGCTGCCGGACGTGGTCGTCCCGGACATTCGCGTACCTCCTGTCATGCTCTCGCGGCCGCGAGCCGGGGCGCGGGAGGCGCTCCGGCGGAACCGGCGGACGGGCGAGTTGAGACGTCAGACTACGCGAGTCGCGTGACATGACGCGTGGCTCACCCCATGATGAGACGCTCGTCGCAGGGCCCGGCGGTTCCCATACCCGTTGACGGGCCGCGGACTCCGGCCACGGGATAATCGGCCGGATGAACGATCTTGCCCCCTTCCGCGGCCCGGAGCGGAGCGGCCCCGGCCGGACGGCTCGGCTGCCCTCCGCGCTGCGCCGGGCCGCCCCCGCCCTGCTGGTGTACGCCGCGATCCGGGCGCTGGGGCTCGTCGTGCTGGCGGCCTGGTCCGCCGCGCACGGCAAGAGCTGGCACCCGCTGCTCACCGCCCGCTGGGACTCGCTCTGGTACACCCGGGTCGCCGAGCAGGGGTACGGCTACAGCGTCCAGCTGGCCAACGGGGACGTGCACTCGAACCTGGCGTTCTTCCCGCTGCTGCCGTGGCTGGAGCGGGGGCTGTCCGCGGTGACGTCGCTGTCCGCCGCCGACGCCGGGCTGGCGGTGTCCTGGCTCGCGTCGCTCGCCGCCGCCTGGGCGCTGTACCTGACCGGCGAGCGACTGCACGGGCCGCGGGCCGGTGTCGCGCTGGCGGCGCTGTGGGCGGCGCTGCCGGTGGGGATCGTGCAGTCGATGGCGTACTCGGAGTCACTGTTCACCGCGCTCGCCGCGTGGGGGTGTACTGCGTGCTGACCGGGCGGTGGGTGGCCGCGGGGGTGCTGGCCTCGCTGGCGGGACTGACCCGGCCGGTGGGGGCCGCGGTGGTCGCGGCGGTGTGGATCACCGCGGCGGTGACGCTGTGGCGGGACCGCGCGCCGGGCGGCGGGCCGACAGGTGGCGGGCCGGCGGACGGCGGAGCGGTTGCCGGGCCGGGCGGCGGGCCGCGTCTGCGCCGGCACCGGCGGATGCTGCTGGGCGTGCTGCTGGCGCCGCTCGGCTGGTGCGGCTATTTCCTCTGGGTGGGCGCCCGGGAAGGCGGGCTCACCGCCTATCTGGACGTCCAGGGCGGCTGGGGCAACGGTTTCGACGGCGGCGTGGCCTTCGCCTCGTTCCTGTGGGACCTCGGCTTTCCGGCGGGCCTCGGGCTGCTGGCCGGTGTCGCCCTGGTGGTCTGGCTGTACGTACTGGGCGCGCGCCGGGGGCAGCCGCTGCCGCTGCTCGTCTACGGCGGCGTCGTCCTGCTGCTGGCGCTGACGGCCAAGGGGTACTTCGGCTCCAAGCCGCGCCTGATGATGCCCGCCTATCCGTTGCTGCTGCCGCTCGCCGCCGGGCTGGCACGATGGCGTCCGGCGGCGGCCTGGACCGTGTTGGCCCTGGTCAGCGCGGGGTCGGCGGTGTACGGGGCGTTCTGGCTGAACGGTTCGGGCCCGCCGTGAACGGAGGATTCCCTTCCGTACGCGCCGCTCCGGGGAAACGGACCGCGACACCCGCGCGAATCGGCGATAAACTTCGCCGGTGAATTGGAAAGAAGCCGCTCGCGGCCCCCTTCGACGCCCCCGCCGGACGCAATCCGACGGCCGTTGAATTCCTTCCGAAATCCCCTGGCCAAAGTCGCGTTTGAGACAGGTTGCACATCACATCGTCATTACAAAGCTCACAGTTTGACCAAGCGCCGACATCACACGCGGTAACGTCGATTGAGTGCGTACCGATGACAAGCTCGACCAGATGGAGGAGCACCCGCCCGACCGCCCGCCGTCACGCATGACCCGGACCCGCTGGTGGCTGTTCGGGGGCACGCTCGCGGTGTACGTGGCGATCGTGGCCGGTGTGCTCGCCACCTCATGGCTGGTCACCTTCGACTGGCAGGCCATGCTCTTCCGGCCGTACAAGCAGTGGCCGGAGATCCACGCCTTCCTCGACTACTTCGTGGTCCTGGGCCAGCGCGGCCCCACCGCGGTGGCCGTCGCGGCCTGGCTGGGCTGGCGCTGCTGGCGGACCAAGAACCTCCACCCGCTGCTGGTGCTCGGCACCTCGCTGCTGCTGCTCAACATCACCGCGGGCGCCGCCAAGCTCGGCATGGGCCGGCTCGGCCCGCACTACGCGACCACCATCGGCGCCAACGAGATGTGGCTGGGCGGCGATATATTTCCTTCGGGACACACCGCCAACGCCGTCGTCACCTGGGGCGTCCTGGCCTACCTGGCGACCACTCCGCTGCGCCGCCGCGCACTCTCGGTGATCGCCGCGCTCGGTGCGCTGGGCGTGGGCATGACCACCGTCTACCTCGGTACCCACTGGGTCAGCGATGTGCTGCTGGGCTGGGCCGCCGGACTGCTGGTGCTGCTCGCGCTGCCCTGGTTCGAGCCCGGGGTGGAGTGGGCCGAGTCCCGGCTGACCGCCCTGTGGCTGCGGCTGCGCACCCGCTGGCTGCCGGCGCCCGCGCCGCTCGCCCCGGCACACGCCCATACCGGCCTGTCCGCGCCGCGGCCGGCGCCCGAGGAAGAGGTGCTGGTCCGGGACGCGATGGGCGCCGCCAGGCCGGGCGCCGCCACCCGTACCGCGGACAGCCGCCCGCACCACCCGCCGCGGCCGCACACGGTCCGCTCGGAGCGCACCCCGGTCACCCCGACCGGCAGCCGGCGCCCGCCGCACGCGGACCGCGCGCCGCGCACCGCGCCGCTGGCCCCGGCACCGGTCCGCGGCCGCACCGGCGGCAACTGACCGCCAGGGGACCCGCGGGGACGGTACGCACAGCCTCTCCCCGCGTGGCCGACGGCCCCGGCCGCTCCTTCCGAGCGCCGGGGCCGTCGCCTTGTCCGGGTCCGCCGCCGGCCGCTCAGCCCTTCCAGCTGCGGGTCACGGAGCCGTCCTTGACCTCGAAGTTCAGGCGGCCGCCCAGGTACTCCATGGTGATGATCGCGCCCGGCGCGAGCGAACGGACCGTGGTCCAGCCGTGTGCGCGGGCGCGTTCCTCGGCAGCCTGCTGCGCCAGCCCGACATAGCTCTCGGGGTCGTCGTCGGGCTCGAAAGGGGAGTTCGGTACGGGTGCCATGACAGTCACCGTAGGCGTACCGCGCAGCAGGTGGAAGGGCCGGGGTGCCATACGCGCGTACCCGTCCGGTCCTCCCTTGGTCACACTTCTGTCACAGCATGACAGCGCGTGTTTGCCTTCGATTCCGTCACCCGTACGAGCCGGGCACTGCACCAACCGGGTGGGAATCGAGGGCGGTCTGATTTCAGCCTTGATCGCCTGTCGGCGGCCGCCTTCGACCCCTCCCGGAGCGGCCGGAATTAATTCCCCGTCAGCAGCCGTTTATTCCTTCCTTTTCACGGTGTCCGACATCCCGGAAATGCGCCGACGGCACGCCGCCGCAGCATATTTCGCGAGCATCCGTGCCGGTCGGCGGGTTTGACTCCCCCACCGTGCGGTACTCGCTGATGCCGAGGAGCCCATGGGAGACAACACAGCGAACACACCGGACAAGAGCAACAACCGACGAGCGGCGTCCGCCCGCCCCAGCACACCCGAACTCCTGCGGTCGGCCCGGGAACAGCTCGCCGAGCTGACCGGACTGAACCCCGAGACCGTGTCCCGGTTCGAGAAGACCGAGGACGGCTGGGTCCTGGAGACCGAGGTACTGGAGCTCGCCCGGGTCCCCGAGACGATGAGCCTCATGGCGTTGTACGAGGTCTCGCTCGACCCGGACGGCATGCTCACGGGCTACCGGCGCGTCAGCCGCTACGAGCGTGCGAGAGGAAGACCACAGTCATGACCGTTGTCCCGGCACAACAGCAGTCCGGGGGCGGGGGCGGCACCAGTGGCCTCTACGACGTACTGGAGCTGATCCTCGACCGCGGCCTGGTGATCGACGCGTTCGTCCGCGTCTCACTGGTCGGTATCGAGATTCTCAAGATCGATGTCCGTGTGGTGGTGGCCAGCGTCGACACCTACCTGCGTTTCGCCGAGGCCTGCAACCGCCTCGACCTGGAGACCGGCGCCAACAAGAGCCCCGGCCTGCCCGACGTCGTCGGCCAGGTCACCGAGTCCGGCGCCAAGGGCAAGTCCAAGGGCGCGCTCTCCGGCGCGGCCGAGACCTTCGCCGATGCGATCGGCTCGGGACGCGAGAAGGCCGAGAGCGAAGGCGAACCGCAGCGCAGGCCGCGGCGCACCACCTCCCGTAAGAAGGAGGAGAGCGAGTGAGCACGTACGTCTACGGCATCGCCCGCGCCGACCACCCGAAGCCCGAGCAGGAGATCCTGGGCATCGGCGACCCGCCGCGCCCGGTCCGCATCGTCCGCCAGGGCGACCTGGCCGCGATCGTCAGCGACTGCCCCGACAAGCTGCGGCCCAAGCGCCGCGACCTGCTCGCCCACCAGCACGTGCTGACCGAGGCCGGGGCGGACGGAGCGGTACTGCCGCTGCGCTTCGGCTCGCTCTCCGACGACGACGAGGCGGTCCAGGCCGTCCTCACCGAGCACGCCGAGCACTACAAGGCGCAGCTGGACGACCTCAACGGGCGGGTGGAGTACAACGTCAAGGCCGCCCACCGCGAAGAGGACGTCCTGCGGCGGGTACTGACGGAGGAGCCGGAGATCCGCGCCCTCAACGAGGCCAACCAGGCCTCCGGCGGCGGCGCGTACCAGCAGAAGCTGCGGCTCGGCGAGCTGGTCGCCAACGCCGTACGGGCCCGCGAGGTCGCCGACGCGCACACCGTGGAGGCGGCGCTGGTTCCGAAGGCGGAGCAGTCCTGCCCCGGGCCCGAGGGCTCCGGCTGGCTGGTCAACCTGTCGTTCCTGATGCGGCGCGAGGACGCGGCCGCGTTCCTGGACGCCGCCGACCGGCTCGGCGCCGACCATCCGCACCTGGAGCTGCTGGTCAACGGGCCGCTCCCGCCGTACAGCTTCGTCCGCCCGCTAGAGTCCGCCGCCGCGGAGTGACCGATGGGCCTGATCAAGGAACTGCTGCTGCTCCCGGCCGCCCCCGTACGGGGCACCGGCTGGGTGCTGCGGCAGGTCCTCACCGAGGCCGAGCGGCAGTACTACGACCCGGCCGTGGTCCAGCGCGAACTGCGGGAACTGGCGGAGCAGCTGGACAGCGGACAGATCGACGAGGCCGAGTTCGACCGGCGCGAGGACGCGCTGCTGGACCGACTGGAAGAACTGCGGCGACGGCAGGCCGGGGCGTGAGGAAGGACTTCCGGGCCGCCCCGGCCCCCGCGCCGCTCCCCGGAGCGGCATCCCCGCACCACCTGGACATCACCGAACCGGACAGTACGAGATCCCCAGCAAGCATCGCGCCGGACGACCGGGCCGTGAACGGGACGGCGGACGAGCGCGACCTGACGTGGAGGAGATCCCCGACATGAAGAACCGGCCGGCACTGGTGCTGGCCGTCGCCGGAGGCTATCTGCTCGGCCGCACCAAGAAGGCCAAGCTCGCCATCGGTATCGGCAGCATGGTCCTGGGCAAGCGCCTAAATCTGAGCCCGCAGCAACTGGTGTCCCTGGTCAACGACCAGATAGCCGCCAACCCGCAGCTCAAGGAGTTGCGCGAACAGCTGCGCGGCGACCTCAAGGGTGTGGGCAAGGCGGCGACCGGCGCACTGGTCACCAAGCGCCTCGACTCCCTGGCGGACAGCCTGCACGAGCGGACGCTGAACGTGCGCGACCAGCTGGACGCCGGCGGGACCGCCGGCAAGGCCGCGGACACCGTACGCGGCGCGACCGGCGGCGGGCGGCACGACGAGGAAGCCTCCGGCGAGGGCGAGGACGAGGAGAGCGCGTCGAAGAGCCGCGGCGGCGGTACGCGCAAGTCCGGGGGTGAGGGACGCGGCGCCGCCAAGAAGCAGAGCGCGCGGTCCTCGAAGACCCCCGCCAAGTCCGGCGCCAGGTCCGGCTCCGGATCCGGCTCCAAGGCCGCGCCGGACCAGCGCAAGCGGCCCGCGAAGCAGGCGGCCGCCGCGCCGAAGAAGACCGCCTCGGCCGCGAAGAAGACGGCCCGTGCCGGCACCCGCCGGAGCGGAGGTGAGGACCGTGGCTGACACGAAGTCCGGTGGCCCGATGGCCACCGTCAAGGACACCGTGGCCGGCAACCCGGCCGTCGACCGCCTCAAGGAAGAAGCCGTCTCGTTCGCCGCCGCGCAGGCCCAGCGCCTGCTGGTGTCCACCGGCAAGCGGCTCGGCGAGGCCACCACCCGGCTCACGGACGTGGCCGAGGGGCGCAGCGACAGCCTGATCGGGCCGGTGATCAAGGACACCCTCAAGGGCGCGGTCAAGGACACCGCCAAGAACTCCGTCAAGGGCGCCTTCAAGAAGCTCACCGGCGGGCGCAAGGGCGGTGGCGGCAAGGGCAAGTTCGTCACGATCAGCGAGGACGTCGACGTCGGCGTGCCGGTGCGCGAGGCGTACAACCAGTGGACGCAGTTCCAGGAGTTCAGCACCTTCGCCAAGGGGGTGCAGGGGGTGGAGTCCGCGGACGACACCGACTCCAACTGGCGCGCCAAGATCTTCTGGTCCACCCGCAGCTGGAAGGCGCACACCACCGAGCAGCTCCCCGACGAGCGCATCAGCTGGACCTCGGAGGGCGCCAAGGGCACGCTCAAGGGCGTCGTCACCTTCCACGAGCTGGCCGCCGGCCTCACCCGCGTCCTGCTGGTCATCGAGTACTACCCCAAGGGCCTGTTCGAGAAGACCGGCAACATCTGGCGGGCGCAGGGCCGCCGCGCCCGGCTCGACCTGAAGAACTTCCGCCGCTTCGTGATGATGCGGGGCGAGGCGACCGGCGAGTGGCGCGGTGAGATCCGGGACGGCGAGGTCGTGGTCGGCCACGACGAGGCCGTCGAGCGCGAGGAACAGGAGCGCGACGAGCAGGGCGAGGATCAGGACCGCGCCGAGCAGGACACCGAGGGCGAGGGCAAGCCGTCCGAGGACGCGTACGAGGAGGAGTCCGGCGACGACGAGGAGCCCGACGCCGAGGACGCGTACGACGAGGACGCCGGGGAACCGGAAGCCGAGGACGAGGACGCGGACACCGAGGCGGCCGCCGAGGACGAGGACGACGCCACGGACGAGTACGAGGACGACGCCGACGAGCCCGAGGACGCGTACGACGACGAGGACGCCGCGGACGAGTACGACGAGGAACCGGCCGACGCCGAGGACGCGGAGGACACCGAGGACGAGCGGGAGCCGGAGCCGGCCCGATGAGTTCCCAGGTCCCCTCCCCGTACGGCTCGAACGGCGGCGCCAACCTCGCCGACATCCTCGAACGCGTCCTGGACAAGGGCGTGGTCATCGCCGGGGACATCCGCATCAACCTGCTCGACATCGAGCTGCTCACGATCAAGCTGCGGCTGATCGTGGCCTCGGTCGAGCGGGCGGAGGAGATGGGCATCGACTGGTGGCGCGACGACCCGTCGCTGTCCTCCGGTGCCCGGCGCCGCGAACTCGCCCAGGAGAACGAACGGCTGCGCGAGCGGATCGCCGCCCTGGAGGGCGACCAGGAGCCGCGAGAGGAGATCACTTGAGTACGCACGGCGCCGGGCTGATGTACACCTACGCCGTCGCCCGGGCAGGCTGCCGACCGCCGGACGGACTGCTCGGCGTCGCGGACGCACCCGTGGAGGCCGTCACGGAGGGCGCGCTGTCCGCCCTGGTCTCCCGGGTGCCGGCCGCCGACTTCGAGGAGGAGGCGCTCCGCGCCCACCTGGAGGACATGGCGTGGCTGGAGCGGACCGCCCGGGCGCACCGCAGCGTGGTGGACACCGCGGCCGCGGAGTTCTGTGTGCTGCCGCTGCGCCTGGTGACGGTCCACCGCGACACGCGCGGGGTCCGACAGGTCCTCGCGCAGCGCGCCGAGGAGTTCCTGAGCACGCTGGTGAGCCTGGACGGCCGGATGGAGTGGGGCGTCAAGGCGTACGTCGAGGACGCCGGGGCCGCCAAGCCCGCCGTTCCCGCGGGCGGTTCCGCGCGCGAGGCGGCCGCGGACGGCTCGGGCCGCGACTTCCTGCGCCGGCGGCTCGCCCACCGGCAGGCGCAGGAGCAGAACCAGCGGCGCGCCGACGAGCTGGCCCGCGCCGCGCACGAGGCGCTGGACAAGTTCGCCGAGCGCAGCCGGCTGCACCGCCCGCAGGACGCCCGGCTGTCCGGGGTCAGCGGCCGCAACGTGCTCAACGGGGCCTATCTGATCCCCCGCGAGCAGGCCGGGGCGTTCGCGGGACTGGTCGGTGAACTGGCGGACCGCAGCCCGGGGTTGCGGATCGAGCTGACCGGACCGTGGGCCCCGTACTCCTTCGCGCAGCCTCCGCAGCCCCCGGAGGCGGGCGGGGACACCGGGACCGGTGCGGTATGACGTCCCCGGTGGCCGGCCCGCAGCCGGACAATCCACTGGCCGAGCGGCAGATCGCGCTGGTCGACCTGCTGGACCGGCTGCTGGGCGGCGGCGCGGTGATCGTGGGCGACCTCACGCTGCGCATCGCCGAGGTGGATCTCGTACGGATCGATCTGCGGGCCCTGATCAGCTCGGTCAACGCCAACGTTCCCTCGCCGTTCGAGGAGCTGGATCCGTGACGCCCCGAGGAGCCGGGGAAGCCGAGGAGGAGGTGGCGCCGTGAGCCGGCGTGTGGAACTGGACGAGGACACCGTGGAGCGCGACCTGGTGCGGCTCGTGCTGACCGTGGTGGAACTGCTGCACCAGCTCATGGAACGGCAGGCGCTGCGCCGCGTGGACCAGGGCGATCTGTCCGAGGACCAGGAGGAACGGATCGGTCTGACGCTGATGCTCCTGGAGCGGCGGATGGGCGAGCTGTGCGAGCGGTACGGCATCGGGAAGGACGAACTCAACCTCGACCTCGGCCCGCTGGGTCCGCTGATGCCCCGGGAGTGAATCCCCGCGCCGCGCCCGGCGGCCCGCCGCGGCCCGCCGCAATGATCCGGCCGGGCTGCGCACACCCTCTCGCGCGACCGGGCCGGGACGGCCATCATGGCTTGAGCCTGAGCACGTCCAGCACGTCTCTTACCGATTTCCCGGGCGCGCCGGCGGGTCCGGCCGCTCCGGTGTCTCTTGGCGAACGAGGTGGCGCAGATGGGTACGGACACCGTGGAGGCGAGCCCGGGGCCGGTGCGGGCGCGGCGGCCCGGCGCGGTGGTGGTGGACTGGCTGACCACCACCGACCACAAGAAGATCGGCCATCTCTATCTGATCACCGCGTTCGGCTTCTTCCTCGTCGGCGGTCTGCTGGCGCTGCTGATGCGCGCCGAACTGGCCCGCCCCGGGCTCCAGATCCTGACGAACGAAGAGTTCAACCAGGCGTTCACGATGCACGGCACGATCATGCTGCTGCTGTTCGCCACCCCGGCCTTCGCGGGCTTCGCCAACGAGATCATGCCGTTGCAGATCGGCGCGCCCGACGTGGCCTTCCCGCGGCTGAACATGCTCGCGTACTGGCTGTTCCTCTTCGGCGGCCTGATCGTGCTGGGCAGTCTGCTGACGCCGACCGGCGGCGCGGACTTCGGCTGGACCGCCTACGCCCCGCTCAGTTCGATGGTCCGCTCCCCGGGATCGGCGCCGACATGTGGATCATGGGGCTGGCGCTCTCCGGCTTCGGCACCATCCTCGGCTCGGTCAACTTCATCACCACCATCATCGGGATGCGCGCGCCGGGCATGACGATGTTCCGGATGCCGGTCTTCACCTGGAACGTGCTGTTCACCTCGATCCTGGTGCTGGTCGCCTTCCCGGTGCTGGCGGCCTCGCTGCTGGCGCTGGAGGCGGACCGGCGCTTCGGCTCGGTGGTCTTCGACGCCGAGTGGGGCGGCGCGCTGCTGTGGCAGCATCTGTTCTGGTTCTTCGGGCATCCCGAGGTCTACATCATCGCGCTGCCGTTCTTCGGCATCATCACCGAGATCATCCCGGTCTTCTCGCGCAAGCCCATCTTCGGCTACGTGATGCTGATCGGCGCCACGATGGCGATCACCGGGCTGTCGCTCGTGGTGTGGGCGCACCACATGTTCGCGACGGGCGCGGTGCTGCTGCCGTTCTTCTCGTTCATGTCGTTCCTGATCGCGGTGCCGACGGGGGTGAAGTTCTTCAACTGGATCGGCACGATGTGGCGCGGCTCGCTGTCCTTCGAGACACCGATGCTGTGGGCCGTCGGGTTCCTGGTGAGCTTCCTGTTCGGCGGGCTGACCGGGGTGATCCTGGCGTCGCCGCCGCTGGACTTCCACGTCACCGACACGTACTTCGTCGTCGCCCACTTCCACTACGTCGTCTTCGGCACGGTCGTGTTCGCGATGTTCGCTGGCTTCTACTTCTGGTGGCCGAAGTTCACCGGGAAACTGCTCGACGAGCGGCTGGGCAAGGTGCACTTCTGGACGCTGTTCACCGGCTTCCACACCACCTTCCTCGTCCAGCACTGGCTGGGGGTGGAGGGGATGCCGCGCCGGATCGCCGACTACCTGTCCGCCGACGGCTTCACCGCGCTCAACACCCTCTCGACCGTCGGCGCCTTCCTGCTCGGCCTGTCCACGCTGCCGTTCCTCTACAACGTCTGGAAGACGACGAAGTACGGCACGAAGGCCGAGGTGGACGACCCGTGGGGCTACGGCCGCTCCCTGGAGTGGGCGACCTCCTGTCCGCCGCCGCGCCACAACTTCCTGACCATTCCCCGCATCCGCTCGGAGTCGCCCGCCTTTGATCTGCACCATCCGGAGATCGCGCGGCTCAGCCCGCCGGACGCTCCGGAGACGCGGGAGACGCGGGAGACGCGGGAGGCTCAGGAAGCGGAGGCGTCGCGGAAGCAGTCGGGGCCGAGGTCGGGGCCGTCTCCGAAGGACGAGCCGGATCCGGGTGCAGCGCCCGGGTCAGCCGGTCCCTGACCTCCCGTATCGCGTCCGTCAGCTCCGGCGGCTCGCGCACCTCGAAGTCGAAGCCCAGCAGGACGGCGTGGACGACCAGGACGTCCAGGCGGTGCGCGCCGGTGTGCAGCAGGCAGCGGTGGTCGTCGAGCGGTTCGACGACGCCGGCGGACGGGCTGATCCGCTGGGCGGCCTCCTCGGCGGTGGCGTGCAGCACGAGGGTGGCCCGCTGGGCGTAGACGTCCGTGGAGACGCCCCGCGAGACGTACGCGGCGAGGTCGGCGGCCGGGCCGGGGCGCGGGGTGAAGCGCGGGCCGTGCGGCGGGGTGGGGGTGATGCGGTCGGCGCGGAACGTCCGCCAGTCGGCGCGGTCCACGTCCCAGGCGACGAGGTACCAGCGGCGCTGCGCGGACACCAGCCGGTGCGGCTCGACGGTGCGGCGGCCGGCCGTACCGTCGTGGCTCGCGTAGGCGAAGCGCAGCCGTTGACTGTCCCGGCAGGCGTTGGCCAGTTCGGTGAGGGTGGCGGCGTCGACCCGGGGACCCGGGGCTCCGAGCATGGGGACGGTGAAGGCGTTGAGGGCGCCGACGCGGCGGCGCAGCCGGTGGGGCAGCACCTGTTCCAGCTTGGCCAGGGCCCGTACGGAGGTCTCCTCGATGCCTTCGACGCCGCCGGCCGCCGCGGTACGCAGCCCCACGGCGACTGCCACCGCCTCCTCGTCGTCGAGGAGCAGCGGTGGCAGTTCGGCGCCCGCGCCCAGTTGATAGCCCCCGGCGGTGCCGGGGGCCGAGTGGACGGGATAGCCCAGTTCGCGCAGGCGGTCGATGTCACGGCGGACGGTGCGCGGGGTCACGCCGAGCCGGTCGGCGAGGCCCGCGCCCGTCCACTCGCGGTGTGCCTGCAAGAGAGAGAGCAGACGCAGCAGTCGTGCCGAGGTTTCCACCATGCCGGGCAGTCTGGCAGCACATGCGGACAGCTACCGTCCGCGTCTCTCCCGGGTCACCACCTGTACCAGCGTGTGCGACCACCGCCCGCGCCCGTCGAACGGAACAGGAAGCCCAGCAGCCATACGACCAGGACCGCGACGGCCACCCACCACAGTGCCTTGAGCGCGAAACCCGCGCCGAACAGGATCAAAGCCAGAAGCAGTACCAGAATGACAGGAACCATGTGTATCGCACCTCCGCTGCTCCGAGTGCCCCCGGCGTGCGGTGTTATGCGTGCCGTCTGACGAGACTCGGTCAAGAACCGGCCGGGTCCGTTCCGTCCGTCCCGTTCATCCCGTCCGGCC
The DNA here is from genome assembly GCF_045222935.1 of Streptomyces sp. Ac-502. Lineage (NCBI taxonomy): Bacteria > Bacillati > Actinomycetota > Actinomycetes > Kitasatosporales > Streptomycetaceae > Streptomyces > Streptomyces sp. Ac-502. The sequence goes on from NZ_JBHFFO010000001.1 coordinate 2,771,635, forward strand.
CGTACGTCGTGTCCGGTCCGTGCGTCGCGTCCGGCCCGCCCGTCCCGGTCATCCCGTCCGGCCCGTCGCCCGTGACCCGGACCGTCAGGTCGTTGTCGCGGGTGTAGGACGGGCCGATGCGCAGCCGGCCCGACGGGCAGCCGGCGGACAGCACCGGGTGGCTGACGGTCTCCGCCTTCTCCGGTACGTCGTCGAGCAGCCGGGCGATACGGACCGGCTCGGCCTCCTCGGCCACCCGCAGCCACAGGTCCCAGCGTTCGCTGCCGCCCTGCCAGCGCTCCGCGAGCCGCGCGGAGGGCAGGGTGAAGGCGAAGTCGGGGCCGACGCCGGTGAGCGGGACGGTGATGCGGGAGGCCGTGCCGGCCGTCTCCGGGCCGCCGCGGTGGACCGTGGCCTCGGCGCGGGCGCCGGGGCCGAGTGCGGCGCCGTAGAGGCGGCCCGCCACCGTCACACCGCCGGCGTCGACGAGGACGTCCCCGGCCTCGGCGTGCTGCCCGCGCAGCCAGCTGCGCAGCGCCAGACTGCCGGACCTGGTGGCGTACGGGATGCGGACGCCGAGCCGGCCGATCCCGGCCAGCGGGCGGCGGCCCACCAGCGGGCCCAGGTCGGTGTCGCCGGGCAGCAGCCGCTGCGGGCCGCGGCCGTCGCCGAGGTCGGCGTAGGTGTTCCAGCGGCCCTCGGGGAGCGCGACGGTGCTGGGCAGGACGGCCCGCAGGCACCCGGAGCCGTTCGGCCCGAGGGGCAGCCGCAGTTCCTCGTCGGCGCCGCCGTCGCGCGGACTGAGGACGAGCGCCGCGCTCCAGACCGGCCTGGTGCCCTGCGGGGCGGTGATGTCGAAGGTCAGGCCGCCGGCGGAGTCGGCTATGCAGTCCGCGCGCAGCGGCTGGGCGGCCCTGTCCGCCGCGCGGGCGCCGCGGCCGGCGGCCGTGGCGTCCGTACCGGCGGGGACCGCGGTGTCCGGCCCGGCGGGGGCCGTTGGCTCGGCCCGCACGGGAGCGACGGCTTCGGGACCGGCCGTCCCGGCGCCCGTCACGGGCAGTTGCGTCGACGCGTTCATACCCTCCGCACCCCTCTCACAGCGGCCTGCGCCGCGTCCTTGGTTGCGTACGCCCCGTGCTCCGGGCGGGGTCGCGTCCGCCGGGCGCCGGTCCGGGCCGCCCCTCCGGTGCCGTGGGCGTGGTGAATCAGGAATGAGCTGTGCATCCGTCCCCGTATTCCGTCCCCGTATCCCTTGGTCGCCGCGGACGAGTCCCGCTGTCTGTCCCGTTGAACGGTTGGACCGTGGTCCGGGGTTCCGGGTTGAGGCCTTTGGCCAACTTGTTCCGAAAGAGTTAGGACATCGGTAGCGGCGTCGAGGAACTTTCCCGAACCGTTGATCGTCGGGTCTGTGCCGTGCTGTAACGCCACAAGTTATGCCGTCCCGGGGCGTCCCGTCACGAGGTGTGCAGCCACCGGCTCGCTCCGCCGGGGCCCTCGGGCCGGCCGGCCGGGCCGGTGGTGGCGGGCGGGCCCTCAGGGCCGGTACGGAAGCTGGGGGACGGTGAAACAGGTGGTGTCCATGTTGCCCTGGGTGACCCAGCCGCCCCGGCCGCCACGCGCCGCGTCGCGCCAGCGGGCGACCGACAGGCAGGTCCGGTCGGTGGCCGGCGGCTCGGACAGCGGCCGGTACGAGGCGGGAAGCAGCAGGCCACGGGCGGTGTAGGGCGCGCCTTGCCCGACGAAGCGCTCCACGCACGCGCGGGTGAGCCGCTGCCCGCAGGAGCGCGCCGCGTCGGCGAACCACATGGCGGCCGCCCACCCCTCCAGCTGCCACTGCGACAGCGGTCCGTCCTGGGCGTGCCGGGCCATCCCGGCACGGAAGTCCCGTACCGCCGCGCCGCCCGGCCCGCCCCCGGATCGTCGTAGTTGCGGCTGGCGCCGGTGGCCCACAGGGCGTTGCGGCAGCCCGGCGAGTCCTTGTAGTCCTTGGCGACCGAGTCCGACCAGTTCTGTACGTTCGTGACCTTGGCGGTCGGCCGGACGCCCGCCGCGTCCATCGCCTCGCACAGCTGCGCGTTGCCGTGCGTGTCCATCGCGTCGAAGACCAGATCGGCGCCCCGGTCGCGCAGCCCGGCGGCGACCGCGGGGAAGTTGGGCAGCGCGAAGTCGACCTGCTCGCTGGTCACGTCGTACCCCTCGGCCTCCAGACCGCGCACGATCAGCCGGGCGTACGCGGCGGACGCCGCCTGGTTGTAGGAGACGACGGCGGCGGTGCGGGCCCGCTGCACGCGCTTGAAGTAGCGGTAGACCTCCGTGCCGCCGTACAGCTTCCCGTCCCAGCCCGCCGCCCTGCCGTCCCGTGGCGCCCGGCTGCCGTAGATCCCGTACAGATGCGGATACGTGTCGTACGCGGCGCCGACCGGCTGCCCCCCGACGTCGGGCACGCCCGCCGCGGAGACCCGGGGCGCGCCCGCGTAGTCCAGCGCGGTGGTCGCGACCAGCGCGAACACCTTGCCCTCGGTGAGCAGTTCGCGCACGCACTCGTTGTTGCCGACGCCGCTGCCCCCGTCGTCGCAGGTCACCGCGCGCACCGGCCGCCCGTTGACGCCGCCCTTCGCGTTCAGGTCCGCGAAGTACGCCAGCGCGCCGTCCCGTGGCCCGGTGAACGCCTCGCCGCCCACCGGGCTCGTCGTACTGGTGATGATCCCGACGACGATCGGCTCCCGCGCCCGGCCGGTGGCGGACGCGTCCCCGCGGTGTTCGAAGTCGCTCTCCGGCAGCCTGCTTCCGCAGGCGGCGGTCAGCGCGAGCAGCAGCGCCGTGGCGGCGGCGCCGGCCGCCTCAGCAGCCCGGCGCGTCCGCATTGCCGCTCATGCCCACCAGCGCGCACAGGGTCTTGAGCGCCACCTTCCACACCTTGTCCTGGTACACGGAGGCGCCCTTGGCGTTCGGCAGCGCGGTGGCGCCCTTGAGGGTGAGGCTGTACGTCACGTCGGCCGCGGTCGCCGAGGTGAACCGTACGTCGGACACCCGCGCCGCGACCTGCTGCCCCCGCTGGTCGCCGTTGAACGCCTCCAGCAGCAGCTGGAGTTCCTCGCCGTTCTGGAGGTACTTCGCCTTCTCCGCGTTGGACAGCTTCGGATCGAAGAACTTCTGCCAGTTCTCCTTGATCTCCTGCTCGGCGGCGGCTGGATCGGCCGGGGCGTCGCCACGGGAGGACGGCGTACCGGCGGTCGCTGTTCCCGTACCGCCGTCTTCCGGGGCGGAGGAGGCCCCGCTGGGCGCGCGCTGCCCGCCGTCCTCGGCGTCACTGCAACCCGCCGCTCCGGCCGTCACCAGCAGCACCGCCGCCGCCACCAGCGCCGGAGCCCGCCGTGCACGCCCCCCACGGACCGTCATGTACACCACCGCCTGTCGTCGCGACCGGCCGCGACCGGTCTGGCACAAGCCTTCTAGGTGCTGTTCCCACAGGGCATAGTGCAGGCATTCGCCGGAAGCCGCGAGGGGGCGTGATGCGCAACGCGCGAACACGGTTCGGAGCGCGCCTGGCCCCGTGGGGCGGCTGGGCGTCGCTTGCGGGTGGGGCGGTGCTGTGTGCGGCGGGCTGGTACGGCGTCTCCGGCGAGCGGTTCGCCGAGCGCCAGATCCCGTTCCTGGCCTCCTGCACGATCCCGGGCGCCGCCCTGATCGTCGCGGGTGCCGTGCTGGTGGCGCGGGGCGATCAGGGCCTGGCGGCGGCGCGCGTCGAGGAGTTGTACGGGCTGCTGGTGACGTACGGGGCGGAGGGTACGGCGGCGGACGGCGGGGAGCGGGCGGCCGGCGGGAGCGCGGCGGTGGCGGGCGAGGCCGCAGCCGCGCGGAAGGGCCGGGACGCGGAGGCCGGCCTGTCCCTCACCGTGCCCGGCGGAACGCTCCTGCACCGGCCCGGCTGCCCGCTCGTGGCCGGACGGCCGGACGCCCGCCCCGCCGTCGGCGGACCGCCGGAAGCGGACGCGCCCCCTCCGGCCCCCTGCCCCGTCTGCGAGCCGGACGCCCCGCGCCCCGGCCCGGAACGGTGAGCTCACTCTCGTACGACCTCACCCTGGCCGGGCTCGCGGTGGGCAGCGCCGCCGCGCTCACCGGCATCGGACTGATCGTCACCTACCGGGCCACCGGCGTGCTGAACTTCGCGCACGGCGCCGTCGCCATGGTGTGCGCCTACGTCCTGCGGCAGCTGGTGGTCGGCTGGAACTGGCCGCTGCCGCTCGGCGCCGCCGTCACCCTCCTCCTCGTCGCGCCCGGCATCGGACTGGCGCTGGACCGCGCCGTCTTCCGCCCGCTGTCCGTACGCGGTACGGGTCCGGCCCGCACCCTGGTCGCCTCCCTGGGCGTCTTCGTCCTGCTGGTCGGCGCCGCGGGACTGCTGTGGGGGCCGGGAGCGCGCGCGGACGCGCCCGCGCTGCTGCCGGACGACCCCTGGGTGCAGCTCGGCACGGCCGTCACCCTCGCCGCCGGGGTCACCGTCGTCACCCGCCGGACCCGCTTCGGACGCGATCTGCGCGCCGTCGTCGACAACCGGCCGCTCGCCGTCCTCAGCGGCATCGACGCCGACCGGGTCGCCGCCGCCGGCTGGGCCTTCGGGTCCTTCACCGCCGGGCTGACGGGTGTACTGCTGGCACCGCTGCTGCGCCTGGACCCGTACGGGCTGCCGCTGCTCGTCATGGAGGTGATGGCCGTCGCGGTGGCGGCCGGGTTGCGCAGCCTGCCGGTGGCGGTGGCCGTGGCCCTGGCGATCGGCGTCGCACAGAGCCAGCTCACCCGGCTGCACCCGGGCGGCAGTCTGGAACCCCTCGTCCAGGCCGTCGGCGCCAACCTCTTCGTCGTGGCCCTGCTGGCCGCCGCCCTGGCCCTGCGCGGCCTCGGTGTCCCCCGCTCCCTGCCGGACGCGCCCCATGGCACGGCCCCGGCCCTGCGCACCGTCCGGCTGCCCGACCACGACGGCCGTGCCTGGCTGGTCTGCGGCATCCTCTTCCTGCTGCCCCTGGGCTTCGCGTACGGCGACCTGCGCACCTCCGTACAGGTTCCGGCGCTCGCCGTGGTGCTGCTCTCCTTGGTGGTCGTCACCGGGCGCGGCGGCCAGATCCCCTGGGGCAGGCCGCGTACGCCGGGCTGGGCGCCCTGTTCACCGCACTGCTCGCGGCGGGCCGCTTCCCGGGCCTGCCGGCCGTCCCCGGGCTGACCGCCCTGCTGCTGGCCGTCCTGCTGACCGCACCGCTCGGCCTGCTCACCGGCTGGCCCGCGCTGCGGCGGCACGGCCTCGCCACGGCCCTGGCCACCCTCGCCTTCGGGGTCGCCGTCAGCCGGTTCGTCTTCGCCCAGCCGTACGCCACCGCCGGGCTCTCCCTCGACCGCCCCACCGGTTTCAGCGGCGACCGCGCGTACTACGTCCTCGAACTGGCCCTGCTCGGCCTCGCGCTGCTCGGGGTGGCGGCACTGCGCCGCGGCCGCACCGGGCGCGCGCTGGCCGCGATGCGCGACCACGAGCCGGGGGCCGCGGCCGCCGGGGTGCCCGTACCGGCCCTGAAGCTGGCGGCCTTCACGGTGGGCGCCGCGCTGGCCGCCCTGGGCGGCGGAATGCTCGGCATGGCACTGCGCGCCTTCGACCCGGCGTCCTACGACCCGGTGCGCGGCCTGCTGTGGTTCGCGGCCGTCCTCGTGCTGGGCGCCGACAGCCTGCTGGCGGCGCTCGCCGCGGCGGTCCTGCTGGTCGGCCTGGACTCGGGGGCCGGAGGCGGCGCGGCGGCCGCGGTGATCGGTGTGCTCGCCGTACTCGCCGGGCGGCTGCCGAGCGGCCCGTACGCCGCCCTGCGCGAGGCCGTGGCCCGCCTGTCCGGGGCGCCGGAGCCGCGGCTGACTCCCCTGGGGGCGCGGATACGGGCGAAGGTGGCACCGGGCGGCGTTTCCGAGCCCCGCCGACCCGCCGCCGCGAAAGCGCCCGCGTCCCACGCCCCAGTGCTCCCTCCCGCACCAGCACTTCCCTCCTCCCCCGCCACTGTCAAGCGCCCCACCCCCTCCGGCCGCCTCACCGCCCGCTCCCTCCACGCCCGTTACGACGGCTTCACCGTCCTGGCCGGCGTCGACCTGACCGTGGCACCGGGCCGGGTCACCGCGCTCATCGGGCCCAACGGGGCGGGCAAGAGCACCCTGTTCCACTGTCTGTGCGGCACCCTGCACCCCACGGCGGGCCGGGTGCTGCTGGACGGGACGGACATCACCCACCGCCCCGCGCACGTCCGGGCCCGCCTCGGGCTGGCCCGGACCTTCCAGCAGCTCGCCGTGTTCGATGGGATGACCGTGGCCGAGAACGTCCGGGTCGGCGCCGAGCAGAGCGGCGTACCGGACCCGGCCGCCGCCACCGGCCGCGCGCTGGACCTGCTCTCCCTCGACGGACCGCTGCGCGCCGCGCCCGTCGCCGGGCTGGACACCGGCACCCTGCGCCGCGTCGAGCTGGCGCGCGCCCTCGCCGGCCGCCCGCGCACCCTGCTGCTGGACGAGCCCGCCGCGGGCCTGGACAGCGCCGAGGTGGCCACGCTCGCCGGTGTGCTGCGCGCCGTCGCGGCCGACGGCACGGCCCTGCTCGTCGTCGAGCACGACCTCGACCTGGTCGCCGGGCTGGCCGACACGGTCTACGCGATGGCGGCGGGCCGGATCGTGGCCCGGGGGCCCGCCCGCCGCGTCCTGGCGGAGCCGCGGCCGTGAACGGACCGGAGCGGACGGGGAGCCGGCCGCGGCGGCCCGGGACGGCGACGACAGCGGCGACAGCGGCGACAGCGGCGACAGCATGACCATCGAGACGGCCCTGTACGCGGCCCGCGTCCGCTACGGCTCCCTGGAGGCCCTGCACGGCATCGACCTCGCCGTACCCGGCGCCCGCGTCACCGTACTCCTCGGGCGCAACGGTTCCGGCCGCACCACGGTCCTGCGCGCGCTCGCGGGCACCGTGCCGGTCTCCGCCGGGCGGGTGATGTGGCGCGGTACGGACATCACCCGGCTGCCCGCACACGCCCGCGCGCGCCGCGGACTGACCCTGGTGCCCGAGCGCGGCGCCGTGTTCGGCTCGCTCTCCGTCGGCGAGCAGCTGGAACTCGCCGCGCCGGACGGTGGCGTCGGTCCGGCCCTGGGGGCCTACCCGCAGCTGCGCGCGCTGCTCGGCCGCCGCGCGGGCACCCTCTCCGGCGGCGAGCAGCGGATGCTCGCCGTGGCCCGCGCGCTGGCCGGGCCCGCCCGGCTGCTCCTCCTCGACGAACCGGCCCAGGGCATGTCCCCGGCCGCCACCGCACGCACGTACGCGTTGCTCGGCGACCTCGCGGCCGCCGGGCGCACCGTCCTCGTCGCCGAGCAGACACTGCCGCCCGCCCTGCGCCGCGCCGCCACGGTCGCGTACGTCCTGCGGCGCGGCACCGTCGCCTTCGCCGGCGAACCGGCCGAGGCGGCCCGCTTCCCCGGGCTCACCGGTCCGGCGTCACCGACCAGTCCGTGAGCCCGGACAGCGCCCGGTCCCGCTTGCCGAGCCCGTACCGCTTGGCGCAGTACGGCCAGGCCGACCAGCCCTGCGTGCGCCGCACCCGTTCGGCGACGGCGATCTGCTCCTTACGGGTGGCGAGGTCGGCGCGCGGCGCGTAGGCCAGGCCTCCGTACTGCTTCCAGGTCGACTGCCGGAACTGCAGTCCGCCGTAGAACGCGTTGCCGGTGTTCTTGCGCCAGTCACCGCCGCTCTCGCACTCGGCGATGCAGTTCCACGGCCCCTTGCCGAGGGAGCAGCCAGCCGGGGACGACAGGTGGTGCGCGATGTCCCGCGCCTGCGCGCCGCCGGGCACGCACAGCAGGACGACGGCCGGGACGAGGGACAGGACGGCCACTCTGCGGCGGCCGGTTCTCGCGAGACGCTTGGGCATCAGCGCCCGAAAAGAATGGGACATCGGGTCACGCTAAACAGGGCCGCGCGTACCCGCGCGCCGCCGCGCCCGGACGGCGCGACGCCCCACCCGGTCGGTGGACGGCCGGGTGGGGCGTTCGGAGTACGGGCGCCGGGGCCGCAGGCCGTTCCGCGGCCCGTGCGCGCCGTACGGCGGCCCCGTGGCTCAGAGCGAGAGCCGCTGCCCCGGGACGATCAGGTGCGGATCACCGCCGACGACGCTCCGGTTGGCGGCGTACAGCCGGTGCCAGCTCACGTTGTGCGCGGCGGCGATCCGGCTGAGCGTGTCGCCCTGCCGCACCGTGTACCCGCCGGTGCCGGCCCGCACCCGGCCGCGGTCGGCGTGGCCGCCGGTGCCGCGTGCCTTCTTGCCGATCTTGGCGCCCACGTCCCGGCGGACGTCCTTGTGCACATGCCGCTTGCCGCCGCTCTGGCCGGAACGGAACGCCTTCGGCGCCTTGGGGGTGCTCCCGTACGCACCGGCCCGTGCGGCGCAGGTCGGCCAGGCGCCCCAGCCCTGCGACGCCTGGACCCGGGAGGCCACGGCGATCTGCTGGGCGCGGCTGGCCCCGGCGGCCGTCGGCGCGTACGCCGTGCCGCCGTACGCGCGCCAGGTGCTGTGGGTGAACTGCAGGCCGCCCGAGAACCCGTTGCCGGTGTTGATGTGCCAGTTGCCGCTGCTCTCGCAGCGTGCGATGCGGTCCCACACTCCGCCGTCCGCCGCTTGCGCCGGTCCGGCGGTGGCGGCCATCAGCGCGAGCGGGGCCACCAGGGCCGCCCCGGCGAGCGCGGCGATGTCACGGCGTATGACGCCCTTCGAGAAAGGCATGGAATCCCTCTCCACGACCCCGGGAAGCCCCCTGGTGACGCGGGGCGGGCGCATCGTGCGTCCGCGGTCCGCGGCACCCCGCCCGCCGCGGGGTGGTGCCGGTCGTGCTCGGTGGTGCTGCGTGCGATGCATCCGGTGCCACCCGATCCGGCTCGTGAGCCGGGTGTCGCGTGGCGTACCGGCCGTGGTGCGGGCCGGCGGATGCGGACGGCGGGCGTCCCCGGGCGGTGCTCGGTGCACACGGCCGGAGAATGTAGGGAGGCTCACGCACGGTTATCAACCGTGGCGCCGTCCTCCCTGACCAGTCGGCTGTTACCGGAGGTATCAGCCAAAACCGGCCACCCACTTGATTGCTCGATTTCCGCATTTGTCACCCGGACCGCCCGGCGATCTGTGACCCACCTCACCCGCCCAACTTCCGTGCTGCCGACACGTGTTGGCAGGGAGTGAGCGGTTCCGGTCCGCAGCTCACGCTCCGCTTCGAACGGTTCGATCCGGTACCCCGCCGCGCGTGACTCCTGCCACAGATCGCCCGTTGTCCTGGTACGAGCCGGGCACCGCCCGGCAGCCCGCGCAACGATCGAGGAGCCATCCGTGCCGCGCATGCTCGACGTCAGTGACGACGTTCGCGCCGAGATCGGTGACGAAGAAGCCGACCGCCTGCTGGCCGGTGGCAACGCCCCCGGCAACTACGACTGCACCTCCTGCCGCACCCCCGGCGACAGCGAGCAGGAGCGCACCAGCACCGTCCTGTTCGTGGGCGAGGAGACCGCGGTGCTCGCCTTCGCCCACGCGTCGTGCATCCCCTCGCAGGTCGTACCGGTCTCCGAGGAGCAGCTCCAGGGCGCCGTACGCTCCATCACCGGCGAGGACGGCCGGGCCGCCGAACCGCCCGCGGCGCCGCCGCCCGCCACCCCTTTCGCCGCCCTCCCCGGCGAGCACCGGCAGGCGACACTCGGTGTCACCTGCGGTCTGGTCCTGGTCGAGAACGACCTGCGGCCGGCGCTGGTCGTCGAGCCCGCCGGGCCCATCGCCCGCCCCGGCTCCACCGAGCCGGGCGACGCGTTCCTCCCGCTGCTCCTGGAGCACGGCTTCGCCACGGTGACGGACATGTCCGTACTGCCCGCCCCCAACCCGGGCTGGTCGGTGCTGCTGGCCGCCGGGCAGCTGCACGCCATCCTCCAGCCGGGCAGCGACGGCGGCCAGCCCAGCTCGTGGTGGCAGGCGCACCAGCCCCTGCCCGTCTCGGACGGCTGGCGCACCGCCGCCGCCAAGGCCCGGACCGTCCTGGTGTACGCGGCGCCGGTCGGCGCCGTGGGCCACCAGCCGCGGGAGGACCTGATGCGCGAGGCCATGGAGAAGGCCGCGGCGGAGAGCAGGCTGGTGGCCGCCTCCATGCCGCTGGCCGGCACCTGACCCGCGCGCTCCCCTCTTCCGGTGCCCCGGCTCCGCCCCCGCACAGGGCGGGGCCGGGGCGCCGTCGTACGGGAGCGGGCCGGGGCGCCGCCGTACGGAAGCGCCGAGAGCCGCTCGTGAGCCGGTCGCGCTCCCCTCCGATCAGCCGATTCTTCGCAGAGCCCGCATCCCGGGAGCATCCGGGTCGTTGGCACAGACGTGCACCCATACGACCCCTCCTCCCGCGTCCCGTATCCCTACCAGATCCCCGGTATGCGCCCGTCGCACGACGCGACCACGGCGACCATGACGGCCCCGCACGCCGCCCCCGCCTCGGCCACGCCGATCTTCGACGCGCTCTACGCCGAGTACCGCCGGTCCTTCCGGGCACTGCCGGGGGACCGGAGCGGCGAGGAAGGGCTGAGCGCCGAGGCGATGCGGAGCATCTGGGGCCGTACGACCACCGCGACCGGCCACCTCCCGTCGTCCGGCCACTGGGAGCCGGTCTCCCGCCAGTCCTTCCACGGCCATCCGCACCACGCGGGCGGCCACCACCGGGGCCACTTCCCCCGGCGCTGCCGCCGCCCCCCGCGAGTACCGCCCGCACGGTCACTGAGCGGTCCGTACACCCGTACGCCCGTACCTCCCCGCACAACCCGTACGTCCCCGCCCGTCCCGTACGCCCGGCACCTCTCCCGTACGTCCCGTGTTCCCGCGCACGAAAACGGTGGCGGGGCGGCCCCCAGGAGCCGCCCCGCCACCGTTTCGCCGTCGCGCCGACGGCTGCTTCTTCCTGCTGCTACTTCTTCTTGCTGCGCTTCTCGCGCACCCGCACGGAGATGTGGATCGGCGTCCCCTCGAAGCCGAACTCCTCGCGCAGCCGGCGCTCGACGAAGCGGCGGTAGCCGGCCTCCAGGAAGCCGGAGGCGAAGAGCACGAAGCGCGGCGGCTTGGTGCCCGCCTGCGTACCGAAGAGGATGCGCGGCTGCTTGCCGCCCCGGATCGGGTGCGGGTGGGAGGCGACGATCTCACCGAGGAAGGCGTTCAGCCGGCCGGTGGGGACGCGGGTCTCCCAGCCGTCCAGCGCGGTCTCGATCGCCGGGACCAGCTTCTCCATGTGGCGGCCGGTGCGCGCCGAGACGTTGACCCGCATCGCCCACGGGATCTGCACGAGGTCCCGCTCGATCTCCCGCTCCAGGTAGAAGCGGCGCTCCTCGTCCAGCTGGTCCCACTTGTTGTACGCGATGACCAGCGCGCGGCCCGCCTCCACGGCCATCGTGATGATCCGCTGGTCCTGGACGCTGATGGACTCGCTCGCGTCGATCAGGACGACCGCGACCTCGGCCTTCTCCACGGCGGCCGCGGTGCGCAGCGAGGCGTAGTAGTCGGCGCCCTCCTGGAGGTGGACGCGCTTGCGGATGCCCGCGGTGTCCACGAACTTCCAGGTCTTGCCGCCCAGCTCGATCAGCTCGTCGACCGGGTCGCGGGTGGTGCCGGCGATCTCGTTGACGACCACCCGCTCCTCGCCCGCGACCTTGTTCAGCAGCGAGGACTTGCCGACGTTCGGACGGCCGATCAGCGCGATCCGGCGCGGCCCGCCGAGCGGGGTGCCGAAGGACTGCTCGGGCGCCTCGGGCAGCGCTTCGAGGGCGGCGTCCAGCATGTCGCCGGTGCCGCGGCCGTGCAGCGCGGAGACCGGGTGCGGCTCGCCGAGGCCCAGCGACCACAGCATGGCGGCGTCCGCCTCGCCGGACGGGCCGTCCACCTTGTTGGCGACCAGCACGACGGGCTTGCCGGCCCGGCGCAGCAGCTTGACGACGGCCTCGTCGGTGTCGGTGGCGCCGACCTTGGCGTCCACGACGAAGACCACCGCGTCGGCGGCCTCGATCGCGAACTCGGCCTGGGCGGCCACGGACGCGTCGATGCCGAGCACGTCCTGCTCCCAGCCGCCGGTGTCGACGACCTTGAAGCGGCGGCCGTTCCAGTCGGCCTCGTAGGTGACCCGGTCGCGGGTGACGCCCGGCTTGTCCTCGACGACCGCCTCGCGGCGGCCGATCATGCGGTTCACCAGGGTCGACTTACCGACATTGGGGCGGCCGACGACGGCGAGGACGGGCAGCGGGCCGTGCCCGGCCGCGGCGATGTCGCCCTCGACCTCCTCCAGGTCGAAGCCCTCCTGGGCGGCGAGCTCCATGAACTCCGTGTACTCGGCGTCACCAAGCGCACCGTGCTCGTCGCCGGTGGGGGTCTGGTCGTTCATGAAGTCCGTTCCTCGTTCTCCGTCATCGGTAACGGTCACCCGCTCGTCCGCGGGCCGCCGTTCAAGTCTCGTTCAGTGCCCCGTCAGGCGCCTGGCCTGGGCAAGGTGAGCGGTCAGCCGCTCCTGTATGCGTACGGTGGCCGCGTCCAGCGCCGTACGGGTGCGCCGGCCGCTGCCGTCGCCCGCCTCGAAGGCGTCGCCGAAGACCACGTCGACGCGGCTGCGCAGCGGCGGCAGCGCCTTTATCGCCCGGCTCCGGCGCTCCGCGCTGCCCAGCACGGCCACCGGTACCACGGGCGCGCCGGAGCGCACCGCAAAGTACGCCAGGCCCGCGCGCAGCGAGGCGAAGTCACCCTCGCCCCGGGTGCCCTCGGGGAAGATCCCCAGCACGCCGTCGTCCGCCAGCACGGCCAGCGCGTCGGTGACGGCCTTGCGGTCGGTGCCGGAGCGGTCCACCTTCAGCTGGCCGATGCCGCGCAGGAACGGGTCCAGCGGGCCGACGAACGCTTCCTTCTTGATCAGGAAGTGCACCGGCCGCGGCGCGGTGCCCATCAGCATCGGGCCGTCCAGGCCGTGCGCGTGGTTGACCGCGAGGATCACCGGCCCGGCGGACGGAACCCGCCAGGCGCCCAGCACCCGCGGCTTCCACAGCCCGTACATCAGGCCGATGCCGATCCGCCGGCCGACCGCGGCGCCGCTCGCGCTGGGCAGTCGGTCGCCGGCCGCGTCGGCCGCCTCGCCGCTCCGCCTCACCGCGCCGCCTTCGCGGCCATCGCCGCCTCGGTCAGGGTGACCACGCACTCGATGACCTGCTCCAGCGTGAGGTCGGTGGTGTCCACCTCGACCGCGTCGGCCGCCTTGGCCAGCGGCGAGGTCTTGCGGCTGGAGTCGGCCGCGTCCCGCTTGACCAGGGCCTCGCGGGTGGCCGCCAGGTCGGCGGCCTCCTTGCCGGTCAGCTCACCGCTGCGGCGGGCCGCGCGGGCCTCCGGCGACGCGGTGAGGAAGATCTTCAGGTCGGCGTCGGGCAGCACCGTGCTGCCGATGTCCCGGCCCTCGACGACGATGCCCTCCGGGGCGTCGGCGGCGATCTCCCGCTGGAGCTCGGTGATCCGGGTCCGTACCTCGGGGACGGCGCTGACGGCGCTGACGGCCGCGGTGACCTCCTGGGTGCGGATCGGACCGGCGGCGTCCAGGCCGTCCACGGTGATCGTCGGGGCGGCCGGGTCGGTGCCGGAGACGATCACGGGCTTGGCCGAGGCGTCCGCCACGGCCACGGTGTCGTGCACGTCGACGCCGTTGCTCAGCATCCACCAGGTGATCGCGCGGTACTGGGCACCGGTGTCCAGGTAACCGAGCCCCAGCTTGGCGGCGACGGCCTTGGAGGTGCTGGACTTGCCCGTGCCTGCGGGGCCGTCGATGGCGACAATCACTGCAGCCGGGGCGGTCCGGGCGGGGGTTTCCACGGTGTCGGGCACCTTCCTCGATCACGGGGCGGGACGGGGGCCGCCGCACGGGGCCCCGCACAAGGTTACTGGCAAGCAGCGGCGCCCCGTGCAGCCCGTACGCCCCGGCCCGCGGGTCCGGCCCACCGGTCCGCTCCCCGCCCCGGGCACCGGCCCCGGCTACTGCCGGATCGACCAGCCCCGCTCGCGCAGCTCCGCCATCAGTATCGGCGCCGCCTGCGGCTCGACCATGAGCTGGATGAAGCCCGCCTGCTGGCCGGTGGCGTGCTCGATGCGGACGTCCTCGATGTTGACCGCGGCCCGCCCGGCGTCCGAGAAGATACGGGCCAGCTCGCCCGGCTGGTCACCGATGTGCACCGCGACGATCTCGTACGCGGCCGGGGCGGCACCGTGCTTGCCCGGCACCCGCTCGCGGCCCGCGTTGCCGCGCAGCAGCACGTCCTCGACGCCGCGCGCCCCCTCGGCACGCTTGTCCTCGTCGGCCGCCTGCAACGCGCGAAGCGCCCGTACGGTCTGCTCCAGGTCGGCCGAGACCTCACTGAGCACGTCGGCGACCGGCCCCGGGTTGGCGGAGAGGATGTCCATCCACATCCGGGGCGCGGACCCGGCGATCCGCGTCACGTCCCTGATGCCCTGGCCGCACAGCCGTACGGCGGTCTCGTCCGCGCCCTGGAGGCGGGCGGCGACCAGGCTGGAGACCAGCTGGGGCGTGTGCGAGACCAGGGCCACGGCCCGGTCGTGGGCCTCCGCCTCCATGACGACGGGCACCGCGCGGCACAGCGCGACCAGCTCCAGCGCCAGGTTGAGCACCTCGGTGTCGCCGCCCTCGGCGGGGGTCAGGACCCAGGGCCGCCCCTCGAAGAGGTCGGCGGTCGCGGCGAGCGGCCCGGAACGCTCCTTGCCCGCCATCGGGTGGGTGCCGAGGTACGCCGTCAGGTCGCAGCCCATCGCCTCCAGCTCGCGGCGCGGACCGCCCTTGACGCTGGCCACGTCGAGGTAGGCGCGGGCGGCGCCGCGCCGGATCAGCGCGGCCAGCGTCGGCGCGACGTGGGCGGGCGGTACGGCCACCACGGCCAGGTCCACCGGCCCGGGCGGCTCCGCGGCGGTGCCGGCACCGAGCGCGGCGGCGGTCTCGGCCTGGTCCGGGTCGTGGTCGGCCAGGTACACCTGGACGCCGCGGCCGTGCAGCGCGAGGGCGACGGACGTGCCGATCAGGCCGGTGCCGACGACGAGCGCGGTCCTCACTGGGCGATGTCCTTCCGCAGGGCCCCGGCGGCACCGAGGTAGACGTGCTGCACCTCGGCCTTGCTGCGGCCGGTCTCGACGTGCGCGAGGACACGCACCACGCGCGGCATGGCACCGGCGATGTCCAGCTCCTGCGCGCAGATCAGCGGGACGTCGGTGATGCCCAGCTGCCGCGCGGCGACTGCAGGGAAGTCGCTGTGCAGGTCGGGGGTGGCGGTGAACCACACACTGATCAGGTCGTCCGGGGCCAGGGCGTTGCGCTCCAGGACGGCCGTCAGCAGCGCGGACACCTGCTCGTGCATGTGTCCGGCCTCGTCCCGCTCCAGTTGCACGGCCCCGCGTACCGCTCGTACCGCCACGTTTCCGCTCCCCTGAACGTCCGTCCACGACGCCCGGCGGCGCTCCGCACCGGCCACCGGTCTCATCCCCGCAAGCCTAGCCAGGTCCGGCACCCGAACACGACGCCGACCGGTCCGCGAGACGCGGACCGGCCGGGTGCGAGACGCGGACCGGCCGTGTACGGGACACCGGCCGTCCGTATACGGGACGCGGGACGCGTCCCGAGGAGGCGCGGCGGGGCTAACTCCGTCCGGCGATCCGGTGCCGGCGGGCGACGAGGTCCTGGAGCGCCGGATCCTGCGGTATCCGGCCGTCGGGGGTCAGCCGGTCCACGGCCTGCGGCAGCGTGTGCGCGAGCTGCCGGGCCGCCTCCTGGGCGCTGACGCCGTGCTCCTCGGCGATCCGCCGCAGGGTCTCGCCGGGCAGCGCCTGGGCGACCTGTTCGGGGGTGACCGGTTCGTTGGCGCCGCGTCCCACCCAGGAGTGCGCCTGCCGTCCCAGCTCGCCTTGGAGGAGCTTGCCGAGCACGGCCTGTATGCCGCCGCCATGGCCTCCGGAGTCGGGTCCGGGTCCAAGGCCGGGGCCGCCGAGCCCGCCGGGGCCGGTCCCGCCTAGCGCTCCGAGCAGCGATCCGACGAGGTTTCCCGCCGCGCCGCCCTGACCGCCACCGGGCAGTCCGCCCGTCGGTCTCCCGAAGTCTGGTGATCCCGTCATGTCCGTGCCCTTTCGCGAAATCCGGCAGTGTCGATGAGGCCCGCGCGACGAGTGACGTCATTCCAACGTACCGACGCGCGGGGTTTCCGCCACCCGGAACCGGCTGGCGCCGTACCGCTCCCACCAGCCACAATCCCCCTCATGCCGACCTCCGCCGCAGGCCACGCCCTGGTCACCGGACACACCGTCTACGCCTGCGTCATGGGTTCGCGCGCCTTCGGACTGGCCACCGGCGCCAGCGACACCGACCGGCGCGGGGTCTACCTCGCGCCCACCCCGCTGTTCTGGCGTTTCGAGAAGCCGCCGACGCATGTGGACGGGCCGCGCGAGGAGGAGTTCTCCTGGGAGTTGGAGCGCTTCTGCGCACTGGCACTGAGCGCCAACCCGAACATCCTGGAGTGCCTGCACTCCCCCTCGTCGAACACGCCGACGCCACCGGCCGCGAACTCCTCGCGCTGCGCGGCGCCTTCCTCTCCCGCCATGTGCACCGCACCTTCACCGGCTACGCGGCCGGCCAGCTCAAGAAGCTGGAGGCGGACGTACGGCAGCACGGAGCGCCCCGCTGGAAGCACGCGATGCACCTGCTGCGGCTGCTGCGTTCCGCCCGTGACCTGCTGCGTACGGGCATCCTGACGCTGGACGTCGGCGAGGCGCGCGAGGAACTGCTCGCCGTCCGGCGCGGCGAGGTGCCCTGGGCCGAGGTCGAGCGCCGGATGACCGTACTGACCGAGCAGGCCGCGGCGGCCGGGCCCGGCTCACCGCTGCCGCCGGAGCCCGACCGCCGCCGCGTCGAGGACTTCCTGTTCCGCGCCCGGCGTGCCTCAGCGCTGCGCTGCGCCGAGGCGGGCCCGTACGACGAGGTCGTGTAGCGCGTCGTACCCGCCGGGGACGTCCGGCAGCGTGGAGGCGGCCTGCGCCGCGTCCAGTCGGCCGTGCAGTTCCGCCACGTCGGCCCGCAGCCGCTCCACGTCCACCAGGTCGGCGGCGGACCCGTGCTCCGCCGCGGCCTTCGCCTCGACCAGCTCGGCTACGTACGAAGGCGCCGCCACCAGCCCGGTCAGCGTGGGCAGATGCGCCCGCACCTCACCACTGCCCATCAGGTGAATGCCGGTCAGCAGCACCCGCAACGTGTAGAGCAGCGGCTTCAGCTCGCCGGTCTTCTCGAAGAGGCGCCACTGCGTGTTCGCGAAGCCCCGGTAGTGGTGGGCGTGATGGCGGGTGAGGACGGCGGGCGCCAGCGCCACCAGTTCCTCGTGCGCCGCGCTCGTCCGCACCACCAGCGGTGAGAGCAGTTGCTCCAGTACGTAGCCGTTGCGCCGCAGCAGCAGCCGCGCGAACTTGCGCAGGTCGTGCGTGACGAGGTCGACCTCGACGCCGTCCCGGTCCGCCATCCAGGACCGCGTCTCGTCCGGCTCCCGCAGTCCGACCAGCGCGGCGGCCGGCAGCAGATGCGCGCCGCGCAGGTCCACGTCCGAGTCGCGGGAGGGAAACCCGTAGAGGTGCGCGCCGGAAACCGTCGCGAAGACCAGCGGGTCCCCCTCCCCCGCCGTCACCGTCCCCAGGTCGATCTCCGGCAGACCGGCCGCCTCCAGGGCAGCACTACGCATCCCACGCCTCCCCCAGCGCCAGCAGCTCGTCGCGGTACTCGATCCGGCCCGCCCACTCCTCGGGCCACGCCCCGGCGCCCAGGTGGGCGCCGGCGAAGGCCCCGGCGAGGCAGGCGATCGAGTCGGAGTCGCCGGAGGAGCAGGCGGCCCGGCGCAGCGCGGTCAGCGGCTCTTCGGGGAAGAGCAGGAAGCACAGCAGGCCGGTGGCGAGCGCCTCCTCGGCGATCCAGCCGGCGCCGGTCGCCAGGCACGGGTCGGCCTCCGGGGCGGGCGCGCGCAGCGCCGCGTCCAGCCGGTCCAGCACGCCGAGGCAGTCGTCCCAGCCGCGCGCGATGAAGTGCTCCGGCGACGGATCCTGGGCGTACTTCCACAGGTCTTCGAGCCAGTCGGCGCGGTAGACGGTACGGCTCTCGACCGCGTACGAGCGCAGCAGCCCGGTCAGCTCGTCCGGCCGGGCACCCTGGGCGAGCAGGTGCACGGCGTACGCGGTCAGGTCGCTGGCGGCGAGTGCGGTCGGATGCCCGTGCGTCAACGCGGACTGGAGCTGTGCTGCCCCGGAACGCTGCTCCCGGCTCAGCCCCGGCACCAGCCCCACGGGCGCCACCCGCATGTTCGCGCCGCACCCCTTGGAGCCGGTACGGCTGGCCTCGACCCACGGGCGCGAGGCGTCGCTGAGCAGGTGGCAGGCGGTGAGGCAGGTGTTGCCCGGCGCCCGGTTGTTGTCCGGGGAGCGCCACCACTCGACGTAGGTGCGCCGGACCGGCGGGACCAGGCTCGCGGCGTCCAGACCGCCGCCCGCGGCCGCCATGGCGGTGCGCAGGCCGCGTCCGAGGGCGATCGTCATCTGCGTGTCGTCGGTGACGTACGCGGGATCGGGCAGCCCCAACCCCCGCCACGGGCCGTACGCGGCCTCGATCGCGCGGACATCCTGGAACTCGGTCGGGTACCCGAGCGCGTCACCGAGCGCCAGCCCGATGAGCGATCCGGTCGCGGCGGACGCCATGAAAAGAACCACCCCTTAATCGTCACAGTGACAATAAGGGGTGGTTCCACCGTCTGACAAGGCACGCGGTGCCCCGCACCCGATGCTTACAGCTCGACCTCGCGCATCAGCATGCCGACCTCGGTGTTGGTCATCCGCCGCAGCCAGCCCGACTTCTGGTCGCCCAGCGCGATCGGCCCGAACGCCGTCCGCACCAGCTTGTCCACCGGGAAGCCCGCCTCGGCCAGCATCCGGCGCACGATGTGCTTGCGGCCCTCGTGCAGGGTCACCTCGACCAGGTAGTTCTTGCCGGTGTTCTCCACCACCCGGAAGTGGTCGGCGCGCGCGTAGCCGTCCTCCAGCTGGATGCCCTCCTTGAGCTGCTTGCCCAGGTCACGCGGGAGCGGGCCCTGAATCGCGGCCAGGTAGGTCTTCGTCACGCCGTACCGCGGGTGGGTCAGCCGGTGGGCCAGCTCGCCGTGGTTGGTGAGCAGGATGATGCCCTCGGTCTCGGTGTCCAGCCGGCCCACGTGGAACAGCCGCGTCTCGCGGTTGGTCACGTAGTCGCCCAGGCACTGACGCCCGTCCGGGTCCTCCATGGTCGAGACGACACCGGCCGGCTTGTTCAGCGCGAAGAAGAGGTACGACTGCGTGGCGACCGTCAGGCCGTCCACCTTGACCTCGTCCTTGTCCGGGTCGACGCGGACGCCCTGCTCCATGACGATCTGCCCGTTGACCTCGACCCGCGCCTGGTCGATCAGCTCCTCGCACGCCCGGCGCGAGCCCATGCCCGCACGGGCCAGCACCTTCTGCAGGCGCTCGCCCTCCTGGTCACCGAAGGTCTTCGGCGTCTTGATCTGCGGCTTGCTGTGGCGGGCGCGGTTGCGCTCCTCCACCTGCGCGTCGTACTCACGCGGCCGCACCGGGGCCTGCCCCCGGCCACGCTGCTGCGGGCCCTTGCCACCGGGCTTGCCGCCGCTCTTCGGGCTGGTACGGGGACCACCCTTGGCGCCGCCGCGGGCTGCCGCGCCGCGGCCCCTGCGCTCGTCGCCCCGGTCCGGAGCACCGCCACGGCCGCCGGAACCGCCGGAGCCGCCACGGCCACCCTGGCCGCCGCCCTGGCCGCCACGGCCGCCGGAACCGCCCCGGCCACCGCCGTCGCCACGGCTTCCGCCGTCGCCACGGCCCGGACCGCCCTCGCCCACGTCGTAGCGGCGCTCCTCGGGACGGGGCCGGCCGGCGCGCTGCTGCTTCTCGTCCTTCTTGTTGCCCGCACCCCGGTAGTTGTTGCCCCTACCGGTGTCCCTGTTGTTCCTGCCGCTGCTTCGCATCAATGATCCGTCTGAGAGTCGCCGCTGTCGTCTACGTCGAACGACGGAACACCTTCCCGGGAATCGCCCTCGACCGCCTCCGCCTCCGGGAGGAAGGGAGCGAGCTCCGGGAGCTCGTCCAGGCCACGCAGGCCCATCCGCTCCAGAAAGTAGTTCGTCGTCCTGTACAGGATCGCACCTGTTTCAGGTTCCGTCCCCGTCTCCTCCACCAGACCGCGCTGGAGAAGGGTGCGCATCACACCGTCACAGTTCACCCCGCGAACGGCCGAGACCCGGGAACGGCTGACCGGCTGACGGTACGCGACCACCGCCAGAGTCTCCAAGGCGGCCTGCGTCAGCCGCGCCTGCTGGCCGTCCAGCACGAAGCTCTCCACGGCGTCCGCGTACGCCGGACGGGTGTAGAACCGCCACCCCCCGGCCACCAGCCGCAGGTCGAACCCGCGCCCCTGCCGCGCGTACTCCTCCGACAGCTCCCGCAACGCCAGCGCCACCTCCCGCCGGGGCCGCTCCAGCACTCTGGCCAGGTGTTCCTCGGTCGCGGGCTCGTCCACGACCATCAGCACCGCCTCCAGCGCGGGCCGCAACTCCAGCTCCCCGACACCGAGCGCCCCTACCGGGGCGTCCTGCGCCTCCCCGTGCGCCACCTCCACGTCACTCACCCCGCATCCTCCTCACCCGTCGGGGCCTCCGGCCCGGGTTCCCGGTCGAACTCGTCCGTAACGACCGGCTCGGCCTCCGCCCCGCCCGTCCACCGGACCGTCAGCGCCCCCAGCGCCTGCTCCTGGTCCAGCTCCACCACCCGCTCCCGGTACAGCTCCAGCAGCGCCAGGAAGCGCGCGACGACGGTGAGCGTGTCCGGCGCGTCCTCGGCCAGCTCGGCGAAGCCGGCCTCCCCCACCGCACGCAACCGCGCCACCAGCACCTCCGCCTGCTCCCTGACACTGACCAGCGGCGCGTGAATGTGATCGACATACACCTGCGGCCGGGCCCTGGGCTGCATCGCCTTCACCGCGAGCCGCGCGAACCCCTCGGCACCGATGCTGATGGCGACCTCGGGCAGCAGCTCCGCGTGGTGCGGCTCCAGACCGACCGTACGGGGGTAACGGCGCCCCTCGTCCTCCAGCCGCTCGCTGAAGATGTCCGCGATGCGCTTGTACGCGCGATACTGCAGCAGCCGCGCGAACAACAGGTCACGCGCCTCCAGCAGCGCGAGGTCCGCCTCGTCCTCCACGTCGGCCACCGGCAGCAGCCGCGCCGCCTTCAGATCGAGCAGCGTCGCCGCCACGACCAGGAACTCGGTGGTCTGGTCCAGGTCCCAGTCCGGCCCCATGGCCCGGATGTACGCCATGAACTCGTCCGTCACCTTGGACAGCGCGACCTCGGTGACGTCCATCTTGTGCTTGGAGATCAGCTGAAGCAGCAGATCGAAAGGCCCCTCGAAGTTCTCCAGCCGAACGGTGAACTTCCCGTCCCCGACCACAGCGCCCTCACCGTCCTCGACGGACGGAACATGGTCTTCGGTCGTGAGCATCGTGATCCAGAAGGGGGCGACGGGGGCCTCAAGCGTAGCCGCCCCGGCACCAGCCAAATTCCAAGGCGCGCGCCCGTGGGTGCGCGCCTTGCGCGTTGGGTCCGGTGGTGGGGGGCTCGGGGCCCCGCAGGGGTCACTCTCCCCCAGCCTTCGGCCGGGGGTGCCCCCACGGCACCGTGCACGTCCACGTCAGGAACATAGGGGAACGCAGATACCCGGCTGCCTGCGGGGAGCCCCTACGTGTCCCCGAGCCCTGGCCGTACGGCGACTATCGGAAGCGATCGGGCCGGGCACATTCACAGGCCAGGTGCCGGGCAGCGCGGCTCTGCCGCGCACTGCGCCCGTCGGCCCGGCGCGCGCGTCCCACCGCCGTACAGCAGCCCGCCCTACCGCCTCCACCCCATGCGCCTCACCCCCAGGGGGGCGGGCACCAGGGTGATCGAAAAATTCCCCCAGCTGCCCCGGACTCGCCAAACCGGCCCGAGGGGGCGTGTAGGGGGCCATCCCCGCAGGCAGCCGGGTATCTGCGTTCCCTTGTGTTCCTGACCAGGCCGTGCACGGTGCCGAGGAGTTGGCCCCCTGCGCGCCCCCGCCCCACAACGCAACCCATGCGAGCCGCGCGCCAGCGCACACCGCAGCGCGCAGCGCAAGGCCCAACACCCCACCCCGGCGCGCTAGCGCCCCCGCAACCGCCGCACCAAAATACTCGCATCCCCCCGCGACTCCAGATCCGCCAGCACCACCGCCACCGCCTCGCGGACGATCCGCCCACGATCGACCGCGAGCCCGTGCTCCCCACGGAGAACCAGCCGCGCGTGCTCCAGATCCATCAGTTCCTCGGCGGACACGTAGACCGTGATCTTCTCGTCGTGCCGCTCGCGGCCGCTCGGCCGCCGGTTCGCCCCGCGCCCCCGGCGACGCGAGGAAGCGGCCTGCTGGGCCGCGGCCGGCTGCGGCGCCGCGGACTCCGTGTCCTGCCGGCGGCGCCCCTTCGGGCCGTCCGCCTCCGTGCCACGGCCTCCGTGTTCGGCCGCCGAACCCTCCGCGCCGGAATCCGGCTCACCCCGCCGTTGGCGCGGGGTCGTTTCCTCGCCGGGCACCGGCGCCGGCTCCGGCTCGCTGCCGGGTGCGGGAACGCGCGCCGTCTCCCCACCACCCGGCGGGACCCCATTCGGCTTGCGGGGCGCCGGGGACTGCAGCCCCGACCCCCGGTCGTGCGGAACAATTCGTCGGCTCCGGGCAGACTCACTCGGCGTGACACCGGGCGAGCACCTCCCTGGCCAGCTGTCGGTAGGCGGCGGCACCGACGGAGTTGGACGCGTACGTGGTGATCGGCTCACCCGCGACGGTGGTCTCGGGGAAGCGCACGGTACGGCCGATGACGGTGTGGTAGACGTGGTCGTCAAACGCTTCGACGACGCGCGCGAGCACCTCACGGCTGTGTACGGTCCGCGAGTCGTACATCGTCGCCAGGATGCCGTCGAGTTCCAGGTCGGGGTTGAGCCGTTCCTGGACCTTCTCGATCGTCTCGGTGAGCAGCGCCACACCGCGCAGCGCGAAGAACTCGCACTCCAGCGGGACGATGACCTTGTGAGCCGCCGTCAGCGCGTTGACGGTGAGCAGGCCGAGGAAGGCTGGCAGTCGATGACGATGTAGTCGTAGTCGGCCATCAGCGGCTTCAGCGCGCGCTGGAGCGTCGACTCGCGCGCGACCTCGCTGACCAGCTGGACCTCGGCGGCTGACAAATCGATATTGCTGGGCAGCAGGTCCATGTTGGGAACCGCGGTCTTCAGCAGTACCTCGTCGGCCGACATGCCCCGCTCCATGAGCAGGTTGTAGACCGTCAGGTCGAGTTCCATCGGGTTGACGCCGAGCCCGACGGACAGCGCGCCCTGCGGGTCGAAGTCGACGAGCAGCACCCGTCGGCCGTATTCGGCGAGCGCGGCACCCAGGTTGATGGTCGAGGTGGTCTTTCCCACCCCGCCCTTCTGGTTGCACATCGCGATGATTTTGGCGGGGCCGTGGTCCGTCAACGGTCCTGGGATCGGGAAGTAGGGAAGGGGGCGCCCGGTGGGGCCGACACGTTCGCGGCGCTGGCGGGCGGCGTCCGGCGCGAGCGTGGCCGCGTATTCGGGGTCCGGTTCGTACTCCGCGTCCGGGTCGTAGAAGTGCCCCTCGGGCAGGTCGTCGTAGTCGGCGAGCCGGGTGGGATCTGAGCCGCCCCGGTCGCCGGCCATGGCGTTCACGTGATGGCCGTCCATGCTCTGGTGGGCTGTCGTCGTGGGGCTCTGTCGGGTCGCGAAGGTGTGGACAGCGACGGAGCCGACAGCCTGGAGCCCCGAGGGACCCTGGCCCCGTGCAACCGCTCCTGGTCGACCACCTCCGGGAGTAAATGTCGACTCATTCACAAGTCGTCTTACCTCCTTGGATGTGACCAGGAAACTTATCGATAGGTCAGCGTGGCACTATGCCGACGGTTGGCGACTCTATGGCGTGTCGGGCGTTCGCAGCAACACAATCCGCCGGACCCGGCCCGATGTGTCGGCAATCGAACATGCCGATGTCAAGGGTGCAAGCCGCACAAGCCCGAGGTTTCGAGGGTGTGCGAATCGGTTAAAGGGTTACGTTCTCGGCGAGTTGGGGTCTGCTCGTGCCGTGCCGGGCGTGCGGCGTGTCGGCGAACGGCCGCGGCCGGGCCTTGTGGACAAGGCCCGGCCGGCAGTGCGTCATTGACGCGCGCTATTGACGCCTCAGCCGAGCAGCGCCGCCAGGTCGGTGGCCTCCAGGCCGTGCGCCTCGGCGACCGGACCGTAGACGACCTTGCCGTCGTGCGTGTTCAGGCCCTTGGCCAGGGCGGCGTCGCGGCGCAGCGCTTCGACCCAGCCGTTGTTCGCCAGCGACACGATGTAGGGCAGCGTGGCGTTGGTCAGGGCGTAGGTGGAGGTGCTGGGCACCGCGCCCGGCATGTTGGCCACGCAGTAGAAGACCGAGTTGTGGACCTGGAAGGTCGGCTCGGCGTGGGTGGTCGGCTTCGAGTCCTCGAAGCAGCCGCCCTGGTCGATCGCGATGTCGACAAGGACACTTCCGGGCTTCATCTTGGCGACCAGCTCGTTGGTGACCAGCTTCGGGGCCTTGGCGCCCGGGATGAGGACCGCGCCGACGACGAGGTCGGCCTCGACGACGGCCTTCTCCAGCTCGTAGGCGTTGGAGACGATCGTCTGCACCTTGGTGCCGAAGATCCGGTCCGCCTCGCGCAGCTTGTTGATGTCCTTGTCGAGCAGGGTGACGTGGAAACCGAGGCCCACGGCGATCTGCACGGCGTTCCAGCCGGAGACGCCGCCGCCGATGACGACGGCCTTGCCCGCGGCAACGCCCGGCACGCCGCCCGGCAGCACGCCGCGGCCGCCGGCCTGGCGCATCAGGTGGTAGGCGCCGACCTGCGGGGCGATGCGGCCCGCGACCTCGGACATCGGGGCGAGCAGCGGCAGCTGGCGGCCCGGGGTCTCGACCGTCTCGTAGGCGATGGCGGTGGTGCCGGACTCCAGGAGGGCGTCGGTGCACTCGCGGGAGGCGGCCAGGTGCAGGTAGGTGAAGAGGGTCTGGTCCTTGCGGAGGCGGTGGTACTCCTCCGCGATCGGCTCCTTGACCTTCAGCAGCAGGTCCGCGGTGGCCCAGACCTCGTCGGCGGTGTCGAGGATCTCGGCGCCGGCCGAGACGTACTCCTCGTTCGGGATGGCGGAGCCGAGGCCGGCGTCCTTCTCGATGACGACCTGGTGGCCGTGGCGGACCAGCTCGTGCACACCGGCGGGCGTGATCGCCACCCGGAACTCGTTGTTCTTGACCTCGCGGGGGATGCCGACCTTCACGTCGATCACGGTCCTTGTAAGAGAGCTTGCAGGAGGAAATCCATGCATGCCAGGCATGCCGGGACTGACCGCGGTGTCCGCGGCCCGGCCAGTCTATTTAAGGATTCCGAGTTGTCTAGCCTTGCAAAGCATCTGTTACTGAGAGGAACACCACCGATTTCGTAGGTCACTGTGGGTGATCTGAGAGGAGCCGTTCCCCCAGACCCCGGTGCAGCCTTGCGGCTGCCGGGTCGCCGAGCCGGTCGAGGGTGTCCGCGATCCGCAGCTGGAGCGCCGCCTCCAGCCGTCCGTCGCGGGCCTCGGCGGCCAAGGAGAGGGCCGCGGTGCAGGTCCGCAGCGACTCCTCGGGGCGGCCCGCGTACTCCTGCACCCGCGCCGCCTCGCCGAGCGCGCGCGCCTGGCCCGCCACGTCGCCCAGCCTCCGGTACGCCCCGTAGGCGGCCCGCCACTCCTTGAGCGCCTCGCCCCAGCGCGCCGCGTAGGTCAGCACCGCGCCGATCCGGCCGTGCAGCCGGGCCCCGTCCGCGTTCTCGCCGCGGGTCATCCGCAGTTCCAGCGCCCGCCCGTACCAGTCGGCGGCCCGCTGCCAGTCCCCCAGCTCCGTGTACGTACCGCCCAGCGACTCCAGCGCCCGTACGGTCGCGACGGGGTCCCTGACCTCGCGTGCCGCGGTCAGCGCGCCCCGGTAGCGGGCCATCGCGTCGGCGGTCCGCCCGGCCTGCGCGTCCAGGTCACCGAGGTTGAGCAGCGCCGCGGCCCGCTCCCGGGCCAGGCCGCGCCGTTCGGCGACCTCCAAGACCAGTCCGTGCAGCCCGTAGAGGTCGGGCGCGGCGGCCTCGGCGCCCTGGTGGGCGATCAGGGTGCGTACGATCGCGGCCATCAGGCGCCGGTCCAGGGTGTCCAGCTCGCCTTCCTCGACGGCGATCCGGGCCGCCTCCAGAAGGGCGGGCCGGCGACTGCGCAGCCAGGCGGCGGCGGAGGCGGCGGACACGAAGCGCAGCGAGCGCGGCAGGCCGGCCACCTTCTGCCGGGCCGGTGACCCGGCGGGTTCGCCGAGCGCCCGGCAGGACTGGAGCAGCCGTACGGTGCGTTCCAGCATGCGGGCCCGGGCGAGCTGGATCTCGGCGGGCCGTTCCTTCTCGTGCAGCGCGGCGCGTACGAGCTGCACCAGGCAGCCGGGCATCCGGTACTGCGCCTGGAGGCCGGCGCTCCCGGCGGCCGGGGCACCGGGCCCGGACGGCTGCGGCTCCGCGTCCTCCACCGGCCGCAGCAGCCCCCGGGCGGCGAAGTCCTGGAGCGCCGCCTCGGCCGCGGCCACCGAGCAGCCGGCGAGGGCGGAGGCGATGTGCGCGTCCACCAGTCCGGCCGGGGCGAGGGTGAGCAGCCGCAGGGTGCGGGCGGCGACCGGCGGCAGGGTGGCGTAGACGAGCCGGAAGGCGCGGGCCATGGGGCGGCCGCCGGCCGGCTCGTCGGCCTGTTCGGGTACGTCCCGCAGCGCCTGGAGGAGGTCGGCGACGGAGTTCTTGGGGTGCCCGGCGAGCCAGCCGCCCGCCAGGACGAGCGCGGCGGGCCGGCCGCCGCACTCCTCGGCGACGGCGTCCGCGGAGCGCGGGTCGACGGTGATGCGGGTGGGCCCCGCGTACCGGCTGAGCAGTTCGACGGCGGACGCGTTGTCCAGGCCGCCCAGGGTGCAGGGCCGTACGTCCGTGATGCCGGTGAGCGGGCCTTCGGAGACGGCGACGACGAGGCAGTCGGCGGCGTCCGGCAGCAGCGGTTCGACCTGCTCGGCGCCGGCCGCGTCGTCCAGCAGGAGCAGGGCGCGGCGTTCGGCGAGGGCGGCGCGCAGCGCCTCGGTCAGCTCGTCCTCGGCGGCGCCGGGCTTGACCGGGGCGCCGAGGGCGGTGAGCAGGTCACGGGCGACGAGGTCGAGGGGTACGGGGCCGCCGCCCGGGGTGCTCAGGGTGGCGCGCAGTACGCCGTCGGGGTAGTCGTCGGCGAGTTGCCGGGCGAGTTCGGCGGCGAGGGCGCTGCGGCCGGAGCCGGGGCGCCCGGCGATCAGCAGGACGCGGCTGCGGGCGCCCCGGCGGCCGGAGAGGGTGTCCAGGCCCGTACGGGCGATGTCGGCGCGCAGGGACTTCAGTTCGCGGCGGCGGCCGATGAAGCCGCCGGCCGCGGTGGCGGCGGGCGGGACGGTCCGGCGGGCGGGGGCCTGCGGCGCCCCGGTCCGGCCGCGGCGGTGCTCCCCGCCAAGTCCCGGCCGGGAGCGGCGCGGTCGCCGGCGGACTCCGCGGCCGTGCCGTCCGGGTCCGGCCCCGGCCGCTGCCGTGCCGCCGTCGCGGGCCCGCCCGCCTTCCCCGGCGGGACGTGTCCCCCGCCCACCGACTGATCCGCCACGGGTCACGCTCCCGTCCACCTGCGCTTACGAGCCCGTCGCGGTCGCGTACGGGCACGCTGCCGAGCGTAGTTCACGACCCGTCACACGCCCGGTGGAGCGCGACGGCCGAGTCACCCGTCCGGATCAGCACATCATCGGACCGCGGGACCGTACGGAGCCGGGGAGCGGCGCTCAGGCCTCGAACGGGCGGGCCGGCCACGGCGCGTCGGCCGGGCGCAGCGCGTCCAGTCCGTCACCCGCGCGGGCGGCGGCCAGCGCGAGCACGCCGACCACCAGGCAGTTGTTGTGCAGTTCGCCGGCGAGCGCGCCGCGCACCAGGTCGGCGACCGGCACCCGCGCCAGCTCCATGTCGGCCTCCTCCTCGGAGACTTCGAAGCGCTCACCCTCGGCCTCGGACAGATCGCGGGCCAGGAAGATCCGTACGGCTTCGTCGCAGCCGCCGGGGGTGGTGTAGACGTCCGTCAGCACCCGCCAGTCCTCGGCCTTGACGTGGGCCTCCTCGTACAGCTCGCGCTGGACGGCGTGCAGCGGGTTCTCGCCGGGGACGTCCAGCAGTCCGGCCGGGACCTCCCAGAGCTTGTGCCGCACGGGGTGGCGGTACTGGCGCAGGACCAGCACCCGGTCCTCCTCGTCGAGCGCGACGACGGCCACCGAGCCGGGGTGGACCTGGTAGTCGCGGGTGGCCGTGGAGCCGTCCGGCATGACGACCTCGTCCGTACGCATGCTGGTCTTCTTGCCGGTGAACGGCGTCGCCGTGGCGGTGACCCGCCACGCTTCCGGGGTGTCCTGGATGGCCATGTACGTCCTTCCGCAAAGCAGTCGACCGGGGCACTTGGCCGTGAAAGGCCAGGTACCCCGGTCAACCGTACCCAACGGCGGCCGGTCCCCCGCGCGCGCTGCGAGGGGACCGGCCGTCCGCGGGATCAGGCCTTGGCGCCCTTCTTGGCGCCGGCGGCGGCGCCGGTCTTGCGCTCGACGGCCGCCTTCACCAGGCCCGCGAAGAGCGGGTGCGGGCGGGTCGGGCGGGAGCGCAGCTCCGGGTGCGCCTGGGTGGCGACCAGGTAGGGGTGCACCTCGCGCGGGTACTCGACGTACTCGACCAGCTTGTTGTCCGGGGAGGTGCCGGAGAACAGCAGGCCGGCCTTCTTCTCCAGCTCGCCGCGGTAGGCGTTGTTGACCTCGTAGCGGTGGCGGTGGCGCTCCTCGACGTACGGCTGGTCGTCGTAGACCTCGCGCACGATCGAGCCATCGGCCAGCTTGGCCGGGTACATGCCCAGCCGCATGGTGCCGCCCATGTCGCCCTCACCGGCGACGATGTCCATCTGCTCGGCCATGGTGGAGATGACCGGGTCGGCGGCGGCCGGGTCGAACTCGGTGGAGTTCGCGCCCTCGATGCCGGCCAGGTTGCGGGCCGCCTCGATGACCACGCACTGGAGGCCCAGGCACAGGCCGAGCAGCGGCAGCTTGTTCTCGCGGGCGTAGGTGATGGCGCCGACCTTGCCGTCCACGCCGCGGTCGCCGAAGCCGCCGGGGACGCAGACCGCGTCGCAGTCGGCGAGCTGCTGCTTGGCCCCGGCCGGGGTCTTGCAGTCGTCGGAGGTGACCCACTTGATCTTGACGCGGGCCTTGTTGGCGAAGCCGCCGGCGCGCAGCGCCTCGGTGACCGACAGGTAGGCGTCGGGCAGGTCGATGTACTTGCCGACCAGCGCGACCTTCACCTCGTGGTCGGGGTTGTGCACCCGGTCCAGCAGGTCGGCCCAGACGGTCCAGTCCACGTCGCGGAAGGGCAGGTCCAGCTTGCGCACGACGTACGCGTCCAGGCCCTCGGCGTGCACGACCTTGGGGATGTCGTAGATGGAGGGCGCGTCCGGGCAGGCGATGACGGCGGCCTCGTCCACGTCGCACATCAGCGAGATCTTGCGCTTGATGGCGGTGGGCACCTCGCGGTCGGCGCGCAGCACGATGGCGTCCGGCTGGATGCCGATGTTGCGCAGCGCCGCGACCGAGTGCTGGGTCGGCTTGGTCTTCAGCTCGCCGGAGGGGCCGATGTAGGGCAGCAGCGAGATGTGCACGACGAAGACGTTGTCCCGGCCGACCTCGTGGCGGACCTGGCGGACGGTCTCCAGGAACGGCAGCGACTCGATGTCGCCGACCGTGCCGCCGACCTCGGTGATGACGACGTCGACGTCCTCGTGGGCCAGCCGGCGGATGCGGTGCTTGATCTCGTTGGTGATGTGCGGGATGACCTGCACGGTGTCGCCCAGGTACTCACCGCGCCGCTCCTTGGCGATCACGGTGTTGTAGACCTGGCCGGTGGTGACGTTCGCGGAGCCGTCGAGGTCGACGTCCAGGAAACGCTCGTAGTGGCCGATGTCCAGGTCGGTCTCGGCTCCGTCGTTGGTGACGAAGACCTCACCGTGCTGGAACGGGTTCATGGTGCCGGGGTCGACGTTCAGGTACGGGTCGAGCTTCTGCATCGTGACCCGCAGGCCCCGCGCCTTGAGCAGCGCGCCCAGGCTGGAGGCGGTGAGGCCCTTGCCGAGCGAGGAGGCGACGCCCCCGGTGACGAAAAGGTGCTTGGTCGTCGTGGATTTCGGCGGCATGGCCAAGAGGGGGCTCCCGTGGTCGCGTGGTGAAGAGGTGCGAATCAGCCACGCCCTGCGGTTTTCAGGGGTGCCTTCGCTGCGGTCGGGGGTGCCGTACGACTGGCGCCAGGCCCCTCGGTCCACGGGGTACCAGGCTATCAGCGACCGGGCATGGTCGCGCCCGGCCACGCTCACGGCGCACACGTACGGCCGTCTCCCACGGGGCGCGCGGCGCCGCGCGTGACCCAGGCCACCCGTTCGGCGCAGCACTGTCCCACCGCAGCGGCAAGCGGATCACTGCCGTGCGTCGTATCCTGCTCGGACACTCGCCACGGGCCGTCCGGCAAGGCACCACCCCCGCCCGATTTCCGGACTCGCTGCTCGGCGGAGTTTCATGGGCAGGACGGACAAGATCACACGTCCCATGGGGGGCGTCACTCCAGTTCGACGGGAGATGCACGTGGCCGGGCGCATCGAGGACTACGCACTCATCGGCGATATGCAGACCGCCGGTCTTGTGTGCCGGGACGGCACGGTGGATTGGCTGTGCCTGCCCCGCTTCGACTCACCCGCGGTCTTCGCAGGACTGCTGGGCACGGAAGAGAACGGTTTCTGGCGGCTGGGGCCCGCACACAGCCCCGAAGGCGGGCCGCTGCCCGCCGACCGACGCCGCTACCGGGGCGACTCGCTCGTCCTGGAGTCCGAGTGGGACACCCCGCGCGGCACCGTGCGCGTGATCGACTTCATGCCGCCGCGCGAGGACGCGACACCGCAGCTGATCCGTATCGTGGAGGGCGTCAGCGGGCGGGTGCCGATGCGTTCGGCGCTGCGCATGCGGTTCTCCTACGGCTGGGTGGTGCCGTGGGTCCACAAGATCGACGAGCGTACGGTCGCCGTCGCCGGGCCCGACTCGGTGTGGTTCGACACGGACGCCGAGACCTACGGCAAGGACCTGACGACCTACGCGGACTTCACGGTCGGCCCGGGCGAGCGGATCGCCTTCACGATCAGCTGGCAGCCCTCGCACAGCCGCCCGCCGCACGTGCCGGAGCCGGAGGCGGCGCTGGAGGCCACCGAGGACTTCTGGCGCGAGTGGGTCGACCACTGCACGTACCACGGCCCGTACCGGGACGCGGTGGTCCGCTCGCTGATCACGCTGAAGGCGCTCACGTACGCGCCGACCGGCGGCATCGTCGCGGCGCCCACCACCTCGCTGCCCGAGGACATCGGCGGCTCGCGCAACTGGGACTACCGCTTCACCTGGCTGCGCGACGCGGCGATCACCCTCTCCTCGCTGCTGCGCACCGGCTACCGCGAGGAGGCCCGCGCCTGGCGCGAGTGGCTGCTGCGCGCGGTGGCCGGCGACCCGGAGAACCTGCAGATCATGTACGGGATCGCGGGCGAGCGGGAACTGGGCGAGAACGAGCTGACCTGGCTGACCGGGTACGAGAACTCCCAGCCGGTCCGGGTCGGCAACGGCGCCGCCGGACAGCTCCAGCTCGACGTCTACGGCGAGGTCACCGAGGCGCTGCATCTGGCGCACAACACCGGCCTGGCCCGCAACGACTACGCCTCGCTGCTCCAGCTCAAGCTGATCCAGTGGGTGGAGAAGCACTGGGACGAGCCGGACGAGGGCATCTGGGAGGTGCGCGGCCCGCGCCGCCACTTCGTGCACTCCAAGGTGATGACCTGGGTCGCGGTGGACCGCACGATCAAGCTGATCGAGTCCGGTGACGTGGACGGCCCGCTGGACCGCTGGAAGCAGCTGCGCGAGACGATCCACCGGGAGGTGTGCGAGAAGGGTTACGACAAGGAGCGCAACACCTTCACGCAGTCCTACGGCTCCAAGGAACTGGACGCCTCGCTGCTGCTGATCCCGCAGATGGGCTTCCTGCCGCCGGACGACAAGCGGGTGATCGGCACCATCGAGGCCATCCAGCGCGAGCTGGGCACCGAGGACGGTTTCATCCTGCGCTACCCCACCTCGGGCGACGACGCGGGGGTGGACGGTCTCGAGGGCGACGAGGGCGCGTTCCTGGCGTGCTCGTTCTGGCTGGCCGACGACCTGGCGATGATCGGGCGGGTCGAGGAGGCCCGGATCCTGTTCGAGAAGCTGCTCGCGCTCCGCAACGACCTGGGCCTGCTGGCCGAGGAGTGGGACTCCAAGCTCCAGCGGCAGGTGGGCAACTTCCCGCAGGCGTTCAGCCACGTCCCGCTGATCGACACGGCGCTGCGGCTGACGGCCAGCGGCGCGTACGGCGGCTGACGCAGGACACGGACGGCCGAGGGGCCACGGCAGCGGTGCCGTGGCCCCTCGTTCTTGTTTTCGGATCGTTTTTTGCTTCCGGGCGGCTCAGAAGGCCGTCAGTGTGAGGGTCATCTCGCGCGGCGCGCCGTCCTCGATGTACGAGGCGAAGTTGGCCACGTCGTCGAAGGCGAAGCCGTACGCCTTGCCGTCGGCGGCCTCGGCGTGCAGGACGCGCGCGTAGTGGTTGGCGAGCTGGCCCTTGTAGAAGGTGCCCGCGTCGGTGGTGGGCTGGGCCGCGTGGTCGGCGAGGGTGGCGCGGTTGAGGGCGGCGCCGAGGACCGCGGCGACCGGGCCGCGCAGCCCGTCGTTGGGGGCTTGCAGGGTGCCGTGGCAGAAGAGCACGTCACGGGTGGAGGGCTTGGCGATGGAGAACTGGGCGGGGCCGCGGAAATTGAACTGTCCGCCGCTGACCCGGCCGGTGAAGGTGCCCCTGTTGGTGGTGACCTTCAGGTCCTTGGACGTGTACGCGTTCCAGGAGCGGTCGATGTACGGGGCGAGGTAGTTCCGGTCGAACAGCCCGGCGTCCAGGCCGTGGCTGGGAGCGATGACGCGCTTGTCGCCGACGACGAGCTTGCCGAAGCCCGGCGTGCGGCCGATCTCCGAGAAGATGCGGGAGCGCGCACCGGCCTTGAGCGCCCCGGCCGTCTGGTCCCGGGCGCCGGTGAGGCGGATGGACATCGGGACGCTGAACATGTCGACCGACGTGGTGTTGCAGTGCATGCCGGCCCCGTCGTACGTGAACTCCGCGCAGTCGTGCACGATCGGGTAGTTGGGGTCGCCGGACACCCACCCCGCGGGGTAGGCCAGCGCGGGCTGGCCGTTGCCGTCCCGTACGGCCTTGAACTTGAGCTTGGAGCCGAGCGACGCGTAGATCCGGCCGGACATCCGCGGGATCCGCAGGGTGGTGGTGCCGTTCGCGGCGAGCGGCATGGCGTAGTCGGTGAAGCCGTCCGGTCGGTTGTCACCGAGGGCTATGGGTTTGATGTCACCTTGTGGGGTGACGCGTACCTGCTGGCCGCCGACGTTGCCGACGATGTAGATCCAGACGGCCGAATTGGCGTAGCGGCCCGTGCGGTTGACGACGTGCAGCGGCAGTCCGTCCGCGGCGGCGCCGGCCGGCGCGGCACCGGCGGTGCGGGCGAGCAGGCCCGCACCGGCTCCGGCGGCGGCGGTCGCGGCGACGCCGCCGATGAGGGTGCGACGGGAGATCATGCGGTGGCTCCTTGCTGGACGGAGACGGACACGTGGTCGACGAGGAGGGAGGCGCCGGGGCGTGTCGCGTCGGTGGGGGTGGCGCGGCCCGCGACGGCGTCGGGGAAGGCGCCGCCCATCGCGAGGTTGATCAGGAGGAAGTGACCGTGATGGGTCGTCCTGGCCCAGGTCGCGGCGTCCATCTGGGCGGAGCTGACGGTGTGGAAGCGCTGCCCGTCGACGGACCAGTGGAGGTACTCGGTGGATCCGGTGCGGTCCAGTTCCAGGGCGTAGGTGTGGAAACCGGCCTGGCAGGCGGCGCCGGGGCAGACACGGGAATTGCCGATGCCCTGCGCCTCGTTGCAGGGGCCGCCGGGGTTGACGCCGCAGTGCAGCACGCCCCAGACGCGGTTGGCGCCGTTGACGTTCTCCATGATGTCGTACTCGCCGATGCCGGGCCAGTTCCAGTAGTTGCCGCGGAACTCGGCGCCGAGCGTCCAGAAGGCGGGCCAGTAGCCGAGCGCCGCATCGCCGGAGATGTTCGGCATCTGGACGCGCGCCTCGATGCGCAGCTTGCCGCGGGCGGGGGCGGCGAAGTCGGTGCGGCGGGTCTCGATGCGGCCCGAGGTCCAGGTGGCGCCGTTCTTGAGGGCGGTGATCTTCAGGTGGCCCGCGCCGTCGAGCTGGAGGTTCTCGGGGCGGTTGGTGTAGGTCTGGTGTTCACCGGTGCCCCAGTTGGCGGGGCCGCCCGGGTAGCCCTTGCCGGTGTCGATGATCCAGTCGTCGGCGGACGGTCGGGAGCCCGCCGCGCCGTTGAAGTCGGTGCGCCACACTTCCTTGAACGCGGCGGCCGAGGCGACCGAGGCAGTCGGGCCGGCCGGTACGGCGGCCGGTGCGCCGGCCGAAGCGGTGGGCAGGGCGGGTGGCCAGGCGAGGACGAGGGCGAAGGCGGCGCCGAGCGCGCCGAGCAGTGACGCGGTTCTGGCCCGGGCCCGCTTCCGTACGGGTATTTTCGTGTTCATGACATAGCTCCTCGGCGACGTGGGGTGATGAGGAGTTCCGTGTTCACACGCGGCCTGAGAAGGTGTGAGAGCGCTCTCATGCCGTGTTGGGGCACACAGTGCCGACTTCCCGCCGAGCCGTCAAGGTTTGGCATGGACCAACGAGTTGGCCCGATTTCACCTACGGGGGTTGAATGGTGCGTACATCGAAAGGCGGGCGGCCGACACTGGAAGCGGTCGCCGCGCGGGCCGGCGTCTCGCGCGCGACGGTCTCCCGCGTGGTCAACGGCGGCGCCGGGGTCCGCGGCGAAGTGCGCGAACGGGTCCGGCGCGCGGTCACCGACCTCGGGTACGTACCGAACAGCGCGGCCCGCTCCCTGGTGACCCGCCGCACCGGCGCGGTCGCCGTGGTGATCGCCGAACCGGAGGCCCGGGTCTTCGCCGACCCGTTCTTCGGACGCCAACTGCGCGGCATCAGCCGGGAACTGTCGGCCGCCGACATCCAACTCCT
This sequence comes from Streptomyces sp. Ac-502, assembly GCF_045222935.1. NCBI lineage: Bacteria > Bacillati > Actinomycetota > Actinomycetes > Kitasatosporales > Streptomycetaceae > Streptomyces > Streptomyces sp. Ac-502. Next base: position 2,807,121 of record NZ_JBHFFO010000001.1, read on the forward strand.
GCTGCTCCTCCAGGAGACCCGCGCCGACTGCGACCGCGTCGGCCGCTACCTGGCCGCCGGGCACGCCGACGGCGTACTGATGTTCTCGCTGCACCGCGACGACCCGCTGCCCGCGATGGCCGAGGCCTCCGGACTGCCCACGGTCTACGGCGGCCGCCCCGGCTGGGCGGACACCGGCCACGGACCGCGCCCGCTGTACGTCGACACCGACAACCGCGACGGCGCCCGGCAGGCCGTACGCCATCTCCGTGACCGCGGCCGCCGCCGGATCGCCGTGATCACCGGGCCGCTCGACCAGACCTCCGCCCAGGACCGCCTGGACGGCTACCGCGACGCGCTGGCCCCCGCCGCGCCCGACCCCCGGCTGATCGCCGACGGCGGCTTCACCGCCCAGGGCGGCGAGCGCGCCATGGCTCGGCTGCTGGCCGCCGCACCGGACCTGGACGGCGTCTTCGTCTGCTCCGACCTGATGGCCTCCGGCGCGCTGCGGACCCTGCGGGCGCACGGCCGCCGGGTGCCGCAGGACGTCGGCGTGGTGGGGTACGACGACCTGGACCCCGCGGCGTGGACGGACCCGCCGCTGACCACGGTGCGCCAGGACGTGGAGGAGATGGGCCGCCTGATGGCACGGCTGCTGCTGCGGCGGCTGAGGGCGGACGCCGAGGCTCCCGGGGACGAGCTGTCCTCGGTGGTCACGGCGGCGAGGCTGGTGGTCAGGGAGTCGGGGTGAGCGGGCCCGCTCCGAGGTCCGAGGTCCGAGGAGGAGGGGTGACCGTCCCGGTACGTCCGGTCAGCGGACTGCGGGTAGCGTTCCCCGCCATGGGGCCGGAAGCGAAGATCGAAGCGGTGATCACGGTACGCAGGGCACTGGAGCTGCCCGCGCTGCGACGCGGGCTGCCCGAGGTGCTGGCCGGCGAGGACCGCCTCGACCGCGCCGTACGCTGGGTGCACGCGGGCGAGGTACCGCACATCGCCTCCCTGCTCAAGGGCGGCGAGCTGCTGCTGACCACCGGCCTGGGCCTGGGCGCCCGCCCCTCCGAGCAGCGCGCCTTCGTCCGCGAGCTGGCCGACCGGGAGATCGCCGCCCTCGTCGTGGAGCTGGGCTCCCGGTTCGAGGCGCTGCCGTCCGCCGTCGTCGACAGCGCGCGGGCCTGCGGCCTGCCGCTGGTGCAGCTGCACCGCGAGGTCCCGTACGTCACGGTGACCGAGGAGATCCACACCGAGCTGGTCAACAGCCACTACCTGCTGCTGCGGCAGGCCGACGAACTCCTGCGCAGCTGTACGGACGTCCTGCTGCGCGGCGGCGGCGCCCCCGAGGTGCTGCGGCGGCTGGCCGCCTTCACCGGCAACCCGCTCTGCCTGGAAGCCCCCGACGGCAGCCCTCTGTACGCGGCGGGCCCGGACGACGGCGGCGCCGCTGACGCCGATCCCCTCCAGGCGTGGGAGGGGCTGCGGGAGACCGGCCTGCGGGTGGACGTGCCCGGCGGCGGGCCCGGCCCCGACGCCGTACGCGCCCGCCTGGTCCTGCTGCCCGTCAACGCGCCCGTCGCGCCGGTGCACCGGATCGCCGCCGAGCGCGCCGCCGACCTGCTCGCCGTGGTGATGCTCCAGTCCCGGCAGGAGGAGGTGCTGGCCGCGCGTGGCCGCGGTGACTTCCTGGCCGATCTGGCGGAGGGGCGGATCACCGCGGGCGAGGCTCCGGCGCAGGCCCGCCTGCTGGGGTTCCGGCCGGGCGGCGAATCGATTCTTCCCGTGGTGATGCGGCTGCCCTCCCATCTGCCCACACCGGGCAGTTGGGCCGTGCTGGCCCGCGCTCTGCGGGAGGAGCTGGCCGCGCTGGGCGTGCCCGTCCTGCTGGGCGTACGTCCCGTGGAGGGCCGGGTGCCGCTGCTCGTCGCGCTGCGCGCGGGCCAGGACCGTACGGCCGTCGCCGACCGGGTCGCCGAGGCCCTGCGCGCCGGGGTCGAACGGGCCGGGGCGGACTCCCCGGCAGCGCGGCGCCCGGTGGTCGTGGTCGGCACGGCGGGCGACTGGCCGGCGGCGGGCCCCGGACTGCGGCACGCGACGGAGGCAGCCGCCGCCGCGCAGGGCCTGCCGGAACAGCCCTGGCACGATGCGCGCCGGCTGGACATCGAGCTGCTGCTGTGGCGGATGCGCGAGCACGGCGAACAGGGTGTCCTGACGGACTTCGTGGACCGCGCCGTCGGCCCGCTGCTCGTCCACGACCGGTCCGCCCGCCAGCCGCTGCTGCCGACCCTGGAGGCGTACCTGGCCAGCGCGGGCCGCAAGGCGGAGACTGCACGTGATCTGAACGTCAACCGGCAGACGCTGTACGACCGGCTGGCCCGCATCGCCCAGTTGCTGGGCACCGATTTGGAGGACCCGCAGACGGTGCTCGGGTTGCGGCTGGCGCTACGGGCCAGGAGGCATACGGAACGGGGGTGAGGGCGCCCCCAGGAGGGGCTCGCTCAGGCCCGCAGCGTCTCGACCGCGGTGCCGATGCCCAGGGCCAGCAGGACGCCGCCGGTACCGCGCTCCAGATTGCGGTGCACCCGGGGCCGCCGCAGCCAGCGGAGCAGCCGCCCGGCGCCCACCGCCACCAGCAGCAGCCAGCCCGCCGCGATCACGGCGTCGATGACGCCGAAGAGCAGGGTCGTCCCCAGCACCGAGTGGCCCTGCGGCAGGAATTGGGGGACGACCGCGACGAAGAAGATGCCGACCTTGGGGTTGAGCAGGCAGCTGTAGAGGCCCTGCCGGAACGCCTGCGTCGGCCGGACCGCCGCGGCACCCGTGGCGTTCGTGGTGTCCATGGCGTCCGTCATGGCCTGGCCGCCGGCCTCCCCTGCCGCGCCCGTGGCACCGGCGGCCGCCCGCCGGTAAGCCCACAAGGCCTGCGCACCCAGTACGGCCAGATAGGCCGCGCCCACCAGCCGTACGGCCATGAAGGCGGCGTCCCAGCGTTGCAGAGCGGCCGCGAGGCCTGCCGCGGCGGCGACGGCCCAGGCCAGCGAGCCCGCCGCGGCCCCGAGCGCGGAGGCGGCCCCGGCGCGTCTGCCGCCGCGCAGGCAGTTGCGGAGCACCAGCAGGGTGTCCGGCCCGGGAGCCATCGTCACCAGCAGGGCGAAGAGCGCGAAGCCGAGAAGCGCAGCCGTCACAGCGGCCTCCTGTCGTACGGGGCGTGTCTGGAAGCGGGCGATGTGAAGATCGCGCGCGGTGCCGGGCGACTCTACCCACCGGCAGTCTGCCGGGGCGCTCCGGCATCCGGACGCCCGGGGCCGGCCGCCCGGACCGGGTCGCTCATTCCTCCCGCCGCTGCATCAGTTCGTCGTACACGCTCAGCACCTGCGCGACCGTGGCGTCCTCGGTCGGCCAGCCCGCGGCCTGCGCGCGCCCGGCGGCGGCGAGCGTGTCCCGGCGGGCGGGGTCGGCGAGCAGCTCCAGGACGGTGCGGGCGAGGGCCGCCGCGTCGCCGTACGGGACCAGTTCGGCGGCGTGGCCGACCAGTTCACGGGTGCCGCCGACATCGGTGGCCACCAGCGGGACACCGGCCCGCAGCGCCTCCTGGGCGATCAGCGAGCGGGCCTCCCAGCGGCTGGGCAGCACCAGCAGGTCGGCGGCGGCGAGGAGTTCGGGCACGTCGTCGCGGCGGCCGAGCAGGCGTACCGGCAGGTTCTCGCCGTCGATACGCCACTGGAGCGCCTCGCGCTGCCCGCCCTCCCCCGCCACCGCGACCATCGGCTGCGGGTCCAGGGCGCACCAGGCGTGCGCCGCGTCCAGCAGGAAGTCGTGCCCCTGGCACGTCTCCAGTCGGCCGACGACGAGGATCAAGGGACGGTCCACGGCGCCCAGTTCGGCGCGCTGCTTGTGGGCGGGGCGGTCCTCCGCCGTCAGCGGGCGGCCGCCCGCCCGGGGCGCCGGGATGGCGACCGGGGCCAGGCGCGCGTCCCGGGCGCCGCGTTCGCGTGCCCGGTCCACCAGGTCCGCGCACGCGCCCAGGACGACCGCGGCGGCCCGCGCCACCCGTCGTTCCAGCAGCTGGACCAGACGGGCCCGGGCCCCGTCCGTGTGCGCCTTGGTGTGCCAGGTGACCACGAGGGGGACCCGGCGGCCCCGCGTGCCCTGGAGGGCCAACGCGGCGCGCAGGCCCGCCCGCAGACCGTGCGCATGCACGAGGTCGGCGTCCCCGCAGGCGGCCCGCAGCGACGTCACCCCGGCCGGGTCGGCGCGCGGCGGCACCGGCACGAACCGCGCGCCCGCGTCCGTGTAGTCGTACGTGTCCTCGGCGGCGGGCGGCGCGCACACCGTCACCCGCACCCCGCGCGCCACCAGCCCGGCGGCCAGCGAACGGACATGGGCGGCGCTGCCCGCGCTGCCCCGGCCCAGCACCTGGACCGTGCGCAGCGGCGACTGTCCGTGCGGCGGGGCCGGGGTGCTGATCACGTGGGCGGTGCTCCTGGGGTCGGCGGGCGGACCGGGCGGCGCGCCACGGGTCCGGCACCGACCGGGGCAGGTGCCGGTACGGGGGCGCGGTCGCGCGGCTGTACGCGCTGCGCCCCCAGGATGCCAGCCCGCGCCGTGCATACGGGACCGCCGACGAGCCGTTCCAAGGGCACACATCGCCCATACACCCACCTGACCACCCATATGGGCGACAAACGCCCCACTCGGTCGGCCCAGCGGCAGTGACCTGACGCGGGGTCCGGCCGTTACGCGCCGCCGGACGCGGCCGTCCGGGCGGGCCGGTCGGCGGATTCTGCGGTCCCGGTTCGGTCGCCCGGCTTTGCGGTCCCGATCCGGTCCCCTGGCCTTGCGGTCCCGATCCGGTCAGGCGGCTTTGCGGTCCCGGCCGGGTCGCCGGCCTCTGCGGCCCTGGACCGGTTACCGGCCTCTCCGGCCTCTCCGGCCTCAGCCCGGTCCGCCTGCCTCTGCCGCCCCCGCCCGGTCACCGGCCACCGCGGCCCCGATCAGGGCGGCCGCGTGCACGGCCAGCCCCGCGCGGCCGCATCCGGCGGCGACGGCCAGGCCGAGCCCGGCGCCCAGGGCGTGGGCGCCCGCGTCGCCGATCATGGTGCGCTCCCCCAGGTCGTCCGCGAGGACCGCCGCCACGACTCCCGTCGGCGCCGCCGCCAGGGCCCCCGCAGGGCCGCCTCGCAGCAGCCCCGGCGCCGCCGCGGCGAGCGTGGCCACCGCCGCCCGGCCCGGCCGTACGTCCACCAGGTTCACGGCGTGCGCGGCGCCCGCGATCACCACCCCGGCGAGCACCTTGTCCAGCGGCCGGTCCTTGATCAGCGCACCGGCGGCCAGCCCGGCCGCGCCGATTCCGAGCAGCTTCACCGCGCCGCTGGTCAACTCCCCGTCCCGCAGGGCCGACAGGTGGGCCCGGAAGCCGCGCCGGGGGTCACCCGCCCCGGCGAGGTCGTCGTACGTACCGCAGCCCCCGGCCGCCAGGACGGCCAGCGCTGCCGCCGTGCGCGTACGGGCGGACAGTCCCGGCGCGGTCACGGCCGCGAGCGCGGTGCCCGCCACGGTGGCGGGCCCGCCGTACAGGTCGACCGTGCGGCCCGCGTGGTTCGTGCGCTCCCAGCGCCCGCGCCCGCCGGGCGGCCGGCGCCGCAGCTGTCCGTACACGACGCGGGTGACACCTGCCGCGACAGCTGACGGCAGGCCCTTGCGCAACGTTCCGATCATGATCGACAGGGTAGGGCTGCCGGGCGGCGCGGCGGGCGCCGGGCCGGTGCATCATGCATCCGTACGGCACGGCTCCGGCTCCGGCCCTTCCTCCGGCTCCGGCTTTCGGCTCCGCCCCCGTCTGCGGCTTCGGCCCTCGCCTCCTCCGTCGGCCCCCGCCTCAGCGTCCCGCGCGGGCCGTTTCCAGGAGTTCCTCCGCGTGTGCGCGCGCCGTCTCGGAGTCCTCCTGCCCGGCGAGCATCCGGGAGAGCTCGCGGACCCGGTCCTCGCCCTCCAGGACCGTGACACCACTGCGGGTCACCGAACCGTCGTGGGTCTTCTCCACGAGCAGCTGCCGGTCGGCGAAGGCCGCGACCTGCGGGAGATGGGTGACGACCACGACCTGGGCCGACCGGGCCAGGCGGGCCAGCCGGCGGCCGACCTCCACGGCGGCCTTGCCGCCGACGCCCGCGTCCACCTCGTCGAACAAATACGTCGGTACGGGGTCGGAACCGGCGAAGACCACCTCGACCGCGAGCATCACCCGGGAGAGTTCACCGCCCGAGGCGCCCTTGGCGATGGGGCGGGGCGGCGCGCCGGGATGCGGGGCGAGGAGGAGTTCCACCTCGTCGGCGCCGGTGGGACCGTAGGCCACCGTACGGCCGCCGACCTCGACGCCGTCGCTCTTGTCGGCGGTCTCCGGCAGCTCCGTCTGGCTGATCTGGACGCTGACTCGGGCATGCGGCATGGCCAGCTCGGCCAGCTCGGCCGTCACCGCGTCGGCGAATCGCTTCGCCGACGCTTCCCGGGCGTCGGTCAACGCCTGCGCCAGCTCACCCAGTTCCGCGCGCAGCGCGTCGCGCTCCGCCGCCAGTTCGCCGATCCGGTCGTCGTCGCCGTCCAGCTCGGCGAGGCGGGCCGAACTCTCCTCGGCCCAGGTCAGCACGGAGGCGATGTCCGCACCGTACTTGCGCATCAGGTGCGTGAGCGCGGCCCGGCGCTCCTCGACGGCGGCCAGCCGCAGCGGGTCCGCGTCCAGTCCGTCCGCGTAACTGGCCAGTTCGCCGGCCACGTCCGCCATCAGGATGCCGATCTCGCCCAGCCGCTCGGTGAGCGCGGCCAGCTCCGGGTCGTGGCTGCGTACGGCGTCCAGCGCCCGGTGCGCGCCCGCGACCAGGGTGCTGGCGTCGACGGCCTCCAGGTCCTCGGGGTTGCCGGCGAGCGCGGCGTGCGCGGCCGCGGCGGCGGAGGCCAGCGCCTCGGCATGGCCGAGGCGTTCGGCCTCGGCGGCCAGTTCGGTGTCCTCGTCCGGCTGCGGTTCGGCCGCGGTGATCTCCTCCAGGCCGAAGCGCAGCAGGTCGGCCTCCTGGGCCCGTTCGCGGGCCCGGGTGGTCAGCTCGTCCAGTTCGGCGGCGACGGCGCGCAGCCGCCGGTACGCGGCGGTGTACTTGGCGAGCGGTACGGACACCGCGTCGCCCGCGTAGCGGTCCAGTGCCTGCCGCTGCCGGGCCGGGCGCAGCAGGCCCTGCTGGTCGGTCTGGCCGTGCACGGCCACCAGGTCGTCCGCCAACTCCCCCAGCAGCCCGACCGGGACGGAGCGCCCGCCGACATGGGCGCGCGAGCGGCCTTCGGCCGAGACCGTGCGGCTGATCAGCAGCGTTCCGTCGTCCAGTTCGGCGCCCGCCTCCTCGGCGCGCACCGCGGCCGGTGCCGCCCGGCCCACCGCTATGCGGCCCTCCACGACCGCCGTTTTGGCTCCGATCCGCACCAGGGCGGGGTCGGCGCGCCCGCCGAGCAGCAGCCCGAGGCTGGTGACGACCATGGTCTTGCCCGCGCCCGTCTCGCCGGTCACCGCCGTGAAACCAGGCGACAGCTCGACGACGGCATCGTCAATGACGCCCAGGGACCTGATCCGCATCTCCTCCAACACGGGTACGACCTTACGAGGTCCCGGGCCCGCCCCGCGACGGCCTCCCCCTCCCCCGACCGCTTCGTCCTGCGGAAAACCCCACCACAAGAACGGATGTTTTCCTCATGGCGGTACCCCCGTCCCGCCCGTCACGCTGTGAAGCAGAAGACGATCGGGGGAAGCCACATGGCTGGCGGAGCGACGGCAGAAGGCAGGACAGGGCCCGGGGCACCGCCCCACGGTGGTCCGACAGGCGGCAACGGGGGCGGCAACGGGGTCGCAGAGCCGCGGGCGGAAGCGGGGCCATGGGCGGCTGCGGGGGCGCGGGCGGAAGCGGAGCTGCGGGCCGCGTGCGGGAGCCCGCTGCCGTACCTGTCCGGGACAGCGGCCGCCATGGAGATATCCAGCGGCGTGTTCCGGTCGGCACTGCTCACCGACACCGGTCTGCCGGTCCACGCCACCCTGCGCCGCCGCGCCACGGAGACACCCGCAGCGGCGTGACGGGCCCGAGGCTCCGGACGACGGAGCGGCGTCCGGAGCCTTGGGCCCGGTCCGGCGCAGCGGCAGGCGCCGGAGAACCGGAGGAAAACCGGAGGGCGCCCCTCCAGCCGCCGCAGCCGACGGCCACCCGAACCATCACCCGACGGGGGAACCACCATGACCGATCACCCGCCCACCCGGCGAGCCGCCCTCCTCCTGACCACCGCCACCCTGGTCACCGCCTGTACGCCGTCCGCCGGTGCATCGTCCGCCGGGGCGCACACGGCCCGTACGACGGAAGGCTTGGCGGCGCGGCCCTCGGCACGGCCCCCTGATTCTCTGGAAGGCGTGTGGCGGATGGACGGGTACGGCACCCTCGTCGCGATCGACGAGCGGCGGCTCCGTCCGTACGAGACCACGGCCGTCAGCTGCCGCCCCGGGCCCGCCGACGGTGTCCGTACGGGCCCGCCGGGCCCCGCGGGCCAGGTGGAATTCGCCGTGCCGGACGCGGCGCGCGTCACGGTCGCGCCGCAGAGCCCCGGCGTGGCCCGCCTGAGCATCCAGGACAACGTCGGGTACCGCACACTCCACCGGATCGCCGCGCTGCCCGCCCACTGCCACCAGCGCCCGGCGAAGGACCCCCGTGCGGTCTTCGACGTCTTCTGGCAGACCTACGCCGAGAACTACCCGTTCTTCGCCGCCAAGAAGATCGACTGGGCCGCCGTACGGGCCCGGTACCGCCCCCGGGTCACCGCGCGGACCACCGACGACGAGCTCTTCGCCGTGCTGCGCGCGATGATCGAGCCGCTGCACGACGGGCACACCAACCTGTCCGCGGGCCCCGGCCGGAGGTACGCGGGGTCGCGGCCCGGGACGCCCGCCCCCACCCCCGCGCTCCTGAAGCAGGTGGACGCGGCGATCACGGCCGCCCTCGGCCGGGACGTCACCCTGCGCCGGTGGGCCGGTGGCGCGCTCTCCTACGCCGATCTCCCCGGCCGTCTCGGCTACCTCCGCATCACGTCCTTCACGGGCTACACCGACCAGGACGACTACGAGAGCGATGTCGCGGAGCTGGACCGCGCGTTGGACGCCGTGCTCACCAGGGGCCGTACGTCCGGCCCGAAGGCCCTGCGCGGCCTCGTCGTCGATCTGCGGCTGAACGGCGGCGGTTCGGACCCTCTGGGGCTGCGCGTCGCCTCCCGCCTGACGGGCCGCCCCCACCTCGCGTACCGCAAACACGCGCGCAACGATCCGGCCGACCCGCGGAAGTTCACCCCTGACCAGCCCGCATGGGTGTGTCCGCACGACGGCCCCCGCTACACGGGCCCGCTCGCGCTGCTGACCGGACCGCTCACGATCAGTGCGGGCGAGACCTTCGCCCAGGCCCTGCTCGGCCGCGCCCCCGCGCCGGTCCGCATCGGGGAGAACACCCAGGGCGTCTTCTCCGACACCCTGGACCGCACCCTGCCGAACGGCTGGAGGTTCGCACTGCCCAACGAGGAGTTCCTGACCGCGGACGGCCGCACCTTCGACGGGACGGGCATCCCCCGGCCGTCCGCATACCGGTCTTCGCCGCCGCGGACCTGGCTGCCCGCCGCGACCCGGCCCTGTCCCGCGCCCGTGCCCTCCTGGCCGCCGGCTCCGGCCACCCGGCGTCATGACTCCGGCCGAGACGGGCAGCAGATCGCCCTTCGGGTTCATCGCGTTACTGACGGCCCTCTCCGTCCCGTTCTGGGCGGCCGGCGCGGTCTTCGACCTGTCCGGTGCCCTGCCCATGGGCATGCCGCTGAGCGCGTTCCAGTTCGTCCTGCCGGTGGCGGTGGCCTCGCTGCTCCTCTTCCGCGAAGAGGGCGGGCGCGGGGTGCGCCGGCTGGTGCGGCGGACGTTCTCGGCACGCGGCGCGACGCGGCCCGGCTGCTGGGCGTCGGCCGTGCTCCTGGTACCCGCCCTGTTCCTCGTGACGTACGGGCTGCTGTCGGCGGCCGGAGCGCCGCCCACCGGACCGCACTCCCCGCTCGCGTCCGTGCCGCTGCTCCTCCTCCTGTACTTCGTCGCCGCCGCTGCCGAGGAGGCGGGGTGGACGGGGTACCTGCTGCGGCCCTTGCGGGAGCGGTGGGGGCCGCTCGGCGCCGGCCTGGTCATCGGCCTGGTGTGGGCGGCCTGGCACGTCGTCGCGTACGCCCAGGCGGGCCGTTCCGCCTCGTGGACGGCGGGCCAGGTGCTCGGCTCGGTCGCGCTACGGGTCCTGATGGTCCGGCTGTACGCCAGCTCCGGCGGGATCGTGCTGACAGCCGTCGTCGTGCACACCGCGATCAACGTCGTCGAGTCGGTGTTCCCGGGCTACACCGAGCACGCCGCGCCCGCCCTGGTCCTCGGCGCGGTCGCGTCGCTCACGGCCGCGCTCGTGACACTCCGCGGGCCCGGAGCAGCCGTGACCGTACGGCCGCTCCAGGCCCGGGGTGAGCCGAACTCCGCCCACCCCGCCGCGGAGCCGATACCCGTTCACCCCGACGCGGCGCCGTTATCCGTCCGCCCCGACGCGGAGCCGATACCCGTCCGCCCCGACGCGGCTACTGCGGTGCGCCGCGCCAGCCCGCCACCGGCAGGGCGAACTTGGCCACCAGACGGTCGGTGAAGGAGGCGTGATGCAGACGGGCGAGGCGTACCGGTGTGGCGCCGCGGCGGACCTCCACCCGGGCGCCCGCGGGCAGTTCGACGCTGCGGCGGCCGTCGCACCACAGCACGCCGTGCGGCGTCTTGGGCTGCACCTCGACGGCCAGCACCGAGTCCGGCGAGGTGACCAGCGGCTTGGCGAACAGCGCGTGCGCGCTGATCGGCACCATCAGCAGGGCCTCGACCTCGGGCCAGACCACCGGGCCGCCCGCCGAGAAGGCGTAGGCGGTGGAGCCGGTCGGGGTCGCGCACACGACGCCGTCGCCGCCGAAGCGCGAGACGGGCCGCCCGTCGACCTCGGTGACAACCTCCAGCATCCGCTCCCGGGCCGCCTTCTCCACCGACGCCTCGTTCAGTGCCCAGTCGGTGTGCGCGATGCTGCCGTTGTTGCGCACGAGGACGTCGATGGTCATCCGCTCCTCGACCTCGTAGGAGCGGGTCACGACCCGGTCGACGACCTTGTCCAGGTCGTCCCGTTCGGCCTCCGCGAGGAAGCCGACCCGGCCGAGGTTGACGCCGAGCATCGGCACCCCGGACGTACGGGCGAAGTCCGCGCCGCGCAGCAGCGTCCCGTCCCCGCCGAGGACCACCAGCAGTTCGCAGCCCTCGGCCGCGCACTGTTCGGACTCGACGCGCACCACGGACGCCGGCAGCGGCAGATCAGCGGCCTCCTCGGCCAGGACCCGCACGCCGATGCCGCTGCGCAGCAGTCCCTGGACGACGAGTTCGGCGCTGCGCACGGCCGCGGGGCGGCCGGTGTGCGCGAGCAGGAAGACCGTACGTTCCCCGGACGGCTCCGGGCAGCCTTCCGGCGGTGCGGTACAGGTGGTGCGCGAGCCGGCTGTCTCAGCCGCTCCGGATGCTTCAGAACTGGTCAACGGGGCCCCTCCGCCACTGCTCGGTCGACGTCCGCCGGGTCGAGTGCATCCGCCCCGGCGCGCAGCCACAGAAAGTACTCGACATTGCCGGAGGGACCGGGCAGCGGGCTCGCGGTCACCCCCGCCACCCCCAGCCCGAGTGCGGCGGCCCGCCCGGCGACACCGCGTACCGCCTCGGCCCGCAGTTCGGCGCTGCGCACCACTCCGCCGCTGCCGAGGCGCTCCTTGCCGACCTCGAACTGCGGCTTGACCATCAGCACCAGGTCGGCGTCGGGCGCCGCGCAGCGGACGAGGGCGGGCAGCACCAGGCCCAGCGGGATGAAGGACAGATCGCCGACGACGAGGTCGACGGGCTCGCCGTCGATCTGCTCCAGCGTCAGTTCGCGCACGTTGGTGCGGTCCTTGACGGTGACCCGGTCGTCGCTCTGCAGCGACCAGGCGAGCTGCCCGTATCCGACGTCGGCGGCGACGACGTGTGCCGCGCCGGCCCGCAGCAGGACGTCCGTGAAGCCGCCGGTGGAGGCGCCCGCGTCCAGGGCGCGGCGGCCCGTCACCTTCAGGCCGAGGGGTGCGAACGCGGCGAGGGCCCCGGCCAGCTTGTGGCCGCCGCGCGAGACGTAGTCCGGGTCGCTGTCGTCGTCACGCACGACCAGGGCCGCGCTGGTCTCCACCTGGGTGGCGGACTTGGTCGCCGTCGTCCCGCCGACGGTCACCCGCCCCGCGGCGATCAGCTGGCTGGCGTGCTCGCGGGAACGGGCCAGCTTGCGGCGCACCAGCTCCGCGTCGAGTCGGCGTCGTGCCACTCCTGCCACCTGTGGTTCAGCTCCTGTTGTCGTACGTTGCGGACGGCTGCGGGGACGCGGGCGCGCCGGACGCGCCGGAAACGGACGGACCGGTGCCGGACGGGCCGGAAACGGACGGACCGGTGCCGGACGGGCCGGTGCCGGACGGACCGGCGGGCCCGGGGCGCCGGTCGAGCGCGGCCAGCGCGTCGCGCAGTCCCCGGTGCACATCCTCGTACACCGCGAGGTGTCCGCTCGCGGCGAGGTGGTCGGCGTCGGCCAGGCGCCGCAGCTGGGCGTCGACGGCGGCGTCCCCGGTGGGCGTGACCACGACACCCAGCGGCTGCGGCCCGGCGGGCGCGGTACCGTTGCGCTCCGGGCCGTCCAGGCCGTCCCCGGTCCGGCTGTCCAGACCGTCCCGGCCCCTGCCGTCCGGACCACCGGCATCAGGCCCGTCCGGCACCCGCTCGTCCGGCATCCCGCCGCCCACCGGCTCCTTCGGCTCTTCCATGCCTCGACGCTACCTCGAACCGCCCGCCGACCGGGTCACCGCCCGCCTGTCCCGTACCGGCGTATCGTCGATCTCGATGGCAACCCTCGAAGAGTGCCGCGCCGCCCTCGGCCGGCTCGCACAGAACCTCTCCACCGCCGACGGCGACGTCCGCAGCGCGGCCGCGTTCGACCGTTCGCTGAGCTGCCGGATCACCGACCTGGACGTCACGTTCACCGGCCGGCTGGCGAACGGCACCCTGGAGGACGTCACGAACGTCCCCGGGCCGCCGCCCGAACGGGCCCAGATCCGCCTGGCCATGCGCGGCGACGATCTGGTCGCCATGGTCGACGGCAAGCTGCACTTCGCCAAGGCGTGGGGCAGCGGCCGGGTCAAGCTGGAGGCGGGCTTCCGCGACCTGCTGCGCCTGCGGTCGCTGCTGTAACCACGACGCAGCCGGCCCGGCCACCAGGCCCCCGCCGTCGCAGTCCGCCCTGCACCGCGGCCCGGCCACCAGGCCCCCGCCGCCGCAGGCCGCCCTGTACCGCGGCCCGGCCGCAGGCCGCCTCGGCCTCCCGGCCCGGCCGCCCGCGCTCAGGACGCCCCGACCCCCGCGGCCGCCCGCGCCTTGCGCGCCGCCGGCACCACCAGCGGCGTGCCCGTCTCCGGGTCGTCGATGACCTGGCACTTCAGGCCGAAGACCTGCTCCACCAGGTCGGCCGTGACGACCTGCTCCGGCGGCCCTTCGGCGACGATCTCGCCCGCTCGCATCGCGATCAGGTGGGTGGCATAGCGCGCGGCGTGGTTGAGGTCGTGCAGGACGGCGACGAGGGTGCGGCCCTGCTCCTCGTGGAGTTCGGCGCACAGGTCCAGCACCTCGATCTGGTGCTGGATGTCGAGGTAGGTGGTCGGCTCGTCCAGCAGGAGCAGCGGTGTCTGCTGGGCGAGGGCCATCGCGATCCACACGCGCTGCCGCTGTCCGCCGGAGAGTTCGTCGACGTAGCGCTCGGCCAGTTCGCCGACGCCGGTGGCGTCCATGGACTCCCGTACGATCCGCTCGTCCTCGCCCGACCACTGGCGCAGCAGTCCCTGGTGCGGGTAGCGGCCGCGCGCGACCAGGTCGGCGACGGTGATGCCGTCGGGCGCGATGGAGGACTGCGGGAGCAGCCCGAGGGTGCGGGCGACCTTCTTGGCGGGCAGCGAGGAGATCGCCGCGCCGTCCAGCAGTACGGAACCGGCGGCGGGCTTGAGCATCCGCGACAGGGCGCGCAGCAGCGTGGACTTGCCGCAGGCGTTCGGTCCGACGATGACCGTGAAGGACTGGTCCGGTATGGCCACCGAGAGGTCCTCGGCGATGACCCGCTGGTCGTAGGCGAGGGTCACGTTCTCGGCCGTGAGACGGCTCACTGGTTGCTCCTTGTAGCGGTCTGCGTCGTGGGGGCCTGGGGCGGCTCGGTCGGTGTGACGGGGGCGGGGGCCGGAGCGGGGACGGGGACGGCGGCGGGGGCCGTTTCCGGCTGCCGTGCGGCGCCCCGCGGGCTCGGGCTCATATCCGTCCCGCCTTGCGTTCGGAGGCCAGCAGCCACAGCAGGTAGCCACCGCCGAGCAGGCCGGTCAGCACGCCCACCGGAAGCTGGTCGGCGCCGAAGATCTGCTGCGAGAGCCAGTCGGCGGTGACCAGGAGGGCGGCGCCCATGAGGCCCGCGGGCAGCAGGTTGGGGCCGGGCGAGCGGGTCAGCCGGCGGGCCAGCTGCGGTGCGGTCAGCGCGAGGAAGGCGATCGGCCCGGCCGCCGCGGTGGCCGCGGCGACCAGCAGGACGGCCGCCGCCAGCAGGACCACGCGTACCCGGGTGACCGGGACGCCCAGCGCGTACGCGGCGTCGTCGCCCATCTCCAGCATCCGCAGCGGCCGGCCGTACAGCAGCGCCAGCGGGATCAGCAGGACGCAGACGATCGCCAGCGGCCAGACCTGGTCCCAGTCCCGGCCGCTGAGGGTGCCGGTCATCCAGGTGACGGCCTGGGTGGCCTCGACGATGTTCGCCTTGGTCATCAGGTACAGGACGATCGCGTAGAGCATCGCGGCGGCGCCGATGCCGACGAGCACGAAGCGGTAGCCGTGGATGCCGCCCTTCCACGCCAGCAGGAAGATCGCCAGCCCGGTGACGATGCCGCCGGCGACCGAACCGGCCGCGATGGCGAAGGTGCCGCCCTGGAAGAAGACGATGACGAGCAGCGCGCCGACCGTCGAGCCCTGGGAGAAGCCGAGGACGTCGGGACTGCCGAGCGGGTTGCGGGAGACGGCCTGGAAGACGGCTCCGGCGACCCCGAAGGCGGCGCCGACCAGCAGTCCGACCAGGACCCGCGGCAGCCGCAGGTCGTTGACGATGAACTCCTGCGCGGTGGTGCCGGACCCGGTGAGGGTGGCGAGGACGTCTCCCGGGCCCATGGGGAAGTCGCCGGTGCCGATCAGCAGCACGCTCGCGAACAGGGCCACGGCGGCCAGCAGCACGGAGACGACGAGGGTCCGTACGTCCAGGCGCAGGGACAGCCCGCCGGCGGTGCGGACCGCCCGTACGGGCCTGCCGGTCCGCGCGGCGGTGTCCCGGCCGGTGGCCGCGGAATCGTTCCGGCCGGTGTCGGTCTTGACGGTGGAACTCACAGCTGGGCCATCCTCCGACGCCGTACGAGGTAGATGAAGACCGGGCCGCCGACGACGGCCGTCACGATGCCGACCTGGATCTCGCCGGGCCGCGCCACGACACGCCCCAGGACGTCGGCGCCGAGCAGCAGGACCGGCGACAGGACCGCCGAGTACGGCAGGATCCAGCGCAGGTCGGGGCCGGTGACGGCGCGGACGACGTGCGGGACCATCAGGCCGACGTAGACGATCGGGCCGCAGGCGGCGGTCGCGCCGCCGCACAGCAGGGTGACGGCGACCATCGCCAGCACCCGGGTGCGGGTCAGCCGGGCGCCCAGGGCCCGCGCCTGGTCGTCGCCGAGCGCGATGGCGTTCAGGGGGCGTCCGACGGCGAGCGCCAGGACGGCGCCGGCCAGCAGGAACGGCGCGACCTCCTGCACGGTCTCCGTGGTGGCGGAGGCCAGCGAGCCGACCGTCCAGAAGCGCATCCGGTCCAGCGCCGCGGTGTCCAGGAGGTTGACGGCGTTGATGTAGCCGATCAGTACGGCGGACAGGGCGGTGCCGGCCAGCGCGAGCCGTACGGGGGTGGCGCTGCGGGTGCCGCCGAGCACGTACACGGCGACCGAGACGACCGCGGCGCCGAGGAAGGCGAACCACACGTACCCGGTCAGTGAGGTGATCCCCAGGAAGCTGATGGCGGAGACGACGGCCGCCGAGGCACCCGCGTTGATGCCGAGGACGCCGGGGTCGGCGAGGGGGTTGCGGGTCAGTGCCTGCATCACGGTGCCGGCCAGCCCCAGGGCCGCGCCGGCCAGCAGGCCGAGGAGGGTACGCGGCAGGCGGACGTCCCGTACGACCACGTCGGTGTCGTCACCCGTGTAGTGGAAGAGGGCGTGCCAGACCTGGTCGAGGGGTACCTGTTTCGCGCCGACGGCGATACCCAGGGCGGTGACGACCACCAGGAGGCCGACGGAGGCGACGAGCCCCGCCGAGCGAGTGATCTGCCGCCGCCGCGGAGCCGCGGGGGCGTTTGCTGCTTCGGGGGGACTGTCAACCAACACGGGAGTTAGGTTAGCCTACCCTCACGATCAGACATCAAGTCGTTCCGCAGGGCCTTTTACCGGCCCTTTGCCGTCCGTCCTGAAGTCCGTCCGGAAACGCACCGAAGACCGTGAACGACCGGCTGAAGTCCCGTCAAGTCCTGACGGCCGTGCCGAGGCCCAGCCCAGAGAGAAGCGCATCGACCATGAGCACCCCCCGTAGCGTATCCCTGTCCCGACGCGGCGTTCTCGCCGCCGGTGGCGCCGTCGGCATCGGCGCCCTGCTGGCCGCCTGTGGAGGCGGCAAGGACAAGGACGCGGGCTCGCAGGGGAACGTCAAGGGCGGCGCCTGGTCCTTCACGGACGACCGCGGGAAGAAGGTCTCGCTCGACCACACGCCGCAGCGCATCGTCGCCTTCACCGGCACCGCGGCCGCGCTGTACGACTTCGGCGTCGACAAGCAGGTCGTGGGCGTCTTCGGCCCGACCAAGCTGAAGAACGGCAAGCCGGACGCGCAGGCCGGCGACATCGACGTGGACCGCCTGACCATCATCGGCAACGCGTACAACCAGTTCGCAGTCGAGAAGTACGCGGGCCTCAACCCTGACCTGCTGATCACCAACATGTTCGAGCCGGGCGCCCTGTGGTTCGTGCCGGACGAGAGCAAGGACAAGATCACCAAGCTGGCCGAGACGGTGGCGATCACCGCGTCCCGTACCCCGCTGGTGAAGATCATCGAGCGGTACGCCGAGCTGGCGCAGTCCCTCGGCGCCGATCTGAAGGCCAAGAAGGTCACCGACGCCAAGGCCCGCTTCGAGAAGGCCGCCGCCGAGCTGCGCAAGGCCGCCAAGTCCAATCCGGTCCGGGTCCTCGCCTGCTCCGGCAGCGCCGACCTCTTCTACGCCTCCAACCCCGGCATCAACTCCGACATCATGTACTTCAAGTCGCTGGGCGTGGACATCATCGTCCCCGACAATCTGGACAAGGGCGGTTACTTCGAGAACCTGAGCTGGGAGAACGCCGACAAGTACCCGGCCGACGTGCTCATGCTCGACAACCGCACCTCCGCCCTCCAGCCCAAGGACCTGGCCGCCAAGCCCGCCTGGAACAAGCTGCCCGCCGTCAAGGCCGGCCAGGTCACGGGCTGGTCCAGCGAGCCGCGCTTCTCCTACGCGGGCGCCGCGCCGCTGATGGAGGAGCTCACCAAGGTCATCCAGAACGCCAAGAAGGTCGCCTGACGCACGCCGTGGCCGGCCGCCGCACCGGCCGGCCACGGCGCCGCACCGCACTGCCCGCCCCGCCCCCACCGCAGTCACCGAGTCACGGTTCCGGGAGGTTCCTCCGCATGACCACGACCGCCGCACCCGCCACCACCCCGTTCCGCTTCTTCGACGTCCACGTCGTGCGCACCCGGCGGCTCGGCCCCTCCATGGTCCGGATCACCTTCGGCGGCGAACGGCTCGACGAGATGGCCTCCGGCGGCCGTGACCAGCGCTTCAAACTGTTCCTCCCGCAGGCCCACCAGTCCGAGCCGGTCTTCGCCGACCAGAGCGAGAACTGGTACCCCGCCTGGCGCGCCCAGGACCCGGCCGAGCGGCCGCTGATGCGCTCGTACACCATCCGCGAGCAGCGCCACGAACCCGCCGAGATCGACGTGGACTTCGCGCTGCACGGCGCGGACGCCCCGGGCACCGCGGCCGGCGGCCCGGCCTCGCGCTGGGCGGCGTCCGCCGTGCCCGGCGACCGCGTCTCGGTCCTCGGCCCGGCCGTCGAGGACAACGGCGGTGTCGACTTCCGCCCGCCGCCCGGCACCGACTGGATCCTGCTGACGGGCGACGAGACGGCGCTGCCCGCCGTGGCCGGCATCCTGGCCTGGCTCTCCCCCGGCACCCAGGCCAAGGTCTTCCTGTCCGTCGCCCACGCGGCCGACCGCCAGGACCTGCCCACCTTCGCGGACGCCGACATCACCTGGCTCGCGGCCGACGAGCGGCCGGCGGACGGGCAGGACGCGCTGCTGGAGGCGGTCCGTGCCGCCGAGCTGCCCGAGGGCACGCCGTACGCCTGGATCGCGGGCGAGGCGGGCAACGTGAAGATGCTGCGCCGCCACCTCGTGCGGGAGCGCGGGTTCGACCGCCGGGCCGTGAAGTTCACCGGCTACTGGCGGCGCGGCGCCAGCGAGGAGGACCTGCTCGCGGAGTACATCGCGAGCACGGCCGCCGGCAACGAGGACTGACCCGGCCTCGGCTCCGGCCACCCGTACCGTGCGTGTACGACGGTCCGTACACGCACCAGAAGGAGGGGCCCCGCTCGTCAGCGAGCGGGGCCCCTCCTGGCTTCACAACGCTTGCGCGTCACAACGCTTGCCCTCACAGCGCTTGCGCGTCACAGCCCGAGCCGCGCCAACGCCTTCCCCGCGTCGGCGCCGCACGTACCGTCCCCAGCCGTCGTCCAGGCCGCCGCGCACAGCGCCCGCAGCCCGTCCAGCGGCGCGCCGTCGCCGTCCAGCGCCAGTACGCCGTCCCGTACGGACGCCGTCCAGCCGCCGCACCCGAAGCCGCCGTCCGTCTCCTCGGACACCCCCGGCTGCGGGCCGAGCACGCCGCGCAGGTCCGCGTCCACGTACGTGGGGCGGTGCTGCGGCGGAGCGGCCAGCAGTTCGGCCGCGGTGGTCACGCCGGTCAGCACCAGCAGCGCGTCCACACCGCCGTTGTAGGCGCCCTCGATGTCCGTGTCGAGCCGGTCGCCGATCACCAGCGGCCGCTGCGCGCCCGTACGCAGCACCGTCTCGCGGTGCATGGGCGTCTCCGGCTTGCCCGCCACCTGGGGCGTGCCGCCGGTGGCGGTCCGTACGACCTCCACGAGGGCGCCGTTGCCCGGCGCGATGCCGCGCTCCTTGGGGATCGTCAGGTCCGTGTTCGAGGCGAACCAGGGCACGCCGCGCTGGACCGCGTAGGCGGCCTCCGCCAGCCGTTCCCAGTTCAGTTTCGGGTCGAATCCCTGCACCACCGCGGCCGGGTCGTCCTCCGCGGAGTCCACCGGCACCAGGCCGCGCTCGCGCAGCGCCACCCGCAGGCCCTCGCCGCCGACCGCCAGCACCCGCGCCCCGTCGGGCACCTGCCCGGCGATCAGCCGGGCGACCGCCTGCGCCGAGGTGATGACGTCCGTCGGGGCGGTGGGCAGCCCGAAGCCGGTGAGCTGGCCGGCGACCGCGTCCGGCGTCCGGGAGGCGTTGTTGGTCACGTACGCCAGGTGCATACCGCCGTCCCGGGCCGTGCTGAGCGACGCGACGGCGTGCTCGATCACCGAGCCGCCGGCGTAGACGACTCCGTCCAGGTCCAGCAGCGCCGTGTCGTATGCCTCGCTCAGTGCCCGTTCGCACCGTCCGGGCTGCTTGCGCACCCGCTCGCTCATGCCGTTTCGCTCCTTCTGCACAGGTGGTTCCGCCGGTCGCGCGGGCCCCGCGAAACGGAACCCGGCCTACCGATATATCCGGCGGGACAACGGTTTCCCCCGATCATCCCGCACTCCCGAAGGCGGCATAGCATTCCCCAATGACCAGCACCGACGGCCTCCGCCTCCACCCCTTCCGCGGGCTGCGCTACGCACCGGACCGCGTCAGCAGCCTCACGGCCGTCACCTCCCCGCCGTACGACGTCGTCGTACGGCCGGACGGTGTGCGCCACCTCGAAACGGCCGACCCGTACAACATCGTGCGGCTCATCCTCCCGCATGCCCCCGACCCCGCCACCCGGCACCGTCAGGCCGCCGAGACGCTGCGGCGCTGGCGCGCGCAGGGCGTCCTGGCGACCGACGACCGGCCCGCGCTCTACGTGTACGAGCAGAGCAAGGGCAGCCTCCTGCAGCGCGGCCTGATCGGCGCACTCGAACTCGACGGTCCCGTCCTGCCGCACGAGGACGTGATCCCCGAGGTCGTCGAGGACCGCGCCGCGCTGATGCGCGCGACCGCCGCCAACTTCGAGCCGCTGCTCCTGTCCTACGTCGGCCAGGGCACCGGCAACGGCGCCACCGGCGTCATCGAACGGACCGTCCGCACCACACCGCTGCTCGCCACCACGACCGAGGACGGCTTCGCGCACCGCCTGTGGGCCGTCACCGACCCCGCCGACCTGACCGCGGTCGACGAGGATCTCGCCGTACGGCACGCCCTGATCGCCGACGGGCACCACCGCTGGGCCACCTACCAGCGGCTGCGCGAGGAGCACCCCGGCAACGGCACGGCGAGTCCCTGGACCAGCGGCCTGGTGCTGCTCGTGGACTCCGCCCGCCACCCCTCCAGGTTCGGGCCATCCACCGCGTGCTGCCGCATCTGCCGCTGGACGACGCGCTGGCCGGTCTGGACGGTGCCTTCCGCGTCCGGCCGCTGGACGGCCCGCTCGACGCGGCGCTGGCGGTGCTGGACGCGACGCCCGGCAACGCCTTCCTGCTGGCGTCAGGACCGGAGCGGTTCTGCGTGCTGGACCGCCCCGACCCGGAGCTGCTCGGCCGGACGATCCGCCGGGACCGCCCCGCGGCGTGGCGTGAGCTGGACGCCACCGTGCTGCACTCGGTCCTGCTGGACGAGGTGTGGCGGATCCGCGACCACTCGTCCGAGATCAGCTATCTGCACAGTGCCGCGGACGCCGTCGAGCAGGCGGCGAAACACGGCGGTACGGCCGTCCTGATGCGCCCGGTCCTTGAGCAAAAGGTGCGCCAACTCGCACTGGACGGGGTGACCATGCCGCGCAAATCGACGTCCTTCGGGCCGAAGCCGGCCACTGGTCTGGTACTGCGCGTACTGGACGAAGAGGGCTGATTCCGGGGCGTACCGATGCCTGTTCCAAGTCGTATCGGCGCCTGATCCAGGCCGCACCGACGCCCGATCCGGGCCGTATCGACGCCTGCTCCCGGGCTGTACGGCTTCCTCCCGTCCGCCGCCGGACCGGCGCCCGCGTCCCGCGCCGGCGCCTCGGCACCCCTTTCCCTCCCGCCACATAAGTTAGGTTAGGCTTACCTCATCACGTAAGCGGATGGAGCCGTTCCCCCTGCGCCAAACGGTCTTCTGCCCCAGCGCGGGCGTTCCATGCGCATCCCCCCACGTGAGCAAGTCCGCATCAGGGAGGACACGTTCATGACTCTCCTCGCGCACTCCGCCGAGGACCCGTCGCCCGCCGCACACACCGGGGCGCCGGACAGCCGGTCGCAGCTGTTCAACGACAGCACCACCGAGCACTACCGCCGCTCCGTCGCCGAAGGCGTCGCCCGCGTAGCCGACAAGATATCCACGACCGAACGCCCCTTCACCGGCGTCACGGTCGACGGCCTCTCCCCACGGTGGCCGGCATCGACCTCGAACAGCCGCTGCACGACCCCGCCGCCGCCCTCGACGAACTCGAAGAGGTCTACCTGCGCGACGCGGTCTACTTCCACCACCCGCGCTACCTCGCACACCTCAACTGCCCGGTCGTCATCCCCGCCCTCGTCGGCGAGGCCGTCCTCTCGGCGGTCAACTCCTCGCTGGACACCTGGGACCAGAGCGCCGGCGGCACCCTCATCGAGCGCCGCCTGATCGACTGGACCGCCCGGCGCATCGGCCTCGGCGAACGCGCCGACGGCATCTTCACCAGCGGCGGCACCCAGTCCAACCTCCAGGCCATGCTGCTGGCCCGCGACGAGGCGTGCCGTACGGCCCTCGCCCGCGAGAACGCCCCGGACGCAGGCATTCCGGGCGAACGACTCCAGGGCGCCACAACTCCGGTACGCCGTACCGACATCCTGCCCCGGCTGCGCATCTTCGCCTCCCAGGCCGGCCACTTCAGCATCGAGAAGGCAGCCACCCTGCTGGGCCTCGGCGCGGAAGCCGTGATCGCGGTGCCGTGCGGCCCGGACAAGCGGATGCGGGCCGACGCGCTCGCCGCCGAACTGGCGCGCTGCGAGGCCGAGGGCCTGATCCCGATGGCCGTCGTCGCCACCGCGGGCACCACCGACTTCGGCAGCATCGACCCGCTGCCCGAGGTCGCCGACCTGTGCGCCCGGTACGACGCATGGATGCATGTGGACGCCGCGTACGGCTGCGGCCTGCTGGTCTCCCGCCGCCGCGCCCTCCTGGACGGCATCGAACGCGCCGACTCGGTGACGGTGGACTACCACAAGTCCTTCTTCCAGCCGGTCAGCTCCAGCGCCGTCCTGGTACGCGACCACGCCACCCTGCGGCACGTCACGTACCACGCGGACTACCTCAACCCGGCACGGATGGCCGAGCGCCGCATCCCCAACCAGGTCGACAAATCGATCCAGACCACCCGCCGCTTCGACGCGCTCAAACTCTGGCTGACGCTGCGCACCATGGGCGCCGACGGCATCGGCGAGCTCTTCGACGAGGTGATCGACCGTGCCGCCGACGCCTGGAAGATCCTCGACGACGACCCGCGCTTCGACGTCGTGGTCGAACCCCAGCTGAGCACCCTGGTCTTCCGCTACCTGCCGTACCCCGACGACCGGGACCCGGTACTGAGCGACGAGGTCAACCTGCACGCCAGGGAAGCGCTGTTCGCCTCCGGCGACGCCATCGTCGCGGGCACCGTCGTCGACGGCCGCCACTACCTGAAGTTCACCCTGCTCAACCCCGAGACCACACTGGCCGACATCGCCACGGTCCTCGACCTGATCGCCGAGCACGCCGGCGCGTACCTCGCCGCGCGCCCCGAACCGGCCCTCAGCGCCGCGAGCTGACCGTCCCCGCCGACCGGCCCCCACAGCCGACGGCCGACCGACACCCCGCAAACGGAGACCCCACGTGTCCGCCCCTCACGACTTCATCGCCATCGGCCTCGGGCCCTTCAACCTCGGCCTCGCCTGCCTGACCGAGCCCATCGACGAGCTCGACGGCCTGTTCCTGGACGACAAACCGTCCTTCGACTGGCACCCCGGCATGATGCTGGAGACCAGCACCCTCCAGGTGCCCTTCATGGCCGACCTCGTCACCCTCGCCGACCCGACCTCCCCGTTCTCCTTCCTGAACTACCTGAAGGAAGCGGGACGGATGTACTCCTTCTACATCCGCGAAAGCTTCTACCCGCTGCGCGCCGAGTACAACGACTACTGCCGCTGGGCCGCCGCCAAACTGGCGAGCATCCGCTTCGGCCACCAGGTCACCACCGTCGAGTACGACGAGAGCGAGCAGGTCTACGTCGTCCACGCCGACCACCTGCCCACCGGCGAGAAGAAGACCTACCGCGCCCGCAAGATCGTCCTCGGCACCGGCACCCCGCCGCACATCCCCGAAGCCTGCCAGGGCCTCGGCGGCGACTTCCTGCACAACGCCGACTACCTGGAGAACAAGGCCGCCCTCCAGGCCAAGGACTCCATCACCATCGTCGGCAGCGGCCAGAGCGCCGCGGAGATCTACCACGACCTCCTCCAGGACATCGACAGCCACGGCTACCACCTGACCTGGGCCACCCGCTCCCCCCGGTTCTTCCCCCTCGAATACACCAAGCTCACCCTGGAGATGACCTCTCCGGAGTACGTGGACTACTTCCACGCCCTGCCCGCGGCCACCCGCGACCGGCTCAACGCCTCGCACAAGAACCTCTACAAGGGCATCAACTCCGAGCTGATCAACGAGATCTTCGACCTGCTCTACCAGAAGAACCTGCACGGCCCCTGCCCGACCCGGCTGCTCACCAACACCGCGCTCGTCGAAGCGGCGTACGACCCGGCCTCCGCCACGTACACCCTCGGCCTGCGCCAGGAGGAACAGGGCCAGGACTTCACGCACGCCACCCAGGGCCTGATCCTCGCCACCGGATACCGGTACACGACACCGCGGTTCCTCGCCCCGCTGACCGACCGCATCGCCTGGGACGACGCCGGCCGCTACGCGGTCGCCCGCAACTACAGCATCGACACCGCAGGCCGCGACATCTTCGTGCAGAACGCCGAACTGCACACCCACGGCTTCGTCACCCCCGACCTGGGCATGGCCGCGTACCGCAACTCCTGCATCATCCGCGAACTGCTCGGCCGCGAGTACTACCCGGTCGAGAAGTCCATCGCCTTCCAGGAGTTCGCCGCCCCGGCCGGCCCGCACCACCCCGTGGAGGTCTCGCCCGTATGACCGCGCCCGTCTTCACCCGCACCCACGCCTCGCTCGGCGAGTTCGCCCTGCGCCCGGTCGACCCGGCCGGCGACGCGGAGCTGCTGCACGGCTGGGTCACCCACCCCAAAGCCGTGTACTGGATGATGCAGGACGCGGACCTCGCGGCCGTCGAGGCGGAGTTCGCACGCATCGACGCCGACCCGTACCACGACGCCTTCATCGGTCTGCACAACGGCGTCCCCGCCTTCCTGATGGAGCGCTACGACCCGGCGCACCGCGAGGTCACCGAGGTCCACGAGGCCGCGCCCGGCGACGTCGGCATGCACTTCCTGACCGCGCCGGCCGACACCCCGGTGCACGGCTTCACCCTCGCCGTGATCACCACCGTCATGGACGCGCTGTTCGCCGAGCCCGGCAACCGGCGCGTCGTCGTCGAACCGGCCACCGGCAACACCGCGGTACACGCCTTGAACAAGGCCGTCGGCTTCGAGATCGAACGCACGGTCACGCTGCCCAAGGGCGAGGCGTACCTGAGCACCTGCACCCGCGACCAGTTCCTGGCCGCCCGAGGAGAAAACCCATGCTGAACCCCACCGCGGACACCACCGAGGCCGCGGCACCCGACGCCGTCCGCCACCTCACCCCCGAGCTGTGGGCGCGCGCCAACCGCCTCCTCGTCCGCAAGGCCCTCGCCGAGTTCGCCCACGAACGCCTGCTGACGCCGCAGCGCCTGCCCGAGGACGGCCACTACGTCGTACGCAGCGACGACGACCGTGTCGAGTACCGCTTCGCCGCCCGCCGGCTGAGCCTGGACCACTGGCACATCGACGCCGACGCCATCACCCGCCGCCGCGACGGCGCCGAGGTCCCCCTGGACGCCCTCGACTTCTTCATCGAGCTGCGCCGCACCCTCGCCCTCAGCGATGACATCCTCCCCGTCTACCTGGAGGAGATCAGCTCCACCCTCTCCGGTACGGCCTACAAGCTGGCCGCCGGTCCCCTGGCCGCCGCGGAACTGGCGAAAGCGGACTTCCAGACCATCGAGACCGGCATGTCCGAGGGCCACCCCTGCTTCGTCGCCAACAACGGCCGCCTCGGCTTCGGCGTGCACGAGTACCACGCGTACGCCCCCGAGACGGCGAGCCCGGTCCACCTCATCTGGCTGGCCGCGCGCCGCGACCGCTCCACCTTCACCGCGGGCGAGGGCCTGGACTACGACGGACTGGTCCGGGACGAACTGGGCGGCGCCACCCTGGAGCGGTTCGCCGCCACGATGCGCGACCTCGGCCTGGACCTGGCCGACTACCACCTCATCCCCGCCCACCCCTGGCAGTGGTGGAACAAGCTCTCCGTCACCTTCGCCGCCGAGGTCGCCCAGCAGCACCTCGTCTGCCTCGGCCCCGGCGACGACGCGTACCTGGCCCAGCAGTCCATCCGGACGTTCTTCAACACCAGCGACCCGTCCAAGCACTACGTCAAGACGGCCCTGTCGGTCCTCAACATGGGCTTCATGCGCGGCCTGTCCGCCGCCTACATGGAGGCCACACCGGCCATCAACGACTGGCTCGCGGGCCTGATCGCGAGCGACGAGACCTTCCAGGCCGCCCGCTTCTCGATCATCCGCGAGCGCGCCGCCATCGGCTACCACCACCGCCAGTACGAGGCCGCCACCGCCAAGGGCTCCCCGTACCTGAAGATGCTCGCCGCCCTGTGGCGCGAGAGCCCGGTGCCCACCCTCGAACCGGGCCAGCGGGTCGCCACCATGGCCTCCCTGCTGCACACCGACCCCGAGGGCGGCTCACTGGCCGCGGCCCTCGTCGAAGAGTCCGGCCTGGCCCCGGCGGACTGGCTGCGCCGCTACGTGGACGCGTACCTCACGCCCGTCCTGCACGCGTTCTACGCCTACGACCTGGTCTTCATGCCGCACGGCGAGAACGTCATCCTCGTCATCGAGGACGGCACCGTACAGCGCGCGATCTTCAAGGACATCGCCGAGGAGATCGCGGTGATGGACCCGGACGCGGTACTGCCGCCGGCCGTCGAGCGCATCCGCGCCGACGTCCCCGAGGACAAGAAGCTCCTCTCCCTCTTCACGGACGTCTTCGACTGCTTCTTCCGCTTCCTCAGCGGCATCCTGGTCACGAACGACGTGCTGGACGAGGACACCTTCTGGCGTACGGTCGCCGACTGCGTGAGCGCCTACCAGGAGGCCAACCCGCAGCTCGCCGACAAGTTCCGGCGGTACGACATGTTCGCGGACGAGTTCGCGTTGTCCTGCCTGAACCGCCTCCAGCTGCGGAACAACGAGCAGATGGTCGACCTCCAGGACCCGGCCGGCGCGCTCCAGCTGATCGGCACGCTGGAGAACCCGATCGCCCGCTTCGCCCCGGCCGCCGGAGCCTGACACCCGGGCGGAAACGCGTGAAGGGCGGGACCCCGGTGGGGTCCCGCCCTTCACTCATGTGCCGTCAGACGGCCGGGCCGCGATGGCCTCAGCCCTGCTCGGGGCGCCCTTCGCGCGGGGCCTCGGCGGGGGCGTCGCCTTCGGAGGCGTCCTGCCGCACGGGGGCGGCGGGCTCCTCGGTCACGGCCTCGGCCACGTTCCCGGCCTCGGGAGCCGCGTCCGTGATCCCGTGGCCGGCACCGTCCTCGTCCTCGTGGCCGTCCTCGTCCTCGTCCTCGTCCTCGTCCAGCGCGTCCGTGAACTCCACGCCGTCCAGCTCGGCCAGCCGGTCCGAGGCGTTCGTGGTGCCGCCCTGGTCGGCCTCCAGCGCCTTGGCGAACCACTCGCGTGCCTCGTCCTCGCGGCCGACCTCCAGCAGCGCGTCGGCGTACGCGTAGCGCAGACGGGCGGTCCACGGCTGTACGGAGTTCGACGCCAGCTCGGGGCTCTGCAGCGTCACGACGGCCGCGTCGGTCTGGCCCAGGTCGCGCCGGGCACCGGCCGCGACCAGCCGCATCTCGACCTGACCGGCCCGGTCCAGCTTCTGCACCTCGGGCTCACCGGCCATGGCGAGGGCCTTCTCGGGGCGGCCGAGACCGCGCTCGCAGTCGGCCATCACGGGCCACAGCTCCACGCTGCCGGTCATCCGGCGGGCCGCGCGGAACTCCGCCAACGCCTCGCCGTACTTGCTGTTGGCGTACGCGGCGAAGCCGGCCGCCTCACGCACGGCGGGGACCCGCGACGCGAGCCGCAGCGCCACGCGCGAGTACTCGTACGCCCTCTCCGGCTCCTCGTCGAGCAGCTTGGCCACCATGACCAGGTTCCTGGCGACGTCGTCGGCGAGCGTCTTGGGCAGGCTCAGCAGCTCCTGCCGTACGTCCTTGTCGATCTCCTCGCCCGTGACGTCGTCCGGGATCGGCAGCCGCTTGATCGGCTCCCGGTCGCGGCGGTCGTCCCGGCGGTCGTCGCGGAACCCGCCGCGGTCACCGCGGTCGTCGCGGCCACGCCCGGCACCGTACGGGCGGCGCCCGCCCCGGTCGTCGTCCCGGCGGAAGCCACCGCGGTCGTCGTCGCGGCGGGGGCCACGGTCGTCACGGCGGAAGCTGCCACCGCGGTCGTCCCGACGGTCGTCGCGGCGCGGGCCACGGTCGTCACGGCCGCCGCCGAAGCCACCGCCGGAGGGCCGACCGCCACGGTCGTCACGGCGGAAGCCACCACGGTCGTCATCGCGGCGCGGGCCACGATCGTCGCGACGGAAGCCGCCACGGTCGTCGTCACGACGCGGGCCGCGGTCATCGCGACGGAAACCGCCACGGTCGTCACGGCCGCCACCGAAGCCGCCACCGGAGGGCCGACCACCACGGTCATCGTCACGACGGGGACCGCGGTCGTCCCGGCGGTCGTCGCGACGGAAACCACCACGGTCGTCGTCGCGGCGCGGGCCACGGTCGTCACGGCCGCCACCGAAGCCGCCACCGGAGGGTCGACCGCCACGCTCGTCGTCCCGGCGCGGGCCACGGTCATCGCGACGGAAGCCACCACGGTCGTCACGGCCACCGCCGAAGCCGCCACCGGAGGGGCGACCACCACGGTCGTCGTCGCGGCGCGGGCCGCGGTCGTCACGGCCGCCGCCGAAGCCACCGCCGGAGGGCCGACCACCACGGTCATCGCGGCGGAAGCTGCCACCACGGTCGTCATCGCGGCGCGGACCACGCGGGCGATCGTCACGGCGGAAACCGCCACGGTCGTCGTCGCGACGCGGGCCACGGTCGTCACGGCCGCCGCCGAAGCCACCGCCGGAGGGCCGACCACCACGGTCATCGCGGCGGAAGCTGCCACCACGGTCGTCATCGCGGCGCGGGCCGCGGGGGCACGGTCGTCACGCGAGAAGCCAGGGCGGTCGTCGCGGCGGAAGCCACCGCGGTCGTCGCGACGGTCGTCACGGCGCGGGGCACGGTCGTCGCGCGGGAAGCCGCCACGGTCGTCCCGGCGGTCATCGCGGCGGTCGTCGCGGCGCGGGCCGCGGTCGTCACGGCCGCCGCCGAAGCCGCCACCGGAGGGGCGGCCGCCACGGTCGTCGCGGCGGAAGCTGCCACCACGGTCGTCGTCCCTGCGGGGGCCACGATCGTCACGGCGGAAGCCGCCGCCACGGTCGTCCCGGCGCCCACCGCCGAAGCCGCCGCCGGAGGGCCGGCCGCCACGGTCGTCGTCGCGGCGCGGGCCACGGTCGTCACGCCGGAAACCGCCGCGGTCACCGCCCTCGCGCCGCTGGGGCCGGCGCTCCGAGCGATCGTCGGAAGAGTTGGGGGACATCGACGTGACTCCTGTCTTCGGTACTGCAAACATTCTCGCGCACCGTTCACTCCGGCGCGCTTCGACCAAACAAAAAGGACCCTCAGCCCCAGCGTGAACGCTGGGACCAAGGGTCCTCCAAAGATTGTTCGGCGGCGTCCTACTCTCCCACAGGGTCCCCCCTGCAGTACCATCGGCGCGGAAAGGCTTAGCTTCCGGGTTCGGAATGTAACCGGGCGTTTCCCTAACGCTATGACCACCGAAACCCTATCGGGTTCAAGCGAACAAGCACACTCTTCAATTAATTAAATGAAACAGTGGAACTTGGTTCACCGACGCTGCGACTGTTCGCAACCCGGGAACCACACAGTGGACGCGAGCAACTGAGGACAAGCCCTCGGCCTATTAGTACCAGTCAACTCCACCCGTTACCGGGCTTCCATATCTGGCCTATCAACCCAGTCGTCTACTGGGAGCCTTAACCCCTCCAGGGGGTGGGAGCCCTCATCTCGAAGCAGGCTTCCCGCTTAGATGCTTTCAGCGGTTATCCTTTCCGAACGTAGCCAACCAGCCATGCCCTTGGCAGGACAACTGGCACACCAGAGGTTCGTCCGTCCCGGTCCTCTCGTACTAGGGACAGCCCTTCTCAAGACTCCTACGCGCACAGCGGATAGGGACCGAACTGTCTCACGACGTTCTAAACCCAGCTCGCGTACCGCTTTAATGGGCGAACAGCCCAACCCTTGGGACCGACTCCAGCCCCAGGATGCGACGAGCCGACATCGAGGTGCCAAACCATCCCGTCGATATGGACTCTTGGGGAAGATCAGCCTGTTATCCCCGGGGTACCTTTTATCCGTTGAGCGACGGCGCTTCCACAAGCCACCGCCGGATCACTAGTCCCTACTTTCGTACCTGCTCGACCCGTCAGTCTCACAGTCAAGCTCCCTTGTGCACTTACACTCAACACCTGATTGCCAACCAGGCTGAGGGAACCTTTGGGCGCCTCCGTTACTCTTTAGGAGGCAACCGCCCCAGTTAAACTACCCACCAGACACTGTCCCTGATCCGGATCACGGACCCAGGTTAGACATCCAGCACGACCAGAGTGGTATTTCAACAACGACTCCCCCGCCACTGGCGTGACGAGTTCACAGTCTCCCACCTATCCTACACAAGCCGAACCGAACACCAATATCAAGCTATAGTAAAGGTCCCGGGGTCTTTCCGTCCTGCTGCGCGAAACGAGCATCTTTACTCGTAGTGCAATTTCACCGGGCCTATGGTTGAGACAGTCGAGAAGTCGTTACGCCATTCGTGCAGGTCGGAACTTACCCGACAAGGAATTTCGCTACCTTAGGATGGTTATAGTTACCACCGCCGTTTACTGGCGCTTAAGTTCTCAGCCTCGCCCCACCGAAATGGAGCTAACCGGTCCCCTTAACGTTCCAGCACCGGGCAGGCGTCAGTCCGTATACATCGCCTTACGGCTTCGCACGGACCTGTGTTTTTAGTAAACAGTCGCTTCTCGCTGGTCTCTGCGGCCACCACCAGCTCAGAGTGCAAAACTCATCACCAGCAATGGCCCCCCTTCTCCCGAAGTTACGGGGGCATTTTGCCGAGTTCCTTAACCATAGTTCACCCGAACGCCTCGGTATTCTCTACCTGACCACCTGAGTCGGTTTAGGGTACGGGCCGCCATGAAACTCGCTAGAGGCTTTTCTCGACAGCATAGGATCATCCACTTCACCACAATCGGCTCGGCATCAGGTCTCACCCTTAACGTGCGACGGATTTGCCTACCGCACGGGCTACACCCTTACCCCGGGACAACCACCGCCCGGGCTGGACTACCTTCCTGCGTCACCCCATCACTCACCTACTACAAGTCTGGTCCGTCGGCTCCACCACTCCCCTACGCTCCGAAGAGCTCAGGGCGGCTTCACGGACTTAGCATCGCCTGATTCGATGTTTGGCGCTTCAAAGCGGGTACCGGAATATCAACCGGTTGTCCATCGACTACGCCTGTCGGCCTCGCCTTAGGTCCCGACTTACCCTGGGCAGATCAGCTTGACCCAGGAACCCTTAGTCAATCGGCGCACACGTTTCCCACGTGTGTATCGCTACTCATGCCTGCATTCTCACTCGTGAACCGTCCACAACTACCTTCCGGTGCTGCTTCACCCGGCACACGACGCTCCCCTACCCATCACAGTCCCCGTTAGGAGTATGTACTGCAATGACACGACTTCGGCGGTGTGCTTGAGCCCCGCTACATTGTCGGCGCGGAATCACTTGACCAGTGAGCTATTACGCACTCTTTCAAGGGTGGCTGCTTCTAAGCCAACCTCCTGGTTGTCTCTGCGACTCCACATCCTTTCCCACTTAGCACACGCTTAGGGGCCTTAGTCGATGCTCTGGGCTGTTTCCCTCTCGACCATGGAGCTTATCCCCCACAGTCTCACTGCCGCGCTCTCACTTACCGGCATTCGGAGTTTGGCTAAGGTCAGTAACCCGGTAGGGCCCATCGCCTATCCAGTGCTCTACCTCCGGCAAGAAACACACGACGCTGCACCTAAATGCATTTCGGGGAGAACCAGCTATCACGGAGTTTGATTGGCCTTTCACCCCTAACCACAGGTCATCCCCCAGGTTTTCAACCCTGGTGGGTTCGGTCCTCCACGAAGTCTTACCTCCGCTTCAACCTGCCCATGGCTAGATCACTCCGCTTCGGGTCTTGGGCACGCTACTCAACGCCCTCTTCGGACTCGCTTTCGCTACGGCTTCCCCACACGGGTTAACCTCGCAACATACCGCAAACTCGCAGGCTCATTCTTCAAAAGGCACGCAGTCACGACTATGCAGCAAGCTGCATAGCGACGCTCCCACGGCTTGTAGGCACACGGTTTCAGGTACTATTTCACTCCGCTCCCGCGGTACTTTTCACCATTCCCTCACGGTACTATCCGCTATCGGTCACCAGGGAATATTTAGGCTTAGCGGGTGGTCCCGCCAGATTCACACGGGATTTCACGGGCCCCGTGCTACTTGGGTGGTTCTCAAACGAGCCGTTAATGTTTCAGCTACGGGGGTCTTACCCTCTACGCCGGACCTTTCGCATGTCCTTCGCCTACACCAACGGTTTCTGACTCGCCGACCGGCCGGCAGACCGGTCAAGAGAACTCCCACAACCCCAACCACGCAACCCCTGCCGGGTATCACACGTGACTGGTTTGGCCTCATCCGGTTTCGCTCGCCACTACTCCCGGAATCACGGTTGTTTTCTCTTCCTGCGGGTACTGAGATGTTTCACTTCCCCGCGTTCCCTCCACACTGCCTATGTGTTCAGCAGCGGGTGACAGCCCATGACGACTGCCGGGTTTCCCCATTCGGACACCCCCGGATCAAAGCTTGGTTGACAGCTCCCCGGGGCCTATCGTGGCCTCCCACGTCCTTCATCGGTTCCTGGTGCCAAGGCATCCACCGTGCGCCCTTAAAAACTTGGCCACAGATGCTCGCGTCCACTGTGCAGTTCTCAAGCAACGACCAGCCACCCGTCACAACCCGCCGAAGCAGGCCTTTACCGGGGCCGGCGTTGAAGGTACAGACGTCTCCGTCCGTGCCCTCAGACACCCAACAGCGTGCCCGACACCCTCGCCCCCTGACACGTTCCACGCCGAAGCAGTACTAGTGACCAGTGAGCCAAGTGTGCCGAGTAGTCAACGTTCCACCCATGAGCAACCAGCACCGGACATTCGCCGATGTACTGGCCCCTGACCAGCCCGAAGGCCGGTAAGAAGTGCTCCTTAGAAAGGAGGTGATCCAGCCGCACCTTCCGGTACGGCTACCTTGTTACGACTTCGTCCCAATCGCCAGTCCCACCTTCGACGATTCCCTCCCACAAGGGGTTGGGCCACCGGCTTCGGGTGTTACCGACTTTCGTGACGTGACGGGCGGTGTGTACAAGGCCCGGGAACGTATTCACCGCAGCAATGCTGATCTGCGATTACTAGCAACTCCAACTTCATGGGGTCGAGTTGCAGACCCCAATCCGAACTGAGATCGGCTTTTTGAGATTCGCTCCACCTCGCGGTATCGCAGCTCATTGTACCGACCATTGTAGCACGTGTGCAGCCCAAGACATAAGGGGCATGATGACTTGACGTCGTCCCCACCTTCCTCCGAGTTGACCCCGGCAGTCTCCTGTGAGTCCCCATCACCCCGAAGGGCATGCTGGCAACACAGAACAAGGGTTGCGCTCGTTGCGGGACTTAACCCAACATCTCACGACACGAGCTGACGACAGCCATGCACCACCTGTACACCGACCACAAGGGGGCGCCTGTCTCCAGACGTTTCCGGTGTATGTCAAGCCTTGGTAAGGTTCTTCGCGTTGCGTCGAATTAAGCCACATGCTCCGCTGCTTGTGCGGGCCCCCGTCAATTCCTTTGAGTTTTAGCCTTGCGGCCGTACTCCCCAGGCGGGGAACTTAATGCGTTAGCTGCGGCACGGACGACGTGGAATGTCGCCCACACCTAGTTCCCAACGTTTACGGCGTGGACTACCAGGGTATCTAATCCTGTTCGCTCCCCACGCTTTCGCTCCTCAGCGTCAGTATCGGCCCAGAGATCCGCCTTCGCCACCGGTGTTCCTCCTGATATCTGCGCATTTCACCGCTACACCAGGAATTCCGATCTCCCCTACCGAACTCTAGCCTGCCCGTATCGAATGCAGACCCGGGGTTAAGCCCCGGGCTTTCACATCCGACGTGACAAGCCGCCTACGAGCTCTTTACGCCCAATAATTCCGGACAACGCTTGCGCCCTACGTATTACCGCGGCTGCTGGCACGTAGTTAGCCGGCGCTTCTTCTGCAGGTACCGTCACTTGCGCTTCTTCCCTGCTGAAAGAGGTTTACAACCCGAAGGCCGTCATCCCTCACGCGGCGTCGCTGCATCAGGCTTTCGCCCATTGTGCAATATTCCCCACTGCTGCCTCCCGTAGGAGTCTGGGCCGTGTCTCAGTCCCAGTGTGGCCGGTCGCCCTCTCAGGCCGGCTACCCGTCGTCGCCTTGGTAGGCCATTACCCCACCAACAAGCTGATAGGCCGCGGGCTCATCCTGCACCGCCGGAGCTTTCCACACACAGACCATGCGGTCGTGTGTCATATCCGGTATTAGACCCCGTTTCCAGGGCTTGTCCCAGAGTGCAGGGCAGATTGCCCACGTGTTACTCACCCGTTCGCCACTAATCCCCTCCCGAAGGAGGTTCATCGTTCGACTTGCATGTGTTAAGCACGCCGCCAGCGTTCGTCCTGAGCCAGGATCAAACTCTCCGTGAATGTTTACCCGTAATCGGGTCAACACACACGAGAGCGGAACAGGAAGCGGAATAGGCTTCCCGTTCACAGCGTCCTCGCTGTGTGTGCCACCCGCACCGTTAAGTGCTGGTGGGCTTTTCAAAGGAACCTCATCCTCCGGCTGCTGCCGGTGGACGGGGTATCAACATATCTGGCGTTGACTTTTGGCACGCTGTTGAGTTCTCAAGGAACGGACGCTTCCTTTGTGCCTGTTTCACCAGGCTCTCCGGGCGCTTCCCTTCGGTCTTGCGTTTCCGACTCTATCAGATCCTCGCGGTCCTGATTTTCGCCGGTGCGTTTCGGCCTTTCGGCTTCTTCGCGGTTCCAACCTTACCAGATCCGTTCGGCGTTTCCGCTTTCCGTTTCCGGCCCCTGTTGGAGCGGGGCGGCCTTCCGGCTTTCGCTTTCCGGCCCTTCCGACGTTATCAGATTCGGTTCCCGGTCCGTTGCCGGACCGAATTCGTTTCCGATGCCCCGTCGGTGGGGCGTGTTACGCCTTTCGGCGTGATCACTACTTTAGGCGAATTCCCCTGCGGCACATAATCGCGCCGTGGCGGGTTCGAATTTCGGCAAGCGAAACAAGACCCCGCCAGGGGTGATCGTTCGTAGGTAGTGGGTTCGCGTCGCTCGGCGGCCCGCGCAGACAGCGCTGCCCGTGTCAAGCGGCTCGGGCCACGTTAGGCGGTCCGGAGCGCAGAGTCAAGCAGCCCTGCTCCGGCGCTTGCGCGGCACGTGGGCGCGGTACGGGCTGACGGTGGGATCGCCGTCGATCCAGAAGCGCCACGGGTGCACGGCGCCCTCGCCACTGATGCCCGTACGCGGTCCGTTGAGCACCTCGGCGGCGTCCGCCGGGTGCCCGTGCAGGACGGTGAGTGGCTGGTCCGGGTCGGTGGAGCAGATGTCCGTACCGTCCAGGGAGCGGTCGATGTCGAGGGCGGTGGCGAGCCGGGCCGGGCCCTTGGCCAGTTCGCGGGCGTTGCGTGCCTTCGGGCGGCGCTCGGCCGCCTGCTCCGTTCCGGTGAGTACTTCGCCGGCCCGCAGCAGCACACCGCTGGCGGTGTCCTCCTTGTTGCAGACCAGGTTGAGGCTGAACCACATGCCGTAGATGAAATACACGTACGCGTGACCGGGAGGTCCGAACATCGAGGCGTTGCGCGCGGTGCGTCCCCGGTAGGCGTGGGAGCCCGGGTCCGAGGAGCCGTTGTAGGCCTCTACCTCCGTGATGCGCAGTTCGATCGGCCCCTGCGGGGTGCGGCGTACGAGAGTGCGGCCGAGCAGCTCAGGCGCGACGTCCAGGACGGGACGGTCGAAGAAGTCCCGCGTGAGCGGTCGGCGGTCCGGTGCGACGATCATGCGGATCAAGGGTAACGGAGAGCGACGCGAAGCACCGGGTGGGCGACTGGCCACCGGGGCGTTCCGTTGGAAGGGTGTCGCCCACGGAACCGGTCCGCGCCGTCCGGCGTGGGTAGCTGACGACCGGCGGCCGCGATCACGGCGCATCACACGAGGTACAGGCGTCTGCCTGGGGAGGAACGAGCATGGGGTTCAAGAAGCTGCTGGCCAGCTTGGGGGCCGGAGGCGCGTCGGTGGAGACGGTGCTCTTCGAGGAGAACGTCGTGCCGGGCGGGGTCGTGCAGGGCGAGGTGCGGATCGAGGGCGGTTCGGTCGCCCAGCAGATCGAGAAGCTGTCGGTGGGCCTCCAGGCGCGGGTGGAGGTCGAGGGCGGTGAGCAGGAGTACAAGCGGGACGTCGAGTTCACCAAGCTCCAGCTCGGCGGGGCCTTCGAGGTGCAGGCCGGTGCGGTGCACACGGTGCCGTTCGGGCTGGAGATCCCGTGGGAGACGCCGGTGACGTCGTTCCTCGGGCAGCAGCTGCACGGGATGCACGTGGGGGTGACGACGGAGCTGGCGATCGCCCGTGCGGTGGACTCCGGCGACCTCGATCCGGTCAACGTGCATCCGCTGCCGGCGCAGCAGGCCCTGCTGGACGCGTTCGGCCGGCTCGGGTTCCGGTTCAAGAGCGCGGACCTGGAGCAGGGGCACATCCGCGGCACCCGGCAGCGGCTGCCCTTCTACCAGGAGATCGAGTTCCACGCGCCGCAGCAGTACCGCGGTCTGAACCAGGTCGAGCTGTCCTTCGTGGCGGACGACCGGGAGATGGACGTGGTGCTGGAGATGGACAAGAAGCCGGGGCTGTTCAGCGAGGGCAGCGACGCGTACCGCTCGTTCGTGGTGCCGCTGGACGGTTATCAGGCGACCGACTGGGCGGCGTACCTCAATCAGTGGCTGGCCGAGGTCGGCGGCAAGCGCAACTGGCTCTGACGGGTCCGTGCCGTATCCCCGGCCGGGGCCGCGTGTCGCACCCCCGGCCGGGCGCCGGGGGCCGCGGCGCAGGATCTAACCTGGCCGGACAGGTGTCCATTCGCGACTCAGGAGGTGCCCAGGTGTCCGAGCTCAAGCGCCGGCCGCTCCCGCACGATTTCCATCCGCCGGTGGCCGGTTTCACCGTGGTGAGCGACGAGGTGACCGACGGCGGCAGGCTCCCGTCGGCGCAGGTGCAGGCGGAGGGCAACACCTCGCCGCACCTGCGGTGGGAGGGCGCGCCGGAGGGGACCCGCAGCTACGCGGTCACCTGCTTCGACCCGGACGCGCCGACCGGCAGCGGTTTCTGGCACTGGACGGTCTTCGACATCCCCGCTTCGGTCACCGAGCTGCCCGCGGGTGCCGGCAGCGGTGCCATGAAGGGGCTGCCGGAGGGGGCCGTCCACGTACGCAACGACGCGGGGTCGTCGGACTTCACGGGTGCGGCGCCGCCGCCCGGTGACGGGCCGCACCGTTACGTCTTCACCGTGTACGCGGTGGACCGGGAGAAGCTGGGGCCGGACGCGGACGCGACGCCGGCCGTGGTCGGCTTCAATCTGCGGTTCCACGCGATCGGGCGGGCGCAGCTGATCGGCGAGTACGAGGTGCCGGCCGACAGCTGAGCAGAGGGCCGGTGCCCGCCCGGAGGCGGAAACCGGCCCTAATTCCGTTGCGCCCCGGCGCTTCCGCTCGCACAGTGGTGCGTGGCTGGCAAACGGCGCGCAGGACGGCCGTCGGGCAGCCGGTACCGCAGCGGCGGGGACGGCGGGGCGCAGGTGTGTCGCCGGCCGTCTGCCGGCGTCCGCTCTCGTGTCGGACGGCCGCGCCGGCTGCCATACGCTCCGGGGTCCCGGCGAACGCACGGGGGTGGGGCCCCGGGGCGTGCCGCCCGCTGTGCGCCGTGGCGTGCTTCCTTCCGCCCCCTTTCGCGCACCCGTACCTTCACCTCCCCGTCATCTCCCATCACCCTTGTGGCGTGCGGAAATTGCGTTGTCCAGGGGATCACTGGAGCTGCACAGTGGAGCCACTTCGCCGAGCGGCGAACGGGGAGCGGGAGGTGGACGGGATGCGCGAGACACTGGTGCTCAACGCGAGCTTCGAGCCGCTGGCGACGGTGTCGCTGCGGCGTGCGGTGGTGCTGGTCATGCAGGACAAGGCCGTGGTCGAGCAGGCGCATCCGAGGCTGCAGATCCGGGCGGCGGCGGTGGAGGTGCCGGTGCCGCGGGTGATCCGGCTGAGCCGGTACGTACGGGTGCCGTTCCGAAGACAGGCGGCGTGGTCGCGGCGGGGTGTGCTGGTGCGGGACCAGCACCGGTGCGCGTACTGCGGGCGGCGGGCGACGACCGTGGACCACATCGTGCCGCGGTCGCGCGGCGGCGGGGACAGCTGGCTGAACACGGTCG
Source organism: Streptomyces sp. Ac-502 (assembly GCF_045222935.1). Taxonomy (NCBI): domain Bacteria; kingdom Bacillati; phylum Actinomycetota; class Actinomycetes; order Kitasatosporales; family Streptomycetaceae; genus Streptomyces; species Streptomyces sp. Ac-502. The sequence continues at coordinate 2,845,631 of NZ_JBHFFO010000001.1, forward strand.
CGTCCTGCGTCGAGGACAATCACCGTAAGGCGGACCGGACGCCGGAGCAGGCGGGGATGCGGCTGCTGACCCGGCCGTTCGAGCCGACGCCCGCGGACGCGCTGGTGGCGGCGCTGGCCGGTGCCGTACGGGAGGAACTGCCGGAGTGGCTGGGGCTGCCGGCGTAGCGTCCCGGCGGGTCACCTCAGCAGCAGCTGGGTGATCGCGGCGATGCCGACGGCGACGATCACCCCGCGCAGTACGGCGGGCGGCAGCCGGCGGCCGATCCTGGCGCCGACCAGGCCGCCGAGGGCCGAGCCCGCGGCGATCAGGACGACGGCGAGCCAGTCGATGGGCGCGGCGAAGAGGAAGAAGAGCGCGGCGACGCCGTTGACGAACAGGGCCAGCACGTTCTTGACGGCGTTGAGGCGTTGCAGGTCTTCGCTGAGCAGCAGGCCCATCAGGGAGAGGTAGATGACTCCCTGGGCGGCGCCGAAGTAGCCGCCGTACATGCTCGCGAAGAAGAGGCCGGTCAGCAGCAGGGCACCACCGTCCGTCCGGACGGTGGTGCCGTTGCGTTCGCGGCGGGCGCGCAGGGCGGCGGCGAGCCGGGGCTGGAGGACGACGAGGACGAGCGCCACGGCGATCAGGGCGGGCACGATCGCGTCGAAGGCGTCGGAGGGCAGCACCAGGAGCAGGGCCGCGCCGATGAGTCCGCCGGCCAGGGCCGCGGCGCCGAAGCGCCGTATGCGGCGTCCCTGGCCGGCCAGTTCGCGGCGGTAGCCGAAGGCGCCGCTGAGCGAACCGGGCACCAGGCCGAGAGTGTTGGAGACGTTGGCGGTGACCGGCGGCAGACCGATGGCCAGCAGGACCGGGAAGGTGATCAGGGTTCCGGAGCCGACGACGACGTTGATCGCGCCGGCCGCGCCGCCCGCGCCGAGGACGGCGAGCGCTTCCCAGACGGTCATACGGGCTCCCTCGTACATGATCGGCACGGTCCGGCCTGATCATGCACCAGGGCCCGCCCCCGGGGACAGCACTACGGGCGTGCTGCCGGGGACGGGCCCTGGGAGGAACCGGGCGGCGCCGGGAGGAACCGGGTCACAGGAACCGGACCGCGCCGGGAGAACCGGGTCAGTCGATGGTCGGCTGTTCGCGGTGGGGGGCGGACTTGGTCGTGCCGGGGCCGCCGGCCGGGGCGCCGCCGCCCGCGGGGTTGAAGCTGCTGATGGCACCGCCGAGGCCCTTGAGGGCGTCGCCGATCTCGCTGGGCACGATCCAAAGCTTGTTGGCGTCGCCCTCGGCGATCTTCGGCAGCATCTGGAGGTACTGGTAGGACAGCAGCTTCTGGTCCGGGTCGCCGGCGTGGATGGACTCGAAGACCACCCGGATCGCCTGGGCCTCGCCCTCGGCGCGCAGCGCGGCGGCCTTGGCCTCACCTTCGGCGCGCAGGATCGAGGACTGCTTCTCGCCTTCGGCGGTGAGGATCTGGGACTGCCGGACACCTTCGGCCTGGAGGATGGCGGCGCGCTTGTCACGGTCGGCGCGCATCTGCTTCTCCATCGAGTCCTGGATGGAGGTCGGCGGCTCGATGGCCTTGAGCTCGACGCGGTTGACGCGGATGCCCCACTTGCCGGTGGCCTCGTCCAGGACGCCGCGCAGGGCCGCGTTGATCTCCTCGCGGGAGGTCAGGGTCCGTTCCAGGTCCATGCCGCCGATGATGTTGCGCAGGGTCGTGACGGTGAGCTGCTCGATCGCCTGGATGTAGCTGGCGACCTCGTACGTCGCGGCGCGCGCGTCGGTGACCTGGTAGTAGATGACGGTGTCGATGTTCACGACCAGGTTGTCCTGGGTGATCACCGGCTGCGGCGGGAAGGGGACGACCTGTTCGCGCAGGTCGATGCGGTTGCGGATGGAGTCGATGAACGGGACGACGATGTTCAGGCCCGCGTTCAGGGTGCGGGTGTAGCGGCCGAAGCGCTCGACGATGGCGGCGCTGGCCTGCGGGATGACCTGGATCGTCTTGATGAGTGCGATGAATACGAGCACCACCAGGATGATCAGGACGATGATGATCGGTTGCACTGCGGCTCCCCGGTACCCCTCGGTTGCTGACTGCGGCGGCCGGTGCCGGCCTGGTCTTGATCGAGTCTTTCAGAGCGACCGGCCGCCACGCAGGCGCTTCGCCTCATCCGTGCGCTCGTACGACGACTGGCTTGAACGCTCACATGACGACCGCGGTGGCGCCTTCGATCTCCACCACGTCCACCTTCTGGCCCGGTTCGTAGACCTGGTCCCCGTCCAGCGCGCGGGCGGACCAGACCTCGCCGCCCAGCTTGACCCGGCCGCCGGAGGCGTCGACCCGCTCCAGGACCGTGGCGGAACGGCCCTTGAGGGCGTCGATCCCCGAGGCCAGTTGCGGGCGTTGGTTCCGGTGGCGGTTGGCGATGGGGCGTACCACCGCGATGAGCGCGACCGAGACGGCGGCGAAGACGACGAACTGCATCACCGTGCCTCCGCCGAGTCCCGCGGTGACGGCGCCGGCGACGGCACCGACCGCGAGCATGCCGAACTCGGGCATCGCGGTCACGACGAGCGGAATGCCCAGTCCTACGGCGGCGATGAGCCACCACACCCATGGATCCACGCCTTCATGGTAGATCCGCCGGACGGCCCGGGACAGGGGCCGTCCGGTCAGGAAAGGCGCGGCGGTGCGGAGTTCTTCAGGAGAGCGGCAGGCCCTGGGCGGTCCAGCGGTCGCCGTTGCGCTCGACGACCAGGGGCAGGCCGAAGCAGCGCGAGAGGTTGCTGGAGGTCAGCTCCAGGTCGAGCGGTCCGGCGGACAGTACCTTGCCCTGGCGGATCATCAGGACGTGGGTGAAGCCCGGCGGGATCTCCTCGACGTGGTGGGTGACCATGATCATGGAGGGGGCGTACGGGTCCCGGGCGAGCCGGCCGAGGCGGCGTACGAGGTCCTCACGGCCGCCGAGGTCGAGGCCGGCCGCGGGCTCGTCCAGGAGGAGCAGCTCGGGGTCGGTCATCATCGCGCGGGCGATGAGGGTGCGCTTGCGCTCGCCCTCGGAGAGGGTGCCGAACTTCCGGTCGAGGTACTCGTTCATGCCGAGCCGGTCGAGGAAGGCACGGGCGCGCTGCTCGTCGATGTCCTCGTACTGCTCGCGCCAGCCGGCGGTCATGCCGTATGCGGCGGTGAGCACGGTCTGCAGGACGGTCTGGCTGCGCGGCAGCTTGTCGGCGAGGGCGATGCCGGCCACGCCGATGCGCGGGCGCAGGTCGAAGACGTCGACCTTGCCGAGGGTCTCGCCGAGGATCGAGGCGGTGCCGGTGCTCGGGAAGACGTAGCTGGAGGCGACGTTGAGCAGGGTGGTCTTGCCGGCGCCGTTGGGGCCGAGGATCACCCAGCGCTCGCCCTCCTTGACCGACCAGGAGACCTGGTCCACCAGAGCCCGTCCTTCGCGGACCACGGATACGTCCACCAGCTCCAGCACATCGCTCATGAGCGCGTTGTCTCCCATTGCATATCGGTCGGTCTCGTGCGCCTGTGGGCGCATCCCCCTGCAAACCTACGCCACGCGATGTCAGTGCCTGTCCTTAGGCTGGGGACATGCTCGATGAACCTCGTTCGGGACGGCTGGCCGCGTGGGGAAATGCCCTGTTGGCCGGGCTTGTCTCACCTGATGAAGCCGCGCAGCGGATCGCGGACGACGACGCGGCGCACCGCGTGCTGGACCTGCCCGGGGAGCCGGGTCCGGTCGGGCTGACGCTCGCCCTGGGGCGGCTGCGGGCGCTGGGGGCGACCGGCCTGCGGGTGGCGCTGCCGGTGCCGGGCCATCCGCTGGGGCTGAGCGGTCCCCCGGAGTTCAACGCGCGGGCGCTGGAGGCCGAGGAGGCGGTGCTGGCGTCCGGGGCGGGGCTCGGGCTCGTCCCGGAGGTGTGGGAGTCCGGCCCGGAGGGCGCCGGGGTGCCGCGCGAGGACGTGCATGTCGAGGTGGTCTGGCACTGCCTGCCCGTCCGGGACGCGCCCCCGGCGGACGTGCCCTCGCTCGGCGAGGCGGAGCGGGAGCTGGCGGAGGCGCTGCGGGAGGCGACCGAGGTGCTCTCCCGGCTGGACGTGGCGGGCTCCGGGCCGGTCGCGCAGGCGGCACTGGAGGCGTACCGCGCGCGGGCCGAGGCCGGACGGCAGGTGCTGGCGCCCGGCTATCCGCCGCGGGCGGTGCGGGTGCTGGAGCTGGCGCAGCGGGTCGGCGCGCTCATCGGCATCGCGCGGAGCGCCGGCGGGGACGGGCGGGAGCACGGCGGTGCGGTGAGCGCGTCCGAGATGGCGGCGCGGGCCGAGGCGCTGCGTCCGGTGGAGCGCACGGCCCGGCGGGCGCAGGTGGCGGCGTACAACGCGTACGTGGAGGAGGCGGAGCGGCGCCGGGGGTGAGCGGCGGCGGGCGGGGGTGAGCGGCGGCGGGCGGGGGTGAGCGGCGGCGGGCGGGGGTGAGCGGCGGCGGGCGGGGGTGAGCGGCGGCGGGCGGGGGTGAGCGGCGGCGGGCGGGGGTGAGCGGCGGCGGGCGGGGGTGAGCGGCGGCGGGCGGGGGTGAGCGGCGGCGGGCGGGGCCGGGCCGCTTCCGTACGGGAAAGCCCCGCCGGCCGGGGTGCGGTCGGGCGGGGCCTCCGGGTGGACGCGGGTGGTCACGCGGTCCGGGGTGCGCGGCGGGGTGTGCCGTGGGTCAGTGGTTCGCGGCGGCGTTGTGGTGGGCCGGGTTGAGCACACCGACGACGCTGACGGTGTTGCCGGAGACGTTGACGGGCACGTCCACGGGGACCTGTACGAGGTTGCCCGAGAGGACACCGGGGGACTTGGTGGCCGCGCCGTTGGCGTGCGCGTGGCCGGTCGCCGCGGCGGACCCGGCGGCGGCACCGGCGGCCAGTCCGGCGGTGGCGAGGACGAGGGCGGCCTTCTTGGCGGTGTTCATGGAAGTGTTCCTCACGTGTCGGCGCGGGGCCGTGGGGTGGTGGTCATCGGGCGCTCGGCGGGGCCGGCCCGTCGGGGGTGGGTGGCCGGGCCGGCCCGTCGCGCGGAGGCGGTCAGGAGTTGTGGCTGCGGTTCCCGAAGGCCGGGTTCAGGACGCCGACGACCGAGACGGTGTTGCCGGTGACGTTGACCGGGATGTGCACCGGGACCTGGAGCAGGTTGCCGGAGACGACGCCGGGCGAGTTCACGGCGTGGCCCTGCGCGACACCCTGGGCGGAGGCGATACCGGCACCGGCGACGGCGAGTCCGCCGGTCGCGATCGTGACGGCCACGGCCCTCTTGATGTTCTTCACTTCTCTGACCTCTCCTCACAACGGCCGCGGTCGACTTCCGCGGCACGCCATGGAGAACGGCCGGACGCCTGACGGGTTGCGCCACACGGGTGACGTCCACCCGACGGTATGAATCTCGGATGGGATGACGGCGGACCGGCGCACGCCCTGATAGTCGGACCGGCGCCGGGGCGGCACCGGCCGGCCGGTGCCGGTGCGGCCCCGGCCGCCGCCCCTCAGGCGCCGATGCCGTGCCGGACCGCCCAGAGGGCGGCCTGGGTGCGGTCGGCCAGGTCGAGCTTCATCAGGATGTTGGAGACGTGGGTCTTGACGGTCTTCTCGGACAGCACCAGCGCGCGGGCGATCTCGCGGTTGGAGCGGCCGTCCGCTATCAGGGCGAGGACCTCGCGCTCCCGCTCGGTCAGTGACGTACCGCGCCCTTGGCCGTGGTTGCCCTCCTCCTGGGAGAGCAGCGCGCCGGCCACCTCCGGCTGGAGCAGGACGTGTCCGGCGTGCACGGAACGGATGGCTCCGGCCAGCGCGTCCGGGTCGACGTCCTTGTAGACGTAGCCCGCGGCGCCCGCGCGGAGTGCCGGGACGACGGTGCGCTGTTCGGTGAAGCTGGTGACGATCAGCACGCGGGCCGGGTTGTCCAGTTCGCGCAGCTTGCGGAGGGCTTCGATGCCGTCCATGCCCGGCATCTTGACGTCCATCAGGACGACGTCCGGGCGCAGTTGCTCGGCGGCGGCGATGCCCTCGGCGCCGTCGGACGCCTCCCCCACCACCTCGATGTCGTCCTGGACCTCCAGGAACGTGCGCAGTCCGCGGCGGACGACCTGGTGGTCGTCGACCAGCAGCACCCGAATTGCTCCGGTGTCACCCACCAGGCACCTCCATCTCCACAGCAGTGCCCTTGCCGGGCTCCGATTCCACATTGAGCCGACCGCCGACGCCGCTTGCCCGGTCGCGCATCGACACCAGCCCCAGGTGACGGCCGGCGCGGCGGACCGCGCCGGTGTCGAAGCCGCGGCCGTCGTCGGCGACGCGCAGCAGGGCGCCCTGGCCGTGCCGTACGAGGGTGACCTCGACGCGGCCTGCGCCGGAATGCCGCAGGGCGTTGTGCAGGGCCTCCTGGGCCACGCGCAGCAGTGCTTCCTCCTGGGAGGCGGGCAGGGCCCGTACGCCCTGGGCCTCGAAGGTGACGTGTGCGTGGTGGGCGCGGTCCAGGACCTGGGTCTGGGAGCGCAGGGTGGCGACGAGGCCGTCCTCGTCCAGGGCGGCGGGCCGCAATTCGACGACGGCGGCGCGCAGTTCGTCGGCGGCCTCCGCGGCGAGGGCGGCGACCTGCTGCAACTCGCCCTTGGCGCGCGCCGGGTCGCGGTCCACCAGTGCGGTGGCGGCCTGGGCGGTCAGCCGGAGCGAGAAGAGCTTCTGGGCGACGGCGTCGTGGAGTTCGTGGGCGAGCCGGGCGCGCTCCCCCGCGATGGTCAGCTCGCGGCTGCGCTCGTACAGGCGGGCGTTGGTCAGGGCGATGGCGGCGTGCTGGGCGAGTATGCCGAGCAGCCGTTCGTCCTCGGCGGTGAAGCCGCAGCCGCCCGCGGGCTTGGGGCACTTCTTGTTGGCGAGGAAGAGCGCGCCGAGGATCTCGTCGCCGTCGGCGACCGGCAGGCCGATGAAGTCGGACATGTCCGGGTGGGCGGCGGGCCAGCCGCCGAAGCGGGGGTCGGCGCGGACGTCGGCGAGCCGCTCGGGGGTGGCGTTGTGCAGCATCGCGGCGAGGATGCCGTGCTGGCGCGGCAGCGGGCCGATGGCCTTCCACTGCTCCTCGCTGACGCCGTCGACCACGAACTGGGCGAAGCCGCCGTGGTCGTCGGGCACGCCGAGGGCGGCGTACTCGGCGTCGAGCAGCTCGCGGGCGGAGGCGACGATCGTCTTGAGCACGTCGCGCACCTCCAGGTGCCGGCTCATGGCGAGGATCGCGCTGCTCACAGCGGGGATCCCGGCGCCCGGCCCGTCACCCGGCCCGTGTCCGTCCCCCGGTCCGTTGGTCATGGCTTCACGGTACCGGCGGGCACTGACAGCCGTATCGGACCACCGGCGGCCTTCGCTTAGGCCCACCGGACTAGGGCGAAGTGCCCTGGGCCGTCCCGCCCGCTGCCCGAGGCGGCCCGGGCGGCCCGGTTCCTAGCGTGAGCAGGGAGGACGCGGATCGGGGCGATGACGGCGCCCATCGAGGCGAGAGGCGGTGCGGACCATGCCGGTGGCGGTCATCACGGGGGCATCGAAGGGGCTGGGGCGTGCGCTGGGCGCGGCGCTGGCCGGGCGTGGCTGGGACCTGGTGGTGGACGCGAGGTCGGCCGGGCCGCTGGAGGAGGCGGCGCGGGGGCTGCGCCGGGCGGGAGCGCGGGTGGTGGCGCTGCCCGGGGACGTGGCGGACGCCGGGCACCGGGCGGAGCTGGTGGCCGCGGCGCGGGGGCCGGGCGGGCTGGATCTGCTGGTGAACAACGCGAGCGTGCTGGGTGCCGAGCCGTTGGTGCGGCTGGAGGCGCAGCCGCTGGACGGGCTGCGGGCGGCGCTGGAGGTCAACGCGGTGGCGCCGCTGGGGCTCGCACAGGAGGCGCTGCCGTTGTTGCGGGCCTCGGGGCTCTTCGCGGGGCCCGCCTCTTCTCCCTATATAGGGGATGACGCCGCACCTATAGGGGCAGAAACGGTCAAAGCTCCCGCCCCCGGTGGGGCCGTGCTCAACATCAGCTCCGAAGGGCGGCCGTGCCGGACGACGACTCCGGGTGCCCGCTGCCCGAGACGGTCGTACCGGCGCTGCTGCGGCTGCTGGACGCCGGCGCGGCCAGCGGGCGGTACGCGGCGCCGGGCCTGCTGGACGGTGCCCGGTGACCGCCGAGGTGCTGCGGGTGCCGGCCGAGCTGTCGGCGCGGGAGCCGGCCGAGCAGCGCGCGCCGGGCCGGGGGCGGGACGCGGTGCGTCTCCTGGTCAGCCGGGGTACGGCGGAGCCGGCGCACCACGCGTTCCGGGAGCTGCCGGAGCTGCTGTCGGCCGGGGACGTGCTGGTGGTGAACACCTCGCGGACCCTGCCGGCGGCGCTGGACGGCCGGATCGGGGACGGGCGGGGCCGCGGCGAGCCGGTGGTGGTGCACTTCTCGACGCGAGCGGACCGGCGGTATCCGCGGCCGGGGGTGGCGGCCGGGGACTGGGCGGTGGAGCTGCGGACGCCGGACGGCTGCGGCAGTACCCGGCAGCGGGCGGGCGGTCCGGCGGGCGCGGTGGTGCGGCTGCCGGGCGGCGCGCGGCTGGTGCTGCGGGCGCCGGTGGAGCCCGGGAGCGTACGGCTGTGGTGGGCGCGGATGTCGGGAGCGCCGGTCCTGGACGTGCTGCGCCGGTACGGGCGGCCGGTCCGGTACGGCTACACGGACCGGGACCAGCCGCTGTCCGCGTACCAGACGGTGTTCGCGGTGGGCTCGCCGGACGGCGGGGGCAGCGCGGAGATGCCGAGTGCGGCGCGGCCGTTCACCGCGTCCCTGGTGGCGCGGCTGGAGAGCAGGGGTGTGCAGATCGCGCCGGTGACGCTGCACACGGGGGTGGCGTCGGCGGAGGCGTACGAGCCGCCGTACCCGGAGCGCTTCGCGGTGCCGCCGTCCACGGCGTGGCAGATCAACGCGGCGCGGGCGGGTGGCGGCCGCACGCTGGCGGTGGGGACGGCGGCCGTACGGGCCCTGGAGTCCGCCGCCGACGGGGCCGGGCGGATCCGGGCGGCCTCCGGGTGGACCGATCTGGTCGTCACCCCGGGGCGCGGGGTGCGGGCGGTGGACGGGCTGCTGACCGGGCTGCACGAGCCGGAGGCGTCGCACCTGCTGATGCTGGAGGCGGTGGGGCGGGCGGCCGCGGGCGGCGCGGCCTTCGGGGACGCGCTGTGCCGGGCGTACGCGGAGGCCGTACGGCAGCGGTACCTGTGGCACGAGTTCGGGGATCTCCACCTCGTCCTGCCGTCCTGAGCTCCAGACTCGGAGCATGTCGACATCAACGAGGAACTGGACACCGACCCACGGCGATCCCTACCGGTCGGTGCCGTACCACCCCGAGCGGATGCCGGCCGGCGAATCGCTGGCCCGCGCCGCCGAGCTGCGGGAGCGGATGGACCGGCGGCGGACCGTCCGGCAGTTCTCCGCCGATCCGGTGCCGGAGCAGGCGGTGAAGGACGCCATCGCCTGCGCGGCCACCGCGCCCTCCGGGGCGCACCAGCAGCCCTGGACGTTCGTCCTGGTCAAGGATCCGGAGGTGCGGCGGCGCATCCGGGAGGCCGCGGAGGAGGAGGAACGTGTCTCCTACGCGGGGCGGCTCGGCGAGGAGTGGCTGGCGGCGCTGCGGCCGCTGGGCACCGACGAGATCAAACCGCATCTGACCGACGCGCCGCACCTGGTCGTCGTCTTCGAGCAGCGGTACTGGCTGGGCCCGGACGGCAGCAAGCACAAGCACTACTACGTGGACGAGTCGGTGGGCATCGCGGTCGGGATGCTGCTGTCCGCGCTGCACCTGTCGGGCCTGTCGGCGCTGGTGCACACGCCGAGCCCGATGCGCTTCCTCCAGGAGGTGCTGGGGCGGCCGGCCAACGAGAAGGCGTTCGCCGTGATTCCGGTCGGATATCCGGCGCGGGACTGTCGCGTACCGGATCTGGTCCGAAAGACCCTGGACCAGGTGCTGGTGGAGATCTAATTCACTGACGCACTGTGCGAACGCAATCACACCGGGCAACTAAACCTCGTGCCCGGTGTGACGCCGCACATAGGACCCAGGTCACTTACGAACGACATTAGTGGCTTTCCGGCATGCGTACGACTTTTGGATGATGCGGGCTGTACCTGGGGTGGACCCGGCCAGAAGACCGGGAGAACCCGGCCGTGACGCGATATCCGCGCCCCGGGTTCCACTAAGCGGCATCGTAAATGGGCTCTTTGCTCGTCGAATTTTCGGCCGCTAACAATGACTCCCGTCGCTCGGCGCCGTGGACAGAACTCGGCGTTCACCGCCTTTCCCGGCCACAGCGGCGCACCCCCGTCGGATAGAGGTCAGTCCCCCCATGCCCAAGCACGCCATTCCCGGCTACGCCCGCCTGAACCGGACGCACAAGCTCTCGGCCGCCGGCGTCGCCGCGGCAGGTGCCGCCGCCCTGGTCTTCGCCGTCGTACCGGGCTCGGCCGACGCCAAGCAGGGCCACGACCAGGCGGCCGTCCAGAACGTCAAGCCGGTCGCCTTCAGCGCGGTCGACACCGCGGCCAAGACCCAGCAGGACACCATCGGCAAGCAGGCGGACGCCTCCGCGCAGCAGGCCGAGAAGGACGCCGCCGAGGCCAAGAAGAAGGCCGAGGACGACGAGAAGGCGGCCAAGGCCAAGGAAGAGGCCGACGCCAAGGCCAAGGCCGACCAGGAGCGCAAGGACCAGGAGGCTGCGAGCCGGTCCGCCGACCGTGCCGCCGCCCCGGCCCCGGAGCCGGCCAAGACGTACAGCAACGACCTGGACGGCTGGATCCGCGAGTCGCTGGACATCATGCAGAAGCAGGGCATCCCCGGCTCCTACGACGGCATCTACCGCAACATCATGCGCGAGTCGACCGGCAACCCGCAGGCCGTCAACGGCTACGACTCCAACGCGCAGCAGGGCACCCCGTCCAAGGGCCTGCTCCAGGTCATCGACCCGACCTTCCAGGCGTACCACGTCGACGGCACGTCCTGGGACATCTTCGACCCGGTCGCCAACATCACCGCCGCGTGCAAGTACGCCGCCGCGACCTACGGCTCGATGGACAACGTGAACTCCGCGTACTGAGCCGGACGCACACACGCCGCGGGGCGGCACCCACTGTGGGTGCCGCCCCGCGGCGTCCGCCGTGCCGTGCGCTCCTACTTGCGCATGACCTCCGGCTCGTGGCGGCGCAGCAGCCGGGCCACCACGAAGGCGAGGGCCACGCCGAGCGCGAGCAGGATGACCAGGTCCATCGCGTAGACGCTCGCCTCGTGCTTCCACAGCGGGTCGGGGTTGCCCGCCTCCCACGGCAGCAGCGTGTTCATGTCGGCGGTCGCGCCCATCGCGGCCACCGCCCAGCGCGACGGCATCAGCCACGCCACCTGGGCGACGCCGACCGTGTCGAAGAGCTGGAAGAGCACACCGGTGAAGACCACCTGCACGATGGCGAACATGACCAGCAGCGGCATGGTCTTCTCGGCGGTCCTGACCAGCGCCGAGATGATCAGGCCGAACATCATCGAGGTGAAGCCGAGCGCGATGACGGCGAGCGCCATCTCGACGGCCGGCAGGCTCTTGAACAGGACGCCCTCGGTGGGCATCTTGCGCGGGGTGAAGCCGATCGCCGCGATGATCACGCCCTGGAAGGCGGTGACCACGCCGAGCACGATCACCTTGGACATCAGGTACGCGGAACGCGACAGGCCGGTGGCCCGTTCGCGCTCGTAGATGACCCGCTCCTTGATCAGCTCACGGACCGAGTTGGCGGCGCCCGAGAAGCACATGCCGACCGCCAGGATCAGCATGATCGTGCTGGCGTCGCGGTTGGGGCCCTTGGGCCCGTAGCCGAGGCCGTGCTGGCTGGGGATGAGGATGGAGACCACGCCGAGCACCGCCGGCAGGATCAGCATCAGGCCGAGGAAGCCACGGTCGGAGGCGAGCACGGAGACGTAGCGCCGCATCAGGGTCCACAGCTGCGAGCCCCAGCTCTGCGACTTCTGCGTCCGGGCCGGGGGTGCCTGGACCGGGACCGACTGCGGGGCCACGGCGTCGATGTCCGCGGCGTACATCTGGTAGTGCGGGGAGCCGCGCCAGCGGCCCATCCAGTCGTAGTCGCGGTAGTTCTCGAAGGCGGAGAAGACGTCCGCCCAGGAGTCGTACTGGAAGAAGTTCAGCGCCTCCTCGGGCGGACCGAAGTAGGCCACGCCGCCGCCCGGCGCCATCACCAGCAGCTTGTCGCACAGGGCCAGCTCGGCGACGGAGTGGGTGACCACCAGGACCGTACGGCCGTCGTCGGCCAGGCCGCGCAGCAGCTGCATGACGTCGCGGTCCATGCCCGGGTCGAGGCCGGAGGTCGGCTCGTCCAGGAATATCAGGGACGGCTTGGTCAGCAGCTCCAGGGCGACCGAGACGCGCTTGCGCTGGCCGCCGGAGAGGGAGGTGACCTTCTTGTCCTTGTGGATGTCGAGCTTGAGCTCGCGCAGCACCTCGTCGATACGGGCCTTGCGCTCGGCCTCCGCCGTGTCGCCCGGGAAGCGCAGCTTGGCCGCGTACTTCAGGGCCTTCTGGACGGTCAGTTCCTTGTGGAGGATGTCGTCCTGCGGGACCAGGCCGATGCGCTGGCGCAGCTCGGCGAACTGCTTGTAGAGGTTGCGGTTGTCGTACAGGACGTCGCCCTGGTCGGCGGGCCGGTAGCCGGTCAGCGCCTTGAGCAGGGTGGACTTGCCGGACCCGGACGGGCCGATCACCGCGACCAGCGACTTCTCCGGGACGCCGAAGGAGACGTCCTTGAGGATCTGCTTGCCGCCGTCGACGGTGACGGTCAGGTGGCGGGCGGAGAAGGACACCTCGCCGGTGTCGACGAACTCCTCCAGCCGGTCGCCGACCAGCCGGAACGTGGAGTGGCCGACGCCGATGATGTCGTTCGGGCCGACCGGCGCCTTGCCGGACTTGGGGACCGGCTGGCCGTTGATGTACGTACCGTTGTGGCTGCCGAGGTCGTGGATCTCGAAGCGGCCGTCGGGCGTGGCCCGGAACTCGGCGTGGTGCCGGGAGACCTGGAGGTCGGAGACGACCAGCTCGTTCTCCAGTGCGCGGCCGATGCGCATGACGCGGCCGAGGTCGAGGCGGTGGAACGTGGTCGGGCTGCGGTCGCCGTAGACCGGCGGGGCGGCGCCGCGGGACCGGTCCCCGGGAGGCTGCTGGGACGCGGGGGCTGCTGGGCCACGGCGGGTCCGCCGTGCGGGGGCTGCTGGGCGTACGAGGCCTGCGGCGGCTGGTTCCAGCCCTGCTGCGGCACCTGGTGGGCCGGGGGCTGGTGGGGCGCCTGACGGGGCGGGGCCTGATGAGCCGGTGCCTGGTGGGCGGGAGCCTGATGGGCGGGTGCCTGATGGACCGGTGGCTGATGGGCGGGTGCCTGATGGACCGGTGGCTGATGGGCGGGTGCCTGATGGACCGGTGGCTGATGGGCCTGCGGCGGCGCGGCCCAGCCCGGCGCGCCCTGCTGCTGCGGCACGGGCCTGGCGGCCTGCGGCGGAGCCATCGCACTCGGCGCGCCGTGCGCACCGGCCGGCGCGGCACTGCCGGACAGGGTCAGCCGCGGGCCGTCCGTGGCGTTGCCGAGATGCACCGCGGAGCCGGGGCCGATCTCCATCTGGTGGATCCGCTGCCCCTGGACGTACGTGCCGTTGGTGCTGCCCTGGTCTTCGATGACCCAACCGCGCCCGCCCCAGCGGACGGTGGCGTGCCGCCAGGAGACCCTGGCGTCGTCCAGCACCATGTCGCCCTGTGGATCTCTGCCCAGGCTGTAGGACCGGGACGGGTCGAGCGTCCAGGTCCGTCCGTTCAATTCGAGTACGAGTTCAGGCACTCCATGCCCCATTACATAGTCCCCCGAGTGACGCCCTGTATGGGAAGTCTAGGGATGGCGAACATCGTGAGGAACTATTTCAGGCGCGGTGCCCGGAGCCAAAAAACCGGTCGCGCAAGGTCATGAGCCGCCCGCGTTGACGGCGGCGAAAGGCCCACGGAGAGTGGTAAGCGCCCACGGATGCCCATGGATGCGTACGGATCATGGCATCGCGCGCGTTCGGGGCGTGCCGTCTGGGATCGGGGGCTGCCGATGACCGCCGCGAGGACCGCGGGAATCCGCTGGGGCGACGTGGTGCTGTCCGCCGTCGCCGCGGTCAGCTGGGCGTTCCTGGCGATGGCCGGGGTGGCCGCGCTGGGGCTGCATCTGCTGGGCGCCGACTCGGCGGCGTCGCTCGGACCGCTGACGGCCGCGGCGGTGGTGCTGGCCGTGGGCGGCTCGGTGACGCCGTCGGGCGATGTGAGCGCCTTCGGGCTGGAGGGACAGGCCGCCCGGTCCGCCGTCGACCTCGCCCCGTTGGGCGTGGGGCTGGTGGGTGCCCTGGTACTGGGGTGGGTGTTCGCCCGCTCGCTGCGCCAGGCCGGCGCGACGCTCGGGTGGGGTGAACTGGTCGCCAGGATCGGGGCGTCGGCGGGACTGTTCGTCGCGCTGCTGGCCTTCCTGGCCTGGGCCGGACACGACACCGTGACGATCGACGGCAAGACGCTGGCCGGGCTGGGCGGGCTGATCGGCGGCGGAGGCGGCGGCTCGGGAGGCGGCAGCGGCGACGGCGGACTGCTGGACCGGCTGCGCGACGGCCTGGGCGACCTCGGCATCGGCGACGGAGGCGACGGCGGCGGGTTGTCCGGACAGATCGCCGACCTCATCGGCGCCGAGGCGTCCGTCGGGTTCGCGGTGGACACCGGTGCCTCGCTCGCCGGTGGCGCGGTGTGGGTCCTGGGGGTCCTGCTCATCGCGGTGCTGGCGGCCCGGCGGGCGCCGCTGCCCCGTGCGCTGGAGGCGGCCCACCGATACGTGCGGCCCGCGGCGTCGGCGCTGGTCACCGTGGCCCTGGTCGCGGTGGCCGCGGGTCTGGCGGCAGCCGGGTACGCGGCCGTCGGCGACGACCATCCCCGGCGGGTACTGGGCGCGGCGCTGCTCGCCGCCCCGAACGGCGTCTGGCTGGGCATCCCGCTCGGTCTGTTCGTCCCCTGGCACGGCAGCGCGTCCGGCGTGCTCACCCGGTTCCTGCCCGACCCCGTGGACCGGCTGCTCGACGGGCGGAACGACATCCAGCTGACCGTCGGACGGCTGGCCGAGCTGGACGGCCGGGTGTGGCTGCTGCCGGTGGCCGCCGCGCTGTTGATGCTGCTCGCGGGCGTGCTCACGGCGATCCGTTCGCCACGGGAGGGCATCCGGACGCTGCCGTTCGCCCTGCGGTGCGCGGCCGGCCTGGGCGGGCTGACGGCGCTGACACTGCCGCTGTGGGTCCACCTGACCGGGGTCTCGGCCAACGCGAGCCTGTCCGTCTTCGGGTTCGACGCCTTCGGCGCGGGTCTGGAGCTGCGCGGGAGCGTGCCGGCGGCGTTCGCGCTGGGGGCGGTGTGGGGAGCGGCGGCGGGCCTGCTGGGCGGGCTCCTGGCGTGCGCCACCGGGGCTGCCGGGCGGCGGGCGGTACGGCTGCCCGGTGGCGCGGAGCGGTTGGCGGAGGGTGGGCGGCAGGACGGCGGAGGGCATGGGGCCCGTACGCAGGAGTCCCGTACCCAGGGGTACGGGCGTCCCGGCGCCCAGGACTACCCCGATGCCGCCTACCGGCCCGGCCCGTACACCCCCTCCCCCGCCCACCGGCCGCCGCACGCCGACACCAACCCCTACATGCGCCCGCCTCAGGGTGCGGAGCCGCCCGGGGCCTCCCCCGAGCCGTCCTCCGGCGGGCCGCCGCGCAGGCAGAGCTGGCCGACGCCACCGCCGGGGCCCCTGCCGGAGACCCAGACCTGGCCGCCACCTCCGGAGCAGCCCCCGCACACCCAAAACTGGGGCCCGCCGCCCGCCGGGCACGCGGCACCGACGGCCCGGCGCCCCGGGAGCAGGCCGCCGGAGACCCCTGCGCCGCCCGAGTCCCACCCCACGCTGGACGGCGGGCACCGGCCGCCGCCTCCCCCACGTCCCCTGGTGCCGCCGAAGCCGCACGGCAGGCCGCGGCAGCGGCGCGAGGACCCGGCGGAGGAGCCGCCCGAAGGGCCGCCACCGCCCGGGCGGCCGGGAGAAGGGCGCTGAGCGGGGCGTCGGGGCAAGGTGCCGGGGCGGGTGTCGGGGGCGAGGCGCCGTCCGTACCACGGACACCTGTACGGCAGCCGGCGCGGGCCGGTTACCGTAAGAGCACCATGAGCGCATCGCAGATCCCGCCTGCCACCGCCGTACCGGGCGATGACGTACCGACCCTTCTCGTCAAGATCTTCGGCAAGGACCGGCCCGGCATCACCGCCGGGCTCTTCGACACTCTCGCCGCCTACTCCGTCGACGTCGTCGACATCGAGCAGGTGGTCACCCGGGGCCGCATCGTGCTGTGCGTCCTGGTCACCACCCCCGTCCCGGCCGACGGCTCGTCCGGCGTCACCGAGGGCGACCTGCGCGCCACCGTTCACAGCTGGGCCGAGTCGCTGAACCTCCAGGCCGAGATCATCTCCGGCATCGGCGACAACCGGCCGCGCGGCACCGGCCGCTCGCACGTCACCGTCCTCGGCCACCCGCTCACCGCGGAGTCCA
The DNA here is from genome assembly GCF_045222935.1 of Streptomyces sp. Ac-502. NCBI lineage: Bacteria > Bacillati > Actinomycetota > Actinomycetes > Kitasatosporales > Streptomycetaceae > Streptomyces > Streptomyces sp. Ac-502. Next base: position 2,862,286 of record NZ_JBHFFO010000001.1, read on the forward strand.
CCGCCGCCATCGCCGCCGCGATCACCGGCACCGGCGGCAACATCGACCGTATCTTCCGGCTCGCCAAGTACCCCGTCACCGCCGTGGAGTTCGCCGTCTCCGGCACCCCGACCGAGCCGCTGCGCACCGCGCTGGCCACCGAGGCGGCCGCGCTCGGCGTGGACGTCGCGGTGGTCGCCTCCGGGCTGCAGCGCCGGGCGCAGCGGCTGGTCGTCATGGACGTCGACTCCACCCTCATCCAGGACGAGGTCATCGAACTGTTCGCGGCGCACGCGGGCTGCGAGCGGGAAGTCGCCGAGGTGACCGCGGCGGCGATGCGCGGCGAGCTGGACTTCGAGGAGTCGCTGCACGCCCGTGTCGCGCTCCTGGAGGGGCTGGACGCGGGGGTGGTGGAACTGGTGCGCAAGGAGGTACGGCTGACTCCTGGCGCGCGGACGCTGGTGCGCACCCTGAAGCACCTGGGTTACCAAGTGGGCGTCGTGTCCGGGGGTTCACCCAGGTCACCGACGCGCTCCAGGAGGAGCTGGGGCTGGACTTCGCGTCCGCCAACACACTGGAGATAGTGGACGGCAGGCTCACCGGCAAGGTGACGGGCGAGATCGTGGACCGGGCGGGCAAGGCGCGGCTGCTGCGCCGCTTCGCGCACGAGGCCGGTGTGCCGCTCGCGCAGACCGTCGCGATCGGCGACGGCGCCAACGACCTGGACATGCTGAACGCGGCGGGCCTGGGGGTCGCCTTCAACGCCAAGCCGCTGGTGCGCCAGGCCGCGCACACGGCGGTGAACGTGCCGTTCCTGGACACCGTGCTGTACCTGCTGGGCATCACCCGCGAAGAGGTCGAGGCCGCGGACACGCACGACGACTGAGGACCGTCTCTCCCTCCGGACCCGCACGACGGCCAAGAGCCGTCGCTGCCTCCGGGCCCGCACGACGACCGAGGGCCGGCTCACCCTCCGGGGCCGCACGACGGCTGAGAGCCTGCCTCCCGCCCCCTCCCCCGGACACGGACGAGGGCTCCGGCGCACACGGCGTCGGAGCCCTCGTCCGTTCGGTGCGGCCGGGTCACCGGGTCAGGCGTGCGGCGCCCAGAATGCCGCCAGGCGGCCGACGCCGTGCTCGACCGTCTTCCAGGAGCCGGTGAAGGTCAGTACGGCGATCGAGGAGGTCGGGAAGCCGCTGCGGTTCATCCGCGCCAGCAGGTCGCCCTCGGCCTCGCCCGCCAGCGCGTCGGCGAGGGCGTGCATCCCGGGGTTGTGGCCGACCAGCATCAGGTCGGTCACCTCGTCGGAGGTCTCGTTCAGCAGCGCGATCAGTTCGCCGAGGGAGGCTTCGTACAGCCGCTCCTCGTAGACGGTCTTCGGGCGCTGCGGCAGCTCGCTCACGGCGAGCTTCCAGGTCTCGCGCGTCCGCGCGGCGGTCGAGCACAGGGTCAGGTCGGGAGTGATCCCGGCTCCGGCCAGCCAGTGACCGGCGACCGGGGCGTCCTTACGGCCTCGCTCCGCGAGGGGGCGCTCGTGGTCGCTCTCCTGCGACCAGTCGGCCTTGGCATGGCGAAGAAGGACAATCCGGCGAGGTGTTTCGGCGCTCATGTGTCCAGCTTCGCACGAAACGCAGCGCGGGGCGCGAGGTGTTGAGGCGCTCCCTCCGCAGGGTGAACGCTCCTCCGGCGCGCCGCCGTCACCGGGCTCAGACCCCGATGCCGACGAGGCGGGCGAGGAATTCGAGTACCGGCGCCAGGCCCTGGGAAGCGCTCACCGCGTGCGCCGTGGACGGCGCCGTCATGACGACGAGCAGCGCGACGAAGGAGACGACGGCCAGAGCCACGGCCCACCACGGCAGGCCCGTGCGCGTGCCCGGGCTGCGGGGGACGGACGGCCTGCTGGAGACGGCGGACATCGGTGGCCTCCGGGGGCATCGGCGGGGACGACGCGGCCGCGTGGTGCGGCCGCGTCCACCGCAGCGGCACGGTGTGCTTCGAACCTAGGGTGCCGCGGGGGCCGTTCCCATCCGGTACGCCACCCACTTGCCCCTGACCCTGGCCCCCTAGGGGACGGTGGGGCTGTCCCCACCTCCGCACGGCGCGTCAGGCGCGTCCGAGGCACGTCAGGGTGAGGCGAGGCTCGCGATGACGGCGATGACGACGGTCACGGCGAGCATCGCGCCCAGGACGATGAGCAGCTTCTTCTGTCCGCCCGGCGGATTCGGTTCGAGCACTGGCATGGCTTCAGTGTCGCACCTCGGCCTCGTCCTCCATCCGGCGGTCCCGGCCCGCCAGCATCCCGACCGCCATCTGGGGCACCATCAGCCCGGCCATCAGCGCGATGGGCAGTCCCCAGCCGCCGCTGTGCTGGTAGAGCGTGGCCACCAGGAGCGGTCCGGGGATGGAGATCAGGTAGCCGACGCTCTGGGCGAAGGCGGACAGCCGTACGACGCCCTCGGCGCTGCGCGAGCGCATCCCGATCATCGTCAGGGCCAGCGGGAAGGAGCAGTTGGAGATGCCCAGGAGCAGCGCCCAGGCCCAGGCTCCGGAGGCCGGGGCCAGCCACAGGCCGGCGTAGCCGGCCAGTCCGCAGATGCCGAGCCCGACGGCCAGCGGCCCCTGGTTGCGCATCCGGGCGGCCACCCGGGGCAGCACGAAGGAGAGCGGTACGCCCATCGCCATCGTGACGGCGAGCAGGACGCCCGCGGTGCCCGCCGGGACTCCGGCGTCGCGGAAGATCTGCGGCATCCAGCCCATGGTGATGTACGCGGCGGTGGCCTGGAGGCCGAAGAAGACGGCCAGCGCCCAGGCGGTCGGCGACGTGCTGACCCGCAGCGCCGCGGCCGGTGCGGCGGGCTGCCGGACGGCGGGCCCGCTCTCTCCCCGCGGCCGCGGACGACCGTCAGCCAGGGCAGGACGGCGAGTACGGCGAGCAGCGCCCACACCACGAGGCCGGACTGCCAGCTGCCGCCGAGCGCGGACGTGATGGGAACGGTCAGCGCGGCGGCCAGCGAGGTGCCCAGGGCGAGGGCCATCGAGTACAGGCCGGTGAGCGGGCCGACGCGGTCCGGGAACCAGGTCTTGATGACCACCGGCAGCAGGACGTTGCTGACCGCGATGCCCGCGAGGGCCAGCGCGGTGGCGGCGAGGAAGCCGGCGGTGCTGCCGGTGTAGGGCCGTACGACGACGCCCGCGGCGATGGCGGCCATTCCGGCGCAGACGACCGCGCCGGGGCCCCAGCGCCGGGCCAGCCGCGGGGCGGCGGTGCCGAAGACCGCGAAGCACAGGGCCGGTACGGAGGTGAGCAGCCCGGCCACGGTGGCGCTCATGCCCAGGCCGGACCGGACCTCTTCCATGAGCGGGCCGAGGCTGGTGATGGCGGGGCGGAGGTTGAGGGCGGCCAGGACCAGGCCGGCGACCATGAGGAACGGCAGCCCCCGCCGGGCGGCCGGGGCGCGGACCGGCTCCGGCGTCGCGGCGGGCCCGGGCCGTCCGGCCGGGTGCCGCTCCGGCGGGGTGTCCGGGGCTCCGGCACCGGGGCCGAGGGTCGCGAGGGAGTCGTCTGTCATGGACAGCATCATAGAATCATGGGATGAATGCCTGTCCAACGAATTCGCATCCAGGCTCCCGGTCCCCCGGCTCCGGCGCTCGGTATCCTCTCGCGGTGCCCCCTGCCGGGCCTCTCGTGGTACCCCTTGCCGGGCCTTTCGCGATGCCTCCTGCCGGGCTCCTCACGGTGCCCCCTGCCGGGCTTCCGTCTCCCGTCTTCCTGGAGCGCTGACATGCCACTGACCTCCCCCGGCGCTCCGCGCTGGCGGACCAGGTGATCACCCAGCTGCGGGCGCAGATCACGTCCGGTGAATGGCCGGTGGGCTCCCGTATCCCGACCGAGCCCGAACTGGTCGAACAGCTCGGGGTGGCCCGCAACACCGTCCGCGAGGCCGTACGGGCCCTGGCGCACAACGGTCTGCTGGACATCCGGCAGGGGTCGGGCACGTACGTGGCCGCGACCAGCGAACTGGCCGGGGTGATGAACCGCCGCTTCGCGGACGCCGACCCCGGGCACGTGGCGGAGCTGCGGAGCGCGCTGGAGGCGACGGCGGCCCGGCTGGCCGCCCGGCGCCGCACCGACCAGGACCTGCGGCAGCTCGACGCCGCGCTGGAGCGGCGCGAGCGGGCGTGGGAGTCCGGCGCGGCGACGGCGTTCGTGGAGGCCGACGCGACGCTGCACATGGCGGTCGTCGCGGCCTCGCACAACGAGGTCCTGGCCGAGCTGTACGCCGACCTCGGGGGCGTACTGCGGGAGTTTCTGCGCGCCGACGTGGGCGACGTGCTGCGGCCCGAGGCGCATGTGGACCACGCGCGGCTGGTCGCGGCGATCCGCGCGGGCGACGACGAGCGCGCCGCGACCGAGGCGAGCGCGCACCCCTTCGGCTGCCGGGCGGGTGGCTGAGCCCCGTACCACGCACGCTGCCCGCCCCGGCGGACCGGGACGGGCAGCGTTACGGCGTTTCAGGCGCTGACGGGCGTCAGGCACCCATCATGTGCACGCCACCGTCGACGTGGACGATCTCGCCGGTGGTCTTCGGGAACCAGTCCGAGAGCAGCGCGACGACGCCGCGGCCGGCCGGCTCCGGGTCGGTGAGGTCCCAGCCGATCGGGGCGCGGGTGGACCACACGTCCGTCAGCTCCTCGAAGCCGGGGATCGAGCGGGCGGCCATCGACTTGATCGGACCCGCCGAGACCAGGTTGCAGCGGATGTTCTTCGGGCCCAGGTCACGGGCCAGATAGCGGGAGGTGGCCTCCAGCGCCGCCTTGGAGACGCCCATCCAGTCGTACTTCGGCCAGGCCATCTGCGCGTCGAAGTCCATGCCGACGACCGAGCCGCCGCGCTTCTCCAGCAGCGGGAGCAGGGCCATGGTCAGGGCCTTGAGGGAGTACGCCGAGACCTCGACGGCCGTGGCGACCGACTCCCACTCGGTGTTCAGGAAGTTGCCGCCCAGCGCGTCCTGCGGGGCGAACCCGATGGAGTGCACGACACCGTCGAGCTGGTCGTCGCCGAAGTGCTCGGTGACCTTGGCGGCCAAGCCGTCCAGGTGCTCCTTGTTCTGCACGTCCAGCTCGATGACCGGGGCGGGCTTCGGCAGCCGCTTGGCGATGCGCTCGACGAGGGAGAGCCGGCCGAACCCGGTCAGCACGACCTCGGCACCCTCCTCCTGCGCCAGCCTGGCGACGTGGAAGGCGATCGAGGCGTCCGTGAGGACCCCCGTGACCAGAATGCGCTTGCCTGCGAGGATTCCACTCATGCTGATCAGTGACCCATGCCCAATCCGCCGTCGACGGGAATGACGGCTCCGGTGATGTACGCGGCCTCGTCGGAGGCCAGGAAGCGGACCGAGGCGGCGATCTCCTCGGGCTGCGCGTAGCGCGCCAGCGGCACCTGCTTCACGATGCCCTCCCGCTGCTCGTCGCTGAGCGCGCGGGTCATGTCGGTGTCGACGAAACCGGGCGCGACCACGTTGACGGTGATGTTACGGCTGCCCAGCTCACGGGCGAGCGAGCGGGCGAAGCCCACCAGCCCGGCCTTGGAGGCGGCGTAGTTCGCCTGGCCCGCGGAGCCCAGCAGGCCCACGACGGACGAGATCAGTACGACCCGGCCCTTGCGTGCCCGCAGCATCCCGCGGTTGGCGCGCTTGACCACCCGGAAGGTGCCGGTGAGGTTGGTGTCCAGGACCGAGGTGAAGTCCTCCTCGGACATCCGCATGAGCAGCTGGTCGCGGGTGACGCCGGCGTTGGCCACCAGCACCTCGACCGCGCCGTGCTTCTCCTCGATCTCCTTGTAGGCCTGCTCGACCTGCTCGGCGTCCGTGATGTCGCACTTCACGGCCAAAAATCCCTCGGGCGGCTCTCCCGAGCGGTAGGTGATGGCGACCTTGTCGCCTGCCTCGGCGAAGGCCCGGGCGATGGCGAGGCCAATGCCGCGGTTGCCTCCGGTGACCAGAACCGAGCGGCTCAAGAGATCACCCTTTCCGTGTCCTGTCCGACCTGCGTTCGCTACGAAACTATCGGTCACCGGCCTCGTACGGAGAATCGAGCCCGGACAGGCGCGCACGCCGGTCACTGTCGGGTCCCTACAGAAGGCGCCGCGGCGGGGTTGCCCTGCGGGGTGGGCCGGGGGCTCCGCGCAGGGCATGATTCATGGCGCCGACCACGGGAGGACGCCTTGCCTGTCACACCTCGTTCGATCGACGAGACCTTCCTCGCGCTGCCGCTGCACGCGCTGGCCGACGCCGCGCTGGCGCGGGCCCGCGCGCTGGGCGCCGCCCATGCGGACTTCCGCCTGGAGCGGGTGCGCAGCGCGTCCTGGCGGCTGCGGGACGCGCGGCCCTCGGAGGCCTCCGACACCACGGACCTGGGCTACGCGGTGCGCGTGGTGCACAACGGGGCCTGGGGGTTCGCGTCCGGCGTGGACCTGACGATGGATGCCGCCGCCCGGGTGGCCGGGCAGGCCGTGGCGATGGCGAAACTCTCCGCCAAGGTGACCGAAGCGGCAGGCTCCACGGAACGGGTCGAGCTGGCGGACGAACCCGCCTACCCGGACCGCACCTGGATCTCCTCCTACGAGATCAACCCGTTCGACGTACCGGACGCGGACAAGACCGGGCTGCTGGCCGAGTGGAGCGCCCGGCTGCTGGCCGCGCCGGGCGTGGCGCACGCCGACGCCTCGCTGATGACCGTCCAGGAGAACAAGTTCTACGCGGACACCGCCGGCACCGGCACCACCCAGCAGCGCATCCGGCTGCACCCTCAGCTGACGGCGGTCGCGGTGGACCCGGCGACCGGCGAGTTCGACTCGATGCGCACCCTCGCCCCGCCGGTGGGCCGCGGCTGGGAGTACCTGACGGGCGGCCACTACGACTGGCACGCCGAACTGGACCGTATGCCGTCCCACCTGACCGAGAAACTGCACGCCCCCGGCGTCGAACCCGGCCGCTACGACCTGGTCGTCGACCCGTCCAACCTGTGGCTGACCATCCACGAGTCGATCGGCCACGCCACCGAGCTGGACCGCGCGCTGGGCTACGAAGCGGCGTACGCGGGCACCTCCTTCGCCACCTTCGACCAGCTCGGCACACTGGCGTACGGCTCCGAGGTGATGAACGTGACCGGCGACCGCACCGCCGAACACGGCCTGGCCACCATCGGCTACGACGACGAGGGCGTCGCGGCCCAGTCCTGGGACCTGATCAGAAACGGCACCCTGGTCGGCTACCAACTCGACCGCCGCATCGCGAAACTCACCGGCTCCCCCGCTCCAACGGCTGCGCGTTCGCGGACTCCCCGCACACGTCCCCGTCCAGCGCATGGCGAACGTCTCCCTGCAACCCGCCCCGAAGGGACCGTCCACGCGAGACCTGATCTCCGGGGTGGAACACGGTATTTACGTCGTCGGGGACCGGTCCTGGTCGATCGACATGCAGCGGTACAACTTCCAGTTCACCCAGCAGAGGGCCTATCTCATCCGGAACGGGCAGCTTTGCGGACAGCTCCGGGATGTTGCCTATCAGGGAAGTACTACGGAGTTCTGGGGGTCGATGGCAGCCATCGGAGGCCCGCAGACGTACGTCCTCGGAGGGGCTTTCAACTGCGGGAAGGCGCAGCCGGGGCAGATTGCCGCGGTGTCGCACGGGTGTCCGTCGGCGCTGTTCACCGGGGTCAGTATTCTGAACACGGCGCGGGAGGCGGGCCGATGAGGAGTCGTATGCCGCGGGCGAACGCGCCCCACGAGATCGTCGAGCGGGCCCTGGAGCTGTCCCGGGCCGACGGCTGTGTGGTCATCGCCGAGGAGCGGTCCAGCGCCCACCTGCGCTGGGCGGGCAACGCGCTGACCACCAACGGGGTCACCCGCGGGCGGTCGCTGACCGTCGTCGCCACCGTCGACGGCGGGCAGGGCACCGCGTCCGGCGTGGTGTCGCGGGCAGCGGTGACCTCCGCCGACCTGGAGCCGCTGGTGCGGGAGGCGGAGGCGGCCGCCCGGGCGGCCGGGCCGGCCGAGGATGCCGCGCCGCCGGTTTCCGGTGCGGCGCCGGCGCCGGACTTCACCGAGGCCCCCGCCGAGACGTCCTCCGCGGTCTTCGACGCCTTCGCGCCGGCGCTGGGCGAGGCGTTCAAGCGGGCCGGGGACGGTGGGCGTGAGCTGTACGGATTCGCGTTCCACGAGGTCGTGTCGTCCTACCTCGGCTCGTCCACGGGGCTGCGGCTGCGGCACGACCAGCCCACCGGGACGCTGGAGCTGAACGCCAAGTCCCCGGACCGCACCCGGTCCGCCTGGGCGGGCCGGTCGACGCGTGACTTCCGTGACGCGGACCCGCTGGCCATGGACGCGGAGCTGGCCACCCGGCTCGGCTGGGCGGCGCGGCGCGTCGAACTGCCGGCCGGGCGGTACGAGACCCTGCTGCCGCCGTCCGCCGTCGCCGACCTGCTCGTCTACCAGCAGTGGTCGGCGACCGGCCGGGACGCGGCGGAGGGCCGTTCGGTCTTCTCACGGCCCGGGGGCAGCACCCTCGTCGGGTCGAAGCTCGCGGAGCTGCCGCTGACACTGCGCAGCGATCCGGGCGCCCCTGGCCTGGAGTGCGCCCCCTTCGTCCTGGCCCACTCCTCCGGCGACGACGCCTCCGTCTTCGACAACGGGCTGCCCCTGGAGCCGACCGACTGGGTACGCGACGGCGAGCTGCGGCGGCTGGTGACCACCCGGCACAGCGCCGGACTGACCGGACTGCCGGTGGCACCCGGCATCGACAACCTGATCCTGGAGGGCGGCGGCAGCCGGTCGCTGGCGGAGATGGTGGCGGGCACCGAACGAGGGCTGCTGCTGACCTGCCTCTGGTACATCCGCGAGGTGGATCCGGCGACGCTGCTGCTCACCGGCCTGACCCGGGACGGTGTCTACCTGGTCGAGAACGGCGAGGTGACCGGCGAGGTGAACAACTTCCGCTTCAACGAGTCGCCGGTGGACCTGCTGGGACGGGCGGTGGAGGTGGGCCGTACGGAGCGCACGCTGCCCCGGGAGTGGAGCGACTACTTCACCCGCGCGGCGATGCCGGCCCTGCGCGTCCCGGACTTCAACATGAGTTCGGTCAGTCCGGGGGTGTGAGGCCGGTGGGGCCGGTGGCCGGGCGGGCGCCCGACGGGCCCGGCCACCGGCTCCACCGGGGCCGGCCTGCGGCTCTAATAGACTCTCCCTCTGTCCTCCCGTACGGGAACACCGACCGATCAGGAACGCCATGACACGCCTCGGCGAATCCGTCGCCCGCGCCAGCTCGCTGCTCTCCGCAGACCTCTCCGCCGACGCCACCGTCGCGGAGCTGCTCAAGGAGACGGGCGAGCGGCGCTATCTCGACCTGACGGACCTGCCCGCCAAGGAGCAGGCCGAGCTGATCGCCTCCCGTACCGTCGAGGTGTTGCCGGGCGTGGACCGGCTCGCCGAGCGGATCGAGGAGCGCCGCGCCGCGGGCAAGGGTCTGCACATCAAGCTGGGCATCGACCCGACCGCCACCGACGTGCACCTCGGGCACGCGGTGCCGCTGATCATCCTGAGCCGGTTCCAGCGGCTCGGGCACGACGTGACGCTGATCATCGGTGACTTCACCGCCAAGATCGGCGACCCGTCGGGCCGTACCGCCGAGCGCCCGCCGCTGACCGACGAGGACATCGCCGCCAACCTGGCCAGCTACCGCGACCAGGTCCGGCCGTTCTTCGACTTCGAGAAGGTCAGCTTCCGGCAGAACAGCGAGTGGCTGGCGCCGTACACCTTCCCCGAGCTGCTCGGTCTGCTCGCCCAGGTGCCGGTCTCGCAGCTGCTCCAGCGTGAGGACTTCCGCAACCGCCTCGCGGCCGGGTCCGGGCTGACGATGACGGAGCTGCTCTACCCGGTCGCGCAGGGCCTGGACTCGGTGGCACTGGAGTGCGACGTGGAGCTGGGCGGCGCCGACCAGCTGCTCAACCTCCAGATGGGCCGCAAGCTCATGGAGCTGCGCGGGCAGCGGCCGCAGCTGGTCGTCACGATGCCGCTGATCGAGGGCACCGACGGCACCGGCGCCAAGATGTCCAAGTCCAAGGGCAACTACGTCGGGCTGAGCGCCCCCGCCGACGACGTCTTCGGCAAGATCATGTCGGTGCCGGACCGGCTGATGGAGCCGTACCTGAAGGCGTGGACGGAGTGGACCGACGAGGAGATCGCGGTCGTCCTGGCCCGGGTCGCGGACAAGAGCCTGCACCCGATGGACCTGAAGAAGGTCCTGGCGGGCGAGGTCGTGGCGGCGCTGTACGGCCTGGAGGCGGCGATGGCCGCGCGCGCCGGGTTCGTGGCGCAGTTCTCCAAGAAGTCCTTCGCCGACGTCGGCACCCTGCCGGCGGTGGACGTCGCCGAGCACGGCGCGGAGACGGTGGCCGCGGTCCTGACCAAGGTCCTGGAGTTCACGCCGAGCGCCTCGGCGGCCCGTCGGCTGGCCAAGCAGAACGCGCTGCGCCTGGTGGTGGAGACCCCGGAGGGCCAGCAGACGCTGACGCTCGCCGAGTCCGAGGTGATCCGGCCGCTGGGCGAGGTACTGGCCGAGCGGCTCGCCGGTCTCTCCGGCGCGGCCTACCTGAAGGCCGGCCGCAAGCTGGCACAGCTCGAAGGGCGGTAGTCGTACGGACCGGGGCGCGCGGACGAACGTTCCGCCCCCGGGTACGGCGACGGCCGGTGCGCACGCGGTGCGCACCGGCCGTTCCGCGTTCGGGGCCGGTCAGGTCGTTTCTCTCCCGTGACCGCGGATGGCCGTCCAGAGCCGGTCGCCGATGGCGACGATCACCACCGCTCCGACCAGTTGCAGCAGGTGCCGCGTCCAGTCGACGCCCTTGGTGTCGTTCACCCCGATACCGGTGGCCAGCCAGTTGCCCAGGACGCTGCCGAGCATGCCGAAGACCACGGTCAGCCACAGCGGGATCTGCTGTTTGCCCGGGAGGATCGCCTTGGCGATCAGGCCCAGGACCAGGCCGACGATGATTGCCCACAACCAGGTCATGTCGCCTCCTAATGCGGCGCGCGCACGTGAGCGTGCCCAGCCAGTTTCGCCCCGGACCGGCTACGCCGCACGCCGGAGCGGACCGTACGCGGCTCGGCGGTGCGGACCCGGCCCCGGCGTATCGCGCCCCGGTCTCGAAGGCGGCGCAGACGCGGCGTAACGTGGGAGCGGTGCGGAACCGGGGAGAATCCGGCACGACAAGCAGGCGGTGGAACGTGATGCGGAAGCAGACCGGCGCCCAGCCCTTCCGGATCACGGGAGCACGGCAGGGGCTGACCGAGGATGTGCGGGGCCGGCAGCGGCGCTATGTGATCTCGATGTCGCTGCGGACGGTGGCCGTCGTACTCACCGCCGTACTCTGGAACATCGAGCGTCACGTGGCCATCGCCACACTGGCACTGGGCATCCTGCTGCCGTACGTCGCGGTCGTCATCGCCAACGCGGGGCGGGAGAACGTACGTTCACTGCCGTCCACCTTCATACCGGCTCCCACCCGGCCGATGCTGGGCCCCGGGGGCACCGCCGGCCCGGCGGAACCGGCCCCGGAAGCGGCCGGGCCGGAAGCGGACGGGCCGCGGCGGGAACCGAGTTGAGCCGGGCCTGATCTCAAAGCTCAAGAAAAGCTCAGATCAATCATGCGGTTCCGGTGCACCGGGCCCACTCCCGCGTGACATACTGCGTACGCGCTCCGCATCCCCCGTCGGAGCGACGGACCGACGCCGGGCGGCTCCCCCGTGGCTGCCCGGCGTCGCCATGTCCGCTCCGGCGGCGACGTAGGGTTGAGGCCGTGAACTCCCCTGACGCCCCGAATTCCGGCCCCTCCGGCGATGCCGCACCACCGCACTTCCCGGGTCTGCCGGGCTTTCCCGGTCTCCCCGGTACGGCCGGCGGGGCGCCGGAAGCCGCGGCGGACACCCCGGTCTGCTCGGCCAAGGGCTGCCGCGCCGACGCGGTGTGGGTGTTGGCCTGGAACAACCCGAAGCTGCACACGCCGGAGCGCCGCAAGACCTGGCTCGCCTGCGAGGAGCACCGCGAGCATCTGTCCCACTTCCTCGGTCTGCGCGGTTTCCTGAAGGACGTCGTGACGCTGGAGGAGTGGGAGAAGGGCGCCGCCGGGCGCCCGGCCGACGGCTGAGGAACCCGCTGAGGGCTGCCCCTGGCCTGCGGCCGGCCGCCGTCATTGGTCCGGCCTCTGGCAGTTGGCCCGGCCTCTGGCAGCCGGCGCCCCGGGCCACCCAGGTGCGGCCGCGGTCAGCCCCCGATCGCCGACATCGGGCGCGCGGGCTGGAGGAACGACGGGTCGTCCAGGCCCGACCCGGCCTTCTTGCCCCACATCGCCTGCTTCCATATGCGGGCGATCTCCGCGTCCGGGACGTCCTCCGAGCGCAGCGCGGCGCGCAGGTCCGTCTCCTCGGTGGCGAACAGGCACGTACGGACCTGGCCGTCGGCGGTCAGCCGCGTACGGTCGCAGGCGCGGCAGAACGGGCGGGTGACGGAGGCGATGACGCCGACGCGGTGCGGGCCGCCGTCCACGGTCCAGCGCTCTGCGGGCGCCGAGCCGCGCTCCTCCTGGCCCTCGGGGGTCAGCGTGAAGCGGGTGCGCAGCGAGGCGAGGATGTCACCGGCGGTGATCATGCCCTCGCGCTTCCAGCCGTGCTGGGCGTCGAGCGGCATCTGCTCGATGAAGCGCAGCTCGTAGTCGTGGGCGATCGCCCAGGCCAGCAGGTCGGGTGCCTCGTCGTCGTTGAAGCCGGGCATCAGGACGCTGTTGACCTTGACCGGGGTGAGGCCGGCGGCGCGGGCCGCCTCCAGGCCGCGCAGCACGTCCTCGTGGCGCTTGCGGCGGGTCAGGGCGCGGAAGACGTCCGGGCGCAGCGTGTCGAGGGAGACGTTGACGCGGTCCAGTCCGGCGGCGCGCAGGGCGGTGGCCGTGCGCTCCAGGCCGATGCCGTTGGTGGTCAGCGACATCCGGGGGCGGTTGTCCAGGGCGGCGACGCGCTCCACGATGCCGACGAGCCCGGGGCGCAGCAGCGGCTCGCCGCCGGTGAAGCGGACCTCTTCGACGCCCAGGTCGGTGACGGCTATACGGATCAGGCGGACGATCTCGTCGTCGGTGAGCAGGTCGGGCTTGGCGAGCCACTGCAGGCCCTCTTCCGGCATGCAGTACGTGCAGCGCAGATTGCACCGGTCGGTCAGCGAGACGCGCAGGTCGGTGGCCACGCGCCCGAATGTGTCGATGAGCACTGAGGCCCCCAGCCCGAGTCCGGTCAGTTCGCTGTCGAGCCTACGCGATGGGTCCGACAGCGAGCACGGGTGAGATGTCACGAGGCGGGCGGGGCGGCGTCGTAGGGATCTACGACGCCGCCCCGCCCGCCGTCGGTACGGACGTACGGAGCGCCGCGGTCAGTGCGCCCCGGTGCCGGTCAGGGAGCGGACCTCCAGCTCGGCGTACTTCTTCACGTCCGGCTCCTCCTTGGACAGCAGCGAGCCCAGCCAGCCCAGCAGGAAGCCCAGCGGGATGGAGATCAGGCCCGGGTTCTCCAGGGGGAAGAAGTGGAAGTCCGCGCCGGGGAACATCGAGGTCGGCTTGCCGGAGACGACCGGCGAGAAGAGCACCAGCAGCACGGAGGAGGCCAGTCCGCCGTAGATGGACCACAGCGCGCCCTGGGTGGTGAACCGTTTCCAGAACAGGCTGTAGAGGATCGTCGGCAGGTTGGCGGAGGCCGCGACGGCGAAGGCGAGGGCCACCAGGCCGGCGACGTTCAGGCCGCGGGCGAAGACGCCGAGGACGATGGCGACGGCACCGATGCCGACGGTCGCCCAGCGGGCCGCCCGCACCTCCTCCTTCTCGGTGGCCTGTCCCTTGCGGATGACGTTGACGTAGAGGTCGTGCGCGAAGGACGAGGACGAGGCCAGGGTGAGTCCGGCGACGACGGCGAGGATGGTCGCGAAGGCCACCGCGGAGATCACCGCGAGCAGGATCGCGCCCCCGGTGGAGTCGGCGCCGCCGCCGATCTCCTGGGCGAGCAGCGGGGCGGCCGTGTTGCCCGCCTTGTTGGACGCCATGATCGTCTCGGGCTTGATCAGGGCGGCGGCGCCGAAGCCCAGGGCGATGGTCATCAGGTAGAAGACGCCGATGATGCCGATCGCCCAGTTCACGGACTTCCGGGCGGCCTTGGCGGTGGGCACGGTGTAGAAGCGGATGAGGATGTGCGGCAGGCCGGCCGTGCCCAGGACCAGCGCGATGCCCAGCGAGATGAAGTCGATCTTCGAGGTGGCGGTCACGCCGTACTTCAGGCCGGGCTCCAGGAAGGCGGCGCCCTTGCCGCTCTCCTCGGCGGCCTTGCCCAGCAGCGTGGAGATGTTGAAGTCGAACTTGAGCATCACCAGGAACGTGATGAGCAGGGTGCCCGCGATCAGCAGGACGGCCTTGACCATCTGGACCCAGGTGGTCCCCTTCATGCCGCCGATGGACACGTAGAGGATCATCACGATGCCGACCAGGACGACGACCAGGATCTTGCCGGCCTCACTGGTGATGCCGAGCAGCAGCGTCACCAGGGCGCCCGCGCCCGCCATCTGGGCGAGCAGGTAGAAGATCGAGACGATGATGGTGGAGACGCCCGCCGCGGTGCGCACCGGCCGCTGGCGCATCCGGTAGGCGAGCACGTCCCCCATGGTGAACCGGCCCGAGTTGCGCAGCGGTTCGGCCACCAGCAGCAGCGCCACGAGCCAGGCCACGAGGAAGCCGATGGAGTACAGGAAGCCGTCGTAACCGAAGAGCGCGATGGCCCCGGCGATGCCGAGGAAGGACGCGGCGGACATGTAGTCGCCGGAGATCGCCAGGCCGTTCTGGAAGCCGCTGAACTGGCGGCCGCCCGCGTAGAAGTCCTCGGTGCCCTTGGTCTGCCGCCCGGCCCAGACGGTGATGCCCAGCGTCGCGGCGACGAAGACCGCGAACAGCGTGATGATCAGCGTCCGGTGCTCGCCCGCGCCCCCCGCGGCGAGCTGGGCGGCGCCGTCGGCGAGCCGTCCCGTACCGGTGGTGATCCGCCCCGTACCGGTGGTGATCAGTTCGGCCGCGCTCATGCGTCACCCTCCACACGGGACTTGATCGCCGCGGCCTTGGGGTCCAGCTTCGCGGCGGCGTGCCGGGCGTACCACCAGGCGATGAGGAAGGTGGTCACGAACTGCGCGATGCCGAGGACGAAGGCGACGTTGACGTTGCCGAAGAGCTTGGTGCCCATGAAGCCGCCCGCGTAGCTGGAGAGCAGCACGTACAGCAGGTACCAGAGGATGAAGGCGACGGTGAGCGGAAAGGCGAACGAACGGTACGAACGGCGCAGTTCGCCGAACTCCTGGCTCGCCTGGACCTCGATGAAGTCCGGCGGCCGGTGCGGCCCCGGGCCGGTGGGCGGCGGTGCGGTGCTCACGGAATCTCCTGGTGGCGTAGGGCGGACGGCGGAGCCCGGCGGTAAAGGGTGCGTAAGTGATCCGGATCACGCATCGTAGAGGGGCGGCATCCGAAGTGACAGTGGTTGGTTGGTTGAATTCCGCAGGAAGCACGGGTGCCGGCCGCCACCGCGGCCGGGCCCGTTCGTTGGGCGGAGTGTGATGTCCACACCGCACACCGAGCCCCCGGGGCCGGGCCGCCGCCCGTACGGAACCGTGCGGCTGCCCGCTCCCGTCGCCGCGGCCGCGGTCCCGCGGCGGCCCGTACGGACGGCACCGGGCCGCTGGTACGGCCGCCGGCCGGTGCTGCCGCCGCTGAGCCTGGCGGCGCTGCGGCGCGCTTCCCGGGGCCCTGTGACCCGTCCGTGACACCCGTGCCTGACGGGGCATCAATCCGCGGCTTGTGGCAGCTTTTCTCCCTGATCCATTGATGTTCCGTGGTCGACACGGATAACTTCACGGGGACTTGCCGCACGCAGGGGCCATTCCCCCGGACGGCGGTATGCACCTGCCCGTACGCAATCGGCGTTCGGGCGGTCTTACGGATGATGTGGAGTACCCATGGCGCATCCCCGATCCAGACGGGTGCGGGCGCTTGCCGTGCCGCTCGGTCTGGCTCTGACGGCATCCCTCGGCTTCCTGCCGGCCGCGGCCACCGCCGCGTCCCAGGACGCGGCCCCGGCCGCCGCCACCGCTGCCGGACCGCAGCTCTCGTACGTCGTGAACGCCACGCCGGGCCACGCCTCGGTCGGCAAGGTCACGAAGGCGATCAAGGCGGCCGGCGGCAAGGTGGTCGTCGCCCACGAGAAGATAGGCGTGATCGTCGTCCACTCGGCGAACCCGCTCTTCGCGGCCACCATACGCAAGGCGCCGGGCGTACAGTCCGCCGGCGCCACCCGTACGTCCCCGCTGAAGGCGTCCGCCACCACGGACGTCGGCAAGCCCCAGAAGGTCGAGCGCCTGACCGCCGACAAGGCGGCCAAGGCGGCCCGCGTGGCCAACGCCGCGGGCGACGACAAGGAGCCGCTGGAGCCGCTCCAGTGGGACCTCCCCGCGATCAAGGCCGACCAGGCCGCGAAGATCGACGAGGGCAGCAAGAAGGTCACCGTCGCGGTCATCGACACCGGTGTGGACGACACCCACCCGGACCTGAAGGCCAACTTCGCCCCCAAGCAGTCCGCGAACTGCGTGGGCGGCGTGCCGGACACCTCCCCCGGCGCCTGGCGTCCGTACGACCCGGCCGAGGACTACCACGGCACGCACGTCGCGGGCACCATCGCCGCCGCCCGTAACGGCGTGGGCGTGGCCGGTGTGGCGCCGGGCGTGAAGCTCTCCGCCATCAAGGTCAGCGAGCCGCAGACCAGCCTGTTCTACGCCGAGAGCGTGGTGTGCGCCTTCGTCTTCGCGGCCGACCACGGCGCCAAGGTGACGAACAACAGCTACTACGTCGACCCGTGGATGTTCAACTGCAAGGACGACCTGGACCAGGGCGCCATCGTGGACGCCGTCGGCCGGGCCGCCAAGTACGCCGAGGGCAAGGGCGTGGTGAACGTCGCCGCGGCCGGCAACTCCAACCTGGACCTGGCGGCGGCGAAGCTGACCGACACCTCCAGCCCGAACGACTCCACGCCGGCCTCGCGGACGATCGACCCGAAGAAGTGCTGGGACGTCCCGAGCCAGCTGCCGGGCACCATCTCGGTGGCCTCGACGGGCGTGAAGGGCCTGAAGTCGTACTTCTCGAACTACGGCAACGGCGTGATCGACGTGGCGGCGCCGGGCGGCGACTCCCGCCAGGTTCCGGAGCTGCCCGCCAAGCACGGCGGCATCCTGTCGACCATGCCCGGCGGTGACTACGGCTACCTCCAGGGCACCTCGATGGCCAGCCCGCACGTGGCCGGCGTCGTGGCGCTGCTGAAGAGCACCCACCCCAAGTCCAGCCCGCAGGAGATCCAGTGGCTCCTGAAGATGCAGGCTGACAACCCGGGCTGCCCGACCGCCGACAAGACGTGCACCGGTACGCAGCACGTCAACGGCCACTACGGCTACGGCATCGTGGACGCGCTGGACGCGGTCCAGGACTGACGCGGCCGACGGACCGGTGACGGTCCGCGGCAGGGGCCGGGCGGGGTGACCGCCCGGCCCCCGTGCTGTTTCAGCGGCCCAGGTAGGCGGCGAGCCGGTCCGCGCCGCCCGCCCCTTCCGGCGCGGGCCGTTCCGGGGCGAACGACCCGCCCTCCGTCCGCAGCGCCGCCCCGTAGATGCCGCGGGCCGCTGCCAGCACCTCGTCGGCGACCTCGGGCGCCAGGTCGCCTCGGCGCGCCGAGGGCGCGGGCCAGGTCCCAGCCGTGCGCGAGGAGTTCGACCGCGGCCTGCTGCGCGAACAGCGCGCCGGGCGCCCCGTACGGGCCGTAGGTGCGCTCCAGCATCCCGCTGCCGGTGAAGGCGGCGAGCAGCCCGGCCACCGATTCCCGGAAGGCGGCGGCGTGGTCGTCGCCCAGGTGGCCGGCGTCCGGGTCGGTGCGCGGCGCGTCCCGGGCGATCGAGGTGATCATGAGGTTTTCCCACGTCATGTGGTCGATCAGCTGCCGTACGGTCCAGTCGGCGCACGGTGTGGGCCGCTCCAGCGCTTCCCTCGGTACGGCGTCGACCAGCGCGGCGACGTGCGCGGCCACCCGCTCGTACACGTACAGCGCGCGCTGCACGTCCGGTGCGGGCGGCAGGACAAGGCCCGGGCCGGGCTCGGGGTGGGCACGTAGTGCGGCGGCCGTCCAGGCGCCCGCCGCGCCCCAATGCGGTGGCTGCGGGCGGCCGGTGGCGGCGCACATCAGCTGCCAGTACCGCTCGATATGCGGCTCGGCGGCGGCTTCCAACTGCTCCAGCAATGCGCGGCGCGCGCGGGCATCGTCCCGCTCGGGTGGGCCTGCCGTGCCGGCGCGGTCGGCCTGAGTCGGCAGCCAGGCGGCGATCAGCTCGGCCACGACGGGCTCTGCCGCCGGTGAGTCGGCGGCGAGACCGGCGGCGAGGGCCGCCTCACCGCGCTCGCGCATCAGGTGGGCGACGCGCGCCGCGTCCTCGGCGGCCGTCGCGGACGGTGCGGCGGGGGTGGTGCGGGCGCTGTACTCGGCCAGCCGTCGCAGCGCGGCCCGCACCTCGGGACGCTGGACGTGTCCGGCCAGGTCGACCCAGGCGCCGAGCTGCTCGGGCGCCGGGTCCTCGGGCAGGTCGGGGGCGGCGGCCAGCAGGCCGGCGCGGTAGGCGGGGGCGTCCACGCCGTCGAGGGCGTCCGTGACGAACTCCTCGATGATGCGGCGCCGTTCGACGGCGGTCAGGCGGGCCAGTCGGTGCACGTCCGGCAACTCCTCGGCGGCGGTCCCCCGCGCGGCCACCGCCAGCAGTACGGCGCGCCGCAGCCGCAGGGTGCGGATCTGCGCGTCCAGCGCGTCCGCCCAGTGCCGGGCGGTGTCGGCGACGGTGCGCCGGCTGTGCAGGACGGCGCGGATCTCCGCGGTCCCGATGCCGAGTTCACGCAGGGTGCGCACGATCTCCAGGCGGGCGGGGGCGTCCGGGCCGTACAGGCGGTAGCCCGCGGGGGTGCGGGCGGCGGGCGGCAGCAGGCCCTCGTCGGACCAGCGCCGGACCGTCTTCACCGTGACTCCGGTGAGCCGGGCCAGCGCGCCGATCGGCAGCAGGCCGCCGTCGTCCTCGTTCATGCCGTCCACTGTCCGGTCTCCCCCGGCGGGAGACTCAAGTCCGCGGCCGTCACCGCAGGTCAGGCCGGTGGCCGGCGACGGCCGGGCCGGCTCAGGCAGGGGTACTGCGCACCTCACCGTACGCTCGTGCGGCCCCCGCGTCCCCCGCCCGCTCCCCTGCCGTGTACGTCCGCCGTACGCCGTCGGCCAGCGCGTACTGAGCCGCCGCGTAGGTCAGCATCACCCAGAACTGGGCGGCGGGCGGTTGCTGCCAATGGGCCAGACCGGTGGCGAGCAGCGAGTCGGAGAGCAGGAAGAGCAGCCCGCCGAGCGCGGCCCGCGGCCCGAGCCGCAGGGCGCTGAGCGCCGTCGCGGTGAGCAGCAGGCTGTACGCGGCGACCGGCAGCCGCATGTCCGCCGCCAGGTCCGGCCACAGCAGGGCGACGAAGCCGAGCCAGAGGGCCGTGTAGCAGGCGGCGAGCGGTCCGGAGAGCCGGAGGCCGCCCGGGAAGGCGCCGCGCCGGGCGAGGAGGACCAGGTAGCAGACGTGTCCGGCGGCGAAGGAGCCCATGCCGACGAGGAATAGCGCGTCGTCGCCGGTCTGGAGGAGGGTGTCGCCGCCGCAGCCGAAGAGCAGCGCGACGGCGAGCAGCCTTGGCGCTCCGGCGGCCAGCACGTACCCGGCGAGGACCGGCATCAGGGCCGGTTTGGTCAGATGGACGACGGTGGTGGTCCCGGCGAGCAGCGCGCCGAGGTGGACGGCGGTCAGCACGGCGAAGGCGCCGAGCAGGAACCGCGCGGTGCGCGCGGCGGTCGTCACGCGACGGGCTCCTTCGTGGCGCCGGTGGAGTTGGCGGGTTTAGCGGATTTGGCGGGTTTAGCGGGTTTGGCAGACGCGACGGGTTTGGCGGCCTCGGGCGCCTTCTTCTTCCCGGGCGCCTTGTTGTCCACGCCCCCGCCGGCTGCCACCCCGGCCCCCGGAACACCCGTCCTGCCCGCTCGCTCCAGTTGCCCGCCGCCCGGACGTCGCGCGCGATGGCCGCGTATTCGTGGGTGGCGACGCGCAGCGGGTTGAAGGTGTGGATGTTCTTGGTGAGGCCGTACACGGGGCGTTCCGTCTCCGGGACGAACGAGCCGAACATCCGGTCCCAGATGATGAGGATGCCGCCGAAGTTACGGTCCAGGTAGCCGCCCTGCGAGGCGTGGTGCACCCGGTGGTGCGAGGGCGTGTTCAGGACGTACTCGAAAGGCCGGGGCAGCTTGCCGACGCGCTCGGTGTGCACCCAGAACTGGTAGACGAGGTTGGCGCCCGAGCAGAACGCGACCGCGGCCGGATGCACGCCGAGCGCGATCATCGGCAGGTAGAACGGCCAGACCGTCCAGGTCGTCCAGGGCTGGCGCAGGGCGGTGGTGAAGTTGAACTTCTCGCTGGAGTGGTGCACGACGTGGCACGCCCACAGGACGCGGATGACGTGGTGCCCGCGGTGCGACCAGTAGTAGAAGAAGTCCTGGGCGAGCAGCATCAGCGGCAGCGTCCACCACAGGACGGGCACGCGCAGCGGCGTCAGTGTGTAGACGGCCGAGTAGACGGCGACGATCGGGATCTTCCACAGCGCGTCGAAGACCAGGCTGCCCAGCCCCATGCCGACGCTCGTCGCCGCGTCCTTGGTCTCGTACCCGGCGGCGTCCTCGTCGGGATGGAGGCGGTAGCTCACCATCTCCACCACGGTGAGGACGACGAAAGCGGGCACGGACCACAGCACGACATCGGGCAGGTGCGGCATGTCGGCACCATAAAGGCGCCGACGGGACCCTCGCTAGGGGTTGTTACCGAGAAGTATGTAAGAAGGAGTGTCAGGGAGGGGGCACCGTCAGGCCCGTACCCCACCACTCCCCCGAACCGGACCTTTACGACGTAACGCCACAGGAGGGGTACGACGCAGCACCACAGAAGGGGAGCAGCCGGCAGCACCGCACGGAGGACCGCCCGCCACCGTGTCGCCGCGTCCCTCGATCGTGGCCCAACCGGAGGCCGCGCACGCGGCGTTCGCGCACGTCCGCGCCTGCCCGCACCGTCACGGGCCGCGCCGGAGCGCCGGACGGTACGGGGAGGGCGGTGGCGCTGTCAGTGGGGGCCCGTATCCTCAGTGACCATGCTCGAAGACCGTATGGCAGCAGCCCGCCCGATCACCCCGGCGATCGGGCAGCAGCCGTCCCCTCCGGAGGCGGCCGCCTCCTGGCCGGCCGCGTATCCGAAGGGGTACGCGGTCGTCGACGTGGAGACCACCGGCCTGGCCCGCGACGACCGGATAGTCTCCGCCGCCGTGTACCGCCTCGACATCCACGGCGAGGTCGAGGACCACTGGTACACCCTGGTGAACCCGGAGCGGGACCCGGGCCCGGTGTGGATCCACGGTCTGACGAGCGACATGCTCTCCGCCGCGCCGCTCTTCCCGGAGATCGTCCCCGAGCTGTCGAAGCGGCTGGAAGGGCGCGTCCTGGTCGCCCACAACGCGATGTTCGACTGGTCGATGATCGCCCGCGAGTACGCCCGCGCCGAGGCCGAGGCGCCCGTACGGCAGCGGCTGTGCACCATCGCGCTCTCCAAAGAACTGCGACTGCCGCTGCCCAACCACAAGCTGGAGTCCCTCGCCGCGCACTACGGCGTCACCCAGCAGCACGCCCACCACGCGCTCGACGACGCCCGGGTGCTGGCGGAGGCGTTCCGGCCCAGTCTGCGGCTGGCCGCCCAGGCCAACCTGCGCCTGCCGCTGCTGGCCTGCCAGCCGCTCACCGAGTGGGCGGACGGCCCGGCGGCGCCCCGGCAGCGGCCGGCCGCGGCCGCCTACCGGCCCACCAGCTGGCGCCCGTCGCGCAAGCGGCCCGCCTGCCCGTACCCGAACCCTGGGCGGTACGAGCCGGGTGCCCGGCTGGTGCAGGGGATGCGGGTGGCGTTCTCCGGTGACACCTCCGTCGACCGCGAGCTGCTGGAGGACCGCGCGATCGAGGCCGGACTGCACGTGGCCACCAGCGTTTCCCGGCTGACCAGCCTGCTGGTCACCAACGACCCGGAGGCCCGCACCTCCAAAACCGCCAAGGCCGCCTCCTTCGGCACGCCGGTGATCGACGAGGCGGCCTTCATGCAGCTCCTCCAGGACGTGGCCCCGGCGCCTGCGTCCGGGTGAAGCCCTCACAACACGCCTGCCGCAGGCTCGCCCCGCCGCCCGCCGCACCCGCACGCTGTGGCGCATGGCACGTTGTGAGGTCTGCGGAAACGAGTACGGCATGACGTTCGAGGTGCACGCACAGGGCGCGGTGCACGTCTTCGACTGCTTCTCCTGCGCCATCCACCGCATGGCGCCGATCTGCGAGCACTGCCGGTGCCAGATCATCGGCCAGGGCGTGGAGGCCGCCGGGCGCTGGTTCTGCGGCGCCCACTGCGCCCGCGCCGAGGGGCAGGCGGGCATCGTCGACCGGGTCTGAGGCGGACCCCGGCGGCGGGGTGCCGGGTGCCCCGGTCGTACCCTCGTGGGGTGTACCGCTTCCTGTTGTCCCGGCAGTGGGTGATCCTCACCCTCGTGGGCCTCGTCCTGATCCCCGTCATGATCAAGCTGGGGTTCTGGCAGTACCACCGCCATGAGCACCGGGTCGCGCAGAACCAGCTCATCGCGGACAACCTGCACGCCGCCCCGGTGCCGGTCACCGACCTGACCGCCCCCGGCCGGACGCTGCCCCGCGACGACATGTGGCGCCGGGTCACCGCCGCCGGCACGTACGACACCCGGCACGAGGTCGTGGTCCGTCAGCGCACCGCCGCCGACGAGAAGACCATCGGCTACTACGTGCTGACGCCGCTCGTCCTGGACCAGGGTCCGCGCAAGGGCGCCACCGTCCTGGTCAACCGCGGCTGGATCGCCGCGGGCAACGACCTCACCCGCTTCCCCGACGTCCCCGCCGCCCCCAAGGGCAGGGTCACCGTCACCGGCCGGATGATGGCGGACGAGACCACCGAAGGCAGCGGCATCAAGGACAAGCGCGGCCTGCCCGACCGCCAGGTCATGCTGATCAACAGCGAGCGGCAGGCCGAGGCCCTGCACCGGCCGGTCCTCGGCGGCTACATCGAGCAGACCGCGCCGAAGCCGCCCGGCGGCACGCCCGAGCTGGTGCCCGAGCCGGACCACGACAGCATCGGCCCGCACATGGCCTACGCGGTCCAGTGGTGGCTGTTCGCCGCGGCCGTGCCCGTCGGCTGGTTCGTCCTGGTCCGCCGGGAGCGCAAGGACCGGCTCGCCGCCGCCGCGGAGGGCGACGGCACCGCCGAATCCGCCCCTGCCGAGCCCTTGAGCCGTACAGTCGCCAGCACGGAGTAGCCGCCGGTCGCCGACGGAAGGGACGCCGCGTGCACGCACCCATCGAGGACTACGCGCTCATCGGCGACCTGCAGACCGCCGCCCTGGTCGGCCGGAACGGCTCCGTCGACTGGCTGTGCCTGCCGCACTTCGACTCCGCCGCCTGCTTCGCGGCGCTCCTCGGCGACCAGGAGAACGGGCACTGGCTGCTCGCCCCCGCCGACCCCGACGCCCGGCCCGAACGCTCCTACCGCGGCGACTCCCTCGTCCTGGACACCGTCTGGCACACCCCCACCGGCTCGGTGAAGGTCACCGACTTCATGCCGCAGCGCGACCGCGCGCCCGACCTCGTACGCATCGTGGAGGGTCTGGAGGGCGACGTCCCCATGCAGGGGGTGCTGCGGCTGCGCTTCGACTACGGGCTGGTCGTGCCCTGGGTGCGGCACGTCGGCCGGTGCCGGGTGGCGGTGGCCGGGCCGGACTCCGCGTGGCTGCGCACCGAGCCCGAGGTCAAGACGTACGGGGAGGGGCTCAGCACCCGCTCGGACTTCGGCGTCGCGGCCGGCGAGCGGGTGGCGTTCATCCTCACCTGGCACCCCTCCCACGAGCCGCGCCCGGCCGAGATCGATCCGTACGAGGCGCTGGAACACACCCTGGAGGACTGGCGGGCGTGGGCGGCGCACTGCCGTTATGACGGTCCGTACCGGGCCGAGGTGCTGCGCTCCCTGATCACGCTCAAGGCCCTGACCTTCGCGCCCACCGGCGGCATCGTCGCGGCCCCCACCACCTCGCTGCCCGAGGAACTGGGCGGCGTACGCAACTGGGACTACCGCTTCTGCTGGCTGCGCGACGCCACCTTGACCCTCAACTCGCTGGTCACCGCCGGATACACCGACGAGGCGTCGGCCTGGCGGGACTGGCTGCTGCGCGCGGTGGCCGGCAACCCGGCCGACCTCCAGATCATGTACGGCCTGGGCGGCGAGCGGCGGCTCCCGGAGGCCGAACTGCCCTGGCTCGGCGGCTACGCCGGCTCCACCCCCGTACGCATCGGCAACGCCGCCGTCGAACAGCGGCAGCTCGACGTGTACGGCGGCGTGCTGGACTCCTTCCACATCGCGCGCGTCGCCGGGCTGCCGTCCAAGCCGCACGCCTGGAACATCCAGCGCTCGCTGCTCGACTTCCTGGAGTCCCACTGGCGCGAGCCGGACGAGGGGCTGTGGGAGGTCCGCGGACCCCGCCGGCACTTCGTGCACTCCAAGATCATGGCGTGGGTCGCCGCCGACCGCGCCATCAAGGCCGTCGAGTCCGACCCGGAGCTGGAGGGGGACGTCGCCCGCTGGCGCGCGATGCGCGACGAGGTGCACCGCGAGGTGTGCGAGAAGGGCTACGACGCCGAGCGCAACACCTTCACCCAGTCCTACGGCTCGGGCCTGCTGGACGCCGCGACGCTGCTGATCCCGCGCCTCGGTTTCCTGCCCGCCGACGACCCGCGGGTCGTCGGCACGGTCGACGCGGTCCGCGCGGAGCTGGCGCACGGCGGCCTGATACGGCGCTACAGCACCGACGCCACCTCCGTGGACGGACTGCCGGGCGACGAGGGCACCTTCCTGGTCTGCTCGTTCTGGCTGGCCGAGGCCCTGCACCTGACCGGACGGCGGAAAGAGGCCCGGGAGCTGTTCGACCGGCTGCTGCGGCTGCCCAACGACCTGGGACTGCTGGCCGAGGAGTACGACCCGGTCGCCGGCCGCCAGCTGGGCAACTTCCCCCAGGCGTTCAGCCACATCGGCCTCATCAGCACCGCCTTCACCATGTTCGGGTGCGACGGGGCAGACTGACCCCCATGGATCTAGGACTCACCGACCGGACCTACATCGTCACCGGCGCCACCCGCGGCCTGGGCTTCGCCACCGCGCGGGAACTGGTCGCCGACGGCGCGAACGTCGTCCTCAGCGGCCGCAGCGCGGACAGCGCGCAGGCCGCCGCGGCCTCGCTCGGCGACCGCGCGCACGGCGTCGCCGCCGACAACGCCGACCCGGACGCCGCCGCGCGCCTGGTCGACACCGCCCGCGAGCGCTTCGGCCGCCTCGACGGCATCCTCGTCAGCGTCGGCGGCCCGCCCCCGGGCACGCCCACCGGCACCACCGACGACCAGTGGCAGACCGCGTTCGAGTCGGTCTTCCTCGGCGCGGTACGCCTCGCCCGCACGGCGTCCGCCGCACTCGGCGACGGCGGCGCGATCGGCTTCGTGCTGTCCGGCTCGGTCCACGAGCCCATCGACGGCCTGGCCCTCTCCAACGGTCTGCGCCCCGGCCTCGCGGGTTACGCCAAGGCCCTCGCCGACGAACTGGGCCCGCGCGGCATCCGCGTCTTCGGCGTCCTGCCGGGCCGTATCGCCACGGACCGGATGACCCAGCTGGACACGCTCTCCGGAGACCCGGAGGAGTCCCGTGCCCGCAACAGCGCCTCCATCCCCCTGCGCCGCTACGGCGAACCGGAGGAATTCGGCCGGACGACCGCGTTTCTGCTGTCGCCCGCGGCGTCGTACGTCACCGGGGTGATGGTGCCGGTGGACGGAGGGAAGCGGCGGGGGTTCTGAGGGCGGGGCGGGGACTGAGCACCGTTCTCATCGCGGACGTCGGCTGCTCAGGGCCGTGAAGGCCGACGCCGAGGACTCGTCGAAAGCCCGGGGGTAGCCCGGACTACCGGGAGCCCGCCACAGGCTGCGACGTGTAGAAGGACTCCTCCAGGTAGACGGCCTCGTGCGGCTGGTAGGGCTCCTCCAAGTAGGCGGCCTCGTCTTCGTCGAGTTCGACGTCCACCGCTGCGACCGCGTCGGCCAGCTGGGCCGGCTTGGTCACCCCGACGACGGGCGAGGTCACCACCGGGTTGCGCATGACCCAGGCCAGGGCGACCTGGGCCGGCGACAGGCCCCGCTTGCCCGCGATCTCGTGGACGCGCTCGGCCACTGCCTGGTCCTCGTCGCGGTAGAGGATCTTGCCGCCCGCGTCGGTCTCGGCTCGCGCCGTGGCGGTGTCCCGGGCCCGCGTCAGCCTGCCCCGCGCCAGCGGGCTCCACGGGATCACGCCGATGCCCTGGTCGGCGCAGAGCGGGAACATCTCCCGCTCTGCTTCTCGGTGGATGAGGTTGTAGTGGTCCTGCATCGACACGAACCGGGTCCAGCCGTTCAGGTCAGCCAGGTACAGGGCCTTGGCGAACTGCCAGGCGTACATGGAAGAGGCTCCGATGTAGCGGACCTTCCCGGCCTTGACCACGTCGTGCAGCGCTTCGAGGGTTTCCTCGATCGGGGTGTCGTAGTCCCAGCGGTGGATCTGGTACAGGTCGATGTAGTCGGTCCCCAGCCGCTTCAGGGAGGCGTCGAGCTCGGCGAAGATCGCCTTGCGGGACAGCCCGGCGCCGTTCGGGCCGGGGCGCATCCGCATCCAGACCTTGGTGGAGAGAACGACCTCCTCGCGCCGGGTGAAGTCCTTGACCGCCTGGCCGACGATCTCCTCGCTGCTTCCGGCGCTGTACCCATTGGCCGTGTCGAGGAAGTTGACGCCGCCCTCCAGGGCCTGCTTGATGATCTCCCGGCTGGCGTCCGCCCCCAGCGACCAGGGCTCACCGCCCCGGTCCGGCTCACCGAAGCTCATGCAGCCGAGGGCGATGGCGGAGACTTCCAGCCCGGTCGTTCCGAGTTTGCTGTATCGCATGCTGCCGAACCTAGGCGTTGGAGCGCGCTCCAACGCAATACGTCCTGGTCCGGCAATCGGAGGCGTGGGGCATGTGCGCCCTGTCAGGAAGTCCGTCCATCAGGGTCAGGGCTGCGGAGGGAACGCGGTGTCACCGCGTCCTGTTCCGTGAGGTGGTTGTCCAGGGCGGTGTTCAGGTCGGCCATGAACGCTTCGACCTGTTCCAGGAATTGAGGCGGGTAGTGCGACATCGCGGCGTCGAGGCGGTGGCCGAGCGGGCCGAAGAATTCGTCCGCCCGCTCCTGGATGTGCCCGCCGCTGCGCAGTGTGACGATGCGGCGGTCGGAGTGCTCGCGGGCCCGCGTGATGTGTCCCGCCGCTTCGAGACGGTTCAGGAGCGCGGTGGTGGCGCCCGTGGACAGGGAGATCCGTTCGCTCAGCCGTGCCGGTGACAGGGGCGTGCCGCGCTCCTCGGCGGCGGCGATCTCCAGGACCGCGGTCGCGTCCGTGGAGTGCAGGCCCAGCCAGGCGGCGAAGCGCCGGCTGAGTTCGGCGTAGTGGCCGCCGTAGATCCTCAGCGACTCCATCAGCCGCTCACGCTGCTCCGCGACACCGTCGCGCACCGCTTCCTCCACGCTTCCGGCCTTCTCTCCTGTCACACGGTCCGCACGGTTGTCCCGCTTTGACAACCTACCGTCACCACTTTACCTTCACGATGGAATTACTTCACCATGGAGGTACCTGGCGTGCGTGACCCGTCCCCCACCCCTGTCGAGACGACCGAGCCCTACCGGTGGCGGTGGCTGATCCTGGCGGTGATGATCGTCGCGGAGATCATGGATCTCCTGGACGCCTCGATCGTCAACGTCGCCGGACCGGACCTGGAGAAGTCCCTCGGCGCCGGTTCCGTCGGGCTGCAGTGGGTGATCGGCGGCTACGCCCTCACCCTGGGCGCCGGGCTCGTGCTCGGCGGCCGGCTCGGCGACCGCTACGGGCGACGCCGGATGTTCCTGATCGGACTGGCGGCCTTCACCGCAAGCTCGCTGCTGTGCGCGACGGCGCCGAACATCGAGGCGCTGATCGCATTCCGTCTGCTGCAGGGCATCGCCGGAGCGATGCTGCTGCCCCAGGGCCTGGGCCTGCTGCGGGAGAACTTCTCCGGACCCGAACTCACCAAGGCCTTCGCGATCTTCGGACCCGTTCTCGGCCTGGGCGGCATCATCGGCCCGGTCCTGGGCGGCTTCCTCATCGAGGGCGACTTCTTCGGCCTGGGCTGGCGGTCGGTGTTCCTGATCAACCTGCCCATCGGCGTCGCGGCACTGACCGTCGCCGCGACGTTCGTACCGAAGAAGGCGGGCGACCGCACGGTACGGGTCGACATGACCGGCGCCGCCCTGGTCGTGGCGTCCTGCGCCCTGCTGGTGCTGCCGCTCAACCAGGGGCAGGAGAACGGCTGGCCGCTGTGGACGTGGCTGTCCATGGCCGCCTCGGTGATCGGTCTCGCCCTTTTCGCCCTCCGGCAGCGCCGCACGGCCGCCGCGGGGCGCGCGCCGCTGGTGGCCCCGGCCCTGCTGCGCAAGCCGGCCTTCACCGTCGGGCTCGGCGGTATCGCCCTGTTCTTCGGCGGGCTCATCGGCACCCAGCTCGTGCTGACCCTGTTCCTCCAGATCGGCCAGCACTTCACTGCCGGTGACGCGGGGCTGGGCAACCTGCCCCTCGCAGTGGGAACCGCGATCGGCGGCGCCGTCAGCGGCGCGTTCCTCGCCGACAAGATCGGCCGCAAGGTCCTCCAGATCGGGCCGCTCGTCCAGCTGGCCGGCGCGGCCGTGCTGTGGTGCGAGCTCGACGGCCTCGACGCCGCCTCGTTCTCGATCTGGGACATCGTTCCCGGCGTGGCGGTGGCGGGCATCGGCGCCGGCATGGTGATCGCCGCCCTGTTCAGCTTCATCCTGGCCGCGGTCGACGACGACGAGATCGGATCCGCCTCCGGTGTCCTGTCGGCGGTCCAGGCAGTCGGCGGCTCCATCGGCGTCGCGGTCTTCGGCTCGGTGTTCTTCGCCCGGGCCAAGACCGGTGACTTCACCGGCGGCTTCCACCGCGCGCTGCTCGTCCAGGCGTGCCTGCTGGTGGCCTTCTTCGCGATCACCTTCCTGCTGCCCAAGAAGGGCCGCCCTGAAGAAGAGCAGCACGGCATCACCCCCGAGACGACGGCCGACGGCTCCGGCACCAAGCAGCACCTCACCGTCTGAGCCCCGGCTGGGGGCCGCACGCGAAGCGGCGAACCGCACCAAAAAGCGGACGCGTCGCGATGTGTCCCGCTAAGTCACCCGCTCCGCCCGGTGCTTGACCGCCCGCAGCCGTACCTCGGCCGGCAGCCGTTCCAGGCCGGCCGAGGTACGGCCATGGGTGATGACCTCCGAGGAGAAGCGGGCGATCACGGCGCAGGGGTTCGCGTGCGGGGCGAGTGCCAGACCGGCTCGTACGCGGGGTTCGGTGCGGCGGCCGGTGAGGTGTACGCGGGCCCGGTCGACCCCGTCCATCGACTCGGACTCGGCCGTCAGGACGTTCTCCATCGCGCGGCCGCGCAGCTGGGCGCCCTCGCCGTCGCCGCTGTCCACGAGGATCTCGCGCAGCCGGTGCCGCCGGAACTGGGACAGCAGCCACCACAGGGCCAGCAGGACGAGGACGGCCAGGACCGCGATGACCACCGGCCACCACCAGCCGCTGTCCGTCCAGCGCGTCCGGTCCGCGTCGCGCAGCAGCACGTCGTCGGGCCGGGACCAGCGTCCGCCGGTCGGCAGGTCGAAACCCCCTTGCCCGGCAGGTCGAAGCCGCCGAGCAGCACCGTGCCGCCGACAACGATCAGGACCAGGCCCGTCAGGGCCAGCAGTACCCGGTTGACCGTTCGCAGGACCTTGCGCATCGCCGTGCTCACCTCTTCGCCGACCGGCGCACCCGTACGGACAGCGCGGGACGCCGGGCGAGGCCCAGCTGCCGCAGCCCGTCGCCGAGCGCCGTGTTCAGGTCGCTCCGTACCTCGTCCAGTTCGCGGAAGTGCGAGACCGCGCGTGCCTTGGCCCGGCGGCGGCCGACGGCGACCCGTACGGACTGCACGCCCGGCACCTCCATGGCCCGGTCGCGCAGCACCAGGGCGGCCGCGGCGCGGTCCAGGCCGCCGCGTACGTCCGGTGTCGTGCGCCGCATCGGCAGCACGCCGCGCAGGCCGGGGGTCAGCGCGAGCACCAGCAGCCAGATGCCGAGGGCCACGGCCACCGCGGCGCCCGCGAGGACCCAGACGTCGTCCAGGTGGCGGGACGCCAGCTCGGTGGCGAGGCGTTTGCGCCAGGCCATCGCGGGGCGGTCGGCGCGTACGGCGGCCACGTCGTACAGCAGCAGTCCGGCGGCGCCGAGCACGACGAGCGCGACCAGTGTGGACGGTACGCGCCGGGCCGCCCAGAAGCGCCGGGCCCGGCCGCCGCCGTCGGTCTCCTCGCGGGGGGACTGCCCGGTGTCCGCCGGGCCGGTGTGCCCGGGGCCGTCGCCTGGAGGACCGGAATCGCCCCGGCCGTCCGGGTTGTCCGGGCCGTCCGAAGGACCGGAGCCGCCCTGGCCGGAAGGAGTGCCGGAGCCGTCCTCGCCGGGCGGGACCGCCGTGGCGCCCGCCGACTTGTCGAGGGTGGGCAGCCGCTGGGTGTGCCGCAGATCGGGATCGTCGTCGTTCATCGCACCCTCCCCGGCCGGACCGCTCCGTCTGGGGCGCGTGCAGCCGCTCGATCTGGACGGTCACCTCGGGCACCGACATGCCGGCCAGTTCGCGGACCCGCTGGGTGACCTGCCGTCGTACGGCGCCGCACTGGGCGCCGATGTCGGAGGGGTAGCCCAGTTCGACGGCGACCCGTACCCGGGCCTCGCCGAAGTCCCGCCGTCCGTCGCGCCGGCGTACCGTCACCGAGGCGTGGGCGTCGGTGGGTGCCGTGGACGCGTCGCGCAGGGCCTCGCGGGCGGCCTGCGCGGCGATCTTGGCCACGACCCGGTCCGCGATCCTCGTGGCGCCCCGTTCACCGGCCGGTACGGCCGGCTGGGCGGCGCCGGGTGCCGCGGCCGCGGGGGACACGGTCGCCACCGGGCGTCACCTCCGCCGGTCGTCGCGGTCGCCCGTACGGGTCCGGAAGAACTCCCCGGCCTCCAGGTCGCCGTCCACGAACTTCCCGACGATGAATCCGATGGCGCCCAGCGCCGCTACCAGTACAAAGGCCCCGAAACCGCCGAAGTATCCGGCGAAGCCCAGCGCCATTCCGGCCAACAGACCGATCACGGCCATGCTCATCTACGCGCTTCCCTTCGCTACCACCCCGGCCGGGTCCTGCGGAGCGAAGCCCCGGCGCCTGTCGTCTGGAGGACCGGCCCGCCTACTGGAGGCGCGGCTCCTCGTCGTCCTCGTCCTCCTCGTCGTCGGGCAGCTTCACGTCGCTCACCGCGATGTTGACCTCGACGACCTCCAAGCCCGTCATCCGCTCCACGGCGGAGATGACGTTCTCCCGTACAACCCGGGCGAGGTCCGCGATGGAGACGCCGTACTCGACGACGATCTCCAGGTCCAGCGCGGTCTGCACCTCGCCGACCTCGGCCTTGACACCGCGGGTCACCGACTTGCCGCCGCCCGGCACCCGGTCGCGCACCGCGCCGAGCGTGCGGGCGAAGCCGCTGCCCATCGCGTGCACGCCCATGACGTCGCGGGCCGCCATTCCGGCGATCTTCTCCACGACACCGTCGGCGATGGTGGTACGCCCACGGGCCGCGGGGTCGCCGCCGCCCCGCTTGGCTCCCAGCGTCTTGCCCTGCGAGTCTCCGGTCCGCGGCTCGGGCCGGTTACCTTGTGCGCTCTCGGTCATCGCCGATCGTCCCTTTCCGAGGGGTCGGAGCTGCAAGCCGCTCCGTTTTCCACAGTAAGGCGGCTTCCCCGGGCCCGCTGCGGGGATGCGGCAGCGGAGTGGTCGGGTTACCGCCATTCGGGTACGTGGCCCTGCCGCCCGGCCGGGTGTGCGGCAAGGTGGAAGGACTGTTCGGGAAAGAGGTGACGGCCGGTGGCCGGTGACCAGTTGGTGACGGCGGTACGGCGGCAGCTCGGACTCGGCCGGCTGCTGCCGCTGGGCGGCCCGTCGGACGGGGCGTGGATCGCCGAGCGGGCGGCCGCCGGGGTACTGCGGGAGGCGGGCGACGCACTGCCGGGGCTGCGGATCGGTACGCTCCGGCTGTCCTTGGCGGACGCGGACGCCGCGCCGGAAGCGGCGGTCCCGAAACCGCCGAGCGCGCTGCCGCCGGGACCGCTGCTGATCGAGACGGAAGTCGCGGCCACGGCCGGGCGCCCGGTCCCGGCTTCCGCGGGCCTGCTGCGGGAAGCGCTGCTGGCGTGTGCGGCGGAGCGGCTGGGCCTGGAGGTGTCCGTCGTCGATGTGCGGGTCACGGACCTGCTCGACGAGGGGGAAGAGGCAGCGGGCGGTGGCCGGGACGACGACGCTTCTCCCGGTGACGCGCCGGGCGGGAGCGGGGCCACGGCCGACGCAGGCCCTCTGGAAACGGCCGCGCTGCGGGTCCCGGGAGTCGTACGTCTCGTACCGGCCCTGGGTGCGCTGTCCCGGCCGGTCCGCGTGGAGGACGGGCACGTACTCGTGCAACTGGCCGTCGCGCCGGACCGGCGGACGCTGGACGTGGCGCGGGACGTACGCGACGCGGTCGGGAAAGCGGCGGGCGCCGGACAGCCGGCGGACGGTGGGCGCTCCACCGTCGCGGTGCTCGTCGCCGCCCTCGAACCGCCCGGCGCCTCCTGAGCCGCGCCGTACGCGCTACTCGCCCAGGCCCGCCAGGTCGCGCAGCCGGCGTGCCTGCGCGGCGCGTTCGGCGGCGCGCTGCTCCTCGTACGTACGGGAGGCGGCGCCCATGAGCAGGGCCTTGGTCTCGATGACGGCGTCCCGCGGCGCGGCGACGAGGGCTCCCGCGAGGTCCGCGACGGCACCGTCCAGGTCGGCGGCGGGCACCACGAGGTTGGCCAGGCCGATGCGTTCGGCCTCGTCGGCGTGGACGAAGCGGCCGGTGGCGCAGATCTCCAGCGCGCGGGCGTAACCGACCAGGGCGACCAGGGGGTGGGTGCCGGTCAGGTCCGGCACCAGTCCGAGGCTGGTCTCCCGCATGGCGAACTGCGCGTCGTCGGCGCACACCCGCAGGTCGCAGGCGAGCGCGAGCTGGAAGCCGGCGCCGATCGCGTGGCCCTGGACAGCGGCGATGGACACCACGTCGTTCCGCCGCCACCAGGTGAACGCTTCCTGGTACTCGGCGATGATGGCGTCCAGTTCGCTGTCCGGGCCGCGTGCCATGTCGAGGAACGACGGCTCGCCGTCGAAGCCTTCGGGCGTGAACGCCTGCCGGTCCAGGCCGGCGGAGAAGGACTTGCCCTCGCCGCGCAGCACCACGATCCGGACGTCTCCCGGCACCAGTGATCCGGCCTCGGCCAGCGCCCGCCACATGGCGGGCGACTGCGCGTTGCGTTTGGCCGGTCCGGCGAGGGTCACCGTGGCGATCACGTCGTCCACGGTGAGCCGCACACCGTCCTTGTCGAGCAGGGTCATGGAGCGCCTCCGAGTCAGTCAGCCGACCGCACGTGCGTGCTTAAGTGACTGAACAGTAACCACCCGGTCGCCTGCTCGACCGACCGGGTGGCACCGTAGCTCCCGGAGCGGAACGCCTCGGTCAGGCCGAGGCGGCCTTCTTGCCCCTGGTGGCTCCGCCACGACCACGCAGGGTCACACCGGATTCGCTGAGCATCCGGTGCACGAACCCGTAGGAGCGGCCGGTCTCTTCGGCCAGCGCCCGGATGCTCGCTCCGGAGTCGTACTTCTTCTTCAGGTCTGCCGCGAGCTTCTCGCGCGCGGCGCCGGTCACCCGGCTGCCCTTCTTCAGAGTCTCGGCCACCCGTGCCTCCTCGTGGGAAGTGCGCTCTGGACTCTCATGATCACCCCTTCCCGCGTTCCTGGCCACCCATTCAGCAAGGTCCGTGGGACATCGTTTGGTGTCGTGGGCGCCGTATTGACTCTTGGAATTAGGGGTTCCGTTAGGAATTTCACCGCTCCGACCACGGGTTTCGCCGCGAATGAGCAGGTCAGAGGGGGCTGGTACGAAATGATGACGGCCGGGCCCCTGGGGCCCGGCCGTCACAGGGAGGCTCGCCGATGTACGAGCCGCTCTCACTCAGATGATGGATCACCCGTCGGCCGAATGATCCATACGCCCTTGATCCCTCCCGGCCCTCGGACGGCCCTCAGGCCAGCGCGACGAGGTCCGCGTAGTCCTGGCCCCACAGGTCCTCGACCCCGTCGGGCAGCAGGATGATGCGCTCCGGCTGGAGGGCGTCCACCGCGCCCTCGTCGTGGGAGACCAGCACCACGGCGCCGGTGAAGGTGTGCAGCGCGCCGAGGATCTCCTCGCGGCTGGCCGGGTCGAGGTTGTTGGTCGGCTCGTCCAGGAGCAGCACGTTGGCGGAGGAGACGACCAGGGTGGCCAGCGCCAGCCGGGTCTTCTCGCCGCCGGAAAGCACGCCCGCGGGCTTGTCGACGTCGTCGCCGGAGAACAGGAAGGAGCCGAGCGTCTTGCGGATCTCGACCAGGTCCATGTCCGGCGCGGCCGAGCGCATGTTCTCCAGGACCGTGCGGTCCGGGTCGAGCGTCTCGTGCTCCTGGGCGTAGTAGCCCAGCTTCAGGCCGTGCCCGGGGCGCACCTCGCCGGTGTCCGGCTTCTCCACCCCCGCCAGCAGCCGCAGCAGCGTCGTCTTGCCCGCGCCGTTCAGGCCGAGGATGACGACCCGTGAGCCCTTGTCGATGGCCAGGTCGACGTCGGTGAAGATCTCCAGCGAGCCGTACGACTTCGACAGGCCCTCGGCGGTCAGCGGGGTCTTGCCGCAGGGCGCGGGGTCCGGGAAGCGCAGCTTGGCGACCTTGTCGGAGGCGCGCTTGGCGTCCAGGCCGGCGAGCAGCTTGTCGGCGCGCTTGGCCATGTTCTGCGCGGCGACGGTCTTGGTGGCCTTGGCGCGCATCTTGTCGGCCTGCGAGTGCAGCTGCGCGGCCTTCTTCTCGGCGTTGGCGCGCTCACGCTTGCGGCGCTTCTCGTCGGCCTCGCGCTGCTGCTGGTAGAGCTTCCAGCCCATGTTGTAGATGTCGATCTCGGAGCGGTTGGCGTCCAGGTAGAACACCTTGTTCACCACGGTCTCGACCAGGTCGACGTCGTGGGAGATCACGATGAAGCCGCCGCGGTAGTTCTTCAGGTAGTCGCGCAGCCAGACGATCGAGTCGGCGTCGAGGTGGTTGGTCGGCTCGTCCAGGAGCAGCGTGTCGGAGTCCGAGAAGAGGATCCGGGCCAGCTCGACGCGGCGCCGCTGGCCGCCGGAGAGGGTGTGCAGGGGCTGGCCGAGGATGCGGTCCGGCAGGCCCAGGCTGGCGGCGATGGTCGCGGCCTCCGCCTCGGCCGCGTAGCCGCCCTTGGTCAGGAACTCCGTCTCCAGGCGCTCGTACTTCTTCATCGCCTTTTCGCGGGTGGCGCCCTTGCCGTTGGACATCCGGTCCTCGTTCTCGCGCATCTTGCGCAGGACCTCGTCCAGGCCGCGGGCGGACAGGATGCGGTCGCGGGCGAGGACGTCGAGGTCGCCGGTGCGCGGGTCCTGCGGCAGGTAGCCGACGTTGCCGGAGCGGGTGACCGTGCCGGCGGCGGGGATGCCCTCGCCCGCCAGGACCTTGGTGAGGGTCGTCTTGCCCGCTCCGTTGCGGCCGACCAGGCCGATCCGGTCGCCCTTGGCGATACGGAAGGAGGCGGACTCGATGAGGACGCGGGCGCCGGCGCGCAGCTCCAGGCCGGAGGCGGTGATCAAGGGAAGACTCCAGGGCAGATGAGGACAGCGGAAAGGACGGGGGTGATCACAGCCGCGCGGCGCGCCCCGTACACGGCACAAGCCTGTGCGGACGGGCGGCGTTGGGCGGCGTGCCGGCGCCGTCTAATGCACGAGGAGAATTGCCATACGGACCAGTCTAGCGGTGACGTGCAAGCAGTTTTCCCGGGCTGCCGGAGGGCCGGGATCCGGTCGTGGTAGGGCCGTGGGGCGGTCGGGGTGGGGCGGCCGGGGTAGGCCGTGGTGCGGTCGGGGTGCGGTGGTGATCCGGTTGCGGTGCGGCCGTACGGGCCCGCTGTGAGCCGGCCCTCGGGGCGCTCCTCCCCCGCCCCCGCCAGCTACTGTCCCCTCGCCCGTTCGGACGCCCGGGGTCGCGGCCCGGCGGTGGGCGCGGCTGGATGGGGCGAGGCGGTGTGCGCCGCCGGGAGGGCGCGGCGGAGGGCGGTGCGGCCATGCGGTTCGACGACGACGCCGGGCTGGACACCTCGCAGGTCCAGGACCGGCGCGGCAGTCGGCTGCCCGGCGGGCGGGCCACGGTCGGGGGCGGGCTGGCGGGGCTGATCGCGCTTGTCGCCGGCCTGTTCTTCGGCATCGGCCCCGACGAACTGGGGCTGACGGAGTCGGACCATCCCCCGCAAGCCACCGCCTCCGCGTCGGAACGGGTGCAGGAGCGGTGCCGGACCGGGCAGGACGCCAACAGCAGGGAGGACTGCCGGATCGTGGCGGTCGTCAACAGCGCCCAGTCCTTCTGGCAGCAAGAG
This sequence comes from Streptomyces sp. Ac-502, assembly GCF_045222935.1. Taxonomy (NCBI): domain Bacteria; kingdom Bacillati; phylum Actinomycetota; class Actinomycetes; order Kitasatosporales; family Streptomycetaceae; genus Streptomyces; species Streptomyces sp. Ac-502. Next base: position 2,899,200 of record NZ_JBHFFO010000001.1, read on the forward strand.
TTCCGGCGGCAGGCCGCCTCGTACGGACGGGCGCCGACGGTGTTCTTCACCGGCCGGACGGACACCGCGTGCGGGGCCGCGACCTCGGCCGTCGGGCCGTTCTACTGTCCCGGCGACCGCAGGGTCTACCTGGACCTGGACTTCTTCCGCGAGCTGCGGACGAAGTTCGGCGCCGAGGGCGGGCCGTTCGCGCAGGCGTACGTGGTGGCGCACGAGTACGGGCACCACGTGCAGAACCTGGCGGGCACGCTGCGCCGGTCCCAGGGCGGGCGGCCCGGCGCGGACAGCGACGCCGTCAAGGTGGAGCTCCAGGCCGACTGCTACGCGGGCGTGTGGGCCCGGCACGCCACCGGCACGCCCGAGGAGACCACCGGGCGGCCGCTGATCACCGATCTCACCGAGGCGGACGTACGGGACGGGCTCGACGCGGCGGCCGCGGTCGGCGACGACCGGATCCAGGAACGGTTCCAGGGCCGGATCACCCCGGAGAGCTGGACGCACGGGTCGGCGGCGCAGCGGCAGCGGTGGTTCTCGGCCGGGCTCCGCACGGGGGACGCCGGACGCTGTGACACGTTCCGCTGAGACCGCCGGAGCGGCGGACGGACGGCGGAGCGGTTCGGTGCGGCTCGGTGCTTCTCGGTGCTTCTCGGTGCTTCTCGGTGCTTCTCGGAGCAGCGTGGTGCGGTGCGGTGCTGGTCAGAGGCTGTTCGGGGGCGTTGTCAGACCCTGGTGCCACACTGTGATGTGGGTCTCAGAGCGGGGCTCGGAACGACCTGATCGCAGGATGGGAAAGGTGATCGTCATGACCGACGTGGCGGCAGGCGCGGCAGGGACTGCGGGCTCTCCCACGTTCTGCCCGACGCTGCAGTACCGCGACGCGAAGGCGGCGGTCAAGCAGCTGACGGAAGCCTTCGGCTTCACGCAGAGCGCGCTGTACGAGAGCGAGAGCGGCGCCGTGCTGCACGCCGAGCTGTCCTTCGGCAACGGCGTGGTGATGCTGGGCTCGAAGGGCGCCGGCGGGGCGTACGAGGAGGCGCTGGGCGGTGGCGGCCCGGTCGGTGTGTACGTGACCGTCGCGGACCCGGACGCGCATCACCGCCGGGCCGAGCAGGCCGGGGTGGAGATAGCGCTGCCGCTCACGGACCAGGACTACGGCTCCCGGGAGTACACGGCCCGCGATCTGGAGGGCAATCTCTGGACGTTCGGCACATACGCACCGGCGGCGCCGAAGGCCTGAAGGGCGGCTGAGGAATGGGGACACCGGGGAGACACTGAGGGAGCGCTGGGGAGGCACTGACGGAGCACTGGAGAGGTAGCGAGGTAGCGCTGGGAAGGCACTGACGGAGCACTGGAAAGGTGCTGAGGGAGTGTTGAGGAGGCGCTGATGGGGCGCTAAAGGGGCGCTGGCGCGCGCTCGCCTGGGATCGCGCGTTGGCGAAAGGGGCGGGACCGTCGGGTGCCGTTCCGGGGGCGGGCGCCCGCCCCCGGGAGGCGTCACGCGCCGCCGGTGTGCACCTGGAAGGCGGCGCGGCGGACGGCCTTGGCGAGGGCCGGGTCCGGGTGGGCGGCGGCCAGGGCGACCAGTACCTGCACGGTGCGCGGGTGGCCGACGGCCCGTACCTCCTCCAGCAGGCGCGGGACCGAGCCCTGGACGGCCGAGTCGAGGTGCCGGATCAGCAGCTGGCTCTCGCCGTGGTCGGCGACGGCCGCGGCGGTGTCCACCCACAGCCAGGTGGACTCCTCGCGGGTGAGCACGTCCGGCGCGGTCTCCGGGTCACCGCCCTCGTGCTCGACGAGCCAGAGCAGGGCGTACGGGCGCAGCGCGGCCTCGTCGGCGGCGGCGCGTACGGCCGGTTCGGCGGGCGCGCCGACGGCGCGCAGGGCCTCGAAGGCCAGGCCGCGCAGCAGCGCGTCCTCGCCGCGGGCGACGTCGAGGAGTTCCTCGACGGCGCTGCCCGCCGACCGGGCGGCGAGCCAGGCGCGGTATTCGGCGCGCGCCGGGCCCGGGGTCAGCCGGGCGCAGCCGCGCAGCATCGCCTCGGCGGACTGCTCGATGTTGCCCGCCGGGCTCTGGGCGGCGACGCAGATCTGCTCCAGCTTGACCCAGACCGACCAGTTGCCGAGGGGGTGAGCAGGGCTTCGCGTTCGGCGGGCACACCGGTCTTGGCGCCGTCGCGCACGACGAGTGCCCCGACGGCGGCGAGGCCCTCCAGCGACCAGTCCAGGAGCTCCGCGAGTGACACCCCCGCGGTGTCACCCGCCGCTCCGCCGCGCGCCGCTCCCGAGGCCGTGCCCGGGTCCACTCCCGAAGCTGTGCCCGGGTCCGTTCCCGGACCTGCGCCCGAGTCCGGGGCCGCCCCCGGGCCCGGGGGCGCGGCCGTGCCAGGGGCCGGTCCCGCGTCCGGGGCGCGGTCCGGGCCGTACGGCACCTCGCAGCGTTCGGTGCGGAGTTCGGCGACGCGCTGTTCCAGCATGTCCAGCAGGACCGGGACCCGTACCGGGCCGGCCGACAGGTGCAGCAGGGACAGCAGCTGCGGCACGGCCTCGACGACCTCGGCGACGGCGGTCGGCCCGGCGCCGGGGGCGCGGGGCGCGCCAGCGACCAGGCGTCGAAGAGCGCGACCCAGCCGCGCAGCGCGGCGGTGTCGTCGCGCTCCCAGGCGCGCAGCCGCCAGCCCGGGCGGGCCACGCCGCCGTGCAGTTCGACGAGTCCGGCCAGCCGGGCCAGGTCCCAGTCCGTACGGACCTGGCCCGGGGTCAGCCGCAGGTCGTCCGCCGCCTGTTCGACGACGTCCGCCGGGAGGGCACCGTCCGTGCCGGCCCGCAGCCCGGCGCCCGCGCCGTGCTCACCGTCGGCCCAGCGGGCGAGACGTACGGCACCGGCCAGGCCGGCCCGGGCCTGCCGGGCCAGTTCCGCGGGCGGCGGTGTGCCCTGGGGCGGCCGGGGCGCCGGCCGGGCGGCCCGGGTGCTCACCGCTCGGCGGGCGGCGGCAATCGGTTGACGGGGGACGAGTCGGAGCCGGGAGTCGCGCGGAGTACGGGACGTCACAGGGTGCAGTCTTCCCGCTGACGGCCCGAAAGCCCAATCGGAACGGTCGGTACGTTCCGGCGGCCCGACGCACGAGGGGCGCACGGGGCGGCCGGCACGGACCGTACGCGTGGGCCACCAGGGCCTGTACGGGGAGTGGCCGCAGGCCGTACGAAGGGGCGGCCCCGGGGCGCGCGCGGTGTGGCCACCGTCCGTAGCGCCGGGTCACCACGGGCCGCCCGGGTGCCGCGGACCGCGCCGACAGGCCATCACGACACGGGCAAGTCGCCGTCGGAGGCGAGGGGCGCGGGGCGCATTGCCACGGGCCGCGGTGCCAGGGCACGGGTCGCGCCGTGGGAGGCGTGTGAACACGCGAAGGCCCGAGGGCGCGCGGGCTCGGAACGGCCGGAGGACGCGGAAACGGAACCGCATCGAGGCTGCGGGGAAGGCCGCCCCGAGGCGCAGGAACGGACCAGCCGGAGGACGCACGGAAGCGGAACGGCCCGGAGGGCTATGGGGAGGCCGCCCCGAGGCCCCGAGGCGCGCGGAAACGGAACGGCCCGCAGGCTGCGGAAAGGCGGCCCCGGACGAGACGCGGGAACGGACCAACCGGAGGACGCACGGAAACGGCCCACCCCGCCGCTCGGCGACGGTCCGCCCCAGCGAGCGCCCGGAAACGATCCGCCCAGAGAGAGCGCGAGAACGACCGTTCCAGCGGGTGCACGCGAACGACCAGGCCGCAGGCCGCGCAGGAACGGTCGTCCCGAAGGCCGAGGCCGCACAGGGACAACCGCCCCGAAGGCCGCACAGGCCCGACCACACCACACTGGAGGCCACGCAGGATCAACCGGCCGGAGGCCGGACAGGGCTGACCGCCCCAAAGGCCGCACAGCGAGAGCCGACCCCGAGGCCGCACGGAAGCGACCGCCCGAAGGCCGCACGGGCACGACACGGCCACTCCGGGAAGCCGCGCCGCCGGCTCACATGAGGGGGTGAGGAAGCGGCGGAGCGTTTCTTCGTACGTGGCCGGGTCGGCGTTCCACATGGCGGCGTGCGGGGCGTGCGGTACCGGGTGCAGCGTGATCAGGTCGGGGCGGCGGGAGGCCAGTTCGCGGGAGGCCGACCAGGGGGCCAGGGTGTCGTCGGGCCCATGGATCAGCAGGGTCGGCACGGTGAGCAGGTCGGCGGTCCAGGCTTCGGCCAGCCGTCCGGCGTGCAGCCCGGTGCTGCCCTCGGCGGCGCGTACGGCCAGCGGGAGCAGCGGGCGGGGGACGCGGCGGGCGGCGGCCAGGGCGCGGACGGTGGCCTGCCAGTCCAGGACCGGCGAGTCCAGCACGAGGCCGGCGATGCGGTCGCGGACCGCGGAGTTGGCGGCGGCGTGCAGGGCCATGGAGGCGCCGGTGGACCAGCCGTGCAGGACGACGCGTTCGGCGCCGTACTGGACGGCGTAGCGGATCGCGGCGTCCAGGTCGCGCCATTCGGAGTCGCCGAGGTGGCTGATGCCGTCGGCGGTGTGCGGAGCGCCGACGTCGTTGCGGTAGGCGAGGTCCAGGACGGGCAGCCGCTGGTCGCTGAGGAACGGCATGACCACCATGGGGTGCTCCCGGGTGGTGCCCAGGCCGTGCACGGTGATGACCCAGGTCTCCCGGGCGCCCGGCACGAACCAGGCGGGCAGGGCGCCCAGTTCTCCGGGGATGTCGACGTCGGCGGCGTCGAGGCCGAGCGCGTCGCGCGGGTTGCCGATGTGCACCTGGGGTGTCAGGCGCATCCTCGCGCCCGGCTGGAGGGTGCCGTGGGTGACCCGCTCCAGGCGGCGGACGACGGTGTCCGCCGGGTGCGGCACGTCGTCCAGCAGGGGGCCGACGATGGCATGGCCGCCCGCGCCGGTGAGGCCGTAGGTGCCGGGGCGCAGCGAGGCGAGGCTGCGGGTGAGGGTGATCCGCCCGGGGCCGGTGGCATGCACCGTGAGCCGGGGGTCGCCCGGCAGCGGCCGGTCGGGCGCGGGTTTGAGGACCATGTCGCTGGCGTACCGGCCGGCCGCCACCGCGGCCGCGCCGGTACCGATCACCGTGGTGGCGGCTGCTGCCGCGGTACCCAGACGCATCCTCCCCAGTGTGGGCGGGCGTCGCGGCCGCGGCCAGTGGGCGCGCGCGCCCGGGTGACGGCGGGCGGGCCCGCGGGCGGTCGGGCGAGGCCCGGTCGCTGTCGCGTGAGGTACGGGGGCCCGGGTGCCTCAGGCAGGGCCCGGCTGCCATCGGACGAGGCCCGGCGGTCGTCGCCCGTCGCCGTACGCCGTCGCCCGTCGCCCGTCGCCGTACGCAGCGGCCCTGCCCGTCAGCGGCGCTATCCGTCAGCGACCCTGCCCGTAGCCGCGCAGCTGCTCGCCGGCCGCGTCGAGCTGTTCCGGCGTGAGCAGGGTGGGTGTGCGGCCGGGCAGCGAGCCGGCGGCGAGCCAGACGCGGCACATCCACTCCAGCTGGGCGGTGCGGTCGTACGCCTCGTCAAGGGTGTCGCCGTGGACGATGGTGCCGTGGTTCTGGAGGAGGCAGCCGGTGCGGTCGCGCAGGGCGGCGAGCATGTTCCCGGCCAACTCCTCGGTGCCGTAGAGGGCGTACGGCGCGACGCGGACGGGCCCGCCGAGGGCCGCGGTCATGTAGTGCACCGGCGGGAGTTCGGTGACGAGGGTGGAGACGGCGGTGGCGTGGGCCGCGTGCGTGTGTACGACCGCGGTGGCGTCGGTGGCGCGGTAGACGGCCAGGTGCATGGGGAGTTCGCTGGTGGGCCGCAGCGTGCCGCGGGTCTGGCGGCCTTCGAGATCCACCGCGGTGAGGTCACCGGGCCCGAGCCGGTCGTAGCGGACGCCGCTGGGGGTGACCAGCACGAGGTCGCCGACGCGCACGGAGACGTTGCCGGAGGTGCCGACGACCAGGCCGTCGGCGACCGTGCGGCGGGCGGTGGCGACCAGCTCGTCCCAGGCGTGGTCGAGGGCTTCCGGGTCCGTCATGCGTGTGCCTCCGGTGTGCGGTGCGGGCGGGGTCCGGTGGGGGCGCGCGGGCGTGGTGCGCGCGGGGCTGCCGACACCGTACGGGGCTGGTGGGTACCCGTGGGGCGGATCCCGGCCCTCCGGTATCCGCCATGTCGGACCGGCGGTACCTCGGGCGGACTTGACCGGGCGACGACCGTCTTGTGGTGATCTCTCGGTACGCTTCCGGAGCTTTGTCATGCACGTAGCGCCTGTCATGCACGTCGCCATCTGTCATGCACGTAGCCATCGGGGGAATTCCTGGGGGAACCATGGCCCGTGACCGCGATCGCCCGTCCGGTACGCAACAGCCGTCCCACCAGCCGCCCGACGCGCAGCGCCCGCCCGACACACAGCGCCCACCCCACCGTCCCTCCCGCCGCCCGCGCAACCGCCAGCACCGGCTGGCCGCCGGGGCCCTGGCGCTCGGCACGCTCACCGGCGTCCTGTCCACCGCCCTGCCCACGGCCCCCGCCGCCGAGGCCTCCGGCAAGCCCGTCGGGCACGACGTCTCCTCGCGCCAGGGGAGCGTCGACTGGAAGTCCGTACGGGCGAAGGGCGGCCGTTTCGTGTACGTGAAGACCACCGAGTCGACCTGGTACCGCAATCCGCACTTCCCACGGCAGTACCGCGGCGCGCGCAAGGCGGGCCTGCTGCACGGCGCGTACCACTTCGGCGTACCGAACGCGTCCTCCGGCCGCGCGCAGGCCCGGTACTTCCTGCGGCACGGCGGCCACTGGAAGGCGGACGGCTGGACGCTGCCTCCGGCGCTCGACCTGGAGCACAACCCGTACGACCGGGAGCACGCCTGCTACGGGATGAGCGGCACCGCGCTGGTCCGGTGGGTCCGCGGCTTCAGCAACGAGGTGCTGCGGCAGACCGGTCGGCGGCCGGTGATCTACACGACGGCCCGGTGGTGGAACGGCTGCACCGGCGGCAGCCGGGCGTTCGCCGCCACCCCCTGTGGCTGGCCCACTGGCACAGCACCCCGGGCAAGCTGCCCGCCGGCTGGCCGTACCCGAGCATCTGGCAGCACGCCGGAGCCGGCGCGCTGCCCGGCGACCAGAACAAGTGGAACGGCACGGTCACCGGGCTACGGCGCTTCGCACGGGGCTGACACGCCGACCGGGCACCCCGACGCGCCCGACACCGCGACACCCCGACGCGCCCGGCATCCCGCCACGCTCGACCCCGGTACGCCTGCGCCACCCAAAACGCCCGGCCCCGACACGCCCGCCCCCAACACGCCCGCCCCCCGACGCACCCGCCCCCGGTACGCCTGCGCCGCACGAGGCGCCCGTGCTGATACGCATGGGCCCCGGGAGACGGCCTGGACGCCTCCGCACCACCCCTGCGGGGGCGTCACTGTGGCGCCCGCCCCAGTTCACCTTCCGTTCACCCGTCGTCCGTACGGTCCCGAGCGTCACTGCCCAACGAACTGATTGCCTGGGTGAATGGAACACATCACGCTTCTCATCGGGATCGTGATCGTCACGGCCTTGGTGTTCGACTTTACGAACGGCTTCCACGACACGGCCAACGCCATGGCCACCACCATTTCCACCGGGGCACTCAAGCCCAAGATCGCGGTGGCGATGTCGGCGGCCCTCAACCTGGTCGGCGCGTTCCTGTCGGTGGAGGTCGCCAAGACCATCTCCGGCGGGATCATCGACGAGACCGCCGGCATCAGACCAGAAGTGATCTTCGCCGGGCTGGTCGGCGCCATCGTCTGGAACCTGGTCACCTGGCTGGCCGGGCTCCCCTCCAGCTCCTCGCACGCCCTCTTCGGCGGTCTGATCGGCGCGACCCTGGTGGCCGTCGGCCCGAGCGGCGTGCACGGCGGCGCGGTGGTCATGAAGGTCCTCATCCCGGCCGTCGCCGCTCCGATCGTGGCCGGTCTGGCCGCGACGGCCGCGACCCGGCTGACCTACCGGCTGGCCCGCGACCGCGCCGAGGAGGACACCGCCAAGGGCTACCGCGCCGGGCAGATCGCCTCAGCCGCCCTGGTCTCCCTCGCGCACGGCACCAACGACGCCCAGAAGACGATGGGTGTGATCACCCTCGCGCTGATCACCGGCGGTGTGGTCGCCCCGCACGCCGACCCGCCGCTGTGGGTCATCGCCTCGGCCGGTCTGGCCATCGCGCTCGGCACGTACCTGGGCGGCTGGCGGATCATCCGCACGATGGGCAAGGGCATCACCGACATCCAGCCGCCGCAGGGCTTCGCCGCCCAGACCGGCGCCGCGGCCACCATCCTGGCCTCCTCCCACCTCGGCTTCGCGCTCTCCACCACCCAGGTCTGCTCCGGTGCGGTCATGGGCTCCGGCCTGGGCCGCAAGGGCGGCGTGGTGCACTGGTCCACGGCGGGCCGGATGGCCGCCGCCTGGGGTCTGACGCTGCCGGCCGCCGGTCTGGTCGCCGCGGGCGCCGCGCTCCTGGCGGACCAGGGCGACTGGGGCATCGCGACCGTCGCCGTGCTGGCGCTCGCCGTCTGCGGCGCGATCTGGGTGGCCTCCCGGCGCAAGCCGGTGGACCACACCAACGTCAACGAGGGCCCGGCCGCCGAGCCCGCCGGTGTCGTCACCGCCGCCTTGCAGGCCGTCTCCCCGCCTCCCGCGGGCCCGGTCGCGGCGGGCGCGGCCGCCATCCCGGCCCCCGCCGTGGCCGGGGCCCGGATCGCGGACCCGGTCGGTGCCGCCCCGGTGATCGCCGCCCCGGTGGCCGCCCACCCGCACGAGAAGCGCGCCGGGCGCCGTGCCAAGGCCGGCTCGGCCGCCGGCTGACCCGGCCGCACGGCTCCCACGAAGGAACGAGAACGCAATGAGCATCGACTGGGCAGCTCTCGGCCAGGTCTTCGGCGTCACGCTGTTCGTGACGGTCGGGATCGTGGGCCTGTTCACCCTCGGCATCGTCGGCACGTCCCGTAAGCCGCGGCAGGAGGGCGCGCCGGTGACCGCCGGCGGGCCCGCCGGCTCCGGCGGGGCGGCGCGGGCCGGGGCGTACGCCTGCTTCGCGCTGTGCGCCGCGGCCGTGGCGTACGGGATCTACCTGATCGTCGCCGCCTGAGCCGCGGCACGACACGGCACCACCGCGTCCGGTGGCCGCGGCGTCCCCGCCACGGCCACCGGACGTCTGTGTTCTGGGACACAGGCAGCGCCACCACCCCGCACCGCAGGTCAAGCGTGAGTTGACGGGCTTGGCGGAGCGTGGTGGACTGCCGGAGCCAATCGGCGACAGATGAGGAAGTCCGGTGAGAATCCGGCGCGGTCCCGCCACTGTCACCGGGGAGCGCCCCTCCACCAAGGGCCACGGTCCGCGTCCCGCGACGCAGGTTCCCGTACGGACTGGAAGGCCGGGGGAAGCGCCGATCCGGGGAGCCAGGAGACTCTTGTCGCCGTACCCGTCGAGCCAGGGCGCGGACCCTGAGTGAGGACCTACCGCCATGCCCGGCCGCAGTGCGCAATCTGCTGGACGTACCCCCACGCCATCCCTCCGAGGCGCGACGGCGGTCTGATCCGATGCGTGCCGAACACGCCGGCTACGCGTGCGGCGCGGCCCTCGGTTTCCTCGGCGACCTGGTCGTGGGCGACCCCCGGCGCGGCCACCCCGTGGCCGCTTTCGGGCGGGCCGCGGCCGCCGTGGAACACCGTCTGTGGCGCGACCACCGCGGGACCGGCGCCCTGCACACCGCGCTGCTCGCGGGCGGTACCGCCGCCGGTGCCGCGCTGCTCGACCGCGCCGTACGCCGCTCCCCCGCCGCCTTCCCCGCCTCCGTCGCGCTGACCGCCGCCGCCACCTGGGCCGTCCTGGGCGGCACCTCGCTGGGCCGCGAGGCGCGGGCCGTCGGCGGCGCGCTCGCGGCGGGCGACCTGGACGTGGCGCGCGAGCGGCTGCCGCATCTGTGCGGGCGCGACCCGCAGGCCCTGGACGGGCAGCAGATGGCGCGCGCGGTGGTCGAGTCCGTCGCCGAGAACACCTCGGACGCGGTGGTCGGCGCCCTGGTCTGGGGCGCGGTCGCCGGTGTGCCGGGGCTGCTGGCCTTCCGGGCCGTGAACACGCTGGACGCGATGGTGGGGCACAAGTCGCCGCGCCACCGCCGCTTCGGCTGGGCTTCGGCCCGCCTCGACGACGTGGCCGGTTACCCCGGCTCCCGGCTGACCGCCGCGTTGGCGGTGCTGGCCGGGCCGGACCGGCGGGGCGCGCTGCGCGCCTGGCGGCAGGACGGTCCGTCCCACCCGAGCCCCAACGCGGGCCCGGTGGAGGCCGCTTTCGCGGGCGCGCTGGGCGTACGGCTGGGCGGCACCCTGGCGTACGGCGGCCGGGTCGAGCACCGGCCGGTGCTCAACGGCGACGCGGGCCGGCCGGTCGCGGTGCCGGACATCGAGCGGGCCGTGACCCTGTCGCGCCGGGTGAGCGTGCTGGCCCTGGCGGCCACGGTCGCGGGCCGGCTGGCGGCGGGGGCGGTACGACGGTCCCGTACGGCCGGGGCAGTACAGCGATCCCGTACGGCCGGACCGGCGCAGCGATCCCGTGCAGCCGGATCGGTACGACGATCCCGCACCGCCGGGAGGGCCAAGTGAGCAGCGAAGTGCGGACGGCGAGGAGTGCCACGTGAACGGACCGGGTCAAGCGCCGCTCGGCGGCGGGCTGCTGGTGGCGGGCACCACGTCCGACGCGGGCAAGAGTGTGGTGACGGCGGGCATCTGCCGCTGGCTGGCCCGCAAGGGCGTCAAGGTGGCGCCCTTCAAGGCGCAGAACATGTCGCTGAACTCGTTCGTGACGCGCGAGGGCGCGGAGATCGGGCGGGCGCAGGCCATGCAGGCCGCGGCGGCGCGCGTCGAGCCGAGCGCGCTGATGAATCCGGTGCTGCTGAAGCCGGGCAGTGACCGCAGCAGCCAGGTCGTGCTGATGGGCAAGCCGGTGGGCGAGCTGAGCGCGCGCGGCTACCACGCGGGCCGGCAGGAGCAGTTGCTCGGTACGGTCACGGACTGCCTCCAGGAGCTGCGCCGTACACACGACGCGGTGATCTGCGAGGGCGCGGGCAGCCCGGCCGAGATCAACCTGCGGCGTACCGACATCGTGAACATGGGCATCGCGCGCGCCGCCCGTATCCCGGCCGTGGTGGTCGGCGACATCGACCGGGGCGGGGTGTTCGCCTCGTTCTTCGGCACCACGGCGCTGCTGTCCCCGGAGGACCAGGCGCTGGTCGCGGGCTACCTCGTCAACAAGTTCCGCGGCGATGTGACGCTGCTGGAGCCGGGCCTGGACATGCTGAAGGAGCTGACCGGGCGGCCCACCCTCGGGGTGCTGCCGTTCGCGCACGGCCTCGGCATCGACGAGGAGGACGGCCTCCGGGTGTCGCTGCGCGGCGCGGTCCGCGAGAGCGTCGTCGCGCCGCCGCACGGCGCCGACGTGCTGCGGGTCGCGGTGGCCGCCGTACCGCTGATGTCGAACTTCACGGACGTGGACGCGCTCGCCGCCGAACCGGGCGTCGTGGTGCGGTTCGTGGACCGCCCCGAGGAACTGGCCGACGCCGACCTCGTCGTCCTGCCCGGCACCCGCGGCACCGTCCGCGCGCTCCAGTGGCTGCGCGAGCGCGGCATCGCGGACGCGGTGCGGCGGCGGGCCGCGGAAGGGCGCCCGGTGCTCGGCATCTGCGGCGGCTTCCAGATGCTGGGCGAACGGATCGAGGACGAGGTCGAATCGAGGGCCGGGACGGTGGACGGGCTGGGCCTGCTGCCCGTCCGCGTCCGGTTCGCGGCGGACAAGACCCTGGCCCGGCCGTCCGGCGAGGCACTGGGCGAGCCGGTCGAGGGGTACGAGATCCACCATGGCGTGGCGGAGATCGACGGCGGTGAGCCCTTCCTGGCGGGCTGCCGGTCCGGCGCGGTCTGGGGCACCCACTGGCACGGCTCCCTGGAGAGCGACGGCTTCCGGCGGGCGTTCCTGCGCCGGGTGGCCGCCGACGCGGGCCGCGCGTTCGTCCCGGCGCCGGACACCAGCTTCGCCGCGCTGCGCGAGGAACAGCTCGACCGGCTCGGCGATCTCATCGAGGAGCACGCGGACACGGAGGCGCTGCTGCGGCTCATCGAGGACGGCGTACCGGCGGGACTGCCGTTCGTACCACCGGGGGCGCCGCCGATACCGCCGCCACCCCGCACCCCGGCCGCACCCGGCGCGGCCTCTGCCGCGCCCGCACATCGCACGTCCCTCGAAGGGGTACTCCTTAATGGCATCGGTCCCTTACCCGTTCACCGCGGTCGTCGGCATGTCCGACATGCGGCTGAGCCTGCTGCTCAACGCCATCTCGCCGGCCATCGGCGGGGTGCTCGTCCGCGGCGAGAAGGGCACCGCGAAGTCGACGATCGTACGGGGCCTGACGGCGCTGATGCCGGACGTCCCGGTCGTCACCGGCTGCCGCTTCTCCTGCGACCCGGCCGCGCCGGACCCGGCCTGCCCGGACGGCCCGCACGAGGCGGCCGGCGCCGAGGACCGCCCGGCCCGTATGGTCGAACTCCCCGTCGGCGCCTCCGAGGACCGTCTCGTCGGCGCACTGGACATCGAGCGGGCCCTGTCGGAGGGCGTGAAGGCGTTCGAGCCGGGCCTGCTGGCGGACGCGCACCGCGGCATCCTGTACGTCGACGAGGTCAACCTCCTCCACGACCACCTCGTGGACCTGCTGCTGGACGCCGCCGCCATGGGCGCCTCGTACGTGGAGCGCGAGGGCGTCTCCGTACGGCACGCCGCGCGCTTCCTGCTCGTCGGCACCATGAACCCCGAAGAGGGCGAGCTGCGGCCGCAGTTGCTGGACCGCTTCGGGCTGACCGTGGAGGTCGCCGCGTCCCGCGAGCCGGACCAGCGGGTGGAGGTCGTACGGCGCCGCCTGGCCTACGACGCGGATGCGGAGGGCTTCGCCGCGCGCTGGGCCGTCGAGGAGGGCGAGCTGCGGGAGCGGATCGCCGCCGCGCGGGCGCTGCTGCCGGACGTGGTCCTCGGGGACGCGGTGCTGCGGCAGATCGCCGCGGTGTGCGCGGCGTTCGAGGTGGACGGCATGCGCGCCGACATCGTGATGGCACGTACCGCCTGCGCGCTGTCCGCCTGGGCGGGCCGTACGGACGTCCGCGAGGAGGACGTACGGCAGGCCGCCCTGCTGGCGCTCCCCCACCGGCGCCGCCGCAACCCGTTCGACGCCCCCGGCCTGGACGAGGACAAGCTCGACCAGACGCTGGAGGAGTTCGCCGCCGACGAGGACGACGACCCGGAACCCGACCCGGACGGCGGCCCCGACGGCGGCCCCGACGGGCCCGGCGGCGGACAGCCGCCGCAGGACGGTGACGGCGGCACGGACGGCCCGCAGGGCGAGGACGCCCAGGCCCCGCACGACCAGCCGCAGGCGCACGACCAGCCGCAACTGCCCGAGCAGCAGCAGGCCCCGGAGGCGGACCCGGCTCCGGCCGACCCGAAGGCACAGTCCGAGGGCGACAGGGACAACACCCCGGGCGAGGTCGGCGAGACGGCCGCCGTCGGCGCGGGCGAGCCCTTCCGTACCCGGCGACTCGACGTCCCGGGGCTCGGCGAGGGCGCGGACGGCCGCCGCTCCCGCGCCCGTACGGCGCACGGCCGGACCACCGGCGCGCGGCGCCCGCAGGGCACCCTGACCAAGCTGCACCTGGCCGCGACCGTGCAGGCCGCCGCGCCGCACCAGGTGGCGCGCGGCCGCCGCGGCCCGGGTCTGGTCGTGCGCCGGGACGATCTGCGCGAGGCGGTGCGCGAGGGCCGGGAGGGCAACCTCGTGCTCTTCGTCGTGGACGCGTCCGGCTCGATGGCGGCGCGCAAGCGGATGAGCGCGGTCAAGGGCGCCGTGCTCTCGCTGCTGCTCGACGCCTACCAGCGGCGCGACAAGATCGGCATGATCACTTTCCGCGGTGCGGACGCCGAACTGGCGCTGCCGCCCACCTCGTCGGTGGAGGCGGGCGCGGCCCGGCTGGAGTCGCTGCCCACCGGCGGCCGGACACCGCTGTCCGCGGGCCTGCTCAAGGCCCACGAGGTGCTGCGGGTGGAACGGCTGCGGGACGCCTCGCGGCGGCCGCTGCTGGTCGTCGTCACCGACGGGCGGGCCACCGGCGGCCCCGAGCCGCTGGTGCGCACCTCGCGCGCCGCACGGCTGCTCGGCGCCGAGGGCGTCGCCTCGGTGGTCGTCGACTGCGAGGCCGGGCCGGTACGGCTCGGACTGGCGGGCGAACTGGCCCGCGACCTCCAGGGCACCGCCGTCACCCTCGACGAACTGCGCGCGGACAGTGTCTCCGCGCTCGTCCGCGACGTCCGCGGACAGGGCAACCACCACACCACTCGGAAGGCCGCCTGATGCCTCAGGGACAGCCGTCCGTCGTCCCGGACGACGGACTCACCACCCGCCAGCGCCGCAACCGCCCGCTGGTCCTCGTCCACACCGGCCCCGGCAAGGGCAAGTCCACCGCCGCCTTCGGGCTGGCGCTGCGGGCCTGGAACCAGGGCTGGCCGGTCGGGGTGTTCCAGTTCGTGAAGTCGGCGAAGTGGAAGGTGGGCGAGGAGCGCGCGCTGCGGGTGCTCGGCGAGACCGGCGAGGGCGGCACGGTCGCCTGGCACAAGATGGGCGAGGGCTGGTCGTGGGTCCAGCGCGACTCCCAGTTCAGCAACGAGGAGGCGGCCCGCGAGGGCTGGGAGCAGGTCAAGCGCGACCTGGCCGCCGAGACGTACAAGCTGTACGTGCTCGACGAGTTCGCCTACCCGATGCACTGGGGCTGGGTGGACCCCGCCGAGGTCGTCTCCGTCCTGCGCGACCGGCCGGGCCACCAGCACGTCGTGATCACCGGGCGCAACGCGCCGCAGGAGCTGTGCGACTTCGCGGACCTGGTGACCGAGATGACCAAGGTCAAGCACCCGATGGACGCGGGCCAGAAGGGCCAGCGGGGCATCGAGTGGTGACGGCGCGGCCGGACACCTCAGCGACGCCGACGGCAGGACCAGGAGCAGTCAGACCGTGAGTACGATCCCCCGGCTCGTCATCGCCGCGCCCGCCTCGGGCAGCGGCAAGACGACCGTCGCCACCGGCCTGATGGCGGCCTTCACCGAGGCCGGGCTCACGGTCTCCGCGCACAAGGTCGGGCCGGACTACATCGACCCGGGCTACCACGCCCTGGCGACGGGCCGGCCGGGCCGCAACCTGGACGCGTACCTGTGCGGCCCCGACCAGGTGCCGCCGCTGTTCCTGCACGGGTCGGCCGGCGCCGACCTGGCGGTGATCGAGGGCGTGATGGGGCTGTACGACGGCGCCTCCGGCCTCGGCGAACTGGCCTCCACCGCGCAGGTCGCCAAGCTGCTGCGGGCCCCGGTGGTGCTGGTCGTGGACGCCTCGGCGCAGTCCCGTTCGGTGGCGGCGCTGGTGCACGGCTTCGCGTCCTGGGACCCCGGGGTGCGGCTGGCCGGGGTGATCCTGAACAAGGTCGGCTCGGACCGGCACGAGGAGCTGCTGCGCGCGGCCCTGGACGAGGTGGGCGTACCGGTCCTCGGTGCGCTCCGCCGGGCGCCGCAGGTGCGGACGCCGTCGCGGCACCTGGGCCTGATCCCGGTCGCCGAACGGCAGGCCGACGCGCTGGAGTCCGTACGGGCGCAGGCCGCCCAGGTACGGGAGGGCTGCGACCTCAAGGCGCTGCTGGCGCTGGCGCACAGCGCGCCGGAACTGACCGGCACGGCCTGGGACCCGGCGCTCGCCGTCGCGCAGAGCACGCGGGGCGCGGCCGCGGTCCCAGGCCGGCCAGTGGTGGCCGTCGCGGGCGGCGCCGCGTTCACGTTCTCGTACGCCGAGCACGCCGAACTGCTGGCGGCCGCCGGTGCCGAGGTGGCCGTCTTCGACCCGCTGCGCGACGAGCGGCTGCCCGCCGGGACGCAGGCCCTGGTGATCGGCGGCGGCTTCCCCGAGATGTACGCGGCCGAGCTGTCGGCCAATGAGCCGCTGCGCCGGGCCGTCGTGGATCTGGCGGCCTCGGGCGCGCCGGTCGTCGCCGAGTGCGCGGGGCTGCTGTACCTGTCCCGGACCCTCGACGGCAAGCCGATGTGCGGGGTGCTGCCCGCCGACGCGCGGATGTCGGAACGGCTCACGCTGGGCTACCGGGAGGCGGTGGCGCTGACCGACAACGCCCTGGCCGTGGCCGGTACGCGGGTGCGCGGCCACGAGTTCCACCGTACGGTGCTGGAACCGGGCGCGGGCGCGTCCCCCGCCTGGGGCATGACCCATCCCGCGCGCCGGGTGGAGGGCCACGTACAGGACGGGGTGCACGCCTCGTACCTGCACGTCCACTGGGCGGCCGAGCCGTCGCTGGCCCACCGCCTGGCCGCCCGTGCCGCCGACCGCCCGCCGCTGGAGGCCCGCTGTGGCTGACGCCGTACTGGACCATCTGGTCCTCGCCACGCCCGACCTGGAGGGCACCGCCGCCGAGGTCGCCGCGCTGACCGGTGTCCGGCCGGTGCCGGGCGGCGGCCACCCGGGCCGGGGCACCCGCAACGCCCTGCTGGGCCTGGGCGACGGCGCCTACCTGGAGATCATCGGACCGGACCCGGCGCAGCCCGCGCCCGAGGCGCCGCGCTGGTTCGGCATCGACGCGCTGCGCGGCCCGCGGCTGGCCCACTGGGCGGTCCGGGTGCGGGGGATCGCCCGGCATGTGGCACAGGCCCGCGCGCTGGGGTACGACCCGGGCGAGCCGGTGGTGATGTCCCGCCGCACACCGGACGGCGGCACCCTCTCCTGGACGCTGACGCCGCCGCGTACCGGCGGCGGCCTGGTCCCGTTCCTGCTCGACTGGGGCGACACGCCGCACCCGGCGGCCACGCAGGGCCTGCCGGTCGTACCGCTGCGCTCGCTCTCCGGCACGCACCCCGACCCGTCGACGATCCGCGCCGAACTGGCCGCCCTCGGTGCCACGCTCAGCGTCGGCGCAGGCGACGAACCGGGCCTGTCGGCCGTACTGGAGGGCCGCAACGGACCGGTCTCGGTCGGCCTGGGAGCCGGCGCGCCGTGACGTTCCTCCCCGGTGGCGCGCACTCCCGGCGCACCGGATCAGCCCGCCAGGCCGACCACCAGCCAGATGAAGCCGACGCCCGCCACCGTGCACAGCAGGGTGGACAGCGCGGGATGGTCGTGGTGCGCCTCCGGGAGGATGTCGGAGGTCGCCAGGTAGAGCAGGACGCCGCCGAAGAAGCCCAGGTAAATCCCGAGCCATTGCTCCGGAAGGGTGAACAGCAGCGTCGAGGCGGCACCGGCCAGCGGGGCCACCGCGTCCGCGCCGAGCATGGTCAGCGCCCGGTTGCGGGCGTTCCCGTACAGACTGGTGATGGTGTACGTGTTGAAGCCGTCCGCGAAATCGTGGGCGATGACGGCGATCGCCACGGCCACCGCCATCTCCCGCCCCACCTGATACGCCAGGCCGATCGCGAAGCCGTCCATGAAGCTGTGCACCACCATGGCGGCCGCGGCCGTCAGGCCGACCTGCGGCACCCGTTCCTCCGGGTCCATGCCGTGCGCCGCCTTGCGGACCGCCAGCAGCCGTTCCACCGCGTGCGCGGCGAGGAAACCCAGGACGAAGCAGAGCAGCGCGGCCGGCACTCCGTGGATCTCCTCGCCCGCCGCCTCCAGCGCCTCGGGCAGCAGGTCGAGGCCGACCACGCCCAGCATCAGGCCGCCCGCCAGCCCCAGGACCAGATGGCGGCGGTCGGTGACCCGGTGGGCGACCCAGCCGCCGACCAGGGTCATCAGGAACGCGCCCAGCGCGATGACCACCGGCACGGTCTCACCCCTTCCCCGGGGTTCCGGCACCCCTCACTCCTGCTTACTGACCGGCCGGGCATCCCGCATGTCCGGAGCGCGGACATCCAGGGCCCGGCTGCCCGGGTCCCGGACGTACGGAACCCGGCTGTCCGCGGGGCGGGACGGGCGCGATGAGCGCGGCACCGGTCCTCGTCGTCGGCGTCGGCGCCCGCCGGGGCGTCCGGGCCACCGAGGTACTGGCACTCGTCAAGGACACTCTCGCGGCCGTGGGCATGACACCCGGAGCGATCACCGCGCTCGCGACCGTGGACACCAAGGCGGCGGAGCCGGGGCTGGCCGAGGCGGCCGAGCGGCTCGGCGTGCCACTGCTGGCGTACCCGGCCGCGGTACTGGCCGCCGTACCCGTACCGCATCCGTCCGCCGCGGCGCTGGCCGCCACCGGCACGCCGAGCGTCGCGGAGGCCGCCGCACTGGCGGGCGCGGACGCCCTCGCCACGAGTGCCCCCGGCACGGACCCCGCAGCGGTCTCCGACGCCCGCACGGCCCGGCTCCTCGTCGGCAAACGCACGTCGCGGCCCGGGGCCCGGGCCACCTGCGCCGTGGCACACGGACGCACACCTCACCACCTCTGCACCAAGGAGACGTCGTGACCACCCCGCCGTCCGCCGCCCCCGGCGGCATACCCGGCCCGCCCTCGTACGAACCGGACCTGCGCCACCACGGGGACGCGGAAGTGCGCGGCGCCGACGCCGGGCTGACCGATCTCGCGGTCAACGTACGCGCCGATACGCCGCCGGCCTGGCTCAAGGCACGCATCGCGGCCTCGCTGGACGGGCTCGCCGCGTACCCGGACGGCGTTCCGGCGCGCCGGGCGGTGGCGGCGCGGCACGGCCTCCCGCCGGAGCGGGTGCTGCTGACGGCGGGCGCGGCGGAGGCGTTCGTCCTGATCGCCCGCGCCGTACGGGCACGGCGGCCGCTCGTCGTGCACCCGCAGTTCACCGAGCCGGAGTCGGCGCTGCGCGACGCCGGGCACCCGGTCGAACGGCTGCTGCTCACCGAGCGGAACGGCTTCCGGCTGGCCGCGGACGCGGTCCCCGACGAGGCCGACCTCGTCATCGTCGGCAACCCGACCAACCCCACCTCCGTCCTGCACCCCGCCGAGGAGATCGCCCGGCTGGCGCGGCCCGGCCGCACCCTGGTCGTGGATGAGGCGTTCATGGACGCGGTGCCCGGCGAGCGCGCGTCGCTGGCGTCGCGTACGGACGTACCCGGACTCGTCGTCCTGCGCAGCCTGACCAAGACCTGGGGCCTGGCGGGCCTGCGGATCGGATACGTCCTGGCCGCCCCCGAGATCATCGCGGACCTGGAGCGGGCCCAGCCCCTGTGGCCGGTCTCGGCACCGGCCCTCGCCGCGGCCGAGGCGTGCTGCGAACCGGCGGCGCTGGCGGAGGCGGCGGACGCGGCCCGGCAGATCGTGGCGGACCGGGACCACCTGCTGGCCCGGCTGGCACAGGTACGCGGGCCCGACGGCCGGCGGGTGCACACCATGGCACCGGCCGAGGGCCCGTTCGTCCTGGTCCGGCTGCCGGACGCGGCGGCCGTCCGCACCCGGCTGCGGACCCTCGGCTTCGCGGTACGGCGCGGCGACACGTTTCCGGGGCTGGGCCCGGAGTGGCTGCGGCTGGCGGTACGGGACCGGGCGACGACCGACCGCTTCACGGAGGCACTCGAAAAGGCCCTGACCGGCTGACCTCCCCCGGTTCCCTCAGCGCATCAGCGCCCCGCCATTGACGTCGTACGTGGCACCGGTGACGAACGTTTCCTCCGACGCCAGGAAGACGGCGACGCGGGCCACCTCCTCCGGAGTGGCGATCCGCCCGAGCGGCACCCGCGCGGTCAGCCCGGCCAGCGCCTCGGGCGACACGGAGCGGACCATCGGCGTGTCGATCATCGCGGGTGCGACGGTGTTGACGGTGATGCCGTCGCCGGCCAGTTCGGCGGCGAAGACCCGGCTCAGCGCGATCAGTCCGGCCTTGGAGGTCCCGTACGCGGCGCCGGTGGGCCGGGGCGTCTGCCCGGCGATCGAGGCCATGTTCACGATGCGCCCGTAGCCGCGTTCGCGCATGTCTTTGGCGACGGCCCTGGTGAGGAAGAAGACGGCGCGCAGGTTGACCGCGAAGACCTCGTCCCACTCCTCCGGGGTGATCTCCCACAGGGAGGCGGCCGGCGGCCGGGCCGCGTTGTTGACCAGGACGTCCACAGGCCGCCAGGCGCGGACCGTACGGCAGGCCTCCTCGGCGGCGGCGAGGTCGCGCAGATCGGCGTGGACGGTACGGATGCGCTCCCCGCCCGGGTCGAGGTCCGCGGCCATGGCCCGGTTGGCCACCTCGTCGCGGTCCAGGGCCGCCACGTACGCGCCTTCGGCGTGGAAGGCGCGGACGAGGGCGGCGCCGAGACCCTGGGCGCTGCCGGTGATCAGTACAGTACGGTCGGCGAGGCCGGTGTCGAGCACGGAGTGCTCCTTCCTGAGAACGGACGGCCGGAACGGAACGGTCACTCGGTGCCGAAGAACAGCGGACGCCCGGCCCGCGCCTCGATCCGCAGATAGCGCCACAGGCGGACGCCCCCGGCGCCCACCTCGGTGTCGCGCACGATGCCGCAGATCCGGGACACGGTGTCCAGGTCGGGCACATCGGCGAGGATGTACGAGGTCCAGGGCCAGGCGGCGGACGCGCCGACCATGAGCTGGTCGTCGTCGAGGGTGCCGAGGACACGGACGCCGAAGCGCTCGGCGAGCCGGGCGAAGGCGGGCGGGATGGCGGCGGCCACCGCGGCCCGCTCCTCGTCACCGGCGTTGAAGAACTCCTGGGTGACACCGATGCAGAAGAGGGTGCGCAGCGGGGATTCGGACGGGTTCGGTGCGGCGGTGGCGGACATGGCGGGACCTCGTCTCGGACGGCGGCGGAAAGGGCACGCGACGCAAGGAAGTGCGTGGCGGCTTGCCTCGGACCAACAGTTAGAAGACCATCGAAGCGTCGATGATCCGGACCGTATCACTCACTTAGAAGGCTCTCTAAACATGGCTCCCACGGAGACCGCCCTCAGCACGCCCCCCACGGCCTCTCCCCCGGCCGACGCCGACCAGCCGGACACCGGCGCCATCCGCCTCGGCCCGCTCCTCCAGGCGTTCGGGGACCCGCTGCGGCAGCACATCGTGCGGCGGCTCGCGGCGGACGGCGAGGCGGGCTGCGGCGACATCGAACTGCCGGTGACCCGGGCCACCGGCTCGTACCACTTCCGCGTCCTGCGGCAGGCGGGCTGGACCCACACCCGCCGGATCGGCCGGGAGCGCTACATCTCGCTGCGCCGGGACGACCTGGAGGCACGGTTCCCCGGACTGCTGGCGGCCCTGCTCAAGGCGGCGGAGGCGGAAGCCGCCACAAACACCTGACCCCACGACGAGGCCCGGCCCCCGCCCCCGTCCACCATCCGGAACCCGTTGCCCCGTACACGCGGCCCGGCGCTAAGGTGCCGCCGTGCCCACCGAACAGCTCAGCCAGCACCCCGCCCCCACCGGTGACCTGCCCGCCTCCGACCGGGCGGCGCGGCGTGCCGTCACCGTCTTCCCTCTCCTGGTCATCGCGGCGGGCGCCGTCGGGCTGCTGTGGCCCGCACCGTTCACCGGCTGGGCACCCGCCGTCCCGTGGCTGCTCGGCGTGGTGATGTTCTCCATGGGTCTGACGCTGACACCGCCGGACTTCGCCGCGGTCGCCAAACGGCCCTGGGCGGTGGGCCTCGGCCTGGTCGCCCACTACGTGATCATGCCCGGCCTGGGCTGGCTGATCGCCACCGCCCTCCACCTGCCCCCGCAGCTCGCGGCCGGCGTCATCCTCGTCGGCTGCGCACCCAGCGGCACCGCCTCCAACGTCGTTACCTACCTGGCCCGCGGCGACGTCGCCCTCTCCGTCTCGGTCGCCACCGTCTCCACCGTCCTCGCCCCCTGATCACCCCGCCGCTGACCCTCCTCCTCGCCGGCCAGTTCCTCGACGTGGACGCCGGGGTGATGGTGACCGACATCCTCAAGACGGTGCTGCTGCCGGTACTCGGCGGACTGCTCGTCCGGCTCGTAGCGGGCCGCTGGGTCGACCGCGCGCTGCGCGCGCTGCCGTGGCTGTCCGCCGTGACGATCGCGGCCATCGTGCTGGTCGTGGTCTCCGGCAGCGCCGCACGCATCAAGGACGCGGCGGCACTGGTCGTCCTCGCGGTCGTCCTCCACAACGGCCTGGGCCTGGCCCTCGGTTACGGGGCAGGCCGCCTGGCCCGCCTGGGCAAACCGGCCCGCCGGGCGATGGCCTTCGAGGTCGGCATGCAGAACTCCGGCCTCGCGGCCTCCCTGGCCACCGCCCACTTCAGCCCGGCGGCGGCACTCCCGGCGGCCGTCTTCTCCGTATGGCACAACATCTCGGGCGCACTGGTGGCCGCCTGGATGGCCCGAAGCGCCCGCCGCGAACACTGACGCCGCTACCCCGCACCAGGCCACGGGACCGGCCCTCCAGACTTCGTCCTACGGTCCGACCCCTCCGGTCGTACGGCGACGGACGGCCGGTGGGGGCAGGCGTCCCCCACCCTCGTACGTGACAGCCGACCGCGTACGGGAGGGTGCGGGACCGTAGGACGAAGTCCGTAGGGCCCGGGCCCGCGCCACGGTCGGGCGGCCCGCGGTACGGCGGAGTTTCGGCACCCGACGGCGGGCTGGAGTCCGTAGCCGACTGGCTGCCTGTGCCGGGCGGCGCTCTCCTCGGTCCGGGCACGGGACCGGCCCTACAGACTTCGTCCTACGGTCCGGCCCCTCCGGTCGTACGGCGACGGACGGCCGGTGGGGGGCAGACGTCCCCCCACCCACGCCGCGAAAGCCGAACACGTACGGGAGGGTGCGGGACCGGAGGACGAAGTCCGTAGGGCCCGGGCCCGCCCCACGGTCGAGCTGCCCGCAGTACGGCGGAGTTTCGGCGCCCGACGGCGGGTCGCGCTCTATGGCCGACTGGCTGGTAGCGCCGGGTGGCGCTCGCTGTAGCCGAGCCACGGGACCGGCCCTCCAGACTCCGTCCTACGGCCCGCCCCCTCCCGCCGTACGGCGTCCGACGACCGGCAGGGGCAGGCGTCCCCCCACCCACGCCGCGAAAGCCGAACACGTACGGGAGGGTGCGGGACCGGAGGACGAAGTCCGTAGGGCCCGGGCCCGTGCTACCGCAGACCGGAAAACCGGCCCGCAAGCGGGTCAGCCCACCACCCGCCCCCGCAACACCACCCGCCGCGGCGCCGCCAACACCCGTACGTCCGCGCGCGGATCCCCGTCGTAGACGACAAGGTCCGCCGGAGCGCCCTCCTCCAGGCCCGGCCGCCCCAGCCACCTCCGCGCGCCCCACGTCGTCGCCGCGAGCGCGTCCACCGCGGGGATGCCCGCCTTGGTCAGTTCGGCGACCTCCTGCGCGATCAGGCCGTGCGCGAGCGAGCCGCCCGCGTCGGTGCCGGCGAAGACGGGCACCCCGGCGTCGTACGCCGCGCGTACGGTGTCGTAGCGGCGCTCGTGCAGGCTCCTCATGTGGCTCGCCCAGGCGGGGAACTTTTCTCACCCCCGGCCGCCAGGGTCGGGAAGGTCGCGATGTTCACGAGGGTGGGGACGATCGCGACGCCGCGCTCGGCGAACAGCGGGATGGTCTCCTCGGTGAGGCCGGTGGCGTGTTCGATGCAGTCGATGCCCGCCTCGACCAGCGGGGCGAGGGACTCCTCGGCGAAGCAGTGGGCCGTCACCCGGGCCCCGAGGCGGTGCGCCTCGGCGATGGCCGCCTCGACGGCGCCGCGCGGCCAGCAGGCCGACAGGTCGCCGGTCTCGCGGTCGATCCAGTCGCCGACCAGCTTGACCCAGCCGTCACCGCGCCGGGCCTCCCGCGCGACGTACGCGACCAGGTCCTCGGGCTCGATCTCGTGGGCGTAGTTGCGGATGTAGCGGCGGGTACGGGCGATGTGGCGGCCCGCCCTGATGATCCGCGGCAGGTCCTCGCGGTCGTCGATCCAGCGGGTGTCGGACGGCGAGCCGGCGTCCCTGAGCAGCAGGGTGCCCGCCTCCCGCTCGGTCAGCGCCTGTTTCTCGCTGGTCGCCTCGTCCACCGGCCCGTGGGCGTCCAGTCCGACGTGACAGTGGGCGTCGACCAGGCCGGGCAGCGCCCAGCCCTGAACGGTCGTCACCTCGCGCGCGCCCGCCGGCCGTTCGTAGGTCACCCGGCCGTCGACGACCCAGAGTTCGTCGCGCACGTCGTCCGGCCCGGTCAGGACCCTGCCCTTGATGTGCAGCACCACGCTCTCACTCATGGCCGCACTGTATGACGCGCGGCGCGGCGGGCCGCACGGGGTCCGGGCCGCGGGAGCACGGCGACCCCGTACGGCGATCCGCTCCACAGAAACACCGTGGACACCCGGGCTTTTCTTGCGGTACATCTTTTACCGGCGAATTTCCAATTCTCCAGTGCGCAGCTTCCCGTATTCTTCTGCCCGCTTTTTCGCAGCTCAAACGCCAAGATTTCGCTAGTGCCGGAGCAGGTAATTCCGTCGGGTCACCAGGACGTTACGGAGCTGTGACCGACCCCACACCCTGTCCACTTCGCCCCCTATTTTCCGGGCAAACCCGTACATCGTGCAGTCGTTTCGCGCGCTCGTGCACCCCCGCGCGATAACACAGGAGCACCTCCCCGCGTAACCCCTCCTCGCGATGCATTTTCCTTTTTCCCTGGGTAAATTGAATTCGCATGACCGCCGCACAAGCAGACCATGCAGGTGCCCGAAGCGATATCAGAGAAATGCCGGAGGGTTTCAAGCTCGACACACCGCGCGTGGAGGACGGAGCCGCGATCTGGCGCATCGCCCGCGACTCCAAGGCTCTGGACCTGAACTCCTCCTACAGCTACCTGCTGTGGTGTCGCGACTTCGCCGCCACCTCCGCCGTCGCCCGCGACGGCGAGGGCGAGCCGGCCGCCTTCATCACCGGCTACCTCCGCCCCGAGTCCCCGGACACGCTCTTCGTCTGGCAGGTCGCCGTCGACGAGGCGCACCGCGGCCGCGGACTGGCCGCCGCCCTTCTGGACGGCCTGGTCACCCGCGTCGCCGAGGAACAGGGCGTGTGTCGCATCGAGACCACGATCACCGAGGACAACGCGGCGTCCAACCGTCTCTTCGCCTCGTTCGCCGAGCGCCACGAAGCGCCGCTGGCACGTGAAGTCCTCCTCGACGCCGGGCACTTCCCGGAGCAGGGGCACGACGCCGAGGTGCTCCACCGCATCGGTCCGCTCGGCCCCCCTGCCGGGCACCGCCCCTGACCGCTTCTTTCGCAGCCCCCGCAGACTTCTCCCCGCTCACGCCACTCATCTCCCAGGAGCATGCTGTGACCATCACCCAGCCCGACCTGAGCGTCTTCGAGACCGTGGAATCCAACGTACGCAGCTACTGCCGCGGCTGGCCCACCATTTTCGACCGCGCCCAGGGCAGCCGCATGTACGACGAGGACGGGCACACCTACCTCGACTTCTTCGCCGGCGCCGGGTCACTGAACTACGGGCACAACAACCCCGTACTCAAACGCGCCCTGATCGACTACATCGAGCGCGACGGCGTCACCCACGGCCTGGACATGTCCACCACGGCCAAGCGTGCGTTCCTGGAGACCTTCCAGAACACCATCCTGCGCCCCCGCGACCTGCCCTACAAGGTCATGTTCCCCGGCCCGACGGGCGCCAACTCCGTGGAGGCCGCGCTCAAGCTGGCCCGCAAGGTCAAGGGGCGCGAGTCGATCGTCTCCTTCACCAACGCCTTCCACGGCATGTCGCTGGGCGCCCTCGCGGTGACCGGCAACGCCTTCAAGCGGGCCGGTGCCGGCATCCCGCTCGTGCACGGCACCCCCATGCCGTTCGACAACTACCTCGACGGCACCTACCCGGACTTCCTCTGGTTCGAGCGGCTGCTGGAGGACAGTGGTTCCGGTCTGAACACCCCGGCCGCCGTGATCGTCGAGACGGTGCAGGGCGAGGGCGGCATCAACGTCGCCCGCGCCGACTGGCTGCGGGCCCTGTCCGAGCTGTGCAAGCGCCGCGACATGCTGCTGATCGTCGACGACATCCAGATGGGCTGCGGCCGTACCGGCGCGTTCTTCTCCTTCGAGGAGGCGGGCATCGTGCCGGACATCGTCACCGTCTCGAAGTCCATCAGCGGCTACGGCCTGCCGCTCGCGCTCACGCTGTTCAAGCCGGAGCTGGACATCTGGGAGCCGGGCGAGCACAACGGCACCTTCCGCGGCAACAACCCGGCCTTCGTCACCGCAGCGGCGGCCCTGGACACGTACTGGGCCGACGGCCAGATGGAGAAGCAGACGCTGGCCCGCGGCGAGATCATCGAGTCGCACCTGCGCGCCATCGTCGAGGAGCACCCCGCCGCCATCGCCGAGTACCGCGGCCGCGGCATGGTCTGGGGCCTGGAGTGCTCCGACAAGCCGCTCGCCAACAAGATCGCCAAGCGCGCCTTCGAGCTGGGTCTGCTCATCGAGACCTCCGGCCCGGAGAGTGAGGTCGTCAAGCTGCTGCCGGCGCTGACGACCACCCCCGAGGAGTTGGACGAGGGGCTTCGCATCCTCGCCCGCGCGGTCCGCGACTGCGCCTGAGCGCACCCCGCAACCGCACCACTCCTTGTCCGCACCACAGAAAGGTACGAGAACACCGTGATCGTCCGATCCTTCAAGGACATCGAAGGCACCGACCGCCACGTCAAGGCCAAGTCGGGCACGTGGGAGAGCAAGCGCATCGTGCTCGCCAAGGAGCGCGTCGGCTTCTCGCTGCACGAGACCACGCTGTACGCCGGCACCGAGACGTCGATGTGGTACGCCAACCACATCGAGGCCGTGCTGTGCGTGGAGGGCGAGGCCGAGCTCACCAACGACGAGACCGGTGAGAAGCACACCATCACCCCGGGCACCATGTACCTGCTCGACGGGCACGAGAAGCACACCATGCGCATCAAGGAGGACTTCCGCTGCGTGTGTGTCTTCAACCCGCCGGTGACGGGCCGCGAGGACCACGACGAGAACGGCGTGTACCCGCTGCTCACCGAGCCCGAGCCCGAGCCCGCCGCCCAGAACGGCTGACGCGCTCGGCGCACCCCCTGCCCCGTCCGGCAGCTGAGGAAGGCGCGAGAAGGAAAGCACGTACGAGAGGAGAGGAAGGCAACACCATGACCACCGCACCCGAGCGCACCGCCGACCTGTACCCGACCCGGGGAACCACCGAGGTGATGACCCCGCGACAGGACCCGGTGGTGTGGTCGCAGCCCGGCACGGAGGGGCCCTTCCAGCCGGCCGAGCTGAGCGACTTCGAACGCGACGGTTTCTTCGCCATCGGGGAGCTGCTGACGGCGGAAGAGGTCGCGGTGTACCGCGCCGAACTGGACCGGCTGGTCAACGACCCGGCGATGCGGGCGGACGACCGCTCCATCGTCGAGCCGAAGTCCCAGGAGATCCGGTCCGTCTTCGAGGTGCACAAGATCAGCGAGGTGTTCGCCAAGCTGGTCTCCGACCCGCGCGTGGTGGGACGCGCCCGGCAGATCCTGGGCTCGGACGTGTACGTCCACCAGTCCAGGATCAACGTCAAGCCGGGCTTCGGCGCCTCCGGGTTCTACTGGCACTCCGACTTCGAGACCTGGCACGCCGAGGACGGCCTGCCGAACATGCGGACCGTGTCGGTCTCGATCGCGCTGACGGAGAACCACGACACCAACGGCGGCCTGATGATCATGCCGGGTTCGCACCGGCACTTCCTCGGGTGCGCCGGCGAGACGCCGCGGGACAACTACAAGAAGTCGCTGCAGATGCAGGACGCGGGCACGCCCTCGGACGAGGCGCTGGCCCAGCTGGCCGACGCGCACGGCATCAAGCTGTTCACCGGCAAGCCCGGTTCGGCCACCTGGTTCGACTGCAACTGCATGCACGGTTCCGGCGACAACATCACGCCGTACCCGCGCAGCAACGTCTTCATCGTGTTCAACAGCGTGGAGAACACCGCGGTGGAGCCCTTCGCGGCGCCGGTCCCGCGCCCGGAGTACATCGGCGCACGTGACTTCACCCCCGTGAAGTGACCTCCGCGCCGTAGGGTGCCGGCGGGGCACCACGGCACGGCGCGGAGTGCGGGTACGGCCCCGGTCGGGCGACCGGGGCCGTACCCGCGCCCTCGGCTCAGAGCCAGGCCAGCGACGTGGCCGTCTCCAGCAGCCGCTGCGAGGCGGCCGCGTCGCCCGCCTGGCCGCGCGCGATCTCGTCCGGATCCTGCCGGCCGCCGACGAGCAGCAGGAAGTCGGTGGCCTCCAGGACCAGTTCGGCGGCGATCGGCTCGGCGACCGAACCGAGCACCCAGTCGCCGCCCGCCTCGCCCTCCACCGACAGCAGCACCGGCTGCGCGTCCGGTCCCATCGCCAGGTCCAGGATGCGCACCGCCAGCCCCAGGAAGCGCTGGAGGTGCACCGGCAGCGGCGGCGGTACGGTACGGCCCAGCGCCCGCCCGATGTCCCGGGTGTGCACCCAGGTCTCGAACGCGCGGATCACGTAGTGGTCGGCGACCGGCAGCCGCAGCCCCATCAGCGTCGTGGCCGTGGCGGCCAGTTGCTCGTCGCCCGCCTCGGGCAGCGCGAGCAGCCCGTGTGCCTGGGTGCGCCACGCCTCCCGGGTCTCGGCGGGTGGCCGGGTGTGTTCGTACGTCACCACCTCGTGCGTACGGGCGGCCCAGCGCAGCTCCCAGGGGGCGCTCGCGTCGGCCGGCCGTCCCGCGGCCGGCGCGTCCGGGTCCGCGTCCGCGCCGGTCTCCGGCCCGTACCCCTCCGGCCCGTACCCCTCTGACCTGTACCTCTCCGGCACGTACCCCTCCGGCGGCCGCGTCCCGGGCGTCGGCCCCAGGCCCGTGCCCGCCTCCGTCACCGGCGCCAGGCCCAGCCGCTCGGCCAGCACTTCGTCTGCCGCGACCAGGTGGGCGACGGTGCCCTGGACGTCCCAGTCGTGCACGACCGGGGTGCCCCAGCGGGCCGGGGCGTGGTCCAGCTCCCGCAGCAGCGCGTCCAGGCAGGCCACCGCACCCGCGTACGGAGCGGCGTGGGCGGCCGGCGTGACCTGGCCGGGGCGCGCGGCGCGGGCCGCGGCCATCAGCCGTCCGCGCGCCAGGCCCGCGTTCGCCTTGCGCCCGGCGCCGCGGCCCGTGCCGCCGGGCGCCGGTTCGTCCAGCAGCCGTGCGGTCTCCCGCAGCCGCCGCGCTTCGGCCGCGCAGGGGGCGCAGTCGTGCAGGTGGTCGCGGACCCGCGCGTCGTCGCCCGGCATGTCGGCGCCGAGCGCCCACGCCGCGAGCAGCGCGCTGACCTCCTCGTGCACGGCAGACGGGCCGTCCGCGCCGCCGGGCTCACCGGGGCCGTCCGGACCGGCGGGGTTCCCGGGGTCGTCCGGCCCTCCGCTCCCGCCCGAACCACCCGCCCCTCCGGAAGCACCCGCCCCACCCGGACCGCTCACGCTGCCCGTACCACCCATGTCGCCCGGCCCTCCGGCACCTCCCGTACCACCCATGTCGCCCGGCCCCCCGGCACCTCCCGTACCGCCCGGACCATCCGCACCGCCACGACCGTCCCCATCCCCCGAACCGCCTCCCGAACCACCCGTCCCACCCCGCCCGTTCCTGCCTCCCGCGCCCATCACACGCCCCTTCTCGCTGTTCCACCGCCCGGCCGGGCCGCGCGCCCGCCTGTCATTTCCCTTGCTGCCCGCGGCCGCCGCCCGGCATTCAGAGCCTGTCTCAGCACTCGTCCCGCGCCTCGTCGGCCGGGCTGCCGGGGCCGGCCGACGGCCCGGCGAGCCGGTCGGCCAGAGCGCTCAGGGCGTTCCGCAGCCGGGCGGTGGCCGCCGTCTCCGCGATGCCCAGTTCCACCGCGACCTGCCGGTACGTACGCCCGGCGAAGCATGCCAGGTGCAGCGCCTCCCGTTCCGGCAGGGGCAGTTCGGTGAGCGCGGTGTGCAGCGCCACCCGCGCCTCCTCGACGGCCTCGGGCGCCGCGTCTTCCTCTTCCGTACCGCACGCCGCGCGCTCCGCCTCCGCTTCCCGGGCCCGGGCCACCGCGCCGTGGTGGCCGCGGATGCTCAGCCAGGCGCGCAGCGAGCCGTGGCCGGGTTCGAAGGCGTACGGGCACGTCCACAGCTCGATGAAGACGCGCTGCGTGACCTCGCCGGCGACCGCCGTACTGCCGGTCACCCGCCGGGCCACCGCCCTGACCAGCGCGCTGTAGGCGTCGTACGCCTCGCCCAGCGCGGATTCGTCCCCGTACACCAGCCGCCGGTGCAGCTCCCGGTCGCGCGGCGGGTACCTGGTTGTCCCGTCCACCGGCACCACCTCGTGAGTGTGTGGTGACATTCCTAGCCTTTCGCCTTCCTCCGCGGTAGCCGTCCGTCCGGCCGAATTGCGCGGCGGCCGGTGGGTGCCGCACGATCCGGGTGGCTCCGAAGGGGTGCGGGGCCGAAGAGGACCAAGGAGCACACATGAGGACCGACCGGCTGCCCGGTGTCGTACTGACCGACCACTTCCTGGACGTGCCGCTGGACCACGCCGTGCCGGACGGTGAGCGGCTGACGGTGTACGGGCGCGAAGCCGTGGCGCCCGGCCGGGAGCACGAGGAACTGCCCTGGCTCGTCTACCTCCAGGGCGGCCCCGGCTACGCGTCACCGCGTCCGCCGGGCCGGACCTCCTGGCTGACGAGCGCGCTGGACCACTACCGGGTGCTGCTGCTGGACCAGCGGGGCACCGGCCGTTCCACGCCGGCCAACCGGCAGACCCTGGCGCTGCGCGGCGGCCCGCGTGAACAAGCCGATTATCTGGCGCGTTTCCGCGCCGACGCGATCGTGCGGGACGCCGAGCTGTTCCGCCGCGAACTGGCCGGTCCCGACGCGCGCTGGAGCGTCCTGGGGCAGAGCTTCGGCGGCTTCTGCGC
Organism: Streptomyces sp. Ac-502; assembly: GCF_045222935.1. NCBI lineage: Bacteria > Bacillati > Actinomycetota > Actinomycetes > Kitasatosporales > Streptomycetaceae > Streptomyces > Streptomyces sp. Ac-502. Next base: position 2,930,097 of record NZ_JBHFFO010000001.1, read on the forward strand.
CACGACCTATCTCTCGTACGCGCCCGAGGGCCTGCGCGAGGTCATGATCACGGGTGGCCTGCCGGGGCTGCGGGCCACGGCCGAGGACGTCTACCGGGCCGCGTACCCGAGGGTGGCCCGCAAGAACGCCGCGCACTACGCGCGCTACCCGCAGGACATCGAGCGCGTCCGCCGTATCGCCGCGCACCTGCGGGACCACCCGGCGCGGCTGCCCGGCGGCGGGCTGCTGACGGCGGAGGCGTTCCAGGGGCTCGGCCGGATGCTGGGGACCGGCACCGGCTCGTACGTCCTGCACTACCTGATCGAGGACGCGTGGGTGACCGGCCCCGCCGGCCCCGAACTGGCGGAATCCTTTCTCCAGGCCGTGCAGGGCCACCTCTCCTTCACCGCCGCCCCGCTGTTCGCCGTCCTGCACGAAGCGATCTACGCCCAGCGGTCGGTGGCGTCCGGGGGCACCGGCTGGGCCGCGGAGCGCGTCCGCACCGAGTTCCCCGAGTTCGACGTCGGCACGGCGCTGGACGGCGGACGGCCCGTCCACTTCACCGGCGAGACGGTCCACCCCTGGCTCTTCGACACCGACCCGTCGCTGCGCCCCCTCAAGGAGACGGCACAGGCGCTGGCCGAACGCGCCGACTGGCCCGATCTGTACGACGCCGACCGCCTCGCGGCCAACGAGGTCCCGGCCGTGGCCGCCGTCTACGCCGACGACATGTACGTCGACACCGCCCACTCCCTGGAGACCGCGCGGGAGATCCGCGGACTGCGGACCTGGGTGACCAACGAGTGGGAGCACGACGGGCTGCACGCGGGCGGCGGCGCGGTGCTGGACCGGCTGACCCGGATGGTGCGCGGAGAGGTCTGACGCTTTTGGGGAGGGCCGACAGCGGGCGGCACCGGGCGGCACCGAGGAGAGCTTCCTGCCACCGCCGCCCTCCTGCCACCGTCCTCCTACCGTCGCCTCTCCCCCACCACCTCCAGCAACAGCTCCACATCGTCCGACGAGTTGTAGAGATGGAAGGCGGCCCGGAGGCTGCCCGCGCGCACGGCGATCCGTACGCCCGCCGCCGCCAGCCGGTCCGCCGCGTCCGCGAGCCCCGGCACGGACACGATCGCCGAGCCGGGCGCGGGCAGCGGGGTGTGGCCGAGCGCCGCGATCCCCTCGCGGTACCGGTCGGCGAGCGCGTTGTTGTGCGCGTACACGGTCTCGACGCCGATCTCGTTCAGCAGGGCGAGGGACTGCGCGGCGGCCACGTACGAGTAGTGGGCGTGCGGTTCGTCGTAGCGGCGCGCGCCGGCCGCCGGCTCCAGGATCGGCCCATAGTTGGACTCGAACGGGTCCGCACCGGCCACCCACCCGGCGTGCAGCGCTTCCAGCCCGTCGTCTCCACACACCAGGAAGGAGGCGCCGCGCGGACACAGCAGCCACTTGAACGCCCCGCACACCACGTAGTCGAAGTCACCGCCCCGCAGCGGCAGCCAGCCCGCGGCCTGCGTGACGTCCAGGAGGGTGCGCGCTCCGTGGGCTGCGGCGGCGGCCCGTACCGCCTGCATGTCGGCGATCCGTCCGTCCAGCGCCTGGACGGCACTGAAGGCGACGAGCGCCGTACCGGGCCGCACGGCGTCGGCCAGCTCGGCGAGCGGCGCGGTACGGAGCTTCATCCCGGCCCGGGCCGCGAACGGGTTGACCAGCGAACTGAACTCGCCCTCGGGCACCAGCACTTCGGCCCCGTTCGCGAGTGACCCGGCGATCAGCGCGGCGTGCACCGCGACCGCCCCGCCGATCGCGACCCGCTCCGGCGGTACGTGCAGCAGCCGGGCGAAGGCGGCCCGGGAGGCGTCCGCCGGCCCGAAATAGTCCTGGCCCATGGTCCCGTAGGAGACGGACTCCTCGACGGCCGCGCGCAAGGCGGCGGCCGAACGGGCCGGGAGCAGGCCGCTGGACGCGGAGTTCAGATACGTCGTCCGGGGCGCGAACTCGTCCCCACCAAGTGGCTCGATGCGCTGCATGCCCCCACTGTGGACGCCCGGCCGCCCGCCGTCCATCGCGAATTCCGTTTGCGCGGCGCCAAGCGCGCCTTATCTCCGCAGCTCAGCGCCTCACCACTCCGCCGGACCCGCCGGGGTCAGCTCCCCGTACCGGGCCGGCACGCATCCCCTTCACACCCCGGCGCGGCCCCCTCGTCCTTCGGAGTTGCCCCCTCGTCACCCAGCGCCGCCGTCTCACCCTGCGCAGACGCACCGCCCTCTCCCCACGCCTGCTCCAACGCCTGCCGGAACACTTCGGCCGGCTGCCCGCCGGAGATCCCGTACCGCCGGTCGATCACGAAGAACGGCACGCTGCGCGCCCCCAGCTCCGCCGCCTCCCGCTCGTCGGCCCGCACCGCCTCCGCGTAGGCGTCCCGGTCCGCCAGCACCCGCCGCACGTCGTCCTCGTCCAACCCGGCGGCCACCGCCACCTCGGTCAGCACATCCCCGTCGCCCAGCGCCCGCGCCTCCGCGAAATTGGCCCGGTACAGCCCGCCGAGCAGCGCGTCCTGCGCGCCCCGCTCCTTGGCCAGGTGCAGCAGCCGGTGCAGGTCGAAGGTGTTCCCGTGAATCCGGTCGGACCGGTACCCGAGCCCTTCCCCCGCGGCCGCCTCCGCCACCCGCGCCTCCATGGCCTCGGCCTGCTCCCGCGACACCCCGTACTTCCGCGCGAGCATCTCCAGCACCGGCGTGCCCCCGGCGGGCTCCGCCTCCGGGTCGAGTTCGAAGGACCGGTGGACGACCTCCACCTCACCCCGGTGCGCGAACCCGGCCAGCCCCTTCTCGAAGCGGGCCTTTCCGATGTAGCACCAGGGACAGGCGATGTCCGCCCAGATCTCGACGCGCATGTCAGGTGTTTCCTCAGATGATCGGTACGAAGGGGACAGTGGCGGACAACCTTCCGGGGGTGGCGGCTATTCCCCGGCGCGGTGACATGTGCGAGTGTGCGGCGTCACAGGCGGTACGGACGCCGGGAGGACCTGCCTCAAAAGGAGATCACTCGGTACAACGGCTTTCCGATTCTGGATGCCGGGCAGACGAATATGGGAACGGGCACCCTTGCGCCGACCGTGATACGGCTCGGAAATGTTCGCGGTAAGGTTCGGCGGAGACGAGGAAGACTGGGCCGTCACCGGGCTGACCAACGGTGGCGTCCAGGTGGATGATCTCGGACAGCTCAGATCCAAGCCAGTGTTCCGCACTCGGATTGATTTCTATTGCGGCGTGGGGGCTCGACGGGCAAGGCTACCGCGCGCCTCATTGGCGTACTGAACGGCTGAGGCGCTGAGCCCCGTGGTTGCTCCCGCAAGGGCTGGTCACGGGGATCTTCCTGTTTCAGTTTTCTAGTGCTTTCAAACCCTGGTAGGCCTCTCGTAGGTCCGCAGCTTCCGGCAGTTGACGGGCCTCCACGGCTTTGACGACTTCCAGAGCACGCCAATGGTTTGACGGCACGACACGGCCCGACAGAATCGCGCGCTGAGCCGCATCACACGCTTCATCCAGCCGATCACTGCTGAGCAGCGTCAAGGCAAGGTCGATGTTCGCCGAAGCGACGCGTCGGGGCCATTTATGGATGTCGGCGACAGGGGACAGTCGGGCAATGACTTCCCGCGCGTACGTTTCTGCTGCCGGGTCACCTACCCATGCGAGCGTTGTGGCTGCATAGGCCAACGACTTCGCCGGGTCATACTGGTAATGATGTTCCGTCCCCTTGTACGGGACCATGGACACCGCTTTTCGCTGCACACGGTCTATGGCGGCATAGGTTTCAGTCCGTTCGCCAAGGCGCGCTCTCGCCCGCCCCTCTTGCGCCGTTGCTTGGATCTCCGCGGAACTACCTGTCGGTGCAAGCTGTTGCGCGAGCAAAGACAGCTCCAGCGCACGCCCGTACTGCCCATCCGTAAGGACTCGCCAAGCGTCTGTCTCGTAGCACCAAGCTTCGATCTCTCGATGCTCCGCGTGCTGGGCGAGTGTGGCTGCTGTCTGCAACCGAGCTGTAGCGGCGAGGCCTTGATGGAGATCAATATGCAACGTAGCGCCTAGAAGCTGAAACCAGCCGCCGACCGCATACAGGCGTCGCTGTTCGGCCAGAGTCATACGGGCATCCATGAGGTGGCCCACGTAAGCCGAGTGCTTACGTACTCGCTGCAACAGTTCCTGAGGAGGTGACACCGGGTACGCCATGGCCGACTCGTCGAACGCGGCTTCCAGCCGGTTGAGAGTCTCCCTCCCCACGTCGCTCGCCGCCACTCGTCGCGCCAATTCGAGAGCTTCGAACTCATCGTCGTCAGTCGGAGGAGCCACGGAAAGCCACCCCAGTGGAAGTCGGCGCGAGTAACTTCCGTCAGGCGCCAGGAGCGTCTCAAGTTCGTTGGACGTCATGTCCAGGGCTTTCGCGATTCTCGGGCGTTGCCAGGGCTGAGGGCCGTTCTGCCCGCTTTCCCAACGCTGGACAGTAGTGCGATCTACGCCGACTGCTTCTGCGAATGCTTCTTGGTTGTAGCCGCACGCTTTCCGGCGCTCCGCCAGCCTCCGCCGCTTGCAAGCCATCGTGGCCGACCCTCTCTCGTCCGAAGGTTTCTCCGCAGGTCAGCCTAGCCAGCGCGGCATGGATGCGGCAGGACTGCGGCCTTTTTGCCGTGGACGTCCCCAACACCCGCTGGTTCGCTGGCCGATGCAACCACCCCATCGGTGCGGAGCCGATGTCATCCGACACAGCAACGCAGGGGCAAGAACCGGAGGTACGGCATGGAGGCCCCAGACGAGTGGCAATACCCCTTCGACGGAGCCCTGGTGCGCACGTACAGACGGCCGATCGCGAAGGGACAGCCGCTGATTCCGACCCACTCTTCGCACACCTTGACGGTTTGCGCGGCTTGATCACCTACCGACGCACCTCAAGAAACGGTGACCACAAGTGACCAAACGCATCCCTGGCCCCGGCCGGGAACACCTCACCCGGCTCATGCGCTCACGCGGGCACGACGGTGTGCTCCGTATGCGCACCAGCGGCGGCGACGCTGCTCTCAACCTCCCCCAGTCCGAAGGTACGACCATGGCACCCCCCGCCCCCGTGCCGACGCGCATGGAAATTCAGATCACCGGCATCCGGAAGCACTTCGCCGAGTGCGTCACCGAACAGGACGGCGGCGAGATGTGCGACGCCTGCTCCTCCGGTTGGGACAGCCCCCTGCCGGCGAACGCATGGATTCGCGCCCACGCAGACGAGAAGGGACACACAAAGTTCAAGAAGCACACGGAAGAGGACGTCACCACCTTTACGAAGCCTGCGACGGCGAAGTGAGGGGCAAGCGGCGCGGTGCGAATGAGGCGTCTGCGGCCGTGCTGGGAGTCTTCTTGATCGTCATGGGAATCGTGGTACTCGCCCTTTCCCGCGCACTGCCCTGACAGCCCGCCCCTGCCCGTCCGGTCGTCTGGGCCCAGCGGCCGGATGGGGGAACCACAGCCCCGCCCGCGTGTGGTCACCGCACCGGGCAGGGCTCCCTGCTCCGCCCAACTCCCGTGCGGACAGTGGCGGGCGGGCAGCCTCCCACGGGTGTCGGCTATTCCCCAGCCCCTGGGCGGCGGCCCGGTCCAGTGGCCGGCCGGCGGCTCGGTCCGGGCCGATGGCCGTACGACGCCCGAACGACCGCCCACCCCGCCCCCTCCGCGGTAACGTCCGCCCATGGAGATCCGCCAGGATACGCGGGAGTTCTGGGAGCGTGCCGGGGCCGCCAAGTCGTTCACCCATCCGCTCGATCCGGAGCTGCTGGACGCGTACGTGCCGCGTGAGGTGCCCGTGCTGGACTACGGCTGCGGGTACGGGCGGCTGACCGCCGAGCTGGTGGCGGCCGGGTTCGCGGACGTGCGTGGGGTGGATGTGTCGCGGGCGTTGGTGGAGCGGGGTGGGCGGGAGCATCCGGGGGTGCGGATCGAGCACTGTGCGGGGCTGCCGCTGCCGTTCGGGGACGGGAGTTTCGGGGCCGCGCTGCTGTTCGCCGTGCTGACGTGCGTGCCCGGTTCCGTACAGCAGCGGAAGATCGTCGCGGAGCTGGGCCGGGTGGTGCGGCCGGGCGGGGTGCTGTACGTCAGTGACATGCCGTTGCAGCGCGACCGGTGGGACGTGGCGCGCTACGAGGAGTACGCGGACCGGTTCGGGACGTACGGGGTGTTCGGGACGCCCGACGGCGGGGTGTTCCGGCACCACGAGCCGGACCGGCTGCGCGGACTGGTCCGGGCGCACGGCTTCACGGTGGAGGCCGAGCGCACGGACACGGTGCCGACGCTGGACGGGCGCACCGCCGAGCGGCTTCAGATCATCGGGCGGCGGCGGGGCTGAGCGACAGCACGAGGTCGAGGTGGGTGGCGTCCGGGGCGGGGCGGCGGGACGCGTCCGGCTGCCAGCCGTGCCGGGTGTAGAAGGCGCGGGCCCGCTGGTTGTGCCAGTACACGTCCAGGCGGGCGGTGGTGACGCCCGCCGCCCGCCAGCCCGCGACGCAGGCGCCGTGCAGGGCGGAGCCGATGCCGCCGCGCCAGCGGTCCGGGTCCACGTGGAGCTGGAAGAGTTTGACGGTGTCGGCGGGCGCGCCGTCCTCGCGGCGGTAGGAGGCGACGCCGACCACCACGCCGTCCCGTTCCGCGCACAGCACGGTGGCGTCCGTACGGGCGAGGCCGTGCGCCCAGCCTTCGCGCCAGCGCTCGCGCTCGGCCGGGTCGTCCAGCTGCGCGTCGGGCACGCGGCCGCGGTAGTACGTCGCGCGGGCGCGCTGGTGCAGGTCCACTATGACGTCGAGGTCGGCGGCCGTGGCGTCGCGGACGAGGGTGGCGGGGGCGGCGGCCGTGGCGGGCGCTTCCGGGGTGTGGGTCATGTGCGCGTACGTCACCTTTCGGGGCGGCCGTCGACTCGGCGGGGCAGGTTCAGCGGGTTGTCCTCGCGCAGCTCCGGCGGGAGCAGGGCGGGCGGGGTGTCCTGGTAGGCGACCGGCCGCAGCCAGCGTTCGACCGCCGTGCCGCCGACGGAGGTGGCGGTGGAGGTGGTGGCCGGGTAGGGGCCGCCGTGGTGCTGGGCGGGGGCCACGGCGACGCCGGTCGGCCAGCCGTTGACGAGCACCCGGCCGGCGAGCGGGGTGAGCGCGGCCAGCAGGCGCGCGCCCCGGCCCGTACGGCCGGCGGAGGCGCCTCGTCCGGTACCGTCCCCGCCTCCGGCTCCGTCCTCCGCCGCGTCCGCCGCCCCGTCCTCGCCCGCGCACTCCGCCGCTCCCAGCTGGAGCGTCGCGGTGAGGTTGCCGGGCAGCCGGGCCAGTACGGCGCCGATTTCAGCGTCGTCGGTGTAGCGCGCGAGGACGGTGACCGGCCCGAAGCACTCCTCCAGGAGCAGGTCGTGGGTGCCGCCGTTCTCGGCGAGCCGGGCCGCCGGGACGGTGAGGAAGCCCGCGCTGACGGTGTGCTCGCCGCCCGCGCCGGGCGTCACGGGCGCCTGCACGTCCGGCAGCGCGGCCCGTTCCCGTACGCCGTCGAGGAAGGCGTCGCGCATCCGGTGGTCCAGGAGCACCCCGGCCTCGGTGGTGCTGACCGCCTCGGTGAGGAGCGCTCCAGGCGGTCTCCGGCCGGGCCGCGCGGCGCCAGGACGAGCCCCGGCTTGACGCAGAACTGGCCGGTGCCGAGGGTCATCGAGGCGGCCAGGCCGGTGCCGATCTGCTCGGCGCGCTCGTCGGCGGCGGCCTCGGTGACCACGACCGGGTTGAGGCTGCCGAGTTCGCCGTGGAAGGGGATCGGGTGCGGGCGGGCGGCGGCCGCGTCGTACAGGGCGCGTCCGCCGCGTACCGATCCGGTGAAGCCCGCGGCGGCGACGAGCGGGTGCCGGACCAGCTCGATGCCCGCCTCGAAGCCGTGCACCAGTCCGATCACGCCCGCGGGCAGGCCGACTTCGGTCGCGGCGCGGCGCAGCAGGGCGGCGCTCAGTTCCGAGGTGGCCGGGTGGTCGGGGTGGGCCTTGACGACGACCGGGCAGCCGGCGGCGAGGGCGCTGGCGGTGTCGCCGCCGGGCACGGAGAAGGCGAGCGGGAAGTTGCTGGCCGCGTAGACCGCGACGACGCCGAGCGGGATCTTGTAGCGGCGCAGGTCGGGGCGGGGCGGGGTGAGCGCGGGGTCGGCGTGGTCGATCAGTACGTCGAGGAAGGCGCCCTCGTCGACCGCGTCGGCGAACGCGCGCAACTGGTACGTCGTACGGCCGAGTTCACCGGTCAGCCGCCCGGGGCCGAGCGCGGTCTCCGCTTCGGCGGCCTCGACGATCCGCTCCGCGGCCCCGTCCAGCAGGTCGGCGGCGCGCCGCAGCAGGGCGGCCCGGACGCGGCGGTCGGCGAGCGCTCCCCGGGCGTCGTGGGCAGCCCGTACGGCGGCGTCGACCTCGGCCGCCGTGGCCTCCACCGCGACCTGCTCGCGCCGCTTCCCGGTACGGGGGTCGACACTCCAGACTGGTGCTGCTGCCACCGCGCATTCCTCCCGGCGAACCCTTGTCGCGTCCAGGACGCCGTTCGCTATGCTGAACGCTGTCCCAGCTGGTGAATGTGACGTCCGCCGGGACTCTATGGCTGTCCGAACTGAGGGGTCAAGGCCGATGCCCGCTGCCGAGACCACCGGAGCGCAGGTCAAGTCCGCGGTGCGCACGGTGGAGTTGCTGGAGTACTTCGCGGGCCGCCCCGGGATGCACAGCCTGGCCTCCGTCCAGGAGGCCGTCGGCTACCCGAAGTCCAGCCTCTACATGCTGCTGCGCACCCTCGTCGAGCTGGGCTGGGTGGAGACCGACGCCACCGGCACCCGGTACGGCATCGGCGTCCGCGCCCTGCTGGTCGGCACCTCCTACATCGACGGGGACGAGGTGGTGGCCGCCGCCCGCCCCACCCTGGACCGGCTCGCGGACGACACCACCGAGACCATCCACCTGGCCCGGCTGGACGGCACCAACGTCGTCTACCTGGCCACCCGCCAGTCCCAGCACTACCTGCGCCCGTTCACCCGCGTAGGCCGTCGGCTGCCCGCCCACTCCACGTCCCTGGGCAAGGCGCTGCTCGCCACGTACACCGACGACCAGGTACGGGCACTCCTCCCGGAGAAGCTCGACGCTCTCACCGAGCACACCGTCACCGACCGCGAACGGCTCATCGAGGAGCTGCGCCTGGTACGTGAGCAGGGGTACGCCGTCGACCGCGAGGAGAACACGCTCGGCCTGCGCTGCTTCGGCGTGGCGGTCCCGTACCGCACCCCGGCGCGGGACGCGGTCAGCTGCTCGGTGCCGGTGGCCCGGCTGAGCCCGGGGCACGAGCAGCTGATCAAGGACGCGCTGCTCGACGCGCGGGACCGGCTGACACTGGCGACGCGACACCTTTGAGAATCAGCTTGAGGTTCGGTTCGAAGCCAGGTGCGACATCGGGTTCAGGGGGCGGTGTGACATCCGGTTCACGGGCCGGTGCGACGTCGGACCGGAAGTCGGGGGCGACGCCCGGCGGATCGCCGGCAAGCGGCGCGCGCCTGTTTCTCGGCCGCTGGGTGCATCTCGTCCTCGGCGGCGCCCTGCTGATGCCGTACTTCCTCCTGGCGACGGTCCTCGTGCCGCTGTTCGTCAGCGGCGTGAACCCGTTCTCCGACTTCCTGTGGCACTTCGCCGCGTTCGGCGCCGCGCTGCCGCTCGGCGCCCTCAGCGCGCTGCTCTTCCCGGTACTGCGCACACTGGAGTCGACCGCGACCCGGACGCTGTGCGGCCTGCCCCCGGCGGTGACCGCCGAACTGGCCGAGGAGCCTGCCGATTCGTGGGCGGCCCGGCGTCGTACAGCCTTGTGGTTCGCGGCGCACCTGGCCGCCGGCGGCATCGTCAGCGGCCTGACGCTGTCGGCACCGCCCGCCGCCGTGGTGCTGATCCTCCTGCCGGTGGCGGACCCGCTGCGGCACGAGGAGCAGGGCTGGCCCGAGCTGGCGGGCGCGCTCGGCCCGCTGGCCGGGCTCGGCCTGCTCGCCCTGGTGGCGGGCGCCACGTGGGCGGGCGGCCGGTTGCTGGCCCGTCTGGCGCCCGTACTGCTGGGCCGCACGCCCGCCGACCGGCTGGCCGCCGCCGAACGCCGGGCCGCCGACCTCGCCTCCCGCAACCGGCTCGCCCGCGAGCTGCACGACTCCGTGGGGCACGCGCTCAGCGCGGTCACTCTCCAGGCGGGCGCGGCCCGCCGGGTGCTCGACGCCGACCCCGAGTTCGCGCGGCAGGCGCTGCTGGCCATCGAGGAGACCACCCGGAGCGCGGTCGCCGAACTCGACACCGTACTGGGGATCTTGCGGGAGGACGGGGACGGCCCGGCCGACGCGCCCGCACCGGCGCTGGACGCCTTGGACGCGCTGCTGGACCGCACCCGCGCCGCCGGGCTGCGGATCGACGCGGACGTCGACGACGAGTGCGGGCGGCTGCCGGCGCTGGTGTCGAGGGAGGCGTACCGGATCGTGCAGGAAGGTCTCAGCAACGCGCTGCGGCACGCCGGTGCCGTACCGGTCCGGCTGCGGATCGCCCTGGATGCCGACGAACTGAGGATCACGGTGGAGAACCCCATGCGGAGAGACCCGGCGGACACGCCGAGCGACACGGCCGCGGGCACACCCCGCCCCGGCGGCGGTCGCGGCCTGCCCGGCATCGCCGAACGCGCCCGCCTGCTGGGCGGCGAGGCCCGGGCCGCGGGCCGGGACGGCGTATGGCGGCTGGCCGTACGGCTCCCCTGGGGGCGTCCCGGTGAGCGGCACGGACCCGGGGCGCGCGGACGCTCGCACCGACGCGGGCGAGGGGCGCACGGACACCCGTACCGGCACGGACGAGGGACGCCCGGACCCCCGTACCGGCACGGACGAAGGGCGCCCGAACCCCCGTATCGGCACGGACACGGGGCGCCCGGACACCCGTACCGACGCCGCCCCTCCCCCGCTGCGCATCGTCCTCGCGGACGACGAGCGGATGGTGCGTACGGCGCTGCGCGCGATCCTCGGCGCCGAGCCGGACATGGAGGTCGTCGGCGAGGCGGCCACCGGCGCCGAGGCCGTACCGCTGATCCGCGAACTGCGGCCGGACGTCGTGCTGATGGACGTACGGATGCCGGAGATCGACGGTATCCGGGCGACCGAACAGGTGCTGGCGGCCATGCCGGACCCGCCGCGGATCGTCGTGGTGACGACCTTCGAGAACGACGCGTACGTGTACGACGCGCTGCGCGCCGGCGCCAGCGGCTTCCTGCTGAAGCGGGCCGGTGTGGAGGACCTGGTGCAGGCGGTGCGGATGGTGGCACGCAGCGATTCGCTGCTGTTCCCGGCGGCGGTACGGGAGCTGGCCGCCCGGTACGCGGGGGCGCGGGCCGCGCGCGAGTCGGCGCGGGCCCTGCGGGCGCGCCTGTCCGACCGTGAGGCGGATGTGCTGCGGCTGATGACCAAGGGCCTGACGAACGCGGAGATCGCGGACCGGCTGGCGGTCGGCCCGGCGACGGTCAAGACGCACGTCGCGGGGGTGCTGGCCAAGCTGGGGGTGCGGGACCGGACCCAGGCGGTGATCGCGGCGTACGAGAGCGGGTTCGTCCGGCCGGGATGAGGAGCGGGGGGGGGGCGGCGGACCGGCTCCGAGGGACAGCCGGCCACCCTCCGTGACACTCGATTACGCAGCGCCACTACCACATTCCGCGCGAAATATCCGTCACCCGTTCAACCCAATCCGTAACGTCACCGAACGTCACGACCACCCAGCCTCTGACCTGCCAAAACGTACCCGATCATGCGCGACACGCCGACCGTGCGCGGGAGTTCTGACATCGCGTCAACAGGCTTCCGGCGCGCCCGGCCGTTTACCTCGATTGCAGGAGGCGCGGAACTCCCCCAACTTCCTTTGCGGCGCTGCGGTGTGCCGCGGTCCGTGCCTCGTGGAGGTTCGTCCCATGCGTTCCACTCGCGTTCTCACCGGTGCCGCGCTGTCCGTCGCCGCCCTCGGCCTGTCCACCTCCGCGGCCTTCGCGGCCACCGGCAGCATCGAGGTGACGCCCAACCCGGTCAAGGCCGGCAACTCGGTCAACCTCAACAGCAGCGCCTGCGGCAAGAACGGCTCGGCCACCGTCGACGCCAGCACTCTGGGCGCCGGCCGGATCACGCTGTCGTCGAAGGGCCAGACGCACACCGAAAACGTGCAGGGCTCCGTGCGGGTATCGGCCGCCACCAAGCCCGGCAACTACGGCATCGGCGGCAAGTGCGCCAACGGGACGGAGATCTCCGGCACGGTGCGGGTCACCGCCGGCACCACCCCGCACGGCAAGACGAAGACCGGTCTGGGCACCACCAGTGAGAGCTCCGGCACCACGGAGATCGTCGCCGGTGCGGGCGTACTGCTGGCGGCCGCCGCCGGTGGCGTGTGGATGGTGCGCCGCCGTCGCGCGGACGGCTCGGCCTGATCCTTCGCGGGCCGTCGGACGCGACCGGTCCGGCGGCCCGGCGGTCCGCAGCGCACCCGGACACCCGGCTCCCGGAGGCACGACAGCCATGGCACACACCACCCGCCGCCGCGGCGACCAAGGCCTCATAGCCCTGCTCACCGCGGGCGCGATGGGCACCGGCATCTGGCTGATGGGCCACGGCGCCCAGGCCCAGGCGCCGCCGCCGCAGCCCTCCGCCGACCAGGGGTTCGCCGCGGGCCCGCGGCACCCCGGGCCGTCCGCGGCCCCCGCCCCGCCGCCTCCGCCGATGCCGGCCGCCCGGCCCCTGCGGGTGCGTATCCCGTCGGTCGGCGTGGACGCGCCGCTGACGCGCCTCGGTCTCGACGAGAGCGGCGGCCTGGCGACCCCGCCGCAGGAGGACAAGAACCTCGCCGGCTGGTACGCGGACGGCAACACGCCCGGCACCACCGGCACTTCGCTGATCGCGGGCCACGTCGACAACCGTTCCGGGCCCGCGGTCTTCTACAACCTCGGCTCCCTGAAGAAGAACCACACGGTGGAGATCGTCCGCGCGGACGGCCGGACCGCGCTCTTCTCCGTCGACGCCGTCGAGGTCTACGACGGCGAGGACTTCCCCGACAAGAAGGTCTACGCACCGGCTTCCCGCCCCGAACTACGGCTGATCACCTGCGGCGGCGGCTACAGCAAGGCCCGGCAGGAGTACCTGGGCAACGTGGTGGTCTTTGGCCACCTGACCGGTACGAAGCGCGAACCGGCCCCACGCGCGAGCGACGGCTGAGCCCGCCCCGGCGCCTCCCTCCCTTTTTCCCGGCCTCAGCCGGGGATGCGGTTCCCGCGCCCGTTGAGCGCCATCCGTTTCCAGGTGTGGCGCCGGCCGCGGACCGCCACGGAGTAGGCGTAGAGCAGTTCCGGGTCGCACATGCCCGGCAGGAACGCGTCCCCGAAGTGGTGCGCGTCCACACCGATCTCCTTGGCCGTCAGCGCCAGTTGGGGAACGATGTCGGCGTGCGCGCCCTCCTGGCTCGTACCGATCGCCCCCATCACCACCGCGCCCGCGTCCTGGACGGCGGCGACCGCCTCGGCGGCCCGCTCCTTGGTGAGGCCGGGCAGGGTGCCGGGCAGCGGCAGGACGATGCCGTCGGCGCCCGCGTCCACCAGCGCGGTCAGCCGTCCGGCGGTCACCCGCTCGGGATGCCCCGCGTGGTGCATCTTGCCGGACCACAGCGCCACGTCGTCGCCGAGGCCCCGGCGCAGTTCGTCGGTGACGCGGGCCAGGCCGTCGAAGCTGCCGCCGGTGCCGGGGTTGGCGGTCAGACAGAGCAGGGCGGCGCCCATGTCGATCAGGCGGCGGGCCTGCTCGGGCCCGGCCCGGCGGATCTCCGGCACGTCGCCCGGTTCGAGGTTGACGCCGATCGGGCGGCCCACGTACGAGGCGAGGTCGGCGAAGCTGGTGAAGGTGCCCAGCCCGGGCAGCCGCAGACACTCCCCGTCCCAGGCCCGCTCGATGAGGTTGAGGACGACGATGTCCGCGCCGAAGGCGGAGACCAGCTCCATGTTGTGCACGCCCGCGTGGCCGTCGGGGTGCGGGGAGAGCGCCGCGCGCTCGGCGAAGACCTCGGCGACCATCGTGCGGCCCTCGGCGGCGGCGACCGCCTCGGTCAGCTCCCGGCCCCGCAGAGAAGCCAGTTCTTCCCGGTCGAGGTCGAGGATGCGCTGTGTCATGGCGTTCCTTCCAGGGTCATTTCGTGGTCGTGCCCGCCGTCGTGCGCGCGGTGCGCTCGCGGGTGCCGGCGGCGACGGGCACGTTGGCTTCTCCGGCGCGCGGCCCTGGCCGTACGGCGAGGAGCACGGCCGCGAAACGGAACGCGTTGTAGTAGATCACCGTGCGGAGCGGGCGGAGCGGAACGGGCGGGGCGGTCTTCGCGCGGTGGTCTTCACATGGCGGTACGGGGCTCTTCGCCCCCGGCGGACGGCACCTGTAGGCGCGGCCGCCGGCCTCCACCGTCACCGTACGGCTGTCAGCGTCCCCTACCGTTTCCGTACGGCCGCCAGCCCACGCCGTACGGCCGCCAGGTCCCCGTCGCCCGCCAGGCCCGCGTGATACAGCCGCAGCTCGTCGGCGCCGAGAGCGGCGGCGTGCGCGGCATCGGCGGCGAGGGAGCCGGGGCGGCCGCCCATCGCGGTGACGACGGTGAGGTTGGCGGCGACGACGGAGGCGGGCGTGTCCGGGAGCGTGGCCGAGCGGGCCCGTACCCCCGCGAACGGCGCCAGCGCGTCCGTACGGGCCGCGTCGTCGCCCGTGCACGGCACCACCACCCCGTCGGCGTGCGCGAGGACGTCCGCCGGATCGGCGCCCGCGTTCGCCCCGCAGCGGTGCCCGGCCGGATCGGTGTGCAGCAGCACGCGGAAACCGTCGTCGGCGGCGATCCGTACGGCCGCGACGACCTCCCGCCGGAGTGTGCGCGCGGCATCGTCGCGCCGGCGCCGTACGAGCCCCGACAGCTCGCCGCCGAGCAGCCGCTCGACTTCGCGCCACTCCCCCGCCCGCCCCTCGCCCGCCCCGCCTCCGTGCGCGCCCGCCCACACCGGCTCCAGCGCCCGTACGACCGCGCCCCGCACCTCCCGCGCCGGCACGCCCAGCGCCGTGCAGTCCGCCTCGCAGACCTCGCAGAAGCACAGCGACATCAGGTACTGAGCAGCGCCGGAGAGCGGCACGCCGCAGGTCTTGTCGTGGGCGTGCAGGTGCGCCAGCCCGTACCAGCCGCAGGATTCCAGCTCGGTGCCGCGCGCGCCGGGCCGTACCGCCGCCTCGGCGGCCAGGTCACACAGATAGGCACGCACCTCGGGCCGGGCAATGCAGGGCGCCCAGGGGTAGCGGTCACCGTAGGCATTGCGTACGGCGATGGCGGGGTGCTCGGTGCCCAGGCGCGTGTTGTGAGCCAGTACGACCCAGCTGTGCACCTCCAAGCCCGCATCCGCCAGCGCCCGCGCCGCCGCGCCGAAGGGGTCCGGATCCGCCACCCAGTCCTGCCTGTACGGGCGCAGGGCGCGACCCGCCCAGCGCTCCGGGTCAGACGGGTACAGGACGGCCGAGTGCCGGGCGGTGACGATGCGGTGGCGGGGGTGACGTGGGGTCAGCGCCCGGGTGGAGTGGTAGGCGGCGGCCAGGGTGACCTGCTGGACACCGAGGTCGGCGACGCGGCGGGCGGCGTCCGGGTCGCCGACCACGTCCCACGGGTAGAGGAACGCGGCGGCGCGCATCACCGGCCGTCCGCTGCGGCGAACTCGGCGGCGCGCATCACCGGCCGTCCGCCGGAGCGCCGGCCAGCGTCAGGCCCTGTCCGATCAGCGCGGCCAGCGCCTCGACGTGCTCCGGCGCCGGTTCCCCGAGCGGCGGCCGGACCGGCCCGACATCCGTCCCGCGCAGCCGTACCCCCGCCTTGACCAGCGAGACCGCGTACCCCCGCCCCTGGTTGCGCAGCTCGACCAGCGGCCGGTAGAAGCCGTCGATCAGCCGGCCGACCGTCACGTCGTCGCCGTCTTCGAAGGCACGGTGGAAGGTGGTGGCGATCTCCGGGGCGAAGGCGAAGACGGCCGACGAGTACAGGCGGACGCCGAGCCCGCGGTAGGCGAGGCCGGTCAGCTCGGCGGTCGGCAGCCCGTTGAAGTACAGGAACTTCTCCCCCTCGCCTCGGTACGCACCGCACTGACGATCCGTTGCAGCAGATCGAGGTCGCCGAGGCCGTCCTTGAGGCCGATGATGCCGGGGGTGCGCGCGAAGGCGACCACGGTCTCCGGGGTGAAGACGGCGTTGTCGCGCTGGTAGACGATGACGGGCAGCGCGGTGGCTGCGGCGAGGTCGGTGTAGTGCCGCAGCAGGCCCGCCTGGTCGGCGAGGACGAGGTACGGCGGCATGGCCAGCAGCCCGTCGGCGCCGGCCGCCTCGGCGAGCCGGGCGTACCGTACGGCCAGCGCGGTGCCGTACCCGGCGCCGGCCAGCACCGGGACCCGCCCGGCCGCTTCCTGGACGGCGGCGGTCACACAGTCCCGGAACTCCTCCGGGGTCAGCGCGTGGAACTCGCCCGTACCGCAGCAGGCGAAGACGGCGGCCGCGCCCGCGTCGACACCGGCGCGCACATGGGCGCGGAAGGCGGCCAGGTTCAGAGCGCCGTCGGGGCCGTACGCGGTCACGGGGAAGAACAGCAGTCCGTCGAGGCGCTCGGCGAGCGGCGGGGCTGAGGTCACGGGCTCTCCCTGACAGGCTCGACATGCTCGTGAAGGAGGCGTGTACGGGCGTGGTGTCGCCGCCACAGATGCACGTACACGTCCTTGACTGGCGCCCATACTCATGAACACGCTCACGCTAGGGCAGCACTTCCGGCCCGGTCAAGGACCCGGAGCGACCGCGCCACCCCCGAATCCCCGCCCCCACAACCACACTTCACCGGCCGTCAAGCACCTTGACCCTGTCCGGCGCGCCTTCCTACGGTGACTGCGATCGTCCACTTACCTGAACGCCGTCCGCGGATGAAGCCGTACACCCGAGCCCGGATGAAGCCGTACGCCCGAGCCCGCCCGGAGGAGCCCCATGCCCGCACCCCGCACCGTCCTGCTCACCGGCGCCGCCGGCGGCCTCGGCACCCTGATGCGCGAACTGCTGCCCCCGTACGGCTACCGGCTCCGGCTCCTCGACCAGCGGACCATCGACGACGCGCCGGACGCCGTCACCGCCGACCTGGCCGACGAGGAAGCCCTCCGCGAGGCCGTGCGCGGCGTGGACGCGATCGTCCACCTCGCCGGGATCTCCCTCGAAGCCCCCTTCGAGAAGATCCTGCGCGCCAACATCGAAGGCACCTACAACCTCTACGAGGCGGCGCGCGAGGAAGGCGTCCGCCGCGTCGTCCTCGCCTCCTCCAACCACGCCGTCGGCTTCACCCCGCGCCCCGCCGACGGCTCCGGCGCGATCCCCGTGGACACCCCGCGCCGCCCCGACACGTACTACGGCCTCTCCAAGGGGTTCGGCGAGGACCTCGCCTCCCTCTACTGGGACCTGCACGGCATCGAGACGGTCTCCGTCCGCATCGGCTCCTGCTTCCCGCGGCCCACCACCGTCCGCATGCTGTCGATCTGGCTGAGCCCGCCGGACTGCGCGCGCCTGCTGCACGCCGCGCTCACCGCCGAAGGCGTCGGCCACACGGTGGTCTACGGCTCCTCCGCCAACACCCGCCTCTGGTGGGACCTGACCACGGCCCGCTCGCTCGGTTACGTGCCGCAGGACGACTCCGAGCCGTACGCGGCCGACCTCCTCGCCGCGCACGGCGCCCTCGACCCCGACAACCCGGAACACGCCCACCTGGGCGGCTCCTTCTGCGTCGATCCGCCCATCTGGCCGTACTGAGAACCCCGCGGCCCGGACGGAGGTGCCCGCGCCACGACCCGACAGCCACCGACGCAACCCCACCCCACCCTCCAGGCGTCCTTGTCTACGTATCAATCATTTGCGCAACCGCGCAGGAAACGAGGAACGCACCATGGGTATCGTCAGCTGGCTCGTACTGGGACTGATCGCAGGCGTCATCGCCAAGGTCCTGCTGCCCGGACGGGACCCGGGCGGCCTCGTCGGCACCACCCTCATCGGCATCGTCGGCTCCTTCATAGGCGGCTGGCTCTCCACGAAGCTCCTGGACAAGCCGATCCCGAAGGACTTCTTCGAGCCGTCGATGTGGATCGCCGCCATCGCCGGCTCCCTGGTCCTGCTCATCGCCTACCGCCTGCTGTTCGGCAACAGCCGCGAACGGCGCTGACCCCTCACGGGGCGGCAGCCCCGTCCTGCTCCGTCCGGACCCGTCCGGCTCTCGGTAATGGAACCGCAAAGGAAGGCCACTCGTTATCCCCGGCATGACCGCTATGACTCCTGGCTCGAACCTCCCGCTCACCGCCCCGCGGGTGGCGGTGGACGTCACCGCGCCCGTGCGGCTCGATGTGTCGGGCCTGCTGCTCACCGCCGACGGCAAGGTGCGTTCCGACGACGACTTCGTGTTCTACAACCAGCCGGCCGGACCGGGCGTGACCCACACGTCCGGCGCGTCCGGCGCGGGCGACACGATCACGGTGGACACCGCCGCGGTGCCCGCCGGCATCGAGAAGATCGTCGTGACCGCCAGCCTGGACGCGCCCGGCGCCACCTTCGCCGGCACCGAACCGACCGGCACGGTCCGCAACGCCGCCGACGGCAGCGTCATCGCCTCCTTCACCCCGCCCCAGCTCGGCGCGGAGACCGCCCTCGTGGTCGTCGAGATCTACCGGCGCAACGGCGCCTGGAAGGTCCGCGCGGTCGGTCAGGGCTATGCGAACGGCCTGGCCGGCATCGCCACGGACTTCGGCGTCAGCGTCGAGGAACCGGCCGCCCCGGCCCCGGCCCCGGCCCCGCAAGCCCCTCCGGCGGCGCCGGCGGCACCCCCGCCGCCCCGCCCGCCGCCCAGTGGGGCCCGCCCACCGGCGCCCCGGCGCCCATGGCCCCGCCGCCCGCGGCAGCCGCGCCCGCTTCCGCTCCTGCCGCGGCTCCCATGCCCGGCGCCGGCAAGATCAACCTCGACAAGGGCCGCGTCAACCTCCAGAAGAACCAGACCGTCTCCCTGGTCAAGGGCGGCCAACCGCTCCTCTCCTCGGTCCGCATGGGCCTGGGCTGGGAGCCCGCCTACCGCGGCAAGGACATCGACCTGGACGCGTCCGTGATCGCCTACGGCCCGGACCGCAAGAAGGTCGACAACTGCTTCTTCGGCAAGCTCCAGATCCTCAACGGCGCCATCCAGCACTCCGGCGACAACCTCACCGGCGAGGGCGCCGGCGACGACGAGGCCATCACCGTCCACCTCGGCGGTATCCCCCGCAGGTCACCGGCCTGGTCTTCACGGTCAACTCCTTCTCCGGCCAGAAGTTCTCCGACGTCGCCAAGGCCTACTGCCGCCTGCTCGACGCCCAGACCGGCGAAGAACTGGTCCGCTTCGACCTCACCCATTCCGAACCGCGCACGGGCGTGATGATGGCCAAACTCATCCGCCAGTTCTCCGGCGAATGGGAGATGACCGCCCTGGGCGAATTCGTCGACTCCCGCACCGTCCGCGGCATGGTCAAACCGGGCGGCGCGGCACTCTGACCGCCTGACTCCCACCAGGGGCGGCCCCGCGCGAGCGGGTGCCGCCCCTGCGCCGTTTCTCCCGCTTCTCGTCGCACCCCGCACACAGCCCGACATCGGCCCCACCCCCACTGGCCGCGTGCACGGTACCGATGACGGTCACGTCCCGTACGGAACCGCAGTCCGCACACCCGATCACAGCGCGCCCTCCACGGCGATGACAGCCGCCCGCAAGGCCACCGCACTCGTGACCAACGCCCCCGCTTCCGGCCGCACCCGCCACCGCAGCCGCTCACTGCACATCTCCAGCCCCGGCACATACAGGGCCGCCCCCACCCCCGCGTCACCCCACAACGGCAGCCGCACCCCACCGGCCATACCGGCGGGCACCACCCAGCACAACCCGGCCGGACACCGGTGATCCTCGATGACCGCCCCGGACCCGCCACCCAACTGCCTCAGGACCCGCTCTCCCGTTGACAGTGGCAGCCAGACGACATCCACGCCGAGCGCGGCCACGTCACGCACCACTCGCAATCCCGCTCCACGGGGAACCCAGTCGGGGAGGAAGGCGGAGGCACTGCTCTTCGCGGGAATCATCATGCTGCCAAGAACACCGCGTCCAGTGCTCAAGTACGAGGCAGCGCAGAAGGCAATTCTTGCGGACATTCGCCAGGACATTCATGTCTTGGCCACCCCTCCGCGCCCGTACTCTGGGCCGAGACACAGCACGGAGGTTCGCCATGCCAGGCCCCCGGGTAACCCAGCTCTTGTCAGGGCCCGTATCAATGCGGGCCTGCACACCCAGGTCGATTTCGTCATCGCCTTCCAGGACAAGGCGTTCGAGCTGGGCATCGACACGACGGTGACGGTGCGCCAAGTACGGCGGTGGGAGTCCCTGACTCCGGGCTGGCCCCACCCCACGGCACGGTCCGTACTCACAGCTCTCTTCGGGTGCCCGCCAGAAACCCTCGGTTTCCGGCGCCGCGTCCGGCCTCTGCCTCCTGAGGCGAACGAAACTTCCGCGCCGCCCCAGAACGAAGGAGACATGCGACGACGGACTTTCGTATCCCACTCCCTTGCCGTGGCCGGCTCGGCGGCGATCCCCACCGGCCCCGACGATGTGCTGCCCACCCCCGGCTCTGATCCGCTGGACGGCATCCGGGACGTCCTCACCGGAACGGTGAGCGAGCAGGAACCGCGCACCATCGATGCGCTGCACCGGGACCTCGCGGAAGCCAAGCGCCTCGTTCAGGCATGTGGCTACGCGCGGCTCACGCGGCAGTTGCCCACTCTGCTGACCCGGTTCGAGTGTCCCGGGACCACACTGCCCGAGCAACGAGCCATGGATCTGCTTGCGGTCCATGCCTACCACGTGGCAGCGACCTTGCTCCTCAAGTACGACGACCCGGCATCAGCCTGGATCGCTGCCGAGAAGGCAGCGGCAGCCGCCCGGCGGACCGAGAACCCGGCAGCGATCGCCTCGGCATACCGGATCCTGACCCATGCCGTCGCCGCCGTCGGCCACCGAAAACAAGCGGTGCGCGTGGCAGTAACCGGTGTCGATCGTCTCGGTGGGCGGGTGTGCAGATCAGCACCCGACAACGTCGCGGTCTTCGGCGCGCTGCTGCTGCGCGGAGCGTGGGCTGCCGCGCTGGGCGAGGACCGGGACGCGGCAGCGGAGTTGCTCGACGAAGCCGAACGTACCGCTGCCTTGCTGCAAGAAGCGACGAATCGTCAGTGGACAGCGTTCGGAGCGAACAACGTGGCGCTGCACCGTCTGTCCATCGCTCTCGCGCTCGGTGACGCAGGCTGCGCCCTGCAAGCGGCGCGGGCCGTGATCCCCAAGCAGCTCGCGGTGGCCGAGAGACGAGCAACGTACTGGTCGGACGTAGCACGTGCTCTGCACGCCTGCGGCCGTACGGAAGCAGCGGTCCGTGCGCTGCTGGCCGCGGAGAAGGCCGCACCGGAGGAGGTACGGTCCCGTACTGTGACGCGGGAACTGATCGGGGAACTGCTGCAACGTGACCGCGCCGGGCGCGCTCCCTTGCTCCGCTCGCTGGCGCACCGGGCGCAGGTGCCGGTATGAGCACACCGCGAGTGCTCTACATCATCGTGTGCGCGGCCGGTCCCGCTGCCCGAGTCGTCCGCCTGGTCGAAGGCGCCGTGGCCGACGGCTGGGACGTGTGTGTCATCGCTACGCCTGCGGCCGAGGCGGGCGGGTTTCTGGATGTGGCCGCGGTGGAGGACGTCTCCCGTCGGCCTGTGCGGAGTGACTGGCGCCGGGCGGGCGAGGCGAAGCGCAATCCGCCGCCCGACGCGGTGATCGTCGCGCCCATGACGATGAACTCCGTGAACAAGTGGGCCGCCGGCATCGCCGACACCTACGCCCTCGGCCTGCTCACCGAAGCCGTCGGGCTCGGGCTGCCGGTGGTCGCGCTGCCGTTCTGGTCCACGGCCCTCGACGCGCACCCGGCCACCCGGCGCTCGGTGCGGGTGCTGCGCGACCTGGGGGTGCGTGTGCTGTACGGGCCGGGCGCCTGGGAGCCGCACACGCCCGGCACCGGTGGTGAGCGGTTGGACGATTATCCGTGGCGGTTGGCGCTGGACGCGGTCGGTGAGGCGGGCGAGGAGCGCCGGCCGTACGGCGTCACGTCACGCGGTGGACCGTCGCGCGTAGGCGAACCAGCCGAGCGCGCCGACGGCCAACGTGAAGAGAACGAACAGTGCCGTAGCGGCTCCGGCGGGCAGGGAGCTGCCGACCAGGGCCTGGGTGAACGGGTCGGTGCCGCGCTCCGCGCGCATCGCGGCCCGGGCCGCGGCGAACGGCAGGACCTCGGTGATGCCGCCGAGGCCGGGGAGCTTGCCGAGCAGGAGCCCGGTCAGTCGCTCGGCCAGGATCGGCCACAGCGTCAGGGCCAGGACGGTGGCGACCCGGCTGCATAGCAGCGCGGCGAGGCCGGCTCCCAGGACGGGCCAGCAGCCCATGACGAGGAGGTAGCGCAGCACCGGGCCGCCGGCTTCGCTCCAGGCCGGCTGGGGAGCGTCGGTGAGGGCGAGCGTGGTCGCGCCCACCGCGCTCTGGAGCATGAGGCTCAGGACGGCTGCGCCGATGACGGCGGCGACACCGACCATGAGCTTGGCCGTGTAGGCGATGCCGCGGCTGCCCACGGTCAGCCAGGTGGTGCGTGCCGTCCCGTACCGGAGTTCGCCGGCGACAGGGCCGGTGCCGAATACGAACACGAGCAACAAGGCGCTCAGCGGGACCTGCTGGGCGGTGGGGCTGTGCTGGAGCCAGTCGGCCAGGTCGGCAGGGCCGATGGCCAGCGGGGCGCCGTCGGGTGCCGTGGGCAGGTCCGTCCGCAGCAGGATGCCGTTGAGGATGCTGACCGCGCACAGGAGTCCCAGCACGATCCGGGTGGAGGTCAGGCCCCGGAGCCGCCGGATCTCGTATCGCATCGCTCGCCGCAGCGCGGTGATGAGGGACGTGGGGGCGGGGGAAGTGGGGGCAGTGAGAGGTGGTGAGGCCGGGGTGGGCGGCGTGGCGGGCGCGTGGGGATTCACCGGGCTGCGAACTCCTGCTGTGCGACGGAGAGATAGAACTCTTCCAATGACGGTCTGCGCTCTTCGAGCCAGTGCAGGGGGATGCCCTGCTCGGCGGCGTAGTCGCCGATCCGGAAGCGGTCGATGCCGGATACGCGCGCGCTGCCTGGCCCGGTGGGTTCCAGGACGGCGTCGTGCCGGCGCACCAGTGGGAGCAACCGGTCGAGGTCCGGCCCCTGGACGACGACGTGACCGGTGGCCCGGTCGCCCAGTTCGGCGGCCGTGGTCTGTGCGACGACGCGGCCCTGGGCGAGCACGGTGACCTGGTCGGCGAGCTGTTCGACCTCGGCCAGCAGGTGAGTGGCGATGAGAACGGCCTTGCCGTCATCGGCCAGTTGGCGCAGAAGAGTACGCAACCAGTGGATCGAGTGCGGGTCGAGCCCGTTGACCGGTTCGTCGAGCACCAGCACGGCCGGGTCACCGATCAGCGCCTGAGCGATGCCGGCGCGTTGCCCCATGCCCAGGGACAGCTTCCCGAGCCGCTGGCCGGCGGCGGCCGTCAGGCCGACACGCTCCAGGGCCGCGCCCACCATCTCGTCGTCGGCCCCCGCGCCGGCGGCGACCATGCGCAAGTGGTCGCGCAGCGTGTGTTTGGGGTGGCCGGCAACGCCACCCATGACGGCACCGACCACCCGGGCCGGGTCCCGCCAGGCGTGCAGAGGTCGGCCTCCGTAGAGGGTGTGGCCCGTGTCGGGTTTCAGCAGACCGAGCATCAGGCGTAGGGCGGTGGTCTTGCCCGCGCCGTTGGCGCCGAGGAATGCGGTCACGCTTCCGGCCGACAGCGTCAAAGACACGTCGTCCACGGCGGTCCTGCCGTTGTACGACTTGCTGAGATCGCAGGCGGCAAGCGCGGCGATGTTGTTCATGAAACGGGTTTTCGGCTTTCCATGGGGAGCCTTATGGGTGTACCGGGTGAACGAGGAACGCGAGGCCGCCTCAACCGCTTTGCACGGGAGGGTAATTTGCGGCACCTCTCGCCGACCTCATCGAGGAGCGTCGTAAAGACTCTCCAATGCGTTCGCCAAGCGATGCAACTCCTCATAAGCGGTTGAGAGATAGGTCACTCAGTGTGAGCAGGGCGCCGCCGCCGCGTCTCCGGTGGGGATTTGCGTCTCGGGCAGACAGGCGGGGCTTGCCGTGATGGCAACCCAAGGCCTTCATTGATGCTGCGTGAGGCCATAATGACCATGGAAACGATGCCACGGGGGTGCGTCGAGCTTGGGTTAGCAGGGTGAGCTGAGTCACAATAAGCCGCTGCGGCTTGAAATTATTGGTCTGGACCATGGACAGTCATCTCGTCCCGGCCTGACCAGTCGGGAAATTGACAGCAGGTAAAGCCAGGAATCCATTCGGGCTCCATGACTTGCCAAAGTCGTTTCCATAAAAGGGGGTACAACGTGAACCGTAAGCACCTTCGTACGGCCGCCACTGTTGCCGTCGCCGCCGTGGCGTTCGGCATTTCGGCGCCCATGGCTTCAGCTATGGAAGCCCATCGGACGCAGTCGCAGTCCGCGACGGCGCTTCCTGTTTCCGACACGGAGGCCGACCGCATCGCGGCGGCCGTCGAGAAGCTGCCGGACAACCCGACGGCCGACGAGCTCGCCGAGGCATTTTTCCCCGGCGCCCCGCATGCGCGGCACGACTTCGCCGAGTCGCTCTCCGGGGCGACGTCTCAGCACCCGGCGATGGCGGATGCCCAGCACGCGTGGCCCGTGAAGGTCGCCAAGCTGGTCTGGAAGTATGGCGCCGGTGTCGTCACCGGCGCCATCAAGGCCGCGAAGAACGGCGCGGGCGCGCTGAAGGAATACCTGAAGACGACCAAGCTGGCTCGCGATCCCAGCGAGATGCAGGCGTTCATCAACACCATTCTGGAGTTCTTCAGCGCACCGGCCCGCACCCGTTGACCCGGGCCGGTGATGGCTCATGAGTGAACGGGACCGACAGGGCTTCGCCTGGCCGGCGAAGGCGCGGTGCGCCCTGTGGGCCGCGGGCATCGGTTTCCTGGTCCTGCTGGGAATTTTCGCCGAGTCCGCTCCGGCCCTGGTGGGCGCGGCCGTCATCAGCCCTCTCGCGCTCTACTTCCTGACCGACGTCATCGGCACACCCATGCCGCTCGGAGACTCACTGCGCCTGTCGTACCGACGGATCGCGGACAGCGTGCGCGCAGCGCTGCGCTCCCCGGAGAACGGGGACTCCTGGCGGCCCTCGCTCTGGCCGCGCTGTTCCTGGTCGGACGCATGGTGCTCTGACCAGGGAACCGCACCCGGCCGAACCACCGAACGGGCGGACGCACGATCGCCGGCCGGATCGGCATGTACACAACCAGACAGGTGGGCGGAGGAGAACTTTGACCGGTACCGCCCCGCCCACCTCCCTGTATCACGGAGGATAACGTGAACAAGCGCCTGCGGATCGCCGCAAGCACCGCTGTCGCCGCTGTGGCTCTCGGCGTCGCCGCCCCTGCGGCGAACGCCGTCGAGCACAGCCGTCACGCGGCCACGCCCGCCCTGACCGCGGCCGAGCTCGCGGCCCACAAGGCCGCTTCCCCGGCCACCGCCACCAACGGCGAGGCGAACCTGACCGCCGAGCAGATCGCCGAACTCGCCGCCGCGGCACAGCGGGTCGACGAGGCGCAGCACGCGAGCGCCAAGGTCGAAGCCCTCAAGGCCCTGCTCAAGAAGTCGGGTGACCTCCTCAAGCCGGCCATCGCCGCGGCCAAGCGGGGCACCGACGCCTTCAACCGCTGGGTGAACAGCCTGTCCAACTGGAACCCGGCCAAGTGGGTCATCAAGGCGTCCCCCGGCATGGTCCTCGATGAGCTGATCGGCTGGCTCACCGGCCAGTAAGAACCGTCCCACCGGTGCCGGGCAGTCCTCCTGGGGGTGCCCGGCACCGGCAGCAGTGGAGGAACGCATGCCCAAGTCCCGCCGGCAAAAAGGCGAAGACGCGCTGTGGTCAGCATCGGTCGTTCTCGTCATGCTGGCATACCTGTCGTTCCGCATCGTGCGGGACGACACCGGCAGAGCCCTGGGGTGGGGGTTGTACGCCCTCGGCTGGGCCGTCGTCGTCGCGGGTTACGCGCGCTGCGCAATAGTGCGCCGGCGTCCGAGAGCCGGAGGAGTCGTAGCCGTCGTCTTCCTCGGCGCCTTCGGCCTGTTGTTCTGGCTCAATCACGGATAGGCGCGCTCGCAGGCCCGCCGCATTCGTCCTACACCGCGCCCTTCCCCGATCAGTCCGCCCCCGTCAACCCCACCACCCGCCCCAGCCGCTCATAAGACTCCACCAGCCCCGCCCGGTCATACGTACTGGTCGTCACCAGGAATTCATCGGCGGCGGTGAAGGTGAGCAGGGCGTCGAGTTCGGCGGCCACCTCTGCCTCCGTGCCGTGGATGTGGCCGGTGAGGGCGGACTCGTACAGGTCGCGTTGTTTGGGCGGCATGGACGGTTCGCGGGCGGCGATCGACTCGGCCGGTTCCAGAGGCGGGAAGACACCGTGGGTACGGGAGTAGGCCATCGACCAGGCCTCGGGGAGCAGGAGGTCGCGGGCCGCCTCGCGGGTCTCGGCCACGGCTACGGTGCCGGAGACGACGACGTACGGGTGGGGCCACAGCGGTGAGGGCTCGAAGGCGGCGCGGTAGCGGTCGACGGCTTCCCGCATCGGTTCGCGGCCGCGCAGGTCGCCGATGACCAGGGCCAGTCCGGCGCGGGCGGCGATGTCCGCGCCCGCGCCGGTGGCCAGGACGAAGGCGGGGACGTGCAGGCCCTCCGCCGGGCGGGCGTGCACCTGCGGGTGGGGGCGCGGGCCGTCGGTGAAGTAGGCGGTCAGTTCGGCGAGTTGGGAGGCGAAGGAGTCGGCGGCGTCCTTGTCGGTGCCGAGGGCGCGGCGGATGCCGTCGGTGAAGCCGACGGACCGGCCGAGGCCCATGTCGATGCGGCCGGGGAAGAGGGACGCGAGGACGCCGAACTGTTCGGCGACGACCAACGGGCGGTGGTTGGGCAGCATGACGCCGCCCGTTCCGACCCGGATACGGGAGGTCGCGGCGGCCACCGCGGCGGCGAGCACGGTCGGTGCCGAGCCGGCGACGCCCGGCACGCTGTGGTGCTCGGAGACCCAGAAGCGGTGGTAGCCGAGCGCTTCGGCGTGCCGCGCGAGGTCCACCGTGTCGCGGAGCGCCTCGGCCTCCGGGTGGCCCTCGCGGGTGCGGGAGCGGTCGAGGAGGGAGAAGGGGGTACGGAGGCGGGGGCCTGGTCGCCGGGCGCGTCCGGAGTCCCGGCCGGCTCCTTCCCGGGTGCCTGGGTCGTCGTGCTCTTCCGCGTGCTCACCCTCGGTACAACGTGCGCGTTCCGGCCGGGATTCCTGGTGGGGCGCACGGGGTACGGCGGCCTCCCAGGCGCGCGGCGGTCACCGCTGCCGTCGCCAGGGCCCCGTGATCGCCAGCATGATCCCCGGCTGCTGGATGTTGGCGAACAGGGTGCGGCCGTCCGGGGAGAAGACCGGGCCGGTGAATTCGCTGTACTCGGGGTCGTCGGCGGTGCCGATGTTGAGGTCGTTGCGGGCGACCGGGTACGTACGGCCGTCGTCCGTGGCGCCGAAGAGGTGCTGGACGCCCTCGCCGTCCTCGGCGATGATCAGGCCGCCGTACGGGGAGACGGTGATGTTGTCGGGGCCGTCGAAGGCGCCGTCCCGGCCGGGGTCAGAGTTGACGCCGAGCAGCACCTTCAGGGTCAGGGTGCGGCGGCGCGGATCGTAGAACCAGACCTGGCCGTCGTGGCGGACCGGGCTCTCCTCGCGGGCGTACGAGGCGACGACGTACGCGCCGCCGTCGGCCCACCACATGCCTTCCAGCTTGCGGGCACGGGTGATCATCTTGTCGGCGAACTGCCGGCGTACGGGGGTGTGGCGGGCGTCGCGGTCGGGGACCTCGACCCAGTCGACGCCGTAGACCGTACCGGTTCGCGTCGCGCGGGAGAGGTCGTCCACGAAGCGGCCGCCGGAGTCGTAGCAGCGGGGCGCGGCCAGGACGCCCGCGTCGTCGGCGAGTGTGCGCAGCCGCCCGCGGCCGTGCTGGAAGCCGTGCGGCGGGGTCCAGCGGTAGAGGAGGCCGTTGGGGCGGTCGGCGTCCTCGGTGAGGTAGAGGTGGCCGCGCTTGGGGTCGACGACGACGGCCTCGTGGGCGTAGCGGCCCAGGGCCTTGATAGGGCGGGGAGCCCGGGTGGGGTGGGGGTCGTGCGGGGCGAGGGGGTCGACCTCGAAGACGTAGCCGTGGTCCTTGGTCATGCCGTTCCGGCCGGCCTTGTCCTCGGTCTCCTCGCAGGTCAGCCACGTTCCCCAGGGAGTGCGTCCGCCGGCGCAGTTGGTGGAGGTGCCGGCGATGCCGACCCGTTCGGAGACGTGCGAGCCGTCCCGGGATATCTCGACCACGGTGCAGCCGCCGGCTGCCGCCGGGTCGTAGACCAGGCCGTCGGCGAGCGGTACGGGGTGCGGCCACTGCGCGCGCGGCCCTTTCAGCTCGTGGTTGGTGACGAGCAGGGTGGTGCCGCGCGGGCCCTGGAAGGTGGCGGTGCCGTCGTGGTGGGAGGGGTGGGCTCACCGCTCTCCAGAGTGGTGACACCGGCCCGGGTGATGATCCGGTACGAGAATCCGGCGGGCAGCGCCAGGATGCCCGCCGGGTCGGGGATCAGCGGCCCGTACCCCGGTGCGCGCCCTCGTGCGCCGGCGGCCGGGGCGGGCGCGTCCGCTTCCGGACGCCCCTGATCCGGGAGCTCCCGCCCGACGGCGCCGGGTGCGGTGGCCAGGACGCCCACGCTGCCGGTCAGTGCGACGCCGGCACCGGCGGCGGTGGAGCGCTTGGCGAAGTCTCTGCGGGTGAGCGGCATGGGCATCTCCTGGACGGCCGGTTCGGTGTGCTCTGGCCCTGCGCCGCACACCCTCGCGCGCCCCGGCGAACACCGGTTGAACCCCGCACGACACAGCGATGTCCGGAAGCGTGCCTCCTCAGCCCGGAAAACCATGGCAAACAAGGTCATCAGCGGCATCTGCGCAGCAAGCGCAAGATTTATCGCGTACCTCCTTGACCGCCGACCGGCCCGGCAATAGACAGTCCCTACCTGCATCACCCATAGGGAGAGCGGAGCATCCGCGGCTGCACGGAGCTGCCCGGGGAGCAGTCCGTGCCGGGTTCCCGCCCTCCCTGAGAGCCCGCCGCCGTACCCGGCCCCGGGCTCGTGAAGCGAACGCGGTCCCGCCCCACAGCCGTAGCCGCCCGTCCGCAGGAGCACTCCCGCCCGTAGGAGCACTCCTGCCCGCACGGCCCGGGCGCACGGCTGAGAGCCGCGCGGGACGCCCACCGGGGAAGAGGTGGTTGGTGTGAACCAGCCCGAGATGATGCGTGGACCCACCGGAGGTCAGGTCAGCGACACCTCCCGTCAACAGGCACTTTCCGACTTCATGCACCCGCAGAACCCGACCGCGAACGTCGTCGGCTTCGGGCACGGCGTGAAGTGGACCAACGGCGAGCCCACGGGCGAGGAAGCCGTCCTGGTCTTCGTCACGCAGAAGGTCCCGGAGTCGATGCTCCCTGAACGGGACATGATCCCCCGGGAGATGGACGACGGTACCCCGACCGACGTCCTGGCCGTCGGCCACATCTCCGCGCAGGCCCAGCAGCGCGTACCGAGCGCTCAGGGCCGGTCGATGGCGCAGGAGCAGGGCCTCGGCGGCAACGGCGGCCGGATGGGCGCGCTCGCCCAGCCGCTGCTCGAAGAGCTGAGCCAGCTCGGCAGCGCCCTGGAGCCGCAGCTCCTCAAGCGCCGCATGCGTCCCTGCCCGGCCGGCTTCTCCGTCGGCAACGTGCAGGTCACCGCGGGCACGCTGGGCAGCGTGGTGTACGACTTCCTGCCCGGCGCGCAGACCAACCCGCCGGCGCCCGGCCTCGGCGTACCCGGCAAGTTCTACATCCTGAGCAACAACCACGTCCTGGCGGACTCCAACCGGGCGCCGCTGGGCAGCTCCGTACTCCAGCCGGGCAAGTTCGACGGCGGTACGGACCCGGCGGACCGGATCGGCACGCTGGACCGTTTCATCTCGATCCAGTTCGCCCCGCAGATCCCGCTGACGCAGCACAACAACGTGGTGGACGCGGCCCTCGCGAAGATCGAGTTCGAGGACGCCACCCGGCAGCAGTACTTCAGCGGCGCGCCGCGCGCGTGGCGCCGCAAGTCGTCGGTCGCTGTGGGCGACCTGGTCAAGAAGACCGGCCGGACCACCAACATCAGCTTCGGGCGGATCGTCTCCACCGACGCCACGGTCGACGTCAACTACGGCACGGCCGGCACGGCGCGCTTCAAGGACCAGATCATGACCACGAACATCTCGGCGGGCGGCGACTCCGGTTCGCTGGTCACCTCGCTCGACAACGTCGCGGTCGGTCTGCTCTTCGCGGGCTCGTCGACGGTCACCGTCGTCAACCACATCGAGACCGTCCGCACGCTGCTGCGCGTCGAGATCGCCGAGCAGCTGGCCTGACCCACCGAGCCCGAGGGAGAGCCATGACAAGCGCAGCGCAGAAGAGGAAGGGTCCGGGCCGCGAGCACCAGTTCGTCAACGCCCAGGGGTCCGAGGTCAAGACCCGGGACGAGGCGTTCGCCGTACAGCGCGACGTCTCTGCCGAAGCCCTCCAGGTCACCCAGAAGATGGCGCTCCACAACCAGGCGCTCACCTTCGACATGGAGGTCAGCTACAACCCGAACACCAACGCCATCACGGGCGGCCGGATCACCTCCGGCATCTGCGGCGCCCCGTGGGACATCACCGGCGGCTCGATCGGCAGCTCGTTGCGGATCGAAGGCAAGCGTCCGGGGACCGGCGGCAACTGCGCCACGACGATCACCATCATCGGCCAGTTCCAGGTCCCGCTGTCCTACCGCTGCACCTACGGCTTCAACGGCCAGTCCACCACGTTCAACTGTGTGACGCAGCTGGTGTGCTGACCGCGCACCGCCGCGGAACGCGCCGGCGGGCGGCGGGAGCACCGAGGTGCTTCCGCCGCCCGCCGGTCACGTGGAGCCGGGAGGCCCCTCGTGGCAAGGAGGCTTCCCCTGTCGGAAAGCCTCGACCGCTCAGCCCGCCTGCCGCCGGGACCGCGCCTTGAACGCGGCCTTGCGGGCCTCCTTGGCGGTCTTCTTGTCCGGGTGGAGGCGGCCCATGGCCTCCAGCACGTCGGAGGTCGCCGGGTGGTCCACCCGCCAGGCGGCGTCGAAGAAGCCGTTGTGCTGACCGACCACGCCCTCGACGAGGCCGCGCAGCTCGGCCGCGCTCTCCTCGTCGGCCTCGGCCGCGCCGAGCTGTGCCGCGATGGTGTCCACGGTCAGCCAGAAGATCATGTCCTGGGTCGGCTCGGGGATGTCGGCGGCACCGCGCTCGGCGAGCCAGACCCGGGCCAGGCCGCCGAGCTGCCCGTCGTCGAGCACCTCGCGCAGCGCGGGCTCGGCCTCCGCCCCGGCCAGCGACAGCGTCTGCTGGCAGGCCAGCCGGCGCCGCGGCCCGTCCTCGTCGTCGCCGCGGGCGGCCGAGAGCAGGTCACGGGCGGCGTCGACGGGCGTACGGGCGGCGAGCCACTGCTCGGACTCGGCCTGCGCCAGGGGCTCCGGGTAGTCGGGCAGCGCGTCCAGGAGGACGTCGGCGCCCTTGTCGGTGAGGTCGCCGACGGCCGGCGCGTCGACGCCCGCGTCCAGCATCCGGGCGCGTACGGCGTAGACGCCGAGCGGGGTGAGCCGGACCATGCCGTACCGGGAGACGTCCTCGTCCTCCAGCGGCTCGGCCGCGCGCGTCGTGGTGCCGTCCTCGTCCAGTTCCTCGATGAGCGCCTCGTCCACCGGCTGGTAGTCGACCAGGCCGATCGGCTGCAGCACCCGGAACTGGTCGTCGAGCCGCATCATCGCCTCGGAGACCTCTTCGAGGATGTCGTCGGTGGGCTCGTCCATGTCGTCCGGGACGATCATGGAGGCGGCGAGGGCGGGCAGCGGCACGGACTGCTCGGGGTCCTCGTTCAGGGCGGTGAGCAGGTAGAGGTTGCCGAGGATGCCGTCCAGCAGCTCGGCCTCCTCCTCCGGGTTCCAGTCGATCGCGTCCAGGTCCAGTTCGCCGCCCTCGGCGATCTGGTCGGCGATGTCGGAGAGGTCCGGCGCCACGGCGTCGGCCAGTACGGTCTCCATGCCGCCGAGCCAGATGTCGAGGATGTCCTGCGGGCTGCCGGAGGTCAGCAGGGACAGTTCCTCGCCGGGAGCGGCGGTGCCGGTGGCGGCGTCGTCGGGCAGCTCGTCGCCGTCCTCCGCGCTCTCCTCGATCTCCACCAGACCGGTGTCGACCGCGAGCTGCCAGGCTTCGGCGGCGTACCCGACGCCGTCCTCGTCCCCGGCCAGACCGAGGTGGTCGACGGCGCCGGGCAGCTGCTCGTCAAGAAGCTCACCGCCGACTCCGACGGGGACACCGGCCTCGGCCCAGCGGGCCAGCTGCGCGGCACGGGCGAAGAGCGGTGCGCTCAGCGCGTCCCGCGCCAGCTCCGCGTCGGAGTGCAGCCGCACCGGCGGCAGGGTGGGGCGGTCTGCGGACATCTCGGGCTCAGCTCCTCGTGCGGACTACGGCTCGTGCGAAGCCCCAGCGTAGACGGAATTCCGTGCATCTCGGGCGGTTCACCTTGGTTTCCGTTCCCGTACACCCGGCGATCCTTGACAACTGCCGTGGCCACACAAGAGATTGACGCGCGTAGAGGCTGCCGGACCGTTTCCGCTCCGCTGCGTTCACGCCTTTCGCACGCTGTTCCGCCCCCTCGCCCGCCTTCCGGAGGCTCTCCGTGTCCGCGCAGATACCGCCGCACGCTTCGTCCCGTACGTCACATACACCCCGTGAAACCCTCGCACCCCGGTCGCCCCGGTCATCCCGTATTACCCCCGCCGCCGTGCCCTGCGCAGGCCCGTCACGCTGACCGCGCTGGTCGCGGCCGCGCTGACCGGCGGGCTGCTCGCCGTCCCGCAGACCGCCTCCGCCGCGGTCACCCGTATCCACGACATCCAGGGCGCCACCCGGCTCTCGCCCTTCGCGGGCCAGCAGGTCGCCGACGTGCCCGGCACGGTCACGGCGGTACGGGCCTTCGGCTCGGCCCGCGGCTTCTGGGTGCAGGACCCGCGGCCGGACCGCGACCCCGCCACCAGCGAGGCGGTCTTCGTCTTCACCGGCAAGCAGACACCGAAGGCCGCCGTCGGCGATTCCGTACGGGTCTCCGGCACGGTCGGCGAGTACTACCCGGGCGGCGAGCAGGCCGGCCTCCAGTCCGTCACCGAGATCACCGACGCCGACTGGACCGTGGCGTCCTCCGGCAACCCGCTCCCGGCGGCCGTCAAGCTCACCGCCGCCACCGTGCCGGACCGTTACGCCCCGTCCGCGGGCGGCAAGAGCATCGAGAACCTGCCGCTGCGCCCGACCGCGTACGCCCTGGACCGCTACGAGTCCCTGGAGGGCATGCGGGTCTCGCTCGCCGACGCCTCCGTCGTCGGCCCCACCACCTCCCACAACGAGCTGTGGGCGACCGCCGAGCCCCGCCACGGCCGCACCGTGCGCGGCGGCGCGCTGTACGGCTCGTACCGGGACCCCAACCCCGGCCGCATCAAGATCACATCACTCATCCCCTTCGCCCAGCGGCCCTTCCCCGTCGCCGACACCGGCGACCGGCTGACCGGCACCACCGCGGGCCCGCTGGACTACGACAACTTCGGCGGGTA
The DNA here is from genome assembly GCF_045222935.1 of Streptomyces sp. Ac-502. Classification (NCBI taxonomy): domain Bacteria; kingdom Bacillati; phylum Actinomycetota; class Actinomycetes; order Kitasatosporales; family Streptomycetaceae; genus Streptomyces; species Streptomyces sp. Ac-502. Next base: position 2,964,093 of record NZ_JBHFFO010000001.1, read on the forward strand.
CGGGATCGCCGCCACCGAACTGGGCACGCTCGACGACCGCGGCCCGGCCCGCGAGACCACCCGCAAGCAGCGCGCCGACGAGCTGGCCGTGGCCACGTACAACGTCGAGAACCTCTCCCCGAAGACACCGCCCGCCAAGTTCGCGCGGCTGGCCGAGGCGCTGGTGAAGAACCTCGCGTCGCCGGACGTCGTGGCGCTGGAGGAGGTGCAGGACGACAACGGCCCCACGAACGACGGAACCGTTTCAGCGGACGCGACGCTCCAGCGGCTCACCGACGCCGTCAAGGCGGCCGGCGGCCCCTCCTACGCCTGGCGGCAGATCGACCCCGCGAACAACCAGGACGGCGGCCAGCCCGGCGGCAACATCCGCACCGCGTTCCTCTACAACCCCGCCCGGGTCACGTTCACGGACGTCGCCGGGGGCGACGCCACCACCCCCGTCAAGGTGACCGGCTCGCACGGCAAGCCGCGCCTCTCCGCCTCGCCGGGCCGTATCGACCCCGGCAACACGGCCTGGGCCAACAGCCGCAAGCCGCTCGTGGGCCAGTTCTGCTTCCGGGGCCGCCCCGTCTTCGTCGTCGCCAACCACTTCAACTCCAAGGGCGGCGACCAGGGTCTCGACAGCCGTTTCCAGCCTCCGGCCCGTACGTCGGAGACCCAGCGCGTCCAGCAGGCCGAGGCGGTGCACGGCTTCGTCGAGGACGTCCTGGCCGTGGACCCGAAGGCCGACGTCGTGGTGGCCGGCGACCTCAACGACTTCCAGTTCTCCCCCGCCCTCAAGGCCCTGACCGCCGACGGCGTCCTCACCGACCTCGTCGACCGCCTGCCGCGCGGCGAGCGCTACGGCTACGTCTACCAGGGCAACTCGCAGGTACTGGACCACATGCTCACCAGCCGCCACCTGCGTCGCGTGGACTACGACATCGTCCACATCAACGCGGAGTACGCGGACCAGTCGAGCGACCACGACCCGCAGGTGCTGCGCCTCAAGCCGTAGCCCGCTGCTTTCCGTAGCGCTGCTTACCTTTGATGGGAGCACATCTAAGTAGACCTGAAGACTGCGGTGGGGCCAGACTCCGCTCCATGACCTCGACGAGCAGCAGGGTCCCGTCCCCACCGCCCTTCGGCCGCACCACCGCCGCCATGGTCACCCCGTTCCGCGCCGACGGCGGGCTGGACCTCGACGGCGCCCAGCGCCTCGCCGTCCACCTCGTCGGCGGGGGCTGCGACGGCCTCGTCCTCAGCGGCACCACCGGCGAGTCCCCGACCACCACCGACGCCGAGAAGGAGGCCCTGATCAGGGCCGTGGTGGAGGCGGTCGGCGACCGGGCGCGGATCACCGCCGGGGTGGGCACCAGCGACACCCGGCACACCGTCGCACTGGCCCGCACCGCGGTACGGGCCGGTGCCCACGGCCTGCTCGTCGCCGCCCCCGCCTACTCGTGCCCCGGCCAGGAGGCCGTCGCCCACCACCTGCGTACGGTCGCCGACGCCACCGCCCTGCCGGTCATGCTCTACGACATCCCCGGACGCACCGGCGCAGGCACCGCGCTCACCACCGACACCCTCCGACGGCTGGCGGAGCATCCACGCGTCCAGGGCGTCAAGGACTGCGCGTACGACCTCATGAAGACCGCGAAGGTGCTGGCCACGACCGGCCTCGCCTACTACGCCGGCTGCGACGAACAGGCCCTCCCCCTGCGCGCCATGGGCGCCGTCGGCTGCGTCAGCACGGTGGCCAACGCCGCGCCCCGGGAGGTACGGGCAGTCCTCGACGCGTACGACGCGGGCGACCCGGCCGAGGCCACGCGCCGCCACCTCCGCCTCGTACCGCTCATCGCAGCGATGACGGGCACCGCACACCCCGGCGCGGTCACCGCAAAGGCTCTGCTGAACGCGCTCGGACTACCCTCCGGACCGGTCCGCGCGCCGCTTCTGGCAGCAGGCCCCGAGGTCACCAGCGAGCTGGCGACGGCCCTGAAGGCGGCACAGCAGTAGCCCCGTCCTCCCCGTCCTCCTCCACCGCTTCCTCGTCCTCCCCCGTGAGGTCGCGGACGAGCAGCGTGGCACCCGCCACCGCGCCCGGCATGAGGAACACGGCCACGAACGGTACGAGGAACAGCAGCACCAGCGGGGTGCCGAACCCGACGGCGAGCCCCTTACGGCCGCGCAGCATCCGCAGCCGCTCCCGCACCGGAATGCCGCGCCGCTGCATCGCCACCGAGGTCAGCTCCACCGTCAGGAAGAACCCCGACACACAGAACCCGATCGCGGGCACCACGGTCTGCCCGACGAACGGGATGAAGCCCAGCACGAAGAAAAGCAGCCCAAAACCGGCAGCCCGCACCAACACGTGCACACTGTCCCGGAGCGAGACCCACAACTCCCGCCACAACGACATTCCCGTCCCCGGCGGGCAGCTCCCCTCGCTCTCCTCCACCTTCTCCGACAGCGACTCGTAGAACGGGTCACCGATCAGCAGCGTGACGGCGGTGAAGGTCAGCACGGACAGCAGCAGCCCGCCCGCGAACAGCAGCGCGACGAACAGCCCGCGCAGCAGCCCCCGCCAGGGCGATCCCCAGCCGTCGGCGAAGGGCGTCGCCCAGGCCGCGAGGTCACCCGCGAAGAAGGCCAGCGCGACCAGCGCCCCCGCGTACAGCACGAGGGCGATGAGCGCGGGAATCATCCCGAACCCCCACCACCGCCCGTGCCGGGCAACCCATCGTTGCCCCTTCCCGAGGTACCCCGTTCCCGCCACAAGATCGCGCATGTGCGTCAGCCTAGACGGCGCCCGGTCGGCCTCCGTCTCCGTACGGTACGGATCCGGTTACGAAACCTTGCCGCCACCGGTGAACCGCGCCAGCTGCCGCTGCAACCAGTCGAGCCGGGCCTGCATGAGCGAGGCCTCGGCGGCCAGCTCGGGCACCGACCGCACCCCGGTCACCGCCTCCTTCTCCCCGTCCGTCTCCTGCGGCTCCCCGCCCGCCACGATCCGCAGCGGCCCGCCCCCACGCCGTACGAACTCCGCGAAGCTCACCGCCGTCCACGACGCGAACGCCGTACGCCCACGCCGGGCCGCGCACTCCGCGCAGACGGCCGTCAGCACCCGCCACCCCGTACGCCCCCACCCCGCATCCGCGAACGCACACGGCACCCGCCCGCACGCACACGCACCGACCCGCGCCACCCGCACCCGCTGCCGCTCGTACCGCATCCCGCGCTCGAAGCGGATGTACGCGCCGAGCACGGTGACCTCCAGCAGCACCGCTCGCCGATACTCACTCGCACACGCCAGGGCGAGTGCCTGGTCGAACGTGTGCAAGCAGTAGAAACCGCAGTCGCAGCGCAGGGCGGGACTGCGATGCCGCCGCCCGTACACACAGCGCGCCTCATCCACGAACCCGTACGGCAGCGCGCCACCGAGCGACACCCCGGCGAACCCGGCCCGCGTCCCGTCGTGCGAGATCACCGGATGCGCGAGCTTGAATCCCGCGGGCGGCGTGGCGGGCCGCTCCTCAGGCAGCCGCAGCCTCATCGCCCGGCCGGCACCGGCTCCCGCCGCTCCGGCACGCCGCCGGCCGCCGCCTGGTCAGGAAGCGCCGCCTCCACGACTGTCTCCGCCGCGCACGGCACGTCTTCCACGCACTCCACGTCCTCCTCCGCGAAACCGACAGCGAGCGCTTTACCCAGCCTCATGACGCCTCCCGGTACGGATTGGTCGTCGGACTCCGTCCCGCCATGGTGCCCAGGAATGCTCCGATTGGCACCGTCCGATACCGGCCACAGCCAACCCACCGCGCACAACAGCGGACCGGTGGGAGGATCCCGTCAGGCCGCTGTGCATACCGTCTTGCGCCGCTGGTGCCAGGTGCGGAGCTGCGAGCTCGGGTGTGGCTGTTCTGCTTGTGATGTAGAGCAGGGGCGTTTCGTAGAACCGGAGGCTCCTCCAGAGCTGCACGCTGACGCGCGGCTCACACGTCCTCATCCGCTCAAGGACAGGGGTACCTCCCGACCTTCTAAGGCATGCGCCGCCCGCGCCGTGAACCTTCCGAAGGAAGCTGCCCAGGAATGTCTGTGTTCGTCGTCGCGCTCACGCCAGTCACCCGTGTCCTCAACCCCACTGCTCATTCCAGGCATGACGCCGGCCAGCACGAAAAGACGGCCACGCAAGGCTTGTAGCACATTGTGAGAGCTTTCGACCAAGCCTTGAGGGCCCAGGACGAGGATCCTGGCCTGCCACTTGGCTGCAGCCCCAATCGCGGGCCTCGCCTCTTGCAGATGCTCCAGCGCGGACTCCGCCTCCTCCACCAGCTCCGTCTCATCGGCTGCACTAGCAAGATTCAGCAGAACGACACGCGCATCGATGAGCGCGTCGTGCGCCCCCTGAACTGACTCGATGAAGGAGGAGAACGCTTCGACCCTCTCAGACCTAACAGCTCGACGGTGCTCACCCGCCGCCGCGGCAGCCGCTTGATGCCGCACGCCGAAGTAGGTCACGGTCGCCGCTCCCATGGCCCCAACAACGCCCACTGCCGCACCCAGAACGGCCGCTAACCCCTGATCCATATTTGGATACTGCCATGTGGCACATCTTTCCCCCTGACACACGAGTGCCCTTCCCGGCCATCCTGAGGCCGCGGAAGGGCACTCAACGTTAACCAGCGCCGACGATTGCCGACAGCTCAGCAGCAGGTCAGGGCGTTGGTCTAATAGGCGGCCGCGACGTGCGGCCGCCCAGGGCGATCAGTTGTGGCTGTGCAGTACGTCGTTCAGGCCGCCCCAGTTGGCCTTGTTGGGGCGGGCCTCGACGGTGCCGGTGGTGGAGTTGCGGCGGAAGAGGATGTTGTCGGCGCCGGAGAGTTCGGCGGCCTTGACGATCTGGCCGTCGGGCATGGTGACGCGGGTGCCCGCGGTCACGTACAGGCCTGCCTCGACCACGCACTCGTCGCCCAGCGCGATGCCGATGCCGGACTCCGCGCCGAGCAGGCAGCGCTCGCCGATCGAGATGATCTGCTTGCCGCCGCCGGACAGGGTGCCCATGGTGGAGGCACCGCCGCCGATGTCCGAGCCGTCACCGATGAGGACGCCCGCGGAGATGCGGCCCTCGACCATCGAGGTGCCGAGGGTGCCCGCGTTGAAGTTGACGAAGCCCTCGTGCATGACGGTGGTGCCGGCGGCGAGGTGCGCGCCGAGCCGTACGCGGTCCGCGTCGGCGATCCGTACGCCCGTCGGCATGACGTAGTCGGTCATCCGCGGGAACTTGTCGACGCTGGTCACCTGGAGGTGCAGGCCCTCGGCGCGGGCGTTCAGGCGCGCGGTCTCCAGCCGGTCGACGGGCACCGGGCCGATCGAGGTCCAGGCGACGTTGGCCAGCAGGCCGAACATGCCCTCCAGGCTCTGGCCGTGCGGCTTGACCAGCCGGTGGCTGAGCAGGTGCAGGCGCAGGTACACGTCGTGCGCGTCCAGCGGCTTGTCGTCCAGCGAGGAGACGACCGTACGGACGGCCACGACCTCGACCCCACGGCGCGGGTCCGGGCCGACCGCCTTCGGCGCGGCCTCGCCGAGCAGCTCGACGGCGCGCTCGTCGGTCAGCCGCTCGGTCCCGGCGGGGCCGGGGTCGGCCACCAGCTCGGGCGCGGGGAACCAGGTGTCGAGGACGGTGCCGTCGGTGGTGACGGTCGCGAGTCCGGCCGCGACGGCGCCAGTCGTACGGGAGGGGGTGGAGGTAGCAGCATCGGTCATGTCGAAAACTTAACCGGGAGAGGGCTGCGGAGGCGAACCGGTCCCGGGGGCCGGGACGCGGGACCAGGCCAGGTCCCCCGGGGCCGGGACGCGGAGTCAGGCCGGGTCCCCGGGGCCCGGCCCCTGGCCCGCCGCGGCCCGGCACCTATATCCGGCTCACCGTGCCGCATCCGGTGCTCTTGTCCCCGCTCAGCTCCTTGCTGCGGTCGTACGGATCGACGGTCGGCCCCGACGTCATGGACCCCGACCGGCTGTCCGGGAACTGCGGGTGCAGGAAGCCGTCGTACACCTCGCAGGCGGTGTTGCCGAAGTCGGAGTCGAAGCGGGCCAGCGCCAGCTTGCCCGGCGTCGCCTGGAAGCGTTCGGGGTCGTTGACCTCGAAGTCCACCACCCGGCGGACCACCGTACGGGTCACCTCGGAGGCGCCCTGGGCGGCTCGTACGACCGGGTAGACGAAGGTGTAGTCGGCGTGGACCGCCAGCGCGCCGTCCTGCCCCTCCTCGAACGTCATCCGCCCCCGCGTCTTGACGACGTCGCCGGCGGGCCGCACCTCGTGCGGGTCGAAACGGGTGAACAGTCGCAACGGGTCGTGCTCCCGGCCCGGCTCGGCCAGCCAGGTTTCAAGGTCCTGCCGCGTTCCGGGCTGGAGCGGATCAAGGAGGTCCAGCGCCGCCGCGGGCCGCTCGCCGCGCAGCGTGCGCGGGTTCAGGTTGGCGTCGACCAGGAGTTCCTTCGCCTGCCGCAGGACCGCCGCGACCTCGTCCTTCGACAACCGCCCCACGGCCTTGGCCTCCGGCGGCACGATGCCCGCCACGCCGTCCGCGTACCGTACGGCGGGCGAGCCGGCGAAGGGTTCTTTCAGGGTGGGGGTGGCGGGGAACGCCTCGCCGTCCGGCGCGGCGCCGGGCGCCGCGGTCTCGGCCGGCAGGGGCTTGGCCACGGTGTCGCCGCCGACCACGCCGGACAGCTTCGACCGGATGTCCCCGGGGTTCACGGCGAACGTCACCACCCCAGCGGCGACGATCACCGCCGCCACGCCGGTACGTATCCGCTTCCGCCGCCGCGCGGCCTTCCCGTCACGGTCCTGCCAGGCCGGTCCGGTGTACCAGTTCTCGGTACCGTCCGCCTGCTCGCCCGCGCCCCGGGCCTTTCTCTTCACGTGTTTCGCTCGCCTCGTACCGCCGGTGGTTACGGGCGCGAAGCGCCGCACGAACCCCCAGATGATCATTAACGGACAAGATCTACACGGGAACGGACACACGCCACAAGTTGAGTGGCGAAGGAACGGCGCCCCGGACGGCCTCGGCAGCCATCCCCTGCCACCGCCTCACCCGATCACCCGCGCCACCGCGTCCCGCACCTCCGCCCGGTCGAACTCCCGCCCCGTCAGCAAGTACTGCAACACCAGCCCGTCGATCAGCCCCACCAGCGCCCGCGCGGTGCCCTCGTCGCCGGTCCGCCGCCGCAGCAGTCCGACCATGTCGTCGACACACTCGGCCGCGAGCGGGCGCACCACCTCGTGCCGCAGCGCCGCGAGATACAGCTCGTACTCCAGCTCCACCCGCGCCCGGTCGTCGCCCAGCAGTTCCTCCTCGACCAGCCTCGTCAGCTCGTCCGCGAGCGGAACCGAGGGGTCCACCCCCGCTCCCACTCCTCGATCCCGGCCAGCCACTCCGCGTTGGACTGCCGCAACGCCGCCACCAGCAGATCGTCCAGCGAGGCGAAGTGGTACGTGGTGGACCCCAGCGGTACGTCCGCCTCGGCCGCCACCGCACGGTGACTGAGCCCGGCGATGCCCCGCCTGCCCACCACGCGGATCGCCGCGTCGATGATCCGCTGCCGCCGGTCCGGGTCGTAACGGCGCGGCATCAGTGCGCCCCGCCCAGATTCAGCACGACGACCCCCGCGATCACCAGCAGCAGCCCGACGATCCGCGCGGCGCTCGCGGCCTCCCCAGGAACACCATCCCGATCGCGGCGACCACCGCCGTTCCGGCCCCGGCCCAGATCGCGTACGCCGTGCCGACGTCCATCGACTTCAGCGTCTTGGCGAGCAGCGTGAACGCGACGATGTAGCCCAGCACGGTCCCCAGCGAGGGCCACAGCTTGCTGAAGCCGTCGCTGTACTTCATCGCGGTCGTCGCGAGGATCTCGGAGACGATCGCTCCGGCAAGCGTCAGATACACCATACGTACGATCGTACACAACGATGCGTACGGGCGTACACAAGGGAAAAGTCGGGTGCGGGACGCCCTGCTCCTGGCCATGATGTTGATCATGTCGGAATATGTGGATGCACCTGATCGGCTGGGCAAGAGCGCTCTGCCTGACGGGCGGTTGCTCGGCTGGTCCGAGTGGGGGCCGCCGGACGGCGTGCCCGCTCTGTTGTGTCCGGGTGCGGCTACGAGTCGGTGGCTGGGCTTCGGCGCGGGCGTTGTCGACGCGCTCGGAGTGCGCCTCGTCTCCGTGGACCGTCCGGGACTCGGCGCCTCGACGCCCGCCCCCGGGCGCACGTTCTCCGAATTCGCCGACGACATCCGGCGCCTCTGTCGGCTGCGCGGGCTGGGGCACCCCGCTGTGGTCGGGAACTCGCAAGGTGCCCCGTTCGCTCTCGCCTGCGCCGCGGCGGGGGTCGCCTCGGCACTGGCCGTCGTCTCCGGTGCGGACGAGGTCGCCGCGCCGCAGTTCGCCTCCGTTCTGGAGCCGGGCCTGCGCAGCCTCGTCGAGCGGACCGCGCGCGATCCGGCCGGCGCCGAAGAGCTGTTCGCGAGCTTCACCGCGGACGCGATGTGGAACATGGTCATGGCCGGAAGCCCGCAGTGCGACCTCGCCGTGTATCAGGACCCTGATTTCGCGGCCGGTTACCGCAGGGCCTTGGACGAGGCATTCGCTCAAGGCACCGCCGGGTACGCCCGCGACACGGTCCTGGCGATGGGGCGGTGGCCCTTCCCGCTCGCCGAGGTCCACGTCCCGGTCGACATCTGGTACGGCGAGCAGGACACCAGCCATTCGCCCGACCACGGGGCTCTGCTCGCTGCACGTATACCCGGCGCACGTCGTCATGTCGTGCCGGGAGCCGGCGGGGCGCTGCTGTGGACACATGCCCGGTCGATCCTCACGACGCTGGTCGAGAGAACTCCGGCAGGCAGGTGACGTCGGTCAGTCCACCAACGACTTCTTCGGCCTCAGCACGCAGAACTCGTTCCCCTCGGGATCCGCCAGCACCACCCACGACACGTCGTCCCCCTGCCCCAAGTCCACCCGGCGCGCCCCGAGCCCGATGATCCGCTCGACCTCGGCGGCCTGGTCGTCCGGCGAGAGTTCGATGTGCAGCCGGTTCTTGACCGCCTTCGCCTCCGGTACGGCGAGGAAACCGATGCCCGGCAGTGCGTTCTCGTCCACCGCGATGATCACTTCTTCCTCGTCCTCGTACACGATGCGCCAGTCCAGCACCTGGGCCCAGAAGGTGGCGAGCCCCTTCAGGTCGTGCGCGTCGATGGAGAGTTGGTACAGAGAAACGGCCATGTCCGCCAGTGTGCCGGGCGGGCATGGCCGTGTCAGGGGTTGGACGGGCGATCAGGCGGAGAAGTCCCCGCGGTTGAGGGCGCTGACGAAGGCCGCGAACGCGGTGTGGGGGAAGATCAGCGCTGGGCCGTGCGGATCTTTGGAGTCCCGTACCGGGATCAGCCCGGATATCCCATCCCACACTTCAAGGCAGTTACCCCCACTGCCCCCGCTGTAAGTGGACTTGCGCCACCCCGCGAGGTCGTTACTGCTGCCGTTCATGTTCGTAGCCCTCCGCGACTGCCCTGAGCAGGCTCAACGACTCCTCGTGCGACTGCGCGTCGCCCAAGACCCGATAGTAGGCCGCCTGACTGTCCAGAACTACCGTCGGATCGTCATGCACCGTGCCGGAGTGCAGGCCCTCCACGTAGGCGATAGGAGGTGCGTCATCGAACCACATGAGCATCAAGCCGCTCTCCAGCAACGAGTGAGCTCCGGCCGAAAAAGGCAGAACGTGAAGGCGAATTCGCTCGCGCTCTCCCAGTTCGGTGATGTGCCGCAACTGCGCCGCCATCACTCCGGGCCCACCGACCGGCCTTCGCACAACTGCCTCGTCGAGCACCACCCAGAAAACGGGAGACACCGGATCGGCCAGGATTTCCGACCGCTCCAGCCGCGTGACGAGCAGGCCGTCACATTCCTCGGCGCTCTTCGGCGGGTAGTAGGCACGGAACACTGCGCGCGCATACGCCTCCGTCTGAAGCAAGCCCGGCACCAACGTGGCCCCGTACTCGCGGATCACCGTTGCCTGTTGCTCAAAATCTGCCACCTGTTCGAAGTGCTCAGCCAAAGTCCGAGTGTCCAACGCCGGCAGGAACCGCTCAAACACCCCACCCGTGTCCAGCACTTGATCCAGACGCCGTGCGTCGTCCGGAGCCGGCTTTCGCCTACCCGCTTCGATGTGGGCGATGTGAGTGCGCGACATCACGGCGCGCTCGCTCAGCTTTTCCTGCGTCAGACCGGCCGCCTCCCGCCGCTCTCGCAATTCCTCTCCGTACGCCGTACGCGACTTCGGAATACGACGACCAGCCATGCACTTACCCCCTTGCGTGACCCGTGCGCTGTCACGCGTCACCTGCTGGCGAGCGTACTCGCGCGACTCCACTCTGTAAGCGGAAACAACCACCCGCCCCCTACGGAGGTACAGCGCATGTCCCACCCCTACGAGAACCTCTCCCCCGCCGAAACCGCCCGCGAAATCATGTGTGACCTCGGCGAGGCCGCCCGAGCCGTCGGCATCCAGTTCCCCAGCCTCCGGCTGGACCCGCACCCGGTGGCCGGGCTGGGCGCGCCCGCGCACCTCATCGAGACCGGCCGTATCAACATCGTCACCGCCATGCAGATGACCGAGGTGTTCCGGGCGGCGAGCAAGTAGACGCGGAAACGGCTGTGCCCGCCGGAGAACCCCGGGGGCACAGCCGCTCCTGATCAGTCGGCGCGAGGTCGCCACATCTGCGCGCGGCGCGCGGCCGTGGCACCACCGGCAGCCGTTGCCGCGGCGGCCAGGAGTGCCGTGGCCAGCAGGACGGCCGTGACGAGGTTCCAGGACAGGGTCGCGCCGCCTTCTCCTCCCGTGACGGGCTGGACCAGGACGACGTGAGCGGCGGCGCCGACCGCGCCCGCGCCCAGGAGCGGGGCTCCCAGGCACCAGAAAGCCGTCGTGTGGAAGATCCTGCTCCGGCCGGTGAGCACGGTGAGCGGGGCGAGGGTCTGCGAGAAGCGCAGGAATTCCGAGAGGGACGCGAGCGCCATGGCGGTGAGCAGGACGACCGTGCCGATGGTGCCGAGGAAGGGGATCCAGCGGGACTGGTATCCGACAGTGAAGGACTTCACTCCGTCCTCGGCCACGGGTTCGGCGAGGGCTTTCACACTCAAGTGGAGGTGCGCGGCACGTTTGACGGCCGGGATGTCCATGGGCTCGTCGCTGTCGGTGAACAGGACGGCCTGTAGCCCCTCGGGCCGGTTGACGGCGACGACCGGCCCGGTACGGACGATGGCGGGCGTCGGGCCGAAACTCTGGTAGCCGGACACGCGCAGGCGCTGGTCGAGGTCGCCGTACGGTACGTGCGCCTCCTCTCCGGCGGCAGGGCACGGCAGCCGTAGTGCGCGAAGGCTGTCGCACGGCCCCTGGAGAATCCGGCTGCCGCTGGAACCGTCCGGCCGGATGTCTCCCGCGCTGACGGCGACGGCGTGCGCCCCGGCGGGAAGCGCGGCGGTGAACGCGTCCGTGAGCCGCACGGCCGACGTCTGCACGAGCGCCATGGTCTGCCCTTGTGCGGACTTCAGCTGTTCCTCGTCACCGGAGCGGGCGAACAGCAGGCTGGTGATGATCTGTGTCTGTCCGACGACTCCGATGGCGATGACCATGGCGGCCACCAGACGCACCACCGTGCCGGGGCGGGCCGCGGTGGTGCGGGCGGCTATCAGGCGTGCCGGGTCGCCGCCGGGGTGCGGTGATCTCGATGCCCTGCCGCTGACGCGCGAAGCGATCCAGCCGATCACCCAGGGGAGGGTGGCCCACACGCCGACGACCGCGAACAGGTAGGCGGCGGCCGAGCGTTGTGCTCCAAAACTCTTCGATGTCAGGGCCAGGACGAGGAAGGCCGGGCAGGAGCCCAGAGCCAGCAGTCGCAGCAGTCCGCTGCCCGCCGCACGGGGTGTGGTGGACATTCCCTTGCGCGCGGCGGCCGGACGCAGCAGGAGGATCAGGCCGAGCATCCCCACGGCGGAGGCCGCCACGGCGACCGCCAGGGTCCCGCCGACCCGTCGCAGGTCCGGAGCGTACAACGTGTAGTCGATCCAGGGCAGTTCGATGTCTGTCAGCAGGAACGGAACGGTGAGGAGGGCCGCGACTGAGGCGCCGACGCACACGGGCCGGACGGCGGCGCCGATGTCCATCCATGCGCGTGCCGTCCGGCCGGCGCCGAGAGTGCGCAGCAGTGCGTCGCGGCGGTCTCTTCCGGCGGCACCCATTCTGGCCGCCGCTGCCGCCAGCCCCAGGGCGGGGAGGCCGAGCAGTACGCCGATGACGGCCAGCATGGACGACCGTGGCCCGACCACCCGCAGGTCGCCGAAGACGGGGCCGGGGCCTCCGTACCCGACGATCTTCTCCATCTGTGCGGTACCGAGCATGGCCGTGGTGGGGCGCACGTAGGCCAGCCGTTCGCCGGGCGATGCCAGCCCTTCGGCCGAGATGGTGCCGACCTGGGTACCGTAGCGGCGGGGAAGCCCTCGCTCGCGGGTCCGTCGGCCAACGCCGGTGACAGGAACACCTCACCGGGGCCCGGCCATCGTGCGACTCCGGGCGGCAGCGGCGCGTCCTCGGTGAGAGGAGCGATGACGACCACGGTGAACTGGCGCCCTTGGTAGCCGTCCCAGTAGCGGCTCCAGAGAGCCGAAGGCCGGTCGCCCTGCTCGGCGAAGGTCGGGACGCGCGCGGCCCCCGCTGTTCGCGGCCCTCCCACGTCGCAGCCGTGGCGGCTGACGAGCAGAGCGTCACGGCGAGGACCGCCGTAGCGGCCAGCAGGGCCCAGAAGCGCGCTCGGCCGCCTTCGGCGGACCGCCCCGCCGCCCGGCCGATGCGCAGCATGTGGCGCATCCGGCCGCGCTTCACCGCGCACCCGCGAGGGCACCTTGTTCCAAGTGCATGACCCGGTCGGCCCGGCCCGCCACCGAGGGGTCGTGTGTCACGACGAGCAGCCCGCACTGACGTGAGGCCGGTACGGCGAACAGCGTCCCGGCCACGTGGTCACGTGTCTCCGCGTCGAGCGCGCCGGTGGGTTCGTCCGCGAGGAGCAGCGACGGACTCCCGATCAGAGCCCGCGCCACGGCGACCCGCTGCCGCTCGCCGCCGGACAGGTCACCGGTCGCCGTGCCGGCGGCGGGCACGCCCAGTTCGTCCAGGAGTTTCCGGCCGTCGGCATAGGCGCGGTCCCGGTCCGCGCCGTCCAGCAGGGCGGGCAGGGCGACATTTTCCACGGGAGTGAGTTCCGGCAGCAATTCTCCGAATTGGAAGATCATGCCTATGTGCTTCCGCCGGTGCTCCGCCAGATGGCGGCCCCGTAATCGCGCCACATCGTGTCCCGCTACGGAAACCGTTCCCGCATCAGGCCGGACCAGCCCCAGGACGACGGAGAGAAGCGTGCTCTTCCCGGATCCGGACGGCCCCATGACGGCCACCGATTCGCCGGCGCGCACCGCGAGTCCGAGCCCTTCGAACAAGCGCCGGCCCCCACTTCGTACCGCAGCGCATGAATGTCCAGGGGCAACAACGCTTCCGTCACGCCGCCCGCCTTTCGGAGAAAAATCGGCAACGCGCTGCCCGGGCGGAGAAGATCCCGGGCAGCGCTCTGTCAGAGCAGGCCGTTACGGCTCAGTGGTCGTCGCTCCACCAGTTGGAGCAGTCGTCCGGCCATTTGTCGATCTCCGTGCAGACGCGCATGTCCCACACCGTGCCGCCCTTGTTGCTGTACACCTTGGTGCCTCGACCGCTGTGGTTCCACAGGGTGTACAGCGAGTTGCTGGGCCGGTTGCGGTTGTACTCGGCCTTTACGGAGTTGCCGTCTCCCTTGGTGTCCTGCAGTCCGACCTGCTTCCCGCCACCCGTGCGCCACGAGTGGGCACCCGAGGTGTAGCGGTCCATGTCCGCGAAGGCGGTGGTGGACCCCGCTGCTATGGCGACCCCCGCGATCACCACGGCAGCACGCGTCGCTAATCGCCCGGTTCTCTTCATGGTGCGTCCTTCCCCTGCGACGAAGACACCCTCCGGCCGGTGCCGAAGGGTGCGGAACGCCGACGAGCATTACAGCCGAGGAGCGCGGAAGTAAGCATTGTTCCGGTCGTTCGCACCGGCAGGGCGGGGGCCATCCGGGATGGCATACCGGAGGAAATCTTTCCGGGGCACATATCGCGATTTCTGCCGTGCGCCCGGGACCCGAAAACGGCTGTGCCCGCCGGAGAAATCCCGGCGGGCACAGCCGCGAAATGTTCCTTGGGGGAACGGAAGAGATCAGACGTTGAACCCGAGCGCCCGCAGCTGCTCACGCCCATCATCGGTGATCTTGTCCGGGCCCCACGGCGGCATCCAGACCCAGTTGATCTTCAGCTCGTTGACGATGCCGTCCGTGGCGGACTTCGCCTGGTCCTCGATGACGTCGGTCAGCGGGCAGGCCGCCGAGGTGAGCGTCATGTCGATGGTGGCGATGTTGGCGTCGTCCACGTGGATGCCGTAGATCAGGCCCAGGTTGACGACGTCGATGCCCAGCTCGGGGTCGACGACGTCGTAGAGGGCCTCGCGGACCTCTTCCTCCGAGGCCGGCTTGGTGGTCACTGCGTTGTCGGTCATGCGGTTTTCGCCTCCTCGGAGAGGGCCTTGGCGGTGGCGTCCTTCCAAGCCATCCAGCTCAGCAGGGCGCACTTGACGCGGGCCGGGTACTTCGAGACGCCGGCGAACGCGACGGCGTCCTCCAGCACCTCCTCCATCGCGTCGTCCGGCTCCAGCTGGCCGCGGGACTGCATCAGCTCCAGGAAGGTCTCCTGGATCTTCTGCGCCTCGCCCAGCTCCTTGCCGACCAGCAGGTCGTTGAGCACGGACGCGCTGGCCTGGCTGATGGAACAGCCCTGGCCCTCGTACGACACGTCTTCCACGGTCGCACCGTTGAGCCGTACGCGCAGGGTGATCTCGTCACCGCAGGTCGGGTTGGTGTGGTGCACCTCGGCGTCGCCGTCCCGAAGACCGCGCCCGTGCGGGTGCTTGTAATGGTCCAGGATGACGTCCTGGTACATGGAATCCAGCTTCACGGCTTCAGTCAGTCCTCGTCCTCATCCGAAGAAGTTGCGGACGTGCTCCAGCCCCTCGACGAGGGCGTCGACCTCGGCCGGAGTGGAGTACAGGTAGAAAGACGCCCGCGTGGTCGCGGGAATTCCGTACCGCAGGCAGACCGGCCGCGCGCAGTGGTGGCCGACCCGGACCGCGATGCCCTGCTCGTCCAGGACCTGGCCCACGTCGTGCGGGTGGATGTCGCCGAGCGTGAAGGAGATCGTCGCGCCGCGGTCCTCGGCCGTGGCCGGGCCGATGATGCGCAGGTCCGGGACCTCCAGCAGCCGCTGGACGGCGTACTCGGTGATCGCGTGCTCGTGCGCGGCGATGTTCTCCATGCCGATCGAGGTGAGGTAGTCCACGGCCGCGCCGAGGCCGACGGCCTGCGCGATCGGGGGCGTGCCCGCCTCGAACTTGTGGGGCGCGGGGGCGTAGGTCGAGGAGTGCATGGACACGGTCTCGATCATCTCGCCGCCGCCGAGGAACGGCGGAAGGTCCTCCAGGAGTTCCTGGCGGCCCCACAGGACGCCGATGCCGGTCGGACCGCACATCTTGTGGCCGGTGAAGGCCACGAAGTCCGCCTGGAGCGCCTGGACGTCCAGCGGCATGTGCGGGGCGGCCTGCGAGGCGTCGATGCAGACCAGCGCGCCGACCTCCTGGGCGCGGCGGATGATCGCCTCGACCGGGTTGACGGTGCCCAGCAGGTTGGAGACGAGCGTGAAGGAGACGATCTTCGTGCGGTCGGTGATGACCTCGTCGATCGTGTCCAGGTCGAGCCGGCCGTCGTCGGTCAGCCCGAACCACTTCAGCTTCGCGCCGGTGCGCTGCGAGAGCAGCTGCCACGGCACGATGTTGGAGTGGTGCTCCATCTCGGTGATGACGATCTCGGTGTCGTGGTCGACCCGGTACGGCTCGTCCGCCCAGCCGAGCATGTTGGCCACGAGGTTCAGCGACTCGGAGGCGTTCTTGGTGAAGATCACCTCGTCGCGGCTCGGCGCGTTGATGAACGCGGCGACCTTGTCGCGCGCGCCCTCGTACAGCGCCGTGGCCTCCTCGGCGAGCACGTGCACGCCGCGGTGGACGTTGGCGTTGTAGCGCTCGTAGTACCCGTTCAGCGCGTCAAGCACCTGGCGGGGCTTCTGGGAGGTCGCCGCGTTGTCCAGATACACGACCTTCTTCCCGTCGTGGATCCGTCGCTCCAGGATGGGGAAGTCCTTGCGGATCGCCTCTGTGTCGAGGAGGCCCGGCAGCTTTGTCACGCGGTTGCGCCACCCTTCACGTACTCCTCGTAGCCCTCGGCCTCCAGCTTGTCCGCCAGCTCCGGGCCGCCGGACTCGGCGATCCGGCCGTTGGCGAAGACATGCACGTGGTCGGGCTTGATGTACCGGAGGATCCGGGTGTAGTGGGTGATCAGCAGGGTGCCCACGTCACCGCCCTCGCGGACGCGGTTGACGCCCTCGGAGACGACGCGCAGCGCGTCGACGTCCAGGCCGGAGTCGGTCTCGTCGAGGATCGCGATCTTCGGCTTGAGCAGCTCCAGCTGGAGGATCTCGTGGCGCTTCTTCTCACCGCCGGAGAAGCCCTCGTTGACGTTGCGCTCGGCGAAGGCCGGGTCCATGGACAGCCGCTCCATGGCCTCCTTGACCTCCTTGACCCACGTACGCAGCTTGGGGGCCTCGCCGCGGATGGCGGTGGCGGAGGTACGCAGGAAGTTGGAGACCGAGACGCCGGGGACCTCGACCGGGTACTGCATGGCGAGGAAGACGCCGGCGCGGGCGCGCTCGTCGACGGACATCTCCAGGACGTCCTCGCCGTCGAGGGTGACGGTGCCGCTGGTGATCGTGTACTTGGGGTGACCCGCCAGCGAGTAGGCGAGGGTGGACTTGCCGGAGCCGTTGGGGCCCATGATGGCGTGCGTCTCGCCCTGCTTCACGGTCAGGTCGACGCCCTTCAGGATCTCGCGCGGGCCGCCTTCGGCCTCGACGGAGACGTGCAGGTCGTGGATCTCAAGCGTTGCCATGGGGACTCAGGACTCCTGGGTGACGGAGACGAGCACGGAAGCGTCCGTGCCCTCTCCTTCGATCTTTACGGGGTATACGGGGACGGGCTGCGTGGCGGGGAGCCCGGACGGCTTGCCGGTGCGCAGGTCGAAGCTGGAGCCGTGCAGCCAGCACTCGATCGCGCAGTCGTCCACCTCGCCCTCGGACAGGGAGACGTTCGCGTGCGAGCAGATGTCGTTGATCGCGAACACCTCCCCCTCGGTACGGACGAGGGAGACCGGCACGCCGTCGATCTCGACGCGCTTGGGGCTGCCCTCCTCCAGGTCGGCCAGCCCGCAGGCGCGTACGTAGGCCGGGCTCATGCCACCGATGCTTCCAGCTCGGCCTCGATCTTGGTGATCAGGCGCTCCTCGACGTCCGGCAGGCCGATCTGCTGGACGAGCTCGGTGAAGAAGCCGCGGACGACCAGCCGGCGGGCCTCGTCGGCCGGGATGCCGCGGGCCATCAGGTAGAACAGCTGCTCGTCGTCGAAGCGGCCGGTCGCCGAGGCGTGGCCGGCGCCGACGATCTCGCCGGTCTCGATCTCCAGGTTGGGCACCGAGTCGACCCGGGCGCCGTCGGTCAGCACCAGGTTGCGGTTGAGCTCGTAGGTGTCCGTGCCGGTGGCGGCGGCCCGGATGAGCACGTCGCCGATCCAGACGGCGTGCGCGTCCTGGCCCTGGAGGGCGCCCTTGTAGACGACGTTGGAGCGGCAGTTGGCCGCCTCGTGGTCGACGAAGAGGCGGTGCTCCTGGTGCTGGCCGTTGTCGGTGAAGTACAGGCCGTAGAACTCGGCCTCGCCGCCGGGGGCCGCGTAGGTGACCCGCGGGTGCAGCCGGACCAGGTCGCCGCCGAAAGTGACGACCACGGACTTGAAGCCGGCGTCCCGGCCGACCAGCGCGTTGTGCTGGCCGACGTGGACGGCGGTGTCGTCCCAGTCCTGCACGGAGACGACGGTCAGCTTGGCGCCGTCGCCGATCAGGTAGTCGACGTTGGCGGCGAGCGTGGCGTCGCCGGTGTGGTCGATCACGACGACGGCCTCGGCGAACGCGCCCAGCTCGATCACCTGGTGGCCGTAGGCCGTGCCGCCCTCGCCGTGCACCGCGATGCGGATCGGCTCGGTGAGCACCGTCTCCTTGGGCACCGTGATGACGGACGCCTTCTCGAAGGAGCTGTACGCCTGGGCGGCGATCCGGTCGACGGGCTTGCCGGCCTTGCCGACCCGCGGGTCGCCGCGCTCGACGAGCTCGTGGGTGACGCCCTCGGGCGCCGTGATGTCGATCTTCAGGTCGGCGCCGGACGCGACGGCGGTGCCGTCGTGCAGGCCCTTCAGGCGCGCGAGGGGGTGAAGCGCCACTCCTCCTCGCGGCCGTGCGGCACCGGGAAGTCCGCCACGTCGTAGGACGGCGGGGCGCTCATCCGGGTGGCGACGGTGGACTCGGCGGCCACCGCGATCGAGCCGGTGGTGGTGGAACCCGCCGGTGGGGTCCCCCGCTCGAGCGGAGCCGAGAGTGGGGGCGTTGTGAGCCTCAGCCATGGCTGTCGTCGTGCTCTCTTCCTCGTGAGAAATCAGTCGCTGCGTGGGCGGGGGCGTCAGCCGACCGCGCCTTCCATCTGCAGCTCGATCAGCCGGTTCAGCTCCAGCGCGTACTCCATCGGCAGCTCGCGGGCGATCGGCTCGACGAAGCCGCGCACGATCATCGCCATCGCCTCGTCCTCGGACAGGCCGCGCGCCATCAGGTAGAAGAGCTGGTCGTCGCTGACCTTGGAGACGGTCGCCTCGTGGCCCATCGTGACGTCGTCCTCGCGGACGTCCACGTACGGGTAGGTGTCCGAGCGGGAGATGGTGTCGACGAGCAGGGCGTCGCAGAGCACGTTGGACTTGGAGCCCTCGGCGCCCTCGCCGATCTCGATCAGACCGCGGTAGGACGTACGGCCGCCGCCCCGCGCCACCGACTTGGAGACGATGTTGGAGGACGTACGGGGAGCCATGTGGACCATCTTGGCGCCCGCGTCCTGGTGCTGGCCCTCGCCCGCGAAGGCGATGGACAGGGTCTCGCCCTTGGCGTGCTCGCCCATCAGGTAGACGGCCGGGTACTTCATCGTGACCTTGGAGCCGATGTTGCCGTCGACCCACTCCATGGTCGCGCCCTCGTAGGCGACGGCGCGCTTGGTGACCAGGTTGTAGACGTTGTTCGACCAGTTCTGGATCGTCGTGTAGCGGCAGCGGCCGCCCTTCTTCACGATGATCTCGACGACCGCGGAGTGCAGCGAGTCGGACTTGTAGATCGGGGCGGTGCAGCCCTCGACGTAGTGGACGTAGGCGTCCTCGTCGACGATGATCAGCGTCCGCTCGAACTGACCCATGTTCTCGGTGTTGATGCGGAAGTACGCCTGGAGCGGGATGTCCACGTGCACGCCCTTGGGGACGTAGATGAACGAGCCGCCGGACCACACCGCGCTGTTCAGCGAGGCGAACTTGTTGTCGCCGACCGGGATGACCGTGCCGAAGTACTCCTGAAAGAGCTCCGGGTGCTCCTTGAGCGCGGTGTCGGTGTCCAGGAAGAGGACGCCCTGCTGCTCCAGGTCCTCACGGATCTGGTGGTAGACCACCTCGGACTCGTACTGCGCGGCCACACCCGCGACCAGCCGCTGCTTCTCCGCCTCCGGGATGCCCAGCTTGTCGTAGGTGTTCTTGATGTCCTCGGGCAGGTCCTCCCAGGAGGCGGCCTGCTGCTCCGTGGAGCGCACGAAGTACTTGATGTTGTCGAAGTCGATGCCCGACAGGTCCGAGCCCCAGTTCGGCATGGGCTTCTTGTCGAAGAGCTTCAGGCCCTTGAGGCGGAGCTTGAGCATCCACTCGGGCTCGTTCTTCTTGCCCGAGATGTCGCGGACGACCTCCTCGGACAGGCCGCGCTTGGCGGAAGCGCCGGCCACGTCGGAGTCGGCCCAGCCGTATTCGTACGTGCCCAGGCCCTCAAGCTCAGGGTGAGCAGTCTCCGTGGGGAGAGTCATGCGGGGTTCCTCCCGGCCGTGCTTGCAGAAGCATTGGTGGTCTTGGTGGTGCGGTGGGCGGTCTTGCCGGCGGCCTCGCGGCCCTTCGGGACGAAGGTCGTGCAGACACCGTCGCCGTGGGCGATGGTGGCAAGACGCTGCACGTGGGTCCCCAGCAGGCGGGAGAAGACCTCGGTCTCCGCCTCGCACAGCTGCGGGAACTGCTCGGCGACATGGGCGACCGGGCAGTGGTGCTGGCAGAGCTGTTCACCCAGCTGATGACTGGGCGCGCTGCGTGCCGTAGCAGCGTACCCGTCCGCGGTCAACGCCTCGGCAAGCGCCTGCGTACGTCCTTCGGGGGACGCGGACTCCACGCTCGCGCGGTAGCCCTCGGCCAGCGCGGCGAAGCGGGCGCGGGCGAACGCCGCGATCGCGGCCTCGCCCAGCTCACCGCCGCCCGCGCTCTCCGCGATCCAGCGCAGCGCGTCGGCGGCGAGCTGGTCGTAGGACTGGTCGAAGGCGTCCCGGCCGCAGTCGGTGAGCGCGAAGACCTTGGCCGGGCGGCCGCGGGTGCGCGCGCCGTAGACGCGCTTCTCGCGGGGCTCGACCACGTTCTCCGCGACGAGGGTGTCGAGGTGGCGGCGGACGGCCGCCTGGGTCAGCTCCAGCCTGAGGGCCAGCTCGGCCGCGGTGGACGGACCGTGGTCGAGGATGGAACGCGCGACGCGGTTGCGTGTGCCCTGCTGTTCGTCGTTGCGCGTGCCCTGCTGTTCGTCATGGTGCGGCGCGGCACCGGAGGCGGACCGCGCCGAGCGTGCGGGCGCAGGGCGATCCGGCCCGCCGGCCGGGCGGGCCGCGGTGCCTTCCTGTTCCTCGCTCGCGTATTTCACAACGCCATTGTTGCGTAATTCCCCAGGCCGAGACAACCCTCGGCGGGATCACGGACCGGTGGCCTCGATCACTTAGGGTCACCTAATTGCCGCACCGGTCCGGGCTTCGTACGAGTGTGCCGACCACCCCGTGACCTGCGGGTTCGCCGGTTCCGACGGCAGCCGGAGGGCCACTCGGCACCCCTGGCCCGGAGCCCGGATGATCTACACCCCGCAGGGGCCGCCCCGCTCCCCCACCCGAAGGAGTCCGTACTTTTTGTCGCGCCGGTCCGTCTTTTCCGGTTCCCGATCCGGCAGGAGCCCGCACCTTTTCGCCCCCGCTCCTGCGGACACCCGCGCGCTTCGTAGACTGCCGGTCATGCGCAGCGCCTCCTCCGGGGACACCCCCGGGCCCCCGGCCGTCCGCCTGCCGTCGAGATCACCGGCCTGGTCAAGCGGTACGGGACCAAGACCGCGGTGGACGGTCTCGACCTCAGGGTGGAGGCGGGCTCGGTCACCGCCGTCCTCGGGCCCAACGGCGCCGGGAAGACCACCACCGTCGAGATCTGCGAGGGCTACCGCCGCCCCGACGCGGGCACCGTCCGCGTCCTGGGCCTGGACCCGGTCGCCGACGCCGCGGCGCTACGGCCCCGTATCGGCGTGATGCTCCAGTCCGGCGGCGTCTACGCGGGCGCCCGGGCGGAGGAGATGCTGCGGCACACCGCCGGCCTGCACGCGCACCCCGTCGACGTGGACCTGCTGATGGACCGGCTGGGTCTGGGCAGCTGCGGCCGTACGAACTACCGGCGGCTGTCCGGCGGCCAGCAGCAGCGGCTCGCGCTGGCCATGGCCGTCGTGGGCCGCCCCGAGCTGGTCTTCCTGGACGAGCCGACGGCCGGGCTGGACCCGCAGGCCCGGCACGCGACCTGGGACCTCGTACGGGAACTGCGCGCCGACGGCGTCAGCACCGTACTGACCACCCACTTCATGGACGAGGCCGAGCAGCTCGCCGACGACGTCGCGATCATCGACGGCGGGCGGGTGATCGCCCAGGGCAGCCCCGAGGAGCTGTGCAAGGGCGGCGCCGAGAACACCCTGCGCTTCACCGGGCGGCCCGGCCTCGACCTGAACGCGCTGCTCAAGGCGCTGCCGGCGGAGAGCGCCGCGGCCGAGCTGACGCCCGGCACGTACCGGGTGACGGGCACGATCGATCCGCAGCTGCTGGCGACCGTCGCCTCCTGGTGCGCGCAGCACGGCGTGCTGCCGGACGCCATAGCGGTCGAGCGGCACACCCTGGAGGACGTCTTCCTCGAACTGACCGGCAAGGAGCTGCGTTCATGACCGCCACCGGCACGACGGACGGGGGCGGCGCGGCCGGCACCGCCGGCACCTTCGCCCCCGGCCCGGCGCGGCGCCGCTGCCCCGGATGATCCGCGCGCAGGCCCTCCTCGAAACGAAGATGCTGCTGCGCAACGGCGAGCAGCTGCTGCTGACCGTCGTCATTCCGACGCTGCTGCTGGTGCTGTTCTCCGCCGTCGACATCGTCGACACGGGCGAGGGCAAGGCCGTCGACTTCCTGACACCCGGCATCCTGGCGCTGGCCGTGCTGTCCACCGCCTTCACCGGGCAGGCCATCGCGACCGGCTTCGAGCGCCGGTACGGGGTCCTGAAGCGGCTGGCCGCTTCGCCGCTGCCGCGCTGGGCGCTGATGACGGCGAAGACCTGTTCGGTGCTGGTGACCGAGATCCTCCAGGTCGTACTGCTGACGGTGATCGCGTTCGCGCTGGGCTGGTCCCCGCACGGCAATCCGCTGTCGGTGGTGCTGCTGCTCGTCCTCGGCACGGCGGCGTTCTCCGGCCTCGGCCTGCTGATGGCGGGCACGCTCAAGGCAGAGGCGACCCTGGCGGCGGCCAACCTCGTCTTCCTGCTGCTGCTGGTGGGCGGCGGCGTGATCGTGCCGCTGGACAAGTTCCCGGACGCGGCGCAGTCGGTGCTCGGGCTGCTGCCGATCTCCGCTCTGTCGGACGGCCTGCGGGACGTTCTCCAGCACGGCGCGGGCGTGCCGTGGGCCGACCTGGGCATTCTCGCGGTGTGGGCGGTGCTCGGGCTGGGCGCGGCGGCCAGGTTCTTCCGCTGGGAGTAGCGGCACTTCCGAGGGAGTGGCTGCTGGGAGCAGGCCGTCGGGAACGGGTGTGACCTGCGGTTGCGTAAGAGGCCCGCGCGTTGCCCACCCCCTCGTGAAACTTTGCACAAGCCGCCGCCTACGATGGCTGCGTGCCGAACACGTGGAACCCCTTTGAGCTGATCGCGCGCCGCTGGCAGCCCAGCGCCGCCTTCGTACGGCGGGCCGCGCTGGCCACCGTCGTGATGTCCGTCGTCATCGTCGTGACCGGCGGCGCCGTCCGGCTCACCCAGTCCGGGCTGGGCTGCTCGACCTGGCCCAAGTGCACCCCGGACAGCCTGACGCCGACCTCCGCGATGGGCATCAACGGCCTCATCGAGTTCGGCAACCGTCTGCTGACGTACGTGCTGTGCGCGTTCATCGGCGTGTTCATCATCGCGGCGCGGGCGCGCGCGCCCCGGCGCCGCTCGCTCACCCGGCTCGGCTGGGCGATGTTCTGGATCGTCATGGGCAACGCCGTCTGGGGCGGCATCGTCGTCCTGACCGGCCTGAACCCGTACCTCGTCGCCGCGCACTTCCTCCTCACCACCGCCCTGCTCACGGTCTCCGTGCTGGCCTGGCGGCGGGCCGCAGAGGGCGACGAGGCACCACGCGACCTGGTCGCGCGGCCGGTGCGCCAGCTCGCCGGGCTGCTGGTCCTGGCGACCGGCGCGCTCACCGTCATCGGCACGGTCGTCACCGGCGCCGGACCGCACGCGGGCGACGCCAAGAAGGTCCACCGCATCCCGGTGGACTGGCACGAGATCACCCAGCTGCACGTCGACTTCGTCTACATCGTCGTCGGTCTCTCGGTGGCCCTGTGGTTCACGCTGCGCGCCGTCAAGGCACCGGCCGCGCCGCGCCGCATGATGCTGGAGCTGTTCGGCTGCATCCTGCTCCAGGGCGTCATCGGCTACGTCCAGTACTTCGCGGGCCTGCCGGAGATCGTCGTCGGCCTGCACATGCTCGTCTCGACGCTGGTGTGGATCTGCGTGCTGCGCATCTACCTGGCGCTGCGCGACCGCGGCCCCGTACCGGCCGGTACGGGCGACTCCCCCGCCGACGGCGTCGGCACCGCCGCGGCCGCGAGCGCTGAGGTGCCCGCCCCCACCGCACCTCAGCCGGCCGCCGGCACCTCCTCCTCCAGCCGGTAGACACGGCGCGCGGTCCCGGACGCGACCATGGCGGCGATCCGCCCCGCGTCCGCCCGCGCGCACATGCCCTCCTCCGCCCACTCCCGTACGACCCGCTCGACGGCCCGTACGAAGAAGCGCGCGCCCGTCACGTACAGCTCGGGCAGCGCCCGTGCCCCTGTGGAGAACATCAGCTTGCCGAACGGGGCCTGCCTGAGCGTTTCCTCAGGGTCCGGCCCGGCGTCCGCGTAGACGTGCGGATGGACCGCGGCCAGCTGCGCCGCACGGCGGTGGTGCGGCGGCCGGGGCAGCAGCACCAGGTCCGTACCGATACCGGTGGTGGCCTGCAAGAATCCCGCCAGCGGCAGCGGGTCGGGACCGTGCAGCTGTACGGGTACGCCGGTGGCGACCGCGCTCCACAGCAGGTGCCGCAGCAGCGACGGCTCGGTCAGCCGCTCCCCCGGCCTGCGGCCCTGCAGCCACCGTTCGGCCGCGCGCCGCACCTCGGCCGCCTCGGGGGCGCGCCCCTCGCAGAAGGGGGCACCGGAGGCGAAGGCGGTGGCGTCCTGGGCGGCCGCGTAGATCGCTTCCGCCGTGTAGCCGACGAAGGAGCCGACGCTGCCGGAGGTGTCCGCGATCTGCTCGGCGAGCGGTTCGAGCCGTACGACCTCGTGGGCGCCCGCCTCCGCGGCGGCGGCCAGCTCACCGGCCGTGGTCAGCTCGCTGGGGGCGCCGGTCTCCAGCAGGAACGTTCCGATACCGGCGCCGCGCAGCAGCAGACGGCTCGCGTGGAAGGCGCCCAGCTCCCGCCTGCGGGCCAGATAGCGGGCGGGCGAGCAGTGCGCCTCCAGGCCCAGCAGGGGCGGGCACCAGCGGCGTACGCCGAGGCCGGTCCAGCTGTCGAAGAAGGTGGTGCCGGCCGGTGCTGGCCCGTGGCCGCCCGAGGCGGCGGCCAGATGCGCCTCGAAGGCGCCGAGCCCCAGGTCCCCGTGGAGCGCGCCGTGGCTGTGCTGGTCCACGAGCGGTGGCAGTCGGTCCATCCGCCCCTCCTCGCCGAATCCTCGCCGGAGCCGAAGGCGCCCGCGGCGCCGAAAGCCCACCCGGCGCGGCACGGACGCCGCCCCTGGTGGGCTCAACGGACGACGCGGCCGTCAGGTAGCGGGCCCGGCCCGGCCCCGGCCTCAGGGGTTGGCCGGTCCACCCACCTGGATGCCCGCCATCCGCGACCATTCGTACGGACCGGTGCGCACCTTGGCCGCCAGCTCGCCGTCGAACTCCTCGTGCAGGGTGACCCCGGCCCGCTCGGCCGCGGCCCGTGCGACGTCCTGCGTCCCGGCGACGAGGTTGCCCCACTGGCCGTCGGCGCCGACCAGCGCGATCCGGACGCTGCCGCGGGCGATGTGGGCGAGCTGGCCGTCGGCGCTGCCGCCGTGGGAGGCGGCGAACGCCGCGATGTCCTTGGCCAGCCGGGCGGTCCGCCGCTCGGCCCGCTTGTCCGCCCGGCCCGGCGCGGGCTGCCCGCCGGTCTGCTCGTCCGCCGCATCCGCCTGCTGAATGTCTGCCATGGACAGGATGCTACCCGTCGGTAATCAGCGGCGGAAGGCCCGCCCGGTACGCCGCGGGCCCGCCACGAACGGATCGTGACGGGCCCGGCGGACATCTCGGCGCAAGCTCCTACCAGCGCAGGAACGGGTCCACGGCGATGGCGACGAACAGCAGCGACACATAGGTGATCGACCAGTGGAACAGCCGCATCTCCTTCAGCTTGGCCCCGGTGATCCCGGCCTTGGCGCGGGCCTGGAGACCGTGCGCCTCCTTCAGCCAGAAGGCGCCGCAGAGCACCGCCACCACCGTGTAGAACCAGCCGGTGTAGCCGAGCGGCTGGAGCAGCAGCGACACCAGGACCATCACCCAGCTGTACGCCACGATCTGCCGCGCCACGGCCTTGTTGCCCGCGATGACCGGCAGCATCGGCACGCCGACCCGCTCGTAGTCGTCCTTGGCCTTCATCGACAGCGGCCAGTAGTGCGGCGGCGTCCAGAAGAAGATGACGAGGAAGAGGACGGCGGAGGCCCAGGAGACGGTGTTGGTCACCGCGGACCAGCCGATGAAGACCGGCATGCAGCCCGCGATGCCGCCCCAGACGATGTTCTGCGCGGTACGCCGCTTGAGGATCATCGTGTAGACGACGACGTAGAACAGCAGGGCCGCGAGCGACAGCACCGCCGACAGCGGGTTGACCAGGAACCAGAACCAGGCCGTCGAGCCGACCGCCAGCGCGGTCGCGAAGACCAGGCACTCGCGGGGCGAGACCATTCCGGTGACCAGCGGCCGCTGCGAGGTGCGGTCCATCAGGGCGTCGATGTCGCGGTCGATGTACATGTTGTACGCGGCCGCGCCGCCGGCGGAGAGATAGCCGCCCACACAGGTGGCCAGCACCAGCCAGAGGTCGGGGACGCCGCCGGCCGCCAGGAACATCACCGGCACCGTCGTCATGAGCAGCAGCTCGATGACGCGCGGCTTGGTCAGCGCCACGAACGCCTTGACACGGGCCCCGAACGGACGGTGACCTGAACCCTGCGGGCCCTGGGCTAGGTCCCCCGTAGCCTCAAGGGCACGGGAGGTGCCCCGACCGGCAGGACGGGATTCGACGGCCGTCACGCACACCCCTGGAAGTAACATCAGCGGCTTGCGCCGCGAAGATAAGGCCAGCAAGCGTTCCCGGCCGTGAAGACCCGGTTAAGGCTTGCGCGTACCACGCCACTTTAGACGTTGGCCATACGACGGCCTTCGCGGGGGTGGGGTCGTGTTGAGGGGGTACCGGGGGCAGCGGGGCCGTACCCCCGGCGAGTCCCTGGGCGTGCCGCGCCCCGGCCCCGGCACCTTTCGTGCCCCGCCGCCGCTGCGCACGGGCGCGCCCTCGCGGGCGCTTCGCCCGCCGTTCACACCGTTCAGGAGGCGAAGGCGGGCGCCGCCCGGCAGTCTGGAGTGGTGGCCGTCTCGTCCGGGGCGGGAATGTCCGGAGTCCGGATTTGGTTGCCTAAGGCGTCGAGTTTCCTCGGGTGAGCCGTCGACGCTCCGTCGAAAAGACGGCCGTGGATGCAGGGGTAGGCTCGACAACGCCCGGCGGACAAACCGTCCCCGGCATTCGACATGTGGAGAGGAGCCCTGACTCAGGGTGAGCACCAAGCCGACCACCACAGATTTCGAGTGGACCGACCTGGACCAGCGGGCCGTCGATACCGTCCGCGTCCTGGCCATGGATTCCGTGCAGAAGGTCGGTAACGGCCATCCGGGTACCGCCATGAGCCTCGCGCCGGCCGCTTACGTTCTCTTCCAGAAGCTGATGCGGCACGACCCGGCGGACGCGAAGTGGGCCGGCCGAGACCGGTTCGTCCTCTCCGCGGGCCACTCCAGCCTGACCCTCTACATCCAGCTCTACCTGGCCGGCTACGGCCTGGAGCTGGACGACCTGAAGTCCTTCCGCACCTGGGGCTCCAAGACCCCCGGCCACCCGGAGTACGGCCACACGGTCGGCGTGGAGACCACGACCGGCCCGCTCGGCCAGGGCGTCGCCAACGGCGTGGGCATGGCCATGGCCGCCCGCTACGAGCGCGGCCTGTTCGACCCGGAGGCGGCGCCCGGCACCTCGCCGTTCGACCACACCGTCTGGGTCATCGCCGGTGACGGCTGCCTCCAGGAAGGCGTCTCGGCCGAGGCCTCCTCGCTCGCGGGCCACCAGAAGCTCGGCAACCTCGTACTGCTGTGGGACGACAACCACATCTCCATCGAGGGCGACACCGAGACCGCGATCTCCGAGGACACGATCAAGCGCTACGAGTCGTACGGCTGGCACGTCCAGCGCGTCGACCAGCTGCCCAGCGGCGACCTCGACCCGGTCGGCCTGGCCAAGGCCCTGAAGGCGGCCCAGGAGGAGACCGAGCGTCCCTCGTTCATCGCGGCCCGCTCGATCATCGCCTGGCCCGCCCCGAACGCCCAGAACACCGAGGCCGCGCACGGCTCCGCGCTGGGTGCCGAAGAGGTCGCGGCCACCAAGAAGGTGCTGGGCTTCGACCCGGAGAAGTCCTTCGAGGTCTCCGACGAGGTCATCGAGCACACCCGCGCCGCCTGGAAGCGCGGCAGCGAGGCGCACGCCGCGTGGGACCAGGCCGTCGCCGCCTGGCGCGAGGCCAACCCGGAGCGCGCCGCCCAGTTCGACCGCATCCAGGCGGGCGAGCTGCCGGACGGCTGGGAGAAGGCGCTGCCCGCCTTCGAGACCGGCAAGGGCGTCGCCACCCGCGCCGCCTCCGGCAAGATCCTCCAGGCGCTGGGCGCGGTCGTGCCCGAGCTGTGGGGCGGCTCCGCCGACCTCGCCGGCTCGAACAACACCACGATCGACAAGAACTCGTCGTTCCTGCCCGAGGGCAACCCGCTGCCCGAGGCCAGCCCGTACGGCCGCACGGTCCACTACGGCATCCGCGAGCACGCCATGGGCTCGACCATGAACGGCATCGCCCTGCACGGCAACACCCGCATCTACGGCGGCACCTTCCTGGTGTTCTCCGACTACATGCGCCCCGCCGTCCGGCTCGCCGCGCTCATGCAGCTGCCGGTGACCTACGTGTGGACGCACGACTCCATCGGTCTCGGCGAGGACGGCCCGACCCACCAGCCGGTCGAGCACCTGTCCGCGCTGCGCGCCATCCCGGGCCTGAACATCGTCCGCCCGGCCGACGCCAACGAGACCGCCACCGCCTGGGCCGAGATCCTGCGCCGCCACCAGAGCAAGCCGGCGCCGCACGGCCTCGCGCTCACCCGCCAGGGCGTACCGACGTACGAGGCGAACCCCGCCGCGGCCAAGGGCGGCTACGTGCTGTTCGAGGCCGAGGGCGGCGAGCCGCAGGTCATCCTGATCGGCACCGGCTCCGAGGTGCAGCTCGCCGTCGAGGCGCGCGAGGCGCTGCAGGCCGAGGGCATCCCGACGCGCGTCGTCTCGATGCCGTCGGTCGAGTGGTTCGAGGAGCAGGACCAGGGGTACCGCGACAGCGTGCTGCTGCCGACGGTCAAGGCCCGGGTCGCGGTCGAGGCCGGCATCGGCCTGACCTGGCACCGCTACGTGGGCGACCGGGGCCGCATCGTCTCGCTGGAGCACTTCGGTGCCTCGGCGGACGCCAAGGTCCTCTTCCACGAGTTCGGCTTCACCGCCGACGCGGTCGCCACGGCGGCCCGGGAATCCCTCGCAGCGGCCCAGCGCTGACGCCCGTACACGATCAAGTAGGAGATGCAAACCCCATGACAGACGCACTCAAGCGCCTCTCCGACGAAGGCGTCGCGATCTGGCTGGACGACCTGTCCCGCAAGCGGATCACGTCCGGCAACCTGGCCGAGCTGATCGACCAGCAGCACGTCGTCGGTGTCACCACCAACCCGTCGATCTTCCAGAAGGCCATCTCGCAGGGCGACGGGTACGACACCCAGCTCACCGACCTCGCGGCCCGCAAGGTGACCGTCGAGGAAGCCATCCGGATGATCACCACGGCGGACGTCCGGGACGCGGCCGACATCCTGCGCCCGGTCTTCGACGCCACCGACGGCCAGGACGGCCGGGTCTCCATCGAGGTCGACCCGCGTCTGGCGCACGACACCCGCGCCACCGTCGCCGAGGCCAAGCAGCTGGCCTGGCTGGTGGACCGCCCCAACGCGCTCATCAAGATCCCGGCCACCAAGGCGGGCCTGCCGGCGATCACCGAGACGATCGCCCGGGGCATCAGCGTCAACGTCACGCTGATCTTCTC
The DNA here is from genome assembly GCF_045222935.1 of Streptomyces sp. Ac-502. Taxonomy (NCBI): domain Bacteria; kingdom Bacillati; phylum Actinomycetota; class Actinomycetes; order Kitasatosporales; family Streptomycetaceae; genus Streptomyces; species Streptomyces sp. Ac-502. The sequence continues at coordinate 2,994,207 of NZ_JBHFFO010000001.1, forward strand.
GCTGGAGCGCTACCGCGCGGTCATGGACGCCTACCTGGAGGGCCTGGAGAAGGCCAACGCCGCCGGCCTGGACCTGTCCAAGATCCACTCGGTGGCGTCCTTCTTCGTGTCCCGCGTGGACACCGAGACCGACAAGCGCCTGGACGCGATCGGCACCGACGAGGCCAAGGCCCTGAAGAGCAAGGCCGCCGTCGCCAACGCCCGCCTCGCCTACCAGGCGTACGAGGAGGTCTTCTCCTCGGACCGCTGGAACGCGCTGGACAAGGCGCACGCCAACAAGCAGCGTCCGCTGTGGGCCTCGACCGGCGTCAAGGACCCGTCGCTCAAGGACACCATGTACGTCGAGGAGCTGGTGGCGCCGAACACGGTCAACACCATGCCCGAGGCCACCCTGGAAGCCACCGGCGACCACGGCGAGATCTCCGGCGACAAGGTGCGCGGCAGCTACGAGCAGGCGCAGGCCGACCTCGACGCGCTGAAGAAGCTCGGCATCTCGTACGACGACGTCGTGCAGGTGCTGGAGGACGAGGGCGTCGAGAAGTTCGAGGCGTCCTGGAACGACCTGCTCAAGTCCACTGAGGCGGAGCTCAAGCGCCTCGCTCCTTCGGAGGGCTGACCCACCTTGTCCAGCAGCAATCCGCTGCGTGACGCCGCGGACCGACGGCTCCCGCGTATCGCGGGGCCGTCGGGCCTGGTCATCTTCGGCGTCACGGGCGATTTGTCCCGTAAAAAGCTGATGCCTGCCGTCTACGACCTGGCGAACCGCGGGCTGCTGCCGCCGGGCTTCTCCCTCATCGGCTTCGCCCGCCGCGAGTGGGAGCACCAGGACTTCGCGCAGGAGGTGTACGAGGCCGTCAAACAGCACTCCCGCACACCGTTCCGCGAAGAGGTCTGGCAGCAGCTCGTCCAGGGCTGCCGGTTCGTCCAGGGCAACTTCGACGACGACGAGGCCTTCGAGACCCTCAAGGACACCATCGAGGAACTCGACAAGGCCCAGGGCACCGGCGGCAACTTCGCCTTCTACCTGTCCGTACCGCCCAAGTTCTTCCCCACGGTCGTCCAGCAGCTCAAGAAGCACGGCCTGGCCGACCAGCAGGGCGACTGCTGGCGCCGCGCGGTCATCGAGAAGCCCTTCGGCCACGACCTGGCCAGCGCCCAGGAACTGAACCGCATCGTCCACGAGGTCTTCCCGCCCGAGTCGGTCTTCCGCATCGACCACTACCTGGGCAAGGAGACGGTCCAGAACATCCTGGCGCTGCGCTTCGCCAACACCCTCTTCGAGCCGCTCTGGAACCGGTCCTACGTCGACCACATCCAGATCACCATGGCCGAGGACATCGGCATCGGCGGCCGCGCGGGCTACTACGACGGCATCGGCGCCGCCCGTGACGTCATCCAGAACCACCTCCTCCAGCTGCTCGCGCTGACCGCCATGGAGGAGCCCGCCTCCTTCGACGCGGACGCGCTGGTCGCCGAGAAGACCAAGGTGCTCGGTGCCGTACGGCTCCCCGCCGACCTGGGCAAGGAGACCGTGCGCGCCCAGTACGCGGCCGGCTGGCAGGGCGGCGAGAAGGTCGTCGGCTACCTGGAGGAGGACGGCATCGACCCGAACTCCCGTACCGACACCTACGCCGCGATCAAGCTGGAGGTGGACAACCGCCGCTGGGCGGGCGTCCCCTTCTACCTGCGCACCGGCAAGCGCCTGGGCCGCCGCGTCACGGAGATCGCGGTCGTCTTCCAGCGCGCGCCGCACTCCCCTTCGACCACACCGCCACCGAAGAACTGGGCGCGAACGCCCTGGTCATCCGCGTCCAGCCGGACGAGGGCGTGACCATGCGCTTCGGGTCGAAGGTGCCCGGCACCTCCATGGAGGTACGGGACGTCTCGATGGACTTTGCCTACGGCGAGTCCTTCACCGAGTCCAGCCCGGAGGCGTACGAGCGCCTGATCCTGGACGTCCTGCTCGGTGACGCCAACCTCTTCCCGCGCGTCGAGGAGGTCGAGCAGTCCTGGCGGATTCTCGACCCGATCGAGGAGTACTGGGACGAGCACGGCAAGCCCGCGCAGTACACGGCCGGGACCTGGGGACCGGACGAGGCGGACGAAATGCTCGCACGAGACGGACGGAGCTGGCGTCGGCCATGAAGATCGATCTGACGGAAACCACGGCCAGCAAGGTCAACAAGGCGCTGGTCCAGGGCCGTCGTACCATCGGCACCCCCGCCATCGGCATGGTGCTCACCCTCGTCATCGTCACCGACGAGGAGAACGCCTACGACGCCCTGAAGGCCGCCAACGAGGCGTCCCGCGAGCACCCCTCGCGCACCCTCGTCGTCATCAAGCGCGTCAGCCGGTCGCCCCGCGACCGCGCCAAGGCCCGCCTGGACGCCGAAGTCCGCGTCGGCGCGGACGCCGGTACGGGTGAGACGGTCGTCCTGCGGCTCTACGGCGAGGCCATCAACCACGCCCAGTCCGTGGTCCTGCCGCTGCTCCTGCCGGACGCCCCGGTCGTCGTGTGGTGGCCGGTCAACGCCCCGGTGGACGCGGCACGCGACCCGCTCGGCGCGCTCGCCCAGCGGCGCGTCACCGACATGTACACCGCCGAGAACCCGATCCGGGAGCTGGCCGAGCGCGCCGACGCGTACTCGCCCGGCGACACGGACCTGTCCTGGACCCGCATCACGCCCTGGCGCTCGATGCTGGCCGCGGCGCTCGACCAGCTGCCCTGCAAGGTCGCCGAGGTCGAGGTCGAGGGCGAGGAGTTCAACCCCAGCGTCGAACTCCTCGGCATGTGGCTCGCGGACCGCCTCGGCGTCCCCGTCCGACGGCTCCTCTCGACCGGCCCTGGCCTGACCGCCGTCCGGATGGAGACCGACTGCGGCCCCGTCGCGCTCGACCGTGCGGACGGCTCGCTGGCCACGCTCTCCATGCAGGGCCAGCCCGACCGCAACGTCGCGCTCAAGCGGCGCGAGACCGCGGAACTCCTGGCGGAGGAACTGCGCCGGCTCGACCCGGACGACACGTACGCCTCGGCGCTGAAGTACGGCGTCGACCGGCTCGGCGAGCCGCAGCGGGCCCAGACCCCGCTGGCGGCGAGGGCGGCCGAGTCGTCCGACGAGCCGGTTCCCGCTGACGCGGCGGATCCGGCGAAGGCGGCGGACACCAAGTCCGAGGCGTCGGAGGGCTCCGAGCCCTCCGACACCAAGGCCAAGGCGCCCGCCAAGAAGTCCGCCTCCAAGAAGGCGGCCTCCAAGGCGGCATCCGAGTGAGCGCGCCGCAGGTCGTCGTCCACCGCGACAAGGAGCTGATGGCCAAGGCCGCGGCGGCCCGGCTGATCACGAAGATCGTGGACGCCCAGGCCGCCCGCGGCTCCGCCTCCGTCGTCCTGACGGGCGGCCGCAACGGCAACGGGCTGCTCGCGGCCCTGGCCGAGGCGCCCGCCCGGGACGCGGTGGACTGGTCGCGCCTCGACCTGTGGTGGGGCGACGAAAGGTTCCTTCCGGACGGCGACCCGGAGCGCAACTACACGCAGGCCCGTGAGGCCCTGCTGGACAGCGTTCCGGTGGACCCGGCGCGGGTGCACGTGATGGCCCCGTCCAACGGCCCGTACGGCAACGACGCGGACGCCGCGGCGGAGGCGTACGCGGTCGAGCTGGGCGCCGCGGCGGGCCCCGAGGACCACGGTCCCGTCCCGTCCTTCGACGTCCTCCTGCTGGGCGTCGGCCCGGACACCCACGTCGCGTCGCTCTTCCCCGAGCTGCCCGCCGTACGGGAGACGGAACGCCCGGTCGTCGCCGTCCACGGCGCCCCCAAGCCCCCGCCCACCCGCCTCTCCCTCACCCTGCCCGCGATCCGCGCGGCACGGGAGGTCTGGCTGCTCGCGGCGGGCGAGGACAAGGCGAAGGCCGCGGCGATGGCGCTCTCCGGCGCCGGGGAGATCCAGGCCCCGGCCGCGGGCGCGTACGGCCGCAGCCGCACGCTGTGGCTCCTGGACGAGGCGGCCGCCTCGCAACTGCCGCGCGGCCTGTACCCGCCGGCATCGGCCTGACACCGCCGTACACCGAACGGCCCCGTTCCCGGGTGGGAGCGGGGCCGTTCGGCGTGGTTTCCAACTGACCAAGAGGGTTTCGGCGCCTGGTGGGGGCTGGGCGCCGTGGCCGACTCATCGCCCGTACCGGGCGGCGCCTCCCGTACCGGGGTACGGGACCGGGCCTACAGACTTCGTCCTACGGCCCGCCCCCTCCCGCCGTACGGCGACGAACGGCCAGTGGGGGCAGACGTCCCCCCACCCACACCGCGAAAGCCGAACACGTACGGGAGGGTGCGGGACCGTAGGACGAAGTCTGTAGGGCCCGGGCCCGCCCCACGGTCGAGCCTCCCGCAGTCCGACGGAGTTTCGGCGCCCAGCGGCGGGCTGGAGTCCGTGGCCGACTGGCTGCCTGTACCGGGCGGCGCTCTCCTCGGTCCGAGCACGGGACCGGCCCTACAGACTTCGTCCTACGGTCCGGCCCCTCCCGTCGTACAGCGGCGGACGACCGGTGGGGGCAGGTGTCCCTCCCCCATGCCGCGGAAGCCGAAGACGTACGGGAGGGTGCGGGACCGGAGGACGAAGTCCGTAGGGCCCGGGCCCGCGCCGCTCCCCGCCGGGCCTCAGCCCGTCACGACCGTCGTTCCTGCTCCTGGCGGACCATCGCGTTGGCGAGGTGGCCGGGGTCCTGGAGGTCGCCGACGGCGACGCCCTCCACCTGTGTGTCGTGGGTGTCGTACCGGCCCAGGCCGTGTTCCTTGTCGCCCTGCACGGCTTCGAGGTGACGGGTCGCCACGTCGCGCTGTTCGGCCTCCGGGAGGCTCGTGAGCCATGCCCGGTTCTCCGGGGTGAGGAGGTCCAGGAAGCTCACCAGGATCCCCTCTTCCGCCGCCATCAGCGGCCCCGCATCGCGCGGTACGTGGCCACCAGGGACTTCGTCGAGGCGTCCAGGCCCTCGACGTCCGCGCCCTCGGTCAGCGCGGGCTCGACCCGCTTCGCGAGGATCTTGCCAAGTTCGACGCCCCACTGGTCGAAGGAGTCGATGTTCCAGATCGCGCCCTGGACGAAGACCTTGTGCTCGTACAGGGCGATGAGCTGACCGAGGACGGAGGGGCTCAGTTCCTCGGCCAGGATGGTGGTGGTGGGGCGGTTGCCCTCGAAGGTCTTGTGCGGGACCAGTTCCTCGGGCACGCCCTCGGCCCGTACCTCGTCCGGGGTCTTGCCGAAGGCCAGCGCCTGGCCCTGGGCGAAGAGGTTGGCCATCAGCAGGTCGTGCTGGGCCACCAGGCCGGACTGCAGGTCCTCGACCGGCTTGGCGAAGCCGATGAGGTCGGCGGGGATGAGCTTCGTGCCCTGGTGGAGGAGCTGGTAGTACGCGTGCTGACCGTTGGTGCCGGGTGTGCCCCACACGACGGGGCCGGTCTGCCAGTGCACCGGGTTGCCCTCGCGGTCCACGGACTTGCCGTTGGACTCCATGTCGAGCTGCTGGAGGTACGCGGTGAACTTGGAGAGGTAGTGGCTGTACGGCAGGACCGCGTGCGACTGGGCGTCCCAGAAGTTGCCGTACCAGACGCCCAGGAGGCCGAGCAGGAGCGGCACGTTCTCCTCGGCGGGGGCGCAGCGGAAGTGCTCGTCGACGAGGTGGAAACCGGCCAGCATCTCGCGGAACCGCTCCGGGCCGATCGCGATCATGAGCGAGAGGCCGATCGCGGAGTCGTAGGAGTAACGGCCGCCGACCCAGTCCCAGAACTCGAACATGTTGTCGGTGTCGATACCGAAGTCGGCGACCTTCTCGGCGTTGGTCGACAGCGCGACGAAGTGCTTGGCCACCGCGTCCTCGCCGGCCCGCAGGCCGGTCAGCAGCCAGTCGCGGGCGGAGGTGGCGTTGGTGATCGTCTCGATGGTGGTGAAGGTCTTCGAGGCGACGATGAAGAGCGTCTCCGCGGGGTCGAGGTCGCGGACGGCCTCGTGCAGGTCCGCGCCGTCCACGTTGGAGACGAAGCGGAACTGCATGTCGCGGTGGGAGTAGGCGCGCAGAGCCTCGTACGCCATCGCCGGGCCCAGGTCGGAGCCGCCGATACCGATGTTGACGACCGTCTTGATGCGCTTGCCGGTGTGGCCCTTCCACTCGCCCGAGCGCACCCGGTCGGTGAAGATCTGCATCTTGCGGAGCACGGCGTGCACGGCGGGGGCGACGTTCTCGCCGTCGACCTCGACGGTGGCGGACTCGGGGGCGCGCAGCGCGGTGTGCAGCACGGCCCGGTTCTCGGTGACGTTGATCCTGTCGCCGCGGAACATCGCGTCCCGCAGTTCGGCGACGCCCCGGGCCGCGGCCAGCTCGCGCAGCAGGCGCAGCGTCTCGTCGGTGACCAGGTGTTTGGAGTAGTCCAGGTGCAGGTCGCCGACCTTGAGGGTGTAGCGTCCGGCGCGCTCCGGGTCCTGGTCGAACAGCTCGCGCAGTCGCACCTCCCCGAGCTGTTCCCGGTGCTTGTTCAGCGCGGTCCACTCAGGCGTCTGGTCGAGCCTGTTGCGGCCTTCTGCGTTCATCTCGGACATCAGCCTTCTTCTTCTCGTACCGGCCCCGCCGTCTCCCAACCTAATTGATCAGGGAGCGGGATGAGGTGTCCCCCCGCTGTCGGCCGCCCCAGCGAACCGTTTCAGCACCTCCGCCGGTACCCGGCCGACCGGCCGGATACGCGGACGGCCCGGCCGGGAGGGCGTCGTCCCTCCGGCCGGGCCGGTCGTGTGGTGTGTGCTGGTCCGTCAGATCTCTCCGCGCAGCTTGGCGAGGGCCTCGGCGAGGATCGCCTCGCCGTCGGCGTCGCTCCGGCGCTCCCGGACGTACGCGAGGTGCGTCTTGTACGGTTCGGTGCGCGGCGGGTCCGGCGGGTTGTCCCGGTCCTTGCCTGCCGGGAAGCCGCAGCGCGGGCAGTCCCAGGTGTCAGGAATCTGCGCGTCGCCGGCGAAGCTGGGCTGAGTCTCGTGCCCGTTCGAGCACCAGAAGGAGATGCGGATGCGCGGCGCGGACTCGCCTCGCTCGGCCTCCCCCATCGGCCCCGCCCCGACCCGACTTCCTCGGATCGCGTTGCCACTTGCCACGGTTGTAACTCCCTGCGTAATGGTGCTGCGAAGCATCGAACAGCAGTCGCGCTGCGAGCGCCCCAGTCTACGTAAGGCCCAACGCGCGTCCAGTGACAGGAGTTACACCCCCACCGAGGACGCCGCCCTCATGATAGGCCGCGTCCTCGACAGTTCGTCAGCTGTCCAGCTTCATCAGGACGCCGAGTACGACGATGCAGGCGAACCAGAACAGGGCGATCACGATGGTGATGCGGTCCAGGTTGCGCTCCGCGACGGAGGAACCGCCGACCGAGGACTGCATGCCGCCGCCGAACATGTCGGACAGGCCGCCGCCCTTCCCCTTGTGCATGAGCACCAGCATCATCAGCAGCAGGCTGAAGACGATGAGGGCTACCGAGAACCCGATGACCACGGCTGGACCAACTCTCTAGGACTGACGGACGGGACGTACCGAAGAAGATCGAATGGTACGGGGCCGGGCGGCGCGCATGGCACCGGGCCCGGCCCCGACAGGGTACGACGGGCCTGGCCCGTCGTCATAGCTGCTACTGGTCGCGGAACCGGACGATCTTGACGAACTCGTCCACGTCCAGCGCCGCGCCGCCGATCAGGGCGCCGTCCACGTCCGGCTGCGCCATGATCGCGGCGACGTTGCCGGACTTCACCGAGCCGCCGTACTGGATGCGGACCTTGTCGGCCAGCTCCTGGCTGTACAGCTCGGCGAGGCGGCGGCGGATCGCGCCGCAGACCTCCTGCGCGTCCTCGGGCGTGGCGACCTCGCCGGTGCCGATGGCCCACACGGGCTCGTAGGCGATGACGATGGTTTCGGCCTGCTCGGCCGGCACGTCCTTCAGGCCGCCGTCGACCTGGGCGAGGGTGTGCGCGACCTGGTTGCCGGCCTTGCGGACGTCCAGGCCCTCGCCGACGCACAGGATCGGGGTGATGCCGTGCTGGAAGGCGGCCTTGACCTTGGCGTTGCAGATCTCTTCGTTCTCGCCGTGGTACTGGCGGCGCTCGCTGTGCCCGACGGCCACGTAGCTGCACTTGAGCTTGGCCAGCATGCCGCCGGAGATCTCACCGGTGTACGCGCCGGAGTCGTGCGCCGAGAGGTCCTGGGCGCCGTACTTGATCTTGAGCTTGTCGCCGTCGACCAGCGTCTGCACCGAACGCAGGTCGGTGAAGGGCGGCAGGACCGCGACCTCGGTGGCCTCGTAGTCCTTGTCGGCGAGTGCGAAGGCGAGCTTCTGGACGTGTGCGATGGCCTCAAGGTGGTTGAGGTTCATCTTCCAGTTGCCCGCCATCAGCGGGGTACGGTCAGTCACGGTTCTTCAGTCCTCCAGAGCGGCAAGGCCGGGGAGCGTCTTGCCTTCGAGGTATTCGAGGCTGGCGCCGCCGCCGGTCGAGATGTGGCCGAAAGCATTTTCGTCGAAGCCGAGCGAGCGCACGGCGGCGGCCGAGTCGCCGCCGCCGACGACGGTGAAGCCGTCGCAGTTCAGCAGGGCCCGCGCGATGGCGGTGGTGCCGCCGGCGTAGTCGGGGTGCTCGGCGACGCCGACCGGGCCGTTCCAGAAGACGGTCTCGGCGTCGGCGATCTTCGAGGCGAACAGCTCGCGGGTCTTCGGGCCGATGTCCAGGCCCTCCTTGTCGGAGGGGATGCTGTCGGCGTCGACCGTGACGAAGTCGGCCTTGGCCTTCGTCTTCAGGTCGGGGAAGTCGGCCGAGGCCAGGATGTCGACCGGCAGGACCAGCTCGACGCCGTTCTTCTCGGCGCGCTCCATGTACTCGGTCACCTTCGGGATCTGGTCCTCCTGAAGGAGGGAGATGCCGACCTCGTAGCCCTTGGCCTTGAGGAAGGTGTACGCCATGCCGCCGCCGATCAGCAGCCGGTCGGCCTTGCCGAGCAGCTCGTCGATGACGGCGAGCTTGTCGGAGACCTTGGCGCCGCCGAGCACGACCACGTAGGGGCGCTTGACGTCCTCGGTGAGCTTCTTCAGGACGGTGACCTCGGCGGCGATCAGGTCGCCCGCGGCGTGCGGCAGGCGGGCCGGCAGGTCGTAGACGGAGGCGTGCTTGCGGTGCACGGCGCCGAAGCCGTCACCGACGTACACGTCCGCGAGGTCCGCGAGCTGGTCCGCGAAGGCGCCGCGCTCGGCGTCGTCCTTGCTGGTCTCGCCCGGGTTGAAGCGCAGGTTCTCCAGGACGGCGACCTCGCCCTCCCCGAGCCCGGCGACGACGGAGCGGGCGGACTCGCCGACCGTGTCGGTGGCGAAGGCGACCTCGCGGCCGATCAGCTCACCGAGGCGCTCGGCGGCCGGGCGCAGCGAGAAGGCCGGGTCGGGGGCGCCCTTGGGACGGCCCAGGTGGGAGGCGACGATCACCTTGGCGCCGAGCTGCGCGAGCTTGGCGATCGTCGGCTGGACGGCGCGGATGCGGCCGTCGTCGGTGATGCTGGTGCCGTCCAGCGGCACATTGAGGTCCGCGCGGACGAAGACCCGCTTGCCGGACAGCCCGTCCTGGGCGAGATCGTCGATCGTCTTCATGCGAAGTGACTCCGTTGCGTAGGTCGGTCATGGGAGGGGGCCCGTACGGCGCTTCGGTGCGCCCTACGAGCCCCTTCCGCACATCTACGTGCCCTGGCCTTGATCAGGCAGGTGTCAGAGCTGGCCGCCGACGAAGGTGGTCAGGTCCACCAGGCGGTTGGAGTAGCCCCACTCGTTGTCGTACCAGCCGATGACCTTGACGCTCTTGCCCTGCGCCATCGTCAGGGAGGAGTCGAAGGTGCAGGAGGCCGGCCAGTTGACGATGTCCGAGGAGACGATCGGGTCCTCGGTGTACTCCAGGATGCCCTTGAGCTGGCCCTCGGCCGCCTTCTGGAAGGCGGCGTTGATCTCGTCCTTGGTGACCTCGCGCTCCAGCTCGATGACCAGGTCGGTCACGGAGCCGGTGGGGACCGGGACGCGCATGGCGATGCCGTCCAGCTTGCCCTCCAGCTGCGGGAGGACCAGCGCGGTGGCCTTGGCGGCGCCCGTCGTGGTCGGGATGATGTTCTCCGCGGCGGCGCGGGCGCGGCGCAGGTCCGAGTGCGGGAAGTCCAGGATGCGCTGGTCGTTGGTGTACGCGTGGACGGTCGTCATCAGGCCCTTGACGATGCCGAAGTTCTCGTCGAGAACCTTGGCCATCGGCGCCACGCAGTTGGTGGTGCAGGAGGCGTTGGAGATGACGTGGTGGTTGGCCGCGTCGTACTTGTCCTGGTTGACGCCCATCACGATCGTGATGTCCTCGCCCTTGGCGGGCGCGGAGATCAGGACCTTCTTGGCGCCGGCCTGAATGTGCTTCTCGGCGTCGGCCTTCTTGGTGAAGATGCCGGTCGACTCGATGACGATGTCGGCGCCCAGCTCGCCCCAGGGCAGGTTGGCGGGGTCGCGCTCGGCCATCGTCTTGAAGGTCTGCTTGCCGACCGTGATGGTGTCGTCGGTGTGGCTGACGTCGTGCTTCAGACGACCCAGGATGGTGTCGTACTTCAGCAGGTGAACCAGGGTGGCGTTGTCGGTCAGGTCGTTGACACCGACGATCTCGATGTCCGCACCCTGCTCCAGGAGCGCGCGGAAGTAGTTGCGACCAATGCGGCCGAATCCGTTGATGCCTACGCGGATCGTCACGAACCGATCTCCTCGTTGGTGCGCCGGTGCAGTACCGGCGAGCTGTATGGGATGTCCCCGACCGCCTCCGACCCTACCCCCAATACGAGACGTACGTGACATTGACAGGGGCGGTCCGGGCCCACTCTGGGGCCACGGGCCGCCCTGTTCGCCGAGAGAGTAGGGCGCGGTCAGCCGTCGAGGGCCTTGAGCGCCGCGCCGGTCAGTTCCGCCCGTTCCGCGGCGGTCTGTACATGCTCCAGGCCGAAGCCCAGCAGGACGGTGTCCCGCGTGGTCACCGCGCCGGCGGCCCGGAACAGTTCCTTGGAGCGGGCCCAGTCGCCCGTGGCGGGCGGGCTGCCGGCGGGCGGCCCGGGAACGGCCCAGGGCCCGAGCGAGGTCTCGAAGCCCTCCAGCGGCTCGCCGCCGGTACCGGTGGTGAGCCTGGTGTTGTCCACGAAGACGCCGCGGCCGCCGGTGCTGGGGTCGGTGACGTAGGAGAGCGCCAGCTCGACACGCTGCCCGGCGTAGGCGGACAGGTCGACGGCGACCGGCCGCCAGCCGTCCGAGGCGCCGGTGAAGCGGTGCCACGCTCCGGTGGTGCCGGTGTTGCGGCACTCGGTGCCGGTGCGGGTCAGGTAGTGCTGGAGGAAGGGATGCGCGGCCAGGTAGTAGCCCGCCCCGCACTCGGCGGGCACGTCGGTGCGGGTGCCGCCGTTCGCGTCGGGCAGCGTCGTCCAGTCGTCCCGGCCCACGGTGTGCGCCTCGACGACGGCGTTGTCGTACCCGTCCTCGGTGTCGTGGCTGAGCATGAACTGGAGGGTGGGCCGGTCGGCCGCGGTCACGCCGGTCAGGTCCACGGTCCGGGACAGCCGCATCCAGGAGGAGTCGCGGTGCTGTGCGGCGGCGAACCAGTCGCCCTCGTACGGCTGGAACGGCGTCCGTACTCCCGGGTAGTCGCCGGCCGCGGCGCTGGCGAACTGGGGGAACGTGGCCGGCGGCAGCTCGTCGGAGATCACCGAGTGGGCGCCCGCGGAGTCCAGCGGGTTGCCCGGCGCGTCGCCGAGCTTCACCTCCGCGCCGGCCAGCTTGCCGGCGCCCTTGAAGGCGGGCGGGTTCTTGACGGGGACGCGGCTGCCGGCACCCAGGTAGTACTGGCTGAAGTCGTCGGTCACGGCCCGGCCGACCACGGCGGTGCCGCCCGCTTGCTCACCCGCGGCGAGCAGCTTGCCGCCCTCGTTGAGGTAGTCGCGTACGGCCAGCAGGGTGGCGCCGCCCGGACGGCCCGCTCCGGTGTACCAGACGACGTTGTCGAAGTGGCTCAGGACACCGAGCGCGTCCGGGGCACCCTGTCGGGCGACGTCCCAGACCGCGGCGCGGTGGCCGTTCGCGGCGAGCGCCTTGGTGTAGGCGGCGGTGTGCTGCGCGGGGGTGGTGCCGCCCTCCTCGGCGAGGACGAGGGTGTCGGCGCGCGGCCGCTCGGCGACGGTGTAGGTGAAAGGTTCACTCTTGGTGGTCTTGCCGTCGCGCGTACGACCGGAGAACCACACCTCGACCTTGTCCCCCGGATCGGCCCCTTCGACGGACGCCCGGTACTGGTCGAAGTGGAGGTTGTCCTCGCCCCCGTAGGTCTCACCGCCCTTCCACGCCTCCAGCTCTTCCGTGTGCCGGCGGCCGCCGTTGACGCGGTAGTTCAGCTCCTTGTCCCGTACGGACTTGCGCGCCGTGACGGCGACTTCCTGGTCCTCGCCGCGGGCGTAGGAGGCGGTGAAGGCGTGCGGGGTGAAGTCCGGCGCCTTCATCCCCACGGACGAGACGGGCTGGTCGGGGCGCCGGGCGCTCTCGGCGACGGAGAGCGCGAAGGGGATGTTCTTCTCGAACTCCGCCTGGATGAGCTTCTCGGAGTCGGGGAAGTTGAAGACGGACTGGCAGTCGGCGGCGTTCCACTCGTCGTCCGGGTCGGCGTTGGAGACCGTCTGACAGGTCGACATCTCCGGGGTGAACATGGGAATGCCGTTGACGTTGGACGCGTGGCCGTCGGCCTCACCGTTGGTGATGTACAACTCGGAGGAGACCTGCGGGCGGTAGCCGGGGATCGCCGGCTTCTCAGGCGTGCCGGCCAGCGCCCGGTAGAGGACGTCGTCCGGAGTGGGCGTGGCCACCTGCCAGCCGACGCCGTACAGGATCAACTCGGCGGCGGAGTGGTAGTTGATGGCGTACCGGAAACCGATGCGCTTCTCGAAGGCGTCCAGCGCCTTGGTCTCGGGCTCGGAGACGGCGGCCGGGCCGCGGTAGGTCTCACCCGCCGGGTTCGGGGACGAACCCTCGTTGTCGTAGCCCCACTTGTAGGAGAAGTTCCGGTTGAGGTCGACGCCGTCGCCGGGCGTGATCCTGCCGTCGCCGTTGTTGTCCCGCAGGTTCTTGCGCCACAGCCGGCTCTGCGGGCTCTCGAAGGTGTAGTCGTAACCGTCCGGGTTGGCGGAGAGCACGAACCACAGCTCGGTGGTGTCGAGAATCCTGGTCAGCCGCGGATCCTTGCCGTACCCGGCCAGGTAGTACCGCATCAGCCGGCGGGTCATCTCAGGAGTGATCCACTCCCGGGCGTGCTGGTTGGACAGGTACAGCACCGCGGGCTTGGCACCGTCCCCGATCTTGTCGGCGTTCTTGGTGAGCTTCAGGGCCATGATGTCGCGGCCCTTGACGGTCTTGCCGATGCTGACGACCTTGGCGAGGTCGCGGTGGTGCCGCGCGGTGTCGATCATCTCCTTCATCAGGCCGTTGGCACCCAGGTACGGACGGAAGACCCCGTCCCCCTGGGCCTTGAGCCTGCGCTGCGTCTCCGCCGACACGATCTTGCGCGTCAGCGCCACGCCCTGTCGGCGCAGCCCGGCGGCCTGCCCGGCGGAGAGGTACACCTCGACCTCCGCCTTACCGGCGCTCGGCACCTGCGCGGTCAGCTCGTGGCCGTCCACCCCCGCCTTGAGCAGCAGCGGCACCTGCGCCTTGGTGACCTCGGCCGTCCAGACCCCGGCCGCGTCCCGCCCCGCCCCGTCCTCCGCCCGTGCCTGCGCCTGCGCGGCCGGCACCGCCACCACCCCTCCCAGCAGCAACGCCGCCGCCGCGAGTAAGGATCTCGCCCTGCGTCTCATGAGCCCCCCTTGCCGTCGTCCTTCTCGTGAATAGGCGTTCGACAGACTGGTCACGCTGCATGATCATGTCAATACGGGGTGTGGCGGATGGCAGAGGTGTGGCCGAGAAGCTCCCGGAGACGTCGCACCACCGTGCGCTGCGCGCACCCGCGCGATTCACAGGAAGCGACCGTCGGCCAGGTAGGGCGCCGGGCCGGGCAGGCCGCGGACGGCGATGTAGCCCTCCTGGCCGATGGCCAGCCCCGCGGCGAGACCGACGTCGACCGCCCACTCGTTGGGGGCGGTGATGCAGTTGACGAGGATACGGCCGTCCGACGCGGCCAGCGCCTCCCACAGCAGCCGCTGCGCGGTGTCGGCACGCCCGGCGGCCAGGTGGAGCGAGAACCCGGCGAGCCGGTACCGGCGGGTGGCGCCGGGCCTGCGCCCGCTTCCGCTACCACCGCGACTCGGCAGCCGTCCGGGTCCGTGCCCAGGTATCAGCGCATCAGGTCGGTCCACCGCCGAGCAGCGGCGACGGACCGCAACTCCGGCTCCGGGGCACTGACCCTGCGATCACGCCGATCGGCATCCAGAAACGTCAGCGCCGAGGCCCGCTCCACCGCCGGAAGATCCTCTTCGCGCATCGGCCTGATCCGTACCGCGTCCATCACCTCAGGCCAGACAGCGGCCGCCCAGGGGCGCACATGCTTTCCCGGGCCGCGAGCGGACCTGCGGCCTGGTCCCTCCCGTACGCGTCAGGCTGACACGTACCCGGGATGGCGGGCACCTGCCCCCACCGGTCGATGCTCGCCCTACAACGGAAGGGGCCGGGCCGCAGGACGAAGTCCGGAGGGCCGGTCCCGTGACTCGGAACAGCGAGCGCCACCCGACGCGGCCAGCCAGTCGGCCACCGAGCCCGACCCGCCATCGGGCGCCGAAACTCCGTCGTACCGCGGGAGGCTCGAAGGCGGCGCGGGCCCGGGCCCTACAGACTTCGTCCTACGGTCCCGCACCCTCCCGTACGCGGTCGGCTGTCACGTACGAGGGTGGGGGGGACGCCTGCCCCCACCGGCCGTCCGCCGCCGTACGACCGGAGGGGCCGGACCGTAGGACGAAGTCTGTAGGCCCGGTCCCGTGCCCGGACCGAGGAGATCGCCACCCGGCACCGGCAGCCAGTCGGCCACGGACCCCAGCCCGCCATCGGGCGCCGAAACTCCGCCGTCCCGCGGGAGGCTCGAAGGCGGCGCGGGCCCGGGCCCTACAGACTTCGTCCTACGGTCCCGCACCCTCCCGTACGCGATCGGCTGTCACGTACGAGGGTGGGGGGGGACGCCTGCCCCCACCGGCCATCGGACGCTGTACGACGGGAGGGGTCGGACCGTAGGACGAAGTCTGTAGGGCCGGTCCCGTGCCCGGACCGAGGAGAGCGCCGCCCGGTACAAGCAGCCAGTCGGCTACGGAGCCCAGCCCGCCGCTGGGCGCCGAAACTCCGTCGGACTGCGGGCAGCTCGACCGTGGGGCGGGCCCGGGCCCTCCAGACTTCGTCCTCCGGTCCCGCACCCTCCCGTACGCGGTCGGCTTTCGCGGTGTGGGTGGGGGGACGTCTGCCCCCACCGGCCGTTCGTCGCCGTACGGCGGGAGGGGGCGGGCCGTAGGACGAAGTCTGGAGGCCCGGTCACGTACCCCGGTACGGGAGGCGCCGCCCGGTACGGGCGATGAGTCGGCCACGGCGCCCAGCCCGCCACCGGGCAACGAAACCCCTACCCGGCCTCCGGCGCGGAACGCGCCATCTCAGCCGACCATGCCGTCCGCCATCTCCTCCGACAGGTTGGACTCCGTGCCGGGGATGCCCAGGTCCTGGGCGCGCTTGTCGGCCATGGCCAGGAGGCGGCGGATGCGGCCCGCGACGGCATCCTTGGTCAGGGGCGGGTCCGCGAGGGCGCCCAGTTCCTCCAGGGAGGCCTGCTTGTGGTCCATGCGCAGGCGGCCGGCCGCAGCGAGGTGCTCGGGCACCTCCTCGCCGAGGATCTCCAAGGCGCGCTGGACCCGGGCGCCCGCGGCGACCGCGGCGCGGGCCGAGCGGCGCAGGTTGGCGTCGTCGAAGTTGGCGAGGCGGTTGGCCGTGGCGCGGACCTCGCGGCGCATCCGCCGCTCTTCCCAGGCCAGTACGGACTCGTGGGCCCCCAGGCGCGTCAACAGCGCGCCAATCGCATCACCGTCACGGACGACGACGCGGTCCACGCCGCGTACCTCGCGGGCCTTGGCGCCGATGCCGAGCCGGCGGGCGGCGCCGACCAGGGCGAGGGCGGCCTCGGGCCCGGGGCAGGTGACCTCCAGGGAGGAGGAGCGGCCGGGCTCGGTGAGCGAGCCGTGGGCGAGGAAGGCCCCGCGCCAGGCCGCCTCGGCGTCACAGGTGGCCCCGGAGACGACCTGCGGGGGCAGGCCGCGGATGGGCCTTCCGCGGCCGTCGACCAGGCCGGTCTGGCGGGCGAGCTGGTCGCCGCCGGCGACGACCCGTACGACGTAGCGGCTGCCGCGCCGCAGGCCGCCGGGGGCCATCACCACCAGGTCGGAGGAGTGGCCGAAGATCTCCAGGATGTCCTTGCGCAGCCGTCGGGCGGCGATGCCCGTGTCCAGCTCCGCCTCGATCACGATCCGGCCGCTGACCAGGTGCAGACCACCCGCGAACCGCAGGATCGACGAGACCTCCGACTTCCGGCAGCAGGTCCGGGTGACGGGGAGCCGGGAGATTTCGTCCTTCACCGCTGCCGTCATCGCCATGGGCCGATCCTTCCATGCATCCGAAAAATACGGTCGTACGCGGCGGCCAGCAGCTCCGGGTCGTGCCGGGCGGCACCCTTGTGGGTCTCCGCCGTGCCGCAGGGGCTGCCGGGCGCGGCGACCTCCGCCAGCTCGACCTCGCTGCCCACGAGCTGTTTGGCAGCGACGGTCAGGCTCTCGGTGTCGGGCACGGCGGCCCGGTCGGCCAGCACCACGTCGAAGGCGAGTTTAGGGGCGTGTCGGGCCAAAACCTCCAAATGACGCTGCGGGGAAAAGCCATCGGTTTCGCCGGGCTGGGGTGCCAGGTTCAGCGAGAGGACCTTACGGGCCTTGGTCTCCTCCAGCGCCTCGCGCAGCTCGGGCACGAGCAGGTGCGGGATGACGGAGGAGAACCAGGAGCCGGGGCCGAGCACCACCCAGTCCGCGTCGCGGACCGCGGCGACGACCTCGGGCACGGCGGGCGGATCCTCCGGGACGAGGTGCACGGACTGCACCTCGCCGGGGGTCAGGGCGACCGTGGCCTGGCCGCGGACCGTGGAGACTTCGTCCGGGCGCGTCTCGTCGTGGCCCTTGACCAGGGCCTGGAGCTCCAGGGGTACGGCAGACATGGGCAGCACCCGGCCGTGCGCGCCGAGCAGCTTGCCGACCAGGTCCAGGGCCTGGACGTGGTCGCCGAGCTGTTCCCACAGGGCGACGATGAGGAGGTTGCCGACGGCGTGGTCGTGCAGTTCGCCCTCGCTGGTGAAGCGGTGCTGGATCACCCGGGACCAGGTCTGGCCCCAGTCGTCGTCCCCGCACAGCGCGGCGAGCGCCTTGCGCAGGTCGCCGGGCGGCAGGACGCCCAGCTCGTCGCGCAGCCGGCCGCTGGAGCCGCCGTCGTCGGCGACCGTGACCACGGCGGTCAGGTCGCCGGTGATGCGGCGCAGCGCGGCCAGCGAGGCGGACAGGCCCATGCCGCCGCCGAGCGCCACGACCTTGGGCGTGGCGCCCCTGCCGGAGCGGCTGCCCGGGACCAACTTGCGGACCCGGCGCAGCCGCAGGGGACGGGCGGTCATTCGCGCCCCATGTCCCGGTGGACGACGACGGTCTCGACGCCTTCGGAGACCAGGCGGTGGGCGAGCTTCTCGGACATGGCGACGCTGCGGTGCTTGCCGCCCGTACAGCCGACGGCGATGGTCACGTACCGCTTGCCTTCGCGGCGGTAGCCCTCGGCGACGATGCGCAGCAGCTCCGCGTAGCCGTCCAGGAACTCCTTGGCGCCGGGCTGGCCGAAGACGTAGCCGGAGACCTCGTCGTTCAGGCCGGTGTAGGGGCGCAGCTCGGGGACCCAGTGCGGGTTGGGGATGAAGCGGCAGTCGATGACCATGTCGGCGTCGACGGGCAGGCCGTACTTGAAGCCGAAGGACATGACCGTCGCGCGCAGCTCGGGCACCTCCTCGCCGGCGAACTGGGCGTCCATCTTGGCGCGCAGCTCGTGGACGTTCAGGCTGGAGGTGTCGATGACCAGGTCGGCGTCGCCGCGCAGCTCGCGCAGCAGGTCGCGTTCGGCGGCGATGCCGTCGACGATGCGCCCGTCGCCCTGGAGGGGGTGCGGGCGGCGGACGGACTCGAAGCGGCGCACCAGGGCCTCGTCGGAGGATTCCAGGAAGACGATGCGGCGCTTGACGCTCTGTGCGTCGAGGGTGGCCAGGGACTCCTTGAGGTTGTCGAAGAAGCGCCGGCCGCGGACGTCCACGACGACGGCGATCCGGGCGACGTTGCCCTGCGAGCGGGCGCCCAGCTCGACCATGGGCGGGATCAGCTCGGGCGGGATGTTGTCGACGACGAACCAGCCGAGGTCCTCCAGGCACTTGGCGGCCGTGCTGCGGCCGGCCCCGGACATCCCGGAGATGATCACCAACTCGGGGATGGCGGCACTCTCGCCCGTGTCGGCATCGCGCATCGCGCCCGTACTCACCTGTGCACCGTCTCTCTCTGTCGTGCGGGGAGGCCGGGTGTCCTGCGCTTCCCGCGTGTCGTGCTTGTGCTGCTCGGTACTGCTGCTCATCGTTCCTGCCCCCGTTCTGACGACAACGCGGCCGGCGGGGTCACGTCATCCTCAATGATCTCTCCTGTGGCGGTGTTCACTGCCGGGGCGGGCGGGGCCGCTCCGGCCAGCGCCGCCGCGATCGTCTCGGCCGTCTTGCGGCCGATGCCGGGCACCTCGCAGATGTCCTCGATCCGTGCGGCGCGCAGCCGCTTGACCGAGCCGAAGTGCTTCAGCAGGGCCTGGCGGCGACTCTCGCCGAGGCCGGGGACGCTGTCCAGCGGCCCGGTCTTGAGGCGCTTGCCGCGCTTGTTGCGCTGGTAGGCGATGGCGAAGCGGTGGGCTTCGTCACGGACGCGCTGGAGGAGGTAGAGGCCCTCGCTGCTGCGGGGCAGGACGACGGGGTCGTCCTCGTCGGGCACCCAGACCTCTTCGAGGCGCTTGGCCAGGCCGCAGACGGCGACGTCGTCGATGCCCAGCTCGGACAGGGCCCGCTGGGCGGCGGCGACCTGCGGCTGGCCGCCGTCCACGACGACGAGCTGCGGCGGGTACGCGAAGCGCTTGGGGCGGCCCTCCTCGTCGGTGGGGCCGGTGGCCACGGGCGCGTCCTCGTCGGCTGGGCCAGTGGCGAGCCCGGTGGCGGGACCGGCTGCGGGCCCGACTGTGGGCACGGCGGTGGATTCGGTGGCGGGCCCGGCGGTGGGTTCGGCGGCGGACCCTGCGGCGGCCGTCTCGTCCTCGCCGGCGGGCGCCTCCTCGTCCCACTCCCCCGTCTGCTGCTTCTCCTGGAGGTAGCGCCGGAAGCGGCGGCCGACGACTTCGTGCATGGCCCGGACGTCGTCCTGGCCCTCGAAGGTCTTGATCTGGAAGCGGCGGTACTCGCTCTTGCGGGCCAGGCCGTCCTCGAAGACCACCATCGAGGCCACCACGTCGTCGCCCTGGAGGTGGGAGATGTCGAAGCACTCGATGCGCAGCGGCACCGAGTCCAGGCCGAGGGCCTGGGCGATCTCCTCCAGGGCGCGGGAGCGGGTGGTCAGGTCGGAGGCGCGCTTGGTCTTGTGCAGGGCCAGGGCCTGCTGCGCGTTGCGCTGGACCGTGGCCATCAGGTCCTTCTTGTCGCCGCGCTGCGGGATGCGCAGTGAGACGTTGGAGCCGCGGCGCACGGTGAGCCACTGCTGGATCGGTTCGACCGGGTCGGGCAGGGCCGGGACCAGCACTTCCTTGGGCACGGCGTCGCCGCTCTCCTCGCCGTACAACTGCTGGAGGGCGTGCTCGACGAGGGCGGCGGTGTCCACGTTCTCGACCTTGTCGGTGACCCAGCCGCGCTGGCCGCGCACCCGGCCGCCGCGGACGTGGAAGATCTGCACGGCCGCTTCCAGCTCGTCCTCGGCGAGGGCGATCAGGTCGGCGTCGGTGGCGTCGGCGAGCACCACGGCGCTCTTCTCCATGGCCCGCCGGAGCGCGTCCACGTCGTCACGCAGCCGGGCCGCCCGCTCGTACTCCATCTCCTCGGCCGCCTCCTGCATGGACTTCTCCAGGCGGCGGATGTAGGCACCCGTACGGCCGGTCATGAAGTCGCAGAACTCCTCGGCCAGTTCGCGGTGCTCTTCGGGGAGACGCGGCCGACGCAGGGGGCCGAGCACTTGCCGATGTAGCCGAGCAGGCAGGGGCGGCCGATCTGGGCGGAGCGCTTGAAGACCCCGGCGGAGCAGGTCCGTACGGGGAAGACGCGCAGCATCAGGTCGACGGTCTCGCGGATGGCCCAGGCCTGGCCGTACGGGCCGAAGTAGCGCACGCCCTTCTTCTTGGCGCCGCGCATGACCCGGACTCTGGGGTACTCCTCGTTGAGGGTGACGGCCAGATACGGATAGCTCTTGTCGTCGCGGTACTTGACGTTGAACCGCGGGTCGTACTCCTTGATCCAGGTGTATTCGAGCTGGAGCGCCTCGACCTCGGTGTTGACGACCGTCCACTCGACGGATGCCGCGGTGGTGACCATGGTGCGGGTACGCGGGTGGAGATTGGCCAGGTCCTGGAAGTAGCTGGACAGGCGCTGGCGCAGGCTCTTGGCCTTGCCGACGTAGATGACGCGGCGGTGCTCGTCACGGAATCTGTAGACCCCGGGCGAGTCGGGGATCTGTCCCGGCTTGGGTCGGTAACTGCTGGGGTCTGCCATGCCGCCCACCCTACTTGGGGGCAGTGACAGCGGGCGGACCGTGGGCCGCTGCGGGCATGCACGCCGGGGGTACGGCGCGGGAGGAGGCGCTGCCGCACGCGCGGGCGCGGGGCGCCCGGCCCGGACCGGTGGGGTTCGTCCGGCCCGGACGGGTGGGGTCCGTCCGGGCCGGGTGCCGGGGCGGCGCCCCGGGCGGGTCTCAGCGGCTGTGGCGCCTGCGCAGCGCCGCGGCGCCGGAGAGCCCGAGGGCGAGCAGGGCGGCGGTGCCCGCGACGGCCGAGGCGGCGGTCACCGGGCCGCTGCTGTCGCCCGCCGCGGCGCCGGCCGCGACGGGCTGTCCGGGCGTGCCTTCCTGGGCGGCCCCGCCGTCGGCGCCGGACGCCTGCGGGCCGTACCCGCCGGCGGCGCCGCGCCGGTCGTACGCGGAGCCGGGCAGCTTGTCGCCGTACGCCTTGGCCACCCGCTTCTGGTACGCGGCGACGGTGGTGCCGCCCGCGCCGACCGCCTTGCGCGCCTCGGCGTCCAGCGGCCGGACGCGGTCGCCGCGCTGTTCGTACCAGGCGTTGATCTGCGGTTCCTGGAAGACCGTGCCGCCGTCGCCGGCCGCGCTGTAGCGGGCCTCGTCGTCGCCGGTCGCGATGTTGACGACCTTCCAGGAGCCGCCGGACTCGGCGGTCCACACGGACGCCTTCTGCCCGTCGGCGGAGACCGCGGTGCTGGCCAGGAACTCCAGCCGGGAGACGGGCGCCCCGGCCTTGCCGCGGACGAAGTCGGCCGACAGGACGTACACGGGCACGGTCCGTCCCTCGATCCGCGGCCGTGCCTTCGTCCGGGCGACCGCGCCGTCGCGGGCGAAGAAGCGGGAGAGCGTCGCGAGGGTGTCCGGCGCGGTGGCCGCCGTGCGGGCGGCGGTGACGGCCGACGCGGCGGGCGCGGGCGGCGGTGCGGGGGTGGCGGCCAGCGCGCCCTGCGGCGCGAGACCGAGGAAGGCGGCGGTGAGCGCGCCGGTGGCGGCGGCCCGTATGGCGGCGCGGAGGGCCGGGGTGCCGCGCCCGGCGGCGGTGCCGGACACGGCCGGAGCTCTGTGCTCGGTCATGGCCTCAGGCTCCGATCCGGTAGAGGGAGTGGGTCCAGGAGAAGGAGTTGCCGTTGACGTAGTAGTTGTAGTCGCCCCAGTTGTAGCGGCTGTTGGAGCCCCACGGGTCTCCCCAGTACACCCAGTTGTCGGCGGTGTCGAAACCGTAGATCACGTGCATGTGCCCGCCGCCCGAGGACCACTGGATGCGGGTCTCCACGGGGCGCCCCGCGTTGATCTCGTTCTGGACGGTGCCGTAGCGCAGGTGGCCCGTGACGTACGAGCCCGGGTTGACGCCCATCCAGTCGAAGGCGTTCTGCACATTGCCGAGTGTGGCCTGGTTGTTGGGGCAGGTGCTGCCCTGCGAGCGGTTGAAGGCCGCGTTGCAGAACTGGTTCTGGCTGTACCTTCCTCCGTAGAAGGTGGCGATGGTGTTGCCGGAGGCGGCCCAGCACCAGTTGGTCTTCTCCTGAGCCTGCATGGAGATGTCGAGCCGGTTCGCGGCGAGCGCGCCCTGTGAGGCGGGCGCGGCGGGGGCCGCCTGGACCGCCGTGCCGGTGGGGGCGGGCGCGGCGGTGGCGGGTGTCGCGGGTACGGCGGTCAGCGCGGCGGCCGACAGTGCCGCGGCCGACAGCCATCTGCGGCGTGCGCCGCGGGTGCGTGGTGCACAGGTCATGGCGTTCCTCTCCCGGTGAGGGGGTGGGGATGGAGGAGCGCATCCGGATGCTGGTCAGGAGCATCGGGTGTTGTCGGGAGCAGGTCAACACGCTTCAATGCGGGGTGACATGGGGGTGTGGACGTCCGGTGCCGGGTGTGAACGGCTCGTGCCCGGCGTACTGCAGCGGACAGGCAGGGACAGCGCACGGTGTGAAGTCCGGTTGTGAACGTTCACCGCGCGCGCCGGAGGGTTGGGCGATGAATCAGCACATGACACAACAGGCACCACATACACCTCATGGAACTCCTCACGGAACACCTCGGGGAAAACCTCAGGAAACGCCTCTCGAACATCAGGAAGCACACGAGCGATCCCCGCACCAGGGGCCTCGGGCGCACCCGGAAAGCAGCCCGGCTTCCCCCAATCGGGCGAACTGACGCAGATTCTGCGGACCGGACCGTTCCACCTGGCCCTGCGGGCCGCCCTGGCCGCCCGCGGCCTCGCCTTGCACCGCGTCCAGCACAAGCTGGCACAGCGCGGCATCAAGGTCGGCGTGACCAGCCTGAGTTACTGGCAGCAAGGGGCGCGGCGCCCGCAGCGCCCCGAGTCGCTGCGCGCCGTACGGGCCCTGGAGGACGTCCTCGACCTGCCCGCGCGCTCCCTGCACCGGCTGCTGGTCCCCGAAGGCGGCGCGCGAGCGGAGACGACGGAGCGCCCGGCCGCCCGCTCCTACCGCTCGCTCTTCGACCCGTCCGACGCCCTGCACGCGCTCCTCGCCGAGCTGGAGGCGCCCACGGACGGCGGGCTGCACACGGTCGGCCACCACGAATGGGTCCACATCGGAGCCGGCCGCGAGCTGAGCGGTCGGCGCTCCCTCCAGGTGGTGCGCGCCCACCGGGACGGCGTGGACCGCTACATCGCCATCCACCAGGGCGACGCGGGCTGCGACCCGTCACGGGTGACCGTCACCGCCGGGGAGAACTGCCGCCTGGGACGGGTGCGCCGGAACGCGGCCACCGCGATGGTGGTCGCCGAGCTGCTCTTCGACGTCCGGCTGCGCACCGGCGACACCCACGTCTTCGGGCACAGCTTCGAGGACGGCAGCGGCGGCCAGAGCGCGGAGTACGTACGCGGCTTCCGCTTCGCCGGCGGCCAGTACGTTCTCCAGGTGTGCTTCGACCAGGCGGCGTTGCCGGTCCGCTGCCGCCGCTTCACGCAGACCAAGGCGGGCGCGCCCCGCTCGGGTCAGCAGGAGCTGACGCTGAGCGGGCAGCACCGGGCCGTACACCTGGTGGAACAGGGCGTACGGCCCGGGATCGTGGGGATCGGGTGGGATTGGGGGTGACCCCGGGCGGGGCGCCCTCCAGGAGACGCGCCCCTGGGGTGAACCCTCGAAACGGGGATGCGGCCTAGGAGGCCGGTCCCGCCCCGGTGGCCGGGACGCCCGACGCGTCGGCGTCCGCGGCCGCCGTACGGGCGTCCAGGGCGCTCGCGGCCGCCGCGTTGTCCGCGACGCGCCTTTCCAGCATCGAGATCTTGCCGTCCAGCGGGCGGTCCATCCCCGGCCATACGTCGATCTTGATGCTGACCTGGACGCGCGGCACGCGGTCGGCGACGGCCTCGGTGGCGCGCTTGACGACGTCCATGACCTCGTCCCAGTCCCCCTCGATCATCGTGTACATGGAGTCCGAGCGGTTCGGCAGCCCGGACTCCCGGATGATCTTGATCGCGTCGGCGACGTACGCCGCGCCGTTCTCCTCCACGCCCATGGGCGTCAGGGCGAAGGCAATGAGCACGGTCTTCCTCTCCTCGCAGGGAAACGGCGGCCCGTCGGCGGCCGGCCGTGGCGCGGCACCGTCACCCGCTGCCGACGTGCACCGCCCGGTACTCGCGTACCACGGGAGACCGGTAGGCATCCGCGATCCGCAGCAGGTGGCGGACCTCCTCGCCGAGATCGCCCGCGCCGGGGCCCGCGAGATTGGCCGTCTGGGCCCGCGGTGCCTCCCCGGTGCGGCGCGCGTGCAGGGCGGCGGCCAGCCAGCAGGCGGTGACGTGCGCGTCGGTCAGGTGCTCGGGAACGGCCCGCTCCCCCACGTGCCGGCGGACCCCGTCGAGCGTGGCCGGGGTGACGTAGTCCCGCAGCACGATCATCGCGTCGCGGATCTCGATCACGCGCCGGTACAGGCGCAGCTGGAGCGGCAGCACGGCGTTGCGCAGCCGGCCGTCCGACCCCAGGACCACGTCGGGGGTGACCGCCGTCAGCTCCCGCCACAGCACGGCCAGCCCCCGGTAGGACGCGCGGTCCCGCCACAGCTGCCGGGCCCCGGCCAGTACGGGCAGCGCCACCCCTGCCGCGATGAACAGCGCCTCGACGCCGGTGACCGGCGAGAACAGCGGGCCGAAGACCGGTGAACGGGTCTGGAGGTAGGCCAGTTTGAGCACCCACAGCAGGGACGCCAGCAGGATGCCGGTGCCGAACAGCCGCAGCCCGTACCGCAGCAGCCGGGGCGCGCCGGTACGGCCCTGCGACCAGCAGACGAATCCGCAGGTGGTGTCGGCCGTCAGGTGGAAGGCGAAGAAGACGTACCAGTAGGCGTCCGGCACGCTCGGGATGTCCGGCGACGGCGTGATCTGGTTGCGCGCGTGCGGCGGGCCGGTCAGGTCGAGGGCGACGAGCGCCAGCATGACGGCGAGAGCGGCGCCGAACACCAGGACGGTACGGCGCTGCCGCCCCGCCGCCTGGAAGATGAACCACAGCACGGCGGCCGCGTCGACGATGCTGAACAGGTGCGTGGACAGGTCCACCCAGTGGGCGCCCGGCACGAGGCGGGCCAGGACGGCGGTGACCGGCTCCAGGTGCATCGACATGGCCAGCGCGATCATCACGATGGCGAACCACAGGGGCCGCTGCGCCCGGTCCTTGAGGCCCTGCGGCGCCCGGGCGAGCACCACCGCCCACAGGGCCACGATGCCGGCGTCCTCCAGCCAGGCGAGGTCCGTCAGCCACGTGAACACGGTGCCCCCGGGTGACGGGTGTCGCGCGGGCCCGTACCGGACCGCAGGCCCATGCCGGACGCCAGCCCGCCGAGCGTGCCGGACAGCAGGGTCGGCGCGGGCACCCGCCCCGCGCCCTCCAGGATGAGGCTGGCGATCATCTCCGCCTCCTGCTCCTGGCGGTCGGAGTAGCGGGTGCGGCCCAGGGCCCGACGGATGGACGCCGGGTCCTCGATGTCGATGTGGCGGAAGAGCCCGGGGTCCTCGACGGCCATGCGGTGGTCGCAGACCAGGTGGCCGATCTCGTGGAGGATGATGTGCTCCTGGTGGAGCGGGCTGGTCTGCGCGTCGTAGAAGACGTAGTCGCCCTCCTCGGTGGCCAGCCACATGCCGGTCGGCATCCCCAGCCCGGTCGGGGTGGGCAGGGTCAGCAGCCGCAGCGGGCGGTCCCGGTCGGCGGCGAGCCGGGCGCACAGTTCCTGGGCGGAGAACGGCTCGGGCAGCGGTATCCCGTCGATCACGCGCCGGCAGCGGCGGCGCAGTCGCCTCCAGTGCATCGCGGGTGGCTCTCCATGGCTTGTGGGTACAGGAGGGCAGACGACCCGGTAGCGACGCCCGGTCATGCTGCCGCCGCCGGGTGGAGACACGAGGAAACCAGCACGACGACACCCCCTCGCGCGCCATCCGTGCCACGCGTCGTGCGATCGTAGATCGTCACCCGGCCCCCTGTCAGTCCCTTGCCGCCGAGCAGTCCGTTTCCGGCCAATCGCACTGTGTTACGGCGCCCGGCGCGTACCCCGCCGCCCCCGTCAGCCCGTCAGCCCGTCAGCCCGTCAGCCCGTCAGCCCGTCAGCCCGCGATCAGCTTCCCGCCCTCGGCCTTGACGGGCACCTCCGGCAGCGGCTTGGAGGCCGGTCCCTGGATGACCTTGCCGGTGGTGACGTCGAACCGGCTACCGTGGCAGGGGCAGTTGCCCTGGTTCCGCTCGACCTTGTCCAGTACGCAACCCGCGTGGGTGCACTTGGCGCTGAAGCACTTGTACTGGCCCTTCTCGGGCTGCGAGACGAGCAGGCGGCTCTCGCGGTAGAGCTTGGCGCCGCCGACCGGTACCTCGGCGGCGGCGCCCAGGGCGACGGGCTCGGCGGGTGTCGCGGACGCCTCGTCCGAGCCGCCGCCGGAGCAGGCGGCGACGCCGAAGCCCGCCGCGCCGACGAGCGCGGCCCCTCGCAGCACGGTCCGGCGGGCGGGGGGCTGGCTCATGTCGTACTCCCAGAGTTCTGGTCAGGGCGCGGCGTCACCCCGCGGCGTCGGCTCCCGACGATACCGGTACCGATCCGTCCGCTTCGGGCTGACCCGACCGGCCCCCGTCGCGGTCCTCCGGATGGCCCGACCGGCCCTTGAGCAGGTCCCGTTCGATCTCCTCCAGGCTGCGGCCCTTGGTCTCCGGCAGCAGCTTCCGTACGAAGACGAAGGCGCCGAACGTCGTCACGGCGAAGAACAGGAAGTTCACGCCGGCGCCCCAGGCGCGCAGCAGGGTCGGGAAGACCAGTGAGACGACCATGTTGAACAGCCAGTTGAACATGACGCACAGGCTCACCGCGGCGGCCCGGATCCGCATCGGGAACAGCTCCGGCAGCATCACCCACTGCACCGGCCCCCAGGAGACGGCGAAGGACGCGATGTACAGGGCGATGCCGAACAGGGTGAGGGTGGACAGCGCCGCCCCGTACCCGAGGCCGGACAGGTTCGTGACGGCCAGCACCAGCATCGCGGCGCACATCCCGAGCGCGCCGTACAGGAGCAGCGGCTTGCGTCCCTTGCGGTCGATGAGCCGCATGGCGGGCAGCGTCATCAGCATGTTCAGCAGCCCTATGCCGACGTTGGCGAGGATCGCGCCGTCGGAGCCGAAGCCGATGTCGGTGAGCAGCGTCGGCGCGTAGTAGATGATCGTGTTGATGCCGACGAAGTTCTGGAAGAAGACCAGCAGCATCCCGATGAGGAGGACCGGCCGCAGCCGCGGCGCCGCGAGGTCCTTGAGGGTCAGCGGGCGGCTCTCGGCCCGTTCGACGCGTTCGGTCTCCTCGATCTCGGCCAGTTCGGCGTCGGCCGCGCCGCCCGTACCGCGCAGCCGGGTCAGGACGTGCCGCGCCTCGTCGTTGCGGCCCTTGCCGACCAGCCAGCGGGGGCTCTCCGGCTGGGTGATGATGCCGAGCGCGAGGATCGCGGCGGGCACCACGCCCAGACCGATCATCCAGCGCCACGCCTCGGCGCCGGCGAGCAGGTAGTCGGTGACGTACGCGAGGAAGATGCCGACCGTGACCAGCAGCTGCATCAGCGAGGTCAGCCCGCCGCGCAGGTGCTTGGGCGCCAGCTCCGTCAGGTAGAGCGGTACGACGACGGAGGCGATGCCCACGCCGGTGCCGATCACGAAGCGGAAGGCGATCAGCGTCCAGGGGGTGGTGGCCAGAGCGGCGCCGAGGGTGCCGAGGATGAAGACGGCGGAGGCGGCCAGGATCAGCCGGCGCCGGCCCCAGGAGTCGGACAGCCGTCCGGACAGGCCCGCGCCCAGCATCGCGCCGACCAGCAGGCCGGAGACGACCATGCCCTCCAGGAGCGGCGTCAGCGCGATGTCGTTCTTGATGAAGAGCATGGCGCCGGAGATGACGCCGGTGTCATAGCCCCACAGGATGCCGCCGAGGGCGCCGAAGACCCAGATCAGGGCGTTCTTGATGCGTGCGGGCACGGCCGGTCACCCCTTTCGCGCGGACTGCGGGGCCGCCGTACGGGAGCCCTGCTGCGGCGCGATGTGGATCTTGCGGCCGGTGCCGGCCCGGAAGCGGGCCACCGCCTCGTCGAAGTCCTCCAGCCCGTACACGTCGCTGACCAGCGGGTCGAGGTCGAGTCCGGCTTCCAGTACGTCGATGGCGGGCTGGAAGCTGTTGTGGACGGCCATCGAGCCGATGATGTCGATCTCGTGGTGGTAGACCAGGTACGGCGAGAACTTCGCGGAACGGGCCGGGTCGGTGACGCCGAACTGGAGGAACGTACCGCCCTTGCGGACCCGGCCGAGGCCGTCCTCGATGGCCGGGATCGCGCCGGTCGCGTCGACGACGACCTCGAAGCCGGGCTCGCGGCCGAGCTGGTCGGCGCTGGTGACGGCGGCGTCCAGGCCGAAGCTCTCGGCGAAGGCCAGCCGGTCCTTGTTGAGGTCCACGACGGACACCGAGGCGGCACCGGCGGTGCGGACCAGGGCGGCCATCATCAGGCCCATCGTTCCGGCGCCGTAGATCAGGTAGTGCTCGCCGGGGCGGCGGGGCAGCCGGTTCAGGCCGTGCACCGCGCAGGACAGCGGCTCGATCAGGCCCGCGGCGGCCTCGGAGAAGGACTCCGGGACGAGGTGGCAACAGCGCGCGGGGACGGCGACCAGCTCGGCGAAACCACCCGCCTGGGTGACGCCGATCGCCCGGTAGTCCTCGCAGAGGTTGGCGCGGCCGATACGGCAGTAGTGGCAGGCGCCGCACGGCATGTTCGGGTTGACGGCGACGCGGTCGCCGACGGCGGGACTGGTGACGCCCTCGCCCACGGCCACCACCTCGCCGGTCAGCTCGTGACCGGGGATCAGCGGGTAGGGCACGGCGGGCAGCTCGCCGCCCAGGATGTGCATGTCGGTCCCGCACAGCCCGCAGGAGGAGACGCGTACAACGACCTCCGCTGGTTCCGGCCGGGGATCGGGAACCTCGGTCAGGGCGGTACGGCCCGGCTCGGTGACCACGACAGCGCGCATGGCGCCTCCTCACGTCTTCGTGCGGTGTTGCGGGTGTTGCGGGGTGGAGTGGCGTGAACGTAACCCGGGGGTAAACGTTTGCGCAAGCGTTTACGTCTAGGCTGTGATGGACTACGTACCGGCGGCCGGACCTCCGGCCGGCGCACCAGGACGACACCAGGACCACCAAAACGACAAGGGACTCGGGGAGACGGACCGGATGACGACGATGGTCGATGTGGCGCGGCAGGCGGGAGTCTCCGTGGCCACGGTCTCGCACGTGCTCAACGAGACCCGGCCGGTACGCCCCGACACCCGCGCCGCCGTCCTCGCGGCCATCGACGAGCTGGGCTACACCCACAACACGCTGGCCCGCTCCCTGGTCACCGCGCGCACCCGCTCCATAGGCCTCGCGGTCTCCGCGATCAGCAACCCGTACTTCACCGAGATCCTCCAGGGCGTCGAAGCCGGCGCCCTGGAGGCCGGCTACAGCCTGCTGATCGCCGATCCGCACGACGATCCCGCGCACGAGCAGAAGGTCGTCCGGCTGCTGCACGAACGCCGGGTGGACGGCATGATCGTCGCGCCGTCCGCCGAGCCGGCGGGCATGGTGGACTACCTGACCCGGCGCAAGGTTCCGGCCGTCTTCCTGGACCGGCTCGTCGGCGACGCGTACGACCAGGTCTGCGCCGAGAACACCGCCCCTGTACGGCAGCTCGTCGAGCACCTCGCCGATCTCGGTCACACCCGCATCGGACTGGTCGCCGGGCTGCCCGGACTGAGCACCACCACCGAACGCGTCCAGGGCTACCGCGAGGGCCTGCGCGTCCGCGGGCTGCCCTTCGCCCCCGAACTTCTGGCGGGCGGCAACTCCGAGGCGGAGGGCGCCCAGGACGCCACCCGGCACCTGCTCGCCGCCCCCGAACCGCCCACCGCCATCATCACCGCCAACAACGCGATGACCATCGGCACCCTGCGTGCGCTGCGCGACCTGGGCCGCGATGTCCCCCGCGACATCGCGCTGGCCTGCTTCGACGACTTCTCCTGGGCCGACCTCTTCGCACCGCGCCTGACCGCGATCTCCCAGCCCAGCAAGGAGATCGGGGCCGCCGCGGTCCGGCTGCTGCTGGAGCGGCTGGAGGAACCGGACCGCCCGCCCCGCACCCTCCGGCTGCCCTGTACGTACGTGCACCGCGACTCCTGCGGCTGCACCGGCGCCGGACACTGACCCCACCCGACCCGCCCCTCCCCCAGAAAGGCCAGGATGCCGTGATCGTCGTCGCCGGCGAGGCCCTGATCGACCTCGTCCCCAGCTCGCAATCGCCGTCCGGGGACGGGCCGTTGCCCGCGCTGCTGCCGCGCCGGGGCGGCGGCCCGTACAACACCGCGCTCGCCCTCGGGCGGCTCGGCTCGCCCGCCGCGTTCTGCTCGCGGGTCTCCACCGACACGTTCGGCGAGGAACTGCTGCGCGGGCTGCGGGCGGACGGCGTGGACACCTCGCTCGTCCAGCGCGGCACCGAGCCCACCACCCTGGCCGTCGCGGACATCAGCCCGGACGGCTCGGCCGGTTACGGCTTCTACGCCGACGGCACCGCCGACCGGCTGTTCACCCTCCCGGACGAACTGCCCGCCGCCGCACGGGCGGTGTCGTTCGGCACCTGCTCGCTGGTCCTGGAGCCGGGCGCGAGCGCGTACGAGGCTCTGCTGCGCCGCTCGGCACAGCAGGGGATCTTCACGGCGCTGGACCCCAACATCCGCGCCGGGCTGATCGCGGACGCGGACGCCTACCGCGCCCGCTTCCGCGCCTGGCTGCCGCACGTCACGCTGCTGAAGCTCTCGGAGGAGGACGCGGAGTGGCTGGCCGGCCCCGAGGGGTCGCGGCCGCGGTGAAGGACTGGCTGACGGCCGGCCCCGCGGCGGTCGTGCTCACGCGCGGCGGTGACGGACTGTCCGTACGGACGCCGGGCGGCGGTCCGGAGATCGCGGTGCCCGGCGAGCGGGTCGAGGTCGCCGACACGATCGGCGCGGGCGACACCGTCAACGCGGCGCTGCTGCACCGCCTCGACGCGCACGGCGCCCTGTCCCCCGACGCGCTCGCCGCCCTCACCCCCGACGCCTGGCGCGACATCCTCGGCTTCGCGGCTCACGCGGCCGCGGTGACCTGCTCCCGGCCGGGCGCGCAGCCGCCGTACGCGGCGGAGCTGGCGGGGGCGAGCGCTGACGCGCTGAGGTGCGACGCGGGCCGGAGTGACGGCACGCCGAGGGAGTGACGGGGGCCGGGACAGGCCGGGCCGGACGAGGCGGGATGGGCCGGGGCAGGTCGGGCCGGACGCGGCCGGGTGGGCCGGGCCGCGCACCACGCGGCACGCGGCACGCGAACGGGCCGCCGTCCACTCCTCCGAGTGGACGGCGGCCCGTTCTGCGACGGAGGGGCTGTCAGGCCTTGCGGGCCCGCGTCGCCTTCTTGGCCGCCGTCTTCTTGACGGCAGGCTTGGCCGTCTTGGCGGCCGCGGGCTCGGCGGCCGCCTTCTTGGCCGTCGCCTTCGTGGCGGATGCCTTCGTCGCGGATGCCTTCGTGGCCGTCTTCGCGGAGACGGCCTTCCTGGCCGGGGCCTTCGTCGCGGCGACGGTCTTCCGCGCCACGCGCTTCCTCGCCCCGTCGGCCGTGGCCGGCCCCGCGTCGCTGACCCGGTCGCCCAGGATGTCGCGCAGGAACTTGCCGGTGTGGCTGGCGGGGATCGCCGCGACCTCCTCCGGCGTGCCCTCGGCGACGACCAGTCCGCCGCCGTTGCCGCCCTCGGGGCCCATGTCCACGATCCAGTCGGCGGTCTTGATCACGTCGAGGTTGTGCTCAATGACGATGACCGAGTTGCCCTTGTCGACCAGGCCGGACAGCACCTTGATCAGCTTGCTGATGTCGTCGAAGTGCAGACCGGTGGTCGGCTCGTCCAGGACGTAGACCGTACGGCCCGTGGAACGCTTCTGCAGCTCGGAGGCGAGCTTGACGCGCTGCGCCTCACCGCCGGAGAGCGTCGGCGCGGACTGCCCGAGCCGGACGTAGCCGAGACCGACCTCGTCGAGCGTCTTCAGGTGCCGGGCGATGGTCGGCACGGCCTCGAAGAAGCTCAGCGCCTCCTCGATCGGCATGTCCAGCACCTCGGCGATGGACTTGCCCTTGTAGTGGACCTCCAGGGTCTCCCGGTTGTAGCGCGCGCCGTGGCAGACCTCGCACGGCACGTACACGTCCGGCAGGAAGTTCATCTCGATCTTGATCGTGCCGTCGCCCGCGCAGTTCTCGCAGCGGCCGCCCTTGACGTTGAAGGAGAAGCGCCCCGGCAGGTAGCCGCGGACCTTGGCCTCCATCGTCTCCGCGAACAGCTTGCGGATGTTGTCGAAGACACCGGTGTACGTCGCCGGGTTGGAGCGCGGCGTACGGCCGATGGGCGACTGGTCGACGTGCACGACCTTGTCCACGAGGTCGTCGCCCGCGACCCGCACATGGCGGCCCGGCACCGATTTGGCGCCGTTCAGCTCGCGCGCCAGGTGGGTGTAGAGGATGTCGTTGACGAGGGTGGACTTGCCGGAGCCGGAGACGCCGGTGACCGCAGTGAGCACGCCGAGCGGGAAGGAGACGGTGATGTCGCGGAGGTTGTTCTCCTTCGCGCCGTGCACCGTCAGCTGCCGCTTCGGGTCGGCGGGCCGCCGCACCTCGGGCGTCACGATGGCCTTCTTGCCGGACAGGTACTGCCCGGTGACCGACTCCTTGTTCGCCAGGAGTTCCTTCATCGTGCCGCTGTGCACGACCTTGCCGCCGTGCTCGCCGGCGCCCGGGCCGATGTCCACGACCCAGTCGGCGACCTTGATCGTGTCCTCGTCGTGCTCGACGACGATGAGGGTGTTGCCCATGTCGCGCAGGCGCACCAGCGTCTCGATGAGCCGGTGGTTGTCGCGCTGGTGCAGGCCGATGGACGGCTCGTCGAGCACGTACAGCACGCCGACCAGGCCGGAGCCGATCTGGGTGGCGAGCCGGATGCGCTGGGCCTCGCCGCCGGAGAGGGTGCCCGCGGCGCGGTTCAGCGAGAGGTAGTCCAGGCCGACGTCGACCAGGAACTTCAGCCGCTCGTTGACCTCCTTGAGGACCCGCTCGGCGATCTTCTTCTCGCGGGCGTCCAGCTTCATCTCGCGCAGGAAGTCGGCGCAGTCGCTGATCGACATGGCCGAGACCTCGGCGATCGAGCGGCCCTTGACCGTGACGGCGAGGACGATCGGCTTCAGGCGCGTGCCCTCACAGGTGGGGCAGGGCACCTCGCGCATGTAGCCCTCGAAGCGCTCGCGGCTGCTGTCGCTCTCCGCCTCCTGGTGGCGCCGCTTGACGAACGGCAGGGCGCCCTCGAACGCGGTGGTGTACGAGCGCTCGCGGCCGTAGCGGTTGCGGTAGCGCACGTCGATCTGGGTGCGGTGGCCGTTGAGGATCGCCTTCTTGGCGCGCTGCGGCAGCCCGGCCCACGGGATGTCCGTACGGAAGCCGAGGGCGTCGGCGAGCGCGCCGACCAGCCGGCCGAAGTACTCCTTGGTGTGGCCGTGCGACCAGGGGTGGACGGCGCCCTCGTCGAGGGACTTCTCCTCGTCCGGGATGATCAGCTCGGGGTCGACCTCCATGCGCGTACCGATGCCGGTGCAGTCGGGGCAGGCGCCGAAGGGCGAGTTGAAGGAGAACGAGCGGGGCTCCAGCTCCTCGAACGACAGGTCGTCGCGCGGGCAGTACAGGTGCTCCGAATACATCCGCTCGCGCTGCGGGTCGTCCTCGTCCAGGTCGACGAAGTCGAGGATGACCATGCCGCCGGAGAGGCCGAGGGCGGTCTCGACGGAGTCGGTCAGCCGCCGCTTGGCGCTGTCCTTGACGGTCAGGCGGTCGACGACCACCTCGATCGTGTGCTTCTCCTGCTTCTTGAGCTTCGGCGGGTCGGAGAGCTGGATCGTCTCCCCGTCCACGCGGGCACGGCTGTAGCCCTTGGTCTGGAGGTCGGAGAAGAGGTCGACGAACTCGCCCTTGCGCTCGCGCGCCAGCGGGGCCAGCACCTGGAAGCGGCTGCCCTCGGGCAGCTCCAGGACCTTGTCGACGATGGCCTGCGGCGACTGCCGGGCGATCGGGTCGCCGCACTCGGGGCAGTGCGGCTTGCCGATCCGGGCGAACAGCAGACGGAGGTAGTCGTAGACCTCGGTGATCGTGCCGACCGTGGAGCGCGGGTTGCGCGAAGTCGACTTCTGGTCGATCGAGACCGCGGGGGACAGGCCCTCGATGAAGTCCACATCGGGCTTGTCCATCTGCCCGAGGAACTGCCGGGCATAGGAGGAGAGCGACTCGACATAGCGGCGCTGCCCCTCGGCGAAGATCGTGTCGAAGGCGAGCGAGGACTTGCCCGAGCCGGAGAGCCCCGTGAAGACGATGAGGGAGTCTCGGGGCAGGTCGAGCGAGACGTTCCGGAGGTTGTGCTCGCGAGCGCCACGAACGATGAGACGGTCGGCCACGCCGGTCGGCACCTTTCTGGAGAGGGGCGGGAGGCCGCGGCCCAGCTGCGTGCGGCCCTGACGGCGGCGGTCGGGCGACCCGGTCGTCCGGGCGCCGGGCCTGATGGGCACGGAAACTGGGCGAGCCCCCGCCCCAGGGTATGGGGGCTGCCGCGGCGATGTCTTATTGATGCCACACACGAGCCTATAGCACGCGCATTCGAATTGCGGGGTCAGTCGCACCGCTTCACCCGAACGTGTGGTCGCTGATGTCAACGCGCGGCGGTCCGCGTCTCTTCCTCGCGATCACCCACAGGCCGTACCCCCTTCACCCACGCCCGCCCGGCGTTCCTGGTTCCCTCCGGTACCAGGGCCGCCGCGGCGGGAAACCGGCACCGGAAGGAACGGGGGTGAAGGTGTCCGAAGTCACGGCCGGGGCGGGCGCCGGGTGGGTGCTGTTCGAATTTCGGGGCCGCGCGGGGCCGGGGCCGTGCGGGGCCGTCCGGGGCCGGGGCCGTCCGGGGCTCAGGGGTGCGCAGGGGCGGCCCGGCGCTCGTACGGCCGGTCCGGTACTTCAGCCCTCGCGCACCTGCGGCCCCGTCCGCACCACCCGTGACAGCACCTCGAAGGTGTGCCGCAGCAGCTCCCCCTCTTCCGCGGCGATCTCCTCGACCGGGACCCCCGCGAGCTGCCGCCGGACGACCGTCGCGTACACGGAGCGGTACGCGGCCACGGTCAGCGCCGCGGCCATCCTCGGCCCGTACGCGTCCGGCCCGGCACCCTCGGCCTCCGCGAACAGCCCGGCGAGCGTCCCCTCGAACTCCTCCAGCGCCTCACGCCCGCGCGCCATCAAAGCCGGCGACTCCACCAGCACCCGCCACCAGTAACCGACCCACTCCCCCACCCCGGCGAGCGGATGCCGCTGCGCCAGCAGATCGAGCGCGAGGCCCTGCAACGCCTCCAGCGGCGAGCGCCCCTCGCCCCGCTCCCGCACGGCGCGCGTCACCAGCTCCACGATCTCCGGGACGCGGTCCAGGAAGAGATCCTCCTTGCGGGGAAGTAGTTGAAGACCGTCATCGTCGAGACCTCGGCGGCGCGGGCGACCTCGGCGACCGTGACGTGGTCGAAGCCGCGCTCGACGAACAGCCGGGTCGCTTCCCCGGAGATCCGTTCGCGGGTCCGGATCTTCTTGAGCTCACGCAGCGAGAGCCCGCCGCCGTCCGCGGCCGCCCGCGGCGCGCCGCGCCGCCCGCCCTTCTCCGTACCGTCAGCCATGACCAAAATTTTAGCCGAAACAAATTTTTAGTGACTACACTTCTGCGCATGGACATGAAGACAGCCGGCGGCACTGCCGCCCGCCCGGACGTGGTGATCGCGGGCGCCGGCCCCGTGGGACTGATGCTCGCCTGCGAACTCGCCCTGCGCCAGGTGCGTGTCGTCGTCCTGGAGCGGCTGACCGCACCGGACGAGACGATCAAGGCCGGGGCCGTCAACACGCCCAGCGCGGAGGCCTTCTACCGCCGCGGGCTGCTGCCCGCGCTCGCCGAGGTGCAGGCGGAGGCACTCGGCCGCTTCAGCTCCTTCATGCGGCAGCGGCAGGAGGCCGGGGCGACGCCCGTGCGCGCGGCGCCGAAGTTCGCCGGGCACTTCGCGGGCATCATGCTGCCCGCCGAGCTCCTGGACGCGTCCGATCCCGGCTTCCACGACGCCGGACCGGCCGGTGACGTCGGGCTGGTACCCCAGCTGGCACTGGAGCGGCTGCTCGCCGAACGCGCCGACGAACTCGGCGTCGTGGTGCGCCGCGGAGTGGAACTGACCGGATTCGACGCGGCGGACGACGGCGTGACGGTGCGTCTGCGCCGGGTCGCGGGGGCCGACGGCGCGGACGTTCCCCAGGGCGGCCACACGAGTGGAGAAGCGGCTGGAGAGGCAGCGAGGGAGGACGCGGGAGAGGCAGCGGGAGAGGCCCTTCAGGCCGGCTGGCTGGTCGGCTGCGACGGCGGGCGCAGTACGGTCCGCAGGCTCGCGGGGTTCCCCTTCCCCGGCACCGCCCCGGAGATCACCGGTCACCAGGCGATGGTGGAGCTGACCGGGTCCGAGAAGCTCGGCGCGGGCTGGAACGAGACGGCGACCGGCATCTACGCCCACGGCCCGCTGCCCGGCCGCATCCTCACCGTCGAGTTCGACGGCCCGCCCGCGGACCGCGACGCCCCCATCACCCTGGAGGAGTTGCAGACCAGCCTGCGCCGGACCTCGGGGACCGACGTGACGATCACCAAGGTGCTCACCGCCACCCGCTTCACCGACAACGCCCGCCAGGTCCCCGACTACCGTTCCGGACGCGTCCTGCTGGCCGGCGACGCGGCGCACGTGCACTCGCCGTTCGGCGGCCAGGGACTGAACCTGGGCATCGGTGACGCGATGAACCTGGGCTGGAAGCTCGCCGCGACGATCCACGGCCACGCCCCGGAAGGACTGCTGGACACCTACACCGCCGAGCGGCACCCGATCGGCGCGTGGGTGCTGGAGTGGACCCGCGCCCAGATCGCGATGATGCGGCCGGAGCCGCACGCCCGTGCGCTGCGCGAGGTGGTCCGCGACCTGATCGGCACCGTCACCGGCACCACCTACTTCGTCAGGAAGATCTCCGGCGTGTGGCAGGGCTACGACCTGCCCGGCGACCACCCGCTGACCGGCCGCAGCGCCCCCGACCTGGAACTGGCCGACGGCAGCAGGCTCGCCGGCCACCTCCGGGACGGGCAGGGACTGCTGCTCGTCCTCACCGACGACCCGGAGACGGCCCGGCAGGCCGCAGAGTGGGCCTCCGGGTACGCGGGGCGGGTGCGCGTGGTGACCGGCCGCTGTCCGAGCCGTCCGGAGCTGGGCGGGCTGCTGGTACGGCCGGACGGGATCACGGCTTGGGCCGCCGGTACGGAGGCGTGGCAGGGCGGGAGAGGGGCGGGCGCCGAGACCGAGGGCGGGGAGGCTGTGGTGACCGCAGGCGCAGGTATCGCTTCAGTCCGTGCGGCTGGTGTGTCCGGAGTGACCGGTGCGGCCAGTGCAGCCAGTACGGCCGGTGTGGCCAGTATGCCCGGGGACGCCGGTACGGCCGGTGTGGCAACCGCCCCCCGGACGCCGGCTGCCGAGATCCGCACGGCAGAGGAACCCGGCGCCCTCGACGACGCGTTGCGGCGGTGGTTCGGCACTCCTGACGCCCCGGCCGGATGACGGACGCGGCCTGGCCGGACCGGCTTCCCGCCGGCCCGGCCAGGCCCGCCGAGCTGCCCACACGCCGCGCGCGCCGCCCGCGTACACCCTCCCGCGTACGCCCGGATCCGTGCAGGCCGACTCCCGCAGAAGCCGCCGCGGCGCTAGCTTCGGACCATGACCGACAACGTGCCCGACTCCGCGCCGGGTTTCGCACAGGACACCGTCTCCGTCCGTGAGGCGACCGAACGACTGCTCGTCGACGTGGGCAAGTTGGACGACGAGGCGATCGGAGAACCGTCTCTGCTGCCCGACTGGACCCGCGGCCATCTGCTCGCCCACGTGGCACGCAACGCCGACGCCCTGGTCAACCTGCTGACCTGGGCGCGTACCGGCGTCCGCACCCCGATGTACGCGAGTGCCGAGGCCCGTGACGCCGACATCGCCGAAGGCGCCGACCGGCCGCTCGCCGTACACCTGGACGACCTGCGGTCCAGCGCCGAGCGCTTCGACGCGGCAGCGGCGGCGCTGCCGTCCGCCCGTTGGCAGTACGAGCTGGAGATGCGCAACGGCGTCCTGGAACGCGCCGCCCGGCTGCCGTTCCGCCGGCTGACCGAGGTCGAGCTGCACCGCATCGACCTCGGGGTCGGCTACGGCATCGAGCAGCTGCCGACGGCCTTCGTCGACGCCGAACTGGCGTTCCTGACCGGGAAGAAGTTCGCGGGGCACGTCGACGTACCGGCCGTGGAACTGCGCACCCCCGACGGGCGGCGGTGGCGGACCGGCCGTACGGAGCACACGGGCAGGGTCACCGAGGATGCCGGGGACGTCCCGTACCTGGTGGTGTCCGGGTCCCCCACCGAACTCGTCGGCTGGCTCACCGGCCGGGGCAAAGGCACCGGCCTCGACACCCGGGGCGGCCCCCTTCCGGCCCTTCCGCCGCTTTAGGGTGGGTTCATGAGTTACACGGGAGCAGTGAAGGTCGGCGGACCGGCCGACGTGCACGAGCTGGCCGACCTGATGATCTCCAAGGTCGCGGTCGGCCCCATGGACAACAACGCCTACCTGCTGCGCTGCCGCGCGACCGGCGAGCAGCTGCTGATCGACGCCGCCGCCGATCCGCACACCCTGCTCAGTCTGATCGGCGAGGACGGCATCGCCTCCGTGGTGACCACCCATCAGCACGGTGACCACTGGGGCGCGCTGCGCGAGGTCGTGGACGCGACGGGAGCCCGTACGTACGCGGGCCGGTACGACGCCGAGGGCATCCCCGTACCGACGGACGTGCCCGTCGAGGACGGCGACACCCTCACGGTCGGCGAGGTGCGGCTGACCGCCCGCCACCTGGCGGGACACACGCCGGGCAGCATCGCCCTGGTCTACGACGACCCGCACGGGCACCCGCACGTCTTCACCGGCGACTGCCTCTTCCCCGGCGGCATCGGCAACACCTGGGACGACCCGGAGCGGTTCGCCAGCCTTCTGGACGACGTCTCGGCCAAGCTCTTCGACCAGCTGCCCGACGAGACCTGGGTCTACCCGGGGCACGGCTCGGACACCACGCTGGGCACGGAGCGCCCGCACCTCGCCGAGTGGCGCGCACGCGGCTGGTGAAGGGCCGGAAGGGCCGGAAGGGCGGTTGCCCGTCCGCGCCGGTCCGCGGTGCGGGCCGCCCGCCCGGTCAGCGGACCGGTGCGGGCGGCCTTTCCCTCAGCAGTTCACGGTGGATCGGTCCGGGCGGCCGTTCCGTCAGCAGTTCACGAAGGCCCGGCGCGCGTTGTTGTAGCCGCAGCTGTCGACGCGCGCGCCGGACGGCTTCTTGAGGGTCGCGGTGTCCTTGGTGTTGTTCCACACGTAGGCACGGCTGTTCTGGTAGCGGTGGGCGGCCGTGTCGCGCCCCTTGCCGGTGTGCACCGTCACGGTCTTCCCCGCCCCCAGGCTGTACGTGCCGAAGGTGTACGTGTGCCGGGAAGCGTCGGTCAGCTTCCAGCCCTTGAGGCTGACGGCACGCGAGGTGGAGTTCTTGATCTGCACCCACTCGGCGTTGAGGCTGGCGTTGGAGCCGTTGTCGTTGCCGGGACTGTTGTAGTAGATCTTCGTCAGGTGCACGGACCCGGCGGCGGACGCCGGTGCCGCCGTGACGAGCCCTCCGACCGCGGTGGATATCGCGAGTGCGGCTGCGGCGGCCGCCTTGGTGTGATGACGCATGGTCCCCCTCGGGACAGTGCGCGCCGGACGGGCCGTGGCCGGTGGGGCGACGGTCTTCCTGAGGGCGCGCGGCCAACGATGCGCGCACTGTACGGGGCCGTGGGGGCACGGGCGCGCGCAGGGCGCATACGTGACGTACGCATATGCCCGTACCGCATGAGGGAGGGCCCGCGGTGCACCCGCCGGACCTCCCCGAACGCGCCGGAGCGGTGGGACCGCCCCTCAGGACAGCCGGTCAGACGTCCACGGCGTCTTTGGCATCTTCCTTCGTCCCGGCGGCCTCCGCCTCCGCGCGGGCCTGCTTCTTCGAGGCCCGCAGACTCGTGATCGTCGTGACGACGAGGACGGCGCAGATCACGCCGAGCGAGACCGGGATGCTGATCTCCGGGACGCTCACGCCCGACTCGTGCAGGGCGTGCAGCACCAGCTTCACGCCGATGAACCCGAGGATGATCGACAGGCCGTAGGAGAGGTGCACCAGCTTCTTCAGCAGACCGCCGATGAGGAAGTACAGCTGCCGCAGGCCCATCAGGGCGAAGGCGTTGGCGGTGAAGACGATGTACGGGTCCTGGGTGAGACCGAAGATGGCGGGGATCGAGTCCAGCGCGAACAGGACGTCGGTGGTGCCGATCGCCAGCATGACGATCAGCATCGGCGTCATCAGGCGCTTGCCGTTCTCGACGACGAACAGCTTGGTCCCGTGGTACTTGTCGGTCGACGGGAACCGCTTCTCGACCATCTTCAGGAAGCGGTTCTCCTCGAACTCCTCGTCCTGCTCCTCCGCACGGGCCTCCTTGATCAGCTTCCAGGCCGTCCAGATGAGGAACGCGCCGAAGATGTAGAAGACCCACGAGAAGTTGGCGATGATCGCGGCGCCCGCGCCGATGAACCCGGCGCGCAGCACGAGCGCTATCAGTACACCGACCATCAGCACCCGCTGCTGGTAGATCGTCGGCACCGCGAACTTCGCCATGATCAGGACGAAGACGAAGAGGTTGTCGACGCTCAGCGACTTCTCGGTGATGAAGCCCGCGAAGAACTCACCGGCCGGCTGTCCGCCGCCGAAGACGAACAGCCCGAGTCCGAAGAGCGCGGCCAGAGCGACCCACACGGCGGTCCAGGCACCGGCCTCCTTGAGGGAGACCTCGTGCGGTTTTCGGCCGCCGATGAAGAAATCGGCGGTGATCAGGGCGCACAGACCGATGATGGTCAGCACCCACAGGGTCAGGGAAACGTCCACTGCTCCTCCGGCAGAGTCGTACGGCACTAACAGCGTCGTCGCTGCCGGAGGTCTCTTCCACCCGGGAGCGCTGGTGCCGCGCTCCCCGAGACGGGCCGACGCCCCGGGATCTCGTCAGTGGCGCGATCCGTGATGACGGGGACGTCGCGCAGGAATACTCCCCTCCGCAGTACTAGAGTAAAGGAAGGGCAATGAATAGTAAAGAGTTGGGTAAATGCGCTGGTCAGATGGGGCTGCGGAGGGGGTGGCGGGTGGGGGCGCGGGCTTGACCGCGGGTGGGGCGGGGGCGCGGGCAGGGCATGAGATCGCGGACTTCGCCGGTTTCTCCGGTTTTCCTTTCCCGGTTTTCCCGGTTTTCCCGGTTTCCCTGGTTTTGCCGCCCGCCCCGGCGTGGTCAGCGCTCGCGGGTCCGGCTGTGGCCCTGCGACCGGCGGGCCTCCGCCAGGTCGCCCAGGACCTTGCGGAGCACCCGGCTGCCGTCCGGCACGCGCGACGGCTCGTACGTCCAGGCGTGCCCGACCCAGGGGTCGGCGAGGTGGGCGTCCGGCACCGGCGTCACGCGCAGCAGGGAACGCCACAGCGGGTCCAGCACGGGCCCGTACTCCCGGGCCTCGGTCCGGTCGGCGACCATGAGCAGGTGCACGCCGACCGACGGGCCCTCGTCCGCCAGGTAGCGGAGCTGGTTGACGGCGCGGTCGTCGAAACCGTGCGGGAAGTCGTGGACGATCAGCAGCTGCTCGGCGGTGTCCAGGTCCGGCGGCAGGGCTTCCGCCGCCTGGTTGCGGACCGCCATCTGTACGAGGTCCACGCGCCGGGTCAGTTCGCCGAGCACCGCGGTCACGCCCTGCGC
Source organism: Streptomyces sp. Ac-502 (assembly GCF_045222935.1). Lineage (NCBI taxonomy): Bacteria > Bacillati > Actinomycetota > Actinomycetes > Kitasatosporales > Streptomycetaceae > Streptomyces > Streptomyces sp. Ac-502. Next base: position 3,036,567 of record NZ_JBHFFO010000001.1, read on the forward strand.
GCCGGCGGCCGGAGGCTCGCGGAGCGCGCCCGTCTCCAGCAGCGGCGCCAAGGCGGGCGCCGCCGAGCCGGCCGGGTCGATGACGTGGACGGTGAGTTCGCCGACCGGGTGGACGGCCAGCAGGCGGGCGGCGAGCGTGACGGCCGTGTCGACCGCCCGGCGCCGCACCTCGGCCGCGTCGAGCGGCTCGGTCCCGTCCGGGCCGCCGCCCAGGCCGTCGATCCCTTCGAGGCCGTCGAGGTCGAAGCCGCTCCCGAACGCGCCGTCGGCCGTCTCCGCACCGGCGAACGTCTCCGGACGCCCGCTGTCGATCCACAGACCGCGGTTCATCGGCAGCCGTACCAGCATGGGGATGCGCAGGTCGGGGCACTCCGGCAGACGCAGATCACCGAGCCGCACCGCCGTCGGATACTCCTCCGGCGGCCGGTAACCCTGCCAGACGGGGCTGCTCCAAGCGGCGAAGGCCGGCGGCAGGGCGGGCTCGACCACCTCGGCCTCGGCGGTGAGCTGAGCGAGATCGCGGTCGAGCACCTCACGGGCCTGGGCCGCGAGGCGGGCGTGCTTGTCGTGCGCGGCGGCACGCGCCGCTTCGGCGGCCGCTCCCATGCGGTTGCGGGGGTCGGCGTTGACGGTGTCCAGTTCCTTCGCCAGGCGGGACTGGGCGAAGTCCATGGCGCTGCGGTAGGCGGCGACCGTCCGCGACAGGTCCTCGAACATGCCCCAGACCTGGTTGTAGAGCCGCTCTTCCGGGGTCCGGCCGGCGGCGTCACCGGCTACCGGACCGGCGGGGCGTGCCTCGCCGGGCGGGGGCGCGGTGGGGGTGGAGGCGAGGGGCGGGGCAGGTGTGGGTGCGGGTGTGGCGGGCGTGGGCGATGGTGCCGCTGGGACGTCCTGGCGGGGCTGCGGGGGCGAGGTACGGCGTTTGGGATGCCGGTAGTCGACGGGGCCGGGTGAGGCGGCTGGGGCGAGCGGCACGGCAGGGTCGGACGAGGCAGCGGAGTCGGACGACGCAGCGGGACCGGATGGCGCGGCAGGGTTGCGTGATACGGCGGGACCGGATGGCGCGGCGGGGTTGCGCGACGGGCTGGGGCCGGGCGACGCGGTGGGGACCGGTACCGAACGCGCGTGGCCGCTGCGTACCGCTGCCTGGATCTCCGAGGCCAGTCCCGTGCCCGTGGCCTGCGGCAGGCCCTGGTCCTGGAGCAGTGCGGCGAGCCCGCCCGCGTACCCCTGCCCCACGGCCCGCACCTTCCAGGCACCCTGCCTGCGGTACAGCTCCACCGCCACGACGGCGGTCTCGGCGTCGAGGTCGACGAGCGTGTAACTGGCCAGCTCCCTACCGTCCAGGCCCGTGACGGCGACGAACGGTGCCGCCGCCGCGCCGAAGACCGCCGGGCCGCCGATGCCGACGGGCAGCGCGAGCAGCACGCTCACCCGGTGCACGGCCGCGGGCACGGCGTCCAGGTCCACCGCGATCCGGTGCTCGGCGGCGGCCTGCCGGGGCACCTCGACGCCGTCGCGACGCGGCGCGCCCGGGTGGGCCACCGCTTCGGCGCCCGCGAGATCACCCCGCTCGCCGGCGAGCGTCACCCCCGCGACGACGGGCCCGCCCGCCGCGATCCTGATCTCCACACGCGTCCGGTCCAGCGGGTGGTTCTGCCCTCGGACAAGCTCGGCCGTCATCGTCGTTCCCCCGGAATGTCGTGCGCCCCGTGCTCGCGGACGGGGCTGGTGCGTGCTTACAGGTACGGCAGGATCGCCGGGACGACGTCCTTGAACGTACGGCCTTCGGACGGTTCGCCGATCGCGGTCATCTGCCAGCCGCTGCCGGAACGGTGCACCTTGCTCATGATCTGCGCGGTGTAGTCACCGCCGCCGGTGAGGGTGTAGCGGGCGAGTTCCTGGCCGGTGGTCTCGTCGACCAGGCGGCAGAACGCGTCCTGCACCTCGGCGAAGGTCTGTCCGGTGAAGGAGTTCACGGTGAAGACGATCTGGTCGATGTGCACCGGCACCCGCGACAGGTCGACGAGGATCGCCTCGTCGTCCCCGCCCTGGCCCGCGCCGCCGACCACGTTGTCGCCGGTGTGCCGCACCGACCCGTCGTCGCTGATCAGGTGCTGGAAGAAGACGACGTCCATCGGCTGCTTGTCGGCGAACAGCACCGCCGAGGCGTCGAGGTCGATCTCCCGGGTGCGCGATCCGAACAGCCCGCGGCGGGGCGCCGAACGCCAGCCCAGCCCCATCCGTACCGCGGTCAGCGTCCCCCCGTCGGACTTCGCCAGGCTGATGCCCTGCCCCTTGGACAAGTTGACCGACACGTGCCGTCCCCTCTCGCTCTGTTCTCCCCGTCGCCGCCTCCCCGACGGCATCCCCCGACCCTATGCACGGCCCGCCCCCGGCACGCACCTGCCCCGCGCTTTGTGGCGTTCCTGCAACACAGCCCGCATCTTTCGGGTAGCCCCGGGCGAGCCCCCGCCCAGCGGCGCGGGGACGAACCTGGGCCGTACGACAGCAGCGGGACGAGCACCCCGCCACCCGGCCGGGGCGAGCCGATCTGCCGTACGACGACAGGCGGAAACCGCCGTACGCCCGGCCACCCGATCGCACTCGTCACCCCGGCCTGCCCCGTCACCGGGAGCGCCCCTTCGACGAAATCCCCCCTCACCGATCAGCCCCTCGCCGATCCCCCTCGCCAATCGCCTCCTGGCCGATCCCCCGTCTCGCGCCCTCGCCCCCTCAGCGCAGCCCCGCCTCCTTCATCTGCCGCAGTTCCTTCTTCAGCTCCCCCACCTCGTCGCGCAGCCGGGCGGCCACCTCGAACTGGAGCTCCGCGGCGGCGGCCCGCATCCGGTCGGTCATCTCCTCGATCAGCTCGGCCAGTTCCGCGGCCGGCCGGTCGGTAGGTGTGCCGCCCTTCGCGGCCTTGCCCTTGGCCGCCTTCCCGCCCAGCGCGGGCACCGGTGCCTTGCCCTTGGCGTCCTTGCCTTCGGCCCCCTTGCGGTAGCCGGTGCCCAGCAGTTCCTGGGTGTCGATCTCCTCGCGCGCGAGGGTCGCGACGATGTCGCCGATCTTCTTGCGGAGGGGCTGCGGGTCGATGCCCTTCTCCTTGTTGTACGCGAGCTGCTTCTCCCGGCGGCGGTTGGTCTCGTCGATGGCCCTGCGCATCGCCGGGGTGATCTTGTCCGCGTACATGTGGACCTGGCCGGAGACGTTTCGGGCGGCCCGGCCGATGGTCTGGATCAGGGACGTGCCCGAGCGGAGGAAGCCCTCCTTGTCGGCGTCCAGGATCGCCACGAGCGACACCTCGGGCAGGTCGAGGCCCTCCCGCAGCAGGTTGATGCCGACCAGGACGTCGTACTCGCCGGCCCGCAGCTCCCGCAGCAGCTCCACCCGCCGCAGGGTGTCCACGTCGCTGTGCAGGTAGCGGACCTGGATGCCCAGTTCGACGAAGTAGTCCGTGAGGTCCTCGGCCATCTTCTTGGTGAGGGTGGTGACCAGGACCCGCTCGTCCTTCTCCGTTCGCGTACGGATCTCGTGCACCAGGTCGTCGATCTGGCCCTCGGTGGACTTGACGATCACCTCGGGGTCGACCAGGCCGGTCGGGCGGATGATCTGTTCCACATAGCCGTCGGAGCGCGAGAGCTCGTACGAGCCGGGCGTCGCCGACAGGTAGACGGTCTGGCCGACCCGCCCCAGGAACTCCTCCCACTTCAGCGGCCGGTTGTCGAGGGCGGACGGCAGCCGGAAGCCGTGCTCGACCAGGGTGCGCTTGCGGGAGGCGTCGCCCTCGTACATCGCGCCGATCTGCGGCACGGTGACGTGCGACTCATCGATGACCAGGAGGAAGTCGTCCGGGAAGTAGTCCAGGAGGGTGTTCGGCGCGGTGCCGGGGGCGCGGTCGTCCATGTGCATCGAGTAGTTCTCGATGCCGGAGCAGGAGCCGACCTGGCGCATCATCTCGATGTCGTAGGTCGTCCGCATCCGCAGGCGCTGGGCCTCCAGGTGCTTGCCCTGCTTCTCCATCGTGGCGAGGCTCTCGGCCAGCTCCGCCTCGATGCCGGCGATGGCCTTCTCCATGCGCTCGGGGCCCGCGACGTAGTGGCTGGCGGGGAAGACGTACAGATGCTCGTCCTCGCTGATGACCTCGCCGGTCAGCGGGTGGAGCGTGGACAGCGCCTCGATCTCGTCACCGAACATCTCGATGCGGACGGCCAGCTCCTCGTAGACCGGGAAGATCTCGATGGTGTCGCCGCGGACGCGGAACGTGCCGCGGGTGAAGGCCATGTCGTTGCGGGTGTACTGGATGTCGACGAAGCGGCGCAGCAGCTGGTCGCGGTCGATCTCGTCACCGATCTTGAGCGGCACCATGCGGTCCACGTACTCCTGGGGCGTGCCCAGGCCGTAGATGCAGGAGACCGAGGCGACCACGATGACGTCACGCCGGGTGAGCAGGGAGTTCGTCGCGGAGTGGCGCAGTCGCTCGACCTCCTCGTTGATCGAGGAGTCCTTCTCGATGTAGGTGTCCGACTGCGGGACGTACGCCTCGGGCTGGTAGTAGTCGTAGTACGAGACGAAGTACTCGACGGCGTTGTTGGGCAGCAGCTCACGGAACTCGTTGGCGAGCTGCGCCGCGAGGGTCTTGTTGGGCGCCATGACGAGGGTGGGACGCTGCAGCTTCTCGATCATCCACGCGGTGGTCGCCGACTTTCCGGTGCCGGTCGCGCCGAGCAGGACGACGTCCTTCTCACCACCGCGGACGCGCTGCTCCAGCTCGGCGATGGCCGCCGGCTGGTCGCCGCTGGGCTGATAGGGGCTGACGACCTCGAAAGGCGCCACCGTGCGTTCGATCTTGGATACGGGCCGCATGGAACCAACCGTACGACTCCCCACTGACAACCGGCCGGAAAACGCTCCGACCAGCGGTTCCGCCGACGGGCGACGGTGGGCGGCGCCCGTCGGGACCGGGCCGCGGCGGACACAAGCCCAGAACCGGCCAGCGGGGCCGGGCGGGCCTTTCCCCGGCCCGCGGGCGTGGCGGCCGGGGCTTCGCACTCCGGGTCGGATCCGGCACGTACGGATATTGCGTGCCGGGTGCGGGGATCACGGGACCGAGGCGTTCAAACACGGAGCACAGGACACTTCTCGTTCAATTTCTGTCCATCAGACGCCTGTCTTCCGGTACATCCCGGCTGCGACTCTCTGCGCGTCCGACCTCGGATCCACCGCGTTCCCCGTAGGGGTTCCGGCTCCGCTCCCGGCCGACCGAAGCCGGGACGGCGGCCGCGTACCCGGCTCCGACCGACCCGCCCGGGCCGGTCCCGGTCCCGGGACGCGTCCGCCTTCACGCCGTCACTAGGAGTTCGTATGCGTATCCGTCCTGTCGCCACTGTCGCCGGTGCGCTCGTGGGCCTGGCCGCGTCCCTGCTCCCCGCCACCGGCGCACAGGCCGCCGACGGGCACCGCGGAGTGGAGGTCGTCGCCCACCGGGGCGCCTCCGCCCACGCACCCGAGAACACCCTCGCCGCCGTCGACGCGGCCGCCGACCTCGGGGTCACCTGGGTGGAGAACGACGTCCAGCGCACCAAGGACGGCGAGCTGGTCGTCGTGCACGACACGTCGCTCGCCCGGACGACCGACGCCGAGCAGGTCTTCCCGGGCCGCGCGCCCTGGAACGTCGCCGACTTCACGCTCGCGGAGATCGAGCAGTTGGACGCCGGCAGCTGGTTCGGCCCGAAGTTCGCCGGCGAGCGGGTGCCGACGCTGGAGGACTACATGGACGCGGTCGAGGACAACGGCCAGAAGCTGCTGATGGAGATCAAGGCGCCCGAGCTCTACCCCGGTATCGAGCGGCAGATCCTCAAGGAGCTGCGCGAGGACGGCTGGCTGGACCGCCACCACGTCAAGCACCGGCTGATCGTGCAGAGCTTCAACGCCGGCTCGGTGAAGAAGGTCCACAGCCTGCGCTCCGACGTCAAGACGGGCTTCCTCGGCACGCCCGCCGTCGCCGAGCTGCCCAAGTACGCGGCCTTCACCGACCAGATCAACCCCCAGTACAAGTCCATCGACGCCGGTTATGTCGCGGCCGTCCACAAGGTCAAGGGCCCGCACGGCCGGCCGTTGGAGGTCTTCACCTGGACCGTCGACGACGCCGCCGGCGCGGTCAAGGCCGCCGGACAGGGTGTGAACGGCATCATCAGCAACAAGCCGGACGTCGTCCGCGACGCCCTGGAGGGCGAGGCCCGTTAGACCGTACCTGCTGGCTTTGGGACGGTGACCGGCCCCGGTGCCGCTGTCGGCAACGCCCCTGGACCCGGTTCCGGGGGCGTTGTCAGTGGCAGGCCATAGGCTGATGCCGTGATGAACGCAGAGCGTGATCAGCAGGCCGACTGGGCCTGGCGCGTGCTGGACACCCCCATCGGCCCGCTGCTGCTCGCGGCGACCCGCGAAGGGCTGGCGCTGGTCGGTTTCCACGCCGACGAGCGCACCACCCGCCGCGCGCTGGACCGTCTCCGGCAGGCGTTCGGCCGCGAACCGCTCCCGGAGATACCCCACCTGGCCACGGCGGCCGACGAGCTGACCCGGTATTTCGACGGCAGTCTGCACACCTTCACCGTCCCGCTGGACTGGTCCCTGTCCGCGGGCTTCAACGAGCGGGTGCTGCGTGCGCTGGCCGCCGGCGTCGCGTACGGCACGGTGGTCGGCTACCAGGATCTCGCCGACCGGGTCGGTGAACCGGGAGCCGCCCGAGCGGTGGGCGCGGCCATGGGCTCCAACCCGCTCCCGGTCGTCGTGCCCTGCCACCGGGTGGTGGCCAGTGACGGCGGCATCGGGGGTTCGGCGGTGGTCTGGAGACCAAACGCCGGCTGCTGGCTCTGGAGGGCGTCCTCCCGCAGCCTCTCTTCTGACGGAGGCCGGGCCTCGGTCCCGTACCGCTGCCCTTCCCCAGTTACGCCGACGGCCTCGCGCTCCGGTTCCCTCGGCTCCGCGCCCACCGTCCTCTCGCTCCGTTCGACCGAAAGACGCGTATCTGCCATGTCCCGCCAGGTAGCCCTGCTCCGCGGCATCAACGTCGGAGGCCACAAGAAGTTCCCCATGGCGCGGCAGCGCGAGCTGTTCGCGTCGCTGGGCCACACGGACGTGACGGTCCTCCTGCAGACCGGCAACATCGTCTTCGCCGACCCGGGCACGCCGCCCGCGGAGACTGCCCGCCGCATCGAGGCGCGGATCGCCGACGACCTGGGCTTTCCCGTTCCGGTGATGGTCCGCACGCGCGACGAGCTGGCCGCCACCGTCGCGGCCAATCCGTTCCCGGAGGCGGAGGCGGAGCCGAAGACCCTGCATGTGACGTTTCTGTCCGGCATACCCGCCGACGTGGCCCCGCTGGCGGCGCTGGATTCCGGCGCCCACGCCCCGGACCGGCTGCAACTGATCGGCCGCGAACTGTACCTGTGGTGCCCGGGCGGAGTCGGCCGCTCCAGGCTCGCCGAGGCCGTGTCCCGCGCCCGGCTCGGCGTGACGGCCACGGCCCGCAACTGGAACACGGTGACCAAGCTGCTGGCCCTGGCCGACGTCTGACACGGCCCGGGGGGCGCGGCGGGCGCTCAGTGGAGTGAGGTATCGGCCCGGCCCGCTCAGTGGAGGGACGTATCGGCCGGGCCCGTGGCGAAGCGGGTGAATCGCACCTGCAGACCGGCCCGCTGCGGCGCGCAGCAGAACGGCCCGGCGGTCGCCTTCGCCTCCGGGTCGAGGGGCGCCAGCCGCACCATGCGCCACGGCTCCTGTTCACGCCGCGCCCGTACGGTCAGCGCGTCACCACTGCGGCTCACGCGCACCGTGACCTCGCACCCCGCCCAGGACGGTACGGGCGCCAGCGACCAGTCCGACCACTCACGGGTGACCACCGCGCCCAACTGGGGCGCGCCGTCGCTCATTTCCACCCCGGCCTTGGTCCAGGTGCGGTCGTCCACCCGCACCATCACCCCGGCCTGGTCGTACAGTTCGTCGAAAGCGGCGATGAAGGAGACTTCGACGGCCGAGTCCGCGGGGAAGGCCGTCAGCAGTGCGTGGCCGGTGTCCCGGGCGAAGCCGTAACTGGTCCGCCGCCAGAAGTCACTCCCCTCGGCGGCTGTGACGACCAGCGTGCCGCCGCCCGTCGCCGCCGGCTCCCGCACCGCTTGTGGCGGTGGGTTCAGCCACCGCGCCGCGTCCGTGTCCGTGTCCCAGCCGATGTCCGCCATGCGCAGCGCCCCTCCCGGATTTTCGCGCGTCGTGGTCATCGGCTCACGCTAACCGGCGCTGCCCCCGGCCGTGACGGATTGTCGGTGGTGGGGGTCAGCCGTGTCCGTTCCAGGCCGGGCGGTCGGGATCGTCCGCCTTCACGACGACATCGGCGGCCTCCTCGGGCCGTACCTCCTCCTCGTACCGCGCGAAGGCGGGCAGCGTCCACCGCTCGTCCCGCGGAGTGCGGCGGGCCAGCGCGGCGGACGACAGCTTCAGGTGGACCGACAGGTCGAAGGGGAACCAGTGGCCGAACAGCAGGGGACCGTGCAGAAGCAGTACGCCGCCCGGCGGCAGCTCGGCATACGGGCTGCGCGTGGCCCGGTCCGTCCGGGGGTCCCACAGATCCGGCAGCACCCGCCCCGTACCGCCCGGGTCGAGTGGTGTGAACACCTCCCGCCAGAGCGCCTGCCGGTCGAACCACGTGTCGTAATACGCGTCCGGGTCTTCCTTCCCGTACTCCAGGCGCAGGGAGGCGGGACGCAGGAAGCCGTCGGCCGCGACGACGTGTACGGGCCTGCCGCGCAGCCGCAGCGCTTCGGCGAGCCGTCCGGCGACGTCGGCCGGGCGGGCGGCCGGCGCCCCGTCGACGGCGGCCCGCAGCCATGGCCCGCCGTCCGCCGACGCCGTCGCACCGATGCGCTCGGCGAGCGCGTCCGTCAGCCGGTCCCAGGTGATCGCTTCGAGCCGCACTTCTTCATTGTGCCGGGCGCGGCGGACGGACGAGCACACCGGTTAGGGTTGCCGGTCGAGCCAGGGGTGAAGGGTGAGGCGTGTGGGGGAAGCGGTCACGGACGGGCAGAGGTGGCTGCGGGTTCCGGTCGGCCCGGAAGCGCCGCAGTGGTCCACCCGGGCCAGGGCCGCGCGCGTCCTGTTCGTGGTGCACAACGTCACCTCCGCCACCCGGCTCCTGGACGTGCTCCCCCTGTTCGACGCCGACCCGCGCGTCCAGTGCCTGGCCACCTGTACGGGTTCCTCGCCGTATCTGCACGGCGTACCGGAACTGCTGGCGGACGCCGGGCTGCCCGTCCTGCCCTGGGAGCAGGCCGTGGAGACTCCGGTGGACCTGGCGGTCAGCGCCAGCTACGGCGGTGAACTCCACCTCATCAGGGGAAGTTGGCCGTCTTGTCACACGGCATCGGCTACAATAAGAGGCTTCCCACACCGGACACCGGACACCGGACACCGGACACCGGACACCGGACACCGGACACCGGACACCGGACACCGGACACCGGGAGCCGGGGCCGGAGGGGATGCCGGGCGAGCGCCGGTTTTCGGGCTCTCGCCGGAGTGGCTGCTGCGGGACGGTGTGCCCGTCGCGACGGCGACCGTCCTGTCCCACCCCGAGCAGCTCGCACGCCTCCGGCACGCCTGCCCGCCCGCCGCCCGTACCGCCGTCCTGGCCGGTGACCCCTGCTTCGACCGCCTGCTGGCCGCGCTCCCCCACCGGGACAGCTTCCGCCGCGCCCTCGGCGTGTCCGCCGGCCGGCGCCTCGTCGTCGTCAACTCCACCTGGGGGCCGCGTTCCCTGTTCGGCGACGCCGACGACGTCTTCCCCGGCTCCTGGAGAGTCTCACCCGCGAACTTCCCGTCGACTCCCACCGCTGCTGCGCCGTCCTGCATCCGAACATCTGGCACGGTCACGGCCCTGGTCAGGTACGTGCCTGGCTGCGCCGTGCCGAGCAGGCCGGACTGATCGTCGTCCCGCCGCTCGGGCCGTGGCGGCAGGTCCTGGCCGCCGCCGACGCCGTCATAGGCGATCACGGCAGCGTGACGTACTACGCGGCCGCCCTCGGCACGCCCGTCCTGCTCGGCGCCTTCCCGGAGGCAGATCTCGACCCGGCGTCGCCCGTCGCCGAACTGGGCCGCACGGCACCCCGGCTCCGCCCGTACGAACCGCTCCTCCCCCAGCTCGACGAGCTGCTGGCCGGCCACCGCCCCGACCGTTACGCCCAGCTCACCGCCCTGGCCAGTTCCTCTCCGGGCGGCTCGGCCGCTCTGCTCCGGCGCACGTTCTACGGCCTCATCGGCCTCGCCGAGCCCGGCACTCCGGCTTACCTGCCGCGGCTGCTCGATCCCTCGTACGGTGGCCTGCCCTCCGACATCCCGCCCGCCTCTCCGCTCCTGGCTCCCCTCCAGGTCCTGACCCACCTGCGCGACCACCGCCCCGCCGCGCCTCCCGAGATAGCCGTCACCCGCCATGCGGAAGGCGTCGGCGCGGCAACGTACCCGGCTCCGGCCCCGACCCCGGAGCCGACCGCAGCCCCGGCCTCACCTCAGCCTGCCGCCCCCACCGCATCCCACGCCTCTCCCCACGCCACCTCACACACCACCCAACGCCCCACCTCACACACCCCTGTGCACCCCGGCGCCCACACCGCCGTCCACGAGCACGTCCCGGACGTGACCCGGCTCGCCCTCGCCGACCTGGTGCTCCACGACTCCCGGCCCGAACCCGCGGCGTGGACGCAGGAGGCGATGCGGCGTCACCGGCACTGCGCCATGGCCGCGTGTGTCACCGCGCCGGACACCTGCCTCGTACGCATTCCGGACGGACGTCTGGTCACCCTCACCGCGGCGCCCGGCGCGGACGGCCACCGCGACCTGTGCGATCCGGCCGTCTACGCCTCGGCCCTCTACGCCTGGTACGAGCGCGGAAAGCCCGTCGAGGAACTTCTCGACGGCCTGGTCGTGGTCACGGGCGACACCGGCCACCACGTGCAGGTCACGATCACTCCTCCTCGCTGACCTCCCCCTCCGTAGCCACCCTCCGCCGGGCCGTCTCCACCCGGTCGAGCCGTGCCCGTACGGCACCGGTCCTGGGTGACCCCGTCCTCTCATGGCAGTCGAGCGCTGCTCGCAGACACCGGATCTCGCCCGCCACGTCCCCGGCCAGGGCGGCCCGGTCGGCGCGCAGCTCCGCCAGATCCGCCTGCTGGACGACCGAGCCTTCCGCCGCCATGACGGAAGCGGCGCGGCCGAGCGGCTCGTCCGCCTCCTCTGCGCGTCCGGCGTCGAGCAGGGTCCGTCCGAGGCTCATCAGCACCCTGGCCTCGTTGTACGGGTCGGGCAGCGCGCGTATCAGTTCCTGCGCGTGCCGCAGCTGAACGACCGCTTCCTCGTAGCGGCCCATGCCCTGGAGCGCCCGTCCGAGGTGGTGTTCGAGCAGGGCCAGCGCACGCGGGTCGCCGACCTGCCGCGCCAGCTGCCTGGCCGACCGGAAGCACTCGGCGGCCTCGCCCCACCGTTCCTGCTTCAGATGCAGCAGTCCCAGGGACTCCACCGCCGTCGCCTCGCCCCGCACGTGTCCGGCCCGCCGGTCCGCCGCGGCCGCCTCCGCGAACTGGGCCCGCGCCTGGCCGTACTCCGCCAGTCCCAGATGAGCGAAGCCGAGCTGGGCGCGCATCCGCCCTTCGGCCTCGGAGCACTCCTCCGCGCACCGGACGGCGGCCTCGACGCCGAGCCGGTGGGTGGAGACCCACTGCTGGTGGTAGCCGAGCCGTAGGTGCAGCCCCCACATGGCCTCGCACAACTGCCACGTCAGGTCGTCGAGTCCGTGGTCGTCAGCGGCCCGGACCGCCTCCGCCAGATTCTCCCGTTCGTCCCGCAGCCAGGCCAGCGCGCTGATGCCGTTCTCGTAGGCCGCGGGCCGGCCCGCCAGCCGTGTGTACGCGGGCCCCAGGTGCCAGCGGCCGGGCAGCACGCACGCGTCGGCCGCGGCCGCGGCCCGCAAGTACCAGAGCAGCGTACGGCGGACGGCTGCCGCGGCCCCCGCGATGCCGTCCTGGGTCAGCGCACGCTGTTGCGCGTACTGCCGCCACAGGTCGTGAAACCGGTAACACGCCTGGCCAGCAGCGTCGATCCGGCCCTCGGACCCGGATTCCGCCGCCCGCTCCGCGTCGGTCGCGTCCTCCAGCAGCCGTGCGTCCGCGAGTTCGGCGAGCAGGGAGCCCGCCGCGTCCTCGGGTATCCCTGCGGCCGCCGCGGCGGCGCCCGGCGTCACATGCCGCCACGGCCGCAGACTCGTCAGCCGGAACAGCCGGGCCGCGCCCTCCGAGAGATGCCCGTACGAGGCGTCCATCGCGCCGCGCATCGGCTCGTCCGGCGCGGTGCCTGGGGTGGTGTCCGGTGCGGCGGCTGGAAAGGTGGCTGGGGTGGCGGCCGGAGAGGTGGCTGGGGTGGTGGCCGGTTCGGTGGGGGCAGCTGCGGCGGCTGGTGCGGAGTCCGGCGAGACGGACGGTGTGGCGTCGGCCGCCGTGTCCCCTCCGTACGGCGCACGCGCTGCCTCGTCGTCACCGCTCGTGCTCATTTCGCGCTCCAGCAGTTCCCAGTCCGGCTGTCGCCTGCCGGCGGCGCGTGCCCCGATCGCGCACAGCGCGAGCGGCATGCCGCCACACCGCCGCGCCACCGCCTCGACTCCCGGGCCCGTACCGCCCAGACGGGCGAGCAGCCCCACCGCGTCGGGGGTGCGCAGCGGTCCGAGCCGTATGGTGTGCGCGCCGTACTCGATCACGAGGCGGCCCAGGTCGGCCCGGCTGGTCACGATCGTCAGGGAGCCCGGTGACGCGGCGAGCAACGGCCGCACCTGCGCGGCGGAATGAGCGTCGTCCAGCACCGTGAGGATGCGCCGGTCCGCCGTCACGCTGCGGAACGTGCTCTGCTGGGCGTCGGGGTCCGCCGGTATCCAGTCCCGGTGGACCCCGAGGTCCCGCAGGAAGCGCGACAGTACGTCGGACGGCGCGGCCGCGGTCGTGGCGGACGCCCCGCGCAGGTCCGCGTACAGCTCGCCCTGCCCGAATCGTCCGCGCAGCGCGGCGGCCAGGCGCAGGGCGGTGGCCGACTTGCCCACGCCGCCCGGTCCCCACAGGACGACCACGAGAGGCGCTCCGGCGTCCCCCGCACCGTCGGCGTCGCTCTTCGGCGACGCCTCGTCCAGTAAGCGCGTCACCTCGGCCAGTACGGCGTCACGGTCGACGAAATGGCGGGTGCCGGGAGGCAGCGTACGAGGCACCGGCGCACCCGGCATGATCGCCGGGGCGGTCTCCCGGATCGTCACCGTGCCTATCGTCCGGGCCTGTACGACGGCTCCGTACACCGTCCCGCCGCTGATTTCGTTGCGCACACCGGCGGCGGTGGGAAGGGGTCCGGAGCGCCAGGCTCCCGGTCAGCCACGAGCGGGCCCTTCGCCGAACCCGCCGCCGCGCTGGTCCAGCCGGGTGACCACGCCGGCCTGGATGGTCGTCCCGTGGTGCACTCCGCCGCTGATGGAGTTGTGCACCTCTCGCACCTCGACCCTGGTGCCCTCGTCCGGCCGCAGTTCCGCCAGCAGCCGCCGCAACTCCTCGGCTGCCGCCGGGTCGTCGCGCAGCGCCCGCCGCAGCCGCACCCGCCACTCGGCCGCCACGTCGGCCGCGCCGTCCTCGTCACCGTCGCGCTGCGCGGTCACCAGCTCCGTGCGCGACACTTCCAGCTCCCCTTCGAGCGCTTCTTCCTCACCGCCGCCCCCACGCCGCGAGAAGAACGCCGCCACCCGTTGCCGCGCCTGCGTCCAGCCCTCGGTCACCATCTGCTGCACCAGCGCCGTCGCCCCCGCCGTCGCGAGCGCCGTCAACTCCGCGTCCATCGGTCCCCCCTTGTTCCCGCCGTACGAGCCGTACGAGGTGTACGGACGGGCTCGCTGTCACGGTGCGTCGCTGCCACGGTAGGGGAAAGTGTCCCGCCCCCGCCCGCTTCGCCCGTTCCCTCCGCTCGCCCCTCCGACTCCTACTTCTCCCAAGCTACTTGACCCCACTGACAGTCACCGTCCTCCGCCGCTCCCCTCACCCCGAAAGGAGTCGTCGGGCAAGGGCCAAGGGCGCGGTCGCGCAGCCGGACGAGGTGACACCGGCGCGGTGGCCGGTGGCGCGTTCGACGGACGCGGTGCCGGTTTCGGATTCGAGCGCGGGGGCGTAACCGGCGCCGCGGAGCGCTTCGAGTGTCTCGGCGGGCGGCCGGGCACTGGCGAGAACCGTGGGAGCGATGGCGCGCAGGCCGAGGTCCTGGAGGGCGCGGTGGGCGGCGAGTTCGCGGATCAGGGCCTCGTCGTCGGAGCGGATGCAGCAGGCGGTGGGCAGTACCCGCATCCGGCCGTGGGCACGGGCGGTGTCTTGGACGAGGTAGGTGAGGGGCTGCGGCAGGGGGCCCGCCGCGGACACCGCGGCAAGTGCGGCGAGCAGGTCCGGGGCTGTGAGTCCGGCGTCGAGCGCCCGGCGTACGGATGCCGGGGTGAACCGCCAGGTCACGGCGTGCCCTTCGGACTCCCGCTCGGCGGCCGAGGACAGCAGGCCGGCGAGGGCCGCTGCCGGCGGCCCCGGCACGACGGCCGTCAGATCGGCCTGGAAGTGGGCCTGCTCGACGGGTGGCGGAAGCAGCTCCCGGAGGTGCGAGCGGAGAGCGTCGGGGTCCCCGGGGGACACGGCGAGCAGAGCATGGCCCAGTGGGGTCAGAGCGCCGTGGGCGACGAGCGCGAGGAAGGCGGCCTCGTCCAGGATGTGCGCGGCGCGGTCCTCGGCCAGCGGCTCCCCGACGACGGCCAACGGCCGGTGCCAGGCCGCTGCACGGAGAAGAGCGGGCAGGTCGGGCCGGTGGTCCGGCGCCCCGGACGGCCGGGACGAACCGGATGCCCCGATCCCCCCGGAAGGCCGGGACGCCCCGGATGCCCCGAACCCCCGGAAGGCCGGGACGCCCCGGATGCCCCGAACCCCCGGAAGGCCGGGACGCCCCGGATGGCCCGGACACCTCTGCCGGTCGGGACGAGAGCGGCGTGCCCCCCGGTAGCCGGGGTAGCCGCTCATCCGCCGGGGCACTGGCCAGGGCTTTGAGGAGCGCGTGGCGCAGCGCCGGAGCGTGCCGGTCTTCGCCGCGCACCAAGGCGGTGGGGGTTTCGCCGAACGGGGTGTGCGTGGGGACGGCCCAGAGAGTGGTCCAGGCGGTGAGGACCGGCGCCAGCCGCTCGCCTGGCGCCTTGGCGAGCCATGCGTCGTACGACCCGGTAGGCACCGCCGTGATGCCGGCGGGGGTCCGCTTCAGGGCGACGAGGTCGGCGGCGAGCACGAGATCGAGCAGGAGGCGGGTACGGGCCTCGGACGTCCCCGCCGTCTTGGCCAGCCGTTTGATCTCGCGCAGCGCCAGGCCGCCGGTCTTGCGGAGAGCCGCGGGCTGGGCGGCGAGCGCGGCGAGCAGCCGGTCCAGGATGGTGGCGAGGGCCGACGCGGCGGCCTGGGACTCGCCCCGGAGGGAGGCGGGGGCGGGGACGAGCGCTTCCGGGGCGCCGGCTCTCGGCTCAGCGGCTTCCGGAACTGTGGCGCCCGGAATCGCGGCTTCCGAAGCTGCGGCTTCCGGGAAGCGCGGGGCGACGGGGGTGAAGGTCCCCAGGTCATGGGCGGCCAGGAGTTGCGGCGTACGCGGCGGGACCACGATGGCGCCGTTCTCGGTGGGGGCGGCGAGCCCGTCCGCGTAGAGGAGTTCCAGGGCGGTGGTGACGGCGTCGCGTGCGGGGCCAGGGTCGGCGGCGCCGAGGGCCCGGAAGGCGTCGTCCACCAGGACCGGTTCGGTGGCCAGGTCCGGGAACGACAGCCGGTGCGCCATCAACGACTGGTAGTCGGCTCCGGCCGTGGGGGCCGCGGGTACGGGGGCGGCGCTCCGGGCCAGGTCCTGGCTGATGCGGGCGGTGGCGGCGAGCACATGGAGACGGGGGTGGTCGAGATGGAGGACGGTGTGGTGGAGGGTTTCGTACGACCAGAGGGCGCCGGCCAGCTCACGGAGCCTGGTCGGTGCCGGCCTGCGGGACAGCGGTTCCGCGTGCCGGGTGAGCAGGGCGGCCAGCTCGTCGGGGGTGCGCTGGGCGAGGGAGCGGGTGAGTGTGTCGAGGCCTTCCACGGCTTCGAGGTTAGTCATCGGCCGAGCAGTGCGGTGAGGGCCCCCGCCGGGTCGGCGTTGGCGCGGCCGGTGGGCCACCAGTCCTCGGTGCCGGGGTCGGATTCGTACGGATACCAGCGGTTGTCGTGGCCGAAGCGGAGCTGGATGCCACGGGCGGGGTCGGTGAGGTGGTTGTACCGGGGCCGGAGGGCGGGGAGGCCGGCGGCGGTCAGGGCGCTGCGGGCGCGGTCGAAGTCACCGGCCGGCGGGTTCCAGGTGGCGTCGAGCAGGTCCAGCCCTTCGGGACCGCCCTGACGCCAGGCCGCGACGGCGCGGGCCACGTCCGTGACGGTACGGCCGGTGGCCGCGGCGAGATCGCGGTAGAGGGCGCGGGTGGTGGAGGTCAGACCGGCGGTGGGGTGGGCGCCGGCGGCCAGCCTGATGCCGTCCTGCCAGGGGGTGAGGGCGGGGAACGGGGACCGGCCGGACACCTGCGGGAGGCTCGCCTCGGCCGGGTGCGCGGGCGGGAGCCCCGGCCCGGCCGGGTGCGCGAACGGGGAGCGTGGGCTGCCGGCCTGCGGCTCCGGGGTGGTGGCCGATATGCGGCTCAGGTAGGCGTGTGCCCGGGCCGTGGCGTCGGTGGCGAGGAATTCGAGGGCGCCCGGGTCCAGCGGAAGGCCGTCGGCGTCCGGGAGGGCAGGGGCGTGCCCGGGCTGTGGCGGGAGGGGCATGGGTGGCGGCAGGGGCGGCAGCAGCCTGTCGGCCAGGGCAGCACGGGCGGGCACGCCGCGGGGCGCGCGGACTTGTCGGCCC
The DNA here is from genome assembly GCF_045222935.1 of Streptomyces sp. Ac-502. Lineage (NCBI taxonomy): Bacteria > Bacillati > Actinomycetota > Actinomycetes > Kitasatosporales > Streptomycetaceae > Streptomyces > Streptomyces sp. Ac-502. The sequence continues at coordinate 3,053,556 of NZ_JBHFFO010000001.1, forward strand.
GGCTCCGGCGGCGCGGAATCCGGCGCGTACTCCGCCTCCGCGCTCCCACTCGCCCGCTCCTCCCCCACGGCTCCGGAATCACCCGGCGCGGTGCCGGCTTTCGCAGTCCTGCCCGCCGCAGCTGCCGCCCGCGCGTCGGCGCGCGGGCCGCTGGGGGCGTCGGACAACGGCCCGGCAGCCGTGCCCGGCGGCGCGAACTGCGCGCTGCGCGATTCGCGGGCGGTGAGTGTCGCGTTGCGGCGGGACAGCTCGTCGAGGAGTTCGCGTTCGCCGCGGCCGCGCATGAGGAGCAGGACGAACGGGTCGGCGTCCAGCAGCCGCGCCACCTGGAAGCAGACCGCGGCGGCGTGCTTGCAGGGGTTGCCGTGGTCGGGGCAGGAGCAGCGCGGTACGAGGTCGCCCGGGCCGGGCAGCAGCCGTACGCCCGCTTCGGCGACGGCCTTCGGCAGCTTCTTGGCCAGGAGAGCGGTGAGCTGGGCCGGCTCGGCCGCCACCGAGTCCAGGAGGACGGTCCATTCGTCGTCGGCGAGCTGCTGGAGGCGGATGGCCACGTTGTACGGGCGCGGCCTGCTGCCTCGTACGGAGGCGGCGATGCGCCCGGGGGTGATGTTGATCGTGTCGACGTTGCCCTCCCGCGCGTACGCACGGCCGCGGGCGAGGCGGCCGCTGTCCAGGGCCGTGGTCTCCAGCGCGTCCAGCCAGGCGCTTCCCCACCACGACTCGGCGAACAGCCCTCGGGCGCCGGAACGCTGCGGCAGCGGCGGAAACGTCCGTGACCGGTCGGAGCGGTCCAGGTGCCCCGGCAGGTGTCCTGCCGCGAGCCCCGGGCGGCCCTGCCCGGGGCCGCGACCGGGACGGCCGGCTGAAGGCACGTCTTCACCCGGCGACGGGAAGCGGTCGGCGCCGCCCCCAGGGAAGGGACGTGGGTGGCGGCTCATGCGGCCCTCCTCAGGGAGACGAGGTCGGCGAGCTGGGCGTCGGTCAGTTCGGTGAGGGCGGTCTCGCCGCCGGAGAGGACGGCGTCCGCGAGGGCCCGCTTGGCGGTGAGCAGTTCCGCGATGTTGTCCTCGACCGTCCCTTCGGCGATGAGCCGGTGGACCTGGACCGGCTGGGTCTGGCCGATGCGGTAGGCCCGGTCGGTGGCCTGTTCCTCGACGGCCGGGTTCCACCACCGGTCGTAGTGGATGACATGTCCGGCCCTGGTGAGGTTGAGTCCGGTGCCGGCCGCCTTCAGGGACAGCAGGAAGACCGGTGTACGGCCGGACTGGAACCGGTCGACCATCTCCTCACGGACCCGCACGGGCGTACCGCCGTGCAGGAGGGCGTTGCCGATGCCGCGCGCGGTCAGGTGCTTCTCCAGCAGGCGCGCCATCTCCACGTACTGCGTGAAGATCAACGTCGCGCCGCCCTCGGCGAGAATCGTGTCGAGCAGTTCGTCCAGCAGCTCCAGCTTCCCCGAACGGGCCGCCAGGCCGGGAGCGGCCTCCTTCAGGTACTGCGCGGGGTGGTTGCAGATCTGTTTGAGGGCGGTCAGCAGCTTCATCACGAGGCCGCGGCGGGCGATGCCCTCGGCCGCTTCGATGCGGGCCAGGGTCTCGCGGACGACCGCCTCGTACAGCGCGGCCTGCTCGCGGCCCAGCGCGACCGGGTGGTCCGTCTCGGTCTTGGGAGGCAGCTCGGGGGCGATGCCGGGGTCGGACTTCTTGCGGCGCAGGATGAACGGGCGGACCAGCCGGGCGAGGCGTTCGGCGGCTTCCGGTTCCTCGCCTCCTTCGACCTCGCGGGCGTACAGGGCGCGGAAGGTCTTCAGGGAACCGAGGAGACCGGGAGTGGTCCAGTCGAGGAGGGTCCACAGCTCGGAGAGGTTGTTCTCGACGGGGGTGCCGGTGAGGGCGATGCGCGCCGGGGCCTTGATGCCGCGCAGTGCCTTGCCCGTGGAGGACCGCGGGTTCTTCACATGGTGCGCCTCGTCCGCGACGACCCAGGCCCAGGGGCGGGCGGCCAGGGCGGCGGCGCTCGAACGCATCGTGCCGTAGGTGGTCAGGACGAAGCCGCCGGCCACGTCGTCCAGGCTGCGGCCGGTGCCGTGGAAGCGGCGTACGGGCACGCCGGGGGCGAAGCGCTCGATCTCGCGCTGCCAGTTGCCGAGCAGGGAGGCCGGGCACACCACGAGGACGGGGGCGGCGGGCCGTTGGTGGAGGTGAAGGGCGATGACCGTGATGGTCTTGCCGAGGCCCATGTCGTCGGCGAGGCAGCCGCCGAGCCCGAGGGTCGTCATCCGGTCCAGCCAGGCCAGGCCGCGGAGCTGGTAGTCGCGCAGGGTCGCGTTCAGCCCGGCGGGCTGCGGCGGTACGGGAGCATCGCCGGTCAGGCGGGAGCGCAGGGCGGCGAGGGCGCCCAGGGGCACCACCTCGATCTCTTCGCCGTCCACCTCGGTGGAGCCGTTCAGCGTCGCGGCCAGGGCGTCGACCGGGTCCAGATAGCCCAGCTCACGCTTGCGGGCCTTGCGGACGAGTGCCGGGTCGACCAGCACCCACTGGTCGCGCAGCCGCACCACGGGCCGGTGGGCCTCCGCGAGAGTGTCCATCTCCGCCTCGGAGAGCGGCTGGCCGTCCAGGGCCACCTGCCAGCGGAACTGCATCAGCTTCTCAGTGTCGAAGAAACCGAATCCGTCGGCCGCGGAGCCGGGGGCCGGGCGGATGACGGCGGCCGCGGTCAGTCCGCGAGCCAGCTCCTTCGGCCAGTGCACGGCGATGCCTGCGGCGGCCAGGCGGGGCGCCGCGTCGCCCAGCAGCTCGTACAGCTCCTCCTCGGCCAGCGGCAGGACGTCGGGGACCGGCCGTTCCAGGAAACGGGACAACGGGGGCCAGACGCGGGCGGCCCGGCGCAAGGCCAGGAGGGTGTCGACGCGGGCGCGCGGGCCGAAGTGGTCGGGGCCCTCGCCCTCCCACAGCTGTACGGCGTCGGTGACGAGGGTGGGGTCGGTGAGGCTGTGCACCTGGAGAACGGCTGCCGCGGCACTGCGTTCTTCCGCGGCGACATGATCCGCCTCAGCCTCGGTGGGGGCGTCGCCCTCCACCACCCCGGGCTCCGCCCTCATGTCGAAGAGCCCGTGGGCGGCCAGATCGAGCCGCAGCGACAGCCGCACCCCGGCATCCACCCCGGCTGCCACCTCGGCAGCCCAGTCCCGCGCGCCGGGCAGGTACTGCGGCGCCGCTGCCGCGAAAGGGGCGCCGGTCAGATGTGCCGCCGCCGGCGTACGGGGCAGCGCGTCCGCCACCGCGTCCACGAGGGCCCTGACCAGCAGCGCCGGGTCGTGGAGCTGCAACGGACTGCTGTCGGGGAGCGGAACGGCGTACCCCTCGGGCGGCATGGCGGCGGCGACCGCCCGGAGGTGTGCGACGTCCTCGGGCTCCAGCGGTCCGGCGCGCCACGCGTCGAGATCCCGGTCGGTCAGTCCGGGCAGGAGGCGGCCTCGCGCGGCCAGGTTCAGGGCGTGCAGGACGGCCGCGCCCCAGCAGGCAGCGGCGGGGTGAGCGGACGGGTCGTGCCGGGCGCGGGCCAGCAGGGGAACCGCTTCGGCGACGGGAAGCAGCACCGCGGGGACCGTACGTCTACGGGCACCGTTGCCGTGCCGCCGCGCGACCGTGAGCTCGGCGGCCTCCGCCGCGCCAGTCGCCTCTGCCTCCCCTGTCGCGCTGTCCACCCCCGCCGGGCCGGGTGCCCCCGCGTCATCCTCCGCAGCCGGGGAGGTGCTCGGAAGCGGGCCACCGTCCGGCCGCCAGAAAGCGAACCGGCCGGCCCGAGGCGGCTCGGCAGGCAGGAACACCACGGCACAGCGAACCAACGCGGAAGCGTCCGCACTCCCCCGCTCCTCCTGCTCCTCCCGCCTCACGCGGCCCGTTCGCCCCACGGCACCGGCAGACGGCAGTCCGGCGGCGGACACCCGCTGTCCCGCTGCCTCTCCGCTCTCCGCCATGCCGTCGCCTTTCCCTAGCTCCCGTCGTACCCCTCGCGCCTGACCCGCCCCCGCCCCCTTCGCGGCCTTTGCTCCCGCCGTTCGCCGCTCGCGTCTCGGCTGTCCCACACCCCGACCTGCGAGTTTACGGTCGTCCACGCCCACCCCTCCCTTCCACAGCCTGCCGACGACGGTGACGGACCGAAGCCGGAACCCCGCCGACAGCGCCACGACCGAGCCTCGGAACCGCTCGGACCGTGTGAGATCGATGGAAGCAGACGGCACTGACAACGGCCCCGCCGACGAGCCTCGGAGCGAAGTTATCCACAGGCCGCGAGAGAAATCCCACGCCCGGCTCGCGATCGGCTGCCGTCGATTCCGTCGTCACACACAGTGACGAAAAAGCCACGGCGAGGGGGCCGTCATGAACCGTCCGACCACCGACACACACCACCCGACAGCCGAGCAGACCGCCGCCGCGGACGCCTTCCGCACGGGCGACCACCTCGTGATCCAGGCCGGAGCGGGCACAGGCAAGACCACGACGCTCGCGATGCTGGCCCACTGCCCGCCCCCACGCGGGCGCCCGCCGTGCGGGCAGGGCCGCTACATCGCTTTCAACAAGGCGATCGCGCGGGATGCCTCCCGGCGCTTTCCCGACCACGTCACCTGCAGTACGGCCCACGCGCTCGCGTACGCCTCCGTAGGCAAGGACTACCGGGCCCGGCTGAACGCTCCACGGCAGGCGAGCTGGCGCGTCGGCGCCGCCCTGGGGATCGACACCGGGATGACCGTCCGCATCGGTGCCCGCCGGATCAGCAACAAGGCCCTGTCGTACTCGGCCCTGCGCACTGTCTCCCAGTTCTGCCAGTCCGCCGACCCGGATCTCACGGACCAGCATGTGCCCCGGCTGCGCGGAGCCGAGACGGACGTGCTGCACGGGCAGTTGTCGGAGGTCGTCCTGCCGTTCGCCCGCAAGGCCTGGACGGACCTCCAGCATCCCGATCGGGGCACCGTGCGCTTCGAGCACGATCACTACCTGAAGATATGGGCACTGAGCGGCCCGAAGATCGCGGCGGACTTCCTTCTTCTCGACGAGGCCCAGGACACCAACCCCGTGGTCGAGCAGATCTTCACCTCGCAGCGCGGGCATGCCCAGCTGGTCATGGTCGGGGACTCCGCGCAGGCCATCTACGGCTGGCGTGGAGCACGCGACGTGATGAGTGCCTTCGACGGAAGACAGCTGACCCTGTCCCGGTCCTTCCGCTTCGGCCCGGAGCTGGCCGCGGAGGCCAACCGCTGGCTGGCCATCGTCGCCGCCCCGATCCGGCTCGACGGCTCACCGTGGCTGGTCACGGAGCTGGGAAAGGTCCCCAGACCGGACGCGGTCCTGTGCCGGACCAACGTCGGAGCGATGGTGGAGGTGATACGCCAGCTCGAACAGGGCCGTCGGGTGGCGCTGGCGGGTGGCGGCGGAGCGCTGGCCGCGCTGGCGCAGTCCGCGCACGACCTCCGATCGGGCCGCCGCCCGTCCCACCCCGAACTGATGCTCTTCGAGTCCTGGCAGGAGCTGCGGGAGTACGCGGAGTACGACCCGTCGGGGCGGGATCTCCAACCCTTGGTCGAACTGGTCGACGAGCACGGAACGGAGGCGGTGCTGCAAGCGCTGGACCGCTTGTCGGAGGAGGAAGCGGCTGAGGTCACCGTCTCGACGGCGCACCGGGCCAAAGGGCGGGAGTGGCCGACGGTCCGGATCGCGGACGACTTCACGGGCCCGGACGACCTCGACGAACGGGACGAGCGCGGTGAGCCGCTCCCCGGGCCCGTCGACCTCGCGGAAGCGCGCCTGGCCTACGTAGCGGTCACTCGGGCCCGGAACCGGCTGGACATCGGCGGTCTGTCATGGCTCAACAGCCACCCGGCCGGCGACCCTCGCCCGGACCTGCCCAGGGAATCACCATGAGCGCGCGGCACACCACACACCGGGCACGCGGCGGGGCGCTCTCGGACCACATGACGCGGACCCCAGATCAGGAGGACCCTGGAAGATACCTCGACACCGCACGAACGGTCTGCAGGAAGCAATGCGTGATGAGTGGTGGTGAGTGGTGATGGGTGATGCGTACCGGTAATGAGCCTCTTCAAGCACGCAGCCCGCTGAAGATGCGCCGTTGGCTGGCGTTGTGGGGATTGCTGTGGGCCGCGGCGGGCACGGTGGCATTCGTGCTGGCCGGCAGGCCGGGGTGGGCAGCAGCGTGCGCCGTGGTGGCCGCACTGGCCGCGACGGACCTGGCGATGGTGATACGGCACATCCGCCAAGGCCCGCACTACCAGCCGGGAAAGGATGTGCCGCCGTACGAACCGGACCACGGTTCTGGCGCCGGGCCACCGCGCCTCAGCCCACCCGACCGTGGTCGGTGTGGCGGCTGGCCGGACGGTCGCGGCCCGAGCAACCGGTGCCGAGACCAGGCCGAGGCGGACGGGAGCGAGGACGACAACGGGGAAGGAGGTGACCGAGGACGAATAGGCGACGGCCGCTAGGGACGGCCTCGGGCGAGCCAGGGCTGGGTCAGGGCAGGCCAAGGCGAGTCGAGCCTTACGACTCTTCCGAGCCTTCCGAGGGTTCGAAGCGGGCAGCTTCGATGAATTCGGGGCGGGGGTCGAGAGCCGCGGCCAGGCGGAAGTGACGCTGGGCTTCTTCCGGCCGGTTAGCGCGCTGAAGGGTGCGGGCCAGGGCGAAGTGGGCGAAGGCGTTGTCCGGTTCGCGCTCCAGGACGATCTGGAATTCCAGTTCGGCCGGACGCAGTTGCGCGGCGAGGAAGAAGGCACGGGCGCGCAGGAGGCGGGCGGCGGTGTTCTCCGGGTGCGCGGCGATGACCGGGTCCAGGAGTTGCACGGCGCCGCGCGGGTCGCGGGCCGCCAGCAACTGCTCGGCGGCCCGGAAGTCGATGACGTTCGTCTCGGGGCTGCGTTCGGCCACGGCCGTCTCCTTTCCCGTGCCACGGGCCATCACCCGCACAAGGTTCGCCGCTTCGGTACGGGCAAGCCCATGCGTCACCCGCTCGGCAGGCGTTACGTGCGGCTCAACAAGCACGTTGCCCGTCGCATTCCCCACTCCGGCGGCCCGCAACCTGGTGGCGTCAGGTGTTCGTATGGGCCGTTCGGTTGCTGGGAGGGCGGGGCATCTCGGGGCGACGGGGCACCGGGATGGCGGGGCATCGGGACGCTGGGGGCGCAGGGAGTGGGGCGCAGGGAACGGGGGCGCAGAGGGCCAAGGCGCGGGGCTGGGCGCGGGGCGGGGCGGTTTGGCAGGGGAGCAGGAGGCAGGGTGGGGAGGCGGGGGGGCCGGGGGCCCGGGGGGCGGGGGGCAGGGGCCGGGAAAGTCGGAGTGCGGGAGCGGCGAGCTGGGGTGCTGGGGTGCTGGCGTCAGGATGCCGGTGGCTTCAATGGCCAGGGGTGTCGGGGCGAGCGCTGTCCGAATGTGTGCCCGGCCCGATGTATGCCCGACCCGGTGTGTGCCCGGCCCGCCGGGGCAGGTGCCGGTCGCGCGGGCTGCCTTCACACACTGACGGAGATGAAAGGTCGCCTCGGAGTCGCCTCGGTGCTTGTGAGCACGCCCGGGGGGATCCGCCCGATAGCTCAGCCGGTTCGCTCGCGGAGGTGTTGCCATACCTGGCGTACCTGGGGTTCCAGGGCTTCCAGGGGGCCGTCGTTGTCGATGACAAGGTCGGCGATCGCGAGGCGCTTCTCGCGTGTCGCCTGTGCCTCCATGCGGGCCTTGGCCTCGCTCTCGGCCATGCCTCGCAGCCGTACCAGCCGGTCGAGCTGGGTGTGTGGCGTGGCGTCGACCACGACGACCAGGTCGTACAGGGGTGCGAGGCCGTTCTCAGTGAGCAGCGGTACGTCGTGCACGACCACCGCGTCCGGGCCGGCCGCCGCTTCCAGTTCGGCCGAGCGGGCGCCCACCAGCGGGTGCACGATCGCGTTCAGGGCCTGGAGTTTCTCCGGGTCGGCGAAGACGATCGCGCCCAGTCCGGGGCGGTCCAGGGTGCCGTCCGCGGCCAGCACGTCCTCGCCGAACTCGGCGGTCACGGCGGCGAGTCCGGGAGTGCCGGGCTCGACCACCTCACGTGCGATCTTGTCGGCGTCCACGATCACCGCGCCGTACGACGCCAGCAGCCGCGACACCTCGCTCTTGCCTGCGCCGATACCACCCGTAAGCCCCACCTTCACCATGGGGCCCACGCTATACGGCTCGGTCCACTCCCGGCCACGGGCATCGGACCGGCGACCGACGGGCGGCAGCTGTTCCTCAGGTGCCTGCCCTCAATGCCTGCCCTCAGGCGCCGCCGTTCTCGCCTTCGCGTTCCGCGAGGAAGCGCTCCAGTTCCCGGCCGATCTCGTCCGCGGACGGCAGTTCCATCGGCTCGGCGACCAGGTTTCCCCGGCTCTCCGCCCCGGCCACGGCGTCGTACTGGTGCTCAAGGCCGCTCACCAGCGCGACCAGCTCTTCGTCCCCCTCGGAGATCTGCCGCTCGATCTCCTCCTGGGTGCGCAGCGCCTCCGTGCGGAGCGAGTGTGCCGCGGTCGGCAGCACGAGTCCGGTGGCGGCCGTCACCGCTTCCAGCGCCGTCAGCGCCGCGTCCGGGTACGGGGAACGGGCCACGTAGTGCGGTACGTGCGCGGCCACGCCCAGCACGTCGTGCCCTGCCTCCGCGAGCCGGAACTCGATCAGCGACTCGGCGCTGCCCGGCACCTGGGCCTCGTCGAAGAAGCTGCTGTGGCCGGGCATGAGGTCGGTGCGGTTGCCGTGCGGGGTGATGCCCACGGGGCGGGTGTGGGGGACGCCCATCGGAATGCCGTGGAAGTTGACCGCCAGCCGTACGCCGAGCCGCTCCACCATCTGCCGCACCGCGGCGGCGAAACGCTCCCACTCCACGTCCGGCTCCGGACCGGACAGCAGCAGGAACGGCGCGCCGGTGGCGTCCTCGACGAGCCGCAGTTCGATGCTCGGGGTCTCGAACGCGGTCCAGCGGTGGCGCTCGAAGGTGAGCAGCGGCCTGCGGGCGCGGTAGTCGACGAGACGGTCGTGGTCGAAGCGGGCGACGACCCGGTGGGTGAGGCTGCCCAGCAGCCGCTCCACGATCTGGTCGCCGGTCTCACCGGCGTCGATGTAGCCGTCGAAGTGGTACAGCAGCACCAACCCCGCGGAGTCCCGCGCGGTGATCGCCTCTACCGCCGCGAGCCCGCTCGGCTCCCATTCGTACAAACCCTGGGGATCCAACACAGTGACCGCTCCTCCTCGATGTCCGTCCCCCAGAACGTCGTACGTGCTCCCGGCATTCCCACCGCGATCCACCACTCGCCGGCGCCACACGGACGGGGGTACGTGATCGCTACGCCGACCGTCACCTTGCGGGTCGCGGGACGCGGCTTTCGGGTCGCGGGGTCCGCGACGGAGGCGAGACGCACACTCGGATGTTCACGTCGGTGAACATCCGGAATCAGGGAGGTGTGGGGCGGTGGAGCCTGGTGGGCCAGTCAGCCACACCGAAGCTCGGGCTGACGCGCCACGCCGGTCGATTCCCATCCGACCCTTGAGGTCGATCCTGCCGCCACCGCTCCCCCAACACCTCACCGGCCTCCCGCAGTTGACCGCGCATCGATCGGTGCTACCTTCACCACCGTTCCCTGTTCATGGTGACGTTCTCCGTTCACGTACAGGAAGGCGCATCGATGCGTACGCGTTCTCTTCTGCCGCTCCCCGCCGCCGCGCTGCTGAGCGTCGGCGTTCTGCTCCCGGCCTCCGCCGCGGCGCGCGGGAGCACTCCGGGGCCTGCCCCGGCCTCCGCCTCGGCCGTCACTCCAGCCCCAGCCCGCACCATCGACGTCTCCACCGCCGCCCAGCTCAAGAGCGCGCTGTCAGCTGCCAAGCCCGGCGACACCATCCGGCTCGCGGACGGCGCGTACAAGGGCAACTTCAAGGCCGCCACCGCGGCCGGCGCCGCCGCGCGGATCACTCTCACCGGCTCGGCCAAGGCCGTGCTGACCGCGAGCAGCGGTTACGGGCTCCACTTGAACGGCGCCTCGTACTGGACGGTACGGGGCATCACCGTCACCGGCGGCCAGAAGGGCATCGTGACGGACGCGGCGAACGGCGTGATCCTCGACTCCGTCACCGTGCACGGCCTGGACATGGAGGGGTGCACTTCCGTAAGTCCAGCAAGGACGGCGTCATCAAGGACTCGCGGATCTACGACACCGGGCGGGACGGCAGCGGCATGGGTGAGGGGGTGTACGTGGGCAGCGCGGGCGGGACCGGGGACAAGAGCGACAACGTGCAGATCCTGCACAACACCATCGGGCCCGGCGTCGGTGGCGAGAACATCGACATCAAGGAGGGCACCACCGGGGCGAAGATCATCGGCAATACGTTCGACGGCAGCGGGCTGACCGGCGCCCACTACGACGACTCGTGGGCCGACATCAAGGGCAACAAGGTCCTGGTGGAGGGCAACACCGGCACGCACACCCGTAACAACGGTTATGAGACGCACAGCCAGCAGCCGGGCTGGGGCTGCGGCACGGTCTTCCGCGGCAACCGGTCCGACCTCGGCGGAGCGTCGGGCCCGAACCGCTACGGCTTCCACATCACCAACTACAACGCGTCCAACTGCCCAGTGACGATTTCCGGCGACAACACGGTAACGGGCGGACGCGGGATCGCCACCCCGGGCGTCCCGGTCGGATAAGACCCCGCCGCCAGTAGAACAACCCCTGCCCCATACACCCCTGCCCCCGGACGCTCTCTCCGCCCCGAACACGACGAAGGCCCGCCCCCACAAGGGGAGCGGGCCTTCCATGTCCTACCTGTCAGCGCTCACCGGGTCCTGCCGGCGGCGCTCACCGGCACCGGGACGCGATCAGCTCTGGCCGCCGGCCAGCTTCTCGCGCAGCGCGGCCAGGGCCTCGTCCGACGCCAGGGCGCCGGAGTTGTCCGCCGACTCCGAGGAGTACGAGCCACCGGAGACGTTGCCGCCGCCGGCGTTGCCCGAGCCGCCCGCGGCCGGAGCCGCCGCGCCCTCGGCCGCAGCCTGCTCGTCGGCCTCGCGCGACTTGATGACCTGGGCCTGGTGCTGCTCGAAGCGCTGCTGCGCCTCGGCGTACTGGGTCTCCCACGCCTCGCGCTGGGCCTCGTAGCCCTCCAGCCAGTCGTTGGTCTCCGGGTCGAAGCCCTCGGGGTAGATGTAGTTGCCCTGGTCGTCGTAGGACGCGGCCATGCCGTACAGGGTCGGGTCGAACTCGACCGCCGTCGGGTCGGCGCCGAAGGACTCGTTGGCCTGCTTCAGCGACAGCGAGATCCGGCGACGCTCCAGGTCGATGTCGATGACCTTGACGAAGATCTCGTCGTTGACCTGGACGACCTGCTCCGGGATCTCCACGTGGCGCTCGGCCAGCTCGGAGATGTGGACCAGGCCCTCGATGCCCTCGTCGACGCGCACGAACGCACCGAACGGAACGAGCTTGGTGACCTTACCCGGGACGACCTGACCGATCTGGTGGGTCCGGGCGAACTGCTGCCACGGGTCTTCCTGGGTCGCCTTGAGCGACAGGGAGACGCGCTCGCGGTCCATGTCGACGTCCAGGACCTCGACCGTGACCTCCTGGCCGACCTCGACGACCTCGGAGGGGTGGTCGATGTGCTTCCAGGACAGCTCGGAGACGTGCACCAGGCCGTCCACGCCACCCAGGTCCACGAAGGCACCGAAGTTGACGATGGAGGAGACGACGCCGGAGCGCACCTGACCCTTCTGGAGGGTGGTGAGGAAGGTCTGACGGACCTCGCTCTGGGTCTGCTCCAGCCAGGCACGGCGGGACAGGACCACGTTGTTGCGGTTCTTGTCCAGCTCGATGATCTTGGCCTCGAGCTCCTTGCCCACGTAGGGCTGCAGGTCGCGCACGCGGCGCATCTCGACCAGGGAGGCCGGCAGGAAGCCACGGAGGCCGATGTCGAGGATGAGACCACCCTTGACGACCTCGATGACGGTGCCGGTGACGATCCCGTCCTCTTCCTTGATCTTCTCGATGGTGCCCCAGGCACGCTCGTACTGGGCGCGCTTCTTCGAGAGGATCAGGCGGCCTTCCTTGTCCTCCTTCTGGAGAACAAGGGCTTCGATCTCGTCACCGACGGCGACGACCTCGTTGGGGTCGACGTCGTGCTTGATCGAGAGCTCGCGGCTCGGGATAACGCCTTCGGTCTTGTAACCGATGTCGAGCAGGACCTCGTCCCGGTCGACCTTCACGATGACGCCGTCGACGATGTCGCCGTCGTTGAAGTACTTGATCGTCTCGTCGATCGCGGCGAGGAAGGCTTCCTCGTTACCGATGTCGTTGACCGCAACCTGCGGGGTGGTGGCGGTGGTCTCGGTGCTGCTCGTCATGTGGGAAAGGGCTCCGGTACGGACATTGAAGTCGTAGGTACTGCTACGCCGAGAGCCTGTGTCGCTTCTGCATAAGACCGGACAGCGTCAGGGACGGCTGAACCCGGCACTCCTAACCAACCGAAGCACCGGCAGCGTCCCGAAAACCGAGGGGACATACATACAGATGCGAGCGCGACCTGCTCCGTCTGAGGTGCGCAGGCCCGCAGCGCAACTTGTAGCATACGGGGGCAGCCGGACACGGTCAATGCGCGAAGACGCACACCCGGGGCGGAACGCCCCATAACCGGCACACGCCATGTTCCGCGAGGCCGTGAGGGCCTCTGGGCCACCGGCAGCCACAAGCTCAGCGAAGAGTACGACGACGGGCGCAATGATCCAAGAGTACGAGCCGGAGGCGACACGACGTGCCGCCTCGGACACGGAGAGCAGCCGGGCCAGCCGCGGCTGGTGGGACCGCAATGCGGACGAGTACCAGAACGATCACGGAGCGTTCCTGGGGGACGACCGGTTCGTCTGGGGCCCCGAGGGGCTGGACGAGGCGGAGGCCGGGCTCCTGGGGCCCGCGACCGGGCTGAAGGGACGGCGCGTCCTGGAGATCGGGGCGGGCGCGGCCCAGTGCTCCCGCTGGCTGGCGGCGCAGGGCGCCCACCCGGTGGCGCTCGACCTCTCGCACCGGCAGCTCCAGCACGCGCTGCGGATCGGTACGGGGGCTGAGCCCACCGCCGACCCGGCGGAGCCCACCGGCCCGGGCCCGGCCCCGGGCGTGTCGGCGCAGGTCGGACTGGTCGAGGCGGACGCGGGCGCGCTGCCCTTCCGTGACGCCTCCTTCGACCTCGCGTGTTCCGCCTACGGGGCGATCCCCTTCGTCGCCGACCCGGTGCGCGTGCTGCGGGAGGTACGGCGGGTGCTGCGGCCGGGCGGTCGCTGGGTGTTCTCGGTGACCCACCCGATCCGGTGGGCCTTCCCCGACGAGCCGGGCCCGGAGGGCCTGAGCGTCGGCGCGTCCTACTTCGACCGCACGCCCTACGTCGAGCAGGACGAGACGGGCCGGGCGGTGTACGTGGAGCACCACCGGACGCTGGGCGACCGGGTGCGGGACGTGGCCGCCGCGGGCTTCCGGCTGGTGGATCTGGTCGAGCCCGAGTGGCCGGAGTGGAACACCCAGGAGTGGGGCGGCTGGTCGCCGCTGCGCGGGAACCTGATCCCCGGTACGGCGATCTTCGTCTGCGTCGCGGACTGAGGTGGCTCGGGTCGCGGACGGAGGCGGCCTGTGCCAGGGGCCCGGGGTGGCCTGCGTCAGCGGCCCGGAGTGGCCTGCGTCAGGAGGCCGGGGTGGCCTGCGTCATGGACTGCGGTGGCCTGTGTCGCGGGCTGAGATCGTCTGCGTCGCGGCCTGAAAGGAACGGTCCGGGTCGCGGCCTGAAGAAACGGTCCGGGTGGTGGGCTGAAGGAACGGTCCGGCAACGCCCCGCACCACCCCACCCCGACCGTTCCGGGAAACTGGTGGCGTGATCCGCCACGACGCCCTCGCCCAGTTGCCCGTACGGACCGCCCTGCCCGCCCTGGAGCAAGCGCTGGCCGGGCACGGCGCGGCGGTGCTCTGCGCGCCCCCGGGCACCGGCAAGACGACCCTGGTGCCGCTGGCGCTGGCCGGTCTGACCAGTCAGAACCGTCCGGGAACCGCTGCGGACACCCCCGCCGCGTGCTCGTCGCCGAGCCGCGCCGGATTGCGGCCCGTGCCGCCGCCCGGCGGATGGCCTGGCTGCTGGGTGAGCAGGTGGGCGACCGGGTCGGCTTCACCGTGCGCGGCGAGCGCCGGGCCGGGCCCCGCACGGTCGTCGAGGTCGTGACCACCGGTGTGCTGCTGCAACGGTTGCAGCGGGACCCCGAGCTGTCGGGCGTCGACGCCGTGATGCTCGACGAGTGTCACGAGCGGCATCTGGACGCCGACACCGCCGCCGCCTTCCTCCTGGACGTACGGGCGACGCTGCGCCCGGAGCTACGGCTGATCGCGGCCTCGGCGACGACGGACGCGGCGGGCTGGGCCCGTCTGCTGGGCAGTGGTGCCGACACTGTGAGCGACGCAGAGGCCGCCGCCCCGGTGATCGAGGCCGCAGGAGTGTCCCATCCCGTGGAGGTCGTCTGGGCGCCGCCGGAGCGGCCGGTGCGGCCCGCGCACGGTATGCGGGTCGATCCGGCGCTGCTCGGGCACGTCGCGGCGACGGTGCGGCGGGCGCTGCGCGAGCAGTCGGGGGACGTGCTGTGTTTCCTGCCGGGGGTCGGCGAGATCGCGCGGGTGGCGGGGCAGTTGGGCGAGGTCGCGGACGCCGGTACCGAGGTGTTGCAGGTGCATGGGCGGGCGTCGGCCGCCGTCCAGGACGCGGTGCTGGCCGGGGGTGCGGACCGGCGCCGGGTGGTGTTGGCGACCTCGGTGGCCGAGTCGAGCCTGACGGTGCCGGGTGTGCGGGTGGTCGTGGACTGCGGGCTGGCGCGGGAACCCCGTACCGATCATGCGCGGGGGCTGAGCGCGCTGACGACCGTACGGGCCTCCCAGGCGTCGGCGCGGCAGCGTGCGGGACGGGCCGGGCGGGAGGCGCCGGGAACGGTCTACCGCTGCTGGTCCGAGGGCGAGGACGGGCGGCTGCCGCGCTTCCCGGCGCCGGAGATCAAGGTCGCGGACCTCACCGCGTTCGCGCTGCAAGCCGCCTGCTGGGGTGATCCGGACGCGGCGGGCCTGGCCCTGCTCGACGCGCCGCCCGCCGGTGCGCTGGCCGCCGCGCGCGAGGTGCTGACGGCGATCGGCGCGGTGGGCGCGGACGGCCGGGTCACGGACCGGGGCGTACGGATGTCCCGGCTCGGCCTGCACCCGCGCCTGGCGCGCGCGCTGCTGGACGGCGCACGCCAGATCGGTGAGCGCCGTGCCGCCGAGGTGGTCGCGCTGCTGAGCGAGGAGCCGCCGCGCGAGTACGGGGACGATCTGGCGGCCGCGTGGCGTACGGCCCGGCGGGGACAGGACGCGTACGGTGCCCGCTGGCGCCAAGAGGCCCGCCGGCTGGCCTCGGCGGTGACGGCCGGCTCGCGGAAGCGGCCCGAAGAGCGCACGGTCGCGGCGTCGGAGGCCGGCTCGAACCGTTCCGCCAACAGTGCCGGCGCAAGGGGCAGTGCGGGTACAAAACTCAGTGCGGGGGCTGATACGGGTGCCGGTGCCGGCGAAGGCGACGACGCGGCCGCCGGGCTGGTGGCCGCCCTCGCGTTCCCCGAGCGGGTGGCGCGGGCCCGGGGCGCGGGCGCGTTCCTGATGGCGTCGGGGACCGGAGCCGAGCTGACGGACGGTTCACGGCTGCGCAGCGCGCCGTGGCTGGCCGTGGCGGTCGCCGACCGGCCCGTGGCGGCGGCGTCCGCGCGGGTCCGGCTGGCGGCCGTGATCGACGAGGACACCGCGCGCGCGGCGGCCGGAGCGCTGTACGCGTCGGGCGAGGAGGTCCGCTGGGCCGACGGGGACGTGGTGGCCCGTTCCGTCGAACGGCTCGGCGCCGTCGAACTGGTGGCCCGCCCCCTGCGCTCCCCCGCCCCCGCCCTCGTCCGGGAGGCCCTGGAGGACGGGCTGCGCGGGGACGGGCTGCGCGGAGACGGCCTCGGCCTGCTGCGCTGGACCGACGGCGCCCGGTCCCTGCGGCAGCGGATGGCCTTCCTGCACCGGGTACTGGACGGCGACTGGCCCGACGTCTCGGACGAGGCGCTCCTGACGCAGCTCGACGCCTGGCTCGGAGTGGAGCTGGGCCGGGCCCGGCGGCGCGCCGACCTGGAGCGGATCGACGCCGGCCAGGCGCTGGCGCGGCTGCTGCCGTGGGCGAGCGGGGCGGCGGTCCGGTTCGACGAGCTGGCGCCGGAGCGCATCGAGGTGCCGAGCGGGTCGCGGGTCCGGGTGGACTACGGCGGTGAGCAGCCCGTTCTGGCGGTCAAGCTCCAGGAACTGTTCGGCTGGCAGGAGTCCCCCGGGTGGCGGGCGGCCGCGTCCCCGTCCTCGTACACCTGCTGTCCCCCGCCGGACGTCCGGCGGCCGTCACGGCCGATCTGGCGTCCTTCTGGAAGGACGGTTACCGGTCCGTACGGGCCGAGTTGCGCGGCCGGTACCCGAAGCACCCCTGGCCCGAGGACCCGTCGGGCGCCCAGCCGACCCGGTACACGACGGCGCGCCTCAAGCGGAGCTGACCCGCTCGGTTCAGCAGAGCCGGCGGGCTCGGTATCAAGCGGAGCTGACGGGCTCGGCACGCTCCGGCTCCGGGCGCCCCCGGTCCGGACGGCGGCCGCGTGCCTCCAGTACGAGGCTCAGGGTGAGGAGTGCGGCGCCGAGGCCGAGGAAGCCCCAGGGCAGGTAGCTGGTGAGGAGCAGGACGAGCCGGCGCTGCGAGGTCACCAGGGCGACGGTGGCCGCCACGTAGTCCGGCCGCATCTTGACGTGTCCGGAGAAGGCGGTGACCTTGCCGCCGCCGGGGACGAGGCTGCCGCCACGCAGCTCCTCGCGGTGGAGTTCTTCCCCGTTGACGGGCGCTCCGGTGACCGGATCCACCCAGAACATCCGCTTGGTGCTGTACCAGCGGCTGGTGCCGGCCTTCTCGACGGCCTGCGGGGTGATGCCCTGGACCGGCATCTTCTTCGGGAGCGGGACCTTGGTCCAGGGGATGGTCTGCTCGAAGTAGTACACGTCCAGGCCACGGAAGGTGCGGGTGCCCCGGTAGTGGATGGGGGCGGAGGTACGGGTCTGCGCGTCGAAATAGTCGTAGTCGCGCGGCTCCGCGAGGAAGGGCCACTTGAACTCGATGCCGGTGCGCCGTACGGGATCGCCGTCGACCATTTCGCCGGTGGCGTGCACGGGTTCCTGGGTGTGGGCGTCGAAGATGTAGCGCTCGGGGATCTGGGAGACCATCGTGCCGTCGGGGCCCACGACGTGGGAGAGCGCGTCCCAGACCACGACGTCGCGGCCGGCGGTCCGCTCGATGCGTTCGGACTCCTCGACGTTGCCCTTGAGGGTCTGGACGATGGAGACCTTGGGGACCTGGCGGGCCCGCATCGTGCCGTAGTCGAGGAGGGTGGCGGGTTTCGCCTCCAGGACCATGTCCTGGTACTGGTTGGGCGGGATCTTGGCGAGCCCGGGGAAGGCGTACCAGCGCAGCAGCGGGGACAGCGTGGCGAAGAAGACGGCGAAGGCGAGCAGGACCAGGCTGGCTTTGCGTCGCATGGCGGTGGCGCCCTCCCTCTCAGGGGTGTGCGGGGACCGTGGTGCGCAGCGGTTCGGGTGAGGTCGCGCCGCTGGGCACGCCGGCCGCGGTGACGGCGAGGACGAGGGCGAAGGCCGCGGCCAGTCCGATCGCGACGGCTGTCAGTGCGCGCATGGTCGGCCTCCCTTGAGCTGTCAGGGCGTCGGAGCGTCAACGGATCAAGTCGTCAGGGCGTCAGGGCGTCAGGGCTGGGGCACCGTAGCAACGGGCGGCGCAGATGAGAACACGTTGCACCACAGCCGCCTTCCGGGACCGCGACTGCCACCGCCGTCCGGCTCGGTGGGAGCGGGACGGCGGTGGCAGTGGCTTCGGCGTACGCGCGGTCGTTACGGCGTGACGGTCAGCTTCACGGTCAGGACCGCGCCGTCGGCGGTGGTCAGGCGCAGCAGGAAGGTGCCGGCCTGCCCGTCGGTGCGGATCTCCGGCAGGGTGAGCAGGCCGTCGGCACCGGTCTTGAGGGTGAGGCTGCGGACCGGCTTGTCCTCGGCCTTGTCGTTGCCGTTGGCCTTGGCCTTGTCCGCGTCCGGGCCGGACCCCTTGCCCGCACCGGCAGCGCTACCGGCACCCGCACCCGCACCGCTACCGGCGAAGTACGGCCCCTCGTCGTTCTCCACGGGCTGCTTCGGGTCGTCGGTGACCATGGTCGCGGTCACCGCGACACCCGCCGCGATCTTGCCCTGATAGGTGGCCTTGACCTCGACGGCGCCCTCGGCGAAGGAGGTGCCGGCCTTGGCCGTCAGCTCCTTGCCGGAGGTGCGGGCCAGCGCGTCGGCCTTGGGCTCGGGCGCGGGCTTGGCCTTGACGGTGGCGCGGATGTCGGCCGGCGGCACCTGGCGGCCCACCGCGGTCGCCCGGACGGTGAAGCTGCCCGCCCGGTCGCCCGCGCTGAGCTTCGGCGCGGTGGCGATGCCGTCGGCGCCGGTCAGGACGGTGGCGTGGTCGGTCTTGCCCGCGAAACGGGCGCCGGTCTCGCCGACGACACGGAAGTCGACCGGTACGCCCGCGACCGGCTTGCCGTCGGCGTTCTTCGCCCGTACGCGTACCGGCTCGGCGAAGTCCTCGCCCGCGGTGGCCGTGAGGTCCTTGGCGCCGAGCCGCTCCAGTGCGGTGACCGGCGCGGGCTTGGTCGGCGGCTTGGTGGGCGGGGTGGTCGGCGGCTTGCTGGGGTCGGGCTTGGAGGGGCCGGGGCCCGTGGGCGGGGTCGTCGGCTTGCCACCGCCCGGCTTGCCGCCCGGTGTGCCGCCGCCCGGCTTGCTGCCGCCGGGGCCGGGCTCGGTGGTCTTGCCGCCGGTGTCCTTGCCGCCGTCGCCGTGTACGGTGCCGGGCCGGGAGCCGGGGAAGGTCGTACGGCCAGGAGTGGGCCCGGCGCCCGCGGCGACGGCCCGGCCGCTGCCCGTGCCACCGCGGTGCACCGGCAGCAGGCCCTTGCCGTCGGGGACCTCGTGGGTGCCCTTGCGGTAGAAGGCGACCCAGGACAGGACCGTGTTCAGGTACTCCCTCGACGGGTTGTAGCCGAGGATCGCCTTGTCCAGATCGCCCTGTGCGGACAGATCCCGGTTGTTGGCGCAGAGGTAGCGGCCGGCGCCGAGGGCGGCGTCGTAGATGTTGTTGGGGTCCTTCTTGCCGTCGCCGTTGCCGTCGGCGCCCCAGCCGGTGCCGTCGGGGCCGCCCTGGGACCAGGTCGAGGGGATGAACTGCATCGGGCCGACCGCGCGGTCGTGCGTGGTGTCGCCGTCGAAGACGCCGTGGTCGGTGTCGGTGACCTTCGCGAAGCCGTTGCCGTTGAGCTGCGGGCCGGTGATGCGCTGCACGGTGGTGCCCTCGGCGTCCACGGCTCCGCCGCGGGCGTGGCCGGATTCCACCTTGCCGATGGCGGCGAGCAGTTGCCAGGGCAGCCGGCAGCCGGGGTCGGACTGGGCGACGCGGGCCTCGGCCTTCTTGTACGCGTCCAGGACGGTGGCGGGAATGCCGGCCTCGGCCGGTCCGGTGACGGCCGGGCCGCCGGTGCCGGGCGAACCGCCGGGCTTGACCGGGCTGTTCAGGGGCGGCAGGTCGGTGTAGTAGGGCGAGCCGCCGTCGATGGGGGTGTCACCCGCCGCCGCGGGGTCCTCCGTACTGTTCCCGGCCCTGGCCTCGGCCGCTCCCGGCGCCTGGGACGCGGTCAGGGCGGCCAGCGCGAGCGCCGCCACCGCCGTCGAGGCCGCTCCCTTGCGGAGCCTCCGCCCGAATGTGGCTGCCATCTGTTGCCCGTCCCCTCCGCGTTGCTCCACCGCGCGCACGGCGCCGTGCAGCGCTCCCCGGCGCTCCCAACTCACGTGACACTACGACAACTTCCGGCGGGCATCTACTGCTCTCAACGCCAGACATACTGATCTTAAACGATCAGGGAGAGAGTCATGCCGTTCACACTCAGCCATGCCGCCGCGGTACTCCCGGCCCTGCGGCGGACCGGGACGGCCCGCGGGCCGCTGATCGCCTCGGCTCTCGTCGCCGGATCGTTCGCGCCGGACCTGACCTACTACGCCGACACCGTGCTGCCCGGCGCCATGCTCTTCGGCGACGTCACGCACGGGTTGCCGGGCATGCTCACGGTGGACGTGCTGGTCACCGCCCTGCTCGTGGGCGGCTGGCTGCTGCTGCGCGAACCGCTGGTGGCGCTGCTGCCGGAGTCCTGGCGCGGCAGGGTGTACGCGGTGGTGCGCGGCCGCCCCTGGCCGGCGGGCCGCGGGCCGCTCACGGCGTTCGCCGTGTGGTTCTACGTCTCGGCGGTGCTGGGCGCGCTGACCCACATCGTCTGGGACGCGTTCACACATCCGGGCCGCTGGGGCACCCGGCTGGTGCCCGTCCTCAACGAGGTCGTCGGGGGCTTCCCGCTCTGTACGTACGTCCAGTACGGCACGTCGGCGCTGGCCCTGGCCCTGATCGGCTGGTTCCTGTGGACCGCAGTGCGGCAGGCGCCGGAGCCCCCGCTCCGGCCGGGCTGCCGGTACTGGCCGGACGGCGGCGGCTGCTCGGCGTGGCGCTGCTCGCGCTGTGCCTGGTCGGCGGGGCCGTGCACCGTACGCTGCGGGCCCGCGCCGAGTTCGGTGCCCTGGCCGTGACCTGGTTCGACTATGTGCCGACCGTGCTCTTCGGCGCGGGAGCGGGGCTCGCCCTCGGGCTGCCGCTGTACGCGGTGGCGGTACGGCTGCTGCATCGCCGCACGCGCCGGGCCGAGGGCACAGGCGCGTACGACCACTCCGGCGCGCGACCGTAGACGGCCATCCGCGCGGCTGGAAGGCGAGGGCGCCGCGCAAGCGGCCGGGAGGCAGAGGCATCACCCGAGCGGCCAGGAGGCGGAGGCGCCACCCGAGCGGCAGAGGCGCCGCACCCCGTCCGTACGCGCGGCGCCTCCCCTTCGTCACACGGCTCAGTGCACCGCTCGTCACACGGCTCAGTGCGCCGCCGACTCCCAGTCCCCGCCGGAGCCGACCGACACGTCCAGCGGAGCGCGCAGCTCCACGGCGCCCGCCATCTCGCGCCGCACCAGCTCCTCGACCTGCTTGCGCTCGCCGGGCGCCACCTCCACCACGATTTCGTCGTGCACCTGGAGCAGCATCCGGGAGGTGAGACCGGCCGCCCGCAGGGCCTCGTCGACCCGCAGCATCGCCACCTTGACGATGTCGGCGGCGGTGCCCTGGATGGGGGCGTTCAGCGCCATCCGCTCGGCCATCTCGCGGCGCTGGCGGTTGTCGCTGTTCAGGTCGGGGAGGTAGCGGCGGCGGCCCATGATCGTCTCGGTGTAGCCGGTGGCGCGGGCCTTGTCGACGACGTCCTGGAGGTAGTCGCGCACCCCGCCGAACCGCTCGAAGAAGTTGTCCATCAGGCGGCGGGCCTCGTCGGGCTGGATGCCGAGCTGCTGGGACAGGCCGAACGCCGACAGGCCGTACGCCAGGCCGTAGGACATCGCCTTGATCTTGCGGCGCATCTCCGGGTCGACCTCGGTCTTGGCGACCGAGAAGACCTGGGAGGCGACGGTGGTGTGCAGGTCCTCGCCGGAGGTGAACGCCTCGAGCAGGCCCGCGTCCTCGGAGAGGTGGGCCATCACGCGCAGCTCGATCTGGCTGTAGTCGGCGGTCAGCAGGGATTCGTACCCTCGCCGACGACGAAGCCGCGGCGGATGGCGCGGCCCTCGTCGGTGCGGACCGGGATGTTCTGCAGGTTCGGTTCGGTGGAGGAGAGGCGGCCGGTGGCGGCGACGGTCTGGTTGAAGGTGGTGTGGATGCGGCCGTCCGCCGCGATCGTCTTGATCAGGCCCTCGACCGTGGTGCGCAGCTTGGACTGCTCCCGGTGGCGCAGCATGATCACCGGGAGTTCGTTCTCGGTCTGCGCGGCGAGCCAGGCCAGGGCGTCGGCGTCGGTGGTGTAACCGGTCTTGGTCTTCTTGGTCCTGGGCAGGCCCAGCTCGCCGAAGAGGACTTCCTGGAGCTGCTTGGGCGAGCCGAGGTTGAACTCGTGGCCCGCCGCGGCGTGCGCCTCCTGCACGGCCTGCTGGACGGCGGCGGCGAACTGTTGCTCGATGCGCTCCAGCCAGCCGCGGTCGGCGGCGATGCCGGCCCGCTCCATCCGGGCCAGCAGCACGCTGGTGGGCAGCTCCAGGTCGCGCAGCAGACCGGCCGCGCCGACCTCGTCGAGCTTGGTGGTCATGGCGGCGCCGAGGTCGAGGACCGTGCGGGCCTGGTTCATCAGGGCGTCCGCCTGGGCGCGGTCGTCGGCGCCGAAGGCGAGCTGGCCGTCGCTCTCGGCGGCCGGGGCCAGGTCGCGGCCCAGGTACTCGACGGACAGGGCGTCCAGCGCGAAGGAGCGGCGGCCGGGCTTGACCAGGTAGGCGGCGAGGGCGGTGTCCATGGTGACGCCGTCGATGGTCCAGCCGTGCTCGCCGAAGACCCGCATGAGGCCCTTGACGTTGTGCATGACCTTGTGGCTCGCGGGGTCGGCGCTCCAGGCGGCGAAGGCCCGCTCGTCGGCCTCGTCCAGCTCGGTGGGGTCGAACCAGACGGCCGGGCCCTCGGCGGTGGCCAGGGCGACCTCGGCGACGCTGCCGCTGCCGACCGTCCAGGTGTCGACCGTGGAGACGCCCAGCAGCTTGCCGCCGTGCTCGGCCAGCCAGGGGCCAGCTCGCCGGCGCCGGCGACCGTGCCGTCGATCTCCACCTCGGCGGGCGCGGGCCCGGCGTCCTCGGCCTCCGCCGCGCCCGGGTCGGCGGCGAGCAGCCGCTCCCGCAGCCCCTGGTTGCGGATCTCCAGGCCCTCCAGGAAGACGGTCAGCGCCGAGCGGTCGTACGCCGCGCGCGCCAGCTCGGCGGGGCCGCAGGGCAACTCCACGTCGCGCACCATCTCGGTCAGGACGCGGTTGAGCTTGACCGCCTCCAGGTGGTCGCGGAAATTCTGCCCGGCCTTGCCCTTGACCTCCTCGGCGCGCTCCACCAGCTCCGCGAACGAACCGAACTGGTTGATCCACTTCGCGGCGGTCTTCTCGCCGACGCCGGGGATGCCGGGCAGGTTGTCGGACGGGTCGCCGCGCAGCGCCGCGAAGTCCGGGTACTGGGCGGGGCTCAGGCCGTACTTCTCCTGGACCTTCTCGGGGGTGAAGCGGGTCAGCTCGGAGACGCCCTTGGTGGGGTACAGCACCGTGACGTCGTCGGTGACCAGCTGGAAGGAGTCGCGGTCGCCGGTGACGATGGAGACCTCGAAGCCCTGGGCGGTGGCCTGGGTGGCGAGGGTGGCGATGACGTCGTCGGCCTCGAAGCCCTCCACGGCGAAACGCTTGACGTGCATCGCGTCCAGCATCTCGCCGATCAGCTCGACCTGGCCCTTGAACTCGTCGGGCGTCTTGGTGCGGTTCGCCTTGTAGTCGGGGAACTCCTCGGAGCGCCAGGTCTTGCGGGAGACGTCGAAGGCCACCGCGAAGTGCGTGGGCGCCTCGTCACGCAGGGTGTTCGCGAGCATCGACGCGAAGCCGTAGATCGCATTGGTCGGTTGCCCGGTGGCGGTGGTGAAATTCTCCACGGGCAGGGCGAAGAACGCCCGGTACGCCATGGAATGCCCGTCCATCAGGAGCAGCCGGGGACGGCCGCCCCCCACCGCTTCGGTGCCGGTCGCTTCGCTCTTCTTCGCTGCCTTTGCTGCCACACCCCGATCCTGCCACGCCCCACTGACAATCCCCGCCGCGACGACCGCGGCGGCGCCGCCGTCAGCCGTCCGTGACAGGATTCTGTATACGGCACCTATCGTCGCCCCGCGGTGTCGGCGGCGCCGTACCCCAACAGCACACCACTCGGCTCAAGGGAGAGCGCCATGGCAGGCAAGCCGCCCGCTTCGGACCCGATCCAGGACTCGCCCGAGGTCACGCCGCCCGAGCACTACGCCGTCGGCCTGCCGGCCATCGGCCATGCGCTGCGCATGTCCCAGCAGCAGATGGGCGTGCGCCGCACGGCCCTGAC
This sequence comes from Streptomyces sp. Ac-502, assembly GCF_045222935.1. Lineage (NCBI taxonomy): Bacteria > Bacillati > Actinomycetota > Actinomycetes > Kitasatosporales > Streptomycetaceae > Streptomyces > Streptomyces sp. Ac-502. The sequence goes on from NZ_JBHFFO010000001.1 coordinate 3,077,718, forward strand.
GCTGCTCCGGGTCAACCAGAAGGACGGCTTCGACTGCCCCGGCTGCGCCTGGCCCGAGCCCGAGCACCGGCACGCGGCCGAGTTCTGCGAGAACGGCGCCAAGGCCGTGGCCGAGGAGGCCACGCTGCGCCGCGTCACCCCCGACTTCTTCGCCGCCCACCCGGTCTCCGACCTCGCGGACCGCAGCGGCTACTGGCTCGGGCAGCAGGGCCGCCTGACCCAGCCCATGTATCTGGCCGAGGGCGCCGACCGGTACGTACCGGTGTCCTGGGAGCGGGCCTTCGACATCGTCGGCGAGGAGCTGACCGCGCTCGACTCCCCCGACGAGGCGGTCTTCTACACCTCCGGCCGTACGAGCAACGAGGCCGCCTTCCTCTACCAGCTCTTCGCCCGCGAATTCGGCACGAACAACCTGCCCGACTGCTCGAACATGTGCCACGAGTCGTCCGGCTCCGCGCTGACCGGGACCATCGGCATCGGCAAGGGCAGTGTCCTGCTGGAGGACCTGTACAAGGCCGATCTGATCATCGTCGCCGGGCAGAACCCGGGCACCAACCACCCCCGGATGCTCTCCGCCCTGGAGCAGGCCAAGGCCGGCGGCGCGAAGATCATCTCGATCAACCCGCTGCCCGAGGCGGGCCTGGAGCGCTTCAAGAACCCGCAGTCCCCGCGCGGCCTCGCCGGGCGCGGCACGGCCCTGACCGACCTCTTCCTCCAGGTGCGCCTCGGCGGTGACCAGGCCCTCTTCCGTACGCTGAACCGGCTCATCCTGGAGACCGAGGGCGCCGTCGACACCGAGTTCGTCGAGGAGCACACCCACGGCTTCGAGGAATTCGCCGCGGCCGCCCGCGCAGACGACGACTGGGACGCCACGCTCGCCGCCACAGGACTGACCCGCAAGGAGATCGAGCGCGCGCTGGAGATGGTCCTGGCGTCGCGCCGCACGATCGTCTGCTGGGCCATGGGCCTGACCCAGCACAAGCACTCCGTCCCCACCATCCAGGAAGTCGTCAACTTCCTGCTGCTGCGCGGCAACATCGGCCGCCCCGGCGCGGGCGTGTGCCCGGTGCGCGGCCACAGCAACGTGCAGGGCGACCGCACGATGGGCATCTTCGAGCGCCCCGCACCCGCCTTCCTGGACGCCCTGGAGAAGGAGTTCGGCTTCGCGCCGCCCCGCGAGCACGGCTACGACGTCGTACGGGCGATCCGCGCGCTGCGCGACGGCGACGCCAAGGTCTTCTTCGCGATGGGCGGCAACTTCGTCTCCGCCACCCCCGACACGGACGTCACCGAGGCCGCCGTACGCCGCGCCCGGCTGACCGTCCACGTCTCCACCAAGCTCAACCGCTCGCACGTCGTCACCGGCGCCCGCGCCCTGATCCTGCCCACCCTGGGCCGTACCGAGCGCGACGTGCAGGCGGGCGGCGAGCAGTTCGTGACCGTCGAGGACTCCATGGGCATGGTGCACGCCTCGCGCGGCCGCCTCGCGCCGGCCAGCCCCCACCTGCTCTCCGAGCCCGCCATCGTCGCCCGTCTCGCGCGCCGCGCCCTCGGGCCGGACAGCCGCACCCCCTGGGAGGACTTCGAGAAGGACTACGGCACGGTCCGTGACCGGATCGCCCGCGTCATCCCCGGCTTCGAGGACTTCAACGCCAAGGTGGCCCGCCCCGGCGGCTTCGCCCTCCCGCACGCCCCGCGCGACAGCCGCAGCTTCCCCACGGCCACCGGCAAGGCCAACTTCACGGCCGCACCCGTGGAATACCCCCACCTGCCCGAAGGCCGGCTGCTCCTCCAGACGCTGCGCTCGCACGACCAGTACAACACCACGATCTACGGCCTCGACGACCGCTACCGCGGCATCAAGAACGGCCGCCGCGTCGTCCTGGTCAACCCCGACGACGCCCGCGCACTGAGCCTGGCCGACGGCTCGTACACGGACCTCGTCAGCGAGTGGACCGACGGTACGGAGCGGCGCGCGCCCGGCTTCCGGGTCGTCCACTACCCGACGGCGCGCGGCTGCGCGGCGGCGTACTACCCGGAGACCAACGTCCTGGTGCCGCTCGACCACACCGCCGACACCAGCAACACCCCCGCCTCGAAGTCGCTGGTGGTCCGCCTGGAGCCGGTGGCGCCGCAGACGTGACCGGACGGCGCGTACGGTACGGGCCGCCGCCCCCGGCCCGTACCGCCGCTCCTTGGCCTGATAAGAACGTGCACGACTCAACGACCGGCGTCGGACCGGCGCCGCTCCGGCGTGCCACGACCGCCGCCACCGGCACACGAACGGAGCCCCAGGACATGGGCGAGCAGCGCGCGACCACGTTTCCGCAGGAGATCATCGACCAGTGGGCCGGGCTCGGCCTGGACCTCGCCGCGCTGTTCTCCGCCGGTCACCTCGGTACGCGGATGAGCGTGCAGGTCCTGGAGGCCGCGCCGGAGCGGATCGTCGGCACCATGCCGGTCGAGGGCAACACCCAGCCGTACGGGCTGCTGCACGGCGGCGCCTCCGCGGTGCTCGCCGAGACCCTCGGCTCGGTGGGCGCGATGCTGCACGGCGGCCCCACCAAGCTGGCGGTCGGCGTCGACCTGAACTGCACCCACCACCGCGGCGCCCGCTCCGGCCTGGTCACCGGCGTCGCCACCCCGCTGCACCGCGGCCGCTCGTCCGCCACGTACGAGATCGCGATCACCGACGAGGACGGCAAGCGCGTGTGCAGCGCCCGCCTGACCTGCATGCTGCGCGACGTGGACGCGTCGGTGTACCACCGCGGCTGATCCCCTGCCGGCGGCCCCGTTCCCGAAGAGGGAGCGGGGCCGCCGCCGTACGCCCTGGGGCGCGTGATCCCCGTCGTCCGCGTCACGCCGTACGCCCCCGCGCACCGTAACGCTCCGTAGCACGCGCGGAGGGCGCCACCGCCGCCGGGCCCCCTCCGCTGCACCGACCCCCTCCCCCGCCCCGCGCGCCCCATCCGATATGCGGACGTCCGGACCATGATCAGCCCCAAATCCCCTGCGGGAAGTGCCAGTTCACGCTCCGCTCGGTGTCCGCGCCGAATGTAAGGAGCATGAGGGCAAAACGCTCATCGACGGTCATAACAAGAGCGTCACATCCCGGTCAGCGCCGCTGTCAGGTCGCCGGGCACCGCTCTAGAGTCACCGCCAGTCACCGCGCCGCCGGGCGCGCGTTGCGAGCACGGACCCTGTACCACCCGTACAGCCCGGCGCGCGAAACGGTCGTGCGACGCGCCCGACCGCGCCAGGGAAAGGACTGATCGTGCGTCACCGTTCCTTGCTCATACTCACCACCGCGGTCACCGCAGGCGCCCTCACGCTCTCCGCATGCGGTTCCCGCGGCGACGACAAGAAGGGCGGCGAGGGGTCCAAGACGCCCGTGACCATCGGACTCGACGCCCCGATCACCGGCGAACTCTCCGCCCTCGGCCTCGGCATCCGCAACTCCGCCCAGCTCGCCGTCGACAACGCCAACAAGGCCGGCGAGGTCAAGGGCGTCGAGTTCAAGCTCGAACCGCTCGACGACAAGGCGCAGGCCAACGTCGGCCAGCAGAACGCCACCAAGCTGGCCGGCGACAAGGACGTCCTGGGCATCGTCGGCCCGCTGAACTCCAGCGTCGCCCAGTCCATGCAGCAGGTCGCCCAGCAGAACGGCGTGGCGCTGATCTCCCCCGCCAACACCACCCCGGACCTCACCCAGGGCAAGGACTGGAAGCAGAACAAGCGCGTGCGGCAGTTCTCCACCTACTTCCGCACGGCCACCACCGACGAGGTGCAGGGCGCCTTCGACGGCCAGTTCGCCTGGGAGAAGGCCAAGTTCAAGAACGCCTACGTGATCGACGACCAGAAGACCTACGGCGCCGGCCTCGCCGCCTCCTTCCGCACCCAGTTCACCAAGCTGGGCGGCAAGATCGTCGGCTCCGAGCACGTCAACCCGGAGGACCGCGACTTCAAGGCCGTCGTCGCCAAGGTCAAGGCGGCCAAGCCGGACGTCGTCTTCTACGGCGGTGAGTACCCCGCGTCCGGACCGCTGAGCCAGCAGCTCAAGGACGGCGGCGTCACCGTGCCCCTGATGGGCGGCGACGGCATGTACAGCGCCGACTACATCAAGCTCAACAAGAAGGCGCAGGGCGACTACGCCTCTTCCGTCGGCAAGCCCGTCGAAGAGCTAGCCTCCGCGAAGAAGTTCATCGAGGACTACCAGGCCGCCGGCTACAAGGACCGCTACGAGGCGTACGGCGGCTCCACCTACGACGCCACCTGGGCCCTGATCCAGGCCGTCAAGAAGGTCGTCGGGGACAACGGCGGCAAGCTGCCCGCCGACGCGCGCAAGAAGGTCGTCGACGCCATGAACCAGGTCTCCTTCGACGGCGTCACCGGCCACATCTCCTTCGACAAGTACGGCGACACCACCAACACCATGATCACCGCCTACCAGGTCGACCAGGGCAAGTGGGTCGCCCGCTTCAGCGCCGAGTTCAAGAAGTTCGACAAGGCCGGCAAGAGCTGACCCGGCCGGGCCGGCCCGTACCGCCAGGGCCGGCCGCCCCGTACCGCCGAGGCCGGCGGGCCCGGACCGTCCGCGGTCCCGGGTCCGCCGGACCCAGCCGCTCCACCCCACCGGCCAGTGCCCCCGGGCCGCGCCAGGACGCCACGAACGCCCTAGGGCGCAGCCCTCAGGCACACGGGCTTGCCGCCACCGCCCGTACCGTCTTCCCACCCCACGGAGGCCCTGCGGTGAACGAACTGCCGCAACAGCTGGCCAACGGACTCATCCTCGGCGCGATGTACGGACTCATCGCGATCGGCTACACGATGGTCTACGGCATCGTCCAGCTCATCAACTTCGCGCACGGCGAGATCTTCATGGTCGGCGGCTTCGGCGCGCTCACCGTCTACCTCGTCATGCCGTCCGGCACGTCCCTCCTCCTCGCGCTGCCCCTGATGCTCCTCGGGGCCGTCCTCGTCTCCGGTCTCGTCGGCGTGGCAGCGGAACGTTTCGCCTACCGGCCGCTGCGCGGCGCGCCCCGCCTCGCGCCCCTGATCACCGCCATCGGGCTGTCCATCGCCCTCCAGCAGGCCGTCTGGATGTGGTACCCCGAGGGCAACAAGGCCCGGGTCTTCCCGCAGTTCAAAGGGGACTCCTTCGAGATCCTGGGCGCCACCGTCCAGCGCGGCGACATCTTCGTGATCGTCGCCGCCCCGGTCTGCATGATCGCCCTCGGCTTCTTCGTGGCCCGCACCCGCAGCGGCCGCGCCATGCAGGCCACCGCCCAGGACCCGGACACCGCCAAGCTCATGGGTATCAACACCGACCGGATCATCGTGCTGGCCTTCGCCATCGGCGCGGTCTTCGCGGGCATCGCCGCCGTCGCCTACGGGCTGCGCACCGGCGAGGTGCAGTTCCGGATGGGCTTCATCCTCGGCCTGAAGGCCTTCACCGCGGCCGTCCTCGGCGGCATCGGCAACATCTACGGCGCCATGCTCGGCGGCCTCGTCCTCGGCGTCGCCGAAGCGCTCGCCACCGGCTACGTCGAGGAGATACCCGGCATGCAGCAGTTCGGCGGCGGCGCCTGGAAGGACGTCTGGGCCTTCGTCCTCCTCATCCTCGTCCTGCTGCTCAGGCCACAGGGCCTGCTCGGCGAACGCGTCGCGGATCGGGCGTGATAGCGATGACCACCACCACACCCGCCAACGGCGGCAACGGCCCCGGGAAGACGGCCGGGACCGCGACGCGGCGCCCCCGGGCGTCTTCCGTCTCCCCGAACGCGGCGCCCTCCTCGGCACCGCGGCCGCCGCCCTCGCCACCGCCGCCTCCACCGCCCTGCCCTGGACCTGGAGCAGCGACTTCCCCGGCGACCTCACCTACTACGGCTCCCCGGCCGGCCTGCAACTGATCACCTTCGCCGGCGGCGTCCTCACCCTCCTGTTCGCCCTCTCCGGCCTCGGCGTCCGCGGCTTCGGCCGGCTCACCCCGGCCGGCCGCACCTCCCCCGTCCTGTTCGCGTCCCTCGCCACTCTGGCCGCCACCTGGTTCACGCTCGGCGCCATCGCCGTCCAGCTCGGCGGCCTGGTCAACCTCGAAGCCGGCGGCTACATCGCGGGCGCCGCCGCGCTCGCCACGTTCCTCGGCGCCCTCGGCCTGCCCGCCGACCGCCCCGCCCCGGCGGACCGGGAGGCCGCCCCGGCCCCCGGCGCCCGGCAGCGCTTCACGGGCGCCCTGGCCGCCGTACCGCCGCGCGAACCCGCCCGGCCCCTGCCCTCCTGGGGCGAGATCCTGGTCATCGCCGCGGCCTTCGGCGCCGGGCTGTACGTCTTCACGTACGGCATCGACGCGGAGGACGGCGCACCCTTCGTCGGCTATCTGATCTTCGTCGCCCTCGCCACGCCCGCCCTGCTCCGCGCCGGACTCGTCCGCCGCCTCACGGAGATCACCGCCCGGCACCGCGGCGTCGCGCTCGCCGCGGCCTTCGCCGCCGCGGCCTGCTTCCCGTTCACCCAGGACACCGACCAGTACACGATCATCGGCGCCAACATCCTGATCTTCGCCACCGTCGCGCTCGGCCTGAACGTCGTCGTCGGCCTCGCCGGCCTGCTCGACCTCGGCTACGTGGCCTTCCTCGGCGTCGGCGCCTACGCGGCCGCCCTCGTCTCCGGCAGCCCCGAATCGGCCCTCGGACTCCACTTCCCGTTCTGGGCCGCCCTGCTGACCGGCGCCGCCGCCTCGCTCGCCTTCGGCGTGCTGATCGGCGCCCCCACCCTGCGCCTGCGCGGCGACTACCTCGCCATCGTCACCCTCGGCTTCGGCGAGATCTTCCGTATCGCCATGCTCAACCTCAACGGCACCACCGGCCCCGACGTCACCAACGGCGCCATGGGCATCCCGAACATCCCCAACCTGGAGATCTTCGGCTTCAACTTCGGCGAACCCCACCAGATCCTCGGCTTCACCATCGCCACCTACGGCAACTACTACCTCCTGATGATCCTCGTGACCGCCGTCGTCGTGCTGGTCTTCCGCCGGGCCGCCGCCTCCCGCATCGGCCGCGCCTGGATCGCCATCCGGGAGGACGAAACCGCCGCCGTCGCCATGGGCGTCAACAGCTTCCGGCTGCGCCTGCTCGCCTTCGCCCTCGGCGCCGCCCTCGCCGGATTCGCCGGCACCGTGCACGTCCACGTCGTCACCACCGCCACCCCCGAGCAGTTCCAGTTCGCCGGGCCCACCCCGCCCAACTCCGCGTTCCTGCTCGCCGCCGTCATCCTCGGCGGCATGGGCACCCTCAGCGGCCCCCTCGTCGGCGCGGCCCTGCTCTTCCTGATCCCCGCCAAACTCGACTTCCTCCAGGACTACCAGCTGTTCCTGTTCGGCCTCGCCCTCGTCCTGCTCATGCGCTTCCGCCCCGAGGGCCTGATCCCCGACCGCAGGAAACAGCTCGAATTCCACGAGACCGGCCAGCTCGACGTACCCGATACGCGCCTGCCCGACGGGGACCAGGCCCTCGGCGGCGGCACCCAGGCGAAGGCGTGACGAGACCATGACCACACCCACGGCATCCACCGGCACCGCCGACACCGTCCTCGAAGCCGCCGGCGTCACCATGCGCTTCGGCGGTCTGACCGCCGTACGCGGCGTCGACCTGACCGTCCGGACCGGCGAGATCGTCGGCCTCATCGGCCCCAACGGCGCCGGAAAGACCACCTTCTTCAACTGCCTCACCGGCCTCTACACCCCCACCGAAGGCACCGTCAGCTACCGAGGCACCCGCCTCTCCCGCAAACCCCACCTCGTCACCAAGGCCGGTGTCGCCCGCACCTTCCAGAACATCCGCCTCTTCGCCAACATGACCGTCCTGGAGAACACCCTCGTCGGCCGCCACACCCGTACCAAGGAAGGGCTCTGGTCCGCCCTCCTGCGCGGCCCCGGCTTCCGCAAGGCCGAACGCTCCTCCGAGGAACGCGCCATGCAGCTCCTGGAGTTCACCGGCCTCGCCGCCAAACGCGACCACCTCGCCCGCAACCTGTCCTACGGCGAACAGCGCAAGCTGGAGATCGCCCGCGCCCTCGCCAGCGACCCCGGCCTGCTCCTCCTCGACGAACCCACCGCCGGCATGAACCCCCAGGAGACCCGCGCCACCCGCGACCTCGTCCTCGCCATCCGCGACCAGGGCACCGCCGTCCTCGTCATCGAGCACGACATGCGCTTCATCTTCAACCTCTGCGACCGCGTCGCCGTCCTCGTCCAGGGCGAGAAACTCGTCGAAGGCAGCTCCGAGACCGTCCAGGCCGACGAACGCGTCGTCGCCGCCTACCTCGGTACGCCCTTCGAGGACGCACCCGGCGCCGAAGAGGCGGCCGAGGTACGGGCCGCGGAGGAACAGGCCCGCGCCGCCGGCCACGGCCCCGCCGTCCAGGAAGACACCCCCCGCGCCGCCGCCCCGGAGGACGCCCTCCGCGCCGAGACCCCACCCGAGGACCGCCCACCGGGCGACTCCCCACCCGGGAACCACACCCCGGAAGGAGACGCCCGATGACCACACCCCCGCTTCTCCAGGTCGAGGACCTGCGCGTCGCCTACGGCAAGATCGAAGCCGTCAAAGGCATCTCCTTCACCGTCCAGGCCGGCCAGGTCGTCACCCTCATCGGCACCAACGGCGCCGGCAAGACCACCACCCTGCGCACCCTCTCCGGCCTCCTCAAACCCCTCACCGGGAAGATCACCTTCAACGGCGCGCCACTCATCGGCGTCCCCGCCCACAAGATCGTCGAGCGCGGCCTGGCCCACTCCCCGAAGGCCGCCGCCTCTTCCCCCGCCTGACCATCGCCGAAAACCTCAAGCTCGGCGCGTTCCTGCGCAAGGACCCGGACGGCATCGAGGCCGACATCCGGCGCGTCTACGAGCTCTTCCCCATCCTCGGCGAACGCAGCCGCCAGGCCTCCGGCACCCTCTCCGGCGGCGAACAGCAGATGCTCGCCATGGGCCGCGCCCTGATGTCCCGGCCCAGACTGCTGATGCTGGACGAACCCTCCATGGGCCTGTCCCCCATCATGATGCAGAAGATCATGGACACCATCCGCGAACTGCGCGCCCAGGGCACCACCATCCTCCTGGTCGAACAGAACGCCCAGGCCGCCCTCTCCCTCGCCGACCACGGCCACGTCATGGAGACCGGCACCGTCGTCCTGTCAGGCACCGGGCAGGAGCTTCTGCACGACGAGTCCGTGCGGAAGGCCTATCTGGGAGAGGACTGAGGGAAGGCGCTTCGGGGCCCCGGTCCGCGGAGACACCGGCGGACCGGGGCCCCGCCCGGCCCGAAGGCCTACAGAGTCGCCACCAACGCGTGATACAGCGCGTAGAGCACCGCCGGCAGCGCCCCGATGAGCACCGCGACGGCCGCGAGCACCGCCGGCAGCCGACGCGTCGACTTCAACTCCCGTACGAGATAGGCGACCAGCCCGAAGAAGGCCAGCGTCACCACCACCCCGGCGGCAAGCCACATCCAGACTTCCGAGTGCATGACGCACTCTCCCTTCGACCATGCCTGATCCAGCGGGCGACCTCGGCGCACGACCGCGGAACGCGCCGGACAGGCCCGTGGTAAGGGAGCCCGCGACCGGTGCACGGCGACGCGAAGAGTCGGAACGACGGTAGCCCAAACGGCGCCCAGTGGGCCACAGTTGGGAAAGAAATACGGCGAGGCAGGGCTCCCGGGCTACCACCCCCGGGGCCCCGCCGAAAGCGCGCCGGACCAGGCATGAGTCTCAGGACGCTGTCCTGCAAGAGTGAACGCCCTGTGTAAACGAACGCTGAACCCCTTCATACAACCCCGACCAAGGCTCCAACCAGCGATAATCCACGCTCACTTAACGTCCACTGAATGCACTGCTAAGTTCCTTGGCAGCGCGTACAGCGCACCGGAGCACCGGAAGGGGCACAGAGACGTGGCAACGCTCCGCTTCGGCCTGCTGGGGCCGGTCACCTCCCACTACGGCAGCACACCCGTCGCACTGGGCCCCCCGCAGCGCCGAGCCGTCCTCACCGCCCTGCTCCTCCAGCCCGGCCAGGCCCTCACCGTCGCCGCACTCCGCGAACGCGTCTGGCCCGGCCCACCCCCGCCTCCGCGATCTCCGCCATCCACCTGCACATCCACCACCTGCGCCGCACCCTGGCGCGGTACGAAGGCCCGGGCCACGAGCACCCGGCACGCCTGACCACCCACCCGGGCCACACCCCGGAGAACGTCAGCTACGTCCTCCACGTCGCCCCCGGCCACGTGGACACCGACCGCTTCCGCCACCTCGCCGACGACGGCGCCGACCACCAGGCCCGAGGCGACCACCACGGCGCCCTCGACCGCTTCGACGCGGCACTGGCCCTGTGGCGCGGCGAACCCCTCACCGGCCTCCAGCCCTCCGCCTTCGTACGCACCACCCGGCGCACCTTCACCGAGATCCACCTGGACACCGGCAAACGCCGGGCCGACGCGCTGCTCGCCACCGGAGCGGTCTCCCGGGCCACCCTCGCCCTCCAGGACCTGCACGACCGGCACCCCGACGACGAGAGCATCGTCATCGCCCTGGCCCGCGCCCTGTGCGTGAGCGGGGCGGAGAGCCGCGCCACCCGCCTGATCGGCGAAGAACTCGAACGACGGCACCGCGCCGACGGCATCCGGCCGCCGGCCCTGGCACACGCGCACGCGGCCCTCCTGCACGGCACCGCGCCGTACGACGTCGCCCTCCCCGACCCTGCGGACCGGCGCGATGGATCTTGAAGCGCGGGTCCTCGGACCACTCCAACTCACCCTCGACGGCGTAGACGTCACCCCCGCCGCCGTCCGCCAGCAGGCGCTGCTCGCCGCCCTGCTGCTGCACCACGGCCAGACCGTCCCCCTCCCCGCCCTCACCACGGACATCTGGGGCACCGACCCGCCCGCCACTCCCAGAGAGCAGATCCAGACCCACGTCCACCGCATCCGCCGACAGTTCGACAAGACCGCCGGCCACGGCACCGGACGCCGCGTCCTCACCTGGGAGCAGGACGGCTACGCCCTGCACCTCCCCGCCGAACACATCGACCTGACCCGCTTCGTCACCGCCGTCGACGAGGCCAGGATCCACCTGACCGAAGACCGCCCCGCCGCCGCCCAGGCCCTGCTGGCCAACGCCCTCTCCGCCTGGCGGGGCCCGGCCCTCACCGGCCTCGCCACCGGCACCGGACTCACCCCCCACATACAACGCCTGGACAACCTGCGTACCGAAGCACTCGGCCTGCGCATCGCAGCCGACCTCCGCACCGGACACGCCGCCCGCACCATCCCCGAACTGCGCACCCTCGTAGCCGAACACCCCCACGACGAAACCTTCCACGCCCACCTCGCCACCGCCCTCCACAGGACCGACCGCACCACCGAAGCCCTGCGCGTCCTCGAACGCTACGACGCGACCCTGGAGGCGGCACACGACACCGGCCTGCCGCCCCGCCTCCAGGCACTCCACGCCGCGATCAAGGACGACGCGGAAACCCCGGCCACACCCGCCCCGCCGGTCACCGCCACCCCACCCCACCCCACCACCACTCCGGACACCGCGCCCCCCTCCCCCGCTCCCTGCCGAGCCGCAGCACACCCGGCCCCCACCAGGACTCCGTCCGCTTCACCGTCCTCGGACCCGTACGGGCCTGGCGCGGCACGACACCACTCGCGGCCGGATCCCCGCAGCAACGCGCCCTCCTCGCCCTCCTGCTGCTCCGCGGCGGACGGGCCGCCACCGCGGCCGAACTCGTCGACGCCCTCTGGGGCGACGAACCACCGCACGCCGCCCTCGCGGCACTGCGCACCTACGCCTCACGCATCCGCAAATCACTCGGAGCACACGCGGACATGATGGTCGCCGAATCCGGCGGCTACGCACTGCGCGGGTTGCGCGACCAGCCACTCGACCTCGACCTCGATCACGCGGAAAGGTACGCGGCCGAAGCCGAGAACGCCCGCGCCGCCGGCGACCGCCACACGGCCCGCCGCCTCCTGGACTCCGCCCTCGCCCTGTGGGACGGCGAACCGCTGGCCAGCCTCCCCGGGCCCTACGCCGAGAACCAGCGCACCCGCCTGGAGGAATGGCACCTGTCCCTCACGGAGACGCGCCTGGAACTCGACCTCGAACTCGGCCACCACACCGAAGCCGTCTCGGAACTCACCGCGCTCACCGCCGCCCACCCCCTGCGCGAACGCCTCCGCGAACTCCTCATGCTCGCCCTGTACCGCAGCGGCCGGCAGGCCGAAGCACTCGCCGTCTTCGCCGACACCCGCCGCCTGCTCGCCGACGAACTCGGCGTCGACCCCGCCCCCGCCCTCTCCGACCTCCAGCAGCGCATCCTGACCGCCGACCCCGAACTGGGCCCCCCAGCGCCCCGGAACACCGACGAACCAGCCCCCGTCATCCCCCTGCAACTGCCCGCCACCGTCCCGGACTTCGTCGCCCCCGACACCACCCTGACCCACCTGCGCGACCACCTCACCCCCACCGACGGGCTGTTCACACCGATCGCGGCCATCAGCGGCCCTCCCGGCGTCGGCAAGACCACCCTCGCCGTCCACGTCGCCCACCTCGCCCGCGACCGCTTCCCCGACGGCCAGCTCTACGCCGACCTCCAGGCCACCCACACCCCCACCGACCCCGCAACCGTCCTCGGCGCCTTCCTCCGCGCCCTCGGCACCCACGAACCCGACATCCCCGACGGCACCCACGAACGCGCCGCCCGCTACCGCGCCCTCCTCGCGGACCGCCGCGTCCTCGTCCTCCTCGACAACGCCCACGACGCCGCCCAGGTCCGTCCCCTCCTGCCCAGCACGGACGGCTCCGCGGCCCTCGTCACCAGCCGCTCCCGCCTCGTCGACCTCGCCGGCGCCCGGTTCGTCGACCTCGACGTCATGAGCCCGGCCCAGGGCGTGACCCTCTTCACCCGGATCGTCGGCGAACAGCGTGTCGCCGCCGAACCCGAAGCCGCCAGGGAGGTGGTCCACGCCTGCGGCCACCTGCCGCTCGCCATCCGCATCGCCGCCGCCCGGCTCGCCGCCCGCCGCACCTGGACCGTTTCCACCCTCGCCGCCAAACTCGCCGACGGACGCCGCCGACTCGACGAACTGCGTGCCGGTGACCTCGCCGTGGCAGCCGCCCTGGAATCCACCTACCGACTGCTCACACCACGGCAGGCACGGGCCTTCCGCCTCCTCGGCCTCGCCGACGGCCCGGACATCTCGCTCCCCGCGGCGGCCGCCCTGCTCGACACGGGCACGGACACCGACACCGACGAGACCAGCGGCATCGACGGGACCAGCAGCACCGAAGAACTCCTCGAATCCCTCGTCGACACCTCACTCCTGGAGACCGCCGCCCCCGGCCGCTACCGCTTCCACGACCTCGTACGCCTCTACGCCCGCTCCTGCGCCGAACGCGACGAGCACCCACCGGAAGCGCGCTCGGCAGCCCTCACCCGGCTGCTCCACCACTACCTCGCCACCGCCACCGACGCCCACCAGCTCAAATGCCCCGGCGACCGACTCCTCGACCACCTCACCCCGGCCACTCGGCCCGGCACCGTGTTCACCAGCCGCAACGCCGCACTGGACTGGGTGTTCACCCAGGGCCACAACCTCCTGGCAGCCGCACGGCAAGCCACCACCCCCGGACGCAGCCCCCACGAGCTGCGCCCCGCCACCGACCTGCTCCTCCTCACCCAGGACCTGCTCGCCCCCTCCGTCCTCCTCCCCCAGTACGAGCAGACCGCCCACCCCCTCGCCGAAGCCGCCCACGAAGCAGGAGACACCACCACCGAAGCCCGCGCCCGCCTCCTCCTCAGCCGCGCCCACGCCCGGCTCGGACGCTTCCGGGAAGCCGAGATCCAGTCCCGCGCGGCCCTCACCCTCGGACAGCTCGCCGACGACCCCGTCGTACGCGGCCGAGCCCTGAACCTCCGCGGCGTCGAAGCACTCACCGCCCACCGCCACGGGGACGCCCTCACGCACTTCACCCAGGCTCTCGACGCCTTCCGGCGCGACGACGACCGGTACGGCGAAGCCGCGGTACTCGCCTACCAGGCGCGCGCCCTGCTCGGACTCGGACGGCAAGAGGAAGCCCTGGCCGCCGCGGACCGTGCCCTCCGCCACCACCGCGACCTCGGCGCCTCCGCCCGACTGGCACACGGCCTGTACACGACAGGCCTCACCCTAGCCGCAGCCGGCCGGCTGGACGCGGCACGGTCCAGGTACACCGAAGCTCTGGCGCTCTTCCACGAAGAACGCCAGAGCCTGTGGGCCGGTCTCGCCCTCTACCGGCTCGCCGAAGCCTGCCTCGAAGCCGGGCAGCCCCTCGAAGCCGCACGCCACGCGGAAACCGCCCTCAGCGCACTCCGGATCAACGGCGGTACCTGGCGACGCGCCAAAGTCCTCGTCACCCTCGGCCACGCCCTGCGGGCAGCCGACCGGCCGGAACGCGCGCACGTCGCCTGGCAGGAGGCGCTACGGCTCTTCACGACGCTGCGCGCCCCCGAGGCCGACGACGTACGCGCCCTGCTCGGCCTCCCGGCACCGCGCACCCCGCCGCCGCGCGCCAGCCCTGACCGCTACTCGCCTTCCTTGACCTTCTTGTCCTTGTCCTTCTGCTGTTCCTTCTGCTGCTTCTTCTCCTCGGCGTCCTCGATGACCGCCTCGGCGACCTGCTGCATGGACAGCCTGCGGTCCATCGACGTCTTCTGGATCCAGCGGAAGGCGGCCGGCTCGGTCAGCCCGTACTGGGTCTGCAGAACGCTCTTCGCCCGGTCCACCAGCTTGCGGGTCTCCAGGCGCTGGGTGAGGTCGGCGACCTCCTTCTCCAGCGTCTTCAGCTCCGTGAACCGGCTCACCGCCATCTCGATCGCCGGCACCACGTCGCTCTTGCTGAACGGCTTGACGAGGTACGCCATGGCCCCGGCGTCCCGCGCCCGCTCCACCAGTTCGCGCTGCGAGAACGCGGTGAGCATCAGCACCGGGGCGATGCTCTCCTCGGCGATCTTCTCGGCGGCGGAGATCCCGTCGAGGATCGGCATCTTCACGTCCAGGATCACCAGGTCCGGCCGGTGCTCCCGGGCCAGCTCCACGGCTTTCGCCCCGTCCCCGGCCTCGCCGACGACGGTGTACCCCTCCTCCTCCAGCATCTCCTTGAGATCGAGACGGATGAGGGCCTCGTCCTCGGCGATGACCACACGCGTGGTCTGCGGCGGGACATGCGACTGATCGTCCTCGGCGACGGGCTGCTCGGGCTCGGCGGCGCTCACGGGTCTCCTCGTTCCAGGCAGGTGGTGCCCCATGAGCCTACCTATCTCCTGTATGTTTGAGGCACGGCGGGTCTCCGCTAGCCTTGGTTTTCAAGGTAAGCCCTGGTAGTCCAGCGGAAGAGACACGGTGCTCAAACCACCGACAGCGTGGGTTCGAATCCCACCCAGGGCACTTCACCTTCGATTCGAAGGCGACCCGCCGGTTGGCGATCTTCACTCTACGCGGTGAACGCAGCAGCGAATCAGCCCGCTCGGGCAGACATCCCGCCAAGCTCGTATTCATGTACGACCTTGATACGCGTCAACGAGCCCTGGAGCTCCTTCGGCAGGGCGTCACCAATCGCATGGTGGCGCAGCAACTCGACGTCCCGCGCGGAACCGTCGGCTGGTGGCGCCACGAAGACCGCAAGCGCCGTGGCGAGCCGTTCGAGCGCGCCCACGACTGCCCCCGTTGCGCACCCCGGCCCTTCGACCGCAGGGGCTACGCATACTTACTCGGCCTCTATCTCGGCGACGGCCACATCGTCTCGAAAACGAAACAGCACCACTTGTCCGTCTACTGCGGTGATGCCTGGCCCGGCCTCGTAGACGAGGCCGAGGAGGCCATGCGCAAAGTGATGGCCATGCCGTCCACAGGCCGACGCCAGAAGACGGGGTGCGTGGAGGTGAAGTCCTACACCCGGCACTGGACGTGCCTCTTCCCCCAGCACGGCTCCGGCAGGAAGCACGAGCGGCCCATCGTCCTGGAGTCATGGCAACAGGAGATCGTCGACGCCTATCCGTGGGAACTGATCCGCGGCTTGATTCATTCGGACGGATGCCGGGTCACCAACTGGACCACGCAGCTCGTCGGCGGTCAGTCCAAGCGGTACGAATACCCCCGCTATTTCTTCACCAACAAGTCCGAGGACATCCTGAAAATCTGCTCCGACACCCTGACGGCCGTGGGCATCGAATGGAAGATCACCCGGAAGTTCGGTGACCCGTTCAACATCTCCGTGGCGCAGCGTGCCTCCGTAGCCCTCATGGACATCCACATCGGCCCGAAGTACTGATCTCTGAAGGCGGACTCGGCCATGTACGACATCCCCACCCGCAAACGCGCCCTCGCCCTCCTGGCCCAAGGGCGTAGCCTCAACTCCGTCAGCAAGGAGACCGGGATATCGCGGTCGGCGATGCGCGAGTGGCGCGTCAGGCTGGAACCTCTCGCCCGCCCGAGGACGGAGTGCGTGCGGTGTGCGAGTGAGCCGCGGCCGCCCGCCGATGCCGCCGCGTACGCGTATCTGCTCGGGCTCTACCTGGGGGACGGCTGCATCAGTCCGCACCCGCACGGCGGCTTCGTCATGCGGATCGCGTGTGCGGATGCGTGGCCGGGCCTCATCGACGCTTGTCGTGCGGCGGTGCTCCGAGCGGGGACCGGCAACAGCGTCTGCCTGGTGCGTAAGCAGGGCTGCGTCATGGTGTCCTGTTACAGCGCTCACTGGCCCTGCCTGTTCCCCCAGCACGGGCCCGGTAAGAAGCACGACCGTCCGATTGTTCTGGAGCCCTGGCAGCAGCGCATCGTCGACGCTCACCCCTGGGAATTCATTCGCGGCCTCTTCCACTCCGACGGCTGCCGGATCACCAATTGGGCGACCCGCCTCGTAGGCGGCGTGCGCAAGCGGTACGAGTATCCGCGGTATTTCTTCACCAACGCCTCGGCCGACATCGTCCGGCTCTGTACGGACACGCTGGACGCGGTGGGGGTGGCCTGGCGGCAGGCCCGTCACAGTCGTCGCGCGCAGAATGTCTCGGTGGCCCGCCGTGCTTCCGTGGAGCTGATGGATGCACACGTCGGGCCCAAGTACTGAAGCGGTGTCCGCGGGTGGCGGGCTACTCCGGGGAGTCGTCCTCGCCGATGCGGTGGACGCGGACGAGGTTGGTGGAGCCGGCGACGCCGGGCGGGGAGCCGGCGGTGATGATGACGACGTCGCCGCGTTCGCAGCGGCCGATGCGCAGGAGTTCTTCGTCAACCTGGGCGACCATCTCGTCGGTGGAGTCGACCTTGGGGCCGAGGAAGGTTTCGACGCCCCAGGTGAGGTTGAGCTGGGAGCGGGTGGCGGGTTCGGGGGTGAAGGCGAGGAGCGGGATGGGTGAGCGGTAGCGGGACAGGCGGCGGACGGTGTCGCCGGACTGGGTGAAGGCGACGAGGAACTTGGCGCCGAGGAAGTCGCCCATCTCGGCGGCGGCGCGGGCGACGGCGCCGCCCTGGGTGCGGGGTTTGCTGCGGTCGGTGAGCGGGGGCAGGCCCTTGGTGAGGATGTCCTCCTCGGCCGCGGCGACGATGCGGGCCATGGTGCGTACGGTTTCGGTGGCGTACTTGCCGACGCTGGTCTCGCCGGAGAGCATCACCGCGTCGGTGCCGTCGATGACGGCGTTGGCGACGTCGGAGGCTTCGGCGCGGGTGGGCCGGGAGTTCTCGATCATGGAGTCGAGCATCTGGGTGGCGACGATGACCGGCTTCGCATTGCGTTTGGCGAGTTTGATGGCGCGCTTCTGGACGATCGGGACCGTTTCCAGGGGCATTTCGACGCCGAGGTCGCCGCGGGCGACCATGATGCCGTCGAAGGCGGCGACGATGGCGTCGATGGCGTCGACGGCCTGGGGTTTTTCGACCTTGGCGATGACGGGCCGGAAGCAGTTCTCCTGGCGCATGATGCGGTGGACGTCGTCGATGTCGTCGCCGCTGCGGACGAAGGAGAGGGCGATGATGTCGGCGCCGATGCGCAGGGCCCAGCGGAGGTCTTCGCAGTCCTTCTCGGAGAGGGCGGGGACGGAGACGGCGACGCCGGGGAGATTGAGGCCCTTGTGGTCGGAGACCATGCCGCCTTCGACGACCTTGGTGTGGACCTCGGTGTCGCGGACGTCGGTGACCTGGAGGGTGACCTTGCCGTCGTCGACGAGGATGCGTTCGCCGGGGGTGACGTCGTCGGCGAGGCCTTCGTAGGTGGTGCCGCAGCAGTGGCGGTCGCCCTGGACGCCGGGGCGGACGGTGATGGTGAAGGCGTCGTCGCGTTCGAGAAGTACGGGGCCTTCGCGGAAGCGGCCGAGTCGGATCTTCGGACCTTGAAGATCCGCGAGGACGCCGACGCTGCGGCCGGTCTCCTCGGATGCTTTGCGTACCCGCTCGTACCGCGCCTCGTGGTCGGCGTAGGTGCCGTGGCTGAGGTTGAAGCGGGCCACGTCCATGCCGGCTTCGACGAGTGCCTTGATCTGCTCGTACGAGTCGGTGGCGGGTCCCAGTGTGCAGACGATCTTTGCTCGGCGCATGGTTCGACCCTACGACCTACTCATAGGTAGGGAACTGTGGGGAAGTGACTGCCCAACGGCCTTTATGTGAAAGGCTCTTGACAAGTAGTTGAATGCGCGCGCCGGTGCTCCTATGAGCGGATAAGTGCCAGTGGTGGCGCTCGGGGTCACAGGGTGGGGCGGGTCATCGTGAAGCGGGCGTTGATCTGTGCGTACACCTCTTGGCGCGCGGGTTCGAGGTCGAGGGCGGGGGCGCTTTCGGCCGCGGCCGCTCCCCGTAGGCGACGGAGCGGAACGCGCCGCCGGGTACGGGCATCGGTGTGGCGTCGTCGGCGCCGGTGTCGGCGAGTTCGAGGACGGCGTCGAGGCGCGCGCCGAGGGCTTCGGCGTATTCGCGGGCGCGCTGGACGGCTTCGTGCACGGCCTGCCGGCGGGCTTCGCGGTGGGCGGGCGAGTCGGGGCGCAGGGCCCACCAGGGGCCGTCGACGCGGGTGAGGTCGAGGTCGGCGAGGCGGGTGGTGAGTTCGCCGAGGGCGGTGAAGTCGGCGAGGGTGGCGGTGACGCGGACGCGTCCGTGATAGGCGCGTACGCGTTCGTGGCGGCCTTTGGCGGTAATTTCGGGGGTGACGGAGAAGGCGCCGGTGTCGAGTTTCTCGACGGCGTCGCCGTAGCTCTTGACGAGGGTGAGGACCTGGTCGTTGCGGTGGGTGAGGTCGTTGAGGGTGGTGGTGCGGTCGGTGCCGCGGGCCTGGACGGTGATGTCGATGCGGGCGATCTCGGGGTCGGCCTCGATGCGGGCTTCGCCGCGTACGGCGAGGCGGGGTGCGTCGGGGGTGCCGTACGGGTGGGCGGCGGGCCGGGTGTCGGGGTCGGTCATGGGGGGCAGCCTGGCACGGGGTGGGGCGTTTGTCAGGGAGGGGCCGGGGTGGGCGGTCATCTGATCGCAACCTGTGGGGACTGTTGCGGGCGGGGCTGCTGAGCCAGAATCTACGCGCGTTGTCCATGAGTGTTGCGGTGGCAGGAGTGTCGCGGTGGGCGACGGTCCCGGCGGTTTACGCCGCGGGGCCGTCGCCGTTGCCCGCCGCCGCCGTGTTCCGTCGAAGGAGATGTTCATGCCGCTCGGCCGTAGGAAGTTCCTGGGGAGTTCGGTCGCCACGGGCGCGGGGGCCGCGCTCATCGGTACGGGGGCGCCGTCGGCGGCGGCCGCACCGGTGTCCGGCGGCGGGGCGCGGCCCGCGCGGCGTTACGCCTTCACGGTCATGGGGACCACGGATCTGCACGGCAATGTCTTCAACTGGGATTACGCGGCCGACGCGGAATTCGACGACAAGGACCACAACGATGTGGGGCTGGCGAAGATTTCCACGCTGGTGCGGCGGGTCCGGGAGGAGAAGGGTGCCCGCAATACGCTGTTGATCGACGCGGGTGACACGATTCAGGGTACGCAGCTGGCGTACTACTACGCGAAGGTCGATCCGATCACGGGTCCGAACGGTCCGGTGCATCCGATGGCGAAGGCGATGAACGCCATCGGTTATGACGCGGCGGCGCTCGGCAATCACGAGTTCAATTACGGCCTGAAGGTGCTGCGCAAGTTCGAGGAGCACTGCGACTTCCCGCTGCTGGGGGCGAACGCGGTGGACGCGAAGTCGTTGCGGCCGGCTTTTCCGCCGTACTGGATGAAGCGGCTCCGTACGCCGTGCGGTGGTCAGGTGAAGGTGGCGGTGCTGGGGCTGACGAATCCGGGGGTCGCGATCTGGGACAGGGCGCATGTGCAGGGGAAGCTGGCGTTTCCGGGGCTGGCGGAGCAGGCGGCGAAGTGGGTGCCGAAGCTGCGGTCGATGGGCGCGGACGTGGTGATCGTGTCGGCGCATTCGGGGACGAGCGGTACGTCGTCGTACGGGGATCAGCTGCCGCATGTGGAGAACGCGGCGGCGCTGGTGGCGGAGCGGGTGCCGGGGATCGACGCGATTCTGGTGGGGCACGCGCATGTGGAGGTGCCGGAGCGGCGGGTGGTGAATCGTGAGTCGGGGCGCGCGGTGGTGCTGTCGGAGCCGCTGAAGTGGGGGCAGCGGCTGACCCTGTTCGACTTCGAGCTGGTGCGGTCGCGGGGGCGCTGGTCGGTGGAGTCGGTGTCGGCGAAGGTGCTGAATTCCAATACCGTGCCGGAGGATTCGCGGATCACTCGGCTGCTGCGTTCCGAGCAGCGGAAGGTGGTGGCGTACGTCAATCAGGTCATCGGGCGGTCGAAGGCGGAGATGACCGCGGCGCAGGCGCCGTACAAAGACACGCCGGTGCTGGATTTCATCGCGTTCGTGCAGGCGGAGGCGGTGCGAAAGGCGTTGGCCGGTGGTGAGTACGCGACGTTGCCGGTGCTGTCGCAGGCTTCGTGTTTCTCGCGGTCGGCGGCGGTTCCGGCGGGTGCGGTGACGATCCGGTCGATGGCCGCGCTGTATCCGTTCGACAATACGCTGGAGGCGCGGGTGCTGACCGGGAAGCAGCTGCGGGAGTATCTGGAGTTCTCCGCGCGGTATTACGTGCGGACGCCGGCGGGCGGTCCGGTCGATCCGGCGAAGCTGACGAATGCGGACGGCATTCCGGATTACAACTACGACGCGGTGAGCGGTGTGTCGTACGAGATCGACGTCGCGAGGGAGCCGGGGCGGCGGATCGGGAAGCTGTCGTTCGAGGGGAAGCCGGTGGCGGACGACGCGCGGTTCGTGCTGGCGGTGAACAACTACCGGGCGAGCGGCGGCGGCAACTACCCGCATGTGGCGAAGGCGCCGCAGGTGTGGTCGACGTCGGAGGAGATCCGGAATGTGATCATCGGGTGGGTGAAGGAGACCGGGGAGATCGACCCGGCGCGATTCGCGTCCGAGGACTGGCGGCTGACCCGGGACGGGGTGCCGGTGTTCTGACCCACGGGGGTGTGCTGGCCCGGGACGGAGTGCCGGTGTTCTGAGCCCGGGGTGTGCTGGCCCGGCGCGGTGTGCGACGGCCCAGGTGTCCATCGGGGTGGAGCCTGGGCCGGGTGGGTCAGGGGTTTTCGATGAGGGTGGAGTTGGGGCGGGGGATGTCGGTGAGGTTGCGGGGCGGGGAGGGGCGCAGGCCGAAGGTGGTGAAGGCGGTGCGGGAGGGGAGGGGGTAGGTGGTGCTCTCGGTGAGGGAGTTGAGGATGGTGGCGCTGCGCCAGGCGGAGAGGCCGAGGTCGGGGGTGCCGACGCCGTGGGTGTGGTGTTCGGCGTTCTGTACGTAGACGGAGCCGTTGACGCAAGGGTCGAGGAGGAGGCGCTGGTCTGCGTCGATACGGGGGCGTCCGGCGGCGTCACGGCGCATGTAGGGGTCGAGGGCGGCGAGCAGGGTGTCGGTACGGCCTTCGCGGTAGCCGGTGGCGAGGACGACGGCGTCGGTGGTCAGGCGGGAGCGGGCGCCCTGGTGGGGGTGGTCGAGATGGAGTTCGACCTTGGTGGTGCCGACGCGTCCCGCGGTGCGGACGGTGACGCCGGGGGTGAGGGTGGCGTCGGGCCAGCCGCCGTGCAGGGTGCGACGGTAGAGCTCGTCGTGGATGGCGGCGAGGGTGGCGTGGTCGATGCCCTTGTGGAGCTGCCACTGGCCGGGGAGGAGCTGGTCGCGTACGGGTTCGGGGAGGGCGTGGAAGTAGCGGGTGTAGTCGGGGGTGAAGTGTTCGAGGCCGAGTTTGCTGTATTCCATGGGGGCGAAGGCGGCGGTGCGGGCCAGCCAGTGGAGGCCTTCGCGGCCGGCGGGGCGGGAGCGCAGCAGGTCGAGGAAGACTTCGGCGCCGGACTGTCCCGCGCCGACGACGGTGATGTGGTCGGCGGTCAGCAGGCGTTCGCGGTGGGCGAGGTAGTCGGCGGCGTGCAGGACGGGGACGGCGGGGGCGTCGACGAGGGGTTTGAGGGGGTCGGGCACGTGGGGGACGGTGCCGATACCGAGGGCGAGGTTGCGGGCGTGGGTGCGGCCGAGGGCTTCGGCTTCGCCGTCCTCGCCCAGCTCGGTGTAGTCGACTTCGAAGGAGGCGCGGTCGCTGTTCCAGCGGACGGCGTCGACCTGGTGGCGGAAGTGCAGGCCGGGGAGGTTCTCGCTGACCCAGCGGCAGTAGGCGTCGTATTCGGCGCGGTGGATGTGGAAGCGTTCGGCGAAGTAGAAGGGGAAGAGGCGTTCCCGGTGCTTGAGGTAGTTCAGGAAGCTCCAGGGGCTGGCGGGGTCGGCGAGGGTGACGAGGTCGGCGAGGAAGGGGACTTGGAGGGTGGCGTCCTCGATGAGGAGGCCGGGGTGCCAGCGGAAGGCGGGGCGCTGGTCGTAGAAGGCGGTGCGCAGGTGGGTGAGGGGCTGGGCGAGGGCGGCGAGGGAGAGGTTGAAGGGGCCGATGCCGATGCCGGCGAGGTCCAGTGGTGTGTCGGGGTCGGTGGGCGGCCGGGTGGTGGCGGGTTCGGGAGCGGGGGGCCGGGTGACGGTGGCGTGGAGGCCGGTGTGTGCGGGGCGTCCGGGGTCCGGGGACGGCAGTTGGAGGGTGATGGCTTCGGGGTGGGGGGTGGTGCTCATCGGGGGGTGTGGCCTTCCACGAGTTTGAGGAGCGAGGCGAGGTCGTCGGTGGTGGTGTAGGGGTTGAGGAGGGTGGCCTTGAGCCAGAGGCCGGTGGGGGTGGCGGCGCGGCCGAGGACGGCGCGGCCGTGGTGCAGGAGGCGGCGGCGGATGGTGGCGACGGTGGTGTCGTCGGCGCCGGTGGGGCGGAAGAGGACGGTGCTGAGGGTGGGGTGGGAGTGGAGTTCGAAGGCGGGGTGGCCGTCGATGAGGCCGGCGAGAGTGCGGGCGGCGGCGAGGGTGCGGTCGACGAGGTCGGCGAGGCCCGTACGGCCGAGGGCCTGGAGGGTGACGGCCATTTTGAGGATGTCGGGGCGGCGGGTGGTGCGCAGGGAGCGGCCGAGGAGGTCGGGGAGGCCGGCTTCGGTGTCGTCGTCGGCGTTGAGGTAGGCGGCGCGGTGGGTGAGCGCGGCGAGGTCGGCGGTGCGGGGGACGGCGAGGAGGCCGGCGGCGACCGGTTGCCAGCCGAGTTTGTGCAGGTCGAGGGTGACGGTGTGGGCGCGGTGCAGGCCGTCGAGGAGGGCGCGGTGGGTGGTGCTGAAGAGGAGCGGGCCACCGTACGCGGCGTCGACGTGGAGACGGGCGCCGTGGGTGCGGGTGAGGTCGGCGAGGGCGGGCAGCGGGTCGATGGCGCCGGTGTCGGTGGTGCCCGCGGTGGCGCAGACGAGAACGGGGACGGCGGGGCCCCCGGGGTTGCCGGGGTGACGGAGGTCAGTGAGGGCGGTGTGGAGGGTGTGGGGGTCGAGGATGCCGTCGGGGGTGGGCAGGGTGAGGGGTTCGGGGAGGCCGAGGAGCCAGGCGGCGCGGTGGATGCTGTGGTGGGCGTTGGCGCCGCAGACGACGCGCAACGGCTCGGAGTGGCGGGTACGGGCGTGTTCGCGGGCGAGGAGGAGGCCGAGCTGGTTGGCCTCGGTGCCGCCGGTGGTGACGAGGGCGTCGGGCTGTTCGTCCTCGTGCGGACGTCCGGGGATCGTGGGGGTGTCGGGCCTGTAGGGATGGACGGGGGCGCCGGGTCCGTATGGGGGCGTGGGGCTGTTGTGTCCGTACGGGCGTGGGGGCTGCTGGGTCCGTATGTGGGTGTGAGGCCGTCCGGCCCGTACGGGGGCGTGGGGCCATCCGGTCCGTACGGGGGCGTGGGACCGCCGGGTCCGTACGGGGGCGTGAGGCCGCCGGCTCCGTACAGGTGAGTGGGGCCGCCGGGCCCGTACGGATGTGTGGGGTCGTCCGGTCCGTACGGGTACACGAGGGCGGCGAGTTCGCGGGTCGTGCGGGCTTCGAGGGCGGAGGCCGCGGGGGCCTGGTCCCAGGAGTCCATGGACGGGTTGAGGGCGGCGGCGGCCAGGTCGGCCGCGGCGGCGAGGGCCAGCGGCGGGCAGTGCAGGTGGGCCGCGCAGTGCGGGTCGGCGGGGTCGGCCGCGCCTTCGGCCAGGGCGTGGACGAGGGCGCGCAGTGCTTCGTGCGGACCGCGGCCGGTCTCGGGAAGGACGGGCCCGGTGACCTCCCGCAGCCGCGCGGCGACGCGGCCGGGGCCCCCGGCGGGCAGGGGCCCGCCCCGGGCTTCCGCACCGTCGCGCAGTGCGTCGAGGACGGTGCCGAGGAGGGGCCGCAGAGCATCGGGGCCTGCGGCTCCGCCGGCGAGGGGCGGGGTGTTCATGGGCGGTCCTTCGGGTGCGCGACAGCGGGCACACCACAGACTGTCCGGGGCCGGGTGGCGTACCTGCCGAGCTGGGCGAGCTCAACCCGAAAGGGGTACCCATGCGCTGGGCGGGGCGGCGGTGATCGTATTGCCTGCTATGCAGTCCGTAGGGGTTGGGGCGGGGGTGGGTAGGGGCGCGGCCCGGTGGGCTCGGCGGCCGTCATCCCGCCGTCGCTCCCCCGGCTGTCCCACCGGGTCCACCGGGTCCACCGGATCCGCCGGCCCCACCGAACCCACCGGCCGCACCGGGCCACCCGAATCCGCCGACCCACCCGAATCCACCGAACGAATCCACCGAACGAATCCACCGAACCGGCCGAACCCGTGGGCCCGGCCGGGCCCGCCCCCTCGCACGGTGCCGTCACTCGCCCCGTACCCGCAGCGCCCTCCTCAGGTCGTCGAGCTGGTCGATGAGCTTGCGGCGCAGGGCGGGGGACGGGTCGGCGGTGCGCAGGCACTCCTCGCCCAGGTGGAGGGTGGCCGGGTCGACGCAGGGTGTGGGGAAGGCGTAGCGGCCGGCGGAGTCGGCGAGGGCGGGGCCGCGGCGGGCGGCGAGGGCCACCGCTTCGGGGAAGTAGCGGGTGACGTAGGGGCGTACGAGATCGAGCTGTTCGGGGGCCCAGAAGCCGGCGGCGGTGGCGTTGAAGAGGTAGTTGGACAGGTCGGTGTGCTCGTCGGTGGCGAAGAGGGCGTCCCAGGCGGCTTGTTTGGCGGCGGGGTCGGGCAGGGCGGCGTGGCAGGTGGCGGCGCCCTGGCGGCCGGTGGCGCTGGGGTCGCGGGCCAGTTCGTCCTCGATGGCGGCGGGGGTGGTGGCGCCGAGGACGGCGAGCCGGCCGAGGATGCGCCAGCGCAGCTCCGGGTCGAGGGCGGGTCCGCCGGGGACGCTGCCGCCGGAGAGCCAGTCCTGTATGCCGTCGGGGGTGGTGGCGCTGTCGATGAAGGTGCGGACGGCGGCCAGGCGCAGTCCTTGGCCGTCGCCGTTCTCGGAGCCTTCGGTGCGGCGCAGGATGTCGCGGGCGATGGTGCTGAGGGTGTTCAGGGCGGCGGGCCGGTCGGCGGCGGGGAGGTAGCGGTCGGCGATCTGGGTGCGGGCGAAGGCGAGGGCGCCGGAGACGATGGCGATGTCGGTTTCGTACGGGAGGTGGGCGCGGGCGGCGTCGAGGTAGGCGGTGGGGGGCAGTTCGCCGTCTCGGACCATGTCGCGGGCGGCGTTCCAGGCGACGGCGCGGGTGAGGGCGTCGGGCAGGCCGGAGAGGGCGGTGCGGACGGTGTCCCAGGAGGTGGGGTCGAGGCGGACCTTGGCGTAGGTGAGGTCGCCGTCGTTGAGGAGGACGAGGGCGGGGCGGGGGCCGGGCACGGTGTGGAGGCGCTGCGGGGCGCCGTCCCGTGTGCCGGTGGGGGCGGTGCCTTCGGCCGGTGTGGTGCCGGGGTCCTGGGGTGCCGCTGCGGGGATGTCCCAGGCGAGGTGGTCGCGGGCGACGAGGCGGGTGGGGTCGGTGGGGTCGCGGTCGTACAGGCCGGCGGTGAGGTGGTGGGGGCGGCTGCCGTCCTGGTCGACGCGCAGGGTCCAGCCGCCGCCGGGCGCGGTGTCGACGACGGGGGTGAGGGTGTCGATGCCGGTGGTGCGCAGCCAGCTGGCGGCCCAGGTGTGCACGTCCCGGTCGGTGGCCTGGGCGAGGGAGTCGACGAAGTCGGCAAGGGTGGCGTTGCCGAAGCGGTGGCGGGAGATGTGGTCGTTGATGCCGGCGAGGAAGTCCTTCTCGCCCATCCAGGCGACGAGCTGGCGCAGGGCGGAGGCGCCCTTGGCGTAGGAGATGCCGTCGAAGTTGAGGAGGGCGGAGGCGGTGTCGGGCACGTCCTCGGGGGCGGGGGCGACGGGGTGGGTGGAGGGGCGTTGGTCGGCGTCGTAACCCCAGCTCTTGCGGGCGATGCCGAAGTCGGTCCAGGTGTCGGTGTAGTGCGTGGCCTCGGAGAGGACCTGGTAGCCCATGTACTCGGCGAAGGACTCGTTGAGCCAGATGTCGTCCCACCACGCGAGGGTGACGAGGTCGCCGAACCACATGTGGGCCATCTCGTGGGCGATGACCATGCCGCGGGACTGGCGTTCGGTGTCGGTGACGGCGGAGCGGAAGACGAAGTCGTCGCGGAGGGTGACCAGGCCGGGGTTCTCCATGGCGCCCATGTTGAACTCGGGGACGAACGCCTGGTCGTAGGAGTCGAAGGGGTAGGGCTCGTCGAAGAGGGTGTGGTATCGGTCGTAGCAGCGGCGGGTGATGTCGAGGATCTCTTCGGCGTCCGCGGTCAGGTGGGGGGCCAGGGAGCCGCGGCAGTGGATGCCGAAGGGCAGTCCGGCGTGTTCGGTGCGGACGGTGTGCCAGGGGCCGGCCGCGATGGCGACGAGGTAGGTGCTGATGGGCGGGGTGGGAGCGAGGACGACGTGGTTCGTCTCGCCGTCCTGGCGGGTGACGGTGCTGTTGCCGAGGACCGTCCAGCCGTCGGGTGCGGTGACGCCCAGTTCGAAGACGGCCTTCAGGTCGGGCTGGTCGAAGGCGGCGAAGACGCGCTGGGCGTTGTCCAGGAACAGCTGGGTGTAGACGTAGGTCTCGCCGTCGGCGGGGTCGGTGAAGCGGTGCATGCCCTCGCCGGTGCGGGAGTAGGGCATGGTCGCTTCGAGGCGGAGTTCGTGGTCGCCTTCGGTGAGGCCGGTGAGCGGCAGGCGGTTGCCGTCGAGGGCGGCCGGGTCGAGGGGGCGGCCGTCGAGGGTGGCGGAGCGCAGCTCGTGCGGTGCGACGTCGATGAAGGTGTCGCCCGGGGTGCGCGCACTGAAGCGGACGGCCGTGCGGGACACGAAGTGCTCGGGGCCGTGGGTGAGGTCGAGGTCGATCGCGTAGCGGTGGACGTCGAGGAGTCGGGCTCGGGTCTGCGCCTCGTCGCGCGTCAGTGCGGGCATGTCCTCATGCTGCCGTACGGCACTGACACCGCGCACTCGACCCGCGATTTTCCCGGCCCGGCCGGGTCCCGGGCGTGTTCGGCGGGTGCTCCGCGCGTCCTCGGCGCGTGCTCCGCGTGTGCTTCCCGCGTTCGCGGCGCGCCCTGCTCCGTGGCCGTCTCAGCCGATCCGCGGCGGGTCGTCGGGGTCGGGTACGCGGGTGGACCAGCCGCCGGGGACGTGGTGTCCCTGGCGGGCGCGGAAGCGGACGGGTGCGGTGCCGACGCGGCGGGTGAACAGGCGGCTGAAGTAGGCCGGGTCGGTGTAGCCGACGCGGCGGGCGACGGCGGCGACGGGGAGTTCGGTGGCGGCGAGGAGTTCTTTGGCGTGGCCGAGGCGGATGGCCAGGAGGTAGTCCTTGGGGCTGCATCCGGCGCCGCGGCGTACGGCGGTGCGCAGGGCGGCGGGGGTCATGCCGTGGCGGGCGGCGTGTTCGGCGACGGACAGGGGCAGGAACGCGTCGCGGGCGAGGGCCTGGAGTACGGGGTCGCCGTCCGCGTCGGTGTCGGCGCGGGCGTGCCGCAGGGCGACGAGGAGTTCGTGGACGGCGGCGGCGGTCTCGACTTCCAGGAGGGGGTTGCCGCGGCGGGCGGCGCGGGTGATGCGGCCGACGGCGGTGCGGGCGCCGGCGGTGTCGGCGAGCGGGACGAGGGGGCGGTCGGGTTCGATGTAGCCGAGTTCGGTGTAGGTGGTGGTGGCGGGGCCGGTGAAGTCGACGAAGCTCTCGTCCCAGCCGGTGTGCGGGTCGGCGCCGTAGTGGTGGGGGACGCCGGGGAGGAGCCACAGGAGGGCGGGGGCGGTGACGGGTGTGCGGGTGCCGTCGGGGGTGGTGAACCAGCCGCGGCCGGCGTGGACGACGACGGCGACGTGGTGGTCGAGGACGCGGGGGCCGACGGGTGGCAGGGGGCCGTGCTGGAGTCCGACGCCGAGGCAGACCAGGCCGAGCCGGTGGTGGACCGGGCGCGGTGTGAAGTACCGCATCCACGTGTGGTACATGCGGGCGTCCTCCCGTCGCCACCTACCGGGTGGCATGTCCGTGTCCGGCCGGTTGCTTGCGTTTCCCTACCGATGAGATCCCTGCGCCGCCCGATTTCCGTCCGAGTTCTGTTCGAGTTCCGTCCAATCACTGCCGATCTTTGTCCATGGATTCCGGTGCCGCCAGAGATGAGGGTGACGGGGACGGCGGACGGACCGGAGGACCAGGCGGATCGGGACGACGGGCGGACCGGAGCACCGGGCGGATCGGGACGGCGGACGGACCGGAGCTCCGGGCGGATCGGGACAGCAGGCGGACCGAGCACCGGGCGGGCCGGGACGGCGGAACGGGACAGGGCGGGCGGTATGGGCGGGTTCGTGGTGGGCGAGCGGGACTTCGAGCGGGACGGGCGGCCGGTGCGGCTGCTGTCGGGGGCCCTGCACTACTTCCGGGTGCACGAGGCGCAGTGGGGGCACCGGTTGGCGATGCTGCGCGCCATGGGGCTGAACTGCGTCGAGACGTACGTGCCCTGGAATCTGCACGAGCCGCGGCCCGGCACCTACCGTGACCCGGAGGCGCTGGGCCGCTTCCTGGACGCGGCGCGGGCGGCGGGGTTGCTCGCGCTGGTCAGGCCCGGTCCGTACATCTGCGCGGAGTGGGAGAACGGCGGGCTGCCGCACTGGCTGACCGGCCCGTCGGGGCGGCGGGTGCGGACCCGTGACGCGGAGTACCTGCGGGCGGTGGACGCGTGGTTCGGGCGGCTGTTGCCGCAGGTGGTGGCGCGGCAGTACGACCGTGGCGGCCCGGTGGTGATGGTGCAGGCGGAGAACGAGTACGGGTCGTACGGCGGCGACCGGGAGTACCTGGGGCACATGGTGGAGCTGCTGCGTGGTCTGGGGGTGAGTGTGCCGCTGTTCACCTCGGACGGCCCGGAGGACCACATGCTGACCGGTGGTTCGGTGCCCGGTGTCCTGGCGACGGTGAACTTCGGGTCGGGGGCGCGGGAGGCGTTCGCGGCGCTGCGCCGTCATCGGCCGCGTGGCCCGCTGATGTGTATGGAGTTCTGGTGCGGCTGGTTCTCCCACTGGGGTGACGCTTCGGTGGCGCGCTCTTCGGGGGACGCGGCGGACGCGCTGCGGGAGATCCTGGAGTGTGGTGCGTCGGTCAACGTCTACATGGCGCACGGTGGTACGAACTTCGGGGGCTGGGCGGGGGCGAATCGTTCCGGCGAGCTGCACGACGGGGCTCTGCGGCCCACCGTCACGTCGTACGACTACGACGCGCCGATCGATGAACGCGGGCGCCCTACGGAGAAGTTCCACCGCTTCCGTGACGTTCTGGCCCCGTATGCGCCGGACCCGCTGCCGGAGATTCCCGTTCCGTCGCCGGTTCTCGCCGCGCCCGTACGGGCCGAGGCCGGCGGGTGGGCGCCGCTCGCGGACGTACTGGACGTTCTCGGCGGTCCCGAGGTGACGTCGGGCGTGCCGCCGACCTTCGAGGAGCTGGACGTGGACCGTGGTGTGGTGCGGTACCGCTTCGAGGTTCCCGGGCCGCGCGGGCCGCTTCCGTTGCGGGTGGCGGGGCTGCGCGATCTGGCGGTGACGTACGTGGACGGGGCGCGCGGGCCGACTCTTTACGAGGAGGACGCGGAGATCGGCGCGGCGGTGACCGGGCCCGCCA
Source organism: Streptomyces sp. Ac-502 (assembly GCF_045222935.1). Taxonomy (NCBI): domain Bacteria; kingdom Bacillati; phylum Actinomycetota; class Actinomycetes; order Kitasatosporales; family Streptomycetaceae; genus Streptomyces; species Streptomyces sp. Ac-502. The sequence goes on from NZ_JBHFFO010000001.1 coordinate 3,108,265, forward strand.
CCGTGGAGCTGTGGGTGGAGTCGCTGGGGCGGGTCAACTACGGGCCGCGGCTCGGGGAGCCGAAGGGCATCACGGGCGGGGTGCTGCACGAGCGGCAGTACCTGCACGGTGTACGGGCGCGAGGGCTGCGGCTGGACGCGTTGGAGGACGCGGCGGCGGTGCGTCGGGTGCCGTTCAGGGAATGCGGCGACCGTCCTTTCGGTTCCGGGCGGCTGGGCCTCCACCGGGCCACGCTGACTGTTCCCTCCCCGGGGACGCCGCCCTCGAACTGCCCGGCTGGACGCGCGGCTTCGCCTGGGTGAACGGGTTCTGCCTGGGCCGCTACTGGGCGGCCGGTCCGCAGCGGACCCTGTTCGTCCCCGGCCCGGCGCTGCGTCCGGGCGCCAACGAGTTGCTCCTGCTGGAGCTGGAGGGCGCCCCCGCCCTTGAGGGAGAGCGGGCAGGGGCGCCCCGTCTGGTGCCCTGACGCGTCAGACCTCCCGTACCTCGAAGACGTCCAGGACGAACTCCGCCTTCCCGTCGCCGCCCGTCTTGCGCAGCCCCACCCACGCCTCGCCGCTCTCCGGGGCGGTGAACTCGTAGGTGTGCGAGGTGGGGTGGGTGGCGACGGGCAGCGGGGTGCGGCTCAGTTCGCGGGCTCCGGGGGTGTCGACGGCCGTGATCCAGGCGTACTGGCCGGCCTTCTCGTTCGCGTAGCGGAAGCTGACCCGGTAGCGGCGTCCGGGCAGGAAACGCACGGTGTGCGGCACCGTCCGGTAGACCAGTCCCGCGTTCTCGCCGCGGGACTTCAGGGACTGGCCGCCGTCGATGACGTCGTCGACGGCCTTGCCGTTCCAGCCGCGCCGGGTGAAGGGCGCGTGCCGCTGCGCGATGTGCGTGCGCGGGTCGGTGACCTGGCCCGCGTCGCCCTTGACGAAGGGGCCCCAGCCTTGCGGTACGTGCTCGAAATCCTCGTACGCGACGGTGCCCGGCCGGTGCGCGGGAACCGCGGCGACGACCCGCACGTTGTCGAACCGAATACGCGGAGTGCCCGCCGCGGTGCGGAGGGTGAGGGTGGCGGGGCCGCCGCCCTCGGGGACGGTGAAGGGGGTGAACATCCGTTGGAAGCGAGTGCCGTGTTTACGGTCGGCGGCGACGAAGTTCGCGGCGGTGGAGGTGTCGGTCCAGTTGGCGGCCGTGACGCCGTCACCGGTGCGTACCTCCAGTGCGGCCCGGCGCCGCTCCCCCGGCCGCGCGCCGACCTCCACCTGCACGGAGGCCGTGTACGTGCCGGGTGCGAGGCGGGCGATCCGCTGGCTGACGGCTGCCGCGCCGCCCGCGCCGACGACCAGTTCGTAGTCTCCGAGGGCGCTCGGCTCGACGGTGGCGGGGCCGCTGACCTGCCAGGCGTCGAGGGTGCCGGAGTGGAAGCCGGGGTCGGCGAGCGGCGTGCCCTCGCCCCAGCCGGGCCCGGTCCGGCCGGCCCCGTGCCGGCCGTGTCCGCCGCTTCCCTGGCCCCAGCCGCGGCCGCCCTGGGCCGGGGCGGGGCGGCGGTAGAGGACGTACGGCTGTCCGGCCGCGGCGGTGACGGTGACCTTGCCGCCGCGCACGGTCAGCCGCTGCGGACGGCTCCGGCCCTGGTCGGTGAGGCGGTAGGCGTACACGCTCCGGGTGCCGGACCAGCCGCGCGGCAGCGTCCAGGTGGTCGTGCCGCCGCCGGGGTTGTAGTGGTAGAGCTTCTCGGGGTCGGTGGCGCGGCGTGGTTCCCAGGGCAGCAGGTAGGTGCCGCCGTCGTACACCAGGCGTCCGTCGGTGGTGATGCGGCGGGTGCCTCCGGTGTCGGTGACGGCGGTGGCGGTCGGCCCCTCGAAGGTGATCTCATGGTCGCGCCAGGTGCGGATCGGGTACGCCTGGAGGTACTTGGCGGGCAGCGCGTCCATCCAGATGATCCGGTAGAAGGCGTGCCAGTCGGTCTTGCCGACCCAGCCTTCGAAGTTGCCCATCCGGGCGCCGCCCAGCAGCGTGGGCCACTTGTCCGCGAACACGTCCTTCTGGTGGTTGCGGACGAAGCGGATGAGCCGGGAGTTGATGCCGCGGGAGGTGTCGCCGCCGTAGTCGGTCTCGTTGGCCCAGTGCGCCCACAGGGCGGAGCGCTCCAGGCCGTGGCCCCATTCGGTGGTGACCTGCCAGCCCTGGGCGCGCAGGTGGCGCTGGAGGCGGTCGGAGTTCCAGCCGGATTCGCGGAAGACGTCGATGTAGAGGGTGTTGAGGGCGGGGTCGGTCTCCTCGCGGAGCTGCCGGAAGCGGCGGACGATGTCGCCGGAGACCAGGTCGCGGCGGGCGTCGATGCGGTAGGACTGGTCGAGCCAGTCCCATTGCGCGTCGTTCTTGTCGACGAGGGTCTCGGAGAAGGCGTGCGCGACGGGGTAGGACTCGGTGGCGTTGACGTGCACGGCGAAGTCGCTGTGCCAGCTCTTTCCGGCGCGCAGCAGGGCGTTGAGGTCGGCGAGGCCTCCGGCGCGGGTGTTGTGGTTGCCGCCGTAGTCGGGGTGGGCGGAGTCGTGGCCTTCGGACTGGTAGCCCTTCAGGAGGGTGAACTGCCGCAGCCCGTCGGTGGCGAGCGCGATCCGTTTGACGTTGTCGAGGGTGGTCAGGAAGGGGTTGGTGGCCTGGCTGGCGAAGTTGAAGGGGATGTGGGCGACGACGCGCAGGTGCTGCTCGTCGGCGCCGAGCGGGTCGGCCATGATGTCGCGCAGCGCGATGGCCGCGTCCTGCCAGTCGGCGGTGCCGTCGCCGTTGCGGTCGCGGGTGAGGACGACGGTGGCGTACGGCAGGGGCTCGGTGTCGTGCGGGGGCGCGGTGGCCGCGCGGTGGGTCCACTGGCCGCAGCCGAGGCGCGCGTAGCGGTGGCCGCCGCTCGCGGTGGTCTGCCGCCACAGCCGACCGTTCTCCCATGTGGTGGCGCCGCTGGGTGTGTCGTAGACGGTGTTGGTCTCGACGGCGGCGGCCAGCTTCCCGGTGGCGACGACCGCGTACGCGCATCCGGTGGGGGCGGCGTCCACCGGGGTGGCGGGCGTGATCCGGACGAGGGTGTCCCCGCTCTTGGCCTTGTCCAGGTCGATGCGGGCGGTCAGGAGGGCGGCGGCGGGCTGGTCGCTGCGGACGCTCAGCAGGGCGAGCCCGGGAATCTGGAGGGTGCCCACGCGGAGGGCCGGGGTGTCGGCGAGCCTGGTGACGCGCCAGTCGACGCGCCATCCGCTGACGGTGATCTCGGCGTCGATCTCGGTGCCGCCGTCGAAGGCGAGGGTGTAGGTGATGCGGTCGGCGGCCGGGCGGGAGGTGACCCGGGGCGTGCGGGTGGTGCCGTCGACGAGGAGCCGGGTGACCGGGTCGGGCTGGCCGTACAGGACGGCGCCGGTGCCCCGGTCGGTGTAGGAGAGGACGCGGGGAAAGCCGGTGTCGACGCGGACCTCCAGGGCCCCGGACCGCAGCACCGCCTCACCGGCACGGGGCGGCGGGTAGGGGCCGGCGCCGGTGCTTCCGGCGTACGCGCTGGTGGCGCCGAGTGGGAGGGTGGCGGCGATCCCGGCGAGCGCGGTACCGACGACGAGTTTTCTACGGGTGGGGCCGGGCTCCGCGCCGGCCGGGGGACCGGCGTCCGCCGGTGCTTCCGCGTCCGCCGGTACGTCCGCGGGCGCCGGTACGTCCGCGGGCGCCGGTACGTCCGCGGGCGCCGCCCCTCCCCCAGCGGACGGGCCTTCCACGTCCACCGGTTGGCCGCCGTCCGCCGGTTGCCGCGCGCCCGCCGGCTGTTCCGCGCCCGCCAACTGTTCCGCTCCTGTCGGTCCGTTCACGAGCGCTCTCCGTCCTTCGCACCGGCTCTCTCCGTCGCGGGACAGGGTGCTCGGTGCGCGCCGGGCGCGCCCATGGACAAAGAGGCGGGAGGTGTTGGACTAACGGACCGGTGCCGAGGAGGTTTCGTACGTCCGGTGCGGCGCGTACTGGTTGCCGAGCCGGCCGGACTCGCCCCGTACCCTCCTTGCTCCTCGTGCCCTGCTTGCTCCCAGGGCGCTTCTTCCGGATCTTGGATCGGGCGGACTTCGCACGCTGCCGCCCCCATATATTGGCGAGATGGACGAAGCCGAGGCGAGCGGTCAGGTGTGGAGGGCGCAGGCCGGGCAGTACGCCAGGCGTGTGCGACGGCTTCGAGAGCGTCAGCGGCGCCGAGGGAGTCAGGCAGCAGCTTTCACATCAGCGGCCTAGGCCTCTCCGTCCTCCTCGTCCTCCCCCGTCGTCAACGGCAGCACCGCCCGTACCTCCCAGCCGCCCTCTGGTGCGGGGCCTGCGGTCAGTCGGCCGCCCAGCGCCTCGGCGCGTTCGGTGAGGCCGGCCAGGCCGAAACCGCCGCCGCCGGCCTGTTCGGAGAGGGGGGCGGGGTGTCCGCCGTCGTCGGCGACGCGCAGTTCCAGGCCGGACGGTACGGTGCGGAGCTTGATGCGGACGGCGGTGGCGTCCGCGGCGTGCTTGCGGATGTTGGTGAGGGCTTCGCGGACGATGCGGTAGACGGCGGCGGCGACTTCGGCGGGAACCGTCTCGTCGAGGCCCTTTTCGATGAGCAGGGTGACGGGCGGGCCGGTGCGCGCGTAGGCCTCGGTGAGGGTGTGCACGTCGGCCAGCCCGGCAAGCGGCCGACTGCGAGCCGCGCCCTCGCGCAGGACGTGGACCAGGCGGCGCATCGCGCTCAGCGCCTCGCCGCCGGAGGTCTCGATCCGTTCGAAGGCGGCGTCCGCCTGGGGCCCGCCGAGTGCGGTGAAGCGGGCGGCGCGGGCCTGGACGACGATGCCGGTGACGTGGTGGGCGACCACGTCGTGCAGTTCGCGGGCGAGTTCCAGGCGCTCGGCGGTCCGTACGGCGGCCAGGTCGCGTATCCGCTGGGCGTCCTGCCAGCGCAGGATCATCGAATAGGCGCTGACGACGACGGTCAGCACGCCGTAGACGACGGTCCACAGGCCCAGCCGGATGTCGCGCATCGGGGCGAGAACGCAGGCCAGGCCCAGCAGGGGGCCGAGGACGGCGGCGGTGCGGCCGGGGGCGCGGTGCACCACACCGGTGAGCAGGACCAGCAGGGCGATGCCTTCGCCGAGGCCCCACACCGCGAGGGCGTGCTGTCCGGCGATCAGGACCACCGAAGCGGCCAGGGAGACGCTCACGGCGGTCCAGGCACGGACGCGCAGCGGGACGCGCGCGTTGGGCACGGAGCACAGGCACACGACGACAGCGGCGACGACGACGGTGGCGTGCGGGCGGGTGGGCTGCCGGGCCAGCGCGACGCCCTCGAAGCCGACGAGGAAGAGCAGGACCGCGGCGAGGGCGGCTTTGCCGGCGGTGGCCTTGCGCGGGTGGGCGCGTGCCCACCCGGTCAGCGGGCTCACGGTACGGCCGGTCCGCCGCCGGTGCCGCCCGTGGCGAGTCCGCTCTCCCAGGCCCAGGCGGCGATCTCGACGCGGTTGCGGGCGTCCAGTTTGGTCTGGACGTTGGCGAGGTGAGTCTTGACGGTGGACAGCGAGACGTAGAGTTCGGCGGCGATCTCGGCGTTGGTCCGGCCGCGGGCGAGGGCACGTACGACGTCCTGTTCGCGGTCGGTCAGCGGCTCGGCGAGGGTACGGGTGGGGCCGCCGGCCGCCGCGGGGGCCAGTTCGCGCAGCAGCCGTACGGTGATCGCGGGCGAGATCAGCGCGTCACCGGCCGCGGCGGCGCGTACCGCCTCCACGAGCATGGCGGGGCTGGCGTCCTTGAGCAGGAAGCCGGAGGCGCCGCCGTGCAGCGCGGCGTGCACATAGGCGTCGACGTCGAAGGTGGTGACGATGACGATGCGCGGCTTGTGCCCGTACTCGGGGTGGGCGGCGGCACGCTCGGCGAGTCGGCGGGTGACCTCCAGGCCGTCGGCCTCGGGCATCCGGATGTCGAGCAGCAGGACGTCGGGGCGCAGCCGTTCCACCGCGGACAGGGCCGCCACGCCGTCCACGACGTCGGCGAGGACCTCGATGTCCGGCTGGCTCTCCAGGATCATCCGGAAGCCCGTCCGGACCATCTCCTGGTCGTCCGCGATGACCACGCTGATCGCCATGTGCCTCGGTGCCCCTCGCCCTGTCCGTGCGTCGTACGTCGTGCGCCGCGCCCCGTACCCGGTGCTCGGCAGCGGTCCGGGCCGCTCCCGCTGCGTTCCATCTGATCTTCGGTGATCGCGCCCCGCAACCGCTGGGGCCGGACCGGACCGGACCGGTCACCGGCGGGCCGCTGGTGCGGCGGGCCGGCCATCGTGGTGCGAGGGGCGGCAGCAGGCGGGCGGCGGGTGCGGGGGTCGGCAGCAGGACGGCGGGGGCAGGGGCCGGCAGCAGGACATCGGGGGCGGGGGTCGGTAGCAGGCTGGCGGGGGCGGGCCCGGGTGCCCGGCGTACTCGCAGCCGCGGGGCCTGGGAACCCGAGCGGCACAGTGCGGGGCCGGGCAGTCGCGGGGCCAGGGTGCTCGTACGGCACAGTCGCCACCGATGCGGGCGGCGCTGCCGGAATGGGCGGCCCGGGGGCCCAGGAGATCCGGTCGGCCCCGTCGGACCGGTCAGCCCCGTCGGCCCGGTCAGCCCCGTCGGCCCGCACAGCCCAGTCGGCCCGGTCGGTTCCGGCAAGGGTGGAGGCCGTCGTGGGGACGGCCCGGAGATCATGGCCGCCGCTGCCGAGCAGCAGCCAGGTGACGGCCGCGGCGGAGGCGGCCAGCAGCAGGGCGGCGATCGCCGTCGTCCGGTGGTCGCCAGGGCGGGCGGGGCCGTGACCCGGAGGCTGTGGCGTGCGGCGGTGGCGGGGCTCGGTGGTCACCCGGCCCACGCTAGGAAGAAGGCACCCGGACGGGTATCGGCCTTCCGGCCAGGCGTCGGCGCCCGTACCCCGACCGAAAGGACGAGCGGGGTACCTCTCCAGGAGGACCCGCCAGGCCCCGGCAGGACCCGGTACACCCCGGCCAGGCCCCAGCAGGGCCCGGTACACCCCGCCCAGGCCCCGGCAGGATCCGGTGCAACCCGGCCAGGCTTCAGCAGGACTCGGTACGAACCCGGTTGTCCCAACCAGGCCCAGTACACCCCGGCCAAACCCCGACAAGGCCCCATACATCCCGGCCAAGCCCAGCAGGCCCCCGCCAGGACCCGTTGGCCCCGAGGGCCGAAAGGCGCGACCGCGCCCCGATGCCCTCCGGCACCGGGACGCGGCGACCGCGCTACGTGGCGACCGTCAACCCGCCGACCCATCGGTCACCGGACCATCAGCCCGCCGCTCCATCGGCCGCCGACCCATCGGTCACCGGACCGTCAGCCGGGCAGACCTCAGTCCATCAGCAGGCCAACCCGTCAGCCCGCCAGCCCTTCAGCCGCCTTCTTGATGTCCGCGGCGAAGGTGCTCACCTCGGTGTAGACGCCGGGCTTGCCGGGGCGGGCGCAGCCTTCGCCCCAGCTGACGATGCCGACCTGGAGCCACTGGCCGGCGTCGTCCTTGCGGAACATCGGGCCGCCGGAGTCGCCCTGGCAGGTGTCGGTGCCGCCGGTGTCGAGCTGGCCGGCGCAGATCTCCTCGCCGGGGGTGAGCTGGTCGCCGTAGGCCTTCTTGCAGGTGGCGTCGTCGACGAAGGGCACCTTGGCCTTGAGGAGGTAGCGCTGCTGCTGGCCGCCCTCCTTGTCGGCGCCCCAGCCGGCTATGTCGAACTCGCCGGAGGTGAGCTTGTCGTCGGTGGCGATCTTCAGGGTCGGCAGGTCGATGGGCTTGGCGAGCTTGATGAGCGCCCAGTCCTTGCCCTTGCCGTTGTAGCCGGGGGCCTGGAGGACCTCGGTGGACTTGACGCTGACGGCCTTGGAGTCCTCCAGGTCGACGACGCCCGCAGTGGCCGTGATGGAGGTGTTGGGGCCGCTGCCGTCCACGCAGTGGGCGGCGGTGAGCACGACGTCCTTGGCGTAGAGGGCGCCGCCGCAGCCCATCGAGAGCCGGACCATGAACGGGAATTCGCCCTGGCTCGCCTTGGTGCCGCCGACGATCTTGGTGTGGACGCCGTCGGCCTGCGGTGTGGGGGTGGGCGCGGCGTTGGCGGCGGCGGGCTGGAGGCTGACGGCCGCGAGGGCGACGGCCGCGGTGGCGGTGGCTCTCTTCAGGTTCTTCAGCTGGCTTCGCAACGGGCTTCCTTTCGTGGGGGGTTGCACGTCGATGTCAGGCCCATGCCAACGCGAGAACCGGAAAGGACCGCCGCAGAACGTGCCGATGAGTCGGCAGCACGCCGCAAGGCGTCCGGACCCAGTGGGGGATGAGCCCGCAAAGCGCCCTTGGATTATGTGGACTCGGCGATCACAGTGGCAAGGGTGTACATCTGGCCAACTCCTGTTCTACCCATGTCACCTACAGCCCATACCGGACGTTCCTGGCGAGACGTACAGTGGTCGGGTGGCGGCGACGGGAAGACCGGGCAGTTCCGGCGGTGACATCGAGCACGGATACCCGCACCTGGACACGGTGCGCGCGGCCGTCACCGCGCTCTACAGACGCCTGTCGTACGACACGGTGCGCACCTTCGACACGAGCGTGCCGCCCGCCGAAGTCGCCTTCGACGACGGGGAGGAGCTGTACGCGGGCGCGCAGCGGGTGGCCCGCGCCATGGTGCAGCACCTGCGGCTGCCCGACGCCCGGGTGATCGTCGCCTTCCGCGACATGAACCTCGCCGCCAATGTCGAACTGAACGCCGGTCCCGAGTACTTCGTCGAGCTGAACTCCCGCTTCAAGACGCACCGCCGGGACATCGGCGCCGCCCTCGCCCACGAGGTGATGCACGTCTATCTGCACCGCCTCGACCTGTCCTTCCCCGGCACCCGTGACAACGAGATCCTCACCGACACCGCCACCGCCTACCTGGGCGCGGGCTGGCTGCTGCTGGACGCGTACCGCGAACACGGGCCGTTCGCGCAGAAGCTGGGCTATCTGACCCCGGAGGAGTTCGGTTACGTCCTCGCCAAGCGCGCGCTGCTCTTCGGCGAGGACCCGGCGCCATGGTTCACCAGCCCGCAGGCGTACGACGCCTACAAGGCGGGCATGGCGCTGGCCCGCCGCGACGCGCAGCAGCCGCCGCTGGCCGCGGCCGGCTGGGCGGGCCGCCGCCGCTACGCCGGAGCCCGGCGCGCGGCCCAGGACCCGCGGCGCGCCGGCCGGCCCGGCGGCCGCGCGCCGGGCGGCGGCTACGCCTTCGAGGGAAGTGCGCCGTTGCGCGTGTCCTTCCCTTGCCCGACATGCCATCAGCGCATCCGCGTCCCGGTGCGCGGCCGTCTGCGGGCCCGCTGCGGACTGTGCCGCACGGAGCTGGATTGCGACACGTAGAGCACGTAGAGGCACGTAGCGCACGTAGAGACACGTAGCGACACCACGCGATACCTAGCGATACCTAGCGAAATGTAACGACACATAGCGCCACATAGCCGCACCCCGGCAGCAGCTCCGACAGCACCTGCCAGAGCCCAGAGCCCAGGTCACCCCGCCTCAGCCGTGGCAGACCACCTTCGCCGCCCCCGCCCCGTGGTGAGCGCGGTCCCGGCCCGGCGAGTGGTTGTCGCCGCGGTCCATCAGCTTCACGCCGATCTTGTTCTGGCGGACCGGGAAGGTGCCGACCGTCTGCCAGCTGCCCCGGTGCGCGACCTGGTCGATGGCGAAGTCCCCGACCTTGGTGCCCGCGTTGAAGGGGTCGGTGAGCACCTGGTAGTGGGTCGGGCTGCCCTGGACGTCACGCTCGCTGGGGCCCCAGGGGACGTAGACCTGCACCTGGCAGCTGCGGGACTCCGGGCCCGGCTCCCACCACCACATGATGTTGTTGTCGGTGTCCTTGTTCGGGTCGCCGGACATCGGTACGGACGTGAACTGGCCGCTGCAGCCGCCGTCGCGGGTGCTGCCGCCGCTGAGCCCGTACCAGCCCACGCCGACCTCGCCGTGGACGCCGGCCTGGTGGTAGCCGCCGCGCGGGGGCGTCGGGCAGCCGGGGCCCGCGATGCCCTCGTACGTGACCTTGGCGTCGGCGCCCTTGGCCTTCGGCGGATCGGGCTTCTTGGGGTCGGGCTTCGGGGTCTTCTTGGGGGTGGGGGTGCCGGACGGGGTCTTCTCCGCCTCCGGCTCGGCCGCGTCGGGCTTCTTGCTGTCCGGTGTCGCGCCGGGCGCCTTGCCGGGCTTGGCCGACGGCAGCGGGTTGCCGGTCTTGGTCTGCTGCGGCTGCTTGGCGGCGACGGCCTGCTCCTGGCCGTCCCCGAAGCGCACCTGGGAGACGCCGAGGGTGGCGAGCGCCACCGCGCCCACGCCGACCCCGGCCAGGACGGGCAGGCCGAGCGCCGTCTTCCACACCCGGCGCCCGGGTGCCAGGCCGCGCTTCGGTGTGCGCGCGCCCTTGGAGAAGGCTTCCGCGAAACCGGACCGGGACGGGTCGGATGCGCCGGAGCGGTCCGGTCCGGCGCTCTTGTTCGGCTGTGACAACGGGGGTTCCTCCTGGGGGGGTGGTCGGGGGTGTCGGGCCGGGCCCGGCGGGGCGCTGGTCAGGCCCGCTGGACGGGCCCGCCGGGGCCGGACGGCTACGGCTGCGGCGGTGCCTGCGGTCCGCCGGGGCCGGCGGTCGGCTCCGCCTGCGGCAGGTCCTGCTTCGGCAGTTCCAGTTCCGGTACGTCCAGTTCGGAGAGCGTCCGCAGGTCCGCCTCGGACGGGGCGTCGTTCTCCGCGACGCGGTACGCCTGCCGTTCGGTCATCGCCTGGAACGTCTGCCGGGCGGAGCGCCCGTTGCCGAACCGGCCGTCGCGCGGGACGTGGTCGAAGTAGCCGACGAGGGTGTCGCGGGCCGCGTCGGTGAGTTCGTACTGGTGGGCCGAGGCGTGCTGTTCGACGATCTGCACCAGGTCCTCGGTGCCGTAGTCCTCGAACAGCAGGGTGCGGTTGAAGCGGGAGGCGAGGCCGGGGTTGGAGTCGATGAAGTGCTCCATCTCGACCGGGTATCCGGCGACGATGACCACGACCGCGTCGCGGTGGTCCTCCATCAGCTTCACGAGGGTGGCGATGGCCTCCTGCGCGAAGTCGTTGCCGCCGGTGGCGTGGGCGGGCGCCAGCGAGTAGGCCTCGTCGATGAACAGCACGCCGCCCATCGCCTCCATGAAGACCCGCTGGGTCTTCGGGCCGGTGTGGCCGACGTACTCGCCGACCAGCGCGGAGCGGTCCGCCTCGACGAGGTGGCCCTTCTCCAGCAGGCCGACGGCGGCCAGGATGCGGCCGTAGAGCCGGGCGACCGTGGTCTTGCCGGTGCCGGGGTTGCCCGCGAAGACCAGGTGGCGGCTGAGCGGCGGCGCGGCCAGTCCGGCCGCTTCGCGGCGCTGGACCATGCGCATCAGCTTGACGAGCGAGGCGACGTCCTGCTTGACGCGTTCCAGGCCGATCAGTTCGTGCAGCTCGCCGAGGAGTTCGTCGAGGTCGGCCTCGGTGGGCGGGACCGTGGTCGTGGTGCCGTCGCCGGTCGGTGTGCCGGCGGACTGCGCGCCGCTCGCGGCGGCCGCGGCGGCGGCCGGGACGGGGGCGAAGGGCGCGGGCCACTGTGCGTCCTGGACCTGCCAGGACACGCAGTCGCGGACCTTCGGTGCGGCGCCGTCCTCGGTGCTCAGGTCGGCCTCGGCGTCCTGGACGCGGATCCGGGTCAGGGCGGGGGCGGCCGCCTCGCCCAGGTGGATGGCGGGGAAGCCGGGCCCGGTGATCTCGCAGTCCTCGAAGGTGCCGGCGCCCTTGGCGTCGACGATCAGGCCGTTCTTGCCGGGGCGGGTGATTCGTACGGCACGGACGCCGGGCGTGGCGCCGGCCGCCACCACCATGCCGGAACCGGCCGCTTCGGTGATGTCCACGTCCGCGGCCCGTACGGTGGCGCCGCCCTGGAAGACCAGCCCGGCGGTGCCGGCGCGCAGGACGCGGCCGCCGGTCAGCTCCGCGTCGCCGCCGCCGAAGGTGAGTCCGGCGCGTTCGGCGTCGGTGACCGTGCAGCCGGTCAGGCGCACGGTGCCGCCGGAGGCGGCGACGACGCCGTTGCGGCAGCGGACGACGGACAGTTCGGTCGCTTCGGCGGCTGCCGCGCCGGACAGGTCGAGGCCGGACATGCCGCAGTCGGTGAGGTGGACCTCGGTGAGGGTCAGGCGGCTGTCGGCGACGGCGTGCAGTCCGTGTTCGGGGGTGGTTCCGGCGCGCAGCCGGGTCAGCGTCAGCCCGGCGTCGCCGCCGGCGTGCACGGCGCTGAAGCGGCAGTCCGTCACTTCGCTGTCGGTCAGGGAGACGGTGGCGGAGCCGGTGGCGAGCACGCCGTTGGCCGACGAGCCGCGTACGGTCGTGCCGCGTGCCTCCAGCCGGGCCGTGCCGTGGGCCGTCAGGGCGGCGGCGGTGGTCCGTACGATCCGGGTGTCGGCCAGCCGTACCCGGGCCCGCTCCCCCGCGGTGGCTCCGGCGCCGCCGCCGTCGCGTAGTACGCAGCCGTCGAGCACGGCGTCGCCGGACCCGGCGACGTGCAGGGCGTCCGCGCCCGCGCCGGTCAGCTCGCAGCCGTACAGCAGCAGTCCGCCGTCGGCCTGCGACGGGATCTGTCCGTCGGCGGCTTCGTACGGGTCGGCGTCGCGCGGTACCGGTGAGGAGTCCAGCACCCGTACGGCTTCGCCGCCGCAGTCGCGGATGCGGCAGTCGACGAGCAGGGCCGCCGACCGGTCCTCGAACAGCAGGCCGCTGCGGCCCGCGCCGTCGATGAGGCAGTCGCGCAGCACGAGGTGTGCGTCCTCGCGGACCCGTACTCCGGAGCCGGTGGCGCCCTTGATCCGGGTGCCGGTCAGCTCCAGCCGGGAGTCGCCGCCCACGACCACGCCGGTGCCCTGGGCGCCTTCCAGGACGCAGTCGGTGAGGCGGACCGCGCCGATGGTACGGATCAGCGCTCCGGCCAGGGCCGCGCCGGTCAGGCGGGCGCCGGTCATGGTGAGCGCGGCCTCGCGCAGCACCTCCAGGCGTCCGCGGTCGGTGCCGCCGCCGTGCCAGTGGGTGATGCCGCCGGACAGCAGGACGGCGGGCCGGTCGGCGGCGCCGCCGCGTACGGTCAGCCCGTCGAGCGTCAGCCGGGCGCCGGGCAGCACTTCGAGCGCCGGGGTGGTGCCGCCGGGGGCGGCGAGGGTGACCGTGCCGCCGTGTGCGCGGAGGACGATGTCACGGTCGATCCGCAGTGCTTCCTCGTAGGTGCCGGGCGCGATGCGGATCTCGTCGCCGGGTGCGGCCGCGTGCAGCGCGGCGCCCAGGGTGGCGTGCGCCGCCGGCTGCCCGGCGGCGACTGTGTGGACCGTCCCGGTGCCCGGGTGTTCTGCGGTGGTCATGCGTCGCCCATGGTCGTGTCCTCGTCGTCCGTCCGGGGAGGCCTGGCAGCGCGTCCCTTGCCCTTGCGGGGACGCTTGACCGGCTGGCCGGCCGGTTCCTCCATGTCGTCAGACTCCCGTACGGTCCAGTGCCAACCGCCGTCGGGGTCCGGTTCCCAGCGGAAGTCGAGGCCGGGGCGGGGGCGGGTCCGCGCGCCCGTCGTGCCCGGCGCGGCCTCGTGCACCACCATGCCGTCGCCGTCGATGACGCGGATGCGGGCGCCCAGTCCCTGGGCGTAGAGGCGTACCGAGAGTTCGGCCGGCGAGCCGGCGGCGAACGAGCCGTGCGGGTCGAGCCGCCCGGTCGCCAGGGTGGCGAACAGGTCGCGGGAGCCCGTTCCGGCCCGGTCCGCCTCGGCCAGCACCAGCTTGATGACGGGGTCCTTGCTGCCCTTGGGCTTGCTCCTGAGGTACTGCTCCACGGCGTCGAGCAGGTTGCCCGGGGTGTGGCCCGGCGCGCCGGCGCCGTCGGCGGTGTTCTCCAGGGCGTGGAACAGGGACCGGGGCGGCGAGTGCACCGGCGGGTATCCGGCGACGACGAGGTGCAGGTTGCGCATGAACCCGGCCGGCTCGGGGTGCGTCGCCGCCGCCAGGCTCGCGAACGCCTTGTCGTTCAGCGGCACGCCCGTCCGCAGCGACAGGCCCGCGTCGTCGGGAATGGGTGCGGAGACGTTGAAGCCGAGGGTGTTGCGGTCGGTCCCCAGGCCGTCGAGCCCGCTCACGACGTCCCGTGGCGAGTGGGTCGTGCCGTGTCCCGGGTCGACGGGTGCCAGCGGGTCGCGGGAGAGTCCGGTGGCGGAGTTCTTCGTCAGGTGGTCGTCCCGGCGGTCGGCCCAGTGCAGGCCGCTCTTGACCCTCCTGGACGTCTGGGGGTCGAAGTCCGTGAACGAGTCGCGGCCGAACATCCGGCCCATCGCCTGCCGGACGTCGTTGTGGTCCTGCGGCAGCGCGGGCCGTTCCCCGAACATGCCCTCCATCATCCGGGACAGGTCGGTGGGGGTGGCCGCGCCCTCGAAGTCGGTCACGAAGGGCACGCCGCGGTCCGGCAGCGTGATGGTGTGCGCGGCGATCAGGCGTTCCGCCTGCCGGGTCGCGATGGCGTTGAGTTCCCCGGAAGTGAGCAGCCGGCTGACCGCGTCGATCTCCGGTGTGCTGAGCGGTCCGTCGCCGCCGCCCGGGCCGCGGGCGGCCAGCCGCTGTCGTACGGCGTCGATCTGCCCGGCCGTCGGTGTCTCGACGTCGGTGCCGTACGCCCGGTCGTACGGGCGCTGGGCGACGGCCTCGATCTCCCGGTCGGTGAGCCGGTGGACGAGGGAGTCGCCGGGGAAGGCCGAGCGGTCCAGTACCGGCAGGGTGCGGTCGAGTTCCCAGGCGTTGAAGGAGTTCAGGGTCTCGGCCAGGCCGTTGAACTCGCTGGTGCCGGCGCTGAACCTGATGGGCTGCCAGCCGGGGCCGACCCGGTCCAGCAGGGTCGCGGCGGCGTCGGTGAAGAGGTTGGGTTCGGGCGAGTAGGGCAGCAGCGGGTGGATACGGGCCAGGCGGACGCGGGCCCGCATGTCCGCGCGGACGGCGATGTCGAAGGCGGGCAGGTCGGCCTCGGAGACCGTGTGCGGCGGCCCGACGTCCTTGCCCTTCGCCACGGCTTTGGCGTGCTCGTCGGCCAGGCGTTTGTTGGTGTCCTCGATGAGCTGGGCGGTGTCGGCGCCCGGCACGTTCCCTCGGGCAGGCGGTAGCCGCCGGACATGGTCAGGGGGCGCAGCGGCGGGATGCCGTCGCCGCCCATCTCGAACTCCTTGACGAAGTGCTGGAAGACGTGGTCGCCGCTGGGCACGAGCCGCTGGTAGGTGTCGAAGTCCATGAAGGAGAAGTACGGGTGCGCCGGCTGGTGCGGGTCGTACATCATCGAGCGGACCAGGTACCGGCTCGGCGGGCTGGTCATGGTGACGTTGCGGATGGTGCCGAAGGGGAAGTCCTTGCCGGTCCAGCCGATGCCGACCGCGGCCACCGGGTAGGGCACGTCCAGTCCGTCGAGCGCGCCGCGGACCGCGGCGTTGACGTCCGCCATCTTGTCCGCGCGGCCGTTCACGCCGATCACCACCGCGAACTTGCCCCGGTACTCGTTGTTCGGGTCGGCGGTGATCGCCGTGAGGAAGTCCCGCAGCCGCCGGCGTCCCGCTTCTCCGGCGATGTCACTGGCCCGGACGACGGTGTTCACCACGTACGCCATCGGGTTCTGCCGGTCGAGGCTGGCGTGGATCCAGTTCGTGTACTGGTCCGGTGTCAGCGGGCGCTGCCCGAATCCGGGCAGCCGCTGGAAGGCGCCGTTGACGGTGACGTCGCCGCGGGTGACCTGGTTGCCGAGGTTCGGCACGTCCTGCTGCCATTGCAGGTCGTGCGGCAGCGGTCCGGCGGTCGGCGGGCCGCCGTGGCCCAGGTCGCCGTAGGGTCCGGTCCCGTCCATCGGGTCGTCGCCGTGCGGCGTCGGGGTCGCGTCGTCGCCCGCGCCGGCGGGTGCGGGCGCCTCCGTCATGTCCAGGTCGTCGGCGTGGTGCGCGGACGGGCCGCCGGCCACGTCCAGGTCGTCGAACGCCTGGGTGAGGTTGGTGTGCCGGGACGGCGCGCCGCCGAGCGGGCCGACGTACTCGCCGCGCTGCGCGCGGTCGACGGCGATCGCGTGGTTGGCGTCGTCGATCTGCCGCTGGATGGCGTTCGGGTCCATGCCCAGCTCGTCGAGGCGGGTCTGCGCGTGCTGGAACTCGGCGCGCTTGACGCCCAGGTCGTCGAGGGCGCCGACGGCCGCGGCGGACGGCTTGGACGGGCCGGGCTGCCCGGCCCTGGGCACCAGTCCGTCCACCTTCTGCTGAGCACGCGCCAGGTCGGTCGACGCCTGCTCGTACTGCTGCCAGGCGCCGAGCCGCAGGTCGGCCTCCGGCCCGCCCGAGCCGCCGGTGATGATGTCGTGCCGGACCGCGGAACGCTCGCCGATCCCGGAGCCGGGCTCGAAGCCGAGCCGCGCGGGCGGCGCCGCGTTGCTCACGTCCCAGTGTCCGGAGTGCGGGCCGCCGTGGTCCGGGACCCAGGTCAGGTAGAGCGGCGGGCCCGGTTTGCGTGCCGTGACGTCGACCGTGTGGACGGAGCCGTCCGCGCCCCGGATCTCCAGGGGACGGTTGAGCGCCTGGGCGTAGCGATCCAGCATAATCTGCTCGATCGGGCTGATGTCCGACACATCCGGGTCCAGGCGCCCGGTGACCAGCCGACCGGTCAGCGCGCGGCCGTCGAGGCCCCGCGTGTAGGTGTCGTTGACCAGGTCCTCGAAGCCGTTCTTGCCTCCCATCTGCCGCTGCACCTGCGTCAGCAGCGTCGGGGCGTCCGGGATCGCGCCGGGCGTGATCCGGCCCGCCTTCGCGCCGGCGGTGGGCGGGGGCGGCTCCGGGAGGGCTCGCAGCAGCGAGTCGTTCGGCAGGCCGCCCTGGGGCAGGAGTTCGGCGATCACGTAGTTGTGCAGCCGCTTGTACGCGGCCTCCTCGGTGGCGGTGACCATCGCGTGGCCGAGGAACCGCTTCTCCGCCGGCACGATGCCCACCACGAGCCCGTCCGCGCGGCCCGGTACGTGGATGGAGATGTGCAGGCCGAGGGTGTTGGCGTCGCCGCCCAGCCCGGCGCCCAGCCGGTCGAGGGTGGCCCGGGGGTGCTCGTTGAACTCGGGCCGCTGCCCGTTCACGCCGATGGGCTTCAACGGGTCGTCCGTGTAGCCCTGCTCGGGGACTTCCCCTTCAGCAGGTCCTCGCGCATCTTTCCGATCTTCGTGCCCTTGGTCCACGACAGACTCGGGTCCAGGTCGAAGTCCGCCCGGGCGAAGACGTGCTCCACCACGTTCTTCGGGGTCAGGTGCTCCTGCGGCATGTTGCCGACGCCGCCGGCCTTGCCGTGCTTGTAGTAGCCGGACATCAGGCGGGACAGGTCGGTGGGGACCGCGCCGTTCACGAAGTCGGCGACGAACGCGGTGCCGCGGTCCGGCAGCGCGGAGTTGGCGGCGGCGATCTCGCGCGCGACCGCGTTACCCGGCACGTCCGGCAGGGTCTGGTCCAGTTCCCAGGCGTTGAAGTGGTTGAGCCGCTCCCGCAGGCCCTTGTACTCGCCGGTGCCGCCGCCGAACCGGACCGGCCGCCAGTCGCCCGCGCCCAGCTTCACGTCGTCCACCATGGTGGCGGCGGCGTCCACGAAGAGGTTCGGCTCGGGCCCGTACGGCAGCAGTCCGTGGTAGTCGGCCATCAGGGCGCGGATGCGCATGTCGGAGTCGACGACGGACGCGAACTTGTCCACGTCCTGCTGGGTGAAGACCATCCCGTCGGGGGTGTCATCGCGGGTCTTGGTCGCCTTGATCAGGTCCTCGACCGAGCGGTCCACCGCGACGCCGTCGACGATGACCGTCTCGCCGGTCTTCCCCGGCACCCGGTAGCCGCCGGTCATCACCAGCGGGCGCAGCGGCGGGGTGCCGGGGACGTCCGGCACCGTCACGGAGTCGCCGGACCCCTTCGCCGCGGCTCCCGGGTCGTCGGGGAGCTTCTTGGCCCAGTCGTCCACGGCGCCGCCCTCGCCGAGGTTCAGCTCCCGGTCGAAGTGGTCGAAGACGTGCCGGCCGCTGGGGACGGTGTGCTCGTACACGTCGAAGTCCATGAAGGCCCAGTACGGGTGGCTGGGGCCGGCCGCTCCGCCGCCGTGCATCATCGAGTGCGCCATCGACCGGGCCGCCGGGCTGGTCATGGTGAGGTTGCGGATGGTGCCGTACGGGAAGTTGTCGCCGTAGAAGGTGGTGGCCACCATCGCCAGCGGGTGGTCGAAGTGCGTCGAGGCGAGGGCGTCGTCCATCGCGCGGTGGATGGCGGCGAGGTCCTCCAGCTTGCCGTTGACGCCGATCACCACGCCGAGGCGGCCGTCGTAGCCCTCCAGGCCGCGGGTGATCGAGTTGAGGAAGTCCTGGAGCTTGCCGCCGCCGATCTCGCTGTACGAGACGATGGTGTTGACCACGTAGGACAGCGGCCGGCCCTCCCCGTGCTCGCCCGCATCCAGCTCAGGTAGTCGCCGCCCGTGAGCGGCTGGTGGCCCGCGAACGGCATGTCGCGGAAGGACTGGTTGACCATGGTGCGGCCCGCGGCGTGGGTGCCGGGCTCGGGCCACAGGGCGCGCGGGGCCCGCGGGTCGGGGGACCAGTCGTGCGGCCCGACCGGCAGCGGGTCGCCGCCGTGCGGGGCCGGCGCGCCGCCGAGCGGGCCGACGTACTCGCCACGCTGCAAGCGCTCGACGGCGATCGCGTCGTTGGCGTCGTCGATCTGCTGCCGGATGGCGTGGGGGTCCATGTCCAGTTCGCCGAGACGGGCCTCGGCGTCGTCGAACTCGGCGCGCTTGACGTTCAGGTCGTCGAGCGCGTCGACGGCCGCCGCGGACGGCTTGGACGGGCCGGGGTGGCCCGCCCCGGGCACCAGCCGGTCCACCTTGCCCTGGGCCCGGGCGAGGTCGAACGAGGTCTGCTCGTACCGCTCCCAGGCACCGAGCCGCAGGTCGGCCTCCGGGCCGCTCGCGCCACCGGTGACGATCTCGTGCCGGGCCGCGGCCCGGTCGCCGATGCCGGAACCGGGGGTGTGGCCGAGGCGGTCCTGCGCCGGGGGCGCGGGAGGTGCGTCTCGGGGACGGGCCCGAAGTCCGCGGAGTCGGCGAAGTCGGCCTTGGCCTTGCCCTTGTCGATGGTCGGAACCGGCTCGAAGTCCGCGTTGCCGGCTCTGCCCTTGCCCTTGTCGACATGCGGGACGGGCCCGAAGTCCGCGACGTCCGCCGCTGTGCCCTTGCCCTTGCCCTTGCCGGCCATCGGGACCGGCTCGAAGTCCGTGGAGCCCGCGGTGCCCCTGCCCTTGTCGACCGCCGGGACCGGCTCGGCGTCCGCGAGGTCCGCCGTGCCCTTGCCCTTGTCGACCGCCGGAACCGCCCGCGTCTCCGGCTGCGGGTGCGGTCGCGGTCCGCCGCCGAGGCCGTGTTCGCCGAAGATGCCGCCGGTGAGGGCGTTGATCTGGGTGCGGGTGCGCGTGGCGTCGATGCCCAGTTCGTCCAGCTTGGCCTCGGCCTTGGCGACCTCGACGCGCTGGATGCCCAGGTCGTCCAGGGCCTCGGTCAGGGCGGGCGAGGGCTTGCCCGCGGTCACGCCGGGCGGCGGCGTCAGCTCGTCCACCTTGCGCTCCGCCTTGCCGAGCTGCGACAGCGCGTTCTCGTACCCGGCCCACGCGTTGAGCTTGGCCCCGGCCTCCGGGCCGACCGAGCCGCCCAGGATCAGGTCGTTGCGGACGCGCAGGCGGTGGTTCATGGCCGCGGCGCCGGAGAAACCGCCGAAGCGGCTGCCGGGGGCGCGGTGACGGTGCCGGGCCCCTTCGCCCCGGGCGCGGGGGTGGGCGTCTCGGCCTTCGGCGCGGGTACGGGCGTCGGGGCGGGCGCGTTGTCGGTGGCCTTAACGGCGGCCGGTATGCCGGCCACGGCCTCGTCCTCCGCCTTCGCGGGGCCGCCCGGGTGGGCGATCAGGTCGAGGGCGCTGTGGTCCGCGGGGCCGGTGGCGCCGCGGGCGCCCGCGCCGTCCAGGTCGGGGAGGGCGGACACGCCGGAGGGGCTGTTCGAGGTGGCGCTGTGGCCAGCGGACGGGACCGGCTTGCGGTCGCCGGTGTCCAGCAGGCTCATCGCCATGTCGTGTTCATTGACGGCGGGTTGGGGCGTCGCCTTGGTGGTGGCGCCCGCGCCGGCTCCGGGTGCCGTGCCGGTCTTGAATTCCGGAGTCTTCAGCCGCATCGGGTCGTTGACCCCGACCGATGCCGGTACGTCGGCGGGGGCCTTGGCGAGGTTACGGGGTGGGGGTACGGCGCCCGCGAGGAGCGGGACGTCGCCCTGCGCGCCCACGCCCGTCGGCCGGATCGTTTCCGCACCGCCGTGCACACCCGGCACCTGCGTGGTGCCGGGCACGTGCTGCGTACTCGTCAGATTGCCCGTCAGGTTCTGCGGGGGCTCGTCGTGACGGGCGTGCCCGGTGCCGTGGCCGCCAGGTGATCGGCGGTGATCGTACGAGGGGCCGCGTCACCGATGCGGAAGCTGATGCCGTCCCCGTGGAAGGCGGTGACCGCGACGTCGCCGTTGGCCAGCGCGGTCAGCTCGGGGAAGGTCATGTCCTCCAGGGCCTCGCCGTGCCCGATCGCGCCGCGGGCCATGGAGTGGCCGTCGCCGATGCCGTGCACGAAGGTGTTCTCGAACGAGGTCTCGGGGACGTGGACGCTGGTGCTCTCCGGCACGTGCCCGAGCACGCCGGACGAGCCGTGGGCGTCCTTGAGCAGGTCGATGGCGGTGTTGCCGGACAGCAGCAGGTTGTTGTCCAGGCGGATGTGGCCGGCCGCGAAGTCCGTCTGCTGGATCAGCTGGGTGGCGCCGGCGCCGTGCACGTCCGGGACGCTCAGGCCGTTGTCGAGCGTGGTCATGCCCGGCATGTGCAGGTCGGGGGTGGCGATCAGTCCGGGCTGGTCGAGGTGTGCGCCGGTGTGGGGAGGGAGCCGCCGGGCACGGTGATGCCGTGCGGCATGTTCACACCGGTGTGCGGCACGGTGACGCCGGTCGGCACGGTGATTCCGGTCGGCGCGGTGATCCCGTTCGGCATGTTCACGCCGACGTGCGGGACGTTCCCCAGCCCCTTGACCCCGAACCCGCCCAGGTTGCCGGGGATGTTGAGGTTCAGTCCGCCGTGTCCGAACGAGCCGATGCCGTTGGGCATCAGGTTGCCGACACCGTTGAAGTTGAACGTCCCCAGGCCGCCGGGCCGGAACGCGCCGAGCCCGTCCAGGTGGAGCCCGCCGATGTTGTTCGGGACGAGGGCGCCCGGGAACCTGGTGAGTCCGCCCGGCGACACGGAGGGGATGTGCACCCCGGGGAAGGAGACGCCGCCGAAGCCGCCGGGGACGAAGTGCAGGGCCGACAGATCGACGAAGCCGCCGGGCACGAAGTGCACACCATTCCCGCCGACGGGCCGGAACGGCGCCAGCGCGCCGAAGTCACCGGTGTGGACGCCGCCGGCCAGCGCCGCGTCCGTACGTCCCGCGTTGGCCAGCAACTGGTGCAGATCCGGCTGCTTGATGCCCAGCACACGCTCGGCGAAGGCGAGCCGCGCGGCGCCGCCGAAGCCCAGCACGCCCATCTCGGTGAAGTCCAGGGGCACGACGGTGGCGATGCCCGCCCGCCCGAGCCGCTCGAAGTTGATCTTCGCGTACGCGCCGACCTTGCCCCAGTTGCCGTCGATGTGTCCGGTGAACTTCGCCCAGTCCTTGACGACGGTGCCCGCCAGCGACTCCCAGCCGCCCTTGGCGAAGTTGCCGAGGCCCTTCACGCCGTTGACGACGTTGAAGGCGGGGGCCGCGTGGATGCCGAGCACGATCGGCGCCACCACGATCTTCGGCATGTTGTGCAGCGAGGAGAAGTGGCCGATCTCCTTGATGATGTTCTTCCCGGCGCCCGCGATGCCCTCGACGCCGCCCTTGAGGACGCTGCCCAGGCCCTTGAGGATGGAGCCGACCGGCAGGGCCTTGGTGGTGGGGAAGAGCACGCCGAGGAAGGCCAGGCCGAGCTCCAGGCCGCTGGCCTTGCCCTGGCTGAAGTCGACGATGGTCTTGATCAGCAGGACCGCGTTCATGCCCCAGGCGAGGATCGCGAGCACGCCGCCGGTGAAGATGGCGATGACCGACAGGATGATGGTCAGCCACTGGAAGGCTTCCCAGAACAGGTCGCAGTCGCTGACCGGCTGGACCATCAGCGACCCGGCGGAGGTCAGCGACTTGTCCAGGGTGCTCGCCGCGGTGCTGAGCGCGGACTGCGCGTCGTCGGCCCGGTCCTTGTGGGTCTGGAGCTGCGGGTCGTCCTTGTCCAGCCCCTGGGCGGCGGTGAGCGCCGCGTCGGCGTCGGCCTGCGCGTCGGTGACGGCGGTGGCGTACTTGCGCAGCGCCGCCTCGGCCTGGTTGAAGGAGTCCGACACATGGCCGACGAAGTTGTGCAGGTGGTCGTCGACCATGTCGCGCAGCTGGTCGGCGGTCTTGCCGATGAAGCGCTGTCCGTCGCCCGCGGTCTGCTGGAGCGCCTTGAGGCCGTTGTTGATGGTGCCCGCGTGCGTGGCGAGGTCGCGCATGGCGTCGGCGATGGTGGTGATGGCGGCGGCGTCACCCGGGGTCGGGTCGCCGTCGAGGCCGAGGGCCCCCAGTCACCGGGACGCGTAGCCAAGCCTCTTCCCTTCGTGCAG
This sequence comes from Streptomyces sp. Ac-502, assembly GCF_045222935.1. Classification (NCBI taxonomy): domain Bacteria; kingdom Bacillati; phylum Actinomycetota; class Actinomycetes; order Kitasatosporales; family Streptomycetaceae; genus Streptomyces; species Streptomyces sp. Ac-502. Next base: position 3,131,014 of record NZ_JBHFFO010000001.1, read on the forward strand.
CAGACCGTTCACAGGTGTCACGGCCGGCGCGCTCGGCGCATCCGGATCATGGGACACCACACCTACGTTTACGTATCTGCGGGGTGATCGGTTCACTGTGTGAACGACATCACTTCGGGCCGCTTCCGCGGATCAGGGGTGAACCGTTCCGCTTCCGCTTGCGTTTGACCATGTGAGACGTGAAGTGATCTCCGAACCGCGCGAGGGGTGTGACCGTGTCCGACATAGCCGTTGACTACGAGCTGCTCAACGATGTCGCGCAGAAGTCCGGCAAGCTGAAGGACGAGGTCAAGCAGGCCCGCGAGAGCAAGCAGGAGTACTCGGTCGACGAGGTCGGCTCCCGGGTGGCCGTCGCGGCGATCCGCAAGTACTACTCGACGTGGAAGGGCTCCTTCAAGCGCTCCGAGGAGAAGCTGGAGAAGCTGAAGAACCTCTACGAGGGCGTCGCGAAGAAGTGGGCCGACTGGGACTTCGACCTGGCCAACAAGGCGGCCAAGCAGAGCGCCCAGATCTCCGCCGACCTGTGGAAGGCCCGCGACAAGGAGTGGAACGCCTGGCACGACGCGGTCGAGAAGGCCAAGAAGGAGCACCCGGACCTCGACCCGAAGCTGCTGCCGGAGGAGCCCGACAAGCCCGGTGAGCGTCCCCACGAGTGGACCACCGACGACGGGCACGGCAACAAGACCACGACGACGTACGAGTACGGGCCGGACGGCGAGCCGACGAAGGTCACCACGACCATGGAGACCAAGACCGGCCTGAAGGCGACCGACACCACGAACTACCACGACGACGGTACGTACGACTCGAAGTCGACGGACGTCTTCGGCAACGTCACGAACACCACCGGCACGTCCACGAAGACCGAGACGCCGGAGCACAAGACCACCACGGACGACTTCAACAGCAAGACGAAGGACACCGAGGGCAACGAGAGCACGACCACCGGCACCACCACCTCGGTCACCGACCAGAAGACCGGTCACCGGGACACCAGGACCACCTACACCACCGTCGGTCCCGACGAGGACGGCAACGAGCAGACGGTGAAAGGTACGACCCACTCCTCCGTCGAACTCAACGGCCACGAGGTGACCACCACCATCGAGGTCAACGAGGACGGCAGCGGCACCAAGACCGTGGTGACCGACGGCAAGACGGAGGAGTGGACGAGCGACGACGCCGAGGGGGACACCGGCTGGAAGCCGAAGAAGTCCGACGACTGACGGCCTCCTCCCCGGCCCGCCGCGCCCCGGACCCCGTCCGGATCCGCACCCATCCCCCTACCGATCCAGGGAGTCAGCACCATGCCCGCAGGCAACATCAACATCGACTACAACGAGATCCAGCGCGTCTCCGGCGTGATGAACCAGGCCGTCAACGACATCAACCCGCTGCTGCTGAGCACCAAGACCTCCGTCGAGGGCCTGCTGGACAACGGCATGTTCATGCAGCAGAGCAGCCCGGCGCTGAAGGAGTCGTACAACAACCTCACCGCGTCGCTGCAGAAGGCCGTGGAGAGCATCAACTCCTTCGCCAGCCAGTTCAACCAGATCAAGAACAACATCGAGAAGATGGACGCGGACATCGCGGCGGGCACCAAGAAGGCCGGCTGACCTTCCGTACGTACGACGGTGCCCCGCCGCCGGACCTCTCGTCCGGTGGCGGGGCACCGTCGTGTGTGCCTGCCGTGCGGTCAGCCGGCGTCGCCGTCGCGCAGCACCGTCTCCGGCACCAGCACCGACACCAGCGCGCCGCTGACCGGGTCGACGGTCAGGCCGCGGCCCGGCGTCGGGCGGCCGCGCAGCAGGTCGTACGGCACCCGTACGCCCAGGATGTCCCCCTCGCTCGGCGACTGCGGCGACAGCAGCACGCCCTTGCGCACCCGCCGTACGAGGCCGAGCCAGCCGATGCCCACCGAGGTCAGCGTCTCGGCGGTGGCGGCGGCGACCAGGCCGATGCCGCGGTCCCGGCCGGTGGTGGCGACCTCGCGCAGCGCCGCGTCGGCCGCGGGCAGCTGGGCGAGCAGGTCGGCGTCGTCGACCAGGACCACGGCGGGCCCCGGCTCGGCGTTGAGCGCCGCGGTCACCTCGTCGGCCAGCGGGTCCGGGTCCTGGATGACCACGGCGCGCGGGTGCCGGGCCAGGCCCCGCAGCGGCGATTCGCGCGGGGTGAGCGCGACCACCCGGGTGCCGCCGGCCAGCAGGGACACCGCGAGCGTGGTGAGCGCGGTGGACCGGCCACTGCCGGGCGGGCCGCTGACGAGGAAGGACGGCGCGTCGGCCGCGAAGTCCACGCCGATGGCGCCGAGTTCGTCGCCGCCGACACCGAGCAGGCCCCACAGCGGGCGCCGGTCGGCGGCCGGGACCTTCTCGTACGCGTCGGTGAAGGACACCTGACGCGGCAGGCTGAGCACGCGCGCGGGGCGGCGTGCGGCGGGCACGTCGCGGTCGCGCTGTTCGGCCCGTTCACCGATCCGCTTCAGCGCCTCGGCCTGGTCGCGGCCGGTGACCGGTCCTTCGGTCCGCTCGCCCAGCAGCGCGACCTGTACCTCGGTGGCGCTGCCGCCGCGCCAGCCGCGGCCCTGCGGGACGACGGCCGGCACCTGCTTGGGCGGGATGCCCGCCAGGCTGTACTCGTTGCGGTCGGTCAGCCGCAGCAGCAGCCGCTCGTCGTTGAGCGAGGCGACCTTGCCGGTCATCAGCGCGCGTTCGGACGTGGCGATGACGTGCAGGCCCATCGGCGCGCCCTCGCGGATCAGCGAGGTCAGCTCCTGGACCGGGCGGCCGCCGTCGTGGTCGCCGAGCAGGGCGGCCAGCGAGTCCCAGCCGTCGATCAGGACGACGACGTGGGCGGGGCGTTCGGCGGGCGGCAGGAAGGCGCGCAGCTCGGTGAGGTTGGCCGCGCCGTGCGAGGTGAGCAGTTCCTGGCGGGCGCTCATCTCGGCGGTCAGGCGGGACAGCAGGCGGCCCAGCCGTTCCAGGTCGGCGCGCGGTACGACGGCGCCGCAGTGCGGCAGCGCGGCCAGCGGTGACAGGGCGCCGCCGGCCGCGTCGATGCCGTACAGGTGCACGTCGGCGCTGGAGTGCCGCCGGGCCAGGGCACCGCCGATGGTGCGCAGGACCTGGGAGCGGCCGGAGCGCGGGGTGCCCAGGACGTACAGGTGCCCGAAGCGGGTGAGGTCCAGCTCCAGGGGCTCCTGGCGCTGGGCGCCCGGCAGGTCGGCCAGGCCCCAGACGACCGGCGCGAGACGCCCGTCGGCCGGGTCGGGCCGGTCGGGGAGTTCGGCCAGGCTTACGGCGTGCGGCAGGGCGGGCAGCCAAGGGCTGGGCTGCCGGTCGATCTCCAGCTCGGCGGCGGCCTGCTGGACCGCGTCGACCAGGGCCGTCAGGTCGGTGGGCGCGTCGCGGTCGTCCATCGCCTCCTGGATGGCGTCGAAGAGGTCCGCGGTCTCCTCGGCCGGTTCGGCGGCCGTACGGCCCAGCAGCGACCAGGTGAGTTCGCTGGTCCACACGTCGGCGTCGGACTGCGCTCCCTTCGCCGTGCTCTGCTCGGTGTCCGCGGCGTCCCCGGCGTCCTGGGACGTGGCCTGCGCGGCGTCGCGTACGGCGCCGACGAACGCGGTCTGGAACGGCAGCACCGAACGGTGCCCGATCCGGGCCAGGGCGCGGCCCGGGGTGTCGCTGGAGATGCTGACCGCGTCGTTGACCTCCAGGACGTCCTGGCTGTCGAGGGCGTCGGTGACGCGCAGCGAGATCCGCAGGTTGGTGTTGGCGCGGATGTCGGCGGTGACCACGCCGGCCGGACGCTGGGTGGCGAGCAGCAGGTGCAGGCCGAGCGAACGGCCGCGCTGGGCGATGCCGACCAGTCCGGGGACGAACTCGGGCACGTCGCGGGCGAGGGTGGCGAACTCGTCGATGATGAGCAGCAGCCTCGGCAGCGGCGCCATCGCGGGGTCGCGGCGGCGCATCGCGCGGTACTCGGTGTGGTCCTTGGCGCCCGCGTCGGCCAGGAGGCGTTCGCGGCGGGTCAGTTCGGCGGTCAGCGAGGTCAGGGCCCGCTCGACCAGGTGGCTGTCCAGGTCGGTGACCATGCCCAGCACGTGCGGCAGCCGCTCGCAGCCCGCGAAGGCACTGCCGCCCTTGTAGTCGACGAGCACGAACGTCATCTCGTCCGGCCGGTTGACCGCCGCCAGGGAGGCCACCAGCGTCTGGAGGAGTTCGGACTTGCCGGCGCCGGTGGTGCCCGCGATGAGGCCGTGCGGACCGTCCTTGACCAGGTCGAAGGTGACCGGGCCGGTGTAGCCGGCGCCCAGCAGGACGCCGGTGGAGGCCGGGCGCTTGGTCCAGCGGGCGGCCAGTTCGGCGGCCTGCGGCGGCTCCAGGCCGAGCAGGTCCAGCAGCTTGACGCGGTCCGGCAGGCCGTCGGAGCCGTCCGGGGTGACGTCGCGTACGGGGGCCAGGGCGCGGGCGATCCGCTCGCACCAGCCGGTGTCCACCAGGTCGGGGCGGATGCCGGTGAGGTCGGCGCTGCCGGTCCGGCGCAGCGTCACCTCGCGGGCGCCGACCGTGCAGACGGTGACGCACTCCTCGGGGAGCATCCGCTCCTCCTGGTCGAGGCAGATCAGGAAGACCCGTACGGACGGGCCCTCCTTGAGCACCTGCACCACACCGGGCACGTCACGCAGCCGCCGGGCGCCGTCCAGCACCACGACGAGGTCGGGCTCGGCGAGCAGCGCGCCGCCCATCGCGGTCTCCCGCGAACGGGCCCGGGAGCGGATCGCGGAGACCAGTTCGGAGACCCGGTTGGCGACCGTCTCCGGGTCGTTGCCGACGGTCACGGTGGGCCCGCCGGTGGGGGCGCGGCGATGCCGCCCTCGCCGGGGCGGGCGTGCGGCAGCCAGCGCACCCACTCCCAGGCGGGCGCGCCCGCCGCGTCGGTGAGCACGGTGATCCGTACGTCGCGGGGGCTGTGCAGGACCGCGGCCTGCGCCACCGTCCAGCGGGCCAGGGCACGGGCCGCGTCGGTCTCGCCGGAGATGCCGATGACGCCGTCCCCGCACAGGTCCACGCCGATCGGCATGTCGGGTATCTGCCAGTTCACCGAGCGGTGGTTGTCCTCGCGGGAGCTGTCCTCGATGGTCAGCAGCGACGCCTGGCGGACGGTGCCGACGCGCAGCAGCAGGTGGTCGGGGTGGCCGCGGCGGCGTTCCCACAGCCGGGCGCCGGGGCCGACGGCCCACATGCCGGCGGCGGCCGGGTCGGGCCCGGCGGCGACCCGCAGGCCGCGCTCGCGCTCGACCATGCCCTTGACGTCGTCCTCCAGCGAGGCGCGCCGGGCGCGGTAGTTGGCGACCGAGGTGAGGAAGTCGCGCCAGCCGCTGCGCCGGGAGCTGATGTAGTTGCCGATGGCGAGCACCGGGCTGAAGAACGCGAAGATCAGGTAGAAGTACGAGTGCAGGAAGACGACCATGCCGATGCCCATGAACATCGGCGCGATCACCACCAGCAGCGGGATGGTGCGCCGGGGCGGCGGCGAGGGCGGCGAGGGCAGCGTGAACCGCTCCGGCACCAGCGGCGGGACGATCCGCGGCGGCCGGTTGAAGTCCAGGTGGGCGCCGTCCTCGGAGGCCGTCACCGCGGCGTCCGCCTCGGTGGGCTCGGCGATCCGCAGCAGGTACTCGCCCAGCCGCAGCTCTCCGCCGAGCGGCCACTCCACCCAGCCCTCGGGGACCGGCAGGTGGGTGTCGGCGTACGGGTCGGGCAGTTCGGGCGGCGGCGGGGGCGGCAGCGGGGTCGCGTCGGCACGCGGCCGGGCGGGCGGCGGCTCGGGCACCGACAGGGCCACGTCGGTGCGGTGGCCGGGCGTCTGCCTGCCGCTGTGCGCCGCCGTGCGGTCGGCGGTCGGGCGGGCGGCGGCCGGACCGACGTCCAGCAGCACCGTGCCGTCCGGGCGGACGGTGACCCGGATGCCCGCGCCGGGCACGTCACGGCCTTGGAGCCGTACGGAACTGCCCGCCGCCGGGCCGATGGTGTGCGTACCGAGGTCCAGCGGCCAGACCCGCCCGGCGCCCCGGCCGCCGATCAGCTGGAGTTCCACGCGGGGCGCGCGCGGCAGCCGCTCGCCGTCGGCGGAGCGGGACGGAGGCGGCAGCTCGGTGCGGTCGGGACCGTAGCCGCCGTCCGGCTCGGGCGGTACGGGACCGCCGATGCCGATCGTCGCGCCGTCGCGGATGCCGGTGGCGGACACCGGCAGGTCGGCGGGGAGTTCACGGTCGCCGAGGAAGAGGGCGGGGGGCGTGTCGCCGGAGGCGTGGTCGCCGGCGAGACGCGCGGACAGGGCGCCGACGGTGGTCGTGCCCGGGGTGTGCAGAACCAGGTCGCGCCGCTCGGGGGCGGGCTGCGGGGAGCCGGGCCGGGCCGGAGCGGCCGGAGCGAGGGTGACGAAGAGTCTCACGGGGTACGAGGGGTCCGTTCCTGGGGATCGGCGGGGTCGGAGTCGGCGTCGGAGTCGGCGTCGGAGGCGCCGCGGGTGCCGGAGGCGGCGGACACCCCGGCCAGGCCGGGCGGCGCGGCGGCGGCCCGGGGCTCGGCCAGGTCCGGCTCCGCGAAGTCGGCGCCGGCGTCGGGGCCGGAGCCGCTGTCGGGGCCGCCAGTGGGCTGGGCGCCGGGGGCGTCCGGCCGCTGCGCGGGTACGGGTGCGGGCGCCGCCCCGGGAGCGGTGGCCGGAGCGGGGGCGCCCGGCTCGGGCTCGGCGAAGTCGGCGTCGAAAGCGGCGGTTTCGCGGGGGAACGTGCCCTGGTGGGCGGCGCCGCCTCCGTGGTCACCGTGCGCGGGCGGCGCGGCGGGCCAAGGGGCCGGGGCCGGCTGGGCGGCCGGAGCGGGCTGTGCCACCGGCGGAAGTACGGCCGTCTCTTCCCACACCGGCTCGGCGGGAGCCGGGGCGGGCGCGGGTGCGGGCTTGTGCAGGTCCGGCTGGGCGAAGCCCGGTTCGGGTACGGACCCGGCGGGGCCGACGTGACCGGCGCCCGGCCCCGTGCCCGTACCCGGATGTGTCCCCATGTTCATGTCCATGCCCGTACCGGCGCCCGGCAGGACGCAGTGCGGTGCGGGCTGCCTGCGCCGTACGGTGCGGGCCACGGCGCCGCCGAGCGCGGGCGACTCCACGTCCACCCGCGGCCCGGGGCCGAGCAGCCGCCCGTCCGGTTCGGCGTGCAGGACCCAGCAGGCGCCCGGCAGGCGCCCGCCGACGAGCGCGCGGGCACGTCCCCGTGCGCACAGGTCCGCCAGCCGTGCCGCCTGGTCGGCCGTGGGCGCCCAGCAGACGACCACCGGGACCGCCGTCGCGTCCGCGGTCCGCGGTGCCTGCTGCGTTCCGTGCTCCGGTCCCTGCGCCGGATCCGTCCACCGGTCCACGGACAGTTCGGTGAGGATCTCGTCCAGCGGGCGGCCCGGGAAGCGCGGGTGCACGCCGTGCGCCACCAGGACCGGCGGCCCGTCCGGCATCCGGTCCACCTGGGCCGTCAGCGCCTGGAGCACGCTGCGGGACACCCGCGGGTCGCCCTCGACGCCCAGCGCCGCGGGGCCGCGCAGCCAGTCGACGAGCACCACGCCCGACGACTTGCGGTCCACACCGAGGACGAGCGGCAGCCGTACGGCGCGACCGTGCGCCGCCGACGACCCCCGTACCGCGTCGGCGGGCGCCGACCAGGTCCACTCCCCCGGTTCGGCGGCCGCGTCGGTCCAGGGCAGAACCGGTCCTGCGGCACCGGCCGGGTCGCGGCCCGCGACGACGACGTGCACCCGGTCCCTGGCCTGCGCCAGCTGGACGGTCGGCGCGTAGCAGTCGTCGCCCGCGTCCGCGTCCGCGCGGTCGAGCGCCGCGCGGGACAGCTCGTACGCGGCCGGGTCGGCGAAGTACGCGGCCAGGGTCCGGGCGCAGCGCCGGTGCCGCAGATAGGCGCGGAGCGGCGCGGTGAAAGCCCGCGCGGTCATCCGGACCTCCCAGGCGACCCGGCGGCAGGCGCGGCGGAAGCCGCCCTGTTTGCGCACGGCCCGGGCGAGCAGCCAGATGAGCAGGATCAGGACGACGAGGAAGCCGATGAGGATCAGCCAGGAGGTGCGGTCCGGCATACCGAGGGCCAGCGGCACCGGGGACTGCGCCGGTGCCACGACGGCCGCCGTGCCCGGCGGCGCGATCCGGCCCGGGCCGCTCATCCGCGGTCCCGGGCGTCGGGCGCGGCGGCCCGCCGCAGGTGGTGCATCGCGTGGTGCAGCCGGGACTTGACCGTGCCGGGCGGTATGCCCAGCGCGTGCGCCGTGTCGGGTCCGGAACAGCCGAGCAGGTATGTGTACACCAGAACCTCTCGATGGGGGCGGGACAGTTGGGCGAGCAACCCGACGACGTGCGTCCGCTCCACGACGCGCGCGACCTCGTCCGCCGGGCCGGCCGTCTCCGGCGGCAGTCCGGTCGGCACCGCCGGCCGGGAGCTGTCGCGCCGGCTCCAGTCGATCACGACGTTGCGGGCGACCCGGAACAGCCACGGCAGACCGGGTTCCCACCCGGCTGCGCGCCGGGCGTCCCCCACACGGGAGAGGTCGCTCTCCAGCCAGGCACGCAGCAGCGTCTCCTGGACGACGTCCTCCGCGCGCTGTGGATCGGCGGGCAGCAGGCCGGTGACGTACCGTAACAGCGTCTGGCGGTACGACAGTACGAGGGCCGTGATGCGCTCCTCGGTGAGCGGCCTGGCGGGTGGCGGGGGGACCGGCGTGGGGCGTTCCGGCGCGGCGGCGGGGCCCCGGGCCGGTATCGCCGGTTCGGTCATCGCTGTGCTGCCTCAGGGGATTTCGGGTCGCCGGTCCGCGGGCCGACCGGGGCGGGTGGTTGCTACTACCACGGACCACACCCTAATCAGCCGTCGCGGACCGCGGCAAAGCGCCCCGGGCGGGGCCGGCGCCCGTCGCCGCTTCCAGCCACCCCTTGGTGGTACAAGATTGAACATCAGGTGCCAAAACCGGCAGCCGCTTCTGCCGGGACGGATACCGCCGGGTCGGATGCGGATGACGTCGCGGCAGACCCGGGTGCCGCTCGGTCAGATCCAGCCTTCGGTCGGATCCGGCCTCCGGTCGGTTCCGGCCTCCGGTCAGATCCAGCCTTCCAGCGATTTCATGAAGCCGTCGAAGTCGTCCCGGTGGATGGTGTGCCCGGCGCCCTCGACCGTCCGGACCTCGAAGCCGCGCTCCGCCACTCGCTCCTTGTCCGCCTCCGTGAACAGGAAACCCTCCCCGGCCACCTGCACCAGGGAGGGCACCACCGGCCGCTCCGGTATGCGCTCCTTGAGGTCACCGCCGGACAGGGCCAGCGCCGTGTCCGAGTCCCACGCCTCGATCGTCGCCATCTCGATCTCCACGTCGGCCTCCTCCCAGCGCGGGTTGAAGCCCCGGATCATCTGCCGGGTGGCGCGCTTGAACTCGACGAACAGCGCGGGGTCCATCGGCCGCTCGGTGTTGCCCAGGGTCCAGGCCGGGTCCGAGTAGACGGCGCGCCGCGGGCGCAGCCGCTCGGCCGCCAGCGACAGCGCCATCGCGCCGAGCGAGTGCCCGAGGGCCACCTCCACGCCCGCGGGCAGGGTCTCCACCAGGTCGTCGGCGAACAGCTCGTCGCTGTACGGGCCACGCGGGCTGGCGCCGTGGCCCCGCAGGTCGACGGCGATGACGCGGTAGCCGCGCCCGGCCAGCGCGGGCCCCACCCGGCGCCAGGTCCGGTGGTCCGACATGATGCCGTGGACCAGCACCGCGACCCGGTCGCCGGTACCCCACTCCTGGGTGTGCAGCTGCATGGAGAAGCCTTTCCGTTCCGTTCCGCGCCACGGTCGGGCGACGCGCCGGACCCTATTCTCACCTCATGAGCCATCCGCCTTTCGTGCCCGCCGACTTCGTCGTCCCCCGTGGACCGACCACCGACCGCTTCCGGCTGGAACCGCTCACTCCGGACCACAACGCCGCCGACCACGCCGCCTGGGCCACCAGCATCACGCACATCAGGGCGACCCCCGGCTACACCGGCCGCGGCTGGCCGCCCGAGGCCGGGATGACGCCCGAGGAGAACCTCGGCGACCTGCGGCGGCACGCCCGGGACTTCGAGCGGCGCACGGGTTTCACGTACTCCGTCATCGGGCTACCGGGCGGCGAGGTGATCGGGTGCGTGTACATCTATCCCGTACGGGACGAACATGGCGCTACCAGTACGGAACCGGGCGAGACGGCGCCCGGGATTCCGGACCGAGCCCCGGGTCCGGCCCCGGACGCGACGGTCCGCTCCTGGGTACGGGCCGACCGCGCCGACCTGGACCGGCCCCTGTACGAAGCGGTACGGGACTGGCTGGCCGCGGACTGGCCGTTCAGGACGGTCGCCTACGCGGCCCGATGACCGTCGTACCGCGCCCGTGATGCCCGTGATCTCCCGCTGGTGCCGCCCGGCTCACAGCCAGTCGGTCTCGGGGGTGGCCGCGGCCAGGGCACGTGCCGCCCCCGTACGGACCGGAACGCCGTGCGGTACGCACAGCGTGTCCACGCCGGGCAGCGCGGCCAGCCGCCGGAAGGACGCGACGGCCGCCGCCCGGTCGACGTTGAACGGACCGAGGACGACCCGGCCGTCCGGCCCCGTTCCCATGAGGTCGCCGGTGAACAGCACACCGGCGGCAGGCAGGTGCAGCGCCGTGCTGCCCGGCGTGTGACCGGGGACGTGGAGCACGTGGGCGGGCTCGGGCCAGTCGTCGAGGATGTCGCCGTCACGAAGTTCGACGTCCACCTGTACATGCTTCAGCGGCGGCGTGCCCGCCTCCGCCATGCCGGCCAGGGCCTGTTCGAGCAGCGGCGCCTCGGTGGCGGTGAGCGTCGGCGGCGGCTCGGGCGCCGTGCCGGTGACGGCCGGGACGTCCGCCGCGCCCGCCAGGACCCGGGCGCCGGTGGCGGCCACCAGGTCGGCGGCCGACCCCATGTGGTCGACGTGGGAATGGGTCAGCACGATCTGCCGCAGCGCGTCCGGCGTTCCGGCGAGACGGGTCACCGCCTCCAGGATCACCGGGGCTGAGCCCAGAACGCCGGTGTCGACGGCCGCGAAACCGCCGTCGGACAGCCGCACGAGGTGGACATGGCCCACCGGGAACGGCAGTTGCCAGACATCGGGGACGATCGGGACAGGGCCGGCAGAAACACGACCGGCATCGGGAGAAGCAGTCATGGTCCGGACGCTAGCGGGCGACCCTCACGAAGCCATCCACTTTGCGCCCAGGGCGGATTGAGCGGACGGCGAACCCCGCCGCCGCCCACAGACCTACCCCTGCTCCCGGAAGGCCGGCAGCGCGAAGACCCGCTCCTTGGCCGGCTCGTCCATGATCTCCACCAGGGGCAGTACCGCGTCCCACAGGTCCTGCTTCTCGACCTCCAGCACCATCGCGTCCAGCGCCGCGTCCGGCAGTGCCCCCGCCGTGTCCGCCACCACCTTGCGCGACTCCGGCGGCAACTCCGCGACCAGCGGCAGGAACTCCGCCCACAGACCGGTCGCGACGACCGCCCGGACGACCGCGCCGAGCACCTGGGCGTCGCGCAGCGACGGCAGGGCGGCGACCGCCCGCCGGTCCTCCTCGGACAGCAGGGCCACCAGCGGCAGCAGCGACTCCCACAGCCCCTGCTCGTGCGCGGTACGGACGAGCCCGTCCAGCCGTACGGGGTCCTGGCGGGCGGCGAGGGCGGCCACCCGGGCGCGCCGCTCCGGACCGGCCAGCCCGGCCACGGCCAGCGCCTCGGGCCACAGACCGTTGCCGGCCGCGGCCACCACCGAGGCCAGCCGCTCCTCCCCCATCAGTTCCAGGACGGCGTCCAGACGTTCCGGCAGGTCGATGAAGAACCCGACGCGCAGCACCACCTCATCGTCGATGAGCTGGAGGATCCGTTCCAGGGCCCCGTCGCGCAGGTGGCCGACGAAGCGTCCCATCGTCAGGTGGTCGCCGCGTTCGGCGAGGGCGACGGCGATACGGACCACGAGGTCCTCGTCCAGCCGGTCGACGATCCCGGCGATCCGGCGGGGGTCCAGGTGGCCGCAGGACTCGGCGGTGAAGGCGACCGGCAGCTTCTCGATGATGTCGGCGGCGCGGCCGGGGTCCAGCCGCCCGGCCACGGAGGCGGCCAGCCGCGGCCCGAGCGCCTTCTGCGAGATCGCGGCGGCGACACCGGCCGGTACGAGCTTGGTGGCGGCGGCGATCCGGTCGAGCATGTCCGGTACATCGTCGAAGAGCGTGTCGACGGTACGGGCGCGGAGTTGCCGTACGTCCTCGGCGGGCAGCCCGTGCAGGAACTCCAGCTGTTCCGGCAGGACATCGAGCAACTGGGCGATCTTCTGTGCCTCGGCGCGATTGCTGAGCGTGTCCATGGGGACCACCGTCCGGTCGGCTGGGTCAGCGGAACAGGATGCGGCGCACGGGGCCGCGGGCGAGGGCGGGCACCAGCTTCAGGGCCTCTTCGGCCGCGTCGTTGAGGCCCGCCGCGCGGCTCTCCTTACGGGCGCGCAACGCGCGCGTCAGCACGCCGAGTTCTTCGGGCGCGGCGGCGGCGAGGCCGGGCGGCGGCGGGGCGCCGAGTGCTTCGGTCAGGGCCCGGAACGCCTCGCTGTCCCCGCCCGCGCCGGTCCGTGCGTCGGTGCTCGAACCTGTACCCACCAGTCCTCCCGGGGTGCGGCTACGACGGCTGCCCAGCAGCGTCGTTCCCGGCTGACTTTTAGTCAATAGCGCGGACACGGCGGACCGCGCCGCTCCACGGGACGTCGCCCCCTTCGAGCGCGCTCCACGGCCTAGGCTCGCCGGTATGAGTCCTTCCATCGCCACCAACACCCACGTGGACCTCGACGGCCTGCTGGAGTTCGTACGTCCCCGGCACCGGGCGGTCCTGCTCACCCGGCGCTCCGACGGCACGCCCCAGGCATCGCCGCTGACCTGCGGCGTCGACGACTCCGGGCGGCTGGTGATGGCGACGTACCCGGAGCGCGCCAAGGTCCGCAACGCCCGCCGGGCGCCCTCGGTGAGCGTGCTCGTGCTCTCCGACGAGTGGAACGGCCCCTGGGTGCAGGTCGACGGCGAGGCGGAGGTCCTGGACGCGCCGGACTCGGTCGAGCCGCTGGTCGAGTACTACCGCAACGTCGCGGGCGAGCACCCGGACTGGCACGAGTACCGCGCCGCGATGATCACGCAGGGCAAGTCGCTGATCCGGGTGACGCCGCTGCGGTGGGGGCCGATCGCCACGGGCGGCTTCCCGCCCCGGCTCGTCGAAGAGGAGGACCGGTCCGAGGAGGACCGGGCCGAGGAGTCGAACTAGCCCTCACCGGCCGCCTCACCGCGTCCTGTAAGCACCCCCGTTGACGTTGAGCACCTGCCCCGTGATGTGCCGCGCCCCCTCGGACGCCAGGAACGCGACTGCCGCCGCGACGTCCCCCGGCCGCCCGGCCCGCCCCGTGGCGGTGGCGTCCACCAGCCAGGTACGCCGCTCGTCGGCGAGCCGGTCCCGGAAGAACTCGGTGTCCTCGATGTAGCCGGGCGAGACGACGTTGGCGGTGATGCCGCGCGGGCCGAGCTCCTTCGCCAGGTCGAGGTTCCAGGTGGTGAGTCCGGCCTTGGCCGCTCCGTACGCGCCGGAGCCCGAGCCCTGGTCGGCGGCGATCGAGCCGATGTGCACGACGGCGCCACCCTCGGCGAGCCAGCCCTCCAGGGCCTTGGTGGTCAGGGCCGCGGTGAGCAGATTCGCGTCCAGGTTGGCGCGGAAGGCCCGTGCGTACGAGGCCAGGTCGTCGCCCGGCGCGTCGTCGAAGTCGGTGTTGCCGCCGGCGTTGTTGACCAGGACGTCGATCCGCTCGGGCAGCTCGTCCAGGAGGCGGGCCAGCGCGGCGGGATCGGTGTGGTCGCAGACGACCGCGCGGGCGCCGGTCTCCTCGGCGGCCTTCTCCAGGGGCGCGGGACGGCGGCCGGTGACGGTGACCGCGTCGCCCTGGGCGGCGAAGTGGCGGGCGACGGCCAGGCCGATGCCGGTGGCGCCGCCGGTGACCAGGATGGTGCGTGACATAAGGTAGCTCCCGACGTCATACGTTGAGACCTAAATTTAGATCTGAATTTAGGTCTGAACATAACACTCGCAGGAGGGCCCATGGCAAGCGCGGACGCCCCGTACCCCGTCCAGGAGATCGCCGACGCCTGGGAACGCGAGCGCCCCGGCATGCCCGTCTCGTCCATCGGAATCGTCACACCCCTGTGGCAGCTGGCCAAGCTGCTGGGCGACGACCGGCGCCGGGTGCTGGCCCGCGCCGGCGTGGACACCGCCACCCTCGACCTGCTGAGCGTGCTGCGCCGCGCCGGCACCCCGTACACCCTCAGCACCCGCGAACTCGCCGCCCGCTCCATGGTGACGGCCGGCGCGATCTCCCAGCGCGTGGCCCGTGCCGAGCGCGAGGGCCTGGTCGTCCGCCGCCCGGGCGAGGGCCGCCCCCGCACGGTGTGGGTCGAGCTGACCCCGGCCGGACACACGCTCGTCGAAGAGACCGTGGACCGGGTGCTGCACCGCGAGACGGAGCTGGTCAGCGGCTTGAAGCCGGACCAGCAGGAGCAGCTGGCCGGCCTGCTGAAGCTGCTGCTCCAGGACGTCCAGACGCGCCTGGGCGACGACCGGATCACACAGGTCGGGGAATAACGCCCGCCCCGGCCCCGGCCCCCGCGCCGCCCCCACGCGGGCAGTCGTACGTCTCCCCCGGCGGCCGGTGAGCGACCCCTGTGGCGTTATTTCCACCATTGACACAGAAACGTTCGTGCTGGATGCTCCTGCGGCGTGAATCGCACTGATCCGACGGGTCGGTGCACAACACCGGGCCCTACGCCCGGTCAACGACTGAATTCCCCGCGCAACGACCGGCAGTACCCCTGCCGCCATGCCTCCTTTCCACGCCCTGCCGGTGAACACGAGCAGAAAGACGAAGGAACACTTTGCGCCATCGAATACGCACCCTGGATTCCACCCGGCGGCGTTTCGCCGCCGTGCCGGTGCTCACCGCCGCCCTCTCCTCGCTCCTCGCGGCCGCGGCCCCGGCGACGGCCGCCGCGGCGACACCGGCACAGCCGGCGGCCCCGAAGGTGACCTGCACGTCCACCAAGGACGGGCTCGCCGACCGGCTCGCGAAGGATCTCGGCCAGGTGCTGAGTTCGCACCCCTCCGGCCATACCTCGTTCGCCCTGTACGACCGCACGAGCGACACCCGGTGCGCGTACGACGCGGGCCGGCAGTACGACTCGGCGAGTGTCGTGAAGGTCGTGGTGCTGGGCACCCTCTTGCGGCAGGCCCAGGAAGAACAGCGCGCTCTGACCGCGGACGAGAAAAAGCTCGCGGAAAAAATGATTACGCATTCGGACAACGACTCCACGACCACACTGTGGAAGCGGGCCGGCCTCGGGCGGATAAACAGCTTCCTGCGGCTCGCCGGAATGCGCAACACCGTTCCGGACACGGAAGGGTACTGGGGCCTGACCCAGATCAACGCCGCCGATCAGCTCACCCTGATGCGGCTCCTCACCTCCGAGAACTCCGTGCTCGGCGGCGCCTCCCGCGCCTACGCCCTGGACCTCATGGGCCGGGTGGTGCCCGAGCAGCGCTGGGGCGTGCCGGCCGGCGCACCGGCCGGGGCGAAGGTGCACGTCAAGAACGGCTGGCTGCAACGGAGCAGCGGCGGCTGGCGGGTGCACAGCGTCGGCGCGGTCACCGGTGGAGGACATGACTACGGGCTCGTCGTCCTGACCGCGGACCACCCGAACATGGACGCCGGCGTCCGAACGATCGAAGACCTCGCCCGCACCCTGCACAAGGACCTCGACGGGACGGCGCGTCCGGTCCGGGAAGCCCGTGCTGCCAGGATTCTCCCCGACACGTCGGACGGCTCGCTGGTGCCCGAAACCGGACGGTGATCCGGCACGCGTAGATCGCGGCGCCTGCCCTCCGGTCGGGGAGGTGGACAGGCGCCGCGGGTGTTCCGCACGTCGTTGTACGGGACATCTGTGAGCCGGGGCCGCTACACGGTCAGTGCGCGGTCCGTCGGCTTGACGGGAGCGGGCAGCGCGCTGGCGCCCGCCAGGAAGCGGTCCACACCGCGGGCGGCGGAGCGGCCCTCGGCGATGGCCCAGACGATCAGCGACTGGCCGCGACCGGCGTCACCCGCAACGTACACGCCGGGGACGTTGGTGGCGAAGTCGGCATCGCGGGCGATGTTGCCGCGCGCGTCCAGCTCCAGTCCGAACTGTGAGACGAGGCCGTTGTCCTGGTCGGTGCCGGTGAAGCCCATGGCCAGGGTGACCAGCTGCGCGGGGATCCTGCGCTCGGTACCCGGCTTCGTCTCGGGACGGCCGTCCTTGAACTCCACCTCGGCCAGGTGCAGCCACTGGACGTTGCCGTCCTCGTCGCCCTCGAAGTGGGTGGTGGAGACGGAGTACAGCCGCTCGCCGCCCTCCTCGTGCGCGGAGGTGACCTTGTAGAGCATCGGGAAGGTCGGCCAGGGCTGGTCCGGGTTCCGCTCGTCGCCGGGCTTGCCCATGATCTCCAGCTGGGTGACCGACGCCGCGCCCTGGCGGTGCGCCGTGCCGACGCAGTCCGCGCCGGTGTCGCCGCCGCCGATGACCACGACGTGCTTGCCCGCGGCGGTGATCGGGGCGACGGTCAGGTCGCCCTCCTGCACCTTGTTGGCGAGCGGCAGGTACTCCATCGCGAAGTGGACGCCGTTCAGCTCGCGCCCGGGGACCTTCAGGTCGCGGGAGGTGGTGGCACCGGCGGCGATCACGACGGCGTCGTAGCGCTTGCGCAGCTTGGCGGCGTCGATGTCCCGGCCGATCTCCACCTCCGTACGGAACTTGGTGCCTTCCGCCCGCATCTGCTCGATACGGCGGTTGATGTGGCGCTTTTCCATCTTGAACTCGGGGATGCCGTAGCGGAGAAGACCACCGATACGGTCCGCGCGCTCGTAGACGGCGACGGTGTGGCCCGCCCGGGTCAGCTGCTGGGCGGCGGCCAGGCCGGCCGGGCCCGAGCCGATGACGGCGACGGTCTTGCCGCTGAGGCGCTCCGGCGGCTGCGGGGTGACGTCCCCGCTGTCCCACGCCTTGTCGATGATGGTGACCTCGACGTTCTTGATGGTCACCGGCGGCTGGTTGATGCCCAGCACACACGCCGACTCGCAGGGGGCCGGGCACAGGCGACCGGTGAACTCCGGGAAGTTGTTGGTCGCGTGCAGCCGCTCGCTGGCGGCCGTCCAGTCTTCGCGGTAGGCGTAGTCGTTCCACTCGGGGATGAGGTTTCCGAGCGGACAGCCGTTGTGGCAGAAGGGGATGCCGCAGTCCATGCAGCGTCCGGCCTGCTTGCTGATGATCGGCAGCAGCGAACCGGGGACGTAGACCTCGTTCCAGTCTCGGACGCGCTCCTCGACGGGGCGGGTCTTTGCGACCTCGCGGCCGGTGGTCAGGAAGCCCTTGGGGTCAGCCATTGATCGCCGCCTCCATCATCTTCTCGTGGGTCTCGGACTCGGAGAGCCCGGCTCGCTCGGCGGCGTCCTTGGCGGCGAGCACTGCCTGGTAGGTGGCGGGAATGACCTTGCTGAAGCGGGCCAGCGCGGTGTCCCAGTCGGCGAGCAGCTTCGCGGCGACGGTGGAGCCGGTCTCCTCCTGGTGGCGGCGCACGACGTCGTGCAGCCACTGCCGGTCGGTGGCGTCCAACTCGGTGGTCACGGCCGCGGTCAGCTCACGGTTGACGTTGGCCGGGTCCAGGTCGATCACGTACGCGATGCCGCCGGACATACCGGCTGCGAAGTTGCGCCCGGTCTCGCCCAGGACGACGGCGTGCCCGCCCGTCATGTACTCGCAGCCGTGGTCGCCGACGCCCTCGGACACCACCGTGGCGCCGGAGTTGCGGACGCAGAACCGCTCGCCGACGCGGCCGCGCAGGAACAGTTCGCCGCCGGTGGCCCCGTAGGCGAGGGTGTTGCCCGCGATGGTCGAGTACTCGGCCAGGTGGTCGGCGCCGCGGTCCGGGCGGACCACGATCCGGCCGCCCGAGAGGCCCTTGCCGACGTAGTCGTTGGCGTCGCCCTCCAGGCGCAGTGTGACGCCGGGCGGCAGGAACGCGCCGAAGGACTGGCCGGCCGAGCCGGTGAAGGTGATGTCGATGGTGTCGTCGGGCAGGCCGGCGCCACCGAACTTCTTGGTCACCTCGTGGCCGAGCATGGTGCCGACGGTCCGGTTGATGTTCCGGATCGCCACCTGGGCCCGTACGGGCTGCGCGGCCTCGGCGGTGTCCGCGGACAGCGCGTCGGCGGACAGCTTGATCAGCTCGTTGTCGAGCGCCTTCGCCAGGCCGTGGTCCTGGACGGTGATCTGGTGGCGTACGGCGCCCTCGGGCAGCTCGGGCACGTGCAGCAGCGGCCCGAGGTCCAGACCCTGCGCCTTCCAGTGGTTGACGGCCTTGGACGTGTCCAGCAGGCCGGCGTGGCCGACCGCCTCCTCCAGCGAGCGGAAGCCCAGCTCGGCGAGGATCTCGCGGACCTCCTCGGCGATGAACTGGAAGAAGTTGACGATGTACTCGGCCTTGCCGCTGAAGCGTTCGCGCAGCGTCGGGTTCTGGGTGGCGATGCCGACCGGGCAGGTGTCCAGGTGGCACACGCGCATCATGACGCAGCCGGAGACCACCAGCGGCGCGGTCGCGAAGCCGTACTCCTCGGCGCCCAGCAGGGCGGCGATGACCACGTCGCGGCCGGTCTTGAGCTGGCCGTCGGTCTGCACGACGATCCGGTCGCGCAGGCCGTTGAGCAGCAGCGTCTGCTGGGTCTCGGCCAGGCCCAGCTCCCAGGGGCCGCCCGCGTGCTTCAGGGAGGTCAGCGGGGAGGCGCCCGTACCGCCGTCGTGTCCGGAGATGAGGACCACGTCGGCGTGCGCCTTGGAGACGCCCGCGGCGACGGTGCCGACGCCGACCTCGGAGACCAGCTTCACGTGGATGCGGGCCTGCGGGTTGGCGTTCTTCAGGTCGTGGATGAGCTGGGCGAGGTCCTCGATGGAGTAGATGTCGTGGTGCGGCGGCGGGGAGATCAGGCCCACGCCGGGCGTCGAGTGCCGGGTCTTGGCGACCCACGGGTAGACCTTGTGGCCGGGCAGCTGGCCGCCCTCGCCGGGCTTGGCGCCCTGCGCCATCTTGATCTGGATGTCGTCGGAGTTGACCAGGTATTCGCTGGTCACGCCGAAGCGGCCGGAGGCGACCTGCTTGATCGCGGAGCGGCGCGCCGGGTCGTACAGGCGCTCCGGGTCCTCGCCACCCTCACCGGTGTTGGACTTGCCGCCCAGCTGGTTCATGGCGATGGCGAGGGTCTCGTGCGCCTCCTGGGAGATGGAGCCGTACGACATCGCGCCGGTGGAGAAGCGCTTGACGATCTCGGAGACGGGCTCGACCTCCTCCAGCGGCACCGCGGGGCGGTCGGACTTGAAGGAGAACAGGCCGCGCAGCGTCATCAGCCGCTCGGACTGCTCGTTCACCCGCTCCGTGTACTGCTTGAAGATGTCGTAGCGGCGCGAGCGGGTGGAGTGCTGGAGGCGGAAGACCGTGTCCGGGTCGAACAGGTGCGGCTCGCCCTCGCGGCGCCACTGGTACTCGCCGCCGATGTCCAGCGCGCGGTGGGTGGCGGCGATGCCGGTGGCCGGGTACGCCTTGGCGTGCCGGGCGGCGACCTCCTTGGCGATCACGTCGAGGCCGGCGCCGCCGATCTTCGTGGTGGTGCCGTGGAAGTACGCGTCCACGAAGGCCTGGTCCAGGCCGACGGCCTCGAAGACCTGCGCGCCCCGGTAGGAGGCGACGGTGGAGATGCCCATCTTGGACATCACCTTCAGGACGCCCTTGCCGAGCGCCTTGATCAGGTTCCTGATCGCGGGCTCGGGGTCGGTGTCCTTCGGCAGGAACGTACCGGCGCGGACCAGGTCCTCGACGGACTCCATCGCCAGGTACGGGTTGACGGCCGCGGCACCGTACCCGATGAGCAGCGCGACGTGGTGCACCTCGCGCACGTCACCGGCCTCGACGAGCAGCCCGACCTGGGTGCGCTGCTTGGTGCCGATGAGGTGATGGTGCACCGCGGCGGTGAGCAGCAGGGACGGGATCGGGGCGTGTTCGGCGTCCGAGTGCCGGTCGGAGAGCACGATCAGGCGGGCGCCGTCCTCGATGGCGGCGTCGGCCTCGGCGCAGATCCGGGCGATCCGGGCGGCCAGTGCCTCGCCACCGCCGGAGACCCGGTACAGACCGGACAGGGTGACGGCCTTCATGCCCGGCATGTCGCCGTCGGCGTTGATGTGGACGAGCTTGGCCAGCTCGTCGTTGTCGATCACCGGGAAGGGCAGCATGACGCTGCGGCAGGAGGCCGCGGTCGGCTCCAGCAGGTTGCCCTGCGGGCCGAGCGAGGAGATCAGCGAGGTGACCAGCTCCTCGCGGATGGCGTCCAGCGGCGGGTTGGTGACCTGCGCGAACAACTGGGTGAAGTAGTCGAACAGCAGCCGCGGGCGCTCGGAGAGAGCGGCGATCGGCGAGTCCGTGCCCATCGAGCCGATCGGCTCGGCGCCGGCCTTGGCCATCGGCGCGAGGATGACGCGCAGCTCCTCCTCGGTGTAGCCGAAGGTCTGCTGACGGCGGGTGACCGAGGCGTGGGTGTGCACGATGTGCTCGCGCTCGGGCAGGTCGGCCAGCTCGATCAGGCCCGCGTCCAGCCATTCCTGGTACGGGTTCTCGGCGGCGAGCTGCGCCTTGATCTCGTCGTCCTCGATGATGCGGTGCTCGGCGGTGTCCACCAGGAACATCCGGCCGGGCTGCAGGCGGCCCTTGCGGACGACCTTGGCCGGGTCGATGTCCAGGACGCCGACCTCGGAGGAGAGAACCACCAGGCCGTCGTCGGTGACCCAGTAGCGGCCGGGGCGCAGGCCGTTGCGGTCCAGGACCGCGCCGACCTGGGTGCCGTCGGTGAAGGTGACACAGGCCGGGCCGTCCCAGGGCTCCATCATCGTGGAGTGGTACGCGTAGAAGGCCCGTCGCGCCGGGTCCATGGAGGTGCTGTTCTCCCAGGCCTCCGGGACCATCATCAGCACCGAGTGCGGCAGCGAGCGGCCGCCGAGGTGCAGCAGCTCCAGGACCTCGTCGAAGGAGGCGGAGTCGGAGGCGTCCGGCGTGCAGACCGGGAAGAGCCGCTCCAGGTTCGTGCTGTCGCCGGTGGCGTCCGCGAAGAGCTTGCTGGCGAGCTGGGACTCGCGGGCGCGCATCCAGTTGCGGTTGCCCTGGACGGTGTTGATCTCACCGTTGTGGGCGACGAAGCGGTACGGGTGGGCCAGCGGCCAGCTCGGGAAGGTGTTCGTGGAGAAGCGGGAGTGCACCAGCGCGATCGCGGTGGCGAAGCGGCGGTCGGACAGGTCCGGGAAGAACGGCTCCAACTGCCCGGTCGTCAGCATGCCCTTGTAGACGATGGTGCGGGCCGACAGCGAAGGGAAGTACACACCCGCTTCGCGCTCGCAGCGCTTGCGCAGCACGAACGCCTTGCGGTCCAGGGCGAGGCCGGTGTCCTGGCCGTGCTTGTCGGCCACGAACAGCTGGGAGAAGGCGGGCATCGTGGCGCGGGCGCCGTTGCCGAGCAGTTGCGGAGCCACCGGGACGACCCGCCAGCCGAGGACGTCCAGGCCCTCTTCGGACGCGATCGTCTCGATCCGCGAGACGGCGGCCGCGGCGTCCTCGGCGACGGACGGCAGGAAGGCGATGCCCACGGCGTACGCGCCGGCGTCGGGCAGGGCGAAGGTGACGCTCTCGCGCAGGAAGGCGTCCGGGACCTGGAGGAGGATGCCGGCACCGTCTCCCGAGTCGGGCTCGGAGCCGGTCGCGCCGCGGTGCTCCAGGTTGCGCAGGACGGTGAGGGCCTGTTCGACCAGTGCGTGGCTGGGCTCGCCGGTGAGGGTCGCCACGAAGCCGACGCCGCAGGCGTCGTGCTCGTTGCGGGGTCGTACATTCCCTGCGGGGCGGGGCGCCCGTCCATGGGCGACCAGGCGGCGCTGGCGCTGCCGGTGGTCGCGGAGTGCGTGGACGCGGAACGCATCGGCTCTCCCAACGTCGTCGTGGCAATGGGGGTCCCTCCCAGGCGCTCGGCTCTGGGGGGCAGTACCGAGGGACGACGTTGGCCCTCCGCGAAATTTCGTGCAGGTTACAGGATGGCTCGCTTCTCGAAAAGCGGATAGAGCCTTCCAGGATGCGGACACCACTCGTGGCGGTGGACCGAGGACGCGGGCGGACGGATCGGCCTCCACCGGCGTCGTGTGCGTCGTTTTCGAGCAGGCGACATTGCCCGCAACGCTTGGGCCTTATGCCCGGCCCCCATCGAACGAAACCGCCTGGTAACGCTTTAGTTATACGGGGGCCCGCATAGCGCTGCACGAAGGGTCACCCTACGGCCGTACCGAACAGTGTGCCCAGGACGTACGTCACACCCGCCGCCGCGCCGCCGAGGGCCAGCTGCCGCAGACCGCTGAACCACCAGGACCGCGCCGTCACCCGCGCCACCACGGCTCCGCACCCGAAGAGCCCCACCAGCGCCAGCAGCACCGCGGGCCACAACTGAGAGGCGCCCAGCAGGTACGGCAGGACGGGCAAAAGGGCGCCCAGCGCGAAGGAACCGAAGGACGAGACGGCGGCGACCGTAGGCGAGGGCAGGTCGGACGGGTCGATGCCCAGCTCCTCGCGGGCATGGATCTCCAGCGCCTGCTCCGGGTCCTTCGACAGCTGCCTGGCCACCTCACGGGCCAGCTCCGGCTCCACACCGCGCGACTCGTACAGCGCGGCCAGCTCCTCCAGCTCGTCCTTGGGGTGCTTGCGCAGCTCCCGCCGCTCCACGTCCAGTTCGGCGAGGACCAGCTCCCGCTGGGAGGCCACCGAGGTGTACTCGCCGGCCGCCATGGAGAACGCGCCTGCGGCCAGGCCCGCGAGGCCGGTGATGATGATGGTCTGCTGGGAGGCCGCGCCGCCGGCGACGCCGGTCATCAGGGCGAGGTTGGAGACCAGCCCGTCCATCGCGCCGAAGACGGCGGGGCGCAGCCAGCCGCCGTTCACGTCGCGGTGGGTGTGGTTGTCGCGGTGGGCTATGTGCGTGGGCGCCGAAGCGTCCATGACATCCATGACAGACATATGGGGACCCGTTCCCTTCTCGCGAGGTGTGGGCCGATGCCGGCGCTTCCCCCTCCAACACCTCGAAGCTATGCGCCGCACACCCCGCCGCGCTAGCAAGGAAGGCCGAACTTACTGCGCTGACCTGCGGTTTTGTGGGCGGCTCAGGCGGTGGTGAGGGGTGGATCACACCGGGCGCGTACGCGGGGTGCGGGAAACCGCAGACGATCCTGCGGAAAACCTCAATGCGGCCGGGAGGCCCGGCGCGGGATGCTGATCACAGGTTCACCGACGGTGGGCGAACTGCCGGTGTACGGACCGCACGTGTACGTACCGCCGGTGGACGGACTGCACGTGTACGGACTGCCGGTGTACGGGCCGGCGGCCCATGAACCGCGACGCGCGACGGGGACGGGACATGAACGGACGACATCATCCGACTGCGGGAGCCACGGTGCGAGAGCTGGCCCGTGTCGCGCCGGAGGTGCGCGACCGGCTCGTCGTCCGGTTCGGGGAGAAGGTGCGCGCCTGGTGCGAGTCCCTGCCGGGTCTCGTGGGCGCCCTCACCGCCCGCTGGCGCCTGGACCTTGTCGAGGCGGACGGTGGCGGCACCTCGCGGGTGTTCCGCTGCCGGCGCCGTGACACCGGCACCTCGGCATGGCTGAAGCTCACACCGGAGCCCGCCATCGCCCGCGAGGAGGCTGAAGCCCTGTCCGCCTGGGCCGGTACCCCGTCGGTCGTCCCACTACTGGCGCACGACCTCCCGGCCGGCGCCCTGTTGCTGGAGGACGTGAAGCCGGGCGTGCCGGTGAGGCAACTGAACTGGCGTCTGCCCGAGGTCGCGGCCCTGCTGCGGGATCTGCGGGCCCCCGCTCCCACACCGGAGAAACCCTCGGTGGTGCAACCCCTGGCGCACCGGGTCGACTTCCTCTTCCACCTGACGGGCCGCAGACTGGCGGCGTCCGGCGTCAGCGGCCCGCTCGATCCGGTGGTGCTCGGCCGGGCCCGGGCGGCGGCCCTGGATCTCGCCACCAGCGGGCCCCGGGCCCTGGTGCACGGCGATCTCCACCCGGGCAACGTGCTGTCAGGGCCGGGCGCCCGCATGGTGGCCATCGATCCGCGGCCCGCGTGGGGCGATCCCGACTTCGACGCGGCGGACTGGGTGCTGGGCGGAGTCACGACGCTCGCCGCGCTGGAAGAGCGGGCCGAGGCACTGGCCGCGTCGGTGCCCGGCCAGTCCCCCGACCGCGTACTGGGCTGGTGCCGGGCCCTGGCCGCCCTCAACGCGGCCCTCGCGATCTGCGCGCGGCGGGACGACCCGGAGACGCGGTTCCTCATAGCCCTGGCCGGCGGCTGAACCACCCGAGACCGGCGCGGAGCAGGGCTTTTGCGGCGGTAGCCACGTCAGCCGACACTAAGGTTCGAAGCTGACAACTCATCAGACATAGAGCCGATCCGGACAATCGGGGGCGTATTCCAGTCGGGGACCAAGAAGAAGATTGCCACCTACAGGAGATTTACAGGATCGTCTTTTTTGTCAGGACGAGACGATCTGATGACCGCGGTTCCGGGTCGTTCGGATATTCGTTCGGCACGCCGCGATGTGCGTCGGTCGCCGCGTGCCCTCCGGTTCGACATTCGAATTGAGGAGAACACATGCTGTCCAAGACGAAAAGGGTCGGGCGTTCCGTAGCCGTGGCGTTCGCCGCGGCTGCCATGTTCACCGTGACCATGCCGACCGGCAACGCATTCGCCATCGACAAGGTCGAGTGCCGCGCCGGGGAGAACTTCCTGAAGATCTGGTCGCACAGCGGTAACAAGAACAGCGTGGACTGCTACGCCAACCGCGGGCGGATCGACTTCGGCAGCTGGTGGGTCGACAGGATCTACACGGGCAACAACGACCTGATCTACTACGACGCCAACGGCGATTCGGTGCGGGTCAACCGGTGGACCGACATTTCCTACCCCAACCGTCCGCCGAAGGTGAAGTCCATCGAAATTCTGTGACGGCAGCGCATGGAACCGGCCGGTACCGGGCATGGGCATTTTCCCTGACTGCCCATTTCTGACACGGCCGCGTTCCGGGCGGGAAAATGAATTCCCGTGACGCGCATACCGCCGGAAACGGCGGAGGCCGCCCCGACCCCGCTGGGGTCCGGGCGGCCTCTGCCGGTCTTCGGCGGTGTGCCGCGCGGCGTGACGCCGGGCGGCACGACCGGCGTCAGGAGTCCTTGCCGCTCCGGCTCCCGGATCCGGCGTCCTTCGTCAGTTTCGCGGGACCTTCGGCCGCGCTCCCCTCGCCGCTGCCCGCGGCCTTGGGCGCTCCCTTGGCCGTCTTGGGCGCCGCCTTGGCGGCCTCGGGTTCGGTCTTCGCCGCCTTGGCGCCGGCCTTCTTCGACTCGGCGCCGGTCTCCCCGTCCCGGTGCCGTCCGCGGCCGCGTCCAGCGCGCCCGGCTCGACGACCTCCTCGCGGCCCGGGATCTTCTTCGCGGAGACCACGATGTAGACGACGGACACGACGAGGCCGAGGAGCGCGGTCCAGACGTTCAGGCGCAGGCCCAGGATGTGGTGGGCCTCGTCGACCCGCATGTACTCGATCCAGGCGCGGCCGGCGCAGTAGGACGCCACGTACAGCGCGAACGCCCGTCCGTGGCCCAGCTTGAAGCGCTTGTCCGCCCAGATGACGAGCACCGCGACACCGATGCACCACAGCGACTCGTACAGGAACGTCGGGTGGTAGGTGCCGCCGACCCGGCCGATGGACGGGTCGTCGCTGATCTTCAGCGCCCACGGGAGGTCGGTGGCGCGGCCGTAGAGCTCCTGGTTGAACCAGTTGCCCCAGCGGCCGATCGCCTGGCCCAGCGCGAGGCCGGGCGCCAGCGCGTCCATGTAGGCGGGCAGCGGGATGCCGCGGCGGCGGCAGCCGATCCAGGCGCCCACCGCGCCGAGCGCGACGGCGCCCCAGATCCCGAGGCCGCCCTCCCAGACCTTGAAGGCGTTGAGGGGTGACCGCCCTCGCCGAAGTACGGCTCGTACGTCGTGATGACGTGGTAGAGGCGGCCGCCGACGAGCCCGAAGGGCACGGCCCACACGGCGATGTCCGCGACGGTCCCGGAGCGGCCACCGCGCTGGATCCAGCGCTTGTTGCCGAGCCAGACGCCGATGAAGACGCCGATGATGATGCAGAAGGCGTACCCGCGCAGCGGAATCGGGCCGAGGTGTACGACGCCCGTCGAAGGGCTGGGAATGAATGCGAGGTCCATGGCAGGGACGACGCTACCGCGCCAGGTGGGCGCGGCGACAACCCACCCGGCTACGGCTGTGTAACGACCGTCACGGTCGGAGGTCGGTTACGGGACCGGTCGGCGGTCGGTCACGGTTCCGCCCGGCGGCCGGTCACGGTTCCACCCGGCGGCCGGTCAACGGCCTGCTCCGACGCCCGGTCACGTACCCGGCTGTCGCTCGGTCACGTACCCGGCTGTCGCTCGGTCACGGACGCGACCAGCGCACGGTCAGGCCCCGGCCGGCCCCGGAACACGGACGGCGACCGGGCCCGCCCGGCACCGGCCTGCGCGCGGGCCCGAGCACGAGCGCGGAGGCGCGCACGGCAGGCACCGCGCCGAACCGTCACCGCACGACGACGGCCGAGGGCTCGACCGAAGCCCCGGCCAAGGGCCGGTCAAGAGTCCGGCCAAGGATCCGGTCAAGGGCCGGTCCAGGACCCGACCGAGGGCCGGTCCAGGACCCGATCAAGAGCCCGGTCAAGAGCCGGTCAAGGGCTCGGAACCCGGTCCGCCCTCCCGCCCGATTGCCCGGTGTCCACCCCGGCGCTGTGCCCCTGCCCGGCACCGTGGCCCGCGCCGGCCCCGTCCCCGGCTCCGGCCTCTCGGCCCGCTCCGGCCCCCTGCCCGGCACCGTGGCTGGTACCGGCCGAAGCGCCCGCCGAGTGCCCTGACCCGCTGCCCGCCGAGTGCCCGGCGCTGCTGCCCGCCGAGGCGCCGACCGTGCCGCCTCCGTGCTCCGCTGCCGCGCCGCCGGACTTCGCGCCGGACGCCTTGTTCCCGGCGGCCCCGGAGGACCCGGCGGCCCCGGAAGCCCCGCCCGCCTTCTTGTCCTTGGCGGCGTCCCGCACCTTCTGCTTGAGCCCGTCGGGGGTGAGGTTCTTCTCCTCCGCGAGGTTCTTGCCGTCCAGCAGGACCGTCGGGGTGCCCTGGTGGCCGGAGTTGGTGAAGGCGGAGTTGGACTTGTACACAAAGTCCATGTAGGTGCCCTTGTCGACACACTGCTCGAAGGTGTCGCTGACCAGACCGTTCACCTTGCCGGCCAGCTGGATCAGGTACTTCTTGTCGGCGAACCGGTCCTGTTGCTCCGGTGGCTGGTTCTCGTACAGCACGTCGTGGTACTCGCGGAAGCGGCCCGCGTCCTGGGCGCAGAGCGCGGCGTTGGCGGCGGTGGCCGATCCCTTGCCGCGCATGCTGCCGTCGATGATCGTCGCGAGGTGGTAGTCGGTCCTGAGCAGTCCGGCGTCCTCCAGCTCGTGGATGGCGCCGCGGAAGCCCTTCTCGAACTGGGCGCAGGCGGGGCAGCGGAAGTCCTCCCACACCGTGAGCGTGGACGGGGCCTCCTTCTTGCCGACCGGCACCGCGGGCTTGTCGCTGTCCTGGGTGCCCTTGGGCAGGGCCACCTTGCCGCTGCCGGAGTCGTCGTCCGAGGAGGAGGCGGCCCAGACACCGACGCCGCCGGCGATGGCCAGCACCGCCACCACCGCCCCGGCGACCTTCAGCTGGCGGCCGCGCCGTTCACGCGCCTTCTCCTTCGCGCGCTGGGCCTGCAGCCGCTCACGGGCGCTGCTCTTTTTGTCTTGATTGTTCTGGCTCACGCCCCTGAACAACGAAACGGAGGGGCGCCCTCGCACCCCTCCGCCGCGTTCTTCGTCCTAACGAGGGACAGCCTCGCCGGACACCGGCCCGGACACGCGCCGGCGCCGACTCAGACGTACGACCGCATCAGCCGTCCGACCACAGCCGGCCTCCGACCACAGCGGACGACCGACCACAGCAAGCTCCGACCACAGCAAGCGACCGTCCACACCAGACACCCGACCGCACGCCGCCCGGAGTCACCCCCGCTTGCGTACGCCCGCCGCCAGGTCACCGGCCAGTGCGCGGACGCCCGCGAGGCCGGCCTCCAGGTCGTCCCCGGCCTCCAGCAGCCGCTTGACGAAGGCGGTCCCCACGATGACCCCGTCCGCGAACCGCGCGACCTCCGCGGCCTGTTCGGCGTTCGAGACGCCGAGGCCGACGCAGACCGGCAGGTCGGTGGTGGCCCGGGTGCGCTCGACCAGGCCCTGCGCCTCGCGGCCGACCGACTCACGGGTGCCGGTGACCCCCATCAGCGAGGCCGCGTACACGAAGCCGCTGCCCGCCTCGGTGATCTTCGCGAGGCGTTCGTCCCGGCTGCTCGGCGCGACCACGAACACGGTGGCCAGTCCGTGCTGTTCGGCCGCCGCGCGCCACACCCCGGACTCCTCGACCGGCAGGTCGGGCAGGATGCAGCCGGCCCCGCCCGCCGCGGCCAGGTCGGCGGCGAAGCGCTCGACGCCGTACGCGTCCACCGGGTTCCAGTACGTCATGCACAGCACCGGAGCGCCGGTCGCCGCGTGGGCCTCGCCGACCGTACGGATGACGTCCTTGATCCTGACGCCGCCGCGCAGCGCGATGTCGTCGGCGGTCTGGATGACCGGACCGTCCAGGACCGGGTCGCTGTGCGGCAGCCCGACCTCGACGACGTCACAGCCGCCCTCGATCATCGCGGTGACGGCCCGTACCCCGCCGTCCACGGTCGGGAAGCCGGCCGGCAGATAGCCGACCAGCGCGGCCCGGTTCTCCTCCTTGGCCGCGGCCAGGGTGCTGCTGAGCAGCCCGACGTTGCCCGCCATCACTTGCTCCCCTCGTCGTGCGCGCCGAGCGCGGTGTCCGTGGCGTCGGTGTCGTCGGCCTCCACCGCGTCGTCGGCGGGCGCCCCGTACAGCCCGAAGTAGCGGGCCGCGGTGTCCATGTCCTTGTCGCCGCGCCCGGACAGGTTGACCAGGATCAGCCCGTCCGTGCCCAGGTCCCGGCCGATCTCCAGGGCGCCCGCCAGCGCGTGGGCGCTCTCGATGGCCGGGATGATGCCCTCGGTCCGCGACAGCAGCCGCAGGGCCTGCATGGCCGCGTCGTCGGTGACGGCGCGGTATTCGCCGCGGCCGGAGTCCTTGAGGTAGGAGTGCTCCGGGCCGATGCCCGGGTAGTCCAGTCCGGCGGAGATCGAGTACGGCTCGGTGATCTGCCCGTCCTCGTCCTGGAGGACGTAGGAGCGGGAGCCGTGCAGGATGCCGGGGGTGCCCTCGGTGAGGGTGGCGGCGTGTTCGCCGGTCGCCACGCCGTGGCCGCCGGGCTCACAGCCGACGAGCCGTACGGAGGTGTCCTTCAGGAACGCGTGGAAGAGGCCGATGGCGTTGGAGCCGCCGCCGACGCAGGCCACCGCGGCGTCCGGGAGGCGCCCGGCGCGCTCCAGGATCTGGCGGCGGGCCTCGACGCCGATGACCCGGTGGAAGTCGCGGACCAGGGCCGGGAAGGGGTGCGGTCCGGCGACCGTGCCGAAGAGGTAGTGGGTGCGGTCGACGTTGGCGACCCAGTCCCGGAACGCCTCGTTGATGGCGTCCTTGAGGGTGCGGCTGCCGGACTTCACGGCGATGACCTCGGCGCCGAGCATCCGCATCCGGGCGACGTTCAGGGCCTGCCGTTCGGTGTCGATCTCGCCCATGTAGATGGTGCATTCGAGGCCGAAGAGGGCGCAGGCGGTGGCGGTGGCCACGCCGTGCTGGCCCGCGCCGGTCTCGGCGATGACCCGGGTCTTGCCCATGCGCCGGGTGAGCAGCGCCTGGCCCAGCACGTTGTTGATCTTGTGCGAGCCGGTGTGGTTCAGGTCCTCGCGCTTGAGGAAGATCCGGGCGCCGCCGGCGTGCTCGGCGAACCGCGGCACCTCGGTCAGGGCGCTGGGCCGCCCGGTGTAGTTGACCATCAGGTCGTTCAGCTCGGCGGCGAAGGCCGGGTCCGCCTTGGCCTTCTCGTACTCGGCGGCCACCTCGTCCACCGCGGCGACCAGCGCCTCGGGGATGAACTTGCCGCCGAAGTCGCCGAAGTATCCTGCGGCGTTCGGGACCTGACCCTCCGGGTCCGGGATGAAGAAGTCAGAAGACATCCGACGTACTCCTTGAACGGGGCGACTGCCCCGGAAGTATGGATCTACGGGCATCACGGTGTGCGGTGCGCCCCGCGCCCGACGCGCCCCTCGCGCGGCACCACGGGTGCGCCGCGTACGGCGAGGACGTGGAGACGGAATGGCGGGGCATGGACGGAAGCGGGGCCGCGGAGCGTTGCGCACGCCACGGTCCGCGGGCGGACGGCCCGTCGGGCCACCCTGCCGGACCGGCAGGGAGCGGGACGGAACGGCACCCGGGCCGACATGGCGCGAACGAACGGACACTGAGGACAGAATCCCCGTACGGGGATCAATCACCCATGTCCGGGCAACGAGCGGCTACAGCGCGCCGTCACGACGCCATCGGCGGCCGTTGATCTGGCCCGGCTCCGCGCCGATGTGATACCTGACCCGCCGCCCGCGCACCCGGCGGGCCGGCGCCCGGCAGCCGCGCGGCCGGCACCCGCGCCCCAGCGCCGCGTGCGGATCGCGCGCGGCACCGGCCGCGGCGAGCACGCCGGCCGGCCCCGGGACGGGTCCCGGGCCGGGGCGGTGGAGGCGGGCGGAGATCATGGGGAGGGGTCAGCCCCGTCCGTGCCGGATGGCGGGGTGCGAGCCGGCCGCGACCAGGTCGGCGACGGCGGCCTTCGGGTCCTTGCCGGTGACCAGCGACTCGCCCACCAGGACGGCGTCGGCGCCCTCGTTGGCGTAGGCGATCAGGTCGTGCGGCCCGCGCACGCCCGATTCGGCGATCTTGACGATGTGGTCCGGGATCTCCGGCGCGATCCGCGCGAAGTTGCCGCGGTCGACTTCGAGGGTCTTCAGGTTGCGGGCGTTGACCCCGATGATCCGCGCACCGGCGTCCACGGCCCGCTGGACCTCTTCCTCGTCGTGCACCTCGACCAGCGGCGTCAGCCCGATCGACTCGGCGCGCTCGATCAGCGAGACCAGGGCCTCCTGCTCCAGCGCGGCGACGATCAGCAGCGCCAGGTCGGCGCCGTACGCGCGGGCCTCCCACAGCTGGTAGGCGGTGACGATGAAGTCCTTGCGCAGGACGGGGATGTCGACCCGGGCCCGTACGGCCTCCAGGTCGGCGAGCGAGCCGCCGAACTTGCGCTGCTCCGTCAGGACGGAGATGACCGCCGCGCCGCCCGCCTCGTAGTCGGCGGCGAGGCCGGCCGGGTCGGCGATGGCGGCGAGCGCGCCCTTGGACGGGCTGGAGCGCTTGACCTCGCAGATCACCGTGACGCTGTCGCCCTTGAGGGCCGCGACTCCGTCCTTGGCCGGGCGCGCCTTGAGGGCCCGCTCCTTGAGCTCGTCGAGGCCGACACGCGCCTGCCGCTCGGCGAGGTCGGCGCGGACTCCCTCGATGATCTCGTCGAGCACACTCACGCGAGCGGCCTCCTTCTTGAGCGGTGGAGGGTGACAGTCGCCCTCCGGGGCAGTGTCACCCCGTCAGGCTCTCCGATGGTATCCGGCGAGGGGCAAAGGTCTCACATCCGGTTGACGGCAGTCCCACCAGGTGGACGCGGGCACCTCGCCGAGGACGGTGAACCCGCAGGTCAGGTGGACTTTCGGTGCCCCGCCGCGAGGATCTCCGCGACCTTGATCCAGATGCCGTGACAGGCTTCCCGTACCGCGTCCGGAGACGGTACGGAAACGGAGGGAAACCCTCCTGCCCACCCCGCCCCGGCCCCGGGCGGCCCGGGTCGGTCAGGGAGTCAACGCTTCCCCGAACGGAAGATTGCGTACGGCCGTGAAGACGAGCAGCAGCCCGGCCAGCGTCCACCAGTGCGCCGCCGCGGGCCGTGGCCCCGACGTCGGGAGCCCGCGTGCCGCCCGTGCGGTCCAGGCGGCCCAGAAGAGCGCGAAGGCCACGTAACCGGCGACTGCCAGCACGTTGGCCCCGGCGGCCGTGGCGAGGTCGCCGTGCGCGACGGCGTGCGCGCTGCGCAGTCCGCCGCAGGCCGGGCAGTAGATGCCGGTGAGGGCGAGCAGGGGGCAGGCCGGGTAGTGACCGGGCTCGTTGGGGTCGACGAGCCCCACGAAGGCGAAGGAGGCGACGACGGCCGCCATGGCGCCGAGCGGCGCCGCGAGCCGCCGGACGGCCGGTGCCACGGGTTCACTCACGTGGCGATTGTGCGGCCGGCCGGGCGGGGGCGCAGCGCGGCGGCCGCCGTACGGGCGACCGTGCCGACCCCACCGACCGTCCCGTCCCGTCCTTCCGGACAGGCGGACGGCGCGGTCCCGGGCCACCGTACGGGTGGTGCCACCGGGGCACTCCTCCGGACGGGCCGCGAGGCCGCGCCGTCACAGGATCCGCTGCCGTCGGGCCGGGCCCGGCGGGGACTCAGCCCTCCTGGGGCCGGACCTTGGCCGGACCGTGGCCGGTCGAGGCCTTCTTGCCGCCCTGGCCCATGCCGGCCAGGCGCATCACGCCGCCCACCACGGCACCGAGGCCGATCAGGACCATGCCCGCCCAGAAACCGGGCACGTTCGCCAGCACGATGAAGGCGCCGGCGACGCAGAAGCCGATGAACGAGATGATGACGCCGGTCCAGGCGGCGGGAGTGTGTCCGTGGCCACTGCTCGACATGAGTGCTCCTCGTAGCTTTTTCGCGCCTGAGTCGGGGCGCGGTGATCCCTCGCGGTCCATTGTCCCCGATGGCCGGGGTGCGGCCACTACCGGGTCGGGTCCTCGCCCCGGTCCAGGGACTTCCACATCTCTTCCGGGCGGTCCGGGTCCGCGGCGGCGGCGCGGCGCGGGCTGCGGGGAGCCGCGCCGGCGCGCTCGTAGCGCGCGGACATCGCGGGCCAGTGGCGCCCGTACAGCAGCGCCAGCACCCCCGCGATCAGCAGCAGGACGCCGCCGACGACCGCCACCCAGGGCCAGAAGGTGTGCGAGACGTCCTGCACGCCGGCGTCGGACAGTCCGGTCGCGGTGGCCGCCTTCTCGCGGAGCGCGGCGGTGTCGGAGATGCCGAGGTACGCGCCGACGACGGTGCCCAGGCCGCTGAGGGTGAGCAGCACGGCCACCACCGTCCGGCTCGCGCCGCGCACGGCGAAGAGGGCGACCAGGGCGGCCAGCCCGACGATGGCGAGCGCGCCGGGCACGCCCGTGACGTCCTGTCCCGACGCGGTCTGCGGCAGTTGCCCCTGGGCGACGACGGCGGTGGCCTTCGCCCAGGTGCGGCCGGAGGCCAGCAGCACGACGGCGGCACCGGCCGCACCGGCGATCAGCGCGAGGGCCAGGCTCTTGCCGCTGCGTGCGGGCTTGGGCGGCGAGGACGACGGGGACACTGTCGCGCCGGTACGGGAAGGGTCTACGGCAGTCACACCCACCACTGTACGGAGGCGGCGCGCCCGCTTCCCGCGCGCGGTCCCCCTGCCCCGCGAAGGCCCTGCTCAGGCCCCGGTCCGCGAGCCACCGTGCTCAGGTCCGGGCCCGTCGGCCGCGATCAAGGCCCCGGCCCGCCGGCCCGAGTCCCCCGGTCCGCCGGC
Organism: Streptomyces sp. Ac-502; assembly: GCF_045222935.1. NCBI lineage: Bacteria > Bacillati > Actinomycetota > Actinomycetes > Kitasatosporales > Streptomycetaceae > Streptomyces > Streptomyces sp. Ac-502. The sequence goes on from NZ_JBHFFO010000001.1 coordinate 3,164,997, forward strand.
CGTGCTCAGGCCCCCAGCCCGTTGGCCGTGTGCACCGCCCGAAGTACGGCGGCCGCCTTGTTGCGGCACTCCGTGTCCTCCGCCACCGGGTCGGAGTCCGCGACGACGCCCGCGCCCGCCTGGACGTACGCGGTGCCGTCCCGCAGCAGCGCGGTACGGATCGCGATGGCGGTGTCGGAGTCGCCGGCGAAGTCGAGGTAGCCGACGCAGCCGCCGTACAGGCCGCGCCGGGTCGGCTCCAGCTCCTCGATGATCTGCATCGCGCGCGGCTTGGGGGCGCCGGACAGGGTGCCCGCGGGGAAGCAGGCGGTGAGCACGTCGAAGGCGGTACGGCCGGGCGCCAGCCGCCCGGTGACGGTGGAGACGATGTGCATGACATGGCTGTAGCGCTCGACGGACATGAAGTCGACGACCTCGACGCTGCCGGGCTCGCAGACCCGGCCCAGGTCGTTGCGGCCGAGGTCGACGAGCATCAGGTGCTCGGCGCGTTCCTTCGGGTCGGCCATCAGCTCGTCGGCGAGGGCCTGGTCCTCCGGGACGGTCGCGCCGCGCGGCCGGGTGCCCGCGATGGGATGCAGCGTGGCCTGCCCGTTCTCGACCTTGACCAGCGCCTCGGGGCTGGAGCCGACGATGTCGATGCCGTCCTCGAAGCGGAGCAGGTACATGTACGGGCTGGGGTTGGTGGCCCGCAGCACCCGGTAGACGTCCAACGCGGAGGCGGTGCAGGCGGTTTCGAAGCGCTGCGAGGGCACCACCTGGAAGGCGTCGCCCGCGCGGATGCGCTCCTTCACGTCCTCGACCGCCTCCTGGTAGGCGGGGCCGCCCCACTGCGCGGTGTACGGGGGCAGTTCGGAGGGCGGCAGGGCCGCGGCGCTCGCGGGGGCCGGGCGGGCCAGGTCGTAGGCCATCGCGTCCAGCCGGGCCACGGCGTCCGCGTACGCCTCGTCCACGCCGGTGTCCAGGTCGTTGTGGTTGATGGCGTTGGCGATCAGCAGGACCGTGCCGTTCCAGTGGTCCAGTACGGCCAGGTCGGAGGTGAGCAGCATGGTCAGCTCGGGCAGGCCGAGGTCGTCCGTGGTGCTGTCGCCGATCTTCTCCAGCCGGCGCACGATGTCGTAGCCGAGGTAGCCGACCATGCCGCCGGTGAAGGGCGGCAGTCCCTCGCCCTCGATCAGGTCACGCGGGGTGTGCAGCGCCTCGACGGTGGTGCGGAGCGCGGCGAGCGGGTCGCCGCCGTCGGGCATGCCGACCGGCGGGGTGCCCAGCCAGTGCGCCTGCCCGTCGCGCACGGTCAGGGTCGCGGCGCTGCGGACGCCGATGAAGGAATACCGGGACCAGGTACGGCCGTTCTCGGCCGATTCGAGCAGGAAGGTGCCCGGGCGTTCAGCGGCCAGCTTGCGGTAGAGGCCCACCGGGGTGTCGCCGTCGGCGAGCAGGCGCCGGGTGACGGGGATGACCCGCCGGTCCTTGGCGAGCGTGCGGAAGTTCTCCAGGTCTGGCGTGGCGGTGCCGGTGGTTCCCGAGGTCATGGCGCGGAGCCTACTGCCCTTCGGTGAGCACATCCTCATCGAAGCAGGTACGGGCTCCGGTGTGACAGGCCGCGCCGACCTGGTCGACCTTCACCAGGACCGTGTCCGCGTCGCAGTCCAGGGCGACGGACTTCACGTGCTGGACGTGTCCGGAGGTGTCGCCCTTGACCCAGTATTCCTGGCGGCTGCGGCTCCAGTACGTGCAGCGGCCGGTGGTGAGCGTGCGGTGCAGCGCCTCGTCGTCCATCCAGCCGAGCATCAGCACCTCGCCGGTGTCGTACTGCTGGGCGATGGCGGGGACCAGACCGTCGGCGTCCCGCTTGAGGCGGGCGGCGACGGCCGGGTCGAGCTGGGAATTCGGGACGCGGCTGCTCATGCGTCCATTGTGCCGTGTGCCGCGTACCTGACGGCGCGCGCGGTGCGGGTGGCGTACGGCATCCTGCCTCCATGAACCGCCAGCCGCCGCCTCCGGACGCCGACCGTACGGCGAAGGTCGCGTCGGCGGTACTGCTCGCGATCTTCATCGCCGGGCTGCTGGTCGCGGTCGTCCTGCTGCTGCGGGGCTGACGCCGTACGGCGGGGACGAAGCCGGGACGGAGACGCGAAGCCGGGGCCGGGACGCGGGGCCGGGGCCGGGCCACGGGGCCGCTGCCGTACGGCCGAGGAGCGGCGCCGCTGCCGTACGTCCGAGGGCTCCGGGCCGGCCGGCGGACCGGAATCCGGCCACGCATCCGGACGTACCCGACGCCGTGGCCGGAGCGCGGCACCGTGGCACCTGCCGCATCCCGGTCGTAGGGTGGGTCCATGTCGACCCATGCGAAGCGCGAACGGCTGCTGCTTGCCGACCTGTTGGAGAGCGCCGGATCCGAGGCGCCGACGCTGTGCGAGGGCTGGACCGCGCGGGACCTCGCCGCACACGTCGTGGTGCGTGAGCGGCGTGCGGACGCCGCCGGCGGTCTGCTGCTCAAACCGCTGGCGAGCCGCCTGGAGCGGGTGCAGCGGGAGTTCGCCGCGAAGCCGTTCGACGAGCTGTTGCGGCTGATCAGGACCGGTCCGCCCAAGCTGTCGCCGTTCTCGCTCAAGCAGATCGACGAGGCGTCCAACACGGTCGAGTTCTTCGTCCACTCCGAGGACGTACGGCGGGCGCAGACCGACTGGACGCCGCGTGAGCTGGACCCGGTCTTCTCGGACGCCCTGTGGTCCCGCCTGGAGAAGATGGCGCGGCTGCTGGGACGCAAGTCACCGGTGGGGCTGGTGCTGCGGCGGCCGGACGGCCGGACCGCGGTGGCCCACCGGGGCACGCCGGTCGTCACGGCCACCGGGGAGCCGGGCGAGCTGCTGCTGTTCACGTTCGGCCGGCAGACGGTGGCCGATGTGCGGTTGGACGGGGACAAGGACGCGGTGGCCAAGGTGCTGGAGGCCGGGCTCGGCCTGTAGGCAGTCGGGCCCGGGGGCGCTCCGTCGGCCCCGGGCCCGCGTTTCACCGTTCCCTGTCGACCTCGTAGAGCCCGCCCGGCTCCTGGAGTTCCAGCACGCGCAGCCGCCGGTAGTCCGTCTCGATCTGCCGCTCGTCCTCGTGCAGGAGGTAGCAGACGCCGGGTGACGTCGCCGAGTCCACCGTGGGGCTGAGGAAGTCGCCGGCCCGGACACCGAGGTGGTGGTCGGCGTACGACGGCAGCTCGCGCAGCCGCTCGAAGCCGTCCAGGGACGTCAGCCGCCCCGCGAACGGGGAGATCAGCGAGACGTAGCGCAGATTGGTGCGCGGCTCGGCCGGGACGGCGGCGCGGGCGGCGAAGGCCGCCGGGTCGCTGCCGGCCAGGGCGGTCAGTTCCACGTGGTTGGTGCCGAAGCAGCGGCTGACCACGTGCGGCAGGATGCTGCCGGCCAGCCGGGCGCCGGTCTCGATCAGGACGGGCCCCTCGTCGGTCAGCATGACCTCCGAGTGCGCGGGCCCCCACCGCACCCCGAGCGCGTCCAGGACGCCCAGCAGGTACGGGACGAGGGCGGCGGCAGCGGGGTCGTGCGCGGTCAGCGGCTCCTCGTAGTCGTAGATCGCCGCCCCGCTGCGGCCGCGCCGCTTGTGGTAGCGCCAGATCTCGGCGATGTGGTGGCGGCCGTCGACACTGACGCTGTTGGCGAAGTACTCGGTGCCGGTCAGGCGTTCCTGGAGGACGACGGTCCCGTTGCGGTTGCCCTGGATGTTGGACGAGCTGAGGATGTGGCCGAACGAGGTGCACAGTTCGACCGGGTCGGCGCAGAAGAAGACGTTGTCGGTGCCCGCGCTGTCGGCGGGCTTGACGACCAGCGGCCAGCGGCCGTGGGCCCGCGCCCAGCCGAGGGCGGTGTCGAAGCGCGAGGTGCGCAGGGTGTCGGGGGCGCGCAGCCCGTGGGCCCGGACGGCCATCGCCATGTCGTACTTGTCGCGCCGTACCCGCCGCTCGTCCGGGGCGTTGCCGGGCAGGCCGAGGCGGCGGGCGAGGGTGTCGGCGAGGTCGACGCCGCTCTCGTTGCCGGGCAGGACGAAGGCGGGGGCGGCCGGGCGGACCGCGTCCAGCAGCGCCTCCAGGTCGCCGTCGTGCACCAGGCATTCGGTGAAGGCGCCCTGCGGGAAGGTCCGCGTGAGGTAGGAGGGAAGGGCCGGGGTGCTCTGCACATGGACGCACTTGACCCCGCGTTCGGCGAGGGCGGCGGGCAGGAAACGGCCGGTGGAGTAGGCGTCAACGATCAGACACTGCATGGGTCCTGCTTTCCTGCGCCACCGCGGCCGGGGGCGCGCCCCGGCGGGCCAGCAGCCCGATCGCGATGAAGACGGTGATCACGGCGATGCCGAGGGTCGACGGCACCGAGAACGTCAGCCGGGAGTCGGCCAGCTGGAGGAGGAGGGTCATGGCGGGCGCGAGCGCGCAGATCATGGAGGCGGTCATCGGGGTCACCTTGCGCACCCCGATCTGCACCAGACAGGCGGGGATCGAGACGCCGATGACGGCCACCACCGCGCCGGGCACCAGCGCCCGGCCCAGCTGCTCGGCCCCGGAGAAGGACGCCAGTGTCCAGCCGACCGCCGCCACCAGGCCGAACCGCAGCCCCATGACGGTGGGCACGTCCACCCCGGCCGCGCCCAGGCGGGCGGAGAAGACGACGTTGGCGGCCCCGCCGGCACCGGAGACGACCGCGGCGCACAGGCCCAGCGTCATGGCCAGGGCGGCCCGGTCGCCCACGCCGCTGCGGCCGTCCAGCGACGCCCAGACCAGTCCGGCGAGGGTGAGCAGGATGCCGGCCGCGGAGAGGATCTCGCCGGGCAGGACGCGGTCCCGCTTCCACCACAGGGCCTGGAGCAGGACGGTGAAGGCGGGGCCGATGGCTATCGACACCACGTTGGTGACGGCCGGTTCCATGAGCTTGAGGGCGTAGAGGAGCGTCAGCCAGGTCACGGCGGTGGTGATGTTGAGGACGAGGAGGTCGGCGGCGTGCGCCCGGACGACGGCCAGCAGCCGGGCCGGGCGCAGCCGCACGACGGCGAGCAGGCAGAAGAACGCCCCGGTCAGGGTGAAGGCGACCGCGGCCACGCTCCCCGGATCCACGTGCTGCAGGCGTTCGGCGGCGAAGACGTCCACCAGGGCGGAGAACAGGCTGAAGACGAGCAGCGCGGTCACGGCGCCTCCTCAGCGCCGCGGCCGCGGCCCGAAGACCGCCTCGCCGACCCGCACCGTGGTCGCGCCTTCGGCCACCGCGGTCTCGAAGTCGGCGCTCATCCCCATGCTGAGCTGCCGCAGGCCCGACGCGGCGGCCAGGGCGCGCAGCGTTCTGAAGTGCGGGCGGGGGTCGCTGCCGTACGGCGGGATGCACATCAGGCCGACGACGGGCAGGCCGTAGGTGTCCACGCATTCCTTGACGAACGCGTCCGTCCCGGCGGCGGGCACGCCGCTCTTGTGCGGTTCGTCGCCGGTGTTGACCTGGAGGAAGCAGTCCGGGCGGCGCCCGGCGCGGTCCATGGCGGCGGCCAGCGCCGCGGCCAGGCGTGGCCGGTCCACGCTGTGCAGCACGTCGAAGGCGCGGACCGCCGCCCCGGCCTTGTTGGTCTGCAACGGGCCGATGAGGTGGAGCCGGGTGCCGGGGAAGCGTTCCCGCAGCGGCGGCCACTTGCCCTGCACCTCCTGCACCCGGCTCTCGCCGAAGTGCCGGTGTCCGGCTTCCAGGGCGGCGGCGATCGCGGGCGGGCCGTGGAACTTGCTGACGGCGACGAACCGTACGTCCCGGGGCGGCACCCCGGCCCGCGTACAGGCCAGGTCCAGCCGGCCGGTGACGGCGGCCAGGCGCGCCGCGAGGTCCGGCTCCGCCGTGGAAAGCCGCTCGGCGCTCATGAGTCCGTCCCCGCCCCGTACTGCTCGTACCGGCCGTCCCAGATGCTGAGGTACTTCCAGGCGGAGTCGAACAGCACGGTGACCACGATCTCTTCGGGCGGCAGGGTCCTGGCCAGCCGCTGGGCGGCGAAGATGTTGCCGCCGGCGGTGGGCCCGACCGGCAGCCCCTCCTCGGAGATGAGGCGTTTCATGGTGTTCCAGCCGTCGTCGCCGGTGATCAGTTCGACCTCGTCGACGAGTTCCTCGCGCAGGTTGGCCGGCACCTTGCCCGGGCCCAGGCCCATCATGTTGTGGCTGTGGTGCTCGAAGGGCAGGCCGTGGCGCTTGGCGTACAGGGCGGCCGAGCGGTCCACCTCGACGGCCCACGTCCGCAGGGCGGGGTGGGCGCTCTTGAGGACGTCGGCGATGCCGGTGAAGGTGCCGCCGGTGCCGATGGAGCAGATGAAGTGGCCGGGGGTCTCGCCCGCCGCGTGCAGGTCGGCGACGAGTTCGCGGCCGCAGGAGCGCCAGGCACGCCAGTTGAGCTGGTTGGTGGACTGGTCGAGGAAGTGGCTGCCGGGGTGTTCGGCCACGTACCGCCGGGCGGTCTCCTCGCCCTCCAGCAGGAAGCCGTCCGCGGAGGTTTCGACGACCGTGCCGCCCCAGGAGGCGATCTGTTTCCGGCGCTCTTCGGTCATGCCTTCCGGCATGATGACGACGATGCGGTATCCGCGTTGGGCGCCGACGCGGGACAGCGCGGCGCCGCCATTTCCGGTCGAACATTCGACCAAGGTCATTCCGGGGCTGATCGTTTTGATCCGCTCCAGTTCATCGATCATGTAGGAGAAGACGCGGTCCTTGTGACTTCCGGTCGGATTACGGAATTCGCATTTGGCGAATACGCGTGCGGCTCCGGGTTCGGCGATGTGGCGCAGTTCGTACAGCGGTGTGCGGCCGGTATCGGCGCCGGGGCTGGTCGTGCTCACACGAAACTCCTCGGGCGGGCGTGAACGGTGGTGTTCCGGCATGCGTACGGAGAGGGGGACGCGACGCGCGCGAGGGCGTGCGGCGGCGTGCCCCGTGCGGCGTTCAGCCCAGGACGGCCACGCGGCCGGACTCCGGGTCGACCGCGATACGGATGACCGAGCGGACCTCGATGCCGAAGCGCTCGGCGACCCGCTGCCGGCCGCCGTTCTCCGGCTTCTCCACCGCCACCAGGACTTCCTCCACCCGGGCACCGGCCGCCCGGACGGCCTCGATCAGGGCGATCAGGGTGCCGCCGGTGCTGATGGTGTCGTCGACGATCGTCACCCGGTCGCCCGGCTCGACGCCGTTGACGAAGAGCGTGCCCGCGAAGTACTCGCTGTCCAGCGGCACCGAGATGCCGTGCCCGCTCAGGTCGTAGGTGTACCAGCGGGCGACGGCGAGCGGCAGCCCGACGGCCAGCGACACCGCGCTGCCGAGAATCGCGCCCTTGTCCTCCTCGACCAGGATCTTCCCGGTCTCGAAACTACCCAGTTCGATCAGTCGGCTGGTCGCCTCCGCGAGTACTTCCGGGCGGAGTGCGGGTGACTGGTCGGTGAATTCGTTGACCGTGGTGAGATGCCGACCCGATTTGACGGTCGGCGCGCCTGCGTAAACCTCTTCCAGCAACATCGGATTTCCTGTGCCTTTCCCCCGTGGCGCGCATCACTGTGCCGTTGTCCGGCAAGTGCAGCCTTTTTTACCGCCGCAAACGTAGAAAAGGCAATGGTCGCCCTGGATTGTGCCCGGAAACAGCCTGTTCTCGTTGGGGCCCCTGTGCCTCGCACCGGTTCGCGCCCCCTGCCACCTGGGTGACACCCCGTATGGGGGCGCGTATTTTCTCGGCCGCATGGCCGAAAAGCGTCCCGCCCCCGGCCCCCGTCGGGGCCGTCGCGCGCCATGTCGCGTCAGCCGCCCGGCCGCTCCAGTCCCAGCTGTGCCAGCAGTATGCGCCGGAGTTCCCGGGCGGCCCGCGGCGGCGAGACGTCCCCCCGGTGCGCCACCGAGATCACCCGGTGCATGCCCGGCGTCGCGAAGCGGGTGACGCGCAGCCCCGAGCGTTCGGCGACCATGCTGGGCACGACCGCGACGCCCAGCCCGGCCCGTACGAAGCCCAGTACCGCGTCCATCTCACCGCCCTCCACGGTGAAGACCGGCTCGAACCCGGCCGCCCGGCACGCCGCCGTGGTGAACTCCCGCAGGTCGTAGCCGCGCCGGAACATCGCCAGCGGCCGGTCCCGCAGGTCCTCGACGCGCATCCGCCGGCCGCCGCCCACCGGGGCCGGGCGGTCCGGCGCGGAGACCACGACCAGTTCCTCGCGCAGCAGTTCGGCGGTGGCCAGGGCCGGGGCCTGCTCGGGCAGCGGCGTGATGATGAGGGCCAGGTCCAGTTCACCGGCGGCGAGGACCCTGACGAGGTCTTGCGAACCGTCCTCGTGGACGACCAGTTCCACGCCCGGATAGGCGGTGTGGAAGACGCTCAGCACGTCCGGGACCAGGCTCGCGCACAGGCTGGGCGGCGCGCCGAGCCGCAGCCGGCCGCGCCTGAGCTGCGCGACCTCCTGCACCTCGCGCCGGGCGGTCTCGGTGTCGGCGAGGATGCGCCGGGCCAGCGGCAGCAGGGTCCGGCCCGCGTCGGTGAGGGTGATGTGGCCGCGCGCCCGGTGGAACAGGTCCGCGCCCAGCTCCCGCTCCAGGGCCTTGATCTGCTGCGAGAGGGAGGGCTGCGCGACATGCTCGCGCTCGGCGGCGCGGGTGAAGTGGCGGGTGTCCGCGACCGCCACGAAATAGCGGAGCTGCTGGGGCTGCATACGGCCGATGATAGGCACCGATAGGCATTGCCTATGGAGATGAGCCGGACCATGTCTTGGACTGATGGGCCGGCCGGTCCTTACCGTCGGGACCCATGGCACTGGACACCCGGACGGAACGACGGCCGTCCTTCGCGGGCCTGCTGTGGCGCTCGACCGTCGGCAAGAAGACCGCGATGGCGGCCAGCGGCGTGGTGATGCTGCTGTACCTGGTCGCGCACATGATGGGCAACCTCAAGATTTTCTTCGGCTCCGACGAGTTCAACGGCTACGCGCACTGGCTTCGGACCGTCGGCGAACCCTTCCTGCACCACGAGTGGTTCCTGTGGATCGCCCGGGTGGTGCTGCTGGCCGCCGTCGTCACGCACGGCGTGGCCGCCTTCCAGCTCAGCCGCCGCGACATCAGGGCGCGGCCGGACAAGTACGTGCACAAGAAGCCGCGGCAGAGCTACGCCACCCGCACCATGCGCTGGGGCGGCGTCATCCTCGCCCTCTTCATCGTCTGGCACATCCTGGACCTGACGACGCTGACGGTGAACCCGCGGGCCGAGGCCGGACACCCGTACCAGAACCTGATCGCCTCCTTCGACCGCTGGCCCGTCACCACGCTCTACATCGTGGCGATGCTCGCCCTCGGCCTGCACGTCCGGCACGGGTTCTGGAGCGCCGCGCAGACGCTGGGCGTCGGCAGCGCCGCCCGCGACCGGGTGCTCAAGACCGTCGCCAACCTCCTCGCCCTGGTGCTGACGGCGGGCTTCGTCGCCGTACCGGTGGCCGTCGTGACCGGAGCAGTGAGCTGACATGACCTCCTACACCGAGTACGCGACCGGGGAACCGGTCGCCGACCGCAAGGCGCCCGAGGGCCCGGTCGCCGAGCGCTGGGACACCCGCCGTTTCCAGGCGAAGCTGGTCAACCCGGCCAACCGCCGCAAGCACACCGTCATCGTGGTCGGCACCGGCCTCGCGGGCGGCTCCGCGGGCGCCACGCTCGCCGAGCAGGGCTATCACGTCGTGCAGTTCTGCTACCAGGACTCGCCGCGCCGTGCCCACTCCATCGCCGCGCAGGGCGGCATCAACGCGGCGAAGAACTACCGCAACGACGGCGACTCCGTGCACCGCCTGTTCTACGACACCGTCAAGGGCGGCGACTTCCGCGCCCGCGAGTCCAACGTGCACCGCCTGGCGCAGATCTCCGTCGAGATCATCGACCAGTGCGTGGCCCAGGGCGTGCCCTTCGCCCGCGAGTACGGCGGCCTGCTCGACACCCGCTCCTTCGGCGGCGTCCAGGTCTCCCGTACGTTCTACGCCCGCGGCCAGACCGGACAGCAACTGCTGCTCGGTGCCTACCAGGCACTCTCCCGCCAGATCGCCGCCGGCAACGTCGAGATGCACCCGCGTACGGAGATGCTGGACCTGATCGTCGTGGACGGCCGGGCCCGCGGCATCGTGGCCCGCGACCTGATCACCGGCCGGATCGACACGTACTTCGCGGACGCCGTGGTCCTCGCCTCCGGCGGCTACGGCAACGTCTTCTACCTGTCGACCAACGCCATGAACTCCAACGCCACCGCGATCTGGCGCGCCCACCGGCGCGGCGCGTACTTCGCCAACCCCTGCTTCACCCAGATCCACCCCACCTGCATCCCGCGCACCGGCGACCACCAGTCAAAGCTGACGCTGATGAGCGAGTCGCTGCGCAACGACGGCCGTATCTGGGTCCCGAAGGCCAAGGGCGACACACGGCCGCCCGCCGAGATCCCCGAAGCCGAGCGCGACTACTACCTGGAGCGGATCTACCCCTCCTTCGGCAACCTCGTCCCCCGCGACATCGCCTCCCGCGCCGCCAAGAACGTGTGCGACGAGGGGCGTGGCGTCGGCCCCGGCGGCCAGGGCGTCTACCTGGACTTCGCCGACGCCATCGCGCGGATGGGCCGCAAGGCCGTCGAGGACAAGTACGGCAACCTCTTCGACATGTACGAGCGGATCACCGCGGAGAACCCGTACGAGGTCCCGATGCGGATCTACCCCGCCGTGCACTACACGATGGGCGGGCTGTGGGTCGATTATGACCTCCAGACGACCGTTCCCGGCCTGTTCGCGATCGGTGAGGCCAACTTCTCCGACCACGGCGCCAACCGGCTCGGCGCGTCCGCCCTCATGCAGGGCCTCGCCGACGGCTACTTCGTGCTGCCGTCCACGATCAACGACTACCTGGCCCGCAACCCGCACCACGACGAGATCACCGCCGGCCACCCCGCCGTCCAGGAAGCCCTCGCCGAGACGGAGGACCAGCTCAACCTCCTGCTGTCCGTCGACGGCGACCGCACCCCCGACTCCTTCCACCGCGAACTGGGCGAGCTGATGTGGGAGCTGTGCGGCATGGCCCGTACGGAATCCGGCCTGCGCAAGGCGCTCGACCGCATCCCGCAGATCCGCGAGGAGTTCTGGCGCCGCATCAAGGTGCCCGGCACCGGCGAAGAGTTCAACCAGTCGCTGGAGAAGGCCAACCGCATCGTCGACTACCTGGAGCTGGCCGAGCTGATGTGCCTCGACGCGCTGCACCGCGCCGAGTCCTGCGGCGGCCACTTCCGCGAGGAGTCGCAGACCCCCGACGGCGAGGCCGAGCGCCGCGACGAGGAGTTCTCCTACGCCGCCGCCTGGGAATTCACCGGCACCGGCGCCGCACCCGTCCTGCACAAGGAAGACCTGGTCTTCGAGTACGTCCACCCCACCCAGCGGAGCTACGCATGAAGCTCACCCTGCGCGTCTGGCGGCAGCGCGACGCCGACGCCGACGGCGGCATGTCCACCTACGACGTGGACGGCATCTCCCCCGACATGTCCTTCCTGGAGATGCTCGACACCCTCAACGAGGAACTCATCCTCCAGGGCGACGACCCGGTCGCCTTCGACCACGACTGCCGCGAGGGCATCTGCGGCGCGTGCAGCCTGGTCATCAACGGCGAGGCGCACGGACCGGAGCGCACCACCAGCTGCCAGCTGCACATGCGCTCCTTCCGGGACGGCGACACGATCGACGTCGAGCCGTGGCGCGCGGCGGCCTTCCCCGTCGTACGGGACCTGGTCGTCGACCGCTCCGCCTTCGACCGGATCATCCAGTCCGGCGGCTACGTCACCGCGCCGACCGGCGCCGCCCCCGAGGCCCACGCCACGCCCGTACCGAAGCCGGACGCCGACTTCGCCTTCGAACACGCGGAGTGCATCGGCTGCGGCGCGTGCGTGGCGGCCTGCCCGAACGGCTCGGCGATGCTGTTCACCTCGGCGAAGGTCAACCACCTCAACGTGCTGCCGCAGGGCGCTCCGGAACGCGAGACCCGGGTGCTCGACATGGTGGGGCAGATGGACGACGAAGGGTTCGGCGGCTGCACCCTGGCCGGAGAATGCGCCACCGCCTGCCCGAAGGGCATCCCGCTGTTCAGCATCACCAAGATGAACCGGGAGTACGTACGGGCGGCCCGCAAGGGCAGGCGCTGACGCGGAAACCCTTCGCCTCAGTCGAACGCGCCGTGCCGGCGCAGCCAGGCCATCGGATCGACCGCCGACCCGTAGGCGGGCGTCGACCGTACCTCGAAGTGCAGATGCGGTCCGGTGACGTTGCCGGTGGCGCCGGACCGCCCGATGCGCTCGCCGGCGCCGACGGTGGCGCCCACCGGCACCCGGATCTGCGAGAGATGCGCGTACTGCGTGTACGACCCGCCGTGGTGCCGGACGACGACCTCGTAGCCGTACGCGCCGCCCCAGCCCGCCTTCACCACAGTGCCGCCGCGGGCGGCGCGGACGGCGGTGCCGACCGGTACGGCGAAGTCCTGCCCGGTGTGCCCGTTGGCCCAGTGGCCGCCACCGGCCCCGAACCCGGCGGTGAGGGTGCCGCCGCGCACCGGCCGCACGGCGTCGCCGGACGCGGCGCGCACGGAAGGCCGGGCGGCGGAGCGCGAGGCGTGCCGCTGCGGTGTCGCGGCCTTACCGCTGAGCTTCAGTTTCGTACCGACCTTGATCAGATCAGGATCACCGCCGACCGCCGAGCGATTGCTCGCGTACAGCTTCGCCCAGCCGCCCTTGACCCCCTGCTTCGCGGCGATCCCGGAGAGGCTGTCACCGGGGGCGACGGTGTACGTCCCGCCGTCCGCGGCGGAGGCGACGGACGCGCCGACGACCGGCAGCGCGAGGGTCGCGGCCGCGGTCGAGGCGCGGGTGAGTAATCGCCCCGCACCTCTGCGGCGGCGGGGTGCTCGGTGACGGCCGGTCGGGGAGAACATCATGGCGGGGCGTCCTTCCGGTGGGCATCCGGGATCCGAACGCCAGCACGGTATGGAGGCCCCGTCCATGAACACAAGCACCATGGGCGAATCGGTCAGCGGCTGTCCCGATAGGCCCGTTACGCGCCCGGGTTCCGGCCCTTCGCAGTTCCCTTCAGGTTCCTTTGGTGTCACTCGGAGGCAAGACGGCTGCTGTGGGCCCCAGAGGCAAACACGCGCCGAGGCACTCTCCACCAGTGTGTGGAGAGTGCCTCGGCTCAACAGAAGCACATGCTGCCGGCTCACCGCACCGGATGCCCCGCCCCCCGCAACGTCTCCTTGACCTCGCCGATCCGCAGCTCACCGAAGTGGAAGACGGAGGCGGCCAGCACCGCGTCGGCGCCTGCCTCGACGGCGGGCGGGAAGTCCGCCAGGCGGCCCGCGCCGCCGCTGGCGATGACCGGGACCGTGACGTGCTCGCGGACGGCGGCGATCATCTCGGTGTCGTAGCCGTCCTTGGTGCCGTCGGCGTCCATGGAGTTCAGGAGGATCTCGCCGGCGCCGAGTTCGGCGGCGCGGTGGGCCCATTCGACGGCGTCGAGGCCGGTGCCGCGGCGGCCGCCGTGCGTGGTGACCTCGAAGGAGCCGGTCTCGGTGCGGCGGGCGTCGACGGACAGGACCAGGACCTGACTGCCGAAGCGTTCGGCGATCTCACGGATCAGGTCGGGGCGGGCGATGGCGGCGGTGTTGACGCCGACCTTGTCCGCGCCGGCGCGCAGGAGTCTGTCGACGTCCTCGGGGGTACGGACGCCGCCGCCGACGGTGAGGGGGATGAAGACCTGTTCGGCGGTGCGGCGGACCACGTCGTAGGTGGTCTCGCGGTTGCCGGAGGACGCGGTGATGTCCAGGAACGTCAGCTCGTCGGCGCCCTCCTGGCCGTAGACCTTGGCCATCTCGACGGGGTCGCCGGCGTCGCGGAGGTTCTGGAAGTTGACGCCCTTGACGACCCGGCCGTTGTCCACGTCCAGGCAGGGGATGACTCGGACCGCCAGGGTCATGTGCTCGTGGCCTCTCTGCATGCTTCGAGTTCGACTTCGACCAGTACGCGCGAGTCGGCGAAGCCGGAGACCACGACCAGGGTCGTGGCGGGCCGTACGGCGTCGAAGAGTTCCTTGTGGGCGCGGGCCGCCTCGTCCACGTCCCGCGCGTGGGTCAGGTACATCCGGGTGCGGACGACCGAACCGGCCCCGAGCCCGAACGGCTTTAGGGCCTCCAGCGCGCTGGTGAAGGCGACCTTCGTCTGCTCGTACGGATCGCCCTCCCCGTACAGCACGCCGTCGACCAGTGGCATCGTGCCGGCGACCAGAACGCGGTCGCCGGCCGCCACGGCGCGCGCGAAGCCGATGATCTCTTCCCAGGGACTGTCGGTCTGCGCGCGCTCGATGGTCATGACGAAACGGCCTCCAATGCCTCTTCCAGGGTGAACGCCTTGGCGTAGAGCGCCTTACCGACGATCGCGCCCTCGACGCCTTCCGGTACCAGGGTGGCAATCGCCCGGAGGTCGTCAAGGAGGAGACGCCGCCGGACGCGACGACCGGCTTGTCGGTCGCGGCGCAGACGTTCCGCAGCAGCTCCAGGTTGGGGCCCTGGAGGGTGCCGTCCTTGTTGATGTCGGTGACGACGTAGCGGGCGCAGCCCTCGGAGTCCAGGCGGGCCAGCGTCTCGTAGAGGTCGCCGCCGTCGCGGGTCCAGCCGCGGCCGCGCAGGGTGGTGCCGCGGACGTCCAGGCCGACCGCGATCTTGTCGCCGTGCTCGGCGATGACCTCGGCGACCCACTCGGGGGTCTCCAGCGCGGCCGTACCGAGGTTGACGCGCTTGCAGCCGGTGGCGAGCGCGGCCTCCAGGGAGGCGTTGTCGCGGATGCCGCCGGAGAGTTCGACCTTGATGTCCATGCGCTGGGCGACCTCGGCGATCCGCTCGCGGTTGTCGCCGGTGCCGAACGCCGCGTCGAGGTCGACCAGGTGCAGCCACTCGGCGCCCGCCTGCTGCCAGGCCAGCGCGGCCTGGAGCGGGTCGCCGTAGGACGTCTCGGAGCCGGACTCGCCGTGCACGAGGCGGACCGCCTGGCCGTCGCGGACGTCGACGGCGGGGAGGAGTTCGAGCTTGCTCATCGCGGAGGGTCCTAGAGGGTCTTGGTCCAGTTGGACAGCAGCTGGGCGCCGGCGTCGCCGGACTTCTCGGGGTGGAACTGGGTGGCCCACAGGGGGCCGTTCTCGACGGCGGCCACGAACGGCTCGCCGTGTGTGGCCCAGGTGACCTGGGGCGCGCGCATGTTCGGGTTGCCGACTTCCAGCTCCCAGTCGCGTACGGCGTAGGAGTGCACGAAGTAGTAGCGGGCGTCGGCGGGCAGGCCGTCGAAGAGCCGCGTGCCCTCCGGTGCCTGGACGGTGTTCCAGCCCATGTGCGGGACGACGTCGGCCTTGAGCGGGCCGACCGTGCCGGGCCACTCGTCCAGGCCCTCGGTCTCCACGCCGTGCTCGATGCCGCGCGAGAAGAGGATCTGCATGCCGACACAGATGCCCATGACCGGGCGTCCGCCGGACAGCCGGCGGCCGATGACCCAGTCGCCGCGGGCCTCGCGCAGGCCCTTCATGCAGGCGGCGAAGGCTCCGACGCCGGGGACGAGCAGGCCGTCGGCGTTCATCGCCTTGTCGTAGTCACCGGTGATCTCCACATCGGCGCCGACGTGCGCGAGGGCGCGTTCGGCGGAGCGGACGTTGCCGAAGCCGTAGTCGAAGACGACGACCTTCTTCGCGGGTGCGGTGCTCTTCGCGGGTGCGGTACTCAATTCCACACATCCAGGCGGAGAACGCCGGCGACCAGGCACATGGCCGAGCCGATGCCCAGCAGGACGAGCACGCTCTTGCCCATCCCCTGCTTCCAGAAGGAGTAGAGCCCGCCGAGCAGGAAGAGACCGAGGACGATGAAGACGGTGGACAGGCCGTTCACAGCGCTCCCTTGGTGGACGGGAGGATGCCGGCGGCGCGCGGGTCGCGCTCGCTGGCGTAGCGCAGCGCGCGGGCCAGCGCCTTGAACTGGCACTCCACGATGTGGTGGGCGTTGCGCCCGTACGGGACGTGGACGTGCAGGGCGATCTGCGCCTGCGCGACGAAGGACTCCAGGATGTGCCGGGTCATCGTCGTGTCGTACGTGCCGATCATCGGCGCGATGTTCTCCGGCTCGGTGTGCACCAGGTAGGGGCGGCCGGAGAGGTCGACGGTCACCTGGGCCAGCGACTCGTCCAGCGGGACGGTGCAGTTGCCGAAGCGGTAGATGCCGACCTTGTCGCCGAGGGCCTGCTTGAAGGCGGCACCCAGCGCGAGGGCGGTGTCCTCGATGGTGTGGTGGGTGTCGATGTGCAGGTCACCGTCGGTCTTGACCTTGAGGTCGAACAGGCCGTGCCGGCCGAGCTGGTCGAGCATGTGGTCGTAGAAGCCGACGCCTGTCGACACCTCGACCTGTCCGGTGCCGTCGAGATCGATCTCGACCAGCACCGAGGTCTCCTTCGTGGTGCGCTCCACGCGCCCAACGCGGTTCATCGGTTCTCCTTCAGTACTGCACGGACCGCGTCGAGGAACGCGTCGTTCTCGGCGGGGGTTCCCGCGGTGACCCGCAGCCAGCCCGGCACGCCGTTGTCCCGGACCAGGACGCCGTGGTCGCGGAGGGCCTGCCAGAAGGCGTGCTGGTCCTCGAACGAGCCGAACTGGACGAAGTTGGCGTCGGAGTCGACCACCTCGCAGCCGGCCGCGCGCAGCTCGTCCACCAGCCGGTCGCGCTCGGTCTTGAGCTGGTCGACGTACTTCAGGAGCGTGTCGGTGTGCTCCAGGGCGGCGAGCGCGGTGGCCTGGGTGACGGACGAGAGGTGGTACGGCAGGCGGACGAGCTGGACGGCGTCGACCACGGCCGGGTCGGCGGCCAGGTAGCCAAGGCGCAGCCCGGCGGCGCCGAACGCCTTGGACATGGTGCGCGAGACGACCAGGTTGGGGCGGCCCTCGATCAGCGGGAGCAGCGAGGGGCGGTGGCTGAACTCGCCGTACGCCTCGTCCACGACGACCAGCGCGCCGCCGGTGTCCGCGCGAGCCGCCTGCGCGGCCTCGTACAGCGCGAGGACCGTTTCGGCGGCGACGGCGGTGCCGGTGGGGTTGTTGGGCGAGCAGACGAAGACCACGTCGGGCCGCCGCTCGCCGATGGCCGCCACGGCCGCCTCGACGTCGATGGTGAAGTCGTCGTTGCGCGGGCCGGAGATCCAGCCGGTGCCGGTGCCGCGCGAGATCAGGCCGTGCATGGAGTACGAGGGCTCGAAGCCGATGGCGGTGCGGCCGGGCCCGCCGAAGGTCTGGAGCAGCTGCTGGATGACCTCGTTGGAGCCGTTGGCGGCCCAGACGTGGGCCGCGGTGACCTGGTGGCCGCCGGTGCGCGTCAGGTAGGCGGCCAGTTCGGTGCGCAGCTCCACCGCGTCCCGGTCGGGGTAGCGGTTCAGCTCGCGGGCGGCCTCGGTGACCCGCTCGGCGATCCGCCGTACCAGCGGCTCGGGCAGCGGGTACGGGTTCTCGTTGGTGTTCAGGCGTACGGGGACGTCCAGCTGCGGCGCGCCGTAGGGGGACTTGCCGCGCAGCTCGTCCCGGATGGGAAGGTCGTCGATCTTCGTCACGTGCTCGCTCACTCGCCCTGCGGGATCTTCCAGTCGAACCTGGCCTTCAGCGCCGCGCCGTGGGCCGGGAGGTCCTCGGCCTCGGCGAGGGTCACCACATGGTGGGCGACCTCGGCCAGCGCGTCGCGGCTGTAGTCCACGACGTGGATGCCGCGCAGGAACGACTGGACGGACAGGCCCGAGGAGTGGCAGGCGCAGCCGCCGGTGGGCAGGACGTGGTTGGAGCCGGCGCAGTAGTCGCCGAGCGAGACGGGCGCGTACGGGCCGACGAAGATCGCGCCGGCGTTGCGCACGCGGGCGGCGACCGCGGACGCGTCGGCGGTCTGGATCTCCAAGTGCTCGGCGCCGTACGCGTCGACGACCTTCAGGCCCTCGTCCACGCCGTCCACCAGGACGATCGCGGACTGCCGGCCGGCCAGCGCGGTGCTGATCCGCTCGGTGTGTTTGGTGGCGGCCACCTGGGTCTTCAGCTCGGTCTCGACGGCGGCGGTCAGTTCGGCCGAGTCGGTGACCAGGACGGCGGCCGCGAGCGTGTCGTGCTCGGCCTGGCTGATCAGGTCGGCGGCGACGTGCGCGGCGTCGGCGGTGGCGTCCGCGAGGACCGCGATCTCGGTGGGCCCGGCCTCCGCGTCGATGCCGATCCGGCCCTTGAGCAGACGCTTGGCGGCGGCGACGTAGATGTTGCCGGGGCCGGTGACCAGGTTGACCGGGCGGCACTCCTCGGTGCCGTACGCGAACATGGCGATGGCCTGGGCGCCGCCGGCCGCGTACACCTCGTCCACGCCGAGCAGGGCGCAGGCGGCGAGGATGGTCGGGTGCGGCAGGCCGCCGAACTCCGCCTGCGGCGGGGAGGTGACGGCGACGCCTTCGACGCCCGCCTCCTGCGCCGGAACCACGTTCATGACCACGGAGGACGGGTAAACCGCCAGGCCACCGGGTACATACAGGCCGACGCGCTCGACCGGGACCCAGCGCTCGGTGACCGTGCCGCCGGGGACGACCTTGGTGGTGACGTCCGTGCGGCGCTGCTCGCGGTGGACGATCCGGGCACGCCGGATCGACTCCTCCAGGGCGGCCCGGACGGCCGGGTCCAGCTCCGCGAGCGCCCGCTGAAGCGCCTCGGCGGGCACGCGTACGCGCTCGATGGCGACCCCGTCGAACCGATGGGCGTACTCGATCAGCGCGGCCGTCCCACGATGGCGCACGTCCTCGCAGATGGGCCGCACCTTCTCCAGGGCGGCTTCCACGTCGAACTCGGCACGGGGCAGCAGGTCGCGCAGGGCGCCGCCCTCGGGGAGGGCGTCACCGCGCAGATCGATTCGGGAGATCACCCCTCCAGTGTCTCAGACCCGTTCCCGCGCCCGAGCGCCCGTATCGGTCGGTGATACACAGCTCGGTCGGTGAGGCGCGGTACCGGAACGGACCGGGGCGGTGTCGGGGTCGCGTCGGGGCGTGCCGAGACGGCGCCGGGGGCCGCGCCGGGGCCCGGTCGCGCGGCCGCGGGTCCGGCCGGCCGCAAGACCGTCTCGAAGTGATCCTCACCGCGCGTGTTCAGGCGGTCACGTAGCGGGCATGGGGTTCGTACGGGCGTACGGGCCGCGGCGTGACGGGGCGGACACACGGGGGACGGGGCACGGAAGCGGCTCCCGGGGCCGGTCCGGCCCGCACGGCGGCACGCCGCACGCCCGGCGGACGGACAGGCGGCGCGCGGAAACGGTTGGACGCGGGCCCCGCACACGCGGGACCGTACGGACCCGCTCGGGGGAGCGGGGAAAGGGGGAAGGCACGGTGGCCACGCCGGAGGAGGGCGACGCACCCGCGGCGCTGATGCTGAACCCTGCCGAGTGGAGCCTGTGGCAGGCGTTCCGCAACGGCAGCACTTGTGACCTGCGCACCGGCGATCCGGCCAGGGACGACCCGCACGGGCAGTTCCGGTGGGGCCCGGAGCGGCGGGTGCGCGCCCGGATCGTCGCGCTCCTGCTGCTGGAAGGACCGCCCGCACAGCCCGGACGGGTCTCCGCGCTGAAACTGGCAGGCGCGTACATCACCGACACTCTCGACCTCGCGGGCGGCACGATCAAGCCATTCGTGGAGCTGCGCGACTGCCGCTTCCAGAACGAGGTCGTGCTGCCCGAGAGCCGCTTCACCACCCTGCGGATGGTCGGCTGCGCGATCCCCCGGGTCGAGGCGGCCCGGCTGCACACCGAAGGCGACCTGCACCTGCCGCGCTGCGTCGTCCGCTCCGGCATCCGCCTGACGGACGCGCACATCGGTACGGACCTGCTGCTCAACCAGACGGTGGTGCACAAGGACCGGCAGGGCCGCTCGGTGATGGCGGACGGGCTCACCGTCGCCCAGGACCTCCAGGCCGAGATGATGGAGTCCTACGGCGAGCTGTCGCTGCGCGGCGCCACCATCGGAGTGTCGCTGAGCCTGCGCGGCAGCCGGCTGAGCAACCCGTACGGGCGGCGCGCCCTGAACGCCCCCCAGATGACGGTCGAGCGCACCCTGTACCTGACCGGCGCCGGCCTGGCCAGCTCGCCGTTCTCCAGCACCACCGCCACACCCCCGTACGGCATCGCCCACACCCCCACCCGCGGCACCCGTATGCAGCGCTTCGAGTGCGAGGGCGGGATGCGGCTGGACGACGGGCGCTTCGGCGACGCCGTCGACTTCGAACAGGCCCGCTTCATCATGGAGGCCGACCAGGAGCTGTCGCTGCGCCGCATCCAGACGCCGGAGCTGCGCTTCCTGGGCGAGCGGCCGCAGCGCGGACGGGTCATCCTCTCCGGCGCGCGGGTCGTCAACCTGGTCGACAAGGCGGCGAGCTGGCCCGGCCTCGGCGGCCTGTGGATGGCGGGCTTCAACTACGAGACGCTCATCCCGCGCGGCCACTTCCCGCTGTCCCGGCGGCTGGAGTGGGTGGCTGCCGCCACGCCGGAGTACGCGCCGGAGCCGTACGAGATGCTTGCCACCGCGCTGCGCAGCGGCGGTGAGGACTCCGACGCGCGCGAGGTGCTGCTCGCCAAGCAGCGGCGGCGGCGCGAGACGCTGCCGATGGCCGCCAAGCTGTGGGGCTTCCTCCAGGACTGGACGGTGGCGTACGGCTACCGGCCCGGGCGGGCCGCGGTGTGGATGGCGATCCTGTGGGCCCTCGGCACGGTGTACTTCGCCCAGTCCCCGCCCCCGGCCCTCAAGCCCGGCGAGGCGCCGCCCTGGAACCCGTACCTCTACTCCCTCGACCTGCTGCTGCCGGTGATCGACCTCTACCAGGGCTCGTCGTGGAAACCGGACGGCGGCTCCCAGTGGGTCGCCGCGGTGATGATCCTGGCCGGGTGGGTCCTGGCGACGACGGTCGCGGCGGGCGCGTCACGGTTGCTGCGACGGCAGTAGCCGGGGGTGCTGCGGCGGGCGGGTCACGGCAGGCGCGTCACTGCCGCTGGAGCGGGCGCGTCACGCCTGCGGCGGGCGGGCGCGGGAGCGCGTGGGGGCGCGCGGACGGGCCGGGCTCCGGAACCTGCGCGGAGCCGGTCCGGGGCCGTACGCCGCCGGAAGAGGGGCCGCTCCGCCCTTCCCCGCGCGTCCCGGATCGCGGGCCGCGAACCACTCCCGTCTCCGCAGGCTCTAGGCTTACGGGCTGTGACCTCCGTGCGCCTACCGCTCTTCCCGCTGAACTCGGTGTTGTTCCCGGGACTCGTCCTCCCGCTCAACGTCTTCGAGGCGCGGTACCGGGCGATGATGCGCGACCTCCTCGCCCTGCCCGAAGACGAACGCCGTTTCGGCGTCGTCGCGATCCGCGACGGCCGCGAGGTGGCGCCCTCCGCCCCCGGTCTGCCGGACAGCACCGCGCTGCCCGCCGACGGTCCGGGTGCCGGCTTCGGCCCCGACCCGATCAGCGCCTTCCACACCGTGGGCTGCGTGGCCGACGCGGCCACCATCCGCGAGAAGAGCGGCGCCCCCGGCTCGGCCCTCGCCCCCGACGAAGGTACCGAGGCCACGGCCGAGGCGGCGCTCTCCCCGGCGCCGGGCCCGACGCCTCCGGGTATGAGGTACTGGCCACCGGCACCACCCGCTTCACGCTGCTGTCGGTGGACGCCTCGGGCCCGTACTTGATGGGCGAGGTGGAGGAGCTGGCGGAGACCGAGGGCGAGGGCGCCGGCGCGCTGGCCTCCGGTGTCGTACGGGCCTTCCGCACCTACCAGAAGCGGCTGGCCTGGGCGAACGAGCGCACCCTCGCCGGCGGCCAGGACCTGCCCGGCGAGCCGTCGGTGCTGTCGTACCTGGTGGCGGCCGCCGCCGTGCTCGACATCCCGGCCAAGCAGCGGCTCCTGGAGGCGCCGGACGTCGCGGCCCGGCTCACGCAGGAGCTGAAACTCCTTCGCCAGGAGACCGCGGTGATCGGTAAGCTCCCGTCGCTGCCCGCGGTGGACCTGACCCGCCACCCGACCAGCCCCAACTGAGCACGCGGGCACCGCCCCGCACCCGTACCCCTACCCCTACCGACGACTTACGAGCGAGCCGAGGCGCGACGATCATGTCCAAGAAGCCGAAGCGGACCAAGCAGCCGAAGAACGGGAAGCAGCCGGCCGGCGCCGGCGGCACCCCGGCGACGGTCGCCCTCACCGAGGCGGGCGTCGACTTCACCCTCCACGCGTACGAGCACGACCCGGCCGCCGCCTCGTACGGCGAGGAGGCCGCCGAAGCGCTCGGGGTCTCCCCCGACCAGGTCTTCAAGACGCTCCTCGCCGAGGTGGACGGCGCGCTGACCGTCGCCGTCGTACCGGTCTCCGGCTCCCTCGACCTCAAGGCACTGGCCGCCGCGGCCGGCGGCAAGCGGGCCACGATGGCCGACCCGGCCGCCGCGGAACGCAGCACCGGCTACGTACGCGGCGGCATCTCCCCGCTCGGCCAGCGCAAGCGCCTGCGTACGGTGCTCGACGCGTCGGCGGCCGCGCACGGGACGGTGTGCGTGTCCGCCGGTCGCCGCGGCCTGGAGGTCGAGCTGGCCCCCGCCGATCTCCAGCAGCTCACGGAGGCGACGCTCGCGGAGATCGCGCGCGGCTGAGGGGAAGGGCCCGGCGCTGCCCGGTACGCGTGCGCCGCGAGCCAGGGTGCCTCGATGCCGGGGCATCTGGGGCTGCCGGGGCGCCTTGGAGTGCCCCGCGCGCCGTACCCCGTGCCGCGCGCGGCCGGATGTACCCCGTACGCCCCGCCCGTCACGACGCCGGGCCTTTACGCCTGCCCCGTCCTCCGCTACGACCCGTGGAGGAGGTACGCCCATGTCGAAGAAGACCCGTAAGCGGAAGTGGCGCATCAAGAAGGGCAAGGCCAACCACGGGCGCCGGCCCGCCTGAGAGAGCGGACGGACCCGACGCGCGGTGCGACCCCGTCAGCCGTCAGCTGTCCGAAGGCGGCGGGGTCTGCGGGCTCTGCTGCCCTCCGGGGTACCACTCCGGCTGCGGCGGCTCCGGGTCGCGGGGGCCGAAGAGTCCGGTCAGCAGCAGATGCGCGATCATGGCGCCGGCCGGCCAGGCGATCAGCGCGCCCTTGGCCTGGAGGCGCAGCGGCGCGTCGAACGGGACGCCCTTGCCGGCCTCCTTCGCGAGTTCCGCCAGGTCCGACGTCGGGCCCAGCCAGATGCCGAACCGCCAGGCCACCACGGAGCCGAGCAGTCCGCCCACCACCAGCGCCACCACCAGCGGGATGCCCCCGCCCCGGCGGAAGAGGAACGCGCCCGCCGCGCACACCACGCCGAAGCCGAGGGCCAGCAGGATGAACGTGCCGTCCCCGCCGATGGCCTCCTCGCCCTCGATGTTCTTGAGGTAGACGTTGCCGCTGCCGTCCGCGATCAGCGGGACGTGCGGCGCCAGCCACGCCCACAGGGCGCCCAGCAGTACGCCGAACACCGTCACCACGAGCGCGATCAGCGCGGCCTCCAGCAGTTCACGGCGGAACTCGGCCCGGTCCTGCACGGCGGACCCCCGGAGGTCGGATGGCCGGACGTCGCCCCGGACGCACCGGCCCAGGGGTTGTACGTCTGCTCGGTCGCCCGGTTGTCGTGCGGCTGGTTCTCGTGCGGCTGCGGCGTCTGCGGTGCGGTCACCCTGTCATCGTGCCAGGTGGATGCGGTGCCGCTGTCGGCAGGACGGCTGCGCGGCCGGTTCCGGCCGGTCTGCCCGGCACCGTCGGCGGGACCGCCGGAGGCCCCGCGCCCCACCGGGCCGTCCGCCGGGTCCGTCACCGTACGGCCGCCCGGCGGTACGCCCACGTCGCCACGGCCAGTGACAGCACGCCGACCGCCGCACAGATCCCCAGGTCCACGAGGACCGCCAGCCAGTCGGGACGGGCATCGAACCCGCGCGCCAGGGCCTCGACCCCGTACGTCGACGGCAGCAGGTCCCGTGCGTACGAGATCGGCACGGGCAGCCGGGCGGCCGGCAGCACACCCAGCAGCAGGGCCGCCGACATGCCCAACTGGCCGCAGAGTGTGGCCAGTTCCGGTCGCGGCGCGAGCAGTCCCAGTGCCGCGCCGAGCCCGGCGAGGGCCGCTCCGGCCAGCGGGATCACCGCGATCAGCACCCAGAGGTTGGTCATCGGCAGCTGGAACAGCAGACAGCCGGTCACGGCCGTGACCACGGTCCCCGGCGCGGTGAACGAGGCGTACGCGGCGGCCGCGCCGAGCACCACGGCGGCGGGCGGCACCGGCAGCGTGGCGTAGTGGTCGAGTCCGCCGCTGGCACGCAGCTGCCCGAAGTACTGGGCCAGCAGGTTCAGCGCCACGAACGCCACGACCAGCACGCTGGAGCCGGCGACGACGGCCCGCGCGGCGTCGCCGCCGTCGACCACACCGCGCATCAGGACCATGATCCCGACGGACTGGAAGGTGGCCACGAACAGCAGCGGGATCCGGGCGACCCGGGCCCGGGACAGCTGGGCCCGGTACACGGCGGCGAGCGCGGGCAGCAGACGGGCGGCGGGCGCCAGGGGCGCGGCGGACGGGGTGTCCGGGTCCGGGGGCGGCGCGACAGCGCTCTCCGGTCCGGCGGCAGGCCCGGAAGCGCTCTCCGGCCCAGCCGCGGCCGGTGCCGCCGTCCGTGCCCGCGTCCCCGTCTCCGCCGTCGTCTCCGTCTCCGCCGTCGTCTCCGCCTGCTCCGCCGCCTTCGCCTGCGCCTCCGCGGGAACCACGCTCACGCCTTCACCAAGCCTTCCTCCGTACGGCCCCCCAGCGCGAGATACACATCTTCCAGGCTCGGCGTCGCGAGCGTGAAGTCGTCCAGCGCGGCGAAGGCCGGGCCGGCCGTCACGGCGGCCACCGCCTCCCGCGCCCGGTCCGGGGCCAGCCGCAGGGTCCAGCGCCGTCCGTTGGTCCGTGCGGTCTCGCCCAGGGCGGCCACCTCGGGCACGTCCAGCGGCGCCCGCTCCCGCCACACCAGCTCCAGCCGGACCTCTTCGCCCACCAGGTCCTTCAGCCCGCCGGGCGTGTCGCAGGCGATGACCTTGCCCCGGTCGATCACCGCGACCCGGTCCAGGACGCTCTCCGCCTCGATGACGTTGTGGGTGACGAGCAGCACGGTGGCGCCGCGTTCCGCCCGGCGCCGGTCCACGGCGGCCCAGACGGCGCGGCGCGCCACCGGGTCCATGCCGGTGGTCGGCTCGTCCAGGACCAGCAGCGGCCGCTCGCCGACCAGGACGGCGGCGAAGCACGCGAGGCGGCGCTGGCCCCCGGAGAGCCGCTTGAGGGGGCGCCCGGCGATGTCGCCGAGCCCCAGTTCCTCCACGACGGCGTCGCGCTCGGCGCGGGCCTCCCGGGCCGGCAGGCCACGCAGCCGGCCGGTGGTCTCCACGGCGAGGGCGACCGTCATCTCGTCCAGGGCGCTGGACTCCTGGCCCAGGTAGCCGAGCAGACGGGCGGCGCGCTCCGGGTGGCGGACGAGGTCGTGGCCCAGCACGGTGACACTGCCGGAGTCGGGGCGCAGCAGCCCGGTGAGCTGCCGGACCAGCGTCGACTTGCCGGCTCCGTTCGGCCCGAGCAGCCCGAAGATCTCCCCTGGCGCACGTCCAAGCTGATCCCGTCACTGGCCCGTACGGCCGGCGCCCCCACCGCTCCCCGCCGCCCGCGTACCGCGGGGTACGTCTTGACCAGGTCGCGCACGGCACACACCGGCTCGCCGCACTCCACCCGCTTCGCACCCATCCTCACGAGCAACGAGCGTACGCGCTGCCGAGGCCACGGCTGTCCGCACCCCCTGCGCGCGGCGGCCGCACCGCCCCGGCCGACCCGGCGCTCAGCGGCGCACCACCTCCCGCCGGGCGGTGGCTGCCGCGCCCGCCGAGAGGGCCCGAGCACCGCCACCGGGCGAGGCGCCCACCCGGGTGACCGGCGCCCGCCCCACCGGCCGGGACCGGGCGACGCGCGGTGGCTCCCGTACCCGGGACGCCCCCGCCGGGCCCCTACTCCCCCGCCGACACGTGCGACGCCGCCGTCCGAAGGTCGACTTCGCGCCAGAATCCGGCGCGAATCGCATAGCGGTCGTGCTCGTCGATCTGGTCGTCCTTGTGGGCGAGCAGGCCGAAGCGGGCGGCATAGCGGAGAAGTTCGCCGTCGATGCGGTGCGGGATGCGGGGGTACTCCGTGGAGATCTGCTGGAGATGGGCCGTGTCGGAGAGCCGTTCCGTCCAGCGGCGGGCGAAGACCTGGCCCACTTCGAACGGGTCGCCGCTGACGGCCGTGATGTCCTCCTCCCGGTCGGCCCAGCGCTGCTCGGCGCTGGTGAGCTGGGCGAGGGTCGGGAGCGAGGCGGTTTCGGGCGGTTCTCCCACCGGGCCGCCGCGCTCGACCCAGCCCTTGTCCGAGGACCAGCGCAGCGTCGCGCTCGGCACGGGCGCCGGGGCCGCGGCGGACCCGCCCGGTCCGGCGCCGGGACCGCGGTTCAGGTCGGCGAGGTCCTTCGGGGTGGGGACCGGTGTGCCCCTGCCGCCCGCCGCGCCGCCTTCGCCGTCCCGTTCGGCGGCGGTCCCCGGCCGGTCGCAGGGGCCCGTGGGGCCGGTCCGCTCCGCGGGCGCGGGTGTCGGGCGCGCCGTTCCGTTCGCGCCGTTGCGCTCACGGGCGGCGGCCCGCTCGGCGTCGTGTGCGGCGGAGGCCGCGGCCGCGGCGGCCGCGACGGCGGACTCGGGCAGCGGCGCCGAGAGGATGGCGGCGATCTCGGGCCGCGGTACGGGCGGCGGCGCGCAGGGGCCGCCGAGCTCCTTCAGCCGTACCGCGCGGGTGATCCACGCGCGGTCGAGCACCCGCCGCTCGTCCGCCTCGGCGACGAGGTCCTCCGACTGGTTGTAGTCACCGTCGGCGGCCTGCACCGCCCACAGGTGCACGGCGACGCCGTGCTCCTTGGCCGACATCAGGCCGGGCAGCAGGTCGCCGTCGCCAGTGACCAGGACGATGTCGGAGCAGGCGCGGTTACGGGCCAGTTCGGTCAACTCCGCGTGCATCGCGGCGTCGACCCCCTTCTGCGCCCAGCGGCCGTCGCTGCGGGTCAGCGCGCCGAGCCGGACGGTGACCCGGGGCATGACGCGCAGCCGCCGGTGCTCGGGCTGCGGCACGCGGTCGGGCGCGCCGTCGAACCAGTAGATGCGCAGCAGCGGCCGCTCGGTGTCGGCTTCGGCGCGCTGGCGCAGGCCCTGGATGAGGGCGGCGTGATCTACGGTGATCCGGGACCGGGTGGGTTCTCCGGCGAGCAGGCTCGCGGCGGCGCCCAGCAAGTATCCGGCGTCCACCAGGACGACGCAGCGATCCACGTTCCACCCTCTTCCCTGAGGTGCTGAAGTCGGACGCCCCCGGCTCGGCCTGTGGCACGAGGTTTTCTCCCGCTTTACCTTCGAGTCTGCCCGACCGTACGGGGGTTAACTGCCCGAACTCGATCATCGGCGTGGCGGATTCGGCATCCAGGGCGAACACCGCACACGACACGGTGCATTACGCACGGTAATTGCCCGAAATGCGCGCATCAATGGCCCGTGTAAGCCTGGTCACGGCCCCGATCCCAGGATCCCCCTCAGGAGGCACGGTCATGGCCAAGAACAAGAATCGCGACCGTAATCAGCAGCAGAAGGGCGCTCAGACCACCGAGCGCAACCGGCAGGACGCCGAGCGGTCGGCGATGGAGGCCCAGACGTCGGCCCAGCCCGTGGACGCGACCCCGCGCGACGTTGCCCGTAAGCACGAGCGCCGTTTTGGTCACAACTGACCTTCGCCGTACAGCAGTAGAGGGGCGCACCCGTGTGGGGTGCGCCCCTCTTGCGCGCTGTGCGCCGTCTGCGCTCCGGCGGCCTTCCGGATTCAGTCCGTGAAGCCGTGCCGTTCGTGGGCCGCCGCGAAGTAGCGGGGCTGCGTCAGGTCGGACGCCTTGGCCCGGGGTCCCGGCCGGCCGCCGTTGACGATGTCGTAGGCGGCCTGGACGTGCCGTACCCGGTCGGTCATGCCCAGGCCCGGGAAGTAGGCGGCCAGGCCGCGGCGGGCCTGTAGGGGCGAGAGGTGGGCGTCCCTGAGAAGAAAAACGGCCTTGCTGATCACTGCTGCGTTCATCGGCGAAACCATCCCTCACGCGAATGTTCGTTCCTGCCGGGAACGCTACTCGCGTAGATGTCCGGTTTACGCCATGACTTCGCACCGGTTGGGCAAATGAGTTTCGCGGTTGTACAAAGTCGCACGCTCGCGAAAGCGCGGTGCCCGGAGCCGGAGCCCCGGGCACCGCGCACGGCTCAGCCCGCCAGGCAGGACGGTCCCAGCAGCACCTTCAGGTCGCCGAAGAGCGACGGGTCCGGTGTCACCCGGTGCCGGTCCAGCCGGAGCACCGTCGTCTTGCGCGTCCCCTGGAGCTTGATCCGCACCTCGGTCGATCCGCGGTGGCTGGTGAGGACCTCGCCCAGCTTCTCCACCAGCGGCGGAGTGACCTTGACCGTGGGGATCGTGATCGTCACGGGGGCGTTGGCGCCGGCCTCCGAGAGGTCGGGGACCATCATCTCCATGGCGACCAGCCGCGGGATGTCCTCGCGCTTGTCCAGGCGCCCCTTGACGAAGACGACGGTGTCCTCGACGAGTTGGGTGGAGACCAGCTGGTAGGTGGCCGGGAAGAACATGCACTCGATGGAACCGGCCAGGTCCTCGACGGTGGCGATGGCCCAGGCGTTGCCCTGCTTGGTCATCTTGCGCTGGAGGCCGGAGATGATGCCGCCGATGGTGACGATCGAGCCGTCCGAATAGTCACCGCCGGTCAGCTGGGAGATCGCCGCGTCCGCCTTGTCGGACAGCACGTGCTCCAGGCCGAACAGGGGGTGGTCGGAGACGTACAGCCCGAGCATCTCGCGTTCCTGGGCGAGCAGGTACGTCTTGTCCCACTCGATGTCCGAGAACTCGATGTCCAGGCCGAAGCCGGGGCCGTCGTCGGCGGTGTCGTCGCCCATCCCGCCGAAGAGGTCGAACTGTCCCTCGGCCTCCTTGCGCTTGACCTGCACCACGTTGTCGATCATGGGTTCGTAGTGCGCGGTCAGGCCCTTGCGGGTGTGCCCCATCTCGTCGAAGGCGCCCGCCTTGATCAGGGACTCGGTGGTGCGCTTGTTGCACACGACCGCCTCGACCTTGTCGAGGTAGTCGGGGAAGGAGGTGTACTTCCCCTTGGCCTTGCGGCAGCGGATGATCGAGTCCACCACGTTCTGGCCGACGTTGCGGACGGCGGTCAGGCCGAAGAGGATCACGTCGTCGCCCTGGGCGGCGAAGTTCGCCAGCGACTCGTTCACGTTCGGCGGGAGCACCTTGATGCCCATCCGGCGGCACTCGTTCAGGTAGACCGCCGACTTGTCCTTGTCGTCGCGCACCGAGGTGAGCAGCGCGGACATGTACTCCGCCGGGTAGTTCGCCTTGAGGTAGGCGGTCCAGTACGTGACGAGCCCGTAGGCGGAGGAGTGCGCCTTGTTGAACGCGTAGCCGGCGAACGGGACCAGGACGTCCCACAGGGCCTGGATCGCCTCGTCGCTGAAGCCGTTCTTCCGGGCACCGGCCTGGAAGAGGACGAAGTTCTTCTCCAGCTCCTCGGGCTTCTTCTTGCCCATCACGCGGCGCAGGACGTCGGCCTCGCCGAGGAGTACCCGGCGACGATCTGGGCGGCCTTCTGGACCTGCTCCTGGTAGACGATCAGGCCGTAGGTCAGGCCCAGGACCTCCTTGAGCGGCTCCTCCAGCTCCTTGTGGATCGGCGTGATCTCCTGGCGGCCGTTCTTGCGCTCCGCGTAGTTGATGTGCGAGTTCATGCCCATCGGACCCGGTCGGTACAGGGCCGACACGGCGGAAATGTCCTCGAAGTTGTCGGGCTGCATCTGGCGCAGCAGCGAACGCATCGGGCCGCCGTCGAACTGGAAGACGCCGAGGGTGTCTCCGCGGCAGAGCAGCTCATAGGTCTTGGGGTCGTCCAGCGGGAGCTCCAGGAGCTCCAGCTTCTTGCCCTTGTTCGCCTCCACCATCTTGACGGCGTCGTCCATGATGGTGAGGTTGCGCAGGCCCAGGAAGTCCATCTTCAGCAGGCCGAGCGACTCGCACTGCGGGTAGTCCCACTGCGTGATGGTCACGCCGTCGGTGTGCCGCGTCCACAGCGGGGCGTGGTCGACGATCGGCTCGCTGGACATGATCACGCCGGCCGCGTGCACGCCCATCTGCCGGACCAGGCCCTCCACACCCTTGGCGGTGTCGATGACCTTCTTCACGTCCGGCTCGTTCTCGTACATCCCCCGGATCTCGCCGGCCTCGCTGTAGCGCGGGTGCTGGGGATCGGTGATGCCGGAGAGGTCGATGCCCTTGCCGAGGACGTCGGCGGGCATGGCCTTGGTGAGCCGGTCGCCCATGGCGTACGGGTAGCCCAGCACACGGGCCGAGTCCTTGATCGCGTT
Source organism: Streptomyces sp. Ac-502 (assembly GCF_045222935.1). Lineage (NCBI taxonomy): Bacteria > Bacillati > Actinomycetota > Actinomycetes > Kitasatosporales > Streptomycetaceae > Streptomyces > Streptomyces sp. Ac-502. The sequence goes on from NZ_JBHFFO010000001.1 coordinate 3,195,598, forward strand.
CTTGGCCTTGATCTTGCCGTACGTACCGATCATGGCGACCTTGTCGGCGCCGTACTTCTCCGTGACGTACCGGATCACCTCGACGCGCCGGCGCTCGTCGAAGTCGATGTCGACATCGGGCATGGAGACGCGCTCGGGGTTGAGGAACCGCTCGAAGATCAGTCCGTGGGTGATCGGGTCGAGGTCGGTGATGCCCATGGCGTACGCGACGATCGAGCCGGCCGCGGAACCTCGGCCCGGGCCCACCGCGATGCCGTTGTTCTTCGCCCACATGATGAAGTCCGCGACCACGAGGAAGTACCCCGGGAACCCCATCTGCAGGATGATGTCCATCTCGTACTCGGCCTGCCGCTGCCGGTCCTCGGGGACCCCGTCGGGGTAGCGGCGGGCCATGCCGCGCCGCACCTCCTCCTTGAACCAGGTGACCTCGGTGTAGCCCTCCGGGATGTCGAACTTCGGCATCAGGTCGCGCTTCTCGAACATGCCGGTGGTGTCGATCTGCTCGGCGACCAGGAGGGTGTTGCGGCAGCCCTCCTGCCAGGCGTCCGAGGAGTCGATGGCGTACATCTCGTCCGTGGACTTCAGGTAGTAGCCGGTGCCGTCGAACCGGAAGCGGTCGGGGTCCGAGAGGTTCTTGCCGGTCTGGATACACAGCAGGGCGTCGTGGGCGCTCGCCTCGTGCGCGTAGGTGTAGTGCGAGTCGTTGGTGACCAGCGGCGGGATGCCGAGCTTCTTGCCGATCTCCAGCAGGCCGTCGCGGACCCGGCGCTCGATCTCGATGCCGTGGTCCATCAGCTCCAGGAAATAGCGGTCCTTGCCGAAGATGTCCTGGTACTCGGAGGCGGCCTTCAGGGCCTCGTCGAACTGGCCGAGGCGCAGCCGGGTCTGCAGCTCACCGGAGGGACAGCCGGTGGAGGCGATCAGCCCCTCGGACCACTGGGAGATCGTCTCCTTGTCCATCCGGGGCCACTTCTGGAGCCAGCCCTCCTTGTACGCGTCGGAGGAGAGCTTGAAGAGGTTGTGCAGGCCGGTGCTGTTCGCCGCCCAGATCGTCTTGTGGGTGTAACCACCGGAACCGGAGACGTCGTCGCGCTTCTGGTGCGGCTGGCCCCACTGGATCTTGCGCTTGGTGCGCCGCGACTCGGGCGCCACGTACGCCTCGATACCGATGATCGGCGTGACGCCGGCCTTCTGGGCGGAGTGGAAGAAGTCGTAGGCGCCGTGGAGGTTGCCGTGGTCGGACATGGCGATGTGGGTCATCCCCATCTCGTTGCACGCCTCGAACATGTCCTTCAGCCGCGCGGCGCCGTCCAGCAGCGAGTACTGGGTGTGCACGTGCAGGTGCGTGAAGGGCGGCTTGGCCACGGCGGAAGACCTCCGGAGACTGGGTACTGCGGGCACGCCGGCGCCTCGGCCGAGGGGGCCGGGCCGCGGCGGCGGGAACGGGGACGGTTGTGAAGTCTACGACCCCCGACCGACAACCTGACGGGGACGGCGGCCCGGCCGGGGCCGGGCGACGGGCGGAGAGCGGACCCCGGCGCGCAGCGCCTCCACGAGGGGCGACGGGCGGGCACTCGTGAGTAGCCTCGGCCGTTGGAAGAGGCGGCACAACCGTCTGCAGCACCTGCCTCAGGAGGCACCCGCGATGTCGTCCCAGCTCGTCCCGGCGCCGGACGCCGCTCAGCGCGGCGAGGAGATCCTCGCCGTCTTCGACACCGCCTTCGGCCAGCTGCTCGCCGCCGACCCGGCGGCCTTCCGCGTCAAATTCCGGAAGATGGCCGCCTCCGCCTTCGCCTTCTACCGGGGCACGGCCTGCCTCTTCTACCACGACCTCCACACCCGGGACGGCGGCCCGGGCAGCGGTCCGTACGAGGACGAGCGCACGGGCCAGGTGTGGATCCACGGCGATCTGCACGCCGAGAACTTCGGCACGTACATGGACGCCACCGGCCGGCTGATCTTCAACGTCAACGACTTCGACGAGGCGTACGTCGGCCCCTTCACCTGGGACCTCAAGCGCTTCGCCGCCTCCGTCGCCCTGATCGGCTACGCGAAGGCGCTGAGCGACGAGCAGATCAGCGAGCTGGTGGGGATCTACGCCACCGCCTACCGCGAGCGCATCCACGCCCTGGCCACCGGCGCCAAGGACGACGACGTGCCGCCGTTCACCCTGGACACGGCCGAGGGGCCGCTGCTGGGCGCGCTGCGGATGGCCCGCTCGCTGACCCGCTTCGGCCTGCTGGACTCGATGACCGAGATCCGCGACTTCGAGCGCCGCTTCACCGCGGGCGGCGGCACGGTCGAGCTGGACGCCGCGACCCGCTACAAGGTCCTGGCGGCCTTCGACGGCTATCTGGAGACGCTGCCCGAGTCCAGCCTGACTCGCCCGGACTCCTACCGCGTCAAGGACGTGGTGGGCCGCCGCGGCATCGGCATCGGGTCGGCGGGCCTGCCCTCGTACAACATCCTGCTGGAGGGCAACAGCGACGCGCTGGAGAACGACGTCGTGATCTACATGAAGCAGGCGCAGACCCCGGCGGTCTCCCGGCACATCACCGACCCGCGGGTGCGCGGCTACTTCCAGCACGAAGGGCACCGCACGGTGATCTCGCAGCGGGCCCTCCAGGACCACGCCGACCCGTGGCTGGGCTGGACCGAGCTGGACGGCGCCGGCCAGCTGGTGGCCGAGATCTCCCCGTACGCGGTCGATCTGGACTGGTCGGACATCGACGACCTGGCGGAGATCGCGGCGGTCGTCGCGGACCTGGGCCGGGCGACCGCGACGATGCACGCCGCGGCGGACGACGAGAGCGGCCACTCCCTGGTGCCGTTCTCCACCGAGCGCGCCATCGACGCGGCCATCGCCGCCGACGAGGACGGTTTTGGCCGGCTGCTGGTGGACTTCGCGCACGCGTACGGCGCCCGGGCCCGCGCCGATCACCAGACGTTCGTGGATCTCTTCCGCAACGGCCGCATTCCCGGCCTGTGAGCCGCGCCACCGGGTGAGAGGGCGCACAGGCGACGAGTTCACGCCTCTTAGTGCCCGCTTACACCGGACCATGGCAGACTCGCTGCAATGGACATCTCGGCGGCACACCTGCGGGCACTGCGCGCAGCGCTCTTCACGGCGCTGTGCGTGACGCTGTCCGCCGCGGGTCATGTGCTGCTGTCCCGGATGCCGCTGCCGTTGACCACCGTCGCCGCCCTGTCGGCCGCCGTCTTCGCCGTCGCGTACGCGCTGGCCGGCCGGGAGCGCGGCTACTGGCGCATCGCCGCCCTGCTCGTACCGCTGGAGCTGGCCGCCGACACGGTCTTCAGCGCCGGCCAGCACACCTGTTACGGGCGGGCCGGCGGCCCGGTCACCGGGCCGCTGCGGTCCCTGGGCGTGGATCTGCTGTGCGGCGGCGGTGACGTGGGCACGCCCCTGGCGCACCTGTCGCCGCAGGACCGGACCCCTGCCGCGACCTGGCTGCTGCTGCTCGCCGTGCACGTCGCCGTCGGGCTGCTCGCGGCGGCCTGGCTGCGGCGGGGCGAGGCGGCGCTGGCCCAGCTGCTGGGGGCGGTGACGGCGTTCGCGTTCCGGCCGCTGCTGCTGGCGGTGGCGGTCGTCCGGGCGCTGCCCGTGCCGCACCGCCGGGCCGCCCGTACCGCGCGTACGGAGCCGGCCCCGCGGGCCGTCCCGCTGCTCGTGCACTGCGTCGTACGGCGTGGACCGCCCTGTTCCCTCGCCGCGTAGCCTTCGGGCCGCGGCCTCTGGACAGGCACCCGTTCACACCTTTCCCAGGAGCAGGACAGTCATGAGCAACCGCAACAGCCAGGCCAACAAGCAGGCAGCCCGCGAGCGGCTGCGCGTCGAGCGCGAGCGGCAGAAGAAGAAGGAGAAGATCCGCCGGCAGCTGACCGTCGGCGGTTCGATCGTCGCCGTGCTGGCCGTCGCGGGCGGCATCGGCGTCGCCGTGGCCAACTCGGGCGGCGGCGACTCCGGCGGCGGCTCCGCCAAGTGGTCCGACGCGGCGAGCGCCAAGCTGGTCCAGCCGGCCAACACCTCCGGCAAGAACGGCACGGAGATCATCGTCGGCAAGAAGGACGCCAAGCACACGCTGTCGCTCTTCGAGGACGCCCGCTGCCCGGGCTGCGCGGGCTTCGAGCAGAACGTCGGCGAGACGATCCAGAAGGACCTCAAGGACGGCAAGTACAAGGCCTCCATCCACCTCGGCACCTTCCTGGACAACAACCTCCAGGGCACCGGCTCCAAGAACGCGCTCAGCGCGATGGGCGCCGCGCTCAACGTGAGCCCGGACGCGTTCCTGAAGTACAAGGAGGCGCTGTTCTCGAAGGAGTTCCACCCCGACGAGCGGCAGGACAAGTTCGCCGACAACGACTATCTGCTCAAGATCGCCGACACGGTGCCCGCCCTGAAGGGCAACGCCACGTTCCAGGACGCGGTGAAGGCCGGTACGTACAACCGCTGGGCGATGGAGATGTCCGAGGCCTTCAACGGCTTCAAGGACGTCAAGAGCACCCCGACGGTGAAGATGGACGACACGGTGCTGGGCACCGACTCCGCGAACGGCAAGGTCGCCCCGTCCACGCCGGACGCGTTCAACGCCGATGTCGACAAGGCGATGAAGGGCTGACCCGCCGCCCTTCGCGGAGCCCCGGGCCGGTCTTCCGGTCCGGGGCTCCGTCGTACGCCGATGCCAAATCTTGACCCGGCAGATCGCCGTGCTCATGGCAGACTCCGCACGAAGCGGACCGCGCGCCGCCGGGCACGGGTCACTGGGGACAGGGAGTCGGTAAGCACCATGAGCGACCGCAACAGCCAGGCGAGCAAGCAGGCGGCCCGCGAGCGGATCCGTGCCGAGCGCGAGCGGCAGAAGAAGAAGGAGAAGATCCGCCGGCAGCTCGTGGTGGCGGGCTCGGTGGTCGGTGTCCTGGTCATAGCCGGCGGCATCGGCTTCGGGATCATGAAGGCGAACGAGCCCACCGGCTGGGAGGCGGCCAAGGAGGCGGACCTGGTCAAACCCGCCCACACCAGCGGCAAGAACGGCACCGAGATCGTCATCGGCAAGCCGGAGGCGAAGGAGACCCTGGAGGTCTTCGAGGACATCCGCTGCCCGGCCTGCGCGGGCTTCGAGCAGAGCGCGGGCCCGGCCCTCCTGAAGGGCATGGAGGACGGCCGCTACAAGATCCGCTTCACGATGTACACCTTCATCGACGGCGGGCAGGGCGGCGAGGGCTCCAAGAACGCGCTCAGCGCGCTCGGCGCGGCCCTGGACGTCGGCCCGGAGGCGTTCCTCAAGTACAAGACCGCGCTGTACGCGGAGAAGAACCACCCCGAAGAGGCCGACGACGCCTACGCCAAGGACAAGAAGCTGATCGAGGTCGCCGATCAGGTGCCCGAGCTGAAGAACAACGAGAAGTTCCAGGCGGCGGTCAAGAACGGTACGTACGACCGCTGGACCATGGACATGACCGCGCTCTTCGGCCGCAAGGGCGTGACCGGGACCCCGGCGTTCCTGCACGGCGACAAGAAGCTGAAGCTGCCGCCGGTCCCGCAGAAGCAGATGACCAAGGAGCAGTACAAGGAACTCGCCACGGCCAACTTCAACAAGATGATCGACGACGAGTTCGGGCCCGCGAAGGACGCGAAGAAGTAGCCGCGGGGGCCGGAGCACCGGCCCGGCGGACATCTGTTTACGGGAGGGCGAACTTCCTGCGCGAGCCCTCCCGTAGTGCCCTACTCGACAGTATGGTGATCGGCCGTGACCGATCATGACCAGATATCACGTCGCACCGCCGTTACGGCCGCAGCCGCCTCCGCCGCCCTGCTGCCCTTCGCCACCGCAGGCCCCGCCCGTGCCGCCCGGACCGGTACGGACCCGCAGAGCGGCACGGACGCCTCGCCCCGTACGGACGCCCAGGTCTTCCAGCACGGCGTGGCCTCCGGCGACCCGCTCCCGGACGGCATCCTGCTGTGGACCCGGGTCACGCCCGAGCCCGGCGCAGTGCCCGGCTCCGGCCGCGGCCCGGACACCACGGTGGGCTGGGAAGTGGCGGCCGACCCGGACTTCGGCACGGTGGTCGCGCGGGGAACCGCGACCACCACGGCCGCGGCCGACCACACCGTCAAGGCCGACGTACGCGGCCTGGCGCCGGCCACCGCCTACTACTACCGCTTCACCGCCGCCGGCACCCACTCGCCCGTGGGCCGCACCCGCACCGCCCCCGCCCACGACGCGAAAGCCCCCAACATCCGCTTCGGCGTCGTCTCCTGCGCCAACTGGGAGGCGGGCTACTTCTCCGCGTACCGGCACCTGGCGGCCCGCCGTGACCTGGACGCGGTGCTGCACCTCGGCGACTACCTCTACGAGTACGCGACCGGCGGCTTCCCCGCCTCGGGCAAGACCGTACGGCAGCACTCCCCACCCACGAGATCATCACGCTCGCCGACTACCGCACCCGGCACGGCGTCCACAAGACCGACCCCGACCTGCGGGCCCTGCACGCCGCGCATCCGATGATCGCGATCTGGGACGACCACGAGTTCGCCGACAACGCCTGGTCCGGCGGCGCCGTGAACCACACCCCCGGCACCGAGGGCGACTGGGCGACGCGGATGGCCGCCGCCAAGCGCGCCTACTTCGAGTGGATGCCCGTACGGACCTCCACGGCGGGCACCACCTACCGCCGGCTGCGCTTCGGCAAGCTCGCCGACCTGCACCTGCTCGACCTGCGGACCTTTCGGGACGAACAGGTCAAGCCGGGCAGCGGGAAGGTGGACGACCCGGGGCGCTCGATCACCGGGCGGGCCCAGCTGGACTGGCTCAAGGCAGGGCTGGAGCGCTCGGACACCGCCTGGCGGCTGGTCGGCACCTCCGTGATGATCTCCCAGGTCGCCTTCGGCTCCGTACCGGCCCATCTGCTGGCGCCGCTCGCCGAACTCCTCGGCCTGCCGAAGGAGGGCCTGGCGGTCAACACCGACCAGTGGGACGGCTATACCGACGACCGGCGCGAGCTGCTGACCCACCTGCGCGACCGCGGCATCGGCAACACCGTCTTCCTGACCGGCGACATCCACATGGCGTGGGCCAACGAGGTGCCGGGGAAGGCCGCGACCTACCCGGCCACGCCGCCGGTCGCCACCGAGTTCGTGGTCACCTCGGTCACCTCCGACAACGTGGACGACTTCCTGCACGTCGCCCCGCACACCGTCTCGCTGGTCGGCGTCGCCGCGGTCCGGGCCGCCAACCGCCATGTGAAGTGGCTGGACATGGACTCGCACGGCTACGGCGTCCTGGACGTCAGCGCCGAACGCACGCAGATGGACTACTACACCGTCTCCGACCGGACCGACCCGCACGCCACCACCGCACTGGCACGCTCCTACCGGACCCTCTCCGGGACCCAGCGGGTGGAGCGGGTGCGGCAGCCGGTGCGCTGACCCGCTCCGCCCCCCTTACAGCGAGTCGAGGAAGCCGAGGGCGACCTTCCAGGCGCTCTCGGCGGCCTCCTCGTCGAAGTCCGGCAGGTCGGGGTCGGTGAAGAGGTGCCCGGCGCCCGGGTAGCGGTAGACCTCCACGTCCGCGCCGGCCCGCCCCATCCGCAGGTACCACGCGTTCAGCCAGTCGTGCGGCTCGAACGGGTCCGGGTCGGCGACGTGCAGCTGGACGGGCAGCTCGTCGACGGCCGCGTCGTCGGCGATGTCCGAGGTGCCGTGCATCAGCAGCAGGCCGCGTGCCTTCTCGTCCCCCAGGGCGAGATTCTGGGCGACCGCGCCGCCGAAGGAGAAGCCCGCGTAGACCACGCCCCGGTCGGAGTACGGCGCCGCGGCGGTCACGGCACGGACCAGCAGCTCGTCCTTGCCGATCTCGTCCTTGATCACCACACCGTCCTCGACGGTGTCCGCGGTCCGCCCGTCGAAGAGGTCCGGTACGACGACCTCGTGACCGGCCGCGCGCAGCCGGTCGGCGGCGGCGTGCACCGCGGGCCGCAGGCCGCACACCGAATGGAACAGGACAACCGTCGAGGGTTTCGCGGGCGCCGCGGACGGCGAGGCGGACGAAGAGGCCACTGCTTTCACTTCCCTGTCATTGGATCGCACTTCCACCATCGTGCCAGTTACGGTCAGTAGGTACCGGCACGAAGCTGACCACATCTAGGAGGACCGGAAGTGTCCATGGAGGACGTGCTTCGTCCGCTCACCGTCGTAGGCGGCTCCATAGTCGTGACGCTCGTCCTGGGCTGGCTCGCCGACCTGGCACTGCGCCGGGCCGACACCGCCCGCCCGGACACGCCACTGTGGGGCCTGCTGCGGCGCTGCCGTGTCCCCCTGCAAGTGGTGCTGGTCACCGCGCTGCTGCGCGGCTTCTACGACAGAACCGGTCTGCGGTTCATCGAGGACCACGAAGCGGGCCTCGGCCAGATTCTCTCCCTCGTCCTGATCGCGGCCACCGCCTGGCTCGCCATCCGGGCCTCGGCGGCCATCGTGGAGTCCTCGTACTCCCGGTACGCGGCGGGCGCGCGGGACGCCGCCCGGGTGCGGCGGGTCCGTACCCAGGTCACCCTGATCCAGCGGGTGGTCACGGCGATCGTCATCGTCGTCGCCGCGGCCTCGATGCTGCTGACCTTCCCCAAGATGCAGACGGTCGGCCAGTCCATGCTGGCCTCGGCGGGGCTGGTCGGCATCGTGGCCGGTGTCGCCGCGCAGTCCACCCTCGGCAACCTCTTCGCCGGCCTGCAGATCGCCTTCGGCGACATGGTCCGCATCGGGGACACGGTGGTCGTGGACAAGGAGTGGGGCACGGTCGAGGAGATCACCCTGACCTTCCTGACCGTACGGACCTGGGACGAGCGGCGGATCACCATGCCCGTGTCCTACTTCACCAGCAAGCCGTTCGAGAACTGGTCGCGCGGGGGCGCGCAGATGACCGGCACGGTCTTCTTCCACCTCGACCACGCGGCGCCCGTGGAGAAGATGCGCGAGCGGCTGCACGAGATCCTGCAGAACAGCACCGACTGGGACGGCCGCGGCTGGAGCCTGGTGGTCACCGACACCACCCCGACCACGATCCAGGTACGCGCCCTGGTCACCGCCCGTGACTCGGACGCCATCTGGTCGGTGCGCTGCGAGGTCCGCGAGCGGATGATCGACTGGCTGCGCGCGGAACACCCGTACGCGCTGCCGCGGGTGGTCACCGCCGCCGCGCCCGACGGCGGGGAGGACGCCGCCCGGCTCATGGAGACGCACACGGAGCGACGTCCGGGGACCCTGGACAAGGGCCCGGGACTGGACGGTTGACGGCACGGGGCGGGGTGCGAACGCACCCCGCCCCTTTTGGCCCTACGCCCTTCCCGCCTCCCGGCCTTACGGCAGCGGAGCGCCCCGCAGGCTGCGCATGTCCAGCTGGCGCAGTACCCGGTCCACGATCTCCGGGTCCGCGCCCGGCTCGCTGCGCGCCGCCAGCACCTCGTGGCGGGCGGCCGAGAGCATCTCGCTCTGGATGCTCTGCACCTTCTTCATCCGGGTGATGCGCTTCTCGAAGTGCTCCCGCCGGTCGTCGTCCACGATGTCCGGCGCGATGCGCGCACCCATGTCGTAGGCGCGCCGGGCGAGCTGCTCGCTGATCTCCTCCGGCAGCTCCTCGACCTCCAGGATCTCCTTCAGGCGCCGCTTGGACGCCTTGATCACCCGGAGCGCCAGCTCGTGCTCCAGCTTCTCCTCGGCCTCCGAGTCGGCCTTGACCCGCAGCTTCTTGACCAGGGTCGGCAGCGACAGGCCCTGCACGACGAGCCCGGAGAGCACCACGGCGAAGGCGATGAACAGGATCTCGTCACGGGCCGGGAAGTCCCCGCCGCCGTCGATCGTGTACGGGATGGCCAGCGCCAGCGCGACGGACGCCACCCCGCGCATCCCGGACCACCACATGATCACGGTCTCCCGCCAGCTCAGCGGGATGTCCTCGTCGAAGTCCCGGCGCTTGTGCATCCGCTTGGCCAGCCAGGCGGCGGGCAGCAGCCACAGCAGCCGGACGCCCACCACGACCACCACGACGGCGGCTCCGATGCCGAGCATCTCGCCCCAGCGACCGGAAGCCACCTTGATGACGTTGTGCAGCTCCAGGCCGATCAGCCCGAAGGCGACACCGGTGACGAGGGTGTCGACGATCTCCCAGAAGGTGTAGCCGGCCAGCCGGCCCATCACGTCGTCGGCGTCCACCGCGTACTCGGCGAGGAACAGCGCGGTGGTCAGCACCGCCAGCACCCCGGACCCTTCGAACTCCTCAGCGAGGACGTACGCGACGAACGGCACCAGCAGCGTCAGGCCGATCTGCAGCGTCGGGTCGCCCAGCAGGCCCATCAGCTTGTTGGCGACCCAGCCCAGCACCAGACCCACCGCTATGGCGACCACCGCGGACAGCACCAGCGAGCCGACCGCGCCGGGCACCGAGAAGGAGCCGCTGACGGCCGCGGCGAGCGCGACGTGGTACAGCACGATCGCGGTGACGTCGTTGAACAGCCCCTCGCCCTCCAGGATGGAGACCATCCGGCGGGGCAGCCCCAGCTTGCCCGCGACGGCGGTCGCGGCGACCGGGTCCGGCGGCGCGACCAGGGCGCCGAGCACCACGGCCGCGGCGATCGGCATGCCGGGGACGATGGCGTGCGCGACGGCGGCGACGGCGGCCGTGGTCGCGAAGACCAGGGCCACCGCCAGCAGGAAGATGGGCCGGATGTTGGCCGTGAACTGCCGCCAGGAGGTGCGCTGCACCGCGGCGTAGAGCAGGGGTGGCAGCACCAGCGGGAGGATGAACTCCGGCGGCACCTCCACGTTCGGCACGAACGGCAGCAGTGCCAGTACCGCGCCTCCGAGCGTCATCAGGACCGGCGACGGCAGGCCCAGCCGGTCACCGACCGGGACCATGACCACGGCCCCGAGAAGTAGGACGAACATCAGGGCCAGCTGGTCCACGGTGGCTGCACTCCGGGGTCGAGATCGATCACGTTCTGACCCAAGCCTGCCATGAAGCCCGCAAAAACCGCTCGGACGAGCGGTCCGGCCGCTCGGCCGTCCGGCCTACCTCAGCATCCGTGACTCAGGGCCGGCGGATCAGGCGCTCTCGGCCCGCACCCGGTCCAGCGCGCGCTGAAGGTCCTCGGGGTAGGCGCTCTCGAACTCCACCCACTGCCCGTCGGCCGGGTGCTCGAAGCCCAGCCGCATCGCGTGCAGCCACTGCCGGGTGAGGCCCAGCCGCTTGCCGAGCGTCGGGTCGGCGCCGTAGGTCAGGTCGCCGACGCACGGGTGGCGGTGCGCGGACATGTGGACCCGGATCTGGTGCGTACGCCCCGTCTCCAGCTTGATGTCCAGCAGGCTGGCCGCCCGGAACGCCTCGATCAGGTCGTAGTGCGTCACCGACGGCTTGCCGTCGGCCGTCACCGCCCACTTGTAGTCGTGCTGCGGATGCCGGCCGATGGGGGCGTCGATCGTGCCGCTCATCGGGTCCGGGTGGCCCTGCACCAGGGCGTGGTAGCGCTTGTCGACCGTACGCTCCCGGAACTGCTGCTTGAGCAGGGTGTACGCGCGCTCGGACTTGGCCACCACCATCAGGCCGGAGGTGCCGACGTCGAGGCGGTGCACGATGCCCTGGCGCTCGGCGGCGCCGGAGGTCGCGATGCGGAAGCCGGCGGCGGCCAGCCCGCCGATGACGGTGGTGCCCGTCCAGCCGGGGCTGGGGTGCGCGGCGACGCCGACCGGCTTGACGATCACGACGATGTCGTCGTCGTCGTGCACGATCTCCATGCCCTCGACGGGCTCGGCGACGATCTCCACCGGTGGCGCGGCCTGCGGCATCTCCACTTCCAGCCAGGCACCGCCGTGCACCCGCTCGGACTTCATGACTTCGGCGCCGTCCACCCGGACCTTCCCGTCGGCCGCCAGCTCGGCGGCCTTCGTACGGGAGAAGCCGAACATACGGGCCAGCGCGGCGTCGACGCGCTCGCCCTCCAGGCCGTCCGGTACGGGCAGGGTGCGGATCTCGGGAATCGTGCTCACATCACCGAGTATGTCAGCCCGCGGCGACACTCCGGCCGGCCCCGGTCGTCCGGGGCCCGCGGGCCGTACGGCACGGGCCCTCAGTCCTTGTGGACCGTGCCGTCCGGGTCCAGGCCGCGGAAGGACAGGATCACGATCAGGATGCCGCCGCAGACGATCGCGGAGTCCGCGAGATTGAAGACCGCGAAGTGGGCAGGGGCGATGAAGTCCACCACCGCGCCCTCGAAGACGCCCGGCGTCCGGAAGATCCGGTCGGTGAGGTTGCCGAAGGCGCCGCCCAGCAGCAGGCCGAGCGCGATGCCCCACGGCAGGCTGTAGAGCTTGCGGGCGATCCGGATGATCACCACGATCACGATCGCCGCGATGATGGTGAGGAAGATCGTCAGCGCCTCGCCGATGCTGAAGGCGGCACCGCGGTTGCGGATCACCTCCAGGCGCAGCAGCGAACCGATCACCTCGATGGGGGCGTGGTGCTCCAGCTTCGCGACCACCAGCGCCTTGCTGCCCAGGTCGAGGAGGTAGACGACGGCCGCGACCAGGAACAGCGTGCCGATCCGCCGCTTGCCCCGGCCCTTGGCCCGGGCCGCGGTGGCACCGGACTCGCCGCCGTCCGCGTTCTCGTCCCGGCCCTCGTCCGGCTGCCGCTCCCGCGACGCCGTCCCCTCGGCGCTCCCCCCGGCTCCCGGCACCGCCGCCGTCCCCGGCTCGGAATCCGGCCCGGTCTCCGGCGTACCGGTGATGCGCTCCGCCTCTGCCACGTTGTGAGCCCCTCAGCCCGTCGATTCCCGCACGCCAGGCCGCCCCCGGCTGAGGACGAGGGTACGGCACAGGCGTACGGACACCGTGGGTACGGTCCCCTCGGCCTCGGGTGATTCATTCGCAGGCCGCCACCGACCGCCCACCGGACCACCCGCCCCGACGGCCCCGACGACCTCTGGCGGGCCCCCTACCGCCACTCCCGCCCCTGCCCCCTCCTGCCTACCCCGCTCCCCTCCGCCCCTACCGCCGCTCCTGCCGCTGCTTGCACTCCACACACAGCGTCGCCCGGGGGAACGCCTGCATCCGGGCCTTGCCGATCGGCTTGCCGCAGTTCTCGCACAGGCCGTACGTGCCCGCGTCCAGGCGCTCCAGCGCGCGTTCGGTCTGGAGCAGCATCTCGCGGGCGTTGGAGGCCAGCGCCATCTCGTGCTCGCGGGTGATGTTCTTGCTGCCGGTGTCGGCCTCGTCGCCCGTCCCTTCGCCGGAGTCCCGCATCAGCCCGGCGAGCGCGTCCTCGGACGCCTCGATCTCCGCACGCAGCCGGGTGACCTCGTCGTGCAGTGCCGTACGGGCCTCGGCGACCTCGGCCGGCGTCCAGGGGTCCTCGCCGGGCCGTACGGCCAGCTCGCCGGGGTCCGCGGCGCGCGCCTTGGGCACCGCGCCCGGCGTCCCGTCCTGCTCCGCCTCGGCGGCCGGTGCCCCGCCCGGAGTCTGCTTCTCCACCACCGTCTTGGCTCCCGTCTTCTTCGCGGGCACCGCCTTCTCGGCAGGTGCGGTCTTCTTGGCCGCCTTCTTCGCGGCGGCTTTCCGGGGCGCGGGCCCGCCGTCCGCAGGGGGCTCCCCGGCCTCCTTCTTCGCCGCCTTCTTCGCCGTGGCCTTGCCGCCCGGCGTCTTCTTCGCCGTGTGCCCGGCCGCGGGCGGGTGCTCCGGCTCCTCCACAGGGGTGTCCGGTACGGCGTCCGCCGGGGTGTCCGGTACGGCCTCCGCGCTCATCGCCGTGGCGGCGGACGCCCGCTTCTTCGCCGCGGGCCCTGGCTTGTCGGCCGCGGCCTTTCCGGCATCCGCCGTGCTCTTCTTCGCGGCGGTCTTCTTCGCCACCATGGCCGCGACCCCTTCACTTATGTGATCATGCTCGCGAATCGTGACCGGAACGATAAATCGCCTCAAGGCACGCGGCAACGGGACGCACCGCCCTTTCCGGCCCGGTCTCCCCCGCGGCAGCCGGGTCTGCATCCGTTGTGCCCACCTGCCCGAGCGGTAATCCGCCAGCCCACGGCCCGCGCGGAGCCCGGCCCCGGCCGCCCGGCGCGCGGGCGCCGACTCCCGCGCCCTGCGTATCGCCATTCGGGTCACGTCCTCGGCGCCCGCTACCTCACTCGGCGCAGACCGGAGAACCGGTCGGCCCGCACCGTCGGTGCCCCGTACACTGTGGGCAGCGAAAGGCGCCGACGGGACGAGTAGCGTCGTACGCAGCGATGAGCGATCCGGGGACGGTGCGAGCCCGGAGGCGTGCGCGACGTGAAGATCACCCCAGAGCCGCCGGAAGAACGCCCACGGACGGCCGGCAGGCGGGCCGCGGGTCAGTAGAACCGGCCTCGCGACCCCAATGAGGGGGCGGTGCAGCCCGCACCGCCAAGGAGGGTGGTACCGCGGGGGCCCAGGCTCTCGTCCCTCCGGACGGAGAACGCAGCAGGTGTCCGCCGGAGGAACGTCCCGATGTCACAGCCTCAGTACCGCCAGGTACCCGCCCAGGTAGACCTGCCCGCCCTTGAGCACGCGGTGCTCGATTTCTGGCGCGAGCAGAAGGTCTTCGCCCGTACCCTCCAGCAGTCCGAGGGACGCCCCGAGTGGGTGTTCTACGAGGGTCCGCCGACCGCCAACGGCATGCCCGGCGCCCACCACATCGAGGCCCGCGTCTTCAAGGACGTCTTCCCCCGCTTCCGCACCATGCGGGGCTACCACGTCGGCCGCAAAGCCGGCTGGGACTGCCACGGCCTGCCGGTCGAGCTGGCCGTCGAGAAGGAGCTGGGCTTCAACGGCAAGAAGGACATCGAGGCGTACGGCATCGCCGAGTTCAACGCCAAGTGCCGCGAGTCGGTGACCCGCCACACCGACGCCTTCGCCGACCTGACCACCCGGATGGGGTACTGGACGGACCTGGACGAGCCGTACCGCACCATGGACCCCGACTACATCCAGTCGGTCTGGTGGTCCCTCAAGCAGATCTTCGACAAGGGCCTGCTGGCCCAGGACCACCGCGTCGCCCCCTGGTGCCCCCGCTGCGGCACCGGCCTGTCCGACCACGAGCTGGCCCAGGGCTACGAAACCGTCGTGGACCCCTCCGTCTTCGTCCGCCTCCCGCTGACCTCCGGCCCGCTGGCCGGCCAGGCGGCACTCCTCATCTGGACGACCACCCCCTGGACCCTGGTCTCCAACACCGCCGTCGCGGCCCACCCCGACGTCACCTACGTCGTGGCCACCGACGGCCGGGAAAAGCTCGTCGTCGCCGAGCCCCTCCTCGAAAGGGCCCTCGGCGAAGGCTGGACCACGACCGGCCGGACCTTCACCGGCCGCGAGATGGAGCGCTGGGCCTACCGCCGCCCCTTCGACCTGGTCGAGCTGGAGGACGCCAACTTCGTCGTCAACGCCGACTACGTCACCACCGAGGACGGTACGGGCCTGGTCCACCAGGCCCCGGCCTTCGGTGAGGACGACCTCAAGACCTGCCGCGGCTACGGCCTGCCGGTCGTCAACCCGGTACGCCCCGACGGCACCTTCGAGGAGGGCCTCGCCCTCGTCGGCGGTCAGTTCTTCAAGAAGGCCGACGAACACCTCGTCGCCGACCTCGACGCCCGCGGCCTACTCTTCAAGCACGTCGCCTACGAGCACAGCTACCCGCACTGCTGGCGCTGCCACACCGCGCTCCTCTACTACGCCCAGCCGTCCTGGTACATCCGCACCACCGCGGTCAAGGACGCCCTGCTGCGCGAGAACGAGGGCACCAACTGGTTCCCCGAGTCGGTCAAGCACGGCCGCTTC
This sequence comes from Streptomyces sp. Ac-502, assembly GCF_045222935.1. Lineage (NCBI taxonomy): Bacteria > Bacillati > Actinomycetota > Actinomycetes > Kitasatosporales > Streptomycetaceae > Streptomyces > Streptomyces sp. Ac-502. The sequence goes on from NZ_JBHFFO010000001.1 coordinate 3,211,445, forward strand.
GGCGACTGGCTCAACAACAACATCGCCTGGGCCCTCTCCCGCAACCGCTACTGGGGAACGCCCCTCCCCATCTGGCGCTGCGCCGAGGACCACCTCACCTGCGTGGGCTCCCTGGCCGAACTCACCGACCTCACCGGCACCGACCAGTCCGGCCTGGACCCGCACCGTCCCTACATCGACGCCGTCACCTTCCCCTGCCCCACGTGCCAGGGCACCGCGACGCGCGTCCCCGAGGTCATCGACGCCTGGTACGACTCCGGCTCCATGCCCTTCGCGCAGTGGGGCTACCCGTACAAGAACAAGGAACTGTTCGAGAAGCGCTACCCGGCGCAGTTCATCTCCGAGGCCATCGACCAGACCCGCGGCTGGTTCTACACCCTCATGGCCGTCGGCACCCTCGTCTTCGACAAGTCCTCGTACGAGAACGTCGTCTGCCTGGGCCACATCCTCGCCGAGGACGGCCGCAAGATGTCCAAGCACCTGGGCAACACCCTCGACCCGATCCCGCTGATGGACCAGCACGGTGCCGACGCCGTCCGCTGGTTCATGGCGGCCGGCGGCTCCCCTGGGCGGCCCGCCGCGTGGGCCACGGCACCATCCAGGAAGTCGTCCGCAAGACCCTCCTGACCTACTGGAACACAGTCGCCTTCCAGGCCCTGTACGCCCGGACCTCCCACTGGGCCCCCAGCGCCGCCGACCCCACCCCGGCCGAGCGCCCGCTCCTCGACCGCTGGCTCCTGTCCGAACTCCACGCCCTCACCGACGGCGTCACCGACGCCCTCGAAACATACGACACCCAGCGCGCCGGCAAGCTCCTCTCCTCCTTCGTCGACGACCTCTCCAACTGGTACGTACGCCGCTCCCGCCGCCGCTTCTGGCAGGGCGACAAGGCGGCCCTGCGCACGCTCCACGAGGTCGTCGAGACGGTCACCCGGCTGATGGCCCCCATCACCCCGTTCATCACCGAACGCGTCTGGCAGGACCTGATCGTCCCGGTCACCCCCGACGCCCCCGACTCGGTCCACCTCTCCACCTGGCCCGAGGCGGACCGCTCGGCGATCGACCCGGAACTGTCGAAGCAGATGGTCCTGGTACGGCGCCTGGTCGAACTGGGCCGCGCCACCCGCGCGGAGTCCGGCGTCAAGACCCGCCAGCCCCTCTCCCGCGCCCTGGTGGCAGCCTCCGGTTTCGAAACGCTCTCCCCCGAGCTGCGCACCCAGATCACCGAGGAGCTGAACGTCTCCGCCCTCGCCACCCTCTCCGAGGTGGGCGGCTCCCTGGTGGACACCACGGCCAAGGCCAACTTCCGCGCCCTCGGCAAGCGCTTCGGCAAGGGCGTCCAGGCAGTCGCCAAGGCCATCGCCGAAACCGACGCCGCGGCCCTCTCCCTCGCCCTGCGCGAGGGCACGGCGACCGTCACCGTCAACGACGAGACGGTCCCCCTCTCCCCGACGAGGTCATCATCACCGAGACCCCGCGCGAGGGCTGGTCGGTGGCCTCCGACGCGGGCGCCACCGTGGCCCTCGACCTGGAGATCACCCCCGACCTGCGCCGCGCGGGCCTGGCCCGCGACGCCATCCGCCTCATCCAGGAAGCCCGCAAGAACAGCGGCCTGGACGTGGCCGACCGCATCACCCTCCGCTGGCAGACCCCCGACGAAGAGGTCCGCACAGCCCTGACCGACCACCATGACCTCATCGCCGACGAGGTCCTGGCCACCGACTTCGCCCAGGGCGAGGCCGATGACACGTACGGCCAGGCATTCGAGGACGAAAGCCTGACCCTCACGTTCCGCCTCAAGAAGACCGAGGCATAACCACCGAGCAGGTAGGTGTAGCAACACGACGGCCCCCGACGCACCGAGCGTCGGGGGCCGTTGCCGTACAAGCAGCTTGGGCGTTTCTATAGGACACCAGCCCAAATCGCACTGAAAGCCGCCAGACGGCCAGGGCTCGGGGGTACGCAGGGGTCTCCCCGCAGGCAGCCGGGTATCTGGGTTCACCATGACATCACCGTGGACGTGCACGGTGCCGAGGAGTGACCCCGGAGTGCCCCCGAGCCCCCACCCACCGGACCCATCGCGCAAGACGCGCACCCCCACCGGGCAGCAAAAGAACCGGGCCCCCGGGGATCACCCCAGGGGCCCAGCCCTGATTGCCGACCACGCGCTACACGCGACGACTACGCGCGAAGCGCGCCTCCGCTCAGTTGTCGTCCTCGTCGATGAGGAACCCACGCATCGGCGACGGCGCCTGCTGCATCGGCTGCTGCCCCTGCGGCCGCACCGGAGCCATCGGCTGCGTCATCGCCGGCGACATCTGCTGCTGCCCGCCGTAGGACGGAGCGTTGCCCGAGCCACCACCGTGACCCCCATCGACTGCCCGCCACCCATGGCGTGGTTGCCCCCCATGGACCCGGCACCGGCCGAAGCCATCGACGGCGACGGCGGCAGCGAGGCGGTCGCCGGCGTCCGCGGCGGCGCCAGCGAGTCGTCGGCCTGGTTCTCCAGCTGGCGCAGCTGGCTCTCCAGGTAGGACTTCAGCCGCGTACGGTACTCGCGCTCGAAGCCGCGCAGGTCCTCGACCTTGCGCTCCAGCGTGGCGCGGGCCGACTCCAGCGACCCCATCGCGACGCGGTGCTTCTCCTGCGCGTCCCGCTCCAGCGCGTCCGCCTTGGCGCGGGCGTCCCGCTCCAGACCCTCCGCACGCGAGCGCGCCTCGCCCACGATCTTGTTGGCCTCGGAACGGGCCTCCGCGATCGCCTGGTCGGCGGTCTGCTGCGCGAGCGACAGCACACGAGCGGCACTGTCACCGCCCGGGCCCTGGCCCGGCTGCGGCAGCTGCGGGCCACCGTGTCCACCGGGACCGCCCATCGGGCCGCCCAGCGGACCGCCGGGGCCCATCGGGCCGGGGCCGTGCGGGCCCTGGGGCCCAGGGCCGTGGCCACCGGGCCCGGCCGGGAGCTGCGGGGCTCCTCCGGTCAGCTGCGGCGGGCCGCCCAACTGCTGCTGTTGCTGCTGTTGCTGCGGCGGCACCGGCTGCGGACCGGATATGGCGGCGGGCACGGGAGCGCCGGGCCTGCCCTGCTGGTGCTGCTGCTGGTCCTGCTGCTGCTGGTCCTGCTGCTTGCGCATGTTCTGCTGCTGGTTCTGCGCGGCGGCGCGCGTCGCGGCGGCCAGCTTGGCGCGCAGGTCCTCGTTCTCCCGCAGCAGTCGGGTCAGTTCGGCTTCGACCTCATCGAGGAAGGCATCGACCTCGTCCTCGTCATAGCCTTCTCGGAGGCGGACGGTCGTGAACTGCTTGTTCCGCACGTCCTCGGGGGTCAACGGCATCTCTACTTCACCTCAACGTAGTCGTCGGCAATCGGCAAGACCGTATCGTTCACACCAACAACACCGTCCTCACGACGGTGATCAGGATGTAGACGATGATCATCAATACGAAGAAGGACAGGTCGAGCGCCACGCCCCCGAGACGCAGCGGCGGAATGACCCGCCGCAAGAGCTTGAGTGGCGGATCAGTGACAGTGTAGGTGGCCTCCAGAACGACCACCATCGGCTTGCCGGGTTGCCATGAACGGGCGAACTGGAAGACATAGTCCATCACCAGCCGGAAGATCAACACGATGAGGAAGCAGTACAACGCGATGTAGATCACCTGTCCAGCGATGCTCATCCGCGGTGTCCTCTCCCCTTGCCATGCTGTCGTGTTGGGCGCTTTCGGCCCGGTGTGCCCGGTGTTGCGTCTCAGCTCTGGTTGAAGAACCCGCCCTCTGCGATGCGGGCCTTGTCCTCCGCCGTGACATCGACGTTAGCAGGCGACAACAGGAACACCTTCTGCGTCACCCGCTCGATGCTGCCGTGCAGGCCGAAGACGAGACCGGCCGCAAAGTCGACAAGTCGCTTCGCGTCCGTGTCGTCCATCTCCGTGAGGTTCATGATCACCGGAGTGCCCTCACGGAAGTGTTCCCCGATGGTACGGGCTTCGTTGTAGGTCCGGGGGTGCAGCGTCGTGATGCGGTAAGGCTCCCGCTCGGACACAACCTTGGGCATGATCACCGGTGCGTTCTTCTCCAGATTCGGACGGTCGGGTGTGATGGACGCCACGGGGGCGATTCGGGCGGGTCGTCCGCTTTCGGCAGCCAGCGGGGCGGACTCGCGCTGAGCGGGAGGCTGGGCGACTCGGACGGGTTCGTCCCGTTCCGGGTGCGGCTCGGTGGGTACTTGGGTCTGCTGTCGCCGCCCCCGTTCGGGCTCCGGGTCAAGCTCGGGCTCGAACTCGTCGTCGGGGTCGAACCCCCGGCCGTCGTACCCATCGTCCTCCACGAGGCCGAGGTAGACCGCCATCTTGCGCATCGCGCCGGCCATTCTCTGCGTCCTCCGCTCTGTGGTGGATCGGCTCCGTCACCTGGCGCCTTGAATCCACGCGGCCTGCCCTCCTTTTGGGGGCAATGACCATATTTTGTGCTGTGGTCCGACTTGCTTGGCGACGTTACCCGAGCCGTGGTCGGACTCCGAGTACCGCAGTGCCGACGCGCACATGTGTCGCCCCGGCAGCCACGGCCTCATCAAGGTCCGCGCTCATCCCTGCCGACACCATGTTCGCAGCAGGATGGTTCACGCGCAGGTCGGATGAGATTTCCATCAAACGCTCGAAAGCGGCACCGGGCCGCCCGGCATAAGGGCCGGTCAGCGGAGCCACCGTCATCAGGCCGTCCAGGCGCAGCCCTTCGGCGTCCGCGACGGCGTCGGCGAGCGCGGCGACCCCGGCCGGGGCGACCCCGCCGCGCTCTCCCGTCTCTCCCCGGGCGGCACCGGACTCGGCGTCAAGTGCCACCTGGAGCAGGCAGCCGAGCTCGCGGCCGGCCCGTACCGCTTCCTTCGACAGCGCGGTGACCAGCTTGGCCCGGTCGACCGACTGCACAATATCGGCGTAATTGGCCACAGACCGCACTTTGTTGGTCTGCAACTGACCGACGAAGTGCCAGGTAAGGGACAGTTCCGAGCAGGCCGCGGCCTTCGGTGCCGCGTCCTGGTCACGGTTCTCCGCCACCTGACGGACGCCCAGTTCCGCGAGCAGCCGCACGTCGCTCGCCGGGTAGGTCTTCGTGACCACGATGAGGGTCACGTCCTCCCGCTTGCGGCCGGCCTTGTCACACGCGGTGGAGATTCGTTCCTCCACGCGCGCCAGATTGTCCGCCAGTTCGGTCCTACGATCCGTCACAGCTCAGCATCCCAGCCATACATAGCTCGCGAGCCGCCCGGTGACGCGGTCCCGCCGGTACGAGAAGTGGTCCGCCGACTCCAGCGTGCAGATGTGGGAATGCTCACCCATCTGTACGCCGTGCGCGGCGAGTTGGGCACGGACCCCGGCGGCCATGTCCACCGCGGGCGTGCCCCAGGAGGTGGTGGCCCAGGCCTCGGGCACCACCGCGGCGACCTCGGCGCGCATCGCCTCGGGCACCTCGTAGCAGCGTCCGCAGACCGCGGGGCCGGTACGGGCGACGATGCGGGCCGGGTCGGCGCCGAGCGCGGTCATCGCCTCGACGGTCGCCGGGACCACCCCGGCCACCAGCCCCGGACGCCCCGCGTGCGCGGCGCCGGTGACCCCGGCGACCGGGTCGGCGAGGAGCACCGGGGTGCAGTCGGCGGTCAGGACGGCGAGGGCCAGGCCCCGGCGGGCCGTCACCACCGCGTCCACGCAGGGGATCTCGGAGCCGTCGCGCCAGGGACCGTCGACCACGGCCACGTCACGGCCGTGCACCTGGTTCATCCATACGACGGAGGCGGGGTCCAGGCCCAGCGCCTTCGCCGCCCGTTCGCGATTGGTCCGTACCGCGCCGGGGTCGTCGCCGACCGCGCCCCCGAGATTCAGCTCGGCATACGGAGCGGCGCTCACCCCGCCCCACCGGTCGGTGGAGGCGAAGTGCGCGCCGCTCGTGTCGTTCGTCAGCACCGGGTGCTGTTGCCCTATCACGTCGGGACTTCGGTCACTTCAGGAAGTCGGGGACGTCCAGCTCCTCGGCCGCGGTGTCCGAGTACGGACGGGCCGGCGGAACCTGCGGCGAGGCGGTCGGGGGCGGCGGGACCTCGCCGAGCGGGGACGGGTCGGCCGGGGCCGGCTCCTCGTCCCGTACCGGCACCGAGCCCAGGCTGCCGAAGGACGACGGCCGGGACTCGGCCTGCGGGGCCGGGCGGCTGGGGGCCGGGGCCGGTTCCTCGCGCTTGCCGTTGTTCTGGCTGCCGAGCACGGTCTGCTGACGGGCCGGCGGCTGGCCGCCGTCGAAGCCCGCGGCGATGACGGTCACCCGGACCTCGTCGCCGAGCGCGTCGTCGATGACCGCGCCGAAGATGATGTTCGCCTCGGGGTGGGCCGCCTCGCTGACCAGTTGCGCGGCCTCGTTGATCTCGAAGAGACCGAGGTCCGAGCCGCCGGAGATGGAGAGCAGCACGCCGCGGGCGCCGTCGATGGACGCCTCCAGGAGCGGCGAGGAGATCGCCATCTCCGCGGCGGCCACCGCGCGGTCGTCGCCGCGCGCCGAGCCGATGCCCATGAGGGCCGAGCCGGCCTCGGACATCACGGACTTGACGTCGGCGAAGTCGAGGTTGATCAGACCCGGGGTGGTGATCAGGTCGGTGATGCCCTGGACACCCGACAGCAGTACCTGGTCCGCGGACTTGAACGCGTCGAGCACGCTCACCTGGCGGTCCGAGATGGACAGCAGTCGGTCATTGGGAATCACGATGAGGGTGTCGACCTCGTCGCGCAGGCCGGCGATGCCGTCCTCGGCCTGGTTCGCGCGGCGGCGGCCCTCGAAGGTGAACGGGCGGGTGACCACACCGATCGTCAGGGCGCCGAGCGAGCGGGCGATGTTGGCGACGACGGGGGCACCGCCGGTGCCGGTGCCGCCGCCCTCTCCCGCGGTCACGAAGACCATGTCGGCCCCCTTGAGGACCTCCTCGATCTCCTCACGGTGGTCCTCGGCCGCCTTGCGGCCGACGTCTGGGTTGGCGCCTGCGCCCAGCCCACGGGTGAGTTCCCGGCCGACGTCCAGCTTGACGTCGGCGTCGCTCATCAGCAGGGCCTGTGCATCGGTGTTGATCGCGATGAACTCGACGCCCTTGAGCCCGACCTCGATCATCCGGTTGATGGCGTTCACGCCACCGCCGCCGATGCCGACGACCTTGATGACTGCGAGGTAGTTCTGCGGTGCTGCCACGTCGAAGGCCTCTCGCCTCGAGTTACGTGTCGCCGCCGCACCGGGGTGCGGACGTCGACTGATGCCGATGGGACGGTTCGTAGTGCCGACCCGAACCCTAACGCTGAAGTTTAGGGTTACCAGTGCCTGTGTTCCTGGGACTCTTTGGAACGAGACACTAAGTCGACAAGTGGCGCACGTTCAACGAACACGCCGAACCTCCCGTTTTTCTTTTCACCCTATGTGATCACCCATAGTGGTAGCCATCCAGGGTGCTGGCCTGCGGGTACACACGTCAACTCCCGGACACCGCGGGTGCGGTGGGCACACTCACGTCGAAGTGGCGCGCGTCACGCGCCGCTTTCAGCGCCGCGGCGAGCACCTTGGCCTTCGCCGTACTGCGTTCGTCACTCCCCCAAACGACGGTACGGCCGTCCGTCAGCTTCAGGGTGATGGCGTCGAAGGAGCGCACCTCGACGGTGCGAACGTCCTGGTGGAGCGCTTTCGGCAGGGCGGTGACGACGGTGCCGGCCGCGCGCCGGAGCCGGTCGGCGCCGAACCGCCGCAGTCCCGGGCTGTCACGTACGGCCATTTTCAGAAGCGGGACGCCCTTCGGGGCGGCGGCGACCGTGGCGAAACGCGTCCCTTCGGCGTCCACTTCGACGAACTTTCCGCCCGTTTGAATAACGAGTTCCGGCTGCCTTTCGGTCACTTTCAGGCTGACCGTGTGCGGCCAGGAGCGCCTGACCGCAACGGACTTGATACGCGGAAGTTTCGCGCGCAACCGGTCGGCGACGGCCTTCTTGTCCACCGAGGCGAGCGGGGTGTCCATCGGCACCGCGGCGGCCCGTACGACCTCATCGACCGTCAGAACCCCCGTACCGCTCACCTTGACGGCCTCCGTGCGCAGCCAGGTGGAGCCGTACAGGGACCAGGTGCCGAAGCCGGCCAGCAGCACCGCGCCGGCCAGTGCGATGATCAGAGTACGGCGGGACGGCACCCTGAAACGGACCCGCGGACCGGGGCGCCCGTCCGGGGAGCCGGACGACCCGCCCTGTTGCCCGGGCTTCTTGGCCCCTCCCCCGCCGCTGGAACCGGCTTTACCGACTTTCCCGGCCTTTCCTGCCTTTCCGGACGAGGGCGGGCCGGAGCGCGCGGACTTCTTCTCACCGCGCCGGGCGGTCGTCGGTCCGGCCACGCTCCCTCTCCTTCCGGCCGCCACCCCGGGGTCCACCCCCGGGGCAGCACGGCCGTACCGTCCGTCAGCGGCCAGCGACCGCCTCGTACACCATCCCGACCAGCAGCTCGTCCGCGTCCCGGCGGCCGAACTCGGACGCCGCGCGGGACATCTCGTACAGCCGGTGCGGATCGGCGAGCACCGGGAGCACCTGGCCCTGCACCCACTCCGGCGTCAGCTGCGCGTCGTCGATCAGCAGGCCGCCGCCGGCGTTGACCACCGGCTGGGCGTTGAGCCGCTGTTCACCGTTGCCGATGGGCAGCGGTACGTAGGCGGCCGGGAGCCCGACGGCGGACAGTTCGGCGACGGTCATCGCGCCCGCGCGGCAGAGCATCATGTCGGCCGCGGCGTACGCGAGGTCCATCCGGTCCACGTACGGTACCGGTACATACGGGGGCATTCCCGGCATGTTGTCCACATGCGGCATTTCGTTCTTCGGGCCGACCGCGTGCAGCACCTGGATACCGGAGCGCTGAAGCGCCGGCACGGCCGCCTGGATGACCTCGTTGAGGCGCCGGGCACCCTGCGAGCCGCCGGACACCAGCAGCGTCGGCAGGTTGGGGTCCAGCCCGAAGGCGGCCCGCGCCTCGGGGCGGACCGCGGCCCGGTCGAGGGTCGCGATGGAACGGCGCAACGGAATGCCCACGTACCGGGCGTCCCGCAGCTTGCTGTCCGGGGTGCTGACCGCGACGTACTTGGCGTACCGCGAGCCGATCTTGTTGGCCAGCCCGGGGCGGGCATTGGCCTCGTGCACGATGATCGGCACCCCGCGCCGCTTGGCGGCCAGATAGGCGGGCAGCGCGACATAACCGCCGAAACCGACGACGCAGTCCGCCTTCGTGCGCTCCAGGATCTGTTCGGCGGCCTTGATCGTGCCGCGCAGCCGCCCGGGGACGGTGATCAGTTCGGGCGTGGGCTTGCGCGGCAGTGGTACGGCCGGGATCAGCCCCAGCTCGTAGCCCCGCTCCGGCACCAGCCGGGTCTCCAGTCCCTTCTCCGTGCCGAGTGCCGTGATCCCCACGGTCGGGTCCTGCCTGCGCAGGGCGTCCGCGAGGGCGAGCGCGGGCTCGATGTGGCCGGCGGTCCCCCACCGGCGAGTACGACATGCACCGAAATTCACCGCTCTCCGGACGGTCGCTTCTTGACGCGCCGTCTCATCGTCTTCCGTCTCACCCCAGCCAGTTTCCTGCCGAAAACAGGCTGCCGCATGGCCAGTGCCGCCCGTGCAGCGGGCTCGTCACGCGCGAAGGCGATCAGCAGACCGATGGCGAACATCGTCGGCAGCAGGGCGGAACCTCCGAAGGAGAACAGCGGCAGCGGGACACCGGCGATCGGCAACAGACCGAGCACCGCACCGATGTTGATCACGGCCTGGGCCGTGATCCAGGTGGTCACGCCTCCCGCTGCGTACCTCACGAAGGGGTCCTCCGTGCGTCCGGCCACGCGGATACCCGCATAGCCTAGAGCCGCGAAGAGGGCGAGCACCGACAGCGTCCCCGCAAGCCCCAGTTCCTCCCCGGTGATGGCGAAGATGAAGTCGGTGTGCGGTTCAGGGAGTTCACCCCATTTTTCCATACTGGCGCCCAGTCCCGAACCGAAGAATCCGCCGGAGGCCAGCGCGTAGATGCCGTGCACGGCCTGCCAGCACTGGTCCTGCGGTCCGGGGTCGGTCGCGCCGATGCAGGCGAGCCGGGCCATCCGGTTGGCGCTGGTCTTGATCAGCAGCGCCCCTATGACGACGGCCGCGCCGAGCACCCCCACGAAGAGCCGGGTCGGGGCGCCGGCCAGCCACAGCAGGCCGAACAGGATCGCGGTCAGGATGATCGCGGTGCCCATGTCACCGCCCAGCATGATCAGACCGAGCAGCAGGAAGGCCATCGGGATCAGCGGCACCAGCAGGTGCTTCCACTGGGCGAGGAGCTTCTTGTCCTGTTTGCGCGCCAGCAGGTCGGCGCCCCACAGGACCAGCGCCAGCTTGCCGAACTCGCTGGGCTGCATCTGGAAGGGGCCGCCCAGGTTGATCCAGTTCTGGTTGCCGTTGACCGCGACCCCTATCCCGGGGATCTGCACCAGGGTCATCAGGAAGACCGAGACGGCCAGCAGCGGATACGCCAGGGTGCGGTGCAGCCGTACCGTCAGCCGGGCCGCCACCAGCATCAGGATGCCGCCGAGCACCGCCGCGAAGAGCTGCTTGCGGAAGAAGTACGTCGGTGCCAGCCCGAGCTGGAGCGCCTTGATCTGGGAGGCCGAGTAGACCATCACCAGGCCGAGCACGGTGATCAGCAGGCTGCCGCCGACCACCAGGTAGTAGGCGGTCAGCGGCCGGTCCCAGGCCCGGCGGACCTGGGTGTACAGACCGCGCGGGTTACGGGGGCGCCGCCGCGCGGCAGGCGCGGGCCGAGGCCGGGCCGCCGCGCGGGCGCGGCGGCGCGGCCTTCGCCGATCGGGCCGTCATCCTCGTCCCCTCCACAAGTGCGCTGCGCCGTGCGTCCTCGACGCGGCGGGGACGTGCGGACTACTGTTCCTGGGCGGCCAGTGTGCGGACCGCGTCGGCGAAGGCCTCGCCCCGCTTGGTGTAGTTCAGGTACATGTCCATCGAGGCGCAGGCCGGGGCCAGCAGGACCGTATCGCCCGGCCGGGCCAGGCGCGCTGCCTCCCGTACGGCTTCGGACATCGCCCCAGTGTCGGTCCGGTCGAGGTCGACCACCGGGACATTAGGGGCGTGTCGCGCCAGGGCCTCCCGAATGAGCGCCCGGTCGGCGCCGACGAGGACCGCGCCGCGCAGCCGCCCGGCGGACTTCTGGACGAGTTCGTCGAAGGTGGCGCCCTTGGCCAGGCCGCCGGCGATCCAGACGATGTGCTCGTACGCCGCCAACGACGCCTCCGTGGCGTGGGTGTTGGTGGCCTTGGAGTCGTCCACGTACGCGACCCCGGCGACGTCCGCGACGTGCTCGATGCGGTGCGCGTCCGGGTGGAAGGCGCGCAGGCCGTCGCGTACGGACTGGGGGCGCACGCCGAAGGCGCGGGCCAGGGCCGCCGCGGCGAGGGCGTTGGCGATGTTGTGCGGGGCCGCGGGCGTCACGTCCGAGACCTCGGCCAGTTCCTGGGCCTGCTTCTGCCGGTTCTCGACGAAGGCCCGGTCGACGAGGATGCCCTCGACGACGCCCAGCTGGGAGGGGCCCGGGGTGCCGAGGGTGAAGCCGATGGCGCGGCAGCCCTCCTCGACGTCGGCCTCGCGCACCAGGTCCTCGGTCACCTGGTCGGCGACGTTGTAGACGCAGGCCACGGTGTTGCCCTCGTAGACCCGGCCCTTGTCGGCGGCGTACGCCTCCATGGAGCCGTGCCAGTCGAGGTGGTCCGGGGCCAGGTTGAGGACCGCGGCGGAGTGGGCGCGTACGGAGGGCGCCCAGTGCAGCTGGTAGCTGGACAGCTCGACGGCGAGCACGTCATAAGTACCGGACGGCTCCAGCACCACGTCCACCAGGGGCACGCCGATGTTGCCGACGGCTGCCGTGCGCAGCCCTTCGGCCTCCAGGATGGCTGCCAGCATCCGTACGGTCGTGGTCTTGCCGTTGGTGCCGGTGACCGCGAGCCAGGGCGGCGCGTCCGGGCCGCGCATCCGCCAGGCCAGCTCCACGTCGCCCCACACGGGGACGCCGGCCGCCTCGGCGGCCTGGAAGAGCGGACTGGCGGGCTTCCAGCCGGGGGTGGTGACGACGAGGCCGGTGCCCTCGGGAAGCGTGTCGCCGTCGCCGAGGCGGACGGTGATGCCCAGCTCCTCCAGGGGGCGGCCTGCGCCCGCTCCCGCTCGCCGTCGCTGCCGTTGACGACGGTGACGACGGCGCCGAGACCGGCCAGGGCGCGGGCGGCGGGCACGCCGCTCACGCCGAGACCGGCCACGGTCACGTGCTGTCCGGCGAGGTCGAGGCCGGTCACTTGGCGGCCTGCCAGCCGCCGTAGAAGAGACCCAGGCCCACGATCACGCACATGCCCTGGATGATCCAGAACCGGACCACCACAAGGACTTCGGACCACCCCTTGAGTTCGAAGTGGTGCTGGAGTGGCGCCATCCGGAAGACCCGCTTGCCGGTGAGCCGGAAGGAGCCGACCTGGATGACCACGGACATGGTGATCAGGACGAAGAGGCCGCCGAGGACGGCCATCAGCAGCTCCGTACGGGAGCAGATGGCCAGACCGGCCAGCGCGCCGCCCAGGGCCAGCGAACCGGTGTCGCCCATGAAGATCTTCGCGGGCGAGGTGTTCCACCACAGGAAGCCGAAGCAGGCGCCCATCAGGGCGGAGGCGACGACCGCGAGGTCGAGCGGGTCGCGTACCTCGTAACAGGCGGGCCCGGCGCTGATCGCGTTGGCGCAGGACTCCTGGTACTGCCAGATGCCGATGAAGGTGTACGCGCCGAAGACCATCACCGAGGCGCCGGTGGCCAGGCCGTCCAGGCCGTCGGTGAGGTTCACGCCGTTGGACATCGCCAGGATCATGAACAGCGCCCAGATGACGAAGAGCACCGGACCGATCTGCCAGCCGAAGTCCTGGGTGAAGGACAGCCGGTCGGAGGCCGGGGTCTGGCCGCGCAGGTCGGCGAACTGGAGCGAGAGCACCGCGAAGGCGATGCCGACGATCAGCTGGCCGGCCATCTTCGCCTTGGCCCGCAGGCCCAGCGAACGCTGCTTGACGATCTTGATGTAGTCGTCGAGGAAGCCCACCAGGCCCATGCCGGCCATCAGGAACAGCACCAGCACACCGGAGAAGCTCGGGTTGCTGCTGGTGATGACCTTGGTCAGCGCGTAGGCGATGAGCGTGGCCAGGATGAAGGCGATGCCGCCCATGGTGGGCGTACCGCGCTTGCTGTGGTGGTCGCGCGGGCCGTCGTCACGGATGAACTGCCCGTAGCCCTTCCTGGCCAGCAGCTTGATCAGCAGCGGGGTGCCGATCAGCGTCAGGAAGAGTCCGATCATTCCGGAGAAGAGGATCTGCTTCATCGGGTGGCGGCTCCGCCCTCGACACCGGCGTCGCCCAGCAATGCCGCGGCGACCCGTTCCAGGCCGACCGACCTGGAGGCCTTCACCAGCACGACGTCACCCGGCCGCAGCTCGCTGCGCAACAGGTCGACCGCCGCCTGCGCGTCGGACACGTGCACCGACTCCTCACCCCACGAACCCTCGTTCTTGGCGCCCATGTCGAGCCAGGCCGCTTCCCTGCCGCCGACCGCCACGAGCTTGCTGACGTTGAGCCGGACGACCAGGCGCCCGACCGCGTCGTGTTCGGCGAGTGACTCCCCGCCGAGCTCGGCCATCTCACCGAGCACCGCCCACGTACGGCCTCCCGTTTCCTTGGAGGCTTCGCCCATCGCCACGAGCGCGCGGAGCGCCGCCCGCGTGGATTCCGGGTTCGCGTTGTAGGCGTCGTTGACGACCGTCACACCGTCCGCGCGCTCGGTGACCTCCATCCGCCAGCGGGAGAGCGTGCCGGCTTCGGAGAGCGCGACGGCGATCTCGTCCACGGGCATGCCCAACTCATGGGCGACGGCGGCCGCGGCAAGCGCGTTCGACACGTGGTGCTCACCGTACAGCCGCATGGTCACGTCGCTGCACCCGGAGGGTGTGTGAAGCGTGAAGGCCGGCTGTCCGAGCGCCGTGAGCCGGACGTCCTCGGCCCGTACGGCGGCTTCCGCGGACTCGCCGAAGAAGACCGTACGGGCCTTCGTACGGGAGGCCATGGCGCGTACGTACGGGTCGTCGGCGTTGAGCACGGCGACGCCGCCCTCGGCCGCGGTGGGCAGCGCCTCGACCAGTTCGCCCTTGGCCTGCGCGATCTGCTCGCGGCCGCCGAACTCGCCGATGTGCGCGGAGCCCACGTTGAGGACCACGCCGATGCGCGGCGGGACCAGCTGGGCGAGGTAGCGGATGTGGCCGACGCCGCGGGCGCCCATCTCCAGCACGAGGTACTTCGTGCCGTCGTCCGCGCGCAGCGCGGTCACCGGCAGCCCGATCTCGTTGTTGAGGTTGCCCACCGGGCACACCGTCGGCCCCCGGCGGGCCAGGAGCTGGCCGATCAGGTCCTTGGTGCTGGTCTTGCCGGCCGAGCCGGTGAGCCCGACGACGCAGGCGCCCAGCCGGCCGACGACGGCGCGGGCCAGCGCCCCGAGGGCGGCGACCACGTCGTCCACGACGATCGCGGGGACGCCGACGGGACGCGCGGCGAGGACCGCCGCCGCGCCCGCCTCGACGGCGCGTGCGGCGTAGTCGTGGCCGTCCACGCGTTCGCCGGCGAAGGCCGCGAAGAGGCTGCCGGGGCGCACCTCACGGGAGTCGTACACGACCGGGCCGGTGACCTGGGCCTCCGGGTCCGGTATGTCGTGCTGCTGCCCGCCGACGATGTTCGCGATCTCGGCGAGGGACAGGGAGATCACTTCTCACCCCCGGCCGTGGGCAGGTCGTGCCGTTCGAAGGGTTTTGCGCGCATGGCGGTGTGTCATCCCTGGTGGTTCGGCTGCTGCGGTGTCATCGAAGCCTCGATGGCCTGGCGCAGCACCTGACGGTCGTCGAAGGAGCGGACCACTCCGGCGATGTCCTGGCCCTGCTCGTGGCCCTTGCCCGCGACGATCACGGTGTCGCCGGGCTCGGCGCGGGCGACGGCGGCCGCGATGGCGGTGGCCCGCTCCTCCTCGACCAGCACGGTGCCGCGCTCGTGGACGGGCACCTCGGCGGCGCCCGCCAGCATCGTGGCGAGGATCGCGAGGGGGTCCTCGCCACGGGGGTTGTCGGAAGTCAGTACGGCGGTGTCGGCGAGTCGGGCGACCGCCGCGCCCATCGGCTTGCGCTTGTGCGGGTCGCGGTCGCCGCCGCAGCCCAGCACGGCGTGGATACGGCCCTCGGTGACCTTGCGCAGGGCGCGCAGGACCGATTCGACCGCGTCGGTCTTGTGGGCGTAGTCCACGACCGCCAGGTAGTCCTGGCCCGCGTCGATACGCTCCAGGCGGCCGGGGACGCCGGGCACCGCGGCGACGCCGTCGGCGGCGGTCTGCGGGTCCACGCCGGCCACGACCAGCGCCGTGATCGCGGCCAGCGCGTTGGCGACGTTGAACGGGCCCGGGATGGGCGAGGCGGCCCGTACGGACACGCCGTCGGGGCCCAACACGGTGAAGGTGGAGCCGAGCGTGCCGACCTCGACGTCGGCGGCACGCCAGTCGGCGTCCGGGTGACCCTCGGCGGAGAACGTGGTGACCGGCACCTCGGACTCGCCGGCGGCCAGCCGCTTGCCGTACTCGTCGTCGAGGTTGACCACGCCGGCCTTGCTGCGCGCCTTGGTGAACAGCTGCGCCTTGGCCTGGAAGTAGTCCTCCATCCCGGAGTGGAACTCCATGTGCTCCGGGCTGAGGTTGTTGAAGATCGCGACATCGAAGACGCAGCCGTCGACCCGGCCGAGGACCAGCGCGTGGCTGGAGACCTCCATCGTCACCGCCCGCACGTCGCGCTCGCGCATGACGGCGAACAGTGCCTGGAGGTCGGTGGCCTCGGGCGTGGTGCGCTCCGACTTCAGGCGCTCGTCGCCGATCCGGGACTCGACCGTACCGATCAGGCCGGTCAGGCCCGCCCGGCGGCCGCCGCCGTCGCCCGGCTGAGCCGCTGCGCGCTGCTCCTCCTGAGCGGCCTTCCCGGCCGCGGCGCGCAGGCCGCCGTCGACGAGGTAGGCGGTGGTGGTCTTGCCGGAGGTGCCGGTGATGCCGATCTGCAGGAGATCGCTGCCCGGGTCGCCGTAGATCGAGACGGCGAGCGCCCCCATCCGGGCCCGCGGCTCGTCCACGACCAGGACGGGCAGGCCCGTCGCGGCGGCGCGCTCGCGGCCCGCCGGGTCGGTCAGGACCGCCGCGGCGCCGAGGTCGGCGGCCTGGTTGGCGAAGTCGGCGCCGTGGAAGCGGGCGCCGGGCAGCGCGGCGTAGACGTCGCCGGGCCGCACGGCCCGGGAGTCGTGGGTGATGCCGGTGACGACGGCGTCGGCGGCGTCCGCCGTGGCCGGCACCGAGGTGCCCAACTGCTCGGCGAGGTCCGCGAGGGGGTGGCGCGGACCCGCTCTGGGCGGGGCGCTCCCGGAAACTTCCCGGGGGCGTCCTTCTGGGCGTGGTGGGACTGATCAGCGTGTGACACGGCGGTGAGCGTACCGGGCGCGGCGGCCTCGGGGCGAAGTGAGGGCCGCGTGCCGGAGCGGTTCCCGGGGTCGGGCGTGATGGTCGTCACGGCGGTGCTGCCTCGTTTTCATTCGCCTGGCTTGAAGGTGACGGGCAGGCGCGGGGGCTGGGCGCCGCTCGGCGGGACCTGGAGCGTCTTGAGCGCGAACTCCATGACCTGCTGGTAGATCGGGCCGCACACCTGGCCGCCGAAGTAACTTCCCTTGGTCGGGTTCTGGACGGCGCAGTAGACGGTTATACGGGGCTGGTCGGCGGGGGCGAACCCGGCGAAGGAGGCGGTGTAGCCGTGGTAACGGCCGGTTTTCGGGTCCACCCGGTTGGACGTGCCGGTCTTGCCGCCGACGCGGTACCCGTCGATCTTCGCCTTGGCGCCGGTGCCCTCCTTGTCGTCGACCACCGATTCGAGCATGGTGGCCAGCGTCCTGGCGGTCTTCTCACTCACCACCCGGCTCTTGTGCGGCCGCGGCGCGGGCCGGTACCGGCCGTCCGGGCCCGTGGTGCCCCTTATGAGCGTGGGGGCGACGCGCTCGCCGCCGTTGGCGATGGCGGAGTAGACCGAGGCGGCCTGGACGGCGTTGAGCGACAGGCCCTGCCCGAAGGGGATCGTGTACTGCTGCGAGGTGCTCCACTTCTGCGGCGGGGCCAGCAGGCCGGGGGTCTCGCCGGGGAAGCCGAGTCCGGTGGGCTGTCCGAGGCCGAACTTGCGCAGGTAGGAGTAGAGCACCTGGTTGGCTTCCTGCCGGGTCTTGCCGAGCTGTTCGGTGGCCAGGATGGTGCCGATGTTGCTGGATTTGGCCAGGACACCGTTGAGGGTCAGGTGCCAGGTGGGGTGGTCGATGTCGTCCGCGAAGTTGCGGTCGCCGCGGTGCAGCCGGTTGGGGACGGTGACCCGGGTGGCGGGGGTCGCCGCGCCCTCTTCCAGGACGGCGGCCATCGACATGAGCTTGCTGGTGGAGCCGGGTTCGAAGGCGTCGGTGAGAGCGGCGTTGCCCAGCGCTTCCGGGTCGGCCTTCGAGATGTCGTTGGGGTCGAAGCCGGGGGCGTTGGCCAAGGCCAGGATCTCGCCGGTCTTCGTGTCCTGCACGACGACGTAGCCCCGGTCGGCCTGGGACTCGGCGACCTGCTTGGTGATGGCCTGCTGGGCCATCCACTGGATGTCGCGGTCCAGGGTCAGCTCGACGTCGGTGCCCGGCACCGCCGGGTGTTCCTGGGTGCCCGCGGTGGGCACCCGCCGGCCACCGGACTGGGCGTAGATCAGCTTGCCGTCCTTGCCCGCCAGCTGCTGGTCGAGCCGGGCCTCCAGGCCACCGCCGCCCCGGCCCTCGCTGTTGACGAAGCCGAGCACCCCGGAGGCGAGGTCCTTGTTGGGGTAGACGCGCTTGCTGTGCTTGTCCGCGAAGATCCCGACCAGGACGTTGGGGCGGCGCTCGCTCTTGGGCTGCTTGGCCGCCTTGGCGTCCAGCTCCCTGCGCAGGTCCTTGATCTGCTTCCAGACCTGCGGGGTCTGCTGCCGGGAGAGCCGGACGTAGCGGGAGCCGGGCGTGGCGAGCTTCTTGGCCAGGGCGGCCCGGTCCTCGTGGAGGATCGGCGCGAGCAGGGCGGCGGCCTGCTGCGGCGCGCCCTGAATCTTGATCTTGTCGGGCGCGAACAGGCTGGGGTCGGCGGTGATGTCGTACGCGTCGACCGTGGTGGCCAGGTCCACACCGTCCCGGTCGGTGATCGCGCCCCGTTCGGCGGCCAGCTTGACCGGGACATACCGGTTGACGTTGGCCTTGGCCGCGTACGCACCGGCGTCCACGGCCTGCACCTGGAACAGCCGGACGACGAAGACCAGCAGGATCAGGGCCAGACCGAGCGAGACCAGGCGCAGCCGGGGGCGCGGGCTGCCCAGTCGCAGGGTCGGTGTGCGGGGGCGGGGGGCGCGTTTGGTGGTGGTGGGGCGTGCGGAGGCGGGGCGGGATTGGGCTGCGGGGCGGGACTGGGACGCGGGGCGGGGCTGGGGGCGGCTGGTTCCGCCGCCTCCGCCGCTTCCGCCGCTTCCGCCGTTCTGGCCCGGGGCGCCGCGGGGCCGGGTGGTGCGGCCGTCGGGCGGGGTGGGGCGGGGGACGCGGCGGCGGGGGTCCGGGGCGGTGGGCGCCTTGGAGCCCGCCGCAGCGCCGGGGCGGGAGGTGGAGCCGGTACGGGAGGGGGAGCCGGCGGCCGGGCTCGTGCCGGAGCCGCTGCCGGTCTTACGGGGGGCCTGGGGGGCGGCGGGCTTCGATCCGGTGGACTTCGATCCGGCGGGCTTGGAGCCTGAGGCTTTGGAGCCGGCGGGCTTGGGGCCGGACGCCTGGGAGCCGGCGGCCTTCGCCGCGGAGGATTTGGAGGGTCCGGGCGTCTTGGCGCCGGGGGCCTTGGGGCCGGAGGCTCCAGATCCGGAGGCTCTGGGACCGGCCCCCTCGAACCGGAGCCGGAGCCGGAACCCGAACCGGAGCCGCCGCCGGAGCGCGGGCCCTTGGGGTCGGTCATGCGACGCCCTCCTCCGGTGCGGTCCTACGGGCGAGGGGTACGCACCCGAAGGCGAGCGCGGGCGCGGGCGCAACGGCTGCGGCCACGGCCTCGGGCAGGGCCGCGCCCCCAGGCAGGGCTTCGGCGTTCTCGTACGTCACGGTTCACCTGCCGGAAGTCGTCGGAACGGAGCCGGCTGCCGCGCCGGGGGCCGGGCGCGGCGGTCCGGCCGCCTTCCGGCCGTCGGCCCCGGGGGCGCCGGGCAGCGGACGGCCGGGTGCGGAGAGCGCGGGCATCGGGTGGTCGGGCAGCGGCTGGTCGGGCAGCCTCGCGGCCGGGGCGGCGGGCGCGGCGGACGGTTGCGGCCCGGCGGACGGCCGGGGCCCGGGGACCGGCGCGGCGGCGTGGCCCGGCGCCGTCCGGGGGCCCGGCACGGTGAACCGCGACGGGGTGCGCGCGCTCATCGGTCCCGTACCGCCCGGGGCCGCGCTCGGCTTGCCGCGTACCGTGCCGTCGGGCTCCAGGAACGCCGGGCTGCCGCCCGGGACCATGCCCAGCTCGCGGGCTCGCTCGTCCAGCGCGCCCGGCGCCGAGTAGGCGTCCACCTCCTGCTGGAGCGCCTGCTGCTCGTCCGTCAGCTCGTTGGTGCGTTTCTCCAGCTTGCTCAGCTCGAAGGAGCCCTGGTTGAGCGCGGAATTCAGCAGCAGCAGCGTGATCAGGCCGGAACCGAGGAGCACGACCACGAGAAGCACGAACGGCGTACGCGCCGCCGTGCCCCCGCTCCGGAGGCGAACAGGCCCGAGAGCCGTCCGGTCCCCGGGCGCGTGCGCCCCGGCCGGTTCACGCGATGTCCTCGCGGATGCGCTCGACGCCGCGCAGCCGGGCGGGGGCCGCGCGCCGGTTCTCGGCGATCTCCTCCTCGGTCGGCAGCTCGGCGCCGCGGGTGAGCAGCTTCAGCCGCGGCTGGTACTGCTCGGGGACGACGGGCAGGCCGGGCGGCGCGGTGTTGGCCGCGCCCGCCGCGAAGACCTGCTTGACGATCCGGTCCTCCAGGGACTGGTACGACAGCACGGCGATCCGGCCGCCCACCGCGAGGGCCCGTACGGCGGCCGGCACGGCGCTCTCCACGGCGGCCAGTTCGGCGTTGACCTCGATGCGCAGCGCCTGGAACGTGCGCTTGGCGGGGTTGCCGCCGGTGCGCTTGGCCGCCTGCGGCAGGGCGTCGCGGATCAGCTCCACCAGCCGCGCGCTGCGCGTGAAGGGCTCCTTGGCGCGCTCCTTGACCACGGCCTCGACGATCCGCTTGGCCTGCTTCTCCTCGCCGTATGCGCGCAGGATGCGGACCAGTTCGCCGGGCGGGTAGGTGTTGAGGACCTCGGCGGCGCTCATACCGGTCGTCTGGTCCATGCGCATGTCGAGCGGCGCGTCCTGCGCGTACGCGAAGCCGCGGTCGGCCTCGTCGAGCTGCATCGAGGAGACCCCGAGGTCGAACAGGACTCCCTGGACGCGCGGGACGCCGAGGCGGGCCAGCACCCGGGGCAGCTCGTCGTAGACGGCGTGCACGAGGGTGGCGCGGTCCCCGTAGGGCGCCAGGCGCTCCCCCGCCAGCTTCAGGGCCGCCGGGTCGCGGTCGAGGGCGATCAGACGTGCTGCCGGGAACGTGGCGAGCAGCGCCTCGCTGTGCCCTCCGAGGCCGAGCGTGCAGTCGACGACGACCGCGCCGGGCTCGGCGAGTGCGGGGGCGAGCATGTCCAGACACCGCTGGAGCATGACGGGTACGTGGCGATCGTTGCTGCTCATGCGCCTTCCGATGGGGTGGGCGGCAGGTGGGTCCCCCGGCCGCTGGCTGGGGGAATGCCGCACGTACCGCTTGGTCCCCGCCCGCTCTGAAGGGGAAGTGGCCCTCCGACGACGGGGAAGTGCCGTCGGCGGACCGGTTGGAGCGGGAGGAGGCCGAGCCGTACGTGCAGATCGCACGCGAAGGATTCGGGATCCGAGGAGAGCGTCACGCCTCCCACTTCGCGCCACTTTAGTCCACTGCCGCGCGGGGTCAATCAACCGGTTCCGCGCGTCCCGCACCGGCCGTCCGGGGTTTTCGGAAGATTTTCGGGCGGCTCCGGAGAGCCGTGGGACCACCCGGCCCGAGGCCCGCGGCACGGGCGAAAAGGCCGCTTTCACCCGATCGGCGGCAGACTGCGGGGGCGTGTGGAAAACCTCACACGACGCCTCGGTGCCCCCTATGCCCGTCCCCACGTGCAGCCTTATCGCCCGACGCCCTTTACCGTGTTGCTATGTCGATACCTGCCTCGCAGCCGCTGCCCCCTCGACCGACAGCGCCGTGGCCCCCGCGGGCGGCACGGTCACCGACCGCCTCGTCGAGGCCAACAGCAAGTACGCCGCCGCCTTCACCGATCCGGGCATGGACGCCCGGCCCGTCCTCAAGGTCGCCGTCGTGGCGTGCATGGACGCGCGCCTCGACCTCCACGCCGCGCTGGGCCTGGAGCTCGGCGACTGCCACACCATCCGCAACGCGGGCGGCGTCGTCACCGACGACATCATCCGCTCCCTGACGATCAGCCAGCGGGCGCTGGGCACCCGCTCGGTCGTCCTCATCCACCACACGGGCTGCGGACTGCTCAGCCTGACCGAGGACTTCCGCCACGACCTGGCGGCCGAGGTCGGACAGCGCCCCAACTGGGCGGTCGAGGCGTTCAAGGACCTCGACGAGGACGTCCGGCAGTCCATGCAGCGGGTCCGGACCTCGCCGTTCCTGCTGCACACGGACGATGTACGGGGATTCGTCTTCGATGTGACGACGGGTCTGCTGCGGGAGATCGACCCGCGGTAGGTGCCGCACATACGGGAAGTCCACGGCCGCGGGGCCCTGCCCCGCGGCCGTGGTGCCGTGCCCGGGACCGTGGTGACGCGGCCCGTCGGGTGAGTTATCCACAGGCCATGACGCGGGGCGGCGCGGGCGGCGAGAATGCGTGAGTGACGTCGTCGCGGCCGTGCGGCCGGGCGGCGCAGGGCGGGGAGGGCCGGTCCGTACGGAGGACGTGTGCCCGCAAGCGGGGTATCCCGTGCTCTCCGGAGCGCGGGGCAAGGGCCGAGGAGGGCCGGGTGACGACCTATGACGAGCAGGCGAGCCTTGGAGGTCACCCCGCGCGGCCGGAGCCGGGCGCGCGGGGAGATCTGACCACCACGGCGGAGCGGGTCCGCCGGTCGGTGGAGGGCGTGATCGAGGGCAAGCCGGAGGTCGTGCGGCTCTCGCTGACCGTGCTGCTCGCCGAGGGCCATCTGCTCATCGAGGACGTGCCGGGCGTGGGCAAGACGATGCTCGCCAAGGCTCTGGCCCGGTCCATCGACTGCTCGGTGCGGCGTATCCAGTTCACCCCCGACCTGCTGCCGTCGGACATCACCGGTGTGAGCGTCTACGACCAGCAGCGGCGGGACTTCGAGTTCAAGCCCGGCGCGGTCTTCGCCCAGATCGTGATCGGTGACGAGATCAACCGCGCCTCGCCCAAGACCCAGTCCGCGCTGCTGGAGTCGATGGAGGAGCGCCAGGTCACGATGGACGGTCAGACCTACGAGCTGCCCGCGCCCTTCATGGTCGTCGCCACCCAGAACCCGGTCGAGATGGAGGGCACCTACCCCTGCCGGAGGCGCAGCGGGACCGTTTCATGGCGCGGGTCTCGATCGGGTACCCGAGCCCGGAGGCCGAGCTGCAGATGCTGGACGTGCACGGCGCCGCCTCTCCCCTGGAGGAGATGCAGCCGGTCGCGCACGCCGACGAGATACTGAAGCTGATCGACGCGGTGCGCGCGGTCCACGTCGCCGCACCGGTCCGCAGATACGCGGTGGATCTGGTGGCCGCCACCCGCAACCACCCCGAGCTGCGGCTGGGTGCCTCGCCGCGGGCGACGCTGCACCTGCTGCGCGCGGCGAAGGCGTCCGCGGCGCTGTCCGGCCGGGAGTACGCCCTGCCGGACGATGTGCAGGCCCTCGCGGTGGCGGTGCTGGCGCACCGGCTGCTGCCGACCGCCCAGGCCCAGTTGAACCGCCGTACGGCCGAGCAGGTCGTGGTCGAGATCCTGCGCCGTACGCCGGTCCCCGACCCCTCGGCCCAGCAGTGGCCACGACCGCACGCGCAGCAGCCGCCCGGCGCCCGGGGGTACTGATGACGGGCGGGGGGACCGAGGAAGCTCCGGAGCCCGGCGGGCTGCGGGCCGCCTTCGCGGGGCTGACGACGCGTGGCCGGTCCTTCCTGGCGGCGGGTGTGGCCGCCGCCGTGTGCGCGTACGCCCTCGGGCAGACGGACCTGCTCCGGGTCGGACTGCTGCTGGCCGCGCTGCCCCTGGTGTGCGCGTTGGTGCTGCACCGCACCCGCTACCGGGTCGCGGGGAGCCGGACCCTCTCCCCCGCCCGGGTGCCGGCCGCCGCCGAGTCGCGGGTCCTGCTGCGGGTGGAGAACGTCTCGCGGCTGCCCACCGGTGTGCTGATGCTCCAGGACCGGGTGCCGTACGTGCTCGGCCCGCGGCCCCGGTTCGTCCTGGACCGGGTGGAGGCGGGCGGCCGCCGCGAGGTGTCCTACCGGGTCCGTTCCGACCTGCGCGGACGGTATCCGCTGGGGCCGCTGCAACTGCGGCTGTCCGACCCGTTCGGCATGTGCGAGCTGACCCGTTCCTTCAGCGACCAGGACATCCTGACGGTGGTGCCGAGGGTCGAGCAGCTGCCGCCGGTGCGGCTCACCGGCGAGGCTTCCGGTTACGGCGACGGGCGGCAGCGGGCCCTCGCACTGGCCGGCGAGGACGACGTCATCCCCCGCGGCTACCGCCACGGCGACGACCTGCGTCGCGTCCACTGGCGCTCCACCGCGCGCTACGGCGAGCTGATGGTCCGCCGGGAGGAGCAGCCGCAGAAGGCGCGCTGCACGGTCCTCCTGGACACGCGGCGCACGGCCCATCAGGGCTCCGGGCCGGACTCCGCGTTCGAATGGGCGGTGTCGGGCGCCGCGTCGACGGCGGTCCACCTGCTGGAGCGTGGCTTCTCGGTGCGCTTCCTGACCGACACGGGCACGTCCCTACCAGGCCCGGACGGGGCCGGCGGCTGGGCGGGCGGCACCGAGTCCGCCGACACCGCCGGACTGCTGCTGGACACCCTCGCCGTGGTGGAGCACTCCGCCGAACCGGGCCTGGCCCGGGCGTACGACGTGCTGCGCGGCGGCAACGAAGGGCTGCTGGTCGCGTTCTTCGGCGACCTGGACGAGGAACAGGCCGCGGTGGCCGGGCGGATGCGGCAGCGCAGCGGGACGGCGGTCGCGTTCGTCCTGGACAGCGCCGCCTGGTCCCGGGGGCCGACGGGCCGCGTACCGGCGAGGCCGGGCGGCCGCTCGCCGAGCGCCTGCGGATGCTCCGTGAGGCGGGCTGGAAGGCGCTGCCGGTGTCACCGGGCGATGCGCTGACGGCGCTGTGGCGGCAGGCGGACCAGGTGGCCGGAGTGCGGCAAGGGCCCGCGGGCGGCAGCGGGCCGGCCGCGGCGCACGGACCGTCCGCGGCACCCGGATCCGCCGGGCCGGCCGCGGCACCGGGAAGCGGAGTGACGGCATGAGCGGGCGGGCGCGGCTGACGGTGTGCGCGGCGGTGGCGACGCTGTGCGCGTCCAGTGCGCTGCTGCCGCTGGTGGACCCGGTCGGCTGGATGATGCAGGCAGCCGTCCTGCTGATCATCGTGTCCGGCGCGGGCGCGCTGGCCCGCCGGATGCCACTGGCGCGGCCGCTGACCGTCGCGGCGCAGGCCGTGGTGGCGCTGCTGCTGCTCACCGTGCTCTTCGCGAACGACCAGGCGATCGGCGGGGTGCTGCCGGGGCCCGACGCGTTCCGGGAGCTCGGCGAACTGACACAGGAGGGCGTCGCCGACGTCGGCCGCTACGCCATACCGGCGCCGGTGACGGCCGGTATCCGCCTGCTGCTGGTCGGCGGGGTGCTGCTGGTCGGCCTCGTGGTGGACACGCTGGCCGTGACGTACCGCAGCGCGGCGCCCGCCGGGCTGCCGTTGCTCGCGCTGTATTCGGTGGCGGCGGGGCTCTCCCAAGGCGGCGCGGGCTGGCTGTGGTTCCTGATCGCGGGAGCCGGCTACCTGCTGCTTCTCCTGGCCGAGGGCCGGGACCGGCTCTCGCAGTGGGGCCGGGTGTTCGGCGGCCGGACCTCCGACGCCGGGCGGCCGCCGGTCGCCAAGGGCCAGAGCTACGCCTCCACCGCGGGCGGCCCGGCGTACGCCCCGGTCCGTACGGGCCGCCGGATCGGCGCGCTGGTGCTGGGCGTCGCCCTGGTGGTGCCCGCGGTGCTGCCGTCCCTGGGCGGCGGGCTGCTGGGCCCGGCCGTGGCCGGCCGCGGGGCGGGCGGCGGCGGCACGATCTCCGCGGTGAACCCGCTGGTCTCCCTGCAGAACAGCCTCAACCAGCCGGAGGACCGGCAGGTCCTCAACTACCGCACCACCGCTTCGGACACCCGTGACCTGTATCTGCGGATCGTCGCCCTCGACCAGTTCGACGGTACGGCGTGGAAGCCGTCCGAGCGCGCCGTCAAGGATGTGCCCGACCGGCTGCCCGACCCCGCGGGGCTGAGCCCGAAGGTGGACGTCACCACCGTCAACACCTCCGTCTCCGCCGCTCCTTGGTACGCCCAGAACTGGCTGCCGCTGCCCTACCCCGCCTCCCACGTGGACATCGCCGGGCGCTGGCGCTTCGAGCCGGAGGGCCGCACGCTGGTCGGCGACCGCGGGCAGAACACCCGTGGGGCGCAGTACCAGGTCGAGAGCCTGCTGGTGCGGCCGACCGCACACCAGCTGGACACCTCGCCCGCGCCGCCCGCCGAACTGACGCGGGAATACACCAAGGTGCCGGATTCGCTGCCGCCGGTGGTGCGCGAGACCGCGCGGCAGGTGACGCGGGGCGCCGGGTCGGCGTACGACAAGGCGGTCCGCCTCCAGGACTGGTTCTCGCTCAACGGCGGCTTCACCTACAACACGGAGGTACGGGCCGGCAGCGGCACGGAAGCCATCGCCCGGTTCCTGGAGCAGAAAGAGGGTTTCTGCGTGCACTTCGCCTTCTCGATGGCGGCGATGGCACGCACGCTGGGCATACCGGCCCGGGTCGCGGTCGGATTCACCCCCGGCACCCGGCAGAGCGACGGCTCCACCTCGGTGGGCCTCAAGGACGCGCACGCCTGGCCCGAGCTGTACTTCGAGGGCACGGGCTGGACGCGCTTCGAGCCGACGCCGAGCCGTGGCACGCCGCCCGACTACACCCTCGCCGACACCCCGTCCACCGGCGGGACCAACGCTCCGGCGCCGCAGCCGTCGCATTCGGCGGTGGCGCCCGTGGGGCCGTCGCCCTCGCAGAGCTGCGCTCCCGCCGAGCGGCGCGTGGGCCCCTGCTGGACCCCGCCCGCGCAGTCGACGAGCGGCCCGGCGGACGACGGTCCCTCGCCCTGGACCGTCACGGCCGTCAGCGTCGGCGCGCTACTCCTGCTCCTGGTGCCGGTGCTGCCGCTGCTGTGGCGGCTGCGGGCCCGCTCCCAGCGTCTGCACGGCGGCCGCCCCGGCGGGGACGGCCCGGCCGGAGCGCTCACGGGCCCCCCGGAGGCGGTCGACGGCGCCTCCTGGGCCTCCGACGGGCCGCCGGAGCCGCCGGGCGGCGCGCGTCCTGGGCAGTACGGCACCGCCCGCACGCTCGCGGCCTGGCGGGAACTGGTCGACTCCGGCTGGGACTACGGCATCCTGCCGGACGATTCCCTGACCCCGCGCAAGGCGGCGGAGCGCATCGTACGCATAGGTGAGCTGGACGGCGCGGCGGCGGCAGCGGCTCGCCGCGTCGCGGCCTCGGTGGAACAGGTCCTCTACGCCCCCGAGCCGCGTCCGGCGTCCGGCCTCGCCGACGAGGTGCGACGCGTCCGCGCCGGCCTGCGGGACGGCGCCTCCCGCCGCCTGCGCCTACGTGCCCTCCTGGCGCCCCGCTCGGCCGCCCGGGCCCTGTGGACCCTCTCGTCCCGCTGGTCCGCCTTCGTGACCCGCTGCACGACAAGCCCACCGGCCACGGCGGTGCGGCGCGCGGCAGGCGCGGTGCGCCTCTCAAGGGGCAGGCCGTAGCCCCGGCCCCTGGGTGAGGCACACCAGGTCGTCTTCGCCCTCACGGTCGCAAAGAGCGAAGACGGCTGGGGCGGGCTCGCCGTCGGGCGCCGAAACTCCGCCGTACTGCGGGCCGCCCGACCGTGGGGCGGGCCCGGGCCCTCCAGACTTCGTCCTCCGGTCCCGCACCCTCCCGTACGTCTTCGGCTTTCGCGGCGAGGGCGGGAGGACGCCTGCCCCCACCGGCCGTCCGTCGCCGTACGACCGGAGGGGCCGGACCGTAGGACGAAGTCTGTAGGGCCGGCCCCGTGCCCGCACCGAGGAGAGCGCCACCCGGCACAAACAGCCAGTCGGCCACGGACTCCAGCCCGCCATCGGGCGCCGAAACTCCGCCGTACCGCGGGCCGCCCGACCGTGGGGCGGGCCCGGGCCCTCCAGACTTCGTCCTACGGTCCCGCACCCTCCCGTACGCGGTCGGCTTCCGCGGCGAGGGCGGGAGGACTCCTGCCCCCACCGGCCGTCCGTCGCTGTACGACCGGAGGGGCCGGACCGTAGGACGAAGTCTGTAGGGCCGGTCCCGTGTCCGGACCGAGGGAGCGCCGCTCGGTACAGGCAGCCAGTCGGCTACGGACTCCAGCCCACCGTCGGGCGCCGAAACTCCGCCGTACTGCGGGCCGCTCGACCGTGGGGCGGGCCCGGGCCCTCCAGACTTCGTCCTACGGTCCCGCACCCTCCCGTACGCGGTCGGCTGTCACGTACGAGGGTGGGGGGACGCCTGCCCCCACCGGCCGTCCGTCGCCGTACGACCGGAGGGAGCGGGCCGTAGGACGAAGTCTGGAGGCCCGGGCCCGTACTCGGCTGCGGCTCTCGCGGCTACCGGCCGGGGGCGGTCCGCTCGGCCCGGTGCGGGTGCTGGGCGCGCGAAAAGCGGCCGTCCGGTATCGGACGGCCGCATCGTGAGGCGGGGCGCGGACTAGGAGGAGGTCCGCGGTGTGTTCAGTGGCCCTGTTCGTCGCGGCGGCGCTGCCAGCGGCTCTCGATCCGGTCCATCATCGAGCGGCGCTGCCTGGCCTGACGGCGGGCGGATGCACCGCCGGGGCCGCCGGGTCCCTCTCGGCCGCTTGCCGCGGCCTGCTGCTCGCCCGGCTTGGGGGCCTTGCGCCATCCGGTGACCGCGAGCACCGCGCAGCCCAGCATGACGAGGAAGCCCACCACGCTGACCCAGATCTGCTGTGCGACCATTCCGGCCATGAGGAGCGCGATACCTACCAGGAAGCCCGCGACCGCTTGGTAGACCCGTCGCCGGGTGTACGTACGCAGCCCGCTTCCCTCAAGCGCTGTCGCGAACTTGGGATCTTCGGCGTACAGCGCTCGCTCCATTTGCTCGAGCATTCGCTGCTCGTGCTCCGAGAGCGGCACGGAGTCCTCCTACTCGTCGGTCGCGGGGGCGACCGGGTGCGACCCTTTCAGGATAGGCAGGGAATCGCCCCCGTGAAACCCGCCCCTCTACGCCAATTCACTGTCCGGGCCGCCACGGCGGTCGGTGGTGCTTGCAGCCTGCATTCCCCACCCGCCGATCCGTCATGCCGGACGCTGTACCCCGATCATACGGGGCGAAGCGGCTGATCGGGTGGCCTGTGGCCGACTGCACGTGCGGGAAAGCGGGCCGGGGGCGTCAGCCGCGCTCGGCGAGGACGTGCAGCTGGGTGGCGACCGAGTGGAACGCGGGCTGCTCGGCGGCGGCTGCCTCCAGTTTGAGCAGGGCGTCCATCGCGCCCGGCTCGGTGTCCACGAGCACGCCGGGCACCAGGTCGGCGAAGATCCGTACGCCGTGCACGGCGCCGACCCGCAGGCCGGTGTCCGAGACCAGCTCGGTGAGCTGCTCGGCGGTGAAGCGCCGGGGCACCGGGTCGCCGTCGCCCCAGCGGCCCGCCGGGTCCGACAGGGCGTTCCTGGCCTCGGTGAAGTGGCCCGCCAGGGCGCGGGCGAGGACGGCGCCGCCGAGTCCGGCAGCGAGCAGGCTCAGCGTGCCGGCCGGGCGCAGCGCGCCCACCGCGTTGCGCACACCCTCGGCCGGGTCGTCGACGTACTCCAGCACGCCGTGGCAGAGCACGGCGTCGTAGCCGCCGGGCTCGACCACGTCGAACAGCCCGTGGGCGTCGCCCTGCACGGCGCGCACCCGGTCGGCGACGCCCGCCTCGGCGGCCCGCCGTTCCAGGGCGAAGAGGGCGTTGGGGCTGGGGTCCACCACCGTGACGCGGTGGCCCAGGAGCGCGACCGGCACGGCGAAGTTGCCCGTGCCGCCGCCGGTGTCCAGGACGTCGAGGGCGTCCCGCCCGGCGGCTTCGGCCCGGTGCTCCAGGGCGTCTTTGAGAACCTCCCAGACCACGGCGGTACGAAGGGATGCGCGCGGGCGCAGCGGGTCAGACACGGCGGGTGGCTCCTCGGCGGGGGCATGAACTGATGGGTACCACCCTAATGGGACCTGCGGGAACGGCCCGGCAGCCCCGCTGCTGCCCGGCCCCCTCACCCCGCCCGCTGCGAGGGGAGCACCGGCTGGAGGAGCAGCATCCGTTCCACCAGGCGCAGGAACATCGCCACGTCGCGGATCAGGTCGTCGGCGTCGCGCGGGCCGGCCGCGCCGGCTATGCCCGCCTCGGCGCGGGCGCGGCGCTGGGCCCCGGAGGCGAACAGCGCGCTCCATTCGGCGAGTTCGGGAGCGACCTCGGGCAGGACCTCCCAGGCGCTGCGGATGCGCTGCCGACGGCGGAGGCTCGTCTCCGGGCGGCCGCGCACGGCGAGGACGGCGGCGGCCGTGCGGAGCGCGGCGAGGTGGGCGGTGGCGTAGCGCTCGTTGGGGGTTTCCAGGCCGCGGGCTTCGTCGATGCCGCGCTGCGCCTGGGCGAGCAGGTCGAGGGCGGCGGGCGGCGCGGCCGCCCGGCGCAGGACGGGGTGGACATCGCCCGGAGGGCCGTACGCCGCGGAGCTGCCCGCGGCCGAACTGGCTGCCATGACGAACCTCCTGTCGTCGTATGACGGTTCAGGACCGTTATGGGGTCATCGTGCGGCACACCACTGACAATCGGCTCTGACCTGCTCTTTCCCCGGAAAGCAGGGGTAATGCGAAGAGATCCTTCCGTTCGCCGGAAAGCGGGCGGACCCCGCCGACCCCCTTGCGGAGACATGACAAGGCTGCGCATACTTTTTGAACTGACTGGTCAGTTCAAGGGAGGGATCGTGCACAACACCCCGCACGGGGCGGCCGTCACCGCCACGGGTTACGGCCTCCGGGGCCCGCGCGGCTGGGTCTTCCGGGACGTCGGCCTCGCGGCGCAGCCGGGTTCGCTGATCGCCGTGGAGGGCCCGTCCGGCTCCGGACGCACCTGCCTGCTGCTCGCGCTCACCGGCCGGATGGCGACCACCGCCGGTACGGCCGAGGTCGCGGGCCTGCCGCTGCCGAAGAAGAAGACGGCGGTACGAGCGGTCACCGCTCTTGCGCACGTACCCGGTGTCACCGATCTCGAACCCGCGCTGACCGTGGCCGAGCATCTGCGCGAACGCACCCTGCTCCAGCGACGGTTCGCAACTCTCTCCCAGTTGCTGCGGGGAGGCGCCCGTAGCGCGCTGCCGCGCCCGCGCCGGGAGCGTACAGCAGCAGCCCGCGCCCGGATCGACACGGCCCTGGAAGCGGCCGGCCTGGATCTGGCCACTCTGCCCAAGGGAGACCGGACGTCCATACGCGACCTGGAGCGGCCGGAGGCGCTGCGCCTGTCGATAGCTCTGGCGCTGATCAGCCGACCCCGCCTGCTCGCCCTCGACGACACCGACATGAAGCTCTCCGACGACGAACGCGCCGACCTCTGGGCGACGCTGCGCTCCCTCGCGGAGTCCGGCACGACCGTGCTCGCGGTGTGCAGCCAGGCGCCGGACGGCGCGGTCGTGGTACGCACCACCCCGCGCGGCGACGGGCGGGGCACCGAAGCCGAAGCCGACACCGAAACCGCTCTCGGCACCGGCACCGGCTCCCGCGACGACGAGAAGGGGGCAGCGGATGCGCTCGCCGAGGCTGGCCGCGCTTGAGCTGAAGCGGTTCGGGAGGGGCAAGCTGCCGATGGCGGCCCTGATCGCCCTGCTCCTGCTGCCGCTCCTGTACGGCGCGTTGTACCTGTTCTCCTTCTGGGATCCGTACGGGCGCCTGGACAAGATCCCCGTCGCGCTCGTCAACGAGGACGCGGGCGCCGAGGCCAAGGGCAAGAAGATCACGGCCGGCGACAGCATCGTGGACGGGCTGCGCGACAGCCACACCTTCGACTGGCACGAGGTGAGTGCCCAGGAGGCCGGCAAAGGCGTCGAGGACGGCTCGTACTACCTGTCGCTGACCGTGCCCGAGGACTTCAGCAAGCGGATCGCGTCCAGTTCGGGCGACCGTCCGGAGACCGGCGCGCTCCGGGTCCGTACGAACGACGCGAACAACTACATCGTCGGACAGATCTCCCGCACCGTCTTCTCCGAGGTGCGCTCGGCGGCCTCGGCGAAGTCCTCGCGCGCCTTCTACGACAACATCTTCGTCTCCTTCTCGACACTGCACGACAAGACGCAGGAGGCCGCGGACGGCGCCGGGAAACTCAAGGACGGCATCGGACAGGCCCAGGACGGCACCGGCAAGCTCAAGGACGGGCTGGGTACGGCGAAGGACGGCAGCGGCACCCTGGCCGCCGGCCTGAAGGACCTCGACGCGGGCGCCGGCCGGCTCGCCGCCGGTACCGCCGACCTCTCCAAGGGCGCGTCCGCCGCGTCCCAGGGAGCGGACCGGCTGGCTTCCGGTTCCGGGCAGGTCGCCCAGGGCACGCAGCAGCTGGCCGACAAGGTCAACGGCGTGGTGGGCGAAGTGGGGCCCTTCCTACGGGCGCACGGCAAGGAGATCGGCCGGATCGCCAAGGTGGTCGCGGACGGCTCCGAGGCCGTACGCGACAACCTGGACAAGCTGCCCCGCGCGGCCGACGCGGGTGCCCGGCTCTCCCGGGGGATGTCCGACCACCTCACGGCCTTCTACCGGCAGCGGTGCGGCGACGCGGCGCGGCCCGACGCCTCCTGCGCCGAGCTGAAGCAGCTCAAGGATCAGGCGGCCGCCGCCGCGGCCAAGGCCGAGGAGATCAGCGGCTACGTCCACGACCAGAAGAACCTCGATCAACTCGGCCGCGACCTCGACACACTGCACCGCCTGGCGGGCGAACTGGCGCGGCGCGGCCCGACCCTCGGCGCCGACATGGACGCCGCGGTCGCGAAGATCAACCAGCTCAACGCGGGCGCCCACCAGGTCTCCGCGGGCGCCGGCAAGCTGGCCGCCGGCACCGGGAAGCTGGCGGACGGCGCGGACCAGGCGGCCGACGGCGCCCGGAAGCTGCACGACGGCGCGGGCCGCGCCGCGTCCGGCGCGGGCGACCTCGACCAGGGGGTCGGCAAGCTGGAGGACGGCGCGCAGACCCTGTACGGCGGCATGTTCAAGCTCTCCGACGGTTCCGGCAAGCTGGCGGGCGGGCTGCACGACGGCGTGCGGCAGATCCCCGACTACGGCAAGGAGGACCGGGACGCCCGTACGCGGGTGATGTCCGACCCGGTGCAGCTCGCCTCCCAGGCGGCACACCGCGCGCCCAACTACGGCACCGGCTTCGCCCCGTACTTCATCCCGCTCTCCCTCTGGGTCGGCGCGATGGTCGCGTACATGCTGATCCCGCCGCTCAACCGGCGCGCGCTCGTCATGGGCGCGGGTGCCTGGCGGATCGCGGTCTCCGGGTGGCTGCCGGTGTTCGCCCTCGGGGTGCTCCAGACGGCCGCGCTGATGTCCGTCCTGCACTACGGGCTCGGCCTCCAGATGGAGCGGCCGGCCGGCACGATCGGGTTCCTGCTGCTGGCCACGGCCTGCTTCGCGGCGATCGTGCAGTGGCTGAACGCCCGCTTCGAGCCGGCCGGGCGCATCCTGGTGCTGGCACTGCTGATGCTCCAGCTGACGTCGGCGGGCGGTACGTACCCGGTGCAGACCAGTCCCGGTTTCTTCAACGCCGTCCACCCGTACCTGCCGATGAGCTACATCGTCGAGGGGCTGCGGCGGCTCATCACGGGCGGCGACCTCGCGCCCGTGTGGCAGGGCAGCGCCGTCCTGCTCGCCTTCACCGCGGCCGCGCTCGCGCTGACCGCCTGGGCGGCGCGCGGGAAGCAGGTCCTCCGGATGAAGGACCTCCACCCGGAGCTGAGCCTGTGAGCGCGCGGGCCTCCGGGAGCGGCACAATCTCCCCCATGGACAGCTCCAGCACGCGCCGCCAGACCACCCGGCGCAAGCTCTTCGAGGCCGCCGTCACGCTCATCGCCGAACAGGGCTTCTCCTCGACGACGGTGGACGAGATCGCCGAGCGCGCGGGTGTCGCGAAGGGCACCGTGTACTACAACTTCGCGAGCAAGAACGAACTCTTCGAGGAGTTGCTGCGGCACGGCATCGAGCTGCTGGCCACCTCCTCCAGGAGGCGGCCGACGCGTCGGCGGACCGGGGCGGCAGCCGGGTGGACGCGCTGGACGCGATGATCCGGGCCGGGCTGGACTTCATCGCCCGCTACCCGGCGCTGACCCAGCTCTACGTCGCCGAGCTGTGGCGCACGAACCGGGCCTGGCAGTCGACGCTGATGGTGGTGCGGGAGCGGGCCATCACGGTCGTGGAGGGCGTGCTCCGGGAGGCGGTGGCGGGCGGCGAGCTGAGCGAGGACATCGACATCCCGCTGACGGCGTCCGCGCTGTTCGGGATGGTGCTGGTGGCGGCGCTGGACTGGCAGTCCTACCAGCCGCACCGGTCGATCGACGACGTGCACGCGTCGCTGTCCCGGCTCCTTCAGGGGCGGGTGAGCGGGCACCCGTAGGCGCCCGCGGACGCTTCCGGGTGCCCGTCCCGCACCCGGAGTGCCCCCGAGTGCGCCCCGGGGCGCACACAGCGGCGGCGGCCGGCTTCGTGAGCCGGCCGCCGCCGCTGTTCCGTACCAGGCGCGCTGCCCCGGACCGGATCGTTCCCCCGGCGATCCGTCCAGGACAGCGCTTCCCCCGTGGGGCCCCGTACCCCCGTACTTTCCCCTGTGGAGCCCCCTATCTTCCCCCGTGCTCCCCCGTCACGTCCGGGCTGCCGTGCCGTTCCGCCGCCCCGTGCCGGCGGTGCCGGCCCGGCGTCCCTTCCGTGCTGCACACTCTTCCGTCCGCGCAGGTCGCAGCCCATCCGCGTACCTACTCATCTCGGCGACTGAGTACGCATACTCAAACCTGAGCACCGGCGCGCAGCGGCTGGTTACGATCTCTGCGTGTCGGTACTCCCCCTTGTCTTCACCAGCGGATGGGCCAGTGGCATCAACGCCTACGCCGTCGTGCTGCTCCTCGGCGTCCTCGGAGCCACCGGAGCCGCCGACGAGGTGCCCGCCTCGTTGCAGCGCGCCGATGTGCTGATCGTCGCGGGGGTGCTCTTCCTGATCGAGGCGGTCGCCGACAAGATCCCGTACGTGGACTCGGTCTGGGACGCCGTGCACACGGTCGTACGACCGGTGTCCGGCGGGGTCGTGGCGGCGCTGCTGGCGGGTCACGACGGGTCGCTGCCCGAGCTGGCGGCGGGCGCGGTGGGCGGCACCAGCGCGCTGGTCAGCCATCTGGTCAAGGCGGGCACGCGGATGGCGGTCAACACCTCGCCGGAACCGGCCAGCAACTTCGTGCTGAGCACCCTGGAGGACCTCGGGGTCGCGGGCATCGTGGTCTTCGCGGTGTTCCACCCGGTGGCCGCGGCGATCGTCGCCGGTGTGCTGCTGGTCGCCGGGATCGTGCTGGTGGCGTTCCTGTGGTCGCGGGTACGGCGCTTCCTGCGGCGCAGGCGGCAGCGGCGGGAGGAGCGGCACCTGGCGGCGGCACGAGAGGGCTCGACGCCGGTGGGCTGAGCCAGGGCGCCCGCCGGGCCGGGCCGTCCGGCCGGCGCGGTACGGGATCGGGCGGGCCGTCCGGCCATCGCCGTACGAGCACGGGCGGGCCGTCCGGACTGCGCGGTACGGGCCCGGGTGCGGCCGCCGGTACCGGGCGGGAGCGGCGTTGTCAGTGGTGCCGGATAAAGTCGCAGGCATGGCACGGATTGCGGTGATCGGCGCCGGGATGGGCGCGATGGCGGCCGCCGCCCGGCTGGCCGTCGCGGGCCACCGGGTGGCGGTGTACGAACGTGGGACGACCTACGGCGGTGCGGTGCGCCGCTTCGAGCGCGCGGGCTTCGGTTTCGACACCGGCCCCGGGCTGCTGCATCTGCCCGCCGTCTACCGCGACCTGTTCGTCAAGACCGGCCGCGAGCCGCTGGAGAGCGTCGTCGAGCTGTCCCAGGTCGACCCGGCCGCCCGGCACGTCTTCGCCGACGGCTCGGCCGTGTCCTTGCCCAACGCGTCGCGGGCCGGTGTGCTCGCGGCGCTGGACGGCGCGCTCGGCGCGGGCGCGGGTGAGCGCTGGAGCGCGTTCCTGGGCCGCGCCCGCGACGCCTGGGACCGGACCCGCCGCCCGCTGCTGGAGGAGCCGCTGTGGCCCGACTGGCAGGTCCTCGGGCGTGATCCGTACCCGGCGCTGCCGAAGCGCGGGCTGTTCGGGCGCCGCAAGCCGGTCACGGACGCCTCCCTCGCCGGCATCGCCGCCCACGAGCTCAAGGACCCGCGGCTGGCCGCCCTCCTGGAGAGCTACGCCCTGGCGTACGGCTTCGACCCGCGCACCGCCCCGGCGAGCGCCGCGGTCCTGCCGTACATGGAGCAGACTTTCGGAAGTTGGTATCCGCGCGGCGGCATCCGGGCGCTGGCCGACGCGCTGTACGAGCGCTGTCTGGCCCGGAAGGTAGAGTTCACCTTCGGCGCCGAGGTGACGCGCGTCGTCGAGGCGGACGGCCGGGCGGCGGGTGTGGAGCTGCGCGACGGCGGGGTCGTCGAGGCGGACACGGTCGTCGCGGGCGTGGCTCCGCAGCGGCTGACGGCCCTTTTGAAGGGCGCGGAGCCGTGGGGCGCGGACGACGTACGGCCCGACGCCGACGCACACCGCCGGACGCCAGGGCGGTTCACGGTCGCCCTCGCGCTGCGCGGCCCCCGGCCGGCCGACGCGGTCCACCGCACGGTGGTCCACGCGGCCGACCGTGCGGCGGAGTTGGGCACGCTCTTCGGGGCGGGCCCCGGGGCGCTGTGCGAGCGTCCGACGGTGACGGTGCTGCGCCCGGACGATCCGGCGTCCCGGCCGGACGATGGCCACGAGGCCGTGACGCTGAGCGCCGCGATCGCGCCGTACGGAGAGCTGGCCGTGCCGCCCACCGCGGTAACCGACGGGGATTCCGGGGCTGCCGGGGAGACGGCCGCGCAGGCAGCGGCCGCCGACCGGCTGGTGGCGGCCGCCGAGGCGGCGGTACCAGGGCTGCGGGAGCGGGTGCTGTGGCGGGCCGTGCTGCCGCCCGCCGAGGGCGAAGCGATACCGGGCCCGGCGCTGGCCGGGGCCGGCGGCCGCTTCCTGCGCCCCGCCAACCGCACCCGCATACCGGGGCTGTACGCGGTCGGCGGCTGGACGCACCCGGGCGGCGGATTGGCGCACGCCGGGATGTCGGGCGCCCTCGTCGCGGGCCTGATCGTGAACGGGGACGACTGGCGCGGCTCGGAGTGACCCGAGGGCGCCGGCGAGCGGGCAGAGGGCGTCCGCGGGTGCTCCGAGGGTGTCCGCGCGCGACCAGTCGGCGCCCGTCGGCCGCTCAGTAGCGGTACTGCTGCCCGTCGTAGCCCTGGTTCTGGTTCTGGTCCTGCGGGGGCTGGTAGGGCGGGTACGGCTGGTCGGCGGTGGGCTCGTTGCCGCGCTGCTGAGGGACCCACACCCCGCCGGGCGGAGTGTCGCCGTAGGAAGGCTGCGCCTGGCCCTGCGACGGGTCCTGCACGCCGGTGTACTGCTGCGCCGGGTAGGCCTGGGTGCCCCCGAAGGCGTCGGGCTGGTCGTACGGGTCGTACTGCCCGGCGTACTGCTGCTGGCCGATGTACGGGTCGGCGTAGGGCGCCTGCCCGCCTTGCTGCTGGCCGGGGAACCCGCCCTGACCGGGGAGTCCGCCCTGGCCGTGGCCTTGTTCGTGGCTCTGGCCCTGCCCCTGGCCTTGGCCCTGCCCCTGGTCCGTGCCGTAGGCGCTGTAGTGGTCGGGGTAGGCGTCCTGCCCGCCCTGGGCGGCGGCGCCGTAACCGCCGTCGTAGCCGTAGGCGTCCTGCCCGTATCCCCCGTAGCCGTCGTACGCGGCGTAGCCGGGCTCCTGCGAGCGGGCGTCGGAGCTGTATATGCCGTACTGGCCGGTCTCCTCGGGGATCGGCTGCGGGGCGTACACCTCGCTGGAGTCACCGCCCCCGTAACCGCTCCCGGAGCCCTCGACGCCCGCGAACGGGTCCGTGCCGTCGAACGGGTCCATGCCGTCGAACGCCGCCGTGCTGCCGTACGCGGCCGTACCGTCGTACGCGGCCGTGCCGGCCGGTGGCGTGCCGCCGTCCGCCGCCCCGGTGACCGCTTCCCCCGCGGCGGGGACCGCCTCCAGGCCGCTGACCTGGAGGGTCGGCCCGGCGTCCGCGGCCCGGCCGCCGCCCTTGGCCCGGCGCCGCCGGTTGTCGCCGCGCTTGCCGCTGTCCCGGCGCTTGCCGCGCAGCGCCCAGCCGGACTGGAAACCGCTGCGGAAGGAGAGCGTGACGTAGGTCTGCCCGACGGCGAAGGCGATGGCGCCGGCCGCTATCACGATCACCGACGGGATGACGACACCGACGACCACACCGAGGAAGCCGGTGAAGGCCAGCAGCCGCCACCGCAGTCTGGCCTTGTACTGGAGCAGCACTTCACTCAGGAGCCAGAGGGCGACACAGCCGAATGCGATGTAGAGGACCACCCAGCCCATGTACGCCCCTCTTCCGCCGCCCCGAGAGGCCGCCGTGGTGCGGCAAACCGCCGTCAGGACTGCTGGTGCAGACCCAGATTCTCGTAGATTTCCAGCGTCGCCGTGGAGTGGTTCAGGGTAATGAAGTGCAACCCGGGACTTCCCTCGGCCATCAAGCGCGCACACAGCTCCGTCGCATACTCGATGCCAATGGAGCGTACAGCCGCCGGATCGTCCTTGACCGCGAGGATGCGCTCGGCCAGCTCGGGCGGGAAGGCGGCATTGCTGAGCTGCGCGAACCGTTCGATCTGGCGGACGTTGGTGACCGGCATGATCTCCGGGATGACGGGCGTCTCGCAACCCGCCGCGGCGACCCGGTCCCGCAGCCGGAGGTAGTCCTCGGCGTAGAAGAACATCTGGGTGATCGCGAAGTCCGCGCCGGCCCGGCACTTGTCGACGAAGTGCCGCACGTCGGTGTCCCAGTCCGTGGAGCGCGGGTGCATCTCCGGGAAGGCCGCCACGCCGACGCAGAAGTCGCCCGACTCCTTGATGAGCCGGACCAGTTCGGCGGCGTACAGGACGCCTTCGGGGTGCTGGACCCAGTCGCCCATCGGGTCGCCGGGCGGGTCGCCGCGCAGCGCGAGCATGTTGCGGATACCGGCGTCGGCGTACTGCCCGATGATGTTGCGCAGGTCGGCGAGGGAGTGGTTGACGGCGGTCAGGTGGGCGACCGGGGTGAGAGTGGTGTCGGTGGCGATCCGTTCGGTCGCGCGCACCGTGCCCTCGCGGGAGGTGCCGCCCGCCCCGTACGTCACGGAGACGAAGGTCGGCGCGACCGCCTCGATCCGGCGAATGGCGTTCCACAACGTCCGCTCGCCCTTCTCCGTCTTCGGGGCGGCGAACTCGAACGAATACGACTGCTTGCCGGAAGCGAGCAGGTCGCGCACGGTCCGTGCGCGATCAGTCCTGGTGGAAGCTGTGCCTAGGGCCATACGTGCAGATTATCCACCGGCTTCCCGCGCACCAACCGACTCCGGCGAAATGCCCGGATAGCCGCGTTCCGGTCCACACCGTGGACACCGTCCGGCCGACGCCGGGCCATCTCCCGTACGAACGGGCCCACGGCGGAGCGGTACGGGCGGCCCGCGCCGGAGCGGTCACTGCCCGCGGGCGCGTACCCGCTTCGCCAGGTCGGCGGCCGCGGCCCCCGGGTCCCCGGCCTCGGTGATCGCCCGGACGACGACCACCCGGCGGGCGCCCGCGTCCAGTACCTGGTCCAGGTTGGACGCGTCGATCCCCCGATGGCGAACCAGGGGCGCTCGGGCCGCCGCGCGGCGGCGTGGCGGACCAGGCCGAGGCCGGGGGCGTGGCGGCCGGGCTTGGTCGGGGTGGGCCAGCAGGGGCCGGTGCAGAAGTAGTCCACGCCGGGTTCGGTCAGCGCGGCGTCCACCTCCGCCTCGGCGTGGGTGGACCGGCCGATCAGCACGTCGTCGCCGAGAACGGCGCGGGCGGCGGGCACCGGCAGGTCGCCCTGGCCCAGGTGCAGGACGTCCGAGCCGATGGCGTGGGCGACGTCGGCGCGGTCGTTGACCGCGAGCAGCTTGCCGTGCCGGCGGCAGGCGTCCGCGAAGACTTCCAGGTGGGCCAGCTCTTCGGCGGCCTCCATGCCCTTGTCGCGCAGCTGCACGACGTCCACGCCCGACGCGAGCACCGCGTCCAGGAACTGCGCGAGGTCGCCCTGGCGCTTGCGGGCGTCCGTGCACAGGTAGAGCCGGGCGTCGGACAGGGCGTGGCGTGCGGTGCTCATCGGACGGGTCCCCCCAGGTCTACGGCGTACGGGCCGGGCCTTCCGGCCCGTACGCCAATGGTGCGAAGACGGTCGCGGCCGCGGGTGCGGGCGCGACGGTGGTACGGCTGCGGACGCACTCGACGCACGGGTGCGCCCCGCAGCGGGGAGCGGGTCTAGACGGCGAGCGCCTGAGCCCGGCGCTTCACCTCCGTACCGCGGTTCTCACGCAGGGCCTGGGCGGGGGTGCCGGGCAGCGTCTCGTCGGCGGTGAAGAGCCACTCCAGCATCTCCTCGTCGGTGAAGCCGTCGTCCCGCAGGAGCGTCAGCGTCCCGACGAGGCCCTTGAGGACCTTGTCGTCCTTGATGAAGTCGGCCGGCACATGCAGGGCACGGTTCTCGCCGCGGCGCACCGCGATCAGCTGGCCCTCCTTCACCAGCTGCCGCACACGCGTCACCTCGACGCCGATCATCTCGGCGATGTCGGGGAGGGTGAGCCAGGCGGGGACGAGTCCATCGATCTTTGCGTCAATCTCGGTCACGGGACAAGCCTGCCACCTCGCACTGACAGCCGGTAGCCGGGCATCGCCATCGGCGCAGCCCACAGCACCCGAACGCGCTGCCGAACACCCCGCCGAACGTGCCGCCGGACGCGCTGTCGGTCGTACCGCCGGACACGCCACCCGCAGGAGCTACGGCCCCGGCCCCGGCCCCGGATTCCGCCCCGGACCGCCCCGGATCGCCTCAGACCGCCGCCGACTTCAGCGGTACGGACGCGTCCGCCGCCCTCCGCCGGTCCAGCACCGCGCCCCGCTCGATGAGCTTGCGGCCCTGGGCCAGGTCGCGGGGCCGGCCGACCGCCAGCAGTCCGACGAGCACGCCCTCGCGCAGCCACACCACCGACCAGGCCGCGCTCTCGGGGTCGCCGCGCCACACCGTCTCGTCGGCGCCCGCGTGATGCCCGGCGTACTGCACGAAACGCCCGAACTGCTCGGACCAGAAGTACGGGACCGGGTCGTACACCGGCCCCTCGGCGGCGCCGCGGACGATGGTGGCGGCGACCGTGCGCGGCCCGTGCAGGGCGTTGTCCCAGTGGTGGACCAGCAGGCGGCTGCCGTAGCGGGCGGACGGGAAGGAGACGCAGTCGCCGACCGCGTACACGTCGGGCAGCGTGGTGCGCAGCCGCTCGTCGGCCAGGACGGAGCGGTCCTCGGACGACAGCTCGATGCCGGACCCGGCCAGCCAGGCGGTCGCGGGGCGGGCACCGATGCCGACGACGACCGCGTCGGCGGTGAGCACCGCGCCGTCGGCGAGCGTCACCGCGCCCTCGGTGACCGCGGCGACCCGGGCGCCGGTACGCAGCCGGGCGCCGCTGTCCTCGTACCAGGCCGCCATGGGAGCGGCGACCTCGGCGGGCAGCGCGCCGGCCAGCGGCCGGTCGGCGGCCTCGACGACCGTCACCGGGCAGCCCGCCTCGCGCGCCGCTGTGGTGAACTCCGCGCCGATCCAGCCCGCGCCGACGACCACGACCTCACGCTGCCCGGCCAGTACCGACCGCAGCCGCTCGGCGTCGTCGAGGGTGCGCAGGACATGGACGTCCGGCAGCCCGTCACAGCCGGGCAGGGTGACCGGCTCGGCGCCGGTGGCGATGACCAGGTGGTCGTACGGCAGCGGCCCGGCGTCCGTCTCCAGCACCCGCGAGTCGGCCGCGAGCCCTATGGCGCGCCGCCCCAGCAGCAGCTCGATGCCGAGCGCCTCGAAGTCGACGTCGAAGGCGGACCCGTCGGCCTTGCCGAGCAGCACGGCCTTGGACAGCGGCGGTCGGTCGTACGGCTGGTGCGGCTCTTCGCCGAGCACCGTGACCGCCCCGCGCCAGCCCTGTTCGCGCAGGGCGACGGCGGTCTGCACACCGGCCAGTCCGGCGCCGACGATGACGGCGCGCCGGGTGCGCTCGGCCGCGCGTTCGGCGGATTCGCGGTCCTGGCGCGCGCGGTCAGGGTCTTGGGGCTGGGTCTGCTCGCTCACCCGATCACTGTAGGACGGGGTGTCTCGCGACCTGGAGCACCGCGCGACGAGATCTATGACACAAGGTCACGGCCCGTAACCCGCCGGCCCCCGCGCCCCGCACCCGGCGCTCCCTTACGGCGCGTCGGCGGCCCGTACTAGGGTTGCCGGTGAACGCACACGCGGGAGCCCGGACGCGACCGGGCTGAGAGGGAGGCTGACGCGGCCTCCGACCGTACGAACCTGATCCGGGTCATGCCGGCGAAGGGAGGGGCTGGACGCCCATGCATCCACCCGCACGGAATTCGACGCCCCCCGGGGCGGCCGCCGCGTCCGGCGCGAGCCCGGACGTGCTCGTCGTCGGCGGCGGCATCATCGGCCTGGTCACCGCCTGGCGGGCGGCCCTGCTCGGGCTGCGGACCGCCGTCGCCGACCCGGCCCCCGGCGGCGGCGCCGCCCAGGTCGCGGCGGGGATGCTGGCCGCCGTCACCGAGCTGCACTACGGCGAGCAGACGCTGCTCGGCCTCAATCTCGCCTCCGCGCGCCGCTATCCGGAGTTCGCCGCCGAGCTGACGGAGGCGAGCGGTCTGGATGTCGGCTACCGCCGGTGCGGCACCCTGGCCGTCGCGCTGGACGCCGACGACCGCGCCCACCTGCGCGATCTGCACGCCCTCCAGCTCCGCAGCGGCCTGGAGTCCGAGTGGCTGACGGGGCGCGAGTGCCGGCGCCTGGAGCCGTTGCTCGCGCCGGGCGTGCGCGGGGGCCTGCGCGTGGACGGGGACCACCAGGTCGACCCGCGACGGCTGGCCGCCGCGCTGCTCGCCGCCTGTGAGCGGGCCGGGGTCGCCTTCCACCGCGCCGCGGCCGAGCGGCTGACCGTCGTGCGGGGCCGCGCCACCGGCGCCGGGCTGGCCGACGGCAGCCGGGTCACGGCCGGGCAGGTGGTGCTCGCGGCGGGCAGCCGGAGCGGGCTGCTGGCGGGCGTCCCCGAGGACGTGCTGCCGCCGGTCCGCCCGGTCAAGGGCCAGGTGCTGCGGCTGCGGATGCCGGACGGCCTGCCCGGCGGCGTACCGTTTCTGTCCCGCACCGTACGGGCCGTGGTGCGCGGCGGCCCGCTCTACCTCGTACCGCGCGAGAACGGCGAGCTGGTCGTCGGCGCCACCAGCGAGGAGCTGGGCTGGGACACCACGGTCACCGCGGGCGGGGTCTACGAGCTGCTGCGGGACGCCCATGAACTGGTCCCCGGCATCACCGAACTGCCCTTGGTCGAGTCCCGCGCCGGGCTGCGCCCCGGCTCGCCCGACAACGCGCCGCTGCTCGGCCCGACCGCGCTGCCCGGCCTGCTGGTGGCGACCGGCCACTACCGCAACGGGGTGCTGCTGACGCCGGTCACGGGCGACGTGATGGCGGCGGCGCTGACCGGCGGCCCGCTGCCTGAGGAGGCGCGGGCGTTCACCCCGGACCGCTTCGCGCCGGGCGCGCCCGGGCTCCCGGCATCGTCCGGTCCCGCGCCCTCGTCCGGTCCCGTGCCGTCGTCCACTTCCCTCCAGGCTCCCGCGACCGCCCCCGCCCCTCAGGAGCAGCCCGTATGACCGTCACCAC
This sequence comes from Streptomyces sp. Ac-502, assembly GCF_045222935.1. Taxonomy (NCBI): domain Bacteria; kingdom Bacillati; phylum Actinomycetota; class Actinomycetes; order Kitasatosporales; family Streptomycetaceae; genus Streptomyces; species Streptomyces sp. Ac-502. The sequence continues at coordinate 3,254,999 of NZ_JBHFFO010000001.1, forward strand.
GCCCATCACCGTCTCCGTGAACGGCGAGCCCCGGGAGTTCCCCGGCGGGCTCACCCTGGACCGGCTCGTCGCCGGTCTGACCACGGCACCGGGCGGCGTGGCCGCCGCCGTCAACGAGGCCGTGGTGCCGCGCGGCCAGTGGCCCGCCACCGCGCTCGGCGACGGCGACCGCGTCGAGGTCCTCACCGCAGTCCAGGGAGGCTGATCCGTACGTCATGGCCGACGACCTCCTCACCATCGCCGACACCACCTTCGACTCCCGACTGATCATGGGGACGGGCGGAGCGCCCAGTCTCGGCATCCTGGAACGGGCGCTGCTCGCCTCCGGTACGGAGCTGACGACGGTCGCCATGCGCCGTCTGGACCCGACCGTGCAGGGCTCGGTGCTGTCCGTACTGGAACGGCACGGCATCCGCGTGCTGCCGAACACCGCGGGCTGTTTCACCGCGGGCGAGGCGGTCCTGACCGCCCGGCTGGCCCGGGAGGCGCTGGGCACCGACTGGGTCAAGCTGGAGGTGGTCGCGGACGAGCGCACGCTGCTGCCGGACCCGGTCGAGCTGCTGGACGCCGCGGAGACCCTGGTGGACGACGGCTTCACCGTCCTGCCGTACACCAGCGACGACCCGGTGCTGGCCCGCAAGCTGGAGGACGTGGGCTGTGCGGCGATCATGCCGCTGGGTTCCCCCATCGGCTCCGGGCTGGGCATCCGCAACCCGCACAACTTCCAGCTGATCACCGAGCGGGCCGGGGTCCCGGTGATCCTTGACGCGGGCGCCGGCACCGCCTCCGACGCCGCCCTGGCCATGGAGCTGGGCTGCGCCGCGGTGATGCTGGCCTCGGCGGTGACCCGGGCGCAGGAGCCCGTCCTGATGGCGGAGGCGATGCGGCACGCGGTCGAAGGCGGCCGGCTGGCGTACCGGGCCGGTCGTATCCCCCGCCGTCACTACGCGGAAGCTTCTTCCCCGGTGGAGGGCGTCGCCGCGCTGGATCCGGAGCGCCCGGCCTTCTGATCGGCCGCGGCCTTCCCGAGGCACGGCGGGCAGCGTCCCTGACCGGCCGCCGCCCGCCACGGCCCGCCACCGCTCGCCCCGCGAAACGGGCATCCCGCACATCCCGGCCGGTCCGCGGCCCGCCCCTGTCACTGTTCGGATGCAATGGCCCCGGGTTCCCGGGCAGGGCGTCCGGCACCGCCGTGGCGGCTCGTAGACTCGTCTGCCGTGGATACGACCCTTCAGGACCCGCTGGTCGGGCAGCTGCTCGACGGCCGGTACCAGGTGCAGGCGCGCGTCGCCGCCGGCGGCATGGCCACGGTCTACCGGGCCGTGGACACCCGGCTGGACCGGGTGCTCGCCCTGAAGGTGATGCACCCGTCGCTGGCGGCCGACGCCGCGTTCGTCGACCGCTTCATCCGCGAGGCCAAGTCCGCCGCCCGGCTCGACCACCCCAATGTGGTGGGCGTCTACGACCAGGGCACCGACGGCACGTACGTGTACCTGGCCATGGAGTACGTCGCCGGGTGCACGCTGCGCGACGTCCTGCGCGAGCGCGGCGCCCTCCAGCCGCGGGCGGCGCTGGACATCGTGGAGCCGATCCTGGCCGCGCTGGGCGCCGCCCACCGGGCCGGGCTGGTGCACCGCGACATGAAGCCGGAGAACGTCCTGATCGGCGACGACGGCCGGGTCAAGGTCGCCGACTTCGGCCTCGTACGGACCGTGGACACGAACAGCACCGCCTCGACCGGCTCGGTCCTGGGCACGGTCTCCTACCTGGCGCCCGAGCAGATCGAGGACGGCACGGCCGGTCCGCCCGCGGACGTCTACGCGTGCGGTGTCGTGCTGTTCGAGATGCTGACCGGCGGCAAGCCGCACACCGGCGGCAGCGCCGCCCAGGTGCTCTACCAGCACCTCCACGAGGACGTGCCGGCCCCTTCCACGTACGCGCCCGAGCTGGCGCCGCAGCTCGACGACCTGGTCGCCGCGGCCACCGCGCGCCGCCCGGAGCTGCGCCCGCAGGACGCGGTGACGCTGCTCGCGCAGACGCGCACGGTACGGGCCGAGCTGACCGACGCGCAGCTGGACGCGGTGCCGCCGCAGGCCAACGAGGCACCGGCGGGCGGTGCCGCGGCGGGCTCCGAGGACCGTACGAGCGTGCTGCCGCGGATCGCCGTGCAGCAGCCGCTGCCGCTGGAGGAGCCGCCGAACCACACCAGCAGGCTGGAGACCCCGCCACCGGCCCCGGTGTCGGCGGCCGAGCCGACCACCCGGCTGCGCCCGGCGGCGGCCGCCCCGCGGACGGGGCCCTGGGCCGGGGCGTGGACCGGGCTGCTGCGGACCCGGCGCAGGACGGCCTCGGTGATCGCGGCCGTGCTGCTCGTGCTGGTGGTGGGCGCGGGCGTCTGGTACATCAACTCCGGACAGTTCACCACCGTCCCGGCCGTACTGGACATGACGCAGGCGAAGGCGGAGCAGACGCTGCGCGACGAGGGCCTGGAGGTGAAGGTGCAGCGCGCCTTCAGCCCGAATGTGGAGCGTGGCCACGTCATGGCCACGGAGCCGGAGAACGGCAAACGCATCCGCGGTACGGGCACGGTCACCATCACCTTGTCCAAGGGCCCGGAGATCGTGCAGGTGCCCGACCTGGCGGGCACACCGGTCGCCGACGCCAAGCGCAAGCTGCGCGACCTGGGGCTGACCGTCGGCACGGTGCACAAGAAGTTCTCCGACGAGGTCGCCAAGGGGTCGGTGATCGGCACCGACCCGGCGGCGGGCAGCAAGCGGCGCCCGGAGACCGCCGTCGCGCTCACGGTCAGCCGTGGCGCCGAGGTCGACGTGCCGGACGTGACCGGCCGGGACCGGGCGGACGCGGAGGCGACGCTGCGCGGCGCGGGCTTCGAGGTGAAGATCGCGGACGCTACGGTGCACTCCCCGCACGACAAGGGCAAGGTCGCCCGGCAGGCGCCGGGGGCGGACGGCAAGCTGGGCCGGGGCGACACCGTCACGCTCACGCTCTCCGAGGGCCCCGAGATGGTGACCGTGCCGGACGTGACGGGCAAGACCGAGGCCGACGCACGGCAGGCCCTGTCCGACGCGGGCTTCGACGTCGAGGTCAAGAAGCCGTTCCTGTTCCCGAAGGACAAGGTCGCGAGCCAGTCGGTCGCGGGCGGCGGGCAGGCGGCGAAGGGCAGCAGGATCACCATCCGGCTGGAGAGCGTGCTGTGAGCCGGGGCGGCGCCTCGGGCGCCGTCCTCCAGGCCCCCAGGCCCCCCAGACCCGCTGTCCCCGAGGCCCGCTGTCCCGCTGCCCCCGAGGCCCGCTGTCCCGCTGTCCCGCTGTGAGCAAGGACGCCCGCCCGCACACCGTGGCGGGCGCCCGGCACCTGGCACCCTTGACGGGTGAGCACCTCCCCTTCCCCGCAGAACTCTCCGCAGAACGTTTCGCAGGACGCCCGGCAGGCCTCCCAGCAGCGCGCCCGGGAGCGCAATCCGGTCGGCGGCCACGTCCCGGTGGCCGGCGGTCTGGCCAAGGTCGGCGTCCCGTACGCCCGTGACATCGGCGGCGAGGCCGTACAGGTCTTCGTCGCCAACCCGCGCGGCTGGGCGACGCCGCCCGGCAGCCCGCAGCAGGACGAGGCGTTCCGGGAGGCGTGCGAGCGGGAGGCGCTCCCGGCGTACGTGCACGCCCCCTACCTGATCAACTTCGGCTCGCACACCGCGGAGACCGTCGAGAAGTCCGTCCTCTCGCTGCGCCACTCGCTGCGGCGCGGCCGGGCGATCGGCGCGCGGGGCGTGGTGGTGCACACCGGCTCGGCGACCGGCGGGCGCCCCCGCGCCGAGGCCCTGGCGCAGGTACGCGAACGGATGCGTCCGCTGCTGGAGGAGCTGACGCACGACGACGACCCGTGGCTGCTGCTGGAGCCGACGGCGGGTCAGGGCGCCTCACTGTGCGCGCTGGCGGAGGACCTCGGCCCGTACTTCGACGCGCTGGACCGGCACCCGAAGCTGGGCATCTGCCTGGACACCTGCCACGCCTTCGCGGCCGGGCACGATATGGCGGCGCCCGGCGGGATGAAGGCGCTGCTGGACGAGCTGGTCGACGTCGCGGGCGAGGGGCGGCTGAAACTCATCCACGCCAACGACTCCAAGGACGTCGTCGGCGCGCACAAGGACCGCCACGAGAACATCGGCGCGGGGCACATCGGCGCCGACCCGTTCGGTGAGCTGTTCCGGCACCCGGCCACCCTGGGCGTACCGCTGGTGATCGAGACCCCGGGCGGCAAGGAGGGGCACGCGGCGGACGTGGCCCGGCTGAAGGACCTTCGGCACCCGGCCTGAGACGGCGGGCCGGGGCGCCCGGTACCGGCTACGGGCAGGTGCCGGTGCGATCACGGGCCGGTACGACTACGGGCTGACGCCGGTACGGCTACGAGCAGGCGCCGACGCGGTTACGGGCCGGTACGGCTACAGCTCCGGTCCGTCCCCCGGCCCCTCCTGGTAGGAGTAGCGCTGCTCGCGCCACGGGTCGCCGAGGTTGTGATAGCCGCGCTCCTCCCAGAAGCCGCGGCGGTCCGCCGTCATGTATTCGATTCCACGTACCCACTTGGGCCCTTTCCAGGCGTACAGGTGCGGCACGATCAGGCGGACCGGAAACCCGTGCTCGGCGGTGAGCAGTTCGCCGGAGCGGTGGGTGGCGAACAGGGACTTGGCGTCGGCGAAGTCGGCCAGCTTGAGGTTCGAACTGAATCCGTATTCGGCCCACACCATCACATGGGTGACATCCGGGGCCGGCGGCGCGAGGTCGAGGACCGTCCGGGTGGAGACCCCGCCCCATTCGGCGCCGAGCATGCTGAACTTCGTCACGCAGTGCATGTCGGCCACAACGGTCGTATAGGGCAGCGCGGTGAATTCCTCGTGTGTCCAGCAGTGCTTGTCGCCGTCCGCGGTGGCGCCGAAAGCGCGGAACTCCCAGCGTTCGGGCCGGAATTTCGGCACCGGGCCGTAGTGCGTGACCGGCCATCCCCGTTGCAGTCGCTGCCCCGGAGGCAGCTGAGGATGCTCCGCTTCGCGGCTTTCGGGCTGACCCATGCTCTCCATGGTGTCAGACCCTCGGGCGTGCCGGTGACCAGGGCGGCAGCGATTCGGGCAACTCGTACTAAGCGTGCACTTACTGGACGCCCAGCTCACCACGGTGCAAGGATGCGCGACACCTGCCGGTACTCGCGTGGAAGGAGCCCGCTGTCATGCAGGGCGACCCCGAGGTCATCGAATTCCTCAACGAGCAGCTGACCGCCGAGCTGACCGCCATCAACCAGTACTTCCTGCACGCGAAGATGCAGGAGAACTTCGGCTGGACCAAGCTCGCCAAGTACACCCGGCACGAGTCGTTCGACGAGATGAAGCATGCGGAGATCCTCACGGACCGCATCCTCTTCCTGGACGGCCTGCCCAATTACCAGCGGCTCTTCCACGTCCGGGTGGGCCAGACCGTCACCGAGATGTTCCAGGCGGACCGGCAGATCGAGGTGGAGGCCATCGACCGCCTCAAGCGGGGCATCGACGTGATGCGGACCAAGGGGGACATCACCTCGGCCAACATCTTCGAGTCCATCCTGGCCGACGAGGAGCACCACATCGACTATCTGGACACCCAGCTGGACCTGATCGAGAAGCTCGGCGAGCCGCTGTACCTCGCCCAGGTGATCGAGCAGCCGGAGGGCTGAGGCGGCCTGCTGGAACGGCCGCCCGAGCGAACCGTTCCTTCCGCCAAGCCGTACGGACGGCACTCCGGGCGGCGGCGCGTCGGCGTGCCGTGTCCGGGGTGGCTTCAGGCTGCTTCCGGGAGGACGCCGGGCGCCGTCTGCGGCGCGATGTCGTACGGACCGGGCCCGCCGACACCCGTCCCCGCGGCCTTACCGCCGGACGCCTCGGCGCCGAGCGGTTCGGGGGCGCCCTGGTCGATCAGCTCGCGCCGGGGGCACGTGCCCCGGCCGAGCAGCGCCTGGATGCGGCGGACACAGCCGCCGCAGTCGGTGCCGGCCTTGCTGGCGGAAGCGATCTGGCGCGGGGTGCAGGCACCGGACTCCGCGTGCTCACGGACCTGCTGCTCCGTGATGCCGAAGCACGAGCAGACGTACACGCGGATTCACCTCCGTCGACCTGTTCCGCAGTGAGGTTACCCTTACCTTACCCGGGACGAAAGTCCGTTAACAACGCCGATGGGGCGCGGATCCTGTGATCCGCGCCCCATCGGCGTGTACGTACGGCCCGGCCGGGCCGGTGACTCACTGGCCCCGGTACATCTCCGCCACCAGGAACGCCAGGTCCAGCGACTGGCTGCGGTTGAGCCGCGGGTCGCAGGCGGTCTCGTAGCGCTGGTGCAGGTCGTCGACGAAGATCTCGTCGCCACCGCCCACGCACTCGGTGACGTCGTCGCCGGTCAGCTCGACGTGGATGCCGCCCGGGTGCGTACCCAGGCCCTTGTGCACCTCGAAGAAGCCCTTGACCTCGTCCAGCACGTCGTCGAAGCGCCGGGTCTTGTGCCCGGAGGCGGCCTCGAAGGTGTTGCCGTGCATCGGGTCGCAGATCCAGGCGACCTGCGCGCCGGAGGCGGTGACCTTCTCGACCAGCTCGGGCAGCTTGTCGCGGATCTTGTCCGCGCCCATCCGGGTGATGAAGGTCAGCCGGCCCGGCTCGCGCTCCGGGTCGAGGCGCTCGATGAGCGTGAGCGCGTCCTCGGCGGTCGTCGTCGGACCCAGCTTGACGCCGATCGGGTTGCGGATGCGGGAGGCGAACTCGATGTGCGCGCCGTCCAGTTGACGGGTGCGCTCGCCGATCCAGACCATGTGGCCGGAGACGTCGTAGAGGTTGCCGGTCCGCGAGTCGGTACGGGTCAGCGCGGACTCGTAGTCCAGCACCAGCGCCTCGTGGGAGGCGTAGAACTCGACCGTCTTGAACTCCTCCGGGTCCACCCCGCAGGCGTTCATGAAGTTCATCGCGCGGTCGATCTCGCGCGCCAGCGCCTCGTACCGCTGCCCGGACGGGGAGGACTTCACGAAGTCCTGGTTCCAGGCGTGCACCTGGCGCAGGTCGGCGTAGCCGCCGGTGGTGAAGGCCCGTACCAGGTTCAGCGTCGCGGCGGAGGCGTGGTACATCCGCTTCAGGCGCTGCGGGTCCGGGATGCGGGCCGCCTCGGTGAACTCGAAGCCGTTGACGGAGTCGCCGCGGTAGGTCGGCAGCGTCACCCCGTCGCGGGTCTCGGTGGGCTTGGAGCGCGGCTTGCTGTACTGGCCCGCGATCCGGCCGACCTTGACGACCGGGACCGACCCGGCGTACGTGAGGACCGCGCCCATCTGGAGCAGGGTCTTGAGCTTGTTGCGGATGTGCTCGGCGGAGACGGCGTCGAACGCTTCCGCGCAGTCGCCGCCCTGGAGCAGGAACGCCTCACCACGGGCGACCTCTCCCAGGCGCTCGCGCAGCTGGTCGCACTCGCCGGCGAAGACGAGCGGCGGATAGGACTCCAGCTCGGCGATCACATCGCGCAGAGCCTCTTGGTCCGGCCATTCAGGCTGCTGCGCCGCGGGCAGGTCTCGCCAGGTGTTGCCACCGGCGTGGATTTCAGCGTTCACGGTCACGCGTCAACTTTACGGGGTCCGGACGGGGGTCCATCTCGCCGACCGGGATGTGAGACGAAGGTCCCACTCCCGTGGACCGCCGGGGGCGCGCGCCCGGCCCGGTGGTGCGCCCGCGCGGCTCAGTCCGGTACGGAGTCCTCCGGGGCGCCGCGGGCGATGGCGGCCAGCGTGCGCAGCGCGTACGCCAGGTCGTCGGGCGCCGGCGCGGCGAGGGCGACGCGGACGGCGTTGGGGGCGGGCGCGGCGCCGTGCGTCCCCTCCGCGCCGACGGCGAACGCGGCGGCCGGGGTGACGGCGATGCCGTGCCGGGCGGCGGCCGCGAGGAAGGTCTCCGCGCGCCACCCCTCGGGCAGTTCCCACCAGGCGAAGTAGGAGGCCGGGTCGGCCCGCACCCGGAAGCCGTCGAGGTGCTCGCGCAACAGCGCCTGCCGGGCGGCGGCGTCCTTGCGCTTGGCCTCGACGACCGTCGTCACCACACCGTCCAGCAGCCAGCGGACGGTGGCGTCCAGGGCGAAGCCGCCGACCGTCCAGCCGCCGGAGCGCAAGGCGGCGGCGACCCGGTCGGCGGACGCGGGCGGCGCGAGGACCAGGCCGGCGGTCAGGCCGGGCGCCAGGCGCTTGGAGAGGCTGTCGACCAGGAGGGTGCGCTCGGGGGCCAGGGCGGCCAGCGGCGGCAGGCCGGCCTGCCGGCCGTCGTCCAAGAGGAAGGACCAGACGGCGTCCTCGACGGCCCACAGGTCCAGGGCGCGCAGCGTCTCGGCCAGCTCGGCGCGGCGCCCGGCGGGCATGGTCACGCCGAGCGGGTTGTGCAGCGTCGGCTGGAGGTAGACGGCGTGCAGCGGGGCGCCGCGGTGGGCCTCCCGTACGGCGTCCGGGTGCAGGCCGTACGCGTCGCCGGCGAGCGGTACGAGGGTGACGCCGAGGCGGGCGGCGACGGACTTGACCAGCGGATAGGTGAGCGCTTCGACGCCGAGGCGGCCGCCGGGCGGCACCAGCGCGGCGAGTGCGCCCGCGATGGCCTGGCGGCCGTTGCCCGCGAAGAGCAGGCCCGCGGGGTCGGGGCGGAACTCCCCGCGGGCGAGGAGGGCGGCGAAGCACGCGCGGGCGGCCGTGGAGCCGGTGGCGGGGGCGACGGCCAGGGCCGCGCTCAGCACGTCGGGGCGCAGCAAGGGCTCCAGACCGCGGGCCAGGAGAGCGGCCTGCCCGGGGACCTCGGGGTAGTTGAGTTCGAGGTTGACGCGGGTGCGGCGGGCGGGGGCGGCGGGTTCGGCGAGCGCGGGTCCGGGGGCGTGCTGGGCGGCGCGTACGTACGTGCCGCGGCCGACCTCGCCGACGGTCAGCCCGCGGCGGGCCAGTTCGCGGTAGACGCGGGCGGCGGTGGAGTTGGCGATGCCGTGGGCGCGGGCGAAGGCGCGCTGGGTGGCGAGCCGGTCGCCGGGGCGCAGCCGCCCGGCGGCGATGTCGGCCGCGACGGCGTCGGCGATGCGCTGGTAGTCCTCCACGGGCCCTCCCGGTTGTCACTTCAGGTGTCCATCATTGCACCGAGTGCAATGTTTTTATTGCACCGAGATGGTGTGCGTCCTAGCATCGAGCCGTCAACAGGCCGGACGTCAGGATCCTACGAACAGGGGCGAGTTGTGCTGCGTACAGCCACCGTCAACGGCATCACCACCACGTACGAGGACACCGGCGGGACGGACACCGGCGGAGAAACGATTCTGCTCATCCATGGGCACCCCTTCGACCACACGATGTGGGCCCCGCAGACCACCGCACTCGCCACCGCCGGCCACCGCGTCCTCGTACCGGACCTGCGCGGCTACGGCGCCACCCAGGTCGTCCCGGGCACGACCCGCCTGGAGACCTTCGCCGCCGACCTCGCCGCCCTCCTGGACCACCTCGGGGTGACGGACCGCATCGTCCTCGGCGGCCTGTCCATGGGCGGCCAGATCGCCATGGAGTGCGCCCGCCGCTTCCCGGAACGGCTGCGCGCCCTCGTCCTCGCGGACACCTTCGCGCGAGCCGAGACCCCCGAGGGCCACCGAGCCCGCAACGCCATGGCCGACCGGCTGCTGCGCGAAGGAATGCACGGCTACACGGAAGAAGCCCTGGACAAGATGGTCTCGCCGCACACCATCGCCACCCGGCCCGCCGTCGCGGAGCACGTACGGCGCATGATGCTCGGCGCGCCGCCCGAGGGCGCCGCCGCAGCTCTGCGGGGCCGCGCGGAACGCCCCGACTACGCCGATACGCTGACCCGGCTCGCCGTACCGGCCCTCGTCCTGGTCGGCCGCGACGACACCTACACCCCGGTCGCCGACGCCGAGTTCCTGTGCGACCGCATCCCGGACGCGCGCCTGACCGTCGTCGAGGACGCCGCCCACCTGCCCAACCTCGAACAGCCGGACGCCTTCGACGCCGCGCTCACCGCTTTTCTCGCGGCGCTGCCGGAGCGTGTCGGGTAGGGTGCCGCCATGCACGCGCAACCAACCATGAACATGAACTGGTGGTGGACCGCTCATCCGGCGGCCCACTGATCGCGCGTAACCACTGACATCGCGAAGGCCGCCCGAGGGGCGGCCTTCCGTGCTGTACGGGCCGTTCCTCCCTCCCGGAAGGAACCGCCGACATGCCTCGCTCCACCACCGACGCCGGCATCACCGCAGTTGGCACCACCGCAGTGGGCAGCACCGAAGCCGGCACCGCCGACGTCCTGCGCCGCCTGCTGTCCCCCGGCTGCCCGCCGTTCGCCCTGCTGCACCGCCGTACGCCCGGCCGTCCCGCCGCCGACACCGCCGGCACTGTCGAAGTACTGGTCGGCGAGGTGACCGAGGTGGCACGGCTGGACGGCATCCCGCTCGGCGACGGCGTGCCGGACGGCGGCGCCGCGGTCACCGACGCGCTCGCGCTCGTCCCGTTCCGGCAGATCCGCGAGCGCGGGTTCGACGTCCGCGACGACGGCACCCCCTGGCGGTGCTGCGCCCGGAGGAGGCGTACGAGCTGCCGCTGGACGAGGTGCTGGCGGAGCTGCCCGCCCATGAGGTGGAGGTGCGCGGCGGCGCCTTCGACGTCTCCGACGACGCGTACGCCGGGATCGTCGAGCGCGTCCTGCGGGACGAGATCGGGACCGGCGAGGGCGCGAACTTCGTCGTCCGGCGCACCTTCCAGGGCGAGATCCCCGGTTTCGGAACGGCCGACGCGCTCGCGCTGTTCCGGCGGCTGCTGGCCGGTGAGCGCGGCGCGTACTGGACGTACGTCGTGCACCGGCCGGGTGTGCGCACGCTGGTCGGCGCCAGCCCCGAGGTGCACGTACGGATGTCCGGCGGGACGGTCGTGATGAACCCGATCAGCGGCACCTACCGCTACCCGGCCGAGGGGCCGAGCCCCGAGCACCTGCTGGAGTTCCTGGGCGACCGCAAGGAGGTGGAGGAGTTGTCCATGGTCGTGGACGAGGAGTTGAAGATGATGTGCACCGTCGGCGACATGGGCGGTGTAGTGGTCGGGCCGCGCCTGAAGGAGATGGCGCACCTCGCGCACACGGAGTACGAGTTGCGCGGCCGCTCCTCGCTCGACGTGCGTCAGGTGCTGAGGGAGACGATGTTCGCCGCGACCGTCGTCGGCTCGCCGGTGCAGAACGCCTGCCGGGTGATCGGGCGCCACGAGGTGGGCGGGCGCGGCTACTACGCGGGGGCGCTGGCCCTGATCGGGCGGGACGCGGGCGGCGCGCAGACGCTGGACTCGCCGATCCTGATCCGTACGGCGGACATCGGCGCGGACGGCGGGCTGCGGGTCGCGGTCGGCGCCACCCTCGTACGGGCCTCCGACCCGCGCGCCGAGGTCGCCGAGACGCACGCCAAGGCCGCCGGGGTGCTGACCGCGCTCGGCGTGCGCCCCGCGCCGGACCGTACGGAGGAGACCGCCGGGCGGCCGCGGCTGGCGGACGACCCGCGGGTGCGGGCCGCGCTCGACGCCCGCCGCGCGGACCTCGCGCCCTTCTGGCTGCGGATGCAGAGCACCGCGCCGACCGCCGCGCTGTCCGGCCACGCGCTGGTGATCGACGCGGAGGACACCTTCACCGCGATGCTGGCGCACCTGCTGCGCACCTCGGGGCTGACGGTGACCGTGCGCCGGTACGACGAGCCGGGGCTGCGGGAGGCCGTGGCGGCGCACGAGGGGCCGGTCGTGCTCGGTCCCGGCCCGGGCGACCCGTCGGACGCCGCCGACCCGAAGATGCGGTTGCTGCGCGCGCTGACCGCGCGACTGGTCGGCGACCACCGGCACGGGCTGCTCGGTGTCTGCCTCGGGCACGAGCTGATCGCCGCTGAGCTGGGGCTGGAGATCGTACGCAAGGAAGTGCCGTTCCAGGGCGCGCAGGAGCGCATCGACTTCTTCGGCCGCCCGGAGACCGTCGGCTTCTACAACACCTTCACGGCCCGCTGCGACGAGACGGCGGTGGCCGAACTGGCCATGCACCGGGTCGAGCTGAGCCGGGACGCGGACTCCGGCGAGGTGCACGCGCTGCGCGGTCCCGGGTTCGCCGGGGTGCAGTTCCACCCGGAGTCCGTGCTGACGCTGGACGGCGCGGCGATCACCGCGCGGCTGCTGGCCGCTGTCCTGGTGTGACGAGGAAGTTCTCGTTGGTGCGGCCGGCCAGGTAGTCCTCGACGTTGCGTACGGTGGCGTCGACGATCTGACCGACCGCGTCCTCGGTGAAGTACGCCTGGTGCGAGGTGACGAGCACGTTCCCGAAGGTCATCAGGCGGGCGAGGGTGTCGTCGTGGACGACTTCGAGGGACTTGTCGAAGAAGAAGAGCCCGGCCTCCTCCTCGTAGACGTCCAGGCCGACCCCGCCGAGCCGGCCGGCCTTGAGGGTCTCCACCAGCGCCGCGGTGTCGACGAGGCCGCCGCGGCTGGAGTTGACCAGGATCGCGTCGTCCTTCATGGCGGCCAGCGCGGCGGCGTCGACGAGGTGGCGGGTCGCCTCCGTCAGCGGTACGTGCAGGCTGATCAGGTCGGACTCGGCGAACAGCCGGTCCTGGCCGACGTAGGTCATGCCCAGCTCGGCGCAGCGGGGGTTCTCGGCGAGGTCCCAGCCCAGCAGCCGCATGCCGAAGCCGTGGGCGATCCGGGTGAACGCCTCGCCGATCTTGCCGGTGCCGAGCACACCGGCGGTGCGGCCGTGCAGGTCGCGGCCCATCAGCCCGTCGAGGCGGAAGTCGAAGTTCCGGGTGCGGTTGGCGGCCCGTACGATCCGGCGGTCGACGGCCAGGGCCAGGCCCCAGGCGAACTCCGCGACCGAGTACGGCGAGTAGGCGGAGACCCGGCCGACGGTCAGCCCGAGGTCGGCCGCGGCCTCCAGGTCGATGTTGTTGTAGCCGGTGGCACGCTGGGCGATCATCTTCGTGCCGCCGGCCGCCAGCTCCTGGATCACCTCGGCGTTCAGGTCGGCGTTGACGCTGACACTGACGACCTCGTAGCCCGCGGCGATGGGGGCGGTGTCACGGTTGAGGAAGACGTCGAGGCAGCGGACCTGGTGGCGGCCGGCGAAGGCCTGCCCCAGCAGCGGCCGCTCGTCCGCCTGCACGCCGAACGCGATGATCTCCACGGTGTCTCCCGACGTTGCCGGTCATGCGGTCCGGTCGCCGCCGCCCGTTTCAGGGCATATGCGGCGACAGGGCCGAATATACGGCGCGGGAGGCGGCCCGGCCGCCCGTCCGACGCGTTCGGCGACATACGGCGGCGTACGGCGGGCTTGTCGGTGCCCGGCCCGCCCGCACGCCGCTCGGGCTCAGCCGAAGAAGACCCCCGCCTCCGCGTACAGCTTCGGGTCGACGGTCTTGAGCCTCGCGGTCGCCTCCGCCAGCGGCACCCGGACGATGTCCGTGCCGCGCAGGGCGACCATCTTCCCGTAGTCCCCGTCCCGCACCGCGTCGATCGCGTGCAGGCCGAAGCGGGTGGCCAGCCAGCGGTCGAAGGCGCTGGGCGTGCCGCCGCGCTGGGTGTGGCCGAGCACCGTCGTCCGGGCCTCCTTGCCCGTACGCTCCTCGATCTCCTTGGCCAGCCACTCGCCCACGCCGGACAGCCGCACATGCCCGAACGAGTCCTTCGACCCGTCCTTGAGGACCATCTGGCCGTCCTTGGGCATGGCGCCCTCGGCGATCACCACGATCGGCGCGTACCGGACCTTGAAGCGGGACTCGATCCAGGCGCAGACCTGTTCGATGTCGAAGCGCTGCTCGGGGATGAGGATGACGTTGGCGCCGCCGGCCAGGCCGGAGTGCAGCGCGATCCAGCCCGCGTGCCGGCCCATGACCTCGACGACCAGGACGCGCATGTGCGACTCGGCGGTGGTGTGCAGCCGGTCGATGGCCTCGGTGGCCACGCCGACGGCGGTGTCGAAGCCGAAGGTGTAGTCGGTGGCGGACAGGTCGTTGTCGATCGTCTTGGGCACGCCGACGCAGGGCACGCCGTACTCGCCGGAGAGCCGGGCCGCGACGCCGAGGGTGTCCTCGCCGCCGATCGTGATCAGCGCCTCGACCTCCTCCTTGGCGAGGGTGTCCTTGATCCGGCGGATGCCGTCCTGCTGCTTGAGGGGATTGGTCCGCGAGGAGCCGAGGATCGTGCCGCCGCGGGGCAGGATGCCGCGTACGGCGGGGATGTCGAGCGGTACCGTGTCGCCTTCCAGGGGCCCGCGCCAGCCGTCCCGGAAGCCGACGAAGTCGTAGCCGTACTCCTGAACGCCCTTACGCACCACGCCTCGGATGACCGCGTTGAGACCGGGGCAGTCACCGCCGCCGGTCAGTACTCCGACCCGCATCGCTTCTTCACCTTCATCCCGTGAGGGGCCGCGCACCCGCCGGTTGGCCGCGCGCGGCCGTGCTGTGCCGACGCCGGTCACGCTAATGGTGATGCACGTCACCCCGGGATGGGGCGGAAAGCGAATTCCCCGGAAATGCCGGGGACTTGACGCGAAGCGTTCACTCGTACGAGCGCATTGCGCACAAGCGGCCGGTGCCCTCACGGGACTCCCGGACCGTGCGGGCCGGGACCCTAGACCTCGTCCAGGCCCCGTTCTATCGCATACCGGACCAGTTCGACGCGGTTGTGCAGCTGGAGCTTGCCCAGGGTGTTCTGCACGTGGTTCTGGACCGTGCGGTGCGAGATGACCAACCGGTCGGCGATCTGCTTGTACGACAGGCCCTTGGCGACCAGGCGCAGCACCTCGGTCTCCCGCTCGGTCAGCTGCGGCGCGCCCGGCTCGTCCTCGGCGGCCGGGGCGGGCTCGGTCGCCAGCCGGCGGTACTCCCCCAGCACCAGCCCGGCCAGGCCCGGCGTGAACACCGGGTCGCCGGCCGCCGTACGACGCACCGCGTCCAACAGCTCCTCGGTGCTGGCCGACTTGAGCAAGTAGCCCGTAGCGCCCGACTTGACGGCCTCCAGCACGTCGGCGTGCTCACCGCTCGCGGAGAGCACCAGCACCCGCAGGGCGGGGTTGGCGCCGACCAGCTCCCGGCAGACCTCCACGCCGGGCAGGCCCGGCAGGTTCAGGTCCAGGACCAGGACGTCGGGCGCCGCGGCCTGCGCGCGGCGCACCGCCTGCGGCCCGTCCCCGGCCGTCGCCACCACCTCGTACCCGGCCCCGGCCAGGTCGCGGGCGACCGCGTCCCGCCACATCGGGTGGTCGTCGACCACCATCACCTTCACGCCCTGCGGCTCGCTCACGCCGTGCTCCTCCCCCGTTTCCGGCCCTCGGGCGCTCCGCCCTTGGGGACTTTCAGCTCCACTTCCGTGCCCTGGCCGGGGACCGAGATCCAGTCGGCGCTGCCGCCCAGCTCCCGCAGCCGGCCGCGGATCGACAGGGCCACCCCCAGCCGGCCCTCCCGCTCGGCGTCCGCGAGGCGCCCTTCGGGGATGCCGGGACCGTCGTCCCGCACCGTCACGACCACCTCGTCCGGCTCGTCCTCCACCAGGATCCACGCCTGTGCCTCGGCACCCGCGTGCACCCTGACATTGTCCAACGCGGCACTGACGGCGGCCGCCAGCTCCGCGGCGGCCGCCGCCGGGAGCACGACGGGCCCGCCCGGCTCGGAGAACGTGACGCGCGCGCCGGCGTGCGGCGCGAGCAGGGCCCGTACGTCGCAGGGCCCGGCGTCGGGGCCGTCCTCGGCGCACGGCACCGGCGCGGCCAGTGCCTCCTGCGGGGTGCGGACCGCGTCCTCCCCGGCGGCGGAGACGGCCGTACCGGGCCGCGGGACCAGTCCGCTGGAGACCAGCGTGCGCAGCGCGACCTCCTGCTCCCCGGCCATCCGGCCCAGCTCGGCGGCCTCGCCCCCGATCGCGGCACCGCGCCGCTGCACCATCGCCAGGACTTGCAGGACGCTGTCGTGAATGTCCCGGGCCAGCCGCTCCCGCTCCCGGGTGGCGGCCTCGATCTGGAGGGCGCGGGCGAGGGTGCGCTCACTGGCCCGGGCCACCTCGACCACGTAGCCGATGGCGACGCTCGCCACCCACACCAGGACGACATTGTGGATCGTGTCGCGGGCGAGCTCCTGGCGCTCGACCAGATTGACGACGGCGACCAGCGCCGAGGCCACCGCGGCCCAGCGCCAGCCGCCCTTGATGGCGAAGCCGAGCACCGCGCCCGCCGTCCAGATGGAGGGCAGGGTCGCCGCGCCGTCCATGATCCGCTCGTGGCTGTCCGCCACCAGGGTGAGCAGGATGCCGCCGAGCGCGAAGGACAGGTCGCCGATGAGGAAGGCGCGGGTGCAGCGCTCCGCCGAGGTGGTACGGCGCCAGGTGAAGGCCATCCACACGGTCAGCGCCGTCATGTAGGCGGCGGCGACGAGGGGGTGCGCGTACTTCTTGTACGAGAACACGAACAGGACCAGGACGTAGGCCAGGGTCAGGACGCGGTAACCGGTCAGCGCCCGCCACAGCGGGAGTTCCACCGACATCCGGACCACCCGCTGCGGCCGCCCCTTGCCCTTGCCCGCCGCCGTGCCGGCCGCGGGCCGTGTCTCTGCCTCTGTCATGTCGCCCCCACCCTGTGCCGGGGCGTGCCTACGCCCCGCTGCCGGTCCTGCCCTGCCGGTCCGCGGCCGGCGCGGCCTGCCCCTTGCCGCCCTTGGCCGCTTTCTCTGCCTTCTCTGCCTTCTCGGCCTTCTCGGCCTTCTCGGCCTTCTCGGCCTTCTCGGCCTTTTCCGCCTCGGCCTTCTTCTTGGCCGCGTCCGCGATCTGCCGCTTGGCGGCGGTCGCGTAGATGTCCACGTACTCCTGGCCCGACAGCTTCATGATCTCGTACATGACCTCGTCGGTCACCGAGCGCAGGATGAAGCGGTCGCCCTCCATGCCGTGGTACCGGCTGAAGTCCAGCGGCGTGCCGATCCGGATGCCGGGCCGGATCATCTTCGGCATGACCTTGCCGGGCGGCTGCACCTTCTCCGTGTCGATCATCGCGACGGGGATGACCGGGGCGCCGGTGGCCAGCGCCACCCGGGCCAGGCCGCCGGGCTTGCCCCGGTAGAGCCGGCCGTCCGGCGAGCGGGTGCCCTCCGGGTAGATGCCGAACAGCTCACCGCGCTCCAGCACCTCGATGCCGCTCTTGATCGCCGCCTCGCCCGCGCCGCGCGCGCCCGAGCGGTCCACCGGCAGCTGGCCCACGCCCTTGAAGAAGGCGGCGGTCAGCTTGCCCTTGACGCCCGGCGAGGTGAAGTACTCGGCCTTGGCGATGAAGGTGACCTTGCGGTCGAGCACCGCGGGCAGGAAGAAGGAGTCCGAGAAGGACAGATGGTTGCTCGCCAGGATCGCGGGTCCCGTTGCGGGGATGTTCTCCAGGCCCTCCACCCAGGGGCGGAAAGCCAGCTTCAGCGATCCGCCGATGGAAAACTTCATTGCGCCGTAGATCAACCCACTGCCTCCTGTGTGTGACGCAAAGACCTTAACCTGCCCCGGCGTCCCCCTCTTCTCGGCGGCCCGCCCGCCGGCGGCTCCGCCCGGCCCGCCCGCCCCGCGGCTCCGTACCGCCGGGGCGCCCGTACGGAGCGCACGGCCACGGCGCTCGGGGCGCACGAGCGGGCTCCGCGGGGGCTTTCGGACCTATCCGCCCGGCGCCGCTCCGCGTAGGCTTCCAGTAACCCGCGCAACCCGTTGCCGCCCGGCCCCTCACCGATCGGAGTCCCCCGGTGCCGCTGCTCCCCGGAGCCGAGCCGTTCCGCCGCGAGGGCGGCCGGACCGGCGTCCTCGTCTGCCACGGTTTCACCGGCTCCCCCAGTCCGTACGCCCCTGGGCCGAGTACCTGGCCGACCGCGGCCTGACCGTCTCGCTCCCGCTGCTGCCCGGCCACGGCACCCGCTGGCAGGACATGCAGCTCACCACCTGGCAGGACTGGTACGCCGAGGTCGACCGCGAGCTGCGGTCGCTGTCCGGACGGTGCGAGCAGGTCTTCGTCTGCGGCCTGTCGATGGGCGGCGCGCTGGCGCTGCGGCTGGCCGAGGTGCACGGCCCCGCCGTCAGCGGCCTGGTACTGGTCAACCCGGGCAACAAGGTGCACGACGCGGCCGCCCCGCTGCTGCCCGTGCTGCGGCACCTGGTCCGTACGACCAAGGGCGTGGCGAACGACATCGCCAAGCCGGGGTCCGCCGAGACCGGCTACAGCCGGGTGCCGCTGCACGCCGCGCACTCGCTGCGCCGTCTCTTCCAGCTCGTCGACGCCGAACTGCCCCGGGTCACCCAGCCGTTGCTGGTGCTGACCAGCCCGCAGGACCACGTCGTGCCGCCCGCCGACTCCGAGCGCATCCTGAGCCGGGTGTCCTCCACGGACGTACGGCAGACGCTGCTGGAGCGCAGCTACCACGTCGCCACGCTCGACCACGACGCCGAGCGGATCTTCGAGGACACCTACGACTTCATCGCCCGTCTGGCACCGAGCGTGCGCACGGGCGTGGAGAGTGAGGAGACGGCCACCGGTGGAGGAGCGTAGCCCCCGCGACCCCCGCGACCCGCTGGACGAGGAAGCCGCCTGGGCCGAGATCGTGGCCGGGTACGGCAAGGCGCCCGCCTTCCCGGACGAGGACGGACCGGTCTCCAGCACGGGCCCGAGGGCGGCCGGCGAGCCGTCCGGCAGCGGCGGTACGGACACCGGGCCGGCCCGCGCCGACCTGGGCAGGACGGGCGAGGACCGCGCCGACGGCGGGCGGCGCCCCGACGGCAAGCCGCCCGAGAAGAGCGACCCGGGACGCACGGACCGTACGGATCGTACGGACCGCGCCGACCGTACCGACCCCGCGGACCGCACCGACCGGGACGACGGCGGCCTGACGGTAGAGGAGCGGCCGCGCAGCGAGCCCTCCCCCGGCGCCCCGGACGGGCCCGGCAAGAACGGCGTGGGCAGCTTCGTGGTCTTCGCGCCCGGCGTCGGACCGCGCGACTGGTCGGCGTCCGAGGCGTCCGAGGCGTCCGGTGACGGCCTCGACGGGACGGACGAAGGGCACTTCGTGCCGCCCGAGCCGCCTCCGCTGCCCAAGGCCGACGTGACGGCCAAGTTCGCCTGGATCGCGGTGCTCGGCGGGCCGCTGCTGCTGGTGCTCATGGTGCTGTTGCAGCAGCCCGTCACGTGGTGGCTGACGCTGCTGGGCATCGGCGGTTTCCTGGGCGGCTTCGCGACGCTGGTGGCCCGGATGAAGCACGACGACGAGGACGACGAGGAGCTGCCGGGCGGCGGCGCGGTCGTATGACCGTACCGGCCGCCGCCCCGCGGCCGGGCCGCCGTCCCCCGCACGCCCGGGGATTCACCCTCGCGCGCCAGGTGTCCTGACCGACGTTGACGCCGCGAACGGGAAGGATCACGCCGAGTATCCGGCCGTGTTCCCGGGAGGACCCCCGTGCGCCATCCGTTCTCGTCGTCATGTCCCCGTCCACGTCGTCGCGTCCGGGTGGCGGCCGCCGCCGCGACGGCCGCCGCGGTGACGGGCCTGCTCGCCACCGTGCCCGCCGCGGCCAGTCCGCCGCAGCAGCGGCAGGCCCCCGGGCCGGGCGCGGTGGTCTCCCTCGGCGACTCCTACATCTCCGGCGAGGCCGGGCGCTGGGCCGGCAACACCAACGCCAACCCGGCCAACTTCCCCGCGTCGACGCGCTCGGCGCGACCGCGTACTTCGACAACGCGAACCGCACCGCCGAGCGCATCCCCAAGTGCCACCGCTCGCGCTCCGCCGAGATCCACCTCGGGCTGCCCGGCACCGCGAGCGAGAACCTGGCCTGCTCCGGCGCCCGTACCGATTCCTTCCGGTCCTCGAAGGGCGTCGCCAAGCCGGGCCTGGACTTCTCGGACGCGGCGGGCGTGCCGGGGCAGGCCAGGCAGCTGGAGGAGTACGCCCGCGACCATCCGGTGCGGATGGTCGCCGTCTCGATCGGCGGCAACGACTTCCGCTTCGGTGACGTGGTCACGTCCTGCGTCCTGGCGTACCTGAGCCCGCTGCCGAAGTCGTGCAGCCAGGACGCGGCCAACCGCGCCCGGTTCACCGACCAGGCGGTGGAGCGGCGGGCGGACGACATCGCGGGCGGGCTGCGCAACGTCAAGCGGGCGATGCTGCGGGCCGGCCACGACACCGACGAGTACGACGTGGTCGTGCAGAACTATCCGGCCCCCATCCCGCACGGCCGCGACTTCCGCTACCCGGCGGCGCTGGGCGCGCGCCAGACGATGGGCGGCTGCGCGTTCAACGACCGGGACGCCGACTGGGCGGTGGACAGCGTGCTGCCGGCCGTCGGCCGGGCCGTGCAGCGGGGCATCGACAAGAGCGGGCTGGACAATGTCCGCTTCCTCGACGTCACGCACGCCTTCGACGGGCACCGCCTGTGCGAGCGCGGAGTCGGGCTGGTCGAGCCGGTGCGCGGCACGGTGAACCGGTGGACGGACCCGGGGGCGTCCGACAAGACCGAGTGGATCAGCTGGGTGCGGACGGTCACCGCGGTGCTGCCGCCGTTCCAGGTGCAGGAGGCGCTGCACCCGAACCACTGGGGTCAGCTGGCCCTGCGGAACTGCTTGCGGCAGGCGTACACCTCGGTGAACAGCGACAAGGCTCCCAAGAGCCGGCTCACCTGCACCGGCGGCGGCCCCGGCCGCAACGGGCGCGGCGAACCGAACATGAAGCTGTCCTGAGCACCGCCGGAACCGTAGCTCGCCTTACGCGGCGGCCGGCACCCGTAGTGCGGCCAGCACCGGCAGATGGTCCGTGGCGGCGAGCAGGTCGCCGTGGGCGAGGCCCGGCAGGTCGCGCGGTACGCCGCAGCCCAGCACCTCGACGCCGTCGGTCGTGAAGACGGCGTCGATGCGCTGGTGCGGGTCGTGGGGCGTGGAGGTGTACTCGCCGCCCCACGGCGCCGCCGTCCAGGCGTCGGTGAGCGAGCCCGCCAGCCGCCGGAAGGCACGCCCGTCCGGCCGGTCGTTCAGGTCACCGGCCGCGACGGCGTACGGGGTGTCCAGCGCGCGCAGCCGCTCCAGCAGCAGGCCCGCCTGGTCGTACCGCTCGTCGGCCTGAAGGCTGAGGTGACAGCTGAGCAGGCCGACCCGGGCGCCCCCGATCCGTACCACCGCGGTCGCGAAACCGCGCTGGTGCAGGCCCGGGGTGCGGGGCAGCAGGACGTCCTCGGTGCGCTCCACATGGGCGCGCAGCGAGGACAGGATCATCGGGCCGGCGGCGGTGGCGCCGCCCGTCACGTGCACCAGGTCCGTCGCCCGGCACAGCTTCGCCACGCTCTTGCGCCAGCGGAAGAACCGCGGCGCCTCCTGCACGAACACGACGTCCGGGGCGCAGGCCCGGATCACCCGGGCCAGCGCCGCGCGGTCGTCGCGCAGGGAACGGACGTTGTAACTGAGCACACGGAGCACGGCCGAGCCGCTCCGCCCCACTCCGCCTCCGCCCGATGCGAAGTCCTCGGAAGCGGAGCCCGGCTCGGTACGGGAGGCGGGCAGCTCGGCCGGCACCGCGGGTCAGCCCTGGCGGGCCAGGTCGGCGGCGCCGACCAGTCCGGCCTTGCCGCCGAGCTGGGCGGCGAGCACCTGGGCGTGCGGCCGCCACTGGTTGCCCACCAGCCAGCGGCGGAAGGACTTGCGGATCGGGTCGAGGACCAGTTCACCCTCGTCCGAGACGCCGCCGCCGACGATGAAGGCGGACGGGTCGAAGAGCGAGGCCAGGTCGGCGAGGCCGGCGCCGGCCCAGCGGGCCAGCTCGCGGAAGGAGTCGACGGCGACCGGGTCGCCCTGGCGGGCGGCCTCGCTGATGTGCCGGCCCTCGATGCCCTCGGAGGTGCCGTCGCCCAGGGAGAGCAGCACCTCGGCGTTCTCGGGGGTGGCGAAGGCGCGCTGGCGGGCGTAGCGCAGCAGGGCGCGGCCGGAGGCGTACTGCTCCCAGCAGCCCTGGCTGCCGCAGCCGCACAGCAGGCCGTCCGGTACGACGCGGATGTGGCCGAACTCGGCGGCGACGCCGAACCGGCCGCGGCGCAGCTTGTTGCCGATGATGATGCCGCCGCCCAGGCCGGTGCCCAGGGTGATGCAGATGACGTCGCTGTGGCCCTGGCCGGCGCCGAAGCGGTACTCGCCCCAGGCCGCCGCGTTGGCGTCGTTCTCGACGACGACGGGCAGGCCGACGCGCTGTTCGACCTTGTCCTTCAGCGGCTCGTGGCGCCAGTCGATGTTGGGCGCGAACAGGACGGTGGCCCGCTTCTCGTCCACGTAACCGGCGGCGCCGATGCCGACGGCCTCGACCTGGTGGTCGGCGCCGACGGTGCGGACGGCGTCGGCGATGGCCTCTGTCAGCTCGTCGGTGGCCTGCGGGGTCGGCACCTTGCACGTTTCGAGGATCGTGCCCTCTTCGTCGACCACGCCGGCCGCGATCTTCGTGCCGCCGATGTCGACGCCGATGGTGAGTCCCATGTGTCCCTCAGTTATTGGTCGTACCCCGCCGCGTACAACCGTACCGGAGTGCGGGGCGGCGCCCGTGCCCTCCGGCCGCGAGGGGTCGGTCAGTCGAGGTCGATCCGCTCGGTGCCGGCCGGACCCTCGTCGTCCCGGCGGGCGCCCGGGTCGTCACGCTTGCCGCCGGTGTCGTCGCCGTCGCGTGCGGTGCCCGGCCCGGCGGCCTCCCGCGGGTCGGCCTGCGCGGCCTCGTCGGCGGCCGCACGGGTCCAGCGGCGCTCGCTGCTCTCGACGGCCGAGCGGTAGGCGGCCAGCAGCTCCGATCCGGCGGCGGCGAGGTGGTCGAAGACGTCCGGATTGCGTTCGACGACCGGCTCCACGACGGCCTTGGCCTGCCGGAAGAGCTGCTGCACGGCGCCCTGCGCGGCCATTCCGGCGAGCGCGCCCGGCAGCTGGATGCCGGCGAGCTTGTCGGTGACGGCCTCCGCGAGGCGGCGCAGCTCCTCGGCGGCGCTGCCCGGCGGCGGGCCGTACTGCGCGCGGCGGCGGGCCTTCTCGGCCGCCAGGTCCTCGGCACAGGCCGTTTCCCAGGCATCGGCGTCGAACCGGTCCGTACGGTCGGCGGGGCGCTCGGTGGCATCGCTCATGGCGGACTCACTCCTGCGGCGAGGCGGATCTGGACCCGCGTGGGCGGCGGGTGCGCGGCGGTGCTGCTTCTCCCGACGTTACCCGAACGGCGGTGTGCCGTTCAGTGACCGCGGGGCCAGAGGTCCGGGTCGGGGGTGAAACGGATGTGCAGCGCGTCGTCGCGCAGCCCGGCGCCGGAGACCGAGCAGCGGCGCAGCGCGGAGGGCAGGGTGCGTATCCGCCGGAAGCGGCCGACGGTGACGACGACCTCGTCGCCGCGCCGCAGCAGGCCCAGCCCGTCGCGTTCGGCGCCCGGCAGCGGCACCCGCCACACCAGGATGCCGTCCGAGGCCAGCCGGTCCTCGACGGTCCAGGTGCCGTCGGCATCCCCGGGGGCGGCCGGTTCGCCGACCGTGCCGCGGATCAGCTCGTCCAGCTCCTCGGTGCCCTCGGGGTCGCGGCCCAGGTGCGGCACCTCGACGACCGGCGCTTCGGGGAACTCCTCGCGGAGCGCCTTGAGCGCGCTCTGCTGCTGTCCGGAGAGCGCCGCCAGGAACGGGTCGGCCGACCCGGTGGGCAGCAGCCGGTTGGCGACGACGGCGTCGGTGCGGTGCCCGTACAGGGCGAGGCCCGAGCGCACCTCCCGCAGGTCCGCGACGGCGGCCGGGCCCGCGTCGGTGACGATCCGTACGGTCGTGCCCGGGTGGTCGATGATCCGCTGGACGGCGGCGAGTTCGTGCTCCAGCGCTCCGCGGCCTCGTACAGCTTCTGGGTGGGCATCTGCACGCCCGCCAGCTGGGCCAGCACCGGCCGCAGCGCGCGGGCGGCCTGGCGTTCGGGCGGCAGCAGGCGGCGGAGGTAGCGGCGGGCCTGTTCGGGCAGGGCGAGCAGGGCGACGGTGTCGGCGGCGGGCGGCATGTCGACGACGACCGTCTGCGGGCCGTCGGATCCGCCGGCCGCTTCGTGGGCCGCGCGCAGCTCGTGGAGCAGCGCGAACGCCTCCGCGCCCGGCAGTTCGGTCAGTTCGTCCTCGTCCAGGGGCGCGGCGCCCAGGAGGTCGAGGGCGGCTCCCGCGCGCTCCTGGAAGGCGAGCACTTCGCGGCGGAAGTGGTCACCGGCGTCGACGCACTTGGCGTGCAGGCCGGGCACGACGGGCACCGGGCCGTCGCCGGGGTGGCCGAGGCGGGTGCCCAGGGCGCGCTCCGCCGCGCCGCCGCGGGCGGTGAGCAGCAGGACGCGCTCACCGCGCCGGGCACCGGCCAGGGCGGTGGCGGCGGCGACGGTGGTGCGGCCGGCGCCGCCGGGACCGGTCACGAGGACGGTACGCATGGTCAAAGGCTCTTGGCCTCGCCGGCGGGGGCCGCGGGGCCGCTCTCGACGCGCTTCTTCAGCCCGTCCAGCGCGCGGTCGATGATGACCTTCTCCGCCTTGCGCTTGATCATGCCGAGCATCGGGATCTTGACGTCCACGGTGAGCTGATACGTCACTTCGGTGTGCGCGCCGCCGGCCAGCGGCACCAGCCGGTAGGAGCCGTCGAGCGTCCGCAGCATCTGGGACTTCACCAGCGACCAGCTGACCTCGTGGTCGCTGATCCAGGTGTAGGCGAGGGTGTGGTCGTCCTTGATCGCGCCGGCGTCCAGCAGCAGGCGGACCTGCTCGGCGCGGCCCTGGTCGTCCTTGCTGAGAATCTCGGCTTCCTTGACCTCGCCGGTCCAGTCCGGATAGCGGTCGAAGTCGGCGATCACTCCCATCACCTCGGCGGGTGCCGCCTCGATCGTGATGCTAGAGCTGGTGTGTTCGGCCATCGCCGTGACTCCTCCATGCCGATTCGTGCCGGTCCGCCAGACGCGTATCCCTGCTGCTGAAGGCTACCGCGCGGCGAAAGCGCGCCGGACCGGCGTCCCGGCCGATCCGGTCGGCCCTGGAGGCGGCCCCCGGGAGGGCCTTTCGGGGAAGCCCCGGGAAGGCCCCGGGAAGGCCCCGGGAAGACCCCGGGAAGGCTGTCACCACTCCAGGACGTACGGCGCTCCCGTCGCGTTGAAGTGCCCCACGTTGACGCACTCGGTGGCGCCGACGCGTACCCGCCGGGCCAGCGGCTGATGCACGTGTCCGAAGAGCGCGTAGCGGGGCGGGTCCGGCGGATCGCGTCCAGGAGGGCGGCGCTGCCGCGTTCGAAGCGGCGGGCGACGACGTCGTAGCAGAGCTCCGGCACGTCCGGCGGGATGTGCGTGCACAGCACGTCCACCTCGCCGACGGCCTCGACCTTGGCGGCGTACTCCTCGTCGCTGATCTCGTACGGGGTGCGCATCGGCGTCTCCAGGCCGCCACCGACGAAGCCGAAGACGCGGCCGCCGATCTCCACCCGCTCGCCGTCCAGGACGGTGGTGCCGGGTCCGGCGTACTCGGGCCACAGGTGGGGGAGGTCCACGTTGCCGTAGGTGGCGTACGTCCGCTCCGGGAAGGCGGCGAACAGTTCGGCGTACTGCCGTCGGACGGCTTGCTCGATGACGGCCATCCGGCCGCCGCCCTCGCGCTCGACGTCGCCCCACAGGCGGCGGCCCAGCGCGCGGGCCTCCTCGAAGCGGCGGGCGGTGCGCAGCTCGACCAGCCGGTGGGCGTTCTCGGTGCCGAAGAGGTCGGGGAAGATGCCGCGGGAGTGGTCGGCGTAGTCGAGGAAGAGCACGAGATCCCCCAGGCAGACCAGGGCGTCGGCCCCGTCGCCCGCCGTGGCGAGGTCCCGCCCGTTGCCGTGTACGTCGCTGACCACATGGACTCGCATGACGGTCACCCTAGATCGAAAGGCGTACGGCCGGGAGGGGGCCGGGGCGCCGCCGGGAGGCGGGTCCGACCTGCGGTTACTTCCCGGTCACCGAAAGCCTGGTCTAGTCTGCGCGAAGCAGTCCCAAGGCGTGTCCGGACGCGTGTCACGCAGCGTGTGACGCATCGAACATCTGGGCGTAACCCCCTATCCCAAAAGCAATACCGGTGGGTAACGTCCGGGCAGTCCACCACCCCCTGCCTGATCATGGACCGCAGCCGGCCAGCACACAGCGTCGTGACGCCGGCGCCATAGAGGAGCAGCAGTCTTGCGCGAGTTCAGCCTTCCGGCCCTGTACGAGGTCCCCGCGGACGGCAACCTGACGGATCTGATCCGCCGCAATGCCGCGCAGCACCCCGATGTCGCCGTCATGGGCCGCAAGGTCGACGGCCGGTGGCAGGACGTGACGGCCACCGTCTTCCTCGCCGAGGTACGGGCCGCCGCCAAGGGCCTGATGGCCGCCGGCATCCGGCCCGGTGACCGGATCGGCCTGATGTCGCGCACCCGGTACGAGTGGACCCTGATGGACTTCGCGATCTGGAGCGCGGGCGCGGTCACCGTCCCCGTCTACGAGACCAGCTCCGCCGAACAGGTGCAGTGGATCCTCGGCGACTCCGGCGCGGTGGCCTGTGTGGTCGAGTCCCCCGCACAGGAGGCCGCCGTCGAGTCCGTACGGGACCGGCTGCCCGCGCTGGAGAACATCTGGCAGATCGAACGGGACGCCATCGCCCGGCTGCGCGCGGCCGGCGCCGGTGTCACCGACGCGGAGGTGGACGAGCGCAGCGCCCTCGCCGACGCCGACTCGCCCGCCACCATCGTGTACACCTCCGGCACCACCGGCCGGCCCAAGGGCTGTGTGCTGACCCACCGCAGCTTCTTCGCCGAGTGCGGCAACGTCGTCGAGCGCCTCAAACCCCTCTTCCGCACCGGCCACTCCTCGGTGCTGCTCTTCCTGCCGGTGGCCCATGTCTTCGGACGGCTGGTGCAGGTGGCCTCGGTCATGGCCCCCATCAAGCTCGGCCACGCCCCGGACATCAAGAACCTCACCGACGATCTCGCCTCGTTCCGCCCCACGCTGATCCTCGGCGTCCCCCGGGTCTTCGAGAAGGTCTACAACTCGGCGCGGGCCAAAGCGCAGTCCGAGGGCAAGGGCAAGATCTTCGACCGGGCCGCCGAGACGGCCATCGCCTACAGCCGCGCGCTGGACACCCAGGCCGGGCCCGCCCTCGGCCTGCGGCTCAAGCACAAGCTCTTCGACAAGCTGGTCTTCGGCAAGCTGCGCGCCGTGCTCGGCGGCCGCGCCACCCACGCCATCTCCGGCGGCGCGCCGCTGGGCGAGCGCCTGGGCCACTTCTACCGGGGCATCGGCTTCACCGCCCTGGAGGGCTACGGCCTGACGGAGTCCTGCGCGGCCACCGCCTTCAACCCGTGGGACCGCCAGAAGATCGGTACGGTCGGCCAGCCGCTGCCCGGCTCGGTGGTGCGCATCGCCGACGACGGCGAGGTTCTGCTGCACGGCGAGCACCTGTTCACCGAGTACTGGAACAACGAGTCGGCGACCAAGGAAGCGCTCTCCGACGGCTGGTTCCACACCGGTGACATCGGCACCCTCGACGAGGACGGCTACCTCGCGATCACCGGCCGCAAGAAGGAGATCCTGGTGACGGCGGGCGGCAAGAACGTCGCCCCGGCCGTCATCGAGGACCGCATCCGGGCGCACGCGCTGATCGCCGAGTGCATGGTCGTCGGCGACGGCCGGCCCTTCGTCGGCGCGCTGGTCACCCTCGACGAGGAGTTCCTGCCGCGCTGGGCGGCGGAGCACGGCCGCCCGGCCGGGCAGAGCGTCACCGAGCTGAGCCAGGACCCGGAGCTGCTGGCCACGGTGCAGCGGGCCGTGGACGACGGCAACGCGGCCGTCTCCAAGGCCGAGTCGGTGCGCAAGTTCCGCATCCTGCCGACGCAGTTCACCGAGGAGTCCGGGCACGTGACGCCGTCGCTGAAGCTCAAGCGCAACGTGGTCGCGAAGGACTTCGCCGAGGACATCGAGGCGATCTACCGCCCGTAAGAGCCGGTGTGTCACAACGCCGGGCGGCCGGTTCTCCAGCCCGCCCGGCGTTCGCGCGTCCGGCTGCGGCGATTCCCTACAGCAGCTCCTTGAGCCGTTCCGCCAGCAGGTCCCAGCGCCACTTCTCCTCCACCCAGGCGCGGCCGCGCTCACCCATGCGGCGGCGGGCGGCGGGGTCCTTCAGGAGCGCGACGACGCGTTCGGCGGCGACCGTCGGGGAGCCGCCCGGGACGACGTACCCCGTCTCGCCGTCCAGCACGGCGTCCGGCGCGCCGCCGGAGTCCCCCGCCACGACCGGGAGTCCGGTGGCGGACGCCTCCAGGTAGACGATGCCCAGGCCCTCCACGTCCAGCCCGCCGCGCCGGGTGCGGCACGGCATCGCGAAGACGTCGCCCGCGCCGTAGTGGGCGGGCAGTTCCTCCCACGGCACGGCCCCGGTGAAGCGCACCGCGTCGGCGACACCCTTCTCGACGGCGAGCGCGTGCAGCTGCTTCTCGTACGGGCCGCCGCCGACGATCAGCAGCACCGCGTCCGGCACGTCGGCCAGGATCCGCGGCATCGCCTCGATCAGGGTGTCCTGGCCCTTGCGCGGCACCAGCCGGGAGACGCAGACGACGACCGGCCGCTCGGCGAGCCCGAGGCGGGCCCGTACCTCGCCGCCGCCGGAGCCGGGGTGGAAGGTCTTCTCGTCCACGCCGGGCGGCAGTTGCGTCATCCGCCCGGCGGCGGCCGGCGTCAGCGCGGCGGCGATCCGCGAGCGGGTGTACTCGCCCAGATAGGTGATCGTGTCGGTGCCCTCGCCGATCCGCCGCAGCAGTTGACGGGAGGCGGGCAACTGCGCCCAGCCCGCCTCGTGCCCGTGCGTGGTGGCCACGATCCGGCGGGCGCCCGCCCGGCGCAGCGCGGGCGCCATCAGGCCGAGCGGCGCGGCGGCTCCGAACCACACCGAGGAGCAGCCGTGCCGGCGCAGCAGGGCGGTGGCCGTCCTGGTCACCCGGGGTGTCGGCAGCAGCATCGTCGTCCGGTCGCGTACGACGGGGAAGGGCTGCTCGGCGTCGAAGCGCGCGGTGGCCTCGACGCCCTCCTTGCTCCGCTTCCAGGTGGAGGCGTAGACCACGACCCGGTCCGGGTCCAGGCGCAGCGCCATGCTGTGCAGGAAGGCCTGGATGCCGCCGGGGCGGGGCGGGAAGTCGTTCGTGACGATCAGCGTCTTGTCCATTGCCCTGGCACAGTACCGGGTCACCGGACACGACCGGCGGGGACCGCCCCGGCACGCGCATGACTCGTCTACGGTCGTGACACGGCCCCGTCCACCTGGACGGACGCGGGCGGGCGCGGGGGGACACAGACGGACGCGGAGGTAGGGGGACGCGGAGGGACACGGCCAGCCGCGGACGACGGGACGAGGTGGCGATGGGCAGGGCCGGCAGCCGGCAGCCGAGGGACACGGTGCGCGCGCCGGCGCCGCCGACGGTGGTCTGGGCCGCGACCCGGGCGGTGCTGCTGCTGTGCGTGTTCAAGGTGCTGGTGCTGCCCGGCCCGGACGTCACCAGCGACATCTCGGGGATCTACCACGGCTGGTCCGAGGTCCTGAAGTCCGGTGCGTTCCCGCAGGACGACGTGGCCTGGCAGTATCCGCCGGCCGCCGCGCTCGCCGTCCTCTCCCCGGGCTACTGCCCTTCCTGGACTACGCCTCGGCGTTCTTCGTCCTGGCGTGCGCCGCCGACGCGGTCACCTTCGCGCTGCTCCTGTACGCGGGCCGGCGGCCGGGTAAACGTCTCACCGGTGCCTGGGTCTGGACCGCGGGGGTCGCCCTGCTCGGCCCCACCGCGTACGCCCGGTACGACCTGATGGTCACCGCCGTGGCCGTCGCCGCGCTCTTCGCCGCCGCCCGGCACCCGCGCGTCTCCGGCGCCCTGATCGCCTTCGGCGCGCTGCTGAAGGTGTGGCCGGTGCTGCTGCTGACCGGCGCGCCCCTGCGGGGCCGCCGCGCGCGGCAGCTGTGGGGCACGACGGCTGTCAGCGCGCTGGCGGTCACCGCGCTCTGCGCCGCCTGGGCCCCTGGCGGGCTGGCCTTCCTCACCTTCCAGCGCGACCGGGGTACGGAGGTGGAGTCGCTCGGCGCGCTCGTCTTCCATCTCGCCCGGCAGTTCGGCTGGGACGGACAGGTGCTGCTGCATTACGGCTCCGTGGAGTTCGTCGGCCCGTACGTGCCGCTGGTCAGCTCCCTGGCGCAGCTCCTGACCGTGGCGGCCTTCGGCTGGCTGCTGCTGTGGCGGCTGCGCGCGCGGCGGTGCACGTCCGCCACGCTCGCCGACGCCGCCTTCACCGCCGTCCTGCTCTTCGTCACCACCAGCCGGGTGATCAGCCCGCAGTACATGATCTGGCTGGTCGGCGCGGCGGCCGTGTGCATGACGCTGCGGGCGAGCCGGATGGGGCCGCCCGCCGTCCTGGTCCTGCTCGCGACCGGCGCGACGCTGGTGGAGTTCCCCGTACGGTTCGTGGACGTCGTGGCCAGCGAGGGGACGGGCGTGGTCCTGCTGGCCGTGCGCAACGCCCTGCTCGTGGCCGCTTCGCTGACCGCCTGCCGGCGGCTGTGGCGCTCGACGGTCACCGGGCCGCGGCGCGTCCCCCAGCTGCCGCACCACGTACGCCTGCCACCGCCGGGTGAACTCCGCCGGACTCAGATTCAGTTGGTCGCGCATCGCCCGCCCGGCGCTCTCCGTGCCGCCCCGCCCCGCCGCCCGGTAGAACGCGCCGAGCCGCTTCTCGCCCCAGTGGTCGGCGATCATGCGGCAGGCCAGCCAGCCGCCCTCGTACGAGCGGGCCAGCTCCCGCGCGCCCCGGCTGAAGCGGAAGTCGCCGTCGGCCGGGAGCCGGGACGGCGGGGCGCCCTTGGCCACGGCGTGCGCGAGTTCGGGGGCGACGGCGGCGGCCGGGCGGCTGCCGCCACGGTAGGCGGCCCAGTCGGCGAAGCCCTCGGAGAGCCAGAGCGGGGTGGCGGCGGTGGTGGCCGTGCGCGTCGCGACGTGGGTGGCCTCGTGGGTCAGTACGGTCTGACGCCCGGCGGCGGACAGTTCGCCGTACGCCTCCGGGTTGACGACGACCCGGTCGGCCGGTGCCGCCGGTGCCGGGCCCGCCTCGCCGGTCGTGACGGCCGCTATGCCCCGGTAGCCGGAAGGGTCGTCGGCGTTCAGCAGCTCCGCCATCCCGTCCAGCGACCGCGGTGCCTCGACCACCACCCGCCCGGCCCACTTCCCGGGCCACGCCTTGGCGACGGCGGGCACGGCCTCGTCCGTACGGTCCGCCAGTTCGCGCAGCGCCGCGGTGCCACGGCGGACCCCGAGGACCAGACTGTGGCGCCCCTTGACGACCTGGACCGGCCCCTGGTCCCACAGTTGGCGCGCGCTGCGCCGCCCGCTCCCGGCGCCGTCCGAGTCGGAGCTGATCAGCCACCGGCCACCGCGGTCGGTGAGCGTCAGGTACTGCACGGAGGTGACCGGCGCGTTGTCGTACCCGGTCAGCCGGTAGCGCAGCCGTACCTCTGCGGCCACCCGGCGGCCCTCCGCGCCGACCACCGCCGGCAGGCCGAACGCGTCGGTCTTCACCAGCTCGTACGACCAGGCGCCCAGCGGCACCTGCGCGAGGTTGGCGAACACCGCCCGCTGCTGGGCGCGGTACGCGGCCGCGTGCGGGTCGACCGAGGCGAGGAAGGCCCCGGCGTCCCGGTCGCGCACGGCCGCCGCGCGCCGGTCCAGCATCCGCTGGATGCCCGGCGGGGCGTCCTGCGCCGCGCCGGCCGGGTCCTGGCAGCCCGCGAGCAGCGGCAGCAGCGCCGACGGCAGGGTCGCGCAGAGCGCCGTCCTGATCCGCCGGGCCGTCCGCCGCGTCGTCCGTCGCCCTGCCACGCGGTTGATCGTAAGCACCGGCGCCGCGTACGGACAGCGGTCAGGGTCGGGTTACGGACGAGATGGGCATCATGCCGACGGGGTCCGAGCGCACCCGGGCGCCCGGATACGGGGCGTGCACCACCTGTCCGTTGCCCACATACATACCGACATGACTGGCGTCGTCCCGGTAGATGACCAGGTCCCCCGGCTTGGCCTGACTGACCTGAACCTGCTGCCCGGCGCCGCGCTGGGCTTGCGAGGTGCGCGGGATGGAGACTCCGGCCCGCGCGTAGGCCCACTGCATCAGCCCGGAGCAGTCGAAGGAGGACGGGCCGGACCGCCCCCAGGCGTACGGGGAGCCGATCGCCCCGCGCACCGCCTGGACGGCGGCTCCGGCCCGGCCGGAGGCGGGCGGCGGCCCGGACAGGTCGGGCAGCGACCGTCCGACTCCGCGGTTCGCGCGGTCGTAGGCGTCCCGGTCCGCGCCGGTCAGCGAGTTCAGCAGGCGCCGCGCCGCGGCCAGTTTCTCCTCGACGTCCTTCTTGTGGCGCACCACGTCCTGCCGGCTCGCCTCCAGGGCGGCCAGCTTCCCGGTCGCCTCCCGGCGCTCCTGCTCCAGGCCGCGCTGGGCACCTTGGAGCTCGCGCAGCTCCCCGGCCTGCTTGCCCTGGATGCGGTCCAGGGCGGCGGCCTTGTCGAGGTAGTGCGCCGGGTCCTCGGACAGCAGCAGCTTCAGGGACGGGTCCAGGCCGCCGGAGCGGTACTGGGCGGAGGCGACGGCGCCGAGCCGGCCGCGCAGCCGGTTGACGTGCTCCTGGCCGCGGGCCACCCGGTCCTGGAGGGCCGCCACGTCGGCCCGCAGCGTGCGCGCCCGCTCGTTGGCCCCGTTGAACTGCTCGGTGGCCTTCTCGGCCTGCTCGTAGAGGGCGTCGACGCGCGAGGTGACCTCGGCGGGCGCCGGACCCGGGACGGCGTTCGCCGCGCCGGCGGACAGCGCGGCGGCGGCGGTGACCGCGGCGGCGGACAGGACGGTGGCCCTGGTCGCACCGGCCAGGGCGGACTGTGAGACACGGCGGTGGGACGCCACGTGAGGCCGCACTCCCTTCCGTGCAGCCCCTGCCACCCGGGGCGGGCGGACGCAAACCGGCAGCTGCGAGGGCAGACAGTAACGGCGCCGGTGGCCCGCGGCCAAAGACCCGCAACACCCGTCGCCGGTAGGGAAAAAGCCGCCCCGCCGGTGACTGCGCAGGTCACCGGCGGGGCGGGAAGTCAGCGGCACACACCGCAATTCGCCCGATCGGGCGGCATGTCCGGCTGCGTCCCGCGAGCGCGGGACGCGGCCGGCGGGAGGTCAGACGCGGACGCCGAACTGGAAGGGCATGTTGTTGATCGACTCGTAGCGCACGGACGCGCCCGGCTTCGGCGCGTGCAGCACCTGGCCGTTGCCCGCGTACAGGCCGATGTGGTGCAGGTCGCCGTAGAAGAGCACCAGGTCGCCCGGCTTGAGCGCGCTCTGCGAGCCGATCCGGGTACCGGCGTTGGCCTGCGCCTGCGAGGTGCGCGGCAGCCCCTGGCCGGCCTGCTGGTACGCCCAGGAGGTCAGGCCCGAGCAGTCGAACGAGGAGGGGCCGGTGGCGCCCCATACGTAGGGCGAACCGATCTTCGAGGCGGCCGCGGCCAGGGCGGCGGCGCCGCGCTGCGAGGCCGGGACGTCGTTGCCGAGGTCGGGGCGCTCGTTGCCGCGGCTGGAGCGGTCCTGGCCCTGGCTCTGGCCCTGCTTCTTCTCCTCCTCCTTCCGCAGCTCTTCCTTCTCCTTGGCGGTCAGCGTGTTGAGGAGTTCCTGCGCCTTGGCGAGCTTGCCCTTGATCTCGTCCTTCTTGTCACCCAGTGCCTTGCGGGTGTCCGAGAGGTCCTTGATCTTGCCGGCGGCCTCCGCGCGCTCCTGCGCGAGCCGGCGCTGCTTGTCCGCGATGGTCTTCAGCTGCTCGGCCTGCTTGCCGCTCAACTGGTCGAGAGTGGCGGCCTTGTCGAGGTAGGTGTCCGGGTCGCCGGAGAGGAACAGCTGCACGGACGGGTCGATGCTGCCGCTGCGGTACTGGCCGGAGGCGACGGCGCCGAGGCCCTTGCGGAGATCGTTCAGCTCGCCCTGGCCGCGGGCGACCTTGTCCTGGAGGGCGTCGACCTCCTTCTGGAGCTTCTCCTGGTCCTCCTTGGCCCCGTTGTACTTCTCGGTGGCCTGCTCCGCCTGCTCGTAGAGCTTGTCGACCTCGGACTTGACGTCTTCCTTCTTCGGCTTCGGGTCGGCGTGGGCGGCCTGGGACGAGAGGGCGACGGCTGCCGCTGCGGTCGCGGTGAGGACGGTCACGCGGGTGCGGCTCGGCTGCTTGGGTCGACGGTGGGACGCCACGGAGGCGAGCTCCTTCTTCCTTCAGCCGCCTACCGGGCGTGGGGGGTACGGGACCCCGGCTCCGCGTGTGAACACCGCGGACTCGGCGGTTCCTTCACTGTTCATCCCGGGTGGATGATCAACTGCATGAAGGGTTGAGGCCTGACCTTAGTAACCGAGTTGTGATCGCTTCAAATCCTCACCGGAAAAAACTGCTGGATGCTCCTCATCCTTTACCAACATCACACACGCAGTAATGGTCACTTGACACTCAGAGACGAACGACAGGCATGAGGCGCCTCGTTGATGGGTACACCTTTTCCTCCGTCGCGAGCGCCGCAGCGTCCACCGGTTCCCCCTCGGACGCTCGGGCCAGTCCTGCCCCGTACCCCCCTCCGGGAAGCGCGTTCCGGACAAGTCGTACGGACGGAACGTACGACTCAGGTACGGGCAAGTCGCTTCAGCAGCAGGGCCGATGCGACCGGCCGCGCCCCCGCCTTGGCCACCCCGTCGGCCACCTCGCGGTCCGTGGAGACGACCACCACCGGACGGCCGGGCGGCTCGGCCCGTACGAGCTGGCGGATCAGCTCGTCCGCCGTCACACCCGGCTTGCTGAAGAGGACCCTCACCCCGCGCGGCGGCGCGAGCAGCACCGGCGCGGCCAGCTCGGCCCCGTCGAAGACACACGTCATCTCCGCGCCGGTCTGGGCGGCCAGCACCGCGAGGCCGCCCAGCAGCCGCAGCCGCTGCTTGTCCAACGGCATCGTGGGATAACCGGTCTTGGTGACGTTGTAACCGTCCACCACCAGGTGAGCCTGCGGCAGCGCCAGCAGCTGGTCCAGCAGGGCCGGGTCGGTCTCCGACAGTGCGCGCGTGGCGATGTCCTTGGGCGTCATCTTGCCCGGGGCCACCGCGTCGACGGTGTCCGCCGGGTGGGTGTCGGCGGGCGGCAGGGCCAGTTCCCGGCGCAGCCCCTGGGCGGCGTCCAGGACGGTGTCCAGCAGCAGCCGCAGCCGCATGTCCTCGACACTGCGGCCTTCACGGGTGGCGCGGCGGCTCGCCTCCAGGGACGCCTCGACCTCCGCGACACGGGCCTTCAGGCGGCGCGCCTCGCTGTCGGCCATGGCCTTCTCCTGCGCGGCGGCGGCCCGTACGGACTCCACCTCCGCCGCGGCCTTGCGCGCCGCCGCCTCGCCCCGCTTGACGTCGCTGAGCGCGCTGCGCAGCTTGCGCTGCAACGACTCGTTCTCCTTGCGCAGCGCGTCCAGGTCGCCGCGGGTGCGGTCGGCCTCGGCGCGGGCCTCGGCGCGGGCCCGCGCCAGCTCCTCGCGCAGCGCGGCCAGCTCGCGTTCGGCCTCCTCGCCGGCCTGTTCCGCGCGGGCGCGCTGCGCCTCCTCGCCGGCCGCCGCGACCAGCTTGACCCAGCCTTCGGGGCGCAGCACATAGGCCGCCG
The DNA here is from genome assembly GCF_045222935.1 of Streptomyces sp. Ac-502. Classification (NCBI taxonomy): domain Bacteria; kingdom Bacillati; phylum Actinomycetota; class Actinomycetes; order Kitasatosporales; family Streptomycetaceae; genus Streptomyces; species Streptomyces sp. Ac-502. Next base: position 3,290,775 of record NZ_JBHFFO010000001.1, read on the forward strand.
CCGCGACATCGAGCGGGTCGGCGGCGGCGGGCGGGGTGCCGTTGTCCAGCGCCTCGGCCAGTTCCGGCTGGGCCTCGCGCAGCCGGCCCGCGATCCGTTGCCGGAAGACCGCGTCGTTCTCCAGCGCGGCCGCCATCGCGTTGCCCGCGAACTTGGCCCGGCGGCTGGGAGTGAACCGGGCGTACTGCCGCAGCGGCGGCGGAAGTTCGGCGACCGTCAGACCGCCGAAGGACTCCGCGGTGAGCGCCACGACCCGGCGCCGCACGCCCTCGGGCAGGGGACGGTCGAGCACCTCGTCCGCCTCGGCCGTACCGGCCTCGGCACCGTGCTCCGCCCCCGCGGGCCCTTCTGGACGCTCCACCACTGCTGCATCGCTCCGATCTCAGGCGCTCGACTCAGGCACTGGCGCCGGGCCGGTCGACCAGCTCGATCTGGTCGACCGCGTTGCACCAGCGGCAGCGCACGGACTCGATGCTCTCACTGAGCACCTCGCGTTCCTCCACCTTCGGCTCCCCGGCGAGGTCGAGGTGGAGGTACTCCACGACCTCGGAGCGGCGGGTGACGTCGAAGCGCGTCAGATTGCCGCACAGGGTGCAGCGCCACCGGGTCCCGTCCGTCGGCAGGGGAACAGCCATGGTGTCGTCCTCTTTCGTCGCGCTCGGGCGAGCGGGGCTCGTGCTGTCGTTCGGGGGCTTCCCGCGGTGCGCCGTCGGACTGCGGAAGTACGCGGGGTACTGACCGTTACCCTACGGCCTGACACGTGTACGGCGCGGCCCCGCCCAGGAGGCGGGACGCGGCGAGGCACTCTGTCCCGATTGCCCGTATTACGCCATGATCACTTCATGACGGCCCCGCTCCTGACCCCCGGACGCCCCGCGCCCGCTCGGTGCTGACCGTGTTCTCCCGAATGACGAACGTCCTGATCGCCCTGTGCTGCGTGGTCTTCGTCGTCGGGCCCGCCTCCGGCCTCAACGGCATATACGGCACCGGCGACGCCGTCGTCCAGGCGCAGACCGCGTACTTCGAACGCTGGGGCGTCATCCCGCGCGACCTGTGGAGCGGCTCCCCCGGCCCGCTGCTCACGCCGCTCACCGCCCTGTTCGTGCACGGCAGCTGGCTGCACCTGCTGGGCAACGTCCTCTTCCTGTACGTCTTCGGCGGCATGGCCGAGGACCGCATGGGCAGGCTGCCGTTCACCCTCTTCTACCTCGTGACCGGCTACCTGGCCCTGATGGGCTACGCGGCCGCGCACGCCTCCTCGGGACAGACCCTGGTCGGCGCCTCCGGAGCGATCTCCGGGGTGCTGGGGGCGTTCCTCTACCTCTTCCCCAAGGCCCGGGTCACCAGCATCTACCCGTTCCTCTTCTTCCTGCCGCTGCGCTTCCCGGCGTGGATCGTGCTGCTGTTCTGGTTCGTCCTCCAGTGGATCGCCGCGCAGCGCGACCCCAGCACCCCGGGCGTGGCCTATCTCGCCCATGTCGTGGGCTTCGCGGTGGGCTTCCTGTACGCCTGGGTGCGGTACCGGCCGGGCCCCGCTCCGGCCGGGGGAACCGCCGCGGCCACCGGTAGGGTGGACTCCGCCGGAACGGCGAAGCAGCAGGCGGCCGAGGGAGAGAGCCAACCGTGATCACTTCGATCGTGCTCATCAAGACCAGCGTGGACCAGATCCCGGAGATCGCGGAGAAGATCGCCGCTCTGGAGGGCGTCAGCGAGGTCTACTCGGTCACCGGTGCGCACGACCTGATCGCGCTGGTGCGGGTGGCCCGGCACGACGACCTGGCGGACGTCATCCCGGGCCGGATCAGCAAGGTGCCGGGCGTCGCCTCCACGGAGACGCACATCGCCTTCCGTACGTACTCCCAGCACGACCTGGAAGCGGCCTTCGCCATCGGCCTGGACGCCTGACCGGGCGACCGCCGGACCACCACCGCCACCGCCACCACGTACGAGACCCACGCCGCGGCGCCCGGACAGCGGAGCGCCGCGGCGCGGGCGGTTCAAGGGGCTACGCCGCGGTGTCCGGCACGCAGCGCCCGTCCTCGGTGCGGTAGCTCCAGCGCGCGCCCTGCGTCACCAGTTCCTTGACGGCCTGGACGAAACGGTCCACGTGCTCGTCGGGCGTACCGGCCCCGAAGCTCACCCGGATGGCGTTCAGGCTCCGCTCCCCCGGCGCTCCTTCGGGTGCGCCGCACTCGCCCGGCGCCTCGGACTCGGCGCCCAGCAGGGTCCGTACCAGGGGGTGCGCGCAGAACAGCCCGTCGCGCACGCCGATGCCGTACTCGGCGGAGAGCGCCGCCGCGAAGTGCGAGCTGTTCCAGCCCTCGACGACGAAGGACAGCACGCCCACCCGCGGCGCGTCGTCCCCGAACAGCGAGAGCACGGTCACCTCGGGCACCTCGGCGAGGCCCGCCCGTACCCGCTCGACCAGCCGCTGCTCCCGGGCGACCAGGCCCTCGAAGCCCGCCTCGGTGAGCGCCTTGCAGGCGGCCGCGATGGCGTAGACGCCGATGACGTTGGGCGATCCGGCCTCGTGGCGGGCCGCGGTGGTGTGCCAGTCGACGTCCACCCCGCCGTCGGCGCGGCGCGCGACCGTACGGCTGGCGCCGCCGCCCGCGAGGTACGGCTCGGCGGCCTGGAGCCAGTCGGCGCGCCCGGCCAGCACGCCGGCGCCGAAGGGCGCGTACAGCTTGTGGCCGGAGAAGGCGACCCAGTCCACGTCCAGTTCCGCGATGTCGACCGGGTGGTGCGGGGCGAGCTGGGCGGCGTCGAGCACGATCCGCGCGCCGTGCGCGTGCGCCGCGGCGGCCAGCTCCCGTACGGGCCACAGCTCACCGGTCACATTGGAAGCACCCGTCACGCAGACCAGCGCATTCCGATACGGCTCGCGCTCGGCCAGCGCCCGCTCCAGCGTGTCCACCGCCTGCCGCGGCGTACGGGGCGCGTCCAGGTACGTCACCTCGACGTCGGCGCGCTGCTCCCAGGGCAGCAGCGAGGCGTGGTGCTCGGTCTCGAAGACGAACACCCGGGTGTCCGCGGGCAGCACGGCGGCCAGCAGGTTCAGCGAGTCGGTGGTGGAGCGGGTGAAGACCACCTGGTCGCCCTCCCGGCACCCGAGGAAGTCCGCCACCGCCGCCCGGCTGTTCTCGAACAGGTCGGTGGACAGCTGCGAGAGGTAGCCCGCGCCGCGGTGGACGCTGCCGTAGTACGGGGCGTACGCGGCCACGTCGTCCCAGACGCGCTGGAGCGCCGGGGCGCTGGCGGCGATGTCCAGCGCCGCGTACTCGACCTCGCCGCCGGTGACGAGCGGGACCAGCACGTCCCGGCCCAGCACGGGCAGCGGGGCACAGACAGCGGCATCGGAGGCGGCATCGGTGGCGGCAGCGGTAGCGGTAGGGGCGGCGGCAGCGGTAGCGGAAACAGGCATGGCGAACTCCCGTGAAGGCAGGGCGACTTCGCTGCGGGGCCCACACGCCGAAGCGGGGCCGGCCGACAGCGGTGAAAGAAAAAGGGGTGCGGAAAACGGGGCCGAACGGCCCTAACGCATTCGCTGAATCATCGGGAGATCTCCCTCAAGGACCAGGATCCCTGGCGAGGGATCCGCGCTTGCCGCAGACCTCGCTGCCTGCGACCTGGTCATCACCCGGGGCACCCCGCCACGGACGGAGGGTTGCCGGACAGCGGGCCGGGGCCGTAGTCGCTGTCACTCGTGACCTGATCAGCATCATGCCACACGATCGGGAACGCGCAAGGCCCGGTCCGTATCCCGGACCGGGCCCCGCGCCACTGCGGATCGCCGTCACGCGTTGCTGGCCGCCACCCACCGCTCCAGCGCCCGGCGGGCCGCCCCCGAGTCGATGGCCTCGGCGGCCCGCTCGATGCCGGCCGCGAGCTGCTCGTTCAGCGGCGCCTCGGTCGGCTCCAGGGCCACCAGCGCCGCGGCCGAGTTGAGCAGCACCGCGTCCCGCACCGGCCCGGTCTCGCCGCCCAGCAGGCGGCGCGCCACGTCCGCGTTGTACGAGGCGTCGGCGCCGCGCAGCGCCTCCACGGGCACCAGGCCGATGCCCACGTCCCGCGGGTCGAAGGCCTCCTCACGCACGCCGCCGTCCCGGACGACCCAGACCTTCGACGTGGCGGTGGTCGTCAGTTCGTCCAGTCCGTCGTCGCCCCGGAAGACCAGCGCGCTGGAGCCGCGTTCGGCCAGCACGCCGGCCAGGATCGGCGCCATCCGCGCGTCGGCCACGCCGGTGGCCTGGGCCCGTACCTTCGCCGGGTTGGTCAGCGGGCCCAGCACGTTGAACGTCGTACGGATGCCCAGTTCGCGCCGGGCGGGCGCCACGTGCCGCAGCGACGGGTGGAACTTGACCGCGAAGCAGAAGGTGATCCCGGCCTCCTCGGCGACCTCGACGACCCGGCGCGGGGTCAGGTCCAGGTTGACGCCCAGCTTCTCCAGCACGTCGGACGCGCCGCTGGCCGACGAGGCGGCGCGGTTGCCGTGCTTGACGACCTTCGCGCCGGTGCCGGCCACCACGATCGAGGACATCGTGGAGATGTTGACGGTCTTGGCGCCGTCGCCGCCGGTGCCGACGATGTCCACGCTCGGGCCCGGCACGTCGATGAGGTTGGCGTGCGCGTACATCGCCCGTACCAGGCCGGTGATCTCGGCGACCGTCTCGCCCTTGGCACGCAGCGCCACCGCGAAGCCCGCGATCTGCGCGTCGGTGGCCTCGCCGCGCATGATCCGGTCCATCGCCCACGCGGTGTCGTCGGCGCCCAGGTCGCGGCCCTGGAGGAGTGCGTCCAGGACGCCCGGCCAGGTGCGGACCGCCACGCTGTCGCCGCCGTTCGGGGTCGCAACGTTCATGGTCCACACTCCTGGATTCGTGTCCTGCTGGTGCCGAAACCTTATCCGGCGCCCCGGCATGCCGAAGGGCCCCGTCCGAATGGGGACTCCCCTGCTCCTTAAGAGCTTGGGGAAGGACGGGGCCCTCTGGGTGGCGTACTTACGCGGGGTGGTACTAGCCGTGGGTCACACGGCGGGGATCAGTGGTGGCCGTGGCCGCTGGTGATCTCCTTGTACTCCTCCGGGGTCGGCTTCGGGATGACGTTGTCCTCGCCGTAGTAGCCCTTGGAGAGCTTGGCGCGGAGCTTGGTCGTCCGCTTGACCTTCCGCTCGACACCGTTCTCGTCGACCTCCGGGCCGATCTCGAACGGCTTGGGCTGCTCGTGCTGGGTGAGCGTGTGCAGCTGCTCCTGGTTGAGCGGCTCGTGCACCTCGATGAACTCACCGTGCGGCAGCCGCTTGATGATGCCGGACTCGCGTCCGTGCAGCACCTTGTCGCGGTCCCGGCGCTGGAGGCCCAGGCAGATCCGCTTGGTGACGATGAAGGCCACCACCGGGCCGACGAAGAAGCCGATCCGGACGAACCAGGTCAGCGCGTTCAGCGACAGGTGGAAGTGGGTGGCCCACAGGTCGTTGCCGCCGCCGATCAGCATGATGAGGTAGGCGGTCAGCCAGGCCACACCGAAGCCGGTACGGGTCGGGGCGTTGCGCGGGCGGTCCAGGATGTGGTGCTCGCGCTTGTCGCCGGTGACCCAGGACTCGACGAACGGGTAGACCGCGATCGCCACCAGCACCAGCGGGAAGATGAGGATCGGGATCAGCACACCGAAGTTGATGGTGTGGCCCCAGATGTCCCACTCCCAGCCGGGCATCACACGGACCAGACCCTCGGCGAAGCCCATGTACCAGTCGGGCTGGGCGCCGGTGGACACCTGGTCGGGCCGGTACGGGCCGATGGCCCACACCGGGTTGATGCTGGCGACCGCCGCGATCACCGAGATCACGCCGAAGACCAGGAAGAAGAAGCCTCCGGCCTTGGCCATGTAGACCGGCAGCAGCGGCATGCCGACGACGTTCTTGTTGGTCTTGCCGGCACCCGGGAACTGCGTGTGCTTGTGGTAGAAGACCAGGATCAGGTGCGCCACCAGCAGACCCAGCATGATGCCGGGGAGCAGCAGGACGTGCACCGTGAAGAACCTCGGGATGATGTCGTGCCCCGGGAACTCCCCGCCGAAGATGAACATCTGCAGGTACGAGCCGACCAGCGGCATCGCCAGGATGACACCCTCGATGAACCGGACGCCGGTGCCGGAGAGCAGGTCGTCCGGCAGCGAGTAGCCGGTGAAGCCGGTGAACATGCCGAGCACCAGCAGCAGGAAGCCGAACAGCCAGTTGACCTCGCGCGGCTTGCGGAAGGCGCCGGTGAAGAACACCCGCATCATGTGCACCATCATGGCGCCCAGGAAGACCAGGGCCGCCCAGTGGTGGATCTGCCGGATGAGCAGACCGCCGCGCACGTCGAAGCTGATGTCCAGCGTCGACTCGAACGCCTGCGTCATCCGGATCCCGTGCATGGGCACGTACGAGCCGTGGTAGGTCACCTCGGCCATGCTCGGGTGGAAGAACAGCGTCAGGTAGACGCCGGTCAGGATGATGATGATGAAGCTGTAGAGGCAGATCTCACCGAGCATGAAGGACCAGTGGTCCGGGAAGATCTTGCGCATGTTGGACTTGGCGAGGCTGTAGATGCCCAGCCGGCCGTCCGCCCAGTCGGCGATCCGCTCGCCCCGCGGCGCCTGGCCGCGGCGCGTGGTGGTCGCGCTCGTCTCGTTACTCATCCGCGCTCCCAGAAGCTCGGGCCGACGGGCTCCGCGAAGTCGCTGACGGCTTCGAGGAAGCCGTCCTTGACCGTGATGTGCAGCTGCGGCAGGGCGTGTCCGGCGGGACCGAAGATCACGCGTCCGCCGTCGGCCAGGTCGAAGGTCGACTGGTGGCAGGGGCACAGCACGTGGTGCGTCTGCTGCTCGTAGAGGCTGATCGGGCAGCCCACGTGGGTGCAGATCTTCGAGTAGGCGACGATGCCCTCGTGCGACCAGTCCAGTTCCTGCTTGTCCTTAATGTTCTGCGGCTGGATCCGCACGAGCATCAGGGCGTCCTTGGCGATCTTCTGGTTGAACTCGTGGTCGTCCTCCTCCAGACCCTCGGGCTTGGCGAAGGTCAGCGAGCCGACCGCGATGTCCTCGGGACGCAGCGGGAGGTTGGTCGACTGGTTGACCAGGCGGATGCCCTTCTTCCAGCCGGTCGTACGGAGCTTCTTCTCCGGCAGCGGACCGAGGTCGCGCAGCAGCACCACACCGGAGAGCGGCACCAGGGCCAGCGCGCCGAACATGGTGTTGCGGACCAGCTTGCGGCGGCCGATCGCGGATTCCTTCGCGCCTGCGCGGAAGTCCTCCATGACCTTGGCCTTGACCTCGGGGGCCGCCTCGATCGGGTGCCGGTCGTCGGCGACCTCCTCGTCGGACATCAGCGTGCGGGCCCAGTGGACCGCGCCGGCGCCGATGCAGAAGAGCGCCACACCGAGCGTCAGACCGAGCCAGAAGTTCAGCGCGCTGACGTGGCCGAACGGCCAGATGTAGGTGATCTCGTCGACCGGGAAGATCACATAGGCGGCGATGAAGCCGACCGTCGCGAGCATCGACAGGGTGAAGAGGAAGGCGACCGCGCGCTCGGAGCGCTTGGCGGCCCGCTCGTCGATGTCCTGGATGCGGTGCTCGTGGGGCGGCAGCCCCGGGTCGGCGAACGGGTTGTCCGCCGGCTCGACCGCGCCGCCGTGAGCCGTGTCCCGCTCACCGGGGAGGTTCTTTTCTGGCACGTCTTCGTGTCGTCCAGTCTCACTCATGACTTCTTGGCCTTCGTAGTCCGGGCTGCGACCCAGATGGCGACCGCGATCAGCGCGCCCAGGCCGGCGATCCAACCGAAGAGGCCCTCACTGACCGGGCCGAGACCGCCCAGGCCCAGACCACCGGGGCTGGGGGTGTCGTCGCTGTTGACGGCGCCGAGGTAGGACACGATGTCCTTCTTGTTCTGCGGGGACAGCGAACCGTCACCGAAGGAAGGCATGTTCTGCGGGCCGGTCTCCATGGCCTCGTAGATGTGCTTCGGGTCCACGCCTTCGAGCGTCGGTGCGAACTTGCCGTTGGTCAGGGCGCCGCCCTTACCGGTGAAGTTGTGGCACTGCGCGCAGTTCGTACGGAACAGCTCACCGCCCTTGGCGATGTCCGCGCCGTCCTTGCTGTACTGCTCCTTGCCCGGCACGCTGGGACCGGCACCCAGCGACGCGACGTACGCCGCGAGCTGGTCGATCTCGGCCTGGCTGTAGATGTTCTTCTTCCGCGGCACCTGGGCGCCGGGCTGCTGCGCCGGCATCCGGCCGGTGCCGACCTGGAAGTCGACGGCGGCGGCGCCCACGCCGACCAGGCTCGGGCCGTCGGAGGTGCCCTGACCGCCGGTGCCGTGGCAGCTGGCGCAGCCGACGGCGAAGAGCTTCTTGCCCTCCTTGATGGCAAGAGACTGGGCGGTGTCATCGGCCTGAGCCTTGTCCGCAGGCGCGAACGCGGCGTACAGCCCCCCAGTGACCGCCAGCGCGAAGAGTAGGACGACGAGCGCCGCCAGCGGATGGCGCCGTCGTGCGGAGAGCTTTTTCACGGATTACCCCGGTGTCAGGATCTTCTGCGTCGATGCTTTGGCTATGTCTGTCTGATGCGCCGTTCCGGTGCGGGACCGGTCAGCGGATCAGGTAGATCGTGGCGAAGAGGCCGATCCAGACGACATCGACGAAGTGCCAGTAGTAGGACACGACGATGGCCGCGGTGGCCTGTTCGTGGGTGAACCTCTTGGCCGCGTACGTCCTGCCCAGGACCAGCAGGAAGGCGATGAGACCGCCTGTCACGTGCAGTCCGTGGAAGCCGGTGGTCAGGTAGAACACCGAGCCGTACGGGCCGGACGAGAGCGAGAGGCCCTCTTCCTTGACCAGATCGGTGTACTCGAAGACCTGACCGCCGATGAAGATCGCACCCATGATGAAGGTGATCACGAACCAGGTCCGGAGCTTCTTGACATCGCCGCGCTCGGCTGCGAACACACCGAGCTGGCAGGTCAGGGAGCTGAGCACCAGGATCGTGGTGTTCGTCGCGGAGAACGGAAGATTCAGCGCATCGGCGGATTCCTTCCAATACTCGGTCCCGGTCACCGATCGAAGGGTGAAGTACATCGCGAAGAGGGCCGCGAAGAACATCAGCTCGGAACTCAGCCAGATGATGGTTCCGACGCTGGTGAGGTTCGGCCGATTGACCGACGGGTGCGCGTGCCCGGTTTCTACTGTCGTTGCTGTCGCCACGACCGACATTATGTCGGTCGCTTATCCCGCCCTCACTCCGGGGGTGCCGTTCGGTGTGTCAAGGGCGTATGCCCTGCTCGTACGGCCCACTCCGGCAGTCGCCCGAAGGGAGGACCCGGGACCCGCCGTACGGCCCCGTGCCCCCGCTCCGACCAGTCCTGACGGGCCGTCGGTCAGATCGTGGATCGTGCCGAACCCTCCTGCGTGCCGCCGTACGAGCAGTAGCATCCGCGCTGGAGGCACTCCCCGGCGGCGGCCGGGTGACGCCCCGCCCGAAGCCGTACCGCCGAGAAGCGTGGAGGAACGATGCAGGCGACTGCCACGGTGCTGGTCTACAGCGACAACGCCGACACCCGCGAACAGGTACGGCTCGCCACGGGCCGCCGGCCCGCCGCCGACGTGCCGCCGGTGGAGATCGTGGAGTGCGCGACCCTGCCCGCCGTCCTGACGGCCCTGGAGCAGGGCGGGATCGACGCGTGCGTCCTGGACGGCGAGACGGCGCCCGCGGGCGGTATGGGCGTCTGCCGGCAGATCAAGGACGAGATCTTCCGCTGCCCGCCGGTGCTGCTGCTCATCGGCCGCCCGCAGGACGCCTGGCTGGCGACCTGGAGCCGTGCGGACGCCGCCGTGACGCACCCTGTGGACCCCGTGGAGTTCACGGACGCCCTGGCCGGGCTGCTGCGCCGCAGGCTCCTCACGGAGGCCTGAGCGGCCTCCTGAGGGCCCTTTCGAGGGCCCTTCTGAGAGGCCTTCAGGCCTGCGGGCGCAGCCGGGCGGCATTCTCGGGTCCCGGCCGCTGGTCCTGCTCGCCTGTGGTGCTGGGCTTGTTCTTGTCCAGCGCGCTGCCCTCGCGCCACTGCTTCCACGGCATGTTCCAGTCGCCGAAGCCGTTGTCGAAGGGCGTCATGGTCTCGCCGCCGCTGTTGACGACCTTGACGATGTCACCGACCCGCACGGTGTCGAAGAACCACTTGGCGTTGCCGGTGGACATGCCCGTGCAGCCGTGGCTGACGTTGGCGGCGCCCTGCGATCCCACGGACCAGGGCGCCGCGTGCACGTACTCGCCGCTCCAGGTCACCCGGGTGGCCCAGTAGACCGGCAGGTCGTAGGAGTCCGAGCTGCTCGACGGGATGCCGATGCTCTCCCCCGCATCCGTACGAAGCCCTCCTTGCCGAGGACGACCTTGGTGCCGTTGCGGGTGGAGTAGCCGGGCTTGCCGGTGGTGACGGGGATGGTGTTGATCTCCTCGCCGTTGCGGGTGACCGTCATGGTGTGCGCCGCGGCGTCCGTGACGGCCTCCACCCGGTCCCCCGTGCGCAGCTTCACGGGCTTGGCGGCGCCCCCGTACAGCCCGCCGGTGATCTTCAGGCCCTCCAGGTTGCTGCGCACCTCGATGTCGGCGTGCGTGGGCCAGTACTCGCGCGGGCGGAAGTGCAGCGTCTTGCTGTCGACCCAGTGCCAGGAGCCCTCCACACGCGGCGTGGAGCGGACCTTGAGGGCGCCTTCCACGATCGCCCTGGCCTTGGGGTCCTTGACGGGCTTGCTGAGCGCCGCGGTGACGGGCTGCCCGACCCCGTACGTGCCGTTGTCGGGCCCCAGCTTCACGTTGAGCCGGTCGCCGGTGTCCTCGGTGTCGATCTGGAGGACCTTGCGGCCGGGCGCGCCGTCCTCGTCCTCGGTGCTCACCCGCACGGTGTAGCGGGTGCCGGCGGCCAGCGGGACGGTGGTGCGCCACTGCCTGCCGTCGGCGGCCAGTTCGCCCCTGATGTAGCGGCCGGAGGCGTCGGTGGCGGTCACGTCCGTGATCCGGGCCTCGTCACCGGTGGTGGAGACCTCCAGCGGCTTGTCCGGGTCCGCCTTGCGGCCGTCTCCGGGCGCGTTGGCCGAGATCTGCCCGGCCGCGTCGTACGGCGCGGCCGAGAGCGGGTCCGACGACGAACCGCCGCAGGCGGTGGCGCCTGCCGCCAGGGGCGCCAGCAGGAAGGCGCAGCCGAGCGCCGTCCGGTGTCGTGGTCTGAGGCTCATGACCCCAAAGTAGGAAAATCCCCCGGCCGCGGCGCGCTGGAGGACTGCAACGGGCGGGCCCGGACACCTGGAGAGGTGTCCGGGCCCGCCCGGTGCACGGGAGCCGCTTACTGCGTGCGGTTCTCGCCGCGGTAGTACTCGAAGACCCAGCCGAACAGGCCGATCAGGATGACCGGGGCCGAGAAGAAGAGCAGCCACCAGCCGAAGACGACGCCCAGGAAGGCGAGCGCGCCACCGACACCGAGGGACAGCGGCTGCCAGCTGTGCGGGCTGAAGAAGCCCAGCTCGCCGGCGTCGTCGGAGACCTCGGCCTCGTCGTTGTCCTGCGCTCCGGCGTCCACCCGGCGCGCGGTGAACGCCAGGTAGTAACCGATCATGATGCACAGACCGAAGGCGAGGAACAGCGCGGTGGTGCCCGCCGGCTCCTTCGACCAGACGCCATAGACGATCGCCATGGCGAGGACGAAGACGGAGAGCCAGATGAACATCTTGCCCTGGATCTTCACTTGCCGACCTCCTTGCCGCCGAAGAGCGCCGTGTCCTTCTGGCCCTCGTTCTCGATGGCCTCCATCGCGGCGATCTCAGGGTGGTGCAGGTCGAACGCCGGGGATTCGGAGCGGATGCGCGGCAGCGTGAGGAAGTTGTGCCGCGGCGGCGGGCAGGAGGTCGCCCACTCCAGCGAGCGGCCGTAGCCCCACGGGTCGTCGACCTCGACCTTCTTGCCGTACTTGGCCGTCTTCCAGACGTTGTACATGAACGGCAGCATCGACAGGCCGAGCAGGAACGAGGCGATCGTCGAGATCGTGTTCAGCGTGGTGAAGCCGTCCGCGTTCAGGTAGTCCGCGTAACGCCGCGGCATGCCCTCGGCGCCCAGCCAGTGCTGGACCAGGAAGGTGCCGTGGAAACCGACGAACAGCGTCCAGAACGTGATCTTGCCGAGCCGCTCGTCGAGCATCTTGCCGGTGAACTTCGGCCACCAGAAGTGGAAGCCGGCGAACATCGCGAAGACGACGGTGCCGAAGATGACGTAGTGGAAGTGCGCCACGACGAAGTACGAGTCCGAGACGTGGAAGTCCATCGGCGGCGACGCCAGGATGACGCCGGTCAGACCACCGAAGGTGAAGGTGATCAGGAAGCCGACCGCCCACAGCATCGGTGTCTCGAAGGACAAGGAGCCCTTCCACATCGTGCCGATCCAGTTGAAGAACTTCACACCGGTCGGTACCGCGATGAGGAATGTCATGAACGAGAAGAACGGCAAGAGCACGCCGCCCGTCACATACATGTGGTGCGCCCAGACGGTGACCGAAAGGCCCGCGATCGAAATCGTCGCCGCGATCAGACCGATGTAACCGAACATCGGCTTCCGGGAGAAGACCGGAATGACCTCGGAGATGATGCCGAAGAACGGCAGCGCGATGATGTACACCTCGGGGTGGCCGAAGAACCAGAAGAGGTGCTGCCACAGCAATGCGCCGCCATTGGCCGCGTCGAATACATGCGCCCCGAATTTACGGTCCGCCTCCAGGGCGAACAGCGCGGCGGCCAGGACCGGGAAGGCCAGCAGGACCAGCACACCGGTCAGCAGGACGTTCCAGGTGAAGATCGGCATCCGGAACATCGTCATGCCGGGGGCGCGCATGCAGATGATCGTGGTGATGAAGTTGACCGAACCGAGGATCGTGCCGAAGCCGGAGAAGGCCAGACCCATGATCCACATGTCCGCGCCCACGCCGGGCGAACGCACCGCGTCCGACAGCGGCGAGTAGGCGAACCAGCCGAAGTCCGCCGCACCCTGCGGGGTGAGGAAGCCGGCCACCGCGATCAGCGAGCCGAAGAGGTACAGCCAGTACGCGAACATGTTCAGCCGCGGGAACGCCACGTCGGGCGCGCCGATCTGCAGCGGCATGATCCAGTTCGCGAAACCGGAGAACAGCGGCGTCGCGAACATCAGCAGCATGATCGTGCCGTGCATCGTGAACGCCTGGTTGAACTGCTCGTTCGACATGATCTGCGTGCCGGGACGAGCGAGCTCGGCGCGCATCAGCAGGGCCATCAGGCCGCCGATGCAGAAGAACGCGAACGAGGTGACCAGGTAGAGCGTACCGATGGTCTTGTGGTCAGTGGTCGTCAGCCAGCTCACCACGACGGAGCCGGGAGACTTCTTTCGTGCGGGTGGTGCTGCCGGAGCCGTTGCGGCGGCGGCACCCTGAGGTTCGTTGAGGATGCTCACTTGTTGTTGGTCTCCGCGTTCCTGGCGTGATCCGTCTGCTTGATGCCCGACGGCAGGTAACCGGTCTGGCCCTTCTTCGCCAGGTCCTTCAGGTGCTCCCGGTACTTCTCGGGGGAGACGACCTTGACGTTGAAGAGCATCCGGGAGTGGTCGACGCCGCAGAGCTCGGCGCACTTGCCCATGAAGGTGCCCTCCTTGTTGGGGGTCACCTCGAAGACGTTGGTGTGGCCGGGGATCACGTCCTGCTTCATCAGGAACGGCACCACCCAGAACGAGTGGATGACATCACGCGACGTCAGGACGAACTGGACCGTCTCGCCCTTGGGCAGCCACAGGGTCGGACCCGGGTTGCCGGTCTGCGGGTTCCGCGTGCCCGGAATGCCCTCGTCGTACACGCCGTCGGCGCCGGCGGGGACATTCTTCTTCCACTTGTCCGGGATCGCGTCGAGTTCCTTGGAGTTGATGTTCGTGGTGTCGGCCTTGCCGTCCACGTTCTCCAGGTAGTTGAACGCCCAGCTCCACTGATAGCCCACCACGTTGATGACGTGGTCGGGCTTCTTCGAAGTCTTGAGGAGTTCGCTCTCATCGCGCGCGGTGAAGTAGAAGAGCACCGCGATGATGATGAACGGAACGATGGTGTACAACGCCTCGATGGGCATGTTGTACCGCGTCTGTGCGGGGACCTCCACCTTGGTCCGGCTGCGGCGGTGGAAGATCCAGCTCCAGATGATCAGGCCCCACACCAGCACGCCCACTGCGAGGGCGGCGGCCCAGGAGCCCTGCCAAAGGGAGAGGATCCGCGGCGCCTCTTCAGTAGCCGGATTGGGCATGCCGAGGTTGGGAAAGTCCTTGTATGTGCAACCGGTCGCGGTTGCCAGGACCAGTCCCGCAGCCAGCACCTGCGGCAGCTTCCGCCGCATCGGGCGCCGCGACGAGCGGTCGGAGCCGTTGGGACTCACGTAGCGCCTTCCCGAGAGTCTCGCCCGCGAGACCGGCTGCGGCCGTCTCGCTGGTCGGTCGCCGGCCCTGGCACGGGCAGGGGTTTGGATGTTTATGCGGACCAAACCCTACTGGACGCTATTTGGGGTCGCGCGGGGAGGGTGCCCAACGCGCCGCACCGCTCCCCGAAGGGGTGGCTGCGGCATCCGGGGGAAGCCCCCGCGCCCCGGAATGCCGGGCTCCGGCGGCCATCTGACGCCACGCCCGGACGCGCGTACGACGCGCTAGCGTCTGGGGCGTGTCCTACTTCGACGCCGCTTCGGCCGTCCCCCTGCACCCGGTCGCCCGGGAAGCCCTGCTCGCCTCGCTCGACGAGGGCTGGGCCGACCCGGCGCGCCCCTACCGGGAGGGCCGGCGTGCCCGGCTGCTGCTGGACGCCGCGCGGGAGGCCGCGGCGGAGGCCGTGGGCTGCCGCCCCGACGAGCTCGTTTTCACTCCATCGGGGACGCAGGCGGTGCATTCGGCCATGTCCGGCACGCTCGCCGCGCGTCGGCGTGTCGGCCGCCATCTGGTCCACTCCGCGGTGGAGCACTCCTCCGTCCTGCACGCCGCCGCGGTCCACGAGGCGGCGGGCGGCACGGTGTCCGAGGTCGGCGTGGACCGTACGGGCCGGGTGGACGCCGGGGGCCTCGCCGCCGCGCTGCGCCCGGACACCGCGCTGGCGGCCCTCCAGTCCGCGAACCACGAGGTGGGCACCGAGCAGCCGGTGGAGGCGGCCGCGGCGGCCTGCCGGGAGGCGGACGTGCCGCTGCTGGTGGACGCCGCCCAGTCGCTCCCCTGGGGGCCGGTCGGCGGCGCCTGGTCGCTGCTGACGGCCAGCGCGCACAAGTGGGGCGGTCCGCCGGGTGTGGGGCTGCTGGCCGTCCGTAAGGGCACCCGGTTCGCGCCGCAGGGGCCGCAGGACGAGCGGGAGTCCGGCCGGGTGCCGGGCTTCGGGAACCTGCCCGCGGTGGTCGCGGCGGCGGCGTCGCTGCGCGCCGTACGGGCGGAGGCGGCGGCCGAGGCGGTACGGCTGCGGGAGCTGGTGGACCGGATCCGTACGCGGGTGGCCGAGGCGGTGCCGGACGCCGAGGTCGTCGGCGATCCCGTGCGCCGGCTCCCCCACCTGGTCACCTTCTCGTGTCTCTATGTCGACGGGGAGACCCTGCTGCACGCGCTGGACCGGGCGGGCTTCTCCGTCTCGTCCGGCTCGTCCTGCACCTCCAGCACCCTGACGCCGAGCCATGTGCTGCGGGCAATGGGCGTGCTGTCGGAGGGGAACGTCCGGGTGTCACTGCCGCCGGGTACCGCCGAGGCCGACGTCGAACGCTTCCTGGACGTCCTCCCGGAAGCGGTCCGCTCCGTACGGGAACAGCTCGGCGCCCCGGCGGCCGCGCGGCCGGAAACCGGCCCCTCCCCCGCCGCGGAACACGTCGTGGACGCCCTCGGCAAGCGCTGCCCGGTGCCCGTCATCGAGCTGGCGAAGGTGATCGGCGACGTGCCGGTGGGCGCCACGCTGACCGTCCTGGCGGACGACGAGGCGGCGCGGCTGGACATTCCCGCGTGGTGCGGGATGCGGGGGCAGGAGTACGTGGGCGAGCGGGCGGCCGGGCGGGGCACCGCGTACGTGGTGCGGCGCCTCGTGTGACCAGGGGCGGGCCGGGCCCCGGGCCGGGCCGGGGCACGGAACGGGCCGGGGCACGGGACGCGACCGGGGGCAGCGGGCCCGCGCGGCCCGCCACCCCTGTACGGCGGTCCGATCAGGCCAGGTGGCCCCGGATGTCGGCGGCCGCGTCGTGCCCGTACGCCTTGGTGAAGCGGTCCATGAAGTGGCTGCGGTGCAGCTCGTACTCCTGGGTGCCGACGGTCTCGATGACCAGCGTCGCCAGCATGCAGCCGACCTGCGCGGCGCGCTCCAGGCCGACGCCCCAGGAGAGCCCGGACAGGAAGCCGGCCCGGAACGCGTCGCCCACGCCGGTCGGGTCGGCCTTGGTCTTCTCCTCGGCGGTGCCGACGACGATGTCCGGCTCGCCGGCCCGCTGGATGCGGACGCCGTCGGCGCCCAGCGTCGTCACCCGGGTGCCGACCTTGGCCAGGATCTCCTCGGCGGTCCAGCCCGTCTTGGACTCGATGAGGCTCGCCTCGTACTCGTTGTTGAACAGGTAGGCGGCGCCGTCCATGAGGGTACGGATGACGTCGCCGTCCATCCGGGCGATCTGCTGGGAGAAGTCGGCCGCGAAGGGGATGCCGCGGCTACGGCACTCCTCGGTGTGGCGGACCATGGCCTCCGGGTCGTCCGCGCCGATCAGGACGAGGTCGAGGCCGCCGACGCGCTCGGCGACGGCGTGCAGCTCGATCAGGCGCGCCTCGCTCATCGCGCCGGTGTAGAAGGAGCCGATCTGGTTGTGGTCGGCGTCGGTGGTGCACACGAAGCGGGCGGTGTGCTTGACCTCGGAGATGCGGACCGAGCGGGTGTCCACACCGTGCCGGTCGAGCCAGGCGCGGTACTCCTCGAAGTCGTTGCCGGCGGCGCCGACCAGGATCGGCGCGGTGCCGAGCTGGCCCATGCCGTAACAGATGTTGGGGCCCACGCCCCCGCGCCGGACGTCGAGTTCGTCGACCAGGAAGGAGAGGAGATCGTGTGCAGCTGGTCGGCGACCAGCTGATCGGCGAAACGGCCGGGGAAGGTCATCAGGTGGTCGGTGGCGATGGAGCCGGTGACTGCGATACGCACGACGGGTCTGCTCCTGCGGGAGGCGGAAGGACGAGGCGGACGTTGGTCAACGGTACCGGCTGTCCTGATCTCGGCCCACCAGCCGAAACTACCCAATAGTAGGGCTTTCTTCGCGCGGCGCCGGATGCGTACGGTGCGCGTATGACCAAGTATGTGAAGGGCGTCACACGCCATTCGTCCGCAGTTCGCCCCGCGCCCGAACCGGAGTCCATGGCTCAGCTGCTGGGCGACTGCGCGCGGATGGCACCGCACTGGCGCAGCGGCCGCCAGGCACCGGCGCCGCCCGCCCGCGAACTGCACGGGATCAGCGTCCCCGCCTCCTCCGCCGCCCTGGTCAGGGGCATGTCCGAGTACGGGGACTGAGCACCCTCCCGGGCCCGGCCCCCGGGCCCGGGGAACCGCGGACGCACCGGCTCCGTCCAACCCGCGTCCTTCCCACGCAGGAGGGCGCGTCAGTTGTTCAGCGGAGCCGAAGGAGCGATGCGGTGAGCACCGAGGACACTCCCCGCCACCGGCGGGGAGCATTCCAGCGACGACACCCGGGAGACGACCGCACGGCGCCGGCGCAGCCCGCTGATCGCGGCCTCGGTGGCCGCGGCGGTGCTGCTGGCCGGCGGCGGCGCGGCCTACTGGGCCTCCAGCACCTCCGGCGGCGGGGAGAGCGGCACCGGCGCCCGCCCGGAAGGCGGCCCGCCGCCGCTCGCCCTGGACGGTCACGCGAAGGAGACGGGCTCGCGCAGCGGCATCGCGCCCGGCGAGCCGGACCCGCAGGGCGCGGGCTACCGGGCAGCGGCCAAGCTGCCCGACGGCCCCTCCTCGGCACCGGTCTACCAGCCGCGCGGCGAGGTCACCCAGGAAGCCGTGGCCCGGCTGGCGAAGGCACTGGACCTGCCCGGCAAGGTGCGTTCGGACGGCGACTCCTGGAAGGTGGGCGGCCTGACGCGGGACGCGCGCAGCCCCGTCCTGGAGGTGGCCAAGAGCGGTTCGGGCGCCTGGACGTACTCGCAGTACGGCACCCCCGGCGGGACCGGCTGCGCGGAGACAGCGCCGAAGGGCGGCGGCAGCGGCTCGCAGGCGAGCGGGCCCGGCTGCCCGGGCGGCGACACCTCCGCCCAGAACGACAGCGGCACCAAGGACGCCGTCTCCCCGGAGAAGGCGAAGCAGGCGGCGCAGCCGGTGCTGGAGGCGCTCGGCCAGAAGAACGCCGAGCTGGACGCGAGCGGCCTGTCCGGCGCGGTACGGACGGTCAGCGCCACCCCGGTGATCGGCGGGCTGCCCACGTACGGCTGGCAGAGCGAGATCCGGGTCGGCTCGGACGGCCAGGTCGTCGGCGGCAGCGGGCAGTTGGCCCAGCCGGTCAAGGGGCACACGTACCCGGTGCAGAGCGCCGAGAAGACGCTGGAGCGGCTGAATGCCGCGCACCGCGGCGCGAGCCCCGGCATCGGCGGGTGCGCGACGGCCGAGCCGCAGAAGAAACAGGACACCGACACCGCGGGCGTCGAGCCGTGCGCGGGCCATGCCGCCGCGCGCAAGCCCGCCGACGTGACCGGCGCGGTCTTCGGCCTCTCGGCCCAGTACGTCGGCGGCCGCCAGGCGCTGGTGCCCTCGTGGCTCTACAAGGTCCAGCGGGCCGGCGGCGGTACGGTCACCCACCCCGCCGTCGACCCGAAGTACGTCAAGAACGGCGACGGCGGCGCTCCGTCCGACCCCGCCCAGCCGCCCAACAGTGGCAAGCCGTCGGGCAAGGCCGGGGCGATGGGCCTGGAGTCGTACGAGGTCAGCGCGGACGGCAAGTCGCTCAAGCTGCACTTCTGGGGCGGCGTGTGCAGCACGTACTCGGCGACCGCCGAGCAGACCGGCAAGACTGTGAAGGCCGAGGTCATCGGCAAGGAGAAGAAGCCGAACCAGATCTGCGTGAAGATGGCGAAGCAGTTCACGCGGACGGTGCCGCTGGAGCAGCCGCTGGCCGGGCGGGACGTGATCGACGCGTCCACGGGCAAGGAGGTGCCGGCGAAGTAGCCGTACGCGCACCGGGCGCGGATACGACAACGGCGGCGCTCCCCAGAGGGGGCGCCGCCGTCGTACGTCCTGCCGATCGCCTGGATCAGTTGAAGGAGTCACCGCAGGCGCAGGAGCCCGTGGCGTTCGGGTTGTCGATCGTGAAGCCCTGCTTCTCGATGGTGTCGACGAAGTCGATGGAGGCGCCGCCCAGGTACGGGGCGCTCATCCGGTCGGTGACGACCTTGACGCCGTCGAAGTCCTTGACGACATCGCCGTCGAGCGACCGCTCGTCGAAGAAGAGCTGGTAGCGCAGTCCGGAGCAGCCGCCGGGCTGGACGGCCACCCGCAGCGCGAGGTCGTCGCGGCCTTCCTGTTCCAGCAGGGCCTTCACCTTCGACGCGGCCGCGTCGGACAGGATGATGCCGTCGCTGACGGTTGTCTCGTCCTGAACGCTCATCTAGATCTCTCCCGGGTTGGTACGGACCGCTTGCCCTCGGCTGCAACCGACGGGGCCCGGAATTCATTCCGGCTGGCGCGACGTGTTCTCGTTCTTTCGTCTTTCATGCTCGCACACTGCGCACCTGTCGCGGGCGGCCCGTGCACGGGGATGCGTCACATCGACGCGATGCCCATCGTCAAAGTGACATGAAGCGGTTATGATAGATAACGTCAAATAGACGAAAAGGGTTTCGGTGCCACTGCCGGCCCTCGGTACGGCCCCGCCGGCCGTGCTCAGACGAAAAGAGAGGGTGCGTGTCGTGACCACCGCCCAGCCCCTGGACGTCCAGCCGACCCCGCTCGCGCTGCTCCTCCTCGGCCGCGAGGCCGACCCCAAGAGCGAGCGCGGCGTGGACTGCCCCGGCGACCTGCCGGCCCCGTCCGACCCCGGTCTCGTCGAACGTGCCCGGGCCGCCAAGGCGAAGCTCGGCGACAAGGTCTTCGTCCTCGGGCACCACTACCAGCGCGACGAGGTCATCGAGTTCGCGGACGTGACCGGCGACTCCTTCAAGCTGGCGCGCGACGCGGCGGCCCGGCCGGACGCCGAGTACATCGTCTTCTGCGGTGTGCACTTCATGGCCGAGTCCGCCGACATCCTGACCTCCGACGACCAGCAGGTCGTCCTGCCCGACCTGGCCGCCGGCTGCTCCATGGCCGACATGGCGACGGCCGAGCAGGTCGCGGAGTGCTGGGACGTGCTCACCGAGGCCGGTGTGGCCGAGCAGGTCGTCCCCGTCTCGTACATGAACTCCTCCGCCGACATCAAGGCCTTCACCGGCAAGCACGGCGGCACCATCTGCACCTCCTCCAACGCCAAGCGCGCGCTGGACTGGGCCTTCGAACAGGGCGAGAAGGTCCTGTTCCTGCCCGACCAGCACCTGGGCCGCAACACCGCCGTACGCGACATGGGCATGTCCCTGGACGACTGCGTCGTCTACAACCCCCACAAGCCGAACGGCGGCCTCACCGCCGAGCAGCTCCGCGCGGCCAAGATGATCCTCTGGCGGGGCCACTGCTCCGTACACGGCCGCTTCTCGCTCGAATCCGTCGAGGACGTACGGGCCCGGATACCCGGCGTGAACGTCCTGGTCCACCCCGAGTGCAAGCACGAGGTCGTCGCCGCCGCCGACTACGTGGGCTCCACCGAATACATCATCAAGGCCCTGGAGGCCGCCCCGCCCGGCTCCAAGTGGGCCATCGGCACCGAACTGAACCTCGTCCGCCGCCTGGCCAACCGCTTCGCCGCCGAGGACAAGGAGATCGTCTTCCTCGACAAGACGGTCTGCTTCTGCTCCACCATGAACCGCATCGACCTCCCCCACCTGGTCTGGACCCTGGAATCCCTCGCCGAGGGCAAGGTCGTCAACCGCATCCAGGTGGACAGCGAGACGGAGAGCTTCGCGAAGCTGGCGCTGGAGCGGATGCTGGCGCTGCCGTAGGGCGCCTTGGGCGCGCAGGAATGTGGCCCATGGGCCCGCACCGGGCGAGGAGGCCGGTGCGGGCCGCGGCAATGCAGGAGTTCGCCCAGGTCAGGGCACGAGGCCGTCGAGGTCGATGTCGACAGGGAACGGGACGGAGACCTTCAGCCGGCCCCGGTGAATGCCGGTGGCCACATAGGCGCCGGTCATGCCGTCTATCTCGTAGGTGTGCACGGAGGGGACGCCACCCTCGTCCTCGATGCGCCAGAAGTGGGAAATCCTGGCCGTGCGTACTTGAAGGGCTTCAGGGACCTGTCACGGTCCGCGGATTCCTCCGAGACGACTTCGATGACCAGGGCAACGTCTTCGGGCGCGTACCAGGTCCGGTCGGGATCGTACGTGGCGGTGGCGACCAGGACGTCCGGCTCGAAGCGGCTCTTCTTGTCGAGCCGGACGGTCAGCTCCCGCTCGGTCTCGAACCCGGCAGGGGCGGATTGCCGCAGCGCGAAAGTCAGGTTCTCCACGAGCCGGGAGTGCCAGGACCGCCGCGGCGACATCATGAAGATCAGGGTTCCGTCGATGAGTTCGGTGTGCCGCGGTGCCTGGGGAAGGTGGTCGAGGTCGTCGGCTTCCCAGCCACTGGGCCTCGGCGGGATCATCCAGTCGGGGAGTTCGGCGGTCACGGCTTCCTCCAGGCGCCTCGAAAACGGCGGCCAGGGGCCTTGATCCCGGATCGCGGACGCGGTCGGACGGCTGAGGCCAGCTTAGTTGACGCGGCTCGTCCGCATCCCCCGCAGAGGGGCGCGAAGAGTACGGTTCAGCCGCCTTCATCGCAACGCTCAAGACGGCCTGGCGCATAGCTCAGCCCGTCCCAGAGACCTCCTGGGACGGGCTGGCCTGTGTGCGGATCAGACCCCCGCCGCCTCCGGCGTGCGGGTTTCGTCGGCGGGCTGCGGGCGCTTCGCCGCACGCTTCGCGGCGCGGCGCTCCTTGCGGAGTTCGATCATCGCGTACAGCGTCGGTACGAGCAGCAGTGTCAGCAGCGTGGACGTGATCAGGCCACCGATGACGACCACGGCCAGCGGCTGGGAGATGAAGCCGCCGTCGCCGGTCACGGACAGGGCCATCGGGAGCAGGGCCATGATCGTGGCGAGGGCCGTCATCAGGATCGGGCGCAGCCGGTGGCGGCCGCCCTCCACGACGGCTTCGACGACGCCGTAGCCCTGGGCGCGGTACTGGTTGATCAGGTCGATCAGCACGATCGCGTTGGTGACGACGATGCCGATGAGCATCAGCATGCCGATCATCGCCGGGACGCCCATCGGGGTGCCCGTCGCGACCAGCAGGCCGATCGCGCCGGTCGCCGCGAACGGGATCGAGATGAGCAGGATCAGCGGCTGGATCAGGGACCGGAACGTTCCCACCAGGAGCATGAAGACGATCGCGATGGCGGCGAGCATGGCCAGGCCGAGCGAGGAGAACGCGTCGGACTGGTCGGCGGAGACGCCGCCGATCTCGGCGGTGGCGCCCTCCGGCAGCTTCAGGTTCTTGATCTTCGTCTGGAGCTGGGCGGTGACCGCGCCGGTGTTGTCGCCGGTCGGCTTGGCGGTGACGGTGGCGGACCGGGCGCCGTCGATGCGGGTGCTCTGGACCGGGCCCGCGACCGTACGGATCGTGGCGAGGTCGCCGAGCTCGGCCGGGCCGGCCGGGGTCGGTACGGGGAGGGCGCGCAGAGCCGCCTCGGAGGTGACCGGGTGGGCGGACTTGACGACGATGTCCCGCTCGGCGTTGTCGATCATGGCCTTGCCGCTGGTGGTGCCGCGCACCGCCTGGGCGACGACCTGGCCGAGGGCGGCCTGGCTGTAACCGGCGGCCGCCGCCTTCTCGTTGGCCTGGACGGAGATGCGGGGCACGCTCTGCGCGAGGTCGCTCTGCACGTCGGTGACGTGGTCGAGTCCGGCGACGGCGGACCGTACCTGCTCGGACGCCTTCTTCAGCACATCCGCGTCGGCGGCCTTGACCACCACGCTCAGGTCCTGGTTGCCGAAGCCGCCGCCCCCGGAGGAGACGGTGGTCTCGCCGATGTCCTTGCCGAGCTTGTCGAGTTCGGCGCGGAGCTGGTCGGTGACCTTCCCGGAGTCCGCCGCGTCCTTCAGCTTCACCTGGTAGGAGGCCTGGTTGGCGCCGCTGCCGCCCCCGAAGGCGGCCATGAAGCCGGAGGAACCGACGGTGACCTGGTAGTCCTCGATCCCGTCGAGCCCGCCGAGGATCTTCTCGACGCGCTTCGCCTGCGCGTCCGCGGCCGTCAGGCTGGTACCGGGCTTCAACTCCTGCTTGACGCTGAGCGTGTCCTGGTCACCCTGGTCGAAGAAGTTGGTCTTGAGGAGGGGTGCCATGCCGAAGGTCCCGAGGAGGACCACGACGGCGATGACGACGCTGGTCACGCGGCGGCGCGTCGCGAAGCGCAGTACCGGCACGTACAGGCGCTGGAGCGGGCTGCCGCTCTCCTTGGCCTCGGCCGCGCGGCGCAGCTCCTCGGGGTCGGTGCCCTCGGGTATCTCCGGGGCGCGCAGGAACCAGTAGGAGAGGACCGGGACGACGGTCAGGGAGACGAGGAGGGAGGCGAGCAGGGCGACCGTGACGGTGATCGAGAAGGACCCGAACAGGGCGCCGACCATGCCGCCGACCACGCCGATGGGCAGGAAGACCGCCACCGTGGTCAGGGTGGAGGAGGTGATCGCGCCGGCCACCTCGCGGACCGCGGCCAGGATGGCCTGCTGCCGCTCCTCGCCGTAGCCGAGGTGGCGTTTGATGTTCTCCAGGACGACGATCGAGTCGTCCACGACGCGTCCGACGGCGATGGTCAGCGCGCCGAGGGTGAGCATGTTCAGCGACAGGTCGCCGGTCCACAGCACGATCAGCGTGATGACGACGGACAGCGGGATGGAGACCGCGGTGACCAGCGTCGAGCGCAGGCTGAGCAGGAAGACCAGGATCACGATCACGGCCATGACCAGGCCGAGCAGTCCCTCGGTGGTCAGCGACTCGATGGACTTCGAGACCGCCGGGCCCTGGTCGGAGACGACCGTGACCTCGGTGCCCTTGCCGAGCGCCGTACGGATCTCCGGCAGCTTGTCCTGGACGGCTTCGGAGATGTCGACGGCGCTGCCGTCCTGGCCCATGGTCACCATGACGGCCAGGCTGGGCTTGCCGTTGGTGCGGGTGAGGGAGGTGGGGGTGGCCGCCTCCTCCTTGACGGTGGCGACGTCACCGAGGCGTACCGGCTTGCCCGCCGCGGCGCCCCCGGAGCCGCCCGCGCCGCCGGACCCGCCGGGGCCCGCCGCCGGGGCGAGGGGCAGGTCGCGGATCTGCTGCGCGGAGGTGAAGCCGGAGCCGACCTGGACGGTGTTGCTGCGGCCCTTCTCGGCGAACGAACCGGCGGGCACGGACGCGCCGCCCGCCTCCAGGGCCTGGCCGAGCGCCGCGGCCGTCGTCCCGGCCTGCGCGAGCTTGGCGTCGTCGGGGGTGACGGCGACGACGCGGTCCCGGACGCCGTCCACGGTGACCTGGCCGACGCCGTCGATGTTCTTCAGGCCCGGCACCACGCTGCGGTCGAGCCGGTCGGCCAGCGCCTGCTCGTCCTTGCCGCCGGACACGGCGAGCACGACGGCCGGGATGTCGTCCGTCGAACCGGCCACGACCTGCGGGTCCACGTCCTTCGGCAGCTTGGCCCTGGACCGGTTGACGGCCTGCTGCACATCGGCGACCAGCCGCTTGGAGTCGTTGCCGTAGTCGAACTGGGCCATGATGACGGCCGAGCCCTCGCTCGCCGTCGAGGTGACGCCCTTGATGCCGTCGACCGCCTGGATTCCGTCCTCCAGCGGTTCGATCACCTGCTTCTCGACGACGTCGGGCGAGGCGCCCTGGTAGGGCGCCAGCACGGACACCATGGGCAGTTCGATGGTGGGCAGGAGCTGCTGTTTGAGCTGGGGGATCGCGATGGCGCCGAAGGCGATCGCGACGATCGACATCAGCGCTGTCAGGCCCCGTTGTACGAGGCTGAGTCGGGACAGCCAGGACATGGGTGGGGTCTCTCTTCTGTTCTGTACGGCGTGCGGGACGACGGTTCGGGACGACTCGGTACGGCGAGGCGTACGGCGTCGTGGGCGGCGTTCCTCGGGCGGGCACCACAGGCCCGACTAAACGATCCGTCACGCCCCACCGGCTTTTCCTCGCTCCCAGGTCGGTTTCCGCCCCACCCGCCGTACAGCGTTCGGAGTACGGCCGTCTCCACCCCCTGCTGCACCCGTGGGCGGACCCGTCCCTACCGCACCCGCGGGCGCACCAGCCCCGATTCGTACGCGATGACCACGAGCTGGGCCCGGTCGCGCGCGCCGAGCTTGGCCATGGCCCGGTTGACGTGCGTCTTGACGGTCAGCGGGCTGACCGCGAGCTGCTCCGCGATCTCGTCGTTGGACAGCCCGCCCGCGACCAGCGACAGCACCTCGCGCTCCCGCCCGGTCAGCGTGTCCAGCCCGGCGGCCCCGGGCCGCCCGGGGCCGTCCTCGGCCGGTCCCTCCCCCTGTGCGAGGAACTTGGCGATCAGCCCTTTCGTGGCGGCCGGCGACAGCAGCGCCTCACCGGCCGCCGCGATCCTGATGGCGCTGAGCAGTTCGTCCGGCTCGGCCCCCTTGCCGAGGAATCCGCCGGCCCCGGCCCGCAGCGCCTGCACCACGTAGTCGTCGACCTCGAAGGTGGTCAGGATGACCACGCGTACCGCGGCCAGGTCCGGATCGGCGCTGATCATGCGGGTGGCGGCGAGTCCGTCCACCCCCGGCATCCGGATGTCCATCAGCACCACGTCGGCCGCTGTGGCCCGCGTCAGCTCGTACGCCTCGGCGCCGTCGGACGCCTCCCCCACCACCTCCATGTCGGGCTCGGAGTCCACGAGGATGCGGAACGCGCTGCGCAGCAGGGCCTGGTCGTCGGCGAGCAGTACTTTGATGGTCATCCGGTGTCCCTCGTGCAGATGCGGGCGGGCGTCTCGGCCCGGGTGGGCTGGGAGGTCTGGAGCGGCAGCCGTACGCGTACCTGGAAGCCGCCGGCCGGGCGGGGGCCGGTCTCGGCCGTGCCGCGCAGGGCAGCGACCCGCTCGCGCATACCGATCAGGCCGTGGCCGCCGCCGGGTTCCCGGGGGCCGGAAGACGGGCCGGGGGTGCCGCCGTCGTCGAGGACCGTGACGGTCAGGGCGTCGGTGTCCCGGGCGATGCGGACCGTGGCGCGGGCGCCCGTACCGGCGTGCTTGTGGACGTTGGTCAGCGCCTCCTGGACGACGCGGTACGCGGTGAGGTCGAGGGCTGCGGGCAGCGCGTCCGCCGATTCCGGGACGTCGAGCGTGACGGGCAGTCCGGCGCGGACGAAACCGTCCACGAGCTGGTCCAGCACGCCGAGGCCAGGCGCGGGTTCGGTGGGGGCCCGCGGGTCGTCGGACTGGCGCAGCAGACCCACGGTGGCGCGCAGCTCGTCGAGGGCGGAGCGGGATGCCTCGCGTACGTGCGCCAGCGCCTGCTTGGCCTGGTCGGGGCGGCTGTCCATGACGTGCGAGGCGACTCCGGCCTGGACGTTGACCAGGGCGATGTGGTGCGCGACCACGTCGTGCAGTTCGCGGGCGATGCGCATCCGTTCCTCGGCGACGCGGCGCCGGGCCTCCTCCTCGCGGGTGCGCTCGGCGCGTTCGGCCCGTTCCCGTATGGCGGTCACGAAGGCGCGGCGGCTGCGGACCGCGTCACCGGCCGCGGCGGCCATGCCGGTCCACGCGAAGATCCCGAGGTTCTCCTGCGCGTACCAGGGGCGGTCCCCGAGGAGCATCGCGGCGGCGGTGAGGCCGAGGACGGTCAGCGCGCCGACGCGCCAGGTGGTGGAGCGGTCCGTGCGGGCGGCGAGGGTGCACAGCGCGATGACCACGGAGCAGAAGACCGGGGCGCGCGGAACCCCGCTCTCCAGGAGCAGTTCGAGGACGGTGCACAGGCCGGTGGCCGCCAGGACGCTGCGCGGGAAGCGGCGGCGCAGTACCAGGGCGCCGCCGGCGGCGACCGCGAGGACCACGGTGGTGGCGGTCAGTTCGCGTTCGCCGAACCGGGGTCCGTGCGGGCCGTGCGGCTCGGCCACCGCGCCGACCAGGATCGCCACGACGACGGCGAGGGCCAGCGCGCTGTCGAACGCGTACGGGTGGGCGCGTATCCAGGCGAGCGGGCCGCCGCCCGGACGCGGACCGGGCTGCCCGGAGGCGAGGGGAGTCACGGGCAAACGGTAGCGCCCCGGTCCCGTGCGGGATCCGGGGCGCTGCCTGCGCTGGAGGTGGTACGGGCCGCCCGGCGGACCGGGCGGCGGTTCAGCCCGGGATCAGGCCGTCGTCGCTGAGCATCTGCCGGACCTCGTCGAGGGTGGCGTCCTCGGCGGGCAGGATCAGCTCGGACGGTTCCAGGGAGTCGTCCGGCAGCGGGGCGCCGAGGCGGCGCACCGCGTCCAGCAGGGCGCTCAGGGTGCGCCGGAAACCGGCCTCGTCGCCGCTCTCCATCTCGTCGAGCAGCTCGTCGTCCAGCTTGTTCAGCTCGACGAAGTGCGCGTCGTCGAGCTTCACCTGCCCCTCCCCCATGATCCGTACGATCACGACGGTCTCCTTCTGGTCCGGTGCGGCGGCCTGGTCCGGTGCGAGGACCGGGCCCGGTGCGGCGGCCTGGCCCGGTGCGGCGGTACCGACGAGGCCAGCGGCCGCCGGCCGTCACTGCTTGTCGAAACGCGGCTGCCCGGGCTGCGCCTGCGGGGCCTGCTGGCCCTGGCCCGCCTGGCCGCCCTCGATGGCCTGCTTGTCGGCGCCCGGACCGGCCAGCTCCGCCTTCATGCGCTGGAGTTCCAGCTCGACGTCGCTGCCCCCGGAGAGGCGGTCCAGTTCGGCGGTGATGTCGTCCTTGGCCATACCGGTCGGGTCGTCGAGCGCGCCGGAGGCCAGCAGCTCGTCGATGGCACCTGCCCTGGCCTGCATCTGCGCGGTCTTGTCCTCCGCGCGCTCGATGGCCATGCCGACGTCGCCCATCTCCTCGGAGATGCCGGAGAACGCCTCGCCGATCCGGGTCTGGGCCTGGGCGGCGGTGTACGTGGCCTTGATCGTCTCCTTCTTCGTACGGAAGGCGTCGACCTTGGCCTGAAGACGCTGGGAGGCGAGGGTGAGCTTCTCCTCCTCGCCCTGCAGCGTCTGGTGCTGTGTCTCCAGGTCCGTGACCTGCTGCTGGAGGGCGGCCCGGCGGGAGAGCGCCTCGCGGGCGAGGTCCTCACGGCCGAGCGAGAGGGCCTTGCGGCCCTGGTCCTCCAGTTTGGAGGACTGGTTCTGGAGCTGGTTGAGCTGCAGCTCCAGGCGCTTGCGGGAGGTCGCCACGTCGGCGACGCCGCGGCGCACCTTCTGCAGCAGCTCCAGCTGCTTCTGGTAGGAGTAGTCAAGGGTCTCGCGCGGATCCTCGGCCCGGTCCAGGGCCTTGTTGGCCTTCGCGCGGAAGATCATCCCCATCCGCTTCATGACACCGCTCATGGGCCTCGCGCGCCCCCTTCTGACCGAGTTACATCGGGCTTCGGCTCCAGCACATCTACAGACCCCACAGTACGGGCCTCGGTTCCATTACCGCACTGTTCGGCCCCGGATGCGCTCCTCCTGCAGGACGATCAGGATGCCGCCGCCATCCGGCGCAAGGAGTAGGGACGGCCCCGGGAACCCACCCCACGCACCTTTCGCGCCGAATGTCCCCTGCGCGGTGCCCCTCGCGGATCCGCGCCGTTGCCGGATCGTTCCCCATGCCGCTGTGGTCCATGCGCGGCCAACCCGTACTCTTGCGTGTGTGTTCCGAAGCCGTTCGAAGGATGAGCAGGCCGCGACCGCCAAGGTGACCGCGTCCGAGCCGAAGCAGCCCCGCGACCCGCAGGCCCCCAAGGGCCGCCCGACGCCGAAGCGGAGCCAGGCGCAGTCGCAGCGCCGTACGCGCGCGCAGACGCCGGCCAACCGCAAGGAGGCGACGAAGGCGTCGCGTGAGGCGCGCCGCGCCGACATGGCCCGGCAGCGCGAGGCGCTGGCCAACGGCGACGAGCGGTTCCTGCCGATCCGCGACAAGGGTCCGGTGCGGCGTTTCGCCCGCGACTTCGTCGACTCGCGCTGGTGCGTGGCGGAGTTCTTCCTGCCGATGGCCGTGATCATCCTGGTGCTGACGATGCTGCGCCAGCCGGGGATCCAGAACATCGCGCTGCTGCTGTGGCTGTTCATCATCGTGCTGATCGTTGTCGACTCGTTCGTGCTGTGGTTCTCGCTGAACAAGCGCCTCAAGCAGCGCTTCCCGAACGAGAACCACAAGGGCGTCAAGCCCTACGCCCTGATGCGCACGCTCCAGATGCGCCGGCTGCGTCTGCCGAAGCCGCAGGTCAAGCGCGGAGAGCGGCCCTGAACGCAACCCCTTTGGGCTTCTCGCCCGGTGCCGAACGGTGGCTGGGCGGGCTGGACGGCCTGCGCAACACCGTCCGGCAGGAGCTGGTGGCCCGCCAGCTGGAGGAACAGATCGCGGCCCGCTTCCCGGTGGGGCAGCGGCTGCGGGTGCTCGACGTGGGCGCGGGCCAGGGCACCCAGGCACTGCGGCTGGCCCGGGCCGGCCACAAGGTCACCGGCCTGGAGTCCGACCCGGCGATGCTGGCGGCGGCCCGTACCGCGCTGGCGGAGGAGCCGGCCGGCATCCAGGAGCGGATGGAACTGATCGAGGGGGACGGCCGGGACACCGGCGTGCACTTCCTCCCCGGCGCCTTCGACATGGTGCTCTGCCACGGCGTCCTGATGTACGTGGCGGAGCCGGACCCGATGCTGGCCGGGCTGGCCCGCGTCCTGGCACCCGGCGGACTGCTGTCCCTGGTGGTGCGCAACGCCGACGCGCTCGCGATGCGGCCCGGCCTGTCCGGTGACTGGGACGGCGCCCTGGGCGCCTTCGACACGGCCGAGTACGTCAACCGCCTCGGCCTCACGGCGCGCGCCGACCGCCTGGCGGCGCTGACCGCGACGCTCGACGGGATCGGCGCGCCGCTGGAGACCTGGTACGGCGTACGGGTCTTCACCGACACCGCGGCGGACGACGCGCCGCTGCCCGCCGACGGCGAGCTGGAACGGCTGCTGGCCGCCGAGGCCCGGGCCGGACGCACCGACCCGTACCGGGCGGTGGCGGCACTGCTGCACCTGTGCGGCGTACGGGGCGGGGCGGGCGGCGAGGGGCGCCAGGGCGGCTGAGCCGGCGCCCGCTCTCAGCGGCGGCGCCGGGGTTCGACGGTGACGACGTCGTAGCCCGGGACCTCCGTTTCCTGGCCGCCGTAGCCGCCGTGGCCGCCATAGGACGACTCACCGCCGTACGACTGGCCTCCGTACGACTGGCCTCCGGGCTCGACCGTGACGACGTTCGCGCCGCCGTACGACCCGCCGCCGTAACCGCCGTACGCCTGGCCGCCACCGTACGACTGACCGCCGTACGCCCCGCCGCCCGGCCCGGCCGTGACGATCTCCGGACCGGCCTGGCCCGCGGCCGCGGGGTCCGCGTACTGCTCGGCCCCGGGCCCGTAGTAGGCGCCGCTGGTCCACTACGGGCCGTACATGTCCATGTAACGGCTCTCGCTTCTGGCCGCCCGGCGGCCGCCGTTGCAGTGCTTGCACAGGACGCGGAGGTTTCTGATCTGGCTCCCCGCCGCATTGGCGTCGTCCAGGCTGATCGCCTCGGCATCACGGTAGATGTTCTCCCCCAGCGGCACGGTCCGCTTCAGGGGGTCCACCGAGCGGTGCACGTTGGCGATGACGCCTTCCACGTGATCGATCTCGTACCAGTTGTTCTCCTTGATGCTGCGCGCTTCCGACTTGCTGAGCACCTTCTTCCGGCACATGCAGCACTCGTAGCGGTACGTGCCGGTCCGCGAACTCAGGTGGCGGGGCGCCGTCGCCGGTACCGCGGCCACCACGCCCTCCTCAAATTTGAGCCGCTTGCGGGTGCCGTCCCAGAGTTTCTCGCCCCTCGGTCCGCGGCGCAGCTGGTGGCGGACGATCCGCTGTACGGGGAGCTGGCGGCGACGCAGTTTCTCGCCACGGCGTCCGATGAGGCGGCGGACCGGACGCCCTGACGGGACACTTCAGCCATGACGCCTTCACTGACTTCCCGCCGCCGGGCGGCGGTCGCCGCGGCCGCCGCCCTCTGCGCGGCCGCGCTGGTGGCCGGCTGCTCCGGCTCCGACTCCTCCGCCGGGCCCGGCAAGGACGTCTCCTCGTCGGCCTCCGCGGCCGCCGTCACCTCCCCGCCAAGGCGGCGGCCCCCAGCGTCAGCACCGACCTCCAGAACGCGTACCAGAAGGTGGTCAAGGACGTCCTGCCGTCGGTCGTCCAGATCACCACCGGGGAGGGGCTGGGTTCCGGGGTGGTCTACGACGCGCGCGGCCATGTCGTCACCAACGCGCACGTCGTCGGCGAGGACAAGAAGTTCAAGGTCACCACGGCGCGCGGCAGCCGCTCCCTGGACGCGTCGCTGGTCGCCTCCTACCCGGAGCAGGACCTCGCCGTCATCAAGATCGACGACGCGCCGAAGGACCTGAAGCCGGCGACGTTCGGCGACTCCGCCAAGGTCGAGATCGGGCAGATCGTGCTCGCCATGGGCAGTCCGCTGGGGCTGTCCGGCAGCGTGACGCAGGGCATCGTCTCGGCGACCGGCCGCACCGTCAGCGAACCCAGCAGCGGCGGCGGCACCGGCGCGACCCTCGCGAACATGGTGCAGACCTCCGCGGCCATCAACCCGGGCAACAGCGGCGGCGCCCTGGTCAACCTCTCCGACCAGGTCATCGGCATCCCGACGCTGGCCGCCACGGACCCGCAGATGGGCGAGGGCGCGGCACCCGGCATCGGCTTCGCGATCCCGGCGTCCACGGTCCGCAACATCGCCGACCAGATCATCAAGGACGGCAAGGTCACCAACTCGGGCCGGGCGGCGCTCGGCATCACCGGCCGCACCCTGGCCGGCCAGGACTTCGAGGGCGCCGGGGTGAGCGTCGCGAGCGTCAAGGAGGGCGGTCCGGCGGACAAGGCGGGCATCGAGGCCGGTGACGTCGTCGTGAAGTTCGGCGGGACGGCCGTCCGTACGATGCAGGCCCTGTCGGAGGCGCTGGCGGGCCACAAGCCGGGCGACAAGGTGGACGTCACGGTCGACCGGGACGGTGCGCGGAAGACGGTGAAGGTGACGCTGGGAACGATCTAGGTCCTGCCGTCACCGGATTGCCGGTTCAGCAACGTTATTTGCCGCTCCGCAGTACGCGTGCGCACTCTGCGTCCGGAAAGCAGCGCGCCGGAAAGCAGCACGCCGGAAGGCGCGACCGCCTTGCGGAGCGGAGGACGCAGCAGATGGAAGACCGCCATGTCGTCATCATTCCGATCGAGATCGACGAGGAGAAGGAGAGCGCGTACCTCGACGTCTGGCAGGACGCGGCGGCGGTGATGGCCGCTCAGCCCGGGTTCATCCGGACGTACATGTTCCGCTCGATCGTTCCGGGGAGCACCTTCCCCCTCGTCAACGTGGCGGAATGGGAGTCCACCGCTCACTGGGAAGAGGCGATGAACGTCTGCCCGATGCTGGGACAGCGGATCGCCGTCGCCCATGCCTCGAACTACGAGGCGGTCCGGACGGTCCTGCCCGCCACGCCATGGAGCCCGGGCTCCGGCGACGGTCACCCGCCCGCCGGCCTGTCTCCTGCCGAGGCACACCGCCGCGTCGTGGACGGGGAACTCACGCTGGTCGATGTCCGGGAGGACGATGAATGGGCGGCGCGCCACCCGGCCGGCGCCGTCCACGCCGCGCTCGGCACGTTGCCGGCGTCGCTGTCGGATCTGCCCGACGGCCCGCTGGCCTTCATATGCCGCACGGGCGCCCGCAGCGTGCAAGGCGGCGCGCGGGCGATCCGCGCGGGCCGGTCCTCCGTCCACACCGTGGCGGGAGGCCTGGAAGCGTGGGAAACCGCGGGGCTCCCAGTCGTCGTCCCCGGCCGCGAGGGGGCGGAGAACGACGGATAGCCGCGACCGGCGGGGCACCGGCCGGGCCGCGGCCCGGCCGGTGCCGGTCCATGGCCGAGCCACGGGCCGGCGCCGGTCCGCGGTCACCCCACGTCGGCGTGCAGGCTCATCGCGTAGATCTCGCTGCCGTCCTCGAAGAGCGTCACCCTGTCGGCGCCCCCTTCGAGGAGGTCCTTCCACACCTCGCCGATCCAGGACTCCGCGTCCCCCTGGGTCGTGAAGTCCTCGGGCTCCGCCGCGGGCTCCGTCTCCGTACCGTCGGCCTTCTCGAACCGCCACGTCCACGCCATGTCCGCCTCCTGGGTCCCACCGAGTGCCTGCTGGTTCGCGTACCGCTGCCGCACCGCGGGGCGCCGCGGTGCGGTCCTGCTGCTGTCCTGCGCACGAGCGCCGTACGAGCGGCGTATTCCCCGCGAACGCGCGGCGTACGTCCCGCGTAGGTGCTGTTCCGCAGCCTAACGGCCGTGTCGAGACGGGCCCCCGCGCGCCCGGTCGGCACCGGCGGGGAAAATCGGCGGGTGGAACTGACTCTCCTCGGCACCGGAGCCCCCAGCGGGCTGCCGCGCCCCGGCTGCCCCTGCGCCGCCTGTGCCTCCGCCGTCGGCGACGAGGCGCGGGCGGCCACCGCGCTGCTCGTCGACGGGGCGCTGCTCCTGGACCTGACGCCCGGTCCGGCCTTCGCGGCCGCCCGCGCCGGGCACTCGCTCACCGCCGTACGGCAGGTGCTGCTCTCGCATCCGCACGACGGTCCGGCCATGGAGGTGCCCGCCGGGCTGCCGCAGCCGGGGCGGGTGGCGGACGGCCGGGAGCTGGCGCTGCTGGACGGGCACCGGGTGCGGGCCGTCGCCGTGGACGTGCCGGGCACCGGTTACGAGGTCGGCGGCGCCGAGGGCGAGCGGCTGCTGTACCTGCCGCCGGGCGCCGCGCCGGCCGGCGCGGCCGACGGCGAGGGGCACGGCCGGGGCGTCCGCCCGTACGACATGGTCCTGCTGGACGTCCTGGGGCGGCCGGACGCGCTGGCGCGGCTGCGGGCGAGCGGCGCGGTGGACGCGGCGACGGACGTGCTGGGCGTCCACCTGGACCACACCGTGCCGCCGGGCCCCGAGCTGCACCGCCGGCTGGCGGCGGCGGGGGCGCGCACCGTGCCGGACGGCACGTCGCTGCTGGTCGGCGAGTACCACGCGGTACCCGACCTGCCGCGCCGCACGCTGGTGCTGGGCGGCGCGCGCAGCGGCAAGTCGGCGGAGGCCGAGCGGCGGCTGGCCGCCTTCCCCGATGTGCTGTACGTCGCGACCGGCGGCACCCGCGACGGGGACAGCGAGTGGGCGGCGCGGGTCTCGGCCCACCGGGAGCGCCGTCCGGCGTCCTGGCGTACGACGGAGACCTGTGACCTGCTGCCGCTCCTGGAAGGCGGCGCCCGGCCGGAGGACCGGCCGGGCGGGCCCGTCACGCAGGCCGCCCCGGACGACTCACCGCTGCTGATCGACTGTCTCGCCCTGTGGCTGACGCACGCCATGGACGAGGTCGGCGCGTGGGACGACGCGAAGTGGGCGGCGGGCGGTGAGCGGGAGCTGCGCGCGCGGGTGGACGAGCTGGTCGCGGCGGTGCGCGGCACCCGGCGTCCGGTGGTGGCGGTGAGCAACGAGGTCGGTTCCGGGGTGGTGCCGGCCACCGCGTCCGGCCGCCGTTTCCGCGACGAACTGGGTCGGCTGAACGCGATGTTCGGCGCCGAGTGCGAACACGTCCTGCTGGTCGTCGCCGGGCAGGCGCTTGCGCTGCGCGGATGACACCGGCCGGGCCGCGCCCGTGTCCGCTTGCCCGGGTCCGCCGGGACGGGTGGTCTGGTCCGGTGACCGAAACGGATGGTCCGGCGACCAGCACCTCGCGCCGCCTCGACGCGGCCGTACGCGCGTACGTACGGCAGCACCCCTTCGCCACGGTCGTGGCGCTCGGCGAGGGGCCGGGCAGCGCGGCCTTCTGGCGGCTGGACGACGGGCGGCTGGACTGGCTGGCCGTGGAGCCGCCGGAGAGCGCCGCGGTCCGCCGGATGCTGCTGCCGGACGGTCCCCGGCGGCGGACCCTCGCGCATCCGGTGGCCGATCCCGGCTGGCTGGAGGCGGTCCGCGCGCCGGAGCGCGGGGTGGTGGTGGCCGCGCGCGGGCTGCTGATGTTCCTGCGGCCGCCCGAGGTCCGCGCGCTGTTCGCGGCGTGCGCGGAGCGGCTGCCCGGTGGCGCGCTGGTCTTCGACGCGGTGCCCCGCTGGTGCGCGGGCCGGGACCGGGCGCGTACGGGCGTGCGGGCGGCGCCCGGCGCTCCGCCACTGCGCTGGGGCATGGACGCAGCCGACCGGCCCAGGGTGGCGGGCGCGCACCCGAACATCGTCGCGGTGCGCGAGGTGCCGCCGCCCGGCCGCGGACCGCTCGCCGGGCGTCTGGCGCGGTGGCGGGAGCACGTACCGCTGCTGCACACCCCCGCCCGTACGGTCACCGAGATCCGCTTCGGCACGCGGCGGACCGCCCCGGGCTCCGCCTCCGGAGGCGCCCGGACCGGTCCGGGCCCCGGCACCCGCGGCGCCCCGGCCGACCCGGAGCGGGCCGCCGGGCGCCGTTCCCGGTAATCTGCGCCGAATGAGCGCCCTGAACCTCGATGACTTCGCCCACCTGATCGAGCGCCCCGACGGCGGCGCGCGCCGCGATGCCGAGGAGCGCCGGCAGCGGCTGGCGGTGCCGCCCGGGGCCCTGGGGCGGCTGGACGACCTGGGCGAGTGGCTGGCCGCCGCGCAGCAGCAGGTGCCGGTACGGCCGATCGGGCGGCCGCGTGCCGTGCTGTTCGCCGGCGACCACGGGGTGGCGTCGCTGGACGTCTCGGGCCGCCCGGCCGGTACCGCCCACCAGCTCGTGCGGGACGTGCTGGACGGGGCGAGCCCGGCGGCGGTGCTGGCGCGCCGGGCCGGTGTCCCGGTGCGGGTCGTGGACATAGCGGTGGACTGCGACCCGGCGGAGCTGCCGGAGGACGTCACCCGGCACCGGGTACGGCGCGGCTCGGGCCGGATCGACATCGAGGACGCGCTGTCGCCCGAAGAGGCCGAGCGGGCCTTCCGGGCGGGCATGGCGGTCGCCGACGAGGAGGCGGACGCCGGTACGGACCTGGTCGCGCTCGGCGACCTGAGCGTGGGCGGCACCACTCCGGCGAGCGCGCTGATCGCCGCGCTGTGCGGCACCGACGCCTCGGTGGTCACCGGGCGCGGCGGCGCGGGCATCGACGACCTGGCGTGGATGCGCAAGTGCGCGGCGATCCGCGACGCGCTGCGCCGGGCCCGGCCGGTCCTCGGCGACCAGCTGGAGCTGCTGGCCGCCACCGGCGGCGCCGACCTGGCCGCGATCACCGGCTTCCTGCTGCAGAGCGCGGTCCGGCGCACCCCGGTGATCCTGGACGGGGTGGTCTCGGCGGCCTGCGCGCTGGTGGCGCAGCGGGTGGCGTTCCGGGCTCCGGACTGGTGGCTGGCCGGGCAGGTCAGCGGCGAGCCGGCGCAGTCCAAGGCACTCGACCGGATCGCGCTCAACCCTTTGCTCGATCACGGCGTCACTGCTGGCGAGGGGACGGGATCGCTGCTCGCGCTGCCACTGGTGCAGGCGGCCGCGGCCCTGGCGGCAGACCTGCCCGTACGCGACTGAGGGACGCCGGCCGGCAACGGCTCGCGGCCCTTGACGGCCGGATTCCAGTGGATCCGGGCATCGACGGCGCCCCCATATGATCAAGTTTCATGGGAGAAGTCCGTTTGAGCCCGGATGAGGACCGCACCCGCGGTCGGTGGTCACGACGCGGTGCCGCGTACGCCGTCTGGTACCTGCGTGCCGTCACCTTCATCAATTTCCTCAGCGCCGTGTGGGTGTCGGTCGGACAGGACATCCGCCGGCACAACGTCGATGAGTTCTTCACCCCGTACCTGCTCACCGCGGGTTTCGCGGCCGGTGTCTTCTCGCTGTTCCTGGCGGTCACCATGCGGCGCCGCAAACGCGCCGCGTGGATACTGAACCTGATCCTGTCCGGGCTCTTCCTCGTGCTGTTCGCGCTCGCGATGGTGGCCGCGCCGGAGTTCCGGCAGCACGGGCAGAACTGGTTCTCCTTCGTGGTGACGCTGCTGTTCGTCGTCTCACTGCTCGTGGGCAGGAAAGAGTTCTACGCCAAGGGCGACCGCTCCAACCCCAGGCTGGCCGCGGCCGTCGCGCTCGGCGGCCTGCTGGTGACCTCGCTGCTCGCGGGGCTGCTGGTCACCGTCGCCAACACCGCGCACGACAGCCACCACTCGACGTTCCTGGACCGCTGGCGCTACGGCGTCATGCGGCTGGTCTCCATCACCGCCGAGGAGGACCGTTTCCCCGGTATCGCCACGCCGAACTGGGCCAACGTCGTCATCAACGTCATGAGCACGGTCCTGCTGCTGCTCGTGCTGTGGGCCGCCTTCCGGTCCGTCCGCAGCACCGACCCGATCACCCCCGAGGACGAGGAGCGGCTGCGCGGCCTGCTGGCCCGCCAGGGCGACCGGGACTCGCTGGGCTACTTCGCGCTGCGCCGCGACAAGAGCGTCATCTGGTCCCCCACCGGCAAGGCCGCCGTCACCTACCGCGTCGTCGGCGGGGTCTCGCTCGCCTCCGCCGACCCGATCGGCGACCCGGAGGCCTGGCCCGGCGCCATCGACCTGTGGCTCGCCGAGGCCCGCTCGCACGGCTGGGCACCGGCCGTGATGGGCGCGAGCGAGGAGGGTGGCACGATCTACGCCCGGCACGGCCTGGACGCGCTGGAGCTGGGCGACGAGGCGATCGTGGACACCGGGGAGTTCACGCTGGAGGGGCGGGCCATGCGGACCGTCCGGCAGGCGTACAACCGTGTCGCGCGGGCCGGCTACACCGTCCGCATCCGCCGCCACGAGGACATCCCCGAGGCCGAGATGGACCGGCTGCTGAAGCTGGCCGACGACTGGCGCGACGGCGAGACCGAGCGCGGCTTCTCCATGGCGCTGGGCCGGCTCGGCGACCCCGGTGACGGCCGCTGCGTGATGCTCGAATGCACCGACGCCGAGGGTGCGCTGCGCGCGCTGCTCAGCTTCGT
Source organism: Streptomyces sp. Ac-502 (assembly GCF_045222935.1). Classification (NCBI taxonomy): domain Bacteria; kingdom Bacillati; phylum Actinomycetota; class Actinomycetes; order Kitasatosporales; family Streptomycetaceae; genus Streptomyces; species Streptomyces sp. Ac-502. The sequence goes on from NZ_JBHFFO010000001.1 coordinate 3,329,119, forward strand.
GCCGTGGGGCGCCAAGGGGCTGTCGCTGGACCTGATGCGCCGCGACCGGGAGTCCGAGAACGGGCTGATGGAGTTCATGGTGCTGGAGATGGTCCAGCGGGCGAAGGAGGTGGACGTCACTCAGGTGTCACTGAACTTCGCGATGTTCCGCTCCGTCTTCGAACGCGGTTCGCGGCTCGGCGCGGGTCCGGTGCTGCGCCTGTGGCGCTCGCTGCTCAGCTTCTTCTCCCGGTGGTGGCAGATCGAATCGCTCTATCGCGCCAACGCGAAATACCGGCCCATCTGGGAGCCCCGGTACATGCTCTTCGAAAAGAGCACCGACCTGCTGCGCATCGGCCTCGCCGCCGCCCGTGCCGAGGGCTTCCTGGAGGCTCCCGGGCTGCCGAAGTGGCTCAACCGCAAACACCTGGAGACCAAGAGATGAGCGAGCCGGTCCTGCGCCGCGCCGTGCGTGCCGAGTGGGGCCTGCTGGTCCGGACCGTGTGGTCCGGCCTCCGTACGAAAAAACTGCTGGCGATCCCCATGACGATCTCCGCGGTCCTGCTCACCTCCCTCTTCCAGATCGTCCAGAACCAGTCCTGGGGCTACCAGTTCGTCCAGAACATCGGCTCCGTCCAGGCCGACGAGCACCTGTGGCTGGCACTGCTGCGTACGCCGCTGTCGCTGTTCGTGCCCGCGCTGGACCTGCCGGTGTGGGGCGCGCTGGCGCAGCTCCTGCTGGTCTTCGGCATCTGCGAGATCTGCCTGGGCCGGGCCCGGACGCTGCTGATCGCGTACGCGGCCACGCTGGCCGGGACGATGTACGCGCGGATCGGCATCTGGCTCGGTCCGGACAACCCGATCGGCCTGCCGCCGACGGACGCGTTCGTGCACGACACCGGCCCGTCGGCGGCGGTGGTCGGCCTGGGGATCTTCGTGTGCTGGGTCTACCGGGCGTGGTTCACGTGTGCGCTGGTGGTGCTGTCGATGGTCTACGAGGTGGTGTTCATCAAGAACAACCTGGCGGGCCGGGAGCACATCGCCGCGGTCGTGGCGGTGCTGGCGCTGTGCGGGGTGTGGGAGGTGCTGCACCGGCGCCGCAAACCGCGGGGCGAGCAGCAGGTGCGGGCCGGCGGCTGACCCGCGTGCCGGGCGCACGGCCGCCCGGCACGCGGGCCCTCAGTGGGTCGGCGTCCCGCCGATGACGTGGTTCACCCGGCGGCGCAGCCCGTTCCAGCGCCGGTCGTGCCGGAAGGCACGGACCTTCGCCTTGGCACGGGCCTTGGGGCGCCGCCGGTAGAACCGTTTCGCCCACGGGGAGTTCGGCCGGGCCAGCCGGACGGCCCCGAGCAGCGCGACGAACGGTACGAACACCCCGATCACCGCCATCCGGCCCTTGCCCTTGAAGAGCGCCACCAGCGCGAACAGGAAGTTGATCCCCACCGTCCGGACCACCCGGAAGCGGTTGTGGAACTCGCCGGGCCCCAGTTCGTTCACCCCGAACGGCAGGGCGCCGCCCAGGATCAGCGCCACCAGCGCGGCCGTGACGATCACGATCTCCACGCTCTTGGTGCCCTGCTCGCTCCAGTACACGTCGTCCAGGTGCAGGATCAGCGCGAACTCGTCCAGCACCAGCCCGACGCCCATCCCGAACAGCACCGCCGCGATTCCCGACCCGTAGCCGTGCCGCCCGCCGGCCAGGGCGGTGAACCCGCCGACCACCATGAGCACCACCCCCGGCACGACGTGGTGGATGTGCAGGCCGCCCGGCGAGATGTTCCGGAAGGGCCCCTTCCCGGCCCGGATCAGCCGGGTGATCATCCGGGTCACGACGAAGGTCAGCACGAAGGAGACGAGTGCGAGCAGCAGGGGCAGCTTCCCCGGCTCGACGATGTTGCGGAACCACCAGTGACCCATGCCACGTACTCCCCATTTGTCGCGTATAGGGGCAATTTAGCGCCGTACGGTCCGGGGCAGCCGGGTTAGCCTGCCGCGATGAACGACGCCGCCGCCCCGTCCGGCCCCTCGCCTTCCCCCACCCTCGGGGACGCCATGCGCTTCGCCTTCGGCACGCTGACCGTGCTGCCCGTACGGCTGCGCCGCTGGGACCGGCCGGCGGCACGCGGCGGCATGCTGTGCGCGCCGGTCGCCGGGCTGGTGATCGGCCTGGCCGCGGCCGCCCTGGGCACCGGGCTCCTCCTCCTGGACAGCGGCCCGCTGCTCGCCGCCGTCGCCACCGCGGCCGTCCCCGCCGTCCTCACCCGCGGCCTCCACCTGGACGGCCTCGCCGACACCGCCGACGGCCTGGGCAGCGGCAAGCCCGCCGAGGACGCGCTGCGCATCATGAAGCAGTCCGACATCGGCCCGTTCGGCGTCATCACCCTGCTCTTCGCCCTGCTGGCCCAGGTGGCCGCTCTCGCCCACCTGTACGAACAGGGCTGGGCAGCCGGCGCGGCGGCCGCCCTCGTCTCGGCCGTCACCGCCCGCTGCGCCCTCACCCTCGCCGCCCGCCCCGGCGTCCCCCGGCCCGCCCCGGAGGGCTGGGCGCCGCCGTGGCCGGTACGGTGCCGCTGCCCGCGGCGGCCGTCGCGGCCGCCGTCGTCATCGCCCTCTCCGCCGCCCTCGGCAGCACCCACTCGGGCGGCTGGGGCGCCCTCCACGCCGCCCTGGCCGCCCTCCTCGCCCTCGCCGTCGGAGAAGCGGCCCTGCGCCGCTGCCGCCACCGCTTCGGCGGCATCACCGGCGACGTCTTCGGCGCCGTCGCGGAGACGACGGGGCTGACGGCGGTGGTGGTGCTGGCGCTGGGCTGAGGGCCGCACAGCGGAAAGCGGACCCCCGCGATGGGCGGGGACCCGCTTCACGCCTTCCGGCCCGGTGTCAGGGTCAGCAGGCCTTGCGCCAGGCGTCCAGGTCCTTCCGCTTCTGCAACGAGCTGAAGTGCAGGCGCTTCGTCGCGGAGCAGAACTGGGCGGCCTGGAGTTCGTACTCGACGTGGAAGACGGGCTTGCCGGCCTTGATGAAGGGGGTCATCTTGGCGCACTCGTCGTACTGGGCGCACTGCTCGTTGACGGCGAAGTCGAAGTCGCCGACGAGCTGGGGGATCTGGTCGAGGTCGTTCTTGAGGCCGACGGACATGCCGCGGTCGTGGGCCAGCTCGGCGATCATGCGGTTGAAGGCGAGCTGGTCCTCTGCCTTCAGGTCGAAGCCGGTCTCGTTCTTGTAGCCGTCGACGTTGTCCGGCTCGACCGCGTCGAAGCCCTTGTCACGGCACATGTCGAAGCGCTTCGCCATCAGCGGGCGCAGCACGTCCAGGCGCCGGATGTCGAGCCACTTCTCGCCTTCCCAGCCGTTCTCCTCGCCGATGACGTCCTTGGGGAAGCGGGACGCGTCCGGGCGGAAGTCCTCGTGGGCGCCGACGCTGATGTAGCAGATGACCTTGCGGCCGCGCTTGTGGAGGTCGGCGACGACCGAGGCGTCCTGCTTGAAACCGTCGATGTCGTAGACCGGCGCGTCGACGGACGGGTCGAACTTGCCGGTGAGCTGCCACTGCCAGTCCACGCCGACCTTGGGGTGCCACATCGTGCGGGACTTGCCGCCTCCGGAGCTGCCCGAACTGCTGGCCTGGCTGGCGCTGTTCGAGCTGCCGGGGCCGGCGCTCGCGTCACCGCCGGCCGGGCCGGCCGGCGTCTGGGAGCAGGCGGTGGTGACGAGCAGCAGCGAGCCGAGAAGGAGGGAGAGGGAGAGAGGGCGTCTCTTGCGCAGGAGATTCTTGCTCAGGGGTTCTTGCGCAGGAGATTCGTACGGAAGTGCGGGGGCGTCATCGAGCGATCTCCAGTAAGGGGGAAGGGCGTCCCAAGGATGCGGCGCGGTGCCGGGAACGGCGCAGTGCACGGCGGCCCCACGCCGCCGTGCCAGCTCGGCGGCGGCCTCCGCGCAGGTCGCGGGGAGGCCGTGGACGAGATGGCAGAACCGTTCGGGCGGGTGGTGGGCCGTCCACTCCGGGACCTCGGCGTTCTCGTACGCCGCCCAGGTGTTCTCGAAGGTGACCAGGAGGTCGGCGAAGTCGAGGTAACCGGGGTGCGGATGGAGACCGTGGTTGAGGACCACGGTGCCGGCCCCGGCGGCGCGCGCGGCGACCGCCAGACGGCGGTAGTGCGCGAGCAGCCCGGCCTCGGCGGCGGCCTGGTCGAAGAAGGCGCCGTCGGCCCCGTACCAGTCACGGTGACGCAACAGGTCCTGGACGACGGCCGCGTGCGGGCGGCGCCCGTAAGCGGTGTCGGTGTAGCCCAGGACGCGTACGCCCGCTTCCCGTAACCGCCCGGCGACCGCGGCGAATTCCGGGTCGGGGGCGGTACCGGGACCGCTGGCCGGGTTGAGCACCACACCGTAGAGATCCGGCGCCGCCGCGATCAGCCGCCGCCAGACGTCCGGGCGTTCGGCCGGGTGCTCGTAGAGCGGGACCAGCAGGCGGCGGGAGGCCGGACGGGACTGCCGCGAAGACGGCCGGGTCATGGTTCGGGGGCTCCTGTCGGAAATGGGACGAGACGCTGAGCATACGAGCACCCGCGACGACACCCGGACCCGGTACCCGTTACCGGTCAAGAGGGGGATTTACGGAGGGGTTGGGCGCCGCTCCGGTGGCAGCTCAGCGGTGCGCCGTGGCCCGTCCCAGTAACGCCGAACCCACGGCGGCCAGGACGAGCGCGGCGGCACCGCAGACCGTGAGCTGGGCGACGGCCGGGGACAGCGGCCCGGCCACCAGGACCACGGTCTGGGCGGCCGCGGCCGCCCCGCACACCGCCGCCGCGACCGGCACCATCCCGAACGCCTGGAGGAGGAGCGCGGTCCACAGCACGACGCCCAGGCACAGCAGTCCCAGGCCGTGTGCCGCGTCCATCGGCGGCCCCTGCCGCCACACCAGGCTGCCGACGCCGCCGAGGACGGCGAGTACGACGAGGTAGGAGGCCAGGCACCGGGCCAGCGCGCCGGAGGTCGCGCGCCAGAACCCGGCCGGGGTGGTGCTGGAACGCAGCCCGGCGACGGCCCGGCTGCGATAGCGGTACAGCAGCCATTCGGCCGGGCCCATGCTGAGCGTGAGGGCCACCGCGGCAGGCGCGGCGACCTCGGCCTCGGCCCCGTACCGCAGCACGTCGCCGAGCGCCGTGAGCAGCACCAGCACCCCGATGGCCAGCCCGAAGACCCCGTACGGCACGGACGCCACGGCTCGCGGCGCCGGCCCGTCCTGCCGCGGCTCGCGGCGGCAGCGCAGGACGGTGACGGCGGCCAGCGCGACGGCGACGCCGAGCGACAGGACGAGCAGCGCGGCCCGTACGGCGTCCGGCGGCACGTACACCGCCATCAGCGCGGCGCCGAGCGCGACCGGCGCCAGGGCGCACAGCAGCCACCGCTCCCGCCCGAAGACGAGGAGCGTGGTGGCCGCGCCCAGGTAGGCGGCCTGGCCCGCGGCGAAGGCCACCGCACCGGGCGCGTCCGCGTCGGCGGCGCCGACGATCCAGGCGGCGGCCGCGCCCGCCAGCGCGCCGAGCGGCGCGCCGACGGCCAGGGCCCGGGCGGCGGCCCGCCGGGCGCCCAGGCCGAGCCAGGAGTAGGCGCGGTGGGCGAGCGCCTGGTTCCAGACCCAGCCGGCCAGGGCCCCGGCGAGCAGCGGCATCGTTCCCGCGGGCAGCCCGCGGGCGTCCGGCGGGCCGGACAGCAGGTGGGAGCCGACGACGTAGGCCAGTCCCGGCAGGGCGAAGACCAGGGCGCGCAGCAGGCAGCCGAGCAGGCTGACCCGCCAGGGGTCGGTGACCGCGCGGTCCGGTTCCGGGTAGGCGCGCGGGACCCGTGCGTAGAGCTCCTCGGCGAGGGCGAAGGAGTTCTCGCGCCCGTAGGTGAGTTTGATCTGGTCGTCGCTCATGCCGTCGGACTCGATGACGGCGGCGATCTCGTCGGGGTGCACGGCGGCGGCGATCAGCTCGCCCATCCGCCCGGCGAGTTCGTCGACCGGGTCGGGGGCGGCCCACTGCGGGCGCCGGGGTCGCGGTACGTCCGGCAGGTCGTCCACCCGGTCCTTGCCGCCCTCCCCCGGCACCAGCCACAGGGATCCGCTCACCAGCCGGCCCCGTCGGCGGCGAGGGGGCGTTCCAGGGCCCGCGCAGCTGGAGGGTCCACTGGTCCTGCTGCTGCTCGGCGGCCTGCCGGCCCGCGCCGTCGAGTTCGCGGTAGATGGTGCGGAAGCCGTCGACGGAGCGGCGCAGGGTGAACTGGTCGATGACCCGCTGCCGGGCCCGGCTGCCGAGTTCGGCCCGCTTCTCCCAGCCGCCCTTGAGCAGTTCCAGGGTGGCCTTGGCCATCGCCTCGGGTTCGCGGGGCGGTACGACGAGCCCGGTGTCGCCGACCGCCTCGCGCACTCCGCCGACGTCGGTCGAGACGGTCGAGCGGCCGCAGGACATGGCCTCTATCAGGCTGAACGGGAAGCCTTCGGAGATGCTGGAGAGCATGACGATGCTGCCGGCGGCGTAGGCGCGGGCCACGTCGTCGATACGCCCCTCCCAGCTGAGCCCGTCGGTCACCCCGAGCGAGGCGGCCAGCTTCTCGCAGCGGGTCTTGTACGCCTCGCCGCCGGCCGGCACCCCGCCGAACAGGCGCAGCCGCAGGTCGGGGACCTCCGCGCGGCACAACGCGTAGGCCCGGATGAGGGTTTCCAGGTCCTTGATCGGGTCGATCCGCCCGGCCCAGCTCAGCGTCGGAGCGTCCGGCTCCCGTTCGGCGTGCGGGAACTGCTGGACGTCGACGCCGTTGTAGACGGTGCGGAGCTTCTCGGGCGGGGTGCCGCCGCGCTCCTCCCAGCGCTTGTTGTACTTGTTGCACGGTGTGACCAGGTCGGCGGCCCGGTAGCTCTCGATGGTCAGCTGCCGGTAGAAGCCGAGCATCAGAGCCTTGACGGGCCAGCGCTGGGCGTCGGAGCGGTAGCCGAGGTAGCGCTCGCGCAGGTATATCCCGTGCTCGGTGAGGAGGAACGGTACGCCGTCGAACTTCTTCGCGGCCAGCGCGGGCAGGCAGGCCAGGCCGTTGCTGACCGCGTGCGCGACACTGTCCTCCGGCACCCGTACGGACAGCGGGCGCAGCGCGTGTTCGAGCAGGTCGGTGGCGGTCAGCGCGTCGTGCACGGTGGGGCCGGCCGCACGCGTGGCGACGTGCGGCAGGGTCCAGATCCACATCAGGGAACGCAGCGCGGACTCGGTGCGCAGCGCGGCGCTCAGGCGTCCTTCGCGGGCCAGCGCGGCCAGTGCGTACAGCTCGGTGCCGAAGTCGGTGCAGGACTGCGGGTCCAGCATGGACAGCAGGAAGCGCTCGTAGATGTCGACGAAGCGGCGGCGCTCGCGCGCGCGGAAGAGCCCGGCGGTGCGCCGGCCCGGCGGCGGACCCCACATGGGCACGGAGGAGCGCGCGTAGACGTTGTCGGGCAGGTCCCAGGTCACCGGCTCACGGCCGCTGCCGGTCAGCGCGATGACGTTGAAGCGGACTTCGGGCATACCCCGTACGAGCTGGTCGCACCAGGTGGAGACGCCGCCGTGGACGTGCGGATAGGTCCCCTCGGTGAGCATGGTGACGTGCCTGCCGGGCTGCGGCGCGTCGTCGGGCCGGTGATGTGGGCTGCCGACCTCGTACAGGGTTGCGTTCATGGCGAAATCCCCCCGGGAGTGAGTGCTGAGTGGAGCGGTACGGAACGCGCGGGCGCGGTGCTGCGGGCACCGTGCGGGCGCGTCGCGGCCGGCGGCCGTGCCGGCCTGGTGCGGGGCGCACGTGCGGAGCTGCGGGGGCGTGCACGTGCTGACGTGCGGGGACATACGGGTGCGGGGACGTGCGGGTGCGGGGACATACGGGTGCGGGTGCGGGACGTGGGGGCGTGCGGTGCTGCGGGGGCGGGGGTGCGGTGGGCCGGCGCCGGGGTGCGGGCACGGCCGCGGGACACCTGTGCGGACGCGTCCGTACCTGCGCGTCCGTACAGGCGTACGGGTGCGGGAACTGTGGTGCGGCGTGCGGTGACGTGGTGCGGCGTGCGGTGGTGCGAGGCGCTGTCCGCGGGCGCGGGTGCGGCCGGGCGCGTGCCGCGGTGCGCGGGCACGGCCGCCGGGCGCCCTCGGGGACGGTGGCGGGCGGGCAGGGTTCGGTGCGGGACATCGGCGGTGGTGGCGGGAAGCGGGCGGACACCGGCCGCCCGGTCCCGGCGCGCCCGGCCGGGTGCGCGGGCCGGGCGGAGCCGGGGACGTGTCAGGCGGTTGTCGGAAGCTTGAGTGTGATGGCTGCTCCGGGCGACTGCGCTGTGGCCCACTCCGATACCCGTCCGGCGTAGCGTTCGCCGAATTCCGCGGTCCCGTCGGCGAATTGCTTTCTGGTCCCGTCGGGCATCGTAGCCGCAGCGGCCACCCCGTCCGGCGACGTGACGGTGACAACGTCGCCAATTCTGTACGCCGTCACCGAACCGTCGTCCAGGGCCTTCTGCCAGGCCGCACGCTGCTGCATCTCGCGTCCGATGCCCCGGTGGCGCTGGTTGACGACCGGGGTGCTGTCCTCGAAGAACCCCCGATAGTCGGCCAGAACTTTGTCCAGAACCGGGTAGGCGATCCGGTCCTCGGCGAGGTTCGACTGGTGGATGTAGTGCGGCCGCGGATCGTTGGCCAGAGCATGCCCGAGGGCGGTCCGCGCTTCCTGCGGGACGATGTGCGAGGCGTAGCCGGTGTCCGTCGGCAGCGGCGCCGGCATGCAGGTGGAGTGGGGGTCGGTCTCGCAGATCCCGCTGCCGCCGTCGGCCTTGCTCGTGTAGATCCAGTTGTACTCGTCGACCTCTTCGGCCGCCTTGCCCACGTTGTAGTACACGTTCATCGGATAGCGCGGCACGGTCAGCGCCGCACCCGCCGGACGCTGCGCGGACTCCCGCGAGTTGTCGCTCGCCAGCCATTTGACGCCCGTGGCGGCGAGCGCGGGCGCCAGGTTGGGGTTGTCCTGCGGCTGCTGCGGCAGGGACTTCAGACCGGAGTGCTCGCCGGTGACCAGCTCCGCCGGGTCCACCTCCAGCCCCTTGGCCACGCCCCAGGCGTGGTTCTTCTCGATCTCGCCGGTGATCTCGTCGCGGCTGGTCCACCGGGTGTTGCCGAGCCAGTCCTTGGCGCAGCGCCAGGGCACGGTCGAGGTGTCCTGGACACAGCCGAGGAAGGGGTGGGTCCAGGTGTGGTTGACCCAGCGGAACGCGTCCTTGTCGGCGAGCAGCCGGTCGGCCATCGCGTCCACCCCGCCGTGCTCCGCCTTCCACTCCTCGCCGGAGCCCGCGTTGTAGACCATGTCCAGCCGGTAGCCGCTCTCCCGCTGCCACTGGGCGGCGTACGCGGCGTCCGCCTCGCTCATCCGGATCGGGGTGGTGTCCGGGACGCCGGAGGGGCAGTCGAAGTCGCCGGGGGTGCAGTTGTTCTCGACGTCCCAGCGGGCGTCCGGGGCGAAGACGTCGTCGACCTGGACGGAGAAGTAGTTACGGCTCTGGCCCAGGTGGACGCCCTGGGTGAGCCAGTCCACGATGCCGCGGGCGAGCAGCCGGAACTGCTGCTGGTAGCGGTTCTGCGCGAAGGTGACGACCAGTTCGCGGCGGCCGTCGCGGGCGTACTCGCCGATCAGCGAGCCGCGCGCGGAGGTGCCCGGCACCGCCGCGTCCAGGTAAGACGTGAACGTGGCCCCGGCGGGCGGGTCGGCGAGCGGCTGCGCGACGTAGCCGTAGCTCTCGGAGGCCTGCGGGTCGGCGTCCTCGAAGGGCACCGCGCCTTTGAGGTAGCCGAAGGGGCCCGCCTTGCCCGCGGCGGTGGTGCGGGTGGCGAAGCCGTCCAGCACCCCGGCGTAACCGCCGTCGTCGGGCGTGCGCAGGCCGACATCGGGCCGGGCGTAGGTGTACGCGTCCACCTGCGGGATCTGGTACGTGGTCTCGTACGCCTTCAGGGCGGCCAGCTCCGTGGAGGCGGCGGTGCCGAACGGATTGTCGTTCGGCAGTACGACGCCCTGGAACCTGGCGCGCGGCCGGCCGTCCACGGTGTCACTGAGGAACGCCGCGTCGATCACCGGGCGGCCCGGGCTCGTCAGATCGACGGTGGTGTACGGGACACCCTGGCCGCGCAGTTCGGCGACGATCGCGTCGGTGGACTCACCGCCGTCGCTCACGACCAGGACCCGCAGGTCGATCCGGGGCACCCCGTCCGTCACCGCGGGCGCGGTCCGCGCGGCGGCGGGGGTGCTCACCACCAGTGGCAGTGCCGTGATCATCGCTGCGGCTAACGCGGTCAAAACCTTGGCCGGTCCGGCGGCCGGCATGCCGTTGCTGCCCATGGGCGCAGTCCCTTCCCCCGGAAGTCCCCCTGCTGCCGGAAGCGGTACCGGGCAGGCTCGTGCACATCATGCGAAGGTTCACGTCCGTCTATCCCGCAGTCGCCACTACTGTGACGCACGTCTCATTCGACGCACGGAGATTGACGACAGGACCTCGCGTGCGGGCGGGCCCGGAGCGCGGCGGAACCGGCAACTCCCCTGACGCACGGCGGAGTTGGGGCGATTGAGGCACGTGATGCAGATGTGACGGGACGGGCCGGTACGGCATCAAGCGGTTACGTCCGGCGCCCCCGAGCGTAGGCTCGGCCGCAGCAGCGCCCTCGGCGCGAACGGACAACCGGACGGAACAGGACTCTCATCACCGTGACTGCACTGACCCTCAGCACATCCTCCGCCGCGACGTTGCGTGCGGACACCGTTGTCGTCGGCGTGGCCAAGGACGCCAAGGGCGTCGTACTGGCCCCCGGCGCCGAAGCCGTGGACAAGGCGTTCGACGGCGGGCTCGCCGCCGTCCTGGAGACCCTCGGCGCGAGCGGTGCCGAGGGCGAGGTCACCAAGCTGCCGGCCGGCTCCGGCCTGAAGGCGGCGGTCGTCCTGGCGGTCGGCCTGGGCGACGCCCCGGCCGGCGACGAGGAGTACGACCCCGAGGTGCTGCGCCGCGCCGCCGGCGCCGCCGCCCGCGCCCTGGCCGGCACCAGGAAGGCCGCCTTCGCGCTGCCCGTCGGCGACGCCGGGGACACCGCGGCGATCGCCGAGGGCGCCCTGCTCGGCGCGTACACCTTCACGGCGTACCGCAGCGGCAACGGCGACGCGAAGACCGCCCGCGGCGGCAAGAAGGCCGAGGGCAACGGCAAGGCGCCGCTGGCCGAGATCGCGATCCTCGGCGGCAAGCCGCGCGACAAGGCCTTCAAGGCCGCCGCCGAGCGCGCCGAGACGCTGGCCGCCGAGGTCAACCGCGCCCGCGACCTGATCAACACCCCTCCAACGACCTCACCCCGAAGGCCTTCGCCGCGCAGGCCCAGGCCGCCGCGAAGGAGTTCGGCCTCAAGGCCGAGGTGCTGGACGAGAAGGCCCTGAAGAAGGGCGGCTACGGCGGCCTGACGGGCGTCGGCCAGGGCTCGGAGAACCCGCCGCGGCTGGTGCGGATCGCCTACACCCACCCGAAGGCCGAAAAGACCCTGGCGTTCGTCGGCAAGGGCATCACCTACGACTCGGGCGGCATCTCCCTGAAGCCGGCCGGCTTCAACGAGACCATGAAGTGCGACATGAGCGGCGCCGCCGCGGTGTTCGCCGCGGTCGTGGCCGCCGCCCGGCTGGGCCTGCGGGTCAACGTCACCGGCTGGCTGGCGCTCGCCGAGAACATGCCCTCGGGCAACGCGATGCGCCCCGGCGACGTGCTGACCATGTACAACGGCAAGACCGTCGAGGTGCTGAACACCGACGCCGAGGGCCGCCTGGTGCTGGCCGACGCGCTGACCCGCGCCTCGGAGGAGCGGCCCGACGCGATCGTGGACGTCGCGACGCTGACCGGCGCGATGGTGATGGCGCTGGGCAACCGGACCTTCGGGATCATGGCCAACGACGACGCCTTCCGGGCGAGCCTGCACGAGATCTCGGAGGAGGCCGGCGAGCCGTCCTGGCCGATGCCGATGCCGTCCGAGCTGCGCCGGAGCATGGACTCCCCGGTGGCCGACCTGAAGAACGTGGGCGAGCGGGCGGGCAGCGGCCTGCTGGCCGGCGTCTTCCTCCAGGAGTTCGTGGGCGAGGGCATCACCTGGGCGCACCTGGACATCGCCGGCCCGGCCTTCCACGAGAGCGCGCCCTTCGGTTACACCCCCAAGGGTGGCACCGGCTCCGCGGTCCGCACCCTGGTGCGGCTGGCCGAGCACACCGCGGACGGCGACCTCGGCTGACCCTGTCGCGGTTGCTCCCGCTTTGTCGGTACGGCCCCGGGCCCGGCGCCCGGGGCCGTACGCGCGTGTTCGCCCTCGACGAAATCCGTACACCCGTACGCCTTGGTAACCGCACGCGCAACCCCCGGAACGGCCGTCGTGCCGTCCCACAGCCCGGCCCGCCGTCCCGGTCGCGTTCAACAAGTGCGAAGATGGGTTCTTGGCAGGACAGGGCCCCCTTACCCAGGGCCGATCCAAGAAGCGGCCGATCAACAGCCGCCGCCCGGTCACCGACGACCGGCTCCGGCGTACCCATGCATGGAGGACGTGACGTGGCGAACGACGCCAGCACCGTTTTCGACCTAGTGATCCTCGGAGGCGGTAGCGGTGGTTACGCCGCTGCCCTGCGCGGGGCGCAGCTGGGCCTGGACGTCGCCCTGATCGAGAAGAACAAGCTCGGCGGCACCTGCCTGCACAACGGCTGCATCCCCACCAAGGCCCTGCTGCACGCCGGCGAGATCGCGGACCAGGCCCGCGAAGCCGCGCAGTTCGGTGTCAAGGCCACCTTCGACGGCATCGACATCGAGGGCGTCCACAAGTACAAGGACGAGGTCATCTCGGGCCTGTACAAGGGGCTGCAGGGCCTGGTCGCCTCCCGCAAGATGACCTACATCGAGGGTGAGGGCCGGCTGTCCTCCCCCACCTCCGTCGACGTCGACGGCCGGCGCGTCCAGGGCCGCCACGTCCTGCTGGCGACCGGCTCCGTGCCGAAGTCCCTGCCGGGCCTGACCATCGACGGCGACCGCATCATCTCCTCGGACCACGCGCTGAAGCTGGACCGCGTGCCGAAGTCCGCGATCGTGCTGGGCGGCGGCGTCATCGGCGTCGAGTTCGCCTCCGCGTGGAAGTCCTTCGGCACCGACGTGACCATCGTCGAGGGCCTCAAGCACCTCGTCCCGGTCGAGGACGAGAACAGCTCCAAGCTGCTGGAGCGGGCCTTCCGCAAGCGCGGCATCAAGTTCAACCTGGGCACCTTCTTCGACAAGGCCGAGTACACCCAGGACGGCGTCAAGGTCACGCTGGCCGACGGCAAGTCCTTCGAGGCCGAGGTGCTGCTGGTCGCCATCGGCCGCGGCCCGGTCTCCCAGGGCCTGGGCTACGAGGAGGCCGGGGTCGCCATGGACCGCGGCTACGTCCTGGTCGACGAGTACATGCAGACCAACGTGCCGACCATCTCGGCCGTCGGTGACCTCGTCCCGACCCTCCAGCTCGCGCACGTCGGCTTCGCCGAGGGCATCCTGGTGGCGGAGCGGCTGGCCGGCGTCAAGACCGTGCCGATCGACTACGACGGCGTGCCGCGCGTGACGTACTGCCACCCCGAGGTCGCTTCGGTGGGCATCACCGAGGCGAAGGCCAAGGAGCTGTACGGTGCCGACAAGGTCGTCGCCCTGAAGTACAACCTCGCGGGCAACGGCAAGAGCAAGATCCTCAAGACCGCGGGCGAGATCAAGCTCGTCCAGGTCAAGGACGGTGCCGTGGTCGGCGTCCACATGGTCGGTGACCGCATGGGCGAGCAGGTCGGCGAGGCCCAGCTGGTCTACAACTGGGAGGCCCTGCCGGCCGAGGTTGCGCAGCTCATCCACGCGCACCCGACGCAGAACGAGGCGCTCGGCGAGGCCCACCTGGCCCTGGCCGGCAAGCCTCTGCACTCCCACGACTGATCCCGGTCCGGGCGCGACCACATCCGCACTTTTCTGTAAGGAGCAAGAGAAACCATGGCGGTTTCCGTAACCCTTCCGGCGCTCGGCGAGAGCGTCACCGAGGGCACCGTCACCCGCTGGCTGAAGGCCGAGGGTGAGCGCGTAGAGGCCGACGAGCCCCTGCTGGAGGTGTCGACCGACAAGGTCGACACCGAGATCCCCGCCCCCGCCGCCGGCGTGCTGGCCTCCATCAAGGTGGCCGAGGACGAGACCGTCGAGGTCGGCGCCGAGCTGGCCATCATCGACGACGGCAGCGGCGCCCCCGCGGCCGACTCCGCCCCGGCGCAGGCCGAGGCACCGGCCGAGGAGGCCCCGGCGCAGCCGGAGCCCGCTGCGGCCCCCGCCCAGGAAGCCCCCAGCAGGAGGCCCCCGCGGCCCCCGCCGGCGGCGCCCAGGGTACCGACGTCGTCCTCCCCGCGCTCGGCGAGAGCGTGACCGAGGGCACCGTCACCCGCTGGCTCAAGGAGGTCGGCGAGGAGGTGGCCGAGGACGAGCCGCTGCTGGAGGTCTCCACCGACAAGGTCGACACCGAGATCCCCGCCCCCACCGCCGGCACCCTGCTGGAGATCCTGGTGGGCGAGGACGAGACCGCCGAGGTCGGCGCCAAGCTCGCCGTCATCGGTGCGAAGGGTGCTGCTCCGGCTGAGGCCGAGGCCCCCGCCGCCCCGGCTCCGGCCCCCGCCCAGGAGGCCCCGAAGCAGGAAGCCCCGAAGCAGGAGGCCCCCAAGCAGGAGGCTCCGGCTCCGCAGGCCCCCTCGGCCTCCGCGCCGCAGCAGGTCACCACCCCCGCCCCGGACCCGGCCCCGGCCGCTCCGGCCCCGGCGCCGGCTCCGGCCGCCGCGCCCGTCACCCCGGCCCCGGCCGCGGGTGAGGCGGACGCCGCGTACGTCACCCCCCTGGTCCGCAAGCTGGCCCAGGAGAACAGCGTGGACCTGGGCTCGGTCAAGGGCACCGGCGTCGGCGGCCGTATCCGCAAGCAGGACGTCGTCGCCGCCGCCGAGGCCGCCAAGCAGCAGGCCGCGCCTGCCGCCGCCCCGGCCGCTGCCGCCAAGTCGACGGCTCCGGCCATCGAGGCCTCCCCGCTGCGCGGCCAGACCGTCAAGATGCCGCGGATGCGCAAGGTCATCGGCGACAACATGATGAAGGCCCTGCACGGCCAGGCGCAGCTGACCTCCGTGGTCGAGGTGGACATCACCAAGATCATGCGGATGCGCAACAAGGCCAAGGACGCCTTCGCGCAGCGTGAGGGCGTCAAGCTCTCGCCGATGCCGTTCTTCGTCAAGGCCGCTGTCCAGGCGCTGAAGGCCCACCCGGTCGTCAACGCCCGGATCAACGAGGACGAGGGCACGATCACCTACTTCGACACCGAGAACGTCGGTATCGCGGTGGACGCGGAGAAGGGCCTGATGACCCCGGTCATCAAGGGTGCGGGCGACCTGAACATCGCCGGCATCGCCCGTAAGACCGCGGAGCTGGCCGGCAAGGTCCGCACCAACAAGATCAGCCCGGACGACATGTCGGGCGCGACCTTCACGATCAGCAACACCGGCTCGCGCGGTGCGCTGTTCGACACGGTCATCGTGCCCCCGAACCAGGTCGGCATCCTGGGCATCGGCGCCACCGTCAAGCGCCCGGTGGTCGTCGACCACCCGGAGCTGGGCGAGACCATCGCCGTGCGCAACATGACCTACCTGGCGCTCTCCTACGACCACCGCCTGGTGGACGGTGCCGACGCGGCCCGTTACCTGACGACGGTCAAGCAGATCCTGGAGGCCGGCGAGTTCGAGACCGAGATCGGTCTCTGAACACGGTAGCCACCGCGTAGGTGTGCAGGGTCGGCCCCGGTTCGTACAAGTTCGTACGAGCCGGGGCCGACCCGTTTTCGTTGCACGGATAATGGCCGTCCTGCGGTGGTCTCCCGTACCGCCTTCCGGTGCGGGACCCCGGCCGCCGTCTGCCGCACGCTCTGAAGGAGCACGTCATGACCCCGCCCGTCGTCCATTCGCTCCGCGAGCAGATCCGCGAGCACATCCTGGAAGGGATCGTCAGCGGCCGCTGGCAGCCCGGTGAGCGGATCGTGGAGCGGCGGATCGCGGTCGAGCTGGAGGTCAGCCAGACGCCCGTACGGGAGGCGCTGCGCGAGCTGGAGTCGCTCCAGCTGATCGAATCGGCTCCGAACAAGGGCGTACGGGTACGGAATCTGACCGCGGACGACCTCAAGGAGAGCTACCCGGTACGGGCCGGCCTGGAGCAGGTGGCCGCCGAACTGGCCGCCGGGCGGCTGGCCGAGGACTGCGCGGCGCTGGACCGCGAGGTGGCGGCTCTGTGCGAGGCGGACCGGCACGGCGACGGTGAGGCACAGGTGCGGCACACCGTGGCCTTCCACCGCGAGATCGTGCGCGCCGCCCGTAACGCCGTCCTGCTGCACACCTGGGAGTCGCTGGGGGTCGAGGTGTGGACGACGCTCTCGATCCGCTGGTTCAGCCCGGAGCCGCGGTCGCACGCGCGGGACCACCAGGAGATCGTGGACGCGTTCCGGCGGCGCGACCCGAGGATCGGCGAGCTGCTGAAGACCCACGTACTGAGCTGCGCGCCCAGGGTCTGACGCGCAGGTCAGGACCCCTCCCCCTTCGATTCGGAGCCGCAGGCAGTCTGGCACCCCGTGCCCGAAAGGCTGGCACCCCGTGCCGACCTGCGGTTTTTCCTTCACCCTGCATTGATCGATCATCGATCAGAGGCGTATCGTCATACGTGGGGCGCGACCCCTGCCTGCCAAAGCACTCATCGCACCTCCCTCCTCCGTCCGGAAAGGGGCCACCCATGCCCGATCCCGTACGTATGCCGTACAGCCAGCTCGACCAGGTCCCGGACCGCGACCCGGAGGAGACGGCCGAGTGGCGCGAGTCCTTGGACGCCGTCACGAAGGCGGCAGGGGAGCACCGCGCCGCCTACCTGATGCGCCGCGCCGTGGAGCACACCGGTGCCCCCGGCCTCGCGCCGCTCGAAACCGACTACGTCAACACCATCCCGACCTCCGCCGAGCCCGAGTTCCCGGGCGACGAGGCGATGGAGGCCCGGATCACGGCGTGGAACCGCTGGAACGCGGCCGCCATGGTCACCCGCGGCTCCCGCCTCGGCCTCGGCGGCCACATCGCCACCTTCGCCTCGGCGGCCTGGCTCTACGAGACCGGCTTCCAGCACTTCTTCCGCGGCAAGGAAGCCGACGGGAGTGGCGACCAGCTCTACATCCAGGGCCACGCCTCCCCGGCATCTACGCCCGCGCCTTCCTCGAAGGCCGCCTCACCGAGGACCAGCTCGACCGCTTCCGCCAGGAGGCGGCCGGCGACGGCCTGCCCTCCTACCCGCACCCGCGGCGCCTGCCCTGGCTGTGGGAGTTCCCCACCGTCTCCATGGGCCTGGGCCCGCTCTCCGCGATCTACCAGGCGCGCTTCAACCGCTACCTGGAGCACCGCGGCATCAAGGACACCGCCAACTCGCACGTCTGGGCGTTCCTCGGTGACGGCGAGATGGACGAGCCCGAGTCGACGGCCGCACTGGCACTGGCCGGCCGCGAGGGCCTGGACAACCTGACCTTCGTCATCAACTGCAACCTCCAGCGCCTGGACGGCCCGGTCCGCCCCAACTTCAAGATCGTGCAGGAGCTGGAGGCCCAGTTCCGCGCCGCGGGCTGGAACGTCATCAAGTCCCTGTGGGGCCAGGCCTGGGACGAGGTCTTCGCGCAGGACACCGACGGCGCCCTGCTGCGCCGCCTGCGCGAGACCCCCGACGCGCAGTTCCAGACGTACGCCACCCGCGACGCCGCCTACCTGCGCGAGCACTTCTTCGGCTCGGACCCGGCGCTGGGCCGCATCGCCCAGGGCCTGTCGGACGCCAAGCTGCTGGAGCTGTTCCAGACCTCCCGCGCGGGCCACGAGCCGCGCAAGGTGTACGCCGCGTACAAGGCCGCCGTCGAGCACAAGGGCGCGCCGACCGTCATCCTGGCGCAGACCGTCAAGGGCTACACCCTCGGCGAGGGCTTCGAGTCCCGTAACGCCAACCACCAGATGAAGAAGCTCACCGGCGAGCAGTTCCGCGCCATGCGAGACCTCCTGGAGCTGCCCATCCCGGACAGCGCCCTGGACGCGGACGTGGTGCCCTACGCCCGCCCGGACGAGAACTCCCCCGAGATGGAGTACCTGCGCCAGCGCCGCGCGGCCCTCGGCGGCCCGGCCCCGGCCCGCAAGGTCGTCGCCAAGCCGCTGCCGATGCCCTCCGACAAGGCGTTCGACGCCCTGAAGAAGGGCTCCGGCTCGCAGGAGATCGCCACCACCATGGCGTTCGTCCGCCTGGTCAAGGACCTGATGCGGGACAAGGAGACCGGCAAGCGCTGGGTGCCGGTCGTGCCCGACGAGGCCCGTACCTTCGGCATGGAGTCGCTGTTCCCGTCCGCCGGGCTCTACTCCCCCGTCGGCCAGACCTACGACCCGGTCGACCGCGACCAGCTCCTGTACTACAAGGAAGCCAAGGACGGCCAGATCCTCAACGAGGGCATCACGGAGGCCGGTTCGCTGGCCGACTTCACCGCGGCGGCGACCTCGTACGCCACCCACGGCGAACCGATGATCCCGTTCTACATCTTCTACTCGATGTTCGGCTGGCAGCGCACCGCCGACCAGTTCTGGGCGCTCGCCGACCAGCTGGGCCGCGGCTTCGTCATCGGCGCCACGGCCGGCCGTACGACGATGACCGGCGAAGGCCTCCAGCACGCGGACGGCCACTCGCACCTGATCGCCTCCACCAACCCGGCGGCGCTCTCCTACGACCCGGCGTTCGCGTACGAGGTCGCGGTGATCGTCAAGGAGGGCCTGCGCCGGATGTACGGTCCGGACGCGGAGGACGTCTTCTACTACCTCACGGTCTACAACGAGACCAAGGTGCAGCCCGCCATGCCGGAGGGCGTCGAGGAGGGCATCCTCAAGGGCCTCTACCGCTTCAAGGAGGCCGAGCCCGCCGCTGCCGACGCACCCCGCCTCCAGCTGCTGGCCTCCGGCACCGCCATCCACTGGATCCTGGAGGCCCAGGAGATCCTGGCCCGCGACTGGGGCGTGGCGGCGGACATCTGGTCGGCCCCGTCCTGGACGGAGCTGCGCCGCGACGCACTGGAGTGCGACGCGGCCCGCCTGGACGGCGAGGACCGCGTCCCGTACGTGACCCGCGCGCTGGCCGGCGCCCCCGGCCCGGTCGTCGCGGTCAGCGACTGGATGCGGGCCGTACCGGACCAGATCGCCCCGTGGGTCGAGCAGGACTGGACCTCGGTCGGCACCGACGGCTTCGGCCTCTCCGACACCCGCGAGGCGGCCCGCCGCCACTTCGGCGTCGACGCCCAGTCGGTCGTCGTGCAGGCACTGGCCGCGCTGGCCCGCCGCGGCGACGTGAAGGCGGAGACGGTCAAGGAGGCCAAGGAGCGGTACGGCCTGTAGGCCCTCGGGACGCGGCGGGAGGTCCGCCCGCCGCGTCCCCTCGCGCCGGCTCCGGCCGGCGCCCCCCGCTCCCGTGCGGAGACCACCTGAACCGCGCCCGGGGTCTCCGCACGGGATCTTCCTCGCGCACGGGAACAACGGACGTGCGCCGGGCCGCGCCTTCGCGCGGCATGATGCAGCCATGCGCGCTGCCCGGCTGATCAAAATGGTGCTGCTGCTCCAGTCCCGCCCGTCCATGACCGGCGCCGAACTGGCGCGGGAGCTGGAGGTGTCGGAGCGTACGGTCGCCCGCGACGTACTCTCCCTCTCCGAGGCCGGGGTACCCGTCTACGCGGACCGCGGCCGGGCCGGCGGCTACCGTCTCATCGGCGGTTACCGCACCCGGCTCACCGGCCTCGGCCGCAGCGAGGCCGAGGCACTGTTCCTGTCCGGTGTGCCCGCCGCGCTGCGCGACATGGGCCTCGCCGACGCCGCCTCCGCCGCCCGCCTCAAGGTCTCCGCCGCGCTGCTGCCCGAACTGCGGGACGCCGCGGACGGCGCCGCCCAGCGCTTCCACCTCGACGCCCCCGCCTGGTACCGCGAACCGGCCACTCCTGCGCTGCTGCCCGCCGTCGCGGACGCGGTCTGGGACGACCGGCGCATCGCCACCCGCTACCGCCGCACGGACACCGAGGTGGAGCGCGAGCTGGAGCCGTACGGCCTGGTGCTCAAGGCAGGCGTCTGGTACCTCGCGGCCCGGTCCGGCACGGACATGCGCGTGTACCGCATCGACCGCTTCACCTCCGTCACGCCCCTCGACGACCGCTTCACCCGCGGCCCGGACTTCGACC
Source organism: Streptomyces sp. Ac-502 (assembly GCF_045222935.1). NCBI lineage: Bacteria > Bacillati > Actinomycetota > Actinomycetes > Kitasatosporales > Streptomycetaceae > Streptomyces > Streptomyces sp. Ac-502. The sequence goes on from NZ_JBHFFO010000001.1 coordinate 3,349,428, forward strand.
TGCCCGCCTTCTGGGCGGAGCGGGCCGCCCAGTTCGCCCGCTCGATCCTGCGGGACGAGGTCGTCGTACGGCTGACACCGACGGGCACCCGCCGGCTACGGCACGTCACCGACCGCGCCGGCGCCGAGGAGGCCCTAACCGCGGCGGGCGAACCCGACGAGCAGGGCCGGACCACCGTCACCCTGCCCGTCGAGTCCCTGGACGTCGCCTACAGCCAGCTGCTCGGCCTCGGCCCGGAGGCGGAGGTGCTCGGCCCGCCGGAGCTGCGGGAACGGTTCGCCGCCGCGGCGGCGCGCATGCACGGGCTGTACGGGTCGCACGGGGAGCCGTGAGACGCGGCCGCCCGTGCGGTACCCGTGCCGGTACCGGTGCCGCTACCGATACCCGGCCGTGTCCGCCGGCTTCCCCGCCTGCTCGACCTCGGTGATGTAGCGCCAGGCGTCCGGCGCCGACCCGTCCACGTCCGTGAAGCCGTACTCCTTCGCCAGACCGCCGCTGGAAAGCGCCTGCCCGTTGAAGCGGGCCACGTCCGGGTCGGCGGCCAGCGCCGCCAGCGCCCGCCCGACGAACACCGGTGTCTCGGAGATCGCGAAGTGCGGGTTCTGCTCGCAGCCCGCCCGCCAGTCCTCCTCGGTGACCTTGAAGTGGGTGTCCAGCATGGCTTCCGACCGCAACCAGCCCGGCGTCAGGCACACCGCCGTGCAGCCGTACTCCGGGAGTTCCTGCGCCAGCCCCTTCGTCATCCGGATCGGCCCGCTCTTGGCCAGGTCGTAGTAGAAAGGCTCCCGATAGCGCCGGTTGAACTCCTCCGTACCGTCCGTCACCTCCACCAGCAGCCCGCCGGGCCGGCGGATCAGCAGCGGCAGCGCGTAACTGCTGGTGATGATGTGGCTCTCCACCCCGAGCCGCAGCACCCGCAGCCCCTTCTCCAGGTCGTGCTCCCACATCTTCTTGCCCCACTCGACATGCACGTCCCCGCCCCACAGGTCGTTGACGAGGATGTCCAGCCGCCCCTGCTCACGGTCGATGCGCTCGGTCAGCGCCCGTACCGCCACCGGATCCAGATGGTCCGTCGGCACGGCGACGCCCGTGCCACCGGCCGGTTCGCCCCCTTCCGCTCGCCTTCCTTCCGCTCGCCTTGCCTCCGCTCGTCCTCCCTCCGGGCCGCCGCTCCCGCCGCTCCCGCCGCCGTCACCAGCTCCGCGGTCTCCTCGATCGTCTCCGTCGCCCGGCCGACCTCACTGACGTGCTCCCTGGTCGTACGGCCGGTGACATAGACCGTGGCACCGGCCCGGCCCAGCTCCACCGCCATCGCCCGGCCCGCGCCACGCGTGGCGCCGGCGACCAGCGCGACCTTCCCGGTGAGCGGTCCCCGCGGGCTGCCTGCCTCGGCCATGGTGTGTTCTCCTTCTGTCATGCCACGACCCTCTCGCCGAAACCCGACACCTTGTGTCCGCTTTTCCGCGCGAGGGGCCGCGGATAACGACACCGTCGCATCTGGGGCACTCCGCGTGCGGCGCCGTGCGGCAGGAACGATGCTGTACCCGTGATGGACGAGACGGAGTTCTGGCAGCTGATCGACAGCTCCCGCGAGGCCGCCGAAGGCGACCCGGAGGAGCAGGCGGACGCGCTCGTCGAACGACTGGTGGCACTCGACCCCGACTCGGTGGTGGACTTCGCCCGGCACTTCGAGTCCCGGGACAGCCGCGCCTACACCTGGGATCTGTGGGCCGCGGCCGGCATCCTGCTCGGCGGCGCGAGCGACGACGCCTTCGACAACTTCCGCAGCTGGCTGATCGGCCAGGGCCGGGAAGTCTTCGAGGGCGCCGTGCACGACCCCGACCACCTCGCCGACCTGCTGGACGCGTTCGACGACGAGGTGGACGGCGACGCGGAGGAACTCGGGTACGCGGCGGACGAGGCGTACGAACAACTCACCGGCGCCGAAATCCCCGACCTCGGCCTACCACCCCAGCCCCGCGAGCCCCTCGGCACCTACCTGGACCTGGACGACGATCGCGTGCTGGCGGAACGCTTTCCGCAGTTGTGGGATCGGTACGGGACGTGACGCCTTGCACGTTGCGCAGCGAGACAGCGAGACCACCGAGGCATCGATGAAAGTAAGCAAAAACCGCTGCCTCGCCTGACAAAGTCACTGGTGGCGGCCGGTGGTCCCCGCGGGGGCGGGGGTGTTCCGCGGACCGCGGAGACCTCTCTCCGCATGAGCAGGTGGTCCCCGCGGGGGCGGGGGTGTTCCCACCCTGCGCAGGCACGACGGCCCGGTCATCATGTGGTCCCCGCGGGGGCGGGGGTGTTCCCGGCACCGTGCGCCGCCGGATCCTGCTGGGCTAGTGGTCCCCGCGGGTGCGGGGGTGTTCCCATGTCGGCGACCTTCTTCGGCGCCACCTTCAAGTGGTCCCCGCGCGTACGGCCCCCACCCCCTGCGTTACCGAACGCCGCCTTCGCAAGCGATCCCCGCGACTACGGGGCTATTCCCTCACCGCGCCACAACGCAGGCCACGCACGACTGTGGGCTGCCTAAACCCGTTGCCGGGCCTAGGGACCATAAGTTATACCTAGGGCTCCTAGGTATAACTTAGTAGCCCTAGGAATAACCTAGAGCGCCTAGCTAATGGTAAGGGAGCAGGCACATGGCACGAGCCGGACTAACGGCGGACCGAGTGACGCTCGCAGGCGCCGAGCTGGCGGACGAGGTCGGACTCGACCAGGTCACCATGTCGCAGGTGGCGCGGCGGCTCGGTGTGAAGGACGCGAGTCTGTATACGCACGTACGCGGCCTGGACGACCTGCGCGGGCGGATCGCGCTGCTGGCGGCGGACGAGAAGACCATCCGTATCGCGGAGGCGATCGCCGGCCTCGCGGGCAAGGACGCGCTGGTCGCGTTCGCCGACGCCTGGCGGGAGTACGCGGCCGCCCATCCCGGCCGCTACATGGCGACGCAGCTGCCGCTGAAGATCGACCCCGCACTGGCCGCGAACGCCCCCGGGCCGCGACGCGCGGTCGAGCTGACCTATGGCATGTTGCGCGGTTACGGCTTGGCCGAACCCGACCTGACCGACGCGGTTCGGCTGCTGCGCAGTACGTTCCACGGCTTCGTCGCCCTGGAAGCCGCCGGCGGCTTCGCGCATGAACGGTCGCCGCAGGACTCCTGGGTCCGCGCCCTCGACGCCCTCCACACCGCCCTGACGCACTGGCCCTCGCCCCGCGAAACCCGAGAAGGAGACCAAACATGACCGGCCCGACCACCGGCAGCCTGCGCGTTAACGGCGCGACTCTGCACTATGAAGTGCGCGGCCAGGGACCGCTGCTGCTGCTCATACCCGGCGGAGCGGGCGGCGCGGCCTCTTTGGACGGCATCGCCGACGAGCTGGCCGCCACACACACCGTCGCGACCTACGACCCGCGCGGCATGTCCCGTAGCGTGCTGGACGACCCCGGGGCCGAGCAGCACGTGGCCGAGCACGCCGACGACGCGTTCCGGATGCTGGAGCTGCTGTCGCCCGGCGAACCCGCCCGGGTGCTCGGCATCAGCTCGGGTGCGATCGCCGCCCTGCACCTGCTCACCACCCACCCCGAACGCCTCGCACGCGTCGTGGCGCACGAGCCGCCGGTGGTGGAGGTCCTGCCGGACGCCGCCGAACACCGCGCGCTCGTCGCACGCGTACAGGAGACGTTCCGTACCGAGGGGCTCATGCCGGCGATGGCCGTGTTCGCCGCGGGCCTCAGGAAGGACGGCAGCGCCTCCGAACCCCAGCCTGAGATGAAGCTTCCGCCGCAGGCCGCGGCGCGGGCCGAGCAGACCATGGCCAACCTGCCGTACTTCGTCGGGCAGATCGTGGCCCCCTTCATGTCCTACGCCCCGGACACCGCACACCTGGCGACGCTGACCGACCGGCTCGTCCTGGCCGGCGGCCAGGACTCCCGCGGCGAGCTGTCCTACCGGCCGGCCGCCTTCCTGGCCGAACGTTTCGGCACGGAACTCCTGCACTTCCCCGGCGGGCACACCGGTACGACCACACACCCGGCCGAGTTCGCCGACGTCCTCCTGAAGGCACTCGTCTCCTGACGGCACTCGTCTTCTGAAGGCGCTCACTCCCTGAAGGCCGCCCCGGCCGCTCAGTTCAGCTTCTTGCCCATCAGCACGTCATCGACGTACTTGCCCTCCAGCAGGAACTCCTCGGGCAGAACGCCCTCCACCTCGAAGCCCGCCGACTCGTAGAGCCTGCGCGCCGGAGCGTTGTGCCCGAGGACGCGCAGGGTGATCCGGCGGGCGCCCTCGTCCGCCGCCTGCGCGCACGCCGCGTCCATCAGCGTACGGGCGATGCCCCGGCCGCGCGCCCAGATGTCCACGGCCAGGCCCTGGATCTGCCGGACGTGCGCGTTGCAGGGCAGCGCCGTCGGCGGCACCATCCGCAGAAAGCCCGCCAGCTGCCCCGCGTTCTCCGCCACCAGCAGGTCCTCGGGCCGGTGCCGGTCGTCGAAGAACCGGCCGTACGGAGACTGCGGCCGGGGCGTCACGGCGTGCAGCGTCGACCACGTACGGCGGTCGATCACGGCAAGCTGCTCTTCATCGGCGAAAACGGCGGTACGGACGAACGATTCGGACATGCGTGCCACTGTGCCATGTATACGCTCCCCGAACCGGCAGTATGGCTGTCATGCGGATCGCCATCACCGGCTCGACCGGTCTCATCGGAACGGCACTCCTGCGCTCCCTTCGCGCGGAGAGCGCCACCCGCCCGCCGGAAGCCGGGGAGCGGCCCGACATCGTCCGGCTCGTCCGGCGCCCGCCGCGCGGCGCCGACGAGGTGCGCTGGGACCCCGAACGCCAGAAGGTGGACGCCGCCGGGCTCGCGGGCTGCGACGCCGTCGTGCACCTCGCGGGCGCCGGCGTCGGCGACCACCGCTGGACCGACGCGTACAAGCGCACGATCCGGGACAGCCGCGTCCTCGGTACGGCGGCGCTCGCCGAGGCCATCGCCTCCCTGGACACCCCGCCGCGCGTCTTCGTCTGCGGCAGCGCCATCGGCTACTACGGCGACACCGGCGACCGGCGGACGGACGAGTCGGCGCCGCCCGGCGACGACTTCCTGGCCCGCGTCTGCGTCGACTGGGAGGAGGCCGCCGCCCCGGCAGTCGAAGCCGGCATCCGGACGGTCTTCCCCCGCACCGGGCTGGTCGTGGGCCGCCAGGGCGGCGCCTGGGGACGACTGTTCCCCCTGTTCAAGCTGGGCCTGGGCGGACGGCTCGGCAGCGGCCGGCAGTACTGGAGCTTCATCTCCCTGCATGACCACATCGCCGCTCTCCGGCACCTCATCGCGACCGAAGAGCTGAGCGGCCCGGTCAACTTCACCGCACCCGAGCCGGTCACCAATGGCGAGGTCACGGCGGCGATGGGCCGCGTACTGCACCGCCCCACCCCGTTCCCCGTACCGGCCCCCGCCCTGCGGCTGGCCCTGGGCCAGTTCGCCGACAACATCCTGTCCAGCCAACGCGTCATCCCCCAACGCCTCCTGGACTCCGGCTTCACGTTCGCCCATCCCACGGTGGACGGGGCGATCCGCTCGGCCCTGGCCGGTTAGTTTCTCTCTCCCCATCCGGGCGGCACCACGTCTTGTCTCTTTCCCACCCCCATCGAGGCGCGGCCCGCCACGAGACCGGGGGCCGGGGCGGAGGAGTGGGTTCCAGGACGTAAAGCGCAGCAGTCCAGGAATCCGCCCCGGACCCCCGGCCCCGCCCGCACCACCCACACCACCGGCGGGCCCCGCCCCACCCCATCCCGCCGAAGGCGCCCCGGCCACCACCCGCAGTCAAAGCCCGTCCCCGCCGGAGGCACACCACCGGAGGCACACCACCCTGGGTGCCACCCCACCACCCCGACGCCGACGGCGCTTCAACCGGCAACGCCCCGCACCATCCCGCCCCCTCGCGGCACTCCGTGCCGCATCGTGCCGCATCGTGCGCCCGTGCGCGGTCTACGCGCGATCGCGCCCCCGCCGCGGCGTTTCTTATGGTTCCAACCTCACGAACTCGGCATCCCGCGCGCCGGTTCGGGGCAAGAGCCCCTCAGCGCCGGCACCGGGACCGACCTCGGGAGGGCACGTGCTGCGCACCGCATCGACCGTGGACGTCGTCATCGTCGGGGCCGGCCTCGCCGGTCTCGCCGCCGCCCACCATCTGACCAGCGCGGGAGCCACGGTCACCGTGCTGGAGGCCGCCCCACGCACCGGCGGCCGGACCACCACCGACCGGCTGGACGGCTTCCGGCTGGACCGCACCGGCCAACTACTCGTCACCTCGTACCCCGAACTCCGCACCACCCCCGGCCTCAACGGCTTGGCCCTGCGTCACTTCTCCCCCGGACTCTGCCTCCACAACGGCCAGCGGACGCACCGCGTCGGTGCCCCCGGAGCACAAGGGGCGCACTTCTGGCAGCGCGCGCCCTTTCGCGCTCCGAGCGGCGTGCCGACCGCCCCGTCGCCCAGGCACTGGCCGCCCGTCCGCCCTTCCCGCCGTACATCCCCGACGGGTTCCTGCGTCCCCTCCTGTCCGCCCTCCTCTGTGATCCCGCGCTCTCCGGCTCCAGCCGCAGCGCCGCCCAGGCCCTGCGAGCCTTCGCCCGCGGGCGGCTGTGCCTGCCCGTCGGCGGCGCCTCGGCGCTGCCCGAACTCCTCGCCGCCTCCCTTCCCCCGGCACCGTGCGCACCTCCGTACGCGCCGTCTCCGTCTCGACCACCAGCGTCACCACCGCAGACCACGGGCGGTTCCCCTGCCGCGCGGTGCTCGTGGCCACCGGAGCGCGCGACGCGGCAGAGCTGCTCCCGGGGCTGCGCACCCCCGATTTCCACCCGGTGACCATCGTCCACCACACCACTGACAGTCCCCCGTCCCGCGAACCGGTGCTCTTCCTGCCGGCCGACGGCCCGGTCGCGCACACCTACGTCGCCAGCGAGACCGACCCGTCCCGCGCCCCCGCCGGCCGCGCTCTGATCACCACGACCGTGCTGGGCGCCCCGGCGACGCTGCCCGCCCGGGCGCTGGACAAGACGGTCCGGCCCCAGCTCGACCGGATCTACGGCACCTCCACCGACGCCTGGAAGCTGCTGGCCGCCCACCACGACTCGGAGGCGGTCCCGGCCATGCCCGTACCGCACGACCCGGACCGGTCCGTCCGGCTGCTGGCCGGGCTGTACGTGTGCGGCGACCACCGGGACACCGGCACCGTCCAGGGCGCCCTGCGCTCCGGCCGCCGGGCCGCCCGCGCCGCCCTCGACGACCTCCGCCTGCCCCCGTTCCACGAGCCCTGCGAACTGTCCGCAGCGGCCTGACACCTCCCGACCCCGCCCCCTACCCCTGACCCACCGACCGGCCGGGCCACACACACCCACAGGGCCCGGCCGGGCCCACCACGCCGAAGGAGCAGGCCGCACCCCGCGCCCCGCCCCACCGGCCCCACCCGTCACCCTCCGTACGGCTCCCTTCGTGCTGCCCCCCTCCGCCCACGTCCCCTCGCCCCGCGCCCTCACCCCTTCATGGCCGCCACCCGGTCCCGATACCCCCGTACCGCCGCCGCGTCCCGGTACGGCTCCAGTCGGCGCTCGAACTCGCGGACGTACTCGTGCGCCCGTACGGACCGCATCTCGGACGCCTGGAGCGCCGCCTCCGCGCCCAGGGCGCACGCCTGCTCCAGCTCGCCCAGACCGAGCCGTGCCGTCGCCAGCACCACCCGGCAGAACAGCCGGCTGCGGGCGAAGCCGGCGCCCCGCAGCTGGAGCGAGCGCTCCGCGTGCTGCGCGGCCGCCCGGAACTGCTGGAGGTCGCGGTGGCAGTGCGCCAGCTCGTCGGCGAGCTGGGCCTCGTCGAAGAACCGCGCCCAGTAGGGCGTGTCGTCCCCCGGACGCGCCGTCTCCAGCGCCCTTTCCGCCCGCGCGAGTGAGGCCGTGCACGCCCGTACCTCGGTCAGTACGCCGTGTCCGCGCGCCTCCGCCGAGTGCAGCAGGGCCTGGACGACGGGCGGCGCGTTGCTGCCGACCCCCTGCTGGGCGACCCGGGCCAGCTGGACGGCCTCCCGCCCGTGCCCCAGGTAGACGGCCTGCCGGCTCATGGTCACCAGGACGTACGCGCCGTACGCGCGGTCCCCGGCCGCCTGTGCCAGCCGCAGCGCCTGGACGAAGTAGCGCTGCGCCAGGCCGTGCGCGGCGATGTCGTACGACGTCCAGCCGGCCAGCCGCGTCAGGTCGGCGGCGGCCGCGAACAGCCGCCGTCCGGCCGCCTCGCCGTACGTGCCGCGGAGCATCGGTTCGACCTCGTGCTCCAGGTAGCGCACCAGGGCCTGGCGCGCGTGCCCGCCGCCGTACGCGTGGTCCAGCGCCCGGAACAGTTCGCCGACCGAGCGGAGCGCCTTGATGTCACCGGCGGACACCCGGTAGGCGTGCGCCCGGTCGGGTCGTGCCGTGCGCTCGGGGCGCTCGGCGTGCTCCGCGCGCCCGGCGCGTTCGGCCGCCCCCGCGCGCTCCGGCCGTTCGGGGTGGCCCGCGCGGTCGTGGCCCGCCCGGTCCAACTGCCGCTGCCGGGGCACCGACACCTGCATCCGGCCCGGCGTGTGCAGCCGGCCGGCGGGCTCGGCCGCGTCACCGTGCGCGACCCGCTCGTCGGCGCGTCCGATCAGCCAGTCCCGGCTGGGCACCACCAGCCCGGCCGGGGTGAAGGCGATCTTCCGCAGCTCCGCGTGGCTGCCGGAGTCCTTGCGCCACAGGCCGCTGACGATGTCCACCGCCTCGCTCGGCGTGGACGCGAACTCCAGCCCGGCGTACACCGGCGCGCAGGCGTCCAGGCCGAGGTCCTGGGCCGACAGCCGGCGTCCCAGTCTGCGCGTGAAGACCTCGGCGATCAGTGCGGGCGTGGTGCCTCTGGGCTGCTGCCCGCGCAACCAGCGCGTCACCGACGTCTTGTCGTACCGGAGGTCGAGCCCGTGCTCCAGGCCGAGCTGGTCGACCCGTCGGGCCAGCCCGGCGTTGGAGAATCCCGCCTCCGCGATGAGCGCGGCGAGCTGTCGGTTGGGCGTGCGCTGTGGGGGTCGTTCCGTCATCAGCTTTACCGGTCTCCTGCCTTCCGGGCCGAGCTGCCCGGGTTCGGCTGACCCTGTCCGGCGCTGCTCCCTGCCCTCGTGGAACGGCGCGAATGTAACGGCCTTGAGCGGCTTTCTCGCCGCCTTCGCCACGCGTTCATCCGATCGTGTGAGCAGGGCTCGCACTCTCCTCCACGCGTCTCCGGGCGGCCCCGCCCCGATTGCGCAACGGCGGCCCCGGGAGTGCCCCGGGGGCTCCCGGAGCGCTCCCGTGCGCCCGCGCATCAAGCCCCCGCTCCGGGCGCGTGCAGGTGCCGTCCGCCCCCGCCGTACAGTTGGCGTGGGCGCGAAGGACGTATCAAAGTTCGAAGAGGAGCTGCCGTGACTGCGATCTCTCGGGGGGACACCCCGTACCCGAGGGGCTGCGCTTTGTACAGCTGGGCTTCGGCGCCGACGCCGTCGATTACGAGTCGGCCTGGCAGGAGCAGCGCAGGGTGCACGCCGCCCGGTTCGCCGACGAGGTCCCGGACACCTGTCTGCTGCTGGAGCACCCGCCCGTCTACACGGCGGGCCGGCGCACTGACGACAGCGAGCGCCCCCTGGACGGCACCCCGGTCATCGACGTCGACCGCGGCGGAAAGATCACGTGGCACGGTCCCGGCCAGCTGGTCGGCTACCCGATCCAGAAGCTCCCGCGCCCGGTCGACGTCGTCGCCCACGTACGGCGTCTCGAAGAGGCCATCATCCGCACCTGCGCCGAGTTCGGCGTGGAGACCACCCGGGTCGAGGGCCGCAGCGGCGTCTGGGTGCTGGGCGACCCGGTCGCCGACCGCCCCCAGCTCGGCGGTCTCTCCCTCGACTTCGACCCCCGTACGGCCGACGAGGAGTTCGACCCCCGGCTGAACGGTCCGGAGTACGCCCCGTCCAACGCCGGCCAGCGCCGCGAGGACCGGAAACTGGCCGCGATCGGCATCCGTGTCGCCAAGGGCGTCACGATGCACGGCTTCGCGATCAACGTGAACCCGGACAACACCTCGTTCGACAAGATCGTGCCCTGCGGCATCCGGGACGCCGGGGTGACCTCCCTCGCCAACGAACTCGGCCGGGAGATCACCATCGCCGACGTCCTGCCCGTCGTCGAGAAGCACCTGCGCGACGTGCTGGAGAACGCCGTGCTGCTCCCGCGGGCGGTCTGAGCCGGCCACCGGGCGGGTCCGCCCCGGTCCTTCCCGGACCGGCCGGGCCGGTCACCGGGCCACCGAAACGGACCGCGAGGAATGCCCCCTGTCATACGGGGTTGGCCTGCACGTAAAGACGTGCGAATTGACGGGCGTACCCTGGTGTACGCCGAAGAAACGAAGTCGTAGGGAGCCGGACGTGTCCGCTGTCGCACCCGACGGACGCAAGATGCTGCGCCTGGAGGTCCGGAACAGCCAGACCCCCATCGAGCGCAAGCCCGAGTGGATCAAGACCCGGGCGAAGATGGGCCCCGAGTACAACCACCTGCAGGGCCTGGTCAAGAAGGAGGGCCTGCACACGGTCTGCCAGGAGGCGGGCTGTCCCAACATCTACGAATGCTGGGAGGACCGCGAGGCGACCTTCCTCATCGGTGGTGACCAGTGCACCCGCCGCTGCGACTTCTGCCAGATCGACACCGGCAAGCCGCAGGAACTGGACCGTGACGAGCCGCGCCGGGTGGCCGAATCCGTCCAGACCATGGGACTGAAGTACGCAACGATCACCGGCGTCGCGCGCGACGACCTGGACGACGGCGGCGCCTGGCTGTACGCGGAGACCGTGCGCCAGATCCACGCCGCGATGCCCGACACCGGCGTCGAACTGCTCATCCCCGACTTCAACGCGGTCCCCGAGCAGCTCGCCGAGGTCTTCTCCTCGCGCCCCGAGGTGCTCGCGCACAACGTCGAGACGGTGCCGCGGATCTTCAAGCGCATCCGCCCCGGCTTCCGTTACGAGCGGTCGCTGGAGGTCATCACCAAGGCCCGCGAGGCCGGCCTGGTCACCAAGTCCAACCTGATCCTGGGCATGGGCGAGGAGCGCGAGGAGATCAGCCAGGCGCTCCAGGACCTGCACGACGCGGGCTGCGAACTGATCACGATCACGCAGTACCTGCGCCCGTCGGTGCGGCACCACCCCATCGAGCGCTGGGTCAAGCCCGCCGAGTTCGTGGAGCTGAAGGAAGAGGCCGAGGAGATCGGTTACGCCGGCGTCATGTCCGGTCCGCTGGTCCGCTCCTCCTACCGCGCCGGCCGGCTGTACCAGCAGGCGATCGAGCGCCGTCAGGTCCAGGAGTCGGCGCAGGCCGTCTGAGCCGCACAGGGCCGTTCCGCCCCGCACAGGGCCGTACGACCCATGGACCGGAATGTGAAACGTGGCACAGAGTGTCATGACGCGGCCCGCACCTCCCCAGGCTGGGGCGGTGCGGGCCGCGTCAACGTTTCATCGGTGTTTGACCCGCGGGTCATCAGTTGGTAACACCGATCTGTAACGATGGCTTCACAGAACGCGTCCACCATTCCTCCAGAAGGGGAACCCGTCATGCAGGCCGCGCCCGCTCGCGCCACCGCCGCTCTCCCCATCCCGTCGGTCACCGATGCCCTGCGCGCGGTGGAGTCCGTACTGATGCGCGCAGGCCAGCGCACCGCCCGCCGGAACGCGTGGACATCGGTGCTGGAGGACCGCCGCCGCGCCAGGGACCGGCACGAGGCCCAGCACGTACTGGAGGCCGCGGCGACCGAGGGCCCGAACGCCACGTAAACTGCGCCCCATGGCGAGGAAGGCAAAAGCAGACAGCGCTGAGGGCGCTGCGAACCCCGGGCGACTGAAGCAGATCGCCCAGACCTACAAGATGACCCGTCGGGTCGACCCCAAGGTCGGTCTTGTCGTCGCCGGCGTGGGCATCGTCGTTTTCGGCGTTCTCCTCGTCCTCGGCTTCCTGATCGGCCACCCCGTCTACCTGGGCATCCTGGGATTCGTGCTGGCCTTCCTCGCGATGGCGATCATCTTCGGCCGCCGTGCCGAACGAGCCGCCTTCGGTCAGATGGAAGGCCAGCCCGGCGCGGCGGCGGCCGTACTGGACAACGTGGGCCGCGGCTGGACCGTCACCCCGGCGGTGGCGATGAACCGCCAGCAGGACGTCGTGCACCGCGCCGTCGGCAAGGCGGGCATCGTCCTCGTCGGCGAGGGCAACCCGAACCGCGTACGCGGCCTGCTGGCCGCCGAGAAGAAGCGGATGGCCCGGATCGTCGGCGACGCCCCGGTCCATGACTTCGTGGTCGGCGACGGCGAGGGCCAGGTCCCGCTCAAGAAGATCCGTACGACGCTCCTGAAGCTCCCGCGCACCCTGCCCGGCGCCCAGGTCACGGCCACCAACGACCGCCTGCGCGCACTCGGCGACCTCATGAGCAACATGCCGGTCCCGAAGGGTCCGATGCCCAAGAGCGGCATGCGGATGCCGAAGGGCGGCGGCGGCAAGATGCGCTGAACCGCACCCGCGGTACAGCACGACGCGGCGCCCGGCGCCCGTCACCGGAACGGCCGAGGGGCCCGGGACCTTGTGGTCCCGGGCCCCTCGGGGGTTTTGGAAGGCTGGGGGGTGACCGGTGTGTCCGTACGCCCCGCGCCACCCCGCCCTGTCCCCCGTACGGCCCTTGCAGCCGTCCGTACGTACGCCTCAGATCCGGACCTGTACGGCGCGGGCCAGCCGGTCGTGGAGGCCGCGGCCGTCGCGGTCCCAGATCACCGCCGGGATGACCACCGCCAGCAGCACCGTCCGCAGCACCACGCGCAGCAGGGGCAGCCGTCCGCCGCCCTCGGCGACCACCCGCAGGCCCACCAGCCGCTTGCCCGGCGTGAAGCCCACCGTGCCGACCGTCAGCACACTGAGCACCACGAAGACGGCCAGCGCCCAGTTGCTCGTCGACTCGGCCCGGCCGTGGCTGAGCAGCCCGTACGCGACGAGCGAGCACAGGGCCCAGTCGATGAAGAGGGCGGCGAAGCGCCGGCCGGGACGCGCGATCGAGCCCGGCCCCTCCTCGGGCAGCCCGAGCTGCTGTCCGCGGTAGCCGAACTCGACACCCATGTCCTCGGCTGCCGCGCGAGGCCCGGAGATCCACGATCCGATTGCTTGCCTGTTGTCCACCCGTCCACGGTACTGCGACCGCATACGTTCGCCCGCTCGCGGGGCGCCGCGGAGAGCGCCCGAGGGGCGCACCGGGGACACCGTGCGACGCCCCTGCCACACGGCGCGACGGTACGGTCCCGTCCCGTCCCCTCCCTGCCCCTTCCCACGGCGCTCAGCAGCTCCCAGCCGGTCCCCCAAGCCTCCGGAATGATCAATTCCGCCGACCCATCCCCCGCACATCACCTCCCCGAACGGGCCGCGCGGCGGTTAACCTCGGCGAAACAAATGGGTCATGCTTGGGAAATCCCGCCTGCCTATGGTCGGGCAAGCGCGCCACCGCACATGACGCGCTCCGAGTAGCAATCCCGCGTCCGCCGACCGCCGGTGACCGGGCTAGGAGGAGTTGGATGTTCCAGAACGCCGATGAGGCCAAGAAGTTCATCGCGGACGAAGACGTCAAGTTCGTCGACGTCCGGTTCTGCGACCTGCCCGGTGTGATGCAGCACTTCACGGTTCCGGCGGAGGCGTTCGACCCGACCGAGGAGCTCGCCTTCGACGGCTCCTCGATCCGCGGCTTCCAGGCCATCCACGAGTCCGACATGGCTCTGCGCGCCGACCTCTCCACCGCCCGTGTGGACCCGTTCCGCCGCGACAAGACCGTCAACATCAACTTCTTCATCCACGACCCGATCACCGGCGAGCAGTACAGCCGTGACCCGCGCAACGTGGCGAAGAAGGCCGAGGCATACCTCGCCTCCACCGGCATCGCCGACACCGCGTTCTTCGGTCCGGAGGCGGAGTTCTACGTCTTCGACAACGTCCGCTTCGAGACGTCGGCGAACCAGTCCTTCTACCACATCGACTCCGAGGCCGGCGCCTGGAACACCGGCTCCGAGGTCAACAACCGCGGTTACAAGGTCCGCTACAAGGGCGGCTACTTCCCGGCTCCCCCGGTCGACCACTTCGCCGACCTGCGCGCCGAGATCTCCCTGGAGCTCGACGCGGCCGGCCTGAAGGTCGAGCGCCAGCACCACGAGGTCGGCACGGCCGGCCAAGCGGAGATCAACTACAAGTTCAACACGCTCCTCGCCGCCGCCGACGACCTGATGCTCTTCAAGTACATCGTGAAGAACGTCGCCTGGCGCAACGGCAAGACCGCCACCTTCATGCCCAAGCCGATCTTCGGCGACAACGGCTCCGGCATGCACGTCCACCAGTCCCTGTGGACCGGCGGCGAGCCCCTCTTCTACGACGAGCAGGGCTACGCGGGCCTCTCGGACACCGCCCGCTACTACATCGGCGGCATCCTCAAGCACGCCCCGTCGCTCCTCGCCTTCACCAACCCGACGGTGAACTCCTACCACCGCCTGGTCCCCGGCTTCGAGGCCCCGGTCAACCTGGTCTACTCGCAGCGCAACCGCTCCGCCGCGATGCGCATCCCGATCACGGGCTCCAACCCGAAGGCCAAGCGCGTCGAGTTCCGCGCCCCGGACCCGTCCTCGAACCCGTACCTCGCCTTCTCCGCCCTCCTCCTCGCGGGCCTGGACGGCGTCAAGAACAAGATCGAGCCCGCCGAGCCGATCGACAAGGACCTCTACGAACTCGCCCCCGAGGAGCACGCGGGCGTCCCCCAGGTCCCCACCAGCCTCCCGGCCGTCCTCGACGCCCTGGAAGCCGACAACGAGTACCTCCAGCAGGGCGGCGTCTTCACCTCCGACCTCATCGAAACCTGGATCGACTACAAGCGCACCAACGAAATCGCCCCGATCCAGCTCCGGCCGCACCCGCACGAGTTCGAGCTTTACTTCGACATCTAAGAAGCGGGGTCGGGTGACCTTGACAGGAGCCTCGCGAACCTAGTTTGACCTGCGGAAACACGTCTCAGCGTTTCTTGTTGGTTCTGCTGGGTTTCCGGGGCCTTGTGCACCGAGTGTGCACCGGCCAGCGAGTTGCCTGACTTGGCGTCAGAAATTGCGGTGAGGGCTGCTGCTCCAAGTTCGGGGCGGCGGCCCTCGCTGTTTCGTTGGGTCCTCCGCCTCGCCCGAGACCTACGTATTGGGTGGCTGTGGGTTCCTGAGATAGCCCCCGGGCCACCTGATGAAGGTGCAAGAGTGTTGAAATGGATGCTGGAGTGGCTGCCCTTCTCGGTGCGGCGGTGGGAGGTCTCCTCGGTGCGGGTGGGACCATCGGCGCGGCTGCACTGTCGGGACGAACTCAAGGGCGCAGCCAGCACTCACAGTGGCGACGCCAGGGGCGGCGCGAGGTCTACAGCCGATTCCTTGAGGCCATCACCGCGCACCAAGAGGCACTTGGGTGCCTCTCTTCTATGGCATATGCCGCGATTCGGGGAGATCACTCCCCGGAGGAACTCGAAGTGGCCTGGAAGAAGGCATCAGCTCTACTTCCCACAGTACGAACCGCTGGCCCAATCGTCATGATCGAAGGGCCGCGCAGCGTCGCTGATCTCGCCGAAGACATCGTGAACCTTGCAACCACGGCGACCAGCAACGCCCAGTCATACTCCCTCATCCACGCCCGGCAGGCGTACGACGACTCGACATTGGGGCAACGCTCCCGGAACGTGACCGAGGCAGTCTCAGAGCTCAAACAGAAACTCTCGGCGTTCGCCGAGTTGGCGCGGAATGCGCTGGATGCCCCAGATGGCATCCATTAATGACGCGCGGCTCCTCCTATGCGACTCCGCGCGAGGTGATTCCGCCTCGTAAACGGCGCCATTCCGCCAAGTCTTCCGCCACTCGCACTCAAGGGCTTCGGCTCCCTCGCATCCGGGCCAAGCGTCGATGGCGACCCCCTGGGCTGACTAGCATCAGGCCGTACGTGAGGGGGTCAACGACAGGGCTCGTCGGGCGTAGTCGAGTGCGGCGGGGATGTGGCGGACTGCGTCCACTATGGCTTCGCGGCCGGTGTCGCGGTCGTGGCGCTCGGCGAGGCTACAGCGGACTCGGCCGCACTGGATCTGGTCCGTAGTGGGGCCCGGGCGGTTTTGGGAGGCGATCTCGTGCGTGAGGGGTGCACCTATGTACCCAGGTCAGCATCGGGTCCATGCCTTCGGAGGCAGCACCGCATCAGGTATTGCGGCGGAAGTATCCACCGCGCCGTTGCGTTGGCCTGCCGGCTGTTGCGCGCCCGGCTCAACGTCCTCGCCGAAGGCGATTCGGTCCCCGACCGCACGTCTCACGCAAGTTCGCCGTGATCAGCAGGTAGGGCCTCCCGGCGTGCCTGGATCTTGCGGTACACCTGTTCCAGAGGCTCACTAAAGCCCACGTGGTGGAACGTAGCTCCGTTTACCTCTTCGGTCTCGATGCGCCGAAATGGAAGCAGTTCCTCGATGGTCGGTGGCTCATCCTCGAAGTAAGCCCTGAACTTACCCAGCCGATCAAAGCCAGGTGCTTCGCCTCGGGCCAGCTGGGATACGACATCACCGAGATCGATAGCGGGCGCGTCATCGCTCCAGGTCTCCGTGTAGCCGCCTTGGGGGAAGTCCCGTTCTGTGCAGCCACTCGGAAAGTCCTGCACAGCACGGAGCACGACGTTTTCCACTGTCCGCGCAGCCTCCATGTTCGGCACCTTGTGCTGCTCAATCAGCATGCCGCCGTGTGCCGTGTGGGAGGCGATCCTGTCGTGTCGGACCTCGGTGCTCGTGAAGCCGACCTTGTATGCACGGAATGCAGGGAAGTGCATCAGGTAGACGATGTGCATGGCATCGGGGTCAGCGGCTTCAGCGCAGTTGAGGCAAGGGGCGACACCGCTCTTGAGTTCGGAGATCGAGATACTGCGCTTGTACCCACAGACTTCGCAGTGGGCGGCGACTCGTTGACCGAGCCGGGCGTACCCGTCGTGCTCACGCACCAGCCCATGCTGCCTGAAGAAGTCGTTCTGCCAGGGCCCCATGGGCCGCGAGTGGCAGTACATACATCGGCTGCGACCTGCAGCTTCAGGGTTGCTAAGGCTCCACGATGCGCTCCATCGGGAGATGGTTGCGCACACAGCGCACTCGACGTCCACGAGTGACCAGACATCTTCCATCTGTCGGGCGAGATCTGGTGCGGCGAGTATTTCGCCATCAGCTCCTCGCGCCAGAAAGTTGTCACCGATCACGATCTGGGCAACCTGCTCCAGTGTGATGTCCCAGCGTGACGGCTCTGCCGCGAGTCCGCGCTCGTACATCTGACGACTGACGCACCAGTAGCAGTATCGACTGTCTCTGTTACGGATTTCGGCATAACTGACCTCATCGGGCCGTTCGCACTCGAGGCACACACACAGACGCATGTGCTTCGGAGACACGTAGGGCCCGCGAGGATCCCAACCGGTGTGCCGGTAGCGCTTGTCGATGCACACAACACACCTTCCGGGCTTCCCATTACGGTTGGCGTTGTCCCGCACCGTGCATTCAGGGCACTTTCGCTCCGCCGCCATGTGACCCCTCCCACGTTGTCGCTACGCTCGGGAGCGTAGCGGCGAGCACTGACAGCCGAGGCGGACGCCCGACGCTAGCTCCAGCCATCCAGGGAGACTTCCGCTCCGCCGACCAGGTAGCGACGCAGGGCGCTGGCGGTGGTGTCGACGAACGCTTCGGGAATAGCGTCGGTGCCGACCCACCGGACCTGGGCGTGCTTCCGGGGCTCGCGATTCTCGGGCTCGCCGGACCATTCATGGGCGGCGAAGACGACGGTGAGGAAGCCGTTAGGGGCCTCGACACCCCAGGCGCCGTGGATGATGTGGGCGACCTTCAGGGACTCCGGCTTCACCGTCAGGCCCGTCTCCTCGTAGAGCTCGCGGACGGCGGTCTCTGTGATGGGCTCGCCGGGTTCGCTCTTGCCTACGGGGAGGTCCCACATGCCCTGGGCGAACTTGGCGTTCTGGCTGCGTTGGAGGAGGACGACGCGGTTGGTGGCCTTGTCGTGGACGATGACGGCCGCGACGAGGAGGGTCATGGAGTCGAGGGCGGGCTTGAGGGCTTGGGGGCGGTCGTCGGTGTTCGGCTGAGCCACGGTGATCCCTTCGTCGGCCGGGTTGATCGGCATAGTAGGTCAGTTAGGTCAGGGCTTCGCGGGCCCGGCGGGCGAGGTCGGCGGCTCCGGGCACCTTGCGGCGTTGGTAGATCGCGAGCGTCGATCTGATGGAGGAGATCGCTTTGCGGGTGCGGTCGGACGTCATGCCGTTCATGAGCGTGAGGGCTTGGGTCCAGGCAGCGACGGCTTCGTCGGCGCGGGCCTGGGCGGCGAGGCTGTCGCCGAGGTCCGCGTAGGTGAGGGCGTGGACGCGCTTGTATTTGATCGGGTCCCAGCGGGTGAGGGCGGCTCGGTGCTGGAGTTCGGTGCCGGGATGGTCGGTGAGGTCGGTGAGGGTGCGGGCGGTGTGACTGGCGACGGTGCCGGCAGCCGGGCCGCTGACCAGGGAGAAGCTGGGCTGCGGTCTGTCGTCGCGGAGGAGGGCGTCTTCGGCGGCGAGTAGAGCGCGGGCCGCGGGGGCCTTGTCGCCGACGGCGGCGTAGGCGCGGGCGTGGGTGATGTGGAGGAGGGCTTCGGTCTGGCCGTCGACGTGGCCGAGGCCGCGGGCGAGGGCTCCTTCGACGAGGTCGACGCAGTGGTGGGGCTGTTTGAGGCTGAGGGCTTGGTGGGCGAGGGCGCGCATCATCCAGGCGGCGTGGCCATGGGGGTCGGCTTCGCAGGCGAGCTGGTAGCCGACCTGGTAGTAGCGCTGGGCTGCGCCTTCCTGTCCGAGGTCGTGGTGTTTCCAGCCGGTTGTCGCCGCAGATGCCGTGTCCCCCGCGGGTGTGTCGCTTTACGTGGGACCGGAGCCCCGAGGCGCCAACACGCCACGCAGGATCACAGTGTCTCATTCCTTCACTGGCGCGTGACTAAGGTCACACTGTTCGGCGACAGGGTCAGCAGCTCGATGTCCACTGGCTGATTCGGTGGTCCGTCACGCTGACAGGCTTCGAACTATACGGCGGCAGGTGCACTCGGCGTGGAGCGGACTCCGAAGGCCGAGTGCCGGGCTACTCGTCCTCGTCGTCGATCGGTTCAGTGATCCACTCCGGAGGTACGAGGGCCTGGTTGTTGCTGTAGCGCCAGCGTTCGACGACGTGGTCACGGAAGAGCGGGTCGGCCAGGTCGGCGTGCTCGACGACGATGACCTGGAGCGCGCCGTCGAGTGCCTGGACGGTGTCGTTGATGGTCCGGTAGATGTTCAGCAGGTGGCTGAGGTCGGTCCCCTGGGGTGTGGGCTCGCCGGTGTAGTCGGGCGGGAAGTACACCTGGGACGGCTGGTCGAGGATCAGCGTCCGCGGGACAGGTCCGCGGTGCTCGCTGAACCACTCGTGCAGGCTCAGCAGCGTGGCGACGTGGTAACCCAGGTGGTTCTCGGCGCTGCCCATGTCGGCGAGCCGGACGGGACCGTCGGCCGTGTCGGCGACGACAGTCAGCCGGTTGACGTCGAGGCGGATGGGCGCGTCCGAGTGATCGAGCTCCAGTGAGGCAGCCTTGGTGCGGATGTTCTGGCTGATCAGGGACAGGTAACTGGTGAGACGGTCGCCCTGGGTGTCGTCGCTCAGGAGCTCTTCCAACTCGGCGATCTGCCGCTGGAGGTCGTCGCGGCGGTCCTCGACCTGCGGGGCACTCACATGCTGGGCGGTGGTGTCGAGGTAAAGGCTGATACGGCCTCGCACATGGGCGGCCCGCTGCGTCTGGTCCGGCTCCTGCTGCAGCGCGCGCAGCCCGGCGCTGATCTCGTTGATCTCGTCCTGGCTGCGGGAGAGCGCCGCGCGCAGCTGCTGCAGCTGCTCCTCCTCCAGGGCCACCTGGCGTTGCAGGGCGGGTGTGTCGCTGCCGATCACCTGCAGATCGCCGTCGAGGCGTTCGAGGTCGTGCATGATCGTCGCCACCGTGGTGTTGGCCGAGGCGATCGGGCTCTCGCACACCGGGCACTGTGTGGCCTGGGAGGTGTCCGGAGACAGCCGCATCAAACCGAGAGACGCGAGACGTCGGCGCTGCTCCCTTGCCTCTCCCGCGAAGTCGTCATTCTCCTCAACCGCGCGCTTGAGGTCGGCGATGCGGGCTCGAGACTGCCCGACGGCGCGGCGCAGCTGAGTACGCCGGCCGATGGCGGCGGCCAACGGGTCGCCGTCGTTGTCCGGTCGGGGCTCCAGCTCCAGCCGGATGCTGCCCTCCAGGGCGAACCGCAGAAGGCCAAGGATCTCCTCGGCCGTCGGCTCGCTGTCGCGGTGCGGCAGAAGCCCTGCCTCGACCGCCTCGGTGAGCAGCGCTCGGGCCTGGCCCGACGCTGGGCCGAGGTCGCGGGCCTGGGCGAGTTTGGCTTCAAGGTCGGAAAGGTCCCGGCGCAGGAGCCGCAGCCGGTTGCGCAGCGCTGCCTGTTCGGGGTCGACGGCGCCAAGGAAGTACGGGATCACACCCCGGATGGTGTTCGGCCGCCACTCCTCACCTTGGGAGTGGAACAGCAGGTCGGGGTTGGCGACCTCGTTCTGGGCCTGGAAGCAGAAGTAGAGCGCGTGGCGGATCGACGGAGCGATGGTCTGGGCACGGGCGACCGCGGGCACCTTGACGGTGCGGTCGATGCCGCAGAAGTCGCTGAGGATGTCCTTGGCGGTGTCCAAGGGCGTCGCGAAGGTCAGCTCTTCCAGCGGGGGAGGCGGGGTGTCCGGGGCCTGGGACAGGACACACAGCACGGTGCTCACGGCGTTCCCCGGCTCCGGGGCGCGCCGGGCGACGAAGAGCTGCTGGTCGGGCTTCGCCAGGGTGACGGCGTAGGCACCCACGTACTTGCGGACCTTGCCTGCCTTGACGGGGTAGTCGGAGCTGGCCAGGCAGTAGTCGATGATCGTCAGCAGCGCGCTCTTTCCGCGCCGGGAGTCACCCGTGACGATGTTCAGGGCGCCGGTGCGGAACGGGACCGTGCGGACCTGTCCGGGCTGCTTGCCGTAGACGGTGACCGCTTGGATCTGAAAGGTCACGCTTGGACTCCCAGGAGCGTCAGGACGGTGCTGATGCTGCCGGTGCTGGGCAGCCAGCGCCCGAGTTGGTGGGCGGCTTTTGGATCGCGGTGTTCTGTTCGGGGCTGTCCGTGAGGGCCGTCACGGCCCGTGGCTTCACCGTTAGCTCAGAGCCCTGAAGCCTGAGCACATCGCTCTGAAGGGCGAAGAGCAGGCCTGGTCGCACGACGGCGGCGAGGGCGGCGGCGTTGAGACCCATGGCCACGCGCACGGCCTCGTTCTCATCGAGCCAGTTCATCAGCCCGGTGCGGATGGTGGCGGGCAGTGCCGTCCGGATGGACGGCTGGAGGGCCATGACCGCTGCGGTCACTGCGACTGGAAGCGGGCAGGCGGAACGGTACTGCTTCTCGTAGCCCTGCACAGCCCGAACGCACACGAGTGCTGTGAAGGCCGGGTTGAACAGGGCGCGCTCCTCGCGGCTGAGGTCACGCTCGGCCATCAGCGGCTCCAGCCGGCTCCAGCAGAGCCGCCAGCCGGGCGCTGAAGTCCGGATGCCACCCGACCCGCAGCTCGTCCGCGAGCATCTGGTACGACCCCTTGACGACGAACACCTCTTCACAACCGGTGCGGATACGAAGCCGGGCCTCCCGGTCGACCCACCTGTAGATCAGCTTGGCCTCACGCTTCATCTCTTCCTCGGTGGCTTCATCACCGAGGTCTTCACGCATCTCGGCGAAGCGCGACTGCCATTCCTCCATGAGCCTGCGCTCATACGCTCCGATCTCGCCGGCACGCAGCAGGTTCTCGTTCGCCCAGCGGGAGCGCTGAGCGAAAGCCCTCACCCAGTCCCGAACCGCATAGCCGATCCGCTCCGCGCCCACGTCGATCAGCCGGAGCTGATGCACGAACACCTTGTCGGCGGCATCGGCAGCGGCCGGGGCAGCAGCCGTGAGCGCGGCGATATCAGGGTCGACCGGCAGATTGTGCTCACCGATCTGATTGCGTAGATCGTTGAACAGCTCGTCGAACTCGGCGCCGGTCACCGGGGCTGATCCCGGGACGCTCATCTGGACGGACGCCCGCTCGAAGAACCACCCCTCAAGACGCTGAAGGAAGGACTCGGCGAACCGGCGCTCGACGGCCAGGCTTGCGTAGCCGAGCAGGTTCTCCCTGATGGAGTCCATCCCCGGCGCGTCACCGATGACCTCGATCCGGCTGATGAGCTCGGCTCGGCGTTGCGCCCCGAGCGCGTCGAACGCCTCGAAGGCCTTGGCCAACGTCGTACTCTTCGAGGACTGCCGCGCCTGGACGAGGAGGGCCTCGGCAGCCTGCTCGTCACGGTGCCCGCTGGCCTTGGGCTGCAGGAGGAACCCCGCACTGTCGTCCGGCAGCTCTGCGGTGGTAATCAGGTAGAGGTTTGTCTCGGCAAGATCGATGTGCCCCTCGGTGGCGGCGTGTGACCAGACCCTGATCGTCTTCCACAGGTCCGACGACAGGTCCGTCAGTCTCACGTTGTCTGCCCGCTTCTTGAGCTGGGTCAGCTCGGTCTGCGACCCGATGAGGGCCTGGACATCGTCCGTTGCCTCAATCGCCACACTCCACTCGATCCCGCCCCTGGAGAGCTCCACACAGCGCTGGAGCGCCACGCGGAGCTGGTAGAGGTATCCGAGCGCTGACGCCGAAGCTTCGAAGGGATTCCCCGGGCTGGTCATGCACCCACCGCCTCCCTCTAGTGACCGAGTGCAGCGATCATTTCATGGCCGCGCCGCAGGTAAAACACGGACTGCCAAACTTTCCGAGCCGTTACAAGTGCTGGCCAGCTGCCCGTAGTAGCCGCGCTGACCGTTGCGGCAGCCCGCGAATCAGCGTGAGGCGGGTGACTTGAGCATGTACATCTTGATGACGCTGGCGCAGGTACGGAGCGGCTCCTACGGAGCGAGGGCGTCGGCCATGGCTTGGGCGAGCTCGTCGATCGTCCGCACCACGCACCTGGGCGGCGTGATTCAGATCCGAGGCTCGGCGTCGCGGTCGTGAACGGCATCCGCCTGGCAGGGTGAGGGCGGAGCCCGCCCGGTGCGGCCTACTCGTAGGCCCAGGCCCGGCCGGTCTGGCGATACTCCTCCACCGGGATCGGGTCGACGCCGGTCCTCATGCGGGCGGTGTACAGCAGGCCGTCGAGATGGTCGATCTCGTGGTGGATGAGGCGGGCGAGACCGCGCTCGTACACGGTGGTGACGGTCTCGCCGGTCAGGGCCATGGTCTCGACGGTGATCTTCAGGGGGCGGGGGACGAGGCCGCGGACGTCGAAGAAGCTCAGGCAGCCCTCGTACTGCTCGTCCAGCTCTGCGGAGCGGTCGGTGATCCGCGGGTTGAGCAGGATCACGGCGGGTGCGTCGCCGGGCGGCTGGACGACGGCGGCGGTGCGGCCGATGCCGATCTGCGGGGCGGCGATGCCCATGCCCTTGGCGAAGGGGTGGACCTGGCCGATCCGTTCCATCGCGGCGAACAGTTCGTCGGTGATGCGCTCGGCGTCGTCGCGCTCGGCGGGCAGGGTGAAGGCGCGGGCCGGTTCGGCCAGGATGCCGGCGCCGTGCTGGACGACTCCGAGGTCTCGCATCTGCTGGCTGGGCCGCACGTCAATCACCTGAAGTCCCCTTGTTCCGTGTTGTGTTCGGGCCGGGCCCGGAACCTCCACTCAAGACGGTACCGAGCGTGGAGGGCGGGCGTGGTCGTGATCCAGGTGAATTGCCTCAGTTCACCGTCGTCGCTGCGGACGGGCGGGGTCCGCAGGGGTGAGGCTTCGGCGGTCATGGAGGTCTCGGTGCCCCACACGACGGGGCCGAGGGCGGCGGGGAAGGCGAGCTGGACTTCGAGTTGTTCGGTGGGCAGGCGGACGGCCCGCTGGAACCAATTGCCCCATTTATCGTCGCCGACGGTGTAGGCGTACTCGATCCAAACGGATTCGCCGGGGTAGAGCGGGAAGCGGCCGTGTTCGTTGTCGAACAGCAGCCAGACTTCCTTGAAGGCGTCGCGATCGTGTTTGGCCTGCCAGCGCATCGTCTCGCCGCGGCAGGTGGCGGTGAGGTCGAGTTCGTCCCAGGTCAGCGGGTGGACTCGGTAGTGGGCGTTGGACTGCTCGGGGTCGCCGGGGTAGCGGTCGACGGAGATGCGGATCAGGTAGCGGGTCACCGGTTCGTCGCCGGTGTTTCGCAGCCGCCGCCTCATGGTGAGGCGGTAGGAGTGGCCGTCGTACTGGAGGCGGGCGGCGTCGTGTTCGACGACGAGGGCGGACCCGGTGGCGTACGGCTGCTCGTGCCTGCGCTGGGCCGGTGGGGCCGTGGGTTGGCGCCGGGACCTCGTCCGGGCCTGCTCGTAGTCGCACCAGCGCCGCCAGATCGCCTTCCCAGCGTTCAGGTGCTCGTCGGCGAGCCGGGCGAACTCCTCGGTGGGCTTGTGGCGGCCGGACTCGACGTGGCTGACGTACGACGGGTCAAAGCCCATGGCCAGCGCTAATGCCCGCTTGGACATGCCGCGTACTTCCCGCCAGCGCGCCACCTCGGCCGCGAAGTCCTCGGCCGCCTGCTCGACGGTGATCTCCTCGCTGTGCGCGTCCATCGAAGCCCCGCTCCGCGTCACTTGGTGAGCATGAATGAACCGTGAGTGATCCAAGTTCATCATCCCGTCACGACGTCCGTCGCCGTTTTCCTTCCCTCAGCGGCCCGGATCGACCCTCCGGGCAGATAAGGGAGGCGACGCAACCATGCGCGTGCTGTACCTGCTCAACATCTCCAACCCCGACCGGTTGTCGGCGGATTCGGGGTGGATCTTCGCGGACCTGTTGGCTCCGTCCCTGGCGGACGCCGGGGCCGAGGTGACGGTTGCTGCCCCGGCCGCGGCCGGCGATGCCCGCTGCGGTTTCCACCAGACGAAGGCGCCCGGGACGAAGTACCGGGCCCGGTTCTCGGCGGACATCGACGAGTTGGTGGCCCTGATCGGTGCGGAGAAGCCGGATGTGGTGGTGGCCAACCAGATCGAGGAGGCCCCGGCCGTTCGCACGGCTCTGCTGGAGGCCGGGTCGGATGCGCTGCTGGCCGGGTACTGCCACTACCTGCCGTTCTCGTTCGCGGGCGGCGGGCAGATGCTGCTCGACCCGTCGCTGGATGACGCGGGGCTCGGGCGGCCGGTGCTGCTGGCGTTCGCCGCGGGCCTGGCCGCGTGCGACCGGGTGATGGTCCACTCCTCCACAGCCGCCTCCTGGGTGTCGGCCGCCGCCACCCGGATGACGGTGGACCTGGGCGAGAAGCTGCGGGTGGTGCCCGCGCCGCGTGACGAGCGTCTGGTCCGCGACCCCTCCACGGTCCGGCCCACGACCGGTACGGCAATCGGTGTCTACAACCACCGGCTGTACGCGCACTACGGCACCGAGCAGTTCGTGGACCTGGCCCGCGGGCTCAGCGCCTCCGGCACCGTGCGGCTGCGGGTCATGGACCTGTTCGGCCAGCGCCGGGCCGAGCGCAAGGGCCTGGACGACAGCCCCGAGAAGATGCGCGAGAAGCTCGCCGCGCTGCCGCACGTCCAGGTCGTCTCCGACCGTGGCGACCGCGTCCGCTACAAGAACCTGCTGGCCGGCGCCCGCTTCGGTATCGCCCCGTTCCGGCCCGGCTGCCCGTGGTCGATGAGCGTCATCGACTGCCAGGGCATGGGCCTGCCGGTCATCTCGCCGAAGCTGGGCTGGCTCGCCGAACACATCGACCCCGAGCTGTGCTTCACCACCCCGGACGAAGCCATCGCCCTGGCCGAACGGCTCGCCACGGACGACGAGTTCCACGCCGTCCACGCCAAGCGGGCACACACCTCCACCACCGACTTCACCCCCACCCTGGTCGCCGCCCGCTACCTGGAGGCGATCTCGTGACCGGCTTCGACGCCGTCTTCCTCTCCTACGACGAGCCGATGGCCAACTCCCTGCACTCCCGGCTCCAGCGGACGCTCGGCGGCACGGTCAAGCGCCTGCACGGGGTGCACGGGATGCGCCGGGCCTACCGGCTGTGCGCCGAGGTCGTCGAGCGCGAGCAGTTCTTCCTCGCCGACGGGGACTTCGCCATCGACACCGACTTCGATGTGGCCATCGTCGAGCCTCTGGACGAGGGCGTCTCCATGCGGGTGTGGCGGGCGGTCAACCCGGTCAACGGCCTGACCTACGGCTACGGCGGCCTGAAGCTGATCCGCCGCAGTGCTCTGCGGGAGATGGGCGACGCCGTGGACGTACTGGCCGCCCTGCCCGGCCGGATCGAATTCGCCGAGCACACCGCCGGGATCACGCGGTTCAACCAGAGCCCCTTCCACGCCTGGAAGGCCGGTTTCCGCGAGTGCGCGATGTTCGCCCGCGGCAGCGAGTACGGCATGGCCGACGACGACGCCCACCAGCGCGTCGATGCCTGGATGCTCAGCCGCAGTGGCGAGTTCGCCGCCTACGCCGCCGCCGGGGCCACCGAGGGCGTCGATTTCGCCCGCCGGGCCGCGCGTGACCCGCAGCAGTTCGACCACCTTAACGACCCCACCTGGCTGCGGGAGAGGTTCACCGCCGCCCACGGGGACCAGGCGGTGTCCGGATGACGGGCCCGCTCGTACTCATCGAGCCCTACGCGAACCGCCAGGGCGGGCACCACCAGCACGCGCTGACGGCCCTCGCCGGGGCGAGGCCCGGCAGCCTCGTCATCGCCACGCCCGGGATCGCCTCCGAGTCGGTACGTGCCCTGCACGAGGCGGACGCCCGGCTGGTGACGGCTCCGGCCGGAGCGGTCGCGACCGCGCTGGGGGCCGTCTCCCGGCTGGCGGCCGGGCTCTCCACGGCCGGACAGCGTGTGTTCGGCTCGCGCCGCTGGCCCCGCCGACTGCGGAGGGTCCCGCACCAGATCACCCTCATCGCCCGCTGCCTGGCCGAGGCGTCCGCCCTGCGGTCCGCCCGCCGGCTGGAGTCCGGCGCCGACGCGGTAGTGATCCTGACCGCGAGCGAGGCCCTGCACGGAGCTTCCGCTCTCCTGGGCGGGCAGCCGCACCTGCGGTTCGTCCACGAGGCGGTCACGACCGAGGACGCCGTCGTACGGCTTCTGGGCCGCCTCGCCCGCCGGGGCGAGCAACAGGTGATCGCCGTATACCCGACCCAGGCCGTCGGCGATCAGTTCGCTGCGGCCTTCGCCGACCTGCCCGCGGTAGTGGGTGCCTTCGCGGTCGACGACGGCCGCCGCCTGAGTGACGCAGAACGTGAGGGAGGCCGGGCCGCGTTCGACATCCCCGCCTCCGAGGCGGTGGTTTGCATGGTCGGCGGCTGGTGGCCCTACAAGGACATCGCCGTCGTCGATGCCGCCCTGGACCGGCTCAAGGAGCCCTTGCACCTGGTCGTCACCGGCAGCCCGCTCGACGAGGCCGTCCTTGAGCGGTGGAGGTCCCTGCCCGGCCTGCGGGTGCATACCGTGCCCGGCCCGGTCAGCGAGACGGTGCTGCGGCTGGTGTACGCCGCCGCGGACGCCGCCCTCGTCAGTCGCTGCCCGGGGACCGGCAAGGAATCCGGGCTCGTCATGGATGCCGCCCGCCTCGGTGTCCCCCTGGTCGTCTCCGAACACGACGGCGCCCTCACCACCCGCCTGGACGGCCAGTCCTGGGCCCTGACGTTCCCCGCCGGCGACCCGAACGCCCTCGCAGATGCCCTGCACACCGTCATCCGCCAGCCGCCCGACTACCCCGGGCTCGAGGCCCCGGGCCTGCTCGGGATGCGGTCGGCCTCCGAGCAGGCCGACTTCCTCACCCACACCTTCGCCCCCTTGCGCACGAAGGAGTCCTGAATGCTGAGCACGCTTCCCGCGCTGATCGCCGTCGTCGGCCCCGTCGAGCCGCCGCTGCTGGCCGCCTGGGCCCGCCACTACCGGCTGCTGGGCATCGAGCGGTTTCTGATCGCCTTCCACTTCCCCGACCACGTCCCCGACGCCCAGCGGCACGACCTCCAGGCGGCCTGCCGCGAGCTGGGCATCATCCCCACCGGCACCAGTACCGGACCGTGGCACGAGCACACCAACACCCAGCTCCGCGACGCCCTGCGGCACCGGGCCGGTCCCGGCTGGCACGTGCTGGCCGACGCTGATGAATTCCAGCAGTACCCCGCCCCTTTGAGCGAGGTGATCGCCCAGGCCGAGAAGTCCGGAAAACCTGTGGTGGGCGGTCTGATGCTCGACCGCGTCGCCGCCAGCGGACGCCTGACCGGCTGGAGGCCCGAAGACGGCCTCGATCTCGCCTATCCCCTCGGCGGCCACCTCACCCACCGGCTCCTGCACGGCGACCCGAGAAAGATCGTCCTCGCCCGCCACGACGTCACCGTCTCCTCCGGCAACCACCGCTCTCCGGGCCACCGGCCGGACGCCGACCGCATCTGTGCGGTTCACCATTTCAAGTGGCGCTCGGGCGTCCTGGACGACCTGCGCCGCAGGGTCCAGCACTTCGCCTCCGGCACCTGGCAGGAAAACACTCCGGCCGTCCGCGACGAGGCCGGACGCCTGCTGGCCCACGTCGGCCGACACGGCGGCGTGATCAACACCAGCGATCCGCGGTTCGCGTTCCGCCGGGTGAGTCTGGACCGGATGCCCTTCAGCTGGCCCTCCGAGGCCCGCAACATCTTCACCACCTGGCGTCCCCATGCCCACAGCGGCCAGGATTGACGTACGACGCTCTCACGCGCGGACAGCATGTCGCGGAAGGATGACCACGTGCCCCTCGCCGTACTCCTGGCCGGCCTCACCGGCTCCGGGAAGACCACCGTCGCCCAGGCCCTGGCCGCCCGCGGCTACCTCCGGCTGTCCGTGGACGAGGAGGTCCACCGCCTGCATGGCCGGTACGGCGTGGACTACCCCGAGCACACCTACTTCGAGCGTGAACGGCCCGTGGTCGAAGCGATCCGGGACCGGTTCAGCAAGGAGCTCGAGGCCGGGAACGACGTCGTCCTGGACCACGGCCTGTGGCGCCGTGCCGAGCGCGACGTCTGGCGGCAGGCCGCCCGCGAAGCGGGCGGCCTGCCCGTTGTGGTCTACCTGCCCGCCGACCGCGACGAGCTGTTGCGGCGCCTGTCCGAGCGCAACGCACGCCAGGACGCCAACGCGCTGACCGTCACACCCGAGGCCCTGGACGACTTCTTCGCCCGCTTCGATCCCCCCACCGCCGACGAGGACGTGATCATCTACACCGGCGACCTGGACGTGCTGGTGACGGCACTCACCGAGGCCCGAGGGCGGTAGGCCGCCGGGCCTCGGTCTGGGCAGCGGTTCAGCTACACGACCCGTACGGCGCCATGCCGGGACGGGCGGCGGGCAGGCGGCTGACGTTGCCACCTGCGGCGACCTGTTCCCTCAGCCGCTCGATCTCCTCGTGCTGGGCGGCCAGCCGGGAGATCGCGAGGGTCTTGAAAGCCGTGAGTCCGGCGAGATCTGCGTCTCGTTCGGTGAGCCGTTCCTTCAGCTCGGCGACCTGGGCCTTCAACCGCTCGATCTGGGATGTCCTGGCATCCGTGACGATCCCGGCAGCCTGGGCGTCCTTCACCCGCCGTTCGAACTCCTCGGCGAGGTGCTGGTAGGGGCCTGGGCGATCTCCCTTCGGATAGAAGCCGGTGCGGGTCACTCCGGCCTCGGCCGCCAGGGTCTTGAGATCACACCCGCCGCCCGGCGGGATCGCTCCGGCCAGCAGCCGGTCCATCGCCGCCCGGATCGCCTCTTCGTTCCGGGCGC
Organism: Streptomyces sp. Ac-502; assembly: GCF_045222935.1. Taxonomy (NCBI): domain Bacteria; kingdom Bacillati; phylum Actinomycetota; class Actinomycetes; order Kitasatosporales; family Streptomycetaceae; genus Streptomyces; species Streptomyces sp. Ac-502. Next base: position 3,379,399 of record NZ_JBHFFO010000001.1, read on the forward strand.
GGGTCTCCGCCGTCAGACGTCCCATCTCAGTCCTCCGTCCCGGCCGCGGCTGTCGGCCCCTCGCTGGCGGCATCGATCTCCGAGAGGACCTTCTCCGCGCGGGTCAACTCCGCCTCCAACCGGGCGCGTTCGGCCTTCTGTCCGCGCCCTAGCATCCCGATGAACACCTTGCTCTGCTCGATGGTCTTCTCCCAGACCGGGCGATGGCGGGGGTGATGGGTGGCTTGCGGGCAGCGAGCCGAGTCGCACATGCCGATCAGCGGTCGGTCTGCGGTGGGTGTCCCCGCGAGTTTCAGGCACAGAGCCTTGGCGGGGTCGGTGAACCAGCAGTAGTTCGCGGTCCCCAGGTGCAGGGTCTTGGCTCGTTTCGTGAGCATGCCGCGGACTTGCTGATCATTGGTGATCACGTTTGGCGCTGTCTGCAGCTGGTCGTCGAGCTTGCCGTCCACGCTCCGGAAGAACTCCAGCAGGTCACGGGCTCCAGGGCCGGACGGCTTGATCCCCGCGCGGGCGTTCTCCCACTCCTCGGTGACGATGGAGAGGTTCCGCTTCTCCTCCTCCTTGCCGACCTCCGCGAGGAATCGGGACTGCGATCCGCCGGGACGGTTCGCGTAGCCCTCGGTGGTGACGACCGACACGTGCTTCAGGTGGATCTTCGCGGCGAGGAGGCCGCCGGGGCGGTAGGCGAGTTCGACGGCGAGCGATCTTCTGAGCATGCGCAGATTCACCGGTCCGTCGGGGATCGGCGCGAGTCCGAGTCGCTGGCCGGCCTGACCGTTCACCCAGCGCCGGAAGCTCTTGTAGGCGGAGGCGAACCCGGACACCGTGAACAGGTGCGGGCCGGAGGAGTCGTGGAGGCTCTCGGCCAGTGCGATGGCCTCGTAGACCTCCTCGGTCACCACCCATTCGTCGTCGGTGCCGCCAAGTCCCTGGCCCTTGATGAGCTTGCCGCCGATGCGGAAGCGCCGCAGCCCCCGGTAGGACTCCTGCGGCGGTCGTCGACATCCCACCAGGAGCTCGGCGAGCTCGCTGGCTCTCATTCCGCTGACGGCCGCGGTCAGCAACAGGCATGCCGACCGCATGCGCGCGACCAGCGGGCTCGCGTCCAACTCGCCCAGTGGCGCTGTCCAAGGGACGCTTCCCTGGGCATCTGCCCTCGGCACGTGCACCGCATCACGGCCGAACGGCGCCTCGACGCCGACCGCGGCCACGGCCCGTTCCAAGTCCTCGCGCAGAAGGCTCACCCAGGGCATCGGGAAACTTCCGATGCCGGCGTCCCTGGCCACGGCGGAGAAGTTGACAGGCAGCAATGGATCGGTGGAGGCCAGGGTGCCGTTGTTGCGTCGCCTTGCGATCTGGTGTGAAGGCAACCGGTCCAGGGGTCTGCCCTCGGCGATGCGGTGCTCGATGGCGGCGAGGAGAACCTCTCGGGTCGGGCCGTCCAGCGGGCACTGGGCCCCTCCGGGCTTGCCGTCCGTCTTGGGGGTTCGCCTCCCGTCCCTGACGTAGACGGGCCTCGCCAGCAAGTCGCGCTCTCGGCGCGCATCGGCGACCTGGCCGACGAACTCGACCACATGCGGGCCCAAGCTCTGCACCATGTAGAGGCAGGCCGCGAGCAAGGGCTGTAAGACCTCCGGCGACACGACGGGGGTCGAGTTCTCCCCGTTGGCCGGCCGCTTCTTCCCTGCCACGATCGTTCCCGGCTGCCCGTTGAACGGCCGGAGTCCCTCGGCGAATTGGTCCGTGGTGAACAGCTCGTTGTAGCGGACCACATCGGCAATCGTCTGGGCGGCAGCGGCGGCCACACTCTCCTGGCGCCCCACGACCTTGCCGTCCTTGTTCCGGCGCTGGGCCCGCTCCATCACGAACGCGAAGCAGAGCTGGTCGGTCACCTCGTGCAGTGCGGTAACGCCCTGTTCAGTGAGCCAGTTCAGCCATCTGACCAGTGCATCGAACTTGAGGGCACAGGTGGTCAGGGTCCGAGGAGTTCGGTTCGCCTGGGCGAGCGTCCGTACGTGTTCGTGGTCCGGCGCCATGAGCGCGAGCACGAACTCCTTGGCCACGCGCCGCCAGCGAGGGTTGGCGATCGAGGCGAAGTCCAGGATCAGCGAGCTTCGCTGAAGGTAGGCGGGCAGTCCTATGACGTGGGTGAAGTCCCATACGTCCTGCTCGAAGACGAACGACGGCGCCCCGGAGGGCTGCTCGAATCCGCAGGTCTGGCACACATCGCACCCTGCGAAGGGCGACGCTTCCCGTTCGTGGTGTGGGTCGAGGTTGCTGATGACGTTCATGCGGTGCGTTCCTCCGGCAGGAGCGGCAGTTCGTCGTCGGTGTCGGCGACCTCGGCGGCAGCGGTCACCAGAAGGTCGGGAGCCTGGTTGCGGAAGGCGTCGAGGACTTCGTCGATGCGCTGGGCGTACGGGCCGAAGACGGCCATGAAGTGCGTGGCCTGCATCTGCTGCCACTGACGGGTGAAGTAGGCGTTGAGCCGCAGCAGGTTCGGTGCGTGACGCGGTGCGAAGACGGCGAGTGGGCACAGCAGGCAGACCCAGGGCCTCGCGGGGCAGGGTTTGCCCGCCGGGCCGTGCTGCCCCGAGAGAGGATCGGCGCAGGCCGCGACGAAGACATCGCGCTGGCCGCCGGTGAGTTCGGCGATGGCCGCCTCGTCGAGTTCCAGCTCCTTCACCAGTTGCGGGAAGCTCCCGGCGAAGTCGGCGATCTCGTCGTCGGTCATCACCTGGGGTGGATGTGCCTTGCGGAGGAGGTCGGCCTGGGCTGTCTCGATGAGCGTGTCGATGTCGTCGCGCTGGGCCACGGTGGGTGCGGCCAAGTAGCGGTCGCCCTCGATCTGCGGGCTGTGGTTCGGATCGACGGTGGCTCTGGTGCTGCCGAACCACGCCTGCCGGTCCCGTAGGGACTCGAACGTCGTGCGGATGCGGTGCCGGTGGATGCTCTTCGGTAGTCCGTCGCTTTCGGCCGTGCGCCGCCGTGCGAGCCAGGTGTTGAAGCTGGTGTGCTGGATGGGCTCGCTCTGCCAGCGATCCAGGCGGCCGTACCGCAGTTGCTGCCGCAGCCACATCTCGCCTCGCCGTTCCTCCGGCGCGAACTCCCGCAATGGAGCTGAGTGCCGAAGCCACTGTTCCAGCAACCGCACCGCCCGGCGGTTGAGGGTGAGGCTCTCTGTCGCGGTGCGGCCCTTGAGATAGCTCAGGAGGATCGTGCTGTCTCCGGCCCACTCCACGCCATCGAGGTCAAGGCCACCGATGCCGTCGGGAACGATTCCGGTGTAGACGCTGAACAGCAGCTGGTAGCCGATCGCCACCTCGGAGTCGGGGAACAGCGCCGCGCTGACATGGTGCAGCCCCCGGTACTTCTCACTCACCTTCCAGACCGGCCAGCCGTACGACAGCGCGAGCTCAGACGCGCTGACGGGCCCCTTGCGTGCGAGCAGCCAGCACACGTTCTCGAAGGTCCAGCCGTGCTCGACCGGGTCCTGGCCGCGCTCAGCCGCTTCCAGGGCCCGGCGATGCTTCGCGTACGACTCCTTGACCGCGTCTCGGCACAGCTCCTCCAACTGCCGCCATTCTCCTTCGTCGTAGGGGACCAGCGGTGCGTAGTCCTTCGCATAGTTGAAGACCCGGCCGTCGACGAACTCCCGGACTTCGGGCGCGAGCGTGGGATATGCGTCATCGAAGGCGGCGAGCATCTTACGGATCGCCGTCTCGCGACGGTGTTCGCTGCCCCACCACGCCTGGGCCAACCGCGCGCGGGTCAACCCGGCGGCCCCGCCGGTGTAGCCCTCGTCGGAGAGCGTCTCGGTGAACCACGAGATCGCGCGCGTGAAACGCTGGACGCTCTGCTGGGAATCAAGGCGGCCGTGCGGATGGATCAGCGACAGCAGCCCTGTCAACAGTTCGCGGGCCAGCTGCGGATTGTGGCCGTCCTCGACCGGAATCACAGCGTGCGTACCTCGGGTGAAGGCGCAGGAGAGGCCCAGCGGGGCATCGATCATCTCGGCCGACATCAGAAGTCCTCGCATTCATCGTCGAACTCGCTATCCGCCTCACGGTCCGCGGCGGCCTGCTCGCCCCCGAGGCCGAGTTCACAGCCGGACTGTTCGTAGGCGTCGCGGTAGATGCGGGTCATGTCCAAGCGCCGCAGGTACGACTCCGTGGTGAGCACTGAAGAGTGACCAAGGAGGTCCCGCAGCACCATCAGCGGGTCGGCCTTGGACAGGTAGAGCTTCAGCGCGGCATCGGCATCGGTCTCCTTCACCATCCGGGCCGCCTGCGCGTAGTAGCCGCTGACCATCTGTTCAAGGGTCCTGATCGAGAAGGAATGGCGGAGCCGATGGGGATGAACATGCGGGAACCGCGGCTCGAAGCGTTCACGGATCCGCTCGGAGGCACGGGCGAAAACTGTGGGCCACGCAGTGAACGGTCCGCCGTCCGGACGCACCGCCAGCAGCATCGAACCGCCGTCAGGCGCCACCAGACGACGACGTTCGGCCGGCCGCAGGGCATCCCAGGCAACCCGAACGCCGTTGACCCGGCCGCCTCGGGCATCTGCCCGGGTAACGACCAGCGGCTCCCCCAGCTCATGGGCGGCTGCCACGGAGAGCCGTCCGCCGCCAAGGGCCGGGTCAGTCGCAAGTATCGGTGCACTTCCGCGAGGGCGTCGTAGTCGATCCACGTCGTACGGAACTTCCGGCCTTTGGTCACCCCTGCGGGCACCGGGAACGGGACCGGCAACGGCGATCGCTTACGAGGGAGCGGCGGAATCTCGACCGCCAGCAAGTGCGTGAACTCCTGGCGGCGCAGGCCCGTGGACAACGCGAGACGCCCCACCGCGGCATTGCGCTCCAACTCCCGGCCCCGGTAGGAGACATCCTCCGTGCCGTCGGGCGCCAGGCCCGCCAGGGCCTTGAGGAAGAGCTCTGCGAAGTCGGCCTCCAGGTACTTGATCGTCACATGGGGCTTCGGCGTGCGGCGACGGGCCTGATTGGCCAGTTGGACCTGGGCGACGTCCCCGTATGAGGTCTGCGCCTGCTTGTAGGTGAAGGGCTCCGCGACCGCGTACCCCTCGGCGACGGCCCATCGGTAGAAGCCGCTCAGCACGCTCATGTGCTGGTTCCAGGTCGTTGCCTCGAACCGGGCGTCCAGCGGGCCGCACGAGCGGTGTACGGCGTAGGCGCTCAACGCGGCCTTCAAAGCAGGGCGTTCGCCGAACAGCGACACCCCGCGCTCCGCGAGGAACGCCATCCACTCCCGGAGTATCTGTGCGTAGTACCGCCATGTCTTCGGCGCAGGGGCCCCGTTGGCGGGCAATTCCCGGAGCCAGCGGTTGACCGCGACGGCAGGCCGTGGAACACCGGCGTCCTCGAACAGCAGGTCGTCGTCGATCAGGACGGGCATGCCTTCGGGGATCACCGGGCGTGCGGCGAGGCCCCAGGATTCCCACTCCTGTCCGGAGTAGATCGCTTGATGCATGGGGCAGGAGAGTAGTTATGAGACACGATCACAAGCAACCCCCAAACTCGCTTGTCAAGCGGCTCGGCGCCCTCCCAGGGCGCCCAAAGAGACACTGCAACTAAGCAGCAACAAAGCCCGCGAGGTAGGCGAGTTCGGCGACCGCGCCGAAGGCGGCACGGCGTACGTCTTCGGCGGGGAAGCGGGCACGGAGCATCGGCGCGGCGGTGTCGGAGAGGTAGGCGGTGACAGTTGTCAGCCCGTGGCCGCCACCGAGGCGTTCGTCGGCGGCGCTGAAGGCGGCAGTGATCTGCCGGACCACCTCGACGTCCTCCGCGCCGACCACGGTGGTGGTGGTCCTGGCGCGGAGCATGCGGGAGGTGGCCTCATGGTCGTAGCCCAGTGGCATGGCGACGCCGGCTGTGGTGAAGGTGGCGACCGCGAGGAAGCGGCGGCGCTCGACATCAGCTCTGCCGAGTTCGGTTGCCGCAATCACCGGGTCAGCGTCGCCGCGGGCGGGTGTTTCGGCGGCTAGCAAGCCGATGTCGGTAGGGGTGATGGTGCGACCGGCGCGCCGGGAGAGCGCCTCGGCGACGTATTGCGGGATCCGGCCGGAGGGGCGCCGGATGCCGTTCACCCAGTGGGAGACGCCCGACTTATTGGTGTTGACGATCTCGCCGTTCTCAGCGGCGATGCGGCGGACGTCCTTGGCCAGCGCCTCGTATGTGCAGCCGATGGCCTCGATGGTCTCGCGCAGGCGTGCGTTGGGTTCTCTGGGCGCTGCCACGGCCTCTCCGATCCAGAGCTGTAAACCGTGTATACCCCTCGGCCCCCTCACCACCGTACCCACTGTGTGTGGCGGGCGGTTCACTTATTCGCAGCCGCCCGGAACGGCAAGACCGTGTTTCAGGCTCCCCCTCGGCCGGGCGGCTCCCGCAGTTCCGTACACCGCCATGGGCCCGGGCATTCCTATGCCCCGGCCCGTCTGATGAGAGACGGAGACACGGTGACCATCATCAATACCGCGGCCATCACGGTCGAGCTGCCCGAGGCATTCGATCCGCGCTGGAGCCGCCTGTCCGGCATCCAGGTCGAGGGCCGACGCATCACCATCGACCCGGCCGAGTACTTCTTCCGATTCGAGTCCGCGAGCTGGCTCGTCGCCGACTGGGAGCTGGTGAAGTCCCGGCTGCTGCCCGTCGAGGAGACCGCGGAGAGCGCGGTCGAGCAGCTGGCACTGGAGTTCATCAAGGAGCACGCCGAGTCCACCTCGGACGCGGCCCGCGTGCTGGCCACCGCGTACGAGGTGTACGCCTACCTCTTCCGCGAGGAGCACCTGGCGGGTCTGGGCCTGCCGCAGGTCACCGCGGCGCATCTGCGGATGCTGCGCGAGGCCGCAACACTGATGGCGCTGAACAAGGTGGAGCTGGACGGGCGCATCTCCAATGTCGGCCCGTGCTGGTTCTTCCCGGCCGCCACCTCCGTCGTCTTCGACCTCGACGAGGCGATGGGCGGCCTGCTCGACGAGGTCTACCACGGAGGTTGGTTCAACGAGCACCGCCGGATCGAGTCCATCAAGGCGCATGCCGCGCTCGGCGGGCGGCTGGTGCACGGCTGCCAGTCCGTGCCGGACCAGTCCGGTGGCGTCGTCGCGCCCTACGGTGCGTCGATGGCCACCTTCTGCGAGGACTTGGCCGCCTTCAAGGCCGGGTGGATCGAACGGGTCTACGCCCACCGCGTGACCCCGGCCGCGTAACCGCTCTCGCGGCACCCGTACGGCTCCGGGGCGGGCCGGCCGTCTTCGCCCGCCCCGGACACCACCAGCTCACCTCACCGACCGGAGCACCGCCCATGGACGAGACCCTGATCGCCGAACTGCTCACCGACCTGTGCACCCTCACCACCCAACCCGCACCGCAGCGGGCGAAGGTACGGGTGTGGTCGATGTCCGGCGTCGAACGGCTGACCTTTCCCGACAGGAGCACAGCCATCTTCAAGTACGCCCAACGACCGTTCGACCGCGAGGACCAGGCCCTTCGCCTGGCCCACACCTGCGGCGTACCCGTGCCGCAGGTCCACGCCTCGGCCGTACGTGAGGGCTGGCTCGGCATGCTGCTGGAAGACCTCGGCGAGCCGGTCCGTGAGGCCGACAGCCTCGACGGTGCCGTTGCCGCGGTTGCCTTGCACGGAGCAGAGCCGGCACACGCACTGACGACGCTGGATGAGAAGGGGTTTCGAGAACTACCTCTTCGAGCCCTGGACCATCTCGGGCACCTGCGCGGGGCCGGACGCTGGCAGGACACTGACGACATCGAAACCGGCCTGGGGCAGATCGCCAAGGCCGCCGACACGCGGGCAGAGGGCGCGGCTATCGCTCCCTTCGGCTGGGTGCACTCCGAGTTCCACCCCACCAGCCTCCACCTCGGCCACCATGGTTGGCGGCTGCTGGACTTCGCCCGCGCCTTCACCGGTCCTGGCTTGCTCGACCTCGCCAGCTGGCACGGCACCATCGACACCCCCGACCCCGCACGCCTGCGCGCCTTCCTGGAGACGTACGCGGTCCAGGGCGGATCTCCCGACGCCCTGGCCCGACGTGGTGGGCTGTCGGCGGAGGCATGGGCGCTGGGATGGCACCGGATGTGGGCCATGGAGTGGTTCATGGAGCAGTCCATCCGCTGGATCAACGACCCGGCCACCGACCCCGCCTACATCAAGGTCGTCCGCCGCCACCTCACCGACATCCTCCAGCTCCTGGAGGTCTAGATGCTGGCCCAAGCCTCCCCCTGGCACGCCCACGCCCTCCAACGCACCCAGCACAAACCCGCACAGCCCCTGCCCGTCCCCCGCCGCATGGAATGGACCACCCGACCGGGACTCGGCCCCGGCTCGGAAATCCTCGGCACGGACCTGCGGCGCATGCGGGTCCTGGAACTCGGCTGCGGCCCCGGGCACAATGTCGCCTACCTCGCCGCCCGACGAGCGGCCATAGCTACCGGCGTGGACCTCGTCGGCCTCCAGGTCCGTCGTGCCCGATCCCATTACGGGCGCCTGGCCAGCGTCACCTTCGCCGCCGGCCACGCGCTCCACTATCTGGAGGCCGGAGAGGACCGCTACGACGCGATCTACTCCGTCTTCGGCGCCGTTGGCCTCGTCGACCCCAAGCTCCTGCTGCCGGCCATCGCAGACCGTCTGCGCCCAGGCCGCATCCTGGCCTTCTCCGTACCGCACCCCGCTCGGGGAGGGCGACGTCCCTCCCTCGATGACCGGCCGCTCCGGGACTACGTCGCGGTACCTGATGGCTCCCGCCTGCCGATCGCCCGCTGGGAGTTCGACACCAACCGCTGGGCCACCCACCTGGACCGTGCTGGTCTGCGGCTCACCGCGGCTCAGGAGTTCTACGGCTCTCGCAGCGGCTCCTGCCCGACCACGCTCCTCATCACCGCACGCAAGGGCTGACCCACACGCCTCACCCACCTACCCGGAGGTACCGATGCGCCTGCCCTACTTACTCATGGACATCGACGGCGTCCTGATCCCCTTTCCTCCCCGGACGGGACCACCCCGGCAACCCACGACCGCCACGACGTCCTCCCGGCCGGCCGGAACCCTGACCAGCCCGTCACGGTCTGGCTGAACCCAGCCCACGGCTCCATGCTCCTGGACCTCATCCGCGCTGAACTCTTCGTGCCGGTCTGGTGCACGAGCTGGCGCCAGGACGCCGCCACCATGATCGGGCCCTTGCTCGGCCTCCCGCCCCTCCCGTACGTCGACCTTCCCCGCCCACAGATCACGACCAGCCACCCCAACGGCTACCTGTGGAAACGCGACTACGTCGACAGCTGGCTCGGTGACGCACCGGTCGCCTGGATCGACGACGACTTCACCAGCCTCGACCACACCTGGGCCGCAGAACGTACCGCTGGCGGGCTGACGACCCTCCTGGTACAGCCTGACCCTCATGTCGGGCTGCTCCTCGAACACCTCACCCAGATCACGGCGTGGGCGGCGCAGCTGCGAAGCGCACGGACCGGCGCGGCGGACACGCCGCACGGCGCCGAAGCCGCGTGACAGAGATTCGTCAGGAAGCGCTGATGCCCTCCCCGCTCGTAGCGGCGAGGGCATCAGGTCGGAACTCAGCGATACCGACTGGAGGTACCGCTATCGATGACGACCACGTTCATCGGGCCTCGTGTTTACCGCTGTGGCCGGAGGTCGCAGTGCGATCGGCATGGGCGAAGTGCCGCGGAAGGCACTTCGTTTCTGTGCTGCCTGTGCGCGCTTGTTGGGTTGGACGGTGATGCGCCAGTTGAGGACTTCGGCGGGGCGTTCAGCCGTGTCGAGTTCCCGGCGGGCGGCCACCTCGGCGAGGAGGCGGTGGGCGTTGTGGCCGGCGCTTTCGGTCATGGCAAGGGTGGTGGTCAGGGCGGGCCAGGCGGGGTCGGTAATGATGCGGTCAGAGTGGTCGGGGAGGGCCTGACGCACGGTGGCCTCAAAGCGCTGGGTGGTCTGGGGGCGCGGGACACGTTGGGCGAGGTCTGCCAGGGCGGGCTCGGCGGCTTGGCGGTAGCCCTCCTGCAAGTGGTGGAAGGCTTCTTCGGCCGCAGCGGCCTGCTGCTCGTGGCCGCGCTGCTCGTGCCACCGGGCAGCGGCACGGGCCAGGTGCAGGGCGGTGAATACGAGAGCGATGGCGACTCCGCCCGGAACGTCGGGAGCGTAGACGAGTTCCTTGGCGGCTTGGCGAAGCTCAGTAGCAGCCTGGTGGTCGGCTCGGATTGACGAGCGGCGGGCCCGGTTGAACGCCTGTGCCGCCGCTTGCAGTTCGGCTCGGTGCGGGCCGGGGGTGTGACGCGGGCCAGATTGTGCAGGGTGTCGGCGAAGGCGTCCAGGTGGCCCTGGGCGGTAGCGGCGTCACCCGTTTCGAGCACGGTGTGGGCTGCGCGGACGGCTGATGCGGTGCGACGCCACGGGTCGGCCGGATCCGCCGCCGGTTGCGGACGGTCAGCGATCTTCTGGCCGGGGAGGCGTTCGGCCAGGCGCTTGTACGACAGGTCGGGGGCGAGTTCGGAACCACCGAAGAAAACGGTGTCGCCGGGGGCAGCCAGACTGTAGCCGTCTACCTCGCCGGTCCTGGCGCTGATGCGCGGCCTGACCTGGATGCCGAGCGAGGTAAGGACGGTGAAGTAGTCGTCGGTGCTCTGGACAGCGGCGGCAACCGCGTACGCGCGTTCGCGCAGCCACTCCCGCGCGGTCACCTCCTGACCTTGCCGCTCGGCCTTGGCCCGCTCCGCCCCGGTGGGCGTCTTGGGGGCGGTCAGGTCGCCGGACTTGAGGCGGCGTAGGCCGTACTCGGTCTCGATTTTCCGGCACTCCTTCTGGGCTCGCCAACCGTCCCGGTTCGTACGCGGGCGGCGGCCGTCGGCGCGGACGGTGGTGGCCAGGATGTGAATGTGGTCATCCGCGTGCCGCACGGCGATCCACCGGCATGCCTGGGCGTCTCCTTCGGGGGCAATGCCAGCGGCGGCGACGACGCGACGGGCGACCTCGGCCCACTCGACATCGCTCAGGTAGCGGTCACCGGGCGCGGTGCGCACCGGGCAGTGCCACACGTGCTTGGGTGGCTTGGTGCCGAGTTCGCGTGTGCGCAGGTCGACGTGGTGGTCGAGGCGCTTGGCGAGCAGGCTGAAGGTGGCACGCCGGTCACGGCCGGGGTCGGGGGCGCCGGCCATGTCCCAGGCGGCCACGATGTGCGGGTCGGTGTGTTCCTCGCGCCGCCCCTTGTCGAACAGGTACTTGATCAGGCCGCGGGTGTCGGAGCCGGTGGATACATCAGGCACCACGCGCGGCACCTTCCTCCATGAGCTTGTCCGTCAACTGGTAGCTGCGCTCGATGGCCCGACCTACGTGGTCGAGTACGGCCTCGGCCTGGTCGGGGATGGTTCCGCTGTTGATGGCCATGGTGATCTGGTTGAGGTTGTTGCCGATGCGGTTGAGCGCGGTGACGTGCGCCTCGACGGCCTCCACCACGGGGCGGGCCGGGTCGTCTTCCGGGCTGCCGGTCAGGGTGGTCTGGCCTAGGGCGACGGCGAGTGCGGCGTCGCCGACGAACCCGGCGAACTTCTGACCGCGCCGCGAAGCCTCCGCAGCGATGATGCGGACCGCGGTGGGGGTGAAGCGGATGGTCTTGTCCTGGTCGCGCTTCTCGGTGGTGCGCTTGCGGTTCATCAGCGCGGGCAGGGTCGGGGCGTCGGGCTCGCGCCACGAGGGGGTCTCGACGGGCGGCGCGGCGTCGGCAGGCGGCTCGACAGGCACAGTGCCGGAAGGGACAGCGTTGGGCTGGGCCACCCCTCCCCTGGCTCGGGCGTCCGCTGGCGCCCGGCTTCCTCCTCCGCCACCCCAGGGGCGGGGGCAAGCGCGGACGAAGCCTCGTTAGAGGCTCGTTCGCTCCAACTTGCTGCTGTTCGTCGGCCCAGGCCGAACCATCCCCTGCGGCGGCGCGAAGGGGTGGAGTCGTTGGTGCGGTTGTCGTGCATGGTGGTGCTCCGGTGGCATGTGCGTTGGTGGTGTCACGTCCGTTGCATCCGTCGCAGGGCTGGTCAGCACAGGTACGGACACACGGACAGGTACGGAGAGATGCGTCCCGGAAAGGCGATCCGTCCCCGCGCTGACCTGCGCGGGGACGGATGCGACGCAGTGATACGGACTCAGGCTGGGGTCAGCGGGCGCGCTCGGGGCCGGGAAATTCCCTGGAGGTCCGACGGGCGGCAGCGTGTGTACCACCGAGCGCGCGGGCGCGGCGCCGTGTGCCGGTTCGGGCGCGGTCTCAGTGAGATCGGGGCAGTGGCGGGCCCAGGCGTCGAGGAAGCGGTTGCGCATGTATGCCTTGGCCTGCTTGTCCTTGGTGAACCGGTAATTGGCCGAGCTGATGCCGAAATCCCGCAGCAGGTTGCCCAGGTGGTAGGCGTTCAGGCCCTTGGTGCCATACTCCGCCCACGGGCCATCCACATCTTGGATCAGAGCAGCAACCAGATCCTGCGTGGCCAGGACCTCAGGGTCCTGGTTCTCGGCGAAGATGCGGTGGATGTCACGCAGCAGTCGCGTCTTCAGGCTGCTCTGCTCGTCCTGGACGGCCTCGTACCGGGTCATCATGAGGCAGGCCGCGCGGGCCTTGTCCGGCCAGTGACCACCGGCCAGGTCAGCGACGATGACCAACGGCTCCCAGGTGTCCGCGGCCCGGTCTTCGACCGGCATCCTTGGCACCATACGGGCGGCCGTCCCGCGCAGCGGCCCCAGCCAGGCGGCCAGCCCGTCGCGCAGCGCGTTGAGTTCGGGCTTGGCGTAGCGCGAGCGGAACGGGGTGATCTTCTCGCCGGGCTTGCGCTTCTGCATCCGCAGCACGACCGCCCGGTCCATGATCGTGTCCGGCAGGTCGCCGATCCCCGCGATCGCGGCCATGGCGAAGGTCGGATACGGGGTGGGCTTGTGTTCTGGTCCGGAGATGCGCCAGGCGGGCCGGTTGCGCTGGTGCCCGGCGTTCAGCAGGCCACGCAGGTCCTCCTTGTCACCCGCCTTGGGGCCGAAGATGGTGTCGGCCTCGTCCACCAGCAGCGTGGGCGGGTTCTTGCCGATGACCCTGAAGACCACCGCCGGGGAGGTGTTCACGGTCATCATCGGCTGGTGGACGGTCTCGTGGAGCACGTCCAGGACGCGGGACTTGCCGGCCCCCTTGGTCGCCGCGACCACCGCGAGGCGGGGCGCGTGCTGCAGGGCGGGCTGAATGTGGGAGGCCGCCACCCACAGGGTGACCGCGGTCAGTGCCTCCTCGCTCGGCGCCACCACGTACCGGCCGATCGCCGACCGCAACTCGTCCAGCAGTGTGGCCCCGTCACCGGTCGCCTCGACGCCGGCACCGTCGTGGCCTCCGTCCTCCTGCCCGGCGTCAGGGGCGGCCACGGTTCCGCGCTGCGCGGTCTCCGCCGCAGGGCCGCTGGTCCGCAGTGGCTGGTGGGGACCACGGTCACCATCGCAGTCTTCTGGTGCACCGCTCGTGTCGTGAGGATCGATGCCCGCATCCGGAACCAGCGGACCGAGACCAGAGCCCTGGTCCGCACTCGGGAGGCGATCTGGTCCGCCGGGACCGGTGTGGTCCGCGGCCCGTGGTCCGGTCCGCGCGTCGCTGACCTGCTTCTTGTCTGCTCCTGCGGCGGTCTGGAACGGAGTCGGTAGCGTGGTCCGCGCCTCGTCGACGGATCGGTCCGCGCCCTCGGATGGCTGCGGACCAACGCCGTGGTCCGGTTGGCCCGTGGTCCGCACTACAGGGGACTGTATGTCGAGCTCGTCCGGACGGCGCCCGGGAATGCCCTGACCGGGGACCGCGACCTACGGCCACACGACCTTGGAGGATGTGTTCGAAGCAGCGGGGGACGTAGAGTCGCCCATGGATGTTCCTCTCTGGTGAGAAGCAGGGCGGGCGAAGCCCCGCCTCTCACCGGTTCGTTTGTTCAGGAAAGGGCAGCGAGTTGGGGAGCCGGCCCTCGGCGTTGGCGCGCCGGGGGCCGCACTGTTTCGGTGCCGGTCAGGCCGTGAGGTCGTACGTGGCCTGGGCTGCGAGCCATTCGTCCACCTCCGGCCAGCGGTAGCGCAGGTGGCGGCCGACCTTGAGGGTGTTCGGGCCCGTACGGCGGTGCCGCCACTGATAGAGGGTCTTCACCGGCACACCGAGGTAGGCGGCGACCTCCTCCGGCGTGGCCAGCGGGGTGCGGCTCGTGCTGCCGGTAGCGATTGCGGGGCGAGGGTTTCGGGGCATGGGTCTCCTTCACGGGATTAGGGGGCTGGACATGATGACCACAGTTTTCCTGCCGCATCCAGCGGCATTGTGCAGAGCTTTCGCGGCCCCACCAAACGGCACATCGCCGACTGGACTGTCACCGTAAAAGCAAATCCCCTGTTGATCTTCATCGCCGAAAAATCAGAGTCCCACCTGACCGATTACCACCGGAAGGTCCGGGCGGAACCGATCAACCCTCCCAGAGAGAACCACGAGGCCAGGAGGGTGCTGTGACGAGCGGCGATGCCTGTCGCCGCAGCGGCGACGCGGGACCATAGCACAAAATTCCGGCTTCACTGAATCGCTCATCCCGACTCTCGAATTACCCGTCGGATGCGAGTTATGGAAATTTTCAGAGTCACCACTTGCCACGGCCCGGTAATTCGAGTTACAGCTTTCTGTCATGGCAACACGACCCATCGAAATAGGTCCGGCCGGAAGCCAGGCCGCCCGCGCCATTGAGAGCCTGCGCCTGGCGCGTGATCTCTCCCAGAACCAGCTCGCCCAACGCTGCACCGCACTGGGTCGGCCACTGACCAACATCGCCCTCAGTCGCACCGAGCGCGCCCGCCGCCGCTGCGACATCGACGACCTCGTCACCATCGCCGCCGCCCTCGGCATACCCCCGGCTGCCCTTCTGCCCCGGTGGACGGAGCTCGGCGTCACCTCCCGCTCCGCAGCTCAGCCCCTCAACCTCGTGCAGGAGGCCCTCCTTGGCTGAGCCGTACGACCGCTGGCACAAGAAGCGGCCGCAACCCGGCGAGGAGAAGTGCAGGGCCCACGGCAAGGTCCCGTCCAGTGAGCACGGGCGCGGAAAGCGCTGGCTGGCGCGGTGGCGTGACCCCGACGGGCAGCAGCAAAGCGAAAGTTTTGATCGCTACGAGGACGCGCGCCAGCACCTGACGCGGATGCGCGGGGCCGTCGACGACGGTACGTACATCGCCCCGAAGAACGGCGACACGCTGTTCAAGACGGTCGCCAAGCAGTGGCTGGCGAACCAGACGTTCAGCAACCCCGGACGTATCACCAGTACGAGTCCCGCGTCCGGAACCACATCATCGGGCCCCTGGGAGATCTCAAGCTGAGGCAGGTCAAGGCGTCCACGGTCCAGACGTGGATCAAACGCCGGCTACAGGTGCTCGACGGCACCACCGTCGGCCTGGTCTTCACCCACCTGTCCTCCATCCTCACCATGGCGGTGGACGACGACCTGATCCCGAAGAACCCTTGCGACACCGGATCCGTCAAACGCGTGAAGCCCAGGCGGTCGAAGAAGGCGTCCAAGGACGTGCCGCTCTCACGGGAGCAGACGGACGACCTGCGCAAGCACCTGCCGGATCGCTACCAGGCTGCGGTCGACTGTGGTCGTGGCCTCGGGATGCGGCAGGGCGAGATATTCGGCTTCAGCCCGGACGACGTGGACTGGTCGGAGGACGACAAGACCGTCCACATCTGCCGCCAGATCACGCATCACCGCGGCACGCTTGTCTTCGCGCCACCCAAGGGCGGTGCCAAGGACGACCCGAAGGACCGCCGGGCCCCTCTCGACGAGGATCTGGCGACGCTCCTACGCGCGCACATGCGGGAGTTTCCCGCGGTCGAGGTCACGCTGCCATGGCTGGAAAAGGACGGCGAGCTGGTCACCGTGCGCCTCATGTTCACCACACGCGAGCGCAAGGCGCTCAACAAGAACTACTTCAACTACCTCTGGAAGGCGGCCTTGGAGGCGAGCGACGCCATCAAGGCGGTGAACGACAAGCCGGTCGGCAAGGGCCGCAAGTGGGAGGAGTGCCGCGACAAGATGATGCACGCCCTGCGTCACCTGTTCGCCTCGAAAGCGATCAAGGAGGGCGTGGACGTCTACACGCTGGCCGACCTGCTTGGCCACGAGGATCCCGCCTTCACCCTGCGCCGTTATGTCCATCGAGTAGGCGACGCGGCCGAGAAGGCGCGCAGGGCGATCGGCCGACGATA
This sequence comes from Streptomyces sp. Ac-502, assembly GCF_045222935.1. Taxonomy (NCBI): domain Bacteria; kingdom Bacillati; phylum Actinomycetota; class Actinomycetes; order Kitasatosporales; family Streptomycetaceae; genus Streptomyces; species Streptomyces sp. Ac-502. The sequence continues at coordinate 3,395,665 of NZ_JBHFFO010000001.1, forward strand.
TCGAGTCGCTGCATAGTCTCTTCCACGCCTGATTCCGGGTCTCACCGGGAAGGTTGCGCGAAGACGCCCCCTCGCGTTCCGGCCATACCCGAACATGATTGTGAGTACTACGGCCCGGAGTACACGATGGGGGATCACATGCGCGTTGAGGTTAGTGTCGAGCCAGCAGACGATGAACTCCGTTCGCTGCTCAATTGGCTTCGCAGAGAACCTGAGATCCGTCGTACTGCCACCCTGGAGATGCGCGAACGAGCACCGCGCGAGGGCGAGATGGGGGCAGCGGCCGACGTCTTGCAGTTGATCACTGACAACGGATGGAACGCCGCGAACTTCGCGCTGGCGCTCGCCGCTTGGAAGCGGACACGGCCGCGGGCCTCGCGGGTCACGGTACGGCGCAACGACCTTGCCGACGCCCTGACCGACTGCAGCGAGGAACAGATCGAGCGGATCATCCGCCTCCTCCAGGAGGGGCAGGGAGACAGCCAGAGGGGCACGGAGAGTTGAGCGTACTGCCGGACCCCGGCGCCTCGAAGGCGGTACTGATCGGAACGAACACGTACGAGTTCCTCGAAGACCTTCCTGCCGTTTCCAATAACCTCAGCTCCTTGGCCGAGGTGCTCTCCGGACCTACATCGTGGAGCCTTGATCAGGACAACTGCACTGTCCTCTCCAACCCGGCCAGCGCGGTGACCGTAATGGATGCCGTGCGGAGTGCCGGCGCGACGGCCAGGGACACGTTGCTCGTGTATTACGCGGGGCATGGTCTGGTCACCCCAGAGGGCGAGCTCTACCTGGGGCTGCCTCAATCCAGACAGCAACGGGTGGAAACGGGGATTCCATACGACTGGCTTCGCCGTGCACTGCTGGAGGGACGGGCGGAGCGAGTCGTCGTCATACTCGACTGCTGCTACGGAGGGCTCGCCCTGGGAACGATGGGGCCCTCGGAACTGGCTGCCCAGGCCGATGTCGAAGGGACATACCTGCTCGCTGCGGCCTCGGAGACCCGCCAGGCACTCGCCCCGCCCGGAGAGACCCATACGGCGTTCACGGGAGAACTACTAGCGATCCTTAACACCGGTATCGCAGGAGGCCCCGAGAAGCTGGACCTTGACAGCGTATTTCGGCAGTTGAGGAAGACGCTGTCAGAGAAGGGCCGCCCTGTCCCGCAAGGACGAGAGCGAAACAGCAACGGTCAGCTCGCGCTGGGCTGGAACCCCGCATTCAGCCGGACCCCGGTGGCGAGGGGCACCGACAGAAGTCGGACTGAACTCCGCTCATGGCCAGACCCTGCCGCTATCCGGACCGTTGAAGGATTCTTCTCTGCGCTGAGGCAAGTACGTGTGGTCAGTGGCCTCACTCACGCTGCCGTCAGTCACCGTTCCGGCGGACAGATCTCCGTCGGAACGGTCAGCAACCTCCTCAACCGCAAGGGTCTGCCAAGGGCATGGAAGACGACCGGGACCTACCTGACCGCCTGCGGCATGCCGGAAGAGCTGTTGAACGACTGGCACCAGGCGTGGGAACGTCTACGGTCAGCAGCCGCTGAGGCCGAAGCAACTGAGCCCGCAGAGAGACGCGACCCTGCCCACAACACCCGCACGTCGTCTGGTTGGAGTCGAGCGTTCCGCCGGCTAGCGCGACGGAGACTCCGTGGCTGACTGAGTCGTCCGCTTCGGTTCGGGCGTCGACTTGTCGCCCTCACCTCCGAAGAGAGTGTTCCAAGTAGCGATCAGCAAGATCGCTCCGACCACGATCACCCATGCAGCTGGCTTTTTGGCCTGGCTGGAGACCGACGACGGCCTCACGTAGTGCCCCGCCCGGTAGTAGCCCTTCCTCGTCTGCGCCATTGCGCCGATACCCCCGTTTCAGTGCTTGGTACGTCAGTTCTGGAGTGTGGCAGAGGGCAGGTTTCGGCGACCGGCGATTTGAGGACAGCGGCTGGATCTGGTCGGCATATGACGCTCGCGCCGTGCTTGCCGACCTGCAACGGCATGCTCAGCCCTGGCGTCAGCGTGCAGCTCGCACGTACGGGCGGTGAGCCTCATCGGTGCCGGAGAGACCAAGCAAGCTGCACCTTCTGTCGGATGTTCATGGTTTCTCGGACAGGGGCGGGGTACCGAGGGCCTGACGCGCCGCAGCCGTGAACTGCTGACGGCTGAGTTCGCGTGCTACCTGGTTACGCATGATCAGATCAACCACCGTTGCGGCTTGATCTACAAGGGCGGACAACTGATCGGAGTTCGCCTGAAGGTCTCCGAGCGCTTCCTGGAAAGCAGCCTGATTTTGGTCAGCACTCTCCAGCACCTCCGACAGAAGCGGGTGACCGTCGAGGCTCTCGCCGCGCTCATGGGCAGTAGACAGAAGTTCTTGCAGCTGTCCCGCGCGTTCCTCGAAGTGCTCCATGGTCGTTTGAAGAGCATCGACATCGGCTGGGCGCTCGTCCATGGCCGAGTGCCCGGCCTCTGCCGCCTGAGCGAACTTGGCAGTGGCATCGACGTCTTGCTGCATCGTCTCGGCCAGGTTCTCAGCCGCCTGAGTAACCTCGGGCGGCCCCAAGAGCGCGATGCGTCTCGCCCGCTCCGCCATGCGGCCAGCGGCCTCTTTCAGTGGATCTGCGCTCGCCGGGTCACCATCGCCGGGAGCCTGGGTGAGGCGGAGGCACTCATCTCAGGCTTCGAGGAACCCTTCATACGCGTTGAGCCGTTGCTGCCTCAGCCAATGGGAATGCTCGGCAGTCGCTTGGTCCTCTACTTGCCGCCGAACGGTCTCGGCGTTCTTGTCGGCTCCGGCTTTCGTCGCTCGTGCCGCGACGACAGCCCCCAGCACGGTGCCCGCCAGCCCGAACACTGCTGCCACGAGAGCAATCACTAACTCGTTCACAGCCGACCATCATGTCGGCGGGGATGCTGTTTGGGAACGAGAGGCCGTGTGGGGTTCTGCACGGCGGGGCCGGCTTGCTTTGCAGACCCCCGGGACTCGCCACCGAGTACCGGGCACACGGTCGACCCTGAGCATGCTGCACAGCCAAAAGTAAGTCCCTGACCAGAGCGGTAGCCGCAGCTGCCAGCGCTGATGTGCATCCTCATCGCGTGCCGCACCTCACGTCCAACTACGACGAGCCCGGCCCACTCGCGTGTCTGCTCCCGTAGAGCTGTCATCCAGAGCGGTCAGGAGCGAAGCTGCGGCACCGCGCCAGCGTGCGGTCTGCCTGCCTCTCCCCCAAGCATGTGCGCCTGGCTCCTCGCCATCAGGCCACCTGTGCACGTCAGAGCATGCACCCAGCCGTACTTCGCGAGTTACCTGACTCGGTGCCAGAAAGTGCCTGCGAGGGCTGCTTCCCAGTCTTAGAAGCAGCCCTCACAGTTTTGCCGGGAGTCCGACCCTTCTCATGACGTAGGGAAGCTCTACCGGGCCGGCCCTCTAATCAACTGACACTTCCTACTGGTCCGCGATACTCCTCATTCCTGTAGTGATGTATCAGCCCCAGAAGCGGCTGGCAGAGGGGATGCGCTGGCGAAGGAAACTCCCGAGAAGTCCCTGCCTTGCAGCGTCGGGCCGTTGAAGGTGCCTCCGCTGATCGCATTGCTCACGTCACCGTCGCCCGCGCGTACCAACTTCGCCGCGGCATGCCACTGGTGCAAATCAGCGCAGAAGCCTGCATCTACAGCGGCGCGCACCGCCAACACCGTACTGAGTGCCTGGGCCCGCGCCAGATCGTTCGGCGCCTGCTCCAGCCTCGCCAATTCCGCTTCCCCTGAACTGACCACAGGAACGTCCACAGTGCCGTGGCCGCGCTGGAACGGGCGCCTCACCAGATCACTTAGCCCTGTCCACGCCTGCTTGCCGACCTCGCCGCCGACTCCCCCGCCAACGCCGCCAACAGTCCAACCGACACCGGGTCCACCCTGCACCACCTTTCGTTACTACACACACTCAGCAGAAGTAGACACGCTAGGAGAAGCCACGGTTCCTCGCAGGCTAACCAGGTAATGTCCAGCCACCCGAAGAAGCAGCCACCCCATCAGCACGCCACATGGGATGCCCAGCTCTCGGGGCACCGGACTGCAATGATGTCCGTATCAACGTGGGTGGGGGACGGCATTGCCCCGGAAGCGGGTGGCCGGCCCAGCGACACGAGCGTTGACGCAAGTCTCAGGCAGGTCCGATTCTTGGAGCGCGAGTGTGGACGTAACGAACAAGATCACGGGCGGGGTCTTCTTACAGGCTGTGATCCAGGGGCGCGACATCACGCTCCAGCTACCTCCGAAGGTCACCCCGGCCCTGTCCGGCCTGCCTCCGGGTTCTCCGAGCTTCACCGGCAGGGAGGTGCTGAGATCACAGCTGCTGGACCAGATCGCTCCGGACGGTCAACAACAGATGAAGCCGCGTGTTGCGGTGTCTGGGTTGGCAGGGGTCGGTAAGACGGAGCTCGTTCTGCAGGTGGCCGCTCAAGGAGTCAAGACGCCCAACTGGTTTCCCGGCGGAGCCTTGTTCCTGGACCTCCACGGCTACGACGCCGAACGCCGCGTAACCCCAGAACGGGCGTTGGACGGGCTACTGCGTTCGCTCGCGATACCAGTCGAGCACATACCAGACGATATACAGAGTCGCTCGCGTCTCTTCCGCACCGTGCTGGCAGCCTACGCCGAGCAGGGCAAACGGATCCTTATTGTCCTGGACAACGTCTCCAGCTCTGAGCAAGTGCGTCCTCTTCTGCCAAACGACGACGTCACTGCCGCCTTGATAACCTCCCGGGACACGCTCGACGTGGGTGCCCGCCTGTACGAAGTACCGGTGCTGCACCCTGATGAGTCGGTTGGACTGATTCGCGCCGCTCTGCGCCACGCTCGGGGCCCCGGCGACACTCGCGTCGACCACGAGCCTGACGATGCGACGGAGATCGCGGAACTCTGCGGGCATCTCCCCTTAGCTCTCGATATCTGTGCAAACTTGCTCGCTGACATACCTGCACGCCCTTTGTCCTCCGTACGCGAAGCCTTGGCTGAGGCTCAAACGCGTCTGAACCATCTGAAGCGAAACGATAGGGCTGTGCAATCAGCCTTCACCCTTTCCTATGAAAGGTTGACTGCACCTCAAGCTCGCCTATTTCACCTACTTCCTCTCAATCCTGGCCCGGACGTATCCAGCGAATCTGTCGCCCACTTGATCGACCTGGATAGAGCTTCAGCTGAAACTCTCCTAGCTGACCTCTCGCGCGCACATCTGATAAATGCCGGCAATACCTGGGGGCGGTGGTATATGCACGATCTCGTCCGTCTGTACGCGAGTGACTGCGGGGAAGCGTATGGGGGCCAGGCGGACCGCCAAGCCGCTGTCACTCGACTCCTGAACCATTATCAGCGCAGCGTCTATGCCGCGAATCTTCATCTTGAGCCTGGGGCTGAGCCGTCTGATCATTTCGCCGGACATAAAATGGCGTTGGAGTGGCTGGAGGCTGAGCGCACCAACCTCATAGCAGCAATCGCGAAGGCTCCCCGCATCGGTCACAACAGGGTCGCCATAGAACTAGCTGCAGATATCGCGAATTTTCTCAACTACAGCCGGTATTTCGATGATCTGATAGAAGTCTCGTCACTCGCTCTGGAGGCGTGTCAAACCATAGGTGACCGGCGCAGCACAGGAATGATTCTCAACAATCTCGGTGCTGCCCTCATGCAGACCCGACGCTTCCATGAAGCATCCAGCGCCCTTGCCCCGGCGATAGCCATTTTCCGTGAGACCGGCGATATTCATGTTGCAGCCGGGGCGGTCACGAACCTCGGCGCTGCCATGATCGAGATGCGAGAGTATGAAGACGCCGTCCACAATTTGCATATTGCAGTCACCCTTTCACGGGAGGTCAGGGCACGTCGGGCTGAAGGTCTAGCGCTAGCCAACCTTGGCGCCGGCCTGATGGAATTACGCCGACATAGCGAAGCCATCAATCACCTCAAGGACGCTCTGGCTATCCTCCGCGAGGTCGGAGATGACCACACGGAAGGCTCGGCTCTGATGCGCCTCGGCGGAGCACTGACCGAGATACAGCGATTCAACGAGGCGATCGAAATCCTCAACCTTGCTGCCACTGCAGCCCGCAAGACCGGAAATATTCAGAACGAGGCACACGCCTTGGCAAACCTAGGGCTGACGCTCGAATCCTTGGGTAGAGCCGATGAGGCTCTGGACGCCCTCAACAGGGCCCTGAACATGTATTGCGAAATGGAGGATCTTCATGGCAAGGGAAGAGTGCTCGTCAATCTCGGCGCGTCCTTGGTCGAGTTACACAGGCATGCGGAGGCTATTGAAGCATTGAATGATGCTGTGGAAATATTTCGCGATAGCGGCGATCGCTTCAACGAGGGAACTGCACTCATCAACCTTGGGATTGCACTTCAGGGCGACGGCAGATTTGACGAATCGATAGATATCCTTTTGGGTTCCTCTGTTCTATTTCGAGAGATCAGCGATCTACACGGACAAGCCAAGGCGCACAGTGCTCTCGGGGCGGTCCTGACCGAGACAGGGAAGAATGAAGACGCTGCGGAATTTCTACGGGCCGCAGCCGCAGCCTTCCGAGGGGTTGGAGATCGTCACGGCGAGGGCGCAGCGTTGTCCAACCTCAGCACAGTTCTGAGATCGGAGCGCAAACTCAAAGAAGCGATGACCTCCGGGAGGGAAGCCGTTGCCACCTTCCGTCTTACTGGCGACCAGCACAGCACGGGTGCCGCCCTCCACAACTTGGCTTCGACACTTTTGCGGGCGCGCCAGTTCGACGACGCCGCAGATGCCTGCACAAGTGCCGTCGGATACTTTCGCCAGGTCCATGACCGACACTGCGAGGGTCAAGCGCTCCAGACCCTTGGCTCTGCCCTTCAAGGAGCGGAGAGGCACGACGAGTCGATCAACTCCTACAAGGCTGCCGCAGAAGCATTTTGCGATGCAGGTGACCGTCTCCTCGAAGGAGAAGCGCTGATGGACCTTGGAGTGGCTCTCATGCCGATGCGGCGATTCAGAGAGGCTGCAGATGTCTACGCCACGGCTGCGAAGGCACTTCGTGAAGCCGGGGATCACCGGGCAGAGGGCAGGGCGCTGACCAACCGCGGAGCAGCTCTCAGAGCGGACGGCCTCCCCGATGCAGCCGTCGATGGCCTTGCACACGCTGTGAATGTCTTGCGTGAGGCCAGCGATCAGGCTGCCGAGGCTGTGGCGCTGATTCAACTTGGTGGAACTCTGCACGAGATGCAGCGTTTCGATGAGGCCGCCAATGCCTTCGACAATGCAGCGTGCACCGCGCGTGCAGTTGGCAATCGCGCGAGTGAGGCCGAGGCGCTGAGTCACCTCGGCTCAGCTCTCAAAGCTTCAGGCCGTCCAGAGCCGGCCATAGATGCCTTCGCGGCCTCTGCGGAACGCTACGCTGAGTCTGGTGACCACGAAGGTCAGGCCAGAGCCCTGGCGAGCCGCGGTGTGACACTCGCGACTGTCCAACGCCTCGAAGAAGCTGCCATCTCCCTTGCCCTCGCGGCTTCGCTCTTCCGTGAGGCGGGGGACCCAGCCGGGGAGCGCTCGGCAGCCGCGCACCTCCAATCCGTCCTAAGGGGGCAACCGCCTGGTGGGCGCGAGTGACTGCTCACTGAGCATCGGCTAAGTGGCCTCAGTATCAGGTCACGCGATGCTAGAAGAATGCGACCAGGGGTAACGAGTTGAGGTCTGTCAGATCCTCGCTGCTTCGCTGGGGGAGGCCGGGAGGGCTGGTCCGCGGGACGAGTTGCCGTTCAGCGAGCCAGCGTCGCGGTGAGGTTCTGGCCTCTGGGCTGCGGAGGAGCCCGTCGTGTGCACCCATTGTGCACCGGTGATCAGTCGATCCTAGGAAGCTTGCAGGTCAGGGCCGTTTCTCGGCTGTACTTCGACATCTAAGAGGCGGGATCGTCAGTCCCCTGACGTCATGCTCACCGCGAGGGCCGCTACTCCGAAATCGGGGTAGCGGCCCTCGCTGCTTCGTTCAGGCGCTGCGGGCGGCGACCGTCTTCTTGCTTGCGGTCAGCCGCCCGTCCGGAGCGGAGCGCGGGTCCAGAATTCACACTGTCCGTGATCGAGCAATCCCTTTGCAGCGTCGATGTACCAGTAGCCGGCCCTTACGGGCGCGACCGTGCTCGGCAGGCGCGTGGTTCGTGTCAGGCGGATGACTTCGGGGGCGTCGTTCGTCTCCACGGCAACACCGAGGCGATGTATCGCAACGTTGTCCGGCCCGAATTCCAAGCCGTAGTGGTTGGCGTCCTCGCCCAGCAACCGGGCGGCATCCGCGGCCGCGTCCAGGTGCTCTTGCGCGGCACTCGCATCGGAGGCTCGTGCGGCGAATATCGCCGCACGCAGATGGGAGGCGCCGTGCACGCTGAGTGTGGCCGGGTCCATGTGTGCGATGTCTTCACCGAGGTCATGACGTACGCGGTCCAGCAGTTTCCTGCCTCGGCCGTACGTCGCGGCCTGGAGGAACAGTGTCGAGCGCTCCCACTGCGTACGGGCCATACGCAGATGATCACCCGGCTCCCGGGCAGCCCACTGCGTCCGGTCCATGGCTTGGGAGCGCAAATAGATCGTCCAGTAGCGCTGGGAGGGCCGCACCGAGTTGTCCGTACCGGGCCTTACGGCCGAGGGCGGGAATTCGGCTCACGTCGGCGGTGAGAGCGTCGAGGGGGCGAGCCGGTAGGTCGTCGGCGGGCAAGTCCTAACTGAGCATGGAGCGCTGGATGTCAGGGATCGTTACGTGGACGCGTCCCCGGTGGGGGTCTTCGTAGGGCTGGCCGGTGAGGTGGCCCAGACGGATGTTGAGTGCTCGCGCGGCGCCCGCGGTGAAAGAGGGCGTGGCGGGCTGGTGCCCCCGTTCCACCAGGGACTTCGAGCAGGGGATGCGTTGGGCTAACTGGAGCTGTGTCAGGCCGCGGGCTTTACGGGCCCGCGCGATGTTCCGTCCGATGCGTGGAGCAGCGTCGTCGTCATGTCCGTATGTCATGCAGCCGACTCCGTGATGTGTGTTGTTGCCGCGGACACTACTCCCGGGCGGCCGTCGCCATGCGATGTCGCAAATGCGTGCGATATCGGTGGGAAAGTAGGGGGAATCACACGCACTTGCGGTCTGTCAAGGCGGTGGATAAGTGGTGGGTGGGGTGGGTAGTGCTGTGGCCGCTGGGCGGGTGGCGTGGGGAGGTGGGCGGGGGGCTTGCCTGCGTGAAGGGGGCGCTTGTCCTGGTGGATGGGGAAGTTGGTCGGCGAAAGGATTTTGCAGTGGTGGGGCAGCCGTTTGAATTGCCGGGGTTCTATCTGCCGTATCCGGCGCGGTTGAATGCGCATGTGGAGGAGGCTCGCGGGCATGCGAAGGAGTGGGCCCGGGGGATGGGGATGCTGGAGGGGTCGGGGATCTGGGAGGAGGGGGATCTGGATGCGCATGATTACGCGTTGCTGTGTGCGTATACGCATCCGGACTGCTCGGCGGACGTGCTGTCGCTGGTAACGGACTGGTACGTGTGGGTCTTCTTCTTCGACGATCATTTTTTGGAGGCTTTCAAGCGGACGCAGGATCGGGTCGGCGGGAAGGCCTATCTGGACCGGTTGCCGTTGTTCATGCCGATGGAGCTGGACACGCCGGTGCCGGAGCCCACCAACCCGGTGGAGGCGGGGCTGGCGGATCTGTGGGCGCGGACGGTGCCTTCGATGTCGGAGGGGTGGCGGGCTCGTTTCCGGGAGAACACCGAGCATTTGCTCAACGAGTCGCTGTGGGAGCTTTCGAACATCAACGCGGGGCGGTTGCCGAATCCCGTCGAATACATCGAGATGCGCCGGAAGGTCGGCGGGGCGCCGTGGTCGGCGGGGCTGGTGGAGTTCGCGGCGGGGGCCGAGGTGCCGGCGGCGGTTGCCGGGTCGCGGCCGTTGCGGGTGCTGAAGGACGCGTTCTCGGACGGGGTGCATCTGCGGAACGATCTGTTCTCGTACCAGCGGGAGACCGAGGAGGAAGGAGAGCTCAGCAATGGGGTGCTGGTGCTGGAGAACTTCTTCGGGTGCAGCACTCAGGAGGCGGCGGACGCGGTCAACGATCTGATCACCTCTCGGGTGCAGCAGTTCGAGAACACGGTGGTGACGGAGCTGCCGGTGCTGTTCGCGGAGAAGGGGCTGGGTCCGCGGGAGTGCGCGGATGTGCTGGCTTATGCCAAGGGGTTGCAGGACTGGCAGTCGGGTGGCCATGAATGGCACATGAGGTCGAGTCGGTATATGAACGGGGGTGGGGAGAAGGTAGGTGGGGGTGCGGAAGGCTGGTCGCCTTTTGTGTTCGGGGGGATCGGGACTTCCGGGGTCGATGTCCGGCGGGCGATGGCGGTTACGGGGGCCAAGCGGCTGCGGAACTTCACGCACCAGCCGTACCGGAAGGTGGGGCCCTCACGGTTGCCGGACTTCTACATGCCGTTCGCGACGACGTTGAGTCCGCACCTGGACGCGGCCCGGGTGAACACGGTGGAGTGGGCCGGAGACATGGGGATGTTGCGGCCGCAGGCAGGGGTGCCGCTGTCGGATGTCTGGAGCGTGGAGAAGGTCTCGGATTATGACTTTCCGCTGTGCGCTGCCGGGCTGCACCCCGATGCGGGGCCGGATGAACTGGACCTGGAGTCGCAGTGGCTGACCTGGGGGACGTACGGGGACGACTACTACCCCGCGGTGTTCGGGGCTACGCGGGACATCGCCGGGGCCAAGGCGTGCAATGCGCGGCTTTCGGCGTTCATGCCCGTGGAGAAGGTGGAGGAGGCGCGGCCGCTCCGGAGCCGGTGAATGCGATGGAACGCGGGCTGGCGGATCTGTGGCGTCGGACCACGGAGTCGATGGACACCCGGGCGCGGCAGATGTTCCGGGACTCCGTCGAGGTGATGACGGCCGCGTGGATCTGGGAGCTGGAGAATCAGGCGCTGCACCGCATTCCCGATCCGGTGGACTACGTCGAGATGCGGCGGGCGACGTTCGGCTCGGACATGACGATGAGTCTGAGCCGTATCGGGCACGGGCGGCGCGTTCCTGAGGAGGTCTACCGGAGTGGCCCGATGCGGTCCCTGGAGAACGCGGCCACCGACTACGCGACGCTGCTGAACGACGTGTTCTCGTACCAGAAGGAGATCGAGTACGAGGGGAAGTGCACAACGGGATTCTGGTGGTGCAGAACTTCTTCGACTGCGACTACCCGACGGCGCTCGCGATCGTCCATGACCTCATGACGTCACGCATGCGGGAGTTCCAGCATGTGGCGGCGAACGAACTCCCGGTGCTGTACGACGATTTCGACCTTTCGGCCGAGGCACGGGAACTGCTGGACGGGTATGTGAAGGAACTGGAGAACTGGATGTCCGGGATCCTCACCTGGCACCGGGGATGCCGGCGGTATCGGGAGGAGGATTTGCGGCGGCACAAGGGAGGGTCAGGGGTGGCGTTGGAGAGGGTTGGTGGGGTTGGTGGGGTTGGTGTTCAGGGCGGCTCGACGAAGGTCGGTACGGGGGGCCACGGGTGGAGTGGTCGGCCTACCGGGCTGGGGACTTCGGCGGCCCGGGTGGTGCCTCGGGTCGCCGGAATGCCGTAGATGCGGCGAAGGCGTCGCTGACCTGCGTTTTTGGGCATGACGTGTGGCCCCTCCCGGTCGGGCCGGGAGGGGCCGGTCAGGTCAGGACGTCTGGAGTGGGTCAGGAGCGGAGCGAAAACGGGGCCGATGAAGGTGGGCGTGCGCGGCGGCTGCCGGGCCGTGGTCGGTCAGGGTCGGTGGGAGTCGTCGCTCGTGTTCGCGCGCAGGCGGCGGCGCGTCGCCTGCCGGTTCAGCGGGCGTTCTCGGTGATTAGGGAACGGACCAGGCGGCAGGTCGTGTTGGAGGGCGGGTGCACTCCGATCCGGGCCGCGGTGGTGCGGATGGTGCGGTTGCGGGCCCGCTCCGGGGTGTAGACACCGCCGTCGAGCAGGGCTATCGCCAGGCGCATGGCTTTCAGGCGGCGGTTGTGGGCTTCGTACCACTCGCGCGGGAGGCCGGCGGGCAGCGGCTTCTTGGCCATCGGCGTGCGGCGGACCACCCGGCGCGCGGCGGTCTTGCCGTACGCGGTCGTCGTGGCCCTCGCGGCCTTGGCGGCCGACGCGGTCTTCTTCGCGACCGCGGTGCTCGTGGGCAGTGTGGCTACGGCCATCGGCAACCTCCTGGGGCAGCGGAGAAGCAGTCCTGGACTGCTTCCTTACTGCCTCCAATTTTAGTGCCGACCACTGACAAAGCCGCCTGGTCAGGGAGTACTTCGGGGGTGCGGGGCGGGGGGCTCGGGAGGCTGGTGGGGTGGGGGCCGGGAAGGCTCACGGGGCGGGGGACGACGGGGCTTTCGCGGTGGGGGACGGGGAGGCGTTCGGGGTGGGGTTCTGCCTGGTGTCGGGGCCGGCGGTCGGCAGGGCCAGTCCGTTGCTGGAACAGCGCACCGTCCAAGGGCTGCCCCGGCTCTCCGGCTCGTACATCCGGACGTCGACCTGAGTGGCCGGGCGGCCGCCGAGGATGGCGGCGTGGGCGGCGGTGCACGCGATCTGGTGGACCGCCGCCGCCTCCATCCGGGCCACCGGTGTCGGGAGGTGGACGCTGACCGCGCCGGTCGTGGGTACGGCGGTCAGCCCGCCGGGCATCGGCGGCACCACGCTGACCAGTCCGCGCGCCTGTTCGGCGGCGGTGGGCCCCTTCATCAGCAGGTCGAGGGCTTCCTGGGGGCCGACCGGGCCGTCGGCCGGGCGGGCGGCGGCGTGGATGCCGAGCGGGGAGAGGAAGAAGATCCGGGCGGTGTAGGTGTCGGTGCCCGGCTGCCGGATGCCCTGAGCGGGGGCGCCTGCCTGGACGTAGCCGGTGGGGGCGATGCCGCAGCCGGTGAGGAAGAGGGCCGGGACAAGGAGGATCGTGACGAAGAGCGCCAGGTAGGAGGCCGTGGCCGCGCCCGGCGCCGCTCGGGTCGGGCTCCTCATGGGCGGTCCTCGGGGGTGGGAGGGGTGGAAGAAATTGGAGGGGTGGGAGAGGTTGTTGGGGAGGGGGTGGCCTCTCGCTCAGGTCCCGGGCCGCGCCCAGGACCCGGGCCGCGCCCAGGACCCGGCCCGCGCCCAGGACCCGGGCCGTGCCCAGGGCCCGGTCCCGTCGTCGGCTCCAGCGGCAGCTCCACCGTGAACACCGCTCCCCCGCCCGGCCCGTTGGCGGCGCGCAGCGTGCCCCCGTGCAGCCGTACGTTCTCCATCGCGATGGCCAGGCCCAGACCGCTGCCGCTGGAGCGGGCGCGGGCGGCGTCGGCCTTGAAGAAGCGGTCGAAGACGTGCGGAAGGGCCTCCGGGTCGATGCCGGGGCCCTGGTCGGCCACGTCGATACGGAGCCGTCCCGACGTCGTGGACGCCGTCAGCCGTACGGGGGCGCCGCCGTGCCGCAGCGCGTTGCCGACCAGGTTGGCCACGACCACGTCGATACGGCGTGGGTCGAGGCGGACCCGCAGGCCCTCCGGGAGGCCGGTCTCCACCTGGTCCTGCCAGCCGCGCAGCTGGAGCGTCTTGCGCAGGGCGACGGCGACGTCGATCTCGTCCAGGAGCAGGTCGGCGGCGCCCGCGTCGAAGCGTGAGACCTCGATCAGGTCTTCCACCATGCGGGCGAGCTTGGTGGTCTCGTCGCTGATCAGGCGTACGGCGTCGGCGGTGTCCGGGTCCAGCCGGGCCGCGTCCTCGTCGAGGACCTCGGTGACGGCGGACATGGCGGCCAGCGGGGTGCGCAGTTCGTGGGAGACGTCGGCGGCGAAGCGCCGCGCGTTGGCCTCCATGCGGCGCAGTTCGGCGTCGTCCTTCTCCAGGGCGCGGGCCATCTCGTTGAAGGTGACGGTGAGGTCGGCGAGTTCGTCGCGGCCGGTCACCGGGGAGCGGGTGTCCAGTTCGCCGGAGGTGATGCGTTCGGCGGCTTCGCGCAGACGGCGTACCGGCAGCAGTACGCGGCGGGCGGCGAACAGCGCGGGCACGACGGCCAGCGCGAGCGCGGGCAGCGCGCCGGCCTGGGCGGCGGTGACCAGGGCGGAGATGTCGGCCTGTTCGTCGTCGAGGGCGAATTCGGCGTAGACGATGAGGCCGGAGGGTTTGGTGACGCCGGGTGGGGAGGAGGGGGAAGAAGAGGTGGGAGAGGTGGGAGAGGAGGAGGGTGCGCCGGGGGTGCTGGTTGTTCCGGGGGCGGGGGCGTCCGGGGCCGTGAAATCCACCGGCACGCCGATCGCGAGCCAGGGCTGCCCGCCCCGGTCGACGCGCTGGAAGATGGGCGCGTGGTGCTCGCGCACGGCGGCGCGCAGGCCGTCGGTGACCGCGCTGCCGCCCGCCCGGACCCCGCCCGCAGCCGCTCCGCCGACCGTTTGGGCCCCATCCGCAACCGCCCCGCCGGCCGCCCGAACCCCACCCGCAGCCGCTCCGCCTTCCTCCGGCGCCGTCCCACCGGGGCCCGTGCCCCACGGCCCCGGCACCACCGGCGTGTCCTCGTACTGCGCGTACGTGCGCCAGTTCCGGGACCCGCCGGCCCGGTCGAGCTGGACGACGAGGTTTTGCAGGTCCTCGCGTTGCGGGGGGAACGGCAGGTCGGGGCCGAGGGACTGGAGCTGGGCGCGCAGGTCGTGCACGGCGGTGTTCTGCGTGCGGGCCAGTATCGCCGTACGGGCCTGCCGGAAGGTGAGCGCCGCGGTGATCAGCGCGCTGAGCGCGGAGACGACGAGGAAGCCGACGATGAGGCGGGTGCGCAGCCCGCGCCACCGGGTGTACACGGCGCTCAGCCGTCCCCGGCGCCGCGCCGGCGCGCTCCTGCCCCGCGCCGACGCGCTCCCGCGCCGGGACGCCCCGGTGCTCACAGCGGTCCGAAGCGGTAGCCGAACCCCCGTACCGTCTGGACGTACGTGGGCGCGCGCGAATCGTCCTCGATCTTGGCGCGCAGCCGCATCACGCACGCGTCCACCAGCCGTACGTCTCCGTAGAAGCTGTGCTCCCAGACCTGTTCGAGGAGCTGCTGGCGGCTGAAGACCTGGCCGGGCGCGTCGGACAGAAAGAGCAGCAGCTTCAGTTCGGAGGGGGCGAGGACGAGTGCGTGGCCGTTCTTGGCGACCAGGAGGGCGGCGCGGTCGATGGTCAGCGCGCCGTACGTCGTGACGGAGGCGCGGGGCGGGGAAGCGGCGGCCACGGAATCCGCCTGCGGCGCCCCGTCGCCGCGCCCCTCCCCCGCCACCCGCCGCAGCACCGCCCGCATCCGCGCCTGGAGCACCTCGCCACCGGCGGGCTTGACCACATAGTCGTCCGCGCCGGCCTCCAGCCCCACCACCATGTCGATGTCGTCGCCGCGCGCCGACAGGATGATGATCGGGATCTGCTGCGTCTCGCGGATGCGGCGGCACACCTCCAGGCCGCTCATGCCGGGCAGCATCAGGTCCAGCAGCACCAGCTCCGGCCGGAAGCGGTCCAGCGCGAGGAGTCCGGTCTCGCCGCTGGCCGCCGTCTCGACCTCGTGCCCGCGGCGGCGCAGCGCGAGATGGACACCCTTGCGTACGGCGGGGTCGTCCTCGATGAGCAGCACACGGGTCATGGGGCGGGGTCTCCGAAGCGGTGGCCGGGCGGACGCTCGTCGAAAGCGTACGGCGGGGACAGGAGCTGACCAGGATGCGTGCTGTTCATGACGTCGTGTCTCGCATGGTGTGAGGAATTGATGACGGACGGGGCGAGCCGCCGGCGGCGGCTTCGGTACGGGGGCGTCCCTGCCACGCGGACCCCGCGCACGACAGCGGCCGCCCCGGCCACGACCGCCCCGCCCCGCCCCGCCCCGCCTTCGGGCCCGCTACCCCTCCACCAGCTCCGCCTTCAGCCGCTTCTTGTCCGGCTTGCCGACCGACGTGAGCGGGATGGTGTCCACCTGGTGCACACCGCTCGGCGCGTACATCGCGCCCTTGTGCGCCACCACGAACGCGGTGATCGCGGCAGGCTCGACCGTGCGCCCCGGTGCGGGGACGACGGCGACGTGCACCTTCTCCTCCTCGTCGGCGGTGCGGACGCCGAAGACCGCGCAGTGCGCGACGTCCGGGTGGGTGTGCAGCAGATCCTCCAGCTCCCCCGGGTAGACGTGCCCGCCCACCACGATGACCATGTCCTTGACCCGGTCCATCAGGTAGAGGTAGCCCGCTTCGTCCAGGTAGCCGACGTCGCCGGTGCGTACCCAGCCGTCGCGGATGACCTGCGCGGTCAGTTCGGGCTTCTTCCAGTAGCCGGTCATCATGCCCTCGGAGCGGACGTACACCTCGCCGCTGGTGTCCGGCGGGAGGCGGTGGCCGTCCTCGTCGCGGATCTCGACCGTCACGCCGGGTACGGGCCGGCCGACGGTGATCTGGCCTCCCTGCCCGGTCCTGCCGTGCTCGTCGGGGCTCATCTCGGTGAGCAGCAGGGCCTCGGACTGGCCGTACCAGCCGTAGAGGACCGGGCCGAGGAGGTCGAGGCCCTGCCGCAGCCGGGCGGGAGAGGCCGGGCAGCCGCCGTAAGTGATGCGGGTGAGGCTGCTGAGATCGGTGGTGGCCAGATCGGGGTGGTCGAGCAGGTGGTAGAGGAGGGCGGCAGCAGCCACATGTGGGTGATGCGTTCGCGGGCCACCGCGGCGAGCACCGCGCCGGCGTCGAAGCCGTCCTGGAGGACGACGCTGCCCCCGGCGGCCAGCGTCATGTCGGCCAGTTGTCCGGCCAGGTGGGCGAGCGAGGTGCAGGCGAGCAGGCGGGGCGGGTCGCCTGCGGAGGTGAAGGAGTACGCGACCGCTTGCGCGTACGGGCGGTGCGCCATCTGGATGCCCTTGGGGACGCCGGTCGTGCCGCCCGTGTAGCGGATGCACCAGTCGTCGTCGGGGCCGGCCGCGCTCTCGACCGTACGGCCCGACGGGCGGGCGGCGGCCGCGGCGGTCAGGTCCTCGGCGTCCAGGCCGCCGAGGGTGCCGGGGTCGCCGGGGGCGAGCAGCAGGACGTCCGGCGCGGCGCCGTCCAGATGGGAGAGCAGTTCCGCGGCGGGCTTGGCCGATTCCGGACCCACGAGAAGCAGGACGGTCTCGGCGCTCTCCACGACGCGCGCCTGGATTTCCGGGGCCTGCCCCTCGTACAGCAGGACGATCCTGGCGCCCAGCAGATTGACCGCGTACCGGGCGGACAGCGCTTCCGGCCGGTTGCCGGACAGCATCGAGACGGTATGGCCGCGCCCGATGCCGCGGTCGGCCAGTTCCGCCGCCGTGCGGTGCACGCTGTCGTGAAATGCGGCGGCGGTGACGTCCCGCCCGTCGGAAGTGGTCAGCACCCGGCGTTCCGGGTGGTCCGCCAGTTCTCGCAGGATGCTTTCGACGTAACTCGTGAACGCTGTCATGAGCTGCGCCTCCTTGTCGTACAGCGCACCGGCGCGCGGCGCGTGGGCGGCGCGGAGTGCGTGCGGATGGGGAAGGGGAATGTGTACGGACGGGGAGCGCGAAGGGCGCGAGCACGACGTTAGGCGCGATCTCTCATGCCTTCCAAGACCAATTCCGGCATGTAGCGATACCCGGGGAGGCATGGGAGGGGGAGCGGGCCGGGGCGGAGACGTTCCGTGCGCGCGGCCCGCCCGGCAGCGGTACGCACATCCCGTCGCCACGCGTTGTCATACCTTCGGCCATTTCTTTCTCCCCCGTTACGGTGAGGAAAGGAACGGACCCGCCGATTAGCCTGGACGGCTCGTCACTCCATTTCCGTACCGCGGCATTGCGGTATCGCGGTATCACCTGGAAGAGAGCCTTTCGTGCGTTCCAACATGTTGTTCGGAGGCGTGTACGGAACGGTGCTCGCCAGTGCGCTGCTGGCCGCCCTGCAGAGCGAGGGAACGCCGTTCACGCCCGTTTACGACGCGCTGTGGGTATTGGTCACGGCCGCCACCGCGGCGCTCGCGCACGGCTACGCCCACCACATGTCCACCCACCGCGGCGACAGCGCGGGCCACCGCTGGTACGCGCTCGGGCACCGGCTGATCGACGAGTGGCCACTCGTGGTCGCCTCGCTCCCCACCGTGGTGCTGCTGCTGGCCGCCGGGGGCTGGGGCTGGCCCGAAGGGCCCACCACGGCGGCCGGGCTCGCGCTCAACGCCACGCTGCTGTTCGGCTGGGGCACGGCCGCCGCGCTGCGGATGGGGTACCGCAGGCGCGGGGCCGCGCTCATCGGGGTGGCCGACGCCGCGCTCGGGTTGCTGATCGCGGTGGCGAACGCGCTGATCAAGTGAGGGGCGCCCGGGCCTCACCCGTCACTCAGGCCCCCGGTCCCGCCCCCAACGCCGCCTCCGCCGCCGCCAGCACCTCCGTCACCCGCAGTCCGAACCGTACGTCGCAGGGGTGCCGTTCACCGGTGCGTACGGCGGTGAGCAGCGCGTCCACGGCGCGCCCGTACGCCACGTCCGGGCCGTCCTGGCGGCCCGGGAGCGCGGTGGTGCCCGAGGTGCCGTACAGCGTGACGGAGACTCCGGAGGCCGCGCGCGGGGCGGTCAGGCTGACGGTCGCCGAGCTCGCCGCGCCGCCCGAGTGCCGCAGCGTGAGCAGCACGGTGTCGCCGGGGCCCCGGGCGGCCGTGACGTGCTCCACATCTCCGAGGACGGGCAGCAGGAGGGACAGCGCGTGCGGGCCGACGTCCCATAGGGCGCCCTTCTCGCGGCGCCAGGGGAGTCCACGTACGGACTGTCGCTGTCGGCCGCGAAGACCGAGCCCAGCCAGTCGGCGTGCGCGGTGAACCAGCCACCGGCCGCGGCCGCCCGGTCGGTCCACTCCCCTCCGCGACGCCGAAGCGCGCGGTGAAGAACACGACGGAGGCGACGCCCGCCCGGTCGGTCGCGTCGGCCACCGCGCGCGCTGCGGCGACGGTGGTGGCGACGGGCTTGTCCAGAAGCAGGTGCCGGCCGGCGTCGGCGGCCCGGACGGCGAGGTCCGCCTGGACGGACGGCGGCAGCGCGACGGCGACGGCGTCGGTGTCGGCGAACAGGTCCTCGGGGGTCGCGTACGGACGGGTGCCGTGGCTCGCGGCCAGTTCGGCGGCGGCTTCCGGGCGGCGTCCCCAGACGCCCGTGAAGGTGACGCCGGGGTGCGCGGCGAGGGCGGGGGCGTGGACGCGCTGTGCCCAGGGTCCGGTGCCGAGGAGTCCGATGCGCAAGGTCGTCGTCATGCCCGCCAGTGTGCCCCGCTGCGCAAGGGCACCTCTGTACGCCGGGCCGCCCCGCACGCCCATCCCCGCCCCCGCCGACGCGTCCGGCACTCCCCCATCCGTGCACCCCCGCACCCCCGCCCGCGCGCGCACGTCGCGCGCGTCGTGGCGCGCCACGCACCGGCCCGCAAGGTCCGGCCGTGCCCGTTCTCCGTGCGGAAGTTCTCCGTGGCCGGGGCGTCCCGTTTTCGGTGGGAATCTCATGCTGACGGCGGGGCACTTCGGGACGGATGACGTAGTAGAGGGCCATCCGCAAGAATTCGCCGCAACTTTCGTTGTCCGGCTCCCGGGACCGCTGTACAAGGAGAGGACTCCATCGAGGAGAACTCCCACAGTGCACCGCGAGACCCGAGAGGCTCGGTGACCCGCAATGCCGATCGAGTTCCACACTGCTGTTTCGAACGAACCAGAGGAGCAGCACGTCGTCCTCAGCGCCGAGGAGCTGGCCGTACAGCAGCCGTCCGAGGGGCCGCAGGGCGACGCGGCCAGGGCGACTGCCGACGGGCTGGAGAACGTACGGGGCTACAACCGTCCCGAGGGCACGCCCGAGCAGCTCTGGCAGCCGCCGACCGCGGTGCTGCCGGACATCGGCGAGGCGTCCTTCGGTCCGCCCCCGGTCGCCGCCGAGACCGTGCACGGCCCGGACGACCGGGTGCAGATCACCGACACGTCCGTGTACCCGTGGCGGGTGCACTGCTCGCTGCTGATCACCGCGGCGGACAACTCCCGCTGGATCGGCACGGGCTGGTTCATCGGCCCGCACACGCTGGCCACCGCGGGGCACGTCGTCTACATCAAGAACAGCGGCGTCGCCGGGCGCGACGGCTGGGTCAAGAGCATCAACGTGATGCCGGGCCGCAACGGCAACGCCCTTCCGTACGGCGTCGTGACCAGCACCAGCTTCCGTACGGTCAACGGCTGGGCCAACAACGGCGACGAGAACTACGACTACGGCGCCATCATCCTGCCCAACAACCTCGGCAACACCACCGGCTGGTTCGGCTTCGGCGTGTGGTCCGACGCGGACCTGCTCAAGACCGTCGGCAACATCTCCGGGTACCCGGGCGACAAGCCGGCCGGTACGCAGTGGTACGACGCGCGCGGCGTCGCCTCCGTCGGCCCGCGCAAGGTGTACTACGACATCGACACGGCGGGCGGCCAGAGCGGCAGCTCCGTCTACCACTTCTACAACGGCGGCCGGTACGGCATCGCGATCCACGCGTACGGCGGCGCGGCCACCAACTCGGGTACGCGGATCACCACGCCGGTGTACAACAACTACGTGTCGTGGAAGGCCTGACAGGCCGCTCGGCAGACCTGACCGACCGGCACCAGGAAACGAAAGGTCCCGGTATGACGGTGATCTCCGGAGTCGTGGTGGACGCGGACGGCCGGCCCGTCCCGGACGCCCGGGTGTACCTCGCCGCGGGCCCCGGGCCCTTCCCGGACGTGGCCGCGCTCACGGACGACGAGGGGCGCTTCACCCTCTCCGCCGGCACCGACGGCGGCTACACCGTCGAGTGCCGGTCGGAGCGGGGCGGCGCGTCACAGGTCGCCGGGACCGCGGTCACGGTGCGGGGCGGATCGGCCGACCCGGTCGAGATCCGCCTCGCCTGAACCGGGGCCAGGGGCCGGTCCGGCCGGTCCGGCCCCTGCCCAGGGATGATGGAGGGCATGAAAGCGCCCTCCGCCTACGCTCCCTGGCTCGCCCCGCTGTACGTCGGCGCTGTCCAGCTCGGCGCGTACGCCACCGCGCGGCTTCCCGCGCAGGAGCGCGCCGAGCTGCTGCGCGCGCACTCCACCAACGTCGACAACCTGCGGGCGGGCCGCTGGCGGACGCTGGCGACCAGCGCCGTGTTCGTGGAGAGCCCGCTGCCCGTCCCGTACGGACTCGCGCTGCTCGCGGCGCTCGGCACGGCCGAGGCGGCGTGGGGCACCCGGCGCGCCGCCGCGATGTTCGCCGCCGGGCACATCGGCGCCAGCATGCTCGTGTACGGCGGGCTGCGGGCGGCCCGCGCGCTGTCCCACAAGGCGGTCACGCCCGACACCGAGCGAGCGGTGGACGTGGGCGCGAGTTACGGCTTCTACGCCACGGTGGGCGCGCTCGCCGTCTCCCTACCGCACCGCGGCGCGCGGGCGGCGGCCACGGCGGGGTTGCTGGCACTGGGCGTCGGTCCGCTCCTGGACCGACGGCGGGACTTCACGGACGCGGGGCACCTGACGGCGCTGCTGCTGGGCATGGGAGCGGGCGCCGCGTTCAAGATCCGCCACCGCGTGGCCGTCCCCCTGCGCCTCCCGTCCCGCACCACCCCGCGCAACCGTCGTACGGCCGCCCCGCTCCCCCGCCGTACGGCCGCCCCGCCGCGCCGTCCGTTTCGTGCCGGTCCGCAGGCCGCGTGAAGGACAGATCACCGGCTGTCTGATTGAATGGGGTCATGGCCAGCCTTACCGACACCGCGACGGGTCGCAGCGACCTCGAGCCCTTCTGGCCGTCCCGGCAGGGACATCACTTCGACCGTCTGTGTTGCCGCGCGCACTGAGCGCGGGCCCGCACACACCTCCCAGACGCCTTCCAGCGCGTCTCCAGCCCTGCCCGCGCGCACGACGTCCACCGACGCCCCTCTGCGCGAAAGAGCTGACGATCATGACGAACGTCCGTACCCTGCCTGCCACTTCCGCCGCCGCCTCCGCGACCGCCACCGCCTCCTCCGTCCCCGCCGTGCCCGGCAGGCAGCGACAGCGCCTGCGCGCCGTGGCACCCGACGAGCTGCCGCCGGTCGCCGAGCTGCTCACCTCCGGGGCGACCTGGCTCCCGGCGCCGCAGCACAGCCTTCCGGCGCTCCCGGGGCAGCCGGCGATGGTCGGCTACCTCGTGCTCGTCCCGGCGGAACAGGTACCGGCCGCGGCCGTACCGCCCGTGTCCGCCGGGGAGCCGGCCCCCGCTCCGGCCACGACCGGTGACGCGAACGTCCGTATCGACCCCGAGCAGCGGACCGTGCACGTCCACGGCCGGGCCCTGGATCTGACGTACCTGGAGTTCGAGCTGCTCGCCCATCTCGTGGCGCACCCGCACCGGGTGCACACCCGCGACCAGTTGGTGACCACGGTGTGGGGATACGGGCACGTCGGCGACGGCCGTACGGTCGACGTCCATGTCGCCCGGCTGCGCCGCAAGTTGGGCGCGGGCCTGCGCTCGTCGATCGTGACCGTACGGCGCGTCGGCTACAAGTACGTACCGAGCGCCTGACCGGCGGTCACGCGGTCTCCATGCTGCCGGGCCGGCCCCTTGACGGTGCCGTTGACGGCCGCGCGGGCGCGTTCCGCCAGTGCGCGCCGGTCGTGCGCGCCGGAGTGCGGGAGCAGCGGCGGGTGCACGGTGACGCGGACCGTCAGACCGCGCGCGCCGACCACCCGCCGTACGGAGGACAGGAATTCCTCGTCACCGAGGAAGCCCGCGACCGTGCTGGGCAGCCCCTGCTGTTCGTAGGCGATGGTCACCGGCCGTACGGGGGCGCCCGCGTCCAGTGCTGCCTGGAAGGTGGCCCGCCGGAAGGCGCCGTACGCCACCGAGCACCAGGTGGTGGCCTGTGGGAACGCGGCCACCGACCGTCCGGAGCGCAGCAGGTCCGCCAAGGAGGCCACGGTGGCGGGCAGGTGCCGCGGATTGTCGCGGTCGATGAAACGGGTGCCGGCGCGGCGGGCGAGGGCGCCGACCAGCGGCCAGTCGCCGATCTCACGCTTGGCGAGCAGGGTCACCGGCTCGACGGCGAGGAGGGCGGGGATGTCCAGCCAGGAGATGTGGTTGGCGACGAAGAGGGTGCCGCGAGGGGCACGGCCGGGACCGAGAGGCCCGCCGGGTCCGCCGCCATGGCCGTCGCCGGGTCCGCCGCCAACGCCGTCACCGTGCCCGCCGCCCTCCCCCTGCCTCCGGCGTCGCCACGACGAGCCGTACGCCGATCGCGCCGAGCACCGCGCGGGCGTGAGCCCGCAGCCGCGCCGGCTCGGCCATCCGCTCGCCGTCGCGCAGCGCGCGGCCCGCGGCGTACGCGAAGGCGGCACAGCGCCGGGCGGCCTCCGTGAACGGAACCCGCGGCACGGCGTGCGCGGCACAGCCGGTCGTGCACTCGGACCGTACGTCCCAGGTGCTCACGCCCGGCTCCCGGACGGCTGGTCCCCCAGGAAGAAGCGGCGGTACCGGTCGCCGAGGCGCTCCATGTCCAGCACGACGAAGAAGTCGGCGACGTCGAACTCCGGATCGTGGGCGGGCGGACCGCAGACCCAGGCGCCGATCCGCAGATAGCCGCGGAGCAGCGGCGGGAGCAGCGACAGGCCCGGCCGCGCGTCCGGTCCCGGCTTTTCGGGGCGCCACGGCCGGTGCGGGGAGACGCTCAGACCGGGCGGCGCGGCGTACCGGGTGCGGCCCAGTTCCCAGGCGGCGGTCGCGGCCGCGCCGCCGTCCCCCAGCGGTACGGAGGCGCAGCCCGCCAGGTAGCGGTGTCCGGAGAGCAGGGTGTAGCGGGCCAGCGCGGCCCACATCAGGTTGATGACGGCGCCGCCGCGGTGGTCCGGGTGGACGCAGGAGCGCCCGGCCTCGATGAGCGAGGGGCGCAGCGCGGCCAGCGCCGTCAGGTCGAACTCGCCGTCGGAGTAGAGGCGGTCGCCGCGTCCGGGCGGCACCAGCCGGTAGGTGCCGACCACGTCGCCGGTCGCGGTCTCGGTGACGATCAGGTGGTCCGCGAGGTCGTCGACGGGGTCGATGTCGTGGCCCGCCAGGGGCGAGTGCAGGGTGGCGCCCATCTCCTCGCCGAAGACCTGGTGACGCAGCCGCTGGGCGGCGCGTACCAGGTCCGGTGTGCCGGCGATCGAGGTCTCGTACGCGGCCGGCGGGACGACCGGTGGGGTGGTCGGCGTGGCGGCTGTCGGGGTGGCGGCGGACACGGTCGCGGGGACGCTCATGGGGCTCTCCGTCCGGGGAAGTCGAGACGTGGTGAGGCCGGCAGGGGGCGCGGATGCGGGAGACCGGGGAAAGGCCGGGGCACCGGGTTCGGCAGGGTGCGGCGGGCACCGGCCCGCGGCGGCCCGCGATGGTGGGGCTGGCTACACCCCTCCCTGGGGGCGAAGCCCAGTGACCTGGACATCTCCACCCGGCAGACTGTTCCCGTGCCCGACGTCCGGGCACGTGAAGCGCAGGGAGCGTACGGATGAGGGTCCGCCGAACACTGGTTGCCGCCGCACGGGGTCGGGGCTCGCCGCCGTCTCGCTGGTGGGGTCGGTCCTGCTCTTCTCGCTCACCCTCACCTCGCTCGCCCTGCTCATGGTGGGCCCCGGCTGGCTGACCACCCCGTGGGTCGTACGGCTGACCCGCCGGTTCGCCGACCACCGGCGGGCGTGGGCACTCGACTGGTCGGGCATCCGCATACCGGCCGGATACCGGCCGCCGCCCGGCCCGCAGCCCGGCCTGCCGGGGGTGGCGCAGCGCTGCCAGCACGTGCTGAGCGACCCGGCGACCTGGCGGGAGCTGCTGTGGCTGCTGGTGGACATGGTGGCCGGGTTCCTCACGGCGCTGCTTCCGGCCCTGCTGATCGTGTTCGGCATCGAGGGGTTCGTCCTCCCGGTACTGGTCTGGAACGGGGTGGACCTCGGCGGCCAGACGTACGGGTTCCTGTACGCCTCGGACCCTGTGCAGGTGGCCTTCATGCCGGTGCTGGGCGCGGCGGCGCTCGCCGCGACCCGCTTCAACCCGGAGCTGCTGGCCCTGCACTTCCGGCTCGCCGCGGTCTTCCTCACCCCGCCCAAGGCGGAGCTGGCCGCCCGGGTGGCCCGGCTGACCGAGACCCGGCACGACGCGGTGGACGCCTCGGCGGCCGAGCTGCGCCGCATCGAACGGGACCTGCACGACGGCGCGCAGGCGCGGCTGGTCGCGATGGGCATGGACCTGGGCACCGTCGAGGCGTTGATCGAACGCGATCCGGCGCAGGCCAAGGAACTGGTCGCCCGCGCCCGTACGTCCTCGGCGGAGGCCCTGTCCGAACTGCGCGACCTGGTGCGCGGCATCCACCCGCCGGTGCTGGCCGAACGCGGCCTGGACGACGCCGTACGGGCGCTGGCGCTGCGGATGCCGCTGCCGGTGGAGGTGACCGGGCGGCTGGGGGGCCGTCCGGAGGCGCCGGTGGAGTCGGCCGCGTACTTCTCGGTGAGCGAGCTGCTCACCAACACCGCCAAGCACGCGGACGCCACGCGGGCGTGGGTGGACCTGGAGCACATCGACGGGCGGCTGCGGATCACCGTCGGCGACGACGGCCGCGGCGGCGTCGTCCTGCCTCCCGCGGATGGCCCGGGGGTGCCCGGCCAGACCGGTACGCACTCCGGCCTGCGCGGACTCGAACGCAGACTCGGTACATTCGACGGCATCTTGGCCGTCAGCAGCCCGGCGGGCGGCCCCACCCTGGTGACGCTGGAGATTCCGTGCGCGTTGTGCTCGCCGAAGACCTCTTCCTCCTGAGAGACGGTCTGATACGGATGCTGGAGGCGTTCGGCTTCGAGATCGCCGCCGCGGTCGACAACGGGCCCGACCTGACGCGGGCGCTGGCCGAGGAGCAGCCGGACATCGCGGTCGTCGACGTACGGCTGCCGCCCTCCTTCACGGACGAGGGCCTGCAGTGCGCGCTGGCCGCCCGCCGTGCCCGGCCCGGGCTGCCGGTGCTCGTCCTGTCCCAGCACGTGGAGCAGTTGTACGCGCGCGAGCTGCTGGCCGACGGCACGGGCGGCATCGGCTATCTGCTCAAGGACCGGGTCTTCGACGCCGAGCAGTTCATCGACTCGGTACGGCGGGTGGCGGCCGGCGGTACGGCCATGGACCCGCAGGTGATCTCCCAGCTGCTGTCCCGGCGGTCGCAGGACCGGCCGCTGGCCCGGCTGACGCCGCGCGAGACCGAGGTGCTGGAGCTGATGGCCGAGGGGCGCTCCAACACGGCCATCGCGGCCAAGCTGGTCGTCACCGAACGTGCCGTCGCCAAGCACACCTCCAACATCTTCGGAAAGCTGGAACTGCCGCCGTCCGACGACGACAACCGCAGGGTCCTGGCGGTGCTGGCCTATCTGGACCGCGGCTGAACCCGCCGGCCCCGGCGGGCTCCTGTAGCACACCTCCGAGGACCGCTGGAAGCTCATCCGGCCACCGCGTACGCTGACGATCCGTACGCAGACCCGTACGGACCGCGAGCGAGGAGTTCACCGCATGAGTGCCGCAGCTGACAAGGAGTGGCTCTACGCCCTCGACATCTCCGACGCCACCTGGCAGCGCGCCCCCGGCGAGTCCGAGGAGGCGGTGGAGATCGCCTTCCTGGAACAGGGCGCGGTGGCCATGCGCAATTCCAAGGAGCCCGACGTGGTGCTGCGGTACACCGAGGCGGAGTGGCGCGCGTTCGTCCTGGGCGCGCGGGACGGGGAGTTCGACCTGGACGTCACACACCGCCCGGGATAGTCCGTACCGGGGCGGGCGGGGCGGGGCGCCGTCCGGGGGCGCGTGGTGACCGACCGGGGCGCGTGGTGATTCAGGTGACCATCCCAGGATTCACTCGTTTCACCGACCGTGGAGCAGCAGCAGGCAACAGCACCCCGTCCGGACGGCCCGCGCCCCGGGTCCGGTGGCGTTCCGGCCGCCTTCGTCGGTGTCGACCAGGCGGAGGCGGCCCTGGTCGAGCACTATCCGCGGCTGACGCGCCTGGCTTATCTGGTGCTGCCGCCCACGCTGGGGCGCAACCGGCGTGTCCTGACGGCGCATTCGGTCGTCCAGCGCGCGCTGCCGCGCAAGGGCGTTCCCGCACAGCCGCATGCTCTGCCGTCCCAGCGCCGCCCCGGCCGGCCGGTCACCGACCCCGGTTACGCGCTGGTACGGCTACGGGTGCTGCGCGCGTCCCTGGTCGCCGAACACCCCCGGGTGCGGCTGCCGTTCGTGCGCCGCGAGGTGCCCGTACCCCCGATGTCGCCGCTGCTGCCGCAGGTCTGGGGACTGCGGCTGTTCCCCCGCTCCGGCGGCATGGACGAACTCACCCTGCACCGCGCCCTGTCGGCGCTGCCCGCAGCGGCCCGCGCGGCGTATGTGCTGCGCGCGCTGGAGGGCCTCGGTGACACGGACGTGCGGGCGGTCCTGGAGGCGGCCGGGGCCGAGGACGTGCGGGGCGCGCTCGCCGCGGCGTCCGGTGCGGCTCCGGCGGCGGGCGGCCGGGACCGGGCACTGCTGGAATCCGCCGAGTTCGACCCCTGCTCCCTCCAGGCCCGGCCCACCGACCTCCTGCGCCGCCGCCGGCACGCGCGTACGGCGCTGGCGGGGGCGGCGGCGCTGGTGTGCGGTGCGCTGCTGACCGTGCCGGGCGGCGGGCGGGGCCCCGATGGCGCCGCGGCTCCCCCGTACACCGAGAACGCGGCAGCGCAGGCCGCCCTGGACCCCGCCCAGGTGACCCGGGCCGCCGCCGGCACGTGGCGGAACGCGACGCGGCGGGGCCTGTCGGCATGGCCTGCCCGGGGAGACCGTACGCACGACCGGGCGCTGCTGCGGCGCGCGCTGGCCGTGTGGGCCAGGCCCGGCCCGGACGTACAGGTCTCGGCCACCCCGGGCACCGCCAAGGGCCCTGCGGCCGGCCCGCCACAGTTGCTCTACGCGGGCGTGGCGGACCGTGCCGCGGTGGTGCTCCTGTACGACGGACTGCGCGTGGTGCGGTATGCGGAACCTGCGGACGGCTCCGACGGGACGGGCGGCGCGGTGCTGGACCTCGCCCGTACGGACGGCGCTGACGACTCCTCCGCCACCGCCCTGGTGCTCAGCCGTACGGACAGCAACGTCCGCTACCTGACCGCCCCCTGGACCGGGCGCACCGAGCTGACCGACCTGCTGGAGCCCACCGGCGCGGCCCGCCCCCTGCCCATCGGCGAGGACGGCACGACCGGCCCCGTACCGTCCCCCGCGCGCGCCACCACCTGCACCGCCTGGCAGGCCCTGCGGATGGACGGCCACCTCTTCACCGACCTCGGCGAACTGCTCCCGGCCCGCCTGACGTCCGGGTCACCGGACCGGCCCGGCGACCCGGACGGACCGGACGGCGGACCGCAGGCGCGTACCGCCTGGGCGCGCACGGCGTGCCACCTCGGCGGGCTCCGCGGTCAGGGCGTCCGTACGGTCAACTCCTGGACGTTCGCGCAGCAGCGGTTGCCCGCCGGGGGCGGGACCGCGACGTGGGTGTGCACGCGCGCCGAGACCTGGCGGGGCGCGGGCAGCCGTACCTTCGCGCAGGTCCAGACACCACCTACGGGCGGGCAGGGGTACGCACCGGGCACGGTGGTGGCGCGTTCCGAGGGCGGCCCGGGATGCGGCCCGCGCGAGCCGTGGGCGCTGGCCGGGGTGGTGTGGAAGGCGCCCGGCGGACAGTGGTGGCTGGTGGCCGCAGGCAGCGGACAGCTCACGGAGGTCAGCGCGAGCGGCGGGACCACCGGCCGTGCGGCGGGCCCGCAGCTGGCCGTACCGGCCGCGGCGGGCGCCCGGGCCGAGCTGTCGGGGCGGCTGCGGAGCGGGGAGCGGGTGCGGGGGCTGCGATAGCCCGACGGTGCGCGCGGCCCCGCGGATTTTCCGGCCCGAAGCCTGTTGCCGATTTCGTACCCGCCAGTACATTGACGCCATGTCTAATACGGCCTCGTTGCGGCCCCGGCCGGTCGCCTCCGAGCACACCCCGCTGAAAGCACGCGACGTCGCCTTCGACTGGGCGGACACCCCCCTGCACTGGATCCCCGGCGACCCGGACAGCACCCACACCATCAACGTGCTGCACCTGCTGCTGCCCGCCGGCGAACGCTGGTTCGTGCACGTCTACAAGCAGGTGCTGCCGCAGATCCGGGACGCCCGGCTGCGGGAGGACGTGATCGGGTTCATCGGCCAGGAGGCGATGCACTCCCAGGCGCACGACGACGTGCTGCCGCACCTCAAGCGGCTCGGGCTGGACCCGGCCCCGTACACCGCGCAGGTCGACTGGCTCTTCGAGAAGCTGCTCGGCGACCGTCCCCCACTGCTCAACGCGTGGGCGGTGCCCCCACTGCCGCCGGGCCGGGCGGGCCAGTGGTGGCTGATGGAGCGCGTCGCGATCATCGCCGCGATCGAGCACTACACGGCGTTCCTCGGGGACTGGGTGCTCAACGCGGAGGCGCTGGACGCCAGGGGCGCCGATCCGACGATGCTGGACCTGCTGCGCTGGCACGGCGCCGAGGAGGTCGAGCACCGCTCGGTCGCCTTCGACCTGTTCACGCACCTGGACGGCGGATACCGGCGACGGGTGCGGACCTGGGCCACCGCGTTCTCCGCGCTGGTCTTCCTCTGGCAGCGCGGCACCCGCTTCTTCATGGCGAACGACCCCTCGCTCCCGGACGGCAGGGCCAGCTTCAGGGAGTTCTTCCGCGCGGGGCGGCAAGGCGTACTGCCCGCCCCCGGCGCCATGGCCCGCTCCATCCCCCAGTACCTCAGCCGGACCTATCACCCCTCGCGGTACGGCAGTACCGAGCAGGCCGCCGCTTATCTCGCCGGCTCCCCCGCCGCGACCGCCGCCGAGGCCCGCCCGGCGAAGCAGCCGATGAACCAGCCGACAGAGCACCCGACAGGAGCCGCCTGAGATGCCGTCCCTGCCCCGGATACGTACGGTCCTGGTCGCCGCCGGAGCCGCGCTGGTCGTCCAGCGGGCCCTCCGGCGGCGCATCGGCCGGTCGCCGCTGTGGCCGATGCCCGCGCTGGAACAGCCCGTCTCCGGCCAGGGCCGGAACCGCTCGGGACCCCTGCGCCTGCTGGTCGTGGAGCGCGCGGAGGAGGCCGAGGGCGTCGTACGGCTGCGCCTGGAAGGCGACGGCCTGCCGGGCTGGGAGCCCGGGGCCCACCTCGACGTGGTGCTGCCCTCCGGCGCCGTACGGCAGTACTCGCTGTGCGGCAGCCCCGCCGACACCGGCTCGTACACGATCGCGACACGGCTGATCGAGGACGGCCGGGGCGGATCGCGCGAGGTGCACGAGCAGTTGCACGAGGGCACCACCGTCGAGGTGCGCGGGCCGCGCAACCGCTTCCGGCTGGAGGAGTGCCACGCCTACCTGTTCATCGCGGGCGGCATCGGCATCACGCCGATCCTGCCGATGCTGCGGCAGGCCGAGTCCGAGGGCGTGCCCTGGCGGCTGGTGTACGGCGGGCGGTCGCGCGCGTCGATGCCGTTCCTGACGGAGATCGAGAAGCTGGCGGGCGCGGCGTCGGACCGGGTGACGGTGGTCGCCGAGGACGAGGACGGGCTGCCGGACCTGGCGGGCGCGCTCGCCGACGCCCCGCCACACGCCGCCGTCTACTGCTGCGGCCCTGATCCGCTGATGGACGCCGTGGCCGGGCTGCTGCCGCAGGGAGCGCGCGGGCTGACCCTGCACACCGAGCGGTTCGCGCCGGCCGCCACGCCGGCGCCGGGCGAGAACGCGGAGTTCGAGGTGGAGCTGCGGCGCACCGGCCGCACGGTCACCGTCCCGGCGGACGGCAGCGCCCTGCGCGCCATTCGCGAGCAGGCCCTGCCGAACCTCCCCTACTCCTGCGAGCAGGGCTTCTGCGGCACCTGCCAGCAGCGGGTGGTCTCCGGCGAGGTCGATCACCGCGACGAGCTGCTGACCGACGCCGAGCGGGACGACTCGATGCTGATCTGCGTCTCGCGGGCCCGCGGGGAACGCCTGGTGCTCGACCTCTGACGTCCGCCCGCCGGGCCGGGCCGGTCCCCGCCGTCCGGCCCCCGGTCGCTCGATTCCGCGGTGCCTCCCCGGTGGTTAGGGTGTGCGCATGACCAACGGGGCGCGCCGCAGGATGGGTGTCGAGGAACGACGCGAGCAGCTGATCGCCGTGGCGCTCGGCCTGTTCAGCCACCGGGCACCGGAAGAGGTCTCGATCGACGAGATAGCCGAGGCGGCGGGCATCTCCCGGCCGCTGGTCTACCACTACTTCCCGGGCAAGCAGAGTCTGTACGAGGCGGCGCTGCGCCGGGCGGCCGACGAACTGGCCGCCCGTTTCGTGGAACCGCACGAGGGGCCGCTCGGCGCCCGCCTGCTCCGCGTGATGAAACGGTTCTTCGACTTCGTCGAGGAGCACGGGCCCGGCTTCTCCGCGCTGATGCGCGGCGGCCCGTCCATCGGCGCCATGGAGGCCGTGGGATCGGGCCGGACGAGCGCGATGATCGACGGGGTGCGCCAGGCCGCGTACGAGCAGATCCTCTCCCACCTCGGGGTGGAAGGGCCCGCTCCGCGGACGGAACTGGTGGTCCGCTCCTGGATCTCGCTCGCCGAGACCACCGCGCTGATCTGGCTGGACAGCCGCGCCATTCCGCGCGGCGAACTGGAGCGCCAGCTGGTGCACGACTTCGCGGCGCTGGCGGCGGTGAGTGCCGCGTACGACGAGGAGATGGCCGGGGTCCTGGGGCGGGTGCTGGCCGGGGAGCCGTCCGACGGGCCGTTCGGCGATCTGCTGACCCGGCTGCTGGCGCTGGCGCCACAGCCGTCCTGACCACAACCGTCCTGAGCACAGCCGTCGGGACCACGGCCGTCCTGACCACAACCGTCGGAACCACGGCCGTCCTGACCTCAGCCGTCGGAACCGCAGCCGTCGGAACCGCAGCCATCCTGACCTCAACCGTCCTGAGACGGACGAGCCCGTTCCGGTACCGCTGGGGCACAATCCGCGCATGGAGATGATCACCTTCCGCCGCGCCGCGGACACCGACGCCGACGTGGCCGCCCTCGTCGCGCTCTACGACGGCGCCGCCCGCTGGATGCAGGGCCGCGGGATCAACCAGTGGACGCCCGGCGAGCGGGACGCGGAGCACTTCCGGCTGCGGATCAAGCAGGACGAGGTCTGGTTCGCCGAGGTGGGCGGGGAGATCGCCGGGGCGTGGGAGCTGTGGTGGCAGGACCTTCCCGCGTGGGGCCCGCAGCCGCCCGTCGCGGGCTATCTGCACCGGCTGATGGTCGACCGCGACCGGGCGCCGGCGGGCACCGGCCGCGCGATGCTGGCCCGTGCCGAGCGGCGGATCGCCGAGGCGGGCCGTCCGTTGAGCCGCCTCGACTGCAAGTCGAGCAATCCGCGCCTGCGGCCGTACTACGAGAGTGCGGGCTACCGGGCCGTCGGCGAGCAGCGGGCGAAGGAGGGCTCGGACGGGAGCCGGTACACCGTCACGCTGCTGGAGAAGCAGCTGCCCGGACCTGGGGCGTAGGCGCGGGCGCAGGGAGCGCACAACCGGCGCACTTCACCAGCGCGCGCCGGTCCGCCGCGCAACCGATGCGGGTTGTACGGCCCTTTGTCCGGCGCCGCCAGGGCTTTCGGACAATTCCCGGACGGCGCACAGTGGTGTCACCGGGGCCTGAGGGCACGGGATCACGGGGGCCCATGGAGTCCGCTCCGGCGGACGGATGGGGGAACCATGGGGGACGGTCCACGGGGGAAACAGGCCCCGGAGCCGCCATCGGCGGATGGGTCGTCCATGGGCAGGGCGGCCCATGGACGACCCGACGACGCGGCGGCGGCGCGAGGCGGCCGCCCATGAGTGGCGCGGCCGCTCACCGCGCGGCGAACACCGCGACCGTACGCGCCGGGACGCCGAACGTCCCCGTCCGCTTCTCGTACGAAGCCGTCTTCACCACCGGGTCAGCGCCGCGCGCCTGTACACGGTGCAGCCCGTACCGCCGGCCCGCGAGCGACGGCAGGTGCTGGAGCTGCCGCTGCGGCGTCGCGTTGAAGACCACGACCAGTTTGCCGAGCCGCATGGTCACGACGCCGGGTGTCTCTTCCCTCCCCGACAGCGGGAAGGAGAGCGCGTCCTGTACGGCGTCGGCGCTGTCGAGCCCGAAGGCCGGTTCGGTGGCGTGGATGCGGAGCAGGTCGCGGTAGGCGGCGGAGGTGGCGGTGATCTGCGGGCAGCCGGGGCGCAGGGCGGGGTCGGCGAGCAGCGGCCGGGCGTACGGCCATTTGTCCTTGTTGTCGGCGGCGGGCGGCAGGCCGC
Organism: Streptomyces sp. Ac-502; assembly: GCF_045222935.1. Classification (NCBI taxonomy): domain Bacteria; kingdom Bacillati; phylum Actinomycetota; class Actinomycetes; order Kitasatosporales; family Streptomycetaceae; genus Streptomyces; species Streptomyces sp. Ac-502. The sequence continues at coordinate 3,428,975 of NZ_JBHFFO010000001.1, forward strand.
GGCCGAAGCCGTTGCCGTCCCGGCAGTTCCAGTGCAGGGCGTTGAACCAGTCGCCGCTGTCGTGCGAGTTGCGGTCCAGCGACTTCGACCGGAGCAGGTCGCTGCCCGCCTGGGAGAGGGCCGGGCCCTGGGAGAGCGCGGCGGTGGCCAGGGCGACGACCTGCATCCGGGCGCGGTCGGTGGCCGAGGTGTCCTGCGGGAGTTTGTAGGCGAGGGCGTCGTAGAGCGTCTCGTTGTCGTGGGCGTCGGCGTAGGCGAGGGCGTCGCCGGGGGCGGCGGCGTACCCGGCCGGGGCGCCGTTGTAGTCGACGTCCGATCCCTTGACCGTACGGCCGGAGGTGTCGGTGAAGGTGTAGTCGGCGAGGTTGCCGGTGAGGCCGACCTTGAGCAGGTCCTGGTAGTGGAGCAGGCGCGCGCGCTGTTCGGCCGGGGTGCCGTTGGCGGGCGAGGCGTTGGGGTCCGTGGCGAGGCCGGAGGCGAAGCCCTGGACGCGCGGGTCCGGGTCGAAGGGCCCGCCGCCGCGTACGGCGTCGCGCGCGCGGTCGTTGAAGGTGGCGATTCCCGTCCCAGCCATGTTCCGCTGGGTGGCCTGCACGAAGCGCGCGTCGTCCGCGACCTCGCCGAAGTTCCAGCCTTCCCCGTACAGGACGACCGCCTTGCCGTCCACTCCGTCCTTGGCGGGGGTCAGCGCGTCCAGGGCCTTGCGTACGGCGAGGATGTTGGCCTTCGGGTGGTGTCCCATCAGGTCGAACCGGAAGCCGTCGATCTTGTACTGCCGGGCCCAGGTGACGATCGAGTCCACGACGAGCCGGCCCATCATCCTGTGCTCGGGCGCGGTGTTCGCGCAGCAGGTGGAGGTGGCCACGGAGCCGTCGTCCAGCAGCCGGTGGTAGTAGCCGGGCACGATCCGGTCCAGTACGGACAGGGCGTGCTGGCCGCTCGCGGCGGTGTGGTTGTAGACGACGTCCATGACGGCGCGCAGTCCGGCGCCGTTCAGGCCCTGCACCATGCGGCGGAATTCGCCGGTCCGGGCCCGTGGCGAGTCGGGGTCGGAGGCGTACGAGCCTTCCGGCACGGTGTAGTGGAACGGGTCGTACCCCCAGTTGTACGCGTCACGCGCGGCGGCCTTGCCCACGCACTCCTGCTGCCGCTCGGAGTCGGCGGGCAGCGCCGCCAGATCGCAGTCCGGGCGGGCCTGCTCGGAGCGCCGTTCCGGGATAGTCGCGATGTCGAACGCGGGCAGCAGGTGGACGTACGAGGTGCCGGCGTCGGCGAGGGCCTTGAGGTGCCGCATCCCGTCCGAGCGACGGTCGGTGAAGGCGAGGTACTGGCCCGGGTGGCGCGAGGTGCGGTCCTCCACGGAGGAGTCCCGGATGTGCAGCTCCTGGATGCGGGCCCGGTTCAGCGGCACCGCGGCGGGCTTCTTGAGCCGGTCCCAGCCCTTCGGCGCGAGGCGCGGGTCGGCGAGGTCGACGACGAGGCTGCGGGTGGAGTCGGCGGTGAGGGCGGTCGCGTACGGGTCGGTGACCTTGTTCGTGACGAAGCGGCCGGCGGTGGGCGCCCAGACGGTCACGACGTACCGGTACGGCTTGCCCGCCCAGCCGCGCGTGCCCCGCGCCTGCCACACGCCGCTCGCGTCGTCCCGCCGCATCGGGACCGTACGGCCGTCGAGTTCCAGCGCGACGGTGCGGGCGGTCGGCGCCCAGACGGAGAGGGTGGGGCTGCCGCGCCGGAAGACCGGGCCGAGCGGCGCCGTGGCCGCGGCCGGGCCGTACAGGTCGTCCAGTACGCCGGGGAGCTGGACGCCGGTGCTGACGCGCCGCCCGTCGGCGTCCGGCTGGACGGCGACGAGCCGGTCGCGCAGCGCGGTGAGGGTGAACTTCCGGTCGCGCGGGTCGACGGCGAACGCCGGGAAGTTCCTCAGATGCGGGTACGCGGCCTGCTCGTCCGGGGTCAGGGCGCCGGGCGTGAGCCGTATCCGCCGTACCCCCTGCCCCTCCCCCTCCGCCCCGAACTCCAGCTGGGCGTCCGCCCGTCGGGCGCCTTTCCAGACCACGGTGTCGCGGTCGATCCACTGGGCCGCCGCCGTGGCGGGAGCCGGTGGCGGTGCGGCGTTCGCGGAAGGCGGGGCGGGCAGGACCGCCGCGCACAGGGCCATGGCCACAGCTGCGACGGTACGGCGGAGGGTGCGCCTCACGTAAGGACTCCTTCAGGACGTTCGGTACGTGCGAGGCGGGCCGGGGGTGGCTGACGTCCCCGGCCCGCCGCCGCCTCGGGCCTCGGTCCTCGGACGTCGGGCGTCGGGCGTCGGGTGCGGGTACGGGTCAGCCGCAGCTACGCGCGCCGACGTGCAGCGCGAGCGCCGTGTTCGGGGCGAGGGTGGCGGTGAAACGCCCGTCGCCGCCCACCGTCACCGGCTTGCGGCTCTGTACGTCGCAGTACGTGCCAGCCGGCAGCGCGGTCTGGAACGTACGGGTCAGCGCGCTGCCCTCGTGGTTGACCACGGCGTAGCCCTTGTCGCCGCGCCCGAAGGCGATGGCGTCGTTGCCGTTGTCCCACCAGTGGGTGACGGGCGCGCCCTGGGTCGCGTTGCGGAAGCCGACCATGGCGCGAATCTCGGGCCAGTTGTGCTGGCACTTCCAGCCGTCCTGCCAACAGGCTGTCACCGCGCCCCCGTTGGGCGGCCCGGCATCGTGGCCGGAAAACTCGTACCCCGAATGGACGTCGGGCGCCCCGTACGGCCAGGCCAGCATGAAGACGTTGGCGAGGGTGTAGTCCGCGCCGTCCTTGTAGCTCAGCGTCGAGCCGTTGCGCTCGGTGTCCCAGTTGTCGACGAAGACCCCGGCCTGCGCGGAGGGCAGGTAGGCCCAGCCCTCGCCGAAGTTCTTCAGATAGGCCAGCTTCTCGTTCTGGAACACGCGCTTGAGGTCGCGGCCGTACCGGAATTCCTGTACGTCGCCGTTCCCCAGGTACTCGGCCGGGGAGACGGCTTCGCCCTCCCCGTGAATCGCTTCCTGCTTCCAGTAGACGTAAGGATTCTTCAACTGCCGCTTGATCGCGGCGAGATCCTCCGCCGGCATGTGCTTGGCCGCGTCGATCCGGAAGCCGTCCACGCCGAGCGACAGCAGGTCGTTCAGGTACGCGGCGATCCGGGACCGGACGTACGGCTCGCCGGTGTCCAGGTCCGCCAGGCCGACCAGTTCGCAGTGCTGCACGTTCCAGCGGTCGCGGTAGTCGGTGATCTGGCCGGTGCAGTCGTCCATGTCCTGGCGCTGGTAGGTCCCCGGGTAGTCGTACTTCGTGTACGGCGAGCCGCCGGTGCCCGTGCCCGAGCCGGCCGCCATGTGGTTGATCACCGCGTCCGCGATCACCTTGACCCCAGCCGCGTGGCAGGCGTCCACCATGTTCTCGAAGGCCGCCCGGTCGCCGAGCCGCCCGGCGATCTTGTAGCTGACGGGCTGGTAGGAGGTCCACCACGGGCCGCCCTGGATGTGCTCGGTGGCCGGGGACACCTCCACATGACCGTAACCGGCGGGCCCGAGCGTGGTCCCGCACTCCTTCGCGACCGACGCGTAGCGCCACTCGAAGAGTTCGGCGGTGACGTCCTTGGTCCCGGGCGGCGCCGCGTGCGCGGGCTGCGGCGGCGGGGCGAGAACGGCCGCCGCCGCACCGGAGAGGAGCGCGAGCACGGCGGCCACGGGTCTGCGCGCGGGTCGCCTGCGGCGGGTGGGGGCCATGGTTCCTCCTGAGGGGTGGGAGGTGTTCAGCCGTTGTTCTATCCGCCGCGCTTGATGGGTGCAATAGTTTGCGCAAGAGATTGCAACGACGCTACGGCGGCACGACGTGCCGGCACCACGGCGCGACGGCGGTCCCCACCACCAAAGCGCGGCGCCCGGCGGGGTGTACAGCCCTGAAGCCGCACGCCCTGCCGGGCGCGGATGTTGATGGTGCTCCCGATGGAGCGCCGGTACCGTCGGTGGCATGGGGGATGACATACAGCGCCGGGACATCGACGAGAAAACCGTCACGAACGTGTTCAGCGCGGAGGTCAACCACGGACTGGTGATCCAGACCGGCTCCTTCGAGGGCGACCTCCATGTGCACACACCGCCGGAGCGGAGCGCCGAGCAGGAATCCGCCATGGCGGAGATGCGGCAGCACCTGGAAGCCCAGGAGGAGGCCAGGCGGGAGGCCGAGTGGCGCAGGGAACGGGAACGTCAGCGCCGGCTACGCAGCCAGGACATCGCGAGCGCGCTGCACGCCCAGGAGGAACGGGTGCGACCCGTAAGGGTGGTGGTGCCCGTGGTGGCCGCCGTACTGATGCTCGTCCTGCTCCTGGTCGGGAACTTCTCCGCCGTCACTTTCGTCGGAGTCGCCCTGTGCGTCACCTGCGCGGCCGTCGCCCGCCACGCCCCCGCCTCGTTCCTGGAGAAATTCCTCGACGCCAAGTGATCCCGACGGGCGGACGGCATCCGGAACGCGGAGAGTCCGCTGCTTCGGAGCAGCGGACTCTCTCAACACCACGTCGGCGGAACGATTCCCCGCCGGAAGCCGGAAGCCGGAAAGCGGTCAGCGGGTCCCTGAACTCCGGACCGCAACGTCCCGAGCTGCCCCGACGAGCACCGGTGGCTACGCGTGGGCGCTGATCACACCACCGGTGCTGAGCACGATGGGCACCCCGTTGGCGACGAGCCCGGCGTCCTGCTGGTCGGCCTCGACCGTGCCGTACACCACGCCTCCCCTGCCGAGGATCTGCGCGCGGTAGTGCAGTTCGCCGACCTTGGTGACCTTGGCCGTCCAGCCGCCCGCCAGCTTGAAGGTGCCCGGCCCCTGATGGCCGCCGCCCATCCAGGAGTGCACCTTGCCGTCCAGCGACAGCACGACGAACATGTCGTTGGCGTCCAGACCGGCGTCACGCTGGCTGGTCTCCAGCGTGGCGAGGACGTCACCACGGGCGACGATCTTGGCCCGGTAGTGCTGGTCACCGAGCTGTCGGATCTCCGCCTTGCTGATGCCGTCCGCCAGGGGCACGGTGCGGACCGGGGCCCCCGCCTTGGGCCGGGCGGCCTGCGGGCCCACGGCACCGGCCTTGCCGTCCGCCGCGGAGGCGGCGCCCGCCTTGACCTCGGCCCCCTGCGGCCCTGCGGACGACCCCGCGTCGCGGGACTCGGCCACCGTGCCCATGTCCGTCTGCCCCGCGGCCTTGGTGCCGGTGGCATCCGAGCCGGAGCAGGCGGTCAGGGACAGGCCGGCCGCCGCGACCAGGGCCGCGGCGGCGACCCGCAGCGTACGGCGACGGGCGGTGCGGACGGTGGTGCTGGCGCTCATGACGAACCCCCGGGGGCAATCGGTGACGTGGTGTCTGCTCGGTACGTCACCCACTCTGTCCGGGGCCACTAGCGCAGTACTGCCGCTCCGCTAACACCCGGCTAACACGGCTGCGACGAGCGACGGGGTGCCGGGCCGGACCGCGGAACCCGGCCGCGCGGACAACCTGACCCGAACCGTCGTTGTCCGCGCCCTGCACCGGCAGTTGCATGGAACGCGCCTCTGACGCCCCGCGGAAGGACGGTGAGTGCGATGGCCAACGACGCCCTCGACCGCAAGTTCAGCATTCTCTTCGACTGGTTCGACCGCACCGAGGACGGCTGGCTCACCCACGCGGACTTCGAGGTGATGGCCGGGCTGTTCCTGGCGGTGGCCCGCCCCGGGGACCACGAGAACCGGGCCGCGCTGCGCGAGGCGTTCGGCAGGTGGTGGGAGATCCTGCGCGCCGCCGGCGGCACGGACGACGAAGGCCGGGTCGGCCGCCGGCCGTTCATCGACCTGATGCGCTCGCACGTCACCGACCCGAAGACCTTCGAGCACGTCGTGCTGCAGATCGTCGACGCGCTCATGCAGGCCCTCGACACCGACCGCGACGGCGTGCTCAGCACCGACGAATACGTCCGGATGTACGAGGCGCTGCACATCCCCCGGAGACCTCGGGCCCGGCCTTCCAGCGGCTGGACCGCGACGGCGACGGCGTCATCAGCCACGCCGAGTTCCGCCAGGCCATCGAGGAGTTCTACCTCAGCCCGGACCCGGACGCCCCGGGCAACTGGCTGCTCGGTTCGCCGCTCGGCGGGTGAGCGCGGTCGTCGCGGCCTTCAGGGCCTGCACGGCATCGCGCGCGTCCGGCGCCGTCGGTCCGACATCTCACGCCCCCTCATGCACCGTCAAGAACACCCCCCGCACCCGCTCCCCCGACGCCTCGGTCCACGTCGCGCTGATGTGGCCCGTCGTGGCCCCGCCGTCGCTCTCGTCCGGTGTCAGGACGCGGTGGACGCGCAGGAGCAGCGGGTGGGTGGAGCGGACGAGGATGTCGGTGGCGGACGGGCTCTGGGTCACGGAGGCAGGGGCCTGTACGGCGCTGTGGTCGGTGCCCGTGAGTCGGGCCTGGACGGTGGGGTCGAGGGTGTCGCTGACGCTCTGGGCGTGGGCCTCGGCCTGGCCGGTGAGGAGGGCGAAGAGCTGGGCCACCAGGACCGGGTCGTGGGTGCCGTCGTAGGCCCAGCGCTTGCCGAGTACGCCGTGTTCCAGGGTGCCGATCAGTGCGTGGTCGGCGCCGGGCAGCGGTGCGCCCCGGTAGGTGAGCGGGACGTGGTAGCGGACCGGTGCGGCGCCGGAGGAGTCGGTGGCGACCATGAACTCCATGCCGACCTCGCCCTCCGGGTCGTCCAGCCGGAAGCCGCCGGCCGTGGTCAGGTCCGGGGCGGCACCGTCGCCCGCGTACCAGGACTGGGCGGGGAGCCAGCGGGCGAGGAGTTCCAGCTTGGTGGGCGAGAGGGTGGTGTGGTGGATGACGGCCATGGTCAGGCACCTTCCCGTCGAGTGGTGGCGGTGATCACGCGATTGTGTGGTCATCCTGCCATCCGCGGCCGTGCGCGCTACCCCGCCGGCTCCGGGAGCCGGGCGGTCGATCCCCGTACCACCAGCTCCGGCTGGAAGACGAACTCCGTGTGCCGGTCGGGCGGCCCGTCGCCGTCCGCGCGGGTGCGGACCTCCTCGATCAGCGCGTCCACGGCTGCCGAGGCCATCGCCCGTACCGGCTGGCGCACGGTCGTCAGCGGCGGGTCGGTGAAGGCGATGAGCTGGGAGTCGTCGAAGCCGACGACGGAGATCCGGCCCGGTACGTCGAGGCCGCGCTGGCGGGCCGCCCGTACGACGCCGAGGGCCATCAGGTCGCTGCCGCAGACGACCGCCGTGCAGCCCGCGTCCAGGAGGGAGGCGGCTGCCGCGTGGCCGCCCTCGACGCCGAAGAGGGTGTGGCGGGTGAGGTGTTCGGCCGCCTCCTTCCGCAGGCCGAATTCCTCCTTCAGCGCCGCTGCGAAGCCTTCGGCCTTGCGGCGCGACGGGACGTAGCGGACCGGGCCGACCGCCAGGCCGATGGTCCGGTGGCCGAGTTCGGCGAGGTGGCGTACGGCCATACGGGAGGCCGCCCGGTCGTCCGGGGAGACGAAGGGAGCGGCGATGCCCTCGTGGTGGCCGTTGATGAGGACGTACGGGAGGCCGCGGTCGGTGAGGCGGTTGTAGCGGGCGGGGTCGGTGGTGCTGTCGGAGTGCAGGCCGGAGAGGAAGATGATGCCGGTGACACCGCGGGCTTCGAGCTGCTCGACGAGTTCGTCCTCGGTGGCGCCGCCGGGGAGCTGGGTGCACAGCACGGGCGTGTAGCCGTGGCCCGCCAGTGCCTGTTCGATGAGCTGGGCGAAGGCCGGGAAGATCGGGTTGGTCAGCTCCGGGACGATCAGGCCGACCAGTCCGGCACTGGCGCGCCGCAGACGTACCGGGCGTTCACCGCCGAGCAGGTCGAGGGCGGCCAGGACCCGCTGCCGGGTGCCGCGGGCCACGCCCGCCTTGCCGTTCAGCACCCGGCTGACGGTCGCCTCGCTGACCCGGGCCTGCGCCGCGATGTGCGCCAGCCGGGGGCCGTTGCCCCCGGCCGGCGGCGCGTCGGGGAGGTCGGTCACGCTTCCCACCACACGGCGGTGTCCGCCGGGAGGGTGAGTTCGTCGTCCACGGTGCGGAGTTCGCCGGAGGAGAGCAGCGGGCGCCAGCCGGCGTGGGCGGGGGCGCGTACGGGCTCCGGTGTGGTGTTGACCGTGCAGACGAAGCCGCCGGGGCGGCGGAAGGCCAGGACGCCCTCGGGTGCGTCCAGCCACTCGACCTCGTCGCCCGCGCCGAGCCCGGGGTGGGTGCGGCGCAGCCGGAGGGCCGTACGGTACAGCTCCAGCATGGAGGCCGGGTCGCCGGTCTGGGCGGCGACGCTCAGCCCCGCCCACTCCGGCGGCTGCGGGAGCCAGCTGCCGCCCGTACCGAAGCCGTACGGGGCCGTGTCGCCGGACCACGGGATCGGGACCCGGCAGCCGTCGCGCAGCCCGTCCTGGCCGTCGCCGCGGAAGAACGCGGGGTCCTGGCGGACCTCGTCGGGCAGGTCGGTGACCTCGGGGAGGCCCAGTTCCTCGCCCTGGTAGACGTAGGCGGAGCCGGGCAGGGCGAGCATGAGGAGGGCGGCCGCGCGGGCGCGGCGCGCGTCGCCGCCGAGGCGGGTGGTGTGCCGTACGACGTCGTGGTTGGACAGGACCCAGGTGGTGGGGGCGCCCACGGGCCGCATGGCGTCGAGGGAGTCGTCGATGGCGGCGCGCAGTGCGGCGGCGTCCCATCCGGTGCCGAGGTAGTGGAAGTTGAACGCCTGGTGGAGTTCGTCGGGGCGCAGGTAGAGGGCGGTGCGGTCGGCGCTGGGGGTCCAGGCTTCCGCGACGCCGATGCGCTCGCCCGCGTACTCGTCCAGGACCGTGCGCCAGGAGCGGTAGATCTGGTGCACGCCGTCCTGGTCGAAGAAGGGCAGGACCTGGTTGCCGAGGAGTTTGAGCTGGTCCTTGCGGCCCATGTCGGGCAGGCCGGGGGCCTTGACCAGGCCGTGGGCGACATCGATGCGGAAGCCGTCCACTCCGAGGTCGAGCCAGAAGCGCAGGATGGAGCGGAACTCGTCCTGGACGGCCGGGCTGTCCCAGTTGAAGTCGGGCTGTTCGGGGGCGAACAGGTGGAGGTACCACTCGCCGTCGGTGACGCGCGTCCAGGCGGGGCCGCCGAAGACCGACTCCCAGTCGTTGGGCGGGAGTTCGCCGTTCTCGCCGCGGCCCTTGCGGAAGTGGAAACGGTCCCGGAGCGTCGAGCCGGGGCCCTCCTCCAGCGCCTGCCGGAACCAGGCGTGCTGGTCGGAGCAGTGGTTGGGGACGACGTCCACGATGACGCGCAGGCCCAGGCCGTGCGCGTCGCGGATGACGGCCTCGGCGTCGGCGAGGGTGCCGAAGGCCGGGTCGATGACGCGGTAGTCGGCGACGTCGTAGCCCGCGTCGGCCTGCGGGGAGGAGTAGAACGGGCTGAGCCAGACGGCGTCGACGCCCAGGTCCCTGAGGTAGGGCAGGCGGGTGCGGATGCCCGGGAGGTCGCCCATGCCGTCGCCGTCGCCGTCGGCGAAGCTGCGCGGGTAGACCTGGTAGATCACCGCGTCGCGCCACCACTGGGTGGCACCGGGTGCGGTCGCGTCCGCGGCGTCGGCGGGCGCTCCGGTGGCGTGGTGCTGGGTGGTCTGCTGGGTCATGTCATCCCTTGGTGGTGCCGGAGGTCAGTCCGGCGACGAGGTGGCGCTGGGCGAAGGCGAAGACCAGGCCGGCGGGGACCGCGATGATCACGGCGGCGGCGGTCATCGAGCCCCAGTCGTTGACGTACTGGTTGACGAAGGTCTGCAGGCCGCCGGCGAGGGTCAGGTTCTCCTCCCCCGTCATGAAGGCGGAGGCGTACGCGACCTCGGCCCAGGCCGTCACGAAGGTGTAGAAGCCGGTGACGGCCAGGCCGGGGCGGGCCAGCGGCAGGACCAGGCGCCAGAAGGTGCCGAAGGGGTTGAGACCGTCGACGCGTCCGGCTTCGTCGATCTCCACCGGGATGGTGTCGAAGAAGCCCTTCATCATCCAGGCGCAGAACGGGACGGCGATGGTCAGGTACGTGACGACCAGACCGGCCGGCTGGTTGAGCAGGCCCAGGCTCGCCATCAGGTTGTACAGCGGCACGATCAGCACGGCGACCGGGAACATCTGCGTGATCAGCAGCAGCCACATCAGCGGGCGCATCCCGGGGAACCGGAAGCGGCTGACGGCGTAGCCGGTGGTGGCCGCGACGAACACGCCGAGGACGGTGGTGATGCCGACGACGACCAGCGAGTTGCCGAACCAGGCCAGGAACTGGGTGTCGGCGATCACGTGCCGGTAGTTGGCGAAGGTGAAGTGGGTGACCAGCTCGGTGGAGAAGGCGTCGTTCTTCGGTTTGAAGGAGGTGATGAGCAGCCACAGGGGCGGGAAGACCGCGACGGCGGCGGCGGTCAGGAGGGTCGCGTGCAGGCCGACGGAGGCCAGCGGGCTGCGTCTGTCGCGCGGGGACTTGGCCATCACCACACCTCACCCTGCTTGCGCAGCGAGCGGCGGTAGACCACCGCGATCAGGGACAGCAGGAGCAGGATCAGCACGCCCCAGGCGGCCGAGCCGGCGAAGTCCCGCGGACTGTCGACGAAGGAGAGCCGGTAGGCGTACGTCACCAGGATCTCGGTGGCGTCGCCGGGGCCGCCCCGGGTGAGCAGGTAGATCACCGGGAACATGTTGAACGTCCAGATGGTGGAGAGCAGGATCACGGTGCTGCTCACGCCGCGCAGACCGGGCAGGGTGATGTTGCGGAACCGCTGCCAGGCGTTGGCGCCGTCCATCTCCGCGGCCTCGTACAGCTCGCCGGGGATCGACTGGAGCCCGCCGAGCAGCGCGACGAGCATGAACGGTACGCCCAGCCAGACATTGACGGCGATGACCGACAGCTTGGCCCAGGTCGGGTCGTTCAGCCACGGCACCGCGTCGATGCCGCCGCCCGCCAGGAGCTTGTTCAGCAGGCCGTTCTTCTCGTTGTAGAGCAGCCGCCAGGTGAAGACGGAGACGAAGGCGGGGATGGCCCAGGGCAGGATCAGCGCCAGCCGGTAGCAGGTGCGGCCGCGCAGCCCGCGGTTGAGCAGGTTGGCGAGGGCCAGGCCGATGGAGAAGGTGAGGGCGACGCAGGCCACCGTCCACAGCACGGTCCAGCCGAGCCGGCCCCAGAAGACGTTGTCGCCGAGGATCTCGGTGTAGTTCTCCAGGCCGGTGAACTTGTAGGTGGCCGGGATGTGGTTCATGCCGATGTTGCGCTCGACGTTGGCCTCGTTGGCGTCCGTCAGCGACAGGTACAGGCCGCGGACCAGGGGATAGCCGATGATGACGCCGATGACGAGGACCACCGGGGCGACCATGGTCCAGGCGTACCAGTGGGTGCCCAGGGCTCTGCGTACCCGGCCCGGCGGCGCGGCGGCGGCAGCCTCCTTCCGCCGGGCCCGGGCCATCCGCGCGGTGTCCGTCACTTGTAGTCCTTGAGGAGCTTGCGGTAGCTGTCGCCGACGGCCTTGGCGGCCTGCTCGGGGGTGCTGGCGCCGGTGAGGACCTTGTTCATCTGGACCTTGATCGGCTCGAAGAGGGCGTTGCCCTCGGCGATCCAGGGGCGCTGGACGGCCTTGTCGACGGCGGGCTTGAAGAAGGCGACCATCTCGTTGTTCTTGACGGACGGCACCTCGTACACGGACTTGCGGGTGGGCAGCAGGCTCAGCTGTTCGGTGGTCTGCTGCTGGATCTTCGCCGAGCTCATGTACTTGGCGAAGGCGTAGGACGCCTGGAGGTTCTTCGAGCCCGCGTAGACGGAGAGGTTCCAGCCGCCCTGCGGGGAGCCCTGGGAGGCGCTGCCGCCGGGGACGGGCGCGATGCCCAGGTTCTTCCTGTCCTTGAACTCCTTGCCCGCGCGGACGCCTTCGAGGTCCCAGGGGCCGCTGACGGCCATCGCGACGCTGCCGTCCTTGAGGGCCTTGAGCTGGTTCTCCTGGCCGTCGGTGGCGTCGGTGACGGCGGCCTTGGCGTCGACCAGGTCCTTGATGGCCTTGAAGGCCTTGACACCGGCGTCGTCGTCGATCGTGACGACCTTGTCGCGGGCGTCGACCAGGTCACCGCCCTCGCCGTAGAGGTAGGGCAGGAACCAGTACGGGTCGTCGCCGCGCAGGTACAGCGCGGTGGCGCCGGTCTTCTCCTTGATCTGCTTGGCGGCGGCGGTCAGCTCGGCGACGGTCTTGGGGACCTCGACACCGGCCTGCTTGAGCAGCCGCTTGTTGTAGAAGAGGCCGAGGGTGTCGGTGACCTGCGGCACCGCGTAGGTCTTGTCCTTGAATCTGGTGCTGCCGAGCGCCTGCGGCAGGTAGTCCCCGGTGTTGTCCAGGGCCGGGGTGTCGTCCAGCGGGGCGAGGTAGCCGAGGTTGGCGAAGTCGGCGACCCAGGCGACCTCGGTGCGCATCACGTCGGGGGCGCCCGCGCCGGCCCCCGCGGCGTTCTTGAACTTGGCGTTGGCCTCGCCGAACGCGACGCTGACGTACTTCACGTCGACCTTCGGGTGCTCCTTCTCGAAGCTCTCGGCCAGCTTCTTGTACGTCGCCTTCTCGGCGTCGTTGGAGGTGTCCCAGAAGGTCACGGTGCCCGACAGCTCGCCCCCGCTCTGCTGGTCGCCTCCGCCGCCGCCTCCGCACGCCGTCGCCGCCATTGCCAGACCCGCGACCAACGCGGTAGTCGCCATGCCACGCCGCATGTGAACTCCTTAAGGGAACGCCCGAGATGGCGTCGGAACGCCTTGCCCGGCCGTTCGGAACGCCTGTGATGGCGGACAGGAACGTAACAGCGCCGACATCAATTCGAAAGACCTTGCGGTAAATTTCTGCAAGGAGACAGGAAGGCGTTACAGGGGGCGGCGCCCGCGCACGCCACGCCCGCCGCACCCCAGCAGGCCGCTCACCAGGGCTCCGAGCGCCCACGGGCCCGTCACCCCGCCGTGCTCCGCGCGTTGAGTCCGTAGACGACCGTCCGACGATCGATGCCTGGACCCTGCAAGACGATGCATGGACGCTCTGCCCCGAATCGCCCCACTCTCGAACAGGGATGCCAGATGACCCAGGAGCTGACCTCGACCGACCCCGGCCACGCGGCGGCGGAGCCCGGCGGGCGCCCCGGCTGGTGGCGCGACGCCGTCATCTACCAGGTGTACGTCCGCTCCTTCGCCGACTGCGACGGGGACGGCATCGGCGATCTGCGCGGCGCCCGCGAACGCCTGCCCTACCTGCGCGAACTGGGTGTGGACGCCGTCTGGCTCACCCCGTTCTACGCCTCCCCGCAGGCCGACGGCGGGTACGACGTCGCCGACTACCGCTCCGTCGACCCGCTGTTCGGCAGCCTCCAGGACGCCGACGACCTGGTACGGGCGGCGCACGCGCTGGGCCTGCGGGTGATCGTCGACATCGTGCCCAACCACACCTCCGACCAGCACCCCTGGTTCCAGGACCCGGAACTGGCCCGCCGGCGCTACATCTTCCGCCCCGGCAAGGGCGCCTCCGGCGAGCTGGCGCCCAACGACTGGGAGTCGGTCTTCGGCGGGCCCGCCTGGACCCGTACCGAGCGCGGCGACTGGTACCTGCACCTGTTCGCCCCGCAGCAGCCCGACCTGAACTGGGACGACCCGGACGTGCACGCCGAGTTCGAGTCGGTCCTGCGGTTCTGGCTCGACCTCGGCGTGGACGGCTTCCGCATCGACGTCGCCCACGGCATGGTCAAGGCCCCCGGCCTGCCCGACATCGGCCACAAGGAGCAGGCCAAGCTCATCGGCAGCCAGGTGCTGCCCTTCTTCGACCAGGACGGCGTCCACGAGATCCACCGCGCCTGGCGCCGGCTGCTGGACTCCTACCCCGGCGAGCGCATCGGCGTCGCCGAGGCGTGGGCCCCCAGCCCCGAGCGGCTCGCCCTGTACGTCCGCCCCGACGAGTGCCACCAGGCGTTCAACTTCCAGTTCCTGACCGCCGACTGGTCCGCCGCCTCGCTGCGCGCCGTCGTCGACGCCTCCCTCGCCGCGACCGCCTCGGTCGGCGCCACCACCTCCTGGGTGCTGTCCAACCACGACGTGGTCCGGCACACGACCCGCCTCGGCGGCCTCCAGCGGGCCCGTGCCGCCACGCTCATGATGCTCGCGCTGCCCGGCTCGGCCTACCTGTACCAGGGCGAGGAGCTGGGCCTGCCGGAGGTCACCGACCTGCCCGACGAAGTGCGCCAGGACCCCGCGTTCTTCCGCGGTGACGGACAGGACGGGTACCGCGACGGCTGCCGCGTCCCGATGCCCTGGTGCGGCGACTCGGCCGCGTACGGCTTCGGTCCCGGCGGCAGTTGGCTGCCCCAGCCGCGCTCCTGGAAGGACCTGTCCGTACGGGCCCAGACCGGCGACCCGGCCTCCACCCTGGAGCTGTACCGCGCGGCGCTGGCCCTGCGCCGCGCGCACCCGTGCCTCGGCGACGGGGACCTCGCCTGGGCCGACGCCCCCGACGGGCTGCTGGCCTTCACCCGCACCGGCCGCCCGGGGCGTACGGAGCTGCTGTGCACCCTGAACACCCTGGACCGCGCCGTCGAACTGCCCCGCCCCGGACGGCTGCTGCTCTCCTCCGCGACGGTCCCCGCCGACGGCGCCACCGCCGTTCTGCCGGGCGACTCCTGCACCTGGTGGGCCCTCTGACGGGCGGCTCCCGCGCACCGGACGGGCCGCCCGGCGGCACGGCCCGCCGCCGAGCGGTGCGGGCAACGTGGGCAATCCGACAGGCGACCGGTACAGTCCCCTCCATGACCGCCCGGCTGGCCGACATCGCAGCGCAGGCGGGTGTCAGCGAGGCCACCGTCAGCCGGGTGCTCAACGGAAAACCCGGTGTCTCCGCCACCACCCGCCAGTCCGTGCTGGCCGCGCTCGACGTGCTCGGCTACGAGCGTCCCGTCCGGCTGCGGCAGCGCAGCGCCGGGCTGGTCGGCCTGATAACCCCGGAACTGGAGAACCCGATCTTCCCGGCGTTCGCCCAGGTCATCGGCCAGGCGCTGACCCGCCAGGGCTACACCCCGGTACTGGCCACCCAGACGCCGGGCGGCTCCACCGAGGACGAGCTGACCGAGATGCTGGTGGACCGCGGCGTCGCCGGGATCATCTTCGTCTCCGGACTGCACGCGGACACCTCCGCCGACATGCAGCGCTACGAGCAGCTGCGCGGCCAGGGCGTGCCCTTCGTCCTGATCAACGGCTTCTCCGACAAGGTGCGGGCGCCCTTCGTCTCGCCGGACGACCGGGCCGCGATCCGCCTCGCCGTCACCCATCTGGCGGCACTGGGCCACCAGCGGATCGGGCTGGCCCTGGGGCCGAAGCGCTTCGTGCCCGTCCAGCGCAAGATCGAGGGCTTCCTGCACAGCATGAACGAGCAGCTCGGCCTGGACCGGGAGGCGGCCCAGGAGCTGATCCAGCACTCCCTGTACACCCTGGAGGGCGGGCAGGCCGCGGCCGGCGCGCTGCTCGCCCGCGGCTGCACGGCGGTGGTCTGCGCCAGCGACATGATGGCCCTGGGCGCGATCCGGGCCGCCCGGCAGCAGGGCCTGGACGTGCCGCGGGAGGTCTCCGTCGTCGGTTTCGACGACTCCCCGCTGATCGCCTTCACGGACCCGCCGCTGACCACGATCCGGCAGCCGGTCACCGCGATGGGGCAGGCGGCGGTGCGCGCCCTGCTGGAGGAGGTCGGCGGCACCCCGGCGCCGCACAGCGAGTTCGTCTTCCACCCGGAGCTGGTCGTCCGCGGTTCCACCGCTTCGGCGCCGAAGACCGTCCGGGTCCCCGGTCAGGGCGGCTCCGCCGCCACGGACGGCAGCCGGGCGGGTACGGACGGAGAACGGTCCGGCCCGGAAGGCAGCAGGCCCGGTACGGACGGAAGCTCTGCCTGAGTGGTCCGGCGGTGTCCGGCGGCCCGGTCCGTCCCTGCCGAAAGGCAGAGCCACCCCCGACCGGGGTGGGGGAGGCGCCTCCCCTAAGGTGCTAGGCGGGCCTCCCCAGGACCCGACCGGAGGGTGATCGGCCGCCGACCCCTTTCTGGCAGACTGTCTGCCTATGGGTGAAGCGCATGTGAAGACTCTTGACGGCCGTACGGCCGTGCCGCCACCCACCGAGGACGAAGCGCCCAGTGCGCCCTCCGGTGGCCGGCTGGCCCGCCTGCGCTCTCCCCGTACCCCGCGGCTCTGGTTCGAGATCCTGCTGATCGCGGTCAGCTACTGGGTGTACTCCCTCATCCGCAACGCCGTGCCCGAGCAGAAGGCCCAGGCGCTGAAGAACGCGGACTGGATCTGGCAGGCCGAGCAGACCCTCGGCATAGCGGTGGAGAAGACCGTCAACCACGCCGTGGACTCGGTGACCTGGCTCATCGTCTCGATGAACTACTACTACGCCACGCTGCACTTCATCCTGACCATCGGTGTGCTGGTCTGGCTCTACCGCTGGCACCCCGGCCGGTACGCGGCCGCCCGCCTCGCGCTCTTCGCCACCACGGGCGTCGCCCTCGTCGGCTACTACTTCTACCCGCTGGCCCCGCCCCGCCTGATGAACGGCGGCGGCTTCATCGACACCGTCATCGTCCACCACACCTGGGGCTCGATGGCGTCCGGCAACCTGGCGTCGATGTCCAACCAGTACGCGGCGATGCCGTCCATGCACATCGGGTGGTCGCTGTGGTGCGGCGTGATGATCGCGCTGATCGCCAAGCCGGTGTGGGCCAAGGTGCTGGGCCTGCTCTACCCGACGACGACGCTGGTCGTCATCGTCTCCACCGCCAACCACTTCTGGCTCGACGCGGTGGGCGGCATCCTGTGCCTCGCCTTCGGCATCGGCCTGGCCTTCGCCTGGTACGCGGCGCTGCCGCACCGGCTGCCGCGACGGGTGGCCACGGCCTGAGGCCGCGGGCCCCGGGCCCGTCCGGCCCGGACCGGCCGAAGCCGGACCTGCCGACCCGGACCTGCCCGCCCCGGGCCCGTCCTCAGCCCGCCGCCCCGTAGAAGAGCTCCTCCACCACCGCGCGGGCCCTGCGGGTCGTCCGCCGGTAGTCGTCCAGCATCTCCCCGACGTGCCCCTCCTCGTACCCGAGGTAGCGGCCCACCGCCGCCAGCTCCCGCGCGTCCGACGGGAACGTGTCGCCGGGGCGGCCCCGTACCAGCATCGTGGCGTTGCGCACCCGCGACGCGAGCACCCACGCCTCGTCCAGGATCTGCGCGTCCTCCGTGGCCAGCAGCCCGGCGTCGCGGGCCGCCGCCAGCGCCGTGCGGGTACGGGTGGTGCGCAGTCCCGGCTCGTTCCAGGCGTGCTGTATCTGGAGCAGCTGTACGGTCCACTCCACGTCGCTGAGGCCGCCGCGCCCCAGCTTGGTGTGGGTGGTCGGGTCGGCGCCGCGCGGCAGCCGCTCGGTCTCCATCCGGGCCTTGAGCCGGCGGATCTCCCGTACGGCGTCCTCGCCCAGGCCCTCCATCGGGTAGCGCAGCGGGCCGATCAGCTCGATGAAGCGCTCCCCCAGGTCGGCGTCGCCCGCGACCGGCTCGGCGCGCAGCAGGGCCTGTGACTCCCACACCAGCGACCAGCGCCGGTAGTAGGCGGCGTAGGAGGAGAGCGTGCGGACCAGCGGTCCGGTCTTGCCCTCCGGCCGCAGGTCGGCGTCGATCGGCAGCGGCGGGTCGGAGGACGGCAGCTGGAGCAGGCGGCGCATCTCGTTGGCGACGGCGTGCGCGGCCTTGGCGGCCTCCTGCTCGTCGGCGCCCTCGCGGGGCTCGTGCACGAACAGCACGTCGGCGTCGGAGCCGTACCCCAGCTCCCGGCCGCCGAAGCGGCCCATGCCGATGACGGTGAAGCGGGTGGGCAGGGTGTCGCCCCACTGGTCGCGTACGGCGGCGCGCAGCGCGCCCGCGATGGTGGCGGCGGTCAGGTCGGAGACGGCGGTGCCGATCACGTCGGCGGCGTGGCCGCGGTCCGCCTCGGCCGGGTGGCCTTCGGTGCCGTACGCGCCGATCAGGTCGGCGGCGGCCGTACGGAACAGCTCACGCCGTCGTACCCCGCGGGCCGCGGCGACGGCCTGCTCGGCGCCCTCCGCGCGGCCGACCGCGGCCAGCACCTCCTGCTCCAGCGCGGCACGGGAGCGCGGCCGGAGCCCGTCCTTGGCGCCGAGCAGCGCGACCGCCTCGGGGGCGCGCAGCAGCAGGTCGGGGGCGAAGCGGCCGGCCGACAGGACGCGGGCCAGGTTCTCGGCGGCGGCGCCCTCGTCGCGCAGCAGCCGCAGGTACCAGGGGTCTTGCCGAGCGCGTCGGAGACCTTGCGGAAGTTGAGCAGTCCGGCGTCCGGGTCGGCGGAGTCCGCGAACCAGGCGAGCAGGACCGGCAGCAGGGTGCGCTGGATGGCGGCCTTGCGGGTGACGCCGGAGGCCAGCGCTTCGAGGTGGCGCAGCGCGGCGACCGGGTCGGCGTAGCCGAGCGCTTCGAGGCGCTGGCCGGCGGCCTTGGCGGAGAGCCGGGTCCCGCCGGGCTCCAGGTGCGCGACGGCGTCCAGCAGCGGCCGGTAGAACAGCTTCTCGTGCAGCCGCCGCACCTCGCGGGCGTGCCACTTCCACTCCTTGCGCAGCGTCGTCACCGGTTCGGTGCGCTGGCCCATGGAGCGGGCGAGTCGCCGCAGGTCGGGCTCGTCCTCGGGCATCAGGTGGGTGCGGCGGAGCTTGTAGAGCTGGATGCGGTGTTCCAGCGTGCGCAGGAAGCAGTACGCGGCGTCCAGCGCCTTGGCGTCCTCGCGGCCCACGTAGCCGCCGGACGCCAGCGCCGAGAGGGCTTCCAGGGTGCTCGGGCTGTGCAGCGTGCCGTCGCTGCGGCCGTGCACCAGTTGCAGGAGCTGGACGGCGAACTCCACGTCGCGCAGCCCGCCGGGCCCCAGCTTCAGTTCGCGGTCGACCTGGGCGGCGGGGATGTTCTCCACGACGCGGCGGCGCATCTGCCGTACGTCGGTCACGAAGTTCTCGCGCTCGGAGACCTGCCAGACCAGCGGGGTGACCGCGGCCACGTACTCCTTGCCCAGCTCTTCGTCGCCCGCCATCGGCCGGGCCTTGAGCAGGGCCTGGAACTCCCAGGTCTTGGCCCAGCGTTCGTAGTAGGCGAGGTGGCTGTTGAGGGTGCGCACGAGCGGGCCGTTGCGGCCCTCGGGGCGCAGGTTGGCGTCCACCGGCCAGATCGTGCCCTCGGCGGTGACGTCGGAGCACACCCGCATCATCCGGCCCGCCAGCCGCGTCGCGGCCTGGAGCGCCTTGGCCTCCTCGGTGCCGTCGCGCGCCTCCGCGACGAAGATGACGTCCACGTCCGAGACGTAGTTCAGCTCCCGGCCGCCGCACTTGCCCATCGCGATGACGGCGAGCCGGCAGGCGGCGGCGTCGGTGGGCTGTTCCTCGCCGGCGATCTCCAGCGCGGCGCGTACCGTCGCGGTCGCCAGGTCGGCCAGCTCCGCGGCGGTCTCGGCGAGATCGGTCGTCCCGCACACGTCGCGCGCCGCGATGCCCAGCAGGCACCGGCGGTACGCGGCGCGCAGCGCGTCCGGGCGCGGCCGGTCCCGGCCCCGCTCGCCCCAGACGCCCTCGGCCAGCGCCGCCTCGAACTCCGGCGTGGTCGGATGCAGGTCGGCCGCCTCGTACGTGACCAGCGACCGCCAGTCGCGCGGATGCCGTACGAGGTGGTCGCCGAGCGCCTCGGACGCGCCGAGCACCCCCAGCAGCCGGTCGCGCAGCGGCTTCGCGGTGATCAGCGTGGACAGCAGCTTGTGCCGCTCGTCCTCGTCCTGCGCCTCCGCCAGCCGCACCAGCGCGGTCAGCGCCAGGTCCGGGTCGGCGGTGCCGCCCAGCGCCTCCAGGAGCACCGAGTCGTCCCGTACGGCGGCCAGTTCGGGCACCTCCAGCAGCCGCCCCGCCGCCGACGGGTCGGTGAAGCCGTACCGCAGCAGCCGCGAGAAGGCGCTGCTGCGCCGCCCCTGGCCCTGCGGAGCGGGGTGCGCGGTCACAGGACCGGCAGCATCTTGCGCAGCTCGAACGCGGTCACCTCGGAGCGGTACTCCTCCCACTCCTGCTTCTTGTTGCGCAGGAAGAAGTCGAAGACGTGCTCACCGAGGGTCTCCGCGACCAGTTCGCTGCGCTCCATCAGGTCGATAGCTTCGCCGAGGTTCTGCGGCAGCGGCTCGATGCCCATGGCGCGGCGCTCGGAGTCGGACAGCGCCCACACGTCGTCGTCGGCGCCGGCCGGGAGCTCGTACCCCTCCTCGATGCCCTTGAGGCCGGCGGCCAGCAGCACCGCGTAGGTCAGGTAGGGGTTGGCGCCGGAGTCGATGGAGCGGACCTCGACCCGGGTGGAGCCCATCTTGCCCGGCTTGTACATGGGGACGCGGATGAGCGCGGAGCGGTTGTTGTGGCCCCAACAGATGTACGAGGGGGCCTCGCCGCCGGCGCCGGCGGTGCGGTTGGCGCCGCCCCAGATGCGCTTGTAGGAGTTGACCCACTGGTTGGTGACGGCGGAGATCTCGCCCGCGTGCCGCAGCAGTCCGGCGATGAAGGAACGGCCGACCTTGGAGAGCTGGTACTCGGCGCCGGACTCGTGGAAGGCGTTGCGGTCGCCCTCGAAGAGCGAGAGGTGGGTGTGCATGCCCGAACCCGGGTACTCCGAGAACGGCTTGGGCATGAACGTCGCCTGCACGCCCTGCTCCAGCGCGACCTGCTTCATCACCAGCCGGAACGTCATGATGTTGTCGGCGGTGGACAGCGCGTCGGCGTAGCGCAGGTCGATCTCCTGCTGGCCGGGGGCGCCCTCGTGGTGGCTGAACTCCACCGAGATGCCCATCGATTCGAGCATGGTGATCGCCTGGCGGCGGAAGTCCATGCCGACGTTCTGCGGGGTGTGGTCGAAGTAGCCGGAGGAGTCGGCCGGGCTCGGCCGGGTGCCGTCCACCGGCTTGTCCTTGAGCAGGAAGAACTCGATCTCGGGGTGGGTGTAGAAGGTGAAGCCGAGGTCGGAGGTCTTGGCCAGGATGCGCTTGAGGACGTAGCGCGGGTCGGCGTAGGACGGGGAGCCGTCCGGCATCAGGATGTCGCAGAACATCCGGGCGGTGCCGGGGGCCTCGGCGCGCCAGGGCAGGATCTGGAAGGTGCCCGGGTCCGGCTTGGCGATCATGTCGGACTCGTACACCCGCGCGAAGCCCTCGATGGCGGAGCCGTCGAAGCCGATGCCCTCGTCGAACGCCTGCTCCAGTTCGGCGGGGGCCACGGCCACGGACTTCAAGAAGCCCAGCACATCGGTGAACCACAGTCGTACGAAGCGGATGTCGCGCTCCTCCAGCGTACGGAGCACAAACTCCTGCTGCTTGTCCATGGCTCACCAATCCTTGCAGGTCAATCGGCCCGTCCCCACCCCATCGGGCAACGAGGTGTGGCACACCAGTATCACGTGAGGGGGTTACCGTCACATTACGCACCCTCGGCCGGGAACAGAACCGCCGGACCCGGGGCGACACCGGCACGTTTGCCCGGGGGCGGTGGGCGGTACTCCGGGAGAGGGCGGCCCGGATCATCCCGCTTTGCCCCACTGGCGCCCGGGGCCGTGCCGCCACGCCGGACCGGTCCTGGTCCGCGCCTCCCCCGAGTGCCCGCCGACGGCCGAGGAGAACCCGTGAGCAAGCACTTCGACGTCACGGCCGTGACGTTCTACTTCGACTCCGCGTGCCCCTGGACCTGGCGCACCGCGTGCTGGCTGGTGGACGCCACCGGGCGCCGGGGCATCCCGCTGTCCTACCGCGCCTTCGACCTGACCGACGGGGCGCCTCTGGACGAGTTGCCCGCCAAGCGCCGCGCGGCCGCCGCCGGGAGCCGCTGTCTGCTGCGGCTGGCCGAGGCCGCGCACGCCGACGGCCGGGACACCCTGACCGGCACGGTGTACGCCGCGTACGGCGCCGCGGTGTTCGACGGCGACGCCGACCCGTCGCCGGAGCTGGCCGAACGGTGCCTGGCGGAGGCGGGCGCCGCGACCTATGCCGACGCGCTGCACGACGCCGCGCTGGACCGGCCGGTGGCCCGGGCCCGCGAGCAGGCGCAGGAGTACTCCGGCGAGGACGCGGGCTCGCCCGTCACGGTCCTCACCACCCGCCGCGGCGAACGCGGCTTCTTCGGGCCCGTGGTGGCGCCCACACCGACCGGCGCGGAGGCCGACCGCCTGTGGGACGCGTTCGTAGGCGCCGCGTCCGTACCGCACCTCTTCGAGCTGCGGGCGCGGCGGACGGCGAAGCCGTGAGCATCCGCGATTCCACCGGCGCGGTTCGGCCGGCCGGCTACTTCACGACGTAGCTCTCGATCCGGCCGATCACGACCGACACGGCCTGCCGGACGTTCGCGGAGTGGGAGGCTGCTGCCCGACTGTGGGCGGCAGGTTCAGCGTCCGCGCTGCGGGCCCTCCAGGTCAGGGGTAATCAACTGCCTATCTCCAAGGTTGCGGGAGTGAGCGTAACCATGCCTGAGTGAGTGTCGTTGTCCGGGTGTGAATCTGACGGAGTGGGCGAAGTCGCAGGGCGTGCATCCGCAGACCGCGTATCGCTGGTTCCGTGAGGGGACGTTGCCGGTACCGGCTCAGCGGGTCGGGCCGCGCACGATCTTGGTGAATGTGAAGGCCAACGCTGCGCCGGAAGCGGTGGGCGGCCTGGGCCTGTATGCCCGTGTCTGCTCCCACGACCAGAAGGACGACCTTGAGCGTCAGGTCGCCCGGCTGACCCGTTGGGCTGCGGCCACCGGCCGTCCCGTGGTGCGGGTGGAATCGGAGATCGCCTCCGGCATGAACGGCGCCCGGCCGAAGGCGCAGCGGCTGCTGGCCGATCCGGCGGTGACCACGGTCGTGGTCGAGCACAAGGACCGCCTTGGGCGGATGAACGTCGAGCTTGTCGAGGCTGCGCTGGCCGCGCACGGGCGTCGCCTCGTCGCCCTGGACGACGGTGAGGTGCAAGACGACCTGGTGCGCGATGTGGTGGAGGTGCTGACGTCGTTGTGTGCCCGCTTGTATGGGCGGCGGTCGACGAAGAACCGGGCCCGCAAGGCGCTTCAGGCCGCCGAGCATGGCTGAGCAGAAGCGGAAGCCGCTGCGGCAGATCGCCCGTCCGTTCGTCGCCGACGGGCCGTCCGGCGTCAGCATCCGCGACCGCCTCAAGGGCCTCACGCCCGAGGACGAGCAGATGCTGCGCCTGGTCGGCGAGCACATGGGACGCCTCGCCTGCGCCGATCTGGCCCGCAGGTGCCGTGACGGTCTGGACCACTGCACCGACACCTGGGCCGGGCGGAAGCGGGACCTGAGCGCCCTGTCGTCGTCCCGGTGGGCCGGGTCGGTCACTGCCGGCACCCACGACCAGTGGGGCCTGTCCCGCCGCGCCCAGCACCAGCACCTGATGTCCCTGGACGCCGGTATCCGCATGATCCGCCACCGGCTGTCCCTGCCCGTCGGGCAGAAGGGCAGTCGGGGCAGGCCCGGCGGCTACCGGTCGAAGCACGAATGGTTCGCCAAGACGCGCCGCCTGGCGATCCTCGAAGACCGCTGCGAGCGGGTGCGCGCCGAGCGGGAGGCCGGACAGGTCTGCGTGGTGCGCGGTGGCCGCCGTCTGCTCAACCAGCGCCACCACCTCACCGCCGCAAAGAAGACGCCCGAGCAGTGGCGGTCCGAGTGGGAGGCGGCCCGCTGGTTCCTGACCGCGGACGGCGAGTTGGGCAAGCGGCACGGCAACGAGACCATCCGCGTCACCCCCGACGGCGAGGTCAGCATCAAGCTCCCCGCCCCGCTCGCCGAGCACGCGAACGCCCGGCACGGCCGGTACGTCCTCGCCGCCCGCGTCGCCTTCCCCCACCGGGGCGCAGAGTGGCGCGACCGCGTCACCTGCAACCGGGCTGTGGCCTACCGCATCCACCTGGACGTGACCCGGGGACGCTGGTACCTCGACGCATCGTGGACGCGTAAAGACCTGCCCGTGGTCCCGCTCGATGCGCTGCGAGCCTCGGGCGTGATCGGCGTGGACACCAACGCCGACCACCTGGCCGCCTGGCTGCTGGACGAGCACGGCAACCCGACCGGTGCGCCCCGCCGCTTCGACTACGACCTGACCGGCACCGCCACCCACCGTGACGCCCAGCTCCGTCACGCCCTCACCCGCCTCCTGCACTGGGCCACGACGTGCGGGATGCAGGCCATCGCGATCGAAGACCTCGACTTCACCGACTCCACCACCAGGGAGAAGCACGGCCGGAAGAAGAAGTTCCGGCAGCTCGTCTCCGGCATCCCCACCGGCAAACTCCGCGCCCGGCTCCTGTCGATGTGCGCCGAGGCCGGTATCAGCGTGATCGCCGTCGATCCCGCCTACACCTCCAGGTGGGGCGCGGAGCACTGGCAGAAGCCGCTGACCAGCAAGAACAGGAAGACTTCCCGACACGCCGCCGCCTCGGTGGCGATCGGCAGGCGCGCCCTCGGGCATGCGATCCGGCGACGGACGGCACCGCCCCACGACGACCGGAGTGATCGTCGTGGGCATCGGACCGCCCAGGCCGGACCGCATGACCAGGGGCGTGAGGAAACCCGCCCCCGCGTACCCGGACCACGCACCCGATGCGTGCAGCCGGACGCGGCAGGAACGCGGGCAACCAGCGCATCCAAAACCGTTCGGGATGCGCCAGTTGAGCCGGTATGGGTCCAAGACTCACTCCTGCTCACTGATTAGGAACGGTGAGCGACAGGACCGCCGTGGCCACCGCGTCCGGCGCGTCGGCCATCACCAGGTGTCCGGCCGGGGCGGCGACGGCGAAGGTGCCGCCGAGTTGCGTGGCCAGTGCCCGCTGCCGCTCCAGCCAGCGCAGTTCCCGCGGTGTCTCGCTGCCCTCGTACGCCGCCAGGACCGTCACCGGCACGCCGTGCAGCGGACGGTCCGGGCGCAGCGCGGCGACCTCGGCGGCCTGGTAGCCGTACGTCGCGTTCTCCAGGGCGCAGGCGCGCAGCACCCGGCTGGTGCGGTAGGCACCGGTCTCGTACGGATCACGCGGGTGGTCGCGCACGGTCAGGACGCGGGTGGTCAGCCGGCGCGCGGCCGGGCCGAGGGCGCGCGGCACCCCGGCCGCCGAGAGTACGGAGGCCAGGCCGCCCGCCCAGGCCGTACGGACGGCACGCGGCAGCAGCGGCCGCGGGTCCTCCTCCACGCTGCCGTCGGCGAGCACGATGCCCGCGGTGCGGTCCGGGTACAGCCGGGCGAACGCCTCGGCGTGGAAGGCGGCCAGGCTGTGGCCGACGACGGTGCACGGGCCGGGCAGCCCGAGCGCGTCCAGGACGTGCGCGATCCGGGCGGCCTCGCCCACGGCGGTGGGCGGCTCCTGGGCGGGCGCGCTCAGCCCCAGGCCGGGCCGGTCGAAGCGGACCACCGTACGGTGCGGGGCGAGCCGGGCCGCGACCGCGTCCCAGTCGAACCAGCTCATGCCCAGCCCGCCGCTGAGCACGCACACCGGGCCGCTGCCTTCGCACAGTACGTGCAGCACCACGCCGTCGACGCGCAGCATGCGGCCGGGTCCGGGGACGCCCGGGGATCCCTTCGTGCCGTCTCTCGTGCTCTTCCGCCTCCGCCGCTCGCCGTCCCCGCTCATACCGGTTCCCCTTCCCTCCCCGTAGTGGTGCCCGCTCGCCCGACACACCACGCGAGCAGCCCGACGTACAGGGCGACGAGCAGCACCTGGAGGCGCTGGCCGACGCCCAGCGCCCAGGTGCCGTGGCCTTCGGTGAAGGCCGCGATGGAGGAGAGCGTCCAGGCGGTGGCGGCCAGTTCGGCCAGGGTCAGCCACGGCGCGACGCGGCCGAGCGGCGGCCACCAGCCGTACCGGCGGGCGGCCACGGTCAGCAGGACCAGCCCGGCCAGGGCGCCCACCATGGCCAGCGAGCTGCTGATCGCGTGCGCGGTATGGGTGGCGGGCACCAGGCCCGCGGTCTCGCGGGCCGCGCACTCCGGGTCGCTGGTGGGCGCGCAGCTCAGCGGCAGCCGGGAGTCGACGGCGGTGGCGGCGCCGAAGAGGGCGAGCGCCGCCCAGCCCGCCGTGGCCCAGGGGCGGCGAGGAAGGGTGCGGAGCGCGGCGACCGCGCCCGCCAGTACCAGCAGTCCGGCGAGCAGGTCCGTCGCGCGGAACAGGCCGCCGAGCGGCCGGTCGGCGGCGGCCAGTTCGCTGACGTACGTCCGGACCGGGTCGAGGCCGGTGGACAGGACGACCTCCAGGACCCAGGCGGTGTACGCCACCGCACCGAGCAGGAGGAGTACGGGGGCGGCGCGACGGCTCTTGCTCGGCTGCACGGACATCCTGGAGGTCGGGCTGGGACGCCTGGGGCGCCTGGGAAGGTCAAGGATAGGCAAAGTGCGCGCGGTCCGGGGCCCTCGGGAGGGGGATACCCCACAGGGGTAGGGTGCTGGGCAGTGGTACCGGGAGGGCCGTCGACATGCCGTACGCAGCGCGAAGCCGGGGAAGCCGGGGGAAGGCCGCCGCGTGGTGCGGCCGTCTGCTGCTGTTCGCCGCGCTGATCGTCGGCATCGTCGGCATGCACACGCTGGGGCACCCGGTGGGCGGGCACGGCTCGGGGCCGCTGCCCGCGGCACATCAGGAGCAGCCCGTCGGCGAGGCACGCCCCGGCCCTGAGACGCAGCACGCGCTACAGACCCGACACACGCCGCCGGCACATCACCCGCTACAGGCACAGTCGGCACCTCAGGCACACCACCCGATACAGGCACAGTCCGCGCCTCAGGCACACCACGCGCCTCAGGTTCCACCCCGTGCCCAGGGCTCCGCCACCGCCGACGACCACCACGCCATGAATCCCGGCGCGGTCTGCCTGGCCGTGCTCTCCCTCTGCGTACTCGCCCTCGTCCGTACGGGACGACTGCTGGGCCGGCAGGCCGCCGACCTGCTGGCTGCCGTACGGGCCCGACTGCTGCGCGGCCTGCGCCCCCTGCCGCCACCGGTCCCCCGGCACAAACACCTCGCCCGGCTCTCGGTCCTGCGCGTGTAGACGCGCGGCCCGGCCGCCGACGCCTGCGCGCGTCCGCGGCCCGGCTCACGCGCGCTCACCGCAACCGTTTCCCACCCTTACGAGGTGTTTCTCCACCATGCGTACGCACACCCGCCGCGCCGTGCTCGGCGCGGGCATCGCGGCCGCCGGCAGCGGCCTGCTCGCCGCCTGCTCGTCGGGCTCCGGCACGGACGGCACGAAGGACGCCGCCCACTCGGGCCACGCCGGCAACCCGGCCGAGGCGCCGGAAGGTTACGTCTCCCCCGGCGGCCCGGAAGTGGCCGCCGCCGAGGCGAAGCGGGGCTCGGGCCCCGTACGGAAGGTCGCGCTGACCGCCACCGCCGCCCGGCTCGACCTGGGCGGCCGTACGGTCGGCAGCTGGGCGTACGGGGACGACCTGCCCGGCAAGGAGGTACGGGTCACCGCGGGCGACACCCTGGAACTGACGCTCGCCAACCACCTGCCCGAGGCCACCTCCCTGCACTGGCACGGCCTGGCCCTGCGCAACGACATGGACGGCGTACCGGACCTGACCCAGCGTCCCGTGAAGGCGGGCGGCTCGTTCACGTACCGCTTCGCCGTCAGCCACCCCGGCACGTACTGGTTCCACCCGCACTCGGGCGTGCAGCAGGACCGCGGTCTGTACGCGCCACTGATCGTCGAGGACCCGAAGGAGCCCCTCGCCTACGACAAGGAGTGGGTGGTCGTCCTGGACGACTGGGTCGACGGGGTGCACGGCAGCACGCCGGACGCGGTGCTGGCCGAACTGTCCAAGGGCATGGACCACGGGGGAATGGATCATGGCGGGATGCGGCATGGCGGGATGGATCATGGGGCACACTCCATGGGCGGTCGCGCGGCGCCCTCCCCCGCCGGCCCCTCCCGCATGCTGATGGGCGCCGCCAGCAAGCTGCTGGGCGGCGACGCGGGCGACGTGGACCACCCGTACCACCTGGCCAACGGCCGTACGCCGCAGGATCCGCAGACCTTCCGCGCGAGCCCCGGCGACCGGGTCCGCATCCGTTTCGTCAACGCGGGCGGCGACACCGCGTACCGCGTCGCGCTCGGCGGCCACACCATGACCGTGACGCACACCGACGGCTACCCCGTCACCCACGCCCCGACGGACGCCCTGCTGCTCGGCATGGGCGAGCGCTACGACGTGGTGGTCACGGTCAAGGACGGCGTCTTCCCGCTGACCGCGCTCGCCGAGGGCAAGAAGCGGACCGCGCTGGCCGTGCTGCGCACCGGCGGCGGGGCGGCTCCCGAGGAGTCCGTACGGCCGAAGGAGCTGGACGGGCGGCTGCTGACGGCCGACCGGCTGAAGGCCGACGGGCCGGTGCGGCTGGCGGCGCGCAAGCCGGACCGGACCCTCCGGTTCGACCTCACCGGCTCGATGGAGAAGTACGACTGGGCCGTCAACGGCAAGAAGTACACGCCGGACCAGCGCTATCCGGTGCGGGCCGGGGAACGCGTACGGCTCTCGTTCCGCAACAACACCACCATGTGGCACCCGATGCACCTGCACGGGCACACCTTCGCGCTGCCGGACGGCGGGCCGCGCAAGGACACCGCGATCGTGCTGCCGGGCCGCCGGCTGGACGTCGACCTCGACGCGGACAACCCCGGCCTGTGGATGCTGCACTGCCACAACGTCTACCACGCGGAGTCCGGGATGATGACGGTCCTCGGGTACCGGAAGTAGGCGGTACGGGAGCGGGGCCGGCCGTCCGGCGGCCGGCCCCGCTCGCGCGCACTCACCTCGGGCTCACGCCTCAGCCCTTGCCGAACGCGTGCGCAGGGAAGGCGCCCGCGGCCCTCAGCGCCTTGGCGAAACCGTCGGCCAACTCGGTCAGCCGCGCGGTGGCGGCCGGACCGCGATGGTCGTACGGGGCGGCGTCGAGGCGGTCGGTGAGGGCTTCCGCCTCCCCGCGCAGGGCTATGCCCGACTCCGTGAGGCCCCCGCCCCGTCCAGCAGCCCACGCTCGCGCAACCCGTCCCGGGCAGCGGCCCACTGCTCGGCCGACCAGCCGCGGGTCCGCATGAAGAGCGCCGATGTCGGCGCCGTGCCGGTGGCGTTGTGCAGGACCAGCGCCTCGATCCCGGTCAGGCCGGCCACCGCCAGGGCGGCGAAGTGGCCGTCGCCCCGGTGCTCGCGCAGCAGCGTCGCGGCGTGCCACAGGGCCAGGTGCGGCTCCTCGGGCACGGGAAGGCCGGCGTTCGCGGCGTACAACGGCCGCGCCTCGCGGCGGCACACCTCGGTGGCGCGCAACGCCAGTTCGGCGGCTTCGGCCATGTCGTGCGACGTGCAGGCGTCCTCGCCGAGCAGCCGCCGCAGCGCCTTGTCCATGCCGCGCTGCCGGGCCGCGACCACTGCCTCAGGGGCGGTGACTGTCCAGGCGGCGGGGAGGTACCGCCGTACGTGCTGCCCGAGGGCGCCTGCCAACTGCCCAACGACGCCCACGCCGCCCGTTACACAGGGGCCGCCCCGCCCGCCGGGCCCGGTCCGCACCGCTACTTCGTCGTGGTGCACGCCCTCGACGTCGAGTCCATCGGCGTCCCGGCCGGCGCCACCCCGGCCGTCCTCGGCTTCACCATGTCCGGTCGCACCCTCGGCCGCGCGGTCCTGACCGCCACCGCCGAAACCCCTGCCGCCTGACGCTCCCGCACCCCGGAACGACAGAAGCGGCCCCCGGCCACGGTCGTGGTCGGGGGCCGCTCTCGCGGTGGTCCGGCGGCGCCGGGTCAGTTCACCCGGTCCGGCAGTTCCGCCGGTACGTCGTCGGCGTCCTCGCTGCTCGCGACGATGCGCGAGGACCCGGAGCCGCCGCGGTCGAGCAGTCCGGCGGTCACCGCGATGCCCAGGCCGATGACGGCCAGCACCGCGCCGACCAGCGCCGGGGAGGTCCAGCCCCAGCCCGCCGCGATGGCCACGCCGCCGACCCAGGCGCCGCCCGCGTTGGCCAGGTTGAACGCCGAGTGGTTGGAGGCCGAGGCCAGGGTGGGCGCGTGCTGCGCCTTCTTCATGACCAGCATCTGCAGCGGGGTGGTGGTCATGAAGCCGACCGCGCCCAGGATGACGACGCAGACCAGGGCCGCCCACTGCACGTGCACCGCGTAGGTGAAGACCACGAGGGTCACGGCGAGGGCGCCGAGCGCCCCGTACAGCGTGGGCCGCAGCGCGCGGTCGGTCAGCGGGCCCGCGGCCAGCGCGCCCAGTGTCATACCGGCGCCGAAGAGCGCCAGGACCAGCGGGACGGATCCCTCGGCGAAGCCGGAGACCTCGGTCATCATGGAGGCGAGGTAGCTGTAGACGGCGAACACTCCGGCGAAGCCGAAGACCGCGGTGACCAGGCCGAGGACGACCTGCCGGTTGCCCATGGCGCGGATCTCGTGGGCCACGCCGCCGTGCTCCGCGCGTGGCATGTGCGGTACGAGGCGGGCCAGCGCGGCCATCGCCACCAGGCCGATGGCGGCCACGACCAGGAAGGTCGCGCGCCAGCCGAGGTGCTGGCCGAGCAGGGTCGCGGCGGGCACGCCGACGATGTTGGCGACGGTCAGGCCGAGGAACATGGTGGCCACCGCGCGGGCCTGCCGGCCTTCCTTGACCAGCCGGGCGGCGACCACCGCGCCGACACCGAAGAACGCGCCGTGCGGGAGCCCGGCGAGCAGCCGGCCGGCGATCAGCAGACCGAAGCTGGGCGCCAGGGCCGAGGCCAGGTTGCCCACGGTGAAGACGGCCATCAGCAGCAGGAGCATCCGCTTGCGCGGGATGCGCGACCCGAGGGCGGTCAGCAGCGGGGCGCCGATGACGACGCCGAGGGCGTAGGCGGAGACGAGATAGCCGGCCGTGGGCACGGACGTACCCAGATCGTCCGCGACATTGGGCAGCAGACCCATCATCACGAACTCGGTGGTGCCGATGCCGAAGGCGGAGACGGCCAGCGCGAGCAGCGCCAGGGGCATGAGAGACCTTTCGAAAACGTGCGTACGGTCCCGGGCACGGTGGTGCTGCGATGCGCTGGGCACCGGAGCACCGGAGCGGTCCGTGCGGCGCGCCGGGGCGCCGGGGTTCCGTACGGCGTACGCGGCTGGATGTCCGTAAGTTCTTCTACGGAACAAAGTCTCTCAGCCCATTCATTCCGACGGGAGAACGGAATGTTGCGCAGGAGCGGCGACGGACGGTCGCGGCGCCCCGGCCGAGCGGGCAAGTGCCTGCTCGGCCGGGGCGCCGCGGCCGTCCGGGCTTTGTCAGATCTTGACCGAGGCGGCGAGCGGAAGGTGATCACTACCGGTCCGGGGCAGCGACCAGGAGGACACCGGGTCGATCCCCTTCATCATGATCTGGTCGATCCGCGCCATCGGGAAACCGGCCGGCCAGCTGAAGCCGAAGCCGTCGCCCGCCGCGCCCTGGGCCGAGCGCAGCTGCGAGGTGACCGGGGCCAGCGAACGGTCGTTCATCGTGCCGTTGAGGTCGCCGAGCAGGATGACCTGCTCGATGCGCTCCTTGGAGATCGCCTCGCCGAGGGCGGCCGCGCTGTTGTCGCGCTGGTTGGCGGTGAAGCCCGCGTTGAGCTTGACCCGTACCGACGGCAGGTGCGCGACGTAGAAGGCGACCTGCCGGCCGTCGGGCGCCTTGACGGTGGCGCGCAGCGCGCGGGTCCAGCCCATCTTGATGTTCACGGGCGCGGCGTCGGAGATCGGGTGCTTGCTCCACAGCCCGACCGTGCCCTGCACCGTGCGGTACGGGTACGCCTTGGCCAGCCCTTCCTTGTACGTGGGCAGCGCGTCGCCGGTCAGCTCCTCCAGGGCCACCACGTCCGCGCCGGACTTCACGATGTCCCTGGCCGTGCCCGCCGGGTCGGGGTTGTCGGCGTCCACGTTGTGGGTGGCGACGGTCAGGTTGCCGCCGGTGCCCTTCTTGTCCGTGACCTGTCCGCCGAAGAGGCTGACCCAGACGACCGCGGGCAGCAGCAGCGCGATGATCGCCGTCGTGGAACGCCGCAGCACGGCGGCGATCAGCAGCACCGGGACGCCGAGCAGACCGAGCCACGGCAGGAACGTCTCCAGCAGGCTGCCGAGGTTGCCCACGGTGTTGGGGACGTGCGCGTGCACGATCATCAGCAGCCCGAGCAGGACCGCCAGGACCGCGAGCACGATGCCCCGCCGCCACATGCCCTCCGGGCGCCACCAGTCGCGCAGGCGCCGTGTTCCGGAGGCGGCCCGCTCAGGGTCTTGGCCCTGCCCCGACTCCGTCATGTATGCCTGCGCCATGCCGCTGCCCTCACTGCCGTGCTCCGTACGCCCCACCTGTGGTCTCCGACCCTAGGCGATGGCCCGTAATGCGTTTTCTTAGAAGTGGAGACGGCGCGCTGACGGCTCGGGGTTCCTGCCGCGAGGGCCGTGGCGGGGGCTGTGACAGAACGGGCATAGTCCCGTCATGGAGCGGACAGGTGAGGCGCCTTCCGCGGCTGCTTGTCGCTCGATGGGGCGCTGTTGTCGGGCGGTTGACGACCGGATCTCTCCGACCGTCTTCGGACGATCTCTGGACGGTCTCTGGACGACGAGCCACGGGCGGGCACCGGCCCGGCGTCGGGCGGCGCCGGCCGGACGTCAGCCCCGCGGCCGTACGCCGTCCAGCACCGTGTCGACGATCTCCTCGGCCAGCCCCTCCGGCAGGTCCGCCCACTCGTGCAGCACGGCCCGGGACAGCACCGGGCCCACGAAGAGGTCGGCGAGCAGGTCGATGTCCCGGTCCGTCCGCACCTCACCGCGCTCCCTGCCGCGGCGCAGCACGGACAGCAGCACCTCGCGGCGGGCCTGCACCACCGTCTCGTGGTACTCCCGCCAGAGCGCGGGCTGCGCCTTGACGTGCGTGACGACGGTGCGCAGCAGCGCCGAGTTGCGCTTGGCCAGGCCGCGGATGCGCAGGAACTCGATGATGCCCACGAGGTCGTCGCGTACGGACACCCCGGCCGGCGGCGGGACGTCCGTGTCCAGCGAGCGCATCACGTCCAGCATCAGGGCGCTCTTGCCCGGCCAGCGCCGGTAGACGGTGGCCTTGCCGACGCCTGCCTCACGGGCGATGCCCTCCATCGACAGCTCCCCGATGGAGACGCCGTCCTCGATCATGCGCAGTACGGCTTCGATGATCGCGGTGTCGGCGGCCGCGCTGCGGGGGCGGCCCCGGCGGGGGCCTTCCGCGTGGGGGTCCGGGGCCGGGGCGTCCGCGGCGTCCGCAGCGTCCGGTCGGTCCGCGGCGTCCGGCGTACGAACCGCCGCCTCCGCCTGCGCCGCGACGCCCTCCCCGGCCAGGTCTTCCCCCGCCACGTCCCCTTCCGTCACTTCGACCCCCGGCGTCCCGCTCATGTCCGTGCTTCCGCCTTTTCCTGCTTCGCCCGGCCCGTACCGCGCGCGTCGTTCCCCATCCTGCCCGGCAGGAAGGCGGCGAC
Organism: Streptomyces sp. Ac-502; assembly: GCF_045222935.1. NCBI lineage: Bacteria > Bacillati > Actinomycetota > Actinomycetes > Kitasatosporales > Streptomycetaceae > Streptomyces > Streptomyces sp. Ac-502. The sequence continues at coordinate 3,462,525 of NZ_JBHFFO010000001.1, forward strand.
CACGACGGCGCCGAGCACCGCGATGGCGGCGGAGCCGAGCGCGGTGACGTGCATGGCGTGGATGAACGCCGCGGTCGCGTCGCCCTTCAGTGCCTGCCCGGCCGGGCCCAGGATCCGGGCGAGCCCGAGTGTCGCCTCGATGGACTCGCCCGCCGCGTGCCGGGCGGCCTCGGTCAGGCCGGGGACGGACCGCAGTGTCCCTTCGATGCCGTCGCGGTAGACCGTGGACAGCAGCGAGCCCAGTACGGCGACCCCGAGCGTGCCGCCGACCTGCCGGAACGTGTTGTTGAGCGCCGATCCGGAGCCCGCCTTCTCGCGCGGCAGCGCCTGCATGATCGACACGGTGACCGGCGGCATGATGTGCGCCATGCCGGTGCCCTGGACGAAGAAGAGCACTTCCAGCACCCAGATCGGGGTGTCGGTGTCCAGCAGCAGGAAGCCGGACATGGTGGCGGCGACCAGCAGCATCCCGACCGTGCAGACCACGCGTGAGCCGAAGCGGTCGACGACGTGCCGGGCCCGGGGCGCGAAGATCATCTGGGCGGCGGCCAGCGGCAGGATCAGCAGGCCCGCCTGGAGCGGCGTGAAGCCGCGCACGCTCTGGACGTAGAAGACGACGAAGAACGTGACACCCATCAGCGCGAAGAAGACCAGCGCGATGGCACCGACGGCGGCCGAGAAAGCCGGCTTGCGGAAGAGATCGACGTCGATCGACGGGTGATCGATGCGCTTCTCGTACAGCACGAATCCGACCAGGACGAGCAGTCCGCCCAGGACGGTCCCCAGCACCTGCGGATCGGTGAAGTCGGCGAGCTGGCCGCCCTTGATGATCCCGTACACCAGCAGCACCAGGCCGACGACCGAGAGCAGCACGCCGACCGGGTCCAGCTTGCCCGGCCGGGGGTTCTTGGAGTCGGGGACCAGGAGGACCATCGCGGCCAGGGCGACCAGCACGATCGGAACGTTCACCAGAAAGACCGAACCCCACCAGAAGTGGTCCAGCAGCAGCCCGCCCGCGATCGGGCCGATCGCGATGGCCAGGCCCACGCCGCCCGCCCAGATGCCGATCGCCTTCGGCTGCTCGTCCCGCTCGAAGACGTTCATCAGGATGGCGAGGGTGGCGGGCATCACGAAGGCGCCGCCCAGGCCCATCACGGCCCGGAAGGCGATGAGCTGGCCAGGTGACCCGGCGACGGCGGCCAGCACGGAGCCGGCGCCGAACACCACCAGTCCGAAGATCAGCACCTTCTTGCGGCCCAGGCGGTCGCCGAGCAGCCCGGAGGTGAACAGCAGGCCCGCGAAGACCAGCGTGTAGGAGTTGATCGCCCACTCCAGCTGGCTCTGGGTGGCACCGAGGCCGGTGGGGGCCGGGGTGGCGATCGTCTTCATCGCCACGTTGAGGATCGAGTTGTCCAGCACCACGATCAGCAGGCTGAGCATCAGGACGGAAAGGATCACCCAGCGGCGGCGGTGGATGTGCTCCGGCACGAGCCGGGGCGCGTCGGTTATGCCGGCGGGGGTCGATGAGCTGGCCATGTCCCCACCCTACGCCGATTCCGATACGGGCCCGTTCCGTATCGCGGGGGTGTCCAGGGCACCCCCGCGACGCCCCTTCCACTTCCCCCGCGGCACGTGCCAGCATGGAAGGGAGTCCGGAGACGCCGTCAGGGCGCTTCGAGATGACGAACAGGAGCCGTCGCCATGACGCAGCTTTCGCCTGCCCAGAATCCGTCCGCGGACGGGACACCCGCGCCCGGGACACCCGCGCCCGGCGGATCCGCCGCCAAGCCCGTATCCGACAGCAGCAAGAAGGCGCTGTACGGAGGGAAGAGTTCACGCCGCGTGACCGTGCGCGACATCGCCGCCGCCAAGGAGCGCGGCGAGAAGTGGCCCATGCTCACCGCCTACGACGCGATGACCGCGTCCGTCTTCGACGAGGCCGGCATCCCGGTGCTGCTGGTCGGCGACTCGATGGGCAACTGCCACCTCGGGTACGAGTCCACCGTGCCGGTCACGATGGACGAGATCACGATGCTGTCCGCGGCCGTCGTCCGCGGCACCAAGCGCGCCCTGATCGTCGCCGACCTGCCCTTCGGCGCCTTCCAGGAGAGCCCGGTCCAGGCCCTGCGCAACGCCACCCGCCTGGTCAAGGAGGCCGGTGTGGGCGCGGTCAAGCTGGAGGGCGGCGAGCGTTCCGCCCATCAGGTCGAGCTGCTGGTCTCCTCCGGCATCCCGGTCATGGCCCACGTCGGCCTGACGCCGCAGTCCGTCAACGCGTACGGGGGCTACCCGGTGCAGGGCCGCGGCGAGGAGGCGGCCCAGCAACTGCTGCGCGACGCCAAGGCCGTCCAGGACGCGGGGGCCTTCTCCGTCGTCCTGGAAGCCGTACCGGCCGAGCTGGCCGCCGAGGTCACCCGCTCGCTGCACATCCCCACGGTGGGCATCGGCGCCGGCATCGGCTGTGACGCCCAGGTCCTGGTCTGGACGGACATGGCCGGCCTGACCAGCGGCCATGTGCCCCGCTTCGTCAAGCAGTACGCGAATCTGCGCGACGTCCTGGGCAGCGCGGCCAAGGACTTCGCGGAAGAGGTCGTCGGCGGCACGTTCCCGGCCCAGGAGCACAGCTTCCGCTGACGGGACTCCGGTGGCGGCGTCTTCCCGGCGCCGCCACCGGTACGCCGCCGGCCCGCCATCGGTCCACCGCCGACACCCGCCGCCGGCCCGCCGCCTCGTCCCCGCACGTCCCCCGCACGTCCCCGCACGGCTCCCACCTGGGCTGTCGGTCAGCTGTCGGTCGTTTGTCAGTGGTGCCTGCCATCGTGGGGGCATGACACGAAAGACGACATCCAACGGCGCGGGGAACGCCGTCGAAGTGCGGGGGCTGGTCAAGCACTTCGGCGAGGTGAAGGCCGTGGACGGGGTGGATCTCGATGTGCGGGAAGGCACCGTGCTCGGTGTGCTCGGGCCGAACGGCGCGGGCAAGACGACGCTGGTCCGCTGCCTGTCCACACTGCTGGTCCCGGACGCCGGCACGGCGACCGTGGCGGGCTTCGACGTGGTGCGCCAGCCTCGTGCGCTGCGCCGCACCATCGGCCTCACCGGCCAGTACGCCTCGGTCGACGAGAAGCTCTCCGGCCGGGAGAACCTGTACATGATCGGCCGGCTGCTGGACCTCTCCCGCAAGGACGCCCGCGCGCGGGCCGACGAGCTGCTGGAGCGGTTCTCCTCACCGAGGCCGCCGGCCGGGCCGCCGCCAAGTACTCCGGCGGTATGCGCCGCCGCCTGGACCTGGCCGCCTCGATGATCGGCCGGCCCGCGGTGCTGTATCTGGACGAGCCGACCACCGGCCTCGACCCCCGCACCCGCAACGAGGTCTGGGACGAGGTCCGCGGCATGGTGCGGGACGGCGCGACGGTCCTGCTCACCACCCAGTACATGGAAGAGGCCGAGCAGCTGGCCAATGAGCTGACGGTCATCGACCGCGGCCGGGTCATCGCGGAGGGCGAGGTCGACGAGCTGAAGACCAAGGTCGGCGGCCGCACGCTCCAGATACGCCCGGCGCAGCGCGACGAGCTGGACCGGATGGTCGGCGCCATCGCGCAGGCCGGACTGGACGGCGTCGCGGGCGCCACCGCCGACCCCGAGGACGGCGTGGTCAACGTGCCGATCGTCAGCGACGAGCAGCTGTCCGCCGTGGTCGGCATGCTCGGCGAGCGGGGCTTCACGATCTCCGGCATCAACACCCACCTGCCCAGCCTGGACGAGGTGTTCCTGGCCATCACCGGCCAGAAGACCTCGGAGGCAGGCAGCGGCGGCCCCGAGGACGGGCCGCGTCACCCGCAGGACGTTCAGGACAAGCAGTTCGAGGAGGTTCCGGCATGAGTGCCGCGACGGTGGCGGCGCCGGGCAAGCCGCAGCGGCCGGGTGCCGACGAGGGCCGGATCGGCCCGCGGGCCCATCTGCGTCACACGGGCGCCCTGGTGCGCCGCAACGCGATGCAGATCAAGAACGACCCGGAGTCGATGTTCGACGCCCTGTTGATGCCGATCGTCTTCACGCTGCTGTTCGTGTACGTCTTCGGCGGCGCGATGGGCGGCAGCCTGGGCGGCGACCGTTCCGCGTACGTGAACTACATCATCCCCGGTCTGCTGGCGATGGGCGGGCTGAACATCGCCATGTCGGTCGGTTCCGGTGTCAACGACGACTTCAACAAGGGGGTGATGGACCGCTTCCGCACGATGCCGATCGCCCGTTCCTCGGTGCTGACGGCGAAGATGCTCGTGGAGTCCGGGCGGATGCTGGTCTCCACCGTCATCCTGCTGTCGCTGGCGTTCCTGATCGGTTTCGACCTGCGGACCGGCCCGCTGGAGCTGCTGGCGGCCGTCGCCCTGGCGCTGCTCTTCGGCTCCTCGCTGACCTGGATCTTCATGCTGCTCGGGCTGACCATGAAGACGCCGCAGGCGGTGCAGGGCGTGGGCTTCATGGTGCTGATGCCGTTGCAGTTCGGCTCCTCCATATTCGCCCCGCCCACGACGATGCCGGGCTGGATGGAGGCGTTCACCAAGATCAACCCGCTGTCGAACCTGGCGGACGCGGCCCGGGCCCTGATGAACGGCCAGGGCGCGGTCGCCCACCCCGTACTGATCACCCTGGCCTGGACCGCCGGCATCACCCTGGTCTTCGCGCCCCTCGCGGTGAACAAGTTCCGCAAGAAGACCTGAGAGCCCTGACGCGTCACCTTCGCCCGGCTCGCGTCAGATGAGGGCGGTGGCCTCTTCGAGAGAGAGGCCGCCGCCTTCGGCGTACGCCCGTTCGTAGGCGGCGTCGTCGCCGAGCGCCGCGCGTGCCTCCGCCTCGGCCGCCGCCCGGCCCTTCCGGATGATCCGCTGCGGCCGGTGCGAGCGGGAGCGGAGCGCGTCGTACGCGCCGATCAGCCGCGCCGCGTCCGGGCCGCCGGCCGCCGCGCCCCGTACGCCCAGCAGCGCCCGCGCCCCGGTCAGGAGCTGGATCACGGGCAGGTCGGGCGCGACGATCTGCGTCAGTTCGTCCTGGAACAGCTCCATGGCCGACCGGATCCGGGGCAGCATGTCGGCGCCGTACTTCCCTCCTCGACGTCCAGGGAGACCAGGGACATGGCCAGCACGCCCTTGAACATCTCCGGTCCGCGCTGGCCGAACGCCTTGCGCACCTCCTCCAGATGGCCGCGCGCTTCCTGGAGCCGGCCCGCGCACGTGAGGTGCATCGCGAGCGTCAGGTGGGCGAACGACACCGCGTCCCGGCCGCTGTTTCGCTCCTTCGCCCGCTCCAGCACCTCGTACAGCAGCCGCTCGCCAGCCGCTTCGTCGTCGTCCTCGATCAGCACGCTGCCCAGTCGGGTCTGGAGCAGCAGCACCTGGCTGCGCGCCCCGAGTTCCTCGGCGTAGCGGATGGCCGCCCGGTAGTCCTCGGCGGCGAGCGCGTACTCGCCGCGCCCCTCACGCGACTCGCCGCGCCCCGCGATGGCCTCCGCCGCGCCCCACGCGTCCCCGAGCCGTACGAAGATCTCCAGGGATTCGTCGGCGTCCCTGCGGGCCTGGGCCAGGCCGTCCGGCCGGTCGTTGAAGATCTTGGAACGCAGCTGGAGGACGAAGGCCAGCTCCCACGCGTAGCCGTACTCCCGGCAGGCGCGTACCGCGTCCTCCGCCATCTGCGCCAGCTCGTCGAACCGGCCCGTCAGCAGCACCGCGTAGTACCACATCACGCCCGGCAGCTTGCAGGTCTGCGGCAGGCCACTGCGGTAGGCGGCCAGGATGCCGGTCAGCTCGTCCCGCAGTTCCCGCTTGCGCAGCGCCTCGATGTCGCTCTCGACGCTGGCCAGCCCGACCAGCCGGGCCTCGCGGCGCGCCTCCTTCAGCTGTTCGGGGTCCATCGGCGGTGGCGCGTCGATGGGCCGGGCGTGCAGCACGGGCGCCGGTTCGACGGGCAGCGCGAAGGGGTCGGGGCCGAGGGCCGCCACGGCGGCCGACCAGGCGCGGGCGTCGGCGCGGTGGTCGCGCAGCGTCCAGAACCACTGGAGCGAGAGCACGAGGCACAGGGCCTCGTGCTCGTCGTGGGCGGCGACGGCCCGGCGCAGCGCGGTGCGCAGGTTGTCGTGTTCCAGCTCCAGCCGGTCCAGCCAGGCGCGCTGCTCGGGGCCGCGCAGCAACGGGTCCGCGTTACGGGCGAGTTCGCGGTAGGCGACCAGGTGACGCCGTTCGGTCGCGGGCCGCTCCCCGCTTCGTCCAGGCGCTCACCGGCGTACTCCGAGACGGTCTCCAGCAGCCGGTAGCGCATCCGCCCGTCGCCGTCCTGGGCCGCGACCACCAGCGACTTGTCGATCAGCGAACCGAGCAGGACGGCCACGTCGCGGGGCGCCACCCGCGTCCGGGAGCCCGCCACGCCACCCCGCCCGTCCGGCCCTTCCAGCCCGTCCGGCCCTTCAGGCCCCTCCGCACCGCCTGCCCCTTCCAACCCCTCCGGCCCGTCCCCGCAGACCTCCTCCGCGATGACCAGATCACAGCCGCCGGAGAAGACCGACAGTCGGCGCAGCACGGCCCGTTCGGCGTCGTCGAGCAGGTCCCAGGACCAGTCCACCACCGCGCGCAGCGTCTGCTGCCTGGGCAGTACGGTGCGGCTCCCGCTGGTCAGCAGCCGGAACCGGTCGTCCAGCCGGTCGGCCAGCTGGCGCGGGCCGAGCAACCGCAGCCGGGCGGCGGCCAGTTCGATGGCGAGCGGCAGCCCGTCGAGCCGCCGGCAGATCTCGGCGCAGGCGACCGGGTCGTCCTCGATACGGAACCCGGGCCGCGCGGCGGCCCCCGGTCGGCCAGCAGCCGCAGCGCGACCGGGTCGGGCAGCGGTTCCACCGGCCGCACCGCCTCCCCCGGCACGGCCAGCGGCTCCCGGCTGGTGGCCAGCACCGTCACGCCGGGGCATTCGGCCAGCAGCCGGTCGGCCAGGTCGGCGGCGGCGCCGATCACATGCTCGCAGTTGTCGAGGACCAGGAGCATCCGCCGGTGCTCGCAGAACTCGGCGAGCTGGGTCATCGGGTCGTACGCGGACCGGTCGGAGGCGGCGCGCAGTTCCTCGGTGGTGGTGCCGCGCAGCACGGTCTCGCGCGCCCCGAGAGCGGTGAGCACCGCCTCCGGGACGGTCTGCGGGTCGTCCACGGGCGCCAGCTCCGCGAACCACACCCCGTCCGTCCAGACGTCCGGCGCGGCGGCGGCCGCCGCCTCGGCGCTCTCCTGCGAGAGCCGCGTCTTGCCCGCGCCGCCCGGACCCAGCAGGGTCACCAGGCGGTGGGCGGCCAGGTCGGCGCGGATCGCGGCCAGGTCGTCCTCCCGGCCCACGAAGGAGGTCGGCCGCGACCGCAGGTTCCCAGGCCGGGCGCCGGACCCGTTACGGGCACCGCTCCCCGCCGACGGGCTCACAGCCGTCCCCGCACCCCGCCGGCCGGCCCGTCCACCACCGGAACCCGAAGCCCACACACCCGAAGCCGTCATGCCCGAAGCCGTCATGCCCGAAGCCGTCATGCCAGAAGCCGTCATGCCTGAAGCCGGCACGTCCGGAGCCGACACGCCCGAAACCGCCACCCCCGCTTCCGCCGCCTCCGCCCGCCCCGCGGGACCATCTTCCCCCGCAGCAACTCCCCATGCAGTCCTCGCAGTTCGAGACCGGGCTCGACGCCCAGCCGATCGACGATGGCAGCCCGCACCGAGGCGTACGCGTCGAGCGCCTCGGCCGTGCGGCCCGCGGTCCGCAGGGCGCGCAGGCGCAGGGCCTGGAGCGGCTCGTCCAGCGGATGGTCCGCGCACAGGGACGCCAGCGCGGGCAGCGCCTGGCCGGGGCGCCCGAGGGCGACCTCCGCGGCGAGCCGGTTGCGGCGGGCGTCCAGGTGGCCGCGCTCGGCGCGCGCCGCCTCGCCCGCCGCCTCCGGGAGGTCGGCCAGCGCCGGGCCGCGCCAGAGCGCGAGGGCGTCGTCGAGCAGCACGGCGGCCTTGACCGGATCGGCGCCCTCCAGGGCCTGCGCCCCTTCGGCGGCCAGTTCCTCGAAACGGTTCAGGTCCACGTCGGACGGGTCGGCGCACAGCCGGTACCCGCCGTGTACGGAGGCGATCGCGTCCCGGCCCACGGACCGGCGCAGCCGCGCGATCAGGGCCTGCAACGCGCCGTTCGCGTCGGCGGGCGGCTCCGGGCCCCAGACGTCCGCGATCAGCAGGTCGACGGTGAGCGCACGCCCGGGCCGCAGCGCGAGCGCCGTGAGCAGTGCGCGCAGCCGCGAGCCACCGAGGGCGACGGGCGTACCGTCGCTCCGGTGGGCCTGGGCGGTGCCGAGGATTCCGTAGCGCACCGGCCCATTGTCCTGTACGGGCGGCCGCTTCACGCGCCGCGCTCCGCGCACGCCACATCGACCTCGACGACGACGCCGCGTTCGACCCGCCGATAAGCCCCCTCGCCCCGGAGGCAATCCCCTCGCCCTGACCTGCCCAGCCACCGCCGCCCGGCCCGCGCCGCCCGCCACCCGGCCCCGTACACGCCCTCCCGCCGCCCGGCCCCGTGCCACCCTTCCCGTCCCGACGGCCCACACCCTCCGGGACACGGTCGGAGAACCGCTTCGGGCAACGCTCGACCGGACGCGACCATCGTTCACCGGGCACCGGCTCAGCCCCCGGTACCCCACGATCACCACGTGGATCGACCGGACACGCCCCGCGATCCGCGACGCGCCGTACCTCTTGTCCGCCGCGTCACCGTGCAGCGTGGCCACCCGCAGCAGTCCCCGCTCGTCCAGGCAGTCCGCCCAGACCGCCGTGTCCGCCTCCGGAACGCTCTCGAAGACCAGCGGCCACGCGACCTCGTCCCCCACCGAGAACGGCGTGCCGCAGCACTCCATCTCCCAGTCGCGGTGGAACACCCGTACCGTCCGTACCGCGCCCGATTCCGTCATGGGCCCAGACTGCCTGGAACCTCCCGCCCGCCGCCTGTCGTTTTCCGTGCACGGCCGCCCCGTCCGCGGATACGGTCATGGCTGCCCGTAACGGCACCGCACGCCGACACCGCCACCCACACCGAGTCCCACGGCAACACCCAGGAGCCCCACACCATGACCACATCAGCCCAGCGCACCGACCGCCGCGTCAGCCCGGTCTTCCTCGCGCTCGTCGCCGTCATGGCGGTGTCGGGATGGGCCGTCTGGACGGGACGCCTCGCGGCGAGCCCCGGCTTCGCCGTCTTCCTCTTCGTGGTCTCCGGCTGGATCGTCTCGCTCTGCCTGCACGAGTACGCGCACGCCCGCACGGCGCTGCACAGCGGCGACATCTCCATCGGCGCCAAGGGGTACCTCACCCTCAACCCCCTCAAGTACACCCACGCGCTGCTCAGCATCGTGCTGCCGGTGATCTTCGTGATCATGGGCGGCATCGGCCTGCCGGGCGGGGCGGTCTTCATCGAACGCGGCCGTATCCAGGGCCGCTGGCGGCACAGCCTGATCTCGGCGGCCGGCCCCTCACGAACATCCTCTTCGCGGCCGTCGTCTCGGCCCCCTTCTGGCTCGGCGCCATGGACGGCGTCCCCCAGCAGTTCCGCTTCGCCCTCGCCTTCCTTGCCCTCCTCCAGGTCACCGCCGCCATCCTCAACTTCGTCCCGGTCCCCGGCCTGGACGGCTACGGCGTCATCGAACCCTGGCTCTCGTACAAGATCCGCCGCCAGGTCGAGCCCATCGCCCCGTTCGGCCTGCTCGCCGTCTTCGGCCTCCTGTGGATCCCCGGCGTCAACGCCGTCTTCTTCGACGCGGTCGACGCCATCCTGCGCGCCCTGGGCATCACCAACTGGGACACGTACTTCGGCCAGCAGCTGTTCCGCTTCTGGCAGGGAGAGCCGCAGGTGCCGTAGTGGGGCGGGCCTGGCGTAACAGCTCTCCACCAGCCCTGCCCACGAGCACGTGCGCTCGCGAGCAGGGTTCAGAGTCCCGGCGTTATTCCGGCTGTCCTGAGGCGGTGTCCGGAATGACGAAGCCGCGGAGCGGGACGTCGGCGTGCCCCTCCTCCTCGGCTGCCCGGTAGGACCGCACCAGTTCGGCGTATCGGGAGTTTGTCCACTCAGCCATGAGGCCTCCTGTCGATGTGCCGAGTGTGGCAGAAGTCCACTACGGCTTGTCGCGGCATGGAGGCCGTGGCGCGGGCATGGGCTTGATCGGCCCGCCGTCCGGTGGGGAGTGCTGGCACCGGGCGGCGACCGTCACCAGCTCCGTTCCTGCCGGAGGCCCCCAAAGGTCACTGTCGACGTCGTAGCCTGCCGCCCTGATGGCGTCCTGGGTACGTTCCAGGATCGCCGGGTCGTAGTTCTCCGGTGCGTACCCCGGGTAGTGGTGCACGCGGTGCCCCAGCGCTGCGCACAGCTCCTCGTACACGGCCGTGTGAAGGATGAGCGCGTGCCAGCCCTCGTCCACGACGCGGGACGGCGCGAGCGGTGCGCCGGGGGTGGCAGCGCTGGCGGAGACGAACTTCAGGCCTTCGTCGGTGATGCGGACGGCAGTGGCGACGTCCATGCCCGGATTGTTGTCCTGGACGGTACTCACGATGCTGACGTGCGCGGCAGCGCTGATCAGTTCCCGTGCGTTCTTCACGTGCGGCTCCTTCTGTGATCGGAACGGGCTCATCGTCACCATTGGCCGTTCGTCTTGCTGTCCAGGTGTGGGTGGCGCCGGATTTCGATGCTGGCGACTACGGCCGTGGCCGTAAAACCGGCTGCGCGAGCATCGGCGCGGCGGCGGTGTTCTTCAGCGCAGCGTGCACAACCGGGCTTCGGGACGGGGTCGATGTCATCCCCGTACGGGTCCGGCAGGTACACCGGGGGGTCCAGGGTGCGGCGGGGTTCGTTCACGAGAGCACCATGTCGCCACCGCGCCACATGCAACAGCCGCCCCATGTCGGCCTCTTGCCGGCCGCGTGTCGGCCACTATGGAGTCATGCCGGAAAATATCGGGGCTCGCATCCGCCACCTTCGGGGCGAGCGCTCGCAAGCGTGGCTGGCGCGCGAGGTCTGCAAGGCCGCCGGCGTCTGCGGCGATCCCGTGACGCGCAAGGAAGTCAGCAGGTGGGAGCTGGGGAAACGGGTTCCCCGGGAATGGCTTTCCTTCATCGCTGCCGCCTTGGACGTCCCGGCGAGGCAGTTGCGCGAGGACGGTCACGACCGCGTACCGCTGCTCCGCCTGAACGAGACGCGCGGATCCGAGTACGTCCAGGCCATCCGGGAGGCGTCACAGCGGCTGGTCTTTCTGGACAACGAGTTGACGGGGATGCCCGTCGCCGAGGTGGCGGCACGCACCTTCAAGAGCGTGCACAGGCGGCTGGGGGACGGCGACTACGACAGTACGTACGAGCGCGACATCAGAGCGGCGGCGAGTGAGCTGGCCGAAATCGCCGGCTGGGTCCTCTTCGACGCCGAGCAGCACGAAGCCGCTCGCCGCTTCAACCGGGAGGCGCTGTTCCTGGCGAGGCTGTCGGGTGACCGGTCGATCGAGTTGCTCATCCTGCAGAACATGGCGATGCACGCCGGCTGGCTCGGACGGTACCGCGAGGAGCTGGCCGTGGCGCGCGCGGTCATCGAGCAGGGGCGCCTGTCACCACGTGTCGAGGCGATCTTTCGTATGCGTGAGGCCAGAGGGCTTGCGGGCTGCGGCGACCTGGCCGGGGCGGGCCGGATGTTCGAGAAGGCGCACTCCCTGCTGGAGTGCGACGGCAAGTCGGACGATCCCGCCTGGTCATGGTGGATCATGCCCAACGAGATCGACGGGCATCACGGGCACGCACTCCAGACCGCGGGCGACCACGCGGGCGCCGTGCACTTCCTCCAGCGCTCAGCGGAGCGGCGAGGCGGGCCCGTGGTCGGCCACCGGGGCATGGCCCCTGCCCGGCTGCTGGACTGCCTGCTGCATCTGCACGCGTGGCGGGACGCGGAAGAGCTGGCCGTCGGAATAGTGCCCACCGTCGGCGAGACTGCGTCCGCACGGACCCTGCGGCTGCTGGACGAAGCCGCACAGAACGGACTCGGCTCAGCAAAAGCGCCGGCCCGGCTCCGCGACACCCTCAAGCATCTGATCGACGCCATGCACGCGGATCCGTACGCACTCTGAGCATGGTCAGCCGTCGAGGCCCAGGTGAGCGGCCAGGGTTCGCATGCCCTTGGTCGAGGTGCGTGTCCGGGTCTTGAGCACCTTCTCCAGCACGCGGCGCGCCATCGGCTGATGCCGCATCCACTCCGGGTGGGAGCGGTAGATGCCCATGAGTTCGCCGATGGTGTCATGGTGGGCGCCGGTCCGGCTGTGGGCCTGTGCGACGTCCAGCCGGTAGCGGCCCCACACATTGCTGGTGGGGGTGCCGTACGCCTTGAGGCTGTCCGGGTGGAGTGGTCCGGTGTCCACTCGCCGCAGGACGCCCCGCGCGTCCCCTTTCAGTGACAGGTCTTCGATGACCTTGATCTCGGCCGTGGCCGGTCCGAACGGTCCCCAGTGGGTCCGGAAGTCGGTGTGTTCGCGGCCGATGGCCTGTGCGGCGGTGGCGGCCATTCTGCGGGCATCCTCCGCCTCCGCTTTCCAGTTGTTGCGTACGGCAGCGGCTGCGACGCGGAGCAGCAGTTCGCCCCAGACGGCCAGTTCCTCCGGCGTCGCCTTCGAAATCTTGGGCTCCATCGCGTCGGCGGTGTCCGACGCCAGGTCCGCGCATTCGGCGAAGCGGTCCTGTCGCAGCAGGAGCCAGCACATGCCGATGACCCCGACGGCGGCGGTGGGCGTCGCTTCGGCCTCCCGGGCGTCCCGGATGCCTGAGGCCAGCGCTTGGTAGGCCAGGACGTACTGCCGGACCTGGGTCAAGAACTTGCCCGCCAGGAACAGGGCGCGGGCGCGGGTCACCAGGGCCTGGCGCTGCTGATCATCTCCGTCGGCCGTGCGCACGCTTCCTCCGGCGGCGGAGAGGATGCCGGGCAGCCGCCGCGCGACCGAGTCGTAGCGGTCGGCATGGTAGAGGGCGTGTGCTTCGTCGATGTCCTGGAGGAGCGTGCTGCGGGGTACGCCTCCCTCGGGCGGCCCGAGCGCGTCGACGAGCCCGAGGGGCGGCATCAGGTGGCGGCGGAGGTCGGACAAGATCTCCGGAGACATGGCATCACCTACCTCTGACACCAAGGTAGGGGCTCTTGCACGTGCCAGGGCCCAGGGCGCCGGGGCCGGGCCCCGGTCGGATCTCAGCTCGCTACGGGCGTCCCTGCACGCCGCTCGCGATCCATCTTCGACTTGCGTACGTAGAACCACGCCATGTTGCTGGAGATGCCCGCCATCAGGATCCACACGATGCCGAGCCAGCTGCCCTGGGTGAAGGAGACGACGGCCGCGGCGACGGCGAGGGCGCAGACGACGAGGGCGAAGACGGCGAGGCGGGGCATGGGGTCGGCTCCTGTGCGAGGGGGTATGGGGTTTACCTCCAGTGTCCACCATGGGGCCGGGGGCGGATGCCGAGGGTTCGGGAGACGGTGCGCAGGGGGACGGGGGCGGGCCCGTGGGGCCGCCCCCGTCGGCGGGTCAGTCGTCGTCCGCTGCCGTGCAGCGGCGGGCCTCGCGTCGGCCGGCGTAGCGCTGCTGGCGGTTGCCGGTCTTGACGTAGCCCTGCCACTCCTTGACGCAGCCGCGCTTGTGGCAGCCCGCGCAGCAGGTGGAGCCGAACAGGATCACGCTGGGGTGTTCCCACCGGCAGCGGGTGTCCGCGGGCTTCCGCGTCGGGTGCGGGGGCAGGTCGCAGGGGCCGTAGCGGTGATCATGGGCCGGGCGGGGGTCGTGTTCCGCGTGGCGTATCCACAGGGGTTTCGTCTTGTCCGTACGGGACATCGCGTTCCTTCCGGAACCCGCCGCCCGTGCTCCCGGTCTGTCCGGGCGGGCGGCCGGGGCAACCACCGCATGGGGCACACTCCTTCCCTCGCCCGCCGTACCGGACGCACAGCCCTCCACGGAAGTGGACAGCCTTGCAGGACAGCGACCGGCCTGCCCGGTGGCTACACGTCCGTGAGCCGCAGTCCCGCGTGCGCCTTGTAGCGCCGGTTGGTGGAGATCAGGTTGGCGACCAGGGACTCCACCTGGTGCGCGTTGCGCAGGCGGCCGGCGAAGACGCCGCGCATGCCGGGGATGCGGGCGGCCAGGGCCTGGACCCGGTCGGTGTCGGCGCGGGACTCGCCCAGCACCATCACGTCGGTGTCGATCTCCTCGATCTCCGGGTCCTGGAGGAGGACGGCGGAGAGGTGGTGGAAGGCGGCGGTGACCCGGGAGTCGGGGAGCAGGGCCGCGGCCTGTTCGGCGGCGCTGCCCTCCTCCGGCTTGAGCGCGTAGGCGCCCTTCTTGTCGAAGCCGAGCGGGTTGACGCAGTCGATGACGAGTTTTCCGGTCAGCTCTTCGCGGAGGGACTGGAGGGTCTTGGCGTGGCCTTCCCACGGGACCGCGACGATGACGATGTCGCTGCGCCGCGCGCACTCGGCGTTGTCCGCGCCCTCGACGCCGTGGCCCAGTTCGCCGGCGGCGGTCTGGGCCCGCTCCGCGGCGCGCGAGCCGATGATCACCTTCTGGCCGGCCCGGGCGAGCCGGTAGGCCAGGCCGCGCCCCTGGTCGCCGGTGCCGCCGAGGACGCCGACGACGAGGCCGGACACGTCGGGGAGGTCCCAGGGGTCCCTCTTGAGCGCCTTCTTGGCTTCGGTGGCGACATTCACGGGCTGCGCGCCGTTGCCGGTCGTCGCGTCGTCAGGAGTAGTCATGACAGCGATACTGTCACGCCTTCACGCTGCCCTCGGTGAGCCCCGTACGCCAGTACCGCTGCAGGACGGTCATCAGCACCATCAGCGGCAGTACGGACAGGAACGCGCCGCCCACCGTGTACTGGTACAGCTCCGGCCGGCGGTCCGCGTACCCGGTCCAGGAGGTCAGGCCGAGCTGGATCGGATACAGGTCGGAGTCGGCGAGCATGACCAGCGGCAGGAAGTAGTTGTTCCAGATGTGGACGAACTGGAAGAGGAAGACGGTGACCAGGGCCGGGGTCATCAGGCGCAGGCCCAGGCCGGCGAAGATACGGGCCTCGCCCGCGCCGTCGATGCGGGCCGCTTCCAGGAGTGCGTCGGGTACGGCGGCCGCCGCGTAGATCCGGCAGAGGTAGACGCCGAAGGGGCTCACGACACTGGGGAGGAGCACGGCCCAGTAGGTGTTGGCGAGGCCCATGGTGCTGAAGAGGAAGTAGAGGGGGAGGGCGAGGGCCGTACCGGGGATCAGGACGCCTGCGAGGACGAGGTTGAAGACGGCCTCGCGGCCCGGGAACGGGAACTTGGCGAGCGCGTAGCCGGCCGCCGCGGAGAGCAGGGTGGCGGCGAGGGCGCCGACGCCCGCGTACAGGAGCGAGTTGGTGAACCAGCGTACGTAGATGCCGTGGTCGTAGGTGAGGACGTCCCGCAGGTGTTCCAGGGGGCGCGGGTGGGCGAACCAGAAGCCGAAGGTGCCGAAGAGGTCGGCGCTGTTCTTGGTGGCGGAGACGACGAGCCAGTAGACAGGGGTGAGGAAGTAGAGCGCGGCGACGGTGAGGAGTGAGGCGGTGATGACGCGGTAGCGGAGGGGTGGGCGGGTGGCGGCGGCCCGGGTGGAGCGGCGTGCGGGGCGGGCAGGGCTTCCGGACGGCCGTACGGAGGCGTCGTGGCCGGGGCCGTCGTGGCCGGAGGCGTCGCGCCCGGCGGCCCGGCTCATCGGTCGCTCCCGTCGCCGCGCTGCCCGACCAGCCGCAGGAAGCCGAACGACAGCACGCAGGCGACCAGCGCCAGCAGCACCGCCTCGGCCGCCGCGATGTGCTGGTTGTTGCTGACGAACGCCTCGCTGTAGGCGTGCAGGTTGGGGGTGAAGCCGGAGTCGATGGTGGCGGCGAGGGGCCGTAGCACCATCGGTTCGGCGAACAACTGGAGCGTGCCGATGATGCTGAAGACGGTGGTCAGCACGAGCGCGGGCCGGATCAGCGGGATCTTGATGTGCCGGGCGAGGTGCCAGGCGTTCGCGCCGTCGATGCGCGCCGCCTCGTACAGCTCGTCCGGTACGGCTTTGAGCTGGGAGATCAGTACGAGCATGTTGTAGCCGGTGAACTGCCAGGTGACGATGTTGGCGATGGACCACAGGACGGTGTCGCGGGCCAGGAAGTCCACGTGCAGGCCGAGCGATCCGGCGATCTCCACGAGCGGGCTGATGCCCGGTACGTACAGGAAGCCCCACAGGATGGAGGCGATGACGCCGGGGACGCCGTACGGCAGGAAGAACGCGCTGCGGAAGAACGGGATGCCGCGCGCGCTCGCGCTCTCCAGGAGGAGGGCGAGGACGGTCGCCAGGGCGATCATCAGTGGTATCTGTACGACACCGAAGAGCAGGACCCGGCCGAAGCCGGTCAGGAAACGGTCGTCGGTGAGCGCGTGCGCATAGTTGGCGAGGCCCGCGAAGACCTCGCGCTCCTGGCCGCCGAGGCCGAGCGGGCCGGTGCGCTCGGTGCGGTGCAGGCTCTGGTGGACGGCGTAGACGATCGGGGCGACGAAGCAGAGGAGGAAGAGGGCGAGGAAGGGCAGGACGAAGGCGGCCGCGGCGCGGGCGTTGCGGGCTTCGGTACGGGTGAGCCGGAGATTACGGGAGTTACGGGGGTGACGCGTGCGCTGTACGCACCCGGTGGCGGCCCGGCCCCGGTCCGTTCCGCTCACCCGCCGCTCTCCACCTTCAGGCCCTTGCCCCGCAGGTCGGAGACGGTCTGCGCCTGTACGGCGCGGAGCACGGAGCGGAACGATCCGCCGCTGCCGAGCGCCTCGGTGAACGCGTCGCCGAGCCGCTGATAGAGGGTGTCCACGCCCGGCCCCCACTGCCAGCTGGTGTCGACGTGCGCGCCCGCGTCCGCGAAGACCCTGCTGTACGCCTGCCCGCCGAAGAAGTCCTGGTACACGTCGAGGTCGGCGGTGGCGTAGCCCTTCTTCGCACTCGGGAAGCCGTAGCCGCCGTCGATCAGCAGCGCGATGGACTTCGGGTCGCTGTTGAGCCACAGGGCGAAGTCCAGCGCGTCCTTGGGGTAGGAGGCTTTCGCGAAGATCGCGGTGGTCGAACCGCCCCAGTTGGCGTGCGCGTCGGCGCCCTTCCGCCACTGCGGGAGGGGCGCGGCCCGCCATGCCCCCTGGTGCCGGGCGCGTTGCCCGCCAGCAGGGCGTCGCCCCAGCTGGCGCCGATCCAGGCCGGGATGGCGCCGGTCTGGATGTCCTTGTACCAGGCGTTCTGCCGGTCCGGGATCGTCTTGACGAGCTTGCGCCGGACCAGCGACTCCCAGTAGTCGGCGACCTTGCGGGTGGGTTCGTCGTCGATGTGCACGGTCCAGGTGTCGCCCTGGGCGGCGTACCACTTGGCGCCCGCCTGCCAGGCCAGCCCGGCGAAACGGTTGCCGTTGGCGGGAGCGAACGTCTCGATCCAGGCGCCCTGCCGGCGGACCGCCTTCGCCGCCTCCTCGTACTCGTCCCAGGTCTGCGGGAACTGGATGCTCCACCGGTCGAAGAGGTCCTGGCGCAGGAAGAGCCCCATCGGGCCGGACGCCTGCGGGACGGCGTAGACGCCCTTGCCGAACACCGACTGCTGCCACTGCCAGCCCACGAACCGGTCCTTGTAGCGGGCGACGCCGAGCGCGGACAGGTCCATCAGGGCGTTGTCGAGCAGAAAGCCGGGTACGACGGGGAACTCGATCTGGGCCAGGTCCGGCGGGTTCCCGGCTTTGACGGCGGCGTGCATCTTGGCGTACTGACGGCCGTCCACGGCGGACACCGTCTCCACCTCGACCTGCACCTCGGGGTGCCCGCTGTTCCACAGGTCCACCGGCTTGTCGATGCCCGGCACCCAGGACCAGAACGACAGCGTGATCTTCTGGCCCTTCTTGCGCTCCTGCGGGGCCGCGTCGCCGTCAGCGCCGTCGCCGCAGCCGGCCGGCGCGAACCCGGCGGCGGCCGCGGCGGCCCCGCCGAGCAGGGCCCGGCGACGAAGGCGGCCCTGCCCCCGGCCGTGCTCCCGGCCCTGCTCCCGGCCCTGCTCCCGGCCGCTGTCGTACGTCCCGGTGCTCATACCAGCTCCTCCACGGGGATGCGGCGGAAGGTGATCGTCGAATAGGCGCTGAAGTCGCCCGTCTCGTAGAGCAGCCCGACGGTCGCCGCGTCGATCCGTACGAGGTCGGAGTAGGCGGCCGGGAGCCCGTCGACGGTGTGCGCGGGGTGCCAGGTCAGGCCGCGGTCGCGGCTGGCCCGTACGGTCATCAGGGCGCGGGCGTCCGGGTCGGCGGGGCCGGAGAAGAGCAGTACGTCGGGCTCCCCCAGGTGCAGCGCGCTGCCTTCGACGACGGGCCCGACGAGGCCTGCCTGCGGACGGAACGGCCTGATCAGGCGCTCGCCGGCGTCCGCGGGGGCGGAGTGGGCGTCGGCGCGGTTGCCGGGGGCCGGGGAGTCGTTGCGGGTGGTGAAGTAGAGCGTGCCGTCGGGGAGTTCGGCGGCGGTCGTCTCGTTGGCGTTGATGTAGCCGTTGGGGTTGCTGTCCGTGTAGCCGATGCGCCAGTTCGCGCCGCCGTCGTCGCTGAGCAGGACATGGCCGCCGTTGTAGCGGCCCTCGGTGCCGTTGTCGCCGGAGACGGTGGGGGCGACGGAGTGGTTGGCCGGGACGACCAGGCGGCCGGCGCGCGGGCCGCGCCGGAGCTGGAGGGCATGGCCGGGGGTGGTGGCGTACCAGCGCCAGTTGGCGCGCTTGACCTGCGCGGTGATCTCGCGCGGCGGGCTCCAGGCGGCGCCTTCGTCGTCACTGTGCTGCACCCAGACGCGCCGTCCGTCGGCGGCGGACACCAGACCGCGGCGGATGCGGTCCTCGGTGGCCGTGGCGGCGCTGCGTACGTGCACCAGCAGGACCCGGCCGCCGTCCAGCACCACCGGTGCCGGGTTGCCCGCGGTGCCCGTGCCGTTGCGGGCGACGGTCTGGAGCGGGCCCCAGGTGCGGCCGCCGTCGGCGGAGCGTTTCTGCACGATGTCGATGTCACCGTGGTCGGCGGCGCTGTGCACCCGGCCCTCGGCGAAGGCGAGCAGGGTGCCGGGGTCGGTGGCGGTGCCGTCGGAAGCCGCGGGGCCGGTGCTGACCACGGCCGGGATGCGGAAGCTCGCGTAACCCTCGGACCCGGCACGGAACGGAACGGAAGTCTGGTGAGCCATGGGTCCTCCCCGGCAGACCGGACGTAGGACGTCCTCTGTCAGCGTGACCATAGGGAGCCCCCAACTGGCCGTCAAGGCACGGCACACGGATGACGCGGGCCGCCACCCGACTGCGTCGCCACGGCACGCACGGCACCGGAAAGCCGCCTTCCGGACACCTGGCGTCCACCCCGTCCGGCCGCTGCCCGCCCGCCCGGAATTCCGTCGCCCGCCGCCCCGGCGCCGCCGCACGATGGTGCGTTGCGACCGAAGAAACCCCTCCCCTCCGCAACGTTCCCGCCGGTCCGCCGCCCTGCTCCCCGACCTGGCGTCGTGGCGCTCCTCCGCCGACTTCTTCGGTACGTACGCCGTCGACCTGACCGCCATGCTCTTCGCCTTCCCGATGGCGATCTTCCCGTTCCTGGCGGACGACCTGGGCGCGCCACGGGCGCTCGGGCATGGGGGCCCCTCCCGCGCCCATGAGGCGTGGGGTAGTACGCGGCACTGCCCGCCGGGTCCTGCCTGGTCAGCCTGACCAGCGGCTGAACCTCACGGGTGCACCGGCACGGGCGGGCAGTGCTGTACGCGGCGGTGTGACCGGGGCCGGGGCCCCGCCCCTACTCCTGGCTCTTCTCCTCCCCGGGCCCTGTCCCTTCTCGTGCCAGCGGGGGTCCGTCTCCCACTCCCGATTGCGTTCGTCAGCGGTCTGCATCGCGTGGGCCGCCTCCTCGCGCGTCGCGTACGGACCGAAGCGGTCGGCGGCGCGGCACTCGGGGCCCTCTTCGACCGTTCCGTGCTTGAGGCAGTAGTACCACTCGCCGGCCTTGCCGGCCGTCCGCCTCTTGAACAGCGCCATCACGGCCTCCTGTCTGCGACACCTGTGCCGCCATCCTGCCCGATGGGCCACGGATACACTCGCTGGCATGTCTGGCCAGTCGCTTCTTGTCCCGGGGACGATCTCCCCCACTCGCCCCGTCCCCGCCTCCATCCCGCGCCCCGAGTACGTGGGCAAGTCCGCGCCCACCCCCTATACGGGCCCCGAGGTGCAGGACGCGGAAACGATCGAGCGGATGCGCATCGCGGGGCGGATCGCCGCCCAGGCGATGGAGGAGGCCGCCAAGCTGATCGCTCCGGGCGTGACCACCGACGAACTGGACCGGGTCGCCCACGAGTTCATGTGCGACCACGGCGCCTACCCCTCCACCCTCGGCTACCGCGGCTTCCCGAAGTCCCTGTGCTCCTCGGTCAACGAGGTCATCTGCCACGGCATCCCGGACTCGACCGTCCTGAAGGACGGCGACATCGTGAACCTGGACGTGACCGCGTACATCAACGGCGTGCACGGCGACAACAACGCCACGTACCTGTGCGGCGACGTGGACGAGGAGTCCAAGCTCCTGGTGGAGCGGACCCGCGAGTCCCTGAACCGCGCGATCAAGGCGGTCAGGCCGGGCCGCCAGATCAACATCATCGGCCGGGTCATCGAGTCGTACGCCAAGCGCTTCGGCTACGGGGTCGTCCGCGACTTCACCGGCCACGGGATCAACTCGTCCTTCCACTCCGGACTGATCGTCCCGCACTACGACAGCCCGCACCACACCACCGACATCAAGCCCGGCATGACCTTCACCATCGAGCCGATGCTGACGCTGGGCACCCACGAGTACGACATGTGGGAGGACGGCTGGACGGTGGTGACGAAGGACCGCAGGCGCACCGCGCAGTTCGAGCACACCCTCGTCGTCACGGAGACGGGCGCGGAGATCCTCACCCTGCCGTAGGCATACCTTCCCGTAACGCCCGACGTTCCGGCCCCCGCGGCTTCCGCCTTCCGTGCCACGGGGGCTTTCGTCGCGGGGTTTTTACCGACATGATGTCGGGAACGTTGCCGACATGTCGTCGGCACGGTTGCCGACGCCCCGTCGGGAACAGGTTGACTTAGGTAAGCCTAACCAACCACAATCTGTTCCCGTACGCACCCCATCGGTCCCCGGAGGTCCGCCTTGGCCGCGCCCAGCTCGACCCCGTCCGCGCACGCCGCCGCATCGGTGCCGTTCTCCACCCTGATCCGCACCGCGTCGCACGAGCAGCACACGGAGGCCGAGAACTCGTCCTTCATGGGCGACCTGCTCGGCGGCAAACTCGGCGTCACGGCCTACCGGCGCTACACCGAGCAGCTGTGGTTCGTCTACCGCGCGCTGGAAGGCGCCGCCGAGGCGCTCGCCGGGGACCCGGTCGCCGGACCGTTCCTCCGGCCTGAGCTGGCCCGTACGGCAGAGCTGGAGCGGGACCTCGCCCACCTCGGCGGCCCGTCCTGGCGTACGGGCCTGGAGCCGCTGCCGGCCACCGCCGCGTACGCCGACCGCGTCACCGAGTGCGCCGCCCGCTGGCCCGCCGGCTATGTCGCGCACCACTACACCCGCTACCTGGGCGACCTCTC
The DNA here is from genome assembly GCF_045222935.1 of Streptomyces sp. Ac-502. Taxonomy (NCBI): domain Bacteria; kingdom Bacillati; phylum Actinomycetota; class Actinomycetes; order Kitasatosporales; family Streptomycetaceae; genus Streptomyces; species Streptomyces sp. Ac-502. The sequence continues at coordinate 3,484,219 of NZ_JBHFFO010000001.1, forward strand.
CGGCGGCCAGATCATCCGCGGTACGGCCGAGAAGACCTGGGGCTTCGCCCGCAAGGGCGACGGCGTGCGCTTCTACGTCTTCGAAGGGATAGGCAACCCCGCCGCCTTCAAACGGGAGTACCGCGAGCTGCTGGACGCGCTGCCGGTGGACGACCTGGAGAAGCAGCGGGTGGTCGACGAGTGCAAGCGCGCCTTCGCGCTGAACACGGCGGTCTTCCGTGAGCTGGGGGCAGAGTTCCCGCTGAGCGCGTGAACGCGTGAACGGACGGGAGTGAGCGGACGGGAGTGACCGGCTTCCCCGCTCCGGGCTCCCGTCAGGGCGCCGTCCGTACGGGCAGCACCCGGCCGCCCAGCGCGATCGTGCCGTCCGCGTGCGGGCGCGTCAGGATGCGGGAGCCGGTGCCCTGGCGGACGTCCAGGGCACGGCCGAGTTCGTGGGTGAGGGTGAGCGCCGCGGCCCCCGTGGCCTCGTCCTCCACGATGCCGTCACCGCGGCGGGGGAAGTAGCGGGCGCGTACCGTCCCCGCGCCGCGGTCCCGCCACGCCCAGACGTAGAGCGGGCCCTCCCCGGGCGGCGGTCCGGGCAGCGCCGCCACCTCCGCCACCGTCGCGTACTCCTGCGTACGGCGCCCCGTGGACCACTCCGGGCGCCCGCGCACCCAGACGGTCTCCCCTCGTACGTGACCGGCACCTCGCCGGCTGGCGGGTGCAGCGCGGCCACCGGCTGCCCGAGGTGCCGGACCAGCCACGCCGTACCGACCAAGGGGTGTCCGGCGAAGGGCAGTCGCACGCTGGGGGTGCGGATGTCGAGCGTGCCGGGCCGGCCACCGCCCGCACCGTCGAGGAAGACGGTCTCACTGAAGCCGAGTTCGGCGGCGAGCGCCTGGCGCGCGGCACTGTCCGGTACGGCCGCTCCGTTCCGTACGACGCCCAGGGGTTGCCGCCCCGGCCGTCCGGGCCGCAGAAGACGCGTACGACATGCAGTTCGGGGGCCTCTGGCGCTGTCATGACCGTATTCCATCGCGCGTGCGGCGGCAGCGGATCACCGGGGGCACGCCACAACGCCGAAGTACCCGCCGCGCGGAGGCGTGCGCGGCGGGTACGGCCGGCCCCTGGGCCCGGGGCTCGCCTGTGTGGGGTGTGGGGAGGCGGCCCCTGGGGTGCGGAGCCCCGGGGGTGTGGGGGGGGTCCGGAGGGCGGGTTACAGAGCGGTGCGGCGGCGTACGGCATAGGTGGCCGCGCCGCCCGCGACGATCAGCGCACCGGCCACGCCCGCCAGCGCGCCGCTGGGCACGGTGGCGCCGGTGGCCGCGAGCGAGCCGCTGCCGGAGGCGCCGCTGCCGCTGCTGAAGCTCGCGGTGCCGCCGGTGACGGCCGAGGAGCCGGACGCGTCGCCGCTGCTCGCGGGCAGTTGTGCCTTGGGGTCGACTGCGACTACGGCCGTCACCGGGTCGAGCGCCCGGCCGGGCTTGTACATGGAGTCGAACGCCTTGGAGCCTGCGGCGGTCAGCGTCGCGGGCACGTTCTTGAGGGTGACGACACCGTTCTTGGCGGCGAGGGCCCCGGCGGGAATCTTGAGGTCGGCCACCGCCATGCCCGGCGTGTCGGTGACCTTGCCGGTGGCGCGCGCTTTGGCCGAGACGTCCGCGACCAGTGTGCCCTTGGTGCCGCTCGCCGTGACCTTGAGGTTGCTGAACTTCAGGTCCAGGACACCGTCGTGGCCGGTGAAGCGGACCGAGCCGTTGAACTGCGCGGCGAGGGAGGCCTTGGCGGCGTCGTACGTGCCGTGGCCCTTGGGAAAGCGGTAACCGGCCGCGGACGTGACGGCGCCGCCCGCGAGTTCGGCCTTGCCGTGCGCGATGGGGCCGGTGATGTACTCGCGGAAGGACTGCTTGACACCCCAGTCGAGGGCGCCGTCGAGCACCTTGCCGGAGGCGGCGGCGGACGCGGCGGCGCCGGAGGCGGGGCGCCGGCGGAACCCGGCTTCCGGTCCGAGGAGCCGGTACCGGAACCGCTGCCCGAGCCCGAACCGGAGTCCGCACCCGAGTGCGCGTGGAGGCCCTGCTTTTCGCCGGATTCGCCGCCGGTCTGCTCCCCCTTCTTGCCGTCCTTGCCGTCCTGACCGCTGTGGCCGCTCTGGTCCTTCCCGCCCGGTGCGGGCCGCGCAGGCTTCCCTGGCGTGCCCTCCGGGGTCACCGTCAGCGTGGCCGGGTCGAGTTCCTGGCCCTCCTTGTACATGCCGTTGAACGCCTCGGCGCCCTTGGCGGTCAGTTTCACCGGGATCCTCGCGAACGTCATCGCGCCGCCCGTACCGCTGCCCGGCCGTACCGCCGACAGGTCGAGCGAGGCCAGGGCCACGTCGTCCTGCGTCGTGCCCGCCGCCGTGACGTCCGCGGTGATGGCACCCGACGTGCCCTTCGTGGCGACCTTCAGGTCCGCCAGCTGGATGTCGAAGCCGTGCATCTTCGAGGTGAAGCGGACGCTGCCCTGGAAGGTGGTGGCGACGGCGTGGGTGCTCATGTCGTACGTGCCGGTGCCGTTGGTGAAGGTGAACGGGCCGTTGTCCGGGGCCTGCCGCGCGCCGTCGGCGGTGGTGATCTCGCCGTGCGCCATGCCCTTGACGTACTTGCGGAAGGATTCCTTGACGCCCCAGTCGAGCGTGCCGTTCGTCAGCTGGATCTTCGGCGCTGCCGTGCCGGTCGCGGGGGCGGCCGTGGCGACGGACGGCAGGCAGAGGGCCGCGGTGGTGGCGGCGGTGGCGATGGCTGCCGCGAGGGCGAGCGGGCGGCGGATGGCGGCCATGGTCGGTGGCTCTCCTTGGGTGGGGGTGCGGTGGGGGGTGCGGTGGGGGGTGCGGTGGGTCAGTCCTTCGGGGGCGCCGAGGGGGCCGTACGGCGGCGGGCGCGCAGGACGGGGAAGGCGGCGACGGCGACGAGCAGCACGCCGGCCGCGACGAGGAGGACGACGGTGCGGGTGGAGCCGGACGAGGCGGGCGCGGTCTGCTCGGGGGCGGCCTTCTCCGCCTGCTTCCCGTCCGCCTTCCCGTCCGTCTTCCCGTCCGCGGCGGCGGCCTTGGGATCGGTGCCGAGGTCGGGGAGGGCGGGCAGCGTGGCCTTCTTGTCGACGGCGACCGCGAGGGACACGGGGTCCATGTCCGTGCCCTCCCGGTACAGGCCTCCGAACGCCTTCGCGCCGTCGGCGGTGAGCCGCGTCGGCACTTCGGTGAGCTTGATCAGGCCCTTCTCGGGCGTGAGCCGCTTCGCCTCGAAGGTGGCCAGCGGGGTGCCCTCGGTGGTCGTGCCGTCGTGGGTGACGTCGGCGGCGAAGGTGCCGCGGCCGTCCCGCACCGTGACCGAGACGGCGGTGAGGGTCAGGTCCAGGTTCTCGCCGGTGAAGTGCAGCTTTCCCGTGAAGTCGGCGTCGAGGGTGCCCTTTTCGACGTCGTACGTGCCCTTGCCGCGCGGGAAGCGGAAGAGTGCGCCGCCGTCCTGGGCGCCGTCGGACAGCTGCCACCTGCCATGGGCGATGGCGCCGGTGACGTACTCGCGGAAGGTACGGCGGACGCCCCAGTCGACGGCGGCCTCGGTGAAGGCGCCACGCCGGGCGTCGCCGCCCTCGGCGCCGTCGCCGGCACCGTCACCGCCACCGGAGGGAGTGGCTTCCGGGCTGGGCTCCGGGCTCTGCCCGCCGTCCGCGCGTACATCGGCGGACAGGCTCACCGGGTCGAGCCGCGTCCCTGCCGTGTAGTACCCGGCGAAGGCGCGCGCGCCCTGCGCGGTCAGCTTCGCCGGGACGTTCGTCAGCGCGACGGGCGTGCCGCCGCCCCGGGTGTCGACGCCGCCGAGTTCCAGGGTGGCGAGCGGCACCCGGGCGGCCGTGGTGACGCGGCCGGTGCCCTTCTCCTTGCTGGTCATGTCGGCGAAGAGGGTGCCGCGGCCGTCGGCGACGGCGACCTGGGGACGGCTGATGGTCAGGTCCATCTCGTACGAGCCGTCCGGCTTGCGGTGGCCGGTGAAGTGGACGCCGCCGGAGAAGCCGGCCGTCAGGGCGCCGCTGTCCGGGTCGTAGCCGCCGGTGGCGGAGTGGAAGCGGAACCGGCTGTCGCCGACCGTGGCGGCGCCGCCGTTCACGGTCCAACTGCCCTGCGCGATGGGCCCGGTGACGTACGACTGGAAGGAGGACTTGATACCCCAGTCCAGCCGGCCTCCCGCGACCGTGCGGGCCACCGCCTGGGCGGGAGCCGCGGGCAGCGCGGGGAGCAGCGTGCCCAGCAGTGCCACCAGGAAGGCGGCGGCGAGCACGCGGGCGCGGCCGTGTGCACGGCCGCCGGCCGGTCTGAACGGCAGCATGGAGGACCCCTCCGAGGGCTAGCGAATAAGGGAAGGCTAACCTAAGCTAACCGCGACCGCAGCGGAACCCCGGGAGTCGGCCGGGCCCCCGCCCGCACCACCGGTACCGGTCAACTGGCGTACACAGAAAGGCGGGACAGTGACAGCAACCTTCCGGGAGCCGGGCAGCCGGCGCCTGTCACGCCCCGCGGCGGCACTCGCCACCACCCTGGCGCTGGCCCTCGCGCTCGTCGGCTGCGGCGGCGGTACGGACGCCGCCGCTCCCCCGGCGCAGTCCGCCGACCGGCCCTCCGCCGACCGCGTCGAGCCGCTGACCGGCCCGGCGCCCCGGCCCGAACTGCCCGCGACCGTACGGTCGGCGGACGGCCACGACGTGACGGTGCGCAAGGCCGACCGGATCGTGCCGCTCACCGGCTCCCTCTCGGAGATCGTCTTCTCCCTCGGGCTCGGCGACCGGGTCGTCGCGCGCGACATCACCGCCACCTTCGAGCAGGCGGCGAAGCTGCCCGTGGTGACCCGCGCGCACGACGTGTCGGCGGAAGGCGTGCTCTCGCTCAAGCCCGACGTGGTCCTCGCCGACACCACCACCGGACCGGCGGAGGCCGTCGGCCAGATACGCGACGCCGGTGTCCCGGTCGTCACGTTCAAGCCCGCGACGCGGCTCGCCGACGTGGACACCCGGATCGACGCGGTCGCGGCGGCCCTCGGTGTCCGTACGGCGGGCGAAGCCCTCAAGACCCGGACCGACCAGCGGATCGAGGCCGTCCGCAAGAGCGCCCCGCACGGCGGCACGGAAGCCGCCGACCGCCCCCGGGTGGCCTTCCTCTACCTGCGCGGCTCCGCCTCCGTCTACCTCATCGGGGGCGCCCGCTCCGGTGCCGGTTCGCTGATCGAAGCGGCCGGCGGCATCGACGCGGGCAAGGAGTCGGGCCTGGAGAAGGACTTCGCCCCGATCACGAGCGAGGCGCTCGCCAAGGCCGCGCCGGACGTCATCCTCGTGATGACCAAGGGTCTGGAGTCCGTCGGCGGCATCGACGGACTGGTGAAGATCCCCGGCGTGGCGCAGACCCCGGCCGGGATGGACCGGCGGGTGGCCGCCGTCGACGACGGCGTGCTGCTCAACTACGGGCCCCGCACGGACGCCGTACTGCGCTCCCTGGTCCAGCAGATCCACGCCAAGGGGAAGTGAGATGACGGCACTCCCCGGACGGACACGGGTACAGGTACGGGCGCGGGCACCGGTACGGGCGCGGGCGCGCGCTCCGGCACGGAAGCGGGCTCGCACTCCGGCACGGACTCGCGCCCCAGCGCGGGTACGCACTCCGGCACGGGCGGGCACTCCGCCACGGACTCGGCCGCTGCCGCGAGCCCCCCGCCACCCCCGCACCGCGTCCCCCGCACCACCCTCCTGACCACCGGCCTCGCCCTCGCCCTGCTGGCCGGCTGTCTGCTCTCCGCCGGGCTCGGCGCGTACCGCATCCCGCTCGGCGACGTCCTCGGCTCGCTCCTGCACCATCTGCACCTCGGCGGCGCCGAGCTGGACCGGGTGGGCGAGAGCGTGCTGTGGAACGTGCGGCTGCCGCGCGTCGTGCTGGCCCTGCTCGTCGGCTCGTCGCTCGGCTGCGCGGGCGCGCTGATGCAGGGCGTGTTCGGCAATCCGCTCGCCGAGCCGGGCGTCATCGGCATCTCGTCGGGCGCCGCGGTCGGCGCCGTCGGCGCGATCGCGCTGGGCCTCGGCTTCCTGGGCATGTGGACGGTCCCGGCCTGCGCGTTCGCCACCGGCCTGCTGACCGTCCTGGTCGTCTACGCGCTGTCCCGCTCGGGCGGCCGTACCGAGGTCGTCACGCTGATCCTCACCGGCATCGCGGTGAACGCCTTCGCCGGCGCGCTGATCGGCCTGTTCCTCTTCTTCGCGGACAACGCGCAGGTCTCGCAGATCACCTTCTGGCAGCTCGGCTCGCTGTCCGGGGCCGTCTGGCCCAAGGTGCTGGCGGTCCTGCCGTGTGCCGTCGCCGGGCTGGCCGTCGCCCCCTGCTACGCCCGCAAACTGGACCTCCTGGCCCTCGGCGAACGCCCCGCCCGGCACCTCGGCGTCGACGTGGAGCGGCTGCGCGTCGTCCTCATCCTGGTCGTCGCGCTGCTCACCGCGGCGGCCGTGGCGGTGGCCGGTGTCATCTCCTTCGTCGGCCTGCTCGTACCGCACCTGCTGCGGATGGCGGCCGGGCCCGGGCACCGCTTCCTGATTCCGGGCAGCGCCCTGGGCGGCGCGCTGGTGCTGGTCGTCGCCGACCTCGCCGCCCGCACCGTCGCCCAGCCCGCGGAACTGCCGCTGGGTGTCCTGACCGCCCTGTTCGGCAGCCCGTTCTTCTTCTGGCTGCTGCGCAGGACCCGCCGCAAGCAAGGGGGCTGGGCATGAGCCGGGGACGGTTTCCGGCGCTCGGTACGTGGTTCGCGAAGCGCGCCCGTACGCTGCCCGCGCCCGTCGCCGCGGGCACGGCGTACGCGCAAGCCCACGGTCTCGGCGTACGGCTGGGCGGCCGTACGGTCCTGGACGGCATCGATCTGGAGGTGACCGCGGGCCAGGTGCTGGCGCTCGTCGGGCCGAACGGCGCGGGCAAGTCCACGCTGCTCGCCGCGCTCGCCGCCGACCTGCCCGCCACCACCGGCGGCATACGCGTCGACGGCCGCCCCGCCACCGCCTGGACCGCGCCCGAACTCGCGCTGCGCCGGGCCGTCCTGCCGCAGTCCGCCGCGCTGTCCTTCCCGTTCACGGTGGCGGACGTCGTACGGATGGGCCGCGCGCCCTGGGCGGGCACCCCGGGCGAGGACGAGGACGAGGCGGCCGTCGCGGAGGCGATGGCGGCGACCGAGGTGACCGGCTTCGCGGACCGGCCGTTCTCCGCGCTGTCCGGCGGCGAACGGGCCCGGGTGGCGCTCGCCCGCGTCCTGGCCCAGCGCGCCCCGCTGCTGCTGCTCGACGAGCCGACCGCCGCGCTGGACCTGCGCCACCAGGAACTGGTGCTGCGGCTCTGCCGGGAGCGGGCGGCGGCGGGGGCCGCGGTGGCGGTGGTCCTGCACGATCTGGGGCTGGCCGCCGCGTACGCGGACCGGGCGGCCCTGCTGCACGGCGGGCGGATCGCCGCGCAGGGCCCGCCCGGCGAGGTCTTCGGCGCGGAACTGCTGAGCCGGGTCTACCGGCAGCCGGTCGAGGTGATCGGGCACCCGCGCACCGGCGTTCCCCTGGTCATGCCTTTGCGTGAAACCTGACCGGTTCGTGTCCGGGCGCGGCCGTTGCGTCCCGTAATGGCCGGTGGGGCCGGCCGTCCGCCAGGTCACGGTGCGGGCGCTGTTGCCGGTCCCCGCGCCCGCCCGCCTCCCCTCCCCGGTAGGGTTGCGCCGAATCTCGCCACCCCGGCGGCCGCCCAGGCCGCCCCGGCCCCGGTCGCCCCGAAGGAGCCCGAGCCCCATGACACGCAGGTCGCCGTTCCGGGTGCCCGTAGCGCTGACCGCCGCGAGCGCGGCGCTGCTGACGCTGAGCGGGTGCATGACCGTGCACGGCGAACGGGAGATGCTGCCGGCGGTGTCGAAGGACGAGGCCGCCACGGCGCTCCAGCAGTTCGTCGACGGCTTCAACACGTCCAACAGCAAGCTCGACCCGAAGGTGAACCCGACCTACGAGACGGACTCGCTGCTCGCCGTCGACCAGGCGCTCACCAAGGCGGGGCACGCGGTCAGCCCTCGGGGCAACCCCAAGTTCCCGCCGCTGAAGCTGACCAACCCGACGTTCACCGTGCCCAAGCAGGCGGGCTGGCCGAAGGTGTTCCTGGCGGACGCGGTCAGCAACCGCAGCAACGCGCGGTGGTTCCTGGTGTTCACCCGGGACGCGGCCGGCGCGAAGTGGAAGGCCAGCTATCTGTCCTCGCTGACCGACGAGGAGATCCCGCAGTTCAAGACGGACCAGGACGGCTTCGCCGAGGTGGTGCCGGCCGACGCGAAGGACTCCGGGCTGAAGGTCGCGCCGGGCGAGCTGGGCGAGGCGTACGCGGCGTACTTGAACACCGGCAAGGGCGACACCTTCGCCCCGGGGCCGCACACCGACCGGTGGCGGGCGCTGCGCGAGCGGCAGGGGCGGCAGCCGGGCTCCCGTATCCAGTACGAGGACCAGGCGTCCACGTACGCGCCGGTCGCGCTGCGCACCAAGGACGGCGGCGCGCTGGTCTTCTTCTCGACCTACTACCACCAGCAGAAGACGGTCTCCGAGGGGTCGCGGATCAGCATCGGCCCGGAGCTGAAGGGGATCATGGACGGTCCGGCGAAGCCGTCCAACCGGATGACGTTCACGACCCTGTCGGAGCAGGTGGTGAAGGTTCCGGCGGCGGGCGCCGACGGGAAGGTCGGCGTCCTGCACCGGCTGGAGGCGAAGACGTCCGCGAAGTCGCTGTAGGCGGGACGGGCGTCACCGGCCGATCGGCCAGGCGGCGGCTTCGTGGTCGTGATCGGGCTGCTGGTCCGCGTACGCGGCGCAGGCGTCGGTGAGCGATTCCAGCAGCGTCAGCGGGTCCGGCACCGGCCGCTCGGGGCCGCGCAGCCAGGACACCGCGGGCTGGTCGCCCGGCAGGCGGGAGGGCGGCAGGAGGACGTAGCTGCCGCGGCAGTGCCAGCGCAGGCCCGGATGCTCGTCCATGGTCTCCGGATGGCAGTCCAGCTCGCAGGGCCACCACTCGTCCTCGTCGTCCGGGGTGCCGCGGGTGGCGGTGAAGAACAGCATCCGGCCCTGGCCGAGCGCCGCGCCGCTCAGCGCGACCGGGCCGACCTCGATGCCGGCCGCCTCCAGCCGCTCCAGGGCGCTGCGGCCCGCCTCGACGGGGACGTCCAGCACGTCGTGGGCGATGCCGGTGGCGGTGATGAAGTTGGCCTGCGGATGGGCGCGCGCCCAGGCGGCGACCTTCTCGCGGTCGGTGCTGGCGACGGTCTGCCAGCCGAAGGAGACGGGGTGCCGGCCGGGCGTGGGGCAGCCGATGCGCTCGCAGGAACAGCCGTAGCCGGAGGGGTGGGCGGCCGGAGCGAGCGGGAAACCGGCGTCGGCGACCGCCAGCAGCAGGTCCTCGCGGCCTTGCGCGGCCGCCGATCCCGTGTCCGTATCGCCGCCGTCCGAACCGCTCCTCGGCCGGCGAAGCCACTGGGAGAACCTGCTCTTGCGTTCCATCTATCCCCTCACTTCGAGCGGTGGTCTGGGATCAATGCTGCCACCATCCTCCTCTTCGGGTGACCGGAGTACGGATCCGGGGTGACCGGAGAACGGGCGAATCCCACCAATACGGTCGGTTTCCACCCCACTTCGTTCACTTTCCTTTACCTTTCACGCCCCCTGGGCGATCCCGGCGCCTCACCCGGGAGTGCGCGCCCCCGGGGGCGCCGGTCAGCCGGAGGTACGCGGCCGCAGACCGGCGAGCACCATGTCGACCAGCGTGTCCACGAACGCGTACGTCAGCTCGCCGGTGCGCATCAGCCAGCGCTGCGAGAACGGGCTCAGCACCAGCTCGGCCGCCACCCGTACGTCCACCTCCGGCCCGATCTCGCCCGCCTCCTGGGCGGCCCGCATCCGTTTCACGTACACCGCGATCCCGGGCTCCAGCAGCCGCTCGACGAAGCGCGCCGACAGCTCCGCGTCGTTCGCGCCGGCCGCCGCGAGCGCGCGGTAGGGGGCCTGCCACTTCTCGTCGTTGAACTCGTCGGCGGTGGCCCGCAGGACGAACTTGAGGTCGGCGGCGAGGTCGCCGGTGTCCGGCAGCCCGGCCTCGTACCCCTCCACGTCCTGGGTGAAGGCGTCCAGCAGGACGGCGGCCTTGGAGGGCCACCAGCGGTAGATCGTCTGCTTGCCCACGCCGGCGCGGGAGGCGATGCCCTCGATCGTGAGCTTCTGGTAGCCGACCTCACCGACGAGGTCGAGGGCCGCGTCGAAGATGGCGCGGCGGGAGCGTTCGCTGCGGCGGGAGGCGTCGGGCGCCGTCTTGTTGGCCATGCCCGGAGTCTACCGACAGGTGAGGCGAGACGTATCGTCTTGACAAGACGGAGCGTCTCGCACAGACTCGTCATCGAGCGAGACGAACCGTCTCGTCCCATCGATGGACGAAGGAGACGACCCCATGAGCAAGGGCAGCGCGGGCAACATGCTCGGCATCGGCGGTACCCGCAGCAAGCTCTCCCGCGGCGCGCTGCGCGGCGGCCGGGGCGGCAACGGCGTGGGCGGCGGCACCGACCCGATGGCGCAGCGGCGCGCGCTGCTGCGCAGACTCCAGGAGCAGCGCGGCGCCGGAGAAACCCGCCAGGGGTGAAAACCACCCGAACGGATCACTGCGCAACGAGCTCCTCACGGTGGACCATTTGAGCGCGTACACACCTCGTACGCCTCCGCGCCCCACCCACCGTGAGGAGCCTTCCTTGCGTACACCTCCGCGCGTCGCCCGTCCCCGGCGCTACCTGATGTGCCCGCCGGCCCACTTCAAGGTCAGCTACTCCATCAACCCCTGGATGGACCCGGACAAACCCGTCGATCTGCCGCTGGCGCTGGCCCAGTGGGAGGTGCTGCGCGACCGCTACCGCGCACTCGGCCACACCGTCGAGGAACTGCGGCCCCACCCCGGCCTGCCGGACATGGTCTACACCGCGAACGGCGCCACCGTCGTGGACGGCCGGGTGCTCGGCGCGCGGTTCGCCTTCGAGGAGCGCCGCGGCGAGGCCGCCGTCCATGCCGCGTGGTACCGCGACCACGGCTTCACCGAGGTCCGCGAGCCGGAGAACGTCAACGAGGCGGAGGGGGACTTCGCGGTCACCGCGTCGTGGCTGCTGGCCGGGCGCGGCTTCCGCAGCAGTCCGCTCTCGCACGCCGAGGCGCAGGAGTACTTCGGCCGTCCGGTGATCGGCCTGGACCTGGTCGACCCGCGCTACTACCACCTCGACACGGCGCTGTGCGTGCTGGACGACGCGACGGACTCGGAGGTCATGTACTACCCGGGCGCCTTCTCGGCGGGCAGCCGGGCCGTGCTGGCCCGGCTCTTCCCCGACGCCCTGATCGCCTCGCGTGCGGACGCGGAGGCGTTCGGGCTGAACGCGGTCAGCGACGGGCGGCACGTGCTGCTGCCGCAGGCCGCGGTGGGGCTCTTCGCTCCGCTCCGCGAGCGCGGGTACGAGCCCGTGGGCATGGACCTGGCCGAACTGCTCAAGGGCGGCGGCAGCGTCAAGTGCTGCACGCAGGAGCTACGGGCGGCCCTCCCGTAGGGGGAACGGTCAGCCCGTCGGCCGCTCCCAGGCGTCGCCCCATTCGGCGTCGCGGGCGGCCTTGTAGCAGTCGCCGTGCCGTTTGGTGACCGTGTCGCGCCGCAGCCCCTCCTCCGTACAGAGGTCCAGCAGGACCTGTCCCTTGCGGAGCTGGGGCTTGCGGACGATCCGCGCCGGTGCGGCCGCCGCACCGTCCGCGCCGCCCACCACGTCCGGCCGCACCGCCGCGACATAGCTGAACTTCTCGTCCTCGTACGGCAGCGAGCCGCCCTTGACCTGGCGGTGCAGCGAGGAGCGGGTCACCCGGGCGGCCATGTGGCACCAGTCCTCGCCCGGCACGATCGGGCACCCACCGCTGTGCGGGCACGGCGCGACGACGCGCAGACCGGCGTCGGTGAGCTGCTCGCGGGCCTCGCGGATGCGCAGATAACCGTCCGGGGTGCCGGGCTCGATCAGGACGACGGCCGGCGCCCCGGCTGCCGCGCCGACGACCGCGCGGCGGTCCTCCGGGCGCAGCTCGCCGAGCACGTACGAGACGGTGACCAGGTCCGTGCCCTCCGGGACCGCCATGCCCGCGCCGATGACCCGGCGCTGCCAGTCCGTGTCCGGCAGGACGCCGTCGGCCAGCTCGCGGCCCAGCTCCAGCGCCGGTTCGGCCCAGTCGTACACGGTCGTGCGGTGGCCGTCCCAGGTGGCCGCGACCGCCCAGGTCGCGGCGCCGGTGCCGCCGCCGATGTCCACGTGGGAGGCGGGCGCCCAGCCGGGCAGCCGCGCCGCGAAGGCGTCCAGCGCGTGCCGTACGGCCTCGAAGGTCGCGGGCATCCGGTAGGCGGCGTACGCGGCGACGTCCGCGCGGTCCCTGAGGACCGGGGCGTCGGTCGGGGTCCGGCCCCGGTAGTTGGCGATCAGACGGTCGACGGCCCGCGCGGCCTGCGTGGGCGGCAGGCCGTCGAGCAGGCCGGCCAGTGCGGCGCGCAGTTCGTCGTGCATTCCCGCCATTTTACGGGGCAGCGGCGGGCCCCGGACCCGTCTCACGGCGGGCCGGGACGCCCGGGCCCGGCCGGCCGCCGCCCCGGCCCGCCCGTTCCGTACGCGTGCGGCCCGCCGCCGGCCCGTACCGCCCGTGCCAGCCGGGTCGCGGCCGCCGCCCGGGGCGCGCTGCCCGCCTCGCGCCGCCGCGGGTGGACGGTGTTGGCCAGCAGCACCAGGAACGTGTCGGTCGCCCGGTCCAGCACCAGGCTCGTACCGGTGAACCCGGTGTGCCCGGCTGCTCCGCGCCCCGCCAGCTCGCCCATGAAGTACGGCTGGTCCACGCCGAAGCCGAGGCCCGGCGGGTCCAGCAGCAGCGCCACCGACTCCGCGCTGAGGATGCGCTCCCGGCCGTACGCGCCGCCGCCGAGCAGCGTCCGGCACAGCACCGCCAGGTCCTGCGCCGTCGAGAACAGGCCCGCGTGCCCGGCGACGCCGCCCAGCGCCCACGCGTTCTCGTCGTGCACCGCGCCGCGCACCATGCCGCGGTCGGCCTTGGCCCACGGCCGCCGCTGGTCCTCGGTCGCGGCCACGCCCGCCGGGGCCAGCGGCCCGAACGCCGTGCTGGTCATGCCCAGCGGGCCGGTGATCCCGCCCGCCACCAGGGCGTCCAGCCGCAGGCCGGTGAGGCGTTCCAGGATCAGCTGGAGGGCGATGAGGTTGAGGTCGGAGTAGCGGTACGTGCTGCCGGGCGGCGCGGCGGGCGCCGCCGCTTCCGCCCACAGCAGCTCCAGTTGGGCCGTGCGCCCGTGGCGCTCGTAGAACGGCAGCTCCGGGCGCAGTCCCGAGGTGTGGGTGAGCAGGCTGCGGACGGTGATGCCGTCGGCGAAGCCGGGCAGCCAGCGGCCGGCCGCGGCGTCCAGGTCCAGCAGGCCCCGCTCGGCCTGCTGGACCGCCACGATCGCGGTGCACAGCTTGGTCAGCGAGGCCAGGTCGAAGACGGTGCCGACGCGCATCGGCTCCCGGTGCTCCCGGGGCAGCTCCACACCGCGGTCGCGCTCGGGGTCGTACCCCGCGTAGCGCAGCGCCCAGCCCGCCGCCTCCTCGGCGGCGACCACCGGGCCGCGCCCGGCGAGCACCACGGCGCCCGCGCACCAGGGCGCGGGCCCCTCGGTCGCCTCCCGCACCCCGTGGACCAGGCGCCGCGTCCAGGCGGGGTCCAGCCCCGCGGCGGCGGGGGTGCCGTGTCGCAGTCCGGTCGCGTTCAGAGCCTGGTCCTCTCGCCGGTCCCGGTGGCGGTCTCCTCCCTACGCTGCCACGGGCGGCACATTCCCAGGAAGCTCAGCAGCGCCAGTACGCCGCAGGAGAGCTGGACCACGGCCATCGGTACGGCGGTGTGCTCGCCCGCGATGCCGACCAGCGGCGAGGCGACGGAGCCGAGCAGGAAGGTGGAGGTGCCCAGCAGCGCCGAGGCGGAGCCCGCCGCGTGCCCCGAGCGCAGCAGCGCCTTGGTGTTGGCCGACGGCATGACCAGGCCCATCGCGGACATCAGGACGAACAGCCCGGCGGCCATCGGCCACAGCCCGACCTCGCCGAAGACGCCGCCGGCCATCAGCAGCAGCGCCGTCGCGGCGGCGGTGACCAGGCCCAGGCCGATGCCCAGCACCATGTCCAGGCTGACCCGGCCGACCAGCACCTTGCCGTTGATCTGGCCGACCAGGACCAGGCCCACGGAGTTGACGCCGAACAGCAGGCTGAAGGTCTGCGGGGAGGCGCCGTAGATCTCCTGGATCACGAACGGCGAGGCGGAGATGTAGGCGAACAGCGCGGCGAAGGCGAACGCGCCGACGATCAGGTAGCCGGAGAAGGCTCGGTCGGCGAGCAGGGTGCGCATGGTGTGCAGGGCCTCGCCGAGGCCGCCGGAGTGCCGCCGCTCGGGCGGCAGCGTCTCGTGCAGGCGGCGCCAGACCAGCAGCGTGAGCAGCACGCCGACGACGGTGAGCACGACGAAGACGCCGCGCCAGTCGGTGACCTGGAGGATCTGCCCGCCGATCAGCGGCGCGACGACGGGGGCGACGCCGGAGATCAGCATCAGGGTGGAGAAGAACCGGGCCATCGCCACGCCGTCGTACAGGTCGCGCACCACGGCCCGGGCGATGACGATGCCGGCCGCGCCCGCCAGGCCCTGGAGCAGGCGGAAGGCGATGAGCAGCTCGGCGTTGGTGGCCAGGGCGCACAGCGCGGTGGCGATGACGTAGATCACCATGCCGGCGAGCAGCGGCCGGCGGCGGCCCCACTTGTCGCTCATCGGGCCGACGACCATCTGCCCCAGGGCCATGCCCGCGAGGCAGGTGGTCAGGGTGAGCTGGACGGTGGCGGCCGGGCTGTGCAGCGCGTCGGTGACCTCCGGCAGGGCCGGGAGGTACATGTCCATGGAGAGCGGCGGCACCGCGGTCAGGCCGCCGAGGATCAGGGTGACGAGCAGGCTGGTACGGCGGGACGCGGCGGGTGCCGCCGCCACGTCCCGCTCGGCTATCGGAACGCTGTCCTGGGGCTCCGTCGTTCCGGTGCCGGGGTCCGTCATGAGTGTCTCCATGGATGTTTGATGGCTTGACCATGGTGTCATGCACGGAGAGACCCCCGGCGCGCTTTCGGCCAGGGCCCCAGGGCCCGACTTCCGCCCTCGTGTCTCAGGCCGGCTTGAGCCCCGGGCTGCCCGCCTCGGACACGAACGACCCGGCCGTGATCACCGGCGCCCCCGGCTTCGTCACCTTCGCCACCGTACGGAAGTCGGCCCGCGCCTTCTCCCGGTCCAGCGTGACGGTCACATATCCGCGCCGGCCGTTGTAGAACTTCAGGTGCGGGTTGGCCGCCATGTACGTGCCCCAGTTGGCCGGCTTGTCCGCCCCGTCCTCGCCGCTGGCGATCGAGGTGGTCACGAACTCCACGCCCGCGGTACGCGACTTCTCGTCCCGGAAGTCCCGCTTGATGTCGAACGCGTAGTGCACGTGCACGTCGCCGGTCAGCACGACGAGGTTGTCCACGCCCGCCGCCTCCGCGCCCTTCAGCACCCGCTCCCGGGAGGCCGGGTAGCCGTCCCAGGAGTCCATGCTGAGCTTGTGGCCGGGGCCGGTGGCGTTGCGCCGCTCGGCGAAGGTGACCTGTTGCGGCAGCACGTTCCACAGCGCCGAGGAGGACCGCCAGCCATCGACGAGCCAGCGCTCCTGCTTGCTGCCGGTCAGGGTGCGGGCGGCGTTCGTGGACTCCGGGCCCGGCGCGTGCCAGCCGTCGCCGTACGCCTGGTCGGAGCGGTACTGGCGGGTGTCCAGCACGTCGAACTGGGCGAGCTGCCCGAAGTGCACGCGACGGTAGAGCTGGGCGTCCGGGCCGTTCGGGCGCTGCGGGCGGCGCAGCGGCTGGTTCTCCCAGTACGCACGGTAGGCGGCGGCCCGGCGCAGCAGGAACTCGCCCTTGGGGGCGTTGTTCTCGCTGACGTCGTCCGCGTAGTTGTTCTCCACCTCGTGGTCGTCCCAGGCGACGATGAATGGATGGGCGGCGTGCGCGGCCTGGAGGTCGGGGTCGGACTTGTAGAGCGCGTACCGCAGCCGGTAGTCCTCCAGCGTCACCGTCTCGCGGTTGAAGCGCGCGGGGAGCTTGCGGTCGGTGTACTTGCGGGCCCCTCCGACGGCGTTCACCGGATACTCGTACAGGTAGTCGCCGAGGTGGAAGACCACGTCCAGGTCCTCTGCGGCCAGGTGCCGGTGGGCGGTGTAGTAGCCGTCGTGGTACGCCTGGCAGGAGACGACGCCCAGACGCAGCTCCTTGTTCTGCGCCCCGCGCGCGGGCGCGGTGCGGGTGCGGCCGACCGGGCTGATCCAGTTGCCGGCGCGGAAGCGGTAGTAGTAGACGCGGTCCGGTGCGAGGCCGGTGGCTTCGATGTGCACCGCGTGGTTGAACTCCGGGTGCGCCTCGCCTCGCCCGCGCCCTGCCAGCCGCCGGAACTTCTCGTCGTACGCGACCTCCCAGCGCACCGTCACCCGGGCCTTGGGCATGCCGCTGCCCGGCTCGTACGGCTTCGGGGCGAGCCGGGTCCACAGCACGACGGAGCCGGGCAGCGGGTCGCCGGAGGCCACCCCGAGTGTGAACGGGTTCTCGGTGATCTTGCGGGCGTCGGCCTCGGCGGCGGCGTACGCGACGCCGGTGCCCGGCAGGTTGGCCGCGAAGGCCAGCGCCGCGGCGGCCCCGGTGCCGGTGAGGAAGCGGCGCCGGGCGAGGTGCGCGGCGGTGGCCCGCATCTCCTGGGTGTACGGGGCGCCCTGCGGCCCCTGTGCGGGCCGCGCGTCCTGCTCGTGCTGACCTTGACGGGCCATCTGCCCCTCCCTGGGCTGGTGTTGTCACCAGCGATTGGAGGGGCGGACGACGGCGTCCCGCTGTCCCGGGTTCGACGCACACATGACAACCGGATGAGGACTGCGCCCGTATCGGACGCCCGCGGACAATCGCGGCGGACGGGCCTGCGGGCCCGGAGCGCCGACCGGGCCGACAGGGCCGACAGCGCCTGAAGCGCCGGGCTCGCCCTCCGCCGCCGGAGCGGCGTTTCCGTAGGATTCGGGACATGGCTGAACTGATGGTGCGCGACGGCACGTGGTCCTTCGACGGTGACCGGGTGTGGATCGTGCCGGGGCAGGAACGGGGCGTGCACCGGCTGCGGCAGGACCTCGGCGAGACCTCCGTACCGCTGGAGGCGCTCGCGGGCATCGCGTACGAACCGGCCCGCAAGGGCGGACGGTTGCGCCTGCGGCTGCGGGACGGCGCCGACCCGCTGCTGTACGTCACCGGCGGCAGCCTGCCGGACGACGCCAACCCCTACCAGGTGAGCGTGGACCCGGACCGTACCGGCGTCGCCGAGTACTTCGCCGACGAGGTGCGCCAGTCCCTGCTCCTCGACCAGGTGGTGACCGGGCCCACCGACCGCTATCTGCTGCCGGGCCCCGCCGTGCCGCTGTCCGCCGCGGGCGTGGACGGCGTGGCGACCTTCGACGGGGAGCAGGTGCACATCGACTGGCGCTGGTCCACCAGCGAGAGCAAGAAGCACGCGGGTGCGCGGGACTTCGCCCTCGCCGACCTGGCAGGGGTCGACTGGCGCCCCGCCTCCGGGCTGGAGTCCGGCTATCTGCGCTTCCGCCCGAAGGGCGTCACCGCGAAGCTCAAGCCGGAGCACGACCCGAACGCCATCGAGCTGTGGGGCTTCAAGAAGGAGAGCGGCCGCACCGCCCTGCTCGCGGCCGCGGTCGCGGCACGGCTGCCGCACCCGTCCGGCGGATCCGCGCCGAGGGCGGCGGCCCCGGTGGCCTCGGCGCAGCCCGCACCGGCCCTGGAGGCGGCGGCGGAACGGGGCTCCCAGGGCGGCGGCCAGGACCCCGACGTCCTGCTCCGCCGACTGCGTGAACTCGGCGAACTGCACCGGGACGGCATCCTGACCGCCGAGGAGTTCGCCGCGGCCAAGGCGGCGGTGCTCAAGGGGTTTCACGGGGCGGGGTGAGTGCGGGGCGGGGTGAGTGCGGGGCGGGTGGGGGCGGGGCAGGTGAGGGCGGGGCAGGTGAGGGCGGGGCAGGTGAGGGCGGGGCAGGTGAGGGCGGGGCGGGGTGAACCGGACAGCGGTTCTCCGGGCGCCGGTCTCCGGGCACCGATTCCCGGCGCCGGTCCCCCGAGCGCCGGTTCCCCGGGCGCACGCCCCGCCCCCTACCCTGCCGCCATGACGACATCCGACGCCGGTACCGCAGCCCGTGACGCCACCCCGCCCGCACCCGCGCCGACCGCGCTGATCACCGGTGCCGGTTCCGGCATCGGCCGGGCCGTCGCCCTGGCCCTCGCCGGGGCCGGCTGGTCGGTGGTGCTCGCCGGGCGGCGCGCCGACGCCCTTGCGGAGACCGCCCGCCAGGCGGAGCGGAACGCCGACGGACCCGAGAGCCCCGCCGTGCTGTGCGTCCCGGCCGACGTGACCCGCCCCGACCAGGTGGACGCCCTCTTCGCCGCCGCTCGCGACCGGTTCGGCCGGCTGGACCTGCTGTTCAACAACGCCGGAACGTTCGGCCCGCCCGTACCGCTGGAGGAACTGGCGTACGACGACTGGCGCGCGGTCGTCGACACCAACCTCACCGGCGCCTTCCTCTGCGCCCAGGCCGCCTTCCGCGCCATGAAGGACCAGGACCCGCGCGGCGGCCGCATCATCAACAACGGCTCGGTCTCCGCACACGCGCCGCGCCCGCACTCCGTCGCGTACACCGCCACCAAGCACGCCATGACCGGCCTGACCAAGTCGCTCTCGCTGGACGGGCGTCCGTACGGCATCGCCTGCGGGCAGCTCGACATCGGCAACGCGGCCACCGAGATGACCGGGCGGATGCGGACCGGCATCCTTCAGGCCGACGGCAGTACGGCGGTCGAGCCGGTGATGGACGCGGCGGACGTGGCCCGTACGGTCCTGCACATGGCGCAGCTGCCGCTGGGCGCGAACGTGCAGTTCGCGACGGTGCTGGCGACAGCCATGCCGTACATCGGCCGCGGCTGACGGTCACCCGGCCGCCGTCGCCGACTCCCCGCCCGCCGCCCCGCGTCCCCGACTTCGGCGCGACGCGCTCCTGACAGACGGCGCGTCCGGTGGGACTCTTCCTGACGCACGTCCATCCGCACCGCTCATCTGCCGGGCCGCGGGACCCGCGGTCACGTAGTCGACGGCCGCGCGGTTCGCCATCGCGCGGCCTTGCAGAAGGAGTCACGCGTGAGACGAAACGTCAGTACCTCCCCCGGCACCCGTCGGCGCGGCGCGTCCCGGGCCGTCGCCTGCGCCCTGACCGCCGCCGGCGCCCTGCTCGTCTCGGCTCCGCAGACCGGTGCGGCGGGCGCGGCCGGTCCGGTCGGCACGGACACGTCCTCGGCCCGTGCGGGTACGGGTGCGGGTACGGATACACCCTCCTCCGTGGCCGACTTCTGGACGGCGGAGCGGATGCGCGAGGCCACCCCGCTGGACCTGCTGTCGGCCGGGACCGACGGGCCGGCGCAACGGTCCGCCGCTGAGAAGAAACGATCCACCGCCGCGGAGAAACGATCCGGCGGCACAACGCGCCCGACCGCCCCACCCGTCCAGCGCGGCACCGAGCGCACTGTACGCCCCTCCCGCCCCGCCACCACCACGTCCGCCCCCTCCCCGGCCCCCAAGGCGTTCCCGCAGGCAGGCGCCCCGTGGACCGGTGGCGGCGCCGTGACCAACACCGCGGGACGGGTGTTCTTCACGTACCAGGGCCGTACCGCCTCCTGCTCCGGCAACGCCGTCACCAGCGCGAACAAGAGCACGGTGCTCACCGCCGGGCACTGCGTGAAGCTCAACGGCGCCTGGCACGGCGACTGGGTCTTCGTGCCCGGTTACCACGACGGCCAGGCCCCGTACGGCAAATGGGCCGCATCGAAGACCCTCAGCACGCCGCAGTGGACAGCGAGCGAGAACATCAACTACGACATCGGCGCCGCGGTCGTCGCCCCGGTCGGCGGACAGCGGCTGACCGATGTCGTCGGCGGTCAGGGCCTCGCCTTCAACACCGGCTACAACAAGCCGATGTACGCGTTCGGCTACCCCGCCGCGGCGCCGTACGACGGCAGCAAACTCGTCTACTGCAGCGGCAACACCATCAAGGACCCGCTGTTCTCCACGGACCACGGCCTGTCCTGCAACATGACCGGCGGCTCCAGCGGCGGCCCCTGGTTCACCTCGTTCGACGAGGCCGGCGGCACCGGCCTCCAGTCCTCGGTGAACAGCTTCGGCTACACCTTCCTGCCGAACACCATGTTCGGGCCGTACTTCGGTGCCGATGCCGAGAACCTCTACGACGAGGCGCAGTCGAGCTGACCGAACTCCCGCGTACGGTACGTCCGGCCCGCAGCCGGAACCCGAACCGGACCGTCACACGCACCGTCCGGAGGGGCGCGCCCAGCGGCGCCCCTCCGGACGGCAGGTACCGCATCACGGGGTTGTTCCCCGGAGCTCTCATTTCCGGGGCTGCCCGACAATTCACGCACACGTTATGCAGAAAAAGGTATGCCCGCGGCGCCATTCTCACGCTTTTCATGCCCTTCTCATCGAAAACTCATCAGCAACGCCCCTCCACCGGCTGCCATTACGCCGGAGCAGCACCCCAAAACCGATCATGCATTCCCCACCCACCACTGTCCGAATTTTTCCCTTGCGGAATGGAAGCCCCCACTCCACGCAATTCGGTGCTAGCGTCCACCGAGCAGAAGTGCACTCCCTGCTCACTGATTCCTTGCCCGACCATCCGTCGCGAGGGGACTTCCATGACAGTGGCCGACAACAGTGCGAACAGCGGCCCGGCGCCCGCTCCCGCTCCCGCTCCCGAAGAAGTCGGCGCGATGTACGACCGGTTCGGCGACCTGCTCGCCATGGTGCTCGGCCGCAGCGCCCTGCACGTCGGCATGTTCGTCCCGCACGGCGAACGGACCGCGGCCGCCTCCCTCCTCGGCCTGTCCGGCCTCGCCCAGGACCGGCAGACCGCGTACCTCGCGGACATCCTGGCCGACGGTCTCCCGCCGGACCCCCGCCTGCTCGACATCGGCTGCGGCACCGGCGGCCCCGCCCTCCACCTGGCCCGGCGCACCGGCGGCCGGGTCACCGGCATCACCGTCAGCCGGGGACAACTGGCCCGCTGCGGGGAACGGCTGAACGCCGCCACCGGTCTCGAAGGACGGGTCGACTTCACGTACGGCGACGTGATGCGGCTCGATCACGCGGACGACACGTACGACGCGGCCTGGTCCATCGACTGCTTCCCGCACCTCTCGGACCGGCCCGCCGGCCTGCGTGAGGCCCGGCGCGTCCTGCGGCCCGGCGGCCGTCTGCTGATGACGGAGTTCGCCCGGCGCGGCACCGCCGTCCCCCGGAGACCGAGGCGTTCACCCGGCTGTGGGCGTCCCCGCCGCCCACCCCCTTCGCCACGCTTCTCGAAGAGGTCGAAGAAGCCGGATTCCGTATCGCCCGCATACAGAACATGACAGCGAACGTCGCACTGTGCGGCGAGCTGATGCACGTGCTCTACCAGGAACAGCGTGACGCCATCGAGCAGCGTTTCGGAAAAGAGGCCGTCGCCCACACCGATCCGCTGATGGAACCGTTCCGTACATTCTGCCGGGAGCACGTGGACTATTACCTGCTGCTGCTCGGCAAGCCGGAGAACTGACCGGCCGGCCCGGACCCGGCAGCCCGTCCGCACCGATTCGAGAGCTGACTTCCCCCTATGGCCGCCAAACCGCCCTTCGGCCTGCCCGATTCCGACTCCCTGCCTTCCGCCGCCTCCCCCACCCGGCCCGCGACGCTTTCGCCGCCCGCCCAGCGCACGCCCTCCCCCTCGACACCACACCGGGCCGACGGCCGCGCCGCCGCTGGGAGGTGTGGCGCTCACCCGAAGGCCAGCCCCGCTGGGCGCGCCCCGCCCTGCTCGGCGTCGCGGCCCTGGCCGCACTCCTGTACGCGTGGAACATCACCACCAGCGGCCTGGCCCCGTACTACTCCGTCGCCGCCCGCAGCATGACCGAGAGCTGGAAGGCTTTCCTCTTCACCGCCTACGACCCGTCCGCCACCATCACCCTCGACAAGATCGGCGGCTTCCTCTGGCCGCAGGCGCTCTCCGCCCGCCTCTTCGGCTTCCACGACTGGGCCCTGACCCTGCCGCAGTGCGTCGAGGGCGTCGTCTCCGTCCTCGTGCTCTACCGGGTCGTACGGCGCTGGCAGGGCCCCGCCACCGGCCTCCTGGCCGCCGGGCTGCTCACCCTCACCCCCGTCACCGCCTCCCTGTTCGGCCACCCGATTCCCGACGCGGCCCTGATCATGTGCCTGGTCCTGGCCGTCGACCGCTACCAGCTCGCCGCACGCGGCGCCCGTCTGCGCTCGCTGGTCTGGGCCGGCGTGTGGGTGGGCCTGGCCTTCCAGGCCAAGATGATGCAGGCCTGGCTCGTCGTCCCCGCGCTGGCCGTCGGCTACCTCGTCACCGCACCCGTCACGGCGCGCGCCCGGATCGGCCATCTGCTGACCGCCGGGGCCGTGCTGTTCGCGGTGTCGTTCTCGTGGGTACTGATGATGACCTTCACTCCGAAGGACGTACGCCCGTACGCGGACGGCTCGACGAACAACAGCGCGCTGTCGATGGTCTTCCAGTACAACGGCTTCAGCCGCCCGGCGAACAGCGGACCGGGCGGGCCCGGCGGGTCAGGCGGACCAGGCGGCTCCGCCATGCAGCCCGCGGGCCCCACCGACCACACCAGTCCACCCGCCACAGGCACGCAGCCACACCCCCGACCGGCCACCGGCGGAAAACCCTCCGGCGCCTCCCGCAAAATGGTCAGCCTGGGCAGTGAGAAGAACACCTGGTACAAGCTCCTCACCTCCCGCTTCACCCCACAGATCGGCTGGCTGTACCCCTCGCCCTGATCGGCCTGGCCCACGGCCTGGTGCGGCGCGGCAGGCGCCCCCGTACGGACCGGCTGCGCGGCGGTTACCTGATGTGGGGCGGCTGGCTGCTGACCACGGCCGTCGTCCTGAGCGTGGTCGACATCCCGCACACCGCGTACGTGGCGGGCCTGGCCCCCGCGCTGGCCGCGCTGGCCGCCGCCGGAGCCGTCACCCTGTGGCGCGCCCACCGCACCGCCACCAGCGCCCCTGCGCGCCTGCTCCTCCCCTGACCATCACCGTCCAGGCCGCCTGGGCCTCCTCCCTCGCCGCCGACCACACCGGCTTCGCCCCCTGGCTGATCCCGGCGATCATCACAGCAGCGCTCGTCAGCATCGTGACCCTTCTCTCGTACGGCCGCGCCACCGGCCGCCGCTTGCGCCCTGTGGCCCTCATGGCCCTGTCCGCCACCTGCGTAGCCCTGTTCGCCGCCCCGGCGGCCTGGTCACTGTCCGTACTGGACCAGCGGTACGCGGGCTCGTCCTTCGAGGCGCACGCCGGACCCGGCGGCCAGAACGCCACGGCCGGCGCACCGGGCAGCGCGGTCTACGGGGGCGCGGGCGGCGCCTCGTACGACATGTCACCGGCCCCGCTGACCGCCGCCCAGAAGCGCCTGCTGAACTACGTACAGCGGCACGACGGCAACGCCACGTACACCCTCTCCGCCGACGGCGGCTGGGCCCGTTCCCGTGCCATCACCCACACCGGCCTGCCGATCCTGCCGCTGGGCGGCTTCGCCGGAATGGCCACCTCCGTCACCCTCGCCGAGTACCGGCACCTGATCGCCTCCGGCCAATTGCGCTTCGCCCTCCTCAACCCCACCACCCCCGCGGCCGGCAACGCCTCCGAGACGTCCAAGATCAACGCCTGGGTGCGCACCACCTGCACCAAGGTCGACCCGAAGACGTACGCGGCCTCCGCCGACCCCTCACTCCCCGAACCCCTCTACGACTGCACCCACCCCCACTGACCCCTCTCACCCTTCTCTCCCTCCTCCCCGCACCCTCCCGCCCCTCCCCTCGTTGCCCGTGATGTGTCTCACGAGACGTGTGGGGCTCCCTGAGTCGGGTATCCGGCCCCGGGATCGCAGGACAGGCCACCGCTGTGAAATGGTAGAAATGCGGAGGAAAGCCCTGCAAACCCCTGCGGAGAGGAGACGCCATGTCGTCGAAGCGACGCCGTAAGAAGAAGGCCCGCCGGAAGAACGGCGCCAACCACGGCAGCCGTCCCCAGTCCTGAGCGGTCCGCCCGCCGGACTCCGGACATGCGAAGACCCCGGGACACCGTCCCGGGGGTCTTCGCATGTCTCAGGGTGCTGCGTACCCGTTACGCGGCGTCCACGACGCCCGAGTCCGCCACCTCGATCGTCGCGGAGGTGGCACCGGAGCGGGAGCCCAGGCCCTCGATCTTCTTGACCAGGTCAGAGCCCTCGACGACCTCGCCGAAGACCACGTGCGCGCCGTCCAGCCACGGGGTGGCCACCGTCGTGATGAAGAACTGCGAGCCGTTGGTGTTCTTGCCGGCGTTCGCCATGGAGAGCAGGAACGGGCGGTCGTGCTTCAGCTCGAAGTTCTCGTCCGCGAAGCGGTCGCCGTAGATGCTCTTGCCGCCGGTGCCGTTGCGGCGGGTGAAGTCGCCACCCTGGAGCATGAACTCCGGGATGACCCGGTGGAAGGGCGAACCGGCGTAACCGAAGCCGTGCTCGCCGGTGGCCAGCTCACGGAAGTTGCGCGCGGTCTTGGGCACGACCTCGTCGTACAGCTTGAAAACGATGCGGCCGGCCTTGTCGCCGTTGATGGTGATGTCGAAAAATACGTTGGAACTCATGGGTCCCATCCTTCCACTTCCCCACCCGCCCCGGCGCCCCAGGTCGGCGCGGGGTGCCGGAGCGGGCCGGGTCAGCGGAGGGCGGCCACGGCCCTGACGACCTTCGCTGTCTGCTCGGGGCCGGTGACGACGGTGGGGCCGAAGCGCAGGTGCGGCTCGGCGTAGGGGGTCTCGGTGGCGATGACGCGATGGGCGGCGCGCAGTTCGTGTTCCGCGCGGGCGGCGGTCCAGCCCTCGACCGTGCAGCAGACGACGCCGGCCGACATCGACGGGTCGTCGGGGGTCAGGACGCGCACACCGGGGAGCCTGCGCAGGCCGTCCTTGAGGAGGGCCGCCTGGGACTTGATGCGGGCGGTGACCCGGGCCCGGCCGATCATCTCGTGGAAGCGGACGGCCTCGGGGACGGCCCAGCGGTGTTCGAAGGAGTGGTAGCCGCCGGGCGTTCCGAGGATCGCGGGGGCCGCCACCGGGTCCCGGCCGCCGACCCAGCCCTCGTAGCCCTCCCGGCTGAAGTTGGGGATGACCGGCCGCACGAGGGGCCAGTGCTCGGGCTTGCCCCACAACAGGCCCGTGCCGCGCGGACCGTGCAGCCACTTGTGGGTGCTGGTGGCGAAGAAGTCGCAGCCCAGGCCCTCCATGGTGACGTTCTCGGCGGCGAAGCCGTGCACCCCGTCCAGGCAGAGCAGGACATGGTCGGCGCGGGCCCGCCGCGCGTTGACCTCCCGTAGCGCGTCGGCCACCGCCCGCGCCGGCAGCTTGACGCCATTGTCGGAGTTGACCCAGGTCAGGGCCAGCACGCGGGTGTGCGGGGTGAGGGCGCGGACGATACGGGAGACGATTTCGTCGGTGGTGGCACGCGCCGGATCGCCGTACAGCCGGATCTTGCGGACGGGCGTGCCGTCCCGCTGGTTGCGCAGCCGGAGCGCCTGATGGGTGGCGTAGAAGTCGTGTTCGCTGGTGAGGATCTCCTGGCCGGGCCGCAGCTTCAGGCCGCCGTAGAGGAGGGCGAGGCTCATGGTGGTGCTGTCGGTCAGCGCCACGTGGTCCGCGTGGCAGCCGAGGTAGCCGGCCAGGGAGGTGCGGACCTCCAGGCTGCGGTCCTCGTCGACGAAGCCGGCGCCGACGGCTATCGGGTCCGCGTCCAGCTGGTCGCGGGTGCGGTCGATGGCCTCGCGTACCTGCCGTGGGTGCGAGGCGAGGACGTACGCCGAGAACTGGAGGTAGTCGCGCGACAGGGCGAACTGGTCGCGTACGGACGTCCAGTCCCGCGGGTCGAAGGCGCCCGGGGCGGCAGGCGTGGCGGAGCCGGCCCGGGCGGTGGCCGCCTGGGCCGTGGCCGCCGGTAATCCGGTGACCGCGGTGGCGCCGATGACGGCCGTGGCGAAGCCGCGGCGGCTCAGGGCGCTCCGGCCGGTGCCGGGCTCCGTGGTGGGCGAGGGTCTGGGAGAGGCGTTCAAGGCGGTTCCCCGTTCGTCGTCAGAGAGGCAGTGATGTGCTGTCCGCGCTCGTGGGCGAAGCCGCGGAGGCCGTGGGGGCGCCCTGGTGGTGCCGCTTCACGCGGACCGCGATGGCGACCGCGGCGGCGACGGCGAGAATCTCCAGGCCGGCGGCGGTCCAGCCGACGGCGAAGGCGCCGGAGTGGTCGAGGGCGACGGAGCCGAGGAACCCGCCGAGGGAGATTCCGGCGTAGATGGCGCTGGCGTTGAGCGACAGGACGACGCCCGCCGACTGCGGTGCCAGCTCCACGAGCCGGTGCTGCTGGAGCGGGGCGAAGGACCAGCCGAAGATGCCCCAGACCACCAGGGCCACGGCCGCCAGGGCGGCGCCGAGCGAGCCGTGCACGCCCAGCGAGCCGAGCGCGCCCAGGGAGGCCAGGGCCACGGTCAGGCCGCAGGTGCTGATCACCATGAGCCGGGTGGTGGGCAGGCGGTCGGCGGCCCGGCCGCCCAGCGCGTTGCCCGCCACCGCCGCGACACCGAAGATCATCAGCCAGATGCTGAGCATTCCGCCGCGGATGCCGGCGATCGCGTCCAGGACCGGGCTCATGAAGGTCAGGACGGTGAACGCGCCGGAGATCCACAGCACGGTGAGGCCGAGCGCGGTCGGGATGCCGCGGACCCGGGCCACGGACAGCCGCGTCATGATGCCGGCCGCGGGCTCGGGCGGCATCGCCGGGAGCTTCCACAGCAGACCGGCCGTGGCCAGCACGCTCAGTCCGGCCACCACCACGAACGTGGTGCGCCAGCCGAACGCCCCGCCGATGAAGGTGCCCAGCGGCACGCCGATGGCGGTGGCCACGGCGATGCCGGCCCCCACGGTGCCCAGCGCCCGGCCGCGCTCCTCGGCGGGCACCAGCGGCGGCACGGCAGCGGCCGCGGCCGGGGTGAACACGGCGGCGGTGAGCGCCGCGAGAACCCGTACGGCGAGCATCGTCCCGTACGAATCGACGAGCGCGGCAGCGACGTTGGAAAGGGCGAACAGGGCGAGACTGCCGATGAGGAGCGGGCGGCGCGGCAGGCTGCCGATCGCGACGCCCAGCAGCGGGGCGCCGATCGCGTAGGCCAGCGCGAAGACGGTCACGAACTGGCCGGCCTGGCTGTCGGAGACGCCGAGGTCGCGCCCCATCTCGGGCAGCAGACCGGCGATGACGTAACCGTCGGTGCCGATGGCGAACGTACCGACCGCGAGCATCAGCAGCCATACACGACGGACCATGGGAGAGCACCTCCAAGGACGGACCGGGCCCCGAGGTGACGCGCGGGCCGGGTGGGCGCGGTCGGCCGGCTGTCCCCGGGAGGGGCTGCCGGGAACCGGGGGCCTGAGCTGCGCGGCGTGTGTCGGTGACCCGGTCGAGGGTGACGTTGCCGGTGTGGTCAGGTGGTCTGAAGGAAGAGCTGGAGGAGTGCCAGCAGCGTCTCGGGGGCGTCCTCGGAGGGGAAGTGCCCGGCGTCCGGCAGTTCGATCACCGGGGCGTCGGGGAAGGCGAGCCGGAAGGCGGGGACGACGTGGCGAGGCAGCAGCGCGGTGTCGCGCATCCCCTCCACGAGCATGGCGGGCTTGGCGCGTACGGCGGCGACGGCGGCCGGGTCCGGGTCCGGTGCGGGGGCCGCCTCCGGGTCCGGGGCCACGAGCTGCTGTGGGAAGCGGAGCACACCCTCGCAGGCGGCCCGGTCGGTGAAGTGCGCGGCGTAGGCACGCACCCAGGTGGGCGTGACGATCTGCGGCCGGGCGATGGTCTGCAACGAGAGCATCAGGTGGGTGACACTGTCCCCCGCGCCGCCCAGCGCCCGCTCCAGTGTGCCGTTCGCGTGGGCGGCGCCCGCCCAGCGGAACCAGTGGCTGTCGGCCATGTTCTCGGCCATCAGCTTGTCGTAACCGGGCAGGCCGAGCGGGAGCACGGTGTTGGTGGCGAAGATCCGGGCGACGCGGTCGGGGTGCCGCAGCATGAACCCGGTGCCGATGGGGCCGCCCCAGTCGTGCAGGACCAGGGTGATGTCGTGCAGGTCGAGGACGTCGACGAGCAGCGTCTCCAGATTGTCCACGTGCTCGGCGGCGAGATACGTACGGTCCGCCGGAGTGGCGCTCTTGCCGAAGCCCATGTGATCGGGAACGACGACCCGCCGCTCACGGGCGAGCGGGCCGATCAGATGGCGCCAGAGGTAGCCCCAGGTCGGCTCGCCGTGCAGGAACACGACGGGGCCGCCGTGCTCGGCCCCCTCGTCCACATAATGCTGCCGGAATCCCGCTGCGTCGGTGAAATGCGGCCGGTAGGGCCACGTGCCGTCGAAGGTCTCTGCGGCTGGGATCATCGTTGGTCTTTCCTCACTCACGTGCTCACGGGGCCATGGCCGTTTTTCGCCTTCGCGATCGGCCCGGCGGCCGCGGTGTCCGGCATCCCGACGCACCGCTGTTCAAGGATTCCGGAGTCTCCCGCCGGGCGGCAATCATCAGAACCGTCAGCGGCCACTGAATTCCTGCCATATACAGCTGGTGTCGGATGGTGCTGATACCCGCCGGACTCCCCGCCGGACCATGGGGAAAAACTGGCGGGTCATTCCCGCCATTCGGCCGGAATTCGGTGCTCCAGGTGGCCGGATTCGTGCGCGGTACGCGTCACCATTCCGTCTCCCGGGTGAAGCGGAGGTAGCAGTAGTCGTCAAGGATCTTCGCGAGGGAACGGCCCGGGCCGCCCAGCTCGACCGCCACCGCCTGCTCGTCGAGCCCCGTCTCGGCGAGCAGGTGCCGCGCCCAGGACCGCCCCAGACGCTGGTGGGCCGCGAAGGCGGCGGCGTCCCGGGTGCCGTGCAGGCGGCGGGCGATGGCCTCGTCCCACGGCATCACGGCCCGCGAGCACAGCCGGTACAGCAGCTTGGAGGCGGCCGTAGGCCCCAGCGGACGGGACCGCTCCGGAGCCCCCACGGGCACCGCGGACAGGTCCTCGAAGCCGCCCGCCACGGCGTCGATCTGCGGGTCGGTCAGCTCCGCGAGGGAGCCGCCGACGGGCAGGGCGGCGGCCCACCGGGTCCACCAGTCCCGCACGCCGACCTCGAACAGGTCGATCTCGCCCGGCCGGGGATACCGCAGCCGGCAGCCCCAGGAGTTCAGCCAGCGCAGCAGTTCCCGGCGATGGCCGTGCAGCGCCGGATCGAGTTCCGTCCGGTCCGTGGCCGTGGCGGACGCCCCGCCCGTGAACGCCGCGACGGCGGCGCGCAGGGTCTCCAGATCCGGCGCCGCGGCGTCCCGCGCATCGGACGTCCGCGCCCCCGCGCCGGACAGCAGCTCGTTTCCCATCACACGACCTCCGAGGCCTCGACGACGTCCGGTGTGGCGGGCCGGGCCGCAAAGGGCCCGTCCGTGGGGGCGGCCGGCGGGCCGTCCCGGGGTGCCCGCCGCCGGCGCCACCCCACGTACAGCAGGGCCGCCCCGGACACGGCCAGCGGCCACAGCAGATAGCCGCCCGACATCGCCAGCAGGACCACAACGGCGGCCAGCGCCGCGAAGGACGCCGCGCGCCCCTTGCTGCGGCGCGGCAGCAACCGGATCGCGGCGGCGACCCCAATCGCGTACACCGCCACGAAGGAGCCGGTGGTCAGCAACACCAGCGGGCGGGCGCCCGTGCGCGTGAGGACCGTCGCGAACAGGGCCGCGAAGCCCAGTACGGAGATCACGCCCAGGCTGCGGCGCGGCACTTCGCCGGCGACGCTGCCGCGGGCCAGCCACGCCGGCAGCGCGCCGTCCCGGCCCAGGGCGGCGCCGAGCTTGGCCGCGCCCGCGTAGTAGGCGTTCATCGCGCCGAGGGTGAGCAGCAGGGCGGCCCCGGCGGCGAGCAGGCGGGCGTGGCCTCCCAGGCCGCGCGCCATCAGTTCGCCCAGCGGCGCCTCGGTGTCCGCCGCGCCCGGTCCCAGTACGGCGATGACGGCGAAGGCGACCGACACGTACAGCACGCCGACGATCACCACGGCCAGGCCCGCGGCGAGCGGTACGGTACGGGCCGGCCGGCGGAACTCCGCCGCCAGGTGCGTGATCGCCTCCCACCCCGCGAAGCTCCACACCAGCAGCGCCGCCGCCGGGCCGATCGCCGACCAGCCGTGCGGAGCGAACGGCTGGAAGTTCGCCGCCCGCGCGTACGGCAGGGACAGCGCCAGCGCGAGCAGCAACAGCACGATCAGCAAGCCCACGAAGGCCAGCTGGAAGCGTCCGGCCACCTTCACGCCGGCGGCGTTGAACACGGTGACCGCCACCATGAGGCCGGCGGCGGTCGCGACGGTGGTGAGCGTGGAGCCGCCCAGGGCTTCGGAGACGTACGCGCCCCCGAAGAGGGCCGCCGCGCTCGAACCGGTGGGGACCGCCAGGTAGAAGCACCAGCCCACCACGGCCGCCGGCCGGTCGCCGAACGCCAGCCGCGCGTACGTCGACACGCCTCCCGAATCGGGGAATCGGGCGCCGAGCGCCGCGAAGGAGGCGGCCAGCGGCGCGGAGACCAGCACCATGGCGATCCAGGCCAGCAGGGAGGCGGGGCCCGCGGCCTCGGCGGCGAGGGCGGGCAGGGCGATCACTCCGGTGCCCAGCACGGCGCCGACGTACAAGGCGGTGCCCTGTACGGCGGTGAGCCCGCCCTCCGGGGCGGCGCCCTTGATCAACGTCTCCGTCACGTCGGTAGCTTGACGTGAACAAGACCCTGGGAACACCTGCAGAACTGCCGACGTGCGCTAAGTTCCTGCCATGCCCCGTCATGTCGTGGCGATCGCGGTCACCGATGCGACGCCGACCTTCGAACTGGCCGTACCCTGCGAGGTCTTCGGTGTGGACCGCAGCGACATCGCCGATCCCTGGTACGAAGTACGGCTGTGCGCGGCGGAGCCGACGCCGCTGCGGACCCCGGCCGGCCTGCGGATCGAGGCGCCCTACGACATGGACGACCTGCTGGAGGCGGACACCGTCATCGTGGCGGCGTGTGCCCGCGCCGTCCAGCTCGATCCGCCCGCGTCCCTGATCGCCGCCGTGCGCAAGGCCCACGAGCTGGGGCGCCGGATCGTCTCCCTGTGCACCGGCTCGTACGTGCTCGCGCACGCCGGTCTGCTGACCGGCCGTCCGGCGACCACCCACTGGATGAACGCGGCGGATTTTGGACATCGTTTTCCGGAGGTGGATTTCACGCCTTCCGTGCTCTACACCGAGGACGGCAATCTCTTCACGTCCGCCGGCAGCGGTGCCGCCATCGACCTGTGCCTGCACCTCGTACGCCAGGACCACGGCTCGGCGGTCGCCACGGAGATCGCCCGGCGGATGGTCGTACCGCCGCACCGTGAAGGCGTGCAGGTGCAGTACACGAAGCCGCCCGCGCGCCCCCGCGAGGGCGACGAGCTGGCTCCCGTACTGCAGTGGGCCCGCGACCACCTGCAAGAGCCGCTGACCGTGCCGCAGTTGGCCCGGGTGGCGAACCTCGGCGAGCGGACCTTCGCGCGGCGCTTCCGGGAGGCGGTGGGCACCACGCCCCTCCAGTGGCTGCTCCAGCAGCGGGTACGGCTGGCGCAGGAACTGCTGGAGACCACGGACGAACCGGTGGACAGCGTCGCCCGGCACAGCGGCTTCGGCACCGCGACGAACCTGCGCTACCACTTCGGCCGGGTCACCGGCGTCTCCCCGCAGACCTACCGGCACGTCTTCCGGCACCGCGCCGCCGCCCAGCGGCAGCTCCGCAGCGCCGCGTCCTGAGGCGTACCGCGCGAGGTTTCGCGGCGGCCGGCCGCCGCGGACCCCGGCGGGGCCGCGCGCTCCCGCCGGGCCGCGGTCAGGTCCGGGTACCGCCGGCCCCGGCGTCCTGGGGCTCGGCGGTGTCCGCGTCCGCGTCCGCGTCCGGTCCGGCGGTCGCCGATGCGGACGGTACGCGTACCGCCGCCACGCCCAGTACGGCCGCGAAGAGGCCGAGTGCGCCGAACACCGGCCATACGCCGTGCTGGAGCCGGGTGAACAGCACACCGCCGAGGGCCGGTCCGAGGGCCATGCCCAGCGCGTAGGCGAACTGGAACGAGGAGATGTAACGGCCGCGCAGCCGGGCCGGTCCTGCCAGCGCGGGGTAGGCGAAGACCGAGGGCCCGCCGACGATCTCGCCCAGCGTCCACACCAGCGTGGCACCGATGACCACCGCGGCGCCCAGCGGCAGGCTGTAGAGGGCCACGCCGAGACCGATCAGGGTCCATGCCACCGCGATCGTGATCTTCATCGGCCACTTCTGCGAGAGTTTGGTCAGCCCCAGCTCGAAGGCGATCACGATGAATCCGTTCGCCGACACCGCGACGGTGTACCAGAGGATGGGCATCCCCGACGCCTTCACATCCAGGGGCAGGGTCGACAAGTACTGCACGTAGACCATCGCGTTGACCATCGCGGCCAGCAGGAACAGCAGGTAGCGCCGGTCTTGGAACAGCACCCGGTAACCGTCCGCTGCCGTCTCCCCGGCGGCGTCCGTCTCCGTCTCCCCCGGCGCCGTCGGGCGCGGGCGGGCCGGGATGGTGACCCGCGCGAGCACGGCGTAGCCGAGCGCGACGGCGCCTTCGCCCCAGAAGAGGAGGGCGTAGCTGTCGTCCAGGTTGTAGAGGGCGAAGCCGAGGAGCGGGGCGATCGTGGTGCCCAGGTTCAGGCTGAAGCGGTACATCGCGAAGATCATGACCTGGCCGTCGCGGGACGTCAGATCGGACAGCAGGGTCGTCGACGCCGGACGGTAGAGCTGGGCCGCCATGCTGACCAGGGCGATCGCCGCCAGCAGCAGACCGTAGCCGGGCAGGTACAGGAGGGCCGCGGTCAGTGCGGCGGTGGACGCCATGCCCAGCACCGTCGCGTTGCGCGCGCCGAGCCGCTCGGCGAGGGTGCCGCCGAGGAAGACGCCGGCCACGCCGCCGATGCCGTAGACACCCAGGGCGAACGCGGCCTGTTCGGCCGAATACCCCCTGTCGGTCAGATAGAGGACGAGGAAG
Organism: Streptomyces sp. Ac-502; assembly: GCF_045222935.1. Lineage (NCBI taxonomy): Bacteria > Bacillati > Actinomycetota > Actinomycetes > Kitasatosporales > Streptomycetaceae > Streptomyces > Streptomyces sp. Ac-502. The sequence continues at coordinate 3,517,629 of NZ_JBHFFO010000001.1, forward strand.
ATGTTCAGGAATCCGCCGAGGCGGCTGGCGAGCACACCGGCGAGAATCGTCTTCACCGCGAGCGGTGAGCCACGGAACGTGGCCCATATTCCGACGGTGGTCGGGGGCGTCTGTTGAGTATCGGTCGCCATACGTCGTCGCATCTCTCTCGTGCGCCCGCGGGGGTCGCGGGCGGCCCACTGGGGAATACGTCATCGGTCAGCGGGCCAACGGGCGGTAAAGGGTCGGGAATTCGGCGGCGGATTGTCGGGAATTCGGCGTCCACGCCCCTGGCGCACCGGCGCCCGCTCCCTAGGGTGGAGTGATGATCGAAATTGATGCCCTTCCCCAGCACCCGGGTGCGCTGGCGGCACTCGAAATCGTCACCGCACGGGAACACCCCTCGATCGCCAACCACAGCGTCCGCACGTACTTGTGGGCGCTGCACGAGGCGGCCCGGCGGGAGATGGTCCCTGCCACGGACTTCGACCCCGACCTGCTCTACTACGCCTGCCTGTTGCACGACCTCGGAACGGCCGACGAGCATGACGGCCCCCAGCGATTCGAGGTGGAGGGCGCCGACGCGGCCGGTGCCTTCCTCGCCGGGCGCGGCCTGGACCCCGAGCAGATCGACGTCGTCTGGGAGGCCATCGCGCTGCACACCTCCCCGCAGATCGCCGAGCGCCGCGGGCCCGTCACGATGCTGACCCGGCTGGGCGTGCTCAGCGACTTCCAGGACCCGGGCCCCGGGGGCAGGGCCGTGAAGGCCGCCATCGAGGAGCGCTACCCGCGTCTGGACTTCGAGGCCGAACTCACCGGCGCGGTGGTCTCCCAGGCGCTCCGCCGACAGGACAAGGCACCGGAGTTCTCCTGGCCGGGCGGACTGCTCCGCGCGCACCTCGGCACCCAGGAGGCGGGCGCGTGAGCGCTGACACGCGGTACCGTCCGGGGCCCGGCGACTTCGACTTCCTCATCGGCACCTGGCACGTGCACAACCGTCGGCTGCTCGCGCCCCTCACGGGGAGCGACGCGTGGGAGGAGTTCCCGGGGACGGCCGTGTGCCACGGCACCCTCTTCGCCGGTGCCGCCAACCTCGACGAGATCACCTTCACCACCAAGGGGTTCAGCGGGCTGACGCTGCGGCTGTACGACCCGCGGAGCGCCGAGTGGTCACTGAATTGGTCCACCAGCCTCAGCGGCCGGCTGTCCGCGCCGATCGTCGGCCGCTTCGACACGGACCGGCGCGGCGAGTTCCACGGCGAGGAGGCCCACGAGGACGCCGTGGTGCCGTGCCGTTTCGTCTGGTCGGGGATCACCGCGGACGCGGCCCGTTGGGAGCAGGCCTTCTCGCCGGACGGCGGCGGTACGTGGGAGACCAACTGGACAATGAGCCTGAGCCGTACCGGCTGAGCCGGGCGGGCCCGGACGGCACGGCCCCGCCCCGCCCGGTTCCTCCGGTGGGACGGCGGCCGGGCCGGCCGCCGCGGGTGCCGGTCAGGCGTTGAGGGTGACCGGCAGCCCGACCAGGCCGTGCATGATCGTGCTGGCCTTCCATTCCAGGTCCTCGGACTTCGCGGCCAGGCGCAGCTGCGGGAAGCGCTGGAGCAGCCGGCTGACTCCGATCTCCACCTGCAGGCGGCCGAGGGGCGCGCCGGCGCAGTAGTGGATGCCGTGTCCGAAGGCGAGGTGGCCGCCGATGCGCCGGGTGATGTCCAGCGCGTCGGGGTTCTCGAACTTGGCGGCGTCGCGGTTGGCCGAGCCCAGCGCCACCATGACGATCTCTTTTGCGGGGATGGTGATGCCGCCCACCGGTATGTCCTCCGTGGTGAAACGGAAGGTCGCCATGCCCACCGGGCCTTCGTAGCGCAGCAGTTCGTCGACCGCGTTCGGCAGGAGTTCGGGCCGCTCCTGGAGCAGGGCCAGCTGCTCGGGGTGTTTGAGCAGGGCGAGCACGGCGTTGCCGATCATGCTCAGGGTGGTGTCGTGGCCCGCGACGACCAGGAGGAAGACCATGGCGATCAGTTCGGTCTTGGTCAGCCGGTCGCCATCCTCGGTGGCCTGCACCAAGGCGCTGAACATGTCCTCGCCGGGCTCGGCGGTCTTGGCGTCGATCAGGTCCTCGGTGAACTTGGCGACCGCGGCGGAGGCGGCGGCCACCTCCTCCTCGGTGTGGTTGGCGCCGACCAGGGTGTTGGTCCACTGCCGGAAGACCGTGCGGTTCTCCGGCGGCACGCCGAGCAGTTCGGCCAGCACGGTGATGGTCAGCGGGGCGGCCAGGTCCTCGATCAGGTCGGCGTCCGGCCGCTGGGCCAGCCGGTCGAGCAGCTCGTCGGTGATCGCCTCGATGCGCGGGCGCAGCGCCTTGGTGCGGCGCTCGGTGAACGCCTTGCCGACCAGTCGGCGCAGCCGGGCGTGCTGGGGCGGGTCGCTGTTGAGCATGTGCGCCGCCAGGTCGTCGTTGACGGCGGCCGGCGCCTCGGTGGGCGTCTCGGAGTGGCGCGCGAACATCTCGTTGATGCGCCGGCCGTCCTTGCTCACCCGTCCGTCGGCCAGCAGGGACCGTACGTCGTCGTAGCGGGTGACCATCCAGACCTTGATGCCGTGCGGCATCAGGACCTTGCGGGGCGGCCCCTCCGCCCGCAGGCGGGCGTAGAGCTCGTAGACGTCCTGGACGAATTCCGCGGAGAGCTTCTCCAGCTCTTCGGTCGGTTGGGTATGCACAGCGTGGGCCTCTTTCCTGTCTGCTTGCCGGTCAGTCGAGGGGCGCGATGACCCGGCCACTGGAGATCTCCAGGACCTGGATCGCCTCGCGCGGGCAGGAGTCCGCGACGGCCAGTACCTCGTCGTCGGCGTCGATCTCTGCGTCGACCGGCTGCGACTGGCCGTTCACGAACCGGAACCGGTGCGGGAGGTCGCCCATGCACACTCCGGCGCCGATGCACACGTCGCGGTCGACCGTGACGCGCCAGCGGGGTTCTGCGGACATCGTGTAGCTCCTCACCTGGTGCGTTGGCTTGCGAGGGAGTACGGAACCGCGAGGGGCGGCCCCGCCGCCGGCCGGTGGCGGCACCGGCGGCATCGCGGGAGGGCGATGTGGTGGCGGAGGACATCGCGGGGGAAGAAGCGCGGGAGGGGAGAACGCGTGGGTGCCGGTCACCGGTGCGGGTGTGCCGGGCGGTGACGGAGGGACGACGGTTGCGGCTCTGCGACTTTATGAGCCGAGTCGCGGGCGGGCAATGCTCGACCGGCGTTCAGCCGGGGAATCGAGGCAGTCGAACGCGCCGGGGACCCGGCGGACCCGCCGGCGGCGGGTCCGCCGACCCTCACGGCCGTACGGCGTCCGGCCCCGCCGGAGCGTCTGGCTCCCGCTCGCACGGGGCGAAGAAGACGAGCACCCGCAGGTCCTCGGTGATGGTGTGGAAGCGGTGCGGCATTTTGGCGGGTACGAAGCAGACCGAGCCGGCCGCCACCTCGTACTCCCGCTCACCGGCCGTCAGGACGGCACGGCCGGCGAGCACGTGGTACAGCTCGTCCTCACCGTGCGGGCTCTGCGGGTCCTCGCTCCCCGCCGCCAGGACGTACACCCCGGCGCTCATCGCCGGGACACGCAGGAACTCCAGGTAACGGCGGTCGTCGGCGTCCTGGCGGGCGGACAGCTCCTTGATGTCGAACAGCTCGGCGTCACTCAACGCGCGGCTCCCTCGTCCTCGTGGCGGGCCGGTGTGTCCGGGACCGGTGCGTCCAGGGCCGGCGCACCGGGTACGGAAGGGGAGCCGTCGGTGGCACGGAGCAGTTCGGACTGCTGCGCCGCGAGGAACTTCGGTACCACCATGGTCCAGGCGTGCACCACGATCTCGCGCAGTTCCCGCCGCTCCAGCGGAGCGAGCCGGGCCCGTACCCAGTTGTACCGTTCGTCCGAGGGGACCGGCATGAAGAAGACCTCCGGGGCGGAGGCGACCAGTGCGGCCCGCTCCTCGCGCGGGTACGCGAAGCCCATCGACTCCTCGTCCCGGGACAGCGCGAGGTAGACCAGCCGCCCGACCCGGAACTTCGCCTGGTCGCGTACGAGCGCCTCATAGCTGCGGGGTAACGCGCTCGTCACCCGTCTGACGTCCTGCGCAGTCGCCATCGACCGCTTCCTTCCTCGTGTCACCGCCGATGCCTCACCGGTCACGCAGCTCCAGCGTGCAGCACTTGACGCTGCCGCCGGCCTTGAGCAGTTCGGCGATGTCCACGCCGACCGGCTCGAAGCCGCGCCGCTTGAGCTGGTCGGCGAGCCCGGTGGCCGCCTGCGGCAGGACGACGTGGCGGCCGTCGGAGAAGGCGTTGAGGCCGAACGCCGCGGCGTCCTCGTCGGACGCGGTGACGGCGTCCGGGAAGAGTTCGCGCAACACCGCGAGGCTTCCGGGAGAGAAGGCCGCCGGGTAGTACATGATCTCGTCATCGGACAGTACCGACAGCGCGGTGTCCAGGTGGTAGAAGTTCGGGTTGACCAAAGTGAGCCCGGTCACAGGAATGCCGAAGAACTCCTGGGCCTCGGCGTGCGAGCGCGGGTCGGTGCGGAACCCGGTGCCGGCCAGCAGCCGCCGCCCGACGGTGAGGTAGTCGCCCTCGCCCTCGTTGATGTGTTCCGGCCACAGGACGTCCTCGTAGCCGTTGCGCAGGAACCACTGGAAGTAGGCGGGCCCCTCACCGGTCCGCTCGACGTGGCGGAAACGGGCGCCGAGGACCTTGCCGTCGACGACGGTGGCGCCGTTGGCGGCGAACACCATGTCGGGGAAGGCCGGGTCGGGTTCGATGACCTCGACGGTGTGGCCGAGCGAGAGGTAGAGCTCGCGCAGCCGCTCCCACTGGAGCAGGGCGACACCGGTGTCGGACGGCTTGCGCGGGTCCATCCACGGGTTGATCGAGTACGTGACGTCGAAGTGCTGCGGCCGGCACATCAGCAGCCGGCGCGGAGTGGCCACGCGCGGCTCGCGGGTGGCGCGCTCCTGGGCGGGCACGGCGGTACGGGACATGGGTGTTCCCTTCGAGGACGGGGCGGTGGCCCCGGGTGGGGGGCCGGGGAGCGGGGTCGGCTCAGGCTCCGAACCGGCGCTTGAGTTCCGGGGTCAGCGGGAGGACCACCGTCTTGTAGTCGGCGATCATCGCCATCACGGGCTTGTCGTAGTTGTCGTTCCATTCGGCACTGGCGTAGAAGCGCTCCTGGAGGCCGACCCGCTCCTCCTCGGAGGCGAAGGCCCGCACCAGGCAGTAACCGTCCTCGTCGTTGAGGGCGGGGCCGCCGGTGAGCACCGTGATGCCCCAGCGGCGCATCAGGGGAATGGTTTCCTCACGGCTGAGGCGGTCGAACTCCTCGCGCCTGCCGGGGTGCACGGTGAAAAAGCGGATTTCGAGCAGGCTCACGCTCGTTTCCTTTCTGGCCGGTGGGCCGGTGGACTGGTAGGCCGGTGCGGCCGGGCCGCCGGGGCTTCAGCGGCCCAGGGCCGCCGCGACCAGGGCCGTCATGTCGTCCACCGTGCGGGCCGCGTGGAACTCCCGCAGCTCCAGGCGGATGCCGAAGCCGCTCTCCAGCTGCGCCAGCGCCTCCAGCGACGCGATGCTGTCCCAGTCGTGCGCGGCCAGCACCGGCTGGTCCCGCAGGGCCTCGGGGGACCGGCCGAGGACGTCGCTGACGACGTCCAGCACGGTCGCGCCGATGTCTTCCGAAGTGGTGCCGTTCACGCGTCCTCCTCAGTCGGTCCGCCACTGGTCACTTCGATCCATGACGGGGTCGGGTCGGGCATCTCCGCGGGGGCGAACTCGAAGCTCCCTCGCCGGCCGGCACGAAGCCCGCCTTCTCCCAGAAGGCCGCCGCCACCGCGTTCTTCGCGGACGGCACGAACGCCCCCGTGAGCCGGGGCACCGCGGCCTCCCGGGCCTGCCGGGCGAGCCGGCCCGCCACGGCGAACTCCACGCCCCGGCCCAGGACCCGGCAGCTGAGCACCAGGTTCCGCACATGCCAGGCGTCCGCCGCCTTCTCCACCCAGGCCGCGCCGACCACGCCCTCGTCGCCGAAGCGGTCGCGTACGGAGACCGACACCACCAGGTACGCCGGGTCGGTGAGCATGGCTACCGTGGCCGCCTCGTCGAAGCGCACCCCGGTCAGGTTGAACTGGTTGGTGCGGGCCGCCAGTTGGGCGACGCGGGTGGCGGTGAACCGGGTGACCGGCTCGACGGCCACCCGCAGGTCGAGCGCCTTGAGGTAGTCCTCGGCCGAGGCGAACCCGCCGGAGAAGTCGCTGCGCAGGCTCCGCGCCCGGTACAGCTCGGGCCGTTTGCGGTCCGTGCCGGTCAGCTCCGGTACGTCGAACCAGCCGTGCCGCACCAGGGAGGTGACCAGCCCCGCGGGATCGCCGCCCGCGTCGATGACGGCGACCTCGGGCAGCCGCGCCTCGACCTCCCCCGCTCGAACGGCGAGTCGTCCATGAAGACCACCGAGGACAGCCCCAGGCCCAGCGACCCGGCCGCCCGCGTCAGGTTGGCGGCTTTGGAGTCCCAGTTGACCACCAGCACCGAGAAGTCGTCGGGGCGCAGCGCCGCCTCCGGGTGCTCCAGCAGTGCCCGGCGCACCGGCTCCTCGTCGTTCTTGCTGGCGAGGACGAGGACGACGCCCTGGTCCCGCAGCCGGCTCGCGGTCCGCTGCAACTCCTGGTACGCCTTGCCGGGGTAGAGGCCGCCGAGGGCGACGCCCTCCGCGCCCACCTCGCCCAGGACCCCGCCCCACAGGGTGTTGTCCAGGTCGAGGGCGAGCACCTTCTTGGACAGTCCCAGGCGGGCCTGGGTGATCCGCCGGACCTCGCGGGCCAGGACGAACAGTGCCGCGTCGCTGTACGGCAGATCGGCGTAGCTGTGCAGGCGGTCGTCGCGGGCCGGTGCGGCGGAGTCGGCCAGCAGCCCGGCGAGGTCCACCACCTCGATCTGCGGTGAGGTCTCGGCCAGCTCCAGCAGCCCGAGGTTGAGCCGGTACCACAGCCGGGTCAGTTCGCCGCGGGCGCGCAGGCTGAGCACGCCGTCGCGGACGTTGCCGGGCAGCGGGACGGTGTGCAGCACCAGGGTCGCGTGGGTGGCGGCCAGGGCCGCCGTGACGAGGCCGCGCAGGTGCGCCAGCCGCTGCGTGAGGTGGTCCGCCGCCGTGCCGGGCTCCGCGTGGTCCAGGTCGCCGGGAAGGAAGTACGACGCGTCGAGCAGGCAGCTCACCACGTCGCTGGCGGGGTCGAAGCCGCCGGTGGCCAGCGTCAGGTCGAAGGCGCCGTACGGGGCGGTGACGATCTCCGGGAGCGCTCCGGCCCCCACGAGGCCCGCCCGCAGCATCGGTTCGAAGGCGCCGACGGTGCAGTCCGCGACCACGGCGACGCGGGCCGGCCGCAGGTCGCCGGACGGGTCCGCGAGCCCTGTCAGGGCGCGTCCTGCCCGGCGCAGGGCGGCCGGGTCGTCGATACGGGCCAGCGCCAGCCGGAGCGCGGGGCCGGGGGCAGTGCCGGACGCCACGGCGTCCTTGAGTGCGATGACCGTCTCCGACATCAGATCCTGACCAGGGTGCAGTACCAGCGCATACCGATCGATATGCCGATCAGCGCGACCAGGTCGCCGGTGGTGAGTTCGCCGCTCTCGGTGAGCATCGCCAGGGTGGCCAGGTGGTCGGCCGCGCCCATGTGTCCGTGCTGTGCGGCGAGGGCCGCGTTGGTGCGGCTCATCGGGATGCCGAACTCATCGGAGATCTCCTCGAAGGAGCCCTGGTTGTCGTTGAGGTGGACGACCTTGGCCAGGTCCGCCCGGGCTACGCCGGAGCGGGCGCACGCCTGGTCGACCACCTCCACCAGCCTGCGGTTGAGCGCCTGCACGAAGTCCCGCAGGCCCTTGGGGTCGGCCCGGAAGTGTTCCTGCACCCGCTCCAGGCCGTTGACGTCGCTGCGCGACGACCAGCCGTCGGGGGCGACGGGGGACACCGCGCCGCCGTGGTCCGTGCGGAACCAGTCGGCCACCTCCGGGTCGGTGAACTGGGTGGTGGCCAGCCACCGCCCGGCGGTGTGCCCGCGGCGCAGCACGACGGCACTGGCGCCGTCACTGTGGATGGAGTTGTTCACCTTCATCCGGTTCCGGTGGTACTCGCTGACGCGGTTGACGGCGACGAACAGGACGTGGGTGAGGTCGGGCTGGGTGGCGAAGAGGCCGGCGACGTTGCCCAGTCCGGTGACGCCGGAGGCGCAGCCCTCGCCGAGCAGCAGGGTCGGCCTGAGGTGGATCTTGAGTTCGCGGGCGAGGGCCGCGCTGGAGTCGAAGTTGAGGTATTCGGGCACGTCGGAGAGGGCGAGGACGACGTAGTCGATGTCGCCGGCGCTCAGTCCGGCCGCGGCGATGGCGGCCCGGCCGGCCTCGGCGGCCAGGTGGGTGGCGGTGACGTCCGGGGCCGCGCGGTGGAAGGTCCGGTAGCCCCAGCGGAACACCCGCTCGGGGTCGTCGACGAACTGCCCGGCGGTCGAGGCGACGTCCTGGTCCTCACCGAAGGCGCAGCCGTACCCGGCTATGCCGAACTCTGGAAGGGTGGTGGTCACGTGGTCTCCCTGCGGATTCTGCCGCCTCGACGCGCCATCGAGGCGGGTGGTCTATGCCTGGCCGGCGGCCGCGCCCGCGTGGGCCAGCCGGCGTTGCTCTTCGAGCGGGGTCTGTTCGATCCGGTTCATGGCCATCCGGATGACGGGCGGGGCCATCAGCGAGGTGACCACCGCGACCAGCACGATCACCGTGTACGTCGCCGTGGTCAGGACGCCGAGCCGCAGTCCGACCAGGGCGATGACCACTTCGACGACACCGCGGGCGTTCATGCCGCCGCCCAGCGCCACCGCCTCCCACCGGCCGAGCCGGCTGGTACGGGCGCCGAGGTAGGCCCCGGCGAACTTGCCGATGACGGCGAGGGCCAGGGTCGCGGCCCCCATAAGGGCGACCTGGGGGTCGGCCAGTTGGGTCAGGTCCATGCGCAGGCCCGCGGAGGCGAGGAACAGCGGCCCGAGTACGCCCATCGTCACCGTGCGCAGCGCGGCGAGCCGCGCCGGCCGCACACCGCCGGACGCCGCGATCACCACCCCGCACACGAACGCCCCGAACAGCGGTTCCAGACCCAGGGCGTGGGTGCCCGCGGCGGCGGCCAGCACCAGCACCACGGTCAGCGCGGTGACCGGTCCGTCCCCCTCCGCGCGCCGCGCGGCCGAGAACAGTGCGCGCAGGGGCCGCCGTACGAGCAGGGCGACGGCGAGCGTACCGGCGATCGCGGCCAGCGACACCAGTACCGTCACACCGGCCGATCCGGCGGTGACCATCGCGGTCACGACCGACACCAGCATCCAGCCCACCGCGTCGTCGATCATGCCGGCGGTGACGGTGAGCTGCCCGATGTCGCGGTGCAGCAGGTTCATGTCCATCAGCGTCTTGACGATCACCGGGATGGCGCTGACGCACATCGCCACGCCGAGGAACAGGGCGAAGACGGTGCGGTCGCCGTTCGGTCCGAACAGGGTGGCCGGCAGGACCAGCCCCAGCGCCAGGCCCAGGCCCAGCGGCACGACCAGGCCGAAGAAGCTGACCCGGGCGGCCGTCGCGCCCTGGCGCCGGACGAGTCCCAGGTCGAGGTGGAGCCCGCTGACGGCGACCATCAGCAGGACGCCGAACTGGCCCACCGCGTCCAGGAGATGCGCCTGTTCCGCCACGCTCGGGAACAGCCAGCGCGAGACGGGCGGCGCGAGGTGCGCCAGGACCGACGGCCCCAGCAGCACCCCGGCACACAGCTCCCCGACCACCGCCGGCCAGCCGAGACGGACCGCGAGGCGGCCCAGGAGCAGGGCGAGGCCCAGCAGCGCGGCGAGCTGGAGCAGCAGGACGAGGAGGGAGTGGCTGCCCAGCGGTGGGACGGGCAGCGCCGCCTGGAGGGTCGCCGGATCAGTCCTCAAGGTAGTACCAGTTCTCCGGGCTGATCATGCCGAACGGGTTGACGGGCTCGAAGCCGTGCAGGTCCTCGGAGACTTCGAAGAGCCGGATGGGGAAGTTCGGGGTGAACAGCACCGGCACCTGCTCGGCGATGTAGTCCTGGTAGTCGTAGAGGGCCTGCGGGTCGTCGGTGGTCACCGAGGCGTCGATCAGCCGGTCGGCCTCCGCGTCGCTGTAGTGACCGAAGTTGCCGCCCGCGCCGGTGCTGAAGAGGATCTCGCCGGTGGGGTGGTGGAAGACCCAGCCGCCGTTCCAGCAGCACGCCTCCCACAGGCAGTCCGGGCCCGCCTCGCAGGGGGCGTCCTCCGCGACCAGCACCGATCCGTAGACCTCTTCGAGCCGTACGTCGATTCCGGCCTTGGCGGCGTCCGCGCGCAATTGACGCATCAGCCGGGTCAGGGCGGGGCGGCCCTCGGCGTAACGGAGCAGGAACGTCAGCTCGGTGCCCGCCGGGATGCCCTCGCCCGCCTCTCCGGGACCGGTGCCGGGCCGGACGCAGACGGCGGGGGTGACGCTCGTGTCCCAGCCGTTGTCCTCCAGCAGCCGTCTGGCGTGGTCGACGTCGAAGGGCAGCGGCCAGGCGCCCTCGCGCTGCCGGGGCGAGACGAAGTCGGTCTCCGGGTACATCGGTACCGGGCCGTTCTGCCGGTAGGCGTAGCCCTGGTAGATGTCGCGGACCGCGGCGTCCTGGTCCAGACAGGACTGGAGGGCCTGCCGGAAGTACGTCTGATGGAAGAGTTTCCCGCGGACCGTCGGGTTGTTGAAGTTCAGCGCGGTGTAACGGACGCAGTAGGCGGTCTGGGGAACGAGGCGGTAGTTGTCGAGGGGGTTGGGGCCGCCCTTGTCGGGGCTGGTGGTCGGCTCGGTGGCGAAGCTCAGTGGCAGGTAGCCGACCTGGATCGCGTCCTTGCCGCGCGGGCCGCGCCGGAGCATCTCGTACTGCTCCTCGTCCGAGAAGGTCGGTACCTGCCGGAACTCGTCGAGGTAGGGCTTGTGGGGCCCCGAGTAGCTCTCGTTGGGTACGAAGGTCACCACGCCCTCGACGGTGTAGCTCTTGAGCCGCCAGGGGCCGCTGACCGTGGACCAGACAGGGCTGTCGGCCCACCGGGTGCGGTGCGTGTTGCCCTCGTCGACGATGTCGCCCTGCTCGGCCATGAGGTAGGCGTAGACCGCCTCGACGTCGGCCGGGTCGCCGGAGGCGTTGGCCGGCCCCTCGGCGGTACGGTCCCAGGACTTCGGCAGCGGGGTGATGGTGCTGAGCTGGTTCATCAGCACCCACCGCTGGGAGTACGGGCGGTCGAAGGTGAAGTAGACGGTGTCCTCGCCGCGCTTGCCGTAGTCCGTCAGGTTGTCGGGGAAGTATCCGGGGACGTACTCGCCGTAGCGGTCGCCCTTGACTTTCATCAGGTTGACCCAGAACAGCACGTTGTCGGCGCACAGTGTCTCGCCGTTGCTCCACTTCCACGGCTTGACCTTGATGGTGACGGTCAGCCCGTCCGCGCTCCAGCGGGGCTGCTCGCCGATGCTGCGGTCCCAGTCCGGTTCGGGCAGGCCGTTGCTGCCGAAGTAGTAGAGGGTGCTGTACATGAGCGCCTGGAATTCCAGGACGTTCCGGGTGCCCATGCGTTCGGCCGGCGTGAACGGAAAGATCACCGCGGGCGGGAAACCGGGCGCGCAGGCCCAGGTGACGGTGCCGCCCCGCTTCGGCTTGCGTTCTTCGGCAGCGGTCATCGTCGGTTTCCGTCCTTGGTGGTGGCGGCGCGGCCCGGTGCGCCGGCGCCGGCCGGTGCACCTCGGGGACCGCGGATCTCCTCGATGCACGAAACGCCGCTGGCGGCGTGCGCGCCGAACCTCTCCCAGCGCTCGGCCAGCCGGACACGGCCGTCCGCGAGGACCTCGGGCCGCGACCGGCACCGGCCCGAGACGACGGCGCCGTCGGTCAGTACGACGCAGTACGCGAACTCCAGCGCGCCGTCCGGGGCGCAGACACCGCTCAGGACGCCCCGGCGGGCGTCGCCGCCGGTGAACTCGCCCCAGAGCAGGTCGCCTTCCTGGTGGTAGACGGCGACCCGGCCGGACTCGCCCGGGTCCGTCCCGACGGGCCGGAACTTCCTGCCGTCATAGTTGATCATTGCGGCTCCAGAGTGACCGTGATCTTGGCTGCGTAGTCGTTCATCCGCCGCATGGCGTCGTCCAGCGAGGTGCCCGTCGTGCCCAGGAAGCCGAAGATGGTGTTGCCGTTCGGCGGCCGCAGGATGACGTCACCGGGCCGAGCGGTGATCTTGAGCAGGAAGGTGTGCTCCGACTCGGCGACCTCCGCCGGTACGTCCACGTGGTGTACCGTGCCCGCGTCGCAGATCAGGCACATGGCGGTGATGTGGGTCCCGGTCGGCCGGTAGTGCCGCACCTCGGGCTTGACGCCCGAGCCGACGTCCACGACGGCCTTGACCGGGTCGTAGCCGGCCGTCAGCCGGGAGATCTCGTCCAGCCCTCCGCCGCCCACCCGGGCCGCGATCTCCAGCAGGTAGGGCTTGCCCTCGTGGAAGCGCACCTCCGCGTGGCCGACGCTGCGGCGCAGCCCCTGTGCCCGGCATCCGGCCGCGACCACCTCGTGGACGGCCTTGAGGTCGGCCGGCGACAGGGAGGTCGGCGCGTGGTGCACGTCGTCGTCGTAGGTGCCGTTCTCCTCGGTCACGCGGTCCACCACCGAGCCGAGGTACACCTCGTCGTCCCAGGCCAGTACCTCCATCAGGTACTCGCGGCCGTCCAGATAGGACTCGATCAGCAGCCCGTTGGGGCCCAGGTCCACGCCGGACGCCTCGGAGCGGGCCCAGAAGAGGTCCTGGATTCCCTTGGCGGCCCGCTCGTAGCGGTCCACCAGCTCCTCCGGAGTATCGATCTTGAAGACGAAGTGCGAGCCGGCGCCCATGGTCGGCTTGAGGATGAGCGGGTACCCGAAGTCCTCGGCCGCCTGCCGGGCCTCGTCGAGCGAGTCCACCAGGCGAAACCGCGGATGCGGCGCGGCGGCCCGCTCGTGGGCGCGGCGCATCAGGTACTTGTTGCGGCACGCGATGGCGGCCTCCTGCCCGATGCCCGGCAGGCCCAGCGCCTCGGCCACCGCGGCGGCCGTGATGACCGCGGACTCCGAGAAGGTGATGACGCCGTCGAACCGTTCGGTGCGGTGCCACTCCTGGGCGGTCTTGACGATGGTGTCCAGGTCGCGGGTACCGGCGAGCCGGTACTTCTCCCGCGGCCAGAAGTCCTCGGTGCCCTCGCCGTTGAGGACGTACAGGTCGATGCCGTGGCCCTGCACCTGCCGGTAGCGGGATATGTAGTAGTCCAGGTATTGCGTGGTCTCGATGGTGAGCAGCTTCACATGGCACTCCATGCCTCGGTGTGGCACTCGGGGTTGTCGCGCGGGCGGCGTCCGACCGGGGCCGCGCCGTGGCGTCAGCCGTGCGTACCGGTGCTCTCGGGCAGCCGGGGCAGCCGGAACGGCGCGATCTTCTCCACCACCGTGTCCCGGGCGCCGGACAGGCTGAGGTCGACACCGCCCTCGGCGGCTCGCCTGCCCACGTCCACGAGAATCGGCGCGGACCAGGCCAGCAGGGTGCGCACGGCGAGCAGGAAGTCGCCGGGAGCGGCGAACCCGGCTGCGGTGTCGCGGAGTTCGGCTGTCCGCTCGGCGATCAACCGGGCCGCGCGGGCCAGGCTGAAGGTCTCCGGTGCGAAACAGGCGCGCAGCCGCGCCGCGAGCCGCGCGTCGGCGCGGCGCCCCTCGTCCGTGACGGGCAGCGGTTCCTGGAAGTCGCGGCCGGCCAGCAACGTGTCCACGACCGCGGCCAGCTCGTTCCACTCGCCGGCCAGCGGGTGAGCGGCCAGCTCGGCCGGGTCGAAGTTGGTGCGCTCCCGCTCCGGCGCGGTCAGCGCCAGGTAGTAGCGGGCGATGTCCCGGGGCACGTCGGCGACCAGGTCGCCCGCCCTGACCACGTGGTTGCGGCTGGTGGAGAACTTGGCGTGCTCCAGCTCGTAGAACTCGTTGCACACACTGGCGTACGGCCGTATGTAGCGGTCGCCGTGCGCGAGCAGCAGCACCAGGTCCATCACGGACCAGTGGTACACGTTGTCGAAACCGTGGAAGTAGACCAGCTCCGCGTCCCGGTCCGCCTTCCAGAACGCGTCGTACGGCAGGTCCGCCGGGCTGCCGTGTGCCCACCACGTGGCGTACATCGACGCCGGCATGGCCTCCGCCCACGGGTAGACGATCTGCCCGGCGAAGTCCTCGAAGGGCGCCGGTACGCCCCAGGTGCCGGGGAAGGTCACCGGGATGACCGGCAGCGGACGCGCCAGCAGCTCGCGGGCCAGACGCAGCGGATGCGGGCGCCAGCGGCCGGCGACGGCGTCCAGGTGCGCGGTCAGCTCCGCGCGGTACTCCTCCATCGGGAGCACCAGGATGCGCTCCTCGCGGAAGATCACCGTCTCCCGCGGGTCGAGGGCATGACGCGGGTCGAGCAGTTCGTCGAAGTTGTTCGGGTGGCCGCAGTCCTCGCAGGCGCCTCCCCGCTGGACGCGTCACAGGCCGGGCAGCGGCCGTTGAGCAGGCCGTCGTAGAGGTAGCGTCCGCTTTCCCGGGCGTACGGCAGCCGCACCGTACGCTCCCGGAGCCGGCCCGCGTCGCGCAGGGCCCGCACGAAGGAGGTGACCGCGGCGCGGTAGTGGTCGTCGACCGGCGGCAGCACCCGGCCGGCGGGGGCGGTCAGCTCGATGCCGAGCGCGGTCAGGGACTGCTCGATCGCGGCCGTCGACCGGTCGCAGAGCTCCTGGGGGCGAGGTTCTGACGGGCCGCCGTGGTCAGCACGTAGGTCTGGCTGTTGTCCGTCACCGTGGTGTACGTCGCCCGGGTGCCGTCCGCGCGCAGCTGGCGGGCGTAGATGTCGGCGGCGAGGTACGGCCCGGCCATGTGCCCGACGTGCAGGTCCCCGTTGGGGGTCGGGGTGGCCGCGATGATGATCACCGGGCGGTCGCCGGCGGTCACGGCCGCGCCCCCTCGGCGCCGGCGGCGGTCCGGTGCCGTGCGGCGAACCGTTCCGTCATGTCGGCGTCCCACCACAGGGCGTACATCTCGAAGTCCTCGTCCGAGTCGTTGACGAGCTGGTGCTCGGTCCCCGGGACGAAGTGGATGATGTCGCCGGTGGTGAACGGGACACGTCGGCCTTCGACGAGGATCTCCGCGGCGCCACTGACCGCGATCCAGATCTCGTATTCGTGATGGCCGTGGGCGCCCGACGAGACGCCGGGCGCGGCCACGCACCACGAGCCCTCGAAAGGGGCGTTCAGCCGCGGCCAGGGCATCAGCCGCTGGGCCCGCAGCTGGTTGTCGGGCTTCAGCTCGCCGCGTCGCAGCGAGCGGATCTCCATGGGCACAGTCATGTCTCCACTCGGTGTCTGTGGTGCGGGCAAATCCTCAGCCGACCTCGGCGAGCAGCCGGCCGCCGGACCGTTCCGCCAAGAGCCCGTCGACGATGTCCTGGGCCCGGCTGGCGAGGACACTCAGCAGCGAATCGGCGATTCCGTGGGTGGCCTCGTTGACCCCCTGCAAGAAGCAGGACGCGCCGTCGCAGTCCGGCACCCGGAGTCGGTACCCACGGTCGACGACCGTTTTCTGCAGCCCCAGAGAATCCGTCAGGTCCTGGATGAGCCGCGGCATCGCACTGTTGAATCCGGTGCCCAGCAACACCGCGTCGCAGCGGAGCTCGCTCGGCAGTCCGGTACGCCGGTCCTTGAGCGACAGCACGATGTCGTCACCGTCCGTCCGGGAACCGGTGATGTCGGTCATCGTGGTGAGGAAAAGCCGCTCCCCACCGGTCAGACGTTCCAGGTACCGCTGCCGGTAGAGGGTTTCGAGCATGCCGGGGGCGAGACCGCCGTAATTGCTCAGATGCATTTCCCGGAGGAGCTGGCGCCGCGCCTCTTCGGGGGCGGCGTGGAAGTCGTCGATGAACGACGAGTAGAAGATCTCGTTGGTGAACCTCGACGACTCGTAGTTCTTCAGCCCGATCGAACGCATCACCATCGTGACGCGCGCCTCGGGGAAACCCTGGTGCGCCGCCCACGCCAGTTCGGCGGCGCTCTGCGCCCCGCCGACGACGACGATGCGGCGGGCGCCTGCGGCGTCGAGCTTGGCGACCTTCTCACTGAACTCGGCGCTGTGGACGAGCTGATCGGCCGGCAGGTTCCGCAGCTCGGCCGGGATGCGCGGGTCCCGGCCCGCGCCGATCGACACGCTGCGGGAAGTGAGCGCGGTGCCGTTGGCGAAGCTGGTGCGCCAACCGTCGACCCGGCCGGCGGCGTTGTGGGTCGGGGCGATCCGCACGGCACGCCGACCGTACTCGACCCGTACGTCGGACAGCGAGTCGGCGACCCATCGGAGGTAGTTCGATATCTCCTGGCGGTAGGGGGTGAAGGTCCCCAGGTTGATGAATTCGTCGAGCCTGCCGACCGCGTGCAGGTAATTGACGAAGGAGAACTTACTGCGTGGGTTGCGTAGCGTCACCAGATCCTTGAGGAAAGACACCTGACTCTGCGTCCAGGGCAGCAGCATGCCGCGCTGCCAGGCCACATCGGCGTGTTCCTCGACCAGCAGCGCGTTCTTCGCAATATCACTTCCGGCGCTTTCCTCCATGGCCACGGCAAGGGCCAGGTTCGCCGGTCCTGCGCCTATGGCCAGAACTTCTACGTCATGCTCCGTCAAGACATTCTCCCATCACGGGCAATTGGACGGGTCTGCACGGACTCACGGAACGGAATACTAGCGCGATGATTGAGAAAATGAGAGAGCCGGGAAGGTCCACACCATGTTCACGTTCCATTTTCCGGCGGGCCGGAACAGGGCACGGAAAAATACCGCCGGGAAAGGCGGAGGAAAAAGGTGGGCAGTTCCCACGTCAGGACGCCGGAAAGAAGAAGGGACGCGTCGGTACGACACGGGGGACAGTGACTCGGCGAGCGGCGGCCGCAAAGGCGGCAACGTGACGCGGATTCGCGGGACAGCGGTTCCGGGGCACCGCGCTTCGCGGAAACCGGGCGTCAGGTCAGGCGGAACACAGCGTGCGGGCCGCCAGCCGGCCGGCGGCCAGGGCGGTCTTCGCGGCCCCTCCCCCACCTCCGGCGAAGGTGTACAGCGCGCTGTCCGGTCGGCAGCCACGCAGGGCCAGGCCCCCGCGCCCGCCGACCGGGTAGCAGTCGAGCGAGGCCACCGTGCGCGCTCCCGGGCCGGGCCAGGCCGTCAGCCCGAGCCGCAGGCCCGCGCACTCGGCGACCCGCCGGACCAGCGCCGGATCCGGGGCCACCTCGTCCGGCCCCACACCCCAGCGGGTGGTCGGCAGCCCCAGCAGCATCTGGCCGGTGCCGACCGGCCGCCCGTACAGACCGGAGGTCTCGTCGACGAAGGCGCCGAGCCCCGGCGGCACCGTCCGGCCCAGGGTGTACTGGATCTGGCGGGTGCTCAGCTCCTGGCCGGGCAGTCCCCACCGGTCGAGGAGGCGCGGCGTCCACGGCCCGGTGGCGAGCACCACCACGTCGTAGCGGCGCTCGACGCCGGGACCGAGGCGCAGGGCCGGACCGGGCAGGACGCCCAGCACGGGTTCACAGCGCAGGGTGCCGCCCAGGTCGGCGACGGCTCTCAGCAGGCTGTCGCGCAGCCGCCCGGGTGACATGTGGCCGGCGTACCGCTCGCGCACGCACCAGGTGCCCTCGGGCAGGCCGCGGAAGGGGGCGAGACCGGCCGCCGGCCGCAGTTCGGCCGAGCCGGGCAGCAGCGCGTCCACGGTCCGCAGCGTGCCGCGGGCCCGGTCCACGTCCGCGTCGGGCGGCAGCAGGTAGGTCGACGTGCCCTCCTGGTAGCCCGCCCAGTCCCGCAGCCGCGGGTCGCCACGCAGCTCGGCCAGGCTCTCGGCGGCGAGACGGCCGGTGTCCGGATCGGTGTCGAACCCGCGGACCAGCCCGCCGGAGGCGCCGGTCGCGTCCCGCCACCGGCCCGCTCCCGCCACGAACACCGTCACCGACACGCCGCGCTGCGCCAGACGCCAGCCGAGAGCCGCCCCGGCCAGCCCGCCGCCGGCGATCGCGGCCCTCATGCCGGCCGCTCCGCCCGGTCGTACTGCACCAGTTCGACGAGCAGGCCGGCGGGCCGCTTGGCGTAGACGAACGCGACCCGCATACCCGGGCGCGCACCGGCCTTCGGCTCCGTGTCGACCGGTACGAATCCGTCCGTCCGCAGCCGGTCCAGCTCGGCCTGTACGTCGTCGACCTCGAAGGCCACGTGGTACAGCCCCGGTCCGTGGCGGTCGAGGTGGCCCTGGACCGCCGCGGTGGCGCACAGCGGTGCGACCAGCTCCACCGCGGCCCCCGTCGCGTCCGCGCCCGGTGACCAGAAGTCACAACTGACGCCGTACGCCTCTGCCGTACCCGTGTCCGACCTGACGAGCCCGAGGTCGGAGAGCAGGTGCCCCGCCGCCGCCGGATCGCCCGTCGCCACCCCCACATGATCGAACCGAATGATCATTTCAGGTCCTGGAGGTCGAGCTGACGGGTGCGGCTGTTCAACTCGCCGGCGAGCCGCTGCCATTCGTCGGCGCATTCCTTGGCGAGGCCGGCCACGGTCGGCAGGAGGTGCTGCGGCAGGTCGCCGAGTTCGAGTTCGGCCTCGTTCGCGGTGACCAGGCACCGGCGCAGCCAGATCAGCATGGACCTGCCCCGCTCGGAGAAGCGCAGCGAGGGATCGCGCTGGAGCCTTTCCATCCGCACGTAGACCGGGCTGCCGCACGCCCCGGCGGTCCCCGGGAGCCGCGGCTGCTGCCCCGCTCCCCGGGCTCGCCGACCGGTCCGGAGATCCGCGACGTCACGTCCGGGGCCCGCCGGTTGTCCAAGGGGTACGCCACGCGTGCCACGTCGCGCGGCGGCGCTTTCTTGGCCTGCGCCTCGTCCGGAGGGGTGCGGTCGGCGCAGGCGTCGATCCGGCACCCGGTCTCCGCGCCGTCCGCCGGTTCGGCCGGCCGGCCCCGCTCGACCTGCACGCGCAGGCTGTGCGCCGTACCGATGGACACCCCGGCCTCGCGGGCGATCTCCCGTACGGTGGCGTCCGGCCGCTCCTTGATGACGGCCAGTGCCCGGCGCCGCCCCTCCTCGAAGCTCAGCGGCCGGACCCGGCCGTCCCTGCCGAGCCGGGCGTTCGGCTGCGGATTTCCTCACTCGAACGCCCGCGCAGGGCGCCGACGGTCTTGGCGGACAGTCCCGTGATGCGGGCGATCACCCGGTCCGACCGCTCGGGCTGGAGCTGGATGACGCGGCCGGCGGCCGCCTTGCGCTCGGCCAGGGAGAGCGGCAGACCGTGCGCGGTGTTGGCCTGGATGCCCATCACGTACGCTTCCGCCTCGGTCCCGTCGAAGAACTCGACGTCGATGTACTCGCGCTGTCGCAGCAGCGCCGCCCGCAGCCGGTGGCTGCCGTCGATGACGCGCATGGTGCGCCGGTGTACCAGGATCGGGGGCAGTTCGCTGTCGGTTTCGGCGAGGCGCCTGATATGCGCTTCGTCCTGTTGCACGAAGCGGGGCGATTCTCCGGGGAGAATCGCCGATACCAAGACTCTTTCCTTCTGACTCATTTGCGCTCTCCCGCGTGGAGTTTGCGGCGAAAGGACCTTGCTCTGCGACTGCACAGGTACAGCTGATTGCTTCTGCCGGGACGCGGTCACGGCCGGCCGGCGCGGAGGGATACGGGACGTGCCGGTCCCGGCGTCCCCGGGACCGGGCCGGGAAGGGCACCTCGCGCGTCGGCCGTGGCGGGCCCCGGGCCCTCGGCCGTGCACCGCGGGGACGCGCGGAACGGACCGGCGGTGCCGTCAGCCCGTACGGACGACCAGGGCCGACTCCGCCGCGTCCAGTGCGGCGAGGGCCTCGGTACGGGTGGGCGCGGCGACCGTCACGTAAGCGATGCGTCCCCACACCGTGCCCTTGGGCGGCGGCGAGACCACGGCGCCCGGCCGGGCCACCACCACGGCCTGGTCCACGGCCGGGGGAGTTCGCCCCGGAAGGCGACCTCCCCGAGGGTGGTGTCCTCGTCGTCCACGTAGAAGAAGCGGACGGCGGTGACCTGCTGCCGGGTCGCCCGCAGGTCCGGTGGCAGCCCGCACGCCGCCGAGGCGGCCGCGAGGCCGGGGTCGATGCCGGTGGCCAGGTGGCCGAGGCAGGGGATGAGGTCGCCACCGAGCCGGCCGTTGACCTCGATGAGCTTGGGCCCGTCCGCGGTGAGCATGAACTCGGTGTGCGTCCAGCCGTCGGTGAAGCCCAGCGCGGCGTGCGCCTCGGACAGCACCCGGCACAGCTCCGGGTCGGTCAGCAGCGGGTCCGCCGCGTCGACGAAGTGGCCGGTCTCCTCGGCGTACGGCGGGTATCCGACGACCTTGCGGCCGATGAAGACGGGGGTGACCCCGCCGTCGTGCACGACCGCGTCGACACTGATCTCCTCGCCGCGCACACACTCCTCGACCAGGTACGGCTCGGGGGAGTTGTAGACGACCCCCTCCGGCAGTGCGACGGAGCTGGTGAAGCCGAAGCCCGCGCGCAGCGCGGCGGGGTCGTCCACCGTGATGACGCCGAGGCTGGCGCCGAGCCCGCGTGGCTTGAGGACGACCGGGTAGCCCATCCGTCCGGCGGCCGCGAGGGCCTGTTCGACGGTGCCGACGGGGACGGAACGCGGTTGCGGCACGCCGGCGACGTCCAGCGCCGCTCGCGTCTGCGCCTTGTCACGCAGCCTCCAGATGACCGCGGGATCACCGTTCGGCAGGCCGAGGGCCTCGGCCACGTACGCGGTGGCGTGGATGCGCGTCTCGTCCCAGCAGAGCACTCCGCTTACGGCTGTGGCGGCGTGCAGCTTTCCCGCCTCGGCGGCCATGGCGAAGCCGTCGCAGGTGTTCTCCAGAACGGTCGAGCCGTCCAGGTACGGAACCTCCCACGTCGGCTGCGACTCGTGGAAGAGGTGAATACGGAATTCCTTGCCGATCGAACGGAGCAAATACTCGCGATAAGGCTGCATTCCCGACCCGACAAGAAGCAGCAGCGGCAATCCCGCCTCGTTGTCTTCAGAACTTCCCACGTCTCGGACTTCCCCTCCACGCCTTTTCGGTCGCCCACTCGGCCGACGACCGAAGATCACCTAATTTGCGACTCAGAACGCAGGGATCGAGACTACCCAGGGCATCAGGGCAATGTCGAGGGAGTGGTCAGAGTGACTGGTGTGGCGGGAGTGACGCAAAGAAATCTCAAAACAATGCCCTCCGGAACCCCCGGGAATGCCCCCGTCCGGATTCCTCGCCACCCCACATCATGCCTGTTCCGCGAGGTCGCGCCGGGTCCTGCCCGCCGCTCGGCGGAGCCGCGCGCGGCCGGTCCTTCAACGTACAACTGAAGAATGTCCGCGCTCGAACAGCGCAGCCGGAATCCATCCGTCCACTACCGGCCAAATCTCTGCGGACGGCGCGACGGAATTACCCGCAAAAGTGGAATGTTTAGGTCCGACCAGCGCCTGATGTGCTGCATTGACGTGTACAGACCGTCACCCGAATAATTATCCCGGCCCCGCCGGGGCCTTCCGCGCCCTACTCAAGCGAAGGGTTCACGCCACTGCCCACCCCGGGGGCCGCAGCCGTCTTCGAACCCTTGTCTGCACAGCGGGACACCCCGCTGAAAGAGGTGGAACATGCCCAGTCTCACCAAGACCGAGGCGACCGACCGTGCCGCCACGGTCGCCGTGGACTCCTATCACGTGGCTCTCGACCTCACCGGTCAGGAGGTGTTCCGCTCCGTCACCACCATTCGATTCCGGTCAGAACTGCCGGAGCAGGAAACCTTCGTCGACCTGCGGCCGTCGGCGCTGCGCTCCGTCACCCTCAACGGCACCGCTCTGGACCCCGGCCGGCTGGCCGACGGCCGGTTCCCCTCGGCGGCCTCGCCGCCGACAACGAACTGATCGTCACCGCCGACATGCGCTACTCCCGGAGCAACGAGGGCCTGCACCGCTACACCGACCCCGCCGACGGCGAGGTCTACGTCTACGGCTTCCCCTACGTCGACCAGGCGCCGCGCATCTTCGCCTGCTTCGACCAGCCGGACCTCAAGGCGCCCTTCACCTTCGACATCACCGTCCCGGCGCACTGGCGGGTGCTGGCGACCGGCGAGACCACCGAGACCGGCCCCGGACACTGGCGCGCCGGCCCCACCGCGCCGCAGGCGACGTACCTGACCACGGTGGCCGCCGGCCCGTACGCCTCGTACCACGCACAGCACCGCGGCACCCGGCTCGGCCTGCACTGCCGGGCCTCCCTCGCCGATGCCTTGAAGGACGACCTCGGCGAACTCTTCGAGGTCACCCGTCAGTGCCTGGACGAGGGGCACCGGCTCTTCGGCTCCCCCTACCACCTGCCCGCGTTCGACCAGCTCTTCGCCCCCGAGTTCAGCGTCCTGTCCCTGGACCACCCCGGCCTGGTGCTGCTGCGCGAGAGTTATGTCTTCAGCTCCGGCGCCACGGACAGCGAGCGTGAGACCAGGGCCGTCGTCCTCGCGCACGGCATCTCCCTGATGTGGATGGCCGGACTCGTCACCAGCGCCTGGTGGGACGACCTCTGGCTCGGGCAGACCTTCGCCGACTACCTGGCCCACCGGGTCACCAGCGAGGTCACTCGCTTCACCGGCCCGCCGACCACGTTCGCCGCCCGCCGCAAGGGCCAGGCGTACGCGGCCGACCAGCGCCCGTCCACGCACCCGGTCAGCCTCCAGGCCCGGGACGTCGCCTCCGCCCTCCTCGACCTGGACCGCATCTCCTACTTCAAGGGGCATTCCGCGCTCCGCCAGCTCGCCACCGTGATCGGCGACGAGGCGCTGCGCGCGGGGCTGCGTACCTACGTCGAGCGGCACGCCTACTCGACCGCCACGTACCGGGACTTCCTCGACGCCCTCGGGTCCGCCCCGGGCGAGGCCGGGCTCGACCTCGACCGCTGGTCCGACCTCTGGCTCACCTCGGCCAACGTCAACACCCTGCGCCTGGAGCTGACCACGCGGGACGGAACGATCACCTCGGCCACCGTCCACCAGAGCGCGCCCGACAGCCACCCGGTGCTGCGTCCGCACACCCTCGGCATCGGCCTCTACACCGCCGATGGCCGAACCGCCCTGGTACGCGCCGCGATCGACGGCGACCGCACCGCGATACCGGACCTGGTCGGCCTGCCCGCACCCGAACTGGCCCTGCTCAACGACGGTGACCTCACCTACGCCAAGATCCGCCTGGACGAGCGTTCGCTCGCCGCGCTGCCCGCCCTGCTCCCGGCCCTGTCACCGATCAACCGGGCGATGGTGTGGGCCTCGCTGCTGCTGGCCGTACAGGACGGCGCCCACCCGGCCGAGGAGCACCTCTCGCTGGTGGCCGTGATGGTCGCCGTGGAGCCGGAGCTGCCCATCCTGACCGAGGTGCTGGAGCAGGCCCGCTTCGATGTCGCCGACCGCTTCCTGCTCCCCGCCCGCCGGCCGGCCGCGCTCGCGCGCGTCGCCGCCGCGCTCCGCGAAAGGCTCGCCCGCACCGGGGCCGGGGACCAGACCGCGCTGACCCTCTTCCGCGCGCTCGTCGACTTCACCGACGACACCGCCGAACTGCGCCGCTGGCTCGGCACCGGATCCGGGGCTCCGGCCGCCCCGCTCCCCGCCGGCCTGCACCTCAGCAGCGACCTGGCCTGGCGCATCCGGCTGCGGCTCACCGTGCTCGGCGCCCTGGGCCCGCGGGAGCTGACGGCGGCGCACGCCGCGGACGTCGGCTCGGGGGCGGACGAGGGCGTGGCGAAGTGCCGTGCGGCGCTGCCCGACCCGGCCGCGAAGGAAGCCGCCTGGCAGCGGCTGTTCTCCTCGGAGGAAGTCTCCAACTACGAGCTGCTGGCCCTGGCCGACGGCTTCTGGCACCCCGAACAGGCCGCCCTGACCGCCCCGTACGTCGAGCGTTTCTTCACCGAACTCCCCGCCGCGGCAGCCCACTACGGCGACCTGACCCTCGACCTCCTGATCAAACACCTCTACCCCAGACACGCCGCCGCTCCCGAGACCCTCACGGCAGCGGAGAACCTCCTGGCCCATCCCGCTCTGCCCGCCGCCCTGCGCCGCGCCGTCAACGACCTGACGTACGACCTGTCCCGAGCGCTGGAGGTCCGCAGGAGCGCGGAGGAGAGCTGACCCGGCCCTCGCACGGGAGCCGTGGGACCGGTGCGTGCCGTACTGCCTCGCGCTCCCGGAGCGTGAGGCGATTCCGCTCCGTCCGGCGAGTGAAGGACAGCTTCGGCACCGGTCACCCCACCTGCCTGCCGAAGCGGGGAAGTGGGGCGGACGAGTCGGCCTGTACGCCGGGTTCTGTCGCCGGCGGGCCTTGCGGCCCGTCGGGAGACGGCCATCCATCTAGGGCTGCCGTTGCCGGCAGCCTCGTGCGGTCTACCCGCGGACTCGGGCGGGCCGCCCTCGGTCGTCCGCGCAGAAACACCGGGGTGTTTCCTCTTGACCTTGCTCCGGGTGGGGTTTACCTAGCCCTCCGAGTCACCTCGGAGGCTGGTGGTCTCTTACACCACCGTTTCACCCTTACCGGCGCCTTACGGCACCGGCGGTCTGCTTTCTGTGGCACTGTCCCGCGGGTCACCCCGGGTGGGCGTTACCCACCACCCTGCCCTGTGGAGCCCGGACGTTCCTCGGGAGGATGCGATGCATCCCCACGCGGCCGTCCGGCCGGCTCGTCCGCCGTGCGGACCATGGTACCTCCCGGCCGACGAGGGCTTGACCTTGTCGTAGCGACAACGTTTCTACTGGGTGCGGGAACGTATCGGGAGGGGGCGTTACGTGGACGAAGGACGCGGTGGAAGCACCGGGCGGCGGTTACTGGCGTACGAGAAGCGGTGGATGGCCAGTCTGGGACTGTGGGTGACGCGGCGGCGGGACGGTGTGGGCGCCGGGGAGCGGGCGCTCGGGTATGCGCGGGCGCAGGCGCCGATGCTGTACGGGTTCGTGTTCGTGTGCGCGGTGGAGACGGTCGGCGTCACGTTTCTGCTCGCCGGGTTGCCGGTCGCGCACTGGATCATGCTGGCGTTGGACCTCTACACCCTGGCCATGGTGCTGGGCTTCCAGGCCGCCGCCGTGACCCGGCCGCACGTCGTGGGGCCCGCCGGGCTGCGCGTGCGCAACGGCGCGCTGCTGGACGTGTGGATACCGCTGGAGCGGATCGCGTCCGTCCGCTACGACCTGCGGTTCCCGAAGACGGAGACGGCCGGGCGGCAGGCGCAGGAGCGGGACGGTGTGCTGGAGGTGGCGGTGGCGGCGCAGACCTGTGTGACGGTCGAGCTGACCGAGCCGGTCACCGCCGTGAAGCTGCTGGGGCAGCGGGTGGAGGCCCGTACCGTGCGCTTCCACGCGGACGAGGGCCGGGCCGCGGTCGCCGCCGTACGGGAGGCGCTGGCCCGGCGGGCCGAAGAGCGAGAGGAAGGACGGGAGCGGGACGGCCAGGGCGAGGGCGGCAGGGGCCGGGACACGGTCACGCCGGTGTGAAGCGGACCGGGGCGCGGCCCGGGTCCGCTTCGGTGAGGCGGACGCGCAGGCGCCGGCCCAGCGGCAGCCGCGGAACCTGCTCGCCGCCGTCGATACGGCCGATCACGGCCGGGTCGTCCAGGTGCACCGTGCCCCGGTCCGGCCGGCCGTCCTGGACGTCGACCACATAGCCGTCGAAGGTCTCGCCCAGCCGGTCCCGCATCAGGGCCGCCTCGACGAGGTCGACGCACTCCCGCTCGACCCGGGCGGCCCGGCGGCCGCCCTCCGTCATCTCGCCGGGCAGGGCGGGCAGTGCCGTACGGACCCAGTCGGGCGGTTCCCTGCCGGCCGCCGCGGCCAGGCACAGTTCGGCGCCGTAGCGGTCGGCGAGGCGTCGCAGCGGCGCGGTGACGTGCGCGTACGGGGCGGCGACGGCGGCGTGCCGGGCGTGTTCCGGGGTCGGCGGGTCGCCGTCGAAGACGGTGTAGCCGGCGCCGCGCAGCAGGGCCGTGCAGTCCTGGAGGAAGGCGGCGTGGGTGGTGCGGGCGGGGTCGAGGGTGCGGATGAGGGCGGCGTACGAGGTGTGGTGCGGCCAGTCGACGCCGAGGGCGTGGGCGGTGCGGCGCAGGCGGGCGACGGCGCCGTCCGGGGCGGTGGGGAGCGTCCGCAGGACGCCGGTGCCGGAGGCGAGCATCAGCTCGGCCGCTGCCATGCCGGTGAGCAGGGATATCTGGGCGTTCCAGGCGTCGGCGGGGCGCGGGGCGCGGTAGGTGAGGGCGTAGCCGTCCGGGTGCTCGACGATCTCCTGCTCGGGGACGTTGAGGGAGATGCCGCCGCGGGCGGCCTCCTGCTCCTCGCGGAGGCGTCCGATCGTACGGAGGAGGGAGAGGGGCTCCTCGGCGGTGCCGGAGTCGATGGCGTGCTGCACGCCTTCGTAGTCCAGGCGGGCCCGGGAGCGGACGAGGGCCCGGCGTACGTCCGTCGAGCGCAGCGCGCCGTCCGCGTCGAGGTCGAGCCGCCACAGGACGGCGGGGCGGTCCTCGTCGGGGAGCAGGCTGGCGGCGCCCTCGCCGAGGACGGGTGGGTGCAGCGGGACGTGTCCGTCGGGGAAGTAGAGGGTCGTCACGCGGCGGTGCGCCTCGGCGTCCAGCGCGCCGCCGGGGGTGACGAAGGAGGCCACATCGGCGATGGCGTAGTCGACGCGGTAGCCGCCGCCGGGGCGCCGGGAGAGATACATCGCCTGGTCGAGGTCCATCGAGCCGGGTGGGTCGACGGTGAACAGCGGGATGTCGGTCGCGTCGGTGGCGGCGGTGTCGGCGGGCGGGTGCGGCCAGCGCGCGGCACTGTCCGCCTCGGCCTGCGCGGAGGGCGGGAACGTCTGGGGGATGTCCAGTCGCGCCCGCAGTTCCCGTAGCGCGGCACGCACGGGCGCCTCGGCTGCGGCGGTCACGCGGAGGTGGCGGCGGGGCATGCTTTTGAGCGTAGGGCGGTTGGGGGGCGGGGGCACGTCAGGGTGGGAGGGCTGAGGGGGAAGGGGGTGTTCGGAGGCGGCGGCGGGAGGGCTGCGGCGGGAGTTCTGGGGAGGCGACGAAAGGGGCGCCGGGGCGGGCCCCCTCGGGCTGCGGCCCGTCCGTGCGGCGAACCGTAAAGTGGCGGGGCCAGTGCACAGAAGGCTAAGGAGAAGCGCGTGCTCGTGTTGTTGCCGCCGTCCGAAGGGAAGGCCGCGTCCGGGGGCGGGAAGCCGTTGGACCTGGGGGCGCTGTCGCTGCCCGGGCTGGGCCCGGCGCGGGAGGCGGTCCTCGAAGAGCTGGTGGGGCTGTGCGCGGCGGACGAGACGAAGGCGCAGGAGGTCCTGGGGCTGAGTGACGGCCTCAAGGGCGAGATCGCCAAGAACGCCGGGCTGCGCGAGGCCGGGACGCGGCCGGCCGGGGAGATCTACACGGGCGTGCTGTACGACGCGCTGGGGCTCGCCACGCTGGACGCGGCGGCGCGGCGCCTGGCCGGGTCGTCACTGCTGGTGTTCTCGGGACTGTGGGGCGCGGTACGGGTGGGCGACCGGATCCCGTCGTACCGCTGTTCGATGGGGGTCAAGCTGCCGGGCCTGGGCGCGCTGGGCGCGTACTGGCGGGCGCCGATGGCCGAGGTGCTGCCCGCGGCCGCCGGGGACGGGCTGGTCCTCGACCTGCGGTCGGCGGCGTACGCGACGGCCTGGAAGCCGAAGGGTGAGGTCGCGGGCCGTACGGCGACGGTGCGGGTGCTCCAGTCGAAGATCGTGAACGGTGTCGAGAAGCGGTCGGTGGTGAGCCACTTCAACAAGGCGACGAAGGGGCGGCTGGTCCGAGACCTGCTGACCGAGGGGCGGACGCCGGACGGCCCGGCGGAGCTGGTCGAGGCGCTGGGCGACCTCGGGTACGTGGTGGAGGCCGAGGCGCCGGCGAAGGCGGGCAAGGCGTGGGCGATCGATGTGGTGGTGAGGGAGTTGTAGGGGAGGGACTGGGGGCGGAGGGTACGTCCCCACTCACTCAGACCGCCGCGTTGCAGTATTTGCAACAGTCGTTGCGGATGCTGTGCGGCGGGCGCACTATGGGCCCGTGACTGACGCTGCCCCCTCCCCCGCCGCCCCGCCCTCCGTACTGGGCCTCGCCCCCGTGATCCCGGTCGTGGTCCTCGACGACGCGGCCGACGCCGTCCCGCTCGCCCGCGCGCTCGTGGCGGGCGGGCTGCCCGCCATCGAGGTGACGCTGCGTACGGCGGCCGCGCCGCGGGCGATACGGGCCATCGCCGACGCGGTCCCGGAGGCGGTCGTCGGCGCCGGTACGGTCCTGACCCCGGGGCACGTGGAGACGGCCGTCGCGGCGGGCGCCCGCTTCCTCGTCAGCCCGGGGTGGTCGCCGCGGCTGCTGGCCGCGATGAAGGCCAGCGGCCTGCCGTTCCTGCCGGGTGTCTCGACGGCGTCGGAGGTGGTGACGCTGCTCGACGAGGGCGTGACCGAGATGAAGTTCTTCCCGGCGGAGGCCGCGGGCGGCACCGCGTACCTGAAGTCGCTCGCCTCGCCGCTCCCCCGGGCCCGGTTCTGCCCGACCGGCGGCATCGGCCTGGCCTCCGCGCCCGACTACCTGGCGCTGCCGAACGTGGGCTGCGTGGGCGGTACGTGGATGCTGCCGGCCGACGCGCTGCGCGCCAAGGACTGGGGCCGGGTGGAGCGGCTGGCCCGCGAGGCCGCGGCGTTGCGCTGAGGGCGACGCCGCGGCGGTGCGGGCCCGCAGGTGCTACGGCGTGACGATCGGGAACGACGGGTCCGGCACCGTCAGGTAGCCGAAGACGGTGTCCGCCGCCGGCTGGTCGTCGACGCGGATGCTGCCCGCCTTGACCGCCGCGTCGAAGTTCCGCCGGAACAGCGGGCCTTCGAGGATCAGCGAGTCGAACGCCGCCCGGGTCAGGGAGATGGTGGCCTGCGGCTTGCCCGCGTACAGGTCCTTGCCGTCCACGTACACCAGAACGCCGTTGCGCAGCGTGGTGGTGCACTCCTGCCCGGTGTCCGTGAACTGCCACTGGAGGACGATCGCGGCGCGCTGTTCCTGTGCCGCCTTCGGCCCGTCCACGCTGCGGGCCATCGCCGCGAAGACCTGTTCCAGGGTCATGCTGCGGACCAGGTCGGGGGCGCCCTTGCTGGTGGGCTCCTGCGGGCCGTGGCGCAGTTCGTCCGCGCCGGTCAGGTAGAAGTTGCGCCACGGCCCGTTCTCGGCGCCGTAGCCGAGCTGCGCGAAGGCCTTGATCTGGAGTGCCTTGGCGTCCTGGACCGCCTTCTCGGGGACGGTGGCGGGGTCGGCGAAGATGACGTGGTTGAGCAGTTCCACGACCCAGCGGTACGCGTCCGGGTCGCTCTCGTGCCCGTCGTACGCCTCCTGCGCCTTCCGTACGACGGCCTCGGCGCCGCCCATCGCCGCCACGTAGCGCGTACCGGCGACTGTCGGCGGCACATTCCACAGGTGGGCGGGATTTCCGTCGAACCAGCCCATGTACCGCTGGTACACGGCCTTGAAGTTGTGACTGAGCGAGCCGTAGTAGCCCTGGTTGTACCAGTGCTCGGCGAGACCGGCGGGGAGGTGCCGGAGTTCTTCGGCGATCTCGATGCCCGTGTATCCGCGGTTGACGAGCCGCAGCGTCTGGTCGTTGAGGTACGCGTACATGTCCCGCTGATTGCTGAGGAATTCGAGAATGCTTTCCTTGCCCCAGCGCGGCCAGTGGTGCGAGGCGAATTCCACTTCGGTGTGCTCGCCGAAGGTCTGGATCGCGTCGGTGAGGTATTTCGCCCAGGCGTGCGCGTCCCGCACCTGGGCGCCGCGCAGGCTGAGGATGTTGTGCAGGTTGTGGGTGGCGTTCTCGGCCATGCACAGGGTCCGCAGCTCGGGGAGGTAGATGTTCATCTCCGCGGGCGCCTCGGTGCCGGGCGTGAGCTGGAAGAGCAGCCGTACGCCGTCGATGACGCGGCGGTGCAGCCCCGCCCGCCACGGGATGACGTCGGCGGGCGACCAGTCGTCGCCCGCGACGGCCTGGCCACCGCCGATGCAGTCGGTCGGCGGCAGCAGGGTGACCTCGCCGGTGGAGACGGTCAGGCCCAGGCCCGAACCGATCTGCGCGTACGGGCTCTTGTCCAGCCCCGCCGCGTACATGTACTCGGCGCGGCGCTGCATCGCCGGGCCCGCGTAGACGTTCTCGCTGACGGCGTGCTCCAGGAACCCGTCGGGCGCGAGGACCGCGAGGTCGGCGGGGATCTCGTCGTTCCGCTCGGCGAACAGGCCGCGGGCGCCGCCGAAGTGGTCGACGTGGCTGTGGGTGTAGATCAGCGCGCTGACCGGGTTCCGGTTCCCGGTGGTGTCGCGGTACAGCTTCAGGGCGGCCTGTGCGGTCTCGTAGCAGGCCAGCGGGTCGATGACGATGATCCCGCGATCGCCCTCGATGATCGTCATGTTGGACAGGTCGTAGCCGCGCACCTGGTGGACGCCGCCGCGGGCGCCTGAGGTGACCTGGAACAGCCCGGCCACCGCGGTGAGCTGACCTTGGCGCCACAGACTCGGGTTGACGGTCGGGGGCGCCTGCTCGTCGCCGTCGGTGAGGAAGTCGTACGCCGTGAAGCTCCACACCACCTTGCCGCTGTCCGACCGGGAATGGATCGCCGGTACGTCCGGCACCGCCAGCAGCCCCGCTGCGCGTCCTCGAAGTCCTGCGAACCGCGCTCCCGAAGGCGCTCCGCGGCCTTCCGGTTGGCCTCCGCGACGGACGGGGAAATCTCGACGGGCTCGGTGTACTCGCTGGGCATACCAACCTCCGTACAGGCATGCGGAATTCACGCATGAGGCGAGGGAAAAGGCGCGATCGCGCCGTGGTGTGCGAGCGACGCTATGAAACCGGTGTGCGGGTTACAAGGAACCAATCAAGCCAGCAGCCTGAACCGGCCCCGCAGCGAAGAAAAGCGCAGGGAACACGCCAGATGAACGGGGCTGGAAAAGACGGGCGGCAGGTCGGCAACAGCCCGGAAAAAACCGACCGGCGATACGGAAAACCGCCCGCGGCCCTTCTGGGGCACACAGGCGGTGAGGTTCCTCAGGGACGCCTCAGGGGCGCACGGTCCGCTGCGTCACCGCAGATGCGCCGTCTCGTTCAACAACCGTACCGACGCGTTCCCGTCGGCGTAGTACGCGACGGCCGACAGGGACGCGGCGGAGAGTTCCATCCGGAACAGGGCCTCCGGCGGGGCGCCGAGGGCCAGCCGTACCAGCGTCTTGACCGGGGTGACGTGGGTGACCAGCAGCACCGTGCGGCCCGCGTACCGGGCCAGCAGCTTGTCGCGGGAGAGGGCTACGCGGCGCGCGACGGAGGCGAAGGACTCGCCGCCGGTGGGCGCGGCCTTGGCGGAGCCGAGCCAGGCGGTGAGGTCCTCGGGGTGGCGCTCCTGGACCTCGGCGAAGGTCAGGCCCTCCCAGGCGCCGAAGTCGGTCTCGCGCAGGCCCTCGTCGACGCGTACGTCCAGGCCGAGGCGGGCCGCGACGGTCTCGGCCGTCTGCCGGCAGCGCTTGAGGGGCGAGCTGACGACGGCCTGGACGGTGCCGCGGGCGGCGAGCGCGGCGGCGACCGCTTCGGCCTGCCGGTGGCCGGCCTCGGACAGCTCCGGGTCGGAGCCGCCGCTGCCGGAGAACCGCTTCTGCGGTGTCAGCGCGGTCTCGCCGTGCCGCAGCAGGACGAGGGTGGTCGGCGCGCCCAGGTCGGCGGGCGCCCAGCCGGCCGGCGGCGCCTTGGGCTCGTCGGCCGCCCCGGTCTCCGCGGCCTCCGCCGCCGCGTCGGCCGCGCGGGCGGCGGCACTGCGCGCCGGACCGCCCGCGTCCAGTTCGGCCCGCGAGTCCCGCGGCTCCCACTGCCGGCCCGCCTTGCCCGCGTCCATCGCCTCGTTGGCGAGCCGGTCGGCGTGCTTGTTCTCCTCGCGCGGGATCCACTCGTACGTCACCCGCGCGGGCGGGAAGACGCTCCGCGCCTCCGCCGCCAGCGGCCGCATGTCCGGGTGCTTGATCTTCCAGCGCCCGGACATCTGCTCCACGACGAGCTTGGAGTCCATCCGCACCCGGACGTCCGCCTCCGGGTCCAGCGCGTACGCGGCGCGCAGGCCGGCGACCAGGCCCCGGTACTCGGCGACGTTGTTGGTCGCCGTACCGATGTACTCGGCGGCCTCGGCGAGCGCCTGCCCGGTCTCCGGGTCGATGACGACCGCGCCGTAGCCCGCGGGCCCCGGGTTGCCCCGGGACCCGCCGTCGGCCTCGACGACGAACGTACGGGCCACGGTCTACAGGCCCGAGTCGGGCGTGCGCACCAGGATGCGGCTGCAGTTCTCGCAGCGCACGACCTTGTCGGCGGGCGCGCTGCGCACGTCGTTCAGCTCGGTGATGTCCAGCTCCAGGCGGCAGCCCTCGCAGCGGCGCTGGTAGAGGCGGGCGGCGCCGAGGCCGCCCTGCTTCTCGCGCAGCCGGTCGTAGAGCTTGAGCAGGTCGGCCGGGATGTCGGCGACGGTCAGCTCGCGCTCCTTGCGGACCGTGTCGGCCTCGGCGTCGATCTCGGCCCAGGCGGCGTCCCGGCGGGCGGTGGCGTCGTTGACCTTGGCCTGGACGGACTCCACGCGTCCGGTCAGCTCGGTGACCCGCTCCTGGGCGGACTCGCGGCGCTCCATGACCTCCAGGACGACGTCCTCCAGGTCACCCTGGCGCTTGGCGAGGAGGCGATCTCCCGCTGGAGGTTCTCCAGGTCCTTGGGCGAGGTGCTGGTGCCGGAGTCCAGGCGCTGCTGGTCGCGGGCGGCGCGCTGGCGCACCTGGTCCACGTCCTGCTCCGCCTTGGTCTGCTCGCGGGTGGTGTCGCTCTCCTCGGTCTGCGCGGCGACGAGCAGGTCGCGCTGCTGGGTGAGGTCGCCCTCCAGGGTCTGGATCTCGGCCAGCTCGGGAAGGGTCCTGCGCTTGTGCGCGAGCTGGCTGAGCCTCACGTCCAGGGCCTGGACGTCGAGGAGGCGGATCTGGTCGGCGGGCGCGGCGTTCAGCGGGGGGCTCCTGATGTGTTCGTCGGGGTCGTGCGGGCATCGGACGCCGCGTGGGCGGTCCAGGGGTCGGTGACCGTGCGCGACACGTGGGTGCGCAGGTTCCAGCCGTGCCGGTCGGAAATCTCGTCGAGCTGGGCCGCGGCCTGCTCGCACCAGGGCCACTCGGTGGCCCAGTGCGCGGCGTCCAGCAGTGCCAGCGGGCTCTTCTGGGTCGCCTCGGAGGCGGGGTGGTGGCGCAGGTCGGCGGTGAGGAACGCGTCCACACCGGCCGCCCGTACGTCGTCGAAGAGGCTGTCGCCGGAGCCGCCGGAGACGGCGACCGTGCGGATCGTACGGTCCGGGTCGCCGGCGATCCGGACACCCTGCGCGGTGGCGGGCAGCCGGGCGGCGGCGTACGGGCCGAACTCCGCGAGCGTCATCGGGTGCGGCAGCTCGCAGATCCGTCCCAGGCCGCGGCGGCCGTGGGCGTCGGTCTCGTCCGGCACCAGCGGACGCAGAATCCGCAGGTCCAGCGCGCCGGCCAGGGCGTCGGAGACGCCGGGGTCGGCGGTGTCGGCGTTGGTGTGCGCGACGTGCAGCGCGACATCGTTCTTGATCAGCGTGTGCACGACGCGGCCCTTGAAGGTGCCGGCCGCGACCGTGGTCGTACCGCGCAGGTAGAGCGGATGGTGCGTGACGAGCAGGTCGGCGCCGAGCCGGACCGCCTCGTCGGCGATCTCCTGGACGGGGTCGACGGCGAACAGGACCCGGCGCACCTCGGCGTCCGGATCACCGCAGACCGTGCCGACGGCGTCCCACGACGCGGCCCGCTCGGGGGGCCAGAGGGCGTCGAGCGCGGCAAGGACTTCAGACAGTACGGGCACGGGGGAAGGTTACCTCCCAGCCGCACCACCGCGCCGGGCCGCTTCGGGCGGCGGCCCGGCAGGCCGGGAGCGCCGCGGCCGCCGAGGCGTACGGCGGGCACCGGGGCCGCCGGGGGCCCTCCGGCGTCGTGGCCGCTCCCGCCGCCGCCCCGTCCCGCCGCACAAAGCACAATCACCCCTCGCACCTCAAGGCGAACCGGACATCAGCCACTCTTTCGCGTGAAGTGCCGCAACCTTCTCTCCTCGTTTGAGAGTGCGAAAACTAGCTTCGACCGCACTGACTGGAGGTGAGCACTCGATGACAGCCTGTGTCACCGAGGACGCCGCGACGCCGGAAACCCGGCAGCACGGCGCGGCGCTGACGATCGCCGCCGACGGCTCCTACGCCGCCCGGCTCGCGCGGCACCGCAGCACCGGGAGCTGGTACCCCGAGCGCTGGACGCTGGCGGGCCCCGAGCCGTACGCGGTCCCCCTGCCCGGCCACCAGCCCGAGGAGGCGGACACCGGGCTGCTGCCCCTGACGGACGGCCGGGTGCTGATCCGGCGCCGGGTCGCGGACCGCTGCACGCTCGGCCTGCTGTACCCGACCGGCCCGGGCACCGGCGAGCTGCCGCTCGGCGCCGTCGAGACGGCGGAGCTGACGCTGCTGCCCGCCGCGCCGTGCGGCTCGCGCGCGTACGCGCTGGCGCCCGGCGAGCGCTCCACCGTGCTGTGGCTGGTGCACGACGGGCGGCCGTCCACCGTTCCCGGCCGGGCGCGCTCCGTGCCCGCCTGCGTCGCCGAGATCGAGGGCCGTTGCACGGGCGGCGTCTGGCTGGACCGTACGGGCCGGCTGCTGGCCCTGGACCAGGAGGTGGCGGGGCGCACCAAGACGGTGGCGGTCGATCTGGAGCGCGGCGGCGAGGTCAGCCCGCTGCTCCAGATCACCGAGGAGAGCAACGACCGGCTGCTGCTGGCCGACCCGGACAGCGGGCTGCTGGTGCTGCGGTCGGACGCGGCGGGGCACGACCGGCTGGGCTGGGGCGTGCTGGGCAGCGCGCTGCCGGTGCGCTTCCCGGAGTGCCTGCGGCTGCCGGACGCGGCGCTGCGGCCGTTCGCCGTGCAGTCGGGGCAGGCGCTGGCGCCGGAGAGCTGCGCGGTGGCGTTCCGTGTGGACGCGGCCGCCGGGACCTGGCTGGGCGTCTGGCGGCCGGCGGAGCGCCGACTGCGCCAGTTGCCGCCGCCGCGCGGGTGGCTGGCGGGCACCGGGCTGTGGACGGCGGACGGCGAACTGCGGCTGCCGTTCGAGACACCGGCGGTGCCGTGCGGGGTGGCCCGGCTGCCGGCGGCGGCCACGGGGGCGCAGCCCCGGGATGCCGCGCCCGTCGTGCTGTCCGCGGGCGCCGGGCGTCGCGCGGAGCCGCCTGCCGTGCCCGGTGCCTCCGGTGGTCCGTCCGGTGGTCCGTCCGGCGCTTCCTCCGGTGATCCGACGCCCGCCGGTTTTCCGGTCAGAGCCGCACGATGGGTACGTATCCCCTCAACTCCCGCGGGGCTGCACGTCCGTACGCCGCCACCGCCCGCTCCCTCCACACCATTCACACAAGCGGAACCCGTGACCCTGGAACCGTACGGCGCGTCCGCGCATCCCTCTCCGTGCAGACCGGTGCCGCTGCAACAGGCGCCGCTGGCGGCCCGGGAAGCCCGGTAGAGCAAGATCGTTCGCTTCGTTAGGATCGGCGGTCGACCGGCCGCCGACGGCATCTCGCCGCGGCACTTCCCAGTGGTGAC
The DNA here is from genome assembly GCF_045222935.1 of Streptomyces sp. Ac-502. Lineage (NCBI taxonomy): Bacteria > Bacillati > Actinomycetota > Actinomycetes > Kitasatosporales > Streptomycetaceae > Streptomyces > Streptomyces sp. Ac-502. The sequence continues at coordinate 3,553,438 of NZ_JBHFFO010000001.1, forward strand.
TGGGTCCCAGTGGCGACTGGGTCCCAGCGGTGACTGGGTCCCAGCGGTGACTGGGTCCCAGCGGTGACTGGGTCCCAGTGGTGACTGGGAGAGGTCCGACGCGTACCGCCGTAAGCGATCCGACGGAGTGACTCCCCACATGTCCGAAGCCCGAACCGATACGACCCAGGCGCGCAGGCAGGACGCCGACCGGGCCGCCGCGGCGGCAGGCGCCGGCAAACACCGTGGCCCGGCCGCCTCGGAGGACACCGCCGCGTCCCCGAACGGCAGGCACCGCCGGGACCAGTAGCCGCGGGACGCCCGAGAGCCCGCGTCCGGGCCTCCGGGGCCGCTCCGGGCCCGTGGGGCCCGCCCGCCCCGGGCCGCGCGCCACGCGACGGCCGTGACCTCCGTGCCGCCCGGTCAGGGGCACGGCGGGCACGGCCGTCGGGTGTGTCAGGGGGCCGGAGGACTCACCTCCGCTTGAGGCCGAGCACCTCCGCCGCCGCGAACGTCTCGTCCGGCGGGCGCTCCGCGTAGTACGGCGTCAGGACGCCGTCCAGCTCCGCGTACGTGAAAGCGTCCTTCGCGGTGTCGAACTGCGCGGCCACCCTGGGCCGTTCGACCACCGCGACCATGCCGCCGTGCACCACGAGCAGTTGCCCGTTGACCCGCGCCGCTGCGGGCGAGGCCAGGTAGCCGACGAGGGGCGCGACGTGCTCGGGGGCCAGCGCGTCGAGGGCCCCCTCCCCGGCACCTCGAACCCGGCGAAGACGTCCTCGGTCATCCGGGTACGGGCGCGCGGGCAGATGGCGTTGACGGTGACCCCGTACTTGGCCAGGGCGAGCGCCGAGGAGGTGGTGAGGCCGACGATGCCGCCCTTGGCCGCCGCGTAGTTGGGCTGGCCCGCCGAGCCCGCGAGGAACGCCTCGGACGAAGTGTTGACGATCCGCCCGTACACGGCGGCACCGGCGGCCTTGGAGCGTTCGCGCCAGTGGGCGGCGGCGAAATGCGTGGTGTTGAAGTGGCCCTTGAGGTGGACGCGGATCACCGAGTCCCACTCGTCCTCCGTCATGGAGAACACCATCCGGTCACGCAGGATGCCCGCGTTGTTGACCAGCACGTCCAGCTTGCCCCAGCGGTCCACGGCCTCCCGGACCAGGCCGCGGGCCGTCTCGTGGTCGGCGACGTCGCCGACGTGCGCGACGGCCTCGCCGCCCGCCGCGCGGATCTCGGCGGCGGTCTCCTCGGCCGGGGCCGCCGACGCGGCGCCGGAGCCGTCGCGGCCGGGCTGCCCGTAGTCGTTGACGACGACGGCCGCGCCGAGCCGGGCGAGTTCCAGCGCCTCCGCCCGGCCCAGGCCGCGGCCCGCCCCGGTGACGATCGCGGTCAGGCCGTCGAGCGGCCGTTCGGTGGGAAGAGTCACGTTCTCGGCTTCCTCTCGTTCGTCGGGGGCGTGCCACCCGCGCCGGGACGGGTCACATCTCGACGCACGTACGGAGCGCGACGCCGGTGCGCATCTGCTCCAGCGCCTCGTTGATCTCGGTGAGCCGCACCCGGTGGGTGATCAGCCCCGCCAGGTCGATGCGGCCCGCCCGCCACAGGGCGACGGCCCGCTCGTAGGAGCGCAGCACGTCCCCGCCCCCGTACAGCGACGGCAGAATGCGCTTCTCGTCGAAGAACAGCTCGAACATGTTGACCTGGAAGTGGTCGTCCATCGCCCCGGCACCGACGACGCAGAGGGTGCCGCCGCGCCGCGTCGCCTCGTAGGCGGTGCGCGCGGTGGCGGACTTGCCGACGACCTCGAAGACGTAGTCGAAGCCTTCACCGGCGGTGATCCGCTGTACGGCGTCGGCCAGCGCCTCCGGGGCGACCGCTTCCGTGGCGCCGAAGCGCAGCGCCGCCTCGCGCCGCGTCTCCACCGGGTCCACCGCGACGATCGACGTAGCCCCGCACACCCGCGCGCCCTGGACGGCGGAGATCCCCACGCCGCCGCAGCCGATGACGGCGACCGACGAGCCGGGTGCCACCCGCGCGGTGTTCAGCGCGGCGCCCAGCCCCGTCGTCACCCCGCACCCGATCAGCGCCGCGATCTCGTACGGCACGTCGTCCGGGATCGGTACGGCGCAGTTGGCGGCGACCACCACCTCCTCCGCGAAGGTGCCGGTGCCCGCGAAGCCGAAGACCTCGGACGGGTCGGCTCCGGGGCGGCGGAAGTTGGGGGTGCCGGCGTTCATGAACCCGGCCAGGCACAGGTGGGTCTGGCCGCGCTTGCAGGACGGACACGTACCGCAGGCGGGCAGCCAGCACATCAGCACCCGGTCGCCCGCCGACAGGCCCGCGACGCCGTCACCCACCTCCAGGACCTCGCCCGCGCCCTCGTGTCCGGGGACGAACGGGGCGGGCTGCGGCAGCACCCCGCTCATCGCGGACAGGTCGGAGTGGCACAGCCCGGTGGCCCGGATGCGGATACGGACCTTTCCCGGGCCGAACCCGACCGCCTCGATACCGTCGACGACTTCCAGCTTGTCCTGCCCTGTCTGGTGCTGAATCGCTGCGCGCATGTGCGCTCCCTTCGCGGGGCGGCCAGAGTGGGGTGGTCATGTGCGGCCGGGCCTGTCCTCACACACCCGGCGGGCCGGTCTCGACGGCGGTGTCCGCCAGGACCGGCGCGTCCTCCCGGTCGGCCGCCGTGACCGACACCAGGACCCGCTCCGGCTCCCGCCACATGCGGACGCGCAGCGTCTCGCCGGGGAAGACCACCCCGGCGAACCGGGTCGTGTACGCGGTGACGCGCGCCACGTCGCCGTCCAGCACCTCGTCCACCACCGCCTTCAGCGTGATGCCGTAGGTGCACAGCCCGTGCAGGATCGGCCGGTCGAAGCCGGCCAGCTTGGCGAAGTCGGGGTCGGCGTGCAGGGGGTTCCAGTCGCCGGACAGGCGGTAGAGCAGGGCCTGGTCCTCCCGTACGGGCCGTTCGACGGTGCGGTCCGGCGCGCGCTCGGGAAGCTTCCGCCGGCTGGACGGGCCCCGCTCCCCGCCGAAGCCGCCCTCCCCCTTGACGAAGATCTGCGTGTCGCACGTCCACAGCGGCCCGTCGTCGTCGGCCGTCTCGGAGCGCAGCACGATGACCGCGGCCTTCCCCTTGTCGTACACGGCGGGCACGGTGGACGTCTGGACGGCCCGGCCCCGTACGGGCAGGGGCCGGTGCACGGTCACGGTCTGGCCACCGTGCAGGACGGCGGCCAGGTCCACGTCGATGCCGGGCGCGGACAGGCCGCCGGCCAGTGCCATGCCGCCGCCCGCCACCGTCGCGAAGCTGGGCAGTACGTGCAGCTTGCTCTCCAGGGTGTAGCGCAGCTCGCCGGGGTCGGTGGCGGGCACGCCGGCGCCGATGCCCAGGTGGTAGAGCAGGACGTCCTTCGGCTCCCAGGCGAGTTCGGTGGTCCGCGGCTCGGCGGAGGTGGCCTTGGCGGCGTCGATGGGCATGGGGCTGCTGCTCCTTCACCACGGTGGGAAGACCCCGGCCCGGCCGTCCGCACCGTCGGCCGTGCCGGGGTCGCCTGCGGTCGGCCGTCGCGTCGGCGGTCCGGGCGGTACGGGGCCGGCCACGGCGCCCGGCCCGCCGTTCTAGAACGCGTTCTATCCGACGGCTCCCATGTATAGCCGATCCGGCGGGAGCCCGGAACCCCCTGACGCACCGTCAGGTAGGCGCGGTGCACCCACCGCCCGTCTCTGTGACATTTGTCGGTACCGACCGCGTACATTCACCCCTGCCGAGGCCGCGGACGGCGTCGATAGCGTCGTCGGCAGAGCGCGGACAGCGGCGCGGAACAGGGAAGAGGCAGTACGGAACGTGCGCAGGAACCGGCAGACCGAAGCGGACGGACGGGACGGGCGAGACGGTCAGGAGGCGCAGGACGCGTGCGGCGGGCGGGCCCGGCCCGGCCGGCGCCGCCCCCGTGAGCAGCCCCGGCCGGGCTGGTCCGGCCTGTTCGACGTACCCATCGAGCCGCACAGGGCCGTCGGGGCCGGGACGAGCGACGGGAGCGCCCCCGCCAAGGACACCTCCGCCAAGGACAAGGGCCCGCGCGCCTTCACCTTCCTGCCGTGGCTGCTGATGGGTGTCGGCGCCCTGTCCAACATCATCAGCGGCAAGTCGCAGAACACCTGGCTGGCGGGCCTCGGCCTGCTCGCCTTCAACTCGATCTACATCTTCGTCGTCTTCTCGGCCTTCAACCCCCGCTACCGCGACTCCCGCGTCCCCGTGTACGGCCTCGCCGCCCTGACCGCCGTCACCTACGCCATCTCGATCACCTTCGGCCACTCCTGGCTGCTCTTCTTCCCGCTCCTGTCCCTGGCCTCCGGCGCGGTCCGGGCCATCCGCGGCAAGCCCCACTTCATCCTGCTGTTCGTCCTCAGCGGCTCCGCGGGCACCATCGCGGGCCGGCTCGTCGGCGACCACTGGGAGGCCGCCGCCATCGGCTACGGCACCTTCCTCTCCGGCATGGTCACCGCCACCGTCCTGAGCCTCTTCGACACCGTCAAGCAGCTCGACGCGACCCGCCAGGAGCTGGCCCGCACCGCCGTGGAGAAGGAACGCCTGCGCTTCTCCCGGGACCTGCACGACCTGCTCGGCCACACCCTGTCGGTGATCGTGGTCAAGGCGGAGGCGGTACGGCGGCTCGCGCCGCGCGACCTCGACGCGGCGCTGGCCCAGACCGCCGACATCGAGGCGGTGGGCCGCCAGGCGCTCACCGAGATCCGCGAGGCGGTCACCGGCTACCGCGAGGGCAGTCTGAGCACCGAGCTGGACCGCGCCCGGTCCGCCCTGGAGGCCGCCGGCATCGAACCCGTCGTACGCGAGTCCGGCCCGCCGCTGCCCCCGCAGGCGAGCGCGCTGCTCGGCTGGGTCGTGCGCGAAGGCGTCACCAACACCGTGCGGCACAGCGGCGCGACCCGCTGCGAGATCGAGGTCCGTACCGACGCCGCCGGCGACCGGGCCCGCCTCACCGTCACCGACGACGGCCACGGCCCCGCCCCGTCCGCCGCACCCGCCACCACCGGCGGCACCGGCCTCAAGGGCCTCACCGAACGCCTCGCGGCCGCCGGCGGCACGCTGGACGCCGGGGCGGACGGCCGCCGGGGATTCCGGCTGGTGGCGGAGCTGCCGTTGGGCGGCGAGGAGCCCACGAGGCGCTAGCGTGTCCTTACCGCACAGTTCCGCCCCACGGTGCAACTTCGCTCTCATGGGATAACTCCCGCCCCGTCCGGGACAACCTGTAGCTGAGTTCCCGCGACTACGAACGGAGAACCCCTGTGCGCATGACCGACATCCAGCGTTGCGAGGTACGGCCCGGACGCCTCGTGGAGTGGACCCTGCACCCGGCGGTCGTCGAGGCCGCCACGAGCTTGCCGAACGATGCGCGCCCGCCCGCCTACATCCAGGAATCCCACGTGCGCACGGCACGATCGGTACGCGAGGACGGGCTGTTCGTCCCCACCTGGCTCGGCACCGCCTTCGACATACCGCAGAGAGCCGACCTCGACGTCCTGCAAGAGGCGCTGCGGACCTGGACCCTCCGGCACGAGACGCTGCGCAGCGGTTTCCGCTGGGCCGGTGACGAGATGCAGCGGTTCACGCTCGACGCCGGCGACGTCGTGCTGCACCGTACGGAGGCCGGCGACTTCACCGACGCGGCGGCGCTGACCCAGCATCTGCAGGATCGATTCGACATCGCGGCGGACGCGCTCAGCTGGCCGAACTTCATCTTCGCCGCGGTCGTCCGGGACGACAGTACGAGTGTCTACATGGCGTTCGACCACAGCAACGTCGACGCGTACTCCATCCAGCGGATCACCGCCGAGATCCACGAGCTCTACGCGGCCGGTCTCGACCGCCGCACCGTGGACTCGGCGCCCGTCGCCAGCTACGTCGACTTCTGCGCGACCGAACGCAGCACCGCCGACGAGGTCGACGACACGCACGAGATCGTCGCCCGCTGGCGGAAGTTCATCGCCCAGTGCGACGGGAAGCTGCCGAACTTCCCCTCGACCTCGGCCTCGACCCCGCCGGCCCGCTGCCCACGCAGAAGTTCCTGCACGAGATGCTGGTGGACGACGCCGCGGCGGCCGCCTTCGAGGCGTACTGCCGTCCGTACGGCGGCAGCTTCATCGGCGTCCTCGCCGCCACCGGCCTCATCGTCCGCGACGTCGGCGGCCACCCGGTGTACCGCACCGTCGTGCCCTTCCACACCCGGGCGAAGTCCCGGTGGTCGGACTCCGTGGGCTGGTACGTGGGCGGCGCGCCGATCGAGGTGCCCGTGGGCCAGGCGCCGGACTTCGACACCGCCATGCGGATGGTCCGTACCGCGTTACGCGAGAACCGGTCGCTGTCCCGGATCCCCCTCGCCCGCGTGCTCCGGCTGCTGGGCTCGGACTTCCGGCCCACGTCCCCCGACCTGTACTCGATCGTCTCGTTCGTCGACGCGCGCGACGTCCCCGGTTCCGAACAGTGGCAGCACCTCAAGGCGTACGGGCTGATCCGGGTCTCGTACGGCGACCAGGTGTGCGCGTGGATCACCAGGCTCCACGAGGGCCTGCAGTTCGCCGGCCGCTACCCGGACACCGACGCCGCGTACGGCAGCCTGCGGCTCTACGTCGAGCGGCTGCGGGACATCGTCCTGTCGGTGGCACGCGAGGGCGTCGCGACGCCCGTGTGAGGTCGCCCGGCCCCCTGATCCGAGCCGAACGCCGGCCGGGGCCCGTTCCGTACGGGTCCCGGCCGCCCGGTCCGGCGACAGCGCTGGGGCCGCATGACCGCATGACCGCACCGTGACCAGGGCCCGCCCGCGCGCTGGTTAGGCTTGACCCATGACCGACCCGGGCGGCGAGCAGGCCGACACATGCGTGAAAGTCCTTCTCGCCGAGGACCAGGGAATGATGCGGGGCGCGCTCGCGCTGCTGCTCAACCTGGAGGACGACATGGAGGTCGTCGCCCAGGTGTCGGCCGGGGACGAGATCGTGCGGGCGGCGCTGGAGGCGCGGCCGGACATCGCGCTGCTGGACATCGAGCTGCCGGGCCGCAGCGGGCTGGACGCGGCGGCGGAGCTGCGGGAGGCGCTGCCGTCCTGCGAGGTGCTGATCGTGACGACGTTCGGGCGGCCCGGGTACCTGCGGCGGGCGATGGAGGCGGGCGCCTCCGGGTTCCTCGTCAAGGACGGGCCGGTGGAGGAGCTGGCGGCGGCGATCCGGCGGGTGCTGGCCGGGGAACGGGTCATCGACCCGGGGCTGGCCGCCGCCGCGCTCAGCGCGGGGCCCAATCCGCTGACCCAGCGTGAGCGCGATGTGCTGACCGCGTCCGTGGACGGGGCGACCGTCGCCGACATCGCGGGGAAGCTGCACCTGTCGCAGGCGACGGTGCGCAACTACCTCTCCGGCGCCATCGGCAAGACCGGCACGCGCAACCGTATGGAGGCGGCGCGTACCGCCCGCCAGAACGGCTGGCTGTAGCGGCGGGCCGGGCCGTCAGCTCTCCGTGCCCTCCTGGAGATAGCTCTCGTAGCCCTTCGCGTCCATCAGCGCGTCGAGTTCGGCGGGCCGGGACAGGCGGAGGACGATCAGCCAGCCCGCGCCGTACGGCTCGTCGTTGATCTGCTCGGGGGCGTCGTTGACGGTGTCGTTGACCACGAGGACCGTACCGGTCAGCGGTACGTAGACCTCGGTGACGGCCTTGACCGACTCCAGCGACCCGAACGCGTCACCCGCCTCGAACCGCTCGCCCTGCTTGGGCAGTTCGGCATAGACGATGTCGCCCAGCTGCCGCTGCGCGTGGTCGGTGATGCCGACGGTGACCTGATCGCCTCTGACCCGGACCCATTCGTGGTCCTTGGTGTACGAAAGATCCGCGGGGATGTTCGCCATGCCGCGGACGGTGCCACCGCGCCCGGGCGGAGGGAAGGCTTCCGGCGGGGACGGACGTCCGGCGGCCGCTCACGTCCGCAGGTACGACGCCCCGTTCAGGTCCAGCACCGCGCCCGAGCTCCACTGCGCCTCCGGGGAGGCCAGCCACCGTACGGCGGCCGCGACCTCCTCCGGCGTGGCGACCCGGCCGAACGGGCTCTGCGCGCGGATCGCCGCGCCCTCGGCGCCGGTCAGGCGGTGGGCCACCCGGTCCGTGTCGATGAAACCGGGCGCTACGGAGGCCACCGCGATGCCGTACGGGGCGAGGGCGACGGCGAGCGACTGGCCGAGGGCGTGCACGGCGGCCTTGGTGGCGCCGTAGGCGGGATGGTCGGGTTCGCCGCGGAAGGCCCCGCGGGAGCCGATGTTGACGATCCGGCCGCCGGTGCCCTGCGCGATCATCGCCTGGGCCGCGCCGTGACCGAGGTGGGCCGTGCCGAGCAGGTTGACGGCGACGTGCTGCTGCCAGGCGGCGGTCCAGTCGTCGTACGGCGTGGTCGCGGGCGGGTGCGGGGTGTTGACGGCGGCGTTGTTCACCAGGACGTCGAGCCCGCCGAGCGCCTCGACGGCCGCCCCGGTCAGCGCGGCGGCACCGGCCGGGTCGGCGAGGTCGGCGCCGAGCAGGACGTGGCCGCTGCCGGGCAGCGCGGCGAGGGTCTCCTCGGCGTCGGCGCGCCGCGATCCGTAGTGCACCGCGACCCGGTCGCCGTTCGCGGCGAAGGCGTGGGCGACGGCCCGGCCGAGGCCGCGCGAGGCGCCGCTGACCAGGACGCGGCGGCCGGTGGCGGGGAACGCCGGGACGGGGGCGGCGGGAGCGGAGGGCACGGGTGCGGGGTCAGTCATGGTGGGCGTCCTCGGGTCGGCGCGGCAGGGCAAGGACCATCAGGAGCACGCTCGCCAGCAGGACGACCGTGCCGACCTGGAAGGCGAGGCCGTACCCGGCGGCCATCGCGGCCCGGCCGCCGTGGTCCGCCGCGATGCGGGTGGCCGCGACCGTGGACAGGACCGACAGGCCGAGCGCGCCGCCCATCTGCCGCGAGGTGTTGATCAGGCCGGAGACCAGGCCCTGGTCGGAGGGGGCGGCGCCGGAGGTGGCGATGGAGGCGATCGGGGTGGCGGTCAGGCCCGCGCCGAAGGCCATCAGGACGCCGGGGCCGAGCAGCGTGCCGAGGTACGTGCCGTCGGCGTCCATCTGCCCCTGCCAGAGCATGCCGGCGGCGGAGACCAGCGCGCCCGTGACGGCCAGCGTCTTGGCGCCCGCCCGCTTCATCAGGCGCGGCGCGATCTTGGAGCCCAGCACGATGCTCAGCGAGTGCGGGATGAAGGAGAGGCCGGCTTCGAGGGGGTGTAGCCGAGGACGTTCTGCACGTAGAGGGAGAGGAAGTACCACATGGAGAACATCGCGGCGCCGGCCAGCACCATGGCGCTGTTCGCCGCGTACACCGAGCGCAGCCGGAAGAGCGTGAGCGGCATCAGCGGTGCCTTCGTACGGGCTTCGACGGCCACGAAGGCGAGGAGCACCAGCAGGCCGGCGGCCAGCGGCAGCAGCGCGGTCGCGGAGGTCCAGCCGTCCGACTCGGTCTGCACGATGCCGTACGCCACCAGCGCGAGGCCGGCCGTCACCAGCAGGGCGCCCGGTATGTCGAGCCGGCGCCCCTCGCCGCGCCGGCTCTCGGTGAGCCAGCGCAGCGCCCCGGCCAGCACGAGCGCGCCGACCGGCACGTTGATCAGCAGCACCCACCGCCAGGAGAGGTACTCGGTGAGTACGCCGCCGACCAGGCCGCCGACGGCGCCGCCGCCCGCGCCGACCGCGGTCCAGGTGGCGATGGCGCGGGTCCGGGCCGGGCCCGCGGGGAACGCGGTGGTGAGGATGGTGAGCGTGGCCGGGGAGAGCACCGCGGCGCCGATGCCCTGCACCGCGCGGGCCGCGATCAGCTGCCACGGCTCCTGCGCCAGGCCGCCCGCCAGGCTGGCGACGGTGAAGAGGGTGAGCCCCACGACGAATATCCGTTTGCGCCCGAAGAGGTCGGCCACCCGGCCGCCGAGCAGCATGAACCCGGCGAAGGTGATCACGTAGGCGTTGACCACCCATTGCAGCCCCAGCTCGCTGAGCCCGAGGCCGGTGCGCATGCTCGGCAGCGCGACGTTGACGACCGAGACGTCGAGGACGACGAGGAACTGCCCGGCGCAGACCAGCAGCGTCACCAGCCAGACGGGCGGGGTACGGCGGGCGTTTCCGGGCAGCGTGGCGGGGGTGGCTGTCGGGGGCATGGTCTCCATAGTTGCACCTGACACGCGTCGGCGGCATCGGATTATCGGCCCGGAGGTGGCCGGTCGGCGGGCCTACGCCGAAGGTCACCGGGTCCGGGCCGAAGGTCGCAGGGCCGGGCCGGAGGTCCCGGCCGGACGAGGCGGTATCCGCGCGTCCGCGCCCTTCAGGGTTACCGTCATTGATCACCGGGAGCGCGCGGCCGACCACGCGCGCCCTCACCTGCCAGGAGAGACACCATGCGCCTACGCAGCCGTACGGCATTACCTGCGGCATTACCTGCGGCATCACCCAGCCGTTCAGCGTTGCCCACCGTGGCCGCGATCGCCACCCCCGGCCCGGCCCCGGTCGTACGCTGACCGCCGTCTTCAGCGGGCACGGGCTGTTCGTCGCCCTCGCCGTCGTTCTCTCCTGCGCCGTGGGCGCGGTGATCTGCGCCGTCGCCCGCAGGAAACGCTCCCGCCTCCTTGCCTGGGGACTGTGGGGCGCCTGTACGACCGCCACGCTCGCCCTGACGCTGTGGAGCACCGGCGACGGAGGCGAAGCGGCGTCCTGCACCGTGAACCTCGATGTCTTCGAGCCCTTCCGGCAGACGCAGGGGCTGCTCAACTTCGGAATGCTGGTGCCGTTCGGCCTGCTCGGCGTCCTCGCCACCGGACGTCCGGTTCTGACCGCCGCGCTCGGCCTCCTGCTCCCGGCCGCGATCGAGACGGCTCAGGCGCTGGCCCCGATAGGACGGGCGTGCGACACGAGCGACCTGGTGGCCAACGGCCTCGGCGCGCTGCTCGGGACGGCGGCCGGCACCGTCCTCGCGAGGTTCGGCCGCGCTACCCCTTTGTCCCCCGGCGCGACCGGAAGAGTCTTCCTCGGCGGCGGAGTCGCGGCGGTCGTCATGGGCGCCCTGCTGTTCTCCTTCACCGAGTTCAGCGTCGTCGGCCGCACGGTGGGCGCCGTGGCGGCCACGGCGGAACAGAAGGCCGCGATCGACGGCCGGCTCCGGGCCGCCTTCGGTGGCGCGTACCGCGCGACCGACCACAGCGTCACGCTCGGCGAGGACGGTACCGGCACCGTCACCGCCTTCTTCGGTGCCGGTGCGGCCCAGCTGAGCTGGCCGGACCAGAGCGAGTTCACCGCCTCGATGCCCCCGGCGGACGTGGCGTCCGGCCAGGCCTTCGCGGTGCCGGGCACCGAGCCGCGGCCCGCGACCGGCCCGGATGCCGTGCGGATCGCCGAGGCGTACGCCGGCCGGTACGCGCCCGGGTGGCTGAAGAACGCGAAGATCCATGTCTCGCGCGACGACGGGCAGGCCGGCCGCGGCTGGCACGTCTACTGGCGTCGGCAGGAAGGCAAGGTCCTCCTCCCTCCGGGGCTCGACCTGCGTATGGACGGTGAAGGGCGCGTCAGCGACCTGACCGAACGCAGGACCAACGATCCCGCGCGCGCTGCCGCCGGGTGACCGGGGCGGGCGAGGGCCCCGGGGCTCCGGCCCTCACCCCTTCCGCAGCAGCGTCACCACCGCCGCGCCGCCCAGCCCGATGTTGTGCGCGAGGCCGACGCGCGCGCCGGGTACCTGACGGGCGCCCGCCGTTCCGCGCAGCTGCCACACCAGCTCGGCGGCCTGGGCCAGGCCCGTCGCGCCGAGCGGGTGGCCCTTGGAGATGAGGCCGCCGGACGGGTTGACCACCCACCGGCCGCCGTGGGTCGTGGCGCCGTCCTCGGCCAGCTTGCCGGACTCGCCGTCCGCGCACATGCCGAGCGCCTCGTACGTCAGCAGTTCGTTGACCGAGAAGCAGTCGTGCAGCTCGATCACGTCCACGTCCTCGATGCCGAGGCCGCTCGCCTCGTACGCCTGGCGGGCGGCGGCCCGGGACATCGGGCGGCCGACGACGTCGATGCAGGAGCCGGAGGCGAAGCTGTCCTGGGTGTCGGTCGTCATGGCCTGCCCGGCGATCTCCACCGCCCGGTCGGCCAGGCCGTGTTCGCGGACGAACCGTTCGGAGGCGACGACGGCGGCGGCCGCGCCGTCCGAGGTCGGTGAGCACTGGAGCTTGGTCAGCGGCCGGTGGACGGTCCGGGCGGCGAGGATCTCCTCGACCGTGTACACGTCCTGGAACTGGGCGTTCGGGTTGTCCGCCGAGTGCCGGTGGTTCTTGGCGCCGACCGCGGCGAGCTGGCGTGCGGTGGTGCCGTACCGGTCCATGTGCTCGCGGGCGGCGTTGCCGAAGAGCTGCGCGGTGGGCGGGGTCATCTCGAAGCCGTGCGCGGCGGCCATCACCGCGTAGTGGCGGGCCACCGGGGAGGCCGCGAAGTCGCCGCTGTCCGCGCCGCCGCCGAGCACGCCGCGTTTCATCTTCTCGAAGCCGAGCGCCAGTACGCAGTCGTTGAGGCCGGAGGCGACGAACTGCCGGGCCATCATCAGCGCGGTGGCGCCGGTCGCGCAGTTGTTGTTGACGTTGTAGACGGGGATGCCGGTCAGGCCCAGTTCGTAGACGGCGCGCTGGCCGGCCGTGGAGGCCTGGTAGCAGTAGCCGACCGGTGCCTGTTCCACGGCGTTGTACGGAATGCCCGCGTCGGCGAGGGCCTTGCCGCCCGCTTCCCCCGCCATGTCCCAGTACTGCCAGTCGCGGGTTTCCGGCTTCTCGAACTTCGTCATGCCCACGCCGATGATGTACGCCTTGCCGGCCATGTCCGTCCTCCTCCTCGGGGCGTCCCCGGGCCCTGCTGTCCGGGCGTCCGGGTCTCCGGGTAACGGGTCTCCGGGTAACGGGTCAGATCAGCGGGCGCGGCTCCGGATCCCTGGGCAGGCCGAGCAGCCGCTCCGCGACGACGTTCAGCTGCACCTGCGTCGTACCGCCCGCGATCGTCAGGCAGCGCGACATCAGGAAGCCGTGCAGGGCGCGTTCCGCTTCGCCCTCACCCGTCGCGCCCTCCGGGCCGAGGAGTTCGAGGGCCAGCTCGGCGACCTTCTGCTGGTGCGCGGTCTGCACCAGTTTGCGGATGCTGGCACCGGCGCCCGGCTCCCGTCCCGCCACCTGCTGGAGGGTGGTGCGCAGCCCGATGCAGGCCAGCGCGTGCGCCTCGGCGGCCAGCGCGCCCATCCGCTCGCGTACCGCGCCGTCCAGTCCGGCGGTCCGCTCGATCAGCGCCTCCAGGCCGGTGCCGAAAGTCACCTGGTCGACCATGTGGACGCGTTCGTTGCCGAGGGTGTGCCGGGCCACCGTCCAGCCGTCGTCCACCTCCCCCACCACCGCATCCGCCGGCAGCAGGACGTCGTCGAAGTACACCTCGCTGAAGAGCGCGTCGCCGGTGATCTCCCGCAGCGGCCGTACCTCGATGCCGGGTGCCGACATGTCGACCAGGAAGAAGGTCAGGCCCTGGTGCTTCGGCACCTCCGGGGCCGTCCGGGCGAGCAGGATGCCGTACCCCGCCCACTGGGCCGCCGAGGTCCACACCTTCTGGCCGTTGACCCGCCAGCCGCCGTCCACCCGCTCGGCCCGGGTACGCAGCGCCGCCAGGTCCGACCCGGCCTCCGGCTCGGAGAACAGCTGGCACCACAGCTGGTCGCCGCGGAGCGTCGGCAGCAGGTGGCGCTCCTTCTGCTCCGGCGTCCCGTAGGTGATCAGGGAGGGCACCACCCAGGTGGCGATCCCCAGATCGCTGATCCGGACCCCCGCGTCCCGCAGTTCCCGCTGTACGGCCAGCTGCTGTACGGGGCCGGCGCCCAGACCGTACGGGGCGGGCAGGTGCGGCGCCGCGTACCCGGTGGGCGCCAGCTCACGGCGTACGGCTCCGGGGTCCAGGCCGCGCACCTCCGCGATCACCGCGCGGGCCTCCTCGCGGTACCGGGCCGCCTCCCGCGTCCGCTCCTCGGGCAGGTCCACGCGCAGCTCGCGCCGGGCGCCCCCGGCGCCGTACCCGGCCGCCCGCAGCCGGTGTTCGGCGCCGCCGCCCAGCAGTTGGCGGGCCACGGTCGCGCGCCGCAGGTACAGGTGCGCGTCGTGCTCCCAGGTGAAGCCGATGCCGCCGAGGATCTGGATGCAGTCCTTGGCGCAGGTGAAGGCGGCGTCCAGGGCGGTGGCGGCGGCCAGCGCGGCGACCATGCCGCGGGTCGCCGGGGCCTCGTCCGCGGCGCGCGCCGCGTCCCACGCCAGGGCGCGGGCCTGCTCGACGCGTAAGAGCATGTCCGCGCAGAGGTGCTTGACCGCCTGGAACTGACCGATCGGCCGCCCGAACTGTTCGCGTACGCGGGCGTGCTCGGCGGCGGTGTGCAGGGCCCGGTCCGCCGTACCGCACGCCTCCGCCGCGAACAGCGTCGCGGCCAGGTCCCGTACGAGGGCGGAGTCGATGTCCAGCAGCCGCGCGGACGGGACCGTGACGCCCTCGGCCGTCACGCGTGCGGCCGGGCGGGTCGGGTCGGCGGCGGACGGCACGCGTACGGCGAGGGCGTCGGCGTCCACGGCGAGCCAGAGGGTGCGCGGCGGTGCGGCGGACGGGCCGGTGGGCGAGTCGGCGGGCGGGTCGTCGGGGGCGGTCTCTTCCGCCGCTTCCGTCTCCGCCGCCGCCAGGATGATCAGGTCGGCGTCGCCGCCGCCGAGGACGGGCGGCGCGGCGCCGTCCAGCACGTACCCGTCCGTCGTCGCGGCCGCCCGGAGCGTGCCCGCGCCGAGCGCCACCGCGCCGATGCGTTCGCCGGTGGCCAGGGCCCGCGCCAGATCGGGGGCGCCGCCGCGCCGCAGCAGTTCGGCGGCGAGCACGCTGGGCAGATACGGGCCGGGCAGCGCGGCACGGCCGGTCTCCTCCAACACGACGGCGAGGTCGAGCAGTTCGCCGCCGCCCCCGCCGCACTCCTGCGGCAGGTGCGGCCCGAGCAGGCCCATTTCGGCGAGCCCGTCCCAGTACGCGGGGCGGCCGTGACGGGCGGGCCCGGCGTCGAGCAGCTTGCGCACCTCCTCCGGAGGCACGGCCCGGGCCGCCCACCCCCGTACCGCCTCGGCCAGCTCCCCTTGCTCCGGTGTGATTCCGATGCCCATGCCGGGCAGACTAGAACACGTTCAAAACTGACGGTAGGTCAGACGGGGCAGCGCATGGGCCTGACCGCGTGGGGCCGGCCGGCCCCACTCCCGGACCGCGCCACCGGCCGTACGGCACCGTCGCCCGCACGGCGCCCTCGACCACGCGGCGCCCCCTGCCGTACGGTGCCACCGCCCACACGTCCCCACCCCCGAACTCCTAGCCCCCTCCGAACTCCACCCCCTCCGGATTCCCCGCAACCTGCCCCACCGCCGCATTCCCCGGACTCCGGAATTCCCCGCCCCATTCCCCGCCGACCCGCCGTTCCCCCTCCCGGCACCGAACACCCACCCGCCCGTCCCGCGCATTAACGGCACGTACGATCCGTCGTTATGAGTCACCGCCGCACTCCGGTGACCGTACGACCGAGGAGGAATCCCCATGGCCGCCGCGAACACCCCCAAGCCGGAGATACTCGCCGCATTCGAGGCGGCAAAAGGGTTCATGCCGCTCGACGAAGGGCTGGCCCTTTACGCGGCGGCCGGCGAGGCGGCGGCGCTGGGGATGCCGCTCGTCGAGGTCGGCACCTATTGCGGGCGCTCCACGATCCTGCTCGCCGACGCCGCGCGCGCGGCGGGCGTGACAGCCGTCACCGTCGACCACCACCGCGGCAGCGAGGAGCAGCAGCCCGGCTGGGAGTACCACGACCCGACCGTGGTCGACCCCGAGGTGGGCCTGATGGACACCCTGCCCGCCTTCCGCCGCACGCTGTACGCGGCCGGGCTGGAAGACCACGTCGTCGCCCTGGTGGGCCGCTCCCCGCAGGCCGCCGCGCTCTGGAACACCCCCGTCGGCCTGGTCTTCATCGACGGCGGCCACACCGACGAGCACGCCACCGCCGACTACGAGGGCTGGGCGCCGCACGTCGCGACCGGGGGCTGCTCGTCATCCACGACGTCTTCGCCGACCCGGCGGACGGCGGCCAGGCCCCGTACCGCGTCTACCGGCGCGCCCTGGAATCCGGCGCCTTCACCGAAATGTCGGTACAGGGATCGCTGCACGTGCTGCGTCGTACCGGCGAAGGACACTGACCTCACCACTACGATCGCGATGTGACGAACGGCAGTACATTCCCCCCGCGCCGCCGTTTCGGCGGCACCCTCGTCGTCGTCCTGGCCGCACTGCTGGCCGCCTGCGCCGCGGGCTGGCTGATCTGGCGGTCCGCGAGCGGGCACGGCGGCGACAAGCCCCCCAGGGCCCTGCCCGCCGCGACCCCGGCCTCCCCCGACGGCCGGCCCGGCACGGACGGCACTCCCGGCGACGGCGGACCGGACCGGACGGACGGCGGGAACGCCGGAACCGGCGGAGACCGTGACGGCAAGGGTGACCAGGCCGGGCCCGGCGGCCGGGCCGGCACCCGGCTCCAGGGCAAGGTCGTCCTCCTCGACCCCGGCCACAACCTCCACAACCGCGACCACACCCGCGAGATCGCGCGCCAGGTGGACGTCGGCAACGCGCACAAGGAGTGCGACACCACCGGCACCTCCACCAACGACGGCTACGCCGAGGCGTCCTTCACCCTCGACGTCGCGCGGCGCGCCCGTACCCTCCTCCAGGCCGAGGGCGCCAAGGTCGTCTTCACCCAGGACGGCGACCGTCCGTACGGCCCGTGCGTCGACGAGCGGGCCCGCGCCGGGAACGAGGCGAAGGCCGACGCCGCGGTGTCCGTGCACGCCGACGGGGCGGGCGACGGCAACCGCGGCTTCCACGTGATCCTGCCCGCCCGGGTCACCGCGGGCGCGGCGGACACCTCCGCCATCGTCGGCCCGTCCCGGGAGCTCGGCGAACGCCTGGCGGGCCGCTTCGTGGCGGCCACCGGGAGCGCGCCGGCCAATTACCTGGGCGGCGGTACCGGGTTGGTCGTCCGGTCCGACCTCGGCGGCCTCAACCTCTCCGGCATTCCCAAGGTGTTCCTGGAGTGCGGCAATATGCGCGACCCGAAGGACGCCGCGCAATTGACCGATCCGCAATGGCGGGAAAAGGCGGCCCGCGGGATCGCCGAGGGCATTACGGGCTTCCTGACCCGCTAGCGGGCGGCGCCGATACCGACTCGATACCTGACCGATACCTACAAGACGGCCCACAGGATCCGGCGGTAGGTTCCCCCTTACGATGGGGGGCCACCCCGTGCCTCGCCACGCGCCCACCAGCGCTTACGGCAGCGACAGCGAAGACCAGAACACCGGAACCGACAAAGGACCCTTACGTGAACATCCGCTCCCTCACTAGAGGCGACGGCGTGGTGATCGGAGCAGCGGTGTTGCTGTTCATCGCCTCGTTTCTCGACATCAGCTCGTACGACGGATCCGACTGCACCGGCAGCTTCTGCCCGAAGATCACGTCCACGAACGCCTGGGACTCGCTGTCCCTGCTGATGGGCATGTTCCTGGCCGGCGTGATCGCGGCCGCCCTGATCGTGGCGGCCCGCGCCCTGCCGCAGCCGCTGAAGGTCGCCGGGCTCGACCTCGGGCAGTTCGGCGTCGCGTGGACCGTGTTCGTCGCCTGGTTCGCCTTCTGGACGACGGTCAACAGCGGCGGTGCGGGCGCCGGCCTGATCCTCGGCCTGATCGCCGCGCTCGTGCTGGCCGCCGCGGCCGTGGCCACGCCGCTGGTACCGGCTCTGAAGGCCGGCCTCGTCCCGGCCCCGCGGCCGCAGACCCCGTCCCCGTACGGCGCGGCTCCGGGCCAGGGCTACGGCTACCCCGGTGCCCACCAGCAGCAGCCGGGCCACGGCGGGTACGGCTACCCGGGCGCCCAGCAGCCCGGCCAGGGCCAGCCGCAGCCGGGGCAGGCCCAGGCCCAGCCCGGCCCGCAGTCGTACGGCGGGCAGCAGCCCTCCCCGGCCGCCGCGCAGCAGCCGGCGCCCGCCGCGGACTTCGCGCCGTTCTGGTTCGCGGTGCCGGTGGCGCGTCCGCTGTACGGCGAGGACGGCGCGCCCACGCCGATCGCCGAACTGGCGCCCGGCACGTGGTACCTGGCCGTGGACCAGCGGGGTCAGGCGCTCATCGCGCAGACGCAGGACGGGCGCCGCGGCGTCCTCCAGGACACGACCGGCATCCAGCGCGGCTGACACCGGCCGCCGCCCGCGCCGTACGGCCCCTCACCCGCTCCGGGTGAGGGGCCGTCGCCGTACCCGGCCTTCCTTTCGCCTCCCGCCCCTCGTACAGTGCACCGACCGCCAAGTCGGCCTGCCCGCCTGTCACTTCTCCTCCCTCCCGTCGGCCGTCCCGGAAGGGGCCCACCGTGCGACTCGGACTGGCGCTCGGCTACTGGGGCCGCGGCCCCGACCCCCGGCACGTCGAACTCGCCCAGGAGGCCGAACGGCTGGGCTACGACTCCGTATGGACCGCGGAAGCCTGGGGCTCCGACGCCTTCACCGCCCTCACCTGGATCGCCGCCCACACGTCCCGGATCAAGCTGGGCACCGCCATCGCCCAGATGGCCGCCCGCACCCCCACCGCCACCGCGATGCAGGCCCTCACCCTGGACCATCTGTCCGGCGGCCGGATGCTGCTCGGGCTCGGTCTGTCGGGGCCGCAGGTGGTGGAGGGCTGGTACGGCCGCCCGTTCCCCGCGAGCCCGCTCACCGCCACCCGGGAGTACGTGGACATCGTCCGCCAGGTGCTGCGCCGGGAAGCCCCGGTGACGCTCGACGGCCGCTTCCACCCGCTCCCCTACCGCGGCCCGGACAGCACCGGCCTCGGCAAGCCGCTCAAGTCCATCACCCACCCCCGCCGGCCCGGCCTCCCCGTCCTCCTCGGCGCCGAGGGCCCCAAGAACATCGCCCAGACCACGCGCATCGCCGACGGCTGGCTCCCGCTGTACTGGTCCCCGTACCGCACCGACGCCTACGAGGCGTCCCTCGCCGACGCCCCCGAGAACTTCCTCGTCGCCCCGATGGCCCGCGCCCAGCTCTGCGACGACGTGGCCGAGGGCCTGCTCCCCGTCAAGGCCATGCTCGCCTTCTACATCGGCGGCATGGGCCACGCCTCCCACAACTTCCACGCGGACCTGATGTCCCGCATGGGCCACGAGGAAGCGGCCCACCGCGTCCAGGACCTCTTCCTCCAGGGCCGCCGCGACGAAGCCGTCCACGCCGTCCCCGACACCTTCGCCGACGACATCTCCCTCATCGGCCCCCGCCCCCGCCTCGCCGACCGCCTCACCGCCTGGCGCAAGGGCCCGGTGACCGACCTCCTCGTCACGTCCCCCGACCTGAAGACGTTGCGGGCACTGGCGGAGCTGAACGGCTGACCCCACCACACACCCCCACACGAGCGGGTGAACCACCCCCTTTCCATCCGCCGCCCTGCCACCTGCGCTCCTAGCCTCGCGCCATGGAAGCCCCGTACCACACCCAGTGGCAGGTGCCGGAAGAGCACCACAGTGACCCGGCCTACGTGGAGGCGCGGGCGGCGATCGCGCTCGGGCAGGCGGTGTTCGACGTGCGCGGTGCGCTCGGGATGTCGGTGAGTGAGCTGGCGCGCCGGGCGGGGCTCGGTGAGGACGAGGTCGAGCGGATCGAAGGGGCGGCACCGTGCCGACGCTGCCGCTGCTGCGCCGGCTGGCGGGTGCGTTCGACGCGCAGCTCGATCTGTCCATCGACTCGGACGAGCTGTCGCTGTCCTTCGCCCCGCACGCCGCCTGCCCCGAAGAGGCCGTCGCCCGGCCTGACCAGCAGAGACCGGGCGCCCGGCCTGCCGCGAAGAAGCCGGCGCCCGGTCGCGTTGCCGGGCGCCGTGGCCGGTGGGTCAGCCGAACACCGCCATCCCCAGCCACTCCTCCAGGAACGCCCGGTCGCCCGTGACCTCGATGCCCGGTGTGTCGAGCGGGAGGCGGCGGTAGTAGACGCGGAGGAGGTCGGCGGCGGGGCCCTGGAGGGTGGCGGTGGCCGGTTCGGGGGTGTGGCGGTAGGCGGGGGTGGTGCCGGTGAAGTCGAGGAGCCAGTCGGCGGGGGCGCCGGGCGGGGTGTCGGTCGCGTGCAGGCGGACGGTGCGGTCGGAGCCGAGGAGGGTGTTGAGGGCGTGGCCGGGCCGGAGGGTGGGGAGCAGGCACATCAGCTGGGACCACTCCTCTATCGTGTCGGCGGCGACCGCCGGGTCCAGGGGGAAGGCGGCGCCCGTGGTGGCGGCCGCGTCCGCCCGGTGGACGATCGTCTCGTGGGTCAGCCGCCGGGGCCAGAAGCCGGACGGCTGCCCCGGGGCCCAGGCCCAGACCGGCGCGTCGGGGCCCGCCTCGCGCATCGCCTCGGCGGCCAGCCGTGCGCCCTCCTCCAGCCAGGCGTCCAGGGCCGCCGGGTCGTCGGCGGACGGGCCCTTGGCCTCCGGGACCGTCTCGTAGGGCACCATCTCGGTGGCCCGGGTCCGTACGGTCATGGCGGCCCAGCGGTAGGCGCCGCCGACGTGCCGGACGAGGTCTTCCAGGGTCCAGTCCGGGCAGGTCGGTACGGCCGCCGTCAGGTCGGCGCCCCGGATGGTCTCCCGGAACCGGTCGCCCTCCACGAGGACTTCGGCGCAGTAGCGGTCGTGGTCGAGTGTTCCGTTCATGGTCGTCATGGGTCGCACAGTAACGGGTAGGAGCGGATGCCACCTCCGGATATCCGCGAACGGCGCGCGCAGGGCGCGGAGTTGTTTATCGCGGGCCCGTACGGCTACCCGGCTGGCATGTCCAGGAGACACCGGTACGGAAGCAGTCACGCGGCCACGGCCGTCACCGTCGTCGCGGACGTCACGGCCGTCATCCTCGGCCTGTGGATCGCGATGTACCTGCTCGACGCGAACCGCGCCAACGACCTGGTGCACTTCGTCCAGGGCGCGGCGCGGTGGCTGGCGGGCTGGTCCTACAACCTCTTCACCTTCGACGCCGACTGGCTGCGGACGCTGCTGAACTACGGGCTGCCCGCGCTCGTGTACCTGTGCGTCGGGCACGCGCTGGCCGCCCGTATCCGGCGGATCGAGCGGTGAGGAGGGGCAGCACCGGGGCGCCCCTCCGTACGCGTCAGCGGCAGCAGTCCGGGTCGAGTCCGGTCGGCAGGCGTTCGCCGCCGAAGACGGCGGTGGTGGCCTCGTCTCCCCCAGCGCGGCCACGGCCAGCAGCATCGATCCGGCCGTCCAGGAGGTCTGCTCCTCGGGCCAGACCGCGTCGTCGTCGAAGACGTAGCCGGTCCAGTACATGCCGTTGTCGGCGCGCAGGTGCTGGACCCACTTGAGGATCTGCACGGCACGGTCGGACTCGCCCATCGCCCAGAGCGCCAGGGCCAGTTCGGCGCTCTCGCCGCCGGTGACCCACGGGTTGGGCAGGACGCAGCGTACGCCGAGGCCGGGGACCACGAAGTCTTCCCAGGCGGACTCGATGCGCTCCTTGGCGGCGGTGCCGCGCAGGGCGCCGCCGAGGACCGGGTAGTACCAGTCCATGGAGTAGCGCGCCTTGTCGAGGAAGCGTTCGGGGTGGTGCTGGATGGCGTGGCCGAGCCGTCCGAGGGCCAGCTCCCAGTCGGGCTGGGGCTCTTCGCGCTGTTCGGCGATGGCGAGCGCGCAGCGCAGCGCCTGGTGGACGGAGGAGGAGCCGGTCAGCAGGGCGTCGGTGACGGGGGTTCCGTCGTCCTCGCGCTTCCAGCCGATCTCGCCGCCGGGCTGCTGGAGGTCGAGGACGAATTCGACGGCCGCGTAGACGGCGGGCCACATGCGGTCGACGAAGGTGTCGTCGCCGGTGGACAGGTAGTGGTGCCAGACGCCGACGGCGAGGTACGCGCAGAAGTTGGTCTCGCGGCCGCGGTCGGTGGGGGCGGCGGCGTTCCCGTCGGCGTAGGCCGCGTACCAGGAGCCGTCCGGGTTCTGGTGCCGGGCCAGCCAGTCGTACGCGGCCTCGGCGCGCTCGTGCTCGCCGGCCGCGTCCAGGGCCATGGCGGCCTCGGTATGGTCCCACGGGTCGAGGTGGTGGCCGCGGAACCAGGGGATGGCGCCGTCCTCGCGCTGGGTCGCCAGGATGCCGGCGACCGTGCGGGCCGCCTGTTCGGCGGTCAGCACTCCGGGCAGGACCAGGCGTTCGGTACGTCCTGGTGTGGTCACTTGGCGGCCCCGGAGGCGGCAGCGTCAGCTTCAGCGACGGGGGCGGCGGTGACGTCCGTGGCGACGGGGCCGGCGGCCCGTTCCGGCAGGTGCGGCTTGGTGGCGTACGCGACGAAGCTCTTGCCGATGACCGGGTTGAGCAGCTGCTCGGCCATCCGCGTGGCCAGCGGCTTCTTCATGATGTCCCAGACCAGCAGCTTGTGGTACGCCTTGACCGGCAGCGCCTGGTCGTTGTCGACGCCGAAGGCGCACCTGAGCCACCAGTAGGGGCTGTGCAGCCCGTGCGCGTGGTGGGTGCCGTACGGCTTCAGGCCCGCCTCACGCATCTTGCCGAGGAGTTCGTCGGCCTTGTAGATGCGGATGTGGCCGCCCTCGACCTCGTGGTAAGCGTCGCTGAGCGCCCAGCAGACCTTCTCCGGGCCGTAGCGCGGCACGGTCACCGCGATCCGCCCGCCGGGCCGCAGCACCCGCACCATCTCGGCGAGCACCCCCTTGTCGTCGGGGATGTGCTCCATGACCTCGGAGATGATGACGACGTCGAAGCTCTCGTCGGGGAACGGCAGGGCCAGCGCGTCACCCTCCATGGCGGTGGCGGTGGCGCCCGCCGGGGCCTCCCCGGCCTCCTTCATCGCGGCGAACCACTTGGCGACCTCGCGGATCTCCTCGGCGTTCTGGTCGAGCGCCACGACCTGCGCGCCGCGCCGGTAGCACTCGAAGGCGTGCCGGCCCGCGCCGCAGCCCAGGTCCAGGACGCGGTCGCCCTGCGCCAGCGGGAATCGGGAAAAGTCGACGGTCAGCAAGGGCTCTCTGCTTTCGTCCTGGAGGTCCGCGGCAGCTACGGCCGACGGCGGCGGGTCATGGCGGTGGTCACGGTGGTGCGGGTCGGTGCCCGGCCGGTGCGCATCAGGCGCGGCCGGCCGGGGACGGTGCGATGGCGGGCGCGGAGCCGCGGGCGGCGCGCCCGCTCCGGGACTGCACGGCGATGGCCTCCCGGTAGCGCTCGGCGGTGCCGATGGCGGCCTGGCGCCAGGTGAAGCGGGCGAGGACGCGTTCGCGTCCGGCGGCGCCGAGCCGGCGGCGCAGGGTGTCGTCGTCGAGCAGCCGGGTCAGTCCGGCGGCCAGCGCGTCCGCGTCGCCGGGCGGTACGGACATGCAGGTCTCGCCGTCCGGTCCGGAGACCTCGGGGATGGCGCCGCCGGTGGTGGCCAGCAGCGGCGTGCCGGTGGCCATGGCTTCGGCGGCGGGCAGCGAGAAGCCTTCGTAGAGGGAGGGGACGCAGGCGATCTGGGCGCCGCGGACCAGGTTCACGAGTTCGCTGTCGCTGATGCCCTTGACGAACTCGACCGCGTCACCGAGGCCGTGCCGGGCGATGGCGGCGGCGACCGGGCCGTCGTCGGCGCGCTTGCCGACGACCACCAGGTGGGCCCGGGGGTTTCCGGTACGGACCTTGGCGAGGGCTTCGACCAGGTGGACCAGGCCCTTGAGGGGGACGTCGGCGCTGGAGGTGGTGACGATCCGGCCGGGGATCTCGGGGACCGACGGATCCGGTGAGAAGAGGTCGGTGTCGGCGCCGATGTGCACGACGTGGATCCGGCCGTCCCGTACGCCGAGGTGGTCCACGATCTCCTGGCGGGAGGAGCCGGAGACGGTCAGCACCGACGGCAGGCGGCGGGCGACGCGCTTCTGCATCCGGGTGAAGCCGTACCAGCGGCGGACCGAGACGCGCCGCTTCCAGCCCTCGGCGGCGTCGAGGTCGAGCTGCCGGTCGACGGTGATGGGGTGGTGGATGGTGGTGACCAGGGGCGCGCCGAGGTCGCCGAGCAGGCCGTAGCCGAGGGTCTGGTTGTCGTGCACGACGTCGAAGTCGCCGCGGCGGGCGGCGAGGTGGCGGCGGGCGCGCAGCGAGAAGGTGAGCGGTTCGGGGAAGCCGCCGGTCCACATGGTGCCGACCTCGACGGCGTCGATCCAGTCCCGGTACTCGCCGCGCTTGGGCGTGCGGAACGGGTCGGGCTGGCGGTAGAGGTCGAGGCTGGGCAGCTCGGTGAGGGTGACGCCGCCCCCGGACTCCGGCCGGGAGGAGGCGGCCACGTCGTCGAGGACCGGGTACGGCTGGGCGCCGATCACTTCGACGGTGTGGCCCAGGCGGGCCAGTTCGCGGGAGAGATGGCGGACGTAGACGCCCTGGCCGCCGCAGAACGGGTTGCCCTTGTAGGTCAGCAGGGCGATGCGCAGGGGGCGGTCGCCGTCCGGACCCGGGGAGGCGGCGGGGGCCTCGGCGGGGTGCTGCGCGGCTGCCTGGACGGCCTCGGCGGACACTCTCGGCCCCCTTCTCGCTGGACTTTCGCCGGAGCGTAACCGCTGGCGCTAATCTAGAACAAGTTTCAGTACGGTTCGGCCGCGGCCGGCCGGTGACCGGCCGACGGGCCACGGCGGCCGGTGGGCTACCGACCAGTTCAAGGAGGTTCGAATCTACCGGCCGGAAACCCGGCGGAAAGAGCGGCACCAGGTGATTCGCGCCACCACCTGCGCCCCTGCCATGCTGTGCCGATCGCATGACCGGTACGCGCCGCACCGCGGGCGGACTGTCACGGAATGGGACATATGACTACGGACTCCACAGCGGCCGGAGCGACGCTCCCCGCCAGTCCTCCCCTGACCGCGCGTCAGGAGGCCCGCCGCCGCCGCATCCTGCACGCCAGCGCCCGGCTGGCCGGCCGCGGCGGGTTCGACGCCGTACAGATGCGCGAGGTCGCCGAGTCGTCCGACGTCGCGCTCGGCACCCTGTACCGGTACTTCCCCTCCAAGGTGCACCTGCTCGTGGCGACCATGCAGGACCAGTTGCGGCACATGCACGAGACGCTGCGCAAGCGCCCGCCGACGGAGCGGGAACCGGGCGCCCGGGTGGCGCAGACCCTGATGCGGGCCTTCCGGGCGCTCCAGCGCGAGCCGCAGCTGGCGGACGCGATGGTGCGCGCCCTGACGTTCGCCGACCGTTCGGTCAGCCCGGAGGTGGACACCGTCTCCCGGCTCACCACCGCGATCATCCTGGACGCGATAGGGCTGGACGGCGCGCCGACGCCGGAGCAGTTGTCCGCCGTCCGGGTCATCGAGCACACCTGGCACTCGGCGCTGATCACCTGGCTCTCCGGGCGTGCCTCGATCGCCCAGGTGAAGATCGACATCGAGACGGTCTGCCGGCTCATCGACCTCACCGCGCCGCGGCGCGTACCCGACCCGAAGACTACGAACGGGTAACCCCTAACGAGGCGCATTCGGGGCGCGCACTCCCCCAACGCGCGCCCCCACGCCCCCCGCTTGGCCAATTCTTCGGGTCCATGACAGCGGCATTGCCGGTATGAATTCCGGGTACTCGCAACGGTGCCGGTACACGGGGGTTCGGAGGGGGACTGCAGTGATCCGGGTGCTACTCGTGCATGACATCTGTCTGTTCCGGTGGGCTTTGACAGAAGTGCTCGACCGGGAGAACGACATCGACGTCTCCGCCGCCACCACCCGTGACGCGGCGGAACGGGTGCGCACAGTGCGCCCCGACGTCTGCGTGGTGGACGCGGAGAGCCCGGAGCCCACCGGGCCGGGCATATTGCGCAAGTTATCCAAACTCGCGAAAGGGAAAGGCCCGGGAAAATCACCGGCCCTGCTGGTGCTGGGCTCGGCGCACCGGCCCGGACCGCTGCGCCGGGCCTTCGAGGCGGAGGCCCTCGGCTACGTCGACAAGGAGGCCTCGCCGGTACAGCTGACCACCGGAATACGGCAGGTGGCGGAGGGGAAACGGTTCATCGACGGATCGCTGGGCTTCGGCTTCCTGCAAGCCGCCGACATCCCGCTGACCCGCCGCGAACTGAGCGTGCTGTCACTGGCCGCCGAGGGCTCCTCGGTCTCCGAGATCGCCGGCGTCCTGCATCTGTCGACCGGGACCGTGCGCAACTACATGTCCGCCATCACCCGCAAGACGGGCGCCCGCAACCGCGTCGACGCCATCCGCATCTCGCGCGGCGAGGGCTGGCTGTAGCGGCGCGGCGGCCGGGGGCTCCTCGTGCGCCCACCCGCCGGTCAGTTCGCGGTAGAGCGCGGACCGCCGCAGCAGTTCGCCGTGCCGTCCCGTACGGGCGTGCGTACCGTCCATCACCAGCACCCGGTCGGCCCGCAGCGCCGAGCTGATGCGGTGCGCGACGACGATCAGCGTGCCGCCGGGCCGGGCCGCGAAGGCGCGTTCGGCGCGGGCCTCGGCCTCCGGGTCGAGGTGACAGGTCGCCTCGTCCAGGACGACCAGCGGCGCGGGCGCGAGGTAGGCGCGCACCAGGGCGAACAGCTGGCGCTCCCCCGCGGACAGTTCGGCGGGGGCGAGCGTGGCGTCCGGCCCGCCCAGCCGCGCCAGCAGCGCGCCCGCGCCGATCTCCGCGGCGGCCGCCAGCAGGTCGGCGTCCGGGGCCCGGCCGCCGGGGCACAGGTAGGCCAGGTTCTCCCGTACGGTGCCGGAGAAGACGTACGCCTCCTGCGGTACGAGCACCCGGTCCGCGGTGGCGGGGCGGCGGACCTCGCCACTGCCGGGCTCCAGCAGGCCCGCGACCAGCGCGGCGAGGGTGGACTTGCCGATGCCGCTCGGGCCGACGACGGCCAGGTGCCCGCCGGCCGGCACGGCCAGGTCCAGGTTGCGCACGACCGGGTCGGCGTGCGGGCCGTAGGCGAAGGTCACGCCGGTGAGTTCGACGGCGTGTCCGTCGCGGGGCGTGCGGTGCGGGCGGGCGTCCGCCGCGCCGGTGGCCGGTTCGGCGGTGAGGCGGCGCAGCACCACGCCCAGGCGGGTGCCGGCCGTGCCCAGCCCGTGCATCAGGCTCTGCAGCGCGGGCAGCAGCGACTGCGTGAGGTACGCGAGGGCGCCGACCAGCGCGCCGGGTGTCACGCCCCGGCCCAGCAGCCAGGGCGCGGCGACCAGCAGCAGGACGATGGGCAGCCGGCCGCTGATCCCGAGCGCGAGCACCCGGATCACGCTCCAGCGGGCCAGGGCGCCGGACGCCCGCGCTTCGGCGTCGAACCGCTCGCCCGCCGCGTCGGCCACCGTCCGTTCCGCGCCCGCCGCGGTGATGTCGCGCAGCCCGCCGACCGCCGTCCCGGTCTCCGCCGCGATGGCCTCGTCCGCGGCGAGGAACGTCTCCTGCCGGCGGGCCATCGGCCGCAGCGCCCCGGCGAACAGCGCCAGGCCGAGCACCAGCGGCGGCAGCACCAGCAGCAGGAGTACGGGCGCGAGCGAGCAGAGTCCGACCAGCGCGCCGGCGGTGACGAAGACGAACGAGCGGGACACCAGCACCAGTCCGGCGAAGGTGTCGCGGGCGATCTCCACCTGGTGGGTCAGCCGGGAGACCGCCGCGCCGTCCGGGGCGTACAGCCCGCGGGTGACGACCTTGCGGACCAGGGTGTCGCGCAGCGGTTCCACCAGGTCGGCCACGGCCCCGTAGACCCGGGCCGTACCGTACGCGCCGGCGCCGACGCAGACCGCGGCGGCGGCCAGCCAGGCGGCGCCGACGACCGGTTCGCCGCGCAGGAACCCGTCGTCGAGGGCGTGTGCGAGCGCGAACCCGAACAGGAAGGTCTGCGCGGACTCGACCAGCGACCAGCCCGCGAGCCGGGCCAGGACCGTACGCCGCCGCTTGAGGAAGCGCGGTCCGGACCGCCGCAGCGGGATCCCCGGGGCGGTCCCCTGCCGCTGGGCTTCAGACATGCGCGGTCTCCTTCGGGGCCGTGGCGAACAGCGCCCGGTACGCGGGCAGCTCCCACAGTTCGGCGTGCGGCGCAAGGGCGCGAATCCGCCCGTCGTCGAGCCAGGCCACCAGGTCTGCGCGGGCGGCGGTGGCGGCGCGGTGCGCGATGACGATCCGGGTGGCGGCCTTGACGTCGTGCAGCAGGGCGCGGGTGACGTTCAGCTCGGTGACGGTGTCCAGGCTGGAGGTGGCGTCGTCGAGGACGAGCAGCCGCTCGGCGTGCGCGAACGCCCGGGCCAGGCCGAGGCGTTGCAGCTCGCCACCGGAGAGCGGGGCGTCCGCGCACGGGGTCGCGTAGCCGTCGGGCAGCCGGTGGATGAAGGGCGCGGCGCAGGCGGCTTCGGCGGCGGCCTCCACCTCCTCGCGCCCGGGGGCGTACGAGCCGAGCGTCAGCGTGTCGCGGAGGGTGGTGCCGAGGAGCGCCGGGCGTTCGAAGGCGTAGCCGACCGCGCGGCGCAGGGCGTCGTGCGACAGGTCGCGCAGCGGTACGTCGTCGAGGGTGATCATGCCGGAGTCGGGGTCGGCCAGCCGTCCGGCGACGGCGGCCAGCACGGACTTGCCGGTGCCGGAGCGGCCGACGACGGCGAGCGAGGTGCCGCCGGGCACGGTGAGGTCCAGGCCGCGCAGTACGGCACGGTCGCCGCGCCGTACGGTCACGCCGTGCAGCTTCAGCGTGCCGCCGCCCGCGCCGAGCTGCCGCCTCCCGTAGGGCATCGCGGGCACCTCCAGGGCCTCCGCGATGCGCCGGGCGGCGGCGCGGGCGTGCACCAGGCTGTTCAGCCGGCCGACGATCTGGCCGATCCCGGAGGCCAGCGCCGCGTACCGGGAGGCCGCGAGCAGCGCGCCGACGGTCAGCGCGCCCTGCGACAGCCGGACGCCCGCCACGCACAGCACGGCGATCTGGAGCAGCGGTACGAGCATGGCGGCCTGGGCCGTGGACCGTCCCAGGACGTGCCACATGCGGTGCCCGTGCTCGGCGAGGCCGGGGAGCGGGGCGAGGATGCGGGCGGCCTCGCGGCGCTGGGTGCCGGCGGCGGTGATGGTCCGGGCGCCGCCGACCGCTTCGACCAGGCGTCCGGCCATGTCGCCCTGGCTCTCCTGGTACCGCCCGACGCAGTCGCCGGTGTCGCGCGCGAAGGCCCGCAGCAGCAGGGCCAGCAGCGGCATGCCCAGGAGGAAGGCGACGGCGGTCCACACGTCCACCAGCGCGAGGGCGGCCAGCGCGCCGACCGGGGTGATGACGGCGGCGACGGAGGCGGCGAGTGCGGTGGGCGCGGTACCGGCGTGGGTGGCGTTGCCGACGACGCGGGTGACCAGGTCGCCGGTCCCGTACCGCTCGGTGGCGCGCGGTCCGGCGGCGAGCAGGTGGTGGGTCAGGCGCCGCCGTACCCAGGCGGTGCCGCGGGCGTCGGTGGTGCCGGTGAGCAGCCCGTCGAGGGCGTCCAGCAGGACGATCAGGCAGGTCAGGGCCGCACAGAAGGTGAGCCAGCCGGCCGCGGGCCGGTGGTCGAGGAGCAGGTCGAGGGTGCGCCCGAGAGCGGCGGGCAGGGCCAGGCCGAGGCCGGCCGATGCGGCGGTGAGCAGCAGGAGCGCGGTGGCGCGCAGGGCGCTGTGGCGCAGGGCGCCGGCCAGCAGCCGGTCGGCGGGGGTCACGGTCACAGCCTCTCGACGGGGTGTGCGTGCGGCCCGCGCAGGGGCCGCACGCACGTCCGGATCACAAGTCCCGGATCTGGGCTGCCGGTTCAGGCGTTCCGGCAGCGGTCACCGACCGGTCAGGTCAGAGACACAGGACGATGCTGGCCTCGCTCCAGCAGAGCAGCAGGCTGGCCTCGCTGCCGCCACCGCCGCCGCCGTGCTCGGGTGCGTCCATCGCCTGGAGGTCGAGAAGCGCCATGACACTTTCCTCTCACTATGGGGACGTAGTCGTACTGGTGTTGCTGTACTGCTGTGTTGCTGGGTGGTGCTGTGTTGCGGGTGTTGCTGCGGTTCCGGGTGGCGGGTCTCCCCGTGGCACCCGGTGGTACGGCTCCGGCACGGTGGCCGGGGCCGGCTTCAGGGCCGCCGGACCTCCGCGGAGGGCGGCGGCGGGAGGAAGGGCAACTGGACGGGCCGGTCGTGCAGCGCGGCACCGAGGGCCAGCAGGCAGCCCGCCGTACCGGTCGCCAGGTCCATCGACAGGCGCATCATCTGGTCGCCGGGGAAGGCGAGGTGCTTCTGGTAGGGCATGGCGTACCAGCCCAGGTAGGAGATCTGGGCCGCCAGCGCACCGTCGAGGTCGGTGCCCGGCGTGGTCGTGCGCGCCAGGTGCAGGACGCATCCCGCGCGGCCGCGGAAGAGGCCGGGCTGCGCGTAGAAGCGGGACCGGGCGGCGGGCAGGATGGCGGTCCGCGCTTCCTGGAACTCCTCGTCCGCGCGGTGCACCAGGTAGTCGTCCAGCACCGCCGCGATGCCCACGCTGCCGGCGCCGAGGTACGGCAGCGTCCGCCAGCCCTCGTCGACGACCAGGGTGCCGTTCTTGTTCCGTACGCAGCGCGCCAGGTCGCGCCGGAGCGCCTCGGCCGCGAGGTCGAGCAGGCCCGGGTCGCCGGTGGACTCGTACAGCCGCAGGAAGAGCAGCGCGGGACCGCTGGCGCCGCGCAGCAGGCCGGCCCGCTTTCCGCAGGCGTCCAGCCGGTCGGCGGTGTGCCCGGCGGCCTCCAGGGCCCGGTCGCGCAGGTCCTGTTCGCCGCGGGTGCGGGCGAGGTGGTCGAGGGCCAGGCCGACGCCGGCCAGGCCGCCGTGCAGGTCGGGGGCGAGGCGGTGCCACTTCTCGGCGAGGACCCGCTCCATCAGCTCCATGGCGCGCTCGGGGTGGCCCAGCCGGTCCAGTACGCAGGCGACGCCGGACAGTCCGTCGTAGAAGCCCAGCGAGGTGCCGGGAGGAGGCGGGGCGGTCTGCCGCAACAACCACTCCTCGCCTTCCCCGTACCTCCCGGCACCGGTCTCGGCGAGCGCGTACAGGACGCCGGCGGCGCCGTACGCGATCCCCAGTCCGCCGCCGTCCGTGAACTGGGCGATGTCGCCGGGGAAGAGCCGGTCGGTGCGTTCGGGGGTGGCCGAGGCCAGGATGCCGGCGACCATCGCGTCGCGGCTGTGCGGCCAGTCGGCGGGTTCGGCGGGGAGGTAGGGCGCGGGGCCGGTACGGCGCTTGGCGGGCGGGGCCGTCACCGGCGCGGCCGCGCCGGGCGCCGCCGCCGCGGACCCGTCGGCCCCCGGTGTCCCCTGGATCACGTCCACCGCCTCGGCCAGGAACTCCGCCGGTACGTCGGGGAATTCGTGCGCCACGATCTCGGCGAGGTGCGCGGCCTTGTCCCGGTCGATCACCA
This sequence comes from Streptomyces sp. Ac-502, assembly GCF_045222935.1. Lineage (NCBI taxonomy): Bacteria > Bacillati > Actinomycetota > Actinomycetes > Kitasatosporales > Streptomycetaceae > Streptomyces > Streptomyces sp. Ac-502. The sequence goes on from NZ_JBHFFO010000001.1 coordinate 3,584,927, forward strand.
GCAGCGTGGTCATCGGCAGGAACAGCGCGAGCCGCAGGCAGGCGAGCGCGTAGCGGTCCACCTCGAAGCCGGTGCGGTCGGCGGGGGCGATGAAGCCCGGATGGGCCAGCGTCTGCCGCTGCGCCTCGCCGGCGTCCGCCGCCGCCTCGAAGTCCAGGAGTTTCACGCCGCTCTCGTCGGGCGCGACCATGATGTTGAACATGTGCAGGTCGTTGAAGACGACGCCGCGGCGGTGCACGGCGGCCACCACGTCCTCGACCGCCGCGTGGACGCCCAGCGCCCACCGCGTGTAGTCGGCCAGCGCGGACGGCTCCGGCGTCGGCCCCATCAGCGGGTGCCGCTCGGCGAAGAACGCGTTGAGGGTGCGCCCCTCCAGGAAGTCCATGACCAGGAAGCGGTGGTCGTCCAGGGTGAACCAGTCGCGGACCTCCGGCGCGACGCCGAGTCCGGACAGCTTCTCCAGGGCGGCCCGTTCGCGCTCCAGGCGGGTGACGGCGTCGGCGCGGTCGGCGGCCAGCCCGGCGTGCGGGCGGGCCTCCTTGAGCACCACCTTGTCGCCGGTGCGCCGGTCGCGGCCGAGGTAGACGCCGCCGCCGTTGGAGAAGTGCAGCGCCGACTCGATCTGGTACGGCAGGTCGGTGACGGTGGTGGAGTTGCGGGCGGCGAGCTGCGGGGCGAGGAAGTCCGGCAGCTCGATCCACTCCGGTACGTGGAACCGCGGCTCGCGCCGGTCGGGGACCAGCTTGCCGTCGGCGTTCTCGACCGCGCCGACCAGGTTGCCGTGCTCGTCGACGCAGTAGCGCCGGGTGAAGCCGCCGTACCGCACGTAGAGGGGCCGTCCTGCCAGCGCAGGTCGCTGAGGATGTACGGGCCCGGCTCGCCGGCCAGCAGCGCGCCCAGTTCCCGCAGGACGGTGTGCAGCTGCTGCTCGTCCGACGGGTAGATGGTGGCGAACTTGCCGCTCGAACCGCGGTCGGCGTACTTGGAGTTGCGCAGGTGCAGCGGCCGCGGACCCGGCACGAACTTGAACGGGATCAGTCGGGCGACGCAGTAGTCCCACACCTGGGACGCCATCTTCTCGGCGTTGTCGGTACAGGCCGAGACGTGGATCTTCCAGCCCTGCGGGGGCAGTCCGGGAAGCGGCTGTCCTCCGGCGTCGACCGGGTTGACGTGGAGCCAGTCCCCGGAGAGGAAACACCGCCACCCTTCGGGGACTGCGCGCTGGGCCGCTTCGTACAGGGGGCCGCGGCCCGACGCGGCTCCGGTTCCGGCGGACAGTCGGTCCGGGGTCTCGTAGAAGAATCTGTCGGCGAGACAGTAAACCTCGTACCGCTTGTCCATCGTCTCCCCCTCGGCGGCGTGGCTCAGAGAGTTCCACGCCGCCGGGGAGTGTTAACAGTCGCAGATGTCACGAGATCACCGTGAGAAGTTCACGGGTTACCGACGGTACGCACCGGTGGGCGCGGGCCTCGCACCCGTACCGCGCGGCGCTCACTCCTCGGGCGGGAAGACGGCCTCCCCCGTGGCGGCGTCCGTCACGGAGATCGCTTCGACGGGGCAGCCCTCGGCCGCCGCGAGCACGTCGTCGGACGCCTCGCACTCGGGCCGTACGGGGTGCGACTGGCGGGCCGCGTCCAGCGCGAAACCGCCGGGCGCGGTGGCCACGCACAGGCCGGAGCCGATGCATACGCCCCGGTCGACCGCCACGCGCCAGCGGGGCCCTTCCGGCCCGGCCGCCGCGCCCTTCCCGCCCTTGCCGTCCGTACCGCTCATACCGTCCCTCACCCCTCCGCCGGCAGATGGATCATCTTGTGCTCCAGGTACTCGCCGAAGCCCTCGGGCCCGAATTCCCGCCCGATCCCGGAGTTTTTATATCCGCCGAAGGGGCCGAGCATGTCGATGCTGAAGGTGTTCACGGAGTACGTACCGGTCCGCACCCGCCGGGCGATGTCGATGCCGTGCGCGGTGTCCGCGGTCCACACCGAGCCGGAGAGCCCGTAGTCGGAGTCGTTCGCGATGCGGACCGCCTCGTCCTCGTTCTCGTACGGCAGCAGACAGATCACCGGGCCGAAGATCTCCTCCCGGGCTATGCGCATGGAGTTGGACACCTCGCCGAACAGCGTCGGCTCCACGTACCAGCCGGTCTCCTGGCCCTTCGGCCGCCCGCCGCCGGTGAGGACCTTGGCGCCCTCGCGCTGCCCGAGGGCGATGTAGTCCAGCGAACGCTGCTGCTGGCGCCGGGCAACCAGCGGGCCGATCTCGGTCGCCGGGTCCAGCGGGTCGCCCACGCGCAGCGCGGACGCGGCGGCGGCGAAGCGTTCGGCGATCTCGTCGTAGCGCTCGCGCGGCGCCAGGATGCGCGACTGCGCGATGCACGCCTGCCCGTTGACCAGGTACGCGTACGGCACGATGCCCGCCACCGCGGCGTCCAGGTCGGCGTCCGGCAGGATCACGGCGGCCGACTTGCCGCCCAGTTCCAGCGTCACCCGCGTCAGGTTGCGCGCCGCGACCTCCATGACGCGCTTGCCCGCGGCGACCGACCCGGTGAAGGCCACCTTGTCCACGTCCGGGTGCCCGACCAGGTACTCGCTCACCTCCCGGTCCGCCGCGAGGATGGACAGCACGCCCGGTGGCAGCCCGGCCTCGCTCGCGATGTCCGCCAGCAGGTAGGCGTCCAGCGGCGTCTCGGGCGACACCTTGAGGACCACCGAACAGCCGGCCAGCAGCGCGGGCGCCAGTTTGGCCGCCGCGGTGAACTGCGGCACGTTCCACGGCACCACCGCCGCCACCACACCCACCGGCTCGCGCCGCACCAGCAGCGGCCCGAGCACACCGGCCCGGCGCTCCTCGAACGGGAAGTCGCGGGCGACGGTGAGCGCCGCGTCCCACACCATCATCGCGGCCAGCGCCTGCACCAGCACGCCGGAGGTGTACGGGGTGCCGTTCTCGGCGCTGATGACCCGGGCGATCTCCTCACTCCGTACGGCGAAGGCGTCCTTGATGCGCGTGACCACCGCGATCCGCTCCGCGAGCGGGGTGTCCGCCCACACCCCGGAGTCGAAGGAGGCGCGGGCGGCGGAGACGGCCCGGTCCACGTCGGTCCGCGAGGCGTGCGGCACCCGGCCGATGACCTGCTCGGTGTGCGGCGAGACCACCTCGATGGTGCCGCCGCCGGCCGGGTCGGTGAACTCGCCGCCGATGTAGAGCTGTTCGTACTCGACGAGTGCGCTCATGGCTGCCGCCTCCTGCGGGTCGGACGGTGGGTGGTCGTGTACGGGAGCCGTGCGGAAAGTTCCTGACGCTGCATCAGGACTGATATCAGTTCTAGTTATGCTGGGCAATGCTGGGCACGGAGGCTCGGTTCGGGGGCCAGCACGGCGGCCCGGTCCAGGGCCCGGCACGGCGTCCCGGCTCGGAGGCCCGGTTCGGGTTCCGGCCCGGTGGCACGGTGGCTCGTACGGGGGCGCGGCGCGTCCGCGCGGAAGCGGAGGTGCGGCGGATGACGGCAGCGGCCCGTACGGGGGCGGCGGAGACCGGGCCCCGGGTGACCGACCACCGGGGCGGTGTGTGGTCGATCGCCGTCCCCATCCCGGACAACCCGCTCGGCCACACCCTCGTCCACCTCCTGGAGACCGGCCGCGGCCCGGTCCTCGTGGACACCGGCTGGGACGACCCGGACGCCTGGGACACCCTGACCGCCGGGATCACCGCCTGCGGCTTCGACGTCACCGACCTGCACGGGGTCCTGATCACGCACCACCACCCCGACCACCACGGCCTCTCCGCCCGCGTACGGGAGGCGTCCGGCGCGTGGATCGCCATGCACGCGGCGGACGCCGCCGTCGTACGCCGCACCCGGGAGACCGAACCCGGCCGGTGGCTGGACCACCTCATCGCCAAGCTGACCGCGGCCGGCGCGCCCGACAGCCACCTGGCGCCCCTGCGTCAGGTGCGCGCCAAGGGACCGGTACGTGATCTCCCCGGGCAGCGGGCGGCGCTGCCCGATCGCCCGATCGAACCCGGCGCCCTCCTCGACCTGCCCGGCCGCCGGCTGCGCGCCGTCTGGACACCGGGCCACACGCCCGGCCACGTGTGCCTGCACCTGGAGGAGGAGCATCCGGCCCAGCGGCCCGGCCACGGCCGGCTCTTCTCCGGCGACCACCTGCTGCCGGGCATCAGCCCGCACATCGGGCTCTACGAGGACCCGGACGACGCGACGCCCGCCGACCCCCTCGGCGACTACCTGGCCTCCCTGGAACGCGTCGCCCGGCTGGCGCCCGCGGAGGTGCTCCCCGCCCACCAGCACGCGTTCACGGACGCGGCCGGCCGGGTCCGCGAGCTGCTCGCCCACCACGAGGAGCGGCTGGCCGGGCTGCGCGCGCTGCTCGCCGTACCCCGTACGCCGTGGCAGCTCGCCGAAGCCATGGAGTGGAACCGGCCGTGGGAGCGGATCCCGTACGCGTCGCGCACCATCGCGGTCGCGGAGGCGGAGGCGCATCTGCGGCGGCTGGTGCGGCTGGGGCTGGCGGAGGCGGTGCCGGGGGCTCCGGGCGCGGTGGGAGCGTCGGGAGCAGCGGGGGCCTCGGGGCCGGAGCCGGTGACGTACCGGGCGGTGTGAGGCCTGCACCTGCCGGCCAGCCCGTACCCGGGGCTCCCCGGCCCGCCGGTTAAGGTGTGCGAGACAATTTCATCCTGTGCCCGATCGGGGGAAGCCGGTGGAAATCCGGCGCTGACCCGCAACCGTGATCCGACGCGTACGGCACCGTACGCCCGGCGAGCCGGAGCACCCGCTGGGGCACGACCAAGGCTCCCGCCACCGGAAGGCCGCGCCTCCTCGCGCGGACGGCCGGTGCGCGGCACCGTCGAGGTATGCGGAGCTGAGCCCGGTGCCACCGCGGCCGGTCACCGACCGGCGGGCGGCGGGGCGTCCGAGTGCGGCTGCGCGTCCACCGCGGCACCCATCACCGGCCCACCGCGGACCCACCGCAGCGACCTGATCCGAGAGGCACCGACCCGATGGCCACCACGGCTTCCCAGGCTTCCCTGGCTCCCAGGGCTTCCACGGCCCCCACCTTCGCCGCCCTGGCGCGCCGCGCCGCCGCGGCGCTGGCGGGGGCCGCCGTGCTGTGCGCGGCCGGTGCCCCCGTGGCGGCCGCCGACTCCCCGCGCCCGCCGCGCAGGCGTCGAAGCTGCCCGACGGGCTGTACGGCAGCAAGGACCCGCAGTTCGACGGCGTGTGGCGGCAGTCGCTCGCCCTCCTCGCGCAGCGCACCGTCGGGGTGCGTCCGTCGGTGACGGGCGTCGACTGGCTCGCCGGGCAGCAGTGCTCCGACGGCGCCTTCAGCGCCTACCGCGCCGACCCGGCCAAGGCGTGCGACGACAAGACGATGCGGGACACCAACCAGACGGCCGCCGCGGTACAGGCGCTGGCCGCGCTCGGCGGGCACGACGACGCCGTGCAGAAGGCCGTGAAGTGGCTGAAGTCCGTACAGAACGACGACGGCGGCTGGCCCTCGATGGGCGGCTCGCCCAGTGACGCCAACTCCACCTCCGTGGTGATCGGCGCGCTCAAGGCGGCGGGGCAGAAGCCGGAGTCCGTGCGGAAGGGCGGCAAGTCCCCGTACGACGCGCTGGTCACCTTCCAGCTCGGCTGCGACGCGAAGGAGGGGAGCGCGGCGCGTTCGCCTTCCAGCCCAAGGACGGCAAGCTGGCCCCGAACGCGGACGCCACGGCCGCCGCCGTGCTCGGCGGGCTGGGCGACGGCTTCGTCGTCGACCCGGCGGGCAAGGACGTCAACGCGCCGGTCAAGCCCCTGAAGTGCGACGGTGGCGCGGCGGACCAGGACGCGAAGCGCGACCCGAAGCAGGCCGCCGAGGGCGGCGCCGCCTACCTGGCCGCGGTGCTCGGCGCCAATGGCCGGCACCTGAAGTCCGCGATGCCCGGTGCCGAGGACCAGCCCGACGTCGGCAACACCGCCGACGCCGTGGTGGCCCTCGCCGCCGGCTCGCACGGCGACGCCGCGCAGGCGCCGCTGAAGTGGCTGGAGAAGAACTCCGCGAACTGGGCCAAGGAGGCCGGCCCGGCCGCGTACGCGCAGCTGGTGCTCGCCGCGCACGCCGCGGGCGCCGACCCGCGCTCCTTCGGCGGCGCCGACCTGGTCGCACAGCTGAACGCCACCGGCCCCAAGCCGGCCGGCAGCTCCGCGCCGTCCGCCGCGCCGGAGAAGGACGCGCAGGACCAGGACGAGCAGAACTCCGGCGTGTGGTGGATCTTCGGCATCGTGTTCGTGGCGAGCATCGGCGCCGGGTTCCTGCTCAGCGGCCGCCGGAAGAAGAGCGACGTCTGATGCGCCCGCCGCGGTCCCGCTCCGCCCGCCTCCTCGGCGCCCTGGCCCTGGCCGGTACGGTCACGGGCCTGGGCACGGCGCCCGCCCAGGCGCAGGAGTACCGCTACTGGTCCTTCTGGGACGGGCCCGCCGCCGGCGCCCCGGCCTCCGGGGACGGCGGCTGGTCGTACGCGACCGAGGGGCCGGCCACCAGCCGCCCCCGGGACGGCGCCGTGGCGGGCTTCCGTTTCACCGTCGGCGCCGACTCGGCGGCGGTCGGCAAGCCGCGGCGCGCCGCGGACTTCGCCGCGATCTGCGGGAAGACGCCCGCGCAGGACGGCACCAAGCGCGTCGGCCTGGTCCTCGACTTCGGTACGAAGGCGGAGGCGGCGGCCGGGGAGAACCCGCCGCCGATCCGTACGGAGTGCGCGCGGCTGCCGGAGGACGGGACGGTCGGTGACGCGCTGGCGGCCGTCGCCAAGCCGCTGCGGTACGACGCGAGCGCGCTGCTGTGCGCGATCGCCGGGTATCCGAAGGCGGGGTGCGCGGACAAGGCTTCCGGCTCCGGTTCCGCTTCCGGTGCGCCGGACCCGGGTGCTTCCGAGGGCGCTTCCGCCTCCGGCGAGCAGGCGGCGGACGACGATTCGGGCGGCCCCTCCGCCGGACTGATCAGTGGCATCGCCGTCGTGGTCGTCCTGGGCGCGGCGGCCGGGTGGCAGGCCCGCCGCCGTCGCGGATGAGCGCCCGCGTCGCCGCCGCCCCCGCGCCACCCGCTCCACCGCGTTGCACGCGGGCGCCTGGTGGCTGTGGGCGCTCGGCCTGGCCACCGCGGCGTCCCGGACGACCAACCCGCTGCTGCTGGGCCTGCTGATCGGCGTGGCCGGGTACGTCGTCGCGGCGCGCCGCACGGACGCGCCGTGGGCCCGCTCGTACGGCGCGTTCCTGAAGCTCGGCCTGCTGGTGATCGGCATCCGGCTGGTCTTCGCGTTCTTCCTGGGCTCGCCCATCCCCGGTACGCACACCCTGGTCACGCTGCCGGAAGTGCCGCTGCCCGAGTGGGCGCGCGGGGTGCGCGTCGGCGGCCGGGTCACCGCGGAGGGCATGCTCTTCGCCTTCTACGACGGGCTGAAGCTGGGCACCCTGCTGATCTGCGTCGGCGCCGCGAACGCGCTCGCCAGCCCGGCCCGCCTGCTGAAGTCCCTGCCGGGGGCGCTGTACGAGGCGGGCGTCGCGGTCGTCGTCGCGATGTCCTTCGCGCCCCACCTCGTCGCCGACGTCCAGCGGCTGCGCGCGGCGCGTCGGCTGCGCGGCCGCCCGGACCGGGGCGTCAAGGCACTGCTCCAGGTCGGGCTGCCGGTCCTGGAGGGCGCGCTGGAGCGTTCGGTGTCGCTGGCGGCGGCGATGGACGCGCGCGGTTACGGCCGTACGGCGCAGGTACCGCCCGCCGTACGGCACACCACCACCGCACTCACCCTCGGCGGCCTGCTCGGGGTCTGCGCCGGTACGTACGGGCTGCTGGCCGACACCGGAGCCGCGTACGGCCTGCCGGTGCTGCTCGCCGGACTCGTCGCGGCCCTCGGCGGGCTGTGGCTGGGCGGCCGCCGGTCCGTGCGCAGCCGCTACCGGCCCGACCGGTGGGGCCTGCGCGCCTGGCTGGTGTCGGGCTCCGGCATCGCGGTGGCCGCCCTGATGATCTGGGCGAACTCCTACGACCCGGCCGCCCTGCACCCGCCCGCCGTCCCGCTCACCGCTCCCGTCCTGCCGCTGTGGCCGGCGGCCGGTGTGCTGGTGGGGTTGCTTCCGGCGTTCGTCGCACCGCTGCCGATGCGGGCGGCGGGGGCGGGGGCCGGGTCCGGGTCCGGGGCGGGGGCCGCCGCGGAGCCGGGGGCGGTACCGGGGCCGGGGGCCGCACCGGGACCCGTGCCGGGAGAACCGGGCTCCGGGCGGGCACGAGTAAGGAAGTCTCCGGCGCCGGGCGCGCCGCACACGAAGGAGTCCCCTCAGTGATCCGCTTCGACCAGGTGTCGGTCACCTACGGGGACGCGGCGGAGCCCGCCGTCCAGGGCGTCGACCTGACCGTGCCCGAAGGTGAACTGTGCCTGCTCGTCGGCCCGTCCGGCGTCGGCAAGTCCACCGTGCTGAACGCCGTCTGCGGCCTCGTGCCGCACTTCACCGGCGGCACCCTGCGCGGCCGCGTCACCGTGGCCGGCCGGGACACCCGTACCCACAAGCCGCGCGAACTGGCCGACGTCGTCGGCACCGTCGGCCAGGACCCGCTCGCCCACTTCGTCACCGACACCGTCGAGGACGAACTCGCGTACGGCATGGAGTCACTGGGCCTGGCCCCGGACGTCATGCGGCGCCGCGTCGAGGAGACCCTGGACCTCCTCGGCCTCGCCGACCTGCGCGACCGCGCCATCACCACACTCTCCGGCGGCCAGCAGCAGCGCGTCGCCATCGGTTCCGTCCTCACCACCCACCCCAAGGTGCTGGTCCTGGACGAACCGACCTCCGCCCTGGACCCGGCCGCCGCCGAGGAGGTGCTCGCCGTGCTGCAACGCCTGGTGCACGACCTCGGCACGACGGTCCTGCTGGCCGAACACCGGCTGGAGCGCGTCGTCCAGTACGCGGACCAGGTCATCCTGCTGCCTGCGCCCGGCTCGCCCCCGGTCGTCGGCGCGCCCGCCGACATCATGGCCGTCTCCCCCGTCCACCCGCCGGTGGTGGCCCTGGGCCGGCTCGCCCACTGGTCACCGCTGCCGCTGTCGGTACGCGACGCCCGCCGCAAGGCGTCGTCGCTGCGCGAGCGGCTGGCGGGGGTGGAGCCGGCGGGAAGCGGGGCGACGGAGCCGCATGCCGGTCCCGGGGCGCCCGGTGCCGGTGCCGGCCCTGGTACCGGCCTTGGTACCGGTGCCGACGCCGGTGCCGACGCCGGCCCGGAGGACGGGGGCTCCGCCCGTAAGCGCTTCGGGCGGTGGCGCCGCCGCGAGGACCGCCACCGGGCCGGGGTGACACCCGGGTCAGAGCCCGTGCGCGCCCCGGAGGGCTCCGGCAGCCCCCTCGCCGCCGAGACCGTCGGGCTCTCCGTACGGCGCGGCCGGATCGACGCCCTGCACCGCGTCGGCCTGACCGTCCGCGCCGGCGAGACGATCGCCCTCATGGGCCGCAACGGCGCAGGCAAGTCCACCCTGCTCAGCACCCTCGTCGGGATGCACGAGCCGACCGCCGGCTCGGTACGCGTCGGCGGGGCGACCCCGCACCGCACCGGCCCGCGCACGCTGCTGCGGCACGTCGGCCTCGTACCGCAGGAGCCGCGCGACCTCCTGTACGCGGACACCGTCGCCGCCGAGTGCGCCGCCGCCGACCACGACGCGGACGCCGCCCCCGGCACCTGCCGCGGCCTGGTCACCCGGCTGCTCCCGGACGTACAGGACAGCACCCACCCGCGCGACCTCTCCGAAGGCCAGCGGCTCGCCCTCGCGCTGGCCGTCGTACTGACCGCCCGGCCGCCGCTGCTCCTGCTCGACGAGCCGACCCGCGGGCTGGACTACGCGGCCAAGGGCCGTCTGGTGGAGCTGCTGCGCGGGCTGGCCGCCGAGGGGCACACGATCGTCCTGGCCACCCACGACGTAGAACTGGCCGCCGAGCTGGCCCACCGTGTCGTCATCCTCGCGGACGGCGAGGTCGTCGCGGACGGCCCGACCGCCGAGGTCGTCGTCTCCTCGCCCGCCTTCGCACCGCAGGTCTCCAAGGTGCTGGCGCCACTGCCGTGGCTCACCGTCCCCCAGGTCGCCCACGCCCTGGAGGCCACGGCATGACCCGTACGTCCCCCGCTCCCCGGGACCGGCAGGCACGGGCGGTGCGGCTGGGCCCGCGCGCCGTGGCCGCGCTCGTCCTCGTCTCGGTCATGGGGGTGATGGCCTTCGGCTGGCCCCTGCTGGCCGACTCCGCCTCCGGCCTCGCGCACTCCAAGGACGCGCCGTGGCTGTTCGCGGCCCTGCTGCCGCTGCTGCTCGCCGTCGTCGTGGCCACGATCGCCGACACCTCGGCGTCCGCCGCGACGGGCGGGGCGCCCAGCCTGGACGCGAAGGCCATCGCCATGCTCGGCGTGCTGGCCGCCGCGGGCGCGGCGATGCGCCCGCTGGGCGCGGGCACCGCCGGCATCGAGCCGATGTTCTTCCTGATGGTGCTGTCCGGGCGGGTACTGGGGCCGGGCTTCGGGTTCGTGCTCGGCTCGGTGTCGATGTTCGCCTCCGCGCTGCTGACCGGCGGGGTGGGGCCGTGGCTGCCGTTCCAGATGCTGTCGATGGGGTGGGTGGCGATGGGCGCGGGCCTGCTGCCGGGCCCGGACCGGCTGCGCGGCCGCCGCGAGCTGGCCATGATCGCGGTGTACGGCGCGGTCTCCGCCGTCCTGTACGGCCTGGCCATGAACCTCCAGGGCTGGCCCTACATCGGCGGTATGGCCACCGGTGTCTCGTTCGTGCCGGGCGACCCGCTGCCCGACAATCTGGCCCGCTTCGTCGCCTACTGCCTGGCGACCTCGCTGGGCTGGGACCTGCCCCGGGCCCTGGTCACGGTCGTCCTCACCCTCACCCTCGGCCACACCCTCCTCAAGGCCCTGCGCCGCGCCACCCGCCGCGCGGCGTTCGACGCCCCGGCGACGTTCACGACGGAACCGGAACCGGGACCGGGACCGGAAACACCAGCCCGGAACAACCCCGAGTGACCTTCGAAGGCACCCGGTCGCCATAGTCACCGATCGCCCTGCGTAATAGGTCGCCTAGGCCATAGACCCTTACCCCCATCCCCCGATCCTGTGACCCCACCCACAGGACTTCCGTCACCTACGACCCGCCTTCGTAGCCCGGCCCCTCCCCTCGATCCGCTCCCCTTCGGGAACTGACGGGCGGGACTTCCCGCCCTGCGTGCGAGATCCACTAGTACGTACGGGGATTGCCAACCCGCCCGAGCACTTCCCAAGGTGAATGTGTCGCCGAGAGCAGCGTGCCTCTTCCCCCTGGCCCGCAGCCTCGGCGGCGCCCCTCACACCCCACCGGAAGGCTTCTTCTCCCGTGAGCGTCACCCCGTCCACGATCACCAGCCGTCTTGCCCTGCACAAGAAGGCCGTCGTCGCCGCCGGTGCCGTCGCCCTGGGTGCTTCGGCCTTCGCCGCCACGCCGGCCCAGGCCGCCACTCCCGCGCAGGCCCCTTCCTCCGCGAGCGCGAGCGACGCCAAGGCCGCGGCGCACAAGCTGATCCCGGACCAGGCGCAGTACCAGTGCTTCAGCAACATCGTCGAGCGTGAGAGCGGCTGGGACCCGACCGCCACCAACCCGTCCAGCGGCGCCTACGGCCTCGTCCAGGCACAGCCGGGCTCGAAGATGGCCTCGGCCGGTGCGGACTGGAAGACCAATCCGGAGACCCAGATCAAGTGGGGCCTGGACTACATGAACTCCACCTACGGCAGCCCCTGCGACGCCTGGAAGTTCTGGCAGTCCCACAACTGGTACTGAGCGGCCGGGCCCCCGGACCGCCCGCGTCCCTGACGCCGGTACCGGCCTGCCCGTGACCCCGTAGCCCCGAAGCGGCCGACGCCCCAGGCGCCGGCCGCTTTCGCGCACCCCGCCGAGACCGCCCGCCGTCCCCCGCACCCCTGATCCGGTCATGAGGGGAGTGTGACAGGGGCCACTGACAACGCCCCTCGCCCCGGCTTTCACCTCCGGCCCCCCTCACAGCCGCTGGAGGATCGTCCCCGTCGCCAGCCCTCCGCCCGCGCACATCGTGACCAGCGCGAACTCCTTGTCCGTACGCTCCAGTTCGTGCAGCGCCGTGGCGATCAGGCGGGCGCCCGTGGCGCCGACCGGGTGGCCGAGGGCGATGGCGCCGCCGTTCACGTTGACCTTCTCCAGGTCCTGGTCGAAGACCCGCGCCCAGGACAGGACGACCGACGCGAACGCCTCGTTGATCTCGACCAGGTCGATGTCCTTGAGCGACATCCCGGCCTTGCCCAGCACGGCCCGCGTCGCGTCGACGGGCCCGTCGAGATGGTAGTGGGGGTCGGCGCCGACCAGCGCCTGCGCGACGATCCGGGCCCGCGGCCGGAGCTTCAGCGCGCGGGCCATCCGCTTGGACGCCCACATCACCGCGCTCGCGCCGTCCGAGATCTGTGAGCAGTTGCCCGCCGTGTGCACGGCGGTCGGCATGACCGGCTTGAGCCCGCCGAGCGCCTCCATGCTCGTGTCGCGCAGCCCTTCGTCACGGTCCACGAGCCGCCACATGCCCTGCCCGGCGGCCTGTTCGTCCTCCGTCGTCGGCACCTGTACGGCGAACGTCTCGCGCTTGAAGCGCTCCTCGGCCCAGGCCGCCGCGGCCCGCTCCTGCGAGCGCAGCCCGAGTGCGTCGACGTCCTCGCGGGTCAGCCCCCGGTTGCGGGCGATGCGTTCGGCCGCCTCGAACTGGTTGGGGAGGTCCACGTTCCACTCGTCCGGCCAGGGCTTGCCGGGCCCGTGCTTGGAGCCGCTGCCCAGCGGCACCCGGGACATCGCCTCCACGCCGCACCCGATGCCGATGTCGATGACGCCGCCCGCGACCATGTTGGCGACCATGTGGTTGGCCTGCTGAGACGAGCCGCACTGGCAGTCCACGGTGGTGGCGGCCGTCTCGTACGGCAGGCCCATCGCCAGCCAGGCCGTGCGGGCCGGGTTCATGGACTGCTCGCCGGCGTGGGTGACCGTGCCGCCGACGATCTGTTCCACGCAGTCCGGCTGGATACCGGTGCGGGCGAGCAGTTCGCGGTAGGTCTCGCCGAGGAGGTAGGCGGGGTGGAGGTTGGCGAGCGCGCCGCCGCGCTTGCCGATCGGGGTGCGTACGGCTTCCACGATGACGGGTTCCGCGGCCATGACTGACTCGTCCTCTCCTCACGTCCCGCAGGACGTCCCGGCACCCCGACGACGGAACTGGTACGCGTTCTAGTTCCCCGGCCAGTCTCTTTGAGCCGCGGGCGGCCGCGCAAGAGTGCTGCACGGGCCTTCCGCCCCCGACGGCCGCGCGCGGGCGGACTTGACGCCCCGCACCCCCTTGCCACTTATAGAACTCGTTACTACCTTCACCGCCATGAGCTGACGGCCCGTCAGGACCGCCGGTCGGCATCCGTACGACGGCGGGCCGCCAGGACCCCCGACCGGCACCGGGCCGGACCAGAGCTGGAGTCGCCGAGATGCCATGCCCCGCGCTGCCCGACGGGTTCGACTTCACCGACCCCGACGTCTACCACCGCCGCGTGCCGCTCCCCGAGTTCGCCCAGCTGCGGCGCACCGCGCCCGTCTGGTGGAACGCCCAGCCGCACGGCATCGCCGGCTTCGGCGACGACGGCTACTGGGCGGTGACCCGTCACGAGGACATCCGGGAGGTCTCCACCCGGCCGGAGGTCTTCTCGGCGAACCGCAACACCTCGATCATCCGCTTCAACGCGGCCATGACCCGCGAAAAGATCGACATCCAGAAGCTCATCATGCTGAACATGGACCCGCCGGAACACACCCGGGTCCGGCAGATCGTCCAGCGCGGCTTCACGCCCCGCGCGATCCGCGCCCTCGAAGGCGCCCTGCGCGACCGCGCGCGGACCATCGTCGCCGCCGCCCGCGGCAAGGAGTCCGGCGACTTCGTCACCGACATCGCCTGCGAACTCCCGCTCCAGGCCATCGCCGAGCTGATCGGCATCCCCCAGGACGACCGGTCCCGCATCTTCGACTGGTCGAACAAGATGGTCGCGTACGACGACCCCGAGCTGGCCGTCACCGAGGAGGTCGGCAGCACCGCGGGGGCCGAGCTGATCTCGTACGCGATGAACCTGGCCGCGGCCCGCAAGGAGTGCCCGGCCCAGGACATCGTCAGCCGGCTCGTCGCGGCGGAGGACGAGGGCAACCTCGCGTCCGACGAGTTCGGGTTCTTCGTCCTCCTGCTGGCCGTCGCGGGCAACGAGACGACCCGCAACGCGATCACCCACGGGATGCACGCGTTCCTGACCCACCCCGACCAGTGGGAGCTGTACAAACGGGAACGGCCCGGCACCGCCGCCGAGGAGATCGTGCGCTGGGCGACGCCCGTCGTCTCCTTCCAGCGCACCGCCACCCAGGACACCACCCTGGGGGGCGTGCGGATCGGCGAGGGGCAGCGCGTCGGCCTCTTCTACGCCTCCGCCAACCACGACCCGGAGGTCTTCGAGAACCCCGGAACGTTCGACATCACCCGGGACCCCAACCCCCACCTGGGGTTCGGCGGGGGCGGCCCGCACTTCTGCCTCGGCAAGTCGCTCGCCGTCCTGGAGATCGACCTGATCTTCCAGGCCATCGCCGACACCGTGCCGGACATCGCTCTCGCCGGCGCCCCGCGCCGGCTGCGGTCGGCGTGGCTCAACGGGGTGAAGGAACTGCGCGTCCGGTACGCGTGAGGCGTGCGCGTACGCGAAGACGCGGCGGAGCCGAGCTGTACGAAGGCGCGCGGGTACGGCGGCGGCGCCGGGTGGCGTACCGCCGCGTCTCTTTTGCGTCTCCTGTGGTTCCTTCGGTCCTCAACCTTGCCAACGGCTACTGGCAGACTTACATTCAACTCGCCAGTAACACCGGCCAGTTCTTCACACCCTCCACCTGATCGCCACACGCTTGCCGTTTCCTGGCCCGGTGCCCAGCACGTCCCCCCACAACTCTCGGCTGCGCGATCCACCGCACTTCGAAGGGGACCACTCTCATGAAGGACGCACACGGCAGACACGTCACGGGGCGGGTCAGCTGGCGCAAGTTCGCCGTGCTGTCCGTCCCGGCCCTCGCCGGGACCGCCGCGCTGGCCATCGCGCTGGCCAACGGCGCGCTGGCGGCTTCGTTCGCCGTATCGGGACAGCAGTTCAAGGTGTCCGCCGCCTCTCTCAACGGCGAAGGCTTCGCCCAGTACGGCGGCGTCGACCAGAACGCGCGCGGCGAGCTGCTGCCGGTGGCCGTGACCGCCATCAAGAAGGCCGACCTGCACAAACTGTGCCAGTCGGTGGTCACCACGCTGCCGGTCATCGGCGACATCTCCCTCACCCTCACCGCGGGCGGCGGCAAGACGCCGGTCAAGGCGACCGACCTCTTCGTCGACGCCACCCAGCTCTCCGGCAACGTGGACTTCAACAACATCGAGATCGGCCGGGACGCCTCCACCCTCGACAAGGGACCGGCGACCGCCCAGGGCATGCAGGACCTGTTCGCCCAGCAGGCCGACGACGTGAACATCACCAACCTCAAGCAGACGGCCTGGGCCACCAACGCCGGCACGTTCCGGCTGACCGGCCTGAGCATGAAGATCTCCAAGGGCAAGAAGGAATGCTTCTGACCGGGAAGGGCTCCTGGCGGCGCGGGCGTGCGGCCTGGCGGCGCTGGCGCAAGGGCCGCCCCTTCTGGGGCGGGCTGGCGGCCGTCGTCGCCGGTGCGGAGATCTGCGCCATCCCGCTGGCACCGCTGAAGGTCATGCTCCAGCAGGGCATCGCCGGGATCCCGTCCGTCCTGATGGGCCTGGTGATGATCCTGATGGGCCTGTCCGCGTGGTTCGCGCCGCACTACCGGGGCCTGGCCGGCATCCTCACCGTCCTGGTGGCCACCGCCGCACTGGTGATGTCCAACCTCGGCGGATTCCTGTTCGGCACGATCGTCGGCATCATCGGCGGCGGCATGATCTTCGCCTGGCAGCCACGCCCGCTGCCGGAGCCCGGGCCGGAACCGCAGGCGGACGCGGGTACGGACACGGGTTCGGGCCCGCGACCGGAGCCGGGTGCCGGGCCGGGTGCGGGGCCGTCCGACAGCGAGCCGTCCGCACCGCACCGCCCCCAGCCGCAGAGCTGACCGGGCCGCGCGGCAGGACCGCCGTACGCGTACGCCGGACACCTCGTACGCGTACGGCGCCACCCTCACGCCCGTACGGCGCCACTCCCGGACCCGTAAGACGGCGCCCTCGCGCCCGTAAGACAGCGCCCTCGTACCCGTACGAAGGCGCCTGCCGTACCCGTACGACGGTGCCCGCCACGGGCGGCCCGCCGGGCCCCGTCGCCCGCGTACGGCAGGACCGCACACCCCCTCCGACCCGCAGGTGTTCGCAGGCACCTGCGTCGCCCCACCAACACCGCTCGCAGAAGGAGATCCGCGATGACGCACAGACCCGCACGCTCTCGCGCACACCACTCCGTCACCCGGCGGCCGCGCGCCCTGCTCGCCGCCGGTACGGGCATCCTCGCGACCGCGTCCTCTCCCTGGCCCTGACCGGCTCGGCCACCGCCCGGCCCACCGGGACCCCGGTCACCGCCGGCCCGACCACCGTCTCCCCGGCCGGCCACGCCTACGCCGCCACCCTCAGCGGCAAGGCCACCTTCAAGGCCGGTTCGGTGACGGTGACCTGCACCGTCTCCAAGGCCACCGGCCAGGTCCCGGAAGCCCCGGGCAACTCCAACGCCTCCGGCCCGGTCAGCAACGGCATCTCGGCGCCCGGCTACACCTCGTGCACTACCAGCATGCCGGGGGTCGGCGCCACCATCCAGACGTCCGGCGACTGGGGCGTCACCATGCAGAACGGCGCGCCGAGCACCGCCGGGCTGACCATCCCCACCGCCGGTTTCGTCCTCAGGACCAGCGGCCTGGCCAGTTGTACGGTGACGGCCGCTCCCACCGGTGCGGCGACGGTGAGCGGCGCCTGGGCGAACGGCGCGCCGTCCACCCTGACCTTCACCAACGCCTCGGTGCCGGTGAAGGTCGTCGGCGGCTTCGGCTGCCCGACCAGCGCCACGACGTCGGCTTTCAACGCCACGTACAAGGTGACCGACACCACCGACCCGGCGTCGCAGATCACGGTCACCGGCTGACAGGCGGTCCCGGCTGACAGACGGTCCCGGCTGACGGCCGGCTCCGGCTGACGGCCGGGAGGCGCCCGCGGGCCGACCCCTCAGCCGCGGGCGCCCCCGGTCGTCGTCAGTCCGTCGCCCTCACCCGCCGGTGAGGGCGACGGCGACCGTCACCGCGCCGATCACCAGCGCCCCTGCCACGGCGAGCAGGCCCGTCACCAGCCGGCGCCGCAGCACCCGGTACACGCCCTCGTACTCGGCGCGCAGTTCTCCGCTGCGGGCGGCGATCCGCCGCAGGTAGGCGCGGGAGAATTCCAGCTGGTCGGCCTGGTACTGCCGCTCGACCTCCTCCTGCTGCGCGCGGGTCAGCCACGGCAGGCGGGCGGTGAAGTCGCGGGCGCGGGTGCGGGCGCGGTCCTTCTCCGCCTCCCAGAGCAGATATCCCTCGATCTCGTTGATGGCCTCGGCCGTGCTCACCGGCGTGCTTCCGCTCATACCAGCACCTCGCGTTCCTTCTCGGGGTCCAGTCCGGGCGTGCCGACCTCGGGGTGGTGCAGGTCGAAGGCCGGGGATTCGGAGCGGATACGCGGCAGGGAGGTGAAGTTGTGGCGCGGCGGCGGGCAGGAGGTCGCCCACTCCAGCGAACGTCCCCAGCCCCACGGGTCGTCGTCCGTGACCTTTTCCCCGTACTTCGCGGTCTTCCAGACGTTGTAGAGGAACGGCAGGATCGACAGGCCGAGCAGGAACGAGGCGATCGTCGAGACCGTGTTCAGCGTGGTGAAGCCGTCGGCGGCCAGATAGTCGGGGATGCGGCGCAGCATGCCTTCGGCGCCCAGCCAGTGCTGGACGAGGAAGGTGCCGTGGAAGCCGATGAACAGCGTCCAGAACGTGATTTTCCCGAGCCGTTCGTCGAGCATCTTGCCGGTGAACTTGGGCCACCAGAAGTGGAATCCGGCGAACATCGCGAAGACGACGGTGCCGAAGATGACGTAGTGGAAGTGGGCGACCACGAAGTAGGAGTCCGTCACGTGGAAGTCCATGGGCGGCGACGCCAGGATGACGCCGGTCAGGCCGCCGAAGACGAAGGTGATCAGGAAGCCGACGGCCCACAGCATCGGCGTCTCGAAGGACAGTGAGCCCTTCCACATCGTGCCGATCCAGTTGAAGAACTTCACCCCGGTCGGTACCGCGATGAGGAAGGTCATGAAGGAGAAGAACGGCAGGAGTACGCCGCCCGTCGCGTACATGTGGTGCGCCCAGACGGTGACCGAGAGGCCCGCGATCGAAATCGTCGCCGCGATCAGACCGATGTAACCGAACATCGGCTTCCGGGAGAAGACCGGAATGACCTCGGAGATGATGCCGAAGAACGGCAGCGCGATGATGTAGACCTCGGGGTGGCCGAAGAACCAGAAAAGGTGCTGCCACAGCAGCGCGCCGCCATTGGCCGCGTCGAAGACGTGCGCCCCGAATTTACGGTCCGCCTCCAGCGCGAAGAGGGCCGCGGCCAGTACGGGGAAGGCGAGCAGGACCAGCACACCGGTCAGCAGCACGTTCCACGTGAAGATCGGCATCCGGAACATCGTCATGCCGGGCGCGCGCATGCAGATGATGGTGGTGATGAAATTGACCGCGCCCAGGATCGTCCCGAAGCCGGACAGCGCCAGACCCATGACCCACATGTCGCCGCCGATCGCCGGGGAGTGCACGGAGTCGGAGAGCGGCGCGTAGGCGAACCAGCCGAAGTCGGCGGCGCCCTGCGGCGTGAGGAATCCGCCCACCGCGATCAGCGAGCCGAAGAGGTACAGCCAGTAGGCGAGCATGTTCAGCCGGGGGAAGGCGACGTCGGGCGCGCCGATCTGCAGCGGCATGATCCAGTTCGCGAAACCGGAGAACAGCGGCGTCGCGAACATCAGCAGCATGATCGTGCCGTGCATCGTGAACGCCTGGTTGAACTGCTCGTTGGACAGGATCTGGTGGCCCGGCCTGGCCAGCTCGGCGCGCATCAGCAGGGCCAGCAGGCCGCCGATGCAGAAGAACGCGAACGAGGTGATCAGGTACAGCGTGCCGATGGTCTTGTGGTCGGTGGTCGTCAGCCACTTCACGGGGGACTTCATGCACCGTAGGTGTCCGGGGCCGCCGGAAACTTCACCGCGGCAGGGTGTGAAGATCGCAGGCGTGCCGGACACCAAGAGATCATGAGCAAGGACGCAGCCGCCGGGGACGGCCCGGACGAGGACTTCGGCGCGGGCCCCGGCACAGACCTCGGCCAGGACGTCGACGAAGCCTTCGCCGCCGCCTACCGCGCGCACTACTGGGCGGTCAGCCGCTTCGTCGCCCGCCGGCTGGACAGCGGGCAGGAGGACGACGTGGAGGAGGTGGTGGCGGAGGTCTTCTCCATAGCCTGGCGGCGGCGCGCCGAGCTGCCGCCGTCCCCGCTGCCCTGGCTGTACGGCGTGGCGCGCAACTGCCTGTCGAACACGGTGCGCGGCTTCGGCCGCTACCGGCGCCTGCTGCACCGCCTCGGCAACCACGAGGCCGCGCACCGCCGCCAGACCGTGGACAGCCCCGACTCGGAACGGCCGGGGTCCTGGGTGCACGAGGCGCTGGAACGTCTCTCCCCCGCCGACCAGGAAGTGCTGCGTCTGACGGCCTGGGAGGAACTGACCCTCCAGGAACTGTCCGTCACCCTCGATTGCAGCCAGAGCGCCGCGGCGATGCGGCTGCACCGGGCGCGCAACCGGCTCCGTACGCAGATAGACCGTCTCCGGCCGAAGGAAGCGCCGGAACCAGGGCCCGACCCGGGCGCCGCTCCCCCACCGCGCCCGCGCGCGCACCGCCCACCCGCACGCCGTACCCCTGTACGTCCCCCTCTGCCCGCACCCGCGGTGCCGACCCGAGCCGGAGGCCGCAGCCTTGACTGACGAACTGGAGCTGCTGCGGCAGGCCGATCCCGTACGGTCCGACGAGGGCCCCTGGCGCGACCGCCCGCTCACCGCGCGCGCCGAACACCGGCTGGCGGCGCTGACGAGCGCCGACGCGCCGTCTTCCACGCCGGCGCGTACTCCTGAACGCGCCTCCCGCCCCGCCCGTCTCCCCCGCGCTGCCCGGCCGCGCCGCACCCGCCGTCTGCTCATCGGCGCCACCGCCGCCTCGGCCGCCGCCATCGCGGCCCTCACCCTCACCTTCTCCGGCGTCAGCACGGCACCGGCGGCGGCCTCCCCGACCGCGCTCGTCGTGCAGCCCGACGCCCCGGTCCTGCCGCTGGACGAGGTCGCGCGCCGGGCGGAGGCGTACGCCCGCGCCCTGCACGACGCCCCCAAGCCGCACCGGGGCAGCCATCTGCAGAGCTGGTACCTGAGCATGGAGACCGGCCCCGACGCGCAGCCGCCGGTCACCATCCCCGAGGAGCGCATCACCCGCTGGAACCCGGACGGCAGCGGCTCCGAACTCGTCGTCGCCACCGACCCCCGGCACCCCGGCCGCCCGGTGATCAACGACGCCGACGGCGAGTGGCGCACCGTCAACGACGGCAAGGTCCTGCACCGCAAGACCTACCCGGCGGGCACCCGCCTGGACGACCCGGCCACCGGGGACGGCACCCTGCCCGCCCGGCCGCCCGCCGACCCGGACGAGCTGCGCTCCTACCTGTCCACCTTCTACAGCGGCGCCGGCACCGAGACGCAGCCGCTGCTGATGGCCCTCTCCTCGTTCCTCCAGGAGTGGACCCCGGGCCCGCGCGAGTCGGCGGCGCTGGTCCGGATGCTCTCCCGGACGAAGGACCTGCGCCCGGCCGGGCAGGTCATCGACCGTCTCGGGCGGCGTGGCCAGGCGTACGCCTACCGCGGCACGGACACCTCGGGCGGGTCCATGGACGGCACCCTGCAACTGGTCATCCTCAACCCGGAGACCGGCCGGCTCCTCGGTATGGAGACGACGCTGACGAAGGACGTCCCCGACTTCAAGATCAAGTCGGGGGATGTGCTGTCGTACGAGGCGTGGATGCCGTGAGGTACGGGCGGGCCGCCGGGCGATGCCTCTCCGGCAGGCCCGCACCGTCCGCTCGGTGACCGAGCCGCTCCAGGTCCCTCAGTGACCGAGCCGCTCCAGAGCCTGCTGCGGGTAGCGCGCGCCCGCCACGGCGTCGGCGGGCACCGCCGCGCGCAGCCGCGCGACCTGTTCCCCGGTGAGGGTCAGGTCCGCCGCGGCGGCGTTCTCGGCCACGTAACGCGCCCGTTTCGTCCCGGGGATCGGCACGATGTCCTCGCCCTGCGCCAACAGCCAGGCGAGCGCCGCGCGCGCCGGCGGCACCTCCAGCTCGTCCGCCACGCGGCGCACCGCGCGGACGAGCTCCAGGTTGCGCTCGATGTTCTCGGCGGAGAACCGCGGCCAGCGACGCCGGTTGTCGTCCTCGCTCAGCTCCTCGCGCGAGGCGAGCGCCCCCGCGAGCATCCCGCGCCCGAGGGGCGAGTACGCCACCACGGTCACGCCCAGCTCGCGGCAGGTGGCGAGCAGTTCGCCCTCGACCACGCCCCGGGTGAACAGCGAGTACTCGACCTGGACCGCGCTGACGGGATGCACGGCGTGCGCCGTGCGCAGTGTCCGCGGGCTGACCTCCGAGAGGCCCAGGTGACGCACCTTCCCCGCCGCGACCAGCTCCGCCATCGCGCCGACGGTCTCCTCGACCGGTACGGCGGGGTCGCGGCGGTGCGCGTAATAGAGGTCGATGTACTCGACGCCGAGCCTGCGCAGCGAGGCGTCGCAGGCCACCGGTACGTACGCGGGCGACGTGTCCACCGTGTCGACCCGCCCGGTCGCCGGGTCGTGCCGCAGCCCGAACTTCGTCGCGAGGACGACGTCCTCCCGCGCGCTCCGGCCGCGCAGCCAGTCGCCGACGAACTCCTCGTTCGCGCCGCGCCCGTACGCGTCGGCCGTGTCGAGGAACGTCACGCCCAGGTCCGCGGCCCGGTCGAGCGCCCGTCGCGCTTCCGCCGGGTCGGCCGGCCCGTACGCGACGGACATCCCCATGCACCCGAGCCCCACGGCCGACACCGCGGCCCCGCCCGGCCCACCGAGCCGTCGATACCTCATGGCGTTCCTCCATCACTCGCCGGGTCTGCTCCGCCGAGTGGCAGCGTACGGCCGGATGGCTGATGCTTGATGGGCGCGACGATCCCGCGGCGCGGCGGTGGAGCACTGCCGCGCCGCTCGCGTCCGGCGCCCGGCGAGCCCGCGCCCGGCACCCGACGCGTCAGGCCGTTCCGCGCCCGGCGCCCGACAGCGTCAGGCCAGCGGAACGTTGACGCAGGCCAGGCGGGCGCCCGCGGTCCCCGCGTGGCCCGGTTCGGTGTGCGTCTTGTGCTCGTGGACGACCACCGAGCGGGCCTGCCCGTAGCGGACGTGCCAGTTGACCTTGGCGACCGAGGCGCCGTCGCCGTCCGCGTCCGTCTTCAGGTCGAGCCACACCTCGTTGCGCGGGTTGGCGTAGGCGGGGTCGGTGGAGGGCTGCACCGGGTCGGGCACGTTCTGGTAGTGCGGCCCGGAGTCGGCCGGCTGGGCCCCGCACGGCTTGGTGTGGACATGAGCGCCGTACGTACGGTCCGGCACCAGGCCCGCCAGGCGCAGGCCGACGACCGTACGGGCGTCCTTGCCGGACCCGTACCGCTTCTCCACGACCGTGACCCGGCTGCCCTCGGGCACCAGGGCCGGGTCGTGGGTGACGGCCTCACCCGTCGGCGACGCGGTGAAGTGGGCACGGACGGTCACGTTGGTGCTCTGCACTCCCATGGACGGCGCGGCGGCGGGCGCCATCGCCAGTGATGCGGTCAGCACTGCTGCCGTAGCGATAGACATGCGACGCACCCTCGCGTCCCGGCGCGCCGGCCGGAACCGGGTATTCGGTCAGGCGGGGTGTGCGGGGACGTTATGGAAGAGGTGTGGGGGAAGGGTTGCGAGAGGGTCCGCGGGGCACACGGGAGGCGGGTTCGAGGAGGTCCTGAAGTGGGCCGGGTGAACCTTGGAAAAATTGTGGGGCATGGCCCGCATACATCCGCCCGGAGTGGGCAGGGTCAGGTCCGTGCCGTGCATATCCGGCGCACAACAGGGCAATTCGGTTGCGGTGATCCTGGCGAGATGGATCACATTCATAAAGGCCGGATAAGGACCCTCGGGGCGCTTCCTTCCCTGCCAGGAGCAGGGATCCGCGCTGTTGCGCCGTCATACGCTCACTGTCCGTGATGAGCCGCTCTGCCCCTATGGTCGTTCTTTGCCCGTCACGCCATGGCGGGCCCGACCCGCCAGCGCGGGTCTTCCATGCAGTCGTCCCAGAGAGCGCAGGCGAGCGAGCACGTGCCGACGCAGTCACCCGTCGCACCGCGGACCCGTACCGGTGGTCCCGTACCCGACCCGGCGAAGCCGGAGAAACCGGAGAAGCGGGGGCAGGGCAGCGGCGACGTCACCGTCGTCGATCCGTCCATGGTCAAGCGGGCCGTCTCGGCAGCCGCCGTCGGCAACGCGATGGAATGGTTCGACTTCGGCGTCTACAGCTACATCGCGGTCACGCTCGGACAGGTCTTCTTCCCGTCCGGCAACCCGACCGCGCAGTTGCTGTCGACGTTCGGTACCTTCGCCGCGGCCTTCCTCGTCCGCCCCATCGGCGGCATGGTCTTCGGGCCGCTCGGCGACCGTATCGGCCGCCAGAAGATCCTCGCCATCACCATGATCATGATGTCGGCGGGCACCTTCGCGATCGGCCTGATCCCCTCGTACGCCTCCATCGGCGTCGGGGCACCGATCCTCCTGCTGGTCGCCCGGCTGATCCAGGGCTTCTCGACCGGCGGCGAGTACGGCGGCGCCTCCACCTTCATCGCCGAGTACGCGCCCGACAAGAAGCGCGGCTTCATGGGCAGCTGGCTGGAGTTCGGCACCCTCGCCGGTTACGTCGGCGGCGCCGGCCTGGTCACGCTGCTGACCTACCTCTTCCGTCACGACCACGACGCCCTGCTCTCCTGGGGCTGGCGCATCCCGTTCCTGGTCGCGGGCCCGATGGGCGTCATCGGCCTCTACCTGCGGATGCGGCTGGAGGAGACCCCCGCCTTCGCGCAGCTGGAGAAGGAGGCGCGGTCCAAGGAGAAGGAGCGCCGGGAGGCCGAGAAGCGGATCGGCCTGCGCGAGATGATCTTCGGCCAGTGGCGCCCGATGCTGCTCTGCGTCGGCCTGGTCCTGGTCTTCAACGTCACCGACTACATGCTGCTGTCGTACATGCCCAGCTACCTGACCTCGGAGCTGAAGTACGACGAGACGCACGGACTCCTGGTCGTACTGGCGGTCATGGTCGTGATGATGTGCGTGCAGCCCTTCGCGGGCCGGCTCACCGACCGCTTCGGGCGCCGCCCGATCATCGCGACCGGCTGTGTCGGCTTCCTGGTGCTGTCCGTGCCGTCGCTGCTGCTGATCCGGCAGGGTTCGCTGGCCGGCATCGCACTGGGCATGGCCGTCCTCGGCCTGCTGCTGGTGTGCTTCACGTCCACCATGCCGTCCACGCTGCCCGCGCTGTTCCCGACGAAGGTGCGCTACGGCTCGCTGTCCATCGGCTTCAACGTCTCGGTCTCCATCTTCGGCGGTACGACTCCGCTGGTGGTGACCGCGCTGATCGGCGCCACGGGCAACAACATGATGCCCGCGTTCTACATGATGGCCGCCGCCGTGGTCGGCGGGATCGCGGTCCTGCTGATGTCGGAGAGCGCGGGCAAGCCGCTGCCAGGGTCGCCCCCGGCGGTCGAGACGCATTCGGAGGCACGCGCGCTGCGCCGGGCCGGCGCTGCGGGCTCGGGTTCCAAGGCCGCATCGGGCAAGCGACGGGTGACAGCGGAGTCGCCTGCCTGATACGGCCGGTGGCGCGAGCCCCCGCCCCGTACATCGGACAACGCCTGTGCGCGAGGACGAGACCGTCCTCGCGCACAGGCGTTCTCACGTGCCCGTGGGGCCCGTACCTCAGGTGTCGCTCGGGCGGTTCGGGCCCACCCACCCGCCGTTGTCGCAGGTGCGCCCCGTCGGGTCCTTCCGGCCGTGCGCGTACAGCCCGTCACCCGTGGTCGCGCCGGACGGCGAGGGGAAGAAGCTGGTGTAGGCGAAGCGGCAGCTGTCACCGCCCGCCGCACGGTCGTGCGCGGGACAGGCCGACGCGGCGGGTACGGCCGCCAGGACGGCGCCGGCCGCGGACACCGACACCGCCACGGCACGGGTGAACTTCCGCATGGAGTACAAGAGGTTCCCTTTCGTCACCGGGCCGCGCCCTCGCACGCCCCGGCCGCCATGCTGGCGGGAAACCTCCGTCCCGGCCCGGCCACACTCCGGCGCCCCGGCGGCTGCAACCCCAACAGCGGACACGGCCGTCACCGCCGCGCCGCCGCCCCGTTGAACCCCTTCAGGTCACTGCTCCACGAGCCGTACGAACGGTATGTTCTCCCCCGCCTGCCGGTAGCCCTCCGCCGTGCCGTCGACCTCGAAGCCCATGTACGCCGTCAACTGCCGGGCCGCCTTCGGGTGCTTCGGCGCGTACCGCGCCATGATCCGGCCGCCCTCCTCGGCGGGGAGGAAGTGCGCGATCACGGCACACCGCCTGCGGCCCACCTGGATGGTGGCCCTGGGCTGCGACCGGAGGTTGCGGTACCACTGCGCGCCCGGGCCGAAGCCGGACGCCAGGGTCCAGGTACGGGCCTGCCGGTCGTACGACACCACCTCCAGGACGACGCGCCGGGTCTTGCCCGACGTACGGCCGAGATGCTCCAGAAGCAGCAGCCGCTTGCCGAAGAGACCACCGAGACCGAGCCGGTAGAGGTGGATCGGAGCGCGCAGGGCAAGCCGCTTCCAGCCCGTCGGCCGCGCCGGCCTGCTGACCCGCCGCGCCGCCCGCGGTGTCCCCGACGACTCCTGTCCCGCTTCTGAGTTCGACATACTCCGACGCTAACCCCACCCACCGACAACGGAAGTGACGCAACCGGCCGAGCTGCGGCACTCGGGAGCGGCCGGCCCGCCCCGGGGCGCACCAGCGTTCAATACAGCGCTCCCCACCCGGACCAGACTCGTCACATGAGCACCGACCTGGCCGCCGGAACCCCTGCCGACCTGACGGCCGCCCCGTCCGCTGCCGGCCCGTCCGCCGAAGCACCGGCCGAGACCGCCGGACGCTTCCCCACGAAGACCGCCCTCGTGGTCCGTGAAGACCTCGCCACCTGGCAGAAACTGAATGTGACGGCCTTCCTGGCGAGCGGCGTGGCGCATGCCGCCGACGACATCATGGGCAAGCGCTACGAGGACGCCTCGGCCAACGACTACCTGGCCCTGCTCCGCGAACCGGTCCTGTGCTTCGCCGCCGACTCCGCCGGCCTGGCCCGCACCCGCGCCCGCGCCCTCTCCCGGGAGCTGCCCACCGCGCTGTACACCGCGGACATGTTCACCACCGGCAACGACGACGACAACCGCGCGGTCGTCCGCGCCGTCGCCGCCGACGACCTCGACCTGGTCGGCGTGGCGGTCCACGGCCCCCGCAAGCTGGTCGACAAGGTGATCAAGGGTCTGAAGCTGCACGGCTGATCCCGGCCCCGGACGGCCCGCCGACCGGCCCTGGCCTCCACCCGCCGGACGGTATGGGGCACGATGTTCGGTATGAGCATCGTGAAGATCAATGTGCTGACCGTTCCCGCCGAACAGCGGGAGGTCCTGGAGAAGCGCTTCGGCGCGCGGGCCGGTTCCGTCGAGTCGTCGGACGGCTTCGAGTGGTTCGAGCTGCTGCGCCCGGTCGAGGGCACCGACCAGTACCTCGTCTACACGCGGTGGCGCGACGAGGAGTCGTTCCAGGCCTGGATGGAGGGCCCGATGAAGGCCGCGCACCAGGGCGGCGGCACGGAAGGCGGCGAGCGGCCCAAGCCCGCCGCATCCGGGTCCACGCTCTGGTCGTTCGAGGTGGTGCAGCAGGCCGGGCCGAAGGAACAGGGCTGAGCCGCCGGGTTGCCGGGGTGCGGGCGGCGGCTCAGAAGTCGAGCAGGCGCTGGGCGGTTTCCCGGTAGTGGCGCAGGGCGACACGGAGTTGTTCGGTGTCGGTGTTGCCCTGCTCCCAGGACGAGTGCAACGCGCGGCGGCGGGCGGCCAGGGCCTCCGGCAGGAGGGCGGCCAGCTCTTCGTAGATGCCGTCGGCCTCCTGCACGGCCTCACGGGGGCGGTCGACGAAGCCGTTGACGGCGTGGTCGAGCCGCTGCCGCAGCTTCTCCCGGGCGTCGGAGGGGAGCAGGGGTTCGGGGGCGCCCGCCTCCCGGCCGAAGCTTTCGCCATGCGTGGACGAGCCCGGGGTGGACGAGCCCGGGGTGGACGAGGCAGGAGTGCCCGGTGTGCCGGGGCCGCCGGGCGTTCCCGCCGGGTAGTCGGTCTCGGTGCCGGGCAGGCCCGCGTACACGCCCGGTACGGACTCGGTGGCGCCCGACGTGGTGGTGGGCGGCGGTGCGGTCGGCTGCTGCGCGCCGCGGTCGCCCTCGTACGCCGCGGCTCCGCGCTCCGGGGGCGGCATGCCTTCGCTCGCCGCGCGCTCGCCGGGCGTCTCGACGGGACCGGTACCGCGTTCGTCGTAGGTGCTCATCGCGCACCGCCTTCCGCAGTGTCGTGCCCGTGGCCGCGGCCGTGCGTCCAGGGGGAACGCAGCCGGTCGCCGAGCCGCCGGGCGGTGGTCTCGTGGTGCTGGGGGCCGGACCGGGCGGCCGACGGGTCGTGACCGTCGTAGCCGTCGCGGGCCGGGTCGGTGCGGCCGTGCGCCGTGCCGCCGCGGCCGTGGCCGCGCGGGCCGTGGTTCCGGGGGCCGTGGTCACGGTGGCCGTGCGAGGCGGAGCGGCCCGTACCGGCTTCGAGGAGTTCGGTGAACAGGGCGCGCGCGTGCACCACGGCGGCGCGCAGTTCCTCGGTACCGGCGGCGTTCTCGGGCCGGTTGTTCCGGGCGCGTACGGCGGTCTCGTGGGCCTTGCGGTAGTCGTGGACGCCCTGCGCGTGGTGGACGGAGAGCGCGTCGGTCTGCTCGTCGTAGGTGTCCGCGGGGTAGCCGCGCTCGCGGGCGAGCCGGCCGATCAGCAGGTCGGCCTCGACGACGGCCTGTTCCGGCTCGTCGACGAACTGCCGCTGTACGGCCTCCCACCGCTCCTCGTACTGGAGGCGCAGTTCGGCGGTCAGCGGGGTCGGGCGGAACGCGCCGTGGCGGTCCAGCCGCTGGTTGAGTTCGCGTTCGGCGGCCGCGGTGTCGCCGTCGTGCACGGCGACGGCCCGTTCGTACTCCGGGCCGAAGCGGCGCCGCAGGCCTCTGCTGCCACTGCGGGCGACCTTGGCGCGTGCCATGAGGACGAGAGCGGCGATCACCAGAAGCGCCACCACAGGGACGATGATCAAGGTGAGGGACATACGGATCGGGTAGCCACGCCGCCGGACGCCAAACCCCGGCTGCTGACGGCCCCTTGAGGCGCGCGGTCCGGCCCGGCGGGCGCCACCGCCCGGCCCGGCGGGCGCCACCGCCCGGCCCGGCGGGCGCCACCGCCCGGCCCGGCGGGGCGTCGCGCGAACTTATCCGGAGGCGGCGACCCCGCCCGTACCGGCACAATGCCGCCATGACTGACGCCGCCACCAGGCACCGGCCCGGGACCTGGCACCTCTCGACGGAGCCCGACGACTCGCCCGCCGCCACCGCCCTGTTCCGCGAGTACTACACCGAGGTCGCACAGCGGTACCACGTCCTGCGCGGCCAGCCGCGGATCACGTCCGAGGAGATCGACGAGGGCGTGGCGGAGTATCCGACCGGGCAACTGGTGGCGCCGGGCGGCGTGTTGGTCATCGCCCGGCAGGCCGGTGAGGCCGTCGGGTGCGCCGGGCTGCTGCTCATCGACGGCGGGCGTACGGCGGAGCTGAAGCGGGTGTTCGTCCGCGAGCCCTGGCGCGGCCGGGGCGCGGCGGGCGTGCTGATGCGCGCCGTCGAGCGGCATGCGGCGGAACTGGGCGCCGAACGGCTGCGGTTGGACACCCGGCGGGATCTGACCGAGGCGGTCGCGCTGTACCGGGCGTACGGGTACGAGGAGATTCCCGCGTACAAGGAGGACCGGTACGCGGAGGTGTTCTTCGAGAAGGCGGTGGCGGCGGGGCCGGCCGCGGGACGTTGAGGCCGATGCCCCGGGGCGGGGCCATGCGCGAGACTCTGCTCAGCGCCCCGTCGGCGGCCACCGTCTGCGGGTGTCGTCCCGTCCGCGGGTGTCGTCCTGGTGCGGGCTCTCCGCGTCCGAGCCGCACAGTTCCGCCGTCAGCTCGTCGACCAGCTCCGTGAGGTCGGTCGGCCGGTCCTCGGTCCACCAGTCGCCGAGCAGTTCGGCCAGCGACGCGCGGCGCGCGGCGGCCAGCCGTTCCGCGACCGCGCGGCCCTTGTCGGTGAGGACCAGCGGCAGCCCCTCCCGTACGGCCAGGCCGCGCTCCTCGATCTGCCGGGTGGCAGCGCCGATCACCCGGAACGGCACGATGCTGCGCTCGGAGAGCAGCGCGGGCTCCACCGACCCGAAGCGGTTGATGCGCAGCAGCATCCAGCTCGCCGCGGGTGCGAGGTCCAGCCCGGCCTTTTCGGTGATCCGCTCGTAGACCGCCTTGCGGCCCTCCAGGCTGCCCAGTCTGGACAGTGCGCGGCAGACCTCGTCGTACGAGGAACGGTGTACGGGATTCGAGGACAGCACCTCGGAGGTGTCGGGCGCGGTGACGCCCCGGCGCAGCGGCTCCTCGCGCAGGAACCAGGCCAGCACGAAGGCGATGAGGACGACCGGGGCCGCGTAGAGGAAGACGTCGGTGATCGAGGTCGAGTAGGCGTCGAGCACGCCGGCCGCGGCGTCGGGGGCAGCTGTCCGACCGTACGCGGATCCTCGGCGATCTTCGACGGGTCGGTGCCGGGCGGCAGCTGCTTGCCCGCGAGGGCGTCGGCGATCCGGGGCCCCAGCTTGTTGGCGAAGATCGTGCCGAAGACGGAGACGCCGAAGGAGGAGCCGATCGAACGGAAGAAGGTGGCGCCCGAGGTGGCGACACCGAGGTCCTGGTAGTCGACGGCGTTCTGCACGATGAGGACGAGGACCTGCATGACCAGCCCGAGCCCGAAGCCGAAGACGAAGAAGTACAGGCTCATCACGGTGGTGCTGCTGGACGGGCCGAGCTGGTGCAGGAGCAGCAGGCCGACGGCCGTGACGGCGGTGCCGGCGACGGGGAAGACCTTGTAGTGCCCGGTACGGCTGACGAGCTGTCCGGAGCCGGTCGAGGACAGCAGCATGCCGACGACCATCGGCAGCATGTGCACCCCGGACATGGTCGGCGAGACGCCCTGCACCACCTGGAGGAAGGTCGGCAGGTAGGTCATCGAGCCGAACATCGCGAAGCCGATGACGAAGCCGATGACCGCGGTGAGGGTGAAGGAGCGCAGGCGGAACAGGCGCAGCGGCAGGACCGGTTCGGCGGCCCGCCGCTCGACGGCGACGAACACGGCCAGCAGGACCAGGCCGAGCACTCCGAGGCCGATGATCTGCCAGGAGCCCCAGTCGTAGCTGACGCCGCCGAGCGAGGTCATCAGGACGAAGCAGGCGGCGACCGCGGCGATCAGGAAGGTGCCGAGGTAGTCGATGCGGTGCGGGGTGCGGCGGACCGGGATGCGCAGCACGGCGGCGATCACGGCCAGCGCGACGATCCCGATGGGCAGGTTGACGTAGAAGACCCAGCGCCAGCTGAGGTGGTCCACGAACAGGCCGCCGAGCAGCGGCCCGAGCACACTCGTCGCGCCGAAGACCGCGCCGAACAGGCCCTGGTAGCGGCCGCGGTCGCGGGGCGGCACGATGTCACCGACGATCGCCATCGACAGCACGATCAGACCGCCGCCGCCCAGCCCCTGGACGGCGCGGAACGCGATCAGCTGCGGCATGTCCTGCGCGATGCCGCACAGCACGGATCCGATCAGGAAGATCACGATGGCGGTCTGGAACAGCCGCTTGCGCCCGTACTGGTCGCCGAGCTTGCCCCAGAGCGGGGTCGCGGCGGTCGAGGCCAGCAGGTACGCGGTGACCACCCAGGACAGGTGGTCCAGGCCGCCGAGGTCGCTGACGATGGTGGGCAGCGCGGTGGCGACGATGGTCTGGTCGAGTGCCGCGATGAGCAGGCCGAGCAGCAGCGCGCCGATCGCGACGAGGACCGTCCGCCGGGACTGCCCCTCGCCGGGGGCGGCCGGAGCACCGGTGTCCTGCGCCATGTGCGTCTCTCTCTTCGTGCGGGGCGGGCGGGGTGTTCGGGGCGGGTGGGTGTACGGGTGGGGCGTACGGGTCGTGCGGGCGGGTTGTGCGGGCCCGGTCGAACGGGCCGGTCGTGCGGGGCCGGGGCCGGGCTTCGGTTCCATCCTGATCGTTTCGGCGGGATACGGCCTGCTGGGAGCCGTGGGGCCCGGTGGTGCCCGAAGGCTCCCTGTGCAGGAAGGGGCCAGACCGGGATAATCACTGACCGATCGAGAGGTTCAGGAGGGGGAACGCTCGTGACGGCTCAGTCCTGCCCGCACTGCTCGGCACCCACGCGTGACGACGGCCGGCCGAGGTGCCTGTGCGAGGCGGCCGGCGCCGAGGACTTCGATCCGCTGCGGGTACGCCCGTACGTGCAGCTGCCGGACGGGGCGGAAACCACCGGTACGGCGGCGGGCCCGACGGTGGAAGCCATGCGCCCCGACCCGCGTCCCGCGCCGCGCTTCGGCTCCCGTACGGTGCCGCCGGCCGGCTCCCGGTCGGGCGCGCGCGCCGGGGCACGCGCGGGCCTGCGCTCCGGAGGGCGGACGGGGGCACAGACCGGCCCGCGCGCCGGTTCACCGGCCGACACCTGCGCCGCCTCCCACACCGGCGCCGAGGCCAAGGCCGACGCCCCCGCCGGCTCCCACGCCCCCGCCCGCGCCCACATCAGCACCGGCACTGACACCGAATCCGACACGTACGCGGCCTCCCGGCGCCGTAAGAAGCAAGCAGCTCTGGCCGCCATGGCGGTCTCCGCGGCGGGCCTGGCCGCGGGCGCGGTGCTGCTCAGCGGCGCGCTGCTGAACGACGCGGACCAGGACCGCGCGCTGCCCGACAACCACCGGCACATGCCCAGCGCCGCCCGCACCCCGGGCAGCGGCGACGGCGGCCCGGTGGGCGGCGGCCCGGGGCGCCGCGCCGCGCCGCCGTCGGCCGTTCCCACACCGGCGCCGCAGCGGGTGACCAGGGCCCAGCCGTCCGCCGGCCCGTCCCGTACCTCGTCCCCGACGCCCGGCCCATCGTCGGCCCCGCGTACGGCCACCGCGTCCGGCAGCATCACCAGCGCTCCGGAGAGCCGGGCGCCGAGCAGCCCGCCGGAAGGGCCGATGGTGCTGCGGGAGGGGGCCAGCGGACCGGAGGTCCTGGAACTGCAACGGCGGCTGGAGCAGGTGGCGGTGTACCCGGGCCCGGAGGACGGCCGTTTCGACGTCGCCGTACGCGACGCCGTCGCCGCGTTCCAGCGCTTCCACGGGCTGCGGCAGGACCCGGCCGGTGTCTACGGGGTGCAGACCCGGCGGTCACTGGAGGCCCGTACGGTCGAACCGTGAGCGGAGGCCCGTACGGTCGAACCGTGAGCCGGGACGCACCGGCCTCACCAGGGGGCGGTTGGCCTCTCGCGGAGGCTCTTTGTATCGTGTAGGAACAAAGTGGTTCCGCCCGCACTCCCTGACCGGCGGGCGGAGCCGCTTGACTCTTTCCTCAGCGCCCAGGAGCCCGCCGATGCCGGCAACCACCCCGCTCATAGCCCGCGCCCTGCTGCTGGACATGGACAGCACGATCGTGAACTCCGAGGCCGTGGTCGAGCGCTGCTGGCGCCGCTGGGCCGCCGAGCAGGGGCTCGACGCGGACGAGGCGCTCAAGGTGGTGCACGGCCGGCAGGGCTGGGCCACGATGGCCGCCCTGCTCCCCGACCGCCCGATGGAGCTCAACCACGCGGACAACCGGCGGATGCTGGAGCAGGAGACCGCCGACGTGGACGGCGTCGTCCCGGTGCCCGGCGCGCCCGCCTTCATGGCCGCCCTCGCCCGGCTCCCGCACGCGCTCGTGACCTCCGCCGACATCGCCCTCTCCGACGCCCGCATGGGCGCGGCCGGGCTGCCGATGCCGGCCGTACGGATCACCGCCGAGTCGGTCAGCGCCAGCAAGCCGGACCCCGAGGGCTTCCTCAAGGGCGCGGCCGAGCTGGGGTACGCGCCCGAGGACTGCGTGGTCTTCGAGGACTCCGAGGCCGGCATCGCGGCCGGGCGCGCGGCGGGGATGCGCGTGGTCGGCGTCGGCGAGCGGGCCGCGGCCTTCGGCCCCGACGCCCACGTACGCGACCTGGAGCAGGTCCGGGTCGAGGCGCTGGCCGACGGCTCGATCGCGCTGCACATCGAGAGCTGAACCGGCCGGGGCGGGCGCCGCCGCCGGTGGCGCCACCCGCCCGTGCCCGTACTCAGCCCACGATCGCCTCGTAGAGGCTGAACGCCGCGAGCAGCACCATCACCGCCGCCGCCACCTTCGTGATCAGCTTGAGCGGTACGTACTTCATGAGCGTACGGCCGCCGAGGATGCCCAGGCCGGCCACCGCCCACAGGGCCAGCACCGCGCCGACGCCCACCGAGACCGGGTCGTCGTAGCGGGCGGCGAGGTTCGCGGTCATGATCTGGGTCAGATCGCCGAACTCGGCGACCAGGATCATCATGAAGCCCGCCCCGGAGACCTTCCAGAAGCTCTGGTCGGCGGGCTTCTTGACCTCTTCCTCGTCCTCGTCCTTCTTGAAGAGCAGCACGGCCGCGCCCGCGAGGAAGAGCACGCCGACGACCGCCTGCACGAGGCGGTGCGGCAGCAGGGACAGCACGCTGCCTGCGGCGATGGCGAGCGCGACGTGCACGGCGAAGGCCGCGGCGACGCCGGCGAACACGTACGAAGCGCGGTAGCGGGTGCCGAGCATCAGCCCGGCGAGGGCGGTCTTGTCCGGCAGCTCGGCCAGGAAAACGACGCCGAAGACGACGGCGGCGACGGTGAAACTGAACACGGGGTGTCTTACCTCGATCGGTCGGGCCGCACCGAGGGGCCCGGAAAAGGGGTCGCTTCGGCACGGCAGCGTCTCTTGCGCACACGTTTCGTGTGCGCAAACACTGCGGCCGAAGGTCTCGCTGGCGCGGCAGGGACACCGGTCCCCTGCCACGCTCCGGGCGCCGGCCCACCGCGGGCGGCCTGTCACCTGGGCGGTGACGGCCGACGGGCGGGCAGTATGTCGACGGTCCGGCGAAGAGCTACTCCCCTTCTGCTGCGGCCAAGGGTACGCGGTGCAGCCGCCCGCGGGCCACCAGCTCCAGCACCACCGCCACGGCCACCGCCTGGACGGCGAGCAGCGCCACCAGGACGAACATCTGCACGGCGCCCGCCTGGACGGGTGACGCGCCGCCCAGCAGCATGCCGACGAAAGCCCCGGGAAGCGTGACGAGTCCCACGGTGCGGGTCTGGTCCAGGCCCGGCAGCAGCGCGTCGGACGCGGCCGGACGGGCGACCTCCATACGGGCCTCCCGGTCGGGCAGGCCGAGCGCCAGCCCCGCCTCCACCTCCCCGTGCCGCGCGTCCAGCTCGTCCAGGGCCCGCCGTCCGCCCAGGACGGTGGCGGTGAGGGCGCCGCCGATGAGGATGCCCGTGACGGGGATGAGGCTGATGCCGCGCGGCGGGACCAGGCCGGTGAGCAGCAGGGCGCCGACGACCGGCACGACCCCGGCGGCGAGGGGACCGCCGCCCACCACCAGGTGCGGTTCGGGGTGAGGCGGCGGCCCGCGGTCCGTACGGCGACCGTGAACATCAGCACGAGGAAGCAGAGCAGCCAGGGCACGGCCCGGACGACCCAGCCGATGAGGTACGAGACGGCGGCGAGCTGGAGGGCGGCGCGCAGGCCGGCGAGGGCGACGGCCCGCGCGTGGCCGAGGCGGGCGAGCGCGGCGGCGGCCACGGCGGCGGCCAGCAGGACGGCGAGAACGACCCCGAGGGTGGCGTTGACCGGCAGCAGCACGCGCTCACTGTAGGGCGGCGGCGCGAGCGCGTGCCCGGTACGCCACGGCGGAGGCCGGCGCTCCGGGAGGGGCGCACGCGCCCGCGCGAGCCACATCCCGGACCGCCGGGGGCGGGTGACGTCACGTCAACCCCTTGAACTGACGTGGGCATGTCGTCACTCTGTTACCTGGAACCCGTCCGGTGGTAACCCCACGGCGCCACCATGGGCTCCGTCCCGCACCTCGACTTCCCCCACTGACAGGGAGTTCGCATGCCCAAGGTCTACGCGCGTCGCGTATCGCTCGCCGCCGGATCCGCCGCCGCCCTCGCCTGCACGCTGGTGCTCGGCACCCAGAGCGCCCAGGCCGCGCCGCCCACCCCGCCGGACGCCGCCACGGCCCGTACGTACCTCGCCCAGATCAAGGAAGCGCCCCAGGGCTCGCAGGACGGCTACAGCCGCGACAAGTTCCCGCACTGGTCCGACCAGGGCAAGAACTGCAACACCCGCGAGGTCGTGCTCAAGCGGGACGGCGAGAACGTGCAGACCGACGGCAAGTGCGCCTCGGTCAGCGGCACCTGGAAGTCGGCCTACGACGACGGCGTGTGGAACAAGGCGTCCGACGTGGACATCGACCACGTCGTCCCGCTGTCCGAGGCGTGGAAGTCCGGCGCCTCGAAGTGGACGACCGAGCGCCGCAAGGAACTGGCCAACGACCTCACCCACTCGCAGCTGATCGCCGTCACCGACAACGTGAACCAGGAGAAGGGCGACAAGGACCCGGCCAAGTGGCTGCCGCCGAAGACCTCGTACCACTGCACGTACGCCCGGATGTGGGTGTCGGTGAAACACGTGTACGGACTGACGGCCGACGCCGCCGAGAAGGCGGCGCTGAAGAAGATCCTGGACCGCTGCTGAGCACCGCTTCCGCGTGGCCGCTGCTGAATGGTTACTTCCGGTGGTCCCGCCCGATCGGCGCATGACCATACGGTCAGGTGACCGGACAACCGGGTAACCGGACGACGCAACCGTACGACCGGATGGCTCCGTCCTTCTCCGTGAGGAGGCCGGAGCTGTCCCGTCGCCCCGCGACCGGCTTCTATCCTCTGAGCACACACGTACGGGCGCCGGCCCGTACGAGGGAGGATCACCGATGGCCGGGCTGCTCCTGGGGCCGCTGCTGCGATACGTGGACGAGATCAGCGCGACGGTGTGGGTCGAGACCGACCGGCCCTGCGAGGTGCACGTCCGCTGCGAGAACGGCGCGGGCGGCGC
Source organism: Streptomyces sp. Ac-502 (assembly GCF_045222935.1). Taxonomy (NCBI): domain Bacteria; kingdom Bacillati; phylum Actinomycetota; class Actinomycetes; order Kitasatosporales; family Streptomycetaceae; genus Streptomyces; species Streptomyces sp. Ac-502. The sequence continues at coordinate 3,621,475 of NZ_JBHFFO010000001.1, forward strand.
CGAGCGCACGTGGCAGGTGGCCGGGCACCACTACGCGCTGGTGCCCGTCGCCGGGCTGACACCGCACAGCGAGACCCCGTACCGGGTCCTGCTGGACGGCGAGCAGGTCTGGCCGCAGGCCGGCAGCCGCTTCCCGCAGAGCACGATCCACACACCGGCGGCCCTGGGCAGCGACCCGGCCGACCAGCACTTACGGGTCGCGTTCGGTTCCTGCCGCTGGGCCGCGCCGCCCGCCGACACGCACGACCCGGTGGGCCCGGACGCCCTGGACACCCTCGCGGCCGCGCTCGCCGCCGACCCCGCGCGCCGGCGCCCGGACGTCCTGCTCCTGCTGGGCGACCAGGTGTACGCCGACCAGACCTCGGACGCGACCGCCCGCCTGCTCGCCACCCGCCGCGACACCTCGGAGCCGCCCTGGCAGCAGGTCGCGGACTACGAGGAGTACACCCACCTGTACGCCGAGTCCTGGCGCGACCCGGAGGTGCGCTGGCTGCTGTCCACCGTCCCCAGCTGCATGATCTTCGACGACCATGACGTCATGGACGATTGGAACACCTCGGCCGCCTGGCAGACCCGGATGCGCGCGACCCCCTGGTGGCGGGAGCGGGTGCTGGGCGGCCTGATGTCCTACTGGGTCTACCAGCACCTGGGCAACCTCTCCCCCGCCGAGCTGGAGAAGGACGAGCTGTACGCACGGGTCCGGGCCCTGCCGGACGGCACCGACCTGGTGCGCGAGTTCGCCGCGGCGGCCGACGCCGACCCGGGCTGCGCGCGCTGGAGCTACCGCCGCGACTTCGGCCGCGTACGGCTGGTCATGGTCGACACCCGCGCCACCCGCGTCCTGGACGAAGGGCGGCGGGCCATGCTCGACCCGGCCGAGGCGGAGTGGCTGCGCCGGCAGGTGCTGGCCGACCACGGCGCGTACGACCACCTGCTCATCGGCAGCTCGCTGCCCTGGCTCCTGCCGAACCTGATCCACGACGCGGAGGGCTGGAACGCCGCCCTGTGCGCCGGGGCGCGCGGCGCGCGCTGGGCGCGCCGGAGCGAGTCGCTGCGGCAGCGCGCCGACCTGGAACATTGGGCGGCCTTCCCGGAGTCCTTCGCCGCGCTCACCGGCCTGCTCGCCGAGGCCGGTTCGGGCGACGCGGCACCGGCGACGGTGTGCGTGCTGTCCGGCGACGTGCACCACGCGTACGTGGCCGAGCCGCACTGGCGGGACGGCTCCGCGCCCGCCGCCCGCGTGCTCCAGCTGACCTGTTCCCCCGTGCACAACAGCATTCCCGCCACCGTGCGGGCCGGCTTCCGCTTCGGCTGGAGCCGGCTCGGCCGCCGCCTCGGCCACGCGCTGGCCCGGCACGCCCGGCTGGACCGGCCGTCGATCGGCTGGCGCCGCACGGGCGGCCCGTGGTTCGGCAACCAGCTGATGACCCTGGCGCTGAACGGGCGCTCGGCACGGCTGCGGCTGGACCAGGCGCAGCGCGAGCAGGGCGGCGGCGCGCGGCTGGTCCGCGCTTGGGAGGAGCAGCTGACGGGCCGGCGGGAGACCGAGGAGGGGTAGGGGCGGGGAAGATGTGGGGCGGGCGGGAGCTGGGTCGGGCAGAGGCCAGGGGCGTTCCCGTCCGGTGGGGGCGAGCGGTTGTCCCTTCCACATCTTTCCCCTCCCCCGCCCGCCCTGTCACCGACTCCTTTACCCGCGCTTTCACCTGACCTGTCGCCGCGCTTTCCGCCCGGCCGGACCTCTGCTGCCGCCGCGGCATTCCGCCCGGCGTACGGGCGTATTGCGGGGCATCCCGGGGTGAGTTCGGTGGCCAGTACAAACATTTCCGCCGTCACGCGCGGGCGCACGGGCACCACTTCACGCCATGACCGTTTTCGGCCAACGGCCGGATATGGCCAGATGTTGAACTTGCAAGTACCTATTAGGTCTCCCTAACCTTTCTCCTTGTCGGTTCCCGTCCCCGAAACCGCAGGAGTTCCTTCATGTCCGCTCAATCCCCGGTGACCGAGTTCACCGAACGAATCAAGCCGCACACCCTCTCGCTCTTCCGCATCGTCACCGGCCTGCTCTTCGCCTGCCATGGCGCGTCCTCGCTGTTCGGCATCCTCGGCGGCGCGATGGGCAAGGGGCTCACCGTGCCCGCGGGCAGCTGGCCCGGCTGGTACGCGGCCGTCATCCAGTTCGTCGGGGGCGTCCTGGTGATGCTGGGCCTGGGCACCCGCGCCGCGGCCCTGATCAGCTCCGGCTCGATGGCGTACGCGTACTTCTCGGTGCACGCCGGCGAGTCCCTGTGGCCGCTGCAGAACGGCGGCGAGCTGTCCGTGCTGTTCTGCTGGGCGTTCCTGCTGCTGGCCTTCACCGGCCCCGGCTCCTGGTCGCTGGACCGCCTGTTCTTCCGCTCCCGGCAGCCGGCCGACGCCACGGCGGGCGCCCGACACGAGCCGAGCGCGGTCTGACGGCAGACCGGCGGCCCCCGCGGCTGCCACCCGGCGACGAGCGGTGGCCCCCGGTACGTGGCGGATCGTACCGGGGGCCACCGCTCTTTCACCCGCTGCCGGGCAGCACCGGCGCCACCGTCAGAAGAGCCTCGTCAGCAGACCGGAGACGGCCTTCGCGGCTTCCTTCGACTGGTTGAACGGCACGGAGTAGCACGCGACCACCCGGCCGGCGGTCCCCGCCACCCCGGCCTTCGTCGCGGTACGGCGCTCATGGATCACCACGGACCGCGCCTCGCCGGACCGGAAGCGCCAGGCGTTCCGTGACGCGGAGCCCGCCTCACCCCGCCCGTCGGTCGTGAAATCCAGCCAGACCTCGTTCTTCGGGTTGGCGTACGCCGGGTCGACGGACGGTGTGCGCGGGTCCTTGCGGTGCTGGTAGTGCGGCCCCGAGCTGTCCGGGCGGACGCCGCACGTCCCCGTGTGGACGTGCGCCCCGTAGGTGCGGTTCGCCACCAGACCGGCCACCCGCAGGCCGACCCGGGTGCTCTTGCCGTCGGCGCGCTCACTGACCGTGACGCGGGAGTTCACGGGTACCAGCTTGGGGTCGTACGTCAGCGCGCTGCTCAGCATCGCGCCGTTCGGGCGGGTGAACTGTGCCGCGATGGTGACGGAGTAGTCCTGCTGGACGGTGTTCTTCGTGACCTTGTCGCCGTCCGCCGCGACGGCCGCCGGGGCGAGCAGGAGCGTGCCCGCCGTGGCGAGGGCCGCCGCGGAGGCGCCCGCCGTCCTGGCGGCCGCCCGCCGGCGCGCCCGCGTCGGCACCGGTGCCGGCATCGGTGTCACGCCGCTCCCGGCCCGTCCGCCGTGCACCGCTCGCCCGCTGCCGGCGGCCGGTCCCGCCGCGCTCTCCGACGTTTCTGCCTCTTCCGACGCCGCTGACGACTCCCTCAACGTCTGCATCTCTGTCTCCATTCGTGTGCCGTTCCGCTCCGGAGCACCCTGTTTGCGCGCTTCACAAGGCGCCTATTTCGGCACATAACATGCCCAAAGCTGCGCTCTTTTGCGCCACGGCCGGAGCAGACGGGTGACAGTGCCGCCCGAGGCGGTTCCCCAGGGGTGTGAAGCCGACAACACCGTGCGCCCTGGAACGTCACGGCGGGCAGCCCAGGCGTACGCTGTATGGCGGTACAGCCGCCCCAGCCGCCGATGCGACGTCGCGGCAGGGGATCGGATCAGGAGAAGGACGTTGTTGGAAAGCCTGGGGTCGTTGAGCGACACCCCTTGGGTCTACGCGATCGTCGGACTCTCCGTACTTCTCGACGTCTTCGTACCGATTCTGCCCAGCGGTGTCCTGGTGATCACCGCGGCCACCACGGCCGCGGGCACCCGTACCGCGGCCGGCGCGGTGGGCGTCTCCACCTCCGTACGCGGTGACGCCGACATCGCCGAGATGCTGGCCCTGGTGCTGTGCGCCGCGACCGCCTCGGTCCTCGGCGACATGGTCGCCTACCGGCTCGCCTGGCGCGGCGGCGACCGGTTCGACCGCGCCATCGCCCGCTCCCGGCGGCTGACCGCGGCACAGGAACGGCTCGGCGCGGCGCTGACACGGGGCGGCGGCGGCATCGTCGTCCTGGCCCGCTTCGCGCCCGCCGGACGGTCGGTGGTCAGCCTCGGCGCGGGGGTCGCGCACCGTACGGTCCGGGAGTTCCTGCCGTGGTCCGCGCTGGCCGGGCTGGCCTGGGCCGCTTACGGGGTGAGCCTGGGTTATGTGGGCGGCCAGTGGCTGGGCGTGTCGTGGATCAGCACCGCCATGTCGGTGTTCGCGCTGTTCGCGGCCGGGTCCGCGGCAGTCTTCCTGATGCGCAGGCCCGAGCGCCGGGCCGCGGCGTTCCCGGCGGCCGGCTCGGACTGACCGCCTGCCGGAAGCCGGGGGCCGGATGTCGGGGGCCGGGGGCTGGGCGCCTGGGGCCGGGGGCTGGGCGCCGGGGGCCGGAAGCCGGGTACCGGAGGCCGTCCCGGCCTGTCGCCCGCCCGAAGGCCGAAGCGGGCGGAAAAGCCCGGGCGGATTGTCAGACCCCGGTGCGACCATGTGGGCATGAACAACTGGCAGTGCCGCCCCGAGACTCCCGAGGACATTCCGGCCGTCCGCCGGATCAACCTGGCCGCCTTCGAGACCGCGGGTGAGGCCGACCTCGTCGACGCGCTGCGGCAGGACCCGGCGGCCTGGCTGCCGGGCCTTTCGTACGTGGCCGGGCCCGTCGCCGAGCCGTCCGGCACCGCGGCCGCGCCAGCCCCCGTCGTCGCGCACGCACTGCTCACCCGCTGTCACATATCCGGCGAACCGGCCGTCGCGCTCGCGCCGTGCGCGGTGCTGCCCGAGTACCACCGGCAGGGCGCGGGCAGCGCCGCCATCCGGGCGCTGCTGGACGCGGCCCGGGCGGCCGGCGAGCGGACGGCCGTCGTGCTGGGCCACCCGCCGTACTACCCCAGGTTCGGCTTCGAGCCCGCCTCCCGCTTCGGCGTCCTGCCGCCCCAGGAGTGGCCGGACGAAGCGTTCCTGGCCCTGTCCCTGGACGGCAGCACACCTCCGCGCGGCACGGTGCGCTACGCGGAGGCGTTCGGCATCGCCTGAGGAGAGGGGCAGGGGAAGGGGCGCTCGCGCTACTCCGCTTCCCCGCTGTGCTCCGTCTCCTCCGGCACGACCGCGATCGGGCACACCGCGTGCAGCAGTACGGCGTGGGCGACCGAGCCGAGCCGGCGGCCGACCGGCAGCCGCCTGCGGTGCCGGGCGACCACGACCAGATCGCTGGCCCTGGACGCCTCGACGAGCTGCCCGGCCGCGTCCGCGTTCCGCAGCTCGGCCGTCACCGCCACCTCGGGACAGCGCTCCCGGTACGGCGCGAGCATCCGCGTCACCTGCTCGACCAGCGCGCTCTCGTACTCCTGCTGGGTGCCTTCGTAGGCCGCGATGTATTCGAAGGACGGCGGTGTCAGCATCGGCCAGGCATAGCCGGAGACCACCTTGAGGCGGGCACCGCGGCGGCTCGCCTCGGCGAACGCGAAGCCGATCGCCCCCGGCTCGTCGGAGGAGGCGTCGACGCCCAGGGTGACCTGCGGCGGGTCGGGGCGGAGCACCTCACCGTCGGCACCGAGCCCGGCGCCGGCCCGGTCCGGGCGCGGCACGACCACCACGGGCCCTTCCGAGTGCGCCGCGCACGCCATGCCGTTCGAGCCGAGCAGCAGGCTGGCGAAGCCGCCGCGCCCGCGCGAGCCGAGCACCAGCAGCTGCGCCTCGGCGCCGAGGGCGGGCAGCAGGGTGTCGGTGAGCCCGCTGAGACTGCGGAATTCCAGGCCCGGCAGACCGGCCGTGTCAGCCTGCCCGTCCAGCGTCTTGCGCAGCTCGTCCAGGACCGGGTCGCCGATGCCGGATTCGGCCGCCGCGCGGCCCTCCGAGGTCACGTACGGCCAGACGTGCACGATCTGGAGCGGCGCGGACCGCAGCCGGGCGGCCTCGATCGCCCAGCGCAGCGCCCGTTCGCTGTCGGGAGATCCGTCCACCGCGACAATGACCGGCAGGGTGTCCATGTACGCCTCCATACGACCGACAGCGTGTGCTATGCCCAACTATTTCCATACTCCTACCCCGAGCCGCCCGGAAGACAGGGGACGAAGGTCCCTCCCCGGCACGGAGTAGAGTCGAACGTCACTTCTCAGCCCCTTACCTGGGACGCAATGAACACACTTCAGGCCCCGCAGTCCGTCGAGTGGACCGAGGCCGGCGCGGCCCGCACCGCACGCTGGCTTTCCGAGAGCGGCGCGCCGGCGCCCCGCCGGGTGGTCGTCGCGGACGACCGTACGAAGGCCGACGACGCCTACAAGCTCGCCTGCGAGGGCACGGCGCTGCTGTGGCGCGGCGACTTCCACAACGCCCGCCAGCTGCTGACGGCGCTGGCCCGCCGTATCGACCGCCGCCCGCGCAAACGGCCGCCGGCCGACCCCGCCCAGGCCTTCCACCTGCACCGGGCCGCGCAGAGTCAGCGCGCCCGCATCCTGGGGATGCTGCTGGTGTCCCTGGAGCCCGGCTACGGGCTCGCACTGCGCCGCGCGCCCGACGTACGGGAGGCGTGCTTCCAGGCGTTCGGCCCGGACGGCGCGGATGGTCCGCACGGCACGGACGGCACGGACGCCCCGGAGACCTCAGACACTCCCGACACCGAGCCCCGCCCCGAGGTATCCCCCGCCCCGCCCCTGATCGTCTCGCTGCGCGAACTGCTCGGGGTGATCGGCGCGTATGAATGGCGCAGAAACGGTGTCCGCATACCGGCGCTCGGCGGTGACCGCGTCCATCCGTACTACGGCGTCTTCTCGCCCGTGCGCGGCGAGTACGTCGACCTGGTGGCCCGGGCACCGCTCCCCTCCGTCCCCGGCCCGGCGTTCGACATCGGCACCGGCACCGGAGTCCTGGCCTCGGTGCTGGCCCGGCGCGGCGTCTCCCGAGTGGTGGCCACCGACCAGGACCCGAGGGCCCTGGCCTGTGCGCGGGAGAACACCGAGCGGCTGGGCGTGGCCGACCGCGTGGAGATCCTGGAGGCCGACCTGTTCCCGGCCGGCCGCGCGGCGCTCGTCGTCTGCAACCCGCCGTGGGTACCGGCCAAGCCCACCTGCCCCGTCGAGTACGCGGTCTACGACCCGGGCAGCCGGATGCTCCACGGCTTCCTGAACGGCCTGGCCGCCCACCTCGAACCGGGCGGCGAGGGCTGGCTGATCCTGTCCGACATCGCCGAGCACCTGGGGCTGCGCTCCCGCGCCGAGCTGACCGCCGCGTTCGACGCGGCGGGCCTGACGGTCCTGGACCGGCTGGACATCCAGCCACGACACCCCCGCGCCCGCGACGCCGACGACCCCCTGCACACCGCTCGCGCCGCCGAGGTGACCTCGCTGTGGCGGCTGGGAGTGGCGGGAGCAGCGGGTTCCGCAGCGGCCGAACAGGAAGCACGGCCATGACCGAGCCCACCCACCTGCGACAACTCGTCGCCCGTGCCCGCTCGCTCGCCGACTCCGCCACCCCGGCCCGCCGCCGGCTCCTCGGGGTCGCGGGGCCGCCCGGCTCGGGCAAGTCCACCCTGGCCGCCCGTCTGGTGGCCGAGCTGGCCGGGTCGGCGGTGCTCGTGCCCATGGACGGTTTCCACCTCGCCGAGGCGGAGTTGCGCCGCCTGGAGCGCACGGACCGCAAGGGCGCGCCGGACACCTTCGACGCCGCCGGTTACGCGGCCCTGCTGGCCCGCCTGCGCTCCCCCGCCCCCGGCACCACCGTCTACGCCCCGGCCTTCGACCGCCGCATCGAGGAGCCGGTGGCGGGCAGCGTCGCCGTGGCGCCCGACGTGCCGCTCGTCGTGACCGAGGGCAACTACCTGCTGCTCGACGACCCGTCGTGGACGGCCGCCAGGGAGTGCCTGGACGAGGTCTGGTACGTGGACCTGGACGACGCGGAACGGGTGCGGCGCCTGGTCGACCGGCACGAGCGGTTCGGCAAATCCCGCGCGCACGCCGAGCGTTTCGTGCGCACTTCGGACGAGGCCAACGCCCGCCTGGTGACAGCCGGGCGGGAGCGCGCCGATCTGGTCGTCAGGTTCGGCCCGGGCGCGGCACCGGAGCCGTACGGCGGGGGTGAACGCCGAGGGCTTCCGCGGCCGGTCACCGCACCTTCTCGTAGACCTCTATGCGGCGTCCGACGGTGTCCGTGCGGCCGGTCCGTTCGAAGTGCCGGCCGAGGACGCGGAGTTTCTCGGTCTCGCGTACGGGTGCGGGCGGCGCGGCCCGGCGGGTGTCGGTGACGACCACGATGCGGGACTTGGTCAGCATGGCGGTACGTATGTGCTCGGCGCTGCCCTCGACCCCCTTGATGGTGCCGGAGGCCGCCGGGCTCTCGGCCAGCGCGAGATCGTCCAGGCCGGTGAAGGCCGACGGCGTCACCAGCGCCGTGTCGCGCCGGGCGGCCGGTATGAACAGCACGCCGTCGCCCGTGCGCGCGGCCGCCGCGACCCGGTCGGCCGCCCGCAGCACGTCGTCCGCCCGGCTCTTCGGCTCGCGCAGGCCGGTCTCCACGGGCAGCAGCGTCACGAATGCCGTCGCCGTCACGCCCGCGAGCAGCACCCCCGTACGGACCGGGAGCGCCTGGACGGCAGCGGCGACGCCGACGCCGAGGAGCAGGGCGAAGCCGAGGTTCGTGTAGAGGACGTAGCGGTCCAGATAGACGGGCTCCACGAGGACGGAGGCCAGCAGCAGACCGGCCTGCGGCACCGCGAGCAGCGGCAGCCCGACGGAGGCCGGCGACAGGGGCGCGCGGCCCCGGCCCGGGTACGGGACGCGGGCGCACGCCAGCGCCACGAGCAGCAGGACGCCGATGCCCAGCAGCGTGGACACGGCGACGGGCTTGATCCACGACACCTGGTCCGACTGGGCCCGGCTGGCCTGGATGAGCGGCAGCGCGCCCGCCAGCACCACGGCGGCCGACACCGACCACGGGGCGAGCAGCGGGCGCGCACCGCGGCGGCGGGCGACGAGCACGGTGACGGCGTGCGCGGGCAGGACGAACAGCGAGAACCAGTTCAGCAGGGCCGTGGTGAGCATGACCAGGACGTAGCCTGCCCAGCGCGTACGGCGGTGCCGCGGTACGACCGCCGCTCCGTTCTCCGACGCGTCCGCCGCGCTCACCAGAAGCCAGGTGGCGACCGCCACGCCGGCCGTCACCAGCGCGTACGCCCGGCCCTCCTGGGCGTAGTGCTGGACGTTGGGTATCAGCGCGAGGACCAGCCCGGCGGCGAGGCCGGCCCACGGCCCGGCGAGGCGGCGGCCGGCCGCGGCGGTGGCGGCCGCGGCCGCGACGACGGCCAGGACGGACGGCATCCGGAGCACCGCCGGGCCGGTGCCGAATACCTCGAAGACGCCGTGCATCAGCACGTAGTAGAGGCCGTGGACGACGTCCACCTGGCCGAGCATGTCCCAGATCTCCGCCACCGAACGCTGCCCGACCTGCCAGGTCACGGCCTCGTCCCGCCACAGGCTGTCTTCCCGCCGGATGCCCCACAGGCCGAGTGCCAGCGCCAGCAGGGCGGGCAGCACCGTGACGGCTAGCCGCGCGAGAGCGGAGGCGCGGGTGGAGGAGGGAGCGGGGGCGGAGACAGAGGGTGCCGAGGCCGGGGCGGGGGATGCGGTGGGGGGCGTGGTGGAGATGCCGCGTGGGGCGGAAAGAGCGGCGACCGGTGCGACGGGGGCGGCTTCAGCGGGCATGACGGAGACTCTACACTGCACGTATACATCGCATGTATACACATCGGGTGTAGCTCGCACGGTCTGTCGAAATCGCAGGTCAGAGCCGCCCCACCGGACGAACCGCCCCACGAACGGCCCCACCTCCCCACCCCGTACGAACGGAGCCCTCGGCGCTGTGCCCGACCAGACCACCGTCCGTGCCGTCACCGCGGCCACCCCCGTCTCCGCCCCCGCGGTCCCCCGCCCCCGTACGGCGCTCCCGCCCCTGCTCGCCGCCTGGCTCCTCACCCGGTCGTGGCTGGTGCCGGCGGCCCTGAAGATCAGCCCGTTCGCGGGAGGCGGCGGGCTCGATCCGTCCGTGAGCAAGGTCTACACCGGCTGGTACGCGGTCCTGAGCGACGGCGGCTTCCCGCTGCACGACGTGAGCTGGCAGTACCCGCCCGGCGCGGCCCTGCCGATCCTGGCCCCCGGCCTCCTCCCCGGCCTCGGCTTCGGGCACGCCTTCATCGTGCTGGCCGCGCTGTGCGATGCCGCGATCTTCGTCCTGCTGGTGCGGGTGGCGCGGCGGCGCGGCCGTTCCCTCGCCGCGCCCTGGCTGTGGACGGTGGGCCTGGCCGTCCTCAGCACCATGCCGTGGAACCGGTTCGACCTGCACGTGACCGCCCTGGCGATGCTCGCCCTGGTGGCCGCGTCCGCGCAGCGCGCCTGGGCCGACCGGGCCTTCGGCGCCGTGACGGCACTCGCCGCCGTCATCAAGGTCTGGCCGGCGCTGCTGCTCGCCGGTACGGCGCGGGGCCGCCGCACCCGTACCGCCTGGACGGCCGCCGCCGTCACCGGTGCCACCGTGACCGCCGGCTTCACCCTCGCCATGCCGAACGCGCTCTCCTTCCTCGCCGCCCAGGAGGCGCGCGGCATCCAGATCGAGTCGGTGGGTTCCCTGCCGTTCCATCTGGCCCGGCACCTCGGCTGGAGCGGCACCTGGGCGGCGAAGGACGGATCGCACGAGTTCGTCGGCCCGTGGGTGCACGGGGTCAGCGTCGCCATGCAGGTGTCGACCGTGCTGGCCTTCGGCTGGCTGCTGTGGTGGCGGCGCCGTTCGGACCGCGCCGCCGCCCGGGTACTGCCGGACGCCGCACTGACCGCCACGCTGCTGTTCGTGGTCACCAGCCGGGTGATCAGCCCGCAGTACCTGGTCTGGCTGCTCGGCCTGGCCGCGGTCTGCCTGCTGCGCGGCGACACCACCCAGCGTCCGGTCGCCCTGCTGATCCTGGCGGCCTGCCTCTTCACCACGCTGGACTTCCCGCTGCTGTACCGCGGGCTGCGGGACGACTCGTCCTGGCTGTCCATCGCCAACCTGTACGCGCGCAATCTGCTGCTGCTCGCCGCGGCCTGGCTGTCCGCCCGTCGCCTGTGGCGCGGGACCGTGCCCGTCCGTCGCCCTTCCCAGTGAGCGGGCACGGCGACTCCGACGACTCCGACCGGCTCGGGAACTTCGGCGCCCTCCCATCCGTACAAAGAACGGAATCATCGGATTTCGCGAATCCGGGCGCGTACCGCGGAGAGCGGTAACTGCCGGGCGTGAGGCGCGACTTCCGTAACGACACCGTCGATGTCATCATGACACCATGAGTGTCACAGAGGGCGGCGCGGACTCCGCCGAGCACCTCGCGTACGAGGTGATCCGCCGCCTGTGGCCGCTGCACCGGACGGTCGTACGCGCCGTGGAACGGGAACTCGCGGGCACGGGCCTGACGGCCGGCCAGCGCGCCCTGCTGGACACCCTGCGTACGCACGGCCCGCGCACCGTACCGGAGCTGGCCCGCGCCCTGGACCTGGACCGCCAGCCCGTACAGCGCTGGGTGAACCACGCGACGGAACTGGGCTTCCTGGAGGCCGTCCCCAACCCCGCGCACCGGCGCTCCCCTCTGATCCGGCTCACCCCGGAAGGCACCGAGATCATGAGCGCGCTCCAGCGGTCCGAGGCGGCCTGGCTGCGGCGGGTGCTGGCCGGGGTGCCGGCCGCCGACGTGGCCACCGCGCTGCGCGTGCTCGACCGCCTCGGCGAGGACTTCCGGGCACTGGCCCGGGACGAGCCGGGGCATCCCGGCCTCTCCCGTACGGCGGACCCGCCCCGGGAGCCCCGGGCACCCCAAACACTCCGGGCACCCCGGGAACCTCGGACGCTCCCAGCGCCTCAAACCTCCCGGGGGACCCGAACGGCCCGCACGTCCCCAGCAGACCGAGCGCCCCACCCGACAGCAGCACCACCCCACACAGGACGGCACGGAGCATGACGACCGACGACATCCAAGGAACCCAGGGAATCCAAGGACTCCAGGAGGCCGGGGCCTGGGGTACGGAGGTCGAGAACGACACGGTCCCGGTCGAAAACGGGGAGCTGTTCTACGAGGCGGCCGGCGTCGGTACGGAGGGCGACCCCTCGGTGGTGCTGCTGCACGGCGGGATGCTCGACCAGCGCATGTGGGACGAGCAGTTCTCCTGGCTCGCCCAGTCCGGCCTCCGCACGGTCCGCTACGACGCACGCGGCCACGGCCTGTCCTCCACCGTCGACGGCGACTACGCCAACCACGAGGACCTGCGCGCCCTCCTCGACCACCTCGGCATAGCGCGCGCCATCCTCGTCGGCCTCTCGCACGGCGCCCGCATCGCCCTGGACATGGCGCTCACCCACCCGGACCGCGTCTTCGCGCTGGCCCTGGCCTCCCCCGGGGTGAGCGGCCGGGCCTTCACCGACCCGTTCATCCTGGAGCACATCAAGGAGCAGGTGGCCGCCGTCACCGACGAGGAGGACGGCACGGAGCGCTACATCGAACACTTCCTGCGCATGTGGGTGGACGGCCCGCACCGCGCCCCCGACGCCGTGGACCCCGTCCTGCGCGAGCGGATGCGGGCCTCGGCGGACGCCAACGTGGTCGTGCACGCGGGCGGCATGGGCGCCGGGGTGCCGATCGAAGTCGGCGCGTACGAGCGGCTGGCGGAGATCCGTGTACCGACCCTGGTCCTGGACGGCGACCTGGACAGCTCCGACATCTCCGCCAACGCCCACGCCATCACCCTCGCCGTGCCGGGCGCCCAGCGGATACGGATCCCGGGCGCGGCCCACATGGTGAACCTGGAGAACACCGGTCACTTTGACCACGCCCTGCACTCGTTCCTCTCGGGTCTTCCGTACTGAGTCCGTTCTGCCCCAACCCGGAGGGATCCGCCCCGGCACACCGCCCTGCGACGGCTGATCACCGACGCCTTCGCGCCCCGGCGCGTCGCGGAACTCCGCCCGCGCTTCGAGGCCCTGGCCGACGCGTTGCTGGACGAGCTGCCGCCGTCCGGGCGTCCGGGACGCGGCGGCACCGTCGGTCTCGTCGCGTCGTTCGCCGCCCGTTTCCCCTTGCTCGTACTCTCCGAGGTCATCGGCCTGCCGGAAGAGTTCACCCGGCGCTTCGACCGGGACTGGGGCAAGGTCGTCCAGCCCGTCGGCCCGGCGGATCCCGGCCGCCCGGCCTACGAGGCGAGACTGCGCGGCCTACAGGAGTTCATCGCGGTCCTGGTACGCCACAAGCGGCGGGAACACGGGACCGACCTGCTCTCCCGTCTCGTCACCGCCCGCGACGAAGGCGCGCTGGACGACGCCGAACTGGACTCCATGATCTTCCAACTCCTCGTCGCCGGACAGGGACCCGTCACCCACCAGATCACGACCGCCCTGATCGCCCTCCTGCGCCACCCGCACCACCTCACGGCGCTCCGCGACGACCCCGCGCTCCTCCCCCGCGCCGTCGAGGAACTGCTCCGGTACGACAGTGCCTTCGAGCTGACGACCTGGCGTTTCCTCGCCGCGGACGCGGACGTGTCCGGCACCCGGATTCCGGCCGGCGACTCCGTGATCGTCTCGCTGTGCGCCGCCAACCGCGACCCCGCCCGCTTCCCCGCCCCCGACACCCTGGACCTCGACCGGTCCCCCAACCCCCACCTCGCCTTCGGCCACGGCATCCATTTCTGCCCGGGCGCCACCCTGGCCCGTACCGAACTGCACATCGCCCTGGAGACGCTGCTCCGCCGCCTGCCGGGACTCCGTCTGGCCGTACCGGACAGTGAGCTGAAGTGGATACCGGCGGTGCTCGCACGGGGAGTCGGCGAGCTACCGGTGGCGTACGGCGCGTCCTCCACCGGACGGCCCGCGGCGGAGAGTTCCCCGGCGCCAAGCTCGGGTGCTCGTCGCAGCTGCCCCTTCGGCGCCCCGGCCTTCACCTCCGAAGAGGCCCGATGAACAGCACAACGGCCGCCATCCTCACCGCCCTCCTCCCCCACTGCCGCACCCCGGAGGAGACGACAGCCGGAGGCGGAGCGACCGCCCTCACCCCCCGCCCACTTCCCGTACCAACTGCTCCGGCTGGAAGCCCTGGCGGCAGCCCGCCGCCCGATCCGCTTCCCCTCCCCGGCTTCCCCTGCAAGCCCCCCAACCCCGCCAAGGACGTCGGCCGGCTCCCCGACGAGGGTGAACGCCTCGCCCTGCGCTCCCTCGACCGGCTGTGCGCCCGGATCGGGGAGCTGTACGCGCCCGGCGCGCGGCTCGTCATCTGCTCCGACGGGCACCTCTTCAGCGACCTGATCGGCGTCCCGGACCCGCACGTCGACGCGTACAACGACGCGCTGCGCGCCATGATCCGTACGGTCGGACTGTCCCACCTCACCACCTTCGATCTGCGGGACGTTTACGGGGACCGGACCTGCGACGCCAAACGCGCGGAGATGCGCCGCCGGCTGCGCCCTCCCTGGACTCCCCGCACGCCGAGACCCGGGACCCGGCCGCCCACGGTGGTGAAACGCTTCGCCTCTACCGGGGCATCACTCGCTTCCTGTTCGAGGGCACCACCGGCTTCGAGGGCACCCGCTCCGCCCTGCAACGCGCCTGCCGCACCCGCGCCTACGGAGTCGTCCAGCGCAGCCGCGCCTGGGGCGAGCTGATCGCCGAGCACCATCCGGACGCCCTACGACTGTCCATCCATCCGCAGCCGTCCGGCACGGCGAAGTTCGGCATCCGGCTGCTCGACGCTCCCGACGTGTGGATGACGCCGTGGCACGCGTGCGTGCTGCGCGACGCGGACGGCGGCGTACGGCTGATGCGCGCGGCGGACGCGGCGCGGCGCGGGCAGCTCGTCCACCGGGACGGCCGCCCGAGCCATTACGTACAGGACGTGTACGAGACCGGGCGGCCGGCACCGGCTCAGCTCCCCGGCCCCGCAATTGCACCTGTACCTGTACCTGCGTCCGCCCCCGCACCCGCGCCCGCACGCTGATCGACGGCGATCAGCGGATCCCCCGTCAGCGGGTGGTCGACCACCGCCGCCCGCACCCCGAACACCTCGGCCAGCAGCTCCGGCGTCAGCACCTCGCGCGGCGTGCCGGACGCCACCACCGTCCCCGCGGAGAGCACGTGGAGCCGGTCGCAGACCGAGGCCGCCGCGTTCAGGTCGTGCAGGGAGACGAGCGTCGTACAGGCCCGGCCGCGCAGCAGGTTCAGCAGCTCGACCTGGTGCCGTACGTCCAGGTGGTTCGTCGGTTCGTCCAGGACGAGGACGTCCGGCGCCTGGGCGAAGGCGCGGGCGAGCAGGGCCCGCTGCCGCTCCCCGCCGGAGAGCGCCGAGAACCGCCGCCCGCCGTGCTCCGCCAGCCCCACGTCGGCCAGAGCGCGGGCCACCGTCTCCCGGTCGGCCCGGTCGTCGCCCGCGAACGCCCGCTTGTACGGGGGACGGCCCATCGCCACCACCTCGTGGACGGTGAATTCGAAGTCTCCGCCGCGTTCCTGGGGCAGGGCGCCGATGTGCCGGGCGGTGCGCGACGGCGGCATGGCCCGGATGTCCTCCCCGGCGAGCAGCACCCGGCCCGCTTCGGGGGTCAGGTGCCGGTAGACCGTACGCAGCACCGTGGACTTGCCGCTGCCGTTCGGGCCGACCACGCCCGCGATCTCGCCGGGCGCGGCCATCAGACGCACTCCGGCCACCACGCACCGGCCGTCCTCCCACGACACCGGCTTGAAATCGCTCGCACAGTCCGCGAAGACGTTCCGCGCCCCGGCTTCGGTCAGCACGGCATGGGCCACCTGCCGGTTGCAGACCGCGATGGGCTGTTTCGTCCCCGCGTCGAAATCGAAGAAGAAGTACGACGGCCGCCTCGCCGCAGGCACGTCCGCGATGGCCTCACGTACCGAGGAAACCTTCTTCTCCATCTCCTCCACCAGCTGCACCGCACGCTGTGAGGCGCCCGTGACCAGCCCGAGCCGCCGAATGTCACCTTCCACCGCGGACAGGTCCCGCTGCGGCACCTTCTTGCGCGGCGCACACGCCGTGGAAGCCAGGTAGATGTGCTTGATGCCCGCCGCGGCGAATTCCTCCTCGCTCGGACCGGTCGCCGCGCCGCCCATGTTGCCCATGGACGCGAACGTGTCGACATAGACGTCGGCTCCGAAACCGAGCAGCTTCTCCTTCGGAATCACCGTCTTGCCCAGCACCGGGACGCGCTGTGCCCGGGCGTCCAGTTCAGGCGGCAACTTCCCCTTTCCCGGCGGGAATCCGGTACCGACGACGCGGTCGCCCGCTCCCAGCCTGAGCAGCATTTCCAGGCTCGCCGCATTGCTGGTGACGATTTTCCGCGGCGCCTCGGAGAACGTCGTCCGCCGCCCGTCGCAATCGGTGACCGTGACGGGAAAGCCACCCGCTCCGTCGCCCTGGCCGTCCGCGGCCCCCGCTGCCGTACGCCCGCCGTCGCTGCCGCAGCCGGTGGCCAGCGCGGCCACCGCCAGCACCACCGCCGCCGTGGCCGCCACCGCCGCGACCGACCGGCCTTGCCGCACCGACCGGCCTCTCGGCGACCGGCTTCCGGCCACCGGCTCCACCAGATTCATCCGAGGGCGCATACGTCCGCTCTCCCTGCCTCTCGACCACCCGACGGCCCGCGCACACGGGCCCGGGACCAGGTAGTCGAGCGGACGGTGCCCCGGGTTCCCGCCGCATTGATCCGATGACCACACCGCCGCCGGGCGTTACAGTGTCCGGGCCGTGGTGTCGGGAAGACCGGTGAAGACCGTCAGGTCCAGACCGGAGCGGCCCTCGCCACTGTGATCGGGAAGTTCCCGCCCCTTTCCGTACCCGCCCCGCGCCCGTACGGAGCCACTGGCCGCAGCCCGCGACCGGGAAGGCAGGGGCGGGCGCGCACACCCGTCAGCCAGGAGACCGGCCACGGCATCTCACGAACTGATCCACGAGGTGCTGGAGCGTGACCACCGGATGTCCCTGTCCGCCGATTCCCCTACCCCGTACCCGCCTTCTCCCTCTTCCCCTCTTCTCCTTCCCCTTCTTCGCCCTCCCCGATCTCTTCCGCGCCGTTGCCCGGGTTCCGCTGGCGGCGGCAGGACACTGTCCGGACCGCGGGGCTGATGGCGGTCATCGCCGCCCTGCACGTCGTCGCGTTCGGTGTGCTCTTCCTGCTGGTCGTGCCGCAGCACTACACCGTGGGCTCGCAGGTCTTCGGGGTCGGTCTCGGTGTCACCGCGTACACCCTCGGCATGCGGCACGCCTTCGACGCCGACCACATCGCCGCCATCGACAACACCACCCGCAAACTCATGGCCGACGGCAAGCGCCCGGTCTCGGTGGGCTTCTGGTTCGCGCTCGGGCACTCCAGCGTGGTCGTCGCCATGGCGGCGCTGGTCGCGGGCGGCGCGCAGCTGGCCGGCACCCTGCTCGACGACGGATCGAGCACCCACCAGGTGCTCGGCACCATGGGCACCACGGTCTCCGGCAGCTTCCTCTACCTCATCGCCGCGCTCAACCTCGTCGCGCTGGCGGGCATCTGGCGGGTGTTCCGGGCGATGCGGCAGGGCCGGTACGACGAGTCGGAGCTGGAGCAGCACCTCGACTCCCGCGGCTTCATGAACCGCGTACTGGGCCGCTTCACCCGCTCCATCACCCGACCCGGCCAGATGTACCCGCTCGGCCTGCTCTTCGGCCTCGGCTTCGACACCGCGACCGAGGTGACACTGATGGTGATGGCGGGCAGCGGCGCGGCGGCCGGTCTGCCCTGGTACGCGATCCTGGTACTGCCGCTGCTGTTCGCGGCGGGGATGAGCCTGTTCGACACGCTGGACGGTACGTTCATGAACTTCGCGTACCAGTGGGCGTTCTCGAACCCGGTGCGCAAGGTCTACTACAACCTCACGATCACCGGTCTGTCGATCGCCGTGGCCTTCTTCATCGGGACCATCGAACTGGTCACCGTCCTGCACGAGAAACTGCACCTGACGGACGGCGTGACCGGCTGGATCTCGTCGATCGACCTGGACAACGTGGGCTTCATCATCGTCGGGCTGTTCGTGGTGGTCTGGGCGGCGGCGCTGGCGTACTGGCGGCTGGCCGGGGTGGAGAAGCGCTGGTCGGCGCGGGCCACGGAGGCGGCCCGGGAGCCCGCCTGACCCACCGGGCCGGGCGCTGCGGGTGCCTGCCCCGGGCAGCGTGGGCGGGGGACGGGCGCCGTGGGCGGGGGCCGGGCGCCGCGCCCGCCCCCCGGGCGCCGAACCGGTGTCGGCTACCGCCCCAGCCCTCAGGTCACCGACCTGACCACCGCGCCCGCCTCAGGTCGCCAGACCGGCCGCCGCGCCCGTCTTCAGATCGCGGCCCCAGCGCGCCAGCTCGGCTTCGAGGTCGAGCGGGCGCAGCCGGTCCGGCTCGTCCGGGCCCGGCCATTCCGTACGGGGCACCCGCCACATGACCTCGAACTCGTTGCCGTCCGGATCCTTGGCGTACAGCGACTTGGACACCAGGTGATCGGTGGCGCCGACCAGCGCGCCCCGCCCCGCCAAGTGCGCCGCCACGTCCGCCAGCTCCCCGAGGGTGCCGACCTCCCAGGCCAGGTGGTACAGCCCCACCCGGCCGTGCTCGGGACCGGGTGCCCCGGCGCCGACCGCGAACAGCCCGAGATCGTGATCGTTGGCGGTCCCCTCGGCACTGAGGAACGCGGCCCTCCCCGGTATCTCGGTGTCCACCCGGAACCCCAGCGCCTCCGTGTAGAAGGCCACGGCGCGCGCCACGTCCCGTACGTAGAGCACCGCGTGATTCAGCCGCCGCACTGCCACGTCAATCCCTCACCTTTCCGCTTCTCTCCGGACACACATCACTTCACCAGGCCCCGCGCGCTTCCCACAGGCGTCAGTCGCGCACCAGCAGCATCACGAACGCCACGACCACGCCGAACACCAGAGCCGCCACCCCGTACGCAAGCCGGTGGTTACGCAGGACCGGGAGCAGCCGGTCGACCGCGTACCGGCCGGACCCGGTCAGCGCCAGGGCTCCCGCGCCCGCCGTGAGCAGCAGCTCGTACTCGACGCCCTCGGGCGCGAAGAAGCCGCCGCCCCACTTCACGGCCAGCGCGTTCACCATCGTCCCGACGACCGCCGCGCCCGCCAGCGGCGTCAGCAGCCCGAGGACGAGCCCGAGGCCGCCCAGCGTCTCGCTGAGGCCGGCCACCACGGCCATGGCCTTGCCGGCCGGGTAGCCACTGGCCGTGAAGAACTGCCCGGTCCCGTCCAGCCCCGGCCCGCCGAACCAGCCGAACAGCTTCTGCGCGCCGTGCGCGGCCATGATCAGACCGACCGCGAGCCGCAACAGCAGCAGACCGACGTCGTACGCGTGCGGGGTCGCGGCGTGACGGTCGTCGATGCTGCTGCCGTAGTCACGGAGGGGGCTACGGAGGGGGCTGAGGGGGAGGTCATGCGAGCGCTCATTTCTGTCTGGTCTGTCCGGGCCGACGGGCACTGCGTGAGGGCCGGGTCGCCCCCAACGGAAGTACTTGAAACTTCAAGTCACACTCCGACGATACACATCACTTGAAAGCCGAACAACAGCGCCGCGCCCACACCCTCACTCTTCGGACACCACCCCACACAAGGCGTAACCCTTACCTCCCCCCCCCAAAGCCCCCCACCCACACCCCAAAACTCCCCTGCACCCACTCCCACCGTTCCCACCCCACTCCACCTCCTCCCTATATCTCCCCCTCCCCGCCCCTCCACGTGTCCTTGTCCCCACCACGCCACTCGACGAGCCCCGGAGCATCCAGATCGATGTCCTCGGCATCCGGCGCCAGCCCCGCGTGCCGCAGGAATTCGGCGACATCACCACGCCCGTGCGCCAGCCCGACGATCTGCCCATGGACGGTGACCCGCCGCCCACCGGACGAGGAAGGCGGATGGACGATCACCGGCGGATGCTCAACCATGCTCTCAGCGTGCACCGAGACCGACCACCACGCATGTCGACCACACCCCGACACAGCGCCACCCGACACCTGCGCCCTGGACCTGTACTTCACCATCACCACCGAAGTCCGTCCGGGCCCGCCGCTGCGCGCCATCACCGACGTCAGCCGCAGATACCACACACCAACGATCTCCTCACGACACCTCACCACCCCAAGAGGCCCACCCGCCCGATCTCGCGACCCAGCCGCACCGTTCGCAGCTTGCGCCGCGGAACCTCGGAGAGGCGACTGAGCACGAGACTCCGGCACCTGGGGCCTGCCTGACCACGAACGCCCGGCGCCTGTAGCGCTGTTCGAGGCCGAGGTGGCGGAACCCTTCCTCACCACCGCGAAGAAGGACGAACAACATCGGAACGAGAAGGCCACTCAGCCCATCCGCCTCGCGTCGTCGGCAGTCGGACTACGTCTTCACCACTCACACCGACCGACCAATCGAGCCGCAAAACCCCTACCGCTCCTTCACCCACGTCACCAAAAACGCCGACCTCCGCATGCTCCACTGCACGACGCCCGGCAAGGCCGCACGCCCCTGCTGCCCACCACCGGGACCGCCGCCCGCGCCGTCGACGTCATTCCTGAACGCCGAAGACCCCCGTCAAGATCGACGAGGGGTCTTCGCGCTGGTGGGCACAACAGGATTTGAACCTGTGACATCTGCTTTGTAAGTTCGATCAAACCTCGGCATTGCTGGGAGGCTGCCCGGTCAAACTGACCACGACGGGCCGCCCAGGAGTGCCGACGTCCGCCGCCGTTGATGTCACTCGTGGATGTCAGGCAACCGCGAATTTCTGCGTACCGTTTGCAATGGGTCTTTACGGCAAATCACGTTGCGGCGCGCTGCTTACGTTTCGAAGTCATCCAACGAAAATCACCCTCACCGATAATCCCCGTCACTTCAGGCAATATCAGCTTATTGCCGAAAATGGCGTACTCCGAGCCCACTCTTTGTATCTGCGCCGTGTGGAGTATATCAAACTCAACGCACCGGAGCCCCTTGTACAAATCGCTGGTGACTCGACCATCCGCATCATATGTAAGTAGCCAGCGCAACGAAGTTTCTTTCAGCGTGTTAGCTAGCTCCTGGTGATCCTCCTGGCTCAGAGAGTCCAGGTAGAGCCTGTCCCCTTGCACCAAGTAAGGCGGATCTACGTAAAGCAAAACGTCGCTACTTTTTGGCTCTAGGTGTTCAATGAACGTTCGCGCATCCATCTCCGATAGGGTCACCTGATCGGAGTAACGGCCTAGATTTCGTATTCTGCCAGCCAATGCCTCCCTGTTGAACCGGGCGTCAATCTTCCATTTCCCGTCTTGCTCCAATCCCCCAATGGGGCGGGCTCGCAAAATCCCCGATCGATTGCATCTATTAAGAAAGAACGTCGCGAAGCCAAGTTCGCTGTCGTTTCTATTGGCAGGATTCTTGTAGATTTCCGAATGGTGGCGCCATGCGTCTACGCTAACTTCTTCACTCTCCACCTTTCTGGCTAGTTTTTCGGTGTCATGAAATATGCAACGCCATAGTGCGGCGATACCTGGGTCGAGATCGTTGATGTAGATATGGTCGACTTCTCGGTCGACGAGAAGGCGCAATGCGGCACCCGCACCCCCGCAAAGGCTTCTGCGTATGAAAGGGGGCGCGGGCGCTGTCGTGCCAGGATATGCGAGATGTATGGCGCGAGTCGGGCTTTCCCGCCGGGATAGCGGAGCGGGCTGAGGTACCTCATCGCTTCTTCTTCTCAAGCAACTGGTCCGCCTTCTGCAGCAGAGGCGAGTACGCCATACTCAATTTCCGTACCTCAACGGTCAAGGGGTGGCTCTGCCACGAGTGAACGAACGTATGCAGCGTTTTCAGCACAAGAGCGCCATCATCCTGCTGCGAAAACCTCCGCGCATCGCTCAAGGTTGCATCGGTCTTGTCCGGGTCCACCTGGTGCAAGACGGCACCGATCCTACCCTTCAGCGTGTCCTGGTTACGCTTCCAACCAAGCTGTGCTGCTACGTCAGTAGTCACAATGTCTACGACGGCCCGAACCATGATGGCGGCGGTGTTCGGCTTATCCTCGATGTTGATCGTTTTTGCTTCTTCGAGTACCTCAGACGTGCGCAGGCTCACATGACTAAGAGTCACGTTCTGGAAGAGCTTCTTCTCGAAGTCAGGGCGCTTCCGCCGCGGCTTTTTGTTGTCTTTTTCCGCATCATCCCCTTGTGTCTTATCTAGCGACGATTCATCCCCAGTGGAGTATTTCGAGAACTTCTCGGGCTCATCCAACCGGTCGGACAGCTTCGGCAGTATGCTTTCTACTCCTTCAAGATACTTTTCGCGCTGCCTCTTGGTCTTGATCTGGTCCACCGAAACAGGGCCAGCAAAATCAGCGAAGAGCTGAGTGAGGATGGGCCGAACCTTTCCCCTCGGGAAATTTCTGAGTACCACGTCTCCATCAAAGGCGATTCCCAACCGGTTCCTTACAGTTGGGTCGGCAATCATCCGGCCAAGGTTGGTGATTCTCGCGTCCCTGACGGCGTGGACGTTTGACAGGAATTCCTCGTCATCGGGAAACCAGTCGCATACGGCGTCAGTGAACAGCCGAGCCTTTTCTGTTGGTGTAGACCTTCCCCCGAACCGGCTCGCCTCACTGGTGCTCCACCTGACGACTCCGATGCCACCATTTTCACCAGTGTGCCGAATCTTGATCCAGTGCTCGGCCTGAAGCCGGTTGTCGGCCATCACGCAGGTAAGTCTCCGCGGAACCTCTCCGCTCTTAGCGATCGCGGCGATCCGCCTTCGCAAATTCTCCGTGGGCGCAAGCTTGGGGTTATGCAGCAACTTGAGTGCTGCAACTCTCCGGTTACCCTCCAGAACTACATTGCGATCACCATCGACCATGCATACCACTAGCTCGGTCGGGTTTATGCCGTGCTGAATGATGTCCCGGGCAAGGCGGATCAGTTTTTCGGGCCCTTTCTCGAAGAGGGCCGCGATAGATTCCGCGTCATTCGCTGTCTGCTTCGCATGCCGCGGGTTGTTGTCGTCAAGCGTCAAGGATGCGACATGCATGCTCACGTGCTTCATGCTGCTCATAATCCTAGGCCGCCCCCTCAAGCCGCATCATATTTTTCGACGAGTGGATCATACGTCGCATGCTGCCCCCAGTACTAGACAGGCGAATATAAGCCAGTGGCCGAAAACAGAGGTCGGTGGAGCGGCTTTGGGCGGGAGCTGCTTTGGGGCGAGTGATCATGGCCCCGTAAGCTGATGGCGCGTCGGGCAGTCTGTGGACCTGCCCGGTAAAGCACGACGTTGGGGCCATGATCTTAGAGGCTCGCCCCAAAGTGGCTGCCTAAAGCCGTGGAGCCGACCGCCCCAGCCACGACGTACCCCTTCTTTGAGGTCTGGTGGCTGATCGCTGTGAGCGCGGGGCGGGCGCCGGCCGGGCTGAGCGGGGCGGAGACATGAGCGCGGCCCGGCCGGGGGCCGGGCCGCGCGCGGGGAGCGGAGCGAGCCGCCTTGAACCAGTAGAGAAAGTTGTAACTCAGGCTGGCGGGAGGGGCTTGAAGTCCTCTGTGCAGGCGGGGAGTACGGTGCCCTGTCGGTGGGCGAGGGGGAGAAAGATCACTGGGCGGATCGTCCAGGTGATGCGAGTATTGGTGTGGGTGATGGTCACCGTGTAGGGCTGTCGGCGGAGTAGGGCTGCCCTGGCCTTCATGCGTCCCTCGCAGAGCCAGGTCCAGGCTTCGTGGGAGGCGTCCGGGGAGAGGGCCGGTGTGATGGTGCGGAGTGCGACTGCTACCCACCTGTCGGCCTGGTGGGCCGAGTAGGCGTCGAAGGATGCGTGGAGGGCCGGCCTCTCGGTCGGGTTCGCGAGGTCTTGGGTCCAGCATTCGCACCAGTAGCCGCGGCGGGGCTTGTCGGTCTTCAGCATGGGTGGGCTCCTGGTCGGTTGCTGGTGAAGAGTTCTGCGGTGACGGTGTGGGCGCCCTGGCTGCTGTGGACCACCACTCGGTGGGCGATCGCGTTGACCATGCCGAGTCCGCGGCCGTGCTCGGCCTCCTCGTCCTGGTCCTCGACCTTCGGGGTCGTGCCTGCGCCGCCGTCGTCGGTGACCGACAGGGCGATGACCTGCGGGGTGACTGAGAGGGACAGGCGGAAGCTGCCGGAGTCCCGCCCGCTGGCGGTGTGGAGGATCGCGTTCGAGCTCAGCTCGCTCACGATCAACTCGGCGTCCTCGGCCAGCGGGGAATCGCGCAGTATGTCGCGGGTCCATCGGCGGGCCCGGCTCACCTCTTCCGGGGAACCTGGGCAACTGAGCCCCCAGACCTGGACTCTACTCGTATACTCGTGCATACAAGTTCCTTCGTGCTGGTAGGCCGCCATGTGCAGCGGGTTCGGGCTAGACGAGTTTCACGCCGTCGTGGGCGCGGACGGCCGGCGGGGTCATGGCGTCGAGCGCGTCCAGGACGCGGATCGCGTACGCCTCGTCGGCGAGTTCGGTGACTTCTTCGCGGGTGGCCCATCGCAGCGCGCGGGTCTCGTCCCCGGTGGTGGGGGTGCCGTCGGCGGCCCGGCAGCGGAAGACCAGAGAAACGATCAGGCCCGTCATGTTCTTGTAGACACCGGTCAAGGTCGCCGGAAGCTCGATCTTGATGCCGGTTTCTTCGAGCACCTCGCGCTGAAGAGCTTCCGGGATGGTTTCCTCGCGTTCGAGGACTCCGCCCGGCGGTTCCCAGTGACCGTTGTCGCGCCGCTTGATCAGGAGAGCCCGGCCCTGGTCGTCAACGATGACTCCGGCGACGCTCACGGAGTGCGGACGGTCGGTGCTCACGTTCCTCGGCCCCTTCGGATGGCTAGGCTCTCCACCGTAGCAATAGCACTCGCCCACTCGTCTAGATACCTAAAGGAGTAGTCCACGTGACGTCTCTTCCGAGCGTTCTTGGCGCTCTCGACCCCACGAGTGATCGTGCGGTCTTCCGGCAGATCGCCGATCAGCTTCGCGAGGCCATCGACCGTGGCCGATTCAGGGAGGGGAGAAGCTGCCCTCGGAAGCTGAACTGGTGGAGCACTACGGGGTTTCCCGCATGACGGTGCGGAACTCCTTCTCGGTCCTCCAGGGCGAGGGCCTGGTCCACGCCGAGCATGGCAAGGGTGTTTTCGTCCGACCGCGCCCGCCCGTCCGGCGCCTCGCCTCCGACCGCTTCGCCCGGCGCCACCGCGAGCAGGGGAAGTCCGCGTTCATCGTGGAAGCCGATGCCGTCGGCAGCCATCCGAAGGTGGATGGCCTGGAGGTCAAGGAGGAGAAGGCCAGTCAGGACATCTCCGCCCGGCTCGGCTCCGTGCGGCGGGTGCTCGCCCGGCGGCGCCGCTATCTGCTCGACGGCCGGCCGGTTGAGTTCGCCACCTCCTACCTGCCGCTCGACATCGCCCGCGGCACCCAGATCGCCGAGCCCAACCCCGGCCCCGGCGGCATCTACGCCCGGCTTGAGGAGCTGGGTCACCACCTCGACCACTTCGAGGAAGAGATCCGCGCCCGGATGCCCTCACCTGCCGAGGTCAAGACGCTGCAACTGGCGTCCGGCGTCCCGGTGATCCACCTGATCCGCACGGCATACGACACGGAGAAGCGGGCCGTGGAAGTCTGCGACACGGTGATGGCGGCGGACGCGTACGTCCTCTCCTATCAACTCCCGGCCACCTGACCGGCGGTGCGCGAGGCCACTTCTTCGGACTCGTACACCCCGACACGCATACTCGTATAGACGAGTGGGCAAGTTGTGTGGCAAGGTGGTCCACGTTCCCGGAACAACCGGGCGCGAAGACTGCAACTTGTCTAGACGAGTAGTTGGGAAGAAGCCTTGCGCACCATCCGTGTGGAGACCTCGGCCGCGACGATCCTGCTGACCGAAGCGCCCGAGCCCAAGGTCCGCGACCGCAAGACGGGCGAGATCGCCAAGGACACCAACAGCGGCGAAGCGGTGCCTCCGAGGGCCTGACGCTCGGCGCCCCGGTCTCCCTGCCCGGCCTGGTTGCCCGGCCGTGGGAGTCGGTGTTCAACGGCCAGCAGCGGCACGGCATCGCCTACCGGGCCGCCGCCGTCACTCCCGCCGCCTTCCCGGCCGCCATGGGGGACGCGGCCTGATGACCGACCTGGCAACGATCCTGGAGGTGGGTGGTCCTGTCGCCGCACTCGGCGGTGGGGCCGCCTACACCCGGGCACGACACCCGGGCATCTACTGGTCCACGGTCGGCCTGCCGGTCTCAACCGCCCGGCTGCTCGGCTCGTACAGCTCGGTCATGGAAGCGTGCGGTCTGACCGTGACCCCCTCCCGGCTGCGGGTCCTGGCAGTCAAGGCCACCACCCGCCGCGAGGTCCGGCCCGTACCGCCGCGTCGTGGCATCATCCGGCCGACCACCACGGGGTTACGGCTTCGGCTCCGGCTCGCCCCTGGGCAGGAACCCGCCGACGTGGCGGCCTCGGCCGAACGCCTGCGCCATGCGTGGGGCGTGCACGCCGTGTACGTGACACCCGTCAAGCCCGGCGTGATCGACCTGCGGCTGGTCGGCTTCGACGTGCTGCGGAAGGTCCGTATGCCGCGCAAGCTCCCGGCTGGACTGCTGAAAGTCCCGGTGGCGCTGCGGGAGGACGCCACGGCCTTCGTACGGGACTACCGCACCGTTCCGCACGGGCTCACCCTCGGCGCGACGCTTTCGGGCAAGTCCATGTACCTGCGCCACCTCATCGCCGGGCTGGCCCGGCAGCCCGTCGCCCTGGTCGGCATCGACTGCAAGCGGGGCGTGGAGTTGGCGCCGTTCGCGGCCCGGCTTTCGGCGCTGGCCACCGATCCTGAGCAGGCTGCGGCCCTGCTGCCGGTACTCATCGAGGAGATGGAGGACCGGTACGACCTGATCAAGGCCCGGCAGGACATCGCTCCGGACACGCCGGACGAGGAGATCACCTCTGACATCTGGGGCCTGCCTGAGCATGAACGCCCGGTGCCTGTGGTCTTGTTCGTGGACGAGGTGGCGGAACTCTTCCTCGTCGCCACCAAGAAGGACGAACAGCGTCGGGACGAGATGGTCACCCAGCTCATCCGCCTTGCCCAGCTCGGCCGGGCGGCCGGCATCTATCTGGAGGTCTGTGGTCAGCGCTTCGGAGCTGAACTGGGCAAGGGCGCGACCATGCTGCGGGCCCAGTTGACCGGCCGCGTCTGCCACCGCGTGAACGATGAAGCCTCCGCCAAGATGGCTCTCGGCGACATCGCCCCCGAAGCGGTCGCTGCCGCCTGTGCCATCGCCCCCGAACAGCCTGGCCTCGCCGTGATCGGCGACGCATCCGGCGGCTGGTCCCGCGTCCGTACGCCGTACCTGTCTCTCGCTGAGGCGGCCGAGACCTGCCACGCATCGGCCCACCTGGCCCCCGACCTGCCCGCGCTCCAGCCGTTCCGGCCTGCTGTGCCGGTACGGCCGGTCAAGTCCCCGGCCCCGGTCGTACAGCCGCAACCGACAACCGGCTGAGCCTCTGCCTCCCGGCTGGCGTGACCGCCTCGCGCCGTGTCCCTACCCCCGCCATGCCTGAATCCGGAAGGAGCCGCAGTATGCGCGCCCTGCTGGCCCGCGTAGACGCGGTGCTCGTCCAGGCGGTCATCGCCGCCGCACTGTCCTTCGCCCACCTGCACGACATCGCCTCGGCGGCCGGTCAGGACGGGTGGAAGGCATGGGCGTACCCCGTCTCCGTCGACCTGCTGCTGGTGGCCGCCTGGCGTCGGCTGCGAACCAGCGACGAGA
Source organism: Streptomyces sp. Ac-502 (assembly GCF_045222935.1). Taxonomy (NCBI): domain Bacteria; kingdom Bacillati; phylum Actinomycetota; class Actinomycetes; order Kitasatosporales; family Streptomycetaceae; genus Streptomyces; species Streptomyces sp. Ac-502. Next base: position 3,649,286 of record NZ_JBHFFO010000001.1, read on the forward strand.
AAGCGGCCGGGTGGTGCTGGTTCGTGATCGCACTGGGCGCGTCCCTGGGCGCCAACGTCGCCACTGCCGGACTGCTCGACCTGAACCACGTACCGGCCTGGCTGCGCATCCTCGTCGCGGGCTGGCCTGCGGTCGCCTTCCTCGGCGGCACGCTGCTCGCTCACTCCGTAGCGGTTCCAGCGGAGGCGCCCGACGCTGTGGAGGACCAGGAGGTGCCCACGGCCATCGAGGACCAGGAGGACGCGCCCGATCCGGCACCAGCACTCCCGCCGCCACCGATCCCCGAACCGACCCCCGCGCCCCCTGCGGTCTCCGTCCCGGCCGCCCTGGTCGAACACGCCCGCAAGGTCGCCACCGAGCACCACACCCGTACCGGCACCGCCATCGACACCCCGACCCTGCGCGCCCGCCTCGGCGTATCCCTGCCGATCGCCGACGCCATCGCTGCCCAGCTCTGAGAGGAGTTCCACATGAGCGCCAACCGCCGCTTCCGCTCGGTCACCCGCATCGGTCCCGTCCAGGTCGGCACCTCCTACGACGGCCGTGGCCGGGAGAAGCACACCGCCGCCTGCACGGCTCCGCGCTGCGGCTTCTCCGCCGACTACGACAGCCGCGCCGCCGCCGAACTGGCCGCCCGCACCCACCGCTGCCCCGTCCGCTGATCCATGCGCCGAAAGGATTCCGCCCCGTGACCGTCAGCCTGCCGCTCGTCGTCGTCCTTGGCCTCTTCGCCTGGGGTGCGGTCAAGTACCTCGGCGTCCGCATCTGGATCGTCGTGGTGATCGCGCTCTTCGGCTTCTGGCTCTCGCACACCTTCATGGCGCCGGCCATCGAGAACGGCACGCGCTCCGGCGTGAACATCATCAACGGCACGCATGACTAGACGAGTAGGCAAGGAGACCTCTGCCGTGTTCCTGCCCAAGTACCCCGACAGCCCGACACCGCCGCCCGCACACATCACCCCCACCGCGGCCGACTCGGCCCCCGCCCGGCGGCCCGTCCCTCAGATCTCCGTCAGCACCGGCGCCGTCGCGGCCGTCCTCCTCGGCGGCGTCGTGCTGACCGCGCTCCTGGCCGCCGTCGCCGTCTCGGCCGTGTCCGTGGCGGTCGCCGCCGTGGTCCTGCGCTCGCTGCTCCGCGAACGCCACCGCCGCTGACCGACCAGCGGCACACCGAACCCCCGGGCCGGCCTCGATACCGCCAAGCATCCGCCGCCCCGGGGGCCCTCCCCCTTCCAGCCGAAGCCAGAAGGAGAAAGGCCATCATCACCCCCGCCACCCCGCCCCCGCTCACCGAACTCGGAGAACTGGCCGCCCTCGGCACCATGCCCGCACTCCTGCGCCAGCTCTCCGGCCTCGGCGGCTGCACCCACCCGATCCGCCTCGACGGCCACCGCACCGAACACGCACTGAACACCCACACCGGCGAGATCGGCAACGTCCTCCACCACCTCGACTCCTCCACCCTCCCGGCCGGACACCTCCTGGTCCGCTGCAACAACCGCCGCACCACCCGCTGCGCGGCCTGCTCCGAGGTCTACCGCCGCGACACCTTCCAACTGATCACCTCCGGCCTGCGCGGCGGCAAGGGCGTCCCGGAACGCGTCGCCGCTCACCCCCGCGTCTTCGCCACCTTCACCGCACCTGGCTTCGGCCCGGTCCACAACCGCCCTACCGGACCGACCGGTTCGGTCCGCCGCTGCCGCTGCGGCGCCCTCCACGACCAGGAGGACTCCGCCCTCGGCACCGCACTCGACCCCGACACCTACGACTACGAAGCGGCCGTGCTCTGGAACGCGCACGCCGGTGCCCTCTGGCGGCGCTTCTCCATCTACCTGCGACGGGAGGTCGCCAAGCGCGCCGGCCTCACTCAGCGCGCGTTCCGGCAGTACGCCCGGGTGTCCTTCGCCAAGGTCGCCGAGTACCAAAAGCGCGGCGCCGTCCACTTCCACGCGGTCATCCGCCTCGACGGCCCGACCGGCAGCGACACCCCGCCGCCCGCCTGGGCCACCGCCGAATTACTCACCGACGCCATCCAGGCCGCCGCGACCGCCGCCCGCGTGGACGGCCCCGTCATCGACGGCCGGGAACACGTCTTCACCTTCGGCCGCCAGCTCGACGTACGCACCATCCGCTCGGCCGACTTCGACGGCGGCCAGGAACTGACCGAACGTGCCGTGGCCGCGTACATCGCCAAGTACGCCACCAAGGGCGCCGAGACCGCGACCGGAGCCCTCGACCGCCCGCTGAAGTTCCTCGCCGAACTCGCCCAGCTCGACATCAACGACCACGCCCGCCGCCTGATCCGAGCCGCCTGGACCCTCGGTGCCCGCAAGGAACTGGAAGACCTTCGGCTCCGCGCCTGGGCCCACATGCTCGGCTTCCGCGGCCACTTCTCCACCAAGTCCCGCCGCTACTCCACCACCCTCGGCGCCCTCCGCGACGCCCGCGCCGAATGGCGCCGTGCTCAGGCCGCAGCAGAGACCGGGACCGCCCCGGACACCACCCTCGTCCTCGCCCACTGGGTCTACGCCGGAACCGGCCTCACCAACGCAGAAACCTGGCTCGCCGAAAGCCTCGCGCGCGACACCGCCCTTGAACACCGCGCCACCCTCGACACCGAAGGAGGCGACTGGTCATGACCACCGCCACTGATGAGCTGCTGACGGTCCCGGAAGTCATGGCCCGCCTTCGTCTCGGCCGCTCCACCGTCTACGACCTCATCCGCTCGCACCGCCTCGTCTCCATCACGGTCGGCCGCGCTCGCCGCATCCCCCTGTCGTCCCTCCGCGACTTCATCGCTGACCAGATTGCGGAGGCTGCGTGATGGCACAGCAGCGGAAGCGCAACCCCAACGGCGCTGGCACGATCACCAAGCGCAAGGACGGCCGCTATCAGGCTGCCGTGTACGTCCTTCAGCCGGACGGCACCCGTGCCCGGAAGTTCGCCTATGGCAAGTCCTGGGCCGAGTGCGACACCAAGCGGCGCGAGCTGCTGGACAAGGTGGACAACGGTGTTCCCGTGCCCACGCGGTCGGCCAAGCTCACTGAATGGCTCCCGTACTGGCTGGAGAACATCATCAAGCCGCGCCGCAAGCGGACCACGTACGCGAAGTACGAGGTACACGTCCGGCTGTACCTGGTGCCCATGCTCGGTACGAAGCGGCTCGAATCGCTGAGCGTCGGGGACGTGCGGCGCTTCCTTGGCCAGGTCGAGCGGAAGAAGTCGGCGGCGACTGCCAAGGAGTCCCACCGGGTCCTCCGTACCGCGCTGATGGCGGCTTGCCGGGAGGAGCTGATCACCCGGAACGTCGCCACGCTGGTCGAGCCGCCCTCGCCGGAGTCCCGAGACCTCACCCCCTGGTCGCTGGACGAGACCTTGACGTTCCTGTCCGCCTCGCGGCGCGATCCGCTGTACGCGGCCTTCGTGCTCGCCATCGCGCTTGGCTTCCGGCGGGGTGAGATCGTCGGGCTTCGCTGGGCGGACGTCGACCTGGACAAGCGGGAGATCCGCGTACGGAAGCAGCGGCAGCGGGTCCGTGGTGAGGTGTACGACGACGATCCGAAGGGGCGCCGTCGTCGGCAGACGCTGCCCCTGCCGGCCATGTGCGTTGCACCCCTCCGGTGGCAGCGGATGAGGCAGGCCGCCATGCGTGAGCGCGCTGGGAAGAAGTGGGAGGAGACCGGCTACGTCTTCACCACTCGCACTGGCCGGCCGATCGAGCCGCGCAACCTGTACCGCTCCTTCACCCGCGTCGCCAAGAACGCCGACCTCCGCGTGATCCGTCTGCACGACGCCCGGCACGGCTGCGCGACCCTGCTGACCGCCGCCGGGGTCGCTCCCCGGGTCGTGATGGAGATCCTTGGGCACAGCCAGATCGCGATCACGATGAACACGTACACGCACGTCGTGCAGGACACGCAGCGTGAGGCCGTGAGCCACATGGACCGGCTGCTCAGGAGGCGCCCCGAAACCAGCTAAGCAGTGCCCGGCTGACCAGCGCCGTTGATGTCAATCCCGGATGTCAAAGACCCCCGTCAAGATCGACGAGGGGTCTTCGCACTGGTGGGCACAACAGGATTTGAACCTGTGACATCTGCTTTGTAAGAGCAGCGCTCTACCGCTGAGCTATGCGCCCTGGCTGAGCCGACAGACTACCTTGCTTCCTGGGCTGCTTCGCAAACCAGGAACGTGGGCCCCGGCGGCGGGGCCGGTGAATCAGCCCCCGGATCGCGAACCAACCGGCCACTGTGTTCGTTCCCACTGGGTGGGAGAATGGCAGTCGGGCCTGGGGCGATGCGATCGGGAGAGGGATGTGACGGCGACACACACGCAGCCGCACGAGCAGCGAGCACGCCGTGCAGTACGCCGTCGCCCCCGAGGGGGCGCGTTCCGGGACACGATGGCCCTGCTTCTGCTGCCGCTGCCCTTGCTGGTGGCCGCGGCTCCGGCCGCTTTCGCGGGTGGTGGTACGCGGCGCTGGTTCGGGCGCGGGGAGAGCCAGCGGGCGGACGCGCAGGCCGCGAAGGATGCCGCGGCCGCGGCGTTCTACGAGCTGGACACGGCACAGCGCGATCTGCGGATCTCCATAGAGACGATCACGGCGGTCGACAGATCGCCGGCGGCCGGCCGGGCCGCGAAGGACTACGAGAACTTCGGGCGGCGGATCGACGAGGTCAGCCAGGGTTACATCAGCGCTGTCGACGCCCATGATCTCGACCGGGACGACCTCGACGCCGGTGCCGCCTCGCGGGCCCGCGCCGACCTGGCCCGGGCCAAGGAGGAGCTGGAGCGGGTCAAGGCCGACCTCGACCGGTTCGCGCAGGGGCTCGGCCCGCTCCTGCAGACCGCGGAGACCCAGCTGGCGCGGCTCGCACCTGCGGTGGAACGGGCACGGCAGGCCCTGCTCGCGGCGAGCAACGCGCTGGACGCCGTCCGGGCGCAGGACTTCCAGGCCGACGATCTGGCGGCCCGGCTGGCCGCCCTGGCGCCCGAGCTGACCAAGCTGAACCAGGGCGCCGGTCAGCACGGCGTGCAGGAGACGATCCGGCGCGCCGACGACGTACTGCGCCAGGCCGAGTCCGTACGGACCGAGGCGGAGCGGCTGCCCGAGAAGGCCGCGGAGATCGACAAGCGGCTGGTGTCGCTGCGTACCCGTGCCCAGGCCATCACGACGCGGGCGAGCAAGGTCGATCCCGTACTGAGCGAGCTGCGGCGGCGGTACAGCGCTGCCTGCTGGCAGGACCTCCAGCACGTACCGGAGCAGGCCGCGGACGCCGTCGCGCAGGCCGAGAACAAGGTGCGGGAGGCCCAGCGGGCACGGGACGAGCAGCGCTGGGCCGACGCCACGAGCCTGCTGGCGACCGTGCGGGCCCTGCTGAACACCACCGACGAGGCGGTCTCGGCGGCCGGCGACCGGCTGCGCCGGCTGGACGAGGTGTCCTTCGACCGTGAGAAGGAGGTCGAGCGTACGCGCTTCGCGGTGCGGGACGCGCAGCGTCTGGCGATGGCGGGACGCAGCACGCCCGACCCGCGACACGCCCGGCCGCTGGACGACGCGGTGGCGCGCCTGGAGCGTGCGATCGCCGGTCTGGAAGGGCGGCACCCGGACTGGTGGCACTTCTTGACCGAGACGGAGGCGGTACGGCAGACCGCGGCCCGCGTCGTCCAGGAGATCCGCGACGAGCGGGGCGGCGGAGCCGCGGGCTGAGAGTCGGCTCCGGACGGTCGTCAGGGCTCCCGCAGCCCTGTGACCTGGCGCTATGGCGTTACGCCCGGTACGGGCGGATGCTGGTGTCAAGCACGGCCCAGGCGGTTCATCGCGCTAAGGAGGCCGGAACATGGACGCTGGCCAGGCTCTGCACGGGCCCATCCGGACGCTGCGCGGCAAGGTGCGGCACACGCGACTCGACGAACATCTGCCCGTCGATCACCGGCTCAGCACGGTGTACCGATTCGGCGCCGGTCTGATGGGGTTGGTCCTTGTCGCCTTCGGCATTCTCGGGCTGATCGACAAGATCGGTTTCTTCGACACGGGCGGCGACACCGTCGCCGGACTGAACACCAACGGCGCGCTGAGCGTGCTGTCGATCATCGTGGGCGTGGTCCTCTTCGGTGGCATGGTGATCGGCGGGAACCTCGCCTCCACGCTCAACATCGTGCTCGGCATGGCGTTCCTGCTGAGCGGCTTCATCAACCTCGCCATCCTGGAGACCGGCTTCAACTATCTGGCCTTCCGCATCCAGAACGTCCTGTTCAGCTTCGTCGTCGGCCTGATGCTGCTGGTCTTCGGCATGTACGGACGGGTCTCCGGCGGCCTGCCCCACGACAACCCGTACTGGCGCGCCCGGCACCCGGAGGTGGCGCAGCGCCAGACCCTGCGCCCGGCCCCACCCCGTACCGGCGCTCATGTGTCACCACGGCACGAGACCGCTTCGGTCGGCCGCCACCGCCGCCCGAAGCATCGCAGACACGCTTTGTGACATCAGAGTCGGCGCCGGTGGCAAAAATTGTCTCTGCCGCAACCTCTGCCGCGCCCGCCCCGCCCATCTCGGCCACCCAGCCCGCAGTCCCCACCCTCGCGGCTCCCTGCAACCCCACCGCTCCCTCCTCTCCCTCCTTTTCCGCCCTTCCTCCGCCGTCCTTCCTCCCGCCCACCGATTGTTAGCCCCCGGCCCCCCATGCCAGCCTCTGACCAGCCACGACCAGAGGAAGGGCGGCGGCCTGTGAAGATCAGCCGTGTCGAGACGTTCCTGGCCCCGCCGCGCTGGATGTTCGTCCGCGTGGAGACCGACGACGGCCTCGTCGGCTGGGGCGAGCCGGTGGTCGAGGGCCGTGCCGAGCCGGTACGCGCCGCCGTCGAAGTCCTGTCCGAGTACCTCCTCGGCCAGGATTCTTCGCGTATCGAGGACCACTGGCAGGTCATGACGAAGGGCGGCTTCTACCGCGGCGGCCCGGTACTCTCCTCCGCGGTCGCCGGACTGGACCAGGCCTTGTGGGACATCAAGGGCAAGCGGTACGGCGTGCCCGTGCACCAGCTTCTCGGCGGCCCCGTACGCGAACGTGTCCGCGCATACGCCTGGGTCGGGGGCGACGAACCGGACGAGATCCGGGACGTACTGACCGCCCAGGTCGAGGCGGGCTTCACCGCCGTCAAGATGAACGGCTGCGGGCGGATGTCACCGGTCGCCACCCGCGCGGAGGTACGCGACTGCCTGCGCCGGGCCGAGACCGCCCGTGCCGTACTGGGCGATGAACGGGACTTCGGCCTGGACTTCCACGGCCGGGTCTCCCCCGCCAACGCGCGCCGCCTCCTTCCTCTGCTGGCCGAGCACGCCCCGATGTTCGTCGAGGAACCCGTGCTCTGCGACTACCCGCACGCGCTTCCCGACCTGGTCAACGCCTCCAACATCCCGCTCGCTCTGGGCGAGCGGCTCTTCACCCGTCAGGAGTTCCTCGCGCCTCTCCAAGCGGGTGTCGCCATCCTCCAGCCGGACATCTCGCACGCGGGCGGCATCTCCGAACTGCGCCGGATCGCCGCCCTCGCGGAGACGTACGGAGCCCAGCTCGCGCCGCACTGCCCCCTCGGTCCGGTCGCCCTCGCCGCCAGTCTTCAGGTCGCCTTCACCACCCCCAACTTCCTCATCCAGGAGCAGTCCATCGGCATCCACTACAACCAGGACGCCGAACTGCTCGACTACGTGGCCGACCCGGAACCCTTCCGCTTCCACGACGGTTTTCTGCTGCGCACCGACCGCCCAGGGCTGGGTGTGACGGTTGACGAACCGGCCGTACGAGCCGCCGACAGGCGGGGGCACGCCTGGCGCAACCCGGTCTGGCGTCACGCGGACGGTTCGTTCGCCGAGTGGTGACCGACGATCGCAAGCCGCACGCCGCACAAGAACGCGCGCACCGTTTCCTGATGTGCCGTTCGTACCGGTCGGCGGGGTGGACGCGGCAGCGGCCCGCGTCTACCTGGCCGCCGGAGCGGTGGCTGTCGGAGTCGGCTCATCCCTGGTCGGGGACGCCATGGACGGCGGCGACCTGGCCGCTCTCCGCACCCGCGCCACCGGCTTCCTCTCCGTGTGCGCGGGATGAGCGCGGACGCGGAACGCACAGCGCCCGGTACATCCATCGGCGCCAGGTCCGGTTCGTCCGTAGCGCTGCCCCCAGCCGCGGGCGCCGACGCCGATCCGCGGGGCGGTGTCGATTCGCGGGTCAGCGCCAATCCTGGTGCCGATGCCGATTCGGGTGCCGAAGCTGAGCCGAGCGGCGTCGTCGGTGCACGCGACGGCGGCAGCGTCCTCACCTTCGGCGAGACCATGGTCGCGCTGCGCGGCAGTGGACCGCTGTAGATGGGCGGCACGATGAACGTCTCCATCGCAGGCGCCGAGAGCAACGTCGCCATCGGTCTCGCCCGGCTCGGCCACACCGTCCGCTGGGTGGGCGCGGTCGGGGACGACGAGGCCGGTGAGCTCGTACCTCGTACCCTGCGGGCGGAAGCGGTGGACGTCTCCGGAGTCTGGAAGGATGCCGGCATTCCGACCGGCCTGATCCTTTTCGAGCCTCGGCTGCCGGAGCTGACACGGGTGCACTACTACCTCGCGGGCTCGGCCGGCTCTCGCCTGACTCCGGACGTGCTCGACCTGGCCTTCGCCGCCGCCGTACCCCGGATTCTCCACCTCACCGGCATCACCCCGGCACTGAGCTCCGCCGCCCGCGCGGCCTCGACCCACGCCCTTCGGCTGGCCCGCGACCACGGGACCTTGGTGTGCCTCGACGTCGACCACCGCGCCCGGTTGTGGACAGCCGATCAGGCGTCGGCGGTGTTGCGGGACTGGATGCCGTACGTGGACCTCCTGATCGCCTCGGCCGACGAGCTTCCGCTGTGCCTCCCGCCTGGCTCCCCGACCGACACCGGTGCGCAAGCCCGAGCGCTGCTGGCTGCGGGCGTGCAGGAGGTCACCGTCAAACTCGGCTCGGCCGGCGCCACCTCTTACCCACGTCCGAACCTCCCTGCCGACCCGGCAAGGAGCACAAGCCGCACCTACTCTGCGAAGGCCCCGAGCGAGGCGCCGGAATCCGGTGGCGACTCGCTGCACCAGTCGGCCGTAGCTGTGCGGGCCGTGGACGCGGTCGGTCCCGGTGATGCCTTCGTGGCGGGGTACCTCTCCGCTCTGCCGGACGGCGAAGGGGGCGCCGGGCGCCTCATACGGGCCGTGACGACCGGCGCCTTCGCGGTGGCCTCGCCCGGTGGCTGGGAGGGCGCCCCCACCCGGACCGAACTGAATCTCCTCGGTGCCCCTCCCGGCACAGTCGTACGTTGACCCGGACCGCTTCCTCTCCACGCCCCGCCCCCTCTCCCCCACTCGCGGGCTAATCTGTCGCCATGCCTCGTTACGAATACCGCTGCCGTTCCTGCGGCTCGACCTTCGAGCTGAACCGTCCGATGGCCGAGTCCTCCGCCCCGGCCACCTGCCCGGACGGACACGAGGACACGGTCAAGCTGCTGTCCACGGTGGCCGTCGGCGGCTCGGCCGCCGCTTCCGCTCCGGCCTCCGGCGGTGGCTGCTGCGGAGGCGGATGCTGCGGTTGAAACCGGTCGCCGAGAGTTCCAGTGGCATCGGCGGCGCCATCAGCACCAGTGGCGCCGGTGGCTTCGGCGTGCCCGGTGGTCGCTCCGGGCACGGGCGCCGGCCTCGCCCCCAGCTCAGCTTCCTGCACCCGGCACCCGGTTTGCCGCATCTCCGCCCGAAGCCCGCCCCGCACCCGCACCCGCACCCGGCCACTACAGCCTGCGTGCCACCGTCAGGCCGTCTGCCACGGTGAGTATCACCGCCTCTACCCGCTGGTCCGCCATGACGTGGTCGTTGAACTTCCTGATCGCCGCCGCCGCGCCTTCCACCTGCGGGTCGGTGACGGTACCGCCGAAGAGGACGTTGTCCGCGACGATCAACCCACCTGGCCGCAGGCGCGGCGCCAACTCGTCCCAGTAGGCGATGTAGTTGGGCTTGTCCGCGTCCAGGTAGGCGAAATCGATGGTCGGCTCGGCGGGCATCGCCCGCAGGGTGTCCAGCGCCGGTGCGATGCGCAGGTCGATCCGGTCCGCCACACCGGCCTTCTCCCACGCTTCACGGCCGTATGCCGTCCACTCCTCGGACACGTCACAGGCGATCAGCTCACCGTCCGGCGGCAGGGCCTGCGCCATCGCCAGGGTGGAGAAGCCGGTGAACGTGCCGACCTCCACGATGCGGCGCGCACCGCACAGGCGGACCAGGAAGGCCAGCAGCGGGCCCTGCTCCTGGGCCGACTGCATCTGCGCCTCGTCGGGGAAACGCTGGTAGGTGGTCTCCACCAGCTTCCGCTGCACGGCGTCCAGCGGCGGATTGTGCGCGAGGACGTAGTCGTACAGCTCCTCCGTGATCGCGGTGGATTTGCTCTTGGTCACCGGTACTCCTCAGGTCCCCAGATAGCGCAGAACGGCCAGAACGCGGCGAGAGTAGCCCGAAGTGCCCGCCAGACCGAGCTTGTCGAAGATCGCGTTGGTGTGCTTCTCCACCGCGCTCTGTGAAATGTGCAGCCTCCCGGCGATGGCGGCGTTGGTGTGGCCTTCGGCCATCTGCGCGAGCACCTCACGCTCACGTGCCGTGAGCGAGTTCAGCGGGTCGGTGCGGCTGCTGCGGGAGAACAGGACGCGCACGACCTCCGAGTCGAAGGCCGCCTTGCCCGAGCCGACCCGCTCCAGCGCGTCCAAGAACTCGTCCACCTGCACGACTCTGTCCTTGAGCAGGTAGCCGACCCCTTCACTGTCCTCGGTCAGCAGCTCGGTGGCGTACCGCCGCTCGACGTACTGCGAGAGGACGAGTACACCGACGTCCGGCCAGCGCTCACGGATCTGCACGGCCGCTCGCAGCCCCTCGTCCGTGTGCGTGGGAGGCATCCGTACGTCCACGACCACCACGTCGGGCCGCTGCTCCGCCGGCGCGCGCTCCAGCACCGTCATCAGTTCGGCGGCGTCTGCGACCGCGGCTGTCACCTCGTGGTCCTCTTCCGTCAGCAGCCGCACCAGGCCCTCCCTCAGCAGGGTCGAATCGTCGGCAAGTACTACGCGCACGGCAACTCCGCGGTGATCGTGGTCGGTCCGCCGACCGGGCTGTCCACCCGTAACCGGCCGTCCAGGGCGGCGACCCGGCGCGCCAGCCCGAACAGCCCGCTTCCCGAGGGATTCGCACCGCCCCAGCCGTCGTCCTGGATCCGGACGGTCAGCATGTTCTCGTCACGGTCGACGGTGACGGTTATCCCTTCCGCACAGGAGTGTTTCACCGCGTTCGTCACCGCCTCGGACACGACGAAGTAGGCGACGGCCGCCACTGCGGCCCCGGGCTCCTGGGTGAGGCGACAGGTCAGCCGGACAGGAACCGAGGAACGCTCCGCGACGGTTTCCAGAGCGGCCTGCAAACCTGCTTCGTCCAACACCGTCGGATAGATGCGCCAGGCGACCTCGCGCAACTCGGTCAGCGCCAGGCGGCTTTCCGCGTGCGCCTGCCGGAGCAGCTCGACCGCATGAGCCTCGTCCTTGCTGCGCAGCGCGCGGCCGAGCAGCATCCCGAGGCCCACCAATCGCTGTTGGACACCGTCGTGTAGGTCGCGCTCGATGCGGCGGCGTTCGTCGTTGACCGCGGCGACGACCCCGGCTCGGCTGGAGGCCAGTTCCGCGACCCGGCGTTGCAGCTCTTTCTCGTGTGTAGGGCCGAGGAAGTGCCGCGCGAGCCGGGCTTCCAGCGTCGCCACCCCGAACACCCCCTGCAAGCTGAGGAAGAGCAGGAGCACGGCGCCCACGCCGGTCTCCGCGACATCGACCGGGTGCTCGACGTGGGTGAACGTCCATACCGTCGACGCCCAGAGGACTATGGTCGCCCCTGTGAGCGCGGCTAAGACCACACCTGCCCCCAGAAGGCCCAGCAGCCAGCGGACCGCCAGGTATTTGAGCGCGCGCTCGTCGTCGTACCCGTAGGCGAAGTCGGCACCGCCGAACCGCAGGCGGCGGCGCGCCGACTCGATGAGCCACCGGGCCACGGCCGTCACCGGCTCCAGCACCTTGCGTCTCCCGCGCGGCCAGACGAAAACGCAGAGCAGCGCGAGCCCCGAGAGCACGATGAACGGCAGCTCGACCGCCACCGTGCCCGCGCCGACCAACAATCCGACCGTGAGGCGCATCCCGCGCCGTGCCATCCCCCGCATGATCGGAACGCTAGTGGCTGCGCCGGCACCGCCGCACTGCGGAAAACCGCAGTGTTCCGTGCGGTTTTCCGCAATGTGCCGACGGGCGCGGATTTCTAGCGTCGAAGCATGAACGAACACGCGGAAACCAGCTGGATCACCGGACTCATGGACACACTCGGCGCGCCAGGCGCCGGCCTGGCGATCGCCGCCGAGAACCTCTTCCCGCCCCTGCCCAGCGAACTGATCCTTCCCCTGGCGGGCTTCTCGGCGGGGCAAGGACAAATGACTCTGTTCTCCGCCCTGTTGTGGACCACGCTCGGGTCGGTTCTCGGCGCACTCGCTCTCTACGGCGTGGGCGCGCTGCTCGGCCGGGACCGGATGCTCGCGATCGCGGCCAAGCTGCCGCTGGTCAAGGTCTCCGACGTCGAGAGGACGGAGCGCTGGTTCCAGCGGCACGGCAACAAGGCGGTGTTCTTCGGCCGGATGGTGCCGATCTTCCGCAGCCTGATATCGATTCCGGCCGGTATCGAGCGGATGCCGATACCGGCCTTCCTCGTCCTGACCACACTCGGCAGTCTGATCTGGAATTCGATCTTCGTCCTCGCCGGCTACGCGCTCGGCGAGAACTGGGAGGAGGTGACCGGCTATGTGGACGCGTACTCGAAGGTGGTGCTGGTGGCCGCCGCGCTGGCGGTCCTGGCCTTCCTCGTCGTACGGCTCAGCAGGAGTGGTCGGGGGCAGCGACGCCGTGGGTGAACGCCCGCAGGATCTCCTCGCCCGCCGCGGCTCCGCGCGCGTCCAGCGCGGTGACGTGCGGAGCACTCCACCCGGAGTCCGCCAGCTCACCATGGCCGGGACGCCACCCGCGGTCCGCGGCCAGCAGCAGGTCGGCGTCCAGCAGCGAGTCGCCTGCGGCGAGCACCTGCGAGGCACCGGTCCGGCGGACGACTTCGGCGACAGCGGCGCTCTTGGTCAGCGGCTTCGGCACGGCGTAGATCTTCCGTCCCTGGAGCGAGACGGTCCAGCCGCGGGCAGCCGCCCACTCGGCGAGTTCCTTGACCCAGGTCTGCGGCAGCAGCGAGGCGCTCGACGACAAGGTAGGCGAAGAGGTCTTCGGCCACGCGTTCCTTGAGCAGCCATGCCGGGTCGGCGGTCCGCAGCAGGTGCGCACGGACCTCGTCGAGCGATGCGCACTCCGCACTCAGCCGGGCGGCGACGGTGCGCTGCCAGCCCTGGTCGGACTCTCCGTCGACGAGCAGGTGCCCGCCGTTCGCACAGATGGCGAACCGCGGTGCGGGGCCCGGGAGGTGGATCCGGCCGTACTGCTCGCGGGTGCGCGTGGTCGTGGGGACGAACGTGGTGGCGTCGGCGAGACCGGCGAGCAGCTCCGCCGCCGTCTCCGTCATGTAGGAGAGCGGTCGGTGTTCGTAGACCTCGACGCAGAGCAGGCGGGGCGCCTCGGCGTCGGGCACGGCCAGGTCCAGTGCGGCGGCCGAATAGATGAGGGTGCGGTCCAGGTCGCTGGCGACGATCGTGCTCACGGCGCGGTCACCGCCTTGCCGTCCGCACCCGTCGCGCCCCGCGTGAAGCGGGGGTGGATCAGTCCGACACAGGTGTAGGGGAGTTCGTCGACCTCTTCGACGGGGACGCCCCGCTGTTCAGCAAGGAGACGCACATGATCGAGGTCCGTTCCGGCGCCGCGCCGGGCAAGGATCTTCCAGGGGACGCGCCGGAGCAGTACCCGCGTGGTCTCACCGACACCCGGCTTGACGAGGTTCACGTCGTGGATGCCGTACGTCTCGCTGATCCGCTCGACCGCGGCCCAGCCCGCCCAGGTGGGTGTCCGGTCGGCCGCGGCCAGTTCCTTCACGTCGAGGGCGACCTGCTCGGCGACCTCGTCGAACCGCGCCGCGACGGTGTCGATGAGCACGCGCGACAGGTCGGCCTCCGCGAGGTCGCGGTAGAACTTGGCGCCGTGGAAGTCGTCGGGCCCGACGAGATCGTCGCGGAGTACGGTGCGCGATATCAGGCCGGAGACGGTCGAGTTGAGGCACGCGGAGGGGATGAGGAAGTCGTCACGGGTGCCGTAGGTGTCCACACAGCCTCCGGGGTCGGCGAGGACGGCGATCCGCGGGTCGAAGCCGTGGAAGCCGCGCACCGCCTGGGCCAGTTCCCGGGTGATGGCTCCCTTGCCCGTCCAGCCGTCGACGAAGACGACGTCCGCCGGGTCGTGGTGGGCGGCGAGCCAGCGCAGGGCGGTGGTGTCGATGCCACGGCCGCGCACGATCGAGACCGCGTAGTGCGGCAGGTCGAGCCCGTGGACGTGCAGGGCCCAGCGGCGCATCAGAACGCCCACCGGGGTGCCGGCGCGGGCCAGCGAGACCAGTACCGGGCGGGCGGAGCGCTCGGCGAGCACCGTTTCGGTGACGGTGCCGACCGCCCGCGCGATGCGGCCGGCAGAGGTCTCCAAGGCACTGTGGAACAGCGCCTGGTACTGCTCACTCGGCTGGTACTCGACGGGCAGCGACTCGGCGTAGTGGGCACCACCAGCCTGTATCGCCTCCTCACGCTCCTCCGTCGGCGCTTCGAGGGTGATCGAGGACAGGTCCTGGAGCAGCCAGCCGACCTCGTCGGGGTCGTAGGAGGAAAAGGCGGGGCCGCGCAGCGGCTCGGGGAGGGGCATCGGTCAGACCTGTCGTCGCGTGGCGTGGGGCATGGGCTTCGGGGCGGGCTCCGGCGTCTGCGGCAGCGGGTCCGCCGGTGTGTAGGAAGGAATGACGGCGAGCAGCAGCCGGTCGGTGTGGGCGGCCAGCCGGCCCAGGAGGCCGTCGGCACCGTGGAGTTCCGGAGTGTCGCCGTACGAGTCGATGACGGCGACGACCGCGTCGAAGCGCCGCTGCGGGTCCGCGCCGGCCGCGACGTTGTACGCGTACCGCTCCCCCGGTCCGCCAGCCGGCCGGTCGTGGGCGGGGAAGGCCAGCTGGGTGCGTATGGCGTAGCCCGGGTCGTCCACGGCGAGGACCGGGGAGCGGGTGGTGGTCGAGAAATACACCTCGGCCGGTGTGCGGTCGTCCAGGGCTCCGGCGAGGCGCAGCGGTGCGTACATCAGCTCTTCGTTGCCGAGGACCAGCACCCGGCGGGCGCCGGTGAGCTCATCCGCGATCCGGTCCGCCATGCCGGGCAGCGCCGCCTCCAGACGGGCCCGGTGGGTGGTGGTGAAGCCGTGGCGCCCGCCGTCCGGCACGCCTTCCGGCCAACCGAGGTCGACTCGAACGGATTGTACCTGGCCGCTCGGGGCCATGGGCTCGTCCGAGGCTACGACCCCGCTCCCACGGCCGCTCCCGCTGCCGCCACTGCCGCTACCGCTCTCCCCGGCGTCGGCCGCCGAGGTTCCCGGAGCCCGGCTCGCGGACATCGGCGCAGACGTGGATGTCTTGTCCTGATGAGTGGCTACGAGGGCTTGGCCACGTTCGAGGACGTCGGCCGGAAGTTGTACGCCACCGGCGGCCAGGGCGATGAGGTCGACCCGTGCGCCCAAGTCCGCGGCGAACTTCCGCAGCTGGCCGCGGTCCGAGTCCGAGCGCATGTCGACCAACGCGACGACGACGTACCGCTCGCGGGGGAAGCGGGCGTGCAGCGCCTTGATGGTGTTCAGGACCGTGCGGCCGGTGGAGAACTCGTCGTCGACGAGGACCAGGGGGCCGTCTCCGGCCAGCAGCGCCGGATCTTCCGGGAGAAGCAGGTGCGAGGTGGCGTGACTGTGCTCCTCCTCGAAGCCGCCGGCCTGCTCGACTCCCGCGACCGGTCGCCGCGTGGAGTGCAGATAGGGCGCGAGGGCCAGCCCGTCGGCCACGCTGTGCCCAAGGCCCGTGGCGGTCTCGGCGTATCCCAGGACGACGGCGCGTGCCGCCTCGGTGTCACCGAGCAGTTCACGGACCTGGCGTCCGAGCCCGAGGCCCGCGCCGTAGACCGTGTCCGGCCGCTGCGGTACGTGCTTGCCGAGCACGTTCGACACGAGCAGGTGCGCCCGCTTCGGATTGCGCCGCAGCGCCAGGCCGAGCAGCCTGGGCAGCTCCGCCCCACCGCTCAGCGAGACACCGAGCCGCTGGGCGACCCACTCTCCCGTCCACACCACTGTGCCCGTCTCCTTCGTCTCTTCCGCCGTCGTCATCATCCGTTGCTTCCTGGACGTCCTCGGCCCGGTGGGGCGGTGACCGCCAGGCCTGAACCGTTCGCCGTCTCAGGTGTGCGGAAGGCTGGCCGTCAGCAGTTCCACGAAGCCGACGCCCTCGCGGGCGACGCCGAACGCTTCGGCGCGCAGCAGGGTCCGTTCGGCCCAGGCGCGATGCGGCTTGATCTCGTTCATCTTGTTCGTGTACGCGGAGCGCAGCACGCCGCCGGCGCCCCGCTCGGGCCGCAGGATGTCCACGGCGTCGCTGAACTCCTCATGGCTGACGACCGAGAGTGCGTGTACCGGTGCCACGTGCGAGGGGTGGATGCAGGTCTTGCCCTGGAGGCCGTTCGCGCGGTCGAGTTCGATCTCGCGCAGGAGGCCGTCCATGTCGTGTTCGATCAGGGCCGTCCGGAGCTCCTCCGCCCGGCCGAGGAAGGGGCTCTGCCGCAGCTGCGGCTTGAACATCCGCTCGTGCAGCCGGAAGTACTCCCATACCGGACCGGTGACCGTGAAGCCGGTGCCGTCCGCCCGGCCGAGGACGTTCACCACGTCGGCGATCACCGACGCGACGATCTGCACGTCGTACGCCGTCATGTCGGGGGCCCGGCGCAGGCCGTAGGCCGAGCAGAAGTCGGTGACCCCGAGACGCAGTGCCAGTATGCGGTCGCGGTACTTGTCCACCGTGCGCGCGATGCCCCGCAGTGTCTCGCCGCGGCTCTCCAGGTGGAGCAGATCGGGCGATTCGAGCACCGGCATGGCGAACAGCCGCCGCCCGCATTCCGCCTCCGCGCCGGTCAGCGCCTCCAGGAACGGGACGCCTCGCTCCTCGGTGAACTTGGGCAGCACGAATCCGGACAACAGACGAACGTCACGGCCCAGTCGGCGCACCAGGTCGGGTATCTGCGCGGCCGCGCGCACCCGGATGAACAGCAGCGGGAGGACCGTACCGTTTTCGGCCTCCTGGCCGAGGGCCGCGAACTGCCGTACCAGATTTTCCTCACCGGCGACCACGTCCGCGTCGCTGATGGAGTCCTCCAGGCACAGCACCATGGAGACCACTCCACGGCCGGCCTGTTTGACGACGTCCTCGGCGAGGCGTGGACGGGTGGCCGGGCTGTAGAGCGTTGCGCCGAGGGCTACCGAGAGCGTGCTGGGCGGGGAGTCGGCGGTGAACTCGACCGGCTCCTGGTGGAACAAAGCATTCCGGATATCGGGCGCAAGATGCCCAAAGTGACGCATAGAACTCCCCGTGAGCAGGCGGGGCCGGGGCCACCCCGCGGCGACTCGCTGTCTGGATCCGGCCGGTAATCGTACGTGCGGCCGCGACGAGAAAGTTCCCGCCCATGTGAAAAGCACGTGACCCGCACACGACGGCCAGGTGACGCGGGCACCGGGCGGGCCACGCCGGAGCGGCCCCCGCGTTGTCCCTCCGACCTCCGGGAAGGCAGGATTACGGACATGACGCACGCGATGCTGAAAGGGTCCAACGTACCCCTCGACACCACGGCGGTCCGGGCCGTACTGCGCTGGGCCCCCGGCGCGGGGGTGCCCGATGTCGATGCCTCGGCCCTGCTCCTCGGTGCCGACGGACGCGTGCGGTCCGATGCGGACTTCGTCTTCTACAACCAGCCACGGCACCCCAGCGGCCTGGTGCGGCACCTGCCGAAGACGCAGCTGGCCGACGGGGTGGCGGACACGATCGAGGCGGACCTGTCCGGACTTGAGGCGTCGGTGGACCGTGTCGTGCTCGCCGCGTCGGCGGACGGCGGGACCTTCGCGCACGTACGGGATCTGCGCGTCCTGCTGCACGACGCCTCCTCGTCGGACGACGAGCCGGTCGCGGTCTTCGACGTAGTGCCGGAGACGGGCAAGGAGACGGCCCTGATCTGCGGCGAGTTGTACCGGCGCGGCGACCGGTGGAAGTTCCGTGCGCTCGGGCAGGGGTACGAGAACGGGCTGATCGGCCTGGCCGCCGAATTCGGGATCTCGGTGGAGGAAGAGGACGAGTCCGCGGCGCAGGAAGCCAGTGCCACAGCCGGTACGACAGCGGGTGCGGCAGCCGGTGCGGCAGCGGCCGCGTCGTCGGACGCCACCGCACCGGCGGGCAGCACTGGCAGCGATGCTGGGCCCAGTTCCGGGTCCGGCTCCGGCGAGGCAGGGGGTTGGCTTCCGCTGCGGACCCTGAGGCCGCGACACAGCATCTGCCCGATTCGGGCGCGGGATCGGGCCCGAATCAGGCGCCGAGCCCTGCGCCGGCCGTGTCGTCCCCGGCGACGCCGCCGGCACCAGCCCCAGCGCAGGCGCCAGCCCCGGCGCCAGGTTCCGCAGCCCAGTCAGAGCCGGACTCCTTTCCGCTGTCGCCGCCCGCCGCTCCGCCCTCGGCCGCACCGCACACGGCCGCACCGGCTGCGGCGTACCCGCCTCAGCCGCAGCCCACCGGTGGAGGCTACGGCTATCCGCAGAACGGTCCGAACATCCCGCCGCCTCCGACGCAGCCCCCGGCCCAGCCCGCGTACGGATACCCCGGCCCGATGCCGCAGCAGCCGCAGCCCTCGTACGGCTATCCGCAGCCTCCGCAGCAACACCAGCATCAGCACCAGGCGTACCCGACGGGCCCGGTGGCTCCCGCTGTCCCGGCGCCTCCGGCTTACGGTTATCCGCAGCAGCCCCCGGCTCCCGGTCCGGTTCCCGGTCCCGGGCTGGACCCGAACTTCGTCCTTCCGCCGCAGGGGCCGCAGTTCCAGCACCGCTGACGGGCGGGTGGCGGCCCGGCAGCGCTCAGCCGTCAGCACTCACCCGCACTGTTCAAGGGGCTGTGGCGGCCAGCGACCGGCATGTGTTCGGGTCGGCCGTCATCGCGCCATGCCGGGCTTGCTTGGCGGGAGAGTGGGGTGCTTCCCTCGGGCGCCTGCCCGCAAGCAAGCGTCTGCTCGCAGACGGCCCACGGCCGGGCGTCCAGGGGCTGAGCCGCTGACCGCGCACTGAGCAGCCGTTGAGGTGCGCAGCCGCCCGTTGAGCGACTGAGCAGCCACTGACCAGCCGCTGAGCAGCGTGAGCGCCGAGCAGCTCAGGGCGGCCGGGCACGACCACGGTCGCGAGCCCGGGCGTTCCCGCCCCGGCCGCCACACCAGCCGTAACGTTTCTCCAGCCCAGCCCCACCCGTCCCCGTACTCCCAAGCCCCCGCACCGCCGACTCGGGCTCTCCACCCAGCCCCAGCTCACGCCGCAGCCCACGCCCTCGGCTCAAGCCCCCAGCTCATGCCCTTGACGCAAGCCCCAAGCTCCGAGCCCAGCCCACGCCCCCAGCTTGCGCCCTCGACTCACACCTTCGACTTGTACCCCCGCCCCCACTGCAGGCCCCAGCCGTACAGGCGGTCCAGTTCGGACTGGAAGCCGTAGACGTACTTCACCTCGCGGCGGACGGTGAGTTCGCCCTTGTTGTTCTCCAGCATGAAGATGGCGCAGGAGCGGGCCTGTGGCGCGCGTTCGTCGAGGCCGATCTCCACGCGGGGGCCGCTGCTCGGGTAGAGCGTCACGACGGCGTGGGTGCGGTCGAAGGCCGGTGTGCCGTCGTAGATGTAGACGAAGATCAGCAGGCGCTTGATCTCGTCGCGGTGGTCGAGGTTGATGTAGAGCGTCTCGCCGGAGGGCGAGCCGAAGCGGTCGTCGCCGCTGAGTTTCACGTACGGCGCGGCGTTGATGTCGCCCAGGAAGTTGCCGAGCGGCTGCACCACGCCCTTGGTGCCGTCCTTGAGCTCGTACAGGCAGGCCAGGTCCAGGTCGATCTTGACGACCGCCGGCCCCTGCGCCTGCACCACCTCCGGTTTGAACATCTTGCCCGGATTGCGCAGCAGGCTGCCGCCGCGCTGCGAGCTGCGCATCCCGATGTCGGGCGTGCGCATCTGCCAGGACAGGTTGACCCGCAGGTGTCCGGAGGCCGCGCCCTGCTTCGTCAGCGAGACGACCGGGTTGCGCTTGGTCAGCTCGACCACGTGCGACGCGCCACCGGTTTCGAATTTCGGCGCCCCGCCCCGACGCCAATTGTCCAAGAACGACACCTTGCCCCACCCCATCGATCCGACCCGGAGGCCGCCCGCCAGACGGCTCGGCGACCCGACTGCTACGTGCGTCCCGGCCGCACCGGTTCGTCCCGGCCGTGCCGGCTCTCCCCGGCCGTTCCGGTCCTCCCCGGCTGTACCGGCCGCCCCGTGGCCCGGTACGGCCGCGGGGCGGCCATGGAGTGAGCACTCCATGGCCGCCCCGCTGAGAGCGTTCCTCAATCAGGCCCTCGTCACACTCCGGAGGCAACTTCCGACTTTGCCCCGGAGTCTTCGCTCGCTTTGCCTTCCTTGCGGTTCTTGCGCATGGATGACCAGAAGGACGCGGCGATCAGCACGATTCCGACCAGGCCGGTGATGACCTCGTTGATCTCGTACTTGATCGTGGCGAGCAGGATGACGGCCAGCGCGCCGATGGCGTAGTGCGCGCCGTGCTCCAGGTAGACGTAGTCGTCGAGGGTCCCCTTGCGGACCAGGAAGACCGTCAGCGAACGGATGTACATCGCGCCGATGCCCAGACCCAGCGCCATCTCGAAGATGTCGTTGGTGATGGCGAAGGCCCCGATGACGCCGTCGAAGGAGAACGACGCGTCGATGACCTCCAGGTAGAGGAACAGGAAGAACGCGGCCTTGCCCGCGAGCCCCACGCCCGAGACGGAGCCGCGCTTGGACGTCTCGCCGTTCGCACCGGCACCGGCACCGGCTTCCTGGGCCGCCACCGCCGGCTTCGCGGCGGAGCCGTTGCCGGCGTCCTCGTTCTCGGCCTCCTGGGCCTCTTCGGCCTCCTCCAGCTTGTCCTCGAAGTAGCCGGAGACACCGCCCACGACCAGGTACGTGAGCAGGCCGGCGACGCCGGACAGCAGGACCGTCGCGCTCTTGTCACCACCACCGTGCGCGACGTCGGTGGCCACCGTCATGGCGCCGACGAGCAGGACGACCAGCGCGACGATGACGGACAGCATGTCCAGCTTGCCCATTTTGGCCAGCGGCCGTTCCAGCCAGCCCAGCCACTTGTGCTCGCGCTCCTCGAAGATGAAGTCGAGGAAGATCATGAGCAGGAACATGCCACCGAAGGCCGCGATGGCCGGGTGGGCCGCCGTGACGAGGTGCTCGTACTGCGCCTTGTCGTTGATCGCCAGATTGACGGCCTCGATCGGTCCGATCTTCGCGGTGACCGCGACGATGACGACCGGGAAGACCAGGCGCATGCCGAAGACGGCGATGAGAATGCCGACGGTCAGAAAGATTTTCTGCCAGAAGGCGTTCATCTTGCGCAGGATTCCGGCGTTGATGACCGCATTGTCGAACGAGACCGAAATCTCCAGGATCGACAGGATGCCAACGATCGCTAGCCCCTGCCACCCCCAGAGGACGCCGGCCAAGGCCAGGCCGGCCGCCGTGACGGCGAACGACCAGCCAAAGGTTCTCAGGAGCACTGCCTAACCCAATCCCTCGCTGTATGGGGTCCCCCGCGCGCAGTGCGCGGCGCTTTACGAAACGTTGACCCCGAAGTCTAGAGCGATGCCTCGCAACCCCGACGCGTACCCCTGGCCCACCGCGCGGAACTTCCATTCACCGCTGTACCGGTAGACCTCACCGAAGATCATCGCGGTTTCGCTGGAGGCGTCCTCACTGAGGTCGTAGCGCGCCAGTTCACTGCCGTCCGCCTGGTTGACCACGCGGATGAAAGCGTTGCTGACCTGGCCGAAGCTCTGGCCGCGGACATCCGCCTCGTGGATCGAGACGGGAAAAACGATCTTGTCGACCTCTTCGGGGACCGTGCTGAGGTCCACGAGAATCGACTCGTCGTCCCCTTCACCCTCACCGGTGAGATTGTCACCCGTGTGCTCGACCGAGCCGTCCGGGCTCTTGAGATTGTTGTAGAAGACGAAGTACTCGTCGCCGAGCACCCGCCCCGACCTGCACAGCAGCGCGCTGGCATCCAGGTCGAACGGCGCTCCTGTGGTCGAGCGCGCGTCCCAGCCGAGGCCGACCATGACCTGCGTGAGATTCGGAGCGGCCTTGGAGAGGGAGACGTTGCCTCCCTTTGCGAGCGTGACGCCCATGGTGTTCGCATCCTCCCCGGTGACGGTGGTGCCGCGGTTGTCCACGGCTTTCATACGGGTTCGTACATGGCCCGTACGGGACGGACACGGTCCCGGATACGCCACTTTTACGGCGCACAGGTGGACTCCGCGGGGTGCGCGTCCGCCGCCGCGCCGGGATCCGTGTCCCGCACGGCCTGCGTACGGGCTTCAAGCGCGCCCGGCGCCGTACTCCCCGGACAGGGGGTACGACGCCGGGTACGGAAGGGTGACGGCTCGGGTCAGACGTTGACGCCGAAGTCCTGCGCGATGCCGCGCAGGCCCGAGGCGTACCCCTGGCCGATGGCCCGGAACTTCCACTCCGCGCCGTTGCGGTACAGCTCGCCGAAGACCATGGCGGTCTCGGTCGAGGCGTCCTCGCTGAGGTCGTAGCGCGCGAGCTCGTTGCCGTCGGCCTGGTTCACGACGCGGATGTAGGCGTTGCGGACCTGGCCGAAGCTCTGCTGGCGGTTCTCGGCGTCGTAGATGGACACCGGGAACACGATCTTGGCGACGTCGGCGGGCACGTCGGCGAGGTTCACCTTGATGGCCTCGTCGTCGCCCTCGCCCTCACCGGTGGTGTTGTCGCCGGTGTGCTCGACCGAGCCGTCCGGGCTCTTCAGGTTGTTGAAGAACACGAAGTTCTGGTCGTTGGCGACCTTGCCCTGGTCGTTGGTCAGCAGCGCGCTGGCGTCCAGGTCGAAGTCCGTACCGGTGGTGGTACGGGCGTCCCAGCCCAGACCGACGAGCACCGCGGTCAGATTGGGGGCTTCCTTCGTCAGCGAGACGTTTCCGCCCTTGCTGAGGCTGACTCCCACGAGTCCTCCCTGGGTTCGAGGGGTACGAAATGCTTTGCGCCCCCATCGTGCATGGCATCAGATCAACGTTTTGATCCTAGTGACCGGTTCCCACCGATTACAGGTAGCGGTGCGGACACCGCGCCGATGTCGCGGCGGGAGCCGGTCACGGCGGGAATCAGAGGGTGCCGAGCGCCTTGAGGTAGTCGTTGAGGTCACGGGCGTCGGGCAGGCCGTTGACGACCGTCCAGCGCACCACGCCCTCCTTGTCGATGATGAAGGTCCCGCGCACCGCGCAGCCCTTCTCCTCGTCGAAGACGCCGTAGGCCCGCGAGGCCTCGCCGTGCGGCCAGAAGTCCGACAGCAGCGGGTACTCCAGGCCCTCCTGCTCGGCGAAGACGCGCAGCGCGAAGGGCGAGTCGTTGGAGACGGCCAGCAGCTGCACGTCGTCGTTGACGAACTTCGGCAGCTCGTCGCGCAGGGCGCACAGCTCGCCGGTGCACACGCCGGTGAAGGCGAAGGGGTAGAAGAGGAGGACGACGGCCTTCTCGCCGCGGAAGTCGGAGAGCTTGATCAGCTCACCGTGCTGGTTCTTCAGCTCGAACTCCGGAGCCTTCGAGCCGACCTCGATCGCCATGGGGACCGTTCCCTTCGCAGACACCGTGCGCGGACGCCTTTGCCGTGCCCGGCGCCGTCACCGGCGTGCGGCGCGGGGCACCGCCGGCAGCGGCCGCTCCGGCGGATTCCAACAGGTTGCGGCCAACCCTACGCGCCGGGGCGCGCACGCCGAGCCCCCACCGGTTCACCCGGCGGAGGGCTCGGCACGGAACGTGGGGGCGCAGCTCAGCGCTTGCCCGACTTGGCGCCCTTGGGGGTGACCAGGCGGCTGCCGCTCCAGTCCTTGCCCGCGTTGATGCTCCTGGTCTGGGACAGGCCCGCGGTCTGCGCGGCTTCGTTGATGTCGCTCGGCTCGACGTATCCGTCGCGTCCGGTCTTGGGCGTCATCAGCCAGATCTCGCCGCCCTCGTCGATCAGACCGATGGCATCCACCAGCGCGTCCGTGAGGTCGCCGTCGTCATCGCGGAACCACAGCACGACGACGTCGGCGACGTCGTCGTATTCCTCGTCAACGATCTCCTGGCCGATCACGGCCTCAATGGCTTCGCGGAGCTCCTGCTCGACGTCGTCGTCGTAGCCGATCTCCTGGACCACCTGTCCGGGCTCGAACCCCAGCTTGATGGCCGGGTTGGTCCGCTCCTCCGCGTGGTCCGCGGTCGCGCTCACGGATTGCCTCCTGTCATGTTTCGGTAAATGGGTTGCACCCACGCGTGCGCGGGGCATTGGGCGTAGTCCACACGGGCCGGGCGGATCGCGCAAGTACCCGGCCGCCGAGACCGTCGAAACGGTGACGTTTACCGCCGTCTCGCCGCAACTGCGACCCCACCCGCACGGCGGGAAGTGATTCACCCCACATCTCTTTAACGCCTTTATTGCGTTTTGTTCGGTGACTGGGCTCTTTGGGGGTGACGCCCGGCACCCGGACCTCTTCGCGGGGTTCGCACGACCGTACGGCGACCGGTTCCGGCGTGGGCGTATGGTTGCGATTTGGCCGACCTCAAAAACCGGCCTGCGAGCGCCCGTCTCTTAGGGGGTGGTTACCCACCGGTAGAGATGACGTATCCCGGTGAGCCGGTACACGATGGAAGACGGCGCGACACCAAAGCAGAGCAAGACCGAACAGCGAAGGAACAGCGTGGCTTCCGGATCCGATCGCAACCCGATCATCATTGGCGGCCTTCCCAGCCAGGTCCCGGACTTCGATCCCGAAGAGACCCAGGAATGGCTCGACTCGCTCGACGCAGCCGTCGATGAGCGAGGCCGGGAACGTGCCCGCTACCTCATGCTCCGCCTGATCGAGCGGGCCCGCGAGAAGCGCGTGGCCGTGCCCGAGATGCGCAGCACGGATTACGTCAACACCATCGCGACCAAGGACGAGCCGTTCTTCCCCGGCAACGAGGAGATCGAGCGCAAGATCCTGAACGCGACCCGGTGGAACGCCGCGGTCATGGTGTCGCGGGCGCAGCGCCCCGGTATCGGCGTCGGCGGCCACATCGCCACCTTCGCGTCCTCCGCCTCTCTGTACGACGTGGGCTTCAACCACTTCTTCCGGGGCAAGGACGACGGCAAGGGCGGCGACCAGATCTTCTTCCAGGGCCACGCCTCCCCCGGCGTGTACGCCCGTGCCTACCTCCTGGACCGGCTGAGCGAAACCCAGCTCGACGCCTTCCGGCAGGAGAAGTCCAAGTTCCCGAACGGTCTGTCCAGCTACCCGCACCCGCGGCTGATGCCGGACTTCTGGGAGTTCCCGACCGTCTCGATGGGCCTCGGCCCGCTCGGCGCGATCTACCAGGCCCGGATGAACCGCTACATGGAGGCGCGCGGCATCGCCGACACCTCCGACTCGCACGTGTGGGCCTACCTCGGCGACGGCGAGATGGACGAGCCCGAGTCGCTCGGCCAGCTGTCCCTCGCGGCGCGTGAGGGCCTGGACAACCTGACCTTCGTGGTCAACTGCAACCTGCAGCGCCTGGACGGCCCGGTCCGCGGCAACGGCAAGATCATGCAGGAGCTGGAGTCGCAGTTCCGCGGCGCCGGCTGGAACGTGATCAAGCTGGTGTGGGACCGCAGCTGGGACCCGCTGCTGGCCCAGGACCGCGACGGCATCCTGGTCAACAAGCTGAACACGACGCCGGACGGCCAGTTCCAGACGTACGCGACCGAGACCGGTTCGTACATCCGCGAGCACTTCTTCGGTGACGACCACCGGCTGCGGGCGATGGTCGAGAACATGACCGACCAGCAGATCCAGCACCTGGGCCGCGGCGGTCACGACCACAAGAAGATCTACGCGGCGTACGCGGCGGCCAAGGCCCACAAGGGCCAGCCGACGGTGATCCTCGCGCAGACCGTCAAGGGCTGGACCCTCGGTCCGAACTTCGAGGGCCGCAACGCGACCCACCAGATGAAGAAGCTGACGGCCGAGGACCTCAAGCGCTTCCGCGACCGGCTGCACCTGCCGATCTCGGACAAGGAGCTGGAGGACGGCAACCCGCCGTACTACCACCCGGGCCGCGACTCCGAAGAGATCCAGTACATGCACGACCGCCGCAAGGCGAACGGCGGCTACGTGCCGACCCGTATCGTGCGTGCCAAGCCGCTGCCGCTGCCGGACGACAAGGCGTACGCGGGGGCGAAGAAGGGCTCCGGCCAGCAGAAGATCGCCACGACCATGGCGTTCGTGCGGGTCCTGAAGGACCTCATGCGGGACAAGGAGATCGGCAAGCGTTTCGTGCCGATCGCACCGGACGAGTACCGCACCTTCGGTATGGACGCGTTCTTCCCGTCCGCGAAGATCTACAACCCGCTGGGCCAGATCTACGAGTCGGTAGACCGCGAACTGCTGCTCGCCTACAAGGAGTCGCCGACCGGCCAGATGCTGCACGACGGCATCTCCGAGGCCGGCTGCACCGCGTCGCTGATCGCGGCGGGCTCCGCCTACGCCACGCACGGCGAGCCGCTGATCCCGATCTACGTCTTCTACTCGATGTTCGGGTTCCAGCGCACCGGTGACCAGTTCTGGCAGATGGCCGACCAGCTCGCACGCGGCTTCGTGCTGGGCGCGACCGCCGGCCGTACGACCCTGACCGGTGAGGGCCTCCAGCACGCGGACGGCCACTCCCAGCTGCTCGCCTCGACCAACCCGGCGTGTGTCGCCTACGACCCGGCGTACGGGTACGAGATCGCGCACATCGTCAAGGACGGTCTGCGCCGGATGTACGGCGAGAACAGTGAGGACATCTTCTACTACCTCACCGTCTACAACGAGCCGATCCAGCACCCGGCCGAGCCGGCCGACGTGGACGTCGAGGGCATCCTCAAGGGCCTGTACCGCGTCAAGCCGGGCGACAAGGGCGAGCACGCGGCCCAGATCCTCGCGTCCGGTGTGGCCGTGCCGTGGGCGATCGAGGCCCAGCAGATCCTGGCCGACGAGTGGAACGTCAAGGCGGACGTCTGGTCGGCGACCTCCTGGAACGAGCTGCGCCGCGACGCGGTGGAGATCGAGGAGCACAACCTGCTCCACCCGGAGGAGGAGCAGCGCGTTCCGTTCGTGACGCGGAAGCTCGCCGACGCGCAGGGTCCGAAGGTGGCCGTGTCCGACTGGATGCGTGCCGTTCCCGACCAGATCGCGCGCTGGGTGCCCGGCACATACCAGTCGCTGGGCGCCGACGGCTTCGGCTTCGCGGACACGCGTGGCGCGGCCCGTCGCTTCTTCCACATCGACGCGCAGTCGATCGTCCTCGGCGTGCTCACCGAGCTGGCCAAGGAGGGCAAGGTCGACCGTTCGCTGCTGAAGCAGGCGATCGACCGTTACCAGCTGCTGGACGTCGCGGCCGCGGAGGCCGGCGAGGCGGGCGGCGACGCGTAGTCGTCCGCGGGACAGTCGACACCACGAGGCGCCCCCGGCCGGATCGCTCCGGCCGGGGGCGCCTCGTGTCGCTTCGGAACATCAGCCCGGCATCCGCTCGGAACGCCGGTTCGGCATCCGCTCCGCACGTCCGCTCAAGACGTCCGTGCAGAGCGTCCGCTCAGAACGGTGCCCCGACGGCCGTGGTGGTGATCCGGATGATCGCGAACACCGTGTCGATCACACCGAGGACGACGGCCACCAGTGCCGGCAGCGCGTGGCTCCCGCTGTTCCACCGGCGGTCCATCGCGAGCCAGCCGAGGAGCACGGACACCGGCCCGAGCACGATGCTCAGGATGAAGAATCCGGCGACCGCGCAGATCAGTCCGATCACGCCCAGCGTCGCGCGGTCCGGCCCGGTCCGAGACCCCGTCCGGCCTCGTGAGCGGGGGTTGCTCCGCAGGTGGGTCCGCCATCGGGTGCGGCTGTGCTGTCCGAGGCCCGCCATCATCCCTCCCGAGGGTCGCGTGGTTCGGGCTCGGGCTCCGAGTACCCCGCGTCGCCGTACCCACTCCCCCGTCAGCTCTCCCAGATTTTGAACGCCCTGACCTGGTAAGGGGATTCGGGCACCCAACTGCCACCGCCCGGGTAGGTGTCGAACTCCCCGGTCTCCTCGCACTCGGCGCTCTGGTACGTGGTGACGGGCCGGCCGGTGCGGTTGGCGAACGAGGCGGCGCGGACTCCGGCGGGCAGCGTGACGCAGCTTTCGATGTCGGTGCCGGACAGTTCGTAGGTCTGCCGCTTGCCGCCGAAGCCGCGGCCCGGCCAGACGCAGAACTGGCCGGTGGCGCAGTCGCCCGCGGCCGGCCCCGGGTGCGCCCGCGGCCGCTGCTGCGGCGCTCCGTGCGCGGACGGGACGCCGAGGTGGGCGACGGCCAGTGCGGCGGCTCCGGTCAGCAGGGCGACGGTGTGGATCGGACGCATGTGCATCACTCCCCCGTGGAGTACGAAGTGGTCTGCCGCGGCGGGCACTTGCCCGCCGCGGGCCGGTGATCCGAGCTTGGCCGTGCACGGACGCCGGAGCCAAGCCCGCGGCGGACGTCCCACCCTGATAGGCGATGTGCCGCTGCCGGACCTTCAACGGGCGGCCGGGGGCGAGCTGTTGACGCCACCGCCCGGTGTACGGAAGGGCGGCGGGCGCCGGGGTGCGGAAAGCCTCAGGCCCGTACGGGGGACGGCGGGCCTGTGGAGAAACGAAAACGCGCGGCCGGCCGGAGCGGGAAGCTCCGGCCGGCCGCGCGTCGAGACACCCCGACCGCCCGGCGGACGGCCGGACTTCAGGCATCAGGCATCAGACGGCAGACGTCCGGCATGCAGGCATTCAGATGTCAGGCGTCAGGCGTCAGATGTGCCCGACGCCCGCGCCCGCCTCCGCGTTGGCGCCGCGCTTGGTGAACAGCGCGACGACGGCCGCGACGACCGCCACGGCGCAGGCGACGGTGAAGGCCAGGCCCATGCCCGACACGAACGTGTCGTGCACCGCGGTGCCGATACGGTCGACGATCTGCGGCGTCATGCCGGGGGCCTGGGCCACCTGCGGCGGCACCGCGCCGACCTCGGCGGCGGCCTTGAGCGCCGGGTCCGGGGCGCCCGGCAGTCCCGCCTTGCTCCAGTTGCCCGCGAAGTCCGAGCTGACCTTGCTGGACATCACGGCGCCGAGCACCGCCGTACCGAGGCTGCCGCCGACCTGCATGGCGGCCTGCTGGAGACCGCCCGCCACACCGGACAGTTCCAGCGGCGCGTTGCCGACGATGACCTCGGTGGCGCCGACCATGACCGGCGCGAGGCCCAGGCCCAGCAGCGCGAACCACAGGGACATCGTCAGGGTGCCCGTGCCGGTGGACAGGGTGGTCATGCCGAACATGGCGACGGCGGTGAAGACCATGCCGCCGACGAGCGGGACCCGGGGGCCGAACTTGGTGATCAGCGCGCCCGCGGCCGGCGAGCCGACGATCATCATCGCGGTCAGCGGCAGCAGGTGCAGGCCGCTGTCGACGGGGCTCAGGCCGTGCACGTTCTGCAGGTAGAAGGTGACGAAGAAGAGGCCGCCCATGAAGGCGAAGGCCATCAGCACCATCAGGATCGTGCCGGCCGTCAGCGGGACGGAACGGAACATCCGCAGCGGGATCAGCGGCTCGCGGACCTTGGTCTCCAGGATCGCGAAGGCGGCG
Source organism: Streptomyces sp. Ac-502 (assembly GCF_045222935.1). Lineage (NCBI taxonomy): Bacteria > Bacillati > Actinomycetota > Actinomycetes > Kitasatosporales > Streptomycetaceae > Streptomyces > Streptomyces sp. Ac-502. The sequence goes on from NZ_JBHFFO010000001.1 coordinate 3,679,316, forward strand.
AAGACGACGACCGCCGCGGCCAGGAAGCCCAGCGTCCTGGCGTCGCCCCAGCCCCACTCACCGGCCTTGATCAGGGCCCAGATGAGGCAGAACATGGCACTGGAGAGCAGCACGATGCCGGGGATGTCGAAGGAGCGCGGGGCGTTCACGGCGCGGTGGTCCTTGAGGATCACCAGGCCCAGTACGAGGGCGAGGATGCCGACCGGCACGTTGATGAAGAACACCGACTGCCAGTTCACGTGCTCGACGAGCAGACCGCCGACGATCGGGCCGCCGGCGGTGGAGGCGCCGATGACCATGCCCCAGATGCCGATGGCCATGTTGAGCTTCTCGGCCGGGAAGGACGCGCGCAGCAGTCCGAGGGCGGCGGGCATCAGGAGCGCGCCGAAGATGCCCTGCAGCACGCGGAAGGTGATGACCAGCGAGACCTCGCTGGACAGCCCGATGGCTCCGGAGGCGATGGCGAAGCCCACCACGCCTATGAGGAACGTCTGCCGGTGGCCGAAGCGGTCACCGAGCTTGCCGGCCGTGATCAGCGAGACGGCGAGCGCCAGCAGATACCCGTTGGTGATCCACTGGACGTCGGCGAGGGACGCCTTGAGGTCCGCCTGGATGGCCGGGTTGGCGATGGCGACGATGGTGCCGTCCAGGGCCACCATCATCACGCCGATCGCGACGGAGAACAGGGTCAGCCACGGATGACCCCGGAGCCCCTTGCGAGGCTCCGGTACGGAAAGGTCCGGCGCGGCATGGGCAACCGGGGTCTTAGAGCTCATTCCCCGAGGCTAATGTCAGCCACTGACAGTTGACAAAGTAATTCAACAGTCGGTAACTGTCATTTAGCTCACAGGTATCGTGAGCTGCGGCAACAACGAGAAAGGCGGCGCAGGATGACCAGCTCCACGCCGCAGGTGACCCGACCTGAAACCGCCTGGACCGGCGGAGGCGAACCCTCTGGCGGCACCGGGACCGGCGGCCTGCGCGAGCGCAAGAAGCAGCGCACCCGTGACGCGCTGATCCGCTCCGCCCTCGAACTGTTCACGGCGCACGGCTACGACGAGACGACGATCGACGAGATCGCCGAGGCCGTCGACGTCTCGCAGCGCACGTTCTTCCGCTATTTCGCGAGCAAGGAGGAGGTCGTCTTCGCCGTCCACGAGATGGTGGAGGCGCGCTTCGCCGAGGAGCTGGAGCGGCGGCCGGCGGCCGAGGCACCCTGGAGGCGCTGCGCAGCGCCGTGATGACCTCGTGGGACGACATCGGCGGTGTGATCCAGTCGGTGATTCCGCTCGAACTGCACATGCGGACGTACCAGATGATCGAGTCGACGCCCGCCCTCATGGCCGCCCACTGGCGCCGCTACTCGGAGCTGGAAGAGCAGATCGCCCGGCTCGTCGCGCGGCGCGAGGGCGTGGACGTGACGGCCGATCCGCGGCCACGGGTGGTGGTCGCGGCGTTCAGCGGGGTGATGCGGGTCGCCGGGAAGGTGTGGGGCGAGGGCGAGGACGTCAGCGTGGAGTCGATCCGCGAGATCACCGAGGAGTACCTGGCGCAGATCTGCCCGGCCGTGTGCGGCGACTGGCGCGGGCGGGCGGAGAGTCGGTGACGGCACCCTCCGGGAACGGCACGGACCGAAAGCCGGTGACGACGCCCTCCGGGAACGGCACGGACCGAGGGCCGGTGACGGCGCCCCCGGGAACGGCACGGGCGGGCGGAGGGCCGGTGACGGCGCCCTCCGGAGGCAGCGCGCCCCTCGGCCGCCGAGTGCTGCGGTGAGTCCGTTTCTGCACGTCTGAGCGGCGACCGTTACCGTACCGTGTCCGAACTGGTCCCATATGACCAGCCTGAAACGTGATATCCCTCACCCCCTCAGCGGGCGCCCCGTCACTTCTCCTAGGGTGGCCCGCGGTGACTTCTTCCTTTCCGGGCCTCGGTGCCCCCTCCTTCGGTTTCCTGCAGTCCACCGCGTGGCGTGCCGCGCTCGCCCTGCTGGTGGTGTTCGTGATGCTCGCGATGACCGGCTGGACGGCCGTCAGAGGCAGCAAGGACGACGCCAACCCGCTGGCCACCGCGCGGTCCGCCTGGGAGCACGCCTCCCTCGGCGGTCACCGGCTGCCGGACACCGACTCCGCGCCCGGCGCGCTCGCCGCCTTCTTCCGGAAGCTGAGCCGGGCCGACCGGGCCACGCTCGCCGACCGCTACCCGCTGGTGGTCGGCAACATGGGCGGCGCCCCCGTCGAGCTGCGCTACCAGGCCAACAAGCAGGCGTTGCGGCAGGCCGGCGAGCTGGAGCGAAAGCGGATGCACGACCGGCGGCTGACGCCGGTGGGCCGCCAGGAGGCGAGCCGGCTGATGCACCGCTTCGAGTCGATGCGCGGCTCCGGCCGGCAGATCCTCGCGTTCGACCCGGCGGGCGGCGGGCGGGCCGCGGAGGTCTTCGGCGATCTGCGGCAGGCCCGGCACGTCTCGGTGGTGGTGCCCGGCGTGGACACCAACCTCGCGACCTTCGAGCGCACCGCGCGGGCGACCAGCGCGCCCGCGGGGATGGCCAGGTCGCTCTACGACGCCGAGCGGTCCGTACGCGACGGCGACTCCCGTACGGCCGTGATCGCCTGGGCCGACTACACCGCGCCCGCCGGGCTCGGTGTCGGCGCGGCCACCGGGCAGCTCGCAGAGGCGGGCGCGGTACGGCTGAACGCGCTGGTGCGGGCGCTGCCGGAGGCGGCTGCCGTCTCGCTGATGTGCCACAGCTACGGCTCCGTGGTGTGCGGCGTCGCGGCCCACCGGCTGCCGTCCAGCGTCACCGACATCGCGGTGGCGGGCAGCCCCGGGATGCGGGCGGAGACCGCCGCCGGGCTCGGTACCGGTGCCCGGGTGTGGGCGATGCGCAATCCCGACGACTGGATCCAGGACGTGCCGTACATGGAGGTCGGCGGGCTCGGCCACGGTGCCGACCCGGTCACCGCGGCCTTCGGTTCCCGGGTGCTGTCGGCCGCCGGCGCCGAGGGCCACGCCGGGTACTTCGTGCCCGGCACGGAGAGCCTGCGCAACTTCGCGAAGATCGGGGTGGGCGCGGTCTCCTCGGTGCACTGCGCCGCGCAGGACCGGGAGTGCTCGGCCGGCCTCGCCTGAGTGGCGGCGCCCGATGGAGTGGCGGCGCACGGTGCCGCACCCGTGTCCGTACCCGGGCCCGGGCCCGTGCCACAAGGCGCGAACCGGACGGGCCGGGCGCGGGGGCGACATGGGGCAAAAGCGGCTTGACGCGCGTAGCGCATGATGTCCGGAAGGGGGACGGGCGGGCGACCGCCGCTTACGATGAGCCGCATGGGTGATGTGCTGGCCGGTTTTCACGCCGTCTGGGAGTTCGACACGGACTCCGTGCTCATCCGCTTCGAACGGGGGATACGCAGGCCGAAGCTGTTCCAGGCGCTCGGCGAGCGGCGCGTCCCCTACGAGGCGTTGAGGTCCGTCGAGCTGTCGCCGGGCAGACGCGGCACGATGGTGCTGCGCGCGGTGCCCCGGCCGGGCGCCGACCCGCTGATGGAGGCCGCCGACGGCCAGCTCAAGGATGATCTCGACCCGTACCGCCTGGCGCTGCCGGCCGACCGGGAGACCCTCGCCGAGTACTACCGCGACGAGCTGCGCGCCGTGCTCGGGCCCGCCGCCGCGCTCCCCGCCGACGAGCACCTGGTGGCCGCGCCGGAACCGCCGCTGACCTTCAAGGCGTACGACGGCAAGGCGTCCTTCGACGGCGATTCGGTGGCGTTCCGCTGGTTCTGGACGGGAGCGTCGTCGGCCAAGTGGAAGTGCGGTGACCAGCACTTCCCGGTCGGCGGGCTGACCGGGGTGGAGTGGCGCTCGCCGGAAGGCGGCGCCGGGGCGCTGTCGGGCAACGGGTATCTGCGGCTGGTGGAGCGCGGTGCGCAGGACCGGCGGCCCGGCGAGGCGGACCAGGACCCGGCTTCGGTGGTCTTCGGGCTGGGGTACGGCCCGGTGCACGAGTCGCTGCCGTTCGCCGCCTCGGTGCTCCAGGCGGTACGGGCGGCCACGCCCGGCGCCGACGCGGGGCCGGGCCGGCCGGTGCGCACCCGCACCGACGACCGCCGCGACCCGGCGGACATCGCCGACCGCATCCGGCAGCTGGGCGAGCTGCACACGGCGGGCCTGCTGACGGACGCCGAGTTCACGACGAAGAAGGCCGAGCTGCTGGCGGAGCTGTAGCGGCGCGGGGGCCGGTGCCAGGGCGCTCGCCCTGCCGGGGCACGACCCGGGCCGCCGGAGTGTGCCTCCGGCCTCCCCGTACCGGGGTATGACGGCAGAGGCCACCCCCGGTATGACGCCCCGCCCGCCCGCCGCCCCTTACGCTGACCAGGCCATGCAGACCACACCACGCCCCGCCGGCGACCGCCGTTCCCCCGCGCCCGCGCCCTGCGGGCCGGGCGGCAGGCGTTGCACACCCTCGCGGAGGACCTCGGGAGGCCGGCCGACCCCGGCGCCGCGCTCTTCGGCGAGGTGCAGAACCGCTGGCTGCGCCTGCTGCCGTACGTGGTCGCCTTCGCCTTCGCGGTCTCTCTGCTGCCCTCGACGGTGCATGTGCTCACGCACGACTACGGGCTCAGCGGCGGCCCGGCCGGCGCGCTGGCCACCGCCCAGACCGTGCCGCTGCTGCTGGCGGTGACCCGACCGCTCCAGGCGTGGTGGGTGATCTTCGCGGCGGACGTCCTCGGCGGCGTCGCGCTGGCCTTCGTGCCGGCGGGAGAGGGCCGCGCCTGGCCCTGGCCGGCCACGGTCATCGTCGGCTACCTCGTCCTGATGCTGGCGTTGTCGCTGCGCGAGAGGCGCCGCACGCTGATCGCCGTCTGGGGGCGACCGGCGCCCTGAGCGTCCTGTTCGAGCTGGTCCGACCGGACCGCAGCGACGGCACCTGGGTGCTGATGTTCGTCCTGTCCGGTCTCGTCCTGCTGGTCGGCGGCGCGCTCCGGGAGCGCGGGGCGGCCCAGCGCAAGCTGATCGAGCAGGAGAACATCAGCGAGGCGGAGCGTGCCATGCGCACCCTGCTGGAGGAGCGCACCCGGATCGCCCGTGAGCTGCACGACGTCGTGGCCCACCACATGTCGGTGATCACGGTCCAGGCCGACAGCGCGCCGTACCGCATCAGCGGCATCCCGGAGGCCGCCCAGGAGGAGTTCAGCACGATCGCCGCCACGGCGCGGGAGTCGCTGGCCGAGATGCGGCGGCTGCTGGGCGTACTGCGCAGCGAGGAGACGGAGCGGCACGGTGGCCCGGAGAAGGCGCCGCAGCCCGGCCTGGCGCAGCTGCCGAAGCTGGTCGAGGGGACGGTGCGGGCGGGGGTGCCGGTCGAGCTGGCGCTGCCTGAGGAGCCGGTGGCCCTGGCGCCCGCGGTGGGCCTGTCGGCGTACCGCATCGTGCAGGAGGCGCTGGCCAACGTCGTACGGCACGCGCCGGGCGCGCACACCCGCGTCTCGGTCACGGCCGACGAGGCCGGCGGGCGGCTGACCGTGCTGGTCGTCAACAGCGCCCCGCCGCGCGTCGCCGCGCCGCTGGAGACCTCCGGTACGGGCCACGGTCTGGTCGGCATGCGCGAGCGCGTACGGCTGCTGGACGGCACTCTGGACACCGGGCCCCTGCCCGACGGCGGCTTCCGCGTCGCCGCCCAACTTCCCATAACAGCAAAGGACCGCCACCCCGCATGACCACTCGGGTGATCATCGTCGACGACCAGGCCATGGTGCGAGCCGGCTTCGCCGCGCTGCTCGCGGCGCAGAGCGACATCGACGTCGTCGGTGACGCGCCGGACGGTGTGCAAGGCGTCGAACTGAGCCGCCGTACGCACCCGGACGTGGTGCTGATGGACGTCCGGATGCCGGAGATGGACGGGCTGGAGGCGGCCCGGCAGCTGCTGGACCCGCCGCCCGGCGTCGTGCACCGGCCGAAGGTGCTGATGCTCACCACGTTCGACGTGGACGACTACGTGTACGAGGCGCTGCGGGCGGGGGCGTCGGGGTTCCTGCTGAAGGACGCGCCGCCGGCCGACCTGATCTCGGCGGTACGGGTGGTCGCGGGGGCGAGGCGCTGCTCGCGCCGTCCGTGACGCGGCGGCTGATCGCCGACTTCGCCCGGCAGCGGCCCGCACCGCGCAAGGACCGGACCGCGCTGCGCCTGAACGGGCTGACGCCGCGGGAGACCGAGGTACTGGAGCTGATCGCCCGCGGCCTGTCGAACCAGGAGATCGCGGAGGCGCTGGTGCTCGCCGAACAGACGGTGAAGACCCACATCGGCCGGGTGCTGGCCAAGCTGGAGCTGCGCGACCGCGCGCAGGCCGTGATCTTCGCGTACGAGTCGGGACTGGTGTCACCGGGCGTGAACTGAGCGGGCACCCCCGCGACCACGCCCCCACGCCCCCACCGGAACACCGGCCGATGGGGGCAGGGTGGGGGTAACTCCCTACAAGGTCCTGGGGGTGGCCGGTCGTGCTGAAGGACGAGCAGGTCAGGCACCCCCTACCCCGGTATCAGCGGACAGTTGGCCCCGCGGTGTGACGCCGGGTCACCCACCCGCTTTCTACGTTTCCCTCCGTCACACCAACGGAAGAGGGAGACCCCACCATGTCCTTGCTGCGCCGGTTCACCCCACGCGGTAGGCGCACGCTCGTCGCGCTCACGCTGGCGGCGATGGTCGTCGGCGGCACCGGCGGCTGGGCGGCGGGGTCCACCCAGGAGGCCGTCACCGGGCCCGCGCCCGGCGCCGCCGCCTGGCGCGCCGACCACTCGCTGGGCAAGCGGCTGCCGGACCCGGCGACCGCCACCCCGGCGCAGGTCACCCGCTTCTTCGCGGCGCTGAGCGAGGCCCAGCGGCAGGAGCTGGCGGCCCGTCACCCGTCGACCGTGGGCAATCTGGACGGCGCGCCGGTGGCCCTGCGCTACCGCGCCAACGCCCTCGCGCTGACGGCGGAACGCGACCGGCAGACGGCCCGTGCCACCGACCCGGCCGGCACCCTCCAGGACCACCAGGAGGCCCGCCGGCTGGCCGGCCGGTACACCGAACTCCTGCTCCCCGGCCGCCAGATACTCGCCTTCGACCCGCGCGGCCGCGGCCAGGTGGCCGAGGTGTTCGGGGATCTGGTGGCGGCGCGGCGTACGTCGGTGTTCGTACCGGGCTCGGACATCGACCTGTCCTCGTCCGACCGCGCACGCGACCCGTACGGCACGCCGTCCGGCATGGCGAAGTCGCTGCGGGCCCGGATGGCCGCCGAAGCGCCCGGTGTCCCTACGGCCGCGATCGCCTGGACCGGCTACACCACGCCGGTCGGCCTCGGCCCGGACGCCGCGACCGGCCGCCTGGCGGAGGCCGGCGCCCCGCGCCTGGCCCGCTTCCTGGACGGGCTGGCCGCCGTCGGCGTACGGGCCCCCGCCCTGCTGTGCCACAGCTACGGCACGGTCGTGTGCGCCCGGGCCGTACCGCTGGTGGAGCCGGGGCGGATCGCGGACCTCATCGTCTTCGGCTCGCCCGGGATGCGCACGGACAGTGCGGCGGCGCTGCACACCACCGCCCGGGTGTGGGCCGCCCGGGACGCCTCCGACTGGATCGGCAACGTGCCGAACGTCGAGTTCCTGGGCCTGGGGCACGGTACGGACCCGACGGACCCGGAGTTCGGCGCGCGCCGGGTGCCCGCCAGGACGGCCGAGGGGCACACCGGCTATCTCGCGCCCGGCACGGACTCGTTGCGCAACTTCGCCGACATCGCGCTCGGCCGCTACGACCGGGTGCGCTGACGCCGGCGGCCGCAGCCCGCTACTCCTCCTCCCCGACCGCACCTCCTCCGAAGGAGGCCCCATGGCCGCCCCGCTCCTGGCTCCCGTTCGCAAGGCCGTCCACAGCATCGAGGGCCGTACCCCCGCCCACCGTGACCGTGCCGTCGACGGTCTGCGCGCGCTGGCGCTGCTCGCCGTGCCGACCGGACACTGGCTGCTCGGCGGATTCACCCTCGACTCCGGCGGCGCGCTGCACAACGCGAGCCCGCTGTCCTCCTTCGCCGCCCTGGCGCCCGCGAGCTGGGTCCTCCAGATGCTCGGCATCTTCTTCCTGGTCGGCGGGTACGCCTCCGTGCTCTCCTTCCACCGGGCCGCCGCGCGCGGGGAGTCGACGGGCCACTGGCTGCGGGCCCGGCTGGCCAGGCTGGGCCGGCCCGTCCTCGGGGTGACCGCTGTCTGGGCGGTGCTGATCCCCGTACTGTCCACGCTCGGCGTGCCCGAGGCCACGCTGCGTACGGGTGCGACGCTGGTCATCCAGCCCCTGTGGTTCGTCGGCGTCTACGCGGGGATCACCGCGCTCACGCCGTACTGCGTCCGCGCGGCGCGGCGCCTGGGCGCCTGGGCCGCGGCCCCGCTACTGGGCGCCGTCGCCGTCGTCGACTTCCTGCGGTACGGGCCGTTCGCCGACGCGATGCCGTCGTGGCTGAGCCTGCTCAACCTGCTGCCGGGCTGGATGTTCGCGTACCAACTGGGCGTGTCCTGGGGGAGAAGCGGCTCGGCCGGCGTGCCGCCTGGGTGCTGCTGCTGGGCGGTACCGCCCTGTTCGCCGCGCTGCTGCTGTTCTTCCACTACCCGGCGAGCATGGTCGGCGTCCCGGGCCAGGACCGTACGAACTCGCACCCGCCGTCGCTGCTGGTCCTCGCGCTGGCCGCGGCCCAGTCCGGCGCCGCGGTCCTGCTGCGCGACCGTATCGCCCGGCTGCTGCGCCGCCCTGCCCTCTGGGCGCCCGTGGTCGTCGTCAACCTCTGTGCGATGACGGTGCTGTGCTGGCACCAGACGGCGATGTTCTCGGCGGCCGTCCCCGCGTCCTTCCTCGGTGCGGTGCCCGGTCTCACCACCGCGCCGGACACCGTCGGCTGGGTCCTCGTGCGCATCGCCTGGCTGCCCGTCTTCGCCGTGGCACTACTGCTGATCGGCCGTCTGGCCCGCCGTTTCGAGGCGCCGTGGACCGGCGTCACGGCGGCCCGGCGGGCCGTCGCGGGAACCCTGGCGGCGGCCTTCGCGGTGTTCGCGCTGGGGCTCGCCTGAGCCCGGCGCGGACGCGGGAACGCGGCGGGCGGAGCCGATCGGGGGACGGCTCCGCCCGCCGCACATCCGGGTGTTACTCCCGGCCCGCCGAGGTGGACGTCATGTCCGCGTACCGGTCACCCGCGACCTTGCCCGCGACCGGCGCCAGCAGCGCCAGCTCCTCCTCGCTGAGCACGATCCGCGTGGCGGCGGCGTTCTCCTCGATCCGGCTGCGCTTGCGGGTCCCCGGGATCGGCACCACGGCCAGGCCGTGCACCTGCGCCTGCTGCTGCACCCAGGCCAGCGCGACCTGCCCGAGCGAGGCCCCGTGGGCCGCGGCGACCTCACGGACCGGTTCCAGCAGCGCCGCGTTGGCCCGCGCGTTGTCGCCGGTGAAGCGGGGCTGCTGACGGCGGAAGTCGTCCTCGCCCAGCTCCTTCTCGGCGCTGACGAACGAGCCGGTCAGGAAGCCGCGGCCGAGCGGCGAGTACGGCACGAAGCCGACGCCCAGTTCGCGTGCGGCCGGCACCACGCCGTTCTCCACGTCCCGGCTGAACAGCGACCACTCCGACTGCACGGCGGTGATCGGGTGCACGCTCTGGGCCGCGCGCAGTTCGCTGCCGGTGACCTCGCTCAGGCCCAGGTGCTTGACCTTGCCCTCGGCCACCAGCTCGGCCATCGCGCCGACCGAGTCCTCGATGGGGACGGCCGGGTCGCGGCGGTGCATGTAGTACAGGTCGATCGCGTCGACGCCCAGGCGGCGCAGGCTCGCCTCGACGGCCTCGCGGATGTAGGGGCGGTCGTTGCGGATGACCCGCTTGGCCGGGTTCAGCGGGTCGGCCGGGTCCGCGGCGATCGCGAACTTCGTCGCCACCACGACCTCGTCGCGGTGCGCCTGGATGAAGGGGGCTATGAACTCCTCGTTGTGGCCCATGCCGTACATGTCGGCGGTGTCGAAGAGCGTGACGCCCAGTTCGAGCGCCCGCTCCAGCGTGGCCCGCGCCTCGCCCTCGTCGTCCGTCGGGCCGTACGCGAAGCTCATGCCCATGCAGCCGAGGCCCTGGACACCGACCAGCGGTCCGGAGGCGCCCAGCTCAACGGTGCCGATGTGCTCTGTGGTCATGCCGTCCTCAGACTCTCTCCGACGCCCGGCGGGCGTCGGCGTAAATGTCGATCTTGTAGTCGAGGACCTGGAGGGTGCTCTGCAGCTCGGCGATCCGCTGCCGTACGTCCTCGCGGTGCGCGGTCAGCAGCCGTTCCCGCTCGGGGAAGGTGTGCGCGCCCTCGCGTACCAGTCCGGCGTAGCGGACCATGTCCGCGACCGGCATGCCGGTCAGGCGGAGCTTGGTCACCAGGTCCAGCCAGTCCAGGTCGCGGTTGCTGAAGCGGCGCTGGCCCGTGTGCGTACGGTCCACGTGCGGCATCAGCCCGATCCGTTCGTACCAGCGCAGGGTGTGGGCGCTCAGGCCGGTGTGCTCGGCGACCTCGCTGATCGTGTACTGGTCGCGGCCGGTGGGCCGCGGGTGCAGGACCGGTCCTTTGCAGGCCGTCAGCCGTGCGGGTTCCCGCGCCGTCCGGTCCGTCGCCGTCACCGTCATGCCGTGCCTCCCGTAGTCGCCGGATGTCCCGTCGCCGGAACGTTTTCTCCGGATCTCTCACGACGGCTTCAACGCTAGAGACTTGGAGTGCACTCCAAGCAAGCGAAGTCTTGACCCGGTCTTGAGGAGACCCGCGGCCGGCCGGCCTCCCTCACCCGCCCGTCCCGGCCCGGACCCGCCTTCTCCCCCGGCCCGTCCCGGCCCCGCCACCCGGAGCGTTAGGCTCGTGGCCATGCCCTTGCAGAGCCTTCGGATGATCGAGAACTGGCCGGTGCCGACCGCGGCCGTCGCTGTCGTACGGACCGACGGGACGGTGGCCGGATCGTACGGTCCCCAGGAGCACCGCTTCCCGCTGGCCTCGGTCACCAAGCCGCTCGCCGCGTACGCCGCGCTGCTCGCCGTCGAGGAAGGGGCGGTGGAGCTGGACGAACCGGCCGGACCGCCGGGCTCGACCGTGCGCCACCTGCTCGCGCACACCGGCGGGCTGGCCTTCGACGAGGACCGGGTGCAGGCCGCGCCGGGCGAGCGCCGGCTGTACTCGAACGCGGGCTTCGAGGCGCTCGGCGACCACATCGCCAAGGCCACCGACATCCCCTTCCCGCAGTACCTGCGCGAGGCGGTCCTCGAACCGCTCGGCATGACCGCCACCGACCTGCCGGGCTCCCCCGCCAAGGACGGTGTCTCGACCGCCGCCGACATGGCCAGCTTCGGCGCCGAACTCCTCGCGCCGCGCCTGCTGGCGCCGCAGACGCTCGCCGAGGCGACGTCGGTGGTCTTCCCCGGCGTCCGCGGCGTGCTGCCCGGCTACGGGATGCAGAACCCGAACGACTGGGGCCTGGGCTTCGAGATCCGGGACGGCAAGTCGCCGCACTGGACGGGCGCCTCGTCCTCGCCCCGCACCTTCGGGCACTTCGGCCAGTCGGGCACGTTCCTGTGGGTCGACCCGGACGCGGGCGCGGCCTGCGTCGCGCTGGCCGACCGGGCCTTCGGCCCCTGGGCGGTCGAGGCGTGGCCGCCGCTCACGGACGCGATCCTCGCCGAGCTGCGCTGAACACGCGCAGCGGTGCCGCGGGGGCCGGGCCGTACGACGGTCCGCCGCCCCCTCCGCCGTACGACGGGCCGTCTCCTCCTCAGCCGTACGACGGTTCGCCCGGCATCTCCCAGAGCAGGCACTCGGCGGCGCCCTCGGCGGCCAGCTCCAGGTCGGCCGCGTCCGTGACGCGCGCCGCGTCCCCGGCCGCCAGGCGCTCGCCGGCCAGCCGGATCGCACCGCGCACGACGTGCACGTACATCCGCGGCGCGTCCGGCACGGCGGACCGTTCGCCGTCGGCCAGCCGTCGAACGTGCAGCATCGACGCGGCTCCGGGCAGCGCGTACGGCGTGCCGTCGGCGATGCCGCGCACCACCTCGTACTCCGGTTCGCCGCCGGACCCGGTGGGCGCGAGCCACATCTGCACGAACCGCAGCGGCCCGTCGCCGCCGTTGCGTTCCTCGTGCCGCACGCCGTCCGCCGAGCTGAGCCGCTGCACGTCGCCGGGCCGCACCACCGTCTCGTGGCCGGTGGTGGAGTCGCGGTGGGTCAGCTCCCCCTCGACGACCCAGGTGACGATCTCGGTGTCGCGGTGCGGGTGCTCGCCGAAACCGGCGCCGGACACCAGCCGTTCCTCGTTGCAGGCGACCAGCGCGCCGAAACGCAGGTTGTCCGGGTCGTAGTGCGGGCCGAAGGAGAAGGCGTGCCGGGTCTCGATGCCGGCTGCCGCGTCGCCGCCCGGATAGCGTTCGTCGCCTCTGTGTACCTGGATCACCCGACCACCGTAGCCCCCGCCCCCGAGAGCCCACCGCGCCGTCACACCGCCCCGATAAGGCAGGCTTGTCCCCGTGTCTGAACCCGCATCGCGCGACCCGCACCCGCATCCGCACACCGCGACCCTCCGCCGTCTGGAGAAGTCGTCGGGAAAGCTGGCTGCCAACGCCATCGCCCGCATGGACGCGCAGCTGCCGTGGTACCGCGCCATGCCGCCGGAGAACCGCTCCTGGATCGGGTTGGTCGCCCAGGCGGGCATCGCGGCCTTCACCGAGTGGTTCCGGCATCCGGAGACGCCGCAGGCCATCAGCACCGACGTGTTCGGTACGGCGCCGCGCGAGCTGACCCGGGCGATCACTTTGCGCCAGACCGTCGAGATGGTCCGTACGACCATCGAGGTCATGGAGGCGGCGATCGACGACGTGGCGGCCCCCGGGGACGAGGGCGTGCTGCGCGAGGCGCTGCTCGTCTACGCGCGGGAGATCGCCTTCGCCACCGCCCAGGTGTACGCGCAGGCCGCCGAGGCGCGGGGCGCGTGGGACGCGCGGCTGGAGTCGCTGGTGGTCAACGCGGTGCTGTCCGGGGAGGCGGACGAGGGGGCGATCTCGCGGGCCGCCGCGCTCGGCTGGAATTCTCCCGAACATGTGTGCGTTGTACTGGGTACGGCCCCCGACGGGGACAGCGAACTGACGGTGGAAGCCATCCGCCGCGCGTCCCGGCACGCCAAGCTCCAGGTGCTCACCGGCGTCCTGGGCAGCCGCCTGGTCGTCATCGCGGGCGGCTCGGACGACCCGCTCAAGGCGGCGAAAGCCCTGATCGGACCGTTCGCGGCGGGCCCGGTGGTGGCCGGACCGGTGGTGGCCGACCTGCTGGCCGCGACCCGCTCCGCGCAGGCCGCCGCCGCGGGACTGAAGGCATGTGCCGCCTGGCCGGACGCACCCCGTCCCGTACTGTCCGACGACCTGCTGCCGGAGCGGGCGATGGCGTCCGACCCGGCGGCGCGTGAGCAGCTGGTGGAGGAGATCTACAGACCACTGGAGGAAGCAGGCTCGGCGCTCCTGGAGACGCTGAGCGTGTATCTGGAACAAGCCAGCAGCCTGGAGGGCGCGGCGCGGATGCTCTTCGTGCACCCCAACACCGTGCGCTACCGGCTGCGACGTGTGACCGACGTCACCGGATGGTCACCCTCGGACGTACGCTCCGCCTTCACGCTGCGCATCGCGCTGATCCTGGGGCGTCTGGCCGACAGCGACAGCCAACTCTAGACTTTTGTAGAACACCGACAATTCCCCTGATGGTTCTTCGTCCCTGTCCCCACGGGCGGGCGGGACCTCCCACAAGAGAGAGTGTGAGGGTGCTCGTACTCGTCGCTCCCGGCCAAGGCGCTCAGACGCCCGGCTTCCTGACCCCCTGGCTCGACCTCCCCGGTGTCGAAGACCGGCTCCGCGCGTGGTCGGCCGCCATCGACCTGGACCTGGTCCACTACGGCACGAACGCGGACGCGGACGAGATCCGCGACACCGCGGTGGCACAGCCGCTGCTGGTGGCGGCCTCCCTGGTGTCCGCCCGACAGCTCTTCGCGACCGCCGAGGACTTCTCCCGGCAGGTCGGCGCCGCCGCCGGGCACAGCGTCGGCGAGCTGGCCGCCGCCGCCCTGACCGGCGCGCTCTCCGAGGACGACGCGCTGACGCTGGTGCGCAAGCGCGGCCTGGCCATGGCCGAGGCCGCCGCCGTCACGGAGACGGGCATGGCCGCCCTCCTCGGCGGCGAGCAGGACGTCGTCCTGCCGCACCTGGAGAAGCTGGGCCTGACCCCCGCGAACGTCAACGGCGCGGGCCAGATCGTCGCCGCCGGCACCGCCGCGCAGCTCGCCGCGCTGGCCGAGGACAAGCCCGAGGGCACCCGCCGCGTCGTACCGCTGAAGGTGGCCGGCGCCTTCCACACCGAGCACATGGCTCCGGCCGTGACGGCCCTGGAAGCAGCGGTCGGGCAGGTCACGGCCGCCGACCCGCACACCCGGTACGTCTCGAACAAGGACGGCCGTGTCGTCACCGAGGGGCAGGACGTCGTGCGCCGCCTGGTGGGCCAGGTGGCCAACCCGGTGCGCTGGGACCTGTGCATGGAGACGTTCAAGGAGCTGGGCGTCACCGGCATCATCGAGGTGAGCCCCGGCGGCACCCTCGTCGGCATCGCCAAGCGCGCGCTGCCCGGTGTGCAGACCCTCGCGCTCAAGACCCCGGACGACCTCGACGCGGCCCGCACGCTGATCGCCGAGCACTCTGCCCAGGCCGAATAGGAGCCCCGAGAGCATGACCTCGAAGATCAAGCCCGCCAAGGGCGCCGCGTACGCGCGCATCATGGGTGTCGGCGGCTACCGCCCGACCCGGGTGGTGCCGAACGAGGAGATCCTCAAGCACATCGACTCCTCCGACGAGTGGATCCGCTCGCGCTCCGGCATCGCCACCCGCCACTGGGCCGGCCCGGACGAGACCGTGGCCGCCATGTCGGTGGAGGCGGCCGGCAAGGCCATCGCGGACGCCGGGATCACGCCCGAGCAGATCGGCGCGGTGGTCGTCTCGACCGTCTCGCACTTCAAGCAGACCCCGGCCATCGCGACCGAGATCGCCCACAAGGTCGGCGCGGGCAAGCCCGCCGCGTTCGACATCTCCGCGGGTTGCGCCGGATTCGGCTACGGTCTGACGCTCGCCAAGGGCATGATCACCGACGGCAGCGCCGAGTACGTGCTCGTCATCGGCGTCGAGCGGCTCTCGGACCTGACCGACCTGGAGGACCGGGCCACCGCGTTCCTCTTCGGTGACGGCGCCGGCGCCGTGGTCGTCGGCCCCGGCAAGGAGCCCGCGATCGGCCCGACCGTCTGGGGCTCGGAGGGCGACAAGGCCGAGACGATCAAGCAGACCCTCGGCTGGGACGTCTACCGCCGCACCCCGGTGCCCGGCGGCAACGGCCCGGACGCCCAGCCGGCGCTGGACGAGATCCGCTACCCCGCCATCACCCAGGAGGGCCAGGCGGTCTTCCGGTGGGCGGTGTTCGAGATGGCGAAGGTCGCCCAGCAGGCGCTGGACGCGGCCGGAGTCAGCCCGGACGACCTGGATGTCTTCATCCCGCACCAGGCCAACATGCGGATCATCGACTCGATGGTGAAGACTCTGAAGCTGCCGGAGAGCGTCACGGTCGCCCGTGACGTGGAGACCACCGGCAACACCTCGGCCGCCTCGATTCCGCTCGCCATGGAGCGGCTGCTGGCGACCGGGCAGGCCAAGAGCGGGGACACCGCGCTCGTCATCGGCTTCGGGGCGGGTCTCGTCTACGCCGCGACGGTCGTTACCCTCCCCTAGGCGAGATTCGCGCAACGCGTCCGGTGACCTCGCGTCCCGGTGCCTGCGCGGAACTCGTCCACATCCCCGGAACTGCAGACTTTCTACCGTTCCCCGACCCATTACCGAAGGAGCGCCATCATGGCCGCCACCAAGGATGAGATCGTCAAGGGTCTCGCCGAGATCGTGAACGAGATCGCCGGGATCCCCGTCGAGGACGTCCAGCTGGACAAGTCCTTCACCGACGACCTGGACGTCGACTCGCTGTCCATGGTCGAGGTCGTCGTCGCCGCCGAGGAGCGCTTCGACGTGAAGATCCCCGACGACGACGTCAAGAACCTCAAGACGGTCGGCGACGCGACCGATTACATCCTCAAGCACCAGGACTGATCCAGTCCCGGCGCATGTCGCCACCCCGCGGTGGCGCCGTCGATTCTCAACCCCTCAACCTGTGGAGTAGGAATTTCCGTGAACGCGACCAATCGCACCGTGGTCGTCACCGGTATCGGCGCAACCACACCGCTGGGTGGCGACAGTGCCTCGACCTGGGAAGGGATGCTCGCCGGACGCTCCGGCGTGTCCGCCCTCGACCAGGACTGGGCGGCCGACCTCCCGGTCCGCATCGCCGCCGCGGCGGCCGTCGACCCGGGTGAGATCATCCCCCGGGCGCAGGCCCGCAAGCTGGACCGCTCGGCGCAGCTCGCGCTGATCGCGGCCCGTGAGGCGTGGGCGGACGCCGGTTTCGAGGCCCGGGCCGGCGAGGACTCCTCGGTGGACCCGGACCGGCTCGGCACCGTCATCGCCTCCGGCATCGGCGGCGTGACCACCCTGCTGAACCAGTACGACGTCCTGCGGGAGAAGGGCTCCCGCCGCGTCTCCCCGCACACCGTGCCGATGCTGATGCCCAACAGCCCGTCGGCCAACGTCGGCCTGGAGGTCAACGCGCGGGCCGGTGTGCACACCCCGGTCAGCGCCTGCGCCTCCGGCGCCGAGGCCATCGGCTACGGCATCGAGATGATCCGTACGGGCCGTGCCGACGTCGTCGTCGCGGGCGGTACGGAGGCGGCCATCCACCCGCTGCCGATCGCCGCGTTCGGCAACATGATGGCAATGTCCAAGAACAACGACGACCCGCAGGGCGCCTCCCGCCCCTACGACGCGGACCGCAACGGCTTCGTGCTCGGCGAGGGCTCCGGCGTGATCGTCCTGGAGTCGGCCGACCACGCCGCCAAGCGCGGCGCGAAGGTCTACGCCGAGGCCGTCGGCCAGGGCATCTCCGCCGACAGCCACGACATCGTGCAGCCCGAGCCGTCCGGCAACGGCATCGCGCACGCCCTGCAGAACCTGCTCGCCAACACCGACCTCAAGCCCGCCGAGATCGCGCACGTCAACGCGCACGCGACCTCGACGCCGCTGGGCGACCTGGCCGAGATCAAGGCGCTGCGCAAGGTCTTCGGCACCGACGCCGACCACATGGCGATCTCCGCCACCAAGTCGATGACCGGCCACCTGCTGGGCGGCGCGGGCGGCGTGGAGACCGTCGCCTCGGTGCTGGCGATCCACCACCGGGTGGCGCCGCCGACCATCAACATCGAGAACCTCGACCCCGAGGCGGCGGACGCGGACATCGTCCGGGACGAGAAGCGCGCGCTGCCCGCCGAGGGCACGATCGCGGTGCTGAACGACTCGTTCGGCTTCGGCGGTCACAACGTGGTGCTGGCCTTCCGGACCGTGTGACCGGAGCCGGGACCGCTGGTCCGTGAGGTGTGCGAAGGGGCCGTGCCGTGTGGCGCGGCCCCTTCCGCGTGCCCGGGGGCGTGCGGCGGGGGCTCCCTGCGTGTACGGGGCGTGCGGCGCGGCTTTCCCGCGTGTACGGGGGCGTGCGTACCGCCCCGTCCGCGCACCCGTGGCCGCGTACGCCTCGGACTCAGAAGCTGGCGTAGTACGCCGCCGCGCCGTCCTCGTCGCCGTGCCCCTGCGCCTCCGCCCGCCGGAAACGCTCCGCAGCGGCCGCCGTCAGGTCCATGTGCACCCCGCCCGCCGCGGCGGCCTCCTCGATCAGCCGGGCGTCCTTGCGCGCGGCGGACACCGTGAAGCTCGCCGGATAGGCGCCGGACAGGATCAGCTCCGACTTCATCCGGAGGTACGGCAGGTCGAGCGGTCCGCCCTCGACCGCTTCGAGGAAGGAGCGGGGGTCCGCGCCGAGCCCCTGGGCGAGGGCCAGTGCCTCGCCGGTGCCGTTGATGACGGTGAGCACCCAGCTGTTGACGACGAGCTTGAGGCGGCTGGCCGCGCCCGAGGACGCGTCCTCGTCGATCCACAGGGTGCGCTGTCCGACGATGTCGAGGATCCGTGCGGCCCGGTCCCGTACCTCCTGCGGTCCGGCCGCGAGAACGGTCAGCAGGCCCTTCTCCGCGGGTTCCTTCGTACCGACCACGGGCGCGTCCACGAGGTCCAGGCCGTGTTCGCGGGCGAGGGCGGCGAGCGGGGCGGTTCCGTCGGCGCCCACGGTGCTCATCTGGAGCCAGA
This sequence comes from Streptomyces sp. Ac-502, assembly GCF_045222935.1. Classification (NCBI taxonomy): domain Bacteria; kingdom Bacillati; phylum Actinomycetota; class Actinomycetes; order Kitasatosporales; family Streptomycetaceae; genus Streptomyces; species Streptomyces sp. Ac-502. Next base: position 3,697,641 of record NZ_JBHFFO010000001.1, read on the forward strand.
GGGTCCGCGCGCGCAGGGCGGGGGCGCTCGCCCGTACGGCGTCCAGGACGGCCGGTCCGTCCAGCAGGACGGTCAGGACGGCGTCCGCGCCGTCCACCGCCTCGGCCGGGGTGTCCACGACCCGTACACCGTCGGCGGCCAGGGGTTCGGCCTTGGCGCGGGTGCGGTTCCAGGCGCGGACGTCCAGGCCGGCGCCGGCGAGGTTGCGGGCCATCGCCGAGCCCATGATTCCGGTGCCGAGCACCGCCACTGAGGTCTTGTCAGGCATGCCCGCACGCTACGGCTTGGAGCGCGCTGGAGGGCAAGCGCGACGCGGCGCCTCAGACCACCTGGTGCAGCCAGCGGACCGGGGCGCCCTCGCCGGCGTACCGGAAGGGCTCCAGTTCGTCGTCCCAGGGCTTGCCGAGCAGCTTGGCGACCTCGGCCGCCAGCTCGGTCTCGCCGCCCGCCGAGCGGGCGAGCGCGGCGCGCAGCCGGTCCTCGGGGATCAGGATGTCGCCGTGGATGCCGGTGACGGCGTGGAAGATGCCCAGCTCGGGCGTGGCGCTGTAGCGCTCGCCCTCGGCGGTGGCACAGGGTTCGGCGGTCACCTCGAAGCGCAGCAGGTGCCAGCCGCGCAGCGCGGAGGCCAGCTTGGAGGCCGTGCCGGCCTCGCCCTGCCAGGAGAACTCCGCTCTCCAGGTGCCGGGGGACGCCGGCTGGCGGATCCAGTCGAGATTGACGCGCACGCCGAGGACGCCCGCGACGGCCCATTCGACGTGCGGGCACAGCGCGCGCGGTGCGGAGTGGACGTACAGAACTCCACGTGTCGTCACCGGGACCTCCAGTACGGTTCGAGGTTCGCCTTCCCCAGCGGCCTCGTGCCCGTTCCGGTCGCGGCCGGGACAGCTGCAAGCATTCTGCCCCAGTGATCTCGTCGGCACCAGCATCCGAGGTTACCTACAGTAAACACCATGAGCCCCAATTTGCCGCAAAAGGGACAGTAAATGACGTGATGTAATACACGCGTGCCGACTGTGCCGGTGCCATCGGGCGAGGACCCTACGGGTCACGGCACAAGCTACCGCGCGGCAGACGTCGGGGGGTGACGTACCGTCGGTACGGGAACAGATATCACTCGCACGCCGGAGGGGGACAGGGGATGACCGTGGTCAATCGGCCCTTTCGGCCAATCCGGGCCCGTACCTCCGCGGCCGCCGTCCTCACGGCGGCCGCGCTCACCGTCTCCCTGACGGCCTGCGGCGGCGACCCCGACGGCGGGGGCCGGGCGGCCCCCGGCCCCTCCCCCAAGCCCTCTCCCGCCTGGCGCGCCGACCCCGCCTCGGTGGCCGCGCTCGGCGACTCCATCACCGTCGGGTTCGACGCCTGCTCGGTGCTGTCCGACTGCCCCGCCGTCTCCTGGGCCACCGGCACGGACCCGGCGGTGAACAGCGTCGCCCGGCGGCTGGTGAAGGACCCCGCCACGCACAGCTGGAACTTCGCGAAGACCGGCGCGCTGATACGCGATCTGCCGGCCCAGGTCGAGCAGGCCGTGAGGAAGCGCCCCGAGCTGGTCACCGTCCTGGTGGGCGCCAACGACGCCTGCCGCACCGACGTCGGCGCGATGACCACGGCGACCGCCTTCCGCGCCGACTTCGAGGCGTCGCTGCGCGCGCTGCGGCGCGCCCTGCCCAAGACGCAGGTGTACGTCGCGGCCGTGCCCGACCTGATGCGGCTGTGGTCGCAGGGGCGGCAGAACCCGCTGGGCAAGGAAGTGTGGAAGCTCGGGATATGCGGCTCGATGCTGCGCGACCCCGACGACCTGTCGAAGGCCGCGGACACCCGCCGGCAGAGCGTGCGGGACCGGGTGGTGGCCTACAACAAGGCCCTGGAATCGGTCTGCGCGCGCGACAAGCTGTGCCGCTTCGACCGGTCCGTCTTCGACTTCCGCTTCACCGGCGCGGAGTTGAGCGCCTGGGACTGGTTCCACCCCGGCCGGGAGGGGCAGCGGGAGCTGGCCCGGATGGCGTTCCAGGAGATCACCCGTAAGGGGACGTAGCAGCCCTGACGTGACGGCGCGGGCACCCCTAGGGGGAGGGCGGGCAGATCGTTCCTGCTGGGGATCCGGGCGGAACGCGCGGCGCGGGAGGATGGCAGCCGGCCCGAACCGCCGTGCGGTCGGGGCCCGTACACCGCTCAGCGCTCGCGCACCGCTTTCCGCACCCCGGGGGGACCCACCATGACCGCACGCCGTACGACCGGGCCGGAGCACCGCACCACCAGACCGGGGCACCGCGCCACCCGTACCGCCCTCGCCACGGCCGCCCTCGTCACGGTGGCCGTCGCGGTCACCGGCTGCGAGCTGACCGAAAAGGTCACCGAGACCGAGCGCAGCTACACCGTCGAGGGCCGGGCGACGACGCTGGACGTGACGACTCCGGGCGGCAACATCCACGTGGTCGCCGACGACACGGTCGGTGACGGTGTCCAGGTGACGGAACGCGTCATCTACGGCAAGAGAAAGCCCGGCACCCGGCACTCCCTCGACAACGGCACGCTGAAGCTCACCGCGGACGACTGCGGTGGCGTCGACAGCAAGTGCAGCGTCGCCTACCAGGTGCGGATGCCGAGGTCGGCCACCGTGAAGCTGGCGACCGACGGCGGGGACATCGACGTCAAGGGAGCCGTGGGGGCCGTCGACGCCCGCACCAGTGGCGGCAGCATCGAGCTCAGGGACTGCGCGGCCAAGCAGGCGGCCGTGAAGACCGACGGCGGGGACATCGAGGCGCGCTTCACCGCCGTACCGGACCGGGTGGACGGCCACACCAGCGGCGGCCGGATCACCGTCCGGCTGCCGCAGGACCGTTACGCGGTGGACGCCACCACGGACGGCGGGGACCGCACGGTCACCGCCCGCGCGGACAGCGGCTCACCGCACCGGGTCAAGGTGCACAGCGACGGGGGCGACGTGGAGGTGCTGGCCGGGGGCTGAGGTGCCGCGGCCGCCAGTGGGTGACCGGCCGGGCAGGTCGCGCAGGTCGCGCACCTGAGGGTGACGGGGGCGCATGCGGCGTACGTCGTCGCTGACGGTCCGTGGCTGCTTCTGCGTATCGGCCCAGGTCGCCGGCAGGGTGAGAGCGTCGGCGCCGGGCGTACCGGGATCCGCGGCGCAGGTGGTGATGGTGACGTGCGGGTCGCCGGGCAGTGCGAAGTCGTCGTACGCGAGGTCCATCGTTCCGGCGGCCGGGGGACGGTCTTGCGTCCGCGCGAGTGGCGGCGCACGCGCCATGCCGAAGAGGTCCGCGTACAGGGCGCGGCCCAGGTCGTTTGTTCTTGAGCCTCGGCGCAGCCTCGGCGGCAGGTGAGCAGCTCGGTGAAGGCGAACCGGACCGCGCCGGCGGGCGGCGAGGTGCGGGCGAAGGCTGAGGGCGGCCGGTCCGCGCGGGAAGGAAATGGATCAACCTCTTCCGCCCACGGCGGGTCGCCGGTTTACTCGCCCCATGAGACGCATACGTACCTCGGTGGGCGTGTTCGGCGCCGTGCTGCTGACCGCGGCCCCGCTCGCCCTCACCACCCCTTCCGCCACGGCGGCCTCCCCCGCCACCGCCACCGCCCGGCAGGCGACGGCCGCGCCGAGCGTCGAGGAGCAGCGGCTGTCGCAGCGCGCGCCGCAGGAGATCCTGCGGCGCAGCGGGTTCGCGGATGTGGCCGGGACGTTCGGTGAGGGGCTCGCGCGGGTGCACTCGTACGGGGCGGCGAAACGGTACGTCACGGACGCCGGACGCGGCCTGTGGCGGCGCGCGGTGGACCGCGTCCAGGGGCGCGGCCCGCAGGGCGGCGACCTGAGCCGGGACGACGACCGGCCGCTGTACTGGGCGCGGCTGGGCATGACCAAGGCGCTGCGCGAGTGGAAGCCGCAGTTCCGGCTGACCGCGGGCCAACGGGAGGCGCTGACGGGGGCGCTGGAGCGCGGGTCGCGCGGGCAGGACTCGATCGACCTGCCCGGCGGGCACGGAGGGAAGCGGCCCCTGCGCGTCGTCGTGACCGGCTTCGACCCCTTCCAGCTGGACGCGGACGCCCGCCGCAGCAACCCGTCGGGCGCCGCGGCGCTCGCGCTGGACGGTACGACGGTCCGTACGTCCTCCGGGCGGCTCGCCCGTATCGAGACCGCCGTCTTCCCCGTACGGTGGGCGGACTTCGCGGCGGGCACGGTGGAGCGGACGCTGCTGCCGCACTTCCGGCGCGGGCCGCACCAGGTGGACCTGTTCACCACCATCAGCCAGGGACGGCCGGGACGGTTCGACCTGGAGCGGACGAACGGCGCCTGGCGGGGCGGCTATCCGGACAACGCGCGCGCGTCCCGGACCGAGACGGTGCCCGTACCGAAGGGCGTGCCGACCGTACGGCCGCAGCCGCAGTGGACCACCACGAGCCTGCCGTACGCGCAGCTCACCACCGCTCCCACCGGGCCGTTCCCGGTGCGGGACAACACGGAGGTGACCGAGATCCCGGCGGGCGGCGGGGCGCCCGTCGAGCGGCCGGACGGGCCGACACCGGGCTCCACGGCGCGCGCGGGCGGCGGCGGTGACTACCTGTCCAACGAGATCGGCTACCGGGCGACGCTGCTGCGGGACGCGCTGAAGCTGAAGGTGCCGGGCGGCCATCTGCACACGCCGGTCCTCCAGTTCGGCGCCGGGAACACCGATCCGGCGACCGGCGCGGTCACCGATCCCGACTTCGTACGGAACCGGAATGCCATCACCGGGCAGGTGCGGAGCATCCTGACGGCCGCGTTGTCAGTGGCACCGGGCATCATGGAGAAATGATCGTCGCAGCAGCACAATTCCCGTCCGCGCCACTGGACATCGCGGCCAACGCGGCGCGGATGGCCACTCTGCTCACCGAGGCCGCCGGCCGCGGCGCCGAGCTGGCCGTCTTCGCCGAGCTGGCCCTGACCAACTACGAACTCGACGCGATAGCCGCCGCCCCGGAGCAGTACGCCCTCGCGCCGGACGACGCGCGGCTGGCCCCCGTCCGGGACGCGTGCCGGGCGGCGGGCGTCGCCGCGGTGGTCAACGGCCCGGGCCGTGGCCCGGCGGGCACGGCGGACGGCATGACGATCGCGTCGTTCGTGTACGGGCCGGACGGCGCGCTGCTGACCCGCTACGACAAGCACCATCTGTACGGCCGGGAGACCGGGCTGTTCACGGCGGGGCCGGCCGCGGGCGGCCGGTTCACCTACCGCGGCCTGAAGTTCGCCCTCGCCACCTGCTACGACAACGCCTTCCCCGAGGTGGCCGAGCAGGCCGCTGCCGACGGCTGCCAGGTGTATCTGGCCAGCTCGTTCCACGACTCGGTGGAGCGCACGGAGCAGTACGCCGCCACGGCGCGGGACAACGGCCTCGACGTGCTGCTCGCCAACGGTGTCGGCCCGGGGAGCGAGAGCGTGGCCTGCGGGTACAGCGGCACATGGGCGGCGGACGGGACCTGCCTCGCGCGGCTGGCCGACGGGGACGGGGCGGCCGTGGCCGAGGTGGGGCGGGCCGCCGAGCGTGCGGCGGGGGTTGCGGAAGGCATACGGGAGCCGGTGAGCAACCGGTGATCCGAGACCTGCACGACGTCCGGTAGCAGCCTGCGGAAGGTGGTTCCCCATTGCTGACGGTGCACCAGAGGTGAGCGGGCCCGGGCGGGACGGCCTGCGTACGGCCGTCCCGCCACGCCCCGCGTGTGCCTCCGCTCAGGAGGGCAGTTCGTCCAGCGTCGGGTAGGACGGCTGGGCGCCCGGCTTGGTGACGGCCGCGGCGCCCACCCGTACGGCGAAGCGGGCCGCGTCCGTGAGGGAGTCGCCGCGGGCCAGGCGGGTCGCGAGGGCGCCGGTGAAGGCGTCGCCCGCGCCCGTGGTGTCGACGGCCTCGACCTTGACGCCGGGGACCCGGCCGGTGCCGCCCTCGCCGTCGACGACCAGCGCGCCGTCGCCGCCGAGGGTGACCACGACCGAGCGGGCGCCCTGCTCGCACAGCGCCCGGGCCCAGTCCTCCGGGGTGCCTTCGCCGCGGCCCGTGAGCTGCTGCGCCTCGTGCTCGTTGACCACCAGGGGGTCGGCGGCGGCGAGCAGCTCCGGGTCGAGGCTGTCGGGGGTCGGGGACGGGTTGAGGACGACCCGGGTGCCGGTCTCCGTGGCCGTGGCGGCGGTGGCCCGTACCGTCTCCATGGGCACCTCCAGCTGGAGGGAGACGGCGGCGGACGCGGCGATGACGTCGCGGGCGGCCGCCACGTCCTCGGGGGTGAGCGCCGCGTTGGCGCCCGGGGAGACGACGATGCTGTTGTCGCCGTCCGGCCCCACGATGATCATCGCGGTGCCGGTACGGGCGCCGGACTCGACGATCACGTGCGCGACGTCCGTGCCCGCGGCGCGCTGCGCGTCCAGCAGCAGCTCGCCGTACGCGTCGTCGCCGACCCGGGCCAGCAGCCCGACCCGGGCGCCGAGCCGGGCGGCGGCGGCCGCCTGGTTGGCGCCCTTGCCGCCCGCCGACTCGACCAGGTCGGAGCCGTGCACGGTCTCGCCCGCGCCGGGCCGCCGCGCCACCCGGACCGTCAGGTCCGCGTTGGCCGAGCCCACTACCAGTACGTCGTACATCTGCTTCTCACCCATCGAATTCCGCCGCGTTCTTGCCGGTCACCAGGACCACCGGCACCTTCACCTGCTTCGGCAGCCGCTCGCCGCGCGCCGCCTTGAGCGCCTGTTCCACGGCCTGCCTCCCCAGCAGCTTGGGCTGCTGGGCAACCGTGGCGGTCAGCGTCCCGCCGCGTACCGCCGCGACACCCTCCGGCGTCCCGTCGAACGCCACGATCCGCACGTCCTTGCCCGCCCGGACGCCCAGCGACTTGGCGGCGCCGAGCGCCATCTCGTCGTTGGCCGCGAAGACGCCGCCGATGTCCCGGTGTACTTGGAGCATATTGGACATCACGTCCATCCCCTTGGCCCGGTCGAAGTCGGCGGGCTGCCGCGCCACCACCTCGATGCCCGGGTATGCCTTGATGCCCTCCTCGAAGCCCTGCCCCCGCTCGCGGGCGGCCGAGGTGCCGGCCTGGCCCTCCAGGAAGGCCACCTTGCCCTTGCCGCCGAGGGACTCGGCCAGCGTCTTCGCGGCGAGCCGGCCGCCCGCGACATTGTCCGAGGCGATGGCCGAGCCGACCCGGCCGCCGTTGACGCCGCGGTCGAGGGAGATCACCGGCACGTCCGCCCGGTTGGCGACCCCCACGGCCGGCACCGCGGCGTCGGAGTCCACCGGGTTGATGATCGCCGCCTTGACGTCCTGGCTGGTGAACGTCTCCATCTGGTTGATCTGCTGCATGGGGTCGTTCTGCGCGTCGGTGATGTTGATGTTCAGGCCGCGCCGGTCCGCCTCGGCCTGCGCGCCCTCCCGGACGGCGACGAAGAAGGGGTTGTTCAGGGTGGACAGGGCCAGGCCCAGGTCGGTGTCGCCGCCGCGGTCGCAGCCGGACAGGGCGAGGGCGCCGGCCAGGACGGCCGCGCCGAGCAGGCTCGTACGCCTGCGAAGGGAGGCGGTGCCCTTGTCGGACGTACCCGGGCCGAGCAGCCCGGTGCCCCGCTCGCGGAACGAGTCCGTACCCCCACCGGACGTACCGCGGCCCAGCAGCCCCGTACGCCCCTCGCGGAACGCAGCCGTACCCCCACCGGACGTACCGCGGCCCAGCAGCCCCGTACGCCCCTCGCGGAACGCAGCCGTACCCCCACCGGACGTACCGCGGCCCAGCAGCCCCGTACGCCCCTCGCGGAACGCAGCCGTACCTCCATCGGGCGTACCGCCGTCGGGCAGCCCCGTGCGCCGCCTCATCGCGCGCTCCGGCGCCGCAGCGTGTCCAGGAGCACCGCCAGCGCGATGACCAGGCCGGTGGCCACCTGCTGCCAGAACGCCGAGACGCTCAGCAGGTTCAGGCCGTTGCGCAGCACGGCGAGGATCAGTGCGCCGATGAGCGTGCCGGACGCCTTGCCGGAGCCGCCGGAGAGGCTGGCGCCGCCGATCACGACGGCGGCGATCGCGTCGAGTTCGTAGCCGACGGCGGCCTGCGGCTGGGCCGAGGTCAGCCGGGCCGCGAGGACGATGCCCGCGACCGCCGCGAACAGTCCGGACATCGCGTAGATCACCAGCTTGCGGCGCTTGACGTCGATGCCGGAGAGCCGGGCCGCCTCCTCGTTGCCGCCGATGGCGAACATCGCGCGGCCCGCGTACGTCCGGTTGAGGACCAGCGCCGCCGCCAGCCCCATCGCGATCATGACGAGGACCGGTACGGGCAGCCAGCCGCCCAGCGTGTCCCCCAGCTTGCTGACCGAGGCCGGGAACGGGATCGGCGTGCCGCCGGTGATCACCAGGGCGAGGCCGCGGCCGACGGAGAGCATCGCGAGGGTGGCGATGAAGGCGGGCAGCTTCCCGTACGCGACCAGCGCGCCGGAGACCAGGCCGGCCGCCGCGCCGAGCGCGAGGCCCAGCAGGACGGCGGCCCACACCGGCAGGCCCGCGTCGGTCGCGGCCCAGGCGACCACGGTGGCGCCGAGGGCGGCCACCGAGCCGACCGACAGGTCGATGCCGGCCGAGACGATCACGAAGGTGACGCCGAAGGCGAGGATGGCGGTGACGGACGCCTGGACGCCGACGTTGAGGAGGTTCTGCCCGTTCAGGAAGTCCCCGGACAGGATCGCCATCACCACGACCAGGGCGATCAGGCCGCCCAGCGGGCCGTTCCTCAGGACGGCCCGGGTGAACCAGGGGCCGAAGCCGTCACCGGGCGGGGCGGTGCCGACCGCCTCGGCGGCCGCTCCCGTCTTCACATCAGCGGACATCGGAGCCCTCCTTCGCGCTCTCGTTCGTCGTCGTGTGCGGCGCCGTCCCGTGGGGTGCCGTCCCGTGGGGTGCCGTTCCATCTGGTCCGGGCGCGCCGCCGGCGGGCCGTACCGCCAGTTCCATCACCGCGTCCTGCGTCGCCTCGTCGCCGGAGAGTTCACCGGCGAGCCGCCCCTGGGCCATGACGAGCACCCGGTCGCTCATGCCGAGCACCTCGGGCAGGTCGCTGGAGATCATCAGCACCGCGCGGCCGGCTGCCGTCAACTCGTTGACCAGCCGGTAGATCTCGACCTTCGCGCCCACGTCGATGCCGCGCGTCGGCTCGTCCAGGATCAGCAGCCGGGTGTCGGCCAGCAGCCATTTGCCGATGACGACCTTCTGCTGGTTGCCGCCGGAGAGGGTGCGCGCGTGCTGCCCCAGGCCGCTCATCCGTACCTTCAGCCGGGCGGCCACCTCGGCGGCCGCGCGCCGCTGGCCGCGCCGGTCGACCAGGCCGCCGCGGGTGTCGCGGTCCAGCCGGGCCAGCGTCAGGTTGTCCTGGAGGGAGGCGTCCAGGACCAGCCCCTGGCCCTTGCGGTCCTCGGGTACCAGGCCGAGCCCGGCGCGCATCGCGGCCCGTACGTCGCCGGGGGCCAGGACCTGCCCGTGGACCTCGACGGTCCCGGCGTCGTACCGGTCCACGCCGAAGACCGCCCGCGCGACCTCGGTACGGCCCGCGCCGACCAGGCCCGCGAGGCCGACGACCTCACCGGCCCGCACCTCGAAGCCGACGTCCTCGAAGACGGGCGTGCCGTTCGGGCCGCGCCGGGTCAGGCCGCGGACGCGCAGCAGCGGCGTGCCGGGCTCGTCCGGGCGCTGCCGCGGGTACTGCTCGGCGATGTCCCGGCCCACCATCAGGCGGATCAGCTCGTCCTCGTCCGTACCGGCCGGGACCTCGGCGACCGAGCGGCCGTCGCGCAGTACGGTGACGCGGTCGCCGAGGGCGCCGATCTCCTCCAGGTGGTGGGTGATGAAGATGATGCCCACGCCGTCGGCGCGCAGTTCGCGCACGATGCCGAAGAGGGTCTCGGCCTCCTCGGAGGTCAGTACGGCGGTCGGCTCGTCCATGATCAGGACGCGGGCGCGCAGGCTCAGCGCCTTGGCTATCTCCACCATCTGGAGCCGGGCGATGCCCAGTTCGGCGACCGGGGTGTCCGGGGAGACGTCCAGGCGTACCCGGCGCAGCAGTTCGGCGGCGCGTGCCCGCATGGTCTTCTTGTCGATCAGGCGGAGCGCGGTGCGCGGCGGCCGGCCGAGGAAGATGTTCTCCGCGACGGTCAGCCGGGGGACGAGGTTGAACTCCTGGTGGATGGTGGCGATTCCGAGGTGTTCGGCGTCCTGGGCGGTGCGGATGCGCACCTCGTGGAGAGTGGCGGGAGGGGGGCCGGGGGCACTGTGGCTGTCGGGGCCGTCAGGGCCGTCAGGGCCGTCGGGGCCGTCGGGGCCGTCGGGGCCGTCGGCCACGAGGATGCGCCCCGCGTCGGGGCGATGGGCGCCGGAGAGCATCTTGATCAAGGTGCTCTTGCCCGCGCCGTTCTCACCGAGCAGGACGTGCACCTCGCCCGCGCGCAGGCTCAGATCCACGCCGTCCAGCGCGCGCACGCCGGGGAACGACTTCGTCACCCCCTCCACGCGCAGCAGTTCACGGCCGGCCGGTGCGTCGTCCCGAACGTCGTCGTTGACGTCGGTCATGCGCTGCCCTCCTCCTCTTGGGTGTCCTCACGGGTGGTGCCCGGTTCGCCGCAGGAGCGGCGGGTGACGAGGCGGGCCGGCAGCAGTACGGAGCCGGGCGCGCGCCCCTCGATGCGTTCCAGCAGGGTGTGCAGGGCGGCCCGGCCCAGCTCGCGGGTGGGCTGCGCGATGGCGGTGAGCGGCGGGTCGATGTGCGCGAACCACGGCACGTCGTCGTACACGACCAGCGCCATGTCGTCGGGCACCCGCAGCCCGCGCGCGCGGATCTCGTCCATCGCGCCGAGCGCCATCAGATTGTCGGTGGCCAGTACGGCGTCGGGCGGCTCAGGCAGGTCCAGGAGACGGCGCATCACCTGGCGGCCGCCGGTGGGCTGGAGGTCGGGCGTGGAGCCGACCCGCTCGTCCGGCAGCGCTATGCCGTGCGCGGCCAGCGCCGTACGGAAGAGGTCCAGCCGCTCGTCGCCGGTCGGGGTGCCGGCCGGGGCGACGATGATCGCGGGACGCCGCCGGCCGAGGGCGGCGAGGTGGGCGGCCAGGTCGGTGAGGGCCGCGGCACCGTCGGCCCGTACGCACGGCGCGTCGATGCCCGGCACGATCCGGTCCAGCAGCACCAGCGGAGTGCCGGAGGCGACGACCTCGTGCAGCATCGCGGAGCCGGTACCGGCCGAGCTGACCAGCAGGCCGTCGATGCGGCGGTCCAGCAGCGTACGGATGTAGTCGTCCTGCTGGCCGGGGCGTTCGGCGGCGTTGCCGATGATCAGGCTGTAGCCGAGGCTGCGGGCGGCGTCCTCGACGGCGTCGGCCAGCTCGGTGAAGAACGGGTTGGTCAGGTCGCTGATGACCAGGCCGAGCGTGCCGGTACGGGCGGTCCGCAGGGCCCGGGCGACGTTGTTGGGCCGGTATCCCAGCTCCGCGACGGCGGCGAGCACCCGTTCGCGCGTCTCGGCCACCGGGCTCCGTCCGTTGAGCACTCGGGAGACGGTCGCCACGGACACCCCGGCCCGCTCGGCCACATCCTTGATCTTCGCCATCCCGCCCCAGCCCTTCCGTGCAGGTCCGCGCAGGCAGGTCGAGGACACCACGGCGCAGGGCGTCTCGATCGCACAACGGCGTGTAATCGATTTTGTGTGGGCTTACGTAATCGATTACACGACACCGGCGTCAAGACGGCGGGAGAGTGGCCTGCATCACAGGGGAAGCTGCGAGCGGAGGCGGTCGGCGGCGGTACATCTCTCGGCTCATCCGTCACTCAACCCCTTCGGACGTTTGGCGCCACCACGTTGACCACCGCCCGCACAACACCCCAGAGCGTCGACATCATTGGCGCGAACCTGACGCCGACGTAGGGGGCGGGCACCGGAGCGCCCTGGAGGGCTACCGCCTGGACTCCAGCGCCCCACAGCCGTCGCCATCACTCACTTGACCTGCGGATCTGCGGATCTGCGGATCTGCGGATCTGCGGATCTGCGGATCTGCGGATCTGCGGATCTGCGGATCTGCGAGCAGAACGACTCGATCGGCCTCGACGTCGAAGCCGAGCACCGGACGGCCGCAGTCGCCCTCCGGGTCCTTCAGCACGGGCTTGCGCAGCCGCCGCCCGACCTCCCGAAGGAAGCCGCAGAACACATCGAGTCGGTCCTGGCCCTGCAACTCCCGCAGGTCGACGTCGAAGTCGACCTCATCGCCGGTACCGAATCGGAAGATCGCCGACACGTCGGCGGTCGGCCACACCCGCAGTTCCGGGTACGCGGCGTATTCGGTGTCCGCCGGGCGGGACAGCACGGACTCCGCCCGGGGCACGGGAAGCACCGTCTCCCCCTCGGAGTACCGGCACCGCCAGCCCCTCTCCGCGACGAGATCGAGGACCGCCTGCCAGTCCTCCACCGAGGCATGCGCGACCCGCACGTCCGGCAGCGACCCCACCAGGTCCGGGTCGAAGAAGGAACTCACGTCATCCCACAACAGATCGGCCACCCCGCCATGCTGCCCTGCCCGCCGACCCGAGGCACCCCCGTTTTCCCTGGCCAGCGGCGTGTAGGCACCCCCGCGCCTGCCGGAACGGCCAAGGGCCACACCCCGTACAGGAGTGCGGCCCTCAGTCGAAGCCTCGCGTCAGTCACCGTCCAGACGTCACCCGACGCCCAGCCGCCGACCGACGCCCGCCGGTCAGTCAGCGCCTGACTGCCGGTCAGCGTCCAGCAGTCAGCCGACGCTGAGCTTGACGTCGATGTTGCCCCGCGTGGCGTTCGAGTACGGGCACACCTGGTGGGCCTTTTCGACCAGGTCCTTGGCGGTGGCCTCGTCCACGTTCGGAATGGAGGCGTTGATCTCGACCGTGAGGCCGAAGCCGCCGGACGGGGTCTTGCCGATGCCGACCTTGGCGGTCACCCGGGAGCCGGAGACATCCGCCTTCTCCTGGCGGGCGACGACGCTGAGCGCGCCCTGGAAGCAGGCGCTGTAGCCGGCCGCGAAGAGCTGCTCGGGGTTGGTGCCGGCGCCGCTGCCACCCTGCTCCTTGGGCGGGTTGACGACGACGTCCAGCTTGCCGTCGTCGCTGGCGACGCGGCCGTCCCGACCGTTCTCCGCGGTGGCGACGGCGGTGTAGACGACGTCTACGGGCTGGATGGACATAGGGATCCTCCTGTGGTTCGCCGCGACTCGCGCCCACGATCGCGACGGCTTGGGGCCGAGCCTAGTGGCCCGGCGGGACCGGCTCCGTGAGGGGTCAGTCCGTGAGATCGACGATCATCTTGCCGGTGTTGTCACCGCGCAGCAGGCCGAGAAACGCCTCGAAGCCGTTCTCGATGCCGGCGACCTTGGTCTCGCTGAACTTCAGCTCGCCCGAGCGCACCCAGGCCGAGACCTCGGAGACGAACTGCTCCTGGAGGTGGGTGTGGTCGGCGACGAGCAGGCCCTGGATGCGCAGCCGCTTGCCGATGACCTGCGCGAGGTTGCGCGGCGCCGGGGTCGGTTCGGTGGCGTTGTACTGCGAGATCATGCCGCAGACGGCGACCCGGCCGTGCACGTTCAGCGAGTCGAGGGCGGCTTCCAGGTGGTCGCCGCCGACGTTGTCGAAGTAGACGTCGATGCCGTCGGGGGCGGCGTCCCGGAGCTGGTCCTTGACGGACCGGTCGGACTTGTAGTTGAAGGCGGCGTCGAAGCCGTATTCCTCCGTCAGCAGCTTGACCTTCTCGTCGGAGCCCGCGCTGCCGATGACGCGCGAGGCGCCCTTGAGCTTGGCGATCTGGCCGACCTCGCTGCCGACCGCGCCGGCCGCGCCGGACACGAAGACGGCGTCGCCCTCCTTGAAGGAGGCGACCTCCAGCAGGCCCGCGTAGGCCGTCAGGCCCGGCATGCCGAGCACGCCCAGGTAGGCGGAGAGGGGCGCCAGGGAACCGTCCACCTTGGCGATCTTGGCGGCGTCCACCACGGCGTACTCGCGCCAGCCCTTGAAGTGCAGGACGTGGTCACCGACCGCGAAGCCGTCGGCGTTGGAGGCGATGACCTCGCCGACCGCGCCGCCCTCCATCGGCTCGTCCAGCTGGAAGGGCGGGGTGTAGGACTTCACGTCGTTCATCCGGCCGCGCATGTACGGGTCGACGGAGAAGTACAGGTTGCGGACGAGGAGCTGCCCCTCGCCGGGCTCGGAGATCTCGGCCTCGCGGAGCGCGAAGTCCTCCGGCTTCGGCCAGCCGTGCGGGCGGGCGACCAGGTGCCATTCGCGGCCGGACGTGGGCAGTGCGGACATGGGCTGCTCCTCCTCGAAATACTTCAGGTGCTGAAACAACAATGCTCCTCGATATTTCATGTTGTCAAGCAATTCGGTATCCTGGTGTCATGACTCCTCGCGCAGACCACCTGACCGCCGAGGTCGTCGAGCTGATCGGCACCGTCGTGGCCCGCTATCACGAGGAGTACGAGCACGCGGCGGCCGAGCATTCCCTCACGGGCGCCCAGGCGCGCGTTCTCGGCCTGCTCGCCCGTGAGCCGATGCCGATGCGCCGGATAGCCCGGAGCCTGAAGTGCGAGCCGTCGAACGTGACCGGGATCGTGGACCGGCTGGAGTCCCGCGGCCTGGTCGAGCGCCGCCCGGACCCGGCCGACCGCCGGGTCAAGCTGGCCGCCCCCACCGAGACGGGCCGGGCGACGGCGGCGCAGCTGCGCGACTCCCTGGACTTCGCGCGCGAGCCGCTCGGCGAGCTGTCCGTCGCGGAGCGCGCGCTGCTCAAGGAGCTGCTCCAGCGGATGCTCGGCGTCACACCGGAATAGCCCCGGAGCAGCGCCGAAGCAGCGCCGCCGACCGGGCGAACGCGAGCCGGCGGACACCGGTCGGCCGGCGCGCCCCGGAAGCCGCCCGTCCGGACGCCGCACCGCCGGACACCGCCGACCGAACTCCCGGCCGGAAGTTGTGAAGCGAACTATCGTGGCGTCATGACTGATCAGAATGCGTCTTCCCCGAACGCCACTCGTCACACAGTCGACTTCTACTTCGACCCCATCTGCCCCTTCGCCTGGATCACCTCGCGCTGGATCCTGGAGGTGGAGGCCCACCGCGACATCGACCTGCGCTTCCGCGTGATGAGCCTGGCCGTCCTCAACGACGGCCGCGAGGGGCTGCCGGAGCAGTACCGGGAGCTGCTGGCCAAGGCCTGGGGCCCGGTGCGGGTGTGCATCGCCGCCGCCCAGAAGCACGGCGAGGACGTACTGCGCGACCTGTACACCGCGCTCGGCACGCGCCTGCACAACGACAGCCGGGACGACTACGGCACCGTCATCGAGGAGGCGCTCGCCGAGGCCGGGCTGCCCGCCGAGCTGGCCGGTGCCGCCGACAGCACGGAGTACGACGACGCGCTGCGCAAGAGCCACCACGAGGGCATGGACCCGGTCGGCGAGGAGGTCGGCACGCCCACCATCCACATCGACGGCGTGGCCTTCTTCGGTCCGGTGCTGACCGCGATCCCGCGTGGCGAGGACGCCGTACGGGTCTTCGACGGCGCCCGGCTGCTCGCCGGTTACGA
This sequence comes from Streptomyces sp. Ac-502, assembly GCF_045222935.1. Classification (NCBI taxonomy): domain Bacteria; kingdom Bacillati; phylum Actinomycetota; class Actinomycetes; order Kitasatosporales; family Streptomycetaceae; genus Streptomyces; species Streptomyces sp. Ac-502. Next base: position 3,713,233 of record NZ_JBHFFO010000001.1, read on the forward strand.
CAAGTTCTTCGAGCTGAAGCGGACCCGGACGGGGGACCTGGACTTCAGCTGACCCGAAGCCGGTTGTCAGTGGCGGGACTTACCGTGGCGTCATGAACGCTTCGACGTACGACCGCCACTGCTCCGAAATCGTCGAGCAGGCCGACCTGTTGAGGTCGCGCGTGCGGGGCGCGGTCCAGCTGAGAACCCCGGTGCCCACCTGCCCCGGCTGGAACGTCGGCCAGTTGCTGCGGCATCTGGGCGGCGCCCACCGCTGGGTGGAGGAGGTCATACGCACCGGGACGGAACGGCCCCCGCCCGACGGGCACTTCCGCGATCTGTCGCCGTACGCCGACGAGGACCCGGCCGTGCTGGACGGCTGGCTGGGCGAGGGGCCGCCCTGCTGGCCGAAACCCTGCGGACCGCCGGGCCGAGTGCGGAAGCCTGGGTTCCCGTGCCCCGGCTGGGCCCGGCGGCCGCGTTCTTCGCCCGTCGGATGGCCAACGAGACGGTGATCCACCGCGCCGACGCCTTCCTGGCCGAGGGCGCGCCGTTCACGCTCGGCGAGGAGACCGCCGCCGACTGCTTCGGCGAGTGGCTGGAGCTGGCCGCGCAGCCACAGACCCTCGATCACCGCCCGGAGTTGCGGGAACTCCTCGGCCCCGGCCGCACGCTGCGCTTCCGGGCCACCGGTACGGCACCGGGGACGGCCGCCGAGTGGCTGGTCGACCTCACCGGCGCGGCGATCACCTGGCGCCACGCGCCGCGTGCGGAGGCCGCCGTCACCGTCAGCGGTCCGCTGACCGACCTGCTCCTGGTCCTCTACCGACGGCTGCCCGCCCGCAGCCCCGGCATCGTGATCGGTGGTGATGTGGAACTGCTGGATTCCTGGCTGGAGCGGGTCAGCTTCGGGTGATGGAGGTGGCGGGGGAAGCGGGGCCGACGGACGCGGCGTCGGCAGAGGCGGAAGCGGAAGCGGAGGCAGAAGCGGAGGCAGAAGCGGAAGCGGTGTCGACGGTGTCGGGGTCGGCGGACTCGTGCCTGTCCGTGTCCGGTCCGCACCCGGTCGCCTCCTCCCCCGGCTCCGGGGACTGCGTCCGTACGCCCCTGAGCAGCGCCACGGCCAGCAGCGCGCCCAGGACCATCACGGCTGCCGCACCGAGCAGCACCACGTGCAGGCCGCAGAGGAACGCCGTACGGGCCGCCGTGAGCAGCGCCTCTCCGGCCCGCCCCGGCAGTTCCCCCGCGACTGCCGCGGCTCCGGCCAGGGTTTCCCGTACGGTGTCCGCCGCGCCCGCGGGCAGCCCGCCGGGGACGGCGCTGCCGATCTCGCCGCGGTAGACGGCGTTGCCGAGGGTGCCCAGGAAGGCCAGACCCAGGGCGCCGCCCAGTTCGGAGCCGGATTCCAGGACGGCGGAGGCCGAGCCCGCGCGCTGCGGCGGGGCGACACCGAGGGCCAGTTCGGTGCCGAGCGACATCACCATGACCAGCCCCGCCGCGTAGACGCTGGCGCCGAGCAGCACGATCCACAGCGGTGTGTCCGCCGCCACCCGGGACACCCACAGGAACCCTCCGGCGGCGGCCAGGAAGCCGCCGGCGATGACGAACGCCCGGCCCGTACGGCGGGCGAGGGCGGTCGCGGCCGGGGCCATGCCGCCGACCGCGAGGGTCGGCACCACGTTCCACAGGGCGGCTTCCAGTGGGCTCATGCCCCGTACGGACTGGAGGTACTGGGTGAAGAAGACCGCGCTGCCGACCAGCGCGAACATCGCCAGCAGGTTCATCAGGACGGAGCCCGAGTAGCCGCGGTGGCGGAAGAGTTCCAGGTCCAGCATCGGGTGCCGGGCGGTGCGCTGGCGGCGTACGAACGCGGCGGCGGCCAGCAGTCCGGCCGCGACGGCCAGTGCGGGCAGCGTCTCGAAGCCGTTGCGGGCCAGTTCCTTGATGCCGTAGACGACCGGGAGCATCGCCGCCAGGGAGAGCAGCGCGCCCGGCAGGTCGAAGCGGCCCGCCGCCGGGTTCTTGAACTCGGGCAGCAGCAGGGGCCCGGCCACGAGCAGCAGCACCATCGCCGGGGCGTTGATCAGGAAGACCGAGCCCCACCAGAAGTGCTCCAGCAGCACCCCGCTGAGCACCGGACCGAGCGCGATGCCGCCCATCATGCCGCCGGACCAGATCGCGACGGCCTTGCCGCGCTGCCCGGCGTCGTGGAAGAGGTTGCGGATCAGGGCCAGGGTGGACGGCATGAGGGTGGCGCCGCCGACGCCGAGCACCGCGCGGGCGGCGATGAGCATGCCGGGGGTCTGCGCGTAGGCCGCCAGCGCCGAGGCTACGCCGAACAGGACGGCGCCGGTGAGCAGCAGCTTGCGGCGGCCGATGCGGTCGCCGAGGGCGCCCATGGTGATCAGGAGGCCGGCCAGGACGAAGCCGTAGACGTCGAGGATCCACAGCTGTTCGACGCCGCTGGGCGCGAGTTCGGCGGAGAGGAACGGTACGGCGAAGTAGAGCACCGAGACGTCCATCGAGACCAGCAGGCAGGGCAGCAGGAGCACCACCAGCGCGGTCCACTCGCGGCGCCCGGCACGCGGCGGAGGTGTATACGGAGTAAACGTCATAGCCAGGAAGGTAGACAGGGCACGCTTACAGCGCAAACCTTAGGCCCATCAGGAGGATTGGAGGTGCATCACACTAGTGCGCCTGCCCTGCCCCCACCGGCGCTGTCGCCGCCTTGCTACGCTCACAGGCCCCTGGTGCACTAGTACGGAGAGCCGGAGGCCGCCACCATGGACCGTTCAGCCACCCCCGCCACGAACCGTTCCGCCACCCCGCCGTACCGCCGCATCGTCGCGGAGATCCGGCGGCGTATCGATACGGGCGAACTGGCCGCGGGCGACCGCGTGCCCTCGACCCGGCGGATCACCCAGGAGTGGGGTGTGGCGATGGCGACCGCGACCAAGGTCCTGACGACACTGCGTCAGGAGGGCCTGGTCAGGGCGGTGCCGGGGGTGGGCACGGTGGTGGCGGAGACGGGGGCGGGGGCCGGGGCGGAGGCGCGTACGCACCATGGGCCCGCGCCCCGGCCACGCGGCAGCAGCCGTCACCCTCTCCCCGCCGCCCCCCAGCCCCAGCCCCCGCCCTCAGCCGCGACCGCATCGTGCGGGCCGGCGTCCGGATCGCCGACGCCGAAGGGCTGCGCTCGCTGTCGATGCGCCGTGTGGCCGCCGAGTTCGGCGCTTCCTCCATGGCGCTCTACCGTCACGTGGCGAACAAGGACGAGCTGGTCATGCTGATGGCGGACGCCACCTTCGCCGAGATCGAACTGCCCGCCCCGGCGCCGCGGCACTGGCGCGCGCGGATGGAGGCCGGAGCCCGCCTCCAGTGGCAGCTCTACCAGCGGCATCCGTGGGTCGCCCAGTGGCTGTCGATCACCCGCCCGCAGCCGTTGCCGCACGCGATGACCCTCATCGAGTGGACCATGGGGGCGACCCGGTTCGATCCGTTGACCAAGCTGCGGCTGGCTCTGACGCTGCTCAACCACGTACGCGGCACGGCGGTGGCCATGGAGGAGGACCTGGAGGCCGAGCAGCAGACCGGTATGGACCAGGACCAGTGGATGGCCTCGCTGGAGCCGGAGTACGAGCGGATCGTGGAGTCCGGTTCATTCCCGATGTACGCGGGGGTCGATGACATGGACGACGCGGGGATGCTCCAACTGGACGCGCTGTTCGAGTTCGGTCTGGCCCGGCTGCTGGACGGCTTCGAGGTGTTCAGCGACGGCCGGGAGGGCCGCCCGGAACACTGAGTTCACCGCGCAGCCGCCGGGCCCGCAGCACCAGTTCCAGTTCGAAGCGGCGGTCCGGATCGTCCACCTCGTCGCCCCACAACTCGCGTATCTGACGCAATCGGTAGCGCACGGTCTGCGGGTGGACACCGAGCCGGGCGGCCACCTCGGGCGCGCCGCCGCGCGTCTCCAGCCAGGCGAGGAGGGTCTCGGCCAGCCGGCGGCCATGGGTGGGGCCGCAGTGCGCCAGGGGCTCCAGCCGCCGCCGGGTCAGGTCCTCGATCAGTTCCTCGGGCGGCAGGAGGACCAGCGCCTCGGTGTGATCGGTGCAGTGCAGCAGCTGCCCGGCCGGCAGCAGGCCCCGCTCGATCAGATCGACCGCGGTGTTGGCCCAGCGCAGCGACTTGGCCGCGTGCGCCAGTGGTACGGCCGGGCCGAGCGCGCCCGACCACCCCGCCGTGGCGCGCTGGATCAGTTCCCTGCGCCCGGCGGCGTCCGGCTCCGGCACCACCATGCGGGGCCGCTCGCACTCCATGTCCAAGAGGACGTCCGTACCGACGGCGGGCGCCACGGACTCACGGGCGGGACGCAGCAGTACGGCCACGGCGACCTGTGCGGGCAGCGCCCAGCCGATCCGAGCGGCGCGGTCGGTGAGCGCGGGCGCGGTGTGTGCGCGCGCTCCGGCCGCGAACAGCTGCTCCATGAGGCGTCGTTGGTGCCGCAGCCGTTCCCCCGCCTGGCGGGCCGCGGCCTCGGCGAAGCCCCTTACCGATTCGGCGACCAGCCCGTCCAGGTACTCGAAACCCGATTCGGCCAGTTCGTACATGGCGGGGGCCGGAATCGCCACCTGCTGTCCGATCTCGGCCAGCCGTCGCCAGGCCAGCCGTACGCCCAGCCGGTAGATGGCTTGCAGGGCGTCCAGACTCCGGCCCTGGATGCCCGCGCCGCGGCCGAACTCCTGGAAGATGCGCGGGTGGACGTGCGGACTGTCCAAGCCGGCGGACATGTGCTCCACGAAGTGCTCCAGCGACTGCCGGATGCCGACCAGCGCGCGCGGCTCGCCGTACTCGTCCAAGGCCAACGGCAGTTGTGGGTATTCGCGGCGGATCTCCGCCAGGATGCGCTGGGCGAGCGCCGGGACCTCGTCCAGAGCGCGCGCGGCGAACTCCCGCACCTGCCCCGGAGGTACGTCACGCCAGGCCGAGCGGACGGTCTCCACCACGCCTGCGGCCTCCCCTAAGGCGTCCGGTCGAAGGTCACCAGAGGCACGTTCGGCTGTTCCGGCGTGGCGTCCAGGGCGGCGACGATGCCGAGGGAGGCGCCCACGGCCAGGGCGGCGGCGCCCAGCGAGGTCAGTACGGCGGCGAGCAGTCTGTGCATGGCGCGGCGGGCCCCTTCGGTGGCGGGTACGTCGAGGGTTGCGCGGCGCACCGGTCCGGCCCGGTCCACGAACGGCCTCGGGCGCACGCGGGGCCGCACGGCGGCGGCCGCGGTGCCGTACCGCGCCGACGGGACGCCGGGCCGCGGCGGCCGCGGTGCCTGCCGAGTGTGTGGGGGCATTGACGGCATGTCAAGGATGCGCCTACGGTTCCCGCCCGTTCACCCGGACCACCGCCACGCCGCACGCGCACTGCCCCCGCCGCCCTCAGGAGTGCCCGTATGCGTAAGACCGCCTCACCCTTTTCCCTGGTCCTGCTGGGCCTCGGCGTCTTCCTTCTGGTGCTCGCCCCGATGCTCGCCTGGTACGTCGCGCCGCGCGCCCAGCGCACCCCGGTGGACGTCGACGTGACCACCGTCTTCACCGGCACCGGCAGCTACTTCGACACCGAGACGCTGCGCCCGAAGAACCGGCAGAAGATCACCATCACCCGGCACGTGCTGGGGGACGTGGCAGCGAGCGAGCGCAGCGGGCGGGCCGTGTGGGACGTGTCCACGACGGTCGACACCCCGGAGACCCTGGAGCTGAAGGATCCGCGCAAGGCGTTCCAGTGGACGCGGGAACGGTGGGTCACCGACCGGCGCACCAACGCTCCGGTGCACTGCTGCGAAGAAGCACCGACCCGCTTCGAAGGGGACGCGTACCTGAAATTCCCCTTCGACGTGCAGCGCCGGACCTACCGCTGGTGGGACAGCACGCTCGGCGCCGCGGTCCCGCTCCGCTTCGCCGGCACCAAGCATGTACAGGGGTACCAGGGCTACCGCTTCACCGGGACCGTCGCGCCCGCCAGGACGGGCAGCCGGCAGGTGCCGGGGCGGCTGGTCGGGCGGCCGGCGCAGGGCCAGGTGCAGGCCGAGGAGTGGTACGCGAACAGTGGGATCGAGCTGATCGTCGAGCCGCGCACCGGCCGGATCATCAACGCGACGATCTCGCCGCACAAGACGCTGCGGGCGCCCGGCGCGCGCACCGACGCGATGACGCTGCTGCGCGGCTCGGGGCTGGAGTTCACGCCCGCGACCCAGCGCAAGCAGGTGGAGCTGGCGGACTCGGACAGCACCCGGCTCAAGACGGTCGGCGAGACGGCGCCGCTCGCGGCGGCGGTGGCGGGCGGCGGGGCGACGCTTTTCGGAGTGGTGCTGGTGGTGCGCGGGAGGCGGCGGTTCAGCTGATCCTGCGCGAAGTGATGAGGCGTCAGGCGGAGCCGGGGCGGAAATTGTCACGCCGGTGAGTAGCCGCATCGAACAGGGCGGCGAAAACTATCCAGCTCACCCACCCGCGTCCCCGTCCCCGCACCGGTCCTCGTCCCCCGTACCTGTCCCGTCCCCCGTCCCCCCGTCCGCAGCCTCAGGCCGGCAGGTCCGCACGACTCAGTACGCAGTACGTCCCCCCACACCACTGGTACCGCACCCTGAGACGAGTTGGAGCGCACATGCCCCAGCACGTACGACCGTCCTTGTCCGCCGCACCACCCGCACGCCACGAACCGCCCGCACACCCCGCACCGCCCGCACCGCCCGCACCGCCCGCACGCCAGGAATCATCCGCACGTTCAGCAAAGCCCGCCCGCCACGAACCTCCCGCACACCTCGCACCTCCCACCCACTCCACCCCATCCCCCACTCCCGACCACCCCGCACCCCCACTCCCCCGCCGCATCGTCTTCCTCGCCCGCCGCGACCTCGGCAACCCCGCCGCCGGCGGCTCCGAACTGCTCGTCGACCGCATCGCCGAAGGCCTGACCGCGCACGGCCACGAGGTCACCCTGCTGTGCGGCGGCCCCGCGGCCGACCGCGGCTACCGGGTGGTCTCCGCGGGCGGCGACGCCGGTCACTTCCTGCGGGTACGGCGGCAGTTCAGCCGCCGGGTCGGCGCGTGCGACCTGCTGGTCGAGGTCTGCAACGGCATGCCGTACCTGGCTCCCCTGTGGCACACCGGACCGACGCTGTGCCTGGTCAACCACGTCCACACGGACCTGTGGGGCATGCGCTACCCCGCGCCCGCCGCCCGGCTCGGCCGCCGGCTGGAGCACTGGGCGCTGGCCGGTACCCACCGCGGCAACCTCATGGTCGCCGTGTCGGGCTCGACCGCCGCCGCGCTGCGCGGGCTCGGCGTGGAGCGGGAGCGTATCCGGCTGGTGCACAACGGGGTGGAGGAGCCGGGGCCGCCGCTCCCCGAGGCGCCGGAGCCGCTGTTCCTGGCCATGGGCCGGCTGGTCGAGTACAAGCGTGTCGATCTGCTGCTGCGCCTGTGGGAGCGGGTGCGGCCGGTCACCGGCGGCCGGCTGGTGATCGTCGGTGACGGTCCCGAGCGCGACCGGCTGACGGCCATGGCCGGTCCCGACGTGCACTTCACCGGCCGGATCAGCGAGCAGGACAAGCACGAACTCCTCTGCCGCGCCTGGCTTCTGCTGCACCCGTCGCTCGTCGAGGGCTGGGGCCTGGTCGTCATGGAGGCGGCCGCCCGGCACACCCCGGCCGTCGGGTTCGACATCCCCGGACTGCGCGACTCGGTCGACGACGGGGTGACCGGGCTGCTGGCGCGCGGCGAGAGTTCGTTCGCCGCGCACTGGTGCACGCTGGCGCTCAGCCACCCGCGCCGGCAGGCCCTGGGTGCCGCCGCCGCGCAGCGCGCCGCGCGCTTCCGGTGGAGCGGCACGGTCCGCAGCTTCCGCGCCGTGGCGGCCGAGTCGTACGCCGAGGCTCACCTCGACCTTCCCGCCAGGCGGTGATGCTGAGGTGCGGGACCCTTCCCTGCGCAGATCTCTCACCCTTTTCCGCGCCTTCCTGCGCGAGCAGCACGACCCCGAGCACTGCTACGGCCTGCTCGCCCGGGACGCCGCCGACCAGATCGAGCGGTACGAGCCGCTGAAGGGCCGGGTCGTGGCGGACATCGGCGGCGGCAGCGGGCACTTCACCGAGGAGTTCCGGCGCCGCGGCGCGCACGGCTATCTCTTCGAGCCCGACCCGCGCGAACTGGCCGCGCGCGGGCGCCCCCGAGCGGCGCGGTGCTCGCCGACGGCTACCTCCTCCCGCTGGCCGACGGCACCGCCGACGTGTGCTTCTCCTCCAACGTCCTGGAGCACGTGGCGGACCCGCAGACCTTCCTCAGCGAGCTGGTGCGGGTCACCCGGCCCGGCGGTCTGATCTATCTGTCGTTCACCAACTGGCTGTCCCCCTGGGGCGGGCACGAGATGGCGCCGTGGCACTACCTGGGCGCCCGGCGGGCCCGCGAGCGCTACCGGCGGCGTACCGGCCGGGCCGCCAAGCACACCCTGGGCGAGAACCTGTTCGTACTGCACGTCGGCCGGACGCTGCGGCAGATCAGGGCGCGGGACGACGTGTGGATCGTGACGGCCCGCTCCCGGTACGCGCCGTTCCTCGCCGAAACGATCCCGCGCCTGCCGGGCGTACGTGAAGTAGCCACCTGGAACCTTCTCCTCATCCTGCGGCGGTTGCCATGACCCAGACGCTCGTGTCCAGCTCGGAGCCCGGATCGCCGGACGCCGGAGGCACCCCGGCGTCCGCGCCGGGCGCGCCGCCGCCCGGGCCGCCGCGGTCCCGGCGCTGGCTGCTGGCGTTCTGGGCCGTCACCTTCGTGCTCTTCCTCGCGCCGACCGCCGGGAAGATGACCTTCGAGACGAAGCTGGGGGTGACCACCGACCCCTGGCGGTTCCTGGGCGACCTCGGACAGCTCTGGCACGACCGGGCGGGCTTCGGCGGCATCACGGACCAGTACGTCGGTTACGCGTTCCCGTCCCTGCCGTACTACGCGCTGACGGACCTCGTGCATCTGCCGGTGTGGCTCGCCGAGCGGCTGTGGATGTCGCTGATCGTCACCACCGCCTTCTGGGGCGCGCTGCGGCTGGCGGAACGGCTGTGCGTCGGCACGCCGCCGGCCCGGCTGCTCGCCGCCGCCGCGTACGCGCTGTGGCCGACGTTCACCATGGTCATCGGCTCCACCTCCGCCGCCGCGCTGCCGGGCGCGCTGCTCCCCTGGGTGCTGCTGCCGCTGACCGACCACCGCGCGTCGGCGCGCTTGGCCGCCACCCGCTCGGCGCTGCTCATCCCCTTCATGGGCGGCGTCAACGCAGCATCGACGCTGGCATCGCTGCTACCCGTCCTGCTGTACGTGCTGTCGCGTACGGGCGCCCGGCGCAGAGCGCTGCTTGCGTGGTGGATTCCGGGCGTCGTCCTGGCGACCGCGTGGTGGGCCGTACCGCTGCTGCTGCTCGGGGTGTACGGCGAGAACTTCATGCCGTACGTCGAGCAGGCCAACACCACGACCGGCACCATGTCGGCGACCGAACTGCTGCGCGGCGCCGGCAACTGGACCGGCTACCTCAACTTCGGCGAGCCCTGGCTGCCGGCCGGCTGGACCATGGCGGCGGGCGCCGCCGCGATCCTCGGCTCCGCGCTGGCCGCCGCGCTGGGCCTGGCCGGGCTGGCCCGCCGGGACGCGCCGGAGCGGCGCTGGCTGCTGCTGACCGTGCTGGTGGTGGCCGGCATCTGCCTCACCGGGTACGCCGGTGCGCTGGGCGGCCCGTTCCACGGGGTGTGGCAGGACTGGCTCGACGGCTGGCTGCGGCCGTTCCGCAACATCTACAAGTTCGGTCCCGGCCTGGCGCTGGCGCTCGCGTTCGGCCTGGCGCACCTCGTCGGGGTGGCCGGTGAGCGGCGCGGCACCCGGCGCGTTCCCGGGCGCCGCCACCTCCCGCTGGTCGTCGCGCTGCTGACCGTGCCCGCGCTCGCCCTGCCGTTCCTCAACGGGACCGTCCTCCAGCCCGGCGCCTTCAAGAAGCTGCCGGACGCCTGGGAGCGGACCGCCGACTGGCTGAAGAAGAACACCCCCGACAACCGCGCCCTCGTCGTCCCCGCCACCGCGCACGGCGTCTACACCTGGGGCTCCCCGATCGACCAGCCCCTGGACGTGCTCGCCCGCTCCCGGTGGGCGCAGCGCGACTACGTGCCCTTCGGGACGCCCGGCGTACGGCGCGCCATGGACGCCGTGGAACAGGCGCTGCTGTCCGGCTCCGAAGTCCCGGGGCTGCGCGATTTCCTGGGCCGGGCGGGCCTGTACGACGTCGTCGTACGCAACGACCTCGACCCGGACCAGATCGGGTACGTGCCGACGCAGACCGTCAAGCGCACCCTGGAGGCGTCCGGCTACCGCCGGGTCGCCGCGTTCGGGCCGCTGACCACGGACGGGAAGATCGCCCCCGGCACCCCCGTACAGATCCAGGGCCTGTACCCGCGCCAGCGCTCGGTGGAGGTCTACGAACCGGTGGACACCCCGCGCCCCGGCCCGGTCACCGCCCGGCCCGTGGCGGACACCGCGCAGGTCAGCGGAGGCCCTGAGGCACTGCTCCCGCTGTCCGCCGACCCCACGCTGCGCCACCGGCCGGCCGTGCTGACCGGCGACAATCACCCGGGCGTCGGCACCCCGCCGCTCCAGCTGACCGGCGACGGGCTGCGCCGTGCCGACACCCGGTTCGGACTGGTCAACTCCAACACGTCGTACACGTACGCGCCCGGGGAGCGGAATCCCCCGGACAGCGTCCAGGACCCCGGTCGCCCGCCGCGGCAGATCCTGCCGGCCGAGGGCATCGGCCACCAGACCACCGGGGTGCTGCGCGGCGCCTCCTCCGTCACCGCCTCCAGCAGCGGCAACTGGCTGTTCCACCTGCCGCAGTACGACCCGGTGCACGCCTTCGACGGCGACCCGGACACCGGCTGGGCCGAGGGCAGCGCGGGCGAACCGGTCGGCCAGTGGCTGCGGATCGGCTTCACCCGGCCCACGTCCGTACCGTCCCGGATCGCGCTGACGCCGCTCCCGGGTGACGGCATGCGGGCGGCGCCGACTTCCGTACGCGTCCGGACCGACCGGGGCAGCGTCGAGAGCCAACTGCTCACCGACGGCACGAAGCAGCAGGTCAGAGCACCGGCCGGGGTCGCGAAGTGGCTGGAGATCACCATCACCGGGTCGCAGACGCCGCGCGCCGGGCTGTCCGGCGCGGGCTTCTCCGAGGTGGAGATACCGGACGTGCGGGTCACCCGGCTGCTGCGACTCCCGACGGACGCCGAGAAGTCCACGGCGCCCTCCGCCACGTACTCCCTGCACCGCGGCAGCGACCCCGGCGGCCTCTCGCCGGCCTCCGCCGAGGCAGGACTGCACCGCCAGTTCCGTACGGGCACGAGCGCGTCGTACGAGGTGTCGGCCAAGGCCGTGGCCGTACCGGGGCCGGAACTCGACCATCTCCTGGACCGCGCGCCCCCCGCCAGAAGGAACGCGTCACCGTCACCGCCGACTCCACCAGCTTCGGCTCCGGCCGCTCGCTCAGCCCCCGCAACCTCGTCGACGGCGACCTGACCACCGCCTGGATCGCGGGCGACCGGCCCACCCTGCACCTGCGCTGGCCGGGCAAGCGGCCCATCAGCCAGATCGTGCTGGCCGCGGCCGGCGGCATCTCCACCCGCCCCGAACAGATCCTGGTCAACTCCCCCGACGGCGCCGCGACCGCCGGTGTCGACGAGAACGGCCAGGCCCGCTTCGACCCCATCACCACCGACCGCCTCGACATCACCATCAGCAAGGTCAAGGAACTCACCGTCCACAACCCGGTCGCCGACCAGGCCCTGCAACTGCCCGTCGGCCTCAGCGAGGTCTACATCCCCCAGCTGGAGGCGCTGCGCACCCCGCCCCCTCGGCCACCGACCGGTTCTCGCTGGCGTGCGGCCAGGGCCCGCCGCTGGCCGTGGACGGCACCCTGCACGCCACCAAGGCCTCCGGGTACGTCCGCGACCTGACCGAACGCCGACCCGTCGACGTCGGACTGTGCGCGGGCGAAGCACGCGACGGAAACCTCGAACTCCCCTCCGGCGAACACCGGGTGGAGGCCGGCGACCAGGGCCCGCTGGCGCTGACGGACGTCACCCTCAGCCGGGGCAGCGCCCCCGCGCCCGCGAGCGAACGGCGGACCGTGACGGCCGAGGACTGGGCAGGCGACCAGCGGTCGGTGCAGGTCGGCACCGGTGCCGCCGCGTACCTCCAGATGTACGAGAACGCCAACGACGGCTGGCACGCGACGCTCGACGGGCGTGAGCTGTCGCCGGTCCGGCTCGACGGCTGGCAGCAGGGGTTCCTGATCCCGGCGGGCCGAGGCGGGCTCGTGAAACTCTCGTACGCGCCCGCCACGACGTACGACCTCGGACTGCTCGGCGGCGCGCTCGGCATCGTCGTACTCATCGGTTCCGCCCTGGTGCGCCGCACACCGCGCACGCCGCCGCCGGAACCGCAGGCGCCCCCTCGCCCTCCTGGGTGCTGGGCGTCGTCGCCCTCACCGTGGTCGTGGCCCTCGCCTCCGGGCCGTACGCCGTGATCGTGCCGCTGCTGGCACTGGCGGCCCGGTTCCGGCCGGGGCTCCTGGTGCCGGTCTCGCTGCTGGCCATGGTGGGCGCCGGCGTCACGGCGGCGCTCGGCGCGGGCGAACCGGCCGCCGCCGACGCCGGGGCCTTCAGCGCCACGGCGCAGGCACTGGCGCTGCTGGCGCTGGCGGCCGCGGTGGTGACGGTGCCGGGTTCGTGGGCGCGGCGTGGGGCGCGGGCGGGGGTGGGGCGGGGCCTCGGGGGAGGCGGAGTTGGCGGAGGAAGCGGAAACGGTAGCCATGCCGCCGGTCTCCGGGCCGATGGCGTCGGGGCCGCCGGCACCGCCGCTGCCCAGGCGACGGCGGCGGCGTGGCGTGGCGTCGGAGAGCGCGGCGCCTTCGGGCGGCGAGCCGCCCACGGGTAGCGAGTCTCCGCACGGCGAGCCATCCCCAGGTGCCGCGCCCCCGGGCGCCGCGCCCCCGAACGACACGCCTCCGAGCGACACGCTCTTGAACGACATGCCACCGAGCGACACATCACCGAACGACGCACCACCACCTCACGGCACTTCACCGGACCGGAGCGGGGAGGGACCCACTCGATGACCGCACTGCAACCGGCACGGCGGGAACCACCGGCCGAGGACGGGCCGCCCCGCGCGGCGGACCGGCCCGTACGGCGCATCCCGTTCCCGGTGGTCGACGAGATCACCCGGCACTGCCTCACGGACGACGAACCGGAGACCGTGCACATCGAGGTGCACCTGCCCGGACGGCCGGACCCCGACCGGCTGCGGGCTGCGTTCCGTGAGGCACTGTGCCGACACCCCCGCATCCTGATGCGGCAGGCACCGCACCGCTGGTGGCGGCGCCGGTACGAGTGGGAGCTGACCGGCGTACCGGACGTGGACCCGGTCGTCTTCCCACCACCGGGCCCGGACGCCCTCGAACGGGCCCGGGAGCGGGCCCTGGCCGACTGCCCGCCGCTGGACGCCTCGCCGCCGGTGCGTCTGGAGGTGGTCGAGCGGGGGCAGGTCGGAGAGGGAAGCGAGGACGGGGCCTCCGCAGACGGGAACGGGAACGGCGGCACGGTACTGCTCGTCACCATCAACCACACCGCACTGGACGGCCCGGCCTGCCTGCGGGTGCTGGCCACCGCCGCCCAGCTCTACGGAGGCGCCGACAACTCCCCCGCGCCACCGCCCGTCCGCGCGCCCGGGGTTCCCACGGGCGGCGCTCCCCAGGACACACCGCCGCTCGGCGGCCACCGCCTGGCCAGGCCGGTACGGATCGCCGCCGAACGCGGGCCCCGGAGCGCGGGCAGCCAGGGCGGTTCGAGCGCCCGGGGCAACGGGATGCTCATCACCGAGCTGCCCGTCCCGGCCCGGCCGCCCCGCGTCGACGGCGTCGCCGCCTTCACCGTCAACGATCAGCTTCTCGTCGCCACCTGCCTGATGGTGGCCCGCTGGAACCACGTCCACGGGCGCCCGAGCGCCCCCGTCGTGGTGACCATGCCGGTGGATGACCGCCCGCGCGGTACGGACATGCCCATCGGCAACGGCACCCGGCTGGTCTCCGTCGGTTTCGGCCCGGAGGAGGAACAGGACGCGGCGCTGCTCACGGCCGACCCGCCCGACCCGGCGGCGGTCGCCCGGCTGCTGCGGCGCACCGCCGCCCGCACCCGTTCCCTGAAGGCCGCGCCGGGCTCCCAACTCGGACTCGGCGCCGCGCTGCTGACCGCGCCGGTGCTCCCGGTCGGCGCGCGCGGCGTCCTCACGCGGGCGCTGCGCACGGCCGCCGCGCCCCTGGCGTCCACCACGCTGCTGTCCAACATCGGCCGCATCCCGTACCCGCTCGACTTCGGGGACGCGGGGCGCCCCACCGCCGTGTGGTTCTCGGCTCCGGCCCGTATGCCCCGCGGCCTGACCGTCACCACCGTCTCCGTCGGCGGGCGCGTCCAACTGGCGCTGCGCTGGTCGCACGCGCTCCTGGACGACGAGGCGGGCGCCCGCCTGGGCGCCCTCTTCGCCCAGTCGCTCGCGGCCACGTCCTGGACGCCGGGGGCCGGAGAAGACCACACGGGTCGCACGGACCACACGGGTCGCACAGACCGCACGGATGGCACGGGTCGCACGGGTGGCACGAACCGCCCGGAAGGCACTGCCCCGTGACCCGGCAGGCGGCCGCCACCGCGCGGGACACCGACACCCCACGGCCCGCGGCGGACCGCGAACACCGGCACGCCCTCCGGGATTTCTACGAGAACCCCGCCGTACCCGTCGCCTCCGGTGACGCCCGCAGCCACCGCCAGGCGCTGATGCTGGCCCGGGCGCTGGGCCCGGTACGTCCGGACGCGCCACCGGCCACCGTCCTGGACGTCGGGTGCGGCGACGGGAGCGCGGCCGCCGTCGCGGTCCGGGTCCTGGCCGGGCACCGCATCATCGGCGTCGACTGGTCGCAGGACGCGTTGCGCCGCGCCACGGCCCGGGTTCCGTACGCCGTACGGGGTGAACTCGGCGACGGGGGCTGCCGTTCGCGGACGGCAGCGCCGACGCCGTCCTCTTCAGCGAGGTCATCGAGCACCTCGTCGATCCCGACGCGGCCCTCGACGAACTGCGCCGGGTGCTGCGTCCCGGCGGTCACTTGATGCTCTCCACCCCCAATCTCGCTGCCTGGTACAACCGCGGACTCCTCCTGGCGGGGGTCCAGCCCGTCTTCTCGGAGGTGAGCATGCGAGGCATCCACGGACGGCCCGGCACCCAGGTCGTCGGCCATCTGCGTCTCTACACCGCCCGCGCGCTGCGCGGCTTCCTGCCGGCCTGCGGCTTCGAGGTCGTACGGATCGCGGGGGCGCCGTACCACGACGTGCCGCGTCCGCTGCGGCCCCTGGACCGCGCCGCCTGCCGTCTGCCTTCGCTGGCCTCCGTCCTGCTCGTCCATGCCCGCCGGAGAAGGGAGTAGGGCAGTGCTGTGGTGGGGCGTGGCGGCCGCACTGCTCGCCAACGTCCTGTACAGCACCGGGTTCGTGCTGGAGAAGCGCGCCCTGTCCGCGCTGCCCGCGCTGAACACCCGCCGGCCCGCCCGGCTCGTGCGCCACCTGCTGAGCAGCCCGCTGTGGATCGGTGGCTCACTGGCCCTCGCCGCCGGTTTCGCCGCCCAGCTCGCGGTCTACCGCACCCTCCCCATCGCCGCGGCCCAGGGCATCTTCGTCTCCGGTCTCGTCCTGTTGCTCCTCCTGTCGTCGGTCTTCCTCGGTGAGCGCACCACCGGCCGCGAACGCCAGAGCATCCTGGCGATCCTGCTCGCGCTCGGCATGGTCGTCGGGTCGCTCCAGGGCAGCGGCGCCGGTACCGTCACCCGCACCGCGCCCACCGGCACCCTGCTCGCCATCGCCCTGCCCTCGCTGGCCGCGGGACTGTGGCTGTACGGGTCCGCCGAACGGCGCGCCAAGCGCCGCCACCGCCAGCCCACCTCGGGCGTCCCCTACGGTGTGGCCGTCGGCCTGCTCTACGGCGTCAGCTCGCTCGCCATCAAGGGCGTCTCCGGACTGCTGAGCGCCCACGACCCGGCGGGCGCCCTCCGTGACGTGTTCACCTCCCCGTATCCGTATCTGCTGCTCTTCACCGGCGCGGTGGGCCTGGTGCTGTCGCAGACCGCGCTCCAGCGCTGCCGTGCCTCCCTCATCGTCCCCGTCTGTACCACCGTGACCTGCGTCTTCACTGTCGCCTGCGGCACGGTCGCCTTCGGCGAGCCACTGCCCTCCGATCCCCTGCGTCTGGGCCTGCGCCTAGGCGGCACCGCGGTCGCCGTCCTCGTCCTGCTCGCCCTGCCCCGCCAGGACACCCCACCACCGGAACCAGAACCGGAAACGGCACCGGCACCGGCACCGGCACCGGCACCAGATGCGTCCTCCCCTTCCCCCTCCACCCCCTCCCAAGGAGCTGAGCCGTGACCCCCGACGACCCCCTGCTGAAGATCCTCGCCTGCCCGATCGACAAGGGCCCGCTCACCCTCCTCCTCCCGGACGAGATCCTCTACAACCCGCGGCTGCGCCGCCGTTACCCCATTGTCGACAACATCCCCCAGCTCCTCCCCTCCTCCGGTGAACAGGTCACCGAGACCGAACACGAAGCCATCCTGCGCCGCCTGCCCCCGGACGAACGCCCACCCGACGAGCCTCGCCAGGGCCCGCCCGGACCCGCCGTCCGCGAACATGTCCATCATGAACCCCACCACTGACAACGGCCCGGGCGACGGATCCGGCGGCGGCCCCGGCGGGCCCGCCGACGGCCCCCGCGCCTTCCAGCTCGTCCTGCTGCGCCGCATGGCCGACCACCAGCCAGGCCTGGTCGAGGACGCGCTGCGTACCCTCGGTGCCTCGCGTGCCGAGCTGCGGGAGGCCAACCGCCGCTGGCAGGCGTGGGCCCATTCGCCCCGGTCGCGCGGCGCGGTGCGGCGCTACCGCTCGCTGCTCGGCCGTCCCGAGTCCGTCACCGCCCGCCGCATCGGCGACCTGACCTGCGAGGCGCTGACCTGGCCCGTACCGCTCTGGCCCGATCTGCGGTTCGAGGTGCTGACCGGTCCGCAGGGCACCGCGTGGAACGCGTGGCTCGTCCGGGCGCCGGGCGCCGCCGCCCCCGCCCTGCGGACGACCGCCGATCTGGTCCCCTGGTCCTGCACGGTCGACGAGGTGGCCCGCGCGTTCGCCCCGGCCCGCCCGATGGAGGGCACGGCCCCCACCCGCTGGCGGCTCGCGTTCACGGCGCCCGACGCGGACGGCGAACCGCGTGCGACGGTCGCCGAATTCACCTGGGGCCTGCTACAGCGCACCGTCGACTGAGACCGCAGACAGTCAGCCGTCAACTGAGACCGCAGCCGGTCGGCCGTCGGCCGAGGCCGCAGCCGGTCGGCCGTCGAGTGAGTCCCGCAGGCAGTCGGCCGTGGCCGAACCGCGCGCCGACAGCAGGCCGCGCGGCGTCCCGGCGTACACGATCTCGCCGCCCCGCCGGCCGCCACCGGGCCCGAGGTCGACCACCCAGTCCGCCCGCTTGACCACGTCGAGGTCGTGCTCGATCACCAGGACGGTGTTGCCGTCGTCCACCAGCCGGTCGAGCAGATCCAGCAGGCCCGCCACATCGGCCATGTGCAGTCCGGTGGTCGGCTCGTCGAGCACGTACACGCTCCCCGTACGGTGCAGCCGGGTGGCCAGTTTGAGGCGCTGCCGCTCGCCGCCCGACAGGGAGGACACCGACTGCCCGAGCGCCAGGTAGGCGAGCCCGACCTCGACGAGGGCCGCCAGCTTCCGTTCGATCCCGGCCGCCTCGTCGCCACCGCTTCCGGCGGGGGCCGGGCCGCCCGCCCCGAAGAACGCCACCGCCTCCTCCGCCGTCATCTCCAGCACGTCCGCGACCGACCTGCCGCGCAAGGTCAGGCCGAGCACCTCGTCCTTGTAGCGCCGCCCCCGGCACGCCTCACAGGTCGAGGTCACCGGGTCCATGTATGCCAGGTCCGTGTGGATCACCCCGCGCCCCCGGCACGCCTCGCACGCCCCGGCGGCGTTGAAGCTGAACATCCCCGCCGGTACGTCGTTCTCACGCGCGAAGAGCGCCCGGACCGCGTCCATCGCCCCGAGGTACGTGGCCGGAGTGGACCGCGCGGACACCCCGATCGCCGACTGGTCGACCACCACGGCCTCCGGGTACGCCCCCGCGAACGCCTCGGACACCAGGGTGCTCTTGCCGGAGCCCGCCACCCCGGTGACGACCGTGAGCACCCCGGTGGGCACGCGGAAGTCCACGCCCTTGAGGTTGTGCAGCGTCACGTCCCGTACGGTCAGCCAGTCCCCCGGCGTACGGACGTCCGCCTTCACGCCCGTCACGCGCCGCAGCCCGCGCCCCGTAGGCGTGTCGGCGGCCGCCAGCCCGCGCACCGTCCCCGCGTAGACCACCTCGCCGCCGTGCGCCCCGGCCCCGGGCCCCATGTCCACCACATGATCCGCGACGGCGATGACGTCCCGGTCGTGTTCGACGACGAGGACGGTGTTTCCCTTGTCGCGCAAGCGCACCAGGAGGTCGTTGAGGCGGCGTACGTCGCTGGGGTGCAGCCCGGTGCTCGGCTCGTCGAAGATGTATGTCATGCCCGTCAGGCTGCTGCCCAGATGGCGCACCATCTTCAGCCGCTGCCCCTCGCCACCGGACAGGGTGGCGGCCGGGCGGTCGAGGCTCAGGTACCCGAGGCCGATGCCGGTCAGCCGGTCCAGCGCGGTGACCGCCCGCGCCGCGACGGCCGCGCCCACCGGCTCCTCGGCCGGGTCGACGCCGCGCAGGACCTCGCTCAGCTCGCTGGCCTCCAGCGCCGCCATCTCGGCGATGGACCGCCCCACGACCAGGGATTTCAATGCCGCCGCGGTCAGCCGCGCACCCCCGCACAGCGGGCAGGTCCCCTCCCGTACGAAGCCGCGCACCAGGTCCCTGGTCTTCTCGGAGAGCGCCGAGAGGTCCCGCTTCACGTAGCGCCGGTCGAAGTTCTCGACCAGTCCCTCGTACGTGTTGTTGTAGGCCCGCTCACCGCGCTTGACGGTGAACCCCTTGCCGTACAGGAGCAGGTCCCACTCCCGCGGCGTGTACCGGTCCAGGGGTTTGCCCGGATCGAAGAGGCCGGAGGCCGCGTAGATCTGCCAGCCCGCTGTGCCGACGGCGAGCGGCGGGAAGCGGATCGCGCCCTCGTCGAGGGAGCGGCCGGTGTCCAGGAAACGGTCGAGGTCGATGCGGGTGGTACGGCCCAGCCCGGCACACTCGGGACACATGCCGGCCGGATCGTTGAAGGAGTACGCGGTGGCCTCACCGGCACTCGGCGTGCCGCACCGGGAGTAGAGCACCCGGAGGATCGCGTAGATGTCGGTCAGCGTGCCGACGGTGGAGCGCGCGCCGCCGCCGAGGGGCCGCTGGTCCACGACGATCGCCGGGGAGAGCCGCTCGATGGTGTCGGCCTTGGGCCGTTCGTGTTTGGGCAGCTGGTTGCGCACGTACCAGGTGAAGGTCTCGTTCAGCTGGCGCTGCGACTCCACCGCCACCGTGTCGAAGACCACCGAGGACTTGCCCGAGCCGGACACCCCGGTGAAGACGGTGATGCGCCCCTTGGGGATCTCCAGACGCACGTCCTTGAGGTTGTGCTCCCGTGCGCCGGTGATCCTGATGCTGTCCTCGTACGTTGCTCCCATACCCGCCACGCTAGGAACGAAGTAGGTCAGAACATGGCCGCCTTCTCAGGCACCCTGGCACCATGAGCGACACCCCGGCGCGCCTCCTGAAGCTGCTCACGCTCCTCCAGACCGGCCGCGAGCGGACCGGCACCGAACTGGCCGAACGGCTGGGCGTCAGCCCGCGCACGGTCCGCCGCGACATCGACCGGCTGCGCGGCCTCGGCTATCCCGTGGACGCGGCCATCGGCGCCGTCGGCGGCTACCGCCTCGCCTCCGGCACCGCGATGCCGCCGCTCCTCCTGGACGACGAGGAGGCCGTCGCCATCGCCGTGGGCCTGCACGCCGCGGCGGGCGGCACGGTCGCCGACGTGGCGGAGACCTCCGTACGGGCGCTGGCCAAGCTGGAACAGGTGCTGCCCGCCCGGCTGCGGGACCGGGTCACCGCCCTCCAAGAGGCCACCGTCCCGCTCTACGGCCTGCTCACCGGCGGTGGCGAGGCCCCCGTCACCGATCCGGCCGTGCTGATCGCCCTCGCCACCGCGTGCCACCGCCGCGAGCGGGTCCGCTTCGCGTACGCGGCGGCGGACGGCACCCCGAGCAAGCGGCACGCCGAGCCGTATCGGCTGGTCAGCGCGGACCGGCGGTGGTATCTCGTCGCGTACGACCTGGACCGCGCCGACTGGCGTACGTACCGCGTGGACCGGGTGGACCGGGCCGACGGCCCGCGGCTCACCGGAGCCCGCTGCGTACCGGACCGCCGTCCGCCGGCCGCCGACGCCGCCGCGTTCGTCGCCGAATCCGTCACCAGCCATCGCGCCCGGCACCGGGCGCTGGTCACCCTGCACACCACCCTGGAGGACGCGGCCGCCCGGCTCCCCGCGGGCAGCGGCCTCCTGGAGCCGCTCACCCCGGATTCCTGCCTGCTGCGTACGGGAGGCGACGCGCTGGACTGGCTCGCGTTCCGGCTCGGCCTGCTGGGTGTCCCCTTTGAGGTGCACGAACCGCCGGAACTGATCGCTTACTTGCACGAGCTGGGCAGCCGCCTGCTCGACGCCGCACAGCGCTCCGGCCCCACCGGCACTTCCAGCCCCTCCCCCGCCTCTCGGCCCCCGGCGTCCCCCAACCGGACCTTCCCAACGCGCACCTGACGAACCGTTGGCACACGATGGATCACGAGTGGCCGCCGGCGGCCACTCGGCCCGTACTGCCGAACGCTCCCCGGGGAGGCACCATCCATGACCGCCAGCCTGGCACAGTTGCTCCGTTGCTCGGTCGCCGTCGACCTGGGCGCGGCCCGCACCCGGATGTACGTCAAGAACCAGGGCCTGGCGGTGGACCAGCCGACCGTCGCGGCCGTCAACATCCGCACCGGCGCACTGATCGCCGTCGGGGACCGCGCCGAGGTGATGGACGGCCGCACGCCGGACCACATCCGCGTCGTGCGCCCGGTCTCCGGCGGCACCGTCGTGGACATCGACATGGCCCAGCGGCTGCTGCGCAACCTGGTCGACGACAAGCTGCGCAAGGCGTGGCGGCGCCGGCCCACCATGCGGGCCGCGATCTGCCTGCCGTACGGCAGTGAGCCGCTGGCGCAGCGGGCCGCGGTGGAGACCCTGAACGGGATCGGCGCCCGCCGGGTGGAGATGGTCGACACGCTGGTCGCCGCGGCGGTCGGCTGCGACCTGCCGGTGGAGCACCCCGAGGCCACCATGATCGTGGTGTGCGGGGCGGGGACCACGCAGATCGCGGTGCTCTCCCTCGGTTCGATCGTGGCGGCGGAGACCGTCCCGGTGGGCGGCAACGCCATCGACCACGCCGTCGTCCAGCACCTGAGGCTGCATCACAAGCTGCTGCTGCCGGGCCAGTCCGTACGGCCGCTGCACCTGATGCTCTCCGGCAACGGCGACCTGGCGGCGGGTCCGACCGAGGTGCACGGCCGGGACGTGGTCAGCGGACTGGCCCGTTCGGTCATGGTCGAGACCGAGCCGGTCCAGCGGGCCATCGCCTCACCGCTGACCACCATCCTGGACGGCATCGGGTCGGTGCTGCGGCGCTGTCCGCCGGACCTGGTGGCGGACCTGGGCGAGCGCGGCATCATGCTGGCGGGCGGCAGCGCGCTGATCCCCGGCCTCCAGTCGATGATCCGGCAGGCCACGACCATGCCGGTGCACATCGCGGACCGGCCGGACACCTGTGCGGTGCTGGGGCTGGGCGCCATGATCGAGGGCAAGGTGGAGCCCCTGCACCTCGATCCGATGGCTACGTGAGGGGCGACCGGTACGGCCGGCCCGCCGAGGGGCCGGCCGATACGACCGGGCGTCCCGGCTCCGCCCCACCCCTCACAACGTCCGGGTGTTCCACCCCACCACCGCGGGCCGCCCGTGCTCCTCGCCGAGGATGCCGACCGTGCCCGTCTCGAAGGTGAACAGCGCGCCCGCCGACGGCGACAGCCCCAGCCGGCGAGCCGTCAGCACCCGCTGGAAGTGCCCGTGGCCGACCAGCACCACATCGCCGTCCGCCGTGCGCAGCTCTTCCTCGATGCGGGCGAGCACCCGGTCGGCGCGCGCGCCGACCTGCTCGGGTGACTCGCCCGGGTGCTCCGGGGCCCGGCGGTCACGCCGTCGCTGAACAGGAACCAGTCGGGCCGGGTGCGGTGGATCTCGTCGGTGGAGATGCCCTCGTACCCGCCGTAGTCCCATTCGCTCAGGTCGGCGTCGACCCGCGGGTCCGGCAGGCCGGCCAGCTCGGCGGTGCGCCGGGCCCGCTGCAGCGGGCTGGAGAGCACCGCGCCGATCTTCCGGCCGGCCAGGACCGGCCGCAGGGAACGGGCCTGCTCCTCACCGCGGGCGGTGAGCGGCAGGTCGGTCCAGCTGGTGTGCTGCCCCGATCTGCTCCACTCCGTCTCGCCGTGGCGGATCAGGAGCAGTTCACTCACCGGCGGCCTGCCCCTCCTGCTTCTGGGCCTCCTGCTGCTGGGCCTCTTCGACGGAGGCGCGGACCTCGTCCATGTCCAGGTTGCGGGCCTGGCCGATGACGTCCTCCAGGGCCTCCTCCGGCAGCGCGCCGGGCTGCGAGAACACCGCGATGTTCTCGCGGACGATCATGACGGTCGGGATCGACTGGATCTGGAAGGCGGCCGCCAGCTCGGGCTGCGCCTCCGTGTCGACCTTCGCGTAGACCAGGTCGTCGTGCTTCTCGGACGACCGTTCGAAAACCGGGCCGAACTGCTTGCACGGGCCGCACCACTCGGCCCAGAAATCGATCAGGACGAACTCGTTCCCCGAGACGATCTCGTCGAAGTTGTCCTTGGTGAGCTCTACGGTGCTCATGCGTACTTCCCTGCTTCCGGTTCCGGTCTCTTCTCGGTCCCGCTGCGACAACGGGTGCGTCGCCCGACCTATTCCGCACGCCGGACCGTCCCGCACCCCTGCCCAGCAAACGCCGACCTATCCATATGAATTTCCACGGCCGTACGGCGGCGTCCCCGGCCCCCTCGCGCCAGTTCCCGCCACACCCGGTCCCGGGCCAGCGGCAGCCGGGTGAAGCGCACTCCGGTGGCGTCCCGGACCGCGTTGGCCAGGGCCGGCGCGACCGGATTGAAGGGGCTCTCGCTCATCGACTTCGCGCCCGCCGGGCCGATCGTGTCGGACGTGGCTGTGAGATACACCTCGGTACGAGGTACGTCCGCGAAGGCCGGCAGCCGGTACTCGCGGAACGCCGCCGTGCGCACCGCGCCGCGCCCGTCCAGCCGTACGTCCTCGAAGAGCGCCGTACCCAGTGCCTGGGCCACTGCGCCCTCGACCTGGCCGCGGCACTGCATGGGGTTGATCACGGTGCCCGCGTCCGCCACGTGCACGCTGCGCAGGATGCGGATCTCCCCGCTGTCCGGATCGACCGCGACGCGGAACCAGTGCGCGTTGAAGGCGACCGTGCGCGGCGTCCCGCCGAAGTGGCCGTATCCGGTCAGCGGCCCGTCGCCGCCTCCGCGCGCGGCCCGGTCCCTGATCCGCCCCGCCAAGGACCGGGCCGCGCGCAGCACCGCCTCGCCCCCGACCACGGTCCCGGCCGAGCCGAAGGCGCCGGTGTCGTGCCCGACCGCGTCGGTGTCCGCCTGCCGTACGGCGATCCGCGCACTCGTGGTGCCCAGCTCGGCGGCGGCGATCTGGCGCAGTGCGGTGGTGGTCCCGCTGCCGGATTCGATCGACCCGACGGCCAGTTCGTACGTGCCGTCGGCGGTGAGCGTGATCCGGGCATCGGCGAAGTGCCCGCCCGGCCCGGCCGCGGCGTTCATCGACACGGCGCTGCCGCAGCCCACCAGCCATCCGGGCGGCAGGTCCGACGGGTCCGGCGGGTCCGACAGGTCCGACAGGTCCGACAGGTCCGGCGGGTCCGACAGGGTCGGCAGGGGCGGCACATCCGACCGACCCGCCCCGCCCGACGAGTCCAGCGCGTCCGACCCACCCGGCCCCTCCAGCCCACCCACCTCCGCCGACGCGGAAATAACCCTCAGCACCTTCAGACACGCACCCAGCCCATAACTCCCGATATGCAGGTCGGTCACCCCGCCCACCACCGTCTCCAGCGCGTCGCCGGACCGCACCACGTTGCGCTCCCGCAACAGCAGCGGGTCGATGCCCAGCCGCCGCGCCAGCTCGTCGAGCGCGCTCTCCAGCGCGAAGACGACCTGCCCGACCCCGTAACCGCGGAAGGCGCCGGCGGGGACGGTGTGGGTGTGGACGGCGAAACCGTCCGCCTTCTTGTTCGGGCAGCGGTAGAGGGCCAGGGCGTCACCGCATCCGTGGGTCAGGACGGTCCGGGCGTGATTGCCGTACGCGCCGGTGTCCGACACCACGTGCAGCTGGAGCGCGGTCAGGGTCCCGTCCCGGCGCGCGCCGGCCTTCACCCGTACGGTGAAGGGGTGCCGCGTCGTCGCGCCGTGGAACTGCTCGGCCCGGGTGAACTCCAGCTTGACCGGGCGTCCGGTCCGCAGCGCCGCCAGCGCCACGACGTCCTCGACGAGCATCTCCTGCTTCCCGCCGAAAGCACCGCCGACCCGCCCCGCGACGACCCGTACGGCCTCGGGCGGCAGGTCCAGCAGCGAGCAGAGCGAGCGGCGCACGAGATACGGCACTTGCGTACTGGTACGGACGACCAGCCGCCGGCCGCCCGGACCACCACCGCGCCGCGCGCCCAGGTCCGGGACCGGGGCCTGGTCCGGGACGGCGGACTCGAAGTACGCGACGGCGCCGTGCGTCTCCAGGCTCGCGTGCTGCGCCCGGGGCGTGCGGAAGGTCTCCTCGTACACCGCGTCGGCCGCGTCGAACCCGCGCTCCACGTCGCCGGTCTCCCCGTGCACCTCACCCGCCACATTGGCCACGGACCGCCCGCCTCCGCACCGCTCCGCCTCCCCCTAACGTGCACCTCGGGAGCGTCCGGCAGCATCGCCTCCTCCGGGGTGAGGACCGCGGGCAGCACCTCGTACGTCACCTCGACACGGCGGCAGCCCTCCTCCGCCGCCGCCTCGCTGTCCGCGACCACCGCGGCCACCCGCTGACCCACGTGACGGACCGTGTCGTCCAGCAGCCGGGTGTCCTGCGGGTCGTCCTCGGGATGCTCGTGCTGCGCGGTGGAGAAGCGGCGGTCGGGAGCGTCATGGTGGGTGAAGACCGCATGCACGCCCGGCACCCGTAGCGCGGCCCGGGTGTCGACGGCGGTGATCCGGGCGTGGGCGTGCGGCGAACGCAGCAGTTTCATGTGCAGGAGGCCGGACAGGACGCCGGTGCCGCCATCGGGGTCGAGGTCGAGGTCGAAGGTGTAGCGGGCCGTGCCGGTGACCACTTCCCGGCCGCCGGGCGCGGGCGCGTTGCAGCCGACGGTGGCTGCCGCCGCGGGTTCCGCGATGCGCCGGACGCCCCGTACGGCATCCTCGACGGCCCGGTAACCGGTACAGCGGCACAGATTCCCCTTGAAGGCGCGCGGCAGGTCGGCCAGCAGCCCCTCGTCGAGCGCGGCAGCCGTCATCACGAACCCTGCGGTACAGAACCCGCACTGGAACCCCTGCGCCTCCAGGAACTGCCGCTGTACGGGATGCAGCCGACCGCTCGCCTCACCCTCCGTCCCCGCGGCGGACAGCCCTTCGACGGTGGTGACCGACCGCCCGTCGGCGCGTACGGCCGGATACACGCAGCTGTGCACGGGTTCGCCGTCCACGTGCACCGTGCATGCCCCGCAATCCCCGGCGTCACACCCTTTCTTGACGCCGAACCAGCCCCGCTCGCGCAGGTAGGTACGCAGGCACTGGCCGGGGCGGGGTGCGGTGTGGGTGGGGGTGCCGTTGACCTCGGCACGGAAGGAGGCGCGAAGACGCGGACGTACGGACGCGGACGGAATCGGGACGGCCGACCGGACCAACGCCCGCGAAGACGCCCCCTGCCCCCATGACACGCATGACCCCACCCGCCCCTCCTCCCCCAACTCCTCCCGGATCTCCTCCCCCATCCGATACGTCATGTGCCGCCGCCACTCGGGCAGCCCATGAACGTCGTCGAACCACCCGTCGTCCGGCACGGCCCGCCCGATCGCCGCCCGCAGCTCGGATGCGGACGGCGGCTCCGGGAACCGCAGCTGTACCGGCCGTACGGTGGCGGCGGTGATCGTCAGGGCGAACGCCCCGTCCACCGGGTCCCGCGTCCCGATCAGCAGCGCGGCGGAGCGCCCGAGTCCGTACAGCGACGCCTGCCGGAACGCCGTACGACGCTCCAGCGCACGGGCCGGCAACGAGACCGAACGCAGCAACTCACCCTCCGCCAGCGCGTTGCGCCCGGCGCCGGTGACGAGGTCCGCCACCGGCAGTCGCCGCTCGGTCCCGTCCACTGCCAGCAGCAGGCAGGTGCCGTCCAGCGCCGTCGAGAGAGAGACCATCGGCGCGGCGGGCAGCGCGAGGCACAGGTTCCCGCCGACGGTGGCCGTGTTCAAGATTTTGAACGAGGCCAGAAACGCACGGCAGCACTGCTCGAAGAGCACCCCCACCGGCAACCCACCAACGCCGCTACTACTACAGCCACCACCGCCACTACTCCCGAACCGGGACACCTCAGCGACAGTGCACGTCGCCGCGATCTCCAGCGCGCCGTCCGGCAACCACCGGAACGGCTCCCAACCCGTCCGGCTCAGGTCCAGCAGCCGCCGTACCCCCGGCTGAGGCTCGGAAAAGAGATACGTACCGCCGCCCAGCCAGGCATCACCCGGCCGCCACGCCCAACGTCCCCCCGCACCCCCGCCCTCTCCGGGTCCTCCAACCCTCCCGGCCTCCCCGCCCTCCCCGAGCCCCCCGACCTCCAGAACCTCCCGCACCACATGCAGATCCATGAATCGAGTGAAACAAGCACACCCCTCCACCACCCGCAGCCACGCACACACCTCCCGCCCCCACCACCCCAATCCACCTCCTCGGCCTCTCTCCCGCATCAGCGCAACTACACACCCCCTCCCCTGGCATTTACGATGCATTTCCGCGCTCTCACCTGGCGAGTGCGCACGGCAGAGCTCCGGGCCCGGCGCCCGGACGGTACGAGGAGCACACCCCATGCCGCACACCACCCCGCCCGCCCCCGGGGGCAGCTCCGCCCCCGCCACCCTCGAACGGCTGCTGTCCGCCGTACCCGCCGACGTCCGCGCCGTCTTCAGCGCCCGCGCCCTGCGCCCGCTCCTCCCCGAGCACGACAGGACCGGCACCCTGCTGCACACCCTGGAGGTCTTCCTCCGCCACGACGCCTCGTGGTCCCGCACCGCCGCCGCCCTCCACCTCCACGTCAACACCGTCCGCTACCGCATCCAGCGCATAGAACACCTCACCGGCCGCGACCTCACCCGCCTCCCCCACCGCCTCGACCTGCACGCCGCCCTGCTGTGCCGCACGGGGACGACCGGCGGCGGAGCGTAGGCCGCGAACCACGCCGCCCCCACGCGAAAGGCGGGACGGCAACCGCCGTCCCGCCCGTAACCGACCGGATCAGATGTGGAGCAGGTACACGTACTTCCCGCCCGCGCCCGCGTTCAGGTCCTTGTCGTAGCGCTCCCAGGGCTTCGGGGGCTGGTAGTCACGGTTGTCGGTGAGCGCGACGTCCAGCGAGTTGACGGGCGAACCCTGCTCGGCGCTCCGCGTGTAGGCGGCGTAGATGTACTCGCCGCCCGCGTCGGCGTTCAGGTCCTTGTTGAGCTTGCGGTAGCCGTGCGGGACCTCGTCGCCCTTGGTCAAGAAGATGATGTCCGTGATGGGGCCGAACGCGGCGTTGGGCGCGGAGAGCTTGCTGTCGGTCTCGAAGGCGAAGTACAGGTACTGACCGCCGGAGCCGGCATTCAGGTCCTTGCTGATCTTCGTCCAGCCCTCGGGCTCCTGCTCGTCCCCTTCGAGGACCATGAGGTTGATGACAGCCATGGCGTCCTTTCCTTTCTCGTCGGCATACGGAGAAGAGGCGCGCTCACGCTATGGCCGCCACCCCTGGACCACACCCGGCTCAACCGGCCAGCAAGGCGTTCGAATCGGCATCAGGTCACAGCGCGGCTGAGCTGCTGACCATGTGGTTCACCCCGCAAGCAGTCTCGAACACGAACGCCGCGCGGCACGTGGACCACTGACCGGTTCCGGCGCCGCTTCCCTCTCGCATCACGCTGGTCCCCCTCGGGTGCGCGGACGGCGTGAATGACACCGACGCGGACCGGCCGAGCCGCGGGCATAGGGACAGGGCCTGGGGGACGGTGGCCGCTCCGGGAAACGCAGATCACCCCGTGCCCCGTACGTTCGGAGCTGTCACCCGCGGATTCCGGTCAGCGCGTGCGCCAGCCGGCGTATCCGGCGATCACGCTCAGGCGCCCGAGCGCCTGAGGAGCAAGCTGAGGGAGCAACG
This sequence comes from Streptomyces sp. Ac-502, assembly GCF_045222935.1. NCBI lineage: Bacteria > Bacillati > Actinomycetota > Actinomycetes > Kitasatosporales > Streptomycetaceae > Streptomyces > Streptomyces sp. Ac-502. Next base: position 3,741,898 of record NZ_JBHFFO010000001.1, read on the forward strand.
GGATGGTGCAGATCCACGAATCGCTTACCAGCAGGCTCCGCGCGATACGGTGAGCCGTGGCCTGGGCCGAAGGGGTGCCGCTGTCAGAAGTTCGGGCGAGTGCCAGACAGGTCCGGAGCACCTGGTCACCAGCTCGACTGTCCGTGGCCAGGGCTACCGGTACACCCGCAAGGTGGGTGGCCGCCGCACAGAGCGCCGTCGCTCGCTCCTCACGAGTGCGGGCTGCCTCGGCGTGACGCCACACGGCAGTGGCGTTCCCGCCCATGGCTGAGAGCAAGGCAAGCTCGGCGCAGGGTCCTTCCCCGGGCTGGAGCGAGCGTTGCCATCTGCTCAGCAGGCCCGCGACGAGATCGTTGTTCTCCTCCGGGAGGCAGCCGAAATGCCTCAGGGCGGAGAGAACAGTCATGGTCGCTGCGTGCCATGGCGGAGGTGTGTCGGTGACGTGCAGCGAAGCGAGCCGGATCGCTTCGTGCAGTCGCGGGTCCGGTTGCCGGACGTCCGGATAGGCGAGCAGGAGAGCTGCCAATTCCGGGAGGGTCCGGAGTGGGCTACCCACGTCGATTCGGCGCCTCAGTGCCTCCGTAAGAGGTTCGGCGATACGAGCCGCTTCCTCTGGGCAATGACTCGTAAGCCCGGCCGCGACCGCTGTCAACGCCTGCCGCTTCTCCGTCGAGGTACGGCCCATGGCCATGGCTGTGGCCGCAGGCCCGTCACCTGCGTGGGCAAGTGCTTGCGCTACCACGTTCGCCACGCTGGGGTCGGGATCACCCGACACCAGACGCGCTGCCTCATGGGCGTAACGATCTCCCTCTCCCCTATGCCCGCCGAGCGAGCACCCGAGTGAGATGGCCGACACATGAAGTACGCGATCAAGTGTGCCGTGCAGACGCTCGACAAGCGCCTCGGCACATGCGAACTCGCCTTCTACGCCCAGAGCTTCACAAAGCCTTGTCGTCCAGTTCTCCGGGACGGGCGGCTGAGAGAACGAGACGGGAGACTGTCGCAGCGCGGTCTCCACCAGTTCCCGGCTGCGCGGGAGATTACCTGCGCCCAGTTGATCGTCCGCCTCTTGCAGAACGACCAGGTGATCCGGACACTGTCCGTCGCCGGGAGGACGCAGACCTGCAGACAGCCGATGCGTGCGCGCGGGTGGGGGTGCCGGAGCAGGCCGCGCTGTTCCCTGTATGCCTCCTGGTTCCGCCCGAGTCCTTCTGTCCTTGTTTCGCTGCGCATTTAGTTCTCTTCGCTCCTTATCCTTCTTTCTGCGCTCCGCATTCCTTCGTTTCTTAGCCGTGGTTGAGGCTTCACCGTCTTCTTGTGTCCTTCGTTCCTCACCGGCTTCGACAACTGCCCATGCCCGTTCCGTGATGTCGTCGCCGAGTACCCCGACGCGCAGGTGCTCCGGCAAGGACTGCAGCAGACGGCCGATGTCACCGAGGTCGTTCCTCGTACGTCCCGCGTCGTCCACGGCCTGAGCGAGACGTACCAGAGTCCCGGACAGCTCGCGACGGAGATGCGCCTGATCGCCATCGGTCAACGCATCGGGCTCGGCCAGCGCCCCAACGATCCGAGCCAGTGCCTTCTGTGCCGCTGTGCGAGCCGCGGCGTGCCGACGCCGCGGCAGTCTGACAAGCGCCGACCCGGCAGAGGCCATGACGTCAACGAAGCCCAACCCGTCCGAGGTGCCGGAGTCCCCGCAGATGGCCATGATGCGATCACCGGCATCGCTGCTGAGTGCCGGCATCGCCCGCGCCAGTGCTCCCAACAGGTCCACCGCGGCCGCCCGGCCGCGTGTGCTGCCCACTCCCAGGGTCTCCGCCCGTTCACGCAATGCCGTCAGCACACTTTCGTCCCCCGTCGCGATCAATATCCCGGCTGCCTCGGTGAGGGCTTCGGTCGTTGCTGCCGTGTTGCGGACCATGGCCAGCAACAGTGTTCGGGCGGCGACAAGACTGTTCAGTGACACGAGGGTTCGGGCGGCCCCAAGGAGCCGTGTGAACGTCTCGGGGTCCTGGTAGTTGCCCGGATAACCTTGGTCATTCCGGGAGAGCCACCCGGCGGCCTCTTGCGCTACAGCGTCCGTCCCTTCCTCTTCCTCGTAAGCCATCTCCGTAGCCGCATCCGCCAGATGTACGGCTCTCGCGGCCGCCGTCGGCGCGGAACGGGCCAAGCCGAGAGCACGCTTCACGTCGCCCAGCCGGATGAGGAGGGCAGGAGCGCCAGGAGGTACCTCGCGCGACTCTGCTTGCAGGAGAGCACGCACCGCGGCGAGTGGGACCAGCACCGCCAGGCTGCCGGGTGAGGTGTCTTCGGCACCGATCGCGCTCTCGAACGCTTCCAGTTGCGCGAGCGCTGCGTCCGGGCCCGCCGAGCGGGCGAGCCGGCGAAGCCTCGGCATGTCAAGGATGTAGGCAGCTCGTGTTTCGGCACCGGTCAGCAACCGGAGCTGATGCGCCAGGGGGTACGGAGGCGTCTCTTCGGGCCAGTCGGCCGTGCGCCATCTCTGCGACCAGGCGAGCAGCGTACGGGTGTGCTGCGCGATCCCATGCCCCCCGAGGCTCTCTCGAACCGACCGGACAAGTTCCGGCCCAGCCAGGGCATATGTCCGGAACACAGGGTCGTCCAGGACGACGGAGCGTCCTGCCTGCCCCTGCACCAAGCGGTCGATCCGTTCGACCGAGGAGCCAGCGAGCTCCGCCAGGTCCGTCGTGCGCAGACCACCTCCCGCCGTGGCGAGCAGGTTCGCCACCGTGTTTCCCAGAGTGGTGACGTCCGGCAGTGTCCGCCGTACCTGTACCACTCCCCGGACAGGCGCGAGAGAGCGGCGGCACTTCTGCAGGCGCAGCGGGTGCCGGGTGGGGAAGTCGTCAGGGAAACAGCCGCCGCGTCTGAGGGAGACGATGACTCGCATGCCTGGGGGTGGAGAGGCAGGCAACAGCGCGGCAATGCTCCCACTGCCGACGCGGTTCACAGGCCTGCGCCCGGTTGCCGCGGTCTTACTGCCAGAAGCCAGGTCTGTCCAGGCCACATCATCGTCGAGACCGTCAACCACCAGCAGGAGCTTCCGCCCGTACTGCAGGCTCTGCTCCGCGGCTTCCGTGAAGCGACGCTTCCACTGCCGTACACCGTTGGGGACACAACGCAAAGGTGAACGAAGGAGCGCGTCGATCTGGTCAGCCATGTGTTCTTCGAACTTCGCCCGGGTATCGGTGCCGTGCGTCGCGGAGACGAAGAAGTTCAAGATGTCGGTTCGGCGCGGCGGCCTCTGTACGAAGTCGGCGAGCAGGACGGTTTTGCCCACGGGAGCATCAGCCTGCCAGCAGAGGTACGACGGCGCCGCGGTACTGGGATCGCTGACGAACGCCTCCATGGCCGTACGCTCGCGCTTCCGCCCACGGACCGGGACCGCGGCAGCTTCAGCCGCCGGCCCGTGCGGCCGGACGAAGCGGTGGTACGGATCCTTCTCACGGGCGAGGGGAAGCTGCTGGTTCCGCCACCTTGTCCCTTCCTCTTGGGCCGCTTGCAAAGCCGTTTCCCACTCGGCGTCTGTGTAGACGGGGCAGTTGGCAGCCTGCTGAAGTTTCCGCACGGCAGACCAGACACGGTCTGCCGTCCCCACCGCAGGAGCGGCCTCTCCCCTGCGCCAGCCCCCGAAAGTGGAGTTCGGAAGGCCAAGTTGCCGAGCTGGTGGCTGCCCCGCTTCCTCCCACAGTCGCGTCAGCATGGCGCCCAGTTCCCTGCGGGCGGATCTCTCCGTATCTGTCACCGCTCCCCTCTCTCGCTTCGCAACGGCGGGCACCGGTTCGGCATCGTCAAAAAGCTGGTGGCTGAGCTGCGGGGATCACGGAGCGTGAGGGTGCACAACTTCCCGCTGTCCCATACCCACGACACCCTGAAGCCATCACCGCACCAGCCGATCCCGGCTTCCGACAGAAGGGTGACCCGTGTCCGAGGTTTCTCAAGTTGCCTACTACGCTGCGGCTCTGAGCGGAGCCGCCGGCCTGCTGTACGCGGGCGCCCTGTTCTTCGTGGCCCTCGTCTCCGTCCTCGCCCGCACCCCGGAACGCCGGAAGGACGCCCGTACCACGCTCAGCATGCTCGTGCGTCGTCGGGCGCGATGACCGGGGTACGGCTGGAGTGCTCATGGGAGGGCTGGTCCTGGCATCTACCTTCAGGCCGACAGGATCATGCCCCATGCCGCTGCTCCGGCCAAGTCGACATCCTCCACAAGGCACTCCCGTAGTTAACTCGACAGCCTCAAGCGCTCTTGCCCTGCCTAAGTCAAGATCTGTATGAGCGAACTACCCCCTGCCTCCCACCAGTTGCTGTAGAACTGGACCCGTGCAGGCCTCTGCTGCCAGCCGTATCGACGCCCCCGCCCTGTGGCCGCAGGGCTGGAGCCTCAATACGGAGGGCCTTACGAGCAGAGCTGCACGCGATTGGCTACGACGCCATGGAGGGAGGTTGGTGCTCATCGTGGTTACTGCGGTGATACGCAACATCATCGATCGCCTTTGGTAGGCAGCCGTTCTTGACGCGGTGAGCGCGCCAAGAACGGCCCGTCCCAGCACTGAGCGGTTCCCGTCCCGCGCCTACGGGGCGGGAACCGCTTCACGGCCTCGCCGGCCTGCCGAGACTGCCGATAGCTCGGCAGTCTCCACTCTAAGACACCTCAATGCGTCGGGCTGCAGAACGACTGACCTAGCGCCCTTGCAAGAAGGAGAGGCGACGCACATCTACGAATCTTTCCCGCTGCAGCGGGGGTGTCCCGTCGACGGCCTCCAGTGCGCTTGCTGTGTTCCTCCCCGCGCGTGCGGGGATGTCCGACCCCGGACGACAGGGGTGACGCGGACGCGTAGAACGTCCTGCCCTCGGCCCCTGCAGGTTGCTGACCTCCGCACCGTTCGGCGGGGTCCGCTCTGGCCCACGTCATGCCCAAGAGAACGGTAGGTTGCGCATTGCCCGAAGCCCTCCCGCCCGGCGGACCTCCGAGGAAACGGCCCACCTGGGACCCACGTCACAAACCCTGTATCCCCACCGTGGCCGTCGATGGCGCCACCGCCCACCACTCTCTGCGCGCACTCCTTGCACTGGCCGACCAACTGGCTTTCCTCAACTGCGCGTCACCAGGTGAGAACGTCGCCGTCATCGAGCACCTGCTGGCCATCTGCTTCGCTTCCGGCACCTGTCCGTCCTCGGATGACGAATGGCGTACCTGGGTGATCGGCAGGCACAATCTCGCTCCTGCGGCTGCATGGCTGGCTCGCCAACCGGACGACTCGTGGGACTTGTTCCATCCCACGAGCCCTCTGGTGCAGAACTCCCAGCTGGCGGCAGACCTCGACGAGAGCGGCACGGGAACGGCTCAGTTGATCATCGAGCACGCTGGTGACTACAACCAGCACTTCGACCACCATCACCTTGCGCTCGACAACCCGCTCCCGGCAGCGCACGCGTTCCGTGCCACACTCACGCAGCACGTGTACGGCCCGTACGGGCGAGCCCGCATGTCCGGGAAGCAGCTCGGCGCCGCAGTGACCAATCTAGCCGCAGGCCGGCTCACTCCAAGAATCCGCGTCGTCGCCCTGGGGCAGACACTCGGCGAGACACTACGCCTGAACCTCTACCCGCCCCACGGCCCGGAGGGCACACTCAACACATCCTGGACCACCGGCATGGCCGAGCGCCGCACGTTCCGCGAAAAGGCGAAGCCCAGAGTGCCCCGTGGGCCCGCAGACCTCCACAGCGCGCTCGGTCGGTCCGTGCTCTTGCACGCGGGCCACGGACCACACGGACAGATCGTCGTCGACAGAGTCCTGATCGGCGCCGGTGAGCTCTTGGAGCTCGACCCGGACCTGCATTTGCAAGACGCGGTGTTCAGCAAGACGACGAACGGAACAAAGAAGCCGTTATGGCCGTCTCCCAGCAGGGCGCTCTGGCAGGAGGCCCACGCTCTCTACAGCGCCGTCAGAGATGACCGCACCGGCCTGTACGCGCGACTCCGGTCCCTTCCCTACGAGCGAAAAGGGGTGGGCGCACCGTACCAACTGTGGGCAGTGGGCCTGCTGGCCAACAAGACACTGCCCGTCGCCTGGACGCAAGGCGCTTACCCCTACGCCCCCGGTATGGCCGCCCACCTCTACCGAGCTTCCCGCCGGGGCTCCGATATCGCCGAACACATCGCGAGAAGCCTCAAGAACGCGGCCATCCTGGCCGCCGAGACGGCCTTCCCAGCCGTTAGAGCTGCGGACGAGGCCGGACAAGTGGCACGACTCGACGCCCGGTCGGCCTTCTGGCCCGCAGCGGAGAACCCTTTCCACGAACTGCTGGACGAAGTGATCGACAGAGGGCCGGAAGACGACGACCCGGTGTCCGAGCCCCTTATCGCCTACGCATCGCGTCTGATGACAACGGCTCGTACCCAGATGTTTCAGCATCTCGACACCCTGCCGCCCAACGACCGCAACCACCGTGCACGGGCCCGGGCCATCGCACGCTTCGACCAAGACATGTCCGGTGACTGGGCCCCGGCCGAACTGCGAGGGGAGATCGCCCGTGACTGAGCACCACCCACCTGCCGGGGCAGGCCTGGAGCACCCCCGGGCCCCGCACGACAGCGCGGCGCTCACTGCCTGGCTCACCACCCTCGTCCGCAACCGCGAGTACGGAACCCTTGCCTCGCTCCGCCGTGCCAGAGGTGATACCAACGCCCACATCCGCGCGGGTTGGTACGGCGGTGACGACTACCGCGACCTGTTCGAGCGGATGGCCTTCCTCTTCGCCATCTACCACCAAGGACACTCGACTCCCTCGTACGGCCACGGAAGCCTCGGTGCCGCAGCCCGCCGGATCGGAGACGGGACCGGGCGCGGGCCGGACAATCCCGGAGCCCAGCGCCTCCTGGACCGTGTTGTGGCCAGTCGCCGCATTCCCTGGCGTCACCTCCAGCATGTGGTCACCCGGCTGCGGTCCTGCGAACAACCACCGCCCTTCTGGACTGAGCTGACCGAGGACCTCATCAAGTGGAACGACCGCAAGGCACGTATTGCCTATGGCTGGTCGGTCGAGTTCCACACCCCGCCGGCGCTGGGCCGGAACACACACAACGAATCGACAATGCGGAAGGACACCACCTCGTGACCGAGGCCCCTCGGAGCCAGTACCTCTCCCTGCACCTCATCGAGACGCTGGCGGCCGTCCTCCCGGTGCGCGACGAAAACGCGCAGCCAAAATCTCTTGTCTATGGCGGTGTGGAGCGCCACATGATCACCAGCCAGGCCCGCCGACGCGCTGAGCGGGTCCACGCCCGCAACCGTGCCAACGCAGGTCGCGGGGCGCTCAAGGGACGGAGCATGGGCGTCCGCACCCGGGAGTGGGCGCTCCTGGCCGGCCGCGAGCTCGAGTCCGCGTACGGCTGGGAAAAGGAGAAGGCCCTGGTCACGACCCGTGCGGTGATGGAGGCGAGCGGCCTCAAATTCGGCGATCCGAAGAAGAGGACGGTGGCCAACCTGACCAAGGTCCTCGTCTTTGCGCCGTCCGATGCCGCGGCAAGAATCGCGAGCCACATCGCCGGACACGCAGCACAGGTCGAGGAGTGGCGCGATGAATACCTCGAAGCCCAGGCTCACGTGGAAGCAGTGAAGAAGGCCCGCCGTGGCGCCAAGAAGAAGACGGCTTCGACGTCCGAGGCGGAAGGGACGGAGGAGAGGCCTGCTGTGGAACCTGCCGGCTCTGTTTCCCTGCCGCCGTTGCCCAAAGCCACACGTGACGCCGTTCTGCTCGCACTGGCCCCCCGCGACGCCGTGGACATCGCCCTCTACGGCCGCTTTCTGGCCGAGATCCCCGATTCTCCGAACGTGGACGGCGCCGTCCAGACCGGGCACGCCTTTACCGTGCACGAAGCAGAGCAAATCGAGGACTTCTACGCGGCGGCCGACGACGCGAAGCTCGACCGCAAGCGCAACGCCCTCAGCTTCCTCGACTCCTCCGACGACGCGGGCGCCGGCATGACCGGATACCAGTCGTTGATCTCCGGCACTTTCTACCGGCACGCCGTCCTCGACCGCACGCAGCTGCGCACGAATCTGCGGGCCGCCGGAATGGAGGAGCGGGAAGCCGAGACGGCCGCGTCCGAGGCTGAGAAAGAGTTCGTAAACGCCTTCGTTGAGGCGTTCCCTGAAGCGAAGAAGAACTCCACCGCTTCCACCGGATCACTTCCCGCGCTCGTCCTCGCCTTCGAGGGAGAGCGCCCTTACAACTACGCTTCGGCCTACCAGCGGCCGGTGGATGAAGGCTCGGTGTCGGCCGGTGGGGAGGGGCCGGCAGGCCCTGCGGCCGTTCGCCGGCTGATGCGTCACCACGCCTTCGTCAGTCGCCGCCGCGAAGATCTGCGTACGCAACGGGTGATCACGTACGACCCCGAGATCGACACGCTGCTGGAGGAACTGGAACTGCCGGGATCACTGACCGTGGTGGAACGGGCAGAGGACCTTACCCCGTGAACGAAGCGCACGTCCTGCTCATTCGGCTGGCCGCACCTCTGCAGTCCTGGGGTCTCAACGGCCGGTTCGCGCGCCGTGACACGCACACCCGTCCCACGAAGTCCGGCGTGATCGGCCTGTGCGCCGCTGCTCTCGGCCTCCCACGGGAGCAACCTCTCGGTGAACTCGCAGAGGTCCTTTTCGGAGTCCGGGCCGACCGGCCCGGCACACCTCTTCGCGACTACCACACGGTCGGTGGAGGCACCTTTCCGCTGCGCCCCCGGGACCTCCTCACCGACCACCAGCGTGCCGCGAAGACCGCTGCGGTCTCCGCGCCAACGGGTTCGGAACCCGGCCCGTTCGGGCGCGAAGAGCTGGAAGCCTGGTACGGCTCGCCGAAGTACGTCACGGCAGACCCGACGTCGGGAGCCCTCTTTTCGGGACAGGTCCGCCGCCACGCCCTCATCACGGAACGCTGGTACCTGGCCGACGCCACCTTCCTCGTCGGCTTGCAGCACCCGGACGCAGCGCTCCTGGAGCGGATCTCGCACGCTCTGGAGCATCCGAAGCACCTGCTCTGGCTCGGGCGCAAAGCCTGCCCGCCCTCGGGGGAACTCGCCCTCGGCGTCGTTCCAGGCAACCTCATGGAAGCCTTCGAGACACATTCCTTGCTCCCTGAAGAACCTTCCTACGGCAGTGAGCCACCGCCTCCCGTGACGGGCGCTCGACCGTGGGCTTGGATCGAGAGCCCGCACCCGCTCCCCGGCGTCGGCCCCCTGGCGGACCAGCCTGTGCAATTCGGCTCGGACGCAGCCGTCCATAGCCTCCGTTGGGAGACTCGGCACCGCATCACCATCGCTTCGCACGCCCGCGGATGGGACATCATCCTGTGAACACGACAGCCCCTACATCGGACGCGCTGCCAAGCCAGGGCGGTGGAGCCCGGTTCGTCGCCACCCAGACCTTGCTGACCTTGGACGCCCGGCACCCTTTCGCCGCCAAATCACTCATCGACGCGCAGGACATGCATCGAACCGTCATGAGTGGTTTCGCCGGCTGGGTGGACAACGGCAGCAGCGACGCCCGATCCCAGATGGGCGTCCTTTCGACCTGGACCGTCGATCTCCGGCAGGCACGGCTCAACCTGGTGATCCAGTCGTCCGTTCCCGCCGACTGGAGCCACCTTCCCCGGAGAGTGTTGTCCGAGGCGCCCGAGCCCCTCACCGTGGACCGCACCTTCCGCACCGGTGACCGTGTCGACTTCCGTACGGTCGTCAACCCGGTCCGTAGCGTTCCGCCTCCGCCGGGCTCACCTACGACGCGCGGCGTCCGCGTCGCCCACACCCGCCCCGAGCACGTGAGGACGTGGTTCTCGCAACGTCTGCAACCGGCCGACGAACCTGCGGTCGCCCCCAACGGTGTCACCCGCATCGGCGCCGACACGGACACCGAACGGCTCGCTCTGCGCATGCTCCCACGAGTCTCCAGCCCAGCGCCGCACAAGGGGCTACGCATCGCCCGTGCAGAGATCAAGGGCACCCTGACGGTCACCGACCCGAAGACATTCGTCGCCGCCCTCACCTGTGGCATCGGCCACGCGCGTGCATACAGCTGCGGCCTGATCCTCGTGCGCTGAGCAGGGCGCGGGCCTCCTGCTGCGGTTCCGCCTCACGCATCGGTGGTAAGGCTTCACGTCAGGGCCCTCTCCCGTACGCGAGGGCTGGCTTTGCGCGTTGCGCGCCGCTCCGGCCTGTCATCCTCGCCTGTTCAAGATGACCGTTCCACGTCTCCGCCCATGCGCCGACCAACCGCAGACGACCGCGGAGCAGGGACAGAAGCGAAGCTAAGGCCCGCCGACGCCGGAGTGTTACCGGGCGGTATGCGTGCCGTCGGTCAGGAAACGTGAAGGGGATGCGCTCCACCGGCGCCCCTCGCCCGCAGGGAGACGTGTGCGGGGTTCAGGGGCGCCGGCTCGGGCCGATCGGGGGAGCTACGCCCTGAGGGAGCGGACCAGGGCGGTAGCTTCCTTCATGCCCAGGCTTGGTCGTGCCGTCCGGAGTGCTTGGATCGCCTTGATCTCCTTAACCCTCGGGTCGACCCCGGCCACGGCAAGCGCCTTCCGCGCCCACTCCTCCGTAGCAGGCGACCCGTCGGCAGGGGTGAACTCGTTGACAATGTCGAGCGCCCTTCGCAAACCCGGACGTTCCGCCTCATCGGCGTCATTGAGCGCACTCTGAATGGCGTCTCGGACGGGGGCGAGGTCAGGGGGCGACGGGCGGTTCGGCAGCGGCAAGTAGACCATCGATGAAAAACCTTTCATTTGTCCTGGATGTCCGGCATGCTGCGCCGGCTTTCTGTTGCGCCAGTGCAGACGCGGCAGCAAATGGCTCATATTTGCCTGCGATACTTGGGCAAGACTTGGTATAAGCCCGCAAAAACCAGGCGGAAACAGTGGAATACCCATCTACGACTCATTATGATCAGGAGACCGATTCCGGCTCATTGCGATCGAGTGGGGTGATTCCGACTCATCGCCATCGAGCGGACGAGTCCTGACCAGACCGAGTCGCATGCAGGGGGCTTGTGAGCCTCGTGGGGGGAACGTGTTGAACGCGGAACCACTTCTCAACGGTATCGCTACGGCGCCGAGGGAACGGCGTCAAGAGGGCGTCCGCATAGACCGCCTGAGCGGTACGGCGGAAATACGCGAACAGATCGAAGACCTGGCCTTCGCCACCCATCGTGACGTGCTCGCTGCCCTCCGGCTGGACCGGCTGACACCCGCCCGTTTCGAGCTTCATGAATACCTGACGCTGCGTTGGATCCGACGGGGTGTGGCAATACGCTACCTGTTAGACTCCGCCGCGCTGGATGATGCTTCAATTCGCGCATACGTCCGGCAGATCAGCGCTGCCGGTGCAGAGATCCGTACCGCACCAGGTCTGCAGAGCAACCTGCTGATCTGCGACAACCGTTCAGCTCTCCTCTACACGAACCCCGAAGACCCGGACGACGGCGCCATGGTCACGACGGAGGCCGATCTGGTGGCCGTGGTGCGGGGACTCTTTTCGCAGGCGTGGAAACAGGCCACCACACTCGGGCAGCTCGCGGAAGTGCGTCTCTGCCTGGAACCCACCGACCAACAACTCATCAATCTCATCCTCAAGCCAGGAAAAGACCTGGCTCGGGCGCGTGAATTGGGCGTATCGCTGCGGACGTTCCACCGACGCGTCGCCGACCTCTACGAACGCCTCGGCGTGACAAGCCGTACCGAAGCCGCCCTGGTGGCACGCGAATACATGAGAGCCTGATGGTGGAACCTGGGCCGGGTCTGCGCGAAACCAGGCGATAACCCGCACAGACCCGACCCGCTTCCTCAGTAAGCCGCCTTGGCTATCCGCTTCTGCTCCCGTTCGGAGAGTCGGCTGCCGGACTCTCGGCTGGTCATCCGGCGCAGCAACCCGGGAGCCAGCAGAAAGCCCAGAGCCACCCAGATGGCGAGCACCCCGAGCATGGGAAGGTGCTGCCAACTCCCTACGGGTTCCAACACCTTCGCGGTGTCCGGAAGCAATGCGGAGCGTACCCCCTGGGCGATCCAGCGTAGCGGGAACACCGAGGCGAAGTTCTGCAGCCAGGACGGAAGGTTCCGCAGCGGCGAGAAGGCGCCGGAGACAAACATCAGGCCCAAGACGGGCAGCATGTAGAGGGCCAGGGCTTCCCGCGCCGCAGGAAGCATCGCTCCGATGGCCGCGCCCATCGGTACCACGGCAGCGATACCCAGGAGCACCACCCAGCACAGGGTGACCCACTGTCCCGGATCGCTCGGGAGATCGGCTCCCAGCAGCAATGCGCCGCCCACGAGCAGCAGCACAACCGAAGCAATCAGGTTGACCAGGACGAAGAGTGTCTTGCCCGTGAGGTAGGACGTCATCGCTCCGGGGATACCGCGCAGTCGCAGCAGCGTCCCGTCCTCCCGGTCACCGAAGAGGAACTGCGGCACCGTCATCAGACCGAACATGACGATGGTCGAGGCGATGCCGCCAGCGAGCGACAACTGTGTCATCTCGCCTTTGCCCCCTCCGGCCCGCCAATAGCTGATGCCCAGGAAGACCACGGGAGTCGACAGATACGCGTAGAGGTCCTTGCGGGTGCGCAGGACCTGACGCAGCTCGATAGCGCCGCGCTGCAGGCCGAGGCGGAATGCGTTCACGATGTCTCCGTACGGGCGGCGGTGAGGTCGGTGTGGGCCTCCTCGGGCAGGTCGGCGCCGACCATGCCGAGGTAAGCGTCCTCAAGGGTTGGGCGTCGCACCTCGATTCCGGGGATCGGGCCGTTGAACTGCCGGTGCAGCTCCCAGAGGGTCTGTGACGGGTCCGCGGTGAACAGCCGTTGTGCCACTCCGTGCTTGTCCGTCCACCGGACCTCGGAGCGGGCGCTGGCCGCCGCAGCGAGTTCGTCGAGCGTGCCGACTGCGGTGATGCGGCCGGTCTGCAGGATGCCGATGCGGTCGGCGAGTTGCTGGGCCTCGGTCATGTCGTGTGTCGTGAGTACGATGGTCATGCCGCGTTCGTTGCGCAGTTCCGCAATCAGCTCGTGAAAGTCACGGCGCGCCTCGGGATCGAAGCCCGTCGTCGGCTCGTCCAGGAACACCAGGTCGGGGCGGCCGACGATGCCCATGGCGACATCGAGTCGTCGGCGCTGCCCGCCGGAGAGCGTGCTCAGCGGCTGATATGCCTGCGCCGTGAGACCTACCCGCTCCATCAGCTCGGCTGGGTCGAAGGGGTCGGCGTAGTGCCGGGCGAAGTGGGCGAGCATGTCCCCGACCTGCCAGCGGCCGTGGTCCCGACTAGACTGAAGCACGATACCGATCCGCGCCCGCCAAGCGGAGTCGTCCCACTCGGGATCCGTCCCCAGCACCTCGACGGTGCCCGCGGAGCGGCGTCGGTAACCTTCAAGGATTTCGATCGTGGTGCTCTTGCCGGCCCCGTTGGGGCCGAGCAGCGCGAACAGCTCTCCGCGGCGGACCTGAAGGTCCAGTCCGTCGAGGACGTCCCGCTGTCCGTACCGCATCCGCAGCCCGGTGGCCTGAATCGCGAGGTCGTACGTTCCGCCGTCCGCCAACGGAACGGCGTCCGCAGTCACCGTCATGTCCCCTCCACCAGCCTGTCGTCGGTCCCCTTGCTCAACCCATGGAACACAGACGTCCCCCCATCGCGCTTGCGGTGTTGTGTAACGGCACGACTGTGCCCACGTCGGGCCGTGCGCTGCGCACCGGCCCGCATGCCCACCACGCTAGTACTTGCCTACTGGGAATGTAAATGCCAGAATTCAAGTGTCTGCTTCTTACCGGAGTTCGGAGGTCTGCCAATGGAGGACACACCCGCACCCAGCGCCGCCAGGGCCGCAGCGGCACTGCGCATCGCCGAGGCCGCCCGGGCGGCGGCCGTCGAACGGCCCCAGCCTCTGCCGGCGTGGTATCCAGCCCTCAACGGGCTGTTGTTCGCCGCTGGGTTCACACTGATCGGTCTCCAGTGGGTTCTCGTCACCGCCCCGTGGCAGCTGACGGCCGGCTGTCAACTCGCGGGTGCCGTCATGCTGGCCGTCCAGGTCGTCTTCGCCCAGCGGATCGAACGTCGCCCCGGAATCATCCAGACCGTCCCGCGGTTCATCAGCAGGCGACGTCTCGCGACGGCGTACCTGGCTCCGCTCGCGCTGGCCACCGTGCTGTCCTTCGTCTTCGGACTGGCCGGCCTGTTCATCACGGTGGGTGTCAGCGGTGGTCTGGTGAACTGGCTGCTGCTGCAGCGGGAGCGCGCCATGACGGGTGCGAAATGAGCAGCGGCCCACGCCCTCCCGCGCTCAACGAGCTGATTCATCACCCCACCCGGCTCGCGGTGATGGCGTTTCTCTCCGGCTGCGCCGAGGCGGAGTTCCGTGCCGTCCAGGAGGGGTGCGCGGTGTCCCAGTCCGCTCTGAGCAAAGTGATCGCAGCCCTGGATTCCGCCTCGTACATCAAGGTGCGCAAGGGCTACGTCGGGAAGCGACCCAGGACCTGGCTCCGTCTGAGCGCTGCGGGCAGGGAGGCTCTCACCGATCACTTGGCCGCACTGCAGGCGATCGCAGCCGACGCGGCAGCACTCGGAGCATCCGTGGGCTCTTCGGCCGGTGACTAGAAGGTGCTGCCCTCCGGACGCCAACGCCGTCCGGAGGCGCCAACCGTGTGTCATGACTTCCTCAGCGCCCCCATCGCGCCCACACGGAGTGCAGTGCCTCCCGCGTCGCGGGATCCCCCATCAGGACTCCGCCGCGTAGCTCGTGCTGGAAGAGCTGCGCGGCCGTTTGGGTCACCTGTCCGGCAGTGACAGCGCCCAGCCTGTCGGGGAACGTGGTGACCGACTCCGGCGACCAGCCGAGTGCGCCGAACCGGGCGAGGCCGTCGGCAAGCGCAGCAGGAGAGTCGAAGACCGATGTCATCTGCGCGGCACAGAACTCAGCCACCTGCGCGAGCTCGACCGCACCGGTCGGTTCGTGGGCCAGGCGGTCCGCCTCCCGGCATACGGTGTCCAACAGCCGTGCCGTATCCGCAACGGCTGCCCTTGCTCGTATCCACGCCCGCGGCTGGCCCACGAAGCGGTCACGTCCGACGAGAAGCTCGGTAATGGGCGTCCCGAGCCTGCCGAGTGCCGTGGCCAGTCTTGATCCGTAGTAGCCGCCGAAGAGCGCGGTGGTGAGGTAGCGCGCGGCTTCGTCATCGCAGGCGGGTGTTTCCGGGGAGCAGAGGAGGAATCCCGCCTCCGCGGAACCCGGCTGCTGCTCCACATGCGTCAGCTCGCCGCATTTCCACGGAATTTCGCCGCAGCCGGCGGTGCCTCCTGTGACATGGGCTGCCGCGGGCAGCACCTGTTTCACCAGACTCAGCGCCGCATCCGCGGGCAAGGCTCCCACGATGGCCAAGCAGCCGCCCTGAACGCTGGGGCCTGTCGTCTGACGTTGTCCGTCCGGTTCGCGGGCTCCGCGCCACAGAGCCTGTTCCATCAGCTGCCCGGCGTCCGCGGGGTATTCCGCCATGCCGTTTTCTCTGTCGGCCACCGGTCCGGGGCCGTCCGCAGCGACGGCCGCCACCACTGCTGCGATGGGTGCCAGCCCCGTCTCCAGGGCATCGCGTGGAACATGGGCAAGGGCTTCGAGCCACTGTCCGTCCCCGTTCATGCGCACGGCGAAGGCTCCGCCGACCGCCGTCAGGGCAGCTGGGAAGCCGGGTACCGCGCTGTCGCGCAGGAGTTTCCCGACGGCATGCGGCGCGGTCAGGCCGAGTGAGCCGAGGGGAAGCCGCAGCCGTGCCTCGACCACCGCCCCCTGGAATCCTCGACGGCCGAGACTCGCAGCCCATGGGGCAGCACCTCGTCCCGCGCTGAGCGGAACGCCGCACGCCCGTGCTTGCCCAACAAGGGAATTGGATACGGCTGCTGGTCTCCACGGACCGGCCGTCCTGGTGCGCGGTACGGCCGACGTGGCTGACGCCCGCCCTGCTTCTCGGGCATGCCGGAGGCCACAGGCCGTCTCCGTACGGGGGCAGGGTCGATCACCAGCAGACCGTGCCGCGCGGTCGCGAGAGCCCGCGCGGCATCCGTCACGTCGTGGGTGGACACAGTCGCGAGACGCTCCGGTATCTCGTCGAGCAACTCCGCATGCCGGTAGAGGTGTTCCAACCGCCCCAGGGCTCGGCTACGTGCGCCGAGGTCGCTGTGATTCCTCGCGTGCTCCACGCTCAGGCGGCCCCTCACCGTCTCCACGTCGCTGACGGTCACATCCCCGCCGGCCCATCGTTCGAGGGTCCACCGCACAGCCGCTGTGAACTCTTCAGGTGTGGCTCCGCCGGGCAGCAGCCCGGCGACGATGAGCGCGTCCGGGCTCACGGCGTCGAAGGGACCGAAGAAACCGCAGCTGCCGCTGGCCTTCCAGACGCGTCCCGTGGCGTCTGCCGCTCCGTTCCCACTCAGCATCCCGGCGATGACCACGGTGGCGAGGTAGCGGTTCACCTCCCGGTCCGGTCCCGGGAGGTGAAACCCCAGGGCGACGGCTGTGGCAGGTATCCCCGGTTCGGCGCAGGTCAGGGTGGTGCCCGTGCCGCCGGCCGGCTCGTCCAGCTCCGGGCTCGGGAGGCACGGGCGCGGCGGTATGCCGCCGAAATGGCGCTCCACCAGGAGAAGTGCCTTCTGGGGGTCGAATCCACCCGCCAGAGTGAGGACTGCGTTGCCGGGGGCATAGTGCGCGTCGAAGAAGTCCGCGCATTCCTGCAGCGTCACTTGTTTCAGCCGGGCGATGTCGCCGTATCCGTCATGGGCGTTGCGATGCAGCCTGTATAGGGCTTGAGGAAGCAGTGGCCAGGGAAAGCCGCCGTAGGGACGGTCGAGGGTGCGCTCCCGGATCTCGGCCTCGACGCCCGCTATCTGTTCGGCAAGGCCACGCGCCGTGAACCGTGGGGCGCGCATGCGGTCCGCTTCGCTGAAGAGCGCCAGCTCCAGCCCGGCTGACGGGACCACCTGGTAGTAGTCCGTGTAGTCCTGGTGCGTGGTGCCGTTGGCTTCACTGCCCAGCCGGCGGAGGTGCTCGTAGAACCGGCCGTCGGGCAGGCTTGCGCTGCCGCGGAACATCAGATGCTCGAAGAGGTGGGCCAGCCCTTCCTCGCCCGGTCGCTCGGAACGGAACCCCACCCCGTAGGTGACGCAGACGGCGACGCGGGGTACCTCAGGCACCGGGGCCAGCAGGATCCGCAGTCCGTTCGACAGCACCGCGCGCACCAGTTCCGGGCCACTCGGGTCCTCGGCTGTCGGATTCCGTCTCGTTGTCACAGTCTGGGGCCTTGTCGTCACAGGTCGATGAGAAAGGTCAGAAATCCGGCGTAGCGCTGGACCTCTTGTGGATGCCATGCCACGTAGGCGCTGAAGTCGTGCAGGTGCAGTGCGCTGCGCAGGGCGGCCGCACGGTTCCAACGGGTACCGAGGTCACATCCGTAGCCGGCGTAGAGGGCCGTCAGCAGTGCCTGCCAGCGTGAGTGAGTGCCTCCTTGGCGCCAGGCGAGTTCCACCAGCTCTCCTGCCACCCAGCCCAGGTCGACGTACCACGGGGCCAGGCAGAGATCCTCGCCCGTCAGCAGCTCCGCGCCGGTCGCACACATGACCGTCGCGCCGAGGGAGGGGCTGCCGTGGGAGAGGACGCCCCTGGTGTCTGCGGCGACCTCGGAACACCACGCGTCGAGGATGCCCCAGCGAAGTTCTCCGAGGGACGTCCGCAGCAGTTTGCGCGCCGGGCCGCCCTCCGCTTCGTCCGACAACCAGCGGGTGAGGCGGCCCAGGCCGGCCGGCCGGCGGGGCGGGACGCTGGAGTGGGGCGTCAGCCCGTGCAGGCGGCCGAGCAGGGTACCGACGCCCCGCAGTGCGGCCTCCGCTTGCGCTGTGGGCCCGTCCCGCAGCAGGCGGATGGCCAGTGACTCGTTGCCCGTCACCTGGTAATGGCGTTTGGTGCCTTCCTCCCGACCCGGCACCAGATGGTACGGACCGCCGTGTCCGAGGCCCCTGATCAGCGCCGCGAGCGCAGGCGGCACTGTGGTGAAGGCATGCGGTGCCTGCGGGCCGGGCTCGCGGCTCCACAGCCAGCCGCCGTCGGGGCGGGGCCGGATCGCTGTGCGCAGCAACCCCGTGCCGTACACGTGGGAAGCGTCGCGGTCGGTGGTCTCCGCGGACGTCATCCCAGTGCCTCCTCGCAGGAGTCTGCGGCAAGGTCATTGCGCAGACACGCCAACTCGCCCAGGGCGCGGGGGAAGAGCGCAGGTGCCCAGGCATCCGGTCGTCCAGTGGTCTTGCTGGTCCCCGGGTGGGGCGGCACGACCACCGTGTTGGGCCGCGCCGACAGGACGGCCACATGCCCAGCGCACGCGGGACTCTGCCAGCCGCCCGGTGGCAGACCCGGTGCCACGACCACCGGCGCGGTGGTGCACTGGGCGGCGAGCAGGGCCGGGCTGTCGGCGAGGCCGAGGGCGAGCCGCGCGAGAAAGTGGAACGTCGCCGGGTAGACCAGGATCCCTTCCGCCCATTCCGCCCATTCCACATGCCGCGCGGGGCCGTCGTCATCGGGCCAGGCGTCGACGAGGACCTCTCCCGAGCGGTGGCCCGACATGCCCTGCCGGGTGACGAACCGCTGCGCGCTGTGGGTCAGCACCACCTTGACCTCGGTCGCGGGGTATACCTCGCCGAGCCAGTTGAGCCAGAAGGGCATGGTCGCGGCCGAATAGGAACCGGTGACCACCAGAAGAAGCCGGGACAGGCCCAGCGACGGCAGTTCCTCTCCGGCGGCAGTCACGGTGCGGCCTTCCTGACGATCTCGTCGAGCTCGTTGAGCGTGGCCTGGGGACCGTACGTGGCGTAAACCCCGGTCAGGTTGACGACGACCTCGTCGACTCCGGAAGCCCAGAAATACCGGATGCGCTCGGCCAGTTCTTCCACCGTCCCGTAGAGGAAGGCTCCGCCGTCCACCAGCCCCTTGGCACCGGCGGCGAGGTCAGCGGGATCCGTCTCGATACCGGCCTTGTGCAGCATGTCACGGTAGTGCGGCATCCTCAGGTGGCCGGTGTTGCTGGCGGTCGCGAGCTGCACCGGGTCCCGGTCCGGACGGCTCAGCGCCATCGGCACGATGGACACCACACGCGGAGCCTCGCGGTCCTTGCGCTCCGCGCCCTCACGCAGAGCCGGCGCCACCACGTCCCGCACATAGTCCGCCGGGGTCAGCCAGGTGATCGCGACATCGGCCAGCTCGCCGGCCAGGCGTGCCATACGGGGCCGGAGCACGCCGAGCCCGACCTCTACGGGAGGGGTCGGCAGGGGATGCAGCCCGGTGCGCATCCGGAAATAGTCGCCGTCTTGCTCGACACCATCGGTTTCGAGCAGGCCCCGGACCGCGGAGACGTACTCGGCGACAGCGGTCAGCTGGCTGGTGTAGGGCGCACCCATCAGGCCTTGCTGGAATATTGCTGCGGCGGGTCCGAACCCCGCGACCATGGGATGGCCGGTCGTGGCGGCGAGCGACCTGGCCTGGACGGCGGCTTCATAGGGATGACGCAGCGGCATCAGCGTCACGCCGGTCCCGACCGGCACCCGGAAGCCCGCCCCGGCCGCAAAAGCGAATGCCTGACTGGACTCGACCAGCGTCGACTGTCCCTGCCACAGGCGGTGTGCCGGGCTCCACTGCAGGTACGCCGCAAACGGAACGATATGCTCGGGCCGGTGCGGCACAAAGGGAACGAGCACGGAAATCACAGCCACGGAAGTTCTCCAAGGTATTTCTGGTGCCGGCCGTGTGGGTTGACAGACGAGGTTTCGGGGAAGAGTCCTGAGAACACACAGACCGCCGCAGCGGGTGCCGTCTCCACCGGCACCCGCTGCGGCTCACCACAATCTGTCCGGCAACGGTCTGTTCAGCAACCGTGGTCGAACGTGGCCGTGACGGCCTGCGAGACCGAGAAGCCCGAGGCCGCGCTCTCGATGGAGTAGACGATGCTGGCGATGCAGCCCGGCGTGGTGGCCGGGGCATCGGTCACGGCGTCGGCGGCCAGACCGTCCGCGCTCACGTACGCGCCGTAGCTGGACACGAGCTCCATGGCGATCGTGTTTGGGGTCATGGTGAAACCTGCTTTCTTGAGGCCGGAGCAACCGGCGTGGAAGAAATGAGTTCCTAGCCCGTCAACGCATTCCGCGCTGTCGGCAGACCTCTTCGAAGGTTTTCAGCATCCCTTGTCGAAGGTCGAAGTGATGGCGCTCGCCGCGGCGGAACCGAGGGTGAGGCAACCGGTCGAGCTCTCCAGGGAGACCACGGAGACACAGACGAAGGTGGTTGCCGGCGCGTCCGAGGCTGCGACCGCGTTCAGCTCGGTCACGTCGGCGTACGCGCCGTAACCAGCGACGAGTTCCATGGTGGCGGCATTGCGGTTCATCGTTGACCCTTTCTGGTGGTCACCTGTTTGTTGCTTTCCGTACCCGTTTGGGCCGGAAGCGGGGAGCGCGTGCACTCGCTCCCTGCAACCGCACCAAGCAGGTTCTGTGCGGGTAGTGCGCATTTGCGCGAGGGATATGGTTGTCTCAGCCGATGGCTGTTGGCGAATCGGTATTGGACGCCATGTCGCCCAGGGCGATCCGGGCCTCGGCAAACCGTTCGGCGATCTTCTCGTGCAGCGGGCCCGACCCCGTTCCGTGGTCGATCAATGCCTGGGCGAGTGCGCCCGCCCGGTGCTGACCGAAACTCAGTCCGCGCATTCCCGTGCGCTGGTCGCTGGGCTCCCAGGCCGCCGCGACGCCCTTCGCCAGCGGGCGCGCGAACAGCGAGACGCCGTCACCCAGACCCGGCAGATCGCCGAGAGATTCCGCCAGGACTCCCGCGAGGTCCCACGACCCGTCCCGCAGATACACCACCAGTGCATCCCTGCGTGGATAGAGCCGCTCGGTGGACAACACCTTGGCTCGATAGTGGGCCTGCCTGGCCTCCAGCAGCCGAAGAACAGCGCGCCACGCCTCCACAGCCAGGTCCGGATCGGTGAGATGGATGTACACCCGCAGCACCTGGCCGCGCCGCAGCACCGGCTGCGAGCCGTCCACGAGGAAGAACCCTGGCGAGAGAGCGGGCCGAGCCGCCGCAGCCGAGACCCTCACGTGCTGCCCCTCGGTCAGCGGGCCGGGCGTCAGTACCTTCTCTCGTGCCGTCCACACCCGCACCCCGTCACGCTGGAGGAGAACCTGGCTGTCCTCCGCCTCAGGAGCGGCGCAGACGACTCCGGACACCTGTGTCGTCCGATGGGGAACCGCATCGAACAACCGTTTCTCGAACTCCGACGACCGGATGTGGAAGGGAAGCGATCCGGGCTCGGCGTCCAGTCCTGCGTGGAGGACGTCGTACAGCGCGCCCGAGAGCAGCCGTTGCAGATCGCGCGGATTGTCCGCCTCGATTTCTCGATGCCCCACGGTGGCAGCCGTGCGGTCGTCGCTGATCCGTACCTGCTCCAGTATTCGGTGAAGCTGCCCGGGCAGGGACACGGTGTCCGATACCGTCATACGATCTCCTCCAATCCAAGAGTGGTGGCGAACTTCGCGGGGGCGAGCAGGGCCGCCCGCCCCACTCCGGCGGCCGCCCGCTCGATCCCGGAGAGGCGGGCGCTGCGTGGTGCACTTGCCATGAGCCGGTCCAGGGTGTGCCAGCCGGCGAAGGCCGTCGCACGCTCTTGCAGCCCGGGATCGACCTTCGGGCGCACGCTGCGGTACCCACGCCAGAAGTTCTCGATGAGGGGACGGAGCCGCTCCAGCTTTTCGACGCCACGGCTGACGATCAACTCGTGGGTCAACTCGAAGTCCACGAAGGCCGAGCCGCCCTCGGCATCCCCACGCGTGGTGACAATGTCCAGGATCGACCGGTAGAGCCATTCTCCGGCGAACCCGCCGACATCGCGGGCCGCATCCGCAAGGCGAAATTCTTCCCAGTCGGCGATATACAGCAGGCCATCTCGGACAAGGAATTGGTCGACTCTCAGGTCGCAGTGGGACGGCACCTTTTCGGCGTCGCGCTCCGCTTCGAGGAGCGCCTCCACACCCTCGATCAACGCCGGGTCATTCTGCATCAGGCTCCACGCCGAAATCTGCCCGAAGCTGATGTTACCGAAAAGGCTCTCCGGAATCCCGCGAAGGAGCCGCGGTGCGGGCAGGGAAGGCGGCTTGGTCTCCAGGTCCGCATCACCGGGATCAGCGGCGTGCAGGCTGCCGACGGCCTGTCCGGCCGTAAAGGCCAGGGTGTCGCTGAACGACTGATCGACCATGAGTTCCGCACCATTCTGTGCGTCTTCGATACATTCGAAGACGCACAGTCGGGCATCGGAGTCGCTACCCAGCAGAGCTGGGCGCTTCAGCATGCCGAGCTGGCTACTGCCGGCGAAATCCTCGAATGCAAGCAGTCTGGCCATGCGCCCGCGGACATCGTCCTCGGGCCCTCTCAGCCGCTTGACGAAGACCTTGCGGCCCTCGGTCGTCGTGCCGGTCCACGCATCGTTGCGCCCGGGAGCGGAAGCGAGCGTCGTCCTGTCGTACGCCCCAAAACCAAGGCGCTCCAACAGTGCATCCACTTCTGGGACCGAATCAAGGTCCGACGGAGCGTACCCGACCTTCGCCATTCCTTACCCCCGAGCAATTGCATGCTCTTGCAGTTGAACCATGTCGAGGGTCAGGGACGGCCAATACGGCAACATCAGCCGCCGTATAAACGGAATCCCCCTACTGCATCCCCCGTGCACCATCGTGCACGGACAACACTGCCATCTGCCCGCACCGCTGCGCCACATTCCCCGCTGGCACGCCACTGCCAATGTATGGCGCCGCAATGCCAGCCATCTGCCACTGAACCCCGTTTCGCGGGCGAGCCCGACAATTTAACGTTGCACCCACCGCGGGGCTCACCCGCGGGGAGCCGAGGGGACCGCCTGCATGCGGCGCCGTCCACAAGCGGCGATTGCACCCGACATGTCCGATTAATTCGATTCTGAAAGTGTTCGCGTGTTCATTCGACTCGCAAGGTCCCACCTACGGCCGCACGCCCGGCCGATGGCACTGCTCGTACTGCTGCAGTTGGCGCAGACGGTCGCGACACTCTATCTGCCGACCCTCAACGCGGACATCATCGACAACGGCATCGTCGAGGGAGACACGGCGTACGTACTGCGCACCGGCGGTGTCATGATCGCGGTGACCTTGCTGCAGGTCATCTGTCTTCTTGGCGCCGTCCTTCTGGGGGCCCGGGTCTCCGCAGCTGTGGGCCGTGACCTCCGAGCCGCCGTCTTCGGGCGCGTCCAGTCCTTCGCCGGCGTCGAGTTGAACCGCTTCGGGGTGGCCTCCCTGATCACCCGGACCACCAATGACGTCCAGCAGGTCCAGATGCTGGTGCTCATGGCGCTTACCCTCATGGTGTCGGCGCCGGTCATGAGCGTCGGCGGCCTCATCATGGCCCTCCGGCAGGACCCGCCGCTGTCCGCTCTTCTCCTGCCGGTCGTCCCGGTACTTGCCCTCGTCGTGGTGTTGATCCTCCGCGTCATGCACCCGCTCTCCCGCCGATTGCAGGAACAGATCGACCAGGTCAACCAGGTACTGCGGGAACAGATCGCCGGCATGCGCGTCATCCGCGCCTTCGTCCGGGACCGGCACGAGCGCGAACGGTTCAACGATGCCAACACCGGGCTTCGGGACACGTCCTTGAGCGCCGGACGTCTCATGTCGTTCATGTCCCCCGCTGTCATGCTGGTGGTCAACGGTGCCGGGATCGTTGTCATGTGGATTGGCGGTCACCGAATCGACGCGGGGCACATGCAGATCGGTGCGCTGACGGCGTTCCTGAGCTACCTGGCACAGGTTCTCATGTCGGTGATGATGGCCACCGTCATGGTCATGATGATGCCGCGGGCCGAGGTGTGCGCCGAGCGCATCCATGAGGTCCTGTCGACGCACTCCAGCATCGAGCCGCCCCTCGCACCGGTCACGGAACTGCATGGGCGCGGTCGTCTGGAGTTCACCGGTGTGGAGTTTCGCTACCCGAGCGCCGATGAGCCGGTCCTCAAGGACATCTCCTCGTCGCGCGCGCCGGCGAGGTCACAGCCGTCGTAGGCTCTACCGGAAGCGGTAAGTCCGCGCTGCTCGGACTGGCTGTCCGACTGTTCGACGCCACGTCCGGAACCGTCTGCGTCAACGGCGTGGACGTACGCGAACTCGACGCCCCCACACGGACCGCAGCCGTGTCCATCGTGCCTCAGAAGCCGTACCTGTTTGCCGGAACCGTCGCCTCAAACCTGCGGTACGGCCGCCCGGACGCCACCGACCAGGAGCTGTGGCATGCCCTTGAGGTCGCGCAGGCCCGCGACTTCGTCGAGGCGATGGCGGGAGGGCTTGAGGCTCCCATCGCGCAGGGCGGTTCCAACGTCTCCGGCGGCCAGCGCCAGCGGCTGGCCATTGCCCGTGCCCTGGTACGCAAGCCGGACATCTACCTTTTCGACGACTCCTTCTCCGCCCTCGATTACGCCACTGACGCCCGCTTGCGGGCCGCCCTTGCTCGCGAGACCGGTGACGCGACCGTACTCATCGTCGCCCAACGCGTATCAACCATCCGCGAAGCCGACCGCATCGTCGTCCTCGACGAGGGACGCATCGTTGGCACCGGAACGCACACCGCGCTCGTGGAGTCCAACGAGATCTACCGGGAGATCGTGCTCTCCCAGCTCACCGAGGAGGAAGCCGCATGAGCAACCCGGCACAGGGCATGACGACCGGAGCGCGGGGAACTCTCCAACGGCTCCTCTCCGTGGTGCGGTCAGAACGCCTCTTGCTACTGGCCTCGTTGGTGCTCGGAGTCGGCAGTGTGATTCTTTCCGTCGTCGGACCGAAGATCCTCGGTCATGCGACGGACCTGATCTTCGCGGGGGTGGTGGGTCGACAGCTGCCTGCCGACACGACCAAGGGACAGGCGGTTGAGACCCTGCGCGAGCACGGGCAGCAGTCCCTTGCCGACATGGTCCGGTCGATGGACGTCGTGCCGGGCCACGGAGTCGATTTTGGCGCGCTCGGACGGATTCTGCTGTGTGCTCTGCTGATCTACGTCATGGCATCGGTCCTCAGCTACCTCCAGGCCCGTACCGTCACCTCGGTGGTACAGCGGGCAGTGTTCCGGCTGCGCGAGCAGATTGAGGAGAAGCTGTCCCGGCTGCCGTTGAGCTACTGCGACAAGCGGGCGCGGGGTGAGCTGCTCTCCCGCGCGACCAACGACATCGACAACATCGCCACGACGCTCCAGCAGACCCTCAACCAGATCGTCGTCTCACTGCTGACGCTTGTGGGGGTGCTGGCGATGATGTTCTGGATCTCTTGGCTGTTGGCTCTCGTTGTGCTGCTCACCGTGCCGGTGTCGGTCGTGGTCTCCGCCAAGGTCG
Source organism: Streptomyces sp. Ac-502 (assembly GCF_045222935.1). Lineage (NCBI taxonomy): Bacteria > Bacillati > Actinomycetota > Actinomycetes > Kitasatosporales > Streptomycetaceae > Streptomyces > Streptomyces sp. Ac-502. The sequence continues at coordinate 3,767,377 of NZ_JBHFFO010000001.1, forward strand.
GCAAGCGGGCGCAGCCCCACTTCGTCGTGCAGTGGCAGTCGACGGGCACACTCAGTGCGCACGTCGAGGAGATGTACACCGGACACTCGCTGGTGAAGGTCTTCGGCCGGCAACAGGAATCCGCGGAGACATTCTGCAAGGAGAACGAGGAGCTCTTCCGGGCCACCTACAAGGCCCAGTTCTTCTCCGGCATGATTCAGCCCGCGATGATGTTCATCGGCAACCTCAACTACGTGATGGTCGCGGTCGTGGGTGGCCTTCGAGTCGCCAGTGGTTCGCTGTCGATCGGCGATGTCCAAGCCTTCGTGCAGTACTCGCGGCAGTTCAGCCAGCCGCTGACGCAGATTGCGTCGATGGCCACCCTGGTGCAGTCCGGTGTGGCTTCCGCAGAGCGCGTCTTCGAACTCCTCGATGCCGAGGAACAGACTCCCGACGCGGCCGATGCGGTGCGACCGGAGCACGTCCGTGGCAGCGTCGCCTTCGAGGACGTCTCCTTCCGCTATGAGGCCGACAAGCCCCTCATCGAGAACCTCTCGCTGGCCGTCCGCCCCGGCCAGACCGTTGCCGTCGTCGGTCCGAGCGGTGCGGGCAAGACCACCCTGGTCAACCTGTTGATGCGGTTTTACGAGCTCAGCGACGGCCGGATCACCGTCGACGGCGTCGACATCGCCGCCATGTCCCGCGAGGAGCTGCGCTCCCACATCGGCATGGTCCTTCAGGACGCCTGGCTCTTCGGGGGCACCATCGCCGAGAACATCGCCTACGGAGCCCCCGAGGGCACCTCCCGAGACAAGGTCGTCGAGGCCGCCTGCGCCACCCACGCCGACCGCTTCGTACGCACTCTCCCGGACGGCTACGACACCGTCATCGACGACGAAGGCTCCAATCTCTCCGTCGGCGAGAAGCAGCTGATCTCTATTGCCCGAGCCTTCCTGGCCGAGCCCGAGATCCTTGTCCTGGACGAGGCGACCAGCTCGGTGGACACCCGCACCGAGGTCCTCATCCAACAAGCCATGTCCCAGTTGCGTGCCGGGCGCACAAGTTTCGTCATCGCCCACCGTCTATCGACCATCCGTGACGCAGACGTCATCCTCGTCATGGATTCCGGCCGGATCGTCGAACACGGCACCCACAACACGCTGCTCGCAGCCGGGGCGCATACGCGCGGCTGTACGAGGCGCAGTTCGCCCAGCCACTGGGACGAGTCGCGGTCTGAGGGAGCCATGAATGGCACGGCTATGGCGGAGGCGTGTTGACACGGTGCCGACACTATGGACACGGAGAGGCCCCATAACCTACGTTTCCGAAGGTCACGGGGCCTCTCGATAGAGGGAGCCTAGGGGAGTCGAATACCTGGGCCACGTTCGCGGGGCCTGCCCCAGGAGGAAGCAAGGAAGGGGCGCGGACAGCGGGCCGCCCTCTCAGGCTCAGGCCGCACTCCCGAACCCGTCAGCAGACGGGATCGCCCCAACCGGATTCGTAGCCCACTCCACGGCCGCCGCCACTTCGTCGTCCGCGGACTCCAGGAGATGGCCGTACCGGTCGACCATGGTGGTGATGGACTCGTGTCCGAGTCTTCCCTGGATCACGGGAAGCGGGACCTTTCCGGCGATCAGCCACGAGGCGTGTGTGTGGCGGAGGTCATGGATGCGGGGCCTCTTCGTCAGGCCGGCGGCGTTGGCGGCGTCCAAAGCGGGCTTCCAGCGGTTCGCGAAGAAGAAGCCGGAGTGCCAGGACCCTCCGCCGGGGGCGGTGAAGGTCAGGTCCTGCGGCTACTCGCCCCGGCAGGCTCGCTGGAACAGCTTCACCTGATCCTGACTGCCGTCGCCTCTCCCCAGCGCAGGCCGGTGCCGATCAAGGCGTCGACGGGATCGACAGCGTCGGTCTTCAGGTGCGCGCACAGGAGCTCGTACTCCTCCGGCTCAAGGAAGACCTCCTCGCCACGGGACCGTGTGGTTTTCTACGGATCTCCTCTTAGGGTTCGCACGCTATGCCCGGATACGTCCGTGAGTAGCTCAACGTACCTGCGGGCGCGTGCGGGGAAAATCTCCCCTACCGGACGCTCAGGCTCGGCCGACTCCTCGACGAACCCCTTGCCCTTAGCTCCGGGCGGCCGTTGCTGTCCGCGATCGCTCATCGAAGCTCGCGCCCTACCCCGCCCCATCAGGGCCTCCGCCGACGCGCCAGACGACCCTGTGGGTCAAGGCGCCCGACTGCTTCACGTGGGTCTTGACGCTCACCATGACGACCCGCCCACGGGGGCATGTGTGGCAGAAGTTCCTGCGGAAACTTCCTCGACGAGACGTTTCCGCAGGCCACATCGTTTCTGCACCTAGGTGCAGCGGTGGGGCGGGTGGGACTCGAACCCACGGCCGACGGATTATGAGTCCGCTGCTCTAACCGGCTGAGCTACCGCCCCGATACGGCGCGCCGCGCACATTTGTGCGCGCCGTCTGCCGCAGCATAGCCGCTCATACGATCTGTTGCGCGGGTGGGTCCTCGCTGGGCTGCCATGCTCGTTCAAGAGGACTTCGGCCGACCCGTGTTCGGTTCCCGCGCACAGGAAAGAGGACCCCCGCGGGGGTCCTCTTCCGTCCTGCTCCCCCGACTGGACTCGAACCAGTAACCCTCCGGTTAACAGCCGAATGCTCTGCCAATTGAGCTACAGGGGACCGAGCTCCCCCGACTGGACTCGAACCAGTAACCTGCCGGTTAACAGCCGGCTGCTCTGCCAATTGAGCTACAGGGGAATGCTCTGTGTGCCTCGAATGCACTCCGGTCCGGGGCCTCCGGACGGCGTGCGCTCGCTGCTGCACATACATTAGCGCAAGCAGGGGGTGCTCCGCCAATCGGTATGGCCGCGGGTGGTCCCGGATGATCTTCTGGTCCGCGGGTAGGCGGGCAGCACAGCCCTGCGGACCCGCGGGTAGGCGGGCGGCGCGGACCGGCGAAACCCCGCACCGTGCGCGCGAGCGAGACCGACGAGAGGGAAGGTGGAGCGACGATGCGCTACCGGCTGACGTTCATCACGGGACTGGCCATCGGATACGTGCTCGGCAGCAAGGCGGGCCGCGAGCGGTACGAGCAGCTCCGCAAGAGTGCCCGGCGGATCGCGCAGAACCCGGCCGTCCGGAACACCGCGGAGTCCGCCGCGCTCGGCGGCCGCGAGGTGGCCACCAAGGCGTTCGACAAGGTGTCCGCCAAGGTCGGGGACCGGATGCCGGGGCCGGTGGCGGAGCGCATCCGTGCGCTGCGCGAGCAGCGCGGCAGCGGTGAGGACGACTGGGGGACCAGCAACACCTGAGCAAGGGACCGCGCGGGCGGCCGGGGCCGGACGGCCGGGACCGGCCGTCCGCGTCCGCCGCCCCCGCCCCGGGGGTGTGAACCTGGCAGCCGTACCGTCCCGTCCATGGGGCATCATCTGGGGGCATGGGGATAGTCGCCGGGCTGGACAGTTCGTCCGAGAGCACACGGATCGTCGTCTGCGACGCGGACACGGGTGCCGTCATCAGGCAGGGGTACGCGCCGCACCCCGCCGAAAAGGGACACGAGGTCGACCCGCAGGCGTGGCTGATGTCACTCGGCGAGGCCGCGGGCAACGGGCTGCTGGAGGGCGTGCAGGCGATCGGGGTCTCCGCTCAGCAGCAGGGGCTGCTGCCGCTGGACGCCGACGGCGCGCTCGTACGGGCGGCACTGGTCGGTAACGACAAGCGGGCGCAGAGCGCCGCTGCCGATCTGATCGACGCGCTCGGCGGGCGGGCCGCCTGGACGCAGGCCGTCGGTGCCGTCCCGCACGCCGCGCAGCCGCTGACGAAGCTGCGCTGGCTGGCGCGGAACGAGCCGGCGAACGCGGCGCGCGTCGCCGAGGTGCTGCAGCCGCACGACTGGCTGGTGTGGCAGCTGCTGGGGCGCCCGGCACGGCGTACGACGGACCGGGGCGGCGCGTCCGGCACCGGGTTCTGGTCGGCGGCGGCCGGTGCGTACCGGCCGGATCTGGTGGAGCTGGCGCTCGGGCACCAGGTGCGGCTGCCGGAGGTGCTGGGGCCGTCCGGTACCGCCGGTTTCACGCCCGAGGGGCTGCTGATCTCCGCCGGGACGGGCGAGACGATGGCGGCCGCCTTCGGGCTGGGGGTCGGTACGGGCGACGCGGTGGTGTCGCTGGGCGCCTCGGGCTCGGTCTTCGGCATCCACCACGAGGCGCTGGCGGACTCCAACGGCACGATCACCTCGTTCGCCGACGCGACGGGGATGCACCTGCCGGTGGTGCACACGAGCAACGCGGTACGGGTGCTGCGCGGCACGGCCGAGATGCTGGGCACCGACCTCCAGGGGCTGTCCGAGCTGGCGCTGAAGTCGACGCCCGGCTCGTACGGCATGGTGCTGCTGCCGTACCTGGAGGGCGAGCGGACGCCGCACCTGCCGCACACGGCGGGATCGCTGCACGGGCTGCGGCGCGAGAGCATGAAGCCGGAGCATCTGGCGCGGGCGGCCTTCGAGGGCATGCTGTGCGGGCTCGCGGACGCGCTGGACGTGCTGCGCGGGCGGGGCGTCGAGGTGCGCCGGGTGTTCCTGCTGGGCGCGGCGGCGGAGCTGGGCGCGGTGCAGGCGGCGGCGCCGGGACTGTTCGGCGCGCAGGTCGTGGTGCCGCAGCCGGCGGACTACGCGGCGCTGGGCGCGGCGCGGCAGGCGGCCTGGGCGCTGGGCGTGGCGCACGGCACGCTGGCTCCGCACGAGCCGCCGCGCTGGCCCGCGGCCGCCAGCCAGGTGTTCGAGCCGGGCGACGACCTGCCGGTCGGACAGGCGGTGCGCCAGCAGTACATCGCGGTGCGGGAGGAGAGCTACGCGGGGGCGTTTCTGTCCGCTCAGTAGGGGATGAGGGGCGTAGGGGGCAGGGGGTGCGCTTCCCTCAGTCCAGGTAGCCCCTCAGTTGGTCCGCGAAGGCGTGGTCGCGGAGTTTGTTCAGGGTCTTGGACTCGATCTGGCGGATGCGTTCGCGGGTCACGCCGAAGATCCGGCCGATCTCCTCCAGGGTGCGGGGGCGGCCGTCGACCAGGCCGTACCGCAGTTGGACGACCTTGCGCTCCCGTTCGCCGAGGGTGGACAGGACCGCTTCGAGGTGTTCGCGCAGGAGCAGGAAGGCCGCCGATTCGACCGGGGACGCGGCGTCGCCGTCCTCGATGAGGTCGCCCAGGGCCACGTCGTCCTCCTCGCCCACGGGGGCGTGCAGGGAGACCGGTTCCTGGGCGAGGCGCAGCACCTCGCTGACGCGTTCCGGGAGCAGGTCGAGCTGGGCGGCGACCTCCTCGGGGGTGGGCTCGTAACCCTGTTCCTGGAGCATCCGGCGCTGGACCCGGACGACGCGGTTGATCAGCTCGACGACGTGCACCGGCACGCGGATCGTGCGGGCCTGGTCGGCCAGGGCGCGGGACATGGCCTGGCGGATCCACCACGTGGCGTAGGTGGAGAACTTGTAGCCGCGGGCGTAGTCGAACTTCTCGACGGCGCGGATCAGCCCGAGGTTGCCCTCCTGGACGAGGTCGAGCATGGTCAGGCCGCGGCCGACGTAGCGTTTGGCGACGGAGACGACGAGGCGCAGGTTGGCCTCGATGAGGCGGCGCTTGGCCATCCGGCCGAGGACGACCAGCTTGTCGAGGTCCAGGGCGAGTTGGGAGTCCAGGTCGGGGGCGAGCCGCAGCCGTTCCTCGGCGAACAGGCCGGCTTCCACGCGGCGGGCCAGTTCGACCTCCTCCACGGCGGTGAGCAGCGGTATCCGGCCGATCTCGCGCAGGTACTGGCGGAACAGGTCGGAGGACGGACCGCCGGCCTCGGGGCGGGGCGGCGGCTCCGGGGCGATCTCCTCCACGAGGATTTCGGGTGCGGGCGGCTCGGCCTGCTGCGGCACGGTGGCCGTATCCGCGGCCGGCGCGTCGGCGAGGGTCCGGGTCTGCACGGGGGCGACCTCCAGTGTGATCGCTGCTGAGGCGGCGGAAAGGCCGGGACCGTCTGCGGCCGAGCCGCTGTCCGTCCCGTACATCAAGAGCGGTTCCGCGGGGGTTTCCGGTTCCGTACGTCCGGGCCCGCCGCGCTCCGAGGACTCAGGCACCGCTCCTCAGTGTGGAGTACGACACAGTCCCGCCACGAGGGGCGTGCGGGCACTTTTGGGTCCGGACGGTGACCGCGCGGCTACGGCGGGGTGGGTGCGGGGGTACGGGCGCCGGGGTACGGGTGCCGGGGTGCGGGGCGTCCGCGGCCGCCGCCCGCGCGTACGGGGCCGTTCGGGCGGGCGGCGGCTTCCGGTGCCCGGCCGCCGGGCGCAGGCGGCTACAGCGCCGCGTAGCCCCGTTCGCGGAGGGACTGGCCGTACTGCTGGAGGACCCAGAGCTCGTTCTGGACGGCGGCCAGGTGCTGGGGGTCGGCGTTCGGGCCGAGGCGCTGGAGGGCGCCGCGGATCTCCGTGACGCGGCTGTTGACGGCGGCCAGCCGGACGGCGACCAACTGGACGCCCGCGTACGCCTCGTCGGGGTCGCGGCGGGTGTGCAGGGGCTCCACGGCCAGTTCGGTGACCATGGCGCGGACCGTGTCGTCGGGGGCGGCTTCGCGGACCCGGGCGAGGTAGGTGGTGTCGCCCGCGGCGGACAGGGCGCCGCCCGCGTCCTCGATGCAGCGGCGGACGGTGGCGTACGGGGGCGCGGTGAACTCGTCGACGCCGTACGCGTCGAAGGCGGGCGAGACCAGGTCGGGGCGCTGGAGGGCCAGCTTGAGCAGTTCCCGTTCGACGCGGTGGGCGGGGCTGCGGAGGTTCAGGGCGGGGCCGCGCGGGCCGGCCGGCGGCTGGGCGCCCTCGGGGGCCTGCTGTCCGGCGCGGCGGCCCGTACGGGACGGGTCCTGGCCGTTCTGGCCGTCGCGGCCGCGGTCGCGGGCCCAGCGGGCGAGCTGGCCGACCCGGCGGACGACGAACTGGGTGTCGAGGATGCCGAGCATCCCGGCCAGCTGTACGGCGGACTCGTGCTGGATGGAGCTGTTCTTGATGTTGGCGACGATGGGCGCCGCCTCGTCGAGGGCGGCGGCGCGGCCCACGGTGGTGTCGAGGTTGTGCCGGGCGACGACCTGGCGCAGCGCGAACTCGAACAGCGGCGTACGGGCCTCCACCAGCCCGGCGACGGCGGCGTCGCCCTCGGCCAGGCGCAGGTCGCAGGGGTCCATGCCGCCGGGGGTGATGGCGATGGACGTCTGGGCGGCGAACTTCTGGTCGTCCTCGAAGGCGCGCAGTGCGGCCTTCTGGCCGGCCGCGTCGCCGTCGAAGGTGAAGACGACCTCGGAGCCGGAGTTGTCCATCAGCAGCCGGCGGAGGATCTTGATGTGGCCCTCGCCGAAGCTGGTGCCGCAGGTGGCGATGGCGGTGCGGACGCCGGCCAGGTGGCAGGCCATGACGTCGGTGTAGCCCTCGACGACGACCGCCCGGCTGGTCTTGGCGATCTCCTTCTTGGCTAGGTCGATGCCGTACAGGACCTGGGACTTGCGGTAGAGGGGGTCTCCGGGGTGTTCAGGTACTTCGGGCCGTTGTCGTCGTCGCGCAGTTTGCGGGCGCCGAAGCCGACGACCTCGCCGGCGATGTCCCGGATCGGCCACATCAGACGGCCGCGGAAGCGGTCGATGGGGCCGCGGCGGCCGTCCTGGGAGAGGCCGGAGAGGATCAGTTCCTGGTCGCTGAAGCCGCGGCCGCGCAGGAACCGGGTGAGGTGGTCCCAGCCGGCCGGGCTGTAGCCGACGCCGAAGTGCTGGGCGGCGGCCTGGTCGAAGCCGCGGTCGGCGAGGAACTTGCGGCCGATCTCGGCCTCGGGGCCGTCCAGCTGCTCGGCGTAGTACTGCGCCGCGATCTTGTGCGCCTCGACCAGGCGGGTGCGCTCGCCCTGCTGGCGGCCCGGGGTGTAGCCGCCCTCCTCGTAGCGCAGCGTGATGCCGGCCTGGGAGGCGAGGCGCTCGATGGTCTCGGCGAAGGAGAGGTGGTCGAGCTTCATGATGAAGTCGACGACGTCCCCGCCCTCTTGGCAGCCGAAGCAGTGGTAGAGACCCTTGGCCGGGCTGACGTGGAACGACGGGGACTTCTCGTCGTGGAAGGGGCACAGGCCCTTGAGGTTGCCGCCACCCGCGTTCCGCAGCTGGAGGTACTCGGACACGACGGCGTCGATCGGGACCGCGTCCCGCACCGCCTTCACGTCGTCATCGTTGATCCTGCCAGCCACCCCTGAATTCTACGGGTGGGGTACGACAGTCCCCGCCGCCCCCGCCCGGCGGGGGACGCCGGACCCGGTGGGAACCTGCCGGAACGCCCGGTACGGCCGTGCTCAGGCCCCCGGGTCCTCATGTCCTCGGGTCTTCAGGCCCTCGGGCCCTCGGGTCCCCGGGTCCTCGGCCTCCCGGGTCCTCAGGCCATCAGCTCCAGGAACCGGTCCAGCCCGATGTTGCCGCCGGAGATCACCACCCCGACCCGGCGCGGCAGCGGGTCGACGGCCCCGGCCAGCAGGGCGGCCAGCGCGGTCGCCCCGCTCGGCTCGGTGACGATCTTCAGCCGTTCGAAGGCCAGCCGCATCGCGGCCCTGATCTCGTCGTCGCCGACCAGCACCACCGAGTCCAGCAGCCGCCGGTTGATCGGGAACGTCAGTTCGCCGGGCTCCGGCAGCGCCTGCCCGTCGGCGATGGTGCGCGGTACGGGGACGCGGACCCGCTCCCCGGCCGCCAGCGAGCGCCGGGTGTCGTCCCCGGTCTCCGGCTCGACGCCGATCATGCGGATGCCGGGGACGAGCGCGGTGGCGGCGACGGCCGAGCCCGCCATCAGACCGCCCCCGCCGACCGGCGTGAGCAGGGCGTCCAGCGGGCCGGTGTCCTCGATCAGCTCCAGGGCGGCGGTGCCCTGGCCGGCGATGACGTGCGGATGGTCGTACGGCGGGATCAGGGCCAGGCCGCGTTCGGCGGCGAGCCGCGCGCCGAGCGCGGCCCGGTCGCCGGTGTAGCGGTCGTACGTGACGATCTCGGCGCCGTAGCCCTCGGTCGCGTCCCGTTTGGAGCGCGGCGCGTCCTCCGGCATGAGGATGACGGCGCTGCTGCCCAGCTCCCGGGCGGCCAGGGCGACCGCCTGGGCGTGGTTGCCGGAGGAGAACGCCGCGACGCCGCGCGCGAGCTGCTCCGGCGCCAGCCGCGACATGGCGTGGTAGGCGCCGCGGAACTTGAAGGCACCGGCCCGCTGAAAGTTCTCGCACTTCAGGTGCACCTCGGCGCCCACGAGGGTGTCGAGGGTGCGGGACCGGAGCACGGGGGTGCGGTGGACGACGCCCTTGATGCGGGCGGCGGCGTCCTGGACGTCGTCGAGCGTGACGGTGACTCCGCTCACGGGTGGGTGTCTCCCTGGGTGTCGGCTGCGGTGCGGGTTCTCGTGCGCCTTCTCCCCCGCCGGGCGCGCGGACGCGCCCGGCGGTGCGGGCTCAGAGCAGCGAGTCCAGGGCCACCTGCGGGTTGGCCAGCGCGTTCGGGTCGAGGACCTGGCCCGAGCGGATGAGCTGCTGGATCGGCCCGGTGACGTCCCACATGTTGACGTTCATGCCCGCCAGCAGCCGCCCCTCGCTCAGCCAGAACGCGATGAACTCGCGCTTGCCGACGTCGCCGCGGCAGACCACCTGGTCGTACGAGCCCGGGGGCGCGTAGCCGGAGTACTCCAGTCCGATGTCGTACTGGTCGGAGAAGAAGTAGGGGATCCGGTCGTACGTCACGTCCTGGCCGAGCATGGCGCGGGCCGCGGCGGGGCCGCCGTTGAGGGCGTTGGCCCAGTGCTCGACGCGCAGCCCGGCCGGTTCGCCGTCCTCCGAGGGCAGCAGCGAGTACGGGAAGGCGGCGACGTCACCGGCCGCGTGGATGTGCGGATCGGAGGTGCGCAGCGCGGCGTCCACGGCGACGCCGCCGCCGTGCGCCGGGTCGACCAGGGTGAGCCCGGCCTGTTCGGCGAGGGAGGTGCGCGGGGCGGCGCCGATCGCGGCGAGCACGTCGTGGGCCGGGTGCTCCTCGCCGTCGTCGGTGCGCGCGGCCAGCACCACGCCGTCCTGTCCGGTGATCTCGGTCAGCCGGGCGCCGAAGTGGAAGCGGACGCCGTGCTCGCGGTGCAGGTCGGTGAAGAGGCTGCCCAGTTCGGGGCCGACGACGCTGTGCAGCGGCGTCGGCTCGGGCTCCACGACGGTCACCTCGGCGCCGTACGAGCGGGCGGCGGCGGCCACTTCCAGGCCGATCCAGCCGGCCCCGGCGATGACGAGGTGGCCGTTGTCCCGGCCGAGGGACTGCAGGACGCCGCGCAGCCGCTCGGCGTGCGCCAGACGTCGCAGGTGGTGGACGCCGACCAGGTCGGTGCCGGGGATCTCCAGGCGGCGCGGCTCGGCGCCGGTGGCCAGCAGGAGCTTGTCGTACGCGATCAGGGTGCCGTCGCCGAGCCGGACCGTGCGGGCCGCCGGGTCGAGGTGGACGGCGGGCTGGCCGAGGTGCAGTTCGATGTCCGCGCCGGCGTACCAGGCGGGCTCGTGGACGAAGACGCTGTCGCGCTCCTCCTTGCCGAGCAGGTACCCCTTGGAGAGCGGGGGCGCTCGTACGGGTGGTCGCGCTCGTCACAGATCAGTATCACCCGGCCGGTGAAGCCTTCCGCACGAAGGGTCTCGGCGGCTTTTGCCCCGGCCAGGCCACCCCCGACGATGACGAACGTCTGGTGTGCGTCGACCACTTGCTTCCTCCTCGCTGCGGCGCGGTGCGTCCGCGTCCGTGAACGCCCCCGGTCGTGTCCCCGTTCTACCCCCCGCAGTGCTTGCGCCGCGTACTGCCCGGCGCGGGCGGCCGCGTGTCACCGCCCGGTCGTGTGACGCGGATCTGTCATATCGCGTTCCGCGGCCGTCCACCCCGTCGTGCCCCTGTTTTGTTTCCCCGGTTCGCGGCACTCAAGCTTGAGCGTCCCGCAGCCGGCGTGCCGCGGGAAGAGGGCCCGTGCCCCAGGGGGCGCACCGGTCCCGGCCATGGTGGCCCGGCGGCGCGGGCGCCGCTGGTCAGAGCGTGCCCCGTGGCCGGGTGAGCCGGGCGTGCAGGGAGCGTGCCGAGGCGTCGGTGAGGGCGGCGATCTGGTCGATCAGGGCGCGCATCCGGGCGGTGTCGTCGCCCGCCGCCTCGGCCCGGTCGTACAGGGCGCGGAACTGCGGGTCCAGGCCGTCGGGTGCGCGGGCGACCAGCGCCTCGGCCAGTTCGGCGATGACGACGCGCTGGTCGGCGCGGAGCGCCTCCTGGTCGGGGCGGCGCATGACGTAACGTTCCGCGACCGCCTTCAACACGGCGCATTCCAGCCGGATTCCGGGCGGTACGACGAGCCGGGCGCGGTGCCGGGTGAATCCCCCGGTGCCGGAACGGCCCGGCAGATGTCCCCACTCGGCGCGGGTGGCGGTCTCGGCGGCGAGGCAGAAGCGGCCGATGAGCTGGCTGGTGGCGTCCTTCAGGCGGGCCTGGGCGACGGCCGTGCCGTCGTAGCCGTGCGGCCACCACTCCTGGTCGAGCAGGCGGTCGAGGGCTTCGCCCAGTTCCGCCGGGTCGGCGCCGGGTGCGTAACGTCCGGCGGCGATCGCGAACACTTCGGCACGTTCGGGCTCGGCGAGCAGGCAGTTCGGGTCCAGGTAGCCGGCGTGCAGTCCGTCCTCCACGTCGTGCACCGAGTACGCCACGTCGTCGGCCCAGTCCATGACCTGCGCCTCGAAGCTGCGGGCCGCCTCCGGCGCGCCCTGCCGGAACCAGGTGAAGACGGGCAGGTCCTCCTCGTAGACACCGAACTTGGACGAACCGGGGTCGGTGGGGTGGCCGCCGCGCGGCCAGGGGTACTTGGTCGCGGCGTCCAGGGCGGCGCGGGTGAGGTTGAGGCCGACGCTGACGGCCGTGCCGTCGGTGTCGGGGACGAACCGTTTTGGTTCCAGGCGGGTGAGCAGCCGCAGCGACTGGGCGTTGCCCTCGAAGCCGCCGCAGGGCGCGGCGACCTCGTTGAGCGCCTGTTCGCCGTTGTGCCCGAACGGCGGGTGGCCCAGGTCGTGGGCGAGGCAGGCGGTCTCCACCAGGTCCGGGTCGCAGCCGAGCGCCGCGCCGAGTTCGCGGCCGACCTGGGCGCACTCCAGGGAGTGGGTGAGGCGGGTGCGGGGGCTGGCGTCCCACAGGTGTTCGGTGCTGCCCGGGGTGACGACCTGGGTCTTGCCCGCGAGGCGGCGCAGCGCGGCGGAGTGCAGCACCCGTGCGCGGTCCCGTTGGAAGGCGGTGCGGCCCGGGCGTTTGTCGGGCTCGGGGACCCAGCGTTCGGTGTCGGCCGCTCCGTACCCCGTACCGTCGTGGCCCGCTTCGCGGCCCGTCGTTCGTGTGCCCGTCATACGGTGACGGTAGCCGCCCCGAGGGAGTCCTGGACGCACCCGCCGCGGGCGGCGAGTGCCTGGTCGTAACGGTGCAGGACCAGCCGGGCCAGCGCGGGGTGGTCGCCGAGCGGTGCGGCGGCGGGTCCGGGGGCGGCCGCGGCGCACTGGGCGGCGAAGCGGCCGGGAGCGGTGAAGCAGGAGGCGAGGGCGGGCCGCCGGTGGCCGCGGGCGGCGAGGACGCGCAGCGCGGCGGGGACGGAGAGCGGGGTGCCGGGCGGGCCGCCTTCCGGGGGCGCCGAGGCGTAGGCGGGCAGGACGGGTATGCCACCGAGCCGTTGGGACAGGAGTCGCGCCGTACGGGCCGTGTCGACGGCCGATTCGGGAGCGCGGGACCCTGCGGCGGCCAGCACGACGGCGCTCGGACGCCGGGCGCCGGCCTCTTCGAGGCGGGCGTGCAGGGCTTCGGCGAGCAGGGGGTGGGGGCCGAGCGGGCGGGCGAGGCGCGCGGCGAGGTGCGGTGCGCCGGCCAGCGCGGCCGGGATGTCGTGGCCGACGTGGTGCCCGCGGGCGAGCAGCAGCGGTACGGCGACGGCCTGGCCGTCCAGTTCCGCCAGCGTGTCCGGGAGCAGGGGCGCGTTCAGCTCGATGTGGCCGAGGCGGACGACGAGCCCGGGGCGCAGCTCCCGTACCCGGTCCAGGAGGGTGGTGACGGTGCGCAGCGCGGCGGGGTCGCGGCTGCCGTGGGCCACGGCGACGAGGGCGGGGGCGTCCGGTGGGCGGACGGGACGGGAGTCGTTCGGTGGTCCGGCCGGGCAGGGGGCGCCCGGGCGGCGGGCCTCCGGGGGGCGGGCGGCGGAGGGCCGCGGGGGCAGGCCGTGCAGCCGGACCCGGCTGAGCCGGTCGCCGAGCTGGACGCTGATCTCCGTCATGAGCTGCGCCGTACTGTCGAAGGGGACCGCGGCGCACAGAGGGGCCGCGGGCGGCGGGGGCGGGGTCGACGCCTTCATGGGGGAGCCTGGCAGCCGGGCGTTGCCGGGCCGTTGCGCGGGTGTGACGGCTGGTTTCCGGTGGCTGACGGGCCGCCGGGACGGGCGTGAGGGGTACGGGTCCGGTGCCCCGGCCTCCTCACCTCCCCCGTACGGGCGCCGTGAGGCCCGCTTCCCCGGCCCGTAACGCCGTCCCGGACCGGCGGAAACACGGGCGTCGCAGGCTGGCCCCATGAACGCCGCCAGCCCCCGCACCACCGCCGACCCGGCGGCCGCACTCCCGAAGCCGACTCCTGACCCTGCCTCGGACACGCTCCCGGGCCCGGCCGCGCCCGTCGACACCCACTGCCCGTACTGCGCCCTCCAGTGCGGCATGGGCCTGCGCCTCCTCCCGGCGGGCGCCGCGGACGCCCCCGCCGAGGTCGTGGAACGCCCCGCCTTCCCCGTCAACCGGGGCGCCCTGTGCGGCAAGGGCCGCACCGCGGCCCACCTGCTCGCGCCGGGCGCCCGGCTGACCGGGCCGCTGGTCCGCGACACGGCGACCGGCCGTCTCGTACCGGCGGACTGGGACACCGCCCTCGCCCGGGTCGCCGCGGGCCTGTCCCGTACCGGCGCGGTGTACGGCAAGGACGCGGTGGGCGTCTTCGGCGGGGGCGGGCTGACCAACGAGAAGGCGTACGCGCTGGGCAAGTTCGCGCGGGTGGTGCTCGGCACGTCGCAGATCGACTACAACGGCCGGTTCTGCATGTCCTCGGCCGCCGCCGCACACCAGCGGGCCTTCGGTCTGGACCGCGGGCTGCCCTTCCCGCTGGCCGACGTCGCCCGCACCGGCTGCGTCATTCTGGTCGGCTCCAACCTGGCCGAAACCATGCCGCCCGCGCTGCGCTACCTGACGGAGCTGAAGGAGAACGGCGGCCGGCTGATCGTCGTCGATCCGCGCCGTACCCGTACGGCCGACCAGGCCGACCTGCACCTGGCGCCGCGCCCCGGCACCGACCTGGCCCTCGCGCTCGGCCTGCTGCACCTGGTGGTGGCGGAGGGCCGTACGGACGAGGAGTTCATCGCGGCGCGCACCAGCGGCTGGCCGGCGGCGCGGGCCGCGGCGATGGCGCACTGGCCGGAGCTGGTCGAGCGCATCACCGGCGTACCGGTCCCGCAACTCCGGGCGGCGGTGAGCCTGTTCTGCGCGGCGGACAGCGCCATGGTGCTCACGGCCCGCGGCCCCGAGCAGCAGTCCAAGGGCACCGACACGGTCGGCGCGTGGATCAACCTGTGCCTGGCGACCGGCCGCGCCGGACGCGAGCACTCCGGGTACGGGTGCCTGACCGGCCAGGGCAACGGACAGGGCGGCCGCGAACACGGCCAGAAGGCCGACCAGTTGCCGGGCTACCGCAAGCTGTCCGACCCGGCCGCGCGGGCGCACGTCGCAGGGGTGTGGGGCGTACCGCCCGAGTCCCTGCCGGGCCCCGGACGCAGCGCGTACGAGCTGCTGGACGCGCTGGGCCGGGACGTCCGCGCCCTGCTCGTGATGGGCTCCAACCCCGTCGTCTCCGCACCCCGCGCCGCCCATGTCGAACAGCGCCTCCGGAGCCTGGACTTCCTCGCGGTGGCCGATGTGGTGCTCTCGGAGACCGCGGCCCTCGCGGACGTGGTCCTGCCGGTGGCCCAGTGGGCCGAGGAGACCGGGACGACGACCAACCTGGAGGGCCGGGTCCTGCTGCGGCGCCGCGCCCTGCCCCCGCCCCCGGCGTCCGTACGGACCTCCAGGTCCTCCATTCCCTCGCCGCCCTCCTCGGCTGGGAGAAGGGTTTCCCCGCCGACCCGGAGGAGACCTTCGACGAACTGCGCCGCGCCTCGGCCGGCGGCCCCGCCGACTACGCCGGTATCACCTACCGCCGGATCGCCGCCGAGGACGGCGTCTTCTGGCCCTGCGCCGACGAGGAGCAGCCCGGCACCCCGCGCCTCTTCCTGGACCGCTTCGCGACCCCCGACGGCCGGGCCCGCTTCGCCCCGGTCACCCACCGCCCGGCGGCCGAGGAGCCCGACGACCGCTACCCGGTGGTGCTGACGACCGGCCGCGTCCTGGCCCAGTACCAGTCGGGCGCCCAGACCCGCCGCGTCCCGGAGCTGAACGCCGCGGCGCCCGGCCCGTACGTGGAGATCCACCCCCGGCTCGCCCGGCGGTACGGCATCGAGGACGGCCGGCCGGTCGCGGTGGTCTCCCGCCGCGGCCGGGCGGTGGCCCCCGCCCGCTTCAGCGAGGCGATCCGCGCGGACACCGTCTTCATGCCCTTCCACTGGCCGGGGCCCGGCCGCGCCAACACCCTCACCAATCCGGCGCTGGACCCGGTGTCGGGGATGCCGGAGTTCAAGACGTGCGCGGTGCGGCTGGAACGGGTGGAGGAGACGTAGGGGCGATGCATGGCGCCTTCACGGCGTGCAGGCTTCGGCGATCGAGAGGCTGTTCTCGTAGAGGTGGTGGCGGGTGATGCGGCCGTTCTCGACGGTGAGGCGCAGGGCGAACGGGCCCTCGAAGGACTTGCCCGTCGCCCGCACCGTTCCCGCCACGTGCCCCGTCACCACGGCGTCGGTGCCGTCCACGAGGAAGGTGTCGACGGAGGCGCGCGACTGCTCGGGCACGGTGTGGGCCGCCAGTTCCTCGGCCTGGGCGGCGCATTCGGCGGCCGTGCGCCGGGGGCGTATCCACGGGACGGCCGGGTTCTCGGCGAGCAGCCAGTCGACCTCGTCGGCGAAGAGTTCCGTGAGCCGCCCGGTGTCACCGGCCAGCCGGGCGGTGAGGAACTCCTGCACGACGGTCCGGGTGGCTTCGGCGGCGGATCGCGCGGGAGCGACTGGAGTCGGCGTGTGCGGGGTGGGCTCGGCGGTCATCGCGTGCTCCTCGCTGCTGCGGGCGGTTCCGGCGGATGCGGCTTCCTTGACGGGGCCGATCCTGTCGCGGGAGGGGCGTGCGGTCGATTACTCCCGGGGTAATGAGGGCCTCAGTGGTGCCGCATCTTCCCGCCGACGTTGTGGATCATCCGCTGGAGCACCTTCAGCGTGCGGACGTACTCCTCGTCGCTGATGCCGTCGTGGATCCGGGCCCGCATCTCCGTCTGGAGGGCGGCGCAGCGGGTGTGCAGGGCCGTGCCGTCGGCGGTGATGTGCAGCCGGCCGCCGTCCTGGGTGAGCAGGCCCCGGCCGAGGAGGCTGTCGACGGCCGTGGCCATGCCCTCGGCGCCGGTGTCCAGATAGTCCTTGAGCATGTCGGTGACCTCGGCCCGGTCGCGGCCGCCGGCGTGGCCCACCACCTGGTTCAGCACCCACCACTGGGGCTGGCCGAGGCCGTGGCGGGCCAGCCCGGCGCGGATGTGGGTGACGGCCGCCGTGTGGGCGGCCCAGGCCCAGTAACCGATGGGCTGGCCGGCCAGTTCGGCGTCGCTGTGCGAGTACTGCACGGTCGTGTCCTCACCTGTGGGTGGTGGGCGTGGCGCCCTGGTGAGGAAGAACCTAGAAGCTCAAGCCGACTTGAGGTCAACAGCGGCCGGGCCCCGCTCAGCCCCGCCCGTGCGCCTCGACCTCCTTGAGGTACGCCTCGCGGGTCGGCTCGTCCAGGAAGGACGCGCGGAAGGAGTTGCGGGCGAGGGTGCGCAGGGTCTCCTCGTCCAGGTTCAGGGCGTCGCGTACCGCGGTGAAGTTGTCGTCGGCGTAGCCGCCGAAGTAGGCGGGGTCGTCGGAGTTGACGGTGACCAGCAGGCCCGCCTCCAGCATGGCGGGCAGCGGGTGGTCGGCCAGTTCGTCGATGACGCGCAGCCGGACGTTGGACAGCGGGCAGACGGTGAGCGGCACCTGGTCGGCGACCAGGCGGGCGACCAGCCGCTCGTCCTCCAGGCAGCGCACGCCGTGGTCGACCCGGTCCACGCCGAGGACGTCCAGCGCCTCCCAGACGTACGACGGCGGGCCTTCCTCGCCCGCGTGCGCCACGCACTTGAGCCCGGCCTCCCGCGCCAGCGCGTAGACCTCCCTGAACTTCGACGGCGGGTGCCCGACCTCCGCCGAGTCCAGGCCGACGGCGGTGATCCGGTCCAGGTAGGGGCGGGCCGCCTCGAAGGTGGCGAGGGCCGACTCGGCGCTCTCGTCGCGCAGGAAGCACATGATCAGGCGGGTGGTGATGCCGTACCGCTCCTCGGCGGTGTCCAGGGCGCGCGTCAGGCCCTCGATCACCGTGCCGACGGGGACGCCGCGCGCGGTGTGCGCCTGCGGGTCGAAGAAGATCTCCGCGTGCCGGACGCCCTGTGCCTCCGCGCGCGCCAGGTAGGCGTGGGTCAGGTCGGCGAAGTCGTCCTCGGTGCGCAGGACCGCCATCAGCGCGTAGTAGAGGTTCAGGAACGACTGGAGGTCGCTGAAGGAGTAGGCGCGGCGCAGCTCGTCCTCGGTGGCATAGGGCAGGGTGACGCCGTTGCGCTCGGCGAGGGCGAAGGCCAGCTCGGGTTCCAGGGTGCCCTCGATGTGGAGGTGCAGTTCCGCCTTGGGGAACGGGGGTTCGCCGGGCTCGGGGTGGAGGGGGCACGCTGGGATCACACCTGTCTGCTGCTGGGGCTGCCGGGGCTTCCGGTACTGGCGGGGCCGCCGGGTCCTGTGCGGTTCGGGGGAAGTCGTCCAGATTAACCGGGCGGCGGCGCCGGACGGGCGGCCGGGGCGGCCGTACGGTGCGCCGTTCCCGCAGCGCGTCCGCGCAGCCAGTCGCCGCCGGGTATCGGTGTGCCGGACGCGCGCAGCCGGGCGGCGAGCGGTGCGGCGGCCACGTACACCCAGGCCCGTACGCTCCGGCCGTCCGCGCACTCGGCCTCCCGCGCCACCCGCTCGTAGAGGTTGCCGGGGCCGCCCGGCACGTACCCCTCCAGCCGGTCGAGGGCGGCGCGCACGGAGTCGTAGACGTCCTCGCGCGGCGCTATGAGGTCGCCGTGCACGACGGCTTCGGCGGGGCCCGGCACGGCGTACGGATAACCTGGTCCCTCGTACAGCAGTACGCCTCTGACCAGCGCGGATTCCTCGGACGCCGTGCGGCCGCGCAGGCACCGGGCGTGGTTGGCCCGGCCGGGGCGCAGCGTTCCGTAGACGAAGAACGGCAGGCGCTCGGGCTCGGTGGTCATCCGGGCGGGCTCCTTCGGGTGCGGTACGGGGCGGGGGCCCGGCCCCCTCGTTCCCGCAACCATGCCAGGCCACGGCGCGTCGCTGCTTGCGAGAGCAACAAGAACAACGGGGGCAACGGATGACACAGCGGTCACAGCAGACACGCCAGCCACAGCGGGCACAGCGGGAAGGGTGGCTACGGCGCATACGGAGCCGGGTGCGGCTGCCCCGGACGCGGCGCGGACAGCGGCGGGTCTTCCAGGTCGCCGTGCTGGCGTGCGTCCTGGCGCTGCTGCCGGCGACGTGGATGAACGCCGCCGCGGCGTCCCGGATCCGTACGGTCGAGGACGTCCCGGCGGCGCCGGTCGCCGTGGTCTTCGGCGCGGGGCTGTGGGACGGCGAGCCCTCCCCGTACCTGGCGCACCGGCTGGACGCCGCCGCCCGCCTCTACCAGCGCGGCACGGTCCGCGCGCTCCTCGTGACCGGCGACAACAGCCGCGAGGACTACGACGAGCCGGACGCCATGCGCCGGTACCTGGTCGCGCACGGCGTCCCGGCGGACCGGATCGTCAGCGACTACGCGGGTTTCGACACCTGGGACTCGTGCTCCCGCGCCCACCGGGTCTTCGGCGTGGACCGGGCCGTCCTGGTCAGCCAGGGCTTCCACATCCGGCGCGCGCTGGCGCTGTGCGGCGCGGCCGGTATCGACGCGTACGGGGTCGGCGTCGACGCCCGGCACGACGTGACCTGGTACTACGGCGGGACCCGCGAGGTGTTCGCGGCGGCGAAGGCGGCGGCCGAGGCCGCCGTACGGCCCGATCCGCGTTTCCTCGGGCCGAAGGAGGACGGGGTGTCGGTGGCACTGCGGTGACGGCGCCCCCTCGGCGGCCGTGGGGGCGCCTCCGCCCTCAGGCCGCGACCGCGCGGGCGTAGAGCCGGAAGACCTCCGAGCCGTAGTACGGGCTGTAGGACGTCCGGTGCCCGTCCGGGCCGGACGGGCCGCCGCCGTTCAGGCCGCCGATGTTGCCGACCACGTACCCGGTCTTCGTCCGCTCGTCGAAGCGGCTCAGCCACGGGCCGCCCGACGTGCCGCCGTAGAACCCGCCGCACTCCATGCGCAGCTGCCGCCGCCCGGTGAGCCGGCCGGTCCGTACGTCGCACCGGACGGCCTGGTCGGCGGGGTCGTTGCGGACGGTCGGGTAGCCGATGACGGTGACGTCCGTGGTGTAACCGGGGGTGCGCAGCAGGATGTTGCCGCCGGTCATCGACTCCAGGGTGCGGCCCCGGCTGTCCGGCGCGACCGTCGCGAACGCGAAGTCCAGGTCCGATCCGGGGCCGGTGCCGGCGCGTCGCGGGTCGGTGAAGCCGCGCTCGACCGCCCAGACCCCGTACGGCTGGGTGGTGGCGCCGGAACGATACTGCGGGACGAAGGCCGCACGGGACCCCGGCTTGCAGTGCCCGGCCGTCAGGATCAGGTTGCGGTGCGGGCTACGGACGACGCTCGCGGTGCAGTGGTGTGCCCGTGCGTCCTTGTCGACGGAGAACAGCACGCCGACGGAGGGCACGCCGCCGAAGTGCTGGGCGGACCGGGCGGCGCCCGCCGTGGCGCGCGCGCCGGGCGCACCGGCGCTCTCCCCCGGCGGAGCGGCGCTCTTGCCGCTGCCCGCGCCCGCCGGGGCGGCCGCCGCCATCCGCCCGGCCGTCCAGTACCGGGCCGCGGCCTCGCTCGTCCAGGCGCCCGCGCCGCCGCCGTCATCGGCCGCGTCGGTGACGGCGCCGCTCGCGGGCGCCACGAGGAGGCACAGCGCCAGCCCGGCACCGGCGGCGCTCAGCCGGCCGCGGGCCCGCCGTCCGCCCCGGCGCCCGCGGCCGCGCCGCCCCGCTGCCCCCCGTACCCCGGAGTCCCGTGCCTCGGAGTCCCGTGCCCCGGAGTCCCGTGCCCCGGAGTCCCGTGCCTCGGAGTCCCGTGCCCCGGATCGCCCTCCCACGTCAGCTCGTCTCCTCCGCGACCCACGCGAGATAGCCGGCCCCGCCCCGCGTGACGGGCGTGGCGATGATCTCCGGCGTGTCGTAGTCGTGCGCCGCGACGAGGTACGCCTCCAGCGCCTCGTACCGCGCGGCCGCCGTCTTGAACAGCACCTGCCACTCCTGTGCCGTCTCGATCGCCCGCTCCCACCGGTACACGGACGTGACGGGCGCGCTGATCTGCGCGCACGCCGCCACCCGCGCCTCCACCGCGCCGCGTGCCAGCGTCTCCGCCTTCTCGGCGCTGTCGGTCGTCGTCATGACGGTCAGGAAGCCGGCCGGGCCGCCGTCCGCTGCCGCGGCGCGTTCCTGCCGCCCGTCGTGTTCCGCCGGTTCGTCTCGCATCCGGACGCCTCCTTCGGGCACTGGGTCGCTGATCAGGTTCCTCGCATCGTACGGACTCCGGTGATCACCCGGCCGCCGCCCGCCGCCGCGCGCCGTCCACCGGTGATTCCGCGGCCGGGCGGCCATTCGGCAGCCGACCGGCCACCCGTCAGGATGGACCGGGCCGCACGGCGGTGCGGTGGGCGGAGGCGATACGGGTACCAGTACCGGCACCGGTGCCGGCCCCGGCGCCGTGGACCCCCGAAGAACCCCGACGAACCCCCGACGAACCCCCGATCGAAAGGCCGCGTCATGGACGACCTCAGCTCGCTCGCCCGCCGCCAGCTCGACGACGCCAGGGCCTCCGCTCACGGGCGCAGCGCCCACCTCTTCCTCCAGGACGGCCCGCTCCGGCAGACCGTGATCGCGCTCATCGAGGGCGCCGCCCTGGACGAGCACGTCACACCCCCGGCCGCCAGCCTCCAGGTGCTGCACGGCCGGGTGCGGCTGACCGGGACGAGTGACGACCGGGACCTGATCGCCGGGCAGGTGATGCCGGTCCCCCACGAGCGGCACGGCCTGAAGGCCCTTCAGGACTCCGCCGTCCTGCTGACCGCCGTCACGGCGACGAAGTCCATGAACTGACCGCAGCCGGCCGCCACCGGCCCCCAGGCCGGTCGGCGCCAGGCCCTCAGGCCAGCCACTGGTCGAAGGCCAGCTTGCACAGCAGCGTCACCACGACCACGACCAGCACCCCGCGCACGAACCCGGCCCCCGCTTGAGGGCCATGCGCGCGCCGACCGTGCCGCCGACGAAGTTGAACACCGCGAGCAGGGCGCCCAGTTGCCACAGGACCGTGCCCTGGTAGGCGAACATGGCCAGGGCCCCGACGTTGGTGCACACGTTGACGACCTTGGCGGTGGCCGAGGACGTCACCAGGTCCATGTGGAGGATCGCGGCCAGCGCGACGACGAGGAAGGCGCCGGTGCCGGGGCCGATGAGGCCGTCGTAGAAGCCGATGCCCAGGCCCGCGACCAGGAGCGCGGCCAGGAGGCGCCGCCGGGTGACGGGCCCCGAGGGCGGCGGGGCGGTGCCGAAGGCCGGGCGCAGGAGGACGAACGCCAGGACGCCCACCAGGACGGCCATGATGAGCGGGCGCAGCACCGCGCTGTCGATGCCCGCCGCGAAGAACGCGCCGCCCAGCGAGCCGCCGAGTGCGGCCAGGCCGATGCGCAGGGCGGTGCGCAGGTCGATCGGGGCCTTGCGTACGTAGGTCCAGGCCGCGGCGGCGGTGCCGACGACGGCCGTGGACTTGTTGGTCCCCAGGACGTACGCGGCGGGCGTGTGCGGGAGGCCGACGAGCAGGGCCGGCAGGAGCAGCAGACCGCCGCCGCCCACGACGGCGTCGATCCAGCCCGCCGCCAGGGCGGCCAGGCACAGCAGGAGAGTCGTCGTCAGAGATATGTCTGCGGGCACCGGCCGATCTTAAGGAGCCGGGCGGGGCGGGAGGGGCCCCCGTGGCGGGAGTCACAGAAGTGGCGGGCGGGGGACGCCCGGGACCGCGCAAGGGACGTGCGGTGCAGGGGTGATGGGCGGGTGGCGGGCGGCCCGTGACCGCCGCCCGCCACCCGTCCGCATCAAGGGCGCCCCGCCCCGGCACTGGTGGGGCGGGGCGCCGCGTCCGTCATCCGGCGAGGGCCTTGGTACGCCGGTGAGGACGGTCAGGGACGGACCGCTGCGGGCGGTCCTTGGGGAACCGCTGGGGGCGGTCCTTGGCGGGCCGCTGCGGACGGTCCGCGACCGGCCGTCGCGCGCGGTCGGGGGCAGGCCGTTGCGGGCGATCCGTCGTGGCACGTTGCGGGCGGTCCGGTTGGCGTTCCGTCGCCGACGGAGCCGCCGGACTCGCCGGGTCCGCCGACTTGGCCGTACGGAAGCGGGGCGTGCGCAGGACGGCGTGGTACGCGCGCGACTTGAGGGCGTAGTACGCGAGGCGCGGGGTGAAGGGCTTCATGCGGACCCTCGTGTTCCGGCGTCGGCGGCCGGCCGGCCCAGCAGGTCCGCCAGCCCCTCCGCCAGGCCGCCCGCCCAGCAGGCGTGGTCATGACCGCCGTTGTACTCCCTGTACGTGACCGGATGGCCGAGGACACGCAGCGTGTCGCGCAGTTCCCGGGAGCGGGTGCGCGCGTCACCCTCGTACCGGCCCGCCCGCAGGTGGATCCGCAGTGCGCGGCGGCCTCCCGCGGCGAACCGTTCCGCCAGCCAGGACGGCCGTTCCGCGACGTCGCTCCCGTTCACCGGGCCCGCCCCTCCGGCCGCCACCACAGCGCGGGCGACTGGGCCAGGACGTTGCCGAACCGGCGCGGCGCCACGAAACCGGCGTACAGCGCGGTGAGTCCGCCCAGGCTCTCGCCCGCGACCACCGTGCGCGACGGGTCGAACGTCACCGGCAGCCGCGCCGCGGCCCAGGGCAGCAGTTCGGCGGCGAGGAAGTTCGCGTACGCCTGCCAGCCGCCGAACTCGCGGGCGCGGGTGGCGTTGTCCACGGCGTCCGGCGCCAGCACGACCAGCGGCGGCAGCACGCCGTCCGCGATCAGCCGGTCGAAGAGGCCCTGCACACCGAGCCGCCCGAACCACATGTCGCCGTCCAGGAGCACCAGCGTGTCGGCCCCGCCGTCCGGGAGCGGCCCCGGCGGTACGTACGTCCAGACGTCACGGCGGGCGGCGAGGGCGGCACTGGTCAGCCGGTGCCGTTCGACCGTGCCCCGGGCCGCGCTCTCGTCCGGTCCGGCGGCCCACGGCCGCCACGGCTGCGGCGGGGCGTCGGACAGCTCGAAGACCGAACCGCCCTCGCCGCGCCAACGCGACGGCATGACGTGCGGGTTGAGCGGATCGGGCCGCGCGGCGGCGAGCAGCGGGAGCAGCCGGGCCTGGAAGTCGTCCGCGGGCTCGGAGCCCGGCGCCGACGACAGCTCCGGTGCGGCCGACACCGCCGACACCGCCGACACCGCCGGCGACGACACCGGCACCTCCGGCATCGCGGCCGACACGTCCCCCGTACGGGCCCGACCGCCCTCCGCCCCCGTGTCGGGCGCGATGACGTACGACCCACGGTGGTCGGAGGGCAGCCGGTAGGTGAGGTGCCAGACGTCGGTGCCGTGGATGCGGCGCATCAGGCTGCCCGCGAGGTGCGCGCGGTCCACCAGGCGGTTGACCAGCAGGAGGACCCGGCGGGTCCGGTCCGTGCCGCGCCACAGGAAGGTGACGGCCCGGTGCTCGGGGTCCCAGGGGATCGGCTCGACGAGCGGGGTCCCCTGCGTGGCGGCCTCGGCCCAGAACTCCCGTACGGCGGCGTCGCGTCCGCCCGCCACGGAGGCGGCCAGCGCGACGATCCGCGGGCTGTCCACGATCTCGGCCGGTGCCGGGCGCGACGTGTGCGGCGGGCCGGCGGGCACGGCTTCCGCGGCCCCCGTTCCCGCCGGTCCGCCGGAGGGTGCGCCCGGCACCGGCCCCCGTACCGCTCCCGTCGCCGTACCCGTCGCGGCACCCGGCAGGGTTCCCCCGACCGCGCCCGTCGACGTGCCCACCGATGTCTTCATCGACGCTCCCATCGACAACCCGCTTCCCGCCCGGCACTCCGGCGCGGGCACAGACGACTTCGGCCGGGTCGTACGCAGCGCGCCCGACCTCGACTTAGGTAAGCCTAACCTAATCGCACATCGGTCGCCGGGACAACACCTACGGGGACGGCGGATCAGCGCCGCCGCCTGGGCTCTTAGAGAGTTCTTAACCCCGCGCACTATTCACGTGTCCATGGATTCCAAGATCGCCCCGACCGGCGGCGAACCCCGCCCCGGCGCCCGCACCCGACCCCGCTCCCGTACCGGTACGCGCGTGCTCGCCGCCTCCCTCGTACTGACGGCCACGGCCACCGTCGGCGCCTCCGGGTGCAGCAGCCAGGCCGTGGCCGGGACCGTCGGAGGGCGGCACGTCGACATCCCCGTACGGGGCGGCACGGCCACCGTCGACACCGGAACCCTCGCCGTCAACGCCCGTACGGCGGACGGCAGAAGCCTGGCCCTGTCCGCCCCGTCCGGCACCGCCCTCGGCACGCCCGGCCCGGTCGAGCGCACCGACGGCGGCGCCCGCTGGAGCTACCCGGACCAGGGGCTGACGGTGACCGCGCGCGCCGACCACGGGCGGCTGCGGGTCAGCATGAAGGCGGACCGCGACGGCTCCGTGAGCTGGCCGGTGACCGGCACCGACCGGGCCGCGTCGTCCGTCCAGCTGCCGCGCGGCGAGGGCCTGGACATCCCCGTACGCGACACGTTCTGGAATTCCGCGAAGGGCGGCCTCACGGGCGACGCGATCGACGTGGGCGGCCAGCTCGAACTGCCGCTGTGGGGCTACTCCCTGGGCAAGGGGCACGGCGTCAGCTACCTCACCCCCACCGACCTCGGCACCTCGCTGAAGTTCCGCTCCGACGGCGGGCGGCTGACCACCTCCACCACCCACGCCTTCACCGGCGGCGACGGCACCCGCGACTACACCGTCACCTTCGCCCTCACCGACGGCAACCCCGTCGCGCCCGGCGCCGACTACCGCTCCTGGCTCTCCGAGCACGGGCAGCTCGGCAGCCTGCGCGAGAAGATCCGCAAGAACCCGGCGAACGGGCGGCTGCTGGGCGCCTTCCACGCGTACGTGTGGGGCGACGCGCGCAAGGCCGGCGGCGTCGGGGAACTGCGGAAGCTGGGCGTGGACCGGATGTGGCTCGGTTACGACGCCGGGGCCGACCCGATGGACGCCGCGGCCGTCGAGGCGGCGAAGAAGGCGGGCTACCTCGTCGGCCCGTACGACACGTTCGCCAACGGCCAGGACCCGAAGACCGCCGACTCCCCCACCTCCAAGTGGCCCGGCACGGTCTACCCCGACTTCTGCGTACGGGACGCCCAGGGCAAGCCGGAGACCGGGTTCGGCAACCGCGGCTGCTACCTCAGCTCGCGCGCCTTCGAACAGGCCGAGCCGGAGCACCACTACCTCGCCGACCGCACCCGCGCCATGACCGCCAACGGCGCCGACAGCTACTTCCTCGACGTCGACGCGACCGGCGAGGAGTTCCGCGACCACAGCGCCGCCCACCCGATGACCAAGGCGGACGACCGCGCGAACCGGCTGGCCCGGATGCGGCGCCTGGCCCAGGACAAGAAGCTCGTCCTGGGTTCGGAGAGCGCCCAGTCCTGGGCCAACGAGGTGCTGGCGTTCGACCACGGGGCGGCCACCCCGGTCGCCGACGGTCTGTGGAAGCTCCAGCGCGACAAGGAGACCTGGGGCGCCTGGTACCCGCAGAACGCCCCCAAGACGTTCTTCAAGCCGGTCGAGCTGCCGGCCGACCTGGCGAAGGCGATGTACGACCCGGCCTACCGGGTGCCGCTGTACGAGACCGCGCTGCACAGCTCACTCGTCAACGCCGAGCGCTGGGAGCTGTCGTACAACAAGCTGCCGAAGCAGAAGACCGACCGCGCGCTGCTGGCGATGCTCTACAACATCCCGCTGAACTACGTGCTCGACGGCCCGTCCATCAAGAAGTCCGGGCCCGAGCTGGCCGCGCTGCAGAAGTACTTCTCACCGCTGCACAAGGCGGCGGGCACCGAGCAGCTGACCTCGTTCCGCCGCCTGACCGACGACAACCTCGTGCAGCGTACGGAGTTCGGTGACGGCAAGCTCACCGTCACCGCCAACTTCGGCAAGGTCCCGTACGCCGGGCTGCCCGCCGGCTGCGTCGACGCCAAGCTGCGCGGCGACCAGCAGCCGAGGCGCCTGTGCCCGGCGAAGCCCGGGAGCTGAGTCCGGCCGGAGGCTGAGAGCCTGGTCGGGGACCGCCCCCGGCCGGAGCTGACGACGGAGTGAGGGCGGACGTCCGGTGGACGTCCGCCCTCTGGGTTCCCGGTGGGCCGGTGGCCCCGCCCAGGGTGCCTGCGGCATGGCGCGGCATCCGGTTCGGCGAGGGCTCACCACCCCGTCCGGCAGCTACTCGCCCTGGCGGCTCCGGCCGCCCTTCTGACCGGCCTCGGAGGCACGCTGCGGGTCGTTCGCGAAGTTGCCGCCACTCTCGTGGCCGCCCTTCTGACCAGCCTCGGAGGCACGCTGCGGGTCGTTGGCAAAGTTGCCGCCACTCTCGTGGCCGCCCTTCTGACCAGCCTCGGAGGCACGCTGCGGGTCGTTCGCGAAGTTGCCGCCACTCTCGTGGCCGCCCTTCTGACCGGCGTTCGCGGCCTTCTCGCGGTCGTTGGCGAAGTTGCCGGGGTTGGACTCAGCCATCGTCACTCACCCTTACCTAGATCTTGGCTGTGCCTTCCAGTCCACCGCGTAGCCGATCTTCCGGGCGCTAAACACCTCGCAGCGGGAAGAATCCGGCAGACCGGTTCCGGTTCCGGTTCCGGTTCCGGTTCCGGTACCGGCCTGCCCGAGGCCGGCCGGACCGCCGCTCATCCGTCCTTGCCCAGGGCCTTGCGGACCGCGTCGCGGGTACGGTCCACGACGGCCGCCACGGGACCGAGCACGGCGTTCGCGGCGCCGGACTCGACACCGGGGTGCGGATGCGTGGGCGCGGTGCCTTCGGCCGCCTTGACGGCCTTGGCCATGGCGGCCAGCCGGGCGGGGTCGTTCAGCCGCCGCAGCCGCGAGAACTCGTAGCGCTCCTCCGCGCGGGCGTGCTCCGTCACGTCCGTGCGCAGCGACAGCAGCCGCGGCAGGAACGCCTCGTCCTCGACGTCCATGCCGTCCAGCGCGGACAGGTCCTGCTTGGCGGTCTTCTCTTCGGCCAGCCGGTCCGCGACGATGCCGTCCCCGCCGTCCGCCGTCCGTTTCACATACGGGTGGACGGCCTCCTCCTCGGCCGTCTCGTGCACGGCCAGCATCCGCACCAGCCGGCGGAACGCGTCCCGGCGGGCGTCCCCGCTGCTCTGCTCCACCTCGTCGAAGAGGTCGCGGATCTGCCCGTGCTGGGCGATCAGCAGCGCGACCACGTCCGTGTCCGGCGTGGGGTTCCGGTCGGTGGCCGGGTCGGTCGTCGCCGTGGTCCGCCCGTCCCCGCCACGGTCCGCCGGGGCCGTCACCGGTCGTCCCCCGTCCGCAGTGCGGCGACCGGGTGCTCGCCCTCCGTCTGCAACCGGTGGTCGCCGCCGATCAGCTTGTCGTGCTCGGCCAGCACCCGGTCGCTCGGCGTCGTCCCGCCGCCGTTGAGGGCTTCCTGCATCGCCTCGAACCGCTCATGGGCCTCGCGGACGTAGCCCGCGCCCAGCGTGGTCAGGTCCAGCTGCTCGGCGATCAGTTCCCGCAGGTACCCCTTGTTCGGTTCAAACGTCAGCACGTTGGGCAGCTCGGGGGCCAGCACCTCGGCCGGTTCGCGCCCGTCGTGACGCCGCATCAGGTCGCAGGCGATGTGCAGGTGCTCCAGCTCCATGTTCAGGTGCAGCTCCCAGATGGCCTTCACCTTCGGGTCGCTCTCCTGCTCCATGAAGGAGTGGTACAGGTAGCACTCGTTGTACTCGTGGTTGACCAGCTGCTCCCACCACGTCTCGCCCGGGTCGACCAGCGACTCGTAGTGCGTGACGTGCTCCTCCTCGATCAGCCCGATCTCCTGGTAGAGCCGGCGGGCGATCGGCTCCATGTAGGTGGGGCCGGTGTTCATGTAGAAGTTCATCGTCTGCTGCTCGGCCGACATGATCGTCAGCGCGTGCAGCTTCGACAGCGGATCGGTCCTGGCCCTGTCGTACGGCTCGCGCACGTTGTCCACCGGGTGGCGGTGGTGGAGCGGGGTGGGGCGGCCCGGCATCACCTCGGTCAGCCCGTCCACGATCGTCTCCGCCTTGCGGTGCTCGATCATCTCGTACAGGTTCGCGTACCGGTACAGGTGGTCGAAGTCCTCCAGCACCCCGAACTGGTACGCCTGCCTGAGGTACGGATCGGGCTCCATCCGCGCCACCCACGCCGTCAGGTCCACGGCCACCTGCTCGTAGGCGATCGTCGTCTCCAGCACCGACGAGACACCCGGCAGCAGCCAGTTGACCGCCTTCTGCTGCTGCGCCTCGATGTAGCGGGTACGCGCCAGCTGCTGCTTGATCTCCATGTCCGGACAGTGCCGCGCCAGCTGGTGACCGAACAGGATCGCCTCCACCTCGATCCCGTTCATCGTGATGATCCGGCACCGGGTGTACGGGTCGCAGTGGTCCGGGTCGATCGGCGTCACGTTCAGCTCACGCCAGTTGCGTACCTGCCGGTCCAGCGGGATGCCCCGCTGCTCCAAGGGGTTGAACGACATCGGGCTCTCCAGCCGTAGCGGAACGGGAACGTTCCAGCCCCGAGTGCCCCCGCCCCACGGAAGAAACGGCGGAACCCCGTCGGGTTGCGTCCCGAGGGCGGGCATGACAGACGAATATGCCGCCGACAGCCTGACGCCGTGGTCCGGGCGGCGCCCTCCGGTACGGCCGTGGCCGGACCGGAGTCACCTGGACAGCGCGCTCAGCAGGGCATGCCCTCCCCTCCCCGCCCTACGGGCAGTCCACCACCTGCCCCGCGTACGACAGCCCGCCCCCGAAGCTCAGCAGCAGCACCGGCCCGCCGGCCGGCAGGTCGCTGCGCTCCACCATCTTGGACAGGGCGAGCGGCACGGACGCGGCGGACGTGTTGCCGGACTCGACCACATCCCGGGCGATCACCACGTCCTCGGGCAGGCCGAGCTGCTGCACCACGGCCTCGATGATGCGCAGATTGGCCTGGTGGGTGACGACTCCGGCGAGATCGGCGAGGGCGACACCGGCCCGTTCGCAGGCTTCCCGGGCCAGCGGGGCGAGTTCGGTGGTGACCCAGCGGAACACCGTCTGCCCCTCCTGCGCGAAACGCGGGTGCCAGTCGCCCATCAGGCGCACGGCCTGGGCGCGGGTGGGGTCGGAGCCCCAGACGACGGGCCCGATGTGCGCGGACTCGGCGGCGCTCACCACGGCGGCGCCCGCGCCGTCACCGAGCAGGACGCAGGTGCTGCGGTCGGTCCAGTCCGTCACGTCCGACATCTTCTCGGCACCGATGACCAGGGCGTGCCGGGCGGCGCCCGCACGGACCGCGTGGTCCGCGGAGGCGAGCGCGGTGCAGAAGCCCGCGCAGCCGTTGTTCAGGTCGTACGCGACGGCCGAGGGGATGCCGAGCGCGGCCGCGACCTGGGCGGCGGTGGACGGGCAGCGGTCGATGGCCGAGCAGGTGGCGACGGTGACCATCCCGATGTCGGCGGGTGCCAGCCCGGAGGCGGCCAGGGCCTTGGCGGCGGCGGCCGTGGCCAGGTCGGCGACGGACTCCTCGTCGGCGATCCGGCGGGTGGCGATGCCGGTACGCCGCCGGATCCACTCGTCACTGGTGTCGACCAGGCCCGCCAGGTCGTCGTTGGTCAGGACGCGGGCCGGCTGATGGTGGCCCAGCGCGGCGATACGGGTTCCCGGCACGGTTGCTCTCCTCGGCTCGTGGACGGCGCGACGCGACCGGTGCGCCGCCTGGTGCGGTGGTGCCGGCCGCACCGGCCGGAAATATAGCAACCGATCGGTCGGAAGTTAATTTCGGGCGGGGCGGGACGCGCTGGCTACGATGGCGGCATGAGCCCACGCAAGTCCGCCGCCGAGTCCCGCCGGACCCGGGACCGGATCATCGACCGCAGCATCGCGATCGCCTCGGTCGAAGGACTGGACGGGCTGACCATCGGCCGCCTCGCCACCGACCTGGGCATGAGCAAGGCCGGCGTCCTCGGCCACTTCGGCACCAAGGAGACCCTTCAGCTCGCCTCCCTGGACGGCGCGTCCGCGATCTTCTCCAGGGCGGTGTGGGAACCCGCCGCCGACACGGAACGCGGTCTCGCCCGCCTCCGGGCCGTCTGCGAGTACTGGATCACCTACCTGGAACGCGAGCACGGCGCCTTCCCCGGCGGCTGCTTCTTCACCACGGCGGCGGTCGAGTTCGACGCGCGCGTGGGGCCCATCCGCGACGCGGTGGTACGCCGTTCCCTGCTCTGGCGCCGCCGGCTGGCCAACGAGATCCGGTACGCCGTGAACGCGGGCGAGCTGCCCCCGGACACCGACCCGGACCAGCTCGTCTTCGAGCTGATCGGCCTCTACACCGGCCTCAACCAGGCCATCCAGCTCTTCGCCGACCCCCAGGCCCAGGACCGCACCCGCCGCGCGCTCACCCGGCTGCTGGCCCCCGCGCCGGAGGGGGCCCGGTGACGGCGCCGGGAGGTGCCCGGTGACGGACGCGCCTCCGACACGCGTCGCGGACCTGCTCAGGACCGAGATCGAGGTCAACTGGCCCACGGACGCGCGGGGCCGCTCACAGGGCCCGCACCACCTGGTGATCGCCGTCTCGGCCGACGGCCGCCACCAGGTTCCGGCTGCGGCCGACCACCTGCCGGACGCACTCGCCGCGGAACTGCTGGCAGCCGTGTCGCCACAGCCCGCCCCCGCGAGCCCCGGCGCACCCCCGCCGGATCTCCCCCGCGTCCAGCACCTCCTGGAGGCGGCCCTCGGCCCCGTACACATCGCCTCGGGCCCGAGCTACCTGATCCACCCCGATCGCATACGGCACACCCCGACCGCACCCGTCGTCCGGTCCGACGCCGCGGACCCCGCCGCCGTCGCGTCCCTGCGCACCGCCAACCCCGGCAACTGGGGCGCCGACGAGTGGCACGACCTGCTCGACGGGAAACTGGGCTGGTGGGCCATGGCCCTGGACCCCGCGGCCCCGCCCCCGGACGCCGGGCGCTCCGCCCACGTCGTCTCGATCTGCCACACCCCCTGCTGGACCGACCACGGCGCGGAGGCCGGCACCTGGACCCGCCCCGGGCACCGCGGCCAAGGCCACGCGGCAACCGTCACCGCCGCCTGGTCCCGCCTCCTGGCCCCCACCGGCCGCCACCTCTTCTACAGCACCTCCGGCACCAACCGCTCCTCCCAGCACGTCGCTGCCCGCCTGGGACTGCGGCCGCTGGGCCACTTGTGGAAGCTGTCACCGCCGCCCGCCATCACCCCGTAGCTCTGCCCCTACCCGACCGCCTCCAGATACCGCAGCACGGCGAGCACCCGGCGGTGGTCCGTCCCGGACGGCGGGAGGTCCAGCTTGGTGAAGATGTGCGCGATGTGCTTCTCGACGGCGCGTTCGGTGACGACGAAGGCGGCGGCGATGGCCTGGTTGGTGCGGCCCTGGGCCATGTGGGCGAGGACTTCGCGTTCGCGTGGTGTGAGGGTGTCCAGCGCGGCGGCGCGGCGGCCGGCGCCGAAGAACTGGGTGACGACCTCCGGGTCGAGCGCGGTGCCGCCCGCCGCGAC
The DNA here is from genome assembly GCF_045222935.1 of Streptomyces sp. Ac-502. Taxonomy (NCBI): domain Bacteria; kingdom Bacillati; phylum Actinomycetota; class Actinomycetes; order Kitasatosporales; family Streptomycetaceae; genus Streptomyces; species Streptomyces sp. Ac-502. The sequence continues at coordinate 3,799,603 of NZ_JBHFFO010000001.1, forward strand.
GCGTTCCAGCGCGTCGACGAACTCGGCGATGTCCACCACCCGTTCCTTGAGCAGATAGCCGACGCCGCCCGCCCCGCCGCCCAGCAGCCGCGCCGCATACGCGGTCTCCACGTACTGGGAGAAGATCAGCACGCCGGTGCCGGGGTGGTCCCGGCGGATCGCGACGGCCGCGCGCAGGCCCTCGTCGGTGTGGCCGGGCGGCAGCCGGATGTCGACGACGGCGGCGTCCGGGCGGTGTTCGGCGACCGCGGCCCGCAGCGTCTCGGCGTCGCCGACGGCCGCCGCCACCTCCACTCCGCGCAGCGTGAGGAGTTGGACGAGACCGTCGCGCAGGATCGCGGAGTCCTCGGCGATGACGACGCGCATGGGGCTTGTCCTTCCGGTGGGAGAACGGGACAGCACACCTAGGGCAACGGGATACGGACCGTGGCCACGGTGGGGCCGGCCGGGTGGGCTGTCGCAGGTCAGTGTGCCGTCCACGGTACGGACCCGGGCCAGCAGCCCCGTCAGTCCGCTGCCCGCGCCGACCACCGCGCCCCCGCGTCCGTCGTCCCGTACGGCGAGCCGCAGCTCGCTGCCGCCCGCCGTGTCCACCTCGACCTCGACCCGCGTGGCACCGCTGTGCTTGGCCGCGTTGGCGAGCAGTTCGGCGGCGCAGAAGTAGAGGATGGATTCGACGGCGGGGGTGGGGCGGGGGCCTGTCGCGCCGGCCGTCACCGTGACCGGCAGGGCGCTGTCGGCGGCGAGGGTGGCGAGCGCCGTGTCCAGCCCTTGGTCCAGGACGGGCGGGTGGATGCCCCGTACGAGATGACGCAGGTCGGCGACGGCCTGTTGCGCATTGCCCTGGGCGGTCTCCACCACGGCCAGCAGCTGGTCCCGGTCCGCGTCCGCGGTGATCATTTCGCGGATCATCGTGAGGTGCATCCCGAGCCCGACCAGCCGCGCCTGGGTGCCGTCGTGCAGGTCGCGTTCGATACGGCGGAGCGTCGCGGCGGCGTCCTCGACGGCCTGGGCGCGCGTCTCCTCCAGCGTACGGATGCGCTGCGCCGACGGATCGGGGCCGAGCAGCGAGCGCAGCAGGAGGCGGTGCGGGGCCTGGGCCTGGCGCAGCAGCCACGGCGCGACGAGGAGCAGCGCGGCCCCTGTGGCGACCACCAGCAGCCACCGTGGCCAGGAGTCGAACTCCACCCCGCCCACCTGGAGGGAGACATGGCGTTCGGCGCCGTCCGGACCGCGCTCGGTGAAGTGGTTGAGGTGCTTCAGGACGGGATGGGCGAGGAAGAGCAGCCCGTACACGTACCCGGCCAGCACGACCAGGAGCGGCGCGACGGCCGTGAACGGCGCGAGCAGGGCGCAGCCGACCGCCCGCCACCCGGCCCGGTCGCCGAGCACCGCCCGCCGCCACCCGAGCGCCCCGCCGCCGGTGCGCCGCGCGGGCGCTTCGATGTGCACCGACAGCAGCCCGCGTGCCAGGGCGCGCTGCGCACCGCCGAGCGCGGTCGCTCCCCGTACGGTCAGCGCCATCAGCCACGGGCCCAGCGCCGTCCACGCCAGCACCGTGCTCACCAGCAGCCCCACGACGACGAGCACCATGCCGAGCAGCGCGATCGGCAGCCCGGTCACGGCGTGCAGCACCCCGGTCAGGCTCCGGGGAGCGAAGGGCACGGCCGCCCGGCGGCACAGGCGGGCGGCCGGAGCGGGCAGACGGGCCGCTGCCCTCGACAGGCGGGCCGCTGGAGCGGGCAGACGGTGGTGCGGTGGCATGGGCATCAACCTACGGCGGGGCCGCGCGCGGATCGATCGTGCGGATACGGAGAGCAGGGGTTCGGGCAGCACCACCCCGGCCGACCCCGCCCCGTCCCCTCACACCCCGCCCGCCCCCGCGCTGAGGGCAGCGTTCCCCGCGGGTAACAACGCGGATGCGGACGGGTAACAGCGGGACCGCACGCTGGCGGACATGACCTCGCAACAGCGTGTCGTGGTGATCGGCGGCGGTATGGCGGCCGCCCGGCTCGCGCAGCGCCTCCGCCCGGCCGGCGCCCCCGGCACCGGTGGCCCGGCGCTCACCGTCCTCGGTGAGGAGCCGCACGCGCCGTACAACCGTGTTCTGCTCGCCGAGGTGCTGGCCGGCCGGTACGCGCACGAGGTCATCGCGCTGCCCGCCCCGCACGACGGCGTGCGGTGGCTGGGCGGGGTGCGGGCGGTACGGATCGACCGGGCGGCCCGTACGGTGCTGTGCGACGACGGGCAGGCCGTGCCGTACGACCGGCTCGTCCTCGCGACCGGCTCCAACCCGGTGCTGCCGCCGCTGCGCGGCCTCTTCCCGCCCGGGCACGACGAGCTGCCCGACGGCGTCCACCCCTTCCGCACCCTGGACGACTGCACGGCGCTCGCCGCGGCCGCCGCCCGGCCCGGGGTGCGCGCCGTGGTGATCGGCGGCGGGCTGCTCGGTGTGTCCGCGGCCCGTGCGCTGGCCGAGCGCGGTGTACCGGTGCTGCTCGCGCAGCAGGGCGAGCACGTGATGGAACGGCAGCTGGACGCCGGTGCCGCGGCCCTGCTGCGGGCACACATCGAGGCGCTGGGTGTCGAGGTCCACACGGAGTGCCGGGTGCGCGGGCTGCGCGTCGAGGACGGCTCCGTACGCGGCGTGGAACTCGCGGACGGTTACGTGCCCGACGCCGACGTGGTCGTCCTCGCCTGCGGCGTACGGCCGCGCGTCGGACTCGCGCGGGCCGCCGGGCTGCCGGTGGACCGCGGCGTCGTCGTGGACGACGAGCTGCGGACGGCCGATCCCCGTATTCACGCGATCGGCGACTGCGCGCAGCACGACGGCGTGGTGTACGGCCTGGCGGGCGCCGCCCTCGAACAGGCGGACCTGCTGGCGCGCCTCCTCTCGGAGGAGGCCGCCGCCCGATATCGCGGCACGCGCGCCCTCACCCGCCTCACCCTCACCGGCACCAATCCCGGCCCCGGCCCCGGCCCCAACTCCAGCCCCACCTCCCTCTCCTCCCCCTCCACCCCCCTCGACCTCGCCGCCTTCGGCACCCCTCCCCCGCCCCCGGTGACGACGTGATCCGCCTGTCCGACGCCACCCGCGGCGCCTACCGCCAGGTCATCGTCCGCGGTGACCGCCTCGTGGGCGGCATCCTCCTCGGCGACCTGGGCGCCGTCGGCACCCTCGCCCGTACCTGGGAGGCCGACGACCCGCTGCCCGCAGCGCCCCTCCTGCACCTGCTCACCCCCGAACCCAGCGGCGGTCCCCGGACCGCCCCCACCCCCGACGGAGGCTCCTGACCATGGCCGCAACCGCCGTTCCCACCCTCGTGCTCATCGGCCACGGCATGGTCGGCCAGCGGTTCCTCGAAGCCCTCGCCGACCGTGGGGTGACCCGCCGGTCCCGCGTCGTGGTGCTCTGCGAGGAGCCCCGGCCCGCCTACGACCGGGTCCGGCTCACCTCGTACTTCTCCGGCCGCACACCGGAGGACCTGTCCCTCACCGACCCCGGCTTCATGGCCCGGCACGGCATCGAACTGCACCTCGGCGACCCGGCCACCGCGATCGACCGCGCGGCGCGCACCGTGACCGCCCGTTCCGGCCTGGTGATCCCGTACGACACGCTCGTGCTGGCCACCGGCTCGTACCCGTTCGTGCCGCCGGTGCCCGGCGCGGACAGCACCGGCTGCTTCGTCTACCGGACCGTCGAGGACCTGCTCGCCATCGAGGAGTACGCCAAGAACTCCCGCACCGGCACGGTCGTCGGCGGCGGCCTGCTCGGCCTGGAGGCGGCCGGTGCGCTCAAGGGCCTCGGACTGCGCACCCACATCGTGGAGTTCCAGCCGCGGCTGATGGCGGTCCAGGTGGACGAGGGCGGCGGCAGCGCGCTGCGCCGGACCGTCGAGGAGATGGGCCTGAGCGTCCACACGGGCGTCGGCGGCAAGGAGGTCGTCACGGGTGCGGACGGTGCCGTGCGGGCCATGGAGCTGTCCGACGGCTCGCGCGTCGAGACCGACCTGGTGATCTTTTCAGCCGGGGTGCGCCCGCGCGACCAGCTCGCCCGCGACTGCGGGCTGACGGTGGGCGAGCGCGGCGGCATCGGCGTGGACGAGCGATGCCGTACCAGCGACCCGGCCGTGTACGCGATCGGCGAGTGCGCGCTGGCAGTCGACGGCCGGGTGTACGGCCTGGTGGCGCCCGGATACGAGATGGCGGAGACGGCGGCGGCCGCGATCGCGGCCGGCCGGAGCACCCCCACCGCCTCCGGTGCTCCCGCCTTCACCGGTGCCGACACCTCCACCAAACTCAAGCTCCTCGGCGTGGACGTGGCCTCCTTCGGAGACGCGCACGGCGCCACCCCGGGCTGTCTCGACGTCGTGTACGCCGACTCCCGTTCCGGCGTCTACAAGAAGCTGGTCGTCGGGGCGGACGGCGCGCTCCTCGGCGGTGTGCTGGTCGGCGACGCCGAGGCGTACGGGCTGCTGCGCCCGCTCACCGGCTCCGTGCCGCCGGTCGCCCCGGAGCAGCTCGTGCTGCCCGCGGGCACCGGCGCACCGGCCGCACTCGGGCCCGCCGCCCTCCCGGACGACGCGGTGATCTGCAACTGCCACAACGTCACCAAGGGCACCCTCCGCGCCGCGGTCTCCGAGCACTCCTGCACCACCGTGCCCGAGGTGAAGAAGTGCACCAAGGCGGGCACCGGCTGCGGCAGCTGCGTCAAGGCACTGACGACGCTGGTCAACGACGAGCTGACGGCCGGCGGTGTGACCGTCGACCAGGGCCTGTGCGGCTGCTTCCCGCACACCCGCGCCGAGCTGTACGAGATCGTCCGCACCCGCCGCCTCACCTCGTACGCCGCGCTGCTGGACGGCCACGGCCGGGAGGAAGCGCGCGGCGGTGACGGCTGCGAGACCTGCAAGCCGACCGTGGGCTCGATCATCGCCTCGCTCGCCCCCACGGTCGGCGCCGACGGTCACGTCCTGGACGGCGAGCAGTCCGCCCTCCAGGACACCAACGACCACTTCCTCGCCAACCTCCAGCGCAACGGCTCCTACTCGGTCGTCCCCCGCATCCCCGGCGGCGAGATCACCCCGGAGAAACTGATCGTCATCGGCGAGGTGGCCCGCGACTTCGGCCTCTACACGAAGATCACCGGCGGCCAGCGCATCGACCTGTTCGGCGCCCGCGTCGACCAGCTCCCGCGCATCTGGGCCCGCCTGGTGGACGCCGGTTTCGAGTCGGGGCACGCGTACGGCAAGGCCCTTCGTACCGTGAAGTCGTGCGTCGGGCAGACCTGGTGCCGCTACGGCGTCCAGGACTCCGTCCGGATGGCCATCGGCCTGGAGCTGCGCTACCGGGGGCTGCGCTCCCCGCACAAGCTCAAGTCGGCCGTCTCCGGCTGCGCGCGCGAGTGCGCCGAGGCACGCGGCAAGGACTTCGGCGTCATCGCCACCTCCAACGGCTGGAACCTCTACGTCGGCGGCAACGGCGGCGCCGACCCGCGCCACGCCGACCTGCTCGCCCAGGACCTCTCCGACGCCGAACTGATCCGGCTCATCGACCGTTTCCTGATGTTCTACATCCGCACCGCCGACCGCTTGGAGCGCACCTCCGCCTGGCTGGAGCGCATCGAGGGCGGCCTCGACCACGTACGCGACGTGGTCGTGCACGACTCGCTCGGCCTCTGCGACGAACTGGAGGCCCTGATGGCCGCGCATGTGACGGCCTACCGCGACGAGTGGGCCGACACCCTCGCCGACCCGGAACGCCTCGCCCGGTTCGTCTCCTTCGTCAACGCGCCGGACGCCCCCGACCCGGCCGTCCGCTTCGTCCCGGAGCGCGACCAGATCAAGCCGGACCTGCGCCTGCTGGCCGGGCCGACCCTGCCCGTCCGTACCGCTTCCGACAGCCGCGCCCGCACCCTGGAAGGGACCGCCGCCCGATGAGCCCCACGACACTCGTAGTAGAACTCCCCTCGGAACCGCACGCGGAACAGCGATCGGACCGCACCTGGTTCCCGGTCTGCGACCCCTCCGCCCTCGTCCCCGGCCGGGGTGTCGCCGCCCTGCTCCCCGACGGCGGGCAGGTCGCGCTGTTCATGGACCGCGCGGGACGCCCGTACGCCATCGGCAACCGCGACCCGTTCACCGGCGCGTATGTCCTCTCCCGCGGCCTGACCGGCTCGGCCGGCGGCCGCCCGTTCGTCGCCTCCCCCTCCTCAAACAGCGCTTCGACCTGGAGACGGGCGCCTGCCTGGACGACCCGGCGGTGTCGGTGCCCGTCTACCGGGTGCGGGAGGTCGGGAACTAGCCTCCCCCTGCACGCGTCCCGGCCCCGGTACCGCCGGGCCGGGTCCGCGGCCCGCCCGGCCTGGGAGTATCCCCGCCGGGCCGGGCGTACGCTGGTGCCCCCGACGCACCGACGAAGGAGCGCAGCAGGCGTGACCCGTTGGACCACGAGCCACATCCCCGACCAGACGGGCCGCTCGGCCGTCGTCACCGGCGCCAACAGCGGCATCGGCTACGTCACCGCGCGCGAACTGGCCCGCCGTGGCGCCCGTACCGTACTGGCCTGCCGCAACGAGGCACGCGGGCACGCCGCGCTCGCCCGGCTGCGTTCCGAAGTACCGGCCGCCGAGGCCGAGTTCCGGCAGCTGGACCTGGCCGACCTGGCGTCCGTACGCGCCTTCGCGGCCGGCCTGGACGACTTCGACGGCGACCGTCTCGACCTCCTCGTCAACAACGCCGGTGTGATGGCGCTCCCACACCGCCGTACCGCCGACGGCTTCGAGATGCAGTTCGGGACCAACCACCTCGGTCACTTCGCGCTCACCGGCCTCCTCCTGCCCAAACTGCTGGCCACGCCCGGGGCGCGCGTCGTCACCGTCTCCAGCGGCTTCCACGTACTGGGCAATGTCGACCTGGACGACCTCAACAGCGAGCGCGGCTACCGCCGCTGGATCGCCTACGGCCGTTCCAAGAGCGCCAACCTGCTCTTCGTCCACGAGCTGTCGCGCCGCCTGGCGCGCGCCGGCTCGCAGGTGCTGGCCGTCGCGGCGCACCCCGGGTACGCCGACACCAACCTGCAGACCGCCGGCGTACGGATGGAGGGCCGTACGGGCGCGGAGCGCGTCGTGGCGCTGGCCAACCGCGTCGTCGGCCAGCCCGCCGAGTCCGGCGCCCTGCCGACGCTGTGCGCCGCCACCGCCCCGCACATGAAGCCGGACGCCTTCCTCGGCCCCCGCACCGGCCTGCGCGGCGCGACCGCGCCGTCCCCCGCGCGCCGTGGACGCGCAACGACGAGACGTCGGCGCGGCTGTGGGACGCGTCGGAGGAGCTGACGGGCGTTCGCTACGACTTCGGGGACGCCGCCTCGTGAACGGTTCTTCCTCCAGCACTCCGCCGGACGGCATGCCCGTCTACCGCGTCCTGACCGGCCCGGACGACGCCGCGTTCTGCCACCGGGTGAGCGAGATGCTCGCCCTGGGCTACACGCTGCACGGCGGGCCCGCCGTGACCTTCAACGGCGAGCGCGTCATCGTCGCGCAGGCGCTGCTGTGGCCGGGCGGGGCGCAAGAGTCCAGGACGGCGCGTTCGTAGCGGGTTCGGCGGCGTGTTCGTGGCGGCCTCGGCGGCCGTGGCGCGATCCGCTCCCGGGCGGCCGATCACTCCATCCCCGAAGCCTCGAAGATCCTCCGGGCGCCGTCCCGGTCGACGTGCTCCCCCAGCACCCGCAGCACCTCGCTCCCCGACCGGAGCAGCCCGCGCTCCCGCGACAGCCGGGCGCCGGTGTCGAGGAGGTGCCACAGGGCCGGGTCGGCGGTGAGGACCTTGGGGTCCAGTTCGACGCGGCCGCCCACCGCGTCGCGCAGCACCAGCCGGGGCGCCATCCCGTCACTGCGGTGGACGAGGACCAGCAGGTCGGTACGGACCCGGCGCTCGCGCAGCAGCCCCCGTACGGCGAGCCACCCCGCGCCGGCCGTCACCCGCGCCGGGAAGAGCGCCGCGAAGAGCACCACCGCGAGGCCCGTCCAGCAGGCGGCGCGCAGCGGGTCGAGGGTGCGGCAGGCGAGGTCGACGCCGAGCATGAGGCCGAGGACGCCGGCCGTGCAGCAGGCCGTCGTGCGCAGTTCGGCCGTCCACCGGCGGTCGCGGTACGCCGCCGGGCCGTGCACCGGGGGTGGAAGGGCGTACCACCTTCGCGTATGCCGTCCATCGCGCGTCACACCGCCTCTCCGTTCCATGGCCGTGACGGTAGGCCCGTGGCGCGCACGCCGCCGGGACTTTGACGCGACGCTGACGGCGCGTCGCGGCTGCTTGACGCACCGCTGACAACGCGGCCCCCGCCGTACGCCGACCGCGTACCGGTGCCCGCGTCACCCGATGTCCGTACCACCCGGTGCCCCGGCCACCCGCCCGCGTCAGTACACCCCCGCCGGGCATCAAGAAGGCGTGAAGAAGGCCGGATCACCCGCCAAAGCCACGCCAAGAACCGGCGCGCCCGTACGAACCGGCACTCACGCTGGGCTGGCCCCGTCACCGGGGTTCTCTTCCCGCAGCGCACGGAGGTACGGCGAACGATGTCGATGGTGTGGAAACCCACGGGCCGGCCCGCGGACCGAACCACAGGCCGGGTAACCGGCCGGTCCCTTTCCGGTGCCGGTTCCGGCCCCGCTTCCGCCCCCTCCCCCGCTCCCGCCCCCGACCCGGACGCCCGGCACCGTCTGACCTCCGTCCAGGGCCTCGCCGCCCTCTCCCTCGACGCGATGGCCTCCGTCGCGTACGGGCCCGAGTCCATCGTCCTGATCCTGGCCGCCGCCGGGGCGTACGGTCTCGGCTTCACCCTCCCGGTGACCCTCTGCATCGCCGCCCTGCTCGCCGTCCTCGTCGCCTCGTACCGGCAGGTGATCGCGGCCTTCCCGAACGGCGGCGGTTCGTACGCCGTCGCCAAGGCGCACCTCGGGCGCCGTACGGCCCTGGCCGCCGCGGCCTCCCTCCTCCTCGACTACGTGCTGAACGTCGCCGTGTCGGTGACGGCCGGCGTCGCCGCGCTCACCTCCGCCTTCCCCGCCCTCTACGGCCAGCGGCTGTGGCTGTGCCTGGGCGTGCTCGTGCTGGTGACCGCGGTGAACCTGCGCGGCATCGTCGACTCGGCGAAAGCCTTCATCCTGCCCACCGCCGTCTTCGTGGGGTCGATCCTCACCGTGGTCGTGGCCGGCCTGTTCCGGGACGCGCCCGCCTCCACGGCGTCCGCCGCCGGGCACGCCTCCGTCCTGGCGGACAACGCGACCTCGGTCGGCGCGCTGCTCCTGCTCAAGGCGTTCGCCGCCGGGTGTTCGGCCCTGACCGGCGTCGAGGCGGTCGCCAACGCCGTACCGTCCTTCCGCGCGCCCGCCGCCAAGCGCGCGCAGCGCACCGAGGTCGCCCTGGGCGCCCTGCTCGGCGTGATGCTGATCGGCCTCTCGGTGCTCATCGGGCGCTTCCACCTCCAGCCGGTCGAAGGCGTCACCGTCCTCGCGCAGCTCGCGGACGCGTCACTCGGCCACAACTGGGCTTTCTACGTCGTGCAGTTCGCGACGATGGTGCTGCTCGCCCTCGCCGCCAACACCAGCTTCGGCGGGCTGCCGGTCCTGATGGGCCTGCTGGCCCGCGACAACTACCTGCCGCACGTCTTCGGCCTCAAGGCCGACCGGCAGGTGCACCGGCACGGCGTCCTCGCGCTGGCCGCCGTCGCCGCCCTGCTCCTCGGCTTCTCCGGCGGTGACGTGAACACCCTCGTCCCGCTCTTCGCCATCGGCGTCTTCGTCGGCTTCACCATCTGCCAGGTCGGCATGGTCCGCCACTGGCGGCAGGAACGTTCCCCGGCTGGCGCGGCAAGGCCGTGCTCAACGGCTCCGGCGCGCTGCTGACCGGTGTCTCGGCCGTCGTCGTCACCGCGACGAAGTTCACCGAGGGCGCCTGGCTCATCGTCGTCGCGCTGCCGCTGCTCGTCCTCGCCTTCGAGGCCGTCCACCGGGCGTACGGCAGGATCGCGGACCGCCTGCACCTGGGCCGCATCCCCGAACCCCCGCACCGCGACCGCTCCCTCGTCGTCGTCCCCGTCTCCCACCTGTCCAAGCTCACCTGCGAGGCGCTGAACGCCGCGGTCTCGCTCGGTGACGAGGTGGTGGCCGTCACCGTCACGTACGCCGCGCCCGAGGACCGGCGTACGGCGGAGTCCCTGCGCCGCGACTGGGAACTGTGGAACCCCGGCGTCGACCTCCTCGAACTGCCCTCCGCCACCCGCACCGTCGGCCGCCCGATCGCCGCGTACGTACGCGAACTCGCCGACCGGCACCCCCGTACCCGGGTCACCGTCCTGATCCCCGAGGTCGAACCGGCCCACCTGTGGCAACGCCTCCTCCAGAACCAGCGCGGCGCGGTCGTCGCCCACGCGGTGCGCCGCACGACGGACGCGACGATCTGCCGGCTGCGGTTCCGGTTGTCGGCGTGACCCGCCGGGGCGGCGATGAGTGGGAAAGCCACCGTTAGGATCGCAAGGAAAGGCCCCCGGTGGAGCGCCACCGCCCCCCTACCCGAACCCCTCACTCATGCTTCTCGCACGGATACTCTCCACCCTCGCGCTTCTCTGCGCGCTCGCCGTGACGGCCCTCGGGATCTGGCTCGGCGACACGTGGAACATCGTTCTCGGCGCCATCTTGATGGGCAGCACGACCATCAGCGTGAGGACGGCCTGGCGGCCCCGCCGCCAGACGCACCGACCGTGATCTTGACAGGAGTTCCGTCCGGGGCGAACGCGTGGTGGAAGGTGAAGGCGTGCGGCGCGGAGCCGTGCTCGTGCAGGTGCTCCAGCCGGGAAACCCCGTCCTGCCAGGTGGGTATCACGTCGTCGGAGACCCACCAGGACACGTGCCCCGGGTGCCCTGACCTCTCGAACCAGTCGTAACGCCTGTTCAGCGCCGCACGGTGCAGGCCGGTGTAGATGGCGTCGAAGGCGGGGCGCGGGTCGGTCCAGAGCGAGAGGGTCGTGGCCAGGGCGGTGGTCTCCGCCGTACGGCCCTTGCCGTACCAGGCGGGTACGGCGAACTCTCCCCACGCGCCCCAGTCCGCCCCGAAGTGCGCGCCCCGGTTACCGCCTGCCGCTTCAGCGCGCGCGAGGTATCCGGGGTGCTGGCTGAGCTTCCGGTACACGGCCTCGCCCATGTCGTAGAACTCGTGCGTGAGAGGACCGGGATCGGCGAGAGGCGACTTCAGAACGCCGAAGGTGTACAGCGCAAGACGGGGCATGCTTCTCTCCCTGGTTGGGGTGCCTGATGCGGCCGCGACCGTGCGCGACCGCCGAAGACCAGGTGAAGGTAGCGGCCTCCGAGGGCCCTGTCGAAGTTGCGTTTTCCCTGCCCAAGTGGCTTCCCCTACCGGCCCCTACGGGAGTTGGGACAGTGACTGTCCCTTGACGGCCGGTACCCGCTCGGTCCCCACCCGACGTGTTCGCAGTCTTCCCCCACCAAGTGCGACAACGACCCGATGCCGACGATGAGTTCATATCCCGCGCGCGTAGGGCACCACTGGTAACCACCGGAAACATGGATGGTGGTTACAGCATCCATGTCTACGGTGAGCCCGGGGCGTTGGCTGGGGGTGGGAGATACCGAGGAGTACGGGCCCGAAGGTGCAGAGTGCCGCCCGTCACCGCCGTTGGTCGTCCAGTTCTCTCGCTCGGCCGGCATGAATGAATGCTCGAGCTTTCCTGGGAAGAAGTAAATCGCTTCTGACCTGCTCCGCACTGTTCGATGCAGCCGGCCGACGTGTCGCCGTGTGGTGGAGCAAGTAGTCTGCCGCGAGCACAGTATGCGACTTGGGCCGTCCGCCCCGCGCGCCGTCAAGTTGCCGACCGAGCGGTTGAGGCACAGATCCCGCATGATCGAATGTGGAACCCATCGCGCGGGACGAGGGGTCACCCAATGAGGTATTTCCTGACCAGGAAAGCAAGTATGGCGGCGATTCCCAGGGACACGAAGACCACCGCCATATAGAGGCCCGATGGCTGCTCCATCTCCTTGCCCGCAGCCTGAAGCTCTTCGTTCCTCTTGATCTGGGGACGGCCGAGGATGATGAGCAGTGCCAGACCTGCCATACACCAGACGTACATCTCAAGGGACTCCGCCGCGCCGTAACCACGGGCCGCGGCGCTCCCCCAGATGCCGAGCGCTCCGATGCCGGCGGGAACGACGAAGAAGAGAGGAACCAGCGCCTTCTTCTTCGCTTTCCGGATGTACGGCAGCATGGCGAGGGCGGGGAGAAATGAAGACGCAGCCGCGAGCGCCAACCACTGGCCGACGGAAAGACCGGAACCGAACACGAAGAACTCTCTCAGGCGGGATAGGTGAATGGACGAGTGACGGTCGGATACCGCCACCCGTCTCTTTTATTTTACTTCTGCTCTCGCGGGACGGAAATCCGCTACCAGGTCAGCTATCCAATGGTGGCAGCTGATCGATCGTCGCCTTCTCCTCGTCGCGGGCACGGGCGATGTGCCGGCCGGTGACGAGGGCAGTGGTATCGCCCCGGCGCCAGCGCCGCTATGACTGACTGGACGGTCCGCCAGGCCCTTGAAAGCGACCTTCCGCATCGACCAACTCGTCGCCGACCAGGCCGCCTACGACCCGCGCGGCCACCTGGGCCAGGTGCGTGTGCCCACCACGTTCCTGCACGGCGAACTGGACACCGAGGTCCCGCTCGCCATCCCCCGGGAGTGCGTGGGCCCGATCCCCGACGCCCGGCTGACCGTCATCGAAGGCGCCGGCCACATGCCCCAGCAGGACCAAGCCGAGCGCTTCACCCAGGCTCTTCGCGAGGCGCTGCGCCAGTGAGCCCGCCCACCCGGCACACCGGTCTCGATCTCTCACCCGCCCCGTACCGGGGCTTCCCGCTACGCCGGCCCACCCGGCCGCCGTTCCTCCTCCCCGCCGACCCGGAAAGCGCCGAGCTGTACGGCCCGGTCTACCGACGGCCGCTGGACCTTCACGACAATCAAGCCGGGCCCGTACCCGCTCGGCACCCCCGATCACGCCTGGCGCGCCGCCCACCTGCACTTCTCCGTCTTCGGCCGCGCCCTCACCCAACGCCCTTTCACCCAGATGCACTTCGAAGGCGACCCGCTCCTGACCCACGACTCGGTACTCCACGCGGCCCCGGGCCCGGCCGCCCGCCGCCGCCTGATCGCCACCTACACCCCGGCACCCCTACTCCCTGACGCCCCCGCCTCCCTCACCTACCACTGGAACATCGTCCTCGGCGGCCCGTCACCGATGGTCGCTCCCGCTTGACCTCCAGCTCGCACCACACCGTCTTGCCGACCTGCCGCTCCCGCACGCCCCACCGCACGGCCACCTCCTGCACGAGCACCAGCCCGAGCCCGCCGGGGCTCTCACCCCCTGGCTCCCGCACATGCGGCCAGGCCTCCCCGCGCGCATCACTGACCGCCAGCCGCAGCACTTCCTTCCCCACCGTCAGGTGCACACGCACGAGCCGCCCGGGCACCCGGCCATGCGTGATCGCGTTCGTCAGCAGCTCGGACACCAGCAACTCGGCGTCGTCCACGAGATGCCCGTACCCCCACTCCCACAGCAGCCGGGCCATCCGGTACCGCGCGAGCCGCACACTCTTGGGGAACGGCGAGTAGTCGAGCAGGTCCTCGTGGAGGACGGTTTCTGTGGGGTCATGCGGAGAGATCATCGACGGCCACCTCCGGGTTACGAGCAGCGCGCACCGTTGCGCCAACTGATGCGGCCGCGCGAGCAGTTCGTTCGTTACGGAAGGTAGGGGCGCCACGACGCCATCCACAATCGAGCGGTGCAATTTTCACCCGTGAGGGTTGCCAAGTCGCCGTCTCACACCCGGACCACTCCCCCACGAGCGAAAGTGAGCACCATGGAACGCAGCCAGACACCCCAGGGCAACCGCATGTCCACCGTGCTGGGCCGCCGCCTCGGCGGCGAACTCACCAAGCACCGCCTCGCCGCCGGCCTCACACAAGGCCAGGCAGCCAAGGTCATCAGCGCGTCAACCGGCAAGGTCGCCAGGATGGAGAGCGGCTGGGTCCCGATGCGCGACCCGGACATCCGCATCCTGTGCGAGCTGTACGAGGTCAGCGACCCGGCAACGGTGGGCGGGCTGCTGGAACTGGCCCGCGTGGACCGGGAACGGCGGAAGGCGAAGGGGTGGTGGAGCGAGTTCCCGGGTCTCGGCGCGATGAAGGAGTACGTCACGCTTGAGCATGCAGCTACCGCTATCAAGACATGGCAACTTGCCTTCATTCCCGGCCTTCTGCAAACCCCCGACTACATCCGCGCCTTGAACCCCGACGAGCGCCTGGTGACCATGCGTACCAAGCGTCAGCAGCGCCTCACGGACAATGCGCCGCTGTGCATGCAAGCGGTGATCTTCGAGGCGGGGCTCAGGTGCATCGTAGGCAGCCCCACTGTCATGCGAGGGCAACTCGATCACCTTGCGAACATGGCGGGCCGCCCGAACGTGACGGTTCAGGTCCTGCCGTTCACCGCTGGCGCTCAGCTCGGCATGGACTGCGCGTTCAACATTCTCTCCTTCGCGAGCCCGGGGTCGATGGACGTGGTGTACATGGAGACTCTCCGCACCGAGCTGTGGGTCGAAGGGGGAGAAGAGGCTTCCGTTTACGACACCTTGTTCGAGAGAATCGCAGCGCGTGCTCTGGACGAGGACGCGTCGCAAGCGTTCATCCGCCGCCTCAGCAAAGAGTTGTGACCTACGTGACCGAGTACGTGTTCCGCAAGTCCAGCTACAGCAACCAGGAGCGCGAGTGCGTCGAGGTAGCTGTCGGCCCGCCTGACGAAGTCGCCATACGCGACTCCAAGAACCCCACCGGTCCTATACTCCACCTCTCCCCCATCGCCTGGACGAACTTCCGAAAGGCTGTGACCAGGGGCTGGTTCGAGCACTAGCTCGCCGGGGACGGAGCAACCACGAGCAACCCAGAACGCCGACAACGAGAGGACGCATCGTTGGCAGATTTCATGGAGGATTACGCCCTCTGGCGGAACTTGCCGTTCCCCGCTCTACGCCGCGGCGAGAATTTGTTGCGTGCAGGCGAAAAACTGGCGCTCATTCATGGCGACCTGGCTGTCGTTGACGAACATGTGACCCAGGTGATCCTCTTTGTCGACAAGGGGGTATTCTCGCCGGCCCGGTCGGACGTCATGGGCTTGCTCGAAGGGATCATCTCTCGCCTGGAACGATTCGGCGAAGGCGGGACCACGACCGAGCGAGAAACTGTTGACGCCCATTATCAGTACGCAGTTCTGCTGCATCGGATATATGGTGCATTTCTGCGCACAGGAGCCCCGCAACCCACCACCTGACCAGCAGGGAGCACGAATACGCCAGTAAGGGTTGGAATGACGTCAGATGCTGTGACAGCGAGTGCGCTTCTCGCTGAATCCGGAACGCGCTCGGCGACGGTTCGCCGCTCGCGCCGGTGGACTGGGCACGCGTGCTTCTGGCGGTTGAAGTTGTCTTCGTGAGTGACCTCGCGGGTTCAGGCGTCGAATGGCCGACGACTACCGGTCTCGATGACGAGTCGACCATCAGAACGCTGCGGTCGATTCAGCGAAAGCTGGCCAGGACTGTCCAGCCCTACTACGGGAAGACTCCGTGCGAACCGCCCCAGTGAAGAGTCGGCCGACAACGGAAGGCAGGAGAAGCATGCAGCGGTTCACCGAGGACGACTTCGGCATTACTAGGCTGATGAGTGCGTTCCATCTCGACTGGAGCAACTACGCCAAATCCGAGTACGAAGTGCTTGAGGCAGCACTCGGAGAAGGGGCTGACACCAGGGACGTGATGTCCCTGCGGCACGATGCCGCGTTGCTCTTCGACCGGCTTCCCTCGGGGGTCGTGGAGGAGCTGTGGGGAGCCGGGATAGAGGCTTCGGGCTTCTTCGGCCGACGAGTGCCGTCGGGGACGCAATGGACGGGGTCGATCATCGAAAGATGCGATGCGTGGCTTTCGCAGAGGGAGTCCATATCTCGCGGTCGCGCTGATCAGTGTGATGGTCACGACTCGGCCAGTGCCATCCTGCTGGAGATTCAGGGGACCGACCATCTCGGCACCGAGTTGACATCGGCGCTCACTCAATGCGTACGCCTCTGCACCCCGGACCTCGCTTTCCGCATCCTTCTACGGGTTCTTTTGTGTAAGGGTGAGGCGATATCGCACGAGCAGTATGAGAAATTCCAAAGCATCGGCGCGGACCTCGGCTATGGAGAGTTTTTGATCTCCGCGCCGGAACACCTGGTGGCACGATAATGGGCGGCTACGGGGCCGGGGCCTCATGGTCGTCCTCGTGACCACTGGCCAAGACCGTTGTCGCCGTACCGACTTGCCGAAGTGCCATCTCGCCGGGGAGCGACAAGGCGGTCCGCGCGCGGCGCGTGGCCCTGCTCCCCGCAAGTACCTGACTTCCCCTCCCTGTTGTTATGATTTGCCTCATCTTGGGGGGCTCGTACTTTTAGTCGGTCGGGAGAGGCATGGCCTCTTCCTGCCCTCCGTCACCCACCGTGGCGCTCGCGCCGCGACTTGCCTGGAGGGCATGTGAAACGTTCCACCGCGCCGGGGCCGAGACGGTCCCGGTTGTCCCGGCGGATTCTGGGCGGCGCCGTCGCGCTCGGGCTCGCGGTAAGTGGCGGGGCGTTCGCGTCTCCCGCTGTGGCCGCGCCCGTGGAGCCTCCCACGTGGGACTACGTGCAGGATGTGGCGCTGAAGATCGCGCCGGGGTCCGAGGTCGTCAGTGCGGGCCGTACCGGGTTCCTGTCCGTGGACCCGCGGAACAACGTGGCGTGGACGGACTACCTGGGCCGTACGACCCAGCTGGGCCGGGACTACGGGCAGTTCACGCACACGACGGCGCACGGCTCCGTGTCCGACATCGTGGCGCTCGGGAACAACACGTTCGTCGGCGCCTCGACCAAGATCACGTTGCGGAACATGGTCACCGGGGCCACCACCCTCGTCGACCTGAAGAAGTACGGGTATCGCTACCTCGGCACCGTCGAGGGCCGGGTGCTCGGCGCCGAGAAGACAGCCGACGGGGGCGAAGCGGTTCACATCCTGGAGTTCCAGGGCGAGGAGCTGACCGACCGGACCGTCACGGAACTGAGCACCAGGTTCGGCAAGTTCCGGGTGGCGGCGGGGGCTCCCGGAAAGGCGCTGCTGCGGTACGACGTGGGTGTCCCCGACGTGCCGGCCCTCGCCTACTCGACGGTCGACCTGGCCACCGCCCGCATCGTTTCGGGCCGCAACATGCTGGGTCCCAGCACCGAGGCCGCGGCCTTGTCGAGCACCCACATGGCCTCCATCGGAACGGAGGTCCGCGGCGGCGAGGAGAACTATCTGAAGGCCGTCGAGCTGGGCGGCGGTTCCACGCCGAAGACGACCTCCACGCGACTGGACGGCGTCAGCCGCCCGACCCTGGGCCTGACCGGCGACTGGGTGCTGTACGGGAACCGGCAGAAGCTCACGGAGGGGACGCGCCGGGCGACGCGGCCCTGAAGGCGGTCCCGGTCGGTGGTGGCACCGCCCGCAAGGTGATGGACCACGTCACGTCCACCACGCCCACCCCGGACGGCGCCCTGCTGGCGATGGGCGGCACCGTCGCCCAGGGTGAAGGGCTCTACCGGATCTCCGCGAAGGCCGGTGGCGAGGCACCGACCGTGGAACTGGTCGCGGGCACCGGGCAGCCCACCAAGGTCACCTTGCTCGGCTTCGACGTATCGGGCACGGCACAGTTGGACCAGCGGCGGTGGCATCCGCGCTGGCACCTGTCCCGGCGCAACGTCAGCATGACCGTGACCCTGCGCCACGACGCCTCCGGCAAGCAGAGCGTGTCCCACCTGAACCCGGACCTGCCGGACAACAACGGGGACGGCTGGGTCGACCTGGACTGGAACGGTCTGGTCAACGCGCGCGGCCGGGACGAGGCAGCGCCCAACGGCGGCTACACCTGGGAAGTCACCGCCGAACCCCGTAACGGCATCGGCCCCGCCCTCCACCAGAAGGGCACCTTCACGGTCGAGCGCAAGCCCGCCCCGCACGACTACACCGACAACGGTTCGCCGGACGTGATCGTGCGTGACCGGGCGGGCAAGCTGTCGCTCGAAGACACCGCCCACGATCCACTGAACCCGCAGTTCGGCAGCGCCCGCCGCATCGTGGTCGGCGGCGGCTGGAACATCTACGACCAGGTCGTCGCCGTCGGTGACGTGGCCGGCGCTTCCGCCGGTGACGTGGTGGCACGGGACTCGGCGGGCGTGCTGTGGCTGTACCTCGGCAAAGGGGACGGTACGTTCGACGGTCGGCTGAAGGTCGGCGCCGGCTGGGGCGCGTACGACGCGATCACCGGTGGCAGCGACCTCAACGGTGACGGCCGCGGCGACCTGCTGGCCCGCGACCGGTCCGGCGTCCTCTGGCTCTACGAGGGCACCGGCAACTGGCGGGCACCATTTGCACCGCGCAAGAAGATCGGCGCCGGCTGGGGCAGCTACGACCAGATCACGGCCGTCGGTGATGTGGCGGGCGGCTCCGCCGGAGACCTGGTGGCCCGCGACCGTGACGGCGTCCTCTGGATCTACCTCGGCAAGGGCGACGGCACCTTCGACGGGCGCGTGAAGATCGGCGCCAGCTGGGGCGGCTACCGCCAGCTCGTCGGCATCGGCGACTCCAACGCCGACGGCCGCGCCGACCTGCTCGTCTCCACACCGGACGGCAGCTCGTACGTCTACCACGGCACGGGCAACTGGCGCGCACCGTTCGCCCCGCGCGAGCTGACCGGCGTCAAGACGTCGTCGCACGAGACCATCGCCTGACGGACAACACCGACGGCGACAACGCCGGGCGCACCCGCCCACCGGGGCCGGGGCCAGCAGCACTCAGATCATGGGTGCCTGGTCCCGGCCCCGTTCCGTTCGGTCCCGCCTCATCCCCTCCGAGCCGCCTCGACGCCGGGCATCCGGTACGTGCGCACTTCCGCGTCGTAAATCGAGAACCGCCGCCCCCGCGCCCGGATGCGGGAACATCACAGCGCGACCCGGTGCTCACTCTTACGGCGCGCCCACCGGCCGTTTTCGCGCAGGTGCAATGCGTTCTTCACGGTGGTGCGGCAAAGTAGGCGCTCGCGGCGGACGGTGATCGACGATCACCCACGCGGCACGACAGCCGGACGACGACCAGCGCGCGACGCGCGACGGGCTACGTAGGGGGCGATCGGGCATGACTCGCGACATCGGCAGACGGCGGCTGCTCGGGATGGCCGGAGGGGTGGCCGGAGGAGCGGGCCTCTCGACGGTCCTGGCGGCCTGTGGGTCCAACACCGGCCGTAACGGGAAGGGTTCGGGGCCTGCCCTCAGCCAGTGGTACCACCAGTACGGGGAGCCGGGCGCCGAGCAGGCCGTCAAGCGGTACGCGGCCGCGTACGACAAGGCGCGGGTCAGCGTGCAGTGGCGGCCCGGGGACTACGACCGGCAGACCGCCGCCGCGCTGCTGACGGACTCCGGTCCGGACGTCTTCGAGGTCAACGGGCCGAAGCTGGACCAGATCAAGGGCGGGCAGGTCGTGGACCTGACGGCGGAGATCGAGTCCGTCAAGGGCGACTTCAACCAGGCGGTGCTCGCGCCGAAGATCTGGCAGGACAAGGTCTGGGCGATTCCGCAGACCATGGACACCCAGCTGCTGTTCTACCGGAAGAGCCTGCTCAAGGCGGCGGGCGTCGAGCCGCCGCGCAGCGTCGACGAGCTGGTGGAGGCCGCGAAGTCGCTGACCGCGCGGCACCGGAAGGACAAGGTCAAGGGGCTGTTCCTGGGGAACGACGGCGGGGCGGCGGTGCTGGGCGGTACGCCGCTGTTCGCCGCGGGGCTGAGTCTGATCACGGAGGACGGGAAAGTCGGATTCGATGATCCGGCCGCCGCCCGCGTGCTCGGGAGGATCCGGCAGCTGTACGCCGATGAATCGTTGCTGCTCGGGGCGCCGACGGACTGGTCCGACCCGGCGGCGTTCGTGCAGGGGCTGACCGCCATGCAGTGGTCGGGCCTGTGGGCGCTGCCGCAGGTCGAGAAGGCGCTGGGGGACGACTTCGGGGTGCTGCCGTTCCCGAAGGACGGCGCCGGGAAGCCGGCCGTGCCGGTGGGTGCGTACGGTTCGGCTGTCAGTGCGCGCAGCAAGCACCGCGAGGAGGCCCGGGCGTACGTGAAGTGGCTCTGGGTGGACGGGACCGACAAGCAGAAGGACTTCGCCCTCGCGTACGGCTTCCACATCCCCGCCCGCACCTCGCTCGCCAAGAAGGCGAAGCAGCTCCGGGAGGGCACGGCGGCCGACGCGGTCTCGTACGCCACCGAGTACGGCCACGCCGAGCCGCTGCTCTGGACGACGCCGAGCAGCACCGCTTACCAGGACGCGCTCAACCGCATCATCAAGGGCGGCGCGAACCCGGAGAGCGAGCTGAAGGGCGTGGTGCGCAAGGTGGAGGCCGAGTTGCAGCGGGCGAAGAAGTGAGCGAAGCGGGGGCGCGTTCCAGGGCGGGGGCCGGTACGGGAGCAGGGAGCGAGGCCGGTACGGGGGCGGGGAGCGGGACCGGCGCGGGGAGCGGGGCCGGCATCGGTGCGGGGAGCGGGACCGGCACCGGCGCACGCCCCGGCGGCCCCCTCGCGCGCCTCCGGGGGCAGCAGAACCGGAACCTGTGGTTCTGGGCGTTCGTGGGCCCGTTCGCGATCGGCCTGGCGCTGTTCACGTACGTACCGCTGGCCTGGAGCGTCTACCTCAGCTTCTTCGACGCCCACAACACCGTCACCCCGACGGACTTCGTCGGGCTGGACAACTACACGGCGATGCTCGGCGACGACGCCTTCGTGAGCAGCCTGGGCACGTTCCTGCTGTTCACGGCGTTCATCGTGCCGGCCACGTACGTGCTCTCGCTCGGCCTCGCGCTCATGGTCAACCGGCTGCGCTTCGCCCAGGCGTTCTTTCGCTCGGTCTTCTTCCTGCCGACCGCCTGCTCGTACGTGGTCGCGGCGCTGATCTGGAAGCTGTCGATCTTCAACGGGGTACGGTTCGGGCTGGCCAACACCGTGCTCGGGTGGTTCGGCGCGGACCAGACCGCGTGGCTGTCCACGACCGACCCGCCCTGGTACTGGCTGGTGATCGTGACCGTACGGCTGTGGTTGCAGGCCGGTTTCTTCATGATCCTGTTCCTCGCCGGACTGCAACGGATCCCGCCGCGCCTGTACGAGGCCGCAGCGGTGGACGGCGCGCGGCCCGGCTGGCAGACACTCCGGTACATCACCCTGCCGCAACTGCGCGCCACCTCGGTCGCCGTCGTCCTGCTGCTGGTGATCAACGCGTTCCAGGCGTTCGACGAGTTCTACAACCTGATGTCCGACGCCCGCGGCTACCCGCCGTACGCCCGCCCGCCGCTGGTCTACCTCTACTACACCGCCCTCGGGCAGGAACAGAACCTCGGCCTGGGCAGCGCGGGCGCGGTGATCCTGGCACTGATCATCGCCGTGGCGACCGTCGTGCAGGCCCGCTGGTTCGGCCTCGGCCGGAAGGAGGACTGAGCGATGACGTCCAGGCGCACGGAGACGACGGCCAAGTCCACGACCAGAGCCACCGAACGGGCGCGTGCGCCGCGCGACCCCGCGTGCGCGCCGGGCGCGCGCTGCGCGCGGTGACCGTCACCGTCCTCGCCCTCCTCTTCCTCATCCCGTTCTACCTGCTCGTACGCAACGGCCTGGCCACCGAGCAGGACATCACCGCCCCCGACTGGACGTTCTTCCCGCGCGACATCCAGTGGTCCAACCTGACCGAGGTCTTCGCCGACCCGAACCTGCCGATGGCCCGCGCGCTGCTGAACTCCACCCTGATCGCGGTCTCCACGACGGTGGGCACGGTGCTGCTGGCGTCGCTGGCCGGGTACGGCCTGGCCCGCATCCCGTACCGGCACGCGAACCTCGTCTTCTACGCGATCCTCGGCACCCTGATGGTCCCGGCCGCCGTCACGTTCGTCCCCAGCTTCGTCCTCGTCTCGTCACTTGGCTGGATCTCGACCCTGCGCGGGCTGATCGTCCCGACGCTCTTCAGCGCCTTCGCCTGCTTCATGTTCCGCCAGTACTTCCTCGGCTTCCCCCGCGAACTGGAGGACGCGGCACGGGTGGACGGGCTCGGGTACTGGCGCACGTACTGGCGGATCGTGGTACCCAACTCGCGGCCCGTCTTCGCGGCCATCGGCACGATCGTCTTCATTGGCGCGTGGAACGCGTTCCTGTGGCCGCTGGTCGTCGGACAGGACCGGGAATCCTGGACGGTACAGGTCGCGCTCTCCACGTTCACCACGGCGCAGAACCTCAACCTGCACGAACTCTTCATCGCCGCGGCGATCTCGATCGCGCCGCTGGTGGTCGTGTTCGTGCTGTTGCAGCGGTACATCGTGGCCGGGGTGGAGCGGTCGGGGATCGACGACTGAGCGGAGGGTCGAGGAGTTCACGGCGAGCCGATGGTTTCGGCCACCGTCGCGCCCGCGTGCGCCATGCCGGTGCCGTTCGGGTGGAACGGGGCCGCCGCCGAGCCCGGCAGCAGCCCTTCCACCCACTTCTCGCCCGGCGCGGCGCACACTCCGTGCCCGGCACTGGGCGTACGGAGATCGACAAAGCCCGCGCCGCCCGCGGCGGCCCGCTCGGCGAGCATCGCGTGCAGCCGGTCGAAGGTGTTCTGGAGGTAGTCGGCGTCGCCCGCCCAGACGGGTTCCCTGGGCCAGCAGCCGCCCGGCTGGAAATACGTGCCGTACGAGACGACGTACACCTTCGCCCGCGGGGAACGCCGGTGGATCTGCCCGAGCGCCGCGGTGATCTTGGGTGCCGTACGCGTGATCCGCTCGGCCAGCCGGTCCCGGCCGCCCGCCGTATAGACCGACTCGCACGTCAGGCCCAGGCCCGCCGCCCGCGGGAGCGGCCGGACGCAGGACGGCAAGGCGGTGCCCAGCTTGATGTCGTTGGCACCGATGACCAGGGTGACCAGGTCGGTATCCGGCCGCAACGCGTCGAACTGGGGCGGTACGAGAGCGGACTGCCGCCCGGCCAGATGCTTGGTGGCGGCACCGCTGCACGTGACGTCGGTGAGGTCGGCACCGAGGCGCCCGGCGGCGACGGCCGGCCAGTTCCGGTTCGAGCGCAGGCAGGGCAGGCTGGTCTGGGCCGGGATCAGCGGGCCGGCGGCCGAGGAGTCGCCGAGCGCGACATAGTGCGGTTTTCGTACAGGGACGGAATCCGCGGCGGCGGGCGCGCCGAGCGCGGCCACAGCGGCCAGCGCGGCGGCCGCCGCGACAACGCATCCGGCACGGCGCGGGGTTCGGGCCATCGCACTCTCCTGCTGCTCGGGGGCTGGGGGGACGACCGGGACAACCGTGACGACCATGGACAAGGAAGACTCCCCGTAAAGCCCGGCCGCCAAAAGCGCCGGCGCGGAAACCCGGTGGCGGGGTGCGGGGTACGTGTGGGAGAACTCAGGCATGAGCGATGCCACCACTTCGGTTCAGGAGACGGCACTCACGGTCGGCGGCCAGGACGCCGCCCTCGACAAGCGCCTGGAGGACGAGCTCGACGCCTTCAACGCCGCTGCCACGGTCGACGCCGAGCGGGCCGAGTTCTCGGTACAGGTGACGGACGCGGAGGGCGAGTTGATCGGCGGGCTGAGCGCCTGGGTGTGGGGCGGGCTGTGCGGTATCCACCTCCTGTGGGTACGGGAGGACAGCCGGGCGGCCGGCTGGGGCGCGAAGCTGGTGCGCGCCGCGGAGGAGGAGGCGGTACGGCGCGGCTGCGACCGGGCGACCGTGTCCTCGTACACGTTCCAGGCGCCGGGGTTCTACGAGCGGCAGGGGTATACCGAGGTCGGGCGCGTGCCGGGGATGCCGGGCGGGCACGCGGACGTGTATCTGTACAAGGAGCTGAAGGGCTGAGGCGGGCGGGGGCGGGCGGTGCCCCGTTCCCCCGGTCTCCCGCATGAGGTACGGTGCGTGCCATGACCACGTACTCGACCTTCCGTGAGGCGGAGCCGCTGCGCAGCGGCCCCCACGGCGAGTGCGCGCCCCGCGGCATGACGTTTCTGCGCCGCCGCGGCCGGGTGGGTTCACCCCCGGCCGCCGCTTTCCGCTGTCGGTGACATTCCGGGCGTGACGGCCCTCCCGACGGCAGCGACCGCGCACCGCGGCAGCTTCGCACCCCTACGGCAGCGGCGCCTGTTCCCGTGATCCGGGTGTTCCTCGGATGCCGGGTACTGGATGCCGGACGCCGGTACGAGCGTCGCGCGCCTCTCTTCGTACCTTTCGCGCCTCTCCCTCCAGGAGGACCCCTTGACCGCTACCACCGACCACACCGCACCCGCACCCGCTCCCGCACCCGCCGCTCTCCGCGACCACCGCGTCCCCGCCGACGGCCTCTACGAGGGCACCCGTGTCCTGCGCCGCACGCCGGAGGGCTGGGAGGACCGGCCCTATGAGCGGTTCGAGATCGTTCCGCAGGCCGCGACGATCGGCGCGGAGATCCGCGGTCTCGATCTTTCCCGTCCCCTCGACCCGGCGCTGCGTGAGGAATTGAACCGTGCGCTGCTGGAGTGGAAGGTGCTGTTCTTCCGGGGGCAGCACCTCACCTCGGCCGCGCAGCGCGCGTTCGCCCGCGACTGGGGCGAGCTGGAGACCAATCCGCTGCTGGCCACGGGGGACGCAGAGGATGTCGTACGGTTCGACCGCAGCGCGGTGTCCACGTTCGAGAACGTCTGGCACACGGATGTGACGTTCCGCGAACGCCCGG
Source organism: Streptomyces sp. Ac-502 (assembly GCF_045222935.1). Lineage (NCBI taxonomy): Bacteria > Bacillati > Actinomycetota > Actinomycetes > Kitasatosporales > Streptomycetaceae > Streptomyces > Streptomyces sp. Ac-502. Next base: position 3,824,477 of record NZ_JBHFFO010000001.1, read on the forward strand.
CGCTGGGCGCGGTGTTGCAGCTCCGCGAGGTGCCGCCGTCCGGTGGTGACACCATGTGGGCGGACATGGCGGCCGCGTATGACAATCTGCCGCAGGACGTACGGGACCGTATCGACGGCGCGACCGCCGTGCACGACTTCCTGCCGGGCTTCGCGCGCTTCTACTCCGCCGAGCGGCTGGCGCCGTTCCAGGAGGAGTTCCCGCCGGTGGAGCACCCGGTCGTACGGCGGCACCCGGAGACCGGCCGCCGGATGCTGTTCGTCAACACCTCCTTCACCACCCGCATCGTGGGGTGGGAACGGGCGGAGAGCGACCGGATGCTGCGGCTGCTCTTCCAGCAGGCGCACGTACCGGAGTTCCAGGTGCGGTTCCGCTGGCAGGCGGGGGACGTCGCCTTCTGGGACAACCGGGCCACGCAGCACTACGCGGTCAACGACTACGGGGCGGGGCGCCGGGTCGCCGAGCGGGTGGCGATCACGGGCGATCGGCCGTACTGACGCGGAAGGGGCGCAGGGGGCGGATGGAGTGGTTCGCGCGCCCGCCCGTACCCCCGGGTGCGGCACGCGAACCGACCGCCCCCGGGCCGCCGGAACGTTACTGCACAGCCCCCGCCCCCGGCACCCGCACATCCGCCCCCCGCGCCTCCAGCGCCGATATCTCCAGCCCCCGGGTGTCCACCCCGCGCACGTCCACCTCCGGCCCGCCCCGCAGCAGCGCCGCCCCCAGCGGCGTCAACGTGTGGAGTACGGCGTTCCCGTGACGCAGCGTCAGCAGCAGGCCCGCGTCCCGCAGCACCGTCGCGTGCTGGCTGGCCGAGGCCAGCGAGACGTCGACGCGGCGCGCCAGTTCGCTCGTCGTGCAGCCGCCGCCCACGCCGTGCAGGATCGCCGAGCGGGTCCGCCCGACGAGCTTGCCCAGCGAGTGGCCGGGCGCGACCGTCGGCATCACGCGCGGCGCGGGGTGCTCCAGGGGGTAGACGAGGACGGGGGTGAGGTCGGGGTCGGCGAAGGTGACGGGCGTGTGACGGCAGAAGAACGACGGGAGCAGGAGCAGCCCCCGGCCGTTCAGGAACAGGTCGCGGTCCACCGGGTAGTCCACTTCCAGGACGGGCGGCCGCCAGCGCATCGTCGGCGGGAGCGAGGCGAGCAGATGGTCCGCGCCGCCGTCCAGCAGCGCCCGGCCGCGGGTGGCACGGTCCGCTTCGATACGGGCCTGGAGCAGCGGCCAGTACGGCGCGACGGCGTTCTCGTAATAGCTGCGCAGCGCGCCGGCGAGCCGGCCGAGTGCCGCGGAATCACCCTCGCTCAGTTCCCGCAGCCAGGCCGGCAGTGGCCGGGTCGCGGGCAGCCGTGAAAGTTCGGCGTGCAGTCGGGCGGGCGGGGTTGCGCGGAGCGCCGCCAGCCCTTCGTCGATGCCGAGCAGCCCCTCCGGAGGCGTCAGGAAATCCGGAAAATAGCCGCGCGTGGGAACGAGCGGCGCCAGCAGCCGTGTTTCACCATTCAACCTGCAACGTGCTTCGGAGCGCCATTTGCCGAAGGCCGTGCCGGGCCGCCGGTCGCGTAGTCGGTGAAAACTTAAAACGGTCTCCCACAGCACGTCAGGGCGCGCGGCAATGCGCACCCGGGCCAGATCCGGTCCACTGAAATGGACGCGTAGCACCGAACCCCCACCAATGCTCCCTAGTCGACCCCCGGCCATCTGAGTATGCACGCAGACACAGCCTGTCACCACGCCCTTTTGGCCAGAGTTGAAAGGGGTCGCGCCAACACCGCGCACAGGGAAAGCTGTAACTCAATTCGACGGCAGTGCGAATGGAACGGATTGCTCGATCCCGTGGGGGGTGACGAGGCAATGACCGACCGCTCAGCATTTGCCGTGGAAGGCCGTCAACCAGGCCGACATGGCTGACGGCAGCTCCCGAGGGGGAGTCCGGAGAAAAGCGAGGGCGGCACCTCCGCACAGGTGCCGCCCTCGTCGGGTTCCGGAGCCGGCGTCAGGGTGAGGGTCGGTACGGTCCGACACCAACTCCGGTTGGCCTACCGGGTGTTACGGGTTCAGCGGCTGTCGCTGCCCAGGGACTCCGCCGCCGCGCGGCCCGCTTCGAGGCGGGCGACCGGGATGCGGAACGGGGAGCAGGAGACGTAGTCCAGGCCCACCTCGTGGAAGAAGTGCACCGACTCCGGGTCGCCGCCGTGCTCGCCGCAGACGCCGAGCTTGAGGTCGGGGCGGGTGGCGCGGCCGGCCTCGGCGGCGCTGCGGACCAGGGAGCCGACGCCGTCCTTGTCGATGGTCTCGAACGGGCTGACGCCGAAGATGCCCTTCTCCAGGTAGGCGGTGAAGAAGCTGGCCTCGACGTCGTCGCGGCTGAAGCCCCAGACCGTCTGGGTCAGGTCGTTGGTGCCGAAGGAGAAGAAGTCGGCGGACTCGGCGATCTGGCCGGCGGTCAGCGCCGCGCGGGGCAGTTCGATCATCGTGCCGAGGGTGAGCTTGAGGTCCACGCCGCGGGCCTGCTCGACCTCGGCGATGACCTGCTCGGCCTCCTCGCGGACGATCTCCAGCTCCTGGACGGTACCGACCAGCGGAATCATGATCTCGGCGCGCGGGTCGCCCTTGGCGGCCTTCTTGCGCTCGGCCGCGGCCTCGGCGATGGCCCGTACCTGCATGGCGAACAGGCCGGGGATGACCAGGCCGAGGCGGACGCCGCGCAGGCCCAGCATCGGGTTCTGCTCGTGCAGCTTGTGCACGGCCTGGAGGAGGCGCAGGTCGTTCTCGTTGGCGTCCTTGCGGGACTCGGCGAGGGCGACGCGTACGGAGAGTTCGGTGATGTCGGGCAGGAACTCGTGCAGCGGCGGGTCCAGGAGGCGCACCGTCACCGGCAGGCCGTCCATCGCCTCGAACAACTCGACGAAGTCGGCCTTCTGGAGGGGCAGCAGGCCGCCGAGGGCCGCCTCGCGGTCGGCGTCGGTGTCGGCCAGGATCAGACGCTCGACCATCTCGCGGCGCTCACCGAGGAACATGTGCTCGGTGCGGCACAGGCCGATGCCCTGGGCGCCGAAGCGGCGGGCGCGGGCGGCGTCCTCGGCGTTGTCGGCGTTGGCCCGTACGCGCAGCCTGCGCACCCGGTCCGCGTACGCCATGATCCGGTGTACGGCCTTGACCAGCTCGTCGGCGTCGTCGGCACCGGCGTGCATCCGGCCCTCGAAGTACTCCACGACCGGCGACGGGACGACCGGCACCTCGCCGAGGTACACCTTGCCGGAGGAACCGTCGATGGAGACGACGTCGCCCTCCTCGACCACGATGCCGCCGGGCGCGGTCATGCACCGGCGCTTGGTGTCGACCTCCAGCTCCTCGGCGCCGCAGACACAGGTCTTGCCCATGCCGCGGGCGACGACAGCGGCGTGCGAGGTCTTGCCTCCGCGCGAGGTGAGGATGCCCTCGGCGGCGATCATGCCGTTGAGGTCGTCGGGGTTGGTCTCACGGCGGATCAGGATGACCTTCTCGCCGGAGCGGGACCACTTGACCGCGGTGTAGGAGTCGAAGACGGCCTTGCCGACGGCGGCGCCGGGCGAGGCGGCGATGGCCCGGCCGATCTGCCGCGCCTTCGCGTTCTCGTCGAAGCGCGGGAACATCAGCTGGGCGAGCTGGGCGCCGTTGACCCGCTGGAGCGCCTCGGCCTCGTCGATCAGGCCCTGGTCGACGAGCTGGGTGGCGATGCGGAAGGCGGCGCCCGCGGTGCGCTTGCCGACGCGGGTCTGGAGCATCCACAGCTTGCCGCGCTCGATGGTGAACTCGATGTCGCACAGGTCCTTGTAGTGCGTTTCGAGGGTTTCCATGATGTGCATCAGCTCGTCGTAGGACGGCTTGTCGATGCTTTCGAGGTCGGCGAGCGGCACGGTGTTGCGGATGCCGGCGACGACGTCCTCGCCCTGCGCGTTCTGGAGGTAGTCGCCGTAGACGCCCTGCTGGCCGCTGGCGGGGTCGCGGGTGAAGGCGACGCCGGTGCCGGAGTCCGGGCCGAGGTTGCCGAAGACCATGGAGCAGACGTTGACGGCGGTGCCGAGGTCGCCGGGGATGCGCTCCTGGCGGCGGTAGAGCTTGGCGCGGTCGGTGTTCCACGAGTCGAAGACCGCGCGGACGGCGAGGTCCATCTGCTCGCGGGGCTCCTGCGGGAAGTCCCGGCCGGTCTCCTTGGAGACGATGTCCTTGAACCGGCCGACGAGGTTCTTCAGGTCGGCCGCGTCCAGGTCGACGTCGACGCGGACGCCCTTGGCCTGCTTGGCCTCCTCCAGCGCCTCCTCGAAGAGGTCGCCGTCCACGCCGAGCACGGTCTTGCCGAACATCTGGATGAGACGGCGGTAGGAGTCCCACGCGAAGCGCTCGTCGCCGGCCTGGGCGGCGAGGCCGGAAACCGACGCGTCGGACAGGCCGATGTTCAGCACGGTGTCCATCATGCCGGGCATCGAGAACTTCGCCCCGGAACGCACCGATACGAGAAGGGGGTTGTCGGCCTGGCCGAGCTTCTTGCCCATGGTCGCTTCGAGCGCTTCCAGGTGCTTCGACACCTCGGCACGCAGTGCCGCGGGCTCCTGGCCGCTGTCGAGGTAGACCTTGCACGCCTCGGTGGTGATGGTGAACCCGGGCGGAACGGGAAGCCCCAGGTTGGTCATCTCGGCGAGGTTGGCGCCCTTGCCGCCGAGAAGGTCCTTGAGGTCCTTGTTGCCCTCGGTGAAGTCGTAGACGAACTTCGAAGGCTCGGACGGGGTTACGTGGGGATCTTGTGTTTCCGGCACGGGACTCTCTCCTCGCCGCGGACTGCCCTGACGGCGAGGAACATACCCAGATCGAAGGCGTCTGGGTACGTCCACTCGGTCGACATACGCCCGTAACCCGTCGTACGCCAGCAGATCGAAAGTCACCGCGGACGGAGGTCAGGCTTCAGGCACTGAAGGCATGGTGGCGCAGCGCGAGCACCGACGCGCCGAACGGTCACGGAACGCGATGTTCACTTGAACCTGCGAACGCGAGATGGGTGGCACCCAGTGCCACCTATTGGAGAGGTGCACTCCCTCGCGAAACGCTCATCTGAGCGTGACCCCTATCAGAGGTGGCGAGAATCACGCCGTCGCGCCGGGCCCGGCACCGCCGCGCGGACCCGGAATCGGACCTGCCGAAAGCCGAGAGGCCGGGCTTCCGCCCGGCCTCTCGCGTCGCGTTTGCTCCTCAGCCGCCCGAAGTGTCCAGTTCCGCGTCGGCCGTGACGCCCGTACGGTCGTACGGGTCGTCCAGCCAGCCGTCCGGCAGGACCACCCGGTTCCGGCCAGATGTGCGGCCACGGGGGCCGTCGGCACCCACGGGCCAGGGCTGGTCGAGATCCAGCTCGCTCAGCAGAGCGTCCATTTCGTCCAGCGACGAGGCGATTGCCAGCTTCTTACGGGACTCCGAGCCGATCGAGAAGCCCTTGGTGTACCAGGCGACGTGCTTGCGGAAGTCGATGACACCGCGCGCCTCGTCCCCGATCCACTCCCCCAGCAGCGTGGCGTGCCGCAGCATCACGGCCGCGACCTCCTTGAGGGTCGGCTTCGCGTACGTACCGGTGCCCTCGAAGGCCGCCACCAGGTCGCCGAAGAGCCACGGCCGCCCGAGGCAGCCGCGTCCCACGACCACCCCGTCGCAGCCGGTCTCGCGCACCATCCGCAGCGCGTCGTCCGCCGACCAGATGTCCCCGTTGCCCAGCACCGGGATCTCCGGCACGGCCTCCTTCAGGCGCGCGATGGCGTCCCAGTCGGCCGTACCGCCGTAGTGCTGGGCCGCGGTCCGGCCGTGCAGCGCGATGGCCGTGACGCCCTCCTGGACCGCGATCCGGCCCGCGTCGAGGAAGGTGATGTGGTCGTCGTCGATGCCCTTGCGCATCTTCATGGTGACCGGCAGGTCCCCCGCGTTGCCCACCGCCTCGCGCAGGATGGAGCGCAGCAGGTGCCGCTTGTACGGGAGGGCCGAGCCGCCGCCCTTGCGGGTCACCTTCGGCACCGGGCAGCCGAAGTTCAGGTCGATGTGGTCGGCCAGGTCCTCCTCGGCGATCATGCGGACGGCCTTGCCGACGGTGTCCGGGTCGACGCCGTACAGCTGGATGGAGCGCGGCTTCTCCGTCTCGTCGAAGTGGATCAGCTGCATGGTCTTCTCATTGCGCTCGACCAGCGCCCGCGTCGTGATCATCTCGCTGACGAACAGGCCCTTGCCGCCCGAGAACTCCCGGCACAGCGTCCGGAAGGGGGCGTTGGTGATCCCGGCCATCGGCGCGAGGACCACGGGCGGCTGCACCGCGTGCGGGCCGATCTGCAGCTGAGTCATGAGGAGCGGGTTTCCTTCGGCGGTCGACGGGCGGACTGAGCGACCTCCCATTGTCGCGCACTCCCGCGGCTGCTCCGCCAGTGCCGTAGGTCCCCTGGTCACAGGCGCCCGCGGCGGCCCGTCGCGCCCGTGCCCGGCGGCCGCTCCGCAGCCGCCGGCCCCCGTTCGTTGTACCGTTCACCTATGCCCGAGCCGAGTCCCGAGCCGAGTCACCGGCGGCGTCTGCTCATCCTGGCGATCTGCTGCATGAGCCTGCTGATCGTCAGCCTCGACAACACCGTCCTGAACGTCGCCCTGCCGTCCCTGCAGAAGGATCTGGACACCTCGGTCTCCGGGATGCAGTGGACGATCGACGCCTACACCCTGGTCCTCGCCTCGCTGCTGATGCTGGCCGGCTCCACCGCCGACCGGCTCGGCCGGCGCCGGGTCTTCCAGGCGGGCCTGGTGGTCTTCTCGCTCGGCTCACTGCTGTGCAGCCTGGCGCCGAACCTGGAGTGCCTGGTCGCGTTCCGCATGGTGCAGGCCGTCGGCGGCTCGATGCTCAACCCCGTCGCCATGTCGATCATCACCAACACCTTCACCGAGCCGAAGGAGCGGGCCCGCGCGATCGGTGTGTGGGGCGGCGTGGTCGGCATCAGCATGGCGGCCGGGCCGATCGTCGGCGGGCTGCTGGTGCAGACCGTCGACTGGCGGGCGATCTTCTGGATCAACGTCCCCATCGGGGCGCTCGCCCTGTTCCTGACCCTGCGCTACGTACCGGAGTCGCGCGCGCCCAGGCCGCGCCGCGTCGACCCCGTCGGCCAGCTGCTGGTGATCGTGCTGCTCGGCGCGCTCACGTACGCGATCATCGAGGCACCGGCCGCCGGCTGGACCTCGCCGCTGATCCTCGGCTTCGTCGCGGCGGCCGTCGCCGCGCTCGCCGGACTGCTGCTGTACGAGCGGCGCCGCACCGAACCACTGATCGACCTGCGGTTCTTCCGCAGCGCACCGTTCAGCGGCGCCACCGTCGTGGCGGTCTGCGCGTTCGCCGCCCTCAGCGGCTTCCTCTTCGTCAACACGCTCTACCTCCAGGACGTGCGGGGCCTGTCCGCCCTGGACGCGGGCCTCTACATGCTGCCGATGGCGGGCATGACGCTGGTCTTCGCGCCGCTGTCCGGTCGGCTGGTCGGCTCGGTGGGGCCGCGGCTGCCGCTGCTGCTGGCCGGGCTGGCGATGGCGGCCAGCGGGGTGCTGTTCGCGGGCTTCGAGGCGGAGGCGAGCACACCGCTGCTCTTCACCGGGTACGTGCTCTTCGGCATCGGCTTCGGGCTGGTCAACGCGCCCATCACCAATACGGCGGTGTCCGGGATGCCCCGTACCCAGGCCGGTGTGGCCGCGGCCATCGCCTCCACCAGCCGGCAGGTGGGCGGCTCGCTGGGAGTCGCGGTGATCGGCGCCGTACTGGCCGGCGGCACCCGCGCCGCCGCCACCGGCAGCCGGTTCGTCGAGGCGAGCCGTCCCGCCTGGTGGATCATCGCCGGGTGCGGCGCGGCCGTGCTGCTGCTGGGCGCGCTGACCACCGGCCGCTGGGCGCAGGGCACGGCGCGCCGTGCCGCGGAACGCCTGGAGTCCACGGGGGACCAGGCCCCGCCGCAGGGACTTGGCGGTCAGCCCTCCGCGCGGATCAGAGCCTGAAGCTGTTCCAGCTTCTCGCGCGTCGCCTCGTCGTCGGGCGTGTAGGTGATCATCTTGGGCCCTGGGCCGGGACCGGTGTACAGGTTGGTGGAGGACAGCCGCAGCAGGCCGACGTCCCGCTGGCGGAAGAGCTTGGACTGGCTCACCGGCCGTACGACCTCCTGGCGCGCCCAGATCTCGCGGAACTCCGGCGAGGCCGCCTCCAGCCGCGCCACCAGCGCCTTCCAGGGCGGCTCGGCGACATGGCCCGCCATGGAGGCACGGAACTTGGCGGCCATCACGCGCAGCGTCTTGTCCAGGTCCACCAGGCTCGCCCGCCATTCCGCGTGGGTGAACGCCAGCCACAGGCAGTTGCGGTCCTCTTCGGGCAGCGCGTCCACGTCGCACAGCAGCCGCCCGTAGGTGCTGTTGTAGGCGAGGAGGTCGAACCGGCTGTTCTGGACGGCGGCGGGGAACGGCGTGAGCCGGTCGAGCATCTGCCGCATCGCCGGTGACACACCCGTGCACTCGCTGCCGCGCACCGGGTCGGTCACACCGGCCAGCGCGAAGAGGTGGCCGCGCTCGGCCCGGTCCATCTGGAGCGCGCGGGCCACGGCGTCCAGCACCTGGGGCGAGACCTTGATGTCGCGCGCCTGCTCCAGCCACGTGTACCAGGTGACACCGACGGCGGAGAGGTGGGCGACTTCCTCACGGCGCAGGCCCGGTGTACGGCGGCGGAGGCCGCGCGGCAGACCGACCTGCTCCGGAGTGATCCGCTCGCGGCGGCTGCGCAGGAAGGCGGCCAGCTCGCCGCGCCTGACGTCGCCGTCGGTCCGGGCGGGCCCTGTTCTCTCCGGCGTTCTCTCCGGCGTTCTCCCCGGCGTTCTCTCCGGCATGGTGGCGGTCATGATCCCAGGATGCCGGAGTGCTCAGCGGGTTGCCAGGTAGCACCGGTACCAGGATAAGGAGACTCTGGTACCCCCTTGAGCGGCAGGCGATCGTCTTCCTCGTGAGCGATACCGACGTACGAACCGTCCCCGCCCGGACCTCCGAGTCCGCCCCCACCAGCACCACCAGCACCACTCGTTCCACCCACCCCGCGCTGACCCCCTCGGCCTGGTCACCGTGCTCCTCGGCGCCGCCCTGCCGATGATCGACTTCTTCATCGTCAACGTCGCGCTGCCGACCATCGACCGCGACCTGCGCGCGGGCCCGGCCCTGCTGGAGATGGTCGTCGCGGGCTACGGCGTCGCGTACGCGGTCCTGCTCGTCGTCGGCGGACGGCTCGGCGACATGGTCGGCCGGCGCCGGCTCTACCTGTGGGGACTCGCCGCCTTCGGGCTCACCTCGCTCGCCTGCGGCCTGGCGCCGGACGCCTGGACGCTGGTCGTGGCGCGCGTCGCCCAGGGCGCGGCGGCGGCCCTGCTGCTGCCGCAGGTACTGGCCACCATTCAGGCCACCACCAGCGGAGCACGCCGGGCCAAGGCCCTCAGCCTGTACGGCGGTACGGCCGGTGTCGCCAGCGCCGTCGGGCAGGTGCTCGGCGGGCTGCTGGTCGCCGCCGACCTCGCCGGGACCGGCTGGCGCGCGGTGTTCCTGGTCAACGTGCCGATCGCCGCGGTGGCGCTGCTGCTCGCGCTGCGCACCGTGCCCGAGACCCGCTCGCCGCACCCCAGCCGGGTCGACGTGCCCGGCACCGTGCTGCTGGCCGTCGCGATGGTCAGCCTGCTGCTGCCGCTGACCGAGGGCCGCGCGGCGGGCTGGCCGGTGTGGTCCTGGCTGCTGCCGGCCGTCTTCCCGTTCGCCGCCGCGGCGTTCGTCGTCGTGGAGCGGCGCGCCGAACGGGCCGGACGCACCCCGCTCGTCCCGCCGTCCCTGCTGCGCCTGCGCTCCGTACGCAGCGGTCTGAGCGTGATCCTGCCGTTCTCGATCGGCTTCGGCGGGTTCATGTTCGTGCTGGCCGTCGCCCTCCAGGACGGTCTGCGGTACGGGCCGCTGGCCGCCGGGCTCGCGCTCGCCCCGCTGTGCGTGACGTTCTTCTTCGCGTCGCTGGCCGGACCGCGGCTGGTGGCCCGCTTCGGGCGGCGGGTGGTGCTGGCCGGGTCGCTGATCCAGGGCGCCGGGCTGCTCGCGCTGGCGCTCGTCTTCCGTACGCAGTGGCCCGGCGTGTCCGCGCCCGCCCTGGCGGCGGCCATGGCGGTGCTCGGCGTGGGCCAGGGTCTCGTCCTGCCGATCCTGCTGCGCATCGTCCTCAGCGAACTGCCCGCGGCGCAAGCCGGAGTGGGCAGCGGTGCGATGGTCACCACCCAGCAGGCCGGTCTGGCCCTGGGCGTCGCGACGCTCGGCACGCTCTTCCTCACGCTGCTGCCGTCACTGGGCGTGCAGAACGCGCTGATCGTGGCGCTCCTCGCGCAGGTGGCGACGGTGGCGCTCAATGTGGCGCTCACGTTCCGGTTGCCGCGGGTGGTGCGGTAGGGGCGGGGGCGCGGGGCGGGGGTGCCCCTGACCGGCCGACGGGCATCGTAATGACAGATATTGAAATCTGTCACCACACATGCCATGGTTGAGGAGGGCCGCCGCCACGTGCCGTGTTCCCCCGCGGCACGTGGCGGCCCGCCACCCACCTCCCTCCCCCGTTCCTGAGGAGCACCCCGTGCAGACCCGCACCCTCGGCACCACAGGCCCGCAGACCTCGGCCCTCGGCCTCGGCTGCATGGGCATGTCCGCCCTGTACGGCGACCCGGGCGACCGCGGCGAGTCCGTCGCCACCATTCACGCGGCCCTCGAAGCCGGCGTCACCCTGCTGGACACCGGCGACTTCTACGGCATGGGCCACAACGAGCTGCTGATCAACGAGGCGCTGCGCACCGCGCCCGCGGCCCGCCGCGAACAGGCGCTGACCAGCGTCAAGTTCGGCGCGCAGCGCACCGTGGAGGGCGACTTCATCGGCTTCGACGGCCGGCCCGCCGCGGTGAAGAGCTTCGCCGCGTACTCCCTCCAGCGCCTGGGCACCGATCACATCGACATCTACCGGATCGCCCGCGTCGACCCCGACGTGCCGATCGAGGAGACGGTCGGCGCCATCGCCGAGCTGGTCGAGGCCGGTCACGTACGGCACATCGGCCTCTCCGAAGCCGGCGCGGACACCCTGCGCCGGGCCGCCGCCGTCGCCCCGGTCTCCGACCTCCAGATCGAGTACGCGATCATCTCCCGCGGCATCGAGGAGAAGGTCCTGCCCACCGCGCGCGAGCTGGGCATCGGCATCACCGCGTACGGCGTGCTCTCGCGCGGCCTGCTCGGCGGCCACTTCGCGCGCGACCGCAAGCTGTCCGCGGACGACTTCCGCGCGGCGAGCCCGCGCTTCCAGGGCGAGAACCTGCACCGCAACCTCGACCTGACCGACGCGCTGCGCGTGATCGCCGAACAGAAGGGCGTCACGGTCGCGCAGATCGCCATCGCCTGGGTCCTCGCCCAGGGCGAGGACATCGTGCCGCTGGTCGGCGCCCGCCGCCGGGACCGGCTGACGGAGGCACTGGGCGCGCTGGACGTCACACTGGACGCCGACGACCTCGCGGCCATCGAACGCGCCGTCCCGGCGGACGCCGCGGCCGGCGACCGCTACCCCGCACAGCAGATGGCCCTCCTGGACAGCGAGCGCTGACCTTAGGGGCACGGTCGGGGAGCGTACGGGTACGGTCCGTGGAAGGACGCCTTCGCGTCCGCTCCAGGACGCCCTGCCCGGCGCCCCCGACCCGAAAGGCCCGTACGCCCGCCATGCCACCTGCCGAGACCCTGACTCCCGAACGCATCCTCGAAGTGACCGAGGACGTACTGCGCCGCTACGGCCCGGCCAAAGCCACCGTCGTCGACGTGGCGCGCGCGCTGGGCGTCAGCCACGGCAGCGTCTACCGGCACTTCCGCACGAAGACGGCGCTGCGCGAGGCGGTCACGCAGCGCTGGCTGGACCGTACGAGTACGCGGCTGCAGGCCTTCGTCACCGAGGACGGCCCGGCGCCGGAGCGGTTGAGCCGCTGGGTGCGCGCGCTGTTCACCGCGAAGCAGCACAAGGCGGGCGACGACCCCGAACTGTTCGCGACCTACATGACGCTGGTCGGCGAGAGCGGCGGCGTCGTGGAACAGCACGTCGCCGACCTGACCGGCCAGCTGGCGGCGATCATCCTCGACGGCATCGAACAGGGCGCTTTCGCGCCGGGCGACTCGGCGACCCTGGCCCGCGCCGTCTTCGACGCCACCGGCCGCTTCCATGATCCGTGCTACGCGGCGGAGTGGTCGCGGCCGGGGATCGAGGAGGCGCTGGGGGCGGTGGTGGAGTTGGTGTTGCGGGGGTTGCGGAGTTGACGTAACGGCGGCGACTGTCAGTGGCGCCCGCTACGCTGAGTGTTGACTGGTTCACTTCGCGGGGAAGGTGCATCATGACAGTGATGCTCGAACGACCGAAGACCATAGACGTTCCCCACGGCTCGGCAGGCTTCCAGGAGCTGTGTCGGGCACTCCTGAGCTTGGACGTGCCCGACGGCTACCGGGCAGAGATCATCGGGGGGAACATCGTCATGTCGCCGTGGTCAAGGGGTGGCTGCATGCGTGTCATGCGGTCGATCCGGGCGCAGTTGGATCCGCACGCCCCTCAGGGGCACTTCGTTGATCACGCTCCCAGCCTGTTCACCTTCCCTGGCCAGGGAAGGGCGTATGGGCCGGACGTCTACGGCGTCGCTTCGCACGTGTTCGATGAAGGTGAGGACGAGTTCCAGTTCGATGGTGAGGCGCTTTCCCTGGTCGTCGAACTGACTTCCCCATCGACACGCAACGCGGACTGGGACGACAAGCTCCCTGTGTACGGATGTGCCGGTGTGCCGGTGTATCTGCTGGCGGACATGCAGGAGAAGCACACGACCGTGTTCTGGGAGCCCTCCAGGGACGGCTATACCAAGCGCCGCACCGCGCCGTTCGGTGACAAGCTCCCCATCCCTAAGCCCTACGACTGCGTCCTGGACACTACGGACTTCGTCCGGCCCTGACTCCCTCACACCCCCAAGAACCGCAACACCGCCAGCACCCGCCGATGATCCGCGTCCGCCCTCGGCAGGTCCAGCTTGGCGAGGATGTTGTTGATGTGCTTCGCCACCGCGGACTCGCTCACCACGAGCGCTCCCGCGATGCCCGCGTTCGAGCGGCCCTCGGCCATCAGCGCCAGGACCTCCCGTTCGCGTTCGGTCAGCCGCTCCAGCGGGTCGCTGCGGCGCCGTACCAGCAACTGCGCCACCACCTGCGGGTCCAGCGCGGTCCCGCCGTCGGCGACCCGGCGCAGCGCCTCGATGAACTCCTCGACGTCCGCGACCCGCTGCTTGAGCAGATAGCCGATACCGCTGGTGTTCGAGGCGAGCAGGTTGGCGGCGTACCGCTCCTCCACGTACTGCGACAGCATCAGTACGGCGGTGTCCGGCCACCGCTCCCGGATCTCCAGCGCCGCGCGCACCCCTCGTCCGTGAAGCCGGGCGGCATCCGTACGTCCACCACCGCGAGGTCAGGACGGTGCCCCTCCACCGCCGCCAGCAGCGCCTGCGCGTCGCCGGCCTCGGCTGCCACCTCGAAACCGGCCGTCTCCAGCACCTTCACCAGCCCGACCCGCAGCAGGACGGAGTCCTCGGCGATCACGGCGCGGCGTACGGCGGGCGTCAGGTCGTGCACGGCAACTCCACGGTCATGGTGGTCGGGCCCCCGACGGGGCTGCTCATCCGGAACGCCCCGTCCACGGAGCGCACGCGCTGGGCCAGCCCCTTCAGACCGCTCCCCCGTGCCGGATCGGCACCGCCCACCCCGTCGTCGGCGACGACCACCCGCAGTATCTCCCCGAGGCGGGTCACGGTCACCTCGGCCCGGGTCGCCTCCGCGTGCTTGGCCACGTTGTTGAGGGCCTCGGAGACGACGAAGTAGGCGACCGCCTCGACGGCGGGGGCGGCCCGGCCGGGCAGGTCCGTCCACAGCCGTACGGGCAGCGGCGCCCGGGCCGCGAGGCCCGACAGGGCGGCGTCCAGGCCGAGTTCGTCCAGCACGGCCGGGTGCAGCCCGCGTACCAGGCTGTTCAGTTCCTCGATGGCTTCCTTGGCATCCCGGTGCGCCTCCTCGATGACCTGCCGCGCCTCGGGCGGCAGATCCTTGAGCGTGGCCTTGGCGAGCCCCAGGTTCAGCGCGAGCGCGACCAGCCGCTGCTGCGCGCCGTCGTGCAGGTCCCGTTCGATGCGGCGGCGTTCGGCGTCGGCGGCGTCGACCGCTCCGGCCCGGCTCTCGGTCAGGTCCTCGACGCGCCGTTCCAGTTCCTCGGAGCGGCTGACGTAGAGGACGGCGCGGCCGACGATGTTCTCCAGCCGTACGAGGCCGCCGGCCAGGGCGGGGACGGCGGCCAGGACCAGCAGGCCCGCGACGGTCGCGTACCCGAGCGGGGTGGCGTACCCGCGGTGCTCCACCCGCCAGTGCCAGTCCACCGCGAAGATCCACACCAGGCTGGTCGCCGCCGCCAGGGCCGTCACGACCACCGCCAGCACGGCGAGTTCGAGGAGCCCGAAGAGCGGCCCGATCAGGCAGTTGTAGCCCCACTGCCGCTTCCCCTCACGCAAGCGCAACCTTGGCAGGTCCACGCCGCACAGCGTCCGGAAGCGCCACCGCTGGGCCTCGGTCAGGCCGTAGGCGGAGAGGACGAGCAGCGTCACCGGGATCAGCAGCCCCAGGGTCCCCCAGGTGGTCCCCGGCCCGAGGATGTCGGCGATGTGCAGGCACGCCCAGATGCACAACAGGGGCGGTATGCCGTGCAACGGCACCCCGGCGCCGATGAAGAGAAGGTCGCGGCGCAGCCGTACGAGAACACGGCGCAGCCGCGGCGGGATGGTCATGAGCAAACGGTATGCGGCGGCCTGTCGGGCAAGCCATGAAGCCACTTTCCGCTCCCGGGGTGCAACTAGTGCCACCCCAGGTCGGACACCGGTGTTACTGACCGCGACCGCTCTCGCCGGGAGAGTGGATCACGAGCCCGAAAGCCGGGCCGACCTGGCCCGGAAGAGGCGCACCCATGGCACTCATCGCCTTCAACTCCCCTTGCACGGCCCGCCCGTTCACCCTGGCGGCGACCCGCCGCACCTGGGCGGGCCGCGTCCTGACCGGCGCCGGTCTGGCCCTGCTGCCGTGGATGGGCTACCTCGCGGGGACGCTGCCGCCCGCGGAGGCGGCGGCGTGGGTGGCGCTGGACGCGGTGGAGGCGGCGTGCCTGCTGGTCGCCGGTACCCGGCTGATGGCGGGCCGGCCGGGCCACCGGGTCGCCGCAGCGGCCGCCGCGCTCCTGCTCGCCGCCGACGCGTGCGCCGACGTGGCGACGGCCGGGCCGGGCAGCGAGCTGGCAGGCGCCATAGCCATGGCGGTCGGCGCGGAACTGCCGCTGGCGATCACCTGCGCGGCACTCGCCGCGCGATCGCCCCGGTGACCCGTCGTGACGATCTCGCGGAAAACGAACGCCGGCCGGGCTGGACGATTCCAGCCCGGCCGGCGTTTGAGGCCGTCAGTTCGGCGGCGCCTCGCGCAGGGTCAGCAACCCAGCAGACGCGCACCCAGGTACGCCTGGATCTGGTCCAGCGAGACCCGCTCCTGCTTCATCGTGTCGCGCTCGCGCACGGTGACCGCGTTGTCGTCCAGGGTGTCGAAGTCGACGGTGACGCAGAACGGCGTGCCGATCTCGTCCTGGCGGCGGTAGCGGCGGCCGATGGCGCCCGCGTCGTCGAAGTCGATGTTCCAGTTCTTGCGCAGGTCCGTCGCCAGGCCCTTGGCCTTCGGCGAGAGCTGCGGGTTACGGGACAGCGGCAGCACGGCGACCTTGACCGGCGACAGGCGCGGGTCGAGGCGCAGCACCGTGCGCTTCTCCATCTTGCCCTTGGCGTTCGGCGCCTCGTCCTCGTTGTACGCGTCGAGCATGAAGGCGAGCATCGCCCGGCCGACACCGGCCGCGGGCTCGATGACGTACGGGGTGTAGCGCTCGCCGGCCTCCTGGTCGAAGTACGACAGGTCCTGGCCGGACGCCTTGGCGTGCGAGGACAGGTCGTAGTCGGTGCGGTTGGCGACGCCCTCCAGCTCGCCCCACTCGGAGCCGCCGAACTGGAAGCGGTACTCGATGTCGGCGGTGCGCTTGGAGTAGTGCGAGAGCTTCTCGGCGGGGTGCTCGTACCAGCGGATGTTCTCCTCGCGCAGGCCGAGGTCGCGGTACCAGTTGTACCGCTGCTCCATCCAGTACTCCTGCCACTGCTCGTCCTCGCCCGGCTTGACGAAGAACTCCATCTCCATCTGCTCGAACTCGCGGGTGCGGAAGATGAAGTTGCCGGGCGTGATCTCGTTGCGGAAGGACTTGCCCATCTGCGCGATGCCGAACGGCGGCTTCTTGCGGGAGGTCTGCTGAACCTGGGCGAAGTTGGTGAAGATGCCCTGGGCGGTCTCGGGACGCAGGTAGGCGACGGAGCCGCTGTCCTGGGTCGGGCCGAGGTGGGTGGAGAGCAGGCCGGAGAACTGCTTGGGCTCGGTGAACTGGCCCTTGTTGCCGCAGTTCGGGCAGTTGACGTCGGCCAGGCCGTTCTCGGGCAGCCGGTGGTGCTTGGCCTCGTACGCCTCTTCCAGGTGGTCCGCGCGGAACCGCTTGTGGCAGGAGGTGCACTCGGTGAGCGGGTCGGTGAACGTCGCGACGTGACCGGAGGCGGACCACACCTCGGGGGCCAGGATCACCGACGAGTCGAGGCCGACCACGTCGTCGCGCGAGGTGACCATGGAGCGCCACCACTGGCGCTTGATGTTCTCCTTGAGCTCGACGCCGAGCGGACCGTAGTCCCAGGCGGCGCGCTGGCCGCCGTAGATCTCACTGCACGGGTATACAAAGCCACGGCGCTTGCTCAGGCTGACGATGGTGTCGATCTTGTCGGCGGCCACGGTGCTCTCTTCATTGCGACGACGAACGGGTGGACAAGGCGGCGCCCTGCGCCTCGACGAGGGGCGGCGGTCGGGATACGCGCGGGCGAATAACTCAGGTTACCGGCGGCCCTGCCCCCGGATCAAATCGGTTCCCCGGCGGCCCTCCCCGGAGCCCGTTGTTGACAATCGTTTCCAATTTTGTTGAAAATGAGTGTCATGAACGTACGACGTCACATACCCACCGCCGTCCTGGCCGGAGCCTCCGTACTCGGCATGCTCGCCCTCTCCGCCTGCTCCGGCTCGGGCGGGGGCAAGGCCGACGGCAAGCTGAACGTGACGGCGTCGTTCTACCCGATGGAGTTCCTCGCCAAGGAGATCGGCAAGGACCACGTCCAGGTCACCGACCTGACCAAGCCCGGCACCGAGCCCCACGACCTGGAGCTCAGCCCCCGCCAGATCGCCGACCTCGGCGAATCCGACGCGGTCGTCTACCTCAAGGGCGTCCAGCCCGCCGTCGACAAGGCCGTCCAGCAGTCCGGTGTGCGGCACACCGTCGACGCGGCGTCCCTGACCGGGCTGAAGAAGCACGGCTCGGAGGTCGACGGCCACGACCACACCACCGGCGACAACGGCACCGGCCACGACGAGCACGGGCACGAGGACCACGATCACGGGGGCGACGGCAACGACCCGCACATCTGGCTCGACCCGGTGAAGCTCGCCCAGGTCGCCAAGGGAGTCGGCAAGACCCTCGCGGACGCCGACCCGGCCCACCAGGCCGACTACGCCCGCAACACCGACGACCTGGTCAAGAAGCTCGACGACCTGAACAAGAAGTTCGAGGACGGGCTGAAGAACAAGAAGTCGGACACCTTCATCACCACCCACGCCGCCTTCGGCTACCTCGCCGAGCGCTACGGCCTGACCGAGGAAGCCATCAACGGCATCGACCCCGAGTCGGGCGACGTCAGCGGCAGCCGGATGAAGGAACTCCAGAAGCTGGCCGAGGACCACCACGTCAACACGGTCTTCTTCGAGACGCTGACCAGCCCCGCGACGGCCCGGACCCTGGCCAGGGACCTCGGCGTGAAGACCGACGTGCTCGACCCCATCGAGGGGATCACCGAGAAGTCCCGGGGCAAGGACTACGTCCAGGTCATGGAGGCCAACCTCGCGGCGCTCCAGAAGGCGCTCGGCGCCAAGTGACCGGACGCGCAAAGCGGCCGGGTATCCGGCGGGACACATACGTACGGCACGACGGGAGGACCCGGCCATGAAGGACCAGGACACGGTCATATCCCTGCGCGGGGCGGGTGCGGCGCTCGGCGCGCGCCCCGTCCTGCGCGGCGTCGACCTGACCGTACGGCGCGGCGAGGTGGTGGCCCTGCTCGGCGCCAACGGCTCCGGCAAGTCCACCGCCGTCCGCGCGGTGGTCGGCCAGGTGCCGCTGACCAGCGGCGAGCTGGAACTGTTCGGCACCCCGCAGCGCCGGTTCCGGGACTGGGCGCGCATCGGGTACGTCCCGCAGCGCACCACCGCGGCGGGCGGCGTGCCCGCCACCGTCCGCGAGATCGTCGCCTCCGGCCGGCTCTCCCGTACGAAGCTGAAGTGGCCGGGACGGGCCGATCGGGACGCCGTCCACCGGGCGCTGGACCTGGTGGGCATGGCGGACCGCGCCAAGGACTGCGTCGAGGCGCTCTCCGGCGGCCAGCACCAGCGGGTGCTGATCGCCCGCGCGCTGGTCGCCTCCCCCGAGCTGCTGATCATGGACGAGCCGATGGCCGGGGTCGACCTGGCCAGCCAGGAGGTGCTGGCCGAGACGCTGCGGGGGCAGGTCGCGGCGGGCGCCACCGTGCTCCTCGTCCTGCACGAGCTGGGCCCGCTGGAGCCGCTGATCGACCGCGCCGTGGTGCTGCGCGACGGCTGTGTGGTGCACGACGGGCCTCCCCGGAGGCCGTGGGCCAGCACGCCCTGCCCGGCCACGACCACGTCCACCCGCACGCGGACCCGGCCGCCGAGCCGGTCCGGACCGGGCTGCTGACCTGAGACGGACTGACCTGACATGGACCTTTTGAACTACGCCTTCATGCAGCGCGCGCTGCTGGCCGCCCTCCTGGTCGGCGTCACCGCGCCGGCCGTCGGCATCTACCTCGTACAGCGCCGCCAGGCGATCATGGGTGACGGCATCGGCCATGTCGCGCTGACCGGCGTCGCGCTGGGCTTCCTGCTGCGCACCTCGCCCGTGTGGATGGCCGTGCTGGTCGCCGCGCTCGGCGCGATCGCCATGGAGCTGGTGCGCTCCAAGGGCCGTACCCGCGGGGACATCGCGCTGGCGATGCTCTTCTACGGCGGTATGGCCGGCGGTGTGCTGATCGTCAACCTGGCGCCCGGCGGCTCCACCGCCAACCTCACCAGTTACCTCTTCGGCTCGATCACCAGCGTCTCCGCCGAGGACGTCACGGTCACCTGCCTGCTGGCCGCCTTCGTGATGGCCGTCACCCTCGGTCTGCGCCGGCAGCTGTTCGCCGTCTGCCAGGACGAGGAGTTCGCCCGGGTGATGGGCCTGCCCGTGCGGTGGCTGAACCTGCTGCTCGCGGTCACCGCCGCGCTCACCGTCACGGTCGCGATGCGAGCCGTCGGTCTGCTGCTGGTCAGCGCGCTGCTGGTGGTTCCCGTGGCTGCCGCGCAGCAGGCCACCCGCGGTTTCGCCATGACCCTCGCGCTGGCCGTCGCCATCGGCGTCGTCGTCACCCTCTCCGGTACGGTCTTCTCCTTCTACGTGGACGTGCCGCCCGGCGCGAGCATCGTGCTGCTGGCCATCGCGGTCTTCGCGCTGATGGCGGCCCTGGCCGCCCCGCTGGCCAGAAAGCGTGCGCGGGCCGCCGCCGCGGCCGCCGAACAGTGCACTCTGGATCTGCCCGGCGGCCGCTCCCCCGGCGACGATGTCAGCGTGCAAGGGGCCAAGGGATAGGTACGTACGCGTAAGCGTTGCACCCGGGCTCCGGTCATCACCTGGCACAATGGCCGGACTGATGTGCAGGGGGACGTCCCGAGACCTAGGGAGGCAACGGTGGCGAGCGCTGGATCTCCGGTGCGCGGCCGGTCGACGCGGCAGCGGGCCGCCGTGGCAGCGGCACTGGACGAAGTGGACGAGTTCCGCAGCGCGCAGGAACTGCACGACATGCTCAAGCACCGGGGGACTCGGTCGGGCTGACCACCGTCTACCGGACGTTGCAGTCCCTCGCCGACGCGGGCGAGGTCGACGTGCTGCGCACCAACGAGGGCGAGGCCGTCTACCGGCGGTGCAGCACCGACGACCACCACCATCACCTGGTGTGCCGCAACTGCGGCAAGGCCGTCGAGGTGGAGGGTCCGGCCGTGGAGAAGTGGGCGGACCAGATCGCCGCCGAGCACGGCTTCCAGGACGTCGGGCACACCATCGAGATCTTCGGTACGTGCGGTGAGTGCGCGGCCAAGGCGGCCGCCGGCTCCGCCTGACGCGGAGCACGCCGGCAGCGGCACGGAAAAGCGGCCGGGTCCCTGATTCAGGGGCCCGGCCGCTTCCGTACGCGGACGCTCACTGCTGCGGCGCGGACTCCGCCTCCGGGGCGGCGCCGAAACGGCGGTCCCGCTTGGCGTATTCGAGGCAGGCGTCCCACAGGTTCCGCCGGTCGAAATCCGGCCAGAGAATGTCCTGGAACACCATCTCGGCGTAGGCGCTCTGCCAGATCAGGTAGTTGGACGTGCGCTGTTCGCCCGACGGCCGGACGAACAGGTCCACGTCCGGCATGTCCGGGTAGTACAGGTACTTGGCGACGGTCTTCTCGCTGACCTTCGACGGGTCCAGTTTCCCGGCCCGCACATCGGCCGCGATGGCCGCCGCCGCGTCCGCGATCTCCGCCCGGCCGCCGTAGTTGACGCAGAAATACAGCGTCATGGCGTCGTTGTCCTTGGTCTGCTCCTGGGCGACCTGGAGCTCCTGCACCACGGACTTCCACAGCTTCGGCATCCGGCCGACCCAGCGGATACGGATGCCCAGCGCGTCCATCTCGTCCCGGCGGCGGCGGATGACGTCACGGTTGAAGTTCATCAGGAAGCGCACCTCGTCGGGCGAGCGCTTCCAGTTCTCCGTGGAAAAGGCGTACAGCGACAGGTTCTTGACGCCCATCTCGATACAGCCCTTGAGCACGTCGAGGACGACGCCCTCGCCGACCTTGTGGCCCTCGGTGCGGGGCAGGCCGCGCTCCTTGGCCCAGCGGCCGTTGCCGTCCATGACGACCGCCACGTGGTTCGGGACGAGTTCGCCGGGGATCTTCGGGGGACGCGCACCGGACGGGTGCGGCTCGGGCGTCTCGTACTCGCGTCGGCCGCGCCCCAGGAATCCGCGTCGTGCCATCCGGTCCACATCTCCTATGCCGTAGTGCGTGGTGCGGTCGGGTCCGAGCCGCCGCCGTCTCCGGGCGGGTGCTCGCCCCCGAACTGCTGAGCCTATCTATTTCTCTACGTACCGCAGCGAGCGCAGGCCGCGCTCCAGGTGCCAGTGCAGGTAGGCCGCGACGAGTCCGCTGCCCTCCCGGACGTGCCGGGGTTCGCACGCGTCCGCCGTCGCCCAGTCGCCGGACAGCAGCGCCGCCAGCAGCCCGATGGCCTCGGAGGAGGGTACGACGCTGCCGGGCACCCGGCAGTCACCGCACACCACACCGCCCGACCCCACGGAGAAGAAACGGTTCGGGCCGGGCAGGCCGCACTTGGCGCAGCCGTCGAAGCTGGGGGCGTAGCCGTTGACCGCGAGCGAGCGCAGCAGGAAGGCGTCCAGCACCAGGTGCGGTTCGTGCTCGCCGCGCGCGAGCGTGCGCAGTCCGCCTACCAGCAGCAGGTACTGCTGCACGGCCGGCTCGCCCTCGTGGTCGGTGAACCGCTCGGCGGTCTCCAGCATGGCGGTACCGGCGGTGTAGCGGGCGTAGTCCGTGACGATGCCGCCCCCGTAGGCGGCGATGGTCTCGCTCTGCGTGCACATCGGCAGGCCGCGTCCGACCAGCTCGCTGCCGCGGGCGTAGAACTGCACGTCGACGTGGGAGAACGGCTCCAGCCGGGCGCCGAACTTGGACTTCGTGCGGCGTACGCCCCGGGCCACGGCGCGTACCCGGCCGTGACCGCGCGTGAGGAAGGTGATGATCCGGTCCGCCTCGCCCAGCTTCTGGGTGCGCAGCACGACGCCGTCATCGCGGAACAGACTCATGCCGTCCATTCTCGCGCACCCGGCGGCGGCCCCGGCCCCGGCCGGACCGTACCGCCCTCAGGACGGCGTACGGGCCGCCGCCAGCAGCCGGGCGGTGTCGTCCGGGCACAGCAGCAGGGCCGCGCCCACGGTGGTCAGGACCTCGCGCTCGGACGGCAGGTACGGGCCGTCGGCCAGGGCGATCCGGGCGCCCTGGAGGAGCAGCGACTCCCGGCCCGCCGGGGCCAGGTGCGGCGCCAGCGGCTCCAGCGCCTCGTGCAGCTCTATGGCCAGCGCCGTACCGCACGGGTCGAGGCCGCCGCCGGGACGGCCGACGCTCCCGGAGGCGGCGCGGGACAGGGCGCCGTCGTGCGCGCCGGGCAGCCGGCCGGTGTCGGCGGCGAGCGCGGCGAGCAGCGTCAGCAGCTGGTCCTCCGTACAGTCCGCGAAGCCCGCCGCGCGCACCGTGCCCACCGCCGTGCCGCGCACCCCGGGCGAGGCGGTGCCGCCGGCGGCCAGCACGGCCAGCGTGACGGTGTGCACGGCGTCCCGGAGCATCGCCGAGAAGCGCGTGGTGGTGGGGTGGTCCAGGGCGTCCAGCGCGAAGTGGCCGCGGCAGGCGGAGCACTCGACGACCGGGCCCGCGGTGCCGCGCGGCAGCAGCGGCACACCGAGGACGGTCAGACGTCGGCGGCCGGTCCGCCGGAGGTAGTTGCGGTCCCCGCCGCACTCGGGGCAGAAGAACTCGCCGTCGGCGACGGTGCGCCAGGACGTCCGCACACCCATCACAGCCAGCTTGTGCATCACGTCGACCCTCCGTAACGCTCCGGCATCTTTGCCGCGTTGACGTGATGTTAGCCACATCCGTGATGCGACGTCAGTAGTGCGGACCGGACAAGACGGCCGTTTAAACCGGTTGAACGCCCGAGCGCCCCCGGCGCTCGCGGAAAGAGCCGGGGGACGCTCGGTACGTCGCAGGTCACAGCCGGTGTGCGGCCCGGGAACCGGTCCGGCCCGCGGGCCGGGGTCGCGGACCGCACACCGGCCCGGTGATCAGCGGCTCGCGCGGTTGACCGCCGAGACGGCCGCCTTGATCGAGGCGCGCACGATGTTCGCGTCGATGCCGACGCCCCACAGCACCTTGTCGCCGATCGCGCACTCGATGTACGCGGCGGCCTGGGCGCCGACGCCCTCGCTCATCGTGTGCTCGACGTAGTCCAGCAGCCGTACGTCCACGTCGATCGCGTGCAGCGCGTCGAAGAACGCCGCCAGCGGACCGTTGCCGGTGCCGGTCAGGACCGTGTCGGCGCCGTCCACGACCGCCTCGACGGTCAGCGCGTCGGTGCCCTCGGTCGTCGTGGAGGTCTGCGCGCTGCGCAGCGCGATCCGGCCCCAGGCGTTCTCCGGGGTCGGCAGGTACTCGTCCTGGAAGACCGACCAGATCGCGTCCGGCGTGACCTCGCCGCCCTCGGCGTCGGTCTTCTCCTGGATGGTCTTCGAGAACTCCATCTGCATCCGGCGCGGCAGGTCCAGCTTGTGGTCGTTCTTCAGGACGTACGCGATGCCGCCCTTGCCGGACTGCGAGTTGACGCGGATCACGGCCTCGTAGGAGCGGCCGACGTCCTTGGGGTCGATGGGCAGGTACGGGACCGCCCACTCCAGGTCGTCCACGCTCTTGCCCTGCTCGGCGGCCTGGGCCTCCATGGCCTCGAAGCCCTTCTTGATGGCGTCCTGGTGGGAGCCGGAGAAGGCGGTGTAGACCAGGTCGCCCGCGTACGGGTGGCGCGGGTGGACCTCCATCTGGTTGCAGTACTCGGCGGTCCGGCGGACCTCGTCGATCTGCGAGAAGTCGATCTGCGGGTCCACGCCCTGGCTGAACAGGTTCATGCCCAGGGTGACCAGGTCCACGTTGCCGGTGCGCTCGCCCTGCCCGAACAGGCAGCCCTCGATCCGGTCCGCACCGGCCATGATCGCCAGTTCGGCGGCGGCCACCGCGGTGCCGCGGTCGTTGTGCGGGTGCACGGACAGGCAGATGTGCTCGCGCCGGGACAGGTTGCGCGACATCCACTCGAAGCGGTCGGCGTGCGTGGAAGGGGTGGAGCGCTCGACGGTGGCCGGCAGGTTCAGGATGATCTCGCGGCCCGCCTCGGGCTGCCAGACGTCCATCACGCCCTCGCAGACCTCCAGGGCGAAGTCCAGCTCGGTGTCGGTGAAGATCTCCGGGCTGTACTGGTAGCCGAACGCCGTCTCCGGGCCCAGGATCTTCTCCGCGTACTCCACGACCAGCCGCGTGCCGTCCACCGCGATCTGCTTGACCTGCTCGCGCGAGCCGCGGAAGACCACCCGGCGGAAGACCGGCGCGGTGGCGTTGTACAGGTGGACGGTGGCCTTGTGGGCGCCGCGCAGCGACTCCACGGTCCGCTCGATCAGCTCCTCGCGGGCCTGCGTCAGGACGGAGATCGTCACGTCCTCGGGGATCGCGCCCTCTTGGATGATCGACCGTACGAAGTCGAAGTCGGTGGCGCCGGACGAGGGGAAGCCGACCTCGATCTCCTTGTAGCCCATCTTCACCAGCAGGTCGAACATCTCGCGCTTGCGGGCCGGCGACATGGGGTCGATCAGTGCCTGGTTGCCGTCGCGCAGGTCCGTGGAGAGCCAGCGGGGCGCCTGGGTGATGCGGTTGTCCGGCCAGGTGCGGTCCGCGATGTCGACGGCCTCGTAACCGCCGTAGCGGTGCACCGGCAGGCCGGAGGGCTTCTGGGTGCGGGTCGCGTTCGTGATCGGGGTGGGGCGGCCGACGGAGTTCTCAGCGTGCTGGGCGGCGATCGACGGATTCGTCATGGTGGCGCGGGGCTCCTCGTGTGTCCGCGGGGGAGAGGCCGACGGGGCGAAAATCGCAACACCGAATCCCGCGGGGAGGGGGTCGGCCTACGACAACAGACCCTCGCCGCGGCAGCTAAGGAGAAGCAGCCCGTAACGCATGATGCACAGCACCCTAGCCGAGGTGACGCGGAATCTGCGGCCCCGTATCAGTATGCGGGACCGGGCCCGCGTAACCCCCGAACGGCGATCTACCACACGTTTTCAGGAATCATGACGCCAGGGCGTGACACGCTGATGACCCAGTGCCACATTGCCGTGCATGAACCCTGAAGCCACTGAGAGCCACCCGGTCTTCTGCACGATCGTGCCGCCCCACGTTCTCGACACGCTGTCCCGGCTGGAGGACCCGGACCGCTCCGAGCGCGCCCTGCGCACCCTGGAGCACGACGCCCTGCAGCGCACCCGGCGCCGCATCACCACCGTCCGCGGCATGGCCGCGCCCACCGGCGCCCCCTCGGACAAGCCGAACCGCACCATCTACGACGCGGGGCACCAGGAGACACTGCCGGGCAAGAAGGTGCGCTCCGAGGCCGACAAACCGTCCAAGGACGCCTCCGTCAACCGCGCGCACGCGGGCCTCGGCGCCACCTTCGACCTGTATCTGAAGGTCTACGGCCGGCACTCCATCGACGACTCCGGCCTGCCGCTGAACGCCACCGTCCACTACGGCCAGAACTACGACAACGCCTTCTGGGACGGCCAGCGCATGGTCTTCGGCGACGGCGACAACGACCTGTTCCTCGACTTCACCATCCCCGTCGACGTCATCGGCCACGAACTGACCCACGGCGTCACCCAGCACACCGCCAACCTGGACTACTACGGCCAGTCCGGCGCGCTCAACGAGTCCATGTCGGACGTCTTCGGCGCCCTGATCAAGCAGTACGCGCTCGGCCAGAACGCCTCCCAGGCCGACTGGCTGATCGGCGCCGGGCTGCTCGGCCCCAACGTCACCGGCGAGGCGCTGCGCTCGATGAAGGCCCCGGGCACCGCGTACGACGACGACGTCCTGGGCAAGGACCCGCAGCCCGCGACGATGGACGACTACGTCAAGACCTCCCGTGACAACGGCGGCGTGCACATCAACTCCGGCATCCCCAACCACGCCTTCTACCTGCTCGCCACGGCCCTCGGCGGCAACGCGTGGGAGCGGGCGGGCCAGATCTGGTACAAGACGCTGACCGGCGGCGAACTCGACAAGGACGCCCAGTTCGACGACTTCGCACGCCTGACGGTGGCCACCGCGCGCACCGAGTACGGTGAGGGCGACGTCCTCCAGGCCCTGCAGAAGGCATGGTCCCAGGTGGGTGTGCCCGCCACCTGATCCGCCACCATCTGGCCCGATCCGTCCGTTTCCCCGCACCCCACTGGGTAGGAAGCCCGTCATGCGGATTCAAGTACGACGCACCGGCGGCTTCGCCGGTATCGAGCGCCACGCCGAGGTCGACACCTCCGGCCGCCCCGATGCCGCGGAATGGCACGCCCTGGCCGAGCAGGCAGCCGCCGCCGGCCGGGGTACGCCCCCGGTAGGCGTCCCCGACGGTTTCAGCTACCAGATCACCATCGACGGCCACACGGTCTACGCCTCCGACCCCCGGCTCACCACGGAACAGCGCAAGCTGATCAGCAGAGTACTGAAGGAGGGCTGCTGACCGGCCGCCCGGCCGGCAACTTCCGCCCCGTGCACGCCCCTTGACACGGGTTCCCGCCGGTAACCAGGATCCGGCCCATGGACGGATCACGTGCGCCGGGTGGGTCCTCGTCGGGTGCGTTACCCCGCTTTCCCGCGGGGTTCGTGTGGGGGTGTCGACGTCCGCCTACCAGATCGAGGGGGCGGTGGACGAGGACGGCCGCGGGCGGTCGGTGTGGGACGCCTTCGTGGAGCGGGCCGGGCGGGTCAAGGACGGCTCGGACGGCCGGGTGGCGACCGGGCACTACCACCGGTACCGCGAGGACGTCGCACTGATCAAGGAGCTGGGGGCCGGCGCGTACCGCTTCTCGGTGGCCTGGCCCCGGGTGATGCCGGACGGTGGGCCGCGGGTCAACGCGGCGGGGCTGGACTTCTACGACCGGCTGGTCGACGAGCTGTGCGCGGCGGGCGTCCGGCCGGTGCCGACGCTCTTCCACTGGGACACGCCGGAGGCCGTCGAGGCGGCGGGCGGGTGGCTGGAGCGGGACACGGCGCAGCGGTTCGCGGCGTACGCGGACGCCGTGGCGGCGCGCCTCGGTGACCGGGTGGACCGGTGGATCACGCTCAACGAGCCCGCCGAGCTGACGCTGCTGGGGTACGGGCTGGGGCAGCACGCGCCGGGCCGGGAGCTGGGGTTCGAGGCGCTGCCGGTGGCGCACCATCTGCTGCTGGGGCACGGGCTGGCCGTGCGGGCGCTACGGGCGCGGGGTGCGGGCGGCATCGGGATCGCCAATTCGCACGGGCCGACGTGGGCCGCGTCGGAGTCGGCCGCCGACCAGGAGGCGGCCGGGCTGTACGACCTGCTGCTGAACCGTCTGTTCGCGGAGCCGGTGCTGCTGGGGCGCTATCCGGAGGAGGAGCTGACGGCGCCGCTGCTGTCCGGGGCCGGTCCGGTGGACGAGGACCTGCGGGTCATCGGTGAGCCGCTGGACTGGTACGGGGTGAATTACTACCAGCCGACGAAGGTGGGGGCGCCCGCGGCGGAGGGCGCCCGAGGGGGCGACTTCGCGGGGATCGAGCTGCCGCCGGGGCTGCCGTTCGCGCCTCGGGAGATCGAGGGGTATCCGCTGACGGACTTCGGGTGGCCGGTGGTGCCCGCGGCGCTGACCGAGCTGCTGACCGGGTTCCGTGACCGGTACGGCGACCGGCTGCCGCCCGTGGTCATCACCGAGAACGGCTGCTCGTACGAGGGTGTCGAGGACCGGGAGCGGATCGCCTTCCTGGACGGGCACCTGCGGGCCCTGCACGACGCGATCACCGCCGGGGTGGACGTCCGCGGCTACTTCGTCTGGTCGCTGCTGGACAACTTCGAGTGGGCGGAGGGGTACGCCCGCAGGTTCGGGCTGGTGCACGTCGATCACGACACGCTGGTCCGGACCCCGAAGGCTTCGTACTTCTGGCTGCGGGACGCGCTCCGGGCCCAGCGGTGACCGGTGCGGGGGCCGCGGGCACGCCCGGAGTCCCCTCGGGCACGCCTGGGGCTCCCGCCGGTACGTCCGGGGCCCTTGCCGAGCCGGTCGAGCGGGTGGGCGGCGGCTGGACCGCGGCGCTGGCGCTGGCCAACGGGGCGATCTGGGCCGGCTGGTACGGACCGATCCAGATCTTGCTGGCCCTCCAGGCGGCCGAGCTGGCGCCGCCCGGCACGTCCAAGGAGACGGTGCTGGCGTGGGTGACGGGCCTGGGCGCGGCGGTGTCGCTCGTCGCCAATCCGGTCTTCGGCGCGCTGTCGGACCGTACGGCCTCGCGGTTCGGGCGCCGCACACCGTGGATCGCGGCCGGTGTGCTCGGGGGTGCGGGGGCGCTGTGCCTGTTGGCCGCCGCCAGGAGCGTCGGCGCCATGGCGGCCGGGTGGTGTCTGGTGCAACTGGCGCTCAACGCCGCGTTCGCGGCGGTCACCGCGGCCGTACCGGACCGGGTGCCGCACCTCCAGCGCGGTGCGGTGGGCGGCTGGCTGGGCGCGGCGCAGATCCTGGGGGTGGTGGCCGGTACGGGCCTGGCCACCGCCGCGGGCGGCGTCGCGGCGGGGTACGCGGCCTGCGCCGCCTTCACCGTGCTGGCCACACTGCCGTACGTACTGCGCTACCGGGACCTGCGGATCGGGCCCGGCGACCGGACGCCGTTCGCGTGGCGGCCGTTCCTCGCCGGGTTCTGGATCAGTCCGCGCCGCCACCCCGACCTGGCGTGGGCGTGGCTGACCCGCTTCCTGGTCAACCTCGGCAACGCGATCGCGCTGCTGTACCTGCTCTACTACCTGCGCGACGCGCTGCACCGGCCCCGCCCCGGGGACGGCGTGCTCATCCTGACCGCCGTCAACGGGGTGATGCTGCTCGCCACCGTCGTCGTCGGCGGGATGTGGTCGGACCGTTCGGGCCGCCGCAAGCCGTTCGTGCTCTGGTCCGGCGTGATCATGGCGGTGGCCGCCGCCCTGCTCGCCGGGTGGCAGACCTGGACCGGCGCGCTGGTCGCCGCCGCGCTGCTGGGCGTCGGCTTCGGCGTCTTCACGTCGGTGGACTTCGCCCTGATGACGGACGTGCTGCCGGCCGCCGCCCACCGGGGCCGGGACCTCGGCGTCGTCAACATCGCGAACTCGCTGCCGCAGGTGGCCGCCCCCGCACTGGCCGCGCCCATCGTGACGTACCTGGGCGGCTACCGGGTGCTGTACCTGGTCGCGGCGGGCATCGGGCTGGCGGGGGCGCTGCTGGTGCGGCGGATCCGCGGGGTGGAGTGAGCGGCGGCGGTTTCCGGGGGCCGGGCCTCAGAAGCCCAGCTTGCGGAGCTGCTTCGGGTCGCGCTGCCAGTCCTTGGCGACCTTCACGTGCAGATCGAGGAAGACCGGCGTGCCGAGCAGCGCCTCGATGTGCTTGCGGGACTTCACCCCGACGTCCTTCAGGCGCTTGCCCTTCGGGCCGATGATGATGCCCTTCTGGCTGGGCCGCTCGATGTAGACGTTGGCGTGGATGTCCAGCAGCGGCTTGTCCGCCGGGCGGTCCTCGCGCGGCAGCATCTCCTCGACGACGACCGCGATGGAGTGCGGCAGCTCGTCCCGTACGCCTTCGAGCGCGGCCTCACGGATCAGCTCGGCGACCATGACCTGCTCGGGCTCGTCGGTGAGGTCGCCCTCGGGGTAGAGCGGGGGCTCTCGGGGAGCATCGGGACGAGCAGGTCGGCGACGAGCTGCACCTGCTCGTCACCGACGGCCGAGACCGGGATGATCTCCGCCCACTCGATGCCCAGCTCCCGGCCCAGCTGGTCGACCGCGAGCAGCTGCTCGGCGAGCTGCTTGGAGTCCACCAGGTCGGTCTTGGTGACGATGGCGATCTTCGGGGTCTTCTTGATCCCCGCCAGCTCGGCCGCGATGAAGCGGTCGCCGGGGCCCAGCTTCTGGTCGGCGGGCAGGCAGAAGCCGATCACGTCGACCTCGGCCCAGGTGGTCCGCACGACGTCGTTGAGCCGCTCGCCGAGCAGGGTGCGCGGCTTGTGCAGGCCCGGGGTGTCGACCAGGACGAGCTGGGCGTCCGGGCGGTGCACGATGCCGCGCACGGTGTGCCGGGTGGTCTGCGGACGGTTGGAGGTGATCGCCACCTTCGTGCCGACCAGAGCGTTCGTGAGGGTGGACTTGCCCGCGTTCGGGCGGCCGACGAAGCACGCGAAGCCGGCGCGGTGCTGGGCGGAGGACTCTGTACGAACGCTCATGGCGCCCATTGTCCCCGATCGGCGGGCGGGCGCGGACCACCAGGTCCGGGCGGTGGCCGTACGGGCGGACGGCCCGGCCCCGTACGGCGGGACTCAGGGCGCGGCGCCGACCCGCTCCGCCCGCGTCCGTCCCGGCGTACGGCGCGCGTCGAGGCGGTCCCACAGGGTCAGCATCGGGGACGCCATCACCGTCGTCACCAGCGCGACCACGACCAGCACCGCGAACATCGACGGGGTGACGATGCCGGCCGCCAGACCGATGTTGATCGCGATGAGCTGCATCAGGCCCCGCGCGTTCATCAGCGTGCCGATGCGCAGCGCCACCCCGGCCCCCTCGCCGGCCAGCCGCGCGGCCAGCCAGCAGGCGCCCAGCTTGCCGAGGACGGCCAGGGCGACACAGCCCGCGGTGAACAGCAGCAGTCCGGGCGAGGCCAGCAGCGCGAAGTCGGTGTTCAGTCCGGAGTAGGTGAAGAACAGGGGCAGGAAGACGATCCGGCTGATCGGCGCGATCGTCTCGACGGCCCGGTCCACCGCTGCGGAGCGCGGGAAGACCACGCCCAGGCTGAACGCGCCGAAGACGGCGTACAGGCCGATGCGGTCGGTGTACCAGGCGGCGATGAACAGGACCACGATGGTGATCAGCAGCAGCTCGTCGGGGCTGCGGCGGTTCACCAGGCCCGTGAGCCGGGTCCCGGAGCGGGCGAGCAGGACCAGTACGACCACCAGGCCGGCACTGCCCACGAGGGCGACGACCAGCGGCCCGGTGCCGGCGCCGGTCATGCTCAGCACCCCGGCGAGCAGCACCCACGCCAGCGCGTCGTCCACCGCCCCGGACGCCAGGGACAGCGAGCCGAAGCGGGTGCCGGTCAGACCCCGCTCGGTGATGATGCGGGCCAGCATGGGGAACGCGGTGATGGCCAGGGTCACGCCGACGAAGAGGGCGGATACGGTGACGGACACGTCGTCCGGGAAGACGTCGACCCGGCCGTGCACGGCGTAGGTCAGCCCCACGCCCAGCGCGAGCGGTACGAAGATCCCGGCGCCCGAGATCATCGCGGCCGGCCCGGCCACCGCCCGGATACCGGCCGACCGGAACTCGTAGCCGGTCTGGAACATGAAGACGACCAGGCCGATCTGCCCGGCGACGTACAGCGCGGGCCGCAGCTCCGGCGGGAACAGGGCCGTCTCCAGACCGGGCGCCAGCAGGCCCAGCACGGACGGTCCGAGCACCACGCCGGCGACCATCTCCCCCACCACGGGCGGCTGGCCCAGCGCTCGCAGGGCGCGCCCCACGAGCCGGCAGACGAGCAGGATGACGACGACGGCCAGGAAGAAGGCCGGCCCTAACTCCGTGACGGTCATGGCGGAGGGCCCTTCGGATCGTGGGGCTGGTGTGGGGGTGAGGCGTACGGGCCAGGGGCGCGGACCGGGCGTGCGGACCGAGAGGGGGATCAGGCGTCCGGACCGGGTGCGCGGACCGGGCGTGCGGCTCAGGCGTACGGCTCAGGCGTACGGGTACGGGCAGCGCGCCGGTCCGCCGGTGCCGGCCGGCAGCGAGGCGCCCTGGCTGTCGTGGGCGGCGAAGTACCGCTCGGCCGGGCGCAGCCGGCGGGCGTCCAGCACCATCCACGTACCGAGGACGAGCTGGACGCAGCTGCGCCACACGTCCTCCCACCGGTCGCGCACCCGCAGGAAGGCGCGGGCGGCGAACAGCCGGTGCGGCGGCAGCGGGCGGCCGCGCCGGACCAGCAGGCAGGGGGCGCGGTGCGGGATGGAGCGGGTGTGCGCGACGTCGGAGTGGAGGGTGAAGCGGCTCAGCACCTCGCGGGTCGCGGCGCGCATGACCAGCGGGGCCAGCCGCCAGGCGGGGCAGGGCCGGTTGGCGGCGACGCCGAACGGGATGTGGTGCTGGTCCTTGGCGACGAGGTGGTCCCAGCGGCCGGGATCGAAGACGTCGGGGTCGGTGTAGCCGGTGGCGTGGTAGTCGGGGTAGTTGAAGCACAGGACGGAGCCGGCGGGAAGGACGGCGTCCGGGCCGAGCGGGATGTCGTCCGTGCTGATGCGGTGGGCGACGCCGAAGAGCGGGTAGAGGCGCAGCGTCTCGTCGAGGACGTTGGCGAAGTAGCGGTCGTCGTCCGGCGCGGCGGCCAGCTTCCGCTGTACGTCCGGGTGTTGGGCCAGGACGAGCAGCAGGTGGGCCATGGCCTCGGACAGCTGCACGACGGCCGTGTTGAAGAAGGTGCCCTGGAGGTAGTGGGCCTGCTCGTCGGGTGTGAGGGAGTCCGGCAGGTGGCGCGGCGGCACGTGCCCGGCGGCGATGCGCTGCCGCAGGTGGCGGGTGAGGCGGGCGCGGCGGGCCAGGTGGCGTGGCCGGGTGCACTTCAGGGAGTTCACCACGTCCTCGGCGTTGTCGACGATCAGGCGCCGGACGCCGGCCGGGCACGGTTCGCGGAAGACCAGGCCGTAGAAGAATTCCGCCCAGACCGGCATCATCAGGT
This sequence comes from Streptomyces sp. Ac-502, assembly GCF_045222935.1. Lineage (NCBI taxonomy): Bacteria > Bacillati > Actinomycetota > Actinomycetes > Kitasatosporales > Streptomycetaceae > Streptomyces > Streptomyces sp. Ac-502. The sequence continues at coordinate 3,857,418 of NZ_JBHFFO010000001.1, forward strand.
CGCGCAGCCGTACGAATGTGGCGCGGCCGACGCCCCGTTCGTCGAGCACGGCGGCGGTACGGCGGGCCGCCGCCGCGGACAGGTCCTGGCTGGGACCGGCGAGCACGGCGAGGGTGGTGCGGGCGACGTCGTCGTAGCGCGGGCCGTCCTCCAGGTGTTCCTGGTGCACTTCGGGGCCGGGCGCGAGCCAGTACCAGAAGAGGTCCGAGAGGGCGGCGCCGCGGCTGCGGCCGTTGGCGGCCGGGTGGGAGTAGATCTCCTGGAAGCGTTCGGCGGGGACGGCGGCGTTCGGGAAGGCGATGCCCTCGTCGCCGTTGATCCGGGCGAAGAGCGCGACGCGGGCGGCGACGACGGAGCGCGGCAGCCAGTACGGGACGGAGAGGGCGGCGGCCGTGGCGGCGAGCAGCCGGAGGGCGCGGGGGCGGGCGGAGAGCCGGAGGCGGTTCATCGGGCCTCCCCGCCCCGGACGCTCCCCCGCGCGACGACGAGGTCCGGACCGAGGTCGGCCGGGCTGCCGCCGCCGCACAGCGCCAGCACGTGGTCGAACTCCGCGCGCAGCAGCTCCAGTACGTGCCGGACGCCTTTCTCGCCGCCCGCGGCCAGGCCCCACAGCACCGGACGGCCGACGCCGACGGCCGACGCGCCCAGCGCGAGGGCCACGGCGGCGTCGGAGCCCCGGCGGACGCCGCCGTCCAGCAGGACCGGCACCCGGCCCGCGACCGCCTCGGCCACGGCGGGCAGCGCCTCGACGCTCGCCGGTGCGGCGTCGAGCTGCCGGCCGCCGTGGTTGGAGACCAGCAGCCCGTCCACGCCCTCGGCGACGGCGATCCGCGCGTCCCCGGGGTGCAGGACGCCCTTGAGCAGCACCGGCAGCCGGGTCTGCGCCCGCAGCCTGCGCAGGTCGTCCCAGGAGAGCCCGGGGGACATGGCGATGTCGCGGGGGCGGTCGTCGAGGGCGCCGGGCAGGCCGCGCATGTTCTCGGCGGCCAGGTCGTCGGGCAGGTCGTCGAAGCCGTGCCGGGCGTCCCGCTCGCGGCGGCCGAAGACGGGCGAGTCGACCGTGACGACCAGCGCCGTGCAGCCGGCCCGCTCCGCCCTGCGCACCAGGGCGAGGGTGACCTCCGGTTCGGGCTGGAGGTAGAGCTGGAACCAGACGGCCGCGTCGGCCTGTACGGCGCGGGCGGCGGCGGTGACCTCGGCCACCGGCACGGTCGCGGCCATGCCGGTGACCAGGACCGTGCCGGCTGCCGCCGTCGCGCGGGCGGTGGCCAGCTCGCCCTCGGGGTGCGCGAGGCGGTGGAAGGCGGTGGGCGAGACCAGGACGGGCATCGCCAGGCGGTCGCCGCACAGCGTCACGGACAGGTCGCGGGTGGCCGCCCCGCGCAGGACGCGCGGCAGCAGGGCGAGCCTGCGGAACGCCGCTTCGTTCTCGTGGAGCGCCGTCTCGCCCCCGGCGCCCCCGGCGAAGAAGTCGTACACCCGCGGGTCCAGCCGTTCCCGGGCCCGCTCGCGCAGGTCGGCGAGGGTGGGGATCACGGCCGGGCCGCCGGTTCGGGGCCGGTGAGCCGGGGGCGCAGGAAGGACCGCAGGGGTGCGCGGTGGACCTCCTCGCTGTCCCACTCGTTCTCCAGGTTCTCGGTGAGGTGGTGCTCGGCGGTCGCCTTGCCGGGCGCGGCGCCGTCGAAGACGCGGACCACCGGGTGCAGATAGCGGCCGTCCAGGCCGGTGGTGTCCTGCTGGGAGACCCGGCCTGCGGAGATGTCGAACGGGTTCACCTTGTCGTGGCCCTCGCCGTATTCGAGGGTGACGGTGCAGTAGGAGCCGACCTCGCCGAAGCCGCCGTCGGCGACGGCGGTGTGCAGGTGGTCGACCGGCACTTCCTCGCAGTAGCGGACCGTGCCTTCCCGGTCGACGAGCACCGCGTCGCCGAGGAAGCCGAACACCTGGAAGAGCGCCGAGCTGCGGTTGACGCGGGCGATCACGGCGTCGGTGACCGCCTCGGCGGTGGCGGGCAGGGCGCGGGCGGGCCAGGGGCGGCCGTGGTGGCGGGCTTCGAGGATGCGGTGCAGGGCCCGTACGCCGTACCGGAATCCGTGGATGAAACCGCTGGTGGATTTCTTGAAATCGCGTACCTGGGTGATGGTGCCGGCGAAGTACAGTCCGGGGACGTTCGGCGATTCCCAGGCGTCGGTCTGGGCCGGGAAACGGTCGTTGACGGTGAGTTCGGGGCGGCACTCCGAGGCGAATACCGACGGGTCGAAGCGGAATCCGGTGGCGAGGATGACCCGGTCGTAAGCGATGTCCTTGACGACCTCCGCGACCCGGGAAAAGGAAACGGAGACCACGTATGAGCCGTCCGGCTGCTGCCGGATACGCTCGATGCTTCCGTCCAGCACCGCGTTCTGCAATTTCAGCTGATAGGTGTCGAGGAAGTTGTTGTTGACGGCCCGCAGGTGTCCGACGAAATGGGTCTGCCAGGCGAGCTTCAGCGAGCCGGGTCCGGCGACGTGGATGACGGCGGCGGTCTCGATGAGGTTGTCGGCGGTCTCGAACGCGGAGTTGGCACGGCCGATGATCAGCACCCGCTGCCCGGTGAAGCCGGCCGGGTCGACGGAGACCTCGTCATAGCGCTCGGCCGTCTCGACGCCCTCGATGGCGGGGATGTACGGACGGGTGACACCGGTCGCCATGATCAGCCGCCGTGCGCGGTAGGTGGTGCCGTCGGCGGCGCGGGCGAGGAAGTCGCCGGGCCCGTCCGGCCCGCCGTACGGCCGGGATATCCCGGTGATACGGGTGTGGTGGCGGATGCGCAGGCGGTGGGTGGCGGCGAAGTCGGCGAGGTAGCCGACCAGCTCGTCGGCATCCGGGAAATAGCGCGGGGTACGGGCGGTGAACAGCGGGGTGTGCTCGTCGGAGAGCAGCGAGTTCCAGTCGGTGCGCATGTTCAGCTCGGGGTCGTCCCAGCCGGTGTGCACCTTGTTGATCGAGATGAGGGTGCGGTGGCGGGGGAAACGGGTGAAGAATTCACCGGGAGCCGCGCCCGACTCCACGATGAGATGACTGCGCCCGGTCTGTTGCAGGAAATATCCGGCTTGTAATCCCGCGGGACCGGCGCCGACCACCAGATAGTCCATCGCTTCGTCGTGGCTCACGCAATTCTCCTGTCACCTGCGGGGGTATGGAGATGGAGCGGAATCCGACAGTACTTGAGCATTAAAGAACGACACCAGGGCGCAAATAAGTGATCTGCGTCACACTCAATCCAAGGTTTACGAGTACGCTGCACAAGCCAGTGTCACAAGGTCCGGGACTTTTACCCGGAACACCCTTCTGTCGCGTCCCGGCGGGTCGCCGCATTACTCTCCCGCACTCCCGGCCCCGCTCGCCCCGCCGGTCCCGTGACGCATTTCAGCCGTTCACACCGACCGGAACGGACACGAAATGAGCCAGCCGACCGCACGTCCTTTCCCGCAGGCCCTCGCCGACGCCTTCCACCGGCAACAGGACGCCCCGGCGTTCGAACACCGGGGGCGGGCCGTCCCACGCCGTGAGGTCCTGGACCTGACCGGCCGCTGTGTGCGCGGACTGCGCGCGGCGGGCGTCGGGCCGGGGTCGTCCGTCGCGGTGGCCGCCGGCGTCACCCCCGAGGCGTTCGCCCTGCACCTCGCGGTGCATCTGCTGGGCGCCCGGCTGACCGGCCTCCGTCCCGGCCTGCCGCCGGGCCATCTCGCCCGCGTCCTGGCCGACGGCATCGACGTCCTCGTACACGACGAGCCGTCGGCCTCCCCGAACTCCTCGCGGCGGGCGCCCCCGACACCACCCGGCTCGGCCTGGAGAAAGACCTGCTGAACACGCCGGAACCGGCCTCCCCGACGACCTCGTGGCCCGCGGCCGCCCGGACGACCTCGCCCTGATCACCCTGACCAGCGGCAGCACCGGACAGCCCAAGGAGTGCGCGCACACCTACCGCAGCCTGACCGCGAGCTGGTCGTGGCAGCCCGCCCGCTGGTCAGCGCGGACCAGCGCCCTCGCTGCGGCCTACGCGCGCTTCCTGCTCTTCGGCACCCTCACCAGCGCGGTGATCTTCGAGCACCTGGGGCTGTGCCTGCTGGGCGGCGGCACCGCCGTCATCGCGGACCCGCCGCTGTCCTTCCCGGAGGTCTTCGCACGGCACCGCATCACCGCCTGCCTGCTGACCGTCCCCCGGCTGCACCACATCCTCAACACCCTGCGCACCGAACCCGCCAACACCATTGATTTCACGAGCCTCCGAGCTCTCCTCGTGGCCGGATCACCCCTGTCGCCCCACCGCCTCGCGGAGGCGGCCGAACGGCTCGGCCCGGTCGTGCACCAGGGGTACGGGCAGACCGAGACCGGCATGCTGACCCTGCTCACCCCCGACGACCTGGCCCGCCGGCCGGACGCGGCGTACGGCTCGGTGGGGCGGCCCCTGAAGGGGGTGGACATCGGCGTGCGGAACCCGGCCGACGGGCGGCCGCTCCCCGAGGGCGCCACCGGCGAGATCTGGGTCCGTACGGCCGGAGCGCTGGCCGGCTACCGCCGGGACGAGGAGGAGACCCGCGCCGTACTGCGGGACGGCTGGGTACGCACCCGCGACCTCGGCCGCCTCGACGAGCACGGCTTCCTGCGGCTCACCGGGCGCACCCGTGACGTCATCATCGTCAACGCCGTGCTGCATTACGCGGGCGCCGTCGAACAGGCCCTCACCGGGCACCCGGACGTCGACCAGGCGTACGTCGTGGGCACGCCCGACGAGCGGACCGGCGAGGCCGCCCACGCGTTCGTCGTCCCGGCGGCGGACCGGCGGCCCGACCTCGCGGCGCTGCGCGACCACGTCGCGGCCGTGCTGGGCCCGGCGAGCGTGCCCGCCACGATCACCGTCATACGGGAGGTGCCGGTGGCGGCGAGCGGCAAGCCGGACAAGAAGGCGCTGCTGGGGCGGGTGGGGGCGGACCGGGCGGCGGAGTGAGGAGCGCGGGCCCTGCGCCGGCCCCTCCAACCCGTCAATCCGCCCTGACGTCGGCCCGTCGGCCCTTCAGCCGCCTGGACCGTCAGCTTGTTGGCCTCTTAGGCCGGCGGGCCCGTCAGCCGCCGCCCGGCCCGTCAGCCCGCCTGGACCGAGGCCCGCAGCGTGCCGTCCGGACCGGCGACCAGCACCGGGGTCCCGGCGCCGCCGAGGTCCCGTACGGCCGCGCGGTCCTCGTCCGAGGCGGACTCCGCCTCGGTCACCACGGCCGCCGCCTCCAGCGACCGCGCGCCGCTCGCGACGGCCATGGCCACCGCCGTACGCAACGCGCTGAGCCGCAACGACTCCAGGGCGACGGTCCCCGCGACATAGGTGCGCCCGGTCTCGTCACGGACGGCGGCGCCCTCCGGCACCCCGTTGCGGGCGCGCGCGGAACGGGCCAGCGTGATGATCTTGCGGTCTTCCGGGTCCAGCGGTGCGGCTTCGCTCATACGGGCGAGCATATGCGCCCCGCGGCCCGGCGGGCACGAAGGGGCGTAGGGCGACGGCCGTCCCTCCCGTCACCCCGCCACCGCATACATCCCGCCCCGGCGGCCCTCCGGCGACGTCAGCCACTCCAGCTTCGCCGCCGTGTCGACCACTGCCGACCGGCGCGGGTCGTGCAGCACGATGGTCAGATCCGGGCGGGCCGGTACCCGCAGCCGGGTGGTCTCGAAGAGCAGGGCGCCGCGAGCGGGTGCTCCAGGTCCTTTGGACCTGCCCGCCGACCTGCACATCCCCGCGCGCCCACAGTTCCGCGAAATCCTCGCTGACCGCGGGCAGTTCCCGTACGACCGACTCGTACCCCTCGTCGCCGGGCCGGCTCGGCCAGGCCGTCCGCACCGCCGCGCTGCTCGTCGCGGCGGTCGCCGCGCCGGCCGCCGCCGGCCTCTCCCGGGCGGTCCGCCGGTCCCGGTCCCGTACGGACTACACGCCCGCGAAGTAGGCCGACGGAGTGGTGCCCAGCGCCCGCCGGAACATGGCGGTGAAGGCGCTGGGGGTGGCATAGCCGAGGCCGGTGGCGACGGAGGTGACCGGTGTCCCCCTGGCCAGCAGGGTGACCGCGTGGACGAGCCTGGCCTGCTGCACCCAGCGGGCCGGGCTCATCCCCGTGGCGGCGGCGAATCTGCGGTGCAGGCTGCGCGGGCTCAGGTGGGCGCGGGCCGCGGCGTACGAGGTCGTCCAGTCCTCGCCGGGGCTGCGCCGGATCGCCGCGCACAGGTCGCGCAGCCGGGGGTCGTCCGGGGCGGGCAGGTGCAGGGCCGGTACGGGGCGCGGCGCGAGTTCGCGCAGGAGCAGGTCCATCACCGTGCCGTCGCGGCCCCGTACGTCGTACTCCACCGGAAGCCGGGTGGCCTCGTCGATCAGCTCCCGCAACAGGGGGAGACCGAGACGACGGTGGGGGCGTCGGGCAGCCGCCAGGCGGACTGCGGCTCGATGTAGAGGGTGCGCATGGCGACCGCGCCCGCGCAGGTCATCGCGTGGGTCAGCCCGGCGGGCACCCACACGCCACGGGTGGCGGGCACCACCCACACGCCGTGTCCGGTGGCCACCGAGATCGCGCCGGTGGTGCCGTAGATCAGCTGGGCCCTGAGGTGCCGGTGATCCGGGATGTGGTGGCCGTCGGGCAGGTCACGGGCCATCGCGGCGACCGGCCGGGGCACCTGCTGGTAGTCGTCCCGGTCCTCGCTCTTGCCGTACACGCCGCCTCGCCTCCCGCCTGCTCCCCGCCTGGCACGTTCTCGACAGAACTTGGCACTCCCGCACAAGCCTGCCACGCCCGCCCCGGCCTAGCGTCGACTCATGTGATCGAACCAGCTTCCGCTCCCCCGCGCACCGACCGCCCGCCCCGCTCCGGCCTGACCCGTCCGACGGCCCTGCTGCTCGCCGCCACCAGCGCCGTCACCGCCGCCAACGTCTACCTGAACCAGCCGCTGCTGGGCGCCGCCGCGCACTCCTTCGGGGTGGCCCCGGACGTCCTCGGCGCGGTGCCCACCGCCACCCAGCTCGGCTACGCGGCGGGCATCCTGCTGCTCGTCCCGGCGGGCGACAGCCACGACCGGCGGCGGATCGTCCTCGGCCTCGGTACGGCGTCCGCGCTCGCCCTCGCCGCCTGTGCCCTCGCGCCCAGCGTGACCTGGCTGGTGGTGGCCGGCTTCGCGGTCGGCCTGCTCTCGCCCGTACCGCAGCTCATCACGCCGCTCGCGGTGGCCCTGGCCGCCGGCGGCGGCAACGCCGACCGGGGCCGGGTCGTCGGCACCGTCCAGGCCGGCCTGCTGGTCGGAGTGCTCGCGTCCCGCGCGTACTCGGGGGCGCTGGCGGAGCAGGTGGGCTGGCGGGCGGTGTTCGGCTGCTCGTGCGTCCTGACGCTGCTGACCATGCTGGTCCTGAGCCGGGCCCTGCCCCGCGTCCCGGCCGCCGCGGCCGCCTCGTACCGCTCGACGCTCGCCTCGCTGCCGCGGCTGTTCGCCGCCCACCTGCTGGTCCGGCGGATCACCGTGTCCGGCGCGCTGGTGGGGATCGCGTTCGGCGCGTTCTGGACGACGCTGACGTTCCTGCTGGAGGGCGAGTACGGGTACGGGTCGACCGAGATCGGCCTGTTCGGGCTGGTGGCCGCGGCGAGCGCGCTGGCCTCCCCGTACGCCGGACGGCTGGCCGACCGGCTCGGGCGGCGCGGCGCGCTCGCGGCGCTGATCGGCCTGGTGATCGCGGGCTGGCTGCTCCTGCTGCCGGGCGGCGGCTCACTGTGGTGGCTGCTGGCGGGCGTGATCGTGCTGGACGTCGGGGTCTGGGGCAGCCAGGCCGCCTCGCAGACGTCCCTGTTCAGCCTCGACCCGGCCGTGCACAGCCGCCTCAACACGCTCTACTTCACCCTGCGCTTCTCCGGCATCGCCGTCGGATCGCTGGCCGGCACGGTGGCCTGGTCGGGCGGCGGCTGGCCCGCCGTGGTGGTCACCGGGACCACCACGGCGCTCGCGGGGCTGTGCGTCGCGGCCGGCCCCGACCGCTTCCCGCTCCGCCGCCGCGGCCGGTCCTGACCGTCACCCCGTCACCGCAGCCCCCATCGTGACCGCTTCCCGCTACGCCGCCGCGGTCAGTCCTGACCGGCCGCGCCGTCGTCGCCCCTGACCGGCTCGCACAGCACCGTGACGATCTTGTTGCGGCGGCCGGCCGGGGCCTCCGCGGTCAGCCGCAGCGCCTTCGGCGAGAGCGCGGACGCGTTCTCGCTGAGGTCGATCTCGGCCGTGGCACCCGCGATCGGCACCCGGCCCAGATGCTTGGCGAGCAGCCCGCCGACCGTCTCCACGTCCTCGTCGTCCAGCTCCGCGAAGCCGTACAGCTCACCGAGGTCGCCGATGTCCAGCCGCGCGGTCACCCGGTACCGCCCGTCGCCCAGGTCCTCCACGGGCGGCAGCTCCCGGTCGTACTCGTCGGTGATCTCGCCGACGATCTCCTCCAGGATGTCCTCGATCGTCACGATGCCGGCCGTACCGCCGTACTCGTCGATGACCACCGCGACGTGATTGCGGTCCTGCTGCATCTCGCGCAGCAGGTCACCGGCGTTCTTCGTGTCGGGCACGAAGACGGCGGGCCGCATCGCCGTGGAGACCAGCTCGGTCTCCGCGTCCCGGCTGATGTGCACCTTGCGGGCCAGGTCCTTCACGTACACGACGCCCACTACGTCGTCCTCGTTCTCGCCGGTCACCGGGATACGGGAGAACCCGGAGCGCAGCGCGAGGGTCAGCGCCTGGCGGATGGTCTTGAACCGCTCGACCGAGATCAGGTCCGTCCGCGGCACCATCACCTCCCGCACCAGGGTGTCGCCGAGCTGGAAGACGGAGTGCACCATACGGCGCTCCTCGTCCTCGATCAGCGACTCCTTCTCCGCGAGGTCGACCAGCGAGCGCAGCTCGGCCTCGGAGGCGAAGGGGCCCTGGCGGAAGCCCTTGCCCGGGGTCAGCGCGTTGCCCAGCAGGATCAGCAGCCGCGGGATCGGCCCCATGATCCGGGCCAGCGGCAGCAGCACGTACGCCGCGGCGGTGGCGGTGTTCAGCGGATGCTGGCGGCCGATCGTGCGAGGAGAAACGCCCACCGCGACGTACGAGACCAGCACCATCACCGCGATGGCCACGGTCAGCGCCTGCCACGTCTGCTCGAAGGAGCGCAGACAGGCGTACGTCACCAGCACCCCGGCCGCCATCTCGCAGCCGACGCGCACCAGCAGCGCGACGTTCAGATAGCGCACGGGATCGGCGGCGACGGCGGCCAGCTTCGCGCTGCCCCGCCGCCCCGACCGCACGGCTTCCTCGGCACGGAAGCTGGTCGTACGGGCGAGTCCCGCCTCGGCACACGCCGCGAGCCACGCGACGACGACGAGCAGAACCGCGACCGCGATCAGCTGGGTGGTCACCGGATCTCCCGCCGTCAGGTGACGGTCGGGGCCGGCGACGGACCCGTCAGCCCGCGCTCGGCACGCCAGCCGTCGACGATCGCCGCCTGGAGGCCGAACATCTCGGCCTTCTCCGAAGGCTCCTCGTGGTCGTACCCGAGCAGGTGCAGGACGCCGTGCACGGTCAGCAGCTGGAGCTCCTCGTCCATGCTGTGCCCGGTCGGCGCCTCCTCGCCCTGCTTCTTGGCGACCTCCGGGCAGAGCACGATGTCACCGAGGAGTCCCTGCGGGGGCTCCTCGTCGTCCTTGGCCGGCGGACGCAGCTCGTCCATCGGGAAGGACATGACATCGGTCGGCCCCGGCAGGTCCATCCACTGGAGGTGGAGCTGTTCCATGGCGTCCGCGTCGACGACGATGACCGACAGCTCGGAAAGCGGGTGAATACGCATCCGGGCCACGGCGTAGCGGGCGACGTCCAGGATCGCCTGCTCGTCGATGTCCGTTCCGGACTCGTTGTTGACGTCGATCGACATGTGGTGCTGCTTCTCGTTTCTCAGGTTCGCCGGCCGTTGTGGCTGTGCTGGCCGTGCTGGCTGTCGTACTTCTCGTACGCATCGACAATACGGCCGACGAGCTTGTGCCGGACGACGTCCTGGCTGCTGAGCCGCGAGAAGTGCACGTCGTCCAGCCCCTCCAGGATCTCCTGGACCTGCCGCAGACCGCTCTTCGTACCGCCCGGTAGATCGATCTGCGTGACGTCACCGGTAATGACGATCTTCGAGTCGAACCCGAGGCGGGTGAGGAACATCTTCATCTGCTCGGGGCTGGTGTTCTGCGCCTCGTCCAGGATGATGAAAGCGTCGTTGAGGGTGTTGTGCGTCAGTAGGTAGTCCTGTGTGACGTACAACGAGTCCTCGGCCGCCACCTGAATGCACACCGCTTCCTCTCGCCCCGCGGGCTCGATGGAGTCGATGAACCGCATCGGGCGTCCGCCGCCCCCGGCCGCGTGGTACTTCTCGGCCTTGCGGGCGAGACGGAAGGGCTCGATGCCTTCGGGAAGACGGATGTCGACGACGTGCGCGTCCCGGCGGTAGGCGCCAAGAGCCGTCCCTTGTTTCCGGCCCTCGGCCGCCCGGCGGCGGCTGTAGGCGACGCCGCCCAGCGACTGGACCAGCGCGATGACATCGTCCCGGAGCAGGATCGATGCCGTCGAGTACTGGACACGGCAGGTTCGGTCGGATTGCGTGACTGGACCACCGTCAGTGTCGAGCAGCCCCTGAAGCACCGCTAGACGGACATCAGCCGAGTTGTAGAGGTAGGCATCCGGCACGAACTTCGAGTAAGACTTACTGCCAAGCAAGTCCAAGCTGCGCAGCGCCTGCTTGAGCGGATGTGTCAAGATGCCGCCTTCAGCATCCTTAGGGGTCGGCGCGCGGTTGATGAGGTAGTCGTAACCTCCTCGCGCCCGAACTTTGGTGCCTGGTACTGCGGCTTCCAGTACGGCCACAAGCTCCGGGTCAGCCGTGGTGAAGGAAGGCGTCCTGGTCCCCGACATGCAGCCGTCGCCGAGCAGGAGCCCAAGCGCATACGGATCCAGCGGAACGTCGCGCTCCGGAAAGCAGACCGGCGCCGTGAGCAACGGCAGCTCGTAGCGGCGGGCCTGCGCCGCGCGGAGATTGCCGATCATCTCCTTGGTCTCCAGGACCCGCCACGGCTTGTCCCGGCGCTTGTCCGACGCGGTGCGGACCGTCCACAGGTGCTCGCCGCAGCACAGGGTCCAGGAACCGTCCTGTGCGGTGACGCGGTAGATGTCCCTCTCGCCCTGCGGATAGACGCCGATAACCGGGGTGGGTTCACCATTGGAGCCAATGACCAGGTCACCGACATGGAGGTCACCGATGGGGCGCCAACCATCCGGCGTCAGTACATTGGTAAACGTAGGCTGGCTGCGACCACGCATATAAGCCAGCGGCGCCACCTCGATCGTCCCCGCCGCCATCAGCCGCGGGATCGAGTCCGGGTCGAGCATGTCGTGCAGCGCGTCGTACAGCGGGCGCAGATACGGGTCGATCTTCTCGTAGAGGGTGCCGGGGAGGAAGCCCAGGCGTTCGCCGGCCTCGACCGCGGGGCGGGTCAGGATGATGCGGTTGACCTGCTTGGACTGTAGGGCCTGTACGGCCTTGGCCATGGCCAGGTAGGTCTTGCCGGTGCCCGCGGGGCCGATGCCGAAGACGACCGTGTGGTGGTCGATGGCGTCGACGTAGCGCTTCTGGTTCAGCGTCTTGGGGCGGATGGTGCGGCCGCGGTTGGAGAGGATGTTCTGGGTGAGCACCTCGGCGGGGGTCTCGCTCGTCGCGCCCTCGCCGTCCGCCGCCGAGCGGAGCATGGCGATGGAGCGTTCCACCGCGTCCTCGGTCATCGGCTGGCCGGTGCGCAGCACCAGCATCATCTCGTCGAAGAGGCGCTGGATGAGGGCGACTTCCGCGGGGTCGCCGGTCGCCCGGATCTCGTTGCCCCGGACGTGGATGTCGGTGGCCGGGAAGGCGTTCTCGATGACCCGCAGCAGGGCGTCTCCGGACCCCAGGACCGTCACCATCGGGTGCTTGGCGGGGACGGTGAACTGGGCGTGCGCCTGCGGTCGTGTAGGTGTCTGAGTCATGGGCCGGCTCTCTGGCCTGCTCATCCCCCATTCGTTGCGCTGCAAGGACGGTGCCCGGCAGCTCGGCTCCTTGGGACACCCAGGGTACGACGGTGCACTGACAAGCCCGAAGCCTTTTCCGGCGTTCTCCTGTTCTCGTGTTCCTCCGGTGACGGAGTGCGCACGGGCGCGTGTTCCGCGGTTGGCCGGCCGTTCACGCGGGGGCGCGCGGCACCGCCGCGCGCGGGCTCTCAGGCGGGGCGGCGGAAGCCGAGCGTCGGTAGGGCGCGGGCCAGCGGCCAGGTGCGGTCCGCGGTGGGCAGCAGGGCGTCCAGGAAGGCGTAGCGGCGGCGCAGCGCGGCCGCGTCCTGGGCGCGGGCCGCCGAGGTGGCGCAGCCGTCCGGGGTGCGTCCGTACGCCTCCGCCCGCACGACGCGCTGCCACCAGGCGGCGATCTCCACCCAGCCCGGCGCGGACAGCGAGCCGCCGAATTCCTGTACGGAGAGGGCGGCGGTCAGTCCGGCGAAGGCGAGCCGGTCGGCCAGCGGCCAGCCGGCCAGCGAGCCGGTGACGAAGCCCGCCACGAAGACGTCGCCGGCGCCGGTCGGGTCCATGGCCTCCACCGCGATGGCGGGCACCTCGGCGGTCTCGCCGGTGCGCCCGTCGACCGCGTACGCGCCCTCGGCGCCCAGGGTGACCACGGCGATCGGCACCCGGTCGGCCAGCTTGCGCGCGGCGGCGCGCGGGCAGTCCAGGCGGGTGTAGCGCATCGCCTCCTCCGCGTTGGGCAGGAAGGCCTCGCAGTGCTCCAGTTCGGCGAGGTCGGCCGGGTCCCAGCGGCCGGAGTCGTCCCAGCCCACGTCGGCGAAGACGCGGCTGCCGCGGCGGGCGGCGCAGCCGAGCCAGCCCTCGGGGCGGCCCGGCTCCAAGGAGGCGACGCAGGCCCGGGACGGCGGCGGGCAGCCCGGCGCGTGCTTGCCGTCGAAGGCGGTGCGGGCGGGGCCGCTGGGCGCTTCGTGGCCGTGCGAGACCATGGTGCGCTCACCCTCGTACGCCATGGAGACGGTGACGGGTGAGTGCCAGCCGGCGACGGTGCGGGACAGCGACAGGTCGACGTGTTCGCCGCGCTCCAGCGCCTCCCAGCAGTACTCGCCGTACATGTCGTCGCCGAAGGCCGCGGCGAGCGAGGTGCGCAGGCCCAGGCGGGCCAGCGCGGTGGCCATGTTGGCGACGCCGCCGGGGCTGGAGCCCATGCCGCGGGCCCAGGACTCCGTGCCGCGTACCGGGGCGGAGTCCAGGCCGGTGAAGATGATGTCCAGGAAGACCGTGCCGGTGAGATACACGTCGGTGGCCGGATCGCCTCCGGTCCGTACGGCGGCCAGGGGGTCGAGCGCGGGCGCGGGGCCCGGCGGGACGTGACCGGCCGGGCCGTTGCCCGAGGTCCGCTGGACATCGTGTGCGCTCACCGTGCCTGCCCCTCTCGTCCGTGCGCGTGACGCCAGTCTGCCCGATGCTGGGGTACGTTCCGGCCCATGAGGCTCACGATTTTGGGCGGCGGGGGTTTCCGGGTACCGCTCGTGCACCGCGCGCTCCTGGACGATCCCGCGCAGGCCGTCACCGAAGTGACCCTGTACGACACCGATCAGCGGCGGGTGGCCGTCATCGCCTCCGTGCTGGCCCGCCAGGCCGAGCGGCGGGCCGGGCCGGGCCGACCGTCCCCCGTCCGGGTACGGGTCGCCGCGTCGCTCGACGACGCGCTGCGGGGCACCGACTTCGTCTTCTCCGCGATCCGCGTCGGCGGCACCGCGGGGCGGATCGCGGACGAGCGGATTCCGCTGGACGCGGGGGTGCTGGGGCAGGAGACGGTGGGTGCGGGCGGCGTACTGTACGGGCTGCGCACGGTGCCCGTCGCGCTGCACATCGCGGAGCGGGTGGCGGCGCTGGCGCCGGACGCCTGGGTCGTCAACTTCACCAATCCGGCGGGGATCGTCACCGAGGCGATGGCGCAGGTGCTGGGCGACCGGGTGATCGGTATCTGTGACTCGCCGGTCGGGCTGGTGCGGCGCGCCGCGCGCGCCGCGGGCGCCGATCCGGACCGGGTGACGTACGGCTACGTCGGTCTCAACCACCTGGGCTGGCTGCGCTCCTTGACCGCCGAGGACGGCACGGACCTGCTGAAGGCCCTGCTGGCCGACGCCGACGCCCTCACCTCCTTCGAGGAGGGCAAACTCTTCGGCGCCGACTGGCTGCGCTCGCTGGGTTCGCTGCCCAACGAGTATCTGCACTACTACTACTTCCGCCGCGAGACCCTCGCTTCCGTGCAGCACACGGAGGAGACCCGCGGTGAGTTCCTGGACCAGCAGCAGGGCGGCTTCTTCGAGGCGGCGTCCGGTGTCTCTCCCGAAGAGGCGCACGCGCTGTGGGAACGCACCCGCCTGGAACGCGAAGAGACGTACATGGCCCACAGCCGGGAGGCGAGCGGCGGCTGGCAGCGCGACACCTGCGATCTGGAAGGCGGCGGCTACGACCAGGTGGCGCTGGCCGTCATGCGCGCCATCGCGGGCGACCGGCACGCGCGCCTCATCCTGAACGTACGGAACGGCACGACCGTGCCCCAGCTCGCCCCCGAGTCCATCATCGAGACGGTGTGCGAGGTGGACGCGGACGGCGCGCGGCCGCTGCCGTGCGCGCCCCTGCGGGAGGACCAGCTGGGGCTGATGCTCCAGGTCAAGGCCGTCGAGCTGGCGACGATCGAGGCGGCCGAGTTCAAGGACCGGGACGCGGCGCTGCGCGCGATGGCGCTGCATCCGCTGGTGGATTCACCGGCGGTGGCCGCCCGCATCCTGGAGCGGGCGGCCACGGACTGACCCGGCGGCCACGGACTGACCGGGCGGGGGCTCAGTGCCCCCGCTTCACCCATTCGTCCAGGTGCGGCGCCTCGGCACCGATCGTCGTCCCGTCACCGTGCCCGGTACGGACCTCGGTCCGCGGGGGCAGCGTCAGCAGCCGGTCCCGGATCGAGTCGACGATGGTCGGGAAGTCGGAGAACGACCGGCCGGTGGCGCCGGGGCCGCCCTGGAAGAGGGTGTCGCCGGTGAAGACCGTGCCGTGCTCGCCCAGGTCCGGCGCGTACAGGCAGACCGCGCCCGGCGCGTGGCCGGGGGTGTGCAGCACGGTCAGGTCGACGCCGGCGACGGTGAGCACCTGGCCGTCCGCCAGTTCCTGCTCCGGCGCCCGGTCCGGGTGGGTCTGCTGCCAGAGCGGCAGGTCGGCCGGGTGCAGGTGGATGGAGGCTCCGGTGCGGGCGGCGAGGGCCGGGGCCGCGTCGATGTGGTCGTTGTGCGCGTGGGTGCAGATGATGGCGCGCAGCGTACGGCCGTCGAGCGCGGCGAAGATCGCGTCGGCGTCGTGGGCGGCGTCGATGACGACGGCCTCGGTGTCGTCGCCGACGATCCACACGTTGTTGTCGACGTCCCAGGTGCCGCCGTCGAGCGCGAAGGTGCCGGAGGTGACCAGGTGGTCGATGCGGGCCGCCATCAGAGCGTCACCACCGAACGCAGCACGTCACCCTGGTGCATCCGCTCGAACGCCTGCTCGATACCGTCGATGCCGATCGTCTCCGTGACGAAGCCCGCCAGATCGATCCGGCCCTGCTGGTGCAGGTCGACCAGCATCGGGAAGTCGCGGGACGGCAGGCAGTCGCCGTACCAGGACGACTTCAGCGCGCCGCCCCGGCCGAACACGTCCAGCAGCGGCAGTTCCAGCTTCATCTCCGGCGTCGGGACGCCGACCAGGACCACCGTGCCGGCCAGGTCGCGGGCGTAGAACGCCTGCCGGTAGGTCTCCGGGCGCCCCACCGCGTCGATCACCACGTCGGCGCCGAAGCCGCCGGTCAGCTCGCGGATCGCCTCGACGGGGTCGGCGGCGCGCGAGTTCACGGTGTGGGTGGCGCCCATCGTCTTGGCCATGGAGAGCTTGCGGTCCTCCACGTCCACGGCGATGATCCGCGCCGCGCCGGCCAGCCGGGCGCCGACGATCGCCGCGTCGCCCACGCCGCCGCAGCCGATCACCGCGACGGTGTCGCCCCGGCCCACGGCGCCCGTGTTGATGGCCGCGCCGATGCCGGCCATCACGCCGCAGCCCAGCAGCCCGGCCACGGCCGGCGACACCTCGGGGTCGACCTTGGTGCACTGCCCGGCCGCGACCAGCGTCTTGTCCGCGAAGGCGCCGATGCCGAGGGCGGGCGTCAGCTCCGTGCCGTCCTTCAGCGTCATCTTCTGCCGCGCGTTGTGGGTGTCGAAACAGTACTGCGGCCGTCCGCGCTTGCAGGCACGGCACTTGCCGCACACCGCGCGCCAGTTGAGGATGACGAAGTCCCCGGGCTCGACGTCGGTCACGCCCGCCCCGACGGACTCCACGACGCCCGCCGCCTCGTGCCCGAGCAGGAACGGGAACTCGTCGTTGATCCCGCCCTGCTTGTAGTGCAGGTCCGTGTGGCACACCCCGCACGCCTGCACCTTCACCACGGCCTCGCCCGGTCCGGGATCCGGCACCAGGATGGTCTCCAGCCGCACCGGCTCGTTCTTCCCCGGCGCGATGACGCCGCGCACTTCCTGTGCCATCGGGACAGCTCCCTCCAAAGATCACGTACGGGATGAATACGGTACGCGTCCCCGGCGCCGGAAGCGCCGGTGCGTCGGGGCGCCGGGCGGCCGCGGGGCCCCGCTCACCACCGCGGCACCCGGGGCGTCACCCACCCCGGGTCGGCGGCCCGCATCGCCGCCGCGTCGTCGCGGTCGCGGTACGTGCCGTCGTCGGCCAGCCAGCGTGCGTGGAGGGCCGCCAGGCGGTCGCGGTCGAGCGTGACGCCGAGGCCCGGGGCGCCGGACACCGGCAGTGCGCCCTCGGTGAAGGCGAGGCGTTCGGTGAGGACGTCCTCCGTCTGCCAGGGGTAGTGGGTGTCGCAGGCGTAACGCAGGTCGGGGACGGTCGCGGCGACGTGGTTCATGGCGGCGAGGCTGATGCCGAGGTGGGTGTTGGAGTGCATGGACAGGCCGACGCCGAAGACGCGGCAGACCGCGGCGAGTTCACGGGTGTTGCGCAGGCCGCCCCAGTAGTGGTGGTCGGAGAGGACGACCTGGACGGCGCCCCGGGTGAACGCTTCCCGGATCTCGGCGAAGGTGGTCACGCACATGTTCGTGGCGAGCGGGAGGTCCGTACGGGAGGCGACCTCGGCCATGTGGGCGGTGGTGGCGGCGGGGTCCTCCAGGTATTCGAGGACGTCCTGGAGCTCGTGGGCGACCTTCAGGGACGTCGGGACGCTCCATGCGCCGTTCGGGTCCAGGCGCAGGGGGTGGCCGGGGAAGGCGGCGGCCAGCGCCCGGATGGCGGCGGTCTCCCGCGCGGGCTCGAAGACGCCGCCCTTGAGCTTGAAGGAGCGGAAGCCGTACGTGTCACGGAAACGGCGGGCCTGGGCGACGATACCGGGCGGGTCGAGGGCCGCGCCCCAGTCGTCGGGTTCGCCGCGGCCGCCGGGGTGTGCGGCCCAGCGGTAGAAGAGGTAGGCGCTGTAGTCGACACGGTCGCGGACCTTGCCGCCGAGCAGGGCGTGGACGGGCAGACCGGCGAACCGTCCCCAGGCGTCCAGGCAGGCGACCTCGAAGCCGGAGAGGACGGAGAGCCGCAGCTTGTCGGCGGTCTGCACACCGCGCAGGCCGCCCGCGGTGACCGCACCGGCCCCGGTGGCCGCCGGGGAGTCGCCGCACACCTCGGCGGCCAGGCGCGGCAGTACGTTCAGGTCCGTGACCGAAAGGCCGATCAGCGCGTCGGCCAGCGGACCCGCCAGGTCGAGGTACTTCGTGTCCCCGTAGGTCTCGCCGAGGCCGGTCGCCCCGCCCGCCGTGGTCACCTCGACGATCAGGCGGGGCGTGTAGGGCTGGTGGACGCCCTGGGTGTTCAGCAGGGGCGGGTCGGCCACGAGGACCGGGGTGAGGCGGATGGCGGTGATGGTGGTGGGAGCGGCCGGCGCCGGGGGCGCCTCCGTCTGCGTATGTAGACGTGATCCGTCCATGGGGACGGAGAGTAGGGAGGCGGGTCCGCGGGCGTCAATGGGGGCTCGCGCAAGTCCGGCGAGGAGATGGCGAGTTGGGTGCGGCACCCGCGGGTACGGCTACGGCGGCACGGCTCCGGCGGACGCTGCTACGCGTCGCGGGGCGTCTGCGTGCGGTACGAGTGCCCCAGTTCCGGTCCGAGTCCGAAGTAGTGGCGGAAGTTGTAGACGAGCGGGCTCCAGGCGGCGGGGTCGATGTGGTCGGTGCCGGGGACGACGATGCGGGGATCGGCGTGGACCACGCTCACGACGGTCTCGACGAGGACGAAGTCGCCGGAGACGTCCGGCCGCACCCGTTCGGCGCGGGCCTCCATCTGGAGCGGGCACTCGGCGACACGGGGCGGCCGTACCGAGCGGGACGGTACGGCGGTGAGCCCGGCCGCGCCGAACTTGTCCGGCTCGTAGCGGCAGCCGGCGGGCTTGCCCAGCGGTACCGGGTCGCGGCCGGTGAGCGGCGCCAGCCGCTCCACCGCGGGCCACAGCCCGGGGCCCGGCAGGCTGAGCACCAGTCCGGGCCGGCTGCCGAGGTTGTGCGCGGTCTGCCCTTCGCGGCCGAGTCCGAGGACGACGGTCCGGCCGAGCGCCCAGGCGGAGGAGAGGGGGCGAGGTTGAACGTTCCGTCCTCGTTCTCCGTGGACACCAGGACCACCGGTGTCCCGAAATACAGGACGCTGGGCGCTATCTCCAGGTGGGTGGCGGGCGCGGCGGCGGGATGTGCGGTGTTCATGGTGGGGAGCCTAGGAGCGCGTCACTTCGGTGCGGACCGAAGCGTCGGCGTGCCTCAGCACCGGCTTTCCCGTCCAGCCTTTGCCAATCGTTGAATCTTCGCGCGTAGATGTCCGTGTAAACGCTCTGTTAAACCTAGGTGGCCCCCACCGGTTCACCTAGGAGCAGCACATGCGCCACCCCTCCTCTCCCGTCGCCGTGTCCGTCTCGGCGCCGCGGCCGCCACGGCGGTCGTCGCCGGTACCGCGGCGTTCGGCGTCGGTCAGGCCACCGCCGAGCACTCGGTACCGCGTACGGACAAGGAGATCCCCAACCTCACCCAGGTGCAGGCCAGGATCAAGGCGTACTACGGCGACACGGTGACCGCGGACGGGCAGCACTACGCCTCGCCGCGCAGCAACTACGCCAAGCAGGTGCGCGGCATCACCGACTCGGCCCGGCGCTACCTCGACAAGGTCGCCGAGGACGCCGGCAAGCACCACCACGGCAAGAAGCCCGCCATCGTCCTGGACATGGACGACACCACGCTGCTCACCTACAACTACGAGCTCCAGGTCGGCTTCCACCACACCGAGGAGGCCCAGGACAAGTACCTGGCGAGCACCGACATGGAAGCGGTCTACGGCATGGACCGCCTCGTCAATCGGGCGCACCGCCAGGGCATCGAGGTCTTCTTCGTCACCGGCCGCAAGGAGGCGCAGCGCGAGTGGAGCGTGCGCAACCTCAAGAACGTCGGCTACGGCGTCCCGCTCGACCGCGCGCACGTCTACCTGAAGGACAAGAAGAACCCGCCGGCCTACCTGCCGTGCGGCGCGAAGTGCTCGACGGTCGAGTACAAGGCGGGCACCCGTAAGCACATCGAGTCGCGCGGCTACAACATCGTCGCCAACTTCGGCGACCAGTACAGCGACCTGAACGGCGGCTACGGCGACAAGACGTTCAAGCTGCCGAACCCGATGTACTTCCTGCCCTGACCCGGCACGGGCCCCCGGGGCGGCAAGCTCCTCAGGCGCGCTTGGGCACCGGGACGCGCATCAGATCGCGGGCGACGGTCAGTTCGCCCGCGAACCCGGCCGCCCGCGCCTGCCGCTCGAACTCCGAAGGGTTCGGGTAGCGCTGCGAGAAGTGGGTGAGGACCAGGTGGCGCACGCCCGCGCCGGCCGCGACACGTGCCGCCTGGCCCGCCGTCAGGTGCCCGTGGTCGGCGGCCAGCCGCTCGTCCTCGTCGAGGAACGTCGACTCGATGACCAGCAGGTCGCAGCCCTCGGCGAGAGCGTGCACCCCGTCGCACAGCCGGGTGTCCATGACGAAGGCGAAGCGCTGGCCCCGCCGTACCTCGCTGACGTCGTCGAGGGTGACGCCGTTCAGCTCACCCTCGCGCTGGAGCCGGCCGATGTCCGGCCCGGTGATGCCGTGCGCGGCGAGCCGCTCCGGCAGCATCCGGCGCCCGTCCGGCTCGACGAGGCGGTAGCCGAACGACTCGACCGGGTGGGAGAGCTTCCGCGCCTCCAGGACGTACGACGGGGTACGGGCCAGCACCCCGTCGGCGGCCACCGGCTCCTCGCCCAGCCGTACCGTCTCGCGGTAGGCCGTGGCGTACCGCAGCCGGTCGAAGAAGCGCTGCCCGCTCGCCGGGTAGTGCGCGGTGACCGGATGCGGCACCCGGTCGAGGTTGATGCGCTGGATGACGCCGGCGAGCCCCAGCGAGTGGTCGCCGTGGAAGTGGGTCACACAGAGCCGGTGCAGGTCGTGCGCGGCGACCCCGGCCCGCAGCATCTGCCGCTGGGTGCCCTCGCCGGGGTCGAACATGATGCCCTCGCCGTCCCAGCGCAGCACGTAACCGTTGTGGTTACGGTGCCGGGTGGGCACCTGGCTGGCGGTGCCGAGGACGACGAACTCGCGTACGGACACGGTGCTGCGGCTCCTTCGCCCCGGTCAGACCAGGCGCTGGAGGTCGCGGCCGCCCAGCACGTGCGCATGGGCGTGGAAGACGGTCTGGCCGGCGCCCGGGCCGGTGTTGAAGATGATCCGGTAGCCGGTCGCGTCGACCTTCTCGTCGGCGGCCACCGCGGCGGCCTCGCTCAGCACCTCACCGGCGATCCGCGGCTCGGCGGCGGCCAGTTCCCCGGCGTTCGCGTAGTGCACCTTGGGGATGACCAGCACATGGGTCGGCGCCTGCGGGCTGATGTCCCGGAAGGCGACGGTCGTCTCGGTCTCCCGCACGATCGTCGCGGGCACCTCGCCTGCCACGATCTTGCAGAACAGGCAGTCGGCCTGCGGTTCTCCCGCCACCGGTGGGCTCCTCCCGGGTCGCCGGCCGGTACCCGGCGGCCCCGTCCGTCCGGAGCCGGGCCGCCCGTACCGCGCCGTGTCACATCACCATCACGTCTATGGGACCGGATGTTACCGGGCCGCCCGCGCGGGGCGGTGCGGCGGCCGGGGTACGGAGCGGGTGCGGCGGCCGGGAGGAGAGGGGCGAGCGGGGTCAGTGGTGCGCTGCCCAGGTGTGCTGCTGGTCGGGGTCTTGCTGGTTCTGGTGGTCGTCGTTCTGCTTGTCGTCGTTCTGATGGTCGTCGTTCTGCCCGCCGTCGTGGCCGTCGCCCTGGCCGTCGTGGTCATGGGAGTCGTCCGTGCAGGTGTCGCTGGGGGACGGGTCCGGGTCGGGATCGGGGTCCGGGCCGGGGGCGGGCGCCGTGACGGTGACCGTCACCGGCGGCGTGTCCGGCGGATCGTCGGTCGGGTCGTCGGACGTATGGCCGCTGCTGGGCGGCTGGACGG
This sequence comes from Streptomyces sp. Ac-502, assembly GCF_045222935.1. Taxonomy (NCBI): domain Bacteria; kingdom Bacillati; phylum Actinomycetota; class Actinomycetes; order Kitasatosporales; family Streptomycetaceae; genus Streptomyces; species Streptomyces sp. Ac-502. The sequence continues at coordinate 3,879,085 of NZ_JBHFFO010000001.1, forward strand.
TACGGGTCACGGTCGGCCGCTGACTGCCGGTCGGCTCGTCCGCGTCGCAACTGCCGAGCACGCTCACCCGGAAGACGACCTGCCCGGCGACGCGCGCGGTCAGATTGCCCCGTACGCAGCGCCCGTCCACCCCGGAGGTGACCCGCCCGGTGATGGTGATGTCGCTGCCCCGGGCGGTCTGTCCCTGGCAGTCGACGATGGCGACCGACTTCTGTTGCGCGGTGGCCGTCGGGTTCACAGTGGCCCGCTGATCGCCCTGGAGCGTCGCCGTACAGCTCAGCCAGCTCACGTTCACGCCGATGCGCTCCAGCGCGCGCGTCCCCGCCTGGTCGGTGGTGACGGCGACCGACGAGGTGTTCAGCCCGCCCGCGGGCTCGCAGGCGGACACCCCGACGATCGCGGCGCCCACGGTGCCCGCCACCGCGAGCAGCCTGCCGCGCCGGGTCCGGCGGGACCGGCACCGGCCGGTCCGCGCGTACCGCTCCCGCCCGTGCCGTACGTCTCGTAAGCGCCCTATGGCCCGCATGCCCGGCAGCTTCCCACCGCCGCAGGCGGACCGACAGCCCCGGCTCGGCCACTGTGCGCCGGTCCCGTACGGGCTCGCGTTCCGGCTCGTACGGAGTGCGGCGCTCCGGCTGTCCGGGGCCCGCGGCACACCGCGCCGGCTTCACTAAGCTGATCGTGCACAGCCCGCCGTCACCCCACGACCAGGAGTCATCCACCATGGCAACGACCCGCACCGCGCAGACCCACTGGGAAGGCAACCTGATGGAGGGCAAGGGCAGCGTCGCCCTCGCCTCCTCCAACGTCGGCACCTTCGACGTGAACTGGCCGGCCCGCGCCGAGCAGCCGAACGGCGTCACCAGCCCCGAGGAGCTGATCGCGGCGGCCCACTCGTCCTGCTACTCGATGGCCTTCTCGCACGGCCTGGCCGGCAAGGGCTACACCGTCGCCGCGCTGGACACCAAGGCCGACGTGACCTTCCAGCCGGGCGAGGGCATCACCGGCATCGTGCTGACCCTCAAGGCCAGCGTGCCCGGTCTGTCCGAAGAGGACTTCCAGGCCGCGGCCGAGGACGCGAAGAAGAACTGCCCGGTGAGCCAGGCGCTGGCCGGCGTCAAGAACATCACCCTCCACGCCGAGCTGGTCTGATCCGGCGGCAGCGGTGAGCGGCGGAGCCGCGGCGTCACGCGCGCCGCGGCCCCGCCGCCGTCCGTCGCCTCTCCCGCGCCGACCAGAGGCCCGGGTCAGCTCCAGCGGCCGGTACGGCCCAGCAGCAGCGCGGTGGCCGCCGTACCCGCCGTCGACGTCCGCAGTACGCTCCATCCGAGCCGGTACGCCTTGGCGCCCGCCTCCTCGAAGGCCGCCAACTCCTCCGGCGACACGCCCCTTCGGGGCCGACCACGAGCACGATCCGCCCGCTCGACGGCAGTTCGGCGGCGGCCAGCGGTGCGCTGCCCGCGTCGCGGTCCTCGTGCAGTACGGCGGCGAACTCCGCCTCCGCGAGGAGAGCCGCGACCTGCTTCGTCGACATCGGGTCGGCGACCTCGGGAAAGCGCAGCCGGCGTGCCTGCTTGCCCGCCTCGCGGGCGGTGTTGCGCCACTTGGCGAGGGACTTCGCGGCCCGCTCGCCCTTCCACTGCGTGATGCACCGGGACGCGGCCCACGGGACGATGGCGTCCACGCCGGTCTCCGTCATGGTCTCCACGGCCAGTTCGCCGCGGTCGCCCTTGGGGAGCGCCTGGACGACGGTGATGCGCGGCGCCGGCTCCGGTTCGGTCTGCGTACCGGTCACCTCGACGACGAGGCGGTCCTTGCCCTCGGCGGCCCGCACCACGCCCACCGCGCCGCTGCCCTGCCCGTCCGTCAGCACCACGGGTTCCCCCGCACGGAGCCGCCGTACGGAGACCGCGTGCCTTCCCTCGGGACCGTCCAGCACGGTCTCCCCCGTACCCGGGACGCTCTCGACGAGAAACACCGGCGCCGTCACAGCACACCTCCCGGCTCACCCGGGAGCCCCGGACCGGCCTGACAGCTCTCCTGCGCGCCGGACCCGCGCACGTCGTCCCGGCCCGATCCGGCGCGTGCCGCCTCCAGTTCGGCCACCAGCACCTCGACCAGCTGCCCGGCCGGCATCTCCCGCGCCATCCGGTGCCCCTGGCCCGCCCACAGGGCCATGCCCTGCGCGTCACCGGTCTTGGCGGCGGCCTTGCGCAGGCCCGAGGTGAGGTGGTGGACGGCCGGGTAGGCGGCCGGGGCGTACGGGCCGTGCTCGCGCAGGAAACGGTTCACCAGGCTGCGGGCCGGGCGCCCGGAGAAGGCCCTGGTCAGCTCGGTACGCGTGAACAGGGGGTTGGTCATCGCCTGCTTGTGCAGCGGGTTCGCGCCCGACTCCGGGGTGACCAGGAACGCCGTACCGAGCTGCGCCATCGACGCGCCCGCCGCCAGCACCGCGGCGATCTGCGAGCCACGCATCAGACCGCCCGCCGCGACGATCGGTATCTGCACGGCCTCCCGCACCTGCCCGATCAGCGACAGCAGTCCGACCCCGGCGCCGGTGCCGTCGGCCTGCGGGTCGTCGCGGTGGGTGCCCTGGTGGCCGCCGGCCTCTATGCCCTGGACACAGACCGCGTCGGCGCCGGACCACTGCGCGGCCTGCGCCTCGGCCGCCGTGGTGGCGGTGACGATCGTGAACGTGCCGACTTTGGCGAATCCGTCGAGAACGGCGCGCGACGGACACCCGAAGTGGAAGGAGACGACCGGCACCGGGTCCTCGCGCAGGATGGCGAGCTTCGCCTCGTACCCGTCGTCGACGCCTTCGTACGGGTCGACGTCGTCCAGCGCGGTCTCGTACCAGGCCGACTCGCCCGCGAGCTGCTCACGGTAGACCTCGACGGCCGCGTTCTCGGCGAGCGAGGGCTGCGGCATGAAGAGGTTCACGCCGAAGGGGCGGTCGGTGAGCCCGCGCAGCTGTTTGATCTCCTGATACATGCCGTCCGCGGTCTTGTACCCGGCGGCCAGGAAGCCGAGTCCGCCGGCTCCGCTGACGGCGGCGGCCAGCTCCGGGCGGGCGACGCCGCCTGCCATGGGGGCCTGCGCGATCGGATAGCGGCAGAGATCGGTCAGCGCTGTGGGCATGACCACATCGTGTCACGCCGCACGCGGGGACCCGAACCGGGCCCGGACCCACCAAGATCAAACACGTCCGGCGATCAGGGCAGTTCGGGCAGGGGCCCGGGGCATCAGGGGCACCGGACGGCGAACGGCGGCCGGGCTCCTGCCCGACCGCCGCCGTATGCCGTACGGGGGTCACCGCCCGTTGAAGGCGTCCTTCAACCGCGAGAACAACCCCTGCTGCCCCGGCCGACAGCGCCTGCCCGGAGGACAACCCCCGGACCCCCGGGCACAACGACACGCCTACCGCCCGTTAAAAGCGTCCTTCAACCGCGAGAACAACCCCTGCTGCCCCGGCTGGAACTGTCCCGTCGGGCGTTCCTCGCCGCGGAGCTTCGCGAGGCGCCGCAGCAGTTCCTCCTGCTCCGCGTCCAGCTTGGACGGCGTGATGACCTCGACGTGCACGATGAGGTCGCCGCGCCCGTTGCCGCGCAGATGCGTGACGCCGCGGCCGTGCAGCGGGATCGACTGGCCGGACTGGGTGCCGGGCCGGATGTCGATCTCCTCGATGCCGTCCAGCGTCTCCAGCGGGCACTTGGTGCCCAGCGCCGCCGCCGTCATCGGGATGGTGACCGTGCAGTGCAGGTCGTCGCCGCGCCGCTGGAACGTCGGGTGCGCCAGTTCGTGGATCTCCACGTACAGGTCGCCGGCCGGGCCGCCGCCGGGGCCGACCTCGCCCTCGCCCGCGAGCTGGATGCGGGTGCCGTTGTCCACACCGGCCGGGATCTTGACCGTCAGCGTGCGGCGCGAGCGGATGCGGCCGTCACCGGCGCACTCCGGGCACGGGGTCGGCACGACCGTACCGAAGCCCTGGCACTGCGGGCACGGCCGCGAGGTCATGACCTGACCCAGGAAGGACCGGGTGACCTGCGAGACCTCACCGCGGCCGCGGCACATGTCACAGGTCTGCGCCGAGGTGCCCGGCGCCGCGCCCTCGCCCGAACAGGTCGTACAGACGACGGCGGTGTCCACCTGGATGTCCTTGGTGGTCCCGAAGGCCGCCTCGTCCAGTTCGACATCCAGCCGGATCATGGCGTCCTGGCCGCGCCGCGTACGGGACCGCGGTCCGCGCTGCGACGCCGTGCCGAAGAACGCGTCCATGATGTCGGAGAAGTTGCCGAAGCCCGCGCCGAAGCCGCCGGCCCCGCCGCCGCCACCCGCCTGCGAGAGGGGGTCGCCGCCGAGGTCGTAGACCTGCTTCTTCTGCGGGTCCGACAGCACCTCGTAAGCGGCGTTGATCTCCTTGAACCGCTCCTGGGTCTTCGGATCGGGGTTCACATCCGGGTGCAGCTCGCGGGCCAGCCGCCGGAAAGCCTTCTTGATCTCGTCCTGCGAGGCATCGCGTCGTACGCCCAGGACCGCGTAATAGTCCGTGGCCACTTACGACTCCGCGAGGATCTGTCCGACGTAACGTGCCACTGCGCGTACCGCTCCCATCGTTCCGGGGTAGTCCATGCGGGTCGGTCCGACCACGCCGAGTTTGGCGACTGCCTCGTCGCCCGAACCGTAGCCGACCGCGACGACCGATGTGGACGTCAGGCCCTCATGGGCATTCTCATGCCCGATGCGTACGGTCATGCCGGAGTCCTTGGCCTCCCCCAGCAGTTTGAGGAGCACCACCTGCTCCTCCAGGGCCTCCAGCACCGGCCGGATGGTCAGTGGGAAATCGTGCCCGAAGCGCGTGAGATTGGCGGTACCGCCGATCATCAGCCGCTCCTCGGTCTCCTCCACCAGAGTCTCCAGCAACACCGACAGGACTGTCGAGACCGTGCCCCGGTCCTCCTGCTCGAAGGAGTCCGGGAGATCCTGCACGAGCTGCGGCACGTCCGTGAACCGCCGCCCCACCACGCGGCTGTTCAGCCGCGCCCGCAGGTCCGCCAAGGAGGTCTCGCCGAACGGCGCCGGACAGTCCACCATGCGCTGCTCGACCCGGCCGGTGTCCGTGATCAGGACCAGCATCAGCCGGGCCGGTGCCAGCGACAGCAGCTCCACGTGCCGCACCGTGGACCGGGTCAGCGACGGGTACTGCACGACGGCGACCTGCCGCGTCAGCTGCGCCAGCAGCCGTACCGTACGGCCCACCACGTCGTCGAGGTCGACGGCGCCGTCCAGGAAGTTCTGGATGGCGCGTCGCTCGGGGCTGGAAAGCGGCTTGACGCCGGCCAGCTTGTCGACGAAGAGGCGGTAACCCTTGTCCGTCGGGATGCGCCCGGCGCTGGTGTGCGGCTGGGCGATGAAGCCCTCGTCCTCCAGCGCGGCCATGTCGTTGCGGACCGTGGCGGGTGAGACACCGAGCTGGTGCCGCTGGGTCAGCGCCTTGGAGCCGACCGGCTCCTCGGTCCCGACATAGTCCTGGACGATGGCGCGCAGCACTTCGAGCCTGCGTTCACTGAGCATCGCGCACACCTCCAGTCCGGCCGTGTCACCGGCGCGCGGCCGGGTTCTTCCGGGTCGTCTTCCCTGGCACTCATCAGGGCCGAGTGCCAGACCCTGACCAAGTGTACGGCCGGGTCGCACGGGCAGGGCAAGGGCGGCGGTACCGGAGTCGCGCTCCGGGGTCCCGCGAAACGCGTACCCCGGGCACCGGCGGGCACTCTGAATCCCCCGGTCCGGCGGGCAACGCTATCGCGATACGGCTAGCGTCGCGGTATGCGTACGACTTGGGAAGAGGCGGGGTGGGAACGGCTCGGCGCGGGCGTCGGGCGGCGCCGGATGCCGGGCTGGGACGAGACGGCCGGTGCCGTCGTCGGCTCGTCCGGCGTGCTGATCGTCGACACCGGCGCCACCCTCCGCGACGGCGCCGAGCTGCGTCGGCAACTGCGCGACATCGCGGGACGGAACGTGACACATGTCGCGCTGACCCATCCCCACTTCGATCATGTGCTGGGCGCCGCGGCCTTCGCGGGCGTCCAGGTCTTCGGCGCGGCCGGGCTCGACGAGTTCCTGCCGCGCGCCCGGGACGACCTGCGGCGCGACGCGGTGTCGCACGGCGTGGACCCGGACGCCGCCGCGGAGGCCGCCGACCTCCTCGTCCGCCCGCACCACCTGGTCTCCGGCGAACGCACCGTCGACCTCGGCGACCGGCAGGTCGTGCTCGCCAACGTCGGCCCCGGCCACACCGCGTACGACCTGGTCGTCCTGGCCCCCGGCACGCACGGCTCGCCCCCGGTCGTCTTCTGCGGCGACCTGGTCGAGGAGTCCGGCGCGCCCCAGGCCGGGCCGGACGCGGTCCCCGGCCAGTGGCCGGCCGCCCTGGACCGGCTGCTGGCCCTCGGCGGCGAGGACGCGGTGTACGTGCCCGGGCACGGAGCTGTCGTGGATGCCCGATTCGTCCGTGACCAACGCGACGCGCTGAGCCGCCGCTTCGGCGTGTCGCGGCACTGACCGGCCATCCCTTCTTATCGTCTGTCCAATGCGCAGCAGAGAGTACGGCCCGGACCTCACCCCGCCGTGGAAGAAGCAGCAGCCGGCCCCCGAGGTCGAGGCCGAGCCGGACCTCGTCGTCGAGGAAGCCGTCACGGGGTTCTGCGGCGCGGTCGTCCGCTGCGAGAAGACCGCCGAGGGCCCGACCGTCACCCTGGAGGACCGCTTCGGCAAACACCGGGTCTTCCCGATGCCCCCGCGCGGCTTCCTCCTGGACGGCAAGCCCGTCACCCTAGTACGGCCCTCTTCGCGCCCCGCGGCGCGCGGACCGGCCCGTACGGCGTCCGGCTCGCTGGCCGTCCCCGGCGCCCGCGCACGGGTCGCCCGCGCCGGGCGCATCTACGTGGAAGGGCGCCACGACGCCGAGCTGGTGGAACGCGTCTGGGGCGACGACCTGCGCATCGAGGGCGTCGTCGTCGAATACCTCGAAGGCGTCGACGACCTCCCGGCCATCGTCCGCTCCTTCTCCCCCGGCCCGGACGCCCGCCTCGGCGTCCTCGTCGACCACCTCGTCCCCGGCTCGAAGGAGTCCCGCATCGCGGCCTCCGTCACGGACGAGAACGTCCTGGTCGTCGGCCACCCGTACATCGACGTCTGGGAAGCGGTGAAACCGTCCGCGGTGGGCATCCCCGCCTGGCCGTCCGTCCCCCGCGGCCAGGACTGGAAGACGGGCGTGTGCCGGGCTTTGGGCTGGCCGGAGAACACGGGCGCGGCCTGGCAGCGGATCCTCGCCTCGGTCCACTCCTACAAGGACATCGAACCGGCGCTGCTGGGGCGAGTGGAGGAACTGATCGACTTCGTCACGGCCGGGAGTGCGGCTTAGCGTCGGGGAGGGTCTGGAACTCGCTGGTGTCCATCTCGATGCCGAGGATGTCCAGTGGCAGCGCATCACCGAACTTGGTGATGCGCTGCACCGAGTAGTCGGCGTCCTCGCCGCTGCCGCCAGGCTCGGTGAGGAGGACGCACTGAGCCATGATGGGGTCGATGATCAGGTAGGCGGGGATGTCGCCTGCGGCGTAGATGTTGCGCTTGAGGCGGTAGTCGCGGTCGACGCTGTTCTTCGAGACGACTTCGACGAGCAGCGTGACCAGTTCGGGGGCAGCAGCCGTCCCGATTCAGGTCCGGCATCGCGATCCAGCACGACGAGGTCCGGCTGCGGCTCACTGGTTTCGCGCAGGAGGTCGATGTCCTGCGTCTGGAGACAGTCCCATTTCTGGTCCGGGATCTGTCGCAACACCCTCAACACGATCCGGTTGTGCACCAGATCAGGGCCGGCCATCATCACGATTTCCCCCGCAGGAGCTCCGCCTTGAATTCTTCGGGAACCTCAAGTTCGTCGAAGAACGTGACGAGGGGGTGAGTGATCGGTCGGTCGTCCACAGCCGTCATCTCCGTGGTCCTCCGCTTCACGCCGTCGCCCATGAGTACGACAGCAGGTCAGGAAGCAGCGTAGGGCGATCCGCGCGGGAAGCACCTGATTCACCCCGTCGAGTGATCAGCGCGGCCGGTGATACCGCCCGATACCGGGGAGGGTCGGGAACTCGCTGGTGTCCAGCGTGACATCCAGCAGCTCCAGGGGCACGGCCTCGCCGAACTTGCTGATCCGCTCGACCCGGTAGTCGGCGTTCTCGCCCTCGCCGTACGGTTCGGTGAGCAGGCGGCACTCGGCCACCGTCGGATCGATGATCAGGTAAGCGGGCACCTTGCCCGCCGCGTAGACGGACCGCTTGACGCGGTAATCGTGGTCGACGCTGGACCGGGAAACGACCTCCAAGAGGAAGGTCACCACCTCTGCCGGGATCAGGCGGCCCGGCCCCGCGAAGGCGTCCCGCGGCAGTACCACCAGGTCGGGCTGTGGCTCACTGGTCTCCAGCGGGAACGAGACGTCTTGTGTCTGCTTACGCTGCCAACGCCGGTACGGAATTTGTTCCGCCACGGACACGACGATGTCGTTGTGGACCCAGTCGGGCTCCGCCGTCATCACGATGTTCCCTCTGAGAAGCTCCGCTTTGTACCCCTCCGGAACTTCCAGTCGACGGAAGATTTCGGTGGCATCGGTGATCAGCCGGTCATCCACAGCGGTCAGCTCCGTGGTCCTCCACATCCGCCGCGTACGTTGGCGGCAGCTTATGGACAGCGTAGGCAGTCGGACTGGGCTACGGCGGGCATTCACCCGGCCGAGTGATCAGTCCACCAGGTCCCGCACCACCGCGTCCGCCAGCAGGCGTCCGCGCAGGGTCAGGACGGCGCGGCCCTGTTCGTACGGGGCGGGTTGCAGGAGGCCGTCGGACAGGGCTCGGGCGGCGGCCTTGGCGCCGGCCGGGGCGAGGAGGTCGAGGGGGCAGCCGGCCGCGAGGCGGAGTTCGAGGAGGATGCGTTCGACGCGACGGTCCTCGTCGGAGAGGAGTTCGCGGCCCGCGCCCGGGGACCGGCCCTCGGCGAGGGCCTGTGCGTACGCGCCGGGGTGCTTCACGTTCCACCAGCGGACGCCGCCCACGTGGCTGTGCGCGCCGGGACCCGCGCCCCACCAGTCCGCACCCGTCCAGTACAGCTCGTTGTGGCGGCAGCGGCCCGCCTCCGTCGTGGCCCAGTTGGAGACCTCGTACCACTGGAAGCCGGCCGCTGACATCGCCTCCTCGGTGATCAGGTAGCGGTCCGCGTGCACGTCGTCGTCGGTCATCGGGACCTCGCCGCGCCGGATCCGGCGGGCCAGCTGGGTGCCCTCCTCGACGATCAGCGCGTACGCGGAGACGTGGTCGGGCGCCGCGCCGAGCGCCGCGTCCAGCGTGGCCCGCCAGTCGTCGTCGGACTCGCCGGGCGTCCCGTAGATCAGGTCCAGGTTGACGTGTTCGAAGCCCGCCGCGCGCGCCTCGGCGACGCAGGCTTCGGGGCGGCCCGGGGTGTGCGTACGGTCCAGGATCTTCAGGACGTGCTGCCGGGCGCTCTGCATGCCGAAGGAGATCCGGTTGAAGCCGGCCTCCCGCAGTTCGGCCAGGTAGCGCGGGTCGACGGACTCCGGGTTGGCCTCGGTGGTGACCTCGGCGCCGTCCGCCAGCCCGAACTCGTCACGGATCGCGGCGAGCATCCGCCCCAGGCCGGCGGCCGGGAGCAGGGTCGGTGTGCCGCCGCCGACGAAGACCGTCTCGACCGGCCGGGGGTCGTCGCCGAGCACCTTGCGGGCGAGCCGGATCTCCTCGGCGACGGTGTCCGCGTAGTTCTCCCGCGAGGCGAGCGCGCCGCCCGAGCCGCGCAGCTCGGTGGCCGTGTACGTGTTGAAGTCGCAGTAGCCGCAGCGCGTCGCGCAGTAGGGCACGTGCAGGTAGAACCCGAGCGGCCGGGCGGCCGCCCCCGTCAGGGCGTGACCGGGCAGCGACCCGTCTTCGGGCATGGGCTCACCGTCGGGGAGTGCGGAAGGCATGTGGTCCATTGTCCGGCATCGGGCGGGGAGCGCGGGGAGCGCCTGCGGGCGGACGGTACGGAGGCGCGTGGTGGGCGGATCGTGCAGGCGCCGCCCGGCCGTCGCCGCCCGGCCGTCTCCGCCCGCCCCGTCCGCTATCGCTCTCCGGTCGCCTGGAGCACCAGCAGCGCCAGATCGTCGTCCGGCGGCGTGTCCGCGAACGCGTGCACCGCCCGCCGGATGTGCTCGGCGACCGCGGTGGCCCCCAGGCCGGTGCAGGCGGCGAGGTGGTGGGCCAGGCCGTCATCGTCGTCGAACTGGCGGTGGCCCGAGCGCCGCTCCGTCACCCCGTCCGTGACGCACAGCAGCGTCTCGCCGGGGGCCAGCTCGAAGGACTCGGACTCGTACGACGTGTCCTCCACCACTCCGACCAGCATCTGCGGCGCGGCGGCGATCCGTACCGCGCCGTCCGTGCCGAGGACCAGCGGCAGCGGGTGCCCGGCGCTGGCCAGGGTGCACCGGGCGCCCGCCGTGCCGTCGGCGTGCGGCACGATCTCGCCGTACAGGAGGGAGAGGAAACGGGTCTGCTCGCCCTCGGCGCGCAGTTCGAGGGACGGGTCCAGGCCGCTGCCCGCCGCCGCTACCGCCGCCGTCACGGCGGCCACCGAGTCGGCGGCCTCGCGCGCCATGGTCTTGTTGAGCCGGTCCAGCACCTCACCCACGCCGAATCCGTCGCGGGCCAGCAGCCGCAGGACGGGGCGGGCGAGGCCGGTGACCGCCGCGGCTTCCGGGCCGTTGCCGCACACGTCGCCGAGGGCGAAGCACCAGCGTCCGTTCCCGGCGTGGAACAGGTCCCAGAAGTCGCCGCCGGCCCAGGCGCCCTCCCGCGGCTCGTACACCACGGAGGACTCCAGGCCGGGAACGGCGGGCCGGCCCCTGGGCAGCAGGCGGCGCTGGAGCACCTGGCTGATCCGCTCCTGATTGCGGTACGCGCGGGCCGTGGCCAGGGCGCGGGCGACCCGGCGGGTCAGATCCTCTATGAGACCCACGACCTCGTCGGGGAAGCGCATCAGACCGGCCCGCCCGATCAGCAGCGTGCCCTGGTCGCGGCCGCCGGCCACCAGGCGGCAGGCCAGTGCGGCGCCTCCGGGCCCGTACCCGCTCGGCTCCTGCGGCCAGGGCCACGGCACGGCGGCCCCGGCGCCGTCCCGCTGCGGGCCGGGGGCCGGCGCCGTCGGCGGGTCCTTCTCCAGAGCCATCCGCAGGGCGTCGATGCGGCCCTCGCTGGAATGCCAGACGCGGGCGAGCCGCGGGGCCTCGCCAGCGCCCTCCCGGCCGCCGCCGTGCAGCCAGACCGCGCACCAGTCGGCGAGGCGCGGTACGACCAACTGGGCGGCGAGCAGCGCCACCTGCTCCTCGTCGAGCTGACCGGACAGCAGGTCGGACGCCTCCGCGAGGAAGGACAGGGCGCCGTGGTTGATCCAGTCCGCGTCGGTCCGGCGCGCCGGGGAGCGGCGGGCGGACGCGGGGGCGAGCAGTTCGGCGGCGCGCAGCCCGCGCTGCAGCTCCAGGTCGTGGTGGGAGAACCGGGCCGGTGGCCCGTAGGCACGGTGCCGCGGGCCGGCCGGGAGCCGGAACCACACGGTCTTCAGGTCGCGCCGGTACGTGATGCCCCAGGACTCGGCGACGGCGCCGACCAGTTGCAGGCCGTGGCCCCGGCTCTCGTTCACGGAGGCCGACTGGCGCGCCCGTACGGCGCGGGCGGGGTGGTGGTCGGAGACTTCGATGACGATCGCGGTGCGTGGGCTGTTCGGGGGTGCGTCCGGGGCTGGGGGCGTGTTCGGGTTCGGGGGCGTGTCCGAGTTCGAGGTGGCGTCCGGGTTCGGGGCTGCGTCATCGGCATCCGTAGCCGCGCCGGCGCCCGCTGTCGTGCCGACGCCCGTATCCGCTGCCGTACCCGCCTCCGTGCCCGCGTCCAGGTCCGTTTCGAGACGGCACAGCAGTTCCACGGTGGTGCCCGCGTGCACCACGACGTTCGTGACCAGCTCGCTGACCAGCAGGACCGCCTCGTCGGCGAGGCGGTCACCGAGGGCGTCCGCGCCGGGCAGCGACCGGGACACCCAGTCGGCCAGGACAGCCCGTACGAACTGCCGCGCCGCCGCGGCCGCACGCGGATTGCCGGGCAGGCTCGACCGGCGGACGCTGTCCCGCCCGTCGGTGGCGGGCCCGGCGCCGGGGCCGGAAGCCGGTCTGGAGGACGGGGCAGCGGAAGCCTCTACGGGAGCGGGTTCGGCGGGAGCGGGCTCCGCGGGCACGGCTTCGACGGGTGCGGCTTCGGCGGATCTCACCTCACCCTCCCCCGCCCCGGTGGCCGGATCCGTCGCATCCGTCACCCCCTCCCCGGTGGCCGGATCCGTCGCATCCGCCACCCCCGCCCCCATGGCCGCATCCGTCGCGCCGGCCGTCTCCCCGGCTGGGTCCGTGTCCGCCTCCGTGCGGGAATCCACCGGCCTGCCTCCCTCGGAACGAGCGTCGGTGAACTCCTCGTGAGGCCCGCCGGAAGCCGCCCCGCCGGGACCGCCGCGACCGGGGCGGAACGCCGCCCGGGCCACCGCGGCGCCCCGGGCCGGGGCGTCCCTGTCCGACGAAGTTGTCGTCCTCATTGAGCAACTCCCGAGCAGTTCCGCAATAGCGCCGAATACGCCACTCACAGAGTGACAGACTGAGCGCACCCATAAGCACCGAGTTACTGAAGTGGGGAGACATGGCGGTCGATTCGGCAGTGCCCCGAGTGTCCCTCGATCCGGGCGGTGACGTCGTGCGCGCCGCCGATCTCAGACCGCTGCTGACCGCTTTGACGTCGATGGCGGCCGGAGACTTCCGCACCCGGCTGCCGGTGGCCCAGGAAGGCCTGCTGGCCGAGCTGTCCGCGGTCTTCAACCAGACAGCTTCCCGCAACCAGCACCTGGCCGACGAGCTGTTACGCCTGCGGTCGGAGGTCGTGCGCCAGGGCCGGCTGGACGAACGGATGTCCGCCAGCCCGGGTCCCGGCACCTGGGCCACCTCCGTACAGGCCGCCAACGCCATCATCGACGCGCTGGTCATCCCGACCACCCAGGCCACCCAGGTGCTGGACGCGGTGGCGGGCGGCGACCTGACCCAGCGGGTGGACCTGCACGACGGCAACCGTCCGCTGCGCGGCGACCGCCGGCGCCTGGGCCGGGCGGTGAACCGGATGGTCGACCAGCTGTCGCTGTTCACCGGCGAGGTCACCCGGGTGGCCCGCGAGTCCGGTACGGAAGGCCGGCTCGGCGGGCGCGCCAAGGTGGCCGGGCTGTCCGGGAGCTGGCGGGACGTGACCGAGGCGGTCAACACCATGGCGGCCAGGCTGACCGCCCAGGTGCGGGACATCGCGCTGGTGACGACGGCGGTGGCGCGCGGTGACCTGACCCGGCAGGTGACGGTGGAGGCGGCGGGCGAGCTGCTGGAGCTGAAGCTGACCGTCAACACGATGGTCGACCAGCTCTCCGCCTTCGCCGACGAGGTCACCCGCGTCGCCCGCGAGGTCGGCACCGAAGGGCAGCTGGGCGGCCGCGCCCAGGTGCGGGGCGTGTCGGGCGTCTGGAAGGACCTCACCGACAACGTCAACTTCATGGCGTCCAACCTGACCAGCCAGGTGCGCAATATCGCCCAGGTGACCACGGCGGTGGCCAACGGCGATCTCAGTCAGAAGATCACCGTGGACGCGCGCGGCGAGATCCTCCAGCTGAAGCTGACCGTCAACACGATGGTCGACCAGCTCTCCGCCTTCGCCGACGAGGTCACCCGCGTCGCCCGCGAGGTCGGCACCGAAGGGCGGCTCGGCGGCCGGGCGCACGTACGCGGCGTGTCGGGCGTCTGGAAGGACCTCACCGACAACGTCAACTTCATGGCCGACAACCTCACCTCCCAGGTGCGCAACATCGCCCTGGTGGCGACGGCGGTCGCGGAGGGCGATCTGGGCCGGAAGATCACGGTCGAGGCGAAGGGCGAGATCCTGGAGGTGAAGTCGACGATCAACACGATGGTCGACCAGCTCTCCGCCTTCGCCGACGAGGTCACCCGCGTCGCCCGCGAGGTCGGCACCGAAGGCAACCTCGGCGGTCAGGCGCAGGTACGCGGCGCCTCCGGGGTGTGGAAGGATCTCACCGACAACGTCAACTTCATGGCGTCCAACCTCACCTCCCAGGTGCGCAACATCGCGCAGGTGACCACGGCGGTGGCCGACGGCGACCTGTCGAAGAAGATCACGGTCGACGCGCGCGGCGAGATCCTGGAGCTGAAGGACACCGTCAACTCGATGGTGGAGCAGTTGCGGGCGTTCGCCGACGAGGTCACGCGGGTGGCGCGCGAGGTCGGCACGGAGGGCAGTCTGGGCGGCCGGGCGCAGGTCCGGGGCGCGTCCGGGGTGTGGAAGGACCTGACGGACAACGTCAACTTCATGGCGTCCAACCTGACGACGCAGGTGCGCAACATCGCGCTGGTGGCAACCGCGGTCGCCCAGGGCGACCTGTCCAAGAAGATCGACGTGGACGCGCGCGGCGAGATCCTGGAGCTGAAGACCACGCTCAACACGATGGTCGACACCCTGTCGTCGTTCGCGTCCGAAGTCACCCGGGTCGCCCGCGAGGTGGGCAGCGAGGGGCAGCTGGGCGGCCAGGCCCGGGTGGAGGGCGTGTACGGCACGTGGAAGCGGCTGACGACCAACGTCAACGAGCTGGCGTCGAACCTCACCACCCAGGTACGGGCCATCGCCGAGGTGGCCTCGGCGGTGGCGGCCGGCGACATGACCCGTAACGTGACCGTGGAGACCCAGGGCGAGGTCGCCGAGCTGCGCGACAACATCAATCTGATGGTCTCCAACCTCCGGGAGACCACCCGCGCCAAGGACTGGCTGGAGTCGAACCTCGCGCGGCTGGCGGGGCTGATGCAGGGCCACCGGGACCTGATGGAGGTCGCCGACCTGATCCTGCGGGAGCTGACGCCGCTGGTGAACGCCCAGTACGGCGCCTTCTTCCTGGCCGACACCGACCGCGACGACCTCCAGATGGCCTTCATCGCCGGGTACGGGTCGTCCCTGGACACCACGATCGACACGCCGGGCTCCATGGACCACGGCCTGGTGCGCCAGGCCGCCCTGGAGAAGAAGCGCATCCTGGTGGAGGACGCCCCGCCGGACTACATCAAGATCAATTCGGGGCTGGGCGAGGCCAACCCGGCGACCGTCGTCATCATCCCGGTGCTGTTCGAGGACCAGACGCTCGGCGTCATCGAGCTGGCGTCCTTCTCCCGCTTCTCCGACGTGCACCTGGCCTTCTTCGACCAGTTCGTGAACACCATCGGCGTGGCCATCAACACCATCGTCGCCAACTCCCGTACGGAGTCCCTGCTCGGCGAGTCGCAGCGGCTGGCCCGCCAGCTCCAGGAGCGGACCGACGAGCTCCAGCGGCGGCAGGCGGAGCTCCAGCGGTCGAACGAGGAACTGGAGGAGAAGGCGGCGCTGCTGGCCAGCTCCTCCCAGTACAAGTCCGAGTTCCTGGCGAACATGTCGCACGAGCTGCGCAACCCGCTGAACTCGCTGCTCATCCTCGCCCGGCTGCTCGCCGACAACCCGGACGGGCACCTGAACGAGCAGGAGGTGCAGTTCGCGATCACGATCCACCGGTCCGGGTCCGACCTGCTCCAGCTCATCAACGACATCCTCGACCTGTCCAAGATCGAGGCGGGCCGGATGGACGTACGGCCCAAGCGGCTGCCGCTGATCAAACTGCTCAACTACGTCCACGACACGTTCCGGCCGATGACCCTCGACCGGGGGCTGGCCTTCGAGGTGTCGGTGAGCGAGAGCGTGCCCAAGGAGCTGTTCTCCGACGAACAGCGCCTCCAGCAGGTGCTGCGCAACCTGCTGTCCAACGCGGTGAAGTTCACCGCCGCCGGCAAGATCGACCTGCGGGTGGACCGCTCCGGGGACGGCACGATCGCCTTCACCGTCACGGACACCGGCATCGGCATCGCGCCGGAGAAGCTGCCGGTCATCTTCGAGGCGTTCCAGCAGGCGGACGGCACCACCAACCGCAAGTACGGCGGTACGGGCCTGGGCCTGTCCATCAGCCGGGAGATCGCGGGGCTGCTCGGCGGCCGGATCACCGCGAGCAGCCGCCCCGGCATCGGCAGCGTCTTCACACTGCACGTCCCCATCGACTGTCCCGGGTACGCCCCCGAGCCGCTGGACAGCGCCGAGCAGCGCGCGGACGGTGCGCTGCACCTGGCGAAGACGCCGCGGCACCACCCGCGCTCGGGGCCGCCCGCCCCGCGCGACGAGGCACCGTGGCCGACCACCACCCGGCTGGAGGACTGGGTGAGCGGGCCCTCGGGCAGCCTGCTGTCCGGCTGCCAGGTCCTGGTCGTCGACGACGACATCCGCAATGTCTTCGCGCTCACGAATGTGCTGAGCCGGGTCGGCATGCGGGTCCTCTACGCCGAACACGGCCGGGAGGGCATCGAGATGCTGGAGAAGAATCCCGGTGTCAACCTGGTGCTGATGGACATCATGATGCCGGAGATGGACGGTTACGAAACCATTCGCGCGATCCGGCGTACGCCACGCTTCGCGGATCTGCCCGTCATCGTTCTCACCGCGAAAGCGATGCCCGGCGACCGTGAGAAATCACTGGAGAGCGGAGCCAACGAATACGTCCCGAAACCCGTCGACGTGGACCGCCTGCTGGCGGTGACCGTCGATCTCCTGTCCCGGCACGGCTCCGGCAACCCGGCCCCGGGCGGTGAATCAGGCAAGCACGACCCCGACGCGACCTCTCCGAGGTCCCAAGGCACCGAAGGCCCATCATGACCCATGCACCCGACACCGGCGCCGACGCCGGAACCGACGACCGGGCGGGCATCCTTCTCGTCGACGACATGGAAGACAATCTCGCCGCGCTCGAAGCGGTCCTGGGCTCGCTCGGCGAGCCGCTGGTCCGGGCCCGGTCCGGCGAGGAAGCGATGAAGGCACTGCTCCGGCAGGAGTTCGCGGTCGTCCTGCTGGACATTCTCATGCCCGGCATGGATGGCTTCGAGACCGCTTCCAACATCAAACGTCTCGACCAGACGAAGGACATCCCGATCATTTTTCTGACCGGGACGGACAGCGACTCCGGATTCGCCTTCCGCGGGTATTCGACCGGCGCCGCCGACTACCTCACCAAGCCTTTCGATCCCTGGGTGCTCCGCGCGAAGGTGAACGTCTTTCTCGACCTGCACCGCAAGAACCGGCAGTTGCGACGACTCATAAAGCAGGACCATGCCCGGATGGGCGAGTTGGCGGACCGTATCTCCGAGATCGAGCGCCGCCTTTCCGGCAGCTCCGTGCCCGGTGAGCGCGACCTGGGCGAGAGCGTGGCCCGCATGGGCGAATCGGTACGGGCGTTGCGGCGGGGGCGGTAGCGGAGCCGGGTTCCGGCGGGGGCTCGGGTTTCGGCGGGGGGATCGGGTTCCGGTAGGGGAATCGGGTTTCGGCAGGGGGCTCGTACGGGCTCCGGGCGGTACGGGCACCGGCGGGCACCGGTGCCCGTACCGCTCGGAGTCGGCGCGGCCGCCGCCGTCAGAAGTGCAAGCCGCTACGTCTCGCGGGGCGGCCGGCCCCTCGGGCACGGGCCGTCACGACTCGCGAGGCGCGTCGCGGGCCGTCACGACTCGCGGGCGCCCTCGTACATCTCCTCCAGCAGGTCCTTGAAGGCCCGTTCCACCACCGGCCGCTTGATCTTCAGGCTGGGCGTCACTTCGCCGTGCTCGATGTCCAGGTCTCGCGGCAGCAGCCGGAACTTGCGGATCCGCTGCCAGCGCTGGAGCCCCTCGTTGACCCGCTCCACGTACCCCTCGATCAGCTCGCGGGTCCGCGCCGCGCCCACGACCTCGGCGTACGGCCTTCCCTTGAGACCGTGCTCGGCGGCCCAGCCCATGATCGTCGGCTCGTCGAGGGCGATCAGCGCGGTGCAGAAGTTCCGGTTGGCGCCGTGCACCAGCACGTTGGAGACGAACGGGCAGACCGCCTTGAACTGCCCCTCGACCTCGGCCGGCGCGATGTACTTGCCGCCGGAGGTCTTGATCAGGTCCTTCTTGCGGTCGGTGATCCGCAGATAGCCGTCCGGGGACAGCTCGCCGATGTCGCCGGTGTGGAACCAGCCGTCCGACTCCAGCACCTCGGCCGTCTTCTCCGGCAGCCCGTGGTAGCCCTCCATGATGCCGGGCCCGCGCAGCGAGCACCTCGCCGTCCTCGGCGATCCGCACCTCCGTGCCGGGCAGCGGCTTGCCGACCGTGCCGGTGCGGTACGCCTCGCCGGGGTTCACGAAGCTGGCCGCGCTGGACTCGGTGAGGCCGTACCCCTCCAGGATGTGGATACCGGCGCCGGCGAAGAAGTAGCCGATCTCGGGGGCGAGGGCCGCGGAGCCGGAGACCGCGGCGCGCAGCCGGCCGCCGAAGGCTTCGCGCAGCTTGGCGTAGACGAGCGCGTCGGCGATCTTGTGCTTGGCGCCGAGGGCGAACGGGACGGAGGCGTTGCCGGTGCGGCGGAAGTTCTCCTGGGACGCCTTGGCGTACTCCCGTGCCACCCCTGCCGCCCACTGGAAGATCTTGTACTTGGCGGCGCCGCCCTCCCGGGCCTTGGACACCACGCCGTTGTAGACCTTCTCGAAGATCCGCGGCACGGCCGCCATGTAGGTGGGCTGCACCACCGGCAGGTTCTCGATGATCTTGTCGACCCGGCCGTCCACCGCGATCACATGCCCGACGGAGATCTGCCCCGCCGTCAGCACCTTCCCGAAGACGTGCGCCAGCGGCAGCCAGAGGTACTGCACGTCGTCCTCGGTGACCAGTCCGGTGGCCTGGATCGCCCGCGCCATGTACGACCAGCAGTCGTGCGGCAGCCGTACGCCCTTGGGGCGGCCGGTGGTGCCCGAGGTGTAGATCAGCGTCGCGAGCTGGTCGGCACGCAGGGCCGCGATCTGCTCCCGTACGCAGTCCGGGTTCTTCTCCAGGTGGGCGGCGCCGCGCCGCTCCAGCTCGGCGAGGGAGAGCACCCAGTCCTCCGGGTCGCCCTCGGCGGGCTGCGCGTCGGCTTCCTGGATCACCACGACATGGGCCAGTTCCGGCAGGTCGGCGCGCTTCTCGCGGGCCTTGGCGAGCTGCCCCGCGTCCTCGGCGATCAGCACACGGCTGCCGGAGTCGGCGAGGATGTACGCCGTCTCGTCCGCGTTGGTGCTGGGGTAGACGGTGGTGGTGGCCGCGCCGGAACACAGCACGCCGAGGTCGGTGAGGATCCACTCGACGCGGGTACTGGCGGCGAGCGCCACCCGCTCCTCGGACCGGACGCCCAGCGAGATCAGCCCAGCGGCCACCGCGTACACCCGCTGGGCGGCCTCGGCCCAGCTCAGCACCTTCCAGTCGTCGGGCCCCCGGCCCGCGGCGGGCGGTACCGGATAGCGGTACGCCTCGTGGTCGGGGGTTGCCGCGACACGCTCCAGGAAGAGGGTCGCCACGGAAGGTGGCCGGTTCTCGATCAGCGTCTGGGTGTCCGTCACGGCATCCTCCGGGGCCCGCTACGTTGCTGGTGACTCGCGAGTAACCTTCGAGCAGTGATCAGACTAGAGCGCGTTGCGCCATGGCGTAAGGGGCTGCGGGGGACGGGTTCAGGAGCGGGCCGACGCGGTGGGTGCCTGATACACGTTTCGTTCCGACCGGGTGCCCGGTGGGTCTCCGGCGGGCCGTCGGGGCGGATGTACGAGCCTCTGACCAGCGCTGATGTCGGTCGTCCAGGGTTCGGGCGGCGCGGTCGGCCGGTGTCGGCAGGGCGCCCACCAGTACGGGCGGGAGGCGGCCTGCGGTGTGAGCAAGGTCGCCGGACTCGTGCGGCACTCGGTTTGCGGGCGTGGCGTACGCCCTTCGTGGGGCGGGACGTCAGTCGTTCGTGTGATGTGGGTCCTTCGTGTGATGTGCGTGTGCGCCGTCGCCCGCGCACCGGCCCGGGCCGGCCGCCGGGTGCGCGGGGCGGCTCGGGTGCGCGGGGTGGTACGGGTGCGCGGACGGCTCGGGTGCGCGGACGGCTCGGGAGCGCGAGGCGGCTCGGGAGCGCGAGGCGGCTCGGGAGCGCGAGGCGGTACGGGAGCGCGAGGCGGTACGGGTGCGCGGGCGGCCGACACCGTGGGCCACGGGCGCGGGTCACGGATGTCGGGCCATGGGCGTCGGGCGACAGGCATCGGGTCACGGACGTCGGGTCCCGGACGTCGGGCCCCGGGCCGCCGGTCAGCGGCCGAGGGAAGCGGCCTGGACGCCGATGCCGTCGGCGCTGGGCGCGTTCGAGGAGGCCGAGTCGCCGACCATGTGGCCGACCTTCTCGTCGCCCCGTAGCGTGCCGTTGACCTTCTTCAGCCCGTCGCCGAGGTTGGTGACGGCTTTCTGCGCACCGCCGACCGTCCCGCTGACGCCGCTCTTGAACTTGTCCGCCCCCGTCTGGTCGGCGAAGGCGGGCGCGGCGACGCCCACCGACAGCGCGGCCCCGGCCAGCAGCGCGGCGGCCCTGGTGTACTTCATACGTATCCCTTCCCGGCGCGGCCTCCTCGGCGGCACGGCACTCATGCCGCCCGGACGCCCCCTGGGCCGCCCGGCACACCGCTGCCACCCACGACAACGGCGTCCGGCGCGTCCCGGAAACCGCCTGGCCGCCGTTTTCCCCACCGACCGCCCGGATGCCGTACGCACCGGACGTCCGTTCCGTGGCAGCACAGCCCCTGACCGGGACCGTGACAGCACACAGTCCCCGGCCGGGACCGTGACAGCACGCAGCCCCCGGCCGGAAACGGCCGGGGGCTGGACGGCGGAGCCGCGGGGCGGCGGGCACGCCGGGCCACCGGCCCGGACCGCCCGCCTACGCGGCTACTTCTTGCTCTTGGAGTCGCCGTCGGAGTCGGAGGACAGTACGGCGATGAAGGCCTCCTGGGGGACCTCCACGCTGCCGACCATCTTCATCCGCTTCTTGCCTTCCTTCTGCTTCTCCAGCAGCTTCCGCTTACGGGAGATGTCACCGCCGTAGCACTTGGCGAGCACGTCCTTGCGGATGGCGCGGACCGTCTCACGGGCGATGACCCGGCTGCCGATGGCCGCCTGGATCGGCACCTCGAAGCTCTGCCGCGGGATCAGCTCGCGCAGCTTGGCGACCAGCCGCACGCCGTACGCGTACGCCTTGTCCTTGTGGCAGATCGCGGAGAACGCGTCGACCTTGTCGCCGTGCAGCAGGATGTCGACCTTGACCAGGTCGGCGGCCTGCTCGCCGGTGGGCTCGTAGTCCAGCGAGGCGTAACCGCGGGTCTTGGACTTCAGCTGGTCGAAGAAGTCGAAGACGACCTCGGCGAGCGGCAGGGTGTAGCGGATCTCGACCCGGTCCTCGGAGAGGTAGTCCATGCCGAGCAGGTTGCCGCGGCGGGTCTGGCACAGCTCCATGATCGCGCCGATGAACTCGCTGGGCGCCAGGATGGTGGCCCGTACGACCGGCTCGTGGACCTCGTCGATCTTGCCGGTCGGGAACTCGCTCGGGTTGGTGACCTCGTGCTCGGCCCCGTCCTCCATGTCCACGCGGTAGACCACGTTGGGGGCGGTGGCGATCAGGTCGAGGCCGAACTCGCGCTCCAGGCGCTCGCGGATGACCTCCAGGTGCAGCAGGCCCAGGAAGCCGACGCGGAAGCCGAAGCCGAGGGCCGCGGAGGTCTCCGGCTCGTAGACCAGCGCGGCGTCGTTGAGCTGGAGCTTGTCCAGGGCGTCGCGCAGCTCCGGGTAGTCGGAGCCGTCGAGCGGGTACAGACCGGAGAAGACCATCGGCTTCGGGTCCTTGTAGCCGCCCAGCGGCACGTCGGCACCCTTGCTGAGCTGGGTGATGGTGTCGCCGACCTTGGACTGGCGGACGTCCTTCACACCGGTGATCAGGTAGCCGACCTCGCCCACGGACAGGCCGTCGGCGGCCTTCATCTCGGGCGAGTTCGTACCGATCTCCAGCAGCTCGTGGGCGGCGCCGGTGGACATCATCTTGATGCGCTCGCGCTTGCTGAGCGTGCCGTCGACGACCTTCACGTACGTCACGACACCGCGGTACGCGTCATAGACCGAGTCGAAGATCATCGCGCGGGCGGGCGCGTCCTTGACGCCGACCGGGGCCGGGACCTCGCGGACGACCTTGTCGAGCAGCTCGGGGACGCCGACGCCGGTCTTGGCGGAGACCTTCAGCACGTCCTCGGGCTCGCAGCCGACGAGGTTCGCCAGCTCCTTGGCGAACTTCTCGGGCTGCGCGGCCGGCAGGTCGATCTTGTTGAGCACCGGGATGATCACGAGGTCGTGTTCCATCGCCAGGTACAGGTTGGCGAGGGTCTGGGCCTCGATGCCCTGGGCGGCGTCCACGAGGAGGATGCAGCCCTCGCACGCGGCGAGGGAGCGCGACACCTCGTACGTGAAGTCGACGTGGCCCGGGGTGTCGATCATGTTGAGGATGCGGGTCGCGCCGGCGTCCTCGTCGGTCGGGGCCCAGGGCAGCCGGACGGCCTGGGACTTGATCGTGATGCCGCGCTCGCGCTCGATGTCCATGCGGTCGAGGTACTGCGCGCGCATCTGCCGCTGGTCGACGACGCCGGTCAGCTGGAGCATCCGGTCGGCGAGCGTGGACTTGCCGTGGTCGATGTGCGCGATGATGCAAAAGTTACGGAGGAGAGCCGGGTCGGTACGGCTCGGCTCCGGCACGTTCGTAGGGGTCGCGGGCACGCAGGGTCCATTCAGAGAACGCGGGTAGGCGGGACTCGGTTGTTTTTCGTCTCCCCCATGGTCCCATGCGCGGCGGTCCTGGTCCGGTTTGGGAGGCCACGGAAGCGGCTGGTAGCCTGGTCCACTGCGCTTTGTGCTCTCTCTCGTACGAGGCGCAATACGAATTCCGACGAAGCTGAAAAGGCTCTTTCGTGGCGAACATCAAGTCCCAGATGAAGCGGATCAAGACCAACGAGAAGGCTCGTCAGCGCAACAAGGCTGTCAAGTCCTCGCTGCGTACCGCGATCCGTCGCACCCGTGAGGCCGTGGAGGCCGGCGACCTGCAGAAGGCCGCCACCGCCCAGGCCGAGGCCGCCAAGAAGCTGGACAAGGCCGTCAGCAAGGGTGTCATCCACAAGAACGCCGCCGCCAACAAGAAGTCGGCGCTGGCCAAGAAGGTCGCGGCCCTCAAGGCCTGACCTGTTCTGACGCTTCACCACTGCCGGTAAGGGCCCAGCGGCCCCTCTCTCCGCTCCTTCCGGTGCACCACCGCGCCGCACACGGCCTGCGTTCGCCACGCGGGTGCGGCGCACACACAGCTTGAGACGAAGGACCTCGCGGTCACCCTTCCCCAGGGTGATGCGGGGTCTTTTGTCGTGGGGCGGGGGTGGAGGCTGCTGAGACCTGGGGCGGAGGTGGGGCTGCCGTTCGGTCCTGGGCAAGGGTGGGGGTTGGCCGCTTGACCTGGGCACGGGTTGGGCGGGTGACGGGCCGGTGTGGTCCAGGTCACGATTACGGCCATGTGGCCGGTTCCGGTCCGCTACGCTGCCGCGCATGTCGATTCCGGGGGATCAGCACCATCCCTACCCGCAGCCACAGCCGTCCGTTCCCTCCCAGCCGCCGCTCCTGCCGCACCAGCCGGGAGCGGGGGCCGGGCCGGGGCCGTACGGGCCCGGGGGCCGCAGCACAATCCGTACGCTCAAGAGCTGGGGGCTGGACCTGGGCCTGGGGTCGGGGCTGGGGCTGGTGTGAGCGGTACCGGTGGCGGCGGCGGAGGTACGCAGCACTGGCTGTGGGCGCTCGGCGGGGCGGTCGCCGCGTCGGCGATGGGCGGTGCGATCCTCTTCGCCGCCGGTGCCTTCGGGGGTGCGCGGCCCGACCCCGACCTGGCGGGCTACTCGTACACGTCCGACCTGTGCAACCGCACCGCGTTCACGCCGTTCGAAAACGCGAACTTCAAGATCAAACCGGCCGGAAGCTCCTCGTCGTCGGGCTCCTCCGGCAGCAGCGCACAGAACCCGCAGAATCCGCAGTACAGCGGCGTCCAGCAGGGCGCGATGGACTCGATGTGGTGCAACGCCGAGCTGAAGCCGTCCGGCGCGGACGGCGACGGCTACTCCTCGACCTGGGTCTACAGCAGCGCCACCCTGCACAAGAAGACCGACCCGTCGGCCGAGTTCGCGGACAGCTACCGCGCGTACGAGAGCCAGCGCAGCTCGGTCGCCTACCGGGTCACCCCGGTGCCGGGCATCGGTGACGAGGCGTATCTCGTCAGCCGGTCCGACGACAGCAGCGGCTCGTACGTGATCCTCGGCGTCCGGGACGGCTGGGCGACCTACCAGATCACCTGGTCGAGCTACACCTCGCGCAGCAGCCCGGCCAAGCCACCGACGACCGAGCAGGTCACGGGGATGCTCAAGGCGAGCGCGACGGAGACACTCCGGAAACTGCGGAGCTGAGGCCGGCCCCCGGCCCCGCGCCTCTCCTCTCGCCCCCTGCTCCACTCCCCCGGCGGTCAGCGGGAGCGGGCCGCGCGGGCGATGGTGACGACGGCCTTCTCCAGTGCGTACTCGGGGTCGTCACCGCCGCCCTTGACGCCGGCGTCGGCCTCGGCCACCGCACGCAGCGCCGTCGCCACGCCGTCCGCCGACCAGCCGCGCATCTGCTGCCGCACCCGGTCGATCTTCCA
The DNA here is from genome assembly GCF_045222935.1 of Streptomyces sp. Ac-502. NCBI lineage: Bacteria > Bacillati > Actinomycetota > Actinomycetes > Kitasatosporales > Streptomycetaceae > Streptomyces > Streptomyces sp. Ac-502. The sequence goes on from NZ_JBHFFO010000001.1 coordinate 3,903,862, forward strand.
GGGGGCATGCCCAGCTCGCGGGCGAGGTCACCGGGGCGGGCGCCGCGCGGGGCGGAGGCCAGCTTGCCGATGGCGCGGACGCCCTGGGCGAGCGCGCTGGTGATCATGACGGGGGCGACGCCCGTCGACATGGCCCAGCGCAGCGCCTCCAGCGCCTCGGCGGCCCGGCCCTCCACGGCACGGTCCGCGACGGTGAAGCTGGACGCCTCGGCGCGACCGCGGTAGTAGCGGGCCACGATGGCGTCGTCGATGGTGCCCTCGATGTCGGCGACCAGCTGCGAACAGGCCGAGGCCAGTTCGCGCAGGTCACTGCCGATCGCGTCCACCAGCGCCTGGCACGCCTCCGGGGTGGCGGACCGGCCCGCCGTACGGAACTCACCGCGCACGAAGGCGAGGCGGTCGGCGGGCTTGGTCATCTTGGCGCAGGCGACCTCCCGCGCACCGGCCTTGCGGGCGGCGTCCAGCAGGCCCTTGCCCTTGGCGCCGCCGGCGTGCAGCAGCACGAGGGTGATCTCCTCGGCCGGGGAACCGAGGTACTTCTTGACGTCCTTGACCGAGTCCGCGGACAGGTCCTGGCTGTTGCGGACCACCACGACCTTGCGCTCGGCGAACAGCGAGGGGCTGGTCAGCTCGGCGAGCGTGCCCGGCTGGAGCTGGTCGGGCGTGAGGTCGCGCACATCGGTGTCCGCGTCGGCGGCGCGGGCCGCGGCCACCACCTGCTGCACGGCGCGGTCCAGGAGCAGGTCCTCCTGGCCCACGGCGAGCGTGAGCGGGGTGAGCGGGTCGTCGTTTGCTGCTTTCCTGGCCATCGCGCACCAGCATCCCACGCCCCACTGACAGCGCCGTCACCGACAACGGCGACACTGACAACGGCGTCACTGAGAGCAGCCTCACTGACAACAGCGGCACTGACAGCGCCACCGGCCGACGACCGGGACAATGGCCAGGTGAGCGATGTACGACATGTTCTGGTGCTGCCCGACCGCGACTCCGCCGAGGAGGTAGCCGAAGCGCTGGCCGAGCGCTTCGGTGTCACGGAGGAACCCCAGCTCGTCCGGGACGCCCTGGCGGGCGAGGACGACGCCGAGGACGCCCAGTGGCTGGTGGTCGTCGAAGATCCCACGGGTGTGCACGACCCCGCGAAGCTGGACGCCCTGGCGGACGAGTACGAGGGCTGGCTGGAGGCCGAGTGACACGTCGGCAGCCCGCCTGACCGGCGCACGTCAACCGCGCGCCGGGCAGGAGCACGTCTCGGTCTGCCGGGCAGGCACCCGTCAGCCGCGCAGCTCCGGTATGCGGTCCAGCGTGATGCCGAAGTGGGCGCGGTAGGCGGGGAGCACCTCGGCTTCGGACAGTTCGCGCTCGTCCCGGCCGCCGTCGGCGTCGGTGATCACGAGCGTACGGCCGGAGAGCGTGACGCGGCCGGTCTCCGTCAGCCGGGAGCAGACCAGTGAGCGGGTGAAGGGCGAGCCCGGCGAGGTGCGGTGGTACCAGCAGCCCGCCTCGAAGTCGGCCAGGGCACGCGGCCGCTGTTCCAGCCGGTACTGGGGCACGCCGTCCCGCAGGACGTCGAGATCGCCGTCGGCGGTCTCCTCGATGCGGAACAGCCCGGCGGGGTCGGGCTGTTGCTCGCGGCTGTCCAGGCGCAGCGGGTACTGGCTGTTCCTGCCGAAGCCGATGTCGGCGAGCCACGGCCCGCCCTGGTCGTCGGCGGTGTGGACACGCAGCGCGAGGTGGTCGTACGGGATGCCGGGGCCTTCCGGGCCGACGACCCGGGCGGCGAGGAGCTCGACGCGGTAGCCGAGGGCGCGGAGCAGCGCGGCGAAGGCACCGTTGAGTTCGTAGCAGAATCCGCCGCGCGAGGCACCGACGACCTTGTCCACCAGCGGCTCGTACTCCAGAGCGACGTCCTCCATGAGATGCACGGAGAGGTTCTCGAAGGGGACGGCCCGCAGATGCCGCAGGTGCAGGTCGTGCAGCGCCTCGGCGTCGGGCACCGCCGGACGGTCGGCACCGATACGCCGCAGGTAGGCGTCGGTACGTGCCTGGTCGAGCGGCTCGGCCCGCATCCGTTCTGCGTCCGAGTGGCAGCCGGCCGCCGTTCCGCCGTCCGCCCGGGAGGCGGAACGGGTCTGCGGGGAGTCCATCAGGTGCTCGTCCTCTCGGTCGCGAACCAGCGGCGGGTGCGCTCCGCGGCCGGTCCCGGGACGCCGGCCAGGAGGTCGGCGACGGTCTGCTTGGCCAGCTCGCGGCGCCAGGCCAGCTCCGCCTTGCGCATCGCGGTGGAGATGCCGCAGGGGCGGCGGAAGTCCCGGTCGGGCGCTCCGGTGCCGGGGCCCTGGCGGCGGATCTCGGTGCACCGGAAGGCGTCGTCGGTGCCCTCGATGGCGGCGACGACGTCCATCAGGGAGATCCGCTCGGGCGGCCTGGCCAGCCGGAAGCCGCCGCGGGCGCCAGGGGTCGAGGTCAGGACGCCGGCCCGGACCAGGGCCTGGAGGCGCTTGTTCAGATAGGCCTGGGGCAGGTCGAAGGAGGCGGCCAGCCGGGCCGTCGAGACGGGACGCGCGTCGCCGAGCGAGGCCAGGGTCACGCAGCAGTGCAGGGCCCATTCGACGCCCTCGCTCATCCTCATATTTCTGGAGTTTACAGGTCCTGATTAAGGGGGCGTCCGGGCCCGGCGGGCACCCTGCCGCCACCGGTCGCGCGGCCGGCGGACGAACCTCTGGTGTCGGGTTGCCGAAGCCGTACCGGGCTGTCTCCCGCGTCCCTACGTTGCAGGCATTCCGCCATCCGATCAGCTGTGCGAGGTAGTCATGACCCTGCCGGACACCGAGACGCTCCTCGCCGCGGCGGGGCTCGTCGCCACGGCCGTGCTCTGGGCCGTCGAGCGGTTCCTGCCGGGCCGCAAGCGCATCGGCTACCGCGTCCAGATGGACACCGCGATCGGCATGAGCCCGCGGGACGCCCACAGCCTGGTGCGGCTGCGGCTGCTCAGGCAGGACCAGGAGATCACCGACGCCACCCTGGCGCTGCTGCGGTTCGAGAACGACGGCGGCAAGGACATCGTGCGGCAGGACTACCAGGAGCCGCTGACGGCCGAGTTCACCGGGCGCACGGTCATCGGGGTGGAGGTGCCGGACGCCAACCCGCCGGACCTGGTCGGGATGCTCACCCGCAACGGCGGCGGTCTGCGGTACGACGGTGGCCGGCTCGTCATACCCAAAGTGCCGCTGAACAAGCGCAACCACTTCAAGCTGCTGGTCCTGTTGTCGGCGGAGGACGGAGCCGGGGACGGGGACAGGGGCGGGGACGGGAACAGGGGCGGGGGCGGGGACGGGGCGCATCGCAGCCGTGCCGGGTGCGCGGACGGCGGCCGGCCGGGCGAGGTCGTCGTCGGCGGGTTCATCAGCGGCGGGCGGATCCGGCGCAACGCGCAGCGCTGGGGACCGCGCAAACTGAGCCTCGGTCTGGGTGGCGTCTGCATCATCCTGGTCGGCCTGCTGGGCGGGTTGCTGCTCAACGGGCCGGCGGTGGTGGCGAGTGCGGAGTGCGCGACCGGGCGGCTGACCGTCGACGGCTCCAGCGCCTTCGCACCGCCGATGCGGGAGATCGCCCGGCAGTACGCGGCGCGCTGCCGGGGAGCCGAGATCGAGGTGGCGGAGAGCGGCAGCCTGTCCGGGCTGGGGCGGCTCAACCGGGCGGGGAGATCCGCGCCGGCCGGCGGACCGGCGTACCTGGCGGTGTCGGACGTCGCCGCACCCGCCATCTACCGGAAGCTGGCGGGCCGTCGGGTCGGCGTCATCCTGCTCGGCATGGTCGTCAACGGCCGGACCGGCGTCGACAACCTCACTTCCGAGCAGCTGCGCGGCATCTACGACGGCCGGTACACCAACTGGAAACAGCTCGGCGGCAGCGACCTGCCGGTCCGTATCGTCGGCCGGGACGCGACGTCCGGAACCCGGCGGGCGTTCGAGACGACCGTGCTGCGCGGCTCGGAGCCGGGCACGGTGTCGTCGTACGACTGCGGCGGCAAGGACCGCGACGCGACGGCCCGCGTCACGCGCTGCGAGGTGAACGGCACCGGCAGCCTGCTGGACACGGTCGGCCGCGTGCCGGGCGCGATCGGGTACGCGGAGGTGTACGCGGCGGCCAAGAACCCGCGGGTGACCCGCGTCCGGCTGAACGGGCGTGAACCCGACATCGAGTGGGCTGGTCAACGTAGTTATCCCTTCTGGACGGTGGAGTACCTCTACACGTACGGGCAGCCCGAGGCGGGCTCGCTCGCCGCGAAGTTCCGGGCGTTCATGGACTCCGACACGGCGAAGAACATCCTGCGCAAGTACGAGCACGTGCCCTGCGCCGACCTGGCGAGCACACCGGGCTCCGCCTGCGGCCCCTGACGGTGGTGGTCAGCCGGTCCCTGCCGCCCAGTACCGCGATGGCGCCGTCGGTGTCCGTACGCAGCACCCGGGCCCCTCGGGAGCGCAGCGACTGGACGGTGCGCGGCGCCGGATGGCCGTACGGGTTGCCGGCGCCGCAGCTGATCAGGGCGACGCGCGGCGCCAGGCGGCGCAGCAGCTGTGGATCTTGATACGCGGACCCGTGGTGCGCCACCTTGAGGACGTCCACGGCCCCCAGGTCGGGGCGCGCGGTCGTCAACGCTTGCTGCGCGACCGGTTCGAGGTCGCCCAGGAGGAGGAAGTCCAGTCCGGCGGTGCGCAGCAGCAGCGTGACGCTGGCGTCGTTGGGGCCTTCGACGGCACGCGAGGCGGGCCCGGGGTAGGGCTGGCCGGGGCCGAATCCTGGCGGCCACAGGACCTCCCAGCTGAGCGGACCGATGCTGCGCCGCTCCCCGGCGTGGAGCCGATCACCGGCACGCCTGCGGCCGCCGCGGTGCGGTGCACGAAGGCGGCCTGGCCGGGTGGTTCGGGCAGGGTCGTGGTCTCGATGGCGCCGACCGAGCGCCCGCGCAAGGCACCGGGCAGCCCGCTGACGTGGTCGGCGTGGAAGTGGGTGAGGACGAGCAGCGCGATACGGCGTACGCCCAGGTCGGTCAGGCAGCGGTCGATGGCGTCCGGCTCCGGGCCGGTGTCCACGACCACGGCGGTGCCCTCCCCCGCCGCGAACACCAGACCGTCGCCCTGGCCGACGTCACACACCACCGCCCGCCAGCCGGGAGGCGGCCAGCCGGTGATGACGCGGGTGACCGGGACCGGCCGCAGCACCGCGACGAGCAGTGCCAGGACACCGAGGACACACACCCAGGGCCGGCGTGACAATCGCCGTCCCACCAGGACGAACGCCACCGTCACGACGGCCAGCGACAGCGCGCCGCCCACCCGCCCGGCCAGTCCATCTCCGCCCCCGGAAGGCCGGCCCCCGTACGGGCCACACCGGCGATCCACTCGGTCGGCCAGCTCGCGCACCAGGCCAGGGCATGGGCCAGGGGCGGCGCGAACGGTGCGGTGGCGAGCGCCGCGAACCCCAGGACGGTGGCCGGGGCAACGGCGAGCTCGGCCAGCAGGTTGCAGGGGACGGCGACGAGACCGACGCGTGCGGCGAGCACCACGACGACGGGCGCGCAGACCGCCTGCGCCGCGGCCGCCGCGGCGAGCACCTCGGCGAGGCGGGGCGGCACGCGGCGGCGTCGCAGGGCCGCGCTCCAGCGAGGAGCGAGGGTCAGCAGGGCGCCGGTGGCCAGTACGGACAGCAGGAAGCCGTAACTGCGGGCGAGCCACGGGTCGTAGAGCACGAGGGCCAGGACGGCGGCGGCGAGCGCGGGGACGAGCGAACGGCGGCGCCCCGTCCCGATGGCGAGCAGGGTGATCAGTCCGCAGGCGGCGGCGCGCAGCACGCTGGGGTCGGGGCGGCAGACGATCACGAAGGCGAGGGCGATCGATCCGCCGAGGAGGGCGGTGGTGCGCAGCGAGAGGCCCAGGAGCGGCGCCAGGCCGCGGCGTTCGGCCCGTACGGCGAGGTGGGGCGGGCCGATGAGCAGGACGAGCAGGATGGTCAGGTTGCTGCCGGAGACGGCGAGCAGATGGGTCAGGTCGGTGGTGCGGAAGGCGTCGTCGAGGTCGGGCGGGACACGCGCGGTGTCACCGACCACCAGGCCAGGCAGAAGAGCGCGGGCGTCGGGACTCAGGTCGTCACTGGCCTCCCGGAGCCCGGCCCGCAGGTCACCGGCGAGTCGCTGAAAGGCGTCGGGGGCGCCCACCACGTGAGGTCCTGGTCCCGTGGTGACCCGTAGGGCGGCTGCGGCCCGGTCGGACGGCCGGAGGGGTGGCGCCGCGCGGGCCGCGACACGCACGCGCGTCGAGGGCAGGAGGCGCTGCCAGTCGGCGAGGTGTTTCGTGCGGTGCACGACGACCAGTACGGGGGTACGGGTGGCGGTCACCGAACCGTCCGGGGCGGTGACGCGGAGGGCGTCTCCGGTGAACACGACGGCGGGCGGCGCTTGGCGGGCGCCGCTCACCCGTGGGCGGGTCAGCCGCGGATCGCCGGTCAGCTCCACCTCGGCCGTGACCGGGGCGTGCCGCCGCGCCAGCTCCGGCAGCGGACCGCGCCGTACGTCCGCCGCGTGCAGAGCGGCGGACGCGGCTCCGGCGACCGCGCCCAGCAGCACCGCGGCGAGGGCGGCCAAGGCCCCGGTGGCCCGCCGCCGTGGCCGGCGGACCGCGATGACGACCACGATCGCCGCCAGCACCGCGGCCACGGCACACGCCGCCGCCACCGAGCCGCCGGACCACCCCAGGGCCAGTGCCGCCGCGCCCCACGCGGCCGCCGCGGGCCCGGCCAGTCGAAGATCGACGGCTTCGTCCGGCCGGCGGGGGTCGGCGGCGCCGTAGGGGAGGATGCCGTCGCGTGGACGGCGGTGCGGGCGGCCGTCGGGGCGGCCGTTCGGGCGGAGATGGTGCCGGGTGCGGTGTGGGGGCCGGAGGGCTGGGGCGGTGGGGGCGGCTGGGGCCGTGAAGGCGAATGGGGTCGTGGGGGCGGATGAGGCGGCGTGGTGGGGTGCCGGGTCATGGCTGGACCAGCGGCCGCAGGTCGGCGAAGCGGCGGTCGCCGATGCCGTTCACTTCGCGGAGCTGTTCCACGGAGGTGAAGCCGCCGTGTGCGGTGCGGTATTCGATGATGTGCCGGGCCAGGACGGGGCCGACTCCGGGGAGGCCGTCGAGCTGTTCCGCGGTCGCGGAGTTCAGGCTGACGGGCGCGGCTCCGGCGCCCGTACCACCGGACACGCCGGCGCTTCCGGACGCCGCACCACCGCCGGTGCCCGCCCCGGAAGCCGCTCCGGCCCCGGCTCCCGTGGCCGCTCCGGGGCCCGCGCCCGGCACGGCCCCTGGGGCGTCCACGGCGATCTGCTCGCCGTCCACCAGCAGCCGGGCCCGGTTCAGTCCTCGGGTGTTCGCACCGTCCAGCGCCCCGCCCGCCACGCGCAGCGCGTCGGCGACGCGGGCTCCCTGCGGCAGCCGGTGGATGCCGGGACGGTGCACCTTCCCGACGACGTCGACCACGAGCAGCCGCCCCGCGACGGTCGGCGGCGCGCCTCCCGGTGGCGGCGCCGCCACCTGTGGCTGCGGTGCGGGAGCCGGAGCCGACAGCGCCGGGGCCCGGGCGGCGGCCGGTACGCGGACGGGCTCGGGCCGGGACACCCAGAAGTGATGGGCCGCGAAGGCCACCGCCACCGCGAACACCACGGCCAGAGCAGCCAGCGCTTTCGGGGCGATCGCGCATCGCGACTGCACCCACAGCGGCAGCCGCTCCCGCACGGCGAGCGCCAGCCGGGCGACACGGTCGGGACGCGCGCCTTCGCGGGGGCCCTGGGGCCGGTCATCGGTCAGGTCGTCAGCGGCTGGTGCGCCTGGGGCGCCTGGGGTCTCTCGGGCGCTTGGGCCTTCTGCGGTACAAGTGGTGTCTGTGATGCCTGGAGCATCTGCGGCGGCAGAACTTTCCGGGAGGCTCGGAGTCGGCGGGCTGCCCGGAGGTGACGGATCGCCCGAGGACGGTGGGCTGCCGCCCGGTTGCGCGGGGCTCGCGCGCCGGTCCGGGCCGGGTGGGCCCCGGAAGAGGCCCGCGGCCCGCGTACGTACCGCAGTGGCGGTCTCCGCACGCCGGGCGGCGCGCCCGTGCACCGCGTCACGCACGGTCCTCCGGCGGGAGGGCGGGGCATCGGTGCCGCGATCCGGAGCGAAGTCGGGCCGGGAGGCCAGGCCGAGCCCGGACCCGAAACCGGGGCCCGGGTCGAAACCGGTGCCCGGGTCGAAACCGGTGCCAGGGTCGAAACCGGTGCCAGGGTCGAAACCGGTGCCAGGGTCAAAACCGGGGTCCGGGTCGAAACCGGAACCGGGGTCGGGCCCGAAGCCGAAGTGCGAGCCGGGGCCGAAACCCGAGCCGGAACCTGGACCGGAGCCGGAGCCTGGACCGGAGCCGAAGTCTGGACCAGAGCCGGTAGCGGACCGACCGGACGAATCAGTTACAGAGAGTGATTGCGGCGTCATGCCCACGAACGTTAGGCACTTCGCGCCGAGCCCGCTGCGAGCCGTCACATCCCGGGGATAACCGGCTCGTTGTGGATAACCGCGTCACCCGAAGGAGGACTTCCGCGCTAACGCGGCGAGACCACTGCCCCCAGCAGCCCCGGCCCCGTGTGCGCCCCGATCACCGCTCCCACCTCGCTCACATGCAGCTCGGCCAGCCCCGGCACCCGCTCACGCAGCCGTTCCGCGAGCGCGTCCGCCCGTTCGGCCGCCGCGAGATGGTGTACGGCGATGTCCACCTGCGCCTCCCCGGCCCGCTCCACGGCGATCTCCTCCAGCCGGGCGATCGCCTTCGAAGCCGTACGGACCTTCTCCAGAAGGTCGATCCGCCCCTCGGCGAGCTGGAGCAGGGGCTTGACCGCGAGGGCTGACCCGAGGAGCGCCTGCGCCGCCCCGATCCGGCCGCCCCGTCGCAGGTAGTCGAGGGTGTCGACGTAGAAGTAGGCGGATGTCTGCTCGGCGCGCTTCTCGGCCGCGGCCACCGCCTCGTCCAGGCTGCCGCCGGTCTCCGCGGCCTCGGCCGCCGCCAGGGCACAGAAGCCGAGCGCCATGGCGACCATGCCGGTGTCCACGACCCGCACCGGTACGGGGGCCGCGGCGGCCGCCTGTACCGCCGCGTCGTACGTGCCGGAGAACTCCGAGGACAGGTGGAGCGAGACGATGCTCGCGGCCCCCGCCTCGGCGATGGCCCGGTAGGTGGACGCGAAGGCCTCGGGGCTCGGCCGCGATGTCGTCACGTACTTGCGCTTCTGCAGGGCCTGGGCGACCGATCTCGCCGAAATCTCGGTGCCCTCCTCCAGGGCCTGGTCGCCGAGGACGACGGTGAGCGGTACCGCCGTGATCCGGTGGCGCCGCAGTGCCGCCCGCGGCAGGTAGGCCGTTGAATCGGTGACGATCGCGACATGGCGGGACATGACTGGGAGGTTATCCGGGGATCCCGGAGGCCGACAGTGCGGGCCCCTACCAAGATCCGCCGGCACCGGCCGGACCGGGAGGAAGACGCCCGGCGGCGGCTGCCGGTTGCTCGCCTCGGCCGACGCGATCAGCCCACCCGGCCCGCGTGGAACCGTCTGCCTGACCCGCGCCCACCGGCCCGACCGACGTCACCGGCCCGGCCACAACAGCCAGCCCGGCCTCGGGAGCCCGCCCGGCCTCGGGAGCCCGCCCAGCCTCACCGGCCCCGTCAGCATCAGGAACCCGCCCGGCGTCACCGATCCGGTCGACATCGACGTCACCGGCCCGGTCGGCACCAAGGGCCCTCCGCCCGCCCTTCCGCCCTCAGGTCGTCCGCTCCGTACGCGGCGCCTTCTGCCATGCGTACGTGGGCTGCGTACGCGGGTCACGGGCCGTGATGGCGGGAGTCTCGTCCTCGGCGGCTCCCCAGGACTTACGCCCCGCCGCCGCCCCTTCCGAAGAAGCCCCGGACGCGCCCCCGGACGCCCCCGCCCCGGCGGCCGCCGACGCGCCCCCGGACGCCTCGATGCGGTCCTCCAGCGGCTCCTTCGACCAGTGCCGCAGGGCTCCGGCCTCCATGTCGATCTGCTCGCCGAGCGCGGCGAGGTCGTCGTCGGCGAACTGCCGTGCGCGGTCCCGGGCGGCCCACCGCAGCGACTCCGCGGAGTGCGTGATGCGCTCCAGCCGCTCGCGCAGCTCGGGCAGCCGGGCCGCGATGCCGGCCTTGGCGGGCTCCCGCTCCAGCCGCTTGAGCTCGTCGTCCAGCTCGTGGCCGTGGGCGCTGAGCCGCTCGAAGAGGCCCAGCGCCTCGGTCAGCGAGGTGTCCTGCTCGGCGCCGGTGTGCAGCGCGTCCTGGGTGGCCCGCATGGACGTACGCAGCGAGAGCCGCAGCTGGGCCAGCTCACCGGCCACGCCGGGCTGGGTGAACTGGCGGGCCCTGAGGGTGGTGTCCTCGACGGTCCGGCGCGCCTGTGCCACCCCGCGGTCCACCCCGCGCTTGGCCGCCTTGACGGCCTTGACCGTGACGAAGACACCGGCCGCGACGAACAGCAGGAAGAGGAGCCCGAAGATCGCGGCGACGGCTTCCATGGTTACTCCTCGATGGCGACGGCACGGTGGGCGGAGGCGCCGGGGTCCCGGCTCTTCCACCGTAAACGCCACGGGCAGGCCGGGGTTCCCTTCGAACCCCCAACCTGCCCGTAGTGGTCATCCCTCAGTCACGCTCCGGAGAGCCCGGCGACCGTCCGGATCCAGCCACGCCCCGAAGGGCTCCGGCGACGGGATCAGCGCCTCACGCGGGAACGATGTTCACCAGCTTCGGCGCCCGCACGATCACCTTGCGGATGCCCGCGCCGCCCAGCGCCGCCACGACCGCCGGGTCCGCCAGCGCCGCCGCCTCCAGGTCCGCGTCCGAGACGGACGGCGAGACCTCCAGGCGCGCCTTGACCTTGCCCTTGATCTGCACGACGCAGGTCACGGTCTCGTCGACCACGTAGGCCGGGTCGGCGACGGGGAAGTCCTGGTGGACGACCGATTCGGTGTGGCCCAGCTTGCGCCACAGTTCCTCGGCGATGTGCGGGGCCAGCGGCGCGACCAGCAGCACCAGGCGCTCGGCCACCGAGCGCGCGACCGGGCCGCCCGCCTTGGTCAGGTGGTTGTTCAGCTCCGTCACCTTGGCGATGGCGGTGTTGAAGCGCAGGTTGGCCATGTCCTGGCCGACGCCGTCGATCGCCTTGTGCAGCGCGCGCAGCGTGTCCTCGTCCGGCTCGGCGTCGACGACGGTGGTCTCGCCGGTCGCCTCGTCCACGACGTTGCGCCACAGCCGCTGCAGCAGGCGGTACTGGCCGACCACGGCGCGGGTGTCCCACGGACGCGAGACGTCCAGGGGGCCCATCGCCATCTCGTACAGGCGCAGGGTGTCCGCGCCGTACTCCCCGCAGATCTCGTCGGGCGTGACGGCGTTCTTCAGGGACTTGCCCATCTTGCCCAGGACGCGGCTGACCTTCTCGCCCTGGTAGTAGTACGCGCCGTCGCGCTCCTCCACCTCGGCGGCGGGTACGGCGATGCCGCGGCTGTCCCGGTAGACGAACGCCTGGATCATGCCCTGGTTGTACAGCTTGTGGAACGGCTCGGAGGACGCGATGTGCCCCAGGTCGTGCAGCACCTTGGACCAGAACCGCGCGTACAGCAGGTGCAGTACGGCGTGCTCCTGGCCGCCCACGTACAGGTCGACGCCGCCGTGCGGCTGCCCCTCGCGCGGGCCCATCCAGTACTGCTCGACCTCCGGGTCGACCAGCGCGGTGTCGTTGCGCGGGTCGGTGTAGCGCAGCTCGTACCAGCAGGAACCGGCCCAGTTGGGCATGGTGTTGGTCTCGCGGCGGTACATCTTCGGGCCGTCGCCCAGGTCCAGCTCGACGTTGACCCAGTCCTCGTTACGGGACAGCGGGGTCTCGGGCTGGGTGTCGGCGTCGTCCGGGTCGAAGGTGCGCGGCGAGTAGTCGTCGACCTCGGGCAGTTCCAGCGGCAGCATCGACTCGGGCAGCGCGTGCGCGACGCCGTCCTCGTCGTAGACGATCGGGAAGGGCTCGCCCCAGTAGCGCTGGCGGCTGAACAGCCAGTCGCGCAGGCGGAAGTTGACGGTGCCCTCGCCGATGCCGGCGGCGGCCAGCCACTCGGTGATCTTGATCTTGGCGTCCGGGACGGTCAGGCCGTCCAGCGCGATGTCGGCGCCCGCCGAGTTGACGATCTTCGCCTCGTAGGAGTCGAAGGCGTCGTCCCAGGTGGCAGGGGACTCGCCGCGGCCGTCCGACGGCTCCACGACGCAGCGCATGGGCAGCTCGAAGGCGCGCGCGAAGGCGAAGTCACGGCTGTCGTGCGCCGGGACGGCCATGATCGCGCCGGTGCCGTAGCCCATCAGCACGTAGTCGGCGATGAAGACCGGGACGCGCTCGCCGCTGACCGGGTTGGTCGCGTACGCGCCGGTGAAGACGCCGGTCTTGTCCTTGGCCTCGGCCTGCCGCTCGACGTCCGACTTGGCCGCGGCCTGCTTGCGGTACGCGGCGACGGCCTCGGCCGGGGTGCCGTACCCGCCGGTCCAGACCTCGTGGGTGCCCTCGGGCCAGGCGTCCGGGACGATCGAACGCTCACCGGAGACCAGCTCGTGCTCGGGCGCCAGCACCATGTAGGTGGCGCCGAACAGGGTGTCCTGACGGGTGGTGAAGACGGTGATCTTCTCGTCGCCCACGGGGAAGTCCACCCGCGCGCCCTCGGAGCGGCCGATCCAGTTGCGCTGCTGGAGCTTGATGGCGTCCGGCCAGTCCAGCCCGTCCAGGTCCTCCAGCAGGCGGTCGGCGTAGGCGGTGATGCGCATGTTCCACTGGCGCAGCTTGGCCTTGAAGACCGGGTAGTTCCCGCGTTCGGACCGGCCCTCGGCGGTGACCTCCTCATTGGCCAGCACGGTGCCCAGGCCGGGGCACCAGTTGACCGGCGCGTCCGAGGCGTACGCCAGGCGGTACTCGCCCAGGATCTCGGCGCGCTCGGCGGCGCTCAGCGCGTTCCAGGGGCGTCCGTCCGGCGTCGTACGCTCTCCGGCCTCGAACTGCGCCACCAGCTCGGCGATGGGGCGCGCCTTCTTCGCGTCGGCGTCGTACCAGGAGTTGAAGACCTGGACGAAGATCCACTGGGTCCACTTGTAGTAGTCCGGGTCGATCGTCTCCACGGAGCGGCGCGGGTCGTGGCCCAGGCCCAGCCGGCGCAGCTGGCGCCGCATGTTGACGATGTTGGCCTCGGTGGAGACGCGCGGGTGCGTGCCGGTCTGCACGGCGTACTGCTCGGCGGGCAGGCCGAAGGCGTCGAAGCCCAGGGTGTGCAGCACGTTGTGGCCGGTCATGCGCAGGTGGCGGCCGTACACGTCGGTCGCGATGAAGCCGAGCGGGTGGCCCACGTGCAGGCCCGCACCCGAGGGGTACGGGAACATGTCCATGATGAACTTCTTGGGCTTGGCCACCAGCTCCGGGTCACCCGCCAGGTCGCCCTTCGGGTTCGGGGCCTCGTACGTGCCCTCCGCCTCCCAGAAGTCCTGCCAGCGCGCCTCGATGTCGGCGGCCAGCGCTGCCGTGTAGCGGTGCGGCGCTGCCACCTCGGCAGCCGAAGTCGTCTCGGTCATCGTCCTCAAAGCTCCATCGGTCGTCTCTGCCTGCGGCTACTGCGAAAAAGTGCGACTTTTGCGGAAACAAAAAGACCCCTCGCACAGGAGGGGACGCCGCGCCGATGCCGACCGGAAGCTCACCGGTCGGTACTGATCAGCGCGGCCCGCTAAGCAGAAGGCGTACGGCACGCATGGCGTCAGGGTACCGCAGGGGCCGCCGGGCCCGCTGGGAGCCGTCCAACTGGCGAAGGGGCACGCGCCTACGGGCGGGAACTTCCGGGGCGGGCGGAAGCACGCGGAAGCAACGCCTCTGGCGGCACCGGGCGGCACATGGCCCGGCTCCTTCGAACAAACCCGGCACCCGACGGTAGCAGCGCGCCGCCCCGCAGCACGCCGCTTACGGAAAGCCCGCCTCCCGGACCCCGGCCCGCCCTACTTTTCCCGCATGCGCCCCCACCGCAAGAGCCGCGTCGCCCCCGGCCCGCGGCCCCCCGGCTTACCTCGCCTCCCTGTCCGCCTCCCGCTCCGCCTTCCGGACGGCCTCCCGGGCCTGTCCCGCCCGTCCCCCGGCCCGCGCCCGCGCCGTCACGGCCCCCGGGACGGCCCGCGCCACACCGCCCCTCCGGGCCCGATGACAGGCCCGGTCCCGGTCCCGCGCCGCCCCCGCCTGCGCCGCCGTCCCGCGGCCGCCGCCGGAGCCGTCGCCGCTCTCGCTCTCCTCCTGCTCTCCGGGACCGACCCGCTGCGCGGCTTCCTCGACTTCACCGGCGGTGTGCTGGCACTCGTCTCCCTCACGGCCGCGGTCGTCTGGGGGCTGGTCGCCGCGGGCCGTACGGTCCTGCTCCCCCGCAGCCGACTGCTCGCCCAGGGAGTCCACCGGGCCCTGGGCACCGCCTCGCTCGGCTTCCTGGCCCTGCACATCGCGGTCAAGGTCGCCGAGGGGCACGCGTACGTACTGAACGCGCTGCTGCCGTTCACCAGGACGCCCGCCGACGCTTCCACACTGATCGGCTTCGGTGCCGTGGCCGGCTACCTGATGGTGCTGGCCGCCGCGACCGGCGCGCTCCGCAGCGCCTTCGCCGGCCGCGGCCGGGCCTCGGAGCGCTGGCGCGCCCTGCACGCCTGCGCGTACCCGGCCTGGTGCCTGGGGCTCGTCCACGGCCTGAAGTCGGGTCGCGCCCCCTCCGGGTGGGTCACCACCGGGTACGCGCTGTCCCTGGCGGCGGTCGCCGCCGCCCTCCTGGCGCGCACCTTCCTCCCGCACGTCCTCCGGGCCCGCCTGCGCGCCCGTTCTGCCGATGCCCCGCCGCCTCCGCCACCCCCCGCGTACCCGTACTCGCACCCCACGTCCCCGGACTCCCCACCGCCGTACCCCTCGTCCCCGGACTCCCCGCCGGCGTACTCCTCGTATCCGGATGTCTCGTCACCTCTCACCTCGTATCCGGGAGCCTCGCCACCTGACTCCTCACCGCCGTACGGCCGGCACGCGCTCCACATCGTCCCCGCCCGGCCCGCCTCGCACGGCAGGAGCCGATCATGACCGGCCCGCTGCCCGACGTACCGCCCGTCCAGACCATCGGCCCGCCCCGGCTGACCGCGGGCTTCGACCAGGGCGAGCGTCTCGACCGCCGGGCCCACCTGCTCGTCCACGGCTCATCGCCGTCCCTGTCGGCGGACCGGCTGGCCGAGCTGGCCGGCGCCATCGCGCTGCGCGGTCGTGGCGGCGCGGGCTTCCCCTCGTACGGAAGCTGGAGGCGGTGGCCCACCACGCGCGGCGCTCGGGCGTCCGGCCCGCGGTCGTCGTCAACGGCTGCGAGGGCGAGCCCGCGTGCCGCAAGGACACCGTCCTGCTGTGCCGCGCGCCACACCTCGTCCTGGACGGCGCGCTGCTCGCCGCCGACGCGCTCGGCGCCCGCACGCTGGTGGTGGGTGTGACCAAGGACGCGGCCGAGCGGTCGGTGCGGGACGCGCTGGCCGAGCGCGGCCTGAGCGACCGGCGGCGCGGGCGGTCGCTGCGCGCCCGGCTCGTCCGCGTACCGGAACGGCTCGTCTCCGGCGAGGCGTCCGCGCTGATCCGGGCCGCGGAGGGCGGACCGGCGCTGCCGCCGGGGCGGCGGGTGCGGGCTGCGGAGTCCGGGCTCGGCGGCGCGCCCACGCTCTTCTCCAACGCCGAGACGTTCGCGCAGCTCGCCGTCGCGGCCCGGACGGGCGCCGACCGGTACGCCGCGACCGGGGCGCCCCACGAACCCGGCACCCTGCTCCTGACCGTGTCCGGCGCGGTGCCCTCCCCCACCGTCGTCGAGGCACCGAGCGGGGTGCCGCTTCCGTACGTCCTCCAGGTGTGTGCCGCCGACCCGGCCCCCGGCGGCGTCCTGGTGGGCGGCTACCACGGCGCCTGGCTGGCCGCCACGACCGCGTACGCGACGGTGGTCACCCGCGAAGCACTCGCGGCCGTTGGCGGAGCGCTCGGCGCGGGCGCGGTACTGCCGGTGCCCGCCGGCACCTGCCCACTCGGCGAAACCCTGCTGGTAGCGCGCTGGCTCGCCGCTGAGTCATCGGGCCAGTGCGGGCCTTGCCGCCTGGGCCTGCCTTCCCTGGCGAGCGCGCTGGCGGACACGTTGGCGGGCGGCGGCCAGGAAGCACTGGAAGGCGTACGGCGTGCCACGCAGACCGTGAACGGGCGCGGCGCCTGCAAACACCCCGACGGCGCCGTGCGGTTCATGCTCTCCGCCTTGGACGCCTTCCCCGACGATCTCGCCGCGCACACCCTGGGCGGCGGATGCGGCCGGGAGACCGCCGCGGTACTCCCTCTCCCCGCACCGGAGACGGGCGACGCGGCCGACGGTACGGGCACGGGTACTGCGGGCGCGACGGCTGCCACGGGCCGGTTGGCGGTGGACTGGACCCTGTGCGAAGGGCACGGCCTGTGCGCCAGACTCCTCCCCGAAGCCGTACGCCTCGACCCGGACGGCTACCCCCTCATCCCGGACACCGCCTTACCGCCCCGGCTCCACCAACGCGCCCAGCGCGCGGTCAGCCGCTGCCCCGCCCTCGCCCTGCGCTTGGAGAAAACCTGAGCTGGAGAAGTTCTGAGGGAGCCTGAGGGAGGGGCCACGACGCAGTGCGATCCATCGACGCCTGCGGGGGAAGGACTTCCGGAAAACGCAGAATCCCGCCCGGTCATCCAGACCGGACGGGATCTCGTGGATCTCTGTGAGTCGCCTCACTGTTGATCCTTCTGTGGAGCTAAGGAGAATTGAACTCCTGACCTCCTGCATGCCATGCAGGCGCTCTACCAACTGAGCTATAGCCCCTCGCTGTGGTCCGCCGCGGTTCTTTTCCTTGCGGCTCCCCGCTGCGGCATCGCCTACATTACACGGCCCTCCCCGCCTTCTGCCAAATCGGTTGTCCTGGGGCCCCGGGCGAGGGGGCGATGTACTGTCGGCGGGCCGTGCCCGATTCGTCCTGGGGAGCTGTACGCCGTGTCCGCGCTGGAGCTGGAACAGTCCGCTGCACCCGGCGGTTCCTCCCCGCTGAGGGACCTCGTCCGTCGCCGTCCGCTGCTGGTGGCGGCCGTCGGCTGTGTGCTGTCCTTCGCCGCCTTCTGGGTCGCGCAGCGGCTGGCGCACGTGACGATGGTCGACCTGATGGTCTACCGCGCCGAGGGCTGGACCGCCCGCAACGGCGAGGACCTCTACGACATGGTCGCGACCTCGGCGCACCTGCCCAACACCTATCCGCCCTTCGCGGCGCTGCTGTTCACGCCGCTCACGCTGGTCGGCGTACCGGAGATGCGTACCCTCGCCACCCTCGGCAACCTCCTGCTGCTGGTCGCCGTCGTCCACCTCGGCCTGCGGCTCGTGGGGCGGCCGAAGCGGGTGCCGCCGCTCGCCGCGGCGCTGGGGGTGGCGGCGCTGCTGGTCTGGTGCGAGCCGGTGTGGACGACGCTGCGCTACGGGCAGATCAACCTGCTGCTCGCCGTGCTGGTCCTGTGGGACCTGACCCGTAAGGACAGCAACCGGTGGGCCGGGATCGGCATCGGGCTGGCGGCCGGTATCAAGCTCACCCCGGCCCTGTTCGCGGTCTTCCTCGCGCTGGCCGGGCTCGTACGGGCCTGGCAGCGGCTGCGGGCGGGCGCGGGGGCGCGGGAGGCGTGGAACCCCTGGCTGCGGCAGGCCGCCGTGGCCTGTCTCACCTTCCTGGGCACCGCGCTGCTGTCCGCGCTCGTCCTGCCGCACGACTCCCGCCGCTTCTGGACGGAGATCATCTTCGCTGCCGACCGGGTCGGCGAGGTGGAGATCACCGCCAACCAGTCGCTGCGCGGCGCGCTGGCCCGGCTGCTGCACACCCACGACCCCGGCCTGTGGTGGCTGGCGGCCGCGGCCGTCGTGGCCGTGCTCGGGCTGTCCGCCGCGGTCGGCGCGCTGCTGCGCGGCCGCCGGGCCTGGGCGGCCGTCGCCTGTGCCGTGACCGCGCTGCTGGTCAGCCCGATCTCCTGGTCGCACCACTGGGTGTGGGGCGTACCGATGCTGATCCTGCTCGGCTCGGAGGCGATCGGCCGTGGCGGCTTCGGCAGCCGGGCCGGCCGTCGCTGGTGGGCGGGGACGCTGGCGATGGGCCTCCTCTTCTGTTCGTTCGCGCTGTGGTTCGTGCCGCACCGCTACCACCACCATGAGGAACTGCGCCAGAACGGCGGCCAGATGCTCTTGTCCGGGATCTATCCGATCGCCGGGCTGGTCTTCCTGGTGCTGACCGCCGTGCTGGTGCGGAGGGACGGTGCGGGTGGAGGCGGGGCACTGCCGAGCGCGGGGCAGGGCGAGGCCACGCCGGGCGCCGGTCCCGAGGCGGCCACGCCGGGACGCTGAGCCGGGGCGCCACATCGGGACCCGAGCTTGCGGCGGTTACGCCGGGACGCTGAGCCGGGGCGTCTCCCCGGCCCTGCGCCAGCCCTCGCCTCAGCGCCTGCCTCTCCCCCGCCTCAGTGCGCGCCGTGGTCGTGCCCGCCCGGCTGGTGGTGATGGAACTTCAGCACCTCGCGCGGCATGACGACGAACGGCCGCATCATGCCCATGTCCTCGTGCTCCAGCAGATGGCAGTGGTACATGAACCGGCCCGTCGCGCCCTGGAAGCGGGCGAGCACGTTGACCATCTGGCCCGGCGGGACCTGTATGACGTCCTTCCAGCCCTGGTCACCCGGGGATATCGGGACCGGGCCGCCGTATTCGAGCGGGACGCGGGTGCCGCCGACCTTGTTGTCGTACGGGCTGTCCGGGTCACCGTCCGCCGGATAGCGGTCGCGGCTCAGGACCTGGAAGTCCACGAGGTGGATGTGCATCGGGTGGACGCCGGCACCGCCCAGGTTCAGGAAGCTCCACTGCTCCCAGTCGCCGTGCCGCACCGTGTGGCCCAGCGTGTCGTCGAACATCCGGGCCTTACGGCGGTACGTGCGGGTCTTTCCGTCCGCGCCGTGGATCTGGACGACTCCTTCGACGGGGAACTGCAAGCCCGTGTCGGGGATCTCCTCCACCTCCCACATCTCCGGGTGGAAATTGCCGACCGGGCCGGGCGGGGTGAGGACGACGAGCCGGTGCTCGTGGTGGGGTGCCGAGTCGTGGGTGAGCCGCTCGAAGGACGGGGAGATCACCTGCGGGAGCACGAACGGGTCGCGCACCTGCGTGGTGCCGACCCGGAACTGCATCACGTCCGGATACGCCACCCCGGGCGTGGCGTTGACGAGCCGGAGCGTACGCCCGCGCAGCAGGCCGAAGTCGATGAGCAGGTCCATCCGCTCGGCGGACGCCATCGGCAGCGGGCCGTCCACCGGGACCGGCCGCGGCAGCAGGCCGCCGTCCGAGCCGATCTGCCACACCGCGCCCGTCACCGGCGCGCCCGTCGCGTCGTCCACCAGCCGGAGCTGGAAGGTGCGGCTGTTCGCCGCGTTCAGCACGCGGAAGCGGTACCAGCACGCCGCGACGTCGGCGTGGGGCCAGATGACTCCGTTGACGAGGGTGTAGGGGCCGGTGAAGGGCAGGGTGACGTTCTTCCCGTCCTTGTCCTCGGTCACGATCCGGGTCTTGTGCAGCAGACGGCCCGTCAGGCGGCCGTCCGGGTCCGTGTCGAGGTTACGGTCCTGGATGACGAGCGGTATCTCCCGCTTGCCGGAGGGCAGTTGCAGCACGTCCTCCTCGTCGTCGCGGATCAGGTACATCCCGGCCAGGCCCGCGAAGACGTTCCACCGGGTGATGTCCATGGCGTGGTCGTGGTACCACCAGCACGTCGCACGGTGGTCGTTGGGATACTCCGAGAGCTGGGAGTCGCCGGGCGAGACGGCGTTCTCCGACCAGCCGTCGTTGCCGCCGCCGGTCACCGCGCCGTGCAGGTGGGTGACCGTCCAGGGCGGCAGGTCGGCGACGCCCTCCACGAGGGTGCTGCTCGCGCGGCCCGGCTCCTCGGTGGGCCGGGGCGCGCTCTGTGAGGGCTTGGCCTCGGCGGCGGTGACCGGATAGCCGCCGGTGAGGCGGTTGTTCCAGTTGATGCGGAGCCGCCGGCCACGGCGCACCTCGATCGTCGGGCCCGGGTAGTGCCCCTCGTACGCCCACACCTTCGTCGGCGGGAGCTCGGAGTGCAGCCGGACCCAGGTGGCGGTCTGGTCGATGTCGATGCCGCGCAGCGCCTCCTTGCGGCCGGGCCGCAGGACGGGCGGGATGCGCAGCTCGTCGACGAAGGGTGTCAGTCCGGCCGCGGCTTCCCGCTTGTGCGGCGCGTCGGACGGCCGGTCCACCGACGCTTCCCGGACAGGATGAATCGTCACGTCACTCACGATGCGACCCCCGTATCGCTTCCCCCGTGCCGCCGGCCGTCTCCGGCGGCAGCTTCACGCGTTCAACGCCCCGCCCTTCGAACGGAGTTCCGCCTTCCACGGGAAATTTCGCACTGATGCCCGCCGTGGCATCTCAGCGGGCTCCCCGGCCCACCGCCCCCACCGGCCACCCGCCCGCGCTCAGGCGGTCGCGAACGAATAGAAACGCTTCAGCGTGCAGTGCTCGTCGAGCAGGCGCCCGTAGATCGGCTCCCCGTCGAGTTCGCGGTACGTCTCGATCGGGTCGCCTTTTATGACCAGGGCCCGCGCGCACTCCTCGCACCAGTACTGGTACTCGGGGTTGACCGGCTCCATGTCCCGGACGATCGGCGTCCCGCTGCCGCACCAGTCGCATTTCCTGCTGTGAGCGCCCATCAGTCAGCTCCAGCTGTGGCCGCAGGCCGTACAGACGAACGAGATGCCGCCGTTGTCGCCCAGCACCTGCGCCACATGGGCCGAGCCGCAGGACGGGCACTGGAGCACGGCGCTGCCGGTGCTGCGCGTGCCGTCGGCGGGGCGGGCGGGATGGGCCGGACGGGGAGCGTCCTCGGGCAGCGGGCCGGCGCTCTGCACGGGAGCGGTCGCATCGAGCAGGTCGTCGACCTCCTCCATGATGCTCGTGGGCATCGCGTTCTCTCCTCCCCTGCCGGCGCCGTCCGAATTCTGCCACGGACCGCCGACCGGGTCAGTCCCGCCGCCGTACCCGTTGTACCAGCACACCGCCGTACGGCGGCCGGAGCGCCGGAGGGAGAGGCGTCGAACGCGGGCCGGCCACGCGGTCCCGCAGGGCGGGATCCCGACAAGGTCTACACCGTTACGCACCGGTTCGTGCGCCCGTTCGTGCACGAAATGATCCCGCCTCCCAGAGAGGGAGACGGGATCATCCGAGGTGTGGAGCTAAGGAGAATTGAACTCCTGACCTCCTGCATGCCATGCAGGCGCTCTACCAACTGAGCTATAGCCCCGGGTCTTGTTCCGATCCTCCGGGGTTTTCCCCGGCGGCGCCGCGAACAAGAAGAACTCTAGCCTGCGACCAGCCCAAATGTGAAATCCGGCCGCTCCGGGCCCCCGGAGAGGCGGCCCGCCGGTCCCCGGGGACCGGCCGCGGGACCGCTCAGGCGTCGTCGCCGAGCACCGGCTCCGGCAGCGTGCCGGCGTTGTGCTCCATCAGCCGCCAGCCGCGGGCGCCCTCCCCCAGCACGGACCAGCAGCAGTTCGACAGGCCGCCCAGTCCCTCCCAGTGGTGGGACTCCAGGCCCAGCAGCCGCCCGATGGTCGTACGGATCGTGCCGCCGTGGCTGACGACGACCAGGGTGCCGCCGTCCGGCAGCTTGTCGGCGCTGCGCTCCACGATCGGGGCCGCACGGTCGGCGACCTCGGTCTCCAGTTCGCCGCCGCCGCGCCGTACGGGCTCGCCGCGCTTCCACGCCGCGTACTGCTCGCCGTACTGCGTCACGATCTCCTGGTGGGTCAGGCCCTGCCAGGCGCCCGCGTACGTCTCGCGCAGCCCCGCCTCGTGCGTGATCTCCAGACCGGTGACGGCCGCCAGCTCACGGGCGGTGGCGGCGGCCCGGCGCAGGTCGGAGGCGATGATCGCGTCCGGTTCGAGGGCCGCGAGCAGCCGGGCGGCGCGCCGCGCCTGCGCCACGCCCTCCTCGGTCAGCTCGATGTCCGTGGAGCCCTGGAAGCGGTGCTCCAGGTTCCACGCCGTCTGGCCGTGGCGCCACAGGACTATCCGGCGGCCACGGCCGCTCCCGCTGCCGTTCAGCTCAGGTCTCCGTCCTGCTCGGCCGCCGTGGCGTCGGCGTGCGCGGCGGCCTTGCCACGGGTGGCCTTGGCCTCCTCGGGGAGGTCCAGCTCGGGGCAGTCCTTCCAGAGGCGTTCGAGGGCGTAGAAGACGCGCTCTTCGCTGTGCTGGACGTGGACGACGATGTCCACGTAGTCGAGCAGGACCCAGCGGGCCTCGCGGTCGCCCTCGCGGCGCACCGGCTTGGCGCCCAGTTCCTTGTTCAGCCGCTCCTCGATCTCGTCGACGATCGACTTGACCTGGCGGTCGTTGGGGGCCGAGGCCAGCAGGAACGCGTCGGTGATCGAGAGCACGTCGCTGACGTCGTACGCGATGATGTCGTGCGCGAGCTTGTCGGCGGCCGCCAGCGAGGCGGCCTGGATGAGCTCGATGGAGCGGTCGGTGGCGGTCACAATCCAGCTTTCGGGACGGGTGGACGGAGCCTGTGTCATGACCCCGGCCAGACGGCGGGCGCCTGGCCGGGGTCATGACACAGGCTCGCGGGTACCCACCAAGGGTCTCACGGACCGCCGACACTCCCACCTGGCTTTACGGGCGGTGCGCCCCGGCCCCGGAGCCGGGGCGGCCGGGGCCGTGATGCCCCGTACCGCCCTCGGTCCGCCGAGCACCGGCCCGGCGGGCCCGGCGCCCTCAGCCCTTGTAGTCCTGCCCCAGCACCACTGTCACGTCGGCGTTCGGGGCCGTCTGGCCCTGCTTGACCGCGCCGGCCGGCAGACCCAGCGTCTTGGCGGCCTCCTCGGCCTTCGCCTTCTGGGCGGCGTCCGCGTACGTCACCTGGGAGGCCGGCCTGGCCGCCGCGGTGCCGCCCTCGACGAACGAGTACCCGCCGTTGACCAGGGCGATCCGCGCCTTGTCGGTCGCTTCCTTCTTGCCGGTGGCGTTCTGGACGCTGACCCTCGGGGTCGAGCTGGGGTCGGCCTTCTTGACCGTGCCGCCGAGCACCTCCTTGACCACACCGTCCGCCGCCTGCCGGCTGAGCGTGCCGTCCTGCTGCACCGGCAGCAGGGTGGTCCCGTAGGAGCCGGCCTTCGCCAGCTCGGCGCGCTGGGCGAGCGAGCTGCCCAGCTCGGCCTCGGTGAGCGGCGGGTCCAGCACCTGGAGCAGCGACTTCACGGTGGCCGTGGCGCCGTCCGCGTCGCTGGAGACCTTCTTCAGGGTGGCCTGCATCACCTGGCCGAAGCGCTCCAGCTGCTTGGTCTGCGGTTCGCCGGGCCCCTGGAACGTGGCGTACGCCACGGCTGCCTGGCCGTTCAGCTCCTGGCTCCTGCCCTGCTTGACGAGGGGGCCGTCGCCCTTCTTGGCGCCGGGGACGGTCGCGTCGGTGTCCAGCGTGATGCCGCCGGTCGTCTCGACCAGGTTCTCCAGGTACGGGGTGTCCAGCCGCCAGCTGGCCTTGATGTCGGCGCCGAAGAGCGTGTTCAGGGCCTCCCGGGTGGGGTCGATGCCCTGGTCCTTGACCGACTTGGCCAGCGTCGTGGACCCGCCGTCCTCGGTGGAGACCGCCAGGCTGTTCGGGAGCAGGACCGTGGTGCCCTTGTGGGTGCTCTCGTTGTCCACGAGGAGCGCGGTGGAGCTGTTGCCCTTGGGGTCCTTCAGGTGCACGACGAGCACATCGCGCTTCTCCCCGGCGCCCCCGGCCTCCTTGCCCGCCTCGGCACCCGAGAGGCCGGGCAGCTTGCCCGCCCACCACAGGTAGCCGACGCCGCCGAGGAGCAGCAGGACCAGCAGCACGATCAGCATGACCTTGCGGCTGCGGCCGCGCCGCTTGGCCTCCTCACGGCGCTCGGTACGGCTCTCGGTGAACTTGAGCCAGTCGATGACGTCCTCGGAGTCCTCGGCCGGCTCCTCGATGAACGAGAACTGCTCGGTGAGGTAGTCCGTGTCCGGAGCGTCCCCGGGGCCCGGTGCGGCCCCCTGGCCGGGCGCACGGCCTGTGCCACCCGGGGCTCCGTCGCGCGGGGTCCGCTCGGCGGTCTCCCGGTCGGGCTGCCCGTACGGCTGAGGCTCCGGCTCCTGATAGGAGACCTGCTCGTACGAGGGCTGCGTCGACTGCTGCGGGATCCAGCCCTGCTGCTGTTGCTGCTGGGCCTGCTGCGGTGTTTGTTGCTGCGGCAGGCCGTGCTGCTGCGTCTGCTGGCCCTGCTGTGTCTGCTGGGGCTGGTGAAACTGCTGGGGCTGCCCGTACGGGTCGTACTGCTGGGGGTACTGCGCCTGCTGGGGCGTCTGCTGCGGCACCTGCTGCTGACCGTACGGGTCGTAGCCGTACCCCTGGTAGCCCTGGCCTTGGTGGCCCTGGTCCTGATGCCCTTGCTGCCCGGTGCCCGGCTGCCCGCCCTGCTGCTGATGGCCGTACGGATCGTACGGGCCCGGTGCGCCGTACGGGTCGTAACCCACCGGCTGCCCGTACTGGTCATACGCGGCCTGCTGCGGCGCCTCCGGGTACACCGGCTGCCCGTAGGCGTCGTAGGTGTACCCCGGCTGCCCCTGCTGGTCCTGGGCATACGGGTCCCGCGGCACGTACGGGTCGTGTCGGTCGTTCACCGGTGCCCCTTTCCGTGAGCCCCGTCGGCGGTCGTCGTCGGCGGCCGTCGGCAGCGGATGTCAACGGCCGTCGTGGCCGGTCGGGTCCTCGCGGTACAGGTCGCGCTTGTCGATGTAGCGCACGACACCGTCCGGCACCAGGTACCAGACCGGGTCCCCCTGGGCGACGCGCGCCCGGCAGTCGGTCGAGGAGATGGCCAGCGCCGGCACCTCGACCAGGGACACCGCCCCTTCGGGAAGCCCGGGGTCGGCGAGTACGTGCCCGGGCCTGGTCACCCCGATGAAGTGGGCGAGCGAGAACAGCTCCGGCGCGTCGTGCCAGGTCAGGATCTGGCCGAGCGCGTCGGCGCCGGTGATGAAGAAGAGGTCCGCGTCACGGTGCTGCTGGTGCAGCTCCCGCAGCGTGTCGATGGTGTACGTCTTGCCGCCGCGGTCGATGTCGATCCGGCTGACGGAGAACTGCGGGTTGGACGCGGTCGCGATGACCGTCATCAGATAGCGGTCCTCGGCCGGCGACACCGTCTTGTGGCTCTTCTGCCACGGCTGCCCGGTCGGGACGAATATGACCTCGTCGAGGTGGAACTGGCTGGCCACCTCGCTGGCGGCGACCAGGTGTCCGTGATGGATCGGGTCGAATGTCCCGCCCATCACTCCGAGCCGCCGCTTCACGGGCCCTGTCTGCTCTCCCATGCGTGCAGACCCTACTGGGCGCTGCGCGGTGCCGGGGTCCCGGTGCCCGCCCTCAGCGGTCCCGGTTGAAGCGGGTGGTGATCCAGAGCAGCAGGAGCAGGGCGATCAGGGCGCCGCCACCCGTGACGAACGGGTTCAGGCTCTCGTGCGCGCCGCCCTCCTGACCGCCTTCGGCGAGGGTGACCAGGTGCTGTGCGGTGGTGTGCAGGCTCATCGTCGGCAGAACCAATCCGGGATGGGGTCGGACAGAGACTTCCGCCACATCGTATGCGCGAGCTCGCCCGGGTCTCACGCCGACTCCGCCGGGAGGGCGCTCGCACGCCCGTCCGCGGGGGCCGCTCCGGGTCCGCGGGCGGGTGGGCAGGCCGGGAAGGGGCGGGGTCAGTCCCGGTCGTCGCGGCCGTTCTGGCCGTCGTGGTCGTCCTTCCCGTAATTGCGCAGCAGGACCCACGCGAGGAACACGGCGCCGAGGATGCCGACGATCAGGACGGTGCGCAGGATCCATCCCGGGCCGTCGTTCTTCGAGGTCTCCGCCGCGGCGGCGAGCAGCACGCTCGTGTTCGGCATGACTGAAGCGCTCCCTTTGTACGGGCATGTGGGCATCTGCGGGCCCCGGTGCGCTCGCCAGCGTACGCCTGGGCATCCAAATGGCTGTCAGTGGCGTCCTCTAGTCTGAATCACACGCAGTCGAACAGGGGAGGCCCCAATGACGGAGAGCCCAGGCGGCAGCGAGCGCGTACCGAGCCGGGACCGCAGGCGGTTCCCCGGCATCTCGTCCCGCGCCTACGAGCACCCGGCAGACCGTTCCGCGCTCGTGGCGCTGCGCAAGCTGAGCGGGTTCGACACCGTCTTCAAGACGCTCAGCGGCCTGTTGCCGGAGCGCAGCCTGCGGCTGATGTTCCTGTCGGACTCGGTGCGCGTCAGCGACCAGCAGTTCACGCACCTCAACGACATGCTGCGGGACGCCTGTTACATCCTGGACCTGGAGAAGGTCCCGCCGATGTACGTGAATCAGGACCCCCAGCCGAACGCCATGTGCATCGGCCTGGACGAGCCCGTCATCGTGCTGACGACGGGCCTGGTCGAGCTGCTCGACGAGGAGGAGATGCGCGCGGTCGTCGGCCACGAGGTCGGCCACGCCCTGTCCGGGCACGCGGTGTACCGCACGATCCTGCTGTTCCTGACGAACCTGGCACTGAAGATCGCCTGGATCCCGCTGGGCAACGTCGCGATCATGGCGATAGTGACGGCGCTGCGCGAATGGTTCCGCAAGTCGGAGCTGTCGGCGGACCGGGCCGGGCTGCTGGTCGGGCAGGATCTCCAGGCGTCCATGCGCGGGCTGATGAAGCTGGCCGGCGGCAACCACCTGCACGAGATGAACGTGGACGCGTTCCTGAAGCAGGCCGAGGAGTACGAGGCAGGCGGCGACCTGCGCGACTCCGTGCTGAAGGTGCTGAACATGCTGCCGCGCAGCCACCCGTTCACCACCGTGCGGGCGGCCGAGCTGAAGAAGTGGGCGGCCAGCCGCGACTACCAGCGCATCATGGACGGCCACTACCCGCGCAGGGACGAGGACAAGGACACCTCGGTGTCCGATTCCTTCCGTGAGTCCGCCGCGCACTACGCCGAGTCGGTGCGCACCAGCAAGGACCCGCTGATGGGTCTGGTGCGCGACATCGCCGGCGGTGCCGGTGACCTCGGCGGCAAGCTGCGGGACACGGTCTTCCGCGGCGGCTCCCGGCCGGGCGGTTCCGGTGGTACGGGCGGCTCGGGCGGTGCGAACGGGCCGGACGGCGCCAACGGAGCGGACGGCGCTAACGGGCCGGACGGGCCGGGCCCGGCTGGGAAGTAGCCGCCAGCTTCCCGCACAGCCCGGTGTTCGAACGGCCGCGGGCGTACGGGTCGGTGGCCGCCGGCCCGGCGTCCCCGGCGCGCTGCCCCGCGAGCAGCGGACGCAAGGTGCTCGACGCGTCGGCGGAGCAGGACATCGGCCCTGCCTGGAGGTTGCTCTGCAGCACCTCCAGGCGGTGGTCGTCCAGGTCGTCGCGGCTGATCCGGAAGCGCAGTTCGCGGCGGACGGTGAACAGCGAGGCGGCGGCGGCCTGTTGCCCCGCCGCGGCCTTGGTCCCGGCCCCGTCGCGAGCCCCGGCACCGCCACCCCTACCCGTACCAGCACCAGCACCAGCACCAGCACCAGCACCAGCACCAGCACCAGCCGGACGTACCGCGTAGGCGAAGGTGAAGTCGGCGCTCACCTCCAGCGCGTCCGCGCCCACCTCGGTGGCCGACAGCGTGCCGGTCACCCGCACATCGGTGTCGGCCAGTTCCACCTGGTCCGGATCGAAGCGGGTCAGCCAGCCGGTGGCCGCGTGCCGCCCGTCGTCGGCCGGATGCGCCAGGCTCCGGTCGAACTGGTCGAGTTGGCCGGGGTCGAGCAGCAGCCCCACCGGCCGTACGGAGCCGCCCGTCAGGGTGGCCGGGTCGATCGAGGAGCGCACCAGGTAGTCCTTGGCGAGGGTCAGGGCGGAGACGACCTGACCGTCCGAGAAGTGCTCGGTCCGCGAGACCGCGGGCAGGTTCACGCCCGCCGCGCCGATGCGGTACTGCGCCGCGGGGCTGCGCGCGAAGAGGTCGGCCGGTTTTCCGCCCGGCACGGCGCCGTCCGGCGCCAGCGGCACGACCGTGGACCGCAGCGGCTCCGCCGCCATCGGCTCGGGGGCCGGTAGGGGTGGCGGACCCCCATGTAGATAGCGGTGCCGAAGGCGATGACGATCAGCAGGGCCAGGAGCACGGCCTGCCGGGCGCCGCCGAGCCGCGCCCAGGCGTGCCGGGTGCGTACGGCCCGTGCGTGGTCCTCCATGCGCTCCCTCGCCGAGTACTCCTGAAGGCGTGCAGCTCGTACGAACGATTCGTCGAAGACGACGGATCGGTATTCGTCCTCTCCGCCTCCCCCGGCGCCCTCGGGGGTCCCTTCGGGAGGGTCACCAGCACCGGCCATACCACAAGAGTAGGTCCGCGGAGGCGCCGGTAAACGCCCTGGTACGGGACAAGTTCGGCGGGTTCTGCCGGAGTTGCGGCCCCCGCTTGCGGCGGACGCACCCGTGCGCGGGAGCCGCCCGGCGCCCCGGGGCGCGCGGCTCCGGGCTCTCAGCCGGTGCGCGGAGCGGCGGAAGCGGGTGGTGGCGTCGACTCGGCCGAGGCGGACGCCGACGGCACCAGGCTGGAGCGGACGGGCGGTACGCCCTCCACCCCGCTGGTCGCGGGCGGGGGCGCCGGAGTCTGCGTGCGTCCCCGGACGCGCCGCGGTAGACCGCGGAGAAGGCGAGCGCGACGAGACCGATGCCCATGAGGACGGCGAGCACCCAGGCCACCGGGCGGTGCCAGCGGACGCTGCCGCGGTACGGGCGCAGGGCGCCGCCGTACGGGCCGTACGGACCGTGGGGGCCGTACGCGTCCGGGTCCGCGCCCCGCCCGGGGTCGGCGCCGGCGCCACGGCCGTAGCGGCGGCCCGTGGCGCGGGGGCGGCCGTCCGGGGCGTCGTCGGCGTCCGGGTCGGTGCCGTACCCCGGGCGGCCGCGGGCGGCGTCGGCCTCGGCGCGTGCCTGGGCGGCGGCCAGCATCCGTTCCACCGCGGTGGGTTCGTGGAAGCGCGCGGACCGCACGAAGTCCTCGTCGAGGACCACGGAGGCGAAGTCCTCGTCCGCTTCCCCGTGGCTCGGCTGACTGTGCTCGTCGGGCTCCTCGCCGTCCGGGAACGGCTTGCCCCCCACGTCGTCCGGCACTCCTCCAGACTAGCCCGGGGCGGACGGTCGTGGGCGGGTAGGACGGGAATCCGGCCGCGGACGGGCGTGCGGACCGGCGCCGTCCCGGTCCGCCGGAAACCTCCGCCCGTACCGTCAGCGCGTGTGGCCGTCCCCGGTGACGACGTACTTCGTCGAGGTCAGCTCCGGCAGCCCCATCGGGCCGCGGGCGTGCAGCTTCTGCGTCGAGATGCCGATCTCGGCACCGAACCCGAACTGGCTGCCGTCGGTGAAGCGGGTGGACGCGTTGACCGCGACCGTCGTGGAGTCCACGAGCTGGGTGAAGCGGCGGGCCGCCGCCTGCGAGGTGGTGACGATCGCCTCGGTGTGCCCGGAGGACCAGCGGCGGATGTGCGCGACCGCCGCGTCCAGGTCCTGCACGACGGCCGCGGCGATGTCGTACGAGAGGTACTCGGCCGCCCAGTCCTCGTCCGTGGCCGGCGCGACCAGGCCGGGGCCGGCCTGCTGCCACGCCGTGTCGCCGTGCACGATCACGCCGGCCTGGGTCAGCGCCTCCAGCGCCCGCGGCAGGAACGTCTCGGCGATGCCCGCGTGCACCAGCACCGTCTCGGCGGCGTTGCAGACGCTGGGCCGCTGCGCCTTGGAGTTGATCAGGATGTCCAGCGCCATGTCGATGTCGGCGTGCTCGTCCACGTACACGTGGCAGTTGCCGGTGCCGGTCTCGATCACCGGGACCGTGGACTCCTCGACGACCGTACGGATCAGCGAGGCGCCGCCGCGCGGGATCAGCACGTCCACCAGGCCGCGCGCCCGCATCAGCTCGCGCACCGAGTCGCGGCTCTCCCCCGGCACCAGCTGGACGACGTCGGCCGGCAGTCCGACGCTCGCCACCGCGTCCCGCAACACCTCGACCAGCGCCGTGTTCGAGGCGTAGGCGGAGGACGAGCCGCGCAGCAGCACCGCGTTGCCCGCCTTCAGGCACAGCGCGGCGGCGTCCACGGTCACGTTCGGCCGGGCCTCGTAGATGATCCCGACGACGCCCAGCGGGACGCGGACCTGCCGCAGGTCGAGGCCGTTGGGCAGGGTGGAGCCACGCAGCACCTCGCCCACCGGGTCGGGCAGCGCCACCACGTCGCGGACGTCGGCGGCCATCGCGGTGACCCGCTCGGGGGTCAGGGTGAGCCGGTCCACCAGGGACTCGCCGGTGCCCGCGGCCCGTGCCTTGGCGACGTCCCCGACGTTGGCGGCGACGATCTCTTCGGTACGGGCCACCAGGGCGTCGGCGATGGCGAGCAGCGCGCCGTCGCGCGCGGTGCGCGGCTGCGGCGCCAGGACGGCCGCCGCCTCCTTGGCGCGCCGGGCGGTCTCGATGACGGGTGAGGGGTGCGCTGATTCGCTGGTCATGGCGGAAAGCGTAACCGGGCGGCGGAACGCGGTCCGGCCGCGTTCCATCTGGCAAGACGCCGCGGTCCGCGCCCGACGGGCCACGGGCCACGAGCACGGCCCGCCGCCCGCCGGTGCGGGCGCCCGCCCGTACAGGTGCCCCTGCCGGCGTCCGTACCGGTCTTAGTACGGATGCACGCCCAACCGGGACGCGGGCGGCGGCCCGTACCCCTCGGCGACGCGCTGGTGGTACGTCTCCCGGTCGATGACCTCCAGGCCCACGATCTCCCACGGCGGCAGCCCGGCCGAGGAACGGTGCTCGCCCCACAGCCGCAGGGCGACCGCCGCGGCGTCGTGCAGGTCGCGGGCCTCTTCCCAGTAGCGGATCTCGGCGTGGTCGTTGGCGTAGCGGCTGGTCAGCAGGAAGGGGTGGTCGTGAGCGAGCTGTTCCAGTGCCCGCCGGACCTCCTGGACGGGGGCCTCGGCCCCCGAGACGCTGAGGGTGACGTGCCACAGCCGGGACGCCTCGCGGCGCCCGGGCGACGGCCGCTCGGACGTCGCCCCGCCCGGCCCGGCACGGTCCCCGGACGCGGACCCGCCGGCCGGTCCGGCGGGTCCGACGCTGGTCAGTGTGCGCTCCGCCGTCCCTCGGGGCAGCGCCCCTGAGCGCCCTCGTCTCACCGGCGGCCTCCTGTTATGCGTATCGCTCCGCTCGTACGTACGGGGGCGGAGCCGATCGGTGCTGTCGTCCGTCACCGGCACCGGCCCGCCGCCGGATGCGCCGCCGCGTGCGGACCGCCCGGGTCACCGCGGATCGCGCTGCTCCGGAGCCCGGTCGCGGGCGGTTCCTCGGCAGTGGTCCGGCACTGCTGTCTCACGGCGCGCACTCGCGCGCGGCGGACGGCGCTCCCCGGACGCCGTCCCCGCAACAAAGTTGACCAGCCCGCGGGCCGTCGCGGGGGCATTTTCGAGAAGGTCTCCGTGGAAAGGCTGGTCTTTGGACCTTTCCTGCCACTTGTTTCCCTGTTGTGACGGCCGTCAGTGGTGCAGTACGACCAGATCGTCCCGGTGCACGACCTCGCGTTCGTACGCGGGTCCCAGCTCGCGGGCGAGGTCACGGGTGGAACGGCCGATCAGCCGCGGGATCTCCCGCGCGTCGAAGTTGACCAGGCCGCGGGCGACGGCGCGGCCCGCGGTGTCCCGGAGTTCGACCGGGTCGCCGGCGCTGAACTCCCCTTCGGCCGCGGCGATACCGGCCGGCAGCAGCGAGGAGTGCCGTTCGACGACGGCCTCGACGGCGCCGTCGTCCAGCACCAGCGCGCCGCGCGGGGTGGAGGCGTGCGCCAGCCACAGCAGCCGGTCGGCGGAGCGGCGGCCGGTGCGCAGGAAGTGGGTGCCGGTGGGGCCGCCGGCCAGGGCGTCGGCGGCGTGCACGGCGGAGGTCAGGACGACCGGGATGCCGGCCGCGGCGGCGATCCGGGCCGCCTCGACCTTGGTGACCATGCCGCCGGTGCCGACGCCGGCCCGGCCGGCGCTGCCGATCGAGATGCCTTCCAGGTCGGCCGGGCCGCTCACCTGCGCTATCCGGGAGGTGCCGGGCAGGCTCGGGTCGCCGTCGTAGAGCCCGTCCACGTCCGAGAGCAGCACGAGCAGGTCGGCGCGTACGAGGTGGGCGACCAGGGCGGCCAGCCGGTCGTTGTCGCCGAAGCGGATCTCGTCGGTGGCGACGGTGTCGTTCTCGTTGACGATCGGTACGGCGCCCATGGCCAGCAGCTGGTCCAGGGTCCGGAAGGCGTTGCGGTAGTGGGCGCGGCGGCTGGTGTCGTCCGAGGTGAGCAGGACCTGGCCGACGCGGCGGCCGTAGCGCGCGAAGGAGGCGGTGTAGCGGGCGACCAGCAGGCCCTGGCCGACGCTGGCGGCGGCCTGCTGCCGGGCCAGGTCGCGGGGCCGCCGGTCCAGGCCGAGCGGTGCCAGACCGGCCGCGATGGCGCCGGAGGAGACCAGCACGATCTCCTTGTCCTGGTGCTTGGCCAGCACGTCCACCAGCGCGTCCACCCGGTCCGCGTCCAGGCCGCCGCTCGCCGTGGTCAGCGAGGACGAACCGACCTTGACCACGATCCTGCGGGCGTCCGTCACGTCCTGCCTTGCGCCTGCCACTGCCTACCCCTGTGCTCGCCTGTGCGCCGCCGCGTACGGACGGTCCCGTGTCCGGGAGGTTCCGTACGGGTGTTTCCGTACCACCGCAATCTACGGCAGGGGGCCCGGCGGGCGCCCGTCGGATTCCCACGGCACGCCTCGCCGCCCGCTGTGGGAACCCTCCGGGATGCGGCGCGAAACGGCGTACGGCACGGGAAAGGCCCCCGGGTGCACCCGGGGGCCTTGCGCACGTACGGACGTCCGCCGGAGACGTCAGAACGGACGGAAGTCCTGGTACTCGTCCTCCGCGTCGTCCCGCGCCGCCTCGCGGTCGCGGCGGCGCACCGCGGCCGGACGCGGCGCTTCCATGCGGTGGTCCTCGCCGCGGCGGCCGAGCATCTCGGCGCCCGCCGCCATCATCGGCTCCCAGTCGAAGACGACCGCGTTGTCCTCGGGGCCGATCGCGATGCCGTCGCCGGCGTGCGCGCCGACCTTGCGCAGCTGGTCCTCGACGCCGAGGCGGTTGAGGCGGTCGGCGAGGTAGCCGACGGCCTCGTCGTTGTTGAAGTCGGTCTGGCGCACCCAGCGCTCCGGCTTCTCGCCGCGGACGCGGAAGAAGTTCTCGCCCTCCGGGGTGACCGTGAAGCCCGCGTCGTCCACGGCCTTCGGGCGGATGACGATACGGGTGGCTTCCTGCACCGGCTTGGCGGCGCGGGCCTCGGCGACGATGCCGGCCAGCGCGTACGACAGCTCCTTGAGGCCGGTGCGCGCGACGGCCGAGACCTCGAAGACGCGGTAGCCGCGCTCCTCCAGGTCGGGGCGGATCATGTCGGCGAGGTCCTGCCCGTCCGGGATGTCGATCTTGTTGAGGACGACCACCCGCGGCCGGTTGTCCAGGCCGCCGTACTGGGCCAGCTCCGCCTCGATGATGTCGAGGTCGGAGACCGGGTCGCGGTCGGACTCCAGGGTCGCGGTGTCCAGGACGTGCACGAGCACCTCGCAGCGCTCCACGTGCCGCAGGAACTCCAGGCCCAGGCCCTTGCCCTGGCTGGCGCCGGGGATCAGGCCGGGGACGTCCGCGATGGTGTAGACGGTCGAACCGGCCGTGACCACGCCGAGGTTGGGCACCAGGGTGGTGAACGGGTAGTCGGCGATCTTCGGCTTGGCGGCCGAGAGCACCGAGATCAGCGAGGACTTGCCGGCGCTCGGGTAGCCGACCAGCGCGACGTCCGCGACGGTCTTGAGCTCCAGCACGATGTCGCGGGCCTCACCGGGCTCGCCGAGCAGCGCGAAGCCGGGGCCTTGCGGCGGGCGGAGGCCAGCGCGGCGTTGCCGAGGCCGCCGCGGCCGCCCTGCCCGGCGACGAAGGTGGTGCCCTGGCCGACCATGTCGGCGAGCACGTTGCCCGCGCGGTCCAGGACGACGGTGCCGTCCGGGACGGGCAGGACCAGGTCCTGGCCGTTCTTGCCGGCGCGGTGGTCGCCGGCGCCGGGCTGGCCGTTGGTGGCCTTGCGGTGCGGGTGGTGGTGGTACTCCAGCAGCGTGGTGACGTCCTGGTCGACGACCAGGATCACGTCGCCGCCACGGCCGCCGTTGCCGCCGTCCGGGCCGCCGAGCGGCTTGAACTTCTCGCGCATCACGGAGGCCACGCCGTGGCCTCCGTTACCCGCGGCGACGTGCAGCTCGACGCGGTCCACGAAGGTGGTCATGGTGGGGATGCCTCCAGATACGACGGGATTGTCTCTGTACTAACACGCCAAGGGCGGACCGGCCTTCCCGCGTACTGCGGGGAGAGGCGGTCCGCCCTCGAAGTGGTGCTGCTGAGCTATCGCTCGATGCCGAAGTGGTGGGTCACTCGGCGATCGGGACGATGTTCACGACCTTGCGGCCACGGTGGGTGCCGAACTGCACCGCACCCTCGGCCAGGGCGAACAGGGTGTCGTCGCCGCCGCGGCCGACGCCCGTGCCCGGGTGGAAGTGGGTGCCGCGCTGGCGGACCAGGATCTCACCGGCGAGGACGGCCTGACCGCCGAAGCGCTTCACGCCGAGCCGCTGAGCATTGGAATCGCGACCGTTCCGAGTGGACGATGCGCCCTTCTTGTGTGCCATGTCTCCTCAGTCCCTTACTTCGCCGGCGAGTCGATGCCGGTGATCTTGATCGCCGTGTACTGCTGGCGGTGACCGATCCGCTTGCGGTAGCCGGTCTTGTTCTTGTACTTCAGGATGTCGATCTTGGCGCCCTTGTGGTGGTCCACAATCTCCGCCTGGACCTTCACCCCGGCCAGCACCCACGGGTCGCTGGTAACCGACTCGCCGTCGACGACGAGCAGCGTCGAGAGCTCGACCGCGTCGCCAACCTTGCCGGCAGAAATCTTGTCAACCTCGACGACGTCACCAACAGCAACCTTGTGCTGGCGGCCGCCGCTACGCACGATTGCGTACACGCGGATCTCACTCTCTCGCTAGATAGGGACCACTGATGCCAGCCGCTCGCACGGGTTCATGACGATCCCGTGACTTCCGAGTGGATGAGCGGCCTCCCCGGCGGACCGGGAGGTGTTTGCTCAGGGGTTTGGCGCGCTATAGACGCCGACGGTCAAGGTTACGGGGCCTTGACCAGGGGGTCAAACCGGCCCCGGGCGCGAAGGCCCGGGACGCGGTCCGTCCTGCTCAGTCCTCCGTCGAAGCCGACACCGACGCGGCCGGGGCCTGCTCGGCGGCAGCGGTCTTCTTGGCCGCCGCCTTCTTCGTCGTGGTCTTCTTCGCGGTGGTCTTCTTGGTGGTGGCCTTCTTGGCGGCCGGGGCCTTCTCCGCCGTGGCCTTCTTGGCGGTGGTGGTCTTCTTCGCCACCGCCTTCTTGGTGGTGGCCGTCTTCTTGGCCGCCGCCTTCTTCGCGGGCGCCTTCTTGGCCGCCTTCTTCGCCGCGGTCTTCTTGGCGGGCGCCTCCTCGGCGGCCTCGGCGGCCTCGGGGACCTCCGTGCCGACAGCGGCGTCCATGCTCGCGGCGGCGTCCGCAGCGGCCTCCACAGCCGGTTCGGCGGCTTCGGCGACCGCTTCGGCAGCCGGCTCGGCGACCGGCTCCGGTGCGGCTTCCGCCGCCGGGGCATCCTCGGCGGCCTTGGGCGAGCCCGCGGGGGCCGACGCCTTACGCGTCGCACGGCGGCGCGGACGGGCCGGCGCGGGCTCCGCGGCCGGTTCCGGCTCCACGACGGGCTCCGGCTCGGCGGCCGGGGCGGGCTCGGCGGCCTCCACCACGATCGCGGCGGCCTCGGACGCCTTGGGGGCACCTGCCGGGGCGGACACCTTGCGGCTGGCGCGACGGCGGCCACGGCCGCGTACGCCACCGGCTGCCGCCTCGGCCTCCGCCGGGCTGCCGAACCACTCATCGGTGTCGGCCACCGCGGGCTGCAGCTCCGCCTCGGTCACCGCGACGGGCTCCAGCTCCGGGTGCTCACCGGCGCGCGCGCTCTCCGCGTCCTGGTGGTCGTCCTGGTGCTGGTGGTCGTGCTGGAGCTCGTGCTGCGGGTGGTCCTGGCCGGACCCGCCGCCCTTGCCCTTCTTCTTGCGCTTGCCGCCGCCACCGCCGCCGGCCGAGGCCGGCTGGTCCATGTGGACGATGACGCCGCGGCCGTTGCAGTGCACGCACGGCTCGGAGAAGGACTCCAGCAGGCCCTGGCCGACCCGCTTACGGGTCATCTGGACCAGGCCCAGCGAGGTGACCTCGGCGACCTGGTGCTTCGTACGGTCGCGGCCCAGGCACTCCAGCATCCGCCGCAGCACCAGGTCCCGGTTGGACTCCAGCACCATGTCGATGAAGTCGATGACGACGATGCCGCCCAGGTCGCGCAGCCGCAGCTGGCGCACGATCTCCTCGGCCGCCTCCAGGTTGTTCCTGGTCACGGTCTCTTCGAGGTTGCCGCCCTGACCGGTGAACTTCCCGGTGTTGACGTCGATGACGACCATGGCCTCGGTCTTGTCGATCACCAGCGAGCCGCCGGAGGGCAGCCAGACCTTGCGGTCCAGCGCCTTCATCAGCTGCTCGTCGATGCGGTACGTCGCGAAGACGTCGACGTCCGAGGTCCACTTCTGGAGGCGGTCGGCCAGGTCCGGCGCCACGTGCGAGACATAGCCGTGGATGGTCTCCCACGCCTCGTCACCGCTGACGATGACCTTGGAGAAGTCCTCGTTGAAGATGTCGCGGACCACCCGGACGGTCATGTCCGGCTCGCCGTACAGCAGGCTCGGCGAGCTGGTGGAGCCCGCCTTGGCCTTCTTCTGGATGTCCTCCCACTGCGCCTGGAGGCGCTCCACGTCGCGGCGCAGCTCGTCCTCGCTGGCACCCTCGGCGGCGGTACGGACGATGACGCCCGCGTCCTCGGGGACGATCTTCTTCAGGATCTGCTTCAGGCGTGCCCGCTCGGTGTCCGGGAGCTTGCGGCTGATGCCGGTCATCGAGCCCTCGGGCACGTAGACCAGGTAGCGGCCGGGCAGCGAGACCTGGCTGGTCAGGCGGGCGCCCTTGTGGCCGATCGGGTCCTTGGTGACCTGCACGAGCACGGACTGGCCGGACTTCAGCGCGGTCTCGATGCGGCGCGGCCCGTTGGCCATGCCGAGCGCCTCGAAGTTGACCTCGCCCGCGTACAGCACGGCGTTGCGGCCCTTGCCGATGTCGACGAAGGCGGCCTCCATCGACGGCAGGACGTTCTGCACCTTGCCGAGGTAGACGTTGCCGACGTACGAGGTCGCCTGCTCCTTGTTGACGAAGTGCTCGACGAGCACGTCGTCCTCCAGGACGCCGATCTGGGTGCGCTCGCCGCTCTGGCGGACGACCATCACACGCTCGACGGCCTCGCGGCGCGCCAGGAACTCCGCCTCGGTGATGATCGGCACCCGGCGGCGGCCCTGCTCGCGGCCCTCGCGGCGGCGCTGCTTCTTGGCCTCCAGGCGCGTCGAGCCCTTGATGGACTGGACCTCGTCGGAGGGCTCGTCCTTCTTGCGGGGCTCGCGGACCTTGACGACCGTGCGCTCCGGGTCGTCGCCGCCCTGGGCGGCGTCCCCGTCACCGGCGTCGCCGCTGCGACGGCGGCGGCGACGGCGACGGCGGCTGCTGCTGGAGCCGCCGCCCTGCTGGTCGTCGTCGTCCTCCTCGGCGGGCGCGGCCGGCTCGGCCTGCTCCTCCTCGGCGGCCGGCTGACCGGCGTCGGACGGCCGGTCGTCGCCGGGCTGGTCGTCGCTGCCGTCGGCGGCCTCGCCG
Organism: Streptomyces sp. Ac-502; assembly: GCF_045222935.1. Lineage (NCBI taxonomy): Bacteria > Bacillati > Actinomycetota > Actinomycetes > Kitasatosporales > Streptomycetaceae > Streptomyces > Streptomyces sp. Ac-502. The sequence goes on from NZ_JBHFFO010000001.1 coordinate 3,941,934, forward strand.
CGACGGCGGCGGCGGCCTCCGCGACGGCGGCGGCGGGAGGGGCGGTCGCCCGACTCGTCGTCGCCCTGCGCGGCGTCGCCGCGCTCGTCGTCGGTGTCGTCCTCGGTGTCCTCGTCGTCCTGGACGTCCTGCGCGTCCTGGACGGGCTTGGCCTGCTCCGCCTTCGGGGCGGGCGCCTGCTCGGCCGCGGGCTGCTGCTCGGGCTCGGCTGCGGCACCCCGGCGGCGACGGCGGCGGCCGCCGGACGCGGGCTGCTCGTCCTGCTCGGCGGCGGGCTCCTCGGCGGCCTGCTCGGCAGCGGCGGCGGCCGCCGCGGCGGCGGTCTCCGGCGTCTGGAACATCGGCTCGGTGAAGACCGGCGCCTGGAACACGGCCGTCGGCGGGCGGCGGTCGCCGCGGCGGCGGGACCCGCGGGCGGGCTCCTCCGGCGCGGCCTCGGCCTCGGCGCGCGGCTGCTCGGCGGTGGCCTGCTCCTGCTGCGCGGCCTCGGCCGCACGGTCGGTACGGCGGCGCGAGCGGCGGCGCGGCGCGTCGCCGGAGCCGGAAGCCGGCGCGGCGGCGGCCGGCTCGGCGGCCTGGGTGCCCTCCGCGGCGTCGCCCGCCTGCGGGGAGCCCGCGGGGGCGGTGGCCTTACGGGTGGCACGGCGGCGCGCACGGGCCGGCTTGGTGTCCTCGGCGGCCGCGGCCGGCGCCTCCGTGGTCTCTTCGGCCTCGTCGGTCTCTTCGGCCTCTTCCACGCCGTCGGCCTGCGCCTCGGCGGCCACGGCGGGCTGCTCGGCGGCGGGCTGCGGCGCTCCGGCCGGAGCGGTGGCCTTACGGGTCGCGCGGCGGCGCGTACGGGCGGGCTTGGCGTCGTCGGACGCGGCGGGCTGCTCCGGGGCGGCGGGCGCCTCGGAGGCGTCGTTGCCGGACGCGGGCTGCGTCTCGGCGGCGGGCGCCTCGGAGGGCGTCTCGGCGGCCGGCGAGCCGGCGGGGGCGGAGGCACGGCGGGCGCGGCGGCGGGGGCGGGCGCTCGGCGCCGCTTCCTCGGCGGCCGGCTGCGTCTCCTGCGGGGCCGGCGCGGCGGCCGGAGCCTCGGCGGGGGCCTGCGCGGCCTCGGCCGCCTGCGGGGAGCCCGCGGGGGCGGTGGCCTTGCGGGTGGCACGGCGGCGGGTGCGCGCCGGCTTGGCGTCGTCGCCGGAGACGACCGCGGAGGCGGCGCTCCGGTCGTCCTGCGCGGCGCTCGCGGCCGCGCTGCCGGTGGTCCCGGTGCCGCTGTCCGCGGTCACCGTGCTCCCGGCGGAGGCGCTCGCCGCCCCCGAGGGCGGGCCGGCCGGCCGGGAGGCGGCGCGGCGCCGACGGCGCGGCGGCAGCGTGTCGCTGGGGGTGCCGCCCTCGGAGGACTGCTCCGAAGGGCCGCTGGGTTCGTTGGGCTCAATGGGTTCGAGCATGCGGGCGGTTCTCCCGTCACGCTCCCGGGCGCCGCGCCTTGGTCCGGACGCGGCCCGCCGGTGCTGCGCGGTGCCGCCCTCCGGGGCGCGGGCGCCGCACGGGAGCTGTCGTCTCGCTCGCCGGGCCCGAAGGTCGGGGACCGGCGAAAGTCTGCTGGTCAGTGCGTCTGCCGGGCCGGGGTGGCTCCCTGGCTGATCGGCGACGCGACGACGGCGGCCCTGAGCAGGACCGTCCGGCGCCTCGCGGCGCTCAGCCGGCGGCCGTTGTTGTGCCGGCCTCGGCAGCGTCGCGGTCGGGCGCGAGCGGGTCGGTCACCGCGCCGGTCTCCTCATCGAGCAGCCCCTGCGCCAGCCTGGTCACCGCTGCGGGGACCGGCGGCGCCAGGTCGGCCGTAGCTCGGAGGCCGGACAGGACGTCGTCGGGTCGTACGGCAGGTGTCAAATGCCGAACAACCAGCCGCAGTATCGCACAGGCTTTGCCGTCCGGCCTATCGCCCTCGGGGGCGACGGCTTCCAGGCGGGTGACCGCACCGCGCGCGTCGAAGGTCCGCATTCCGTTTTTTGTACGGCGTTCGACCTGCACTTCTTCGGCGGCGAGGAAGGTCTCGGCGGCCCGTGCCGCCGCGGCCGGCTCGACGCCGTCGAGCCGCAGTTCCCACACCGACGCCTGCAGCCGGTCGGCGAGGCCGGAGGTGCGGGCCTCCACCGCGTCGGTGATGTCCAGACCGGTCGGCAGCGACTCGTTCAGCAGCTCTTGGAGCATGGCCGGATCGCGGCGCTCGGCAAGCTGGATCTCCAGGTACTCGGCCTCGCTGCCGGTACCGGTCGGCGCGGCGTTGGCGTACGACACCTTGGGGTGCGGGGTGAAGCCCGCCGAATAGGCCATGGGGACCTCGGCGCGGCGCAGCGCCCGCTCGAAAGCGCGCTGGAAGTCGCGGTGGCTGGTGAACCGGAGGCGGCCGCGCTTGGTGTAGCGCAGTCGGATGCGCTGCACCGCCGGTGCGGGCGGCGGGCCTTCGGGCTGTCGCTTGCCCAGTGTTACTTCTCCTTGGTGTGAGGGCGCTGCCGGACGTCACCCCGCGCGGGGCGGGACGGTCCGTCCGGATGACGCCTACCCGGCGTCGCCCGGTCCGGGCCCCCGCCCAGGCGAGGACACGTCGCGCCCGGACGTCTTACCTAGAGTACGTGCCCGTGGCCCCGCGGGTTCCCGCCGGGGCTCCGGCACCGCGGCGCGCTCCGGCCGCCGCGGTCCTCCGAACAGGGCCCGCCGGAGGTCGGCGCGGGTCTGCCGGACGGACTGCCGGGCGGCGGCCAGCGCGTGCCGTACGGACCGGCCCGCCGCGCCCGCCGCGCGCCGCACCGGGCGCCACAGGCCGTCGCGTACGGCATGGCCCACCGGGGCGAGGACCGTGCGGTACGCCCACCGGAACGGCTCGACGAAGATCCACCGCAGGAGTGTGCCGAGGGCCCGGCCGACGGCCCGGGACACGTACCCGGCCACCCGCCAGCAGTGCCCGAACGCGGCACCGGTCTCGCGCACGACGACGGTCACGGCGGCGCCGACCGCCCGGCCCACCGGGGCGAGGACGTACCGCCACACCGCGACGGCCGGTACGACGACCGTCCACCGTACGAGGGCGGCGACGGCGGCCGCGATGCCGCGGGCCACCCAGACGATGCCGTGCCCGACGGGCGTCAGCACGTACCGGTGGCACCACTGGGCGGGGAGCACGACCAGGTGCCGGCCGAGCCAGGCCAGGCCCGTCCCCAGCCCGCGGATCAGCCGGGCGAAGCCGCGCCCGAGCCACCTGAAGGCGTGTCCGGCCGGAGTGAGCACCCAGCGGTAGCACCAGAGCGCCGGCACCACGATCAGGTGATGGACCAGCCAGGCCGCGGCCACGCCGACAGCCACACCGACCGGCACCAGCACATACCGCCACAGAGCGACCCACGGCCAGTAGAACAGCGCCTTGGCCAGCCAACGCAGCGCCGTACCGAAAGCCCGCGCGGCCCAGGCGATGCCGTGTCCGGTCGGCGTGAGGACCCGGCGGTACACCCAGGCCAGCGGCGCGACGACGAGGACGTGCCCCAGCCAGGACAGCCCGCGCCCCACGGGCCGCAGCACTCCGCGGTGCAGGGCACGGCCGCAGGCCGCGAGCGCGTCCCACACCATGCGCACCGGCACCACGAGCACCAGTACGACGATGCGTACCGGCACCCGGACCACCCGCGTCAGACAGCCCTCGCCCGGCGCGCAGGGCTCCGGCACCCGCTGCCGTTCGTGTTCCTTGACCAGTGACGGCCCACCCGTGGGCTCCATACGGTTTTCTCCCCCTCGCGCCCGTTATGGGCACCGACGCACACATGCCGCGGCCCGGCCCCGCATCGCTGCGGGGCCGGGCCGGGGCACGAGCCGTGGAACGCTTGCGCGCCTGGAACGCTTACTTGACGACGGTCAGCGGCAGCAGCTTCTTGCCCGTCGGGCCGATCTGGATGTCCAGGTCGAGCTGCGGGCACACGCCGCAGTCGAAGCACGGGGTCCAGCGGCAGTCCTCGACCTCGGTCTCGTCGAGGGCGTCCTGCCAGTCCTCCCAGAGCCAGTCCTTGTCCAGGCCGGAGTCCAGGTGGTCCCAGGGCAGGACCTCCTCGTACGTCCGCTCACGGGTGGTGTACCAGGCGACGTCCACGCCGTACTCGGGCAGTGTCTCCTCGGCGGCCTTCATCCAGCGGTCGTACGAGAAGTGCTCGCGCCAGCCGTCGAAGCGGCCGCCGCCCTCGTAGACGGCGCGGATGACCGAGCCGACGCGGCGGTCGCCGCGCGAGAGCAGGCCCTCGACGATGCCGGGCTTGCCGTCGTGGTAGCGGAAGCCGATGGAGCGGCCGTACTTCTTGTCGCCGCGGATCTTGTCGCGCAGCTTCTCCAGGCGCGCGTCGGTCTCCTCGGCGGACAGCTGCGGCGCCCACTGGAACGGCGTGTGCGGCTTGGGCACGAAGCCGCCGATGGAGACCGTGCAGCGGATGTCGTTGGAGTTGGCCACCTGACGGCCCTTGGCGATGACGTTGACCGCCATGTCGCCGATCTGGAGCACGTCCTCGTCGGTCTCGGTGGGCAGGCCGCACATGAAGTACAGCTTCACCTGCCGCCAGCCGTTGCCGTAGGCCGTGGCGACCGTACGGATCAGGTCCTCTTCCGAGACCATCTTGTTGATGACCTTGCGCATCCGCTCGCTGCCGCCCTCGGGCGCGAAGGTCAGTCCCGAGCGTCGGCCGTTGCGCGTCAGCTCGTTGGCAAGATCGACGTTGAAGGCGTCGACGCGGGTCGACGGCAGCGACAGGCCGATCTTGTCTTCCTCGTACCGGTCGGCGAGGCCCTTGGCGATGTCGCCGATCTCGGTGTGGTCCGCGGAGGACAGCGACAGCAGGCCGACCTCCTCGAATCCCGTGGCCTTCAGGCCCTTGTCCACCATCTCGCCGATGCCGGTGATGCTTCGCTCCCGCACGGGGCGCGTGATCATGCCTGCCTGGCAGAAACGGCAGCCGCGGGTGCAGCCACGGAAGATCTCGACCGACATCCGTTCGTGGACGGTCTCGGCCAGCGGGACGAGCGGCTGCTTGGGGTAGGGCCACTCGTCCAGGTCCATGACGGTGTGCTTGGACACCCGCCACGGGACGCCGGAGCGGTTCGGCACGACGCGCGAGATGCGTCCGTCGGCCAGGTACTCCACGTCGTAGAACTTGGGGACGTACACGCTGCCGGTCCTGGCGAGGCGGAACAGCAGCTCGTCGCGCCCGCCGGGCCGGCCCTCGGCCTTCCAGGCGCGGATGATCTCGGTGATCTCCAGCACGGCCTGTTCGCCGTCGCCGACCACCGCGCAGTCCAGGAAGTCGGCGATCGGCTCCGGGTTGAACGCCGCATGGCCGCCCGCGAGGATCAGCGGGTGGTCCTCCGTACGGTCCTTGGCCTCGATCGGGATGCCCGAGAGGTCCAGGGCGGTGAGCAGGTTGGTGTAGCCCAGCTCGGTGGAGAAGGAGACGCCGAGTACGTCGAAGGCGCTGACCGGGCGGTGCGCGTCGACCGTGAACTGCGGCACCTTGTGCTCGCGCATCAGCGCTTCGAGGTCCGGCCAGACGCTGTACGTGCGCTCGGCCAGCACCCCTCGCGCTCGTTGAGGACCTCGTACAGGATCATGACGCCCTGGTTGGGCAGCCCGACCTCGTAGGCGTCCGGGTACATGAGCGACCAGCGCACATCGCAGGAATCCCAGTCTTTGACGGTGGAGTTGAGCTCTCCACCGACGTACTGGATGGGCTTCTGGACATGCGGGAGAAGCGCTTCCAGGCGCGGGAAGACCGTCTCGACAGGCATCGCGGCGTCTTTCGTGAGCTGGCGGGGGTGACCATCCAGCGTACCCCGGGAAAGCGGCCCTGTTGACGGGGGCCGCCCTGGTGGGCAAGGGGTGACGGCGTACGGACGGTGGGTCACCGGACGGACGGCGGCCCGCCGGGCGCGGCGCGGCCCCGTACCGCCGGCGCCACCGCCCGGCGGATCACCTGCGGCGCGTCACCCGCGCAGCTTCCTGCGGTGCGCCGGTTTCGACGCCTTCCGCCAGACCTCGGGCAGTTCCCGCTCCCGGGCCGCCGCGGCCGCCTCCTCCCGCCCGTACAGCAGACCGAAACTGAATCCGCCCTCGCCCGCGCCGTGCGCCTGTACGGCGAGGTCCCGCAGCGCCGCGCGGGCCAGCACGCTGTCCTGGTGATCGCCGAGCAGCTGCTGCACCCGCTTCATGCGGGTGGCGAACTTCTTCGCCGGACGGCCCAGCGCAGGCGTCGCCGCCTCCGCCGCGTACCGCACCCGCTTGGCCGCCTTGCGGGCGGAATGCAGCGCCTCGTCGCGCTCCGGCCCGGGCGGCGCCGCCAGCGCGGCCGCCATCCGCCGGTCCAGCCGCCGGTAGTCCTTGAGCACGGCCTTCGCCATCGTGCGCCCCGGCGGGCGGGCCGCGGCCGGGCGCAGCGGCGGGTCCGCCAGGAGCGCGTGCAGGCTCTCCAGCAGCGCCAGGTGCCGCGCCCCGTCCAGAACCGCGAGCAGCGACTGCCGGGAGCCCAGACGGCGGCGCTGCGACCACAGGCGCAGACGCGCGGCCACCGGGCCCAGCCGCAGCTCACGCGGCAGCTCCCCCAGCCCTTCCCGCAGGCGCGCCGCCAGCACCTCGCGGTCCCGGTCCACGCCCAACTCACCGGCCAGCCACTTCAGTTCGTCGCCGATCGGATCGGTCACCGACCGGTCCAGCACCGCGCCGTACGAGCGGAAGGCACTGCGCAGACGGCGGGTGGCGACGCGCATCTGGTGCACCGAGTCGGGTACGTCACGGCGGACGGCCGGGTCCAGCTCGACGAGGGTGCGGATCTGCTCACGGACGTACGCGAGGACGGCGTCGCCGGCGGTGCGGAGGCCGGCGGGACGGGGGGACGCGGCGTCTTTTCCGGCCTTGCCGGGTTTGCTTGCCTTACCGGGCTCGTTCGTCTTGCCGGACTTATTCGTCTTGCCCGACTTTGCGGGCTTGGTCGGTTTCCCGGCCAGGGAAGACATTCCCCGCTTTGTCCGCTCCTGCGGCTGCTGATCCGTCGGCTCTGCCGTTTCTCCCGGCTCTCCCCCTCTGCCACCTCCGCCGTCTCCGCCAGCGCGCGGGCCAGCTTGGACGCCGAACTGGCGGGCCGGACCCCGGCGGCCGCGAGGACCTCCTCCACGGCATCCAGGAGAGCGGGAGTCCCGTCCCCCACCAGCTCCACCTCGATCTCGCGCCAGCGGACACCGGCCGTCACCCGGCCCCCGGGCGGGGCCTGGTCATGACCAGGGTCATGGCCCTGGTCCGGGCCTTCCTCCCCCGGCCCGCGCCGTCCACCGCCCCCGCTCCGTCCACCCGGTGCGCCACCACCTCGTCGACCGCCACCTCGGCGAGGGGTTCGCCCTGCTCGCTCTCCAGCACCCGCAGCGTGCGCCGGGTCCGCAGGTGCGCCACCGGGGCCAGGCGCGCGCCGCGCACCCGCGAGCGCACCAGCGCCGCGAGCTTCGGCGGTACCCGGTCGGCGAGCGGCATCCGCACCTCGTCCCGTACGCCGGGCGCGACCGGCAGTTTCAGGTGCCAGCCCGCGTCGCCGCCGCCGGTGCGCCGCCGCAGCGTGATGCTGTCGGCGGCGAGCCGCTGGTCCGGGGTGTCGTAGTAGGTGGCGAGCAGGACTACGGTGCCCTGGTCCGCGACGGCTCCGACCCCGGCGACGCCGGTCAGGTCGGGCAGTTCGGTGCTGTCATCGGCCTCGTACTTTCGCTCGATCTCCCGCACGGTGTCCGCCATGGATCGAATCTAGCCGCGTGTGCGGCACCGAGGCAGTCCCCGACCGGACGTTCTGACGGTAGCGCGCCACCGACCGGAAGATTGCCGGGCTGGCCACGCGGCATCCGGCCCGAAACAGTTCATCTCTCCACGAACACCTGCGAATGCCGGACAGCTCCTTTCCGGCCGGTTGCGGAAATACGCCGTCTTGCCGTCGGCAGTTGCCACTCGGACGATCGGTCCCTCATCCCGCGTGCGGACCGCGGCGGCCACGAGGGCCGCGGTGCGTCGGCGCGCCCTTTCCCGAGGAGGACCGATGACCACCAACGGACGCCAGAGCCTCAGTCCCGATGCGGCACGGCAACTCGCCACCGCCACCAAGACCACGCCGCAGATGCGCGGCATCACCCCGCGCTACCTGCTGCGCGCCCTGCCGTGGGTGGACGTCGACGCCGGTGTCTACCGCGTCAACCGCCGCCGTACGTTCATCCTCGGCGACGACCGGATCAGTACCTTCTCCGAGGGCGACAGCCACCGCATCGTGCCCGAGGACCTGCGCGAACTGCCGTTCCTGCGGCAGGCGGACGAGGGGCAGCTGCGCGAACTGGCCGAGACGTGCGACGAGGTGACCTTCGAGGCCGGGCAGTTACTGTGCTCGGAGAGCGACAGCGCCGACCGGCTCTGGGTGCTCGTGCGGGGCCGCGCGGAGAAGCGGGTGACCGGCCGTTACGGCGAGGACGCGCTCCTGGAGATCGTCGGCGACGGCCAGTTCTTCGACCTGGAGGCCTGGGCCAAGGGCGAGACGCTGCCGTACCGGGTCCGTACCCTCACTCCCGGTGTCGCGCTGTGCATCCACCGCTCCAAGCTGGCCGAACTGGCCGACCGGGACGAGTCGTTGCGTACCTCGATGGAGTCGTACTGCTCCGGCGAAGGGCCGACGCCGGGCGCCGAGGCGCCGGTCGACCTGGCCTCCGGGCACGTCGGCGAACCAGTGCTGCCGGGTACGTACGTGGAGTACGAGGACACGCCGCGCGAGTACCACATGAGCCTCGCCCAGACCGTGCTGCGCGTGCACACCCGCGTCGCCGACCTGTACAACCAGCCCATCGACCAGACCCGGGCGCAGAGCAACCTGACCGTGCACGCGCTGCGTGAGCGGCAGGAGTCGATGATGCTCAACCACCCGGAGTTCGGCCTGTTCAACCAGGTCGCGCCGGGGATGCGGGTGCAGCCGCGCACCGGCGCGCCGACACCGGACGACCTGGACGAGCTGCTGGCCAAGGTGTGGAAGCAGCCCGCGTACTTCCTCGCGCACCCGCGGGCGATCGCCGCGTTCGGCCGCGAATGTACCCGCCGGGGTGTGCCCCCGGTGACCGACACACGGTTCGGCAGTCCGCTGCTGACCTGGCGCGGCGTGCCGCTGCTGCCGTCCGACAAGGTGGGCATCAACGGCGCGGGCACGACGGAGATCCTGCTGATGCGGGTGGGCGAGGCCGAGCAGGGCGTGGTGGGTCTGCGTCCCAGCCAGGTGCCCGACGAGGCGGAGCCCGGCCTGTCCATCCGCAACATGGGCGTGGACCAGAAAGCCATCACCTCGTACCTGGTCACGGCCTACTTCAACACCGCCGTCCTGGTCGAGGACGCCCTCGCCGTCCTCCAGAACGTCGAGGTGTCCAAGTACCATGACTACTCCTGAGGTCACGGGGCTCACGGCACCGCTGAGCGCGCTCCTCGGCAAGGGGTTCGGTACGGGCACCGCGGCCCCTGCCACCAGCACGGACACGGCGACGGGCGCGGCCCCGGGCACCGCGACGAGCACCGCGCCGGCCACCGCACCCCACACCGCGTCCACCACCACACCGAGCATGGGCGCGGATCCGGGCGCGGGGGCGACCGTCGTACCGGCCGCGGCCATGGCGGGTCTGCCGGGCATGCAGCAGGTTCCGAGCGCGGACACCGCCGCGGGCGGCACGCCGTCACGTGCCGTACCGGCTACAACTGCCGTACCGGGTACGGCGTCGGCAGTACCGGGAGCGGACCAGCTCCTCGGCATGGGCACCGTCCCTGACATGAGTGCGGTCCCGGGCATGAGTGCGGTCCCGGGCATGAACGCGATACCCGGCATGAGCGCGGCACCGACCACGAGCGCGCCCCCGGGCGCGGACGCCGTTCCGGCCACCGCCACCACCGGAGCGGCCCCCGCCGCCACAGCCCCTGCCACCAGCGCCTTCCCCGCCACCGACGCCGTCCCCACCACCCCCGCGGCCCCCGCCCCAGCCCCCGGCGCGGTTCCCTCCACCGTCCCCGGCTCTTCCACCGTCCAGCAGTTCCCCGGTGCCCAACGCGGCGCCTTCTCCCCCGAGATGGCGCGCCGGGACTTCCCGATCCTGCACCGGCTGGTCAACGGTCGGCCGCTCGTGTGGCTCGACAACGGCGCCACCACGCAGAAGCCGCGCCAGGTGATCGAGGCCGTGGCCGCGTTCTACGGCTCGGCCAACTCCAACATCCACCGCGGCGCCCACACCATGGCCCGCGACGCCACCGCCCTGTACGAAGCGGGCCGGGCCGCCGTCGCGGAGTTCCTGGGCGCCCCGTCCCCCGAGGAGATCGTCTTCGTCCGGGGCACCACCGAGGCGGTCAACCTGGTCGCCCAGACCTGGGGGCGGGCCAACGTCGGTCCGGGCGACGACATCCTCGTCCCCGTATTGGAGCACCACTCCGACATCGTGCCCTGGCAGCAGCTGGCCGCCGAGACGCACGCCCGGGTGGTGCCGGTCCCGCTGCTGCCGGACGGGCAGATCGACCAGTTCGCCTACGCCGACCTGCTGTCCTCCCGTACCCGCCTGGTGGCCGTCAGCCATGCCTCCAACGTGCTGGGCACCGTCCCGCCGGTGGCGGAGATGACGGCGCTGGCGCACCGTTACGGCGCCAAGGTGCTGGTGGACGGCGCGCAGGCGGTGGCCCACTTCCCGGTCGACGTGCAGGCTCTGGACGCCGACTTCTACGCCTTCTCCGGTCACAAGCTGTTCGCGCCCACGGGGATCGGCGCGCTGTACGCCAAGCCCGAACTGCTGGCGTCGATGGCGCCGTGGCAGGGCGGCGGGAACATGATCGAGTCCGTCTCCTTCGACCGCACGACGTTCGCGCCCGCACCGCACCTCTTCGAGGCCGGTACGGGCCACATCTCCGGCGTGGTGGGGCTGCTCGCGGCCCTGGACTGGCTGTCGTCCTTCGACCTCCAGGCCATCGCCGCGTACGAGACCCAGCTGCTGGCCTACGCGCAGCAGGCGCTGGCGGCCGTGCCCGGTCTGCGGGTGCTGGGCGAGGCCCCCGACCGCATCGGGGTGCTGGCCTTCACGCTCGCCGGGCACGACTCGACGGCGGTGGCGCAGGCCCTCGACCTGGAGGGCATCGCCGTCCGCTCGGGCCATCACTGCGCGCAGCCGGCCCTGGCCCATTACGGCCTGGACAGTGCCGTACGCGCCTCCCTGGCCCTCTACAACACTCCCGAGGAGGTGGACCAGCTGGCGGCCTCCTTGCTGCGGCTCCAGCAGGGAGCGTGAGCTGACCGGGAGTGCCCGCCCCACCGTCGGGGCGGGCACTCCCCCGTTCCCCCCGGTACGGGACCGGGCCGCCGGGATCGGGAGCCCCTCCCCCGGGGCCGCTCGTAACCTGCCGGTACAGTGCGGTCCTTGGTTCGCGCGTATCACAGCAGGGGGGACGATGCTTGCGCATCTGACGGACACGGCTCGCCAGTTGGCCCGGGTCCTGTGGCAGCAGCACACGGTCTACCGGGACCGGACGGGCGGTGTGGTCATACGGGGCGAGCACGTCCAGCGGTGGATCAGCCTGTCCGTCACCGGGACGCGCGGCGAGGTGCTGTTACGGGCGGGCCGCATCCTGGACGGCGGTACGAGTGCGCCCGCGCGGGCGGAAACGGTCATGCGGCTCGACAGCGGTACAGGCGAACTGGCCGCCGCCTGCCGCCGACTGCTGGCCGACACGGCCCTCAGCGGCGCTCCGGAGGCGCCCCGGGAGCCCCGGCCCGGCCGGGACCGGCCTCAGGCCCGGCAGCGGGCGGGCGGGGCGCGGATCGCCCTGTGGGTGCTCCTCGCCACGGTGACGAGCGCCGCGGTGCTCGCCGCACTCGTCGCGTACAGCTCCTACCGCGCCGCCCGCTGACGTACGGAGGTCACGCGCCGTACGCGGGTGCCGTACGGCCGGCGCGGAATCAGGCCGACACCGGCCGCTGCACATGGATGGACTGGAGCAGCCCTATGGCGATCCAGACCGCGAACATGGACGTGCCGCCGTACGAGACGAACGGCAGCGGAAGCCCGGTGACCGGCATGATGCCGAGCGTCATGCCGATGTTCTCGAACGCCTGGAAGGAGAACCAGGAGATGCAGCCCGCCGCGACGATGGTGCTGTAGAGCTCGCTGGCCTCGCGGGCGATCCGGCAGGCGCGCCAGAGGACGACCCCCAGCAGGACGATGATCAGGCCCGCGCCGAGGAAGCCCAGCTCCTCACCGGCGACGGTGAAGATGAAGTCGGTCTGCTGCTCCGGGACGAACTGGCCGGTGGTCTGGCTGCCCTGGAAGAGGCCGGAGCCGGTCAGCCCGCCACCGCCGATCGCGATGCGCGCCTGGTTGGTGTTGTAGCCGACGCCCGCCGGGTCCAGGCTCGGGTTGGCGAAGGCGGCGAAGCGGGCGATCTGGTAGTCGTCCAGCAGTCCCAGCTGCCAGATGGCGACGCAGCCGAGGACGCCGGCGCCGAGCAGCCCGAGGACCCACCGGTTGGAGGCGCCGGAGGCGAGCAGGACGCCGAGGATGATCGCGCCGAGGACCATGACGGAGCCGAGGTCGGGCATCAGCATGATGATGGCGACGGGGACCGCGGCCAGGCCCAGGGCCTGTACGACGGTGCGGTGGTCGGGGTGCGGGCGGTCCCCCGCGTCGACCCGGCCCGCGAGGATCACCGCCATCCCCAGCGTGATCGTGATCTTGGCGAATTCGGCGGGCTGGAGGGAGAGGCCGCCGGGGATGGCCAGCCAGGAGCGGGAGCCGTTGATCGTGGCGCCCAGCGGCGTCAGGACGAGCAGCGACAGCAGCAGCGAGAGGGTGTAGAGGATCGGCACGGCCCCGCGCAGCGTGCGGTGGCCGAGCCAGATCGCGGCGGCCGCCAGGGCCAGGCCGATGCCGGTGTTCAGCAGATGGCGCAGCAGGAAGCCGAACTCGTCGCCGTGGTTGAGTTCGGTGCGGTTGCGGGTCGCGGAGAAGACCAGCACCGCGCCGATCAGGGACAGGGCCAGGCAGCACAGCAGCATGACCCAGTCGAGCCGGCGGACGACCGAGTCGCGCGCCGTCAGCCGGCCCCAGGCGCCGCGGTCGGGGCTGTAGCGGCGGACGGTGAAGCCGTTCGCCGTGTGCGAGCTGGTCACTGTTCCCGCCTTCCGGCCGCGGCGCTCGGCGGTGTGGCGGCGACGGGCTCGATGGGCTGTGCCTGGATCGTGCCGTCGCCCAGGATCTTGGGCAGACCGGTCTGCGGCCTGGGCAGCAGCGCGGCCTTCTCGTCGATCTTGCCCTTGTCGTCCACCCCGTACAGCGCGTTGTAGATCTTGCGTACGGCCGGGCCGGCGGAGCCCGAGCCGGTGCCGCCCTGGGAGATGGTCATGATGATCGTGTAATCCTTGGTGTACGTGGCGAACCAGCCCGTCGTCTGCTTGCCGTACACCTCGGCCGTACCGGTCTTGGCGTGCATCGGGATCTTGTCCTGCGGCCAGCCCTGGAAGCGCCAGGCGGCGGTGCCGCGGGTGGCGACACCGGCCAGCGCGCCGTCGATCTGGGACAGCGTCTTGGCCGTCACCGGCAGCTTGCCGTGCGCCTTGGGCTCGATGTTCTCGATGTGCTTGCCGTCCGGGCTGACGACGGCCTTGCCCACGGTCGGGTTGTAGAGGGTGCCGCCGTTGGCGATCGCCGCGTAGATCGTCGCCATCTGTATCGGGGTGACCTGGGTGTCGCCCTGGCCGATGGAGTAGTTGACGGAGTCACCGGCGCGCATCTTCATGCCGGACTCGCAGTTCTCCCTGGCGATCTTCGAGACGTAGTCGTCGCCGGTCTTGCCCTGCTTGCACCAGCTGTCCTTGTTGGCCTCCCAGTACCGCTTCTTCCACTGGCGGTCCGGGACCCGGCCGGTGACCTCGTTGGGCAGGTCGATGCCGGTCTCCTTGCCGAGGCCGAACTGGTGTGCCGTCTTGTAGAACCAGTCGGCCGGGTTCTTCGGCTTGTTGCCGCCGTCCTTCTGCCACTGCTGGTAGGCGAGGCCGTAGAAGACGGTGTCGCAGGAGACCTCCAGCGCGCGGCCGAGGTTGATCGGGCCGTACCCTTGGACTCGAAGTTCTTGAAGACCTGGTTGCCGATGCTGAAGGAGGCGGTGCAGGGATAGGTGCCGTTGAAGTCGTACCCGGCGTTGACCGCGGCCGAGGTGGAGATGACCTTGAAGATCGAGCCGGGCGCGGCCTGGCCCTGGATCGCGCGGTTCAGCAGCGGGTAGTTGGACTCCTTGCCGGTCAGCTTCGCGTAGTCCTTGCCGGAGATGCCACCGACCCAGGCGTTGGGGTCGTAGGACGGGTTGGAGGCCATGGAGACGATCCGGCCGGTCTTGTTCTCCATGACGACCACGGCGCCCGCGTCGGCCTTGTAGTTGGTGCCGGTGTTCTTGTCGTGGGTGTCGCGGGCGTCCTTCATCGCCTGGGCCAGTTCCTTCTCCGCTATGGCCTGGACACGGGCGTCTATGCTCGTGACGACGTTGGAGCCGGGAACCGCCTTGTCGCTCTTGGCCTTGCCGATGACCCGGCCGAGGTTGTCGACCTCGTAACGGGTCACACCGGCCTTGCCGCGCAGCGCGCTGTCGTAGGTGCGCTCCAGCCCGGACCGGCCGATCTGGTCGGAGCGCAGCAGCGGCGAGCGGGTGTCCTTGGCCTTCTGGATCTCCTCGTCGGTGACCGGCGAGAGGTAGCCGAGGACCTGGGCGGTCTGGGCCTTGCCGGGCGCGGCGTAGCGGCGTACGGCGGTGGGCTCGGCGGAGATGCCGGGGAAGTCCTCGGAGCGTTCGCGGATCTGGAGGGCCTGCTGGGTGGTGGCCTCGTCGGTGATCGGGATGGGCTGGAAGGGCGAGCCGTTCCAGCAGGGCTGCGGCGTCTTGGCGTCGCACAGCCGGACCTTGTTGCGGATCTCCGTCTCGGTCATGCCGAGGACCTTGGCGAGCCGGCCGAGCACGGCCTTGCCGTCGTCCTTCATCTTCAGCAGGTCGGTACGGCTGGCGGAGACGACCAGGCGGGTCTGGTTGTCGGCGAGCGGGATGCCGCGGGCGTCCAGGATGGAGCCGCGGGTGGCCGGTTCGACGACCTGCTGGACGTGGTTGTTGCGGGCCTCGTCGGCGTACTCCCGGCCGTTGCGGATCTGGAGGTACCACAGCCGGCCGCCGAGGGTCAGCAGCAGGGAGAAGACCAGGATCTGGATGGCGATCAGCCGGATCGTGACGCGCGAGGTACGGCCGGTCTCCGGAATGTTGGTCACAGTCGCTTGACCCCCTTGATGCGTCCTGCCTTGTTACGGGCCGGTCTGCCGAGCAGTCCGCCGCGCTGGCCGCCGATCCGGGCCGGCTTGGACGGGAGGCCGGTGCGCATCGAACGGCTCGCCTTCAGGCCGGTGCCGGAGCCGATCCAGCCGTGCACGCTCTTGCGGCCCTTGGCGGAGCCGCCCTGCCCGCCTGCCGCGTCCGCCGCCAGCGGGTCGTGTTCGGTCCGGCGGGCCAGCGCCATCACCAGGGGTACGGCGAACGGGGCCAGCAGCAGGTCGTAGAGCGTGGCGGTGAACAGCAGCCAGCCCAGGCCGACGTGCCGGGCGGCGGAGTCGCCCACGAGCGAGCCGACGCCCGCGTACAGCAGCGTCGAGCCGAGGGCGGCGGCGACCACGACGACAAGCGGCATGGTCGCCGAACGGTGCTGCCCGGTGTCCGGCCTGGTCAGCCCGGCCACGTACCCGATGACGCAGAGCACCAGCGCGTACCGGCCGATGGCGTGGTCGGAGGGCGGCGCGAGGTCGGCGAGCAGCCCGGCGCCGAAGCCGACCAGGGCGCCGCTCACATGCCCGTACACCAGCGCCAGGCCGAGGACGACCAGGAGCAGCAGGTCCGGGGTGGCACCGGGCAGTTGGAGCCGCGCCAGCACGCTGACCTGGACCAGCAGGGCCACGACCACCAGCGCGGCGGAGAGCAGGATCCTCTTGATGCGCATCGGTCAGCTCCTGGGGGAGGCGCTCGCGGTGGGGGTGGCCGTGACGGTGACCGTCGGCGTCGGCCTGGGTTTGGCGGGCTTCTGCGGCAGCACCGTGTCGCGCGGGTCCTCGCGGGGCGGCTGGACGACCACGCCGACGATGTCCAGCTGGGAGAAGCCGACGAACGGGCGGACCTGGAGGGAGCGGGTCAGGTCGCCGTTGGACGGGTCGACCTTGACCACCCGTCCGACCGGGACGCCGGGCACGAACGGCTTGTCGGCGCTGGAGCCGAAGGTGACCAGCCGGTCGCCCTTCTTCACCTCGGCCTTGCCGTTGAGCAGCTGTACGCGCAGCGAGTCACCGCCCTGGCCGGTGGCGAAGCCGATCTCGTTGGTCTTCTCCATGCGGGTGCCGACGGTGAAGTCCGGGTCGTTGGCGAGCAGCACGGTGGCGGTGGTGCGGCCGACGGTGGTGACCCGGCCGACCAGGCCGTCACCGTTGAGGACGGTCATGTCGCGGGCGATGCCGTCCTGGGAGCCGGCGTCGATGGTGACGGTCCAGGAGAAGCCCTGCGCCGCGCCGATGGCGATGACCTGGGCGCCCTTGATGCCGTACTGGCCGGTGCCGGCGGTCTTGAGCATCTTGTCCAGCTCGGCGGCGCGGTTGCGGTTGCGGTCGGAGGAGCCGAGCTTCGCCTTGAGCGCGGCGTTCTCCCGCTCCAGGACGCTGATCCGGGTGTGCCGCTCACCGGAGTCGCGTACCGCGCCGACCGCGTTGCCCACCGGGTCGACGACCGTGGCGATACCGCTCTCGACCGGGCCGAAGGCCGCGGCGGCGGCCTGCCGGGCGGGGGCGAGCGGGGACCGTTCGCCGCCGCGGATGTCCACCGTGATCAGCGCGAACGCGATCGCGACCAGCAGCACCAGTAGCAGCCGGCTCTCTCGTGTGTCCCTCACGTGCGGCGGCCGTGTCCTTCCTCGTAGGACCGGCCGGCTGCGGGCCCGCGCCGGTCGCGCTGGGGAGTGCGGTTGTGCCTTGGTGCGCACAGCTCGCCCCTCGGGGGCGTGGTGCCTTTATACGCAGTGCTCGCCCGTCGGGGCGTGGTGCTTGTATATCAACGATCCGCCGTACGGACGATCAGCCGCCCGTACGGCGGAATGTCGGCTTTCGCTAGCGGCGCGGCTGGGAGTCCAGTACCTGCTGGAGGGCCTCGAACTCCTCGACGCACTTGCCGCTGCCGAGCGCGACGGAGTCGAGCGGGTCCTCGGCGATGTGGATCGGCATGCCGGTCTCACGGCGCAGGCGCTCGTCGAGGCCGCGGAGCAGGGCGCCGCCGCCGGTGAGCACGATGCCGCGGTCCATCACGTCGCCGGACAGCTCCGGCGGGCACTTGTCGAGCGTGGTCTTGACCGCGTCGACGATGGAGTTGACCGGCTCCTCGATGGCCTTGCGGACCTCGGCCGCCGAGATGACGACGGTCTTGGGCAGGCCGGAGACCAGGTCGCGGCCGCGGATCTCGGTGTGCTCGTCCTGTTCCAGGTCGTACGCCGAACCGATGGTGATCTTGATGCTCTCGGCGGTGCGTTCGCCCAGCAGGAGGCTGTACTCCTTCTTGATGTGCTGGATGATCGCGTTGTCCAGCTCGTCGCCGGCCACCCGGATCGACTGGGCCGTGACGATGCCGCCGAGCGAGATCACGGCGACCTCGGTCGTACCGCCGCCGATGTCCACCACCATGTTGCCGGTGGCCTCGTGGACCGGCAGACCGGAGCCGATCGCGGCGGCCATCGGCTCCTCGATGATGTGCACCTGACGCGCACCGGCCTGGGTGGACGCCTCGATGACCGCGCGGCGCTCGACTCCGGTGATGCCGGAGGGGACACAGACGACGACGCGCGGACGGGCCAGGTAGCGGCGCTTGTGGATCTTGAGGATGAAGTAGCGGAGCATCCGCTCGGTGATCTCGAAGTCGGCGATCACGCCGTCCTTCAGGGGACGCACCGCGACGATGTTGCCGGGGGTGCGGCCGATCATCTTCTTCGCCTCGGCCCCGACGGCCAGGATGCCGCCGGTGTTGGTGTTGATGGCCACGACCGACGGCTCGTTGAGGACGATCCCGCGACCCCTGACGTACACCAGCGTGTTGGCGGTCCCGAGGTCGACAGCCATGTCACGGCCGATGAACGACATGTTGTTCCCCATGAGGATACGTCTGGCCTTCCCAACTGGAGCGAATGCTTACTTGAGGTCGGCAGGTGTGGTGCGCCGGGGCGCGGAAGCTCCATCGTAGTCACGAAGTCCCCACCGCTCGAACGCGGTGCGGGGTTCCTTCGCCATTGTCGGCGGAACACGGACCCGCCCCCCTCAATGGGGACGTCGTGTCGCGCCGAAGCGTTCCCCCGTTCGGAGCGCGGATCCCGCGGGGTGACCGACGGGCCGCCGGTCACCCCAGGTCACCGGGGGTCGGAGTGACCTGATGTCAGGAGCGGCCCGGGAAGAAAATCTTGATTTCACGCTCCGCCGACTCCGGCGAGTCCGAGGCGTGGACGAGGTTCTCCCGCGTGATGGTCCCGAAGTCGCCGCGGATCGAGCCGCCGGGCGCCTTGATCGGGTCGGTCGGCCCGGCCAGCGCCCGTACGCCCTCGATGACCCGCTCGCCCTCGACGACCAGGCTGACCACCGGGCCCGACGACATGAACTGCACCAACGGCTCGTAGAAGTCCCGGCCGACGTGCTCGGCGTAGTGCTGCTCCAGGATCTCGCGGTCCAGGGTGCGCAGCTCCAGCGCGCTGATCGTCCAGCCCGCCTTGCGCTCGATACGGCCGAGAATCTCACCGACCAGGCCGCGGCGGACCGCGTCGGGCTTGAGGAGGACGAGCGTGCGCTGGCTCACGGGAGGGGCTCCTTGGGTTACGCGACAGACGGCAGGTGCCCTGAGGCTACATGGGTGACGGCGTTGCGCTGTACGCGGTACCGGGGCCGGGCGGAGGGCCGAACGGGTGACGCTGGGGCGGTTTTCGCACGGGCGAGCGATCGGACCCGTCCGGGAACCGTGGCTACGCCGTACCCGGCTGCGGCCCCTCCTCCGCCTGGGCCGCCCACCGGGCCTTCGCCTCGTCGATCTTGCGGCCAAAGTGCACCGACGCCCACCACAGCGCGGCGAAGACCGCGCCGAGGAAGAACATCGTGCCCACCACGAAGCCGCTGGCGACCAGGCCCGCCTGGAGGGCCCAGCCGAGCTGTACGCCGCCGGGGCGGTTGAGCACGCCGCACAGCAGGACGCACAGCAGCATCGCGACACCGCTGACCGTCCAGACCGTGGCCGTGGAGTGGCCCGAGGTCTGCATCGCGACCAGACCGGCGAACCCGATCACGAAGAACTCGCCGATCAGCGTGCTCGCACACAGCGTGCGCATGGTCAGTTCCTTCCCAGGAGCAGGCGGGCCTCGCCGACCGTGATCACGGAGCCGGTGACCAGCACGCCGGCCCCGGAGTACTCGCCCTCCTCCTCGGCGAGGGTGATCGCCGCCTCCAGCGCGTCGTCGAGCCGTGGCTCGACCTGCACCCGCTCGGAGCCGAAGATCTCCACCGCGACGCCCGCCAGCTCGTCCGCGTCCATGGCGCGGTGGCTGGAGTTACGGGTCACCACGATCTCCGCGAAGATCGGCTCGAAGGCCTCCAGGACACCGCGTACGTCCTTGCCCTCGCTGGCGGCGAGCACGCCGACGAGTCGGCTGAAACCGAACGCCTCGCTGACCGCCTCGGCCGCTGCCCGCGCGCCCGCCGGGTTGTGCGCCGCGTCCAGGATCACGGTCGGGCTGCTGCGCACGACCTCCAGGCGGCCCGGCGAGGCCACCGCGGCGAACGCGGAGCGGATGGTGTCGATGTCCAGGGTGCGGGCGTGCTCGGAGCCGATGCCGAAGAACGCCTCCACCGCGGCCAGCGCCACCGCGGCGTTGTGCGCCTGGTGGGCGCCGTACAGCGGCAGGAAGATGTTCTCGTACTCGCCGCCCAGGCCGCGCAGCGTCAGCAGCTGGCCGCCGACCGCCACCTCACGGCCGATCACACCGAACTCCATGCCCTCGCGGGCGACCGTGGCGTCCACCTCGACCGCGTGCTTGAGCATCACGGACGCCGCGTCCACCGGCTGCTGCGCCAGGACGACGGTGGCGTCCTTCTTGATGATCCCGGACTTCTCGCCGGCGATCAGCTCGGGTGTGTCGCCGAGGCGGTCGGTGTGGTCCAGCGAGATGGGCGTGACGACGGCGACGTCACCGTCGATCACGTTGGTCGCGTCCCAGGTGCCGCCCATGCCGACCTCGACGACCGCGACGTCCACCGGGGCGTCCGCGAAGGCCGCGTACGCCATGGCGGTGAGCACCTCGAAGAAGGAGAGGCGGTACTCCTGCTGTCCGTCGACCATCTCGACGTACGGCGCGATGTCGCGGTACGTCTCGATGAAGCGCTCGGCCGGGATCGGGGCGCCGTCCAGGCTGATCCGCTCGGTGACGGACTGCACGTGCGGGCTGGTGTACCGGCCGGTACGCAGGTCGAAGGCGGTCAGCAGGGCCTCGATCATGCGGGCGGTGCTGGTCTTGCCGTTGGTGCCGGTGATGTGGATGGACGGGTACGCGCGCTGCGGCGAGCCCAGGACGTCCATCAGCGCCTCGATGCGCCGCACCGACGGGTCCAGCTTGGTCTCGCCCCAGCGGCCGGCCAGCTCGGCCTCCACCTCGCGCAGCGCGCGGTCCACCTCGGGGTCCTCGGGACGGGCGGGAATGCCGTCCCCCTGGGGCGGGCCGGCCTGCGCGCGCAGCGTACGGCTGCCGGCCTCGATCACCGCGAGGTCGGGGTCGCGGGTGGTCTCCGCGTCCACCATCTCCTCGAAGGGGTCGGCCTGGCCGTCCGGGCCGGGAATCGGGTCGGGGTCGTCGTTTCGGGGGCGCTCGTCGCTCACGGCTCCAGTCTACGAGCCACCACCGACAGCGGTGGCTGGCGGCCCGCGGCCGGGGCGCGACGGCCCGCGCCCCCGCCGGTCCCGCTGCTACGACAGCGCCGCCTTCATCATCGCCTTGGCCACCGGGCCCGCCAGGCCGCCGCCCGAGATCTCGCTGCGGGCCGCGTCGCTGTCCTCGACCATGACGGCGACGGCCACCTGCCGCCCTGGTCGTCCTTGGCGTAGGAGACGAACCACGCGTACGGGGTGCCCTGGTTGTCCACGCCGTGCTGGGCGGTGCCGGTCTTGCCGCCGACCGTCAGGCCGTCGATCTTGGCCTTGGAGCCGGTGCCCTCGTTCACGACGGTCTGCATGGACGACTGGAGCTGCTCGGCAGTGCGCTGCGACATCGCCCTGCCGTACTTCTCCGGCTCGTACTGCTGGAGCGTGTTGCCGCCGCTGTCGGTGAGCTTGTCGACCATCTGCGGCTTCTGGAGTTCGCCGCCGTTGGCGATGGCCGCGGAGACCATGGCCATCTGGAGCGGCGTCGCGGTGTCGTCGAACTGGCCGATGCCGGACAGCGCGGTCTGCGCCTTGTCCATGCCCTTCGGGTACAGGCTCTTGCCGGCCCGTACCGGGGTGTCCAGCTTGCCGTCGTCGAAGCCGAACTTCTCGGCCTGCGCGCGCACCTTGTCCTGGCCCAGGTCGGCGGCCATCTTCGCGAAGACGGTGTTGCAGGAGTACTGGAGCGCGGTGCGGATGGTCGCGTTCTCGCAGGGCGCCGAGGCGCTCTCGTTCTTCAGGGTGGTGCGGGTGCCGGGCAGGACGTACGGGTCGGGGCTGTCGGTGGCCTCGTCCACGGAGGAGTACAGGCCGTTCTCCAGCGCGGCCGCCGCGACGACGAGCTTGAAGGTGGAGCCGGGCGGCAGCGGCTGCCGCAGCGCGCGGTTGATCTCGGGGTGCTTCTCGTCCGCCGACAGGTCCTTCCACGCCTTCTGGTCGCCGCTGCCGGAGCCGGCGAACTTGCCCGGGTCGTACGAGGGCGTGCTGACCATGCCGAGGATCTTGCCGGTGGCCGGGTCGAGGGCGACCGCGGCGCCGGTCTTGTTCCCGAGCGCCTCGTAACCCGCCTTCTGCACCTTGGAGTCGATGGTGGTGGCCACGTCGCCGCCCTTGGGCCGCTGGCGGGTCAGCGCGTCGCCCGGGTTCTGCAGCCGGCTGTCGGAGCCGTCCAGGAGGTCGCCGTACAGGCTCTCCAGCTGGTTGCTGCCGAAGATCTGCGAGGTGAAGCCGGTGACGGGGGCGTAGAGCGGGCCGTTCTTGTACGTCCGCTTGTTCCTGAGGGTGCCGTCGGTGGCGGTGGAGCCGGTCACCGGCTGTCCGTCGACGAGGATGTTGCCCAGCGGATTGGCGTACTTGGCTATGGAGACGCGGGGATTGTGCGGATCGTCCGTGAACGTGGACGCCTTGGCCCCCTGCAGCCAGGTGACCCACGCCAGGAGCGCGAGGATCAGCAGGACGCAGAAGACCGAGACGCGGCGCAGCGGTTTGTTCATGGGTGGCGCGGCTCCTCGTCGCTGGACGGTGGTGCGGCCGACTACGTACGCCGTACGTTTCGCCGGAAAGTCCCGTTTGCGGGCCCCATGGTCCCCCGTCTGTCTGAGAGGCGGATGAGAACGCGGCGGCCGGCGCCCCACCGTGACGCACGCCTCCGATCGCCGCCCCCGGGCAACGCACCACCCCCTGCCCGCATCTTCCCCGGCGGGCTCTGTGAGCCTTGACCGACACGAAGATCCGGCGAAGACCGGAAGAGAACGGGCCCCGGAGGGCGGCGGACGTACGGCCGCCGGGCTCCCCGGGCGAAACAGGAGCTGAAGAGCGTGCGCGTGCCGGCAATCAGTCAGCGGATGCACTTGGTGCTGCTCACCGCGTGGACCGTGCTGTGGTTCGTGGTGGTCGAGCCGAACGGAGGTTTCTCCTGGCACTACCTGCGCACCGGCGGCGAGCTGATCTACCAGGGCTCGTCCGGCGACGGCACCGGCGGCCTCAACCTCTACGCCCACCACCCCGAGTTGCAGATGGGCCCGGTCAGCTTCCTGATCGCCGGTCTGTTCAACCCGTTTCCCGAGCACACCGGGCAGTTCCTGGCCGCCGCCCTGATGTCGCTGCTCGGCCTGGTGATCGTGGTGCTGGCCGGCCGCAGCGCCGCCTGGCACTTCCTGGGCACCGGCACCAACCACCAGCGGCTGCGGCAGCGCGTCCTGATAGCCGGCCTGGCGTTCATCCCCATGTGGATCGAGGTCTCGGTCCGCTTCGGGCACCTGGACGACGTGCTCGCGCTGTTCTTCACGGCCCTGGCCGTACGGTCGGTGACCCGCGGCAACGCCGCGCTGACCGGCGTCTTCCTGGCCCTCGCGATGGACTCCAAACCGACGGCGCTGGCCTTCGTCCCGCTGCTGCTCGCACTCCCGAAGGAGAAGTGGCTGCGCGCGGGGCTGTGGATGGCGGCCCTGGTCGCGGTGGCCTGGCTGCCGTTCTTCGTCGGTGACATGAATTCGTTCTCGGCGGCCAAGTTCGCCATCCCCAACCACCCGGCGTCCGCGCTGCGCTGGCTGGGCGTGGCCGACCCGGAGACGCCCGGCTGGGACCGGCCCGCGCAGTTCGCGCTGGGCCTGCTGCTGGGCTGTCTGGCGGTGTGGCGGGGGCGCTGGGCCGCCGTCGTCCTGCTGGGCGCCAACGCCCGTATCGTCCTGGACCCCAGCGTCTACACGTACTACACCGCGTCCGTACTGCTCGGCACGCTGCTGTGGGACGTCATCGGGCAGCGCCGGCTGGTGCCCTGGTGGAGCTGGCTGGCGCTGCTGATCCTGTACGGCAGCGTCTTCGTGGTGCCCGACGACTCGGCGCGCGGCCTGATCCGGCTGGCGTTCGTGGCCGTGTCGACGGCGTACGTCCTGCTGTGGCCGGTACGGGAACGCGGCGACCGGCGCGGCTCGGGACGGCGCAGGCCCCCGCCCGGAAGGACGAGGGGCCTGCGGAGCCGTATGCGCCGGGAGCCGTCCCGGCGCCGGGCGCTACGCCTTGGGCAGGGCCGCCAGCTGCGCGCTGATGCGCACGATGTCGGCCTCGGCCGTCTCCAGCCGCGTACGGATCTTGGCGACGACGTGTTCCGGGGCCTTGCCCAGGAACGCCTCGTTGCCGAGCTTCCCGTTGGCCTGGGCCTTCTCCTTCTCGGCCGCGGCCAGGTCCTTCGACAGGCGCTTGCGCTCGGCCTCGACGTCGATGGCGCCCGACAGGTCCAGCGCCACCGTCGCGCCCGCGACCGGCAGGGAAGCGGTGGCGGTGAAGTCCTCGCCCGCGGGCTGGAGGCGCAGCAGCGAGCGCATCGCGGCCTCGTGGGCGGCGAGCTGCGTACCGGCCAGCTCCAGCTTCGCCGGAACCTTCTGGCCGGGCTGCAGGCCCTGGTCGGACCGGAAGCGGCGGACCTCGGTGACGACCTGCTGGACGGTCTCGATCTCCCGCTCGGCGGCCGCGTCGCGGAAACCGCTGTCGGCCGGCCACTCGGCGATCACCAGGGACTCACGGCCGGTCAGCGTCGTCCACAGGGTCTCCGTGACGAACGGCACGACCGGGTGCAGCAGCCGCAGCGTGACGTCCAGGACCTCGCCGAGCACCCGGCGCGAGGCGTCGGCGGCCGGGCCGCCCGCCATGAAGGTGGTCTTGGACAGCTCGACGTACCAGTCGAAGACCTCGTCCCAGGCGAAGTGGTAGAGCGCGTCCGACAACTTCGCGAACTGGTAGTCCTCGTAGTACGCGTCGACCTGCGCCACGACCGTGTTCAGGCGGGACAGGATCCAGCGGTCGGTCGCCGAGAGCTGCTCGGCCGGCGGCAGCTCGCCCTCCAGCGTCGCGCCGTTCATCAACGCGAAGCGGGTGGCGTTCCAGATCTTGTTGGCGAAGTTGCGGGACGCCTGGACCCAGTCCTCGCCGATCGGCACGTCCGCGCCCGGGTTGGCGCCGCGGGCCAGCGTGAAGCGGACGGCGTCCGCGCCGTAGGCGTCCATCCAGTCCAGCGGGTCCACCGAGTTGGGGTTGGACTTGGACATCTTCTTGCCGTGCTCGTCACGGACCAGGCCGGTCAGCGCGATGGTGTGGAACGGCGCCCGGCCGTCCATCGCGTACAGACCGAACATCATCATCCGGGCGACCCAGAAGAAGATGATGTCGTGGCCGGTGAGCAGCACGTCGGTCGGGTAGAACTTCGCCAGGTCCGGGGTCTTCTCCGGCCAGCCCAGCGTGGAGAAGGGCCACAGGCCGGAGGAGAACCAGGTGTCCAGGACGTCGGACTCCTGGGTCCAGCCCTCGGCCTCGGTGCCCGGCGGCTCCTCGTCCGGACCGACGCAGACGATCTCGCCCTCGGGGCCGTACCAGACCGGGATGCGGTGACCCCACCACAGCTGGCGCGAGATGCACCAGTCGTGCATGTTGTCGACCCAGTCGAAGTAGCGCTTCGACATGTCCTCGGGGTGGATCTTGACCCGGCCGTCGCGGACCGCGTCACCGGCGGCCTGCGCCAGCGGGCCGACCTTGACCCACCACTGCATGGACAGCCGCGGCTCGACGGTGGTCTTGCAGCGCGAGCAGTGGCCCACGGAGTGGGTGTACGGGCGCTTCTCGGCGACGATCCGGCCCTGCTCGCGCAGCGCCGCCACGATCGCCGACCGCGCCTCGAAGCGGTCCAGGCCCTCGAACGGGCCGTGCACGGTGATCACACCGCGCTCGTCCATGACGGTCATCGACTCCAGGTCGTGCCGCTGGCCGATGGCGAAGTCGTTGGGGTCGTGGGCCGGGGTCACCTTGACGGCACCGGTGCCGAACTCCGGGTCGACGTGGGTGTCGGCGACCACCGGGATGGTGCGGTCGGTCAGCGGCAGCTTGATCCGCTTGCCGATCAGGTGCGCGTACCGCTCGTCGTCCGGGTGGACGGCCACCGCCGTGTCACCGAGCATCGTCTCGGCGCGGGTGGTGGCGACCACGAGGGTCTCCTCCCCTCGCCGTACATGATCGAGACCAGCTCGCCGTCGTCGTCCTGGTACTCGACCTCGATGTCGGAGATCGCGGTCAGACAGCGCGGGCACCAGTTGATGATGCGCTCGGCGCGGTAGATCAGCTCGTCGTCGTAGAGCCGCTTGAAGATCGTCTGGACGGACTGGGACAGGCCCTCGTCCATCGTGAAGCGCTCACGCGACCAGTCGACGCCGTCGCCGAGGCGGCGCATCTGGCCGAGGATCTTGCCGCCGTACTCCTGCTTCCACTTCCAGACGCGCTCGACGAACTCCTCGCGCCCGAGGTCGTGGCGGGACTTGCCCTCCTCGGCGAGCTGCTGCTCGACCTTGTTCTGGGTGGCGATGCCGGCGTGGTCCATGCCGGGCAGCCACAGGGCCTCGTAGCCCTGCATGCGCTTGCGGCGGGTGAGGGCGTCCATCAGCGTGTGCTGGAAGGCGTGGCCGAGGTGCAGGCTGCCGGTGACGTTCGGCGGGGGGATGACGATCGTGAACGGCGGCTTCTCGCTGTCCGCGGCCGCCTCGAAGTACCCCCGCTCCACCCAGCGCTCGTACAGCGGCCCCTCTACCTCGGCCGGCGCGTACTGGGTCGGCAGTTCAGTGGGGCTGCTGTTCGGCCCGCCGTCTCGGGGGCTCTGCTGAGTGTTCTCGGTCACGACGCTCAGTGTACGGGCGCGGATGTCGCAGTCTCGAATCGGTTTGGCCCCCGGAGGACCGGCCGGCGGTGACGTCGTACAGGATGTTGGCGACGCGAAGACATCAACTGTGACGGGCGTCATCGGGCGCCGTCAGTTGCCACGAGGGGAACCCGCTCCATGAGCTTCAACCAGCCGCCTCCCGGCCCGTACGGCCAGCCGCCGCAGCAGCCGGGACCGTACGGTCGGCCCGCGCCGCAGCCGGTCGGGCAGCCCCAGTACGGCTACCCCCAGCAGGGCGGCCAGGTCCCCCCGCAGCAGCCTTACGGCTACCCGCAGCAGGCTCCCCAGCCCGGCTACCCGCAGCAGCCCCAAGCCCAGGCCCAGGCGCCCTACGGCCAGCCGCCGCAGCCCGCCCCGTACGGACAGCAGCCCGGCGGCTACGGCCAGCCGCCGCAGAACGGCGGCAAGGGCAAGGGGATGAAGATCACCCTCGGTGTCGTCGCGGTGGCGGCCGTGGCGGGCATCGGCGTGGGCGCCTACTACGCGTTCGGTCCCGGCGGGGACGTGAAGCCCTACACCATCTCCATGCCGGACGACCTGCTCGGTACGTACAAGAAGGCGGCGGGCAAGGACGAGAAGAAGGACGAGTCCAACGACGCGGAGACCAAGGCCCTCGGCATCACCGAGGGCACCAGCGTCCAGGGCAGCTACGCGAACGACGAGGGGCAGCCGCTGCTCGTCACCGGTGTCTACGGCAAGGTCGCCGACCCCAAGAGCACGGTGAACAAGATGGTCGCCCAGATCGAGAAGAAGTCGGAGCGGACCGACACCCAGGGCGCGAAGCTGGAGACCGTCACGCCGGTGACGGAGTTCTCGCCGGACGGCTTCGACGGCTCGGTCATGAAGTGCAAGGCCGTCAAGGGCACCGCTTCGAGGGCCGGCCTCACCGCGACGTCCACGGTGACGTGGTGCGTCTGGGGCGACTCCAGCGCGGTGGGCATCGTCATGAACAACGGGGTGGTGGCGCCCACCAAGTCCACCGGCACCGCCTTCTCGGCCGAGCAGTTCGCCGAGAAGACCCGCGAGATCCGCGACGCGGTGCGCCACGAGAAGTAACGGCCGCGGCCGTACCGCACCACTTCAGGGGAGGACACGTCATGAGCTTCAACCAGCCGCCGCCGGGGCCTTACGGGAGCAGCGGGCAGCCGCCGCAGGGGCCGTACGGCGACAGCGGGCAGCAGCAGCCGCAGGGCGGTGGCTTCGGGCCGCCTCAGGGGCCTCCGCAAGGCACTCCTCAAGGATCGCCGCAAGGGCCGCCGTCCGGCCCGTACGGGTACGGGGCGCCCCAGCAGCCGCAGGCCCCGCAGCAACCGATGCAGCAGCCGATGCCGCCCCCGCAGTTCCCGCAGTACCCGCCGCCGGGGCCGTCCGGCCCGTCCGGTGGCGGCGGCACCGGGAAGATCATCGCGGGGGTGGCCGCCGGAGTCGTGCTCGTGGGCGCCATCATCGGCGGAGCCGTGATGCTCGTCTCGGGTAACGGCGACGACGGGCCCCCGCGGGCCCGTGGCGGCGAGTCCGCCGCTCCGGGCACCGGTTCCGACGCCTCCGGCACGTCCGAGGAGAAGCCGTCCGCCGAGGACGGCGGGCAGCGGATGCGGCTGACGACGCCCAGGACGGTCGACGACGGCGCGTACACGCTGGAGAAGGACAAGGCCGCCCTCCAGCGCGACGGCCTGAAGCTGGGGGCGCCGCCGCCCGGCATCACCCAGGAGATCGCCCGCTACCAGGGCACCCGCGGCAGCCGGCCGACCGGCCTGATGATCTCCGGCGGCTACGGCACCATCGACGACCCGGACAGCGTGGTGGACAACATGTTCCGCGGCGTGGCCACCGGGGGCGCCACGGTCGTACGGCAGCGCGAAACGTTCCGGCCCGGCGCGGCCGGCGGCGACGTGAAGATCGACTGCGAGGTCCTGAAGATCCCGGCGGCCGGCTACGCGCCGGTCTGCGGCTGGGCCGACGGCTCGACCGCCGCGGTGCTGCTCTACATGAACGGCGAGCTGCGCTCCCCTCGGACGTCAATCTGGCGCAGTACGCGGACACCACCGCCGTGGTGCGCGGCAAGACCCGTACCCCGCGGTAGCCGGACGAGCGCAAGGGCCGCCGCGCGACCGGTGGTCGCGGGGCGGCCCCGAGGCGCCGTCCGTGCGGGGGGAACGGACGCGCTACGCGCTCTTCTCGTGATGCTCGCCCGACTCGCCGCCGCGGTTGCGCGGCACCAGCGTCGGATTCACGTTGGAGTGCACGACCTCTTCGGTGATCACGACGCGGGCCACGTCCTTGCGGGACGGGACCTCGTACATCACCGACTGCAGGACCTCTTCCATGATGGCGCGCAGGCCGCGCGCGCCGGTGCCGCGCAGGATCGCCTGGTCGGCGATGGCCTCCAGGGCCGGGCGGTCGAAGTCCAGCTCCACGCCGTCCAGTTCGAACAGGCGCTGGTACTGCTTGACGAGCGCGTTGCGCGGCTCCAGCAGGATCTGGAGGAGCGCCTCGCGGTCGAGGTTGTGCACTGAGGTCAGCACGGGCAGCCGGCCGATGAACTCCGGGATCATCCCGAACTTCACCAGGTCCTCCGGCATGACGTCCTGGAGCTGGTCCTTGGACTCGATCTCGCGCTTGGAGCGGATGGTGGCGCCGAAGCCGATGCCCTTGGCGCCGGACCGGGCCTCGATGATCTTCTCCAGGCCGGCGAACGCGCCGCCCACGATGAACAGCACGTTCGTCGTGTCGATCTGAATGAATTCCTGGTGCGGGTGCTTGCGGCCGCCCTGCGGGGGCACCGAGGCGGTGGTGCCTTCCAGGATCTTCAGCAGGGCCTGCTGGACGCCCTCGCCGGAGACGTCACGGGTGATCGACGGGTTCTCGCTCTTGCGGGCGACCTTGTCGATCTCGTCGATGTAGATGATCCCGGTCTCGGCCTTCTTGATGTCGAAGTCCGCGGCCTGGATCAGCTTGAGGAGGATGTTCTCCACGTCCTCGCCGACATAGCCGGCCTCCGTCAGCGCCGTCGCGTCGGCGAAGGCGAACGGGACGTTGAGCATCCGGGCGAGCGTCTGCGCGAGCAGCGTCTTGCCGGAGCCGGTGGGGCCGAGCAGCAGGATGTTGGACTTGCCGAGTTCGATGCCGTCGTCGCCGCCGCGCGCGCCACCGTTCTCACCCGCCTGGACCCGCTTGTAGTGGTTGTAGACGGCGACCGAGAGCGCCTTCTTGGCGGGCTCCTGGCCTACGACGTAGCTCTCCAGGAACTCGTAGATCTCCCGGGGCTTGGGCAGTTCTTCCCAGCGGACCTCGGAGGTCTCGGCGAGCTCCTCCTCGATGATCTCGTTGCAGAGGTCGATGCACTCGTCGCAGATGTACACACCAGGTCCCGCGATGAGCTTCTTCACCTGCTTCTGACTCTTCCCGCAGAACGAGCACTTGAGCAGGTCGCCGCCGTCACCGATGCGTGCCACGAGGTGCTTCCCCTTCGCCTGGGATCCGCATTGCTCCACGGACCCGGGTGCTTGCCTATCGACGGTACCTTGCCGGGCCCCCGTACGGGCCCCCTTGGACCGACTCGGTCAACCTGGTCCAAGGGGGCGTAGTGTCCGGCTCAGAGCCTGTGTCATATTCCCGGTCGGATCAGCGCACGTCGTCTGTGCACTTCGCTGCGCTCCGCCTCGGCTCTTCGATCTGTTCTTCGGAAGCCGAGCCGATCGCAAGGCGCCGGGATGTCCTCGTAGCGGAGCTACCAGGGCATTTCGGCAACGCCGCGAGCGTGCGTGCCAGACGGCGGGCGCCCGGCCGGGGGTATGACACAGGCTCTTCACTTCGCGACGGGTCGCGATCAGACCGAGGCGGCCGTCTTGCGGGTGGAGACGATCTGGTCGATCAGACCGTACGCCAGGGACTCCTCGGCGGTCAGGATCTTGTCGCGCTCGATGTCGTCACGGATCTTCTCGATCGGCGTGGTCGAGTGCTTGGCCAGCATGTCCTCCAGCTGCGTCCGCATCCGGAGGATCTCGTTGGCGGCGATCTCCAGGTCGGACACCTGGCCACGGCCGGTCTCGCTGTACGGCTGGTGGATCAGCACGCGGGCGTTGGGCAGCGCCATCCGCTTGCCGGGGGTGCCGGCGGCGAGCAGCACGGCCGCGGCGGAGGCCGCCTGGCCCATGCAGACCGTCTGGACGTCGGGCTTGACGAACTGCATCGTGTCGTAGATCGCGGTCAGCGCCGTGAAGGAGCCGCCGGGCGAGTTGATGTAGATCGAGATGTCCCGGTCGGGGTCCATCGACTCCAGGCACAGCAGCTGCGCCATGACGTCGTTGGCCGACGCGTCGTCGATCTGCACGCCGAGGAAGATCACGCGCTCTTCGAAGAGCTTCGCGTACGGGTCGTACTCGCGCACGCCCTGCGAGGTGCGCTCGACGAAGCGCGGCACGATGTAGCGGGACTCGGCAGGCTGGCCCTGGAACTCTGCCTGCGGGGCGTCGTGGCGCTCGTAGAGGCTACGGCCGGAGAAGTTGTTCATCTGGAGGTTCACCGTCCTGGTGGCGGTCAAAGGGGCTGGAGTCGGCTGCGTGGCGAGTCGTCCGGGGCTCAGGCCCCGGTGCCGCCTCCGCCCGGAACGCCGGCCGCCGTGGTCATGACGTCGTCGATGAGGCCGTACGCCTTGGCCTCCTGCGGGTCGAACCAGCGGTCCCGGTCGGAGTCGCGGGTGATCTGCTCGACGGTCTGACCGGTGTGCTGGGCGGTCAGCTCGGCCATGCGCTTCTTGGTGTGCAGCAGCCGCTCGGCGTGGATCTTGATGTCCGACGCGGAGCCCGCCAGGCCCGCGGAGGGCTGGTGGATGAGGATCTCGGCGTTGGGCAGCGCGAAGCGCTTGCCCGGGGTGCCGGCGCTCAGCAGGAACTGGCCCATCGAGGCGGCGAGGCCCATGGCGATGGTGACCACGTCGTTCTTGATGTACTGCATGGTGTCGTAGATCGCCATGCCGGCCGAGATCGAGCCGCCCGGGCTGTTGATGTAAAGGAAGATGTCCTTGTCCGGGTCAGCGGCGAGGAGCAGCAGCTGCGCGGTGATCTTGTTGGCGATGTCGTCGTCGACCGGCTGGCCGAGGAAGATGATCCGCTCGCCGAGCAGCCGGTTGTAGACCTGGTCGCCGAGGCCACCGAAGGTCGGCTCAGCGGCGGCGGAAGGCATCGGGATCGTCACGTGTCCACCTGCTCGTTGTCGGACGGCCCAGGGCCGTCTCAGCGTCGTCTTCTGGGGCGCGGGGAGGGCGCGGCGTGCTCCGCCGGCGCCGTTACGGCTAGTCCCCTGCCCTCGTATCTACGGACCCTAACGCGCTGGTCGGCGGGCGCCATCCCGCATTGTCAACTGTTCGCTGTGAGCGCAGGCTCACCGGCGTTCACGGGCCCTGACGACATACGGGCCCGAACACGCGGGCGTGGCGTGTTCGGGCCCGTACGTCCATGGCGTCACGGGGCGGCCGGGGCCGCCCCGTGCGACCGGGGAGGCCGGGGCTCAGCCCTCGGACTTCTCGGCCTTCTCGGCGTCGGTGCCCTCGGCCTCGGAGGTCTCGACGGCCTCCGTGGTCTCGGCCGTCTCGTCCTCGTCGTCCAGGTCGACGACCTCGCCGTTGGTGTCCTTGACCGTGGCGGCCTCGACGACGACCGCGAGGGCCTTGCCGCGGGCGACCTCACCGACGAGCATCGGCACCTGGCCGCCCTCGACGACGGCCTGGGCGAACTGGTCGGGGGACATGCCGGAGGACTGCGCGCGGCGCATGAGGTGCTCGGTGAGCTCCTCCTGGCTGACGTTCAGCTTCTCCTTGTTGACCAGCTCGTCCAGGATGAACTGGGTCTTGATGCCCTTCTCGGCCTGCTCCTTGGTCTCGGCGTCGAACTCTTCCTCGGTCTTGCCCTGGATCTCCAGGTACTTCGCGAGGTCGAGGCCCATCTGGCCGAGCTGGTGGTTGACCAGGTTGTGCTTGCGGGTCTCGATCTCGTCCGCGAGCAGCTTCTCCGGCATCGGGACCTCGACCAGCTTCAGCAGCTCGTCGAGGACCTTCTCCTGGGCCTGGGTGGCCTGGTCGTACTTCTTCATCTGGGCGAGGCGCTTGGCGCTGTCGGCGCGCAGCTCCTCCAGCGTGTCGAACTCGCTCGCCAGCTGGGCGAAGTCGTCGTCCAGCGCGGGCAGCTCACGGGCGGCCACGGCGGTGACGTCGACCTTGACCTCGGCCTCCTTGCCGGCGGCGGAGCCGCCCTTCAGCTCGGAGGTGAAGGTGCCGGACTCGCCGGCCTTCAGGCCCTTGACGGCGTCGTCGATGCCGTCCAGCAGCTCGCCGGAGCCGACGGTGTAGCTGACGCCCTGGGCGACGCCGTCCTCCAGCACCTCGCCGTCGACCTTGGCCTCCAGGTCGACGGTGAGCACGTCGCCGTCCTCGGCGGCGCGCTCGACCGGGGAGGTCGAGGCGAAGCGCTCGCGCAGCTGCTCGACCGACTTGTCGATGTCCTCGTCCGACACCTCGACGGCGTCGACCTCGACCTCGATGCCGGAGTAGTCCGGGATCTCCAGGGCCGGGCGGATGTCGACCTCGGCGGTGAAGGTCAGCAGCTCGCCGTCCTTCAGCTCGGTGATGTCGACCTCGGGCTGGCCGAGGACGTTCAGCTCACCCTCGTTGACCGCCTCGGTGTAGAACTTCGGGAGCGCGTCGTTGACGGCCTCCTCGAGCACGGCGCCGCGACCGAACCGCTGGTCGATGACTCGGGCCGGGATCTTGCCCTGGCGGAAGCCCTTCACCGTGACCTGCTGGTTGATCTTCTTGTACGCCGCGTCGAGGCTGGGCTTGAGCTCCTCGAAGGGCACCTCGACAGTGAGCCGAACCCGGGTCGGGTTCAGGGTCTCCACGGCGCTCTTCACGGTTCGGTCTCCTTGGGGCTGACTTCTGGGGTTCTGCTTGAGATCTGCCGGCGCCTGGAGCCCAGGCGCCCTGCGGACCGCGCCCGGGAGAAAGACACACGGGCACGCAGCTTGCATAGTAACCGCAAGCGGGTTGGCACCCGCAATGTGATCTTGACGGGCCGCTTACGGACCCTCTCCGTGCGGGCCCGCACCAGCCACGGAGAGCGGCCTGGTGCGCGGCGGGCGCACCGGAGACCCGGCCGGAAACCGGGCCGGGACACCGTACGGCCGAACGCCGTACTGCCGCACGCCGTACGACTGCATGTCGTACTGCTGAAACAAACCTGCTGGTCGGGGTGGCCGGATTCGAACCGACGACCTTCCGCTCCCAAAGCGGACGCGCTACCAAGCTGCGCCACACCCCGTCGGTGCGACACGAAGGGTACATGGCCGTGGACGGTACGGCTGCCGGATATCGACGGGCACGGGCCGCGGACCAGGGGGCGCACGGTGCACGAACGGGGCGCGTGGGGCTTGAACGGCCGCCGCGACCGGCGGTAACGGGGCGGAGTGTGCGGCGGGCCCGGGTGACCCGCTAGGATGCACTGCGTGCCGCGGTCACCCGACCGGCGGCACATGCGGGCGTAGCTCAATGGTAGAGCCCCAGTCTTCCAAACTGGCTACGCGGGTTCGATTCCCGTCGCCCGCTCTGTGCGGTTCAGGGCCAGGTCAGAGGTTTTCCTCGGCTTGGCCCTGATGTGTTTTCGGGGATGGGAGCCATGGCCAGGAGGCGGTACGTCGCCCGAGGCGTGCCCGGCGGCTACCGGATCCGGGACAACCGGGGACGGCGCTGGTGGGGCGACCTCTACGAGCTGTGCCCCGACGAGCTCGTCCAAGAGCTGAACGGTGGAGCCGACCCCGCGAAGCTCACGGCACTCATGAAGCGGTACCGGGCCTTGAAGCGGTAGCCCCCGGCCGCTCCCCGGCTACCGTGGAAGTCGGCCGCCATCGCCGCCCGGCCGCCGCCCCTTGCCACCTCCCGACCGAGCGCGACCGCGCCCCGAGGGCGCTCACTAAGGTGTCGGCATGGAGATCTGGCTCAATCCCGCGTGTTCCAAGTGCCGTTCCGCCGTCGATCTGCTGGACGAGGAGGGGGCGGACTACACCGTACGCAGGTATCTCGAACAGCCCCCGACCGCCGCGGAGTTGCGGGAGGTGCTGGACCGGCTGGGGCTGGAGCCGTGGGACATCACGCGCACGCAGGAGGCCGAGGCGGCGGAGCTCGGCATCGGCGGCTGGGAGCGTACGGACGCCACGCGGGAACGGTGGATCGAGGCGCTGGCCGGGCGGCCGCGGCTGATCCAGCGGCCGATCATCACGGCGGACGACGGCACGGCGCTGGTCGGGCGCAGCGAGGAGGCCGTGCGGGAGGCGGTCGCGCGGAGCGGACGCGACGACCGCTGACCGTCCCGGCCGGGCCCGCGCACGGCAGGGGTGCGGGCCCGCGACGCGCTAGAAGCTGATGTTGTTGATCGTCTCGGCCACCGAGTTCAGGAACCGGTTGATGGACGGCGCGATGCCGGTGGAGGCGAGGAAGAAGCCGAAGAGGATGGCCACCAACGCCGGTCCCGCCTTGAGCGACTTGCCGCGTATCAACACGATCATGATGATGCCCAACAACAGCACGACGGACAGCGAAAGAGCCACAACTGATCACACCCTCGGTCGGAACGCCTGGCCGGCCCCGGAAGCATGCAGCCGCGCACACCCCCGCTCGGCACCATCGTGCCACCAAGTCACTGCCCAGTGGAGGCGGGTGGCGAATCATCGGCCAAGGCTTTGCCTGCGAACCGGACGACCGCGCCGCCGGGCACGGGCGGACACCGGTCAGCGGTACGGGAATTGACGCCCCGGCACGTATTCGGCCGCGCGGCCGGAACCGCACACGGCGGCTGGCCGGAT
Source organism: Streptomyces sp. Ac-502 (assembly GCF_045222935.1). Classification (NCBI taxonomy): domain Bacteria; kingdom Bacillati; phylum Actinomycetota; class Actinomycetes; order Kitasatosporales; family Streptomycetaceae; genus Streptomyces; species Streptomyces sp. Ac-502. The sequence goes on from NZ_JBHFFO010000001.1 coordinate 3,977,516, forward strand.
GACACCGTACGGGCCGGTCCCCTTTTGTGCACACGTGAATTCCTGAGGCAGGTGCGCGGCCGGCGGACGTCCACCGCACCGACATACCGGTAGCGAAGCGGACATCACCCCCGCTCCCCCGGCGCGGCATATGCCCTCGCATAAGCGGATGACGCATCCCCGGACCGGATATTCACCGGCCCTCCGGGAATGCGCGAAAGCACACCCGGAATGCTCGGGAACCGCCCTCCGGTAAGGAATTCCCGCCGCGCCACGCCCGCATTGCGCATTCGGCGGAGAAGGTTTTACGCATTTCACGGCCGCCACTAGGGTGCGTCAGATGTTTCCCGCTGCGCCGACCTCACGACGTGTGCTTCCCCCGGCCTCCGAGCCCCCTGGCCGGGACACGGCGGCCCCCGCCGCGCACGCCCCGGAAGAGGCGCCACGGGGCGCCGGGCGGCCGACGGTGGAGGCCGCGCGGCCCGCTGCCAGGATCGGCCGGAACAGCGCCGGGAGCAGTCGGGACGCCGCCGGCAGTGGCCGGGACGTCTTCTTCGACAATGCGAAGTATCTGGCGATCGTGCTGGTCGCCATGGGGCATTCCTGGGAGCCGCTGACCGGCCAGAGCCGCACCGCCGGCGCGCTCTACATGACGGTGTACGCCTTCCACATGCCAGCGTTCATCATCATCTCCGGCTATTTCTCCCGGGGTTTCGACCTGCGCGCGGACCGGCTGAAACGTTTGATCACCGGGGTCGTGGTGCCGTACGTCGTCTTCGAGACCGCCTACACGCTCTTCGCGCGCTGGGCGAACCACGATCCGGACATGCCCGTCAGCCTTCTGGACCCCTGGTATCTGACCTGGTTCCTGGCCGCGCTGTTCGTGTGGCGGCTCACGACTCCCCTGTGGCGGATCGTCCGCCGGCCGGTGCCCCTGGCCCTGGCCGTGGCGGTACTGGCGTCCGTGTCCCCGGAGGTCGGCGACGACCTCGACATGCAACGGCTGCTCCAATTCCTGCCGTTCTTCGTCCTGGGGCTGAACCTGCGGCCCGAGCACTTCGCGCTGGTGCGGCGGCGCGCGGCACGGATCGCGGCGGTGCCGGTCTTCGCGGTCGCCCTGGCGCTGGCCTACTGGGCGGTGCCGCGGATGACCTCGGCGTGGTTCTACCACCGGGAGAGCGCGCAGGAGTTGGGGGCGCCCTGGTGGGCGGGGGCGGTGATGACGCTCGCCATGTTCGGATGCTCACTGGTCCTGACCGGCTGTTTCCTCGCGTGGGTACCGGCCCGCCGTACGTGGTTCACGGTGCTGGGCGCCGGAACCCTGTACGGCTACCTGCTGCACGGCTTCCTCACCAAGGACGCCCGTGCCCACGGCTGGTTCGACGGCCACGGGTGGCCGCACTCGCCGCTCGGCGAGGTCGCGGTGAGCCTGACGGCGGCGGCCGCGGTGACGACGCTGTGCACCCCGCCGGTCCGCCGGGGCCGACGCCCCGGGGCTGACGACCGCGCCACGCCCGCCCCACACCCTCAGGTCACGACCGCCCGGCGCACGCGGCCCGCCGCGCGCCATCCCTCGCTCCGTACGCCCGGTCGCCCTCCCGGCCGTACGGAGCGGGAGTGAACCTGCGCCAGGACGGCTGCCGCCGCCCCGAACGCGGGAAAACCCCTGGCAGGGCTCTCGACGGGAGGCCCGGGAAGATCCCGGAGGCGGGTCGGTGAAGGAGCGGGCACGGCAGGCGGTGCGCACAGGGGTGCCGTCCCCGAAAAGTCGTTTGGTAAACTAACCATTAACGCTTTCTTGACTCCCCCTTGACCGAACACCGTCCGGCCGAACCTCTGGAGGAGCCATCGGACACGCAGAAACCCTCCTCGCTATGGGCGGGGCCTTCCTGGCCGCAGCCGTCCTCGCCCGCCTGGGCAGCCGCATCGGGCTCCCCACGATCCCCCTGTTCATCCTGGCCGGGATACTGCTCGGCCCGCACACCCCCGGCGTCGCCCTGGTCGACGACCCGCACGAGTTGGAGATGCTCTCCCTGCTGGGTCTGGTGCTGCTGCTCTTCTACCTCGGCCTCGAATTCCACATGGACGACCTCAAGGAGGGCGGCCGCAAGATGGCCGTCGCCGGGGCCGCCTATCTGGCGCTGAACGTCGGCGCCGGTCTGATCTTCGGCTTCGTGGTCGGCTGGGGCACCTCCGAGGCGCTGGTCCTGGCCGGGGTGCTCGGCATCTCCTCGTCGGCGATCGTCACCAAAGTCCTCATGGACACCGGCCGGCTCGGCAATCCCGAGACCAAGCCGATCCTCGGCATCATCGTGGTCGAGGACATCTTCCTCGCGCTCTACCTGGCCGCCCTCCAGCCGGTGATCTCCGGCGCCGACTCGATGGCCTCGGCGGCCCTCGACGCGGGCAAGGCGTTCGGCTTCCTGCTGCTGCTCGCGGTGGTCGCCCGCTGGGGCACGGCGGTGATCGGCAAACTGATCGCCACCAAGGACAACGAGCTGCTGGTCATCTCCTTCCTGGGCGCCGCCGTCTTCGTGGCGGGCGTCTCGGAGTGGTTCGGCGTCGCGGACGCGATCGGTGCGTTCATGGTCGGTCTGATGCTCGGCAGCACCAGCTCCGGCAAGAAGATCATGGAACTGGTGCACCCGCTGCGGGACGCCTTCGGCGCGATCTTCTTCTTCGCGTTCGGGCTCTCCATCGACCCCGGCGACCTGCCGTCGGTGGTGTGGCCGGTGCTGATCGCGGTGGTGCTGACCCTGCTGATGAACGTCGTCGCGGGCCTGGTCGCCGCCCGGATCTACGGCTTCGGGCCGCGCCCGGCCGCGAACATCGCCACCGCGCTGCTCGCCCGCGGCGAGTTCGCGCTGATCCTGGCGACGATGGCGGCGGGCGCCGGGCTGGACGAGCGGCTGGCGCCGTTCATCGCCGGGTACGTGCTGATCCTGGCCGTCCTGGGACCGCTGGCGGCCGGCCGGTCGGCCTGGCTGGCGCGCGTCCTGCCGGGCGGCGGAGGCCCCGATCCGGACGCGCCGACGAGCGGCGGACAGCCCGAGCCCGCGGCCGCCGGCAGGTAGGGCGGGCAGAGCGGCCCGTACGGTTCAGTCGCGGCAGATCAGCAGCAGCGCGCGGTCGTCGTTGACATCCTTGGCCACGGCTTCGATCAGATGCCAGGCGGCACCGGCGAAGCCGCCGGCCACATAGCGGTCGGCCTCGCCGGTCAGCCGGTCGATGCCCTCGGCGATGTCCCGGTCGGCGGCCTCCACCAGGCCGTCCGTGAAGAGCATCAGCACGTCGCCGGGGCGCAGCGTCCCTTTGACCGGGTCGAACTGCGCCCCGTCGTACACCCCGAGCAGCGGCCCCTCGGCGTCCTTCTCCTCCCAGCGGCCGGTCCCCGCGCTGAGCTGGAGGGCGGGCAGGTGCCCGGCGGACAGCAGTTCGTAGTCGCCGGACTCCAGGTCCAGGACGAGGTGGATGGAGGTGGCGAAGCCTTCGTCCCAGTCCTGGCGCAGCAGGTAGCCGTTGGCGGCGGGCAGGAAGCCGTGCGGCGGCAGCGAGCCGAGCAGGCCGCCGAAGGCGCCGGACAGCAGCAGCGCGCGGGAGGCGGCGTCCATGCCCTTGCCGGACACGTCGGTCAGCACGACTTCGAAGATGTTGCCGCCGTGCGTACGGGAGGCCACCACGAAGTCGCCGGAGAAGGACTGTCCGCCGGCCGGGCGCAGCGCCATCTCGCGGTGCCAGCCGGCCGGCAGTTTGGGCAGCTTGCTCTGCACCCGGATGCGTTCACGCAGGTCGAAGAGCATCGTGCCGCCGCGCCGCCAGGGCACCCCGACCCGGCTGCGGAACTGCGCGATCATCAGTCCGGACAGGCCGGCCGCCGCGACCACCAGGACCGTGCCCGGGGTGATCCGGTCGCGGCCCTGGTCGTACGGGCCGAGCAGCGACGCCTCGACGATCAGGGCGGCGGCGGAGGTGCCGTACAGGGCGAGCAGGTTGGCCGGGCGCAGCAGCAGTCCGCCCGCGATGACCGGCAGGACCAGCGCGGTGGGCGCGATCCAGTCGGGGCGCCAGACGGTGCCGCAGGCGATGGCCGGGATGGCGATCAGGAGGGCGGCCAGGGCGATCCAGTCGGAGCCGTCGCCGCGGAAGTAGTCGACCCCGGCCTTGCGCACGCTGATGCGGACCCGGTGCACCGCCTTGCGCCACCGGGCCGTCGGGGACTTCGCTCCCGTGCTGCTCGCCATTGTTCTGGGACCTTATCCACCCGTTCGGCGGCGCGTCGATTCACGGCACGCCGCCTGGCGCAATCACCGGGAAACCGCGTTCGAAAAACGGTCGCGCGGGCGGAAGAGGTCCTGCTACGCATGGCCTATGACGACCGAATTACGGCAGCTGCGTCCGGATGACTGGGCCGACTGGTACGGGAAGCTGGAACGGGCGTTCGGCGGCACGCCCGAAGCCCCCGAGGAGCGCGCCCTGTGGCGGGGGCTCGGCGAGCCCGAGCGCTGCCTGGACGTGCGGGACGGCGGTGAGACCGTGGGCACGGCGGGCGCGTACTCGTTCCGGCTGACGGTGCCCGGCGGCGCCGTGCTGCCGGTGGCCGGTGTGACGCTGGTCAGCGTGCAGCCCACGCATCGGCGGCGCGGCATCCTGCGCACGATGATGCGCCACCAGCTCGCGGACATCCGGGACCGGCGCGAGCCGCTGGCCGTGCTGACCGCCTCCGAACCGGCCATCTACGGGCGCTTCGGGTACGGCGCCGGGTCCGAGGCGGTGAGCATGACGCTCGACACGCTGCGCCAGTCGGTCGACGTGCCGGAAGGCGCCGACGACGTACGGCTGCGGCTGGTCGACCCGGAGACCGGGCTGGCGGCCTGCGAGAAGGTATACGAACAGCTGGTCACCGGCCGCCCGGGATGCTCGCCCGGCAGCCGGGCTGGGAGCGGCTGCCGTTGCTCGACCCGGAGGCCGACCGGGACGGCGCCGGGCCGCTGCTGTGCGTGCTGGCCGAGGTGGCCGGTGAGGTGCGCGGGTACGCGCGTTACGCGGTCAAGGCGGGCTGGGACGAGGGCGGGCCGAACGGGACCGTGGTCCTGCGGGACGTCGAGGCGCTGGACCCGGTGAGCTACGCGGCGCTGTGGCGCTATCTGTTCGGCATCGACCTGACGTCGCGGCTGACGGTGCGCAACCGCCCGGCCGACGATCCGCTGCTGCACCTCGTGGACGACGTCCGGCGCTGCCGGGTCATGGTGCGCGAGTCGCTGTTCGTACGGCTGGTGGAGGCCGGTGAGGCGCTCGCGGCGCGGACGTACACGGCGCCGCTGGACGTCGTCCTGGACGTGGCGGACCCGTTCTGCCCCTGGAACGAGGGCCGGTGGCGGCTCACCGGCGACGAGAAGGGCGCTTCCTGCGAGCGGACCACGGACCCGGCCGACCTGGCGCTGTCCGTACGGGAGCTGGGGGCCGCCTACCTGGGCGGGTTCACGCTGGAGGCGCTGGCCGGGGCGGGGCGGGTGCGCGAACTGCGCCCGGGCGCCCTGCGGGAGGCGTCGGTGGCGTTCGGCACGTACCGCAGGCCGTGGCTGCCGCACGGGTTCTGAGGTCCGGTGCCCGCACCCTGGCCTCCCTGGCCACCCTGGCCACCCTGGCCCGGCGATGATCCCGAGCCCGGCGGCCGTCCGGGGCGGACCGCTGACACGCCCCTCACCTGCGGGTCTATCGTTTTGGGGGTGAACGACACCGACACACCCCGCGAACGACTCGTCTGGAGACTGTTCGGATGGGACGCCGACGAACGCCTGGCTGACGTCACCGAACTCAGCCGGGAGGACATCCTGCGCATCCGTGACCTCTTCGACCGCCGCCTGCCCCCGGACGGGTTGGACGAGTGGCTTGCCTGCGCGTCCTACGAAGTGACCCATGACCTGCGACCCCATGTGCTGGCCGCCGTTCCCCGGCTGAAGTTCGAGCCGGAGGTGGACTACTTCGTCGAGGGGGCTGTCCGTTCCCGCTAGGGCGGCCGGGCGGCTCGGGGGTCACTTCGGCTGGCAGCCGGGGCACCAGAAGAGGTTGCGGTTGGCCAGGGCCGCGGTGCGGATCTCGGCGCGGCAGACGTGGCACTCCTGGCGGGCCCGGCGGTAGACGTAGACCTCGCCGCCGTGGTCGTCGACGCGCGGCGGGCGGCCCATGGCCTCGGGGAGGTGTTCGGCGCGCACCGTGTCGATGCGGTTGTGCCGGACGCCTTCACGCATGAGGGCGACCAGATCCGCCCAGATGGCGTCCCATTCGGACCGCAGGAGATCACGCCCGGCGCGGTACGGATCGATGCCGTGCCGGAAGAGGACCTCGGCGCGGTAGACGTTGCCGACGCCCGCGATCACCTTCTGGTCCATCAGCAGCGCCGCGACCGACGTACGGCTGCGGGAGATCCGCGCCCAGGCGCGCTCCCCGTCGTCCTCGGGGCGCAGCGGGTCGGGGCCGAGCCGGTCGTGTATCGCCTGCTTCTCCGCGTCGGTGAGCAGCGCGCAGGCGGTGGGCCCGCGCAGGTCCGCGTAGGCCGTGCCGTTGGCCAGCCGTAGCCGTACGGTGTCGGTGGGCGGCGGTGCGGGGGCGTCGCCGAAGTTCAGCTTGCCGAAGAGGCCGAGGTGGATGTGGACCCAGCCGGCGGGCCCGAAGCCGAGGAAGAGGTGCTTGCCGTGCGCCTCGGCGGTGGTCATGACCTGGCCGTCGATCAGCGCCGCGCTGTCGGAGAACTTGCCCTGCGGGCTGCTCGCCCGGACCGGCGCGCCCTCGAAGAGCGCACGGTGGTCCAGCGCGAGGCGGTGGATCGTGTGCCCCTCGGGCATGGTTCGGCGCCTCCTCGGCGGAGTGGGAAGGGAGACCGTACGGCGAGCGCCCGCGCCGGCGGCGGCGCGGGCGGGACGGCGGGTGGGCTCAGCCCTGCTGCGGGTGGTGCGCCGGGATCTCCGGCAGCTCGCCGGTGGTCTCGTAGCGGGAGAGCATCTCGATGCGGCGGGTGTGCCGCTCCTCGTTCGAGTACGGCGTGGCGAGGAACGCCTCGACGAAGCGCGTCGCCTCGTCCTGGGTGTGCATCCGGCCGCCGACCGAGATCACGTTGGCGTTGTTGTGCTCACGCCCCAGCTTCGCGGTCTCCTCGCTCCAGGCGAGCACCGCCCGTACGCCCTTGACCTTGTTGGCGGCGATCTGCTCGCCGTTGCCGGAGCCGCCGATGACGACGCCCAGGCTCTCCGGGTCGGCCGCGGTCCGCTCGGCGGCCCGCAGGCAGAACGGCGGGTAGTCGTCCACGGCGTCGTAGATGTGCGGGCCGCAGTCCACGGGCTCGTGGCCGTGGGCCTTGAGCCACTCGACGAGGTGGTTCTTCAGTTCGAAACCGGCATGGTCGGAGCCGAGATACACGCGCATGTGCCGAGTGTTGCACGGACGTGTGGTCCGCCGGGCCGGGGGTAGGTGTCGCCGGGTCCTCATACCGCCATACATGCGGTGTTCACGCGGCGACGTGCGGAAATGAGATCCAGGCAACGATCCGGATTCAGATCTTCCAAAACGACCGTTAACGCAGTTCTAATGCGGGGACTCGACACCGAGAACCACAGAAGGACGGTGCACATGGGCGCGCATCCGCCGACCATGAACGCGGGCAAGGCGGCCGGTGACCCCGGCGGCCCCGGCGGAGGCCAGTCACCCGACGGTCTTCAGGCAGGTCTCAAGAACCGCCATCTGTCGATGATCGCCATCGGCGGGGTGATCGGCGCCGGGCTGTTCGTGGGCTCCGGCGCCGGTATCGCCAAGGCCGGGCCCGGCATCCTGATCTCGTACGCGCTGACCGGCCTGCTGGTCGTCCTGGTGATGCGGATGCTGGGCGAGATGGCCGCCGCCTCCCCCACCTCCGGCTCGTTCTCCGCCTACGCGGACCGGGCGCTGGGCCGCTGGGCGGGCTTCACCATCGGCTGGCTGTACTGGTTCTTCTGGTCGGTCGTGCTGGCCGTCGAGGCGACCGCCGCCGCCGGAATCCTCACCGGCTGGGTCCCCGCCGTCCCGCAGTGGGCGTGGGCGCTGCTGGTGATGATGGTGCTGACCGGCACCAACCTGATCTCCGTCGGCTCGTTCGGCGAGTTCGAGTTCTGGTTCGCGGGCATCAAGGTCGTGGCGATCGTGGTGTTCATCCTGGTCGGCGCGCTGGCGATCTTCGGGCTGCCGCCCGGCGACCACGCGGTGGGCCTGTCGAACCTGACCGGCCACGGCGGCTTCCTGCCGAACGGGCCCGGCGCGATCCTCTCCGGCATGCTGCTGGTGGTCTTCTCCTTCATGGGCAGCGAGATCGTCACCCTGGCCGCCAGCGAGTCGCCGAACCCGGTGCAGGCCGTCCGCAAGGCCGTCAACAGCGTCATCTGGCGGATCGCGCTGTTCTACCTCGGCTCCATCGCGGTGATCGTGACGCTGCTGCCGTGGGACGACCCGGCGCTCGACAAGAGCCCCTACGTGGCCGTGCTGAAGTCGCTGGACATCCCGGCGGCCGGCACCGTGATGGACGTCGTGGTGCTCACCGCCGTGCTGTCCTGCCTGAACTCCGGCCTCTACACCGCCTCCCGGATGGCCTTCTCGCTCGGCGAGCGCGGCGACGCGCCGAAGTCCTTCGCCCGGGTGAACAAGGGCGGCGTCCCGGCGACCGCCATCTGGGCGTCGGTGGCCTTCGGCTTCGTCGCGACGATCTTCAGCTACACCTCCAAGGACACCGTCTTCGAGTTCCTGCTGAACTCCTCCGGCGCGGTGGCGCTCTTCGTCTGGCTGGTCATCTGCTTCTCCCAGCTGCGGATGCGCAAGGTCATCGAGCGGGACATGCCGGAGCGGCTGACGGTACGGATGTGGCTGTACCCGTATCTGACGTACGCGACGATCGCGCTGATCCTCTTCGTCGTCGGGTACATGTTCTACAACCCCGACGGGCGCAAGCAGATGGTGCTGTCGGTGGTCGCGGCCGCGGTCGTCCTGGTCGTCGGCCTGGTGCTGGACCGCCGGCGGCGCGCCAAGGGCGGCGCGGCGGGCGGCGCCGGCGCGGCGGACGGCCGCGGCCCGGAAGGTCAGGGGGACGTGCGGAAGGACTCCTTGACCCGGTCGTAGGCGCGCAGCGCGGCGGCCTCGGCGGCGTCCAGGTACCAGAGGCTGAGCTGATAGGTCCGGTTCCCGGCCCGGAAGCCGAGCTGCCGCCCGTGCGCCGGTTTCCCGTCGCGGGTGTAGGCGAACTCCCACTCGACGGCGGGGTGGCCCTGGAACGTGGTGCGCTCCAGCCGGATCCTGCGGTAGCCCGGCACGTCGTGCTGCTGCGCCTCGTACTGCTGCCAGATCGTCAGCAGGTCGCCGCCGGAGGACGGATCCTGCCGCGCCGAGACGAGCGTGGAGCCGTCCTTCGTGCTGTACGTGATGTCGCTGGGGGACTCCTCGGTGCGGTTCCAGCCGGCCGGCGGCACCCAGTTGAAGCCGTTCTCGGTACGGCGGGCGCCGGGCGTGGCCACCTGGTCGCCGCTCCCGCTGCCCGTGGCGCTGCCCGTACCGGCGCTGGGGCCGGTGGCGGGAGGGCGGCCGGTGCCGACGCCGGCACCGGCCGTACCGCCGGGGTCCGCGCCCTCTGTCGCTACGAGGACCACCACCACCGCGGCGGCGGACGCGAGGACGCCGACGGCGGCGAGCAGGGTGTGCCGCTTGCGGCGAGGGTGACCGAGTGAGTCTGTCGGGGAGGGTGGGTCTGAGGGGATTGCGGGAGCGACCGTGGCCTGCGGGCCGGTGTCCGTACGGACAGCAGGCGCCTCCGTCTGGACGCGGTCCGGCGCCGGATCGGCCACCGTGGGCGTACGGACGTCCACCACCCGCGCGGCGTTCACCGGCTCCGTCGGATTCGCCGCGGCGGCCTGGCGCGCCGGCGGGCCGAGCCGCGCCTCGACCTCGTCGAGGGAGGGACGCGCCTCCGGGATCTTGTTCAGCAGGGCGGTGAGCACCTCGCGCAGCGGGCCCGCGGCGGGCGGGATGGCGGGCTCCTCGTGCAGGACCGCGTGCAGCGTGGCGAGGGTCGTGGCGCGGGTGAACGGTGACTGCCCCGCGACGGCGGCGCACAGGGTGGCGCCCAGGGACCACAGGTCGGAGGGCGGCCCCTGCTCCTGTCCCGCCACCCGTTCCGGCGCCATGTAGTCGGGCGAGCCGATGAGCATCCCGGCCATGGTCAGCGCGGTGGCGTCCTGCATGGCGGCGATGCCGAAGTCGGTCAGCACCACGGTGCCGCGGTCGTCGATCAGGACGTTGCCGGGCTTGATGTCCCGGTGGAGCACGCCCACCGCGTGCACCTCGCGCAGGGCGCGGGCCAGTCCGGCGCCGACCCGGGCCGCCGCGTCCGGGGCCAGCGGGCCGTCCTGGGCGAGGATCTGCTCCAGGGAACGGGCCTGGACCAGCTGCATGACGATCCACAGCCGGTCGCCCTCCTCGGCCACGTCGTGGACGCGCACCACGTTCGGATGGTCGATCCGGGCGGTGGCACGGGCCTCGCGCAGACTGCGTTCGCGCTGCACCACGCTTTCCTCGCCGGCGTGTTCGCCGATACGTATTTCCTTGACCGCGACGCACCGGTCGAGCATTTCGTCCTGGGCGCGCCAGACCCGCCCCATTCCGCCGCGTCCGATCAATTCCAGCAGGCGGTAACGGCCGGCCGCCAGACGCCCGGGCCCCACCTCGCTCGCATTCCCCACCATGCCCAGCCCCCACAGCACCCGCGGAATCTTGTGGTACCCATCAAATACCTCGGTAGCGGACGGGGAAAAGGGGGATTCAAGAATGTACACAACCCGACAGGGAAAACGCGCGTTCATGGTGGCCGCGGCGGCTGCCGTACTGGCTCTGCCGGTCGGTTCCGCGGCTCTGGCGGCCGAACCCGTACCGGGCAGCAGCGCGGGCGGCAAGGCCGGGCCGAGCGCGCCGGCGGGCTATCGGATCACCACGGAACTGCCGGAACGGATTTCCGTCGACAATCACAGCGGAAAGACCGGGCTGACCGCCAAGGTCACCAACAAGGGAACCACCACCACCGGTGCCGTACGGCTGACGGTCGCCGGTTTCCAGGGGCTGACGGTCGACAACGTGGCCGGGTGCTCGAAGGTGCCCGAGGCGCGGCTCCCGAAGGGCTCGAACAGCGCGTACTCGTGTGCCGTCGACTCGTTGGCGAGCGGAAAGAGCCGTACGTTCGATGTCACCGCGCATTTCGATCTGAACCGGCAGGGGCGGATCTGTCTGCCGGTGACACTGGGAAACACGGAGACCTTGCTGTGGCAGCAGGGACCGGTCCATTTCGGCACCCGGAACCCGGTGTCGGACGCGCCGGACACCCCGCTGATGCTCAACACCGTCAACGTGCCGGCCGGCTCGTCGACCGTCACCCCGGCCCCGTCGGGGTCGGCGGCCCCTGAGGAGCGGCTGCCCGAGACCGGACCGCCGTCGGTCCTGCCGCTGGCGTGCGCCGCCGCCGGCCTGCTGCTCCTCGGCGGTGCCGGGGTGTGGATCACCACCCGCAGGTCGTCCCACAGGTGACCTCGGGCCGTACGGGCATGAGTCGTACGGGCACGAGTCGTACGGGCACGAGTCGTTCGGGTTCGGAGCGTACGGGTTCGGGTCGTGCAGGCACGGGCCGCACCGAACGCGCGGCCCGTACGCGTACGGGCCGTACGTGCCCGGAACGCCGCCGGGCCCCGTACCGCCACGCGAGGTGGTGGTATGGGGCCCGGTCCGGTTCCGTACGGAAGGACGGCGCGCGCGGGATCAGCCGCGGCGGCCGAGCAGCTTCCACGCGGTGGGCAGCGCGCCCATCGCCAGCGCGGCCTTGAGGGCGTCGCCGATCAGGAAGGGGACGAGACCGGTCGCGACGGCCTGGCCGAACGTCATGCCGGTGCTCAGCGCGAGGAAGGGCACGCCGACCGCGTAGATCAGGGCCGTGCCGACCGCCATCGTGCCGACCGTGCGCAGCGGGCCGCGGTCGCCGCCGCGGCGGGCCAGCGCGCCCACCGCGGTGGAGGCGAGGAGCATGCCGAGGACGTAGCCGAAGGTCGCGCCGCCCGCGCCGGCCGCGCCGCCCGCGAACCAGGGCATGCCCGCCATGCCGAGCAGCGCGTACAGCGCGAGCGACACGAAGCCGCGGCGCGCGCCGAGCGAGGCGCCGACGAGCAGGGCGGCGAAGGTCTGGCCGGTGACCGGGACCGGGGAGCCGGGGACCGGGAGGGCGATCTGCGCGGCGATGCCGGTGAGCGCGGCGCCGCCGACGACCAGTGCGGCGTCGCGGACGCGGGCGCGGGTGGCGCCTGCTGCGGGCAGCAGATCGGCGAGGACCGCACCGGGCCTGGTGGTTGCGTCGGCAGTGCTCATCGGAACTCCGCGGGGTGTGAGGTGGAGCGGGGACAGGGTGGGACGCGATGACGTTAGTCCAGCGCCCCGGAGCCGATCATCGTGTGGCGGCGACAAAGGCGCAATGGTGTCCTTGGAGACTTCCGTACAACGCCCCGTCCCCGGGGCCGAACCGCCTCGTCAGCGGTCTTCGCAGGTCACGTGATGCTCGTCACGGCCCGCACCCCGGACGGGTGCGCATTTTGTGGTAGCGCGCGGCGGGCGGGGAAACTGGGGGGACAACGCGGAACCCTGTGGGGTTCCCCCAAAGACCTTTGCGAGAGTACGAGCCCATGCACGACGCACCCACCGCCACCGGTACGCCTCCGCCGGGCGATGGCGCCGGCGGGCGAGAGCCGCTGTCCGCCGGTCTCAAGCAGCGCCATCTGACCATGCTCGGACTGGGCGGGGTGATCGGCGCGGGCCTGTTCGTGGGCTCCGGCGCGGGCATCGCGGTGGCCGGCCCCGGCATCGTCATCTCGTATCTGATCGCGGGCGCGCTGGCCATGCTGATCATGCGGATGCTCGGCGAGATGTCCTCGGCGATGCCCGCGTCCGGCGCCTTCTCGGTGCACGCGGAGCGCGCGCTGGGCCGCTGGGCGGGCTTCAGCGTGGGCTGGCTGTACTGGTTCCTGCTGGTGGTGGTGCTGGCGGTGGAGGCCACCGGCGCGGCGCAGATCGCCAACGGGTGGGTGCCCGCGGTCCCGCAGTGGGGCTGGGTGCTGATCTTCATGCTGGTCTTCACGGCCGCCAACCTCACCGCGGTCAAGAGCTTCGGCGAGTTCGAGTTCTGGTTCGCGACGCTGAAGGTCGCCGCGATCGTGCTGTTCCTGGTACTCAGCCTGCTCGCGATCTTCGGCGTGCTGCCGGACACCGAGGCGGTCGGGCTGGCCAACCTCACCGGGCAGGGCGGCTTCCTGCCCAACGGCTGGCAGGGCGTGATCTCCGGGGTGCTGGCCGTCGCGTTCGCCTTCGGCGGCCTGGAGGTCGTGACCATCGCCGCGGCCGAGTCCGACGACCCGGCGCGCAACGTGGCGCGCGCGGTGCGCAGCGCGGTGTGGCGCATCCTCTTCTTCTACGTGGGCTCGATGCTGGTCGTCGTGACGCTGCTGCCCTGGTCGTCGATGCAGCCGGGCAAGAGTCCGTACGTCGCGGTGCTGGACAGCATCGGTGTGCCGGGCGCGGGCCAGATCATGAACGTGGTGGTCTTCGTGGCGCTGCTCTCGGCGCTCAACGCCAACCTCTACGGGTCCTCGCGGATGGTCTTCTCGCTGGCCGAGCGGGGCGAGGCGCCGCGCTCGCTGCTGAAGGTGACGGCGGGCGGGGTGCCGCGCCGGGCCGTGCTGTCGTCGGTGGCCTTCGGCTTCGTCTCGGTGCTGCTCAATCTGCTGTGGCCGGACACGGTCTTCCTCTACATGCTGAACGCGGTCGGCGCGGTGCTGCTGTTCGTCTGGGCACTGATCGCGCTGTCGCAGCTGCGGCTGCGGCGGCAGATCGAGCGGACGGCGCCGGAGAAGCTGACCCTGCGCATGTGGGCGTTCCCGTATCTGACGTGGACGGCGCTGGCGGCCATGGTGGCGGTGCTGGTGCTGATGCTCACCGACGACGGGGCCCGGCCGCAGCTGCTGTGGTCGGCCGCGGCGACCGGTGCGGTGCTGGCGGTCGCGGGGCTGCGGGAGCTGCGGATGCGGCGGTCCGGCCGCTGACGGGTGTCCGCGTCCCTCGCGGGAGCCGGGCGACCGGCCTCCGCGGGAACCGGGACGACCGCCCTCGCGGGAGCCGGGCAATCGGCCGGAATCGGCCGCCCCACTTCCGCTCCGCGAACACCCGGGGTCACGTCTCACAACGGTGTGAATACGACCGGTCACGATCACGTCTGAATACCGAACAACTGCTGCACGACTGTTGCCCTCAGCGGACACAGACACTCAAACTGAGCGCGTTTTCACCGTCGATCGTCTCGCTCGCTCTCACTTAATGGGACAGGTACGACCATGAATCGGACACCTTCGTCCACCACGCCCGAGCGCGAGCGGACCGGCCAGGTCCCGGGCGCGGACGGCACCGGCAGCGCGGCGGACCCGGGTACCGGCGCCACGCTGTCCAACGGACTCAAGCAGCGCCATCTGTCGATGATCGCCCTCGGCGGTGTGATCGGCGCCGGGCTGTTCGTCGGCTCCAAGGAAGGCATCGCGGCGGCCGGCCCTCGATCGTGCTCGCCTACGCCGTCTCCGGCTGCCTGGTCATGCTGGTGATGCGGATGCTCGGCGAGATGGCGGCGGCCAGCCCCGCCTCCGGCTCCTTCTCCGTGCACGCCGGGCGCTCGATCGGCCCGTGGGCGGGCCTGACCACCGGCTGGATGTTCACCGCCCAGCTGTGCGTGGCGGTGGCCGTCGAGGCGATCGGCGCCGCCGGGATCATGACCGGCTGGTTCCCGGACACGCAGCCCTGGATGTGGGTGCTGCTGTTCATGGTGGTCTTCTGCGGCGCCAACCTCGCGGCGGTCAGCAACTTCGGCGAGTTCGAGTTCTGGTTCGCGGCCCTGAAGATCACCGCGATCGGCATCTTCCTCGTCCTGGGCCTGCTGGCCATCTTCGGCGTGCTGCCCGGCACCTCCGCCCCCGGCGTCGCCCATCTGACCGGCGACGGCGGCTTCCTGCCCAACGGCTCGGACGGCCTGGTCATCGGCCTGCTGGCGTCCGTCTTCGCCTACGGCGGCCTGGAGACGGTGACGATCGCCGCCGCCGAGTCCAAGGACCCGGTGCGCGGTGTGGCCCGCGCCGTACGCACCGCGATGTGGCGGATCGCCCTGTTCTACGTCGGCTCGATGGCGGTCATCGTCACCGTCATCCCCTGGAACAACGCGGACATCGCCGAGAGCGGCCCGTACGTCGCCGTCCTGGACTACCTGGACATCCCGGCGGCCGGGCAGATCATGAACGTCGTCATCCTGATCGCGCTGCTGTCCGCGATGAACGCCAACATCTACGGCTCCTCCCGGATGGCGCACTCCCTCTCCGCCCGCGGCCAGGGCCCGCGCTTCCTGCGCACCGTCAGCGGCGGCGTGCCGCGCCGCGCGGTGATCCTCTGCTCCGCCTTCGGGTTCCTCGCGGTGCTGTTCAGCTACTGGTGGCCGGAGACCGTCTTCCAGTGGCTGCTGAACATGGTGGGCGCGGCGATCCTGGTCGTGTGGGGCTTCATCGCCGTCGCCCAGCTGCGGATGCGCCGCCGGCTGGAGCGCGAGGAGCCCGGGAAGCTGGTCGTGCGGATGTGGCTCTTCCCGGTGCTGACGTGGGTCGCGCTGGCCGGGGTGGTGGCGGTGCTGCTGCTGATGCTGCGGGACGAGAACCAGCGCGTCCAGCTCTACTTCACCGGCGGGTTCGCGGTGGTGCTCGTCGCCGTCGGTCTCGTCAAGCAGCGAATGGCGCGTCAAAAGGACGTCGGGCAAGTGGAGAAGTAAGGCTTACCTCACCAAAGCAGAAAGTGCGGTAAGGCTTACCTCACCAGAATGCGCCGCGCTTTTCCGGAGGCGGTGCCGGACCTCGGACCGAGGTCGGGCACCGCCTCCTTCTTTGGCCCAGACTCCGCCCCTCGGCGGGTTCGTGATCACTCATGCTGGTAGCGTGCAGTTGCAAGTCGATTGCAATTAAAGGTCGTAAGCAGCTGGAGGGCTCGGCATGGCCACCTACAATCTTCCGGAACTTCCGTACGACTACGCGGCGCTCGAACCCGTCATCAGCCCTGAGATCATCGAGCTGCACCACGACAAGCACCACGCCGCGTACGTCAAGGGCGCCAACGACACCCTGGAGCAGCTCGCCGAGGCGCGCGACAAGGACCAGTGGGGCTCCATCAACGGCCTGGAGAAGAACCTCGCGTTCCACCTCTCCGGCCACATCCTGCACAGCATCTACTGGCACAACATGACCGGTGACGGCGGCGGCGAGCCGCTGGAGAAGGACGGCGTGGGCGAGCTGGCGGACGCCATCGCGGAGAACTTCGGCTCGTACGCCAAGTTCAAGGCCCAGCTGACCAAGGCCGCGGCCACCACCCAGGGCTCCGGCTGGGGCGTCCTGGCCTACGAGCCGATCACCGGCCGCCTGATCGTCGAGCAGATCTACGACCACCAGGGCAACGTCGGCCAGGGCTCGGTGCCGATCCTGGTCTTCGACGCCTGGGAGCACGCCTTCTACCTGCAGTACAAGAACCAGAAGGTGGACTTCATCGAGGCGATGTGGCGCGTCGTCAACTGGCAGGACGTCGCCAAGCGCTACGCGGCCGCCAAGGAGCGCTCCAACGTTCTGCTGATCGCTCCCTGATCCCCGCGCCCCGCGGCGCACCGGTGAGCGTCCTGCCTCGTGATCGTCTTCTCAACCTTCACCCGGCGGGCGGATAGCGGAAGAACCCCCGTGAGGACATGACTCACGGGGGTTCTTCTGCGCCCGCCGACGGATTCCCCGCGCCGGTACGCGATGCCGCCGCCCCCGCGGCTCAGTCGAAGACCGGCCCCTGCGTCCGCGTCCGCTTGATCTCGTAGAAACCCGGGATGGACGCGACCATCAGCGTGCCGTCCCACAGCTGCGCGGCCTGCTCGCCCTTCGGGGCCGGGGTGACGACCGGGCCGAAGAAGGCGATCCGCTCGCCGTCGGCGCCGGGTACGGCGATGACCGGGGTGCCGACCTCCTGGCCCACCAGGTCGATGCCCGCCTTGTGCGAGGCGCGCAGCTCCGTGTCGTACGCGTCGGTGTCCGCCGCGTCGGCCAGCCCGGCGGGCAGCCCGGCCTCCTTCAGGGCGGCCACGATCGTCTCCTTCGTCCGCGGCAGGCCCTGCTTGTGGAAACGGGTGCCGAGCGCCGTGTAGAGGCGGGCCAGCGCCTCTTGCCCGTGCTCCCGCTCGGCGGCGACGCACACCCGCACCGGCGCCCACACCACGCCGCCGGGACGGTTCTTCTCCCGGTACTCCTCGGGCAGCTCGTCGAGCTTGTCCTCGTTCAGCACGCCGAGGCTCATCACGTGCCAGCGCACGTCCACCGGGCGCACCCGCTCCACCTCCAGCATCCAGCGGGAGGTCAGCCAGGCCCACGGGCAGGACGGGTCGAACCAGAAATCGGCCGGGGTCCGGTCGGTTGCGGCAGCGGTCTCGGACACGGTTGCTCCTCGAACGTTCGGGTCGGCGGCCGGCCTGCGGACCGGCCACCGGATTCAACCGGGGTGCGGCGTGCCATGATTCCCAGTGTTCGACATACGAGACGAGGACGAGGAGTCACGTCGTGCCCGGTGAGAATCTGACCCGAGACGAGGCCCGGGAGCGGGCCGGACTGCTGAGCGTCGACGGGTACGACGTGGCGCTGGACCTGCGGTCGGCGGTCCTGGAGGGCGAGGCCGCGCGCACCTTCCGCTCGCGCACCACCGTCCGCTTCCGGTGTGCCGAGCCGGGGGCCGCCACCTTCGCGGACCTGGTGGCGCCGTCCGTCACCGCCGTCACCCTCAACGGCCGGGAGCTGGACCCGGCGGAGGTCTTCGACGGCACCCGGGTCGCCCTGGCGGACCTGGCCGCGGAGAACACCCTGGTGGTCGACGCGCAGTGCGCGTACAGCCGGACCGGCGAGGGCCTGCACCGCTTCGTCGACCCGGAGGACGGTGAGGTCTACCTCTACACGCAGTACGAGCCGGCCGACGCCCGCCGGGTCTTCACCACCTTCGAACAGCCCGACCTGAAGGCGCCGTTCCGCTTCGAGGTGACCGCACCCGACGGCTGGGTGGTGCTCAGCAACGGCGCCCAGGAGGGCGAACCCGAGGCGGGCACGTACCGGTTCGCCGAGACGCGGCCGATCTCGACGTACATCACGGCCGTCGTCGCCGGCCCGTACCACTACGTCTCCGACACCTACCGGCGCACCCTCGCCGACGGCACGGAGCTGGAGATCCCGCTCGGCGCGCTGTGCCGCAAGGGGCTGTCGCGGCACTTCGACCCCGCGGACATCTTCACCGTCACCAAGCAGGGCCTGGACTTCTTCCACGAGCACTTCGACTACCCGTACCCCTTCGGCAAGTACGACCAGGCGTTCGTGCCCGAGTACAACATCGGCGCGATGGAGAACCCGGGCTGTGTCACCTTCCGCGAGGAGTTCGTCTTCCGCGGCAAGGTGACCGAGGCGTCCTACGAGCGCCGCGCCAACGTGATCCTGCACGAGATGGCGCACATGTGGTTCGGCGACCTGGTGACCATGCGGTGGTGGGACGACCTGTGGCTCAAGGAGTCGTTCGCCGACTTCATGGGCGCGCTGTCCCTGGTCGAGGCGACCCGCTTCACCAACGGCTGGATCACCTTCGCCAACGGCCGCAAGGCCTGGGCGTACCGCGCCGACCAGCTGCCGTCCACCCACCCGGTCACCGCCGACATCGGCGACCTGGAGGAGGCCAAGCTCAACTTCGACGGCATCACGTACGCCAAGGGCGCGGCCGTCCTCAAGCAGCTCGTCGCGTACGTCGGCCGGGACGCGTTCCTGGAGGGCGCGCGACGCTACTTCAAGCGGCACGCGTACGGCAACACCCGCCTGAGCGACCTGCTGTCCGTCCTGGAGGAGACCTCGGGACGCGACCTGACCACCTGGTCGCGCGCCTGGCTGGAGACGGCGGGCGTCAACGCGCTCACGCCGCAGGCCACGTACGACGCCGAAGGCCGCGTCACCGAGCTGAGCGTCCTCCAGGAGGCCTCCCCGAGCGCCCCGAACTGCGGCCGCACCGCGTGGCCGTGGGCCTGTACCGGCGGGAGAACGCCGACGGCGCCCTGGTCCGCTACGCCCGCGCCGAGCTGGACGTCTCCGGCCCGCGCACGGTCGTCACCGAACTGACCGGCGCCGACCGCCCGGAGCTGATCCTGGTCAACGACGACGACCTGACGTACGGCAAGGTCCGCTTCGACGAGCGGTCGCTGGCCACCCTGCGCGGCCACCTCGGCGAGATCACCGACCCGCTGTCGCGCGCGCTGTGCTGGTCGGCGGTGTGGGGCCTGACCCGCGACGGGCTGATGCCCGCCCGCGACTACCTCGACCTCGTACTGCGCTTCGCGGGCCGCGAGTCGGACATCGGCGTGCTCCAGTCGCTGCACGCCCAGGCCGGCTACGCGCTCTCCCACTACACGGCGCCCGACCACCGCGACCTGGCCGCACGGGAGCTGGCCCAGGGCGCCCTGCACGAACTGCGGCTGGCCGAGCCGGGCAGCGGTCACCAGCTGTCCTGGGCGCGGTTCTTCGCCTCGGTGGCCACCACGGCCGCCGACTTCCAGCTCCTCCAGGGCCTGCTGGACGGCACCGCGAAGATCGACGGGCTGGACGTCGACCAGGAACTGCGCTGGACGTTCCTGGAGCCGCTGGCCGCGCACGGCGCCGCCGACCAGGCCGCCGTCGACGCCGAACTGCGGCGCGACGACACCGCCTCGGGCCGCCGCCACCACGTACGGTGCCTGGCCGCCCGGCCCTCGGCCGAGGTCAAGGCGCGGGCGTGGGCGGACGTGGTGGAGTCCGACGAGCTGTCCAACGCGCTGGTCGAGGCGACGATCTCCGGCTTCGTGCAGGCGTCGCAGCGGGACCTGGCGGCCCCGTACGCGCCGAAGTACTTCGCGGCCGTCGAGCGGGTCTGGCGGGAGCGGTCGATCGAGATCGGCATGGCCGTCGTCCGGGGGCTGTTCCCCGCCCACCAGGACCGTCAGGAGACGGTGGACGCGGCGGACGCGTGGCTGTCCGGGCACCCGGACGCGCCGTCCGCGCTGCGGCGCCTGGTGTCGGAGTCGCGCGACGACCTGGCGCGGGCCCTGCGGGCGCAGGCCTGCGACGCGCAGGCGGCGCGGTAGCCGTTGGCTCCCGTGTGCGGGTCCCGGCCGTGCGGCCGGACCCGCACACCGGCGTCAACTCCGGCCGGACCCACCATTTTCGGTGCTCGAACGTCCGTACTTTAGGACGGCGTTGTCCGGGTTTGTCGACGGGCGTGTAACAGGCGTTAGGAGACCGGGCGGCGGCGGGAATGGCCGGGACATGAACCACACTTCCCCAACGTCCGGCGGGGAGTCCTCCACCCCGCTCTCGCCCCGTCCGCTGCACGACCGTCCCGGCCGCGGGCCCCGCGTACTGACCAGCCGCCAGCTGCGCGAACACGGCATCGGCGCGGCGGAGACCGCCGAGCGGTGCCGCCCCGGCGGCCCCTGGCAGCAGGTGCTGCCGGGCGTGCACCTGCTCCACCCCGGCCCGCCCACCAGCGAGGAACGCCTGCACGCGGTCCTGCTGTACGCGGCGAGCCGCCCGTCCGCCGTCCCCGCGCAGGCCGGCACTGCGCCCGCCGCGGAGCCGATGATCACCGGGCTCGCGGCGCTGGCCCTGCACCGCTTCTCCTCCGCTCCCCCGCTGCTCTCCCTGGACCGCATCGAGGTGCTGGTGCCGCGCACCCGGCGGCTGCGCACCGCCGGATTCGCGCAGGTCGTGCGGGCCCAGGTGATGCCGCAGCCGCAGCAGGTCACCGGGGTGCCGGTGGCCCCCGTACCCCGGGCCCTCGCGGACGCCGTCAGCGGGCTCTCGGACGCCTGCACGGTGGGCCGGCTGCTGACCGAGGCGGTACGCGGCGGCCACTGCGAAGCGACGGCGGTGGTGAGGGAGTTCAACCAGGCGCGGCTGCTGAACCTGCCGCACGTGGTGGACGCCGTGCACGCGCTGCTGGCCGAGGGCCGCGCGCTGGCCGAGGGCCGGCTCTACGGGCTGGTGCGGCACTACGGCCTGCCGGACCCGCTGTGGAACGTGGACCTGCGGCTGCCCGGCGGCCCGCACCTGGGCGGGGTGGACGCGTACTGGCCCGAGCAGGCGGTCGCCGTGGAGATCGACGCGCGGGTGCCCCGCCAGGAGGACGAGGCGCTGCGGGCGGAGTACGCCCGCAAGCGCGAGCACCTGGAGCGGCTGGGCATCACGGTCGTCCGCCTCAGCCCGCGCAAGCTGCGCGACGCTCCGGAGCAGCAGGCGGCGGTGGTCCGGACGGCCCTGATGGCGGCGGACGACCACGAGCCGGGGTCGTACGTGGTGGTGCTGCCGCGCTGAGGACCGGCACGACCGCGTACGGGCCCCTCGCTCAGCGCCACCTCAGCAGCAGCTCGGTGTTGCGGTCGCCCGGGTCACCGGCGAGATCGCTCCGGGCTCCGGGGGCGTTGCAGGACAGTTCGCGGTAGAGCGCCGCCAGTCCCCGCTGCGACAGGTCGCCGAAGTCCGTGCGGTGCGGCGCGTGCGACTCGACCAGCGTGGTGAACAGCGACAGTGTGCCGTCCCGGTTGTCCGTCAACTCCACGATCCGCGCCAGCTGCGGGAAGTCGATGTGCGAGGCGGTGGTGACCTCCCAGAAGGTGCCGTGCGGGGTGATGCGGTTGCGGTGGCTGTGCCCGTTGATCCACGCCCGTACGTTGCGGTGCCGGGCGAGCAGGGCGACCAGCTCGGGCCCGCTGTGCCGCCGCTCGGCCGGGCGGGACGGGTCGGGCAGGGTGTTGTCCATGGACGTACTGGTGTGGTGGCTGAAGACGAGGACGTGCTCGTACGCGTGCGCCCGCAGCGTGCGGTCGAGCCAGCGCAGCTGACCCGATCCGACGGAGCCGGTGTGGTGGCCGCCGGGGTCGGTGGTGTCGAGGCTGACGCCCACCACGTCCTCCGCGATCCGGAAGGTGTAGTGGAGCCGGTCCGCTTCGAGGTCGTCCGCCGTGTAGCCGTGCCCGTGCGGTCCCGGGCCGGTGTGCCGGGGGTCCAGGTGGGCGCGCAGGTAGGCGGGGCGGGTGAAGGGGACGCGGCGCTCGTCCGGTGTCACGGAGCGCGCCCGCTTCCCGTGCGCCCTCAGCAGGTCCGCGAACTCCTTTCTGCCGGGGCCCGGTCCGTGGCGCACCGCCAGGTAGGCGCGGATGGCCTCGTCGGGCGGCAGCAGTTCCAGCTTGCGCCCGCCGGTCGCGACCTCCGCCAGGAACGGGTCGTCGGGGGCGCAGCAGCCCGCGGGCAGCGAGTCGTGGTTGCCGACGGTCGAGTACCAGGGCAGGTGCAGTCCGGGGCTGGTGACCGTGCGGGTCGCCGCCTCCAGGAAGCCGGGTATGCCGGGAAAGCCGCGCAGCTTGTCCGCGTCGCGCAGGGCGCTGTCCGGCTGCCAGTACAGCGGGTGGCCGCTGTTCTGCACGCCTTCGTAGTGCCGCGGGTCGCCCGAGTTGGGGGTGATCCGGCCGCCGCTCAGCGCGGTGAGGAACCAGTCGAGTTCGATGCTGGAGTTGTTGTCCGTGTTGTCGCCCGTGGTCATCGCGAAGGACAGCGGTGCCCCGGTGGCGGGCCCGCCGGGCAGGCTGTTGACCCGCTCGACGAGGGAGACCGCGCCCGCGACGGACAGCGCCTCCTGGGGGCGCCAGGCGCCCGGGGACCGCACGCGCAGGTACTCGTGGCGCAGCGGGTGCTGCACGTCGACCACATGCAGGTCGGTGAGCTGCACGAAGGCGGCGAGTACGGTGCGCCGGTCGTCCCGGCCGGGGCGCGCGGCGGCGAGGTCCCGGCGTACGACGCGGTCCCAGCCGGGGCCTTCGGCGAGCCTGCGGTAGCCCGCCGCGGCGCCGCCCGGGGTGGCGACCGGGGTGGCGACCGAGGCGAGGGTGGTGCCTTCGGTGTAGGGGACGCGGGGGACGGGCGGCGCGGTGATCGGCTCGGGGGCGACGAGGGGCGGGGCCGGTCTGTCCGGCCCGGCGCCGGCCGGGGCGGCGCCAGGCCCGTACGCCAGCGCGAGCGCGGTCGTGGCACCGACGGCACCGGCGGCGGCGAGGAAGGCACGGCGGTCGACGGCGGGGGAAGTGGGGGTGGCGGGGACAGTCGGGGCGGCGGACCGTGTACGGGACATGCACGAGCTCCCTGGTACGGACGGGGCGGCGGCGAGGGCGGCGCGGAACGCCCGTAACCGCCCTCTCACCAGGGAGCGTTGGCAGCGGGTGTGGCCCACGGGTGAACCGCGCCGCAACGCCGGCCGCCGATCGCCGGACAGGGATCACGGCGCGCGCCGATGGTCACCGGGCCCTCGGGCCGGGGGCGGGCGGCGGACACCGGAGGTTCATCTGACGGGGTAGGCGGGCGGCGGCCCGTACCGGCGGGGCGCCGGGTGACGACACCGGCCGTACGCCCGGCACATGCCACCCGAATGTTCACAAACTTGTGATCGCTCCCCTCCCCAAACCCCTCCCCGTTACGTCATATTGAGCGGTTATACGGGTTCGATTTCCGGACCCTTCACCCTGATGAGGTGCGCCATGACCACCCCCGACACAGCGCTTCCGGCCGCCGGCCGGGCCAGACGCACGGCCCGGCTCGCGGCCGTCGCGGCCATCGCCGTGGCCACCGCGGCCGGGCCCGCGCTCACCGCGGCCGGCGCCGCCTTCGCGGCCGGCGCCGACCCGGACGCCCGAATATCCGCCGGTACCACCCCCGCGCCGAAGTCCCCGCAGGACAAGCTCGGTTCGCAGGACGCCGAACTGCTCGCCCGCGCCAAGTCCGGCGGCGCCCCGTTCGTCTCGATGATGCTGGCCACCGCGCCGGGCTCCACCGAGCAGGCGGCCGCGGGGCTGGACTCCCTGAAGGGCGCCTCCGTCGGGCGTACGGACGACAAGCTCGGTTACGTCCGGGCCACCGTGCCCACCGCGCAGGCCGACGCGGCCATCGCGAAGATGCGGAAGCTCTCCTCCGTGCACGCCATCGACCTCCGGCAGGAGATCAAGCTGCCGGACCCGCGGCCCGGCGCGGACAGCAGGCACAAGGGCAAGCCGCAGGCCGGCAGTTACCCGGCGCCCGGGAAGAACACCCCGGCGAAGAACCCGTACCAGCCGTCCTTCGAGACCGGCGCGGTGGACTTCGTCCGCGACCACCCGAAGGCCGACGGCCGCGGCGTGACCATCGGCATCCTCGACTCCGGTGTGGACCTGGCGCACCCCGCGCTGCAGAAGACCACCACCGGCGAGCGCAAGATCGTCGACTGGGTCACCGCGACCGACCCGATCAGCGACGGCGACCAGACCTGGCGCCCGATGACCACCGCCGTCTCCGGCCCGTCCTTCACCTACGGCGGCCGGACCTGGAAGGCCCCCGAGGGCTCGTACCGGATCAGCACCTTCGCCGAGGCCGCCACCACCGGCGGCGACATGAAGGGCGACCTGAACCGCGACGGGGACACCACCGACCGCTGGGGCGTGCTCTACGACCCGGCCGCCGGCACGGTCCGGGTGGACCTGAACGACAACGGCGACTTCACCGACGACGCGCCCATGAAGCCGTACAAGGACGGCTTCGACGTCGGCTACTTCGGCAAGGACGACCCGAGCACCCCGATCGCCGAGCGCATCCCCTTCACGGTGGAGATCCGCAAGGACGTCCCGATGGACCCGCTCGGCGGGGACTGGGCGGGCAAGAAGGCCGACTTCGTCAACATCGGCGTCGTCGAGTCCGAGCACGGGACGCACGTCGCGGGCATCACCGCGGCCAACGGCCTGTTCGGCGGGAAGATGAACGGCGCCGCCCCCGGGGCCAAGCTGGTCTCCTCGCGGGCCTGCACCTGGAGCGGCGGCTGCACCAACATCGCGCTCACCGAGGGCATGATCGACCTCGTCACCAAGCGCGGTGTCGACATCGTCAACATGTCGATCGGCGGCCTGCCCGCGCTGAACGACGGCAACAACGCCCGCGCCGAGCTGTACACCCGGCTGATCGACACCTACGGCGTCCAGCTGGTCATCTCGGCGGGCAACAGCGGCCCCGGCGCCAACACCATCGGCGACCCGGGCCTGGCCGACAAGGTCGTCAGCGTCGGCGCGTCCATCTCCAAGGAGACCTGGGCGGCGAACTACGGCTCGGCGGTGACGCGGAAGTACGCCATGCTCCCGTTCTCCTCCCGCGGCCCGCGCGAGGACGGCGGCTTCACGCCGGTCATCACCGCGCCCGGCGCCTCCATCAACACCATCCCCACCTGGGAGCCCGGCGGCCCCACCGCCGAGGCGGGCTACGACCTGCCGCCCGGCTACGCCATGCTCCAGGGCACCTCGATGGCCGCGCCGCAGGCCACCGGCGCCTCGGCGCTGCTGCTGTCGGCCGCCGAGCAGCAGCGTGTCGCGCTGCCCCCGGCGAAGCTGCGCACCGCGCTGACCTCGACCGCCAAGCAGATCAAGGGCTTCCAGTCGTACGAGCAGGGCTCCGGCCTGATGGACATCCGGGCCGCCTGGTCCGCGATCCGGCACGGCGCCGACGCCCATGAGTACACCGTCCGCGCCCCCGTGAAGACGGCCCTGTCCGACTTCCTGAAGACGCCCGGCTACGGCACCGGCCTGTACGACCGCGAGGGCGGCCTGAAGGTGCGGCAGTCCCGGACGTACGAGGTGACCATCACCCGTACCACCGGCCCCGACCGCCCCGTCCGGCACGAGCTGGACCTGATCAACAACGACGGCACCTTCGACCTGCCGGACGAGGACGGCGCGGTCTGGCTGCCGCTGAACCGCCCCGTCACGTTCGAGATCACCGCCAAGCCGCGGACCGCCGGCATCCACAGCGTCACCATCGACCTGGACGACCCGCGCACCGAGGGCGTCGACCGCAAGCTCCTCGCCACCGTGGTGGCCGCCGAGCCGCTGGCCGCGCCCAGCCACGCCGTAACCAAGTCCGGCACCGTCCAGCGCAACGCCACCACCTCCCACTTCATCACCGTCCCGAAGGGCGCCAAGGCCCTCCAGGTCTCGATGAGCGGGCTCGCGGCCGGCAGCCAGACGCGCTGGATCGCCCTCAGCCCGCAGGGCGTCCCGGTCGACCCGACCGGCACCCCGAACTGCTACCCGAACTACCCGAACCCCGCCAACACCTGCGACCCGACGCGGCGCACCTACAAGAACCCGGCGCCCGGCGTCTGGGAGATCGAGGTCGAGGCGCGGCGCACCTCGCCGCTGCTGGACAACCCGTACACGGTCACCGCGGCCGCGCTCGGCACCACCTTCGACCCGGCCGTGCGCGTCCTGCCGGAGGCCAAGGTCGGCAGCCCGGCCCCGGTGGCCTGGAAGGTCACCAACGCCTTCGCCGCCGTCGAGGGCGCCCTCAAGGGCGGCGAGCTGGGCTCGTCCCGTACGCAGCGCCCGACGATCAAGGAAGGCGCGTCGCAGCGGTACGAGATCGTCGTGGGCAGCGGGGTGTCCCGGCTGGACGCCGCGATCGGCGCGCCCGCCGACGCCAAGGCCGACCTGGACCTGAGCGTCCTGCTCGGCGGCAAGGTCGTCGCCTCCTCGGCGACCGGCACCTCGGACGAGGCGGTCAGCATCGCCAAGCCCGCGCCGGGCACCTACACCGTCGTCGTGGACGGCTACGCGATCCCCGCGGGCAGCACCGCCTACGACTACCGTGATGTGTACTACTCCGCCGGACTCGGCTCGCTCAAGACGGACGAATCGAAACCGGTGAAGCTGGGTAGCGGAGCATCGACGCAGGTCACGGCCGAGGTATCGGTCGCGGGCCCGGCCCCCGCCGGACGTGAGTTCTTCGGCGAGGTCCAGCTGCTGAACGCGTCCGGGACGGTCACGGGCAGCGGCGGCGTGCGCATCGAAAAGGTCGTGCCGTAACGGCCTGAGATAGTGGACAGTAACGGGGCGGGTGCCCTCCACAGCACCCGTTCCGCTGCTGTACGTACCGAACAAGGAGTGCCATGAGGATCGGAATCGTCGGAGCCACCGGTCAGGTCGGCGGCGTGATGCGGGGCATCCTCGCCGAGCGGAACTTCCCGGTGGAGCAGCTGCGACTGTTCGCCTCGGCCCGCTCCGCCGGGCGCACGCTCCCGTGGCAGGACACCGAGATCACGATCGAGGACGCGGCCACCGCGGACTACTCCGGTCTGGACATCGTGCTCTTCTCGGCCGGCGGCTCGACCTCCAAGGCGCTGGCCCCCAAGGTCGCCGACGCGGGCCCGGTCGTGATCGACAACTCCTCCGCCTGGCGGATGGACCCCGACGTCCCGCTGATCGTCTCCGAGGTCAACCCGCAGGCGATCTCCGAGCGCCGCAAGGGCATCATCGCCAACCCGAACTGCACGACCATGGCCGCCATGCCGGTGCTGCGCCCGCTGCACGCCGAGGCCGGGCTGGCCTCGCTGGTCGTCGCCACCTACCAGGCGGTGTCCGGCAGCGGTCTGGCCGGCGTGGCCGAGCTGGACGAGCAGGTGCGCAAGGCCGTCGAGCAGGACGCCACCAAGCTCGCCCACGACGGCGCGGCCATCGACTTCCCCGAGCCGGACAAGTACGTCCGCCCGATCGCCTTCAACGTGCTGCCGATGGCCGGCTCCATCGTCGACGACGGTCTGAACGAGACCGACGAGGAGCAGAAGCTCCGCAACGAGAGCCGCAAGATCCTGGAGATCCCGGGCCTGAAGGTCTCCGGCACCTGCGTCCGCGTCCCGGTCTTCAGCGGCCACTCGCTCCAGGTCAACGCCCGCTTCGAGCGCGAGATCACCCCGGAGCGCGCCACCGAGCTGCTGGCCGGCGCCCCCGGCGTCGCCCTCTCGCACATCCCCACCCCGCTCCAGGCCGCCGGCCAGGACGCCTCGTACGTGGGCCGCATCCGCAGGGACGAGACGGTCGACCACGGCCTGTCGCTGTTCCTCTCCAACGACAACCTGCGCAAGGGCGCGGCCCTGAACGCGGTCCAGATCGCGGAGCTGGTCGCGGCGGAACTGCGCGGCTGAGACGGTTCCGCGGGTGCCTCGGGGCCCGTACGGATCTTCCGTACGGGCCCCGAGGCGTATCCGTGCGTACGGCTACGGCCGCCGCACCTCGAACTGGAAGCACCCGTACTCCAGCGCCCGGACGTGCACCAGCGCAACCTCCGGCTGCGCGAACGCCGCCGCGAAGGCCGCGTCGAACCCGGCCTCCGCGTCCTCCGGAATCTCGAAGAACCGCCCGCCCACGATGTGCCCGTCCGCGTCGTACCGCCGCAGCGTCCGCAGGGCCCCCGGCCGCGCGAACGGATACCCGGCGCGACTGTCGCCCGGCCCGCCGCACGCCCCGGCGTGAATGAACACCGGCCCGCACTCGTCGTACGCCCCCGGCCGCACCCCCGCTCCTCGGCCCACCGCCGCAGCGGCGCGTACGAGACAAGGGCGACCCGCTCCCCTTCCTCGATCCCCCGCAGACAGCAGCGCAGCGGGCTGCCCACACTGTCCACGCGGTCACTCACGGACCCGGCGGCGTAAGGCTCCATGGCCCGCCCGGAGTCGTCCGAGACGCGCAGTTCCTTGAGGGCGGCTTCAGGGATGGGGAGGGGTGTGTACGTCGTCATACGTACAGGGTGGACGGGCATGTGGCTTGTTTCCGGCGGGAATCGGACGTGGAGTCGGCCGAGGTCCCCGTCTCCCGCGACCCGGTCCCACAGCCGCGCGTCGTCGCTCTCGTCCCACTCCTGCCACGCCGCGGTGTAGTCGCTCTCCAGCCCGGAGGGGCGCGGCGGCCCGACTGCCGCGGGTGCAGGTGACGCCCTGTCGTCCATCGCTACGGCAACTTGGGCGGGTACGGCTTGAACCGCGAGGTGTCGATGGCGAAGGAGAACGGCTCGGGGAGCGGTACCGGGTCGCCGAACCGGTAGGGGTCCACCCGGCGGTAGGTCAGGTGGTCCGGCTCCGAGTACAGCTCGATCATGCATTCATTGGGGTCTACGAGGAGGTAGAGGGGGATGCGGCTCATCGCGTACCACATGCGCTTCTTGATGTAATCGCTGTCCCGGTCGGAGGAGACGACTTCGACGACGAGGTCGACGCGGTCGGCGGGGAGCGGATTCGGATTGCTCCGGATCGCTTCCTCGACGGTGACGGTGAGATCTGCCTTGGGCTCGAAGCTGGAAATGTCCGAGACAAGAGCCTGTGCCGGCAGGGCTTCCCACCCCTCGGCGAGCACCTGCGCGGTGAGCAGAGCAACGATGCGGTTGTGGAACGGTGCTGCCGACGCCTGCATGACGATCTTTCCGTCGATGAGCTCGATCTTGAGCTGGTCCAGCTCAGGGATCTTCTCCAGAAAGCGCAGCAGCTCGTGGCCCTTCTCGCCCCGCATGATGTCCTCAACAGTGTCGTGATGCATCAGGGTCATCGCGGCGCCTCCTTTCAGCCGGAGCGTAGGGTCGGCGGCCGCTCTGGAGCGCACGATATCCGTCGTTGCCCTCTATCGGGTGATCCCGCGCCGCGTGGAAGGATGGCCCAAAGTCCGAAGCGAAGGAGATGAACGGGTGCCTGGCACGAATCTGACCCGCGACGAGGCGCAGCAGCGGGCGCGGCTGCTGAGTGTGGACGCGTACGAGATCGATCTGGACCTCTCCGGTGCGCAGGAGGCGGGTGAGGGCGGTACGTTCCGCTCGGTGACCGTGGTGCGTTTCGACGCCGCCGAGGCGGGTGCGGAATCGTTCATCGACCTGGTGGCGCCGACCGTGCGCGAGGTGGTGCTCAACGGTGAGAGCCTGGACCCGGGCACGGTCTTCGCGGACTCCCGGATCGCGCTCGCGGGGCTGCGGGAGGGCCGCAACGAGCTGCGGGTCGTCGCGGACTGCGCGTACACCAACTCCGGTGAGGGCCTGCACCGCTTCGTCGACCCGGTCGACCAGCAGGCGTACCTCTACACGCAGTTCGAGGTGCCGGACGCCCGCCGGGTGTTCGCCAGCTTCGAGCAGCCGGACCTGAAGGCGACCTTCACCTTCACCGTCAAGGCCCCGGAGGGCTGGACGGTGATCTCCAACTCGCCGGCGCCCGAGCCGCGGGACAACGTGTGGCGCTTCGCGCCGACGCAGCGGATCTCCACCTACATCACCGCCCTGATCGCCGGCCCTTACCACAGCGTGCACAGCACCTGGGAGGGCGACGGCCGCTCGGTGCCGCTGGGCATCTACTGCCGTCCTTCGCTGGCCGAGCACCTCGACGCGGACGCAATCTTCGAGGTCACCCGGCAGGGCTTCGACTGGTTCGAGGAGAAGTTCGACTTCGCGTACCCGTTCGCCAAGTACGACCAGCTCTTCGTGCCGGAGTTCAACGCCGGCGCGATGGAGAACGCGGGCGCGGTGACCATCCGCGACCAGTACGTCTTCCGCTCGAAGGTGACGGACGCCGCGTACGAGGGCCGTGCCGAGACCATTCTGCACGAGCTGGCGCACATGTGGTTCGGCGATCTGGTCACCATGGAGTGGTGGAACGACCTGTGGCTGAACGAGTCGTTCGCCACCTACACCTCCATCGCCTGCCAGGCGCACGCCCCGGGCAGCCGCTGGCCGCACGCCTGGACCACCTTCGCGAACTCGATGAAGACCTGGGCCTACCGCCAGGACCAGCTGCCCTCCACCCACCCGATCATGGCGGAGATCCGCGACCTGGACGACGTGCTCGTCAACTTCGACGGCATCACGTACGCCAAGGGCGCTTCCGTCCTCAAGCAGCTCGTCGCCTACGTCGGCATGGACGAGTTCTTCCAGGGCGTCCAGGCGTACTTCAAGGCACACGCCTTCAAGAACACCCGCCTGTCCGACCTGCTCGGCGCGCTGGAGGAGACCAGCGGCCGGGATCTGAAGACCTGGTCGAAGGCGTGGCTGGAGACGGCCGGCATCAACGTGCTGCGTCCGGAGCTGACGGTCGCCGAGGACGGTACGGTCACCTCCTTCGCCGTGCGCCAGGAGGCACCTGCGCTGCCGGCCGGCGCCAAGGGCGAGCCGGTGCTGCGCCCGCACCGCATCGCGATCGGCTGCTACGACCTCAAGGACGGCAAGCTCGTCCGTACGAACCGGATCGAGCTGGACGTGGACGGCGAGCGCACCGAGGTGCCCTTCCCCGCCGGCACGCCCCGCCCGGCCGTCATCCTCCTCAACGACGACGACCTGACGTACGCGAAGGTCCGCCTGGACGAGGACTCGCTGCGCGTCGTCACCGAGCACCTGGGCGACTTCACCGAGTCGCTGCCGCGCGCGCTGTGCTGGGCGTCGGCGTGGGACATGACGCGGGACGGCGAGCTGCCCACCCGTGAGTACCTGGAGCTGGTGCTGTCGGGCATCGCCAAGGAGTCCGACATCGGCGTCGTGCAGTCGCTGCACCGCCAGGTGAAGCTGGCGCTGGAGCTGTACGCGGCCCCGGCCTGGCGGGAGACCGGCCTCGCGAAGTGGACCGAGGCGGCGCTGGAGCAGCTGCGGGCCGCGGCCCCCGGCAGCGACCACCAGCTGGCCTGGGCCCGCGCGTTCATCTCCACGGCCCGTACCGACGCGCAGCTGGACCTGGTCCAGGGCCTGCTGGACGGTACGCAGGAGCTGCCCGGCCTGGCCGTGGACACCGAGCTGCGCTGGGCGCTCGTCCAGCGGCTCGCCACGACCGGCCGCGCCGACGAGAAGGTCATCGACGCGGAGCTGGAGCGCGACCGGACCTCGGCGGGCGAGCGGCACGCCGCGGCGGCCCGGGCGTCCCGGCCGACCGCCGAGGCCAAGGCGGAGGCCTGGGCGTCGGTCGTGGAGAGCGACAAGCTGCCCAACGCGGTGCAGGAGGCCGTGATCGGCGGCTTCGTCCAGACCGACCAGCGGGAGCTGCTGGCGCCGTACGCGGAGAAGTACTTCGCCGTGGTCAAGAGCGTCTGGAACAGCCGCAGCCACGAGATGGCCCAGCAGATCGCCGTCGGCCTGTACCCGTCCCTCCAGGTCTCCCAGGAGACCCTGGACGCGACCGACACCTGGCTCGCCTCGGCCGAGCCGGGCGCGGCC
The DNA here is from genome assembly GCF_045222935.1 of Streptomyces sp. Ac-502. NCBI lineage: Bacteria > Bacillati > Actinomycetota > Actinomycetes > Kitasatosporales > Streptomycetaceae > Streptomyces > Streptomyces sp. Ac-502. Next base: position 4,009,696 of record NZ_JBHFFO010000001.1, read on the forward strand.
CTGCGCCGCCTGGTGACGGAGTCCCGCTCCGGCATCGAGCGCGCGCTGAAGGCCCAGCGGGCGGACGAGGCGGCCGCGTAACGGCGCGCCGGACCCACGGGAAGCGCCCCGGACCGGGTGGTCCGGGGCGCTTCGTCGTCCGTGCCGGGCATCGGTGGCGCCTCCGCGGGCCGCCGCGGACACGGTGACGCCCGGCAGGCGGCGCGTCGGGCGCTGCCGTCTGCCGGGCGAGCCGGTCGCCGCCGGGCCCCGCCCCCTCCGGCGGGGCCCGATGCGGACGCGGTACGGGCCCGATGCGGACCCGATGCGGACGCGGTACGGGCCCGGTGTGGGCCCGATGCGCGAGCGGTACGGAGCCCGGTGCGGGCCCGGTTGGGGAGGCGGGTCAGCCGTTCAGTTCGTCGAAGCGGCGGACGAGGGCGGCGCGGCCGGTGTCGGTGAGGTCGCCGTGCAGGCGCATGCGGGCGAGGCCGCCGTCGGGGAAGACGTCCAGCCGTACGTGCGTCGCGGTCACCGGGCGCGGGAGCGCGAAGCGGTGCGGGGTGTCGGGCTGGAGCCTGGTCTGCGGCAGGATCTCGAACCAGGAGGCGTCGTCCGCCGGGTCGGCGGTCTCCGCGTCGCAGCCGTGGAGCGCCGCCCAGCCCGCCGCGTTGCCCTTCAGGTACGCGGTGTCGATCTCGACGGCGCGTATCTCGCCCTGCGCGGCGAGGCGGAACCGTACCCAGTCGTTGGTGTCGCGCACGCGGCGGCGGCGGTTCTCCCAGCCGTCGTCCATCTTGCGGGGCAGGTCGGGCTGGATGATCTGGGCGGGCGAGGAGTAGAAGCGGTCGGAGGCGTCCTCGACGACGCCGCCGTGCATGACGGACGCCAGGTCGACGGTGCCGAGCACGTCCAGCCACGCCGGGTCGGGCACGACCTCGCCGTACACCCGCAGCCGGGCGACGCCGCCGTCGGGGTGCTGCTTGAGGCGCAGGTGGGTGAAGCGGCGCTCGGCCGTCACCTCGAAGCCGTTGGCGGCGTGGCCGCGCACCGGGGTACGGGGGACGATCTCCTCCCACTTCACGGCGTCGGCGAGCAGGTCGGCGGGGCTCGGGCTGCCGGGGAGCGCGGTGGCCTCGACGGTGATCCGCTGCGGGTAGTTGCCGCGGAAGTGGGCGGTGTCGACGATGACGCCCCGGACGACGCCGGGGGCGGCCAGGCGGATCAGCGCCCAGTCGTGCTCGTCGTCGGCGGGGAAGGGGTGCGCGCCGTCGGCTCCGCGCCGCCGCCGGGTCTCCCAGCCGTCCATGATCTTGCCCTTGTGGCCGAAACGCTCCGGGTCGAAGACCGCGGGGCCGGGCTTCAGCAGGTTCTCGCGCTCGGCGAAGAACTCGTCGTTCGCGGCGATCACGCCGGCGCCGAAGCGGCGGTCGGCGAGGTCGACGAGCGAGGTGAAGGGAAGTCCCCGCCGCGGTAGTCCGCGTACGGGTCGCCGCCGCCGTACGGGGCTGCGTCGTTGGCGTGCGGGTCGGTGGAGGAGGCGACGGCCGGAGTACTGGTCATCTCTGCCCTTCGGTGAGGGGTGATGTGACGCGGACTCCCCGACGATGGCAGGAACGTTTAATCCAGGTCTATCGAAAGTTTCTGGAGGATACGTTCAGGCAGACTGAATGGTGGGAATCAGTGAGCCGCCTCGCCCGGTGGCACGGCCGCCTCCTCGGCGGCCCGCCGGAGCGCGGCCAGCACCCGTGCCAGCCCCGGCGCCCCCTCCGCTCCGCGCCGTACCGCCGCCACGACATGCCGCCGCGGCTGGTCGGCACGGAGCACCCGCACCGCCACCGTGGCGGCACCGCCCTCACCCCGTACGGGCTCGGACCGGCCCCGCGCCCCCGACATCGCCATCCGGGGCACCAGCGCCACCCCCATTCCCGCGCCGACCATGGCCAGGATCACGTCCCAGTCGGCCGCGGCGTGCGCCCGTTCCGGGACGAAACCGGCGTGCTCGCACGCGGTCGTCGTGATCTGCGACCAGGGCCCGCTGCTCCCGAAGATCCACTGCTCGCCCGCCAGGTCGGCCAGCCGCAGCCCCGGCTCGTCCGCCAGCGGGTGCCCCGCGGGCAGCGCCACGTCCAGCGGGTCGGCGAGCAGCGCGACCCGCGTGAACTTCGGGTCGCGCGGCGTCGGCGCGTGCGCGGCCAGCGAGAGCGCGAGGTCGACGCTGCCCTCCGCCAGCAGCTCGTACGCTTCCGCCGCCTCCGCCTCCCGTACGGACACCGCGAGGCCGGGGTGCGAGCCGCGCAGCTCCCGTACGGCGGGGACCACCAGCGCGGGGATCGAGGTGGAGAACGCGCCGACCCGTACCTCCCCCGCCTCGCCCTGGAGGTAGCCGAGCAGCTCGGCGTCCGCGCGTTCCAGCTGGGCGAAGACTGCTTCGGCGTGCCGCAGCACCAGGTGCGCGGCGTCCGTCAGGCGCACGCGCCGGCCGTGGGCCTCCAGGAGCGTCACCCCGAGCTGCCGGGCCAGCCCGGTCAGCTGCTGCGAGACCGCCGAGGGCGTCAGGTGCAGCGCCTCGGCGGCCGCGGTGACCGTGCCCAGCTCGTGGAGGGTGCGCAGGATGCGCAGCTTCTTGACGTCCCAGTCGGCCATGCGGGCAGCGTACGCACCGGGCGCTCCGCGCCCCTACCGGCCGCGGGCCGCCCGGCGGGCGTCCCGGGCCGCCAGCCGCTCGTCGAACTTGCGCGCCTGGTCGTCCAGCCCGCCCATGAACAGCCCCAGCTCCTCCTGGGCCCGCAGTCCGGCCGGGCCGAGGCCGCCGATCTCCAGGACCTTCAGGTAGCGCAGCACCGGCTGGAGCACGTCGTCGTGGTGGATGCGCAGGTTGTAGATCCCGCCGATCGCCATCCTGGCCGCGGCGCGCTCGAAGCCGGGCATGCCGTGGCCCGGCATACGGAAGCCGGTGACCACGTCCCGTACGGAGCACATGGTCTGGTCGGGCGCGAGCTCGAAGGCGGCGGCGAGCAGGTTCCGGTAGAAGACCATGTGCAGGTTCTCGTCGGTGGCGATGCGGGACAGCATCCGGTCGCAGACCGGGTCGCCGGAGTGGTGGCCGGTGTTGCGGTGCGAGATGCGGGTCGCCAGTTCCTGGAAGGCGACGTACGCGATCGAGTGCAGCGCGCTGTGCGCGTTGTCGGACTCGAAGCCGGCCGACATGTGCGCCATCCGGAAGTTCTCCAGCTCGACCGGGTCCACGGCGCGGCTGGTGAGCAGGTAGTCCCGCATGACGATGCCGTGCCGGCCTTCCTCCGCCGTCCAGCGGTGCACCCAGGTCCCCCAGGCGCCGTCCCGCCCGAAGAGGGTGGCGATCTCGTGGTGGTAGCTGGGCAGGTTGTCCTCTGTCAGCAGGTTGACCACCAGGGCGATCCGCCCTATGTCGCTGACCTTGGACTGCTCGGGGGCCCACGGTACGCCGCCCATGACGCCGTCGAAGTCACGGCCGTCGCTCCAGGGCACGTACTCGTGCGGCATCCAGTCCTTGGCGGCCTTCAGATGCCGGTTGAGTTCCTTCTCGACGACCTCTTCGAGGGCGTACAGCAGCCGGGCGTCGCTCCATGCGGCCTGGCCGTGCTCTTCGGCGTGGCGGTTGGGGGCGATGGTCACGGGTACTCCTGGGGACGGGGTTACCTACGGCTCCGTAGGTTACGCCATCGTAGGTTAGGTCCACATCAAAACAAGCCCCCGACGGAATCCCGCCCTCCGCCGAGGGGGGCCGCGGTCCGGTGCGGTATACGCGGGCACGCAAAGAGGGCGCCCGCCGGTTCTCACGAACCTGCGGGCGCCCTCGAAGAGGCGTGGGAAGGAGTCCTGGTCAGGCCTTGGACTGCTTGCGGGACTTGTCGCCCGCCATGACCAGGCCGGCGATGACCAGGAAGAGGACGATGGGAGCGGCGACATAGAGGCCGAGCGTCTGCACGACACTCAGGCCCGGACCCGGGTCGTCACCATCGTCGCGGGTGAGCGCGAACGCGGGGGACGACATCAGCAGCATCAGCGCGGTGCCGGCCGTGATGGTTCCGGCGCGCAGGGCGTTCTTCTTGACCAGATTGCTCACGAGGTCAACGTATCGGACGCCGTTCACCCTCGCGCGTCCGGGGTGGCCTAACGGTTGACCCGGTCGGTCGGGGGACGGTTCGGGGCCGGTTCGGGACGGCTCCGGGTTCGTTCCGGGGCCGGTTCGGGGCGGCTCCGGACTCGTTCCGGGGCCGCCCGGGGCCGGTTCGGGAGCGTTCAGGTGCGGGACAGACGGGCCGTCACCGGCGCCGGGTGCCGGACAGGTGAGCCGTCACCGGCGTCAGATGCGGCGCGGCCCGGGCCGCGAGGACCCGTACGCGTACGGCGTCGGCGGTCACCGGAGCGGGCAGCGCCAGAATGCGCCGATGGCCGACGGTCGTCCCCTCGGCGATCCGCCGCCACGTCCCGCCGGTCCGCGCCTCGACGGCGAAACGTTCCACCCGCTGGCCGTACCGCAGGTCCTCCCCCAACCCGACCCGGTCGAACGTGACGCCTCCCGGGCGCGTGGCCGCACCCCGGCCGCCCGCCAGGAGGTCCTTCCCGTACGTCTCCCGTACGGCCTGCCCGAAGCCGGTGAGGGCGGCGACATCCGCCGCGCCGATCCGCCCGCCGCGGCCCGGCGGCACGTTGAGCAGCAGCGACGCGTTGCGGCCCACGCTCTTCTCGTACAGCTCCAGCAGCTGGGCGGGCGTCTTGGGCCGCTCCCAGGGGTGGTGGAACCAGCCGGGCCGGATCGAGACGTCCGCCTCCGCCGGATACCACTGGAGGTACTTGGTGGTCGGCGCGAGCAGCTTGGCGCGGGAGCCGATGTCGGCGTCGGTGGAGTCGTTGGGCAGGCCGCCGGAGAGCACCGACCAGGGGTCGACGGCGGACGGGGTGACGCTCCATTCCGTCTCGCGCGCCACGCCCCGCTCGTTGCCGACCCAGCGCACGCCCTGCGGCCCCTGGAAGACGACGGTGCGCGGCGAGAGGCGGCGGATCGTCTCGAACCACTGGCGCACGTCGTACTTCTGCGTGATCCCGGCGTCCGCCCACGGGTTCGCGCCGTCCAGCCACAGTTCCTCGACCGGCCCGTACTGGGTGAGCAGTTCGTAGACCTGGTTGAGGTAGTACGCGTCGTAGTCGTCGGCGCGGACGGTGAAGGAGGGCAGCCGGCCGTCGCGTACGGCGTCGGCGCGGTCGTCACCGGGGACGAGGGTGGGGAGGGTGCGCTCGGTGACGGGGCTGCCGTTGCCGAAACGGCCCAGGCCGGCGGGCGCCCGGCCGCGGTCCGCCAGGGCGACCCGTTCCGGCAGGCTGAGCGGCTTGCCCTCGGCCTGCTTGCGCCGGATCTCCTCGACCCAGCGCGCGTGCCAGGCGTGCGGCAGCTCGGCGCCGTCGGACGGGGAGAGGTAGAGGCCGACCTTGAGCCCGGCCTTACGGGCGGCCCGCACGTACGCGCCGACGACGTCCGGCTGTCCGGGGCTGGCCCGGACGGTGTGCGGGGTGTAGCGGCTGGGATAGAGCACGAAGCCGTCGTGGTGCTTCACGGTCAGCATGACCTGCTCGGCACCCGCAGCCTTGTACGCGCGCATCCACTGGTCCACATCGATGCACGGCGGCGCGAACCACCTCGGGTCCTCCGTACCGGAGCCCCACTCGCGGCCGGTGAAGGTGTTCATCCCGAAGTGCGTGAACGCGGTGACCTCCCGCTCCTGCCAGGCGCGCTGCGCGGCGGTCGGCACGACGTGGGCGGCCTTCCCGACGATCCGCGCCGGGGTGTCGCAGGGCAGGACGGTCATCTGGGAGGCGGGGCGTACGGGGCCCTGGCAGGGCTGCGCGGCGGGTTGCCGGGCGAGGGCCGACGGACGGACGGGTTCCGGATGCCCGTCGGCGGCGGTGGCCTGGAGCGGGAACGGCAGCGCGAGGGCAGCGGCGGCGGTGAGGGCGAAGACGGAGCGGAAACGGGCGCGTGACCAGCTTCTTGCCATGGTTCCCTCCAACTCCCCGACCGGTAATGGTCGGATCTCTTGGATGGCGTCCACGGCATGGTGACGTAGGGCCGGGGCAACCGGAAGACCGGCGCGGGCCACCGGCCTTCCCGGGCGGTCCGGCCCGATTACCGCCGCACCGTGCGCAGTTCGCTCATCAGCGCATGGAGCCGGGGTGACGCGGCGATCTCCTCCAAGGACAGCGGGCGCCCCGCGGAATCGGTGATCGGCAGCCGCCAGTTGGGGTATTCGTCCCATGTACCCGGGAGGTTCTGTGGCCGCCGGTCCCCCACCGCGTCCGGCAGCCACACCCCGACCATGCGGGCGGGCGTCCGCAGCAGGTAGCGGTGCAGGGCCTTGACCGCCGCCTCCTCGTTCCCCCGCCCTTCCGGCAGCAGGCCCAGCCGGTGCAGCGTCTCCAGCCACTCACCGACCTCCACCGCCTCCGCCGCCTGCTCCTCGTGGAGCGGGCGGTCCAGCAGCCCCAGGCCGTGCCGGAGGGCGGCGTGCCCGCCGGTCAGCCGGGCCGCCGTGCTGGGCAGGTCGTGCGTGGTGACCGTCGCCAGGCAGTCGGCGCGCCAGCCCTCGGGCGGCAGGGGCCGGGCCGGTTCCTTGGTGTAGTCGCGTTCGAACCACAGGACGGACGTGCCGAGCACACCCCGTCCGGCCAGCTCCGTACGGACCACCGGCTCGACCGTCCCCAGGTCCTCCCCGATGACGGCGGCGCCCGCGCGGTGCGCCTCCAGGGCGAGGACGGAGAGCATCGCCTCGGCGTCGTACCGCACGTACGCGCCCTCCGTCGGCGGCCGGCCCTCCGGCACCCACCACAGCCGGAACAGGCCCATGACGTGGTCGATGCGCAGGGCGCCCGCGTGCCGCAGCATGCCGCGCAGCAGACCGCGGTACGGGGCGTAGCCCTGGGCGGCCAGCGCGTCCGGCCGCCAGGGCGGCAGGCCCCAGTCCTGGCCGCGCGAGTTGAAGGCGTCCGGCGGCGCGCCCACGGACATACCGGCGGCGAAGGCGTCCTGCTGGGCCCAGGTGTCGGAACCGGAGGGATGGACTCCGACAGCCAGGTCGTGCACCAGCCCGATGCCCATCCCGGCCTCCTCGGCGGCGCGCTGGGCGGCGGCGAGCTGCTGGTCGGTGAACCACGCGAGGCGGCTGTGGAAGTCGATGCGGTCCAGCAGGCTGCCGCGCATCCGGGCCGTCCGGGCCGAGCGCGGGTCGTCCAGGCCGGCGGGCCAGCCGCGCCAGTCGGACCCGTACCGCTCGGCCAGTGCGCACCAGGTGGCGTGGTCCTCCAGGCTCGTGCCCTGCTCGGCGAGGAAGTCGCAGTAGGCGGCGCGCCGGCCGGGGCTCAGCGGCACCTTCCAGAGCAGCTCCAGCGCTTCCTTCTTCAGCTCCCACACGGCGTCCCGGTCGATCAGCGCGCCCTCGCGGAGCACCGCGTCGCGCAGCGCCCGGGCCCGTACGAGCAGCGCGTCGACCCGGCGGCGGGCGTCGCCTTCGAGGCAGCCGAACTCGGGGATGTCCTCGATGCGCAGGTGGACGGGGTCGGGGAAGCGGCGGGAGGAGGGGCGGTACGGCGAGGGGTCGGTGGGCGCTCCCGGTACGGCGGCGTGCAGCGGGTTGATCTGTACGAAGCCGGTGCCGAGCGTGCGTCCGGACCAGGCGGCCAGGTCGGCGAGGTCGCCCAGGTCCCCCATACCCCAGGAGCGGCCGGAGAGCAGGGAGTAGAGCTGCACCATGAAGCCGTGGGCGCGGCCGGGCGGCGTGGGCATCCGGTCGGGGGCGACGATCAGGTGGGCGCGGGCGGAGCGGCCGTCGGGTGTGTGGGCCCGCAGGGTGTGGATGCCGAGGGGGAGACGGCCGACGGTGTCACCGGGGACGCGGTCGGGAGTGCGTACAGGGGCTCGGCGCGGTGAGCGGGCGCCGTCGCGGTCCGGGTCCTGGGCGGGCGGCTCGTACGCGTACTCCGCGCGGCCTCCGGGGTCCGGCCCCCAGTCGAGCACCTCGCCCGTCTCGGTCTCCACCCGTAGGGCGGTGCCCTCGGGCAGGCGTGCGAGATCCGGCGGGCGCCCCGGGCGCACCGCGACGGTGGGCGGGAGCAGGGCCCGGCCCGCGCCGTGGTCGTACGCCTCCAGAGCGGCGCGTACGGCGTGCGGAGTCGAGGCGTCGACCCCGAGCGCGGCGAGGACGGCGACGACGGTGTCGTCACCGACGTGTTCGATGCGTCCTGGTGCGGGCTCATAGGACGTGCACACACCGTGCAGACCGGCGAGCCGCGGTCGGCCCATCAGACCTCCATGGTCTCCGTGCCCAGGCCGGTCGCGGTGGGCTCGCTGGTCAGCGGCAACTCGGCGGCGATCGGGGACTCACTGGTCAGCGGGGCGGCGTCGGCGAGCGGGGGCTCGCTGGTCAGCGGGGGTTCGCAGAAGCAGAGCGAGCCGGAGCCGTCCAGGCCGGAGTCGGGGCCGGACACACCCTCGTACAGATCCGGCTCGACGGGTTTCTCCAGCTGGAAATTCTGCGGTTCGAAGGGTTTGACGCGCTCTGCCGGGTACTCGGGGGCGGACGACAGTGCGTCGAGGAGAAGCTGAGCGGACGCGGCCACGGAGGGCCTCCCGTTCGTCGGTAGTGGGACACGACCTGCCCTACCCACTCCGGGCGGTCGCAGACGTATCCATTCAACCAACGTGGCCCAGGTCACACATCCCTCGTGCAGGCGATTTGCCGGTGGCGGACGGGTGACGGCGCAGGGATGCCCATCGGGGCGGCGTTCCGGAGGAAGTCCTTCAGCGTCACGGAGTGGCCCCGAAACCCCCTCGGGTGCCCCCGGAACACGCCGCGACACGCCGGTCGCACAGGGCAAACCCGGCACTTCGTGTGCTCCCGTTGACACCCTCACCGCCATAGTGGTGGGCTCACTGCCGAAGGCTGGTCCGGCGGGGTTCCACGGAGTACTCCCTCGGAGTACTCCCATGGGGTACTTCCGCGGGGCACGAGGCCCCCGCCGCGGCAGCCGGCTCAGGGGCGCGCGGCCGCGGGGCGGCCGGGCCGCGGTCGTCCGGTGCGTCACGGCCGGCCGGTGAGTGGGACGACGGGGACTGAGGAGAGACCGTGCGAGTCCGGAGCGGCGTTCGGGACGCCGGACAGGTCGGCAGGCAGCGCGAGGGGAGCGGCGGGGCCGGGGACGGCAGAACCGGGACCGGCGGGGCCGGGGGCGGGGGTGCCGAAGACGGTGACGCCTTCCGGGCCGGGGACGAGCACGGGGATTCCGGAGACGCCTTCCGGGCCAGGGACACTGCGGCCCGCCCGGCCACACACACCGCCACTTCCCTGACCGGCCCCACCAGCATCGGCACCGGCAGCCTCGGCGTCGGCGGGATCGGGCGATTCGGCGCCGTACGGGCCGGGGCCCGCGCGCGGGTCGCCGGGGCCACCGCCCTCGCGGCCGCCGTCATCGGCGGGCTCCTCGGCAGCGCCGCCCCTGTCCACGCGGCACCCGCCGACCCGGCCGTCGGCACTCCCGACCTGCCCGGGCAGTTCGACGGCCTCGACAGTTCAGGCGGTACAGGCGGCACCGGCCGGACCGCCACCGCCGGGCAGTTGCCCGCCGTATGGCCGCGCCCGCAGTCGATGCGGTCGGGCGGCGCGTCCGTAGCGCTGGACGGCGAGGCCACCGTCGTCGCCACCCCGGACACCGACCCGTACGCCCTGAGCGCGCTGCGCGCCGTACTGCGCGACGCCGGGGTCCGTACGGTCCACGACGCCTCCCCAGGCGAAGCACTGCCCGGCGAGGGCCCGGTGTTCCGTGTCGGCGGCCCGGACACCGAGACCGCGCTACGGGCCCTGCGCGCGCCCGCCCGCGGGGATCTGCCCTCCGGCGGCTACCGCCTCGCGGTCGGCGAGGTGGCGGGCCGGGACACGGTCGCCCTGGACGGCGTCGGCCCGGACGGTCTCTTCCACGCCGTACAGACCCTGCGCCAACTGGTCGTGGAGCGGTCCAAGGACGGCGGCAAGACGGACACCGGCAAGGACGACGGCGGCAAGGCAGGCAAGGGAAAGGACGGCGGCGGCAAGGAGCTGGCCGCGGCCGTCGTACGGGACTGGCCCGGCACCGCCGTACGCGGCACGACCGAGGGCTTCTTCGGCCAGCCCTGGACCCGCGAGCAGCGCCTGGCCCAGCTCGACTTCATGGGCCGTACGAAGCAGAACCGCTACCTCTACGCGCCCGGCGACGACCCGTACCGCCAGTTCCGGTGGCGCGACCCCTACCCGGCGGCGCAGCGCGAGGACTTCCGCGCGCTGGCCGCGCGGGCCCGCGCCAACCACGTCACGCTGGGCTGGGCCGTCTCCCCCGGGCAGGCCATGTGCATGTCCTCCGAGGACGACCTGAAGGCGCTGCGCCGCAAGGTGGACGCGATGTGGGCGCTGGGCGTGCGCGCCTTCCAGCTCCAGTTCCAGGACGTCAGCTACAGCGAGTGGCACTGCGACGCGGACGCCGACACCTTCGGCTCCGGCCCCGAGGCCGCCGCGAAGGCGCACGCCAAGGTGGCGGACGCGCTCGCCGCCCACCTCGCCGACCGGCACCCCGAGGCGGCGCCGCTCAGCCTGATGCCGACCGAGTACTACCAGGACGGCTCGACCGCCTACCGGGAGGCGCTGGCGGCCGCGCTGTCCGGCCGGGTCGAGGTCGCGTGGACCGGCGTCGGCGTCGTCCCCCGTACGATCACCGGCGGCGAACTGGCCGAGGCCCGCGAAGTGTTCGGCCACCGGCTGGTCACGATGGACAACTACCCGGTCAACGACTACGCGCAGGACCGTATCTTCCTCGGCCCCTACACGGGCCGCGAACCCGCCGTCGCCGCCGGCTCCAGCGCGCTGCTGGCCAACGCCATGGCGCAGCCCACCGCGTCCCGTATCGCCCTGTTCACGGCCGCCGACTACGCCTGGAACCCGCGCGCCTACCGGCCCGGCGCCTCCTGGCAGGCCGCCATCGACGACCTCTCCGGCGGAGATGCCTCCTCCCGCGCCGCGCTGCACGCCCTGGCCGGCAACGACGCCTCCTCGGTCCTCGGCACCGACGAGTCCGCGTACCTCAAGCCCTTGATCGAGGCGTTCTGGAAGGCGCGCGCCGACGCCACCGACAACGACGAACGGCACGACGACGAGCGCTACACCAAGGCCGCCGCCCGGCTGCGGGCCGCCTTCCACACGATGAGCGGCGCGCCGGAACGCCTCTCCCCGGCCTGGCCGACGAAGTACGGCCCTGGGCCCGCCAATTGGCGCGCTACGGTTCGGCGGGCGAGCGTGCCGTCGACATGCTGGTGGCGCAGGCCCGCGGCGACGGCTCCGCCGCGTGGACCGCGCAGCGCGCCGTCCAGGACCTTCTCAAGAAGATCAAAAAGAGCCCCGTGACGGTCGGAAAGGGCGTTCTGGGCCCCTTCCTCGACCGTGCGATGACCGAGTCCGACGCATGGACCGGTGCCCGCTCCGACCGCTCCGAGACCGCCCCGCCGCCGGACCAGGACACCCGTCCCACCTCCCTGACCGTCCCCTTCGGCCGCCCCCGCCCGCTGACCGCCGTCACCTCGCTCACCGAGCCGAGCCCGTCCGCGGCCGCCGTCTCCGTGGAGGCGCACGTCCCCGGCGAGGGCTGGCACCGCCTCGGCGGCCTGTCCGGCACCGGGTGGACGCAGACCGAGGCGCGCGGCATGAAGGCCGACGCGATCCGGCTGGCCTGGAAGGACGGCACCACCGCGCCGTCCGTGCACTCCTTCACCCCGTGGTTCGCCGACACTCCGGCGGCGGGCCTGGAGCTCTCCCGCGACGAGATCGACGCCGACACCGGTGGCACGTTCTCCGTGGACGCCCGGATCTTCTCCCGGCGCCCCTCCGACGTGGAGGGCAAGCTCACGGCGAAGGCGCCCGAGGGCTTCACCGTACGGGCGCCGGAGCACGTCACGGCCCCGCGCGGCGGCACGGCCACCGCCCGCCTCCAGGTCACGGTCCCGCGCGACGCCAAGACCGGCACGTACGAGATCCCGGTCACCTACGGCGACCAGAAGCGGACGCTGACCGTCCGGACCTACCCGCCCACCGCGGGCCCCGACCTGGCGCGCGGCGCCGAGGCCACCTCCTCCGGCGACGAGACGTCCGAGTTCCCGGCCACCGCCGCCATCGACGGCGACCCGAAGACTCGCTGGTCCTCCCCCGCCGAGGACGACGCCTGGCTCCAGTTCACCCTGCCGCGCCCGGCCCGCCTGGGCCGCCTCACCCTCACCTGGCAGGACGCCTACGCGGCCGCCTACACGGTCCGGGTGTCGTCCGACGGCGTCACCTGGCGCACGGCCGCCACCGTTCGCGACGGCAAGGGCGGCCGCGAAACCCTCCGCATGGACGCCAAGGACGTCCGCTTCGTACGCATCCAGGGCGACAAGCGCGCGACCCGCTTCGGCTACTCGCTGTGGAGCGTGGAGGCGTACGCGGTGAAGGGCTCGGACCGGCCCGCACCACCGCCCGCGCGGCCGCCCGGCTCCGGGGGCGCCCAGCCCGGCACGCCCGCGCGGCCGGCGAAGACCGGGGACACGCCCGGAGGCGGCCCGTCGGCCCACGAGATGTGGCCGGGCGGCGGGCGCTAGCGGGGCGCACGTACTAGGGGGCGGCTGGGGGGCGGCCGCTGGGAGGCCGCTCCCCCTCAGCACACAAAAGACCCGGACCTATGCCGATACGGCGTCGATCCGGGCCAGCGCGTCATCCGCCCCGTACGGCTGCAGATATGGCAGCCACCGGGGGTCCCTATGCCCCGTGCCGATGATCCGCCAGGCCAGGCCGGACGGCGGCGCGGGCTGATGCCGCAACCGCCAGCCGATCTCGGCGACATGCCGGTCGGCCTTGACGTGGTTGCAGCGGCGGCACGCGGCGACGACGTTCTCCCAGGTGTGCTGCCCGCCGCGGCTGCGCGGAACGACGTGGTCGACGCTGGTTGCGACGCCACCGCAGTACATGCACCGCCCGCCGTCCCGGGCGAAAAGGGCACGACGGGTCAACGGGACGGGGCCGCGAAAAGGCACCCGCACGAACCGCTTGAGGCGGACCACACTCGGAGCGGGCAACACACGGGTCGCGCTGTGCATCAGGGCGCCGGACTCCTCTAGGCTGATGGCCTTTTCGTTGAGGACGAGGACGAGCGCGCGGCGGAGCGGTACGACGCCGAGCGGCTCGTACGACGCGTTGAGGACCAGGACATGCGGCACGGGTGCCTCCTTGTACGCCGGCGGCGCGTGGCTCGCGCCGGGACGATCTCTCCACAGTGTCCCCCGACGCCTGGTCGGAGCGCCACCATCACCGGGTAACGGGCCCGAGGTGTTTTCGACCACACCGCTCTACTTCCCACCGAACAGGCCCGTAATTGGTCCGGTCACTGTCGAACACCGGCGCGGACCGCCCCCGTTGCCCCGTTAGTGTGGTTGGTCTGCCCGGGGCCCGGTAAGTCCCGACCCGGGTCTGCTGTCCCACACGGAGGTTCCTGCTGTGTTCTGGTCCGCTTCCCCAGCCGCCACGCCGCCCGGCGCGCACCGCCGGGCGTCGCTCGACGACGCCACGGAGAAGGCCACCAACGCCGCCGGATGGGTGGAGGAGAACTGGGCGACCTGGCTCACGTCCGCCCTGCAGATCGCGCTGATCATCATCATCGCCGTCGTCCTGCGGCACGTGATCCGGCGCACGATCACCAAGCTCATAGAACGGATGAACCGCACCGCGACGGCCGCCCAAGGCACCGCGCTGGGCGGCCTCCTGGTCAACGCCGAACGCCGCCGCCAGCGCTCCGAGGCCATCGGCTCGGTGCTGCGCAGCGTCGCGTCGTTCGTCATCATGGGCACCGCCGCCCTGACGGTGCTGTCCGTCCTCAAGATCAACCTGGCCCCGCTGCTGGCCAGCGCCGGCGTCGCGGGCGTCGCCATCGGCTTCGGCGCCCGCAACCTCGTCACGGACTTCCTCTCCGGCGTCTTCATGATCCTGGAGGACCAGTACGGCGTCGGCGACGAGATCGACGCGGGCGTGGCCACCGGTACGGTCGTCGAGGTCGGCCTGCGCGTCACCAAGCTGCGCGGCCCCAACGGCGCCATCTGGTACATCCGCAACGGCGAGGTCAAGCGCATCGGCAACCTCAGCCAGGGCTGGTCCACCGCCACGGTCGACGTCATGATCGCCCCGGACCAGGACCTGGACCGCGCCCGCGAGATCATCACCTCCACCGGCGAGGAGATGTCCAAGGCCGAACCCTGGAACGAACAGCTCTGGGAGGCCGTCGAGGTCCTCGGACTCAGCGAGGTCCACCTCGACTCCGTCACCATCAGCGTCTCCGCCAAGACCATGCCCGGCAAGGCCCCCGGCATAGAACGCGAACTCCGCTGGCGCATCAAAAAGGCCCTCGACACCGCCGGCATCACCCTGGCCCCGCGCCCCCTCCCCGACACCCCGGACGACCCGGCCCCCGACCCGTCCGCCGCGGTGGCAGCCCCGTCGGCCCTGGCCAGCCCGACATCACCGCAGTCCCTGGCGACCACGCCGATTCCGCCGCCGAACTTGGGGAAGTAGGGCGGTCGGACCATCCGCTCGCTCCGGTCCGAGCAGTTCCGCGGGCCGGAGCAAGCGGCTCCTCAGGCCGTTGCCATGAGAGCGGTGTCCCCTACTCCACATCTCCCCATCTGGCGTCTCCGCCAGGCGGCCACGGCTGCGCGAAGTCGAAGAGTGTGGGCGCGTCGATGTCCCGGACGGTCCGGCTCCGCGAAAAGCACTGTCTTCCTCCACCAAGGAACCTGCTTCCCCGCCCCTTACCCGAACACGCTCTGCACACCAGCCCCGTCACCATCAGCGTGCACCCGAACGTCCTCCACCGCCCCCCACGTCCCGTCCTCCCGCACCCGCTGCGGCCGCCGCCCCTCGATCAGCAGGGTCAGCCCGGCGAGCACCGACTCACCGAGATACCACCAGCCCCCGTGGTTGACCATGAAGAGGCGGCTCTGCTCGTCCACCGCCAGCAACGACTCTTCGCCGTGGATGCCCAACGGGAAAGTGCGGCAGCCGATCCGAACGCCGAAGTCATGGAACGTCTGCGACGCGTGGCGGCCCTCACGCGGATCAATGGAAATTCCACGCAAGGCAACTTCGACGCCCGCGCCGTAGGCGGCCGTCTCCAGGCCGTGGAACGCGCGCAAGGCGCGCTCAGCGGCGGGAAACATCTCCCACTCCGCACCTGCTCGGGTACCGACCGTACTGACCGTTTCCAGAATGGCCAGCAGTGCGTCCGGTCCGGCGTTCCGCGCCGGATGCCAGCCCGCATCGGCAAGTACCGCAGCCGCGCTGCGCACGGTGCCGCCCGTACGCCCTCGCCCTTCGTCCACCTTCTATGCTCCGATGAACTCGATGCCCAGCTCGGTCAACAGCTTTCGGCAGGCTGAACACGGGGCCGTCGACTGGCCGTGCTCCGGGTCTCCGTGTTCACGGACCTTCTTGGACACCATGGCGGAGCCGGCGAAGTACGGCGCAGCGTCAGCGAGAGAGAGTGAAGCGCCGGGCCCGCCTGCATCGAGCCCCCACAGTTGGTCGGAAACGAGGGCGGACTCCGCGCAGTATCCGAGAAACGGTTCCCGGTCTTCTACCGGCAGGCGATCGAAGAAGTCCCGTACCGCTGGGTGCAGATTGGGCTCGCCGTCGCCGGTGAGGTTGGTGTGACTGAACACCTTTCCCTGCACCAGCAGCGACGACGCCGTACCGGGAACCCATCCTGACATGCGCTATCCCAATCCTTGATAGTTGTTCACCAGCCAATTGGCGAAAGCCTCACGCTCATTATCACCGAGGAAGTAGTTGTCGGACCAATGGTGATAGTAGAAGCGCCCCGATTCATCGATCAGAATACTCGCCGACTCAGGCTCATCGTACCCGACACGAAACAGTGCGACACCCAACTCCTCGGACAGTTCGGCGATATCCTCGAAGTCGCCCTCGTGTCCCCCGGCAGGGTTCGTCTCCAGCACCCGGTCAGCTTTCCTCGGGTGCCTGATCTCCAGCAGCCCGTACGAATCAAGGAATCGCTTCGCGGCCTCGAAAACAGGAGCAGGGTATCCGTCCTCCGCCGCCTGCTGAACGGCGTCCTCGATGAAGTCCGGAATCCGGTCGGACACGTCTCTCTCGGGCGTCCATCCGTTGCCACGAAGCCACTGATCGATGTCGTATTTCGATTTTCCGTCGGTCACGTCTCTCCCACGGGACAGCAGTTAGCGATGAGCGATGATTCCCAACCTGTCCAGCATCGGCTGACAGGAGTCGCAGGGCTTTTTGTACGCACCGTGCGGCGCGTGCAAGTACTTCTCTCTGGTATCTGGATGTTTCCTGACATCATCTCCCAGCTGTCGCGTATGAATGACCCCGCCCTCCAGCGCCCGCCGGGCATCGTCGGGAGTTCTTATCTTCGTCCCGTCCGGGTCCATCTGATGCAGGCGATCGGATATGAGCGACACTTCGGCACATTTCCCGTGGCCGGCCGCAGGCTTCTCATCCATGTCCAGGAACCCCTGCTTCACATCGTCGAGAATCTGCTGCAAAGCCGGATGGGCCTTCGGGTGTTCCTGAGGCTGATCACCTCCTGAATTGCTACCCCCAGAAGGTTTCCGTCGCGTGGAACTCGTGTGCGAGGTGATGACGCCATTGTGCAGGAAGCTCCCCGAACAACCGTCCTTGCGGTAATCCTTTCCCGGAATGTTGCTGTTCTGGTGACTCTTGTCCCGGGCCTCGTCCGCCAGCTTGACGGCCTCATCCTCAAGACGGTTCAACTGGGTCGGCCGGTCCTGGCCCGAGACGTCGACGGGCTCACCACGATGGTGCCGCATCTGGTCGGCGCTGTGGCCGTGCCACCAGGGGTCACGTGCGCCGTCCCCGTCTCCGCCGGTCTTTCCCTTGCCCGGCGGCTTCCCGCCCCCGCCTCCCCCGCCGGAGTTCGTCTCCTTCGGCCCTTTCGGGTCCGGCTTCCCACCTTTGCCCAACCCCGTGAAGTGGTCCGCCAGGCCCTTGTCGTTCTCTTTGTGGTTCTTGGCCATCTGCTTGACGCCGCGGGTCATGTTGTCGTCGAGGTGCTGGGCGGACTTCTTGGCCGCGTCCTGGAGGCCGTCGATGACCTTGTCGATCGCCGGACTGACCGCGTCCGCGATGGCGTCCTTGCCCCGGGTGCGGCCGTGGTGCTGCCTGGCGCGGCCGATCTTGCCGCCCGCGGTGGTGCGGAAGTGCCCGCCGGCGCTCGCCAGGCCGGTGACGGCCTTGTCGTGGGCGTCGTGGTCGAAGGTGAAGCCGCCACTGCCGGAGTTACCCGCACCGCCGCCTCCACCGCCCGCGCTCAGCAGCTGCATCGAGCTGCCGGCGGCGTCCTTCGCTCCCTGCACGCCCTGGCTGAAGCCCTCCTTGCCCGCCTTGGCGGTCCGGCCCACATCCACGCCGTCCTGGACGCCCAGCGCGTTGGCGCCCAGCTGGACGACCAGGTCGCCGACCATCGCGCCCAACGCCTCCTCCACCGGCGTCAGGGCGATGCTGACGACCTGTTCGGCGACCTGCTGGCAGACCTCCTTGAACAGGCGCTTGACGATCACGCGCGTGGCCTGGGTGGCGCCCAGGGCGCCGAGTTCGGACAGGCCGAAGGTGAAGGGGGCCGCGGCCTGGGCGGCGATGACCTCGGCGGCCAGGATGCCCAGCTGGACGATCGCGCCGAGCTTGGCGCCCTCGATCAGGACGGCCACGCCGTCCAGCGCGGTGGCGGCCAGCTCGCCGCACTGGGCGAGTTTGGCCAGGTGGGTGCCGTTGATCTTGCCCCAGTGGGCGTTCAGTGCCTCCGCGGCCCGGCCCCCGCCCGCCGAGGAGACCAGCGCCTGGACCGCCTCGTGCGCCTGGCCCGCGCCGTCGTTGATGTCGCCGGCGAACTCGCGCATGGCCGTCGCCATCTCGCGGTAGTCGTCCTCGTCGACATTCGGCCAGGACACGCCGATGATGTCGAGAATCTCGTCGGCCCACCCCGGCAGTACGACACCCATACGGAACACGCCCCCGTCGAACACACCCGAACACACTGGTAACAGTCCGGAGGACGCTGCCACCTGCACAAATGGTTCTTCAAGAGAGGAACGAGCCGACTCTCCCGCACACTTTGGCAGGTTCATGATGGCGCGAGACGGTCTCAGGGCGCCGCATCCTTCACCCCGTCACCTGTATGCAGTCGTTTACCGGCCCCGCTCCGGGTGACTCGGCTGACCATGGAGACCGAGATCAGTCTGCGCGTCGACGGGCAGGCGTACGAGGTGACGGTGGATACGCGTACCACCGTGCTCGACGCGTTGCGGGAGCGGCTGGGGATCACCAGCCCCAAGAAGGGGTGCGACCACGGGCAGTGCGGGTCGTGCACCGTGCTGCTCGACGGGCGGCGGGCGACGACCTGTCTCGCGCTGGCCGTGTCGTACGACGGGGCGGAGATCACCACGGCGGAAGGGCTGGCCGAGGACGGCGGGCTGCACCCCGTCCAGCAGGCTTTCGTCGACCACGACGCGCTCCAGTGCGGGTACTGCACGCCGGGCCAGGTGTGTTCGGCGGTGGGTGTGCTGCGGGAGGCGGCGCAGGGGTGGCCCAGTGTGGTCACCGAGGTGGGTGCGGAGGGGGACATCTCGCCGGAAGCACTGGATCATGACGAGATCGCCGAGCGGATGAGCGGCAATCTGTGCCGCTGCGGGGCGTATGTGAACATCGTTCCGGCCGTCGCGGCCGCCGCCGAGGCAGCGGGAGCGGACCGGTGAAGCCGTTCCGGTACGAGCGGGCCGCCGACGCAGCCGGGGCCGTGGCCACCGTGGCGGCGCACCCCGGGGCGGCGTTCCTGGGTGCGGGCACCAATCTCGTCGACCACCTCAAGCTCGGCATCACCTCGCCCGACCTGCTGGTCGACGTCAGCCGGCTGCCCCTGGACCAGGTGGAGGAACTGGACGGCGGCGGCCTCCGGGTGGGCGCCAACGTACGGAACGCCGACCTCGCCGCCCACCCCGCCGTACGGTCGCGCTACCCGGTCCTCTCCCAGGCCCTGCTGTCCGGCGCCTCCGGGCAGCTCCGCAACCTCGCGACCACCGGCGGCAACCTCCTCCAGCGCACCCGCTGCGCCTACTTCCAGGACCCCAGCTCCCCGTGCAACAAGCGCGACCCCGGCTCCGGCTGCGCCGCTCTGGAGGGCTGGACCCGCTACCACGCCATCCTCGGCGCCTCCTCGCACTGTGTGGCCGTGCACCCGTCCGACATGGCGGTGGCCATGACCGCCCTGGGCGCGGTCGTCGTGACGCTCGGCCCGGACGGCGAGCGCCGCGTCCCGCTCACCGAGTTCCACCGGCTGCCCGGTGACGCGCCGCACCGCGACACGGTGCTGCGGCATGGTGAGCTGATCACCGCCGTCGAGCTGCCCGCGCTGCCGTTCGCCACGCGTTCCCGTTACCGCAAGGTCCGCGATCGTGCCTCGTACGCCTTCGCGCTGGTCTCCGTGGCCGTGGCGCTCGACCTGGAGGACGACGGCCGCACCGTACGGGAAGCACGGATCGCGCTGGGCGGGATCGCGCACAAGCCGTGGCGGGCCGAGCGCGCCGAAGCGGCGCTGCGCGGGCTGCCGGCCACCGAGGACAGCTGCCGGACGGCCGCCGAGGCCGAGACGGCGGACGCGCATCCGCTGCGGGACAACGCGTTCAAGGTCCCGCTCGTGCACAACACGCTGGTCGCCGTCGTACGCGACCTCGTAGGACAGGGGGCGCCGGAGGCTCCGGGCGGCCTGGAGGGATCGCGATGACGACACGTACGTCCGAGAGCCGGAGCCCGGACCCGGCCGCCCGCCCCCGTGCCGTCGGCGCCGACCGGGAACGCGCCGACGCCCGGGACAAGGTGCTCGGCCGGGCCCCGTACGCCTTCGAGCACCCGATGGAACGTCCCTGCTACGCGCACGCCGTGCTCTCCTCCGTGCCCCGCGGCCGCATCACGGCCGTGGACACCGAGGCCGCGCGCCAGGAGGACGGCGTCATCACCGTATTGACGCACGAGAACGCCGAGCAGCTGGCGTCCACGGACGACGCGGAGCTGGCGATCCTCCAGGAGCCCGAGGTGGCCTTCCGGGGGCAGATCGTGGGGGCGGTGATCGCCGAGACCCCGGAGGCGGCGCGCGAAGCGGCCTCGCTCGTACGGTTCACGTACGCCGAAGAACCGCACGCATCCGAACTGAAACCGGGCGAGAGTGAGCTGTACCGGCCGGAGACGGCCAACGGTGGTGCGGGTACGGACAGTGAGCTGGGCGATCTGGACGCCGCCATGGAGGCGGCCCGGGCGGATCCGGGCGCGGTCGCGCTGGACGAGACGTACGGGACCGCGATGACCCACTGCAACCCGATGGAGCCGCACGCGACGATCGCCGTGTGGCAGGGCGACGAGCTGACGCTGTACGACTCCAGTCAGAGCGTGCACGGGCACCGCGACACGCTGGCCGAGGTGTTCGGCCTCGACCGGGCGCGGGTCCACATGATCTGCCCGTACGTCGGTGGCGGCTTCGGTTCGAAGGGCGAACCGCACGCCCACTCGGTGCTGGCGGCGCTGGCGGCGCGTGAGGTGTCCGGGCGGCCGGTCAAGCTGGCGTTGACCCGGCAGCAGATGTTCACTCTCGTGGGCTACCGCACCCCCACGTACCAGCGGGTACGGCTGGCAGCCGGTGCCGACGGGCGGCTGACCGGCATCGGCATGGACGCGGTCGAGCAGACCTCGCGCATCAAGGAGTTCGCCGAGCAGTCCGCCAACCCGACCCGGACCATGTACGCGGCGCCGCACCGGAAGACCACCCACCGCCTGGCCGCCCTCGACGTGCCGGTGCCGTCCTGGATGCGGGCGCCCGGTGAGTGCCCCGGCATGTTCGGGCCCGAGGTCGCGATGGACGAACTCGCCGAACGCCTCGGCCTGGACCCGGTCGAGGTACGCGTCCGCAACGACGCGCCGACGGACCCGGAGACCGGCAAGCCCTTCTCCAGCCGCAACCTGGTCGCCTGCCTGCGCGAGGGCGCGCGCCGCTTCGGCTGGCAGGACCGCGACCCGCGCCCGGGTGTGCGCCGGGAGGGCCGCTGGCTGATCGGTACGGGGGTCGCCTCGTCCGCCTACCCGGTCAACCGCCAGCCCGGTTCGGTCGCCGCGGTCCAGTACCGGGACGACGGGCGCTACCGGGTCGGCATCGGCGCCGCGGACCTGGGCACCGGCGCCTGGACGGTACTGGCCCAGATTGCCGCCGACGCACTGGACGTTCCCCTCGATCAGGTCGACCTTCGCATCGGCGACACCGCGCTCCCGAAGGCCACCGTCGCGGGCGGGTCCTCCGGGACGGCGATGTGGGGTTCGGCGATCGTGGCGGCGGCCCAGAAGTTCCGCGAGCGCCACGGACACGACCCCTCTCCCGGCGACCACGCCCAGGCCGAGACGCCCGCCAACCCGCACGCCGAACGTTTCGCCATGCACGCCTTCGGGGCCCAGTTCGTCGAAGTGCGGGTGGACGCCGACACCGGCGAGGTACGGGTCCCCCGCCTCCTCGGCATCTTCGCCGCCGGCCGCATCATCAACCCGCGCACCGCCCGCTCCCAGCTGATCGGCGGCATGACGATGGGCCTGTCCATGGCCCTCCACGAGGAAACCGTGACGGACCCCCGCTACGGTCTCCTCGTCAACCACGACCTGGCGAACTACCACATCACGGCCAACGCGGACGTGCACAGCATCGAGGCCCACTGGATCGACGAGGACGACCCGTACGTCAACCCCCTGGGCGCCAAGGGCATCGGCGAGATCGGCATCACGGGGACGGCGGCGGCCGTCGTCAACGCGGTCCGGCATGCGACGGGAGTACGGGTGCGAGAGGTGCCGGTGACGTTGGACAAGGTGTTGGAGGGGCTCAAAAACGTTCCGCTCTGACGGCTGCGAGGAAGGCCGCCCAGGCGGGAGCGGGAAACCGCAGGTGCGGCCCGCTCGGACGCTTGCTGTCACGTATGGGCACGGATGAGTGGGACGGAAGGCCGTCGGCTATCTCCAGGCATTCACCTTGGCCGCCGCTGTACGTGCTCTTGCGCCACGTGACACCCGTCAGATTCATGCTCGGTACTCCTTGGAGACGATGCGTTCCATCCTGGCCACGGACTCCGCCGGCGAGAGGGCCGACGTACGGGCGGCGTCGAAGAGATCACGGTAGCGCGCGACCTCCGACTCCTGCTCCAGCCAGATGTGACCGGTGGGATGTTCCATGAGTACGACGTCCAGAGCCGACACTTGCGGAAAGCTCAGCAGCAGATACGGACCGAACATACCTCCGTGGGCGCCACGCGAGAACGGGAGGATTTGCACCGTGACGTTCGCCAGCTCGGTCATGGCGACGAGGTGTTCCAGCTGGGCGCGCATCACGTCCACGCCGCCCACCCGTTGGTGCAGTACGCCCTCGGCCATGACTGCCCAGATGGAAAGCGGCAGATCGGCAGTCAGCCGCTCCTGGCGGGCAGCTCGTACCTGAACGAACTGTTCGATCTCATCCGGTGTCTGCCATGCCTTCGAGGCCACGGTCACAGCCCGCGCGTACGCGGACGTCTGCAGCAGGCCCGGGATCAACTGGCACTGGAAGGTCCTGATGCTGTCGGACACGGCCTCCAGAGCGATGTAGTCCCGGTATGTGTCCTCCAGGACGGGCCCGTACTGGTTCCACCATCCCTCGCGACGCCGCCGGTTGGCAGAGCGGGCGAGAGTGGTGAGCCGCTCCAGGGCTGCGTCGTCGCCGATCCCGTATGTGTGCAACAGGGCCATGAGGTCGGGAACACGCACCGGAACGCGGCCGTTCTCGATCCGGCTGATCTTCGCCTTGGTGCAGTCGAGAGCTTCGGCGGCCACCTGCGTGGACAGCCCGGCAGCTTCTCGGTACCGCCTCAGTTCGTCGCCCAGTTGGCGGCCGAGAACGGTGGACGGCTGGATGGTGGCGCCGCGTACGGGCATGCAACCTCCCTTGGTGGAGCGCCAGTTTGGCGAAGTCGGCTCGTGGGCCGCAACACGACTTCACTCTTTCGTGGCGGCAGGAAACGTTGCTTGGAGTAATTGGATGGGTGCAGTCTGTCGAGGGTTCGATCTCGCTCCCGCAGAGGGGTTTCGTCATGACCGAGAGCCTGCTTTTCCCCGCCCGCGTCACTCATCACTTTCCCCGCCACCGCCGCAGCCCCGGCCAGGCACGGGCAGTCTTTCGGAGATGGGCCACCGCGCAGGACCTCTCGCCCGCCTCCATCGAGAGCGGGGAATTGGTGACCGGCGAGCTGGCCGCCAACGCGGTCCTCGCCACCACCGGGCCGGGGCGCCGGATCGAGGTCCGGTTCACTCTCGACGTCGGCGTGCTGCGTATCGCGGTGTCGGACGCCGGTGACGGAACGCCCGTCGTGCGCTCGCCCCGGCCGCTCGACGAGCACGGGCGGGGCATGGTGATCGTCAGCATGCTCGCGGACGAGTGGGGCGTGACTGTAAGGCCCGGCCCGGGGAAGACCGTCTGGGCGGTGTGGAAAGTCAGTGGTCCAGACCCATTGACGGGGTGCTGACGCGGCGCTTACGTTCCTGTGCATCGATTGGAAACTTTCCTAACAGATCGCGCAGCGAGAGGCGGGGCGGGCGTCATGGCCGGAGGGCAGGGCGGGCAGGGCACTCCTGGGACGCCGCGGGTGTTGCGGGCCATGAACGACCGGGCCGCGCTCGATCTGCTCGTCGCGCAGGGGCCGTTGACGCGGACCCAGATCGGGGAGCTGACCGGGCTGTCCAAGCCCACCGCCTCGCAGTTGCTGGGGCGGCTGGAGGCGGCCGGGCTGGTGCGGACGACGGGGAACGTGACCGGACGGCCGGGGCCGAACGCCCAGTTGTACGAGGTCGCGCCGGACGCCGCGTACGTGGCCGCGCTCGCCGTCGACCAGGGCGGGATCACCGCCGCGGTCGCCGACGTCACCGGGCGGGTGCTCGGTGAGGAGCGGGTCGGCACGGATGCCGTGGGTGAAGGGGCACCGGGCAGGACGGCGCGGCTCGTGGCGGCCGCCGTGGACGGCGCGCTGGCCAAGGCCGGTCTGGAGCGGGAGCGGCTGCACGGGGCGGTGATCGGGACGCCCGGCGCGCTCGATCCGCAGACCGGGGTGCTGCGGTACGCGCCGCATCTGCCCGGCTGGCAGTCGCGGACGCTCCGCGAAGAGCTGGCCGGGGTGCTGGGCGTGCCGATCGTCATCGAGAACGATGTGAATCTGGCGGCGGTCGCCGAGCAGCACGACGGCGCCGCGCAGGATTTTGATGATTTCGTGCTGGTGTGGGCCGACGAGGGGTCGGCGCGGCCATCGTGCTCGGCGGGCAGGTGCTGCGCGGGGCCACCGGTGGCGCGGGCGAGATCGGCTACATGCCGCTGCCGGACGCGCCGCTCGCGCGAGGTGGCGACCGCAGCGCGGCGCAGCCGGACGCCGGCGGGGGCTTCCAGCGTCTCGTCGGGGCGCCGAGCGTGGTGGAGCTGGCCCGGGAGTACGGGGTGCGGGACGCTCGTACGGTCGAGGAGGCGCTGGCCGACGACGGCGTGCGGGCCGAGGTCGCGCGGCGGCTCGCGACCGGGCTGGCCGCGGTGGTGGCCGTCGTGGATCCCCGGCTGGTGGTGCTTTCCGGCGAAGTGGCCCAGGCGGGCGGTGAACGCCTGCGGGAGCTGGTCGAGGGGAATTCACCGGGCTGGCGTTGCCCCGGCCGGAACTCCGGCTCAGCAATGTCGTGGGGAATCCGATTCTCATGGGCGCGCTGCGAACGGCGCTCGCCGAAGCACGTAACACCGTGTTCGACACGGCCTGATGAGACGGGTCAGCGGTGACGTGGCGGACCGATTATCCGTCGGCCGCCGCCTCCGCCCGGCCGGGAAGGCCGGGAAGACCGTGAGCAGGAGCCGGGGCCGCTCCGTACGGGCCGGGGGCGGCCGCTTCTCCCCTGCCACTGTCACGGCCGTCACCGTTACGGCCGCCGCCCCCACCGGGGAAAGCCCCGCGCATCTCAGCATGCGCAGCACCTTCTGTCATCACCCCTGCCGTAAAGGAAGTCCGCCATGCGTCCGCGTATGCGCATCTGCCTGTCGGCGGCGCTCGCCGGAGCCGGTCTGATTCTTTCGGGCTGTGCCAATCCGAGCGTCGGCAGCGATCGCGACGATCCCACCCGGCCCGTCACGCTGAAGTTCTGGCACGGCTGGTCCAACACCGCCGAGGTGAAGGCGATCGACGACAGTATCGCCCGGTTCGAGAAGCTGCATCCGAACATCACGGTGAAAACGGTCGACAACGTCAGCGACGCGACCGTGAACCAGGCGCTGCGCGCCGGCGGGGACGACGCTCCGGACGTGGTGTCGTCGTTCACCACCAACAACGTGGGGCAGTACTGCTCGTCCGGTATGTGGGTGAACCTCGACCCGTTCATGAAGAAGACGGGTGTGGAGAAGGCGAAGGTCTTTCCCAAGACGTTCCTGGACTACACGCAATATCAGGGCAATCAGTGTGCCCTGCCGCTGCTCGCGGACTCGTACGGGCTGTACTACAACAAGGACGCGTTCAAGGAAGCCGGTATCGAGCGGCCGCCGCGCACCATGTCCGAGTTCAAGCGGGACGCGGCCAAGCTCACCAAGCGGAAGCCGAACGGGGCGCTGGAGCGGGTCGGATTCGTCCCCAACTTCCGGCTCTACCAGAACAGTCCGGACCGGCTGTTCGCGCAGTGGGGGCCGACCTATTTCGACAGCAAGGGCAAGGCGCGGCTCTCGGAGGACCCGCGCAGCAAGCAGTTCTTCGCCACGCAGCGGGAGTTGATCGACGCGCAGGGCGGTTATGCCGCGCTGGAGAAGTTCCGTACGACGTTCGGTGACGAGATGTCGTCGCAGAGTTCCTTCATGACACAGAAGGCGGCCATGCATCTGGACGGCGAATGGCGCGGTCTGATGCTCAAGGAGGGGAAGGCGAAGTTCGGCTGGGGAACGGCGCCGCTGCCGGTGCCGGACGACCAGGCGGACACGTACGGCCGGGGCTTTCTGACCGGCACGGTCGCGGGTATCGCGCACAGCAGCAAGCACCAGAACGCGGCGTGGGAGCTGGTGAAGTTCCTGACGATGGACACGGGCCAGGTGGTGCGGTTCGCCAACGCCATCCACAATGTGCCGTCGACCAAGGCCGCGCTCACGTCGCCCAAGCTGGACGCCGATCCGGCGTTCCGCACATTCATCGACATCGCACAGAATCCGCACAGTACGGCGCTGCCGCCGTCCGTCAACGGCGGCCAGTACGTGGTGTCGCTGCAGGACTTCTCGTACGACGTCGAGGCCGGGAAAGTGCCCGACCTGGACAAGGGCCTGCGTGAGCTCGACGCCCAGATAGACACCGACAATCTCCAGTCCGTGAACTGACGGAGCCCTGCCATGTCACTCGTCGAATCCCCTGAGCGCTCGGCGGCCACCGCCGCGCCGCTCCCAAAGGCCCCCGAACTGCGCCGCAAGCACACCCGGCAGCGGCTGCGTACGCTCGGCTTTCTCTCCCCTGGCTGGTCGGTTTCAGCGTCTTCTTCGGCTATCCGCTCATCGCCACGGTCTATTTCTCGTTCATGCATTACAACCAGATCCAGCAGCCTTCGTTCGTCGGGCTGCGGAACTGGAAGTACGTCCTCACCCAGATGCCGCTCTTCGGCCCGGCGCTGTGGAACACGCTGTGGCTGGTCGTGGTGATGGTCGCGCTGCGCGTGGTCTTCGGCCTCGGGATCGGGCTGCTCGTCACGAAGATCAAGTCGGGGGTCGGTTTCTTCCGTACCGCCTTCTACCTGCCGTATCTCGCCCCGCCGGTCGCGGCGACGGTCGCCTTCGTCTTCCTGCTGAATCCCGGTACCGGGCCGGTCAACGGGCTGCTGGAGGCCATCGGCATCCCGGCGCCCGGCTGGTTCAACGACGCGACCTGGGCGAAGCCGTCGCTGGTCCTGCTCTCCCTGTGGGGCATCGGCGACCTGATGGTGATCTTCATGGCGGCGCTGCTGGACGTGCCGAAGGAGCAGTACGAGGCGGCCGAGCTGGACGGCGCCGGCGCCTGGGCCAAGTTCCGGTACGTGACCTGGCCGTCCATCACGCCGATCGTGATGTTCGCGGTGGTCACCGGCGTCGTGCAGACCATGCAGTACTACACACAGGCGCTGGTCGCGGGGAAGCTGGCCTCCGGCGTGAACATCGGCCCCGGCTCGGTCATCCAGCCCGGCTACCCGGAGCACTCCACCCTCACCGTGCCGCAGCTCGTGTACTCGCTCGGCTTCCAGAACTTCAACACGGGCGCCGCGTGCGTGCTCTCGCTCGTGCTCTTCGTGATCGCCATGGCCGTCACCACCCTGCTGATGCGCAAGCGCGCCGGCCTGCTCCCGGCGGAGGACTGAACCGACATGACCACGACGACCCTGAGGGCGGGCGGCGCGCCGCCCGTACCGGCTCCACCGACCGGGGGCCCGCCGCGGCCCGCGCCCGCCGCAAGCGGCTGCTGCACTGGATCGCCGTGCACGCCGTCGCGATCGCCACCGCGCTGTTCTTCGTCCTGCCGTTCGTGTTCGTCTTCCTGACCTCCGTCATGAGCGACGACCAGGCGATGAGCGGCGAACTGTGGCCGCACGAGTGGAACTGGTCCAACTACGCGACGGTCTTCAGCACGCCGGGTTTCCTGGACTGGTGGAAGAATTCGCTGATGTACGCGGGCCTGGGCACGCTGTTCACGGTCTGCTCGGCGATTCCGGTGGCCTACGCGCTCGCCAAGTTCCGTTTCCGCGGGCGGCGTACGGCGATGGTCCTGGTGATCTCGACGATGATGCTGCCGCCGCAGGTCATCGTGATCCCGATGTATCTGGTGTGGGCGCAGCAGCTGCATCTGTCCGGTTCGCTGTGGCCGCTGCTGATCCCGATGGCGTTCGGTGACGCGTACTCCATCTTCCTGCTGCGGCAGTTCCTGCTGACGATTCCGCAGGAGTATCTGGAGTCGGCGAAGGTGGACGGCTGCGGCGAGGTCCGTACCCTGCTGCGCATCGTCGTGCCGATGGCGAAGCCGGGGATCGCGGCCGTCGCGCTGTTCCAGTTCTTCTACTGCTGGAACGACTATTTCGGACCGCAGATCTACGCCGCACAGAATCCCGCCGCCTGGACGTTGAGTTACGGACTCGAATCGTTCAAGAGCGCGCACAGCGTCAACTGGAACCTGACCATGGCCGCGACCCTGCTCGTCATGGCTCCCGTCATCATCGTCTTCTTCTTCGCCCAGAAGGCTTTTGTCGAAGGCGTCACGCTCACCGGAGTGAAGGGCTGATCGATTCATGCTGTCGTCCCCCGGGGAACGCCCCCGCACCCCCATCTCAAGATCGCTGTGGTCGGTGGAGGATCGACCTACACCCCCGAACTCATCGACGGGTTCGCCCGGCTGCGGGACGCGCTGCCGCTGGCGGAACTGGTCCTGATCGACCCGGCCGCCGACCGGCTGGACCTGGTCGGCGGCCTGGCCCGGCGGATCTTCGCCCGGCAGGGACACCCGGGCCGGATCTCGTGGACGTCCGACGTCGACGCCGGTGTGGACGGCGCCGACGCGGTCCTCCTCCAGCTGCGCGTGGGCGGGCAGGCCGCCCGCAACCAGGACGAGACCTGGCCGCTGGAGTGCGGCTGCGTCGGTCAGGAGACCACCGGCGCGGGCGGCCTGGCCAAGGCGCTGCGTACCGTCCCGGTCGTCCTGGACATCGCGGAGCGCATCCGCCGCCGGAATCCCGACGCGTGGATCGTGGACTTCACCAACCCCGTCGGCATCGTCACCCGGGCCCTGCTGGCGCACGGCCACAAGGCCGTCGGCCTGTGCAACGTGGCCATCGGCTTCCAGAGGAAGTTCGCGCGGCTGCTCGGCATCGCGCCGGAGCGGGTCGAGCTGGAGCACGTCGGGCTGAACCACCTGACGTGGGAACGGTCCGTAAGGGTGGACGGCGAGGACGTGCTGCCCCGGCTGATCGCCGAGCACGGCGCGGCCATCGCCGAGGACCTGCACATGCCGCGTTCCCTCGTGGAACGGCTCGACGTCGTACCGTCGTACTACCTGCGTTACTACTACCAGCACGACGAGGTCGTGGAGGAACTGCGCAGCAAGCCGTCGCGCGCGGCGGAGGTCGCGGCCATCGAGAAGCAGCTGCTGGACATGTACGGCGACCCGTCGCTGGACGAGAAGCCGGAACTCCTGGGCGAGCGCGGCGGCGCGTTCTACTCGGAGGCGGCCGTGGCACTGACCTCCGCACTGCTCGGTGACACCGGGAACGTGCAGATCGTCAACACGTTCAACAACGGCACGCTGCCGTTCCTGCCCGACGACGCGGTGATCGAGGTACCGGCGACGGTGGACGCGTCCGGGGCGAAGCCGCTGCCCGTACGGCCGCTGGAGCCGCTGTACTCGGGGCTGGTCGCCAACGTCACGGCGTACGAGCACCTCGCGCTGGAAGCGGCCCTCAAGGGCGGCCGGGACCGGGTCTTCGAGGCGCTGCTCGCCCATCCGCTCATCGGCCAGATCGCGTACGCGGACCGGCTGACCGACGAACTGATCGCGCACAACCGGGAGCACCTCACGTGGCTCTGAGCGAAGCCGAGGGGGCGGGGCGGCGACCGGGGAGGCGCGCACATCGTCGTCCGCCGGTCCGGGCGCCGACACTCCGGCGTATGCTGCCGACGCTCCGGCGCGCGCCGCCGACGGCCTGGCGCTCGCCGTAGACGCGGGCAACAGCAAGACCGACGTGGCGCTGGTCGGCGCGGACGGCACGGTGCTCGCGACGGCCCGCGGCGGCGGCTTCCAGCCGCCCGTGGTCGGCGTGGCGCGGGCCGTCGGCGACCTGGCCGTACTGGTCGACGCGGTACGGGAACGGGCCGGCGTGACCGGCCCGGTGGGCCAGGTGTCGGCCTACCTGGCCAACGCCGACCTCCCCGCCGAGGAGACCGAACTGGCCGCGGAGATCAGCTCGTACGGCTGGGCCCGTACGGTCACGGTCGGCAACGACACCTTCGCGCTGCTGCGCGCCGGGCTCCCGGACCACGTCGAACCGGTCGGCGTCGCCGTGGTGTGCGGCGCCGGCATCAACTGCGCCGGGCTGGGGCACGGCGGCCGCACCGCGCGGTTCCCGTCCATCGGGCGGATCTCCGGCGACTGGGGCGGCGGCGGCCACCTGGCCGAAGAGGCCCTGTGGTGGGCCGCGCGCGCCGACGACGGACGCGGCGAACCGAGCGCGCTCGCCCGCGAGGTGCCCGCCTACTTCGGGCTGGCCACCATGCCGGAGCTGATCGAGGCCCTGCATCTGGGCCGCATCCCGCGGGAGCGCCGGTACGGGCTGACGCCGCTGCTGTTCGCGGTGGCGGCGTCCGGCGACGCGGTCGCGCGGGCCCTGGTGACGCGGCAGGCGGAGGAGATCGCGCTGCTGGCGTCGGTCGCGCTGGACCGGCTGGGCCTGCTGGACGAGCGGACGCCGGTGATCCTGGGCGGCGGCGTCCTGGCCGCCCGGCACCCGCTCCTGCACGACCAGGTGACCCGCCTGCTGGCGGAACGCGCCCCGAAGGCGGAACCCCGCGTGGTGACGGCACCCCCGGTGCTGGGGGCCGCGTTGCACGCGCTGGATCGGGCGGGGGCGGGGGCAGGGGCGTATGAGCGGGTGCGGGGGGAGTTCGGCTGATCGGCTGAGGGGGGTGTTGCCGGGGGCGGCTGAGGGTGCGATTCCGGGGCGAGGGGGCGCGCTGCTGCCCGGTCGTAGGCGGGGGCCGTAGGCGGGGGGCTGTAGGCGGGAGGCCGTGCGCGGGAGGCCGTGCGCGGGGAGGTCGTACGCCTGCATCTCGTACAGCGAAGGCTCGTACAGCGAAAGCTCGTACAGTGAGGCTTGTACGCCGAAAAGCCGTACATGCGTGCCCATTTCGGGAACCGCGTTCGGTGGGTCGCGCGTCCTGTGAGGGCGGGGGCCGGGGAAACGCCCACCGGACGGGAGGATTCGGCGGGGCCTGTTCCGCACATGATCCAGGCAATAACGGTGTGGTTGTCAGTCCCTGCGGCCATACTGACTGCTGGCCGTGCATCTGTTCCCGTGCGCCCGTCGCGCGGGGCCGGGGCCGCCGTCCGCGACCAGGGGAGGTTCCGTGTCCAACCCGCAGACCGGCACTGCGCCGCCGTCGCCGTCCGGCCGCGCCGCCGGTCCCGCCGCCTCCTCCGCGGGTGCGGGCTCCGCCGTGAGCAGTACGGGCTCCGCCGCCGGTACGGGCCTCGGCGGCGCGCTCCTGGGCAGCACCGATCCCGCCCAGGGCGCCCGTCGGCGTACCGCCTGGGCCGACGGGGTGGACCAGCTGCGGGCCACGGCCACGACCGAGCCCGGACGGCTGCGGATCATCGGTGCCGTACTGGCCTTCCTGGTCCTCGCGTTCGGTGCCGCCACGGCCTGGCAGGTCGCCGACCGGTCCGCCGCCGCGCGCGACGTCGTGGCGCGCAGCCAGCCGCTGACCGCGGACGCCGCGGACATCTACCGTTCGCTCGCCGACGCCGACACCACCGCCGCCGCCGGCTTCCTGGCCGGCGGCAAGGAGACCCAGACCACCCGCGACCGGTACGAGAACGACATCGCCACGGCCGCCCGGCTGCTGGCCAAGGCCTCGTCCAACACCAGCGGTTCGGACGCCGCGGCCCGCCAGATAGGCAAGCTCAACAGCCTCCTCCCCGGTACACGGGCCTGATCGAGACGGCCCGTACCAACAACCGGCAGGGCCTCCCCTCGGCGGCGCCTACCTGCGCTACGCCAACGCGCAGATGCGCGACGAACTCCTCCCGGCGGCACGCGGGTTGTACACGACCGAGACGGCCCGCCTCGGCGAGGACTACGACGCCGCGAAGGCGTGGCCATGGCTCGCGCTCACCGTCGGGGTGCTGGCGCTCGGCGCCCTCACCTGGGCACAGCGCCGCAACTACCGCCGGACGAACCGCGTGTTCAACCGCGGCCTGCTGGCCGCCACGACCGCCTCGGCCGTCGTGCTGCTGTGGCTGGTGGCCGGGCACTCCGTGGCCCGCTCGGGCCTGAACACGTCCTACGAGAGCGGGGCCAGGTCGCTGAAGGTCCTCAACGAGGCCCGCATCGACGCCCTCCAGGCCCGCGGCGACGAGAACCTCACCCTGGTCGCGCGCGGCGCCGTGGTGACCAAGGACCAGCAGGACTTCTACGAGGTCGGCTACCGCACCGGCATGCGGGACCTCGCGGGCCCCGGCCGGTCCGGGGCCGCCGCGGCGGACAGCAGACTGGGCACGGCCCTGACGCTCGCGGACGACGACACGGGCCGGCGCCCCGTCCGGGAGGCGGTCGAGACCGTACGGCAGTGGCAGGCGCGGCACGCCGAGGCCCGCGCCGCGGACGACCAGGGGGACTACGACCGGGCGCTGGCCAAGGTGATCGGCGGCGAGACGGCGACCGGCCAGTCCTTCGACAGGGTGGACAGCCGGCTGGCCCAGGCCCTGGCCCATGAGCAGCAGGAGTTCCGACGGGCCGCGGACGGCGGGCGCGGAGCGCTGGACGGGCTGGTGGCCGGCGCCGTGGTGCTGGCCGTCCTGGGGGCGACGGGCGCGGTGCTGGGCATCGGGCGCAGGCTTTCGGAGTACCGGTGATGAGGCCTGGTGATGGCGACATGACGAAGCACGCGAGAGGTCTGCGCAATCTGCGGGCCGCGCTGGCCCCGGTGGCGGCGGGCGTGTGCGTGATGGCGGCGGCGGCCGCCGTCCTCGTCCCGGTGCTCGGGAATGACGCCCCGGCGCCCCGCCCCCTCCCGCACGGGACGAGCACCGCGCGCGCCGACGCCACGGCCGCGGACTGCACCCCCGGCAACGCCGCCGCGAGCCTGCGGCCCTCCCCGGACGACGGCCCGGCGGTGGACCGGATCAAGGCCCGGGGGCGGCTGATCGTCGGCGTCGACCAGAACACCTACCGCTGGGGTTACCGCAACCCGGCCACCGGTGACCTGGAGGGCTTTGACATCGACCTGGTGCGGGCGATCGCCGAGGACATCCTCGGCGCCGACCCGAAGATCACGTTCCGGGCGATCCCCACCAACCAGCGCATCCCCGCCCTCCAGGAGCGCACCGTCGACCTGGTCGTACGGACCATGACCATCAACTGCGCCCGCAAACGACAGGTCGCCTTCTCCACCGCGTACTTCCAGGGCGGACAGCAGGTCCTCGCGCCCAAGAACTCCTCGATCACCGCCTTCGACGACTCACTGAAGGGCAAACGGGTCTGTACGGCGGCCGGTTCCACGGGCGAGGCCCGGCTGGCCGAGGAGCGGCACGGTGCCCGCGTCGTGACCGTACCGAACCAGCTGGACTGCCTGGTGCGCCTGCAACTCGGCGAGGCCGACGCGGTGGTGACCGACAACGCGCTGGCCGCGGCGCAGGCCGCGCAGGACCCGACCGTGCAGCTGAAGGGCAAACCGTTCACCGACGAGCCGTACGGGGTCGCGGTCAACCGCGCCGACGCCGACCTGGTGCGGCGGGTCAACAAGGTGCTGGAGGACTACCGCGACGGCGGCAGCGGGAGCCGGTGGATGGCCGCCTACAAGAAGTGGCTGCAGGCGGACCTGCCCGGGATAACGAAGGCGCCCGAGCCCCAGTACAGCGACTGATCCGTGCGGGGGCGGGCGCCGCGGGGCGCGTTGAGGGACACATCGGGGGCGCGGGCCGGGGGCGTGAGCCTGGGCCGGGCGGTCCGGGGGCGGATGGTTCTGGGCCGGGTGGTTCTGGGCCGGGTGGTTCTGGGCCGGGTGGTCCTGGGGTGGGTGGTCCGGGGGTGGGTGGTCCGGGGGCGGAAGGTCCTGGGCGGGCGGCCCGGCAGTGGCGGGCGGCCCTGGACCTGGCGGCCCGGCAGTGGCGGGTGGTCCGGCACTGCCGTCGAACGGCACGGTGTGGGTGCCCTGGCCGGCGCGGGTGGACGACCGGGCCGGGGCGGGTGGACGACCGGGCCGGGGCGGGCGCTTCGGGGCCGGGCGGCGGCACGTGGCGGGCCGGTGCCGCGCCACGGACCGGCGTTTGCCCGCCGGTCGCGTCACCATGGAAGGAGCACCGCGGACGCGGAGCCTCGCGAACCGGAGGAGGAGACAGCAGGGGAGACAGCAGGGGAGGCAGCAGGGGCGGAGCGGGCGGATCCGGCGGAAGGCGTCGGCGAGAGAGCGGCCGCGACGCCTCGGGGTGCCGTCGTCCAAGAGCACCCGCTCCGTACCGCCGTACGCGGCCGCCGCACCGGATGCGCGCACCACAACCGCCGCACCGGCCGCACCGGCCGCACGCACCGCAACCGTCGCGACGACCGTCACGGCCGCCGCGCACCGCACGCACTGTGGAGAGGTGATCGATGGGGGCCCCTGGACCCTTCCCCGGCTCCCCGGGGAAGTCCCAAGATCCGGTGATGAGCCGGGAGGAGGTGGACCGCGCCCTGGGCCGGCTCGCTGCCGAGTACGAGGCGATCGAGACCTCGCTGCTCGCCCTCCAGGACCACGCGGGCCGCAGGCTCCTGGAGGGCGCCGAACTCACCGGCCTCACCAAGGAGCGCTGGGCCGCCACCGAACAGTCCATCACCGTCCTGTGGGCGCACTTCGACGCGTACACCAGGGCGCTCACCGCCGCCCGTGAGCTGCGCGCCCGGCGCCGCTGGCCGTCCCCCGACGACCTCGCCGAACTGACCGAGCTGCTGCGCGGCACCCGCGTCACCGTCTCCGGCGCGGCCGCCGGCGGCGGCTCACCGCAGGCCGGCGGCGGCCCGACCCGGCTGAGCGAGCAGTTCAGCCTGGAGGAACTGGTCGAGCGGATGAACGGCATGTACGCGGCCGCGCTGGACGTGATCGTCTCCGCCGATGCCGTATGGTCCGCGCTGCCCGCCCGGATAGACCTGCTCGCCGCCGAGCTGCGCCGCACCCTGTCCCTGGCGCGATCCGTCGGCGTACGCCCCGGGGAGCACCCGGCCGGCGACGACCTGGAGCGCATCACGTACGAACTGACGCACCTGCGCGCCCAGGTGGTGTCCGACCCGCTGGCCTACTGGGTCCCGGACGCCGACCGCAGCGCCGCGCCCGGCGGCGGCCGCCCGGACACCGTCCGCTACGACCGCGCGGCGCTCGCCCTGGAGGACGTCCGGCGGGAGATCGAAGCGGTCCTGGACGTACGGCAGGACGCCGAGCGCCGGCTGATGCGGCTGCGCGACGTGCTCTCCCGCGCGGACCGGACGCTCACCGAGGCGCGGCAGGCCCGCGGCGAGGTGCTCGCGAAGATCGCCGCGTCCGAGGTGCCCGCCGTCAGCGGCCCGTCCACGGCGCTGCACGAGCAGCTGTCCACCGCCGCCGAGTACCGCCGGCACGCCCAGTGGCACCGCCTCTCCCCGCTGCTCGACAGCCTCGAACAGCGCGCCGAGGACGAACTGCACCGCGCCCGCGAATCATTGACGGCGGTCACCGCCCCACTGGCCGTACGGGCCGAACTCCGCGGCCGCCTGGACGCGTACAAGGCGAAGGCCGCACGATACGGCCTGGCCGAGGACCCGCTGCTGATCGAGCGCTACGACGCAGCGCGACGGATGCTGTGGAGCGCGCCGTGCGACCTGCGGGTGGCCGAACAGGCGGTACTGCGCTATCAGCGGACGGTGGCCGAGACGCTCCGGCCACCAGGGCCGGACGACGGGCCGGCGGACGGACCACAGGGGGAAACATGACCGAGGAGCGGACCGGCGGCGACCCGTGCCAGCGCCGCGAGTGCCCGGGCACGTACGAGGACGTGGGCGGCGGCGAACGGTACTGCGACACCTGCGGCCTGGCGCCGGTCGTGTCACGGGAGGGAATGGTCGGCTCACCTCCGACGGGTGTCACGGCGGCGCGGCGGGGGGTGGCTGGTGTCGGAGGGGCTGAGGGGGCCGAGGAGGCGGGAAGGGCTGGGGGCTCTGGAGGCTCTGGAGGCTCGCTGAGCTTTGCCGGTTCTGTCGGTGTTGGCGGTTCAGGTGGTTCGGGTGGCTCGGGAGGTTCCGGTGGCTCCGGCGGCTCCGATGGCTCCGATGGCTCCGGCGGGGCCGGGGCGGCGGGGCACGGTTCCGTCTCCGTGCCGTCCGCCGGCGGGCGCAGGGCCGCTTCCGCCTCCGCCTCCGCCCGTTCCTCGACCTCCCGGCGCTCCGTCTCCGGTCGTCTCTCCCGCTCTCTGCCGGGTGCCTCGACGCGTTCGATGTCCGTGTCGGTACGCAGCGCCGGCCGCGGTTCCGGTACCGGATCCGGACCGTCCCGCGGGCGGCTGGGGGCCGGGCTGGTGGCGGTACCGGAAGTTCCGCGTCCGGATCCGCGTACGGCCGTCCTGGAGAACCCGGAGGTCCCCGAGCGGAAGCGGTTCTGCAGCCGCGGCGACTGCGGCGCCCCGGTGGGCCGGGCCCGCGGCGACCGCCCGGGCCGTACGGAAGGTTTCTGCACCAAGTGCGGCCACCCGTACAGCTTCGTGCCCAAGCTGCGCCCCGGCGACGTGGTGCACGGCAGCTACGAGGTCGTCGGCTGCCTGGCGCACGGCGGCCTGGGCTGGATCTATCTGGCGATCGACCGCGCGGTCTCCAACCGGTGGGTGGTGCTCAAGGGCCTGCTGGACACCGGCGACGAGGAAGCCCTCGCCGTGGCCGCGTCCGAACGCCGCTTCCTCGCCGAGATCGAGCACTCCAACATCGTGCGCATCTACAACTTCGTCGAGCACCTGGACCGTACGACCGGCAGCCTGGACGGCTACATCGTCATGGAGTACGTCGGCGGCAAGTCCCTCAAGGACATCGCCAACGAGCGGCGCACGGCGCACGGACGCCGCGACCCGCTGCCGGTCGAGCAGGCCTGCGCGTACGGCATCGAGGCCCTGGAGGCGCTCGGCCACCTGCACAGCCGCAACCTCCTGTACTGCGACTTCAAGGTGGACAACGCGATCCAGCAGAACGACCAGCTCAAACTGATCGACATGGGCGCGGTCCGCCGGATGGACGACGACGAGAGCGCGATCTACGGCACGATCGGCTACCAGGCACCCGAAGTCGCCGCCGCGGGCCCGTCCGTCGCCTCCGACCTCTACACCGTCGCCCGCACCCTCGCCGTCCTCACCTTCGACTTCCAGGGCTATACGAACGTCTTCGTGGACTCGCTGCCCGACCCCGACAACATCGAGGTCTTCCGTACGTACGAGTCCTTCTACCGTCTGCTGGTACGGGCGACCGACCCCGACCCGGCGCGGCGGTTCTCGTCGGCGGAGGAGATGGCCGAGCAGCTGACGGGGGTGCTGCGGGAGGTCATGGCGCTCCGGACGGGTGAACAGCGGCCCGCGCTCTCCACGCTGTTCGGGCCGGAGCTGCGCGTCGTGGACACGGATGTGGTGGCGCGTGCGGAGGGGGACACGTCGCTGCTGGGTGCGCGTGCGGTTCCCGCAGCGGGGCGGAAGGGGTGGGTGGGGCGGAAGGGGAAAGCGGTGGTCGGCCCGGCCACCGGAATCGGAGCGCCTGGGGGTGTCGGCGGAGGCGGTGGCGGGGCTCTCGGGGGTGCCGGCGGAGGCGGTGGCGGAGCGCTCAGGGGTGCCGGCGGAGGCGGGGCACCGGCCGGAAACGCCGCGCAGTCGGCGGCCCCTTCCCCAGCAGCCGTCCCCGCGCAGGTCGCCTACGAAGTCACGTCGGCCACCGGCCCGCAGACGATGAGCGGCGCCGCCGGAGCGGCGTCCGCGGCAGCCGGTGGCGTGCGCGGCGCGCCCGCTCTCCGTCCGCTCGACACCGGCCTCGCCGTACTCGCCCTGCCCGTACCGCGCGTCGATCCCGCCGACCCGAACGCGGGTTTCCTGGCCGGTCTGCTGGCCGCCGCCCCCGCCGAGCTGGTCAGCGCGCTGCGCGCGGCCCCCGCCGACACCATGGAAACCCGGCTGCGCAGGCTGCGGGCCCAGCTGGAGATGGGGGACGGCGCGGCGGCCCTGCGCGAACTGCGCGCCGTCGAGACGGAGCCCGACCGGGACTGGGACGAGGACTGGCGGGTGGTCTGGTATCGCGGCCTGGTGGCGCTGACGAACGACGACCACGAGACGGCGGCCCTGTCGTTCGACGCGATGTACGACGCCTTCCCCGGCGAACCGGCGCCGAAGCTGGCGCTCGCCGTCTGCGCCGAGGTGCTGGGACAGCTGGACAACGCGGCGGAGTACTACCGGCTGGTGTGGGCCACCGACCACAGTTACGTCAGCGCGGCGTTCGGGCTGGCCCGGGTACGGCTGGCGGCCGGCGACCGGGCCGGAGCCGTGGCCGCCCTGGAAGCCGTACCGGAATCCTCCATTCACTACACTGCGGCGCGCATCGCGGCCGTCCGGGCCCGGCTGCGGCAACGTCCCGCCCACGACGCACTCCTGGAGGATCTGCGGTCGGCGGCCGGGCAGGTCGAGCAGCTGGCGGACTCCGGGCTGGACGCGGAGCGCCGCGAACAACTGACGACCGAAGTGCTGGGCTGTGCCCTCGACTGGGTACTCTCCGGTAGCCGCGGTGCCGAGCGGCAGGGGCGTACATTGCCGTCCGGGGCCCCCGGGTCCGGCTCCGGCGGTGCCGCCGCCCGGCCCGGTCTGCTCGGCAGCGCACTGGACGAACGCGGCCTGCGATTCGGCCTGGAGCGGTCGTTCAGACTGCTCGCCCGGCTGGCGCAGCGCGGCGAGGAAAGGATCGAGCTGGTGGAACGGGCCAACCGCTTCCGCCCCAGGACGTGGGTGTGACATGGGTGTGACAGGGCCGTTCCGGTGTGCGAGCTGCAGCGAGCCGCTCGAACCGGGGGACAACTACTGCGGATTCTGCGGCGCCGACGTCGTGGCCCCCGCCGGGCCGGGCGCGGCCGGTGACCGCCCCACGGTCCCGCTGGGCGACACGGCCCATGCCGCGCCAGGATCGGGGGCCGCGCCGCCGGGATCCGTCGCGCTGCCCGCGTCGTTCTTGATGCCGGGGGCGGGAGGGGCGACGCCGTCCGCATCGTCTTCGCCGTCGCCATCGCCATCGCCGTCGCCGTCCGTCTCGTCGTCGCAACCGCCCGTCGCGCCACCGGCGGCCGCTTCGCCACCGGCGGCCGTCCCGTCGCCGGAAGCCGCCCCGTCGCCGACCGCTCCCGTAACGGCCCCGTCGTACGGCGGGCCGGCCGCACTCGGCACGGAAGCACGGCACGACAGCGGCCCCATGCACACGCCGGGCGCCGCGCACGCGAACGGCTCGGCGCAGGTCCCGCACGTGCCACACACCCCACACGCTCCCCACACCCCACACCCCTCGCACGCCCCACATCCCCCGCACGCTCCCCAGACCCCGCACGCCCCCGTACCGCCGCCGACCACGCCGGGCTACGCGCCGGGAGGGCAGCCGGTGCACGCACCGGTTGGCGTCGGCGTGCAGGCCCACGCGCAGGGCGACGCGCAGTCCCGGGCACCCCATGCGGAGGCGAGCGTTCCGCCGTCGGCCGGCGGTCCGTACGGGAGTGCCGCGCACCAGGCCGCCGCATCGCACGGCGGTGCCCCGGACCCCCGTGTCGCCGGTTACGACCTCGCCGCCGAGGCAGCGGACCGCTCCGCGGACGCGCGCGGCTCCGGCCCGGAACCCGACCCGGCCCCGACCGGCCCGACCACCCCCACCGGCCCGACCACCCCCACCGGCCCCACAGGCCCACAGGCGCCCAGCGGACCGGCTTCCCCACCAGCCCAAACCCCCACAGTCCCCACCACCCCCACGCCCCACAGCACCCCCACCACTCCCACCGCTCCTCCCCCGTCACCCCCTCCCCCGAGCACCAAACCCCCGCTCAAGGAACCGGTATCTGCGCGCTCTGCCACGCGGGGATGGTCACCGGCGACGGTTACTGCGAGAACTGCGGCCACGCCCAGCCGCGCGAACGCGATCACATGGAACGGGAACTGCCCGGTGTGGCGGCGGTCACCGACCGGGGCCACCGCCACCACCGCAACGAGGACTTCTTCGCGGTCGCCGAAGGAGCGCTGCCGGACGGCTCGCCCGCCGTACTCGCCATCGTCTGCGACGGCGTCTCCTCCGCCTCGCGCCCCGACGACGCGTCCGCCGCCGCGTCCGGGGTCGCGGCGCGGTCGCTGCTGGCCGCCCTGCCCGGCGGTACGCACCCGCAGCGGGCCATGCACGACGCGATCCTCGCCGCCGCCAAGTCCGTCAACGCCCTGGCCGCCGCGCCCAACCAGGCCCAGCAGCACGACCCGTACCGCCAGCAGAACGCTCCCGCCTGCACGTTCGTCGGCGCGGTGGTCGGCGGTGGGCTGCTCGTCATCGGCTGGGTCGGCGACAGCCGCGCGTACTGGGTCCCCGACGACCGCGGCGCACCCGCCGTCCGCCTGACCGAGGACGACTCCTGGGCGGCGCAGATGGTCGCCAACAACCTGATGTCCGAGGCGGAGGCGTACGCGGACGACCGGGCGCACGCCATCACGGGCTGGCTCGGCGCCGACGCGTACGAACTCGAACCGCACACCGCTTCCTTCAAACCCGACGGACCGGGTGTAGTGGTGGTGTGCACGGACGGACTGTGGAATTACGCCGAGGCCGCGGAGCAGTTGGCCGCGGTGCTGCCGGGCGACGCGCACGACCGGCCGCTGCACAGTGCGCGGACCCTGGTCGCCCACGCGCTCGCCGGCGGGGGCCACGACAACGTAACAGTGGCGGTGGTCCCGTTCCCGGCGCCGCGGGGACGGGCAGGATCGGCCTGAGCGTCCGCCGGGGGCGCGCCGCCCGCCCTCGTCGGCCACGGTGGCCGGGAGCCCTGATGCTCCCGGCCCCGCCCGGCTGACCCTGACCCGTACCAGCAGCCACACACCGCACCACCGGAACCATCGGCACCGCCCGGACCCGTACCCATCAGCAGGAGCACAGCGCCAACGGGGGGATGATCACGGGGACTTCCGCCCGCCCAGGTGTCTCTTCACCGCCGCGACGACTGCGCTGCGGAGCCTCGCGGCGGCACAAAGGAGCGGATCAGATGGCCAATTTCTCCAAGTCCGGCGTGCCGCGGTTCGCCGCCGAGGTCTACCAGAACGCGTACCTGCCCGAGGGCGGGCGCGAAGTGAACGCCATCGTCACCGTCACCGCCACCGGGGGCGGCACCAGCGGCGGGCTGCCGCTCTTCGCAGCCGGTACGGACCCCGCCGGAACCGGAACCAGAGCCGAAGCCAGGACCACGAGCGGCCCCGGGCCCGAACCCGGCCCCGGAACCGACCCCCGCAACCACAACGGCGTACGGCACGCAGCCGTCGTGATCATGGTGGACTGCTCCGGCTCGATGGACTACCCGCCCACCAAGCTGCGCAACGCGCGCGACGCCACGGCCGCCGCGATCGACACCGTACGGGACGGCACCGCCTTCGCCGTGGTGGCCGGTACGCACCAGGCCGCCGAGGTCTACCCGGGCGGCGGGCGGCTCGCCACCGCCGGACCGACGACCCGCGCGCAGGCCAAGGAGGCGCTGCGCAAGCTGAGCGCCGGCGGCGGCACCGCCATCGGCACCTGGCTGCGGCTGACCGACCGGCTGCTGGCCGACGCGGACGTCGCCGTCCGGCACGGCATCCTGCTCACCGACGGCCGCAACGAACACGAGTCGCCCCAGGAGCTGCGCGCCACCCTCGACGCCTGCGCCGGCCGCTTCACCTGCGACGCCCGCGGCGTCGGTACGGACTGGGAGGTCAAGGAGGTCACCGGCGTCGCCTCGGCGCTGCTCGGCACGGCCGACATCGTCGCCGACCCGGCCGGGCTGGCCGCCGACTTCACACGGATGATGGAGGCCGCGATGGGCAAGGAGGTGGCGGACGTCACCCTGCGGCTGTGGACCCCGCAGGGCGCGCAGGTCGCCTTCGTCAAACAGGTGGCACCGGCCGTCGAGGACCTGACCGGCCGCCGTACCGAATCCGGCCCGCGCACCGGCGACTATCCGACAGGTTCCTGGGGTGACGAGTCCCGCGACTACCACGTGTGTACGCGTCCGGGCCGCCGAGGTGGGCCAGGAGATGCTGGCCGCGCGGATCTCACTCGTCCTCCCCGAACCGGGCGGCGGCTCCCGGACCCTGGCACAGGGGCTCGTGCGCGCGATCTGGACGGACGATATGACCGCTTCGACCAGTATCAACCCCCAAGTCGCGCACTACACCGGACAGGCCGAACTGGCCCAGGTCATCCAGCAGGGGCTGGATGCCCGCAAGTCGGGCGATGCGGACGATGCCACGGCGAAGCTGGGCCGGGCCGTGCAACTGGCGAGCGCGTCCGGGAACGAGGACACTGCGAAACTGCTTGCGAAGGTGGTGGACGTCGTCGATGCGGCGACCGGTACTGTGCGACTGAAGGCGAAGGTCACAGAGGCGGACGAGATGACGCTCGAAACGCGCTCGACCAAGACAGTTCGCGTCAAGAAATAACAAACTAGACGTACTACCGAACACAATCGGTACGAGGGGGAAGATCCGACATGCCGACCTGCCCGAACGGCCATCAGTCGGTGGCCGAAGACTGGTGCGAGGTGTGCGGCCACCGGATGGCGGGCGCTGTTCCCCCGCCGCCCTCCCTGCCCGCGGGGTTCCTCAATACACCTCCGGCAGGCCAGCCGGCGCCGCCGCCCGCTCCGCAGGGCGGCCCGGCCCCCCAGAGCGGCCCCGGAGCCCCCGGCGACACCGGCACCTCCGGAGCCCCCGGCGCCTCCCAGGGTGGGCAGGCCTTCCCCGGCCAGCCCCAACCGCCTCAGCAGACCCCGTCACCTCAGCAGGCTTCTTCGCCTCAGCAGGCCCCTTCGCCGCAACAGGCTCCGCCGCCCCACCAGCCCCCGGCCCCCAGCCCCCGCTCCAGCAGACCCCGCCGCCGCCCGCACCGCAGGGACCGATGGGCCAGGGCCCCGGCCCGACCCCCGGCCCGCACGGCAGCCAGGGCGGCCAAGGCATGCAGAGCGGCCCCGGCAGTCAGGGCGGCTACGGCTTCCCGCCGCCGGCCCCGGGACCGAACACCCCCGCACCCCCTCCCCACCAGGGCTTCGGCCCCGGCCAGCAGCCCCAGCCGGCCGGCCGGCCGGAGCTGTGTCCCCAGTGCCGTACGCCGCGCGAGGCGATGGCTCCGTTCTGCGAGGAGTGCCGCTA
Source organism: Streptomyces sp. Ac-502 (assembly GCF_045222935.1). Classification (NCBI taxonomy): domain Bacteria; kingdom Bacillati; phylum Actinomycetota; class Actinomycetes; order Kitasatosporales; family Streptomycetaceae; genus Streptomyces; species Streptomyces sp. Ac-502. Next base: position 4,052,999 of record NZ_JBHFFO010000001.1, read on the forward strand.
CAACTTCCTGACGCACTCGGCCACCTCGTACGCCCCGCCGCCCCCGGCCCGCAGGGCGGCCCGGGCTCCCAGGGCGGCTACGGCTTCCCGCCCCCGCAGCAGGGCCCACCCACCCCGCCGCAGCAGTACGAGTACCAGGGTTCCCGCCCGTCACAGATCAACCGCCCCGCCGAACCGCTCTCCCCGGACCAGTCGGGCCAGTTCGGCCAGCCCGACCAGCCCAACGCGTTCGGTCAGCCCGACCAACCCGGCCCCTTCGGCCGGCCCGACCAGGCCGGTCCCTTCGGCCAGCCCGACCAGCCGGGCCAGTTCGGCTCGCCCGAACAGCCCGGCCCGTTCGGCACCCCCGCACAGGCAGGCCAACCCGGCCCCACCGGACACCCCAACCCCGCGGGTCAATCCGGCACCACCGGCCACCCCAGCCCGGCACCCCCGCCCCGAGCGGCCGACGACGACTGGCCCCTGCCTCCGCCCAACTCCCAGCCCTCACCCCAGTCCCCGCCCCAGCCTCCGCCGCCCGCACAGCCGGGCCCGCAGGGCGGCCCGGACCACAGCCAGGGTGGCCAGGGCGGCCCGAGCAGTCAGGGCAGCCAGGGCGGCTACGGCTTCCCGCACCCGCACCAAGGCCCGCCCACCCCGCCCCAACAGCAGGGCCCGTACGAGCCTCAGCAGCCTCCCCAGCAACAGCCGCCGCAGGCCCCGTACGACCCGCAGCCTGCCCAACAGGCGCCGCCGCAGGCCCCGTTCGAGCCGCAGCAGCCCGGCCCCTTCGGCCGGCCGCAGCAGCAACCGGACGCACACCAGCAACCGCAGCCCGACCAGCAGTGGAACCAGCCCGCACCGGGTCCCGCCGCCCCGCCCGGACCGCCGCCGGTCGTCGGTGACGGCTGGGTCGTCGCGATCGCCCCGGACCGCGAGTACTTCATGGCGATGATGGGCCGCAGCGGCCCGGAGGCAGCCGGCCTGAACCTGCCCGCCTACTCCCCCGAGCAGCAGATCCCGCTCACCGGCACCCAGATCGCCATCGGCCGCCGCCGGCACAGCACGGGCGAGTCCCCGGACATCGACCTGGGCCGCCCACCGGAGGACCCGGGCGTCTCGCACCAGCACGCCCTCCTGGTCCAGCAGCCCGACAGCAGCTGGGCCGTGGTCGACCAGAACTCCACCAACGGCACCACCGTCAACCTCGCCGAAGACCCGATCCAGCCCTACGTCCCCACCCCTCTCCACGAGGGCGACCGCATCCACGTAGGCGCCTGGACCACCATCACCGTCCGCCGGGCCTGACACGGCAGTTCACGACAGGCGGGACCGGTAAGCGGCAGACGCGCCGGCTTCAGTGCACACACTGTGGCCGGCGCTTTCCGCTGTCCGGCACCGCTCTCGCATGAGGCGGAGCAGCCTCCTAGCTTCCAGGCCCGGGCAACGGCCACCGATAAGGTCCCTCAGCAGAATCGAGCCACGCGTACTGACAGGCCCCCTGGACGGTGACGCCGAAGCGTTCGCGTCGGGGGTGGTTCTGGTGGTGCCACAGGGTGTGGGCCTCGTTCGGGGTGAGGGTGTTGGCGGTGAGGGTGCGGAGGAAGTGGAAGCGGTCGTCGCGCAGGGCTTCTCGGGGGAGGGCGTGGTGGGGGTTTTGGTGATGTTCGCCGGATTCGGTGGGTGGGTCGGGGCGCTCGGAGGGGTCCGGGTGGGGCGGCTGGGCGGTGGGGTCGGGGCGGGCTCGCAGGGGGACGAAGTAGGCGGGGGTGGGGAGGAAGCGGCCCTCCGCCCGTACGGCCTCGGGGTCCGTCACGCGGAGGGTGATCAGGCCGGTCGCCAGCGGGGCCAGGATCAGGGCTCCGGGAGTGCACTGGGTGATCCAGGCGGGCGGTACGGACGGGAGCGCGCAGGTGGCGATGATCCGGTCGTACGGTGCGCGTTCCGGGCAGCCCCGGGCGCCGTCGCCGGTCACCACGGCGGGCCGGTACCCCGCGGCGGCCAGCCGGTCGCGGGCCGGGCCGGTGATCTCCTCGTCCAGGTCGACGGTGGTCACGTGCTCCGCGCCCAGCCGGTGGGAGAGCAGGGCGGCGTTGTAACCGGTGCCCGTGCCGATCTCCAGGACGCGGCAGCGGCCGCCTTGCGCCTCCGCCTCCTCGACCCGGAGGTCTTCCAGCATCATCGCCATCAGCGACGGCTGGCTGCTGGTGGACACCAGCTCGCCGTCCCGCATGTACGTCGCCAGCGCCATGTCGGTGTAGACGTCTTCCAGCCAACGTGCCCGTCGCCCGGGGTCGGGATCGGAGCCTGAGAGCCGCTGGTAGCCGCGGGGTGTGGCCACGAAGTGGTACGGGACGAAGAGGTGCCGCGGGACCTCCTCGAAGGCGGCCCGCCAGCGCGGGTCGCCGAGCCGGCCGGCCGCTCTGATCTGCCGGATCAGCTCGGCGCGGGCCGCGGCCGTCGGCTCGTGGTCCGGCTCCGGACCGGTTGGTGTACCGCTCATGTCTCCACTGTCCTACGTCGTGGGTCCTCGGCCGAGCAGTCCGGCTCCGCCGCGTCGTCTGACACCATGGACGGGTGAACAAGATTCCGCGCGGCACGCTTCAGGAACAGACTTTTTACGAGCAGGTCGGTGGCGAGCCGACGTTCCGCCGCCTGGTGCACCGTTTCTACCAGGGGGTGGCCGAGGACCCGCTGCTGCGGCCGATGTACCCGGAGGAGGACCTGGGCCCGGCCGAGGAGCGGCTCGCGCTCTTCCTCATGCAGTACTGGGGCGGCCCCCGTACGTACAGCGACGGCCGCGGCCACCCGCGGCTGCGGATGCGGCACGCGCCCTTCACCGTGGACCGCGCCGCCCACGACGCCTGGCTCAAGCACATGCGGGACGCGGTGGACTCCCTGGAGCTGTCCCCCGAGCACGAGACGCAGTTGTGGAACTACCTGACGTATGCGGCGGCGTCGATGATCAATACGGCTGAGTGAGGCGTCGGCGGCCAGGCCGCCGCCGGGGCGGGGTGAAAGATCGCCGTCGGGACGGGGTGTGGGGCGTGACGCCCGGCGCTGACGTGTTTTCCGGGCGGACGTCTCACACGGATGTCACCGGGAGCGTCAAGCGGGTGTCACCGAGAGCGCCGGCAGTCCGCCCGTACGGACCGCGACCGAGCCGTAGGGAGTGCGCAGCCGCAGCCAGCCGCCCGCGGTCAGCAGGGTGAGCGTGGGCGGTTCCGCCAGTGCGGCTCCGGCTCCCGCGGAACCGGCGCCGGAACCCGAACCATGGCCACCGCCCGCGAGTCCGTGGACGCCGGCGGCCTGCGCTTCGGCCCGGGCGGGGCGCAGGAAGCCCAGGGACTGGGCGGCGTGCGCGGCGCGCAGCGGCAGGTGGGTGTCGCCCAGCGTCCGGGACCAGATCTCGCGGCCGATGCGGTCGCGCTCGGCACGGGTACGGCGTTCCGGTGTGAGCGCCTCGTCCCGGGCCCGGAACTCGGCGACGGCCAGGGCCACGGTCCGGCCGAGCGCCTGCGGCGAGGGCAGTCCCGGCACCTGCTGCCAGCCGCCCCGCGGCGGCAGGACGCCGGCCCAGGGCGGGCCGGTGACCGCGGCGGGCAGCGTCAGGCTGTCCGCCGCCTCGTCAATGCCTTCGAGCAGGTCACCGGCAGAGACGGTGAGGTCGAGACCGGCGGCGGGAGCGGTTCCCGTACCGGTCTGCGGGCTCGTACCGGTCCGCGGACCGGTGCCGGAGGGCACGGCCGGTGCCAGGCGTGCCGTACGGATCGCCAGCACCTCGAACGACGGCGGGCGCCCGAACACGGCGAGCACCCCGCCGCCCGCCTGCAACCGCACCGCGGCGGCACGGTCGTAGTGGATCAGCCGGGCCAGGAAGGCGGCGAGGTCCGCCGCCTCCCCGGCATCGGCCAGGCGCAACGCCGTCATGCGGCGACGGCCCCCTCCTGCTGCTGGGCGCCGTCCGCGTCGTCCAGGTACTCCTTGAGGAAGGACTTCTCCTCGGCGGTGATACGGCGGGGCCGCTCCGCGCCGAAGTCGTACGGGACGACGACGGTCGAGGCGCGGACGTACACCGTGTCCTCGTCCTTGATCTCGTAGGCGATCGTCATCGACGCGGCGCCTATCTTCGTCACCCAGGACTCGACGGTCACCGGCGCGTGCCGGTGGACCAGCGGCCGTACGTAGTCGATCTCGTGGCGGGCCACGACGGACCCGCCGGAGAAGGACGTGCTGCCCTCGCCCGGCGCCAGCCGCCACATGAAGTCGATCCGCGCCTCTTCCAGGTAGCGGACGAAGACCGCGTTGTTGACATGGCCAAAAGCGTCCATGTCGGACCAGCGCAGCGGGCAGGAATACAGGTGTCGCACGCGGCTCAGCCCCGGGTGAGCTTCTTGTACGTGGCGCGGTGCGGACGGGCCGCGTCCGGGCCGAGGCGCTCGACCTTGTTCTTCTCGTACGAGTCGAAGTTGCCCTCGAACCAGAACCACTTGGAGTTGCCCTCGTACGCCAGGATGTGCGTGGCGACGCGGTCCAGGAACCAGCGGTCGTGGGAGACGACCACGGCGCAGCCGGGGAACTCCAGCAGCGCGTTCTCCAGCGAGGACAGGGTCTCGACGTCGAGGTCGTTGGTCGGCTCGTCGAGGAGCAGCAGGTTGCCGCCCTGCTTGAGGGTGAGCGCCAGGTTCAGGCGGTTGCGCTCACCGCCGGAGAGCACGCCGGCCGGCTTCTGCTGGTCCGGGCCCTTGAAGCCGAACGCCGAGACGTAGGCGCGGGACGGCATCTCGACCTGGCCGACGTTGATGTAGTCCAGCTCGTCGGAGACGACGGCCCACAGCGTCTTCTTGGGGTCGATGTTGGCGCGGTTCTGGTCGACGTAGGAGATCTTGACCGTGTCGCCGACCTTGATCTGGCCGGAGTCCGGCTCCTCCAGGCCCTGGATCATCTTGAACAGCGTGGTCTTGCCGGCGCCGTTCGGGCCGATGACGCCGACGATGCCGTTGCGCGGGAGGGTGAACGACAGGTCGTCGATGAGGACCTTGTCACCGAACGCCTTGCTGAGGTTCTCGACCTCGACGACGATGTTGCCCAGCCGCGGGCCCGGCGGGATCTGGATCTCCTCGAAGTCCAGCTTCCGGGTCTTCTCCGCCTCGGCCGCCATCTCCTCGTAACGGGACAGACGCGACTTGGACTTGGCCTGACGGCCCTTGGCGTTGGAGCGGACCCACTCCAGCTCTTCCTTCAGACGCTTCGCGCGCTTGGCGTCCTTCTGGCCCTCGACCTTCAGGCGGGTCTGCTTCTTGTCGAGGTAGGTGGAGTAGTTGCCCTCGTACGGGTGCGCGCGGCCGCGGTCGAGCTCCAGGATCCACTCGGCGACGTTGTCGAGGAAGTACCGGTCGTGGGTGACGGCGACGACGGTGCCGGCGTACTGGGCGAGGTGCTGCTCCAGCCACTGCACGGACTCGGCGTCCAGGTGGTTGGTGGGCTCGTCGAGGAGCAGCAGGTCGGGGGCCTCCAGCAGCAGCTTGCACAGCGCGACGCGGCGCTTCTCACCACCGGAGAGGTTGGTGACCGACCAGTCGCCGGGCGGGCAGCCCAGCGCGTCCATGGCCTGCTCCAGCTGGGTGTCGAGGTCCCAGGCGTTGGCGTGGTCCAGGTCCTCCTGGAGCTTGCCCATCTCCTCCAGCAGCGCGTCGCTGTAGTCGGTCGCCATCAGCTCGGCGACCTCGTTGAAGCGCTTGAGCTTGTCCATGGTCTCGCGGGCGCCGTCCTGGACGTTCTCCAGGACCGTCTTGGTCTCGTCCAGCGGCGGCTCCTGGAGGAGCATGCCGACGGAGAAGCCCGGGGACAGGAACGCGTCACCGTTCGACGGCTGCTCAAGACCGGCCATGATCTTCAGCACCGTCGACTTGCCGGCGCCGTTGGGGCCCACGACACCGATCTTCGCGCCAGGCAGGAAGTTCAGCGTCACGTCGTCAAGAATGACCTTGTCGCCGTGCGCCTTACGCGCCTTGCGCATCGTGTAGATGTACTCAGCCAAGAGAAACCGTCCGGCAGTCTGGATCTGTCATGGTCAATGCGGCTCCGCCGCGTGGGCCGATGAGCGGCTCCGCCGCGCGAGGGCAGATACACCCCATCTTGCCGTACGGCCAGCCCGCGATGGAAACGAGTACCTCGCAGAGCGGTGCTTCGGGGTGGTGATTCGGGGTGAGGGGTCGGGGTGGTGGGCCGGGCGACGGGCCTTTGCTACCGGTTTCTGAGCCTTTGCCCCCGGACGGGAACGCCGCCGCCCTCCGTGGCCGAGGAGCGGTTTCGCTCGGGCACGGAGGGCGGTGGGTGGTGCGCGTACGGTCACGGGCGGCCGAGGCCGGGGCGTGTCTCGTCACGCCGGGTCCCGGGGAGCTTCCACACCCCGGTTCCCGGGTGTCGCCGATGCCTCGGTCACGGGAGGGCACCCCGTACCTCGGTTACGGAGGAACGTCCGTACCTCGATCTCGGGGTGATGCCCGTATCTCGGTTACGGGGTGACGCCCGCCTTCTTCTTGCGGAGGAAGAAGACCGCGCCGCCGCCGACGACGACCAGCGCGACCGCGACGCCCGCGATCACCGGGGTGGCGCTGCTGGAGCCGGTCTCGGCGAGGTCGCCGCCCGCGCCGCCGGTGTCGCCGCCGGTGCTGCCGGCGCTGGTGCCGCCGGCCGAGGCCGGGCTGGGCTGCGAGGAGGGCTTGCCGGGAGTGGCACCGGCGGTCTTGCAGTCGAGGACGCCGGTGAAGGTCTTCTTGAAGCCGCCCTCACCCGCGATCGTGATCTCGTACGCCTGGTCCTCGCCGACCGGGACGGTGACCGTCTCGGACTTGCCCGGCGCGATCACGTGCTCCTTGCCGGACAGCTGGAACTTGAACGGCGCGTCGCCCTTGTTGGTGGCGGTGACGTCCACGCCGCCCTTGGAGCAGTTCTTCTCCGCGGTGACGGCCGGGGCCGCGCCCTGCTTCTTCCAGGAGGCGGTGGCGGTCGCGGTGGCGGTGGACTCGCTGGAGCCGGCCAGGATCATGGTCTGGCTCTTGACGCGGCCGACGCTGCCGGTGAAGGCGCGGCCGACCGAGACCTTCGTGGCGGCCTGCGCGGTCAGCGAGGTGGCGCCGTCCTCGCGCCGGCGGGCACGTCGAAGAAGAGCTGGGTGCCGTTGACCGCCTTGGTGACGGGCTTGCCGTCGGCGCCGACCACCTTGACGCCGGCGGGGGTACCGGCGGCCGGGGAGACGGTCACGCTGCCGGCGTTGGTGCGGACCGTGACCGGGCCGAGCTTGCTGCCGGACTTGCCGGAGACGGCCGGCGAGTCCAGCTTCAGCGACGCCTCGGGCTCGCTGAGGCTCTTCGCGTTCTTCTCCAGGTAGTCGGCGAGCTTCCCGGCCGCGGGGTCGACGGCGTCGACCTTCACGTGGTCGGAGAAGCGCCAGATCGCGACCTGGGTACCGGCGGCAGCGGTCTTCTCGCTCAGGCTCCCGGCACCGGCCTTCTGCGCGAGCGAGGCCAGGTCGTTGACCTGCGGGTAGGAGTTCTGCAGGATCCAGCGGATCTTGCCGGCGTCCTGGTTGTCGTGCAGCGACGAGGCGCTCCAGGGCACCTCCTTGTACTTCGCCATCTGCTGCGTCGGCGTGCCGATGTCGATGCAGTACGTCTGGAGGGTGCCGCCGTTGTCGACCTTCATCTCGAAGAGCCCGGCGCCGATCCGCTGGTCGTGACCGTCGGCGTGGAGGACGGCCTGGCCGTAGGTCTTCAGACCGTCGAGCGTGGCACTGGCGCCGCCGTGGACCGGCGCCGCTTCGTCAGCCGCGGCGGGACCCGCGGTGGCTATCGCGCCCGCCGCGACGAGACCCGACGCCAGGACCGCGGCGGCGAGGCGGGCTGCGCCCCGCCTCTTCACTGAAATCATGAATTTCCCCTCTGGGCGAGGCGGGATCGATAGGGGAGTTGCCTCGCCGGAATGAACCCGAAGAACTCAACAGCCGAATACATCAGCCCCCGTGAGTACTCGTGAGTACCCGACGGATCCTAGAGAGCGGGCGGAACACGATCCCCCGCAATACCGTCCTATAAGCGATCCGAATCACAATCGTTACCGACTGCACCCCACTTGACCTGGCAATATCGACAAATCACCGGGACGTTCCGGGCACTGATCGCTTCTCCGGCGTAAGGCGCATCGAGGGTGCGGAGAAGGTTCGGGAGACGGGCGGGAGAGAGCCGGGAGAGCGTCGGGAGAGGATTGGGCGGGGCAGCCTCGGAGGCTGCCGCCGGCCGGTGCCGGCGAGGCTCCACCGGAAGGTTCGGAACCACTCGGGTGAGGTGTCAGGCCGAGGCAATACCGCCCTCCTCCCGAGTGGGCGCCGGGGGCGGCGACGACCAGTCAGGTTCTGTGGCCGGTGCGGCGGCTGGAGGGGCCGGAGAGGGCGAAAGGGGCGGAGGGGCTGCCGCCTCGGTGGGTTCTTCCCCGCCGCCCGGCCGTCCGTCCGGGGGCGTCGGATCCGTACCCGTCCGGTTGATCCGCCGGAAGGCCGAGGTGCCGCGCGACAGGTCGTGCCCGACGGCCACGGCGTCCACCTCGACCGACACCCGCCGCTGTCCGCCCTTCTCCTCGGGCAGTTCCCGGTCCCACACCCGCATGCGGCCGTGCACGACCAGGGGCTCGCCGCGCGAGACGGAGGCGGCGACGTGGTCCGCCAGCGTCCGCCACGCGCGGACGGTGTAGAAGCTCGTGTCCCCGTCGACCCAGCATCCGCGCTCCTTGTCCCAGCGCCGCGCGGACGTCGCCAGACGGAACCGCGCCGCCGAAGCGCCTGTCGTGGTCAGCCGGTGCTCCACCGCCGTCGCGGCGTTCCCCACCAGCGTCACCATCGTTTCGTACATTGCCGTCGCCTCCCCCGTCATGGGCCCCGGGCGGGCCCTGCGGCCCGGTCCCGGGCCTGCGTGGAACCCATGCTGCACGGATTCGCCGGAGCCTGCCGGGGCCTGTGCGCTACCGCGGAGTTGTGGACAACTCCGTCACTCCGGCGGGGGATCATCATGTCGGCGGGCCCCAGCACCCCGCCCCCTCACAGCTCCGAAGCCGCGCAGCTGCGAAGCCGACAACCCCGCTGCCCCGCTGTCTCCCAGTCCCGCTGTCTCCCGATCCCGCTGCCTCACCGCCTCACAACCCCGCCGCCACCGCGTACTGCTCCCGCACCTCCCGATAGCGCAGCAGTTCGGCGGCGACCGGCTCCAGCACCGCGGCGCGGCCGCAGCCCGCCGCCGCCGTACGCAGCCGGCGTTCCGCTTCCTGGCCGTACCGACGGGCCGCACCGCGCCCCGACACTCCGCACACCCACGACAGAACCGGGCCGCCCGTCGTCCCGATGACCGTCACCAGCAGCGCGGACAGCCACTCCCCCGCATCCGCCGCGCCCACCACCACGGCCAGCAGCCACAACACCCCGGTCACCAGCAACACCGTCAGCAGCCCCTGCGTCACGGCGGCCACCGACCACCACCGCGGCCGCACCAGCGGCCCGGCGCGCAAGGTCCCTTCCGAGACCGCCGCCGCCCGGTCCAGCGCCTCCGGCAGTCCCTCGGCGCCCCGGAACGCCGCCTCGCGCACCGCCTGCGCCCAAGGCGCCGGCAGCCCTTCCGACGCCTCCCCCGCCACGGCCCGTACGGCCTGCTCGACCAACGGCCGCGCCGTCGCCCGCCCGTCCACCGGCACCCAGCCGCTCACGGTGCCGTACTCGTCCTCGCCGTCCACATCACCGGCTGCGTCCGCTTCCGTGTACGGGTCCGGGCACGCGTCCCGATGCCACAGCCTGGACCGTCCCGTACGACCCGGGCTCGTCCGCCCGGACCGCCCGCGCGCCGCCCCCGACCGCCGTCTGCGCAGCCGCAGGCGCAGCCACGGCGTGCCGCAGGCCCGCTCCCCGTGGCGCAGCCAGTCGCGTTCCGCCGCACTGCCCATGGCCCCGGCGCCGACCGCCTCGGCGAGCCAGTCCTCGAACTCCTCCCGGGCCGCTTCCGTCAGCCCGTACCGTCCGTCCGCCACGTACACCGGCCACAGCCGCCCCGCCGCCGCGTCCACGTCGGCGGTCAACCGCCGGTCCGCCGCGCCGCGCTCCGCGACGAACTGGCGGAGGGCCTCCCTCAGGTCCCCGACGCCCTCTCCGGTGGCCGCCGACAGCGCCAGTACGGCGGCGCCCGGTTCGCCGTGCTCGCCGAGGGCCAGGCCGTCCTCGTCGAGCAGCCGCCGCAGATCGTCGACCACCTGTACGGCGGCGTCCCCCGGCAGCCGGTCCACCTGGTTGAGGACGACGAACATGACCTCGGCATGGCCCGCCAGCGGCCGCAGATACCTTTCGTGCAGCACCGCGTCCGCGTACTTCTCCGGGTCGACCACCCAGATCACCGCGTCCACCAGCCCCAGCATCCGGTCGACCTGCTCACGGTGCCCGGCCGCGGCCGAGTCGTGGTCGGGCAGGTCCAGGAGGACGAGGCCGGGCAGCGTGGCCGAACCGGCGGCCGGCGCGTGTCTGCGGCGTACCGGTACTCCGAGCCGGTCCAGCAGGCCGTGCGCGCCCGGCTGCCCGCCGGACCACACGCAGGCCACCGGCTCCGAGGTCGTCGGCCGGCGCGCCCCCACGTCCGAGTGGTCCGCCCCCACCAGCGCGTTGAACAGGGACGACTTCCCGCTGCCGGTGGCCCCCGCGACAGCGATGACGGTGTGTTCCCCGGACAGCCGGTAGCGCTCGTCCGCCGCGCCGAGCACCCGTCCCGCCTCGGCCAGCGTCGCCCCGTCCAGGCGCGTCCGGGACAGCCCGACGAGCTCCCGGAGAGCGTCGAGGCGGGGCCGCAGCCGCTGGGCGGGGGTCGGTCGGGTTCTGGGGGCTCCAGAGGTTCTGGGAGTTCCAGGGGGTCTGAGGGTCCCTGGTCTGCCTGGGGCTACGTGGTCGTCGCGGTCTTCGGGGGTTTCTGGGCCTTCGGGGGCACTGCGCTCTCTGCGCTGTCTGATGCCACCGGTGCCTCTGACAGCTCTGCTTCCTCTGGTTCCTCTGGGCTCCCTGGGGGTCCGGGGGTCGGGGGCGCACTCCTTCGCCTCCTGGGCGCGGCCGCGCCGGCCCCGCGGCTCCTGTACGGGTTCCGCGGGTTCCTGGAGTACGGCCAGTACGGCTTCGAGTTCGCTGTCGCCCTCGTCCTCCCACTCCTGCCAGTCGCGCTGCTGGTGCCACTCGTCCCCGTCGTCCGGCCACGCGTCCCCGTCCGGATGGGAACTCCGGTCCCGGTCTTCCCACTCCAGCCACTCGGGCCACTCACGCCACTCGGGCTGTCGGCCTTCGCGTGGCTCCGCCGCCGCTTCCCGTGCGCGGGCGTGTCGCCGCCCGGTGGCGGGCTTCGCGTCGGCACCGTCCTTCGCGCGGCGGGCGATCAGCCCGTCGTTCCAGGAGGTGCGCGCCTCGGCCTGGTCGGGGGCCGGCCGGACAGCTGCCGCGTCCGGGGGCATCGGGCTTTCCGGGGCCGCCGGGCCTCCCGGGGTTTCCGGGGCCACCGGGTCTGCCAGGGGTCCCGGAACTTCCGCATCATCCGAAACATCCGGGTCTGTCTTCGGGGACGCCACGGAGGCCGCCCCTACGGCCGTCGCCGTCTCGATGGGCATGGCCGTCTCGGTGGCCATCGGCGAACCCCCCGCCATCTCCGGCCGCGCTCCGGCGTCCCCATCCGCATACCCGCCGCCCACATCCCCGTCCCCGTCCCCACCCACATCCCCATCCATACGCCCCACACGAGCAGTCACCGCGTCACCTTCTCCTTCTGCAATAGAGACAGCGCGGCGATCAGCGCGGCCTGGTGGTCCGGCCGTACGCCCAGCGATTCCAGCGGCGTCAGACGCCGCTCCCGTTCGCCGTCCAGCGCGCGCCGGAGGTACGTGTCGAGCAGTCGGCCGCCCCGGTCTCGCAGCCGTACCGCGGCCTGTGCGCCCAGCAAGTCGGCGAGGGCTTCGCCTGCTGTACGGGCCCGGCGTCCGCCCAGCAAGGTGGTGGCCAGCAGCGCCGCGGCCTCCTCCGGGTCGGCGGCGGACTTCGCGCGCTCCCCGGCCCGTGCCCTGCGCGCCGCGCGCCCGCCTCGTGGCGCGCGCGCTTCCCGTACGCCTTCCTCCGCCAGTTCCTCCAAACAGCGCCGCCAGCGCCGTACGAGCACACCCAGGCGGGCTGCCGAGGCCGCGGCGTCCGCCACCTCCGCCAGGGCCGCGTCCGCCGCCGCGGGGTCCCGGCGCCACGCCTCGGCGGCCCGCTCGTCGGCTTCTTCCACCGCGCAGCGCAGCAGGGAGGTCAGTCCGTGGGTCAGGGCGTCCAGCAGTTCGTCGGGGCGGCCGCCGAGTTCGTGGTCGCGCCAGTGGGCGCGGGCGTCGCCGGACAGCACCTCGCCCTGTTCGACCTCGCGCCGTACCCGGGCCGCGGCCTCCTCGTACGCCTGCTCCACCTGGTCGGCCAGCCGCAGCGTGGCGGCGTGCTGGGAGGCGGAGGCTCCGGCGAGGGCCGGCATACGGGAGTGCAGCGAGGCCAGGACCCCGGCGGTGGTACGGGCGGCCGCCGCGTTCCGGACCACGGGGTCCTGTGCGTGCCGCTCCAGCCAGCGCCGCAGCGCCGCCACCGCCGTGGCGGGCAGCAGCCCGCTGCCGCCGCCCGCCGACTCGGGCAGCTCGGGGATGGTGAAGCGGGGCACGTCTCCGAGCCCGGCGCGGGTCAGCAGAGCGGCGTACCGCGCCGAGATGTCGGTGGCGATCTGGTGCGGCACCCGGTCCAGCACGGTGACGAGGGTGACGTCGTACTCCTTGGCCGTACGCAGCAGGTGCCACGGCACCGCGTCCGCGTACCGGGCGGCGGTGGTGACCAGTACCCATACGTCGGCCGCGCAGATCAGCTCGGCGGCCAGCTCCCGGTTGCGCGCGACGAGCGAGTCGATGTCGGGGGCGTCCAGGAGGGCCAGACCGCTGGGCAGGGCCGGGTCCGTCTCGATGCGCAGGGGCGCCATGCCCGCCGCGCTCGCCGGCGCGCCGCCGCCCTCCTCCCCGTCCTCACCTTCGTAGGTGTACTCGCACTCGCGTTCACACGCGTCGTCGTACGCGTCGAGTCCCTCGGGGCCGTCCTGCTCGGGCACCCAGACGCGGGTGAACTGCGGCAGTACGCGCCGTCCCGCGAACCAGTGATGATCGTCGGGGTGGCACACGAGCACCGGCGTACGTGTCGTGGGCCGCAGTACGCCCGCCTCGCTGACGCGCCGGCCCACCAGGGAATTGACGAGCGTGGACTTGCCGGCGCCGGTGGATCCGCCGACGACCGCGAGCAGCGGGGCCTGAGGAGCGCGTAGCCGGGGCATCACATAGTCGTCGAGCTGGTCCAGCAACTCGGACCGGGTACGCCGGGCGCGGGCGGCGCCGGGCAGTGGCAGCGGGAAGCGCGCGGCGTCGACGCGGTCGCGCAGCGCGGACAGGACGTCAAGGAGACGGGGTTGTACATCCAAGGTTGCCACTCGTGCAGAATGCCCAATTTTGGCAGGTTTTTGAAGCGTATAGCCATCTGTGCGTGCCGCGTAAACCCGTACAGATCGGGATCAGCGACGCATGGGGCAGACGCGATCAGAGGGGCTCAGGCATAACGAGTGCACAACACCCGACGCGTGAGGCGCCAAAAACGGTGCAGAATTCGTACCTGCCTGCGATTATCGGGACCGCTTCACCGAACCTCCACAACGTGCCACGGAGGTGAAGCAACCGGGACGAGGCACACGGAGCCCTATCCTTGTCGGCGGCCCGTGTGATCCACGCCCACCACCTGGCCCCCGTAGCTCAGTGGATAGAGCAGGTGCCTTCTAAGCACTTGGCCGCAGGTTCGAGTCCTGCCGGGGGCGCCACATCGCTCGCCGTCGAGGCCGCCCGGGCGTGGCGAGTGCCGTACGGGCGTGACAGTCGCCGTCCGGGGCGATGACCGCCGTACGAGCGTGACCGGCCGCCGTACTGGCGCGATGACTGCTGTACGGGCGCGACAGGCCGCCGGCGCGGCGTGCAGGCTGCCGCCGTACGGGCGCGCGGCTACTTCGCCCGTTCGCGCTTCAGCTGACGGCGCTCACGGGCGTTGGGATGACGGACGACCACGCCGGCCATGCCGACGGCCCCGGTGAGCCGGATGAGCGGCGTGTCCGGGAGCCGCTCGGGGGTGGTCTCGTCCCTGAGGGCGCCGAGGCCCGTCGCGACGCCGTCGCAGTTCGCGGCCCACCCCTCGGGGATGACGACCGTGACACCCGCCATCTCTCCGTACGCCTCCACCTCAACCTCGGGGAGTCGGCACTCGGTACGGGTGAAGTCGAGCCGGACGCCGCCCATACCGCCGTGCGCGGTGATGTGCACAGGCACCTCCCAGCGCCCCGTACGGGACACGCCGTGGATGCCGCCCTTGAGGACCAGCGCCTCGCCCGGGTCCGCCGTGGGGCCGGCCTGCGGCAGGTCGGCGGTGAGCGGCGCGAGGTCGGCGAACGTCTTGGCGGTCAGCGCCCGTTCCAGCCGGTCCTCCAGTTCCGCGAGGTCGATCCGGCCCTCGCCCGCCGCCTCCCTCAGCTGTTCCACCACGGCCTCCCGGTCGGCGTGGGAGGCGCGCAGTTCGCCCCAGGAGGCGGATTCCGGAGTCTTGGCGGTCATGAGCCGATGATACGAACATTGCGAACAACAGCGGGCCCTGCCCGGGGAGTAGGGGAGACGGACCAGCCACCGGGCCCGCCCCGCAGGGTGCTGTCCCCCTGGGCCGCGGTGAGGTTTGCCCCACCCTGATACGGGTTCTGTCCCGACTGCTTTCGCAGGCTCCTCGCACCAGCATGGAAGGCGATCGCCCCATCACCTTCAAGACGGACCCTCGGCAGGCCCGTGGCACGCCCATGCGCCGACCGTGTGCGAGAAGAGGAAAGCTGCCATGCGGAAAGCCTCCATACGGGAAGCCTGCATACGGAAAGCCGCGGTACGGGATGCGTGCATACGAAAGGCCGCGGTACGGGAAGCCTGTATACGGAAGGCCGCGGTACAGGATGCCTGCATACGGAAGGCCGCGGTACGAGAAGCCGCTGTACGGGAAGTTGCCATGCCGCGCGCCGCGGACAGCGCGGGTTCCGGAGCATGAGCCTGGACGAGCGGTCCCGCTCGCACACACCGCTGCCGGGCGCGGCCGGCCGCCTCCCGGTCGTCCAGCGCGACCGGGCCGTCGACGGGCTGCGGGCGCTGGCCCTGCTGGCCGTACCGACCGGCCACTGGCTCGTCGGCGGCTTGGTCCGCGACCCCGACAGCTCGCTGCACAACGCCAGCCCGCTCTCCACCTTCGCGCCGCTCGCGCCGATCACCTGGGTGCTCCAGATGCTCGGCATCTTCTTCCTCGTCGGCGGCTACGCCTCCGTGCAGTCCTACCGGCGCGCCACCGCGCGGGGCACGACACCGGGCGACTGGCTGCGCGGCCGGCTGACCCGGTTGCTACGGCCCGCCGTCGGCGTCACCGCCGTGTGGGCCGTGCTCGCTGCCGCCCTGTACGCGGCCGGCGTCCCCCTCACGACGCTGCACACGGCCGCGACGCTGGTCGTCCAGCCCCTGTGGTTCGTGGGCGTGTACGCGGCGGTGACGGCGCTGACGCCGTACTGCATGGCAGCCTCACGGAGGCTCGGCGGCTGGGCGGCGGCCCCCTTGGCGGCGGTCGTCGCTGCCGTGGACTTCCTGCGCTACGGCCCGTACGCCGACTCGATCCCGTACTGGGCCACGCTGATCAGCCTGATCCCGGGCTGGCTCTTCGGCTACCAACTGGGCGTCTCCTGGGGCGAGAAACGGCTCGGCAGGCGCGGCGCCCGGCTGCTGCTCGTCGGCGGCGCCGTCCTCTTCGCGGTACTGCTTCTCGTCTTCCACTACCCGGCGAGCATGGTCGGCGTCCCCGGCCAGGACCGTACGAACTCCCACCCGCCGTCCCTGCTGGTGATCGCCCTGGCCGCGGCGCAGTCGGGCGCGGCGATCCTGCTCCGCGACCGGATCACGGCCCTGCTGCGGCGGCCCGCGCTGTGGGCTCCGGTGACGGCCGTCAACCGGTCCGCGATGACGATCCTGTGCTGGCACCAGACGGCCATGCTGGCCGTCGCCGTACCGGCCTCGTTCGTCGGTACGACGGTGGAGGGACTGACCACCGCGCCGGACTTCGCCGCCTGGATGGCGACCCGGCTGCCGTGGCTGCCGCTCTTCGCCGTCGTACTCGTCCTCGTCGCCCGGCCGGCGCGGCGACTGGAGATGCCGTGGGCGGGGATCCCCCGGGGGCCGCGGGTGTGTGCCGGGGTGCTGGCGGTGGGATTCGCGGCGTTCGCGCTGCGGTTGACGGGGGTGTGACGGTGACGACGGGGGTGTGACGGTGACGCCGGCGGCGTGCTGGGGACGATGGCGAGGTCACGGTGATGACGGTGGCGAAGCCACGGAGATGAAACCGCGGAGATGACGGCGGTGCGACGGCAAGGCGGGGGGCATCCCGAGTGCCGTCGGAAAACGAAGAGCACCCGTTCCGGGACCGGAACGGGTGCTTTCGCATGAGGCAGGACGGGAGGCGAAAGGTTCAGTCGGCCATGGCCTCCGCCAGGCTGCGCGGCCGCATGTCGGTCCAGTGCTCCTCGACGTAGTCCAGGCACGCCTGCCGGCCCTCCGGACCGAACACGCTCTGCCAGCCGGCCGGGATCTCCGCGAACGAGGGCCACAGCGAGTGCTGGTTCTCGTCGTTCGTCAGGACGTGGTACTGCGCCTCCGGGTCTTCGAAGGGGTTCGTCATGCGAGTGGCCTCTCGGTGAGGGAGTTACCAGTGGAGAATTGGATTATGCGTGAGGTTGCGTCGACGCCGTAGTACGGGGTCGGGAATAGCCGGATTTGTGGCGGTTCCGAGCGGTTCAGGGAGGATGTCACGGTGGGGTGGGGCGGGGTGCGCCCCGGGCGCGAGGTCGGTCGGTAACCGTGTCCGTCATGGAAAAGCGCGAGGGCTGCGGTGCCAGTACGGCCCGTAGCCCTCGCGCTCGTTTTCCGGATAATCGATTATCGGCTCCCGACCGAACCTCGCGGCCGTTCCTCGCGCCCCTCAGCGTCCTCCGGGACCCGCCGGGTGACGCTTGCGGAGCGCGGGCCGCATCGGCAGTAGCGTGCCCGCCGCGACCGTCACCGCCACCACCGCCACGATCGTCCCGGCCTGCGCGGGCGGCAGGTACGGCAGCGTCCCGGCCAGCGGCAGGCTCAGCGCGATCAGCGGCACCAGCGCGACCACCGTGCCGACCACCAGGCCCGCCAACCCCACGACGGCCGCCTCGATGCGCAGCATCCGCCGGATCTGACGCCGCCCCGCGCCCACGAGGCGCAGCAGCTGAATCTCCGGCCGACGGCCGATCATGATGAGGGTGAGGGTGCTGAGTACGGCGATGACGGTGAAGCCGCCGATCACACTCACCGCGACCACGGTGATCACTTCTCCGACGCCCCGGTCCACGGCCTGCCGCTGCTCCCCCGCCGGGTCCGGCGTGACCCGCGCGCCTGTCGCGGAGCCAGCCAGCACCCGCCGCACGGCGGCCTGTGTCCGATCGCCCGGGGAGTCGAGGCTGAGCAGGACGCGGGAGTGCAGGGGTGCGGACATGTGGGGCGCCAGTTCCTCGGGGGCGAAGAGGAAGTCGCCGAGGGCGAGCGAGCGTTCGTAGATGGCCGCCACGCGCAGGGAAACGTTTGCCCCGTCGCCGTACCGCAGCGTGACGGCGGACCCGATGCCGAGCCCCAGCGACCGCGCCCGGTCCTTGCCCACCGCGACCGTGCCACGGCCCAGCTTCGCCGTATCGCCCTCGACCACACCCGGATCCAGTACGCGCGGCAGCGCCGCGGGGCTGACCGCCAGGACCGGCAGCCGGTCCAGCCGCGGCTCGCCGAGTTCCTTGCGCGCCAGGACGACCGTGCTGTGCAGCACGCCCGATGCGGCCGCCACTCCTGGTACCCGCCCGATCCGGCCGACCGTCTCCTGCGTCAGGCCCGGGCCGTCCGTGGTGACCGCCAGATCGGCGTGCACCGCGTCCTCGCCCTGCCGGCCGCCCTGCCGGTCCAGCGTCGCGCCGCCCGACATCTGGACCACGACGAAGGCCACCATCAGCACGATCGGCGTGATCGCGGCACCCAGCCGACGCGAGTTGGCCTGTGCGGCGGCGGCAGCCAAGTAGCCGCCCACACCGCCGAACCGCCGTGCGGGCGCGCCGAGCACCTGTAGGGCGCCGCGGGCGATCCAGGGGCCGAGCAGCGCGCACCCGATCACCAGCGTTATCGCCGCGGTGCTCGCGGCCATCGCGGCCACCTCGCCGAACTGGAGCACCGCCGTACCGGCCGACATCACGCCGAGGGACAGCATCACCAGGCCGGTCACGGTACGGCCGCGGCCCGGCCGCTCCGGCTCGCCCCGCGCCTCGCCCATCGCCTGCGCGGGACTCACCCTGGCCGTGCGCCGGCAGGCCAGGGTGCCGGCGATCCACGCGACGAGGACGGTCAGCCCGGCGGTCAGCAGGGGTGCCGCGTACAGCCACCAGGGGGTGGGCAGTTCGAGGCCGGCGGGTACGGCGTCGCGGCTGCGCAGCAGGCTCAGCAGGAGCCCGAAGACCGGTACCGCACCGATCGCGCCGGTCACGGCGGCGACGACGGCGACCGTACGGACCTCCCGGCTCACCGTCGCGCGCAACTGCCCCGGCGTGGCGCCGACCGCGCGCAGCAACGCCATCTCGCGGGCACGCTGATGCACGGCCTGCGCGACCGTACCGGCCACCACGAGTACGGCGATCATCACGACGAGAGCACAGACCGACACCAGCAGTCGCAGCAGGCCCCAGCGGCTGGGAGCCGCTTCGAGGAACTCCGGTTCCCCGCGGCTGTCGCCGGTCAGCACCGTCAGCGCGGTGTCGTCCTCCTCGTAACGCTGCCCGGCGGTGACACTGCGGGCCGGATCGGCGCCGCCCAGCGCCGCGCGCACCCCGGCGTGGACCTGCTCGTCGCTCACCCCGGGTTCGGCGAGTACACCGATGGCATCGGCACTTTCGGGGTGCCCCGCCAGTTGCCGCGCGCGCTGGTCGGTGAAGAAGACAGCGCCCTGGTGTCCCAGGCCGGTGCGGTCGCCCTGTCCCTCGGGGGCCGCGATGCCGCAGACCTCGTACGTCGCGGGGTCGCCGAGGGACTGCACGGTGATCTCGTCACCCACGCGTACGCCCGCGCGGTCGGCCAGGTCGCCGTCGAGGACCACCTGCCGGGGGCCGGCGGGGGCGCGCCCTTCGCGCAGTGTGAAGGGCGCGAGGGCGGCGGCTTGCCAGGGATGTCCGTAGATGGGGTTGGAGGGGGAAACGGGGGCAGAGGTGGAGCTGGTGTTGGGAGTGGAGGTGGGGGTGTTGGTGGCGGTGCTGGTGTGCGTGGCGATGCGTGTGGCGGCGGGGCTCGCGGACATGGCGACCGGGAAGGCATCGTCCGCGACGGCGGCCCGTACGCCCGGCACGGCCGCGATCCTGGGCAGCACCGAACGCGGCACCCGCACCCGTTCCGTCAGCTCCGCCGAAGCCGATTGGATCTCGCCGCCCAGGGTCTCCACCGTGTAGCGGGTGGTCTGGTCGCCGGTGACGACCGCCGCGGCGCCCGCATAGCGTTCCACCCGCGCGTGGCCGGTCACCGCGGACAGCGTGGCCAGCGCGAAACCGCCGAGTACCAGAGAAGTGAGCACCAGTACCGCGAACACCGCGGCCCACGCCTTGCGGTGCAGCTTCAGCGAGCGGGCAGCGAGGAAACGGGCGGTACTGCGGGGGCGTACGGAATGGTCGTGAGGCGCGTAGGTCATGACCTCGCGCCTCCGCCCAGCCGCTTCATCGTCTGGGCGACGCCGTCGGGTCGCGGCTGGTCCAGTACGCCGACGACGCGCCCGGCGTCGATGAAGAGCGCCCGGTCCGTCCAGGAGGCGGCGACCGGGTCATGGGTGACCATCACGACCGTGTGCCCCGCGCGGTCCACCGCGTCCCGCAACAGGGTCAGTACGTCGATGGCGGTGACCGGGTCGAGGGCGCCGGTCGGCTCGTCCGCGAAGATCACCGCGGGGTCGGTGACCAGCGCGCGGGCGATGGCCACCCGCTGCTGCTGCCCGCCGGAGAGCAGCAGCGGAGAGTCGTCGGCCCGGTCCGCCAGTCCCACCGAGTCCAGGACGCGCAGCGCTCGCGCCCGTACATCCGCGCTGCCCGGCTCCTCGCCGCCCAGCAGCAGGGGCAGTGCGGCGTTCTCGACGACCGAGAGCGAAGGCACCAGATTGAGCGACTGGAAGACGAAACCGACGCGTTCGCGGCGGAGCCGGGTGAGGGCGGCTTCGTCGATCCGGGACAGGTCGGTGCCGTCGATACGTACGGTCCCCGAGGTCGGCCGGTCCAGGCCGGCGGCGCACTGGAGGAACGTCGTCTTGCCGGAGCCGGAACGTCCCATCACGGCCACGAAGCTGCCCCGGGCGACCGTGACGCTGACGTCGTCCAGGGCGGCTACGGTCCTGACTCCGCGCCGGTAACTGCGGGTCACGGATTCCAGCGTCAACGCGGCGCCGTCGTTGCCGCGCGCGTGGAGCGGCTCCGCGTCCCTCGTCGCTCTGCCGCTGCCTCGCGGGCGAAGCCTGATCATTCCGTAACCCCTCCGGCCTTGCGCTTGCTCGCCGATGTTTCGGCTGCTCAGACGCTATGGGCGGAGCGTGGCGATCACGAGGGGGTCCGCACCCCACTTGAGGGGGGACTCAGCGACACCATGCGGGTGGGGGCAACGGCACCGGGTGGCCCGGCGAACGGCGACGAACGGCCACCACACACGAACGCTGACCGTTCAGGTCTCAGCCCCGAACGGTCAGCGCACGAACATCGGTACTCGGTGTTCAACTAGCCGACGACATCAGTCGATCAAGCCCCGGCCAGCGAGTGCAGGTACCGCATCAGCGTCATCAGTACGTCGCGGCTGGAGGTACGCAGCCGGGCGTCGCAGTCGATGATCGGCACCTCGGCCGGCAGATCGAGGGCGCCCCGGATCTCCTCGACGGCATGGACGGGGGCGTCCGGGAAGGAGTTGATGGCGACCACGAAGGGGACGCCGCGCTCCTCCAGGCGGCCGATGACGTCGAAGCTGACCTCCAGGCGACGGGTGTCGATGAGGACCACCGCCCCCAGCGCGCCGTCGAACAGCCCGTTCCACAGGAACCAGAAGCGCTGCTGGCCCGGCGTGCCGAACAGGTACAGCACCAGTTCGTCGTTGAGGCTGATGCGGCCGAAGTCCATCGCCACGGTCGTCGAGGTCTTGCGCTCGACACCGACGATGTCGTCCACGCCGACACCGGCCTGCGTCATCGTTTCTTCAGTGGTCAGCGGGCGGATCTCGCTCACCGATCCCACCAGGGTCGTCTTGCCGACCCCGAAACCGCCCACGATCACGACCTTGACCGCGGCGGCGGCCGTCTCGGGCAGTTCGTCCTCGCTCCGCGGCCCCTGAGCGGGGCGCTCGACGAGCGTTTCAGAGCTTTTGAAGTCCATGGATCACCGCCTCAATAAGGGCACGGTCGGGAAGTTGGGCGGGGGTACGGGCGCGCGTGCCACCACCCGCCCGTCGGCCAGCAGGTCACCGAGCAGGACGGTGACCACACTGATCGGCAACTGCATGTAGGCGGAGAGCTCCGCCACGGACAGCGGGGAATGGCACAGCCGCATGATCGACGCCTGCTCCGGCTGCATTCCCGGCTTCGGTCCGGCCTTCGACACGATCAGCGTGACCAGGTCGAGGGAGGTGGTGTGGCCGGAGGCGCCGCTGCGCCCACCGGTGATCACGTAGAGCCGCTCGGGGCTCTGCTCCTCCCAGTCCTGGTCCGCTCCGCTCATGCCGTGTCCCCGCTTCGCCCCGCCGTACCCCCGCGCGGCCGACGCCGCCGGCCGATCCGCCTGCTGCGCCCGCTCATGCGTCCTGTCCGTCGTGGCGCGGTGGGCTGCTGAGGTGCTCGCCGATACGGGCCACCAGGTCCCGCATCCGCTGCCCTATCAGCCCGGCGTCCACACCCTCATCGGCCAGGACGGCGAGGTACGCGCCGGCGCCCGCCGCCATCAAGTAGAAGAAGCCACCGTCCAGTTCGATCACGACCATGCGCATCCGGCCGTCGCTGTGCGGGAACTCCGCGGACACCGCGCCCGCCAGACTCTGCAGTCCGGCACAGGCCGCCGCCAGTCGGTCGGCGGTATCGGTCTCCGTACCGTACTGGGCCATGCGCAGGCCGTCCGAGGACAGCACGACCACGTGACGGGTCTGCGGAACGCTCTCCGCGAGATCCTTGAGCATCCAGTCCATGTTGGGCCGGTGCTGAATCATGGCTACTCACTCTTTTCCGACGACTCGTCACTCTTCTCACTGGCTGCACTTGCGGCACTGACTGAAGTCCCCGTTCCGGCGGCCGGGTCCGGGTGACCGGTCCAGCCGGCATTCGGCCCGGGACGCTCGGTGGCTCCGTCCCACGGGCCCGGCTGACCGTGCTGGTCTTGGCCCGGCCGGTTGTACTGGCCGTGCTGGTCCTGGCCGTACGGGCCGTGGTCGTACTGGCCGTGGTCGTACTGGCCGTGGTCGTACTGGCCGTGGTCGTTCCGGCTGTGGTCGTTCCGGCTGTGGTCTTGCCGGCCGCCGCCCGGCTGGCCGTACTGGCCGTGGTCCTGCCGGCCGTACTGCTCGTGGCTCTGCCGGCCGTACTGGTCGCCGTTCGGCTGGTGCTGGGTGTGAGGCTGGGCCTGGGTTTGGTCCTGGGCGGTTGCCGAAGCCGGTGCCGGCGCCGGGGCCTGCTGGCCTCGGGCCGACTGCGACTGCGACTGCGACTGCGACTGCCCCGACGCTCCCGACCCGCTCTCGCCGGACAGTCCGCTCTGGAACGCGGCGAGCCACATACCAGGCTGCACCGGCGCGGCCTCCTCCGTACCGGCGGCGGGAGAGGCGGGCGCGGGCGCCGCGTGGGCGCCGGGCGCCGCTGGGGGTACGGGCGCGGTGGCGCGGGACTTGCGGCGTCGCTGCGGGAGTCCGTTGGCGGTCCGCTCGGTCACGAGAGGGAGGTCATCCTGGGTCTCCTCCCGGACATCGTCCCGGAATTGCGGAGGTGCTGCCGCGGCGGCAGGCGCGGGCACGGACGGTGCGACCGGCGCGGCCGGAGCCGGGTGCCGGGCGGGGGCCGGAGCGGGGGCAGGCTGCGGGGCGGGGGTCGCCGCGGCGTGCCGGGGACCGGCGGCCTGCGGTGCCGCGTTCACCTCGCGGCGCTCCGTACGGGCCGTACGCGGGCCCGAGGACGCGCCGATGCCGTGCGCCCGGCCGGTCGCCGCGGCGGTGGTGATCAGGTCCTGCGGAACGATCAGCACCGCGCGGACACCGCCGTACGCGGAAGGCCGCAGCGACACATGGAAGTTGTACGCCTGCGCGAGCCGGCCGACCACGGCGAGACCCAGTCGCGGGGTCTCCCCCAGGTCGTTGACGTCGATGCCCTGCTGCGCCTGCTGGAGCATCCGCTCGGCACGCGCGCGGGCCTCCTCGCTCATGCTGACGCCGCCGTCCTCGATCTCCACGGCGATACCGGACTGCACCTCCACGGCGGTCAGGTGCACCCGGGTCTGCGGCGGGGAGTAGCGGGTGGCGTTGTCGAGCAGTTCGGCGAGCGCGTGGATCAGCGGCTCGACGGCGGTGCCGACGACCGCGACCTCCGACACGGAGTGCAATTCGACGCGCTGATAATCGATTATTCGCGACATCGCGCCGCGCAACACGCTGAACAGCGGGACGGCACGGCTCCACTGGCGGCCCGGACGTGCGCCACCGAGAACGGCGATGGAGTCGGCGAGACGGCCGATCAGCGCCGTACCGTGGTCCAGGCGCAGGAGGTCGCCGAAGACCTCCGGGGACTGACCGTGCCGGTCCTCCATGTCCCGGAGTTCCTGCGCCTGTTGGTGGACGATCGCCTGCACGCGGCGGGCGATGTTCACGAAGGCGCGCTGCGCGGACTCGCGCAGATCCTCCTCGGCGACGACCGCGTCGAGGACGGAGCGCAGCACCGCTTGGTGCGCCGCGGTGAACTCGGGCGTCAGTCCCGACTCCCGTCCCTGCCGCGTCACCTCCTCGGTGATCGCCGCGTGCACGTCCTCGGGGAACTCGCCCCGGCCGAGCCGGGCCACGACCTCGGGCAGCAGCTCCTCGGCCAGCCGTACGGTCTCGGCCTCCTGCCGGTCCAGCGCGGCCTGCTGCGCCGCGGCCTGCGCGCGGAGCGCGGCGAGCGCCTGGCCGCGGCGGGTGACCTCGGCGGTGACCAGCGCGACCGCCACGGTGGCGACCGCGCCGATCCACACCACGGGCGTGGTCGCCTGCGGGGGGACCGTCACCGCGGCGACGGCCGCGGCCACGGCGGTCGCCGCGGCGGGCAGTATCCACGCGAGAACCGAGGCAGGACGCGGCCCCTCGGGCGACGATCCTTCTCGAACCATCTGCACCCTAAAACCCTCAAAACATCGACAGATCACAGGACGTCTAGCGGGCCCCAGCTCCCCGTTCGGCGCCGCCACAGAGGTACCTGCGGTAACTACCTTCATACACTGGGCCGGTAGTAGCATAACCGCCTTTGATCAAGCCCTGACGCCAGGTCACTCCTGCGCCCTCACAGGCGGATCCGCGCACTCCGCCGGGGTGGTCAGGGACGGAGCGCGGGCCGGAGCACGTGGATGAAGAAACGGTTGACTTGAGCCGGATCGCCCGTGGATCCAAGGTGAATGGGCTCCGGCCGTCAGCGATGATCCGTTACCCGTGAGACGTCGGCGCCGTCCGTCAAACGTCCGCGTCCGGTCGTCGGGCGTCCACGTCCGGTCTGGCTCGTCGAGCGTCCGTACCCGCGTCCGCGTCCGGTCCGGTCCGGTCAGAGTTCCTCGCCCGACAGCAGCGGTTCGAAGCGTTCGTAGGCCGCGTAGTCGCGGAAGTGCCGTGCGTACAGGTCGGCGTCCTGTGTCAGGTCCTCGTCCAGCGCCGCGCTCACGTCCACCACACACTTGAAGCACCAGGACACGGTCTCACCCCGGTCATTGAGGTAGTTCGTCTCCCGGGAGCGGGCTCGCCGTTCGGCCCGGCGCCGCGCGTCCGCCTCGTCCGCCGCGTGCACGAGCAGCACGCTCTCCTCGTACAGCGGATCGCCGCCACCCCCGTCCGGCGCTCCCCCACCGCTCTCGCCCGGCGCTCCGCCGCCGCCCTTGCCCGGCGATTCCATGAGGACGATCGCGATGTACGGCCTGGGACCGCCGACCGGAACCTCTCGCTCTCCGCCGGTTGCCACGGCGTACGCACCTTCCTCGGCGATCGACCGGGCGTGCGCCACGGCCCAGCGGCGTTGCGGGACCGAACCCGTCCGCACCCGTTCGGCCGGCTGGAAGGCCTTCGCGTTCAGCATGGGAGCCGGCTTTCCGGAACCGGCACTTTATCGATCATGAGCGCCAACCGGTTCGGCATGATCGTTCCTCCAGGGTGAACAGTGACTCACCGCGACCGGCCTCGCAGCCGGCGCAATCATCTTCACCCGTTTCGGGGGTTACCGCACGTCGACGGCTTCCGGCGGGGGACGGACGGGAAGCGGACCCGCCGTCTCCGCATACGGCTCCGCACGGCCCCGCCCGTCTCAGAGCCGTACGGCCTTGCGCGGCTGCTCCAGGGCTCCGGCCAGCAGCCCCTGCAACGTGGCGAATTCGTCGACGCACCGGCCCGTACCGTTGACCACACAGTCCAGCGGGTTGTCGGCGACCACCACCGGTACGCCCATCTCCTGGCGCAGCCGCTGGCTGAGGCCGCGCAGCAGCGCGCCGCCGCCGGTCAGCGCTATACCGCGCTCGATGATGTCCCCGGAGAGCTCGGGCGGGCACTCGTCGAGGGTGCGGTGCACGGCCCGAACGATCGCCTCGACCGGTTCGGCGAGCGCCGAACGGATCTCCTCCTCGGTGATCTCCTGGATCCGCGGCAGCCCGCTGACGTGGTCCCGGCCCCGCACGGTGTAGGAGGTACGGCGCTCGGGCTCGCCCTCCTCGTCCACGTCGACCGGCGTCCAGGCCGCCGAGCCGATCGCGATCTTGATGTCTTCGGCGGTGCGCTCGCCGATCGCCAGCGAGTGCTTCTTCTTCACGTACGTGATGATCGCCGCGTCCAGCGCGTCGCCCGCGACCCGTACCGACTGGGCGGTGACGATGCCGCCCATGGAGACGACGGCCACCTCGGTCGTGCCGCCGCCGATGTCCACCACCATGCAGCCGACCGGCTCGGCCACCGGCAGACCGGCGCCGATCGCCGCGGCCATCGGCTCCTCGATCAGGTGCACCTCGCGGGCGCCGGCGCTGCGCGCCGAGTCGATGACGGCCCGCCGCTCGACGCCGGTGATGCCGGAGGGCACGCAGATGACGACCCGCGGCTTGGAGAAGCGGCGGGTGGGCAGCGCCTTCTTCATCAGGGCGCGCAGCATCTGTTCGGCCGCGTCGAAGTCCGCGATCACACCTTCCTGGAGCGGTCGCATCGCGGTGATGCCGGACGGGGTGCGGCCGATGGTGCGCTTGGCCTCCGACCCGACGGCGATCACCTCGCCGGACGCGTTCACGGCGACGACGGACGGTTCGTTCAGGACGACGCCCTTGCCGCGTGAGTAGACCAGGGTGTTGGCGGTGCCCAGGTCGATGCCTATGTCGTACGTACCGGACGAAGTGCTGGACGCCATGGGAGGTTCGCTTGCTCTCTCTCGACTGGACGACAGGGCCCCGCGCGCAGGGCCCTCGAACATCGCGCCCCGGGCGGCCTGGATGGCTCGCTGAACCGCTCGGGCATGAAGTCCACCGAGCTCGTCAAGCTCGCCAATGGCGCCATTTGCGGGCAATTATCAAGACTACAGGCGGCGCCAAATGGTTCCGGGCGACACCGAGCCGTTCAGCGGCACCGAGCCTTTCGACAGCGCCGAGCCGTTCAGGTACGCCGAGCCGTTCGGCAGCGACGAGCCGTCCAGGGGCGCCGCGTCGTTCACGAGCACCGAGCCGTTCGACGGCGCCGAGTGGCTCAGCAGCGCTGAGAGGTTCCGCTCCGACGTATTCAGCTCGACGCGGACGTCCGTGACGTTCCCGGACCGCCGTTCTCCCGCGCCGTCCTCGTGCCTTCCGTATCCCCCGATCTCCTGGCACCTCCCGTGTCTCCCACTCTCCGCGTGCTTCCCGTGTCCCCCACTCTGCGCATCCCTCCCGTCTCCCCGGCTCCCCGCGTCGCCCGGTTCTTGCCGCCGGGGCCCCGCGACAGGGCCTCGGCCAGGTCGTCCAGCGCGTCCAGCAGCAGTTCGGCGCCGCGCAGCGCGACGCCGCGGGTCTCGGACTGCGCGGCCCACTCCTCCCATACGGCGCGCAGCGCGCTCCAGTCCAGGTCGCGCCGCTCCCGTACGGCATCGACCGCGCGCGGCAGGGACTCGCGCAGCTGTTCCGTGAACGTCTGGGCACCCGGTGAAGGTTCCGCGTCCTTGTCCGGAAGGTGCGCCTCCAAAATCATCGTCACCCGGCCCATCGTGGACAGGGCGGACTGTGCCGCCGCTGCCGCGCTCAGCGACAGCCCGCGATGGCGCACCGGCTCCTTCTCGGCGCGCGCCTCGCTCTCCTCCCAGTCGGCGCGGGCCGCGCGGGCGTCCAGGAGGGCTTCGCGGACCTGGCGGGGGCGGCGTTCGGCGGGCCGCGCGTAGCGGTCGAAGACGGCGATGGCGTACCGGCCGTTGGCCTCCAGCCACTGGGCCAGCCGTTCGCGCAGCCGCGGGGTCTCCCAGGCGGGGAAGAGCGCGTAGGACAGCATGGCCAGCAGTCCGCCGACGAGGGTGAGGACGACACGTTCCTGGACGGTCTGTTCCCAGCCGGCGCCCGCGATGCCGAGCAGGAAGACGACGTACGCGGCGACGCACGCCGAGGTCACCGACACGCCCGTACGCATCAGCAGGTACATCGCCAGGACGCACACGATCGCCAGCGCCGCGCTGACGTACAGGTCCGGATGGGTGAGGCCCATGATCGCGCCGCCCACCGCGACCCCGACCAGGGTGCCGATGAACCGTGCGACGCCGCGCGAGTACGTCTGCCCGAAGTCGGGCCGCATCACCATCACCGAGGCCAGCGGCGCCCAGTACCCGTGTCCGAAGGGCAGCGCCTGGCCGATGAGGTACCCCGTGGCGGCCACCGCGCTGACGCGCAGCGCGTGCCGGAAGATGTGCGAGGACCAGCGGATCTCGCGGCGTACGGCACGCAGCGCCAGCGGTACCAGCTTCGGCACGCTCGGGCGCAGCAGGTGCCCGCGCTCCGCCTCGGTGGTGGGCCGGGTGGCCTGGACGGGCTCGTCGGTGAACTCCACGGCGTCGGCGAGCAGCGAGATCAGCCGCAGCGCGGAGCGGCGGGCGGCGCCGGTCAGCCGCGGCCCGTCGCCGTCCTGCGGCATTTCGAGGGTGGCCATCGCCTCGGGCGGCAGCCGTACGGGCTTGCCGCGCCGGATGGCGGTCGCGACGGCGTCCAGTACGGTGGCGGCCGCGCCGAGCAGTTCGCGCGCCCGGTCGCGTTCGGGCCCTTCCACGGGCGCGCCGACGACCGGGTCGGCGAGCGACGCCAGGACCGGTCTGACCTGCTCGGCCAGGGCCCGGGGGCCGTGCAGCTGGACGGGCCGGCGTTTGGCCTGACGCGGGGTCACGGCGGAGGCGAGGCGGGCGTTCATCAGGGGCTGTGGGTCGAAGGGGGCCACCGGGTCGTGCCGCAGCCGGCGCGCGTAGTCCGCTTCGGCGGCCAGCGCGTCGGCGAGCGCGTCGCGCTGCACACCCCACGGCCGTACGGGAAAGAGCACGATGAGCGCGGCCTGGACGAACCCGCCGAACGCGATGATGGCCGCGTGCTCCAGGGCGCCGAGGATCGAGGTCGGCAGCGTGACGGTGACGAGCATGACCGAGACGGTCTGGGTGCCGACCAGCCCGGACACCGGTCCGACCGACCAGGCCAGGCCGGCCAGGAAGGTCCACAGGGAGAGCAGGACCAGGAAGCCGACGATGTGCGCGGCGGCCAGGTAGCCGAGGAAGGTGGAGACGGAGAGGCCGCCCGCGACCGCGAGGGCCAGCACGGGCCGTGGCCGCCAGCTGCGCTGGAAGGTGGCGATGCCGGCGGCGAACGCGCCGAAGGCCGACGAGACCGCGAGGGCCGGGTTGCCGAGATAGAGGCACAGGCCGATGACGATGGCGACACCGACCGAGCCGCGGATCGCGATCAGCGGGGTGAGCTTGGCCTTCTCGATGGTCAGCCCGGAGCGGGCGGTCTTCTTCAGCGCTCGCGACCAGGTCATGCCCCCGAGAATACGTACTCGGAAGCGCCGAAACGGAATGATCTGCGCCGGTTTGCGGGCGGGTTGCGACGGGAACTCGGACGGGTTCACGTGGGGGCGCGCGGACGGATTCGCGGATGGATTCGCGAGCGGGTTCACGGGCGGATTCACAGAGCGGGCACGGGCAGGTTCACGGAACGGGCACGGACGGGCTCACGGGGCGGGCACGGGCAGGACTGGGGAGAGGCACGGGCAGGTCCACGGAGGGAATCCCCCGACGAGTCACCGAGAAAATCACCGTAAAGCCGGCTCCTGTGACGGGTAAACCGCGCAGGTCGCGGGCGTGTCCCGGCCGTGACGCCGATCCGCGCGGGCAACGTGACCGCCGGAAAGGGAAACCGCGGCACCGGCCGCCCCCTCTTGCTCGTCAGCCGGACGTTTCTCAGGCCCGCTCAGCAAGGAGGGATTCCCGTGCGCAAGCCCCTGCTCGCCCCGGTGGTCGTACTGACCACCCTGGCCGGCCTCGCCGCCACCGCCGGCTGCGGCTCAAGCGGAACCGACGACACCCAGGTCCGCTTCGGTGGCGCCGAGCAGTCCGGCTCGCACGGCGCCACGCGGCCGGGTCGGGCGTCGCTCGCCCGGATGCCCACCGACCCGATCAGTTTCAAGGAGCAGCGCAAGGTCGGCGGCGCCGGGGACGGTACCCCGATCGGCATGGCCACGTACCACGGCCCCAAGTCCGGGTTCACCGGGAAGGTGTGGGTGTGGGCGCCGCCGGAGTACTACGAGAAGAAGAACGCCGACAAGGGATTCCCGGTCCTGATGGCGCTGCCCGGCGCCGAGGGCTATCCGGTCAATTACTGGATCGGCGGCGACCTGAAGCTGGAGGAGAACCTGGCGCAGTGGTCCAAGGAGGGCAAGAGCCTGCCCTTCATCGTCGTCATGCCGGTGCTCAACCCCGATGCCGATCAGTATTACGACGCCAGCGACATACCCGGCCGGCCGAAGATGGGCACCTGGCTGAACGAGGACGTGCCCGACTTCGTCCGGCAGAACTTCCGTACGCTCAAGGGCCGGGACGGCTGGGCGATCATGGGGTCCTCGTCCGGCGGATTCGCCGCGCTGAAGAACGTCCTGCAGCACCCGGAGACCTTCAAGGCCGCGATACCGAGCGGTCCGGACATCGTGCCGGACTCACCGCTGTGGCGCGGGCACGCGAAGGAGCAGCGGGAGAACGACCCCGAGGTCCTGGCCCAGCGGCTGATCGCCAAGGGCGGACCCGACGTCTACCTGGCCTTCCAGGACGGCTCCAAGGAATCCACGGTCGTGCCGAAGGTCAAGAAGTTCATCGCGCGCTACGGACGTGGCCCGGTCAAGACGCGCTTGCAGACGGTGGCCGGCGGTATGCACGGCGCCGACACCTATGTGAAGGGCATGGGCGAAGGCACGATGCAGTGGATCAGCGCCCACATGCAGGGGCCGGCGGAGTGACTTCCGCTGTGCGGGGACCGGCGGAGTAGCTTCCGCCCCTTCCCGCACACGGGCCCCGTCCGACCCACCGCATCGTGTCCCCTCCTCCTCGTCCCCACGCCACCTCACCCGCGCCCCGGCCCCCGAGCCCGCGCTTCGCGTCTCGCGGCACGCGGCACGCGGCTCGCGGCTCGCGGCTCGCGGCTCGCGGCCTTACGTCGAGCAGGCCACGTCCAGCAATTCGATGGGCCGCGTCGCGTCGAGATCCACGTACGCGGTGAAGTGTTCCGTGCGGTTCCCGCTCCAGTACGTGGTGATGGTCGCCCAGCCGACGCGGGCGGACTGGGCGGTGGTGACCTTGCCTACGGAGATGTCGCGCGGCGTGTTCTGAGCGCACAGCAGCAGGTCGTAGTCGGGCGTCTCGGCAGCCTTCTTCTTGAGCTCGGCGGAGACCTGGTGCTCGCGCTTCCAGGCGCTGGGGCCGTGCTTCCCGTAGAAGGAGACCAGGAAGCGGCGGATCTCCTCGGCGGTGTAGCGGCCGTTCGGGTCGGCGCGCAGGTCCGCCCGGGACTGCTGCTGTGCGGAACCTTCCGGGACGGCGGTGGCCGGGGCAGCGGCAGCCGGAGCGGCGGAGGCGGCGGGCGCGGCGGTCAGGGTGAGGGCGACAGCGGTCGCCATGGCGATGACAGCCCCGGCGGCGGATCTGGTGGCGATGGCGGGACTGGCGGCGGACCTGGTGGCAGTGCCAGTGGCGGTGGTGCGCGAAGCGTGACGGAGCATGAGATGTCCTCGACTTCCGACTTCTGTCCTATGTGCGCATTGCCGGTCTTCACCAACTGAGACACGCGGACGCCCGGGATGGTTGCGGGCCTTCGCACACACCACCCGGCTGGAGCAACGGGCCCGCCGAGCCCCCGCTCCGCTACGACACGATGTCCTTCTTCCCGAACCCCCGGAACGCCAGCGCGAACAGCACCAGCGCGTACGCCACGGAGACCGACGCCCCTGAAGCATGCCCGTACCGTCGAGCTGTGGCTGCAACGCGTCGGCCCAGGCGAACTGCCAGTGCGCCGGCAGGAAGTCGCGCCACTGCTCCAGGGCGGTGACCTGGTCCAGCACATTGCCGACGATGGTCAGGCCGACCGCGCCGCCGA
Organism: Streptomyces sp. Ac-502; assembly: GCF_045222935.1. Lineage (NCBI taxonomy): Bacteria > Bacillati > Actinomycetota > Actinomycetes > Kitasatosporales > Streptomycetaceae > Streptomyces > Streptomyces sp. Ac-502. Next base: position 4,085,035 of record NZ_JBHFFO010000001.1, read on the forward strand.
CCGCGCCCAGCGGCGCGTCCGTCACCGTGGAGAGCCAGAAGGCGAGGGCCGCCGTGACCAGCTGGCTGATGAAGATGTACGCGACGGCGAGCGCGAGACGTGGCAGCGCGTCGCCGGCGGCCAGCGCGCCTCCGGTGGGCAGTTGCAGCGGCCCCCAGCCGTACGCGGCGGTTCCGACGCCGAGGGCGACCAGCGGCAGCAGCACCATCGCCGCCGCGCTGAACAGCAGGGCCACGGTGAGTTTGCTCAGCAGCAGCCGGGTGCGCGGGACGGGCGCCGCGAGCAGGTAGCGCAGCGACGACCAGCTCGCCTCGGAGGCGACCGTGTCGCCGCAGAACAGCGCCACGGGGACGACCAGCAGGAAGCCCGCCGAGACGAACAGGACGGTCGCGGTGAAGTTGGCGCCGGAGGCGGTCGCGGTGTCCATCAGGGTGATCCGGCTGTTGCGGCCGCCCGGATCACCGCCGATCGCGAAAGCCGCTACCAGGACGAACGGCAGCACCGCCAGGATCGCGCCGATGACCAGCGTGCGGCGCCGTCTGAGCTGCCGCATCGCCTCGACGCGCAGCGGCAGGGTCCGGCGCGGGCGGTAACCGGGGGCGTGCGGCACGCCGGGCACGGACGAGCCCGCGGGCCCGCCGGAGAGCGTGGAACCACCGGCGAGCGCGGGCGCGCCACCGGAGCGCGCGGGCTCACCGGTGCTCCCGGGCCCGCCGGAGAGCGTGGAACCACCGGCGAGCGCGGGCGCGCCACCGGAGCGCGCGGGCTCACCGGTGCTCCCGGGCTCACCGGCGAGCGCTGACGCGCCGGGGCGCGCGGCTGCACCGGAATGCGCGGCTCTACCGGAATGCGCGGGCTGCCCGTCGTTGCCGGGCTCGGTGACGGGGGTCACCGGTCACCTCCGATCATGGTGAGGAAGGCGTCTTCCAGGCGCCGGTGGGGGCCGATGCGGGCCACCGGGATCTCCAGCCGGAGCAGTTCGGGCAGCAGGCGCGAGGTGCTCGTCGTGCCGTCGAGCGTGACGAGCAGGCCCTCGTCGGCCCGGACGGCCGCCGCGATCCCGGGCAGCGCGGCCACCTTCTCCAGCAGGACGTCGGACGGCGGTTCGCCGCCCTCCACGCCGACGAGCAGGGTGTCGCCGGTGCCGACGATGTCGGCGACGGGTCCTGTCTGGACCAGTTGGCCACGGTCCATGACGACCAGATGCGTGCAGGTCTGCTCGACCTCGGCCAGCAAGTGGCTGGAGACGATCACGGTCCGGCCGCCGGCCGCATAGCGGATCATCACGTCCCGCATCTCGCGGATCTGCGGCGGGTCGAGCCCGTTGGTCGGTTCGTCCAGGATGAGCAGGTCCGGAAGCCCCAGCATGGCCTGCGCGATCGCCAGGCGCTGCCGCATGCCCTGGGAGTACGTACGGACCGCGCGCTGCAACGCGTCACCCAGCCCGGCGATCTCCAGCGCCTCGTCGATGTGCGCGTCCTCGGCCGGGCGGCCGGTGGCCTGCCAGTACAGGTCCAGGTTGGCGCGCCCGGACAGGTGCGGCAGGAAACCGGCGCCCTCCACGAACGCGCCGACCCGCGACAGCACCGGCGCGCCGGGCCGGATCGCGTGCCCGAAGACGCGGATCTCACCCGCGTCCGGCCCGATCAGGCCCATGAGCATCCGCAGGGTGGTGGTCTTGCCCGCGCCGTTCGGCCCGAGCAGCCCGAGCACCTGGCCCTTCTCGACGCGGAAGGAGAGGTCCCGTACGGCGTAGCGGTCGGCGGACTTGGCGTACCGCTTGCTCAGACCGGTGATCTGCAGCGGCACGTCCGCCAGGTCCGGGTCGGGCGCGCCGGCCGCGGCCCGTCGCCGTCCGACGAGCAGGAGCAGTACGGCGACGGCCGCGCCCGCGGCGGGCAGCGCCCAGGTCCACGCGGGCAGCGGGGCCGCCGCGCTCGTGACGGCGGGCGCGGTCGGCACGTTCAGCACGCCGCCACCGTCACCGCCCCCTTCGCCATCGCCTTCGAGGGAGGCGGTGTACGTGGCGGGCTCGGCGGGCGAGGCGTACGCGAGGTCCGTCGAGGAGAGCACCAGGCGCAGCCGGTGCCCGGCCGCGAACTCGTGGTCGATGGCGGGCATCCGCAGTTCGACGCTCTTGCCGGCCTTGGCGCCGGTGACGCGGTACGGCTCGGCGAGCCCGGCGGGCAGCACCGGCCGGCTGCTGCCGTTCGGCCCGATGTCGTACACCTTGGCGAAGAGCACCGCGTCGTCGCTGGTGGAGCCGATGCGTACGCGGGCGGTCGGCGCGCCGGTGACGCGCAGCGGGTCGCGCAGCGGCTGCGACTCGAAACGGGCGTACTGGCCCGGGGAGTCGAGGAGAGGCCGGCGCCGACACTGGAGAGGCTGTTGAGGGCGCCGACGCCGGGCACGGTGGAAATGGACGGCGGGCTCGCCCCGGCCGGGTTGGCGAAGCGCTGTTCGCGGCCGGTCAGGCGGACCGGCTGCGGATCGTTGTCCAGGCCGGGGTAGCGGTCGCTGCTCGCGCCGCGCAGCCGGGCGGCGCCGTTGGTGGAGTCCACGGCCCCGCCACGGCTGACGCGGAAGGCGGGCCCGGTGTCGGTGTCTTTTCCGTTCTGCTCGTTCTTCAGGTAGCGGTCGAACCACGCCTTCGTACGGCCGGCGAGACGGCCGGTCTCGCGGTCGCCGCCGTCGTGTCCGCCGGCGAGCCAGTCGACGGAGACGGGGGCGCCGTTCTTGCGGAGCGCCTTGTACGCCGCGTCGGCCTGGCCGAGCGGGAAGAGCGAATCGGTTCTGCCCTGCATGAGGAGCGTCGGGACCTTGATCTGGTCCGCGACGGCGGAAGGGCTGCGTGCTTCGAGGAGTTCGCGTGCGGCGGCGTCCGGCTTGCCGGCGACGGCGATCCGCTCGTACATGTCGCACAACTGGCGCTCGAACCGGCCGCATCCGTCGGTGATGTCCTGGGGCGCGGTCTGTGTGGCGGACTTCCTCCACCACCGGCGCCCGATTTGTCACCGGTACCGCCGCCGGTTCCAGTACCGCTATCGGCACCAGAGCCCGTACCGGTACCAGAGCCAGTGCCCGTACCGCTACCGGCGTCGCCACCGGCTCCACCACCGCTTCCGGCCCCCGAACCGCCCGTCGTCCCAGCCCTCTCAGCCGCCTCGATCCCCTCCGCCGCACCGACCGACCCCGTCGAGAAGAACATTCCGGCCCACAGCTTCTTGAACACGCCGTTGGGAAAGAGCGCGTCGGCCAGGTTCCAGTACGTGATCTGCGGGGCGATCGCGTCGACACGCTTGTCGTAGCCGGCCGCCAGCAGCGCGATCGCTCCCCCGTACGAGCCTCCGGCCACGCCGACCCGCGGGTCGCCGGCGCCGTCGAGCCGTACCTCGGGGCGCTTCGCCAGCCAGTCGATCAGCCGCCGGACGTCGGCCACCTCCCGGCCCGGGTCGTTGAGCCCGATCTCCCCGTCGACTTGCCGAAACCGCGCGCCGACCAGGTCAGCACGGCGTAGCCGTCCCGCGCGAGCTGCTCGGCCTGCCCGCGTACCGACTCCTTGCTGCCGCCGAAACCGTGCCCCAGGAGGACGGCGGGGCGGCGGCCGGTACCGCCCGCGGTGAAGAAGGAGGCGTCGATACGGACCTTCCCCGGACCGTCAGCGCCCTTGTCGGCACCCCCGCCAGCACCCTCGTCAGCACCTCCGGCGCTCTCGGGCATGGCGAACGTCCGGTCCTCCCGGTGCACGGCGGGCGGGTCGTCCGCGGCCACGGCCGCCCACGTGCCTGACCCGGCGAGTACGGCCAGCACGGCCGCCGTCGCGTACAGCCGTCGTCCGCGGAGTCGGAAAGTCATACGGTGAATCCTAAGGATGTTCTGCCGCGGGCCACCGAGCCGCCGGGGCGAACCCGTACACCTCCTCCGGCAGTACGGCCGCCGCCGCGCGTACCGCGTCCGTAGTACGCGCAACGCGCCCGTGCGCGTCCCGTGGCCCTCTGTACACCGCACCACCCCGCCGCTACAAAAGACGATGTGGGGCGGGCCGAGTCGGCCCAGGGGAGGCGGCAATGCGCAGGATCGCCATCGTCGGCGCTGGGCAGGCGGGGCTGCATCTCGCCCTGGCTCTCCTGGCCGCGGACTACGACGTCACACTGGTCACCGACCGTACGGCGCAGGAGGTGCGCGCCGGGCGGGTGATGTCCACGCAGCTCATGTTCGGCCCGGCGCGGCGGTTGGAGCGCGCTGTCGGGCTCAATCTCTGGGACGCGACCGCACCCGGCGCGAGTTCGCTGCGCGTGACGGTGTGGGATCCGCCCGGAAAATCCGCGCTGACCTTCAGCGGGCAGTTCGACGAGCCGCCGCACTCCGTCGACCAACGGGTCAAGACCGCCGGCTGGCTCGGGCTGTACGAGGCCAGGGGCGGCCGGGTCCGGTACGGCTCCGTGACCCCCGCCATGCTGCCCGCGCTCGCCGCCGAACACGACCTGACGATCGTCGCATCCGGGCGCGGCGACCTCACCCGGATCTTCGCCCGCAACCCGCTGTACTGCCCCTTCGACCGGCCGCAGCGCACGCTGGCCTGCGTGTACGTGCACGGCGTCGCGTCGCCGCCCGGTGAGCCTGAGCCGCAGACGCGGATCAACGCGGTGGCCGGAGCCGGTGAGGTCTTCGTGCTGCCCGCGCTCACCACGGGCGGGCCGTGCGGCATCGTGCTGTTCGAGGCGCTGCCGGGCGGGCCGTTCGACTGCTGGCACGACCAGCCGTCACCGGACAGTTGTGTGTCGCGCGCGCTGGGACTGCTGCGTACGTATACGCCCGGGGAGTACGAATTGTGCAAGGACGCCAGGCCCACGGACGCGGGCGCGACGCTGTACGGCGCGGTGACCCCCGTCGTCCGGCATCCGGTCGCCGAGGTCGCGCCGGACACGTACGTCCTGGGCATGGCGGACGCGGTCGTGACCAACGACCCGATCACCGGCCAGGGCTCGAACACCGCGGCCCGCGGCGCGGCCGTCTATCTGGACACGATCCTGGAGCGCGGTGCGGCGCCCTTCGACCCGGAGTGGATGCGGTCGGCCTTCGCCGCGTTCTGGCGGCACGCCCAGCAGGTCACGGAGTTCACGAATCTGATGCTGGAACCGCTGCCGCAGCATGTGCAGCGCCTGCTGGTGGCCGCCGCCGAACACCCCGCCGTGGCGCACCGTTTCGTCAACGGATACGCCGACCCGGCGGACTACCACGACTGGCTGATGACGGCGGCTCTCGCCGATTCCTACCTGGCCACCGCCACCGCCGGCACCAAGAGGTGAGAGCCGGCAATCGGCCGGCCCCGCCCCGCTCTCAGCTTCTGCCGCCCGTCTCCAGCGCCAGCGTGAAACGTTTCTTGTCCTTGCGGGTCGCGCCGAACCGGTCGTAGAAGCGGATCGCTCCCGCGTTCCAGTCGGGCGTGTTCCACTGCATCTCCGCGACGCCCAGCGCCTTGCCCTCGCCGATGACCGCCTCGACCAGCAGGGCGCCCAGTCCGAGTCCGCGGTGCTCGGCGCACAGGTAGAGGCAGTCCAGGCTCAGATATTCGCGGCCCTGCCAGGTGTCGAAGGCCGTCGAGCAGGTGGCGTACCCGGCGAGTTCACCGCCGGAGAGTTCGGCGACCAGGCAGCGCAGCCACTGCGGCCGCGGCCCGAAGAGCGCGTCCGCGAGCCGTTCCTCCAGGTCGGCGGCGGGCGGCACGGACCGTTCGTACGCGGCGTGTTCCGCGGCCAGCGCGACCACGTCCGCCAAATCCGTCCGGACCGCGTGGCGGATCACCGGGGCCCTCGTCATGGAGCACCTGCCGCGGCACGCCGCATGTCCACGGCTCCTGTGGGCTGTTGTTCGTCATTCATACGCAGCATCATGCGCCATCCGGCCGGAACGATTCCCCGGTATTACGTAGGGATTTCCGCGACGGCGGTGCAGGACGGGACGTCACGGGCCCTTCAGGCCCCCGGCGCCCCGGCCCGCCCACGCCGGCCGCGCCCGCGGGCCCGTCCCACACGGGCCCGCGGATCTCCGCCGATGTCAGTGGTTGCTGGGGAAGCCCAGGTTGATGCCGCCGTCGGACGGGTCGGGCCAGCGGGTGGTGACGACCTTGCCGCGGGTGTAGAAGTGCACGCCGTCGTTGCCGTAGATGTGGTGGTCGCCGAAGAGGGAGTCCTTCCAGCCGCCGAAGGAGTGGTAGCCGACCGGCACCGGGATCGGCACGTTCACGCCGACCATGCCGGCCTCGACCTCCAGCTGGAAGCGGCGGGCCGCGCCGCCGTCCCGGGTGAAGATGGCGGTGCCGTTGCCCCACGGCGAGGAGTTCATGAGCGAGATCGCCGCGTCGTAGGTGTCCACCCGGACGACGGAGAGCACGGGGCCGAAGATCTCGTCGCGGTACGCGTCCATCTCGGGCGTGACGTTGTCGAGCAGCGAGACGCCGATCCAGTGGCCGTTCTCGTGGCCGGCGACGGTGAAGTCCGTACCGTCGACGACGACGTCCGCGCCCTGGGCCGCGGCACCGGCCACGTAGGAGGCGACCTTGTCGCGGTGCGCCTTGGTGATGAGCGGGCCCATCTCGGAGGCCGGGTCGTCGCCGGGGCCGATGGTCAGCGCGGCGGCCCGCTCCTTGATCTTCTCGATCAGCGGGTCGGCGGTGTCGCCGACGGCCACCACGACGGAGATCGCCATGCAGCGCTCGCCCGCCGAGCCGTACGCGGCGTTGATCGCGGAGTCCGCGGCGAGGTCCAGGTCCGCGTCCGGCAGGACCAGCATGTGGTTCTTGGCGCCGCCGAGGGCCTGGACGCGCTTGCCGTTGGCCGTGCCCGTGGCATGGATGTACCGGGCGATGGGGGTGGAGCCGACGAAGGAGACGGCGGCGACGTCCGGGTGCTCCAGGATGCGGTCGACCGCGACCTTGTCGCCGTTGACGACGTTCAGCACACCGTCCGGCAGGCCCGCCTCGGCCGCCAGCTCGGCCAGCTTGAGGGCCGCGGAGGGCACCTTCTCGCTGGGCTTGAGGACGAAGGTGTTACCGCAGGCGATGGCGAGCGGGAACATCCACATCGGTACCATCGCCGGGAAGTTGAACGGCGTGATGCCGGCGACGACACCGAGGGACTGGCGGATCGCGGCCACGTCCACGCGGGTGGAGACCTGGGTGGACAGCTCGCCCTTCAGCTGCTGCGGAATGCCGCAGGCCAGCTCGACGATCTCCAGGCCGCGGGCGACCTCGCCCAGCGCGTCGCTGTGCACCTTGCCGTGCTCGGCGGTGATCAGCGCGGCCAGCTCCTCGCGGTGCGCGTCGATCAGCTCTCGGTAGGCGAACAGTACCGACGTGCGCTTGGCCAGCGAGCTGACGCCCCAGGTGCGGAACGCTTCCTTGGCGGCGGCGACGGCCGTGTCCACCTCGTCCACGGAGGCGAAGGCGACCTGCTTCTCCTGGGCGCCGGTCGCGGGATTGTAGACCGGGCCGAACGAGCCGGACACGCCCTCGGCGGGCTTGCCGCCGATCCAGTGGTTGACGGTCTTCATGCGGGAGCCTTTCTGGGGTACGGCGGTGAGCGGATGCCGTGACGGGGACGGGCGGCGGGTGGGGGTGTGACGGTCCGATTCGATTCGTTTTAGCTCGCGTCGGTTCGGTTCAGTTCGTTCCGTACATATTCGGCTCGGGTCGGCATGTGCGGCTTCGGGTTCGCGGGGGCGTGGTTCAGAGATGGCGGCGGCGCGCGGTGGCGTGCCGGTCGTAGTCCTTACGGGCCTCGACCGCCGCCGGACGTGTCGCGATCTCGGCCACAGGGACATCCCACCAGGCTTGGGCCGCGGGCGCGCCCGGCACAGTGTCGGCCGTTGCGGTCTCGACATAGACACATGTGGGGCGCTCGTCGGCGCGGGCCGCGGCGAGCGCGGCGCGCAGGTCGCCGACGGTCGCGGCACGGATGACGTGCATCCCCAGGGACGCGGCGTTGGCGGCGAGGTCCACGGGCAGCGGGTCGCCCGTGTAGGAGCCGTCGGCGGCGCGGTGGCGGTAGGCGGTGCCGAAGCGCTCGCCGCCGGTCTGCTCGGACAGGCCGCCGATGGAGGCGTACCCGTGGTTCTGGACGAGCACGATGTTGATGTTGATGCCTTCCTGGACCGCGGTGACGATCTCGGTGGGCATCATCAGATACGTACCGTCGCCGACCAGCGCCCACACGGGCCGGTCGGGCGCCGCCAGCCGCACCCCGATGGCGGCGGGGATCTCGTAGCCCATGCAGGAGTAGCCGTATTCGAGGTGGTACTGGCGGCGGGAGCGGGCCCGCCACAGTTTGTGCAGGTCACCGGGGAGCGAACCGGCCGCGTTGATGACCACGTCCTGGTCGCCGACGGTGGCGTCCAGCGCGCCGAGCACCTGAGTCTGCGAGGGGCGTACGGAGTCGTCGGGTGCGGCGTAAGCGGCGTCGACGAGGGATTCCCAGCGGGCTTTGGCGGCGCCGTACTCCGCCTCGTACTCCGGTGTGACGCGGTGCCCGGACAGGGCCTCGGTCAGCGCTTCGAGGCCGGCACGGGCGTCGGCGACCAGCGAGGTCGCGGCGAGCTTGTGGGCGTCCGAGGAGGCGATGTTCAGGTTGACGAAGCGGACGCCGGGGGCGGCGAAGAGGGTGGCGGAGGCGGTGGTGAAGTCCGTGTAGCGGGTGCCGACACCGAGGACGAGGTCGGCGCGGGCGGCCAGCGCGTCGGCCGTGGCGGTGCCGGTGTGGCCGATGCCGCCCATGTCGGCCGGGTGGTCGTGGCGCAGGGAACCCTTGCCGGCCTGGGTGGAGGCGACGGGGATGCCGGTGGTGTCGGCGAGGGCGCGCAGGGCGTCCTCGGCCTCGCTGTGGTGGACGCCGCCGCCCGCGATGATCAGCGGCCGCTCGGCGGCGCGTACCGCCCGTACGGCTTCGGCCAGCGCGGCGGCGTCGGGCGCGGGCCGGGGCACCCGCCACACCCGGTCGGCGAAGAACTCCTCGGGCCAGTCGTACGCCTCGGCCTGCACGTCCTGCGGCAGCGCGAGCGTGACGGCGCCGGTCTCCACGGGATCGGCGAGCACCCGCATCGCCTGGAGGGCGGCCGGAATCAGCGCCTCGGGACGGGTCACGCGGTCGAAGTAGCGGGAGACCGGGCGCAGGGCGTCGTTGACGGACACATCACCCGCGTAAGGGACTTCGAGCTGCTGGAGCACGGGGTCGGCGGGGCGGGTGGCGAAGGTGTCGCCGGGCAGCAGCAGCACCGGGAGGCGGTTGACCGTGGCGAGGGCCGCGCCGGTGACGAGGTTGGTGGCGCCGGGGCCGATGGAGGTCGTGACGGCGTGTGCGGACAGACGGTCGCGCTGGCGGGCGTAGCCGACCGCGGCGTGCACCATGGCCTGCTCGTTGCGGCCCTGGAGGTAGGGCATGGTGTCCGGGCCGGCCTCCAGGAGGGCCTGGCCGACGCCGGCCACGTTGCCGTGCCCGAAGATGCCCCAGCAGGCGTTGATCAGGCGGTGTCTGGTGGGCGCTCCGGTCCGGCCGCCGGGGGCCGCGGGGGCGTCCCGCTCCGTGTACTGGTGGGCCAGAAAGGTGACCAGGGCCTGCGCCACCGTCAGGCGTCGAGTGGTCATCGTGGGTCTCCCTCGGGGTCGGCTTCCGGGGTGTCGTCCAGGTTCGGGCGGGCGTCGGCTTCCGGTGCGTCGTACAGGTTCGGGCGGGGATCGGCTTCCGGTGTGTCGTACAGCGGCAGTCTGGGGTCGACGGGCTGGTCGGGCCAGGTGTCGCGGATCCAGCCGTGGTCCGGGTGGTCGCAGATCAGCCAGGCGCGCTCCTCCCCGGGCCGGCCATGACGTTGAGGTAGTACATGGTGTGGCCGGGTGTGGCGATGGACGGGCCGTGCCAGCCGTCGGGGATCAGTACGGCGTCGCCGCTGCGGACCTCGGTGAGTACGTCCGTACCGCGTCCGTTGCCGGAAGGGGTGACGCGCTGATAGCCGAGCCCCTCGGAGTTGTGGGCAGGGGCGATCTCGAAGTAGTAGATCTCCTCCAGCTCGCTCTCCTCCCCGGCCGGCACTCGTCGTGCTTGTGGGGCGGGTACGACGACCAGTTGCCGCCGGGCGTGAGTACCTCGACGGCGATGAGCTTGTCGCACGCGAAGACACCGGCCGCGCCGAAGTTGTTGACCTGGCGCGAGCAGTTGCCCGTACCGCGCAGTTCCACCGGCACGCCGCTCGCGGGGCCGTACCGCGCGGGCAGGCGGCGCGAGCAGCGGGCACCGGTCAGCGCGAACCGGCCGCCGGCGGCGCTGCTGATCCGCGCCTCGGCGTCACGCGGTACGTACGCGAAGTCGGTGACTCCGCTGAACACGTCCTTGCGCCCGGCCAGTTCGAAGGGCTCTTCGCCGCCGACCATGACCGTACAGCCGCCGTTCAGCGGCAGCACGATCCACTCGCTGTCGCCGGCGGTGAACGTATGGCTCCCGCCGGGCGGCAGCCAAAGGACGCGCAGGGACGCGTACCGCAGGGCCGCGTCCTCGTCGGCCGTCCGGCCCGGGGCGATGTCCAGCTCGTACGGTCCGTGCTCGTCGGCCCTGTCGCGGGCCCTGATGTGGAACTCGGTGTTGCGCAGCTCGGTCGTCATGACTGCAAGTCTCCTCCTCGCCACTGACAGTTACCGCGGTCGCCGCTGGAGCGCGGTCATCGCTGGAGCGTGGTCACCGTTGGAACAGGGAGACGGCGGTGTCCACGGCCGCCGTCACGTCCCCGTCCGCCGGGTAGAGCAGCGAACGGCCCACCACCAGCCCCTGCACGGTCGGCAGGCGCAGCGCCTTGCGCCACTTCTCGTACGCCGCTTCCTGGTCCGCGGCGCTGTCCTTGATGTCGCCGCCGAGCAGCACCGTCGGCAGCGTCGAGGCCTCGCAGACCTGCGCCATGTCGTCCGGGTCGTCGGTGACCGGCAGCTTCAGCCACGTGTACGCGGAGGTGCCGCCGAGGCCGGAGGCGATGGCGACGGACTTCGTCACGGCCTCGGCGCTCAGGTCGTTGCGGACAATGCCGTTCACCCGCCGGGAGAGAAACGGTTCGACGAAGACGGGCAACTCCCGTTCGGCCATGGCGTCTATGGCGCGGGCCGAGGACTCCAGAGTGGTCAGCGAGCCGGGGTCGTCGTAGTCGATACGCAGCAGCAGTTTTCCGGCGTCGAAACGGAGCCGGGCGATGTCCTGCGGACGGTGGCCGGTGAACCGGTCGTCCAGCTCGAAAGAAGCACCGGTGATGCCGCCGCGATTCATGGAGCCCATCACGACCTTGTCTTCGAGGGCGCCGAGCAGGAGCAGATCCTCCAGGATGTCGGCGGTGGCGAGCACGCCGTCCACGCCGGGGCGGGAGAGCGCCAGGCACAGGCGCTCCAGGAGGTCGAGGCGGTTGGCCATGGCCAGCTTGCGGTCACCGACGGCGAGCGCGCCCCGGGCCGGGTGGTCGGCCGCGATGATCATCAACCGGCCGCTGTCGCCGATCAGCGGGCGGCGGGTGCGGCGCGCGGCGGCCTGGGCGACGGCCCGCGGGTTCCGGGCCCGCAGCGTCACGATGTCGGAGATCCGAGTGGTCAAGGCGGTTCTCACCTTCTGGTGGGACGGGTTCGTACGGGGGCCACCGGGCGGGGGTGCCCTGTCGGGGGCTCGGCCGAGCGGAGGGCGGTGCCACCGGGGTGGGGCGGGTGCCACTGAGGCGGAGTGCGGCGCCACCGGGGCGGAGTCCGGCGCTATCGGGCGGGGCTCGGTGCCGCCGGGTCGGGGTTCGGTGCCGCCGGGTCGGGGTCCGGTGCCGCCGGGGCGGGGTCCGGTGCCGCCGGGGCGGGGTCCGGCATCACCGGAGGCGGGGCGAGCCGGCCGCCCGCGCGCTCGCCGGCCGGACGTACGGCGATCGGCCGGGACGCTCAGCGAGCCGCGAGGAACTCCTCGACCTCGGCGCACGTCGGCATGGCGGACGAACAGGCCAGCCGGGACGCGACGATCGCGCCGGCGGCGTTGGCGTACCGCATCATCGGCTCCAGCTCCCACCCGGACAGCAGCCCGTGACACAGCGCTCCCCCGAAGGAGTCACCGGCGCCCAGGCCGTTGACGACTTCGACGGGAGTCGGCGGCACCTCGGCGGTACGGCCGTCGCGGTGCACGGCCAGCACGCCCTTCGGCCCCTGTTTGACGACGGCCAGTTCGACGCCCATGTCCAACAACGCCTGCGCGCAGCGCTTCGGTTCGCGGACACCGGTGGCGACCTCCGCCTCGTCGACGTTGCCGACCGCGACCGTCGCGTGGGCGAGCGCGGCTTCGTAGTACGGGCGGGCCCGGTCCATCGCCGCCGTGCCGGTGACGCCGCCGGCGCCGGACGCGCCGCCTTCACCGCCCCAGAACATCGGCCGCCAGTCCAGGTCGAAGACGGTGATTCCCGCCTTGGCGCGCGCTTCCAGTGCGGCGAGGGTGGCCGTACGGCTCGGCTCCTCGCACAGGCCGGTGCCGGTCATCCAGAAGATGCGGGCGGCCCGTACGGCGTCGCGGTCCAGCTCTTCGGGGTGGATGACCAGGTCGGGCGCCTTGGGGCGGCGGTAGAAGTAGAGCGGGAAGTCGTCCGGCGGGAAGATCTCGCAGAAGGTGACGGGCGTCGGGTACTCCGCTACGGACGTCACCCAGCGGTCGTCCACGCCGAAGTCGCGGAGCGCCTGGTGGACGTACGCGCCGAAGGGGTCCCGGCCGGTGCGGCTGATGACCGCCGTACGCCGCCCCAGCCGGGCGGCGGCGACCGCCACGTTGGTGGCCGAACCGCCGAGGAACTTCCCGAACGTCTCGACCTGGGCAAGCGGAACGCCCGTCTGCAACGGGTAGATGTCCACTCCGGTGCGGCCCATGGCGATCAGATCGTACGGGCCGTTCTCTGCGGTCTGCCGCGGCTCGGTCATGTGCGCCCCTCCGGTTCGTCGCTGAGCACAGGTCTAACCGGGCACCCGAGACCCTGTCAACACTTTGTCCTTACATACTGACGTCGAGACCGGAGCGCGGCGGCCGACGCCATCACGGGGTACTGACCCGTACAAAGTCCTTAAGTCCTTATGTCATGACGAAGTCTTGACACTCCCCGGGCCGGGATGGAGGCTGTGCCCCACAACCCAGCCCCCGCGCCTCCCGGTCACCGCCGACCGGCGAGAGGAGAGCCGCAGCATGTCCGTTCCCCATGCCGTCCCGCGCGTTCTGGACCGACTGCGCATCGGATCGGCCCCCGACTCGTGGGGCGTCTGGTTCGCCGACGACGAGCAGCAGGTCCCGTGGCGGCGCTTTCTGGACGAGGTCGCCGAGGCCCGGTACGAATGGATCGAACTCGGCCCGTACGGCTACCTGCCCACCGACCCCGCCGTCCTCCACGCGGAGCTCGCCCGGCGCGACCTGAAGGTCTCCGCGGGCACGATCTTCACTTCGCTGCACCACGGCCCGGACGTGTGGGACAAGACCTGGGCGCACGTCAGCGAAGTCGCCACCCTCACCCAGGCGATGGACGCCGGGCACCTGGTGGTCATCCCGTCCTTCTGGCGCGACGACAAGACCGCGGAGGAACTGGAGCCGCGCGAACTGACCACCGAGCAGTGGCACCACCTGAACAGCGGCATGGAACGGCTGGGCAGGCGGGTACGGGAGGAGTTCGGCCTGGACATCGTCGTGCACCCGCACGCCGACACCCACATCGACACCGAGGAGCACGTCGAACGCTTCCTCGACGGGACCGACTCCTCCCTGGTCGGCCTGTGCCTGGACACCGGGCACTACGCGTACTGCGGCGGCGACAGCGTCAAACTCATCAAGACCTACGGCGAGCGGATCGGCTACCTCCACCTCAAGCAGGTCGACCCGGAGATCCTCGCGGACGTCGTCGCGAAGGGCACGCCCTTCGGGCCCGCGGTCCGGCAGGGCGTGATGTGCGAACCGCCACTGGGCGTCCCGGCGCTGCCGCCCGTCCTGGAGGCCGCCCAGGCCCTGGACGTCGACCTCTTCGCCATCGTCGAACAGGACATGTACCCCTGCCCCGCCGACCAGCCCCTGCCCATCGCGCGGCGCACCCGCCACTTCCTGCGCTCCTGCGGCGCCTGAGTCCCGTCCGTACGGAGCGAGGAGTACCACGAGATGAGCCAGCAGCACGGAACGCTCGGCGTGGCCGTCATCGGCACCGGCCGCATGGGCGCCGACCACGTACGCCGTATCAGCGACATCATCAGCGGAGCGCGGGTGGCGGCGGTCGTCGACATCGACGCGGACCGGGTGAAGCGCGTCGCCGACGCCGTCGAGGGATGCACGCCCTACACCGAACCGGCGGCCGCCATGGCGGACCCGGACGTCGACGCCGTACTGATCGCCTCGCCGGGCGCGTCCCACGAGGACGCCCTGCTCGACGCGTTCGCGCGCGACCTGCCGGTACTGTGCGAGAAGCCGCTCACCCCGGACCCGGCCTCCGCGCTGCGCGTCCTGGAGGCCGAACAGCGACTGGGCCACCGGCGGGTGCAGGTCGGCTTCATGCGCCGGTACGACGCCGACTACCTCACACTGAAGTCGCTGCTCGACCAGGGCGCGTACGGCCGGCCCCTGATGCTCCACAACAAGCACCGCAACGCCGGCACGCCGCCCGGCTTCACCAACGCCATGATGATCCACGACTCGGCCGTCCACGAGATCGACGTGGCGCGCTGGCTGCTGGACGAGGAGATCACCGCCGTACGCGTCCTGCGCCCGACGCCCCCGGCACCGCGCCCGACGGCCTCAGCGACCCGCAGCTCATCCTCTTCGAGACCGCCGCCGGGCAGCTCGTCGACACCGAGCTGTTCGTCAACTGCGGCTTCGGTTACCAGGTCAGCTGCGAGGCGGTCTGCGAAGGCGGCACCGCGCGGATCGGCGACGACCACGGTGTGTTCGTCAACGCGGCCGGCAAATGGGGCGGCTCGATCACTCCGGGCTTCGTGGAACGTTTCGAGGAGGCGTACGACCGGCAGGTGCAGCGCTGGGTGAACGCCACGCGGCGCGGCGAGGTCGAGGGCCCGAGCTGCTGGGACGGTTACGCGGCGGCCGCGGTGTGCGCGGCGGGCGTACGCGCCCAGGCCACCGGCGAACGCGTCGAGGTCGAGCTGGGCGAGCGGCCTGCGCTGTACCGCTGAGTCGCGGTCGGTTTACGGCCCGTCCGTGTCGCCATCCTGGCCATAGCGGCGCGCCGCTGCTTCATGTTGCGGTTGGCGCGCTGCTCTTCATCGCGGTCGCGCGCCCCTCTCGTCGTGGTTGGCGCGCTGCTTTTCATCGCGGTCGGCGCGGCGCTCCGCGTTGCGGTCCGTGCGGCGACGCACTCCGCAGCCGGCGCGCCCTCTGACGCCCGCGGCCGCCTCGCCGCCTGCCGCACGGCGCGTGCGCCACCTCACGCCACAGCGCGCGTTCCGGCCTGCCCGGAATGGTGACGCGAACCGCGTCACCGGCCGAAAGGCCTGCGCCAAGAAGAACTGGAGCCGCTGTCCATGGCCGCACCCGGCAGGCCTGCCTCCCCCTCCACAACTCCAACACCGCCCACACCATCCAGCACTCCTACAGCATCCACACCATCGACACCGTCCATGACTTCCGAACTCAACACATCATCTGAACCTCACACCTCCCCCACCTCGTCCGCTCCTCCCGTCTCCCCCACCCCTCACAACGCCAAGCGCTTCATCATCGGTATCGCTGCCATCGCCGCTCTCGGCGGCGCCCTGTTCGGTTACGACACCGGCGTCATCTCCGGCGCGCTCCCCTTCATGGAGGCGCACTTCGGCCTCACCTCACTCGGTGAAGGCATCATCACCAGCGCCCTGCTGATCGGTGCGGCATTCGGGTCGCTGGCCGGCGGGCGCATGTCGGACAAGCTGGGGCGGCGCGCCGCACTGCTGTGGGCGGGCGCGGTGTTCATCGGCGGCGCCGTGGCCGTGGCGCTCGCCCCCACCATCGTCTTCATGGTCGCGGCGCGCTTCGTACTCGGTCTCGCGGTGGGCAGCGCCTCGGTGATCACGCCGCCGTATCTCTCGGAGATCGCACCGCCGCACATCCGGGGCCGGCTGGTCTCCTTCAACTCCCTCATGATCGTCAGTGGGCAGCTGCTGGCCTACCTGATCAACGCGGTTCTCGCCCGGTGGGAAGCGTGGCGCTGGATGCTGGGCCTGGCGGCGCTACCGGCCGTCGCCCTGTTCGTCGGGCTCTTCTTCCTGCCGGACACGCCACGCTGGTACATCAGCAAGGGACGTACGGAGCAGGCCGCGAAAGTTCTGCGGCGCACCCTGCCCGCCGAGGAGGCCGAGGGGGAGCTGGGCCTCATCGGCCAGGCCCGCGCGATGGAGGCCGACGCGCGGCGCGGCGTCTGGCAGGAACTGCGTACGCCCTGGGTACGGCGCATCCTGCTCATCGGCGTCGGGCTGGCGATCGTCCAGCAGATCACCGGCGTCAACGCGGTCATCTACTTCGCGCCGAAGATCCTGGAGTCCACCGGCCTGGGCACCAACGTCGCGATCACGGCCACCATCGCGGTCGGCGCCATCTCCGTCATCGCCACCGCAATCGGCATGTCGCTGATCGACAAGGTCGGACGACGACCGATGCTGCTCACGGGCCTTTCCGGAATGACCGTCTCACTGGCCCTGCTGGGGGCCTCCTTCCACCTTCCGAAGTCCACCGGGGTCAGCTGCCTCGTCCTCGTCCTCATGGTCCTCTACATGGGCTTCATGCAGGCGACCTTGAACACCGGAGTCTGGCTGCTGCTCGCCGAGATGTTCCCGCTGACGGTGCGCGGGCTGGCCATGGGCGCGACCGTGTTCGTGATGTGGCTGGCCAACTTCACGGTGGCGCTCGCGTTCCCGGTACTCCTCGACGCGGCGGGCGCGAGCGTCACCTTCTGGCTCTTCGGCCTGATGTGCGTACTGTCCCTGCTCTTCTGCAAGCGGTACGCCCCGGAGACCAAGGGAATGGCCCTGGAGGACCTGGAGCACGAACTGCGCAGGGCGGGCCGCGGAGACGGAGGTGAGGAGGCCCGGACGTGAAGCCGTGAGGAGGTGAGGAGGTGGGCTGCGGTACGAAGGGACGAGGACCGGCAGCGCCCCACCGTCTCCCCCACTCACACCCCTCCCCTCTACCTGCCCTTCTCCATCTCCCCTTCTCCATCCCGTGACAGCGATGCCCCGTTCGTCACAGCTGTCACCATTACGCGGGTCTTCCGTCACAGCCGATCAACAGGCCCTCGCCCCTGCTCACCCGCTGTCGTTCACTGGGCACAGGCTGAGTGATCACCGAACCACGTGCGGTTCTTCCGTCGGCTCCCCGGGCCGTCACCGCGCGCGGCCGAGGGAGGTGCGAGACAGATGACCGACCGCAGACTCTGGTCGTACAAGGAGATCGCCGCACACATCCGAGTCCAACCCGACACCGTGCGGTCCTACCGGAAACACGGGCTACTGCCGCCACCGGACCTGGTGGAGGGCGGCAGACCGTACTGGTTCGCCGACACCATCCGCACCTGGGTCGCCCAGCGCCCCGGACACGGCGGGCGCCGCGACAAGGACTGAAGCCTCTCCCTCCCAGGGCCCCGCGCAATCGCCGCGCGGGGCCTCCGCAACCCGACTGCGGCGGCGCTACGCTCGGCGCATGCCGCGCCTACCCGTACCGGCCGAGCCTGTTCGCATCGCTGTGATCGGTGGCGGCGCGATCGGCGGATTCGTGGCGACACTGACCTTCCTGACCGGACACGACGTCACACTGTGCCGGCGCACACCGGTGGACCGGCTCGTCCTGGAAACGGACGGCGAGGTCATCGACGCCCCGATACGTTTCGCCGTCGATCCGGAGACGGCCGAACCCGCGGACTGGGTCTTCCTTGCCACCAAGGCCCAGGACACCGCCGGCGCCGCCGGCTGGCTGCGCCGGCTCTGCCACTCGGGCACGGTCGTCGTCGTACTCCAGAACGGCATCGACCACACCGCACGCGTGGCCCCGCACGCCCCCGACGGTACGGACATCCTGCCCGCGGTGATCTACGCGTCGGCCGAATGCACCGCCCCCGGCCGGGTCAGGCACTACGCGGGCAACGAGATCCACGTACCCGAAGGCCCGATGGCCACCCGCCTCGCCGTTCTCCTCGCCGCCGGCCGACTCAAGGTCGTACCCGCTCCGGACTTCACGACGGTCTCCTGGCAGAAGCTCCTCACCAACCTCGCGGCCAACCCGCTCACCGCCCTCCTCCAGCAGCGCATGGGCATCTTCACCGACCCCGGTATGGCCGCCCTCGCCCGGGACATTTTGAACGAGGCGGCCGTGGTCGCGCGGGCGGAGGGCGCGCACGTTCACGACGCCGACATCGACCGCGTACTGGAGATGTACGCGATGGTCCGGCCGGACGGCGGCTCGTCGATGCTCTACGACCGCCTGGCCGACCGCCCCATGGAGCACGAACACATCACGGGCGCGGTGGTACGTGCCGGAGAACGCCACGGCATCCGCACTCCGCTCAACGGGATGCTGCTCACTCTTCTGCGCGCGGTCGACCGCGGAATCGCCGCCGGGCAGAACACCGGCGAACGGCACGCGAAGCCGTAAGAACCGGCTCGTCACCCGGGCATCTGAGCACCCGCACGTATACGGCCAGGGGTTGACATCACTATGTCTTTACATGCACGCTGCCCGGCGGAGCTTCGGTGTGCCCCAAGGCTGAAGAGCCGAGCCACAAGCCACCCAAGCCCCTGAAATCTCTGAAGTCTCTGAAGTCCCGCGAAGAAACGCTTCCTCAACCGGTCGCCGCCCACCCCGGACGACAGGAGCTGGCACATGAAGATCGGCCTGATCGGCGCCGGACGCATCGGAGCGTTCCACGCCGAGACCTTGCAGTCCGTCCCCGGCGTGGACAGCGTCGTCGTCGCCGATGCCGACGCGGCCCGCGCACGCGTGCTCGCGGACACCCTCGGTACCGAGGCAGCCGAAACCCTCCCCCGGATGTACGCGGACGGCCTGGACGGCGTGGTGATCACCGCCGCGACGAGCGCGCACGCCGAACTGATCCACCAGGCCCTGGACGCCGAGGTGCCCGTCTTCTGCGAGAAGCCGGTAGCACTGGACGTCGCGGGGACACTCGGCGTGGTGAAACGTTCCGGCGCCGGCACCGTCCCCGTACAGATCGGCTTCCAGCGGCGTTTCGACCGCGGCTACCGGGCCGCCCGCGAGGCGCTGCGGTCCGGCGATCTCGGCTGGCTCCACACGCTCCGTGCCTGCACCAGCGACCAGTCGCCGCCACCCGCGGCCTTCATCCCCTCCTCCGGCGGCCTCTTCCGCGACTGCGGCATTCACGACTTCGACATCCTGCGCTGGCTCACCGGCCGCGAAGTCGTGTCCGTGTACGCGCAAGGCGCCAACCGCGGCGCCCTCTTCTTCGCCGACGGCGACGACGTGGACACCTGCGCCGCCCTTCTGCGCTTCGACGACGACACGTTGGCCACGGTCACCGCGACCCGCTACAACGGCGCGGGCTACGACGTCCGCCTGGAAGTGTGCGGCTCCAAGGGCGCGCGCATCGTCGGTCTCGACGACCGGGCCCCGCTGCCTAGCGCCGAACCGCATGTCTCCTGCCGGCAGTCAGCCCCGTACGCGACGTTCATGGAACGTTTCCGCGATGCGTACGTCACCGAGCTGAGCGCCTTCGTGGACGTGGCCGCCGGCCGCACGGAGAGCCCGTGTTCGCCCGCCGAGGCCCTGGAGGCGCTGTACGTCGCCGAGGCGTGCGACCGCTCCCGCCGCACCGGCGAGGCGGTGAGAGTCGCGGACGTGCGCGCCGCCGCGGAAGCCGCAGGAGAAGCGGATGCGTACGGCCGGGACGACGCGCGCCCCACGGAAAGCGCGGAGTGAACGAAAGCCCGCAAACGCTCGGAGTGAGCGGAGAGGGCGGAGAGGGCGAGCGAAAGGAAACGCCCCCACTCACCAGGACTCCGACGCGCCCTTCCGCGGCCCTTCCGGAATCGGCGCCAGCCCTTCCGCGCCCGCCCGCAGCCGCATGGCCACCAGCGGGAAGACCAGCACGGAGATCATCGCCGCCCCCACCATGGCCGCCGCCTCGCCGGCGTCGAGCACGCCGCTGTCCTGACCGATCGTGGTGATGGCGACGACCAGGGGCAGCGCTGTCGACCCGTACAGCATCAGTGCGGCGCGGTCCTTGCGGCCCAGGTCGCGCGGCGCGAGCAGGACGAGCGGCAGTCCGCGTACGACGAGCAGCAGTACGAGAAAGAGCGGGAGCAGCAGGAGTGAGCGTCCGTTCTCGAAGAGGGACGACAAGTCGAACTCGACGCCGGTGACGATGAAGAACAGCGGCACCAGGAAGCCGAAGCCCATCGCCTCCAGCCGTCCGAGGATTTCCTGACTGCTGTCCGGCGCGGCCTCGTGCAGTACGAGCCGCATGATGATCCCGGCCGCGAACGCGCCCAGCAGGATGTCCAGCCCGAACACCTGCGAAATGCCGAGCATCACGGCCAGCAGCAGGACGAACAGCCGGATGGCGAACTGGCCACTGCTGTGCAGCGTGCGGGCGATGATCCGGTAGAACCACATGGGGCTGGGCTTCAGGGCCCAGTAGACGGCACCGGCGGTCAGCAGCGCGAAAGCGAAGAGCAGGATGGTCGATTCGCCGGGGTCGCGTCCGCTGAGCAGCAGCGCCATCGCGATGATCGGCCCGAATTCGCCGACCGCACCGGTGGCCATCATCACCGATCCGAAGCGGGTCCCCAGGTCGCCGGAGTCGCGCAGTACGGGCAGAACGGTGCCGAGCGCCGTACTGGTGAGCGCGGTGCCGACCACGATCGCCTTGGCGAAGTCGCCGGCGGCGAAGCCGAGGGCGACGGCCAGGCCGAGGACGAGCGCGACGATCCATGCGTACCCGGCGCGCTTGAGGGTGTCGCCGCGGACCTTGGCGAACTCGATCTCGTACCCGGCGATGAACATCAAGGTGGCCAGTCCTAGGTCGGAGAGGGCGTTGATGACCTCTCCGGAGTGCGCCCAGCCCAGGACGTCCGGGCCGATCAGGATGCCCAGCACGATCTCGAAGATGACCAGGGGCACGGGCAGCCAGCGACCGAGGCCGTATGCGAGGAGCGGGGCGGCCACGGCGATCGCCATGATCAATACGAGCGTTGCGGACTGCGACATAAGCCGCTTTTCTACCACAAAGGGAAGATCACCCCTGTGCCGCAGGCCGACGCACCGGGCGCCTATCCCGTCCCGTCAGCCGACATACCCGTCCGTACGCATCACGGCCACAGCCACAGCCACAGCCACAGCAGCCATCACACCCGGAAACCCGCGCCGCTACCGATAACCACCTGCGGCGCCTCCCCGGCGCGACGCTCCCGAAACTCCCCCATCGGGTGCGCCACCCCTCTGAGGGGCCCCTCGGAGGTTCACTCGGAGAGCGCCCGCCGTCGCACCCCGCGAAGCATCCCGGACCGTACGGGACCGCCGGAGCGCCACGCAACCAAGCGCCCAGCGGACAACCAAAGGTCACGCTGCCTCTATCCCTACGCCCCTCCAGCGCAAGCGAACACCCGGCACCCACACCTGGCACCATACCCCCTAGGGGTATAGAGTTGAGATCGTCGGGAAACACCGGGGACTCTCGGGACTCCGGATTTCCCACGCCACCCGTGCATGGCAGTGAAAACTTCGAGCACGGCGACCACACGCACCAAGGAGAGACTCATGACTGCCGAACAGACCAACGGTTCCTGCTGCTCCCCCGAGGGTTCCTGCAACTCCGGGGCCACCGACGTCCAGGTGGGCGATGTGACCACCACCTACAAGGTGAGCGGCATGACCTGCGGTCACTGCGAGGGCGCCGTCTCCGCCGAGATTTCCGAGATCCCGGGCGTGCACTCGGTGCAGGCGTCCGCCGCCACCGGCCTGGTGACCGTCGCCTCCAAGGCCCCGCTCGACGAGGCCGCCGTGCGCGCGGCGATCGACGAGGCCGGCTACGAACTCGAAGGTCTGGCGGCCTGAACCCGATGACCGGTACGACCGCGCAGGCGCGGGTCGAGCTCGCCATCGGCGGCATGACCTGCGCCTCGTGCGCGGCGCGCGTGGAGAAGAAGCTCAACCGGATCCCGGGCGTCAGCGCCACCATCAACTTCGCCACCGAGAAGGCCCGGATCGAGTACGGCGACGAGGTCTCGGTCGACGACCTGATCGCGACCGTCGAGAAGACGGGCTACACCGCGCAACGGCCCGCGCCCGCCGCATCCGCGGAATCGTCGGGGCCGTCCCCGGCCGGCGCTTCCGGTCAGGGCGCCGACGCCGCGTCCACCACGGAGGACGGCCCCGGCGCTCACGACCGGGAACTGGCCGGACTGCGCCAGCGACTCCTCGTCTCCGCCGCGCTGGCCGTTCCCGTCGTCCTGCTGTCGATGGTCCCCTCGCTCCAGTTCGAGAACTGGCAGTGGCTGTGCCTGACGCTGGCCGCGCCCGTCGTGGCCTGGGGCGCGTACCCCTTCCACCGGGCCGCCTGGACGAATCTGCGGCACGGCGCCGCCACGATGGACACCCTGGTGTCCCTCGGGACGCTCGCCGGCTTCGGCTGGTCCCTGTGGGCGCTGTTCTTCGGCGACGCGGGGATGCCCGGTATGCGCCACGATTTCGCCTTCGCGGTGGCCCGTACGGAGGGCTCCTCGGCCATCTACCTGGAGGCAGCGGCCGGGGTGACGGCGTTTCTGCTGCTGGGCCGCTATCTGGAGGCGCGTTCCAAGCGGAAGGCGGGCGCTGCGCTGCGCGCGCTGATGGAGCTGGGCGCGAAGGACGTGGTGCTGCTGCGGGACGGGCGTGAGGTGCGCGTCCCGGTGGAGCAGCTGGCCGTCGGCGACCGGTTCGTCGTACGCCCCGGGGAAAAGATCGCCACGGACGGCACTGTCGTGGACGGCTCCTCCGCCGTCGACGCTTCCATGCTGACCGGCGAATCGGTACCGGTCGATGTGGCTCCCGGTGACGGTGTGACGGGTGCGACGGTGAACACCAGCGGCCGGCTGGTGGTCGAAGCCACCCGGGTCGGCGGTGACACGCGGCTGGCGCGCATGGCGGCCCTGGTCGAGGACGCGCAGAGCGGCAAGGCCGAGGTGCAGCGGCTCGCCGACCGGGTTTCCGCCGTCTTCGTCCCTGTCGTGCTGCTGGTGGCGCTCGGCACGTTGGCCGGGTGGCTGCTGGCGACCGGCGATGCGACCGCTTCGTTCACGGCGGCCGTCGCCGTACTGATCATCGCCTGTCCCTGCGCTCTCGGCCTGGCGACGCCCACCGCCCTGATGGTCGGAACGGGCCGGGGCGCCCAGCTCGGCATCCTGATCAAGGGGCCCGAGGTCCTGGAGTCCACCCGTCGCATCGACACCGTCGTGCTGGACAAGACCGGCACGGTGACCACGGGGCGGATGAGTCTGTACGAGGCCGTGCCGGCGCCGGGTGTCACGGAGGACGAGCTGTTGCGGCTGGCCGGGGCGCTGGAGCACGCCTCGGAACATCCGATCGCGCGCGCTGTCGCCGAGGGGGCGCGCGAGCGCCTGGGCGAGCTGCCGGAGCCGGAACATTTCGAGAACGTGGCGGGCCTCGGCGTACGTGGCGTGGTGGAAAACCGACGTGTCCTCGTCGGGCGCGAACGGCTGCTGCGCGAGAGCACGGAAGGCGGGACGGCGGACGGCGCCCTTCCGGAGGTGCTGAGCGCCGCCAGGGGCGCCGCCGAGGCCGCGGGGCGGACCGCCCGTACTCGTCGGCTGGGACGGGCAGCCACGCGGCCTGCTGTCGGTTGCCGACACCGTCAAGGAGGGCAGCGCCGAGGCGGTACGCCGGCTGCGCGCGCTGGGGCTGTCCCCGGTACTGCTGACCGGGGACAGCCAGGCGGTGGCCGACGCCGTGGCAGCCGAGGTGGGCATCGACGAGGTGATCGCCGAGGTGCTGCCCGAGGACAAGGTCGCGGCGGTCGAGCGGCTCCGCGGCGAGGGCCGCAGCGTGGCGATGGTCGGCGACGGCGTCAACGACGCGGCCGCCCTGGCCGCCGCCGACCTAGGCCTGGCGATGGGGACCGGCGCGGACGCGGCCATCGAGGCGGGGGACCTGACCCTCGTACGCGGCGATCTTCGAGTCGCGCCGGACGCCATCCGGCTGGCCCGCAGGACACTCGCCACGATCAAGGGAAATCTCTTCTGGGCCTTCGGCTACAACGTCGCGGCCGTTCCGCTGGCGGCGGCCGGCCTGCTGAATCCGATGATCGCGGGGGCGGCGATGGCCTTCTCGTCGGTCTTCGTGGTCAGCAACAGCCTCCGGTTGCGGCACTTCCAGTGACGGATGCGTGCGGCGCGGATTTTTTCGCCTTCACACCTTCCCTACAACTGACACAACACCCATACGGAAGGGCCTCGATCTACAGATCGAGGCCCTTGACCGTATTCGCCCAGTTATGGCAAGAGACCCAGATCACACCGCTTGGAACGTAACCATTGTGGGGGGTCGCGAGTCTAACCGTGCGGTGCAGGCACCTCGGCGGGGCCTGTACCGCAACGGCCAGGCTGGTCTTGGGGGACTTTGCCCGGCAACGCGTGGCCGGGGCGACGTGCCCGGGGAGCTTTGAGCGGCCCTCCCGTACGTGCGCGTCCCGGCAGATCGCGGGCACCACCCTGAAGCGCCCGGACGGATCCCGTGGGGGAATCCGACCCGGGGAACAAGGGAAGCGCCCCGCGCTCCGGACCCGTGGGGGGATCTGGAGGCGGGGCGCTTTCTGCTGAACGGACCGGCCCGGGCCGCCACGCGGGCGGCCGGCCGGTCAGCAGCTGTTCCGGCGGACGGAGTCGCTCAGCGCTCCTCGACCGGAACGAAGTCGCGCTCGACGACTCCGGTGTAGATCTGGCGCGGGCGGCCGATACGGGAACCCGGCTCCTTGATCATCTCGTGCCACTGGGCGATCCAGCCGGGCAGCCGGCCGAGCGCGAACAGCACGGTGAACATCTCGGTCGGGAAGCCCATGGCCCGGTAGATCAGACCGGTGTAGAAGTCCACGTTCGGGTAGAGCTTGCGCGAGACGAAGTAGTCGTCGGAGAGCGCGTGCTCCTCCAGCTTGAGCGCGATGTCCAGCAGCTCGTCGGACTTGCCGAGCGCCGAGAGGACGTCGTGCGCCGCCGCCTTGATGATCTTCGCCCGGGGGTCGAAGTTCTTGTAGACGCGGTGCCCGAAGCCCATGAGCTTCACGCCGTCTTCCTTGTTCTTCACCTTGCGGATGAAGGCGTCGACGTCACCGCCGTCGCGCTGGATGCCCTCCAGCATCTCCAGCACCGACTGGTTGGCGCCGCCGTGCAGCGGGCCCCACAGCGCGTTGATGCCGGCCGAGATCGAGGCGAACAGGTTCGCCTGCGAGGAGCCGACCAGGCGCACGGTGGAGGTCGAGCAGTTCTGCTCGTGGTCCGCGTGCAGGATGAGCAGCTTGTCCAGAGCGCTGACCACGACCGGGTCCAGGTCGTACTCGGCGGCCGGCACCGAGAAGGTCATGCGCAGGAAGTTCTCGACGTAGCCGAGGTCGTTGCGCGGGTAGACCACCGGGTGGCCGACCGACTTCTTGTACGCATACGCAGCGATCGTCGGAAGCTTGGCCAGCAGCCGGATCGTCGAGATGTGGCGCTGCCGCTCGTCGAACGGGTTGTGGCTGTCCTGGTAGAACGTCGACAGCGCGCTGACCACGGAGGACAGCATCGCCATCGGGTGGGCGTCCCGCGGGAAGCCGTCGAAGAACCGCTTGACGTCCTCGTGCAGCAGGGTGTGGTAGGTGATGTCCTGCTTGAAGGTCGCCAGCTGGTCGACGGTGGGCAGCTCACCGTTGATCAGCAGGTAGGCGGTCTCGACGAACGTGCTGCGCTCTGCGAGCTGCTCGATCGGGTAGCCGCGGTACCGAAGAACCCCGTTCTCACCATCCAGATAGGTGATCGCGGATTTGTACGCGGCAGTGTTGCCATAACCGGAATCCAGGGTCACCAGACCGGTCTGGGCGCGCAGCTTCGAAATGTCGAAGCCCTTGTCGCCGACGCTGCTGTCGACGACCGGGTAGCTGTATTCGCCGTCCCCGTAACGCAGTACTACAGAGTTGTCGCTCACGTCATCCCTCACCGACGTTGTGCCTCTTCTTCGAGGTGCCCTGACTGCCTATACCTTCCCCCATTTGGACCTTGGCTGTGCACTCGGGGTCGGCCATAGGGCCTGTGGGCGGCACTCAGTGCCGCTCCAGCTGCCCATCCTGCTCCCCTTCGCCCCGATTGGGGAAGAGGTGACCACGCACCGCACCGACGAGTCGATGGCGCAGCGCGGTCCACCTTCGACCGGCGGACACGGTGCGTACAGCCTGCCCCAAAGCCTTGCGCGAGCCGACCAGCACCACCAACTTTTTTGCCCGCGTGACGGCCGTGTAGAGCAGGTTCCGCTGCAGCATCATCCACGCGGCGGTGGTGACCGGAATCACCACTGCCGGATACTCGCTGCCCTGGGAACGGTGGATGGTCACCGCGTAGGCGTGCGCCAGCTCGTCCAGCTCGTCGAAATCGTACGAGATCTCCTCGTCCTCGTCCGTGAGCACCGTCAGCCACTGTTCATCCCGGTTGATCTTGATGACGACGCCGACCGTGCCGTTGAAGACGCCGCTGTGCCCCTTCTCGTAGTTGTTGCGGATCTGCGTCACCTTGTCGCCCACCCGGAACACCCGGCCTCCGGCGCGGCGCTCCGGCGATTCGGGCCGCGCCGGGGTGAGGGCCTGCTGGAGGAGGCCGTTCAGCGTGCCGGCTCCGGCCGGGCCGCGGTGCATGGGAGCGAGCACCTGGACGTCCCGCCGCGGGTCCAGCCCGAACTTCGCGGGGATCCGGCGCGCGACCACGTCGACCGTGACCCGGCCGGCTTCCTCGGAGTCCTCCGCGACGAAGAGGTAGAAGTCGGCCATACCCTCGACGATCGGCAGGAAGCCCTCGTTGATGCGGTGGGCGTTGGTGACCACGCCGGAGTGCTGGGCCTGGCGGAAGATCCGGGTCAGCCGTACGGCCGGGACCGGGCAGTTCTCGGCGAGCAGATCCCGCAGCACCTCCCCAGCTCCCACCGAAGGAAGCTGGTCCACGTCGCCCACCAGGAGGAGGTGTGCACCCGGCGGCACCGCCTTGATCAGCTTGTTGGCCAGCAGCAGGTCGAGCATGGACGCCTCGTCGACCACCACCAGGTCGGCGTCGAGCGGCCGGTCCCGGTCGTACGCGGCGTCCCCGCCCGGTTTGAGCTCCAGCAGCCGGTGCACCGTGGACGCCTCGGCACCGGTGAGCTCCGCCAGCCGCTTGGCGGCCCGGCCCGTGGGGGCCGCGAGCACCACTTTGGCCTGTTTCGCGCGGGCCAGCTCCACGATCGAGCGGACCGTGAAGGACTTGCCGCAGCCGGGGCCGCCGGTGAGCACGGAGACCTTCTCGGTGAGCGCCAGCCGTACGGCAGCCTCCTGCTCGGGCGCCAGCGTGGCTCCCGTCCGGTTGGCCAGCCAGGCCAGCGCCTTGTTCCACGCCACGGTCCGGAACAACGGCATCCGGTCCTCCTGCGTGCGCAACAGCCGCAGCAGCTGCGCCGCGAGGGAGGTTTCGGCCCGGTGGAACGGGACGAGGTAGATGGCCTCTATGGGGTTGCCCCCTCCGGGGACGGCACGGTCTCGCGGATCACCCCTCCGGGTCGCCCGCCAGCTCGCCCAGACAGTCGGTGACCAGCCCCGTGTCGACCTGGAGCAGCTTGACCGACGCGGCGATCAGCTCTTCTTCCGGGAGGTAGCAGTGCCCTTGGTCGGTGGACTGCGAGAGCGCGTACTGCAGGCCCGACTTGACCCGGTCCGGGCTGTCGTGCGGGATGCCGACGGCCTGTGCGATGCGGTCGGCGGTCAGGAAACCGATGCCCCAGACGTCGGCGGCGAGACGGTAGGGCTGGTTCTTGACGACGGAGATCGAGGAGTCGCCGTACTTCTTGTAGATGCGCACCGCGATGGAGGTCGAGACGCCCACACCCTGCAGGAAGATCATGACCTCCTTGATGGCCTTCTGTTCTTCCCAGGCTTCGCCGATCATCTTCGTGCGTTTGGGGCCCAGCCCGGGCACCTCGACGAGGCGCTTCGGGTCCTTCTCGATGATGTCGAGGGTCTCCAGGCCGAAGTGTCCGGTGATGCGGTCGGCCATGACCGGTCCGATGCCCTTGATGAGGCCGGAGCCGAGGTAACGGCGTATGCCCTGGATCGTGGCAGGCAGAACCGTCGTGTAGTTCTCGACGGTGAACTGCCGTCCGTACTGCGGGTGGGAGGTCCAACGGCCTTCCAGCCGCAGCGACTCCCCGGCTGCGCGCCCAGCAGCGAACCGACGACAGTGAGGAGATCGCCGGAGCCGCCCGTGTCGACACGCGCGACCGTGTAACCGGTCTCCTCATTGGCGTAGGTGATCCGCTCCAGGACCCCTTCGACCACGGCTGGAATGAACATGAACCGACGGTACCGCCGAGGTCCGACATCGCGTTCGGGCCTGTGGATAACTCGGTCGGAAGGCTCTGCGGCGGGGCCCGACGAATGCTGCAAGGCGACTCCCACAGCTGCCACGGACCACTTCGTCACGGCGGATCGCCACCCGCGCCGCAGACGCTTCGAGGGACCCGGTCCGCAGACCGAGCCCCTCGATTCCCCCTCCGTGCGGCCCCCAGATCCCCCTCGGATCCCCCCCGGTTCCCTCTCCTCGGGAGCCTGACGACAAGTACGACCCGCCCGGCCCGGGAACGGTTGCACGGATCCGGTGAGTTATTCCATCGTTACCTGGCGTGCATGGCGTGACGGGTGAACCGCTCGACGACTTCGGCCAGCACCTCTGCCCCCGGCCGCTCCCACAGCGCCGGATTGAAGATCTCCACTTCGACAGGCCCGCGGTAACCGGCGGCGTCCACCTGTTCCCGGAACCAGCGCAGGTCCACCGCGCCGTCCCCGAGCTGGCCCCGCCCCAGCAGGGCTCCGGCGGGCAGCGGCGTCACCCAGTCGGCGAGCTGGAAAGCCGCGATACGGCCGCCGGCGCCCGCGCGGCCGATCTGCGAACCGATCGTGTCGTCCCACCACAAGTGGTAGGTGTCCACGACCACGCCCACCTGCTCGGCCGGGAACCGCTCGGCCAGCGCCAGGGCTTGGGCGAGAGTGGACACGACGCAGCGGTCCGCCGCGTACATGGGATGGAGGGGTTCCAGCGCGAGGCGCACCCCGCATCGGCTGCGTACGGGACGAGTTCGCCCAGCGCGTCGGCGACGCGCTCACGGGCTCCCCGGAGGTCGCGGCTGCCCGGCGGCAGCCCGCCTGACACCAGGACGAGGGTTTCGGTGCCGAGGGTGGCGGCTTCCTCGATGGCGGCCCGATTGTCGGCCAGCGCGTCCGCGCGTTCCTTCGGGTCGAGGGCGGTGAAGAAACCACCCCGGCAGAGGCTGGTGACGGTCAGCCCCGCGGCCCGCACGAGCCGGGCGGCGGCGGCCACTCCGTAGTCCTGCACGGGAGCGCGCCAGAGGCCGACGCCGCGTACTCCCGCTTTTGCGCAACCGCCGACGAGTTCGGGCAGCGACCATTGCTTGACGGTCTGCTGGTTGAGGCTGAAGCGGGAGAATAGAATGTCCGGTTCTTCCGAACGAGTGTGGAGGGCGCTGCTCATTCCGCGCCTCCGTACACCGAGGCGAGTCGGCGCATACGGGCCGCCGCCAGCTCCGGGTCCGGGAACAGGTTCAGGCCGTCGGCCAGTTCGTACGCCCGCTTCAGGTGGGGCAGCGAGCGCGCCGACTGGAGGCCGCCGACCATCGTGAAGTGAGGCTGGTGCCCCGCGAGCCAGGCGAGCAGGACGACACCGGTCTTGTAGTACCTCGTCGGTGTCTGGAACAGGTGCCGGGACAGCGCGACGGTGGGGTCCAGCAGATTGCGGAATCCGGTGGTGTCGCCGCCGTCCAGCAGACGTAGGGCGTCGGCCGCCAGCGGGGCGAGAGGGTCGAAGATGCCGAGCAGCGCGTCACTGAAGCCGTGCGCGTCGCCGGCGATCAGCTCGGGGTAGTGAAAATCGTCGCCCGTGTAGCAACGCACACCTTCCGGGAGACGCCGACGCAGTTGCACCTCGCGATCGGCGTCCAGCAACGACACCTTCACGCCGTCCACCTTGGCGGGGTGCTCGGCGATGATTTGAAGAAACGTCTCGGTTGCCAGGTCCAGGTCCGCGCTGCCCCAGTAGCCCTGCAGAGCCGGGTCGAACATCGGGCCGAGCCAATGAAGGATCACCGGACCGACCGCTTGGCGCAGCAGGTGCCCGTAGATTTCCACGTACGGTTCCGGCCCGGCAGCTGTCGCGGCGAGGTGCCGGGACGCCATGACGACGGCTTGGGCGCCTGCGTCTTCCACGAGTGAGAGCTGCTGCTCGTAGGCAACCCGGATGTCAGCCAGGTTCACTTCAGACGCGACCAGTTGGTCCGTGCCGACTCCGCAGGCGATGCGCCCGCCCGCTGCCGCCGCTTCGGCGGCGGAGCGGCGGATCAGCTCGGCAGCCGAAGGCCAGTCGAGGCCCATGCCGCGCTGCGCGGTGTCCATGGCCTCGGCCACGCCCAGGCCGTGCGACCACAGGTGGCGGCGGAAGGCCAGGGTGGCATCCCAGTCGATGGCGGCAGGGCTTTCGGGGGTGGTGTCGGCGAAGGGGTCGGCGACCACGTGGGCAGCGGCAAATACGGTACGGGAGGTGGAGACAACCCCGGTTGTTCGGTCCGGCCCGTGCGTCAGTCCGGCCGCGCGCCCGGCTCCGTACGGAGGTGTGCCAGATGTAGGGAGGGGGTTGTTGGTAAGAGGTGTGCCGACTGTGGATGGCTCGCCGGGTGCACCGCTCCCCCGGCCGCTCATCGCCCGAGCTCCGGTACGTCCAGGCGGCGGCCTTCCGCCGACGACTTCAGTCCCAGTTCGGCCAGCTGAACCCCGCGCGCGCCCGCGGTCAGGTCCCAGCGCCAGGCTTCGTCCCGTACGACATGGCGCAGGAACAGTTCCCATTGCGCCTTGAAGCCGTTGTCGAATTCCGCGTTGTCCGGCACTTCCTGCCACTGTTCGCGGAACGGTTCGGTTGCCGGGAGGTCGGGGTTCCAGACCGGCTTGGGAGTGGCGGCGCGGTGCTGAGTGCGGCACGTGCGCAGCCCCGCGACGGCGGTCCCTTCCGTACCGTCGACCTGGAACTCGACCAGCTCGTCGCGGTGAACCCGCACCGCCCAGGAGGAGTTGATCTGGGCGACGACACCGCCGTCCAGTTGGAAGATCCCGTACGCGGCGTCGTCTGCGGTGGCGTCGTACGGCTTGCCGTTCTCGTCCCAGCGACGCGGCAGGTGGGTGGCGACTTGGGCCTGCACGGTCCGCACTGGGCCGAAGAGTTCGTGCAAAACGTACTCCCAATGAGGGAACATGTCGGCCGCGATGCCACCTCCGTCCTCGGCGCGGTAGTTCCAGGACGGGCGCTGCGCCGGCTGCCAGTCCCCTTCGAAGACCCAGTAGCCGAATTCCCCCGCACGGACAGGATGCGCCCGAAGAACCCCCTTCGACCAGGCGGCGCAACTTGAGCAGGCCGGGCAGGAAGAGCTTGTCCTGCACCACGCCGTGCTTGACGTCGGCTTCGTCGGCCAGGCGGGCCAGCTCCAGCGCGCCGTCGAGACTGGTGGCGGTGGGCTTTTCGCAGTACAGGTGTTTCCCGGCAGCAATCGCTTTCTTGACGGATTCCTCACGAGCGGCGGTGACCTGGGCGTCGAAGTAGATGTCGACGCTGTCGTCCGCGAGCACCGCGTCGAGGTCGGTGCTCCAGTGCTCCAGGCCGTGGCGTTCGGCGAGCGCCCGCAGCTTGTGTTCGGCGCGGCCCACAAGAATCGGTTCGGGCCAGATCACCGTGCCGTCACCGAGGTCCAGTCCGCCGTTTTCTCGCAGCGCGAGGATGGAGCGGACCAGGTGCTGGCGGTAGCCCATGCGTCCGGTCACGCCGTTCATGGCGATGCGTACGGTCGTGCGTGTCACGGTCCGGCCCTTCCTTCTGGAGAACTCGGCTCACGGAGCGGGCGCGGTACGGACTCCGGCGCGCACGGCAAGCGGAGGACGGCGGTTGACGTTTCATGACGACGGTGGCCAAGCCGACGGTGAGCGCGGAGCCGAAACGCGTAGTAAGCGCTTTCCATCGCGGGAGAAGCTAGCCTGCGGCACGAGGCCAGGACAAGAGGCACGACAGGGGGCGGGGCGATCGATGGCAGTGACACTGGCGGACGTCGCGGCGCGGGCGCGGGTTTCGACGGCGACCGTTTCGCGCGTACTGAACGGCAACTACCCGGTCGCCGAGAACACCCGAGCCCGCGTGTTGCGCGCCGTGTCGGACCTGGAATACGTGGTCAACGGCCCGGCCAGTGCGCTGGCTGCCGCCACTTCGGACCTGGTGGGCATTCTCGTCAACGACATCGCCGACCCGTTCTTCGGGATCCTCGCCTCAGCTGTGCAGTCCGAGGTGAGCGGAGGCTCAGGCACTCCGCGGGCCGGCGGAGCGGCCACCCGAACGGGTGATGGCGATACGCGTCGCCCTGGTGGCGCCTCGTACCCGTTGGCGCGGGCCGACGAAAAACTGGCTGTCGTGTGCAACACCGGCGGCTGCCCGGAACGTGAACTCACCTATCTGACACTGCTCCATCGGCAGCGGGCGTCCGCAGTTGTTTTGACCGGCGGCGCGGTGGAGGACGCCGTTCACGCTGAGGCCGTGGCTGCGGCCCTGATGCGCCTCGTTGGAGCAGGGACGCGGGTGGTGCTGTGCGGGCGTCCGCCTGTGATGGCCGGGGCCGGCGCGCAGCGCCCTGGAGCTGGCCCAGGCCCCCAAATACGCACCACCGTGGGGCATCCCCATGGCCGTGCACCCTCTCATAGCGGCCTTTTCGCCCAGCGGTCCGTCCCCCCGCGCCCCGTCACTCTCGCCTTCGACAACCGGGGTGGCGCCCGACGGCTGACCGAGCACCTGGTCTCGCTCGGTCACCGGAACATCGGATACGTCGCCGGTCCGCCCGGCCGCACCACCACCCGCCACCGCCTGGAGGGTCATCGGGCCGCCCTCGCCGCACACGGCATCCCTGACCCGGCGCACCGCACCGTCCACGGCGCTTACGACCGCGCCGCCGGCTACGACGCCGCCCAGGAGCTGCTCCGTAGAGACGCTTCCTTGACGGCCGTCGTCGCGGCCAATGACACCGCCGCTCTCGGCGTGTGCGCCGCGCTGCGCGACCGCGGCCTTCGGATACCCGGCGACGTTTCCGTGGCGGGCTTCGACGATCTTCCGTTCAGCGCGGACGCGGCTCCGGCGCTCACCACCGTACGGCTGCCGCTTCAGGAAGCCGGTGCGCGGGCCGGACGGCTGGCGATGGGGCGTGAGGTGCCGCCGCCGGGAGAAGTCGCCACGTATCGCGGAGAGTTGATGGTGCGCGCTTCCACGTCCGTACCGTACTCTTGACGTAGTCAACCTTGACTGGGTCAACGGTAAGGCGGGAAGCGCCATGTCAGCCCACGAGGTGCAGGAACTCCGCAGGTTCAACCGCTTCTACACGAATCTCATCGGCGCGCTCGACTACGGCCGCCACCTCTACACCCCGTTCACGCTCACCGAAGCCCGGGTCCTGTACGAGATCGCGCACTCCCAGCGGGTGGACGCCGCCGACCTGCGCACCGCGCTCTCCCTGGACGCGGGCTACCTCAGCAGGCTGCTGAGCAGGTTCGAGGAGAGCGGACTGATCACCCGCGGCCCTTCCGAGCGGGACGGGCGGCGGCAGCGCATCACGCTCACCGAGGACGGCCGCGCGACAGCGAATCTCTTGGAGGAACGTTCGTGCGACTCCGCGGGGACGCTCCTCAACCGTCTCGACCCTTGGGACCGGGCACGCCTCGCGGAGTCGATGGCGACCATACGGGAACTGCTCGGCAGCACGGCGGGACACCCGAAACCCGCGCTGCGGCTGCGCGCCCCGCGCCCGGCGATCTCGGCTGGATGGTGCAGCGCAATGCCGTCCTGTATGCGCGCGAGTACGGGTTCGATCTTGGTTACGAGGCGTTGGTGGCCCGTATCGTCGCCGAATACGGCGAGCGTCGCGACGCGCGCTGGGACCGCGTCTGGATCGCCGAACTGGACGGCGAACCGGTGGGCGCCGTCATGTGCGTACGGGCCCGGATCGACACGGCCGTCGGGCCGGCGGGCGGGACACCGCCTCGAACGGCCCGGCTGCGACTGCTCCTGGTCGAGCCGGAAGCGCGCGGGCGCGGCGTCGGCGGAGCACTCGTGTCCGCGTGCGTCGACTTCGCCCGCGAGGCCGGTTTCCGCGAACTGGTCCTGTGGACGAACTCCGTACTGCGTGCGGCTCGCGTCCTCTACGAGCGCGCGGGCTTCGAGCTGACCGGCGAGAAGCCGCACCACAGTTTCGGGCGGGACCTCGTCGGACAGGACTGGCGTTTGCCGCTCTGATCTGTGTTCACATGGTTCTCATGAGCGATATGCGATATGCGTTCTCGACACTCGGAGTCCCCGGGATGCCGGTGGGCGAGGTCGTGCGGCTGGCGGCCGGCGCCGGATTCGACGGGGTGGAGCTGCGGGCCCACCCCGAGGAACAGGTGCATCCGCGCATCGGGCTGCGCGACCGGACCGCGGTACGTCAGCAGTTCGCCGACGCCGGAATGGAGATCCTGGCGGTGTCCGGGTACGCGCGAGTGGCCGCGGCCCATGACGAACGTGGCGAGGAGGAACTCGCGGCGGAACTGACCGAGCTGGTCGTACTCGCTTCGGACCTGGGAGCGAAGTTCGTGCGGGTGTTCCCTGGCGGGGGCGACCGCCCCGCTGAGGAAGCCGATGCGGAGGCGGCCCGGCACCTGGCCGCGGTCGCGCCGTTCGCGGCGGAGCGGGACGTGCGCGTACTTCTGGAGACGCACGACTCGCATCCCCGGGGTGCCGACGCGGCGCGAATCGTGGGGCCCGTCGGGCACCGGCACATCGGCGTGCTCTGGGACGTACTTCACCCGTGGCTCGGTGACGAGGCGCCGGCCGACACGTTCGCGGCGCTCGCCCCGTATCTCGGATTCGTGCAGGTGAAGGACGTCGCCTCGGCCGAGGACGCCACTCCTCTGCCGCTCGGCGCGGGCTCGGTCCCGCTGGCCGACTGCGTCGGCGCACTCGTCCGCGCCCAGTGGGACGGGTGGCTGTGCTGGGAGTACGAGAAGCGGTGGTATCCGCGCGCCGCCGACCTTCCCGGGCTGTTGGACGCGGGGCGCGAGCATCTGGTGCGGCTGGTGGCGTCGGCTGCGTCCTGAGGCGAGTGGAGTCGGGAGGCTTTGCCGACCGCGGCTGTTCGTCGCGCCCGGGCCCGAGGGGGCCGGTTGGTAGGAGTCGTCACGCTTGCATCGCTCGCGCGGATTGTGATGTCGGCGTGCGTTGGGCCGGTCCGGAGGTACGGGCGTACGGAGCTACGACCGTACGAGGCTACGGGTGCACGGAAGTACGGAGGTACGGAGATCCCGGCCACCGCGCCCGGCATCGGAAACGTTTCTGCCCCCCGTGACCGCCTCAAGAACACATCGCCCCACATCCGTACCTTTTCCCGTATTCACGCCGAACCGGGGAACCCACCTGGCCCGCCGACCGTCAAAACGGTGTGCTGTGTGTCCCCGCAGTGCGGTGTCGGCCTCGCTGCTGGCTGCGTTGCTGACCACCCTCTCCGCCGCCTGCGGCCGGCGGCACCCGCCACCGGTGCACCCCCTCCAAACGCGCCGGTGGCGGATCATCGCCCCCCCAGCCATCCCCGGGCCGCCCCCGGCCGTTCGCACCCGGGCGACCGTACGCACCCGGGCCGCCCACCTGCCGCCGCCCCCACCGCACGCCCGGCATCGCCCGCATCCATTGCTTCCGCCGGACTTTTCCCTCCGAGCGCAACAGTCGCCCCGCGCACCACCACATCCGCGCCGACGCTTCGTCGCCGCCGCTTCCCCCGACTGGCGGAGCCGTCGAGCATTGACCGGCAATGCTTTTCCGGTTACTCGTGACTTCTTGGAAGTTTCCTTCAGACCGCCGGGGCAGCACTCGGCGAGGAAGCTTTCCGGAAGGAGCGCAGATGCACTCCAGACGTACCGTCCTGACCACCGCCGCGGCCGCCGCCTGTGCCATGGGTACGGGCGGCGCCGCCGTTCACGCCGTTTCTTCCGGCCCGCGTGCCGCCGGGGCCGCCGGCGTCCGCGCCCGTGCGGCCCGACTCGTTTCCCGGATGAATCTGGAGGAAAAGGTCGGCCAGTTGTTCGTCATGCGGGTCTATGGACACTCCGCGACCGATCCGGACCCCGCCGACGCCGAGGCCAACCGCAAGGAGATGGGGGTCTCCAACGCTGCCGAACTGGTCACCAAGTACCACCTCGGTGGCATCATCTACTTCGGCTGGGCGCACAACACCCGCGAGCCCCACCAGATCGCCGACCTCTCCAACGGCATCCAGCGGGCCGGGGCCGCCCAGCGGGTCCCCGTGCCGTTGTTGATCTCCACCGACCAGGAGCACGGGATAGTGGCACGGATCGGATCGCCCGCCACGCTCTTCCCCGGTGCCATGGCGTTGGGCGCCGGCCGGTCCCGCGAGGACGCCCGCACGGCCGGCCGGATCGCGGGCGAGGAGCTGTACGCGATGGGCATCCGCCAGGACTACGCGCCGGTCGCCGACGTGAACGTCAATCCCGCGAATCCCGTGATCGGCGTGCGCTCCTTCGGTTCCGAGCCGAAGGCGGTGGCGCGGTTGGTCGCCGCGCAGGTGCAGGGGTACCAGCGCGCCGGGGTGGCCGCGACGGCGAAGCATTTCCCGGGGCACGGCGACACCGGCACCGACAGCCACGTCGGGCTGCCGTACATCCGGCACACCGCCGAGGAGTGGGAGCGGCTGGACGCGCCGCCCTTCCGGGCCGCCATCGAGGCCGGCATCGATTCGATCATGACGGCGCACATCGTCGTGCCCGCTTTTGACGCGAACGAGGACCCGGCCACGCTGTCCCGGCCGATCCTCACCGGAGTCCTGCGCGAGCGTCTCGGTTTCGACGGTGTGGTGGTGACCGACTCGCTCGGGATGCAGGGCGTACGGACGAAGTACGGTGACGCCCGGGTGCCGGTGCTCGCGCTCCAGGCGGGTGTCGACCAGTTGCTCAACCCGCCGGACATCGCCGTCGCTTTCGCGAGCGTGCTCAAGGCGGTGCGGACGGGCGAGCTGGCCGAGCGCGACATCGACGAAAAGCTGATCCGCATTTTCCTGCTCAAGGAGCGGCGCGGGCTGTTCGACGATCCGTACACGACGCACCGCGCGGTGGAACGTTCCGTCGGTACGCGGCGGCATCTCGCCACGGCGGACCGGATCGCGGACCGCACCACCACGCTGCTGGTCAACGACGGCGGATTGTTGCCGTTGTCCCGGCGCGCGCAGCGGCGTCTGCTGGTGACCGGTGCCGACGCGGCATCGCCGTCCGGGACCGGCGGCCCGCCCACCAAGGTGCTCGCAGAAACCTTCAGTCAGCTGGGCTTCACGGCAACCGCCCTCCCCACCGGCACCGCGCCCACCCGGGAACTGATCGACCGGGCGGTTTCGGCGCTCCGTACACAGGACGCGGCGATCGTGGCGACGTACAACGTCACGGCGTCGTCGCCGCAGCGCGCCCTGGTCGAGGCGCTACTGGGCACCGGCAAGCCGGTCGTTCAGGTGGCCGTGCGTAATCCGTACGACGTCGCGCAGTTGCCGGGCGTACGGGCGGCACTGGCCACCTATTCCTGGACGGACGTGGAACTGCGGGCCGCGGCCCGGGTGATCGCCGGACGGCGTGATCCGGAGGGGAAGTTGCCGGTGCCGGTGATGCGTGCTGATGCGCCGGGGAGCGTTCTTCACCCGGTCGGGTACGGGCTCTCGTACTGATACTGAGCCGACGGCGGGCGCTTGTACGGGGCTTCGGCGCTGCCGGACCCCGTACGGCTCCAGCTCCTACACCGGCAGTGCCCTTACGGAACGTGTTCCGCAGGCTCGTACGGATCGGGTACCGCCGGCCCCGCAGCGCTGGATACTGCGCGGCCCGTACCTCGTGCGCAATGCGTCCGTTAAGCCTGGCGTGCGCCCGAATGGGCGGGTCACGCTGAGGTGCACGCACCGGGGGGGACGCAGGGGGCCGCGATGCGCCGGGTCAAAGGGCACGGGGGCGGCACGGTGGGCCGCGTGGCGGCGGCTGTGCTGCTCGTGATGTTGACCGCCTGCCAGCGCGACGGCAGCGGCTCGGCCGCGAACGGTGACGGGAATGCGGAGGGGAAGAGAAATGGGGGTGAAAACGGCAGTGCGGCGACCGTTTCTCCGTCTCCGGTAGCCACGTTTCTCGCGCCGGGTACGTGCAGCAGTCGCGGGCGTACGGTCTTCCACCAAGTGTCCTGCCGCAGTGAGAAGGCCGCGGCCCTGGTGCTCTCCCGGCACGACGGCCCGCAGGCGCAGGGCCCGCCGTGTCCGGAACGGACGGACTTCGTCCTCCACATCAGCGAACGCCGGCCCGCTTCCGACGGGAACGGCGACGGCGCGGTGCCGCAGGGTTACGCCTGTATGCGCAATCTGGAAGCGCCGCATCCCGGTGATCCCGGCGGGGGCGGCGGCCCGCGCACCATCGTCGGGGACTGCGTCCGCCCGTCGCGGCAGGGCGAGGTGAAAGAAACCGCCTGTGACGGGTCGGGGATCCACGCGCCGCAGTTCAAAGTGACAGCGGCGGTCCGCACCCGTGCTGCCTGCCCGGCGGACACGGTTTTGTACGTACAGCTGGGCGGCGGAGCACCGGTCGGGTGCGCCCGCCGCCTGTGAAGCGCAGGGCCGTGGCGCATCACGCACTTCGCGTCATGCGCCCCGTGCACGCCCCCGGCGCACGCGTCACGCGTCTCGCGTCACACGCACCGCGTCACACGCCTCGCCTCACACATCGCGCGACGACATCACGGACGCAGCATCTGCATCTTCGAGTCGTCCCGCTTGTCCAGCTTCTTGTCGTACGGAGCCAGCGGCGCGGCCGCGGCGCCCTGCGGAGCGTCGACGTCCGCCCATTCGAGCAGCGCCTCGGTCGCCTTCTTGCGGTCGGCCTCCCGCAGCTTCGCGATGTTCGAGCCGTGGTTGCCGCCGGGGACCTTGTAGACGTACGAGTCCTCGGAGCCGGAGCCCAGCCGGAACGGCTCGGAGCTCCACGGGTCCCACTCACCGTTGACGAACATCATGCGCTCGCCGTGGTGGCGCACCCACCGGTCCACGTCGCGCATCGCGAGCTTGTCGAAGTGCAGGGGGATGTCGCGCGGCACGAAGGTCCGGGAGTTGTTGATGCCCGGGTAGCGCAGCAGGCCCTTGAGCTGGTCGTACTTGTAGCTCGGCTCACCGAGCTGGGTGCCCGCCTGGTAGTAGTACGGCAGGTTCCGCTCAAGACCCTGGTCGGTGTAGCTGTCGAAGCCGCCGACCTTGTCGATCCACTTCCACAGTTCGTCCGTGGAGGCGGTCTTCTTCGGGACCTCGGGGCAGGCGGTGGCGGCCGGCTGGTACTGCCAGAAGCCGAACACCAGGTCGGTGACGAGGACTTCGTACGCCTTGTCGATGTTGCCGACGAGCTTGAAGGTCTTCTTGTTGTCCTGCGCCCACTTCGCGTAGCGGTTGACGATCTCGCCGCGGCGCAGCAGCGCCTCGCGCTCCAGGTCCGCGAGGTCCTTGCGGCACTGGGCGGTGCCGACGGTGCGGAGGAACCGGTCGTACGCC
Source organism: Streptomyces sp. Ac-502 (assembly GCF_045222935.1). NCBI lineage: Bacteria > Bacillati > Actinomycetota > Actinomycetes > Kitasatosporales > Streptomycetaceae > Streptomyces > Streptomyces sp. Ac-502. The sequence goes on from NZ_JBHFFO010000001.1 coordinate 4,124,937, forward strand.
GAGTCCTCCTTGTCGTTCACGTCGTTCGGCGCGACGTAGGCGACGGTGCCGTCCATGTCGTCCGGGAAGAAGCGACGGTAGTAAGTGGCGGTCATGCCGCCCTTGCTGCCGCCGGTGGATATCCAGTTCTGGTCGTAGATCCGGTGCAGCGCCTTGAAGATGCGGTGCTGGTCGTTGGCCGCCTGCCGGATGGTGAGCTTCTTCCAGTCGGCGGGCTGCGGCCGCGACGGCGTGAAGTAGCGGTACTCCATCGACACCTGATTGCCGTCGATGATCTGCGTCGGCTCGCTGCGCCGTACGTCCGTGTTGAGGTTGTAACCGGAGGTGAAGAAGACCGTGGGCCGGTCGACGGACTTGTGCAGCAGGGTCAGCCGCTGCTGGAAGGACCCCTTGGAGGGGTGCTGGTGGTCGATCGGCTGGGTGTAGTTGAGGACGAAGAAGCGGTAGCCGTCGACCGGCTTCTCCTGGACGAGACTCATCCCCGGGATCGCCAGGATCCGGTCCTTGATGTCGGTCGCCTTCGGCTTCGCGGCGGTGGCCGCGGTCGCCGACGCCGTGCCCGCACTCGCCGTGCCCATGAGCACCGCGAGTGACAGCAGGCATCTGATGGCCTTACGCATTGCACCCTCCCCTTGGGATAGCAAAGGTCGGGGTGAACCTATCGGCGCGGCAACGGTCCCACCAGCCCCTTCTTTTCCGAGAGGAGCGGTGGTAGGGGGTCGCGCGGACGACCGCCGACCGCCGACCGCCGACCGCCGACCGCCGACCGCCGACCGCCTGCCCTCCGGCGTCCGGTCAGCTCAGCGGCCGGCCGGAGGCCGGTGCGCACGGCACCTCGGTGGGCAGGGCGTCGCGGCGGGCGTTCAGGCCGCCACCGGCTCCTCCTCGCCCGTGAACGTGCGCCACAGTTCGGCGTAGCGGCCGCCTCTGGCCAGGAGTTCGGCGTGGGTGCCGTCCTCGGCGACCCGGCCGTGGGCGAGGACCACGACCCGGTCGGCGCGGGCCGCGGTGGTCAGGCGGTGCGCCACGACGAGCGTCGTACGCCGTCCCGACAGCCGGTCCGTGGCCTCGTTGACGGCGGACTCGGTGGCGAGGTCGAGCGCGGCGGTGGCCTCGTCGAGCAACAGGATGTCGGGGTCGACGAGTTCGGCGCGGGCGAGCGCGAGCAGTTGGCGCTGGCCTGCGGAAAGGTTACGGCCGCGTTCGGCGACCTCGTGGAGGTAGCCGCCGTCCAGTCCGGCGATCATGTCGTGCGCGCCGACCGCCCGGGCCGCGGCCTCCACCTCGGCGTCGGTGGCGTCCGGCCGTCCGTACGCGATGGCGTCGCGCACCGTACCGGGGAACAGGTAGGACTCCTGCGGTACGACGCCGAGGCGGTGCCGGTAGCCGGTGAGGTCGAGTTCGCGCAGGTCGGTGCCGTCGACGCGGACGGTGCCGGCGGTCGGGTCGTAGAACCGCGCCACCAGCTTGACCAGGGTGGACTTGCCCGCGCCGGTCTCACCGACGAAGGCGACGGTCTGCCCGGCGGGGATGGTCAGGTCGATGCCGGAGAGGGCTGTGACGGTGGAGCCGTCGGAGGCGGTGGAGACTTTGGAGCTGTCGGAGCTGCGTGAGGCTCCCGAGGCTTCGGTGACGGTTCCGGTTGTGATTTCGGAGCCGGCACCCCCGTACCGGAAGTGCACGTCCTCGAAGGTGATCTCGCCCGCCAGCTCGCGCACCGCGCGCGGATTCTCGGCCTGGGGTGTGGTGGTCGGTTCGCGCAGCAGTTCCTGGATGCGGCCGAGCGAGACGGCGGCCTGCTGGTAGCCGTCGAAGACCTGCGAGAGCTGCTGTACGGGGGCGAAGAACAGGTCGATGTAGAGCAGGTACGCGACCAGTGCGCCCGCCGTGAGGGTGCCGTCGCCGACCCGGCCGGCGCCGACGATCAGAACGAGCGCCGCGGCGGCGGAGGACAGCAGCTGGACGAACGGGAAGTAGACCGAGATCAGGAACTGGCCGCGGACGCGGGCCGCGCGGTAGGCGTGGCTGCGTTCGGCGAACCGGTCGGCGCCGCTGCGCTCGCGGCGGAAGGCCTGCACGATCCGCAGTCCGGCGACGCTCTCCTGGAGGTCGCCGTTGACGACGCTGATGCGTTCGCGGGCGAGTTCGTACGCCTTCACGCTCTGCTTGCGGAAGAAGTACGTACCGATGACGAGCGGCGGGAGGGTGGCGAAGACGACCAGGGCCAGCTGGACGTCGATGACCAGAAGCGCGACGAGGATTCCGAAGAAGGTCAGGACGGAGACGACGGCGGTGACCAGGCCGGTCTGCAGGAACGTGGACAGGGCGTCCACGTCCGTCGTCATCCGGGTCATGATCTTGCCGGTCAGTTCGCGCTCGTAATAATCGAGGCCGAGGCGCTGGAGCTGGGCGAAGATTTTGACGCGCAGCGAGTAGAGGACGCGTTCGCCGGTGCGGCCGGTCATGCGGTTCGAGCCGATCTGGGCCGCCCACTGGACGAGTACCACGAACAGGGCGAGACCGGCAGCCGTCCAGACACCCGCCAATTGCGCGCGCCGTACGCCGTCGTCGATGCCGTGCCGGATGAGGACCGGAAGCAGCAGTCCGGCGACGGCGTCGACGGCGACCAGAGCGAGGGCGACGGCCAGCGGGCCGCCGAAACCGCGCAGGAGGCGGCGCAGACCGTAGGACTTCTCGGGGCGGGCGGCCCGCTCCTCGTCGATGTCGGGGGTGTCGGTCGCGGGCGGGAGGGCGGCGACCCGGGCGAGGAGATCCGGGTCGGCGGACAGGCCGGGCTCAGTGTCAGCTTCCGTCTCGGCGCGCTTCCACAAGTACGGAGTGATGCCGTTGACGCGGTGGTCGGGGACCGCTGCGGGCGGAGCGACGGCGCCGGAATCCGCCGTGACCGGGCGTTCCAGCAAGCCGCTCGCCGCGGATTCACCGCCGAAGCCGGGGCGCTCCAGGCTGGTACCGCCCAGTTTGCCGGAACCTTCCAGCTGATCGGTCCCACCCGGCTCACCGGCACCACCCGACTCACCGGTACCGCCCAGCTCGTCCGGATCGGTCAGCAGCCGGCGATACAGCTCGCAGCGGCTCTCCAGTTCCTCGCGCGTGCCGATGTCGACCAGCCGGCCGCCGTCCAGGACGGCGACGCGGTCGGCGAGGGCGAGGGTGGAGGCGCGGTGGGCGATCAGCAGCGTCGTACGGCCCGCCATCACCCCGCGCAGGGCCTCGTGTATTTCGTGTTCGACGCGGGCGTCGACGGCGGAGGTCGCGTCGTCCAGGACCAGCAGCCGCGGGTCGGTGAGGATCGCGCGGGCCAGCGCGACGCGCTGGCGCTGGCCGCCGGAGAGGGTCAGGCCCTGTTCGCCGACCTCGGTGTCGTATCCGTCCGGCAGGGCGGATATGAAGCCGTCGGCCTGTGCGGCACGCGCGGCGATACGTATCTGCTCGTCGGTCGCGTCCGGAGTTCCGTAGGCGATGTTGTCGCGCAGGGAGTCGGAGAACAGGAAGCTGTTCTCCGGTACGAGGCCGATGGCCGCGCGCAGCGACGCGAGGCTCAGGTCGCGTACGTCGTGCCCGCCCACCAGGACCCGGCCCGCGGTCGCGTCGTAGAAGCGGGGCAGCAGCAGCGAGACGGTGGACTTGCCGCTGCCGGACGTGCCGACGACGGCGACGGTCTCGCCGGGCTCGATACGCAGCGAGAAATCCTCCAGCACGGGCCGCCCGTTGCCGTAGCCGAAGGAGACCTGCTCGAACTCGACGGTGGCCGGCGCGTCGGCGGGGAGTTCGAGCGCGTCCTGGCGCTCTTCGATCATCGGCTCGGTGTCGACGAGCTCGAAGACCCGCTCCACACCGGCCCGTGCCTGCTGCCCGACGGTCAGCATCATCGCGAGCATCCGCACGGGCGCGACGAGCTGCGCGAGGTAGGTGGAGAAGGCGACGAAGGTGCCGAGGGTGATCTGCCCGTTGGTGGCCAGCCAGCCGCCGAGGGCCAGCATGGCGACCTGCCCGAGCGAGGGCACGGCCTGGAGGGCGGGGGTGTAGCGGGCGTTCATCCGTACGGTACGGAGCCGGCCGGCGAAGAGGCGGCGGCTGACCGTACGCAGCTTGCCGGTCTCCTGTTCCTCCTGGCCGAAGCCCTTGACGACGCGGACGCCGGAGACCGCGCCGTCGACGACGCCCGCGACGGCGGCGGCCTGGCTCTGCGCGTACCAGGTGGCGGGGTAGAGGCGGTCGCGGCTGCGCTGGGCGATGAACCACAGCGCGGGGGCGACGGCCAGGGCGACGAGGGTGAGCAGCGGGGAGAGCACCACCATCACGACCAGCGAGATCGCGAAGAGCAGTACGTTCCCGATCATCATCGGCAGCATGAACAGCAGGCTCTGGATGAGCTGCAGATCGCTGGTGGCCCGGCCGACGACCTGGCCGGTGCTCAGTTCGTCCTGGCGGTGCCCGTCCAGCCGTGCGATCGACCGGAACATCCGGGTGCGCAGGTCGTGCTGGACGTCGAGGGCCAGCCGTCCGCCGTAGTAGCGGCGTACGTACGTCAGCGCGTAGACGGCGAGCGCGGCGACGATCAGCAGCGTCGCCCACGGGGCGAGCGGGCGGTCGTGGCTGACGATGACATCATCGATTATCAGCTTCGGAATGAGCGGGACGAGAGCCATCACGCCCATTCCGGCGAGTGACGAGCCGAGTGCGAGCAGTACGTCCTTCTTGTACTGCCAGCACAGGCGCGTCAGCCGCCGTGCCCAGCCGCCGCCCTTTTCCGATGGACCGCTCCGCGTCCCCGTCACGCGCTGCCTCCCGCATCTCGTCGTTCACCAGGAGGCATCAACGCCGTGGGCAGCGGATTTCATCCCGCCGCAACAATCGGGAACGGGAAAACCTTTGACGCCGTCAACGGTCAGCGGCCGCCGGGCCGCACCGTCAGGCTGTACAGGCGGGTGATCTGCTTCGCGCTCTCGTTGTCGTCGCTGACCAGGAGGACGCGCAGCCGTCCGCCGGGCGCGCGGCCGGTGATCGCCATGCCCTCGATGTTGTCCAGCAGCGGATTGGCCTGCGGCTGGTGCGCGGGGGCGCCCAGGGAGGGGCAGGCGCCGAGGTCGGCGAGGAGCTTCTTGCGGGCGGGGCGTACGGCCTTGCCGCCCGGCAGTCCGCCGACGCCGCTGACGTCGCTCGCCCGGCGCGGGTCGGCGAGGTAGAGGCGGACCGTGTTGCCGACGCCGGCGGTGAAGCCGCGTTCCAGGACGAGCAGTCGGCCGTCGGGGAGCGCGGCGATCTCGGAGACGCCCAGTCCGGCGTCCACCGGGTACGCGTACTGCCGGCCCAGTCGGTACGGGGCGGGCCGGGATCCGGAGCCCTGCCGCTGCCAGGTCTGGAAGCGCAGCAGGGGGCGGTTGGCGCTGTCCTTGCCGTCGCCGGTGAGCTGTCCTTCCATGGCGGCGGTCAGCGTGCGGCCGCCGGTTTCGAGCGTGAGGCCCTCGAAGGTCTGGTTGGACCGGGCGCGCCCGGCCGGCTCGACCTGGAGCGGCTTGGGGAGGGGCAGCCGTCCGAGGAGCGCGCCGGAACGGTCGTACCGCCGTACGGAAGGTTCCGTCTCGGACGAGACGAGGTAGCGCCCGCCCGGTTCGACGGCCAGGCCCTCGGCGTCGAGGGCGGCGCCCTTCTCGTCGGTGATCTTGGCTGCCCGTACCGGCCGGTGACTCCGTCCGTCCAGACCGATCAGTACGGAACGGTCGGAGAGGGCTGCGAGGGAGCCGTCGGTGTCGCGGGTGAGGGCGGAGAGGTTGCCCACGAAGGCGCCCTGGAAGGTGGTTTTGTCCAGGGCGTCGGAGTAGCGGTCGAGGGAGACGGACGGAGAGCAGGGGTGCCCGCCTGCGGCCGAGGGGCGGTCGTTCTGGTCCGAGGGGGCAGAGGAGCCCGAGAGGCCCGAGGAGCCCGAGGAGCCCGAGGTCCGGCCGCCCGTGGTTGAAGGGTGACCGCCGCTCTTGTCCGTACGTGCCGAAGCGGCGGACGCGCCCGGTCCCGCGGCGGACGAGTCGGCCCGGCCGGCGGTGGCCGAGGCGGCCGAGTCCGCGGCGGTCGGTGCCGCCCGGTCCTGGTCCGCCGCCGGTGCCCCCTCGGCGCACGCCGTGAGACAGCCGGCGGCCAGCACTGCTGCGGTGACACGGACAACCGCGGAACGTACGCGCACGAGGGGTCCTCCCGTTCGTCGACGCCCGGGGGCAGGCGTGCCCCCGGGATGCGGGCAGGCCCCGACGCGGGCACGCCCCAGTGTCGACCCTTCCCCTCAGCGGCGCACCGCGAGCACCTTTCGGACAATCGGGCCCGCCGCGTCGCCGCCGTGACCACCCTGCTGGACGACCGCGGCCGCCGCGGCGTCGTTGCGGTAACCGAGGAACCAACTGTTGGCGTCGCCCTGTCCGTCGGCTTCCGCCGAACCGGTCTTCGCACCGATGTCGCCGCTGAGTCCGGCCATCGCCCGCGCGCCGGTGCCGCTCACGGCCGTACGCCGCATCATGGCCCGCAGTTGCGCGGCGACCGAGGGGGAAGCGCGCGGCTCGCGTGGGCGACCGGCCGGCCGTCCAGTTCCGGCGAGACCAGGACGGGCTGGGAGAAGTACCCGGCCTTGGCGGTGGCGGCGACGGACGCCATGTTCAGCGGGTTGGCCTGGACGCGGCCCTGGCCGATGAGCGCCGCCGGGGTGTCCGCGCCGTCGCTCTGCGGAACGCTGCCGTCGAACGTCGGTATCCCGGCCTTCCAGTCCTTGCCGAGTCCGAAGACTTCCTGCGCCTCATTGCTCAGGTCCGTGCCCGAGAGGCGGTCGGCCTGGCCGATGAAGGCGGTGTTGCAGGAGCGCGCGAAACTGTCGGCGAACGTGCCGCCGCTGATCGCGAACATGCCCTGGTTGTGGAACGAGCGCCCGCCCGCTGACGCGTACTTCGGGCACTCCACGCTCTTGCCCGCGGAGACCAGGCCCTTCTCCATCAGCATCGCGGCCGTGACGACCTTCATCGTGGAGCCGGGCGCCAGCCGGCCCTGGAAGGCCGCGTTGAACTGGTCCGTACGGTGATTGGCCACCGCGAGGATGTCTCCGCTGCCCGGCTTGACCACGACGACCGACGCCTGGCGGTAGTCCTTGACCGCCGCCTCGGCCGCGCGCTGAACGTTCGCGTCCAGCGTCGTGCGAAGCGTGCCTTCGCGTCCCTTGACGATGGTGTGCAGCGTCTTGCCCGGCTCGCCGCTCTCGCCCATGACGCGCACTTCGATGCCCTGGACGCCGCCCGCCTTCTCCCCGTAGCTCTCCCGGAGGGCGGGCAGGATGGCGCCGAGCGAGGGGAGGGCCTCGGCGTCCAGTTCGGTGCCGTTACGGTCGACCGCCTTGACGGGCGGCGCGCCGTCGGAGCCGGTCTGCAGGCTCTCGCCGCGGTGCAGGGCGGGGTGGACCACGGTGGGCTGCCAGTCGACGAGCGCCTTGCCGGTGGTCTTGCCGCGTACGACGCGCAGCGCGGAGTCGTACGACCAGGTGGCGTGCTCCGGTCCGCCCTTGCCCTCGACTTCAGCCTTGTCCTCGGCCGTGTCCTCGTCCTTGCCTACCGAGAGTTCGGCGGTGACGTGGAAGGGGACCTTCGCGCCGTCGCTCCGGCCGGCCTCGAAGGTCACCTTCGACACCCGGGCCTCGTCGTGGAAGCCGGTCAGCGCCTGGCGTGCGCCCTCGGCGTTGTCCGTGAGGAGGGCGGCGGTCTCGGTGTCGCCCTTGCTCCAGGCCGCGAGAAAGTCGCGCGCGGTGTCGCGCACTTCTTCCTCGCTCGGTGGACCGGTCTGTCTGGAGGCGGTCGTACCGGCCGCTGTCCCGGACGTGCCGGAGTCGTCGGAGAACGCCTCGTAGATGTTGTACGCGCCCACGCCGGCCGCACCCACCATCGCCGCGAAGACCCCGCCGACCACATACTTCACACCCGTACGCACAGTTCCCCTCCCAGGTCAGACACACCGTGCGTGTCCGGACACTATGTGACGGAAGCGGTCACAGATGTCTCGTTCAGGGGACGGATTGGTCACTTTCGGTCCAGACCAATGGCCCAGATCGATGCCCCGAGCCAGTGATCCGGGCCAGTGACCCGGGCCAGTGCCCCAGATCAGTGACCAGCGCAGTGACCAGAGCCCATTCGACCAGCGGTCCGTCCAGCGATCCGACCAGCGGTCCTTTTAGCGATCCGCCCAGCAACCGAACCATTGACTGCGTCAAAGAAAAACGGCCCGGATCGCTGCGTCACCGATACGTCATCGACACGCCGCCGATCCGGGCCGTTCCGAGGGAAGTCCTGAACCGCTCCGGGCTACTCCCCGGCCACCGGCCCCGCGGCCTTCTGCACCGTCAGCTCCGCGAGCCCTGGGCGCCGGCCGTCCTTCGCCGCCTCGGCGCCGTGCACCGTGAGCCGTACGTAGCGGGCCGTCGTACGCCCGTCGTACCCGGTGCCGTACCAGTGCTTGCCGTCGGTCGAGACCTGCGCCACGTACGAGGCGGGCTCACCGCCCTTCCAGTGCGGGGAGATCTGCCCGATCCGTGACGACTTACCGAGGTCGACGGTCAGGGTGCCGTCGGGTCCGTCCGGCGTCCAGGAGGTGGCAGCGTTGCCGTCCACCGCTGCGCCCGCGTACATACCGGGCTCCTCCGAGGTGGCCCGCGCCGTGGCGCACCGGGCCGCGTTGTCCGTCGCCGCGAGGTCGGGGCGGCGGGTCTTGAGCGTCAGCGGTACGCCACGGCTCACCACCCGCTCCCCTCCGGCGACTCGACGCGCATCGGCGCGCCCGCCGTCAGCCGTACCGTCGTGCTGTGCGCGCCGATCTCCACGTCGTACGTGCGTCCCTGCCAGCGCAGCCCGCGCAGCGTGACGCCGTCGGACAGCTGCGGCGGCAGCGTCGGGTCCAGGTGCACCCGGTCCTCGCGCATCCGCATTCCGGTCAGCCCGTTGGTGAAGGTCTGCAGGAAACCGCCCTTGCCGGTGAGGAAGTCCTGCGCGGGTGATCCGGCGTGCGGGTCGCCCGCGCCGGCCTTGTCGCCGCGCGCTTCGGAGAACTGGTGGAAGGCGCCGCGTACGAACGGCTTGATGGAACGCATCATGTACGTGTACGTCGAGCAGCCCGGCTCTCCGGCTCCGGCGGCGGCGACGGCGTGCACCGAGTCGGTCATGGCCGGGCCGTCCGGGTCGGTGAGGCCGGCGTAGTGGTCGAGCGTGCCGGTCCTGGCGCGCTGCGACATCGGCCATTCCAGCGGGTACATGAGCAGGACGGTGTCGGCCTGCTTGATCATCGTGTTCTTGTAGCCGTCGTACTGCTGGAAGACGTCGTTCTTCGCGTCGTACGGGATGCGGATGCGGTCGGCGGCGTCCTTCCAGGCGGCGGGGGCGGACTCGCCGAGGAGCGCGGCGGCGCGTCCGGCGTTGCGCAGCGCGGTGACCGCGCCGGCGTTGGTGAAGACGCCGTCGTTCACGCCGTTGCTGTACTCGTCCGGACCGGCGACGTTTTTGATCGAGTAGCTGCCGTCGGCGTTACGGGTGACGCGGGAGGCCCAGAATTCCGCGATGCCCTTCAGCACCGGCCAGCCGCGTTCGCGGAGCCAGGTGGTGTCCTTGGTGGCGAGGTAGTACTGCCAGGCGGCCAGGGACACGTCGCCCATCAGATGGTTCTGCGTCTTGCAGTGCGGCGGGTCCCAGCTGTGGCACTCGTTCCAGAGGTCGCCCTTGCTGCCGCTGGTCCACGGGTAGAACAGGCCCTGGTAGCCCAGCTTCTTCGCGTTGGCGGCAGCTCCGGCGCGGGTCTTGTAGCGGTAGTCCACTACGGACTTGGCCAGGTCGGGGTGGGCGGCCAGGAGTCCCGGGTACATCCAGGTCTCGGCGTCCCAGAAGATTTCGCCCGCGTAGTTGTCGCTGGTCAGCCCGGCCGGGCTGATGCTGTCGCTGCTGCCGGGTCGGGTGCTGGACAGCAGGCCGTACTGTGCCGCGCGCACCCACGCCTGTAGGTCGCGTTGTCCGCGTCCCTTCACCTCGACATCGCTGCGCCACAGTTTCCGCCAGGCGGCGGCGTGCTTGCGGTACAGGGCGTCCCAGCCCCGGTCCGCGGCCCGCTGTGCGGCGGCGGTCGCGGCGGCGCGCGGAGTGCGGGAGGTGAGGGCGGTGTCGACACCGACGTACTTGGTCAGCTCGTAGGAGCGCCCGGCCCGTACGGGGAACGTCACGCTCTGCTGATTGCTCAAGTCCTTGGCCGCGCCCGCGTCGCCGCCCGCGCCCTTCCGCGCGCCCTCGCGCCGTGTCGTCGTCTGCTTCGCGTTCACGTCCTGCGGGCGGACCTGGGAGCCGGGGCGCAGGGCCGAGGCGATGGCGCCGTCCGTCTTCGTGCCGTCCGTACGGAAGGTGACGTCCATCGTGCGGCCGCCCGGCCGCGCACCGCCGCCGGTCTGCGTCATACGGCGCGCGCCGCGTCCGTCGAGACGGTCGGTGATGGTGGCCCGGCCGCCCCAGTGCGGCGTCATGCGCAGCCGTACGGCGCCGGTGTGGGCGCTGGTGCGGTCCGCGAGTACGTCGTACACGAGGTCGGTGACGCGGCCGTCGGCGGCCGTCCACGTCAGAGACGTACGGACCAGGCCGCAGCGGATGAACTGCGTCTGGCGGTAGTTCGAGATGCGGCCCGCCGGGGTCGCGGAGTCGAAGGTCTGCGGGCGGTCGCCGGCGGCGGTGACGTCGAGGCCGGTCCACGTCGGGAGCGCGGCGATGGCCTGGCGGCCCTTCAGGTTCTGCGGGCCGCGTGCGTAGAGGCCGGAGACGAAGGAACCGTCGTAGCGCGGTGTCTTCAGCGGCCAGCCGGTCGTTTCGCCAGGGGCCGTGTAGCCGGCGCCGTTGGGGGCTATCCGCTGGCCGAGGTAGCCGTTGCCGACGAAGGCGTGGTGGCCGTCCTTGGGGTCGATACGGGTGGCGGTGGGTGTCCAGCCGTCGCCGTCGTCCGTGGCGGAACGATTCCCCACGGAGGGCCGCGCGCTGGAACGTTCCAGATCCTGCGGCGCGCAGGAGGCGCTGGACGACTGGGCGGGCCCGGCGGCCTGCGCCGCCGCTGCCGCCGAAGCGCCCGAAGCCGAAGTGGATGCCGCATTGGATGCCGGAGTGGTTGCCGACGCCGACGCCGGTGGCAGCGTCGTGACGAGGGCCCCCGCGAGGAGCGGGGCGATCAGTTTGGCCGAGTGAGTCATCGGTCTCCGTCGCAAGTGTCCAACCGGTGCGGCCGTGCGCTCAGCACCACGGACCACACCGAGAACATCACCAACAAACGCCCCAAAAGCATCGGAGCGCCCCACCCGCCACATGACGGAGTTCACAGGATCGCGCGCTGATTGGTCAATAGCCCACTCCATACGGCACACTTTTAGACTGACCAGTCAGAACAAAGGAGGGGCCGTGGACACCACCCGCCAGGGGGCGGCGGTCAACGCCAGGGGAATCGGAGTGAAAGGCCCGCGGGGGTGGGCGTTCAGAGACGTCCACCTCACCGCGGACCCGGGTGCGCTGATCGCTGTCGAGGGCCCTTCGGGCTCCGGCCGCACCTGTCTCCTGCTGGCGCTCACCGGCCGCATGAAGATCGCCGAGGGCCACGCGACGGTCGCCGGCTTCCCCTCCCCAAGCGCATGGGTACGGTGCGCAGACTCACCGCCATCGCGCACGTCCCCGGGATCGCCGACCTGGAACCGGCCCTGACCGCCGGGGAACACCTGGAGGAGCAGGCCCTGTTGGGCCACCGGATGGCCGGTTCGCTCGGCGCCCGGCTGCCCTGGGGCCGCCGCTACAAGGAGGCGACGCGGGCCCGCATCGAGGCCGCGCTCGCCGCCGTCGGCCTCGACCCCGCCACCCTGCCCAAGGGACTGCGCACCGCCGTACGGGACCTGGAACGCATCGAAGCGCTGCGGCTCTCGCTCGCGCTGGCCGTCATGCACGGCCCGCGGCTGGTGGCCGTCGACGACGTCGACCTCAAACTCTCCGAGGCCGAGCGCTCGCAGGCCTGGCAGATGCTGCGGGACCTGGCCCTGCACGGCACGACGGTGGTGGCGGCGGCCAGCACCGCCCCGCGCGACGCGCTCGTCGTACGGACCGCGCCCGCGACCGCCGCATCCACCTCCCCCGCCCCCACTTCGACCACCGGCACGGCCGGTACGACCGACATCCACGAGGAGGAAGCAGCCCATGCGCTCGCCGAAGCTCGCCGCGCTTGAGCTCAAGCGCTTCGGCAGGGGCAAGCTCCCCGGCTGGGCCTCGTCGCCCTGATGCTGATCCCGCTGCTGTACGGCGCGCTCTACCTGTGCTCGTTCTGGGATCCGTACGCGAACCTGGACAAGATCCCGGTCGCGCTCGTCAACGACGACCAGGGCGCCACCGCCGCCGGCAAGAAGGTCCAGGCCGGCGACGAGCTCGTCAAGAACGTCAAGGACAGCAAGACGTTCAACTGGGAGGAGGTCAGCTCCGCCGACGCCGCCAAGGGTGTCGAGAACGGTACGTACTACCTCTCCCTGACCGTTCCGAAGGACTTCAGCGAGCGGATCGCCTCCAGCTCCGGCGACCACCCGGAGACGGGCGCGCTCCAGGTCCGTACGAACGACGCGAACAACTACATCGTCGGCTCGATCTCCAAGACGATCTTCTCGGAGATCCGCGCGAAGACCTCGGCGAAGTCGTCGCGGGAGTTCTTCGACAAGATCTTTGTGTCGTTCTCGGATCTGCACAACCAGACCGCGAAGGCCGCCGACGGCGCCACCAAGCTCGACGACGGCCTGGGCAAGGCCAAGGACGGCACGGACAAGCTCGCCGACGGCCTGGGCACCGCCAAGGACAAGAACGGTGAGCTGACGGATGGGCTGGGGAAGCTGGGCAAGGGGTCCGGTGACCTGAGCAAGGGCGCGGGGACGCTGCGCGACAAGACCGGTGAGCTGAGCCAGGGCGCGGGCGCCGTGAACAAGGGCGCCAAGGACCTCAACAACGGTGTCGGTGATCTGAACAAGGGCGCCAAGCAGCTCAACTCGGGAGTAGCCACCGCCGGCGCGAAGGCCAAGCAGCTCAGCGACGGCGCCGGCCAGGTAGCCGCCGGCACGAAGCAGCTCGCCGACAAGGTCAACGGCATCGCCAAGCAGGACCTGCCCTTCCTGAAGGCGCACAGCAAGGAGATCGCCGAGAAGGCACGCGTCGTCGCCGACCTCAGCAAGGCTCTCGACGACGACCTCGGCAAGCTGCCGGGGAACTCCGCCAAGGCCGCCGCCGAGGCGCGGAAGAATGCCGAAGACGCCCAGGCTCTCTACCAGGAGAGCTGTGGCGGATCCGCCACCGGCAAGGTCGACTGCGCCAAGCTCAAGGGCGTCGCGGCCGGCAGCGCCGTGGCCGCCGACGCTGCGGAGAAGGTCAACGCCATCATCGCCCGGGCGGACCTTCAGCACCTCCGTACCCAGCTTCGCGACCTGCACCGTGGGGCTGCGATGGTCGCTGAGAAGGTACCGGCGATCGGTGACAATGCGGACACCGCAATCCGCCAGATCAACGAACTGAATGCCGGTGCCCAGAAAGTCTCCACGGGCGCAGGGCAGTTCGCCCAGGGTATCGGCGCACTCGCCGATGGAAGTGGCAAGCTCGCCGACGGCAGCGGAAAGCTCGTGGACGGCAGCGGAAAGCTTGTGGACGGCAGCGGAAAGCTCGCCGACGGCAGCGGAAAGCTCGCCAACGGTGCCGGTGACCTCGCCAACGGTGCCGGTCAGCTGCACGACAAGCTCGGCGACGCCAAGAACGGCTCCGGAAAGATCGGCGACGGCCTCGGGCAGCTTGAGGACGGCGCGATCGACCTCAAGGGCGGCGTCTACAAGCTCAAGGACGGCTCCAACCAGCTCGCCGGTGGCCTGAACAGCGGCGTGGACAAGATCCCGGACTACGACAAGAAGGACCGCGACGCCCGTACCGACGTCATGTCGAACCCGGTCGAGCTGGCCTCGAAGTCGATGCACAAGGCGCCCAACTACGGCACCGGACTCGCCCCGTACTTCATCCCGCTGTCCCTGTGGGTCGGCGCGATGGTCGCTTACATGCTGCTCGCACCGCTCGGCAAGCGCGCGCTCGCCGCGGGGGCGCCGGGCTGGCGGATCGCGCTGGGGTCCTGGCTGCCGGCCTTCGCCATCGGCGTCGTCCAGGTGCTGGCCCTGATGGCCGTACTGCACTGGGGCCTCGGCCTGGAGATGGAACGCGCTGGGGCCACCATCGGCTTCCTGCTGCTGGCGACGGCCGCGTTCACCGCCATCATCCAGTTCTTCGGCGCACAGTTCGGTCCGGCGGGCCGCGTACTGACCCTCGTCGTGCTGATGCTCCAGCTGACGTCGGCGGGCGGTACGTACCCGGTGCAGACCAGCCCCGGATTCTTCGGCTGGATCCACCCCTTCCTGCCGATGAGTTACGTGGTGGACGGCCTGCGCCGGCTCATCACCGGCGGTGACCTCGGGATCGTGTGGCAGGGCTCGATCGTCCTGGCCGTGTTCACGGTCGCCGCGCTCGCGCTCACGTCGCTGACGGCGCGCAGCCGGCAGGTCGTACGGATGAAGGACCTGCACCCGGAACTGAGCCTGTGAGCGTGCGCACCGAGCACCGGGGCAGGCACGGGGACGGCGCCGTTCGCGGCGCCGCCCCCGGCGCCGGGCCCGAAGCCGTCACCCCGGCCCACGGGCCCCGCCGCGGCGCCACCCGGCGCAAGCTGTTCGACGCCGCGGTCACCCTCATCGCCGAACAGGGCTTCTCCGCCACCACGGTGGACGAGATCGCCGAACGCGCCGGCGTCGCCAAGGGAACGGTCTACTACAACTTCGCCAGCAAGAACGTCCTCTACGAGGAACTCCTGCGCGACGGCGTCGACCTGCTCGCCGCCTCCCTCCGGGACGCCGCCGACCGGGCGGTACGGGTGGACGGCGGCACCCGGGTCGACGCGCTGGACGCGATGATCCGGGCGGGCCTGGACTTCATCGCCGGCTCGCCCTCCCTCACCCAGCTGTACGTGGCGGAACTCTGGCGTACGAACCGGGTCTGGCAGCCGACCTTGCAGTCCGTACGGGGCCGGGCGGTCGCCGTCGTCGAGGACGTGCTGCGGGACGCCGTCGACGTCGGCGAGCTGAGTTCGGAACTCGACATTCCGCTGACGGCCTCCGCCCTCCTCGGCATGGTGCTCGTCGCGGCGCTGGACTGGCTGTCGTTCCAGCCGCACCGCTCGGTGGAGGACGTGCACTCCTCCCTGTCGCGACTGCTGCAGGGCCGCGTCAGCCCCGTCCGCCCGGACTGACGACGGAACCGCACCCACGCAGGTCACAGCCCCGTTCCCGTATCCACCGGATGCGCGGACGGGGCTCTCGCGTGAGACTGGCCGGGCAGGCGGCAGACGAGCGCCGGAGAGTGCGTACGTATGAGCAGACAGCCGCGGCTCCCGTGGGTGATGAACGATCCCCTGGCCCATCGCGGGACCGCCTTCACCGCCGCCGAACGCGACCGCCTCGGTCTCGTCGGCCGGCTGCCCGACGCGGTGCTCACACTGGACCAGCAGGCGCGGCGCGCGTACGAGCAGCTGCGCCGTCAGCCCGACGACCTGGCCGCGTACATCCATCTGGAGCAGTTGCACGACCGCAACGAGGTTCTCTACTACCGGCTGATCACCGAACACCTCGCCGAACTGCTGCCCATCGTCTACGACCCGACCGTCGGCGAAGCGATCAAGACGTACAGCCACGAGTACCGGCGCCCGCGCGGCGTCTTCCTCTCCGTCGACCGGCCTCAGGATCTGCGCCGCTCCTTCGAAGTGCTGGAACTCGCGCCGGACGAGGTGGACCTGGTGGTCGTCACCGATGCCGAGCAGATTCTCGGCATCGGTGACTGGGGCGTGCACGGCATCCAGATCGCGGTGGGCAAGCTGGCGGTGTACACGGCCGCCGCGGGTATCGACCCCGGGCGCTGCCTGCCGGTAATCCTGGACGTCGGCACGGACAACGAGACGCTGCTCAACGACCCGCTGTACCTCGGCGTACGGCACAGCCGGACGCGCGGCGAACGCTACGACGCCTTCGTCGCCGCGTACCTGGACACGGTCTCGACGCTGTACCCGGACGCGCTTTTGCACTTCGAGGACTTCGGCGCGGGCAACGCGCGGCGCTTCCTGGAGCGGTACGGCGAGCGCTACCGCATGTTCAACGACGACATGCAGGGCACCGGCGCCATCACGCTCGCCGCCGTCCGGTCCGCGCTCGATGTCACCGGCGTGCCGTTCCGCGAGCAGCGCGTCGTGGTCTTCGGAGCCGGGACAGCGGGCGTCGGCATCGCCGACCAACTCCGCGAGGCGATGGTCCGCGACGGCCTGGACGGCGACGAGGCGACCCGCCGCATCTGGCTCGTCGACCGGCCGGGACTGCTGATCGACGACATGGACGGGCTGCGCGACTATCAGCGCGGCTACGCCCGGCCCAGAGGGGAGGTCGAGAAATGGGGGAGGCTGGGAAACAGGGGGAGGGTGAGAACGGGGAGGACGATAGTGGTGATGCGCGGAATCGCGGCGCCGGGCGGGACGGCATCGATCTGCTGACGGCCGTACGCAACGTGCGCCCGACCGTTCTGATCGGCACCTCGACCGTACGCGGTGCCTTCACCCGGCAGATCGTGCGGGAAATGGCGGAACACGTCGAGCGGCCCGTCATCTTCCCGCTCTCCAACCCGACCGAGAAGATCGAGGCGATGCCCGCGGACCTGCTGCGCTGGACCGACGGCAAGGCTCTGACGACGGCCGGCATCCCGGTGGACCCGGTGGAGATCGACGGCGTCCGGCACGTCATCGGCCAGGCCAACAACGCTCTCGTCTACCCGGGGCTCGGGCTGGGCGTCGTGGTCTCGCGCGCCGAGCGGCTGACGCCCGGGATGCTGCTGGCCGCCGCGGACGCGGTCGCCGGGCAGGTCGACGGGCGTACCCGCGGCGGTCCGGGAGCGCCGCTGCTGCCGCAGGTGGAAAATCTGCGGGCTTCTTCGGCCGCCGTCGCGGTCGCGGTGGTACGGGCGGCCGTCGGCGAAGGAGTCGCGCGCGTGGCTCCCGACGATGTCGTCCAGGCGGTGCAGGACGCGATGTGGCAGCCGGAGTACGGGGACCCGCCGGCGCCACCCGGTTGACGAGCCGTCGGCCGCTGGATCTAATAGGAACGCGTGTGCGCGTGACGTCGGCCAAAAAGCAGTGGGCCGGCCGGCAGTCGGGCGACACACCTTTTCTCCAGGGACGACGCCATGAGTTCATACTCCACGGGCTGAGCCTGACATCGGCGCGCCGAGTGCGCGCGGGGCGGCGTATCGCGTGATCGCGTGCCCGGGTTGGTTTCTGGTTTCCCGGCTTTTGATTTCCCGGGTTCGGGTTTTTCTGCTTCGGGTGTCCGGTTCCAGTTTCCGGTTCTTGGTCTTTCTTGGTCTTTCTTGGTCTTTCTTGGTCTCTGCGTTGCGGTCCCGGTGTTCCGGCTCGGCGCTCTGCGTACGGCTACGACGTGGAGCGCGTGTCATTCGTGACACGTAAGCGGTGACCTCCCCGAACGAGGCCGCGCGCGGCGACTGCCGCGCGCCGTAAGCGTGCGTACGCGCTCCCCGCATCCCCATTCCTCCCCTCCTCCCTTCCCTTCACCTCCTCCTCCCTTTCTTCACTCCTTTTACTTTTCGGAGAGCGACACCAGCATGTCTCAGTCCTTCAACCAATCGGTCATCACCGAGTTCCGGGCCAACGGCGGAAAAGTCGGTGGCCCGTTCGAGGGAAGTGACCTTCTTCTGTTGACCACCACCGGCGCCGTGTCCGGGAAGCCGCACACCGTGCCCCTCGGGTGCGTCCGCGACGACGGCCTGCTGCTCGTCGTCGGGTCGAATCTCGGGGCGCCGGAGCATCCCGACTGGTACCGCAATCTGCTCGCGCATCCGCAGGTGCGGGTGGAGTTCGGTACTGAAGAGTTCGAGGCGATCGCGGTCCCTGCCGAAGGTGAGCGCCGCGACCGGCTGTTCGCGCAGGTGGTGAGCGTGGCTCCCGGGTACGCCGACTATCAGGCGGCAACGTCCCGCACGCTGCCGGTCGTGGCGCTGGAGTCCGCCGAGCCCGAGTACACGGAAGCGGACGGAGAGAATCCGGCCGCCGTCACCTCTCTCGCCGACAAGCTCGTACAGGTGCATACGTGGCTGCGCGCGCAGTTGCGGCACGTACGCGACGAGGCCGAAGCCCATCTCGCGGCGCGGGCTGCTCACCGGGGGCCCGGGGCGCCGCCGGCCCCGGGGCTCGGGCTACAGATCCGGCAGCACTGCCTGGCGTTCTGCCAGAGCCTGGAATTCCATCACACCGGCGAGGACGCGCACATATTCCCGGCCGTCGCCCACCACCACCCCGAACTGCGCCCCGCTCTGGACCGGCTCCAGGAGGACACCGCACCATCGCCCGTATCCAGAACGATCTGCTGACTCTTCTGGCGGACATCGGCACCGCCGATCCGAAACGTTTCCTCACCGATCTGGAGCGCATGTCCGCGGAATTGCGAACCCACCTCGCGTATGAAGAGGAGCAGCTGATCCCCGCGCTGGTCGACGTACCGTGGCCTCCGCCCGCACCAGCACCGTAAGCGGGCAGGGCGTACAGGACCGAAGAGGCGGGTGTGGTCAGCGCGACGGCGCGCGGCCGCGGTCATGTCCGAACTGGTCGCCGCAGAGCGGGACCTGGCCGCGTTGGACAAGGAGATCTGAGCCCACTACGGGTCGGCGCCGTGGGCAGCGCGCTCCGCATTCTGCTGCCCGATGCCCGCCGCGCCGACCGCCCCCGCCGCTCGTTATCCGCGCCTCACCCCGTCGGTGCGCGACGGCGAGGTGGCCGACCTGCTCCCCGCCCTGCTGCACGGCGAGCTGGACCTGCTGCTCATCGAGAACTGGTCGAACCGCCCGCGGCACATTCCGGAAGGCGGCGCCGTCCGGACGATCCTCACGGAGGAGGCGCAGAGGATTCGGCCACCCTGATGAAAGTCGCCCCCGAGGAGAACCGCGCGGCCGGGCGCGTCGTGGGTTAAGTTGACCACCGCTGACGCAAACCTTGGCATGATCACCGGCAGAACCCCTGCCGAAGGAGGGGCAATTCATGGCAGAGTCCGACATCCCGGGCCATGTTTCCGGCCAGCAGCCCACACCTCCCCTTCCTCCGCCGCCTCCGCCCCCGCCGCACCCGGGTACGGCGGACGACGGACCACGGCCGGTGCCGACGACGCCCGAGGAAGCGATGGAAATCAGCCGCCGCTACTTCCCTGAAATCGGCTCGCCCGGCGGCCCGTCCGGCCTCTTCGTCCACGAATTCGACGTCGGCTACCTGGTACGCGCGAGCTGGCCCGCTCCGGCGGACCCGCAGGCGCCACCGGCCGACCCCGGCGGCAGCAATGTGGTGATCTCCAAGGTCAACGGCGATGTGACCCATCTGCCGAACCATCCGCCGGAGGAAGCGGTGAAGATCTACCACCGCTGGTACCGGCCCAGTACGTCCTGATACGGGACCACTTGAGGCGTACGGGTGATCGACCCGGTCGTGCGAGTTGTGCCGGTGGCACTTCAGCGTCGCACCGACGTCCACTCTCGTCCCGAGGGTTGGCAACATCTAGACTTTGGCATGAACATCTCTTTGTGCATCAGGTGACGGCACGGACAACACGGGGGCGTTGTGGGAGCTGGCGGATTCCAGACCGAGGTGGAGTCGCTGAAGACGGAGGGCGCCAACTTCGTCAAGCTGGGCGAGGACTTCCAGAGCTCGGTCAAGCGGCTGATGGACGGATTGAGCGCGCTGGGCGCCGGACCGCCCGGGACACCACCGGCGGGCGGCGGCCAGAAAGAGCCGGAAAAATCGTTCGGTGAGCAGTTCGTCAGCGGGCTGACCACGTTCGACAGCAAGGCCGGGGCGCCACCGTGGGGCGACGACGAGATCGGCGAGAAGTTCGGTGTGGTCTACGAGGGCGTACGCGACGGTATGTACGAGTCGATGGGCCATCTGTCGTCGAAGCTCGAAGAAATCGGCAAGGCGCTGAGTTCCATGTCCAAGCACTACGCGGAGGGCGAGGACTTCAGTGACGCGCTGATCAAGCAGCACGTACCGAACGAGCAGGGCTGGTCGGACCCGCTCGCCGCCCCGAAGGTCAGCGCACGGCTGGACGGGCCCGCGCATCACTGAGCCGGGGTGACGCACCGCCGAGCCGGGGCGGTGCGTTCGCGAGATGGTGAGTTCGGGGCCGGTGGCCGATGGGAGCCGGCACTGAACTTCAAGCCGCTCGCCGCTTCAGGCGAATGATCGATTATCCCGCCGACAGTCGATTCTCGGCGTTCGTCGCCCCAGGCCGTACGCAGCGACCGGCCGGCCTTGCATACGCGGCGCCGGTGCGAAATCCCTGAGGGCTCCTCATTGCCCGCCACTCCCGAGCGTGTACGGGCCACCGCGCGACCGCCGTCACTTCCACCGGCCCACCGTCCACCGCCATCCACCACCACCGACACCGCCGCACAGCGGCCGCCGCCGATCCCCGGCGCGCCGTACACGCACTTTCACGGGGGAGCTACGCCTTGTCTCTCATGCTGCCGGACTCACTGGAATGGGTCCTGGACATGCTCGGCTTCAACTGGCCGACCGCCGACGAGGACAAGCTGATCGAATGCGCCCATGTGTGGCGGCAGTTCGCGTCCGAGGTCACCACCCACCAGACGATCGGCCACACCGCCGCGAGCAACGTACTCGCGGCGAACGCCGGAGACGCTGTCGAGGGGTTCAGCAAGGCCTGGGAGAAGTTCGGGGCCGGCTCGGGCTATTTCGACGACGCCCGCCAGGCCGCCGAAGCCATCGCCTTCACCCTGGAGGCCGCCGCAGCGCTGGTCATCGGTATGAAGGTGGCGGTCATCGCCCAGTTGGTGATCTTGGCGGCTGAGATCATCGCGGCCCAGGTGGCGGCACCCTTCACGCTGGGCCTGTCCGAGATCGGCGCCGCGGCCGGCACCCTGGCCACCCGCGAGATCGTCCGCCGCATCCTCAAAGAGGTGGCCAAGCAACTGCTGGACGCGATCGCGGAGGCCGCCAAGGAACCGGTCATCTCCGCCCTGGAGGCCATGGCCTCCGACCTGATCGCCCAGACCGTCAACCAGAACTTCGGCGCCCAGAACGGATACGACCTCAAGCGCACCGCCAAGGAAGGCATCTCCGCCGGCAAGGACGCCCTGAAGAACACCGGCGAAACCCTCGGCGAGAGCCTGCGCGACGGCGCCGGTCACCGCGCCGGACACCGCGCCCGCCACGGCCTGGACTCCGCCGCCGGCCACGGTGACGGCGCGGGAGACGGCGGCTCATCTTCGGGAGACGGCGGATCGGAGAGCGCCGGCGGAGGTGGCAGAGGTGGCGGAAGGTCCGGGGCGGGGGCCGGAGGCGCAGCCGGGTCCGGGGCCGGAGGTGAGGCCGGGGCCGGTGGTGGAAGTGGCCGCTCCGTTGACGGGGGCGGGGGCTCGTCCCACACGCCTCGTCCGGGTGACTCGACCGCCGGTACGGATACGGGGTCCGGCCGTACGCCCTCCTTCGCGTCCGACAGTTCCGCTCCAGGCCCGGACGGCAATCGCGACGCTCCCCGGGCACAGCCCCTGCCGCCCCCGGACCAGCGGTCGCCCTTCGACGCCGGATTCCAGGGCGGAAACGATCACAATCCGTACGGCAGTGCCCACACCGGCAGCCCGGACGGACAGAACACGCCGGCCGCCGACCACAACACCCCTCACGAGGCCGTCAGCACCCAGCCGGCACCGGACCGCACCCCGGACGCGGCGCGCCCAGATCCGCACGACAACCCGAACAGCCCTAACCACAACATCACCGCCCAGCCCGCCCCGGACACCACCCCGGACGCGGCCCGCCCCCATCCGGACAACAACCCCAACAGCGTCACCACCCAGCCAGCACCCGGCCCGTCCCCGGAAGCATCCGCTGCCGCTCCCCAGCAGCAGCACACGCCCGCCCACGAGCCGATGGCGGGCAACCCGCCCAGCAACAACGCCGGTGACAGCAGCAGCAACGGTACGCCGGACAACTCCGGCAACGGCAGCAGCGGCCGTACGTCTGCTCCCCACGTAAGCGCTCCCCCGCAGGGCGCTCCCGTTCAGCACTCACCGTCCTCCGGCCAGCCGATCCAGCACCGCGACCCGGCTCCTGGCGACCCCATGCCGACGGTGGACGGGAACGACACCTCCGTCTCCACCCAGTCGGCCGCCACCATGACCGCGCCGCCGCCCACCCAGCACAGCGCGGACCCCACCAGCACCAGTACGCCCTCTACACCTCAGCAGGCACAACAACCGCAGCAGAACATCGCCCCGACCCCCGGCCCGGTCATGGGCGCACCCACCGTCCCCACGCAAGGCGTCACCACCGCTCCTCCCAACGCCACCTCCAACACCACTCCCCCTCCCGAACCAACCGTCGCCCCGACGGCTCGCAGGCCATCCGTGACATCAGCCAGCAGCGCGACCCCGAACGCCCCGCCTACAACCGGCGCCTCGACGGACCCACTCGTCCCCATCGGGCCGAGGCGCCCCACCAAGCCTCCTCCCAGCACCAGCCACAGCAGCAGACACCACAGTCCCAGAACCAGAACCAGCATCAGCCGCCTCAGCCCACTCACCCCCTCAGCCCCAACCTCAACCAACGCCTCAGCAGCCCCCACACCAGCCTCCCGTCGCCCAAGACCCCAGCCGCCCGAGCATCCAGCACGTCCGCGCCAGCCTGAACCACGCGCCGAGCGGTCTGTACTCGCCGTACCCGCAAGACCAGCAGGCCCTGGAAGCGAACTTCCCGCGTAACCCGGACGGCAGCCCGCGCGCGTTCAACGACCCGTTCCAGCCGTGGGCCCAGTACCAGAACGACGGCGGCCCCACCGTCCTCGGACGCTCCAACAACTGTGCCGACTGCACCCGTTCCTTCATGGAGTCCTGGTACGGCAACCCGCAGGTGTCCGCGGTCCGTACCTACGACCCTGACGGCCAAGGCGGGATCGACCGGGCCTCCGGCGAACGGGACGGCACCCGCAACATCGAACAGTGGGCCGGCACCCAGTTCCGTCATTCCGGCCCGAACTCGCAGGACGCGTACGCCAACATCGCCGACGAACTGCGCCAGGCCGGGCACGGCGCGGCGGCCGCCGTCCTTGTCACCTGGCCCAAGAACCCGGACGGTTCGGGCGGCGGCGCTCACGTCTTCAACGCCGTCAACCACAACGGGCACGTCGTATGGGTCGACAGTCAGACCGGCGAGATCAGCACGCAGCCCGTCAACACCGCGGCCGACGGCGTCTGGCACCTCACCCTCGACGCCAACCGCACCCCGTACGACCCCGCCCAGGTCCAGAACCAGCCCCAGAACCAGGCCCAGAACCAACAGCCGAGCCCTCAGAATCAGCAGCCGAACTCCCAGAACCCGACCGGTACGCCCGAAACCGAACCCAAACCCGCACCCACACCCGCACCCACACCCACCGACCGAGTAGGGAACTCCCCGGCGCCCAGCGAACCCGGAGCCGAGTCCGGCTCCGAGCCCGTCGGCCCCGAATCCGATCCCGATCCCGATCCCGACCCTTCCCATGACCACAACGCGTACGTATCCGATGATCCGTACGCCTCCGACACCCCTGACGACACCTACTACGCACCGTCTCTCGACGATCTCCGCAACGAGCTCCGGGACGGCGAGGGCGGGCTCCTCCCCCGGACCCGCGCGACCAGCAGGCCCTGGAGGACGCGGTTCCGCTGGCGGAGGACGGGAGCTTCCAGCGGTTCCCCGATCCGTACGGCGAGTGGTCCGATCTCCAGAACGACGGCGGTATCACCGAGCCGGGCCGGGACGACAACTGTGCCGACTGCAGCCGGTCCTTCCTGGAGACGTGGTACGGCAACCCGCAGGTGTCCGCGCCCCGGATGGAGGACGGCGGATTCGGGGAGCGGGACGGGGAGAGCAACGTCGAGCACTGGCTGGGCGCGGAGTTCCAGCACGCGGGTGACGACGCCCAGTCGTACGAGCGGGTCGCCGAGGATCTCCGCAACGCCGGGCACGGTGCCGCGGCCGTCGTCTGGGTCGGCTACCTCGACGAGGACGGGGAGCCCGGCTCCTCCCATCTCTTCAACGCCGTCAACCACAACGGGACCGTCGTCTGGGTGGACACCCAGTCCCGTGAGGTGATGAGCCGTCCCATCAACACCGCGGACGTGGGCGAGGTCTGGCACATTCCGCTGGACGCCGATGCCCGGCCGCTGTATCCCCCGGCGGAAGCCGAGGCTCCGGCCTCGGACAGCGACGCCTCAGGCGACTACACCGACGGCAACGACGGCAACGACGGCAACGAACCTTCCTACGGAGACCCGGCCGGCCCCCGCCCCGCGGCGGAGTCCCGCCCCCGTACGGACCCCGGCGGCATCCTCGATCCCGACCCCGAGCATCAGCGCGTCCTCGAATCGGCCGTCCCCCGTACGCCGGAGGGCATCCCGCAGCGCCACCCCGATCCGAACGAGGGGAACTGGACCGACTACATCAACCAACCCGGGGCGGATGCGCCGGGCCGTAGCAACAACTGTGTCGACGTGGCGCTGTCCACGGCCGACACGTATGCCGGTACGGCCACCGTCGCCGGTGCCCGCACTCCCGACCTCACGTCTGACGGAGTGCCGTCCGACCGCGGCGAAGCGGGTGGCCGGGACCGGCTGGAGAGCGCGCTCGGTGCCCGTTTCACTGACTACGGCAACGGTCGCCAGGCGTTCGACGGCCTGGCTGACACCCTTCGGCGCTCCGGTCACGGCTCCCAGGCCGTCATCGTCACGCAGGGCGCGGACGGCCGCGCGCACGCGTGGAATGTCGTCAACCACAACGGCGCGATCACCTACATCGACGCCCAGACGGGCCGCCGCGGTGACGCGCCCCTGCACAGCGGTGACCACGGCGTCTTCGCCATCCCGCTCGACGCGAACCGCAAGCCCGTACCCGTGACGCCTCCCGCCGGAAATGGCGATCCGGGCACCCGGCGCGACGTTTCTCCCGGTACTCCGGGGCGGCGCCCGCCCGGAAATCCCGCAGGGACCGACGGCACGAGCCACCAGGGTCAGAGCGACCAGAAGAACGAAGGGAAGAGTGAAGAGAAGGGCGGGGAGAAGGGCGACGGGCCCAAGAGCAAGTACCGGGAATCCGGTATGCCGGACGGGCAGTCGCCCGACCATCTCCCGGACAATGTCCGGGTCCTGCCGGACAAGGGTCAGCAAGAACTGCGCGAGAACCTGGACGTCTACGAGACGGACATGGACACCGTCTACGACCGGGTACGCGACTGGGTGGCCGACGGCAGCGTCGAAGATCTCATCCGGCATCTGACGCCCGAGCAGGGCGAGCCGGCCACCGATCCCGACGGATCACCGGACGGCGGGGACGGGAACGGGAACGGCTCGGCGAATGAACCGCCCCGATTCACCCTGAGTTCGGACGAGCTCGGTAACCGGCTCGACGGCTTCGCGGACCTGGATGCCGGTCAACGGGGTGCGGTCGTCTCGATTCTCGCGCGCCTGAGCCTTTCCTTCCACGAGAGTCACGCCGTCGGGGTCTCGCCTTTCCCGGTGGACCGCCCGTACAAGTGGGAGGACGATCCGGACCGTGAAACGCCGCTGCCCCGTGACAAGAAGCGGCAGAGCAACGACGCGAAGGCCGCGGAGGAGTCGCTCTCCCGTGGTGTGAAGCAGCACCGCAAGGCGACGTTCATGGACGGGAAGGACTTCTCCCGCAACGTACGCGATCACCTTTTCCAGACGCTCATGGACGAGGGACGGGACCGTTCCGAGCTGAAGGAGGCGGCCGGCGGGGACGGAGCCACCACCACGCGGCCGGACTTCACCGGCCGCAACTACGCCGTCATCGAGGTGTACGACCCGGTTTCCGGGAAGACGAACTACATCGTCGACAGTTCGATTCCGCCGGGCGAGAAGGGTGTGAGCACCGCGCATTCCGAGCCGCACCTCGTGGGATATGTGAAGCGGCTGAACGAGGCCCGGGGCGGCGACCCCGACCAGCACATCCAGATCCACGCCATGTTCACGGAACGCGAGCCCTGCGGAACCGTCAAGGGCGCCGGACACGCGGAGTGCTCCCCCTACTTGGTACGGCACTCCGACGGGACCACGGTGCACTACGCGACCACGTACCGCAGCGGCGCCTGGGTTCCTGACCCGGATTCCGACGAACCGCAGGACATGACCAAGGCGGACATCAAACGCATGGTCGACCAGGAAATCCAGGACCATCTCAACATCGTCGGCGAGATCTGGCTCGAATTGCGCGACGCCCAGCAGGCGAATGCGTCGGAGTCAGGATCGGAAAACTGATGCAGGAACGGGCGTCTTCTCGGTCGAAATGCTTGACAACCATCGCAATTCCACAGTCCAGTAGGGTGTGACCATGACCGACGGACATGACGAGGAAGCCCATGTCGCCGCGGCCGGCCGGGTTCTGGAAGCGCTTTCGGCGTTCGGCCGTGGGAGCGGAGTGGTCCGGGTGGCCGGTCCGCCCGGTTCCGGAAAGAGCCGGGTCCTGGAGCTGGTCCGCCAGGAGGTGTCCGAGGCCGTAACGATCGACTGTGCCGGGCTGCGCGCCGATGACGTGGTCCTCCGTGTGCTGGACGCGTGCGGGGTGCAGCGTGAGCACAAGGCCGGCACGGAGAGTCTCGACGTCCTGGTGAAGCGGGTTCGCGGCAGTCATACCGTGCTGCTCGCGAACGTGCAGAGGGCGGGGACGCTCCGGACCACCGACGAGCCCGGACGTATTTCGCGAGGCGTTTCCCGGTTGGGCAGAGCACGACGGGCGAATGTACACGTCGTCATGGAAACAGCAGAGCCGCGCGGCGGGGCGGGAAGCGGTACGTCGCCCCGCCTCGTCCGTATGGAATCCGGCATTTCCCTTCCCTCGCCCGAGGAATGTCCCGCCGAAATCCGCGCATTGGCCCTGGGAGAAATTCCGGTGGTCCCTCTCGACGCCTGGAGCGTGCTCTGCGAGAGCATGGAGGTGGTCGGTGAGCGCAGCGCTCCGGAAGCGCTCGAAGCGCTCCTGCCGCAGCACACCGGCACCTTGCGGTGGGTGCCGGACGACCCGACCACGGGCGGCGGCGTGGCGTTCGTCCACGAAGGCGTGGCTCGCGCGCTGCGTCCCTCCGGACCGGAGGCTGTCGCGGCACATGTACGGGTCGCGGAAGTGCTCGGGGAACGGCTTTCGTCGCGGCCGTATCCGGGAGGCTGGGCCGGTGGTGACGCGCTGGCGCGGTACGCCGCCCAGGCCGTACCCGGCCATGCCGCGGCCTCCGGACGCCTGCGGGAGATGGCGGAGGACCGCCGGCTCCTCGCGTGCCTGTCCCCCGACGCGGTGATGGAGGCCGTACGCGCCGCCTTCGGCAAGGACGTACCGCCGGACACCGTCGCCGCGGACCTGTGCTTCGTCGAACGGTTCGCCATGGAGCCGATGCGGCAGAGCGAATGGGCCTCCTGGCTGCATCACTTCGCGACCGCCCGAGGGGACGGGGCGGGCGCGGACGCCGTGCTGGCTTCGGGGGTCGAGATGCGGTGGCGGACGCTGTGGAGCGATCTGCGTCCGGTGGGGGTATTCCACGAAGGGGATGCCGATGCCGTCTTTGGAGACGGCACTCTGCTCCGTCCGTCCGGCATCAGCGAACTCACCGCTACGGAGCGGACGGTCCGCGCTTCCAGCGACGACCTGGAGAGTACGTGGACGTGGTCCCTGCACTCGGGGCAGCGGCAGAGCGAGTCGGACGGCGCCGGGGACGAGGCATCGGACTCGACCGTCCGGCCCATGGTCAACACCTCCCGCGGCTGGCGCCCCGCCCCGCATGCGTCCGCGGCGGCCTTCATGCCGCGCTGCCCGAGGGACATCTCGGAGGGCGTGCGGGTCGGGAACCTCGCGGTGCTCGGCGGCCGCCGTGGTGTCTTCGCCGTGGAGTTCTTGTCGGACGACCCGGCCGAGGACACGACGGAGGAAACGTCCCCCTGGTACGCGGCGCCCCTCTTGGACGGCTACGCCCGTTCGGTCGCGCCGCGTCCGCTCGCCGACGCCTTCAGGGACCCGTCCGCGGAACTCCTCGCCGCGGTGTTCGGCGCGGACTGTCTGCTCCGCCCGTCCGAGTCGGAGCTGCCGGAGGGGTTGCGGGGTACGGAGGCGGCCCGTTGGCTCGTCGGGCGCGGGATGCCGTTGACGGAGATGCTCACGCTCGACACCCGGCGACTGCGTACCGAAGGAATTCTGGAGCTTTCGGGTCTGGAGGTTTTGGGCCTGGAGGTTTTGGGCCTGGAGGTTTCGGATCTGGAACTTTCGGAGCAGGAGCTACCGGGTCAGGAGCCAGCGGATTCCGAGCGGTCGGGGCCGTACTACCGGTTGGGCGAACTTCTCGGCGGGGACCTGCTCTTGGACTGTGCGACCGGGCGCGTCCTGTGCGTGTCCGCCAATGTGGAGGAGCAGCTGGCGGCGAGTTCCCTGCCGCAGTTCGTCGCCCTGGTGTGCCTGATGCGATGGCACCGCTTCCTGCTGTCCGCTTCGCTCACCGAGGACGAGCGCGAAGCCCGGGCGGAACTGGAGGCGTGGCTCGCCGGGATCGATCCGGCGGCCGCCGCCGGGGAGGTCTGGGACACGCTGCTCAACGAGCCGGGGCTGGAGCCGTAGGCACCAGCCGTAGGCACCAGCCGTAGGCACCAGCCGTAGGCACCACCGGAAGCCGAAGATCCAGAAGCCGGACGCCGTAAGCCATAAGCCGGACGCCGTAAGCCGTAAGCCGGAAACCGTAAGCCATAAGCCGCACGCCGGACGCCCGGAAAACAGGAACCAGGAATCAGGAACCAGAGGAAGCCCATGCCCGACACCGGATCTCCCGGCGCCGACCGACCGGTGCCGGCGAACGCCGACGAAGCGCTGGCGATCGCCCGTACGGAGTACGCCCCCGTATGGCCCGACGGCACGCCCGCCCCGCTGCGGGTGCACGAGTTCGACATCGGGTATCTCGTGTACGCGAAGCTGCCGCCCCGGCCGAAGACCACGCCGGACGGCCGGCGCCGCCCGCCGCGGAACCCGGGCGGGACGTGCGTGGTCGTGGCCAAGGACACCGGGGAGATCAGCAGCGTGCCGCTCCGTCCGCCGTCGGACGCCATCGCGCTGTACCGGAAGTTCTACCGGCCGGACACGCTGTAACCCGCCCCGTCCAGCCCCTCCACGCCCCGACCGGCCCCGCCCCGACGCGCCTCACGACGCGCCGGAGCCGCGCACCTGGGCTCAGCCCTTCGACGCCGCGATCTGCCGCGACATGATCGTCGTCAGTTCGTACGCCGTGTGGGAGGCCGCCACCGACGTCATCTCGGCGTGGTCGTAGGCGGGGGCCACCTCCACGAGGTCGGCGGAGACGAGGTTGCAGCCGGCCAGGCCGCGCAGGATCTCCAGGAGTTCCCGGGAGGTCAGGCCGCCGGCCTCCGGGGTGCCGGTGCCGGGGGCGTGGGCCGGGTCCAGGACGTCGATGTCGATGGAGATGTACAGCGGGCGGTCGCCGATGCGCTGGCGGAGCTGGTCGGCGACCTCGTCCACGCCACGGCGCATGACGTCCGCCGACGTGACGATGCCGAAGCCCATCTTCTCGTCGTCGTCGAGGTCCTTCTTGCCGTAGAGAGGGCCGCGGGTGCCGACGTGGGAGAGGGCGGAGGTGTCGAGGATGCCTTCCTCGACGGCGCGGCGGAACGGGGTGCCGTGGGTGTACTCGGCGCCGAAGTAGGTGTCCCAGGTGTCCAGGTGCGCGTCGAAGTGGAGCAGCGCGACCGGGCCGTGCTTCTTGGCCATGGAGCGCAGCAGGGGCAGCGCGATGGTGTGGTCGCCGCCCAGCGTCATCAGGCGGGCGCCGGTGTCCAGGAGGTCGTCGGCGGCGGCCTCGATGGTCTCGACGGCCTCGTTGATGTTGAAGGGGTTGGCGGCTATGTCGCCGGCGTCGGCGACCTGCGCGAGCGCGAAGGGGGACGCGTCCTGGGCCGGGTTGTACGGGCGCAGCAGGCGCGACGCCTCGCGGATGGCGTTGCCGCCGAAGCGGGCGCCGGGACGGTAGGAGACGCCGGTGTCGAAGGGGACGCCGACCACCGCGACGTCGGCCGTGCCCACCTGGTCGAGGCGGGGCAGCCGGGCGAAGGTCGCCGGGCCCGCGTAGCGGGGGACGCGGGAGGAGTCGACGGGGCCGACGGGGCCCGTGGGGTCCTGGGAGGCGCCGGAAGCGGCGGGTGCGGTGGTCATGGGGGTGAGCGTAGGCAGCGGGTGCCGGGGTGCCCATGGACATTTGTGGTGATGTGGCGTCGGCCGGTGGACATCCCGTCCATGAGGCGGTGCTTCAAGGGACAATGACCTCATGCCGATACTGCCGCCTGTTCCCAGCCGCACCGAACTCGTCGACCATCTCGTACGGACCCGGATCGCCGGTGAGGTCGCCACTCCCCGCGAGAACAACCTCGACCACTACCGCAAGCTGGCCAACGGAGACCGTCACTACTGGCTCGGACTCGAACTCGGTGACCGCTGGACCGACGAGCAGGACGTGCTCGCCGTGATGGCCGAGCGGTGCGGCGTCATTGACGACACCCGTCACCGGATGGGCCAGGACACCATCGATCCCGAGCTGACGGTGGACGCCCTGGAGCGCGCCGCCGCCCGGCTGCGCAAGGCCGCCGCCGGGCGGGAACGCGTGCTGTTCGCGACCGGGCACCCGGGCGGGCTGCTGGACGTGCACCGGGCCACCGCCGAGGCGCTGCGCGCCCAGGGCTGCGACATCGTCGTCGTGCCGGACGGGTTGCAGGCGGACGAGGGTGTGGTGTTCCAGTTCGCCGACGTGGCGATGCTGGAGCGCGGCGCGACGCTGTGGCACACCCACTCCCCGCGCCGATGACCGCCGTACTGGACGGGCTGGAGCGGGCGGGCGAGGCGCTGCCCGATCTGGTCATGGCCGATCACGGCTGGGCCGGGTGCGCGGGCCAGCGTGGTCTGGACGCCATCGGGTTCGCGGACTGCAACGACCCGGCGCTGTTCGTCGGTGAGGCGGAGGGCACGTTGCAGGTGACGATTCCGCTGGACGATCACGTTCTGAGCCCGCGGTACTACGACCCGCTGACGGCGTACCTGCTGGGTGCGGCGGGCCTGACGGGCTGAGGGACGAGGAGACGAGGGACTTCTTCGGTCCGTTCGCCGGCCGCGGCGGACGGACTCCTCCCCCTCAGCCCCCTCACCCCCGCGGCACCCGGATGACCCCTTCCTGGATCACCGACACCGCCAGCCGCCCGTCCGCCGTGAAGATCCGGCCCTTGCCCAGTCCCCGCCCGCCCTGCGCGGTGGGTGACTCCTGGTCGTACAGCAGCCAGTCGTCGGCGCGGAACGGCCGGTGGAACCACATGGCGTGGTCCAGGCTCGCGCCGACCACGTCGCCGACCGCCCAGCCGCCGCGCCCGTGCGCGAGCAGCACCGAGTCCAGCAGGGTCATGTCGGAGACGTAGGTGACCAGGCAGATGTGTAGCAGCGGCTGGTCGATGTCGCCGTCCAGCTTGCCGTGCGTGCGGAACCAGACCTGGGAGCGCGGTTCGCGCGGCTCGCCCGCGGTGCCGAACGGCGGCGCGTCCACGTAGCGCAGGTCGACGGCGGCCCGCGCCTCCAGGAGGCGCTGTGCGACGCCCGGTTCGCGGAAGCGGTCGGCGTAGCGGGGCAGCATCTCGGCGGCGGTCGGCAGGGTCAGCGGGTCCGGAGCGGACGGCATCGGCTCCTGGTGCTCCATGCCCTCCTCGTACACCTGGAAGGAGGCGGAGAGGTGGAAGATCGGCTGGCCGTGCTGGACGGCGACGACGCGGCGGGTGGTGAAGGACCGGCCGTCCCGGATGCGGTCGACGGTGTAGACGATGGGCGCGCCGGGGTCGCCGGGGCGCAGAAAGTAGGCGTGCAGGGAGTGCGGGGGGCGGTCGTCGGGGACGGTGCGCCCGGCGGCGACCAGGGCCTGGGCGGCGACCTGGCCGCCGAAGACCCGGGGGACGACGGACGGGCGACTGGTGCCGCGGAAGATGTCCTGCTCGATGGGCTCCAGGTCGAGCTGTTCGAGCAGGGCGAGAAGGGCGTCGTTCACGCGCGTGCGGCTTTCGTTCGGGCGGGGCGCGGGGGCCGGCTGCCGGGCCTCACAGCCCCATGGACTTGGCGACGATCGAGCGCATGACCTCGCTGGTGCCGCCGTAGATGCGGGTGACGCGGGTGTCGGCGTACAGGCGGGAGATCGGGTACTCCTGCATGTAGCCGTAGCCGCCGTGCAGCTGGAGGCACTTGTCGATGACGACGGCGGCGCGCTCGGTGGTGAAGAGCTTGGCGGAGGCGGCGTCGGCGGCGGTCAGGTCGCCCGTGTCGTGGGCCTCCAGGGCGCGGTCGACGACGGCCTGCATGGCGTCCACCTCGGACTTGCAGTCCGCGAGGACGAACTTGGTGTTCTGGAAGGAGGCGACGGACTTGCCGAAGACCTCGCGCTCCTGGACGTACTCCTTGGCGAACCGGACGGCGGCGGCTGCCTGGGCGTAGGCGCCGATGGCGATGCCGAGACGTTCCTGCGGGAGGTTCTGGCCGAGGTAGGAGAACGCCTTGCCCTCCTCGCCGAGGCGGTCCTCGACGGGCACCTTGACGTCGGTGAAGGACAGTTCGGCGGTGTCGGAGCTCTTGAGGCCGAGCTTTTCCAGCTTGCGGCCGACGGCGTAGCCCTCGGAGGTGGTGTCGACGGCCAGGAGGGTGATGCCGCCGCGGCGGTCCTCGGGCGTCGGAGGGGCGGTACGGGCGCACACGATCACGCGGTCGGCGAGGACGCCGCCGGTGATGAAGGTCTTGGCGCCGTTGAGGACGTAGTGGGTGCCGTCCGCGGAGAGCTTCGCGGTGGTCTTCATGCCGGCCAGGTCGGAGCCGGTGCCGGGCTCGGTCATGGCGATGGCGGTCATCATGTCGCCGGAGACGAAGGGCGGCAGCCAGCGCCGCTTCTGCTCCTCGGTGGCGTACTTGAGGAAGTACGGGAGGCAGAGCGCGGTGTGCACGCCGGAGCCGCCGAAGCTGACGCCGGCCCGGGCGCACTCCTCGGTGATGACGGCGTTGAACTTGAAGCTGGTCTCGCCGGCGCCGCCGTACTCCTCGGGGACCTCGATGCCGAAGACGCCCAGCTCGCCGAGTTTCTTGTAGAAGTCGCGGGGGGCCTGTCCGGCCTGCATCCACTCGTCGTAGACGGGGACGACCTCGGCGGCGATGAAGTCGCGGATGGTCTCCCGGAACGCCTCGTGATCCTCGTTGAACACCGTACGACGCATCCGCCGCCTCCTCAGGTCCGCCGGCCGGCCACCACCGACCCCTCGACTAAGCGCTTGCTCAGCCGAAAGCTACCCGCCGGTCAGCGGGACTGTCCAGAGGTGCCCGAGGGGGCGGAGGGTCTCCCGGGTCCGCCCACGCCCCCGCCCGCGCGCCCGCTCGCACCCTCGTCCACGCGCCCGCTCGCACCCTCGTCCGCGCCCACCGTCGCGAACGCTCCCCTGGCCAGCCGGTGCAGCAGGGCCGCCATCTCCGTACGGCCCGGGAGCGCGCCGGGTCGGCTGAGGTGCGGGGTCGAGTTGAGCAGACCGAAGACGGCGTGCACGGAGGCGCGCGCGTCCGCCTCGGTGGACGCCGGGTACACCTCGCGCACCACCTGCACCCACAGCTCCACGTACTCGCGCTGGAGGCGGCGCACCCGCTTGCGGTCGGCCTCGCGCAGCCGGTCCAGTTCGCGGTCGTGGACGGTGATCAGCGGGCGGTCGTCGAGGGCGAAGTCGATGTGCCCCTCGATCAGGGCGTCCAGTACCGCGGCGGGACTGTCGCCCCCGGAGGCGGCGCGGATGCGGCCGCCCTCCAGCAGCCGTTCACTGATCCCGACGAGCAGTTCGGCCAGCATCGCGTCCTTGCCGGCGAAGTGCCGGTAGAGGCCGGGCCCGGAGATGCCGACGGCGGCACCGATCTCGTCCACGCCGACGCCGTGGAACCCGCGCTCGGCGAAGAGCCGGGCCGCCTCCTTGAGGATCTGCTCGCGTCGGCTGGTGGCTGCCGGGACGTGTGTGCTGCTCATACAACTGATTGTAGACAGGCGGGTTAGTGGTCGTTAACCTGGGAGAAATGAAGTTAACGCCCATTAACGGCCGGGCGATCCCCGGCGTCCGCGGCAGCCGTACGAAGCAGCCGTGGTGAGGGAGCCGAAGGAGGCGGGGGCACGGATGCGGATGGACCCGGCGGAAGTGGCACCGGTGCTCGACAGCGCGGCCGACCCGGCGTCGGACGCCTGGCGTGCCAACGAGGCCGCCCACCAGGAGCTGGCCGAGGACCTGCGCGCCCGGCTCGCCGCGGCCCGCCTGGGCGGCGGCGAGAAGGCCAGGGCGCGGCACACCGCGCGCGGCAAGCTGCTGCCCCGGGAGCGGGTGGACGCGCTGCTGGACCCCGGCTCGCCGTTCCTGGAGCTGGCGCCGCTGGCGGCGGAGGGGATGTACGGCGGTGCCGCGCCGGCCGCTGGCGTGATCGCGGGCGTCGGGCGGGTCTCCGGCCGCGAGACGGTGATCGTCGCCAACGACGCGACGGTCAAGGGCGGCACGTACTACCCGATGACGGTCAAGAAGCACCTGCGCGCCCAGGAGGTGGCGCTGGAGAACCGCCTGCCGTGCCTGTACCTGGTCGACTCCGGCGGCGCCTTCCTGCCGATGCAGGACGAGGTCTTCCCCGACCGTGAGCACTTCGGGCGGATCTTCTACAACCAGGCCCGGATGTCGGGCGCGGGCATCCCGCAGATCGCGGCGGTCCTCGGCTCCTGCACGGCGGGCGGCGCGTACGTCCCGGCGATGAGCGACGAGGCCGTGATCGTCCGCAACCAGGGCACGATCTTCCTGGGCGGCCCGCCGCTGGTGAAGGCCGCGACCGGCGAGGTCGTCACCGCCGAGGAGCTGGGCGGCGGTGAGGTGCACTCCCGTACGTCCGGTGTGACCGACCACCTCGCCGAGGACGACGCGCACGCGCTGCGCATCGTGCGCACCATCGTCTCCACGCTCGGTGGCCGCGGCCCGCTGCCCTGGACGGTGCGGCCCGCCGAGGAGCCCAAGGCCGACCCCGCCGGGCTGTACGGCGCGGTGCCCGCCGACTCCCGCACGCCTTATGACGTACGGGAGGTCATCGCGCGCGTCGTGGACGGCTCCCGCTTCGCCGAGTTCAAGGCCGAGTACGGCACGACGCTGGTCACGGGCTTCGCGCACATCCACGGGCACCCGGTCGGCATCGTCGCCAACAACGGCATCCTGTTCTCCGAGTCCGCCCAGAAGGGCGCGCACTTCATCGAGCTGTGCGACCAGCGCGGCATCCCGCTGGTCTTCCTCCAGAACATCTCCGGCTTCATGGTCGGCCGCGACTACGAGGCGGGCGGCATCGCCAAGCACGGCGCGAAGATGGTCACGGCGGTGGCCTGCACCCGCGTCCCCAAGCTGACCGTCGTCATCGGCGGCTCGTACGGCGCGGGCAACTACTCGATGTGCGGCCGCGCCTATTCGCCCCGCTTCCTGTGGATGTGGCCGAACGCGAAGATCTCGGTGATGGGCGGCGAGCAGGCCGCCTCCGTGCTCGCGACGGTCAAGCGCGACCAGCTGGAGGCGCGCGGCGAGGAGTGGAGCGCCGAGGAGGAGGCCGCCTCCAAGGCCCCGGTCCGCGAGCAGTACGAGACGCAGGGCAGCGCGTACTACGCGACCGCGCGCCTGTGGGACGACGGGGTCATCGATCCGCTGGACACCCGCCGGGTGCTGGGGCTGGCCCTGACGGCGTGCGGCAACGCGCCG
This sequence comes from Streptomyces sp. Ac-502, assembly GCF_045222935.1. NCBI lineage: Bacteria > Bacillati > Actinomycetota > Actinomycetes > Kitasatosporales > Streptomycetaceae > Streptomyces > Streptomyces sp. Ac-502. Next base: position 4,160,942 of record NZ_JBHFFO010000001.1, read on the forward strand.
CTGGGCGAGCCGGGCTACGGCGTCTTCCGGATGTGAGGGGAGTGCGGGGAGTGAAGGAACAGATGAGCATGTTCGACACCGTCCTGGTCGCCAACCGGGGCGAGATCGCGGTCCGCGTCATCCGGACGCTGCGCGCGCTGGGCGTCCGCTCGGTCGCGGTGTTCAGCGACGCGGACGCCGACGCCCGGCATGTCCGCGAGGCCGACACGGCCGTACGGATCGGCCCGGCGCCGTCCACCGAGAGCTACCTGCACGCGGGCCGCCTGATCGAGGCCGCGCACCGCAGCGGCGCGCAGGCCGTGCACCCCGGGTACGGCTTCCTCGCCGAGAACACCGCGTTCGCCGCGGCCTGCGCCGACGCCGGGCTGGTCTTCATCGGGCCGTCCGCCGGGGCCATCGAGCTGATGGGCGACAAGATCCGCGCGAAGGAGACGGTACGGGCGGCCGGGGTGCCGGTCGTCCCCGGCTCCTCCGGGAGCGGGCTGACCGACACGCAACTGGCGGACTCAGCCCGCGAGATCGGGATGCCGGTGCTGCTCAAGCCGTCCGCGGGCGGCGGCGGCAAGGGCATGCGGCTGGTGCGGGACGAGGCGCTGCTCGCCGACGAGATCGCCGCGGCCCGGCGCGAGGCGCGCGGCTCCTTCGGCGACGACACGCTGCTGGTGGAGCGCTGGGTGGACCGCCCCCGGCACATCGAGATCCAGGTCCTGGCGGACGGCCACGGCAACGTCGTCCACCTGGGCGAGCGCGAGTGCTCGCTCCAGCGCCGCCATCAGAAAGTGATCGAGGAGGCGCCGTCCGTCCTGCTGGACGAGGCGACGCGGGCCGCGATGGGCGAGGCCGCCGTGCAGGCCGCCCGCTCGTGCGGTTACCGGGGCGCGGGCACGGTCGAGTTCATCGTGCCGGGCGACGACCCGTCCTCGTACTACTTCATGGAGATGAACACCCGCCTCCAGGTCGAGCACCCGGTCACCGAGTTCGTCACCGGCCTCGACCTGGTCGAGTGGCAGCTGCGGATCGCCGCCGGGGAGCCGCTGGCGTTCGGGCAGGAGGGCGTGCGCCTGACCGGGCACGCCGTCGAGGCCCGGATCTGCGCCGAGACGGTCTCCGTCAAGGAGGGCGCGCGCGGCTTCCTGCCCTCCGGCGGCACGGTCCTGGCGCTCGCCGAGCCGCAGGGCGACGGGGTGCGCACGGACTCCGGCCTGGCCGAGGGCACCGAGGTCGGCAGCCTGTACGACCCGATGCTGTCCAAGGTCATCGCGTACGGCCCGGACCGCGCGACCGCCCTGCGCAAACTGCGCGCCGCGCTCGCCGAAACGGTTGTGCTCGGCGTCCCCACCAACACCGGCTTCCTGCGCCGTCTGCTGGCCCACCCGGCCGTCGTGGCGGGCGAGCTGGACACTGGTCTGGTCGAGCGCGAGATGGACGCGCTGGTGCCTGCCGACGTCCCCGCCGAGGTGTACGCGGCCGCCGCTGCCGTACGGAACGCGGCCCTGGAGCCGGTGCCGGACGGCGGCTGGGTGGACCCCTTCGCCGTACCGGACGGCTGGCGGATCGGCGGCCGCCCGGCGCCCGTCGCCCACCAGGTCAAGGTCCCCGGCCACGAGCCGGTGGCCGCCACCGGCACCGGCCACGTCACCGCCGGCCGGGTCCGCGTCACCGTCGGCGGTGTCGTGCACACCTTCCACCGGGCCGACGACTGGCTCGGCCGGGACGGCGACGCCTGGCACGTCACGGACCACGACCCGGTCGCCGAGACGCTGCGCGGCGCCGCCGGGGCGCACGGGATGGACGCGCTGACCGCGCCGATGCCCGGCACGGTCACCGTCGTGAAGGTGGCCGTAGGCGACGAAGTGGCCGCCGGGCAGGGGATGCTGGTCGTCGAGGCGATGAAAATGGAACACGTCATCTCCGCGCCGCACGCCGGCACGGTCAGCGAGCTGGGCGTCTCCCCCGGCAGCACGGTCGCCATGGACCAGGTGCTCGCCGTCGTCGATCCGCACGAGAGCGGGCCCCAGGACCCGAGTGCCCCGGACCCGGGCGCTGCGCAGCCGTCCGGCCCGGCCGAGGAGGCAACGGCATGACCGCTTCCGGACTTCCGATGCCCGTCCCGGCCCCCGGCCTGCCGGCCCGGGTCCGTATCCACGAGGTCGGCGCCCGGGACGGCCTGCAGAACGAGTCCGCCGTCGTCCCCACCGAGGTCAAGGCCGAGTTCGTACGCCGCCTCGTGGACGCCGGGCTGACGACGGTGGAGGCGACCAGCTTCGTGCACCCCAAGTGGGTGCCGCAGCTCGCCGACGCCGAACAGCTCTACCCGATGCTGGCGGACCTCGACGCGCGGCTGCCCGTCCTGGTGCCCAACGACCGCGGCCTGGACCGCGCGCTGGCCCTCGGCGCCCGCCGCATCGCGGTCTTCGGCAGCGCCACGGAGTCCTTCGCCAAGGCCAACCTCAACCGTACGGTCGAGGAATCGCTGGCCATGTTCACCCCGGTGGTCACCCGCGCGAAGGAGGAGCAGGCGCACGTCCGCGGCTACCTCTCCATGTGCTTCGGCGACCCCTGGGAGGGCCCGGTGCCGGTCGCACAGGTCGTGCGCGTCTGCCGCGCCCTGTTCGACATGGGCTGCGACGAGCTGAGCCTGGGCGACACCATCGGCGTGGCCACCCCCGGCCACGTCCAGGCGCTGCTCGCCGCGCTGAACGAGGCGGGCGTGCCCACCGACCGCCTCGGCGTGCACTTCCACGACACGTACGGCCAGGCGCTGGCCAACACCCTCGCCGCGCTCCAGCACGGCGTCAGCACCGTCGACGCGTCGGCGGGCGGCCTCGGCGGCTGCCCGTACGCCAAGAGCGCCACCGGCAACCTCGCCACCGAAGACCTGGTGTGGATGCTGCACGGCCTCGGTATCGAGACCGGGGTCGATCTGGGCCGGCTCACCGCCACCAGCGTGTGGATGGCCGGACAGCTGGGCCGCCCGAGCCCGTCCCGCACCGTCCGCGCCCTCGCCCACAAGGAGTGAACGATGTCCCTGGACCACCGCCTGTCCCCCGAACTCGAAGAGCTGCGGCGCACGGTCGAGGCGTTCGCCCACGACGTGGTCGCCCCCAAGATCGGCGAGTTCTACGAGCAGCACGAGTTCCCGTACGAGATAGTGCGGGACATGGGCCGGATGGGCCTGTTCGGCCTGCCCTTCCCCGAGGAGTACGGCGGCATGGGCGGCGACTACCTCGCCCTCGGCGTCGCCCTGGAGGAGCTGGCCCGCGTCGACTCCTCGGTGGCGATCACGCTGGAGGCGGCCGTCTCCCTCGGCGCCATGCCGGTCTACCGCTTCGGCACCGAGGAGCAGAAACAGGAGTGGCTGCCCCGGATGTGCGCGGGCGAGGTGCTCGGCGCCTTCGGCCTGACCGAGCCGGACGGCGGCTCGGACGCGGGCGCCACCCGCACCACCGCGGTCCGCGACGGCGACAGCTGGGTGATCAACGGCAGCAAGTGCTTCATCACCAACTCCGGTACGGACATCACCGGCCTGGTCACGGTCACCGCCGTCACCGGCCGCAAGGACGACGGCAGCCCGCTGATCTCCTCGATCATCGTGCCGTCCGGCACCCCGGGGTTCACCGTCGGTGCCCCGTACTCCAAGGTCGGCTGGAACGCCTCGGACACCCGTGAGCTGTCCTTCTCCGACGTACGGGTCCCGGCCGGCAACCTCCTGGGCACCGAGGGCCGCGGCTACGCCCAGTTCCTGCGCATCCTGGACGAGGGCCGGATCGCCATCGCCGCGCTGGCCACCGGCCTCGCGCAGGGCTGTGTGGACGAGTCCGTGCGGTACGCCAAGGACCGGCACGCCTTCGGCCGGCCGATCGGCCACAACCAGGCGATCCAGTTCAAGCTGGCCGACATGGAGATGCGCGCCCACACCTCCCGGCTGGCCTGGCGGGACGCCGCGTCGCGCCTAGTGCACGGCGAGCCCTTCAAGAAGGAAGCCGCCCTGGCCAAGCTGTACTCCTCCGAGATCGCGGTGGACAACGCCCGCGAGGCCACCCAGATCCACGGCGGCTACGGCTTCATGAACGAGTACCCGGTCGCCCGGATGTGGCGCGACTCCAAGATCCTGGAGATCGGCGAGGGGACGAGCGAGGTGCAACGGCTGCTGATCGCCCGCGAGCTGGGCGTGTAGGACGGCTTTCCGTACGGCACGTATGCCGCGTACGCCGCGTACGGCACAGGGCGGGACCGGTGATCCGGTCCCGCCCTGCTGTCGTCGCCGCCGTCAGCTCACTTGCGCCACGGCACCTGCGGGGACCTGTAGTAGTCGAAGCCCATGGCCTCCCAGCGGGGAGCCTGGGACGCCAGCCGGTGCTTGTAGGTGTTCCAGTCGTGCGTGGACCTCGGCGACCAGCCCAGCTCGGCGATGCCGGGCAGCCGCGGGAAGGTCATGTAGTCGAGGTGCTGGTTGGTGGAGAGGGTCTCCGTCCAGATGGGCGCCTCGACGCCCATAATCGATTTTTGCGGCGCGCCCTTCAGATACGTCGCGGGGTCCCAGTCGTAGGACCGCTGGACCTCGACGTACCCGGCCCACGCCTTACCGAGCTTGGTGTCCTTGGTGTACTTCATGTCGAGGTAGGACCGGTCGGCCGGGGAGAGGATGAGGCCGGCGCCCTTCCGGGCGGCCGCCGCGACCTGCTCCCGCTCCTTGGCGGGGGTCTTGTCGTAGCCCCAGTACTGCACCGCGGCGCCCTTGGCGGGCGTGACGGCGGTCAGCTGGTGCCACCCTATGACCTTCTTCTTGTACTTCGTCACCAGCGGCTGGACCTTGTTCATGAAGGTCACGTAGTCGGCGTGGCTGGTGGAGTGCGCCTCGTCGCCGCCGATGTGCAGGTACGGGCCGGGGGTCAGCGCCGCGACCTCACGGAAGACGTCGTCCAGGAACTCGTACGTCACCTTCTTGGGCACGCACAGCGAGCTGAAGCCGACCTCGACGCCGGTGTAGATCGGCGGCGCGATGTTGTTGCAGTTCAGCTTGGCGTACGAGGCCAGCGCGGCCTGGGTGTGTCCCGGGGTGTCGACCTCGGGGATGACCTCCATGTAGCGGCTGGCGGCGTACCGCAGGATCTCGCGGTACTGGGCCTTGGTGTAGTAGCCGCCGGGGCCGCCGCCTACCTGGGTGCTGCCGCCGTAGGTGGCGAGCCGCGGCCAGGAGTTGATCTGGAGCCGCCAGCCCTGGTCGTCGGTGAGGTGCAGATGCAGCTTGTTGTACTTGTACAGCGCAAGCTGATCGATGTAACGCTTCAGCTGATCGACCGTGAAGAAGTGCCGGGACACGTCGATCATCCCGCCGCGGTATCCGTACCGCGGGGTGTCGGAGATGGTGCCGCCGGCGACCTTCCAGGGACTGTGCTGCTTGCTGCGCTTCTCGACGGACGGCGGCAGCAGCTGGCGCAGGGTCTGCACGCCGTGGAAGAGACCGGCGGGCCGGGCCGCGGTGATCGTCACCGCGGCCCGGGTGGAGGTGAGGCGGTAGCCCTCGGCGCCGAGCGCCTTGGCGTCCTTGCCGCCCAGGCGCAGCACGATGCCGTCCCGGCCGTCCTTGCCGGTGACCGGCAGCGGATAGCCGGTGGACGGGCGCAGGACGTCCGCCAGGTAGCCGGCCACCCGCCGGACCTCGCCGGACGCGCCGGGCACCCGGATCCGCGTCCGGTCGCCGATCGTGTAGGGGTCCTTGCCGGGCTGGACGGAGGCGGGTGCGGGGATGACCTGGTCGAGGGCTATCGGCTTGGCGTGGCGGGCGGACGGGCTGCCGCGGTCGGCCGCGGCGGACTGCGCCCCGGCCGTCGACAGGCCGGTCGCCGCCACCAGCAGCAGCGAGCAGAACAGTCTGCTTCGTCTCACGAGATTCCCTTCGGTGGGCTCATCGTGCAGGGCCGTGCGTGGACGTCGTACGTGGCATGGAGCAACCGAACGTCAACATTGAGTACCGCGCGCCCCCTAGTGGTCAAGGTGGACACCACGTCTGAGGCCATTCGGCGTGTCGCTTGCCCGATATCGGGCAGATTTCTTGCGTAACCCGTTGCGACCCATCAGTATTCATCGGGTGCTCGATCGCCGTTCGCCCCATGAGGACCTCGTCGACCACCTGGTGCGCAGCACGCCGCTACAGCGCGGTGAGGCCGCCCGGGTGGTGCTCGACGTTCTCGCGTACTTCGACGAGACGACCGAGGACTACGTCCGCAGACGCCACCGGGAGCTGCAGTCGCAGGGACTGCGCAACGAGGCGATCTTCGAACGCATCGGCCAGGAGCTGCCGCACCGCGCGGTCCGCCCACCCGAGCTCTCGGCGCGCCAGCTGCGCCGCCTCGTCTACGGCTGAACCGGCCGAGCACGCCGGCGCGCCGCATCGTGCGCCACTTGTCCAACTGCCTGACCGGGAGGGTCACCACATGTGCGGGATCGTCGGCTACATCGGTAAGCGGGACGTGGCTCCGCTGCTCCTCGAAGGACTGCAGCGACTGGAGTACCGCGGGTACGACTCCGCCGGTATCGCCATCCACGCCAAGGGCACCGGCAAGGCCGCCGGCGGCCTGAAGACCGCCAAGGCCAAGGGCCGCGTCCGCGAGCTGGAGTCCCGCCTGCCCAAGCGCTTCGCGGGCACCGCCGGCATCGCGCACACCCGCTGGGCCACCCACGGCGCCCCGACCGACGAGAACGCGCACCCGCACGTCGACACCGAGGGCAAGGTCGCCGTCGTCCACAACGGCATCATCGACAACGCCGACGAGCTGCGCGCCAAGCTCACCGCCGACGGTGTCGAGTTCGTCTCCGAGACGGACACCGAGGTGCTGGCCCACCTGATCGGCCGCTCCCAGGCGCCGACCCTGGAGGAGCAGGTCCGCGAGGCCCTGCGGGTCATCGAGGGCACGTACGGCATCGCCGTGCTGCACGCCGACTTCCCCGAGCGCATCGTCGTGGCCCGCAACGGCTCGCCGGTCGTGCTGGGCATCGGCGAGAAGGAGATGTTCGTCTCCTCCGACGTCGCCGCGCTGGTCTCGCACACCCGCCAGGTCGTCACCCTCGACGACGGCGAGATGGCCACCATCAAGGCCGACGACTACCGCACGTACACCACCGAGGGCTCGCACACCTCGGCCCAGCCGACCACCGTGGAGTGGGAGGCCGAGTCGTACGACATGGGCGGCCACGACACGTACATGCACAAGGAGATCAGCGAGCAGGCCGACGCGGTGGACCGCGTGCTGCGCGGGCGCATCGACGACCGCTTCTCCACCGTGCACCTGGGCGGTCTGAACCTGGACCCGCGCGAGGCGCGTGCCATCCGCCGGGTCAAGATCCTGGGCTGCGGCACCTCGTACCACGCGGGCCAGATCGGCGCCCAGATGATCGAGGAGCTGGCCCGTATCCCCTCGGACGCCGAGCCGGCCTCCGAGTTCCGCTACCGCAACCCGGTCGTGGACCCCGACACCCTCTACATCGCGGTCTCGCAGTCCGGTGAGACCTACGACGTACTGGCGGCCGTGCAGGAGCTCAAGCGCAAGGGCGCGCGCGTCCTGGGCGTGGTGAACGTGGTCGGCTCGGCGATCGCCCGGGAGACCCACGGCGGCGTGTACGTGCACGCGGGCCCCGAGGTCTGCGTGGTCTCCACCAAGTGCTTCACCAACACCGTGGTCGCCTTCGGCCTGCTGGCGCTGCACCTGGGCCGTATCCGCGACCTGTCCGTCGCCGACGGCAAGCGGATCATCGAGGGCCTGCGCAAGCTGCCCGGCCAGATCCAGGAGATCCTGGAGACGGAGGACGAGATCAAGAAGCTGGCGGCGGAGTACGCGGACGCCAGGTCGATGATGTTCATCGGCCGGGTGCGCGGCTACCCGGTCGCCCGCGAGGCCTCCCTCAAGCTCAAGGAGATCTCCTACATCCACGCCGAGGCGTACCCGGCGTCCGAGCTGAAGCACGGTCCGCTGGCGCTCATCGAGCCGGCCATGCCGACCGTGGCGATCGTCCCGGACGACGACCTGCTGGAGAAGAACCGCGCCGCGCTGGAGGAGATCAAGGCCCGCAGCGGCCGCATCCTGGCCGTCGCGCACCAGAAGCAGGACAAGGCCGACCACACCATCATCGTGCCGAAGAACGAGAACGAGCTGGACCCGATCCTGATGGGCATCCCGCTCCAGCTGCTGGCCTACCACGTGGCCCTGGCCATGGGCCGGGACATCGACAAGCCGCGGAACCTGGCGAAGTCGGTCACGGTCGAGTAGCCGGCCGGGGGCGGGGGCTGCCTGGAGGGCGGAGACCGACCGCCCGGGGGCGAGTGAACCGCCCGCCGGTCCATGACCGCCCGCGGCCGTGGGGTCCTGTCCACCTCGCGGCCGCGGGTGTCCGTCCGGGTGACGGGCGGCCGGCGGGGAGCCGCCCGTCACCCGGACGATGCGCTTTCGAGGGGGCGGGAGGCGGGGCCCCGCGCGTGCCACCAGACGCGCGGGGACCCGCCTCCCCTGTTGCCGGCGTCGCCCTTACGCCGGCGGTGGCCGCCTTCCCGGGAACCGTCACCTCCCGGGCGGCAGCACGCTGTTGACGGCCGGAGAGCCGGGCGGCGGACCGCCCCGTCCGCCGGGCGCCCGCGCGCCCCGGGAGCTACGCCGGCCGCGCCCGGCCGCCCCGGCCGTTCACGCTCCGTTCGCGCTCTCTTGATCGGTTTTCTACCCCTCAGCACCGCTCATTCCACCTCTACGGGCCAGTAAATATGCCGACTGCGCCTTTACGGGGCGCTGGTGACGCTCCCTCACCTCACGCCCCACGGGGTCACGGAGCGTCAGGAGCATGGTGGGCCGGAAGCATGGTGCGTCAAGGGCACGGCGGCCGGTGGCGGTCGCAGATTTGGCGCGGGAGCGGCCCGAGAAGCGTCGGCCGGGCAACCAGCAGGGCGGGCAACCAGCAGGACGGTCAGGGAATGACGATCACGGGCCGCTGCGCCCGCCGGGCCAGCCGCCCCGCGACCGAGCCGAAGATCCGGCCCACGATGCCGTGCGTCGAGCCGACCACGATCGCGTCGGCCTCGTACTCGTGGCCGACCTCTTCGAGCTCGTGGCAGATGTCGCCGCCGCGCTCCACGAGGACCCACGGGATCTCCGCGAGGTGGTCGGCGCACGCGAGCTCCAGCCCGAGCACTTCCGTACGGTGGTCCGGCACGTCCACGAAGACCGGGGGCTCACAGCCCGCCCAGACCGTCGTGGGCAGCCGGTTGGCCACGTGAACGATGATCAGGCCGGAGCCGGAGCGCCGTGCCATACCGATTGCATACGCCAACGCTCGCTCGCTCGACGTCGATCCGTCGAAGCCGACGACGACACCGTGCCGGAAGGCGGGGTCGCAGGAGTGACGTGTCTGATCCGCCGCTTCGAGGTCCGCCGTCGGATCGGCGACCTGCTTGCGGTCCGCGGGTTCGGGGATTTCGTGACCGGCCATGGTGTCTCGGCGAAGGAGGTCCTTGCGGAGGGGCGGACGGGGAGCGGCGATTGACTTGATCCGGCAGTTGACTGAGCTGGCTTGATCGAGAGGTCGGCCCTGTAGTTCAAAGGGGAACAACACGACCGGGAATCATCTTCCCAATGCCTTACCCCAAGAGTACGGCGCCAGCCCTCCGCTGCCCAGAGCCCCGCGCGGACGGCGGACCCCTGATGCGGGAGCGGCCCCCGCGGCCACACGGGCGGAGTACCGCTCGAACATTCCCCGGAGCATGCCGGAGCGTGGGCCGGATGGCAATGCCCCGGCCTGCCCCCGTACGTACCCATCGCGGTGACCCATGGACCCCCGCAGCCGTTGTAGTACCAGCCTGCCTGGAGGGAGTACGCCGTGCCCGGTCCTTCGAACACATCAGCCGATCCGGTGAGCGATCTCGTCCGCTGGGCGGCGTTCAGCTGTGCCGTGGTGCCCCTCGTCCTCGTCCTGTGCGGCGCGTCCGCCGCCGGGGCGCTCGGCACCGCCGCGGGCCTGGCGACGGTGACCTGTGCCTGCCGGGCCCTGCTGCGCCAGTCCGAGCGCACCGCCGCCCGCCCGTCGCCCGACGAGATCGCCCCGCACCGCGGCCGGCACAGCCGTACCGGGACCGGAGCCCACCGGGGAGGGCGCCGTTCCGAGGGGCGTACGCCGGAGGAATGACGCGCTCGCAAGCCTGCCCAGGTTCGTTTTCGGCCAACTTCGTGCCCGAGTGCATCCCTTGGCGAAAGCGACCCGTAACCCTGGCCTGAGCTGGGAGGAAAGGACCGCGGGGCGTGGTTGCGCCCTACGGCTTACGGGCAGAGGCGAGAGGCGTACTTCCCAGCAGGCCCGACGAGTGGAACGCTTCGTGATCGAATGCTTCGCGCCAAGTTGCCATATCGACATACGAGCGGGTGGTGAACTTGGCACTCCATCCTCACGGGACGCAGTAGATTCGATCTTGGCAATCACGGCGGGGGAACAGTGCAGGACCGAGAGGGCGAGACGACCGAGGGGGCTTAAGTGCCATGAGCCAGGACTCCGCTGCCGTACCAGATGCCGCACGCAAGCTCGCCGCCCGACGACGCCGCGAAATAGTCGCGGTGCTCCTCTTCAGTGGCGGCCCGATTTTCGAGAGCTCCATTCCGCTCTCGGTCTTCGGCATCGACCGCCAGGACGCGGGTGTTCCGCGGTACCGACTACTTGTGTGCGCGGGCGAAGATGCGCCTTTGCGCACCACCGGGGGCTCGAACTGTCGGCCCCCTACGGGCTGGAGGCGATCGCCCGCGCGGGCACCGTCGTTGTTCCGGCCTGGCGGTCCATCACACAGGCACCACCACCGGCCGCGCTGGACGCGCTGCGCCGGGCGCACGAAGAAGGGGCCCGCATCGTCGGGCTCTGCACGGGGGCCTTCGTGCTCGCCGCCGCAGGGCTCCTCGACGGCAGGCCCGCGACCACCCACTGGATGTACGCGCCGACGCTCGCCAAGCGTTATCCGTCCGTCCATGTCGACCCCCGCGAGCTCTTCGTCGACGACGGCGACGTGCTGACCTCCGCGGGGACCGCCGCCGGCATCGACCTGTGCCTGCACATCGTCCGTACCGACCACGGGGCGGACGCGGCCAACGCGCTCGCCCGGCGGCTGGTGGTCCCGCCCCGGCGCACCGCGTCGGACCTGGGGCACCAGAGGTACCTGGACAGGTCATTACCGGAGGAGATCGGTGCGGACCCGCTCGCCGAGGTCGTGGCCTGGGCGCTGGAGCACCTCCACGAGCAGTTCGACGTGGAGACGCTGGCGGCCCGCGCCTACATGAGCCGCCGTACCTTCGACCGCCGTTTCCGGTCCCTGACCGGGAGCGCTCCGCTGCAGTGGCTGATCACCCAGCGCGTCCTCCAGGCGCAGCGGCTGCTGGAGACCTCGGACTACTCCGTGGACGAGGTCGCCGGACGCTGCGGCTTCCGGTCGCCGGTCGCCCTGCGCGGCCACTTCCGGCGGCAGTTGGGTGCCTCGCCCGCGGCCTACCGCGCGGCGTACCGCGCGCGCAGGCCGCAGAACGGGGTGCCCGAGCAGGCCACCCGGCCGGACCGGCCGGAGCGCGGTGAGCGCGCCGGTGCCGGTGCGGACCGGTTCGCCGCTGCCGCGGCGGGCCACCTGCCGGGAGGCCACGGACCGCTGCACCACGGGCAGGCGTCGCACAGCCAGGCGGCGCACACCCAAGGGGCACTCGGTCCGGGCGGGCACACACAGGGCCACCCACAGAGCGGTCACGGTCCGGGCGGGCACCCCCAGGGGTCGCACGGCGGTCCGGGCGGGCACGGGTCGGGCGGTCAGCCGGGGCACAGTACGGCGGGCCACAACCAGCCGGTGCACAGCCAGGCCACCGCGCTCGCGCCGACAGAACCGGGCAAACCGGAATCCGACGCCTATGCGCCGAGGCTTCCGGAACAGCCCGCCGGCCGGCCGGCCGGCCGCCCGGTGCTGCCCAGTCAGCGGGAGCGCCCCGTAGGGTGAGGCGTATGAACGATCGCATGGTGTGGATCGACTGCGAGATGACCGGGCTCTCGCTGGCGAACGACGCGCTCATCGAGGTGGCCGCCCTGGTCACCGACTCGGAGCTGAATGTCCTGGGCGACGGGGTGGACATCGTGATCCGCCCCCGGCCGAGGCCCTGACCACCATGCCCGAGGTCGTGCGCCAGATGCACACCTCCTCCGGGCTGCTGGCCGAGCTGGACAGTGGCACCACATTGGAGGACGCACAGGAACAGGTGCTCCAGTACCTCAAGCAGCACGTACCGGAACCCGGCCGGGCACCGCTGTGCGGCAATTCCGTCGGCACCGACCGGGGCTTCCTGCTCCGCGACATGCCGGAGCTGGAGAGCCACCTGCACTACCGGATCGTGGACGTGTCGTCCGTGAAGGAACTGGCCCGGCGCTGGTATCCGAGGGCGTACTTCAACAGTCCGGAGAAGAACGGGAACCACCGGGCGCTGGCGGACATCCGTGAATCCATCGCGGAACTCCGCTACTACCGGGAGGCGGTCTTCGTGCCGCAGCCCGGCCCGGACTCGGACACCGCGAAGGAGATCGCGGCCAGGCACGTCCTGCCCGCGGACCCGGAGTGACGCAGCTCGCTCCCGGCCTGACCCAGAGCCGGGAGCGAGCACCCCTCCAGACCCTGTACACTTTTCTCAGCCGGTGGGGAACAAGACACCACACAGCACCGGTCATGGTGGGTATAGCTCAGCTGGTAGAGCACCTGGTTGTGGTCCAGGATGTCGCGGGTTCAAGTCCCGTTACTCACCCCAACGAGTAGGGCCCCCGGACGTGAAAGCGTCCGGGGGCCCTACTCGTTGGCGGGGGTGGAAAGCCGGGGCCGAGGGCCCGCCCCCAGGAAATGCCGGGTGTGACGGCTGGCACATCTGCGGGACAGCGCCCCCTCGGGGCGCTGTCCCGGTGGGCCGCCGCCCCGCAGGCTCAGTAGCCGACGGTGAAGCGCTCCCCGATGTGCCGCGGCTTCTCGATCTCGTCCAGGAGGGCGACGGCGTAGTCCTCGGCGGTGATCCGGCTGGTGCCGTCCGCGTCGGCGACCAGGTCGTCCAGGGCGGTGCGGTAGATGCCGGTCCGCTCCCCGGGCTCGATCAGGGCGGCCGGGCTCACGTTGGTCCAGCGCACGTCCGTGACGGTGCGGTAGAAGTCCAGCGCGTCGCCGTGCGCGTGCATGATCTGGAGCAGGAACTCCGGCAGGCCCTCCGCGTCCCAGACCTGCTTGCCGTCCGGTGTGCGGAGCGAGCCGGCGCCGCCCACGGAGATCAGCCGGGGCGCGGCCTCGCCCAGCGTGCGGACGCCCGCGACCAGGGACTCGGCCGAGGGCTTGATCGTCGCGAGGTGGCCCGGGCCGTCGCCGCCGCCCACCGCGCTGACCAGGACGTCCTGGCCCTGGGCCGCGGCCGCCACGGAGGCCGGGTCGAGGATGTCGCCGGTGGTCACGGTCAGGTTCGGGTCGGTCTTGGTGATCTTCGCGGGGTCGCGGACGACCGCGGTGACCTGGTGGCCGCGGCGCAGCGCCTCGTCGAGGACGCGGCTGCCGATGGTGCCGTTGGCTCCGAAAATGGCGATCTTGGACATGGCGGTACTCCCTGTGCCCCTGCCGGGGCCTGGTCTGGCGTGGGTCTTGCTTTCCGTTTTCCGTCATCAGCCGCGCTGACGTCTTCTACGCTAGGGGCGCGAACACGACATACCGGGGTAGGCACGGGACCATCGATGGTGAAAAACCGACACGCCGCACAGGAAGCCGGGGAGAGCATCCCGGAAGTCCCCTTCACCGCGCCGGCCGGGCGGCCCGCGGGGGCGGAGGTGCTGACCCTCGCCGAGCTGCGCGAGCGCGCCGACGCCTGCGCCCTCGCCGTACCGCACCGCCCGGACTTCCACCATCTCCTCGTGGTGGACACCGGACATCTCCGGCACACCGTGGACTTCCGAAAGTATGAGCTGTCCGCGAATGACTGGATGTGGGTACGTCCGGGCCAGGTTCACCACTTTGGTGACTTGTCCGGTGCGGAGGGGCGGCTGGTGCTGTTCGAATCCGGCTTCCTCGACCCGGCGACGGCGGCCGCGGCCCGGCTGGAGGACTGGTTCGGTCCCGCCGTGCACCGGCCGGAGGGAGCGGAGGCGCAGGCAGTGGAGAGTGCCCTGCGCCACCTCCACCAGGAATTCGGAGCCCTGCGCGGCCTGCCCCTGGAGACGCACATCGAGGTGCTGCGGCACCTGCTGGCCGTACTGGTCCTGCGGGCCGCCCGGCTGTCCGCACGGGATGCGGGAGTACGGGGTGCCGGGAACGGGGGCGTACGGAGCGGGGGCGCAAGGGGGCCGGGGGCGCGGGACGGGCGTGCGGCGGGCGACGGCGGCGGTGTCTGCGAGGCGAGCGAGACCTTTCTCCGCTTCCGCGACGCGGTGGAGCGCGGCTTCACCCGCAGCCGCCGTGTCGAGGACTACGCGCGGGCGCTCGGCTACTCGCCCCGCACCCTCTCCCGCGCGACGGCCGCCGCCACCGGAGTGGGCGCGAAGGAGTTCATCGACCGCCGCGTGGTGCTGGAGGCCAAGCGGCTGCTGGCCCACGGTGACCAGACCGCCGCCCGGATCGCCGTACGCCTCGGCTTCGCCGACGCCGCGAACTTCGCCAAGTTCTTCCAGCACCGTACGGGCAGTACGCCGATCTCCTTCCGTACGGAGGTACGCGGCCCGGCGTGAGGGGCGTGCCGGGGAGCGGCCGGCGCGCGGGAGGGGGCGCGGGCCGGGGGCGGGCGCGCCGGATGGGACCGCGCGCCGGTTCATGTAACGGGGACCAGTGGGAGCGCTCCCAAGGATTGGGGCGGGCGAGCGGTCCGTCAAGAGGGAAGAGCCACGCGCCTGACACGGACACCCGTGGCGGGATTTACGTAACTCCTCTGGGAAACCCGGCGAGTTGGCACTACCCTCCGTGCAACCAGTGGGAGCGATTCCATCCGTCGCGGGCCGTTCATGCCCGCGTACGACCCGAGGAGTCGCTCATGCGCAGACCCTTACGCCTGTATGCCGTGGCGGTGGCCGTGGTGCTCGCTCTGCCGGGCGCGTCCCCGCCGGCCGCGCCCGACCCGGCCACAGCCGTGTCCCCCGCGTCCGCCGTGTTCCCCGTGTCCCCCGCTCCCTCGGCCGCGCCGCCCCAGCTGCACGTCGAGGGCAACCGTTTCGTCGACCGCACCGGCACCCCGTACCGCCTGCTCGGGGTGAACCGTTCCGGCGCCGAGTTCTCGTGCGTGCAGGGCCGCGGGATCTTCGACGGCACGGTGGACGACGCGTCCGTCGCGGCCATCGCGGGCTGGGGCGCCAACACCGTCCGCGTCCCGCTCAACGAGGAGTGCTGGCTGGGCACGGCCAACATCGACCCCCGGTACGCGGGCGCCGCCTACACCTCGGCCATACGCGACTACGTGCGGCGGCTGACGGCCCACGGCCTGACGCCGGTCCTCGAACTGCACTGGAGCCATGGCCGCTACACCGGCCCCTCGGCCGGGTGCGCCGACGAACACGCGAGCTGCCAGAAACCCATGCCGGACCGGCGCCACTCCCCCGCCTTCTGGTCCTCGGTCGCCGGCACCTTCAAGAACACGCCCGAGGTCGTGTTCGACCTGTTCAACGAGCCGTACCCGGACCGCGCGACCCCGGACACCGAACGGGCCTGGACCTGCTGGCGGGACGGCGGGAACTGTCCCGGCATCGGCTACGAGGTCGCCGGGACGCAGACCCTGCTGGACGCCGTACGGGCCACCGGCGCCCGCAATCCGGTCCTGGTGGGCGGCCTGGCGTACGCCAACGACCTCAGCCGGTGGGCCGCGTACGCGCCGAAGGACCCGGCGGGCAATCTCGCGGCCGCCTGGCACGTGTACAACTTCAACGCCTGCGCCGACGAGAGCTGCTGGTCCCGGGCGCTGGGACCGGTCGCCGAGCGCGTACCGCTCGTCGCGGGCGAGATCGGCGAGAACACCTGCGCCCATGCCTTCACCGACCGCGTCATGCGGTGGCTGGACGGGCGCCGGGCCTCGTACCTGGGCTGGACCTGGAACACCTGGGACTGCGCCTCCGGACCGGCCCTCATCAGCGACTACGCCGGGACGCCCACCGCGTACGGCGTGGGGCTGCGTGATCACCTGCGCGCCGTGAACCCGGCGTGAGTCCGCAGTGAACCCCGCATGGGTCTGCCGTGAACCCATCGTGAGTCCGCTGAGAACCCCGTGTGAGTCCGGGGCCGAGACACGTACTGGATTCCGTACCGAGAAAGGACGACCCGCTCATGAGACGTTCCGCTGAACACCTTTCCACCGCACCTGACCGGCGCCGCGCCGCCCGGCAGCGCGGAGCCCGGCACCGCACCCGCGCCGTCGCGGTCGCGGCCTGCGCCCTCCTGGCCGCCGCCGGTACCGCCGATGTCCTGCGGGGCACCGCGCACGCCGCGCCGGCCGCCGCCGCCCGTGTCGACAACCCGTACGCGGGCGCGGGCGTCTACGTGAACCCGGAGTGGTCGGCGAAGGCGGCGGCCGAGCCGGGCGGTGGCAAGGTCGCCGGGCAGCCGACCGGCGTCTGGCTCGACCGCATCGCGGCGATCGACGGCACCGGCGGCTCGATGGGCCTGCGCGGCCACCTGGACACCGCCTTACGGCAGGCGGCGGGCCGGCCGCTCGTCGTCCAGCTGGTCATCTACAACCTGCCGGGGCGGGACTGCGCGGCGCTCGCCTCCAACGGCGAACTGGGCCCGACGGAGATCGACGCGTACAAGTCCCGCTACATCGACCCGATCGCGGCCGTCCTCGCCGACCCGAAGTACACGTCGCTGCGGATCGTGACCACCGTGGAGATCGACTCGCTGCCCAACCTCGTCACCAACACCGGCGGGCGCGCCACCGCCACACCACAGTGCGACGCCATGCTCGCCAACGGCAACTACGTCAGGGGCGTCGGGTACGCGCTCAACAAACTCGGCGCGGTCCCGAACGTCTACAACTACGTGGACGCCGGACACCACGGCTGGATCGGCTGGGACGACAACTTCGGCGCGTCAGCGCGGCTGCTGCACCAGGCCGCCACGGCCGAGGGCAGCACAGTCGACAAGGTGCACGGCTTCATCACCAACACCGCCAACTACAGCGCGCTCAAGGAGGAGAACTTCGCCCTGGGCGACAGCGTGGCGGGCCGGTCGGTGCGCGAGTCGAAGTGGGTGGACTGGAACCGTTACGCCGACGAGCTGTCGTTCGCCCAGGCGTTCCGCCAGGAGGCGGTGCGGGCCGGGTTCCGCCCGGACGTGGGCATGCTGATCGACACCTCGCGCAACGGCTGGGGCGGCAGCGCCCGGCCCGCCGGTCCGGGGCCCCGGACGGATGTGGACGCTTACGTGGACGCGGGCCGGTACGACCGCAGGCTGCACGTCGGCAACTGGTGCAACCAGGCGGGGGCGGGGCTGGGCGAGCGCCCGCGGACGGCTCCGGCGGCGGGCATCGACGCGTACGTGTGGATGAAGCCGCCGGGTGAGTCGGACGGTTCGAGCTCGGCCGTCCCGAACGACGAGGGCAAGGGCTTCGACCGGATGTGCGACCCGACGTACGAGGGCAATCCGCGCAACAACTACCACCGGTCAGGTGCCCTGCCGAACGCGCCGCTGTCCGGGCACTGGTTCCCGGCGCAGTTCCGGGAGCTGCTGAAGAACGCGTATCCGGCGGTGTAGGGCTACGCGCTACGGGGCGCCGGGGCCCGGGCCGGAGCGCACGGCTCTGGGTCCCGGGATCGCGCACCAGCTTGTCCCAGGCGCCGGTCCGGGGCCGAGACACCGGCCCCGGGCCGGCGCCTCGCACCTCGCGCCTCTCAGGACGACTGCCGTCGCACCAACTCCGTCGGGAGCACCAGGTGCGGCCCGGCCTGGCCCGTCGCGGAGCGCGCATCCGGCCCGCCGCCCTCCGCTCCCCCGGTGATCTGCGCCATGAGCAGCCCCGCCATCGCCCGGCCCATCTCCTCGATCGGCTGGCGGACGCTGGTGAGCGGCGGGTCCATGTGCCGGGCGATGGCGGAGTCGTCGAAGCCGACCAGGGCCACGTCGTCCGGGACGCGGCGGCCCGCCGTCCGCAGTTCCTGCCGGGCGCCCGCGGCCATCACGTCGGAGGCGCAGAAGACGGCGTCCAGGGCGGGGCGGCGGGCGAGGAGTTCGCGCAGGGCGCGCCGGCCGCCCTCCTCGGTGAAGTCCCCGTGGGCGATCAGGGCGTCGTCCTCGGGGTGGCCGGCGGCGCGTACGGCCTGGCGGTAGCCGTCGAGGCGGCAGTGGGCCACGTACATGTCGGGGGGCCCGGCGATGGTGGCGACCTGGCGGCGGCCGCGGCCGATGAGGTGTTCCAGGGCGCTCTGCGCGCCGCCGGTGTTGTCGGAGTCCACGTACGGAACGAGTTCCCCGGCGGTGCGGCGGCCGTTCAGGACGGTCGGGATCGCCATCCGTCCCAGCAGGTCGGGCAGCGGGTCGTCGCCGTGCACGGAGACCAGCAGGACGCCGTCGACGCGGTGCGAGGCGAGGTAGTCGGCGAAGCGGCGCCGTTCCTTGGACGTGCGGATCAGGGTGAGCAGCAACTGCATGTCGTGGTCGGCGAGTCCGGCGCTGACGCCGCGCAGGATGCCGGAGAAGTAGGGCTCGGCGAAGAGCCGGGTCTCGGTCTCCGGTACGACCAGGGCGACCGTGTCGGCGCGGTTGCCGGCCAGGGCGCGGGCGGCGCGGTTGGGTACGTAGCCGAGGTCTGCGACGGCCTGCTGCACCAGGGAGCGGGTCCGTTCGCTGACCCGGGGCGAGCCGTTGATCACGCGGGAGACCGTGCCGCGGCCGACGCCCGCGCGCGCGGCGACCTCTTCGAGGGTGGGCCTGCCGCCCCCCGACGTCCGCCTGATGCCATCGCCGCCTCCGCTTGCCGTCCTGGCCGTACATTCAACAACGAACCGCCGGGCGGGTGTTGGCGCGCGAGCCCTTGACATGCGTACCCGGGAACGGCGACCCTTCACCTCATCACGACTGGGAGCGCTCCCACCGTACTGGACACCCCACCTTCCGCACGCACGGTCTGCAGGGCACCAGGAGGAGACGCCATGCGAACGACGATCCGCGGCACCCGTCGGCGGGCGGTGGCCCTGACGGCCGCCGCCGCGCTCGGAGCCGCACTGCTCGGCGGCTGCGCCGAGGACAGCGACGCCCCGGGCGCGAAGGGCTCGTCGGGGGCCGCCGCCGGGAAGACCACCCTGACGGTCGGCGTCTTCGGCGTCTTCGGCTACAAGCAGGCCGGGCTCTACGACGCGTACATGAAACTCCACCCGGACATCACGATCAAAGAGACCTCCATCGAACGGAACGAGAACTACTACCCGCAGCTGCTCACCCACCTGAGCACGGGCAGCGGACTCGCCGACATCCAGGCGGTCGAGGTCAACAACATCGCCGAGGTCACCGCCACCCAGGCGGGCAAGCTCGTCGACCTCTCGAAGGCGCCGGGTGTACGGAAGGCGGGCTTCATCCCCTGGAAATGGGCGCAGGCGACCAACGCGAGCGGCAAGACGGTGGGGCTGGGCACGGACATCGGGCCGATGGCGATCTGCTACCGCAAGGACCTCTTCGCCAAGGCCGGACTGCCGACCGACCGCGACACGGTGGCCAAGCTCTGGGCCGGCGACTGGGGGAAGTACCTCGACGTCGGCAAGCGCTTCCAGGACAAGGCTCCGGCGGGCACGTCCTTCGTGGACTCCGCCTCCGGTGTCTACAACGCGGTGATCTCCAGCAGCGCCGAACGCTACTACGACCGCAACGGCAAGCTGGTCTACAAGGACAGCCCGTCGGTGCGGCAGGCGTGGGACGCGGCGATGCGGGCGGCGACGGGCAGACTGACCGCCCGGCTCCAGCAGTTCCAGAAGTCCTGGGACCAGGCGTACGCCAACGGGCGCTTCGCGACGGTCTCCTGCCCGCCGTGGATGCTCGGCTACATCAAGGAGAAGTCCGGGGACAACGGCCGCGACAAGTGGGACGTGGCCGCCGCGCCCAAGCCGGGGAACTGGGGCGGTTCGTTCCTCGCCGTACCGGAAGCGGGCCGGCACAAGAGCGAGGCGGCCAAGCTGGCGGCCTGGCTGACCGCGCCCGAGCAGCAGGCGAAACTCTTCACGAAGCAGGCCAGCTTCCCCAGCGCCCGGGCGGCGTACGGGCTGCCCGCGGTGTCCGGCGCCAAGCACCCGTACTT
This sequence comes from Streptomyces sp. Ac-502, assembly GCF_045222935.1. Lineage (NCBI taxonomy): Bacteria > Bacillati > Actinomycetota > Actinomycetes > Kitasatosporales > Streptomycetaceae > Streptomyces > Streptomyces sp. Ac-502. The sequence continues at coordinate 4,181,212 of NZ_JBHFFO010000001.1, forward strand.
CGGTGACGCGCCGATCGGCAAGATCTTCGCCGCGGCGGCCGAAGGCATCCCCGACCAGGTGCTCGGCCCGAAGGACCTCACCGTCAACCAGAACATCACCGATGTGGGGGTGCTCCAGGTCGACCAGCAGGGCAAGACCCCCGAGCAGGGCTGGCGGGCAGCGGTCGAGTCGATCGACAACGCGCTGGACCAGTGAGCCGTGGACGGCCGGACGACCCGCTCCCCCGACAGCCCCGCTGCCGACAACCCCGCTTCCGGAAGGCCCGCTTCCGGCATGCCTGCTCCCGACAGCCCCGCCGCCGTCCGCGCGCGGGAGCGCCGCAGCCGCCGCTACCGACGGGACCTGCGCTGGAGCCCGTACCTCTACATCGCCCCGTTCTTCCTCTTCTTCGCCGCCTTCGGGCTCTTCCCCTCCTCTACACGGGATGGGCCGCACTGCACCGTGTGGAGCTGACCGCGCCCACCGACATGGAGTGGGCCGGGCTGCGCAACTTCACCCGGCTGCTCGGCGACGACTTCTTCTGGAACGCCCTCGGGAACACGTTCGTCATCGGTGTCCTGTCGACCGTCCCGCAGCTGCTGATGGCGCTGGGCCTCGCGCATCTGCTCAACTACCGGCTGCGCGGCTCGATGTTCTTCCGGGTGGCGGTGCTCACGCCGTACGCCACCTCGGTGGCCGCCGCGACGCTGGTGTTCGTCCTGCTCTTCGGACGCGACTACGGGCTGGTCAACTGGCTGCTGAGCACGGTCGGCGCGGACGGTGTCGACTGGGAGAACGGTTCCTGGACCGCCAAGCTGGCGGTCTCCACGATCGTCGTCTGGCGGTGGACGGGGTACAACGCGCTGATCTACCTGGCCGCCATGCAGGCGATACCGCACGACCTCTACGAGTCGGCGGCGCTCGACGGCGCCTCCCGGTGGCAGCAGTTCCGGTACGTCACGATCCCGTCGCTGCGGCCGACGATCCTCTTCACCTGCGTCGTGTCGACGATCGGGGCCACGCAGCTGTTCGGCGAGCCGCTGCTGTTCAGCGGCAGCGCCGGCGCCTCGGGAGGCGCCGGCCACCAGTACCAGACGCTGGGCCTGTACCTGTACGAGCAGGGGTGGGTGAACCTGCATCTCGGCCGGGCCTCGGCCATCGCCTGGACGATGTTCCTGATCCTGCTGGTGATCGCCGCGGTCAACGCGCTGATCGCCCGCCGGCTGCGCACGAGCCAGTGAGGAGGAGCCATGACAGCCCGACGCGCCGGCCGGCAGCTGCACGGCGGGAAGGTGACCTACGCGGTGCTGATCCTCTTCACCGCGGGCTCGCTCTTCCCGCTGCTGTGGACCGCCGTCGCCGCCTCCCGCGACAACACCCGGCTCGCCCAGACGCCGCCGCCGTTCTGGTTCGGCGGGAATCTGCTCAAGAACCTCGGTACGGCCTGGTCCGACGCCAACATGGGCGCGGCGCTGCTGAACACCACGGTGGTGGCCACGACGATCGCGGCGGGCACGGTGGTCTTCTCGACCGTCGCCGGGTTCGCCTTCGCCAAGCTGCGCTTCCGGGCGAAGAAGCTGCTGCTGTTGCTGGTGATCGGCACGATGATGGTGCCGCCGCAGCTCAGTGTCGTACCGCTGTTCATGACCGTCGCCGAGCTGGAGTGGACCGATCAGCTGCAGGCCGTCATCCTGCCCACCCTCGTCAGCGCCTTCGGGGTCTTCTTCATGCGGCAGTACCTGCTCCAGGCGCTGCCCACCGAGCTGATCGAGGCGGCCCGCACGGACGGCGCGAACAGCTGGCGCGTGGTGTGGCACGTCGTCTTCCCGGCCGCCCGGCCCGCGATGGCGGTGCTCGGCCTGCTCACCTTCGTCCAGGCGTGGAACGACTTCTTCTGGCCGATCATCGCGCTGACGCAGAACGGCAACCCGACCGTGCAGGTCGCGCTGACCGGTCTCGGCCGCGGCTACATCCCCGACCAGTCCGTGATCATGGCGGGCGCGCTGCTCGGCACGCTGCCGCTGCTCGTCGCGTTCGTCCTGTTCGGCAAGCAGATCGTCGGGGGGATCATGCAGGGCGCGGTCAAGGGCTGACCGGTGAGCGGCCGCGCCGCTCCGCCGGGTCCGTACACCCCGCCGTACGGACCGGGCCGCCCCCGTGAACCACTCGCACCGCACGCGCCACCTGCACCAATCGCGCCACGCGCTCCGTACGGCCCGTGCCGTGCGCCGCGTCCTCGTGAACGGGAGTACCGCCATGTCCTGCCCCCTTCGTTTTCCGCCCGGCTTCGTCTGGGGTGCGGCCACCGCCGCCTATCAGGTCGAGGGCGCCGCCCGGGAGGGCGGCCGCACCCCGTCGATCTGGGACACCTTCAGCCACACCCCCGGCAAGGTCGCCGGGGGCGACACCGGTGACGTCGCCGTCGACCACTTCCACCGGCGCCACGAGGACGTGGAGCTGATGTCCGCCCTCGGGCTCGGTGCCTACCGCTTCTCCGTCTCCTGGTCGCGGGTGCAGCCGACCGGCCGCGGCCCCGCCGTGCAGCGCGGCCTGGACTTCTACCGCCGGCTCGTCGACGACCTGCTCGCCCACGGCATCCGGCCGGTGCTCACGCTCTACCACTGGGACCTGCCGCAGGAGTTGGAGGCCGACATCCACGGCGGCTCCGCCTCGGGCGGCGGCTGGCCGCACCGGGACACCGCGCAGCGCTTCGCCGACTACGCGGCGATCGTCGCGGAAGCCCTCGGCGACCGTGTCGAGTGGTGGACCACCCTCAACGAGCCGTGGTGCAGCGCGTTCCTCGGCTACGGGTCGGGGGTGCACGCACCCGGCCGCACCGATCCGGAGGCCGCGCTGCGCGCCGCGCACCACCTCAACCTCGCGCACGGGCTCGCCGCCCAGGCACTGCGCGCCGCGCTGCCCGCCCGCGGCCGGATCATGATCAGTCTCAATCCGGCGGCCGTACGGGCCCGCACCGGAGCGCCCGAGGACCTGGAGGCTCAGCGGCGGATCGACGCGCTGGCGACGCGTATCTTCACCGGGCCCCTGCTGCGCGGCGCGTACCCCGCGGACCTCCTCGCGGACACCGCGCGTATCACCGACTGGACCTTCGTCCGTGATGGCGACCTCGCCGTCATCAAGCACCCCCTCGACGCGCTGGGCATCAACTACTACACACCCACAGTGGTATCAGGCGGCACTGACAACGCCCCTCTGCCGCGGCACGACGGGCACGGCGCCGGGGCCGGTTCGCCCTGGCCGGGCGCCGACCGGGTGGCCTTCCACCAGCCGCCGGGCGACCGTACGGCGATGGGCTGGTCGGTGGATCCGACCGGCCTCTACGACCTGCTCATGCGCTTCCACCGGGAGGTTCCGGGGCTGCCCCTGTTCGTCACCGAGAACGGCGCGGCCTACGACGACCTGCCCGACGCCGAGGGCGCGGTGCACGACCCGGAGCGCATCGCCTACCTCCACGGTCACCTCGCCGCCGCACACCGCGCGGTCACCGACGGCGCCGACCTGCGCGGCTACTTCCTGTGGTCGCTGATGGACAACTTCGAATGGGCGTACGGCTACAGCAAGCGCTTCGGCTCGGTGTACGTGGACTTCACGACGCAGGCCCGTACGCCGAAGTCGAGCGCCCATTGGTACGCGGGCGTGGCGCGGACCGGCGAACTTCCCGCGCCGCGGACCGATGTGACCGCCTCATGAGGGCGGCGGGACACAGCGGCGGGGGTGGCCGCTGTGTCCCGCCCGGGGTGTGGCTCGGTGCTGTGTCCGGCCCGTCCGGTGCGTGGTGCCGGTCAGCTCTCGCAGGTGCCGGACTTCAGTACGCGCCGAACGCCTTGGTGAAGTCGAGTGGCTTCTGGGCTATGGAACTGCACGTCGGCTGTGCGGACTTCTGCGGTCCGCCCGGACAGGCCTTGTCCCGCGTCGAGGACCACATCGACAGCCAGGCGAGGTGCTTGGACTGAGCGAACGTGACCAGTTCCTTGGCGTCCTCGACCGTGAAGATTTCCTTCTGCACGTCGTTGACGCCGATCATCGGGGTCACGGCGACGGCCTTCCAGGCGGCCGCGTCACCGAGGCCGAGCGTCTTCTTGAGCTGCGCCTGGGTGGCGGTCGCCGCCTGGACGGCGTACCGGCCCATGTCGCCGTCGTAGGAGGCGCCGTAGTCCATCGCCATGATGTTGACGGCACCGATCCGCACGCCGTTCTTCTTGGCGTCGGCGATCAGGTTCACACCGTCCTGCGTCAGGCCCTCGGGCATGACCGGCAGCGTGAAGGAGACGTCCAGGCCCGGGTGCTTCTTCTGGAGCTGCGCGATCGCCCTGGCCCGTCGGGTGTTGGCGGCGGCGTCCGGCAGCGCGCCGCCCTCGATGTCGAAGTCCACCTTCTTGAGCGCGAACTTGTCGATGACCTTGCCGTAGGCGGTGGCCAGCTCGCCCGCCGACTTGCAGGCCAGCCCCAGCTCGGAGCCGTTGGCGCCGCCGAAGGAGATCCGTACGTCGCCGCCGGCCTCGCGCAGGGCCGGGATCTGCCGGGCCACGGCGTCGTCGCCCAGCCCGCCCGAGCCGCCCCACTTCGGCTCGCAGCCGCCTCCGGAGGTGACGAAGGCAAGGTTGAAGGTCTTCACCCCGGTCTTCTTGGCGGTGTCGGCCAGGTCGTACACGGGGTACAGGGACGTGTCGACGTAGGGGAGAAGGCGCCGCCGGCCGTGGCCGCCGTACCGCCTTCGGGTGCCTTGGTGGCCAGTGCCGAACCGGCGACGGCGAAGGCACCGCCCGCCGCCAGCGCGGCCGCCGCTGCCGTACCGATCAGCTTGGCCTTGCGGGTCTTACGACGGCGGTGTGCCGAGGAACTCATGTCGTGCCTGCCTGTTCGTCGTGGGGGCGGTGGTGCGGTGGCGCGTCCCGCACGCTAGCGATCGGCAAACGGACAAAAGCCGGTTTCGGTACGGCAGATGGAAGCCTTATGGCGGCGTTAAGGGAGCGAAAGGGACCGGTTAAGAGCAGGGGGCGCACCGGCCCCGACGGAGCCCGGCTGCCGGTCCGGCGACGGCACGGCCGCGGCTCCGGCCGCATCGTTCACTCCCCGCCACTGCCGCCCTGTGCACGCCCCGCCGCCCGCCGCCCCCGTGACCGTCCGAGGCGCCGTCCCAGCCGTCGGCGCAGCCGGTGCCCGGTGTGCCGGCGGCGTCCCGCCCGCGCCCGCCGTGCGCCGTCCAGCGCCAGCCACACCCGTACCTCGGTGCCGCCCAGTACGGACCGGCCGATCCGGACGTCCCCGCCGGTCGTCTCGGCGAGCCGCCGCACGATGTCCAGGCCGAGCCCGGTGGATCCGTCGCCGCCGTCCCCGTGGCCGCGCCGCAGGGCCGCGTCCGGGTCGTCGATGCCCGGGCCCGCGTCCGAGACCAGCACGATCACCGCGTCCTCGGCGTTGTGCACGTCCACCGCGAAGGCGGTGCCCTCGGGGGTGTGCCGGAAGACGTTGCCGAGCATCGCGTCCAGGGCCGCGGCGAGGTCGGGGCGTGCGACGGGGAGGCGTACCGGCCGGTCCGCGCCCGCGACGCGCACCGTGCGCCCCTCGTCCTCCGCGAGCGCCGACCAGAAGTCCATCCGCTCCCGGATCACCTCGGCCGCGTCGCAGCCGGCCGCCGCGGACACCTGCTGGGCGTGCGCCCTCTGCTGCCGCGCGGTACGGATGATCTGGTCGACCTCGCGCTCCAGCTGGGCGACCGCCTCGCGGGTCTGGTCGGCCGCCGGGCCCTCGCCGAGCGAGGCGGCGTTCAGGCGCAGCACGGTCAGCGGGGTGCGCAGGCGGTGCGAGAGGTCCGCCGCCAGCTCGCGTTCGTTGGCCAGCAGCTGGACGACCTGGTCCGCCATCGCGTTGAAGGCGGCGGCCGCCGCGCGCAGTTCCCTGGGGCCGTCCTCCCGTACCCGTACGCCCAGCTTGCCCCGGCCCAGGTCGTGGGCGGCGCCGGCCAGCCGCTCGGCGGGCCGCACCATACGGGTGCCGAGGCGGTCGGCGACGGCGACCGAGCCGACGACCAGCGCGAGACCGACGGCCGCCAGCAGCGCCCACGAGGTGGTGACGCCGTTGGTGAGCGCGGCGTCCGGCACGTACACCTCGACCACCGCGATGCCGGCGGCCACGGCGGTGGGCTGGAGCAGGACCGAGCCGCCGGGCACCGGAGTGATGGAGGCGCGGCCGAGGTCGACCGCGGCGTCGACGTCCGCGGGCCGGGCCCGCCGGGACCCGATCCCGGCCGGCTCACCGCCCTTGCCGGCCGCCGGCACATGGACGCCGATACGCCCTTGGGCCCCGCTCTCGGTGCTGGCGACGGCCCGTTCCAGCTGCGCGTGGTCGGTGGTGATGGCCAGGACGGGCCCGATGGTGGCCGCCTGCCGCTCGGCGTTGGAGAACGCGCGGTCCTTGGCCATCTCCTTGACGACGAGCCCGAGCGGTACGGCGAAGGCCACCACGACTATCGCGGTGACGGCCAGGCACACCTTGACCAGCGCCCATCTCACGACGCCGGCTCCGGAGGGGCCGCCGGGCGGGGCCCGGTCCGCGCGGGCGGCTCCGGCGCGTACGCCCCGCGGCGCCCCGTGCGCGGGGGCGTCACAGCGGCGGCTCCAGCTTCACGCCGACCCCGCGCAGGGTGTGCAGGTACCGCGGCCGCGCGGCCGTCTCGCCCAGTTTGCGGCGCAGCCAGGAGAGGTGGACGTCGATGGTCTGGTCGTCGCCGTAGGACTGCTGCCAGACCTCGGCGAGGAGTTCCCTGCGGGGTACGACGACGCCCGGCCGGCCGGCGAGGAAGGCGAGCAAGTCGAACTCGCGGCGGGTCAGGTCGAGCGCCGTACCGTCCAGTTCGGCCTGGCGGCGCAGCGGGTCGATGCTCAGGCCGCCCACCTGGAGCACCCGGGACGGCGGCTCGCCGCCCGCCGCGGCGCTCCGGGAGCGGCGCAGTACGGCGGCCATCCGGGCGGAGAGGTGCTCCACCGAGAACGGCTTGGTCAGGTAGTCGTCGGCCCCGTCGTTCAGCAGGCGGACGATCTCGGCCTCGTCGTCCCGCGCGGTGGCGATGATCACGGGTACGTCGGTGATCCCGCGCAGCATCTTCAGGGCCTCCGCCCCGTCCAGGTCGGGCAGGCCGAGATCCAGGATGACGACGTCGAAGCCGACGTGGGCCACCTCGCGCAGCGCCTCCAGGGCCGTTCCGACGCTGCGTACCGTGTGGGACGCCTCGGTCAGGTGCCGGATGAGGGCGGAGCGCACGAACTGGTCGTCCTCGACCACGAGCACACTTGCCATGGGCGGCACCGTACGCCATTCGAGGGCACTTCTTTACCTGAGGTTGACGCCGTGGACCGTACCGTCGGCCCGCATTTCAGCGGGTGTTGCCCGTCGCATCCGCCCTGCCCCGTAACCTCCCGCGGTACCGCCTTCGTTCCGCCCGCCGCGGGCCCTCCGGCCCGTCGGCCCGGCGGGGTGCGTGGTGCAATATGAGCCAGATGCACAGAGGACTGGTTCACACGGCGGCCTGGACGCTGGCGACAGGCGCCGCCGTCACGCTGTCGTGGTTCGGGGTGCACACGGTGCTGGCGGGGACGGCGTACGACCCGCCGCGCGCGCTCCCGCTCTCCGACAGCACGCCGTCCGCGTCCACCGGTACCGACGGCGGAATCTCCCCCGCGCCTCCTCCACGCACCGGCCCAGGCCGACCGCTCCGGCCTCCCCCGCCCCGGGCAGCCCGCCGGACCGGGCGACCGGCCCGGAAAGGACGACAGTGGCACGTCCGGCGGTGACGGAAGCGCGTCCGGCGGTGGCGGAAAAGGTACGGGCAGCGGCCCACACCCGCCGCCCGTTACCGACGCCCCGGTCGGTACGGGCAGCACGGTGAAAAGTTTCTCCACCGCGGGCGGCCGGGTGGTCGTCGACCTCGGTACCCACTCCGCCCAGTTGGTGTCGGCCACCCCGGAAACGGGCTGGGACATGCAGGTGTGGCGGCAGGACCAGTGGCTCCGGGTCGACTTCCGGGGCGGCACGGGGCACACCTCGGTCATCTGCGCCTGGAACGGCCACCCGCCGACGGTCGAGACGGACAACCACGCGACATAGAGCCGACGTTGACCGGGTGTCCCCGGGGCCGCCCGCGCGGCTCTCCCCGGCGCGCGCTCAGGTGAAGACGGCGGGCGGCGGGGACGGCGAGTCCACCGCGGTCGCGTCCGTCACCGGCTGCGCTCCCCGGTGAAGTCCAGGAGCGCGCGCCCGTGTTCGACCCGGCCCTGCTGCGGGTCGGTCGCGGCCCGCCGGGTCAGTTCGGCGACCGGAAGCGGTCCGGCGGCGGCGAGCAGGACGGCGTTCCCGAAGCGCTTGCCCCGGAGGACGGCCGGGTCGGCGGTCAGACACAGCTCGGGGAAGACCGTACGGACGGTGGCGACCTGCGCCCGCACGAAGGCCAGCGGCGGGCCGTCCGCGAGGTTCGCCGCGTACCAGCCGCCGGGCCGCAGTGCCCGCGCGACCTCGCCCGCGAACTCGGCGCTGGTCAGGTGCGCCGGAGTCCGCGCGCCGCGGAACACGTCCGCGATCACCAGGTCTGCCCAGCCGTCCGGGACCTTGGCGAGCCCCGCGCGCGCGTCCGCGTTGCGCACCTTGATCCGCCAGCCACTTTCCAAGGGCAGTTCCCGGCGGACCAGTTGCACCAAGGGCGCGTCGATCTCCACGACCTGCTGGGTCGAGCGCGGCCGGGTGCCCGCCACGTAGCGCGCCATCGTCAGCGCCCCACCGCCCAGATGCACCACCTGGAGGGGCTTGCCGGGCGGGGCGGCGAGGTCGGCGATGTGACCGAGGCGGCGCTGGTACGCGAAGTCCAGGTACGCCGGGTCGTCCAGGTCCACGTGGGACTGCGGGGCGCCGTCGACGAGCAGGGTCCAGCCGCGTGGCCGGTCCCGGTCGGGACGCAGTTCGGCGATGCCGCCGTCCACGGTTTCCACCACGGCCTCGGGCCCCGTACGGGACCGGCCGCGCCTGCTCTTCGCCATGCCTCCAGTATGCCGCGTAGCCGCAGGTCAGAGCATGCGGCGACGGCGGAGGCGGAGAAGGGGCCCGGCCGGCCTCAGCGGCAGCGGTCGACGGCCTCGATCGTGCGGGCCGCCTCGCCGAGGGCCTCGCGCAGGACGACGGGGTCGGTGGCCGTGCCGCACGCCCCGTCCGGGGACACCAGCCAGTCGGTGCCCGTGACGGGCGGCTCGACGGGGGCGCCGGGGACGCTCCGCGCGCCCCCGTCGGGCGCCTCGCGCTCGTACGTCTGCGTACAGGCGCTGCCCGGCAGGTCCCAGCCGTCGGCCGTGCCCGGCGGCACGAGGAAGCCCAGGGTGTCGCAGGCGTCGTCGTGCAGGACCGGGCCGACACCGGCCCGCAGCCGCAGGATGTCGACCGCCTCCAGGCCCTGGCGGGCCGGCACCGTCACCAGGTCGCAGGTTCGCGGCGCCTCGGGGAGCACCCCGCAGTCGGCGGAGGGCCAGCGCCGGTCCACGCCCGGCGAACCGTGCCCGCCCGGGCGGCCGTTGGGGTGCGTCGCGCGCCCGGCACGTCCGGCACCGCCGTGCGCCGCCCCCCGGCACCCGTCTCACCGTTGACGGCGGTCCTGACGTCGGCCACACCGGTCTCCCGCACGGAAACCCCTCCTCTGCACGCGCCGCTCCCTTTACCTCCTGTTCAACGTCCGGACACGTCAACGGCTACGGCGGCAGGCCGCCCCAAAGAATGGCACTTCATGGCGGATCAGGTGTGAGATATCCGTTTTGTAGCCAAACCCAGCGTGTCGACGCGGTCACAGCTAGTACCGTCATCCCGCCGCACCGCCAGGCCGCGGCACCGCCACGGAGAGGGCACGGAGGCTCCGCCATGGCATCGCCAGCCGCGAGATCAGCGTCGTCCCAGCACGTTCCCGCCCAGCCCAACCGCGCCTTCCGGCAGCTGCGCGGCCGGCTGTCCCCGGGCGAGTTCGCGGCCTCGGTACGCCGCGCCGCGCGCGAGATCGGGGAGCAGGTCGCGTGCGACGCCCGTTACGTGGGCCGCGTCGAGGCCGGGGAGATCCGGTGCCCGAACTACGCCTACGAACGGGTGTTCCGGCACATGTTCCCCGGGCTCACCCTCGCGGACATGGGCTTCGCGCCCCGCGAGACGGTGCGCGGGCGGCGGGCCCGGACGGCCCGGGAGGACGACGAAAGGGAGGCGGGCGGCGGCGCCGGGGCGCCCCCGGCACATGGACAGGCGCCGGACCGGCCGCCGGGCGCCCGGCAGGACCCGGGGCCGGACCCGGCCGCCGCGACACGGACATCCAGACCGGCAAGGAGAGCGACGTGCTGCGTCGCGCGTTCATCACGGGCGGCCCGGCCGCCGCGCTGGGGCTCACCGCCCTGCCACCGTTCGTCCCGGAGGCCGCGGCCGGTCCCGGCCTGCCGGACGCGGTGCCCCGCGTACCGCGCCCCTCCCCGGAGGGCGGCCCCGGAAGGGCCGGGGCCTCGGAGGCGGCGGCCGTGGAGGAGGCGGTGCGCCGGATCCGGCTGCTGGACGACCGGCACGGCGGCGAGGGCCTCTACCGGCGTGCCGCGCAGCCGCTGCGCACCGCGTACGAGCTGCTGGACGCCGGGGTGCACCGCGGCTCCGTCAGCGACCGCCTGCACGCGGGCGCGGGCGAGCTGGCCATCTCCGTCGGCTGGCTGGCGCACGACTCGGGCCGCTTCGGCGACGCCCGGTCGCACTACGCCGAAGCGCTGGCCACCGCCCGGGTGGCCGGTGACGCGGCCCTGGAGGCACACGCCTTCTGCAACACCGCCTTCCTGGCGCGCGACGCGGACCGCCCCGGGAGGCCGTACGCGCCGCGCAGGCCGCCCAGCTGGCCGCGAAGAACCTGGGCTCGGCGCGCCTGCTGTCCCTCCTGGCGCTGCGCGAGGCGGGCGGCTGGGCGGGCCTGGGCGACCGCAGGAGTTGCGAGCAGGCACTCCTACGGGCGCAGCGGCTGCTCGCCAGGGGGCCGTCCGACGACGACCCCGAGTGGATGTCCTTCTACGGGGAGGCCGAGCTGGCGGGCCTGGAGGCGCAGTGCTGGTCCGCACTGGGCGATCAGGGGCGCGCGGCGACGCACGCACGCCGGGCGGTGGCGCTCCAGGACCCGCACTTCACCCGGAACATCGCCCTGTTCACCGCGGAGCTGGCCGGTGATCTCGCACTCAGCCGCGCACCGGAGGAGGCCGCCAGGGCCGGTACGCGGGCGCTGGCCCTCCTGGAGGACGTCCGGTCGGCCCGGATCCGCACGATGCTGGACTCGACGGCACGGGCGCTGCGGGCGTACCGGAACGGCGCGGGGAAGGCGGGCGGCGAGGTCGGCACGTTCCTGGACCGGCACGCCGCCACCCGGCCGCCCGTGCGGACGACGGTCGGCAAGGGCGGGCGGCGGACGGCGTACGGTGCGCGGGCGGGGCAGCAGAGCGATGGGGGCGCGGGGCGGCCGTGGGGCGGGTGGCAGGGGTAGGGGCGGGGCCCTCCCGGGGGACGGGGTCCTCCCGGGGGACGGGGTCCTCCCGGGGGGCGGGGCCCTCCCGGGAGGGCCCCGGGTCCGACCCTGGGGGCCCGGCCGGGTACGGGCCCGGGGTTCCGGCCGTGCGCGGGCCCGGGCTCCGGCGGGCCGCCGCCCTTCGGGCCCGCCGCGCCGGGGTTCAGCCCAGGTGGCCGGTGTCGTTCCAGCGCTCGATGGCGGGCTCCCCGTACGCCCAGCCCAGTACGGACAGGGACGTCGGCTCCAGGCGGATGCGGGCGGCGAAGGAGACGTCCAGGCCGAGCCAGCGGGCCCCCAGGGAGCGCAGGATGTGGCCGTGCGCGAAGACCAGGACGTCCCGGTCGGCCGAGCGCGCCCACTCCACGACCTCGTCGGCCCGCGCCGCGACCTGGGCCAGCGTCTCGCCCTCGGGGACGCCGTCGCGCCAGATGAGCCAGTCCGGGCGCCCGGCCTTGATGTCGGCCGGCGTCAGGCCCTCGTACGCGCCGTAGTCGACCTCCATCAGCGCGTCCCAGTCCTCGGCCCGGTCGCCGAAGCCGGCCAGCTCGCAGGTCTCCTTCGCGCGCACCAGGGGCTGGTGCGGACCTCGACGTCCGGCAGGCCGTCCCAGGGCGCGCGGTGCAGCCGCTTCCCCAGCAGCTCGGCGCCGCGGCGGCCCTCCTCCAGGAGCGGAATGTCCGTACGGCCGGTGTGCTTGCCGGACAGGGACCACTCCGTCTGCCCGTGCCGGGCCAGCAGAATGCGCGGTGCCATGGGGAATACCTCTGGCCGATTGCTCGGCTCTTCCGTCTTCGGAGCCCGCTGCGGGGCTGTCGCTGCTCGTTCGACGCCCGTCCGGTGCCCGGCCGGGGTCCGGCTCGCGTCGCCTCGTTGCGGTGGCCGTCCGTTCCATCATCGCGCATCGCCCGGCACCACCGGGGTGGGCCCTCCCCGCCGGGAGTATCGCGCCATACGGCGTACGGTGGAGAGTCGGCGTTTTCCGCGCCGACGGGTGCCGCACCGCGCCGCACCCCTCGCACCAGGCCCGCGACCGATCCGCCACGGGCCACGCATGTTGGAGAACGACCAGGATGGACGCCGTAGCGCGCCGCCCAGCGGCATCCGGCAGCCGGCTCCGGTGGTGGACGGAACTGCCACTGCTCGCCCTCGTGTACGCGGCCTACTCCGCGGGCCGCCTCGTGGCCCGCGGCGACGCGCACACCGCCGCCGGGCACGGACAGACGATCCTGCGGTGGGAAGAACTGCTGCGGCTCGACCCGGAACGCGCGCTGAATCGTCTCTTCACCGCCACGCCCGCCCTCGGAGTCCCCGCCGACTTCGCGTACGCCTCGCTGCACTACCTGGTCACGCCGGTGGTCCTCGTATGGCTGTGGAACCGGCGCCCCGCGCACTACCGGGCGCTCCGTACGTGGCTGATGACCGCCACCCTCATCGGGCTGGTCGGCTTCACGCTGCTGCCGACCGCGCCGCCCCGCCTGCTGGAGACGGGCAGCGGGTTCGCGGACACCATGGCGCAGTTCTCGTCCTACGGGTGGTGGGGCGAGGACGCGAGCGCGCCGCGCGGGCTCGGCGGCATGACGAACCAGTTCGCGGCGATGCCCAGCCTCCACGTGGGGTGGGCGCTGTGGTGCGGCGTGGTGCTGTGGCGGCACGGCCGGTCGCGGCTGACGCGGGCGCTGGGGGTGGCGTACCCGCTGCTGATCGTGCTGGTGGTGATGGGCACCGCCAACCACTACCTGCTCGACGCGCTGGCCGGTACGGCCGTGATGGGCCTGGGCCTGCTGCTGACGCGCCCGGCGCTGCGGCTGGCGGACGGGGTGCGCGGGCGATTCCGGGCGGGCGGCCGGGTGGCTGGCGCGGACGGCCGGGTGGCCGGCGCGGGCGTCCCCGTAGCAGCAGCGCTCACCCCCGTGACAAGCGCGGAGAACGGCCTGCTCGCGGGCGCGGGAATCGGCTCCCTCGTGGGTGCCGTGCGCGATCTTCCGGCCGCCAGAACGCCGGGGGAATCCGCGAATGTCAGTGGCGGATGCCAGACTTCCGCGGGTGAACGTTTTCCGCGACAGCCGACCCGCCGCGGCCGACCGGCCGCCGGAGCCGCCTCCGCTGCCGCAGCCGACGACGGGGCTGCGACAGCGGCTCGGTGAGCTGCGCGGCCCCGGCGTACGGCCGCGGCCCCTGGACGCCCGCGCGCTCGCCGCGCTGGCCGCCAACCCCGGCTGCCGCCGCCGCGCGCTGCTGGACGGCGCCGGGGTCGACAAGACCGCGCTCGCGGGCGCCCTCGGCTCGCCCGCGGCCTTCGGGCAGTCGCAGTTCGCGCTGGCCCGGGGCAACTCCTTCGAGGCCCGCGTCAAGGCGGACGGCGGCGCGGACCTGATGATGTTGCTGTACGAGCGCATGGGCGGCGGCGCGGAGGCCCCGAGCCCGGCCGGGTCGCCGTTCCCGACCTGTCCGCCGCGGGCCCCGAGGGGCGCGCGGCCCGTACGGCGCTGGCCCTGCGCGAGGCCACCACCGTCGGCGGCTGGACCCTGCTGGACCACCCGCTGCTCACCCTGGACGTGGCCGGCTCGCCCGCCTACCTGGAGCCGGACGCGGTCGTGGTGCATCCGGACGGCGGCTGGACGGTCGTGGAGATCAAGTCCTTCCCGATGATCGACGGTTCCGCCGACCCGGCCAAGGTGGGCGCGGCGGCCCGGCAGGCCGCGGTGTACGTGCTCGCGCTCCAGCGGGTGGCCGACCAGGTGCACGCCAGCACGGGCCGTACGGTGACGGTCCGGGACCGGGTGCTGCTGGTCTGCCCGAAGGACTTCGCGAACCTCCCCACCGCCGAGGCCGTGGACATCCGTAAACAACTGGCGACGACCAGGCGTCAGTTGCAGCGGCTCACCAAGGTCGAGGAGATCGCCGGGCAGCTCCCGCCCGGCACCACCTTCGACCTCCGGCTCGCGGACGACGGGAGGACGGTGACGCGGCCCGCCGCCGAGCTGGCCGAGGCGGTCGAGGCCGTGGACGCGGCGTACGCGCCGGAGTGCCTGTCCGCCTGCGAGCTGGCGTTCCACTGCCGGGAGCAGGCGCGGGCCGCGGGCGCCGTGGAGTCGCTGGGCCGCGGTGTGCGCGGTGAGCTGGGCGGGCTGCGTACGGTCGAGGAGGTCCTGGCGGCGGCGCGTACGGGGAGCGGGGCGGACGACGCGACGGGCGGGTCCGCGGGCGCGGGCGTCGCGACGGCCTGCGCCCCGGACGCGGACGCCGCAACGTGCGCAGACGCGGCAACGGATACGGACGTGCCCGCCGCCGAAGCCCTGCGCCGGGCGGCGGCCCTGCGCGCCGAGGCGCTGGCGGGTGCCGGTGCAGGTGGCACCGTAACCGCCGGCCCCGGGGAGACAGCGGACCGGTCCGGGGAACGGGCCGGCGGAGCCGAGGGGGTGCCCGCATGTCGTTGATCGAGGTGCTCGCCAGGATGGAGGCGGTGGCGGCGGGCCGCGCGCAGCCGCTGACGACGGTCCGGCACCGGCATCTGTCCGCCCGGCCGCTGGTGTTCGTCCCGCTGACGACCTCGGGCGAGGCGGGCGCCCCGCTGGGCGCGCTGGTCGGCACGGACCGCGAGAAGCCGCAGCTGCTCGCCGTACCCCAGCCGCGCGACCGTGACCTGCGGTTCGCGTTCCTCGCCGAGCTGGCCGAGACCGTCCTGCCGTACGTGGACGGGTACGCGGACACCGTCGAGACCGAGCAGCGCAAGGAGACCGACCCCGAGACGGGCAAGAAGGTCCCGGTCGAGGTCGAGCTGTGCGCCGACGCGCCGCAGGTGATCGTGCCGAGCGCGGCCGGTGTGGAGTACGTGCGCCTGCTGGGCCGGTCCATGCGGTTCCGGCGGACCGCCGACCAGGACCCGGACACCCCGCATCCGGCGCCTCCCCATGTGCCGCTGCTGGGCCGCTGGTTCACCCACTTCGGCGAGCGGGCCCGGGTGCCGGGCGCGAGCCTGCTGCTGCCGATGACCGGGCTGCTCGCCCGCCACTGGGCGACCGGCCAGAGCAACCTGGAGGACCAGCACCTGGGCGCGCTGCTCGCCTGGATCGACCCGCCCGGGGGCGAGCCCGGCGCGGCGACCGCGCGGCGCGCGGAGACGGCGCGGGACGCGGACGGCCAGCTACTGTGCCCGCCGGCCGGCCCGGCCACGGACCCGGCGTTCGACAACAAGCGCCTCGCCCCGGCGATGGCCCGTTACGACGCGGGCCTGCCCGGCGCCGAGGACGTGGTCCGGGAGCTGGTCGAGAGCCAGCTGCGCCCCGCCTGGGACGCCGTGTGGCACGGCATCGACCTGCTGCGGTCCCTGCCGGAAGGCTCCAGGGTGGCCGACCGCTGGAAACGCGACCGCTGGTCGTACACCGCCCACCGCGACCGGGTGCGGGCCGGTGAGCCGCCGCAGCCCAAGCGGGACGACGCCATCACGGCCGCCCGCAAGCTCGCCTCCCGGGAGACCGCCCAGGCCCAGCTGGACGCGCAGGAGGCGCTGGACGACCCGCTGGTCATGGCGGGCCGCCGGCTCGCCGGAGAGGCGCTGGCCGGCGAGGTGACCGGGGTCGAGATGGCGTATTCGGAGGGCAGGCGGCCGATGCCGCGCCCGCTGGTGACGCTGGTGACGGGCGACCGGCCGCAGCTGACCGAGGGCGGCAAGCTGTACCGCGCGCTGCCGGACGGCAAGGCCCAGCCCGCCGAGTTCGTCGGGTACACGGCGGACGGACCGGGTGGGCTGGTGGTCCGGCTGACCGGTGGGATGGGGCGGGGCAAGACCCCGGAGCCCGGGTCGGTGCCCGAGCCCGGCGACCGGGTGTGCTGGACCCTGTTCGAGCACCAGCCGCGCGGCGGCCCGGAGCTGCCCGAGCCCGAGGACACGCCGTGGACGCACGGCGGGCCGCCCGTGGCCGACACCGCCGTACTGCCCGTGGACCAGCCCGATCCCGTCACCGCGGAGGACTTCCTGTGACCGAGGCCCGCCCCACGCACCCCGGCATGCCCGCCGCCCGGCGGCCGGACGGCTCCCCGCACACCGTTCCGCCCACTGCCCCGGGCTCGGCGCCGTCCGCCCCCGGCGCGACGCCCTTCGACCCGGGCGCGGCGGCGGCCGAGGCCACCGACGCGATCGTGCACAGCACGCTGCACGGTACGCACCGCGGCGTCGTCGTGGACTCACCGCCGGGCGCGGGCAAGTCCACCCTGGTGGTGCGGGCGGCTCGCGAACTGGCCGCGGCCGGGCGCCCGTTGATGATCGTCGCGCAGACCAACGCCCAGGTGGACGACCTGGTGCTGCGCATCGCCGAGAAGGACCCCGAGCTGCCGGTGGGCCGGTTGCACAGCAGTGAGCCGGGCGCGTTCGACCCCGCGCTGGCGGAGCTGCCCGCCGTCCGTACGTCGTCGAAGGTCGCCGACCTGGCCGGGCTGGACATCGTCGTCTCGACAGCCGCCAAGTGGGCGTACACGAAGGTCGACGAGCCGTGGCAGCACGCCATCGTGGACGAGGCGTACCAGATGCGCTCGGACGCGCTGCTCGCCGTCGGCGGGCTGTTCGAGCGGGCGCTGTTCGTGGGTGACCCGGGGCAGTTGGACCCGTTCAGCGTGGTCGGCGCCGAGCAGTGGGCCGGGCTCGCCTACGACCCGTCGGCCAGCGCCGTGACCACCCTGCTCGCGCACAACCCCGGCCTGCCGCAGCACCGGCTGCCGGTGTCGTGGCGGCTGCCAGCCTCCGCCGCACGGCTGGTCTCCGACGCGTTCTACCCGTACACGCCGTTCCGCAGCGGCACGGACCACGGCGACCGGCGGCTCGCCTTCGGGGTGCCGTCCGACGGCTCGGGGGTGGACCGCGTGCTGGACGAGGCCGCCGAGTCCGGCTGGGGCCTGCTCGAACTGCCCGCCCGCCACACGCCGCGTACGGACCCGGAGGCGGTGCACGCCATCGCGCGGGTGGTGCGGCGGCTGCTCGACCGGGGCGGCGCGGCGACCAGCGAGCGCGGCCCCGAGCCGACGCCGCTGACCGCCGACCGGATCGCGGTCGGCACGGCCCACCGCGACCAGGCCGCGGCGGTACGGGCCGCGCTGGCCGGGCTCGGCGTCGGCGGTGTCGCGGTGGACACCGCCAACCGCCTCCAGGGCCGGGAGTTCGACGTCACGGTCTTCCTGCACCCGCTCTCCGGCCGCCCCGACGCGACCGCCTTCCACCTGGAGACCGGCCGGCTGTGCGTACTGGCCTCGCGCCACCGGCACGCCTGCATCGTGGTCAGCCGGGCCGGCATACCGGAACTGCTGGACGAACACCCCTCGGCGGACCCCGTCCAACTGGGCGTCACGGTCAAGTTCCCGGACGGCTGGGAGGCGAACCACGCGGTCCTGGCCCATCTGAACGAACACCGGGTGGCGTGGCGGCCGTGACCGGCCGGCCGGGAGACAGCCGGTGCGCGGCCGGACAGCCGGAACAGCCCGGACGGACCAGGTCGGGACCGGACAGCCGGGACGGACCAGGCCGGGGCAGCCGGACCGGTCCCGGCCGGGCCACGCCGGGCCGACCCGCGCAGCATCGCGTGCCGCCGCGCATGCGGGCGGGCGAGGGCGCGTATCGGTCGGCGCGGCGCACTTGTGTCCGTGTGCGCCGCGTGCGGTCGTACGGTGGCGGGGCGGGCGCGGAACGGGGGCGCGCGGCATGCGGCGTGCCGCCCCCGGCGGGCGGCCGAACCCCGTAGGGGCGCGTCGCCAGGCGCACTTGCGCGGCGCGGGACAATGGAACGCGGCACACGATCCAGGAGGTACGTACATGTCCGAGCCGCAACCGGCTTCCGACCCGCGCGGAGCTGCCTCCGCGCCCCGGCGCCTGAAACCGGCTCCGCTGCTCTTCGAGCCTCCGGAGGCCACGTCCGACCCCGAGCACTTCTTCGACCTGGAGTCCATCGAGGACCCCAAGGAGCTGCTCACCCGCTCCACCGAGCTGACGCTCGCCTTCCGCGCGGCTGCGGACCGGGCCACCGAGTTCCAGGCGATGGCGGCGGCCCATCTCGCCGATCCCCGGCGCTTCGACCGGCTGCCGCTCTCGGTGATCGCGGAGCGCGCCGACTGGACCGAGGACTACGCGGCGAAGATGGTCGAGTTCGGCCGCGGCCTGCTGCGCAGTGGTGGCGGCAGCCGGCTGGACGCCACCGACTGAACGGTTCGGCAGCTCCGGCATCCGCCGTTCGATCACCCCGGTCCGGCATCACCCGCGTCGGCCCCTGAACGCACTCGCATCAGCCCGCATCGGCCCCTGAAGGATCTCCGCACCGACCCGCCCCACCCGCGTCGGCCCGCACCCACCCGCATCGGCCCCTGCCCGCCGACATCGGCCCGTACCGGCGCTGGATGCGCGTCCCGCATCGGCCCGGCCCATGATCACGCAGATTGATCATGGGCCGCTGGCATATGCGGGCGCGGGAACATACCCCACACCGCCCCGTCCTGTCCCGATTTCGGCCATTCCGCAGAAACGGAACACCTCCCACCGGTAGACCAGGGCCCATGAGCGACTGGCCCTCCGAGTACCCCCGCCGACCCGCCCCCGCCGCGTTCCACACCGCGGCGTACGTCACCCTCGCCGGCGCCGACTGGCTCGCCTCCGCCGACCCGTGCCCCGAGAACGTGCACGCCCGGTGGGCGTCCTGCCCGGAGGCGCCGAGCACGCTGCCGTGCGGCACGGTCTTCGACGTGATCAACGCACCCGCGCTCTTCGGACGCGACCTGGTGGACCGCTTATGGACCGTGGGGCCCGGGTCCGGCCCCGTCGCCACCCACCGCGGCCGCATCCTGCTGTTCGCCGAGCCCGGCACGGCCCGGCGGCTGCCCGCCCTGCTCGGCTGGGAGGAGTGGTCCGGCGCCGTACCGCCGCTGCTCTGCCACGGGCCGGGCGACGCGGTGACCGTCCCGCCCCTCTTCCCGCAGCAGCCACCCCAGCCACCCCAGCCGGACCCGCCCCACACCCCCACCCGCCTCACACCGACTTCACTCCCCGCTCCCCTCACTCCCCGCACTCCCCCCGCGCACCCCAAACGGACCCCGCCCCCCGATCCGGCCACAGCGCTCAGGACCTCACCGCCTCCCGCTGGCTGGTGGCCCCGGACGTACGCCACCCCTGGCTCCCCGGCCCGGGCGCCCTCCTCTGGGCCTGCATACGTGCCGCCCGGCGCGCCACCACCGTCGCCACCGCGCCGCCCGACGCCCCTGCCGAGCCCGCCACCACCCGAACGGCGCCACGCCTCACCCCACCCCTGTGACCAGCGCCACCACCGCCCCGGAGCCCCGGAACACGGGCCCGCCCGGGGCTTCCCGCCCCGCGCACCCCGGTGCGGGGCGGGCTCCGCTGAATCGATTTTTGCGCCACCCGATCAGGGTGCTAATGTTTTCCACGTCAGCAGGCGCCGCTAGCTCAGTTGGTTAGAGCAGCTGACTCTTAATCAGCGGGTCCGGGGTTCGAGTCCCTGGCGGCGCACCGACAGAAGAAGGCCCCCACCTCGGTGGGGGCCTTCTTCGTACGCCGTAGAACCGCCGAGCGGCCGGGCCCGGGCACCCGCCCTCAGCCGCTCCGCTCCACCTTGACCGTCCAGTCCCCCGAGGACGACCGCCCGTACACCTGCACCCGCACCCCGTCCCGGGCGTCGTCCAGGCTTTCGCCTTCGCCGAGCGGCGCGTCAGCGAGCTGGGGGAATACGGAAGTCCCCCAACACGCCTCGGTACCGGGGTGCCCGTCCAGCACCTCCACCGGGCCGCTCCCGGACGCGGTCTCGCTGTGCACGCGGTAGACCAGGACGCCCTCGGTGCAGATCTCGTGATCGTTGCCCACCGCGCCGCGCGCCTCGACGGCCAGCGCACTGCGCGGGCCGGTGCGGACGACCAGCAGCCGCGCCCTCCGCCCGTCACCCGGCCCCATCGGGGCGGACACCGGCCGCAGGGTGTGCACGGAGGACCGCCGCTCCCGGGTGGGGGCGACGCACGTCACCTGGCGGCCGCCGAGCCAGCCGACCTTCCACTTGTGCCAGCCGAAGGGGTCGGGGGCGAGGCCGAACTGGCTGCCCATGAGGTCCCAGTCGCCCACGTACGTGTCCCAGTCGCCCTTGCCGTCCTGCGGCCGGTGGTAGAGGTCCGGCAGGTCGAATACGTGGCCGGTCTCGTGGGCGAGCACGTTGCGGTCCGGCGGGCTCTGCTCGAAGACGGTGACGAACCGGCTGAGGTCGGCGTCGTCGGCGCGCAGCGGCAGGTCGAGGTTGACGACCTTGGTGGCGTCGGAGTCGACGCCGGCCGCGTCCGGGTCGGCGACGAGGTAGACGACGTCGTAGCGGCTGAAGTCCACCGAGCCGTCCGCGGCGGCGACCGCGTCGCGGAGGTAGGCGCCGCGGCGGCCGGCGTCCCAGTCCCGGCGTATGCCGTACGTACCGGAGGTCTGCGGCATCCGCACCCAGCGGCGCTGGACGTCGGGGCGCAGGGTGAAGCGGCCGTAGGACGCGCGCTCGAAGAAGCGGGAGGTGGCCGGGAAGTAGTCGGCGGCCAGTTCGCGGGGGCGGTGACCGGCTCGGAATCGGGGAAGGACAGGAAGACCATGACGGCGTCAAGGGTGCGGACCGGGCGGGGGTAGGCGCGGTTCCAGGTGTCCAGGCCCTCGGAGTGGTGGGCGTCGGTACGGGCCAGGGCACAGGGCGGCGCTCCCCGGACGCGGTGGCGGGGCCCGCGATGACGGAGGTGGCTATGACGGCACTGAGGGCGGTGGCCACGGCGGCCACCCGGCGCAGCACGCGACGGCCCACCTCCGGAGGTTGCTGGGCGCGTGGCACATCGACCTCCCGGTACGGATTCGGAGCACCCTCACCACCTTGTGGGGAATTGCCGGATTCCGTCCTGTTCCGGGGCCCCAGACGAGTGACCGGCCCAACTCCCCATCCCGTAACGGAAAGTCACTATCGATCGTTGACCGGATACGCACGAACACAGCCGGACGGAAATGGCCAAACTTCCGCCACGGGTGCCGATGATCACGGTTACGTCGCTGGATAGCCCCTTGCGGCAGCCTCTATGATCGCCACACTTTCCAGCGCGGATTCCCCCTCCATCACGAGACAAGCGCCATGCGGGAGCGAGCAGTGAGCGGATACCCCGGCGGCACGGGCCGCGCGCCCGGAACGACGCTCTCCGCGGTGACGGAGCGTAAAGAAACGACCAATGCATCCAACGGAGGCCCGGACGACGCCTCCGGCCCGGCACCCACCGACGGCCCCACCGCGGCCGACGGCCCCACCCGGCCCGCCACGGCCGACGGACACCCCCGGCCCGGCCCCTCCGGCCCGGCCGGCCCGTCGGGCGAACCGCGGGCCGGCATCCGCGGCGAACCCGACGCCGGCGACGGCTCGGCGGCCTCGCTGCGCGACTACCGCGCCGCCTTCCGGGCCGCCCGCGCCCCGCTGGCCGTGCTCAACCGCGACGGCCTCGTCCTGGCCGCCAACCCCGCCTTCGGCGAACTGGTCGGCGCGGCACCGGACGACCTGGTCGCGGCCACCGCCGCCGACCTGACCGAGCTGGGCACCGACCCGCGCATCTGGGCCGCGTACCGGGAGGTCCTGCGCGGCCACAGCGAACGGTTGCGGTGCACCCGACGGCTGAAACATCCCGACGGGCAGTTCCTGTGGGCCGAGGTGACGGTCGAGCCGCTGCCGGACGAGGACTGCGTCCTGCTGTCCGTGGCGGACATCAGCGACCGGCACGACCTGCTGGCCCGGCTGCGCCACCTCCAGATGCACGACCCGGTGACCCGGCTGCCCAACCGCGCGCTGTTCTTCGAGCGGCTCGCGGGCGCGCTGGAGTCGGCCGCCTTCGAGCAGCACGGTACGGGCCGGGTCGGCCTGTGCTACCTCGACCTGGACGGCTTCAAGGCCGTCAACGACACCCTCGGGCACCGCGTCGGCGACCGGCTGCTGAGCGCGGTGGCCCAGCGCCTGACGCACTGCGCCGAGAGCCTGGCCGAGCGCGGCGCGGTACGCGGCGGCAGCGGCCACCTGGTGGCGCGGCTGGGCGGTGACGAGTTCGCCCTCCTGGTGGAGGACTCGGCCGGTACCGAACAACTCGCCGAACTGGCACAGCGCGTCCTGGACGCGCTCCAGCGGCCGTTCGACCTGGCGGGGCAGCGGCTGTCGGTCTCGGCGAGCATCGGCGTCGTGGAGCGCGCGGCGACCGGCACCACGGCGACCGGACTGATGCAGGCCGCGGACACCACGCTGTACTGGGCGAAGGAGGACGGCAAGGCCCGCTGGACGCTCTTCGACCCCGAGCGCAACGCGCACCGGATGACCCGCCAGGCGCTGTCCAGCACGCTGCGGCCCGCGGTGGACCGCGGCGAGTTCACGCTGGAGTACCAGCCGCTGGTCGGGCTCGGCGACGGGCGGGCGCAGGGCGTGGAGGCGCTGGTGCGCTGGCGGCATCCGCAGTTCGGCACACTGTCGCCGAATCGGTTCATCGGATTGGCGGAGGAGAACGGCTCGATCGTCGAGCTGGGCCGCTGGGTGCTCTCCCGCGCCTGCCACCAGGCCCGCGCCTGGCAGCTGGCCCGTCCCGGCGCCGAGCCGCTGTTCGTGAGCGTGAACGTCGCCGTACGGCAGGTGTGGGACTCCGACCTGGTCGCGGACGTGGCGGGCATCCTCGCCGAGACCGGGCTGCCGCCCGCCCTGCTCCAGCTGGAGCTGACCGAGTCGGCCGTGATGGGCTCGGCCGGGCGCCCGCTCCAGGCGCTTCAGGCGCTGAGCGAGATGGGCGTACGGATCGCCATCGACGACTTCGGCACCGGCTACTCGAACCTGGCGTACCTCAGCCGGCTGCCGGTGTCCGTACTGAAGCTGGACGGCTCCTTCGTGCGGGGTTTCCGCTCGCAGGAGCACCCGAACCCGGCGGACGAGACGATCGTGGAGGCGCTGGTCGCGCTCGCGCACCGGCTGGGCCTGACGGTCACCGCGGAGTGCGTGGAGAGCGCCGAACAGGCGGAGCGGTTGCGCCGTATCGGCTGCGACACCGGGCAGGGTTGGCTGTACTCCCGCCCGGTGCCTGCGGACCGGGTCTGCGATCTGATCGGCGCGGGGCGGCAGACCGGCGCGTAGCGGCTCCCGGGGAGCGGGCGGCGCGGCCCGGTCCCCCGCTCGTCGAGGTACGGGAGGGAGCGGGCCGGCCGGCGCACTCCCCCGTCCGCTCCGATGCACCCACTCGCCCTGTGCCGGCCGGACTCCTGCGCCGTCGGCGCCCCACCCGCCACGCCGTCGGCGGCCCGCCCGTCACACCCCCGGCAGCCCGTCCGTCATGCCCCGGCCCCCGTCCCTCACACCCCCGGCAGCCCGTAAGCGTCCGCGATCAGCTCGTACGACCGCAGCCGGACGTCGCCGCCGTGCGCGTTGGCCGTGATCATCAGCTCGTCGGCGCCGGTGCGCTTGGCGAGGTCGTCCAGACCGGTGCGGACCGCGTCGGGCGTGCCGTGAATGATGTTGGACAGCCAACTGTCGACGAAGTCGCGCTCCATACCGCTGAACGCGTACGCCGCCGCCTCCTCGGGGCTGGGCACCAGCCCGGGGCGCCCGGTGCGCAGCCGGATCATGGACAGCGCACCGGTGAGGATCTGGCGGTACGCCTCCTTCTCGTCCTCGGCGGCCAGCGCGGCGACGCCGATCAGCGCGTACGGCTCGGAGAGGACAGCGGAGGGGCGGAAGGACTCGCGGTACAGGTCCAGCGCGGGGATGGTGTTCGCCGCCGAGAAATGGTGGGCGAAGGCGAACGGCAGGCCCAGGCGGCCCGCCAGCTGGGCGCTGAACCCGGAGGAGCCGAGCAGCCACAGCGGCGGCCGGTGCGCCGACTGGACGCCGCCCGGGGACGTCGCCTGGACCGGTCCCGGCACCGCGTGGATACGGCTGTACGGGTGCCCGTCGGGGAAGTCGTCGTCCAGGAAGCGGGTCAGCTCGGCGAGCTGCTGCGGAAACTCGTCGGCCCCCTCGTGCAGCCGCTCCGTACGGCGCAGCGCCGCGGCGGTGGCGCCGTCGGTGCCGGGCGCGCGGCCGAGGCCGAGGTCGACGCGGCCGGGGGCCATCGCCTCCAGGGTGCCGAACTGCTCGGCGATCACCAGCGGCGCGTGGTTGGGCAGCATGACGCCGCCGGAGCCGAGCCGGATGCGGTCGGTGTGCGCGGCGAGGTGCGCCAGCAGGACCGCGGGCGACGAGGACGCCACGCCGGGCATCGAGTGGTGCTCGGCGACCCAGTAGCGGTGGAAGCCGCGGCGCTCGGCCGTGCGGGCGATGCCGACGGCGGTCCGTACGGCCTCGGAGGCGGTGTGCCCGGCGCCCACGGTCACCAGGTCCAGTACGGACAGGGGGACGGGCGCGGTGCCGAGGGCCGTGCCCCGGATGCCGTCGCCGTCGCGGGCGTCATCGGCCGGGTTGCCGGTATCGGCCCGGTGGCCGGCACCGGCCCCGTTGCCGTCGTGGTCCCGGATCTCGTCGTGGTCGCCGCTCACGGTGCGGGCCCTCCTCGCGTCGCTGGTCTGCCCGGGGAACAACCGGAGCACTTCTCCGGTTATTCCCGGGCGGGCGAGGAGGGCGGGCGGTTCCGCTGTGGCTACCCCGCCGTGGACGGCACCGGCGCCCCCGCGAACAGCGTGCCCAGCGCCGGGCAGACGACCGTGCGCTCCAGCAGCCGCAGCCCCTCCCAGGCGGTGACCTGGTTGGCGGTGAGCACCGGCTTGCCCAGCTCCGCCTCGATGGCGGGGAGGTGCCCGGCGGTGTGCAGGGCCGTATCGGGGAGCAGCACCACCTCGGCGTCGGGGTGGTCCCCCGTACGGGCAAGGAGCAGGACCTCCTCCAGGCCCCACGTGCCGACCTCGGCGGCGGTGATGATCCCGCTGCCGCGGGTCGAGACGACTTCCGTACCCGCGGACTTCAGGAAGGCGCGGAAGCACTCGGCGACGTCGTCGGGATAGGTCGCGGCGATGGCCACGCGCTCGGCGCCCAGGGCCCGTACGGCGTGCGCGAAGGCGAAGGACGTACTGGAGGCGGGCAGCCCGGCGGTGGCCGACAGCTCGCGCACCTGCGCGTGGGCGCCGTCCCAGCCGAAGACGAAGCTGGCGCTGGTGCAGGCCCAGACGACGGCCTCGGCGCCGCGGCTCTTGAGGTCGGCGACGCCGGCGGCGAGCCGGGCGGCGGAGCCCATCTCCAGCAGCGCGTCGACGCGGTGGGCGTCCTCGCCGATGTCGGTGTGGACGAGCGGCAGGCTCAGTCCGTTGCCGAGGAGTGCTTCGAGCCGGGGGTAGTCGTCCTCGGCGGAGTGGCCGGGGTAGAGGAAGCCGACCGTGGATGCCATGCACGTCTCCTGACGGGGTGGGGGGATGCGTATGGGGGTGTGTACTGCGGTGCGCGCGCCGCCCCGGGCCTACGTGCGCGGGGCGCGTAGGTGGACGCGGGGTGGGGACGGCAGCCGGGCGGGCGCCGCCCCTACGCGTCAGACCGGCGCCGGCGGGCCGGGCTCCTCCGGGGGATGAAAGGGCGGTACGTCCAGTCCGTCGGCCGGTTCCGCCTCGGAGGACGGGACCGCCGACCCGGCGAACGCCGCTTCGGACCGGCCGCTCCGCCTCGGTATCCCGGCCCCTTCCTCGGGGGCCCAGGAGGAGGTCATGGAGGCCGGTCCGCGTCTGGCGACGGGGTCCACCAGCGCCTGGTACGGGCCGACGGCCTCGGCTCCGATGGCCCGCAGGGAGGCCCACATCGTGACCTGGTTGGCCGACAGGACCGGCATCCGCAGTTCGGCCTCCAGCTGCGGGATGACGTCGTACGTCGGCAGGTTCGTACAGCTGATGAACAGCGCGTCCGCGGCGCCGACGACGGCCTGGCGGGCCATGTCGACGACGTCCCGGTACGACACTTTCCAGATGTGCCGGGTCAGGCCCAGGTAGGCGCGTCCGGTGACGGTGACACCGGCTTCCTTCAGGTACTCCTCCAGGGAATCGGTGACGGACTTGGTGTAGGGGGTGACGACCGCGATCCGCCACGCGCCGATCTCGCGCAGCGCTTCGAGGAGCGCGCCGGAGGTGGTGAGCGCCGGGAGCTCACCCGCCCGGGTCATGGCGGCGCACATGGCGCGCTCGCCCGCCACGCCGCCGACGAAGCTGCCCGAGGTGCAGGCGTAGGAGACGACCTGCGGGGAGACGGCGCACAGCGCCTGGACGGCGGAGTGCAGGGTTTCGTGTTCACTGACGAGGCGGGCCAGGTCGAGGCTCACCTCGACGGGCACGAAAGGGGTCCGGGTGAGGTGGAGGGACACATCGTCGGGGATCCAGCGCCACAGCTCACGGTCCAGGGCGAAGTCGAACGGAGCGACGACACCCACACCGAGCTGAGGCTTCGGTCCCCCCAGGAATGAGACGTCCATGCTGCCCCCAGAAGAGCGAAGGGCTGGTAAGGCCAAGGTCTTTGGCCAGGGGTTCGTGGTGCGACCGGCACGAGCCGGGGACGTCGGGACAGAGCCGTTGTTGACACGGTAGTTACGACTTCTTAGCGTGGTCAATCCTCGCATCTCAGGCATCTGTCGGCGCCTCCTTTCATTCAAAGGGGCTCACGTTTCAGAACGGTTTCTGGCCTATGTCCGAAAGCACCGTCCTCGTCCTCGGTTCCGACCCGCCCCCACACTGGACCGGCTGGCCGGCCGGGCCCGGCTGGTCTACGCCGACGACAAGACCTTCGCCGACCGACTGCCGCACGCCGACGTGGTGTTGGCGTGGGACTTCACCTCCGACGCGGTCCGCGACGCCTGGCCCGGCGACGGCCCGCGCCCCGTTTGGGTGCACACCGCGAGCGCGGGCGTGGACCGGCTGATGTGCCCGGAGCTCGCCGCCGGCCCGACCCTGGTGACCAACGCGCGCGGCGTCTTCGAGCAGCCGATCGCCGAGTACGTGGCCGGCCTGGTGATCGCCATGGCCAAGGACTTCTACGGCAGTTGGGAACTCCAGCGGCAGCGGCGCTGGCGGCACCGGGAGACACTGCGGGTGGCGGGCAGCCGCGCCGTGGTGGTGGGCTCGGGGCCGATCGGCCGGGCCATCGGCCGGACCTTGCTGGCACTGGGTGTCAGGGTGGATCTGGTCGGGCGGCGGGAACGTACGGACGATTCCGACTTCGGCCGGGTGCACGCGGGCGGCGCGCTGCACGGTCTGCTGGGCACGGCCGACTGGGTGGTGTGCGCGGCGCCGCTGACCGAGGAGACGCGCGGCATGTTCGACCGGGCCGCGTTCGGCCGGATGCGGCAGCGGGCCCGGTTCATCAACGTGGCGCGCGGGCCGCTCGTCGTCGAGGACGACCTGGTGGCGGCGCTGCGGGAGTGGCGGATCGCGGCGGCGGCACTGGACGTCTTCGAGCACGAGCCGCTGACCTCGGACAGCGTCCTGTGGGACGTGCCGCACCTGATCGTCTCCCCGCACATGAGCGGCGACACGCTGGGCTGGCGGGACGCGCTGGCTGAGCAGTTCGCGGACAACTTCGACCGGTGGGCGGCGGGCGAGCCGCTCACCAATGTGGTGGACAAGCGGCGGGGTTACGTACCGGGCCCCTGATCTTCCGGGACCGTGGAGGGGAACGCTCGTGGACGGAGGTCGGGATGGCTGAGGTGACGGACCTGGCGGACTGCTCGGCGGCGCGGCTGGTCGCCGGGTACGCGGCGGGCGAGTTCTCGCCGGTCGAAGCGGTGCGGGCGGTGATCGAGCGGGCCACGTGGGCGCAGGAGCGGGTGAACGCCTTCACCCGTATCGACGCGGACGAGGCGCTGGCCGCGGCGAAGGAGTCCGAGGAGCGGTGGCGGTCCGGGCGGCCCGCCGGGCTGGTGGACGGCGTGCCGGCCACGGTCAAGGACCTGCTGCTGACCCGTGGGGTGCCGACGCTGCGCGGTTCGCGCACGGTGCGCGAGGAGGGCACGGACTGGGACGCGGACGCGCCGTCGGTGGCGCGGCTGCGCGAGCACGGCGCGGTGTTCGTGGGCAAGACCACCACGCCCGAGTTCGGGTGGAAGGGCGTCACGGACAGTCCGCGGCACGGGGTGACAGGCAATCCGTACGACCCGTCCCGTACGGCGGGCGGGTCCAGCGGCGGCAGCGCGGCGGCCGTCGCGCTCGGCGCCGGGCCGCTGAGTCTGGGCACGGACGGCGGCGGGTCGGTGCGCATCCCGGGTTCCTTCTGCGGGATCTTCGCGCTGAAGCCGACGTACGGGCGGGTGCCGCTGTATCCGGCGAGTCCGTTCGGGACGCTGGCGCACGTCGGTCCGATGACCCGGGACGCGGCCGACGCCGCCCTGCTGATGGACGTGATCACCGGGGCCGACTGGCGGGACTGGTCGCAGCTCGCGCCCCCGGCCGGGTCGTTCCGGGAGGAGCTGGCGCGGCCGGTGGCCGGGCTGCGGGTCGCCTACAGCCCCTCGCTGGGCCGGGACGTGCCGGTGCAGCCGGAGGTCGCCGCCGCGGTGCGGCGCGCGGCGGACCGGCTCGCCGAGCTGGGCGCGCACGTCGAGGAGGCCGACCCGGGTCTCACCGACCCGGTGGAGGAGTTCCACACGCTGTGGTTCAGCGGCGCGGCGCGGGTGGTGCAGCACCTGAGCCACACACAGCGGGAGCTGCTCGATCCGGGGCTGCGGGAGATCTGCGCGGAGGGCGCGCGGCGCAGCGCACTGGACTACCTGGCGGCGGTGGACGTGCGGATGGCCATGGGCGTGACGATGGGCCGCTTCCACAGTACGTACGACCTGCTGGTGACGCCGACCGAGCCGATCACCGCCTTCGAGGCGGGTGCCGAGGTGCCGGCCGGGTCCGGGCACACGCGCTGGACGGGCTGGACCCCGTTCACGTACCCCTTCAACATGACGCAGCAGCCCGCCGCGACCGTGCCGTGCGGCGTGGACGGGGACGGACTGCCGATCGGTGTGCAGCTGGTGGGTGCGCGGCACGCGGACGCGCTGGTGCTGCGCGCCGCGCACGCCCTCTGCACAACAGGGGATGTGCCCGCGCCGCCTACGCCCGGCGGAAGTTGAGGGTTTCCCCCAGGGCGCCGGCGCGCCACAGGTCCTGACAGGCGTCGGCCATCCGGTCCAGGCCGTCCACCACCGTGCCCCACACGATGCCCGGCACCCAGCCCGCGTCACCGTTGATCAGCAGGTTGTTGCGTTCGTAGAACAGCGCGAGGTCGACGACGGTGGCGCGGCCCTGGTGCTTGGCCTGGCTCTCGTAGCCGTACGAGGCGGTGCCCAACTGGGTGTCGCTGAAGGTGAAGTAGCACAGGTCGCCGGGGATGGGCGTGATGGTCGGGTTCTCCAGAGGGGGTTCCTCCGGGGCGAACGGCGGGACGAGGGCGTAGATCTCGTTGCGGGCGTACTTGGCGTGGTAGACGTCGCCGCCGAGCGGCAGGGCGTCCCAGACGGCCTTGCAGGTGACCGGCGCGCGGTCGTCGAGCAGCTTGGCGGTGCAGCTCACGCCCCGCTTGTCGAGGGAGACTTCGATGAAACGGTCGACCATTTTGCCTCCTTACGGTGCTTTGCGCCTCCATGGTGGACCAGTGGGCGGCCCGATGCACACGGGAACACCGGACGCGGTACCGCTGCCCTCCCCGTGGCGCGCGGACACTGACGACCGTCGTCAACCAGCCATCTCCGGACCGGAATTGACGCCCCCGAACGGGTGTCGTATGCACGCATGACCGACATGCGCCACGACCCCGCACCGCTTGCATCAAGGGCCGGAAACGATTGGCATATTTTCAACGAGTTCGGGTAGCCGCGCGCCCATGGCTCCACCACAGGGGAACAGCTCAGGAAACACCGCATCAGGGTTCCGCCGCCGCTCACTGCTCGCAGGAGCGGCGGCGCTGGGTTTGACGGGGGCGCTGGGGGCGACGGCCGGCTGCTCGCAGGTCGACATCACCGGAGCTACGGACGGGGGTCACCTACTCGACGATCTTCGCAGCAGGAAAGTCGTACGGATGGGCATCGCCAGCGAGCCGCCGTACGCGTCGATCAACAGCCAGGGCGAACTGACCGGCGAGGCGCCCGCCGTGGCCAAGACCATCTTCCAGCGGCTGGGAGTGGAGCGCTTCGAGCCGGTGCCGGTCGAGTTCCAGGCGCTCGTGCCCGGCCTGCACTCCTTCCAGTACGACGTGATCGTGGCCGGCATGTTCATCAACAAGGCGCGCTGCCAGGCCGTGCTCTTCTCCGACCCGGACTACGAGTCGAAGGACGGATTCCTCGTACCGAAGGGCAACCCGAAGAAGATCACCTCGTACCGGGACGTGGCCGAGGGCGGCTTCCGGATGGGCACCGGCATCGGCTACGCGGAGATCGACTACGCGGTCGGCAACGGCGTCGCCAAGGGGAGGATCCAGACGTACGGCGACCAGATCGCCGGCATGGAGGCTCTGGAGGCCGACCGCATCGACTGCTTCGCCGGCACCGCGCTGACCATGATGGAGGCGCTGAAGACCGGCAAGCACCCCAAGGTGGAGATGACCCGCCCCTTCACGCCGGAGGTGGGCGGCAAACCCCAGCGGGACGGCGGCGGTTACGGCTTCCGGATCGGCGAGACGAAGCTGCGGGACGCCTTCAACGCCGAGCTGCACAAGCTGAAGGAGAGCGGCGAACTCCTGCGCATCGCCCGGCCCTTCGGCTTCACCGAGGACTTCATGACCGACCTCACGGCGAAGGAGCTCTGTGCCCGGTGACCGGAGCCTTGTGGGAACTGTTCTTCGAAGGGGTGTGGATCACCGTCCAGCTCATGGTCTACAGCGCCGTGCTGGCCGCCGCCGTCGCCTTCGGCATCGGCCTGGCCCGTACGTCCCGGCTGTGGATCGTGCGCTTCCTGTCCGGTGTCTACGTGGAGTTCTTCCGCGGCACCTCGGCGCTGGTCCTGATGTTCTGGCTGTTCTTCGCACTGCCGCTGCTGGGCTGGCAGCTGGCCGGCCTCTGGGCGGGCACCCTGGCGCTCGGCCTGTCCTACGGGGCGTACGGCTCCGAGGTCGTGCGCGGCTCCGTCCAGGCGGTGGCGCCCGCGCAGCGTGAGGCGGCGATCGCGCTGAGCTTCACGCCCTGGCAGCGGATGCGCAAGGTCATCCTGCCGCAGGCCGTGCCGGAGATGATGCCGCCGTTCAACAACCTGCTGATCGAGCTGCTCAAGGGCACCGCCCTGGCCTCGCTGCTGTCGATCGGGGAGCTGACCTTCCAGGCCAAGCTGGCCCGGCTCTCCACCGGCCAGAGCGCCCAGGTCTACGGGATCATCCTGGTCCTCTACTTCGTGATCGCGTTCGTGGTGACCCGGGTCATGCGCCTGCTGGAGCGCCGGGCCAAGGCGTCGATCGGCCGCGCGCCGGAGAAGTCCGGCTGGTTCTCCCGGCGGCTGCCGATCGGCGGGCCGGGCCCGCAGGTGACCACCGCCCCCGGAGGTAAGCCGTGAACAACTGGTCCTGGGAGTACGTCGGCGACATCCTGCCCGACCTGCTCCACGGCTTGTGGATCACCGTGCAGGCGACGCTGCTCGGCTCGCTGGTGGCGTTCGCGCTCGGCCTGGTGTGGGCCCTGGCACTGCGCTCCCCCAGCCGCTGGGTGACATGGCCGGTCAGCATCGTCGTGGAGTTCGTGCGCAACACGCCGCTGCTGGTGCAGCTGTTCTTCCTCTTCTTCGTGCTGCCGGGCTGGGGCCTGACCTTCAATCCGCTGACCACCGGCGTCATCGGGCTCGGGCTGCACTACTCGACGTACACCGCCGAGGTCTACCGGGCGGGCATCGACGGCGTTCCGGAGGGCCAGTGGGAGGCGGCGACGGCGCTGAGCCTGCCGCGCCGGCGCACCTGGACCGCGGTGATCCTGCCGCAGGCGTTCCGCCGGGTGGTCCCGGCGCTCGGCAACTACGTCATCGCGATGTTCAAGGACACGCCGATGCTGGCCGCGATCACCGTCGCGGAGCTGCTCTTCCAGGCGAACAGCATCAGCGCGACCACCTTCGACTACATGGAGCCGATCACGGTCGTCGGCGTCCTGTTCATCGTGATCTCGTACCCCACCTCCCTTCTCCTGCGAGCCCTGGAGCGTCGCCTTGTCCGATGACAGCACCCCCACGCAGCCGCCGCAGCCCGCGCCGCCCACGGTCGGCACCGCGGAGGACGGCCCCGAGCTGGTCCGTTTCGACCGGGTCACCAAGCGCTTCGGCGCGCACACC
Organism: Streptomyces sp. Ac-502; assembly: GCF_045222935.1. Classification (NCBI taxonomy): domain Bacteria; kingdom Bacillati; phylum Actinomycetota; class Actinomycetes; order Kitasatosporales; family Streptomycetaceae; genus Streptomyces; species Streptomyces sp. Ac-502. The sequence goes on from NZ_JBHFFO010000001.1 coordinate 4,214,011, forward strand.
GTCCTGGACTCGCTGGACATGACGGTCTACTCCGGCAAGCACGTGACGCTGATAGGCCCGTCCGGGTCCGGCAAGACCACGATCCTGCGGCTGCTGATGACGCTGCTGAAGCCGGAGGAAGGGAAGATCAAGGTCGGTGACGCGTATCTGACGCACGAGGAGAAGAACGGCAAGCTCGTACCGGCGAGCGAGAAGCACTGCCGGGAGGTGCGCAAGAACATCGGGATGGTCTTCCAGCAGTTCAACCTCTTCCCCAACATGAAGGTGCTGCGCAACATCACCGAGGCGCCGGTGCACGTACTGGGCCTGGGCAAGGACGCCGCCGAGGAGCGGGCCCGCGGGCTGCTGGACCTGGTGGGCCTGACGCAGCACATCGACAAGTACCCGTCGCAGCTCTCCGGCGGCCAGCAGCAGCGGGTCGCCATAGCGCGCGCCCTGGCCATGCGGCCGCAGGTGCTGCTGCTGGACGAGGTGACCAGCGCGCTCGACCCGGAGCTGGTGGCCGGCGTGCTGGACGTCCTGCGCGACATCGCGCACACCACCGACATCACCATGCTCTGCGTGACCCACGAGATGAACTTCGCGCGGGACATCTCGGACTGCGTGATGATGTTCGACCAGGGACGGGTGATCGAGTTCGGGACACCGGAGAAGATCTTCAGCGAACCGGAGAACGACCGCACCCGGGAGTTCCTGAGCGCGGTCCTCTGACGGCACGGTCCGTCCCGCGCGGCGTCCGGGAGCGGCCGCGGCCGCGTTCCGGGCGCCCCGCCGGACGGCGTAGCCGGGCTGCGCCACGGTCCGGAATGACCTGGGCATATGCCGGAGGACCACACCCCAGTACAGGTGCGTGGCCATCCCCCTTTTCGGTCAAGACCCCCTCCGGCGGGAGCCTTTGGCCGCTATCGTGGTACGTGCCCCGCTGCCCGGGAACGGCCGGTAATGTTCGACGGTCGTGACCGCCGGCGACGGCAGCGACGCAAACGGTCACAACCTGCTAGGGGGACACCGTGGCGCTGAAACCCGAGCCGACCGCGCCCTTCCACTCGGTGCAGTACGCCCTGCGCGTACTCGAAACCGTCGCCCGGCACGCCCGCGGGGTGTCGGACGTCCAGATCGCCCGCGAGACCGGTCTGCCGACCGGGCACCTCGCCCACATGCTGGCGATGCTGCGCCGTGAGGGCTATGTCGCGCAGGTCGCCGACGGCGCGTACGTCGTCGGCGAGTCCCTGGTCCTGCTCGGCTCGGGTGGCGGCCACGAGGAAGCGCTGCGCGACAAGCTCCAGCGCACCCTCGTCGAGCTGCGCGACTCGGTGGGCGCGGCGGTCTACATCAGCCGCTACATCGACGGCGAGGTCAGGATCCTGCACTACGCCGACGGACCGCGGGCCCCCAAGGTCAACGAATGGGCGGAATTCCGCCGGACGGCACATGCCAGCGCGGTCGGCAAGTGCCTGCTGGCGCAGCTGGACCACGACGGCCGGATGGACCACCTCTCCCGGCACAAGACCGCCCGCCTCACCTCCCGGACGATCACCAACGAGAAGGTGCTCTTCCACAAGCTGGACAGCCAGCCGCCGACCGTACCGATGCTGGACCTCCAGGAGTACGCGGTGGGCACGGTCTGCGCGGCCGTACCGATCACGGCGGGCTCCACGGTCGGCTGTCTGGCCCTGTCGCTCCCGCTGGAGCACGCCCACCGGCTGCGGCAGGCCGCCGACGCGCTGAACCGGCGGGCGGCTCCGGTGCTGCTGTCGCTGACGCTCTGATCCCGGGGCGCCGGGGCCCGGAGGGGCTCGGCGGGGGCCCGGCAGGGCGGTGGTCGGGCGGTGGTCGGAAGCACCCCCGCGGACCAGGTAGTATTTCTTTTGTCAGCGCGCGCCGCTAGCTCAGTTGGTTAGAGCAGCTGACTCTTAATCAGCGGGTCCGGGGTTCGAGTCCCTGGCGGCGCACCTGGGAGTGGGCCTCTCGGAGCACAGCTTCGAGAGGCCCACTCGTGTTTTTCCGTACGTTCTTCCACCCGGTACCACTCCGTCCTTCCGCTCAGTACTCGACGTCCGAGCAGGCGTAGAACGCGTTACCGGTGTCCGCGATCGTCCAGACGCCGACGATCAGGTGTTTTCCACTCTTCCCGCCGGGCAGCGTGCCCGGGTGCGAGTACGTGGTCGGCGGCTGCTGACCGTTGTAGGGGACGGTCAGGAACGGGGCCGGTTCCAGGTCCGCCCGGGTCAGGGGGCGGCTGGGGTTCCAGCCGTTCTTGGTGATGTAGTAGCGGAAGTCCGTGGTGCGGTGCGGGGCGGTGAAGCGCCAGCGGAAGGTGTACGAGCCCGCGCTGACCTTGGTCGCGGGCCACTGGCCGGCGCGCGGGTCGTCCAGCTCCTTGAAGCGGCTGTTGCCGCCGGAGCAGATTCTGCCGTCGGCGGGTCCGCCGTTCGGGAAGCCCTTGGGGCCTTCGACGCTCTGCGGCTCCCACTGGATGGCGCCGCAGTTCTTCACCGTGCCGTTGGCACACAGTTTCTGTCTGCTGACGGGGGCGTCGGTGTAGCCGTGGCTGCCGGCGCCGCCGGCCGAGAGGACCGTCGCACCGATGACGCCCAGTCCGACGACGGCCGCGCTGATCCGTTTGCGCATGCTTCGCTCCCGGAATGAGGGGGGTTCCTGCGAGCCGAGTGCACTGCGGTCCAGACCAACCAGCAGAATATTCCCGCCGGTCGGTGCTGCCTAGGGGCGGCGGGCCGGCGGATCCGAGCGAGGCCGCGCGAGGGAGCGGGGGCGTGCGGCCGGAGGGGGCCTCCCCGGAGGAAGGACAGGGAGGCCCGTCACGGCTCCGGCGCCGGTTACGACAGGTTGACGTCGGAGCAGGCGTAGAACGCGTTACCGGTGTCGGCGATGTTCCAGACGCCCAGGATGATGTGGTGGCCGGACTTCTGGGTGGGCACCGTGCCCTGGTGCTGCACGGTGGCGGCCGGCTGCCGTCCGCCCATCGGCACCGTCACGAACGGCTCGCGTTCGAGGTCCGCCCGGGTGAGCGGCTTGCTCGGGTCGTAGCCGTCCTTGGTGATGTAGTACCGGAAGTCGGTGGTGGCGTGCCGGGCCGTCAGGCGCCACTGGAAGGTGTAGCCCTGGCCGCCCTTGAGGTTGGTGGCGGGCCACTTGCCGCCGCGCGGGTCGTCCAGTTCCTTGAAGCCGGTGTTGCCGCCGGAACATATCTTCCCGTCGGCGGGACCGGCGGCCGGGAAGCCCTTGGGGCCCTCGACGCTCTGCGGCTCGTACTGGATCGCGCCGCAGTTCTTGACGGTGCCCTTGGCGCAGAGCGCCTGGCGGCTGGGGGTGCGTCGCTGTAGCCGTGGCTGGAAGCGCTGCCCGTGGCGAACAGGGACACTCCGGCGATGCCGAGACCGACCACGGCAGCGCTGAGCTTCTTACGCATGTGGTGCTCCTGAAGAACGAGGGGGTGTTCCATGAGCTGCTGACGTGCGCGCGTCGTGCGGTCTAGACCAAAAGGAAGCGTAGTGACGCTGCATGGACATGTCCAGACCAATAACCAGCGGACGGCCGGTTGCCGTTTCCGTACGGCCGCCCCAACACCTCCCGCGGCATCACGCCACGGTGCTCAGCCGCTCCCCGCCCGGAGACGCGGCCGAAGACCCGCCCGGAGCCCCGGCCCGGAACCCGCCCGGGTGCGCGGCGCAGTGCACCAGCCTCACGTACGTACGCCGCAGCGCGATCAGCGATTCCTGCGCCTCGCGGTAGACCGCCGCGTCCGGGCCGCCGCGGTGCGCGAGGGTGCGTACGGGCGCGCAGTGCCGGTCCAGAGCGGTCAGCCAGGCGCGCTGTCCGGCCGGCAGATGGCGGCGCGACTGGTGCCGGCCGCCCTCCCCCGACCGGCGCCCGCCCGTACCGAGCACCGCGTCGGCCGCCAGGAACACCGGCGGCTCCAGCGCCCCCTGCTCCGCGAGCGCGCCCAGCACCGCGCCCTGCCGTGCCGAAGCCGGGGCCGCCCGCAGCTCCGCCGCCTCGCTCCACAGCTGAGCGCGCAGCGCGTGCAGGATACGGATCAGACGGCGCAGCGCCGTACCGGTGGACACGTCCCCGGGGGCACGTCCGGCGAGCGTCCCGGCCAGCCGCAACAGCCAGATACCGTGTGCCTCCAGCCGGGTGGTGGCCAGCATCAGCCGGTCCAGCCGGCCCAGCGGCTGCCCCTTCGGCGACCAGCGCACGATCGGGACCAGTGCCTCCGTACGGGCGAGCTGGTCGATGGGCAGACGGCGGCGCGGCTTGCGTTCGGGTGCCCAGTTCTGGAGGGCCAGCGTGGGGAGCGCCACGAACTGCTGGTGGTCGACGCGGTGCGCGACGGCCACCCACAGGTCGAGGAAGGCGGCGTCGGCGGTGCGCGAGGAGGCGGGGGCGACCGGGTCCAGGGCGCTCCAGCCGCAGGCCGCCACGATCACCGCCACCCGCAGGGACGCGGCGTCGGCGTTGCGCGGTGACAGCCGCGAGACGCGCTGGCGCAGCGCCGTCAGTTCGCCGTCCCGCCCCGCCCGGGCGACCAGGCCGCGGGCGGTGTCCGTGTCCGGCGCGGTGGCGGCCGCGCCGGCCAGCTCGCTCAGCCGCGCCCAGGTGCCGGCCATGGTCCGTACGGGCGGCCGTTCGGGGAGGAAGCCGTGCGCTCCCGGGTCGGGTGCCCCGGCGGGCGTCCCGCCGGTCGTCCCCCCGGGGGAGCCGAGGCGGACAGGGCGGAGCCCGGTGGCGCCGAGCCGGACAGGACGGAGCCCGGTGGCACCGAGCCGGATATCGCGGGGTCCGGACCTGCGGACGGTTCGCCGAGCGGGGCCTGAAGGGGGTGGGCGCTGTCGGCGCCATGACGGTCGGCCTTTCTGCGAGAGCGGGCCCGCGCGGCAGCGGGCGGCGGGTGGACGGCCGCGTGGTCAGCCGACCCGCCCGTACAAGGTGGGGCGGTAGGCGGCGAAGGACGAGATCCGGACCGACCGGCCGGACCGCGGTGCCTCCAGGTACTGGCCGCCGCCGAGGTAGATCGCCACGTGGTGGACGCCGGACGAGGAGCCGTTGGTCGACCAGAAGACCAGGTCACCGCGGCGCAGCTGGGACCGTGTGATCGGTTCGGCGGCGCGGTACTGCGCGTCGGCGACCCGGGGCAGCGAGATGCCCGCGCGCTGGTACGCCTGCTGGACCAGGCCGGAGCAGTCGAACGCGGACGGGCCGTTGCCGCCCCACGCGTAGGGCTTCCCGAGCTGTGCCATCGCCCATCGGATGGCGGTCTCGGTGCCGTACCGGACGGGGGTGCCCTTGCCGGTCCCGCTGTTCGGGGAGCCGTCGGATCCGGCGTCGCCGCCGCTGCCGTCGGGCGCGTCGTCGCCCGGGCCGCCCGGCTTGCCGGTACGGGCCTCGTAGCGGTCCCGGTGGCTGGTCCACCACCAGCTGCCGCCCTGCTGGTACCAGTACACCCGGTCGACGGCGTCCCAGCCGGACCGGCCCCGGAAGGTGGGGTCGGGGTTGTGGCCGCGCGCGCCCGTACCGCTCGTGGAGGGCGCGGCGGACGCGGCCCGGGCCGTGGCCGGCCTGTCGCCCTGGCCGCCGGCGTGCCGGGCGTACTTCGCGTAGTGGCTGGTCCACCGCCACCAGCCGGTGGCGTCCCGGTACCAGTACTTCGTACCGTCCCAGCCCGCGTGGCGCGGCGCCGGTTCGGCACCCGCCGCCGCGCCGACGAGCGTCACCGCGCCCACCGCCGCCGCGACCGCGCCCCGCACCGTGCACCGCGCCCGGCTGCCGCCGTGGCGCGCCGCGGACTCGACCGCGGCCCCGCTGCAGAAGGCGCATCCGCAGTCGGCCCCGACGACCTCGAAGAACACCGGTGTCCGCATCCCACTGCCTGCCTCTCCGCTGTGTCAGCTCTTGCCGGCGGCGCTGCCGCGCGCCGTGTAGAAAGCCACGGTCAGGTCCTTGACCAGGGCTTTTCGTTCGTAGTCGTCCAGCTCCACCAGCCCTCTGCTGGTCAGCCGGTTAACGGTGTCGTCGACCGCGTCCACGACCGAGGTCAGCACGCTGTCGCGGTGCTTGGCGTCGATCGCCGCGATCTGCCGTCGCTGCATGGCCGCCGCCACCTCGGGCGCGTACTCGATGCGGGTGGGCTGGACGGAGAAGACCTCGATGCCGACCGGTCGGCAGTCGGCGGAGAGCACCTCGGTGAGGGCCTCGCCGACCGCCTGGGCGTCGCGCAGCGTCGGCACCTCCTCGTGGAACGCGTCCGCCGGGAGCTGCGACAGCACCCGCGCCATCCCCGACTCCACCTGTTCCCGCAGGTAGGCGGTGTGGTCGCGGACGGTGAGCAGGGCCCGTGCGGTGTCCCTGACCCGCCATACGACGAGCACCACGACCCGCAGCTGGATGCCCTCGGCGTCGACCGCCGGCATCGCCTCGCTGCGCCAGTGCCGCAGCCGTACGTCGACCCGGCGGCGCAGCACCAGCGGGTTGATCCACACCAGTCCGGTCCGGCGCACGCTGCCGCGGTAGCGTCCGAAGAGGGTGAGCACCCAGGCGCTGCCGACCCGTCCGCGGGCCAGCCCGCCGAAGGCGTACACCGCCGCCACCGCGCCGAGACCGGCCAGGGCCCATTCCCACAGGTGGGGGGCGGGCCGGACGGTGATCTCCAGGCCCAGGGCGCGGACGACCGACGCGGGCAGCATGCCCCGCCACCACAGGAACGCCACGGAGCAGGCGACCGCCAGCAGGCCGGCGAACAGGGCCAGCCAGCCGGACAGGGAGAAGCCGCGCCGCTCGGCGGGGCCGGAGTCCTCTTCGGTGGCGTGGCGTACGGCGGTCCCGCGGAGTTCGCGGAACCCCGAGGGTCTGCCGCCCGCGGCCGTGCCGGTGTCCGCGTCCCGGCCGCCGCGGGTGGCGGACGCGTCGTCCGTGCCGGACCGGCTGCCCGCGGCGGCCACCCCGAGTGCGCCGTCGAGGACGGCGCGTTCCGCGGTGTCCAGGAGGTCGGTCGCGGCGGCGATACCGGCCACGGCGGCGTCGGCGGGGGTGATGCGGGCGGGTTCCCGGCCCGTCGGCGGGGGCGCCACCCGCGGCTGCTCGGTGGTGTCCGCCTCGGCGGCCCCGGTGCCGGTGTCCGGCTCGGCGCGGAAGAGCATGTCCATGGGGATGCTGTCGCTGTGCCCGGCGGGCCGCAGACGAGCGGACCAAGGGGGCGGCGCGGCGGTGGCCGGAGCTCCTGCCACCGGGGCGCCGCCGCCTGAGGGGCCCTCAGCCCCGCCGCCCTCCCTCGCCTCTGAGGCACCGTCAGCCGGGGCGGCTGCCGCCCCGGGTGCGGTCCCCTTCCCCGGCCCGTGCTCCGCCCCCGGCTCCCCCGCCGCGTCGTTCCCGGTGTCCGCTGTCTCGGTCTTCGTCGCCATCGTGCGCTCCGTCATCGGAAGAGTCGCCGCCATGTCTCGGGGCCGGGGTAGCCGTCGGCGTCCCGGCCGGTCCAGCCCTGGGCCCGCTGGAACGCCTCGACGTTGCGGCGGTCCGCCTCCGTCCACCGGGGCCCGGGGCCGGAGCTGTAGTACTTGCCGAAACCCCTGCTCACCAGCCGTTTTCCGAGGCTGGTGACGTATTCGCTGGACTGGCCGGGCCGGAACCAGCCCTGGCCGGGGAACGCCGTGGTGCCCCCGCCGCCGGAGCTGCCGATGTCCCGGCCCACCCCGTTGACCAGGTACGACCAGGTCGCCGGGCCCGGGATGCCGTCCGCCTCCGCGCCGGTCCAGCCCTGGGCGCGCTGGAACGCCCCGGTGGCCCGGCGGTCCGACTCGCTCCAGCGCGGGCCCGGGCCGGACGTGTAGAACCGGCCGCCGCCGCGTTCCACCAGCATCCGGCCCAGCCGGGTGACGTACGCGTTGTCGGCGCCCGGCCCGAATTTCCCCGCGCCGGGAAACGCCGAGGTTCCGCTGCCCGGGTCACCGCCGGGATCGCCGCCCTCGGCGAGACCGCGGTAGCGATAGGCGACGTACCCCGCGGAATTGCTCCAATAGGCGTACGGCGTGGACCGTTTCACCGTGTGGGGCCGGGTCTGCTCGTACGCGATGTAGCGCGTGCGGGAGGAATCGGCCCAGCCGCCGAAAATGGTGGCGTGGGACCCGGCACCGGGATTCCCCGGGTTGTGGAAGAGCAGCATGTCGCCGGGCCGCAGTTCGCTCTTTGTTATACGGGTGCCGTACTGGGCCAGGCTTCCGGTCCACTGATTGCGGCCGAGGTTCCAGGCCATCGAGATGAATCCTGAGCAGTCCTGGCGGTATCCGTCCGACCAGTAGCGGCTCATGTTGTACGGGACCTGGGCGCTGACCCAGCGCTGGGCCCGCGCGATGATCTGGTCCCGGGTGAGGGGCCGGGGCGCGGAGGCCGCCACGGCGCGCCCGCGACCGCTGCCCGTTCCCCCGTACAGCCCGCTGACCTGGCCTTGCGGGGTCGCGCCGGAGGTCAGGGAGAGCGCCGGGCCGCCCGGCCGGGCGCTCCGGAGGCGGCCGGGGCCGTGCGCCACGGCGGGGGCGAGCAGGGTCCGCTCGCGGCCGGCCGGGGTGCCCGTACCGGCTTCGGCACCGATCGCCGCGGCCGCCCCGGATCCGGAAACGCCGCTGCTCAGGACCGTTCCGGCGGTCGCCATCAGGACCAGCGCGCGGCGGGCGCCGTGCGCGGCGGGGTGTCCGCCGTCCCGGACCGCGAGCGCGTGCTGGAGTGCGCGCCGCTCCTGGGCACAGCCGCCGCACGGGCAGCCGCCCGCGGGGTCGAATTCCACGAATCCCGGCTCTGCCATTTCCGTTCCCCTCCAGGCTCGTCCCGTTCCCGTTCGCCTTCGCACCTGCCACAGCTTCTCAACTGGTAGGAGATATCGCATGTTGACGGGGCAACTGATGATCATCCATTACGAAAGCATACTCACAGACCAAAACGGTCACCCGGCTCGACGAAGGTCCCGAGATCACGGGACTTTCGCCCTGCCGGACCGCGGAATCCGGCGCGGCGCCAACACTCCCCGGACGGCCGCAAAAACGGGTGGCACAGGTCACACATTCGGCGGGCCCGGGCGGCCGGGCAGGTGGTCGGGAGCACCCCTGGAGTTCGTGTAAAGTTTTCCACGTCAGCGCGCGCCGCTAGCTCAGTTGGTTAGAGCAGCTGACTCTTAATCAGCGGGTCCGGGGTTCGAGTCCCTGGCGGCGCACGTCACACCGAGGCCTCTCGCAGCTGCGAGGGGCCTCGGTGCTTTCCCGGCGGCCACCCCGGCCGCCGGCCCGCTCCCCGGTTTTCCCGGCGCCGGGCCGGTGCATCGCTGGTCAAAACGGTGATCGAGGTGCAGAGTCGCACAATGGCGCGCGACATCCAGGAGCGGATCAAGAAGCTCATCATCGACCGGCGGCTGGCCCCGGGGCGCCGCTGCCCACCGAGACGGACCTGATGGAGCTGCTCGGGGTCAGCCGGAACTCCGTCCGCGAGGCGCTCAAGGCGTTGCAGGCGATGGGCATCGTGGAGATCCGGCACGGCTTCGGCACCTACGTCGGGCCGATGTCGATGGCCCCGATGACCGAGGGGCTGGCCTTCCGCACGGTGGCCGGCCACTACCGGGGCGAGGACAGCCTGCTCCAGCTGCTGGAGCTGCGCGAGGCCGTGGAGACCGGGCTGATCGCGCGGCTGGCGGGCCAGGTGCCGAAGGCCGCGCTCGCGGAGCTGGACGAGCTGGTCGGGCGGATGGCGGACGAGGCCGCGGCGGGGGCGGTGCGGGCCGACACCGACCGGGCCTTCCACGCCGCGCTCTACCGGGGGCTGGACAACCGGCTGCTGAGCGAGGTGCTGGACGCGTTCTGGGAAGCGTTCCACCGCGTACGGACGGACCTGGCCGGGCTGGGGGCCGACCCGCGGGTCACCCACCGCCAGCACGCGGAGATCCTCGCCGCCGTACGCGACGGTGACGCGCGGCGGGCCGAGCAGGCCGTACGCAGCCATTTCGACAACATCCGTCTGCGGCTGCGCAGTTCGGGTCAGAAGTAATGCCCCCTCCGGCCTGAACCGTCCATCAATGCACTCGCATGTCCGGTAAACTCCTCGTTTCACCCTTGCGATCAAGATATGAGCTTCGAGACCCTGACGGGATACTGGAGCCCAACTGAGCCTGTGCACGCTCATGTTGGCCAACACACCGGTTGCGATGAGTGGGGGAGTGGGGCCCCCGCCGCACGGGACGCGAGTCGGAGCGGACATCATGCAACCGGAAGGCGGCCGTCCTACGTCGTAGGCGTAGGCGGCCGACACCACTTGCGCCCGGGTCGGTCGAGGGGGACCGGAGACGCGGGCCTTGAGAAGACGGGCACGCAGCCAGCATGCGTGCCGGGGGATGGACTCATGACGTCGCCGCATACCGGCGCCCGGCAGGAGCACCAGTACGACCCGTCCGCGACGACGCGCCTGCGCGTGCCGCGCCAGCACTGGCCACGCAGACCGCAGCGCAAGCCGCTGCCGCGCTACGACTACGAGCACTACAGCCGCCTCGCCGGACCGCTCACCCAGCCCGGCCCCGACCAGCCCTACAAGGTGCGCTACCGCAGCCTGCTGGCGGACGAACCGCACCGAATACGCGCGGCGTTACTGCTCGGCGCCGCCCCCTGCTCTCGCTCGGTCTGCTCGCCTGGCTGATGCAGCCGGCCCACTGGACCGAACGCGACCACCCCGCGCACGACTTCCTGCCGGTGCTGGACATCGTCATGCTGGTCTCGATCGGGCTGATCGAGTTCTTCCGATGTATGAACGTGCTGTCCAACGCCCACGCCACCCTGGTGGCCCGCGACCCCATCCCGGTCGTTCCCGAACACGGCACCCGCGTCGCCTTCCTCACCTCCTTCGTACCCGGCAAAGAGCCGCTGGAGATGGTGACCAGGACGCTGGAGGCAGCCGTCAAGATCCGCCACCGCGGCCTGCTGCACGTCTGGCTCCTCGACGAGGGCGACGACCCGGACGTCAAAGCGGTCTGCGAGCGCCTGGGCGTCCACCACTTCACCCGCAAGGGCATCCCGCAGTGGAACCAGAAGAAGGGCCGCACCGCGCCAAGACGAAGCACGGCAACTACAACGCCTGGCTCCAGGCGCACGGTGACGCCTACGACTACTTCGCCTCCGTCGACACCGACCACGTACCGCTGCCCAACTACCTGGAGCGGATGCTCGGCTTCTTCCGCGACCCGGACGTCGGCTTCGTCATCGGCCCGCAGGTGTACGGCAATTACGACACCTTCGTCACCAAGGCCGCGGAGTCGCAGCAGTTCCTCTTCCACGCGCTGATCCAGCGGGCCGGCAACCGCTACGGCGCGCCCATGTTCGTCGGCACCTCCAACGCCGTACGCATCAGCGCCCTCCAGCAGATCGGCGGCCTGTACGACTCGATCACCGAGGACATGGCGACCGGCTTCGAGATGCACCGGCACCGCAACCCGGACACCGGCCGGAAGTGGCGCTCGGTCTACACGCCCGACGTGCTCGCGGTCGGCGAGGGCCCCACCGCCTGGACGGACTTCTTCACCCAGCAACTGCGCTGGTCGCGCGGTACGTACGAGACGATCCTCAAGCAGTTCTGGAAGGCGCCCTTCACGCTGCCGCCGGGCAAGTTCTTCAACTACACCATGATGGTCATCTTCTACCCGATGTCCGCCATGAACTGGATTCTGGCGGCGCTCAGTTGCGCGCTGTTCCTGGGCCTGGGCGCCTCGGGCGTCCAGATCGACCCGGCGGTGTGGATGATGCTGTACGGCAACGCCTCGGCGCTCCAGATCGGGCTGTACGTGTGGAACCGCCGGCACAACGTCTCGCCGCACGAGCCGGAGGGCTCCGGCGGCGTGGCCGGCATGGTGATGTCCGCGCTCTCCGCGCCGATCTACGCCCGCTCGCTGTTCGACGCGGCGCTGCGCCGCAAGAGCAAGTTCGTGGTGACGCCGAAGGGTGACTCCTCCAGCCCGGACACCCTCTTCGGCACGTTCCGGGTGCACCTGTTCTTCATCCTGGTCTTTGGAGGCTCGCTGGGCGCCTCATTCTCCTTCGGGCACAGCCACCCGGCGATGATCACCTGGGCCACGCTGGCGCTGCTGATCACGGCGGCGCCCGTCTTCGCCTGGCGCTGGGGCATCCGGCAGGACCGGCGCAGGAAGTCGCGGGGTGACCCCTCGGCGGACGGCGGCGGGGCGCAGCAGGCGCCGCATCCGCGGCGGCAGCCCAGCTGGGCGGCGGACGAGAGCACCGGCTCCGGCCGTGTCGTGCCGGGGCCGGAAGCCGCGGCGCCGGGTTCCTCGTCATCGGGCGCCGCGCCACCGGGCGGCCGGGCCGGGCAGCACGGTGACCCGGGCGGCCGGGGCCGTCGCGCGTCCACCGCCGACCAGACCGCGCAGATCGCTCTTGGGGGACGTCACACATGAAATACCGTCCGAGCCGGCGCACCCGCAGAGTGGCGATCGGCGCGGCCGTGGTGCTCGCGCTGGCGGGGATGAACGGTCCGGCCCTGTTCGGGTTCGTCTCGGAGAAGTACCACGAGTACAAGATCAATCAGCCCGAGTACAAGGCGGCGAACGGCCACTGGGACGTGGTGGACGTACCGCCCGAGTACAAGATCAACACGATTCACGCCGCGCTGCTGCACACCGGCAAGGTGCTGCTGGTCGCCGGGTCGGGGAACAACGCCAAGAACTTCGCGGCCAAGTCCTTCCGTACGGTCCTGTGGGACCCGGTGAAGAACACCTTCAAGAACATCCCCACCCCGAAGGACCTCTTCTGCGCGGGACACACCCAGCTGCCGGACGGCAAGCTGCTGGTGGCCGGCGGTACGCAGCGATACGAGAAGCTCGGCGGCGACGTGAAGAAGGCCGGCGGGCTCATGATCGTCTACAACGAGAACCCGGACGCGCCGAAGACGTTCCCCGCCGGGACGCTGTTCACCGGCAAGCAGAACGGCAAGACCTTCGCGTCCAAGGACCCGGTCGTGGTCCCGCGCGCCAAGAAGACGACGGACCCGCGGACCGGCAAGGTCACCGTCACCCACAGCGAGGCCCGCGTCTACGTGGAGGCGCTCAAGGAGGGCCGCGAGCACTCCACCGGCGCCCAGGACAACTACCGCATCCACGGTCTGACCGGCGCCGAGGCCCGTAACTTCTACGGCATCGCGCAGAAACTGTCCTTCGACAAGAAGGACTTCCAGGGGATCAAGGACTCGTTCGAGTTCGACCCGGTCGCCGAGCGCTACCTCCCGGTCGACCCGATGAACGAGGCGCGCTGGTACCCGACCCTGACCAGCCTGGAGGACGGCAAGGTGCTGTCCACCTCCGGGCTGGACGAGATCGGCCAGGTCGTCCCCGGCAAGCAGGAGATCTACGACCCGAAGACGAAGAAGTGGACCTACCTGCCCAAGCAGCGCTTCTTCCCGACCTATCCCGCCCTCTTCCTCACCGACAAGGGCCGGCTGCTCTACACCGGGTCCAACGCCGGGTACGGTCCCGACAACATCGGGCGCACACCCGGCATCTGGGACCTGAAGACCAACAAGTTCCAGACCCTCCCCGGGATGAGCGACCCGGACGTCCTGGAAACCTCGATGTCCGTCCTGCTGCCGCCCGCGCAGGACCAGCGGTACATGGTGCTGGGCGGCGGCGGGGTCGGCGAGGACCCCAAGGCCACCGACAAGACCCGGCTGGTGGACCTGCACGCCGACAAGCCGCGCTTCAAGGACGGCCCGCCGCTGTACGCGAAGGCGCGCTATCCGAGCAGTGTGATCCTGCCCGACGACACGGTGCTCACGACCAACGGCTCCGGCGACTACCGGGGGCGCGGCGACAGCAACGTCCTCAGCGCGGAGCTGTACGACCCGAAGGCCAACACCTCGCGGGCGGTGGCCGATCCGCTGGTGGGGCGCAACTACCACTCCGGGGCGCTGCTGCTGCCGGACGGACGGGTGATGACGTTCGGCTCCGACTCGCTCTTCGCCGACAAGGACAACACCAAGCCCGGCGTCTTCCAGCAGCAGATCGACATCTGGACGCCGCCGTACCTCTACCGGGACTCGCGGCCGGAGCTGACCGACACCGGGCCGAAGACGGTCGGGCTGGGCGGACAGGCCACGTACCGGACCAAGCACGCGTCCTCGATCAAGAAGATGCGACTCGTCCGGCCGGGATCGTTCACCCACGTCACCAACATCGAACAGCGGTCGATCGCGCTGGACTTCAAGGCGGCCAAGGGCGGTGTCACGGTGACCCTGCCGAAGGATCCGACGCTGGTGCCGCCCGGCTGGTACATGCTCAACGCCGTGGACGACCAGGGGACCCCGTCCAAGGCGGTCTGGGTGAAGGTGCCGACGGCGTCGAAGGCCGAGCTGAAGGGGCTGGGCCTGAACTGAGCCGGTGACGGCGTGCGGGGTGCCGCGGGATTCCGAGGCGCCCTGCACCGCCGTTCACTGACGGCTACTTCGTATTGCGGGCCAGTTGCAGAGCGTACTCCGGCCACCAGTCACCGGCCTTGGGACCGCCCTTGCACGTGCCGTCGGACTCGCCGGGACGCTTGATCCACAGGTAGGCGTCCACGAGCGGGTCGCCGGTCCGGACCGTCGGTGCCGTGCCGAGGGCGCGGCCGGGCGGGTTGCACCAGTTCTCCGGGTCGTCGCCGCCGGGGGCGGGGCCGTTGCCGTTGCGGCTGGTGTCGATGACGAAGTGCTTGCCGCCGACCATCGAGGAGAGCCGCTCGCCGTACTTCCGGTTCTCCTCGGTGGTCTGGAAGTTGGAGATGTTGAGCGCGAAGCCGTCGGCCTGGTCGATGCCGGCCCGCTCGAGGGGTTCGACCATACGGCCCGGGTCCTTGATCCAGTGCGGGTTGCCCGCGTCCAGGTAGACCTTGGTGTGCGGCAGCGCCTTGAGCTTGCCGACGGCCTCCGTCAGCAGGGCGTAGCGCTCCTCGTGGAACTGCTCGGGCGTGCACCGGTCCTCGATGTGCGGCAGGGCGTCCGGCTCCAGGACGACCGTCGTGGCGCGGTCCCCGATGCCCTTGAGCACGCCGTCCAGCCACGCGCGGTAGGCGTTGCCGTCCGCCGCGCCGCCCTTGGAATAGCTGCCGCAGTCGCGGTGCGGGATGTTGTAGAGGACGAGCAGCGCCTCGCGGCCGGCCTTGGCCGCCGCTTCCGTGAAGCCGCGGGCCTCGCCCTGCGGGTCCTCGACGCCTATCCACTCGGCCACCGGCCGGGTGGCTATCTTGTCGATCTGCCGGGCGTCGTCGGACTTGTCGTCCTTGGCGTACGCGGCGGCCTGCCGCGCCGCCTTGCCTTCCGGGTTGACCCAGTAGGGCACCGTGGCCTTGGGCTGCTGTCCGGGTTTGGCCCCGGCCTTCCCCTCCCCTCGCCGTCACCGTCGCCGGACGACGAGAAACACCCCGACACCAGCAGCAACGCCCCCAACGCCGATACCGTGCCGGACACACCGCGCCGGCGCGCGGTACGGCGCTCACCCGGGGGCCGCCCCCGGATCCCCGAACATTGCCGTACATCCACTCCCCCTCGGAGCACGGGACATGACCGGTCGAATCCATCCTGGCACATGCCCCTCAACCACAGGCCGGCCTGTGGACAACCTGTTACGCCCGTACCACCGGGCCGGAAACGGCCGGGCGGCCGGTACCGGTCGCCGACGCCCCCTAGGCGGCGCAGCGCAGTCGTCCTACAGTGAACTGCAGTGTGAACTTCCTGTTGGTTTTCCTGGCCCCAGCCCCTGGCCGGGTACGTGCACGCGCCTGCGTACAGGCGCCCACGCACCTCCCGCCGGCGGCAGGGAAATTCCCGCAGTCCTGAATCCCGGCGGTCGAGGACCGGCCGGTCGGCGGTTCAGGGGGAGCGAGCCGCCGGCCGGGACCGGTCGGTCCGGGGTCCCAGGCCCGGCCCTACGCGGCCTCTCAACCCGTCGGCGCGGGCGTGACCTTCGAGAGGTACGCGTGCACGACGACGTTGGCACTGTAGGCGTCCCGCTCGCTGTCGAAGGTGCCGGCGCAGGTGATCAGGCGCAGTTCCGCGCGGCCCGGCAGGTGCGCGCCGTAGACCTTGCGGGGTGCGAAGTTCCGGCGGTCGTAGATCTTGACGTCCTCGACGGTGAACCGCGCGGTGCTGCCGTCCTCCCTGCGGACGTCCACCGGCTGTCCCGGCTTGAGGCTGCCCAGGCGGTGGAAGACCGCGCGGCCACCGGCCGTGTCGACGTGCCCCGCCAGCACCGCCGCGCCCGCCGTGCCCGGCTGCGGCCCCTTCGCGTACCAGCCGACGAGCCCGGGCGTGCGGTACGACGGGGTGTCGACGGCGCCGGTGGCGTCCAGGTCGGTCTCCGTCACACCCGCCCGTACGCCCAGCGCGCCGACCGTGATCTCGGTGGGGCGGCCGCCCGGGGAGGTGGCCAGGGGGCGTGGGCCGCGGGCAGTTCCTGTCCGATCGGGCGGCCGGCGGCCGCGACGTCGCCGGTGGTCGGCGCCTTCGGCAGATCCCCGTCGTCCGTCAGGTCCCGGCCCCACAGCCACAGTCCCAGCAGCAGCACCGCCCAGGCCACACCGACGGCCATCCGGCCGCGGCCGGGAGGGTGCGGAGGGCGGCGGTCCGCCACCGGGTGGTCGTCAGCCCGCATCGCCGTCGCCCGATCCCTTGCGGCGGCGCCGCATCCGCAGCGCCTGTCCGGTGAGCGCGAGGACCGCGCCGCCGGCCAGGACCAGGCCCACCGCGTAGGCGCCGTCGCCCTCGTAGGACGCGGCGGTCCGTACGGGGGCGGTCCGGGCGAGGGTGGTGTGCGCGGCGGCCGGGTGGGGGTGGAATCGGGGGCGCGGGTACGGCTGCGGGTGTGTCGCGGTCCAGCCGCCGCCTGCCCGTACGGGGGCGGAGGGGGACGCCGGTGGTTCGGCCGTGTCGGTATCTGCGCCGGTGTCCGCTGCCGTATCTGTACCTGTACCTGTGTCCGTGTCCGTATGCATGCCCGTATACGGATACGTCTCCGGCCCCGTGCCGTCGCCGTTGTCCGCGGATGCCGGGACGACCTCGAAGGAGCCCGCGGCGCGCGCGTCCTCGCCGTCGCAGTGGACGGAGACGGCGTACGTGCCGGGGTCGGCCGTCGAGCGCACCCGGGCGTCGCCCACCAGTCCGGCGGCGACCCCCGCCAGCGGTACGGCGTCGACGAAAGCGGCCGAGGTGGCGCGGCCCGTCCGGCCCGCGCAGCCGCTGACCTGAAGGGCCGCCTCGGCGCCCGGCGGGAGGGCGGACGGCGTGATCGCGACGGTGCCCGCCGCGGCGCCCGGTGCCCGGGCCGCGGACGCGAGCGCGGGCCCCGGAGACAGCACCGCCACCGCCAGGGCGGCACAGAGAGTCAATCCCGGTGTGCGCATGGTGAACCTCCGAACACTTCCGAAGGTCCGCCCGGCGGCCCGGTTCCGCATCCCGGGCGGGGCCGCGGCTGCGCCGTACGGGTGGCGCGGGCCGGCTCGGGCGCCGAGAACCGGGGACGGACGCGCCGCGGCG
Organism: Streptomyces sp. Ac-502; assembly: GCF_045222935.1. Lineage (NCBI taxonomy): Bacteria > Bacillati > Actinomycetota > Actinomycetes > Kitasatosporales > Streptomycetaceae > Streptomyces > Streptomyces sp. Ac-502. The sequence continues at coordinate 4,231,561 of NZ_JBHFFO010000001.1, forward strand.
GGCTCAGGCGCCGAGAGCCGGGAACGGACAGGCCGCGGCCGGGCTCAGGCGCCCGGCCGCGCCCCGGTCACACCAGCTCGACGAGGTCGGCGATGGAGTCGACGACCCGCGACGGCCGGAACGGGTGGCGTTCGATGTCGCCCCTGCCGGTCAGCCCGGTCAGCACCAGGAACGTCTCCATGCCCGCCTCCAGACCGGCCAGCACATCGGTGTCCATCCGGTCGCCGATCATCGCGGAGGTCTCGCTGTGCGCGCCGATGACGTTCAGGCCGTGCCGCATCATCAGCGGGTTGGGCTTGCCGACGAAGTACGGCTCGACGCCCGTCGCCTTGGTGATCAGCGCGGCCACCGAGCCGGTGGCGGGCAGCGCGCCGTCCGCCGAGGGGCCGGTCTCGTCCGGGTTGGTGGCGATGAACCGGGCGCCGTTGTTGATCAGCCGGATGGCCTTGGTGAGCGCCTCGAAGCTGTACGTACGGGTCTCGCCGAGCACCACGTAGTCCGGCTCGTGGTCGGTGAGGACGTACCCGATGTCGTGCAGCGCGGTGGTCAGGCCCGCCTCGCCGATGACGTACGCGGTGCCGGACGGCCGCTGCTCGTCCAGGAACTGGGCGGTGGCCAGCGCGGAGGTCCAGATGGACTCCCAGGGCACGTCCAGGCCGATCCGGTTCAGCCGGGCGTGCAGGTCGCGCGGGGTGTAGATGGAGTTGTTGGTCAGAACGAGGAACGGCTTGCCCGATTCGCGCAGCCGCTTGATGAAGGCGTCCGCACCGGGCACCGGGATGCCCTCGTGCATCAGGACCCCGTCCATGTCGGTCAGCCATGACTCGATCGGCTTGCGCTCTGCCACTGCCGGTCTCCCGCCGTGCGTGTCTGCCAGGGGTGCCGGCCGTACCCGCGCCGTCGCGGGTCCCGTACGCGCCGCGCACCCCGGTGGGTGACCTGCGTCTCGTACGTATGGCCGACGCCCCCACCCTAAGTCAGCCGCCGCGATCTCGGCCCCGCCGAGCGGTTCGCGGGCCGGGCCGCAGGCCGGACCGCTGACGGGCCGCGCCCGGGGCCGGGCCGTCGGTCAGCTGCCCGTGGCCGTCTTCCAGGCGTCGAGGTAGGTGGACAGGTTCTTGTCGATGTCGTTCCAGTCCGGGCGGAAGATGTCGACACCGTCCATGATTCTGGCGAGTTCGGTGGCGTTGCGGTCGGTGGGCCGGATGTCCGTACGGGCCGCGAAGCCGCCGCCGACCACGGAGACCTGCTTCTGCACCTCGGGGAGAGCAGATGGTCCAGGAACTTCTTCGCCTGCGCCGCGTGCGGGGCGTTCTTGACCAGCCCGGCCGCGTACGGGAGCGCGAAGGTGGACGGGCGGGCGCCGGGCTTGGCGGCGGGGAAGAAGATGCCCTGGTTCGGCATCGACTTCATGTTGGCGTAGTTCATCTGTACGTCGCCGTTGGCGACGAGGAGTTCGCCCTTGTCGGTCTTGGGGGCGAGCTGCCCGGTGGAGGAGGACGGGCCGACGTTGTTGGCCTGGAGTTTCTTCAGGAACTCCATGGCGGGGCCCTGCCCGCCGAAGTCGTGCAGGGCCTGGACGACGACAGCCGTACCGTCCCCGGCGACGCCCGGCGTGGAGTACTGGAGCTTGTTCTTGAAGCGGGCGGCCGTCAGGTCCTGCCAGGTGCGGGGCGGCTGCCGGAGCTGCTGCTTGTTGTAGATGAAGCAGAAGTAGTTGTTGACGACGGCGGTCCACCTGCCGTCCGGGTCCTTGTCCGCGGCGGCGACCTGCTCGGAGCCCTTGGGGCGGTACGGCTCCAGCAGCCCCTTGCCGGCGGCCTGCTGGATGAACGGCGGCAGCGTCACGACGATGTCCGCCTTGGTGTTGGCCTTCTCCCGGACCAGCCGCTGCACGGCGGCGCCGGAGCCGCTCTCGACCAGGTTGACCTTGATGCCGGTCTTCTTCTCGTAGTCCTTGAAGACCCGGTCGTAGAAACCGTCGCCCCGCTCACCGCGCAGGCCGTCGGCGCTGTAGACAGTGATCTCGCGGGCGTCGGCGCGGGACACGTCGCCGCAGCCGGTCAGGGCGGCGCCGAGGACCAGGGCGGCGCAGACGGCGGCGGTCGGCTTGAGGGGGCTGCGCATGACGTGTCGTGGCTCCTTGAGATGGCAGGTGAGGCGGCGGGTGATCGGGCCGGGGACCGAGGGGCGAGCCGGGGCCCGCCCGTCAGCGGTACGAGGCTTTGGTACGGATACGGGAGACGGCCAGCAGGACGAGCAGGGTGGCGGCCATCAGCGCCACCGCGAGCGCGGCACCGGCGAACAGGGCGCCCCGGTCGGTGGTGGCGAAGATCCGCACCGGCAGCGGCGTCCAGTCCGGCGGGTAGATCATCATCGTGGCGCTCAGCTCGCCCATGGACAGGGCGAAGCACAGGCCCGCGGCGGCGGTCAGGGACGGCAGCAGCAGCGGCAGTCTGACACGCCACAGGACATGGGCCGGGCGCGCGCCGAGGCTGGCGGCGCTCTGCTCGTACGCCGGGTCCAGGCGGGCCAGCGCGGCCGTCACGGACTGGTACGCGAAGGCGGTGACCAGGACCGTGTGCGCGACGACCACGATCTGCGGGGTGCCGTTCAGGAGCAGCGGCGGCTGCGAGAAGGCGACCAGCAGCGACAGGCCCACGACGACCGACGGCACCGCGACCGGCAGCACGAACAGGCCGTCGAGGACGCGGCGGGCGCGCGGCCGCAGGCGCTGGGCGGCCAGCGCGGCCCAGGTCCCGGCCGTGAGCGCCAGCAGGCTCGCGGCGACGGCCGTGACCAGGCTGGTGACCAGCGCCTCCAGCGAGTCGCCGCGCGCGACGTCCTGGTAGTGCGCCGTCGTCGGGCCGGACGGCAGCGCCCCACTCCAACTGCTCGCGAAGGACGCCGCGACGACCACCAGCAGCGGCAGCGCGAAGAGCGGCAGGAAGAGGACGAAGAACACGGCCCAGACGGCCCGTCGGGCCCCTTTGCTATGCACGAGCACGGCGGCCGGCACCTCCCACTGTCGGTGTCCGCGCCCCGCCCGCCCGCGCGGCCACGGCCCGGTACAGGGCGTAAAGGGCGACGGACAGCACGATGTTGACGACGGCGACGACGCACGCGCCCGTGTAGTCGCCGTCGAGAATGGCCTTGGTGTAGACGAGCACGGGCAGGGTCACCACGTCCTTGGCCCCGGTGAACAGCACGATCCCGAACTCGTTGAGCGTCAGCACGAGGACGAGCGCGCCGCCCGCCGCCAGCGAGGGCAGCGCCTCGGGCCAGACCACCTTCCGTACGATCCGGGCCGGCCGGGCACCGAGCGAGGCCGCGGCCTCCAACTGCCCGGTCTCCACCTGGGAGAACGCCGCGAGGAGCGGGCGCATCACGAACGGCGTGAAGTACGTGATCTCGGCGAGGAGCACGCCCCACGGGGTGTGCAGGAAGGCGAAGGGCCCGTCCGCGGCGCCGGTGGCGTCCGTCCACAGTCCGTTGGCGAGCCCGGCCGTGCCGTACAGGAAGAGCAGGGCGAGGGTGATCAGGAAGGACGGGAAGGCGAGGAAGACGTCGATGAAACGGCTCAGTGCCCGGCTGCCCGGAAACGGTACGAACGCGATCACCAGCGCGAGGGCGAAGCCGAGCAGCAGACAGCCGGCGGTGGCGCCGACGGCGATCAGCACGGTGTTCCCGAGCGCGTCCCGGAAGGACGCCTCCGCGAAGACCTGTGCGTACGGGGCGGTGGACGGCGGGCCGCCCTCCTCGCCCAGGAAGGACTGCCGCACGACCAGGGCGAGCGGATAGAGGAAGACGAGGGCGAGCGCGGCGAGCGGGGGAGGGACCAGAGGACGGGGGAGGTGCGCGCGGCGGCTCGGCCGACCGCGCCCCGGCTTCCCGCACCCGTTTCCACGCTCGTTCCCTCATCCGTTTCCGCGCTTGTTTCCACACCCGTTTCCGCGCTTGTTTCCGCGTCCGTTTTCGCGTCCGTTTTCGCGCCGAGTGGCAGCGCGAGGTTCTCCGGCCTACTCATCGGCGGCGCTCCCCGCCCCGGCCGGCAGCAGCACCGCGTCCTCGGCGGCGAAGTGCAGGACGACCTCGGCGCCGGGCTCCGGGGTCGCGCGCAGCTCCCGTACGTCCGCCATGACGCGGTGCCCGGCCACGTCCGCGTACACCCGGTGGGTCGCGCCGCGCCACTGCACCTCGGTGACCCGTCCGTGCAGCGCGTTGGGCCCCTCACCGAGGCCGACGAGGTGCGGGCGCACGCAGAGCGTGGCCGACGCGCCGGGTGCCGCGCCGTCGGCGGGCGTGACGGCCAGCCGCGTCCCCGCGAAGTCCGCCGTGCCGTGCAGACCGGCCGTCACCGGCAGCAGGTTGGCGTTGCCGACGAAGGAGGCGGTGAACCCGGTGCGCGGGCGCCGGTAGAGGTCCTGCGGTGTGCCGCAGTCGCGCAGCCGCGCCCGGTCCATGACGGCGATCCGGTCCGCCAGCGTCAGCGCCTCCACCTGGTCGTGGGTGACGTACAGGATCGACACGTCCGGCAATTCGCGGTGCAGGCTGGCCAGTTCGGTGAGCATGCCGGAGCGCAGCCGGGCGTCGAGGGCGGACAGCGGCTCGTCCAGGAGCAGCACCCCGGGCCGGATGGCCAGCGCCCGCGCGATGGCGACGCGCTGCTGCTGCCCGCCGGACAGCTCACGCGGATAGCGCCGCGCGTACGCGGCCATGCCGGTCATCTCCAGCGCCTCGGCCACGCGCGCGGCGGTCTCGGCGCGCGAACCGGTGCGCCCGCGGCGGGCCTTGAGGCCGAAGGCGACGTTGTCCTCGACGCGCAGGTGCGGGAAGAGGGCGTACTGCTGGACGACCATGCCGATGCCGCGCCGGTGGGGCGGCAGCCCGGTCACGTCCCGGCCGCCGATCAGCACCCGCCCCGCACCGGGCCGGACGAATCCGGCGACCGCCCGCAGCGCGGTGGTCTTGCCGGAGCCGGACGGGCCGAGCAGGGCCATCACCTCGCCCGGTTCGACGGTCAGGTCGAAGTCGTCCAGGACGACGTTCCCGCCGTACGCGACGGAGACGTGGTCGAAGCGGATGCCGGACGGTGCGGGGGTGGGGGCGGCGCGGGCGACGGGGGCCGCATGCCCCGCGGGGGCGCCCTCGCGGCTGTCGCTGACGGTACTCATACGGGACGCTCCGCCCGCCGCCCGCCACTACGCCGCTCTCCCCCGCCCTCGATCAGGGCGGGGAGTTCGGCCACCGAACCGAGGACGTGCGTGGCGCCCGCGCCGCGCAGCGCCTCTTCGTCATGGGCGCCGGTCAGGACCCCGGCCACGACCGATGCACCCGCCCGGCGGCCGGAGCGCATGTCGTACGAGGTGTCACCGGCGACCGCGATCTGCCGCACGGAGTCGGCGGCGCCGGTCCGCAGCAGCGCGGCCAGCACCATGTCCGGGTACGGCCGCCCGCGCCCGCCCGCGTCGGCGGGGCACAGGGTCAGCGTCACCAGGTCCCGCCAGCCCAGCGCGTCCAGGACGGCGTCCTGGGTGACCCGCGCGAAGCCGGTGGTCAGTACGACCGTGCGGCCAGCGGCCTGAAGGGCCTCGACGGCCTCCCGGGCGCCGGGCACGGGCGCGATCCGCCCGCCGGCGACCAGTTCCCCGTACGCCTCCTCGAAGGCGCTGTTGGCGCGCCGCGCCCGCTCCTCGTCGCCGAACAGGTGCCGGAAGACGGAGATCTTCGACTCGCCCATGGTGGCGCGCACGTACGCCAGGTGCTTCTCGTGCTCGGCGCTGCCCGGTACGACACCGAGCCGCCCGGCCGCCGCGCTGAACGCCTGCTCGACCAGCCCGCCGTCGGCCACCGTCGTCCCCGCCATGTCGAGCACGACCAGCGAGATCCGCTCCCGCTCCGCGTTGTCGACCGTCATCACCTTCACCACCCGATCTCGTTCGCGGTCTCTTCGGCCAGCGCCGGGGAACAGGTCATCCCCCGCCCACCGGGCCCGGTGACCAGCCAGACGCCGTCGCGTACCCGCTGCCGGTGCACGACGCGCGAGGTGTCCGTGCACTGCGCGTAGACCCCGGCCCAACGGCGGCGCACGGCGGGCAGCGGGCGCCCGAGCAGCCCCTCGACCACTGTGGTCAGGTGCTCGTACGGGTCCTCGACGACGTCGAAGCCGAACGGCGTGTCGTACTCGTGTGTGTCGCCGATGGTCAGTCCGCCGTCCGCGCGCTGCACCATCAGCAGCTGCATCCGGTGCTCGGCGGCGACGGGCGCCTGCGGCCGCGCCGCCGCCCACTCGTCCAACTCGGTCCCCCCGTAGGCCGGGTAGTAGCGGAAACTGTCCGCATCCGCGACCGATGTGGTCAGGGCCTCGCCGAGCGGCGCGGTCTGCATCATCTGGAGCCGGACGCGGCGCACCGGCAGGCCGGGCGCCAGCTCCCGCACCAGACCACCGAGCCAGGCGCCGGTGCAGAGCACGACGGTGTCCCCTTCGTGCAGGTCACCGTGGTCATCTCGTACGGCCCGTTCACCGACGACGTCGCGCACCTCGCGGCCGCCCATGTAGGTGTAACGCCCGGACGCCATCAGCGCCTCGCGCAGCGCGCGCTGGGCGGTACGGGGTTCCACAGCGGCATCCCGCTCGCACCACAACGCCCCGGCGAACTCGCCCCGCAGGGCAGGGTTCACGGCCCGGGCCTCCTCGGCGTCGAGCAGCTTGAAACCCCGGACCGCGGCATCCGCGCGGCGCATGGCAGCATCCGCGACGGCCCGCTCCGCCTCGTCCCGTACGACGGTCAGCGAACCGTTCGCCCGGAACCCGAGCCCGGGCACCCGCGCCCCGATCCCCTCCCACAACTCCCGTGCCCGCAGCGCCGTCTCCAGCTCCGCCCCACCGGCCCGCCCACCGACCCAGACCAGCCCGAAATTCCGCACCGAGGCCCCACGCGCCTCGGCCTCCCGCTCGATGTGCACGACCTCGTGACCGCGCCCGACCGCTTCCCAGGCGTGCATGGTCCCCAGCACCCCGGCTCCGACAACTATGACTCGCATGCCGGGAACGCTCGCGGGGGCGGGTGACCCGGGGCGGACCGGGAGACGGCGCCGGGGTGAACGGGGACTCAAACTTGGCCTAGACCCGTTATCTTTTCGTGACTTAGCGGTGCCCGTGCCGGTGGCGGCACCATCTCCCCGCTCCGGCTTCGCTCGCGGACAGCCGCATGCGGCCGGTCGCGCCCGCCCCGTGGCGTGTTCCTTTCCGTGAGCGAGCACTCGAAAGGACAATTGCGATAGACATTACTTCCGTCACCGTGGTTGCTGTTTGCTAGGTCTCGCTGATACACCCGTGCGCTGACTGCGGCCACTACGGGCATCGGGCGCAAGCGATCGGCTTCCTCCTGCCGATCGAGGGAAACAGGCGTGCCGACGACTCATCACACAACAGCACTAAAAGGTGGCCGCCGCGCCGGGCCCACAGCTCCCCCGCCACCTTCACGCACGCCATTCGGCAGATGCGCCGAAAGAGTCGCGGGTTTCCTTTCGGTCCACCGCACCCGCCTGTGGGTCGCCCTCTGCTTCTCCATCTCCTTGGCTCTGGGCCTGCAGCAGTGGAGTGCGGGGAAGCTGGGCGGATTCGACCTGGGAATCTTCGATCAAGCCATCCGGAACTACTCCGGTTTCCGATTACCCCGATCGGAACTGAAGAGCACGCATCATGGTTTCCCGGCGGACTTCTCCGTGCTGGGAGACCACTTCTCCCCCGTGCTGGCACTCCTCGCTCCCCTCTACTGGATCTGGGACGACCCGCGTGTACTCCTGATCGCCCAAGCAGCGCTCTTCGCCGCCGGAGTCCCCGTGGTCCGACGTATCGCGGAGAGCTGTTTCCAGAGCGCACCGCCGCCCGTCGTCGCCCGGGCCGCGAATGTCGCCGGTGCGGCGTACGCGCTGGGGTGGCCTCTGATGGCGGCGTCCCGCCGCGGTTTCCACGAGGTCGCATTCGCCGTTCCCCTGCTGCTGCTTCTGCTGGAACGAGGAATGCGCCGGCGCTACGGAGCTGTTCTGGTGTACGCCGGATTGCTGTGCTGCACCAAGGAAGACCTGGGCCTGGTGGTCGGTGTCTACGGCGCGGTACTGGCACACCGCAGCCGACGCGGCGGCGTGAAGAGCCGGGCAGGTGTCGCAACAGGGGCGGCCCTGTTCGTCCTGGGCCCCGCGGCCACCATCGTGACCATCAAGTGGCTGCTTCCGATGATGGGAGGAGCGCCGGGGTTCTACTGGAGCTACCACCAACTGGGCCCCGATTTTGGTGCCGCCCTGCTGAAGGCCGTGACGGAACCCTGGGTTCTGTTCGGAGTGGCCACCGCTCCGCCGGTGAAGATCACGCTGATCATGTGGCTGTTCGGCACCTTGCTGTTCCTGCCGCTGGGTTCGGCGACGGTGTGGTGCGCGCTGCCTCTGGTGGCAGAGCGCGTCCTGTCCGAGACGTCGAACCACTGGACCGTGATGTACCACTACGACGCCTTCCTCTGGCCGATCCTGCTCACGGCCGGCGTGGAAGTGTCGGGAAGGCTCCACCGTCGGAGCCGCACGGGCAGTCACGGAAATCGCAGAAGCGGTGGAATCCGTGGGATCCGTGGAAATCCCAGAGGCCGTGGAAATCGCAGACCGAGCTGGGCCGTACGGTGGTGGGGGCCGGGCGCCGGCCTTCTGACCCTGGTCATCGCTGTCCCTTTCGGCCTGTTCGTGCTTCCCCACCCCGGCTACTGGACACCCGACTCCCCCACTCGCGCGCTGCGCGAAGCTGCCGGGATGATTCCCGACGGGGCTTCCGCGGAGGTGGACAACATCATCGCGCCGCACTTGACCGCCCGTGGCCCCGTGGTGCTGGCGGACACCGTTCCGCGAGGCGCGGATTACGTACTGCTCCAGTTCGGCGTCGTTTCGTTTCCCTTCACGTCCGTTTCCCAGGAGCGGCAGTACTCCGGTTTTCTGCTGGAGCACGGATACCGCCGGGTCTGGGAGCGCGACCAGGTGATGCTGTTGCGCCGCGAAGCCGAGTTCCCGATCACCCCGGAAGGCCCTGCCGCCGGCCCCGAAAGCAATCCGGCTCCAGAAGGAACGGCACCGCGAACGGGAATGAGCATCTTCCGCGGCTGAGGCGGACGAGACGGTCAGCCACGGCGACCGGCTGGCGTGCGGGCGAGTGTCAGACAGTCCCCGTCGAAGGGGCGGCAGGGCGATTCGAGGCCGTCATCCGGTCAGGTGCCGGGTGGGAATCCGGGCAGGCGTCCGGCTGCGATCAGCCGCCCAAGTGGGTCGTGAACGAGAACCGGTCGCCCCGGTAGAGGGACCGCACCCGCTCCAGCGGTACGCCCCGGGTGTCGCGGGAGAGGCGGTGGATCAGCAGCATCGGGAGGGCGCCCGGCGTGCCGATCAGCAGGGCCTCGCGTGGGGTGGCCAGTACGGTTTCCAGGCGTTCGTCCGCGGTGCCGAAGCCGATGCCCAGGTGTTCGTGGAGGTAGGCGTAAAAGGAGGAGTCGGGTGCGAACTCCGTGTCCAGGCGCGGTACGCGTGCCACGGAGACGTACGTGCTCTCCAGACCGACCCGTTCCTCGTCCGCGAGCAGTACGCGTTCCAAATGCCAAACGGGGTCGCCCACTTGCAGGCCCAGTTCCCCGGCCAGTTTCGTCGGAGCGGGGAAACGGTCGAGGCCGACCAGGTGACGGCCCGGACGCCGGCCCTGTTTCCGTACGCCCTCGGTGTAGCTCGCCAGGGACAGCGGCTGCTCCAGCTTGGGGCCCGCCACGACCGTGCCGCGGCCGAGGCGTCGCAGCCGTCCCTCCAGGTGGAGTTCGCGCAGCGCCAGGCGCAGGGTTTCCCGGGAGACCTCGAAGCGCAGGGCCAGGTCGCGTTCGGCGGGCAGCGCCTCGCCCTCGCCCAGCTCGGCGAGGAGCGCTTCGATCCGGACCTTCGCCGCGTAGTACTTGGGGATGCGTCCGTGCTCGGGGATGCCGGAGCGGATCGGTGCGCCAGGTTCCTGGCCGTTCGGGTAGTCCACCGGCCGATCCTCGCACCCTTCCCGGAGGGGGATCGACGGGTTCAGCGTCGGCGGAGGCGGCGGGCCGCCGCCACGAGGAGCGCGCCGGCGGAGAGGAACACCAGGGCGGCGGCTCCGATGCGGGTCACTCCTGGGGAGCCGGTGTCGGCGAGGTGGGGTGGGGGGCCGGGCGCGGGGCCGGGAACGGAGGCGGGGACGGAGACAGGGGTGAGGGCTGGGGGGTCGGTCCGTGTTGCGGGGGCGGGGGCGGCCGCGGGGACGGCGACCGTCACGGCGTGGGCCGGTGGCGTGGCGTGGGCCGGTGGGCTGACGGCCGGAAGGGGCACGGTCAGGAGGACGGCGGACAGCAAGACCGTCGAAAGGGGGCGCGCAGCAAGGCAGTCGGGAGGGTGGTGCGCAGCGCGGGCGGTGGAAGAGTGGCGCGCGGCAGTGCGCGGGGCGGACGCACGGGCATGACGGACGCTCCTGCTCGATCAGCTCAGGCGACGGGGACCACACCAGGCCGCTCGTATGACCGGTCGGTTCCGGACCCTGCCATGCGGGCCCGCCGCCGGGGCACCGACGCCCCGGTGCGGCGCACCGATCGCCCGAATGCCGCGCGTTCAGCGCAGTCCGGCGGCCGTCCCGGCGCCGAACGGTGTGCCCGGCGCGCCGAAGAGCGGGGCCAGGACGAGGTGCGCCGCGCCGTCCGCGACCGCCCGCGCGCCGCCCTCGGCCAGCGCGACGGGGATCGCGGACGTACGGCCGTCACCGCGCACGCGGGCCTGTTCGGCGAGGGCTTCGGCCACGCCGCGTACGTACGTATCGGGACGCGCCAGCACCGTACGGCCACCGAGCAGGACCCGGTCGATGTCGAGGAGTTCCACGAGGTTGGCCGCGGCGGTGCCCAGGATGCGCGCCGCCTCGGCGGGCACGCCGCGCGCCGCCCTGTCGAGGCACAGGGCCTCGACGCAGCCGCGCTTGCCGCAGCCGCAGCGCGGGCCGTCCAGTTGCAGCACCTGGTGGCCGAACTCCCCCGCGCCGGTCCTGGCCCCCCGGTACAGCGCGCCGCCGAGCACCAGGCCGGCGCCCAGGCCCGTACCGAGGTGGAGGTAGCCGAACGAGCCCCGGCCGCCCGGTTCGCGCTGGGCGAGGCCGAGCGCGGCGGCGTTGGTGTCCTTGTCGAGGACGACGGGGAGGCCGAGCCGTTCGGCGAGGGCGGCGCGCAGCGGGAAGCCGTCCCAGTCCGGGAAGCCGGTGACCCGGCGCAGTACTCCGGCCGTGTGGTCCAGCGGCCCCGGGCAGGCGGCGCCGACGCCCAGTACGCGGGGCGAGCGGGCCTCGTCCGGCAGCGCCGCGAGCTGGGCGGCGACCGTGTCGAGCACGGCGGGCGCGCCCGCGCCGAAGTCGAGCGGGGCGGTGCGCTCCGCGACGGTGCGGCCCGCGAGGTCGGTGAGGACGGCGGTCAGCTCGTCGCGGTCCAGGTGCAGGCCGATCGCGTACCGGGCCTCGGGCACCAGGCACAGCACCGTACGCGGCTTGCCGCCGGTGGAGGCGCGCCGGCCCGCCTCGGCCGCCAGACCGTCGGCCCGCAGCCGGGCGGTGATCTTGCTGACGGCCTGCGGGGTCAGACCGGTGTGCGCGGCCAGCTCCAGCCTGCTGACACCCGCCGGTCCCGCCGACCGCAGCAGGCCCAGGACCAGAGCGGTGTTGTGGCCGCGCAGGGCGGGCAGACCGGCTCCGCCGCCGGGCGGCGCGGAGGAGGGGGAAGGGCCGGGGTGGAGGCGGGGGTGGGGGCCGGGGCAGGGGCCGATGCAGAGGCGGGCGCGAAGGGGGTGCGGGGGACTGCGCGGAGGACGGGGTGGAGGGCGGGGCGGCGACACCCGGTGGCGCAGGGGCCGGTGCGGCGACACGTTCCTCGGGGTCGTTGCTGGTCACCCGTCCATTGTCCGCATTGCTTGCACTTTGGCAACAGCGTTGCTTAAGTGGACGGCATGAACGACTCCCCCGGCACACCCCTCCGCGTCGGCCTCATCGGCTACGGCCTGGCCGGCTCGGTCTTCCACGCCCCGCTGATCGCCGCCACCGACGGCCTGGTGCTGGACACCGTCTCCACCGGCAACCCGGACCGGCAGGACCAGGCACGCGCCGAACACCCGCAGGTCCGTACGGTCGCCACCCCCGACGAGGTGCTGGCCCGCGCCGGCGAACTGGACCTCGTCGTCATCGCGTCCCCCAACAAGACGCACGTGGCACTCGCCGAAGCCGCCCTGCGCGCCGGGCTGCCCGTCGTCGTCGACAAGCCGCTCGCCGGGACCGCCGCCGAGGCCGACCGGCTGGCCGGCCTCGCCGAGGAGCGCGGCCTGCTGCTCTCCGTCTTCCAGAACCGCCGCTGGGACAACGACTTCCGTACGGTGCGCAAGCTGGTCACCGAGGGCGCACTCGGCGAGGTGCAGCGCTTCGAGTCGCGCTTCGAACGCTGGCGGCCGAAGCCGAAGGGCGGCTGGCGCGAGTCCGGCGATCCGGCGGAGATCGGCGGGCTGCTGTACGACCTGGGCAGCCACGTCGCCGACCAGGCGCTCGCCCTGTTCGGGCCGGTCACCCTGGTCTACGCCGAGTCCGACGTACGCCGCCCGGGCGCGGAGGCCGACGACGACACGTTCCTCGCCCTCACCCACGCCGGCGGCGTCCGCTCGCACCTGTGGGTCAGCGCGACCACCGCCCAGCTCGGCCCGCGCTTCCGGGTGCTGGGCAGCCGCGCGGGCTATGTGAAGTACGGCCTGGACCCGCAGGAAGCGGCACTGCGCGAGGGACGTCGCCCTGGCGACGACCCGGACGGCTGGGGTACGGAGCCGGAGTCGGCGTGGGGCCGGATCGGCGCCGGGGAGTCCCCGCTCACCGGCGGCGGCGACCCCGTACCGACCCTGTCCGGCGACTACCCCGCGTACTACGCCGCCGTCGCGGAAGCACTGCGCACCGGGGGCGAGCCGCCGGTGAGCGCCAGGGAAGCGGCGGCCGCGCTGCGCGTCCTGGAAGCGGCGAAGACATCGGCGGCCGAGGGCCGCTCGATCCGGATCGAGGAGACGGCATGAGCAGCACGACGCAGGTGAACGGCACAGGTGGCACCGGGGTGCTGAACGGTCTGGACGAGCGTGAAGCGGCCCGCCACCAGGTACGCGAACTGGAGGAGCAGGAGCGCCGCCTGGTCCTGGAGCGCTTCGGCAACGAGGACGCCTGGCGGCTCGGCTGCCTGCTGGCGGACCTGGCGCGCGAGCGCGGCGCGGCCGTGACGGTGGACATCCGGCGCGGTGCGCAGCAGCTGTTCCACTGCGCGCTGCCGGGCACGTCGGCCGACAACGACGCGTGGATCGAGCGCAAGCGGCGCGTCGTCGAGCGGTACGCGGAGTCCTCGTACCTCGTCGGCGCCCGTTTCCGCGCCAAGGGCCGGACGTTCGAAGAATCGTCCCGCCTCGACCCGGACCGCTACGCCGCGCACGGCGGCGCCTTCCCCGTACGGCTGCGCGGCACCGGAGTCGTCGGCACGGTCGCGGTCTCCGGCCTCCCCCAGGGCGACGACCACGCGCTGGTGGTCGACGCCCTGGGGCGCTACATCGAGCAGCAGCCGACGGGCTGACCCGGAGGTCAGCTGCCGGAGCGGCGGCGCGTGCGGATGATCAGTACGAGCACCGCACCGCTGACGACGGCGGCCGCTGCCGCACCGATGAACAGCGGGTCCTGGAAGGTGCTGCTGCCGCTGTGCGCCAGCTGGTCGTCGTCATCCGTCGGTCCCGGGGCGGGTACTGGGCCGGTGGAGGAGGAGTTTGTGGGGGTAGGGGTGGGGGTGAGGGTTGGCGTCGGGGTGGGGGTGGTCGGTGACGGTGGGGTGGTCGGTTCGGTGGGCTCCGGAGTCGGCTCGGTGGGCTCCGGGGTGGGTTCGGTGGGCTCCGGGGTGGGGGTGGTCGGTGACGGAGGTGCGGTCGGCTCGGTCGGCTCCGGGGTCGGCTCCGGGGGAGTCGGCGACGGCGGGCGGGTCGGCTCCGTGGGTGACGGGGTCGGTTCGGTGGGGGTGGGCGTCGGGGACGGGGTCGGTTCGGTGGGGGTTGGGGTCGGAGTCGGCTCGGTCGGTGACGGGCTCGGGCCCGTCGGTGTGGGTGACGGCTCGTCGGTAGGTGTCGGCGACGGCTCGTCCGTAGGTGACGGGCTCGGGTCGGTCGGCGACGGGCTCGGGTCCGTCGGTGTGGGTGACGGCTCGTCGGTCGGCGACGGCGACGGCTCGTCCGTGGGAGACGCTGACGGCTCGTCCGTGGGTGACGGCTCGTCCGTAGGCGACGGTGACGGCTCGTCCGTCGGCGACGGTGACGGCTCGTCCGTCGGCGACGGTGACGGCTCGTCCGTCGGCGACGGTGACGGGTCCGTGGGAGACGGGCTCGGGTCGGTCGGCGACGGGCTCGGCTCCGTCGGGGACGGGCTCGGCTCCGTTGGACTCGGCGACGGTGTCGGCGTCTGCGTCGGTGTCGGGCTCGGGCTCAGTGCGCGGCAGTCCGGCAGGTCCCCGTTGAACGGGTAGTTGTGCAACTCCGCGCCGGACGTCGAGGTGTGCACCAGCGAACCGACCGTGTAGAGGCGGCCGTTCATGCCCGGCACCGAGACCGTCGTCGTACTGCCCTGCTTGCCGACCAGCACGCTCCCCTGGAACTGCGCGCCGCCCTTGAACTCCACCGTGTTCGCGTCCGGGAAGTTCCACAGCAGCCGCTCGCGGATGCCGGGCGGCTGGAGGTCGTGGCCGATGTAGGTGTTGATGGCGCGGGCGTCGCCGACCATGTTGACCAGCACGGTCGCGCCGGCCGGGATGTTCTGGAAGGTGATGCCCTGGGCGCCGCCGTTGCGGCCCACCAGGTCGAAGTCGACGTTGAAGACCTGGAGGGCGGAGGTGCCGTCGCCGGTGAAGACCGTCGAGTAGCCCTGGTTGACGGCGGTGCCGGTCGCGGGCCGCTGCCCGTCGCCGGTCCGGGCGTAGCACTGGCTGCTCGCCGTGAGGTCGGGCACCAGTGCGCGGTACGGATCGGCGGCGCCGGGCCGCTGGTCCGACTGGGGGATCACGGTGCCGGTCAGCCTGCCTTCGTACGCGACGACGCCGTGGGTGCCGCCTTCCTCGGCGAGCAGCCGCTGGCCGGGGGCGATGGTGACGTCACCGCCCACGGTCAGGAAGTCGGAGCCGTTGGGCGGGGGCACCCGGGAGCCGACGCCGACGACGCCGACGTTGTAGACGCTGGAGCCGCCGGTCTTGTTCATCTGGAAGCCGCCGAGGGTGACGATCTTGCCTTCGGCCTCGGCGGCCGAGCCGCCGACGCGGAAGTCCCCGCCGACGAAGATGTTGAGGTTCTCGTCCCGTCCGGCCACCGGTCCGTTGTTCGGATCGGCGTACGAGGGCGGGCACTGGCTCCCCCGGCACGGGCCGAGCCCGCCGGGCAGCGGGGCCGCGAAGCCGAACGCCGCGAACAGGCCGAGGAGCACGGCGGCCACGGCTCCCAGGGCGGCGGCCCCCATTACATGGGACCGTTTTGTCTTTTTTGCAGGCATATGGGAACTATGTGCGTGGAGTGGCCGGGCAGCGGGACCGTTCGCGCACCCGTACGGCGAGTCCCCCTGTCCAGCCGACAGCCGGCCACCGGGCGCCCCTCCGGGACGAGCCCGCGCGCCCGAGTGCCCAAGCACCCGAGCGCGCGCCCGAGTGGCCGCCCCGCGCACCCGAGCCGCGCACCCGAAGGCCCATCCCGTGCACCCGAGGGCCCGCCTCGGTGACCTGAGCAGCCGTCAGGCCCCCTTCAGCTCCTGCCGCTGCCGCCCCAGACCGTCGATCTCCAGCTCCACCACATCACCGGCCCGCAGATACGGCTTGGGCTCCGGGCAGCCCATCGCCACGCCCGCCGGGGTGCCGGTGTTGATGACGTCGCCCGGGTGCAGGGTCATGAACCGGCTCACGTAACGGACCACTTCGGCCACCGGAAAGATCTGTTCGGCGGTCGTGCCGTCCTGCCGTAGCGTGCCGTTGACCCACAGCCGTACGCCCAGCGCCTGCGGATCGGGCACCTCGTCCGCCGTCACCAGCCACGGCCCCAGCGGATTGAACGTCTCGCAGTTCTTGCCCTTGTCCCACTGGCCGCCGCGCTCGATCTGGAACTCCCGTTCGGAGACGTCGTGCGCGATCGTGTACCCGGCGACGGCGGCGCGGGCTTCGTCGTCGGTCTCCAGGTAGCGCGCGGTACGGCCGATGACGACGGCCAGTTCGGCCTCCCAGTCCGTCTTCACGCTGCCGCGCGGCACCAGCACCGTGTCGTCGGGCCCGACGACCGTGTCCGGTGCCTTCATGAAGACGATCGGCTCGGCCGGCACGGCGGCACCGGTCTCGCGCGCGTGATCGTGGTAGTTCAGCCCGATGCACACGATCTTGCCGATCCGGGCGACCGGCGGCCCGGTGCGCAGACCGGCCGGGTCCAGGCGCGGCAGTACACCGGCGGCGGCCGCCGCCCCTATCCGGGCGAGGGCCGGGCTGTCCCCGAGCAGTTCCCCGTCGACGTCCGTGACCAGCGACGACAGATCGCGCAGCACGCCTTCCTCGTCGAGCAGCGCCGGGCGTTCCGCCCCCACCGGACCGACACGCAGCAGCTTCATCGGTACAACTCCCGTGGTCGAAGGGTCGGTCCGGGAGGGCTCTCCCGGACCGGCCGATGGGGACGGCCATCGAGCGATTCGGACGATCGTCCAAGAACGGCGTCCGCTCCGCAAGACCCGGTTCACGTACTGGACCGTTACCCGGCGGTACGTACCGGGGACGTACCGCTATCCGGCCGTACCCGCCTGCACCGCCGTCCCCTCCCCGGCCGTACGGTCCGCGCGGCCGTCCCGGTCGCGCTCCCGGTGCAGCAGCGCCCGCTCGCACGCCGTCCACGCCGTGGTCGTCACCAGGTAGAGCGCGGCCGCCAGCGGCAGCACCGCGATGCTGACCAGCGTCCCGAAGGACAGCAGCGGCATCACCTTCGTCATGGCGCCGAGGCCGGGCACCGCACCGCCGTCGGGTGTGCCCGCCTGCCCGAGGGGCGCGCCCGTCGCCGCGTTCCGCGCCATCGTCGTACGGGCCCGCCGGTAGTTCCAGGTGGCGACGGCGGCGGCCAGCACGAACAACGCGAGGTAGACCCGCCCGTGCGGTCCGGTCAGGCCGCCGTCCGCGAGGGCCTGCGTCCAGTGCCCGCCGAGCGGGGCGCCCAGCAGCGTGTGCGCGAGCAGACCGCTGCCGTCGCTGGTGAACAGGTGGTACATGACGAAGAAGACAGGCAGTTGCAGAAGCGACGGCAGGCAGCCGGCCAGCGGCGAGGAGCCGGTCTCGGCGTAGAGCGCGGCGGTCTCCTCCTGTAGGCGCTGCGGGTCCTTCGCGTACTTACGGCGCAGCTCGGCCAGGCGCGGGGCGTGCGCGGAACGGGTCTTCTCGCCGCGGGCGGCGGCGCGGGCGAGCGGGTGCAGTGCGGCGCGTACGCACAGGGTGAAGAGGATGATCGCGGCGGCGGTCGCCGAAGCTCCGAAGAGCGGTTCGAAGAGGTCGGCGGCCTGGGACAGCGCGCTGCCCAGGGTGGCGAAAACGGACATGGGTGAGCCCTCCACGGGGTCTCGTCGTGCCGGAAGAGGATTTCGGCGTGACGAGCCGCGCGGGGCCGGGGCCTTCGCGGAGTGCGAGGGGTAGGCGCCTACGCGGCCGTCGGGAGGGGACGGCCGGGCGCCCTGGGCCGCGGGCGGCCCGCGGCGTCGGGATCGCGTTGCGGCAGGAAGGCCGTACGGCGTTCCCGGTCGCGCATGGCGGTACGGACGCGGCCCGGCGGTTCGGGACGGGCGAGCGCGGCGGCCAGGAAGGCGCGGCACAGCAGCAGTACGGCGGCGGTGGTCGCGGCGGCGGCGAGCGTCGAGGTCAGGCCGCTCTGGGCGAGCGCGAAACCGGAGAGCAGGAAGAAGAGCGCACCCATGTACAGCCGCCAGGCTTCGGCGAAGCGCCGCATGTGCTCACTCCTTCCCGGTCCGTGCGGTTCGTGCGGTCCGTACGATCCGTGCGGTTCGTACGGCGGATGGCAGTTCCCGGCTCATCCGGCCGGGTTCCGCACCAGCGTAGCGGCAGGGCCGCCGGTCGGGGCAGCCGGGCAGAACGGCCGGGCAGGGCGGCGGCCCCGGAGGGGAGCCCGGGGCCGCCGCGGTCACCGTGCGCCTGTCACAGCCCGTTGACCCGGGCCTCCCTGGCCACGCCCAGCGGCCGGATGCTGGAGGCGACGGCCCTGGCCCGGCGGCCGGCCCGGGAGCGGTAGCGCCGTACGTGAGCCATCAGGCGGCGGCTGCGCAACGCCATCTCCAGTTCGAAGCGGGTCCGCGGATCGCGCAGCGCGGGGCCGAAAAGCTTCTCGATCTGCCGCAGGCGGTAGCGCACGGTCTGCGGGTGCACCTGGAGCACCCGGGCCGCTTCGGGCGCGCCGCCGCCCTCCAGCCAGGCGAGCAAGGTGACCTCCAGGCGTTCGCTCTGGCGAGGCGTCAGGTCGTCGAGAGGACTCAGCCAGCGTGCGGAGAGTGCTGCGGCCAGCGATTCGTCCTGGAGGAGGAGCAGTGTGGAGAGGTGGTCGTCGACGAAGGCCGGGCGGGTGTCGGGGCCGCCGCGGCCGGGTGACAGGGCGAGCAGGGCGCGGGCCCAGCGCAGCGAGGAAGCGGTGTCACCCGCCGGTACGGCATGGCCGACCGCCGCCGCCCGGCCCTTGAGAGCGGCCTCCAGACGGGCGCGGGTCTGCGTCCCGGGGTCGGGGACGAGCAGGCAGGTGTCACCGTCGACGGTGCCGATGAGGGCGTCTCCGAGGGCGGCGGCCAGCTGGGGGCTTCGGCGGGTGAGGCGAGCGCGATGGCCTGCACGAGCGCCGGTACGGGCCAGCCGGCACAGCGGGCCACTTCGGCGAGGGCGACGTCGGAGACGTCTTTGGCCCCGGAGAGGGCGGCGAACATTTCCCGGCGGGCCGGCGCCATCGGCAGTGGAGTGACGACGAGGTCCTTGGGCCGCCGGACGCGTTCCGCGTTCTCCTGGTAGCCGAGCGCCACCACCATCGCCTGTTCCACGGCCCGGTGGGTCTCTTCGGCACCCGTTTCCGCGAGCAGTGCCGCAAAGGCGGGAAATCCGCTCCGCAGCTCCTCGCACACCTTCCCGGCGAGCGCCGGGAGTTCCTTTCTCAGCACGCGGGTCCATTCGCCGCGGGGGCGTGACCAGATGCGGTTCAGGAGATCACACATCGCTACCTCGTTCCTGGCGTGATGCGGAGGGGGTACGGCCCTGCTGCTCGGAAGCACCGCCGTGCGGTGGAGCGGTGGAGCGGTGGAGCGGTGAAGCGGTGGTGCAGTGGATCGGTGGAGCGGTGGATCGGTGGATCGGTGGATCGGTGTCCGGTGACGCTTCGAGCGGCGGTCGTGCTTGAGGGGGCACCATCCGGAGTTACCCCGCGTAACTTCGATGCCGGTGCAGGAATTTGTCACAGCGCGATAAACCGGAGGACGGTCCGGCGGCGTTCCGTGATGCTGCTGCTCACCCCGGGCCACCGCCTTCGGCGCATACCTTTGCGCGTCCCGGCGGGAGACCGCGCATAAACCGTGGTGAATATCCCGGCGCGCGGCGTACGCATTTCACCGCGCGGACATCGCCGCGAGGCGCCACCCACGTGCCTCCCCTTCCCCGCGCCCCTCCCCTCCGCCCCCGGCTCCCCTCAAGGAGGCCTCATGTCCGCATCCCGTCTACGGGCCGCCCTGCGCCCCGCCCTGCCCGCCGTCGTACTCCTCTTCCTCGCCGTGGCCACCCAGGCCGGAGCGCCCCGGCGGGCCCTGGACTTCCTGGACTTCGGCGCGGGCGTCCTCGCACTGGTCTCACTCACCGGCACCGTGCTGTGGGGCCTGGCCGCCACCGACCGGCTGCTGCTGCACTCCGGCCACCGGCTGGTCGCGCAGGCCGTGCACCGCGGCACCGGCGTCGCCGGGCTCGGCTTCCTCGCCCTGCACATCGGGGTGAAGATCGCCCGCGACCGGACGAGCGGCACGGCCGCCGTGGTGCCGTTCACCGACGACAGCCGCCCCCTGCTCATCGGACTCGGCACTCTGGCCGGCTACCTCTTCCTCGCGGCGGCGGTGACGGGCGCGGTGCGCGGCGCGTTCACTTCGCGCCGCGGGTCGCGGTGGTGGCGGGTGCTGCACATGGGGGCGTACGTGGCCTGGTGCGCGGCGCTGGTGCACGGGCTGAAGTCAGGGCGCGCTGCCGCTGGTTGGGTGACCACCGGATACATGCTGTGCGTCGCCGGGGCCGCGGTGGTGCTCGTACTGCGGATACGGGCGCCGCGGCGAACCCAGGTCCCGCACAGCCCGCCGCCGAACGCACATTCCGGCAGGCCCCGGGGCGCGGATCGGGCGGCCCGGCACTCCCGCGGTGTCCGTCCATGACGTACGGCTGTGCGCGGAGAGTAGGGCGATGTGGCCGGTACGGCGGCGGGGGCGAACGGTGCGCCTACGGGGCCAGCTTTGGTGGGCCCCCGGTTACCTCAACGTATCGAAGACTGAATGGAGTTCCCTATGACGCACTTGGCGTCGGCCACCACGATTTCGATGCCTGCCGTCGCGTCCGGTTCGGCCGTTCCCGGCCTAGCCGTTCCCGGGCTGGCCGTTCACGGTCTGACCGCACCCGGACTGTCCGCACCCGGCCTGGCCGTCCCCAGTCTGGCCGCGATCGAAGCGCCTCGACTGCTCGCCGGGCTGGTCGACTCGGTTGGGCTGGACGGGCCGGTGGGGCTGAACGAAGTGGGCGGGGTGAACGGAGCGGGCGGGGTGAACGGAGTGGGCGGGCTGGACGGGCCCGTTGGTCTGGACGGAATGGCAGGACTGGGCGGAGTGGCGGGGCCGAACGGAGCGGGTGGGGAGGGCGGGGCCCTTGGGCTGGACAGAATGGCGGGGCTGGGCGGAGTGGGCAGGGCGCACGGGCTGGACAAGTTGGAGCGGCGCCTGGACCGGGTGGCGCACCTCGCGCGGCACGGCAGTCCGCCCGACCTGTCCGCCGGCGAACTCGTGGCGCTGGCCGAGGACACCGGACTGCGCGGCCGTGGCGGTGCGGGCTTTCCGTTCGCGCGGAAGCTGAGTGCCGTCATGGAGGGGCGGCGGCGCACGGGCGGGCGGGTCGCGGTGGTCGTCAACGGCAGTGAGGGCGAGCCCGGTTGCCTCAAGGACACGGCTCTCCTGCTGTTCGCGCCGCACCTGGTGCTGGACGGCGCGCTGCTGGCCGCGCGGGCGCTCGGCGCCGAGGAGATCGCGGTCGGGGTGACCCGCGCGGACGTGGCCCGGTCGGTACGCCGGGCGATCGACGAACGGGGGCCGCTGTCCACGCCGGTACGCGCCGTACTACTGGCGGAACGTTTCATCACAGGCGAGGGCACCGCGCTCACCGACGGCCTCAACCGGGGCCCCGGCCTGCCCTCGGGGCGCAAGATCCGCTCCAGCGAACGCGGCCTGAACGGCCTGCCCACCCTGCTGTCCAACACCGAGACGTACGCCCAGCTCGCCGTCGCCGCGCGGCTGGGCGCCCTGGACCACCGCGCCACCGGCGACCCCGCCGAACCCGGAACCGTCCTGCTGACCGTGGCCGGCGAACGGGTCGTGGAGGCACCGACCGGAGTGCCTCTCGCCCGCGTCCTGGCCCTGTGCGGACTCCGCCCTGGACAGGGCGTCCTGATCGGCGGCTACCACGGCACCTGGCTGTCGCCGTCCGCCGCCGGTACGGCCCTCCTCAGCCGCGACGACCTGGCCGCGTACGGCGCGGTGCTCGGCGCGGGGGCGGTGCTGCCGCTGCCGGAAGGGACCTGCCCGGCGGGCGAGGTCGTACGGGTCGCGCGCTGGATGGCCGCCGAATCCGCGGGACAGTGCGGCCCCTGCGTCCTGGGGCTGCCCGCACTCGCCGACGCGCTCGGCCAGGCGGTCGGCGGTGGCGGGCAGCGCGCGCTGGACGCCGTACGGGATTGGATGCGGGCCGTGGAACGGCGCGGCGCATGCAGCCATCCCGACGGCACCGCGCGTTTCATCGCTTCGGCACTGGCCGCCTTCCCCGACGAGTTCGCCGGGCACGCCGGCGGCGCCGGGTGTGGTCGTCCGGTGCTCGGCGCGCTGCCGGTGCCCGGCGAGGAGGCGTACGGCGGGAAGGCGTACGGCGCCGCGAGCGCCCCAGCAGCCGGTGGCGGGCGGCACTCCGGTGGCCGCGCCACCACGGCCACCGCCGCCCGGCCCCGCGCGCCCGAACAGCGGCTGCTCGTCGACTGGACGCTGTGCCAGGGCCACGGCCTGTGCGCCGACCTCGTGCCGGGCATGGTCCGGCTGGGGCCCGACGGCTACCCGGAGCGGGCCACGATGCCGCTGCCCGCCCGGATGCGCCGGCGCGCGCAGCTCGCGGTGCGGCGCTGCCCGGCGCTCGCGCTGCGCGTCCAAGGCGGCGAATGACCCGTACGGCGGCCGAACATCCGCTGTACGGATGCCACTTCCGCACGCTTTTCGTCCGCCGATGACAACTTTCGTCCCGCCTGAACACCCGCTCCCCACCCCTCGTACCCCGCAGACAACACCCCCGGCCCCCAACGACGACGCCCCCGGAATCCCGCGACAGCACCCCCGAATTCCCCGAAGGAGACAGCGATGAGCCCGCACCCCGCCCCGCAGCCCCAGCCCCACCCGCACCCCAAGCCCCAGCCTCAGTCCCAGCCCCAACCCAAGCCCCAACCCCACCCGCACCCCGCCCCGCACACCGACCACTCCTACCCCGCCTCCCGCCGCCCCGGCCCCCACCCCTCCTCCCGCGGCTCAGGCCCCCGCCCCCACCCTCGCCCCGACACCCAACGCCGCCACGCCCTCCTGGCGGTGACAGCCGCCGCCGTCCTGGCGCTCACCACCGCCTGCGGCTCCGCCGACCGCACCGACGCCGCCCCCGTGGCCAACGACAAGGTGCGGGCAGGCAGCGGCAGTTCCGCCGATTACGGCTCAGGCGACACCGGCAGCGGTTACGGCGCGGACAGCGGCGCCGACAAGGGACAGGCCGGCGGCGACGGCTACGGCTCGACGGATGACAGCAACCGCCCCGCGGCGCAGGGCGCGCCCGCCCGGGCCCTCGCGCTGCGCCAGTCCCCCGAACTCGGCCCGGTCGTCACCGACAGCAAGGGCATGGCCCTCTACCGCTTCGACAAGGACACCGCCAAGCCGCCGAACTCCGCCTGCTCCGGAGCCTGCGCGACCACCTGGCCCCCGGTCCCCGCCGACGACGCCACCGCCGCCTCCGGCATGGCCGCGAGCGCCCTCGGCTCGGTCACCCGCCCCGACGGCACCAAGCAGCTCACCATCAGCGGCTGGCCCGCCTACCGCTACGCCAAGGACACCGCCCCCGGCGACACCAAGGGCCACGGTGTCGCCGGCACCTGGAACGCGTTCGCCCCCGACGGCAAGAAGGCCACCGCCGGACCGGCCGCCGACGTCTCCGTCTTCGACCAGCCCAAGCTCGGCAAGCTGCTCGTCGACAAGGACGGCCGTACGGTCTACCGCTTCAACAAGGACAGCGCCTGGCCGATGAGGTTCGGCTGCAACGGCGCCTGCCTGGACACCTGGAAACCCGTCGGCCCGGCCGACAAGAGCAAGCTGGAAGGCGTCCCCGAGAAGCTGATCAGCACCGTCACCCGGCCCGACGGCACCAAGCAGCTCGCGGTCGACTGCTGGCCGGTCTACACCTTCAGCGGCGACAAGCAGCCCGGCGACGTCAACGGGCAGGGGAAGATGGACACGTGGTTCGCCGTCTCCCCGGAGGGCAAGAAGATCACCTCGTCGGTGACGGGCTGACCCCGGCCGCGCCGTTCCCGCCGGCCCCGCCCCCGTCCCCACCAGCGCCTTCCGCCCCGGGGCCGTCCTCCTCCGCGTCCAGGTCCGACGCCAGCACCTCGGCGTCCGGCCGGCCGTCCACGGGCCGCGGGCCCAGCCAGGTCACCCCGAGCGCCACCACCAGGTTCACCGCGAGCGCCACGATCCCCGCGTTCACGCCCCACACCGGGTCGTGTCCGGTGAAGACCAGCCCGCAGACCACCACCAGACCCACGACCAGACCGCCGACGGCCCCGTACAGCGTCAGCCGTCGCCACACCAGACCCAGCAGAATCATCGGCACCAGCTGCGCCATCCCCTCGTACGAGATGAGCGAGAGCCGTACGAGGGTGTTCGGCGCGGTGTACGTCAGCAGCAGCGCCAGCGCGCCCGCCACCACGACGACGACCTGCGACCACAGCTTCTGGCGGTGCGCCAGCCGGGGCACCGCGCCCAGCACGCTCCTCCCCACATCGTGCCGATGACCAGCATGAACACGGCCATCGGCACGATGGAGGAGAGCGCGGCGGCGACACCGGTGACGCCCACCAGCCAGGCCGGCAGCGAGTCCACCACCAGCTTGAACAGCGCCAGATTGGAGTCGGCGCCGGTCAGCCCCGGCACCACGAACAGCGCCGCCATGCCGAGCAGCATCGGCACGAACAGCAGCACGTTGTAGAACGGCAGCAGCACCGCGTTGCGCCGCAGCGCGTCGGCGTTGCGCGCGCCCAGATAGCCCGCGACGGTCGTCGGGAAGATGACGACGGTCAGCGAGTTCAGCAGGGAGGTGGTGATGAACCAGCCCTGGCCCAGGCCGCCCGACTCGTGGCCGGGGAAGGTCAGCCACTGCGGCTTCTCGGCGACGATCCGGTCCAGGAAGGGCCCGTACCCGTCGAAGTAGTGCAGCGGTACGTAGACGGCCAGGAAAGCGAGGGTCGCGATGACCAGGATGTCCTTGAGAACCGAGACCCACGCGCTGCCGCGCAGGCCGCTGACCACGACGAAGAGGGTGGTGACCGCGAAGCCGATGAAGTAGGCCCAGTTCAGGCTGATCGCCCCGTAGGAGATGGTCGTCACGACCACGCCCATGCCGGTGATCTGGAGCTGGATGTACGGCAGCAGGCAGACGGTCGCGAGGACCGCCACCGCCGTGCCGAGCCAGCGCCGCCCGTAGCGGTGCGCCACCAGGTCGGTGATGCCGACCAGGCCGTGCCGGCGCGCGTACGACCAGAGCATCGGGCCGACCACGAAGCCGAGGGCGTAGCCGCAGGACATGTACGCGAGGACGTAGAGGACCGGGGCGCCGAAGTTGTAGCCCCAGCCCGCCGCGCCCAGGTAGCTGAAGCTGGTGTAGCTCTCGCCCGCCATCAGCACCCAGATGAAGACCGTGCCGAGGCTGCGGCCGCCCACCGACCACTCGGTGAGCCCGCCCTTGCGGCGCCCGCCGCCGCGGACCGCCAGCAGGCCCAGGGCCAGCGTCAGCACCATGAACGCCGCGAAGATGGAGGTGGCGATGGTCGCGTTCATGCCGCACTCCCTTCTCCCGCGCGCTTCCCGGTCGGCGCGACCGCTCGCCCGGCGGCCCGCCGCGCGGCCCGTTTCCGGTCGCCGCGCCAGGCCAGCCACACCGACGCGGGCGTCAGCAGGGTCGCGAGCAGCATCCAGAAGACGAGGAAGGGAAGTCCGAGCACGGTCGGCGTCACACGGTTCACCAGCGGCAGCACACCGAGGTAGAGCACGTGAGGGACCAGGAGCCACAGCAGCGTGGGACGTTTCAGCACAGCGGAAGAGCCTATCGGGGCACCGCGCCCGTCAGACGGCCCCACACCACCAGCCGGTACGCCGAGGAGTACTCGGGCGTGCAGGTCGTCAGCGTCAGGTAGGAGCCCGGCTCGGTGTAGCGCAGGGACGGGTGGGCGGTGCTGTACGGGACGGGGGCGGTGACGGTGCCGTCGGAGGGCGTGGTGCGCGGCACGGTCCGGTCGACCGCGTACGTGTAGCGGGCGGCCGCGGTGAGCACCTCCACCGTGTCGCCGGGCCGCAGCCGGTTCAGGAAGCGGAACGGTTCGCCGTGCGTGTTGCGGTGCCCGGCGAGCGCGAAGTTGCCCGGCTCGCCGGGCTGCGCGGTGTGCGCGTAGTGGCCCGCGTAGCCCTTGTTCAGGACGGCGGACCTGCCGGTCCCCTCGGCGACGGGAACGGTCAGGCCGAGACGCGGGATGCGCAGGACCGCGTACGCGGCGTCCCGGCGGGGGCGCGGTGGCGCGGCCTGCTCCAGGGTGCTGCGCACCTCCTGCCGCATACGGTCCCCGGGCCGCTCAGGACCGGTGGAAGCGGCCGGGCCGGGCGACGGTCCAGAGGACGGCGTTCCGGTTGCCGGTGCTCCGGTGGCCGGCGGGCGCTGCGCGTCCCACTGCCGTTCCAGCCGCGCCACCTGGTCGCGCGCGCTCGCCTGCGCCTGTCGGTTCGTCCAGTACAGCTGATGTACGACCAGCAGCAGGACGAGCACCCCGAACGTCACCGCCAGCTCCGCGCCCGCCCACAACACCCGCACAGCGCGCGGCCGTCGCCGCCGCTGCCCCTGCACCACCACCGGTATCCGCTCGCGCACGCGCTGCACGGTAGGGCCTGCGGCGGGAGACTTCCATAGGCGGTGCGGCCTGAGACGAGCCCAGGACCGGCCTCGCAGCCGGGTCCTCGGCGAAAATCAGGACCGCTTGTTGAGGTGATCGGCTCCGTTGTCCACGCGCGCGGTGGGAGCCACCCGAACGGCCTCGATCAAGTCGCTTCCGACGAGGCGTTCAGCGAGCTCCTCCGAGCACGCCACATACGTGGAGCACAGGTCCCAGTCGCAGGCGACCACCCAGCCGCGGTCCTCGGGCCACCAGTGTTCCGGCCCGGCGCACTCCTCCCCTGTACGGGCCCGCACGGCTTCCAGGCCGGAGAGCGACGACTTCCACACGAGGGTTTCCTCGCCGCGGAGCTCTCTGGCCAGCTCATAGCTGTAGAAGATCCGCTGGTCGGCTTCCGCCGGCGTGGCGTCCGTCAGGATCTCCACGAGCCCCTGGCGCGTGGCCGGGTCGGGCTCCCCGTCGAAAACCTCCCACTGCTCCCCGGCAGGCGGGCTGAGCATCTCCCGCCGCAGGGCTCCGGCCATCAGCTCGCCGTGGAAGTGCGCGCCGGAAGCCGCCGCCATCTCCCGCCACGTCCTGCGCAGTCCGGGTACTTCCTCCAGCATCCAGGAGTGGAAGACGCGTACGTATGCCGGATAGCCCTCGGGGACGAGTTCGGTGACGACGTGCCGCCATGCGTCGGTGTCAGGGGTCAGCCGCTCGCGCAGCCACCGCAGTGCCTGCCCGGGGTCGGGTACAGCCAGGATGTCGTCGTCCGTCACCGCCCCATTTTCCCCGTACGAGCTGGTTTCTCCCGTACGGGGTGCGTCCCGGAACGCGTACCGCCGCGCCCTACCCCCGAGCACCCGCGACACCGCGTAGATGCACAGACCGGCCAGGGCGCCGACGACCGTGCCGTTGATGCGGATGAACTGGAGGTCGCGTCCGATGTGTGCCTCGATCTTCTTCGAGGTGTGGTCGGCGTCCCAGCTCGCGACGGTGTCGGTGATCAGCGACGTGATCTCGGCGCGGTAGGTCGTCACGACGTAGACCGCGGCGCCCTCCAGCCAGCCGTCGACCTTGTTCTGGATCCGCCCGTCGCGGGCCAGCCGTCGGCCCAGTGACAGCAGGGCCGACCGGGTGCGCTGCCGCAGCTCGCTGTGCTCGTCCTCGGCGGCCGCCACGATCATGGTGCGTACGGAGCCCCACGCGGAGGCGATCAGGTCCTGCACCTCGCCGCGGCCCAGCACCTCCGACTTCAGGCGCTCCACCCGCTCCCGGGTGTCGGTGTCGGACTGCAGGTCGCCCGCGAAGTCCTTGAGGAAACGGTCCACCGCGCCGCGCGCCGGGTGCTCGGGCATGTCCCGCATCTCGGTGACGAACCGCAGCAGCTCCTTGTAGACCCGCTCGCCGACCTTGCGGTCCACGAAGCGCGGCGTCCAGCCGGGGGCGCCGCCGGAGACCGCCGTCATGACCGAGTCGCCGTGCGCGGTCAGCCAGTCGTGGGCCCGTACGCAGACCAGGTCCACGACCCGGCGGTGCCCGCCGTCCGCGACGACCTTCTCCAGCATCTTGCCGAGCCCGGGCGCGATCTCCTGCGCGTCCGCGCGGCGGGTGATCGCCTCGCCGACCACCGCCTGCACGTCGGAGTCGCGCAGCACGGTCAGCGCGCCGCGCAGCGCGGTGGACAGCTCCGCCGTCACCCGGTCGGCGTTCTTCGGTTCGGCGAGCCAGGCGCCCAGCCGCCGGCCGATGCCGACCTTGCGCAGCCGCTGCCGTACGACGTCGCCGGACAGGAAGTTCTCGCCGACGAACTCGCCGAGGCTCACCCCGAGCTGGTCCTTCTTCGTCGGAATGATCGCGGTGTGCGGGATGGGCAGTCCCAGCGGCCGCTTGAACAGGGCGGTGACCGCGAACCAGTCGGCCAGCGCGCCGACCATGCCCGCCTCGGCCGCCGCCGCCACATAACCCGCCCAGCCGCCCGCGCCGGCGGCCTTCGCCCAGGTGGCGAGGGCGTACACCAGGGCCACTCCGAGCAGCAGACCGGTCGCGAGGGTCTTCATGCGCCGTACGCCGCGCCGCTTCTCCGCGTCCGCGGGGCTGTCCGCGAGGCTCTGCGGGGAGCCGCCGGGCGGTACCGGGCCGCGGGCCCGGCCCGTGCCCGCGCGCCCGCCGTCCGGCGGCGTCCCGTCCGCTCCCGCGGGCACATCCGCCCCGGGGACCACGTCCGTCTTCGTCCGTTCCATCCGCTCCACCCGCTCGAACCCGTCAGCACCGTACGTACAGGCATATGCCCTGCTTCATGCCGGCCGTGCGTTCAACTGTGTCCTACTCCGGACGCGAACCACGAGTTCCCCTGCGCGCCGCCGGGGCGCCACCCGGGCCGTCCGGACCGCGTGGCAGCATGAACGGGCCGACCGGACCACGCCGCCACCGCTGACCACACGCTGCCCTGTGCCCGCCCGGAGCACGCCGCTCCGCCTGCCATAGGAGACTGTGCCCGCATGCCGACTCCCGTGGGCCGCCCGTTGCCGCTGCTCGCCGGCCTGGCGGCGCTGCTGGTGCTCGCCGTCACCGCGGTGCTCCTCGGCTCCGGCGGCGACGGCGCCCAGGCCCCCGCGGGAGACGACCGCCCGCCCTCGGCGGAGCGCTGGACCGGTACGTGGTCGGCCGCCGCCGCGGCCGCCGAACCCGGCAAGTCGGACGGCTACGCGGACACCTCCCTACGCAACGTGGTGCACACCAGCATCGGCGGCACCAGCGCCCGTATCCAGCTCTCCAACCTGTACGGCACCCGCCCGCTGCCCGTCGGTCACGCCACCCTCGCCCGCGCCTTCGCCCCCGGCAGCCCGGCGGTCATGCCCGGCACCCTGCGCAGGCTGACCTTCGCCGGACGGCCCGCCGTCACCGTCCCGGCAGGTGGATCGGTCACCAGCGACCCGGTGCGGCTGACCGTCCCGGCCGCCGCCGACCTCCTGGTCACCACCTACTCCCCGACCCCCTCCGGACCCGTCACCTACCACCCGCACGCCCGCCAGACGTCCTACCTGGCGCGCGGCGACCGCGCCGCGGACACCACCGGCGGCGCCTACACCCAAAAGGTCACCGCCTGGCGCTATCTGACCAGTGTGGACGTCCGCGGCCCGCGCACCGTCGGCGCCGTCGTGGCCGTCGGCGACTCGATCACCGACGGCAACACCTCCACCCCGGACGCCAACCACCGCTGGCCGGACTTCCTCGCCGCCCGGCTGCGCACCGAGCCCGGCGCGCCCCGCTACGGCGTCCTCAACCAGGGCATCAGCGGCAACCGCCTGCTGACGGACAGCAACCGCTGGTCGGTCAGCGGCGGGCCCAGCGTGCTGTCCCGGCTGGAGCGCGACGTACTGTCGCGCGCGGGGGTGCGGGCCGTCGTCGTCGAGATCGGCCTCAACGACCTGTTCAAGTCACCGCGCCGGCTCGACGCGGAGAAGCTGGCGGACGGGATGCGGGAGATCGTGCGCCGGGCAGCGGCACGGGACATCCAGGTCATCGGCAGCACGCTCACCCCGTTCGGCGGCCATCGCGGCTACCGGCCGGAGCTCGACGCCGTACGGCAGGACCTCAACGCGAAGATCCGCGCCGGGGAGGTCTACGGGAGTTACGCGGACTTCGACGAGGCGCTGCGCGACCCGCACCACCCCCTGCGGCTGCGGCCCGCCTACGACTCGGGCGACCGTCTGCACCCGAGCGACGCGGGCTACCGGGCGATGGCCGGCGCGGTCGACCTGCGACAGCTCAAGGGAGCGCCGGTACGGTGAGGCGGCTCACGGGAGCGGCGGCACGATGAGGCGCCCCGGGGGCGCGGAGGCCGGTACGGCAGGCGCGCGGGCGCCCGTGCACGGCGTCAGTCCAGCTCCTTGCGCCGGCGCTCCGACACCTCGTATCCGCGCGCGTCTTCCGGAAACGCCGACTCCGCGCGCCGCTCACGCTCCAGCCTGATCCGCTTCTTCTCCAGCTTGGACAGCCTGCGCCGGACACCGACGCCGCCCATCATCGCGAACCCGGTGATCTTCACCCGCGGTGCGCCCGGGTCCCCCGGCTCGCCGTCGCCGTTGTCGAAACCGCCCATGAAACCCCAGCCGGTCACCTGCACGTCCACGCCCGGCGGCACCACGACATCGATGCCGCCCATGAACGCGAAGCAGCGCACCGTGATCTCCTCGGCCTCGAAGTGCGCGTCGCGCAGGTCGATCTCGCCGCCCGCCTGGAACACCCCGGCGGTGAACATCCGCGGCGCCGTCCAGCGGCCGTTGCGCGAGAAACCGCTCCAGAAGGCGAAGGCCCCGCGGGAGGACGGCTCGCCGCCGATCCGCTCCCGCCAGGCAACCGCCCCGGGCCCGGCGGCCCGGGTGTCCGGCAGGCCGCTGTCGGACGGCTGCGGCAGGTCAGCGACCAGCGGCCGCAGCGCGCCGACCGTCCGCGCCTGGTAGGCCGCGGTCAGCCGCTCCTCGAACTCCTCCATCTGCAGCCGCCCCTCGGCGAGGGCTTCGCGCAGGATCCCGGCGATCCGGTCACGGTCGGCGTCCGAGGCGCGCAGATCGGGGAGTTCGTCAGTCATA
Source organism: Streptomyces sp. Ac-502 (assembly GCF_045222935.1). NCBI lineage: Bacteria > Bacillati > Actinomycetota > Actinomycetes > Kitasatosporales > Streptomycetaceae > Streptomyces > Streptomyces sp. Ac-502. Next base: position 4,262,727 of record NZ_JBHFFO010000001.1, read on the forward strand.
CGGACAGATTAATGCCTCATGGCGCCGTGTTGTCCGCGTACATCCGGGAGATGACGTCCTCGATGTCCGGTTCCCGCACCGACAGATCCACCAGCGGATACCGTTCCGCGACCGCCGAGACGACCGGCGCCGCGCTCTGCGCCGCCGGGAACGCCAGCCACTGCCGCGGGCCTTCGACCTTGACCGTACGGGCGCCGGGCACCCCCTCGATGGGCGGAAGCTCCCGTTCCAGATCCACCACCAGCGTCCGCTCGCTGCGCCCCACGGCGTGCAGCCCGTCCAGCCCGCCGTCGTACACCAGACGCCCGTGGTCGATGACCATCACCCGGCGGCACAACTGCTCGATGTCGGTGAGGTCGTGCGTGGTCAGCAGGACGGTGGTGCCCCGCTCCGCGTTCACCTCGCGCAGGAAGCCGCGGACCTTCGCCTTGCTGATGACGTCCAGGCCGATGGTCGGCTCGTCGAGGTAGAGCACCTCCGGGTCGTGCAGCAGCGCCGCCGCGATGTCACCGCGCATCCGCTGGCCGAGCGAGAGCTGCCGCACCGGGACCGGCAACAGCTTCGCCAGGTCGAGCAGTTCGACGCAGCGCTCCATGTTCCGCCGGTAGGCGGCCTCCGGAATCCGGTACATCCGCCGCACCAGCTCGTAGGAGTCCTTCAGCGGCAGGTCCCACCACAGCGTCGTACGCTGCCCGAAGACCACCCCGACGCGGCGCGCGAGCCGGGTCCGCTCCCGCGCCGGGTCGATGCCCGCCACCCGCAGCCGCCCGCCGCTGGGCACCAGGATGCCGGTGAGCATCTTGACGGTGGTGGACTTGCCCGCGCCGTTCGGGCCGATGTAGCCGACCATCGCGCCGCGCGGCACCCGGAAGCTGATGCCGTCGACGGCCCGCACCTCCTCGCGCACCCGCCGCAGCCGGCCCGCCTTGCGCCGTACGTGGAAGACCTTCTCGACGCCCTCCAGTTCGATGAAACCGGGCTCACCGCCGGACGGGCCACGCCCCACAGCCCCGGCTTCCTCCGGGCCACGCCCCACAGTCCCGGTCTCCTCCGGGCCGCGCACCACAGCCCCGGCCTCCTCCGGGCCACGCCCCACAGCCCCGGTCTCCTCCGGGCCGCGCACCGCGTCCCCCGTACCGCTTCGCATACCGTCCCTCAGCTCCCCGTGCTCCGATAGTTGCGCAGGCCCGCCCGCCAGGCCAGCCAGGCCAGTCCGCACATCGCCGCCGCGACCGCCGGCCCCAGGAAGTCCACCCAGCCCGGCAGCCCCAGCGGGTCGTCGCGGCCCAGCAGGCGCAGCGCGGGCAGCCAGTTGACGAAGGCGAGCGGGACGACGAAGGTGACGCCGCGCACCAGGTCCTTGGCGAAGACGGTGGGCGGGTACTGGAGCATCGTCGTACCGCCGTACGTGAACGAGTTCTGCACCTCGGCGGCATCCTGCGCGACGAACTGGAACGCGGCCCCGATGGTGAAGACCGCCCCGAAGATCACCGCACCGCACAGCAGCATCACCGGCACCAGCAGCACCTTGCCCGGCGTCCAGTCCACCTCCAGCCGGGACAGCGACCAGCCCAGCACCAGCGCCGACTGCAGGATCCGGCCGAGCCGGCGCAGCGCGAAACGGTCCGCCGCGACCTGCGCGAACACCGGTACGGGCCGCACCAGCAGGACGTCCATCGTGCCGTCCCTGACCCGCGTGCCGAGCCGGTCCATGCTGCCCAGCACCAGGTCCGCCAGGCCCAGCGCCGCGCCGGACGTGCCGTACAGGAACGCCACCTCGGGCAACGAGAACCCGCCGAGGGCCGTGATGTGCGTGAACATCAGCAGAATCGCGAGGAAGTCCAGCCCGGTGGCGGCGAAGTTGCCGAGCGCCGTCAGCAGGAAGGACGTCCGGTAGGCGAGCGTGGAGCGGGTCCACATCGCCACGATCAGGCCGTACGCCCGCAGGCCTTCGGCCAGCCGCGGGCGGAGGGCCCACGTACCTTCCTCAGCCACCCTGCACCACCACCTTCCGCGTCGCCACGGACTGCACCAGCCGCCCCGACGCCAGCAGCACCACCGCCCACCCGGCCTGGAAGGCCAGCGCCCGCGCCGCCCCCACGCCGTCGTGCACCCCGAGCAGCACGTCGGCCGGCACCTGGAGCATCGAGGACCACGGCAGCAGCCGGACAACCTCGCCGAACCCGCCGGGGAAGACGTTCAGCGGCAGCACCATCCCGGAGAAGAACAGGCACATCAGCCCGGCGACCATCGACACGCCCGCGCCGTCCAGCAGCCAGAAGGACGTCAGCGCCACCAGGTAACGCAGCGCGAAGCCGACCACCACACCGAGCGCCACCGACACCAGGAACAGCAGCCAGGTCACCGGCGAGGCGGGCAGCGCCGACGGAAAGACCAGCGCGCCCACCGCCATCGGCACCAGGCCACGCCCCAACAGCTGGAAGGCGGCCCGCCCGAGGTCGGCGGCCAGCCACCACAGCTGGAGGTCCGCGGGCCGGTACAGGTCGACGGCGATGTCCCCGCTGCGGATGCGCTCCTGCAACTCGTCCATGCCACCGCCGATGAGCAGCCCGGTGGCCGCCAGCAGCGCCTGCCCGGTCCATACGAAGGTCAGCGCCTGCGGCAGGTCGTAGCCGCCCAGGTGGGGGCGCTCGGTCCACAGGGCGATGTAGGTGTAGGCGAGGATGAAGCCGAAGACGGTGTTGGTGAAGACGCCGGAAGCGGTGGCGATACGGTAGGTGGCATAGCGCCGGAAGCTGCCCGCCGCTACGGCCGCGTACAACACGTGTGGCGTCCCCCGTTCCTGACGGCACGCCATCTTGTGGCGCGAAAGACCGGAGCCTAGTCCGGCGCGCGGGGGCCCGGCCACGCATTTATTCACCCGTTCCGGTGAGTCTTTCGACCCGTTCGGCCGGTCACGGAGCGGTCACAGGTGCGCGCCGCCCCTCGTGGGTGAAGGCCTTGATGCGAGAGTTTCGTATCGGGCGACAGTTCCTTTTCCGGCTTAGAACGCGAATCGCCCGACACGCCACCGATCCGCCGCGGTACAACCCTCGGCGGCGGCCGAGGAGTCCATACAGACATGAGCGACGATCCGCAGCAGGACGGCAAGGCCGGCCCCCGCGTACCGAAGTGGGCCGCACGCTCCGAGTTGCCCGCGGCCGCCGACGCGCACGGCCCCCAGGAGGGCCCGGCAGCCGACGGAGGGGCCAAGGCCGGCCAGGGCCGCCGCAAGCGCACCGGCTGGCGGCGCGCCCTGCCCACCTGGCGGATGGTGCTGGGCGGCTTCCTGCTCGTCCTGCTGCTGGTCGCGGGCGGCCTCGTCGCCGGGTACATGCTCGTGCCCATCCCCGCCGCCAACTCGGCCGCCCAGGCGCAGAGCAACGTCTACCTGTACGCCGACGGCAGCCAGATCGCCCGCGACGGCAAGGTCAACCGCGAGAACGTCCCCCTGAGCCAGGTCCCGAAGACCACCCAGGAAGCCGTCCTGGCCGCCGAGGACCGCGACTTCTACTCCGAGTCCGCCGTCGATCCCGTCGCCATGCTGCGCGCCGCGTGGAACACCGTCACCGGCAAGGGCAAGCAGTCCGGCTCCACCATCACCCAGCAGTACGTGAAGAACTACTACCTCGGCCAGGAACAGACCATCACCCGCAAGGCCAAGGAGTTCTTCATCGCGATCAAGCTGGACCGCGAGCGCAGCAAGTCCGAGATCCTGGAGGGCTACCTCAACACCAGCTACTACGGCCGCAACGCGTACGGCATCCAGGCCGCCGCCCAGGCGTACTACAGCAAGAACTCCGACCAGCTCACCACCGCCGAGGGCGCCTACCTCGCCACCCTGCTCAACGCGCCCAGCGCGTACGACGTCGCCACCCACCCGCAGAACCGGCAGCGCGCCCTGGACCGCTGGAACTACGTCCTGGACGGCATGGTCAAGAAGAAGTGGATCAGCGCGTCCGAACGGGCCGGGCTGACCTTCCCCACGCCCGGCAAGGCCAAGCCGCCCACCGGCCTGTCCGGACAGCGCGGCTACCTCGTCGAAGCGATCAAGGACTATCTGACCAACAACAAGATCATCGACGATCAGACGCTGGCCACCGGCGGCTACCGCATCACCACCACCCTCGACAAGAAGCGCCAGGACGCCCTGGTCGAAGCCGTCGACAAGAAGCTGATGCGACAGCTCGGCACGTCCACGGCCGACCGTTACGTACGGGCGGCGGCGCCTCCATCGACCCCGCCACCGGCAACGTCGTCGCCATGTACGGCGGCATCGACTACGCCAAGCAGTACGTCAACAGCGCCACCCGCCGCGACTACCAGGTCGGCTCCATCTTCAAGCCGATCGTCTTCACCTCCGCCGTCGCCAACGACGCCGTCACCCAGGACGGCAACAAGATCACCCCGAACACGGTCTACGACGGCACCAACAAGCGCGAGGCGGTCAGCAACGGCCGGCGCGTCGGCTTCGCCCCCGAGAACGAGGACGGCCGCTCCTACGGGCCGATCACCGTCTCCACCGCCACCGACAAGTCCGTCAACGCCGTGTACGCCCAGATGGGTGTCGACGTCGGCCCGGAGAAGGTCAAGGACACCGCCGTCGACCTCGGCATCCCCAAGGACACGCCGAGCCTCGGCTCCTCCCAGTGCGCCATCTCGCTCGGCACCGCCACCCCCAGCGTGCTGGACATGACGCAGGTCTACGCCACCCTCGCCAACCACGGCAAGCAGCGCGCGTACAGCCTCGTCGGCAAGGCCACCAAGGGCGGCGAGACCGTCGAACTGCCGGACCGCGGCGAGAAGACCGCGGTGCCCCGCAACGCCGCCGACACCACCACCTCGATCCTGCGCAGCGTCATCGAGAGCCCCGGCGGCACCGGCTCGGCGGCCCGCGCCGTCGGACGGCCCGCGGCCGGCAAGACCGGCACGGCCGAGCAGGACAAGGCCGCCTGGTTCGCGGGCTACACCCCCGACCTGGCCACCGTCGTCGGCGTCCTGGGCCAGGACCCGGACACCGGCGCGCAGAAGCCGCTGTACGGGGCGGCGGGACAGGCCCGGATCAACGGCGGCGGCTTCCCCGCCGAGATCTGGGCCGCGTACACCGAAGCCGCCCTGGAGGGGAAGCCGGCCAAGGACTTCGACCTGGACCTGGAGGCGGGCGCGAGCCAGCCGCCCAGCCAGGCACCGAGCACGCCCGGCGAGCAGCCGAGCACCAGCGAGGCACCGCCGAGCGACACCCCGCCGCCCAGCGGCCCGACCGGCACCCCGCCCACCAGCGGCCCCGGGCCCACCACAGCCCCCGGCCCCAGCTTCCCGACGTTCCCGACCGAGGAGCCGACCACCGCCCCCACCGACGACTGGCCCACCGTGGAGCCACCCGCCGGGGGCATCGAGGGCGGCATCAACGGCGGCCGGGGCGGCAGCGGCGGGGGCATGGGAGGCGGCTACGACGGCGGGTACGGCGGGTGGGAGAACTTCCCGGGGGCGTGAGGGGCGTTTCCGGGGGCCGGGTGCCGGGCCCGGCACCCGGCGTCAGTGGCCGGACGTCATCTTCAGGCCGACGACCGCCACCAGCAGCAAGCAGATGAAGAAGATCCGCGCGGCGGTGGCGGGCTCCCCGAGCACCAGCATGCCGACGACCGCGGCACCGGCCGCGCCGATACCGACCCAGACGCCGTACGCGGTGCCGATCGGCAGGGTCCGGGCGGCGTACGAGAGCAGCACCATGCTGGCGACGATGCCCGCGCCGGTGAAGACACTGGGCCACAGCCGGGTGAACCCGTCCGTGAACTTCATACCGATCGACCAGCCGACTTCGAGCAGACCGGCGACGGCGAGCAGGATCCATGCCATGACGGCACCTCCGTGGAAAGCGAGCTTCTACAGGGGTGCGTCGTCTTGTCGTGACCCGGTACGGCGCGTCTCGTCGGGATGTCTCCGAGCCTAGCAAAAGGCGTACAAAACGGGCGGTGACCCTGGTCACCGCCCGCCCTCGCCTCCGTACGGCAGAACCGCCCGGCGGCCCCTACAGGTACAGCTGCCTCTACAGGTACAGCTGTCTCCACACGTGCAGCTGTCTCTACAGATACAGCCCCGTCGCGTCCTCGGCACCCTCCAGGCGCTCCGCCGCCACCGCGTGCAGGTCGCGCTCGCGCATCAGGACGTACGCGACGCCGCGCACCTCGACCTCGGCCCGGTCCTCCGGGTCGTACAGCACCCGATCACCGGGCTCCACGGTCCGCACGTTCTGCCCCACCGCGACCACCTCGGCCCAGGCCAGACGGCGGCCGACCGCCGCGGTCGCGGGAATGACGATGCCGCCGGTGGAACGGCGCTCGCCCTCGGCGATGTCGGTACGGACCAGCACCCGGTCGTGCAGCATCCGGATGGGCAGCTTGTCGTGGGTGTCCTTGGCGTTATTCGGGCTCACGGCACGACCGTACCCGGCCGCGCGCCCGCGCAGCGCCCGCCTCAGGAACGGCGGCGCCTGGAACCCACCACGAGCAGCCCGACAACGGCCACACCGATCATCGCCAGCGGCACCACCCGCTCCAGGCGGGGCGCGCCGTCCTCCGCCACCAGCTGGGCGCGGATGTCCGAGACCGCGCGGTTGGCGGCCACGTAGGCCCGCCCCGCCGTGCGGTCCACGGCCGCCGCCGTCTTCGCCTTCGCGTCCCCCATGATCGTCTTCGGGTGCAGCCGCACACCGATCTCGTCCAGCGTCACGGCAAGCTCCTGCCGCCTGCGGACGATGTCCTTCTCGATCTGCGCAGGGGTCCTGGCTTCCGACACCGCGCTGCCTCCGGTCGTCTCGATCCGTCTCCGTGCGGACAGTCTGTCAGCACCACGGCCCCGCCGCCCCACAGCACCCCCTTTTCGAGCGGCTCAGTAACCTCGGGGCGTAGCGCGAACAGGGGCGCGACCCGCTCGCGCCCCCGTCTTCCCCGTACGTGCACCCCGCGTGCCGCCCACCCAAGGAGAGCCATGAGCGAGCGACTGCAGCCCGGCGACACCGCCCCCGCCTTCACCCTCCCCGACGCGGACGGCAAGCAGGTCTCGCTCGCCGGCCACAAGGGGCGCAAGGTCATCGTGTACTTCTACCCGGCCGCGCTGACCCCCGGCTGCACCAAGCAGGCCTGCGACTTCACCGACAACCTCGACTTCCTGGCCGGTCACGGCTACGACGTCATCGGCATCTCCCCCGACAAGCCGGAGAAGCTCGCGAAGTTCCGCGAGAAGGAGGAACTGTCGGTCACCCTGCTGGGCGACCCCGACAAGCAGGTCCTGGAGGCCTACGGCGCGTACGGCGAGAAGAAGCTGTACGGCAAGGTCGTGACCGGCGTCATCCGCTCCACGGTGATCGTGGACGAGGAGGGCAAGGTCGAGCGCGCCCTGTACAACGTGAAGGCCACCGGCCACGTCGCCAAGATCATCAAGGATCTGGGGCTGTAGGCGGAAGCCGGACGGGCGAGGGGCGACCGGGCGCGAGCGGCTGGGACCCGTACTGCGGGGCCGCGGCCGTCCTCCGGCCGCCCCGGCTGCCCCCGCTGCCGCCCCGCCCACTTCCGGGCCCGCCGGGCCCGGCGGGCCTACGAAGCCGCCACCGCCCCCCGCTCCACCACCGGCACCCGCTCCGCCTCCTCCGGCCCGACCGGCTCCGGCAGCTCCAGCACCGCCTCGGCACCGCCACCCTCGGCCGTACCGAACAGCAGCCGGCCGCCCAGCACCTCCGCCTGCCCGGCCGCGATCGTCAGCCCCAGACCGTGCCCGGTACCGCGCTCCGGAGCCGCCGTACGGAAGCGGCGCGGCCCCTCCTCGCACAGCTCCGGCGGATACCCCGGCCCGTGATCGCGCACGACGATCCGCGTGCCCTCGACCCGTACCTCCACCGGCGGCTCGCCGTGCTTGGCCGCGTTCGCCAGCAGATTGACCAGCACCCGCTCCACCCGGCGCCGGTCGGTCTCCACCACCCGCGCCGGCCCCACCACGACGATCCCGACACCCGTGATGCCGCGCACCCGCTCCACCCGGTCCACGATCCCGCGCACCAACGACGGCAGATCCACCGCGTCCAGCTGCGCGGACTCCACGCCCGCGTCCAGCCGGGACACCTCCAGCAGGTCCTCGACCAGGTTGCGCATCGTCTGCGCCCGGTCCCGCACCAGCTCGACGGCCCGCTCGTGCGGCAGCAGCTCGGACGCCGCGACCAGACCCGCCACCGGCGTCCGCAGCTCGTGCGCCACATCGGCGGTGAACTTGCGCTCCGCCTCCACCCGGGCCGCCAGCGACGTCGCCATGTGGTGCACCGAACGGCCCAGCTCCGCCACCTCGTCCCGGCCGCCCGCCGCCAGCGCGTCCGCGTCCGGCGGCTCACCCGCCGCGATCCGGCGCGCCGCGGCCGCACTGTGCCGCAGCCGCCGCGACAGCCGCTGCGAGACGAACCACGACACGCCGGCCATCAGCACCACCGTGCCGACGCCCGCGATCACCAGGGCCCGGTCCAGCGCCTCCTGGGCCGGGTCGTCGTCCGGGAACGCCGCCGAGACCGACAGCGTCCGCGGCGGCCCGCCGGAACCGCTGCCGTGGGCGCCGGCGTCACCGGAACCGCTGTCACCGGAACCGCTGTCCCGGGAGCCGTCACCGGCCCCGTTCGCACCGGAACCACCGCCGGAGTCCCCCTCCGCGGAGCCCCTCTTCTCGGAGTCACCCGCCCCGGAACCACCGGCCCCGGAACCCCCGCCCACCCCGGTCGCCGCCCACACCCGCGGATCCTCGCCCTGACTCACATACGTACCGGACTTCCCCTCGAAGACCGCCGCCCGCAACGGGCTCGGCAACGTCGCGTCGTCCAGCTGCGCGCCCAGCGCCAGCGTCCCGTCCCGCTCGTAGATCTGCAGCGCCGAACTGAGCCGGTCGTCCTGGTACGAGCGCGCCGAACGCTCCCGCTCCGCGTCCGCGATGTGATGCACCGCGAACCCCAGCACCACCACCGCCAACGCCGTCACACACGAAATGGCCAGCGCGATCCGGCCTCGGATGCCCATCACGCGAGGTTGTACATCTCCGTCGAGTCACCGAGCGGCGTCGAGCCCTCGTACGTCACCTCCAGCCCCGTGAAGGCCCGCGCGCCGTCCACCGTCTTCGCCCCGTACAGCCGGAACGTCGCCGGGAAACCGGCGTTCGTGCCCACCCCCGCGGCGGCCTTCTCCACCTGCACCACGCCCTTGCCCTCGGCCTCCGCCGTGCCGTACCGGTCCCAGGTGATCCCCGTCGCCACCATGCCCGCGTCAGCACACGTCAACGTGATGACCTGCGGCTTGATCTCCGGCTCGCCGAACCCGCAGTCGCGCACACCGGGCAGCCCGCCGGTCGCCTTCCCGGCCGACTTCACGTCCTGCACCGCCGACGTCTTCGGCGCCGCGTCCACCGCCGACGCACGGTCCGTCGCCTGGCTGAACCACACACCGCCGACCGCCAGCGCGGTGACCGCGGCGAAGGTCGCCAGGGCGGTGCGCCCGCTGAACCGGCGGGCACCCTCGCGGTCGGTCATGGACTTCTCCTTCCGGGGCGGCGGCCCCGTACCGGCGCGGAACGGGCCACCGCATCCGAACACTGCACCCGCGCCGGTGCACGTTCCCCCGCGCGCGAGGCCGAGGCACACGTACGCGAGGGGTCCGCGGAGCGAACGGTTCGGAGCATAAGGGTGGTTTCGATACCCACCACTCTCCCCTCCCCGCCACACGAGCTGATTGCCCGGACGCTTCGGTGACCACGCGGCTGTGTACCAGTTCTGTAACAGCGGTGGTCACAGCCCTGACGAAAACCACCACGAAACCGGGAGGAACCGCTGCGCCGGACGGCGCAGACCACGTGACGTACATCGCGTTGTGGGGTCAGAGTGGTTTGAGTCGCGCTCCAGTGCGCAGGCGCACCTGTCGTACGACCACCTTTGTGATCACAGGCGACCGCTGACGGCCCTCCCGGCCACGAGGACGCCCACGACCGCTGCGAACTCCTGCCGCGCATCGAGCGCGCTGACCGACCGAGAGGACTCGACTCGTGCCGACCGGCAGCACCGAAGCCGAACCCACGACCGACCGGGACCCGGCGGCGTTCAAACGCCACAGAAACCTGTTCCGTGCCGTCGCCCGCCGCCGGAACCCCGGCTCCGCCGCACCGACATCACGGTGACCGACGAACGCGTCGTCAAACGCGCCGTGAAGGCGGCCGCGCTCGGCAACGCCATGGAATGGTTCGACTTCGGCATCTACAGCTACCTCGCGGTCACCATCGGAAAGGTGTTCTTCCCCGGCGGCAGCGACACCACCAGCCTGCTGTCCTCCTTCGCCACCTTCGCCGTCGCGTTCCTCGTACGGCCCATCGGCGGCGCGTTCTTCGGACCCCTCGGCGACCGTGTCGGCCGCAAGAAGGTCCTCGCCCTCACCATGATCATGATGGCCGCGGGCACCCTGTGCATCGGCCTGATCCCCTCGTACGCCAGCATCGGCCTGTGGGCCCCGATCCTGCTGATCGTCTTCCGCATGATCCAGGGCTTCTCCACCGGCGGCGAGTACGGCGGCGCCTCCACCTTCATCGCCGAGTACGCCCCCGACAAGAAGCGCGGCTTCTTCGGCAGCTTCCTGGAGATGGGCACCCTGGCCGGCTACACCGGCGCCGCCGGCCTGGTCCTCGTCCTCAACTCCACGCTCGGCTCCGAGACCATGCACGACTGGGGCTGGCGCATCCCCTTCCTCGTCGCCGGACCGCTCGGCCTGGTCGGCCTCTACCTGCGGATGAAGCTCGACGAGACCCCCGCCTTCCAGAAGCTGGAAGCGTCCCAGTCCCACACCGGCGACACCTCCGTCACCGAGGCCGAGGGCGACGCCTCCCACCTCTCGGAGAACGCCCCCAAGAAGAAGCTCGGCGAGATCTTCTCGCAGCAGTGGCCGATGCTGATCCTGTGCATCGCGCTGGTCGGCGCGTACAACATCTGCCACTACATGCTGCTCTCCTACATGCCGACCTACCTGACCGACACCCTCCACTACGACGAGGCACACGGTCTGCTGATCGTCATCGGCACCATGCTCGTCCTGATGTGCGTCATCAGCAGCGTCGGCAAGCTCAACGACCGCTACGGCCGCAAGCCCCTGCTGATGACCGGCATGCTCGGCTTCTTCCTCCTCTCCGCCCCCGCCTTCCTGCTGGTCAAGCAGGGCAGCATGGCCGCGATCATCCCCGGCATGCTGATGCTCGGCCTCTCCCTGGTCTGCCTCCTGGGCACCATGTCCGCCGCGCTCCCCGCCCTCTTCCCCACCAGCGTCCGCTACGGCTCCCTCTCCATCGGCTACAACCTCGCCGTCTCCCTCTTCGGCGGCACGACCCCCTGGTCATCACCGCCCTCATGGACGGCTTCGGCGGCAACGACATGATCCCCGCCTACTACGCCATGGGCGCCGCCCTGGTAGGCGCCATCGCCGTCGCCTGCATGAAGGAAACCGCCCAACAGCCCCTGGAGGGCTCCCCGCCGGCCGTCGCCACCAAGGAGGAAGCCGTCGAAATGGTCACGGCCCAGTCCCCGGACCCGCGCTTCTGACCTCTCTTCGCACTCCGCTTCGCGGCCCTTGCCCTGGTCGGGCGAGGGCCGCGGTCGTTTTTTTGGGTTTTTGGGCCGTTCGGCGTAACCGGGTGGGGGGTGGGGGCGTTGGGCAGTTCGAGAGGGCGACACACAGCCGAAAGACATCACGGGGGTTCACATGCCGGTCAGTCCCTATACCCGCGAGCGCTTGAGCGAGGCGGCGGCTTCGTCTCGTACGTTCACGGAAGCGTTGGTCAAGTTAGGGGTGGATCCGAAGAGTTCTGGGCGCCGTTACATCCGTGAGCGCATGAAGTCGATGGATATCGACATCTCCCATTTCACGGGCGACGGCGTCCGCTGGACCAGGGAAGTGCTGGAGCCCGCAGTGGCTTCCTCCACGAACATGTGCGAGGTGCTGCGGCTGCTCGGCCTCGAAGTGGTAGGCGGGTATCACACGCACATCAGCCGCCGGGTCCGGGCCCTGGGAATCGACACCTCGCATTTCACGGGTCAAAGCCGTGCGAAACCGGCTTCCCGTCGCCGCTGCGGTGACCGCCTGCTGGTGGAGATGCCGGCCGCCGGCGCCCGCCGGGTGCCGAGCAGCGCTTTGAAGGGAGCGATGCTGGCTCGCGGCGTGACGGAGCAGTGCACGCTGTGCGGCACGGGACCGATCTGGCGCGGCAGCACCATCCCCCTGGAAGTCGACCACATCGACGGCAACTGGCGGAACAACCGCCTGGAGAATCTCCGGATTCTCTGCCCCAATTGCCACTCGGTGACAGATTCCTATCGCGGACGCAGCAAGAAGAAGCGGAGCGCGCGAGCGGGTGTACAGCGATGAGCAGCGGCGTGCGCTACACCCGGGAACTTCTCGACGCGGCCGCTCGCCACTGCAAGAACATCGACGAAGTCATCGCCTTCATGGGGGTCCGCCCCTATCACCAGCTCCGCCGGCACATCTTCCGGCGCTTCGCGCACTTCGGCATCGACGTCTCGCACTTCGAAGCGGTGGGGCGCCGGAGCGTCCACCCGCACCCCACGAAGGAGACACTCCAGGAAGCCGTCGCCTCCTCCTGTTCCGTGGCAGCGGCTCTGCGGCACATGAACAGGTCATCGAATCACTGCACCCGCAAACAATTCCTGCGCTGGACCACCGAGTACGGCATCGACACCAGCCACTTCCTGGGCCAGGCTCACCAGCGAGGAAAGAAGACACTCAACCGACGGACCGCGCACGACATCCTCAAGAAGCAGAACACGGGACGTCGCACGGGCACATCGCTGCTGCGGCGGGCGTTGCTGGAAAGCGGCGTTGCCGACCGGTGCGCGGAGTGCGGAACCGGACCGGTGTGGCACGGTCGGCCGATGACGCTGGAGATCGATCACATCAACGGTGACTGGACGGACAACCGGTCCCGCAACCTCAGGTTTCTGTGTCCCAACTGTCATGCGGCCACCTCCACGTGGTGCCGGGGCGGCCGATCCAGGGACTAGCTCTCGCGCGCTGTCGGCCGCCGAGTACCATGTCAGTGCCGAGCGGCCGTGCTGGAACGGGTTATACAGGCTGGTCTTAGAAACCAGTGCCTTCGAGGCATGAGGGTTCGAGTCCCTCCGGCCGCACGCCTTTGAATCGAAGGTCCGGTCCCGTTTCGTACGGGGCCGGACCTTCGTCGTGCGGGGTGACCGCCGCCTCAGCCCACCAACTCCCGAACCACCGGCACCAGCCCCCGGAACGCCTTGCCGCGATGGCTGATGGCGTTCTTCTCGTCGGCGGTCAGTTCGGCGCAGGTGCGGGTGTCGCCGAGGGGGCCAGGATCGGGTCGTAGCCGAAGCCGCCGGTGCCGGCGGGGGTGTGGCGCAGGGTGCCTTCGAGGCGGCCTTCGACGACGCGTTCGGTGCCGTCGGGGAGGGCGAGGGCCGCGGCGCAGGCGAAGTGGGCGGCGCGGTGGCCGTCGGCGATGTCGGAGAGCTGCGCGAGGAGCAGGTCGAGGTTGGCCTGGTCGTCGCCGTGCCGGCCTGCCCAGCGGGCGGAGAAGATGCCGGGCGCGCCGCCGAGGACGTCGACGCACAGGCCGGAGTCGTCGGCGACGGCCGGGTGGCCGGTGGCGCGGGCGAGGGCGTGGGCTTTGAGGAGGGCGTTCTCGGCGAAGGTGACGCCGGTTTCCTTGACGTCGGGGACGTCCGGGTAGGCGTCGGCGCCGACCAGTTCGACGTCGAGGTCGGCGGCGGCCAGGATGGCGCGGAGTTCGGTGATTTTGCCGGCATTGCGGGTGGCGAGGATCAGGCGCTTCATGAGGCCCGATTATCCAGGGGCGGCGGCCGCTTCTCTCACCCCGTGGCGCAGCTCTTGGTGAGGGCGCCGGCCGCGTCGCCGAGTGCGGACAGGTCGGGGGTGCGGCCGTCGCGTACGGCGTCGTCGGCCTTGTCGAGGGCGTCGGTCAGGTTGCTGAGTGCCTTCTGGACGTCGGGGTCGTCCGTGGCTTTCTGGATCGTGCCGAGGTCCTTGTTGAGGCGGTCGATGGCGCGTTCGGCGTCCTGGGGGCTGTCGGCGGCGTTGCTCAGGTCCTGGTGGAGGGAGGACAGGTCGTTGGCGAACGTGGTGGCGGTCTTGGCGCAGCCGACGGCCTTTTCGACCGCTCCGCAGGCGGTGAGGAGCGGGACGGTCAGGGCGGCCGCCGCCAGGAGGGCGGCGGTGGTGGTGGCCGGGCGGCGGTCCGCGGTGCGGCGGGTTGCGGTACGGCCGAGTGCGGTACGGCGGCGCAGAGCCATGGAACGGTCCTCCCCTGGGCGTGCCCGTGCACGGGCGGTGCACCGGTACTGATACCGGTTCCGGTACTGATGCCGGTTCCGGTACTAGGGAGAACGCCGGCGGGCCGGCTTTGGTTGCCGGGGGCCGGGCGGACCGGGGCGCTGGGGGCGGACCGGGGCGCTCGGGAGCGGACCGGGGCGCTCGGAGCGGGCCGGGGTGGTGCGAGGTGTGCGGGGCGTGCGCCCCGCGTGTCACATGAGGCCGGTCTGGGTGAAGAGCATGGCCAGGACGATGACGAGGGTCCAGCCGACGAGGTGTTCCAGCAGGTTGGGGCCGTCCTTGGGCCCGCCGGTGCGGGCCCGGGACGCGGTGACGGAGGCGTCGGCTGCGGCAGCCGTGGCAGCGGAAGTGGACATGGGTTCCACGGTGCGCGGCGGGTCGCCGTTTTCCTAGAGACGCAGATCCCACGAGGGAAAGGTCACAGGACGGGCCCGGCGGGCCCGGCGGGCGGTGAGCGGCGCGCCGGCCCGCCGTTGCGGGGCCGGCGCGTCAAGAGGCTCGTGCGGCGGCGGACAGCCCGTACCCGTACAGGCGGCAGTCCGTACCCGTACGGGCCGGGGCTCGTAGGCGGCCGCTGGGGCGCGCGTCAGAGCGTGCGGGCGAGGGCCTCGCGCTGGGCGGCGTCCAGGGTCGAGCAGCCGGCGACGGCCAGGTCGAGGAGGGAGTTGAGTTCCTCGCGGGCGAAGGGTTCGGCTTCGGCGGTGCCCTGGACCTCGACGAAGCGGCCGTCGCCGGTGCAGACGACGTTCATGTCGGTCTCGGCGCGCACGTCCTCCTCGTAGCAGAGGTCCAGCAGGGGGACGCCGCCGACGATGCCGACGCTGACGGCGGAGACGGTGCCGACGAGCGGCTGGCGGCCGGCCTTGATGCTCTTCTTGGCCTGGGCCCAGGAGATCGCGTCGGCGAGGGCGACGTAGGCGCCGGTGATGGCGGCGGTGCGGGTACCGCCGTCGGCCTGGAGGACGTCGCAGTCCAGGACGACGGTGTTCTCGCCGAGGGCCTTGAAGTCGATGACGGCGCGCAGTGAGCGGCCGATGAGGCGGGAGATCTCGTGGGTCCGGCCGCCGATCTTGCCGCGGACGGATTCGCGGTCGCCGCGGGTGTTGGTGGAGCGCGGCAGCATCGAGTACTCGGCGGTGACCCAGCCTTCGCCGCTGCCCTTGCGCCAGCGCGGGACGCCTTCGGTGAGGGAGGCGGTGCAGAAGACCTTGGTGTCGCCGAAGGAGATCAGTACGGAGCCTTCGGCGTGCTTGCTCCAGCCGCGTTCCATGGTGACGGGGCGGAGCTGGTCGGGGGTGCGGCCGTCGATTCGAGACATGGTCCCGACCCTATCGGCTCGGTAGAGGGGCTCGTTCCGGGTCGGGGGAGGCCCGGGGGGCCGGGTTCCGGGGTCGGGTTCCGGCTGTGGGAGGGGGCGGACGGGCGCGTACGGGCGCGGGCCTGCACATGGCCGTACGGGCACAGACCTGCGCACGGCCGTACGGGTACGGGCCGGCGGGTACCCGTACCGGAGCCCCGGTCCGTCGCCTGGTGGGCGGGCGGCCGGGGCTCCGGCGGGTGAGCGGTC
Source organism: Streptomyces sp. Ac-502 (assembly GCF_045222935.1). Lineage (NCBI taxonomy): Bacteria > Bacillati > Actinomycetota > Actinomycetes > Kitasatosporales > Streptomycetaceae > Streptomyces > Streptomyces sp. Ac-502. Next base: position 4,278,684 of record NZ_JBHFFO010000001.1, read on the forward strand.
AGCTGCTCACATCATGTCTTCGATCTCGGCGGCGATCGGGTCCGCGTCGGTGCCGATGACGACCTGGATGGCGGTGCCCATCTTCACGACGCCGTGCGCGCCGGCGGCCTTCAGCGCGGCCTCGTCGACGAGCGAGGGGTCGGCGACCTCGGTGCGCAGGCGGGTGATGCAGCCCTCGACCTCTTCGATGTTGTCGAGGCCGCCGAGCCCGGCGACGATCTTCTCAGCCTTGCTGGCCATGTCCACTCCTGCTTGTCTCGGCCACCGGCGGTCGGTGCCGCGCGGTGATCACACGGTAACGCACGTTCAGCCCAGTTGCCCGGGCGTGTGCCCGTGCTCTGGCGAATGATGGCGACCACCCGGCAGCGCTTTTCCGGGGTCCGAAACGCACCACAAGTGGTCTACACCATCAGTATGCGGCACGTACCGAGCCGGTCCGCTACGGACCGGTGGCCGGGAGGACGCGGATGAGTTCGAACGCGGCAGCGGTGGGAACGAGGAAGCGGTCGGCGGGCCTGTTCCAGGGCTTGCAGAAGATGGGGCGCAGTCTTCAGCTGCCCATCGCCGTGCTGCCGGCCGCGGGCATCCTGAACCGGCTCGGCCAGCCGGACGTCTTCGGTGCGGACGGTCTGGGCTGGGAGAGCGTGGCGAAGGTGTTCGCGGGTGCGGGCGGCGCGCTGCTGGACTCCTCGCTGGGGCTGCCGCTGCTGTTCTGCGTCGGTGTGGCGATCGGCATGGCGAAGAAGGCGGACGGCTCGACGGCGCTGGCCGCGGTGGTGGGTTTTCTCGTCTACTACTCGGTGCTGCACCAGTTCCCGCAGGACTGTGCCGCGGGGGCGACGTATGCGACGGCCGGGCAGTGGGGCGGGGTGTGTGTCGACGGGAGCGGTAAGGCGACTCCGGCGGAGTTCCAGAATCCGGGGGTCTTCGGCGGCATCGTGACGGGTTTCTTCGCCGCGTGGATCTGGCAGCGCTACCACCGGGTGAAGCTGGTGGACTGGCTGGGATTCTTCAACGGGCGGCGGCTCGTACCGATCGTCATGGCGTTCGTCGGGCTGGCCTTCGCCGCGCTGTGCCTGTGGGTGTGGCCGCCGATCGGTGACGCGCTGACGGGTTTCAGCAGGTGGCTGACGGATCTGGGCGCGACCGGTTCGGGCATCTTCGGTGTCGCCAACCGGGCGCTGCTGGTGATCGGGATGCATCAGTTCCTGAATACGTTCATGTGGTTCCAGTTCGGTGATTTCAGCAAGCCGGACGGTACGTCGGTGCACGGTGACATCAACCGTTTCCTGGCGGGGGATCCGACGGCCGGGCAGTTCACCACGGGTTTCTTCCCGATCATGATGTTCGCGCTGCCGGCCGCGGCACTGGCGATCACGCACTGCGCCAAGCCGCACCGCCGCAAGGAGATCGGCGGGCTGATGCTGTCGGTGGGGCTGACGTCCTTCGTCACGGGGGTGACCGAGCCGATCGAGTACTCGTTCCTGTTCGTCGCGCCGGTGCTGTACGCGATCCACGCCGTGCTGACGGGGGTGTCGATGGCGGTGAGCTGGGCGCTGGGCGTCAAGGACGGGTTCAGTTTCTCGGCCGGTCTGATCGACTACGTGATCAACTGGGGGCTGGCCACCAGACCGTGGATGATCATTCCGATCGGTCTGTGTTTCGCGGCCGTCTATTACGCGCTGTTCCGCTTCGTGATCACCAAGTTCGACCTGCACACTCCGGGGCGCGAGCCGGAGGAGGTGGAGGAGGAGCTGACGAAGGAGAATACGAAGTAGGAGGGGCGGGAGGGACGGGAGGGGCGGGAGGGACAGGCAGGAGTGGCGGAAGGGGTGGGGCCGGGGCGCGGGGTGCCTGAGTGCGGTCCGGGGAGGGCCCAACGGGGCGGTACGGGGCGCGGGCGGTGCAAGGTCACGGGGCCACGGGTACGGAGTACGGCCCGGGCCGACCGGCCCCCGGAGCCGCGGGACTTGTAGGCCGCTCGGCATGTGATCTAAACGTTGGGGAACAACGGATTCCTTTATGTGTGGGCGACATGCTAAGAATGGTCTAAACCACTGAGTGGTGTAGACCAAGCTGGCGGGCCGTCCCCCTTTCTCCGAGTGCCCGCCTCACCAGGAGGAATCCGATGAGTTCGGCCACCGCCAAGGCGGCTCCCGAGAAGAAACGTGGCGCCGGCGCCATGGCCGTCGCGCAGCGCATCGGCCGCAGCCTCATGCTGCCCATCGCGACGCTGCCCGCCGCGGCGCTCATGGTCCGGCTCGGCCAGCCGGACATGCTCGGCCGAGATTCGTTCCCCGCGTTCCTGAACAAGATCGCGGAGTTCATGGCCGCCGGTGGCGGTGCGCTCCTGGACAACATGCCGCTGCTGTTCGCCGTCGGTATCGCCATCGGCTTCGCCAAGAAGGCGGACGGCTCGACCGGTCTGGCCGCCGTCGTCGGCTACCTGGTCTTCAGCAAGGTGCTGGCGACGTTCGGCGACGACAGCCTCCCGAAGATCGCCAAGGTGGTGGACGGGAAGATCGTCGAGCAGGCCGCGCCCGCCGACGCCAAGGTCCTCGGCGGCGTGGTGATGGGCATCGTGGTCGCCCTGCTCTACCAGCGCTACAGCCGCAAGAAGCTGCCGGACTGGCTCGGCTTCTTCAGCGGCCGCCGCCTGGTCCCGATCCTGTCGTCCTTCGCGGGCCTGATCATCGGCATCGTCTTCGGCTACATCTGGCCGGTCCTCGGCGCCGGTCTGCACAACTTCGGTGAGTGGCTGGTCGGCTCCGGCGCGGTCGGCGCGGGCATCTTCGGTGTCGCCAACCGCGGTCTGATCGCGGTCGGCATGCACCACCTGCTGAACTCCTTCCCCTGGTTCCAGGCCGGCGACTTCGAGGGCAAGCACGGCGACATCGCCCGCTTCCTCCAGGGCGACCCGACCGCCGGCCAGTTCATGACCGGCTTCTTCCCGATCATGATGTTCGCGCTGCCCGCCGCGTGCCTGGCGATCGTGCACTGTGCCCGCCCGGAGCGCCGCAAGGTCGTCGGCGGCATGATGTTCTCGCTCGCGCTCACCGCGTTCGTCACCGGTGTGACCGAGCCGATCGAGTTCACGTTCATGTTCATCGCGCCGGTGCTGTACGCGATCCACGCCGTACTGACCGGTGTGTCGATGGCGCTGACCTGGGCGCTGGGCATGAAGGACGGCTTCGGCTTCTCGGCCGGCGCGATCGACTACCTGCTGAACCTGGGCATCGCGACCAAGCCGCTGATGCTCGCGGTGGTCGGCCTGTGCTTCGCCGCCCTGTACTACGTGATCTTCCGGTTCGCGATCACCAAGTTCAATCTCAAGACGCCGGGCCGCGAGTCCGACGAGGAGATCGCCGAGATGCAGAAGCTCGAAGGCAAGTAGGCCCCCGGCCGCGCCCGCGGCAGCGGAAGGCCCCCGTGACCACCTGGTCGCGGGGGCTTTTGCGTACGGCTCAGGCGCGCGTACGGCTCAGGCGGGCGTACGGCTCAGATCTCGTACACCGCGCCCGCCTTGGCGACCTCGACCGGTCCTTCGAAGACCTCCTGCGCGTCGCGCAGGTTGATGCCCGGGTCGGTCCACGGCGGGATGTGGGTCAGGACCAGCCGTCCCGCGCGGGCGCGCGCGGCGTGCGCGCCGGCTTCGCGCCCGTTGAGGTGGAGGTCCGGGATGTCCTCCTTGCCGTGCGTGAAGGACGCCTCGCACAGGAAGAAGTCGGTGTCCTCGGCGAGGCCGTCCAGGGCGTCGCAGACTCCGGTGTCCCCGGAGTACGTCAGCGTCTTGCCGTCGTGTTCGATACGGAAGCCGAACGCTTCGACGGGGTGGCTGACCAGGTCCGTACGGATGGTGAAGGGGCCGACGGTGAACGTGCCGGGGGTCAGCGTCCGGAAGTCGAAGACCTCGCTCATGGCCTGGTCGGTGGGCAGGTCCGCGTGCGCGGCGGTCAGCCGGCGTTCGGTCCCGGCCGGGCCGTACACGGGCATCGGCGCGCACCGGCCGCCGTCGGGCCGGTAGTAGCGGACGACGAAGTAGCCGCACAGGTCGATGCAGTGGTCGGCGTGCAGGTGGGACAGGAGTACGGCGTCGAGGTCGTAGAGACCGCAGTGGCGCTGCAGCTCGCCGAGGGCACCGTTGCCCATGTCGATGAGCAGCCTGAAGCCGTCGGCCTCCAAGAGGTAGCTCGAACAGGCCGATTCCGTGGAAGGGAACGACCCCGAGCAACCGACGACAGTGAGCTTCATGCGGGCGTGAACCTCCGTGGCTGGGGGCGGAGCGGCGGGTCCATGCGGGGCTTCGGCGGGGGCGTGCACAAGTCCCCGCCGGTCCTCGTCCGGCGGGCGGTGTGCCGGGTCCTGAGCGGTCATTGCGGTGCCCACGAGCGTAAGGCGCGAAAGGGCCGGTGGCTCCTCCGGCGGGGCGAGCTGTGGGCGGAATCACCAGTCCGGGTGGGTGTGTACAGGAGGGCGTTCCCTACCTGTCGTTCCCCGGTGCCGTACGCCTACACGACGCCCGTACGGCGGCGCCCCGCGCCCGGGTACGGCCGTGCCGCCGGGCGGTCCGGCCGGTACGGTCGGGCAGGGCCTGGAGCTTGGAGGGAACGGGTTTGGACGTCTCGGCTTGGTGGCCGGCGCTGGTCGTGGTGGCCGCGCTGGCGCTGGTGGCGGCGCTCGTCGACGGACGGGCTCGCGCGCGGGGCGCGCGGAGGCGGCGGAGCGCGCGTTTTTGGCCAAGAGCGCGGGCGCGTGACCGTACGCGCCCCGGCGGCCGCCCCTCCCGGGTCACCGCGCCGGGCGCCGCGACGCCGCGGGCGCGGGAGATCTGGTGGGCCCTGGTGCCGTACGAGGACGGGCCGGGCGCGAAGGACCGCCCGTGCCTGGTGCTGTCGGTGCGCGGCGGTACGGCACACGTCGTGAAGATCACCAGTCGGCACCATCCGGACCGCCCGGGGGTGCTTCCGCTGCCGCCCGGCGCGGTCGGTGACGGGCAGCGCCGGGCGAGCTTCCTGGAGACGGACGAGCTGCGCGACGTGCCGCTGCGGGACTTCCGCCGCCGGGCGGGAGCGGTCGACGACGCCACGTGGAAGCGGGTACGCCGCCTGTCCGGGCGGTGAGGCGGCGGGACGTGTTCCGTCCCGCCGCGCGGGGCTTGCCCCGGGTCTCGGGGCCTGTCCCGGGTCTCGGAGCCTGTCCCGGGTCTCGCGGCCTTACGGCTCCAAGCCGCAGGGCCGCACGCCCTCAGGACCGCGGGGCCTCAGGACCGCAGCGCCGCAACACCGCACGCCCCCATGACCGCAAGGCCGCAGGACCGTAAGGCCGCCGGCCTCACGCCCAGAGCTGTCCGTGCAGCGTCTCGATCGCGGCCTCGGTGGTTTCGGCGGTGTAGACGCCGGTGGAGAGGTACTTCCAGCCGCCGTCGGCGACGACGAAGGCGACGTCGGCGGTCTGTCCGGCCTTGACGGCCTTGCGGGCCACGCCGATCGCCGCGTGCAGGGCGGCTCCCGTCGAGACGCCCGCGAAGATGCCTTCCTCGGCGAGGAGTTCGCGGGTGCGGCGGACGGCGTCCTCGGAGCCGACGGAGAAGCGGGTGGTGAGCACCGACGCGTCGTACAGCTCGGGCACGAAGCCCTCGTCGAGGTTGCGCAGCCCGTAGACCACGTCGTCGTAGCGCGGTTCGGCGGCGACGATCTGTACGCCGGGGACGTGTTCGCGCAGGTAGCGGCCGACGCCCATGAGGGTGCCGGTGGTGCCCAGGCCGGCCACGAAGTGGGTGATGGACGGCAGGTCGGCGAGGATCTCCGGGCCGGTGGTGGCGTAGTGCGCGCCGGCGTTGTCGGGATTGCCGTACTGGTAGAGCATCACCCAGTCGGGGTGTTCGGCGGCCAGTTCCTTGGCGACCCGTACGGACGTGTTGGAGCCGCCCGCGGCGGGCGAGGAGACGATTTCCGCGCCCCACATGGCGAGCAGTTCGCGCCGTTCGGAGGAGGTGTTCTCCGGCATGACGCAGACGATGCGGTAGCCCTTGAGCTTGGCCGCCATCGCCAGCGAGATGCCGGTGTTGCCCGAGGTGGGTTCCAGGATGGTGCAGCCGGGGGTGAGCCGGCCGTCCTTCTCCGCCTGCTCGATCATGTGGAGCGCGGGGCGGTCCTTGACCGAGCCGGTCGGGTTGCGGTCCTCCAGCTTGGCCCAGATGCGGACGTCGGCGGAGGGCGACAGCCGCGGCAGGCGGACCAGCGGGGTGTTGCCGACCGCCGCCAGCGGGGAGTCGTACCGCATCAGCGCTGTTCCCGGGGGCCGTCGGACATGCCCGAGCCGCCGGCCACGGCCGGGAGGATGGTGACGCTGTCGCCGTCGCTCAGCTCGGTGGAGATGCCGTTCAGGAAGCGCACGTCCTCGTCGTTGAGGTAGACGTTCACGAAGCGGCGCAGCTGCTCGCCGTCGACGAGGCGCGCCCGGATGCCGTTGTGGCGGCTCTCCAGGTCGGCGAAGAGGTCGGCGAGGGTCGCACCGCTGCCTTCGACGGCCTTCTGGCCGTCGGTGTAGGTGCGGAGGATGGTCGGGATACGGACCTCGATGGCCATGGGTGCTCCTGTGGGAGGGCGGTGACGTGCGGGCGGGCGGGCGTGCGGCGCAGGCTCGGGGCGTGCGGCGCGGAGGCGCTGGGCGTGAGGGCGCGATGCCTGACGCGCGCGGCAGGGTGCGCGCGGGGGCCGCCGCGCGGCCGGTGGAACGGCGGCGTCAGGCGGCGGCGCGCATCGGACAGATGGCGCTGGCAAGGCGGCACAGGTCGACGTGCAGCCGCGCCACAAGCAAAATGCCCGGCGTCTTCTCGCTCACGTCGTCAAAAACCATGCGGTCATCGTATCGATTCCCGGTCCGGGGACTGGAACCTCGTCTTGCGATGCGGACGCTTGGTGCACAACAGGTGGGACGCGGCCCGCGGCGGTACGCCTCAGGGGCGCGCGCCGTAGGCCGCGATCCGCTCGCCCCTGCTGGTCAGGCAGCAGCTGACACAGCGCACGGCTTCGGCGCTCGTGTAGAAGAGGCAGCAGGTCCGGCGGAGGTAGACCAGGCGCGGGGAGCCGTCGTGGCGTGTGACGGTGACCACATCGCCGAGGGTGGCGAGGGCGCCGGGCGCCCCGTCCAGGAAGGCGGCCCAGCGGCGGGCCAGCAGTGCCGGATCGGCGCGGGAGGCCCCGAGGGCGGTCGCGCAGCCGTGGGCCACTCCCCGCGCAGTTGCCGCAGCCCGGCCCGGGTGCGTTCCCGCAGCGCGTCGGCCAGGGGCAGCAGGTGGTGGGTGAGGACGACGCTTTGAAGCGTTTCCGCGGCCGTCCCGGGCTCGTCCAGGATGCGGAACGTCCGCATCCTGACCCCCGCGATGCCGTGCCCGGGGTCGGGCCGCAGCAGGACGTTCTCCGGCCGTACGTCCAGGACGCGGCCGGTCAGCGCCCAGTGCAGGACGGCCGCCGCGGTGACCCGGCCCGCGTAGACGGCGATCAGGGTGAGGGCGGCGGCGTGCGCGGTGCGGTGGCCGCTGCCCTGGTGCTCGGTGTCCAGGAGGTGGGACAGTTCCGGGCCGTTCGGGTCGAGCAGCCGGTCGGCCGCGAGCCAGCCGGGTTCGCCGTCCGGCGGGGTGCCGAGCCCGAGGCGGTAGCGGGGGCCGTGTGCGGCGAGCGCGGCGAGCGTTGCGTCCGTACTGCCGGGGGCGGCCTCCGTCCCGTACGCGCTCACCGCCGTCCCGCCGTTCCCGAAGCCGCCGCGTTCCGCCCGCCCGCCGCCCCCGGCGGCAGGTACACCACCGTCGGCGCCCCGGTCACCGGATGCGTGCTGACCTCGGCGGCGACCCCGTACACGTCGGCCAGCAGGCCGGGGGTGAGGATCTCGGGCGGTGTCCCGTGGGCGACGACGCGGCCCTCGCGCAGCACATACAGGCGGTCGCAGTAGTACGCGGCGAGGTTGAGGTCGTGCAGGGCGAGCAGGGTGCTGGTGCCGAGGGAGGTCACCAGGGAGAGGACGTCGAGCTGGTAGCGGATGTCGAGGTGGTTGGTCGGTTCGTCGAGGACGAGCAGGGACGGCTGCTGCACCAGGGCCCGCGCGACCAGGACGCGCTGCCGCTCCCCGCCCGACAGCGCGGCGAAAGAACGGTGGTGCAGCGCCGCGACCCCGACCCGTTCCAGCGCCTCGTCGGTGCGGGCGGCGTCGTCCGCCGAATCGGTCTCCCAGAAGCGCTTGTGCGGCGAGCGGCCCATGGCGACGATCTCGCGCACGGTCAGTTCGAAGGCGCCGCTGCCGTCCTGCGGGACGGTGGCCACCCGCCGCGCCCGCTCCTTGGCGGAGAACCCGGCCAGGTCGCGGCCGTCCAGGGTGATCCGGCCGTGGGTGGGCGCCAGGGTGCCGTACACGCAGCGCAGCAGCGTCGTCTTGCCGCTGCCGTTCGGGCCGACCAGGCCGACCGTCTCGCCGGGCGCGACGTGCAGGTCGGCGCCGTCGACGAGGTGGCGGCCGTCGACGCCGTACGACAGTCCCTCGGTCCGCAGCTCGGCGGGGACGGCGGGAGCCGTGCCGGACCCCGTGCTCAGGCCGCTCATCCGGTGATCCCTTCCGTACGGGTGGTGCGGCGCAGCAGCCACAGGAAGAACGGCCCGCCGGCCAGCGCGGTGATCACTCCGACGGGGATCTCCTGGGAGCCGGCGACGGTACGGGCCAGCAGGTCGGCCAGGACGACGAAGACCGCGCCCGCCAGCGCGACCACCGGCAGCAGGGCCCGGTGCGAGGCGCCGACGAGCATCCGGACGGCGTGCGGCACCATCAGGCCGACGAAGCCGATGGAGCCGCTGGCCGCGACGAGTACGCCGGTGACCAGCGACGCGAGGACGAAGACGGCGGCGCGGAAGCGGCCGGTGTCCAGCCCGAGGACGGTCGCGCCCTCCTCCCCCACCAGCAGCAGGTCCAGCGGCCGGGCGAGGGTGAGCAGCAGGGCGAGGCCGAAGAGCAGGACGAGGGCGGGCAGCCACAGGGTGTTCCAGCGGGCCTGGCCGAGACCGCCGAGCGTCCAGAACATGATCGACCGCAGGTGCTCGGCCTGGGCCGAGGTGACCAGGACGAGGCTGGTCAGCGCGGAGAGGATGTACTGGACCGCGACGCCCGCCAGCACCAGCCGCCCGGTGGTCATGGTGCCGCCGCGCCGGGCCAGCGCGTAGACAGCGATCAGCGCGCCCAGTGATCCGGCGAAGGCGGCCAGCGGCATCGAGACGGTGGTGGCCAGGCCGCCGCCGACGCCGAGGACGACGACCATGACGGCGCCGGTCGAGGCGCCCGAGGAGACGCCGAGCAGGAAAGGGTCGGCGAGCGGGTTGCGGACCAGCGCTTGCAGGACGGTGCCGATGACGGCGAGCCCCGCGCCGACGACGGCGCCGAGCAGCACGCGCGGCAACCGTACGTCGAGGACGATGGTCGGGAACGGGCCGGCCGGCGCGTCCCCGGTCAGGACGCGCAGCACGTCGCCGGGCGGGATGCGGACGGAGCCGAGGACGAGTCCGGCCAGGCCGGCCGCGAGCAGGGCGGCGGCGAGGACGGCCAGGACGAGGGTGTAGCGCAGGCGGCGCGGCGGCGCGGCCGCGGTCTTGCAGGTCACCGGGGCTACTTGAAGGCGTCCGGGTGCAGCTGCCCGGCCAGCGACCGGACGGCGTCCGGTACGCGTACGCCGAGCACCGCGCTGGACAGCGGCAGCACCGCGAACCGCTGGTTCTTGACGGCCGGTACGTCCTTGAGGGCCGGGTCTTCGAGCAGCTGCTTCTTCTTCGCCGCGACGGGGGTGCCGCCGTAGTCGTAGATCACGATGATCTCGGGCTTGCGCTCGACGATCTGCTCCCAGGACACGTCGGTGAAGGTCTTGGCCCGGTCCGCGAAGACGTTGCGGCCGCCGGCCAGCGAGATGATCTCGTTGCCGATGCCCTTGCCGCCCGCGGTGTGCACCGCGCTGTCGCCGCTGTCGTAGACGAGGACGGAGGCCGGGGCGGTGCCCTTGAGCTTGTTTTTGGTGGCGTCGATCGCGGCCTCGGCCTTCTTGACCAGGGCCTCGGCGCGGTCGCGTACGCCGAAGGTGGCGCCGACCTCGCGGATCTCCCGGGCGAGTTGCTGGACGCCGGTCTTGTCCTGCGCGCAGTACTCGATGTTCAGGCGGGTCTTGATACCGGACTTCTCCAGGGCGGCCCGTTCGCGGCCCTCGCCCTTGTCGAAGGCGCTGGAGTAGCCGCCGTAGACGAAGTCGGGGTTGGCGCCGAGCAGCGTCTCGTAGGAGGGGTACTCCTTGGCGAGGACCTTGACGCTCTTGTAGTCCTTCTCGTACTGCGGCAGGACCTTGTCGTCGAGGTAGGCGGTGCCGGCCAGCCGGTCCTTGAGACCGAGGGCGAGCATGATCTCGGTGGTGTGCTGGTTCATGGTGACCACGCGCTCGGGCGGGGCCTCGAAGGTGGTGCGTACGCCGCAGTTCTCGACGGTGTACGGGAAGCCGGCCGCCTTCGCCGTGGCTCCGCCGGACGCCTTCCCGTCGGCGTCGCCGCCGGCGCCGCAGGCGGCGAGCGGCAGCAGGAGCGCCGCCGGGACGAGCGCGCGCAGTGCGCCGCGGGACCTGGGTCTGGACATGGCCGTGCCTCCTCCGGGGGATCCGCGTCCCCTGGTCGGTGTGCAGGCGGCAGGTCAGTTCCTGGCTTCCAGGCCGTGCGGCCTGGTCACAGTGGCGGGACCGTCCCGGATTCGCACCGGGTTCCTGGGTCCTGCCGCCCGAGGTGATGCGGCACAGTGTGTCAGGTGGGTGGCCGGCGCCCGCCGTCGCGGTGGTCGGTACGGGGCCCAGCCCGCGACGGCCGGTACGCGATCGCGGCCTCGCCGGTCAGTACGCGACCGTGGCCACGCCGGTCAGTACGCGTCCACGACCTCGACGTCTTCCTCCGTGACCTGGCCGTCCAGGATGCGGAACGAGCGGAACTGGAACGGTCCGGCGTCGTCGGTGTCGGCCGTGGAGACCAGGACGTAGTGCGCGCCGGGTTCGTTGGCGTAGGTGATGTCCGTACGGGACGGGTACGCCTCGGTCGCGGTGTGCGAGTGGTAGATGATCACGGGTTCCTCGTCCCGGTCGTCCAGCTCGCGGTAGAGCTTGAGCAGGTCCTGGGAGTCGAACTCGTAGAAGGTGGGCGAGCGGGCGGCGTTGAGCATCGGGATGAACCGCTCGGGGCGGCCACTGCCGGCCGGGCCCGCGACCATGCCGCAGGCCTCGTCGGGGTGGTCCTTGCGGGCGTGTTCCACGATCTGGTCGTACAGGGCCTTGGTAAGGGTCAGCATGGGCCCCAGAATAAGCAGGCGGGCCGGTCCGTACCGAAGGTTGGTACGAACCGGCCCGCATGCTGGACAGCCCGCCGTGAGCAGGCCGCCCTCAGCCCTGCTTGCCGCCCTGCGGCGCGGACTTGGCGACGGCCGCGGTGTCGCCCTTGCCGAACATGTCGGGATTGCGGGACTTGAGCACCAGGTAGCTGACGGCCAGCACCAGCCCCCACAGCGGTGCCGCGTACAGCGAGACCCGGGCGTCGGGGTCGGCGCCCATCATCACGATGACCATGCCGATGAAGGCCAGCGCGAAGATCGAGGTGTACGGGGCGCCGGGCGCCTTGAACTCGGACTGCGGCAGTTCGCCGCGGTCGGCCTTGGCGCGGTAGCGCAGCTGCGAGATCAGGATCACGATCCAGGCCCACATGCCGGAGATCGTCGCGAAGGAGACGACGAGGTCGAACGCCTTGCCCGGCCACTGGTAGTTGATCCAGACGCCGAACAGCATCATCGCCACCGAGACGCCGGTGCCCCAGGTCGGCAGGCCGTTCTTGCTGAGCCGGGTGAACAGCTTCGGGCCCTGGCCGTTGAGCGCCAGGTCACGCAGCATCCGGCCGGTGGAGTACATGCCGGAGTTGGCCGAGGACAGCGCCGCGGTCAGCACCACGAAGTTGACGATGGCCGCACCGGCGGGCAGGCCGATCTGCTGGAAGGCCGCGACGAACGGGCTCACGCCCGGCTTGAAGACGGTCCAGCTCACCACGGACAGGATGATGATCAGCGCGCCGATGTAGAAGAGACCGATACGCCACGGCACGGTGTTGATCGCCTTGGGCAGGACCTTCTTCGGGTCGGTGGCCTCGCCCGCGGTGACACCGACGAGTTCGACCGCCATGAAGGCGAACATCACGATCTGGAGGGTCATCAGCGTGCTGCCGATGCCCTTCGGGAAGAATCCGCCGTCCGACCAGAGAAGGCTGAAGGAAGCGGTGTCACCGGCCTTGGAGAATCCGATGGTGATCACGCCGAGACCGATGAGGATCATGCCGATGATCGCGGTGACCTTGACCATCGAGAACCAGAACTCCAGCTCACCGAAGAGCTTCACGGAGATCAGGTTGATACCGAACAGGGCGACCGTGAAGACCAGGGCCGACGCCCACTGGGGTATTCCCTTGTTCCAGTACTGCACATAGGTGGCGGCTGCAGTTACTTCGGTGATGCCGGTGACCACCCAGAACAGCCAGTACGTCCAGCCCGTCACAAATCCCATGAACGGGCCGAGGAATTCGCGGGCGTACTCCGAGAAGGAGCCCGACACCGGCCGGTACATGAGCAGCTCGCCCAGGGCGCGCATGATGAAGAAGATGACCAGGCCCACGATGGCGTAGGCCAGGATGATGCTGGGTCCCGCTTTGGAGATCGCCTTGCCCGCTCCGAGGAACAGACCGGTTCCGATGGCGCCACCGATGGCGATCATCTGGATCTGCCGGTTTCCCAGCCCCCGCTGGTAACCCTCTTCGGAAGCAGATCCCGCGGCGTCGCTGCCGCCGGCGTTCTTTTCGACCTGCACAGAGGTCATGTGTGGTGCGCCCTTCTCCATTCCGACCCGGTCTGTCCGGATCGGGTTCCGATCCCCCGGATGGAGTTCCTGCACGCCGACGGTCGGCCGGCCAAGCGCTCCCGGAGTGACAGGGGTGGCGTCACTCACGGCAGGTTCGTGAACATGTATCACGGCGCCTTGGACATCTACCAGTGATGTCTTGGAGCCGAGCACAAGAAAAGTAGGATAAATGCTGGAATGGACTGCTGGGTAGCCAGGGGCGGTGACGCGATCGTTATCCGGATCTGAGCGTCCGTTGAGCGGGCCCCCACGATCGGGACATCCGGGACAGGCGGCGGGTGGCCGCGCGGCGTCCCGGAGCCCGGGCGGTCAGCGTCCCGTTCAGGCCGTCAGCGTCTCGATCAGACTCTCCTGGAGCCCGCCCAGCCACAGGTACGCCATCACCATCGGCTTGCGCGGGTCGCTGTCCGGCAGCCGCAGCAGCTCACCGCTCTCGTCCTCGTCGGTGACCTCCAGACGGGTGCCGATGGCCAGCCGGAGGTCGTTCAGGGCGCCCAGCCACTGCCGCGACTCGTCGGGCCGCAGGCGCAGCACGGCGCCGTCCGCGGCGCCCTCGGGACCGGCGGCGCCGCCCGTGGCGTCCGTGCCGCCCACACCCTCCGTGCCGTCCGTCTCGCGCGGGCCGTCCGTACCGCCGGAACCGTCCCGTCCGCCGGCCGGGCCGAGCGCGTCCAGGGCCCGTACGACCGCGAGCGCGTCCTCGCGCTTACGGGTGCGCAGATCGTTTTCCGTGTAGCGGCGGAACTCGGCCGCCGCGGCGTGCGTGGCGTCGTCCGGCACCTCATCCGGGCCGCCGTACGCGTCCGGGAAGAGCCGGGCCAGCGCCGGGTCGGACGGGGGCTCGCTGGGGCCCTCCGTGAACAGCGCGGCGAGCGGATCATCCCCCTCGGCGGGCTCCTCGCCCGGACCGATCAGCTCCATGAGCTGGACGGCGAGGCTGCGCAGGATGGAGATCTCGACCTCGTCGAGGGGGCGGCCGCGCCGCCGCCGGGCAGGGGCTCGAAGTGGCCGGCCATCAGCGGTCCTGCGTCAGGGTCGCCCACAGGCCGTAGCCGTGCATCGCTTGCACGTCGCGCTCCATTTCCTCGCGGCTGCCACTGGAGACGACCGCCCGTCCCTTGTGATGGACGTCGAGCATGAGCTGCTTGGCCTTGCCCTTCGAGTAGCCGAAGTAGGTCTCGAAGACATACGCCACGTAGCTCATGAGATTGACGGGGTCGTTGTGCACCAGCGTGACCCAGGGCACGTCCGGCTCGGGCACCTCGAAGGGTGCCTCGCTGGACTCGGGTCGTTCGATCTCCACGGGGGCGCCGAGCGCGCAGCGCGTCGATCGAAGGGCGATGGTGGCAGACGGGTCGGCGCTCACGGTCTCCATGCTGCCACTCGTGGTGGGGCATCGCACAAACAGCCCGGGGAAATCGTCAGAGTGACGAGTATGAGAGGTAGCATCCCTCCCATGAACACAGCAGACCTGGGGCTGCCGGTGGACGTGCCGTCGACTGCTCTCTTCACCGACCAGTACGAACTCACCATGCTGCAGGCCGCCCTGCGGTCCGGGACCGCCGAGCGCCGCTCGGTCTTCGAGGTCTTCACCCGGCGCCTGCCGGAAGGACGCCGCTACGGCGTCGTCGCCGGAACGGGCCGGGTCCTGGACGCGGTGGAGAACTTCCGCTTCGACGAAACGATTCTCGGCTTCCTGCGCGAGCGCGGCATCCTCGACGAGCGCACGCTGGACTGGCTGGCCGGCTACCGCTTCCGCGGCGACATCTGGGGCTACCCCGAGGGCGAGGTCTACTTCCCCGGCTCGCCGATCATGCGGGTGGAGGGCACCTTCGCCGAAGCGGTCCTGCTGGAGACGGTGATCCTCTCCATCCTCAACCACGACTCCGCGGTGGCCGCCGCCGCGTCCCGCATGGCCGTCGCGGCCGGCGGCCGGCCGCTCATCGAGATGGGCGCCCGCCGCACCCACGAACTGGCGGCCGTCGCCGCGTCCCGCTCGGCGTACGTGGGCGGCTTCCACTCCACGTCCGACCTCGCGGCCGGCTTCCGCTACAACATCCCCACCGTCGGCACCAGCGCCCACTCCTTCACCCTGCTGCACGACAGCGAGCGCGACGCGTTCCAGGCGCAGGTCGACGCGCTCGGCAGCGGCACGACGCTGCTCGTGGACACCTTCGACGTCACCGAGGCGGTCCGTACCGCCGTCGAGGTGGCCGGGCCCGGCCTCGGCGCCGTCCGCATCGACTCCGGCGACCTGCTGCTGCTCGCCCACCGCGTACGGCAGCAGCTGGACGAGCTGGGCGCCCGCGACACGCGCATCGTGGTGACGAGCGACCTGGACGAGTACGCCATCGCCTCGCTCGCGGCGGCACCGGTGGACGCGTACGGCGTGGGCACCCAGCTCGTCACCGGCAGCGGGCACCCGACCTGCTCGATGGTCTACAAGCTGGTCGCCCGCGCCGACAGCGACGCGGCCGACGCGCCGCTGCGGCCGGTGGCCAAGAAATCCATGGGCGGCAAGGCGTCGCTCGGCGGCCGCAAGTGGTCGGCGCGGCGGCTGGACGAGCACGGCGTCGCGGAGGCGGAGATCGTCGGGACCGGGCCCGTACCGGCGGAGTACGCCGAGCGGCAGCTCGCGGTGCCGCTGGTGCGCGGTGGTGAGGTGGTCGCCCGCGAGCCGCTGGACGCGGCGCGGGAGCGGCACATCGCGGCGCTGGCCGGGCTGCCGATGTCCGCGATGCAGTTGTCCCGTGGGGAGGCCGTACTGCCCACGGAGCAGGTCTGAGGGGGCGCCCGCGGGCCCCCAGTGCCCACTCCCCCGGGCGCGGCTAGTGGCTACCCTCGGTCACACCACTGTGCGCCCACTCCGCGCCCACTCCACCGCTCCCCAGCCGGAAGGCTCGCACCATGCACCGGGCATTGATCGTCGTTGACGTGCAGAACGATTTCTGCGAGGGCGGCAGCCTTGCCGTGGCAGGAGGTGCGGATGTGGCTGCCGCCATCACCGATCTGGTGGGTGAGGCCGCGGGCAGCGGCTACCGGCACATCGTGGCGACCCGCGATCACCACATCGAGCCCGGTGACCACTTCTCGGTGCGACCGAACTACGAGACGTCCTGGCCTCCGCACTGCGTCGCCGGTACGGAGGGCAGCGGCTTCCACCCGAACTTCGCGCCGGCGCTCGCGTCCGGGGCGGTCGACGCGGTCTTCTCCAAGGGCGCGCACGCTGCCGCTTACAGCGGCTTCGAGGGCGTGGACGAGAACGGGCGCCCCCTGGCGGAGTGGATGCGGGCCCACGGAGTGAGCGAGGTCGACGTGGTCGGACTCGCCACGGACCACTGTGTGCGGGCCACGGCGGTGGACGCGGTGGCTGAGGGGTTCCGGGTGCGGGTACTGCTGGATCTCACGGCGGGGGTGGCACCGGGGACGACGGAGCGGGCCCTGGAACAGATGCGGACCGCGGGAGTCGAACTCACCGGCAAGCCGGTGGTGATCGCGGCCTGAGGGGGCGCGCGGTTTGCGCCCTTGGGCCGGTGGTGGGGGCTCGGGGCCCCGCAGGGGTCACTCCTCGGCACCGTGCACGACCAAGTTAGAAACAAAGGGGAACGCAGATACCCGGCTGCCTGCGGGGAGCCCCCTACGTGTCCCCGAGCCCTGGCCGTACGGCGACTATCGGAGCGATCGGGCTGGGGATTTCACAAGCCTTAATGCACCCGGTTCGGTGCTCGCGTCCTGCGCGATGGGTCCGGTGGTGGGGGCTCGGGGCCCCGCAGGGGTCACTCCTCGGCACCGTGCACGTCCACGTTAGAAACACATGGGAACGCAGATACCCGGCTGCCTGCGGGGAGCCCCTACGTGTCCCCGAGCCCTGGCCGTACGGCGACTATCGGAGCGATCGGGCTGGGCACATGCACAAGCCGGGTGCCGGGCAGCGCGGCTTTGCCGCGCCCGCCGGCCCGACGCGCGCGTCCCACCGCCCCACAGCGGCCCGCCTTACCGCCTCCACTTCGTGCGCCTCACCCTCAGGAGCGCGGGCACCAGTGTGATCGAAAAACTCCCCCAGCTGACCCGGACTCGCCAAACCGGCCGGAGGGGGCGTGTAGGGGGCCATCCCCGCAGGCAGCCGGGTATCTGCGTCCCCAATGTCCCTGACGTGGACGTGCACGGTGCCGTGGGGGTCCCCCGGCTGAAGGCTGGGGGAGAGTTGGCCCCCTGCGCGCCCCCGCCCCCACAATGCAAGCAATGCGAGCCGCGCGCCAGCGCAAACCCTCGCGCGAAGCGCAGAGGCCCCCGGTGAACCGCCGCGCCAGCGGCTACGCAGAGCGGAGCAGCGTTCGTATCGGGTGCCAGGACTCCGTGTCGTCCTCCGGGGTCTCGCGCCACACCAGGCCGTCGGGGTGGTGCAGGACCGCCGTGATCTCGTCCGGGGTGGGTGGCTCCGTGTTGCCGCGGAGGTAGACCGCGCGCAGGCCCAGGTTGCGCAGCCTGGTCAGGGCGCGCTGGCGGTTCACGGCGTGGACGAGGACGCGGACGCGGTGTCCGTTGTCGCCCGGTCTGGGCAGGGCGAGGGCGACCACCACGCTTCCGCCGGGAAGCCTGATGAATCCTCCTCCGGATGTGGGCACGGTTTCCCCCGTGAGACTCGGCGTCAACAAGGACTCGCAAGGTGCATCTAAACGCGATCGGCCGCCGCCCGCTAGGGGCGGCGGCCGATTGGCTTGTGACCTGCGGTTTTGTTGGTTACTTGGTGGAGGGGCCCACCTGGAGGGTCACCGTGGAGCCGTTCCGGGCCTCGTTGAGGATCTTGATTCGGGTGTTGGTGTCAGCAACGATCACGCCGCCGGTCGGGTTCGACTCGTCGTAGTAGTCGCCCTTGCGGTCGTCGAAGACGGTCACGCCGGGCTTCGACTTGATCTTGGTGACCTTGCCGTCCTTGTGGAGCGTGAGCGCATCCGTGCGGTGCCGGGTGAAGGTCGAGTCGTAGGTCTGGAAGCGGTTGCGCATCAGCTTGCCGTCCGACCACTTCTCGGCCTTCGGGTGGGCGTCGACCGGCAGGATCTGGCCGTAGCCGGGGTGCTGGCCGACGTTGTTGTCCGGCTGCGAGGTGTCCCACAGCCAGATCAGGACGCCGTTCTGGTACGGGAAGTGCTCGACCCACTGCGGACGGCCGGTCGCCCAGCCGAAGTTGTACGGGCCGGTCTTCAGGGTCTTGTCGTACGAGACGTACTGGCGGTTCTCGGCGATGTAGTAGCGCGGGTAGTCCTTGGTGAAGGACGCGCCGATGCGCGAGAAGCCCTTGGCGGCCCAGCCGTTGTCACCGGCCTCGGCGCCATCCGTGAAGAGGGCCTTGCCGTCGGCGGTCACCGAGATCGCGTCCGCGGCGAAGCCCTTCTGGGCGGCGCCGCCGTCCGTCTGGTAGCGGAAGCGCAGGTCGATCTTCTTGCCGGCGTACGCGTCGAGCGGGAAGACCAGGTTCTTGTAGGCGCCCGAGGTGCCGGTCAGGGCGGGCTTGTCGCCGCCGTCACGGGTGATCGGCTTGCCGTCGGCGGTGCCTTCCAGCGGCGTGTAGTTGGCGCCGCCGTCCGTGGAGACCTCGGCGTAGGCGAAGTCGTAGTTCTGCTCGATGTCCCACCAGCCCTTGAGGGTCAGGGCGGCCTTCTTCTTGCCGGTGAGGTCGACCGGGCGGGACAGGGTGTTCTTCAGGTCGTTGCCCATGCCGCTCCACCACTGCTGGGTGCCTTCGGCGGGCTTGACGACGTCGGTGCGGACGTTCTTGGAGGGCAGTTCGACGACCAGGGCCTGCTTGTCCTTGGTGTTGTACTCGGCCACGCCCAGCTTGTGGGTGGACCTGGTGGCCGCCTTGGCCTTGGCGTAGTTGAGCCAGCCGAGCTGGAGCTTGTCCCAGGCGCTCATGTCGCCGGGGAGGTCGCCTATGGAGTCCTTGCCGGTGCCGAGCCAGGAGCCGCCGGACATCAGCGACCAGGAGTCGACGGAGGACTCACCGGTGCCGGTGGTGTCGTACTCGTCGGGGAGGCCGAGGTCGTGGCCGTACTCGTGGGCGAAGACGCCGAGGCCGCCGTTCTCGGGCTGCATCGTGTAGTCGCCGACCCAGATGCCGGTGCTGCCGATCTGGGTGCCGCCGGCCTTGTTGCCGGAGGGGCCGGTGCGGCCGGAGTCGCTGCCGTACGCGTACCAGCGGTGCGCCCAGATGGCGTCGGTGCCCTGCGCGCCGCCGCCCGCGGACTCGTCCTCGCCGGCGTGCACGATCTGGAAGTGGTCGATGTAGCCGTCGGGCTCGTTGAAGTTGCCGTCGCCGTCGTGGTCGTAGCGGTCCCACTGGTCGTACTTGGCGAGGTCGGCCTTGATCTGGGCGTCGGTGCGGCCCTTGGCCTTCTGGTCCTCGGCCCAGCGGTTGACGCCGTCGCGTATCAGGTCCCAGGCGCTGGCGCAGTTGGTGGAGCCGCAGAAGTTGGAGCCGTAACGGGCCTCGTTCCAGTCGACCTTGACCCAGTCGGAGACTTCACCGTCGACGGAGTAGCGGCCCGAGGACTGCTTCTCGTAGTACTTGGCCAGGGACTCCTTCTTCTTGTCGTGGGAGAAGTAGAGGTCCTGGAAGTGCTGCCGGTTGTAGTCCTTCTGCCAGGCGGTGGAGTTGTCGTTGCGGCGGTCGGGCTGCGCGATGGTGTTGTGCGCGGGGCCGGGCTTGCCGCCGTACTTCTTCACCGGGGGCTTGGGGCCGTCGCCGTCCGGGTCGTACATGGTGGTGTCGTCGACCTTGTTGCCGAACTCGACCAGGATGGTGAAGATCTTGTCGGTCTTCTCGCGGGCGAGTTCGACGTATTTGCCCCGGCCGAGCTTGACGACCTGGGAGGCGCCGTGCCGGGCGGGCGTGGCGTCGCCGGAGATGACCTGCTGGAGCGCTTCCTTGCGCTGCGCCGCCTGCTGGTCGCTGAACGGGCCCTTGAGGTCGTGGTCGACGGCCTGCTTGGCGGGCGCCCCCGGGTCCTGCCGCTGGACGGTGAGCGGCGGGTGGCCGTCGTCGGCCTGCGCCGGCGCGCCGGAGGCCAGGCCGGCCGCTCCGATCGCGGCGGCGGCGGTGGCCAGGGCGACCGGTCTGAACGCCCGTCTCTTGGCTCTCACTTGGCGCAATCCTCCCCTTGGAAACGGTCACTGGATGCCAGCATTTGACCGGAAGGGGAGGGAAAAGACAGATCTTGACTTGGTCACGACAGGGAAGTACGGTTTTCGGCCCTCAGGACACGGGTATCGGGCAGCTTCGGCCGCGTACGGGGGCATGGTTCGCGTACGTACCCGCACCACCCCGGCGGCCACCCCGCGCCGCGCTCCGCGCACCCCGACCGCCGCTCCGATCAGGCCCGTTCAAACCAGGAGTGAATCCATGCGCCCCCTATGCCTCGGAACCGTGGGTTAGGTCACGCTTACCGCCAGTTCCGCTCGGGCAGTAAGGACCGTAGAGTCGTTTGACGGCGCGCCCCTGTCGACCACACCCCTGCCGACCTTCCTGAGGACGGATCCGCCATGCCTCGTCCGACTGCCGCACAGCTCGCCTACGGATCGGCCACCGTCGTCTTCTCGACCCTCGCGCTGTTACTGCTCTCGCAGACGCGGACCGGGGTCGGAATCGCGGTCATCGCCGTCGCAGCCCTCGCCCTCGGCCTGCTGGTCGCCCTCACGGCGCCGCTGCCGGGGGTTTCTCATGTGACGCGCCGCCGTACGGCCCGGCGCTCCGGCGCGCGCGCCGCCCTCGGCGCACGCCCGCACGTGCCGGCCGCCGCCGGCTCGACGGCCCCGCGGGTGCCGTGTCAGCACACTCACGCCGGTGTCTCCTCGGAAGGCCGCGTCAGCGAGCACTCCCGTTAGTCACCTGTCCGCGGCTGGTGGACGCGCGTAGGCGGCCGGGCACCGCTCGGAAGAGGGGTGCGCCGACCGCCGGTTGACGCGCCGGAGCCGCCAGGAGGGACGGGCGGATCTCGCAGGGCCGGGAAGTCCGGGAGGATCCGGGGCGTGCGAGGTTCCTTGTAGGGGGCACTTGCCCCGGTGTCCGGCCTCAGACCGTGGAGACCACCACCGTCTTGGCCGTCTTGTCGTGCAGGCACTGCTGGTACGGCTTGTCCCAGGTGCACCACAGGACGTTGACGAGCCAGAAGAGGAAGCCGCAGCACGGCACGATCTCCGGCAGGGTGTAGACCGCCGCCCGTACCCAGCCCGCCTGCCCGGCCGGTACCGCGCCGTCCTCCAGCATCCCCACCCGGATCTTCATCGCCATCTTGCCGACGGTCTGGCCGCGGCTGGTGAGCATCAGGCCCTCGTAGACGAGATAGACCAGCATCGTCACGAGGGAGACGGACGCCTGCCGTCCGGTCTGGGTGCCGTCGGTAGTCCAGTAGTCGAAGCCGCCGACGATCGCGCTCATGATCAGGCCGACCGGTACGCAGACGATGATCCAGTCGATGATGCGGGCGACCAGGCGGCGGCCGCGGCCGGCCAGCGGCGGCATTCCGGCCAGCGGGTCGGCGGCGCCGTACTGGCCGCCGTACGGATTGCCCCCGTACGGGTCACCGCCGTAGGGCGGCGGCATCCCTCCGGGCGGCGGCCCGCTCCCGGGCGGCGGGGCGCCACCGCCGTACGGGTCGCCGCCGGGTGGCGGTTCGCCGTGCGGGGTGGCGTTGGCGGGGCGGTCGTACGGGGACCCGCCGGCCGGCCGGCTGCCGTACGGAGAGCCACCGGCCGGCTCGGCACCGTACGGAGAGCCGCCCGACGGCGGTTCCTGCGGCTTCTTCAGGTACGGGTCGTGCTCCGGCGGTTCGCCTCCGGAGCCGGGCCCGGGCTGGTCGGTGCTCATGGCCCGAGTCGAACCCGGGCCGCGCGCCGCCGCATCCGGCGAGGTCCGGCCGGGTGACGCGGCCGGACCGGCGGTCCGTCCCCCGGCCTGCTTCGCAGACTGCTTCCCGGCTCTACTTCCCGGGCTACTTCTCGGCGACGAACGTCCGGGCGAGCTTGTCGTGCCAGCACTGCCGCCACGGCCGGTCGAACAGGCACCACACGGCGTTGACCACACCGACCGCCAGCACGCCGAGCACGCCGTACACCAGCCACCGCCTGATCACCGAGGCCAGGGGCGGGGTGTCGTGGCTCTCGATGTCCAGCACCTTGACGCCGCACACCTTCTTGCCGAGCGTGTGGCCCCACTTGACGGTGGGCAGCACCTCGTACAGACCGCCGCCGATGAGCAGCACGGCGAGCACGACGGCCAGGTAGGGGCCGGTGGTGCCGTCCAGCAGGTAGACGGTGACCTCCCGCCCGGACTGCTTGGCGGCCTCCACCTTGGCGTCGATGTGGTCGGCGGCCGGGCCCCACAGCGGTACGGCGGCGGCGCCCGTGATGACCGCCAGGGCCAGGGTGTCGATCAGGCGGGCGGCGAACCGGCGGCCCAGAGGGGCCGGGCGGCCCTGCTCCTGCGCGGCCGCGAGGAACGGGTCGGTGGTCGGCGGCTTCCAGGGGACGACCCCTTCGGCCGCGCCGCCGTCCTGCTGCGGCGGGAAGCCGGAGAAGGGCGCGGGCTGGGCCTGCGGGCCGGGGGCCGGTGCGGGGGCCTGCGGTGCGGGGGCGGGGGCCGGTCCGGCGGTGGGGCCGGGGGCGGGCCGGGACGGGGGCTGGGGCGGCGGAGCGTGCGGCGCCGGTGACTGCTGCGGCATCTGGGGCTGCGGAGGCTGCTGCGTCGGGAACGGCTGGTGCTGCACGGGCGGCCCGGCGGCGCCCGGCCCGGGCTGCGGCTGGGACTGCGGCTGTACGGGCCCCTGCGGCGCCTGCTGGGCCGGTCCCTGCGCGCCGGGCGTCCGGCCCCCGGGACCGGGCTGCGCGGCCGTCTGCTGCGGGCCAGGGGCCGTCGGCGGCTGCTGCACACCGGCGGACGGCGCGACAGACGGCGCGGCGGACGGCCCGGTGGACGGCAGGGGCTGCGGAGACGTGGCGCCGGGCAGCGGCGACGCCGGGGCGCCGCCGGACTGCGGGGCCATCCGGATCGACATCGTGTCGCTCTTGCCGCCCTGGGGCCCGTCGGGGCGTACGGCGCGGATGGCGGTCGTGCCGCGGTCGCGGCCGGGGGCGCCGCCTTCGTCCCGTACGGCGCGGATGGTGACCGTGCCGTCGGTCCGCGGCGGCTCCTCGCCGGAGGCCGGCGTGCCGGGCGCGGCCGCGGCCTCGTCGCGCTGCTGCGGCAGGCCGGCCTGCCGTTCCTCGGGCGAACCCCAGGCGATACGGCGGTCCTGCTCGCCGCCGAAGCCGTTCTGCCGGGCGGTGTCGGCCTGCCACGCGGAGGCGACCGCGCCGCTGCCCGCCCCGGTCAGCCGGCCGTGCTCCTCCTCCTCGTCGAGGAAGACCGGCCCGGTCTCCTCCACGGCGGGGGTGGGGGCCGGTGCGGGCGCGGGGGCCGGGGCGGTGCCGGGCGGCGGCGCGGGGAGGGCCTCGCCTTCGGCGGGCGCGGGCCGGCTGGTGCCCGGTACCCATGCGGCACCGTTCCAGTACCGGATGTAGCCGGGGATGGACGGGTCCGGGTAGAAGCCTGGCGTGGGGCTGCCGCCGGCGGATCCTGAGGAAGGGGCGCTCATGTCCGAAGTCCCGCTATCTGTTCTCGGCCTGGTGTGGTGGGTGGGGCATGTGCAGTCTGCCGCAACGCAGCGTCCACATCTATCAGACGGAGGGTCGGACCGGGTGTCCCGGCCGGGCCGGACCACCTGGAAGAGGCCCGCGAAAAAAGTTGTGCGAAGTCGCGTAATAGTCCGGGCTCCGGAGCCTCTAACCAAGTGCGGGCCCCGTCACAGGGGGTTCGCAGGAGGTACCGAAGAGAGGCGGACCGTATGCACACCGTGGTGGAACGAGAGCTGGAGCTGGGGCTGGTCCTGTCGCCGGAGCGCAGTGTCCCCGTCCCGGCCCGGCTGACCTATCGCACGGACGACCCCTACGCCGTCCACGTCACCTTCCACATCGGCTCGGACGTCCCCGTCAACTGGACGTTCGCGCGCGAACTGCTCGTCGAGGGGGTGTTCCGGCCGTGCGGTCACGGTGACGTGCGGGTGTGGCCCACGAAGGTGGACGGGCGCAGTCTGGTCTGCATGGCGCTCAGTTCCCCGGACGGCGACGCGCTGCTGGAGGCGTCGGCCGCGGCGGTCTCGGCGTGGCTGGAGCGCACGCTGCGGGTCGTGCCGCCGGGGTCGGAGCAGGACCATCTGGGGCTGGACAAAGGGCTGAGCGCGCTGCTCGCCATGACGCCGCGGGACGATCTGTGGCTGTCCGACCCGTGGCCGTCGGACGAGTCGCCGGAGGCGGGGGCGTAGCGGCGTGGGACGGCGTACGGCCCGGCCACGGCCGGGTGGACCGGCCCCGGGCGCACGGGGCCGGAGAGCGCGATCACCAGGGTCAGGAAGCGTCGGTACCGAGGCTCGCGCCGGACCGGGCGCGCGGGGTGATGAACTCGATGGCGTGGCCGTCCGGGTCGTCGACGTAGACCCCGCGGGCGCCGTCGAGGTGTCCGATCTGCTGCGGCTTGAGATGGTGCGGGTCCGCCCAGTACGGCAGCCCGCGCTCCTGGATGCGGCCGAAGATTTCGTCGAACTCCTCGTCCGTGACCCGGAACGCGAGGTGCTGCGGCACGATCGCTTCCGGCTCGACGACCGTGTCGGCGTAGTCGACGGTCAGGTCGTTGGCGAACGTGACGGCGGCGAAGGGCCCGGTTTCGACCGGTTCGCCGACGCCGGTCAGTTCCGCGAGGAAGCGCGCGGAGACGAACTTGTCGGTGGCGTGCATGATCGTGTGGTCGAGCTGGACGGGCACGGCGGCCTCCTGTGAACATCGGGTTTTTTCAGGGGCGTTGCTGGCGTGCGCTCCTTACCGTACGGCGGCTTCGCGCGCCTGAGTATCGGATTTCCGACCTACGTCGCCGGTCCGGCCGTGCCCGGACCGACGTCCTCGTCCCCGGTACGCCCCACCGCCCGGCCGGGTGTCCGTACCGACGTCTCAACCTCGATACGTCTCCAGCAGCCTCAGCCACACCTCGCTGATCGTCGGGTACGCGGGCACCGCGTGCCACAGGCGGTCCAGGGGCACCTCACCGGCCACCGCGACGGTGGCCGAGTGCAGGAGTTCGCCCACCGCCGGGCCGACGAAGGTGACGCCGAGGAGGGTTTCGCGGTCCAGGTCGACGATCATGCGGGCGCGGCCGCGGTAGCCGTCGGCGTACAGGCCGGCGCCCGCGACCGAGCCGAGGTCGAAGTCGACGACGCGGGTGCGGTGGCCGGCGCGATCGGCCTCGGCGGCGGTCAGGCCGACGGAGGCCGCCTCGGGGTCGGTGAAGACGACCTGCGGTACGGCGGCGGTGTCGGCGGTCGCGGCGTGCGCGCCCCAGCGGCCGGTGTCCAGGCCGCTGCCCTGGGCCTGTGCGGCGATGGCGGCGCCGACGATGCGGGCCTGGTACTTGCCCTGGTGGGTCAGCAGCGCGCGGTGGTTGACGTCGCCGACGGCGTACAGCCAGCCGTCCGCCACGCCCTTGACCCGGCAGGTGTCGTCGGTCTCCAGCCAGGAGCCGGGCTGCAGGCCGACCGTCTCCAGGCCGATGTCGTCGGTGCGCGGCGCGCGGCCGGTGGCGAACAGGATCTCGTCGGCGACGAGCTCTTCGCCGTTGTCGAGCACGACGGTGGCGGGCCCGTTGGGCATCTCGCGCCGTACCGCGCTCACCGAGACGCCGGTGCGCACGGTGGCGCCCGCCTGGGCCAGGGACTCGGCGACCAGTTCGCCCGCGAACGGCTCCATCTTGGGCAGCAGTCCGCCGCCGCGTACCAGGAGCGTCACCCGGGAGCCCAGGGCCTGCCAGGCGGTGGCCATCTCGACGCCGACGACCCCGCCGCCGACCACCGCCAGGCGCGGCGGTACGGACTGCGCGCTGGTCGCTTCTCGGCTGGTCCAGGGGCGGGCGGCGGCCAGTCCGGGGAGGTCGGGGAGGACGGCGCGGCTGCCGGTGCAGACGGCGACGGCGTGCCGGGCGGTGAGGGCGCGCTCTGCCCCGCCGTCGGTGGCGACCACGACCCGCCGGGGGCCGTCGAGGCGGGCCCGGCCGCGTACGAAGTCGATGCCGGCCGAGTCCAGCCAGCTGACCTGGCCATCGTCCTTCCAGTGCGACGCGAACGCGTCGCGGTGGGCGAGCACCGCCTTGGTGTCCAGCGGCGCGGCCGCGGCCTGGTGGAGGCCGGGGACGCGGCGGGCGTCGGCGCGGGCGGTGACCGGGCGCAGCAGCGCCTTGCTGGGCATGCAGGCCCAGTACGAGCACTCGCCGCCGACCAGTTCGCTCTCCACGATCACCGCGCTCAGGCCGAGGGCGTGGGCCCGGTCGGCGACGTTCTCACCGGTCGGCCCGGCGCCCAGCACGACGACGTCGTACGTGTCCTGGCCCGCGGCCTCTTCGGCCCCTGTGGTCGTCGGCATCGCTCATCGCTCCCTGTGTCGGCGTCGCGGCGGTCGGCTCCATCCTGGTCCCGGGGGCCCGGCTCGGCCACATGTGTCGGGGCATTCGCCGGGCGGGGGGCCGGCTCTCAGCCTTCCCGGCGCTCCACGGCCTCCTTGGCCTCGACCAGGCCGGCGCCGGTCAGTTCGCGGTAGCGCTTGATCGCCTCGATCTTCTTGCCCTTGTGCAGCAGGGCGTCGACCTCGGCGATGCCCTCGGGGCCGGTCTCCTCGACGCCGAGGTGTTCCATGATCAGGTCGAGCTTGCGGTCCATGCGCCGCAGACGGCGTTCGAGCGTCTTGTGGCGGGCGTCCATGGTGGAGGCGAGGACGACGATGACGACGGCCGCCGCGCCGATGATGGTCCAGAGGTCGGAGTTCATGGACCGAACCCTAAAGGCGCAGCTCACCAGGGCCGAACCGCGACCGGACCGCGACCGGACCGCGACCGGTGCCGGTCAGAAGACCTTCCCCGGGTTGAGCAGCCCCAGCGGGTCGAAGACGGCCTTGATGCCGCGGTGCATCTCCAGGCCGACCGGGCCCAGCTCACGGGCCAGCCACTCCTTCTTCAGGACGCCGACGCCGTGCTCGCCGGTGATCGTGCCGCCCAGTTCCAGGCCGAGCGCCATGATCTCGTCGAAGGACTCGCGGGCGCGCCGGGACTCGTCGGGGTCGTTCGCGTCGAAGCAGACGGTGGGGTGGGTGTTGCCGTCGCCCGCGTGCGCGCAGACGCCGATGGTCAGGCCGTACTTCTCGGCGATGGCGGCGGTGCCGTCGAGCATCGCGGCGAGTGCCGAGCGCGGTACGCACACGTCGTCGATCATCGTGGCGGACTTGACGCGTTCCAGGGCGGTCAGGGTCAGCCGCCGCGCCTGGAGGAGGAGGTCGGACTCGGCCGGGGTCTCGGCCGGTACGACCTCGGTGGCTCCGGCGGCCTCGCACAGCGCGCCGACGGCGGCCAGGTCGGCGGCCGGTTCCGGGGTGTCGAAGGCGGCCAGCAGCAGCGCCTCGGTGCTGTCCGGCAGGCCCATGCCGGCCATCGCGTTGACGGCGCGGATGCTCGTACGGTCCATGAGTTCGAGCAGCGAGGGGCGTGGCCGCGCGCCATGATCTCGCAGACGGCGGCGCACGCGGCGGCGGTCGAGGGGAACTCGGCGGCCAGTGCGAGCTGCTGGGGCGGTTCGGGCTTGAGGGCGAGCACGGCGCGTACGACGACGCCGAGGCTGCCCTCGGAGCCGACGAACAGGCGGGTGAGGTCGTACCCGGCGACGCCCTTGGCGGTGCGGCGGCCGGTGGTGAGCAGCCGGCCGTCGGCGAGGACGACGTCCAGGCCGAGGACGTACTCGGCGGTGACGCCGTACTTGACGCAGCACAGGCCGCCGGAGGCGGTGCCGATGTTGCCGCCGATGGAGCACTCCTCCCAGCTGGAGGGGTCCGGGGGTAGTAGAGGCCGTGTTCGTTGACGGCCCGGGAGAGCACCGCGTTGACGACGCCGGGCTCGACGACCGCGATCCGGTCGACGGGGTTGATCTCGATGATCCGGTCCATCTTGACCAGGGAGAGCACGATGCAGCCGTCGGAGGCGTTGGCGGCGCCCGACAGGCCGGTGCGGGCGCCCTGGGGGACGACCGGGACGCGCAGGGCGGTGGCGGTGCGCATCACGTGCTGGACCTGCTCGACCGTGCGCGGCAGGACGACGACGGCGGGCGTGCCGGCCTCGCAGAAGCTCGCCATGTCGTGGGCGTAGGCGCCGGTGACGTCGGGGTCGGTGAGGATCGCTTCCGTGGGCAGGGCGTCGCGCAGGCGTGCGAGGAGGTCCATGCCGTCAGCCTCCCATCCGTGGGCCGTACACGGAAGATCCTCTCCCGCACCCGAGGGCCCCCCGCGGCCGGGGTTCCTCTCCCGCACCCGGGTGACGGTCCCGGGTGCGGGAGCGCCGCTCCCCGCGGGAAGGGCCGCGGCCCCGCCGGGTCAGGACCGGCGGGGCCGCGGGGTGGGGGTGGCGTCCGGAGGACACCCGGGCGGGGCCGGGGTGTCAGAGGTTGCCGCGCCGTTCCTGCTCCCGCTCGATGGCCTCGAAGAGGGCCTTGAAGTTGCCCTTGCCGAAGCCCAGCGAGCCGTGCCGCTCGATCAGTTCGAAGAAGACGGTGGGACGGTCCTGGACGGGCTTGGTGAAGATCTGCAACAGGTAGCCGTCCTCGTCGCGGTCGACGAGGATCTTCAGCTCGCGCAGCGTCTCGACCGGGACGCGGGTCTCGCCCGCCCACTCGCCGAGGGTGTCGTAGTAGGAGTCCGGGGTGTCCAGGAACTCGACGCCCGCCGCGCGCATGGCCCGTACACTCGCGACGATGTCGTTGGTGGCCAGCGCGATGTGCTGGCAGCCGGGGCCGCCGTAGAACTCCAGGTACTCGTCGATCTGCGACTTCTTCTTGGCGATGGCAGGCTCGTTGAGGGGGAACTTCACCTTGCGGGTGCCGTCCGCGACCACCTTCGACATCAGGGCGCTGTACTCGGTGGCGATGTCCGAGCCGACGAACTCCTTCATGTTCGTGAAGCCCATGACGTTGTTGTAGAAGGCGACCCACTCGTCCATCTTGCCGAGCTCGACGTTGCCGACGCAGTGGTCGATGGCCTGGAAGCGGCGCTTGCCGGGCTCGACGATGGGGTCGGCGGCGACGTAGCCGGGCAGGTAGGGGCCGTCGTAGTCGGTGCGCTCGACCAGGGTGTGCCGGGTCTTGCCGTACGTGGCGATGGAGGCGCGGACGACGACGCCGTGCTCGTCCTTGGTCTCGTACGGCTCCTCGATGCCGGTGGCGCCGTGCTCCAGGGCGTACGCGTAGGCGGCGCGCGCGTCCGGCACCTCGATGGCGAGGTCGATGACGCCGTCACCGTGGGCGGTGACGTGGTCGGCCAGGAAGCGGCCCCAGTCGGTCGTCGGCTTGATGACGGAGGTGAACACGAAACGGGCGCCGCCGGATTCGAGCACGTAACTGGCGGTCTCGCGGCTGCCGTTCTCCGGTCCGGAGTAGGCGACACGCTTCATGCCGAAGGCGGTGGCGTAGTAATGCGCCGCCTGCTTGGCGTTGCCGACGGCGAAGACGACCGCGTCCATCCCCTTGACCGGGAAGGGATCGGCCTGCCGAGCACTGGTGGGGGTGGTGTGGTCCGTGGTCTGTGTCATGCCCGCAGACTCCCTCCGGGCCACAAGGTGCGCAATAGTTTGCGCGTTCACTGGGCAAGCTGTACAGCGAATCGCGCGATTCACCGGACGATTCGTACATGATGACCATCGATTTCGGAGGCGACGGCCGTGGCGATCGATCATTTGGACGGCAGACTCCTGGAACTGCTCGCCGAGGAACCGCGCATCGGCGTACTGGAGGCGTCGCGCCGGCTCGGGGTGGCGCGCGGCACGGCGCAGGCGCGCCTGGACCGGCTTCAGTCGAACGGAGTGATCCGGGGATTCGGTCCGGACGTGGACCCGGCGGCGCTGGGCTACCCGGTCACCGCATTCGCGACACTGGAGATCAAACAGGGTCAAGGGGCCGACGTACGGGCGCACTTGGCGTCCGTACCGGAAGTGCTGGAGCTGCATACAACGACGGGACATGGGGACATGCTGTGCAGACTCGTTGCCCGTTCCAACGCCGATCTGCAACGGGTGATCGACCGAGTTGTGGGTTTCGATGGCATCATGCGGGCTTCCACCGCGATCGTCATGGAAAATCCAGTTCCGTTGCGCATCATCCCCCTGGTCAAACAAGCGTCGGGGGACTGACCGAGGAGAGCGCGTGTGAGCTTCTGGGAGTACGTCGGCAACCGGCACGCCCAGCTGCTGACGGATACGTTTCAGCACGCCAGCGCCGTCTTCCAGTGCATGGTGCTCGCCACCGTGCTCGGTGTACTGCTGGGCGTCGCCACCTACCGCAGTGAATGGGCCGGGAACCTGGCCACCGCCACCACGGCGACCATCCTGACGGTGCCCTCGCTGGCCCTGATCGGCCTGCTCGTGCCGATCGTCGGCCTCGGCGTGGCGCCCACCGTCATCGCCCTGACCCTGTACGGGCTGCTGCCGGTGGTACGCAACGCCGTCGTCGGTCTGCGCGGCGTCGACCCCGCGCTGATCGACGCCGCCAAGGGCATCGGGATGTCCCGTACGGCCCGGCTGGTGCGGGTGGAGCTGCCGCTGGCCTGGCCGCCGATCCTGACCGGCATCCGGGTCTCCACCCAGATGCTGATGGGCATCGCGGCGATCGCCGCCTACGCCTCCGGGCCCGGCCTGGGCAACGAGATCTTCCGCGGTATCTCCTCCCTGGGCAGCGCCAACGCGCTCAACCAGGTGCTCTCCGGGACACTCGGGATCGTCGTCCTCGCCCTGCTCTTCGACGCCGCGTACGTCGTCCTCGGACGGCTGACCATCTCCAGGGGGACCCGTGCCTGACACCACCGCCTCCGGCGCCGGCATCGCGCTGGAGAACCTGAGCAAGCTCTACCCGGGCAACCCCACGCCCGCGGTCGACAACGTGAGCATGGACATCAAGCCCGGCGAGACGGTGATCCTCGTCGGGCCCTCGGGGTGCGGCAAGTCCACCACCCTGAGAATGATCAACCGGCTGATCGAGCCCACCTCCGGGCGGATCATGATCGGCGACGAGGACGTCACCGGCATCGACCCGGTCAGGCTGCGCCGCAAGGTCGGCTACGCCATCCAGTCCTCCGGCCTCTTCCCGCACATGACCGTCGCCCAGAACATCGCCCTCGTCCCGAAGATGACCGGCTGGCCGAAGGCGAGAGTGAGCAGCCGCGTCGAGGAGATGCTCGACCTGGTCGGCCTCGACCCGCGCGAGTTCCACGGCCGCTACCCGCGGCAGCTGTCCGGCGGGCAGCAGCAGCGCGTCGGCGTGGCGCGGGCGCTGGCCGCCGACCCGCCCGTCCTGCTCATGGACGAGCCGTTCGGCGCGGTCGACCCGATCACCCGCGACCACCTCCAGGACGAGCTGATCCGGCTCCAGCACGAACTGCGCAAGACCATCGTCTTCGTCACCCACGACTTCGACGAGGCGATCAAGCTGGGCGACCGCATCGCGGTGCTGCGCGAGCGCTCGCACATCGCGCAGTTCGACACGCCCGAGGCCATCCTCACCAACCCCGCCGACGACTTCGTCTCCGGCTTCGTGGGGGCGGGCGCGGCCCTCAAACGCCTCAACCTCACCCGCGTACGGGACGTCGGCGTCGTCGACTTCCCCACCGCGTCGATGGACGACCCGCTCCAGTCCATCTTCGACCTGCTGCGCTCCGGCGCCACCAACGAGATCCTGCTGCTGGACCGGCACCGGCGCCCCTACAAGTGGCTGCGCCGCGGCGACCTGATGCGCGCCAAGGGCTCGCTGGCCCGCGCGGGCACGCTCGTGCACGACACGGTCACCCGCGACGCGACCCTGCGCGACGCGCTGGAGGCGGTCCTCACCGACAACGCGGGCCGGGTCGCGGTGACCGGGCGGCGCGGCGAGTACACCGGCGTCGTCGACATGGAGACGCTGATGAACAACGTCCACGAACTGCTGGAGGAGGACCGGCTGGACGCCGTCGAGCACCGGCACGCGCTGGAGGAGCAGCGCGCGCGGCAGACGCGGCTGGCCCAGGAGGGCGTGGACCCGGCGGGCGGCGCGCACGGGGTCAAGGCGTGAGCCCCCGGGACAGGCGCCGGCCACCGAAGGGCGAACGGCCGCCGGGCGAGCACGAGGTACACGGCGTGACCTTCCGCGACGAGGCGGCGGCCGGGGAGCGCGGGCCCGTACTGGCGGCCGAGCCGGCACCCGCCGCACCCGCCGCGTCCGTCACCCGGCCGCCGCGCCGGATCACCTGGAAGAAGGCGGTCACGCTGCCCGCCGTACTGGCGGCGGTGCTGCTCGCCACCTGGCTGTGGTTCCGCGGCGCCCGGCTGGACTCCATCGCGCACCAGGCGGTGGACGACGGCAAGGTGTGGCTGGCGCTGCGCCAGCACCTCCAGCTGACCGCCGTGTCGACCTTCTTCGTACTGATCATCGCCATCCCCCTGGGCATCGCGCTGACCCGCGCCAGGCTGCGCCGGGCCGCGCCGTTCGCGGTGGCGGTGGCCAACCTCGGGCAGGCGGTGCCCGCCCTGGGCCTGCTGGTGCTGCTGGTCATCCGGCTCGGCATCGGGGCCGAGGCGGCCGTCATCGGCATGGTGCTCTACGCGGTACTGCCGGTCCTGGCCAACACCGTCGCGGGCCTGAAGGCCATCGACCCGACGCTGACCGAGGCCGCCCGCGGCATCGGCATGTCGGCGGCCGGGGTGCTGGCCAAGGTCGAACTGCCGCTGGCCGTACCGCTGATCCTGGCGGGCGTGCGCAACGCGCTCGTCCTGAACGTGGGCACCGCCACCCTGGCCACCTTCGGCGGTGGCGGCGGGCTCGGCGACCTGATCTCGGCGGGCATCATCACCCAGCGGATGCCGGTGCTGGTGCTCGGTTCCGTCCTGACGGTGGTGCTGGCGCTGCTGGTCGACTGGCTGGCGTCGCTCGTGGAACTGCTGCTGCGCCCGCGAGGGCTGGAGGTGGGGGAATCATGACCGCAGAACCGCGCCGGCCCCGGCCCCGGCCCCGGCCCCGCAGGACCGTACCGGCCGCCGCCGCCTGCCTGCTGCTGGGCGCGGCCGCGCTGAGCGGCTGCGGGCTGGTCAGCGGCAGCCCGATGAGCGACGACGTGCGGCCCGGCACGATCGGCCGGGGGCAGCCGCTCAAGGGCGCCGAACTGGCCGTGACGTCCAAGGAGTTCACCGAGAACATCATCCTCGGCCAGCTCATGGGCCTGGCCTTCAAGGCGGCCGGCGCCTCGGTCGTCGACAAGACCAACATCCAGGGCTCGATCGGCGCCCGGGAGGCGGTCAAGTCCGGTACGGCGGACGGGATGTACGAGTACACCGGCACCGGCTGGATCACCTACCTCGGCCACGAACGCCCCATAGTCGACCCGCGGAAGCAGTGGGAGGCGGTACGCGACGGCGACCGCGCCAACGGCCTGGAATGGCTGCCGCAGTCGAAGCTCAACAACACCTACGCGCTGGCGCTCAACGCCGAGCAGTACAAACGGCTGGGCGTCGAGACCCTGTCGGACGTCGCCGCGCTGTCCCGCAAGGACCCGAGCGCGGTCACCCTGTGCGCGGAGGCCGAGTTCTCGGCCCGTAACGACGGCCTGCCCGGCATGGCCAAGGCGTACGGCATGCGGCTCCCGTCCGGCAACATCAAGAAGATGACCAGCGGCGTCGTCTACACCCAGGTGGCGGAGGGCCGCGCCTGCACCTTCGGCGAGGTCTACACGACCGACGGCCGGATCAAGGCGATGGGCTTGAAGACCGTCAAGGACGACCGGCACTTCTTCCCGAACTACAACGCGGCGCCCGAGATGAACGCGGCGACGATGAAGAAGTACCCGCAGATCGCGGACATCCTCGCGCCGGTCA
Source organism: Streptomyces sp. Ac-502 (assembly GCF_045222935.1). Lineage (NCBI taxonomy): Bacteria > Bacillati > Actinomycetota > Actinomycetes > Kitasatosporales > Streptomycetaceae > Streptomyces > Streptomyces sp. Ac-502. The sequence goes on from NZ_JBHFFO010000001.1 coordinate 4,312,631, forward strand.
CCGCCGCTCTGGACAACGCCGTCGCGCAGAGCCTGAACGCGAAGGTGGACGTGGAGGGGCAGGACCCGCACGAGGTCGCGAAGGAATGGATGATCGAGAAGGGGTTCATCAAGGACGGCGGCTGAACGGCTGCCGATGACTCACCGGCCGGCCGCCTGCGGCTCTCAGCGGCCGGTCAGCAGCTGGGGACCTTGCCGCCGGACTTCAGCGCCTTGAGCGCGTCCACGGTCCCGGACAGCGTGCTGACCGGGACCAGCCGCAGCCCCTCCGGCAGCTCGGCCTGCGCGTCCCGGCACTCCGACTTCGGCACGAGGAAGACCGTGGCGCCGTCCCGGCCCGCGGCCTGCGTCTTCAGCGCGACCCCGCCGACCGCTCCGACCTCGCCGTCCGCGGCGATCGTGCCGGTGCCCGCGATCTTCTGCCCGCCGGTCAGGTCACCGCCCTGGCCGTCCCCGGCCAGCTTGTCGATGATGCCCAGCGAGAACAGCAGACCCGCGCTGGGCCCGCCGATCGTGCCCAGGTCCAGCTTGACCTGGACGTCCTTGTCGCTCTTGTGCAGATAGTTCAGGGCGGCGCGGGTGGCGACGTCCTGGGAGGAGCGCATGTCCTTCAGGTTGTGCTCCACGGCCTTCTCCGCCGTGTCGCCGACCGGGTAGACCGACTCGACCGGCATCACGGCCTGGTCGGTACGGAACCAGCCCTTGACGATGTCCGGCAGCCGGACCGGCGCGTCCGGGCCGGTCGCCACGATCGCCGCCATCCGCAGCTGGCCACTGGTCTCGCGGGTCGGCGCCCCGCTGATCGTGATCACCTGTTTGCCCTTGTGCTTGCCCAGCACGTCCGCCGTGTCGCCGGGGAAGGCGACCGAGAACGGCAGGGGCGCGAAGGCCACCGTGGCGAGGAGCGCGATGACCAGGGCGGCGCAGATCCCGAGGGCGCGAGTGCGAGAAGACACCCCGCCACCCTAGATGACCTGGCCGCCCGGCCTCTCACCACGGGGCGCGACGGGGTACGCGCGCCCTCGGCGCCCGCCCCGGACCGCACGCCTCGGACCGCCACCGCCCCGGACCGTCACCGCAGCGCTTCGGACACCTCGCGGGCCGCCTCGACCACCCGGGGCCCGACCCGCTCGGGCACCGTCTCGGCGAGCATCACGACGCCGACGCTGCCCTCGATGCCGCTCACCCCGAGCAGCGGGGCCGCGGCGCCGCTCGCACCCGCCTCCAACTCGCCGTGTGTCAGGGCCAGCCCGGCGTCCTCGATGCGCCCCTGGCGGGCCTTGAGGATCGCCCGCCCGGCCGCGCCCCGGTCCAGCGGGTGCCGGAAGCCCGCGCGGTAGGCGACGTGGTAGTCGGTCCAGGACGGCTCGACGACGGCCACGGCCAGCGCTTCCGTACCGTCCACGAGCGTCAGGTGGGCGGTGGCGCCGATGTCCTCGGCCAGGGAGCGCAGGGCGGGCAGCGCCGCTTCGCGCACCAGCGGGTGCACCTGGCGGCCCAGGCGCAGCACGCCCAGGCCGACCCGGGCCCGGCCGCCGACGTCACGGCGTACCAGGGCGTGCTGCTCCAGGGTGGCGAGCAGGCGGTAGACCACGGTCCGGTTGACCCCCAGCTTGGTGGACAGCTCGGTGACGGTCAGGCCGTGGTCGGTGTCGGCGAGCAATTTGAGGACGCGTAGTCCCCGGTCGAGCGTCTGGGAGGTCTCCGCGGTCACGACGCCCCCTCCTCGGGTGAGTGGCGGCTCGTCCGCGGGGTGCGCTGCCGGTCCCGGGGCAGCGCGCGCGAAGAGGCCGCCGGCCGCATGGCACCGGCTGCGCTCCGCGGCGGCGCTGCCACGGGGCGTGTGCGTGACCGGGACAGTAGCGAGCTGGTCCGGTCAGCGGAAGAGTCCGTCCAGAATCCGGTCTTCCGTGACCGCTTTATCCCTGAACATCCGCAGGTTGTGACCGGTTGGCGGCGCACACGGGCCTTTCGGGCTGGGGTACAACACGGAGACGTCCGGACAGCGGCGAGCCCGGCTCCGTACGGCCCCGGGCACCTACAGCTACGGCCCGCGCCCCGGAACCTCGTCCGGGCCGCGGGCCGCCACATCACTTCGCAGGGCTCACTTCATGCGCGTGGCCCACTCCCGTACCTTCTTGATCCGCTCGTTGAGCTGTCCGGCCGTGGCCTCCGCGCTCGGCGGGCCGCCGCACACCCGGCGCAGCTCGGTGTGGATCACGCCGTGCGGCTTGCCGCTCTGGTGGACGTACGCGCCGACCAGGGTGTTCAGCTGCTTGCGCAGCTCCAGCAGCTCCTTGTGCGTGACCACCGGACGCCGCTCGGCGGGCATCTCCAGCAGGTCGGCCTCGGAGTCCGGCTTCTTCTTGCTGTGCGCTATCTGCCGCGCCTGCCGCTTCTGGAGCAGCATCTGCACCTGGTCCGGCTCCAGCAGCCCGGGGATGCCGAGGTAGTCCTGCTCCTCCTCGCTGCCCGCGTGCGCCTGCATGCCGAATTCGGCGCCGTCGTACAGCACCCGGTCGAAGACCGCCTCGGACTCCAGCGCCTCGAAGGAGAACTGCTCCTGCTCGCCGGTGTCCTCGTCCTGCTGTTTGTTGGCCTCGTCCATCTCCTTCTCGGACTCGGCGTACGGATCCTCGTCGCCGTCCTTCTTCGGCTTGTCCAGGACGTGGTCGCGCTCGACCTCCATCTCGTTGGCGAAGCCGAGCAGCGAAGGCACCGTGGGCAGGAAGACGGACGCGGTCTCGCCGCGCTTGCGGGACCGTACGAAGCGGCCCACCGCCTGCGCGAAGAACAGCGGGGTGGAGATCGTCGTCGCGTACACGCCGACCGCCAGGCGCGGCACGTCGACGCCCTCGGACACCATCCGGACCGCGACCATCCACCGGTCCTCGGAGTGCGCGAAGTCGTCGATGCGCTGCGAGGCACCGCTGTCGTCGGACAGCACCAGGGTGGCGCCCTCGCCGGTGATCTCCCGGATCAGCTTGGCGTACGCGCGGGCCTGCTCCTGGTCGGAGGCGATCACCAGCGCGCCGGCGTCCGGTATCGCCTTGCGGACCTCGGTCAGCCGCTGGTCGGCGGCCTTGAGGACCTTGGGCATCCAGTCGCCGCGCGGGTCCAGCGCGGTGCGCCAGGCCTGCGAGACGGCGTCCTTGGTCATCGGCTCGCCGAGCTTCGCCGCGATCTCGTCGCCGGCCTTGGTGCGCCAGCGCATGCTGCCGCTGTACGACAGGAAGATCACCGGGCGGACGACGCCGTCGCCGAGCGCGTTGCCGTAGCCGTACGTGTAGTCGGCGGAGCTGCGCCGGATGCCGTCGTCGCCCTCCTCGTACGTCACGAAGGGGATCGGGTTGGTGTCGGAGCGGAACGGCGTACCGGTCAGCGCGAGCCGCCGGGTGGCCGGCTCGAACGCCTCCAGGCACGCCTCACCCCACGACTTGGAGTCGCCGGCGTGGTGGATCTCGTCGAGGATGACCAGCGTCTTGCGCTGCTCGATCCGGTTGCGGTGCAGCATCGGACGTACGCCGACACCCGCGTACGTGATCGCGATGCCGTGGTACTCCTTGCTCAGCGGACCCGCGCTGTACTCCGGGTCCAGCTTGATGCCTATCCGGGCGGCGGCCTCCGCCCACTGCTTCTTCAGGTGCTCGGTGGGGGCGACCACGGTCACCTGCTGCACGACGTGGTGGTGCAGCAGCCAGGAGGCGAGGGTGAGCGCGAAGGTGGTCTTGCCCGCGCCGGGGGTCGCGACCGCGAGGAAGTCGCGCGGCTGCGTCTGGATGTACCGGTCCATCGCGGACTGCTGCCAGGCGCGCAGCTTGTTCGCGGTACCCCAAGGGCCCGTCCGGGGAAGGCCGGGGACAGGTGGTGGTTGTTGGTGGCGCTGGTGGTGGTAGTCACGGTCTCCGTCGGGCTGGCTCGGCGATCGGCAACCGCGTCAGCCTAACGCTCCGCAGGAGCGGACGGCGTTCGCGGGCCGGGCACCGGTGCCGCCTTCCCGCCACCGGCCGGGACCGCCCCGAGGCCTTTTTCCGCGGGCTTCAGGCGTGTGGCCACCCACGATCCGGTGAGGGAGACCGCCGCCATGGCGAGGAAGACCGCGGCGAAGGCGGCGGGCTGCCCGGATGCGGCGTTGGTCACGTCCGGCGTGCCGCCCGTGTCGACCGAGGCGCCGCCGAAGGCGCTGAACAGCAGGCCGCTCAGCCCGACGAAGGTGATGTTGCCGAGGGCGTCGGACACCTGGAGCGAGGCCGAATTGCTGCCCGCGTCCTCGGGCGGGGACAGCTTCAGCAGCAGCACGCTCCCGCTCGAAATGTTCAGCCCCATCCCGAACCCGGCCACCACCCACGCGACCGCCACGATCCAGACCGGCACGCCGCCGAACAGCACCAGCGGCACGGCCAGGATCGCCACCGTGATCAGCAGCATCCCGATCCCCATGATCCGCTCCCGGTACGGCTCCAGGCGCGGCCGGCTCTGGGTGTACGAGCCCAGGGCCCAGGTGAGGCCGCCGCCGGTCAGCGAGAGCCCGGCCAGCGTGGTCGACAGACCGCGCTCCGTGACGAGCAGCAACGGAATGAAACTCTCGGCGGCGAGCAGCGACCCGGCTGCCAGGCCACGGATCAGTACGACGGACGGCAGCCCCCGCGCGGCCCGGAACGTCCCCTTGGGCAGCAGCCGGACGATGGCCGGCACCAGCAGTACGAGCCCGACGACCGCGGGCACCACAGCCACCCAGTCCCGCCGCTGGGCCGCGTACTGAAGCAGCCCGGCACCCGCCGCCACCGCCAGGGCGAGCAGAATGCGGCGCCGGTCCATCCCTTCGTCGCCCCTGCGGGGCGGCAGCTTGCGCAGCGCGGGAAGCATGACCGTCAGCGGCAGCAGAATGAGGACGGGTATGGACAGGAACACCCAGCGCCAGCCCAGGTGCTCGGTGACCGTCCCCGCGACGAGCGGCCCGACGATCACCGGCAGCACCCAGGCCGCCGAGAAGGACGCGAGGACGGACGGCCGCAGCGCCTCCGGATAGGCGCGGCTCACCACCACGTACAACGCGACGATCACCAGCCCGCCCCCGACCCCCTGCACCCCGCGCCCCACCACGAACAGCCACATCTCCTGCGCCGACCCCGCGACCACCAGCCCCGCGCCGAACGTGGCGATCCCGGTGAACAGCGGCGCGAGCGGCCCGCCCCGGTCGCACCACTCCCCCGACAGCGCCATCGCGAACAGGCTCGCCGTGAAGTACGCGGAGAAGGCGAACGCGTACATCTCGATGCCGTCCAGGGCGTGGCCGACGGCGGGCATGGCGGTGTTCACCGCGCTCGCCTCGAAGGCGATGAGCGAGACGACGGAGATGATGCCGAGGGTGAGCGCCCGGTACGTACGGCCGAGGACGCCTTCGGGGGCGGGGCGGCCACCGGGTTCGCGGCGGGGTCCGCGAGGGGCGGGGCGGCCACGGGGCTTGCGGCGGAGTCCGCGAGGGACGGCGGTGCCAAGGCGGTGGCGGGTGGGGGCACTTCGGCGGCGTCACGCGGGTCCACGGCAGTCATGCGGTCAGCGTAAGAGGCGTTACAGGTCTGCGCCCCTGTCGCAGGACGGGGATCTTCTCGGCCGCCGGACCTAAGCCGTGCCACGCGCCGGCCGTCCCCGCCCCCTCCCCCGTCCGGCAAGCTTGTCCCCATGCCCCACTTCACCAGCTACGACAACGCCGAACTGCACTACCGCGCACTCGGCCCGGACGACTCCGGGCTGCCGCCCCTGGTGTGCCTGGCGGGCGGCCCCGGCCGGGACGCCACGTACCTGGACGGCCTCGGCGGCCTGGCGGAGCAACGGCACCTGCTGATCCCGGACAACCGTGGCACCGGCGCCTCCCCGCCCGCCGCCGACCCGTCCCGCTACGCCTTCCCCCACCTGGCCGAAGACCTGGAAGCACTCCGCGCCCACCTCGGCCTGGACCGCTTCGCACTGCTCGCCCACGACGCCGCGACAGCGACCGCGCAGGCGTACGCGGCCGCGTACCCGGCCCGCCTGACCCGCCTGATCCTGATCACCCCCAGCTCCCACCTGCAAGGCGAATTCCCCGACGACGCACGGGACATCTTCACCTCCCGCTCGGACGAGCCATGGTGGCCGGAGGCGTCAGCAGCGCTACAACGCCTGGCGGAAACCCCCACCCCAGCCGAGGCACACGACCTGCTCCTGACCGCGGCCCCGCTCGCCTACGGCCGCTGGGAGGCCCCCCAGCAAGCCCACGCGGCCACCGAAGCCGCCCAGTTGAACCCGGTGCCGCGCGCCGCCTTCTGGCAGGGCGTGGACGAACCGGCCCGCCAGACACTGCTGGCGGGCCTGCGCGAGGTGACGTGCCCGGTCCTCGTCATGACCGGCGGCCGGGACGCGGTGACGGGCGTACGGGCAGGCGAACTGGTCGCCGCTTCCTTCCCCGACGGCCGGACACACCACCTGCCCGAGGCGGGCCACTACCCCTGGATCGACGAACCGGCCCGGTTCCGCCGAGCGGTGGAGGAGTTCCTCCACACACCCTGAGACGTCCATGAAACCGGCCGGCCAACCGGACTCGTGAACACCGCATTGCAACCACATGCCGGCCCGCCCAAAACCCTTGCGCCGCCCCCGGGCCCGCGGCCTAATCTCGGTCCATCGCTTCAACACGGCCGTGTGCCCGAGCGGTTCAGGGGCCGGATTGCAAATCCGGTTACGCAGGTTCGAATCCTGTCACGGCCTCGGAAGAGCTGCGGGCTCACCACCCGGCTTCACCCGGTGCCCCGGGTGACGTCCGATCTCGATCGCAGCGCAAGCCGCTACCGCCATGAAACCTGTGTCGAGGGCTTGCCGGCGCTCTACGGCTTTCTCCTTGCACACGGAGCAGCCTTCGGCAGGTGCCGGATCCAAATCGAATGGTTCAGTGAGATGAACGGGTGGGGTGAGGAATCCGCCAGGTGTCATTCGGGTGGCGCTTGCAACGGTAGCCTCGTGCATGTGGATCTGCTCTCTGAGGTTGAGCCATGCCCCGTGGCGACCCCCACGGTCGCGGAAGAGGCTGATACGGCCCATGTTCGCGGGGTGCGCGAGACAGCGCATCTACACCGCTAGACATCTTCGGACATCTTCCGGACGCCAAGTCGTCCTCGGTGTCTATGCTGTTGGGATGGTCAACGAACGGCTCCGCCGTGCCATGCACCGAGCTGGGCTCGACATCGCCTCTCTCGCCGATGCGTCGGAAGTATCGACCAAAACCGTGGAGCGGTGGCTCAGCGGCAAGGTCCCCTACCCGCGTACTCGCTACCGCGTGGCTGCCATCCTCCAGGAAGACGAGTCATATCTCTGGCCCGAAGCTGTCAACGGGTCCTCCCTCGCGGGTGCCGAGATGGTGGCGACCTACCCGCGCCGAAGTGATGTCCCCCGGCACCTGTGGATGGAGTTGCTGCGGAGCTCCGAACGGGACATCGACCTCTTGGCTTTCGCCGGCCTCTTCCTCACCGAGGAGCACCCTGACTGGCTGCCCACGCTGGCCGACAAGGCCAGGGCTGGTGCGCGTGTACGTATTCTCCTGGGCGATCCGACCGGTACCCAACTGGCTTCGAGAGATCGCGAGTATCGCATCGGGGGCGGCGTATCGGGAAGAGTCAGCTCCGTTCTCAACCACTACGGTCAACTCGGGCCTGACACGGTGCAGATTCGACTGCACGATACGCCGTTGTACAACTCGATCTACCGGTTCGACGACGAGATGATCGTGAATGTACACGCGTACGGGGTGCTGGCAGCCTTCACTCCCACCATGCACCTGCGCCGGATGGACGGCAGCTATTTCAGCACTTACGTGGAGTCGTACGAAAGGGTATGGGCTTCCGCTCGCCCCGCCGAAGACACGCTGGAGTCCCGATGACCAGGAAGACGCGCAGGATCGACTACTGGCAGGACCCCGAAGCGCCGGAGCCGACGAGCCGCAAGCCGTCCGCGTCCGTCTTCGTCCGTGACGACCAAGGGCGCCTGCTGCTCCTCAAACGCGCGGACAACGACCTGTGGACCATCCCCACGGGAGGCGTGAAGAAGGGAGAGTCGGTCGGCCAGACCGGTGTGCGCGAATGCCACGAAGAGACCGGATATCACGTTGAGGTCATCGGACTGGTAGGAGTCTTCTCCTCTCCCGACCACGTGATCGTCTATATGCACGGAGACCGCGTCGACGAAGTACGCCAGCCCGTCAACGTCTGCCTCCGCGCTCGTCTGATCGGTGGAGAGGCCCGCCCGGAGCCGTCCGAAGCAACCGAAGTCCGGTGGGTCGCCCCGGAGCACTTGGACGACTATCGCATCCACCCGGCCATCCGCGCACGGATCGATCACGGGCTGACCTCGTGCGAACCGCAGGTCCTCTGAAGCGCCCACGGAACAGAGCGTAAGGGGCGGCTCCGCGCGTGTACGGAGCCGCCCTACGTGCGCACCAGGCAACGCCTACTACTGCTGCGCCACCGCCGCCTGAGGCCGGATCGGGAGGCGTCCTATCGGGCGGCCTGTGGCGGCGCGTACGGCGGAGGCTACGGCGGCCGGGGAGGTGACGACCGGGACGGCGCTGGCGGGTTTGGCGCCGAAGGGGGCTACGACGTCGCGTTCCTCGACGAGTTTGACGATGCGGATGTCGGGGGCGTCGAGGGCGGTGGGCAGGGGGTAGCCGGTGAGGTCGGGGTGGCGGATCTGGCCGCGGGTGGTGCGGAGGTTCTCCATCAGGGCCGCGCCGAGGCCCTGGGTGACGCCGGCCTCGATACGGGCGCGGAGCTGGCGCGGGTTGAGGACCCGGCCGACGTCCTGGGCGACGGTCATCTCGACGACGCGGATGGTGCCGAGTTCGATGTCGACGTCCGCGACGCAGCGAATCGCGCAGAAGGCGAGGCCGACGAAGGCGTCGCCCTGGCCGGTCTCGTCCAGGGGCTCGGTCGGGTGGGGGCGGCACTGGGCGGTGGCCCAGAGTTCCTTGCCGTCCAGGGCCTCGGCGACGGTGGTGCTCAGGACGCCGTCGTACGAGGTGATCTTGCCGTCGTTGATCTGGAGGAGTTCGGTGGACATGCCGAACTTGTGGGCCAGGGGTTGCAGGAGCTGGGTGCGGACCATCTTGGCGGCGCGTTCCACGGCGCCGCCGGAGACCCAGGTGTGTCGGCCGTGGCAGGCGCGCCCGGCGGACGGCTGGTCGGTGTCGACGCCCGCCACGTGCACCTCGTCGATGCCCAGCGTCTCCTGGACGATCTGGCGGGCCAGGGTCGAGAAGCCCGAGCCGGTCTCCACGGCCGCGCACAGCACGGTGGCGACCGAGCCGCTGACCTTGACCGTGGCGGTGGACACCTCGTCGGCGCCCTCCGCGCCGAGCATGTGGACCATGCCGAGCGCGTAGCCGACGCCGCGGCGCACCGCGGACGGCTCGCCCGCGCCCTCCAGGCCGCCGGGCAGCAGCCAGTCCTCCTCCGGGGTGTCCTTGGGGAGTTCGGGCAGCGGCTCGTCCTTGACTGCGCGCAGCAGTTCGGCGACCGGCGCGGGGCAGGTGACGGTCTGGCCGGTGGGCAGCAGGTCGCCGGTGGCCATGACGTTGCGCAGCCGGATCTCGGCCGGGTCCATGCCGAGCTTGGCGGCCAGCTTGTCCATCTGCCCCTCGTACGCGGCGCAGACCTGCATCGCGCCCTCGCCGCGCAGGTGGCCGGAGGGCGGGTTGTTCGTGCGGACCGCCCAGCCCTCGATGAAGGCGTGCGGGACGACGTACGGGCCGCAGGCGAACGACACGGCGGCGGCCAGCGCCTCGGCCGAGGTGTCCGCGTACGCGCCCGCGTCCATCAGGATCTGCGCCTCGACCTTGACCAGCTTGCCCTCGGCGTCCGCGTGGTGCCGGTAACGGAGGAGGGTGGGGTGGCGGTGGGCGTGGCCGAGGAAGGACTCCTCGCGGGTGGCGGCCAGTTTGACCGGGCAGCCGGTGCGCAGCGCCAGCAGCCCGAGGGACAGCTGCATGCCCGGGTCCTCGCGGTCCGCGGTGGCGCCGGGCACGCCGGTGACGACGACGCGTACCCGCTCCGGCTCCAGCCCGAAGCAGGCGGCGGCCAGGTCGCGGTCGGTGTGCGGGTCGGTGGAGGCGGTGTAGATCTCCACGCCGCCGTCCGGGCGCGGCACCGCGAGCCCTGCCTCGGCGCCGATCGGCGCCGGGTCCTGGCGGCCGATGCGGTACAGGCCCTCGACGATGGTCTCGCCCACCACCTCGGGGTCGCCGAAGTGCAGCGGGATGTGCCGGATCAGGTTGCCGTCCGGGTGCAGCGGTTCGGCTTCGAAGGCCAGTTGGGGGTCGGTCACCGGCTCCAGGATGTCGTATTCGACAGCGATGGCCGCGGCCGCCAGCCGGGCCGTGTCGGGGTGGTCGGCGGCGACGGCGGCGATCGGCTCGCCGTGGTGGCGGACCACGTCGTGCGCGAAGACCGGGCGGTCGGGGATGCCCCGGCCGTGCCCGGCGTCGCCCGGCACGTCCGCGTGGGTGACGACGGCCCGTACGCCCGGCATCTCCACGGCCTGTTCGGTGTCGATGGAGGTGATGCGGGCGCTGGGGTACGGGGAGCGCAGGATCGCGGCCCACAGCAGGCCCTCGGCCCACAGGTCGGAGGCGTACGGGAAGACGCCTTCCGTCTTGGCGGGCGCGTCCTCGGGCGGGAGGGAGACGCCGAGGCCGTGCGGCGGCGGGTCGGCGGGCCCGCCGGAACGGTCGCCCGCGGCGGGGGGCGCGGTGACGGCGCCGGCGCCCTCGGATGTGCCGGTCATACGGAGCCTCCGGACTGCGGATCAGCGCCCGGGCCGTGGGGGTGCGGCCCGTGGGGGTGGTGGCTGTGGGAAGCGGGGCCCTGCGGGTCGGCGGGGCCCGCCTGGTGCGGGATGCGGGGGTGCCGGCGCCGGTACCGGGCTCCTCGGGGGCGGCCGCGGCCTCCTCGGCCGCCGCGGCGGCGTCGGCGCGGGACCGTACGACCTCGTTGACCGCGTCGAGCACGCCGCGGTAGCCCGAGCAGCGGCACAGGTTGCCGCACAGGGCCTGCCGGGTCTCCAGCTCGGTGGGGGCGTGGTTGCCCTCCAGCAGGTCGTGGACGGTCATCGCCATGCCGGGGATGCAGAAGCCGCACTGCACGGCGCCGGAGTCGGCGAGGGCGCACTGCACGTCGGAGGGCGCGCCGTTCTGCGCGAGACCCTCGACGGTACGGACCTCACTGCCCGCCGTGGTCGCGGCGGGCACCAGGCAGGATGCGACGAGGCGCCCGTCGACCTGGACGGAGCAGGCGCCGCACTCCCCCTGCGAGCAGCCGTCCTTGGCCCCGGCGAGGCCGAGGCGCTCGCGCAGTACGTACAGCAGCGATTCGCCGATCCAGGCGTCGGTGACGGGGCGGTCGGTGCCGTTGACGGAGAGGACGTAGGAGGTGTGCGGGTGTTCGTCGTGGGGGTCGGGGAGGGGGAGGGGGTCCGTCGTCGTGTCGTCGGCGGGGGTCAGGGCCGGGGTCGCGGCCGCGGCCGGGGCTACGGCCGTGTCGTCGGCCGGGAGCGGGGTGGTTTCTGGGGCGGGTGCCGGTTCCGGGGCTGCGGGCGGCTCTTCGGCCACGGTGACGGGCTCCGCGGGGGCGGCGGCGGGGTCCGGGGTGGCTGCGGGCTCCGGGGCGGTGGCCGGTTCCGGGAGCACGTCGGCGGGGTCGGCGGGAGAGGCCGTCGGGGCGTCGGGGGTGGCTTGGCCGACGGACTCGGCCGAGACGGGCGTGACCGGCTCGGTCGGCGGGGCCTCAGTCTCCGTGCCGGGTGCGGATGCGGTTGCGGGTGCGGGTGCGGGTGCGGTTCCGTGCTCCGGGTCGGTTCCGGTCCCGGCTTCCGGGGTCGCGGCCTCGGCAGCCTCCTCCGGCCCGGCCGCCTCGGGGGCGGCGGGCTGAGCGTCGGCGGCCGGGGGCGCGTCCGTGGCGGCACGGGTGTCGGCTGCCGGGGTGGCACCGGGCTCGACGCCTGCTTCGGCGGTGGCGTCCGCCGAGGTTCCGGCGGTGGCCTCGTCCGTACGAGCCTCCGCGTCCGTACGAGTCCCGACGTCCGTACGAGTGTGTGCGTCCCTGGGGGCCTCGGCGTCCGTACGAGTCCCGGCAGCAGGCGTCCCGCTCTCGTCCACGGGCGGTCCGTCGACGTCGGCGGCAGCCGGGCCGAGGGCGATCGGGCCGGACACGGGCTCCTGGGCGGCCTGGCCGACGTCTCCCCGGGCTCGGGCTCCGACACCGGGACCGACACCGGCACCGGCTCCGGCTTCAACTCCGGCCCCGGCTCCGCCTCCTGCTGCGGCAGCCCGTCACCGTGCGGCGCCACCTCACCCTGCACCGGCGCGCCCTCATGGCCGGGCGCCCCACCGTGCGCCGGCGCATCGTCGTGCCCAGGCGTCTCGCCCTGCGGGTCGTCCACCGGCTCCGCACGCGGCGGCCACTGCGCCAGCGCGTCGGCGGGCAGGGACCAGTTGCCCGCGCCGCCCAGCGTGCCGCCCGCGCTGTCGCCGGAGGCGGGCACGTGGTGGCCGGGGTCGTAGCCGGGGGTCACCTGGTCGGCGGGGCGGTGCGGCTGCTGTCCGTACGGCAGGTGGCCGGCGCCGGTGTGCTGGTCGGTGGTGTGCTGGTCGGTGGTGAAGTGCCACTGGCCGGTCGCCGCCGGGTCCACCGGGGCGTGGCCGTGGCCGTGCCCGTGGTCGTAGGGGCCGTACGCGGTGCCGTACCCGGAGGCCGGGTGCGTACGGTCGTCGCCCAGCAGGTACTCGCCGGACTCCTCCAGCATCTCGTCCGGGGCGGTCGGGATCGCCCACTGGCCCGTGGTGCCGCTGGACCCGTCGGTGCCCGCGGCGGGCCAGAGCGCGTGCGACGCGCCGTCCGTGCCGTCGGCGTAGTGGCCGCCGGGCACGCCGGTGTGCGGGCCGCCGTCCGTCAGCCCGTGGGCGGGCAGGTCGGTGGCCGGGGCGTCCGCGAAGGGCAGCGTCCACTGGCCGGTGGCCGACGGGTCGGTCGTCGCGCCCGGAGTGGGCGGCGCGAAGGAGGACGGCGGGGTGTAGCCGTGGCCGGGCGCGGCGAGCGGGTCGGCGGCGTAACCGCCGTGGTCGACGGCGCCGGGCACGCCGCCGTGGGCGTCCGGGGTGCCGGTGCCGTGCGGGTCCGGGTAGCCCTGGTAGCCGTAACCGCCCGGGTAGGGGCCGCTGGTGAAGCCGTCCGGGAGCTGGACGAAGGCGGTGGCCTCCGACTCGTACTCGTTGCCCTGGGGCAGTGGTTCCCAGCGCTGGCGGTCCTGCGGCCGCACCACGCGCAGTGGCTGGGTGTCCTCGGGGCTGTTGCGCCGGTCGTTACGGTCGGGGCGGTCGGCGTCGCTCACGAGAGCGCCCTCCCAAGTGCTCGGCGGGCCAGGGCCGCCACCGTACGGCGCAGGTGCAGTGCGGCGGGCGGCAGGGTCTGCGGTTCCGTGCCGTCCTGCGGCGGTGGCGGGTCCGGGATGCAGGCGGCGGCCACGTAGTCGCCGAAGGCGGCCAGCGCCTCGGGCACCAGTGTGCGGTCGCCGTCCCAGTCGATGATGGAGGCCACCCACTGCTCGGCCTCCAGGGGCCGCAGCGGCATGGCGGCCACCGCGCCGACCGCGCAGCGCACGCCGCGCCGGGCCGGGTCCAGGACGAGCGCCACCGAGGCGGTGGCGCGGCCGGGGCCGGTGCGGCCGGTGGCCTTCAGGAAGGTCTGCGGGGCGTGCAGCAGCGGCACCCGTACGTAGCCGACGAGTTCGCCGGGGCGCAGCATCTCGCGGCCGGCCAGCAGGTGGCTGACGGGGACCTCGCGGCGGGCGCCGCCGGGTCCGGCGACGACGAGGTTCGCTTCGAGGGCGGCGAGCACCGGCAGGGTGTCGCCGGTGGGCGCGGAGGTGACGATGTTGCCGCCGAGGGTGCCGGCGTTGCGTACCTGCGGGGGTCCGGCGGCGCGGGCGGCGGCGGCGAGGCCGGGGATGAGGGCGGCGAAGTCGGGGCGTCCCATCCGGGCGAGGGTCAGGCCCGCGCCGAGCAGGGCGTGGCCGTCCTGGTACTGCCAGCCGCGGATCTCGCTGATCCGGCCGAGGCCCACCAGTCTCGCGGGCCGCAGCAGCCCGGAGTTGACGGCGGCCATCAGGTCCGTACCGCCCGCGACGGGCACGGCGGCGGGCATGGCGGCGAGCGCCGCCACGGCCTCGTCGAGCGAGGCCGGCAACGTCACCGATTGCGAAGCCTGCGGTGCGTGCGTGGTCAACCCAGCTGCCCCTTCCCCGGTGTCCCGGCTGTTCCGCTCCGCCGTACGGTACGTGCTCACGGTCCGGACGTGGCAACTCTGGCACATCTTTGCAGGCCCGCGGCGCTAGGGCCCGGGTTCCGGACGCCTTCGGACGGCAGCGGGCGCGCCGCGTACGGGACATGGCCGGTGTTCGGGGCGTTCGGGACGTTCGGGACGCGCGCCGGCGGGCGGCGGCGCCGGGCGGGCGGCGGACGGCGGCCGGGGAGCGGTGGAGCAGGCGTGACGTGCGGGACGGCGTCCCGGCACGGCCTCCGGCTGTGGCCGGGGCCGGGGGCCGTGCGGTGTGCGGGCGGACGTTCCCGACCCCGCCTGGTGCGCTGTACCGGACATGTCTCACCTTGGCTGCCTTCAGTGCGTTCCGCGGGAACCACCGTCCCAGGTACCGCGGGCTCCGGCCGCCCGCATCAGCCCCGGCTCACACGTTTGGGGGCGACCCCTCGATCGGACGTCCGAGCAACCCGGGGCGCCGTTGCCACGGGAAGGGGCCACCGGGCGGCCGGTAGTCGACGCCGAGGGCGTCCAGGCGGTGGTAGTGGGCGTCCATCCGGCGGGTGAAGCCGGTGTGGTCGCGGTCCTCGGGGGCCGGCAGCCGCGACCAGGCGACCTCGGCGAAGGCGGCGAGCCGCGGGAAGACCTGGTAGTCCAGGCGCTGCTGGTTCTCCATCACCTCGGTCCAGACGTTGGCCTGGGTACCGAGGACGCGGGCGGCCTCGTCCGGCGTCAGCTGCGGGGGCACCGGCTCGAAGCGGTAGACGTCCTCCAGGGTCCGTACGTAGCCGATCGGTACGGGTTCGTCGGCGCCGCCGTCCTGCCGGTGGTCCAGATAGACCTGCTGCTCGGGGCACATGACGACGTCGTGGCCGGCCCGGGCGGCGGCGATGCCGCCCGCGTAGCCGCGCCAGGACGACACCGCGGCGCCCGGCGCGAGGCCGCCTTCCAGGATCTCGTCCCAGCCGATCAGGCGGCGTCCGCGGTCGGCGAGCCAGCTGTCGAAGTGCCGGATGAACCAGCTCTGCAGCTCGTCCTCGTCGGCCAGGCCCAGTTCCTTGATGCGGGCCTGGGCGGCCGGCGACGCGCGCCACTGGTCCTTGGGGCACTCGTCGCCGCCGATGTGCACGAACGGGGAGGGGAAGAGGCCGAGGACTTCTTCCAGCACCCCTTCGTAGAAGCGGAGGGTGGTGTCGGTGGGGGCCAGGACGTTCGGGTTGACGCCCCAGGTGTCCCAGGGCTTGAGGGTGGCGGTGTCGATGACGTCGGTGTTGCCCAGTTCCGGGTACGCGGCGATGGCGGCCTGCGAGTGGCCCGGGATGTCGATCTCCGGGACGACGGTGATGTGCCGGGCGTCGGCGTAGGCCACGATCTCGCGGATGTCGTCCTGGGTGTAGTAGCCGCCGTGCGGCCGGTCGTCCCACAGGGGCGAGGCCCGGTGGCCGAGCTTGGTGCGCTCCCGCCAGGCGCCCGCCTCGGTGAGGCGCGGGTGGCGCTTGATCTCGATCCGCCAGCCCTGGTCGTCGGTGAGGTGGAAGTGCAGGACGTTGAGCTTGTGGGCGGCGAGCAGGTCGATGTAGCGCAGCACGCCGTCCTTGGGCAGGAAGTGGCGGGCGACGTCGAGCATCATGCCGCGCCAGGCGAAGCGGGGCGCGTCCTCGATCCGTACGAACGGTACGGACCAGCGCTGTCCGGGGCGCAGGGGCGCGCGGCGGTGCGCGTCGGCGCCGAGCAGCTGCCGCAGGGTCTGCGCGCCCCAGAACGCGCCGGCCGCGCCGCCGCCGAGGAGGGTGACGCCGCTGCCGTCAGCCGTCAGCCGGTAGCCCTCGGGGCCGAGTGCGGCGGCGGTGTCGGCGTCGACGCGGAGGCGGATGACGCCGCTGCCGGGGCCGGGCGCGGGGGTGCCGGCCCCGGTGCCGCCGTTACCGGAACCGCCGTCGCCGGTGGTGCCGTCGGCGGTCGTGCGGGGCGGGAGCGGCAGGCCGGTCGCGGTGCCGACGGTGCCGCGCAGCCAGGCCGCGGTGGCCTCCGTACCGGGGCCTGCGTCCAGTACGGTCCCCGGCCCCAGGAGGAACGCGCCCTCCTCCGGCCGGGTGTCGCGTGGCCGGGGTATCAGGTCGGTCTCCGTACGGGCGCTGTCCGCCGTCGCTGCGTCGTCCATGTGCTGACCCTTCCGTTCGGGGGCTGGGAGGTGGGAGTGGCCGGTGCGGTTCACCGGAGGGGGCGCGTGCGGGCGTGTCGTCAGTCCTTCACCGCGCCGCCCAGGCCCGACACCAGCCTGCGCTGCACGAGCACGAAGAACACCAGTACGGGGATGGTCATCACGGTCGAGGCCGCCATGATCCCGCCCCAGTCGTTCTCGTCCGGTTTGAAGAAGACCAGCAGCGCCATCGGGAGGGTGGAGTTCTCCGTCGCGCTGATGATGAAGGACTTGGCGAAGAGGAAGTCGTTCCAGGTGCTGATGAAGGAGAAGACGCTGGTGGCGACGAGCCCGGGGAAGACGAGCGGGAAGAGGATCTGCCACAGGAAGCGGGCGCGTGACGCGCCGTCCAGGTAGGCGGCCTCCTCCAGGGCCTCGGGCACGGCCCGGACGAAGCCGCGCAGCATCCAGATCGCGAAGGGGAGGGAGAAGGCGAGGTGCGGCAGGATCAGCGAGCCGAGGGTGTTCAGGCCGATGCCGGGTACGGCGTCGCCGACGTCCCGCATCAGGAAGAACAGCGGGATGGTGAGCGCTTCGACGGGCACCATCTGGGCGACCAGGAACATGATCATCAGCGTCGTGCGGAACCGGAAGCGGAAGCGGGTGACGGCCGTCGCCGCGAGGAAGGCGATCAGCGCGGAGACGATGACGACGACGCCCGCCACGAAGAGGCTGTTCAGGAAGTAGCGGCCGAAGTCCTGCTGCTGGAAGACCCGCCGGAAGGCGTCCAGGGAAGGGTGCAGGGTCCAGGGCACCGGTTCGGTGGACTGGATCTCGCCCGCCGGTTTGAAGGCGGACAGCACCATCCAGTACAGGGGAAGGCCACGGCGGCGGCGAGCAGCAGCGCGCCCGCCTCGGCGGCCAGCCGTCCGGGCCGCCGTATCCGGGGTGTGCGGACCGACGTGCGGACTGACGTGCGGACCGGTGTGGGGGCCGGTGTGGGGACCGTACTCACAGTTCCTCCCCTGTCGGCGCAGCAGGCGCAGGTAGACGAGCGTGACGGCCAGCAGGATCAGCAGCATCACGATGCCGATCGCCGAGCCCAGGCTGTACTGGGACGAGGCGAACGCCTTCTGGTAGGCGTACACGTTCAGTACGAGGTTCTGCCCGGCGATGCCGCCGCCGTTGGTCATGACGTAGATCTGGGTGAAGACCTTGAAGTCCCAGATGACCGACTGGATGGTGACGACGACGAGGATCGGCCGCAGCATCGGTGCCATGACCGAGCGCCAGATCCGCCACTGCGACGCGCCGTCCATGGCGGCCGCCTCCAGGACCTCGCCCGGGATGGCGCGGATGCCCGCGTAGACGGTCACCATCACGAACGGGAACGAGCACCACACGACTTCCAGCAGGACCAGCGCGAAGGCGCTGTAGCGCCCGTAGGTCCAGGAGAAGTCGCCGAGGCCCAGCACCCGGTTGACCGGCCCGAAGTCCGGGTCGAAGAGGAAGACCCAGACGGTGGAGCCGGTGATGGCGGGGGTGGCCCAGGCGCCGAGCGCGGCGAGCATCAGGGCCAGCCGGGGCAGCGCCCGGATGCGGGTGAGCAGGACGGCGGTCGAGCAGCCGACCACCAGCGTGCACAGGACGCAGGCCGCGGCGAACACCACGGTCGCCAGCAGCACCTGCCAGAACTGGCCGTCGCCGAGCAGTTCGGCGTAGTTCGCCAGCCCCTTGAAGGTGGTCGGTTCGCCGCCGCTGACCTGGGCCTGGGTGTATTCGAGGAACGAGATCAGGCCGAGCTGGTAGATCGGGTAGACGAGCAGGCCGCCGAGGACGACCAGGGCGGGCGCGAGGTAGAGCCACGGTGTCCAGCGGCTCCCGTGCCGGGACGGCGGCCGCAGCCGGCGGCCGCCGGTGAGCGGCGTGCGGCCGCTCCCGGGGCGTGCTTCCTTGACCGTGAGCGTCACTTCTTGAACGCCTCGTTCATCTTCTTGGCCGCGTCGCCGGAGGCCGTGGCGACGTCCTTACGGCCGCTGACGATCTCCTGGTACATCGTCGGCAGTACCAGCGCGGAGTCGATGCCGCCCCAGGCCGGGGAGGCCGGGACGAACTTGGCGCCCGCCTCCAGCGTCCGTACGAAGGGCTGCACGAACGGCTGCTTCTTCGCCGCCTCGGCCCGTACGTCGCCGTACGTCGGCAGGAAGCCCATCGCGTCGAACAGCCGCTGCTGGGTGTCCTTGCCGGCCAGCGCCTTCATCAGGTCGACGGCCAGCGTGCGGTGCGAAGTGCTCTTCAGTACGCCGATGTTGTTGCCGCCCGCGAAGGCCGGGGCGATGGAGCCCTTCGTGGTGCCGGGCAGC
Organism: Streptomyces sp. Ac-502; assembly: GCF_045222935.1. NCBI lineage: Bacteria > Bacillati > Actinomycetota > Actinomycetes > Kitasatosporales > Streptomycetaceae > Streptomyces > Streptomyces sp. Ac-502. The sequence continues at coordinate 4,331,463 of NZ_JBHFFO010000001.1, forward strand.
GGCACGACGGCGTACTTGCCCTTGACCTTGCCGTCCTCCATGGCCTGGTGGCTGAAGTCGCCGCCGATCGTCATGCCCGCCTTGCCGGCGGCGAAGGCGGCGACGGAGTCGTTGCCGCCCATCTCGGCGCACTTGGCGGCCGGGCAGTTGGTGTCGCCGAAGAGGTCCGCGTACGCCTTGATGCCCGCCTGCGCCTTCGGGCTGTCCACGGCGGCGGTGTACGCGTCGCCCTTGCCGGTCGCCAGTTCGCCGCCGTGCGCCCAGAGGAAGGGCAGCGCGCCGTAGGTGTACGCGCCGCCGACGGAGATCCCGTACAGCTCGGGCCGCTCCGCGCGGATCTTACGGGCGGTCGTGGCGACCTCGTCCAGGGTCGTGGGGACCGTGAGTCCCAGATCCTTGAACACGTCGGTGCGGTAGTACAGCGCCCGGACGCCGACGAACAGCGGCGCGCCGTAGACCTTGCCGTCCACGGTCACCGACTGCTTGGCCGTCGGGTCGGTGTCCTTGGCGTCCTTCCAGGCGCCGAACTCCTGGCTGACGTCGGCCAGTCCGCCGTCCTTCACGTAGCCGGCGGTGTCGGTGTTCCCGTACTCGATGAGGTCGGGGGCGCTCTTGGGATCGTTGAAGGCGGCCTTGATGCGCTGGGCGCGGGTGTCGACCGGGATGTAGGTGACGTCGACCTTCGTGCCCTTGTGGGCAGCCTCGTAGTCCGCCACCGCCTTGCGGACGACTTCTTCCTTGGGCTTGTTGTTGACCTCCTGGAAGAGCCAGACCCGCAGCGTGCCGGTCTTGCTGTCCTCCTTGGCGCCGCCGCCGGAGGTGGACGGGGCGCAGCCGACGGCGGTGCCGAGGGCCAGGGCAAGTGCCGCGGCACGGGCGGCTGTTCGGGCGGAGAGCTGCATCGGGTACCCCCTGAAGGAACGTTGCAACATGCGCAACGGGCGTTTCGCCATGCACAATCCTCAGGAGGCTAAGCGCGCCGACGCTCCCCCACAAGAGCCGATCAGGCAACGGCGCGGGCGACACGCCGCCACTGGCCCACATTCGTCGGCATTCCGTCCCGGTACGTCTATCTATGAATCAGATGTCCCTCCTCGGCTCCCAGAAGCGGCCCCGGGCCTCGTCCGCGCGGACCGGCCCCCGGCAGCACCCCCTGGAAGCAGCTCCCAGCCGCACGACACAAAGGACCGACCGAACCCATGCGCGCAAGACCCGTACGCACCGCCCTGCTGGCCGTCGCCGCCCTGGGCCTGCTCCCCTTCGCCACCGCCCCCGCCGCCGCCACGGACGCCCGGCCGGAGACCGGCGGCCGCCAGCACATCGCCATCCACGAGGGCACCGACCCCTCCGGCCCGCTCCTCGCCGCCGCCTACCTGCGGTGCTTCCCGACCGGCGGCAGCCACCCGACGCCGGAGGCCTCCTGCCTCAAGCTGGCCCTCGCCAACGGGGACTACGCCCGCGTCCCGCAGATCCACCGCGCCTGCACGAAGATCTACCAGCCGGTCACGGTCGTCACCCACGGCACCTGGCACGGCAGGACGACCGCCTACCAGCACACCTATGCCAACCAGTGCATCGCCAACGCCGAGAGCGGCGACATCTTCAACCTCACCCCCTGGAACGACTGACCCGCCCGGCGCACCCACACCGAGAGGCCCGGCCCCCGCGGGGACCGGGCCTCCGTGTGCGGCGCGTACCACGCGTGCGGCCCGCTCCCCGTACGGGAACGGGCCGGACACGCGCGAGGCGGGCGGGGAGCCGCGCGCCGGCGCGCCGCCCCCGGACGGACTACTTCTTGCCGCCGTCCTTACCGCCCTTGTCCTTGTCGCCGCCGGCGCTCATGGACTCGTAGATCTCCTTGCACATGGGGCAGACCGGGTACTTCTTCGGGTCCCGGCCCGGCACCCACACCTTGCCGCAGAGAGCGACGACGGGGGTCCCGTCGAGCGCGCTCGCCATGATCTTGTCCTTCTGGACATAGTGGGCGTAGCGCTCGTGATCGCCGTCGCCGTGCGACGTCTGCGGCGTCGGCTCTACGAGGGTCCCCGTACCTGCCCCGCGCTCGGGCTCAACAGTGCTCATAACCGCCAAGGGTACCGACGCGCGCGGCGTGCCGGGAGCGACGGCCCGCGCGCAGGTGGAGGGCGGCCCCGAGGCCCGCGACCCCTGCCGCCACCCACGGCAGCGCGGAAGCCTGGACGCCCGCCGCGAGAGCCAGCCCGCCCAGCGCGGAGCCGACCGCGCTGCCCAGGTAGAGGGCCGAGTTGTTCAAGGCGAGGGCCACCGTGCCGCGGTCGTCGCGCAGCGCGAGCAGCCGGTGCTGCTGCGGCACCTGAAGGGCCCAGCCCGCCGCGCCCCAGACCACCAGCGCGGCGGCTGCGCCGGGCAGTGCGGCGGAGGCCAGCAGCGGCAGCAGGGCCTGAGCCGCGGCCACCGTCACCAGGATCCCGCCGACCAGGGCCGTGATCTTCCCCGTACGGTCCACCAGCGGCCCGGCCGCAAGGCTCCCGAGCACCCCGCCGATCCCCCACGCCCACAGATACGGCGCGACCTCGCCCACTCCCCCGCGGACGCCAGCACCGGCGCCAGGTACGTGTAGAGCCCCAGACTCGCCACCGCCGCCAGGAACGAGACCCCCACGATCGGCGCCACCTCGCGGTCCGTGACGGCGGCCAGCCGGGCCCGCACCGGCACCGGCGGATCCGCGGGCACCGCGGGCAGCAGCCCGGCCAGCCCCGCGAGGGCGACCACCCCCAACCCCGTGACCAGCCACATCGTCGTCCGCCACCCCGCGTGCTCGGCCAGCAGTACCCCCACCGGCACACCGACCACCGTGCCCGTACTCATCCCACCCATGACCAGTGCCAACGCCCGCCCCCGCCGCTCGGCGGGCACCAGCGCCGAGGCGGCGGCCGTGGACAGCGCCGCGTAGACGCCCGCCCCGGCGCCCGCCACGATCCGCGCACCCAGCAACGCCCCCAGCGCGGGCGCGAGCGCCGTGGCGGCGTTCCCCACCGTGAACACCGCCAGCGCCAAGAGAATGACCCCGCGCGGCCGCACCCCCGACAGCAGCCCCGCGACCAACGGCGCGGCAACCGCATACGCCAGCGTGAACACCGTCACCATCTGCCCCGCCAGCGACACCGTCGTACCGAGGTCGTGCGCGACCACCGGCAGCAGCCCCGCCATCACGTAAGCGTCGAGCCCGAGCGCGAACGCCCCCAGCGCCAACAACCAGACCTTGCGCATCGCTGTCAACTCCCCTGTTCCGTAAGCCCTTGTGCACCGACCGGAGGAACGTAGGCGGGCTCCCTAAGGCGGGGGAAATGCCGGAGTGGGGGAATTGATGCCCAGGGGGAATAGGTGTGTTGTGTACGGCAGCGGATCGGCGTCGAGCCGCGCCGGCGGAGCCGAGGGCGGAGAGCGCCTCGCCGGGCACGCCGTGACGGAAGGGGTCGGCATGTCGCAGAGTGAAGGTGCACGGCTGTTCCGGGAGAGCTGGATCGCGGGAGTGCGCCGGCACTTCCCCGGGGAGCCCAAGCCCGGCTACGTCACTCCGTGGGACGACATCCCGCAGTGGGAGCGTGCGGCCGCCGGGGCTGTCTATGCGCAGGTCCGTCAGTTCATCGAGGTCAGCGGGGGCCGCTCCTCGAAACTGTCCCGCGAGCAGAAGAGCCGCTTCGTCGCGACGTGCTGGACGGCCCAGATGTTCCGGCACTTCGAAGACCCCAAGCCCGGTTACGTGGCCGACTGGCCCGACCTGCCGTCCTGGCAGCAGGAGACCGACGCGGACGTGTTTGAGGCCATCGAGGAGGCGTTGAGCTGAGCGAAGGCGCTGCTCCGGTCTGTCGGCCACCCCGCCCCGCCCCGCCTCGCCTCGCCCGGGAAGCACAGCAGCCCTCCGGACGTTCGGGGAAGTGGCCGCGCGGAGCGATGTGCGCCCGGCGGGGACGTGTGCGGACAGCCACGTGCGGATGAGCGCGGAGGCGCTTCGGTGGAGGGCGACGGCAGGACGTGGACATGACGGTGGGCGCGGGGCCGGTGGCGGGAGTGGCGCGTGGCACGGACGGGCTCGACGGGGTCGAACTGCGGCACCTGCGTGCCTTCATGGCCGTTGCCGAGGAGCGCGGTTTCACGTATGCCGCCGACCGGCTGCGCGTCGGGCAGCCCGCGCTGACCAAGTCCGTACGGGCCCTGGAGGAGGTTCTTGCCACGCGGCTGCTGGACCGCACCACCCGGCGCGTCGAGCTGACGGAGGACGGCCGTCGACTGTACGCCGAACTGGCGTCGCTGCTTCCCCGGCTGTCCGCCGCGCTGCGTGCGCCCGGTGGGCAGCCCGTGCTGCGGCTCGGTTTCACGTCACTGCTGCCCGCCGCCTGTGCCGAGCTGAACGCGGAGTTCGAGGCGGCCACCGGGGCCGGGGTACGGCTGGTCCGCCGGGACACGCCGCTGGCGGGACTGGACACCGGCGAGTCGGACATCGCCGTACTGCGCGGCGACGCCCCGCCGGACGCGGACGTCCGCACCCGGGTACTGCTGCACGAGCCGCGGGTCGCCGCCGTCGGCCGAGGCGGCGCGGGCGCGTCCCTGGCGCGCCGCCGGGTGCTGGACTGGGCCGAACTGGCGGACCACCCGCTCGTCGTGAACACCGTCACCGGCAGCACCCGCCCCGAACTGTGGCCCGCCGACCGGCGCCCGCGCCTGGCCTGCACGGCGGACAACTTCGACGAGTGGCTGGAGGCGGTGGCCGCCGGACACGGGGTGGGCGTGGCCCCGCAGGAGGTGGCCACGCGCCACACCCATCCGGGCATCCGCTTCGTACGCCTGAAGAACGCTCCACCGGTGACCGTTCGCCTCGCCCTGCCCAACCGGGGCGCCCATCCACTGGCGGAACGGTTCTTCGGTGGGGGCGGGGATCGCGGTCGAGGTGGGAGGGGCCGGAGCTGAAGGCGGGGCGGTAGGGGCGGAACCGGTGGGGTTCGGGGCGGCGGGGGGTGGCGGCCTACGGGCGCGCGCTTGCATTCCCCCACCGGGGGCTTACCCGGGTGGAGCCGAGCGGAATCCGGGTCGCCCGGGGTTCGGGGTCCGGGGGCCGGGGTTCGGGGTTTGGGGCGGCGGGGGTGGCGGCCTACGGGCGCGCGCTTGCATTCCCCCACCGGGGGTTTACCCGGGTGGGGTGGGGCGGAATCCGGGGGTTGGGGCGTCAGTTCAGGGACGGGTCGTCCGGGTACGTCGCCACCATCGCGAGTTCGTTGCGCTGGCGGCGCAGGACTGCTCGCCAAAGTTGTTCCGGATCCGGGGACGACACGTCGCCCGGTTCGGATTCGACGACGTACCAGGCGCCCTCGACCAGTTCGTCCTCCAGCTGGCCGGGGCCCCAGCCCGCGTAACCGGCGAAGATCCGCAGGCTGCCGAGCACCGTGGAGAGCAGTTCCGGCGGGGCTTCCAGGTCCACCAGCCCTATGGCGCCGTGCACGCGGCGCCAGCCCAGCGGGCCGTCGCCGACCAGCGCGCTCTCCGGGGTCTCGGGGCCGCCCGGCACCACGGCCACGCCAAGGGCCGAGTCCAGCGAGACCGGGCCGCCCTGGAAGACCACGCCGGGCTCGCCGGCCAGGGGCGCCCACGGCTGGAGGATGTCGCCGACGCCCACGGGCGTCGGGCGGTTGAGGACCACGCCGAGGGACCCCTCCTCGTCGTGGTCGAGCAGGAGCACCACCGCGCGGTCGAAATTCGGGTCGGCGAGCGCCGGTGTGGCGACGAGCAGCCGGCCGGTGAGCGAGGACACCTCGGTCATGGGGACATGATCCCGCACTTCGGACCGCGGCGGGGAGTCAACTGCGGTACCCGGGCGAGAGCAGCGCAGGGCGTACGACGGCAGCCCCGGCGCACAGGGCGGTGACAGAGGAGACATAGTGGGGTGTAGTCGTACGCAACTGTCCGAATGTCGATTACAGAGCAAAGGCGGACCGTAGCGGAGGGTGTTGTGACAAAGCCATTACACGCCCCGAACCCGTTCCGGCCTACGGGCACCCCCTCCACCGCCCTTACCATTTCCCCTTGGCCCCCTGTCCGTCTCCAGGAACGCGAGATCCATGACCGTCTCTACCGACGACGTACTGCTTGTCCACGGCGGCACCCCGCTGGAGGGCGAGATCCGGGTTCGCGGCGCGAAGAACCTCGTGCCCAAGGCCATGGTCGCCGCGCTGCTCGGCAGCGGCCCGAGCAGACTGCGCAATGTGCCCGACATCCGCGACGTACGCGTCGTACGCGGCCTGCTGCAGCTGCACGGCGTCACGGTGCGCCCCGGTGACGAGGCGGGCGAGCTCATCCTCGACCCGTCGCACGTGGAGAGCGCCAATGTCGCCGACATCGACGCGCACGCCGGCTCCTCGCGCATTCCGATCCTCTTCTGCGGCCCGCTGCTGCACCGCCTCGGCCACGCCTTCATCCCGGGCCTGGGCGGCTGCGACATCGGCGGCCGCCCGGTCGACTTCCACTTCGACGTGCTGCGCCAGTTCGGCGCGACCATCGAGAAGCGGGCGGACGGCCAGTACCTGGAGGCCCCGCAGCGGCTGCGCGGTTGCAAGATCCGCCTGCCGTACCCGTCCGTCGGCTCGACCGAGCAGGTGCTGCTGACCGCCGTCCTGGCGGAAGGCGTCACCGAGCTGTCGAACGCGGCCGTGGAGCCGGAGATCGAGGACCTGATCTGCGTTCTGCAGAAGATGGGCGCGATCATCTCCATGGACACCGACCGGACCATCCGGATCACCGGTGTCGACAGGCTGGGCGGCTACAACCACCGCGCGCTCCCGGACCGCCTGGAGGCGGCCTCCTGGGCGTCCGCGGCACTGGCCACCGAGGGCAACATCTACGTGCGCGGCGCGCAGCAGCGCTCGATGATGACCTTCCTGAACACCTACCGCAAGGTCGGCGGCGCCTTCGAGATCGACGACGAGGGCATCCGCTTCTGGCACCCGGGCGGCTCGCTGGACGCGATCGCCCTGGAGACCGACGTACACCCCGGTTTCCAGACCGACTGGCAGCAGCCGCTGGTCGTCGCCCTGACGCAGGCGTCCGGCCTGTCCATCGTCCACGAGACGGTGTACGAGTCCCGGCTCGGCTTCACGTCGGCGCTCAACCAGATGGGTGCGCACATCCAGCTGTACCGCGAGTGCCTGGGCGGCAGCGCCTGCCGCTTCGGGCAGCGCAACTTCCTGCACTCGGCCGTCGTCTCCGGGCCGACCAAGTTGCAGGGCGCCGACCTGGTCATTCCCGACCTGCGCGGCGGCTTCTCGTATCTGATCGCCGCCCTCGCGGCGCAGGGCACCTCGCGCGTGCACGGCATCGACCTGATCAACCGGGGCTACGAGAACTTCATGGAGAAGCTCGTGAGCCTGGGAGCGCACGTGGAGCTGCCGAACGGGGCACTGAGCGACTGAGCGCCCGGGCGCCCGAGGAGGCGCGGCGGGCGTCAGGTCCGCGCACATCCGCCGGGAGGCGGGAAGGGCGGCCGTCCGAGGGACGGCCGCCCTTCTGCTGCGTTCGGGACGCCGACGCCAGGCCGAATGTCATTTGCTGTTGCGAATGGTTGAATTCAGGTCTTCGAGTCGGGTGGCGCTCGCGGGTGGCGCCTCCGGGCATTGCGGATGCGACGGGCGCGCGAGGGGTGATGTGACGAGGGTGACGTGACGGGGGCGGGGGTGACGGGGGCGGGGATGACGGAGGGGGCGGCGTGTCGGGGATGCCGTGTCGGGGATGCCGTGTCGGGGATGCCGTGTCGGGGATGCCGTGTCGGGGATGCCGTGTCGGGGATGCCGTGATTCTGCCGGTGACGGGCCGTCCACATGCCCACCCTCGCGCCGTCTCCCGTCGGCCACTCCCCCCAAGCCGCTTCTACGCCCCTGTAGAGCAACAGGAGACATCAGAAGCCACAAGAGGCCCACTGGCCCCATCCGCGGGCCTTCTGGCCGCCTCCGTGGCCGCTGAACGCCGTACTCCGGATGCCGGGCCCCGGGACGCCGGAACCCCGGGATGCCGGACGCCGGGGCCCCGGACGCCGGGCGCCGGGCGCCGGACACCGCGCAGACAAAAGGGCGGCCGTCCCCCGAAGGGGACGGCCGCCCTCACGCCTGTGTCACCAGGGGGCCGGTCGGGCCCCCGGCGGCTTACTTGCCCTTGGCGGCTTCCTTGAGCTTGGAGCCCGCGGAGACCTTCACGCTGTAGCCGGCCGGGATCTGGATCGGGTCGCCGGTCTGCGGGTTGCGCGCGGTGCGAGCGGCACGGTGGGTGCGCTCGAAGGTCAGGAAGCCGGGGATGGTGACCTTCTCGTCGCCCTTGGCGACGACCTCGCCGACGGTCTCGGCGAGCGCGGCCAGAACGGCGTCGGCGTCCTTGCGGGTCACCTCGGCACGGTCGGCCAGAGCGGCCACCAGCTCACTGCGGTTCATGTTTGTACTCCCGTGTTCTTCTTGCCAATGAGGCGTGAGATCGAAGCCGATGCTGCCAGGGCCCTTGGACGGTGCCCGGACCCGGGTCTGCTGACAGACCCTCGCGCCCGGATACGCATCCTGCCCCCACCTGCGGCGGTAAAGCCAATCCGGCACCCAGGAGGGTCACACGGAAAGCGCCACTGCCTCAGAGTGGTGACGTCCCGCACCGTGCCCCGCCGGGCCGGCCCCGCAGGGCGGCGGCCGTCTGCTGCCCGCCACCCTATGGGGGCGCCGCGGGCCCCGTGTCACGCGACGCGCCGGGCGGTCAGGCCGTCGTGGCGGCCGTCACAGCCTCTCCCGCGGCCTTCGCGGCTTCCTTCACCGCGTCGGCCACCGCGCCCGCGACCTTGTCGTTGAAGACGCTCGGGATGATGTAGTTCGCGTTGCGCTCGTCGTCCAGGACGACGTTCGCCAGCGCGCCGGCCGCGGCCAGCATCATGTCCGTGTTCACCGTACGGGACTGGGCGTCCAGCAGGCCGCGGAAGACTCCCGGGAAGACCAGCACGTTGTTGATCTGGTTGGGGAAGTCGGAGCGGCCGGTGGCCACGACGGAGGCGGTCTGCCGCGCGATCGCGGGGTCCACCTCGGGGTCGGGGTTGGCGAGTGCGAACACGATCGCGCCCTTGGCCATCTTGGCGACGTCGTCGCCGTCCAGGACGTTGGGGGCGGAGACGCCGATGAAGACGTCGGCGCCGACGACGGCCTCCTTGAGGGTGCCGGTCTCGCCCTCCGGGTTGGTGTTGTCGGCGATCCAGCGCAGCGGCGAGTCGGGGTCGGCGTCGACCAGGTCCTCGCGGCCGGCGTGCACCACGCCGTTGATGTCGGCGACGACGGCGTGCTGGACGCCGGCCGCCATCAGCAGCTTGAGGATGGCCGTACCGGCGGCGCCGGCGCCGGACATCACCACGCGGACGTCCTCGAACTTCTTGTCCACCACGCGCAGCGCGTTGGTCAGCGCGGCGAGCACCACGATGGCGGTGCCGTGCTGGTCGTCGTGGAAGACCGGGATGTCCAGGGCCTCGCGCAGCCGGGCCTCGATCTCGAAGCAGCGGGGCGCGGAGATGTCCTCCAGGTTGATGCCCGCGAAGCCGGGGGCGATCGCCTTGACGATCTCCACGATCGCGTCGGTGTCCTGGGTGTCCAGGCACAGCGGCCAGGCGTCGATGCCGGCGAAGCGCTTGAAGAGGGCCGCCTTGCCCTCCATGACGGGCAGCGCGGCCTTGGGGCCGATGTTGCCCAGGCCCAGCACGGCGGAGCCGTCGGTGACGACCGCGACGCTGTTGCGCTTGATCGTCAGGCGGCGGGCGTCCTCGGGGTTGTTGGCGATGGCCTGGCAGACCCGGGCGACGCCGGGGGTGTAGACCATCGACAGGTCGTCACGGCTGCGGATGGGGTGCTTCGACTGCATCTCGATCTTGCCGCCGAGGTGCATCAGGAACGTACGGTCGGAGACCTTGCCGAGCGAGACGCCCTCGATGCCTCGCAGCTTCTCGACGATCTCGTCCGCGTGGGCGGTGGAGGTCGCGGCGATGGTGACGTCGATGCGGAGCTTTTCGTGGCCGGAGGCGGTCACATCGAGGCCGGTGACGGAGCCGCCGGAGGACTCCACGGCCGTGGTGAGCTGGCTGACCGCCGTACCGCTTGCGGGAACCTCCAGTCGCACCGTCATCGAATACGAGACGCTAGGCGCCGTTGCCATGGCCGACTTCCTCTGCTTTCCCTTGTTTCTCTCTGCGCGCCGCTCCGGAGTCCGCGGCGGGATCAGGCCGGAGTGCGAGGACCGATCGTCCCACCTACCAGCCGGTACACGGTAACCAGCCCCCTTTACGGAAAGGCTTTTCCACCATACGAGAGAGGCTGGGCGAAAGGAAGACGTGTCCGGCAACCGTGGATGAACACTGCACGAACGCCGACGGGCGCCTTCCGGATTGCTCCGGAAGGCGCCCGTCGTGTGGTTCAGTGACACCGACCCGCCATGCTCGCCTCGCGGCAAGTGGTCGCTCGTAGCGACTATGGTTGGGCCCGGGGCTTGGATCGGGCCGGTGCCACCACCAAGGCTAACAAACCATCCCTGGAAGCGAATCCCGTCCCGCCACCTTCTTTCGCGGCGGGGCACCGCCGTTCGGCGGACACCCGGGGGCACCCACCAGGGACACCCCGGCCGTTTCAGTCCCTGAGCAGGTCCGGCACCCCGTCCTCGTCCGGTTCGTCGCGCGCCCCGGACAGCACGGTCAGCTGCTGGGTGGCCCGGGTCAGCGCCACGTACAGCACCCGCAGCCCGGCCGGCGACTCGTCCGCGATCTCGGCGGGCGAGACCACCAGCGTCGCGTCGTACTCCAGGCCCTTGGCCTCCAGCGAACCCAGCGCCACCACCCGGTCGCCCAGCCCCGCCAGCCAGCGGCGGGCCTGCGCGCGGCGTTCCATCGCCACCACGACACCGACCGTGCCGTCCACCTCGTCCAGCAGCAGCCGGGCCGCGTCCCGTACGGACCCGGCCAGGTCGGCGTCGTCGGCGACCGCGAAACGCGGCGTCAGGCCCGTGGAACGGACCGCCTCCGGCGCTTCCATGCCCGGCATCGCCAGCGCCAGCACCCGCGCCGCCAGCTCCGCGATCTCGGCGGGGTTGCGGTAGTTGACGGTGAGGGTGAAGCGGCGGCGCGGGCGGGTGCCCAGCGCCTCGTCGCGGGCGACGGCCGCCTCGTCCGGGTCGGACCAGGACGACTGCGCCGGGTCGCCGACCACCGTCCACGTCGCGTGCCGGCCGCGCCGGCCGACCATCCGCCACTGCATGGGCGTCAGGTCCTGCGCCTCGTCGACGATGACGTGGGCGTAGTCCGTACGCTCCTCCTCCAGTCGCTCGCGTCTGCCGCGGCCGCCGCCGGACATCCGCTCGCCGTACGTACTCAGCTCCTCCAAACCGGTGAGCTGGTCCAGCGGATCGGCGTCGCGGGGCCTGGCGGGCCGGGGCGGCGCGCCGAGGATCAGCTGGAGCTCGTCCAGCAGCGCCACGTCGTGGACCGACAGCGGCCCCTGCCCCTTGTCGTCCAGACGGCTCAGGGAGCGGGCCAGCTTGCGCACCTCGCGCTGATTGAGCACCCGGCGCGCCCAGCGGCCGAGACGGCGCTCGTCGGCCATGGCGGCCAGCACGCCCCGCGGGGTCAGCTCCGGCCACCAGGCGTCCAGGAAGTCCTGGAAATCCGGCTCGGTGGTGATGTCCTCGTCGAAGGCCTGGCGCGCCTCGGCGGCCAGCTCGGGGTCGGTGTAGCGCTTGGCGGCGCCGGAGCGGGACCAGAGGGCGTCCAGGATCAGGCGGCGAGCGCGCGGGCGCAGCAGGTTGACGGGCGCGGTGCCGCCGAGGGCGGAGTGCCGGATGCGGTGCAGGTCGCGTGCTTCCAGTTCGACGCGGGCGCCGAAGACGACGACGCGCAGCCGGTCCGGAGGTCCGGCGGGGGCCTCTGCGGGCTCGTCGTCCTCCTCGCCGAAGGCGAGCTGCCCGTCGGGGGGCGCGGCGGTCGGCTTGGAGGCCCCCGCGGACGCCGTACCGGCCATTTCCAGGGCCCCCCGCGCCGCCTTGCGCAGCAGTTTCTGCATGCGGCTGGAACCCTTGACGCGGGCCACGGCCGGGGAGTCGTACGCGGTGGCTTCGGCACCGTCCACCAGGGAGCCCAGCGCGCGGATGGCGACCTGGCCCTCCTCGCCGAGGGACGGCAGGACGCCCTCGGTGTACGCGACGAGCAGCGGCGTCGGGGAGACGATGAGGATGCCGCCCGCGTAGCGGCGGCGGTCCTGGTAGAGGAGGTAGGCGGCGCGGTGCAGCGCCACCGCCGTCTTGCCGGTGCCGGGGCCGCCCTCGACCTCCGTGACGGAGGCGGCGGGGGCCCGGATGACCATGTCCTGCTCGGCCTGGATGGAGGCGACGATGTCGCGCATCGTGTGGCTGCGGGCCCGGCCCAGGGCGGCCATCAGCGCGCCGTCGCCGACCGCGGGCAGCTCCTCGCCGTCCAGCGTCGCGGTGATCTCCGGGCGCATCAGGTCGTCCTCGACGCCCAGGACGCGGCGGCCCTTGGAGCGGATGACCCGGCGGCGTACGACGCGGCCGGGCGCGACCGGGGTGGCCCGGTAGAAGGGGGCGGCGGCGGGGGCGCGCCAGTCGATGACCAGCGGGCTGTAGTCGGCGTCCAGCACGCCGAGGCGGCCGATGTGCAGGGTCTCGGCGATGGCGGCGTGGCCGTCGGCGATCGCTCCGTCGGCGGGTTCGACGGAGGTGTACGCGCCGTCCGGGCCCTTCTTGCCGTCCTTGCCCAGGAGCAGGTCGATCCGGCCGAAGAGGAAGTCCTCGTACTCGGAGTTGAGCCGGTTCAGGTGGGCGCCGGCCTGGAAGACCTGGGCGTCCCGCTCGGCGAGGGCGCCGGGCGTGCCGACCTGGCCGCGTTTGGCGGCGTCGTCCATGAGGAACTCGGCCTCGTGGATCTTCTCCTCCAGACGCTGGTAGACACGGTCGAGATGCTCCTGTTCGGACGCGATCTCGCGTTCGCGTGTGCTGTCCGGCTGTGCGTCGTCGACGGAGTCCGGCGCGTGCGTGGCATTCTGCGCGGCCACCCAGGCCCCCTTCTTCTGTGCGTAGGGCAGCCGTCAACCGTACGCGAACCGGGCACCGGGCGCACCTGACCCAAAGGACGAAATCACCACCGGGCGGGAGCAAACCGGGCACCGTGGGCGGGCGGGTGGGGCGGAATCAGCGGTTCCGCATATGTGGGAGGGGCGGGCGGGTCTCGGCTCCGTGGCCGGGCCCGCCTCGCTCTCAAGGCCGGGCCTGCCGGTCACGCCCGGCTCTCAGGGCCGGGCCCGCCCGTCGCACCCGGCCCTCACGACCGGGCCCGCCCGTCACACCTTGATCTCGGCCAGCCGCCTGCCGTCGAGCGTCCGGACCTCGAAGCGGTCGATGTAGGAACGGTTCATCGCCGAACCGCCGTGGGTGTAGAGCGGCTCCTTGTTCCACTTGGCGGCACCGTCCTTGAGGCCGTAGCCGCCCGGGGGCACCGCCCAGGTCGTCACCGTCTGCTCCGCGCCGCTCTTGCCGACCGCGACCAGGTCGCAGGTGAGCGGGCCCTTGACGTTGCCCAGTTTGAGGGCGACGTGGGTGCCCCAGGGCTTGCGTTCCATGGAGACGCTGGCGGCGACCTTGGTCACCGGATCGACCGTGCCGGCCTTCTCGCCGTGCTCGTACATCGCGCGGGCGTAGCCCGTCAGGTGCTCCGGGGGCTCGGCGTCCTCCGCGGTCAGCGCGTACGTGGTCAGGGGGCCGCCGACGACCAGTACGGCAGCGGCGGCGACCAGGTACAGCCGGCGCCGGCGGCGGGCGCGGCGCACCACGCCGACCTCCTCCAGCAGCCCCGCCAGGAGACCCGGCCCGGGGGCCGGGGTGACCGCCTCCGGGTCGGGCGCCGCCTCCCCCGCCTCGGCGAGCAGCGGCGGCAGCCCCATCAGACCGTCCAGTTCGGCGGCGCACCGGTCGCAGTCGGCCAGGTGCTCCTCGAAGCGTGCCGCCTCGGCGGCGTCCAGGACGCCCAGCGCGTAGGCGCCGACGTCGGTGTGTGCTACGGGCTCCACAGGCCGCTTCACGCCGTCACTCCTCGTTCTTCGAGCGAGAGCTTCAGGGAGCGCAGGGCGTAGAAGACCCGGGACCGGACGGTCCCGGCCGGCACCCGGAGGACTTCGGCCGCCTCATTGACCGTACGTCCCCTGAAGTAGGTCTCTATCAACGCCTCCCGGTGGGCCGCACTGAGGTCCCCGAGCGCTTCGGTGATCGTCATCAGGCGCAGGGCCCGGTCGATCTCGTCGGCGGCCGGCATCGATTCCAGGGGGCGGCGTCGACCTCCTGGGGACGTGCCTGACGGCTGCGGTGGCTGTCGATGACGATGCGCCGGGCGACGGTGACCAGCCAGGGGCGGACGGAACCGGTCGCGCGCTGCAACTGGCCGGCGTTGCGCCAAGCCCGCAGCAGGGTCTCCTGCACCACGTCCTCCGCCCGGTGCCGGTCTCCGGCGACCAGGCGCAGCACGAAGGCGAGCAGCGGGCCGGCGTGCTCCTCGTAGAGGGCCCGCATCAGCTCCTCGTCCGGCGCCGTACTGTCTGCCACGACGGCATCCTTGCGCACGCCAACTCCCGGGTCGATAGCGCGGATCGGACATTCGCTGCGCACGGCCATCAGCGCTCGCACGCGTCGCCGGTGTCACTGCCGTCGTCTTCCGCACCGTCGATCACCTCGATCTGCCGTCCGCGGCCGGGCTCGCGCATGTCCGCTCCCTCGTCTCGCATTCCGGGCCGGTCGGGGCCAGGGAAAGGCCCCTTCAGTCAGCAGTACGGGGGCCGGGAAGCCGCGACTCAGTACGCGCCGGGTGAATTCCCTTAGGGACGACGGGGTTTACGCATACGGGCGCGCGTTTCGCGCGCGGTTCCGCGCGCGCCCTTTCGTGCAACCGTGCGCCGTGACGACGGTTGGTGGTTTCCCTTTCAAGCTTTCTTGCGGCGCGATTTCCGCGCGGCGCGGTGCTCGGGCAACTCCGTGGCGTGGCCTTTCGCCCGGCCCCGGCCGACTACGTGTTCGTCGGCACCGTCCGTACGGCGGGGAGCTGGACCCGGTCGTTCACGGCGGGCTGCCGGCCCGAGCGGCTCACCGCCCGCCGGCGGTGGCGGGCCACCCGTTCCCGGTTCCCGCACACCTCGCTGGAGCACCACCGGCGCCGCCGCCCGCGCGAGGTGTCCAGGTACACCAGCGCGCAGCTCTCGCCCTCGCACTGCCGCAGCCGGCCGCGGGTCCCGGCATCGGTCAGCATCCCTATGGCGTCCCGTGCCACCGCCGCCAGCAGCCCGGCGCAGTCGGGGGCGCGGCGAGCGCCCGGACGAGGGCGCCGTCGTCGGCGCGTACGGCGCGGGCGGGCGGCACCGGGGCGGCGGCCGCCGCCGCGTTGAGCAGGCGCAGGTCGCCGTCGGCGGCCCGGTCGCGCAATTCGTCGTGGACCACGCGGCGCAGCAGTTCGCGCAGCATCCGGAAGCGGACGACCCAGCCGCGGTCCACGGCGCCGAGCTGGGTGCTGCCGGGGACGACGCCCGCACCCACCAGCCAGGCCGCCAGCTGTTCGGGGCCGGCCAGCCGTTCGGCGGACCGGCCGGTCGTGGCCATCAGGTCCAGGCAGATCCGCCCGCAGTCGAACCGCAGGTCAAAAGGCGCCGCCATGTGCCCGTCACTCCTTGGGAGACAACTTCTGCCCTATCAGAGTGCCCGGCGCGGCCCCCGGCCGGAACCCTCGGCACCGCCGCGCACCGGGCCGCGCCTCCGTATGCACCGTGTGTATGCACCGCGTGTATGCATCGCATGTATACCTCTGTTGTATAGTCCGTGCCATGTCGGCCAAGACCCTGCTCAAGAACCGCTCCAGCCTGACGCACAAGGTCCGTTACGCGGTCAGCAACCCCGCCCGGATCGCGCCATACCTCCGGCGTACCGCCCGGGACTCCTGGCTCCGCCTCAAACACCCCGACCACGTCGCGTACTACCGCGCCGTGATGGCCTCCGACGCCGGCCGCAGCCCGGAGGCCGCGGTCGGCAGCCGCAGCCACGAACGCTGGCTGGCCCTGGGCGAGATGCAGTTCACCTATCTGACGGAACACGGGCTGCGGCCCGACATGCGGATGCTGGACATCGGCTGCGGCAACCTGCGGGCCGGCTGGCGCTTCATCGCCCACCTCGACACCGGCAACTACTACGGCATCGACATCTCGCCGGACATCCTGATAGCCGCCAAGAAGACCCTCGCCACCTACGAACTGCAGGACAAGGTCCCGCACCTGACCATCACGCAGGACCTGACCTTCGACTTCCTGCCGGACCGGCACTTCGACGTGGTGCACGCGCACAGCGTCTTCTCGCACTCGCCGCTGTCCGTGATCGACGAGTGCTTCCGGCACGTCGGCCGCATTCTGGCGCCCGGCGGGTTCTTCGACTTCACCTTCGACCGCACCGAAGGTGCCGAACACCAGGTACTGCGCGAGGACTTCTACTACCGCACCGAGACGCTGCTGGCGCTGGCCCGCAAACACGGGCTGGAGGCCCGGTTCATGGCGGACTGGGAGACCCGACCGCACGGACAGTCCAAGATCCGGGTGACGAACCCCGCGTAGCGGCCGCGGCTCGGGCGGCCCCCGGGCACCGCCGTACGGCGCGGTACAGCCGTACGCCGCGGTACGTCACCCGTCGCCGTACTTGGCCCCCACCCGCGGGTCGAGCGCCAGCCGGTACCCCCGCTTGACCACCGTCTGGATCAGCTTGGGCGCGCCGAGCGCCCCCGCAGCCGGGCCATCGCCGTCTCCACCGCGTGCTCGTCGCGCCCCGTGCCCGGCAGGGCGCGCAGCAGGTCGGCGCGGGAGACGACCCAGCCGGGGCGGCGCGCCAGCGCGCGCAGCAGCGCCATCCCCGCCGGAGGCACGGGCCGCAGGACGCCGTCCACCAGGACGGCCTGCCCGCGGATCTCGACCCGCCGCCCGGCGACCGTCAACGTGCGCGCCCGCTCCGGAAGTTCACGGCACAGCAGCTGAACGAGCGGGCCGAGCCGGAACCGTTCGGGCTGGTACGTGGTCACCTCGTGCGCTTCGAGGGGCAGCGCGGTGACCGGCCCGACGCAGGCGGGCAGCACGTCGCGCCGCAGCGCGTCCAGCAGCCCGTCGCGCAGGCCGCGTTCCCCGGCGCGGCGCAGCAGCGAGACGGCGGCCGGCGCGCTGGTGAACGTGATCGCGTCCAGGCCGCGGCCGACCGCCGCGTCCAGCAGCCGGTCGACGGGGCCGATGTCGGCGGGCGGCATCCAGCGGTAGACCGGCACGCCGACCACCTCGGCGCCGCCCGCCCGCAGCGACTCCACGAAACCGGGCAGCGGTTCGCCGTGCAGCTGGAGGGCGATCCGGCGCCCGTGCACGCCCTCCTCCAGCAGCCGGTCCAGCACCTCCGCCAGGGACTCGGACTGCGGCGACCACGTCTCCGTCAGCCCGGCCGCGCGGATGGCGCCCTTGACCTTCGGGCCGCGCGCCAGCAGCTCGACGGCGCCGAGCCGGGCGAGCAGCGCCTCACCGAGCCCCCAGCCCTCGGCGGCCTCGATCCAGCCCCGGAAGCCGATCGCGGTGGTCGCGATCACCACGTCCGGTGCCCGGCCGATCAGGTCCTCGGTGGCGGCGAGCAGTTCCGCGTCGTCCGGCAGCGGCACGATGCGCAGCGCGGGGGCGTGCAGGACCTGGGCGCCGCGCCGTTCGAGCAGGGCGCCCAGTTCCTCGGCGCGGCGGGCGGCGGTCACCCCGACGGTGAAGCCGTCCAGGGGCCGTACGTCCGGGGCGCCCGGCGCGGTGTGCGGGGCGGCGTACCGGGCCGGGTCGCCGTGCTGCCGCGCGTCGTCCCGTACGTCGTCGTCCTGCGCACCGTCGTCCCGTACGCCGTCGTCCCGACGTTCGTCGTGCTCGCCCTCGTGCATGATCCGTCCCTGGCTCGTACTGGCTCCGGTGCCGCCGGGCACCGGTGGCGGTCCGAGCCTGCCAACCACCGGTGACAGGCTCGCTCCCGCAGTATTTCCCAGCTGTTACGGACCGCCGCGGCCGCCCGGCGCGGCGCGCGTCACACCTCCGCGAGCGCGGGCGCCGCCGCCTCCGGGTCCCGCACGGCCACGGTGGCCGCCGTACGCCTCAGGTATACGGCCCAGGTCACCGCGGAGCACAGCGCGTAACAGCCGAGGAAGGCCACGAACGCCGGGGTGCCGGTGCCTCCGGCCTGGAAGGACTGGCGGAAGGCGAGGTTGACGCCGAGTCCGCCGAGCGCGCCGACGGCGCCGGTCAGTCCCATCGCCGCGCCGGACAGCCGCCGCCCGTGGGCCGCGGCCGCCTCCCCCGTCAGGCCCTTCGCCAGCGCCTTGGCCTGGAAGATGCCGGGGATCATCTTGTACGTGGAGCCGTTGCCGAGTCCGCTGAGCACGAACAGGACGACGAACCCGGCGAGGAAGACGTCCAGCGAGTGCCGCGCCGACGCCACGATCACCACGCCGGTGGCCAGCGCCATCGCCGCGAAGGTCGCCAGGGTGACGCGGGCGCCGCCGTACCGGTCCGCCAGCCGGCCGCCCACCGGCCGCACCAGGGAGCCGAGCAGCGGCCCGAGGAAGGTCAGCGACGCCGCCTGGAGGGGCGTGCGGGCGAACTGCGTCTGCAGGACCAGGCCGAAGGCGAAGCTGTAGCCGATGAACGACCCGAAGGTGCCGACGTACAGGAGCGAGACGATCCAGGTGTGCGGGTCGCGGGCGGCGTCCCTGGCCGCTCCGGTGTCGTTGCGCACCGGGCGCAGGTTGTCCATGAACAGGGCCGCCAGTACGGCCGCGGCCACGATCAGCGGGAGGTAGACCGCGAGCACCAGCCGCGGGTGCGCGGCGCCGGCCGTGGCGATGACGAGCAGCCCCAGCAGCTGGACGACAGGGACGCCGATGTTGCCGCCGCCCGCGTTGAGCCCGAGCGCCCAGCCCTTCTTCCGCAGCGGGTAGAAGGAGTTGATGTTCGTCATGGACGAGGCGAAGTTTCCGCCGCCGATCCCGGCCAGGGCCGCGACCAGCAGAAAGACGGTGTACGAGGTGCCCGGCCGCAGCGCGTACGCCGCGGCGGCGGTGGGGACCAGCAGCAACGCCGCGCTGAACACCGTCCAGTTGCGCCCGCCGAACCGCGCCACCGCGAAGGTGTACGGCACCCGCAGCACCGCGCCCACCAGCGTCGGCACCGCCACCAGGAAGAACTTCCCGGCCGCGTCGATCCCGTACTCGGGCCCCAGGAACAGCACCAGCACCGACCACAGGCTCCAGACGGAGAAGCCGATGTGCTCGCAGACGATGGACAGGACGAGGTTGCGCCGGGCGGTCCGCCGCCCGTGGTCGCGCCAGAAGGTCTCGTCCTCCGGGTCCCAGTGTTCGATCCAGCGGCCCGCTCCCCGGACGGGGGCGCGGGCCGCCGTCCCGTTTGGGGCCGTCCCGTCCGTGGCCGTTCCTGTACGTGTCGTCGCCTCGGTGCCTGCTGTCGCGCCGGTGCCTGTCATCGCGCCTCCCCGCTTCCGGTTGCCGCCGTACCGCGACGCTAGGGAGGGCGCGTTTCCCCTCTGTGGCGGCGCGTGACCGCCGCGAAACCTTGCGCTCACCGCGTCCGGGAGCGCGCGGTGAGCGGAGAACGCGCTGGTGGCGCACGACCCGCCGGGGGTTACGCCAAAACACCCCGCGCGCCCCCGACATCACTCGTTAGGGGCAATGGCAGAGGGCAGGGACGCTGGCAACATCTTTCCTGGACGCGCTGCGTAGCCGGTTGAGCACAGCCCGTGATCGGGGGCGGCGCAGTACTTCTGAGGGAAGGGGACACATCCGATGCCGGAGATGCAGGAACAGATCGAGACGGTGGAGTACGAAGCACCGGAGCTGGCCGAGGCCGGTGAGTTCGCCGAGCTGACGCTCGGGTTCCACGGCCACCATTGGGACGCCTTCGGCGGGCGCGGCCACGGCTGGTGGTGATCCCGTAGCCGGTCGGGTCCCACCGGTCCCTGCCACGCCCCGGTGGGGCCCCGGGTCTCCGGCCTGACGGGACGTCGCCCACGCGCCCCCAGTCCGGCGGTCCCTGCCCGGACGCGCACCGCCCGTCCCGGCAGGGGCCGCCCCCACCGGCACGTGGCCGTACCGGCCGGGTCCTGCACCGCTCCTCTCCGCGGGCATCCGTCCGCAGCCGCCCGCACTCGTCCGCACCCACCCGCATACGTCCGCACTCGTCCGCACCTTTCCGCACCTTCCGCGCCCGTTTGGAACCGACCGAGCCGCACGCCCGCACCGCACGCCAGGGGTGGTAAGTCATCGTGGATTTCGTCGTCTTCCCCGACCATCCCGCGACCGGTCCGCTGTGCCTGAACCTGCGCCGGGACCCCACCGTGCGCACGGTGCGCCACCCCTCCGGGCGCCCCTGGATCATGGGGCACTGGAGCGATGACGAGGCCGTCGCGGCCGGTTCGGGCCCGGACCGGCTGCTGCTGCTCGGCACGACCTCGGCCGACGCCGAAACCCTGGGCCGGATGCTGCGCCGCCTGCGCAGCCTGGACGACCTCGACACCCGGGTCCGCGAACTGCCCGGCAGCTTCTTCCTGCTGGCCGCGATGGGCTCCCGTACCCGGTGCCAGGGCAGCCTGTCGACGGTCCGGCAGCTGCACCACGCGGGCGTCAACGGCGTCACGGTCGCCGGCAGCCGCCCGCAGGACCTGGCGGCGCTGGCCCGCGAGGCGGCCGCCGCCGGCCTGCCCACCGGCGCGCCCGGCCTCGGCTCGGTCGACGAGGAGAGCCTGGCGCTGCGGCTGCTCGTCCCGTTCGCGCCCTTCCCGCTAGCCCAGCGCCCGGCCTGGCGGGCGGTGCACGCCGTGCCGCCGGGCCACTGCCTGACCCTGGGCGCCGACGGGCGGCACGGCACGGCGCGCTGGTGGCGGCCCCCGCGGCCCGACCTGTGGCTGGAGGACGCCGCCGAGTCCGTACGGGACGCGCTGACCGAGGCAGTACGGGTGCGCACCCGCCGCCCGGCGCTCAGCGCCGACCTGTCCGGCGGCATGGACTCCACCAGCCTGTGCTTCCTCGCCGCCCGGGAGGACACCCGGCTGATCACCACGGCCTGGGTCTGCCGGGACGAGGCCAACGACGACAACGTGTGGAGCGACCACGGCGCGGCCCTGCTCCGCGCCGCCGAGCACCTGCCCCTCCCCTACGCCGACGCGCCCACCTGGTACACACCCCCGCCGCCCGCGCACACCGACCCGGCGGGCCCGCTCGCCGTGATCCGGGAGAGCGCCCGGCTCACCCATCAGGCGCGCGTCGTCGCCGCCCGCGGCTCCCGTACCCACCTGGTCGGCGTCGGCGGCGACGAGCTGTTCTCCCCGCGCCCGGTGGCGCTGAACTCCCTGGCCCGTACGGACTTCCGCTCCGCCGCCCGGCGCGCGTGCGCGGCCCGCCGCCTCGGCCGCTGGACGCTGGTGGACACCCTGCGCACCCTGTTCGGCGGCGTCCCGTACCCGCAGTGGCTGGAGTCCTGCGCCGACCGGATCGTGCCCGGTGTGCGGTCCGGCGACAGCGGAGCCGACTGGGAGGTCGTACCGGCCATGCCGCCGTGGGCGCACCCGGACGCGGTGTCCACCGTGCGCCGTCTGGTGCGCGACGCCGCCGCCGCGGGGCCCGAGCCCTTCGCGCCGCTGCGCTGCCAGCACGAGACGCTGCGGGCCGCCGCCCGCGCCGGGGAGATCGTGCGCGGCGCGACCGCCCTGACCGCGCGGCACGGCGTCACCTTCGAGGCGCCCTTCCTCGACGACACCGTCATCGAGGCCGCGCTGACCGTGCGCCTCGTGGACCAGGTCGCCGTCGGCTCGTACAAACCCCTGCTCAGCGCGGCCATGCGCGGGATCCTGCCGGACGCGGTACGGGCCCGCGGCACCAAGGGCGAACACAGCGCCGAGGTCTACGCGGGCCTGCGCCGCCACCACCGGGCCCTGTCCGCGCTCTGCGACGACTCACGGCTCGCCGGGCTGGGGCTGATCCGGCCCGAGGTGCTGCGCACGACCCTGACCTCGTTGCAGCCGCTGGCCCACGCTCTGCACCCGCTCGATCCCACCCTGGCCGCCGAGTACTGGCTGCGCTCCCTCCAGGAGACGCAGGCACCCGTCCCGGACCGCCCCACCGTTCCCGCCGCGGAAGGAGCCTGACCCGATGTTCGCCCTCGCCCCCCATGTCAGCAGCGTGCGCACCCCGGAGGCATGGTGCTGCTCAACGCCCGTACGGGCCGCTACTGGCAGATGAACAACACCGGCGCGTTCGTCCTGGAGCACCTCCTCGCGGGCGGCACCTGCGCGTCGGCCGCCGACGAGCTGCGCAACCGCCACCCCTCGGCGGCGGACCGGGTGGCCGCGGACGCCGTCGCCCTGCTGGAGTCGCTCAGGTCCGCGAAGCTGGTGACCTCGTGAGCATCCCGGTCGCCATGGACACGCCCGCGCGCCCGCGCCTGTCCTTCGCGGAACGCTGCGCCACCCTCGGCTGCGTCGCCGCGGCCCGCCTCCTGACGCGCTGCTCCCCCGTACTCTGTGCCGCGCGCTGGAGACCGTACGGCGCGGTGCGCGCGCCGCCACCGAACCGGAGGCCGCGCGCGCCCGGCAAGCCGTCGTCACGGTCAGCGTGCGCTGCGCGGGCAACGGCTGCCTGCAACGCTCGGTGGCGACCGCCCTGTTGTGCCGTCTGCGCGGCCGGTGGCCCCAGTGGTGCACGGGCGTCCGGACGGAACCGTTCCGTGCCCACGCGTGGGTGGCGGTGGACGGCCGTCCCGTGGGCGAGCCCGACGACACCCGGCTCTACCAGCCGTTGCTGACCGTCCCACGGGGAGAGCCGGGGTCGTAGCCACGGCCGGAGGCCTGGTGTACGGACGCGCCTCCGGTCAGCCGAGCGGGGGCTCGACGTACGGCTCCGGGCTGGTCAGCCGACCGGAGGCTCGGTGTACGGCTTCGCGCCGGTCAGCCGCCCTGGTCCGGCGTACGGCCACGGCCCGGTCAGCCGGGCGTCTCCCGCGGCGGCGCCATCCGGATGACGTCGCCGCAGACGTCCATCCCGGTCTCCCGGCCCTTCTCGTCCTGGATCGGCGCCATCGCGTCGTGGCCGGTGTCGCGGGGCGCCGCCGCCACGGCGTGGCCGTTGGTGAAGCAGTCGTCGAGAGCCGGTCGTCTGCCCGCGGGATCCCGGTACTGCAAATCGATCACGACGCTTCCGCCGCTGGGCAGGCCCACCGGCCGGGTCCGGCCCTGCCCGACGCCGTTCGCGAAGGGCCCCTTGCCGAGGTACACCCGGAAGGCCGGGTAGCCGCCGAAGACACATTTCCCGGAGCCGGTGTTGACCGCCGAGAGCCGGCCTTCCCGGTGCGTACTGCGCGGCTTCTTCTTCAACACCGTGACCCGCCACTTCAGGTCCTTGGTCGTGCATTTCGCGTGCAGCGCGTCGACACGCGGTTCGTCACAGGCGACCAGGCCACCACTCAGGGCGAGCACGGCCAGGGCCGCCACGGTCAGCGGGCGCTTGCGCACGGGACCCCCTCGACGTCCGGCTGCGGTTCCTGACGCCCATAGGGAGGGATTCCGGCGCTCACAGGTTGCTCATACGGCGAGAATCCGGCAGCCGGCGGCAGTCATCGGCCATGCGCCATCAACGCCGCGTCCTCGTCCGGCAGCCACACCGGCCCCTCCGGCCACCGCAGCCACCCCCGTTCGGCCGCGAGCCTCCGGCCGGCCGCCCGCAGCGCGTCCAGGCCCGCATGGCGCAGGCCGCGCCGCCACACCAGGGACATCGGCGAGAGCGGCACGGGGTCGGTGACCGGCCGCAGCGCCATGCCGGGCACGTCGATGAACTCGACGCTGGCCAGCACCGACCAGCCCTGCTTGCGCACCACCCGCGTGAACTCCGCGGACCCCTCGATCTCCGGGAACGGCGCCGCCATCGCGATGTCCCGCCCGGCGAAGAGGCGCGCGGCGAGATCGGTCCACTCGGCGGTGTGCGGGTTCCCGGCCCCGGCGTAGAGGGTCTCGCCCGCGAGGTCGGCCAGGCGCACGGCGGGGCGGGCCGCCAGCGGGTGGGCCGCGTCCAGCAGGACGGCCATCGGCTCGTACCGTACGGGCTGGTGCTCCAGGCGGGCCCGGACGGCCGGGGGCAGCCCGGCGACCCGCCCGAAGGACACGTCCAGCTTCCCGGCGGCGAGTTCGGCCGCCGCGCCGGTCAGGCCGCTGTGGTAGCGCGCGACGAGTTCGGGGGCGGGGTCCAGGCGGCGGGCCTCCTCCAGGACGGCGTGTGCCGTCCCGAGGGGGACGCTGACGTCGACCAGCAGCGGGCGGTCGTCGGGGACGCGGAAGGCGGCGGCCAGGTCGTCGTGGGCGGCCAGCACCCGGCGCGCGTACGGGAGCAGCCGGGAGCCGTCCTCGGTGAGGGCGACCCGGCGCGTCGTACGGTCGAAGAGGTCGGCGCCCACCTCCCGTTCCAGCCGCCGGATGTCGCGGCTCAGTGCCTGCTGGGCGACGTACAGCCGGGCGGCGGCACGGGTGAAGTGCAGTTCGTCGGCGACGGCGGTGAAGGCGCGGAGCAGGCGCGGGTCGAGGTCTCGGGACACGCGGACATCGTGCCACCCGCGCGTGCGGGGGCCGGACGCGCCGACGCCATTGACAATGGAACTGCGTGAATGCGCGCACTTCAGGTGTTGGACGGGGAACGGCCCGCGCGGCGACGGTAGTTGTGTGATCCTCTTCCTCGCCGCCCGGCCCGTGACCGCCCCGCCCGTCCGCCCCGTGCCGCCACCCGCCCGCCGTCGGCGCCGCTCCCCCGCCGCACTCCGGCGCGTACTCGGGCCGTACGGACGGATCTTCGCCGTCCCCGGCACCCGCGCCTTCACCGCCGCCAATCTCCTCGCCCGGCTGCCCATGGGCATGTTCAGCGTCAGCGCGATCCTGATGATCGCCGGGACGCGCGGCTCGTACGCGCTGGCCGGGGCGGTCACCGCGACGGGCCTCGCGGCGACGGCGGTCGCCGGGCCGTGGACGGCGCGGCTGGTCGACCGGTACGGGCAGGCCAGGGTCGCCGTCCCCGCGACGGCACTGGCCGTGCTCGGGTCGCTGGCGCTACTGCTGTGCGTCCACTTCGGTGCGCCGTCCTGGACGCTGTTCACCGCGTACGCCTGCACCGCGACCACACCGAACACCGGCGGCATGGCGCGTGCCCGCTGGGCCCACCTCCTGCGGGACGACCCCCGCGCGCTGCACACCGCCAACTCCTTCGAGCAGGCGGCGGACGAGGTGTGCTTCATGCTCGGGCCGGTACTCGCGGCCTTCCTGTGCACCGGGCTCTTCCCCGAGGCGGGCACGCTGACCGGCGCGGTGCTGCTGCTGACGGGCGTCCTGCTGTTCGCCGCCCAGCGCCGTACGGAACCGCCGGTCGCTCCCGCGTCCACCCGCCATGGCGCCGGACGGCTGGTGACGTCGCTGCTGCCCCTCCTGCTGACCTTCCTCGCCACGGGCGCGGTCTTCGGCTCACTGGAGGTCGTCACGATCGGCTTCACGGACGCGCACGGACAGCGTGCCGCGGCGGGCGCGCTGCTCGCCCTCCAGGCGGCCGGGTCCTGCGCGGCGGGCCTGCTGTACGGGGTGCTGCGCCCGGCCGGGCCGGCGGACCGCCGCTTCGTACGGTGCGTCACCGCGATGGCCGCGCTGATGTGGCTGCCGTTCGCGGCGGCGGGCGCGGGCGGCGGGGTCCTTCTGGCGGCGGCCCTGCTGCTCGCCGGGATGGCCACGGCTCCGACCATGGTCACCGGGATGGGACTGATCCAGT
Source organism: Streptomyces sp. Ac-502 (assembly GCF_045222935.1). NCBI lineage: Bacteria > Bacillati > Actinomycetota > Actinomycetes > Kitasatosporales > Streptomycetaceae > Streptomyces > Streptomyces sp. Ac-502. The sequence continues at coordinate 4,357,381 of NZ_JBHFFO010000001.1, forward strand.
CCCGGGTACCGGCCGGCCGTCTGAACGAGGGCATGACGCTGGCCGTGACCGCGCTGCTGACCGGCATCGCGGCGGGCTCGGCGGGTGGCGGCTGGGCCGTGCAGCACCTGCCGGCGGGCACCGCCGCGGGCTACACCGTGCCCGCCGCGGCGGCCGCCCTGGCCCTGACCGCGGCCGCCACCGCCCACGCCGTACGGGCCTCCCGGCGGCCCGCGTGAGGGCCCGGCAACGGCGAAGGCCCCGCTGCCTGGGCAGCGGGGCCTTCGCCTCACATGGGGTGACGGGTCCGGGGGCCGGGGCCTCCGGTTCTCCGTCGAGTGGAGATGGCGGGAATCGAACCCGCGTCCAACGGTGCGGAAACAGGGCTTCTCCGAGCGCAGTCCGCTGCGATTTTCTCAGCCCCGGAGATCTCGCGGACAAGTCTCCGACGGGCTCAGTCACTGTGTGATTTCCTCCTGGGCCCCGTGACCGGGCCTAGAAGTTTAGTTCCCTAGCTGATGCCAGGATCCGGGTCGGGAACACCCCCGGGCTGACACTTCGCAGGTCGCTACTTAGGCAGCGAGGGCGAAGGAATCGCGCTTGGTGTTGGCGATTATTTTTTGCGACATATGGTTTACGAGATCATTGCCGCTTCCTCGGCTCGCTTCCCCTGCTTCGACATCCGCTGTCGAAACCGATCATCCCCATGTTGTTTTTTCAAGGTGGTGCCTGCACCGGCGTGCGGTGCGTAGCCCATCGTACGTGACCAACGCGCGACGATGCCAGCGTATTCCTGCCCGGGCGGCGGACCGCGCCACCGCTCGGGCCGCGCGCATCGCTCAGGCCCGCGCGCGGCCGCTCAGGCCCGCTCGCGCCGCTTGGCCGCCGAGATCGCCCGGTGCGCCTCACGCCGGTCCTGCTGCTCACGCAGCGTCTGCCGCTTGTCGTACTCCTTCTTGCCCTTGGCCAGCGCGATCTCGACCTTCACGCGGCCGTTCTTGAAGTACAGCGACAGCGGCACGATCGTGTGGCTGGTCTCCTGCGACTTCGACTCCAGCTTGTCGATCTCCAGGCGGTGCAGCAGCAGCTTGCGCTTGCGGCGCGCGCTGTGGTTGGTCCACGTGCCCTGGGCGTACTCCGGGATGTGCACGTTGTGCAGCCACGCCTCGCCGCGGTCGATCTGCACGAAGCCGTCCACCAGGGACGCCCGGCCCTGGCGCAGCGACTTGACCTCGGTGCCGGTCAGCACCAGCCCGCACTCGTACGTGTCCAGGATGAGGTAGTCGTGCCGCGCCTTCTTGTGCTGGGCGATGAGCTTGCGGCCGCTACCGTCGTCCTTCTTGTTGTTCTTCTTGTTCGTCTTGGCCATAGTGGCGCCATTTTCGCACTACGCCCCGCCCCCGAGGCCACTCAATACCGTGCGGGCGCGGGCCGGGGCGTCGTCCTCGGCGATCAGGTCGGGGGTGAGGCCGTGTTCGTCCACCACCCGGCCCGACGGCATGCGGTACCGGCCGACGGTCAGCTCGGCCACCGAGCCGTCCGGCAGCTTACTGGGCAGCTGCACCGAGCCCTTGCCGAAAGTCGGGGTACCGACGACGACCGCGCGGCCGCGGTCCTGGAGCGCCCCGGCCAGCAGTTCGCCGGCGCTCATCGTGCCGCCGTCCACGAGCACCGCGAGGGGGATGTCCGGGTTGCCGCCGCCCTGCGCGTACAGGGCGCGCTGGCTGCCGCGTACGTCGTACGTGGCGACCAGGCCGCCGTCCAGGAAGGCGGAGGCGGCGGTGACCGCCTCGTGCACCAGGCCGCCGGTGTTGCCGCGCAGGTCCAGCAGCACACCACCGCGCGGGGAGGCCGTGCGCACCGCCCGGCGGATCTCCTCGCCCGTACCGCTGCTGAAGGCGCCGACCTTGATGCGGGTGGGCCCGTCCGGGCCGTCGGGGCGGTCGGTGATCACGTTCTGGTCCCGCAGGCGGGCCCGGCGCAGAGTCTCGGTCCACTGCCGCGTACCGCGCCGCAGCTCCAGGGCGACGCTGCTCCCGGCGCCCGGGTCCGGACCTCCGGCGGCCGGTCCGGCGTCGCCGCGCAGCCGCGCCACGACCTCGGTGACCGCGCTGCCCCGGGAGGCCACGCCGTCCACCGCGCGCAGGTCGTCGCCGGGGCGCAGGCCGGCCGCCGCCGCGGGGCTGCCGGGCCGTACCCGGGAGACCAGGGCGCGGCCGTCCGACACCTGCCGCAGCCACAGGCCCACGCCCACGTACTCGCCGCCGAGCTCGCGCTGGAAGTCCTCGTACTCGCGGGCGGAGAACGCCGTGGACCAGCGGTCACCGCTGCGGCTGACGGCCTCGTCCGCCGCTCCGGAGCCGTCCGGATGCGGCCCGGCGTGCCGGTCGGCGCGCGCCGGCCGGTGGCCGCGGTCGGCCCCGTCGGCCGCCCGCCCGGACAGCTGCCGTCCGTCCGCCGGGGGCCCGGTCTCCTTCCAGGTGCCCGCCGCCGCGCCGGTCGCCAGCACGCTCACGAAGACCAACGTCAGGGCCGCCCCGCGGCGGCTGCGGCGGGGCCGGACGAACAAACACGGGCCCGTCATGCCGGTGAGTGTAGGACAGAAAGAAGCGCCGTACGGGGAGTTGACCGTACGGCGCCCTTGGCATACGTCACACCTTGAGGTACTTACGGAGCGCGAAGAACGCGGCGAGCGCCGGCATCAACAGGCCGATCAGCAGCACCAGCGGCAGCACCGCGACCACCGAATCCCAGCCGATGAACTTGATGACCAGAATCTTCGTGGCCAGCCAGTTGTTGATCAGCACCCACTTGCCGCCGACGATCAGCACGCACGCGAACACCGCTCCCAGCAGGCCCGCGATGGCGGCCTCCAGGATGAACGGCATCTGGATGTAGAAGCTGGACGCGCCCACCAGCCGCATGATCCCGGTTTCCCGCCGCCGGCTGAACGCCGACACCCGCACGGTGTTGACGATCAGCATCAGCGCCACCACCAGCATCAGCGCCATCACCACCAGCGCGGCGATGTTCATGCCGTTGAGGAGGTTGAACAACGGCTCGATGGTGTCCCGCTGGTCCTGCACCTCCTGGACGCCCGGCCGCTCGGAGAACGCCGATTTGATCACTTCGTACTTCGTCGGGTCCTTGAGCTTGACCCGGAAGGACTCCGGCAGCTGGTCGGGGGTGACCAGGCCCGCCACGGGCGTGTCGCCGAACTGCTCCTTGTAGTGCTTGTACGCCTGGTCGCTGGACTCGTACTGCACGTTCTGCACGATCGGCAGCCGGTCCAGTTCGGCCTTGATGTCGTTCTTCTGCTGCTCGGTGGCCGCGCCCTTGGCGCAGTGGGACCCCGTCTCGGCGTCGTTCTTGTTGCAGAAGAAGATCGAGACGTTGACCTTGTCATACCAATAGCCCTTCATCGTGCTGACCTGGTCGCGCATCAGCAGCGAAGCGCCGAACAGGCCGAGGGAGAGGGCTACGGAGACGATGACCGCGAAGGTCATCGTGAGATTCCGGCGGAGACCGACGCCGATCTCCGACAGGACGAACTGGGCGCGCATGGCGTCCTTTCAGTGCTGGGGGCCGTACACGCTTAGTGCTGATAGCCGTACACGCCGCGCGACTGGTCACGCACGAGCCGGCCCTTTTCGAGTTCCATGACGCGCTTGCGCATCTGGTCGACGATCTGCTGGTCGTGGGTGGCCATGACCACCGTCGTACCGGTCCGGTTGATCCGGTCCAGCAGTTTCATGATGCCGACCGACGTCTGCGGGTCGAGGTTGCCGGTGGGCTCGTCCGCGATGAGGAGCAGGGGGCGGTTGACGAACGCCCGCGCGATGGCGACGCGCTGCTGCTCACCACCGGACAGCTCGCCCGGCATCCGGTCGTCCTTGCCGCCGAGGCCGACGAGGTCGAGGACCTCGGGCACCGTCTTGCGGATCTGGCCGCGCGGCTTGCCGATGACTTCGAGGGCGAAGGCGACGTTCTGCCCCACCGTCTTGTTGGGGAGCAGCCGGAAGTCCTGGAAGACGGTGCCCACCTGGCGCCGCATCTGCGGCACCTTCCAGTTGGACAGCTTCGCGAGGTCCTTGCCCAGCACGTGCACGGCGCCATGGCTGGCACGCTCCTCCCGCAGGAGAAGACGCAGGAAGGTGGACTTGCCGGAGCCCGAGGAGCCCACCAGGAAGACGAACTCGCCGCGCTCGATCTCCAGGGAGACGTCCCTGAGGGCGGGGCGGTTCTGCTTCGGGTAGGTCTTGGAGACGTTGTCGAATCGGATCACTGATGCACCACGGTCGACCTGGGTAGCGGCACCGGACGCCCCTGTTGGGGCTCCTGTCGGTGAGCGTGACCCTACGCGAGTCTCGCGCGAAGGCGCAGTCGCCGTTCGGGGTTGGTGCGTTTATTCACGGCATCTACGGGGACAAAACGAGCACATTCCGGCCCGGGGGCGCGGGCAGGCCCGCGGAAAAGGGCGGAAGGCGACCGGGGCGCGCCGTTCCGACGGCGAGCTGGCAAAGTGGTAGGGGGAACCATCGTGGTCCCTTGCGCGTTGCAGCGGTTGAGGAGGAGGTCGCATGACGTACGACCGGCTGGTGTGCGCCAACTGCGCGGCCCCTGTGAGCGAGGGCCGCTGCCCCGTGTGCCGGGCCAGCAGGGAACGGCTGCAGGAGAACGGGTCGTTCGGCCAGGTGACGCCTGCTGCCATAGTGGCGCTGCTGGTGGCGTTGGTCGCGCTCGCGATGCTGCTGCACCAGGCAGCCTGAGGCGCCCCGAGGCCCGCGGGCCCGTGTGACGCACCCCGCACGGAGCGTCACCGTGCCCGGCACACCGAGGACATGAGGACGTGCGGACGATGAAGGGCCCGGAGCGCTGCTCGCGCTCCGGGCCCTTCGTCACGCACTGCCCCGGGTGCGGGGCGGGGCCTGGTGTCAGGCCGCGGCCGCGCCGCCGTTCTTGTTGATCAGGCGCGGCATCAGGCGGAAGCCGATGCCACCGGCGATCATCGTCGCCGCGCCGACGAGCAGGAAGGTGGTGCCGGAGGCACCGGTCTCCGCGAGCTCGCCGCCCTTGGCCTGCTGCTGCGGCTGGCCGGGCGTGTTCACGATCTGCTGGCTGCCCTCGCCGGGCTGCTCGATCGGCTTGCTGCCCTCGTTGTCGGTACCGGTGCCGGTGCCGTCGCCGCCACCGGTGCCGCCGGTGGAGGAGCCGCCGGTGGAGGAGCCGCCGGTCTGACCGCCGTTCCCGTGGCCGCCGGTCTGGCTGCCGGACTGGCCGCCGGTCTCGTTGCCACCGGTCTGGCTGCCGGACTGACCGCCCGTCTCGTTACCGCCAGTCTGGCTGCCGGACTGACCGCCGGTCTCGTTACCGCCGGTCTGGCTGCCGCTCTGACCGCCGGTCTCGTTGCCACCGGTCTGGCTGCCGGACTGACCGCCGGTCTCGTTGCCACCGGTCTGGCTGCCGGACTGACCGCCCGTCTCGTTACCGCCGGTCTGACTGCCGGACTGGCCACCGGTCTCGTTACCGCCGGTCTCGGAACCGCCAGTCTCAGACCCACCAGTCTCGGAACCACCGGTCTCCGAACCACCGGTCTCGGAACCGCCGGTCTCGGAGCCACCGATCTCGCTGCCGCCGGAGTCACCGCCGCCGCTGAGAAGGTCGTCGATCAGGCCGCCCAGGCCGCCGGAACTGCTGGAGCCCGCCGTCGTCGGCTCGGTGCCGACCGCGGAGGCCGCGCCGGCCGCGGTGAGCGACGCACCGGCCGCGATCACCGCACCGGCCGCAATGCGCGCTACGCGCAGCCGCGTCTTCTTCGTCATGTGCCTGCTACCCCCAGTAGCTGTACTCGTCCATGGAGCATCGCCGTTCGGGGCAGCGGCCGACCCGGGTAGGCGAGTCGCGACACCGCCCTGCGGCCGTTGCACTCAGTTCCCCGTTCACACGCACGCCCCGGACATACGCATGCCGCGTACCACCCTTCCCAGTTCTCACATCATCGTCAAGGTCAAATAAAGGCGCGATGACCGAATTGAGGGGAGTTGCGGGGTCCATGGACGTATGACTGTGACCAAATTGCCACACGGCCGAACGGCAGCAAAAAACAACTGCCGCTCGTAAAGCGGCAGTTGTTTTCACAGAAAATCCATACGGCCTTCAGCCGCGGCTCACTTTCCCTGTTCCTGCTGCTTGCGCCAGCGGATGCCCGCTTCCAGGAAACCGTCGATGTCGCCGTCGAGCACGCCCTGCGGATTGCCGACCTCGAACTCGGTGCGCAGGTCCTTGACCATCTGATACGGGTGCAGCACGTACGACCGCATCTGGTTGCCCCAGGAATTGCCGCCGTCGCCCTTGAGCGCGTCCATCTTGGCCTGCTCCTCCTGGCGGCGGCGTTCGAGCAGCTTCGCCTGGAGGACGTTCATCGCGGTCGCCTTGTTCTGGATCTGCGAGCGCTCGTTCTGGCAGGAGACGACGATGCCGGTCGGGATGTGCGTCAGGCGCACCGCGGAGTCGGTCGTGTTGACGCCCTGGCCGCCGGGGCCGGAGGAGCGGTACACGTCGACGCGCAGCTCGGACTCGTCGATCTCGATGTGGTCGGTCTGCTCGACCACCGGCAGCACCTCGACGCCCGCGAAGGACGTCTGGCGGCGGCCCTGGTTGTCGAAGGGCGAGATGCGCACGAGGCGGTGGGTGCCCTGCTCGACGGAGAGCGTGCCGTAGGCGTACGGCACCTGGATGGCGAAGGTGGTCGACTTGATGCCGGCCTCTTCGGCGTACGAGGTTTCGTACACCTCGGCCTTGTAGCCGTGCCGCTCGGCCCAGCGCAGGTACATGCGCTGGAGCTTCTCGGCGAAGTCGGCGGCGTCCACACCGCCGGCCTCGGCGCGGATGTTGACGACGGCCTCACGGGAGTCGTACTCGCCCGACAGCAGCGTGCGGACCTCCAGCTCGTCGACGGCCTTGCGGACGTCGGTCAGCTCCTTCTCGGCCTCGGCGCGCGTCTCCTCGTCACCCTCGGCCTCGGCGAGCTCGAAGAGCACACCGACGTCGTCGACCCGGCCGCGCAGTTCCTCGGCCCGGCGCAGCTGGCCCTGGAGGTAGGACAGCCGACTGGTGATCTTCTGTGCGCTCTCCGGGTCGTCCCAGAGGGACGGCGCCGCTGCCTGCTCCTCAAGCGCGGCGATATCGGCCCTCATCTTGTCGAGGTCCAGGACGGCCTCGATCGACCCCATGGTCGAGGAGAGGGACTTCAGCTCTTCGGATACATCGACGACTGCCACGCACCCCAGCCTAACGGCTGCCGCCGCCTGCGTGCCCCGAGCCTCGCGCCGCTCGTGGGGCGGCGGCGCGAGGAGGTCGGCGGGGCGGGGCGTCGTCCGAGGTCAGCGGGTGGGGCGCGGGGTCGCCGCGTCGGAGTGGCGGACGCCGGGCTTGGCGTCCTCGCCGGAGTCGCCGTGCTGGGAGGCGAACCAGCCGCCGAGCCCGGCGGCGGCCACCACCGCCGCCGCGGCCAGGCCCAGTTTCACCCGGCGGCGGCGCACCGCCTCGCGGTGCCGGGCCGAGCCGGCCCGGGGCTCGCCCGCGGCGCGCGGGGCGCGGGCCGTGCCGTGCGCGCCGCCCGCCAGCTCGTCGGGGCCGGGGACGCGCATGCTCGTGTGGGTCTCGCGGTTCGAGTCGGGGGCGGCCGAGCCGTGGACGAGCGGCACGGCGCCGCGCGGGCGGGCGCCGCCCGGCGCGACCGGCGGGTAGAGGGCTTCGTCGTACGCGCCCGGAGCGGCACCGGAGGCACCGGAGGCACCGGAGGCGTACGGGCCGGTGGCGGTGTCCTCGGCCTCCTCGGCGGTCTGGTCGCCGTCGGGCTCGTCGATGTCCAGCGGCGGGTGGCCCGCCAGGCCGGGCAGGATCTCGCGCAGCCGGGCGGCCAGTTCGGGGGCGCGCAGCCGGGAGGCGGGCGCCTTGGCCAGGCACTGAAGGAGCAGCTGCCACAGTTCGTCCGGGATGCCGGGCAGCGGCGCCACGGCCTCGGTGACGTGGCGGCGCAGCACCGCGCCGGGGTGACCGCCGCCGAACGGGGTGAAGCCGGCCAGCATCTCGTACAGCACCGTGGCGAGCGCGTACACGTCGACGGACGCGCGCGGCGGCAGGCCCTCGATGATCTCGGGCGCCAGGTAGTCGGGGGTGCCGATCACCTTGGCCGAGCGCGGGTTTCCGGCGGCCGGCGGCTGGGGAGGGTGCGGCGCGGCGTGTCGACGAGGCGGGCGATGCCGAAGTCGGTGAGCAGCGCGGGGTGGGCGCCGCCGGGCCCGAGCGGCCCCTGCATGTCCAGCAGGACGTTCTCGGGCTTGACGTCGCGGTGCACGATGCCGGCCTTGTGGGCGGCGGCGAGGCCGTCGGCCACGTCGGCGGCGACGGCGACGGCGGCCTCCGGGGCGAGCCGTCGCTCCCGCTCCAGGCGGGTGCGCAGGTCCGTGCCGCGTACGAGGTCCATGACCAGGGCGAGGTCGTTGCCGTCGACGACCAGGTCGCGCACGCCGACGACGTGCGGGTGGTCCAGGCCCAGCAGCGCGGCGCGCTCCTGGACGAAGCGGCCGACCAGCTCCTGGTCGGCGGCGAGGTCCTCGCGCAGCAGCTTGATGGCGACGGGCCCCTCGGGTCCGTCGCCGAGCCATACCGTGCCGGCACTGCCGCGGCCAAGGATCTGGTGGGCGGTGTACCGGCTGCCGATCTTCCGTGCCAAGACTGCTCCGACGTGTCGGGCCCGCTGAGCGTCCTCAGGGGGCTGAAGGTGGCGTCAAAGCTACGCGGGTGCCGGGGGTTCCGTGCCCAGGATGGGCCCAGGTAGCACTTCTGTGGGGGAAATCGCCCCCTGGAAGTCGACAAATCCCCTTGGTCACCGTGCCGGGCGCGGGCACCGCGCCCTCCCGGCGGGCGCGCCGGAGCGGTCCCGCGGCGCCGGGGAGCACCGGCGGCGCGGGAACCGGACGTCACTTGAACCAGGTGCCGACGTCGTTGAAGAAGTCGCGGACGCTGCCGATGACATCGCCGATCTGTTCGAAGTAGCCCTTGGTCGTGCCGATCCACTCCTGGAGCGGGGAGAACTCCCAGACCGCCCAGCCGCCGACGAACAGGAGCACCAGGACGAACAGGCAGCCCTTCAGGCAGCCCAGACCCGGGATGCGCATCGGGTTGGCGCTGCGCTGCCGGGGCTCGCGGCGCGGCCGGGGATCCCGCTCCCGGGGCGGCGGCTCCGGTTCGTAGCGCTGGGGCGGCGGCTGCCGGCGGCGCGCTGCCTGCTGTGGCTGACGCTGCGGCGGCTGCTGGGGCTGGTGCTGCGGCGGCTGGTAGGGCGCGGGGGCCTGCTGCTGGTACGGGGCAGGCGCCTGCTGCTGGTACTGCGGGGGCTGCTGCGGCTGCGCGGGCCGGCGCTGCGGGCGGCGGCGCAGCGGGTCCTGGCCGGGGTCCAGGTACTGCGTCTGCTCGTTGCGGTCCCGGGCGGCCCGCATCTGGGACTCCCACGGGTGGGGGCCCTCGGGCTGCCCACCGGGCGGGCCCGGCGGTACGGGAGGCATCGCGCGGGTCGGGTCGGCGCCGCTCCGGCCGTAGTCCTGGCCGTAGTCCTGTCCCTGGCCGCCGGGGCCGGAGGAGGAGAGCACCTGGGTGGGGTCGGCGTCCGGGCCGCCGGGCCCGCCCTGGCCGCCGGTGGACGGCAGCACGCTGGTCGCCGCGGCCGGGTCGTACGTGCCGCCGGTGGACGGCAGCACCTGGGTGGGGTCGGCGTCGCCCGTTCCGCCGGTGCCGGTGCCGGGCACCGTGGCGGGGGACGGGTCGGGCGCGAGCAGCGCGGCGACGCCGAGCGCGGCCTCGGCCTGCGCGGGGCTCGCGTGCACGCCGATGCCCGCGGCGACCGTGCGCAGCGCGCGGGCCAGGTTCTCGGCGCTGGGCCGCTCGCCCGGCTCCTTGCTCAGACAGCGCTCGATGACCGTCCACAGCGGCTCGGGGACGGTGGACGGACGGCGCGGCTCCTCGCTGAGGTGGCGGTGCAGCACTTCGAGGGCGCTGGCGCCGCCGAACGGCGGGCGGCCGGTGACGAGCTCGTAGAGCAGGATGCCGGCGCCGTAGATGTCCACGGCGGAGGTCTGCGGGCGGCCCTCGGCGGACTCCGGCGCCACGTAGGCGGGGGTGCCGACGAATTCGTGGGTGCGGGTGAGGCCGGGCGAGTCCGCGAGGCGCGCGATGCCGAAGTCGGTGAGCATCGGGTGCAGCTCGGCGGTGTCGCCCTCGCCGGTGCCCTGGAGCAGGACGTTGGCGGGCTTCAGGTCGCGGTGCACCACGCCGTCGGCGTGGCTGGCGGCCAGCGCGTCGGCGATCTGGGCGGTCAGCAGGGCGGCCGCGACGGGGCTGAAGGGGCCGTTGTCGCGGAGGTGGCGGTGCAGGTCGGGGCCGTCGATCAGGTCCATGACCAGGGCGAGCAGGTCGCCCTCGACGACCAGGTCGCGGGTGCGCACGATGTTCGGGTGGGTGAGCCGCAGCAGCACCGAGCGCTCGCGCAGGAAGCGCATGACGACGTCCGCGTCGTGCGCCAGCTCCTCCTTGAGGACCTTGATCGCGACCGTCTCGCCGGGCTCCCCGGCCACCGATGCCTCGGCGCCCGCCGTCTCCCTCTGACGGGCACGCCAGACGGTGCCCGTGGCGCCGCGTCCCAGCGGCTCCTCGAGCAGGTACTTGCTGCCTACCGGCCGCACGTGCGCTCCCTGGTCGTGATCGATCCTTGCCGGGCCGGTGGGTCGCAGCGGCCCGTCGCCCCACTGTAGTGCCGCCGTACGGGCCGTACGGCGGGACGATCGGGCGGGGCTCGGGGGAAAGACGCGCATTCGGGACAGATGGTTGCGGGCGGGCCGCGATCGGTGTCCACGTCAGGCCGAACAACGAACGCCGATGATCGAAAACCGGCCGTTCACCGTGCTCGATCAGGTGGTTTTCCGCCCGGGGGCGACCGATCAAGATCACTGGGTGATGGTCGGCGGGCGTGTTGTCAGTGGCAGGTGCGAGGATGCACCCAGCACGGAAGCGGTGGGGGTGCGGGGCCTTCGTCGCGCGCGTGCGGCGCGGGAGCACGATCCCCGCGCCTAGGGACTTGTTTGTACGTGCCGAGTGCCCGGGCGCGGCGGGGGAGGTCACGGGGCCCCTGCCGAACGGTCCGGGCGGAAGGGACCGTTGACGGCGATGCAGATCCGGCTGACCGTCCTCGGGCCGCGCAGCGGCCACCCCACGCGGGCCTGCGACGTCCTCGTCACGGCCCCCGCCGGGACGGCGCTCGCCACGGTCGCGGGCGGCCTCGCGGCCGCCGTGGCCGGGTCCGGCGCGGACATCGGCAGCACCACCAGCGGCAGCAGCGCAAAAGGCGGCGGCTCCGCCGGGGGCTCCGGCGGCCCCGTCGTGCTGTACGCGGGCAGCGACCGGCTGGACCCGCAGCGCGCGGCGGTCGGCGAACCCCCGCTGATCGACGGCGCGGTGCTCTCCCTCGGCGCCCCCGGCCCGGCCCCGGCGCACGGCCTGCCGCACGGCGCGCCCCGGCTGCGGGTCGTCTCCGGGCCGGACGCCGGCGGGGTCCACCTGTTGCACGGCGGCCAGGGCGGCGCCATCCGCGTCGGCCGCTCCGCCGAGGCGGACGTGCCCCTCGACGACCCGGACGTCTCCCGGCTGCACTGCGCGGTGACGGTCGAGCCGGACGGCTCGGTGCTGGTCGCCGACCTCCGCTCGACCAACGGCACGGCCGTCGACGGCGCCGAGGTCGGCGAGCTCCCGGTGCCGCTGCCGCCCGGCGCGCTGCTGCGCATCGGCGAGTCCGCGCTGCGCCTCCAGGCCGCGCCCGCCGAGCCCGACCCGGCCCTGGCGTGCGCTCCCGACGGCGAGGGCCGACTGCGCGTCTCCCAGCAGGACGCCACCGCTCCCGCGGCCCGGGGTGCCGGGCACCCCGGCGCGCCCGCCGTCCCCGGCGCGCGCTCCGCCGCGCACGACCAGGGCGCCCGGCGGCCCGGAGTGCCGCATCAGGACGCCCGGCGGCCCGAGGTGCCGCACCAGAGCGCTCCCGCCGCTTCCTTCGCCGTTCATGGCGTCACGGCCCCCACCCCCGGCTCCGCTCCGTACACCCCCTCCTCGTACGGCGACCCGCGGCCGCCGGAGGAGCTGCCCGCCGCGTACGACAGCCCGGCGCGCCGCGGCACCCCGCTGCGCGGCACCCCGTACCCCGGCAGCCCCCAGGAGCAGTACGCGCCGTACGGCCAGGACGGCACCGGTGCGCAGCGGACCCACGGCGGCGGGCAGGACCTGGCCCCGGCCGAGGGGCACGATCCGCGCCAGGAGGAGCCGGCCCCCAAGGCCGCGCGCCGGGGCGGCATCGGCGCCTGGGCCCGCCGGCTGACCGGCGCCCGGCCGGCCGACGACCGCGCCGGTACGGGCCCCGCCCCCGCGCCGACCGTCTGGCAGGAGCAGCAGCGGCAGTCGCAGGCGGCGGCTTCCGGAGCGGCGGACCAGGCGGACGAGCCCGTCGGCGGGCGGCTGAGTCCCGAGGCCGCGGACGAGCGCTGGCCCGACCCGGCGACGGTGCTGCTGACCGCGCTCGGCCCCGGGCCCCGGCTCTGGGAGCGCGGCCCCGACCATCCGGACGCGCTCACCGTCCGGCTCGGCACGGCCCCGCAGGACGGCGGCCGGGCCGCCGTGCCGGTGACCGTCGAGCTGCGCAAGGCGGGCGCCCTGGGCCTCGCCGGGCCGCGCGCCCGGCTCGGCGGCCTCGCGCGCGCCGCCGTCGCCCAGCTCGCCGCCCTGCACTCCCCCGCCACCCTGGAGATCGTGCTGGTCAGCACGGACCGCGCGCGGTCCCTGGAGGACCGGCTGGCCGACTGGGCCTGGCTCGGCTGGCTCCCCCAGGTGCGCCCGGCCCACTCCCAGGACTGCCGGCTGCTGCTCGCCTACGAGAAGGAGCAGGCGACGGCCCGTACGGCCGAGCTGGCGCGCCGCCTCGACGACGGCCCGCTGGGCCCGCACTGGGCCGGTGCCGACCGTGCCGCCGTCGCCTCCGCCGCCACGCGCTACAACGGCCCGTACACCCTCCTGATCGTGGACGGCGACCCCGGTTCGTCCGCGCTGCGCGAGACGACGGCCCGGCTCGCGGCGAACGGCCCGGCGGCCGGCATCCATGTGCTGTGCCTGGCCGAGACGCCCGCCGCCACCCCGGCCTTCCCGCTGGCCGCGACGTACGAGGCGGCCCGTACCGCGTCGCCCGCGTTCGGCGAGTGCGGCGCGGTCGCGGTGCTGAGCGGCGACGTCGCCACGGCGCTGCGCGTCGTCCAGCCAGGCTCGGGCCCGAACGGCACGGTCGCCGCGGTCGACGCGGTCTCCGGCGCCTGGGCCGAGCGGTTCGCGCGCGCCCTCGCGCCGCTGTCCGAGGCGGACACCGGCGACGGCCTCGGCGGGCGCCCGGCGCGCAGCGCCGCCGTACCCCTGCCGGACACCTCCCGGCTGCTGGACGAGCTGGGCCTGGCGCGGGCCACCCCGGCCTCCCTGATGGCCCGTTGGGCCGCCGCCTCGGATCCCGGCCGGGCGGGTGCCCCCGCCGTGCTGGGCGCGGGACCGCGCGGGCCGCTCTGCGCCGATCCGGCCACCGACGCCTGTCATCTGCTGGTGACCGGCGGCCCGGGCAGCGGCAAGACGGAGCTGCTGCGCTCGCTGGCCGCCTCGCTCGCCGCCGCCGACCGCCCGGACCTGCTCTCCCTCGTGCTGGTGGACGGCGCGGGCCCGGAGCGCGGCGAGGGGCTGCGGCTGTGCACGGACCTGCCGCACGTGACCACCCATCTGACGGCCTCCGACCCGGTGCGGATGCGGCAGTTCGCGCAGGCGCTCAGCTCCGAGCTGAAGCGGCGCGCCGAGACCCTGGCCGGCACGGACTTCGCCGAGTGGCGGGCCCGGCACCTCCCGGATCCGCGCACCCCGGCGCCCCGGCGTCCCGGTGAAGGCCCGTCCGGCGCTCCGGCCGCCGAGCGGGACTCCACCTCGACGGGCACCCTGCGGCTGCGGGCGCGCAGTGCTTCCGGGGGCGGTGCCGAGGTGCCGGAGCCGCAGGCCGCGCCGCTGTCCCGGCTGTTCGTGCTGGTCGACGACTTCGACGCGCTGGTCGCCCCGGCCCTGGGCAGTACCGGCCGCCCGGCGGCCGGTTCGGTGGTGCGGGCGCTGGAGGCGGTGGCGCGGGACGGGGTGGCGCTCGGCGTGCACCTGATAGCGGCCACCGGCCACCCGGACCGTACGGCCGAGACGGCCACGGACCGCGCGGCCGGACTGCGCGTGGAGCTGGGCCCGGCGGCGGACGCGGCCGAGCCGGTGCCGCCCGGGCGCGGGCGGCTGCACCGCGCGGCGGACTCCTCCGTCACCCCGTTCCAGGCCGGCCGGGTGACCGGGCGGATACCCCGTACGTCCACGCTCCGCCCCACGGTCGTACCGCTGGAGTGGGAGCGGATGGGCGATCCGCCGGCCCGCCGCCCGCTCCGCGAGCTGGGCAACGGGCCGACCGACCTGGCGCTGCTGGCGAGCGCCCTCCAGCGGGCCGCCCAGTCCTCCGGCGCGCCCGCCGCCCCGCCGCTGCTCTGACCCGCGGCCCCGCAACCGTCCCGCCACTGTTCCGCCCCGTGGCCCCGCCGCCGCTCCGGGAGCCGGCGGCCCGGCCCCGGCGCCCGGCCGTCCGCGAGCGGCCCCGGCGTGCCGTGCGGGGCGCGCTCGCGAGGTGTACGCGACGGGTAACGGGCCGGTCACGAAAGGCCAGTTGGGGCGGGAGGCGGTATTGCGGGGCCGGTGATCCGGGCGTAGGACTGTGCCCGGCGGACCGTCGCACGGCGCGGACCGCCACACGGCGCTCAGTGCACCGCACGGGAGGGGCTTACGGGGATGGGCACTTCACGCACACGGCGCGCCGACGCGCGCACCACGACGACCGGCCGTACGACGACCGGCCGTACGGCGAGCGGCCCGGCGGCCGCCCGCGCCCGCGTCACCGCGACCACCCGCGTCGCCCTGGCGCTCGCCGCGGCGGGCGCCCTGACACTGACCGCGTGCAGCGGCAGCGGCAACGGCGGTGACGGCGGCAAGAGCGGGGACAGCGGCAAGGGCAGCGACGGCGTCTCCGTCCAGCTCCCCCGACTGTCCGGCCAGAAGCTCCAGGTCGCGGCGGTGTGGACCGGCCCGGAGCGGGCGAGCTTCCTGAAGGTGCTGGAGGAGTTCGAGAAGCGCACCGGCGCGACGGTCGACTACATCCCCAGCGGCGACGACATGGCCGGCTTCATCGGCTCGAAGGTCGCCGGTGGCGGGCAGCCGGACGTGGCGTTCCCGCCGCAGGTCGGCGTGTTGCGGGAGTTCGCCCGCAAGGGCTGGCTCAAGCCGCTCGGGCCCGAGGCCAAGGAGCAGCTCGCCAAGAACTTCTCCCCGGGCTGGCGCAAGCTCGGCTCGTACGACAGCACCGAGTACGGCGTCTACTACAAGGCCAGCAACAAGTCGCTGATCTGGTACAACGCCAAGGCGTTCGAGAACGCGGGGGTGGCCGAGCCGAAGGACTGGGCGGAGTTCCTCAAGACGGCGCAGACCATCGCGGACTCCGGGGTTCCGCCGGTCTCGGTGGGCGGCGCGGACGGCTGGACGCTGACCGACTGGTTCGAGAACATCTACCTCTCCCAGGCCGGCCCGGAGAAGTACGACCTGCTGGCCCAGCACAAGATCAAGTGGACCGACCCGTCCGTCACCCAGGCGCTCACCGCGCTCGGCCGGCTCTTCGGCACGCCGGGCCTGCTGGCCGGCGGCAACAGCGGCGCGTTGCAGACCCAGTTCCCGGCATCGGTCACCCAGGCCTTCAGCGGCGAGCAGCCGAAGGCCGCCATGGTCTCCTCCGCCGACTACGCCGCCACCAACATCGCGCAGACCAAGGCCAAGGTCGGCACGGACGCCAAGGTCTTCCCGTTCCCCGCGGTGGGCTCCCGGTCCCCGGTGGTCACCGGCGGCGACGCGGCGGTGGCCCTGAAGGACACCAAGGGCGCGCAGGCCCTGCTCACCTTCCTCGCCTCCACGGACGCCGCGAAGATCTGGGCGCAGGCCGGCGGGTTCATCTCCCCCAACAAGGAGCTGGACCAGGCCGCGTACGCCAACGACACGATGCGCGAGATCGCCGCGGCGCTGATCAAGGCGGGAGACGCGTTCCGCTTCGACATGTCCGACCAGGCGCCGGCCGGTTTCGGCGGCAAGCCGGGCCAGGGCGAGTGGAAGGACCTCCAGGACTTCCTGAAGAACCCCAAGGACATCGCGGGCATCCAGAAGAAGCTGGAGCAGGACGCCGCCAAGGCGTACGGCAGCTGACCCGGAGCGCCCGTACGGCGGCGGACCCCGCGCGGCCCGCCGCCGCAGCAGCGCACCCACGGTGCGCACCGCCGCCCGACCGCATCGACCGGGGGACACCACCATGAACGCTGCGACCGCGGGCGGGCCGGCCGGCCCGGTCCGTCCGCGCACCGGCACGCTGCGCCGGGTCAAGAGTGTGGCGGGCACCCGCCCCTGGGTCGCCGCCGTCTTCCTGCTGCCCGCCCTCGTCCTGCTCGGGGCGCTGGTCGTCTACCCCATCGGCTTCTCGGTCTACCGGAGCCTGTTCGACACGTCCGGCGACGGTTTCGTGGGGCTGGGCAACTACGTCGAGCTGTTCTCGGACGAGCGGATCCGCATCGCGCTGAAGAACAACGTCATCTGGGTCGTGGTGGCCCCGACCGTCGCCACCGCGCTCGGTCTGATCTTCGCGGTGCTCACCGAGCGGGTCCGCTGGGGCACCGCCTTCAAGCTGGTCGTCTTCATGCCGATGGCGATCTCGATGCTGGCCGCGGGCATCATCTTCCGGCTGGTGTACGACCAGGACCCGGAGCGCGGTGTCGCCAACGCCGTGTGGGTCGGCGTCCACGACACCTTCGCGGAGCCCGCGCCGTACCCGGGCGCCAAGCCGCGGCCCGACGCCGGACTGAGGGCGTCCGGCGGCACATACACCACGGCGAAGCCGGTGCGCGCGGGTGACCCGGCGAACCTGCCGCTGGTGGCCGTGCAGCCCGCCGACCTGGGCGACGCGCGCCCGGCGACGGCCGCGCGCCCGGAGCCCGGCAAGGTCACCGGCACCGCCTGGCTGGACTTCACCCGCGGTGGCGGCGGCACCCCGAACATCGTGGACCGCTCCGAGAAGGGGCTGCCCGGCCTGACGGTCGAGGCGGTCAAGGACGGCCGGACCGTGGCGAGCACGACCACCGGCCCGGACGGGCGGTTCACGCTGCCCGCCGCGGCGGACGGCGCGCGGCTGCGGCTGCCGGCGGCGAACTTCGCCACGGCGTACAACGGTGTGAACTGGCTCGGCCCGGCCCTGGTCACCCCGGCCATCATCGGCGCGTACATCTGGATGTGGGCCGGGTTCGCGATGGTGCTGATCGCGGCGGGCCTGGCCGGGATGCCGCGGGAGCTGCTGGAGGCGGCGCGGGTGGACGGCGCCAACGAGTGGCAGGTCTTCCGCCGGGTGACGGTGCCGCTGCTGGCGCCCGTCCTGATCGTCGTGCTGGTCACGCTCATGATCAACGTGCTGAAGATCTTCGACCTGGTCTACATCATCGCGCCGGGCTCCAGCCTCAAGGACGCCAACGTCCTCGCGCTCCAGCTCTTCCAGTCGTCGTTCGGCACGGATGTGGACCAGGGCATCGGCAGCGCCATCGCGGTGTTCCTGCTGCTGCTCGTCCTGCCGGTGATGTACGTCAATCTCCGGCGCCTACGGAAGGAGCGCGGGCGATGACGACCGCCGACGGTGTCGTACGGGCCAAGCAGTCGCTGCCCGCCCGGATCGCGGCCCGCACGGGCGGCGGTGCCCTGCGGGTCGTGCTGATCCTGATCGGGCTGTTCTGGCTGATGCCGACGGCCGGCCTGCTGGTGTCCTCGCTGCGCTCGCCGCAGGACATCGCCGAGTCCGGCTGGTGGCAGGTCTTCGCCGAGCCCGCCCAGCTCACCTGGTCCAGCTACGGCCATCTCCTGGAGAACGCCAAGGTGATGGACTCGCTGCTGACCACCGCGCTGATCACGGTCCCGGCGACGGTGCTGGTCGTCGTCATCGGGGCGCTGGCCGGGTACGCGTTCGCCTGGATGGACTTCCCCGGCCGCGACGCCTGGTTCATGGTCGTGGTCGGCCTGCTGGTGGTGCCCGTGCAGGTCGCGCTGATCCCCGTCGCCGAGCTGTTCGGCGCGATCGGGCTGTTCGAGACGACGCCCGGGGTGATCCTCTTCCACACCGCCTTCGGCCTGCCCTTCGCGGTGTTCCTGCTGCGCAACTTCTTCGCCGAGATCCCGCGCGAACTGCTGGAGGCGGCCCGGCTGGACGGCGCGAACGAGATACGCCTGTTCACCCGGGTGGTGCTGCCGCTGGGCGGGCCCGCCATCGCCTCGCTGGGCATCTTCCAGTTCCTGTGGGTGTGGAACGACCTGCTGGTGGCGCTGATCTTCGCGGACAGCGGCAGCCCGCCGATCACGGTCGCGCTCCAGCAGGAGGTACGGCAGTTCGGCAACAACATCGACGTACTGGCGCCCGGCGCGTTCCTGTCGATGGTGGTCCCGCTGGCCGTCTTCTTCGCCTTCCAGCGGCAGTTCGTCTCCGGGGTGATGGCGGGCGCGGTGAAGTGAGCGCGCCCGGCGGGTGCCGGAGGGGTACGGGAACGGGCGCCACGGGGGCGGGCTCGGGCCGGTACGGGAACGGGCGCGGCGGCGTAAGGGAACGCTGTGCCGTACGCCACTTTCCGTTCACGTTGCTGCCCCACGATGACGGCCACGCCGACGACGCCACCTCCCCGACCGTCTGGAGACGGACCGCACATGACTGCACCCTCCGCAGACCTCAGTGCCGAGCAGCTCCCGCGCCCCGCCCGGCTGGCCGACGTGAAGGGCTGGTTCTTCACCGCCGACCAGCTGCTCTTCGACTGGTTCCTGGCCCGCCAGGAGGACCGGGCCGAGCCGGGCGACCTGCTTGAACTCGGCGTCTACCTGGGCAAGAGCGCCATCTTCCTGGGCTCCCGGCTGCGCGCCGGCGACCGCTTCACGGTCTGCGACCTGTTCGACTCCCCCGCCGAGGACGCCTCCAACTCCAAGGAGATGGCGAAGTCCTACGCCACGCTGACGCGCCGCGCCTTCGAGGCGAACTACCTGGCCTTCCACGACGAGCTGCCGGAGATCGTGCAGGGGCTCAGCTCCAGTGTGGCGCGGCACGTCGAGCCGGGCAGCTGCCGCTTCGCGCACATCGACGCCTCGCACCTGTACGAGCATGTGCACGGCGACATCGTCACGGTGCGCGACCTGCTCACGCCCCAGGGCATCGTCGTCCTCGACGACTTCCGCGCCGAGCACTGCCCCGGGGTGGCCGCCGCGACCTGGCAGGCGGTGACCGGGCTGGCGCTGCGTCCGATCTGCATCACGCCGACCAAGTTCTACGGCACGTGGGGCGATCCCGCGCCCGTACAGGCGGCGCTGCTGGCGTGGCTGACCGGCCGCGAGGGGGTGTGGCACGAGGTGCAGGAGGTCAACGGGGCGCCGCTGATCCGGCTGAGCGCCAAGAACGCCGAGGAACCCGCGCACCCGGTCTCCCGGCACCGTACGGAGCCCGCGCGCGACGCCGCCCCGGCGGCCGCCGCCTCCACCGCTTCCTCCGCCTCCGCTGCTTCCGGGTCACGGACGCCCGCCCGCGCCGCCGCGAACCGGCCGGCCGCCGCCCGGGCCCGTCGCAGTCCGGCCCGCCGTCTCGCGGTGAACGTCCTGCCGCCGTTCATCACCAAGGCCGTAGTCGCCGCCCGCCGCCGCTCGGCGACCCGCTGAGCGCGCGCCGCCCCGCCCTCACCCGACGACCGCCCCGGGGCCCGTGAGGGTGCGCCCGGCGCCGTCCTGCCGGGCCGCGGCCCGTTCGGCGGTCCGGGGCGACGGGGCGGTACGGCGTTCGCCGGGCGGCAGCAGGGGCAGCAGGTCGTCCTCGCCGAGGAGCACCCGGCGCACCACCCGCTCCGCGGCCAGCCCGTCGTCGTACTGGCAGAAGCGCTCCCGGAAGGCGGCCCGCAGCGACGCCGCCGCCGGGCCGTCCCAGCGCCCCGAGTGGAAGGCTCCGGCGATGTCCGCCTCGTCCGCCGCGAGGACGCCCGGGGTGTCGCCGGGCCGCCCGGACAGCAGGTCGAGGTAGACGCCGCGGGTGAGCCGGAAGGCGTCCCAGTCGGCGGTGTGCACGACGATCGGCCGGTCGAGGTTGGCGTAGTCGAACAGGACCGAAGAGAAGTCGCACAGCAGCGCGTCGGCGGCCAGGCACAGGTCCTCGATGTGCGGGTGGCCGGAGACGTCCAGGACCGCGCCCTCCTCCTGGAGGGCGGCCGTGTGCGGGTCCACGCCCTGGTGCGGGCCGCTGTACGGGTGGGCGCGGACCAGGAGCTGGAAGCGCGGGCCAAGCGCCGCGGCGAGGCGGGCCACGTCCAGCGGCGGCACGGCGCCGTCCGGCCGGACGCGGTGGGTGGGCGCGTACAGGACGGCGGTCGCGCCGGGCCGGACGCCGAGCGCGGCCCGCAGCGCCCGCACCTCGGCCGCGGTGGCGGTGGCGTACCGGTCGTTGCGGGGGAAGCCGGTGGCCAGCGTCTCGTACGAGCTGGGGTAGGCGCGTTCCCAGATCTCGCTGGAGTGCTGGTTGGCGGAGAGGCAGTAGGTCCACTGGTCGGCGTGTTCCAGGGCCCGGCCGGGGCCGGGGCCCGGGCCCGCCGGGCTGCCCGGGTAGCGGTGCGAGTCCAGGCCGGTGGCCTTCAGCGGGGTGCCCTGGTGGGTCTGGAGGCAGACCTGTCCCGGCCGTCCGGCCGCACCGGGAAAGTCGCCGTCGGTGACCAGGTAGGTGGCGCGGGCCAGGAGTTCCCAGTAGCGGCGGGAGCCGACGGTGACGTGGTCCGCGCCTGCCGGGACGGCGTCCACCGCGTCCGGGTGGACGGCCCAGACGCCGTGCAACTGGGGCGCGATCTCGCGGGCCTTGCGGTCGACGGCGTACGGATTGCCGGTCACCGCGCGGTTGCCGCGCGCGCCGTAGAGCACCAGGTCGGCGTCGAGCGGGGTGTGCAGCCGCAGGCCGTAGTAGCGCCGGAAGGCCGTGCGGGCGGCGGCCTCGCCGCGGTCCCGCAGTTCCTTGGCCACCTCGCGCCGCAGCACCTGCGCGCCGTGCAGCGACCGGTAGGCGCGGTACGAACGCAGGGCGGCCGGCAGCGGCGCGCCGTCCGGCCGGTGTGCGCGGATGCAGCGGCTCGCGGCGCGGAAGAAGGCGGCGCGGTCGGCGGGCACGATGCGGTCGGGGTCGTCGAGGATCGCCAGCAGCCGGTCGGTCATGCGGGCGTGCAGGATGGTCCGCAGCGGAAGCCGGCCGTCGCCGGCCCCACCCCCGGACCCGTCTTCGCCTGCGCCCCTGTCCCCCGGCAGCAGATCGTCCAGCCGGGCGAACAGTTCCTCGTAGCGCTCGACGGCCACGAAGTGATGGCGCCCGGGTGTGGTCACGGCGCTGCCCCGCCGCCGCTCGCGCCAGGTGACGCACACCCGGTCCAGCGCCGCGACGCGCCCGGCGGTCAGCAGGCTCTCGTACGCGTACGGGACGTCCTCGTACGGGCCGTCGGCGAAGGCGAGCTCCCGGCCGGTCCAGTGCTCGCGGCGCACCGCGCGGTTCCACGCGGCGGGCTCGACGCCGAGCACGCCGGGGCGCTGCACGGCGTCGAACACCGTGTCCCCCGCCGCCTCCAGGAAGGCGCCGTCACCGCTGGGCCGCCGCCGTTCCCAGACGTCCGTCCGGTCGTGGTCCCACAGCAGGACGTCCGGCTCGCCGCACGCCCGCAGCCGCGCGTCGACGGCGGCCAGCGCGCCGGGGGCCAGCGTGTCGTCGCCGTCGAGGAAGAGCAGGTAGTCGCCGCCGGCCAGCGCGGCACCGGCGTTGCGGGACGGGCCGGCGCCGCTCGGGCGGCGCAGGTGCAGGGCGGTCAGGCGGGGGTCCTGGCGCGCGTACTCGTCGATGATCGCGCCGGTGGCGTCCGCCGAGCAGTCGTCGACGGCGATCAGCTCCACGTCCCGGTGGGACTGTTCCAGTACGGAGTCCAGACAGGCGCGCAGGAAGCCCTGGACGCCGCGGGCGGGGACGATGACGCTGAACCGGGGCATGGCCATCCCAAGGTCGGGGCTCGCAGGTCCGAGGACACAGGAGGAACGGACGCAGAGCGTAATCACTCCACTACGTACTGTCGATCGCGCCCGTCACCCGTTCGGCCCAGGTCCGGTGACCCGCCGTCGCGTGGCGAGTTGAGCGGTGCACCACGGACCACGGCGGCGGGGCCACGGGCACGGGCGGCGAAAGCCACGGCCGGCGGACGGCGGGAGCCGCGGACGGCAGGTGGCGGGAGCCGCGGACGGCGAGTGGCAGGGCCCCGCGCCCGGCCGCGGGGCGCGGGACGGCAAGATGGCCCGGAGCAGGGGCGCGCACGCAACCGTGGGCCGGCTCACGGCCTCCGTACAGAAGGGGCCCTCGGCCCTCCGGCGCCGACCACACCGACACGAAATGTAGATGTAGTGACTGTGAATGAAGCCCCCAAGCCGCGGCCGGGGTCTGCCCTCACGCCGTCCGCGCAGGTCAGCATCGTCGTCATCGCCTACAACGACGCCACGCTGGTCGGCGCGGCGGTGCGCTCCGCGCTGGCGCAGGGGGACGCGATCGCCGAGGTGATCGCGGTCGACGACGCCTCCACCGACCGCACCGGCCCGGTCCTGGACGACCTCGCGCGCGAGCACCCGCGGCTGCGGGTGCTCCACCGGGAGGACAACAGCGGCGGCTGCGGCACGCCCCGCAACGACGGGCTGCGGGCCGCCACCGGCCGCTTCGTGATGTTCCTGGACAGCGACGACGTGCTGCCCGAGGGCGCAGTCGACGCCCTCCTGGCGGCCGCGCTGCGCCACGACACCCCGGTGACGGCGGGCCTGTGCGTGCGCCGCGAACTGCCGGGGCCGCGCGAGGTGCCCTGGCAGCCGGACCTCTACCGCGCGCCCGCGCTGCACGATCCCGTCACCGCCCACCCCGAGCTGGTCGGCGACACCCTGTGCGTCAACAAGCTCTACGACCGGGCCTTCCTCCTCGACCACGGCATCCTCTTCCCCGAGGGCCGCTTCACCTACGAGGACTTCGTCTTCACCTCCCGGGTGCTGGCCGCCGCCCCGCGCCTCGCGGTGGTCCCCGACGAGGTGTACGTCTGGCACGTCCGGCGCAGCGCCAAGAAGCAGTCGATCTCGCTGGACCGCAAGGACGTCGCCAACTGGGAGTCCCGTATCGAGGCGCACCGCACCAGCGTGCGGATCTTCGCGGACGCCGGGCACAAGGGCCTCGCGAGCGCGGCGCGCACCAAGTTCCTCGACCACGACCTGCGGATGTACGTACGGGAGCTGCACACCCGCGGCGCGGACTACCGGCAGGAGTGGTGGCGGCTGACCCGCGCCTACCTCGCCGGGTTCGAGGAGGGCGAACTGCTCGCCGCCACCGCCCCGGCCCGCTGGCTCGCCCGGGTGCTGCTCGCCTCCGAGACGCCGGTGGACTCCGACCGGCTCACCCAGCTCGCCGCACGCCCCGGACGGCTGCTGCCGCCGTACGCGCGGGACGGCGAGCGCCCCGTGTGGTCGGCCGGCCTGTCCGAGGTCGAACTGGACGGCCTGGACGCGCTGCCCGCCGACCAGCTGCCGGTGACCGTCGACGCCGAACCCGTCCTCGGCGCCCGCTCCCTGCTGCGGCTACGCGTGCACGAGCTGTACGGGCGGGTGGCCGCCGCCGGGCCGGTCGGCATCGACGTGGAGCTGCGCCGCCGGGCGGACGGCCGCCGCGGGCCCGTCCACACCGCCGCCCTCAACCCGGACCCGTCCGGAGACGCCTGGACGGCCGAGACAGCACTCGACCTCGGCGCGCTGATCAGCCGTGGCGACAGCGGCTCCGGCACCCCCGTGCCGTGGGACCTGACGGCTCAGGTGCGCTGCGCGGACGGCTCCGTGCTGCACGCCGCGCTGCGGGCCACCGGCCCCGGGCTGCGGCGGCACGCGCTGCCCAGCGCCCGGCACGGCCTGCTGCTGGCGCAGCCGTACGCGACCACGGGCGGAGCGCTGGCGCTGCGTATGGCGTCCGGTATGCGTACCGCGTGGCAGATCGCGGCCCGCAAGCTGCGTCGCGGCGGCGGGCGCGCTCGTTAGTCATGTCACAGCGGCCCGGCCGGCGGCGGCCGGGCCCGGCTCGGCGGAGGCCGTGCGACGGCCCCGGTCAGCGCGCCGGACCCGGCCGTCGCGGCCCCCGGGGCGCCGCCCGCCGGCGTCCGCACCGCACCACCCCACGAGCAACGACCCCCTTAGGATGGCGAGATGTCTTACTTGATCACGGGCGGCGCCGGCTACATCGGCGCCCACGTCGTACGGGCCATGACACAGGCGGGCGAGCGGGTCGTGGTGCTCGACGACCTCTCCACGGGCGTGGCCGCCCGGGTCCCCGAGGGCGTGCCGATGGTGGTGGGCTCCACCCTGGACCGCGAGCTGCTGGACCGGACGATCTCCGAGCACGGCATCACCGGTGTGGTGCACCTCGCCGCGAAGAAGCAGGTCGGCGAGTCCGTGGAGATGCCGCTGCACTACTACCGCGAGAACGTGCACGGCCTGCAGACGCTGCTGGAGGCCATGGCGGCGGGCGGCGTCGGCCAGTTCGTCTTCTCGTCCTCCGCGGCCGTCTACGGCATGCCGGACGTGGACCTGGTCACCGAGGACACCCCCTGCGCGCCGATCAACCCGTACGGCGAGACCAAGCTCGTCGGCGAGTGGATGGCGCGCGCGGCGGGCAAGGCGCACGGCATCAACACCGCGTGCCTGCGCTACTTCAACGTGGCCGGCACCGCCACCCCCGAGCTGGCCGACATGGGCGTCTTCAACATCGTCCCGATGGTCTTCGAGAAGCTCACCGACGGCGCGTCCCCGCGGATCTTCGGCGACGACTACCCGACCCCGGACGGCACCTGCATCCGCGACTACATCCACGTCGCGGACCTCGCGGACGCCCACCTGGCCGCCGCGCGCAAGCTGGCCGAGCCCGGCCCGGTGCGTGACCTGACCCTGAACATCGGCCGTGGCGAGGGTGTCTCCGTCAAGGAGATGGTCGACCTGATCACCGAGATCACCGGTCACACCGACGCCGTCGCCGAGGTCACCCCGCGCCGTCCCGGCGACCCGGCCCGGGTCGTCGCGGCCGCCGACCGGATCGCCGGCGAGCTGGGCTGGAAGGCCCGCCACGACGTGCGCGACATGATCACCTCGGCCTGGCAGGGCTGGCAGCACCACCGCGCCGGCGCCTGACCTGGCCCCTCCGTACGCCCCCGGTGCCGGCGAATTCCAGGGGTCGTTGCAACACAGAGGTCAACTGGCTGTCGCCAGGAGCTTAGCGAGACGCTCGGCTGGGGTTTGCCAGCCGAGCGTTTTGCGTGGCCGGCTGTTCAGCTCGGCGGCGACGCCCGCCAGGTCCCCGGGGGTGTGAACGGCCAGGTCGGTGCCCCTGGGGAAGTACTGCCGCAGCAGGCCGTTGGTGTTCTCGTTGGAGCCGCGTTGCCAGGGGCTGGCCGGGTCGCAGAAGTAGACCGGGATGTCGGTGGCAACGGTGAACGCCCGGTGGGCGGCCATCTCCGAGCCCTGGTCCCAGGTCAGGGATCGCCAGAGGTGCCGTGGAAGGGTCTGGACGGTCGTGGCGAGCGCGTTGCGGGTGGCGATGGCGCTGTGGCCGACCGGCAGGTGCACGAGCATCAGGTAGCGGGTGGACCGCTCGACGAGGGTGCCGATGGCGGAACGGCCGTCCTTGCCGATGATGAGATCGCCCTCCCAGTGTCCGGGGACGGCCCGGTCAGCGGCTTCGGCGGGGCGTTCGCTGATCAGGACCATGTCCTTGATGGCGCGGGAGGCACGCTTGTGGGCCTGGCGGTGTGGGCGCCGGCGGGCCCGGCCGGTGCGAAGCGCTCGGGTCAGTTCCCGGCGGAGTTCTCCGCGGCCCTGGACGTAGAGGGCCTGGTAAACGGTCTCGTGGGTCACGTGCATCTCCGGCCGGTCGGGAAAACGTGCCCGCAGGACTTGGCAGATCTGCTCGGGGCTCCAGCGCATCGTGAGGTGATCCTGGATGAAGTCCCGCAGCTCGGAATTCTGGCCGATCTTTCCGGGTTTCGGACGGGACCGGCGGGCCTTGGCCTTGTTGTGGGCGATGCTCGGTCGGTAGTACCAGCCGCCGTTGTGCAGAGTGTGCCGGTTGCGGCGTATTTCGCGACTGACGGTGGACGGGCTGCGGCCCAGCTCGACGGCTATCTGCCGGATCGAGGCCCCCTCGCGGAGACGGTCGGCGATGTGGATGCGGTCGTGCTCCTGGAGATACCGCGACGGCGCGGGAGGCAGTTCCTCCGATCCCGTCGCCGGGGCCTGTCCCGGCACCGGGTAGATCGGAGGAACTGCCTTCCGGCCGCCTGGCGGCGAGTGCCACCCGTTGCGCCACCGCTTGCCAGTGCGCAGGTTGATGCCGACTATCCGGGCGGCTTCCCGAGTGCTGTACCCCTGCTCCATGAGCAGGAAGTATGCGGCCCGCTCGCGGGCCAGTTGGCGCCCGCCCCCGGGCCCCCGGTTCTTCCGGATCTCGAAGTCCATCGCGTCCCCTGAGCTGGGGTGTTGCGACGACCACTAGAACTCAAGGCACCCGGGGGCGTACGCCTTTTTCAGGCCGTCTCGGCCGGTCCCGTCGGCCGCAGTGCGTAGCAGCCGTCCGGAATGCCGCGCTCCGGGTCGCGGAAGTACGGATACGCGGCGTACTCCCGGCCGTCCGCGTCCGTCACCGGCGGCCCCAACTCCCGCCCGGTGTCCGCGCGGACGATCTCGCTCAGCTCGTCCACCAGCCCTTCCCGCAGGCAGTGCGCGCGCAGCCGCAGCCGGGGCGGGAGGGCGGCCAGCACCCGGTCGGTGAGGTAGGCCTCGACCAGCGGACGGGCGGCCTTCGCCATGGCGCGGCGCCCCTCGGCGTCCCGGGCGAGGTACGGCGCGGCGAACTGGGCGAGGATCTCGCCGTGGAAGTGGCGGACCATGAGCGTGTCGCGCCCGGGGCCCGGCGGCACCAGCTCCGCGACCTCGGCGAGCACGGTGGCGATGTAGCCGAGGTGTTCGGGCCAGTCGAGGTCCTGGCGGCTGGCGTTGGAGTCGTCGTCGCGGCCCTGGAGGTAGTAGCAGTCGTAGTCGCCGAGGACGGAGACGGTGTCCGCGCCGAGCAGGGCGCGGATGCCGAAGGGCAGGTCCTCGGCGAGCAGCCGGCCTTCGACGAAGCGCAGTCCCCGCTCCTGGACGTAGGCCCGGCGGAAGAGTTTGTAGGCGGCCAGCGTCCAGTAGACGGGCGAGTCCCAGGGCGTGACGCGGGGGCTGGTGGTGCGCAGGTCCACGGGGGCCGGGCGCCCGCCGACGCCGACTATGCGCCCGTAGACGAGGTCCGAGCCGTGGGTGTCGGCCAGGGCGGTGAGCCGTTCCAGGGCTTCGGTGCCGAGGTGGTCGTCGGAGTCGAGGAAGAAGAGGTACCGGCCGCGGGCGTGGTCCATACCGACGTTGCGCGGCCGTCCGGCGCCGCCCGACGGCGGCTGGTGGAGCACCGTCAGGTTCGGGTGCGTACGGGCTTGTCCGTCCAGCCAGGCGCCGCTGCCGTCGTCGGACCCGTCGTCCACGGCGATGACCTCGACGGCGTCCGGCCCGAGGCTCTGGGCGAAGACGGAGCCCAGGCACCGTCCGAGGTAGCGCCGGGTGTTGTGCACCGGCACGACGACGGAGACGACCGGGTCGCGGGGACCCCGGCTGTCGGGGGCGGGCGATCGGTCTGCTACCACGGTGTGCCTCTTCCGTCATCCGGTACGGGCCGGCCCCGCGGTGCGCGAGGCCGGGCCCGTCCAGGGTGCCTCAGCGCTCCAGCAGGGCGAAGAGATCCTCCCAGCGCTTCAGGATCCGGTCGGTCGAGTAACGCTGGACGTTCTCCCGCGCCGCCGTGCCGAGCCGGTCGCGCAGCTCCTTGTCGGAGATCAGCGCGTCGATGTGGCGGGCCAGTTCGGTGGTGTTGCCGACCACCGCCAGCAGGCCGTCCTCACCGTCCCGCACGATCTCGTGCACGCCGGGCGCGCAGTCGAAGGCCGCGCACGGCACACCGCTGGCCATCGCCTCCATGAGGGAGAGCGGGAAGCCCTCGGCGCGGGAGGACTGGGCGAAGACGGAGGCGCCGCGCAGCGCCCCGGCGACGTCGTCGGTACGGCCCATGAACTCCACGGAACCGTCCAGGCCGAGCATGGCGGCCTGCTTCTTCAGCAGGTCCTCGTCGTCGCCGGAACCGTAGATCCGCAGGGTCCAGTCCGGGTGATCGGGCGCGACCATGGCCCAGGTGTCCAGGAGCAGGTCGACGCCCTTCTCGTCGGAGAGCCGGCCGATGCTGGCGACGACCTTGGCGGTGCGGTCGGAGGGCACCTCGGGCGTCACCGGAAGCGGGTTGGGCATGAAGTCCGCGTTGTCCATGCCCTGGCGGATCCACAGGTCCGCGTCCTCACGGGTGAGCGCGAGCAGCCGGTCCACGCCCCGGTAGTACTTCTTGACCCGCCCGAAACGCGAGGACTTGCGGCAGGCGTCGAAGGACTCGTGGGTCATGCCGACGACCGGCAGTCCCGCGGTGTCGGCGAGCGCCACCCACTCCATGGCCCACACCTGCGTCACGATGACCACGCCGCCCGGCCGGGCCCCGCGGAACAGCGCGCTGAGCTTGTCCGCCTGCTGCTGCATCCCGGCCTGGCGGGCGGCGCGCCGCCGCTGCTCGGCGATGTTCAGGCGGCCCCTGATGCCGCGGGCGGCCGGTACGGCCTTGGGCGGGTGGGCGTCGTACAGGGTCGTGGTGGCGTACGGCAGGTCGTCGCCGAGGTCGGCACGCAGCTCCTCGGGGGCCGGTACGACGCCGATGACGTGCACCCGGTGGCCGCTCCCGGTGAAGAGCCGGGCCATCTGGTGGGACCAGGTGGTCACACCGCCCGTCTCGTCCACGTTGTTGGAGACGATGAAGATGTCACGCCCGGTCATGGGCTTCCCCTTCACGGAAGAACCGCTGTGCGCGGAGCCGGTGATGACGGCGGGGCCGGGCAGCGCGTCGCCGTGCGCCGGACCGCTGTCCGGTTGTTCGGCGGCTCCGGCGCCGCCGAAGAACCGGTCGACGATCCGGCGGGCCGCGTCGCCCTGGTCGTACTCGCCGAACTCGGCGGTGAAGCGGCGCCGCGCCTCCCGGTGGCCGTCGTCGGCCGCCTTGAGGCCCTCGATCGCCGCGAACAGATCCTCGGCCGTGCCCAGCACCGGGCCCGGCGCCTTCTCCTTGAGGTCGAAGTAGGTGCCGCGCGCCTCGTTGGCGTACTCCTCGTAGTCGTACGCGAAGAACAGCATCGGCCGGTCGAGCAGGGCGTAGTCGAACATCACGGAGGAGTAGTCCGTGATCAGGCCGTCGGCCAGCTGGAGCAGCGGGGTGATGTCGTGGTGCCCGGTGACGTCGATGACCTTGCCGCGCACGGAGGGCGGCAGCACCACGTTGTTCAGGTAGTGCGAGCGCATCAGCAGCACGAAGCGGTCGCCGAAGCGCTCGGCGAACTCGTCCACGTCAAAGGGGAGTTCGAAGCCGCGGACCGAACCGTTGGGGTTGGCGCGGAAGGTCGGCGCGTACAGCAGCACCGTCTTGTCCGCGCCGATGCCCAGCTCCTCGGCGAGCGGGCCGCGTTCGCGCACGCCGCTCGCCTCCTCGGCGCGGCGCGTCGCGACCAGCGCGTCGTTGCGCGGGTAGCCGCTGCGCAGCAGCACCTCGTCGCGCAGCCGGAAGGCGCCGGCCAGGGTCCGTACGTCGTGCTCGGAGCGGACCAGGAAGTGGTCGAAGCGGTCCAGGACCTTCTGGAAGTCCTCCTTGGCGGCCCGCGTCTTGAGCTTCATGCGCGGCTCGTCGAAGCCCATGCGCTTGAGGGCGGAGCCGTGCCAGGTCTGGATGTAGGTGGTCTCCGGGCGCTTGACCAGGCGCAGCGGGAAGCCCTGGTTGTCGATCCAGAACTCGGCCTGGGCGAGGGCGCGCAGGTACTGCCAGCTCCAGCGCTTGACGAGGGTGGCGTCCTTGGGGAAGCCTTCCGGCTTCTTGCCGTCGTAGGCCCACACGGCCTCGAAGTCGACGCCCTGGCGGCGCATCTCCTCGTAGATGGCGCGGGGGCTGTCGCTGTACTGCTTGCCGAGGTGGCTCTCGAAGACGACCAGCCCCTTGCGGACGGGCAGCTTGCTGAACACCTCGTGGTAGACGCGCAGCTTGGTCTCGCCGGAGTTCAGGTCGCGCTGGGCCTTGCGGGCCTTGCGCACACCGCTCTTGGCGAGGTCGGCGGCGGGGCTGCGCAGCGCCTGCCGCAGCACGTCGTTGGTGCGCCGGGCCGCCTTGCCCTGGGCGTCCAGGACGAAGGAGAGGTGGCCGCGCTTGGAGGTGGCGGGCTCGACGTGGTCGGAGACCAGCCGGGTGAGGCGGGGCGGACCCGCAGCGCGTGGGCGCTGTCGAGGTCGACGCCGCCGACGGTCAGGCGGGTGCGGGTGGTGACGCCGTCCACGTCCAGGATCAGCCGGACGTCCCAGACGGCGTCGATCACGCCGAGCGGGCGCAGCCGGCGGGCGAGGTCCAGTTCGGCGTCCCAGTGCAGGCCGTCCGCAGCGATGCGCAGGGAGGTCAGCGGGAAGGAGAACGTCTGGAGGCTCTTGCGGCGGGCCTTGAGTTCGAGCCGGCCGCGCAGCGGGGTGCCGGGGGCGACCTTGCCGAGCGGGTTGACGACGGTGCCGACCAGCCGGACCGTGCCCTGTCCGTCGTCCTCGTAGGCGGTGAGCTGGTTGCGCAGGAACAGCTTGCCGACCGAGCGGGTGTGGTAGCCGGCCTCGGTGACGTCCAGGACGCGGCGGCCCTCGGGGTCGTCGAGGTGTTCGGCGCACCAGTAGATCCGGCCGTCGCGCTCGGCGAGCGGTGAGGAGAGTTTGTCGCGGTTGATCAGTGTGTCCACCGCGGGCATCAAATTCGCCCAGTCCTCCCGGGCGAGGAGGTAGGCGCAGATCGCCTGAATGCGCTGGACCCGTTCGTACGCCTCGGGGGCGATACCGGCGAGATAGCCGTTGGCCATCCGGGCGAACTCGCGGCGGTAGTCCTCGTCCAGCAGCGGAAGATCACGCAGATGCAGCACGAGGTCGTGCTTGAGGAACTTGACGTCCTTGTGGAATTTGAGGTCGTCCAGGCCCTCGCGCTCCAGCAGTTCGTCCACCCGGCGGTGGATCTCCATGCGGTGCGCGAAGTTGGCGATCTCGTGCCGCCGGTTGCTGATCGACTTGGTTGCGGCCTTCTCGAACACGTTCCAGAAGTAGACGTGGTTGGGGATCAGCGTGATGCGCCGGGCCGCCACGTACGCCTGGGCCGAGAAGAGCAGGTCCTCGTAGTGGATGCCGACGGGAAAGACGAGTCCGGCCGCCAGGAGGAATTCCCGCCGATAGCACTTGTTGGTCGACAGCGTGTCGAAGACCAGCAGGTCGGGCAATTCGGAAATGGATTCGATGGTCCGGGTACGGGAGTACAGCCAGGGATACCATTCGGTCTGCTTCTTGTGACGGGAATCGACCTCGACCCGTACACACATCCCGGAGACCAGGTCGGCGCCGGTGCGCTCGGCCGCCTCCAGCATGTTGCGGCAGGCGTTCGGCTCCAGGACGTCGTCGCTGTCCAGGAACATCACGTACGCGCCGGTGGCGTGCTGGACGCCGTGGTTGCGGGGCGCTCCACAGCCGCCGCTGTTCTCCGGGAGCTGGAGCGCCCGCACCCGGCCGGGGTGGGCGGCGGCGAGCTGCCGGGCCACGTCGAAGGATCTGTCCGTGCTGCAGTCGTCGACGATCAGAACTTCGACTCCGTGGAGCGTCTGGTCCAGTACGGACCGGACAGCCGTCGGTAGCCGGTCGGCGTCGTTATAGACGATCACGACTACGGAGACGTCAGGCACGGGCACCCCAATCCTCTTTTCATAGCGCTGCGGGATCCCAAAGCTACCTTGGCCAGCGACCGGCCCGGCACGCCGTCGACCGGCGTACGAGCGCACGTTCGCCGCCGCACCTCACTCTTGTCAAACCACATTATTGCGGACATTTGGCTTACCGTAGGACTCTCGACCCGGGGACGATCTCCCGCATCGGGAACCGGGTCCCGACATGCCGTACATGAAAAACGGATCACCCAAAAGCGGCATCTACTCGCTCAAGACGCAGGTGACCAGGGAAGCGCGGCCGCCCCGTGAATGTGACGATCAAAATGCTGACCGCGCCGGCCGAACGCCTGGCGACGCCTCGGTGCGCGCCACCTTTCGCAGCATTGCTGGCCATGGGTGCCTATTGCCTCGGTATGGCGATGCTCGGCAGCTATCCGTTCGGTACCCGCTCACGCGCCGTCAACGACCTCGGAAATCAGTTCGTACCGTTCCACACCCGTCTGTGGGACCTGCTGCACGGCAGCACCACCGGTGACCTGCTCCTCAACTGGAACAGCGGTTACGGTGTGCCCTTTCTCGCCGACTTCCTCACCTATCTGATGAATCCGTTCTCCTGGCTTGTCGGCCTCTTCCCCCGCGACCTCGCCGAGCTGCCGGTGTTCCTCGTCACGCTGGGCTGCGTCGGCCTCGGTACGGCGCTGATGACCGTCTTCCTCGGGCGGCTGCACCCCGGTTCGCCGTGGCTGCGCGCGCTGCTCGCGGTGGGCTACGGCACCTGCGCCTGGGTCGTGAGCGACGGCAGCGCCGACCCCATGTGGATGTGGGGGCTGGTCTCGCTGCCGCTGACCGGCATCGCCGCCGACTGGTGCCTGCACCGGCGCCGCTGGGTGGCCGGCACCCTGCTCGTCGGCGTGT
This sequence comes from Streptomyces sp. Ac-502, assembly GCF_045222935.1. Lineage (NCBI taxonomy): Bacteria > Bacillati > Actinomycetota > Actinomycetes > Kitasatosporales > Streptomycetaceae > Streptomyces > Streptomyces sp. Ac-502. The sequence goes on from NZ_JBHFFO010000001.1 coordinate 4,390,431, forward strand.
CGTGGGCGGGGAACTTCTACACGGCGGCGATGGCGACCCTCGCCATGGCGCTGGTGCTGGCCGTACGCCTGCTGCTCGCCACGGACCTGCCCGTACGGGACCGGCTGCGTTCCCTGGCCCGTGCCGCCACCATGGCGCTGACCGGCATCCTGCTGGCGGCCCCGGCGATCACTGTCACCCTCAAGGCCAGCAAGGCGTCCCGGCCCGCCCCGGAGGCCGTCTACCGGGGCCGGCCGCCGACGCTGGACTTCGTCGCGGAGCTGCTGCCCGGCGGGCGCGGCTCGGTGCCCGCGCCGCACCTGTTCATCGGGATGCTGGGGCTGCTGCTGGTGGCGGCCTTCCCCTTCGTCCGTGCCCTTCCGGTCCGTACGCGCGTCGCCTGGTACGTCCTGGCCGTCTGCGTCGCGGTCTCCTTCGTGTGGAAGCCGACGCTCCTGGTGTGGCACGGCCTGGCGGTCCCCAACGGCAGCCCCTACCGCGCCTCCTTCGTGCTCAGCGCGCTCCTGGTGATCATCGCGTGGCTGGCGCTGGCGCACCGGCCGCGCCCACGCGAGCTGGCGGCCGGTGCCGTACTGGTCGCCCTGCTCGCCGCGCTGTGCCACGGCCGCAGCGTGGTCGGCCCGGCCACCTGGATCCTGGTGCTGGGCTCCGGCGCGGTGGTGCTCGCGGCGCTGCTGGCGCTCGCCCGGCACCGCGCGCGCAGCACCGTACGTACCCTCGCCACAGCCACCCTGACCTGCGCGGTCTTCCTCGGCTCGGCCTATGCGGCCTTCTCCGTGACGGCCGCCAGGGACCAGCTCGCCTGGTGGGCCCCGAAGATCACGCTCGACGACCGGTCGCTCGCGGTCCACCGGGAGATCAAGGAGAGCGAGGACTGGCCGCGCTCGCGCACCGACCCCGGACCGCACGAGTTCGCCAACAACGACCCCCTGCTGCTGGGCGGCGAGGGCGGCTCGTACTACAGCAGCTATGTACCGGAACGGACCGCGCGCACCCTGCGCGAGATGGGCGGCGGCTGGTACATCCACGGCCGTCACCTCCGCAGCGTCGAGGACCCCGTGAGCCGCGCGGTCCTGGCGGTGAGCAGCTTCCGCACCGGACCGCAGGCCGGGCCGGTCGACGTGGGGCGGGCCGCCGCCGCGCCCCTGCTGACCGTACGGCCCGGCCTGTCCGTGGACGGCCTCGACCAGCGGCGGAGCGGGGCCGCCGCACGGGGCATCGACGTACGGCACGACCCGCGCGTCGGCGGCGGCACGGTCTTCGCCCGCCAGGAGCGGCTGCTGGGCGCGCGGGTGTACGAGGTGCCCGTGCTGCGCCCGGTGGGCGGGGGCGGCGGCGCCGGGGGCCGGCCGCGGGGAGCCACGCGGTGGCCGTTCCGGGGAGCGGGGCCGTGCGTCCGGTGCCGCGCCTGGTCGACGGCGAGTGGCGGCTGCCCGCGACCCGCCGGGGCGGCGCGGCCGTCTTCACGGCCCGGTGCACACCGGGCTCCGACGTCTACTGGTACGCGCCCTGGTACCACGGCAAAGTACGGGCCGCCGGCCATACCTCCCCCGGGTTCGGCATTCGGGAGACGACCGCGAACCCGGTCAAGGGCCTGGGCGTCGCCCCGGCCGACGGGCGGCTGACGGTCTCCTTCAGCAACCCGAAGGCCCAGCGCGTCCCTGGCCGCCCGCTCGGCTGCCTGAGCCGCGAGAAACTCGCCGCCGCCATCACTGACCTGCGGAATCAGGCCCCGGTACGGCTCTCGTCGAGCGGCCACGGGCTGTCCGCCGAGCTGCCCGCGCACAGCACCGGCACGGCCGTCCTCGCGGTGCCGACGGTCACCGGCTGGGGCTGCCGGGTGGACGGCGGTGCCTGGCGCGCCCCGCACTCGTTCGGCGGTCTGATGGCCGTACCGCTCGGAGCGGGCGCCGCACGGCTGGACTGCTCGTACCGCACGCCCGGGCTGCTGCCGGGACTGGCCGCGAGCGGCACCGCGCTGGGGGTCCTGGCCGCCGTGGCCGTCACCTGCGGTGTGCGGCGGCGCCGGGGCGGGAGCCGGGTGCAGCACACCGTCCGGCCGCCGCGCTCGAATCGTGGCATTTCCTCTGATTAGTAGACTTGCTGCCTGGGACGTGGTGGCTCCCGCCGCGCTCCGCCCCGGCGAAAGGGCCCCCTATGAAGCTCTCGGTCGTTGTCCCCTGTTACGACGAAGAGGAAGTCATCGGGCGCTTCGACGAGGAGATCCGCGGGGTGCTCGGCCGGCTCGCCGTCGAGTACGAGCTGTGCTACGTCGACGACGGCAGCACCGACGGCACCCTGCACCGGATACGCACCCTCGCCCAGCAGCACCGCCCCACCACCCGCTACCTCTCCTTCAGCCGTAACTTCGGCAAGGAGGCCGCGATGCTCGCGGGCCTGAAGGAGGCCGGCGGCGACGCCGTCATCCTGATGGACGCCGACCTCCAGCACCCGCCCCAGCTCATCGAGAAGATGCTCGACCTCTACCAGCTCGGCCACGACCAGGTCATCGCCAGGCGCAGCCGGGAGGGCGACAAGCCGCTGCGGAGCATGGTCAGCAAGCTCTACTACCGCGCGGTCAACAAGTGGGTGGACGTCGAACTGACCGACGGGGTCGGTGACTTCCGGCTGCTGTCGCGCACCGCCGTGGACGCGCTGGTCTCACTGCCCGAGTACAACCGCTTCTCCAAGGGCCTGTTCTCCTGGATAGGCTTCGACACCGTCACCTTCGACTACCGCAACGCCCAGCGCGAGGGCGGCCGGACCAAGTGGCGCTTCGGCGCCCTGGTCAACTACGGCATCGACGGCATGATCTCCTTCAACAGCCGCCCGCTGCGGGTGGCGATCTACGCGGGCCTGAGCCTGGCCGGGCTGGCCGCCGCCTACGCCCTGTGGATCATCGGCGCCGCGGTCGCCGGGGGCATCACCGCGCCCGGCTATGTGACGCTGGTGGCGATCATCGTGGGCCTGGGCGGGCTCCAGATGGTGATGCTCGGCCTGATCGGCGAGTACATCGGCCGTATCTACTACGAGACCAAGCGGCGCCCGCACTTCCTGGTCAAGGAGACCAACGGGACGGCGCCCACCCACACCCCCACGGCCCGGGTCGCCGGGCGGACGCGCCGATGAGGCGTCGACCGTACCGCCGGCCGTCACGGGGGCGGTTCTCGTTCGGGCGGGTCCGGTTCGGGCGGTTCTCGTTCGGGCGGTTCTCGATCGGGGGTTCCGGTCGCGGAGGCTGCCGATCGGGCGGTTGCCGATCGGGCGGTTGCTGCGTTTCGCCGTCGTCGGCGGCGTCAACACCCTCACCTTCTACGGGTGCTATCTGGCGCTGCATCCCTGGATGCCGTACTTCGCCGCCTACACGATCGCGTTCGTCTTCAGCATGGTGGGCTCGTTCTTCCTGAACACCTACTTCACCTACCGCACCCGGCCCACCTGGAAGAAGTTCCTGCTCTTCCCACTCACCCAGCTCACCAACTACGTGGTGCAGAGCGCGGGTCTGGTCGTGCTGGTCAACTGGTGCGGACTCGGCACCCGTATCGCGCCGCTGGTCGCCGCGGTGATCGCGATCCCGTTCACCTATCTGGTGTCCACCCGTATCCTCCTGCCTCGACGGGCGCGGCCCCACGGGGCGGATGCCGCTCCGGCCGGCGAGGGGGACGGCCGTACGGGTGACGAGGCTCAGCCGGTGCGGTGCGCCGGGCCGCTCTGACCCCGCGGGACCGGCTGGGCCCGCCACTCCTGGAACGCGCCGTCCGCTCCCACGCCCCGTTGCCGCACCACGTGCAGCCGTCCGTCGTTGCCGAGGACGGCCAGCACCGCACGCCCGCCGGTGTCCTGCCCCACCGCCGCCGCACCCGAATGCGGCACCCTCCCCGTCAGCCAACGCCCCGGAGTGTCCTGCCCCGCCTCGCTCAGCGCATACCGCAACAGACCCGCGCCGTCCTGCCCCGCCAGCACCACCGTCCGCGCGGGCTTGCCGACGGCCGCCAAGGCCACCCGCCCGTACCCACCCACCGGCTCATACCGCGCCGCCACCCGCCAGGACCCGGGCCGCGGCCGCCGCCCGGCCAGCACCACCTGGGCTGTGACACTCTGCCGGTACGCCACACGCACCTCCCCGCCGCCCAGCGCCACCAGACTCAACGGACCGCCCGGCTCGGGCAGACCCGTCTCCCCCGTGGGCTCCGGCATCTGCCCCGTCTTCCGCGACACCCAGTGATGCACCGCCCCATCAGCCCCCGGCGCCACCACATGCACCAGCCCCTCGGAATCCACACAGGCATCCAGCCCGTCCACCACAGCCGGCACCCGGCCCCCGCACCCCGCGACGCCGTCGGCGCCTCCAACTGCCGCCACAACGACCAGTCCCCGCCCTGGGCGCCGCTGCGGTACGCGATGCCACCACGCCAGTCACGGGCGAAAACATGCACCACGCCATCCTGACCGACCGCCGCCACCGGGAAGCCCGTCTCCAAAGACTTCGCCGGCGCGGCGTCCGGCGTGCCCAGCGACTCCCACGGGCCGAAGGCCGGCACCCCGTTGCGCGCGGTACCGCTCTGCAACGCGGTCACCAGCTCCCGGCGGTGCGCATGGTTACGGGCAGGCAGGACCGTACGGGAGGCGAAGAGCTGGAGCGCCCCACCCGGATGGCTCACCACGTGGATCTGCCCCTGGAGGAAGCCGCCGCCGAGCCGGTGCGGGCCACTGAAGGTGCCGTTGCCCGGCGCGGTCTCGGCCCAGCACACCGCACCGCCGTCCAGCACCGCGAACGCGGCCAGCCGGCCGTCCTTCAACGGCCGCAGCCAGCTGTTCGACCCGGGAGCCCGCAACCGGGTACTACGCGTCCAGTTACGCGACCACCCCTCGAACGCCGACCCGCCGACCTTACGGTCACCACACCCCGCCCGGTCCCCGCAGTCACGACCGTCCGCCCAGCCGTACACCGACAGCAACTCACCCTTACGCCGGGCAGTCGACAGATCGACATTGTTGGGCAGCACGCCCGCCTCGTACCCGATGTAGTTCTCCACGACGGTGGGACGGGTGTGCTCACGGCCCCAGTAGGCCGCCAGTGCCGCCTGCGTGAAGCAGGCCGAGCTGATGTGGTCCTGGTGGTCGTAGTACAGGAAGCCGCGCAGCTTGGGGTCGCCGGTGGGCGGGGGCTGGTGCGGGACGTGGACCGCGTTCGGGTCGAGGGTGCGCACCACAGTGGGCCGCACCCGTTCGAGCAGTGCCGTCAGTGACGCGACAACGTCCTCACGGGTGTACTGGAACGCGCGCTGCACGGGAGTGCCCTGAGACCGCAGTGTGGGCAGCACGTCGACAACACCGAGCCACAGGCCGCGCAGGCTCTGTGCGCGCGGCAGGGAGACGGACCGTGCCTCCACCAGCTCCATGAAGACCAACTGGTTCTGCGGCGCGGCCCGCAACGTCTGCATCTCCACCTGCAAGCCGGGCAGCAGGGAAATGGCCTCCACGTCCCAGGGGCTCAGCGGGTCGCCGGTGGCCATCACGGCGTGCGCGGCCCGCAGGCCGTTGGTGCGGGCGCGCGCGAACGCCGGGCGGTCGCGCGGCGGCATCCGGTCCCCGCGCCCGTGCTCGGCGGTGTTGCGGCCGTCCGACTCGCCGCCGGTCAGGCACACCGTCACCGAGCGGGCGCCGCTGCGCACCGACTGCTCCAGCGCCGGATTCATGAAGTACAACGAGTCGTCGGCATGCGCGATGACGTGCAAAAACGCCTGCTCGGCACCGTGCGCGGCGGCCTCCCGCTCCCGCGCCGGGTCGGCCACCTGCGACAGCGGCATCCCCGGCCCCGACCAGGCCCACACCCCGGCCCCGGCCACCACCGCGGCCGCGCCGCCCCCGGCAGCCTGGAGCAGCCGCCGTCGGGGCCACCGGGACGGGTGCGTCGGCACAGGTCACGACCTCCACGGCGCCCGGCAACGCCCCACTCGTCACCGCCCGGCCCACACCGGAATGAGCCACCTCGCGCACTGCACCTGTCCAGTATTCAGCCGCGCGGCGCGCACCGCTCGCCTGATTAGTCCGTGGTGGCCGGGGTGGGGGCGATCGGGGCGGCCGGGGCGGCCGGGATCGTCATGGGGAGGAGCCGAGGCAGGACCGGGCAGGACCGGGCAGGGACCGGGGCCGAGGCAGGGGCCGGGGCAGGGGTCGGGGCAGGGCCGGAGCAGGGGCAGGGGTCGGGGCCGAGGTCGGGGCCGGGCCGGAGCAGGGACCGGGGCCGAGGCAGGGCCGGGGTACCGCGTCACGCCTCCAGGGCCGACGCCACCGCGAGGGCCAGTTCGTCCAGGTAGGTCTTCGGGAGTTCGTCGCGCACGACCATCAGGCGCCAGTAGAGCGGGCCGGTCATCAGGTCGAGGGCCAGCCGCGCGTCGGCTTCCGGGCGCAGCTCGCCGCGTTCGACCGCGCGGGCCACCATCGCCGTCGCCACGCCCTGCTGACTGTCGAGCAGGGCGGTGCGCAGCGCTTCGGCGATCTCGGGGCTGCGGGCGGCCTCGGCCAGGAGATCCGGGATGATCTGCGAGGCCATCGGGTGCCGCAGCGCGCGGGCCGCGACCTCCAGCAGCATCCGCACGTCGCCGCGCAGCGACCCGGTGTCCGGCGTCGGCAGGCCCTCGGCGGCCACCGCCGAGACCACGTCCAGCACGAGGTGCAGCTTGGAGCGCCACCGCCGGTAGACAGCGGTCTTGCCGACGCCGGCCCGCCGGGCGATGCCCTCGATGGACATCCGCGCGAACCCCACCGCCGCGAGTTCCGCGAAGACCGCGGCGCGGATCGCCTCGGTCTTCTCCTCACGCAGTACGGCGGCCCCGGCCGGCGCCCGCCGCCCGCCCGATACGCCCGGTGTCCTGGTCAATTCCGTGCCGTCCTGTGCCATGCCCCGATCGTAGCGTCGCGACGGAACGGTTACGTCGCGACGGAACGGTCACGTTTCGACGGCACGAACACGTCTCGACGGGGCGGTCACGTCTCGACGAAACAGTCTCGTCGCGATGGACGGTCACGTCTCGACGGAACGGCTTCGTCACGACGCAACGGCCTCGTAACGACGGAACGGTTGCGTTTCGACGTGATGCGGTCGTACGCTCGGCACCGTCACGACGATACGGGAGCGTTCTAACGTCGATTCGACCCGACGTGCCGGAGCGCCGCCCTCACGCCCGGAGGCGACCGACCCATGCCCCAGACCCTCGCCCCGCCGGCCCGCGCCCCCGAAGCGCCGCCCGTGTCCCCGGCCGCCGTCCCGCCCGGCCCCGGCCTGCGAGCACTGGCGGAGCAGTACGGCCTGACCGTCAGCGGCGCCCGCCCGCCGCTGCGGGAGTACACCCGCCGCCTGTGGGCCCGCCGTCACTTCATCGCGTCCTTCGCCACCGCCCGGCTGGCCGCCACGTACACCACGGCCCGGCTGGGCCAGCTCTGGCAGGTGATGACGCCGCTGCTCAACGCGGGCGTCTACTACTTGATCTTCGGGATGCTGCTGCACACCAGCCACGGCATCCCGAACTTCATCCCGTTCCTGTGCACCGGGATCTTCGTGTTCACCTTCACCCAGTCCACGGTCCTGGCCGGCACCCGCGCCGTCTCCGGCAGCATCGGCCTGGTCCGCGCGCTGCACTTCCCGCGCGCCGCGCTGCCCGTCGCCCACACCCTCATCCAGCTCCAGCAGCTCATCTGTTCCATGGGTGTGCTGGCGGCCATCGTGCTGATCTGCGGCGTACCGGTGACGTGGCACTGGCTGCTGATGGTCCCGGCCCTGCTGCTCCAGTCGGTCTTCAACACCGGCCTCGCCCTGGTCATGGCCCGTATCGGCGCGAAGACCACGGACACCGCGCAGCTGATGCCGTTCGTACTGCGCACCTGGATGTACGTCTCCGGCGTCTTCTACAACCTCTCCACGTTCACCAGCAGTGCGCCCCACCTGGTCTCGGTGGTCCTGAACTGCAATCCCGCCCTGATCTACATCGACCTGATGCGGTACGCCCTGATCGACACGGTGCGCGCCCAGGACCTGCCGCCGCACGTGTGGCCGCTGGCCCTCGGCTGGGCGCTGCTGGCCGGCGTCGCCGGATACGTCTTCTTCTGGAAGGCGGAGGAGGAGTACGGCCGTGGCTGACACCACCACCATCGAAAGCACCCCCGCAGCCATCGGCGCGCCCGATCCCGCCGACGACCGCACCCCGACCGTCATCTGCGACAACGTCCACATCGTCTACAAGGTGCACGGCGGCAGCGCGGGCAAGGGCAGCGCGACGGCCGCCCTGAACCGGATCGTCCGCCGCCGGCCGAGCGCCGCCGTCCGGGAGGTGCACGCCGTCAAGGGCGTCACCTTCGTCGCCCACAAGGGTGAGGCGATCGGTCTGATCGGTTCCAACGGCTCGGGGAAGTCCACGCTGCTGCGGGCCGTCGCCGGGCTTCTGCCGCCCGCCGCCGGCCGCGTCTACACCCACGGCCAGCCGTCACTCCTGGGGGTGAACGCGGCCCTGATGAACGACCTCACCGGCGAGCGCAACGTCGTCCTCGGCGGGCTCGCCATGGGCATGTCCCGCGCGGAGATCCGCGACCGCTACCCGGGCATCGTCGACTTCTCCGGCATCAACGAGAAGGGCGACTTCGTCTCGCTGCCGATGCGCACGTACTCCTCCGGCATGGCGGCCCGGCTGCGCTTCTCCATCGCCGCTGCCAAGAGCCACGACGTCCTGATGATCGACGAAGCGCTGGCCACCGGCGACCGCGCCTTCCAGAAGCGCTCCGAGGCCCGTATCCGCGAACTCCGCGAAGAGGCGGGCACGGTCTTCCTGGTCAGCCACAACAACAAGGCCATCCGCGACACCTGCGACCGGGTGCTGTGGCTGGAGAAGGGCGAACTGGTGATGGACGGCCCTACGGAGGAGGTCGTGGCGGCGTACGAGCGGAGCGCCGGGTAGGGCACCGGTCAAGGCGGCAGGCAGGACGGCCGGCAGGACGGCCGGCAAACGGCAGGCGAGGCGCCCGGAACGACGGCGGCGCGGCCCGGCAGTACCGGGCCGCGCCGCCGTCACGACGTGGTGCGCGTCAGCTGTGCGTACGCAGCAGCGTCCGCATCGTCCGCATCGCGACCGAGAGGTTCGCCAGGTCGAAGCCCTCCGACCCGTGGATCTCCTCCAGCGTGGTCCGCGCGCGTCCGAGGATCGCCGCGTTCTTCTCCTCCCACGCCTTGAACCGCTCCTCCGGCGTCGCGGAGTCGCTGCCCACCGACAGCACGTCGCCGGTCAGCGCCGCGTGCGCGGCGAACAGGTCCTCGCGGATGGAGGCCCGGGCCATCGACTGCCACCGGTCGTTGCGCGGCAGTTCCAGGATGCGGTCCAGGAGCTGGTTGATCCGCAGCCGGTCGCCCAGGTCGTAGTAGACCTCGGCGACGTCCAGCGGCTCCTTGCCGGTGCGGTCCGCGATGGCCACGATGTCCAGCGCGGGGAAGACGGAGGAGAACCCGGCCACCCGGCCGGCCAGCTCCGCCGGGACTCCGGCCTCGGCCAGCTCGTCCAGAATGCGCTGGTGCCATTCCAGGTCGCTGCCGCACAGCAGCTTGGGCAGTTCGGCCCAGACCCCGGCGACCCGGTCCGCGAAGAAGTCGATGGTCTCGGAGAGTTCCAGCGGCTGCGGACGGTTGTTGAGGAGCCAGCGGGTGCCGCGCTCCACCAGGCGCCGGGAGTGCAGACGGATACGGGTCTGCACGTCGGCGGTGACGGTGTTGTCGAGGGCCTCGACGGCGTCCCAGACCGAGCCGAGCCCGAAGATCGCGCGGGCCGCGGTGTGCGCCCGTACGACCTCTTCGAGGGCCGCGCCGGTCTCCTCCCGCATCCGGTGCAGGAAGCTCGTACCGCCGGAGTTGACGGTGTCGTTGACCATCACGGTCGTGACGATCTCGCGGCGCAGCGCGTGCGCGTCGATCTGCTCGGCGAACCTCTCCCGCAGCGCGCTGGGGAAGTACGCGTGCAGCAGGTGCTGGAAGTGCGGGTCGTCCGGCAGCCCGGTCTGGATCAGCGCGTCGGCGACCGTGATCTTCGTGTAGGCGAGGAGCACGGCGGTCTCGGGCTGGGTCAGGCCGCGGCCGGCGTTCAGCCGTTCCTTGATCTGCCGGTCGCTGGGCATGAACTCCAGCCCCCGGTCCAGGTCCCCGTCGCGCTCCAGGCGGCGGATGAAGCGCTGCTGGGCGGGGAGCATGCTCGCGCACTGCGCCTGGGCCAGCGAGAGCGCGGTGTTCTGCGCGTAGTTGTTGCGCAGCACCAGCGCGCCGACCTCGTCGGTCATCGCGGCCAGCAGCTTGTTGCGCTGCTTGACCGTCATGTCGCCGTCGGCGACGACCGAGTTGAGCAGGATCTTGATGTTCACCTCGTGGTCGGAGGTGTCCACACCGGCACTGTTGTCGATCGCATCGGTATTGATCTTGCCGCCGTTCTGGGCGAACTCGATCCGGCCGAGCTGGGTCAGCCCCAGGTTGCCGCCCTCGCCGACGACCTTGACCCGCAGGTCCTCGCCGTTGACGCGGATCGCGTCGTTGGACTTGTCGCCCACGTCCGCGTTCGACTCGGCCGCCGCCTTCACGTACGTACCGATGCCGCCGTTCCACAGCAGGTCCACCGGCGCGCCGAGGATCGCCCGCATCAGATCGGCCGGCGTCATCTTCTTGACGCCCGCCTCGATGCCGAGGGCGGCCCGCACCTGCGCGTTGACCGGGATGGACTTGGCGGTACGGGGGTGGATGCCGCCGCCCTGCGACAGCAGCTCGGTGTCGTAGTCCGCCCACGAGGAGCGCGGCAGCTCGAACAGGCGGCGGCGCTCGGCGTACGAGGTGGCCGCGTCCGGGTTCGGGTCGAGGAAGATGTGCCGGTGGTCGAAGGCGGCGACCAGCCGGATGTGCTCGCTGAGCAGCATGCCGTTGCCGAACACGTCACCGGACATGTCGCCGACGCCGACGACGGTGAAGTCCTCGCTCTGGGTGTCGACACCCAGCTCGCGGAAGTGCCGCTTGACCGACTCCCAGGCGCCGCGGGCGGTGATGCCCATGCCCTTGTGGTCGTATCCGGCGCTGCCGCCGGACGCGAACGCGTCACCGAGCCAGAAGCCGTACGACTCGGCGACCTCGTTGGCGATGTCGGAGAAGGTCGCGGTGCCCTTGTCGGCCGCGACGACGAGGTACGTGTCGTCCTCGTCGTGCCGGACGACGTCCGCGGGGTGCACGACCTCGCCGCCGACCAGGTTGTCGGTGATGTCCAGCAGACCCGAGATGAACGTCTTGTAGCAGGCGATGCCCTCCGCCAGCCACGCGTCACGGTCCGCCGACGGGTCCGGCAGCCGCTTGCCGACGAAGCCGCCCTTGGCGCCGACCGGCACGATGACGGTGTTCTTCACCATCTGCGCCTTGACCAGGCCGAGCACCTCCGTACGGAAGTCCTCACGCCGGTCCGACCAGCGCAGACCACCGCGCGCCACCTTGCCGAAGCGCAGGTGGACACCCTCGACGCGCGGCGAGTACACCCAGATCTCGTACGCCGGGCGCGGCGCCGGCAGGTCCGGGATGGCCTGCGGGTCGAGCTTCATCGACAGGTAGGAGTGCGACTGCCCGTCGCTGTTCTTCTGGTAGTGGTTGGTGCGCAGCGTCGCCTTGATGACGGTCAGGAACGACCGCAGGATGCGGTCCTCGTCCAGGCTCGCGACCTGGTCCAGCGCGCCGTCCAGCTCCTCCAGCAGCCCGTCGGTCAGCTCGGTGCCGGCGCGCTGCCGCTCCGGCGACATCCGCGCCTCGAAGAGGCTGACCAGCAGCCGGGTGGTGTGGACGTTGTTGGAGAGGGTGTCCTCCATGTACGTCTGGCTGAACGTCGAGCCGGCCTGCCGCAGGTACTTGGCGTACGCCCGCAGCACCATCGCCTGGCGCCAGTTCAGACCGGCCCGCAGCACCAGCTTGTTGAAGTTGTCGCTCTCCGCGCGGCCGGTCCACACCGCCGTGAAGGCGTCCTGGAACCGCTCGCGCGCGTCGTCACCGTTCATCCGTTCGGGGATGCGCAGCCCGAAGTCGTAGATCCAGGCGGTGGTGCCGTCGGTGCAGCGCAGCTCGTGCGGCCGCTCGTCGACGACCTCGACGCCGAGACGGTTCAGCACCGGCAGGACCTTGGACAGGGAGACCGGCTCACCCGTGCGGTAGAGCTTGAAGCGGCGCTCGTCGGGGCCCGCGCCGACCGGCTCGTACAGGCTGACCTCGAAGTCATTGCCGCCCTTCGCCGTCAGCTGCTCCAGGTGCTGGAGGTCGGCGACCGCGCTGCGCGGCGGGTTGTCGGCCTTGTACCCCTCGGGGAAGGCGTGGTTGTAGCGGCGCAGCAGCTCGGCCGCGCGCTCCTCGCCCACCTCGGCGGTCAGCGCCTCGGCGAAACCGTCGGCCCACGAGCGGGCGGCCTCGACCAGGCGTGCCTCGATGCGCTCGGCGTCCGCGTCGGTGAGGTTCGGCAGCGTCGCGCCGGGCTCGACCCGGACCACGAAGTGCAGCCGGGACAGGATCGACTCGGTGTTCCAGGCGGTGAAGTCGACGCTGGTGCCGCCCAGTTCCTCCTTGAGGATGTCGATCAGGCGCAGCCGTACGCCGGTGGTGTAGCGGTCGCGGGGCAGGTAGACCAGCGCCGAGAAGTAGCGCCCGTACTCGTCCTGGCGCAGGTACAGCCGCAGCCGGCGGCGCTCCTGGAGGTACAGCACACTGGTGACGATGGACTGGAGCTGGTCCACGCGCGTCTGGAACAGCTCGTCGCGCGGGTAGGTCTCCAGGATCTGGAGCAGGTCGCGGCCGTCGTGGCTGTTGGCGGTGAAGCCCGCGGCGTCCAGCACCTCGGCGACCTTGCGGCGGATGACCGGCACCCGGCGTACGGACTCGGTGTACGCGGCCGAGGAGAACAGGCCGAGGAAGCGGCGCTCGCCGACGACGTTGCCCTGGGCGTCGAACTTCTTGACGCCCACGTAGTCGAGGTACGAGGGGCGGTGCACGGTGGAGCGGCTGTTGGCCTTGGTCAGGATCAGCAGCCGGTGCTCGCGGGCCTTCGCGCGCGCGTCCTTGGGGAGCCGGTTGAACGACGGGGAGACGGGGTGGCCGTCGTCGCCGTCGCTGTGCGCCGGGTCGGAGCGCAGGATGCCGAGGCCGGTGCCGGCCACGGCGCTCAGCACGTCCTCCTCGGCGCCGGACTCGCCGGGCACCGAGGTCAGCTCGTACTCGCGGAAGCCGAGGAAGGTGAAGTGGTCGGCGGCCAGCCAGCGCAGCAGCTCGCGGGCCTCGTCGACCTCCTGGTCGCGCAGGTCGTCGGCGGTCGGCTCGGTGGGCAGCTCGTCGGCGATGCGCAGCGCGGCGTCGCGCATCTTCTCCCAGTCCTCGACGGCCTCCCGCACGTCCGACAGCACCCGCAGCAGGTCGGCGGTGATCTGCTTGAGGTCGGCGCGGTCGGTCTCCCGGTCGATCTCGACGTGGATCCATGATTCGACCAGCGCGTCGTGCGGCAGGTCCCGGCCCTTGCCGTTGCCCGCCTTGTCCTTGCCGGTCCGGCCGTGCGCGTCGCACGTGTTGTCGAGGACCTCGATCAGCTTGCCGGTCACGTCGCGGCGGACGATCACCTGCGGGTGGATCACCACATGGATGCCGCGGCCCTGACGCGACAGCTCGTTGGTGACCGAGTCGACCAGGAAGGGCATGTCGTCGGTGACGACCTCGACGACGGAGTGGCTGCACGTCCAGCCGTTCTCCTCGACCGTCGGGGTGTGCACCCGGACGTTCGCGGTGCCCTGCGGCCGGGTCTCGGCCAGCCGGTAGTGGGAGAGCGCGGCGCCGAAGACGTCGACCGGGTCGCGGCCGGTCAGGTCCTCCGGCGCGGTGTGCAGGTAGTAGCGCTGGAGGTATCCCAGGAGGGTGTCCGGGTCGAGACCCTGCACCGGTGCCTGTCCCCCGGCCGGGCTGCTTTCAGCGACCCGGGCCGCCCGCGCGAGCAGCTCGGTCTTGGCTTCGTCCAGCTTGGTCTGCATGTCCTCTGGCTCCTGTCGCGCGCCGTTGCGTGACGTTGTGGATGAACTCCGTGGAAGCTGCACGACGCCGGGCCGGCCGGTGAGGGTTCCACCGCCGCAACGCGGGGAAGTGTCCGGTCGGAGACGACGCCGTGCCGCGATGAGCGATGGCCGGACCGCTCGGCACCGACCCGGTCGGGGTCGGTTTCCGGTCCTGATCGCAACGGTCAGCGGCCGCCCGGTCACTGTGCTGTCCCGGGCGCACGACGAGGGCCTCGATGCCCCCGCGGGTTATCGCGCTGATCACGATGCAAGGCTATCGCTCCCGGCCGGGGTGCCGTCATGGTCCAGCTGTGTACAAAACCACTAGCCGAAATTTGACGATCCGGACAGCGACGGGATCGCGCGCCGCACCCCTGGAATCCCACGGTATCCCGCGGGGGCTTGGCAAGGACGGCGATCCGGAGGACGTTGAGCGGGGCACCGAGGAACGGATTCCGGGCCCGCGGATGTGACGAACGGCACGTCCGCGCGCGGTGCGCGACCCGAGCGGAGGTGGACGGCATGACCGCCAAGATCCTGATCGTGACCGGCGACGCGGCGGAGTCCCTGGAGGTCCTCTACCCCTACCAGCGGCTGCGCGAGGAGGGCTACGACGTGCACGTCGCCGCCCCCGCCCGCAAGACACTGCGCCTGGTCGTGCACGACTTCGAACCGGGCTTTGACACCTACACCGAGAAACCCGGCTACACCTGGCCCGCCGACCTGGCCTTCTCCGAGGTGGACCCCGGGCAGTACGCCGCGCTCGTGGTGCCCGGCGGGCGGGCGCCCGAATATCTGCGCAACGACCCCGAGCTGCGCAAACTCGTCAAGTCCTTCTTCGACGCGGACAAGCCCGTCGCCCAGATCTGCCACGGCCCGCTGCTGACCGCCGCGATCGGCGGCCTCAACGGGCGCCGGGTCACCGCCTACCCCGCCCTCGAAATGGACATGCAGGCCGCCGGCGCCGCCTTCCGGGACGCCGAGGTCGTCGTCGACGGCACCCTGGTCTCCTCCCGCGCCTGGCCGGACCACTCCGGATGGATGCGCGAGTTCATCGCGGTGCTGCGGGCCAAGGCGCCGGTGAGCTGAGCTCCGGCGGGCGGCGTCCGGCCGGGGCTCCCGGTCCGGGGCTTCCGGTCCGGGGCTCCGGTCCGGGGCTCCGGTCCGGGGCGACTGCCTCCGTCACGCGGCGGTCCCCTCCGCGAGCCCCACAGCCTTCCGTTACGCGGCGATCTCCTCCGCGAGCTCCACGGCCTCCGCCAGGGTGTCCACCACCGGCACTCCCGCGGCCGCCAGGCTGGCACGGCTGTGCGAGCCGCCGGTGTAGAGCACGGCGTGGGCGCCCGCGTGCCGCGCGGCCACCGCGTCGTCGAGCGCGTCACCGATCACGACCGTACGGCCCGGGTCTATTCGTCCCGCCGCGCCACCGTGTCCCGCCGCGCCACCGGGCCCCGCCGCGCCGTCCCCGCGAGGCCCGGCGGCCAGGGCCGCGAGGTGGCGCACCATGTGCTCGCTCTTGCTCCCGCCGGAAGGCCCCGTACGGCCGTCCACCCGCACGAAACGCGCCTCAATGCCGAAGCCCCGCACCAGTGGCGTCAGCTCGTCATGCCCGTACAGGCTCAGGATCGACTGGCTGCGGCCCGCCAGCTGCCAGCTCTCCAGCAGCCGCTCGGCGCCCTCCGCGAGGCCGCACGCGGGCCGGTGGACGGCGTAGTGCCGGTGGAACGCCTCGTCCATGACCAGCCACTCCGCGTCCGTCGGCAGCCGCCCCAGCAGCCGCTCGTAGAACCGCGGGATCGGGACGCAGTACAGCTCGCGGTAGCGCTCCAGGGTTATCGGCGGCAGCCCCAGCTCGGCGAAGGCGGCGTTGGTCGCGCCCATCACCGCTTCGGTGTCGTGAAAGAGCGTGCCGTTCCAGTCCCAGACGATGTGCGTCGCGTGCGTCCCCATGCCAAGACGGTACCCATGACCACTGACAGCGCAGTCACGGACGGCAGCGGAACGGGCGCACGCGGGGCGCGGCGCGGGCCGTCAGGCGCTCAGCCCCGCCCGGCGCCCGGCACTCAGCGCCCGGCGATCAGGTTCGGGATCTCCTGCACGCCGAACCACATCAGCTCGTGGTCCTCGGCGCCGTCCACCGTGAACCGCGCGTCCTCGTCGCCGAGGTCGGCGGCGCCCAGCGCGCCGGCGGCCGCCGTGACGTCCTGCACCGCGTCGTCGGAGTCCACGTGCACCGCCGCGGCCTTGGCCATCGGCACCGGCCCGGCGATGCGGACCTCGCCCAGCGCCGCCTGGTCCAGGCCCCGGTCGGGGTCGGCGACGGCCGCTCCGTCCGGCACGTCCACGGCCACCACGACCCGGCGCCGCGGGGCGTCCGGGTCGGCCGCGAGCCGGCGCAGCGAGCCCTGCGCGGCCCGGTTGAGCGCCGCGTACTCCAGTTCCTCGATGTCGTCGGAGACGTACCACTCGCGCAGCGCGGGCGTGACGGCGTAGGCGTCCAGCGGGCCGGGGCCCAACTCCCCGGCCTCGTGCGCCGCCGCGAGTCCGGGCAGGGTCAGGGGGACATACACGCGCATGGCTGCCGCTTCCGCTCACATCGCTGGGTCTGGAAAATCTGTCCGGCCAGCATACGGGCGCGGGGTACGGCGTGAGATACGGGCCGGAGTCCCCCTTCGTGCTCCCGCTCCGCCGTCCCGGCACGGCCATCGGCGGGCCAGGCGCCGCCTCGTGCCCGCACATCCCCCCGCTCTCCCCCTGATGGGTGAATCTCCGGCCGCCCGCCCGGCCCGGCCGGCGGCCCTTGCTGCCGCCGGTTCCCCGCCGGTAGAAGAACCCCACCGAAGCTACTGCCGGGTATCCACCGGACCGGCCGAACGGGGGCCCTCATGCTCACCACCCACACCGACGCCCTCCCACCCGCCCGCACCCGCTCCCCCGGGATTCCGCCCGCCGCGGGACCGGGCCGCCCCCGCACCGGCCCGCCCGGCCGCCGTGACACCCGGCGCCCTGGCGGGCCCCGTACGGCTCCCGCCCAGGCCGCCCAGGCCGCCCGGCGCCGCCCGGCCCGCCCTCAGCCGCACAACTGGTTCGCCGAGCAGTTGCTCCTGACCCTGAGTGGCCGGCGCCCCGTGCACGCCCTCCTGGGGCACGCACTGCCCGCCGCGTACGACCGCCTCGTGGAACTCGCCCCGCAGACGCCCCTGAGGCCCACAGGCACCCCGGCGAACCGCCGCGCACCGGCCCCGTCGGTGCTCCACTGCGGCCTGTGCCGGCCGCGCCCTGGCGTCATCGAGGCGTTCGCCCGGATCGCCTCCGGCGAGCGGCTGCGCGCCCTCGCCTTCCGCCTGGAGCTGGGCAGCGATGCCCGGTGGCGCTGCGCCGCCGTCGACATCGGCCCGTCCGACCGGGTGTGGTGACCCGGACGGCGCGCGGTCCCACACGTACGAAAAGAGCCGGGGCACCGCAGCTGCGCGCTGCGGTGCCCCGGCCTCGCACCCACCGCCGGGCGGCGGGTGTCACGTCTCGCCGTACGTCACTTCTTGCGGCGGCGCCCGCCGCTCTTCTGGGCCTTGCGGCGCTCCGCGCGCGTCAGGCCGTCCGACTCCGAACGGGCCGGAGCCGCGTCCTCGCTGGTGAAGTCACCCTCGACGACACCGCCCTCGCCGTCCACGGTCGGCGCGGAGAAGTGCAGCCGGTCCGGACGCTGCGGCGCCTCCAGGCCCTTCGCGTGGATCTCCGGCCGCCCGGCGCCGGCCCCGGCGGGCACGGCGTCCTGGTCGTCCTTGGCCGGCGAGGTCTTCTCCTCGGCGTCGGCCACCGGGACCTCCTCGACCTGCTGCTCGACCTGGACCTCCAGGTTGAACAGGTAGCCGACGGACTCCTCCTTGATGCCCTCCATCATGGCGGTGAACATGTCGAAGCCCTCGCGCTGGTACTCGACCAGCGGGTCCTTCTGGGCCATCGCGCGAAGGCCGATGCCCTCCTGGAGGTAGTCCATCTCGTAGAGGTGCTCGCGCCACTTGCGGTCCAGGACGGACAGCACCACGCGGCGCTCCAGCTCGCGCATGATGTCGGAGCCGAGCTGCTCCTCACGGGCCGCGTACTGCTGGTGGATGTCCTCCTTGACGGCCTCCGCGATGAAGTCGGAGGTGATGCCGGCGCGGTCGCCGGCCTCCTCCTCCAGCTCCGCGACCGTCACCTTGACCGGGTAGAGCTGCTTGAACGCGCCCCACAGGCGGTCCAGGTCCCACTCCTCCGCGAAGCCCTCGACCGTCTCCGCCTGGATGTAGGCGTCGATGGTGTCGTCCATGAAGTGCTTGACCTGATCCTGGAGGTCCTCGCCCTCCAGGACGCGGCGGCGCTCGCCGTAGATGACCTCGCGCTGCCGGTTGAGGACCTCGTCGTACTTCAGGACGTTCTTACGGGTCTCGAAGTTCTGCTGCTCGACCTGCGACTGCGCGGACGCGATGGCGCGCGTCACCATCTTGTTCTCGATCGGCACGTCGTCGGGGACGTTGGCCATCGCCATGACCCGCTCGACCATCTGGGCCTTGAACAGGCGCATCAGGTCGTCGCCGAGGGAGAGGTAGAAGCGCGACTCGCCCGGGTCGCCCTGCCGGCCGGAGCGGCCGCGCAGCTGGTTGTCGATCCGGCGCGACTCGTGCCGCTCGGTGCCCAGGACGTACAGCCCGCCGAGGCTCTTGACCTCTTCGAACTCCGCCTCGACCGCGGCCTCGGCCTTCTCCAGGGCGGCGGGCAGCGCGGCCGCCCACTCCTCGACGTGCTCGACCGGGTCGAGGCCCTGGCTGCGCAGCTCGGTCTCGGCGAGGTCGTCCGGGTTGCCGCCCAGCTTGATGTCCGTACCGCGGCCGGCCATGTTCGTGGCGACCGTGACGGCGCCCTTGCGGCCGGCCTGGGCGACGATCGACGCCTCCCGGTCGTGCTGCTTGGCGTTGAGCACCTCGTGGCGCACACCGCGCTTGTTCAGCTGCTGGGAGAGGTACTCGGACTTCTCCACGGAGGTCGTGCCGACCAGGATCGGCTGGCCCTTCTCGTGCTTCTCGACGATGTCCTCGACGACCGCCGCGAACTTGGCGACCTCGGTGCGGTAGATCAGGTCAGCCTGGTCCTTGCGGACCATCGGACGGTTCGTCGGGATCGGGACGACGCCCAGCTTGTAGATCTGGTGGAACTCGGCGGCCTCGGTCATGGCCGTACCGGTCATGCCGGAGAGCTTGCTGTAGAGGCGGAAGAAGTTCTGCAGGGTGATGGTGGCGAGCGTCTGGTTCTCGTCCTTGATCTCCACCCCTTCCTTCGCCTCGATGGCCTGGTGCATGCCCTCGTTGTAGCGGCGGCCGGCGAGGATACGGCCGGTGTGCTCGTCGACGATCATGACCTCGCCGTCGATGACGACGTAGTCCTTGTCGAGCTTGAACAGCTCCTTGGCCTTGATCGCGTTGTTGAGGTACCCGACCAGCGGCGTGTTGACCGACTCGTAGAGGTTGTCGATGCCGAGCCAGTCCTCGACCTTGCTGACGCCCGACTCGTGGATGCCGACCGTGCGCTTCTTCTCGTCGATGTCGTAGTCGCCGGTCTCCTCGATGCCGCGCTGCGGGTTGGCGGGCTCGCCCTTCTTCAGGCGCTTGACCAACTTCGCGAAGTCGCCGTACCACTTGGTGGCCGAGTCCGCCGGGCCCGAGATGATCAGCGGCGTACGGGCCTCGTCGACCAGGATCGAGTCGACCTCGTCGACGATGGCGAAGTTGTGGCCGCGCTGGACCAGCTCGTCCTTCGACCAGGCCATGTTGTCGCGCAGATAGTCGAAACCGAACTCATTGTTCGTTCCGTACGTGATGTCCCGGTTGTACTGTTCGCGCCGTTCGGCGGGCGTCATGTTGGCCAGAATGCAACCGACCGAGAGCCCGAGGAACTTGTGGACCCGGCCCATCATCTCGGAGTCGCGCTCGGCCAGGTAGTCGTTGACCGTGATCAGGTGGACGCCCTCGCCGGACAGCGCGTTCAGATACGCGGGGAGGGTGCCGACCAGGGTCTTGCCCTCACCGGTCTTCATCTCGGCGACGTACCCCATGTGGAGGGCCGCGCCGCCCATCAGCTGGACGTCGTAGGGGCGCTGGCCGAGCACCCGCTTGGCGGCCTCACGGACCGTCGCGAACGCCTCGGGCAGCAGGTCGTCCAGGGTTTCGCCGTCCGCGAACCGCTGCTTGTACTCGTCGGTGAGCGCCCGCAGCTCGGCGTCGGAGAGGGCCGCGAAGTCCTCCTCGATGGAGTTGACCTGGCCCGCGATGCGGTGCAGTTTGCGCAGGATCTTTCCTTCGCCTGCACGCATGAGCTTGTTGAAGACGGACACTTGGGCTGGTCTCCTTGCCGGTCGGGCCTGGCGCTGGGGGTACCCCCGCCGCAGGCAGGGGAGGGTGCGCGGGCGCGGCATTTTTCCAAGGGGCAGGCCCCGCCGCAACGGCCATCGTAAAGGAGGACCCCATCCGGCCGGGAGGTCCACCGCCGCGAAGCACACCGCTCCCCGGTGCACACCCTTCCCTACGAGAACGCGCGAGACCAGGAGAAAGTGCCGGGAGGGGGGCGAGGAGCGGGTGGGCCGGGCGGGAGGGCGGGGCGGGGACGGACCGGTGGGCGGCTGGAGGGCGGGCCGCCGTACGGGGCGGAGGACGGACCGGGAGGGCGGGCCGCCGTACGGGGCGGAGGACGGACCGGGAGCGTTCCGGAAAAACCACTCGCCCCGCCCCTCCCGGCTCCGCACACTCCCCCCATGGAACCCGTCACGCTGACCACCGAGCGTCTCCTCCTCCGTCCCTTCGCCCCCGCCGACGCCCAGGCGGTCCACACCGCCTGCCAGGATCCGGCCATACCGCGCTGGACATCCGTACCGTCCCGGTTCGACATGGCACAGGCGCACGACTACATAGCCCGCAGCCAGCAGGAGTGGCGCACGGACGCCCAGTACCGCTTCGCCGTGACCACCAAGGCGGACGGCACACTGACCGGGGCCGTGAGCCTGTTCGGCATGGCGCCGCGGTCCATCGAGCGGCAGGCCGAGATCGGCTACTGGACGACGAGGGAACAGCGCGGCAGGGGCTGGACCGCCGAGGCCGTACGCGAGGTCGCGCGCTGGGCCCTGACGGAACTCGGCATCGAGCGCCTGGAGTGGATCGCGGAGGTCGGCAACGACGCGTCACGCGGCGTGGCGCTCAAGGCCGGCTTTCGGATGGAGGGCACCCTGCGTGCCAAGATCTCGCACCAGGGCGCCCGGCGGGACGCCTGGATCGGCTCGCTGCTCCCCGGCGACCTGGGACTGCCCTCCGAGACGCCCCATCTCCCGTTCCCGGGCTGACGAGTTCGGACGGAGCCGGCCCGCCGGACACCGTCACCGGCGTTGTCAGTGGTCACTCCTACCCTGTGACGCATGACAGCTGCGAAGTCCGCGAGGCCCGTGAAGCCGAAGCCCGTGACCACCCTGTCCGCCGACGACGCCCGGCGCATGGCGCTGCGGGCCCAGGGCTTCCTCGGCGCGCCGGACCGCCGCGCGGGCGTCCGGGGCGTCCTGCGGCGCCTGGGCGCGGTGCAGCTCGACACCATCTCGGTGCTGGCCCGCTCCCACGAGCTGATCCCGTACGCCCGGCTCGGTGCCGTCGGCCGCCCCGCCGTCGAGTCCGCCTACTGGTCGGGCGGGCACAGCTTCGAGTACTGGTCGCACGCCGCCTGCATCCTGCCCGTCGAGGAGTGGCCGCACTTCGCCTTCCGGCGCCGCGCGATGCGCGCGAAGGGACACCGCTGGCACCGGATGGAGGACCGCGAGGGCTCCTGCGCCGCCGTACTGGACCGGCTGAAGGCCGACGGCCCGCTGACCACCTCCGACCTGGGCGGCGGCCGCAAGGGCGGCGAGTGGTGGGACTGGTCCGAGACGAAGATCGCGGTGGAGTGGCTGCTGGACACCGGCGAGGTGGTGTGCACGGAGCGCCGCGCCTGGAAGCGGGTGTACGACCTCGCCGAGCGCGCCGTCCCCGGCCACCTGCTGCACGACGACCTGTCCGACGCGGAGTGCGTGCGGCGCCTGGTCGCCCAGGCCGGCGCCGCGATGGGCGTGGCCACCCGCGCGGACCTCGCCGACTACCACCGCCTCAAGAACGAGCAGGTGGACGCCGTCATCGAGGCGTCGGGGCTGGTCCCGGTCGAGGTGGCGGGCTGGGGCAAGCCGGCCTGGGCGGACCCCGCCGCCCTCGCCGAAGCACCGCGCGGCCGGCATCGTACGACCCTGCTCTCGCCCTTCGACTCCCTCGTCTGGGACCGCCCGCGCACGGCCCGGATCTTCGACTTCACCCACCGCCTGGAGGCATACGTCCCGCGCCCCAAGCGGATACACGGCTATTTCGCGATGCCGCTGCTGGCCGGCGGCCGGCTCGCCGGGCGGGTGGACCCGGCCCGCGAGGGCAGCACGCTCGTCGCCCGCCAGGTGTCGATGCGCGACGCCAAGGCCGTACGGCCGATGGCCCAGGCGCTGACCGAGGCCGCGCGGTGGGTCGGCTGCGACTCCGTCCGCATCGAACGCTGCGACGATGCCGCACTGCGGGCGGCGCTGGTCGCGGAGGTGGGGGCGGCAGCGGGGGCGTAGCGGGAGCGGGGCGTAGCGGGAGCGGGGCGTACCGGGAGCGGGCCGTGGAGCCGTGGCGGGGCGCGGGCCGTGGACCCGTGGCGGGGGCGCGGGCTGCGGCGGAGTGGCGGGCCGCTGCGGAAGGCTGGCCGCGGGGCCCGTCTCGGGGGCCGCTCACCGACCCGCTGAGCGGCCCGTCACGAGCCCCTCAGCGGATCTCCAGAATCTTCTCCCGCATCGCGTACACGACCGCCTCCATCCGGGAGTGCAGCTGCAGCTTCTCCAGGATGTTGCGGACGTGGTTCTTGACGGTGTTCTCGGAGATGAACAGTTCCT
Organism: Streptomyces sp. Ac-502; assembly: GCF_045222935.1. Taxonomy (NCBI): domain Bacteria; kingdom Bacillati; phylum Actinomycetota; class Actinomycetes; order Kitasatosporales; family Streptomycetaceae; genus Streptomyces; species Streptomyces sp. Ac-502. The sequence goes on from NZ_JBHFFO010000001.1 coordinate 4,413,466, forward strand.
TGGCGATGTCGCGGTTGTTCATACCGGTCGCGACCAGCTTGAGGACCTCCAGCTCACGGTCGGTGAGCCGGGGCGCCGGCACCAGGCGGCGCTCGTCGGTGCGCTGGATCATCGACTTGAACTCGGTCAGCAGCTTGGACGCCATGGACGGGCTGATCTGGGACTGGCCGTCCGCCACCGCGCGGATCGCCGTCGCCACCTCGTCCGTGGAGATCTCCTTGAGGAGGTAGCCGGTGGCCCCGGCCTTGATCGCGTCGTAGAGGTCCGCCTCCTCGTCGCTGATCGTCAGCATGATGATCTTCGCACTGGGGGCCACCTCCTTGATGGAGGTGCACGCCTCGATGCCGCCGCGCCGGGGCATCCGTACGTCCATCAGCACGATGTCGGGCAGCAGGTCGGCGGCCTTGTCCACCGCCTCGGCGCCGTCCCCGGCCTCACCGACGACCTCGATGTCCTCCTCGTGGGCGAGCACGATCTCCAAGCCCCGGCGGAAGAGCGCGTGGTCGTCGACGACCAGGACCCTGATCGGCTCCTTGCGCGACACGCCCGCGTCCGTGCCGGAACCGTCACCGACGCCGCCCCCGCCGTCGTCCGCTCCGCCGTGCACGGGCCCGAAGCTGTCCCCCATCGTTCCTCCCGGTCAACTACTCGGCCGGTGACGGCCAGAGTTTGGATGTAAGGCTGGTTGACCACAGCCCGTTGCGGCCAGCCCGAACAACGCCATACAACCGTCTCCCGCGCATGTCGTCATCTCGTGCTCACAGGCTCACTGACTGGCACAAACACTATACGGCCTCAACTCCTGCCCCCCGCAGGCGCAATGGTGCCCCCGGGCGTACGCCGGGGGCACCACTTCAGCAGCCGTCAGCCGCCGAGCGCCCCGCCGGCGCCACCGGGCTCCTCTCCCCCGAACGAGTCAGGGTTCAGATGGATGACGCCGTAGTCGTAGGCGTGCCGCCGGTAGACGACACTCGGCTGCTTGGTCTCGGCGTCGACGAAGAGATAGAAGTCGTGTCCGACCAACTCCATCTCGTAGAGCGCCTGGTTGAGCGTCATCGGTGCCGCGGAGTGGGTCTTCTCGCGGACGATCAGCGGGCCTTCGCCCTGGACCTCCAGCGAACCCATCTTCGTCGTCGGCACCTGCTCCTGCGGCGCGCCGTCCACGGCCAGGTGGCCGGCCTCGTCGAGCTTCGCCGCGTCCGGGACGCTGTCCGCGACGTCGCTCGCCGGGATGCGCCCGCTGCCGCGCCGTGAGTGGCGCTTGTCGTGCTGCTTGCGCAGCCGCGCTTCCAGCTTGGCCGTGGCCAGGTCGAGCGCGGCGTAGGGGTCGGCGGCGGCCGCCTCGGCCCGTACCACCGGGCCTCGGGAGCGGAGGGTGATCTCCACTCGGTCGGAACGGTCGGCCTGCCGGGGGTTGGGCTCCTTGGACACCTCGACGTCCAGGCTGATCACCTTGCCGTCGAGCTTCTGGACCTTGTCCAGCTTCAGCTTCTCGGCCACGTGCTTGCGGAACCGCTCGGGCACCTCGGTCTTGCGGCCCTTGACGACGATGTCCACGCAGAACTCCGTTCCCGGATCACCCCGCTGCTACGCGCGGGGCGATTCCTTCTTGCACCAGGCTCCGGTGAGTGCCGAAGCCTCGGACTTGGCGACTTTCACCTCCTCCTCCCCCGTCGGCAGGGTCCCCACTCCCGTCCATTTCAGGATCCCTGCAAAGACCCATAAACGCACCTATCCCGGCATCCGAGTCAAAGCATCAGCCAAGTCCTCACAACCGAACATAGCTCTCTCGGACGGGTGACGGCACCCCCTGGCTGGCACTAGCTCCGTTTGGGTGCTTTTTCGCCCTTGTTACCTGCAACGATGAATTTTCGCGGTCAGTTCCAGTTGATTTCGAAAGCACTCCGCGGCGCCGCCACCACACCCGCTCCCACCACCCTCCCCCGGCCGCCCGCACAGCCCGCGCCGCCTCCGCCAGCGAAGCCCCGGTGGTGATCAGATCGTCCACCAGTACCACCGGGGCCGCCGCCAGCAGCCGTACGGCTCCGGGGACGACTGTCAGGGCTCCGGAGACGTTGGCCAGGCGCCGGCGGGCACTCAGGCCCGCCTGATCAACAACCGTACGCCGCTGCCGCAGCGCGGAGAGGACCCGAACGGGCACCCCCTCCCGCCGAAGGTCCCGAGCCGCCGCCCACGCGATCCGCCGCACCGGATCATGCCCCCGCCCAGCCACCGCCCGCCGGGCCGAGGGCACGGGGATGAGGAGGAGGGGGTGGTGGGGTGGGTGGGAGCGGGGCGGGTGGGAGCGGGGTCGGTGTGGGCATGGACGTAGTGAGCGCTGTGGGCGAGGCGAGGGTGGTGGACGGTGGCTGTTGGCACGGTGTGCGACGCGGAGTGGGTGACGGGACTCAGAAACCCACCATCAGCCTCAGAAACACCACTGATCCCATAGACACCACTGGCCCCAGAGCTGTCCCTAGCCCCCAGACTGCCCCTAGCCCCCTGCTCACCACCAGAACGCAACCCTCCACTGCCCCCAGAGACACCACCAGGCCCAAGCTCACCACCGTAAGAACTCAACGGCCCACCCCACGCCCACAGCCCCCGCACAGCCCCCGCAAGCGCCTGCCCCAACGGACCGGCCAGCCGCAACGCACCCCGCTCCTTGTGCGCGAGCAGCACCGCCCGCACCTCATCGGCGTACGGCGCAGCAGCACACGTCGGCGGAAGACCGGGCGGGACAGGACGCGGACGCACCCTCCGGGGCCCCCGGGGGCCTCCCCCGCCCCCGCCCCCACTCCCCCTCGCCCCCCGGATCAGCGCCCTGTGGCACTCCTCGCACAGTTCCGTACGAGGGAGGCCACATCCGGCACAGTCCACCGGTAGTACCAGACCGGTGATTTCCCGCCATACGCCCCGCATGGATCTACTGTCCCGCGGGGTGGGGGTGGGGCACCACCCCTGTGGACAACCCGGGTGACGGGTTGAATCCACAAGGCAGTGCCGATCCCAGCCGTGCCGATCCCAGCCCCGGTCAGGACCTGCCGCCACCAGCACGGTCACGCCGACAGCAACCACAGCTCAGCCCCACGTCCGCACCCGTACCCGCAGCACCGGCACCCACGGGCCGCCACCGCCACCGCCAAGACCCAACCCACCTGCCACCCGGACCCCACCACCCCAGACACCAGCAGCAACACCAAGGGCATCAGCAGCCCCAAAAGCAACACCAACGCAACCGGCCACGCCCCGGCACCGCCCGCACACCCACCCCCGGCTCTACCCCGGATAAACCGGCGCCTTCCCCTCCTTCGCCACGGTCTTCCAGTTCGCGTCCTGCGGCAGCCGCACTATCCCCTCGGCCCCGTCCGCGATCAGCGGCCGCGTCTCGTCCTCCGAAGCCGTCACCGCCTTGACCCCGTTGACACCGGGCAACGTCTGCGCGCTCGACGCCGAGCCGTCCGTCTCCATGTACTGCATCTGCTGCACCCCGCCGGACTGCCTGCCGACCACCACGAGCCGGCTGCCGCCCGCCCACGACGCCGCCACCACGTCCTCCAACTGGGGCGCGATGGGACGCAGTTCCTCCACCGACAGCACCGGGTGCCGCTCCGTGCCGCCGCGTTCGACGCGGCCGAGCTGGAGCGTCGTACGCCCCTTGTCCTCGACCAGCACCGCGATCCGGATGCCGTCTGACGCCACCTTGATCGACTTGATCAGCCGGTCACCGAGACCGGGCACCGTCACCACGTCCGGCGCTCCCTCGCCCTGACGCAGGCGCAGCAGCCGCGACCCCTTGTCACTGCGGTCCGCTATCCACAGGTCGCCCAGCCCGTCCCAACTGGGTGCCGAGAAACCGTTCTTGGCCGTACTGTGCAGCACCGCCGGGCCGCGTTCGGTGCCGTACTCCAGCGGCGCCACATAGAGTGACCGGCCGTCGGCCGAGACGCCCGCCGCGGTGTCCTCGTCACGCGCGATCGCGATCGAGCTCAGCGGAGTCTTCCCGGACCCGAACGGTCCGGGCACCGGCCGCGGCTCCGTGGTCGTGTCCGGCATGCTGACCACCTTCTGGTCAGCGTCGATGAAGTACTCCTGGGCGGGCCGCCCGACATGCTTGCGTGGCGTGAACTCGCCGTTGGCGCGGTCCTGCGACAGGACACACAGCCGGTTGCCGCCCTCGTCCTGGAGCTCCACCTCGCTGATCTTCGACGCCCGGGTGATGTCCTGGACGGTGAAGAACAGCTGGGCCGCCATCCGCCGGCACTGTCCCGGCCCGGCGGCGGCCGCCCGCTTGCTCAGCTTCACCCGCAGCGCGTTGGAGTCGTCGAGGGACAGGCCACTGCTCTTGAGCGCGGTGCCCGTCGGGAACGCGGAGGCGGTCACCTGATTCAGCCAGTTCGTGGGCCCCTCCAGCAGCGCGGCCACGCTCGCGGTGACCGGATCTATTCGCTGCCGCAGGTAGACGGGATCGGCGACCAGCACATTGTGGCCCGCCCTGGACAACTGCGCCTCCGACTTGTAGTCGGCGAAGTAGTACTTGTTGACGGAACGGTAGATCCGCTGGAAATCGGACTGCCCGAGCACCAGACCGTTGGGCAGCCGGTCGATGCGCCACTGCCCGTCCTCCTTGGTCAGGTGGATGGTCTGCTGGTACGCCTGCTCCTCCGGCGTGTAGGCGTGGTTGCGGTCGACGGTGGCCACCTGGCTGCCGGACAGCGTGATCGTGTAACCGTTCGGGTCCTCGCGGTTGGCCTGCCCCACGGGTTCGGCCTTCGGCCGCTGCTGGAGCACCTTCGTCGCCGAGAACGGCTGCCACGTCTTCTTCGTCGAACTGGCCAGGTACTGCACGGCCGTACTGAAGTCCACCTCGTCGCTCGTCGTCGCGTCGAGGAAGCCACTGACGATCTCCGTGGGCTGCGCCCCGTCCTGCGGGGGCACGCCGTAGACCCGTACCTGAGCATCGGCCTCCGCACGCGGCGACTGGTCGACCGCCTGCATGTCCCCGCTGTCCGGCATCGTCGCGCATCCGGCCAGCAGCAACGCGCCGCAGCCGAGCACGGCGCCCGTACGGACGGCCCCGCCGGGCCGCTTCGGACGCACCCGCACACCACCACCGGCGCGCACCCCGGCACCGCTCCGGGCCCCAGTGCCAGCACCCGCCTCAACCCGCGTCCTCGCGCCCGGTTCAGTGCCCACGAACCTCGTCCTCACGCTCAGCGCCCTCTCCGCCCCCACCCTTCCGTCCCGGACCGTCCCCGTTCCCCTCACCTGACGCTTCTGACGCGCCTGACACGCCCGACGCGCCATCGTGCCCGTGCTCCGCCCCACCGCGTACGCCGTTTCCGTGCACGCCCCCGCCGGCCTCCCCGTTCCGGTGCACACCGTCCGCCGCCGCTCCGGTGCCGCCCGCACGCACGCCCGTATGAGCATCCGTACGGGCATCCATCCGCGCCCCAGCAGCCCCAGCAGCCCCAGCAGCCTCCTCCGACTCCGCCGACCGCTGCGCAGGCGTCCGTACCGAAGTACGGGCCGAGCCGTGCGGCTCAAGAGGCCATGGTTCCGCCAGCCGCTGCTGCGCCGGAATGGCGGCCGCCTTCCGCACCGCTGCCGCACCGCGCGGCAGCCCCGCACCGGCTGTCTCCCGGTTACGCCGGGAATCCTCCGGTTCGAGCGGTATCGGCGAACCGCGCAGCGCCTCCCCCGCCGTACGCGGCAGCGTCAGCCGGAACTGCGATCCGCCGCCCGGCTCGCCCCACGCCTGCAACCAGCCGCCGTGCAGCCGCGCGTCCTCGACCGCGATCGACAGGCCCAGGCCCGTACCGCCGGTCGTACGGGCCCGAGCCGGGTCCGCGCGCCAGAAGCGGTTGAACACCCGGGCCGCGTCGCCCGGCTTCAGCCCCACGCCGTAGTCGCGTACCGCGACGGCGACCGCGCCGCCGTTCCTGCCGCCGGCCGCGGCCAGCCGCACCACGACGTCCCGGCCTTCGCCGTGCTCCACCGCGTTGACGACGAGGTTGCGCAGCACCCGCTCCACCCGGCGGGTGTCCGCCTCCGCGATCACCGGCTGTTCGGCGCCGCGCACCAGGATCCGGCTGCCCTTGCGCTCCGCCAGCGGCTCGGCACCCTCGATGACCCGGTGCACCACGTCCCGCAGGTCGATCGGCTCGGCCTCCAGGGCGGCCGCGCCCGCGTCGAAGCGGCTGATCTCCAGCAGCTCGGCGAGCAGCGACTCGAAGCGGTCGAGCTGTCCGCGCAGCAGCTCGGCGGAGCGCGCCGTCACCGGATCGAAGTCCTCGCGCGCGTCGTGGATGACGTCGGCGGCCATCCGTACGGTGGTCAGCGGGGTGCGCAGCTCGTGCGAGACGTCCGAGACGAACCGCCGCTGCATCCGGGACAGTTCCTCCAGCTGCTGGATCTTGACCTGGAGGTTCTGCGCCATCTTGTTGAAGGACTCGCCGAGGCGGGCGATGTCGTCCTCGCCGGTGACCTTCATCCGCTCCTGGAGGAGCCCGGCGGCCAGCCGTTCGGAGATGCCCGCCGCCATCCGGACGGGCGTGACGACCTGCCGCACCACGAGCCAGGCGATCGCGCCGAGCAGGACGACCACGAACACACCGGCCGTGGCCAGGGTCCCCTTCACCAGGCTCAGCGACTTCTCCTCCTGGCTGAACGGGAAGAGGTAGTAGAGCTGGTACGGGTTGCTGTTGACGTCGTTGAGCCGCTTGCCGATGATGATCGCCGGCTCGCCCTCCTCCGACCCGACACGCTTGATCTGCGTGGACTGGCGGAAGGTACCGGTCTTGGTGTCCAGCATCTGGCGCATCTCGGCGGGCACGCTGCGCTCGGGGTCGACGTCCCCGGAGGCACGCGGGCCGCGGGTGTCCGGGCTGCTGTCCCCGAACGGCTCCTCGACGGCCGAGCCGGAGCTGAGCGCCACCACCGAGAAGACGCCCTGCCCGCCACTGGCGAGCTGTTCGACCAGGCTGGTCAGCCAGGTCGCGGAGTCCTGCCCGCCACGGCTGCCGGAGCGTACGGGGTCGTCGCCGCGGCTGTCGGTGGTGCCGTCGGCCAGCTTCTGCGCCACGGCGAACCCGCCGGCCGCCTGGCTCTGGGCCGCCTGCCGCTTGGCCTCCAGCAATCCGTTGCGGACCTGCCCGATGACCACGACGCCGAGCAGCAGCACCACGCCCAACGACATCAGCAGGGTCGTGGCGACCACGCGGAGCTGGATGTTCCGGCGCCACAGGCGCAGCGCGGGCAGCAGCGGACGGCGTATCCAGCGGCCGAAGAGCCGCAGCATCGGGTGGACGGAACCGGCCGTGGCCCCGTCGGGCAGCAGGCGCGCGGGCATGCCCCGCAGCCGCTCTCCCGGCCGCTCGCCCCGCCCCGGACGGGCAGCGGACCGCGCCGTCCCGTCGCCGGACCGCCCACCGGCCCTCGCACCGCGGCCAGGGCCGCGATCGTCACGACCGTCGACATCACGACCGTCGACATCACGCCTGGTGGCGGCCTGACGGGCACCGGCACGGCTGTCACCGGCATGGCTGATGACGTCACGGCTGGCGACGTCGCGGCCGTCAGCACGTACGGCCTCCCCGTCCGTCCGTCGGCTCGGCCGACCGGTCATCCGGCCGGGCAGCCACCCAAACAAACGCCGCAAAAGGGGCATATCGCCTGCCGGGCGGACGGTCCGCCCCCGCTCGTCCTCCGGGGCCGAACCGTCCCGCGACATCTCAGCTGGGCCCGGCCTTGTAGCCGACGCCGCGCACGGTCACCACGATCTCCGGGCGCTCCGGGTCCTTCTCGACCTTGGAGCGCAGCCGCTGCACGTGCACGTTGACCAGCCGGGTGTCCGCGGCGTGCCGGTAGCCCCAGACCTGCTCCAGCAGCACCTCCCGCGTGAACACCTGCCACGGCTTACGGGCCAGCGCCACCAGCAGGTCGAACTCCAGCGGCGTCAGCGCTATCGACTGGCCGCTGCGCTTGACCGAGTGCCCGGCCACGTCGATGACCAGGTCACCGATGGCCAGCTGCTCGGGCGCCGGCTCCTCCGAGCGGCGCAGCCGTGCCCGGATGCGGGCCACCAGCTCCTTGGGCTTGAACGGCTTGACGATGTAGTCGTCCGCCCCCGACTCCAGGCCGACCACCACGTCGACCGTGTCACTCTTCGCGGTCAGCATGACGATCGGTACACCGGACTCGGCACGGATGAGCCGGCACACCTCTATGCCGTCCCTCCCGGGCAGCATGAGGTCGAGCAGCACGAGGTCCGGCTTGGTCTCCCGGAAGGCGGCGAGCGCCTTGTCCCCGTCCGAGACGAACGACGGTTCAAAGCCTTCGCCGCGCAGCACGATGCCGAGCATCTCTGCCAGTGCGGTGTCGTCGTCGACGACCAGGACGCGTCCCTTCATTCGGCCATCATCCCATTACCTGATCGTGACTTACCCCATCGTGATGTGGAACACAGCTCCGCGAGGCCGCCCGGAGTGACCGGTGAGACCACTCCGTTCTCGGTGACTATGGCCGTCACCAGCTCGGCCGGCGTCACGTCGAAGGCGGGGTTGTAGGCCAGCGCGCCCAGCGGAGCCACCGGCACCCCGGTGCCGGCCTCCGTCCCGGCGCCGGGCAAGAAGGGGACCGCGATTTCCGTCACCTCGTGCCCGGGCCGCTGCTCCACCTCTATGAGCGCGCCCTCCGCCGTGTCCAGGTCCACCGTGCTGGTCGGCGCCACCACCAGGAACGGCACGTGGTGGTACCGGGCCAGCACGGCCAGCGGGTAGCTGCCCACCTTGTTGGCGACCGAACCGTCCGCCGTTATCCGGTCGGCACCGATCAGTACGGCGTCCACCTCGCCCGCCGCGAAGAGCGACCCGGCCGCCCCGTCCGCGAGCACCGTGTACGGCATGCCCGTACGCGCCGCCTCGTACGCGGTCAGCCGCGCGCCCTGCAGCAGCGGCCGCGTCTCGTCGACCCACAGCCGCCGCAGCTCACCGGCCCGGTGGGCTGCCAGCGCCACCGCCAGGGCGGTGCCCTCGCCCCCGGAGACCAGCGCCCCGGTGTTGCAGTGGGTGAGTATGCGGTGGCCGCCGCCGGGGACCAGTTCGTCCAGCAGCGCCAGCCCGTGCGCGGCCATCCGGGAGCTGGCTTCGGCGTCCTCCGCATGGACGGCGCGGGCCTCGGCCAGCGCCGCGGCGGCGGCCCCTTCACGGTCCGCTCCGCCCTCGACCGCGCCGCGGTAGGCGCCGGCCGCCCTCCGGACGCCGTATTCGAGGTTGACCGCCGTCGGGCGCGCGTGCGCCAGGGTGTCGGCGGCGTCGGCCACGTCGAACCCCCGCGAGGCGGCCAGGGCGACTCCGTACGCCCCGGCGATGCCCAGCAGCGGAGCGCCGCGCACCGCCAGCGTTCGAATCGCCTGCACCAGAGCCGGTACGTCCGTGCACACCAGCTCGACTTCTTCGGACGGCAGCCGTGTCTGATCGAGGAGAACCAGTACGGGCCCCTCGGGTAGCTCCTCCCAACGCAGTGACGGAACCACGGGAGCGTCGGCGCCCGCCTCGGACTTCTCGTAGCGATCGGCCATCCGCCCAGTCTGCCGCCGACACCGGCCGGAGCAGAAGGGCTCCCCCGTGCAAGGTCGCTCCCCGGACAAGGGCCCGGGGACGCGGGGCCCCACGCCATGACACGATGACAGGCACTGCGGACGCCGCACACCGGCCGTTCGAACGGGCGGGAAGCATGAAGGAGCGACGATGAACAACTCTCCGGGCTGGGCCTCGCCCGGATCCTCCCCTCCGACGAACCGGACCGCGCCGCGCAGGGCCGGCCCGGCGCCGCGGAACCCACCGGCTCGGACGCTCCCGCCGACGCTACCGGTACTGCCGGTGCGCCGGGCCCCACCGAACCTGCGGTCCCGTCCGACGCCGCACCGGCCGGCGGTTCCTCGGTCCCTCCGCAGTGGTCCAAGGAGCAGCCTCCCGCCGGTCAGTGGTCCGCGCCCACCGGCGGCTCCGGCCGCGGCGGGCAGGCCGGGCCTCCCGGCCCGCAGGGCGGCCACGGCGGCTGGGGCGGACAGCAGCCCGGCCGGGGCGGTCAGCCCGGGTGGGGAGGACAGCCGGGTTGGGGCGCCGCCTGGGCCCCGCCCCCCGCGGCCAAGCCGGGCGTGATCCCGCTCCGTCCGCTCGGCGTCGGCGAGATCCTCGACGGCGCGGTGTCCACCATGCGCGCCCACTGGCGCACCGTCCTGGGGATCTCCCTGGTCGTCGCGGTCATCACGCAGACCGCGAACACGCTCGTCAACGGGTTCTTGTTCCGCAATGCCCAGGACCTGTCCGCGCTGGAGAACAATCCCGACGCCACCCTCAGCGAAGCGCTGGACGCCGTCGGATCCACTCTCGCGGGCGGCGCCATCACCTCGGTGATCGGGCTGCTGAGCACGATCGTCGTCACCGCGATGCTCACCATCGTCGTCAGCCGGGCCGTGCTGGGACGCTCGGTGACGGCCGGCGAGGCCTGGCGGGACGCCCGCGGCCGGCTGCCGCGGCTGCTCGGTCTGCTGCTCCTGCTGCCCCTCATGGTCTCGGCCGTCATCCTCGTGGGCATGGTGCCCGGCATCGTCGTCTCGGCCGTGGGCCAGCCCGCGGCCGGTCTGCCGCTCCTCGTGCTCGGCGGTGTGGGCGCCGTCGTCGTGAGCATCTGGCTGTGGGTCCGCTTCAGCCTCGCCGCCCCGGCGCTGATGCTGGAGAAGCAGGGTGTCATCGCCTCGATGCGGCGCTCCGCCAAGCTGGTGCGCGGCGCGTGGTGGCGGATCCTGGGCATCCAGCTCCTCACGCATCTGCTGATCGCCGTCGTGCAGATGATCGTGCAGGTGCCGGCCACCATCGTCGCCGTCCTCCTCGGCGGTGAGAGCTTCACTGCCTGGACCGAGGGCAACGGCGACACCGGCTGGACGTTCCTGATCGTGCTGGCCGTCGGCACCGTGATCACGTCCGCGGTCACCTACCCCGTCAGCGCGGGCGTCACCTCGCTCCTCTACATGGACCAGCGGATCCGCCGCGAGGCCCTCGACCTCGAACTCGCCCGCGCCGCCGGCCTCCCCGGTTACGGCACGGACGCGCCCGGCCAGCAGGCACCCGGCCAGCCCGGCCCCGGACCGGACAGCGCCGGCCAGGGCACGGCCGGCAGCACTCCGGGAAGCTGATGCGGTGACGGGGGCGGGGAGGATTGCCGTGCTCGCGCAGCTGATGCCGGGCTCCGGAGACGACGGACCGGTACGCATTCCGCGGGTGCCGGCCCGTGAGGCGGCCGAACGCGAACTCGCCGATCCGCGGTACCACCAGAACGATCCGAACCTGCTCCAGCGCGCTCTGGACTGGTTCTGGGACCGCATCGGTGACCTGTTCGAAGCCGCCGCCGGGGCCACTCCGGGCGGCTGGACCGGCCTCCTCGCCGTCGTCCTCGTCATACTGCTGCTCGCCGTCGCCCTCCGGCTCCGGCTGGGCGCCCTGCGCCGCACCCCCACCTCGGGGGGCGGCGCGCTCTTCGGGGACCGCCCCCGTACGGCCGCGGAACACCGTGCCGCCGCAGAACGGCACGCGGCCGGCAGCCGGTGGACCGAAGCCGTCCAGGAACGGATGCGGGCCATCGTCCTCGCCCTGGAGGAACGTACTCTGCTCATCCCCGGCCCCGGCCGTACCGCCGACGAGGCCGCGTCGGAGGCGGGCCGGGTCCTGCCCGCCCACTCCGAGCGCCTGCACGCCGCCGCCCGTACCTTCGACGACGTCACGTACGGCGGCCGCCCGGGCACCGCACAGGAGTACGCCGCTCTGAGCACCCTGGACACCGACCTGCGGCACAGCAAACCGCAGCTGGCCGCCGCTCCCCACGGGAGCGGCACATGAACGCCCCCACGCCCGAAACCAGCTCGTCCGAAACCACTGCGCCCGGAACCACCTCGCTCGCGCCGACCACGCGCCGTCTGTGGACCCGCTCGCGCGGGCTGCTCGCCGGTCTCCTCGTCCTCCTCCTGGGCGGCGCCGGCCTCGCGCTGCTGCGGTCCGGGGATCAGCACGGACGTCTCGATCCCCGGTCGGTGGACCGCTACGGCAGCGGCGCCGTCGCCGCACTCCTCAACGACCACGGCGTCGACACCCGCGTCGTGACCACCACCGAGGAAGCAGCCGCCGCAGCCGGTCCGGACACCACGGTCCTGGTCACCGACCCGAACCTGCTGACCCGCCGCCAGCTGAACACCCTCCACCAGGCCACCGGCCGCAAGGCAGGACGCACCGTCCTGCTCACGCCGGGCCCCGCCGCCCTGGACGTCTTCGCGCCGGGGACCGAGGCCGGGAGGCCCACCGACGTGAAGCCGCTGTCCCCGGGCTGTGCCCTGCCCGCCGCCCGGGCCGCGGGAGACGCCAAACTCGGCGGGCTGCGCTACTCGACATCCGTCCGCACCGCCGACCGCTGCTACCCCAGCGACGGCGCCGCCACCCTGCTGCGCCTGCCCTCCACGACCGGCGGCGACACCGTCCTCCTCGGCGCCCCGGACATCCTCCACAACCGCCGGCTCGCCGAACACGGCAACGCCTCGCTCGCTCTGCAACTGCTCGGTTCGCACCGTCATCTGGTCTGGTACCTCCCTCCGTCAGCGACCCTTCGTCCACGCAGGACGGCCGGCGCGGCTTCTTCGACCTCATCCCCTCCGGCTGGCGCTGGGCACTGCTCCAGCTCCTCGTCGCCGCCGCCCTCGCGGGCTTCTGGCGGGCCCGGCGGCTCGGCCCCCTCGTCCCCGAGCGGCTGCCGGTCACCGTCCCCGCCGCCGAGACGACCGAGGGCCACGCCCGCCTGTACGAGCGGGCCGGCGCCCGCGACCGTGCCGCCGACGTCCTACGGGCCGCCACCCGCGCCCGGCTCGCACCGCTCACCGGCGTGTCTCCCACACACGCCCACACCCCCGACATCCTTCTCCCCGCGGTCTCCGCGCGCCTGCCGTCGGACGCGACGACCGGCGCCACCCTGCACTCCCTGTTGTTCGGGCCCGCGCCCGCCGACGACACGGCCCTGGTCACCTTGGCCGACCAGCTCGACCACCTGGAACGTTCGATCCTGTCCCCAGAGAGGCACGACCCCCGTGAGCACCCCGACAGCTGACAGCGCCCGAGCCTCCCTGGAGGCCGTCCGCACCGAGATCGCCAAGGCCGTCGTAGGCCAGGACCCGGCCGTCACCGGCTTGGTCGTCGCGCTGCTCTGCCGCGGGCACGTCCTGCTCGAAGGCGTCCCCGGTGTCGCCAAGACCCTGCTCGTCCGCGCGCTCTCGGCGACCCTGGAACTCGACACCAAGCGCGTTCAGTTCACCCCCGATCTCATGCCGAGCGACGTCACCGGCTCGCTCGTCTACGACTCACGCAGCTCGGAGTTCTCCTTCCAGCCCGGCCCGGTCTTCACCAATCTGCTGCTCGCCGACGAGATCAACCGCACCCCTCCCAAGACCCAGGCATCCCTGCTGGAGGCCATGGAGGAGCGTCAGGTCACCGTCGACGGAACGCCCCGCCCTCTTCCCGAGCCCTTCCTGGTCGCCGCCACGCAGAACCCCGTCGAGTACGAAGGCACCTATCCGCTGCCCGAGGCCCAACTCGACCGGTTCCTGCTGAAGCTGACGGTCCCGCTGCCCGCCCGTCAGGACGAGGTCGACATCCTCACCCGGCATGCCCAGGGCTTCAGCCCACGCGACCTCGACGCGGCCGGCCTGCGTCCCGCCGCAGGCCCCGCCGATCTCGAAGCGGCCCGGGAGGCCGTGGCCAAGGTTGCCGTGTCCCCCGAGGTCACCGGTTACATCGTCGATATCTGCCGTGCCACGCGCGAATCCCCCTCGCTCTCCCTCGGCGTCTCACCCCGAGGCGCCACCGCCCTGCTCTCCACCTCCCGGGCCTGGGCCTGGCTCACCGGCCGCGACTACGTCACCCCTGACGACGTGAAAGCCCTGGCCCTGCCCACGCTCCGGCACCGCGTCCAACTCCGCCCGGAAGCCGAGATGGAAGGAGTCACCGCCGACTCCGTCATCAACTCCGTCCTCGCCCACCTTCCCGTCCCCCGCTGAGACCGAGCCGTGGCCCTGACCGGACGCACCGCCCTCATCTCCGCCGTCGGAGCTCTCTTCGTCGGCCTCCTCCTGCCGAGCTGGACCGGCATCCTCACCGTCCAACTCGCCTTGCTGCTAGCAATTTTGTGCGACCTGGCCCTTGCCGCGCCAGTGCGGAAGCTCCAGTTCACCCGAACCGGTGAAACATCCGTTCGACTCGGCCAGGAAGCTCGTACGCACCTCGCCGTCACCAACCCGGACCGGCGACCACTCCGCGCGCAGCTCCGCGACGCCTGGCCGCCCAGCTCGTTCGCCCCCGGCACCGAAGTCCCGGCTTCCCGCCACCGCCTGCGCATCCCCGCAGCCGAGCGCCGCCGCGTCACGACGACACTCCACCCCACCCGGCGCGGCGACCACCACGCCGTACGCGTCACGGTCCGTTCCTACGGCCCCCTCGGCCTCGCGGCCCGCCAGGGCAGTCACCACGTCCCCTGGACCGTGCGCGCCCTGCCGCCCTTCACCAGCCGCAAGCACCTGCCCGGAAAGCTGGCCCGGCTCCGCGAACTCGACGGCCGCACCAGCATCCTCACCCGCGGCGAAGGCACCGAGTTCGACAGTCTCCGCGACTACACCCCCGGCGACGACACCCGCTCCATCGACTGGCGCGCCACCGCGCGCCGCCAGTCCGTCGCGGTACGCACCTGGCGCCCGGAGCGCGACCGGCGCATCCTCCTGGCCCTGGAGACCGGCCGCACCTCCGCCGGCCGCGTCGGCGACACCCCGCGCCTGGACGCCGCCATGGACGCGGCACTGCTGCTTGCCGCCCTGGCATCCCGCGCCGGCGACCGCGTCGACCTCCTCGCCTACGACCGCCGGGTACGGGCCTCCGTCCAGGGCCGCGCGGCGGGAGACCTCCTGCCCGCCCTGACCGACGCCCTCGCGCCCCTCGAACCCGAACTCGTCGAGGCGGACGCCCACGGCCTGGCCGCCGCCCTCCACCGCAGCACGCCGCGCCGCGCCCTGATCGTCCTGTTCACCGGCCTGGACACGGCCCCGGTCGAGGAAGGCCTGCTGCCCGTCCTCCCCGGCCTCACCCAGCGCAACGAGATCATCGTCGCCGCGGTGGCGGATCCCCGTATCGAGGACATGGCCGCCGCCCGCCACACCCCACAAGCCGTGTACGCCGCAGCCGCCGCCGAACAGACGCGCGCGGCCCGTCGCCGCAGCGCTGACCGCCTGCGCCGCCACGGCATCACGGTCATCGACTCCACTCCGGCCCGCCTCGCCCCCGACCTCGCGGACGCGTACCTCTCCCTCAAGGCTTCCGGCCGACTGTAGGAGGCGGAGGCCTCGGGGGCTTCGGAGCTTCGGCTCCTGGCCGAAGCCCGTACCGGCCGTATGAGCTGTATACGCGGCATGCACGGCGCATATCCCGGAAGGAAGCCGGCAGGCCCGGCGGTCCGGAGTCGGCAGCCGCTGGACGCATGTTGCTCGCGGTACGGAGCGACGGATATACGTGGGTACGAATACGCGGTCCAGGGCAGCGCGGCCGCAGCACGGTCGTCTGCGCCATACGCCGCTTGGGGCCCGCACACCAACCGCTGCCAGAAGCTTCTAGGGCGAGACGAGGCAGCCGCCACGGCCATAGCTCATACAACGCACAATGCCCCGCACCGAGTGGTGCGGGGCATTGGAAGCTACAGCGGGCAGGCACTCCGTAGGCAGGAACGCAGGGAACGCAAAAAAGCTCCGGTCCCTGAACCATAAGGTTCAGGGACCGGAGCTGAAAAATTGTTCGGCGGCGTCCTACTCTCCCACAGGGTCCCCCCTGCAGTACCATCGGCGCTGAAAGGCTTAGCTTCCGGGTTCGAAATGTAACCGGGCGTTTCCCTAACGCTATGACCACCGAAACACTATAAAGTTGAACTCCAGCCGGCAAGGCGAGTTCGTTACTTCAGAACTAACACAGTGGACGCGAGCAACTGAGGACAAGCCCTCGGCCTATTAGTACCAGTCAACTCCACCCGTTACCGGGCTTCCATATCTGGCCTATCAACCCAGTCGTCTACTGGGAGCCTTAACCCCTCCAGGGGGTGGGAGCCCTCATCTCGAAGCAGGCTTCCCGCTTAGATGCTTTCAGCGGTTATCCTTTCCGAACGTAGCCAACCAGCCATGCCCTTGGCAGGACAACTGGCACACCAGAGGTTCGTCCGTCCCGGTCCTCTCGTACTAGGGACAGCCCTTCTCAAGACTCCTACGCGCACAGCGGATAGGGACCGAACTGTCTCACGACGTTCTAAACCCAGCTCGCGTACCGCTTTAATGGGCGAACAGCCCAACCCTTGGGACCGACTCCAGCCCCAGGATGCGACGAGCCGACATCGAGGTGCCAAACCATCCCGTCGATATGGACTCTTGGGGAAGATCAGCCTGTTATCCCCGGGGTACCTTTTATCCGTTGAGCGACGGCGCTTCCACAAGCCACCGCCGGATCACTAGTCCCTACTTTCGTACCTGCTCGACCCGTCAGTCTCACAGTCAAGCTCCCTTGTGCACTTACACTCAACACCTGATTGCCAACCAGGCTGAGGGAACCTTTGGGCGCCTCCGTTACTCTTTAGGAGGCAACCGCCCCAGTTAAACTACCCACCAGACACTGTCCCTGATCCGGATCACGGACCCAGGTTAGACATCCAGCACGACCAGAGTGGTATTTCAACAACGACTCCCCTGCCACTGGCGTGACGAGTTCACAGTCTCCCACCTATCCTACACAAGCCGAACCGAACACCAATATCAAGCTATAGTAAAGGTCCCGGGGTCTTTCCGTCCTGCTGCGCGAAACGAGCATCTTTACTCGTAGTGCAATTTCACCGGGCCTATGGTTGAGACAGTCGAGAAGTCGTTACGCCATTCGTGCAGGTCGGAACTTACCCGACAAGGAATTTCGCTACCTTAGGATGGTTATAGTTACCACCGCCGTTTACTGGCGCTTAAGTTCTCAGCCTCGCCCCACCGAAATGGAGCTAACCGGTCCCCTTAACGTTCCAGCACCGGGCAGGCGTCAGTCCGTATACATCGCCTTACGGCTTCGCACGGACCTGTGTTTTTAGTAAACAGTCGCTTCTCGCTGGTCTCTGCGGCCACCACCAGCTCAGAGTGCAAAACTCATCACCAGCAATGGCCCCCCTTCTCCCGAAGTTACGGGGGCATTTTGCCGAGTTCCTTAACCATAGTTCACCCGAACGCCTCGGTATTCTCTACCTGACCACCTGAGTCGGTTTAGGGTACGGGCCGCCATGAAACTCGCTAGAGGCTTTTCTCGACAGCATAGGATCATCCACTTCACCACAATCGGCTCGGCATCAGGTCTCACCCTTAACGTGCGACGGATTTGCCTACCGCACGGGCTACACCCTTACCCCGGGACAACCACCGCCCGGGCTGGACTACCTTCCTGCGTCACCCCATCACTCACCTACTACAAGTCTGGTCCGTCGGCTCCACCACTCCCCTACGCTCCGAAGAGCTCAGGGCGGCTTCACGGACTTAGCATCGCCTGATTCGATGTTTGGCGCTTCAAAGCGGGTACCGGAATATCAACCGGTTGTCCATCGACTACGCCTGTCGGCCTCGCCTTAGGTCCCGACTTACCCTGGGCAGATCAGCTTGACCCAGGAACCCTTAGTCAATCGGCGCACACGTTTCCCACGTGTGTATCGCTACTCATGCCTGCATTCTCACTCGTGAACCGTCCACAACTACCTTCCGGTGCTGCTTCACCCGGCACACGACGCTCCCCTACCCATCACAGTCCCCGTTAGGGGTATCTACTGCAATGACACGACTTCGGCGGTGTGCTTGAGCCCCGCTACATTGTCGGCGCGGAATCACTTGACCAGTGAGCTATTACGCACTCTTTCAAGGGTGGCTGCTTCTAAGCCAACCTCCTGGTTGTCTCTGCGACTCCACATCCTTTCCCACTTAGCACACGCTTAGGGGCCTTAGTCGATGCTCTGGGCTGTTTCCCTCTCGACCATGGAGCTTATCCCCCACAGTCTCACTGCCGCGCTCTCACTTACCGGCATTCGGAGTTTGGCTAAGGTCAGTAACCCGGTAGGGCCCATCGCCTATCCAGTGCTCTACCTCCGGCAAGAAACACACGACGCTGCACCTAAATGCATTTCGGGGAGAACCAGCTATCACGGAGTTTGATTGGCCTTTCACCCCTAACCACAGGTCATCCCCCAGGTTTTCAACCCTGGTGGGTTCGGTCCTCCACGAAGTCTTACCTCCGCTTCAACCTGCCCATGGCTAGATCACTCCGCTTCGGGTCTTGGGCACGCTACTCAACGCCCTCTTCGGACTCGCTTTCGCTACGGCTTCCCCACACGGGTTAACCTCGCAACATACCGCAAACTCGCAGGCTCATTCTTCAAAAGGCACGCAGTCACGACTATGCAGCAAGCTGCATAGCGACGCTCCCACGGCTTGTAGGCACACGGTTTCAGGTACTATTTCACTCCGCTCCCGCGGTACTTTTCACCATTCCCTCACGGTACTATCCGCTATCGGTCACCAGGGAATATTTAGGCTTAGCGGGTGGTCCCGCCAGATTCACACGGGATTTCACGGGCCCCGTGCTACTTGGGTGGTTCTCAAACGAGCCGTTGATGTTTCAGCTACGGGGGTCTTACCCTCTACGCCGGACCTTTCGCATGTCCTTCGCCTACACCAACGGTTTCTGACTCGCCGACCGGCCGGCAGACCGGTCAAGAGAACTCCCACAACCCCAACCACGCAACCCCTGCCGGGTATCACACGTGACTGGTTTGGCCTCATCCGGTTTCGCTCGCCACTACTCCCGGAATCACGGTTGTTTTCTCTTCCTGCGGGTACTGAGATGTTTCACTTCCCCGCGTTCCCTCCACACTGCCTATGTGTTCAGCAGCGGGTGACAGCCCATGACGACTGCCGGGTTTCCCCATTCGGACACCCCCGGATCAAAGCTTGGTTGACAGCTCCCCGGGGCCTATCGTGGCCTCCCACGTCCTTCATCGGTTCCTGGTGCCAAGGCATCCACCGTGCGCCCTTAAAAACTTGGCCACAGATGCTCGCGTCCACTGTGCAGTTCTCAAGCAACGACCAGCCACCCGTCACAACCCGCCGAAGCAGGCCTTTACCGGGGCCGGCGTTGAAGGTACAGACGTCTCCGTCCATGCCCTCAGACACCCAACAGCGTGCCCGACACCCTCGCCCCCCTGACACGTTCCACGCCGAAGCAGTACTAGTGACCAGTGAGCCAAGTGTGCCGAGTAGTCAACGTTCCACCCATGAGCAACCAGCACCGGACATTCGCCGATGTACTGGCCCCTGACCAGCCCGAAGGCCGGTAAGAAGTGCTCCTTAGAAAGGAGGTGATCCAGCCGCACCTTCCGGTACGGCTACCTTGTTACGACTTCGTCCCAATCGCCAGTCCCACCTTCGACGATTCCCTCCCACAAGGGGTTGGGCCACCGGCTTCGGGTGTTACCGACTTTCGTGACGTGACGGGCGGTGTGTACAAGGCCCGGGAACGTATTCACCGCAGCAATGCTGATCTGCGATTACTAGCAACTCCAACTTCATGGGGTCGAGTTGCAGACCCCAATCCGAACTGAGATCGGCTTTTTGAGATTCGCTCCACCTCGCGGTATCGCAGCTCATTGTACCGACCATTGTAGCACGTGTGCAGCCCAAGACATAAGGGGCATGATGACTTGACGTCGTCCCCACCTTCCTCCGAGTTGACCCCGGCAGTCTCCTGTGAGTCCCCATCACCCCGAAGGGCATGCTGGCAACACAGAACAAGGGTTGCGCTCGTTGCGGGACTTAACCCAACATCTCACGACACGAGCTGACGACAGCCATGCACCACCTGTACACCGACCACAAGGGGGCGCCTGTCTCCAGACGTTTCCGGTGTATGTCAAGCCTTGGTAAGGTTCTTCGCGTTGCGTCGAATTAAGCCACATGCTCCGCTGCTTGTGCGGGCCCCCGTCAATTCCTTTGAGTTTTAGCCTTGCGGCCGTACTCCCCAGGCGGGGAACTTAATGCGTTAGCTGCGGCACGGACGACGTGGAATGTCGCCCACACCTAGTTCCCAACGTTTACGGCGTGGACTACCAGGGTATCTAATCCTGTTCGCTCCCCACGCTTTCGCTCCTCAGCGTCAGTATCGGCCCAGAGATCCGCCTTCGCCACCGGTGTTCCTCCTGATATCTGCGCATTTCACCGCTACACCAGGAATTCCGATCTCCCCTACCGAACTCTAGCCTGCCCGTATCGAATGCAGACCCGGGGTTAAGCCCCGGGCTTTCACATCCGACGTGACAAGCCGCCTACGAGCTCTTTACGCCCAATAATTCCGGACAACGCTTGCGCCCTACGTATTACCGCGGCTGCTGGCACGTAGTTAGCCGGCGCTTCTTCTGCAGGTACCGTCACTTGCGCTTCTTCCCTGCTGAAAGAGGTTTACAACCCGAAGGCCGTCATCCCTCACGCGGCGTCGCTGCATCAGGCTTTCGCCCATTGTGCAATATTCCCCACTGCTGCCTCCCGTAGGAGTCTGGGCCGTGTCTCAGTCCCAGTGTGGCCGGTCGCCCTCTCAGGCCGGCTACCCGTCGTCGCCTTGGTAGGCCATTACCCCACCAACAAGCTGATAGGCCGCGGGCTCATCCTGCACCGCCGGAGCTTTCCACACACAGACCATGCGGTCGTGTGTCATATCCGGTATTAGACCCCGTTTCCAGGGCTTGTCCCAGAGTGCAGGGCAGATTGCCCACGTGTTACTCACCCGTTCGCCACTAATCCCCTCCCGAAGGAGGTTCATCGTTCGACTTGCATGTGTTAAGCACGCCGCCAGCGTTCGTCCTGAGCCAGGATCAAACTCTCCGTGAATGTTTACCCGTAATCGGGTCAACACACACGAGAGCGGAACAGGAAGCGGAATAGGCTTCCCGTTCACAGCGTCCTCGCTGTGTGTGCCACCCGCACCGTTAAGTGCTGGTGGGCTTTTCAAAGGAACCTCATCCTCCGGCTGCTGCCGGTGGACGGGGTATCAACATATCTGGCGTTGACTTTTGGCACGCTGTTGAGTTCTCAAGGAACGGACGCTTCCTTTGTGCCTGTTTCACCAGGCTCTCCGGGCGCTTCCCTTCGGTCTTGCGTTTCCGACTCTATCAGATCCTCGTGGTCCTGATTTTCGCCGGTGCGTTTCGGCCTTTCGGCTTCTTCGCGGTTCCAACCTTACCAGATCCGTTCGGCGTTTCCGCTTTCCGTTTCCGGCCCCTGTTGGAGCGGGGCGGCCTTCCGGCTTTCGCTTTTCGGCCTTTCCGACTCTATCAGATCCGATTCGCAGTCCGTTTCCGGGCTGAATTCGTTTCCGATGTTTGTCGGAGTGGTTTGCCTTTCGGCTGTTCCGACTTTATCAGAAGCGTTTCGCCGATCTGAAATCGGCGGACGTTTTCCGGATAAAGATTCGGAGGCGCTTCGTGGAATCGATGTTCCGACCGAAGCAGTCGAGAGACTAACTGTCGCGCTCGAACATGTCTAGTCCGTGGCAACCGTTCGAATCTACCTCCCCGCCCTGCCCGTGTCAACGGGCCTCTTGGGGAGATCAGAGATTAGCAGGTCAGCGGGGCCTTACGCACATCAGGCCGCGGTCGGTACGGGTGCCTCGCGGTCCGCCTCGTCGACGTCTCCCGTTTCGCCCGATCGGACGGCGCGGCCCCCGAGTACGTACACGTACGCGAGAAAGGCCAGCTCGGCGACGACGCCAATGGTGATGCGGGCCCAGGTGGGCAGGCCGGAAGGGGTGACGAAGCCTTCGAGGATGCCCGACACGAACAGTACGGCGGCCAGGCCGACGGCCACCCCGAGTGCGGTGCGGCCTTCTTCGGCGAGGGCGGTGCGGCGGGTGCGCGGGCCGGGGTCGATGACGGTCCAGCCCAGGCGCAGGCCGATGCCGGCTGCGACGAAGACCGCGGTGAGTTCCAGGAGGCCGTGCGGGAGGAGGAGTCCGAGGAAGGTGTCGAGACGGCCGGCCGATGACATCAGGCCGAGGCCGACGCCCAGGTTGAGCATGTTCTGGAAGAGCACCCAGAAGACGGGCAGGCCGAGGAAGGCTCCCAGGACCAGGCACAGGGCGACCGCCTGTGCGTTGTTCGTCCATACCTGGGCGGCGAAGGACGCCGCGGGGTGGCTGGAGTAGTACGTCTCGTACTCCCCGCCGGGCCGGGTCATGGCGCGCAGGTCCTCGGGGGCGCCGATGGCGGCCTGCACCTCTGGGTGGGTGGAGATCCACCAGGCGATGAGGGCGCCGACCGCGGTGGAGAGCAGGGCCGTCGGCACCCACCAGTGGCGCAGGCGGTAGACCGCGGCGGGGAACGACACCGTGAAGAAGCGGGCGGCGTCGCGCCAGGAGGCCTTGCGCGCGCCGGTGACCGTACTGCGGGCGCGCGCCACGAGGGAGGTGAGGCGTCCCGTGAGGGCGGGGTCGGGGGCGCTGGCCTGGAGGAGGGACAGGTGGGTGGTGGTGCGCTGGTAGAGCGTGATCAGTTCGTCGGCCTCGGCACCGGTGAGGCGGCGTTTACGGCGCAGCAGCTCTTCGAGCCGGTCCCACTCGGCACGGTGGGCCCTTATGAAGACATCGAGGTCCATGGATTCAGCTCCTGGCGGCGCCGTGAGGTGACTGTGCCGTCAGCTTGGCAGACTGGCCCGGTCGGCAATGGGGCGGGCGGCGGTCCGGGAACGGACCGGTACGGAGTGGGGCAAGGAAGGGCGGCGCAGGTGAACGAACTCGTGACGGGCGAGGCGGTGGTTCTGGGGCTGCGGCCGGCCCGGCTGCCGAGCCGGGCGCTGGCGGTCCTCGTCGATCTCGCGGTGACTTGGAGTGCCTACGTCGCGGTGTCGTTGCTGCTGCTGAGCGCCACGGCGTCGATGGACGAGGCGGCGAGGGCCGCGGTGTCGGTGGCGTTGTTCGTGCTGGTGCTGGTCGGGGTGCCGATCGTGGTGGAGACGCTGAGCCGTGGCCGGTCGCTCGGGAAGCTGGTGTGCGGGCTGCGGGTGGTGCGCGAGGACGGCGGGCCGGTCCGGTTCCGGCACGCGCTGGTGCGCGGCGCGCTGGGCGCTGTGGAGATCGTGCTGACGATGGGCGTGGTGGCGTGCATCGCCTCGCTGGTCTCGGCCAGGGGGCGGCGGCTCGGTGATGTGTTCGCGGGCACCGTCGTCGTACGGGAGCGGATACCCACCCCGCGCGGGATGCCGGTGCTGCCGCCCCCGCCGCCCTGGTTGGCGGCGGAACTCGGCGCGCTGGACCTGTCGCGGGTCCCGGACAGCTGGTGGCTGACGGTACGCCAGTACCTGAGCCGAATACGGCAGCTCGATCCGCAGGTCGGCGGGGCGATGGGGGCTCGGCTGGCGGCGGATCTGTGTGGCTGGACCGGGGCGTCGGTGCCGGCGGGGATGTATCCGGCGGTGTATCTGGCCGCGGTGACGGGTGAGCGGCAGGCGCGGGAGGCGCAGCGGGCGTTCGGGGCGCCGTTGGGGGCTCCGGGGCCGGTGGTGGGTGTGTCGGGGAGCGGGGTGGCCGTCCCGGGTGGAGAGGCGCGGGTTCCGGTGGCGCCGGTGCATGCGGGCGAGCCGGGGCCGGTGCGTGCGGAGACGCCGTACGCGATGCCGGCGGCGGAGGGGGGCGGTGCGAGTACCGGGGAGGCTCAGGGCGGTGCCGGGGAGGACGGCTCCGGGGCCGGGGAGGCTGGTTCCGGGGGCGGGGCTGCGGGGGGACCGGGGCGGCGTACGGGGTTCACGCCGCCGGTGTGAGGGCGGTGCCGTGAGGGCGGTGCGCGGCCGGTGGGCCGTGCGGGTGCGGGTGTCGGGTGGTGAGCCTTACGGGTGCGGGTGTCGGACGGTGTGCTTTACGGGCGCGGGTGTCGGGCGGTGTGCGGTGCTCGGCCGGGCGGTGGCAGGGCCGGGCGGGCGGTGGGATGGCCGGGCGGGCGGTCGCGGGGCCGGGGTGTCCGGCGTTCGGTCAGGTGAAGGCGGAGGGCGGGGATTCCAGGTCTTCGAGTTGGATGCCGGGGGCCGACAGGACGACGTCGCCGGCGAGGTGGACGGCGTGCTGTTCACCGGTCTCCAGGTCGTTGACCTGGTATTCGTCCGCGGTCAGCGGGCCGTTGTCAGTGGGGTGTGCTGTCCTGTTCACCAAGGCCCAGGACTGGTCGAGCGTGCGGGGTGCGAGGACGGGGGTGTGAAGGCCACGAGGCGGGTGCGGACGGCTCCGGTGCCGGGGGCGGGGCGGAGCAGCCGGGCGGTGGCGATGAGGAAGGCGGGGGACGCGCCGGTGAAGGCGTGGGCGGGGACGTTGCCTTCGGTGGCGTGATCACCGGTCGGGTCGGTACGGACCCAGGTGACGCCTTCCAGGGCGGCGCCGCGTACCTGCCAGCCGCCGGCGTGGAGTTCGAGGCGGAGGGGGCGGCCGAGGTCGTCGAGGGTGAGGTCGACGGAGCCCGCGTGGTCTCCGGAGGGGGTGGTGAGCTGGGAGACGTAACGCCAGCCGGAGGGGCCGGTGGCGCAGTGGAAGTGTTCTTCGCCGAGGGGGTGTGGTCGTGCGGGTCGTGGAGGGAGTAGCGGCCGCGGGGCATGGGGGTCCTTGGTCGGGTCCGGTGGTACGGGTCAGGCCCCCGCCGTGGTGCTGGGCGGGGGCCTGGATCACCGGCTGCCGGTGGTGGTGCCCGATGTGCGCGATGGCGGGGCGGGCACCGGGTGCGCGGGGATCAGTAGCGGTAGTGGTCGGACTTGTAGGGGCCCTCGACCGTGACGCCGATGTAGGCGGCCTGCTCGGGGCGGAGGGTCGTGAGCTTGACGCCGAGGGCGTCGAGGTGGAGGCGGGCGACCTTCTCGTCCAGGTGCTTGGGCAGGACGTAGACGTCGGTCGGGTACTCCGCCGGCTTGGTGAACAGCTCGATCTGGGCCAGGGTCTGGTCCGCGAAGGAGTTGGACATCACGAAGGAGGGGTGGCCGGTCGCGTTGCCGAGGTTGAGCAGGCGGCCCTCGGACAGCACGATCAGGACCTTGCCGTCGGGGAAGGTCCAGGTGTGGACCTGCGGCTTGACCTCGTCCTTGACGATGCCGTCGATGGCGGCGAGGCCGGCCATGTCGATCTCGTTGTCGAAGTGGCCGATGTTGCCGACGATGGCCTGGTGCTTCATCTTGGCCATGTCGGAGGCCATGATGATGTCCTTGTTGCCCGTCGTGGTGACGAAGATGTCGGCGGTCTCGACGACCTCGTCCAGGGTGGTGACCTGGTAGCCGTCCATCGCGGCCTGGAGCGCGCAGATCGGGTCGATCTCGGTGATGATGACGCGGGCGCCCTGGCCGCGCAGCGACTCGGCGCAGCCCTTGCCGACGTCGCCGTAGCCGCAGACGACGGCGGTCTTGCCGCCGATGAGGGTGTCGGTGGCGCGGTTGATGCCGTCGATCAGGGAGTGGCGGCAGCCGTACTTGTTGTCGAACTTCGACTTGGTGACGGCGTCGTTCACGTTGATCGCCGGGAAGAGCAGCTTGCCGTCGCGCTGCATCTCGTAGAGGCGGTGCACGCCGGTGGTGGTCTCCTCGGTGACACCGCGGATCTCCGACGCCAGCTTGGTCCACTTCTGCGGGGACTCGGCGAGGGTGCGGTTGAGGAGCGTCAGGACCGCGCGGTGCTCGTCGTTCTCCGCGGTCTCGACGGCGGGGGCCTTGCCGTCCTTCTCGTACTCGACGCCCTGGTGGACCAGGAGCGTGGCGTCGCCGCCGTCGTCGAGGATCATGTTCGGGCCGCCGGTGGGCGAGTTCGGCCAGGTCAGCGCCTGCTCCGTGCACCACCAGTACTCTTCGAGCGTCTCGCCCTTCCAGGCGAAGACCGGGACGCCCTGGGGGTTCTCGGGGGTGCCGTTCGGGCCGACCGCGATGGCGGCCGCGGCGTGGTCCTGGGTGGAGAAGATGTTGCAGGAGGCCCAGCGGACCTCGGCGCCGAGAGCGGTGAGGGTCTCGATCAGCACGGCGGTCTGCACGGTCATGTGCAGCGAGCCGGTGACGCGGGCGCCGGCCAGCGGCTGCGCGGCGGCGTACTCCTTGCGGATCGCCATCAGGCCGGGCATCTCGTGCTCGGCGAGGGTGATCTCCTTGCGGCCGAAGGCGGCGAGGGACAGGTCGGCGACCTTGAAGTCCTGGCTGTGGGCTGCGGTCGACATTCGGGTTGCTCCCGGGGTCG
Organism: Streptomyces sp. Ac-502; assembly: GCF_045222935.1. Taxonomy (NCBI): domain Bacteria; kingdom Bacillati; phylum Actinomycetota; class Actinomycetes; order Kitasatosporales; family Streptomycetaceae; genus Streptomyces; species Streptomyces sp. Ac-502. The sequence goes on from NZ_JBHFFO010000001.1 coordinate 4,439,835, forward strand.
AGGGTGGTTGGCTGGCAGTCTGCGGCGCGGGCAGGTGGGGACGTCGCCGCCCGGAGTTTCGCGCGGGCGGACGTACCGCATGAGCGGCACACCGTCCGGGACGGCATACCGTACGGGCGGTTCCGCGTGGGCGGACACACCTCTCCCCTGTTCCGCAGCGCAGTCCGTCGGAGGCCCTCTCTCCCTCGGCCGGTCCGCGGGGCGGACCGCCCAACCGCCATCAGCAGCGACGTCTGGCACTGGGCACGAATCTACACCGATCGCCCCCGGGAACCCCAGCCCGCCCTAGGAAAATACGAGCGGATGGCGAGGGCGGGGGCTCGGCGGGCGCGGTGCGGGCGTCGGTGGTTGCGGTGTGGGGGCGCCTGTGGTTGCGGTGTGCGGGCGACGGTGGCGGGTGCGGGGGCGCAGGTGGTCGGGGCGGGGGTGCAGGTGGTGGGGGCGGGCGCGTGGGGGTGGAGGGGGACGGAGGTGAGCATGGGGATAGCGGGCGCTTGGGCGTGGCGGGCGGGAGCGCGGGCGTGGGCGAGTAGGACGGAAGCGTGAGCATGGGGGGCGGCGCTTGGGCTTGGAGGGGGACGGAAGCGTGGGCATGGGGTGGAGGCGTAGGTGTGAGGTAGTGGGCGTATGGGGAGCGGGGTGCAGGGGGCTCATGGGGAGGCGGGGAGCAGGGGGCGCGGGGCGCGGGCGGGGGTGGTGGGGGTCTGGCCTGGAGTGGTGTGGCGTAGGGCACTTTGCACCCGTCCCTGCGTATTGGAGGATGCGGGGAGCGCGAGGACACTCGCACGTCACCTTGCGCGCACGTCCGTTAGGAGAGCCACGTGACCACCAGTCCAGCTGATCCCCCCAAGGGCGCGGAGAGGGGCGGGCAAGGGCTGAAGCTGCTCGCAGTGACCGCCTGCCCGACCGGCATAGCCCACACGTACATGGCCGCCGAGAAGCTGACCCAGGCCGCCGAGTCGCTCGGCCATGCGATGAAGGTGGAGACGCAGGGGTCGATCGGCGCCGAGAACGTCCTGTCTGACAACGATGTCAGAAACGCCGACGGCATCATCATCGCCGCGGACAAGGACGTCGACCCGGCTCGCTTCGTCGGCAAGAGACTGCTGGTGGTGGGCGTGGCCGAGGGCATCCGCCACCCGGAGGAGCTGATCGGCCGGGTGCTGAGCGCGCCGGTGTACGGAGCGGAGTCCGGGACGGGGTACGGGACGGAGTACGCGGCCGAGGGTGACGGGTCCGGGGGCAGGGCCGAGGGTGACGGGTCCGGGTCCGGGGCCGGAGCCGGGGTGCGGTCCGGTCGGAGTGGTGGGGCCGGGACCAGTGGCTCCGGGGGAAGGAGCGCAGCCTCGCGTACAAGGCGCTGATGAACGGTGTCAGTTACATGATCCCGTTCGTCGTGGTCGGCGGTCTGCTGCTGGCGCTGTCCCTGGCGGTCGGCGGGGAGGCGACGCCGAAGGGGCTGGTCATCCCGGAGGGCACGTTCTGGGCGCATGTCAACGACATCGGCACCATCGGGTTCCAGCTGATGGTGCCGATCCTCTCCGGCTACATCGCGTACGCGATCGGGGACCGGCCCGCGCTGGTGCCGGGCATGATCGGCGGCTGGATAGCCAACACCGGCGAGCTGTACGACTCCAAGGCGGGCGCCGGGTTCATCGGGGCGATCGTCACGGGCTTCCTGGCCGGGTACCTGGTCATGTGGATCAAGAAGGTCAGGGTTCCCCGGTTCGTCCGGCCGATCATGCCGATCATCGTGATCCCGATCGTCTCGACGGCGGTGCTCGGGCTGTTCTTCATCTACCTCCTCGGCCGGCCGATCTCGTGGGTGTTCACGCACCTGACGGACTGGCTCAGCGGGATGACGGGCACCAGCGCGATCGCGCTCGGCGCGGTTCTCGGCCTGATGATCGCGTTCGACATGGGCGGGCCGGTCAACAAGACGGCGTTCCTCTTCGGCACCGGGCTGATCGCGACCGGCAACCAGACCGTCATGGGCATGTGCGCCGCCGCCATCCCGGTGATGCCGCTCGGCCAGGGCCTGGCCACGCTGATCCGCCGGCGCCTGTACTCCGACCAGGAACGGGAGACCGGCATGGCGTCGCTCTTCATGGGCCTGTTCGGCATATCGGAGGGCGCGATCCCGTTCGCGGCGGCCCGGCCCGCACAGGTCATCCCCGCGAACATGGTGGGCGGCGCGGTCGCCGGAGCGGTCGCCGGGATGGCCGGGGTGACGGACGCGGTGCCGCACGGCGGACCGATCGTGGCGATTCTGGGTGCGGTCGGCGGGGTGCCGATGTTCTTCGTGGCCGTGGCGGCCGGGTCGGTCGTGACGGCACTGACGACGGTCGCGCTGGTGGACGTGGCGGAGCGACAGAAGGGGCGTACGGCGGCCGGGGAGGTCGGGAAGATCGGGAAGATCGGAGCGGCCGGGGAGGTCGGGAAGGTCGGGAACATCGGATCGGCTTCGGGGACGGGTGCGGGGGCGGGGCCCGAACCCGTCCTGGCCGGCGTCGGTGCGGCCGGGGCGACCGGAGGTATGGCGGCCGGGGCGGCCGGGGTCGCGGCGGCCGAGAGCGCCATGGCTGAGAGCGCCGCGCCCGGGAACACCGTGGCCGGGAACGGTACGGCTGAGGGCGCCGGGGCCGGTAGTGCCGTGGCTGGTGAGGTGAGAGGTGAAGAGGAGCCTGATGGGGGCGCCTCGGGCGCAGGGACGCCGGACGCAGGCGTTCCGGAGGCAAGCACGCCGGACGCAGGAACGCCGGACAAGGGCACGTCAGGTGGGGACATTTCGGGTGGAGACATTTCGAGTGGAGCCCCACGCGGTGAAGGTGAGGGGCCTGAAGGAGAGGGGTCGCACGGGGAGGTGCTGTCCGGGTATCTGACGCGGGAGACCGTGCAGGTGCGGCTGGCCGCCGACGGCAAGGAGGCCGCGATCCGGGAGATGGCAAAGCTCGCGGCGCGTACCGGCAAGGTGACGGACGTGGACGAGCTGGTGCGGGTGGCGCTGGCGCGTGAGGCGCAGGGCACCACCGGTCTCGGTGAGGAGATCGCGATTCCGCACGCCAAGACGGACGCGGTGACCGCCCCCGTCGTCGGCTTCGCGCGTTCCGCCGAGGGCATCGACTGGGACTCGCTGGACGGTACGCGCGCCAAGCTGGTGTTCATGATCTCGGTGCCGGAGGCCGCCGCCGGTGACGAGCATCTGCGCATCCTGGCGCTGCTGTCGCGGAAGCTGATGGACGCGGACTTCCGGGCACGGCTGCGAAGCGCACCGGACGAGACGGCGATTCTGCGGGTGCTGGGCGAGGTCGGGTAGCCGGGCGTCCGAGGGGGCCAGGCGGCCGGGCAGGCGGGCAGGCGGGCAGGCGGGCAGGCGGGCAGGCGGGCATCCGAGCAGGCGCCGACCGAGCACCCGGCAGGCCGGCATCCGGGCAGGCCGCAACCGAGCACCCGGCAGGCGGGCAGACCGGCAGATGCCAACCGGGCGACTGGTCAACCGACAGGCGAGCAAGCCGGCAGGCGCCAACCGGACAACCGGCCAACCGAGCAGGCGCCAACCGGCCAACCGCCCAACCGGCAGGCGAGCAAACGGGCACCCGAGCCCCCACAACCCGCCCGAAGCAGCCAGCCGTGTAAACCGGCAGGGCCCCGCACCAGTCCCTTGGGTTCTGGTGCGGGGCCCTGTCCGTACGAGAGGGCCGGCCGTCAGGCTCCGCCCGGGGTCTTGGCCGGGTTGTCGCCCGAGGCGGCGGCGGACTCGTGGTAGATGTCGGGTTCGAGGTAGATCACGCGGGCGATCGGGACGGCGGCGCGGATGCGGTCCTCGGCGGCGTTGATCGCGTCGGCGACCTCCTTGGCCGTGTCGTCGTGCTGGACGGCGACCTTGGCGGCGACGAGGAGTTCCTCGGGGCCGAGGTGGAGGGTGCGCATGTGGATGACGCGGGTGACGGTGTCGCCGTCGACCACGGCCGCGCGGATCTTGGCGACCTGTTCGGGGCCGGCCGCCTCGCCCAGCAGCAGCGACTTGGTCTCGGCGGCGAGGACCAGGGCGATCAGGACGAGGAGGACGCCGATGCACATCGTGCCGATGCCGTCCCACACGCCGTTGCCGGTGGCGAGGGTGAGGCCGACGCCGCCGAGCGCCAGTACCAGGCCGACGAGCGCGCCGAAGTCCTCCAGGAGGACGACGGGGAGTTCGGGGGCCTTGGCGCGGCGGACGAACTGGGGCCAGGTCTGCTTGCCGCGCAGTTCGTTGGACTCCTTGATGGCCGTACGGAAGGAGAAGCCCTCGGCGACGATCGCGAAGACCAGGACGCCGACCGGCCAGACCCAGTTGTCCAGCTCGTGCGGGTCGTGGATCTTCTCGTAGCCCTCGTAGAGGGCGAAGACGCCGCCGATGGTGAACAGGACGATGGAGACGAGGAAGCCGTAGATGTAGCGCTCGCGGCCGTAGCCGAAGGGGTGTTCCTCGGTGGCGGCGCGCTTGGCCTTCTTGCCGCCGAGGAGCAGGAGTCCCTGGTTGCCGGAGTCGGCGACGGAGTGGACGCCTTCGGCCAGCATCGAGGACGATCCGCTGAAGGCGAAGGCCACGAACTTCGCCGCCGCGATCGCCAGGTTGGCGCCCAGCGCCGCGACGATCGCCTTGGTACCGCCTGATGCACTCATGGGTGGCGCATTTCCCTTCCGTCGACCGGCTGCGGTGCGCAGCCTGCTCCGAGGCCGCTCCGAGGGCTCCTTTACGAACCCTTTAGGCGGGTCATTGTTGCAGCCCGCCTGCGGGAACGCGCACGGGGCGCCCGCGGACCGGCGCCGGGATGCCCCGGGCCGGTGTCGGGACGCCCCCGGGGGCGGCGCCAGGCCGCCCCCGGACTGCCGTCAGAGCGCCACCGTCGCCCGGAAGACCGTGCCCTCTCCCGTCAGTTCCACACGCTCGCCGGCCGGTACGAAGGCCGACTCGCCGGGCGCGAGCGTCAGGTCCGTACGAGAGCCCGCGTCCGTACGAGAACCCGCGTACGTTCCAGAACCCGCGTCCGTACCAGAGACGGAACCGCCCTCCGAACCCGTACCGCTCGCGTGCAGAGCAACCGTTCCTGCGGTGCACAACAGAATCTGCGGCGTGCGGTCGCCGAGGACGCGGGCCGCCCCGCCCGGCGCCAGGACGAAGCGCGAGAGCCGGAACTCGTCGGTCGGGGTCTCGTAGACCTCCTCGCCCGACGCCGTGGCCTCCTCCGGCCGCAGCACCCCCGCGTCGCGGGGCGCGAAGCGGACCACCCGCAGCAGTTCCGGTACGTCCACGTGCTTGGGGGTCAGCCCGCAGCGCAGCACGTTGTCGGAGTTGGCCATCAGTTCCACGCCGAGGCCGCCGAGGTAGGCGTGCGGGATGCCGGCGCCCAGGAAGAGCGCTTCGCCGGGCTGCAGCCGTACGTGGTTGAGGAGCATGGCGGCGAGCACGCCCGGGTCGCCCGGGTAGTGGTGGGCGATGGCGGCGTACGCGGCGTAGGAGTCGGCGTGCGGGCCACCTTCGCCGGCCAGGCGCCGGGCGGCGGCCGCGGCCTGTTCGACGGTTTCGGCCGTCGCGTCGCGGTCGGCGCCCAGTACGGCGGTGAGGACTTCGCGCAGGGCGGCGTCCTCCGGGGCGGCGCGCAGGATGTCGGCGTACGGCTTGAGGGCGCTGACGCCGAGGCCTTCGAGGAGGGTGGCGGCCTCGGCCGGGTGCCGGAAGCCGCAGAGCCCTTCGAAGGGGGTGAGGGCGCAGATCAGTTCGGGCTTGTGGTTGGCGTCCTTGTAGTTGCGGTGCGGTGCCTCGGCGGGGATGCCGCGCTTCTCCTCGTCCGCGTAGCCCTCCTGGGCCTGGGTCAGGTCGGGGTGGACCTGGAGGGACAGTGGGGAGCCGGCGGCGAGCAGCTTGAGCAGGAAGGGCAGGCGGGGGCCGAAGGCGCGTACCGCGTCGGGGCCGAGTTCGCCTTCCGGGTCGGCGGCTATGACGTCGGCCAGCGAGACCGGGCCGGTGCCGCGGTCGGTGCGGGAGGGGGCGCCGGGGTGGGCGCCCATCCACATCTCGGCCTGGGGTTCGCCGGTCGGTTCGGTGCCGAGGAGTTCCGGGATGGCGGTGGCGGAGCCCCAGGCGTAGGGGCGCACGGTGTTGGTGAGGCGGTCCATGTGGCGGGCTTCCTGATTCTTCGTCTGCGGTCGGGCTGCTGCCGGGGCGCGCTCAGGTCTCCCGTGCGCCCGGTGGCCGCGGCCGGGTCCTCATGTTCCCTCGGTGCCGGCGAGCGCGAGGTAGACGGCGGCGAAGTCCGTGACGGCGAGGAGTTCGGCGGCCCGTTCCAGGGCGCTGCCGCCGTCCGGTTCCAGTTCGCTGACGGGGGTGTCGTGCTCCAGCGCCAGTTCGCGGGCGGCGGGCGCGGCGGAGAGCGGTCCGGTGGCTTCCTCGCGGAGCAGGACGACGCGGGCGTGCAGGGCGGTGGGCTGGTCGACGCGGTCGCGGAAGAAGTCGTCCGGGTCGGCGCCGGCCGCGAACGGGCCGGCGAGCAGCGCGCCGTGCGTGGTCATCGTCTCGGGCAGTTCGCCGGCGAGGGCGGGCCGGCCGGCGAGTCCGGCCAGGACGGTCGCGAAGTGCCGGCCGACGGCTCCGGAGACGGTGCCCTCGGTCCAGATCAGCGGGAGCGCGTCGGCGAGTTCGGCGGCGAGGGTCTTGGCGGGGTTGGAGTACGTCTCGATGGCGGGGCCGCAGCGTTCGGCGACCTGGTCGAGGCGGTCGGCGAGCTGTTCGAGCAGGTCGGAGGTGGCGCTGAGCAGGCCGATCCGGTCGGCGAGCGCGAGCATCGGGATGAGCAGCGACCAGAGGGTGCCGGGGGCGGCGGGCGGCGCGCCCTCGACGTCGAACTCGGCGTCGTACGGCGTGGTGGCCAGCGGTACGGGCAGACCGCGGGCCTGGACGACGGCGTCGGCGAGCGGGCCGCCCGCCGGGGTGACGGCGACGACGGAGCAGCCGCGGCGGTAGGCCTGCTCGACGAGCCGCGCGAGTCCGGGGTCGGCGCCGTCCGGGCCGGCGATCAGCAGCAGGTCGAGCGGTCCCGACCAGCCGGGCAGGGTCCAGCGCAGGGCGCCGGGGCGTGCCGCGACGCCGGTGGGCAGGATGAGGGTGACCGGGCAGGTGCCGCCGCCGAGGGCGCCGAAGAGGTCGGCGACGCAGGCGGCGGCCGGTGCCGGGCCCGCCACCAGGACGGTGCGGGGCCGGCCGTCGGGCCGCAGGTCGGCGATGCCGGACTCGGCGGCGTTACGGGCGGCGGTGCGCACCCGGGCCCCGGATTCGGCGACGCCGCGCAGCAGTCCGTAGCGGTCGGCGCCGGCCAGCGCTTCGGGTGCGTCCAGCAGGGACTCGTCGAGCATGGTGTGCGCTGCCTCCGATCGCCGGTACGGGCGGGGTGGGGTCCGGACGGCTCCGGTGCCCGGGTCAGGCGGGGCGGCGGGCCTCGTCCACCAGGAGGACGGGGATGCCGTCCCGGACGGGGTAGGCGAGGCCGCATTCCGTGCCGGTGCACCGCAGCTCGGCCGGGTCGGCGTCCGACCGGTCCGCCAGCGGGGCGTGGCACGCCGGGCAGGCGAGGATCTCGATCAGGCTGGCGTCGACCGGCATGGGGGCTTCTCCTTCGGCGGAAATACGGCACTGCCAGCGTACCGCCGGGGCGTGCGGCGGGACGCGCCGCAGGTGGGCGGAGTGGGGCCGGGCGGGGCCCGGCCCCTGGTCCGCTCGGCCTTTCACCCGCGAACGATCGCCAGCACCTCGTCGCGCACCCGCTCGACCGTCTCCTGGTCCCGGGCCTCGACGTTCAGGCGGAGGAGGGGTTCGGTGTTGGAGGGGCGGAGGTTGAACCACCAGTCGGCGGTGCTGACGGTCAGGCCGTCCAGCTCGTCGAGTCCGGTGCCCTGCTCGCCCTCGTAGGCGGTCTTCACGGCGGCGAGGCGGCCGGTCTGGTCGTCGACGGTGCTGTTGATCTCGCCGGAGGCGGCGTACCGGTCGTACTGGGCGACCAGTTCGGACAGCGGCCCTTCCTGGCCGCCGAGCGCCGCCAGGACGTGCAGGGCGGCGAGCATGCCGGTGTCGGCGTTCCAGAAGTCGCGGAAGTAGTAGTGCGCGGAGTGTTCGCCGCCGAAGATGGCGCCGGTCCGGGCCATCTCCCCCTTGATGAAGGAGTGGCCGACGCGGGTGCGTACGGGCGTGCCGCCGTTCTCCTTGACGACCTCGGGGACGGACCAGGAGGTGATGCAGTTGTGGATGACCGTGCCGCCGGGGTGCTTGGCCAGTTCGCGGGCGGCGACCAGGGCGGTGATCGCGGACGGGGAGACCGGGTCGCCGCTGCCGTCGACGACGAAGCAGCGGTCCGCGTCGCCGTCGAAGGCCAGGCCGATGTCGGCGCCGACCTCGCGGACGCGCGCCTGGAGGTCGGTGATGTTCGCCGGGTCCAGGGGGTTGGCCTCGTGGTTCGGGAAGGTGCCGTCGAGTTCGAAGTACAGGGCGTCCAGGTCGATGGGCAGGCCCTCGAAGACGGTGGGGACGGTGTGGCCGCCCATGCCGTTGCCGGCGTCCACCACGACCTTCAGGCGGCGGATGCCGGAGAGGTCGACGAGGCGGCGCAGGTGGGCGGCGTAGTCGGCGAGGACGTCGTGCTGGGTGATGGTGCCGGGGGCCGCCGCGGGCTCCGGGGCACCGCCGTCGCGCCACTGCTCCACGAGGGCGCGGATGTCGGCGAGGCCGGTGTCCTGGCCGACCGGGGCGGCGCCCGCCCGGCACATCTTGATGCCGTTGTACTGGGCGGGGTTGTGCGAGGCGGTGAACATCGCGCCGGGCAGGTCCAGCGCGCCGCTGGCGTAGTAGAGCTGGTCGGTCGAGCACAGGCCGATCTCGGTGACGTCGGCCCCGCGCGCCGCGGCGCCGCGGGCGAAGGCCCGGGACAGGCCGGGTGAGGAGGGCCGCATGTCGTGCCCGGTCACGATGGCGTCCGCTCCGGTCACCTGGGCGAAGGCCGCGCCGAACAGTTCGGCCAGCGGCTCGTCCCACTGGTCGGGGACCACACCGCGCACGTCGTACGCCTTCACGATCTGCGACAGATCAGTCACAGCCAGCCCTCCTGATGTCATGACGGGGACCCAAACCTACCCGTACGAGGCCGGCGGGAGGCGGGTTCGGGGGTGGGTTCGGGGTGGGGTCCGGCAGCCCGGGTCATCTTGTGTCCCGCGCCGCGGTGGATCAATCACGGACGAAAGTCCCCTCCCCCAGCCCCGCTCCGCCCCTTCCCGCTGCCGCTCCCCCTCGCTTCCCGCCCCTAAGGCAGCATCCACCCCAGTACGGCCGTGCTCTGCCCCACCACGATCAGACACATCACCAGCAGCAGCCCCAGGCTCCACGGCAGCACCTTGCGCAGCAGGTCGCCCTCGCGTCCGGCCAGGCCGACCGCGGCGCAGGCGATCGCCAGGTTCTGCGGGGAGATCATCTTGCCGAGCACGCCGCCGGAGCTGTTGGCCGCGGCGAGCAGGACGGGTGAGAGGCCGGACTGCCGGGCCGCGGACACCTGGAGGGCGCCGAAGAGGGCGTTGGCGGAGGTGTCGGAGCCGGTGACGGCGACGCCGAACCAGCCGAGGACGGGCGAGAGGAAGGCCAGTCCGGCACCGGCGGCGGCGACGAAGTGGCCGATGGCGGCGGCCTGTCCGGAGAGGTTCATGACGTAGGCGAGGGCCAGGACGGAGGTCACGGTGAGGACGGCCAGGCGCAGTTCGCGTACGGTCGCGGCCCATTCCCGTACGGCGGTGGCGGCCCGTACGCCCAGTACGGCGGCGGTCAGCACGCCGGCCAGCAGGACCAGCGTCCCCCCGGTGGCGAGCAGCGGGAGCGAGAAGACGTTGCCGACGGCCGGTTTCCCGTCCGGGCCCGCGACGTCCAGGAAAGGCCAGTCGAAGGTGCGGGTCGCCCGCGCGAGGAGGTCTTTGACGGGCGGGGCCTGGGCGAGGGAGAAGACGGCGACGATCAGGGCGTACGGCGCGTAGGCGCGGACGATGTCGGCGCGGGAGTCGCGGACGTCCAGGTCCTCGCTGCGGGCGCCGGTCAGGACGGCGGCCCGTACGGGTTCGGAGGCGGGTCTGCGGGCGCCGGGTACGGCGACGAGGGCGGCGGCCCCGGCCAGGGCCGCGCCGATGTCGGCCAGTTGCGCGGAGACGTAGTTGGCGGCGGCGAACTGCACGGCGGCGAAGGCCAGTCCGCAGGCGAGCGCGGGCGCCCAGGTCTCGCGCAGGCCGCGCCGCCCGTCGACCAGGAACACCAGCAACAGCGGTACGACGAGGGCGAGCAGCGGGGTCTGGCGGCCGACGACCGGCGCGACGGCGTCCAGTGGCAGGCCGGTGACCTGGGCGAGCGTGACGACAGGGGTGCCCATGGCGCCGAAGGCGACCGGCGCGGTGTTGGCGACGAGCGCGACGACGGCGGCCCGTACCGGGGAGAAGCCGAGGGCGACCAGCATCACCGCACTGATCGCGACGGGCGCCCCGAACCCGGCGAGTGCTTCGAGCAGCGCCCCGAAGCAGAAGGCGATGACCAGGGCCTGGACGCGGGGGTCGGCGGAGAGCCCGGAGAAGGAGCGGCGCAGGACGTCGAAGTGCCGGGTGCGGACCGTCATCCGGTACACCCACAGGGCGTTGACGACGATCCACAGGATGGGGAACAGGCCGAAGAGCACGCCCTGCGCGGCGGCGGACAGGGCCTGCCCGGCGGGCATGCCGTAGCCGAGGCAGGCGGTGGCGAGGGCGACGGCGAGGCCGGTGAGTCCGGCGCGGTGGGCGCGCATCCGTACGGCGCCGAGCAGGACGAGGACGGCGATCAGCGGGAGGGCGGCGACGAGCGCGGACAGGGCGAGCGAACCGGCCACGGGTTCCAGCGGCTGCACGAACTCCCGCTGCGGTGCGGACACACGGCCTCCCGGTGGGCAGCTTCCCCGTCACTTCCGCCATACGGAAGCGGATCTTTCGGGGGTGGAGGCATGGTGGTGCCCGCGGCGAGGCGGCGTCAATGGCGCGGGCGGAAGTGACGAAGTGACGGGCGTGGCAGGGAAGACGGGGGGCGGGAGCGACCGGGATCCGGCGTCGGAACCCGGTCGCCCTGCCCCGGACCTCAGTTGTCCGGCGACCGCAGCACCCGCAGATGTCCCCGGCGGGCGACCTCCATCGGGTGGGCGTCCCGCCCGTTCGGTCCGCTGACCTGGGGGCCGTTGCCGCCGCCCGCCGCGCGTTCCTGGGGCCGGGCCGCCTCGCGCACCGCGTTGGCGAGCGCTTCGAGGTCGTCGCCGCTGGGGCGGGCCGGGCCGGTGTCGGTGGCCAGCCGCACGACTTCCCAGCCGCGCGGCGCGGTCAGCCGCTCGGAGTGCTCGGCGCACAGGTCGTAGCAGTGGGGCTCGGCGTAGGTGGCGAGCGGTCCGAGCACGGCGGTCGAATCCGCGTAGACGTACGTCAGCGTTGCGACGGCGGGGCGGCCGCACGCAGTGCGCGAACAGCGACGTACAGGGCTCACGACGTTGGACGGTACCGCACTCTTGAGCGGGCCGCGATGACTCTCCACGACCTCACCCGACCGTGTCGTCCCGGTTCGTCCGGTGCGCCTGACCTGCGGGCGCCCGGGCCGAACCGTGCGGTGCGCACTGCGCCGGACGGCGCAGGGCGTCGAAACCCGTCACGACTCTGTACATTTCATGTCATTCCCCATGTCCTTCCCGGTCCGATGCATGGCCGCAAGCGGACTCGACGAGCCTACGACCGGTCGCTCGACGACATGGCACCGGATCCGCCGCTCTCCCGCGCCACCTGCCCCGGGACGGTTACGCTCGGTTCTGATGGACAGCCCCGTACCTCCTCCGGCCGACGCCGGAGGGCCCTCCGCACCGGCCGGCACCGGCGGCACCCCCGCCGCGCCCGGCGGCGCCACGCGGCCGCCCGCCCCGGCGGGGCCGCGCCCGCGCCGCCGCGACCGGCACGGCCGCGGGATGCGCGGCCCGGTCGCCCCGCCCCAGGTGCCGCTCTCGGTGAGCCGCGCGGATTCCTTCGTCGACCTGGTCTACGACTCACGGGACCGGCTGGAACGGCGCTGGCCGCAGCTGGCGGACGTCGACTTCCTGGTCGTCGAGGTGCCCGGGTTCGGCCCCGACGGGGACGCCGGGCCGGCCGCCGACGAGGAGACGGTGCCGCTGGGCCGGCTGCTGCCCGCCACCGGCGACCAGGCGGAACGGGTGGTCGTCTACCGCCGCCCGGTCGAGATCCGTACCAAGAACCGCGACGAGCGGGCCCTGCTGGTCCACGAGGTCGTCGTCGAACAGGTCGCCGAGCTGCTCGGCCTGGCGCCGGAGTCGGTCGACCCGCGGTACGGGCAGGACTGACTCCGGGCCCGACGCGAGCGCCCGGCGACCGCCCCTCACTTCAGCAGCAGCCCGAGATCCTCCCCGCCGTCGGCACCACCACCGTCCCCCGGTCGTCCGGGAGCGTCTGCACGGTGAAGGCGGGCAGGCCGCCCTGGGGCAGGGCCAGGGTCCGTGCCGCGTGGACCGGGCCGCTGCCCGCCGCCGGGGTGACGGTCAGGGCGTACGAGCCCTTGAGGCCCTGCGGGCGCGGCGGTTCCACGGCGAGGGTGCTGCCGCCCTTGACGGTGTACGTCTTCGACACCGGCGTACCGCCCCCGCTGCCCGCCGACGCGGTGACCGTGACCTTGGCGTCCTTGCCCTTCTCCGGCGCGACGAGGGACAGCGTGCCGCCCTTGTCGCGGTTGTCGGCGACGGTGGCCCGGTCGCCGACCGGCCCGGTCGCCGGGATGAAGGCCATCTCCTGCTTGTCGCCCTTGCCGCGGGTGACCCGGAGGGCCACCGCGACGGGCGCCTTGGAGCCGTCGGCGGGGGTCAGCACCAGCGAGCCCGCCTCGCCCTTGGTGAGGTCCTTGAGGTCGGCGGAGGCCGTCATGCCGCTCTTGACGTGCAGGGTCTCCAGTCCGGCCGGGGTGATCAGACCGTTCGGGGTGGCCAGCTGCACCTTCAGGTCGGCGTCCTCCTTGCCGGGCGCGACGGCGACGAGGTGGACGCCGGTGGCGTCGGCCGGGATGCCCGGCAGGACCGCGCCGGGCGCGGGGTCGGCCGCCGCGGGCAGCCAGTCGCCGCCCAGTTTCGCGTCGGCGGCCTGTACGGAGGCGCCGACGCGGCCCTCCCGCGCGCCCACGTGCAGGGCCGCGTCCTGGACGGGCGTGCCCGTCAGGGTGGAGAGCAGGACGGGCACGGTGGAGTGCGGCGGGACGGTGACGTTCTCGCCGGAGGAGGACTTCAGCGGGCCGTCCTTGCCGCGCAGGTCGAGGTCGACGACGGCCGGGGTGTCGTCGGGGTTGGTGAGGTGGATGTAGTCCTGGCGGTCCTTGGCGGTGCTCACGCCGGGGAACCAGAAGTCGGTGTCGGGCGCCGCGCAGGACAGGCCGAGCAGGCCGCGCCCGTTGCCGGCCGCGACGCTGGTGGTCTGCTGGACGGTCCAGCCGGGCGCGAGGGCGCCGTCGGCGGATCCGGTGAGGGCGGGGGCGTCCGCGCGGTCCGTGGTCGCGGTGACGGGGGTGCCGGCCTTCTTCAGGGGCGCGACGGGGGCGGCGCCCGCCTGCGCGCCCTGCTGCCCCTGGCCGGCGCCCGCCTTGCCCTTTCCGTCCTGCCCGCCCTTCCCGTCCGGCTGCTTGCCGGACGGTGCGGGCAGCAGCCCCGCGGTGCCCTCGGAACCGGTCTTGCCGCCCGTCCCTTCGGGGGTGAAGGCCGTGTACGTGGTCTCGCCGACCTCCGACGAGGTGGGCGGCGGGCACAGCAGCGCGGACCGTTCGACGGGCCGCCGGGAGGCGCCCTGGGCCGTGGTGGCGCCCGGTGTGTCCGGTGTGGCGACGGCGGCGACTCCGGTGACCGCGCCGAGGGCCACGGCCGCGCCGATCAAGGACATGATGGTGCGCTTCACTGCTGGTCGCTCCCGTCACGGCGGGGCTCGCGGTAGGAGCCGGGGTGCGTCGTGCCGTCGTCGTAGGGCTGCTGCTGGTGCGGCGGCTGCTGGGATGGCTGCCAGCCGTAGTGGTACGGGTCGTAGGCGCCGGGCGGGTAGGGGGCGGCGGCCTGGTCCGGGTCCGCCGGGGCGGGGCCTGCCGCGTCCGCGTACGGCTGCCCGTGCTGGTTCTGTCCGTACTGGTTCGGCCCGTACTGATCCGGTGTGTACTGATCCGGTGCGTACTGGCCCTGCCCGTATCCCGGCTGTTGCTGCCACTGGCCGGACATCTGCTGCTCGTACCCCTGCTGCGGGTCGTAGCCCTGCTGCCCGTACCCCTGCTGCTGCTCGAACCCCTGCTGCTCCTCGTAGCTCTGCTGCTGCGACACGGCCGCGTACGGGTCGGCGGTCGGGGCGGCCATCGGATCGGCCGTCGGATCGGCGGCGGGAGGCGCCGCCGGGGCGGTGACCGGGTCTTCTCCGGGCCGCGGGCCCGGGATGCCCGGCACCGCGCCGTCGGGGGCGGCGGCCTGGGCGGCCCGCAGCCGCCGTGCGCGTCGGCCCTCGCCCGAGGCGGCCTCCGCGGGCACCGCGGCCACGCCGTCCTCGGGCAGGTCGTCGTCGATCTCGCGGCGGCGGCCCGGCAGGGCGAGCACCACCAGGACCACGGCGAGCAGGCCCTGGGCCCACAGCCACGCGGTGTGGCCCATGGGGTCGTCGTAGGTGAGGTCCAGGCGGCCGCCGGACGCGGGCAGTGCGAAGCCCTGCGCCCAGCCGTCGACCGTGACCGGCTTCAGCGGCTTGCCGTCGAGGGTGGCCTGCCAGCCCGCGTCGGCGGTGTCGGCGACGCGCAGCACCCGGCCGTCGGCGCCGTTGGGCACGTCGGTGTGGGCCGCGACGGGTCCGGCCGGGACCGGGACCGGTGCGGTGGCGCGGCCCGCGCGCGTGCCGTCCTTGGTCTCCCCGGGCACGATCGAGACCCGTGAGACGCGCTGGTCGACGCGCCACAGGGCGCTGCCGTCGTCCTGGCTGAGGCGGGTCAGGCCGGGGGTGGCGTCCAGGACGCGGCCCATGGCGCGGGGCGCGCCGTCGCGGACCAGGAGGTAGCGGATCGCGTAGCCGCCGAGCTGGTTGGTCTGGTCGGCGCCGGAGCCGGCGACGAGGTTGGCGACGATGCCGCCGAGCCGCTGGTCCTCGCCGGTCTCGGTGGCGAGGTCGGCGTCGCCGAGGCGGGCGCCGGAGCCGCGTACCAGGGTGTACGCGACGTGGCCGGCGTCGCCGTCGAGGACGAGGGTGCGGGCCTGGTCGACGGAGCCGGTGTCCTCGGCGACGAAGGCGGGGACCTGTACGGGGTCGCGGCGCTCCAGCGGCCCGGCCGCGCCGGTGATCATCCAGCTGGCCGCCGCGTACAGCGGTGCGAGCAGTGCGGAGATGGCGATCAGGACGGCGACCGGCTGTTTCCAGCCGAAGCCGAGGGTCTCCATACGGGAGCGGATGCCTTCGGCGCCGACGGCGGCGGCGCTCAGCAGCGCGAGCCCGTAGACGAGGACGGCGGGGCCGGCCCAGGCGGAGCGGTTGGCGAGCACGGCGAAGAGCAGGCCGGTCACGGCCACGGCCCAGGCGATGCGGACCGCGCGCTGCCGGTCGTCGCGCAGGGTGGCGGCCAGCGCGGCCAGCACGATGCCGAGGAGCAGCACGCCGCCGGCGGCCTTCGGGCCGCCGGGGCTGATGCCGACCAGGTCCAGTACGGACGCCGATCCCGTGCCGAGGTCCAGTCCGGCCTCGCGGAAGAAGCGGGAGGGGTGGGCGAGCAGGGACAGCGACCAGGGCGCCAGGACGACGAGCGGGGTGGCGGCGACGGCGAGGAACCGCAGGGCGTAGGGCAGGAGCAGGCCGCGGTTGCCGTCGAGGGCGCGCAGGACGAGCAGGGCGATGCCGAGGAGGACGGCGACGGGCCAGACGACCGGGGTGAAGGCGGTGGTGAAGGTGAGCAGCAGCGCGTACGCCCAGGCGGCGCGCCAGCTCGGCCGGGTGCCGGGGGTCAGCCGCAGGCCGCCGGCGGCGACGGCGGCGCGTGCCGTGAGCGGCAGCAGGATCGCGAGGACGGCGGTGCCGATGCGGCCGCCGGCCAGGGCGCCGGTGGCGGCGGGCAGGAAGGCGTAGACGACGCTGCCCCAGGCGCGCAGCAGGCGGGAGGTGACCAGCGGGCGGGAGGCGAAGTAGGCGCTCAGGCCCGCGAGCGGTACGGAGCACACCAGCAGGACGGTGACGGCCAGTTTGGTGCTGCCGAGGAAGAGGGTGGCGACGAGGGCGAGGACGGCGAGGTAGGGGGCGCGGCGGCGGTGCTGCCGGTGCCGGTGGCGTGCCAGCCGTCGAGGTAGCTGGTCCAGAGTTCGCCGAGGCGGTCGGGGGCGGGCAGCAGGGCGCCGCCGGTCAGGGAGCCGGAGCCGAGGAGGGAGCGGCAGGCGATGAGCGAGACGGCGAGCAGGAGGAGGAAGAGCACCGGGGCCGGGCGGCGGGCGATCCGCTTGAGCCGGGCGAACTGCTCGATCTCCAGGTAGTCGGCGTCGTCGCCGCCGGGTCCGGATTCGACGGCGCCGTGCCGTCCGGCGGAGGCGGCTTCGGGGGCGGAGCGTCCGGCGAGGTTGCCGGCGACCTGTTCGACGGTGGCCCGTACGGTCGCGCCGGGTGGCGGGAAGAGCGGCCGCAGTTCGCTCGCGTCCGTGGCGGGGCGGCCGCGTTTCCTGCGCGCGGCGAGGATCGCGCCGGGGCGCAGCAGGGTGCCGATGAGGCCGGCGAGTTCGTCGAGGGCCTGGCCGGGGGCCTTGCCGACGAGGTAGGCGAGGACGCGCAGCAGGGTGCCGAGGACGATGCGCAGGGCGACGTACGGGAGCAGGGCGCCGCGGGTGTTGGCCAGCAGGGTGTAGACGGCGCCGGCCTTGTCGACGCGGTGGGGGCCGGCGGTGGAGCGGCCGACGCAGTCGATGGGGCGGCGTTCGCGGGCGGACGCCTCGGCGTGCCGCAGGACGGCGTCGGGGGCGACGAGGACCTGGTGGCCGGCGGCCTGGGCGCGCCAGCACAGGTCGACGTCGTCGCGCATCAGGGGCAGGCGGCGGTCGAAGCCGCCCAACTGCTCGTACACGTCGCGGCGGATGAGCATGCCCGCGCTGGAGACGGACAGGACGGGCCGTACCTGGTCGTGCTGGCCCTGGTCCTGTTCGCGGCGGTCCAGGCCGGTCCAACGGCGGCCGCTGCGGGCGATGCTGACGCCTGCTTCGAGGAGCTGGCGGCGGTCGTACCAGCTGCGGAGCTTGGGACCGACGACGGCGGTGGAGGGGCTGGAGTCGGCGACCCGCAGGAGTTCGGCGAGCGCGTCGGGTTCGGGCGCGCAGTCGTCGTGCAGCAGCCACAGCCACTGGACGGGTTCGCCGTGCGGGAGTTCCGGGAGGTCGTAGGCGTCGTCGCGCCAGGTGCGGGCGACCGGGTCCCAGCCGCTGGGGCGGCGCAGGTACGGCAGGTCGTCGGGGCCGGGGACGGGGGCGGCGCGGACGGCCTCGTCGACGGCGGTGCCGAAGCCGGAGCGGCGGGCGAGGTGGAGCACCCGGTCGTCGCCGAGGGCCTCGCCGAGCAGCCGGGCGGAGGCGTCCGCGCTGCCGGTGTCGGCGCCGAGGATCTGCTGCGGCGGGCGTTCCTGGCCGAGGAGTCCGGCGAGGACGTCGGGGAGCCAGCGTTCGCCGTCGTGGGAGACGAGCACTGCGGTGACGACGTGCCGGGGGAACTCGGGGGTGCCGTCGTGGTATTGGGCGGCGGCTTGCGCGGCCTGGCCGGCCGGCTGACTGTGCACGGACATCGAGGTAGGGGCCCTCCCCGGGGGTCTCGGGGTCCTCCCCCGGCATAGCGCTGCGCTGTGGACTGCGACGGACGGCGACGCGGTGCGGCCGACGGCACGGGTCGTGGCCGGGTGCCGGTCAGGGCGTCGGTGCGCCTCGGACGCGGCCCCACACTAATGCTTCGGCGGTGCGGGTCCGTCTGCCGCGTACACAGCGGTCCGCCTCCGGCACGTGGGCTGCGGAGGCGGACCGTTGTCTATGGGGGGATATACGGAGAATCGGTGGCCCGGCAGCCGGGCCGTCGCGTTGGACGTCAGACCGCTGCCTTCTTGAGCCGGCGCCGCTCGCGCTCGGACAGTCCGCCCCAGATGCCGAAGCGTTCGTCGTTGGCGAGGGCATATTCAAGGCATTCGGAGCGGACCTCGCACGCGAGACAGACCTTCTTGGCCTCGCGGGTGGAGCCACCCTTCTCCGGGAAGAAGGATTCGGGGTCGGTCTGGGCGCACAGCGCGCGCTCCTGCCAGCCGAGCTCCTCGTCCGCCTCTTCGACCAGCAATTCCTGGAACAGCTCGGTCATGTGCGCCCCTCGTCTGTCTTTGCGTCCCCGTGATGCAGCCGTTACCGATGACGGCTGAACGACACGAGTGAAATTACAAGTGTGCCGATCCGGGCCAGTCAAGCCGAGATCTGCTATTGGGCCCCTTATTCACTCTGCGGAACCAAGCCTATGCAGAAAGTGTTCAAATCGGCAAAAAACAGGACACTTCCTCACCCGCATCACCCGTAACTTCCCTCTCACACCCAAGGACGCGACGGGCGGCGCGGCCGTTGCACCGCGTCCACCGAAGCGGGCCAGGTCACATTCAGATCACGAGACCGCAACGGCGCCCGGGAGTGCGCGGTTGTCGCCCGTGTGCTCAGCACCTCGCCTGCACAAACCTTTCGCCGCTCGCAGTAACCGGATGAGGTGAAACATTTCCCCCAAAGCAGACACCCGGTTGACATGCGGCCGAGTACCCGGTCTCCTTGCAGGCATGCCAGCGATTCCCGCGCTCCGCCTGACCCGTTCCTACGGGTCCCGCTGCGCTGCCCAGGCCCGCTGTCGCTGTTCCAGCTGTTGACGCCACCGAGCTCCAGCTTCTTCTCCCCGCAGTTCACGCAGCACTCGCCGTACCCGCGGCGACCGCCGCACCCCGCACGGTTCCCGTGCCCGCCGCGCGCCGCCCGCGCCGCGGCGCTCCCCGTCTGCGCCACCTGAGCACCTTGCCGAGGAACTTCCGCACATGAACAGCGATGTCCAGATCGCCGGCGACCCGCTGGCCGTCCCGCACCTGCTCCCGCCCGTCCCCGCGCACCCCTCCACCGTCGCCGGGTTCGCCGGACTCGCCCGTGAGATCGCCGCCGACCGGGCCCGCTGGGCCCCGCTCGTGCGCTACGACGCCACCACCCGCTGGTACCACCGGCTGCGCCAGGGGCCGGGCTACGAGGTGTGGCTGCTGAGCTGGCTGCCGGGACAGGGCAGCGGACGGCACGACCACGGCCCGTCCTCCGGCGTGCTGACCGTTCTGGAAGGTGAATTGAGCGAGCGCACCACGGGCGGGAACCGGACGCTGACGGCCGGCGCGCAGCGCGTCTTCGCACCGGGGTACGTCCACGAGGTCGTCAACGCCGCGCTCGTACCCGCCGTCAGCCTGCACGTGTACTTCCCCGGCCTGACCGACATGCCGATGCACAGCGCCCGCTGCGCGGCGGACGCCTCCCCCGCGGCTGTCGCCCCCTGACCTCCGCACCCCCGACCGCCTCCCGCCGGACGGCCGCCCCCTGACATGCTGGGACCATGCGCATTGTGGTTCTCGCCGGCGGCATCGGCGGCGCCCGCTTCCTGCGGGGTGTGAAAGCAGCGGCGCCGGACGCCGACATCACGGTCATCGGCAATACCGGTGACGACATCCATCTGTTCGGGCTGAAGGTCTGCCCCGACCTCGACACCGTGATGTACACGCTCGGCGGCGGCATCAACGAGGAACAGGGCTGGGGCCGGGCCGATGAAACCTTCCGGGTGAAGGAGGAGTTGGCGGCGTACGGGGTCGGGCCCGAGTGGTTCGGACTCGGCGACCGCGACTTCGCCACCCACATCGTCCGTACCCAGATGCTCGGCGCCGGCTATCCGCTGAGCGCGGTGACCGAGGCGCTGTGCGCGCGGTGGAAGCCGGGCGTGCGGCTGCTGCCGATGTCCGACGACCGGGTGGAGACCCATGTCGCCGTGGACGTCGACGGCGAGCGCAGGGCCGTCCACTTCCAGGAGTACTGGGTGCGGCTGCGCGCCTCGGTGGACGCGCACGCGGTGGTGCCGGTCGGCGCCGAGCAGGCCAAGCCCGCGCCGGGCGTGCTGGAGGCCATCGCCGAAGCCGACGTGGTGCTCTTCCCGCCGTCCAACCCGGTGGTGAGCGTCGGGACGATCCTGGCCGTACCGGGCATCCGGGAGGCGATCGCGGACGCCGGGGTGCCGGTGGTCGGGCTGTCGCCGATCGTCGGGAACGCGCCGGTGCGCGGCATGGCGGACAAGGTCCTCGCCGCGGTCGGCGTCGAGTCGACGGCCGCCGCGGTGGCCAAGCACTACGGCTCCGGGCTGCTGGACGGCTGGCTCGTCGACACGGTGGACGCGGGCGCGGTGCCCGAGGTCGAGGAGGCGGGCATCCGCTGCCAGGCCGTACCGCTGATGATGACCGGCCTGGACGCGACCGCCGCGATGGCCCGTGCGGCGCTGACGCTGGCCGAGGAGGTCCGCGCGTGAGCGGCTTCGGGCCCGCGCCGGCCGCCACGAGCGGCCCCGGGGCGGCCCCGGCCTACCGGGTGTGGGCGCTGCCCGGCATTCCCGAGGTGCGGGACGGCGACGACCTCGCCAAGATCATCGCGGCCGCGGCGACCGCCGACGGACTGCCCGGGCTCGCCGACGGCGACGTCCTGCTGGTGACCTCGAAGATCATCAGCAAGGCCGAGGGCCGGATCATGGAGGCCACCGACCGCGAGGCGGCCATCGACCAGGAGACCGTACGGATCGTGGCGCGCCGCGGCACGCTGCGCATCGTCGAGAACCGGCAGGGCCTGATCATGGCGGCGGCGGGCGTCGACGCCTCCAACACGCCGGCCGGGACCGTCCTGCTGCTGCCCGAGGACCCGGACGCCTCGGCGCGCGCCATCCGCGACGGGCTGCGGGAAGCGCTGGGCGTACGGGTCGGTGTCGTCGTCAGCGACACCTTCGGGCGGCCGTGGCGCAGCGGGCTGACCGATGTCGCGATCGGCGCGGCCGGGGTGCGGGTGCTGGACGACCTGCGCGGCGGCGTGGACGCGTACGGCAACCCGCTCAGCGCGACGATCGTCGCCACCGCCGACGAACTGGCCGCGGCGGGCGACCTGGTGAAGGGCAAGGCGGCCGGGCTGCCGGTGGCGGTGGTCCGCGGGCTGCCGCACGTGGTGCGCGAGGACGGCGCGGACGGCGACCCGGACGACGCCGGGGCCCGGGACCTGGTGCGGTCCGCCCCCGACGACATGTTCCGGCTGGGCACCTCCGAGGCCGTACGGGAAGCGGTGACCCTGCGGCGTACGGTGCGCGAGTTCACCGACGACCCGGTGGACCCCGGCGCGGTACGGCGCGCGGTCGCCGCGGCCGTCACCGCGCCCGCGCCGCACCACACCACCCCTTGGCGGTTCGTGCTGCTGGAGTCCGAGGGCGCCCGCACCGGGCTGCTGGACGCCATGCGGGACGCCTGGATCGCCGACCTGCGCGGGGACGGTTTCAGCGAGGAGTCGATCGCCAAGCGGGTGCGCCGGGGCGACGTGCTGCGCAACGCGCCGTACCTGGTCGTGCCGTGCCTGGTCATGGACGGCTCGCACACGTACCCGGACGCGCGGCGCAACGCGGCCGAGCGGGAGATGTTCGTCGTCGCCAACGGCGCGGGCATCCAGAACTTCCTGGTCGCGCTGGCCGGGGAGCGGCTGGGGTCGGCGTGGGTGTCCTCGACGATGTTCTGCCGCGACGTCGTACGGGAGGCGCTGGACCTGCCGGCGGACTGGGACCCGATGGGCGCGGTGGCCGTGGGCCGCCCGGCGGCGCCGCCGCGGCCCCGGCCGGACCGCCCGGGGGACGCCTTCGTGACGGTGCGCTGAGCGCGCCCGCGGTGCCGCGCCCGGCCGTCGCTACAGCCGGGCGATGTCCCCCACGGGGAAGCGCGGGGCGCGGCGCGGCAGGGTCCGGCCCGACAGCAGGATGAAGCGGGCGGCGCGGTGCCGCTGGCCCTCGTACGGGGCGAGCAGGCCGAGCATCTGCTCGTCGGTGCCGTCCCGCCGCCCGGTCAGCGCGTAGCCGACGATGCGCGGCAGGTGCAGGTCGCCGACGGTGATCGCGTCGGGCGCGCCGTTGGAGCGCTGGAGCGCCTCGGCGGCCGTCCACGGGCCGATGCCCTGGACCAGCTGGAGCCGGTGCAGCGCGTCCGGGAGGTCCATGGCCGCGGCCTCTTCGAGGCGGCGGGCGACCCGTACGGCCCGCACGATCGTGGCCGAACGTTTGTGGTCGACGCCCGCGCGGTGCCACTCCCACGACGGGATCAGCGCCCAGCCGCGCGGATCGGGCATCACGCGCAGCCGCTCGAACGGGCCGGGCGCGGGCTCGCCGTGCCGCTGGAGCAGCAGGCGCCAGGCGCGGTACGCCTCGTCGGCGGTGACCTTCTGCTCCAGGACCGAGGGGATCAGCGATTCCAGGACCAGGCCGGTGCGGGCGAGCCGTACGCCGGGGTGGCGGCGGCGCGCCTCGTGGACCAGGCGGTGCCGCGGGGTGAACGCCGCCGGGTCGTCGCCCTCCCCCAGGAGGGCGGGCAGCCCGTCCAGCATCCACTCGGCGCCGGGCCCCCAGGCCTCGGCCTCGACCTGTCCGGCGCCGGGCCGCTCCCGTACGCACAAGGTGGCCGGCCCCTGCGGCGTACGGCTGGCCCGCCAGACCGCGCCGTCCACCACCCGGAACGCCGGGTCGCCGGGGCCGCGGCCGAGTACGCCGAGGGTGCGGCGCAGGTCGTACGGGCCGGGCGGGGCCCAGGTGCGGCGGTGGGGGGCGGGCATCCGGCCAGGGTAAGTGATGCGGGCGGGCGGTGGCGGGGGCCCAGGTTCCGGAGGGGTTCCGGAGGAGTTCCCGAGGGGGCTGCCCGGCGTCCCGGGTGGTGCCCGTGTGCCGCCGCTGTGCCGCCCTCCGGCCTACTGGTCGGAGGAGAAGCGGACCGAGGCCGCGGGTATCTCGGCGTCGCACCACACCCGTATGCCCTCGCGCAGTTCGTTGTCGGCGCCGACGCGGGCGCCGTCGCCGATGACCGCGCCTTCCAGCACCGTGCGCGCCCCGATGTACGCCCCCGCGCCGATCAGGGAGTCGCGGACGCGGGCGCCCGGCTCGACGACGGCGCCCTCCAGGACAGCGCTGCCGTCGACGCGCGCGCCCGCGCCGATCCGGGCGCGGGGGCCGACGGCCGAGCCGCCGGTGATCTTGGCGTCGGGCGCGACATCGGCGGTGTCCATGACCAGGCGGTCGCCGCAGCGGCCGGGGACGGCCGGGGACGGGGCGCGGCCCAGCACCAGGTCGGCGGAGCCGCGGACGAAGGCGTGCGGGGTGCCCAGGTCGAGCCAGTAGGTGGAGTCGACCATGCCCTGGAGGTGGGCGCCGCTCTCCAGCAGGCCGGGGAAGGTCTCGCGTTCGACGGAGACCGGGCGGCCGGCCGGGATGGTGTCGATGACCGAGCGGTTGAAGACGTAGGCGCCCGCGTTGATCTGGTCGGTGACGATCTCCTCGGGCGCCTGCGGCTTCTCCAGGAAGGCGGTGACCCGGCCGGTCCCGTCGGTGGGCACCAGGCCGAACGCGCGCGGGTCGGCGACCTTGGTCAGGTGCAGGGAGACGTCGGCGCCGGTGGTGCGGTGGGTGTCCACCAGTGCCTCGATGTCCAGTCCGGTGAGGATGTCGCCGTTGAAGATCAGGACCGGGTCGCCGGGTGCCGAGTGCAGGCGGGAGGCGACGTTGCGGATGGCGCCGCCGGTGCCCAGCGGCTCCTCCTCGGTGACGTACTCCAGGTGCAGGCCGAGCGCGGACCCGTCGCCGAAGTACGGCTCGAAGACCTCGGCCAGGTAGGAGGTGGCCAGCACGATGTGCTCCACACCCGCGGCGCGGGCGCGCGCCAGCTGGTGGGTGAGGAAGGGGACACCGGCGGCCGGGACCATCGGTTTGGGCGTGTGCACCGTCAGCGGGCGCAGCCGGGTGCCCTTGCCGCCAACCAGGAGGATCGCTTCAGTCACCTTGGCTTCTCTGCTTCCTGCTGGGGTCGGCCGGTCGGCGGACCAGTGTAGGCAGATACTTTCGAACGGACTTTCAGCGCCCCTGGAGGCGGGCCGCCGAATGGCGCGCGGTGCCGAGCTTTCTGTACAGGCGGTCGCCGGGGCACTTGGTGTTGAACCCGTCCCGGTGCCCCGAGATGGCGTGCAGCTTAGCCCTGGTGCCCTTCTTGAACCGGTTGCCGCCGCCGGACACGAGCGTCGTGACGGCGCGCGGGTCGACTCCGTACAGGCCGAGCTTCCAGGCCGTCAGTTTCGCCACCGCGGAGACGGACGCGGCGGACGGATTTGCATTCTCGAACGTCCCGAGGACAGCGATGCCCATGCTGTCCTCGTTGAAACCGCGGGTGTGCGCGCCCATCACCGGCTTGGTGACGCCGCCCGCGCGGCCTTCGTAGACGGTGCCGCACTTGTCGATGAGGAAGTTGTAGCCCATGTCGCGCCAGCCGCTGCTCTTGACGTGGAAGCGGTAGATGCCGCGCAGCACCGCGGGGCCTGCCGGCACGAGTAGTTGTTGCCGGTGGCGCTGTGGTGGACGAAGGCCGCCCGGACGCTCTTGGTGTAAGCGAATTCCCGCTCGCGCAGCCGCTCGTCGGCGCCCCAGCCGGCCCGGGTGACGATGGCCGGGCGCGGGCCGACGTGGGAGCGGGGGGTGGTGGGGCGTGAGGTGGCGGTGGGCCGGGGGTGGGCTCGTCGTCGTAGTCGTCGCCGGGGCCGGCGGGCTTGCCCAGCGCGGGAAGGCGGAAGACGCCGAGCAGGGCGTCGAGGGCGGAGCCGACGGTTCCGGTGTTGCGGGGCGGCTTCGGGCGGCCTGCGCCGGAGGGCTGTTCGCCGGTCCGCGCCGCCCGCACCTGCGGGGTGTCCTGGCCGGGGTCGACCAGCTCCAGGCGCATCCCGGCGGGCAGGGCGCGGCGTACGGCCGTCCGGGCGCCGCCGTCGCGCTCGCGTTCCGGGACGACCCGCAGTTCCACGGCGTCCGAGGCGCCGACCCACAGGGGTGCGGTGCTGCCCCGTACGGAGCCGCCCCGGCGCTCGGCGGACCGCGGGTCGGGGGCGTCGTCGTCATGGGCCTGGACGTCCTGCCAGCCGGACCAGCCGGTGCTGCCGACGGGGCGGGTGCGGACCTGGACGTCGCCGTGCAGTTCGGCTGCCGGGTCGTCCCAGACGACTCCGACCAGCGAGAACGGGGCGACGCCGCGGGCGGACAGGCCCTGGGCGCCGGAGGCCGCGCTCCGGGCCGAGGTGTGCAGGGGGCGCAGGGGCAGGGAGCGGGTGCTGCCGGGGATGCCGGCGGGTACGGCCCGGGCGGAGGTGGCGGCGGGGGCGGTGACGGGTGCGGCGGTGGTCGCCCCGGCGGGCAGGGCGAGCGGGAGGGCGAGGGCCGCGGTGCACGTCACGGCGATCGAGGTAGCAAGAATGGCACGCATGGAGAAAGCGTGAACGAATGGGACATAACATGCCATTCACGAACCTGACGGCGCGTCGGCCCGGGCGCCCCCTGCCCGCCCGCCGTCCGGCTGACCGGCGGCCGCCCCCGCGCGTACCCTGACGCCGATGAACACCACCGATCGCACCCCCGCCGACCTGCTGCGTTCCGCACTCGCCGCGGACCCGGCCCGCCCGCTCGTGACCTTCTACGACGACGCCACCGGCGAGCGCGTGGAACTGTCCGTCGCCACCTTCGCCAATTGGGTGGCGAAGACCGCCAACTACCTCCAGGGCGACCTCGCCGCCGAACCCGGCGACCGCCTGGCACTGCTGCTGCCCGCGCACTGGCAGACCGCGGTCTGGCTGCTGGCCTGCTCCTCCGTCGGCGTGGTCGCGGACGTCGGCGGCGACCCGGGTGCGGCGGACCTCGTCGTGAGCGGGCCGGACACCCTGGAGGAGGCCCGCGCCTGCACGGGCGAGCGGGTGGCGCTGGCGCTGCGCCCGCTGGGCGGCCGCTTCCCGCAGGCGCCGCAGGGCTTCGCGGACTACGCGGTCGAGGTGCCGAGCCAGGGCGACCGGTTCGCGCCGTACACGCCGGTTTCCCCGCAGGACCCGGCGCTCGCCGTGGACGGCCGGGAGCTGACCGGCGCCGAGGTGGTGGCGGCGGCACTGGCCGACGCCGCGGAGCGCGGGCTGACCGAGGGGTCCCGGCTGCTGTCCGGCCTGCCGTACGACAGCTGGGCGGGCCTGTCCGCCGGGCTGCTCGCCCCGCTGGCCGTGGGCGGCTCGGTCGTGCTGTGCCGCAACCTGGACCGGCCGGCCGCGGACGGCCTGGCGCAGCGCGAGGAGAGCGAGCGGGTGACGCACCGCGCGGTCTGACGGGCCGCGCCCCAGCCCGGGCTCCCGCCCCCTGTCCCCCGTCCGGCGGACACCTGACCCTCCGTGAGGGGCCGGTCCGCCCCGGGCGGGTCATGATCTTTGGATACGGACGCCCCCGCGGGCCCGTCCGCCCGCCGGGCGGTGGCTCCGCGCGGGCGGGACGCCGACTCCGGAGGGATGGGGACGCACACGTGAGCGACAGCCCGGAGAATCCTTCCGGCCGGCCGGGTCCGCGCGGCCCGCGGGACGTCGGCGGCGAGCCGGGTGCGCGCCCGGGCCCGCTCGCGGCCCCGCCGCTGGACCTCACGGCGGAGAGCGGCGCGACGGCCACCGGTCCGCGGCCCGGGCGCCGGTGGCTGCGCCGGACCGCCCTCGGGCTCGCCGGGCTGGTGCTGGCCCTGGCCGGTACCGGCTGGCTGCTCTACACCAAGCTGGACGGCAACATCCGTACCGACCACGACACCCGTAACGAGCTGGAGAAGTACGAGGCGGAGCGGCCCAAGTCGGAGCCCGGGGGCGCGGAGAACGTCCTGCTGATCGGCTCCGACCGGCGCTCCGGGGAGAGCAACGGCAAGTACGGCGAGGACAACGGCACCCAGCGGTCGGACACCGCGATCCTGCTACACGCGGCGGCGGACCGCAGGAGCGCGACGGCGGTCAGCATCCCGCGCGATCTGATGGTGCGCATTCCCGCTTGCAAGCGTTCCGACGGAAAGCAGTCGGTGCCGCAATTCATCCAGTTCAACTGGGCGTTCGAGTTCGCGGGGGCGGCCTGCACGATCCGTACGGTCGAGAAGATGACCGGCATTCGCATCGACCACCACATGATCGTGGATTTCGCCGGATTCAAGAAAATGGTGGACGCGGTGGACGGCGTCGACCTCTGCCTGGAACGGCCCGTCCATGACGACGAGGCACATCTGCGGCTGCCGTCCGGCTGGCAGACGCTGCGCGGGGAGGAGGCGCTCGGCTACGTCCGGGCCCGCAAGAGCCTCGGCGACGGCAGCGACACCATGCGCATGGAGCGCCAGCAGCAGTTCCTGGCGGCGCTGGTGAACAAGGTCCAGAGCAACGGCGTCCTGCTGCACCCCGGCCGGCTCTATCCGCTGCTGGACGCCGCGACCAGCTCCCTCACCACGGACGAGGGGCTGGCGTCACTGCGGGGTCTGTACGAATGGGTCCGTGGGATGCGCAGCATTCCGACCGACAAGGTGCAGTTCCTGACCGTTCCGCGCCAGGAGTACCGCTACGACACCGACCGCGACGAACTCGTCCAGCCGGACGCCGAGCAGCTCTTCCGGCAGCTGGGCAAGGACCGCCCGGTGACCGTGCGGCCCGCTTCGACGACCCCCGCGCCGGCCCCCGCGGCGTCCGCCGTACCGGGCCGGGCGCGGGGCGCGGCGGACGCGCCGCACTCCCCGGGCCCGGCATCCGGATCGCGTAAGAATTCCGCGGCCGAGGCGACGAACGGTTCCGCCCTCCCGTCCGCGACACCCACCTTCCGGGGAACGACCGCCGAACGCGGGATCTGCCGCTGAAAGCTCGGCAAAAATACGCTCGGCCGCGCGAAAGCCGCCGAAAAGATGGGGTGAATTGCCCAGTTGTAGGGGAGTGGAATGTGTCACCGGCGTCGCTCGACGCTGAACTGGGCGGATAGTGTGAGCGATCCGGTCCGCACGACCAGGCTGACCGCGTATTGCACAACCGACCGACCGAGCGCCTTGAGGGGAGGCGCCGCGTGGCACCGACGGAGGACACAAGGCACCGTGGACGCGCAAGGCCGTGGGCGAGGGGACGACATCGATCCCGCCGATCAGTGGGTGTTCGACCCGAACACCGGCACCTACGAGTTGCGGCTGGACCCCGGCGACGCCCCGGCGACGCAGCCGGCCGGCGGCAAGGGGCCGGCGCCCGGACGCGGCCGTGGCACGCCACGGCCCGAGGGGGCCGGGGCGCTCCCGCGCCCCGCAGCGGTGCGGGACAGCCCGGGAGCGGTACGGGACAGCCCGGGCCCGGCAGCGGTGCGGGACAGCCCGGCAGCCGTACGGGGCAAAACGGTTCTGGAAGCGGTGGCCCCGGCCGGGACACCGACACCCGCGAGCTGCCCGCGCAGCGCGACCGGCGTGCCGGGAACCGCTCCGCGCCGCCCGGCGGCGGCGCGCCGAGCCGTCGTAAGCCCAAGCCGAAGAAGTCCGCGAAGAAGAAGGCGCTCTACTGGACGTCCGGCGCGCTCGGCTTCGTCCTCGTCGCGGGCTGCGGCGGCGCGTTCTTCCTGTACCAGCAGCTGAACGGGAACATCTCCAAGGTCGACGTCGGCAAGGAGAACCCGGCGGTCAAGGACGGCCCGGTCAACATCCTCGTCATCGGCACGGACGCCCGCTCCGGCAAGGGCAACCAGGGCTACGGCGACGCGGGCAGCGTGGGGCACGCGGACACCACGATCCTGATGCACATCTCCAAGGACCGCTCCAACGCGACGGCCCTGAGCATCCCCCGCGACATGATCACCGACATTCCGGACTGCCCGACGAAGAAGGACGGCACCACCAGGAACATCCCGGGTGAGCGCAACGTCCGCTTCAACACGAGCCTGGGCCAGGAGGACCGCGACCCCGGCTGCACCTGGCGCACCGTCGAGAAGATGACCGGCCTGTCCATAGATCACTTCATGATGGCCGACTTCAACGCGGTCAAGGAGCTGTCGGAGGCGGTCGACGGCGTCGAGGTGTGTGCCGCGAAGCCGATCGACGACCCGAAGTCCCATCTGCACCTGCCGGCCGGCAAGAGCATCGTCAAGGGCGAGCAGGCGCTGGCCTTCGTCCGTACCCGGCACTCCGTCGGCACCGGCAGCGACCTGAGCCGCATCCAGCTCCAGCAGCAGTTCCTCAGCTCGATGATCCGCAAGATGAAGTCCGGCGACACCCTCACCAGCGTGCCAAAGCTCTACGACCTGGCCCAGGCCGCCACCAAGGCGCTGACCGTGGACACCGGGATCGGCAGCGCGGGCAAGCTGGTGGACCTGGCCAAGGACCTCAGCCGGGTCGACATCAAAAACATCACTTTCGCCACAGTTCCCGTCCTGGACAACCCGAAGGACCCCGCGACCGTCGTACTGGACGAGGCGAAGGCCGGACCGCTGTTCCAGATGATCCGCGCCGACCACTCGCTGTCCAGGACGAAGGAGAAGAAGAGCAAGGGCACGTCGGACGACAAGAAGGTTCCCAAGGCCCCGGCCGACAAGGTGCGGGTGGACGTCAGCAACGGCGGCGGACCGATCGGTGCCGCCCAGGAGACGGTGGACTGGCTGCAGAACAGCAAGGCCGCGAAGCTGTCGACCAACGCCGGCAACGCGCCGACGAAGCTGGCCGCGACCCGGCTGGAGTACGCGCCGAACCAGGCCGACCAGGCAGCGACCCTGGCCGAGTGGATGGGCCTGCCCAAGAGCGCGTTGAAGAAGACCACCGCGGACGCGGGGCCGAAGGTCCCGATGAAGCTGATCCTGGGCAAGGACTTCGAGGGACCGGGCAAGTCGGTCGAGGCGCCGACGAAAACGCCGGACGGCGTGCAGAACGTGAACGCCGACGACCAGAACGTCTGCGCCAAGTAGCCGGACACCGGCCGGGCTCCCCGGCCGGTCCGCGGCCGCACGGGGCAGCCGGAAAGACCAAGCGAGCCCCGGCCGCCGTGACCGGCGCCGACTGACGGGGAGAAACCCAATGCGGCACAGCAGTGCGCGTGGCGACGGGCCACGACGGCGCCGGCCCGACGCCGAGAGTCTGGGCTGGGACGACAGCCTGTACGGGAACGGGAACGGCGACGGACGGGACGGTGCGCCACGGCCGGCGGGCCAGGGGGTACGCCTCCCCGGACGCCCCCGGCGCCCCGGACGCTCCCGGCGTCACCGGCACGCCGTCGGCGGGCGGCGGCACGGCCGTCCCCCCGGTGATCACCGGGGGGTGTCGGGGCCGCCCGTGATCACCGGCGGCGTCGCCGGCCCGGCCACGGGCGGCGACGCCCCTGCCGACCAGGCCCCCGCACCGGCCGTCACGGGTACGGCCGTCACGGGCACACCGGCTGCCGGTACGGCTGCCCCCGGTACACCCACCGCCGGTACGGCTGCCACCAGCACCCCCACCGCCGCCACCGCCACCGCCACCGCCCTCAAGGAAGCCGCGGCCCCCGGCTCCTCCCCCGCCGACGGCTCCGAGCCCGAGGCCAAGGGCTCCCGCCGCGCGCGCAGACCCCGCAGCAAGGCCCGGCGCGTCCTGCGCTGGAGCGCGATAACCCTGGCCGTGCTGATAGTCGGCACGGCCGGCGCCGGTTACTGGTACTACGAGCACCTCAACGGCAACCTCCGCAAGGACGCCCTGGACCTGGGCTCCGGCGGTCTGGAGAAGCCCGAGCCGAACGCGTTCGGGCAGACTCCGCTGAACATCCTGCTGCTCGGCTCGGACGGCCGGAACAGTGAGAAGAACATCGAGCTGGGCGGCGCCCGCCAGGACGCGGACCGCAAGCCGCTGGCCGACGTGCAGATGCTGCTGCACGTCTCCGCCGACCGCAGCAACATGTCGGTCATCTCGATCCCGCGCGACACCCGCGTGCCGATCCCGGAGTGCAAGGACCCGGACGACGGCAAGGTCTACCCGCAGACCACCGCGGCCATCAACACCTCGCTCCAGCACGGCGGCCCCGGCTGCACCGTCGCCACCTGGAAGGAGCTGACCGGCATCTACATCGACCACTTCATGATGGTCGACTTCGCCGGCGTGGTGGACATGGCGGACGCGATCGGTGGCGTACCCGTGTGTGTGGACAAGAACATCTACTCGCACGACAAGAAAGGCCACGGCAGCGGCCTGAAGCTCACCGCGGGCACCCACTCGGTCAAGGGCGTACAGGCCCTCCAGTGGCTGCGCACCCGTTATGGCTTCGAGGACAACACCGACATCGGCCGGGCCAAGGCCCAGCACATGTACATGAACTCGATGGTCCGCGAGCTCAAGGCGGGCACCAAGCTCACCGACCCGATGAAGCTGCGCGACCTGGCCGAGGCCGCCACCAAGGCACTGACCGTGGACGAGGGCCTGGGCACCGTGAAGAAGCTGTACGACCTGGGCGGCGACCTCCAGCGGGTACCGACCGAGCGGATCACGATGGTCACCATGCCGTGGCAGTACGCGGCGCGCGGCGAGTACGTCGTGCCCAAGCCGGGCGACGCCGAGCAGACCTTCTCCCTCGTCCGCAACGACACCGCGCTGGACGGCAAGGACAAGAAGAAGCCCGCGCCCGACCCGCAGCCGACGACGGCCAAGGACAAGCTGGAGGTCGTCGTCCAGAACGGCACCAACAGCACGGTCACCGGCCCGGTCTCCGGCCGCGCGAACGTGATCGCCGGCCACCTGGCGTCGCTCGGCTACACGAGCGCCGACACGGACGCCCGCCTCACCACCCAGGCCGACACCACGATCACCTACCCGGCCAAGGAGGGACGCGGCGACGCCCTCGCCCTCGCCAAGGCCCTCGGCCTGCCCAAGGACGCGGTCAAGGAGTCGCGTTCGGCGACCCGTATGCGGCTGGTGATCGGCAACGACTGGCGCAAGGGGACGGCGTTCCCCAAGCCGTCGGAGGCCGAGAAGGAGGCCGGCAAGGCGCCGGACAGCGCCGACGCCCTCAACGGCGAGGACAAGAAGGCCTGTATGAAGGTGAACCCGGCCTACACCTTCTGACCGGACCGCGCCCGGGCGCGGCCGGGCGGCACCGCCGGGCCCGGGGGCAGGGTGCAGTGCGCGCCGTGCGGGCCCGCCGGCGCGCAGGCGTTCGCGGTGGTCCGCACCTCGTCGTCGACGCGCCGGTGCAGCGGCGCGGTGAAGGGCGAGGCGGGGGCCAGGGTGTCCAGCAGGGCGTGGGCGCGCTGGTGGAGGTCGGCGAGGAGGCGCCGGTACGGGGTGAGGACGTCCGGGGCGAACATCATGGCGGCCAGCCGTCGGCGGTCGGCGGGTGAGTCGGCGGCCCGGCCGAGGAGTTCCACCGCCTGCTCCCGGTCCGCGTCGGTGGCCGCGTGCAGCAACTGGACCAGGAGGTAGGTGGCGGTGCGGTTGCCGAGGTCCTCGCTCTGGCCGGAGCGCAGGTCGTCCTCGTCGTTGCGGAACTGCGCGAGCATCCCGACGGCCTGCCCGAACTCCCCCAGGCGGCGGCCCGCGGGTCGTCGGCGCCGTCCGCGCCGAGCGCGAGGCGGGCCGCCATCGTGGCTGCCATGGCGTAGACCGAGCCGCTCTTGTGCCGGTAGACCGTCAGGACGTCCTCGGGGCCCGTCCCGGTCGGTGAACCGAGGATGTCACCGACCTGCCCGTCGCAGGCCGCGGTCCAGCCGTCGAGGTAGTCCGCGGTCAGGCGTTCGCGCAGGGGCCCGGGCACCGGCAGCGCGGCCAGCGCGCGCAGCGGCAGGGCGTAGCCGCATTCCAGGGCGGCCGTCATGACGGCCGCCGGGTCGCCGCCGTACAACCGACTGCCGAGGTCGCCGTCCGACACGTCGTCAAAGGTGTTGGCGGCCCGCCACCACAGGGCGTGCACCCCGGCCACCGGGATGGCCGGTTCGAGGGTGCCTTCGACGGCACCGTGCACAAGGAGCGGCAGCGCGCATTCGAGGGGGATCGCCTGCCGTGGGTGACGAGCCGTTCGAGCGTGGGCCGCAGGTGCGCGTACCGGGGCCGGTAGGCGTCGAGCAGCCCGGCCAGGTACTGGCCGACCTGCGGGACGGTCTCGGAGAGCCGGGCTTCGGGGCTCGGCCGCACGGCGGCGGACCGGGGCTGAGGGGACAAGCGTGTCTCCGTACGGTCGGGGGTCGGTCCGGTGTCACATCGGGAGGTCCCGCGCCGCCGGTGCGCCGGGGCTGCTCTGCGGCTGCCGGCCGGCGGGTGCCGCCGCCGGGGGCAGGCCGCGGGCGAGGACTGCGGCGGCCGCCGAGGTCGTGGTCAGCGCGGTGGTGGTGACCGCGAAGGCGGCGACCACGTCGGCCGTGGCGCGCACCTGGGCGAAGAAGAGGAAGCCGTAGACGCACACGCCGAGCGCGGCGCCGAGCTGCTGAGCCGTGGAGACCACGCCGGACGCCGCGCCCGCGACCGGTTCCGGCACGGCGCGCAGGGTCACGGACAGGGCGGGGGTGACGCACAGGCCCAGCGCGCCGCCGACGGCGCACACCGCGCCGAGCAGCCAGCGGGGGTCGGTGCCGAGGGCGCTCACGGCGCAGCCCGCGTACCCGGCGGTCGCCGCGAGGGAGGCCAGGACCAGCAGCCGGACCTCCGTGCCGCGGGCCAGCCGCGGCGCGATCAGCGACCCGGCGGCGAACGCGACCGCGGCCGGCACCATGCCCGCTCCGGTGGCCAGCGGGCTCCAGCGCAGTCCCTTCTGGAGCAGCAGCCCGAGCATCAGGACGAACGCGGCGAGCCCGCAGTTGACCAGGACGATCAGCAGGATGCCGCGCCGGAAGCCTTCGGCCCGCAGCAGCCGCGGCGGTACGAGCGGGGAGCCACCCCGGGCTTCCAGCGCGCGTTCGTGGCGCAGGAAGCACGCGGCGACCGGGACGGAGGCGGCCAGGCAGGCCGGCCCCCACCACACCATGCCGCCCGCACCGCCGGCCACCAGAGGGACGGTGCACAGCCCGATCGCGGCCGCCGCGAGGCCCACGCCGGGCAGGTCGGCGCGCACCGGTTCGCGGCGTACGGGCGGGTGTCCGCCCGCCGCCCACGGCAGGAGGGTGAGCGCCAGGACGCCCACCGGTACGTTGACGAGGAAGACGGCGCGCCAGCCGAGGCCGAGGACGTCCGCCGACAGCAGCCAGCCGCCGATCAGTTGCCCGCCGATCGCGCCGAGGCCCATCACGGCGCCGATCGCGGCGTACGCCCTGCGCTGGGCCGCGCCGGTGAACAAGGTCTGCGCGGCGCGGTAGACCTGGGGCACCATCAGGGCCGTACCGGCGCCCTGGAACAGCCGGGCCAGGACCAGGACGGCCGGGGTGGGCGCCGCCCCGCAGGCGATCGAGGCGCCGGTGAAGACGGCCATGCCGAGGCCGAAGACCCGCAGGGAGCCCAGCGCGTCCCCCAGCCGGCCGCCGGCGGCCAGGCCGAGCGCGTAGACCAGCTGGTAGCCGGCGAGGACGAGCTGCTGCTGGCTGCCGTCCGCGCCCAGGTCCCGTTCCAGCGCGGGCATCGCCACGACCACGACGAAGACGTCGAGGTTGGCGAGGAACGTGCCGCACAGCAGGACAACCAGCGCCGCCCAGGGACGCACGGGGGCACCTCCAGCCGCTCACCTGACACGGTACGTGACGGATAAGACACGTATCGTAGCCATGCCTGGGCGTCTGTGCCCAGCCCGCCTTTACTGCTGTGGTGGAAGGTGCGTGCGCTACGGGTGGGGCGGTGGCGCGTGGACGGCGCGGCGGCGCCGCGCACCCGACGGACGTACCCGGGAGAACGGGGACGCGTGAGCCGGGCGCGCGGGCCGCCCGCGAAGTCACTCCGCGGCGGCCGGCTGCGGCGCCGGTACGGCCGGGCGGCGGCTGGCGATGACCTTCTCGGCCAGCGACCGCGGGCTGGTCAGGAAGCCCCAGCCCCACGACATGTGCATGGTCGCCAGGGCGACCGGGATCTGGGCGCGGGCCTTCAGCGGCAGCCCCTTGCCCGCCGGGACCGAGCCCGCCGCGATGGCGGCCAGGTACCCGGCCGGGACGGCGAAGCCCCACGGCGTGACGAGGGCGCCGACCACGGCGCCCGCCGCGATGGCGCACACGGCGGTCGGCGGCGCCAGGTACCGCAGGTTGATCGAACCGGAGTGGTAGCGGGCCACGACGTGGCGCCAGCGCCCGTAGTCCTTGTACTGCTTGGCGAGCGCGCGGACGCTGGGCCGCGGCCGGTACTGCACCTTCAGCTCGGGCGAGAACCAGATTTGCCCGCCCGCCTCGCGGATGCGGAAGTTCAGCTCCCAGTCCTGGGCGCGGATGAACTCCTCGTTGTAACCGCCCTGCTGCTCCAGCGCCTCGCGCCGGAAGACGCCCAGGTAGACCGTGTCGGCCGGGCCCGCGGCGCCGCCCGTGTGGAAGGCCGCGTTGCCCACGCCGATCCTGGAGGTCATCGCGGCGGCGACCGCGTCCTCCCAGGCGTTCTCGCCCTCGGCGTGCATGATGCCGCCGACGTTCTGCGCGCCGGTCTCCTCCAGGAGGCGGACCGCGGTCGCGATGTAGTCCGGCGAGAGCATCCCGTGGCCGTCGACGCGCACCACGATCGGGTGGCGGGACGCCTTGATCGCCGCGTTCAGGGCGGCCGGGGTGCGGCCCGTGGGGTTGGGCACGGTCAGCACGCGGGCCCGCTCGTCGGCGGCGTTCTCGGCGACCAGCTCGGCGGCGATCTCGTCCGTACGGTCCGTCGAGGGCCCGAGCGCGATCACCACCTCCATCTCACCGGCGTACTCCTGTTCCAGGATGTGCTGGACCGAGCTGCGCAGATGACGTTCCTCGTTGAGCACCGGCATGATCACGGAGACGGCCGGGAGCTGCTGCGGTGGCGTGGCGTTCATCGCGGTCACGTTACCGCGTATGGGGGACGGGGGCCGACGGCAGGCGGGTGGCCCTGGGGGCGGCGCCCGGCGTGTGGTGCTTTACAGCCGATCGTATGGGCCTACGGTGACCCGGCCTGCTCGTCCACCCCGCCCCCCGCGCCCGTCCCCGCACTCCGTCCGCCCCGACCCTGCCGCGGAGGTGTCCCCATGACCGCACCGCACCGCCCGCCCCGACCGCGCGCCCGTCACCGGCGACGGGACGGGCGGCCCCGCTGGGGCCTGCGCGTCACCGCGGGCGTCTCGCTGCTGCTGCTGGCCGCGGGCGGGGTCGGGCACGCCATGGTCACCGGCGTCGAGGACGGCATCGCCCGGGTGGACGCCTTCAAGGGGCTGGGCAACCGGCCGGACAACAGCGGCGGTGACGGCATGAACTTCCTGGTCGTCGGCACGGACGGCCGGGCCAAGCTCTCCCCGAGGAGAAACGCCGCTACCACCTGGGCGGCGAGCCGTGCCACTGCACCGACACGATCATGATGGTGCACCTGTCCGCCGACCGGAACCGCGCCAGCGTGGTCAGCCTGCCGCGCGACTCGTACGCGCAGACGCCCCCGCACACCGACGGGACCACCGGCAAGCACCACCGCGGCCACCCCGTGAAGCTGAACGCGGCGTACGCCGAGGGCGGCCCCGGCCTGACCATCCGGACCGTCGAGCGGATGACCGGTGTGCACATCGACCACTACCTGGAGGTCGACTTCACCAGCTTCATGAAGACGGTGGACGCGGTCGGCGGCGTGAACATCTGCACCAACCGCCCCCTGAAGGACAACTACAGCGGCCTGGACCTGCCCGCCGGACGCTCCCGGCTCAACGGCGGCCAGGCCCTCCAGTACGTCCGCGCCCGGCACCTGGACAGCGCCTCCGACCTCGGGCGGATGCAGCGCCAGCAGCGCTTCCTCGCCGCGCTCATGCACAAGATCACCAGCTCCGGCGCGCTGCTCCACCCGGTCCAGTTCAAGGAGATCACCGACGCACTGCTGGAGTCCGTACGGGCCGACGAGGGGTTCGGCGCGGACGAGATGGTCGACCTCGGCCAGGCGCTGCGCGGTTTCAACCCGTCGTCCTCCGAGTTCGCCTCCGTACCGCTGGGCGACATCGACTTCCAGGTGCCGAACGTCGGCTCGACCGTGATGTGGAACGAGGACAAGGCGAAGCAGCTCTTCCAGGCGCTGCGCGAGGACCGGCCGCTGGCCGTGCGGCGGTCCGGCCGGCAGCGCGCGACGGTCGTGGACGTACCGCCCGCCACGATCCGGGTGCAGGTGGACAACGGCGCGGGCCGCACGGGGCTGGGCCGCGCGGTGGACACGTCCTTGCGCGCCACCGGCTTCGACACCACCGGCACCCCGGGCAACGCCGCCACCCGCACGCGGCGCACCGTGATCTCCTACGACCCGCGCTGGGACCGCTCGGTCCGCTCCCTCGCCGCCGCCCTGCCCGGGGCGGCCCTGCGACAGGCTCCCGGGCAGGGCTCGGTGCTGCGGGTGACCGTCGGCAAGGACTTCAAGGCGGTCCACCGGGTGCGCTCCGACGACCCGACCCAGCCGACGGGCGCCGGCGACTTCGGGACGCTGACCGGCGACGAGGCGGCGTGCCCCGGGCCGCCGGGACCCCGGTCGTGAACCCGGTTGCCGAGGTCATGTGTACTCAGTACAGTCCCCGCCCATGGGTGAAAAACGATCACCACTCAGCGACCGGTGGTTCCTCGACCAGATCGCCGTCGTCATGCAGCAGTTCCAGCGCTCGCAGCCGGACACCCAGGTACCGGACACTCCGGGCGCTCCGCGGCACTCCGGCCACGAGGACCTGACCGCCCGCGCCGCGCGCCTGTCCGCGCAGCGGGCCCGGCTGGAACAGGAGGAAGCCGCACTCCAGGCGGACGTGGAACGCCTCAACCACGCCCTCGCCCCCACCCCGGCCCCCGGCTCCGGCCCCGCGCCGCGACCGGCCCGGTCGGCCCCCGTCCCGCACCTCGACATCAGCGCCGACGACCTCACCCTCACCGAGGCGGGCCGCATCCGCCGCGCCTACAAGGTCACCGAAACCGCCCTGCCGCGCCTCGTCCTGGAGGCCGCGGCGGACGGCTTCGACGCGCCCGCCATCGCCCGCGACCTCGCCGTCACACCGTCGTACGTCTACCGCATCCTGCGCGAACGCGTCCGCTACAGCTGGCGCCTCGACGTACGCGACGGCAGCACGTGGACCGTACGGAGCAGCGGTCAGGACGTCGTGGACCGCGCCCTCGGCAGCGACACCCGGCTCGCCGAAAAACTCCTCGCCGAGTCCGGCGCCGACCGCGTGCTGCTCTGGGAGGGCGCCCGCACGACCGACGCGGAAGCGGCCCTCGACCTGGCCCGCCCCGAAGGAGACCTGGCACGCCCCGAAGGAACGTGACCCCCCGCGTCACGCGGCACCGCCCTACGCGTCGTCGATCCCGTCCGCCACCCGCTGCGCCCGCAGCTCCTTGATCGCGCGGCGCCGGGCCAGCCGGTGGGTGCGGCGGATCTGGGCCTCCTGGTAGCGGCGCTTGTCCCGCTCGGTCTCCGGGACGACCGGCGGTACGGGGCGGGGCTTGCCCTCCTCGTCCACCGCCGCGAACACCAGGTAGGCCGACCCGACCTGCGTGGCGGGCGTGGACTCGTTCCAGCGCTCGGCGAGCACCCGCACCCCGACCTCCATCGAGGACCGCCCGGTCCAGTTGACCTGGGCCTTCACATGCACCAGGTCCCCCACACGGACCGGTTCCAAGAACGCCATCTCGTCCATGGAGGCGGTGACCGCGGGCCCGCCGGAGTGCCGGCCGGCCACCGCGCCCGCCGCGTCGTCGACGAGTTTCATGATCACGCCACCGTGCACCGTGCCGAGCAGGTTGGTGTCGCCTGCCGTCATGATGTGCGACAGCGTCGTCCGGGAGACGGAAGTGGGCTTACCCGGAAGGTCGGCCTCCGGGCCGGTGGTGACGAGATCGGTCATGCGCCCACTTTATGCGCGGGCGCACCTCCCTTCCCGCGCGCCCACCCCGCACCCCTGACCAGGGGCACCCATGCCGGTTTGATCACCTCCGTCCGCATTGCGCAAGCGGCGCTCCGTGTCACTTTGCATCAGCTCTGCAACAGCGACGGCCCGATCTCGTACCTCCCCTGTATGGGGGAGCCGTGGGACAGGCAGACTTCCCCCATGAACGAGTGGCCTGGGTCCGACGACAGAGACCGGTACGGACGTGGCGGCGGCGCCGAGCCGGAGGGCGCGCGCGCCATGCCGCACGTACGGCGTGGCGGTCCCAACGGACCCGGTGGCCCCGGCGGTCCCGGTGGCCCCTACCCCGGGCCGGGGCAGCAACCGGGCGAGCCGCCGCTGCCGCCGCACCTCTCGCCGCGCCGCCGCCCCTCCGTCCCGCCGCAGGGCCAGGGCCCCGACCCGTACGGCAACAGCTACGACGGCGGGCACGGCGACGGCTACAACACCGGCCAGGTCTACGGCGGCGGCCGCGGCGGCGGACAGGGCGGCGGACAGGGCGGCGGCCGTGCCCCGCGTCCCGCGCCCAACTGGGGGCGCCGCATCAAGTGGACCGTCCTGACGCTGGTCGCCGTGCTCCTCGTCACCTCGGTCGCCACGTACTTCTGGGCCGACGGCAAGCTGCGCCGCGAGGTCGACCTGAGCAAGGTCATCGACCGGCCCGAGGAAGGCGACGGCACCAACTACCTGATCGTCGGCTCCGACAGCCGCGAGGGCATGTCCGACGAGGACAAGAAGAAGCTGCACACCGGCTCCGCCGAGGGCAAGCGCACGGACTCGATGATGATCCTGCACGACGGCGGCAACGGCCCCACCCTGATCTCGCTGCCGCGCGACTCGGACGTCGAGATCCCCTCGTTCGTCGGCTCCAAGTCCGGCAAGAAGTACGCCGCCAAGGGCCGCCACACCAAGCTCAACGCGGCCTACGCCGAGGACGGCCCCGAACTGCTGGTGCGCACCGTCGAGCACAACACCGGCCTGCGCATCGACCACTACGTCGAGATCGGCTTCGCGGGCTTCGCCAACATCGTGGACGCGATCGGCGGCGTCGAGATGGACATCCCGAAGGCCTTCAAGGACAAGAAGTCCGGCGCCGACTTCCAGGCCGGCAAGCAGACCCTCGACGGCGAACAGGCCCTCGCCTTCGTCCGCACCCGCTACGCCTTCGCCGGCAGCGACCTGGACCGCACGAAGAACCAGCAGAAGTTCCTCGCGGCCCTGGCGAGCCAGACGGCCACCCCCGGCACGATCATCAACCCGTTCAAGCTCTACCCGACGATGAGCGCGGGCCTGGGCACCGTGATCGTCGACAAGGACATGGGTCTGTTCGACCTCGGCTCAATGTTCTTCGCGATGAAGGGCGTCACGGGCGGCGACGGCAAGTCGATGAACATGCCCATCGCGGGCAGCGTCGGCGGCAACCTCCGCTGGGACAAGGCCAAGGTCGCCAAACTCGTCGAACAGCTGAAGAACGACGAGCCGGTGACGGTGAGCGGTAACGAGTAGACGAGACGGCGCCTTTGGGCAGCCGGAGCACGGGAAGAGCCCCCGGCACCGGCGAATTCCAGGGGTCGTTGCAACACAGAGGTCAACTGGCTGTCGCCAGGAGCTTAGCGAGACGCTCGGCTGGGGTTTGCCAGCCGAGCGTTTTGCGTGGCCGGCTGTTCAGCTCGGCGGCGACGCCCGCCAGGTCCCCGGGGGTGTGAACGGCCAGGTCGGTGCCCTTGGGGAAGTACTGCCGCAGCAGGCCGTTGGTGTTCTCGTTGGAGCCGCGTTGCCAGGGGCTGGCCGGGTCGCAGAAGTAGACCGGGATGTCGGTGGCAACGGTGAACGCCCGGTGGGCGGCCATCTCCGAGCCCTGGTCCCAGGTCAGGGATCGCCAGAGGTGCCGTGGAAGGGTCTGGACGGTCGTGGCGAGCGCGTTGCGGGTGGCGATGGCGCTGTGGCCGACCGGCAGGTGCACGAGCATCAGGTAGCGGGTGGACCGCTCGACGAGGGTGCCGATGGCGGAACGGCCGTCCTTGCCGATGATGAGATCGCCCTCCCAGTGTCCGGGGACGGCCCGGTCAGCGGCTTCGGCGGGGCGTTCGCTGATCAGGACCATGTCCTTGATGGCGCGGGAGGCACGCTTGTGGGCCTGGCGGTGTGGGCGCCGGCGGGCCCGGCCGGTGCGAAGCGCTCGGGTCAGTTCCCGGCGGAGTTCTCCGCGGCCCTGGACGTAGAGGGCCTGGTAAACGGTCTCGTGGGTCACGTGCATCTCCGGCCGGTCGGGAAAACGTGCCCGCAGGACTTGGCAGATCTGCTCGGGGCTCCAGCGCATCGTGAGGTGATCCTGGATGAAGTCCCGCAGCTCGGAATTCTGGCCGATCTTTCCGGGTTTCGGACGGGACCGGCGGGCCTTGGCCTTGTTGTGGGCGATGCTCGGTCGGT
The DNA here is from genome assembly GCF_045222935.1 of Streptomyces sp. Ac-502. Lineage (NCBI taxonomy): Bacteria > Bacillati > Actinomycetota > Actinomycetes > Kitasatosporales > Streptomycetaceae > Streptomyces > Streptomyces sp. Ac-502. The sequence continues at coordinate 4,481,414 of NZ_JBHFFO010000001.1, forward strand.
AGTACCAGCCGCCGTTGTGCAGAGTGTGCCGGTTGCGGCGTATTTCGCGACTGACGGTGGACGGGCTGCGGCCCAGCTCGACGGCTATCTGCCGGATCGAGGCCCCCTCGCGGAGACGGTCGGCGATGTGGATGCGGTCGTGCTCCTGGAGATACCGCGACGGCGCGGGAGGCAGTTCCTCCGATCCCGTCGCCGGGGCCTGTCCCGGCACCGGGTAGATCGGAGGAACTGCCTTCCGGCCGCCTGGCGGCGAGTGCCACCCGTTGCGCCACCGCTTGCCAGTGCGCAGGTTGATGCCGACTACCCGGGCGGCTTCCCGAGTGCTGTACCCCTGCTCCATGAGCAGGAAGTATGCGGCCCGCTCGCGGGCCAGTTGGCGCCCGCCCCCGGGCCCCCGGTTCTTCCGGATCTCGAAGTCCATCGCGTCCCCTGAGCTGGGGTGTTGCGACGACCACTAGAACTCAAGGCACCCGGGGGCTCTTGCGCTGGGCTGCCGTGCCGTTACGGCAGGTTCCGCGCCATCACGATGCGCTGGACCTGGTTGGTGCCCTCGTAGATCTGCGTGATCTTGGCGTCGCGCATCATGCGCTCCAGCGGGTAGTCGCGGGTGTAGCCGTAGCCGCCGAGGAGCTGGACGGCGTCGGTGGTGATCTCCATGGCGGCGTCCGAGGCGTAGCACTTGGCGGCGGCGCCGAAGAAGGTGAGGTCCTCGGGCTTGCCGCCGGCGGAGATGCGCTCGGACTTGGCGGCGGCGGCGTAGGTGAGCTGGCGGGCGGCCTCCAGCTTCATGGCCATGTCGGCGAGCATGAACTGCACGCCCTGGAAGTCGCCGATCGGCTTGCCGAACTGCTTGCGCTCCTGGACATAGCCCTTGGCGTAGTCGAGGGCGCCCTGGGCGATGCCGAGGGCCTGGGCCGCGATGGTGATGCGGGTGTGGTCCAGGGTCTTCATGGCGGTGGCGAAGCCGGTGCCCTCCGCGCCGATCATGCGGTCGGCGGGGATGCGGACGTTGTCGAGGTAGACCTCGCGGGTCGGGGAGCCCTTGATGCCGAGCTTCTTCTCCGGGGCGCCGAAGGAGACGCCCTCGTCGTCCTTCTCCACCACGAAGGCGGAGATGCCCTTGGAGCGCTTCTCCGGGTCGGTCACGGCCATCACCGTGTAGTACTCGGAGACACCGGCGTTGGTGATCCAGCGCTTGACGCCGTTGAGGACGTAGTGGTCGCCGTCGCGTACGGCCTTGGTCTTCATGCCGGCCGCGTCGGAACCCGCGTCCGGCTCGCTCAGGCAGTACGAGAACATCGCGTCGCCCTTGGCGAGCGGGCCCAGGTACTTCTTCTTCAGCTCCTCGGAGCCGGAGAGGATCACCGGGAGGGAGCCGAGCTTGTTGACGGCCGGGATCAGCGAGGAGGAGGCGCAGACGCGGGCGACCTCCTCGATGACGATGACGGTGGCCAGCGCGTCGGCACCGGCGCCGCCGTACGCCTCGGGGACGTGCACGGCGTGCAGGTCGTTCAGGGTCAGCGCGTCCCTGGCCTCCTGGGGGAAGCGGGCCTGCTCGTCCACCTCGGCGGCGAACGGGGCGATCTTCGCCTCGGCGAGCGAGCGCACCGACTCGCGGAGCATGTCGTGCTCCTCGGACGTCCGGTACAGATCGAAATCAGCGGTTCCCGCCAAGGTTTCTCACTCCCCTGAGAGCTGACTGCAGTGCTAACTACCGTTAAGTAACCCGAATTCTAGGGGGCGGTACGGCACCGGGGATACGTGAGTTAGCCGACAGCACCCGTACGGTCCCGGCCACCGGGCCCGGACCCCCGGGACCCGGCCGGACTATGCTCAGGCAGCGCACTCCTCCCCGTATGCACCTGGAGCACCCATGGCCCTGAAGATCACCGTGATCGGCACCGGCTACCTCGGCGCGACGCACGCCGCGGCCATGGCGGAGCTGGGATTCGAGGTGATGGGGCTGGACATCGACCCGGCGAAGATCGCGATGCTGGAGCGGGGCGAGACCCCGATGTACGAGCCCGGCCTGGAGGAGCTGCTGCGCGCGCACGTCGCGGGCTTCGAGGGCACCAGCGGCCGGCTGCGCTTCACCACCTCCTGGGAAGAGCTGGCGGACTTCGGCGACGTGCACTTCGTGTGCGTGAACACGCCGCAGAAGCACGGCGAGTACGCCTGCGACATGTCCTACGTCGAGTCGGCCGTCGAGTCGCTGGCCCCGCTGCTGCGGCGCCCGGCGCTGGTGGTCGGCAAGTCGACGGTCCCGGTGGGCAGCGCGGCGCGGCTGGCGAAGCGGCTCGTGGAGCTGGCGCCGGCCGGCGAGGACGTGGAGCTGGCGTGGAACCCGGAGTTCCTGCGCGAGGGCTTCGCCGTGCAGGACACCCTGCACCCGGACCGGATCGTGATCGGTGTCGACGGCGGGCGGGCCGAGGAGCTGCTGCGGGAGGTGTACGCGACGCCGGTCGCCGAGGGCTCGCCGTTCGTGGTGGCCGACTTCCCCACCGCCGAGCTGGTCAAGACGTCCGCGAACTCCTTCCTGGCCACGAAGATCTCGTTCATCAACGCCATGGCGGAGGTGTGCGAGGCGGCCGGCGGTGACGTGGTGAAGCTGGCGGAGGCGATCGGTCACGACGAGCGGATCGGCAAGAAGTTCCTGCGGGCCGGTATCGGCTTCGGCGGCGGCTGCCTGCCCAAGGACATCAGGGCGTTCATGGCGCGCGCCGGTGAGCTGGGCGCCGACCAGGCGCTGACGTTCCTGCGCGAGGTCGACTCGATCAACATGCGGCGCCGCGGCCACATGGTCGAGCTGACCCGGGAGGCGGTCGGCGGCTCCTTCCTCGGGACCCGGGTCGCCGTCCTCGGCGCCACCTTCAAGCCGGACTCGGACGACGTACGGGACTCGCCCGCGCTCAACGTCGCCGGGCAGATCCACCTCCAGGGCGGCCAGGTGACGGTCTACGACCCCAAGGGCATGGAGAACGCGCGGCGCGTGTTCCCGACGCTGGGGTACGCGGACTCGGCGCAGGAGGCGGTGCGCGGCGCCGACGTGGTGCTGCACCTGACCGAGTGGCGGGAGTTCCGGGAGCTGGACCCGGCCGCGCTGGCCGAGGTGGTGGCCACGCCGCGCATACTGGACGGCCGTAACGCGCTCGATCCGGCGCTGTGGCGCAAGGCGGGCTGGACGTACCGGGCGCTGGGCCGTCCGCAGGCCTGAGACGGGAAGGAACGACGAAGGGCCGGGCCCGTCTTGAGCCCGGCCCCTTGTGGCGTTGTCGCGCCGCTCAGCCGTCGAGCTGGTCGATCGTCGCGACGGACGGTCCGCGCTCGGCCTGCACCGCACGCGCGACGTCCTCCGCGCCGCGCAGCGTGCGGACGGCGTTCTGCCAGGTCAGCTTGGCCAGGTCGGCCGTGGACCACTTCCGGTCCAGGAGTTCGGCGACCAGGTTCGGGTAGCCGGACACGTCGGCGAGGTCGGCGGGGGTGAAGGCGGTGCCGTCGAAGTCGCCGCCGATGCCGATGTGGTCGACGCCGGCGACCTCGCGCATGTGGTCGAGGTGGTCGGCGACGGTGGCGGCGGTGGCGAGCGGGCGCGGGTGGCCGGCCTCGAAGGCGCGGTGCACGGCCATGCCCTCGGCGGTGGTGTCCAGATGGTGGAAGCCGTGCGCGCGCATGTTCTCGTCCGCCCGCAGCGTCCAGTCGACGGCCTCGGGGAGGATGAACTTCGGCACGAAGGTGGCCATCGCGATCCCGCCGTTGGCGGGCAGCCGCTCCAGCACGTCGTCCGGGACGTTGCGCGGGTGGTCGCAGACCGCGCGCGCTGAGGAGTGCGAGAAGACGACCGGCGCGACGCTGGTGTCCAGCGCGTCGCGCATGGTGTCGGCGGAGACGTGCGAGAGGTCGACCAGCATGCCGAGACGGTTCATCTCGCGGACGACCTCGCGGCCGAAGGCGGTGAGTCCGTGCGCGCGCGGCTCGTCGGTGGCCGAGTCCGCCCAGGCGATGTTGTCGTTGTGGGTGAGCGTCAGGTAGCGCACGCCCAGTTCGTACAGCGCGCGCAGGGTGGCCAGCGAGTTGTTGATGGAGTGGCCGCCCTCGGCGCCCATCAGGGACGCGATGCGGCCCTCGGCGCGGGCCGCTTCCATGTCGTCGGCGGTGTACGCCAGGCGCAGGTCGCCGGGGTAGCGGGCGGCCAGCAGGCGCACCACGTCGATCTGTTCGAGGGTGGCGCTGACCGCCTGGTCGCCGGTGTAGTCGGTCCGTACGTACACCGACCAGAACTGCGCGCCGACGCCGCCGGCCCGCAGCCGGGGGATGTCGGTGTGCAGGTGACCGGTCTGGTCGCCGGCGATGTCGCGCCGGTCGAGGTCGTAGCGGACCTGCTCGCGCAGGGCCCAGGGCAGGTCGTTGTGGCCGTCGACGACGGGGTGTTCGGCGAGCAGCGCGCGGGCCGCCTCCAGGGACGCGCTCACTTGCCGTTCCCGAAGCCGAAGCCGGCCGGGGTGGCGACCTTGTTGCGCAGCCGCTTGCCCTTCTCGGTGGCCTGCTCGTTCAGGTGCTGCTGGAACTCGCGCATCCGGGCCTGGAGGTCCGGGTCGTGGGCGGCGAGCATCCGGGCGGCGAGCAGCCCGGCGTTGCGGGCGCCGCCGACCGAGACGGTGGCGACGGGCACCCCGGCCGGCATCTGCACGATGGACAGCAGCGAGTCCATGCCGTCCAGGTACTTCAGCGGTACGGGCACGCCGATGACCGGCAGCGGGGTGACCGAGGCGAGCATCCCCGGCAGGTGGGCCGCTCCCCGGCGCCCGCGACGATCGCCTTCAGGCCGCGGCCGGCGGCCTCCTCGCCGTACGCGATCATCTCGTGCGGCATGCGGTGCGCGGAGACGACGTCGACCTCGTAGGGGATCTCGAACTCGTCCAGGGCCTTGGCGGCGGCCTCCATGACGGGCCAGTCGGAGTCGGAGCCCATGACGATGCCGATGACGGGGAAGTGCTCGCACTCATTCGGTGATGGTTCCTCGCAGATAGCCGGCGGCGTGCGCGGCGCGCTCTCGCACGTCGGCCAGGTCGTCGCCGTAGGTGTTGACGTGTCCGACCTTGCGGCCGGGCTTCACGTCCTTTCCGTACATATGGATCTTCAGCTGCGGGTCCCGTGCCATGCAATGGAGGTACGCGGAATACATGTCCGGATAGTCGCCGCCGAGGACGTTGGCCATCACGGTCCACTTCGCGCGCGGGCGGGGGTCGCCGAGCGGCAGGTCGAGGACGGCCCGCAGGTGGTTGGCGAACTGCGAGGTGATCGCGCCGTCCTGGGTCCAGTGGCCGGAGTTGTGCGGGCGCATGGCCAGCTCGTTGACGAGGATGCGGCCGTCGGCGGTCTCGAACAGCTCGACCGCGAGGTGGCCGACCACGCCGAGTTCGTGCGCGATGCGCAGCGCCAGTTCCTGGGCCTGGCCGGACAGCGCGTCGGAGAGGCCGGGGGCGGGCGCGATCACCGTGTCGCAGACGCCGTCGACCTGGACGGACTCCACGACCGGGTACGCGACGGCCTGGCCGTGCGGTGAACGGACGACGTTGGCGGCCAGTTCCCGGACGAAGGGGACCTTCTCCTCGGCCAGAACCGGCACTCCGGCGCGGAACGGCTCGGCGGCTCCCTTGGAGGATCGTACGACCCAGACGCCCTTGCCGTCGTAGCCGCCGCGGACCGTCTTGAGGACAACGGGGAAGCCCCCGATCTCCTCCGCGAAGCGCTCCACGTCCGCCGGGTCGGCGACGACGCGGTGCCGGGGGCAGGGCGCCCCGATCGCGTCGAGCTTCGCTCGCATCACCCCCTTGTCCTGGGCGTGCACGAGCGCGTCGGGGCCGGGCCGGACGGGGATGCCGTCGGCCTCCAGTGCCCTCAAGTGCTCGGTGGGGACATGCTCGTGATCGAAGGTGATCACATCACAGCCACGGGCGAAGGCGCGCAGCGTGTCCAGGTCGCGGTGGTCGCCGATGACGACCTCGCTGACCACCTGGGCCGCCGAGTCCTGCGGGGTGTCGCTGAGGAGCTTGAACTTGATGCCGAGGGGGATGCCCGCCTCGTGGGTCATACGGGCGAGCTGACCGCCACCGACCATGCCGACTACCGGGAACGTCACGCCCCCAGGGTATCCGCCCGCCCACGGACCCCGGTCACCGCCTTGGAGGAACGTACGAACGCAAGTGCGCCACTCTCACCGTCGCGGCCCCCGGGGATCGGCGCGGGCGGTAGGCTCGCCGCCCGCGCCGAGGGGAAGGAACGCATGAGCGAGGGCCGGACGCCCGGGCGCACCAGGACCGTGGGGATCGTCGTCGCGTTGGCGGCCCTGGCCGCCGCGGTCTACGCGGTGATCACCCAGCTGACCCGTCCCGTCGTCTTCGACGAGGACGACCGGCAGATCACGGTCTCCCCCGGCACCCACTTCTCGATCCGCCTCAAGGACAACCCTGCGACCGGCTTCCGGTGGGTCCTCGCCACGCCGGAGCCGGACCCGGCCGTACTGCGGAGGACCGGCGGGCACTACGACGCCGACGAGCCGGTCCGCCCGGGATCGGGCGGCCTGCGCTACGTCGATTTCATGGCGCGGGGCGCCGGACGTACCGAGGTGACTCTCAGATACTGCTTCCGCTGCGGCACCCCGCAGGCCGACGAGCAGGACGAGAACAGCCGGACTCGGCGGTTCCGCGTGACCGTGGACTGACATGTCTCGTACGCCCCTGCCGTCCCGGGTGGCAGGCAGCACACAGGTCCCCTGGTTAGCATGAGCGTGCGGTTGCACGGGGGCGACCGTGCAGGAACGCCCACGACCGCCCACCACAGGAGCTGAACGATCACGATGAGTGAACGGAGCGCACTGCGGGCCCGACTGGACACGCTGGCCCGCGAACTCATGAAGTTCGGCGCCGTCGGGGGTGCGGGGGTCCTCGTCAACTTCGTCGTCTTCAACCTGGTACGGCACCTGACCGAGCTGCCCGTCGTCCGGGCCAGCGTGGTGGCGACCGTCGTGGCCACCGGCACGAACTACCTCGGCTACCGCTACTTCACCTACCGGGACCGCGACAAGAACGGGCGGACCAAGGAGCTGACGCTCTTCCTGCTGTTCAGCGTCGTCGGCCTGGTCATCGAGAACGGCGTCCTGTACGTCGCGACGTACGGGTTCGGCTGGGACACCTCGCTGCAGAGCAACGTCTTCAAGTTCCTCGGCATCGGCCTGGCCACGCTCTTCCGCTTCTGGTCCTACCGCACCTGGGTGTTCCGCGCACTGCCCGCGCGCGAGGCCGTGGAGACCGCGGAGTCCTTCCTGACCGAGGGCGCGCAGCCGCAGCGGGCGGCGAGCGCGGCGGCGGCCGAGCGGCCGAGCGACTAGAGCGCGCGGCCGGGGGCTGCGCCCTGCGCCCCCCGGGGGCCCCCGGCTCACTCCGGCGACGGCTCCGCCTCACGCGCGAGAAAGAGCGCGAAGACCGGCGGATACTGCTGGAGGAGTTCCAGCCGTCCGCCGTCCGCCTCCGCGAGATCACGGGCCACGGCAAGCCCCAGCCCCGTCGAATTCCGGCCACTGACCGTCCGCTCGAAGACCCGCGAGCCGAGGTCCGGCGGTACGCCCCGGCCGGCGTCCGTGACCTCGACGACCGCCTGGTTGCCGGTGACCCGGGTGCGCAGCGCCACCGTCCCGTCCCCGTGCATCAGCGAGTTCTCGATCAGGGTGGCGAGGACCTGGGCCACCGCCCCTGGGGTGCCGACCGCCCGCAGCCCCTTCTTGCCGGAGCGGACGATGGCCCGGCCCGCGCTGCGGTAGGCCGGGCGCCACTCCTCGACCTGCTGCTTGACGACCTCGTCGAGGTCGAAGGCGACGGCGGAGCCGGAGCGCGGGTCGCGGGAGTTGGTCAGCAGCCGCTGGACGACGTCGGTGAGCCGCTCGACCTGGCCCAGCGCGATGGTGGCCTCCTCCTTCACCGTGTCCGGGTCGTCGGTGAGGGTGATCTCCTCCAGCCGCATGGACAGCGCGGTCAGCGGAGTCCGCAGCTGGTGGGAGGCGTCGGCGGCGAGCCGGCGTTCGGCGGTGAGCATCCGCGCGATGCGCTCGGCGCTGGCGTCCAGCACGTCCGCGACCCGGTCCAGCTCCTGGACCCCGTACCGGCGGTGGCGCGGCCGCGGATCACCGGAGCCGAGGCGTTCGGCGGTCTCCGCGAGGTCGGTCAGCGGCGCGGTCAGCCGGCGGGCCTGCTGCACGGCGAGCACCACCGCGGCCAGGATCGCCAGGATCGCGACGGCCAGGATGACCAGCAGCGTCCGGCCGATCTCGGCGCTGACCGCGGAGCGCGGTTCCTCGACGGTGACGGTCTCACCGCGGTCGCCGTGCTGGGTCGAGGCGATGACGTCACCGGACGGCCGGGAGCCGATCTCGATACGGGACCGGCCCGGCACCTCGATCTCGGCGTACCGCTTGGCGGTGATCTGCTCCGAGAGGATCTCGGGCGTCAGCTTCTCGCCGCTGCCCAGCCGGCTCTCCACGATGCCGACGAGCCGTACGGCCTCGGCGGCGACGCTGTCCTGCGCCCCCGACTGGATGGTGCGGGTCTCCACGATGACCAGCGAGACGCCGAAGACGGCGATCACCACGAGCACCACGGCGAGAGTGGAATTGATCAGACGGCGGCGCACGGTGTCCTCCGGGCGGGATGCGTTCGTTCTTCTACTTCTTCCCGCCCGGCGGCGGGCAAAGAGCCTGTGTCCGGGCCCCGGCCGGGCGCCCGGACACAGGCTCTCAGCTCTTCTCGAAGCGGAAGCCGACGCCGCGCACGGTGGCGATGTACCGCGGGTTGGCCGCGTCGTCGCCGAGCTTCTTGCGGAGCCAGGAGATGTGCATGTCCAGCGTCTTCGTGGACGACCACCAGGTGGTGTCCCAGACCTCGCGCATCAGCTGGTCACGGGTGACGACCCGTCCCGCGTCCCGCACCAGCACCCGCAGCAGGTCGAACTCCTTCGCGGTGAGCTGGAGTTCGTCGTCCCCCATCCAGGCGCGGTGCGACTCGACGTCGATCCGTACGCCGTGCGTCGCGGGCGGCTGCTGCGGCTCGACGGACGAGCCGCGGCGCAGCAGGGCGCGGACGCGGGCGAGCAGTTCGGCGAGCCGGAAGGGCTTGGTGACGTAGTCGTCGGCTCCGGCGTCCAGGCCGACGACGGTGTCGACCTCGTCGGCGCGGGCGGTGAGCACGAGGATGGGGAAGGAGTGGCCTTCGTTGCGCAGCCGGCGGGCCACCTCCAGGCCGTCCATACCGGGCAGGCCCAGGTCGAGGACGACCAGGTCGATGCTGCCCTGCAGACCGGCGTCGAGCGCCGTGGGGCCGTCCTCGCGCACCTCGACTTCGTAACCCTCGCGGCGCAGGGCGCGGGCGAGCGGCTCCGAGATGGACGCGTCATCCTCGGCGAGCAGTACACGGGTCATGGGCCGATGGTAGTCCCAGGTCTTACCTCCCCGGGCGGGACCCGGTGCGCCCGGAGGTGGCCGGAAAACGTCCCGCGGACGGCGCGCCGGCGGCGTGCGCGCGGCCGGCGGGTGATCAAGGGGCGGGGCGCGCTCCGCGGCCGCCGGCCTCCGTACGGTTCCCGGTTGATCATGTGACCGTTGTCTCAGTGGTCCCACCGGTGCGGCTGCTGGACGTATGGTGTCCCAACGTCCGTAGCACAGCCTCGGGACCCGTGACGCTCACGAGCCGTCATCGGTCCCTGTTGTGTGCGGGGCTGGTACCACCAGTCTTGATACACAGTGAATGACCTGTCGACCGGGTCCACCGCGCACACAGCACGGGGGCGTGGATCCCGGTGTCGCGAGTGTCCCGCCGATTCCTCTTCCAGTGGCGTCGGCCCCCGAGGACGTGGGGGCGGGCAACGTGACGCCGGTGCCGGTCAGCCGACCCGGGCGCGCTGCGGTCTCCTCACGCGTCCCGAGCACACCTAGGAAGCACCATGGCGTCCAGCCTGACGAAGGACGCCGGCGCGCAGGGGAACCCTGCCAGCGACGGCAAAACCTTCTTCGGCCACCCCCGCGGACTGGCCACCCTCTTCATGACCGAGATGTGGGAGCGGTTCAGCTTCTACGGCATGAGGGCACTCCTCGTCCTCTACCTCATCTCGGGCGGCGCCGACGCCAAGGTGGGCGAGCAGGGCGGCGGCCTGGCCATGACCGCCGCGACCGCCTCGGCGATCTACGCGGTCTACATGGCGATGGTCTACCTGCTCGCCATGCCCGGCGGCTGGTTCGGCGACCGGGTCTGGGGCCCGCGCAAGACCGTGATCATCGGCGCGGGCGTGGTGATCGTCGGTCACCTGACGCTGGCCCTGCCCGGCCAGGGCACCTTCTTCGCCGGTCTGGCCCTGGTGGCGCTCGGCTCGGGTCTGCTCAAGGCCAACATCTCCACGATGGTCGGCCAGCTCTACGACGGCCCGCAGGACCCGCGCCGCGACTCCGGCTTCACGATCTTCTACATCGGCATCAACCTCGGTGGCGTCTCCGCCCCGCTGGTGGTCGGCACCATCGGTCAGAGCATCAACTGGCACGTGGGCTTCGCTACCGCCGGTCTCGGTATGGCGCTGGGTCTGGTCGGCTTCCTGTTCGGCACCCGCAACCTGAACCCGCGCAGCGGCGAGGTCCCGACCCCGCTCACCCGTGAAGAGCGCACGGGCTGGCTGCGCAAGGGCCTGATCTGGACCGTCGTCGCGGCCGTCTTCTACGGCATCGTCGTGGCCACCGGGACCTTCACGCTGAACTGGGCGCTGATCCCGATCAGCCTGCTCGGCATGATCATCCCGATCTCGGTCCTGGTGCGCATCAAGCGCGACAAGGAACTGACGCAGACCGAGCAGACCAAGGTCAGCGGCTACATCTGGTTCTTCGTCGCCGCCGCGATCTTCTTCATGATCTTCGACCAGGCCGGTTCGACGCTGAACGTCTTCGCCGACAAGAACACCTCGGACACGGTCTTCGGCCTGCACTTCCCGTCGACCTGGTTCCAGTCGGTGAACTCGGCCTGGGTCCTGGCGCTCGCGCCGCTGTTCGCCGCGGCGTGGACGGCGCTGGCCCGGCGCTCGAAGGAGCCCAGCACGGTCGTGAAGTTCGCGATGTCGATGCTGCTCGTCGGCGCCTCGTACTTCGTGTTCATCGTGCCGATGCAGATGTCCTCCGGCGGCGACAAGGTCAGCCCGATGTGGCTGATCACCGTCTACATGATCCAGACCATGGGTGAGCTGTGCCTCTCCCCGGTCGGCCTGTCGGTGACCACCAAGATGGCCCCGCAGAAGTACGCCAGCCAGATGATGGGCGTGTGGTTCCTCGCCGTCACCACCGGTGACTGTGTGGTCAGCCTGATCTCCCTGGCCGGTGCCGACCTCAGCGGTGTGGGGGTGGTGGCGTCCGAAGCGGCCCTGGCCGTCCTGGCCGCTGTGGCGATCTGGATGTCCCGCAAGAAGATCGAGGCGTCCATGGGTGACGTCCACTGACGCTGTCGTAGCGCGTCCCCGATACGCGGAGGGGCTCGGTGCCAAGGGGCACCGGGCCCCTCCTGCGTTCCGCCGTCAGCGGCGCCGCAGCGCCCGGCCGGGCGCGAAGGTGAAGACCGCGCCGCCCAGCAGGACAACCGTGCCCGCGACCAGGGCGAGGGCGCGCAGGCCACCGTGGTCGCTCGCGCCGGTCTCCGCCAGGCCGCCCGACGTGCCGCCCGTGCTCGCGGGGCCCATCGAGCCGCCGCCCGCCGTGCCTCCGCCGGTGCCGCCGCCCGTACCGCCGGTCGTGCCGCCGGACGCGGACGAGCCGCCGCCGGTACCGCCCTGCTGGGCCGTCGTGTCCAGAGCCAGGGAGACGCCCGGGTCCTTCTCGGGGGTGCAGGTCGTGGTCGTCCCCAGGGCGTTGACGGTCAGCACACCGGGCGTCAGGGTCGTCTTCCCGGTGACGCCGGGGGTGTAGGTGCCCTTCAGGTCGGGGACCGCGATCGGCTGTCCGGACTTGATGGGCTCCTTGTTCGCCGGGCCCTCGGTCGTGACCGCGCCCTTGTCGGCGCCGCCGACCCGTACCCGCATGGACGGCTTGACCGCGCCGGCCGGGATGTCCGCCGGGCTGTCCATCACCGACTTCGCGAACTTCACCGTCAGGTCGTAGGCACCGCCCTTCTTGGTGGCGTTGATCTGCACCGGGGAGGTGGCCTTCTTGTCGCCGATCGGGGTCTTGCAGGCGTACGGGACCTGGACCTGCTTGCCCTCGTAGGAGGTGCCGTCGGGGGCGCCTCCGCCGCCGGAGGAGCCGGCCGTGCCTCCCGTACCTCCCGAGCCGCCCGTACCGCCGCCGGTCGAGCCGCCGGTGTCCGAACCGCCCGCGGCGCCGCCGGTGCTGCCCGCGCTCGTGCCGCCGCTCGCCGTGGAGCCGCCGGTGCTGCCGCCCGTACCGCTGCCGCCGGTGTCACCGCCTCCCGTGCCGCCGCCGGTGGTGCCTCCCGTGCCGCCGCCGTCCGTCACCTTGATCGTGGCGGCGGGCCGCACGTCCTCCTTCGGGGTGCATTTCGTGTCGGTGGAGATCGGCTTGTTGACGTTGATGTTGTAGAAGCCGGGCGCCAGGGTGATCTCGCCGGGCTTCTCCAGCTTCAGGGTGCCCTTCATGTCGGAGAGCTTCATCGGGCTGTTCTTGGGGATCGGCGGGTTCTGCCGCGGCCCCTGGACGCTCAGCTCGCCGCTCTGCGCGCCGCCCACCTTGATCTTGCCGCTGGGCTGCACGGTGTCCTTGTCCAGGTCGAGGATGTCGGGGTTCTTGGACGCGGCCTCGACCGTCCGCCACACCACCTCGACCTCGTCGCCGACCTTCGCCGTCGCGGGCGCGGTGATCTCCACCTTGGTGGTGCCCTGGATCGCGGGCAGTCCCGAGATCGGCGGCGGTACGCACTCGGTCCGGTACGCCGTCTCCGCGGCGTCGGCCGGTCCGGCGGCCGTCAGTATGCCCGCACCGGCGAGCATCAGGGCGAAGCCGCCCGCGCTCGCTCTCCTGCGTTGCCTCGTCACGTGGTGCATCACGTGGAACCTCTCGATGTCGGAGGGTCGGTGGGTGGTGCTGTGGTGGCGGACGGTGCGGTGTCCGGGGTGAACCACGGCAAGGGGGCGGCGGCATCGCCGTCCGCGGGGGCGGGCTCCGCCGTGCGGGGCGCGGGGGCGCGGGCGCCGCGGTGGCGTCCCGCGGCCGCCGGACGCCGGGGAGCCCGCGGTACGGCCCTCCCCACGGCCGGCCCTTCGTACGGGCCGCTCCCGGGCGCGGGCGGACCCGGTCGACGACCGCCATGCCGATACGGAAGGCGGCGGCCGGCACGACGACGCACAGCAGGATCCAGAACAGCGTCACGCCCCAGGGCCGCCCGACGCCCCACGGCTGCTCGGCGAGCACCTTGCCGCCGTACTTCAGCGACACGAGGTAGTCGCCGTGCGCCCCGGCGGGCAGTTCCACCGGCAGTTCGATGCGCTGCTTCCGCCCGGCGGGCACGGTCCCCTGCCACTGCCGCTCCTCCCACTGCGGGGCGAAGACGCCGTGCGAGGTGCCGACCTCGAAGACCGGGTCCACGGCCGGGGTGGAGCCGACGTTGCCCACGGTGACCACGAGCCGTCGTTGCGCGGGTGCGCCGAACCAGGTCAGCAGGCCGCTGGAACCTTCCAGCCGCGGCGGCGCCAGGATGCTCAGCCGCCCGCCCGGGTCCTGCCGCGGCAGCGGCGCGACGGGGTGCCCGGCCACCGTGAACGGGGCGTCGGCGGTGGCGGACGCGCCGGTCACGGTGGCGGCGTGCACGACGCACGGGCAGGGCTTCGGCGGCTCGGCGACCGGCAGGTCCTTGCGGAAGGAACCGTCCGGGCCGGTGGTCACGGCCCGGCCGTCGCCGTTGGCGCACGCGTTGGTGCCGCCGATCATGTTCTGTCCGCAGATGAGCAGGGTGAGCAGCGTCCCGGGGCGCCAGCCGCCGCCGGTCACGGTGAGGGTGCCGCCCTTGCCCGCTTGCTGGGCGGAGAGGTGGATGCGGGGGGTGGGGGCGGTATGGGCTGCTGGGGCGGGCTGGGGGGCGGCTGAGGCCATGGCCGGTACGGGCAGCAGGGCGAGGCAGAGAAGGGCGAGGAAGGGGTTCGTCCGGCCGCCCATCCAGCCGATCATCCGGCCGCCCGTCCGGCCCCTCGTCCGGCCGGTCATGCGGCCGGTCATGCGTCCGCCCCCGCCCGGGCGCCCGTCCCAGAGGCCGCATACGACTCCTGTGGCGGCCCCTGTGGCGCTTCCGCCGCCGGAGAGCCCTGCCGAAGCCCCGCCGCCCGCCTCCGGCGCCGTACGCGCCACAGGGCCGCGCCCGCCAGCAGCCCCGCGGGCGGCAGCGCGGCAGCACTCCACGGGACCGCCGTGTAGGAGGCCGCCGCCGTCCCGCGCGCGCCACCCGGCGCCGTGGCCGTCAGTCGTACGTTCACCGAGTCCAGCGCGGGCGGATCGGGCCACGGCTCGGTCAGCGGGACCCGGCGGCCCGGCGGCAGCGTGACGGGGAGGGTGCGCGCCGCGCGGCGCAGGGCCGGCCCGAAGAGCCCGTCGGCGTCGACCGCGAGCCGTGGCGTGAGCGTGGTGTTGCCGCGGTTGACCAGCGCATACCGGATGACGGCCGCGCTTCCCCGGCGCTCCACCGTCACGTCCTCGACGCTCAGCGCGGCCAGTACGGGCCCGGTCACCCGCAGGTGCACCGGGACCGTGGCCGTCCTGCCGTCCCCTTCGGCGACGAGTGCGGCCGGGTGGTCACCCGGGGTCGCGTCCCTGGGGACGGTCACGGTGAAGGGCACGGCCGCCCGGGTGCGCGGTGGCACCCGTACCTCCTTGCCCGCCGTGGCGATCCAGCCGCCGGCCCCGGCCGGTCCGCCGCGCAGCCGGAGCGTCACCGCGCTGCCGCCGGGGTTGGTGAGCGACAGCCGGTCGTCGAGGACCGCGCCGGGCACGCCTTCCAGGTAGAAGTACGGGCGGTCCTGGGCGCTCGGCCGCGCCTCGCCTCCGGGGGCGGGCGCGGCGGTCCAGGGCCCGCCGCCCGGGACGGAAGCGGACGGATCGGAGGCGGACGGGCCGGAGGCGGACGAGCGCGGGGCGGACGGACCGGACGCGGACGGGCCGGGCGCAGGTGCGGGTCCGGGCGCGGCGTACGCCCCGGCCGGGCTCAGCAGCGCGACGGCGGTCGCGAGAGCTGCGCCCGGGGCCACCGAGCGGGTACGGGACGGCATCGGCGGCTCCTGGGGCTGGTGCAAGCGCTGCGCTCGTACGCGTGCGGGGTGGGGGCGGGCCCTGGAAACGCGGTACGGGACTCAGACGCGCTACTGGTTGCGCCGGGTCAGCCAGAGGACGCCCGCCGCGCCGGCGAGGAGCACCGTGCCACCGAGCGTGCCGAGGGCGACGGCGGAGTCGGCCGGGCCGGTCTGCGGCAGTTCTCCGCCGCCGGAGGTGCCCGTCGATCCTCCGGTGCTGCTCCCGGAGCCGCCCGTGGACCCGCCGGTGCCGCTGCCACCCGTACTGCCGGAACCACCCGTTCCGCCGGAACTCCCCGTTCCGCCCGCGCTCTTGACGTCCAGGGTGAGCGACGGCTTCGGGTGGTTGACGGGGGTGCAGGTGGTGGTCGTCCCGAGGGCCTTGATGGTGAGCGTGGACGCGGTGAAGGTGACCTTGCCGCTCTTCTGGGGCGTGTACGTCCCGCTCAGGTCACTGATCTTGATGGGCGTGTTGGCGGGGATCGCCTTGTCGTTGGGCGGCCCGGACACGGGTACGGTGCCGCTCTCCGCGCCGCCCAGCCCGATGAGCGCGCTCGGCTTCATGGCGCCCGCGCCCAGTTCGACGGGGCTGGAGGAGACGCCCTTCTGGAAGGACATCACGAGCTTGTACGCGCTGCCGCTCCGCGTACTCCTGATGTCGATGGGCGAGACCGCGCCCTTGTTCCCGATCGGCGTCTTGCACTGGTAGTTGACGTCCACCACGTCGGCCTGCGCGGCCGGCGCGGTGAGCAGGACCGCGGACCCCGCCGTCAGCGCCACGGCCGCGGCCAGGCCGGCCGCGCGGCGGCGGGGGCGCGCGGCGTGCTGTTCGTAGAAGCGGGCCACCTTGAGTTCCCCTTCTCGCGGTTGAGCGCCGCCCGATGTTACTGACGGCACATCAGATCGGTGGCTCAAGGTACGCCGGGGACCTTGTCGAGGGAAGTCACAGAACAGGCCGGATCCGTACGGCGCGGGACGCCAGGAGAAGGCGGGGAGCCCGCCGAGCGGGGGCGGGAGGGGCGTAAGGGATACAGGGGGCGCAGGGGGCACCGGATGCGCAGGGGGCACCGGATGCGCAGGGGGCACCGGATGCGCAGGGGGCACCGGATGCGCAGGGGGACGGAATGCGCACGCGTCACAGCCCGCGCGGCCGCGGAGCCGCGCCACCCCGGTCACGCCGTACCGGCCACGCGGCCCGGTCGCGGCGCACACCGCCGTACACCGCGCCCCGCGCTGCCCCAGGACACGAAGGCCCCAGGGCGCGAAGGAGGGCCCCGCCCAGGGGCCCTAGGAGGGAGCTGCCAGCTCCGCCCACACGGTCTTGCCCGTGCCGTCCGGGTTGCGTACGACTCCCCAGTCCAGACACAGGCGCTGCACGATGAACATGCCGTGCCCGCCGGGCCGCCCCGCCCGGTGGGGGTGCGGGGCGCGGGCGAGCCCGCGCCGAGGTCGGTCACTTCGATGCGCAGCACCTTGGCGTTGCTGCGCAGCCGGAGTTCCTCGGGCCCCTCGGCGTGCAGGCAGGCGTTGGTGACCAGCTCGGAGACCACGAGCAGGACGTCCTCGGCGGCCGCCCGCTGGTCGGCACCGGCGGCCGGGAGCCAGCCCCAGTCGTGCAGGCCCTGCCGGGCGAAGTCACGGGCTCGCGCGACGGCTCCCTGCACACCCGCCAGGCGCAGCCTGCGGATCTGGCCGGCCGGCACGGCCGGGGAGGCGGAGGGAGCGCCGGCGTTGCCCGGCTCCGGGCCGAGGTCGCCCGGCGGGTACGGCCGGGTGGTGCTCATCAGCGCTTCACCTCACCGATTCGCCATTTCACGGATAGCGGTTACCTGACAGATTCAACAGATTCAGATGTCTCCTGCCCGACGGGACCGTGAGAACACCCACTTCTTGGGTACGGAAGTTGTGACGCGGGCAACGCATACGGGAGGAACCCCTCGTAGTGCACCGTTCGCGCCACCGCCGTCAGTCGGCGAGAGCCTTGTCGAGGGAGTCGTGCACGGTGAACACCGCGTCCGCGCCAGTGATCTCAAAGACCCGCGCCACCACCGGCTGCATCCCGGCCAGATGTACCCCGCCTCCCCGGCCTCCGCCTTCAGGCGGGCGCCGAGCAGTACGTTCAAGCCGGTGGAGTCCATGAACTCCAGCTGCGAGCAGTCGACGACCAGTCGCGCGAAGCCGTCCGCGACGCACCTCTCGAGTGATTCCCGCAACAGGTCCGCGGTGTGGTGGTCCAGCTCACCCGCGACGGTCACGATCGCGCTGGCACCTTGATGCCGGATCGCGACATTGAGCCGTCCCCGACTGGCACTGCCGACCGTCCCGCGGTCCATGCGCGTGCACCCCTCTTGCTGTCTCGGCGTCCGATTGCTTACGACTGCGCTGACCGAAGACTACGCCTTCGATACACGCGACTGGTAGCCGAACAATACGTAATTCCCAGCAAACCCGGACAACACGCACTTGCCATCTTCCGGCAAACCCAGGTAGGCGTAGTAAGGACACATTCGAAACGGCCGGCTTTGGAGGCGCCGCACACCGCAGCTTCGCGTAGAGGCATCGGCAGCCATATGCCGAGAACGATGGAGGACAACATGTCACCCCGGCTCGACGAATTGCGCACCGAAGACACCACGGAGACCGCGTCGTCGACTCCCTTGTCAGAGACCACCCTCGCAACGGCCGCTCTCACCGAGGCCGTCCTGTCCGAGGCCGCCCTGCCCGAACAGGCCCAGACTTCTCATTCCCCGCAGATCACATCTGAATCGTCCGCACCGGACACGACGGGAATCCCCGAGCTCGACGGGCTGCCCGAGATCCCCCGTACGCCGAGGTGGGGCCGGTGGACGCGCGGGCCCTGTCCAAGACCCTCTTCGAGCGGCTGGAGTCGCTGGAAGAAGGCACGCACGAATTCGCGTACGTCCGCAACACCCTGGTCGAACTCAACCTCGCGCTGGTGAAGTTCGCGGCCTCCCGGTTCCGCTCCCGCAGCGAGCCCATGGAGGACATCGTCCAGGTCGGCACCATCGGCCTGATCAAGGCGATCGACCGCTTCGAGCTCAGCCGCGGCGTGGAGTTCCCGACGTTCGCCATGCCGACCATCGTCGGCGAGATCAAGCGTTTCTTCCGTGACACCAGCTGGTCCGTACGCGTGCCCAGGCGCCTTCAGGAGCTGCGTCTGGACCTGGCCAAGGCCGGCGACGAGCTGGCGCAGAAGCTGGACCGTTCCCCGACGGTGAGCGAGCTCGCCGAACGCCTCGGCATCACCAACGACGAGGTCGTCGAGGGCATGGCCGCGAGCAACGCCTACACGGCCAGCTCGCTGGACGCCCAGCCGGAGGAGGACGACAACGAGGGCGCGCTGGCCGACCGCATCGGCTACGAGGACCACGGCCTCGAAGGCATCGAGTACGTGGAGTCGCTCAAGCCGCTGATCGCCGAGCTGCCCCCGCGTGACCGCAAGATCCTCTCGCTCCGCTTCGTCGCCAACATGACGCAGTCGGAGATCGGCGAGGAGCTGAACATCTCTCAGATGCACGTGTCGCGGCTGCTGTCGCGCACGCTCGTCAAGCTCCGCAAGGGGCTGATGGTCGAGGAATGAGTCCGGCGGACACTTCGCGGTCGCTGCCGGCCTGACGGCCGGCATCCGCCCGCGTGGAAGAGGGCCTGCCCCGGATGTCCGGGACGGGCCCTCCTCTGCTGTGCCGGCGCTGTGGCGGGTGCCTGGCGCGCGCTGTACTGGTGCCTACCGCGTCGGCGCGGGGGCCTGAAGCGTGGTGATGATCTCCTCGCCTTCCAGGCCCGGGCCGTTCTCCTCCGTGAAGGCGACGGTGACCTTCACGTCGTCGCCCGCGGCGAAGTGCGCGCCGGCGGCCGGCGTGAGGTCGAGCTTCAGGGCGCGGGTCCGGTAGTCGCAGGTGAGCGCGCCGGCCGGGACGGTGCCGGTGGCGGACGACGCCGGGCCGGCCGGTCCGTCCGTCTTGACCGCCTTGCCGGTCAGCCCCCAGGTGTAGCCGGTGTCGCAGGAGTAGCCGAGGTGCACCGAGA
This sequence comes from Streptomyces sp. Ac-502, assembly GCF_045222935.1. Taxonomy (NCBI): domain Bacteria; kingdom Bacillati; phylum Actinomycetota; class Actinomycetes; order Kitasatosporales; family Streptomycetaceae; genus Streptomyces; species Streptomyces sp. Ac-502. The sequence goes on from NZ_JBHFFO010000001.1 coordinate 4,500,764, forward strand.
GCTGCTGTCCGTCGAGCGTCACCCTGTCGATGGAGATCACGTTCGCCTTCGCCGCGGCGGCCGGTGCCGTGGCCAGGGCGGCGCCGCCGAGGACGGCGACGGTGGCCGCGGTGCCGGCGAGACGGGCCTTGAGGCGGGTCGACTTCATGAGGTTCCTTTCCCCCGCGCCGTCACCCTGGCCGAGCACCGGAGCACCTCCTACGGAGCGGGCTCCGGCGGGTTTTCTCCGGCTGTGCGGGTGACTGCGACAGTTGTTCGTGTCGGTCCCGGACCTTACGTGATCTACGCAATGTCCGGAACCGGGAACCGTGAAGTCGCCTCTCGAAGCCGCCGGTCAGACGCGTACGCCCCGGTGCCAGACGTCGGAGACGAGGGGGACGCCCGGGCGGTAGGCGAGGTGGACGTGCGAGGGCGCGTCGAGGAGCGCGAGGTCGGCGCGGGCGCCGGGGGCCAGGCGGCCGACGTCGGTACGGCGCAGGGCCGCCGCGCCGCCGGCGGTGGCGGCCCACACGGCCTCGTCGGGCGTCATCTTCATGTCCCGTACGGCCAGCGCGATGCAGAACGGCATCGAACTGGTGAAGGACGAGCCCGGGTTGCAGTCGGTGGACAGCGCGACGGTGGCGCCCGCGTCGAGCAGGGGGCGCGCGTCGGGCCACTGCGCGCGGGTGGAGAACTCGGCGCCGGGCAGCAGGGTGGCGACGGTCGCGCTGTTGGCGAGGGCGTCGATGTCGGCGGCGTCCAGGTGGGTGCAGTGGTCGGCGGAGGCGGCGTCGAGTTCGACCGCGAGCTGGACGCCGGGGCCGTGGTGGAGCTGGTTGGCGTGCACGCGCGGGTGCAGGCCCTTGGCCTTGCCCGCGGTCAGGATGGCGCGGGCCTGGTCGCCGTCGAAGGCGCCCTGTTCGCAGAAGACGTCGATCCAGCAGGCGTGCGGGGCGCAGGCGTCCAGCATCGGGCCGGTGACCAGGTCGACGTAACCGGCGGGGTCGTCGGCGTAGTCGGGGGAGACGATGTGCGCGCCGAGGAAGGTGACTTCGTCGGTGTGGGCGGCGGCGATGCGCAGGGCGCGGGCCTCGTCCTCGACGGTCAGGCCGTAGCCGGACTTGGTCTCCAGGGTCGTGGTGCCCTGGCGGAGGGCTTCGGCGAGGTACTTGGCGACGTTGGCGTGCAGCTCTTCGTCGGTGGCGGCGCGGGTGGCGGCGACGGTGGTGCGGATGCCGCCGGCGGAGTAGGCGCGGCCGGACATCCGGGCGTTGAACTCGGCGGTGCGGTCGCCGCCGAAGACCAGGTGGGAGTGGGAGTCGACGAAACCCGGAATGGCCGCGCGGCCGCCCGCGTCGTGGTGACTGTCAGTGGCGGGTGCTTTGCTTGTCGTACCGACCCAGGCGACGCGGTCGCCGTCGAAGACGACGGCCGCGTCCTGGATCAGACCGAGGGGGCCTTCGCCGAGGGAGGGGTCGTTGGTGACGAGGGTGGCGATGTTGGTGATGGCGGTGGTGCGGCCGGTGGCGGCGCGCTCCGCGGCCGTGGTGCCGGTGTTCATCGTGGGGGTGCTCTCCTTCGGCCGCGGTGTCAGCCGTGTACGGCCGCGATGGCCTCGGCCAGCGCGGTGGGGACGTCGGGCACGCGTGCGTGGACTCCGTCGCGTACGACCTGGCGGCCGCCGACCACCGTGTGGCGCACGTCCGCTCCGGAGGCGGCGAATACGGCCGTCTCGGCGCCCAGCCGGGGCAGCGGGCCCGCGGTGCGTACGGAGTCCAGCGCGATCGTGGTGAGGTCGGCGAGCGCGCCGCGTTCGATGGTGCCCGCCGCGTCCCAGCCCAGTGCCGCGTGGCCGTCGGCGGTCGCGGCGCGCAGCAGGGCGTTGGCGGTCCAGTGGCCGCGGGTGCGGGTGCGCAGCCGTTCGTCCAGCTCCATCGCGCGGGCCTCTTCGAAGAGGTCGATGACGGCGTGGCTGTCGCTGCCGAGCGACAGGGGCTGCCGGCGGCCTGGAGCTGGACGGCGGGGCCGATACCGTCGGCGAGGTCGCGTTCGGTGGTGGGGCACATGCACACGCCGGTGGTGGCCGCGCCCAGCAGCCGGACGTCCTCGTCGGTGAGGTGGGTGGCGTGCACGGCGGTGGTGCGGCGGCCCAGGACGCCGTGGGCGGCAAGGAGTTCGGTGGGGGTGCGGCCATGTGCCGCGCGGCAGGCGTCGTTCTCGGCGGTCTGCTCGGAGAGGTGGACGTGCAGCGGTGCCTGCCGCCGGTCGGCCCACTCCGCGACGGTGCTCAGCTGGTCGGCGGGCACGGCGCGTACGGAGTGCACGGCCGCCCCGATGCGGGCGTGCGGGCGGCCGTCCTTCAGGGCGGCGGCACGCTCGGCCCAGGCGTCGGCGGTGCCGTCGGAGAAGCGCAGCTGGTGGTGGTCGGGCGGGGCGCCGAAGCCGGACGAGAGATAGGCGGTGTCCAGCAGGGTGATGCGGATGCCCGCCTCGTCGGCGGCGGCGATCAGGGCCTCGCCCATCGCGTTGGGGTCGGCGTAGCGGGTGCCGCCCGGTCCGTGGTGGAGGTAGTGGAATTCGCCGACACAGGTGATGCCCGTCAGCGCCATCTCCGCGTACACGGCCCGTGCGAGGGCGTAGTAGGAGTCGGGGGTGAGCCGGGAGGCGACCTGGTACATCACCTCGCGCCAGGTCCAGAAGGTGCCGGAGCCGACCTGGACCGTGCCGCGCAGGGCCCGGTGGAAGGCGTGCGAGTGGGCGTTGGCGAGGCCGGGGAGGGTCAGGCCGCGCAGGGGGACGGCGCCCGGCGGCGGGGTGGGCACCTCGGTCCGTACGGCGCCGATACGGCCGTCGGCCGGATCCACGTCCACGGCCACGCCCGGCTCGACGTGCGTGCCGAGCCAGGCGTGTTCCAGCCAGTACGTCTTCGGGGCGGCCGGCCTCGGCCCGTCGCCTCCGGGGCGCGGGGCCGGCTCGTCTTCCTGCGGCGTCACCTGCACGCCAGGCCCTCCAGTACGTCGGCGAGTGCGGTCACCCCGGCGATGCAGTCGTCCTCGGCCGCGCGTTCGGCGGGCGAGTGCGAGACGCCGGTGGGGTTGCGTACGAACAGCATGGCGGTGGGGACGGAGGCGGACAGGATACCCGCGTCGTGCCCGGCGCCGGTGCCCAGCACGGGCACCTCGCGGGCGCCGCCCGGGCGGTGGTCCGCCGTGTGGGTGAGGATCTTGGCCAGCTCGTCCCGCAGGGCGTTCCCGAACTCGACGACGGGGGTGAAGGACTCCCGGGTGACCCGGACGTCGACCCCGTCGCGCGCGCCGCGTTCGGCGGCCGCCCGCTCGATGGCGGCGACGACGGTGTCCAGCGTCTCCTGGTCGGCGGCGCGGGAGTCCAGCCAGCCGCGGACCAGCGACGGGATGGCGTTCACGCCGTTCGGCTCGACGCTGATCTTGCCGAAGGTGGCCAGCGCGCCGGCCGGCTCGGCGCTCTTCCGGGCGGCGAGCACGGTCGCGGCGTAGGTGAGCATCGGGTCGCGCCGGTCCGCCAGACGGGTGGTGCCCGCGTGGTTGGCCTCGCCGTGGAAGTCGAACCGCCAGCGGCCGTGCGGCCAGATGGCGGAGGCGATGCCCACGGGGTCGCCGGTCAGGTCGAGGGCACGGCCCTGTTCGACGTGGAGTTCGACGAACGCGCCGATGCGGGCGAGGCGGTCGGGGTCCGGGCCGATGGCGTCCGGGTCGTGGCCGGCCCGCTCCATGGCCTGCGGCAGCGTCACCCCGTCGCCGTCCCGCAGCTGGTGGGCGGCCTCGACGGTGAGCTGTCCCGCGCTGAGCCGGGAGCCGACGCAGGCCAGGCCGAAGCGGGCGCCTTCCTCGTCGCCGAAGTTGACGATCGCCAGCGGCTTGGCGGGCTCGGCGCCGCGGCGGCGGAGTTCGTCGAGCGCGGCGAAGGAGGAGACGACGCCGAGCGGCCCGTCGAAGGCGCCGCCGTCCGGGACGGAGTCGAGGTGGGAGCCGGTGACGACGGCTTCGCCGGGGGCCACGTCCGCGGCGGACGCGGCGCCCAGCCAGGCCCACTGGTTGCCGTTGCGGTCCTGCTCGTAGGAGAGTCCACGGGCGCGGGCCTGGGCCTCGAACCAGGCCCGGCAGTCGGCGTCGGCGCCGGTCCAGGCGAAGCGGCGGTAGCCGCCGGAGCCGGAGTGACGGCCGATGGGCGCGAGGTCGCGCCACATCTCGTGGAAGGACGGCGCGCCCGGCCCGGCGGCGGCCGCCGGGCCGTCGTGCGTCGTGGTCACTCGCCCTCCCGCATCGGGATGCGCACGCCGCGTTCGGCGGCGACCTCGTCGGCGCGTTCGTAGCCGGCGTCGACGTGGCGGATGACGCCCATGCCCGGGTCGTTGGTCAGTACCCGGCGGATCTTCTCGCCGGCCAGCGGGGTGCCGTCGGCGACCGTGACCTGTCCGGCGTGGATCGAGCGGCCCATGCCGACGCCGCCGCCGTGGTGCAGGGAGACCCAGGAGGCGCCGGAGGCGACGTTGACCATGGCGTTGAGCAGCGGCCAGTCGGCGATGGCGTCGGAGCCGTCGAGCATCGCCTCGGTCTCCCGGTACGGGGACGCCACCGAGCCGCAGTCCAGGTGGTCGCGGCCGATGGCCAGCGGTGCCTGGAGGGTGCCGTCGGCGACCATGTCGTTGAAGCGCTCGCCCGCCTTGTCGCGCTCGCCGTAGCCGAGCCAGCAGATCCGGGCGGGCAGGCCCTGGAAGTGCACCCGCTCGCCGGCCAGCTTGATCCACCGGGCGAGCGACTCGTTCTCCGGGAAGAGGTCCAGGATCGCCCGGTCGGTGGCGGCGATGTCCTTGGGGTCGCCGGACAGCGCGGCCCAGCGGAACGGGCCCTTGCCCTCGGCGAACAGCGGCCGGATGTAGGCGGGCACGAAGCCGGGGAAGGCGAAGGCGCGCTTGTAGCCCGCGAGTTCGGCCTCGCCGCGGATGGAGTTGCCGTAGTCGAACACCTCGGCGCCGGCGTCCATGAAGCCGACCATGGCCTCCACGTGCTTGGCCATCGACTCGCGGGCCCGGCGGGTGAAGTCGGCGGGCTGCTCGGCCGCGTAGGCGGCCATGTCCGCGAAGTCCACGCCGAGCGGGAGGTAGGCCAGCGGGTCGTGGGCGGAGGTCTGGTCGGTGACGATGTCGATCGGCGCGCCGTCGGCGAGCATCCGCGGCAGCAGTTCCGCCGCGTTGCCGAGCAGGCCGATGGACAGCGGTTTGCGCTGGTCACGGGCTTCGACGGCGAGCTGGAGGGCGTGCTGGAGGCTGTCGGCCCGCACGTCCAGGTAGCGGTGCTCGATGCGCCGCTCGATGGCGCGCGGGTCGCAGTCGATGCAGATCGCGACGCCGTCGTTCATCGTGACGGCGAGCGGCTGGGCGCCGCCCATGCCGCCGAGCCCGGCGGTGAGGGTGATCGTGCCGGCCAGCGAGCCGTTGAACTTCTTCGCGGCGACGGCGGCGAACGTCTCGTAGGTGCCCTGGAGGATGCCCTGGGTGCCGATGTAGATCCACGAACCGGCGGTCATCTGCCCGTACATGGTCAGGCCGAGGGCCTCCAGGCGCCGGAACTCCTCCCAGTTGGCCCAGTCGCCCACCAGGTTGGAGTTGGCGATCAGGACCCGCGGCGCCCACTCGTGCGTCTGCATGACGCCGACCGGCCGCCCGGACTGGACGAGCATGGTCTCGTCCTGCTTGAGCGTGGTCAGTGTGCGGACCATCGCGTCGAAGGAGCGCCAGTCCCGGGCGGCCTTGCCGGTGCCGCCGTAGACGACGAGCTTGTCCGGGTGCTCGGCGACCTCCGGGTCGAGATTGTTCTGCAGCATGCGCAGCGCGGCTTCCTGCTGCCATCCCCGGGCGCTCAGTTCCGTACCGCGCGGTGCCCGCACGGGTCGCGGTCCTGACATGGGCCGTGCCTCCCTGACGTCGATGCGAATGGATCGAGCTATTCACATCTTGGGGTGCTGAATAGGGCTAGTCAACAGGTCGGGGCGACCCGTCCGCCGCCCCGGCCCGCCGGCCACTCCCTCAGCCCACCGTCTGGTCGCCGTCCGGCACGTCCGTCACCGTGACCTTCGCGCGCGGCTGTCCCAGGCCGTCCGCCACCGCCGCCGCCAGGCCACCGGGGTCGGGCTCGGCCGGGAACGGTACGGTCTCGCCGTCCCCGTAGCTCTCGATCGCCTTCGTGAAATAGCCGGGGAGCCAGGCACCGACCGCGCCCCTGACCTCCACCGCGGTCACGTCCCGGCCGCCCACCCGGTCCCGCAGGGCGCCGAGGATGCGGTCGGAGCGGTACTCCCCCGGCACCTGGAACAGGCTGGCGTGCGCGCCCACCAGGCCGCCGTCCGCGAGACGGACCGTCACGGTCAGGCAACTGGTCACGCTCGGGTAGAGCAGGGTGCCGCCGGGAGCGGCCTCGCGGACCTGGCCCTCGGTGATCCGTACGGCCGGGGCGGGAGCCGGGGCCGTACGCGCGGTCGGAGTCAGCGCCTCGGCCGGGGCGGGGGCAGGGGCCGTACGCACAGTCGAGGTCAGCGCCTCGGCCGGGCCCGAAGCCGCCGCCGTTCCGGTCTGCAACGCCAGTGCCGCGGCCGCGGCGGCCAGCGCGCAGGCCCCTCGCCGTGCGTGCTGCCGGCCCGGTATTCCCTTGGTGAACATGTGCTCCGCTTCCTCGTCGCTCGTGCGCGACGGCCGCGCACGACTGTTCACCTTCGCAGCAGCACACCCGGAACCGGGAACCCGCCGCGGCCTCCGCTACAGCACGAATCCCCGGGGGAACGGGTCGGTCGGGTCGAGGACGTACCGGGCCGTGCCCGTGATCCAAGCGCGTCCGGTCACCGTGGGCACGACGGCCGGCCGCCCGCCGACCCGCTCCGTGCCCACCAGCCGGCCCGTGAAGCGGGTGCCGATCAGGGACTCGTTGACGAAGGGCCGGTGCAGCGGGAGCGCGCCGCGCGCGTGGAGTTGGGCCATCCGGGCGCTGGTGCCGGTGCCGCAGGGCGAGCGGTCGAGCCAGCCGGGGTGGATGACCATGGCGTTACGGGAGTCCGAGCCGTCCGGTCCCGGTGTGCCGGGGGCCGTGAACTGGACGTGGTGGCAGCCGGAGATGGCCGGGTCGGCCGGGTGCACGGGCCGGTCGCGCTCCTCGACCGCGGCCATCACCGCCAGCCCGGCGGCGATGATGTCGTCCAGGTGGGCGGCGGCGAACGGGATGCCCAGCGCGGCGAGCGGGGTGATCGCGTAGAAGTTGCCGCCGTAGGCCAGGTCGTAGCGGACCTCGCCGTAGCCGGGCACCTTCACCACGGCGTCCAGTTCATGCGCGTACGAGGGGACGTTGTGCAGGGTGACGTGCTCGGCGCGGCCGTCGCGCACCGCGACCCGGGCGGCCACCAGCCCGGCCGGGGTGTCCAGCCGTACGGTTGTGACGGGCTCGGTGACCGCCACCCTGCCCGTCTCGACCAGGACCGTCGCGACGCCGATCGTGCCGTGCCCGCACATCGGCAGGCATCCGGAGACCTCGATGTAGACGACGCCCCAGTCGGCGTCGGGCCGGGTCGGTGGCTGGAGGATCGCACCGCTCATGGCGGGGTGCCCGCGTGGTTCGTTGACCAGCAACTGGCGGATGTGGTCGAGGTGTTCGACGAAGTAGCGGCGGCGTTCGGCCATGGTCGCGCCGGGGATGGTGCCGACGCCGTCCGTGACGACGCGCGTCGGCATGCCCTCGGTGTGCGAGTCCACGGCGCCGAAGGTGCGCACGCTGCGCGCGGCGAACGGGGCCGGAGTGCCGTCGGCCGTCACCGCCCCTCGGCTTTCGCCCAGATCTCCAGTGCCTGGACGGCGCCGCGGATGTCCGCGTCCAGCTGCCGCCGGTGCTCGGGCAGCAGCGGGCCGCGCGGCGGCCGGCAGGGTCCGCCGTACCGGCCCACGAGGTCCATCCCGCGCTTGACCGCCTGCACGAACTCGGTCCGCGAGTCCCACCGGAACGCGGCGACCAGCGGTTCGTACAGCTCCCGCGCCTCGGCCACCCGCCCGGCCCTGGCCAGCTCGTAGAGGCGTACGCAGGCGGCGGGGAAGACGTTGGGGAAGCCGGCGAACCAGCCGGTGGCGCCCATCAGCAGCGCCTCCAGCACCAGGTCGTCGGCGCCCGCCACCACGTCCAGGCCGGGGGCCTGCTCCTTGACGTGCAGCACCCGGCGGATGTCCCCCGAGAACTCCTTGACGGCCACCACCCCGTCGATCGCCGCGACCTCGCGCAGTGTCTCCGGCGTCAGGTCGACCTTCGTGTCGAGGGGATTGTTGTAGACCATCACCGGCAGGCCGACGGCCGCGACCTCCTCGAAGTGCCGCACCACCTCGGCGGTGTTGGCCCGGTAGAGGGTGGGCGGCAGGCACAGCACGCCGTCCGCGCCGTCCTCGGCCGCCAGCTCCGCCCAGTACCGCGCCTGGTGTGCGCCGACCCCGTGCACGCCCACGACGACCCGCGCGTCCCGCCCCACCGCCGTGACGGCCGTACGGGCCACCGCGCGCCGTTCGTCGTCGGTGAGGGAGGAGTACTCCCCGAGCGAACCGTTCGGACCGACGCCGTGACAGCCGCTGTCGACGAGCCAGCGGCAGTGCTCGGCGTACCGGTCCAGGTCCGGCCGGAGCCCGGCGGGGGCGCTCCGGTCCTCGGCGTACGGGAGGGCGGTGGCGACGATGACGCCGGTCAGGAACGTACGGGAGGCGGCGGTGCCGGATGTACGGGACGTGGGGGACGGGTGGGACGTACGGGTCTGCGGCGTCGCGTGGTCCGTCATGTCGGGTCCTCTCGGTACGGTGCGGCGGGGCCGGGAGCGCCGGGGTTGAGGGCGCTGGGGTCGAGGGCGCTGGGGTCGAGGGCGCTGGGGTCGAGGGCGCTGGTGCCGCGGGGCTCGGGGCCGGGTGCGGCCAGGTCGGCGAGGCGGACCGGCTGGGCGATCGGGCGCCGGTCGGCCGTCTGGGGGTCGGGGAGGGTGTCCGGGCCGCGGAGTCCGGCCGCGTTGCGGGCGCAGATCCGGCCCTGGCAGGGGCCCAGGCCGACGCGGGTGGCGAGCTTGAACGTGCACATGCCGTCGGCCGCGAGGCCGCCACTGCCGTCCGGGCCCCGCTCCCCCGCCGCCGTACGCAGCACGCCGTACGGAACCTCCTCGCAGCGGCAGACGAGCGTGTCCTCGCCGAGCCAGGTGTGCCACCCGTCGCGTACGGGGTGGGCGGCGGCGAGCAGCCGGGCGAAGCGGCGGCCCGCGAGGACCCGCCGCCGGGCGGCCGAGCCGCGTGCCACCACGTCGGCCGGGGCCCACCCGGCCGCGTCACCGCGGCGCTCCGCCCAGTGGGCCGCCGCCAGCCCCGCCAGTTCGCCTTCCGCCGCCGCGAGTGCCGCGCCGCCGATGCCGGTGGGCTCGCCTGCCGCGTACACGCCGGGTACGGAGGTCTGCTGCCGGGCGCCGACCGCGACCCAGGTGTTGTCGCGCAGCGCGCAGCCCGCGGCGAGGGCGAGTTCCAGTTGCGGGGTGAAGCCGTAGCCGACGCAGACCGCGTCCACGTCCTCGACGCGGCGTTCGCTGCCGGGGCTGATCTGCCAGCCGGGCGTGAGGCGCGCCACCGTCACCGCCTCGACGCGGTCCCGTCCGTGCGCCGCCACGACGGCCTGGCGGGTCCGGTAGGGGACGCGGTGCCGTGCCAGCCTGGCGGCGTAGGTGAGCAGTTCGGGCAGTTTGGTGTGTCCGTCGCGGACCGCGGCCACGGGAGTGCGCAGCCAGGCGGCGGGCGAGCCCGCCTCGTACACCCCGAGGACGCGCGCGCCGACGGTGAACAGCGACGACGCGACCGGCAGCAGGAACGGCCCGGTGCCGGAGACCACCACCCGGCGGCCGATCGCCGTCCGCTGGCCCTTGGCGAGGGCCTGCGCCGCGCCCGCCGTGACGACGCCCGGAAGGTCCCAGCCGGGGAACGGCAGGGCCCGGTCGTACGCGCCGGTGCACAGGACGAGCGCGGCGGTGCGCAGCGTGTGGGCCGTGCGGCCGGGGGCGTCGGCGGGGCCTTGGAGGACGTGGACGGTCCAGCCCGCGTCCGTACGGTTCGGCGTCCCCGAGGGCAGGCCACCGCCCGGCTCCAGCGCCCAGACCGTGCTCCCTGGCAGCCGTTCGATGCGCGGGTGTTCCTGTACGGCGCGGACCGCCGCGCCCCGCGCCGGGCCGTCCGCCGCCTGCCGGAGGAACTGCCCGCCCGGCCGCTCCCCGTCGTCCACCAGCACCACCCGCGCCCCGGCCCCGGCCGCCGCCAGTGCCGCCGCCAGGCCCGCGGGCCCGGCGCCCACGACGACCACTGGCACCGTCACCTCACGCGCCTCCCCCGGGGTCGTGCCCGCGCCCGTCTCCGGGGAAAGGCATGGCAGCCGCGCGCCCTCCTGCGTCTCGATGCGGTCGCCCGCCTCGACCACGCGCCGGCAGGCCCGTACGTCCGGTACGCCGTTGACGACCACCAGACAGTCGTGGCAGACGCCGATCCCGCAGAAGATCCCGCGCGGGCGGCCGCCGCGGGTGGTCCGCCAGGAGGCGCGCCCGTCGGCCAGCAGGACCGCGGCGGCCGTCTGGCCGGTCCGGGCCCACCGCTCGGCGCCGTCCACCGTCACGCGGAACACCGCGCCTCCTCCGCCGCCAGTCCCGGCCGGGCCACCCGGTACGGCTCCGGGTCGAGGCACGGCGGTTCGCCCGCGTACAGCTGGGCGAGGAGTTCGCCGGTCGCGGGTGCCAGGCCGATGCCCGCGCCTTCGTGTCCGGTGGCGTGCCACAGGCCCGGCAGGCGCGGGTCCGGGCCGATGACCGGGAGGTGGTCGGGGGTGTACGGGCGGAAGCCGCCGTACGCGCGGATCACCGGGACGTGGCCCAGCACCGGGAACAGCGCCGTCGCCTTACGGGCGAGGGCACGCAGGACGGCGACGCGGAAACGTTCCTCGAAGCCGGCCCGCTCCCGGCTGGACCCGATGAGCACGGTCCCGCCCCGGGTGGCCTCGACGACCGTCGAGGTCCGCAGGTCCGCGTCGCCGCTGCCGACGGCTCCCACGTAGTCCGCGTCGTACACCTTGTGCCGGACCGTGCCCGGCGGCAGCGGCGCGGTGACCAGCACCAGGCCCCGGCGCGGCTGGACGGGGAGCGGCGCGCCCGCCTCTGCCGCGAACCGGCCCGCCCACGGCCCGCAGGCGTTGACGACCGCCCCGCACGGCAGCGTCCCGGCCGAGGTGCGCAGCGCCGTCACCCGCCCGTCCGTGCCGCGCTCGACACCGAACGCCCGCACCCCTGACCGCAGGGCGCCGCCGCGCCGCCGTACGGCGCCGAGCAGCGCGGCGGCCGCCGCGACCGGCTGGATCTGGGCGTCCCGCGGGTAGTGGACGGCGGCGCGGACGCCCGGGGCGAGGTGCGGCTCGTAGGCGTGTACGTCGTGCGGGCCGACCTCGCGGGCGGTGACCCCGGCGGCCCGCTGGGCGGCGGCGAACCCGGCCAGTGCCCGCGCGCCCGCCTCCCCGAGGGCGACGACCAGGCCGCCCTTCGTCTCGTACTCGCACCGCTCCGCGAGCCCCGCGCCCAGTTCCTCACCCAGCTCCGCGAGCAGCCGTGGCCAGCGGGCCGACGAGGCGAGCGCCAGGGTCAGTTCGGGCCCTGGCGGCTTGTCGGAGACGAGCAGGTTGCCCTCGCCGTGGGCGGTCGTGCCGGAGGTGAGCGGCGCGCGGTCCAGCACGGTGACGCGTACGCCGCGCCGGGTGAGCGCCTCGGCGCAGGCCGCGCCGATGATGCCGCTGCCGACCACGACCACGTCGGGGTACGGGGGCCGGGGCGGCGGGTACGGGGAGCCCTGCCGCACCGCCGGTCTCGCCTGGACGTGCCGGTATCGCATGAACCCGCACCACCGTTCCGCGTCGCGCGTCCGCGTGAAGGGACCCCTCGTGAGAGCGCCGTGACGTTATTGCCGCGTGCCGGAGAGGTCAACACCGCCTGCGCGGGTGCCGGTCGATGGCAGCCACGGCGGGCAGGTGGTGGAGTGGTGACATGAGCCCCGCGACGCCCCCGCCCCCGCCGTCTCCCGACTCCTCCTCCGCGCCCTCCCCGGCCCCCGCCCTGCGCGACCGCGCCGTCGCGGCAGCCGTCGCCCAGGGGCTGGTGAGCGCCGCCGACCCCGTCGCGGGGCTGCTGGACATCACCGGAATCCGCCGTTCCGCCGCCGAACTGCGCGCCGCGTTCGACGCGTTCACCGCACCCGGCACGCCGGTGCTGCACGCCTTCGCCGTCAAGGCCGCCTCGCTCGTCCCCGTACTGCGGCTGCTCGCCCAGGAGGGCCTGGGCTGCGAGGTCGCCAGTCCCGGCGAACTGGCACTGGCCCGCGCGGCCGGTGTGCCACCGGCCCGTACCGTGCTGGACTCGCCCGCCAAGACCCACGCCGAGCTGCGCGAGGCGCTCGCCCTCGGCATCGCCGTCAACGCCGACAGCTTCGGCGAACTGGACCGCCTGGACGCCCTGACCGCCTCCGCGCCGACCGCCTCGCCGCTGGGCCTGCGCGTCAACCCGCAGCTCGGCGGCGGCAGCATCGACGCGATGAGCACCGCCACCGGCACGTCGAAGTTCGGTGTGGCGCTGCGCGACGAGGACGCCCGCGAGCGGGTCGTACGGACCTTCCTGGAGCGGCCGTGGCTGACCCGGCTGCACGCCCACGTCGGCTCCCAGGGGATGCCGCTGGAGCTGATGGCGGACGGGGTGCGGGTCCTGTACGAGCTGGCCGAGGAGATCAACGAGAAGGCCGCGCGGGCCCAGGTCACCACGCTGGACATCGGCGGCGGCCTGCCGGTGAACTTCGCGTCCGACGCGATGGCGCCGACGTACCGCGACTACGCCCGGCTGCTGCACCGCACCGTGCCCGGGCTCTTCGACGGCCGGTACGGCCTGGTGACCGAGTTCGGCCGCTCGCTGCTCGCCAAGCACGGCCTGGTCCTGGCCCGTGTCGAGTACGCCAAGTCGGCCGGCGGGCGGCGCATCGCGGTCACCCACGCGGGCGCGCAGGTCGCCACCCGTACGGTCTTCGCGCCGGACGCCTGGCCGGTGCGGGTGGCCGCGTACGACGCGCAGGGGCGCCCCAAGACCGGTGAACCGGTCGCCCAGGACGTCGCCGGGCCCTGCTGCTTCGCGGGCGACCTGATCGCCCGCAACCGGCCGCTGCCGCCCCTGGAGCCGGGCGACCACGTCGCCCTCCTGGACACCGGCGCGTACTACTTCTCCACCCACTTCGCGTACAACTCGCTCCCCCGGCCCGGGGTGTACGGGTACGCGCCGGACCCGGACGGCGAGCCGCGCTGGGCGACCGTACGGGCCGCGCAGCGGGTGTCCGAACTGGTCGCGGAGAGCGGCGGCGCGTACGGGGACGCGCTCACCCAGCTCTAAAGATCTCCTGGAGCGGGCATCCCGGGCTCATGCGGACCCCCTCCACGGACTCCCCGGAACCGGCCGACCCGAACGGCCCGAGCGCCCCCGACACCCCCTGCGCCGCGCCATCGGGCCCAAACTGCTGATCCTGCTGGTGGTCGGGGACATCCTCGGCACCGGTGTGTACGCCGTCACCGGCAAGGTCGCGGGCAAGGTCGGCGGCGCCCTGTGGCTGCCCTTCGTGATCGGCTTCGGCATCGCCGCGCTGACCGCCGCCTCGTACGTGGAGCTGGTCGGCAAGTACCCGAAGGCGGCGGGGGCCGCGCTCTACACGCAAAAGGCGTTCCGGGCGCCGTTCCTGACGTTCCTCGTCGCCTTCATGGTGATGTGCTCGGGCCTGTCCTCGGCGAGCGCCGCGGCCCGCGCCTTCAGCGGCGACTATCTGCGCACCTTCGCCGATCTGCCGCCGACCCTGGTCGCGGTGGTGTTCGTGCTGGCGCTGGCCGCGCTGAACCTGCGCGGTGTGGCGGAGTCGGTCAAGGCGAACGTGGTGCTGACCCTGGTCGAGGTGTCCGGCCTGCTGATCATCATCGGGCTGGGGGTGTACGCGGTCTGGACCGGCGGCGGGGAGCCGGCGCGGCTGGCCGAGCTGGACACCGGCGGTACCGGATTCGCGGTGCTGACCGGCGTACTGGGCGCCACCGGACTCGCCTTCTTCGCCTTCGTCGGCTTCGAGGACTCGGTGAACATGGCGGAGGAGACCGCGCACCCGGGCCGCAGCTTCCCCCGCGCGATCTTCCTCGGGGTGGGGATCACCGGCACCGTCTATGTCCTGGTGGCCCTGGTCTCGTCCCTGCTGGTCGACCACCGGCGGCTCCAGGAGTCGTCGGCACCGCTGCTGGAAGTGGTGCACGCGGGCGGCGTGACGTTCCCGCCGACGGTGTTCGCGCTGATGGCGCTGTGCGCGGTCACCAACTCCGCACTGATCAACATGATGATGGCCTCCCGGCTGTGCTACGGAATGGCCAACGAACGCATCCTGCCGCGCGCCGTGGCCCGCGTCCTGCCGGGCCGCCGTACGCCCGTCGTCGGCATCGCGCTGACCACGGTGCTGGCCCTGGGCCTGGTCCTCACCGGCGAGATCGAGGGCCTGGGCGACACGACGGCCTTCCTGCTGCTGTGCGTCTTCGCGGTCGTCAACGTGGCGGTGCTGGTGCTGCGCCGCGACCGGGTGCCGCACCACCACTTCCGTACGCCCGCCGTCTTCCCGGTGCTCGGCGCCGCCGGGGCCCTCGCGCTGGCCAGTCCGCTCGCCGACCGGGCGGTCGAGGTGTACGTACGGGCCGCCGTGCTGGTGGTGGTCGGCATCGCGCTGTGGGGCGTGAACCGGCTCGTCCTGCGCGTCCGGGGGGAGTGACTTCCAGCCGTCGGAGCAACTGCCGGGCCGGCCGTCAGACCTTCGCCACCCTCGGTCGGGCCGCCTTCGCCCCGCCGGGGCGCGCGTCCTTGGCCGCCACACCCGTCGTCAGGTAGCCGCGGACGTCCCGTCCGGCGGGCCCGCCGCGTACGGCAGCCTCCGTACGGACCCACAGCAGCGCGTCGTGCTCCCGCTCCCAGCGGCCCAGCCACAGCGCCTTGGCCCACAGCCCGAGGCCCGCCCCGGCCAGCAGCATCCCGCCCGCCGCGGGCAGCGCGAACGAGGAGCCGAGCGCGGCCAGGAAGGCAAGCAGCAGCCACCAGCGGTGAGCCCGCCGCCAGGTCCGCAGCGTCACGGCACGGTCCTGGAGGATCGCCGACTTGCCGGCCCGGGACGCCGCCTTCGCCAGGTGCGCGTACCGCTTGCGGCGCACCGCGAAGACCCCGTACGCCGTGACGATGAACAGCGCCGCCCCGGCGAACACCCCGATCCGCCGCCCGGTCAGCCCGGGCACCAGCACGCCCGCCCCCGCGGCCACCACACCCGGCCACCACAGCCACCCGGCCGGCGCCCGGACCAGCACCGCCACCCGCGCCAGCGCAACAGCCCCGCGACCCACGACAACCTCCTCCTCGCTCCACGATCCGGCTACGGATCGACGTCACGGCGGCGGATGGTAGCCAGCCCGTCTGAGAATTCCGTGAAGCCGGTCGTCAGGCCCGTGGAGCGGTGGCGGCTCACTCCACGAACAGCCCCCGCTCGGCCGCCTTCGCGTCGAACTCCTCCAGCCGCGCCTGCGCGTCCGGCAGCGCGTCGCACATCGCCTCCAGCAGCACCCGGCCGAGCAGCATCGGCGCGCAGGCCGTGTCGAAGGCGAGGCCGGTGCCGACGGCTGCGGGCAGCAGCAGGTCGGTGTGGCGGGCGACCGGCGCGAAGGCGCTGTCGGCGACCGTCACGACGGTCAGACCGGCGGCGCGCGCGTACTCCAGGGCGTCCACCACCTCGCGCGGGTGGCGCGGCAGCGCGAAGCACAGCAGGGTGCTCGCGCCCGCCCGCACCGCCGCGTCGATGCGGTCGGTGAGCATCGTGCCGCCCTCGTCGAGCAGCCGGACGTCCGGGTGGACCTTGCGCGCGAAGTACGCGAAACCGGCGGCCTGCGCGGTCGCCGCCCGCAGCCCGAGGACCGGCAGCGGCCGGGAGGCCGCGAAGAGCCGGCCCGCCCGGACCACCGGGCCCGGGTCGGCCAGGACCGCCGCTAGGTGCCGCAGGTTGTCGATCTCGGCCTGTACGGCCTGCTGGTACTCGTTGTACGTCCCGGTGCCGCGCGCCGCCGCGGCGGGCGCGACCTCCCGCAGGTGCTTGCGCAGCGCCGGGTAGCCGTCGAAGCCGAGGGCGACCGCGAAGCGGGTCACCGAGGGCTGGCTGACCCCGGCCAGTTCGGCGAGTTCGACGCTGGAGAGGAAGGGCGCGTCGGCGGCCCGGCGCACCATGCAGTGCGCGATGCGCCGCTGGGTCGGGGTGAGGCGGTGCCCTTCGAAGAGCTTCTGGAGGCGCGCCGCCGTGCCGGTGGCCGCTCCGGGACCGGGCTCCGGCGTACCGTGCGCCCCCTGCGTCATCTGGGTGCCGTGCGCCCCCCGCGTGCCCGCTTCCGCTCCCGCTTCCGCCGCCGTGCCGCCGCGGTCCTCGCCGCCGTCCCCGTTCATCGCTGCCTCCCGGCCGTGTTCGCGGCCGTGCTCCCGGCCTTCGTGTCGTTGCTGGTCGTGCGGGGCGGCGGCGTACCGCGCGGGTCCCGTCCCGCCGCCCGACTGTACGTAATCGGGACGCGCTCCCCGTCCCTTTCCCCGCCGGCGCCCTCGCCGCCCGCCGCGCCCCTTTCCTCCCGCTTCACAGCGCGGCCGGCCCGTCCAGCAGCCCCTCCGCCATCGCCACGTCCTCCATCAGCGGGCGGTCCGCCATCCGCGCGTCCAGCGCACCGGCGGCCAGGGCGAGGGTGAGCGCGTCGCTGCTGATGAAGGCGAGGGCGTCGTTGCCGTTTACGCCGAGTCCGCGCCCGTCGAGGGCGACCGTGCGCGCGGGCCCGGCGGGGCCGTCCGCGGCGGGCGTACGGCCGGGACGCCTCTCCTGGTCCGGAGTCCGGGACGGCATGGTGCGCGGCTCCCTTCCCCGACAGCCCTTATTCACTCACTGATGACTCTGCATGACGATATACAGTCGGGCAAGAGTGCGGGACGTGGTCGGGCAAGAGGGCAGGATCGCGGGGCACGGCCGGGCAGCACCGCGGGACCGCGGGACCGGCATCAAGGACATCCGGCGCCCCCCTCACACCCGTACCGCCGACCCCCGCTCGCTCAGCCGCGGCGCGCACAGCATCCGCTTGCGCCGGACGCGCCGCCCCTCGACGGCGGCGACGGCCAGCCGTGCCGCCTCCGCGGCGATGCCGGCGAGTCCCCAGTCCAGCGTCGTCAAGGGCGGGGTGAGCACCCGGGAGACGGGGTGGTCGTCGAAGCCGACCACCGAGACGTCCCGGCCGACCGCCAGCGACGCCTCGGCCGCCGCCGCGTAGACCCCGTACGCGATCGAGTCGGAGAAGCAGAACACCGCCGTCGGCGTCACCCCGCCGGGTCCGCCGCCGCCCAGCACGCGCCGCGCGACCGCCGTCGCCTCGCCCAGTTCCTGGGCGCACGGCAGGACTTCGGCGGTGATGCCGAGGCGCCCGGCCGCCTCCCTCACGTACACGTCGGCGGGCCGGTCGGGGGTGGACGGGCCGGTCGGCGTCAGGACGGTGACCCGGCGGTGGCCCAGCCCCACCAGGTACTCCAGTACGGCGTCGATCCCGGCGCGGTTGTCGAACAGCACCTCGCCCGCCGTACGGGCGCGGCGCAGCGAGTCTCCGATGGACACCACCGGCACCGCCTCGGCGATCTGCGCCCAGCCCGCCGCCGAAGGATCGACCGGTGACACCAACAGGCCATCGACACGCTGGTCGCGCAGTTGTTTGGCCAGGGCGAGTTCGCGCTGCGGGTCGCCGCCCGCGTCGAGGATCAGGGCGTAGCGGTCGCCCGCGAGCAGCTCCCGTCCTATCGCCGCCATCAGCTGCTGCTGCCAGAGGTCCTGGAGGTCACCGGCCAGCACGCCGACCATGCTGGTCCGTCCGCTGGCCAGGGCGCGGGCGATGGGGTCCGCCTCGTAGCCGAGTTCGGCGGCGGCCTTGCGCACCCGCTCCTCGGTCTCCTTGGAGACGTGCGTGCCGCGCAGGGCGTAGGAGACGGCGGCGGTGGAGAGCCCGGTGGCCTCGGCCACCTCGCGGAGGGTGGTGCGCTTACGGGGCCTGACCATGCCGGAAGCCTACCCAAGGCAGCGGCGTCTCCCGCGTGTTGCTTCGCCCGCCCGCCGCCGGGTGCGCGCGGGCGCCCCTGCCGTTCCCTTGACGCCGTTCCGGTCAATCGCTTCACTCAATCGCATCACTGAAGCGGTTGACCTCCTCCACCCACGGGAGGAAGTCCGTGCCTTGCGACGTCCATCAGCACGTGTGGCCCCCGCGGTTCACCGGCCTGCTGCGCGCCCGCCGGGTGCCGCCCCGCCTGGACGGCTGGACGCTGCACCTGCCCGGCGAACCCCCGTACACCGTCGTTCCCGCCGACCACGACCTCACCGCCCGGACGGAACTGGCCCGCGCCGACGGGCTCGACCGGGCCCTGATCTGCCTCTCCAGTCCGCTCGGCGTCGAATTCCTGCCGCCCGCCGAGGCCGTCCCGCTGCTCGACGCCTTCCACGAGGGCGCGCTCGCGCTGCCCGCGCCCTTCGGCGTCTGGGCCTCACCCTGCCTGTCCGCCCGGGCTCCCGACCCCGCCTCCGTCGTGCGGCTGCTGCGCAGCGGCTGCGTCGGGCTGCAACTCCCCGCCACCGCCTTGCCCGACGCCGCCGGGTGGGCCCGTCGCGCGCCGTTTCTCGATGCTGCGGAAGGCCTGGGCAGGCCCCTGTTCGTCCACCCCGGGCCCGCTCCCCCGGCCCCGCCGGGCAGCCCTCCGTGGTGGCCCGCCCTGGTCCCGTACCTCCAGCAACTGCACGCCGCCTGGTTCGCCTTCCGCGCCTTCGGCCGCCCCCGCCATCCGCGCCTGCGCGTCTGCTTCGCCGCTCTCGCGGGCCTCGCCCCGCTGCACGGCGAACGGCTCGCCGCGCGCGGCGGCCGGGACCGCGGGCGCGTCGACCCCGGCGTCTTCTACGACACCTCCTCCTACGGCACGCGCGCCGTGGACGCGGTCGTCCGCGCCGTCGGCATCGACGCCCTGGTGCACGGCAGCGACCGCCCGTACGCCGTGCCGGACGTGCCCGACCTCGGCGCCACCGCCGCGCACGCCCTGCGCACCACCAACCCCGCCCGCCTCCTCGGCCCGGCGTAAGGAGCCCGCACATGTCCCCCGAGGTCCCCGCGGCACCCCCGCCGCACGACGTCCCCGCGCTCTTCACCGCCCTCCCCGCCCGCAACCTCGGCAAGCGCGAACTGCGCACCCTGGTCGACCGGCTGGCCGCCGCGCCCGGCCTCTGGCGCGGCGAGGTCGCCTTCTCCGACGCCGAGCGGCACTACGCCTCCCTGCACCGCGACACGTACGTGGACGTCTGGCTGCTGTGCTGGACCCGGCGGAACGACACCGGCTGGCACGACCACGACCTCTCGTCCGGCGCGGTCCGGGTCGTCCAGGGCGTGCTGACCGAGTCCAACCCGCGTATCGGCGGCGCGCACCTGGCCGCCCCCGTCCGGGCCGGCGCCTCCTTCTGCTTCGGCCCGGACCACATCCACCGGCTCACCGGCGCCACCGACGACGCAGTGTCCCTGCACGCGTACTCGCCGCCGCTGTGGCGTCTGGGGCAGTACGCCATCACCGAGGACGGACTGATGCGCCGCCTCTCCGTCTCGTACGCGGACGAGCTGCGCCCCTTGGAGCCCGCGGCCTGCGCGGACCTCCGTACACCCGGGCCCGGAGCCATGGCCGGGCCCGGAGCCACGTCCGGGTCCGGGTCCTGAGCCGCGCCCACGGCCGTACCCGGAGGCCCCGGTTCCACCTTTTCCGGTCCCGGGTATTGATTTTCCATTCACCCACATCGATCCTGCATGAACTCATACAGCCGATGCGCGGAAGAGGACAGCCGATGGCGGCAGTGGTGGAACAGCGCACGATCGACGTCGTCCCGGACGACGAACGCCACGGCACGCCGGTCAGCCAGTTCACCCTGTGGCTCGGCGCCAACCTCCAGATCACCGCCGTCGTCACCGGCGCGCTGGCCGTCGTCTTCGGTGCCAACGCCTTCTGGTCCCTGATCGGTCTGCTGCTCGGCAACCTCCTCGGCGGCGCGGTCATGGCGCTGCACTCCGCCCAGGGGCCGCGGCTCGGCCTGCCGCAGATGATCACCTCCCGGGCCCAGTTCGGGGTGCGCGGCGCGGTGGTGCCGCTGGCCCTGGTCATCGTGATGTACATCGGCTTCTTCGCCAGCGGCACGGTCCTTGCCGGGCAGGCGGTCGGCGAGCTGACGCACCTGGGCGCCACCCCGGGCATCGTCGTCTTCGCCGTGGTCACCGCCGTCGCCGCCGCGGTCGGCTACCGGCTCGTCCACATCCTGGGCCGCGTCGCCAGTGTCGTCTGCGCGCTGGCCTTCCTCTACCTCGGCGCGCGCCTGCTGGAACGGGCCGACCTGGCCGTGCTCCTGCACGACCGGTCCTTCTCCTTCCCGCTCTTCCTCCTCGCCGTCTCGCTGTCCGCCTCCTGGCAGCTGGCCTTCGGCCCGTACGTCGCCGACTACTCCCGCTACCTCCCCCGGCACACCTCCACCCGCGCCACCTTCTGGTGGACGCTGTCCGGCTCGGTCCTCGGCTCGCAGTGGTCGATGACCTTCGGCGCGCTCGCCGCCGCCGCGGCCCCCGCCGCCTTCGTCGGCCACGAGGTCTCCTACGTCGTCTCCCTGGGCGGCACCGGCCTGATCGCCTCGGCGCTGTACTTCGTCATCGCCCTCGGCAAGCTGACCATCAACGTGCTGAACACCTACGGCGGTTTCATGTCGCTGGTCACCAGCGTCAGCGGCTTCCGCAAGCCGGGGGCGCCCGGCGCCGGAGGCACGGGCAGCACCCTCACGCCGCGCGGCCGGACCCTCTACATCACCGGCATCATGCTCGCGGGCACCGCCGTCGCCCTGCTCGGCAAGGACTCCTTCCTCACCTCGTTCAAGGACTTCCTGCTGTTCCTGCTGACCTTCTTCACCCCCTGGTCGGCGATCAACCTGGTGGACTACTACCTGATCTCCAAGGAGCGCTACGACATCCCGGCGCTCAGCGACCCGGCGGGCCGCTACGGCGCCTGGAACGGCCGGGCACTGGCGGTGTACGCGGCCGGGGTGCTGGCCCAGTTCCCCTTCCTGGCCACCCACTTCTACACCGGCCCGCTGGTCTCCCCGCTCGGCGGCGCCGACCTCTCCTGGCTCGTCGGCCTGGCCGTACCCGCCGTCCTGTACTGGACCGTCGCCCGCCACGACACCGGCCGCGTCCCGCCCGCCGGCACCGAAGAGCCGGGCCGCACCCCCACGAATACGGGGAAAGCCCTACCGCGCGGCCCGCTTCCCGTCCGTAATCTCGGCAGCATGGCTACCCATGACCCGGAGTTGCGGAAAGAACTCGACGCGACCCTGCAGACCCGCAAGGAGCTGGGGCCGGAGTACGAGTCGGAGTTGGTCGAGCGTTTCCTGGAGAAGCTCGACACGTCGGTCGACCAGCGGGTGCGCCGGCAGTTCGCCGAACAGCAGATGCAGGTCGCGCGCGGCGCGCAGCCGCCCCGTCCACGGTCCGGGCCCGGCAACGGCTACGGCGAGCGCTTCGGCTTCGCCACCGTCTCCCTGGTGCTGGCGATCCCGCTGTCCGCGATCGGCGCGGCCTACGCGGACCTGATCGGGATGCTGGTCAGCTGGGCCGGGATCGTCGGCGTCAACGCGCTGCACACCTCGGGCCTCTTCGGGTGGGCGCCCGGGAAGCGCAAACGGGAGGCGGACGGATGGGACTGAGCCGCCCGGCGCGGGCCGGGAGGCGGCCGACGCGGGCCGGGAGGCGGTCGGCGCAAGGGGCGTTCCGCGGATCGGCGCGCGGGGCGTTCCGCAAGCCGGCGCGCGAGTCCGTGCGCGGACCGGCGCGAAGGCCGGTGCGCGGGGACCGCCGCACCCCGGCCGGGGCCGGGGGCGGGACGACGGCGGTCCCCGCGGGGACGCGGACCGGGTCAGGGCCGGTCGTCGCGTCCGGGCGATCTGCGGAAGGTCCGGGAGCCGCTCCGGAAGTCCGTATCGCCACCGTCACCACTGTGCCGGGCCTGTGTTAAGCCCGTGCTGCGGGCGCGTGACGCATACGTAGCCCTTGCGGTCTCCGCCCGTTTCCTGACGGCCGCTTGACGCCGGCTGTCCTCGGCGCCGCGCACCGCCCGTCCCGGGCTCCCCGGCGACCCCGTGTTACGCCTGCTTGGCCTCCCGCGCCAGGAAGGCGAGCAGGTCCTGCCGGCTCACCACGCCCGTCGGCTTGCCCTCGACGAGCACGATCGCCGCGTCCGCCTTCTCCAGGACCGCCATCAGGTCACCGACCGGCTCGCCCGAGCCGACCTGCGGCAGCGGCGGGCACAGGTGCTTCTCCAGCGGGTCGGAGAGCGACGCGCGCTGCGCGAACAGCGCGTCCAGCAGCTCGCGCTCCACGACCGAGCCGACGACCTCCGCCGCCATCACGTCGGGGTGCCCGGCGCCCGGCTTGACGATCGGCATCTGCGAGACGCCGTACTCGCGCAGCACGTCGATGGCCTCGCCGACCGTCTCCTCCGGGTGCATGTGGACCAGCGAGGGCAGCGCGCCCTCCTTGTGCCGCAGCACGTCGCCGACGCGCGCCGCGGGACCGGCGTCCTCCAGGAAGCCGTAGTCCGCCATCCACTCGTCGTTGAAGATCTTGCTGAGGTAGCCGCGGCCGCTGTCCGGCAGCAGGACCACCACCACGTCGTCCTCACCGAGCCGCTCGGCGACCTCCAGGCCCGCCACGACCGCCATGCCGCAGGAGCCGCCGACCAGCAGGCCCTCCTCCTTGGCCAGGCGCCGGGTCATCTGGAAGGCGTCCTTGTCCGAGACCGGCACGATCTCGTCGGCGACCGTACGGTCGTAGGCGCTCGGCCAGAAGTCCTCACCGACGCCCTCGATCAGGTACGGACGGCCCGAGCCGCCGCTGTAGACCGAGCCCTCCGGGTCGGCGCCGACGACCTTGACCCGGCCCTCGCTGGCCTCCTTCAGGTAGCGGCCGGTGCCGCTGATGGTGCCGCCGGTGCCGACGCCCGCGACGAAGTGAGTGATCTTTCCCTCGGTCTGTTCCCACAGCTCGGGACCGGTCGTCTCGTAGTGCGAACGCGGGTTGTTCGGGTTGCTGTACTGGTCCGGCTTCCAGGCGCCCGGCGTCTCACGGACCAGCCGGTCCGAGACGTTGTAGTACGAGTCCGGGTGCTCCGGGTCCACCGCCGTCGGGCAGACCACGACCTCGGCGCCGTACGCCCGCAGCACGTTGATCTTGTCGGTGGACACCTTGTCCGGGCAGACGAAGATGCACTTGTAGCCCTTCTGCTGGGCCACGATCGCCAGGCCCACTCCGGTGTTTCCCGAGGTCGGCTCCACGATGGTGCCGCCCGGCTTCAGCTCACCGGACTTCTCGGCGGCCTCGATCATCCGTACGGCGATCCGGTCCTTCACGGAGCCGCCCGGGTTGAAGTACTCGACCTTCACCAGGACGGTCGCCCGGATCCCTCGGGTGACGTTCCTGAGCTTCACCAGCGGGGTGTTGCCGACGAGCTCGATCATGGATTCGTAAAACTGCACGGTGGTCTCCGCTGTCGGGGGCGCGCTGTCCTGCGCCCATCCGACCAGCCTATTGCCCGCCCCTCATGGAGTCGCCGCGCGTTGCACGGCCCGCCCGACGGGGCACCACCTTGGTACGGCACTTCTCGCCGCCGCCACCACGACGACCCGCCCCGGGCCCCGCGGCCCGCCTCCGCCACCGACTCCGCCCGCCGCTCCGACTCCGTCCGCCCGTCACTCCGCACGACATTCCGTACGTTTTCGCACGCACTGCACGGGGAGGTGCCCGGCCTATGCCGATGACGATGTCCAGGGCGAGGGTGGCACGGCGGATCGCCGCCGCCGCCGCGGTGGGCGGCGGCGGGATCGGTCTGCTCGGCGTGGCCGGTGTCGGCCTGCTGCTGACCGAGGTCCGCCTCGCCCGCCGTACGGTCGGCGGCTCCAGCACCCAGCCGCCCTGCGCGGACGGCCGCTACGGCTCCGCCTTCGCCCACCGCACCGACCGGCCGGCGCTGCGCCTGGGCTTCCTCGGCGACTCCACGGCCGCCGGACAGGGCGTCCACCGCCCCCGCCAGACCCCGGGCGCGCTGCTCGCCTCCGGCCTCGCCGCCGTCGCGGAGCTGCCGGTCGACCTGCACAACGTGGCGCTGCCCGGCGCCCAGTCCGACGACCTCGACCGGCAGGTCACGCTCGTCCTGGCGGGGCCGGGACCGGCGCCCGACGTCGTCGTCATCATGATCGGCGCCAACGACGTCACCCACCGGATGCCACCGGCCCGCTCGGTGCGCCTGCTGTCCGACGCGGTCCGCCGGCTGCGCGAGGCGGGCTGCGCCGTGGTCGTCGGCACCTGCCCCGACCTGGGCACCATCGAGCCGGTCTACCAGCCGCTGCGCTGGGTCGCCCGCCGCCTGTCCCGGCAGCTGGCCGCCGCGCAGACCATAGGGGTGGTGGCGCACGGCGCCCGTACGGTCTCCCTCGGCGACCTGCTGGGCCCCGAGTTCGAGGCGCACCCCCGCGAACTGTTCGGCCCCGACAACTACCACCCCTCCGCCGAGGGCTACGCCACTGCCGCGATGGCCGTCCTGCCCACCCTCTGCGCCGCACTCGGCCTCTGGCCCGAGGAGGAGCACCCGGAGCCGTACCGCCGCGAAGGCATCCTCCCGGTGGCCGAGGCCGCAGCCCAGGCCGCGGACGAGGGCGGCACCGAAGTCACCGCCACCCGCGCCCCCTGGGCTCTGCTCAAACACCGCAGGCGGCGGCAGATCCCCACACCGGAACCGACGGAGGCCGCAGAGAGGACCAGCCCGTCCCGGGGCACCTCCCAGCGCTGAGCGGGGAAGCTCCCGGACGAGCAAGACGAAAACGCCCGGGACGGCAAAACCGGCCGGCCCGGCCCTTGAACACGAGCAAAGCGAAACCAGCCCGCCCGACGTTCGAGGACGAGCGAAGCAAACCCAGCCCGTCCGGCGCTTGAGCACGAGCAAAGCGAAACCAGCCCGTCCGGCGCTTGAGGACGAGCGAAGCGAAATCAGCCCGTCCGGCGCTTGAGGACGCCCGCCGCAGGCGCACCGTGCCCGCAGACACACCTACGCCGCACCCCCATCCACCGCAGCCAAGCGCAGCGATAAGCACCCGCTTAGAAAAGAGTTCCGCATCACAAGCGCTACCGCGTGACCTCCGCCCTACGGCCGGGTAACTTCCCCCTCAGCCCTGCCAGTCCTTCCCCTGGAGCCGTCATGCCCGAAGCCGTGATCGTTTCGACCGCCCGCTCCCCGATCGGCCGCGCCTTCAAGGGCTCCCTGAAGGACGTACGGCCGGACGACCTGACCGCCGGCATCATCCAGGCCGCCCTCGCCAAGGTCCCCGCGCTCGACCCGGAGGACATCGACGACCTGATGCTCGGCTGCGGCCTGCCCGGCGGCGAGCAGGGGCACAACCTGGGCCGGATCGTCGCCGTACAGATGGGCATGGACCACCTGCCCGGCTGTACGGTCACCCGCTACTGCTCGTCCTCCCTCCAGACGACCCGGATGGCGCTGCACGCCATCAAGGCGGGCGAGGGCGACGTCTTCATCTCGGCCGGCGTGGAGACCGTCTCGCGCTCCGTGAAGGGCACCTCGGACGGGATGCCCGAGACCCACAACCCGCTGTTCGCGGACGCCGAGGCGCGCACCGCCGCCCGCGCCGAGCAGGAGGGCGCCGACTGGCACGACCCGCGCGCGGACGGCCTGCTCCCCGACCCGTACATCGCGATGGGGCAGACCGCGGAGAACCTGGCCCGCGCCAAGGGCGTCACCCGCCAGGACATGGACGAGTTCGGCGTACGGTCCCAGAACCTCGCCGAGCAGGCGATCGAGAACGGGTTCTGGGAGCGCGAGATCACGCCGGTGACCACGCCGGACGGCACGGTCGTCAGCAAGGACGACGGCCCGCGCGCGGGCGTCACCCTCGAAGGCGTACAGGGCCTCAAGCCGGTCTTCCGCCCCGACGGCCTGGTGACGGCGGGCAACTGCTGCCCGCTCAACGACGGCGCCGCGGCCCTCGTGATCATGTCCGACACCAAGGCCCGCGAGCTGGGCCTGACGCCGCTCGCGCGGATCGTCTCCACCGGCGTCAGCGGCCTGTCGCCGGAGATCATGGGCCTCGGCCCGGTCGAGGCGTCCAAGCAGGCCCTGCGCCGCGCGGGCCTGGGGATCTCCGACATCGACCTGGTGGAGATCAACGAGGCGTTCGCCGCCCAGGTGATCCCCTCGTACCGGGACCTCGGCATCGACCTGGACCGGCTGAACGTCAACGGCGGCGCGATCGCCGTGGGCCACCCCTTCGGGATGACCGGCGCCCGTATCACCACCACCCTGATCAACTCTCTCCAGTGGCACGACAAGCAGTTCGGCCTGGAGACGATGTGCGTGGGCGGCGGCCAGGGCATGGCCATGGTCGTCGAGCGCCTGAGCTGACCCCCGGCCGGCGGGGCGCCGTCCACGGCGGACGGCGCCCGGCCGACGGTACGGACGGCGCCCGGCCGACGGTCAGGCACGGCCCGCCGCCCCCCGGACGCGGCCCGCTTCCGCGACCGTCCGTGCCCGTACGTCCCCCATCGGCGCCACACCCGCACCCTGCGTCCCAACTGACGTACACAGAGCGACCGTCGGTGAGCTGGGTCACCGGTTGACGAGATCGCGATCAAATCGCCCCCAGGATTGTGACCAAACCCCCCACGGGACCACGTTCTCGCAGGTCAGCAAGGTGTCACCCGAACGCACCAGGACCGAATCCCCGTCCGGTCGAGGACCTGCGGCACTGGGCCCGGTCGCCGACGACCGGCAGCCTGATGTAGGAAGTCGGGGGACATTCTGCTAATGGGAGTACGTCAGTGAGCGCCATCACTCTTGCCCTGCTGCTGGCCGCGGCGGTCGCCGTGGCCCTGGGAGCGGCCGCCCTGTACACCGCCCACGCGCTGCGCCGCCAGGTCACCGGGTTGCGCGCCGAGCTCCTCGCCGCGTACGCGGACGCCCGCGCCGAGGCACGCGCGCAGTCCGCCGCGCCGAGCATCCCCGCCGCCCGCACCACCCCGGACGCGGGGCACGCGCTCGCCGACATACGGGCCGCCGTCGCCGACGCGCTGGCCGAGGAGCGGGAGCGCGAACTCGCCGAGGCGCGCGCCTTCTGGGCCGCCCAGGAGGCCAGGGACGCCGCCGACGCCCCGTCCCTGATGGGCCCGCTGGACGGCGGCATCGACCACTTCGACCCGCACGAGCGCCTCGACGACGTGTACTTCCTGCCCCGGCAGGCGGACCTCGCCGGGCTGGAGCCGCTGCTCGGCCCGGACGCGCCGCACGCCGCCGACGGGCCGGGCGCCCTGGAGGCGCTGGAGGTGGAGGCGCTGGAGAGCGAGGCCACCGAGGAGACGGAGTCCGCCGAGCTGGCCGCCGCGCGCCGGCGCCACCCCTCGCACCCGGACTTCACCCCGGCTCCCGCCGTCGGTGACCACGAGCGCACCGTCGGCCGTCTGGAGGAGCTGGCCCGCGACCGCACCCCGCTCGCGGACGTCCGCCCCGGACCGCTCGGCACCCTGGACGTCTACGTCTTCACCGACGGCACCACGATCTGCATGACGCCCGGCCACCGCGAGACCGCCGAGCGCGTCGCCGCGGCCCTCCGCGCGGGCAGCGCCCCCGTCCTCCTGGGCGGCTCCGGCATCTCCGGCGCCTACGCCCTGACCTTCTCCTGGGGCCCCGCCACCACCGACAACGTCTACATCCTCGCGGACCGCGTCATCGCGTCCCTCTGAAAATCGGCCTGCCCGCGCCGGCAAACGCCCTGCCCGCGCCGGAGGATCCGGCCGGAAGCAGCCGTTCCCCGGAGGGCTCAGCAGCGCGCCGAGGCCCCCGCACCAGTTCCACCGCCGCCGCCAGCGCGCGCTCGTCGCCGGCGGCGCGTACCGCCTCCACCAAGTCGTGCCCGGCCACCGCCACTTGGTCACCGACCGCGAACATCCCGGCGTCCGGGATCTCCCGGGGCTCCCGTCCCGGCTCCTCGACGTGCTGCGCCCGCACCGCCAACTCACGGGCCAAGGCCAGCGCTTCGGCCGCCGCGCCGCGCGCCAGGACGCTCTGCGGCAGCGCCCGCAGGCGGTCGGCGAGGGCTTCCACGGCAGTCTGCAAAGGCATTACGTCAAGCACAGGCCGAGCTTATGCGCCACTCCCGGGTGGTTGCCAACACCCCAACGGTCAGGCACGGTGGGCTGAAGGACCAGCATCGAACGCGTCCGGAGGCGCCGATGTCTCAACTCTTCTCCGAAGAGACCCACCGGAACCTGCTCTCCCGCATCCCCCACTGCACCGGCCGCGAAGTCTCCGACTGGCTTCGCACGGTGGATGAAGGCCCCGCTCTCTTCCGCTTCGAGGAGAAGGTCAGCTGGCTCCGGGGCGAGCACAACCTCGCTTACGGGCACGCCAAGGCGATCGTCCACGAATACGACCTCAGGCGCGCCGCGCGCAAGCTTTAGCCGTGCCCGCCGAGAGACATGGCGAAGGGCCCGTGGGAACACCCACGGGCCCTTCGTCAGGTCACCGGCCGGGTCACCGCGACG
This sequence comes from Streptomyces sp. Ac-502, assembly GCF_045222935.1. Taxonomy (NCBI): domain Bacteria; kingdom Bacillati; phylum Actinomycetota; class Actinomycetes; order Kitasatosporales; family Streptomycetaceae; genus Streptomyces; species Streptomyces sp. Ac-502. Next base: position 4,529,563 of record NZ_JBHFFO010000001.1, read on the forward strand.
GGCGTGGCCCGCCGCGGTGCTCCGCCTCAGTCCCGGAGGATCGAGATCAGCCGCAGCAGCTCCATGTAGATCCACGCCAGCGTCACGGTCAGGCCGAACGCGGCCAGCCAGGACTCCTCGCGCGGAGCGCCGTACGCGATGCCGTCCTCGACCTGCTTGAAGTCCATCGCCAGGCACAGCGCGCCGAGCACGACGCCGACGACGCCGAACAGGATGCCCAGGCCGCCGCTGCGGAAGCCGAGGCCGTCACCGCCGCCGAAGGCCATGAACAGCACGTTGACGAACGACAGCAGCACGAAGCCGAGCAGCGCGATCATCAGGTAGCGCGTGAAGCGGGCGGTGACCCGCACGATGCGGGTCTTGTAGGCGACGAGCATGGCGACGAAGACCGCCATGGTGCCCATCACCGCCTGCATGGGTGCGCCGCTGAACTTCGGGATGTCGTTGATCGCGCCGCTGAGCGCGCCGAGGAACAGGCCCTCGAACGCGGCGTAGGTCAGGATCAGGGCCGGCGAGGGCTTGCGCTTGAAGGACTGGACGAACGCCAGCACCATCGCGATCAGACCGGCGCCGACGGCGAAGCCGAGGCTCTTGGTCAGGAAGATCCAGCCGACCGCGGCACCGGCGATCACGGTGCCGAGCGTCATGCCGGTACGCAGCAGGACGTCGTCCATCGTCATCCGACGGGTCTGCGGCGCGTACTGCGGTGTCTGGGTTCCCGGCGCGGCATCCTGGGCGTACGGGTTGCCGCCCTGGGCGTACGGGTTCGTCCCGGCGTAAGGGTTCGCTGCGGCCCCGGCCTGCGGCGGCGCGTCGAAGCCCGCGTAGCCGTTGTTGTCGCGGCTGAACCCCCGTCGCGAGAAGACCGGGTTGCTGCTCCTCATCTCACTCCTCCATGGCCGCCGTGCGCGGCCTTCCCACAAGGGTAATGGCTTGGCAAAAGCACGTTCTAGTTCTTGAGCAGGATCTTCACCGCAACTTCGGGTGATCAATCCCGCACGGGGACGATTCCCCTGGTGGATCACGTCCGTAGGACGTACGGGAGGCCGAGAAGGTGCCCGGACGCCGTTGAGGGACCGTACGCGGGTGGCGTGCGGTCCCTCAACGGGTTTCGGCGGCCGGTGGCGGCCGCCGGACGGGTCACTCGTTGTTGACGCCGTTCTGGGAGAGGAGCGGCAGCTTGTCGATGATGTGCGACAGTGCCTGGTCCTGCTGGGACTCGGTCGAGCTCTCGACACACTCCTGGTACTGGTCCGAGGACAGGATGTCCTGCACGCCGATGTTGACCAGGGCCACGATGTTCTGGATGTTCACGACCGGGATGCCGATGCACAGCTTGTTCAGCGAGTCACCGATGAGCGTGGCGTCCGGGCTCATGTCGCCCTCGGTGCCGCCGTTGCCGAACGCCTGCGCCGAGTGATTGCCGTTGGCCGTTCCCGTACTGCGGCCGTCCCCCACCGCCATGGCCTGCGGAGCCGCCGCCGCGGAGATACCGACCAGAGACGCGGCAACCGCCACGCCCGCCATCATCTTGTTCATCTCGAAACCCCTTCAGGAAATGAACTCCCATGACGAAGGGAGCCCTGTAAGCAACAACCCGGTACGGCCGAGAAAGTTGCGCATCATCACCCGAACAGATCGACATTCCAGTTCGCCGGACGGAATGCCACTCTTCCGTGTGGGCTTTCGGCAGCACGTTCCGGGGACGATTCTCCCGCTCCCGCCGAACAGCGAAAGGACAAGGTTTACCGGATGGTCGCCCCCGTGGACGCGATGCGCGTGAAAGAAGAAATCGTCGCGGCGGTGCGCCGCGGCGACGACGCCGGCGTCGACACCCTGCTCGGCCGCTTTGCCCGGGTCGCCGATCTGGAAGCGCTGATGAGTCTGCGCAGAGCTCTGCTGGAACAGCCGGACGAGCGCGGCTGACTCGGCACGCGCACCCGCCCCGGGAAAACACCGCAGGGAAAAGGGCCCGCGCCGCCGGACGGCGACAGCGCGGGCCCTCACCCCGGTCACGCGGCGACGGCACCCGTCACTGGTTGTTGGTGCCGTTGACGGAGAGGACCGGCAGCTTGTCGATGAGGTGCGACAGCGGCCCGTCGCCCTGGACCTGGGTCGAGTTCTCGACACACTGCTGCTTCTGGTCCGAGGACAGCAGGTCCTGCACACCCACGTTGACCAGGCCCACGACGTTCTGCACATTGTCGATGGGCACCGCGATGCAGGGCTTGTTGAAGGAGCCCTGGATGAGCGCGAACTGCGGGCTCATGTTCCCCATCGTGGAGAAGTTGCCGTACGTCTGGGCCGCGCCGTTGCCATTGACCGTGGTGACCTTGCGGTGGTCTCCGACGGCCGATGCTTCTGGGGCGGTGGCGGCCGCGATACCGACAATGGAAGCAGCCGTGGCCACTGTTGCCAGCGCCTTGTTGATCATATGTGATCCTTCGCGTTTCGGGATGCTCTTTACCCGGGGGCAGTGTGCACAACTCGGTGTGACGAGCTTGGTTGTGCTCCATCACTCAAATGATTTCGCGTACAACTGAGCGGCACAGTTGTACCGCGGGCCGGGCCTTACTTACGGGCCGGCTTGGCCACCTCGACGCCCCTGAGCCCCGGCGTCTTCTGAGTGACATCCCCGACGGTGTTCAGCAGCTTCTTCGTGGCAGTGGAACTCTGCAGATCGCTGGAGGTGTTCTCGACGGTCCGGACCACCGGGTCGAGCTGCCGGCCGTCCAGCTGCTTGTTCTTCAGGGCGTCCGCAAGACCACCGTTCAGGCTGAAACTCGGCACCTGCCCCGGTGCACCGGCGAAAACGGGGGACGCCGCTCCCAGAGCCATGACGGAACCGGCCAGAAACGCGGCCGTCTTCGCGTACTTCACTTTCCGCTGTCCTTTCCTGAGCGGTGCTGGCGACCGCCGCGGCCGAATACACCGCGCGGCCTCCCCGGCTCTCTCCGGACCACCGCTTTTTCGGTGTTCATCGATGTCGGCCCGAAAGAGAAACCCATCCGTTTCACCACTTCCCGGCCCCCTCCGACGCGAAGGGCCCCGGCACGCTTGGCTGGCGCGCCGGGGCCTTTCGCTCCATCCACTGCTACCCGTTCGACGCGGTGCGTCAGTCGTTGACGCAGGTGTTGCCGAACGCCGGGTTCAGCAGACCGATGATGTCGATCGAGTTCCCACAGAGGTTGATCGGGATGTGGACCGGAATCTGGAGAACGTTGCCGGAGAGGACGCCGGGGGAGTTCTGGGCGGCGCCCGAGGTACCCGCGTCGGCGAACGCCGGAGTGGCGGCTCCGGCCGCCATGAGCGTTCCAGCAGCGACTGCGGCAACCTTCGCGTACTTCACTTTCAGCCCTTTCCGCAGCGGAGTCTGAAACGGTCACGTCCTTCGTGCCGCACGGGCGCCCTCTAGATCGCCCGTAACACCGCTACCAATATGTGTAACGATTCGTCCGCGCCGACGAAACTCCTGCGAAGTCGATTTTCACGAGGAATCGCCCGAATGGTTCAGCGCGGCACAGATAGAAGAGTGGGTAATGCGGGGACTGCATGCGCTTTTTTAAAGCGCAAAGGCCCGAGTCGTTCAGGAGGAGAGAACCGACGCCCCGGGCCTTTTACGGCAGACCGGCTCAGCTGTTGTTGACGCCGTTCTCGGACAGCAGCGGGAGCTTGTCGATGATGTGCGACAGCGCCTGGTCGCCCTGCGACTCGGTCGAGTTCTCGACACACTGCTGGTGCTGGTCCGAGGACAGGATGTCCTGGACGCCGATGTTGACCAGGGCCACGATGTTCTGGATGTTCTCGATCGGGATGCCGATGCAGGGCTTGTTGAGCGTGCCTTCGATCAGGCTCAGCTGGGGGGACATGTCACCCTCGGTGTTGGCGTTGCCGAACGCCTGCCCCGCGCCGTTGCCGTTGGCCGTCGACGTGCCGCGACCGTCACCGACAGCCATGGCCTGCGGAGCTGCCATGGCCGAGACGCCGACGACGGACGCAGCTACGGCCGTCGCGGCCAGGAACTTCTTGATCACGATTCACCCTTCTCGAAGCGGAGTGTCCGTTTCCGGAGCGTCCTGGACAACTCGCGTCCGCCAGTTCAGTTTCGCCGGTTCACCCGAATGCCACGAAACCGTAGACACATATCACCGCGCCATCGCCCGCCCGGGTGCGCATGCGCCAATCAAAAGCCCCCGACGCCGGGCGGCCGTCATCGAAATCGCGAAAATGAGCGAAACCGTCATCGGCTCCGCCCACCGCGCCATTCCCCGCCCCGGCTGTCATAATCCCGCCGCACAGAGAAAGGCCCCGCGACACGCGGGGCCTTTCCTGGTCTCAGCGGGTGGGCGGGCCCAAGAGCCGCCCGTCCCGCGGAAGCCGGCTCACTGCTCGACGTTGCCGATCGCCAGGCCGACCTTGGTCACGTTCTTCTTGTACTTGAACTTGTACGTGTCGTTGTCGTTGTACGTGTACGCCTTGTTGTCGTTGTACTCGTTGTGCTCCTTGTGCACCCGGTCACAGTGGAACTTGCCGTACTTGGCACCGCAGTTGTTGCCGGCGCTGAGGCGCGGCGCGTCGTCCCACGACGCGGCGGAGGCCAGGCCCGAGAGCGGGACGACGGCAAGGGCGGCGATGGCGAACGAGCCCGCGGTACGACCGATGAACTTGCGCATGCTTTCTCTCCTCGTGCGCAGAAATGTGACACGGGATGTCTACCGCGGCCGTATGTGATCGAACACGCGCTGCCATGTGATATATCTGTTCGGGTCCGAAGTGCGACCATTTGCAGCACCAGCGTTTCCCCCGTGGAAATGCTTGCGCTATCCACGGCGACACGCATTCGTGCGGTGCGCCGAATGCGGGACCGGCCCGCGGGCCCGGCGCCCGCGCGCCGCGGGCACGCCCCGTGCCGGCGCCGGGGAACGGAGCGCCGCCCGGCACACTGGACGGGAGCGGGGACGCGCCCCGGGAGCCCGGCCGGTCCGGGCGCACACGTGGAGGAGCGATGGCCCAAGGCAGGCGGCACCTGACGATCACCACAGTCGTCGACGCCGAGGAATGCGCGGTGCTCCGGGTGGCCGGGGAACTGGACGTGCACGCGGAGCGGCAGTTCCTGGACGAGTCGGGGGCCGTGATCGCGGCCGGGCACCGGTTCCTGGTGCTGGACCTGACCGCGCTGCGGTTCTGTGACTCCCGCGGCCTGAACTGCCTGCTCGCCCTGGAGTGGCTGTGCCGGCGGATGAACGGCCGCCTGCTGCTCGCCTCCCTGGGCGTCCGCGTCCTGCACGTCCTCCTGGTCACCCGGGCCGTGGACGCGCTGGCCTGCTTCCCGACCGTCGGTCACGCGCTGGCCGCCGTCCCCGAGGAGATCCGCCCGGCCTGGCCCCCCGGCGGAACGACGCCCGCGGACGGTGACGGCAGCGACGGCGAAGGCGACAGCGACGACAGCAGGAGCGGCCGGAACGGCGCTGCCGAGAACAGCGAGAACGTCGCGGGCGACAACCGCGGGAATGCGAGCGACCACCGCGGGAACGGGATCGACGGGAGCGGGCACGGCACCAAGTCCCGCGCCACGGACGCGTACCGCTCTCACGGCCAGGGACCGACGCAACGCGACGGCCGGGGCAGCACCGCCCCGTAACCGTCCGGCGGGCGGGGGACGTCCGGACCGTCAACCTCCGCTTCGGACACCGCCATCGACCCCCGCCCGACGGCGGATAACGTCCGGCGGCACACGTCCCCGCGGCCGCGTCCGCCGTCCACGCGCGATAGCGCCACGTGCTCCCGCCGTGCTCCCACGGTGGCCGCGCGCAGCGCTACCTGATCAGCGTTCCCCCAGGTCAACCGGGCTGTGCCGTACTGTGCCCGGAGCCGGACTTGAACCGGCACGGCCCGAAGGCCAGCGAGGTTTAAGCTCGCCGTGTCTGCATTCCACCATCCGGGCCTGGGCTCCCCCATGCCACCTCAAAGGGGGCAGCACGAGCCTAGCCCGCAGTGCCCGCCGAACAGGGGCCCGTCTTCCCGAGGTTGTCTTATTTTATTGGCAACTGAGGGGTCATCAGCGGCTGGTACGGGCCTTCGGCACATGCCTGCGGCCCACCCCCGCCGCTCCGGCGCCTGCCGTCGGCCGTGTCCGGATTGACGGAAACTCGATGCCGCACGCGCGCCCCCGCGAGCGCCCTTCCGCCCCCTCGGCCCTGTCGTCACCTCTCGGGGTCTCCGTCATACCCAGGGATGACCGGCCGGGTCCGTGGTACGCCCCAGGGCTCCCTCAGGACGGGCTCAGGGGGTGACGTTGGCGTGCCCACGTCTCCCCCACGATGGAAAAGCCGCGTCCACCCGGCCCTCCACAATCCCGACATTCGACAGGAGTCTCTTTCCGTGAGCACCACCCACACCGGCGTTCCCCCCGCCACCCGCGCCACGGTGGCCGCACGCGCCACGGATCTCACCAAGGTCTACGGACAGGGCGAGACCCAGGTGGTCGCGCTGGACCAGGTGTCCGTGGACTTCCGGCAGGCCGAGTTCACCGCGATCATGGGCCCCTCCGGGTCCGGCAAGTCCACCCTCATGCACTGCATGGCCGGACTGGACGCCATATCGTCCGGCTCGGCCCTGATCGGCAGCACCGAGCTGAACGGCCTGAAGGACAAGAAGCTCACCCAGCTGCGCCGCGACAAGATCGGCTTCATCTTCCAGGCGTTCAACCTGCTGCCCACGCTCACCGCGCTGGAGAACATCACGCTGCCCATGGATATCGCGGGCCGCAAGCCCGACCGGCAGTGGCTGGACCAGGTCGTCCAGACGGTCGGCCTGTCCGGGCGGCTCAAGCACCGGCCCGCGCAGCTCTCCGGCGGCCAGCAGCAGCGCGTCGCGGTGGCCCGCGCGCTGGCCTCCCAGCCGGAGATCATCTTCGCCGACGAGCCGACCGGCAACCTCGACTCCCGCTCCGGCGCCGAGGTGCTCGGCTTCCTGCGCAACTCCGTACGGGAACTGGGGCAGACCGTGGTGATGGTGACCCACGACCCGGTGGCGGCGGCCTACGCGGACCGGGTGATCTTCCTCGCCGACGGCCGCATCGTCGACGACATGGCCGACCCGACCGCCGACCGGGTCCTGGAGCGCATGAAGGGCTTCGACGCCAGGGGCCGCGTCAGCTGACCGGTACCAGCAGCCAGCTCACCGCCTCACTCCCCCAGGACCCACCATGTTCCGTACCGCCTTGCGCAACGTGCTCGCGCACAAGGCCCGGCTGCTGATGACCGTCCTCGCCGTCATGCTCGGCGTGGCCTTCGTCTCCGGCACCCTGGTCTTCACCTCCACCCTCTCCGACGCCACGCAGAAGAGTTCGCAGAAGGGCTTCGACGGCGTCGACGTGGCCGTCCAGCCGCACCGCTCGGACGCCGCCGACGCCAGGCCCGGCAAGGCCCCCGGGCTGAGCCAGGCACTCCTCGACCAGGCCGGCAAGGTGCCCGGCGCGGCCGGCGCCACCGGCACCGTCGACGGGTTCACCGCCATCGCCGACAAGAAGGGCAAGCTGGCCGGCAACGGCACCAGCTCCCGCGGCCGCAACTACTACCCCGGCGCGGACGGCAAGGACGCCCGCTTCCCGATGACGTCCGGCACCGCCCCCAAGGGCGCGCACGAGGTCGCGCTGGACTCCGGGACCGCCCAGAAGACCGGCTACAAGGTCGGCGACACCGTACGGCTGTCCGTCGACGGCCCGGTCCGCGAGGCGAAGGTCTCCGGTATCTTCACCACCGACGACGGCGCGGTCTCCTCCGGCGGCAGCCTGGCGCTCTTCGACACCGCGACGGCGCAGAAGCTGTTCGCCGCGCCCGGCGAGTTCAGCGAGATCGACGTCGAGGCCGCGCCCGGCACGTCCCAGGACGCGCTGAAGGCGGCGGTCGACAAGGTGCTGCCGGACACCGCCGAGTCCGTCACCGGCAAGAAGCTGGCCGACGACCAGGCCGAGATGATCGCCAAGAGCATGGACAGCATGAAGACCGGCCTGCTGGCCTTCGCCGGTATCGCGCTGTTCGTCGGCATCTTCATCATCGCCAACACCTTCACCATGCTGGTCGCCCAGCGCACCAAGGAACTGGCCCTGATGCGCGCGGTCGGCGCCAGCCGCCGCCAGGTCACCCGCTCGGTGCTGATCGAGGCGTTCGTGGTCGGCGCGGTGGCCGCCGTCACCGGCCTGCTGGCCGGTATCGGCATCGGCGCCGGGCTGCGGGCGCTCACCGGCGCCCTCGGCACCGTCCCGGAGGGCCCGCTGGTCGTCGCCCCCTCCACCGTCGTCGTCTCGCTGCTGGTCGGCACCGTGGTCACGGTGCTCGCCGCCTGGCTGCCGGGCCGCCGCGCCGCGAAGATCCCGCCGGTCGCCGCGATGAACAGCGTGCACGCGGCGGCGAGCACGAAGTCCCTGGTGGTGCGCAACGCCATCGGCGCCGTCCTGGCCGGCGCGGGCATCGCCTGCGTCCTGGGCGCCACCGCGATCGGCGCCGACGGCAAGGGGCTGATGGCGCTCGGCGCCGGGCTGCTCCTGATCGGTGTCTTCGTGCTGACCCCGCTGCTGTCCCGCCCGATGATCGCGGCCGCCGCGCCCGTCCTCCGCGCGTTCGGCATCTCGGGCAAGCTGGCCCGGCAGAACGCGGTGCGCAACCCGCGCCGTACGGCCGCCACGGCCTCCGCCCTGATGATCGGGCTCACCCTGGTCACCGGCCTGACCGTGATCGCGGGCAGTGTCCAGAAGGGCGTCGACAAGATGGCGACCGACGCCCTGAAGGCGGACTACGTCGTCGGCATGGCCACCATGGGCCCGCTCTCCCCCGACGTCGCGGCGAAGCTGGCGGCCGACCCGCAGGTCACCGCCTCCAGCCCGCTGCGCAACGCCCCCGCCCGGATCGGCGGCGAGGCCGAGTCCCTGACCGGCGTCGACGGCAAGGCGATCGGCGAGCTGACGAACCTGAAGTTCACCGCGGGCTCCTTCGACGGGCTCGGCACGCCGGGCTCCCACCGGGCGGTCGTCGACAGCGGCACCGCGAAGCAGCACGGCTGGCAGGTCGGCTCGTCCTTCGAGACGACCTTCGAGGACGGCAAGAAGGGCCGGCTCACCGTCTCCGGTGTCTTCGAGGGCAACGACATGCTTCAGGGCATCCTGCTCGACACCTCCGTGCTCGCCCCGCACCAGAAGCACCCCACCGACGCGCGGGTGATGGTCAAGACGAAGGGCGGCGCGAGCGAGGCCGCCAAGGACTCCCTGACCGAGACGCTCGGCAAGAACCCGGCGATCTCCGTGCAGGACAAGAAGGACGTGTCCGAGGGCATCGCCCAGATGATCAACCTGATGCTGAACATGCTCTACGGGCTGCTCGCCATGGCCGTGGTCGTCGCGGTGCTCGGCGTGGTCAACACCCTGGCCATGTCGGTCTTCGAGCGGTCGCAGGAGATCGGCATGCTGCGGGCGATCGGCCTGGACCGGGCCGGCATCAAGCGGATGGTGCGGCTGGAGTCGCTGGTGATCGCGCTGTTCGGCGGGGTCCTCGGCATCGGCCTGGGCGTCTTCTTCGGCTGGGCCGCCGGTGAGCTGATCGGCGGCTCGATGTCCACCTACGAGCTGGTGCTCCCGTGGGACCGGCTGGGCATCTTCCTGGCGCTCGCCGCGGTGGTCGGCATGCTGGCCGCGCTGTGGCCGGCCCGCCGGGCCGCGAAGCTGAACATGCTGGCGGCGATCAAGGCCGAGTAGCGGACGCCGTCACGACGGGGCCCCGGTGCCCGGACCGCGCGCGGCGGCCCGGGCACCGGGGCCCTTTCCGTACGTCAGCCGCGCCACTCCCGGGCCCGCAGCGGCAGCCCGGCGGCGCCGGAGTCCGGCGTGCGGACCGCCAGCACCTGGTTGACGCCGATCCGGTTGCGCTCGAAGGACAGGGCGGAGGCGGCCATGTACAGCCGCCACACCCGGGCCCGGCCCGGTGTCGTCAGCCGCACCGCCTCCGTCCAGCGCGCCTCCAGGTTGGCCACCCAGGCGCGCAGCGTCAGCGCGTAGTGCTCGCGGATCGCCTCCACGTCCCGCACCTCGAACCCGGCGTCCTCCAGCTGCCCGACGGTGCGGCCGACGGGGGCCAGCTCGCCGTCCGGGAAGACGTACCGGTCGATGAACTCGTCGACGCGGTAGGCGTCCTCGTCCGCCAGCGGGCGGCGGGCGATCTGGTGGTTGAGCAGGCGTCCGCCGGGCTTGAGGAGGGCGTACAGGTCGGCGGCGTACTCGGCGTAGCGGGCGCGGCCGACGTGCTCGGCCATGCCGATCGAGGAGATCGCGTCGAACGGTTCGTCGTGGACCTCGCGGTAGTCCTGGACGCGGATCTCGATCCGGTCGGCGAGGCCGGCCTCGGCGACGCGCTTGCGGCCGTAGGTGGCCTGCTCCTCGGAGAGGGTGATGCCGACGACCCGTACGCCGTACTCGCGGGCGGCGTGCAGGGCCATCGAGCCCCAGCCGCAGCCGACGTCCAGCAGCCGCTCGCCCTCCTTCAGGCGCAGCTTGCGGCAGATCAGGTCCAGCTTGTCGCGCTGGGCCTCTTCCAGGGTGGCGTCGGGGCTCTCCCAGTAGGCGCACGAATAGACCATGGACGGGCCGAGCACCAGCTCGTAGAAGTCGTTGCCGACGTCGTAGTGGTGGCTGATGGCCTCCTTGTCGCGGCGCAGCGTGTGCAGCGGGCCGTGGCTCTTGGGGGCCTCCTCGGCCGGCGGCTTGGGCGGTACGGGCAGGCCCGCCAAGGCCACCAGGTCGCGGACGGCAGCGCGGATCTCCGGCCTGGCCAGGGCCCGCAGGGCGGCGGCACGCTGCGGCTTGTCCGCCGCCGTACCGCGCTCCCACACCATCCCCGACAACTGGTCCAGCGCCTCGTACAGATCGCCCTCTACATCGATCTCACCAGCCACCCAAGCGCGCGCGAGGCCCAACTCCCCCGGCTTGAACATGAGGCGGCGCAGGGCGCGGCGATGGCGGATGACGAGGATGGGTGCGCCCGGCGGGCCGTACTCGCTGCGGTCCCAGGCGCGGATGCGCACCGGGAGCGGGGCTCCCAGCACCTCCTCGGCGAGCTTGGAGAGCCGTCCAGCGGCGCCGGCCATGTCGCACACCTCCGTGTTCGAGAAGGGCGAAGACAGTTTCACCCACCATGTAAACGCCGTCCGGGCGCCCGCTAGTCCCGTTCGTTCGTAAGGGAACAGCAAAACGACCACGGTCCGCCACAACGAATACGCCGAAGGGGCGGCCGCACCACGGATGGCGGCCGCCCCTTCGGCGGTGGTGTACGGGTGACGTCCGCTGCCGGACGTCACTCCCGACGGAAGGTCAGGAGGCCTTGGCCTCCGCCTTGTCGCCGCTCTTGGCCTTGCTTTGGGCGTCGTCGGCCGCGGCGGCGGGCGCCGGGGCCGGCTTGGCGGCCTCGTAGAACTCCTCGCGCGGGTTCTCCATGGCGCCGAGCGAGGTGATCTCGCGCTTGAGGAACATGCCGAGGGTCCAGTCGGCGAAGACGCGGATCTTGCGGTTGAAGGTCGGCATCGCCATGCCGTGGTACGCGCGGTGCATGTACCAGGCCAGCCGGCCCTTCAGCTTGATCTTGGTCTTGCCCAGGACGATCATCGCGACGCCCTTGTGCAGACCCAGGCCCGCGACCGCGCCCTTGTTGGCGTGGCTGTACTCCTTCTGCGGGAAGCCCCGCATGCCGGAGATCACGTTGTCGCCGAGGACCTTGGCCTGGCGCAGCGCGTGCTGGGCGTTCGGCGGGCACCAGGCGTTCTCGTTGCCCGCCTTGCGGCCGACCAGGTCCGGGACCTGGGCGTTGTCGCCCGCGGCCCAGATGTAGTCGGTGCCCTGCACCTGGAGGGTGGCCTGGGTGTCCACGTGGCCGCGCGGGCCCAGCGGGAGACCGAAGCGGGAGAGCGCCGGGTTCGGCTTGACGCCCGCGGTCCACACGATGGTGTTGGAGTCGACCTCCAGGTCGTTGCTCAGCACCACGTGGCCGTCGACGCAGGACTTGGTGCTGGTGCCGAGGTAGACCTCGACCCCGCGGCTCTCCAGGTGCTCCTTGCCGTAGGCGCCGAGCTTGGGACCGACCTCGGGGAGGATCTTGTCGGCGACGTCGACCAGCAGGAAGCGCATGTCTTCGCGCTTGACGTTGTTGTAGTACTTCGCGGCGTCGCGGGCCATGTCCTCGACCTCGCCGACGGTCTCCGCACCGGCGAAGCCGCCGCCGACGAAGACGAAGGTCAGCGCCTTGCGGCGGACCTCTTCGTCGGTCGTGGAGTCGGCCTTGTCCAGCTGCTCCAGGACATGGTTGCGCAGGCCGATGGCCTCCTCGATGCCCTTCATGCCGATGCCGTTCTCGGCGAGGCCGGGGATCGGGAAGGTACGGGAGACCGCGCCCATCGCGATGACCAGGTAGTCGAAAGGCAGCTCGTACGCCTCGCCGACCAGCGGCGAGATCGTGGCGACCTTGCGGTCCTGGTCGATGGTGGTGACGCGGCCGGTGAGGACCTCCGCCTTCGGGAGCACGCGTCGCAGCGGCACCACGACGTGGCGGGGAGAGATGCTGCCGGCAGCAGCTTCAGGGAGGAAGGGCTGGTACGTCATGTACGAGCGCGGGTCGACGACCGTGACCGTCGCCTCGCCGTACCGCATCTTCTTGAGGATGCGGCGTGCCGCGTACAAACCTACGTACCCACCGCCTACAACGAGGATCCTGGGACGCTCCGTGGTGCTCATGCAATCGAGTATCCACCCCCACTCGGAGCACCCCTCGTGAGCCCCTTCACAAGGTTGTGGGAGGGGTCTGCTACACTCCGCCGCCCCGTGATCGACGCCATAGCCCCACAAGGGAACCAAGGCACCGCCCTGAGCGTTGGACACCCCCGTTGATCAGGGATTGTGCCCTCCAGGACGACTGGACCACCCCGCACGTAAGCATGTCTTTAACACCCCTGAAAACCGCACATTCTTGCGGCACCGAGGACCTACGGCCCAGGAAGTAGGGCCCGCTGCCCGGTTTGCGCGGCCAGCGAGCCCTTTTTTCATGTGAAGAGTTTCACGAACTTTCTCCGCGACGAGGGCCCGAGAGCTCCCTGAAGGGACCCTTCCGGCCCTGGACGGGGACCCGGAGAGGTGATCGCGGACTCCGGGGCGGGCCCTGCCGCCGCCGCACGAGACGGAGGGGCGGTAGCCGAAGTCGCGACGGTGTACACATGCGCGCGTACACTGAACGCATGGCTGAGAGCACCGTGACCGTACGGGAAGCCCGCGCGCATCTCGCGGACCACATCAACCGCGCCGAGCAGGGCACGCCCACAGTGATCACTCGCAACGGCGTGCCGGTCGCGGCCGTCGTGCCGATCTCGGACTTCGACGCCCTGGAGGAAGCGGCCGATGTCCTGCTCGCCCGAGAGGCGGAAGCAGTCCTCACCGAAGGCGGCCCGACCGTGAGCATGGCCGAACTGCTGGCGGACCTGTTCACCGAGAACCGCCGAGACGCGGCGTGAAGTACGCGTTCCGGTTCACCGCGGCGGCGCAGCGGCAGTTGCGGGCCATCGAGCGGCCCGCCGCCATGCGCATCCTCGCCGCGCTGACCGCGCTCGGCGAAGATCCGTACCGCGAAGACGCCGACGTCAAGAAGCTGACCGGTCCATCGGGCCTCTACCGGCTCCGCATCGGCACCTACCGGGTCGCCTACCTGGTCGAGGACGGCGAACTCGTCATCCTCGTCGTCAAGGTCGGAGACCGGCGCGACGTCTACCGCAACATCTGACGAGCGGGCCGCCCGGGCTTCCGTGTCCGGGCGGCCTTCGTGTCCGGTCGGTCAGCCGGCCCGGAAACCGGGCGGCCACGCCCCCGGAGCGCTACACGCAGCTCCAGGCGATCCCGTCCAGGATGTCGTGTTCGGAGACGACGACCTCGTCCGCGCCCACCCGTTCCATGACCGACAGGAGGACGAGGGCGCCCGCGCCGATGACGTCGACGCGGCCCGGGTGCATCGAGGGGATGGCGGCGCGCTGGTCGTGGGTGGCGGTCAGGAGGTGGTGGGTGATCTCGCGGACCTTGGAGAGCGGGACGCGCGTGTGGTGGATGGCCTCGGAGTCGTAGCCGGGCAGGTCCAGGGCGATGGCGGCGATCGTGACCACCGAGCCGGCCAGGCCGACGAGGGTGGCGGCCCGGTCCAGGGGGACGGTCCGCGCGGCCTCGTCCAGGGCGCGGTCGATGTCCGCCCGTATGGCGCTGATCTGCTCGTCACCGGGCGGGTCGATGACCTCGCCGTCCCGTACGAGGTGCCGCTCGCTCATCCGTACGCAGCCGATGTCCACGGAGCGGGCGGCCTGGACGGTCTCGGAGCCGAGGACGAACTCGGTGGAGCCGCCGCCGATGTCGACGACCAGGTAGGGCTTCGCGAGGTCGGTGCGGCCGGTCAGCTCCTTGGTGGCGCCGGTGAAGGAGAACTCCGCCTCCTGGTCGCCGGTGATCACCTCGGGCTCGACGCCCAGGATGTCCACCACGCCGCGCACGAATTCGTCCCGGTTCTCGGCGTCGCGGGAGGCCGAGGTGGCGACGAAGCGGACGGTCTCGGCGCCCAGCTCCCGGATCGCCCCGGCGTACTCGCGGCAGGCCGCGAAGGTGCGCTCCAGGGCCTCGGGGGCGAGCCGGCCGGTACGGTCCACGCCCTGGCCCAGGCGCACGATCGTCATCCGGCGGTCCAGGTCCTTCAGCTCACCGGTCGCCGGGTCGAGGTCGGCGATGAGCAGGCGGATGGAGTTGGTGCCGCAGTCGACGGCCGCTACGCGCTTCATGCGGTCGGGTCTCCTTCGCCCTCGGTGGTGTCCGTGCTGTCGGTGCAGGGGGTCACGCACGGGCCCTTGCGCCACCACGCCGGCAGCATCGCGAGCGCCTCGTCGCCGAGCGGGTTGACGCCGGGGCCGGCCGCGAGCGAGTGGCCGACCAGGACGTGCAGGCACTTGACCCGGTCGGGCATGCCGCCCGCGCTCGGGAAGTTCCTCAGCTCCTCGATGGCGTCCCGGCGGCGGATGTAGTCCTCGTGGGCGGCCCGGTACTTCTCGGCCAGCTCCGGGTCCGTGGCCAGCCGCTCGGTCATCTCCTTCATCACGCCGTTGGCCTCCAGCGTGCCGATCGCGGAGGCCGCGCGCGGGCAGGTGAGGTAGTAGAGCGTGGGGAAGGGGGTGCCGTCCTCCAGGCGCGGGGCCGTCTCGACGACGTCCGGCTGTCCGCAGGGGCAGCGGTGCGCGATGGCGCGCAGGCCGCGGGGCGGGCGGCCGAGCTGTTCCTTGAAGGCCGCGATGTCCGCATCGGTGGGCTCGGTGCGCTCGGTCTGCGGCGGGGGCATGAGGTGTTCAGACACGGACGTGGGTGCTTTCGGTCGTGGCGGTGGTGGAGACGGCGGCGCCGTGCGGCGGGCCGGGCCGGGCGCGCGCCCCGCACAGGCTACTTGTCGGCGGCGTCCAGGCCGTTCCAGATGTTGTCGTACCAGGGGTCTTCGGTGGCGGCCTGGCCGGTGCGCCGCTTTCCCGTGCCGGATCCGTCCTGGACGATGAAGCCGGTCTCGCCGGGCCGGACGTAGTGCAGATGCAGCCGCGCCTGCTGGCGTACGTACTCCGGGTCCTGCCAGCGGGCCTTCTCGTCGCGCAGCTCGTCGGCGCGCAGCTGGGCCTCGGCGGCCTGGCGGCGCTGGTCGGCGATCTCGGAGCGCTGCGAGATGTACTGCCGGGTGGGGTAGGCGAGGGCGACGACCAGGGAGCACAGCACCAGCGCGAGCAGCGCCGCACGGCCGGTCAGGCGGCCCCGGCGGGGCCGGCCGGCGCGCTGGACCCGGGCGGCGGCCTGTTCGCCGAGCGCCTTGAGCCGGGTCGCGGTGGAGAACCGTTCCGCGGACACGTCGCCTCCCCTGGGTCACCACCGGGCCCGGAAGGCCCGGCCCGCAGCACGTACGTCCCCGGCAACGGTACGGGACCGCTGCCGGGGACGTACGTATTCACGGCTTCCGGGGCCGTTCGCGGCCCGCGGGGCTCAGCTCTCGCCGGCGCCGGTGTCAGTCCGCGACGCGGAACCGCGGGAAGGCGGAGCGGCCCGCGTAGACCGCCGCGTCGTCGAGGATCTCCTCGATGCGCAGCAGCTGGTTGTACTTGGCGACGCGCTCGGAGCGGGCCGGGGCGCCGGTCTTGATCTGGCCGCAGTTGGTGGCGACGGCCAGGTCGGCGATGGTGACGTCCTCGGTCTCGCCGGAGCGGTGCGACATCATGCACTTGAAGCCGTTGCGCTGGGCCAGCTCGACGGCGTCCAGGGTCTCGGTCAGCGAGCCGATCTGGTTGACCTTGACCAGCAGGGCGTTGGCCGAGTTCTCCTCGATGCCGCGGGCCAGGCGCTCCGGGTTGGTGACGAACAGGTCGTCGCCGACCAGCTGCACCTTGGAGCCCAGGCGCTCGGTGATGACGTTCCAGCCGGCCCAGTCGTCCTCGAACAGCGGGTCCTCGATGGAGACCAGCGGGTAGGCGGCGACGAGCTCCTCGTAGTACGAGGTCATCTGCTCGGCGGTGCGCTGCTCGCCCTCGAACTCGTAGACGCCGTCCTTGTAGAACTCGGAGGCGGCGACGTCGAGCGCCAGCGCGATGTCCTGGCCGGGGGTGTAACCGGCTTCCTTGATCGCTTCGAGGATCAGGTCCAGGGCCTCGCGGTTGGAGCCCAGGTTCGGGGCGAAGCCGCCCTCGTCGCCCAGGCCGGTGGCCAGGCCCTTGCCCTTCAGGACCTTCTTGAGGGTGTGGTAGACCTCGGTGCCCCAGCGCAGCGCCTCGGAGAAGGACTCCGCGCCGATCGGGGCGATCATGAACTCCTGGATGTCCACGTTGGAGTCGGCGTGCGAGCCGCCGTTCAGGATGTTCATCATCGGGACCGGCAGCACGTGGGCGTTCGGGCCGCCGAGGTAGCGGAACAGCGGCAGGTCGCTGGCCTCGGAGGCGGCGTGCGCGACGGCCAGGGAGACGCCGAGGATGGCGTTGGCGCCGAGCGAGCCCTTGTTGTCGGTGGCGTCCAGGTCGAACATGGCCTGGTCGATCAGGCGCTGCTCGGTGGCGTCGTAGCCGACCAGCTCCGGGCCGATCTGCTCGATGACCGCGAGGACGGCCTTCTCCACGCCCTTGCCCTGGTAGCGGGCCGGGTCACCGTCACGCAGCTCGATGGCCTCGAAGGCGCCGGTCGAGGCGCCGGACGGGACGGCGGCACGGCCGGTGCTGCCGTCGTCGAGGCCGACCTCGACCTCGACCGTGGGATTGCCTCGCGAGTCGAGGATCTCGCGAGCTACGACGACGTCGATGGACGGCACGTTGTCTCCTTCATGGGTGTCTGGAGTTCTGCAGCACGAGCCTAACGGCCTCCGGGGGTTCCGCTCGCCGCCAGCCCGGTCCTCGGGATGAATACACCCGCAAAGGCCCTGTTCACGGGACGTATGGGTGCATTGTTCGCTGAAGGGAGAAGTCGGCGGACGGGGGCGGGGCGGACCCGGCGGGGCGGCCGGGACGGTGGCCTCCAG
The DNA here is from genome assembly GCF_045222935.1 of Streptomyces sp. Ac-502. Classification (NCBI taxonomy): domain Bacteria; kingdom Bacillati; phylum Actinomycetota; class Actinomycetes; order Kitasatosporales; family Streptomycetaceae; genus Streptomyces; species Streptomyces sp. Ac-502. The sequence continues at coordinate 4,547,148 of NZ_JBHFFO010000001.1, forward strand.
GGCCCTGGGCGGCCCCTGGGCGGCCCCAGGCCGGGACGGCCGGGCCGGCTCGTGGCCGGGGAAAGGAGAAGCCCCGCCGCGGCGCCTGCGGGGGACAGGCGCCGTGGCGGGGCAGTCTCACGGGAAGAGCGGATTCCCGGGATGAGCGGCCCCCGGGAGGCGGGGCAGCCCGTACGTACCGCCGTACGTACGGAGTGCCACGGTCACCCGGGATCTCTCAGGGCTCGGACCGGCTCAGACGGCCAGCTTCTGGCCCGGGAAGATCAGGTTGGGGTTGCCGCCGATGACGGACTTGTTGTTGGCGTAGACCGACTTCCAGTTCTTGCCGTGGGAAGCGGCGATCTTGGCGAGGGTGTCACCGGACTTCACGGTGTAGTTGCCCTCGGGGTTCGACTTCGGCGTGGACTTCTGCGCCGGGGCCGGGGTCTTGCGGGCCAGCTCCTCGCCCTGCTTGCGGGCCTCGGAGCGCGAGGTGTTCTGCGGGGCGGAGTAGGAGCGCTGCGACTTGTAGGTCTTGTGCGACTTGTGCGAGCTGCTGCCGTGCGACGAGCCGCCGTCGGCCTTGGCGTTCGCGTTGCCCTGGCCGAGGTGGCCGCCGGCGCAGGTCCAGGCGCCCGGGCCCTGGATGGCGAGCAGGCGCTCGGCCGCGGCGATCTGCTGGCTCTTGCTGGCCTGGTCGGCGCGCGGGGCGTACTGGGTACCGCCGGCGGCGGCCCAGCTGGAGTTCGAGAACTGCAGGCCACCGTAGTAGCCGTTACCGGTGTTGATCGACCAGTTGCCACCGGACTCGCACTGGGCGACGGCGTCCCAGTTGTTGCCCGCGGCGGAGGCAGAGGTGGCGCCCATCAGCGGGACGGCCACAGCGGCACCGGCGACGCCCGCCAGCGTGGCGACGCGGACGGCCTTGGAGGGACGACGGTGCTTGCCCTTGGTGTTCAGCATGGTTGTTCCTCACCGACGCCTGCGAGGTGAGCTGTCGGGTTCGGGCCATGTGAGTTGCCCGGCCGTGTGTGCTTCACACATGGCTTCACCCCTAGCCGGTTGGACCCGCTTCCGCGGGCGGGGCCGGCGCTTACCTTGGGTCCCCCGCTCCTGCCTTCGGCGCTCTCGCGTCGAGTGACCTCCGACCACCGGCAGGATTCGGCGTGCGATCGAAGGGCCCGCTTTGGCGAGCGATGAAGACGGTAAACAGGAACACCCCGCGGGTTCAAACCCCTACATCTGAGGCCAGTTGACCCCCAGACATCACAGGATCATCACATTTCCGCAGGTCGCCGCAGGTTTGGAAACAACGGGCGGGACGGTCACCGCGGTCCCGAACGAGATCCATGTCTCACTTTCACCAAAGCGGGCAAATGACTGCGAACTATCCCTGTTGGTCACCGAGCTCAAGGCGCTGACCAGGGTGGATAAGGTCCGGATCGCCCCCGATGACACCTTTGTTGGCCTCGTAGAGCGCCGGCCAGCCCCCGGAGACTCCGCGGCCCTCCGCGATGGCTGACAGGTTGTCACCGGGCCGCACGGTGTAGTCACCTGGCGCGCCCGGGTCCGTGCGGTGCGCGTCGCCGCCCCGCGAGGGGTGTCCCCCGCCGGACCGGCCCGCGTCACCGGAGCCCGCGCCCGTACCGGTACCCGTACCCGCGTCCGTGCCCGTGCCCGTGCCCGTGCCCGTGCCCGCGTCCGCACCCGTGCCGGGCCGCTCCGCGGGCCGGCCGCGGTGCTTGCCCTGCGACGGGGGCGTGGTGGGGCCCGTGGAGGCGCCGTCGCCCGGGGTGGCCGGGTCGGCGGGGCGCGACGGGTCCTGCGTACGGCCCGTGCCGGACGGGTCCGGCGTACGGGACGGGTCCGGGGTGCCGGCCGGGCCGGTGGGCGACGGCTTCGGCTCCGGGGTGCGCGTCCCGCCGGCCTCCGGCGTCCCGGACGGCTTGGACGGCTTGGTGGAGGGCGTCGGGGTGGACGGGGACGGCGAGGAGGGCTCGGGGGACGGCGTCGCCGTACCGCCCGGGTCGACGTCCGGCCCGCTGCCGCCCCGCTTGAGCCCCGCGTTCACCGCGCAGCTCGGCCAGGCGTCGGGGCCGCGCGCGGCGAGGATCGACTCGGCGACGGCCATCTGCTGCGAGCGGCTGGCCAGGTCGGGGCGCGAGGCGTAGGACGGGCCGCCGTAGCGGTCCCACATCTCCTGGGTGAGCTGGAGCCCGCCGTAGAACCCGTTGCCGCCGTCGGCGCTCCACACCCCGCTGCTCTCGCACTGCGCGACGCGGTCCCAGGTGGCCGCGTCGGCGGCGTTGGCGCTGCTCGCGGCGAGCAGGGGCATGGCGAGGGCGCCGCCGGCGACTCCCGCCGTGACGAAGATGGCCGGAGCCTGGCGGGGGCGTCGGTGACGACCGTTCCCGGAGCGCATGCGGTTGCCTTTCGAGCGGCGGTTGAGTTGTCGTCGAGAGGCCGGCGCCGTCGGCTGCGTGGCCCGTGCGCTGCCGCGCCGCCCGCCCCGGCCTTTCAAACGGTTGAAAGTAGCGGTGCGGCCCGTCCGTCACAAGCCGGTGTAGCGGAGATCACGCTCAGGTCACGGCCCGACGTGATGTCATGTACGGTCGGGCACGCGGAACCGCGCGTACGGGCGCGGCGTCCCCTTCGGCAGGGACTCGGCATCCCCTGTGGCAGGGCGCGGTGTCGCCTTCGTACGGGTGTGCAGAGTCACCTTTGTACGGGTGCGGAGTCGCCTTCGTACGGACTCGGCGTCACCTTTGTACGGGTGTGAACTCCACCGGCAGGGCCCGCAGCCCCCGCATGATCAGCCCGCCGCGCCAGCGCAGCTCGTCCGGGTCGGCGCCGAGCCGGAGGTCCGGCAGCCGGGTCAGCAGGGTGGCTATCGCGGTCCGGCCTTCGAGGCGGGCCAGCGGCGCGCCCAGGCAGTAGTGGACGCCGTGGCCGTATCCGAGGTGCTGGTTGTCGCGGCGGGACAGGTCCAGGACGTCCGGCCCCGGGAAGCGCTCGGGATCGCGGTCGGCGGCGGCCAGGACGACCAGGACCGGGTCGCCCTCGGCGATCCGCTGCCCGCCGAGGGTGAGGTCCCGGGTGGCGAAGCGCCAGGTGGCCAGCTCGACCGGGCCGTCGTAGCGCAGCAGCTCCTCGACGCCGGTGGCGAGCAGTTCCTCGTCGCCCTCGGCGGCGGCCTGCTGGAGCAGCCGGCGCTGCTCGGGGTGGCGCAGCAGCTGGTACACGCCGTTGCCGATGAGGTTGACGGTGGTCTCGAAGCCGGCGAACAGCAGGATGAAGGCCATCGCGGCGGCCTCGTTCTCGGTGAGGTGCTCGCCGTGGTCGGAGGCGCGGATCAGGCCGGAGATCAGGTCGTCGGTCCCCTCGTCGCCGAGCGACTCGCGCTTGCGGTGGATCAGCTCGGCGAGGTAGCCGCGCATCTTCTTCACCGACCGGGCGACGCCGCCGCGCGGCCCGCCCCCGTGCCGGATCATCATCCCCGCCCAGTCCCGGAAGTCGTCCTGGTCCTCGCGCGGGACACCGAGCAGGTCGCAGATGGCGTAGATGGGCAGCGGGAAGGCGAACTCGTGGATCAGGTCGGCCTCGCCGCGCTCCGCGAAGGAGTCGATGAAGGCGTCCGTCAGTTCCTGTACGCGCGGCGCGAACCGGGCGATACGGCGCGGGGTGAACGCCTTGGAGACCAGCCGGCGCAGCCGGGTGTGGTCCGGTGGGTCGATGTTGAGCAGGTGCGTCATCAGGTTCGCGCCGCGCTCGCCGGGGATGCCGACCTTGCCCTTGCCGTGCGCGGCCTCGCTGTGGTGCACCGGGTTCTTCGACAGCCGGGTGTCGGCGAGTGCCTGCCGCGCGTCGGTGTACCGGGTCACCAGCCAGGCCTCGACGCCGCTGGGCAGCCGCGTACGGTGCACGGGCGCGTGCTCGCGCAGCCAGGCGTACGCCGGGTACGGGTCGGAGGCGAACTCCCACGTGAACAGTTCCGGGCAGGCGGGGGCGGCCGCTTGGCCGGTCACGGGGCAGGCGGGCCCGGCCCCGGAGGGGTCGGCGGGCCGCTCGCCGGCGGGGAGACCGGCAAAGGGATCGGCGGGAGAATCGGCGGGGAAAGGGGTCTGCGGTCGCACCCCTCGACGTTAACCCCCGCCGAAGGACCCGCTGTGCCCGTCCTGCCAGCGCTTGCGCTCCCGGTCCTGGTCGTCGCCGTGCCGGGTGGGGGCGTTGCCGTAGTCCGGCAGTTCGTGCGGGGTCAGCCGGTGGTCGCCGTCGCGCGGCACCTCGTTCGGGTCGCGCAGCTCGCTCTCGTACCCGGTCGGGTTCTTGGGCGGCGTCGGCTGGGTCTCCGGCTCGGGCGGGTCGGGCTCGCGGTCCCGGCGGCGCCTGCCGTAGACCACGGCGAGGATCAGTCCCGCGACGATGACGATCCCGGCGATCAGCGGACCGGTGCCGACGACCATGTCCCGCGTGAGGTCCACGGCCTGCTGGACGGAGGTCACGTCCTGGGCCGGTGTGGTCGAAGCGATCGTTGCTGTCATTGGACCCGGGTACCCGGGTGGACGGGGACGATGCGCGGGCGGCCACTGCCCCCGGCCCGGCGACCGGCGGCCGAGCGAACCCCCTGGTCACCGGCTTACGGCGCGGGCTCATGTCCCCCGTACGGCGGAGTCCGGTCCGGGATCAGGTACGGCGGAGCCCGGGCCCGGATCGCGTACGACGGAGCCCGGGCCCGGATCGCGTACGGCGGTACCCGGGTCCGTCCCGCGTACATCGGAGCCCGAACCCGGCCCGCGTACACCGGGGCCCGAGTCCGGCTCGGAGGGGTCCACCCCCAGCGCCTCCAGGAAGGCCGCGGCCGCCGGGGAGGGCCCGCGCGCGCTCCACACGACGCGTTCGACCCGGGCGGGCGCGTCCGGGACGCGCACCACGCTCAGCCCGGTCAGTTCCGCGGCGAACGCCAGCGGCACCATGCCGATGCCGAGCCCGGCGCGGACCAGCTTGGCCAGGAACTCCACGGTGGTCACCTCGAAGGCCACCTCGGTCGTCAGGCCCGCCGCGCGGAACGCGTCGTCCCGCTGGCGCCGCGCCGCCGACCCGGCCGTGAAGTCCACGAAGGTCTCCTGGGCCAGCCGCCGCAGGTCCGTCCACTCCCGGCCCGCCAGCGGGTGGCCGGGCGGTACGACGGCGACCAGCTCGCCGTGGGCCAGGGCCCGCTCCCGTACGCCCGGACTGCGGGCGCCGGGCACCAGACCGACGAAGGCGACGTCCAGCGCGCCCTGCCGGACCTGGTCGATGAGCTGTTCGCTCATCTCCATGCGCAGGCTGATGCGCACCTGCGGGTAGCGGGCGCGGTAGGCGCCCAGCTCGCGGGCCAGGTCGACGGCCGCGACGGTGGAGATCGCGCCCACGGCGAGGCGGCCGCGTACCTCCCCGACCGCCGCCTCCACCTCGGCGCGGGCCCGCTCGGCCGCCTCCAGCGCCTGCCGGGCGACCGGCACGAACGCCTCCCCGCGGCCGTCAGCCGCACGCTGCGGCTGGTCCGGTGGAAGAGCCGGGCGCCCAGCTCCTTCTCCAGGCGGGCGATCTGGTGGCTGAGCGCGGACTGCACGACGTGGCAGCGTTCGGCGGCGCGGGTGAAGCCGCCGGTCTCGGCGACCGCGACGACGTACCGCATCTGTTGCAGCTCCATGGCGGCGAGCGTAGCCAGGCGGAGACGTCCGTCGGGGCGCGTCGATCGCGTTTCACGATGGATGCGATGAAAACCATGTGTTGGACTCATCGCCCGGCGCGGCGGAAGCTGAGAGCCCGAGCGCCACCGTCAGGGCGGCGCGTCGTACGGAAAGGGACCTGATGGCTTCCCAGGTAGAGGGGCATCCCGGGCTGGGGCGCGGCACGCTGCTGCTGATGTCCGTGGCGACCGGCCTGTCGGTGGCGGGCAACTACTTCGCCCAGCCGCTGCTGGACGTCATAGGCCGCGACCTCCACCTGGGGGCGGCCGCCACCGCGCTGGTGGTGACCGTCGCGCAGGTCGGCTACGGGCTCGGGCTGCTGTTCCTCGTGCCGCTCGGCGACCTGCTGGAACGGCGGCGGCTGGCGGTGGGCCTGACCGCGGCCACCGCGGTCTTCCTGACCGTGACGGCGAGCGCGCCCAACGGGACGCTGCTGCTGATCGGCACCGCCCTGACCGGTCTGACCTCCGTCGCCGCCCAGGTCGTCGTCCCGTACGCGGCCTCCCTCGCGCCGCCCGCCGAACGCGGCCGTACGGTCGGCACCGTCATGACCGGGCTGCTGCTGGGCATCCTGCTGGCCCGTACGGCTGCCGGACTGCTGGCCGACCTCGGCGGCTGGCGCACCGTCTACTGGGTCAACGCGGGCCTGATGCTGCTGATGGCCGTACTGCTACGGCTACGGCTGCCCGCGCTGCACACCGGCGCCGGACTGCGCTACCCCGCGCTGATCCGCTCCACGCTCGCCCTCTTCGTACAGGAACCGGTGCTGCGCTGGCGGGCAGCGCTGGGCGCGCTGTCCTTCGCCGCGTTCAGTGTGCTGTGGACGGCGATGGCCTTCCTGATGTCCGGCCCCTCCTACGGCTGGTCGGAGTCGGCGATCGGGCTGCTGGGCCTGGTGGGCGCGGCCGGATCGCTGTCCGCCTCGGCCGCCGGACGGCTGGCCGACCGGGGGCTGGCCCACCGGGTCACCGGTGCGGGCGCGTTCCTGCTGCTCGGCTCCTGGGCGCTGCTGGCGACCGGGGGCGCGGGCGGCGTCTGGCCGCTGGTGGCCCTGCTGGCCGGGGTGGTCGTCCTGGACGCGGCGGTGCAGGCGGTGCACATCAGCAACCAGAACCTGGTCTACGCGGTGCGCCCGGAGGCCCGTAACCGTCTCAACTCGGCCTACATGACCAGTTACTTCGTCGGCGGCGCGGCCGGCTCGGCGCTCACCTCGGCGGTGTGGGGCGCGGCCGGCTGGGGCGGGGTGTGCGGCGTGGGCGCGGTGCTGGGCGCGGCCGTGGCCGCCGTCTGGACGGCCGAACGGCTGCGCCACCGCGGCCGGCGGCCCGGGGCTCAGCCCGTGGCGCCGGAGGCCGCCTCCTCGGCGGACCGGATCGCGTCCCGGTAGGTTCGGGCGGCGGCGCGCAGCGCTGTCTCCGGGTCCGTGCCGGCGGCTTCGGCCCGTACGGCGAGCGCGAGCAGCTCGTACCCGAACCCCTCGCCCGCCGGGAGGGCGTCGATACCGGCCGCGCGCGCCCGCGAGGCCAGCTTGCCGGCCAGCGCCAGGGCGGGCTGGCCGACCGGAATGCCTTCGGTGACCGAGGCGCGCTGCTTCTCGGCCGCCTTCGTCCGCGTCCAGTGGGCCTTGACGTCCTCGGGGGTGTGCGCCTCGTCCTCGCCGAAGATGTGCGGGTGGCGGTGGATCAGCTTCTCCACGATCGTGCCCGCCACGTCGTCGACGGAGAACGGCTCGTCCGGGTCGTCCTGCGCGATCCGGGCGTGGAAGACGACCTGGAGGAGTACGTCGCCCAGCTCCTCGCGCACCGCCTCCCGGTCCCCGTCCTCGATGGCCTCGACCAGCTCGTACATCTCCTCGATGCCGTACTTCGCCAGGTCCTGGTGCGTGCGCACCCCGCTCCACGGGCAGCCGCGGCGGATCCGGTCCATGACCTGGACGAGGTCGAGCAGGCGGGCGCCCGGCAGGTCGTACGAGCCCGGCAGCAGCTCCAGGTCCGGCATGGTCTCCCGGCCGGAGCCCGCCATCCGGGCCAGGCCGTCGGTCAGCTCCGAGTCGCCGTCGGCCGAGGTGATCACGACCGCCGTACGGTCCCCGGCCCGGCAGAACTCCACCAGCTCACGGGCGCCCGGCACCTCCGTACCGACCTCGACGCCCGCCTCGCGCAGATACGGCAGCTGCGGGTGGGCGGCGTCGGCGCTCAGCACGAGGTCGGCGGCGCGCAGCGTCTGCCACGCGGGCCAGGACAGCAGGCCGGGTGCGACCCGGTGGCTGGTCGTGAGCAGGACCAGGCGGCCGGGGGCGGGGGTCTGCGGAGTGCCGGGGGCGTCGGTGGCGTCAGCGTTCACCCGACGAACGTAACGCACGGCCTCGCCTGCGCCGCGCCCCCGGCCGGGGTCATGGCACCGGCTCTCAGGTCTGCTGCTGCTGTTGCGCGCCCGTCACGTCCTTGACCCACGGCTCCTTCGTCCCGCCGAGGACGACCTGGCTGTCGTCCCACTTCCCGAAGCGCGGATTGACGTCGATGCGCATCTTCCGGGACGTCCCGGCGAGCGACTCGGCGAGCCGCTGCTGGCCCTGCGGCTGCCCGCGGTCGGCGCCGATGCTCTTGGCGACGCCGTCCAGCAGCAGCTGGTTGCGGACCACCGCGTCGATCTCGCCGGGCGCGATGGCCTGCTGGAGCCACATCTCCTTCAGCCGGTCCGCGCCCCCGCGCTGCGCTCGGCCGCCGCGCGCCACTGCTGCACGTCGCGCCGGGAGACGGTGACCCCGGCGTCCTTCGCGCCACGCTCCAGCACCCGGTCGAAGATCATGCCGTTGAGGGTGGCGGGGCTCAGCTTCCCGGTGTTCTCCACCAGTTGGGCGGCCTGCGGGGACTTCTCCTGGGCGGCGCGTACGTCCCGTACCCGCGACTGGAGCTGCGAGACACTGATCCGCTGCCCGTCCACCACGGCCGCGGCGCCGGGATGCGCCTCCGTGCCGCAGGCCGTGAGCAGCGGGGCGGCCAACAGGGCGGCAGCGGCGGAAACGGGAAGCGCGGTCCTACGGCGGAACATCAAGCCTCCTGGCAGGGTGCGACATGCGACAGCGGTGCGGCGACGTGCGACGTGCGGCTCTTCCGACCCGGCAAACCTGGTGTTGATCGATGCCGATGCTAAAGAGTCCGCGGGGCCCGGGCCACTGATTCGACCAACGAGTTGCCCGGAAGGCGGTTTCTCTTCCGGTTCTCCCCCGGTGCCTGCCCCGCCGCCCACGGCGTCAGCCGCGTACCTGCCCCAGCCAGTACAGGGTGCGGCGGACCTCCGCCGGGAAGGCGCCGTGCGGGCCGTGCAGGCGTTCCGCGTCGTGCAGGAGGCGGGAGAGGGTTTCCTGGGCGGCGCCGCGTTCTCCGAGGGCGAGCAGGAGGTGGCCGATGGAACGCCGGATCTCCAGGGGCCTCATGGGGTCGTCCGGGTAGCGCTCGAAGTGCGGCAGCAGGGCGCGGTACTCGCCCAGCGCCTGGGTCACCTCGCCCAGTTGCTCCAGGCACTGCGCGGCCTCGTAGTGGAACTGGAGCGCCTGCCGGGCCGATCCGGGGCCGGTGTCCCGGCCGAACTCCTCGGCCAGTGTGCGCAGTTCCGGCAGGGCCCGGCGGTACTGGCCGTCGTCCATGAGGGTGGCCGCGTACTGCTTGCGCAGGGTCCGTACGACCGGTGAGTGGGCGCCGTGCCGGGCGGCGGCGGCCGGCAGGATGCCGCCGAGGATGTCCACGGCGTGGGTGATGCGGCCCTGGTCCAGGAGGCGTTTGACCTCGTCCACGGCCGCGGCGACGTCGGGGCCGCCGGTGCCGGAGGTCCGGAGGTCGGCGGCTCCCTGGGGCCGGAAGCCGCCGGTTCCTATGGACGTCCGCGGGTCGGTGCCCACGGGCGGGTACGGGGGCGGCGGGGCGTAGCCGGCCGCGGGCGCCGCGGCCGGCTGCCGCGGTACGGCGGGCGCGGCCACGACCGGCTGCGGGGCCGGGGGCGCTGCCGCGCGGGCGGGCCACGGCGCGTGCGGGTGCAGGAACGGGCGGGTCGGGTCCATCGGCGCGCCCGTGCCCGTACCGGCCCGGCCTTGGGCCGCGGTGGGCAGCAGCGGCACCAGCGCCTGGTAGACCTCCTGCGCGTCGGCGGGGCGCTCCTGCGGGTCCTTGCCGAGCAGCCGCAGGACCAGCGCCTCCAGCTGCTCGGGCACGTCCGGCCGGAGGCGGCGCACCGGTACGGGCGGCTCGTACAGGTGGCGGTGCAGCACGCCCAGCGCCGTGGAACCGGCGAACGGCACCTCGCCGCTGAGCAGCTCGTGCAGCAGCACACCGAGCGCGTACAGATCCGTGTACGGACCGACCGAGCCGCCCATCGCCTGCTCGGGCGCCATGTAGGCGGGGCTGCCGATGGGCGATCCGGTGCTGGTCAGGCGGGTGGTGTCGGTGTCCAGGGCGGCGGCGATGCCGAGGTCGAGGACGGTGAGGGTGCCGTCCGGCTTGACCATCACGTTCCGCGGCTTCAGGTCGCGGTGGATGATCGGCACGGCGTGCACGGACGCCAGCACGGCGCACAGCTGCGCCGCCACGCTGACCGCCCACGGCCAGGGTACGGCTCGTGCTCGGCCAGGTGGTCGGCGAGGTCCGCGCCCTCGACGTACTGCATGACGAGGAAGAGGTCGTCGCCGTCGCTGCCCGCGTCGTGGACGGTGACCAGACCGGGGTGGTCGACCTGCGCGGTGACGCGGCACTCGCGGACGAAGCGGCGGCGCATCTCCTCCGCGTCAGGGGTGCCGGACACCCGGTCGGGGCGCAGCAGTTTGACGCCGACGCGGCGGTCCAGGCGGCGGTCGTAGGCGATCCAGACCTGGCCCATGCCGCCTTGGCCGAGCAGCGCGGACAGTTCGTAACGCTCGGCGACGACGCGTCCGTTCAACGGCCCTCCTCCTTGCGGAGGTAGTTGCTCAGCTCGTCCAGTTCGGCGCGCACGCGGTCGATGCGCTGGGGCTGGGACGCGTAGGGGGCGGCGGGGGTGGCGCGGGGCTGCTGAGGCGGCAGCTGGGGTCCGGCGTACGGGTTCGGGGCGGGCGGTGCGGGGGCCGGAACGGGGGCCTGCGCGGGGGCCGGAGCCTGGGCCGGTCCGGGGTAGCCGTAGCCTGCGGCGCCCGGCCCGGGGTAGCCGTACCCGGCACCGTCCGGCCCCGGATAGCCGTACCCGGTGCCCTCCGGCCCCGGATGGCCGTACCCCGCTCCGGTCGCGCCGTAGCCGCTCCCCGCGCCCGCCGTCCCGTACTGCGGCCACTCGGCCGTGCCGCGCTGCGCGCGCCCGTCGACGACGAGGTAGTACACGACGACCCCGGCCATCTGAAGGAGGATCAGCGCCGCACTGGCGTTCGACTGCCAGGAGTTCTCGTCGTGGCCGCCGGCGACCACGATCGCGGCGAGGACGAGGGCCAGGTCCGCGCCGAACACCCACCAGCCCAGCGGACGGCGCTGCACGAGCGCGGCGCGCAGCAGCGTCACCCAGGCCAGGAAGCCGAGGCTGAGCACGGCCAGTGCCACGAAGACCACCCGCAGCAGGACGGCCGTCCGGTGCGGCGCGGGACGGTGCGGCGCGGGACGGTGCGGCGGTGCTGCCGGGGCGGGGCCGTGCATGACTGCTCCTGACGGATCGAGGCCCGGCGTGGGGCGGTGGGTGCGGTTGCCGGGACATGCTCGGCCGGGTGCGATCGAGCGTATATACGACACCGCTGAGGCCGCCGGGGTTGTAGGAAATCAGCCGGGTGTCACCGAACCGTCCGTCAGACCGTCGTGGAGCCCCTGCACGAGCTGTTCGCCCAGCCGGGCGGCGAGGCGCAGGGTCTCCTCGAAGGCGGCCAGTTCACGGAAGCGCCGGCCGTAGCGGAGCTGGTCGGCCAGCGGCAGCCGCGGGAGCTGGAGGCGGCGGACGTCCAGGCGGGTGGCGGTGGACGCGTAGCTGCTGGCCTGCCGGGTGTTGGCGGTGCCGCGCAGGAACCCGGCGAGGAACCACGGGTCGAGGGCGGCCGGGTCGGGCCGCAGGAGGAAGAGGTTGCGGCCGAGGGCGGCGCCCGCGGTGTCCTCGCCGACGACGCGGGCGACGGCGCCGCCGCCCAGGACGGGCACCACGACGTCCCCGGCCGCCACGAGGACGGGCTCCTCGGCGGGCCCGCCGCTCTCGGGCAGCGCGCCGCTGGGTGCCGTGCCGCCGATGACGTCGTGCTCGGTGAGGACGGCGGGCGCGGTGTCCGCGGTCGCGGTGCCGGGGCCGCCGGCGCGCAGCACGAGGGCACCGGCGCGGGCGAGTTCCCCGACGGTGGTCAGCGGCCAGCGGGCGGGCGCGGTGTCGGGGCCGCCCGCCGCGTCCGGGGTCAGCTCGGCCGTACGGGACAGGGTGGTGGCCAGCCGCTCCCGGACGGTGGCCAGTTCGGCGAGGCCCCCGGCGGCCGAGGGGGCGGCAGGTGGCGGGCCGGGGCCAGGTCCACGTCGTCGCCGAGCAGGTCGATGGCGGCCAGGGTGCGCCGTACGCCGGGCCGTTCCTCGACCCCGCCGTCCCGGTCGAACGCTTCCCACGCCTCCAGCGCGGTGGTCCGTACGGCCTGCCAGTCGGGCTTGTCCCGGCCGGGGGCGCCGCCCGCGGCGAGGGCCGCGGTGTCGACGACGAGGAGGTGCGGCGAGGGCTGGGCGGCGGCACCCGGCTTGCGCAGGACCCACAGGTGCAGCGGGATGCCGTACGGCGGTGCCGCCCCGGCCGGCAGGGCGATCACGGCGCGCAGGGCACCGCGGCGCAGCAGGTCGGCGCGGATGCGGCGGCCGGAGCGGCGGGACGCGGCGGCGGGCGGCATCAGCAGGACGGCGGTGCCGCCCTCGCGCAGCCGGGCCAGCGCGTGCTGCACCCAGGCCAGTTCGGATTCCGTACGGGCCGGGAAGCCGTACTCCCAGCGCGGGTCGTAGGCCAGTTCGTCGTGGCCCCAGTTGCGTTCGTTGAACGGCGGGTGGGCGAGGACGGCGTCGGCGGCGAGCTGGGGGAAGGCGTCGGCGCGCAGGGTGTCGGCGGCGTGCACGCGCACCTGTGCTGCGGGGGCGTGCAGGGCCAGGCGCAGCGCGGTGAGCGCGGCCAGGTCCGGGTCGGCCTCCTGCCCGTACAGCTCCGCGGTGTCCTCGGCGGCGTCGGCGGCCGCGTCCAGGAGGCTGCCGGTGCCGCTCGCCGGGTCCAGGACGGTACGGGCCGGGCCGGCCAGCGCGGCCATCAGGGCGGCCGGGCCGGGCGGGGTGAGGGTGTACTGCCGGGGGTTGGCGTCCAGGTGACGGCCCAGGAGGAACTCGAAGGCCGGTACGGCGCCGTCCTCGCCGGCGGCGAGTTCCGCGGTGGCCCGCACGAGGGCGGCGGAGGGCAGGAGGGCGTCGCGGGTCAGGCCGTGCACGGGGTGGTGGCGGCCCAGGTGGGCGGCGAGCACCGAGGCGAGGGGGCGGGCAGCAGGCCGGCCAGTTCGGTGTCGTCGGCGGCCTCGTTCAGGCGGCGCCAGGCGGCGGGCCGGTCGCGGACGAACAGCAGGACGGCGCCGGCGTGCCGCAGGGCGGTGGCGGCGCCGTCCGGGTGGGAGACGAGCTGCTGCCAGACCCGTTCGCGCAGCGGCACCTCGGCGAGTTTGCCCTGGGCGCGCAGCCAGTGCTCGACGTCGGCGAGGGCGAAGGTGGGGCTGGTCTCCGTACCGCCGACGGGCCGGGGAAGCCGGTGTGCCGGCGGCGCCAGTTGCTGACCGCGGCGCGGCCGACGCCGGCCAGCCGGGCGATGCCGGCGGCGGTCACCTCGGTCACGGGCGCGGGTTCCGGGCCGTCGGCCGGACCGTTCCATGTCGCTGCTGCTCTGTCCGGCACCTGGCTGGCTCCCGTCCGCTCGCCCTTCACCTGCCTGTGTCGCCGAGCATACCCAGGAACACGACACCGTCCCCTTCACAGCGTGAAGCACCTTCGCCCCGTAAACCGTGTTGACTCGGTTCACAGGAAGTGCTGTTATTGACCCACCGCACCACCGGTTCACACGGCGGAACCGGCTCATCCCGGTTCGCAGGGGCACCCCTGCGCCCGAACCGACGCTCTCCCGCTCCAGCGCCCGGAAGGGGCCGTACCTCCATGTCGCACCAGATGCACCACCCACACGCCCCGCAGGCCCCGACGGGCATGCCGCCGCAGCAGGCCGCACGCAACGGGCTGGGGATCGCCGCGCTCACCCTCGGCATCATCGGCACCCTCAGCGGCCTGATCCCGCTGCTCTTCTGGCTGGCCGGCATCCTCGGCCTACTGGCCCTGATCTTCGGCCTGGTGGGACTCGGCAGGGTCAAGCGCAGGCAGGCCACCAACAAGGGCGTGGCCCTGACCGGCACGGTCTTCGGCATCCTCGCGCTGATCGCGTCGGTGGTCGGCCTGGTCGTCACCGTGACCGCGGTCGACCAGGCGGTGAAGGAGGTCAACAAGGCCATGGAGGGCTCGGAGGCCAAGCCGAAGGACGGCGGCGCGGCCACGAAGGAGTACCAGGGCGGCGCCACCGCCGTCTACGGCACCGGCCTGAACGTCACCGTCTCCAAGCCCGCCTCCTTCACCCCCGGCGAGTTCGCGATCGGGCACGCGAAGGGCAACAAGTCCTACAAGGTCACCGTGCGGCTGGAGAACAAGGGCACCAAGGACGTCGCCGCTGACCTGGTGACGGTCGAGGCGCGCGCCGGCAAGGACGGCAAGACCGCCGAGCGGATCTACGACGACAAGTCCGGCGCCGGCTTCAGCGGCACCGTGACGGCCGGCAAGACCGCCACCGCCGACTTCGCCTTCGACGTGCCGGCCGGCGCGAAGACCCTGGACGTCGAGGTCCGCCCCGGCTTCGACCACAAGGCGACCCACTGGCAGCTCACGCTCTGAGCACCCGTGTCATGGCCTGTGCCATGGCCTGCGTCATGACCCCGACAGGCCGCCGGCCCGGAACCGCAGCACGCGGAACCGGGCCGGCGGCCTGTCGCACACCCCCGTGCCGCCCCTACTTGGCGGTGAACCGTTCCGGCGCCTCCGTCGGCCCGCCGCCCGCCGGCAGCTTCAGCTTCGGGCACCCGCCGAGCACCTGGGTCATCGCGTCCTTCTCCCCCTGCGTCACCCACAGCCCGTACTTCTTCTTCACCGCCACCTGGTGCGCCACGTAGTCGCAGCGGTACGCCTTGTTGGCGGGCAGCCACGTCGCCGCGTCCCCGTCGCCCTTCTGGCGGTTGGCGGAGGAGTCGGCGGCGATCAGGTTCAGCGGGTCGTTGGCGAGCGCGACGCGCTTGCGGCCCGGCCACTGCTGCGCGCCCTTCTGCCACGCGTCCGACAGCGCCACGAGGTGGTCTATGTCCACCTTGCTGCGCCCGCGCTCGTACTGGACCGCCTGGCCGGTGTACGGGTCCTTCTTCAGCGTCCCGGAGGCGACCTTGCAGTGGCCGTCGGTGAACCGCACCTCCGTCAGGTCCCGCTTGAGGATGTCGTCGCGCGTGCCGCAGTGGTTGCCGTCCGTGTCGGCCCAGGCCGTGCCGAAGCGCGCGCGAGTGTAACCGGTCTTGGGGGCGCGGCCCTTGACGGTGAGCGTGCCGACGGCGTGCAGCGCGGTGCCGCCCGCGGCGGGAACGGACGACACCGTACCGCCGTCTTCTCCCGTACCGCCCCCTTTGCCGCCGCCGGGTGTGCAGCCGGTGAGGGCGAGCAGCGCGGCCAGCCCGGCCGCGGCGACGGCGCCGCCGCGGCGGGTGCTGGGCAGGGTCCTGACGCGGGGCGACGATACGGTCCGTATCCGGTACAAGAGGGACATCCCATCTCAAAGCAGGCGACAATACCGGCCGGTTCAACGGCCTCGGATATCTTTTCGGAAGTTGAGAGTAAGGACGCCCATGGACACGGCCGCAGCAACCGCGACCAGCGGCAGGACGACGCCCGTGCCCGTCACCGGGAGCGGATACGCACCGGTCCCCGGCGGCCTCCGCGCCCGGACCGCCGCCCTGCGCGGCCCGCGCCTGCTCCCCTACTGGACCGCCGCGGCCTTCTTCGTCCTCTTCGCCACGGTCTCCGTCCTGCGCTTCCGCTCGATGGCGACGTCCTCCTGGGACCTCGGCATATTCGAGCAGGCCGTACGGGCCTACGCGCACCTGCGGGCCCCCGTCGCCGACCTCAAGGGCCCCGGCACCAACATCCTCGGCGACCACTTCAGCCCCGCCCTGGCCCTGCTCGCCCCGCTCTACCGGATCTTCCCCAGCGCCCAGACGCTGCTGTTCGCGCAGGCCTTCCTCTTCGCGCTCTCGGCCGTGCCGGTGACCCGGATCGCCGTCCGCCACCTGGGGCAGGGCCGCGGCCTGGCCGTCGGCGTCGCGTACGGACTGTCCTGGGGCCTGCAGAAGGCCGTCGACTTCGACTTCCACGAGATCGCCTTCGCCGTACCGCTGATCGCCTTCGCGCTGGAAGCGGTGCTGCGCGGCCGCTGGACCGCGGCGGTGTGCTGGGCGGCGCCGCTCGTGCTGGTCAAGGAGGACCTGGGGGTGACCGCCGCCGTCATCGGCGCGCTGATCCTCGTCCGCGCGCGGCGCGCCGTGCCGCTCGCCGTCGCACTCGTCGCCTTCGGCCTCGCGGCCACCGCCGTCACCCTCGGCGTGATCATCCCCGGCTTCAACGGCTCCGGCTCGTACGACTACTGGAACAAGCTCAGCGGCGACGGCGGCCCGGCCCCCGCATCCCGGCGGACACCGCCGTCCGCACCCTGCTCTGGCTCCTGCTGCCCACCACCGGCCTGCTCGCGCTGCGCTCGCCCCTGCTGCTGGCCGCGCTGCCCACCCTCGGCTGGCGGTTCCTCTCCCACGAACCGCACTACTGGGGCATCGACTGGCACTACAACGCCGTCCTGATGCCGGTGGTCTTCCTCGCCCTGGCCGACGCCCTGCCGCGCACGCTGATCTCCGCGCGCCCCTGGCTCCGCGCCTACGCCCACCACCTGCCCGCCGCCGTACTGGCCGCCGCGCTGGCCCTGACCACCACCCTCCCGCTCGCCCGCCTCACCGAGGCCGGCACCTACCGCAAACCACCGTCCGCGACGGCCGCCGAACGCCTGCTGGAACGTATCCCCGACGGCGCCACGGTCGAGGCCGACATACGGCCCATCTCCCGCCTGACCGACCGCACCCGGGTCTTCTGGACAGGGGACACCCGAGGCATCGACCCCGACTACGTCGCCGTGGAACTGCACGACGGCCGCAAGCCCGCACAGGCCCTGGAGGACACCCGCAAGCGCCACCCCAAGGCCGTGTACGGCGTCCTCGGCGCCGCCGGCGGCGTCGCGGTGATGCAGCGGACAGGCCGGCTCTGACTCCGTACGGTGGCCCGATGACCACCGGCCCGTCCCGCACCCGTACCGACGTCGTCGTCCTGAACGGCGGCTCCAGCTCCGGCACTTCCACCCTGATCCGGCAGCTCCAGGAGATCCTGCCCCGTCCCTGGCTGACGTTCGGCGTCGACTCCTTCATCGAGGCCCTGCCACCCTCGCTCGTCATACCGGAGGCGTCCGAGACCGCACCGGGCCTCGGCCTCGCCCCCGACGGCAGCATCACCGTCGGCCCGGTCTTCCGCGCCCTCCAGAACGACTGGCAGGAAGGCGTCGCCGCCATCGCCCGCACGGGCACCGGCGTCCTCCTGGACGAGGTCCTCCTCGGCGGCGCCGAAGGCCAGGAACGCTGGCGCCGCACACTGAAGGGCCTGTCGGTGCTGTGGGTCGGCGTGCGCTGCGCCCCGGAGACGGCCGCCGCCCGCGAAGCCGCGCGCGGCGACCGGATCACCGGCATGGCGGCGTCCCAGGCCGAACCGGTCCACCGGGGCGTCATCTACGACATCGAGGTCGACACCGGGGTCACCGATCCCCTCACCTGCGCACGGCGGATCGCCGCGTACGTGGTGTGAGGGCGGGCGGCGGACCGGCTCCGCTCACCGCCGGTACGAGCGCCCGGCGGGCACGGCTCACTGCCAGTGCGGACGCCCGCTCTGCATCTCGCAGGACAGCGTCGCACCGTGGGCGTCCTTCGTGGTCAGCCCCAGATGGGCCTTCTTGCAGAACTGGCCGCGGCGGTAGTGGTTGCCGGACGGCGCGAGAATCACGTCACCGGACGCGTCACTACCGGAACCACCGGAATCCGAACCCGAACCCGAACCCGATCCGGAGCCGCCGGAGGACGAGCCACCGGAGCCGGACCCACCGGAACCGGAGTCCGAACCCCCGCCGGCCCGGTGCGTCTTACGCGTCGGCGCGGGCGGCTCGGCGGCCTCGGGAGTCGGCGTGGGCGCGGCGGCCGACGGCGTGGCACTGGGGCTCGGGCTCTCGGTCGGCGACGCGGACGGCGAAGGCGTGGCGGAGGCCGAGGCGGAGGCCGTCGCGGACGGGCTCGCCGCGCCGCCCTTGTCCGTACCGCCGTCCGGTGTGCACCCGGAGAGGGCGACCAGGGCCGCAGTGATCAGGGAGGCGGCGGACAGGGCGGCGCGGCGGGGTCTTATCACGGTGGGAACATCCCGTTCTCTGAGGTCGGCTGGCCCCGTGAGACGCACGGGGCAGCCCGACCATAGAGCGATATCTCCTACCGGTCACCGCCAAGGTGCCTGAATCGGGCGGAAGGCAGCACAAAGGCTGCTGAGGGGAAGTTCTCAGAGCCTCTCGGAGGGCGTGCCGGTTGACGGTACGGGCTGGAGGCGTGGGTCCGGGACGGCCAGGGTGAGGCCCTGACGGTCCTCAGGCGCCACGTGGTTCCCGACGGACCTTCCGGGCTTGATGATCTGCCAGCCGTCGGCCCGGGCGATGCGCCGCGCGGCCTCCGGTCCGCATCCGCGGCAGTGCTGGACAGGGACGGTGAACGCGATGCCGGCGTGCTTCCCGTGCTCCGCGCTGATGTGCCTCATCAGGTACTTGAGGCACGCCCGCAGCGGATACCCGACCTGGAGACCCGGCGGGTACGACACCTTCGCCGTTTCCGCACGCAGCTGAGGCAGCGGAACCGCCCCGGGCGGTTCCGCCCCGGCGTCTCCGGCGGCCCGGCCTGCTTCCCCGGCCGGGCCGCCGGGATCGTCAGGACCCCAGGATCGACGTCAAGAACTCGCCGACCCAGGCCAGCAGGTCCCGTCCGACCAGCGGCTTTCCGCCGATCTTGCCGGTGGACGGGCGGGGGACCAGGGCCTGGCGGGTGGCGGGCTTGAGGACCGTGCGCGGGTAGAGGCGCTTGAGGCGCAGTTCCTGGGACTCGCGGAGTTCGACGGGGCCGAAGCGGACGTTGGAGCCCTGGAGCGTGATGTCCGTGACGCCGCAGGAACGGGCGAGCATCCGCAGGCCGGCGACCAGGAGGAGGTTCTCGACCGGCTCGGGGAGCTTGCCGTAGCGGTCGGTCAGCTCCTCGCGGACGGCCGTGATGTCCTCCTCCGAGGACGCCGCGGCGATCGCGCGGTACGCCTGGAGGCGCAGCCGCTCGCCGGGGGCGTAGTCGTGCGGGACGTGCGCGTCCACCGGCAGCTCGATCTTGACCTCCAGCGGCGGCTCCTCCTCCACGCCGCCCTCCAGGGACGCCCGGTAGTCGGCGACGGCCTCGCCGACCATGCGGACGTACAGGTCGAAGCCGACGCCGGCGATGTGGCCGGACTGTTCGCCGCCGAGGAGGTTGCCCGCGCCGCGGATCTCCAGGTCCTTCATCGCGACGTACATGCCCGCGCCCATCTCCGTGTGCTGGGCGATGGTGGCCAGGCGTTCGTGCGCGGTCTCCGTCAGGGGCTTCTCGGGCGGGTAGAGGAAGTACGCGTAACCGCGGTCGCGGCCACGGCCGACGCGGCCGCGCAGCTGGTGCAGCTGGGACAGGCCGAAGTTGTCGCCGCGCTCGACGATCAGGGTGTTGGCGTTGGAGATGTCGATGCCGGACTCGACGATCGTGGTGGAGACCAGCACGTCGAACTTCTTCTCCCAGAAGTCCACCACGACCTGTTCGAGCTGGTTCTCGCCCATCTGGCCGTGCGCGGTCTGGATGCGGGCCTCCGGCACGATCTCGCGGAGCCTGGCCGCCGCCCGGTCGATGGACTCGACGCGGTTGTGGATGTAGAAGACCTGGCCCTCGCGCAGCAGTTCACGCCGGATGGCCGCGCCGATCTGCTTCTCCTCGTACGGCCCGACGAAGGTCAGGACCGGGTGCCGCTCCTCCGGCGGGGTGGTGATCGTGGACATCTCGCGGATGCCGGTCACCGCCATTTCGAGCGTACGGGGAATGGGCGTGGCGGACATCGTCAGCACGTCCACGTTGGCGCGCAGCTTCTTCAATTGCTCCTTGTGCTCGACGCCGAAACGCTGCTCCTCGTCCACGATGACCAGGCCCAGGTCCTTGAACCTGGTCTCGGAGGAGAACAGCCGGTGGGTGCCGATGACCAGGTCGACCGAGCCGTCCTTGAGCCCTTCGAGGGTGGCCTTGGCCTCGGTGTCCGTCTGGAAGCGGCTGAGCGCCTTGACGACGACCGGGAACTGGCCGTACCGCTCGGTGAACGTACCGAAGTGCTGCTGCACCAGCAGCGTCGTCGGCACCAGCACCGCGACCTGCTTGCCGTCCTGGATGGCCTTGAACGCCGCCCGCACCGCGATCTCGGTCTTGCCGTAACCGACGTCGCCGCAGACCAGCCGGTCCATCGGGACGGACTTCTGCATGTCCTCCTTGACCTCGGCGATCGTGGTGAGCTGGTCGGGCGTCTCCGCGTACGGGAACGCGTCCTCCAGTTCGCGCTGCCAAGGCGTGTCCGGGCCGAAGGTGTAGCCGGGCGCCGCCATCCGCGCCGAGTACAGCTTGATCAGGTCGGCGGCGATCTCCTTGACGGCCTTCTTCGCGCGCGCCTTGGTCTTCGTCCAGTCGGCGCCGCCCAGACGGTGCAGCGTCGGCGCCTCACCGCCCACGTACTTGGTGACCTGCTCCAGCTGGTCGGTGGGGATGTACAGGCGGTCGCCGGGCTGGCCGCGCTTGGCCGGCGCGTACTCCACCAGCAGGTACTCGCGGGTGGCGCCCTGGACCGTGCGCTGCACCATCTCGATGTACCGGCCGACGCCGTGCTGCTCGTGGACGATGAAGTCGCCCGCCTGGAGGGTCAGCGGGTCGATGGTCTTACGGCGGCGGGCCGGCATCCGGCCCAGCTCCTTGCTCGCCGACTTCTGGCCGGTCAGGTCCGTCTCGGTCAGCACCGCCAGCTTCAGGCCCGGGTCGATGAAGCCGTTGTCGAGGCAGCCGCACGAGACGTGCACGACCGACGGGGACAGCTCGCCCAGCTCCGGGTCGAGGCGGGCCGCGATGTTCTCGTCGCCCAGCACCTCGACCGTACGGGCGGCCGGGCCGTGCCCCTCGGTGATGAACACCGTCCGCCAGCCGTCCGCGATCCAGCGCTTGGTGTCGGCCAGCGCCCGCTGGGTGTCGCCGCGGTACGTCTCCGGGGCGTGCATCCCCAGCTTGAGGGTGTCCTCGTCCAGCTCCTCGTCGGCGGCGAACGGGCTGACCGTCCACCACATCATGCCCAGTTCGCGGGCCCGGTCCCGGACGTCGGCGATGCCCCAGAGGGAGGCGGCACCGACGTCGATCGGGGCCTCTCCGCCGCCCGCGCTCGCCGCCCACGACGCCTGGAGGAACTCCTGCGAGGTGGCCACCAGGTCGGCGGCACGCGTCCGTACCCGCTCCGGGTCGCACACCACCGTCATGCTGCCCGCCGGCAGCACGTCCAGCAGCAGCTCCATGTCGTCCACCAGCACCGGGGCCAGCGACTCCATGCCCTCGACGGCGATCCCCTCGGCGATCTTGCCCAGCAGCTCGCCCAGCTCCGGATGCCGCTCCGCGAGGTCCGCGGCCCGCGCCCGCACCTGGGCCGTCAGCAGCAGCTCACGGCACGGCGGCGCCCACAGCCCGTGCTCCGCCACCTCCAGGGACCGCTGGTCGGCGACCTTGAAGTAGCGGATCTCCTCGACGTCGTCGCCCCAGAACTCGATCCGCAGCGGGTGTTCCTCGGTCGGCGGGAACACGTCCAGGATGCCGCCGCGCACCGCGAACTCGCCGCGCTTCTCGACCAGTTCCACCCGCGCGTACGCGGCGGCCGCCAGCCCGTCCACGACCTCTTCCAGGTCCGCCGTCTGCCCGGTGCGCAGCGCCACGGGCTCCAGGTTGCCCAGGCCCTTGACCTGCGGCTGGAGCACGGAGCGTACGGGTGCGACGACCACCTGGACCGGGCCCGCGGTCGGGTCGTCCTGGCTGGGGTGGGCGAGACGGCGCAGTACCGCGAGGCGGCGGCCGACGGTGTCCGAGCGCGGCGAGAGCCGTTCGTGCGGCAGCGTCTCCCAGGACGGGTACTCCACCACCGCGTTCTCCTCGCCGGCCGGCATCAGCGAGCGCAGCGCGGCGGCCAGGTCCTCGGCCTCCCGGCCGGTGGCGGTCACCGCCAGGACCGTACGGGAGCTGCGGCGCGCGAGGGCGGCGATGGAGAACGGGCGGGCGGCGGGCGGGCCGACCAGGTCCACCTGGGGACGGTTGCCGTCCGCCGCGGCCCGCACGGCTTCGGCGAGCGCCGGGTCCTGGGCGACGGCGTCGAGCAGACCAGTCAGGCTCATGAGTATGGCTTTTCCGTCCCGGTGAGGCGAACAACGCGAGCAGCCCGGCACGTGCGACGGGCCGGGTTTCCCCAAGAGTACGACTCCCTGCTGACACCCGCGTTCCACTCGCCCCGGCAACCCGCCCGACCCGGACGCGGGATGCCGTTCCGGTGGCGGCGCCCGCGTGGAAGGGTGTCGCGTACACGCAAAAGCCGAGGGGGGCACGTGAGTCAGGACAGCAGGAGCGGCCACCGCACGAGGGGCCGGACGGAAGCGGAAGGGGCGGCGGGGACGGTGAGCAGCACCACCGGTCGGGATGTGGGGGCCGGCGGGGGCGCGGGAGCCGGGACGGACGCGGGAGCGGGGACGGGCCCGGGAGCCGGGACGGGCGCGGGAGCCGATCGGAGTACGGAGGCCGGGCGGGGCGGTGAAGCCGGGCGGGGCGGTGGGGTTCCGCCGTCCGGGGCGGGCGCCGGGGCCGGGGCGGGCGCGGCGGCCGGGGCGGCCGCACCCGTACCCCCGATACCCCGGCCCCCCGCCGGGCGCGGCCGTGTCGTGGCCGCCCTGATGCTCTGCATGGCGCTCGCCGCGCTCGATTCGACGATCATCGCGACCGCCGTCCCGCAGATCGTCGGCGACCTCGGCGGATTCGCCGTGTTCTCCTGGCTCTTCTCGGGCTATCTGCTCGCCGTCACCGTCACCCTGCCCGTCTACGGCAAGCTCTCCGACACCTTCGGCCGCAAGCCCATCCTGATCACCGGTGTGATCATCTTCCTGGCCGGGTCGCTGCTGTGCGCGGCCGCCTGGAACATGGCCTCCCTCATCGCCTTCCGCGTCCTGCAAGGACTGGGTGGCGGCGCCCTCCAGGGCACCGTCCAGACCATCGCCGCCGACCTCTACCCGATGAAGGAACGGCCCAAGATCCAGGCCAGGCTGTCCACCGTCTGGGCGACCTCCTCGGTCGCCGGTCCCGCCCTCGGCGGCCTGCTCGCCGCCTACGCCGACTGGCGCTGGATCTTCCTGGTCAACCTGCCGGTGGGCGCCCTCGCGCTCTGGCTCGTCGTCCGGCACTTCCGCGAATCACTGCCCGCGCGGGACCGCACCCGGCGCCCCCGGGTCGACTGGCCCGGCGCGCTCGCCATCTTCGCCTGCGGCGGCCTGCTGCTGACCGCCCTCGTCCAGGGCGGCGTCGCCTGGCCCTGGCTCTCCGTGCCCTCGCTGCTGTTCTTCGCGGGCAGCGCGCTCTGCGGCGCCGCCACCGTCCTCATCGAACGCCGCGCCGCCGAACCGATCATCCCGGGCTGGGTCTGGCGCCGCCGGACGATCTCGGCCGTCAACCTGGCGCTCGGCTCGGGCGGCCTGCTCATGGTCGCGCCGACCGTCTTCCTGCCCACCTACGCCCAGGCCGTACTGGGCCTGGGCCCGATCGCGGCCGGATTCGTACTCTCCACCATGACCCTGAGCTGGCCGGTGTCCGCCGCACTGAGCAGCCACGTCTACAACCGCGTCGGCATCCGCAACTGCTCCATGATCGGCATCGGCGCCGCCACGCTCGTCCTGCTCACCTTCCTGCTGCTCCCCTACCCCGGTGCCGCCTGGCAGCCCGCGCTGCTCATGTTCGCGCTCGGCGCCGCCCTCGGGATCTTCCAGCTGCCGCTGATCATCGGGGTGCAGTCCTCGGTCGGCTTCGAGGAGCGCGGTACCGCGACCGCCTCGATCCTCTTCTGCCGCCAGGTCGGCCAGTGCGTCGGCGCCGCCCTCTTCGGCGCCGTCGCCAACGCCACCCTCAACGGCCGGCTGGCCACCGCGCCCACGGACATCCGGCCGGGCCTGCCCGACGACCTGGACTCCGTCTCGCACGCCCTGGCCAGCGCCGGCGCGCTCACCGAGCAGGCCGCCGACTACCTGCGGCGCGCCGTGGACGTCACCGTCGAGCACGTCTACCTCGGTGCCGCGGCCGCCGCCGGTCTCGCCTTCCTGATCCTGCTGTTGCTCGCGCCGCGCCGCTTCCCGCTCCACGGGGAGCCGGGGAGCGGGCCGGGAGACACGTCCGGGGACGGGGCCGGGAGCGGTGTCGGAGCCGGGGCCGGGACCGAAAACGGCGTCGGGGGCGGAGCCGGGGCCGGTACGGGCAGTACAGCCGGTACGAGCGGTACGGGTGGAGAGGAGCAGCCGGCGGCCGGGTCCGCAAGCGGCGGCTGACGGCGCTACGGAGCCCGGCGGGGAAGGGGCGCGCGCCGCTCGGCGCCCGCCGCCCTCCCCGCCGGGTTCGCGGCCCGTATCACTGCTGCCCTTCGGGCAGCCGCGGCAGCTTCGTCTCCAGGGTGTCCTCGTTGTCGGGGTCCACCGGCGCCCGTGTGTCGGCGGGCTCCCCGGCCGCGGTCGCACCCGTACCGGTCACCGCGGCCTCCTGCGCACGAACGGACCCGTCGCTCCCGACGGAGCCATCAGCCTCTCCGGCGTCCCCGGCCTCGTCGGCCACGTCGGCCTCGCCCGTGCCACCGGCCTTCTCCAGCAGCACCGTGCCGCCCTGCGCGTTCGTCGTGGCCCCCGCGCCCGCGACGTCCCCGGCGCCCTCGGCCGCCGCGCCGCCCGCGGGCTCGTCCTCCTCGGGGGCCTTGCCCGTCAGGGCGGCCAGCGTGTTGCGGACGTGCGTCATGTGCTCGCGCACCTTCTCGCGCCGCTCCGTGTGCTCACGCAGTATCCGGTCGGTGGCCCGCTCGATCCGCTCGACCTCGACCCTGGCCTGCGCCAGCAGGTCGGATGCGCGCGCCTCGGCGTCCTCGTCGCGGTGCCGCGCCGCCTCCTCGGCCTCCGTAAGGAAGCGCTCCGCCTCGGCGACCTTGGCCCGGCCCAGCTCCTCCAGCTCCGCCACCCGCAGTTCGAGGTCGGCCTCCTGCGCCGCCAGGTCGCGGCCGGCCGCCTCCCACTCCTCGGTCTGCTCCTGCTCCTGCTCGCGCAGCATCCCGGTGGTGCGCTGCTCCATCTCGTGCAGCGCGTCCTGGGCGGCGGTCCGCCACTGCCCGGCGTCCTTGACGGCCGCGGCCTCGATGGCGTCCGCCTCGGCCCACGCCGCCTCGACCGTGCGGCGCGCCTGGTCCTCGGTCTCGTCCCGCAGCTCCTGCGCGGCCCGGTCCGCGGCCTCCTGGATCTGCCGCGCGTACGCCTCGGCCTCCTCGCGCGCCCGCTCGGCCGCCTCCTCGGCGTCCTTGCGCAGCCGCGCCGCCTCGGCCTCCGCCGTCGTCAGGATCAGCCGCGCCTGGTCGCCCAGCGACTCGTACGTCTGCGGCGGCAGCTGCCGGACGTACTCCTGCAGCTCCGCCAGCTCGGCCGTCATCTCGTTGGCGAGGACCGTCAGCCGTGCCGCGCGCTCCCAGCAGGAGTCACGGTCGACCGAGAGCCCTTCCACCCGGCGGTCGACATCCTCGGGACGGTAGCCACGTCCTCGTACGATCTCGAACCCGTGAGGCGAAACCGATGCACTCATCCCTCAAGCCCCTCTCCGATGTGCGGCGCACTCGCGCGCACATCTTTCTGGATCGATTCGAAGCGACCGTTACGCGACACTCCGCCCCTTTCCATCGTCCAAGGATGCGTCAATTGCTGCTAGAAGTCGGAATCGGGACATCTTCGCGGAGCGCCTGGAAGAGCCGCCGCGCTCCCTGCTCGTCCCACTCCACCACATCACCGAGACCGCCCAGGTTCACCCCGGGGTTCGCCACCGGAACGGTGGTCGCCGCACCCGCCCCGTCCGCGATCTTCTTCATCGACCAGCCCAGGCGTGCCAGGTCCGGCACGCCCGCCGCCCGGTCCACCGTCAGCGCCGACAGCGCCGCGTCCAGCGCCGGGACCAGCGCGAACGGATTGAGCAGCACCTTGGCCCCGAGCATCTTGTCGCCGAGCGCGCCGATCAGCTGCCGCTGCCGCCTGACCCGGCCCAGGTCGCCTTCCGGATCCGTATACCGCGCCCGTACGTACGCAAGTGCCCGCACTCCGTCCATCTCCTGGCAACCCGCCCGGAAGTCGGCACCCGACTTCTCATCCTTGAGCGGTTTGTCCAGGCACATCCGTACCCCGCCGAGCGCGTCCACCACCTTCACGAAGCCGAGGAAATCCACCTCGGCGTAGCGTTCGATCCGCAGCCCCGTCGCCTGCTCCACGGTGCGCGTCAACAGCTTCGGTCCGCCCTCGGCGAACGCCACGTTCACCTTGTTCCGGCCGTGCCCCGGCACCGCCACATAGCTGTCCCGCGGCAGACTCACCAGATAGGGGCCGCTGTCCCCGTGGTGCAGCACCATGATCGTGTCGGTGTTCAGGCCCTCGTCGTTGCCGACGTGCAGCCGCTCACGCTGCTCCGGCGTCAGGCTCTCCCGGCTGTCCGAACCGACCAGCAGCCAGTTCGTGCCCTTGCCCGGCGACGGCCTGCCGGAGTAGCCGGCGACGGCGTCGGTACGGCGCACCTGGCCGCCCGCCCAGACGTACAGCGCCACCCCGCCCGCCACCGCCAGCACCACCAGAACCAGCAGCACCAGCGCGATCCGCTTCGGCCAGGACAGCCGGCGCCGCCGCCCCTCCGGACGGCGGCCCCCGCGGCCCCCGCGCCCGGACCCGGACCCACGTCCGTGCCCGGCCCGGTACAGCGTCGACGTACCCTCCGGCGACGGAGGCTGCGGCGACCACGACGGCTGACCCATATACGAAGGATCATGGTGACCCGCCCGCCCCGCAGGTCGAGCGCCGCCGGAGGCGGCACGGGCGGCCCACCGGCAACCGGCGCGTCGCCCGCCCCCGCGGCCGCGCCCTACAGCAACCCGTCCCACATCTGTTCGAGCAGCACCGACCACCACGTCTCCGGCGACCCCAGCGCCGGCGCGTCCAACGCCACCAGCTGCGCCTGGAAGTCCACCGTCCAACGCCCCGCCTGCTCCGGCGTCAGCCCGTACCGCAGCCGCCACATCCGCCCCAGCATCGCCAGACAGCGCACGAACTCCGGCAGCCCGCTGTTCACGAACTGCGGCACCGCCGGCAGCCCGCCCGGCCCCTGCGCACCGCCGTCCAGCGGCACCGCCACGATGTGCGCCGTCCCGTACTGCACACACAGCTGACGGCCGAAGTCGTTCCCCATCACCAGGTACGACCCCGCGTCGGCAGCCGGCCGCACCCCGCGCTCCGCCGCCAGCTCCGCCAGCGTCGGCACCGGACGCCCCGGCTGCGCCTGCGCCCAGAAGAACGGCCCGAAGTCCACCGGCAGCCCGGCCCACACCAGCGTCTGCGCCACCACCTCCGGCACCCCGTGCCGGGAGACCGCCCGCTGATCGAACCGGAAGATCCCCTGCGGACCGAACGCCTGCTCCAGCTCCTGCCCGAACACCTGCGGCGGCACCGGCGGCACCGCCTGCACCTGGGACGGGTGCGGCAACGGCGCCCGCACCGGCGCGGGCCGCGCCGGACCGTCCGCCACCTGGTGCAACTCGCCCTGGTGCTCCACGAGGTGGCGCACCCCTGCTGCCGCGAGGCGTGCTCCGTCCCGTACGCCGCGGTGTGACTGATCCGCACCTGCGGCCAGGTCTCACGGACCATCCGCGCGCAGTACCCGCCCGGCACGTCGCACGACTCCAGCTCCGTGTGCAGCTCCAGCACCTGCTGCGGCGGGACGTTCATCCCGCGCAGCTCGTGCAGCAACTGCCACTCCGGATGCGGGGTGCCCGGCGCGGAACGCCGCACGATCTTCTGCTCCGAACCGTCCGGAGCGCGGTAGCTCAGGACGGCCATGTAACCGGGGCCGACGGTCGGCTGCCCGGACGGCGGCGCCTGCGGATAGCCGTACGAGCCGGAGGCGGGCGGCTGCGCGGCGGACGGCGGCACCCCGGGCGGCTGCGCGGCCGGACCGGGGGCCACCGGGCCGGATGCGGGCGGGCCGGGGGCGGCCGGAGCGGGTGCGGCCGGAGCGGGTGCGGGCGGGCCCGGGACGCCGGGCGGCGGCATCCCCGGGCCGCCGAGGGCTCCCGCGCCGTCGGCCAGCATCGTCGCGGCGGCGTGCACACCGCCGCCGGGGCCGGGCGTACCGCTGGGGCCGGGCGTACCGCCAGGACCGGTCGTACTGCCGGGACCGGTCGAGGGCGGCGCGGACGGTGGCGCGGACGGTGGCGGGGGCGGGCCGCCCGCAGCGCCGGACGGGGCCTGATCACCGGGCGTACCGGATGTACCGGGCGCACCCGGCGTACCGGAAGCCTTCGGCCCGCCGGGCGGACCCGGCGGCACGCCAGGAGGCGCCGGAGGCGGCGGCACACCGGGACCGGCGGAGCCACCAGCACCGCCCGGGCCCCCGGACCACCCGACCCGGCCGCGTCGGACGGCAGCGCGGCGCCACCGGCCAGCATCGTCGCGGCCGCGTGCACACCACCGGCACCAGGGCCGGCGCCAGGACCGGCCGACGGCGGAGCAGGCGGCCCCTGCTCCCCTTCCGGCGCGGCCGGCTCCGGTCCGTCCACCGCGCTCAGATCCACCTGATCGGCGTCGAGCTGCGACACGAGCTGCGTCGGGACGTACCCGCCCGCCGGAGCGGCGGCGGAGGGCGCCGACGCGTCCGTACCACCGTCCGGCGCGCCCGGCCCTTCGGCAGCACCGGCCCCCGCCGCGTACACGGGAGGCGGCGGCACATCGGCGATCGGCGGCCCGGACGGCGGCGGCAGCTCCGCCAGCCCCGCCGCGTGCGGCCCGGTCCCGTCCGGCCCCGGCGGAGGCGACGACGGCATCGGCGGCGCCACCGGCCCGCCGGCCCCCGCCTCCTCGACCGCCGGCGCCATCATCGTCCGCGGCAATCGGCTGCCGCCCGCGATCAGTTCCGTCCTGGCCTCGGCCCCCGCGCCCGCCGGCGGCGTGTCCTCGTCGTCGAACCCGGCCAGCGGCGGCGCGAAGACCGTCGCGGGCAGCCCCACCGAACGGTCGTCGGCGTCCTCGTCCGCCCGGACGTCCGTCCCCGCCCACGGCGTCACGACGGCCGGCTCGTCCCGTACGGAAGCGCTCTGACCCGGCACCGGTACGGAAGCAGCCTGATCCGATACGGACACGGAAGCATCCTGTTCCGGCACAGAAGGAACATCCACCGGTACGGAAGGGGCATCCGCCGGTACGGAAGGAGCCCCCGCGGACGCGGCCGGCTCCCCCGCGGGCACCACCAGCCCCGCCCCCGACGTCCGCCGGTCCGCCGCCTCCTGCAACCACTCCGGCGGCGTCAGCAGGAACGACGTCGCCTCCAGATCGATCCGCTGCGGCGGCGCCTCCGCCACCACGGCGTCCGCCACCGCGCCGTACTCCTCCTCGTACCGCCGGATCACCTCACCCACCGGCAACCCCGGCCACAGCGTCGTCTCCCCGCTGTCCCGCGCGATCACCAGCCGGGCCCGGCCGCCCTCCGTCGCCGGACCGCCCGCGCGGTCCTCCGCCCAGGCCACGAACCCCAGATCGAACTCCCGCACCCGCACCTCACGCTGGAACGGACCCGACACGTCCTCGTTGACCCAGCGCTCCGCGCGCTCCTGCGCCTGCGCGAACGTCACCACCGCGCCTCACCCCTCCACCGGAACGACACGCGCGAAGCCGCCGTCCACCATCAGACCCGCCACCGTCTCCAGCTCCGGCGGACTCCCCGCCAGCTCCCGCAGAAAATCGTCGAAATCCGCCCCGCACGGCAACAGAAGCCGCTCCACCCGCTCCCGCACCGGCCACCCGTCCCGGTCCCGCGCGTCGTCGTACGCGCAGAACCACACCGAACCCGGCGCCGCACCCCGCACCTGCACCGCTATCACCCCGCCCTGCACGAACCCCACGCCCAGGTAGTCCTTGGTGAAGTGATCGCGCAGACACTTGTTGACGTACACCAGATCGTTCAGCGCGGCCTCGTCCCGCACCGTGAAGAACGGCTGGTCCACCAGCAGCCCCAGATCCGCGTACAGCCCCACCCCCACCGGCGCACACCCGCCCGCCGCCTTCAGGAACGAACGATAGGCACCCGGCAGCCGGTACCCCAGCGCCTCCTCCGCCTGCCGCACCTGCTCCTCCGTCACCGACAGCTCCCGGTGCGGCAACCCGAAATGCACCGGCCGCGTGTCCTGCAACGGCCGCGTCCCCCGCTTCCCGTGGTCCACCGCCGCCGTCGCAAGCCCCCCGTGATGCCGCAACAGCGCCTTCACCTCGACCGGCACCAGCTCCATCCGCCGCGAACCCGCCACGTGATGCCACGTCCAGCCGTGCGGCGTCGCCACCGCCGGCACGTCCTCCCACAGCTCGTGCCCCCACGCGTGCAACGCCACGTTCGCCGACACATAGTCCGTCAGCCGCAACTCGTCCACGCCGAAACCCTCCGGCGGCTCCGCGATCTCCGCCGCCGCCCGCGCGTACGACGAGAAATCCGGGAACCCCGACCCGTCCACCGGCACACCCCGCGGATACCGCGCCGCACGCACCGGATCCGGAAAATGCACGACCTGCCCGGCATAGGCCGTGTTCGGTGGCGCGGCGTGGCCCGCGACCTGAGGGCCGGGAGGTGCCCCCAGCCCGTGCCGACCTGACGTCATGGCGGTGCTCCCTGGCTGAATCCGGCTACTGGGCACAGCCTATGCCGTACCGCAACCCGCCCTCCCGCGCACGTCAACCGGCCTCCCCCGGCCCCGCCCCAACCGCCGTCGGCACACCGCCACTTCACCGCGCGCCCCCACCTCGCAACCACCCGCCGCCCCCGACCCCCTCACCACCGGAACACCCCGGAACCCGGCCCCCCACCCGGCCCCGCACCCGGACACAACCGTGACATCACCGACAGCACACCCGACTTCCCCAACACCCACCACATTTGGCAGGCTGACCCTCCCCCTACCCTTGCGGGGGACCTCCGGCGTCCCGGGGATTCGGGGAGGGAAAAGCACTGACCATGCGCACCACGGCACACCACAACACCGCCACCGCGGGAGACCCCCGCGTCGGCTGGAGCGGCACCGCCGACGACGACCGTCCGCCTGCCCTCCGCCACCGCCGCGACGGCATCCTCCCCACCGTCGGCGCCGCCCTCTCCGTACGCGGACGCACCCTCACCTGCACCGCGAGCAAGGCCGAACAACCCCCCGTGCTCCACCACCTCGTCCAGGACTTCCTCGACACCCTCGCCACCGCCCAGCGCGAACGCTTCACCGGCCGCTGCCCCGAAGCCGTCCTGCTCAGCCGCCACCTCACCGCCGTCGAGGCCAACCGCGGCAAACGCGCCTCCCGCAAACCCCTCACCAACGGCGAGGCCCGCCGCTCCCTGAAACACTCCAAAATCACCGCCCGGCACATCCGCGAGGACGGCGACCCCCTGCACGGCAGCTACGCTCCCCCTGTCGCTCCTGCGACGCCCTCCTCGCCTTCTTCGGCGTCATGCCCATCGGTACGCACGCAGGGAGCTGACCCGCACCATGCCCCCCACCGCACCGTCCGCGGACTCCACCGCCCCGGTCTCCGCCGCGCCCGTCGCCCCGGTCTACGACTCCTACGACCGGACCTCGGCCACCCGCTTCCCCGTCGCCGTCGACGCCGCCCTCCAGGACGCCGGCTGGCGCACCGGACGCTGGGACATACAGCAGGCCGAACACTGGGCCGACGCCCTGCGCGCCCACACCTCCCCCGCCGGGCACCGCCACACCGTCTTCCCCGCCGCCGTCGAGGCCTGGGCCGAATTCGGCGGCCTGGACATCACCCCCACCGGCCCCGGACGCCACCTCGCCCCCACCCCCTTCACCCTCGACCCCCTGCACGGCCTCCACCTCGCCCGCACCCTCGGCGACCTCGGCCGCGCCCTGGAGACCGACGTCGCACCCCTCGGACAGGAAGCCGGCGGCCAGGCCGTCCTCGCCATCGACACCGAAGGCCGCGTCTACAGCCTCGACCACACCGGCGACTGGTACCTCGGCCCCCACATCGACCAGGCCCTCAACACCCTCGTCCTCGGCATCCGCCCCACCCGGCTCAGCCAGGCCACGGCACGGGAGAGCTGAACGGGGCCACGCTTCCCGCCCTCGGAGCCGGCCCCCACCGCTCTCCTCCCACTCCTTACCGCCCCTTACCTCCCCGTACGCCCCCTACCGCCCCGGCAGCACCGCCGACACCCGGAAGCCACCCGCCTCCGTGGGCCCCGACACGAACACCCCACCCAGCCCGGTCACCCGCTCCCGCATACCGACCAGGCCGTTCCCCCCACTCGGCAACCCCACGTCCGCCGCACCCCGCTCCGACGGACCGTTCTCCACCTGCACCGCCACCTCACCCTCACGATGCGCCAACCGCACCCGGGCCCGCGCACCCGGCGCGTGCTTGTGCACATTCGTCAGCGCCTCCTGCACCACCCGGTACACCGTCTGCTCCACCCCCGGCGGATAACCACCCTCCGCGGCCACACCGTCCACCGACAGCTCCACCGCCATCCCGGCAGCCCGCGACTGCCCCACCAGATCCCCCAGCTCCGCCAGCGACGGCCCCTCCCCCTCCGGCTCCGCCGTCACCACCGCCGCACCACCACGCACCGCACCACCACCGGACCCCGACCCGGCCTCCGCCACCCGGCCCGGCCTCTCCGCACCCTCCGACCACGAACCGCCGGCACCCGCGGCCTCCCCCGCCGCCTTCGTCTTCGCCTTCGACGCCACCGCCACCAACCGCTCCGGCTCGTCCGACACCGGCGCCGACGAACGCCCCGACGCCCCCTCCGCCGTCCGCAGCACCCCCAGCATCTCCCGCAACTCCGTCAACGCCTGCCGCCCCATGTCCCCCACCAGCGCCGCGTTCCGCGACGCCTTCTCCGGATCCTTCAA
The DNA here is from genome assembly GCF_045222935.1 of Streptomyces sp. Ac-502. Lineage (NCBI taxonomy): Bacteria > Bacillati > Actinomycetota > Actinomycetes > Kitasatosporales > Streptomycetaceae > Streptomyces > Streptomyces sp. Ac-502. The sequence goes on from NZ_JBHFFO010000001.1 coordinate 4,580,341, forward strand.
CGCCACCGCCTGCAACGCCGCCGCATGCACCACCATCAGACTCACCCGGTGCGCCACCACGTCGTGCATCTCCCGCGCGATCCGCGTCCGCTCCTCGTTGCGCGCCCACTCCGCCCGCTCCTCGGCCCGGTCCGCCAGCAGCGACAACTCCCGCTCCAGCCCGTCCGCCCGCTCCCGCAGACTCTCCACCAGCCGGCGCCGCGCACCGACGTACAACCCCCACAACACCGGCGGAGCCGTCACCACCAGCGCCACCACCGCCGCCATCACCAGCACGAACCATGACGGCGGGTTGAAGTCCGGCTCACCCCCACGTCCTGCCGGATGGTGAAGAAACCGGAGACCAGCGTCCCGGCCACCGCCATCCCCGCCAGCAGCCCGATCACCCGCCGCGGCGCGTCCGAGACCGCCAGCGAATACAGACCGATCATGCCCAGCAGCACGCCCATCTGCGCCGGCGTCACCGCCACCGACACCAGCACCACGGCCACCGGCCACCGGCGCCGCAGCAGCAGCACCGGCCCCACGACCAGCCCGAGCAGCAGCCCGGCCCACGCCGGCAGCCCCGTGTCACCCGCGAAGTCCAGACCCTCCACCACGGTCTCGACGGTCGACACGACGGCCAACGACACGTCGAGCACCACACTCCGCCGCCGCGGCCACCACCACGGCCCGGCGGGCGCGTCCCGCGCACCCGTAGCTTCGATTGCCCCCGTTGCGGTCATACCGACCAGCCTACGGGCGGCTGCGAGCGATTTTCCGTCGAGCGCTCTGCACGCGAGTGCACCGTTACGGACCAGTACTTTCCTGTTTTCCCTCGAACTATTGAATCGCCCACATTTTCGACCCGTCTGTACACCGCCCGGCCTGAAGCTGACCCCATGCACCACCACACACGGCCGGACTTCGAGTCCCTGCGCGACCAGGCGGTCACCCTCCGCCGCGACGGCCTGAGCCGCCGCCAGATCCGCGACCGCTTACACATCCACAACAACGACATCCTCAACCGCCTCCTCGAAGGCGAACCACCTCCCGACTGGACCCGCCGCCCGAACGCGAAGGACGACCTGCGGGCGAGGGCGCGGGAGCTGCGCACGCAAGGCATGACGTACGACGAGATCCAGGTCGAGCTGGGCTGCTCGAAGAGTTCGATCTCCCTGTGGGTCCGCGACCTGCCCAAACCGCCGCCTCGGCGGTCGGCCGCTGAGCAGGCGAAACTCGCGAACCGTAAGCGCTGGGAGCACGAGCTGGCGGTGCGGGACAGGGAACGGCAGCAGACCAGGGCCTCGGCCATGGCGGAGATCGGCACGCTCTGCGACCGCGAACTGATGCTGGTGGGCGTCGGGCTCTACTGGTCCGAGGGGGCGAAGAGCAAGCCGTACCGCATGTCCGAGACCGTCACCTTCATCAACAGTGACCCGACCATGATCCACGTCTATCTGGCCTGGCTGGCCCTGCTGGGCGTCGACCCCGGCCGGCTGCGCTTCCGAGTGATGATCCACGAGTCCGCCGACGTGGCCGCGTCCGAGCGCTACTGGGCCGACCTGGTGGGCGTCGACGTCGCGGCCTTCGGCAAGACGACGCTGAAGAAGCACAACCCGAAGACCGTCCGCAAGAATGTCGGCGAGGACTACCACGGCTGTCTGGTCGTCCGCGTCCTGCAAGGTACGGAGCTGTACCGTCGCATCGAAGGCTGGTGGCAAGGCATCACGGCCGCCGCCCGGGGGCCCCAGGACCGGCAGACTCTCAGGTAGGGTCTGAAGCAGTGATCCGCCGTGGGGTAGCGGCATCCCGCAGGCCTTTGGAGCCTTGAGACGCTGGTTCGAATCCAGCCGGCGGAGCCACTGTTCGGGTCCTGACCTCCAGGTCGGGACCCGCCCGCGTTTCGGCCGCAAACCGCACCGGTATCCTTCGGGTGTCCACCACCCGAAGAAGCCGAAGGGCATCCCCGTGAGCGCCAACCGCCCGGCCGCCGTCGTCGTTCTCGCAGCGGGTGAGGGCACCCGCATGAAGTCGTCGACCCCCAAGGTTCTGCACGCGATCTGCGGTCGCTCCCTCGTGGGGCACGTCGTCGCCGCCTCCCGTGAGCTGGACCCCGAGCACCTCGTGGTGGTCGTGGGTCACGCCCGTGAGCAGGTCGGCGGGCATCTCGCCGAGATCGACCCGGATGTGCGCACCGCTGTCCAGCACGAGCAGAACGGCACCGGTCACGCCGTCCGCATGGGCCTGGAGGAGCTGGGCAACGGTGGTGTCACCCTCGACGGCACGGTGATCGTCGTGTGCGGCGACACCCCGCTGCTGACCGGCGAGACCCTGAAGAAGCTCGGTGACACGCACGCGGCGGACGGCAACGCCGTCACGGTGCTGTCGGCGGAGGTGCCGGACTCGACCGGGTACGGCCGGATCGTGCGGGACGAGAACACCGGCGCGGTGACGGAGATCGTCGAGCACAAGGACGCCACGGACGCGCAGCGCGCGATCCGGGAGATCAACTCCGGGGTGTTCGCGTTCGACGCGCAGCTGCTGACGGACGCGCTGGGCAAGGTGCGGACGGACAACAGCCAGGGTGAGGAGTACCTCACGGACGTGCTGGGGATTCTGCGCGAGGCCGGGCACCGGGTCGGTGCGGCGGTGGCGGACGATCACCGGGAGATCCTGGGCATCAACAACCGCGTGCAGCTCGCGGAGGCGCGGCGCCTGCTCAACGAGCGGCTGCTGACGCGGGCGATGCTGGCCGGTGTGACGGTCGTGGATCCGGCGACGACGTGGGTGGACGTGTCGGTGACGTTCGAGGCGGACGCGACGGTGCACCCGGGTACGCAGCTGCTGGGCGGTACGCATGTCGCGGCGCACGCGGAGGTGGGTCCGGACGCGCGGCTGAAGGACACGTCGGTGGGTGAGGGCGCGAAGGTGTCGTTCACGGTCGCGGACAGTGCGAAGGTCGGTCCGGGGGCGAGTGTGGGTCCGTACGCGTACCTGCGTCCGGGTACGGACCTGGGGCCGAAGTCGAAGGCCGGCGCGTACGTGGAGATGAAGAACTCGAAGATCGGTGAGGGCACGAAGGTGCCGCACCTGTCGTACGTGGGTGACGCGACGATCGGTGAGTTCACCAACATCGGTGCGGCGAGCGTGTTCGTGAACTACGACGGCGAGGCGAAGCACCACACGACGATCGGTTCGCACTGCCGGACCGGCTCGGACAACATGTTTGTGGCTCCTGTCACGGTCGGGGACGGTGCGTACACCGCTGCCGGCTCGGTCATCACCAAGGATGTGCCCCCGGGTTCGCTGGCGGTCGCGCGCGGCCAGCAGCGGAATATCGAGGGTTGGGTCGCGCGTAAGCGTCCCGGAAGCGCCGCCGCGCAGGCTGCGTCTGCTGCTGGCCAGGAGTCCGACGGCGAGCAGTGATCGTGCTCGGGTGCGCCGTGCGGGGCGTACCGTGATAAGTGCACGCAAACAGGATCTGAGGAGATTTGCTGTGACCGGGATCAAGACGACCGGCGAGAAGAAGCTGATGCTCTTCTCCGGCCGCGCCCACCCCGAGCTGGCTGAGGAGGTCGCCCACCAGCTGGGTGTCGGGCTGGTCCCGACCAAGGCGTTCGACTTCGCCAACGGAGAGATCTACGTCCGTTACCAGGAGTCGGCGCGTGGTGCGGACTGCTTCTTGATGCAGAGCCACACGGCTCCCATCAATAAGTGGATCATGGAACAGTTGATCATGATCGATGCGCTGAAGCGGGCCTCGGCCCGGAGCATCACCGTGGTCATCCCGTCGTACGGGTACGCCCGTCAGGACAAGAAGCACCGCGGCCGCGAGCCGATCTCGGCCCGCCTGATCGCGGATCTGCTGAAGTGCGCGGGCGCCGACCGGATCGTCACGGTCGACCTGCACACCGACCAGATCCAGGGCTTCTTCGACGGCCCGGTGGACCACCTGTTCGCGCTGCCGGTCCTCGCGGACTACGTGGGCGCCAAGGTGGACCGCGAGAAGCTGACGGTGGTCTCGCCGGACGCGGGCCGGGTGCGGGTCGCGGACCGCTGGTGCGACCGGCTGGACGCGCCGCTGGCGATCGTGCACAAGCGCCGGGACAAGGACGTGGCGAACCAGGTCACCGTCCACGAGGTCGTCGGCGACGTGAAGGACCGGGTCTGCGTCCTGGTCGACGACATGATCGACACCGGTGGCACGATCTGCGCCGCGGCGGACGCGCTGTTCGCGAACGGCGCGGCGGACGTCATCGTGACGGCCACGCACGGCATCCTGTCCGGTCCGGCGGCGGACCGGCTGAAGAACTCCAAGGTCAGCGAGTTCGTCTTCACCAACACCCTGCCCACCCCGTCCGAGCTGGAGCTGGACAAGATCACGGTGCTGTCGATGGCGCCGACGATCGCGCGGGCGATCCGTGAGGTGTTCGAGGACGGCTCGGTGACCAGCCTCTTCGAGGAGCAGTGAGCCGGATTCCGTAGCCCGCGGGGCTCACGGAGATCGACTTTGGGGGCGGCCTCCCCGCCGGGTAGACTCATGGAGTTGCTCGGCGAGGGAGGCCGCACTTTTCTGTGGTGCGGCGGTCCGTTATCGACGCGCTCTTCGTAGCAGGTCTGTCGTGGGCCGGGTGACGCCCCACAGATCCGTCCGGTCGTCCGTCGACCGTGCCGACTACGAGGAGTGCCGCCATGGCTGAGGTCAAGCTCGACGCCAAGATCCGTACCGACTTCGGTAAGGGTGCCGCCCGCCGTTCGCGCCGCGAGGACATGGTCCCCGCGGTGATCTACGGCCACGGTGCCGAGCCGAAGCACGTCGCCATCCACAACCACGCGCTGATGATGGCGCTGAAGAACTCGAACGCGCTGATCCGCCTGGACGTGGAGGGCGAGAGCTTCCTGGTCATCCCCAAGGCCGTGCAGCGTGAGGCCATCCGTGGCTTCCTGGTCCACGTGGACTTCCTGGCCGTCCGCAAGGGCGAGAAGGTCACCGTCGAGATCCCGATCCACGTCGAGGGCGACCTGGCGCCGGGTGCCAACCTGCTGGAGCACCTGCTGAACACCCTGCCGCTGGAGGCCGAGGCTACCCACATCCCGGAGTCGGTGACCGTCTCCGTGGCGGGCCTGGACGCCGGTGACTCGGTGCACGCCAAGGACATCACCCTGCCGACCGGTTCGACGCTGGCCATCGACGAGGAGACCGTGGTGCTCCAGGTCGTCGCGGCGCAGGCCGAGGCGCCGGCGGCGGGCGAGGGCGACGAGTCCGCCGAGGGCTGATCGCTCCCGTAACGCGCGTTACTGTCAACCGCTGCCCCGCACCCAGTGCGCGGGGCGGCGGTTGAGCCGTTTCAGGGTGGGTCGCTGCAAGGAGACATGAGGATGACGACGGACGCCGAGGGCCCCTGGCTGATCGCGGGGCTGGGCAACCCGGGCCCGGAGTACGCGGCCAACCGCCACAACGTGGGGTTCATGGTGGCGGATCTGCTCGCGGAGCGGATGCGGGGGCGTTTCAAGGCGCACAAGGCGCGGGCGCAGGTCGTGGAGGGCCGGATCGGTCCGCCGGGGCCGGGGAGCCCGCGGGTGGTGGTGGCCAAGCCGATGACGTACATGAATCTGTCGGGTGGTCCGGTGACGGCATTGCGGGACTTCTACAAGGTTCCGGTGGCGAACATCGTCGCGGTGCACGACGAGCTGGACATCGATTACGGGGCGCTGCGGCTGAAGCTGGGCGGCGGTGACAACGGGCACAACGGGCTGAAGTCGATGACGAAGTCGCTGGGGCCGGATTATCACCGGGTGCGGTTCGGTATCGGCCGTCCTCCGGGGCGGATGCAGGTGGCGGACTTCGTGCTGAAGGACTTCTCCGGTGCGGAGCGCAAGGAGCTGGACTACTTCGTGGACCGGGCGGCGGACGCGGTGGAGGGGCTGGTGCTGGACGGTCTGGAGCGGGCGCAGAGTACGTACAACTCCTGAACGGGCCGGCGTTCCGGGGCGCACGGGCCGGTGTCCCAGGTGGCACGGCTCGGCGTTCCAGGTGGCACGGCTCGGCGTTCCAGGTGGCACGGCTCGGCGTCCCAGGTTGACCGCGCGCAGTCATATGGCCAAGGATCGCCGCCATGCCCAAGAGCCGCCCGAGCAGCAAGAAGCGCAGCCGCCCCGTCAAACGCAGCCGTACCCGCCGGATGGGGAGAGCGCGTACGGGCTGCTGCTCGTCGCCCGTATGGGGCTGATGGGGGCGCTGGCGCTGCTGTTGCTGGTGGCGGGTGTCTGGACGTCGTGGAACACGGCGCAGTACGCGATGCTCGTGGAGGCGCGGGAGCGCGGGACGATGACGGTGACGGCCTGCCATGAGGACCGGTGTACGGGTCCGTATCTGCCGTTGGAGGGCAGCCGGCGCCGGACGCAGGTGTCGATAGCCGCCGCGGCCGCTCCGGACAAGGGTGAGCAGGTCGAGGTGACGGTGCAGCCGGGTACGGACCGGGCGGTACGCATCGGTGCGGGCGGCGTTCTGCACGCGTGGGTGCCGTTCGCGGGATCGTTGCTGCTGGCGGCTCTGGTGGTGGCGGGCGGGATGAAGCTGCGGCGTACGGCGTGGGTGATGGGGCTGATGGGGACGGTGTTGCTGGGAGCGACGTTCGCGGCGCTGTAGGGCGGGACGTCCGGGCGGGGCGTCCGTGCGGGGTTTCCGTACTCCGATACGACCGTTGGCCAGGGCACACGCCCTGGCCAACGGTGTGTGTTCTACGGGCCGGCCGTCAGGCTCGCCCGGTGGTGCGCCGTCAGGCTCACCCGGTGTTGCGGAGTCCCGCCGCGACGCCGTTGACGGTGAGCAGCAGCGCCCGCGCCAGTACGGGGTCGGCTTCCTCGCCGCGTGCCGCCGCGGCCCGCTGGCGGTGCAGCAGGGTGACCTGGAGGTAGGAGATCGGGTCGAGGTAGGCGTCCCGGATGTGGAACGTCTGCTTGAGGACCGGGTTGGATTCGAGCAGTTCGCTCTCGCCCGTGACGCGCAGGACTTCCTGGACGGTCAGCTCGTGTTCGGCCTTGATCGTGTCGAAGACGTGCTGGAGTTCGTCGGGGACGAGGGTGTCGACGTAGTGCCGGGCGATCCGCAGGTCGGTCTTGGCCAGTGTCATCTCGACGTTGGACAGGAAGTTGCGGAAGAAGTGCCAGTGCTCGTGCATCTCGTCGAGGACGACGTCGAGTCCGGCTTCGCGGGCGGCCTTGAGGCCCGTACCGACGCCGAACCAGCCGGGGACGATCTGGCGGGACTGGGTCCAGCCGAAGACCCAGGGGATGGCGCGCAGGCCGTCGAGTCCGGCGCCGGAGTCCGGGCGGCGGGAGGGCCGGGAGCCGAGGTGGAGTTCGGCGAGCTGGTCGACCGGCGTGGACGCGAAGAAGTACGCGGGCAGGTCGGGGTCCTCGACGAGCCGCCGGTACGCGCCGTGGGCGGCGTCGGAGACGGTCTCCATGGCGGCGTCCCAGCGGGCCAGCGCCTCGTCGGACTGGCGCGGCGCGGTGTGCAGCGCGGAGGCCTGGAGGGTGGCGGCGACGGTCAGTTCCAGGTTCTCCCGGGCGAGGGAGGGCACCAGGTACTTGTCGGAGATGACCTCGCCCTGTTCGGTGACCTTGATCTCGCCTTCGAGGGTGCCGTAGGGCTGGGCGAGGATCGCGTCGTGGGAGGGGCCGCCGCCGCGGCCGACGGTGCCGCCACGGCCGTGGAAGAGGCGCAGGCGTACGCCGTGCCGGTGGGCGACGTCGCGCAGCAGGCGCTGGGCGCGGTGGATCTCCCACTGGGAGGTGGTGATACCGCCGAACTTGGAGGAGTCGGAGTAGCCGAGCATGACCTCCTGGACGTCGCCGCGCAGGGCGACCAGGCGACGGTAGGAGGGGTCGGCGAGCATCTCGTCGAGGAGCTGGTCGGCGATCTTCAACTCGTCGGTGGTCTCCAGGAGCGGCACGATGCCGATCTTGGCCCAGCCGGCGTGCAGGTCGATCAGGCCGGCCTCGCGGGCCAGGACGGTGGCGGCGAAGACATCGTCGGAGCCCTGGCACATGGAGATGATGTAGGACTCGACGACCTCGGGGCCGAAGGTCTTCTTGGCCTTGAGGACGGTGCGGAAGACGCCGAGGGTCTTGGCGCCGGCCTCGTCGAGGGGAGCGGGGCTGGGGGCGAGGGGGCGGCGCGAGCGCAGTTCCTTGGCGAGGAGCTTGCGGCGGTAGTCGCGCGGCATGTCGGTGTAGCGCCAGGATTCCTCGCCGAGGCGGTCGAAGAGCTGGCCGAGGGCGTGGTGGTGGGCGTCGGCGTGTTCGCGGACGTCCATGGTGGCGAGCTGGAGACCGAAGGCCGCGATCGTACGGATCGTGCGCTCCAGGCGGCCGTCGGCGACGAGGCCGCCGCGGTGCTCGCGCAGCGAGGTCTGGATGAGGGTGAGGTCCTCGATGAGGCCGGTGGTGCCTAGGTAGTCGCGGCCGGGGACGTGCGGGGTGTCGTTGGCGAGGCGTTCGCGGGTGTTGACGAGCTTCTGGCGGATGCAGGTGGCCTTGAGGCGGTAGGGCTCCTCGGCGTTCAGCCGCTTGTAGCGGGGGCTGATCTCGGGGAGGGCGTCGAGGTCCTGCTGGAGGGAGGCGAGGAGTTCGTCGGTGGCGCCGCAGTTGCGGATGGAGTTGGACAGGGCGCCGCGCAGCTCGTCGACGTGTTCGAGGGCGTCGGTGATGCCGTGTTCGTGCTGGAGGATCAGGACGTCCCAGGTGACCTGGGGGGTGACGTTGGGGTTGCCGTCGCGGTCGCCGCCGATCCAGGTGCCGAAGGTCAGGGGGCGGGTGCCGGGCGGGAGCTGGGCGCCGGCCCGTTCCAGTTCGGCGGCGAGGTCTTCGAGGACGTCGCCGACGGCGCCGCGGCCCAGCTCGTCGAGGTAGTAGATGGCGTTGCGGGCCTCGTCGGTCGGCTCGGGGCGGGCGACGCGCAGTTCGTCGGTCTGCCAGATGAGGTCGATGTTCTCGGCGAGGCGCAGGTCGGCGCGGCGGCGTTCGCCGGTGTCCGTGCGGTCCAGCAGTTCGGCGACCTTGCGGAGCTTGGTCAGGACCGAGCGGCGGGCGGCTTCGGTGGGGTGTGCGGTGAAGACGGGCCGGACGCCGAGGTTGGCGGCGGTGGCGCGCAGGTGCTCGGGGTCGGCGTCCTTGAGCATGTCGGCGGTGCGGGCGAGGATGCCGCCTTCGGCGGCGCGCCGGGCGCGCAGTTCGCGGCCGCGGTGCACCTGCTCGGTGACGTTGGCGAGGTGGAAGTAGGTGGAGAAGGCGCGGACCAGCTTGGCGGCGGTGGCGAGGTCGGTCTCGCCGAGGAGCCGGGCGGCGGCTTCGCCGTCGGTACGGGTCAGAGCGCGCACCTGTTCGACGAGGTCCAGCAGCTCCTGGCCTTCCTGGCGGACGAGGGTCTCGCCGAGGAGGTCGCCGAGGCGGCGGATGTCGGCGCGCAGGGGGCCGTTGTCACGTGCGGCGTCGGCGGCGGCCGGGGTGTCGGTGGCGCCGGTGCGCTCGTCGTTCGCGGCGGGGGTGGGGTCGGCACTGCTCACAGGTGCGGCTCCTTGCAGTGATCTTCGTGATCTGAGCACGTCCGGGCGCTGGCAGGGGTGCTCCCCAGCGCTGCTGGGGGTGCCCCCGGCGGTGCTGGGGGCGGGTCGCGGACCGCGCTGTCCGACGTTTCCCAGGATAGGTCTCCGCGGCGTCGGCGGATCACCCTGTCCGTTGGGTGGGCACCTACCTGTTCGGGGTGACGCTCACACCTGGACGTTGTTCATATGTGACGGAACTTGCACGGTTCCCTCACCTTCTTTTGCCGCAATTCGGTCACCCGTCACCGACCTGTCGGACCCTTGCCCGTACCGAGGGCGCTGCCATACTTACGAAACCGTAGGTTACGGTCCCGTAGCCGGAACCGTGCCCCGAGCCCCCGAGCCCCCGACGAGGGACACCACATGACCGCTAGCCCCGAAGTCCTCGAAGAGTCGCCGAAACCCGCCGAAACCCCGCTGCCGTCCGCGACGCTCGGCAGCGACAGCAAACGCTCGGTCGAACAGATCACCCTGCTGCTGTTCATCACCCTGCCCTTCGTGGCGCTGGTGGCCGCGGTGCCGCTGGCCTGGGGCTGGGGCGTGAGCTGGCTCGACCTGGCGCTGATGGCGGCGATGTACTTCATCGGCTGCCACGGCATCACCATCGGCTTCCACCGCTACTTCACCCACGGCGCCTTCAAGGCCAAGCGCCCGCTGCGCATCGCGCTGGCGGTCATGGGGTCGCTGGCGGTCGAGGGGCCGCTGGTGCGCTGGGTGGCCGACCACCGCAAGCACCACAAGTTCTCCGACGCCGAGGGCGACCCGCACTCGCCCTGGCGGTTCGGCGAGACGGTGCCGGCGCTCATGAAGGGCCTGTGGTGGGCCCACATCGGCTGGATGTTCGACGAGGAGCAGACGCCGCAGCACAAGTACGCGCCGGACCTGATCAAGGACCCCGCGATCCGCCGGATCTCCCGCCAGTTCGTCCTGTGGACCGTCGTCTCCCTCATCGTCCCGCCCCTGGTCGGCGGCCTGGTCACGATGTCCTGGCAGGGCGCGGCCACCGCGTTCTTCTGGGGCTCCCTGGTCCGCGTCGGCCTGCTCCACCACGTCACGTGGTCGATCAACTCGATCTGCCACGCGGTCGGCAAGCGCCCGTTCAAGTCCCGCGACCGCTCCGGCAACGTCTGGTGGCTGGCGGTGCTCTCCTGCGGCGAGTCCTGGCACAACCTGCACCACGCCGACCCGACGTGCGCCCGGCACGGCGTCATGAAGGGGCAGCTGGACTCCAGTGCCCGCCTCATCCGCTGGTTCGAGAAGGCCGGCTGGGCGTACGACGTGCGCTGGCCGAACGCCTCCCGCCTCGACGCGAAGCGCGCGGACGCCGCCGTGCCCGGGGGTACCGGGCGGTGACAGCCGGGGAAGGCATGATTGACGGGTGGCGATCGACGGCAGCAGCGTGAACGACAACCAGGGCAAGGCCCCCTCCGGCGCGGGGACCCGGCGCACCCGCAGAGTGCGGATGACGGGCGCCCAGCGCCGTGAGCAGCTGCTCGACATCGGTCGCGCCCTGTTCGCGGAGCGCGGCTTCGAGGGCACCTCGGTCGAGGAGATCGCGGCGAAGGCCGGCGTCTCCAAGCCGGTCGTCTACGAGCACTTCGGCGGCAAGGAAGGGCTGTACGCGGTCGTGGTGGACCGCGAGATGCGCCAGCTGCTGGACATGGTCACCAGCGCCCTGACCGCCGGCCACCCCCGCGAACTCCTCGAACAGGCCGCCTTCGCCCTCCTCGACTACATCGAGACCTACACCGACGGCTTCCGCATCCTGGTCCGCGACTCCCCCGTGGCCCAGTCCACCGGCACCTTCGCATCCCTGATCAGCGACATCGCCACCCAGGTCGAAGACATCCTCGGCCTGGAATTCAAGGCCCGCGGCTTCGACCCGAAACTGGCCCCCCTGTACGCCCAGGCCCTGGTAGGCATGGTCGCCCTGACCGGCCAGTGGTGGCTCGACGTCCGCAAACCCAAAAGCCCGAGGTCGCCGCCCACCTGGTGAACCTCGCCTGGCACGGCCTGGACGGCCTGGAACCGAAGCCCCGCCTGATAGGCCATCGGCGGGCCTGACCAGAGCGGCTCCCGCCCCCGGCCAGCAGGAGTTCCCCTGCGTGCGCACCTGCGCACACTCCTGCATCACTCCAAAAAGCGACCACCCACATCACACTCCCCAATACTCCCCATACCCCCTCCCGCGGAACACTTGCCGGAAATCCGGACGCTCCTTCGTAGCGCCTTCGCCGCGCGAACGCATCTCGATAGCATCGGATTCCGTTCCCGGCTGAAGTGGAGTTCCGTGACCAGCCGATGGTCGGCCGGAGTGTGTGAGGAGATGCCTCTCGTGATGCCCGAACTTGAGCAGAAGGTCCGGTCCGCGATTCCGCCGGGCGAGAGACTCGTAGCGGCCTTTGAGGTCTCGCGTTCGCTGGCGTCCAGCCGGAGTCGGGGCGGGAGCAGCCGTGCGCCGGATTCGCGGCGGCCCAAGGTGCTGGTGGGGCAGGAGAAGGAGGGGGACGGCTGGGCGCGTTTCGTCGCGCGGGTTTTCCGGGTGTTCACCAGCGATGTGCCTTCCCCGCAACGAGGTACGTCCATCGAGGGTCCTTCCCTGCGGGGCGGACGCCAGAAGGACAAGGAGCCCTTCTTCGGTGGGTGGGACAGTCTGGCCGGGCGGTTTCTGATTGCCGGCCAGCCGCAGTCGAAGACCGGGGCGGCCGCCGTCGTGGCCGTCACCGATGTCTGTATGCGCTTCGTCTATGTCCAGTACCGGCGGGTCCGGGGCGGGCTGGGGGAAGCCGTCGAGCTGGGTGTCTCTTTTCCGCACGACGCTGTGGTGTGGACCCGGCGCCACGCTCCGAAGAATGAGATGCAGTTCGGGTTTTCCGACGGGTCCTGGGGAACGCTGTTCGTCTCCGGTGAGGAGGATTTCATCAAACATTTTCCGGGGACGCTCGGCCACAAGGAGCCCATTCCGTAGGGGCTCGGGTCATGCCAGGGGTTCCAGGAATTCCAGTCGATTGCCTACCGGGTCGTGTACGTAGAAACGGTCGTGCCCGGGGAGCGCGCCGTCCCAGGTCACAGGGGTGCCGTGGTCGGTCAGGCGGGCCGCGTACGTGCGGATGCCGGTGACGCGGAAGGCCGGGTGGGTCTTGGGGGCCGGGTGGAAGTCGGGGTCGATGCCCAGGTGGAGCTGGGTGGTGGGGCCGGCCTCGAACCAGCATCCGCCGCGAGGAGCGAGCGCCGGCGGCTTCGGGAGTTCCCGTAGGCCGAGCACGCCGCCGTAGAACGCGCGCAGGGTGGTTTCGCTGCCGGGTGGTGCGGCGAGCTGGACGTGGTCGAGGCCGGTGATCATGGGTCACCTCATGGGGTCATCGTTCCGTGCGGGCCACCACGAAGATCCGGCGGAACGGGAAGACCGTGCCGTGCGGGCCGGGTGGGTAGGACTTGCGGAGCAGGTCGCGGTATTGCGAGAGGAATTCGTCGCGGGCGGCCGGGTCGTCCTCCAGGGCGGTCAGCACGGGGCGCAGGGCGGTGCCCTTGACCCAGTCGAGGACCGGGTCCTCGCCCTGGAGGAGCTGGACGTACGTCGTCTCCCAGGCGTCCACCGCGCAGCCGAGCGCGGTGAGGCGTTCCAGGTAGGCGGTGGGGTCGAGGATGTGGACGAAGCGGCGGCCGTGGGTGGCGAGGCGGTCGCGCCACTGGGGTTCGTCGCAGAGTTCGCCGAGCAGCGCGTGGCTGGGCGCGGTGAAGTTTCCGGGGACCTGGAAGGCGAGGGTGCCGCCGGGGGTGAGGCCGTCGATCCAGGCCGGGAGGGATTCGGGGTGGTTCGGGACCCATTGCAGCGCCGCGTTGGAGACGATCAGGTCGAACGGTTCGGCGGGGCGCCAGTCGGTGGCGTCGGCGTGGGCGAAGTCGAGGTGGCCGCCGCCGGGGGTGGGTCCGGCGTAGAGGTCGGCTTCCTTGAGCATGTCCGCCGAGCTGTCCAGGCCGGTGATGTGCGCGTCGGGCCAGCGGTCGGTGAGCTGGACGGTGACGTTGCCGGGGCCGCAGCCGAGGTCGGCGATGCGGGCGGGGCGGTTGCGGTGGGGCAGCTCGGGTATGCGGGCGAGCAGATCGTGGAACGGGCGCGTGCGGTGTCCGGCGTGGCGCAGGTACTGCTGTGGATCCCAGGTTGGTGCGACGTGCATGTTCGAACCCCTTCGGCTGACGCAGGGTTGGTACAGGCCACGCGAGCGCAGCGTGAGCCCATCGCCGACGATGCCCAATAGTCCACGGAAATATATCTTTGCGTCAAGAGACTTGACGTCAAGAGACTTCATGTCGACAGACCAACTACACTGATCGGCATGGAGGACGAGGTCGACCGACTGGTCGCAGCATGGCGCCGGGAGCGCCCGGACCTCGACGTAGAACCGCTTGAGGTCCTCAGCCGCATCAGCAGGCTGGCCAGACACCTCGACCGCGCGCGCCGCCTCGCCTTCTCCGAGGTCGGCCTGGAGCCCTGGGAGTTCGACGTGCTCACCGCGCTGCGCCGCGCGGGGGCTCCGTACCAGCTCTCCCCCGGCGCGCTCCTCACCCAGACCCTGGTCACCTCCGGCACGATGACCAACCGCATCGACCGGCTCGCCAAGAAGGGCCTGGTCGAACGGCTGCCCGACCCCAGCGACCGGCGCGGGGTGCTGGTGCGGCTGACGCCGGAGGGACGCGAGGCGGCCGACGAGTCGCTGGCCGGACTGCTCACGCAGGAGCGCGCCATCCTGGCCGAGCTGTCCCCGCAGCAGCGCGGTGAACTGGCCGGGCTGCTACGCCAGTTGACGGCACCGTTCGACAACGTTCCGGGCTGACGGCCGGGCCGGGCCGCCGCCGGGCCCCGCCACGTCCACTTGCCGCGCCCCCGCCCGTTGGGCTTGGATCGCGACCATGAGCCAGCACGGCCCGCGGGGCCAGCAGGGGCAGCAGGACCTGTACGGGCAGCAGGGCCGCCCCAGGCGGCAGGGGCACCGGCGGCCCGCGGGAGCGCCGGACGGATCGCGGTTCACCGGGCGTACGGTCCTGGTCACCGGTGCCGCCGCCGGGATCGGCGCGGCCACCGCCGACCGGCTGGCGGCCGAGGGCGCCCAGGTGCTGCTCCTGGACATCGACGACGAGCGCGGCGAGCGCACCGCCCGCCGGATCCGCGCCCTCGGCGGCCGGGCCTCGTACGAGCACTGCGACGTGGCGCGCGAGGACCACTGGCAGCGTGCCGCGCACGCCGCCCGGCAGCGGTACGGGCCGGTGGACGCGCTGGTCAGCAACGCCGCGCGGCAGGGGCCGCACGCGCCCGCCGACGTGACCGCGCCGGCGGACTGGGACCGGCAGCTGGCGGTCAACCTGACCGGGGCGTTCCTGGGCGTGCGGGCCGTACTGGCGGACCTGCGCGAGCGGTGCGGCGCGGTCGTGCTCACCTCGTCGGTGCAGGCGCACTTCGGCCTGCCGGGCCGTCCCGCGTACGCCGCGACGAAGGCGGGGCTGACCGGGCTGGCGCGCCAGCTGGCGGTCGAGTACGGGCCGCGGGTGCGGGTGAACAGTGTGCTGCCGGGGCCGGTGCTGACGGCGGCCTGGGAGGCCGTCGGCGAGGCGGACCGGCGGGCCAGCGCCGAGGCGACCGCGGCCGGGCGGCTCGGGCGGCCCGAGGAGGTGGCGACCGCCATCGCGTTCCTGCTCTCCGACGACGCGTCGTACGTGACCGGCGCCGATCTGGTCGTGGACGGCGGCTGGAGTGTGCGCAAGGAGTCGTCCTGAGGGAGGCGCCGAGACACTGCGGCGTCGACGCCCCCGTAAGGCCGGATGTGCGCGCCACGGCGCCCCGCCGCGGGAATCATGACGGTACGGGCGGCCCGCCCCGCGCTCCTCGGCCGCGCCGCCCGCAGCTCGTGCCGCCACTCGTCACGACCAAGGGAACACCCGATGGGCATCCATTTCGGTGCGGACTACAACCCCGAGCAGTGGCCCGAGGAGGTGTGGGAGGAGGACATCGGCCTGATGAAACGGGCCCACGTCACCATGGTCACCGCCGGGATCTTCTCGTGGGCGAAGGCCGAGCCCCGGCCCGGCACGTACGACTTCGACTGGTTCGACCGGGTCATGGACGGCCTCGACGGCGCGGGCATCCGCGTGTGTCTGGCCACCATGACCGCCTCCCCGCCGCCCTGGCTCACCCGCGCGCACCCGGAGGTGCTGCCGCAGGGCCCGGACGGGCAGCGCCGCTGGCCCGGCGGACGGCAGCACTACTGCCCGTCCAGCCCCGTCTACCGCGAGCACGCGGTCCGGCTCGTCGAGCGGCTCGCCGCCCGGTACGCGGGACACCCGGCGCTGGCCCTGTGGCACGTCGGCAACGAGTACGGCTGCCACACCCGCCAGTGCTTCTGCGACGTGTCCGCCGCGGACTTCCGGCGGTGGCTGCGCGAGCGGTACGGGAGCGTGGCGCGCCTCAACGACGCGTGGTCCACGGCCTTCTGGTCGCAGGCGTACACGGGTTTCGAGGAGGTGCTGCCGCCGCGTACCGCGCCCACCTTCCCCAACCCGGCCCATCAGCTGGACTACCTGCGCTTCAGCGACGACGCGCTGCGCGACGGCTACCTGGCGGAGCGGGAGGTGCTGGCGCGCCTGAGTCCGGGGACGCCGGTGACCACGAACCTGATGCCGTTCCACAAGCCGGTGGACGCCTTCGCGTGGTCGCGCGACATGGACGCGATGGCGCTGGACTTCTATCAGGACCCGTTCGACCCGGAGACGCATCTGAAGGCCGCCTACACCTTCGATCTGATGCGTTCGGCGCGTGGCGGGCAGCCCTGGCTGCTGCTGGAGCAGGCGCCCGGCGCGGTCAACTGGCGGGCGCGCAACGGTCCCAAGCCGCCGGGCGCGATGCGCCTGTGGAGCTGGCAGGCCGTGGCGCAGGGCGCGGACGCGGTCCTGTACTTCCAGTGGCGGCAGTCGCGCGGCGGCGCGGAGAAGTTCCACTCGGCGATGGTGCCGCACGCCGGTACGGACACCCGGATCTTCCGCGAGGTGTGCGACCTGGGGCGGGAGCTGGCGTCCGTACCGGAGCTCGCGGGGACGCGGGCGGTGCGGCCGACGGCGGCGCTGGTGACGGACTGGGACAGCTGGCGGGCCCTGGAGCTGGACTCGCACCCGTCCACGGCGCTGCGCCTGCCGGAGCTGGCGCTGGGGCACTACCGGCCGCTGTTCGAGGCGGGGGTGGCGTGCGACGTCGTGCCGCCGGACCGTGACCTGTCCGGCTACCGGCTGGTCGTCGTGCCGAACCTGTACCTGGTGACGGAGGCCGTCGCGCGGCGCCTGGCGTCGTACGTGCGGGGCGGCGGCCGGCTGCTGGTGTCGTTCTTCTCGGGGGTCGTGGACGACTGCGACCGGGTGCATCCCGGCGGCTGTCCGGGGCCGCTGCGGTCGCTGCTGGGCCTGCGGGTGGAGGAGTTCTGGCCGCTGGACGAGGGCGCGACGGTGCGCGTGCGGGGCCTGGCGGGGGTACGGGGCCGGAGTGGCGGCCGGGCGCGTACGGGAGCCGCGGGTGCCTGGGAGCTGCCCGACGGTACGGCCGACCTGTGGTCGGAGGCGATCCGCCTCGAAGGCGCCGAGCCCGTCGCGGAATTCGCGGACGGCGACCTGGCGGGCTCCCCGGCCGTCACCCGGCACGGCTACGGCGCGGGCACGGTCACGTACGTCGGCGCCCGCCTCGAACCGTCGCTGATGCGCGCCCTGACGGACGGCGTACGAGAGGCGGCGGGCGTGCGGCCGGTGCTGGCCGGGCTGCCCGAAGGCGTACAGGCCACCGTCCGGGAAGGCGTCGGCGGCCGCTTCCTCTTCCTGCTCAACCACGGCACGCGGGCAGCCGACATCGCCCTGCCGTGCCCGATGGCCGACGCGCTCGCCGGGACGCGCGGGGAGCGGGCGGAGCACACGTACCGGATAGGGCTGCCGGCCCGCGGGGTGGCCGTGCTCAAGGACCTGCACGGGACGGTGCCCGCGGGCGGCTGACCGGGGAACGGCCGGTGCCGGGCGCGGCGCGGGCGGACCCGCGCCGCGTCTCAGGTCAGCGCGGACGCCGCGGCGGTGGCCGGCTCGAGTTCCACCGGGCCCACGCCGGCCCGCCGCGCCAGCGCCACGGCGGCGAGCGTCGAGTGGACGCCCAGCTTGCCGAGCACGTTCTGCATGTGCGTACGGACCGTGTGCGGCGACAGGAACAGCCGCTCGGCGACCGCCTTGCGGCCCAGGCCGGCCACCATGCAGCGCAGCACCTCGCGCTCGCGCGGCGTCAGCGACTCCACCAGCCGCTCGCTCTCCGTACGGTGCTTGCGCGCGGCCGTCAGCTCCCGCAGGACGCCGGTGAGCAGCGCGGGCGGCAGATGCGTCTCGTCGCGCAGCACGCCGCGGATGACGGCGAGCAGGCGGGAGAGCGAGCAGTCCTTGGCGACCCAGCCGCCGGCCCCCGCCTGGAGGGCGAAGGCGGCCCGGCGCGGGTCGTCCTTCTCGGCGAGCACGACGGTACGGACGTACGGGTAGGCCGTACGGACGCCGGCGACCAGCGAGATGCCGTCCAGCGGGCCGCCGTCACCGGCGCTGTCGCGGCCCGGCGCGGGCCGGTCCGGTACGGACGCCAGCGGCGCCGCGACGGTGCCGAGGTCGGCGTCGATGAGCATCACGTCGAAGCGCCGGCCGTCGGCGGCCGCCCGCTCCAGGCTGCGCAGAGCCGCCGGCCCGCTGCCGGCCGCGGCCACGTCCACGTCCTGTTCGGCCGCGAGCGCGGCCGCCAGGGACTCGGCGAAGATGCGGTGGTCGTCGACCACCAGAACCCGGATGCGTTGCACTGAGACCCCCTGTCTCGGGGAACGGACCAAGTGGGCACGGCGCCCGGGATCAAGGCCGACGCAGCCGCACGGCCGCCGCCGTGCCGCCTGGTTACCCCACCCCGGGCGTCGTACCCGACTGTCTCGCCCCCTGATCAGCACCGGCCCCCACCGGTGCTGGGACTCAGAGTACGGACGGGGTGCGGCAACGGAAGGCTATTGGCAAAACTGCCCGGCCCAAGTGTTCACAGTGGGGCCCAGCGGCCGTCGAGGGGCACAAGTCGACAAGGTTCGTCCGAATCCGATCGGCCGGAACGGCCGGCCGGAGGCGCCCGGAGCGGGGTGAGCAGCGGGCGCCGGGCCTCAGCGCAGCCGCCGGGCCCCCGCGCTCGGAACGGCCGGAAAGATCCGTGGCGCCGTGTGCCCGGCGGCCGTGAACGCCTCGGTGACCCGCGCGGCGACGGTGTCCGCGTCCTTCTCCTCGACCAGGACGACGGCCGAGCCGCCGAATCCGCCGCCCGTCATCCGGGCGCCCAGCGCGCCCGCCGCGACCGCCGTGTCGACGGCGAGGTCCAGTTCGGCGCAGGAGACCCGGAAGTCGTCGCGCAGCGAGGCGTGCCCGGCGGTCAGCAGCGGGCCGATGGCCCGGGTCTCGCCGGCGTCCAGGCGGGCGATGACGTCCTCGACGCGCCGGTTCTCGGTGACGACGTGCCGTACGACGGCCTGTACACCGGGCTCGGCGTCGCCCGGCCCGTGCTGCTCGGTGGCGAGTTTCTCCAGGACGTCGGACAGGTGCGCGTACGGCACATCGCGCAGCGCGCGTACGCCGAGCGCCCGCGCACCGCGCTCGCACAGGGCGCGGCGCTGGGCGTACGCGCCGTCCCCCAGCTCGTGCTTGACCCGGGTGTCCACGACCAGGAGCCGCAGCCCCTCCCCCGCCAAATCGAACGGGACGTGCCGCTGGGAGAGGTCGCGGGTGTCCAGGAACAGCGCGTGGCCGTCCGCGCAGCAGGCGGCGGCGGTCTGGTCCATGATGCCGCAGGGCACCCCCACGAAGGCGTTCTCGGCGCGCTGCGCGAGCTGCGCCAGGCGCTGCCGGGTGAGCCCGAGCCCGTACAGGTCGTCGAGGGCCAAGGCCGTGACGACCTCCAGGGCGGCCGACGAGGACAGTCCGGCACCGACCGGGACGGTGCTGTCGTAGTGGAGGTCGGCGCCGCCGACGGGCAGTCCGGCCTCCCGCATCGCCCAGACGACGCCCGCGGGGTAGGCCGCCCAGCCGCCGTCGGGGGCCGGGCGCAGGGCGTCCAGCCGCAGTTCGACGGTCTGGCCGTCGCCGCTGCCGCCGTCGCCGTCGCCGGAGTGCACCCGCAGGACGCCGTCGGTGCGGGGTGCGGCGGCGGCGAGGGTGGTGTGCGGCAGCGCCAGCGGCATCACGAAGCCGTCGTTGTAGTCGGTGTGTTCGCCGATCAGGTTGACGCGGCCGGGCGCCGCCCACACTCCGGCGGGGGCGGCGCCGTACACCTCACGGAAGCGCTCGGCGGTGTGCCGGGCACGCTGCTTCTGGTCCGTGGCCGGATCGCTGGTGTGCGTCACGGCGTACCGGCCTCCCTGCGCTGTGCGAACGCCCAGGCGTCCGCGACGATGTCGGCCAGGCCGGTGCGGCCGGGGCGCCAGCCGAGCCGGTCCGCCGCGGTCCGCGCGGAGGCGACCAGGACGGCGGGGTCGCCGCCGCGGCGGCCCGCCACGACCTCGGGGACGGGGTGGCCGGTGACCTTGCGGACGGTCTCGACGACTTCGCGTACGGAGAAGCCGTTGCCGTTGCCGAGGTTGCAGATCAGGTGCTCGCCGGGCGCCGCCGCGCCCAGCGCGAGCAGGTGGGCCTCCGCCAGGTCCGCGACGTGGATGTAGTCGCGTACGCAGGTGCCGTCGGGCGTCGGGTAGTCGTCGCCGTAGACGGAGATGGCCTCGCGCTTGCCCTGGGCGACCTGGAGGACGAGCGGGATCAGGTGCGACTCGGGGTCGTGGCGCTCGCCGCAGTCGCCGTAGGCGCCCGCGACGTTGAAGTAGCGCAGCGAGACGGCGGCCAGGCCGTGCGCGGCGCACTCGCCCGCGATCATGTGGTCGACGGCGAGCTTGGAGGCGCCGTACGGGCTGGTGGGCGCGGTGGGCGCGGACTCGGTGATCGGGGTGGTCTCCGGCTCGCCGTAGGTGGCGGCGGTGGAGGAGAAGACCAGGGTGCGGACGCCCGCGGCGCGCATCGCGGCGAGCAGGTCCATGGTGCCGCCGACGTTGTTGCGCCAGTACTTCTCGGGGTCGGTGACGGACTCGCCGACCTGGGAGAAGGCGGCGAAGTGCAGGACCGCGTCGTAGGAGGCGTCCAGGTGGCGGGCGGCGTCCTGGACGCGGCCCTCGACGAAGCGGGTGCCGGCCGGGACGCCCTCGCGGTGCCCGGTGGACAGGTCGTCCAGGACCGTGACGGTGTGCCCGGCCTCGACCAGGTGGGCCGCGACGACGCTGCCCACGTATCCCGCGCCACCGGTGACCAGGTACTTGTTGCTCACTCGCTCGCTACCTCTCGCAGTCGCTCGGCCGCGGCCTCCGGCGGCACGTCGTTGATGAACACGTTCATGCCGGATTCGGAACCCGCGAGGAACTTGAGCTTGCCGGAAGTACGGCGGACGGTGAAAAGCTCCAGATGGAGCGCGAACTCGCCGCGGTCGGCGGCGTACAGCGGCGCCTGGTGCCAGGCGGAGATGTACGGGGTCGGCGGCTCACCGGGGCCGAAGATCCGGTCGAAGCGCCGCAAGACTTCCAGATAGACCTGTGGGAACTCTGTGCGCGCGTCCTCGCCGAGGGCGAGCAGGTCGGGGACCCGGCGCTTGGGGTAGAGGTGGACCTCGTACGGCCAGTGCGCGGCGTACGGGACAAAGGCGGTCCAGTGTTCCGCGTCCAGGACGACGCGGCGGCCGTCGGCGCGTTCGTCGGCGAGGACGTCGTCGAAGAGGTTGCGGCCGCCGGTACGTTCGCGGTGGGCGGCGAGCTGGGTGAGCATCCGCTCGGTGCGCGGGGTGGTGAAGGGGTAGGCGTAGATCTGGCCGTGCGGGTGGCCGAGGGTGACGCCGATCTCCGCGCCGCGGTTCTCGAAGCAGAAGACCTGCCGGACGCCGGGGAGTTGGGAGAGTTCGGCGGTGCGGTCGGTCCAGGCCTCCAGGACGAGCGCGGCCTGTTCCTCGGTGAGGGCGGCGAAGGAGGCGTCGTGGTCGGGGGTGAAGCAGACGACCTCGCAGCGGCCGGTGTCGCCGGCCAGGGAGGGGAAACGGTTCTCGAAGACGGCGACGTCGTAGTCGGCGGCGGGGATCTCGGTGCCGTGGCCGTCGCGGGAGGGGCACAGCGGGCAGGCGTCGGCCGGCGGGTGGTACGTACGGCCCTGGCGGTGCGAGGCGATGGCGACCGCGTCCCCGAGCAGGCGGTCGTGGCGGATCTCGGAGGCGGTGGAGACCGGGTCGAGCGGGCGGCGGTCGGTGTCGTCGCGCACCACGTCGTCGCGCAGGTCGTAGTAGATGAGCTCCCGGCCGTCGGCGAGCCGGGTCATCGTCTTCTTCACTGGAGCACTCCTCGGGCACCCGTCACACACCCATCAAACACAAACACACACAATGAAGCACAACTAAACAACCCAGTCAACGCCCGGCCTCGGCCCGATCCGCACGCGACGCACACCCGATCCGCACCCGGAGATTACGGCACAAAGCACCCACCTCCATCACGATGGGGCCACGAGAACGAACAAAAGTCTTCAGTTCCTGAAGGAGCGCGCGTAGTTTCCTGTGCGTTCATCACGCACAGAGAAGTGAGTGCCCCATGATCACCTTGGCCGCAGGGCTACGGCTGCCCACCAACGGACTCGACTACGCGATTCTGGCCATCTATTTCGCCGTCGTCCTCGGCATCGGCTTCGCCGCCCGGCGCAGCGTGAAGACCAGCCTGGACTTCTTCCTGTCCGGGCGGTCGCTGCCCGCCTGGGTCACCGGTCTGGCCTTCGTCGCCGCCAACCTCGGCGCCACCGAGATCCTCGGCATGGCCGCCACCGGCGCGCAGTACGGCGTCGCCGTCGTGCACTGGTACTGGATCGGCGCCGTCCCCGCCATGGTGTTCCTCGGCCTGGTGATGATGCCGTTCTACTACGGCTCGCGGGTGCGCTCCGTACCGGAGTTCCTGCTCCAGCGCTTCGACAAGTCGGCGCACCTGCTCAGTTCGGTGCTGTTCGCCTTCGCCGCCATCCTCATCGCGGGCGTCAACCTCTACGCCCTGTCGATCGTCGTGGAGGCGCTGCTGGGCTGGCCGCAGTGGGTCGCCATCGTCGTCGCCGGGCTGTTCGTGCTGGTGTACATCACCATCGGCGGCCTGTCCTCGGCGATCTACAACGAGGTGCTGCAGTTCTTCGTCATCCTGGCCGCGCTCATCCCGATCTGCGTCATCGGGCTCAAGCGGGTCGGCGGCTGGGACGGGCTGACCTCGTCGCTGGAGAAGAGCCACGGGCACAGCTTCCTGACGGCCTGGGACGGCACCGGCATCGGCGAGCCCAACGCGCTCGGCGCCAACTGGCTGACGATCATCCTCGGCCTGGGCTTCGTGCTCTCCTTCGGCTACTGGACCACCAACTTCGCCGAGGTGCAGCGCGCCCTGTCCGCCAAGAACCTCTCGGCCGCGCAGCGCACCCCGCTGATCGCCGCCTACCCGAAGATGTTCATCGCCTTCCTGGTGATGATCCCCGGCCTGGTCGCCGCGGTCGTCATGCCGAAGATCGGCCAGGAGGGCTCCGGCCTGACGTACAACGACGCGATTCCGCTGCTGATGCGGGACCTGCTGCCCAACGGCGTCCTGGGGGTGGCGGTCACCGGTCTGCTGGCCGCGTTCATGGCGGGCATGGCCGCCAACGTCTCGTCGTTCAACACCGTGTTCACCTCCGACATCTGGGCGAAGTACGTACGGCCCGGCCGCGAGGACCGCTACTACCTGCGGTTCGGCCGTCTGGTGACCGCCGTCGGCGTGCTGTGCAGCATCGGTACGGCCTTCCTGGCGGCCAGCTTCAACAACATCATGGGCTACCTCCAGACGCTGTTCTCGTTCTTCAACGTGCCGATGTTCGTGGTGTTCATCATCGGCATGTTCTGGAAGCGGGCCTCCATGAAGTCCGGTGTGTGGGGTCTGGTGGCGGGCACCACCGCCGCGATGATCAACTACTTCTGGATCTACAAGCAGGGCATCATCGCCATCCCCACCGACCAGGGCGCCAACTTCGTCTCCGCGATCGTCGCCTTCGTCGTCGGCGCCGTGGTGATGGTCGGTGTCACCCTGTTCACCGAGCCCAAGCCCGCGGCGCAACTGGCCGGCCTGGTCTACGGCACCAGGTCCCCCGGCCTGGACGAGCCGCCCGCCAAGGGCGACGACGCCTGGTACCGCAAGCCGGCCCTGCTCGGCTGGGGCGCGATCGTCCTCGCCGCGCTCTGCTACCTCCCGTACTCCTTCTGACGCCCGCCACCCAGCCGAAGGAACGCACGCACCATGAGTGACTACCAGCACGAGGTCGAACTGGAGCGCAGGTCCGCCACGGCCGCCCGGCTCTTCGACATCCGGCTCATCATCGGCGGCCTGTTCACGCTCTACGGCGTCATCGTCATGATCGCCGGGTTCGCCGTCTCCGACGCGGACCTGAAGAAGGCCGAGGACATCAACATCAACCTCTGGACCGGTCTGGGCATGCTGCTGCTCGGCCTGTTCCTCCTGGCCTGGATCAAGCTGCGCCCGATCGTCCCGCCGACCGCCGAGGAACTCGCGGCCCTCCAGGAGGACACCGACTGACGGCGCGCGTCACGGCGGCGGGGCGGTCTCGGCCCCCGCCGCCTCGCGCGCGCCCGCGCTCCGCGTCGCCGCCCGGTCCAGCAGTCCCGTACGGGCCGCCAGCGCCGCCGCCTCCAGCCGGGAGCCCACGCCCAGCTTCATCAGCACCCGCTGCACATGCGTACGGGCGGTGCTCGGAGCGATCCCCATCCCGGCCGCGATCAGCCGGGTGTCCTCGCCCTCGGCGACCCGTACCAGCACCTCGACCTCGCGCGGCGTGAGCATCTGGAGCAGCCGGGCGCCCTCGTCGTCGGGCTGGGCGGCCGGATGCAGCAGCTCCTCGAAGGCTTGCTGGAGCAACTGCGGCGCGATCGCCGCCTCGCCGGCCCGCGCCTTCATCATGGCGCGTTCCACGCCCTCGATCCGCTCGTCGTGGCGTACGTAGCCGGAGGCGCCCGCGGCGAAGGCGGCCGCGATGCCGCGCGGGTTGGGCACCGGACCGAGCACCACGACCGCGACCTGCGGCCGTTCCTTCTTGATCCGTACGATCGGGTCGAAGGCGCCCGGCTCGGCCGGGGACGCCGTGCCCAGCAGGCACACTTCGGGCGCGCGGCTCACCACCAGGTCCGCCGCCCCGGCGCTCGGGGCGGCCGCCGCGAGCACGCGGTGCCCGCGCAGTTTCAAGGCCGAGGCGAGTGCCTCGGCGAGCAGTCGGTGATCGTCGACCACCATCAGCCGCACGCCCATTGCAGCAACCCCCAAATTCCCCGGCGAGCCCAGCCCCCGGCCCTCGCCAGGCCCCTTGCCCCCGGAAGCTACACGCTTGTTCGACATTGCGCGCCCCCTCAGGGGAAGAAGCCTGTCGCCATGCTGAAATCCCGGCCAATCGGGGGCAGTTACCCCCAACTTCTTGGCCGAATGTGACAGGAGATGCACCGGAGCCGATCGATCGTGGCCGGCTCCGGCGGTGGCGGCGTGTCCGCTACGCGTCCTCCGCCAGCTCCAGCCACCGCATCTCCAGCTCTTCCCGCTCGCCCGCCAGCTCCCGCAGCTGCGCGTCCAGCCCCGCCACCTTCTCGAAGTCCGTGGCGTGTTCGGCGATCTGCGCGTGCAGCTTCGTCTCCTTCTCGCCGATGCGGTCGAGCTGCCGCTCGATCTTCTGCAACTCCTTCTGCGCCGCCCGCGTCACGGCCGCCGGCTTCTGCTTCGGCGCGTCCTGCGCCGGGGCCGGCGCGGGCGCCGCCGCGTCGATCACCTGCCGGCGCCGCTCCAGGTACTCGTCCAGCCCGCGCGGCAGCATCCGCAGCGTCGCGTCGCCCAGCAGCGCGAACACCCGGTCGGTGGTCCGCTCGACGAAGTACCGGTCGTGGCTGATGACCACCAGCGACCCCGCCCAGCCGTCGAGCAGGTCCTCCAGCTGCGTCAGCGTCTCGATGTCCAGGTCGTTGGTCGGCTCGTCCAGGAACAGCACGTTCGGCTCGTCCATCAGCAGCCGCAGGATCTGCAGCCGCCGCCGCTCACCGCCCGACAGGTCGCCGACCGGCGTCCACTGCTTCTCCTTGGTGAAGCCGAACTTCTCGCACAGCTGGCCCGCGGTCATCTCCCGGCCCTTGCCGAGGTCCACCCGCTCGCGCACCCGCTGCACGGCCTCCAGCACCCGCAGCGCCGGGTCCAGCTCGGCGACCTCCTGCGACAGGTAGGCCAGCTTCACCGTCCTGCCGACCACGATCTTCCCGGCCGCCGGCTGCGCCTCGCCCTCCGTACGCGCCGCCTCGGCCAGCGCCCGCAGCAGCGAGGTCTTGCCCGCGCCGTTCACGCCGACCAGGCCGATCCGGTCGCCCGGGCCGAGCTGCCACGTCAGATGCTTGAGCAGCACCTTCGGCCCGGCCTGCACGGTCACGTCGGCCAGCTCGAAGACGGTCTTGCCCAGCCGCGAGTTGGCGAACTTCATCAGCTCGGCGGTGTCCCGCGGCGGCGGCACGTCCGCGATCAGCTCGTTGGCCGCCTCGATACGGAACCGCGGCTTGCTGGTGCGCGCCGGAGCGCCCCGGCGCAGCCAGGCCAGCTCCTTGCGCATCAGGTTCTGCCGCTTGGCCTCCTCGCTCGCCGCGATGCGCTCGCGCTCCGCGCGCGCGAAGACGTAGTCGCTGTAGCCGCCCTCGTACTCGTGGACGTCGCCGCGCTGCACGTCCCACATACGGGTGCACACCTGGTCCAGGAACCAGCGGTCGTGCGTGACGCAGACCAGCGCCGAGCGGCGTTCGCGCAGGTGGTCGGCGAGCCAGGAGATGCCTTCGACG
Source organism: Streptomyces sp. Ac-502 (assembly GCF_045222935.1). NCBI lineage: Bacteria > Bacillati > Actinomycetota > Actinomycetes > Kitasatosporales > Streptomycetaceae > Streptomyces > Streptomyces sp. Ac-502. Next base: position 4,606,903 of record NZ_JBHFFO010000001.1, read on the forward strand.
TCCAGGTGGTTCGTCGGCTCGTCCAGCACGATCAGGTCCTGCTCGGCGATCAGCAGCTTGGCCAGCGCGATCCGGCGGCGCTCACCGCCCGACAGCGGGCCGATCACGGTGTCCAGGCCCTGCCCCAGCCCCGGCAGGTCCAGCCCGCCGAACAGCCCGGTCAGCACGTCCCGGATCTTGGCGTTGCCCCGCCACTCGTGGTCCGCGAGGTCGCCGATGACCTCGTGGCGCACGGTCGCGGCCGGGTCCAGCGAGTCGTGCTGGGTCAGCACGCCGAGCCGCAGTCCGCTGTTGTGCGTCACCCGGCCGTCGTCGGCGTCCTCCAGCTTCGCGAGGATCCGGATCAAGGTCGTCTTGCCGTCGCCGTTACGCCCCACGACGCCGATCCGGTCCCCCTCATTGACACCCAGGGAAATGCCGTCGAGCAGTGCACGGGTTCCGTACACCTTGCCCACGGCTTCCAGATTGACGAGGTTGACGGCCACACTTCACTCCATCGGTCGGGGTCCTCCCGACAGCCTAGTCCGGCCCCCGGAGGCTTTTCCCCGCGTGCTTGCCGCGCGGGGGTGCGAGCCGGTGCTGCGCGCTCCGCGGGGCCCGTGCGCGCCCCGCGCCGCTTCAGACGACCGTCGCGCCCCGCACCGGTCCCGCCGCCACCCGGGCGGCCCGGCAGGTGCCGGAGGTCAGCAGGGCGTCGGCGACCGAGGCGGCGGTGTCTGCGTCCTTGACGAGGAAGGCCGTGGTGGGGCCCGAGCCGGAGACCAGGGCCGCGAGGGCTCCGGCGGTGGTGCCCGCCGTGAGGGTGGCGGCCAGGGACGGGCGCAGGGAGAGGGCCGCGGGCTGGAGGTCGTTGGCGAGGGCGGGGGCCAGGGCGGTCGCGTCGCCGGTGCGCAGGGCGTCGAGCAGGGCCGGGGAAGCCTCCGGGGCCGGGACGTCCGCGTTCTCCGTGAGGCGGTCGAACTCGGCGTAGACGGCGGGCGTGGACAGGCCGCCGTCGGCCACCGCGAAGACCCAGTGGAACGTGCCGCCCACCTCCAGCGGCGTCAGCAGTTCGCCGCGGCCGTGGCCCAGCGCCGCCCCGCCCACCAGGGAGAACGGCACGTCGCTGCCGAGTTCGGCGCAGAGGGCGAGCAGTTCCTCGCGGGTCGCGCCGGTGCCCCACAGCGCGTCGCACGCCACCAGGGCGCCCGCCGCGTCCGCGCTGCCGCCGGCCATGCCGCCCGCGACGGGGATGTCCTTGGCGATGTGCAGGTGCACGTCGGGCGCGATGCCGTGCCGGGCGGCCAGGAGTTCCGCGGCGCGGGCGGCCAGGTTCGTGCGGTCGAGGGGGACGCGGTCGGTGTCCGGGCCGGTCGCGGTGACGCGCAGCGACTCGGCAGGGGTGGCCGTGACCTCGTCGTGGAGGCCGACGGCCAGGAAGACGTTGGCCAGGTCGTGGAAGCCGTCCGGGCGGGCGCCGCCGACGGCGAGCTGGACGTTGACCTTGGCGGGTACGCGGACGGTGACGGAGGCGGTCACGCGGCGCTCCCTTCGCGCACGGGCCTGTGCTCGGCGATACGGGCGAACTCCTCGACGGTCAGCGCCTCGCCACGGGCCTGCGGCGAGACGCCCGCGGCGACCAGCGCGGTCTCGGCGGCGGCGGCCGATCCGGCCCATCCGGCCAGGGCGGCGCGCAGCGTCTTGCGGCGCTGGGCGAACGCCGCGTCGACGACGGCGAAGACCTCCGCGCGGCTCGCGGTGGTCTCGACCGGCTTCTCGCGGCGGACGAGCGAGACCAGGCCGGAGTCGACGTTGGGCGCCGGCCAGAACACGTTGCGGCCGATCGCGCCGGCCCGCTTGACCTCCGCATACCAGTTGGCCTTGACCGACGGCACGCCGTACACCTTGTTGCCGGGCCGGGCCGCGAGGCGGTCGGCGACCTCGGACTGGACCATGACCAGGGTGCGGTCGATGGTCGGGAACGTCGCGAGCATGTGCAGCAGGACGGGGACGGCGACGTTGTACGGGAGATTGGCCACCAGCGCGGTGGGCGCGGGCCCCGGCAGGTCCTGGACGAGCATGGCGTCGCTGTGCACGAGCGCGAAGCGGTCGGCGCGCCCGGGCAGCCGGGTCTCGACGGTGGCGGGCAGCGCGGCGGCCAGGACGTCGTCGATCTCGACGGCGGTGACCCGGTCGGCGGCCTCCAGCAGGGCCAGCGTCAGCGAGCCGAGCCCGGGGCCGACCTCGACGACGACGTCGTCCGGCCGTACCTCGGCGGTGCGCACGATGCGCCGGACGGTGTTGGCGTCGATGACGAAGTTCTGGCCGCGCTGCTTGGTGGGGCGGACGCCCAGCGCGGTGGCCAGTTCGCGGATGTCGGCGGCGCCGAGGAGGGGGCCGGGCTCGTCGGTGGGGCTGCTGTTGCTCACCCGTGCAGCTTACGGCGCGCGGGGCGGGGCTCGGCGACGGCGCCCGCCGCGCCCTGGCTCCGTCGCCGGTCCGGGGCGGGGCGGCGGCCCGGCCCGCGCCCGGACCGTCCCCCCCGCACGCTCAGTCGTGCAGCTTGCGCCCGCACACCGGCCACGGGCTCGCGCCCCGGCTGATGTAGAGCTTCTTGGCGCGGTAGGTCTGTTCCCTGGCCGGTGCGTCCTGGGGGCGTCCGTTGCCGCCGAGGCCGCGCCAGGTGCCGGTGTCGAACTGGTACAGGCCGCCGTAGGTGCCGGACGCGTCGACCGCGTCGGGGCGGCCGCCGGCCTCGCACTGGGCGAGCGCGCCCCAGTTCAGGTGGTCGGCCCCGTCCACGCTCATCGGCATCGGCTTGGTGCCGACGTGCACGATCCGGTCGCGGGGCTCACGGACGACCTCCGAGCCGACCTTCTTGGGCTTCTGCTGGACGCCGTTGACCGTGCGGATCTCGTAGGTCAGGCGGCGTACGCCGGGCTGTCCCTGGCGGACCACCGTCTCGGTGCCCTTGAAGAGCGTCGGGTCGGCCCGCTTGACCGTCTCGAACGGGATGGTCACCTCGCGGACCTTCTCGGTGCCGGTGATCCGCAGGACGGAGACGGTCTGGCCGTCGCGCGGGAAGGACTCGGGTGCCACGGAGGTGATGTCCTCACCGCGCAGCACGATGCCCGCCTGGTCGAGGGCTTCGCTGACGGTGGCGGCGTTGGTGCGGACGGTGTGCTCGCGGCCGTCGGCGACGAAGGTGACGCTGCGTTCGGTGCGGACGTCGAGGTCGAGGCCGTTGCGGCCGATGCGCCGGGCGGGGTGGGTGGACAGGTAGGCGCCCTCGGCGCGGACGCCGAGCTGGCGCAGCGCGCCGCCGACGGTCTCGGCGGTCGTCCAGACCTGGCGGTGTTCGCCGTCGAGGGTGAGGCGGACCGGCCGCCCGTAGCGGACGGTGATCTCGTCGCCGCTGGTCAGCGCGGCGTCGGCGGCGGGCTGGACGAGATCGTGCGCGCCGACCTCGACGTCCTCGTCGGCGAGCAGGTCGCCGACGTCGGCGGCGAAGGTGTGCAGGGTGCGGGGTTCGCCGTCGACGTCGATGCGGACGGCCTTGTCGTGGGCGATGAACGCGGAGGTGCCGCCGGCCAGGAAGGCCACGACGAGGGCCTGCGGGAGGAGGCGGCGGCGGGGTTCGGTGCCGTCGGCGCCGCGGCGGTCGGTGGCGTTGAGCCGGCCGGTCATGCCGCGGCGGTGGGCGGTGCCGCGGGAGGCGCGGCGGGCGGCGGCCCGGCCGCCGGCGCGGGGGCGGGGACGCCGGCGAGGTCGTCGCGCAGCGGGACCAGCGGCCCCTGGTGGGGCACGCGTCCGGGCGCCGGGGAGGCGGCGGCCTCGGGCGTCTCCCAGGTCTCGCCGGTGCCGGGCGGGCTTGCCGGGCCGCCCGGTGTGTCCTGCGGCTGCCGGGCGTCGTCGGTGTCGCGCGCCGGATACGGGTACGGGGGCGCGGGGGCCGGCCCGGAGCCGGCGCGGCCGTCCCGTGCGGGGTCGTGGCGCTCGTACCGGTCGGCCGTTCCGTACGGGCTGTACGTCTCGTACACGTCGTACGGCCCGTACTCGCTGTACGCGCTGTAGGCCCCGTACTCGCCCTGCGCCCGGTGTCCTCCCTGCGCCCCGTACGCCGTGTGATCGCCGTACGCCGCGTACCGCCCGTACGGGTCGGGGTTCTCGACGGCTGCGTCGCGCGGCGGCTCGGTGCTGGGTCCGTGTCCGCCGTGCGCGAGGTGGTGGCTGCCCTGCGAATGAGTCACGACGCTCCACGTGCCACGGGTCCGGGTGTCGGCCCGGAATGTAGCGGAGCGCGGGTGACTCTCCAAAGCGGACCCGCTGCACAGTGTCGTCGCGCTATTGTGCCGCGGCCGTCCCGGAGGGCCCCTCAGTAGCCGAAGGCGCGCGCCGTGTTCGCGGCGACGGCGGTGGCCAGGGCGTCCTCCGCCATTCCCTTGACCTCGGCCATGGCCCGCAGCGTGACCGGAATGAGATACGGGGCGTTAGGCCGTCCGCGGTACGGGACGGGGGTGAGGAAGGGCGCGTCGGTCTCGACGAGCACCAGTTCGGGCGGGGCGACGGCGAGGGCGTCGCGCAGCGGCTGGGCGTTCTTGAAGGTGACGTTGCCCGCGAAGGACATGAAGTATCCGGCCTCGGCGCAGACCTTGGCCATCTCGGCATCGCCCGAGTAGCAGTGGAAGACGACGCTCTCCGGCGCGCCCTCTTCGCGCAGGATCCGCAACACGTCGTCGTGGGCCTCGCGGTCGTGGATGACCAGGGCCTTGCCGTGCCGCTTGGCGATCTCGATGTGGGCGCGGAAGGAGCGCTGCTGGGCGGCCATGCCGTCGGGGCCGGTGCGGAAGTGGTCCAGGCCGGTCTCGCCGACGCCGCGGACGTGCGGCAGGGCGGCGAGGGCGTCGATCTCGGCGAGCGCGGCGTCGAGGGCGGCGTCCCCGCCGGCCTCCCGGGCGCCCTGCCGCGACCCGCCTCCCCCAGGATCACCGAGCACGATCCGCGGCGCTTCATTCGGGTGCAGCGCGACCGTCGCGTGCACGGCCTCGTGCGCGGCGGCGGTCTCGGCGGCCCAGCGCGAGCCGTTCACGTCGCAGCCGACCTGGACGACGGTGGTCACGCCCACGGAGGCGGCCTTGGCCAGGGCCTCGGTGACCGTGCCGGTGGGGGCCCCTCCCAGCGGTAGCTGGGGGAGCATGTCCAGGTGGGTGTGCGAGTCCGCCACCGGCACCCGAAGCGGTTCGGGCAGCGGCGGCGGCGCGTCCTTGGTGCTCTTGCTCATGGCCGCGATCCTACGAGGGGCCGGTGACGGCCACCGGACGGGACCGCGGCCGCCGGCTCACCTGCGGTGGTGCTGGAAGGGGTGCAGCAGGTCGGCGAGGTGCCAGTGGTGGCGTGCGCGGTGGCCGTCCGCGGTGGCGCCGCCGTCGGCGGTGGTCCCGCTGTTCCCGCTGGGCTCGCTGTTCTCGCCCTGTTGCGGGACGGTTCCCGCGCCCGCGCCCGCGTGGCCCTCGGCGGCGCCCGCCGACGGCTGCTCGTACAGACTGGCGATCGCCTTGGAGACCATGGAGACCTGTCCGGCCCGCATGATGCGGACGACGTGCGCGCCGCAGTTCAGGCAGGTGGGCCGGGTCAGGGGGAGGGGACGCGCTCGCCGTCCGCGTAGTACACACAGTGCGTGCGCCCGTCCCCGTCGACGTGGTGTGTTATCTCGTACGCCTGCTCCCAGCCGTGGCCGCACCTCATGCACGCGAAGGCGTAGGCCTCGTGTGCCGGGGGGTCGGCCCGGGGGTGGGGTGGGCACCGGTGGTGATGCTGCCCGGCGTACGCGCGATGTCACTCATAGCCGCTCCTCTTGCCCGCTGGACAAGGTCTCCGGGGACGAACGTCCCACCTCCCAGTGGACGCCTTCCCCGGCGGTGGCGCAGCAAGGGCGGTCAGCTGTTGGCCCAGATTTGGCGGGGGACAGAGAATCGGCCCCGCTGCGCGGCCCGCGTTTTACCTTCCAGGCTAGTCATTTACCTTCCGCCGGTCCCGTTCGCGCCGCATTCTTTGCCGCCACGACGGCATCGAACACCTCGCGCTTGGGAAGGCCGGTCTCGGCGGCGACGGCGGCGATGGCCTCCTTGCGGCGCTCCCCCGCCTCCTCCCTGACGTGTACGCGACGCACGAGTTCCTCGGGGCCGAGGTCCTGCGGGCCGGTCTCGGGGGCGCCCTCGACCACGATGGTGATCTCGCCGCGTACGCCGTCCGCCGCCCACGCGGCCAGCTCCTCCAGGGGGCCGCGCCGGACCTCCTCGTAGGTCTTGGTCAGCTCGCGGCAGACCGCGGCGCGGCGCTCGGCGCCGAGGATCTCGCTCATGGCGGCGAGGGTGTCGTCGAGGCGGTGCGGCGCCTCGAAGTAGACGAGGGTGCGGCGCTCGTCGGCCACCTCGCGCAGCCGGGAGCGGCGTTCGCCGGGCTTGCGGGGCAGGAAGCCCTCGAAGCAGAACCGGTCCACGGGCAGGCCGGACACGGCGAGCGCGGTGAGCACCGCGCTGGGGCCGGGCACGGCGGTGACCTTGATGCCGCGCTCGACGGCGGCGGCGACCAGCCGGTAGCCGGGGTCGGAGACCGAGGGCATGCCGGCGTCGGTGACGAGCAGGACGCGGGCGCCCGCTTCGAGGGCGTCGGCCAGCTCGGGGGTGCGGGCCGCCTCGTTGCCCTCGAAGTACGACACGACGCGGCCGGTCGTGTGCACGCCGAGCGCCTGGGTCAGGCGGCGCAGCCGCCGGGTGTCCTCGGCGGCGATCACCTCGGCCGCGGCCAGTTCGGCGGCGAGCCGCGGCGGGGCGTCCGCGACGTCGCCGATGGGCGTCCCTGCAAGTACCAGCGTTCCAGTCACGCCCCCATCCTCCCAGCCGTACGGTGCGGCGCGTCCCGGTGGCGGCGGCCGCACGCGGCCCACCGGCCCCGTACGCCCCGCCCGCACCGGACCTCGGGCCCCGGCCGCGCGGCCCTCACGTCCCGCACAGACCGCTTCCCTACGATGGGCCGGTGACGAGTGACACCGCGACAGACGCAGACCGCGCCGAGGAGGAGGCCGCCGGGCAGCCCCGGCGGTGGCAGCGCAGGCTGCGCCGGTTCGGCTACGCCGGGCAGCCGCAGGCCGACGCCCGCGAGCGGCTGGTGCCGGCGTTCCCCGAGCCGGGGACGCGGGTGTGGACGGTCCTGGGCCTGGGCCCGGCCGCCGCCGGCCGGCTGGCGCGCTGGTCGGGCTGGGGCGGCCCGCTGCTGGTCGCGCTTCTCGCGGGCCTGCTGCGGTTCTGGAACCTGGGCAGCCCGGCGAAGGTGATATTCGACGAGACGTACTACCCCAAGGACGCCTGGTCGCTGCTCCAGTACGGCTACGAGGGCACCTGGGCGAAGAACGCCAACGACGCGCTCGTGGCGCACCCCCGGAGATCCTGCTCTCGCCCGAGCACTCCTACGTCGTCCATCCGCCGCTGGGCAAGTGGATGATCGCGCTGGGCGAGTGGGTGTTCGGGATGAACCCCTTCGGCTGGCGGTTCATGGTCGCACTGCTCGGCACCCTGTCGGTGCTGATGATCTGCCGCATCGGCCGCCGGCTGCTGCGCTCCACGGTGCTGGGCTGCCTGGCGGGCGTGCTGCTGGCGGTGGACGGCCTGCACTTCGTGATGAGCCGTACCGCGCTGCTGGACCTCATCGTCATGTTCTGGGTGGTGGCGGCGTTCGGCTGCCTGCTGGTGGACCGGGACCGCACCCGGGCGCGGCTGGCGGCGGCGCTGCCGGTCGGCACGGACGGGCTGGCCCGGCCGGACGAGCGGGTGGGCGACCGGATGCGGCTGGGGTGGCGGCCGTGGCGGCTGGCCGCCGGGCTGTGCCTGGGCCTGTCCGCCGCGAGCAAGTGGAACGGCCTGTACTTCCTGGCGGCGTTCGCCGTGCTGTCGGTGCTGTGGGACGTGGCCGCGCGGCGCACGGCCGGTGCCCGGCACCCGGTGCGCGCGGCGCTGCGCCGGGACGTGGTGCCCGCGTTCGTCTCGACCGTCGTGGTGGGCCTGGCCGCGTACCTGGTGACGTGGACCGGCTGGGTGGTCACCAAGGGTGGCTACTACCGCGACTGGGCCACCGCCACGCCGGAGGGCCGGGCGGGCGGCTGGCAGTGGCTGCCGGACTGGCTGCGCAGCCTGTGGCATTACGAGACGGAGGTCTACGACTTCCACAAGGGCCTGTCCACGCCGCACACGTACCAGTCCAACCCCTGGAGCTGGCTGGTCCAGGGCCGTCCCGTCTCGTACTTCTACGAGGACCCCAAGATGGGGCACGACGGCTGCAAGGCGGCCGAGGGCTGTGCACGGGAAGTGCTCGCGCTGGGTACTCCCTTGCTGTGGTGGGCAGGCTGCTTCGCGATCCTGTACGTGCTCTACCGCTGGCTGTTCCGACGGGACTGGCGGGCGGGCGCCGTCGCCTGCGGCATCGCGGCGGGCTATCTGCCGTGGTTCCTGTACCAGGACCGGACGATCTTCCTGTTCTACGCGGTGGTGTTCGTGCCGTTCGTGTGCCTGGCCCTGGCCATGCTGATCGGGGCGCTCCTCGGCCCGTCGGGGTCGGGCGAACGGCGGCGCGCGGTCGGCGCGGTCGGCGCCGGGGTACTCGTCCTGCTCATCATCTGGAACTTCATCTACTTCTACCCGCTCTACACCGGGCAGCCGATCCCCAAGAGCGCCTGGCACCACCGGATGTGGTTCGACACCTGGGTCTAGAAGACCTGGGCCCAGGTGCCGACACGGCCGGATTCCGTACGCCGAAAGCGCCGTCCGCGCAGGACCGGCGGTCATACTTGGCCTCCGTCGAACGATGCCGGTCAATGCCGATCGTCGCCCGCGGCCCCGGACGGCCAGGGAGGGACCGCAGGTGAGCACCCCGAAGATCGTGTACGTCATCGAGCACAACAAGCCGGAACAGGTCCAGGACCACGGCGCGCTGCGCACCGTCGCACCCGCCTGCAAGGAGCTGGCCCTCGCCGCTTTCCTCGACATCGAGCAGGCCAGGGAGGAGGCCGAGATCTGGGGCGAACGGCAGCACTACCCGGGGCTGACCTGGCAGGAGAACAACAACCCGCTGCTCGGTGACGCCCCCGGTCTCCAGGCCACGGCCGAGGTGGACGGGCAGAAGACCACGGTCTTCCGCATCAGCCCGGTCGAGGTCGTCGGCCCCCGGCGCCGGCCGCCCCGGCAGCAGCCGCACACCTGAGGCACGGCGGCGCCCCGCCGGCGTCGTCCGCGTCACAGGGCCGGAACTCACTCCCGCACCCCGTGTCCCATAGAGTGCGCTGCACGTTCTTGTGTGCGTGCTGAAGAACGAGGATTCGGGAGGGGATCGGCGAGATGCGCCGTGAGGTGAGGTACGGGCTGATCGGCGGGGCGGTGGCCCTGGTCCTGGGCGGTGTCGGCGGCTACACGCTGCTCGGCGGGTCCGGCGACGGCGATCCGGCCCAGGAGGTCCGCGCGGCCCGGGACGGCAAGCCCGGCGACGGAGCGCCCGAGGTGAAGACGGGGCCGCTGTCCGCCGCGGAAGTCACCGGCACCGCGGGCAAGTTCCTCGACGCCTGGAAGGCGGGCGCCGCCGACCGGGCCGCCGCCCTCACGGACGACGCGAAGGCGGCCGCCGCCGGGCTGGCCGCCTACCCGAAGCAGACCCACTTCACGGACCTGAAGCTCACCCCGGGCAAGGCCTCCGGCGACAAGGTCGCCTACACGGTCGCCGCGCAGATCGCGTACAAGAACCTGAAGGCGCCCGTCTCCTACGGCACCTCACTGACCGTCAAGCGCGACAAGGAGACGGGCGAGCCGCGGGTCGCCTGGGCGCCGAGCATCCTGCACCCGAAGCTGGGCAAGGGCGACGTGCTGCGGACCGGCGAGGCCGAGGCGCCGCCCATCAAGGCCGTGGACCGCAACGGCGCCGAGCTGACCAAGGAGGCGCACCCGGCGCTGGCCGGGGTGCTGGACAGCCTGCGCGACAAGTACGGCAAGAAGACGGACGGCAAGCCCGGCGTGGAGCTGTCCGTCCACCGGGCCGCCCGCGACAAGGCGACACAGCAGCCGGACGAGACGCTGAAGGTGCTCTCCAAGGGCACGCCGGGCACCCTGAAGACCACCCTGGACGCCACGGTGCAGGCCGCGGCGGAGAAGGCCGTCAAGGGCAAGCCGAAGGCGTCGGCGGTCGCCCTCAAGCCGAGCACCGGCGAGATCCTGGCCATCGCCAACTCCCCGGAGAAGGGCTTCAACACGGCCACCCAGGGTTCGCTGGCCCCGGGCTCGACGATGAAGGTCGTGACGGCCTCGATGCTCATCGACAAGGGCCTGACGGCGCCGGGCAAGCCGCACCCGTGCGAGAAGTTCGTGACGGTCGGCGGCTGGAAGTTCCAGAACCTGAACAAGACCGAGATCAAGAACGGCACCTTCGCGCAGAGTTTCGCCGCGTCCTGCAACAACGCCTTCATCTCCATGGCGCCCAAGCTCGCGGACGACGACCTGACCAAGCAGGCCCGCGACGTCTTCGGCATCGGCCTGAACTGGCAGACCGGCATCCCGACGTTCGACGGCGCGGTGCCGGTGCAGAGCGACGCGCAGATGGCCGCCTCGCTGATCGGGCAGGGCGGCGTGCGGATGAACCCGCTGACCGTCGCCTCCGTCGCCGCGACCGTGCAGAACGGCGGCTTCCACCAGCCGTACATCGTCGCGCCCGCGCTGGACGGCCGGGCCCTGGCCAAGGCGCCGCGCGCGATGAAGCCGGACACCGCGTCCGCGCTGAAGTCGCTGATGAAGCTGACCGCCACCTCCGGCACGGCGGCCGAGGCGATGTCCGGGCTCAGCGGTGACATCGGCGCGAAGACCGGCTCGGCCGAGGTCGACGGGCAGGAGAAGCCGAACGCCTGGTTCACCGCCTACCGCGGCGACATCGCGGCCGCCGCCGTCGTCCCGGCCAGCGGGCACGGCGGCTCGAACGCCGGGCCGGTCGTCCGGTCGATCCTGTCGGCGGGCTGAGCCCCGCCGCCCCCGGGGGCGCCCCCGGGGTGATCTCCCCCACCCCTCCCGCGCACCATCGCATGGCCCGTACAGCTACAGCTAGCGTGCGGGCCATGCGCCATTTCCCGTACGGTCACGAAGCCCTCCGCCCACCGGCCCCCGGCGCCGCCCCCGGATCCCCGGCCGCCCCGTACGCCCGGAGCCGGGCGGCCGACGTGCGCGAGCGCGCCGCATGAGCCCCCTGGTCGTCGCGGCGGTCCTGACCGCCGCCGTCACCCACGCCAGCTGGAACGCGATCGCGCACCACATCGAGGACCAGCTGATCGCCTTCACGCTGGTCGGCGGCGGCGGTGCGGTCTGCGGCGCGGTGCTGGCCTGCTTCGCGCCGCTGCCCGCGCCCGCCGCGTGGCTCCCGCTCGCCGGCTCCACCGTGCTGCACATCGTCTACCAGGTGCTGCTGATGCAGTCCTTCCGGATGGGCGAGTTCGGGCAGATGTACCCCATCGCGAGGGGCACCGCACCGCTCGCCGTCACGGTCCTGGCCGCCGTCTTCGTCGGTGAGGTGCCCGACGCCTGGGCCCTGGCCGGGGTGGTGCTCGCCTCGGCGGGCCTGGTCGGCCTGGCGCTGTGGGGCATCCGGGGCTCCGGTACGAAGCCGCACTGGCCGGCCATCGTCGCCGCGCTCGCCACCGGGCTGGCCATCGCCTCGTACACGACGGTGGACGGCATCGGCGTCCGCGCCTCCGGCACCGCCCTCGGCTACATCGGCTGGCTGATGGTCCTCGAAGGCCTGGCGATCCCCGGGTACGCGCTGGCCACCCGGCGCCGGCTGCTCCTGGCCCAGCTGCGTCCGGTGGCCGTGCGCGGCGCGGCCGGCGGGGTGCTGTCCGTCTTCGCCTACGGCCTGGTCCTGTGGGCCCAGACGCGGGCCGACCTGGCGCCGATCGCCGCGCTCCGCGAGTCCTCGATCATCGTGGGCGCGGCCATCGGCACGCTGTTCTTCAAGGAACGTTTCGGCGCCCCGCGGCTCGCGGCGGCGGGGCTGATGGTCGCGGGGATCGCGCTGATGCTGCGCTAGCGGGACGCTTCCGGGCCGCCGCTGTGCAGTCCCCGGCTCAGGGACGTGTTGGCGATCAGGATGCCGCCGTCCACCGGGAGCGTGACGCCGGTGAGCCAGGCGGCGTCGGAGGAGGCCAGGAAGGCCACGGCGGCGGCGATGTCGGCGGGGCGGCCGACGCGGCCCAGGGGGTACTCGGCCGCGGCGCGCTCCAGTGCTTCGGGGCGGTCGCCCCAGTAGGGGGTGTCGACCGTGCCCGGCGCGACCAGGTTGACCCGTACGCCCCGCCCGGCCGCCTCGCCCGCGAGCGTACGGGTGAGGGAGGCCAGGCCCGCCTTGGCGGCGCTGTAGGCGTGGTTGCCGAAGTCCTGCTCGCCGTTGACCGAGCCGACGCTGACGATCGCGCCGCGGCCGCCCGCGGCGGCCAGGTGGGGCAGGGCGGCGCGGGCGCAGCGGTACGCGCCGTTGAGGGTGATGTCCAGGTCGCCGGCCCAGTCCTCGTCCCGCTGGCCGTCGAAGAGCGGGGCGTCGGGGGTGCAGCGGCAGGCGTTGTTGACCAGCACGTCGAGCCCGCCGAAACGCCGTACGGCGTGTGCGACGGCCGCCTCGACGGCGGTGCGGTCCGCGACGTCACAGGCGAGCGCCTCGGCGGTGCCGCCGCTGTCACGCACGGGTGCGCTCACGCGGATGCGGGCGGCCGCCTTCTCGGCGCGGTCCGCGTCCAGGTCGGTGACCAGGACCCGCGCGCCCTCGGCGGCGAGCCGCCGCGCGGTGGCCTCGCCGATGCCCCGGCCGGCGCCGGTGATCAGTACGCTGTAGCCGTCGAATCGCCGCATGCGCCCACCTTGGCGCATATGCCCCGGCGGCAACAGACCGCGTGGGGCGCCCGGTCAGTACCGCTTCGGCGCCGGCTTCGGCTTCTCGCCGCGTACGGACGGCTGGTCGGCGTTGACCTCCTCGGCGCTGCGGTCCCGCTCGCTGTCCAGCGGCTTCGGCTTGTCCTGGTCGGGTCCGGCTTCCCGGGGGTCCGTCAGCTTGCGCTCGTCGCCCATGTCGGCTCCTTGAGGTGTGGAGTGGCTCGTCAGGCGTACGGGTGCCCCTCCCGCCCCTTGCGACACGTCCGCACCGCGCGCTCAGTCCTCCAGCGCCGCCCGCAGCCCCCGTACCAGCGCCTGGGCCCGCGGGTCGGCCGTCACGTTCTGCTGCATCCCGTTGGTGACGTAGCCGAAGGCGGTGCCGGACTCGGGGTCGGCGAAGGCCAGGCAGCCGCCGCGGCCGGGGTGGCCGAAGGAGCCGGGGCCCAGGAGGGGCGCGGCGGGGCCGTGCAGCATGTGGCCGAGGCCGAAGCGGGTATTGACCACGAGGACGCGGTCGGGGCCCGCGGACTCCTCCGTACGGGCCAGGGTGAGCGTGGCGGGCGCGAAGAGGCGGGGGTGGCCGTCGACGGGGCCGATGAGCGCCGCGTAGCAGCGGGCCAGGGCGCGGGCGGTGGCGATGCCGTTGGAGGCGGGGAGTTCGGCGGCGCGGTAGGCGTCGGCGTTCTCGTCGGGGGCCGGGGTGATGGCGCCGAAGGCGCGCCGGGTGAGGGAGGCGGGGTCGCGGTAGGCGTCGGTGACGCTGCGCTTGGGGCGGACGCGCAGTCCGGCGGCGGCGGGCGCGGGGGTGCCTCGACGTCGGCCAGGCGGCCGGTGCGGGCGAGCGCGTCGGCGGGGGCGCCGACCCACAGTTCCAGGCCGAGGGGCCCGGATATCTCGTCGGCGATCCAGGTGCCGATGGTGCGGCCGGTGACCCGCCGTACCAGTTCGGCCAGCAGCCAGCTGTAGGTCTGGGCGTGGTAGCCGTGCTCGGTGCCGGGGGTCCAGGCGGGGGCCTGGGCGGCGAGAGCGGCGGGGCCGCTGACGCCGTCGACGGCCTGTTCCGGGGTGAGCGGGGTGTCCAGGACGGGCAGTCCGGCGCGGTGCGAGAGGAGGTGGCGGACCAGGACGCGTTCCTTGCCGGCGGCCTTGAACTCGGGCCAGTACGTACCGACCGGCGCGTCCAGGTCGAGCAGGCCGCGCTGGTGCAGCAGGAGCGGGACGATCGCGGCGACGCCCTTGGTGGCGGAGCGGACGACCTGGGCGGTGTCCGCCTCCCAGGGGCTCCGCCGTCCTCGGGGGCGTCGGCGTCCCGGCTGCCTGCCCACAGGTCGACGATCTTGCGCCCGTGCCGGTAGACGGCGACAGCCGCGCCGCGCTCGCCGCGCCGCGCGAAGTTGGCCGCGAAGGCGTCCCGGACCGGCTCGAAGCCGTCCGCGACCGTGCCCTGGACGTCCACCACTGTTTCCCGCTTCCCACTCATCCGTCGCGTTTGTGACCTATCAATGGTGCAACGCGCGGATCAGTGCTGGTGACCAGCGGCGGCGGCGGACGCGGTGTGCGGGGGTGCCGCCAGGGCGCTGGGGTCGTCAGGGCGTGGGGAGCGTCACAGAGCGCGGATCGAATCCGAAGGGCAGTTCGAGTCGGTGCGCGGCCATCAGTTCCGTGTCGCTCAGCAGGTGCCGGGTGGGCCCGTCGGCGGTGATGACGCCTTCGGAGAGCACGACGGCGCGCGGGCACAGTTCGAGCGCGTACGGCAGGTCGTGCGTGACCATCAGCACCGTCACGTCCAACGCCCGCAGGATGTCGGCCAGTTCACGGCGGGAGGCGGGGTCGAGGTTGGACGAGGGCTCGTCCAGGACGAGGATCTCGGGGCGCATCGCGAGGACGGTGGCGACCGCGACCCGGCGGCGCTGCCCGAAGGAGAGGTGGTGCGGCGGGCGGTCGGCGTAGTCCGCCATGCCGACGCGGCCGAGGGCTTCGGTGACCCGCGCCGCCAGTTCGGCGCCGCGCAGCCCGGCCGCGGCGGGCCCGAAGGCGACGTCCTCGCGGACGGTCGGCATGAACAGCTGGTCGTCGGGGTCCTGGAAGACGATGCCGACGCGGCGGCGGATCTCGGCGAGGTGGCGGCGGACGACGGGCAGCCCGGCGACCGTGACCGTGCCGGCGCCGGGCGCGAGGATGCCGTTCAGGTGCAGGACGAGGGTGGTCTTGCCGGCGCCGTTGGGCCCGAGCAGGGCGACCCGCTCGCCGCGGGCGACGGTCAGGTCGACGCCGTAGAGGGCCTGGTGTCCGTCGGGGTAGGCGTAGGCGAGCCCGGCGACCTCCAGGGAGGGCGCGGGGGTTTCCGGGGGCGGGGCGGTGGCGCGGGTGCGCAGGGGGTTGTTCAAAGGGTCCATCCCAGCAGGCATACGGCGAGGGCGGCGGCGGGCAGGGCGGCGGCGCGGGTCCACTGGGCGCCGGTCGCCGCGGCGGCGTCCGGTACGGGCAGGGTGCCCGTGTAACCACGGCTGACCATGGCGAGGTGGACGCGTTCGCCGCGTTCGTAGGAGCGGATGAACAGGGCGCCCGCGGTCTTGGCGAGGACGCCCCAGTGGCGTACGCCGCGTGCCTCGAAGCCGCGGGAGAGGCGGGCGATGCGCATCCGCCGCAGTTCGTCGGCGATGACGTCGCCGTACCGGATCATGAAGGAGGCGATCTGGACGAGCAGCGGCGGCATCCGCAGCCGTTGCAGGCCGAGCAGCAGGCCGCGCAGGTCGGTGGTGGCGGCGAGCAGGACGGAGGCGGCGACGCCCAGGGTGCCCTTGGCGAGGATGTTCCAGGCGCCCCAGAGTCCGGGCTCGCTCAGCCCCGTCCCCAGGATGTGGACGCGCGGCCCGGTGGCGACGAACGGCATCAGGACGGCGAAGGCCACGAACGGCACCTCGATGAGCAGCCGCTTGAGCAGGAAGGCGGCGGGCACCCGGGCGGCCGCCGCGACGGCGGCGAGCAGCAGCGCGTACAGGGCGAAGGTCCAGACGGCGGTGCGCGGGGTGGCGACGACGGCCAGGACGAAGCAGAGCACCGCCGCGATCTTGCAGTGCGGTGGCAGGGCGTGCACCGGCGAGTGCCCGTGCCGGTAGAGCTTGTGGGCGTGCCCGGCGCTCATGTCAGGCCGATTCCGGGGTGTGCCGCGGGGGCGCCGGTGCGTCTCCGGCGGTGGTGCCGGCCTCGGAAGCCGTAGCGGTCCCGGCAGCGCCGTCCGCCTCTGCGGCGTCCCGGGCCGCGCCGCGCCGGCGCCGTACGACGACGAAGACGCCGGTGCCGGCGGCGAGTGTCGCGCCCACCCCGATCACCCCGGCGAGCCCGCCGCTGATCCGGGGGTTCGCAATGTTTTTGACGCTGTAGTCGGCCAGCGGCGAGTCCTGCGCGGCGTGCTCCTCGGCCTTGGCGTCGATGCCCTGGTCCTGCGCGACCTTCTCCAGACCGTCCGGGCTGCTGGAGGCGTAGTAGCTGACGCCGCCCGCGCAGACGAGCGCGACGGCGACGCCGGCCAGCCAGAGGCGGCGGGCGGAGCGCCGGGCGCCGGCCGGCCGCGGGCCGGTGACCGGCGCCGCCGACGGCCCGGAACCGGGCTCCCCGCTCCCGCCGCGGGTCCGGCCAAGGGGAAGTCCGCAGCTGGAGCGGCTTGGCCAGCCCGCGCGCCCCGTACACGAGGTCGGGGCGCACGGCGAGGACCGCACCGACGGTGAGCGCGGTGATGGCGGCCTCGCCGATGCCGATGAGGACGTGCACGCCGGTCATCGCCGCGAAGACGGTGCCGATCGGTACGTGGGTGGTGCCGCCCAGCGCGTACAGGCCGGTGAAGGCGACGGCGGCGGCCGGTACGGAGATGACGGCGGCCACGAAGGCGGCGGCCGTCACCGCTCGGTGGCCGCGCGGCAGCGCCTTGACCAGGCCGCGGAAGATCCAGTACGCGACGACGGTGGTCACCACCGCCATGTCGGTGATGTTGACACCGAGCGCGGTCAGCCCGCCGTCCGCGAAGAGCACGGCTTGCATGAGCAGGACGACGGAGACGCAGAGCACGCCCGTGTACGGGCCGACGAGGATGGCGGCCAGCGCGCCGCCGAGCAGGTGCCCGCTGGTCCCGGCGGCGACGGGGAAGTTGAGCATCTGGACGGCGAAGATGAAGGCGGCGACGAGACCGGCGAGGGGCGCGGTGCGTTCGGCGCCGAGTCCGGCGTGCGGCCCGGGGCCGCCCAGTTCACGGCGGGCGCCGCGCAGGCTGACGGCGACGGCGGCAGCGGCGAGGACGCCGGTGGCGGCCGAGACGGGGGCGTCGATGAATCCGTCGGGTACGTGCATGAGGGTCTCCGCTCAGCCGCGCGATCCCTTCATCGTGGCCGTACTGCAAACGGGTCGCAAGAGCGCTCGGGGCGCGAAACGGCGGCGGCGCGTCACCCCCACAGCAGCAAAAGGTGGCGAAGCGGGGCATTGGCGCAAAGGCTTGGTCCATGACCACGGCCGCCGCGCAAGCCTCCGCCCCCGAAGCGCGCAGCACTCCGCCCGCGCTCAACCGCCGCCGTACCAACCTGGTCTTCACCACGATCGTGCTCGGCATGCTGCTGGCCGCCCTGGACCAGACGATCGTGTCCACCGCGCTGCCCACGATCGTGGCGGACCTGGGCGGCGGCGGGCACATGGCGTGGGTGGTGACGGCGTACCTGCTGGCGGAGACCGTGGCGACGGTGCTGGTCGGCAAGTTCGGCGACCTCTTCGGCCGGAAGATCATTTTCCAGGTCAGCGCGGTGGTCTTCGTCGGCGGCTCGATCCTGGCCGGCGCCTCGGCCTCGATGCTGATGCTGGTCGTGGCGCGCGCCGTGCAGGGCGTCGGCGGCGGTGGCCTGATGGTCACCGCGATGGCGTTGATCGCGGACGTCATCCCGCTGCGCGAACGCGGCAAGTACCAGGGCGCGCTGGGCGCCGTCTTCGGGGTGACCACGGTCGTCGGGCCCACGCTGGGCGGCCTGTTCACCGACCACGCGTCCTGGCGCTGGTGCTTCTACGTCAACATCCCCATCGCGATCGTGATGGTCGTGATGGCGGCGCGCACGGTCCCGGTCGTACGGGCCGCGGTCCGCCCGGTGATCGACTACATCGGCATCGTGCTGGTCGCGCTGGGCTCCTCCGGCCTGGTGCTGGGCCTGGAGTGGGGCGGCAACGAGTACGCCTGGGGCTCGCCGGTCATCATCGGCCTGTTCACGGGATCGCTGGTGCTGCTGGCGGGCTTCGTCTTCGTGGAGCTGCGGGCCAAGGAGCCGATGCTCCCGATGCATCTGTTCCGCAACCCGGTCTTCACCGTCTGCTCGGTGCTCAGCTTCATCGTCGGCTTCGCGATGCTCGGCGCGATGACGTACCTGCCGACCTACCTCCAGTTCGTCGACGGGGTCTCGGCGACCATGTCGGGCGTGCGGACGCTGCCGATGGTGGCCGGGCTGCTGGGCACCTCGATGCTCTCCGGCGTCGTCGTCAGCCGCACCGGCCGCTACCGGGTCTTCCCCATCGTCGGTACGGGCGTGATGACGCTCGGCCTGTACCTGATGTCGACGATGGGCGCGGACACCGGCGTCTGGCTCGAATCGCTGTACATGTTCGTGCTCGGCCTCGGTATCGGGCTGGCGATGCAGGTGCTGACCATCGCGGTGCAGAACACGGTCGACTACCACGAGCTGGGCTCGGCGACCTCGGGCGTGACCTTCTTCCGTACGCTCGGCTCGTCGTTCGGCACGGCCGTCTTCGGCACGCTCTACAGCAACCGCCTCGACCCCAATCTGAAGGCCGCGCTGGCGAAGTCCCCGGGCGTGCCGCCGGAGGCGGCGGCGAGCCCGCAGGCGCTGCACCGGCTGCCCGAAGCGCAGGCCAGGCCGGTGATCGACGCGTACGCGGACACCGTCAACCACGTCTTCCAGTGGGTGGTGCCGGTCGCGCTGGCCGGGTTCGTGGTGGCGTGGTTCCTCAAGGAGGTGCCGCTGCGGGACAGCGCGCGGGCGGCCGCCGGTGACCTCGGCGAGGGTTTCGCGGCGCCCGACTCCACCGATTCCGACCAGCAGTTGGAGCGTGCGGTGGCACGGGCGATGCGCAAGGCGGAGGGGCCGGTGAGCCTGGAGGTGCTGGCCGCGTCCGGCAGTCCGCTCACGCCCGGCCAGGCGTGGGCGCTGGGCCAGATCCACTGGCGTACGCGCATCCACGGCCGGACGTCGCTGACGGCCGTCGCCCAGGCGCACCGGATGCCGGACGAGGTGCTGGAGCCGGTCTTCACGCGGGTGATCGGGTCCGGCTACGCGCGGTACGGCGACGACGGGCGGCTGGAGCCCACCGAGGCGGGCCGCGCCGAGATCGACCGGCTGATCGTCGCCTGGCGCGAGTGGCTGGACGAGCGGCTGGAGGGCTGGACCGCGGAGGACCCCGAGGACCGCGCCCGGCTGGCGCGCGCGCTGGACAACATGGCGGCGCGGCTGCTGGACGAGGACACGTCGCACCGGGAGCGGACGGCGGTCTGACGGCGGCCCGAGGGCTGGCCGGCGGCGGTCCGAGGGCGGGTATGCGCCAAGACCGTCCAAGTGTTCAGAGGCGTCCTGGACGGGGCCACGGACCGGGGTTAGGTTGCCGAGGCAACCACTCAGCCCGCGTGAGGAGCCGTCGACCGTGACAGCAGCCGTTCAGGGCACCTGTGCCCCGGAGTTCGAGAACGTACGGGCCGAGTTCGCGCGCAACTTCGCCGAACGCGGTGAGGTGGGCGCCGCGGTCGCGGTGTACCTGGACGGCGAGAAGGTCGTCGACCTGTGGGGCGGGCACGCGGACGCCGAAGGCACCCGCCCGTGGGAGCGCGACACGCTGGTCACCGTGTACTCGACGAGCAAGGGCCTGACCGCCCTGTGCGCCCACCTGCTCGCCGACCGGGGCGAGTTGGACCTGGACGCGCCGGTCGCCCGTTACTGGCCGGAGTTCGCGCAGGCCGGCAAGGGCGAGGTGCCGGTGCGCTGGCTGCTTTCGCACCGCGCGGGCCTGATCGGTCCCCGGGAGCGGTTGACGGCCGAGGACGTGTACGACTGGGAGAAGACCTGCGCGGTCCTCGCCGCCACCGAGCCGTGGTGGGAGCCGGGCACCGCCCAGGGCTACCACGCCGTCAGCTTCGGCTTCCTGGTCGGCGAGGTCGTACGCCGTATCACCGGGGTCTCGCTCGGCACCTTCCTGCGTACGGAGATCACCGAGCCGCTCGGCGCCGACCTGTACATCGGCACGCCGGCCTCGGAGCACGGCCGCTGCGCCCGGTTCATCGGCCCGGAGGGCGACGGCGTCCTCAGCAGCGCGTTCCCGGGCATCCCGGACGGGACCGTACGGTCCCTGGACTCTCACCCGTTCGCCCCGCTGGCGCTCGCCATGCGCCACATGCCCATGGGAGACGTGAACAGCGCCGCGTGCCGCGCGGCCGAGATCCCCGCCGGCAACGGCAACGCCACCGCGCGCGGCCTGGCGGCGGTCTACCGCGCGCTGGCCGACGGCGAGCTGGTCGGCCCCGGCACCCTCGCGTCCCTGCGGGAGCGGCAGAGCCGTCCCGGCGAACGCGACCTGGTGCTCGGCGCGTTCGCGGAGGAGGACCTGCCGTTCGCCTGGGCCTCCGGCTACATGCTCAACGAGTCCCACTACTTCGGCCCGAACCGTACGGCCTTCGGCCATGGCGGCGCGGGCGGCTCCTCGCCTTCGCCGACCCGGAGAGCCGGCTGGCGTACGCGTACGTGATGAACAAGTTCGGCAGCGGCACGACGGGCGACGACACCCGCAACCTGGCGCTGGTCGAGGCGGTGTACGCGGCGCCGGGGCTGGCGGGGCGCACTTCTTGAGGTACGGGCACGGCCCGGCGACCGGCCCCGTTCCGTACGGGACCCGTCGCCGGACCGTGTCACGCGCGCCGCGCCCCGTCCCCACGGGGCGGCGCGGACCGGGGCGGACGCGCCGCTCACGCGGCCGCCCCGGGGCTCGTCACGCCTCGGCCGTCACACCTTGGTGAGTTCCGGCTTTTCGGCCGGTCCGGGCGCGAGGTGCTTCTGGAGCTGTTCGCCCTCGACGTCCACGTTGGGCAGGGCGCGCTGGAGCCACTTGGGCAGCCACCACGCCGCGCGTCCGAGGAGCGCGAGGACGGCGGGGACGAGGGCCATGCGGACCACGAACGCGTCGAAGAAGACGGCGACGGCGAGCCCGAATCCGATCATCTTGATCATGGATTCGGAGGAGCCGATGAAGCCCGCGAAGACCGAGATCATGATGACCGCGGCGGCCGTGACCACCCGCGCGCCGTGCCGGAAGCCGGTGACGACGGCCTGCCCGGGGCGCTCCCCGTGGACGAACGCCTCCCGCATCCGGGTCACGAGGAAGACCTCGTAGTCCATGGCGAGTCCGAAGACCACGCCCACCATGAAGATCGGCATCATGCTCATGACCGGGCCGGTCTGCTCGACGCCGAACAGGTCCGCCAGCCAGCCCCACTGGAAGACCGCGACCACCGCGCCGAGGGCCGCGACGACCGACAGCAGGAAGCCGAGGGCCGCCTTCAGGGGCACCAGCACGGACCGGAAGACGACCATCAGCAGCAGGAAGGCCAGGCCGACGACCAGCGCCAGATAGGGCAGCAGCGCGTCGTTGAGCTTCTCGGAGACGTCGATGTTCATCGCGGTGGTGCCGGTGACCAGCGCCCGCGCGTCGGCGTCCCGGGCCGCGTCGCCCGCCTTGCCGCGGATCTCGTGGACCAGGTCCTCGGTCTCGGTGCTGCTCGGCTTGGACTTCGGCACGACGTTCAGCAGCGCCGTGTCGCCCGCCTGGTTGAAGGTGGGCGGGGTGACGGCCGCGACGCCGTCCAGCTTCGCGACGGTCCCGGCGACCCGCGTCGCCGCGGCCTTCGGGTCCTTGCCGCCCTGTCCGTCCACGACCAGCATCAGCGGGCCGTTGAAGCCCGGCCCGAAGCCTTCGGAGAGCAGGTCGTACGCCTTGCGCTGGGTGGTGCTGGTGGGCTGGGCGCCGTCGTCCGGCAGGCCCATCTCCAGCGAGGCGGCGGGTACGGCGATGACGCCCAGGCCGACGACTCCGGCGAGCAGTACGGCGACCGGACGCCGCAGCACGAAGCGCGCCCAGCGGGTGCCCATGTTGGGCTTGCCGCCCTCGGCCTCCCCGGGGTCGGTGGCGCCCTTGCGGGCCTTGCGGCTCAGCACCCGCTTGCCCGCGAAGCCCAGCAGCGCGGGGATCAGGGTCAGGGCGACGAGGACGGCGATGACGACCGTGCCGGCCGCCGCGATGCCCATCTTGGTGAGCATCGGGATGTTGACCACCGACAGGCCCACCAGGGCGATGACGACGCTCAGTCCGGCGAAGACCACGGCGGACCCGGCGGTGCCGGTCGCGCGCCCGGCCGCCTCTTCCCGCTCGCGGCCCTCGGCCAGTTCGGAGCGGTAGCGGGAGACGATGAACAGCGCGTAGTCGATGCCGACGGCGAGGCCGATCATCATGGCGAGGGTGGACGTCGTACTGGACAGGTCCAGGACGCTGCCGAGCGCGGTGATGGACGAGACGCCGATGCCCACGCCGATCAGCGCGGTCAGCAGCGGCAGGCCGGCGGCTATCAGCGCGCCGAAGGTGATGACGAGGACGACGGCGGAGATGACGATGCCGATGACCTCGGTGGCGCCGGTCTCCGGCATCGCCTGGAGCGCGTTGCCGCCGATCTCGACGGTCAGTCCGGCGTCCCGGCCGTGCTGGGCCGCTTCCTTGAGCGCGTCGCGCGCGTCGTCCTTCAGCTCGAAGCCGGAGACCTTGTAGGTGACCTGCGCGTAGGCGATCTTGCCGTCCTGGGCCACCCCTTGGCCAGGTACGGGTCGGAGACCGAGGCGACCTGCGGCGAGGAGGACTTCAGCTCGCCGACGACCTTCTCGACGGCCTTCTTCTGTGCCGGTGCGGTCACCTGCTGCCCGTCGGGCGCCTTGAAGACCACGCGCGCGGTGGCGCCGTCCGCCTTGGTGCCGGGGAAGCGTTCACCCAGCAGGTCGAAGGTCTTCTGCGACTCCGTACCCGGTACGGAGAAGGAGTCGGCGGCGGGCGAGGACGCGGTGGCGGCGCCGACTCCGGCGACGGCCAGCAGCGCCACCCATATGAGGGCGACGAAGCGGCGTCGCCGAAAGGCGAACCGTCCGAGTTTGTAGAGGAATGTAGCCACGAGAAGGGGCGCTCCCGTCGGGAAGAGGGACGTACAAGGACGTACGGAGCCGGCCCGACGACGAGAGCGGCGCGTCGAGTGCTGCCGTTATGGGGGGAGTTGGGGACGATCGGTCCGGCCGGGGGGGCGGCCGGGACCGGTCAGACGCCTAGGGCGGGGAGGACCACGGCGTCGACGTATGCGGCGAGGAAGGCGCGGTCCGGGGGCCGGTCCTCGATGAGCTGCTGGGCGACGAAGGCGCCGACCAGCATGTGCGGTACGTAGGAGAGCGCGGGACGGCCGGCGGGGATCTCGCCGCGCTCGACGGCGCGGGTGAGCATCTCCCCCAGTCCGGAGACGTCCGGGTTGATGAGCAGGTCGCGCAGTGCCCGGTGGAGGTCGGGGTTGTCGTGTGCGGCCCGTACGAGCCCCCGCAGCAGCGCGGAGTCGCGCTCCATCTCGCAGTCGTCCCCGCGGGAGACCATGGCGTGCAGGTCACCGCGGATGCTGCCGGTGTCGATGTCGGCGAGGTGGACGGGCTTGTGGTGATGGAGCGCCTTCGCGACCAGTTCGGGCTTGCCCTGCCACTGGCGGTAGAGGGTGGCCTTGCTGGCGTGGGTGCGGGCGGCGACGGCGTCCATGGTCAGGGCGTCGTAGCCGACCTCGCGGAGCAGGTCGAGCACGGCCGCGTAGAGCTCCGCCTCGCGCTCGGGGGTCAGCCGGCTGCGGCCCATGGCGGCGCACCTCCTCATGGCTTCACGTGAACGAAACGGTTTCGTACAGCTTCGTACGGCTCGACCGTACCCTCGGCCCCAGCGAAACGGAAACGTTTCGATGGTGGTGTGCGTCACGGGAACACGCGCCCGGCCGAGTTGCCACCGTCCGCACTCGCCGAAAGCATGGGGGCGTGAGTGACGGCGCGTATCTCCGGTTCCCGCATCTCCACGGCGAGATGCTGTGTTTCGCCGCCGAGGACGACCTCTGGGTGGCCCCGCTGACTGCCGAGGGCGGCAGTACGCCACGGGCCTGGCGGCTGACGGTGGACCGCACCCGGATCAGCCACCCCCGGATCTCCCCGGACGGCAGACACATCGCCTTCACCACCTGGCGCAGCCTCGACCCGGAGATCCACCTCGCCCCGGTGGAGGGCGGCCCGGCCCGCCGCCTCACCTATTGGGGGAGCACCGACACCCGGGTCTGCGGCTGGACCCCGGACGGCCAGATCCTGGCCGTCTCCTCGCACGGCCAGCCCTTCTCGTACTACTCCTGGGCCTACAGCGTCCCCACCGACGGCAGCCCCGGCGGCCGGCTGCCCTGGGGGCCGGTCTCGGACATCGCGGTCGCCGACTTCGCCGCGGACGGGCACCGGCTGGCGGGCGACGGCCATCCGTACGGGCATGTGGGCGACGGCGACGGGGACGGCGGCGACGGCTCCGGAAGCGGCCACGACGACTCGGTGGACCGCAAGACGCTGCTGCTCACCGGCAAGCCGCCGCACGAGCCCGCCTCCTGGAAGCGCTACCGCGGCGGCGCGATGGGGCGGCTGTGGCTGCACGGCACCCGGCTGGTGCCGGACCTGCGGGGCCACCTGGACGCGGTGATGTTCGTCGGCGACCGGATCGCGTTCCTCTCCGACCACGAGGGGATCGCCAATGTCTACTCCTGCAAGCCGGACAGCACCGACCTGCGACGGCACACCGACCACGCCGACTTCTACGCCCGGCACGCCGCCACCGACGGGCAGCGCATCGTCTACCAGTGCGGCGGCGACCTGTGGCTGGTCGACGACCTGAGCCCGAGCGGCCGGCCCCGCCGCCTCCAGGTGCGCCTGGGCGGCCCGCGCGCCGGACGCCGTACGTACCAGATCCCGGCCGGCTCGCACATCACGTCCCTCGCCGTGGACACCACCGGGCGGGCCAGCGCCGTCGGCGTCCGCGGCAGCCTGTACTGGCTCACCCACCGCGACGGCCCGGCCCGCACCATCCACGACGAGCCGGGGGTACGCGTCCGGCTGCCCGAGATGCTCGGCTCCACCGGCCGGATCGCCTACATCACCTCCGCCGAGGGCGACGACGCCATCGAGATCGCCGACCTGCCCAAGGCCGGCATCCCGCGCGACCCGCACCGCCTGGCGGCCGGCCGGCTCGGCCGCGTCCACGAACTGGTCGCCGCGCCGGACGGCGAACGGCTGGCGGTGGCCGCGCACGACGGGCGGCTGCTGCTCGTCGACGTCTCGGCCGACGGCGACACCGAGGGCCGGGTCACCGAGCTGATCAGGTCCGACAACGGGCCCGTACGGGACCTGGCCTTCTCCCCCGACTCGGGCTGGCTGACCTGGTCCCACCCCGGCATCGGCCGGACGCTGCGGCAGATCAAGATGGCCCGGCTCACCGGTACCGGCGCGGAGGACGGCGAGGAGGCCGCCCGTACCGTCGTGGACGTCACCAACGGCCGCTTCGAGGACGAGCAGCCCGTCTTCACCCGTGACGGCCGCTACCTCGCGTTCCTGTCCTGGCGCGGCTTCGACCCGGTCTACGACGTGCACACCGGCGACCTGTCCTTCCCGCTCGGCTGCCGCCCCTACCTCGTACCGCTGTCCTCCGCCACACCGTCCCCCTTCCAGCTGTCCGCCGACGGGCGGCCCGCCGCGGGCGGCCTGGACCCGGCGGAGGCCCCGGTGACGGCCGAGGGCACGGCGCTGGTGGAGGTGGAGGGGCTGGCCAGCCGGGTGACGCCGTTCCCGGTGTCGGCGTCGAAGTACTCGGCGCTGCGCCCGGTCGCGGGCGGCGGGCTGGTCTGGCTGCGCTGGCCGATCTCCGGCGCGCTCGGCGAGACCTTCGCCAACCCCGACAACACCTCGGGCCAGCCCACGCTGGAACACTTCGACCTGGTCAAGGCCAAGCGCACCGAACTGACCGGCGCCATCGACGCGTACGCGCTCAGCGGCGACGGCACCCGGCTGGTCGTCAACGACGAGGGCGACCTGCGGGCGGTCCCCGCGACCGAACCGCCGGACGCCGATTCCACGGTCCATCTGGACCCGCGGCGCATCCTGCACGACGTGGACCCGCCCGCCGAGTGGCGCCAGGCGTACGACGAGGCGGGCCGGATCATCCGCGCGTACTTCTGGGACCCCGGGCTGTGCGGTGTCGACTGGGAGGCGGTGCTGGAGCAGTACCGGCCGCTGGTCGAACGGGTCGCCTCGCCCGACGAGTTCGCCGATCTGATGCGCGAGGTGCTGGGCGAGCTGGGCACCTCGCACGCGTACGTCACGGCGGGCAAGCGCAACGAGGGCCCGCCGCACTACCAGCGCGCGATCGGCCTGCTCGGCGCCAACTTCGTCTTCAAGGACGGCTACTGGGTGGTGCGGCGCATCCTGCCCGGCGACTCCTCGGACTCCCGCGCCCGCTCCCCGCTGGCCGGTACGGGCATCCGCGAGGGCGCCGCGCTCACGCACGTGGACGGCCGCCGGGTCGATCCGATGACGGGTCCCGCCCCGCTGCTGTCCGCGGCCGGCGGCACCACCGTCGAGCTGACCTTCGCGCCCGCGGGCGGCGGCCCGTCGCGGCGGGTCGCGGTGGTCCCGCTGATCGACGAGCGGCCGTTGCGCTACCAGGACTGGGTGGCCAAGCGCCGCGAGGTGGTGCGCGAGCTGAGCGACGGCCGGTGCGGCTATCTGCACATCCCCGACATGGGCGGCTCCGGCTGGGCGCAGTTCAACCGCGACCTGCGCATGGAGGTCTCGCGGCCCGCGCTGATCGTGGACGTCCGGGGCAACGCCGGCGGCAACATCTCCGAGCTGGTCGTCGAGAAGCTGACCCGCACCATCGTCGGCTGGGACCTGACCCGCGACGCCCGGCCGGTCAGTTACGCCAGCAACGCGCCGCGCGGCCCGGTGGTCGCGGTCGCCGACGAGATGACCTCCTCCGACGGCGACATGATCACCGCGGCGTTCAAACTCCAGGGCATCGGCCCGGTCGTGGGTCTGCGCACCTGGGGCGGCGTGGTCGGGATGACCGGGCGGCACCGGCTGGGCGACGGTACGTACATCACGGTGCCGATGAACGCCGCCTGGTTCGAGGCATACGGCTGGGGTGTGGAGAACCACGGCGTGGAGCCGGACATCGAGGCGCCGCGCTCCCCGCTGGACTGGGCGGAGGGCCGCCACCCGCAGCTCGGCGTCGCCGTCCGTACCGCACTGGACCTGCTGGAACGCCACCCCGCCGCGACGCCGCCCGACCTGTCCGACGTACCGGACCGGCGGCGCCCCCACCTGCCGCCCCGCAGCGGCTGAGCAAGGCCCCGCACGCCCTCCGCACGACAGGAGCACCTGCATGGCAACCCACATACGCACAGCGTCACTGGCCGTCACCGCGGCGTTGACGGCCGGACTCGCCACGGCCACCGGGCCCGCCCACGCCACCTCGCCACCCGGCCGGGCGGGCCCGACCCACCTCGTCTTCGAGAAGAACCAGCGCGCCCCGGCCACGTCCCGGGTGCGCCTGGTGCGGTCCGGCACCGGCAAGGTACTGGCCGAGTACCGCGCCGGGTCCGGCCAGGGCGGCACGGCGGGCCGCGACGAGTGCGTACGGAACAAGGGCTGGCTGCCGGACGGCACGTACCGGGTGCTCTCGCACACCACCCGCAAGAAGGGCGGGCGGGACGGCATCAACGGCTACGCCATCCACGTCGGCGACAAGGTGTGCCGGGACGGCAGCACCCGGCGCACCGCCCTGTTCGTGCACAGCGAGATGCGGTCGGACGGGACCCAGGGCATCGCGGTGCCGGGCCGCGACAGCCCGTACCGCTGGGACGGCGACGTGGACTACCGCTCGCTGGGCTGTGTGAAGCTGGCCCCGGCGGACATCAAGAACCTCTTCGCGGCGGCGGAGCGGTACGGGTGGCCGACGTCGCTGAAGGTCGTCAAGTAGGCCGCCCCGTAGCCCGGTTGAGGGGTGCACCCGCCGGACCGGGTGCACCCCCGCGCCAGAAGCCCCTCAGTGGTTCGCGCGCACCTTCTCGTCCGCCTCCCCGCCCGCGCCGACCAGCCCCACGCGCATCCCCTCCAGCCGGTCGCCGAAGCGGCGCATCTCGCGCTGCCCCACCGTCCCGATGGCGGACGGCAGACAGCCGCGGACCGACTGCATGCCGCGCAGCCACCACTGGCCGTACACGTGCGCCGAGCGGCGCTCGATGCCCGCCACGATCCGGTCCACGGCCGGGCTCAGGGGGTACGTCTTGTTCGTCGGCCAGGGCAGCCGTTGCCGCAGCTCGCGCATGATGTCGTCCTGGTCGGCGCCGCGCACCATGTCCGTGTCGGTCCAGCTCAGGTAACCGACGCCGACCCGTACGCCCTTGTAGCCGACCTCGGCGCGCAGGCTGTGCGCGAACGCCTCGACGCCGGACTTGGATGCGCAGTACGCGGTCATCATCGGTGCCGGGGTGAGCGCGGCGAGCGAGGCGATCTGGAGGAAGTAGCCGCGCGACTCCATCAGGACCGGCAGGAACGCCCGCCCCGTGACCGCGCCGCCGATGAGGTTGACCTCGATGACCCGCCGCCAGGACACCGGGTCGGAGTCCACGAACGGGCCGCCGGTGGCCACCCCGGCGTTGGCGACCACGATGTCCACCTTGCCGAAGCGCGCCTTGACCTCGCGCGCCACCTGGGCCATCGCCTCGTGGTCGGTCACATCGGCGTGCCAGTGCGCCGCCTCGCCGTGCATCGAGGCGGCGACCCGCGCCAGTTCCTCCGGCTCCAGGCCGACCAGGGCGAGCGTGGCGCCGCGCGCGGACAGTTTGCGGGCGAGGAGTTCGCCGACCCCGCGGGCCGCGCCGGTGACGACGGCGACCTGTCCCTCCAGGCTCCTGCGTGCGCTCATACGGTCTTCTCCTTCGCTTCGGTGGCCGCCTCGGCACGGGCGTCACGGGCCGGCAGGTGGTCCCGTACCAGCTCCCGGATGCGGGCGGTGACCGCGTCCGGCTCCTCGATGGGTGTCATGTGCCCGGCTCCTGGCAGCTCGGTCATGCCCAGGAACTGGGGCAGTACGGAGGCCAGCCGCCGGGAGAGGACGATCGGGGTGAGCCGGTCGGCGGTGCCCGCGACGACGGCGGTCGGCACCTCCAGCCGGGCGGCGCCGCCGGTCAGGTCCAGCCCGGCGAGGACCTTGCCCCACTTCGACCGGGGGCGCACCTGGCAGGCGTGCACGATGCGCGCGCACGCCTCGACCTGCTCGGGTGTGGCGGCGGGCCCCATCGTGGCGTACTTCAGGATCCGCTTGGCGACTGCGCTGACGGGTCCGAGCGGCGCCCGCGACCCCAGGACGACCTGGTGCGCGACGCGCCGCCCGCCCGGCGAGCGCAGCGGGATCACCAGGGCCTCAGCCGTCAGGTTCGCGCTGCCGGTGCTGCACAGCAGGACGGCGGCGGCCCGCTCCCGGAACTCGGGGCGTTCGGCGGAGGCCATCATCGTCATGCCGCCCATGGAGTGCCCGGCCAGCACGGCCCGCTCCCCCGTCTCCAGCGCGGCGCCGAGGACGGCGGTCAGGTCGTCGGCGAGCGCGGTGGTGCTGTAGCCGCGCGGGCCGACCGAGGGGTGCGGCCGTGCCCCCGCTGGTCGTAGAGCACCACCTTGTGATCGGCGGTGAGGTCCCTGACGACCGGGGCCCAGAAGGCGGTCGAGCAGGTCCAGCCGTGCGACAGGACGACGGCGGGGGTGCCGGGGGCCTCCGGCCCGTGGATCTCCACGTGCAGCCGGGAGCCGTCGGCGGAGGTGGCGGTCAGTTCGCGGCGCGGTGCGGGCGGCGCGTACCGCCCGTGGGTCATGGGGGCCGGCGCCATCACGCCACCGCCTTCGCGGCCTGCCCGGCCCGTGCGCCCGTACGGGACGCGGGGACGCGCAGCACTTCGTACTCCGCGAGGTCCACCTCCCGGGTCAGCTTGCGGAACTCGGCGGTCGTACCGGGCCAGGCCGTGGTGTTGCGGCCGTTGGCGTCCAGGTACCAGCTGTCGCAGCCGCCGGTGGTCCACACCGTGCGCTCCATCCGCCGCTGAATGCCGCGAGTCCAGGCGTGCACCGCGGACGGCCGCGCGTTCAGCGCGATCTTGCCGCCCAGTACGTCCAGCTGCCGCATGTAGTCGACCAGGTAGTTCAGCTGGGACTCGATCATCAGGATCATCGAGCTGTTCCCGAGGCCCGTGTTGGGGCCGATGATGGTGAGGAAGTTGGGGAAGCCGGCGGCGCTGGCGCCGCGCAGCGACTCCATGCCGTCCTTCCACTCCTCGGCGAGGGTGGTGCCGTTGGCGCCGGTGACGCGGTGGGCGATCGGCATGTCCGTGACGCGGAAGCCCGTACCGAAGACGATCGCGTCCGCCTCGGTCTCCGTACCGTCCGCGGCGACCAGCACATTGCCCCGGACCTCCTTCAGTCCGCTCGCCACCACGTCCACGTTCGGCTGCGTCAGCGCCGGGTAGTACGTGTTCGACAGCAGAATGCGCTTGCAGCCGATGCGGTAGTCCGGCGTGAGCTTGGCCCGCAGCGCCGGGTCCTTCACGGCCCGCTTCATGTGGCCCTTGGCCAGGCCCTCGATCAGCCCCAGCTCGTTCGGGCGCTTGGTGAAGGCGCTGACCTGCATCTCGCGGATGCCCCACAGCAGTCCGCGGCGCGCCACCCGGGTCGCCGGGACCTTGGTGTGCAGCCAGCGTTCCAGGCCGCTGATCCGCCGGTCGGCGCGCGGCAGCACCCAGGCCGGAGTGCGCTGGAAGAGGGTGAGCCGGCCGGCCGTCGGCTGGATGGACGGCACGATCTGGATCGCCGAGGCGCCCGTACCGATCATCGCGATCCGCTTGCCGCGCAGGTCGTAGTCGTGGTCCCAGCGCGCCGAGTGGAAGACCTTCCCCGGGAAGGAGTCCAGCCCCGGGACGTCCGGCACCTTCGGGTCCGACAGCGGCCCGGTCGCGGACACGACCACGTCCGCCGTCAGGGCGCCCCGCGCCGTCTCCACCTCCCAGTGCAGTTCCTCCCCGTTCCACCGCAGGCTGCGCACCTCGGAGTCGAACCGGATGTGCGGCCGCAGCCCGAAGGTGTCGGTGACCCGCTCCAGGTACGCGCGGATGTGCGGCTGCCCGGAGAAGTTGCGCGGCCACTCGGGGTTGGGCGCGAAGGAGAACGAGTACAGGTGCGAGGGCACGTCGCACGCGCATCCCGGGTAGCTGTTGTCACGCCAGGTGCCGCCCACCGAGCCGGCCCGCTCCAGGACCACGAAGTCGGTGATGCCCTGGCGCCGCAGCCGTACGGCCGCCCCCAGACCACCGAACCCCGATCCGATCGCCGCCACCCGTACGTGCTCGTGTTCGCGCTCGGCCATGCCGCCGCCTCCCGAGTTCGACCGTCAGAACGTCTAGCCTTCGGATTAACCGCGCCAGCAATCACTGGCACGATTGGAGGGTAGGACACGGACGTACCGAGCGGTAGGGGGTGTGCGAGCGGAAGTTACCGCTGGTTGCACCTCGGCCGGGGCCTGGTGGGGCGACATAGGGTGAAGCCGTGGCAGAGAAAACGCACGGCGATCCCGGACCTCCCGCCGAACCCGGCACCCCCGCTTCCGGCCTCGGCCCCCGCGAATACCGCATGGCCGACCTCGCCGAAGCGGCCGGCATCACCGTCCGCACCCTCCGCTTCTACCGCGAACGCAAACTCATCCCGCCGCCGCGCCGCGAGGGCCGCATCGCCTGGTACAACGAGCACCACCTCGCCCGCCTCCACACCATCGCCGGCCTGCTCGAACGCGGCCACACCCTGGGCGGCATCGCCGAACTCCTCGCCGCCTTCGACACCGGCCGCGACGTCGGCGAACTCCTCGGCCTGGAGGACACCCTGGTGGCCCCCTGGTCCGAGGAGACCCCCGTACGCCTGACCCCCGGGGAACTCGCCGACCACTTCAAGGACGACGTCACCCCGGAGAACCTCTCCGCCTCCCTCGACATCGGCTACCTGGCCGTCGACGGGGACGAGTTCGTGCACATCAGCCGCCGGCTGCTCGACGCCTCCACCGAACTCGTCGCCAACGGCGTGCCGCTGGCCGCCGTCCTCGAAGCGGGCCGCGCGGTCCGCACCCACGCCGACGCCCTCGCCGACCTGTTCATCTCGGTCGTCC
Organism: Streptomyces sp. Ac-502; assembly: GCF_045222935.1. Lineage (NCBI taxonomy): Bacteria > Bacillati > Actinomycetota > Actinomycetes > Kitasatosporales > Streptomycetaceae > Streptomyces > Streptomyces sp. Ac-502. Next base: position 4,639,194 of record NZ_JBHFFO010000001.1, read on the forward strand.
GCACCCACGTCCTGGCCGACGTCCTCGACCGCGCCGCGGCCGGCGAGCCCCTCGACCCCACCGAGGCCGCCCGCATCACCCAGACCATCGAAAAGCTCCGCCCGATCTCCAAGGGCATCGTCGACGCGGAACTGTCGATGGCGATGGACCGGAGGGTGCGGGCGGAGCTGGACTCGTGGCGCCGGGAGACGGAAAACGGGGGCGGAGGCGGGAGCGGGGCCTGACCGCTCGCCGCTCCCGCCCCCACTCCCGCGCCCGGCCCGCCTACTTCGGGCAGGTGTCCTGGGTCACCTTGCCGCCGTTGGCGGAGGCGGTGGCCGGATCCATCGACAGGCACAGACTCGTCCAGTTGTTGACGAACCGGAAGCTCTTCGCGCTAGGTGACCAGGCCGCCGGACTTGGCGCTGTCGAACTCGGGGCCCCGCACCATGCACCGCTGATACTGGCTGTTGACGTAGGTCTTGTCGGAGTTGACCAGCCAGATCGCCCGGTTGCCGCCCTGGGGGATGTGGCCGTTGTTGCGGAAGATGATGTCGTCTATCAGGGCCCAGCCCGGGAAGTCCATCATGACCGTACCGACGCGGCCGCTGTCACCGCCGTTGAGGTACTTCATCAGGCGGTAATTGACGCCCTGGACCTCAGTACGGACACCGCCCTGCTCCTGCCAGTACCCGCCGGCGTACTCGAACGGGAGCCGGGTGAGCCCCTGGGACGCGGAGGTGTACGTCACGTACATCTCGTTGTCGTCGTCGCGGGCCGCCCGGTCGACGTTCTCCTTGACGTAGTTCCACTTCTTCTCGACGGGGTCCGCCGTCCAGTGGTCTTCCTGATTCTTGTTGAAGGTCTCGATCCCGTACGCGTCGCTGTCGAAGCTGCCCAGGACCAGCTTGCCGCGGACGTCCTTGAGACGGGGAACCGGCGCTCTGCCTTCACCCGCCGCCGAGGGGGTGTAGAAGAGGTCGCTGTTCCTCGACACGTAGTGGCCGAAAATGCTGCGGGCGTCTTTCGCCTTCATCGACTTCGGATCGTTCGCACAATCGACGGGCTTGACATCCTCGAAGGGACACTCGGCCTTCAGGCGCATCAGGACCGTCTCGCTCGGGTGCTTCTTGAGGAAGGCCCGCGTCTCGTTCAGGACGTCACCGAAATTCGCCTTCTGGTAGACCACTCCGTGGTGGACCGTGAAATCCATGGCTCCGCTGATGCGGACCCGGATGTCGACGGCGCGGATTCCGTGCTCCAACTGCGCCTTCAGGGTCTTCCCGTTGTCGCCGAAGACCTCCTGCGTCTGCGCGACGGCGCCACCGTGAATGGCGAGCGTGTCGTGGGTGCCGGGCAGCGACATCGCCCCCAGCGAGGTGTCGTCCGCGATGTTCGCCATCCAGTCCAGCCGGGTCGTCGACCCGAGGTCCGGTAGGCGTCCTGGTTCCGCGAGCCGGCCGCCCCGGCGGCACCGGGCGTGAGCAGGGACGCGCCCAAGGCGGCACAGACCGTTACCAGGCGCACCAGGGGGCGGGACCTCCGGCGCGTTCTGACACCGGCGCCGCGTGAAATGGGGCGGGGCGTGGGACTCCTGTCGGACTTCGCTGGAGACGACCGAAGACGGTCACGGGACGTCACGTGGACGCCCCTCACCCTGTCCCGCGGACCTAACGTTTTTCTCATCCCCGGCGGATCGGGCGAAGAGGACAGGCCCGGGGAAGTTGACCAGCCCCACATCACCAAGTATCCGAAGTCACCGACAACCTCCTGACATTGCCGACTTCAGGCAATGCCCGGTGGGCGCACCATGGGGATGATCGTGTCATCGGTAGTTCAACCACGGAGGCATCACGCCCATGAGACCGTCCCGCGCTGCCCTGATCGTCGCGGCCACCGCCCTGACACCGGCCCTGCTCCTGGCCACCCCGGCGTTCGCCGCCCCGGCGTCCGCCACCGCCCGTACGGCCGCGACGGCCCCCGTGGCAGCCACGCCCGGGACGCCGGTCGGCGAGATGTCGACGGACGACCTCCGCGTAGCGGTCTCACGTATTCTGGCGGACAAGAACATCGGCAAGGGAGTGAAGCGCGAAGCCGCCAAAGCCCTTGCCGACGGCAGCCCCGAAGCCCTCCGCGCCTTCCTCGAAACGGGTTACCGCCTCACCCGTTTCGAGGACGACCGCATAGCCGTCTCCACCATCCTGGCGCGCAAGGAAATCGGCCCCGGGGTCAAGAAGGAGATCTACCAGCTCCTCGCAACGGCACACCCGAGGAATTCCGCGCCTTCCTCGAAACCGGCTACCGCCTCGCCCAGGCCGATGACGACCGCGTGGCCATAGCCAGAATCCTCACCAGGCCGAACATCAGCAAGGCTCTCAGAGCGGCAGTGAACAAGGTCCTCGACGACGGATCGCCGGAGGCGCTGCGGTACTTCCTGGAGGTCGGCCAGTACAAGGTGGACGGCAAGTGACCTGAGTTCGCCGGCGTGCGGCCGGCGCCGGGCACCGGCCGCAACGGGAGCCCGAGCAGGACCGGTTCACGCGCCCAGGGCCGGCCCAGGCCCGGGCCCGGGGAGAGAACGTGAGCGAGCCTCTGCCCGGCGATTTCCTCGCCGGGCAGAGGCTCGCTCGTCTCCGGAACCGTCCGCCTCAAGGGCCGTCCGTCTGCGGGACCCTCCCCGGAGTCATCCGGGGATCAGGACTCAGCTGCCGAACGGACCGGGGTTGTTCTTGTCCGCGTCCTGGCACTGCTTGATCCGCTTCTCGATCGCCCGCGCCTTGGCGCGCTCCTTGTCGGCCGCCTTGTGCTGACCGCGGGCGTCCAGCTTCGCGGCCTTGGACTTGTGCGCCTTGACCTGCTCGCTCATCTGGCCGATGTGGCAGGTGACCTTCCCGCGGGTCGACACGGCGCCCTGTGCCGCCTGCGCGGGAACGGCCGCGAACAGGACGCCGCCCGCGAGAGCGGCGGAAACGGCAAGTGTGGTGATACGTCGACGCATAAAGCTCCCCGTTCACATAACGAGTCGTACCGACCGACCCGTTGAGGTGTGGCTGATAACAGTCGATCACTGTAGCCGAAGCGATCAGCATTCCCAGCCCTCACCTAATTCACCGCTTATCCCGCGAAAGCCAGCAAATTTCCCGTGGATCGTCCAGCCACACCTCTTCACCTTCCGCAGTGACGGTCAGGCCGAACCGTTCACAACCGGGCCGGCCATTTCCTGCCCACCACCGGTGGGCGGCCTCCGCCTCGTCCCAGAGACGGCGGGGCCCGCCCTGCCAGACGCGGGTTTCCCCGCCGTCACGGAAGTACGCGCAAGCCCAGGACCGGTCCCGCAACCCGTAGAGCCACACCGGCCGCGCGCCCCCGCGTCGCTCCGCCTCGACCTGCACACAGTCAGGCACCCGCAGCCCCACGGCGAACCGCTGAGGCCCGGACAGCCCGCCCGTGAACTCCTCCTCCGTAAGTTCCGTGACCGTCTCGTCCCCACCCGTCACACTTCCCGAAACATACGCCCCATGCACCACCCGCGGCAGCCGCTGAGCCCGCAGCTTCATGAATTCCACCGCCCCGGTGAATTTCCCCGAAGCGCTGCGTCCGTCCCCCGCCACCACCAGACGCGCCACGCCGTCGGCATGGCTGTAATGCGTTCCCCAGGGCGCGACGAGAATTCCCCCAGGGCGGCACTGCTCGACCCAGGTCCAGGGAAAGCGACGGAGCCCGCAGGTCGCGATGATCCGGTCGTACGGCGCCCCCTCCGAATACCCCCGCGCACCATCCCCGTGCACCACCCGCACGAAACTGCCGAACGCGTCCAACGCCGTACGGGCCCGCCCCGCGACCACCCCGTCCACCTCCACACTGACCACCCGCCCGACCCCGGCCCGGTGCGCCAACAGCGCCGCGTTCCACCCCGTCCCCGTCCCGATCTCCAGCACCTTGTCTCCCGGCCGCAGGTCCACGTTCCGCAGCATCCGGAACACCACCGACGGCATGGACGCGGAACTGGTGGCCACGGCCCCCGGCTCCGTACCGGTGTGCTCACCGTCGTCCCACTGCGTGACCACCGGACAGTCCGCGTCGGCGTAGGCCCGCCACCGCTCCGGCTCGTCGACCCGCGAAACGAACACACTGCGCCCGGCCGTCATGTCCCAAGGCCACATGAGCCCCGGCAGAAACGCCGACCGGGGCACGGCCGCGAACGATTCCGCCCACTCGACGGACAAGGCCCCGGCCCCGACGAGGGCGAGCCCCAGCTCGGCGCTCACGGGAAGCCGCTGACGTTCGTACCCCATGCCTAGCCGCCCTTGGGCGGATTGGGAACACCGGGGCCGTGGTCGGGGTGCCGACGGATCAGGACTTGGCAGTCCGTCGCCCTGGACCGGTCCCCGACTTTCAGCGCGGCGACCAGGGCACGCGCCAACTCCGCACACCCCGGGCACTCCCCGGCAAGCTCCGGCGGCCTGCGCAACACCGTCATGCCCGGTCCTCCCGGGTGTGAGGGTGCCCGGCGATGACACCGTTGCAGCTCAGCACGGTGAGCGAACGCCCATCGTCCCGTGCGGGCTCCCGGTCCCCGTACGCGGAGGCGCAGACGGTGCAGCCGGGTACGGGTACGGGTTCCAAGTTCCGTGAATCGGGCCGGCCTTCAATGGCCGCTTCGAACTTTTCTTTGACACCCATGAGCAGTCCCTCACCTGTTCCCAGACCGCACATTCACTCAGCGCGGCCAATTGGTTACAGCGTGCCGCAACGCTCGGTAGTCTGGAGAGATTCGGGAGTCCAACCTGAGGGCTGGGCTTCGCGGCATATGCACGCGCCGTTGACCACCGGAAACGCCTTGTCCCAGAGCCATGACCAGGCCGTGAGTCGGGAGAATCGTGGACGAAGAAACTGAGACCCCCGAGGACCCACGCCGGGAGTTCGCCGAGGAGTGCCGCAGCGCGCGGGAACTGCACGACCCGGCAGCGCTGACACAGGCCCAATTGGCCAGACTGCTGCGCACTTCCAAGAGCACGATCTCCCGTTTGGAGACGTGCCAAGGGGCGATTCCGCCGGACCTTCCGCCCCTACTGGACGAAGTGTTCGCGACGGACGGGAAGTTCAAGCGACTCCATGAGGAGGCAGTGGCAGCGTCGTTCCCCACGCTCTACCGGCGGCGCATGGCTTTGGAGCGCGCCGCCGTCGCCATTCGGGAGTGGTCACCGACTCTTGTTCCCGGATTGCTCCAGACCGCCGACTATGCGCGCTACCTCTTCAAGGGCGGCGCCCCGCGCGCCAGCACCAAGGAGACTTCGGCGTTCGTCAACGACCGGATCGCGAGGAAAGCCTTACTCGATGGAGCCATGCCACCGGACGTCTACGTAGTGCTGTGCGAGTCCGTCCTGCACCGCCGCTTCTGCCCGCCGGAGATCATGCGACGACAGCTGAAGGCTCTGCTCGACGCCGGGTCGAGGCCCACCGTTCGCGTGCAGATTCTTCCCCTGGACTCTCCTGCCCACTTGTTCATCGACTGGCCGGTGTCGCTGATCACCTCTCCCCGTCACGTCACCTCCGTCTGCGTGGAGAACTATCAAACGGCTGGCATCGTGGACGATCTGGACTACGTTCGAAACGCAGTGCGGACCTACGATGAACTGACCGGCGACGCACTGTCCGCACGGGAGAGCGCGCGCCTGATCGCCGAGCAGATGGAGAAGCTGACGTGAAGATCGGTGCGGCTTGTTGGGCCAAGTCGAGCTACAGCAGCCCTGAAGGGGGCAACTGCCTGGAGTGGGACTCAACTTCCGGCATAGCGACCGGCGCCGTCGCCGTCCGGGACAGTAAGAACCCCGGCGGCCCCGTTCTCTCCCTCTCCTCCCGCTCCTTCGCGGCGTTCATCGCAGGCGTCAAAGCTGGCACCTTCACCATCTGATAGCGGAGTACGGCAGCCGTTCCGCTTCAGCCGTGCAGCCCATGGAGGCGTCATGGCCCAGCCCATTACGACCCCAGGTCTGCCCCTCACATGGACCAAGTCGAGCTACACCAGCGCAGAGGGCGGCAACTGCCTGGAGTGGTCCCCCTCGACCGCCAAAGCGGCCGGCACCGTCCCGGTCCGCGACAGCAAAGACCCGGACGGCCCCGTCCTCACCTTCACCCCTGCCGCCTTCGCGGCCTTCGTCACGGGCATCAAAGCCAACGCGTACTCCGGCCTCCGGCAGTGACGGACGCACCACGGATGCTCCTCACCAGATAAGGCTGATCTCATGGGTACGACCATGGACCTCGCACCGGGCGCGAATCTCGCAGCGCTCCGCGTGGCGTACGGGCTGACACGCACACAACTGGCCAGGCAGGCCGGTATCAATGTTTCCTTCCTGTCCAAGATCGAGGTGGGAGACAGGACCCTCACACCTGCCGTAGCGGCAGCCCTGGGCAAACCCATGGGGCTCAGCATGGCCGAGGTGCTGGGCCGGGCCTCGGTCTCCCGGGACGACGAGCAGCGATTGGCGGAACTGCGCTCCGCGATCCGGGACTACGACCTGCCCGGACGTCACGAAGTTCACGAGGCCGGCATAGTCGCCGCCCTGGAAACCGCGCGGCGGCACCGTGACGCCGCAGAGGTCGACCGGCTGCTGGTACTGCTTCCCGGGCTGCTCAGGAACGCCACCGTCCACGCGCACGCTGCCAACACGGTGGACGCGTGGATGGCGCTGTCCGAGGTCTACAGCAGCGTGTACTGGCTGGCCGCCCGGCACCGCTGGATGGACATGGCGGAGCTGGCCGTGACCCGGCAGCGTTGGGCCGTCGAGCAGAAACCCGACCCGCTGGGAGTGGCGATCGCCGCTCGCGACAGGGCGGGCGCGTACCTCAACGGTGGTGACTTCGAGGGCGGGCTGACGATTGTCGACCGCGCCATCGCACAGGCCCAGTCCGGCCTGTCCGGTCAGGACCGGGCCTTCGCCGTAGGCGTGCTGAACCTCCGAGGCATGACCCTAGCGGGACGCCTGAGCGACAAGCAGGAAGGCCGACGCGAGGCCGAGCGGCACATCGCGTCCGCGTGGGAATCCGCCGAGTGGTTCGACGACCGCGACTGGCACCGGCACAACATGATCTTCGGCCCGCGGAACGTCACCACCCACGTACTGGCCACCCGCCTCGACCTGGGCCGTCCGCGCGATGCCTTGGAAGCCGCGGAGAATATCGACACGGCCCTGGCGGGCCTGCCCGCCAACCGCGTCGGCCCGACCAGGATGAATCTCGCCCGCGCTCAACTGGACGTGGGCGACCGCGACGGCGCTTTGGAAAGCCTGAGCGCCGCATGGGACGCGGCCCCCAGATGGCACGCATCCACCCCACGGCACGGGAAGTGTTCCGTGTGCTGTCGTCCCTGCACAGGCGGAGCAAGCCTGAGCTGCTGCGTCTGTCCAAGCTATCGGGAATCAGTCTCTAGTAGGACTCCGTTAGGTCTTCCTATCAGCGCTGATCACGAGCATGTTGGGTGTGTGGATGCACCTGAAGTGAACCGTGTCCGGGCCACGTTGGCGTTGTACGTGGCTGATGTGTTCGCGTCGGTGCCGCGCAAGGACCAGCGTGCCAAAGGCGACTGTTACCTGCGGGGACTCATGCTGGACGGCCGCCGCAAATCGATCCAGGCGATGGCCGCGCGCCTGCCGGACGGCAACGAGCAGAACTTGCAGCAGTTCGTGAACCAGTCGACGTGGGATCCGGTGCCGGTGCAGCGGCGGATCGTCGAGCGGACGCTGCCGCTCATCAACCCGACGGCCTGGGTGATCGACGACGTGTCGGTACCCAAAGACGGACAGATGTCGGTCGCCGTGGCTCCGCAGTACTGCGGAGCGTTGGGCAAACGGGCGAACTGCCAGGTCGCGGTCAGCGTCCATGCCGCGACCGACACGGCTTCCTGCCCGCTGCAGTGGCGGCTGTTCCTGCCCGAGGAGTGGGCGTCGGACACCGGCCGCCGGGCCATCACCCGCGTTCCGCCCGAGGTCACGCACCGCGAGAAGTGGCGGCTGGCTCTGGACATGCTCGACACGCTGGCCCACTGGGGCATGAGGCCCCCGGTCGTGGTGGCCGACGCCGCCTACGGCACCAACGCCCGCCTGCGGACGGCGCTGTCCGAGCGTGGGCTGGCCTACGTCCTGGCCATCCGCTCGGATGCGAGCGCCCATCCCTTCGAGGCAGAGCCTGTCGCCCCGGCGCGCAACGGGCCGGTCGGATGCTGGCCCCAGCCGCGATACCGGCAGGCCGCACCATCGGTGGCTGCCCTGGCCGTCGGCCTCGGGCAGGAGGCGTTCGCCCCTCTCACCTGGCGAGGCGGCTCCCGAGGAGAGTTGCGTTCCCGCTTCGCCGCCGTGCGCGTCCGCCCGGCCGGCAAGGCTGTCGAGCGTCCGGTCAAGGCCGCGGCCTCGGCCGAACATGGCTGGTGGGACGGGATCCTGCCCGACTGCTGGCTGCTGATCGAGTGGCCCGCCGATGCCGAGGCGCCGGCCAATTACTGGCTGTCCAACCTGCCGGCCGACACCCCGATCGCCAACCTGGTACGTCTGGCCAAGGTCCGCTGGCGCATCGAGCACGACTATCGCGAACTCAAGCACGGCCTGGGCCTGGACCACTTCGAAGGCCGCTCCTGGCCAGGCTGGCACCACCACGTCACCCTCGTGACCGCCGCCCATGCCTTCCTCACCGAACAGCGCCTGGCCCCAAAAGTGCCCGCACCGGGCGCACCCTCTACCAGGTCCTCGACACCCTCCAGAATCTCCTGAGGTGCTGGACCGGCATCTGCACCACCTGCCATCAACCCCTACCCAACAGGACACACACGGCACCAAGACCGAGACAGACCTAACGGAGTCCTACTAGAGGCCCGGGCGCGTAGGTTGAGCACCGCTCTACGCTGCCCGTTCGGCCAGACAGCTCGGGGAGGCACCGTGACGCCCTACCTCACCCCGCCCTGGGGCAAGTCCAGCCATAGCAACCCCGATGGCGGCAACTGCCTGGAGTGGTCCCCCTCGACCGCCGAAACGACTGGCACCGTCCCGGTCCGCGACAGCAAGTCCCCGCACGGCCCCGTTCTCGCCTTCCCCGCCGACGCCTTCGCGATATTCATCGCAGGCGTCAAGACCGACACCTTCTCCGCCTGAGCGACGGCCTGCCAGCCGAGGGAGAAGGCGCGGCCGACGCCCCCTCACCCCTCCAAGAACCGGCGCAGTGACGCCGTAAGGCTCGTCGCGAACGCGTCCCGGGTCTGCTCAGGCAGCAGTTCCAGGGAGAGGTACGGGTTGAGGTCCTCCAGCTCGACCAGGAGCAGGTCGCCCTCGGGCGTGCGGCAGGCGTCCACGCGCTGGATGCCGTGGGCGAGGGTGTTCCAGTCGATGAACTTCCGCGCGAAGGCGAGGTCCGCCTCGGTGGGCTCGTACGGTGCGAGTTCCCAGCGCCGGGCGGGGTCGGGGGCGTGGAGGGCGTACTGGAAGGTGTCGTCCACGTAGTAGAAGGACACCTCGTAGCGGAAGTCGATGCGCGGCTGGACGAGGATGTCGCCGTAGGCCAGCCCGGCGAGTTGGTCCGCGGGGGCGAAGGTCAGGCCGATGGAGTCCGCGCCCGCCTTCGGCTTGACCGCGTACTGCGGGGCCTGGGGCAGCAGGTGGAGGTCCTGGGGGCGGTCGACGGTGGGGATGACCGGGTATCCGGCGGCGGTCAGGTCCAGCAGGTACTGCTTGCCGGCCATGTCACCGCGCCCGGTCAACGGGTTGTAGACCCGGGTGCCGCGCGCCAGAGCCTGCTCGCGGAACGCGTCGTACTCCTCCTGGTAGTGCAGCACGGGTCCGCTGTTACGGACGATGACCGCGTCGAACGCGTCCATCAGCCCGGCGGCGTCCAGGGGATGGCACAGGGCGATGGTGAAGGCGTCGCGCAGTCGGGAGGACAGGAAGATGTCCTCGTCGCAGTACCGCCGTCCCTTGGCCTGGTAGGCGAGGTCGGTCACGAACAGAACGCGGGGGCGGGCAGGCACGATGCATCTCCTTGGACGGTGATCATCAGCCTAACCGTGCAGGTGAGGGGGTGTCTTGCGCGGGCCGCACTGCTCAGAGGCCCGGGTGCCCGGACCGGCTCCCTCAGTCCTTCACGAGCGCGCCCACCAGCCGTGTCACCGAAGGGCGCGGATCGGGTGCTCCCGGCCACCCGGTCATCAGCAGATGGTGCGTGGCGCCGACGACGGCGAGGGCCACGCTGGGCGGGTCGACGGACGCCGGCACCCGGCCCAGGTCCCGTTCCGCCGCCAGGTAGCCGGTGATCGCGTCCTGGATCGCGTCGAAGCCGGGCGCGCCGCCCGCCAGCGCCTCGCGGACGCGCGCCGTGGCGGCGGGGCGGGTCATGGCGAGGCCCGAGATGGCCGGGCCGCCGGATTCGAGAAGGGCGAGGGCGACGGCTTCGAGGTTGGCCGCCACCGTGTCCTGACCGACGCGTTCCGACAGCGCCCGCGCCTTCGTGGCCGTGCGCGCGAAGCGGTCGAGGCAGAGTTCGGCCACGAACGCGTCGAGCCCCGCGAAGTGCGCGTGCAACAGCCCCTTCGCGCAGCCCGCCTCGGTGGTGACGGCGCGGCTGGTGAGCGCGCCCGGGCCGTCCCTGACCACGACGCGTTCGGCGGCCGCGAACAGCCGCTCGCCGACGTCCGGGGTCGCCACTCCGCGCGGTGACATGAGCTGCTGCCTTCCGTCTCGTCCTCGTCGCCCGCCCTCGGGGCGCGAACACGGGTCAGCGTAGCGGGGATTGCCAGTTTGGGCACGCGCCCATACAGTTTGGGCGCACGCCCATACTTCGTCTTCCTTCCTGGAGGCCCACGTGCCGGACATCGTCAACTCCGAGCAGGCGCAGGCATGGAACGGCCCCGAAGGTGCCCATTGGGCCCGTAACCAAGACCGCTGGAACGCGGTGAACGGCGGCTTCAACGAGCCCCTGCTCGACGCCGCCCGGATCGCGCAGGACACCCGCACCCTCGACGTCGGCTGCGGCTCCGGCCAGACCACCCGTCTCGCCGCGCTCCGGGCGCCCCGGGGGCACGCGCTGGGCCTCGACCTGTCGGGCCCGATGCTCACCGAGGCGCGGGCCCGCGCGGAGCGGGAGGGTGTCGCCAATGCGGCGTTCGTCCAAGGGGATGCGCAGACGCACCCCTTCGAGGCAGGTCAGTTCGATGCGGCGATCAGCCGGTACGGGGTGATGTTCTACGCCGATCCCGTGGCGGCCTTCGGGAACATCGGCCGCGCGCTGCGGCCCGGCGGCCGCCTCGCCTTCGTCTGCCCGGCCGACGCCGCGCTCAACGACTGGGTGACGGCGGTCGCGTCGCTGCGCGACATCGTGCCGGTCGGCGCCTTCGGGCAGCCGGGCCTCCCCGGCATGTTCTCCCTGGCCGAACCGGACCGTATACGCGACGTCCTCACCACGGCCGGCTTCACCGCCGTCACCGTCGACCAGATCCAGGCGTACGGGACGTGGGGGCACGGGGCCGCGGACGCCGCCGACTTCCTCCTGGCCACCGGCCCGGGCCGCCACCTCACGGAACAGACGGCCGACGCGGCCACCCGCGCCCACGCCCGCGCCACCCTCACAGCCCATCTGCGCACCCACGAGACAGCGGACGGCACGGTCCGGCTCCGCAGCACGTCGTGGCTGGTCACAGCGGCCCGCCCGACGAGCCACGCGGACGGCAGGCCCTAGGCCCTGTCGTCAAATTCCCGCCTGCCGCGCGACGCCTGGCACGCACGCTCGCTGCGTTGCCGAAACGCCCGCGTAGCTCCGCTACGAGGGCGCCCCGGCGCCTTGCGATCGCACGCACCAGACGCCGCGCGGCCCGCCCTTTGGGCGGACGACGAGAATTTGACGACAGGCCCTAGCCGGAAACACATCCGTGCCCGGTGCGCGCCCGCGCGGTGTCACCACAGGACCGGCAGCCGCTCCGGGGTGCGTTTGATCCAGCCCGTCCGCCAGTTGATCTCTTCCGGCGGGATCGCCAGGCGCAGGTCGGGCATGCGGTCCAGGACGGCGGACAGCGCGACGGATGCGTGGGTACGCGCGAGATACGTGGCCGAGCAGTAGTGGCGGCCGGTGCCGAAGGTCAGGTGTTCCTTCGCGTTGCGGGTCAGGTCGAGTTCCTGCGGGTCCTGGAACACGGCGGGGTCGTAGTTGGCGCCTTCCACGAGGACGAGGACGAGGTCGCCCTTGGAGACGGCCTGGCCGCCGAGTTCGGTGTCCCTGACGGCGATGCGCGGGAGGCCGTCGCCGATGGCGAGGCTGTAACGGAGGAGTTCCTCCACCGCCGGCTCCATGGCTTCGGGGTGGGCGCGCAGCCATCGCGTCTGGTCCCGGTGGGTGGCGAGTTGCAGCAGGGACAGCAGCAGGAAGGCCGCGGTGCTCAGTCCGCCCGCGACGAAGAGGTTGTTGATCATGAGGGTGATCTCTTCGTCGAGTTCGGGCGTCGTCCCGTTCTCCACACGGAAGCGGGCCAGCGCGCCCAGCAGGCCCGGCGCGTCGACGGCGTCGGGCGCGATCAGGCAGGCGCGCGTGCGGGCCAGGCACTTCGCCAGGTTGACCTCCGCGCCCTCGAAGGAGCGCGGCACGGTCATGATGCTGATGTCGAACCCGTCCATCAGCAGGCGGCCATGGTCTTCGGTGAGCCCCAGGACGGTGGACATCACGGAGGCGGTGTAGGGCTGGGTGAAGCGCGCCCGGACGTCCCCCGGAGGCCCCTCGGCCGTCAGCTCGTCCAGCAGTTCCTCGGCCTTGCGGCGGAAAGCGCCGGTCGCTTCCTTGACCGCGTGCGGGGAGAGGGCCTGCATGACCGTCTCGCGCAGCCCCGCGCCCACCATGTCCTTGACGCTGCTGCGGTTCGACGCCGGGAAGAGCGGCGCGTATTGCAGGCGCCCGCCCGGTTCGGCCAGGGCCGACATGCTGAAGGCGTCGTCCTGGAGTACCCGCGTGGCCAGTTCGTGCGTACAGACCAGCCAGGCCGGGTCGCCGGTGAACGTACGGATGCGGGCGACGGGCTTGTGCTCGCGGAGCCACGTACACACTTCGGGAACCACATCACCTCGCCGGGCGAGAGGCCATTCCACATCGACATCGACACCGCCACCGCCATCGCCACCGGCTTCTGAGCGCGAATGCCCCTGCGGACAGGCTGTTCCTCGCGTGCCGCCGCTGAACTCTTCTTGTGCCGTCATGACGCCGGAGTCCTCGCCCACAGGTACAGGCTTCTCTCTGGTTCGGCCGGCGCCTGGTCGCGCGCCGGGGCTTCGGTGCGGACCTCCACGCGTTCGACCTCCAGGCCCGCCAGCTCGGCGTAATGGCGGACGTCCTCGCGCAGACACCGCGCGGCACGGTAGGTCCGGCCGAGGAACCGCACGACCTGCGTGTCCCGGCGCTCCAGAACCGCCAGCAGGACGGTGCCGCCCGGCACGGTGAGGGCCGCCAGCCGCCGCACTCCCTCCACGAAGGAGTGCTCGGGCAGGTCGACGAAGCAGAACAGGCACACCACGGCGTCGTACGCCCCCAGCTCGGCGGGAACCTCGCCGAAGAGGTCGGCCAGCACGAAGCGCGCCCGGGGCACCTGGCGCCGCGCGTGGGCCAGCATCACCTCGGAGACGTCGATGCCCGTGACGTCCAGGCCCTTCGCGCACAGCTGCTCCGTGGTGGGGCGGCCCGTCGCGCATCCCACGTCCAGGACACGGGAGCCGGGAGCGAGGCGGCGCGCCAGGTCTTCGACGGCGTCGGTCTGGGCCTGCTTCCGGCCGGCGAAGGCCCGCTCGAAATCCATACCGAGGCTGTCGAAGACGCGCGCCACCCGGGCGCCTTCCGGAGAGATCACCGCAGCATCAAGGCCGCCATTGCCACTCCTTGCGCGGCTTACGGACATGTGTCGCGTATGCCCGCGATGAGCGGTTTCGATGCCGCCGGTACCTCGAAAGCGTGACACCGAGCCGCCAGCGGTCGCACGTTCCGCACACCGCCCGCCCCGGGCCCGCCCTGCCACCGCCCGGCCGCCGCTCCGGCCACCGCTCCGGCGCCGCCCGGTCCCGTACGGCCCAGACGTCAGCCGTGATCGCAGACAACCGTCATCGGCGCGTGGTCCGACCAGTGGGCACTCACCGGCCCGAGTGCGAACCGGTCACTGCCAGAAGATCTCTTCCCCATGGACCTGTTGGTCACTGGCCGGGCTCCGCGCGGGCTGCCATGTGGCGGATATTGGACGCTTCTTCCAGGAGCGCCTTGGCTTCGGCCGGATCGGTGCACTCATAGGCGGCGCGGTGTTCGAGGCTGGTGACGTGGGCATCGAGCTGCGGGTCGCGGGCGATTGCGTACTCGCCCCACCACCGGGCCATGAAGGCGGGCGCAGTACTGGTGTCGTACGCGTCGGCGACGTACCGCTTCCAGTGCGCGTCGAAATCGGACAGGAGCCGGGGAGCATGCCGGGCGATGGCCTCACGGAGGGCCTTCGGGTTTCTCTCCGGCATAGGGGGATGCCCGGCTCGCCCACGGCAGCTGTGGTCATCGCCCCCTCCTCCGTCCAGCCTGTGGGCCCTAAAGCTCGTAGACCACCGTCACCGGCGCATGGTCCGACCACCGGGCGTCGTGGGTCGCGGCGCGCTCCACGAAGCCCTTGACCGCGCGGGCGGCGAGACCGGCCGTCGCCAGATGGTAATCAATGCGCCACCCTGCGTCATTGTCAAAAGCGCGGCCCCGGTAGGACCACCACGAGTACGGGCCCTCGGTGTCCGGGTGCAGGGCGCGGACGACGTCCACGTAGCCGCCGTCGTGCGCGTCGAGGACGCGGCTGAGCCAGGCGCGCTCCTCGGGGAGGAAGCCGGCCTTCTTCCGGTTGGCCTTCCAGTTCTTCAGGTCGGCCTCCTGGTGGGCGATGTTCCAGTCGCCGCAGACCACGACCTCACGGCCGGACGCGGCCGCCCGCTCGCGCAGTCCGGCGAGGTACGGGAGGAACTCGGCCATGAACCGTTCCTTCTCGTCCTGCCGGTCGGTGCCCACCTCGCCGGAGGGGAGGTACAGGCTGGCCACCGTCACACCGGGCAGGTCGATCTCGACGTACCGGCCGCTGGTGTCGAACTCCTCGGACCCGAATCCGGTCTGTACGCGCTCGGGCGCGCGGCGCGAGTAGAGGGAGACGCCGGCCCGGCCCTTGGCGGCCGCGGGGGCGTGCACCGTGTGCCAGCCTTCGGGGTCGCGGGCCTCGGCGGGCAGCTGGTCCGGCTCGGCGCGTACCTCCTGGAGGCAGATCACGTCGGCGTCCGTCTCCGCCAGCCAGGGAAGGAAGCCCTTCTTGGCCGCGGCGCGCAGGCCGTTGACGTTGACGGTTGTCACAGTTAGCACTACTTGCTCCCTCATCGCGCTGGCGGCAGCGCAGCCTACGCGACGCGAGGGGGCGGGAACGACTCGGCGCTACCCGCGCGCGTGCCCGGCGCGATGAGCGCCGGGCACCACGGTGAGCCGCCCCGGTCAGTGGCAGATCGAGGAGGCCGGGGTCGCGTACAGGTCGCGGTAGCAGGTCGGCAGCCGGTCGGTGTCGGTCTTGTTCACCGCCGTGATGACGTACCTGCCGTCGCGGTCACCGAGCAGCTGGTACGGCTTGTGCCCCCACCCGATGGTGCCGGGGTAATCGTGCTCGCCGCGGCTGTCGCCGTTGGCGCTGTCGTCGTTCGGCCGGCTGCCGAAGCTGACCGGCGGCGCGGGGTCCGCCGGGGCCGCCGCCACGGCAGCCCCGGTCAGACCGGATGCGGACAGGGAGAGTACGGCGGCGGCGGTGGCCAGCACGGGACGCAGACGCATGGGTTTCTCCTTCGGTTCAGCGTCAGTGGCGCAGCAGCCGTTCCCCGTCGGCGGCCCGTGTTGTCCGTTCCCGTACCGACACACCCCCATCGGGTGCATTGGCTCCGCCGAACCGCCGTATGCGGCGGGAGGGCGGGAGCGGGGTCCGGTAGAGGGGATGCGGGGTGCGGAGGAGGGACGCGGCGGGCGTGCGCCGGCATCCCGTCCGGCACTCTCGCCCCATCGGCCGGACATCCGTACGATTCATCGGATGGAGATCCGTCCCGTCCCCTACGACCACCCCGACGCCGTCGACCTCGACCGGCTGGTGCAGCGCGAGTACGCCGAGCGGTACGACGACGAGGGCGACATCACGCCGCTCGACCCGGGGATGTTCCGCCCGCCGAACGGTCTGTACCTGCTCGCCTACGAGGACGGGCGTCCGCTGGCCACCGGCGGCTGGCGGGCCCAGGACGCCAACCCCGAGGGGTACGCGGACGGGGACGCCGAGATAAAGCGCATGTTCGTGGTGGCGGAGGCCCGCGGGCGCGGGCTGGCCCGGCGCATCCTCGCCGCCCTGGAGGCGGACGCGCGGGCCGCGGGCCGCACCCGGATGGTGCTGGAGACGGGCATCAAGCAGCCCGAGGCGCTGGCGCTGTACGCGTCGTGCGGCTACCGGCCGGTGACGAAGTTCGGGCTGTACCGGATGTACGAGGACAGCCGGTGCATGGGGAAGTCGCTGGTGTCAGCGGGGGACGGGGCCGGAGCGTCGGCCGGAGCGCCGACCGGAGTGGGCAGCCGGGTGCACAGCTCGTAGGGGGCGGACGGCGTACGGCCGCTGTTCGGGGCCGACGGGCGTACAGCCGCTGTACGGGGCGGACGGGCCGCCGCCGCTCCCCTCGGGCGTACGCCCCTCAGCTGCTCTCCGCGATCAGCTCTTCCACGTGCTTGCGCGCCTCGGCCGCCGGGTAGCGGACGACGCCCTCGCCGATGCCCGCCAGCGCCGCGTCGACCGGGCCCTTGGCCGGTTCCGAGACCTCGGCGATCAGGACGGTACTGCCGGGCGGCACCTCCGCCGCGAGCATGTCCACGGCCGCGTTGTCCGCGCTGGCCCGCCGCGCGTCGCGCGCGCCGCCCAGGAGGCCGCCGGCGCCGAAGCCGACAACGGCGCCCAGCGGCCCGCCCAGCAGCCCGACGAGCCCGCCGAGCAGCCCGCCGACGGCGAAGCCGCGCACGGTGCCGGTGTGGTCCTCGTTCTCGGGGAAGGTGACGTTGCCGTCGGCGTCCCGGGCGATCACAGTGGCCTCGCGCAGCGTGATCCGGTGTTCGGCGTCCTCGTGGCGCAGCGCGTCCAGGGCGCGCCGCGCCGCGCCCTCACCGGCGTGGGTGAGGTCCATGAAGAGCACGTTCTCGTCCATCGCGGTGGCTCCAGTGGTCTGCGGTCGACGGTGGGGTACCGTACGCCTGCTCCGGAGGCAGGCGTCTCACACCACTCTTGGGGCGGACGGGCCCGTACGCATGTCAGGAGCCGTCGGAGGGCGAACCCCCGGGCCCCTCGGATCCCTCGCTTCCTCCGGAGCCCCCGGAGCCCTCGGAGCCCTCCGATCCCCCGGAGAGTGAGCGGTCGGCGAGCGACCGGCCGAGGTCCAGCGTCGCCTCCGCCCCTCCCCCGCCGGATTGGCGAACGTCAGCCGCCCGCCCAGCACCCGCGCCTGCCCGGACGCGATGGTCAGCCCGAGGCCGAGCCCGTGCCCGTCCGAGCCGCCGCCCGTACGGAAGCGCTGCGGACCGTGCGCCAGCAGCGCCTCCGGGAAGCCGGGACCGCTGTCGCGGACGCGCAGGACGCCGCGCTCGACCTCGACGGTCACCGGGGCCGCGCCGTGTCGCAGCGCGTTGCCGACCAGGTTGACGAGGATGCGTTCGACCCGCCGTGGGTCGGTCTCCACCAGCCCGTCCGAGAGCACCCGTATCTCCACGCCCGCCCCGGCGGCCTCGCCCAGCGCCGCCACCGTCCGCCGCGCCAGCTCCCCCAGCGGCCGCAGCTCCGTGTCGGCCTCCTCGGTACGCGCGTCCAGCCGCGCCACCTCCAGGACGTCCTCCATCAGCGCCCGTACCCGCTGGGCCCGGTCCTGGACCAGCTCGGTGGGGCGCGAGGGCGGCAGCAGGCCGGCGGCCGCGACCAGGCCGGCGACGGGGGTGCGCAGTTCGTGGGCGATGTTGGCGGTGACGTCGCGTTCGGCCTGGAGGCGGGCGGCCAGCGCGTCGGCCATGGTGTTGACCGCGGTGGTCAGCTGGGCTATCTCGTCCTTGCCGCCGCGCGGCAGCCGCGCGGTCAGGTCGCCCTCGGCGATCCGCTGCGCGGTGACCGCCGAGGAGGTCAGCCGCCGTCCCAGCCGGCGGGCGACCAGCAGGCCGACGACGCAGCCCAGCGCGGTGCCCGCGATGCCGGACAGCCACAGGACGCGGTCCAGGTTGCGCAGGATCTCCCGCTCCCGTACGTACGGACGCTTGATGGCGATGACCTCGCCGCCCAGCTCGGTCGCGGCCCACAGGTGCGGCTCGGGGCCGTCGGGTTCCAGGTAGACGCCGCGCTCGCCGTGCGCGACCGCGTCCTTCAGCGGGCCGGGGAGGTCGGGCGGGTCGATGATCGCCCGGCCGGTGTCGATGCCGGCCGCCCGGTCCTGCACCAGGCTCTGCAGCCGTCCGTCGATCGATTCGGCCGCCAGGTCGAACTGCGCGTCCACGGTCCGGTTGTGCACGAGCACCCCGATGAGGACCGCGACCACGGCGGCCGTGGCGGCGATCGCCATGCCGATCTTCGCGCGCAACCCCATGGCGGCCTAGAACTCCGGGGTGTGCAGGCTGACCCTGCCCAGTTCGGCGGCCTTCTCCGGCGGCAGGCGGTCGGAGACGAGGGTGGCGCTCGAATAGAACGCCGGCCGGCTCTGCCGCTTCGGCCCGTCCTGCTTGAGCAGGCCGCTGAGCGTGACCGCGACCGGGTACGGCTGTTCCTTGCACTCGGGACGGCACCAGGCGCCGCTCAGCCCTCCGGTGGCCTTGGCGGTCGCGTCGCCCCAGGACGTCCAGTGCAGGCCGGTCAGGCTCACCGAGCCGGTCAGCTCGAAGGAGGCGGGGCGCTGCAACGGGCGGCGGGCCGCGTCGGAGACGTAGACGGGCTCGGTGACCTCAACGGGACCGGCCGGCGGCGAGGGGGACACGGCGGGGCCCGCCACGCGCAGGCCGCGCGGGTCGGAGCAGCCGGACAGCAGCAGCGCGGCCGCGGACATCGCGGTGACGCAGGCGGTCGCGGTGAGTGAGCGCACGGGTCCCTCGGTCGGCTGGGCGGGCCTCGGGGCGGCACCGGGGTGCCGCCGGGAAGCCCTGGGGTGGGCTTTTACGACAAAGGTAACCGTGTCCGCCCGGAATGCCCGCACGCTCAGCAGCCCGTTTCAGGGCGGCCCCGGGGCCGTGGAACGGAGGTCTTCCGTCACTGTCGGCAGTCGCCGGGACCGGCACCGCCCCGACCCCGCTTGACCCTCCCCTCACGTCAGGCCGCAGCCTGTGTCCGTACGGCACGGGCCGTACGGCGGCCCCCGGCGGGCCGTGGCACGAGAGGCGGTTCCATGGCGTACTCGGTCGGTCAGGTCTCCGGCTTCGCGGGCATCACGGTCCGCACCCTGCACCACTACGACAAGACCGGCCTGCTCTCCCCCAGCGCCCGCAGCCCCGCCGGATACCGCCGCTACGACGACGCCGACCTGGCCCGCCTCCAGCAGATCCTGTTCTACCGGCAGCTCGGCTTCGGCCTCGACGAGATCGCCGCCGTCCTCCGGGACCCGCAGGCCGACGCCCTGGACGGCCTGCGCGCCCGGCACCGCCTGCTCAAGGAGCAGGTCACCGAGCTGCAACGGCTGGTCGAGGTCGCCGAGCGGGCGATGGAGGTGCAGCGTACGGGGGTGGAGCTGACGCCCGAGGAGCGCTTCGAGGTCTTCGGCGAGGTCGCCTTCGACCTCAGTTACGCCACCGACGCGCACCTGAAGTGGCAGCACAGCGCGGGCCACCAGCAGGCCATGGCGCGGGCCGCCGCGCACACCAAGGAGGACTGGGCGCGGATCATGGCCGAAGCGGGCGCGTGGCGGCACCGGCTGCTCGCCGCCTTCGACGCCGGCGCGCCCGCCGACGGCGACCGGGCCATGGACCTGGCCGAGGAGCACCGCGCCCACCTCACCCGCTGGTTCACCCCGTGCCCGCCCGGCATGCACGGCCGGATCGCCGACGACTTCACGGCCGACCCACGGGCCTACGCGCTCGTCGTACCGCCGTCCCAGCAGCGTCCCGGCCTCGCCGCGTATCTGCGGACGGCGGTGCATGCCAACGCGGTACGCCAGGCCCCCGCATCCGCCCCGCCCGGGGCCGCCCCGACCGGAACGCTTCCGTCCGAAGCCCTTTCGGCCGCACCCGCACCGACCGGAACCCTTCCGTCCGAAGCTCCTTCGACCGCACCCGCCCCGTCCGAAGCCGCCCCGTCCGAAGCCGCCCAGCCCTCTTCCTCCCCGGAGCCGTCATGAAGATCCTCGTCACGGCGGCCGGTTCGTACGGCGACGTCGCCCCGTACACCGGCCTCGGCGCCCGCCTCCAGGAGGCCGGGCACACCGTCGCGCTGGCCGCCGACGCCTCGTACGCACCGCTCGTACGGGCCGCCGGGCTGGAGTTCCGGGCGCTGCCCGCCGACCCCCGGAGGGAACGGAGCGGGGCCTCCGGCGGGAAGCGGGAGCTGATGCGGCGGGCCGCCGCCTTCACCCGGCAGCTCGGGCCGGGCCTCGCCGATGCCGCCGCCCAGGGCGCCGACCTGCTGCTCCTGTCCGCGACCACCGCCCCGCTCGGCCGGCACGCCGCCGAGGCGATGGGCATCCCGTACCTCGGCCTCCCGCTCCAGCCGAACGCTCCCACCGGCGCTTTCCCGCCCGTGGTCGCGGGCACCCGCTCGCTGGGCCGCTGGGGCAACCGGGCCGCAGGACGCCTCTCCCTGCGGGTGGTGGACCGCCTGTACGCGGACGGGGTACGGGAGCTACGGGCCCGGCTGGGCCTGCCGCCCCTCTCGGCCGGCGCGCTACGCCGCCGCCGGGACGCGGATCGCCGTCCGGTGCTGCACGGCGTCAGCCCCGCACTCGTCCCCCGGCCCGCGGACTGGCGCCCCGGCCTGGAACTGGTCGGCAACTGGTGGCCGTACACGGCACCCGACGCCGCCCTCCCGCCCGCGCTGGAGGACTTCCTCGCGGCGGGCCCGCCACCCGTCTTCGTCGGCTTCGGCAGCATGGCGGCGGGTGCGCGGGACGACGGCACGGCCGCGCGGCTGACGGCGAACGTCGTCGCCGCTCTCCGCCGCGCCGGGGTGCGCGGCGTGCTCCAGTCCGGCTGGGCGGGCCTGGCCGGACCGGAGACCGGCGACGACATCCTGACCGTCGGCGAGGTGCCGCACGCCCTCCTCTTCCCGCGTACGGCGGCCGTCGTGCACCACGCGGGCGCGGGCACGACGGCCGCCGCGCTACGGGCCGGGGTCCCGGCCGTACCGGTTCCGGTCACCGCCGACCAGCCGTTCTGGGCGGCCCGGCTGGCCGCGGTGGGCGCCGGTACGGGTCCGGTGCCGTTTCGCGCGCTGGCGGAGGAGGGAGGCGCACCGGACCTCTTGGCGGAGGCCGTCGCGTGCGCCGTACGGGAGCCCGCCCACCGCACTGCCGCCACCGGGATCGCGCGGCGCATGGAGGCGGAGGACGGCGCGGGGGAGGTACTGAAGGCGGTGGAGGACGGGGGTGAGGTCAGGGCGGGGACGAAGCAGGGCAGGGGGAGCAGGGCGGGGCAGCCGGGTCCGCGGGATTTCGGCCGCCTCCGGCCGGGTCCGCAGGATTTCGGCCGCCCCGCCCGCGCGTCAGCCCTCCGCCCCTCGCGACAGCCGTACGGTCACGATCTGGAACGGCCGCAGCGTCAGCGCCACCCGCCCGTCCCGCACCTCGCCAACGGCCGGACCGGCCGTCTCCCGCTCCAGCAGATCCGTCTCCACGGCTCCCGCCACCGGGAACCCGGCCGTGAGCGTCGCGGACGCCCGGCCGCCGTGCGACTCGTACAGCCGGACCACGACGTCGCCGCTCCGGTCCTCGGCCAGCTTCACGGCCTCCGCCACCACCGCGTCGTTGTCGATCGCGACCAGCGGCTCGACCGGCCCGCCGCCCCGCACCGTGCGCTCGGGCAGGTTGATCCAGTGGCCCTCCCGTACCGCGTCGCCGACCGCCGCGCCGGGCGCGAGCGCGTACCGCAGGCGGTGGTGGCCCTGGTCGGTCTCCGGGTCCGGGTAGCGGGGTGCCCGCAGCAGGGACAGCCGTACGGTCGTGGTCTGGCCGCCGTCGGGACGGATGTCGCGGGTGACGTCGTGCCCGTACGTGGAGTCGTTGACCAGGGCCGCTCCCCAGCCCGGTTCCCCGACCTGGATCCAGCGGTGCGCGCAGATCTCGAACTTGGCGGCCTCCCAGGACGTGTTGGTGTGGGTGGCGCGGAAGACGTGCCCGAACTGGGTCTCGGAGGCGGACCGGTCGGCCTTCACGTCCAGCGGGAAGGCGGCCTTGAGGAACGTCTCGGTCTCCCGCCAGTCCACCTCGGTGTCGATGTCCAGGACCTTGGCGCCGGCCCGCAGCGTCAGGTGCTGTACGACGGTGGAGCCGTGCCCGAAGGACCGGGCGACCTTGACCCGTACCTCGTGCGGGCCGGCCGCGTCGACCGTCAGCTCGTCCACGGACACCAGATCGGTGACGTTGTGCCGGTAGAACTCGTCCACGTCCCAGGCGTCCCACATGTTGGGGAAGTCCGGGTGGATCTGGAGGAGGTTGGCCGCCGCGCCCGGTGCCACGGCCTCCCGTTCGGCCTCGATGTCATATGCCGACACGACCAGCCCGCGGGCGTCGATCTCGATCCGCAGCCGGCCGTTGGCGAGGCGGTGGCCGCCGGTGGCCCGGCCGTCCACGGTCAGCGGCTCGACCGTCACCGGGCGTACGGAGACGGGCCCACCGCTCTGGCCGGGGCCCTGCCCGGACACCTGCCCGGGTGCCGGCTGCGCGCCGCCCGCCGGTACGCCGCCGCGCGCGTGCGGTGCCGCGTTGAAGACGATCTCCCGGGTGCCGGGTCCGGCCAGCGCGGTCTGCGCGGCGCGGACGATCCCGGTCAGCTCCTCGCGTACCCGCGCGTACGTGTCGCGGGCCTCCCGGTGCACCCAGGCGATCGACGAGCCGGGCAGGATGTCGTGGAACTGGTGCAGCAGCACCGTCTTCCAGATCCGCTCCAGGTCCTCGTACGGGTACCCGTGGCCCGGTACCCGTACGGCCGCGGTGGCGGCCCACAGCTCGGCCTCGCGCAGCAGGGACTCGCTGTGCCGGTTGCCCTGCTTGGTCTTGGCCTGGGAGGTGTACGTGCCGCGGTGCAGCTCCAGGTACAGCTCGCCCGCCCACACCGGCGCGTCCGGGTACTCCGCGTGCGCCTTCTCGAAGAACGCGTCGGGCCGCTCGATCTCGACCCGCGGCGAGCCCTCCAGGTCCCGCAGCCGGGCGGCGCGGGCCAGCATCTCGCGGGTGGCGCCGCCACCGCCGTCGCCCCACCCGAAGGGCGCGAGCGACCGCGAACCCCGGCCCTTCTCACGGTAGTTGCGGGCCGCGTGCGCCATCTCCTTCCCGCCGAGGTCGGAGTTGTACGTGTCGACCGGCGGGAAGTGGGTGAAGACGCGGGTGCCGTCGATGCCCTCCCACCAGAAGGTGTGGTGCGGGAACCTGTTGACCTGGCTCCAGGAGATCTTCTGCGTCAGGAACCACGTCGAGCCCGACAGCTTCACGAGCTGCGGCATGGCCGCCGTGTAGCCGAAGGAGTCCGGCAGCCACACCTCCTTCGTCTCGATCCCGAACTCGTCGAGGAAGAACTTCTTCCCGTACAGGAACTGCCGGGCCATCGCCTCGCCGCCGACCATGTTGGTGTCCGACTCCACCCACATGCCGCCGACCGGCACGAACTGCCCCGCCTCGATCTTCGCCTTGACCTTGGCGAACACCTCGGGACGGTGCTCCTTGATCCAGGCGAGCTGCTGCGCCTGGGACATGGCGAAGACGAACTCGGGGTGCTCGTCCATCAGGTTGACCATGTTGGACGACGTACGGGCCACCTTGCGGACCGTCTCGCGCAGCGGCCACAGCCAGGCGGAGTCGATGTGCGCGTGGCCGACCGCGCTGACGCGGTGGGCCGAGGCGTGGGCCGGGGACGCGAGGACGTCCGCGAGCTGCTCGCGCGCCCGCGCGGCGGTGCCGGGGATGTCCTTCAGATCGACGGCGTCCAGGGCGCGTTCGACGGCGCGCAGGATGCCGTGGCGGCGCGCGTCGGCCACGTCCAGCTCCCGCATCAGGCTGCCCAGCACCTCCAGGTCCTGAACCAGTTCCCAGACCTCGGTCTCGAAGACGACGAGGTCCATCCGCCGCAGCCGGTACAGCGGCGCGTGGCTCGCGGTGAGCCGGTCGCCCTCGTAGGTGGGCCGGTGGTCCGCCAGAACCGGGTTGGAGGCGGCCTCCACGTACAGCTCGACCTCCTCGCCGCCGGTGGCGGCGTCGACGACCCGCACCCAGTCGTTGCGCGGGTTCAGGCCCTTCACCGCCTCGCCGTCCGCCCGGTAGACCAGCCCCTCGCACTGGAAACCCGGCATGTTCGCGTCGAAGCCGAGGTCCAGTACGGCTTCGACGGCGCGCCCGGCCCAGTCCGCCGGGACCCGCCCGGTGACCCGGAACCAGGTGGTGCCCCAGGCCGGCCCCCACCCCTCCCCGGTCTTCGTCGGTTCATAGGCGGCGGCCAGGCCCTCGGCGGGCGGCACCGGCTC
Source organism: Streptomyces sp. Ac-502 (assembly GCF_045222935.1). Classification (NCBI taxonomy): domain Bacteria; kingdom Bacillati; phylum Actinomycetota; class Actinomycetes; order Kitasatosporales; family Streptomycetaceae; genus Streptomyces; species Streptomyces sp. Ac-502. The sequence continues at coordinate 4,663,882 of NZ_JBHFFO010000001.1, forward strand.
GCCCGGCGCCTCCCAGCGCTCGACCGTCAGCGGCACGGACCGGCTGCGGACGGCGGGCACGATGCGGTCGTTCAGGACTCGGCGTAGACGGTGTTCCACGATGCTGCGGTCGTCGTGCATGCGGGTGCTCCGGTGGGTGAGTGGCGAGCGGCGGGTGCGGGGTGATCACGAACGGGTCGCACGGTTCTGCGGGTTTTCTGCCCCTTGGGCGGGTGACCTACCAGGTGAATACGGCCGCGGCGGCCGCCGACGAGACGTACAGCTCGCCGACCGCCCGCACTTCCAGCCGGGTTCCCGCCTCGCCGCCCGTACGCCGCAGCGCGGGCAGGTAGCAGGCGGTGCCGCAGGTCCCGCCCAGGAAGCGGCGCTTTCCGTCCGGGAGGATCTGGTGCACTTCGTAGTGCCTTACGGGGGCGGCCTCGGCCGGGTGCCGTACGGAGGTGCCCTCGGCCGAGTGCCGTACGGGGGCGCCCTTGGCCGACGGCTGCCAGGTGAGCCGTAGTTCGGCCGTGCCGTCGCCCGTGATGTGCGAGGCGGCGATGCGCAAGGCGCTCGGCGGCGCGGGCGTGTGCGCGGCGGGCTCACCGTCCCGTACGGCGAGGCCGCCGAGCCGCCAGCGCACGGGGCTGCCACCGGGGGCGCTCAGGCGGACACCGAGCGCGTACGCGGTACGGCCGGGGCCGTCCCCGATCCGTACGGTTGAGGTGAGCCAGCCGTCCGCTGCCCGGACCGTCCTCGCCGGGAGGCGGCGGAACGTCGGCCGCCCGCCCGCCTTGGCGGGCTCCGCGTACGCCACGGCCGCCTCCACAGTGACCGCCGCCGAACCCTCGTCGACGCGGTGGGTGATCTCCAGGACGGTGCCGGCGCGCAGGGGCAGCCGCGTCCGGTACAGCTCCAGCGTCACGGGGCGGTCGAGCGGGCCGTCCACGAGCAGGCTGCTGCCGCCGCGCCACGCCGCCCCGAAGTCGAAGCCGACAGCGGGCCGCCGAAACGTTCCGCCGCCGTCCGCCCACAGCGCCCAGCGCCGCCCCGGCAGCCGGTCCTGAAGGCCGAGGTGGTTCCACTCGACCTCGCCGGCCCGCACCCCGCCCTCGTACCAGGCCGTCCCGTGGCCGGTGTTGAACGTGGAGGCGAACGGTACGGAGGTGACGGTCGAGCGGTCCGCGACCGTACGGGCGGCCGGGCGCCAGGAGCCCGGCCCGGCGGGCGCCGACGGGTCGGTGTTCCGCCCGCCCCAGAACTGGTCGTCGCGCGCGTGGAACGGGCCGGGCGCCTCGCCGGACCGGCGCGTCCACTCGGGCCGGTAGAGCCCGTACGACACCACGTGGTCCCGGCCCTCCGGCACGAAGGCGTCCCAGTTCACGCGCGCGTCCCAGCCGCTCGCCTCGACGTCGACACCGGCCCACAGCTCGTACGGCGAACGCCCCAGCCGCCGGGCGTACGCGGCCGACGACGCCAGCCGGGCCGCGCTCCACCGGAAGTCCACGAACACCGTGTCGGACAGCTTCCGGTCCCCGCGCTGGAAGAACATCGCGTTCTTGTCGTTCAGCGCGCCCTGCCAGCCGACCCGGCCGTCCGCGTTGAACGCGTCGTACCAGGTGATGCGCAGTTCGGGCGCGCCCTGGCGCAGCGCCTGCACGAAGTCGGCGAACTGCCGGGCCAGCGCGGGGTCGCCGCCGTCGGTCTCGCCGTTGAGGAACCAGCCGTCGAAGCCGTACGTGCGGGCCACCTGGATCAGCTTGTCCGCCAGCGGGAAGCGGCCGCGCGCGTCCTTCTGGACCAGCTCGCGCGTCCAGGTCAGATCGCCGCCGTACGCGGTGGGCGGGAGGAAGACGTTGCCCAGCACGGGCACGCCGTTGCGGTGCGCGGCGTCGGTGACCGGGGCGTTGGGGGCGAGGATGATGCCCTCGCCGGACGAGCCGCCCCAGAAGACCAGTTCGTCCAGGTAGGCCCAGTGGCTGAGGGCGTAGTAGTCCGCCGTGGGACCACCCTGGGAGGGGTTGCCGGCCGTTCCCGCGAAGGAGACGAGCGCCGAGATACGGGCCTGGCCGGCGCGCGCGGTGGCGTTGGCGGGCACCGGCGTGAAGCGCTCGGCCAGGGGCACGGTCGCGACGTTGTACGGCAGGTCCGCGTCGTCCTGCGGGCGCCAGCTCTTCAGGCTGCGCCAGACCGCGCCGGGGTCGGGCTCGCGGCCTTCGGGGAAGCTGTCGGGGAACCAGTAGGAGGCGTACGGCTGGAGGAAACCTGCCGCTTTCGGGTCACGTTCCCGCCCCGCCGCTCCGGCGGCGTCCGTCGGTACGGCCACTCTGGAGGGGGCCGCCCGTACGACCGCTCCCGCGCTCCCGGAGGTCAGCGGCAGCGCCAGCCCCGCCGCCGCGGCCCCGGCGACCAGTTTGCGCCGCGACGGCCCGCGCTCAGCGCCCCCGCCACCGCCCCCACCCCGCTCCGCATCACGTGGTACGTCCATTGCGTCCTCCACCGCTCGTCCCGCTCTCCGGTCATGTCCGCGCCCGTACTGATCCGATCCGGTTCGTTCCGCTCGGTTCCGCTCCACTTCGTTCCGCGCAGTTCCGCTCCCTTCCGCTCCGCTCCGTTCCTCACTTCACGTCCGAGGGCCAGACCACCTCCGTGATCCCCCGCCCCTTCAGATACGCGGCATCCCGCGCCCGGTCCGCCAGGACGGCTCCCGCCCGTACGCCCTGGTCGGCCAGCCGGACCCACGCCTCGAAGAAGGCTCCGCCCGGCGCGCAGACCGACCGGCGCGGAGCCGTGGCGGCGTCCCCCGCGTCCAGGACGAGCGCGGTCGTCCGGCGCACCGGCCGGGGCGGCTCGGCCCGCAGCCGAGCCGCGGTCTCGGCCACGGCCCGCCCCGCCGGCTTGACCGCGCCGTCCGGGGTGAGCAGCCCGAGCCCGTACTCCAGCTCCGGGAAGTCCGCCAGCTCGCGGGACACGTCGTGCGAGCACCACCACGTGATGCCGGAAAGCTCTTCGCAGGTCAGGGCGTTGTCGAGGGTGGCCGTGGCGAACGCGGCGGCGTGTTCGGGCGGGACGAGCGGGGCGGGCGCGCCGACCTCCTGGAGCCAGACCGGCCGCGCCGGGTCGTCCGCCCAGGCCGTGGCCACCTGGATCAGGTACTCGGCGAGCCGTACCGTCGCGGTCCCGTCGTGGCCGTGCCGCTGGGCGGTTCCGTTGAAGACCCAGGAGTGGATGGTGGTGGCCCGGCCGAGGCGCGCAGCCTGGGCGGGGGTGAAGGGGTGGCCGTCCTGGAACCACACCGCGTCGTACTCGGCGTGGGTGTGCGCCCGTCCCGGCGCGGCCCGCTCGCACACGTCCAGCAGCCGGGTCAGCCACTGCCCGGCCTCCTCGTACGTGCACGGGTCGGGGTCCGGGTGCGGCGGCCCAGAGAACTGGTTGACCTCGTTTCCCAGCGTCATACCCAGGAAGTTGGGACGCCCGGCAAGGGACGACGCCAAGGTTTCCAGGTAGCGGGCCGCGCCGTCGACCGCTTCCGGGTCGGTGAACATGTTGCGCCGGTGCCAGGTGCGCAGCCAGGACGGTACGAAGTCGAAGCTGGACAGGTGGCCCTGGAGGGCGTCCACGGCGACGTCCAGGCCGCACTGCGCGGCCGCGTCGACCAGCTGCCCCAGCTGGTCGACGGCGCGCGGACGGATGAGGGAACGATTCGGCTGGAAGACCGGCCAGAGGGCGAAGACCCGGACGTGGTCCAGGCCGAGCGCCGCGAGCGCGTCCAGGTCGCGGCGTACGGCGTCGAGGTCGAAATCCAGCCAGTGGTGGAACCAACCCTGACTGGGCGTGTAGTTGGCGCCCATACGGGGCGCGCGGCCGGCGGACGACGTCACATCGCTTCCCTTCACGTCTTCAGCGCCCCCTCGCCCACGCCCTTGAAGAAGAACCGCTGGAGGGCGAAGAAGAGCGCCATCATCGGGATCAGCGCGGCCATCGCGCCGGCCGCGATCAGCCGCTGGTCGTTGACCGTGGTGGCCCCGGCCAGCGATTTGAGTCCGAGTTGCAGGGTGTAGTGATCGCTGTTGGTCAGCACGATCAGCGGCCACAGGAAGTCGTCCCAGGCGCCCATGAAGCTGGTCAGGCAGACCACCGCCAGCGCGCCCTTCGCCGCCGGCACGAACACCTTCGTGAAGCGCTGCCACTCGTCGGCCCCGTCCAGGACCGCGGCCTCCTCCACCTCCTTCGGTACGGCGAGGAAGGCGGCCCGCATGATCATCAGGTTGAGCACGGAGACCGCGCCGGGCAGCCAGACGCCGACGAGCGTGTCCACCAGACCCATCGAACGCACCGTGAGGAACATCGAGATCATCACGGACTCGAAGGGGAACATCAGCGTCGCGACCAGCACCGTGAACACGACCCGCCGCCCGCGCCACCCCGCCCGCGACAGCGCGTAACCGCCCATCGCGGCGAATACGCAGTTGGAGGTGACGGCCAGCGCCGCGACGATCAGCGTGTTGCCCACGTAGTGCAGCAGCGGGAAGGACTCGGCGACCCGTACGTAGTTGTCCAGCGTCGGCCGGCTGGGCAGCACACCCCCGTACACATCCTCCCCACGCCCCTTCAGCGACGTCAGAAACTGCCAGACGATGGGCCCCAGCAACACCACCAGCATCAGGCACAACGTCAGGTAGCGGCCGGACAGACCGAGAATCGCCTTGCGGCCGCGGGGCGGCTTGCGGACGGAAGTTGGCTTGTGGCCGGGGGACAGCTCGTGGCCGGGGGTCGGCCTGCGTCCGCGGCCCGCGACCGGGGTGCGCCGGCCCCGCCGTTCACCCGGGGACAGAACGGTCACCTTTCGTCTCCCTTCGACAGCCGGTGCCCCAGAAGGCTGAACGCCAGCGTCAGCAGGAACAGCAGGATCGATACGGCTGCCGCGTAACCGGTCTCGCCCGCGAAGCCCAGCCCGACCTGCCGGATCAGGAACGGCAGCGTCCGGGCCCCGCCGCCGGGGCCGCCGCTCTCCCCGCCGAGGATGTAGATCTCGGTGAACACACGCAGCGCGGAGATCGCCGACAACGTCCCGACCAGCAGCATCATCGGCTTCACGCTGGGGATGGTGATGCTGAGGAAGCGGCGTACGGCCCCGGCGCCGTCGAGCGCGGCAGCCTCGTACAGCGACGTCGGCACGTTCCCCAGCGCCGCGAGGTAGAAGACCATGTAGTAGCCCAGGCCCTTCCAGATCGTGACGATCATGGCGGAGACCAGAAGCATCGTGGAGTCGGTCAGAAACGGGACCGGCCCGGAGATCAGGTGCAGCTTTTCGAACACGGTGTTGACCAGTCCGTCACTGCGCAGCACCCACTGCCAGATCAGCCCGACGACGACGGCCGACGCGATGACCGGCGTGTAGAAGGCGGAGCGGAAGAAGCCGATGCCGGGCACCTTCCGCTGCACGAGGACGGCCAGCGCCAGCGGCAGCAGCACCAGGCACGGCACGACGACGGCCAGGTAGACGACGCTGTTGACGGTCGCCGTCCAGAAGTCGGGGTCGTCGAGCGCCCGCCCGTAGTTCTCCAGTCCGACGAACCGGCCGCCGCGCAGGATCTGGGCGTCGGTGAGCGACAGGATGACGGTGTTGATGAACGGCCAGAGACTGAACAGCACCACCATGACCAGGCCCGGCAGCAGGAAGAGGTACGGCGTCCACCAGCGGCGGTGCACCAGACCGGTGTCCGTGTCGGGAGCTTTGCGGCTGCGCCGGGCTGCGCGCCGGGCGGGGGCGGGTGTGGCCGGGTTCGGGTCCGAGGTCGTCGGGGCCTCCGGGGCCGGGGGAATCGTCGTGTGAGCGGTGCGCTTCGTGCGCGCCGTACCGGATGGCATCACCGGTCACTACCGCTTCTGCTTCTGGTGCTTCTGCTGCTGTTCGAGGATCTTGTTGGCCGCTTCCTGCGCGTTCTTGACCGCCACCGCGGGCTCCTCTTCCCCTTGATCCCCTTCTGCATCTCCCGTACCACCGCGTCACCGACCTGAGTGGTCCACTCCACGGGCGTGTTGGCGTCCAGCTGGGCCGCCTTCAGCTCCTCGGCCCCGATGGCGCGCGCCATCGTCTCCGGGTCCTTGCCGTCGCCCCGGTCGGCGAAGTACGGGTCGGCGAGCCCCTTCGCGTTCGACGGGTAGATCGTCACCTGCTTCGAGAACGCCACCTGGTTCGGCCCGTTGGTCACCCACTTCGCGAACTCCGCCGCCGCGTCCGGGTGCGCGGTGTCCTTCCGCACGCCCAGCGACTGCGTGTAGATGCCGATGTGCTTCAGCGTCCCGGTGACGGCCGACGCCACCTGCGTGTTCGCATACGCAGTCGGGGAGTTGCGCTTGACGTCCTTGAGGACACCCGGCGACCCGGGCCCGAACACCAGCTTCCCCGCCCCGTAGAGCTGCGCCAGGTCATCGGCCTTGGTCAGCGACTCCTTCGGCATGGCCCCCATCGCGTACAGCTTCTCCATCCGCTGCACCCACTCGACGGCCTTGGGTGTGTCGAAGGCGAACGCGTCCTTCTCCTTGCTCAGGATCGGCACGCCCATCTTCTGCCAGTCACCCGGCAGCCGCCCCTTCGGATCCGCCATGAACGCGCTGTACCGGCCGTCCGCCGCCTTCGCGATCCGCTCCGCCTGGTCGAAGAACTGCTCCACGGTGGTGGGCGGCTTGTTCACGTCGAGCCCGGCCTTGGCGAAGAGTTCCTTGTTGTACGTGAGGATCTCGGGCGTCACATACCAGGGATAGGCGTACACGCCGTCCCCCTTGCCCGGCAGCTTGTACTGCTCCCAGGCGCCCGGTACGTACTCCTGAGCGATCTTCGGGTCCAGCCGGGCGACGTCCGCGAGCATCCCCCGGTCGCCGAGCAACTGGAAGGAGTCGGTGTTCAGGTTGACCACATCAGGCAGCCCGCCGGCCTGCGCATCCGCCACGAGCTTCTCGTTGTAGCCGTCACCCGGCACGTCTTCCCAGGTCACCTTGGTGCCCGGGTACTTCTTCTCGAACGTGTCGATGACGCCCTGCACGTACGCGGTGAAGTTCGGCTTCAGCTGGAGCGTACGGAAGGTGATCTCGCCGGAGACCTTGCCGGTCCGCTTCGGCTGCCCCTCGGCGGCCGAGGACCCCTCGGCCCCGCCGACACCACAGGCGGCCGTGGCCGACAGCAGAGCGGCCGCGAGGGCGGTGGCAATGACCAGCCGGGAGCGGCCGGGACGATGATTACTCGCACCATGCGCGCTGCTCGCACCATGTGCGCCGCTCGCGCCGTGTGCGCTGCTTACGTTATGTACGGGGTCCAAGTGCCTGCGCGTCATGGTCACTCCTGCGTCGGGGAAACGCTTCTGCCCGGGAGGCACGTCCCCGTGAGGGAGCGCTCCCGCATCGGGGAACCGCGAGGAAACAGCAAAGAGCCACGCACGGACCGGCACACGACCGGCCGCGCCGCCGGATGGCGATGCCAACGTTGTCGTCCGCTTTCCGTCCCGTCAATGCACGCCCCCCAACTTCCGCCGCCCCGGGTTCCCTTCACCTCACCCTCCCGCCGCGCCCACCCTGACCCTTTCCCGCCACACCACTCTCCCCACCTGCGCTAATGCGCTAAAGCCGCCACTCATCAAACCCACCATCTCAATTCCGTAACGGAAGCCGAGAGTTCACCTCCCGACGCGCCTTCTTCCACCTCCCCGTACAACGATTGACTTCCCGCCCCCACACCGTGATCCTGAACCACCTAATGCGCTTTAGCCCGATCACCTAATGCGGTTTAGCAACCGAGGCCGCCCAGGCCACCGCACCACGGAGACCGGGCCGACCGGAGGAGCTGACGGACGACATGACCACCGGCCCCCCAACCTCGGACGACGCCCCCCGCGTCCCCACGGCGCCCCCACGCCGCCGCCCGACCATGAAGGACATCGCCGAACGCGCCGGCGTCTCCCCCTCGGCCGTCTCCTTCGCCCTCAACGACCGCGACGGCGTCTCCCCCGGCACCCGCGCCCGTATCCGCGAGGTCGCCGAGGAACTGGGCTGGCAGCCCAACAGCGCCGCCCGCGCACTGTCCGGCGAACGCTCCGACTGCGTCGGACTCGTCCTCGCCCGCCCCGCCCGCACCCTCGGCGTCGAGTCCTTCTTCCTTCAACTGGTCTCCGGCATCCAGGAGGCCCTCGCCGCCCGGCGCGTCGCGCTCCTCTTCCAGGTCGTCGAGGATTTGGACGCCGAGTGCGCAACGTACCGGCGCTGGTGGGCCGAGCGGCGCGTGGACGGCGTCCTGGTCGTGGACCCCCGCACCGAGGACCCCCGCCCGGGCCTCCTCGCCTCCCTGGCCCTGCCCACAGTCGTCATCGGGGACACGCAGCGGGGACCAGGGGTGGTAGCGGCACCCGGGGCAGGAGCGACACCCGGAACGACCACGCCCCAGCAGCCCACCCCCGCCCCCACCCTCTCCCCCGCCCCCTCTCCACCATCTGGGCCGACGACGCCGCCGCGATGCGCTCGATCATCGACCACCTCCACACGCTCGGCCACCGCCGCATCGTGCACATCGCCGGCCTGCCCGGCCTCGCCCACACCGAACGCCGGGTCGCCGCCCTGCACGCCGAGGCCGCCCGCCTCGGCCTGGACGCCCGCGATGTCCGCTCCGTCTGCACGGACTACTCCGACGAGCAGGGCGCCGAAGCCACCCGCCGCCTGCTGGCCACCCCTCGCCCGCCCACCGCGATCGTCTACGACAACGACGTGATGGCCGTGGCCGGCGCCGCCGTCGCCGCCGGACGCGGTGTCCCCGTACCCGGCGCGCTGTCCATCGTCGCCTGGGACGACTCGCCCCTGTGCCGCGTGACCCACCCGCGTCTGACCTCACTGGTACGCGACACCGCCGGGTTCGGCCGCCTGGCCGCCCAGGAGCTGCTGTCCCTCCTGGACGGCGCTCCCACCCGCCGCCTCCAGGCCGAGCTGCCGCACCTCGAACACCGCGCGAGCACCACCCGCGCGCCCTGATTCCCCGTACACCCGGACTCACCCCTGTTACCACCCGGTACGGGGAACCTCTGCGCCGTTCGGGCGCCCACCGGGCGTTTCCAGATGCATCCGCCCGGCGTAGGGCGTGTCCTCGCAACTATGAACTGGCTCCGCAGACGACTCCTGCTGCTCGGCGTGGTGCCGGTGGCGATCGGTACCGTCCTCGGCCTGACCGCGACCGAGGCGGTCCCGGCCGCGGCGGCCGGCCCGTGGACCCGGCCGATCGCCGCCCATGCCCGCGTCAGCTCGCCCTACGGCGTCAAGGGCGACTGGGCCGCCGGCCATCACACCGGCGTGGACTTCGCCGTCCGCACCGGCACCCCGGTCTCCTCGGTCGGATCCGGCACCGTCGTCCTGGCCAAACGCTCGGGCGACTACGGCCTCGCCGTCACCATCCACATGACCGACGGCTACTACACCCTCTTCGGCCACCTCTCCCGCATCACCGCCCGCGTCGGCCAACGCGTACGGGCCGGCACCCGCATCGGCTACAGCGGCTCCACCGGCCGCACCACCGGCCCCCACCTCCACTTCGAGGTACGCAAGACACGCCGCTACGGCTCCGACATCAACCCCCTCACCTACCTGTCCCGCCGAGGCATCCGCATCACCCACCGCGCCATCCCCCACTAACCCACGCCACACCTACACCCCCACCCCACCCCCACCGCCGCACCTCCCCTCTCTCCCCCCGCCCCGCCCCCTCCCTCCCGCCTCCGCTCCCCCTCACCACAACCACCACCACGACAGCCCCAACAACCCAACCGCGGTCTACAGGCCGAACAACCGCCGCACCATCACGGCACCCACAGACCGCTCACCGGCGACCCCATGAGCAACACGCCCGTGTCGACCTTGGCGCTGGGAGACGACGCCGGAGCCCACCCCGTCCCCCCGTCCCCCCCCCCCCCCACACACACACCCGCCGAGCATGGGCAGCCCGGCAAGTCAGCCGCCCAGCCCGCCAAACCATCGCCAAGAAGAAGCTCCCCCAACAGCCCCAGCTCAGCCCCAGCCCCAGCCTTAACCACCCCCGCCGAATCCCCACCCACCTCCCCTCCCTCCTCTCCCTCACCTCCTACCTCCCTCCCCCTACTCCCTCCCCTCCCTGTCCCTCTCCGGCAGTCCCTCGACCTCCGCCCGGTCGTACCGGCCGAGCCGCCCCGGAACCAGCCCGTTCCGCTCCGCCGCCACCTCGAACCTGCCGGCCGGCCACCCCAACAGCGCCGCCGCCTCCTTGGCCGTCACGCTCCGCTCCATCCACCGCTGCCGCTCAGCCACCACCCCCGCGACCAGCTCCCCGTCCAGCCCGTCGAGGCTCTCCAGGCTGAACATGGGGTACCCCCGGAACTCCCCGCCGGCCGAAGGTGCCCCTGCCCCGCCAGCACCCGTACGTCCTCCCGCTCGACCTCCAGCTCCGTACGCCCGGCCAGGTGCTTCGCCGCGTCGATCGACCCCAGCCCGGGATGGTCACCGAGCTCTTCCTTGATCTCCGCCACCCGCTCCCGCAAGCCCTCGACGACCTCGCGCGACCATCGCTTGCCGTCCACGTCCGGCGGCGGCAGCAGCCCCCGCTGCCCGGCCCGGCCGACCTGCCACCGCTGAAGCTCCAGCTCACTCGCCAGTTGGTGCGGCCCGAACGTCTCCCCTTGACCGGCTGACGGCGCCCGCCCTTCACGGCGCCCTGCGCGTCCCCGTAGTTCTCGTCCCCCACCACGGACAGGATCTCCTCGACCCGGTCCGGCAGCGTCTTGGCCAACTCCATCGACCATCGCTCGTCGCCCACGTCCGGGGGCGGAATCAGCCCCCGCGTCTCGGCACGCCGTACGTGCCGCGGCTCGATGCCCAGCCACTCGGCCAGCTGATGCGGCCCGAACGCCCGTTCCTTGGCCATGTGCCCTCCCGTCGCCGCCATCGGATACCCGATCAAGTACCCACATGACGAAGCCCACCGGCCCCGCAAGCAACAATTTTAGAGCCCGGGGCCGATTTTCAACTGGCCTGTGGATAACCCTCATTCCCCCGCGTCCGCGACGCGTCAGCGCCTGCTCGCGGCCACTGCGACGATCCCGCCCAGGACGCCGAGCGCCACACACAACGGCGAGTACAGGACACTGTTCAACCGCTGGAACTCGACGGCGGCCCCGGAGTTCATGAAGTACCCGCCCAGGCCGCGGGCGAGCAGGACCACGGCCAGCCCGTACATGCCCACCAGCCGCAGCCAGTCCGGGCCGATCGCCGGGATGGACTCATTGACCATGAGCGTGAGCACGGCGCCACCGATCAGCGCCGCCCCCACCAGCATCGTGCTCGGCGCCGACGGCATCACACCGTCGTCGCTGCCACCGATCGTCTTGGTGAACGTCACCGTGTCCTTCATCGGCCAGGTCGTGAAAGCCCAGACGAAATGCAGCACCCCAACTGCCGCCAGAACAACCGCCAGCCCCACCGGAACCACCGTGCGAACCATGTACAACGCCTCCCCCTAGCCGTCCATACGGAACGGGGTCAGTATGACAACTACGTGTCAGTCCACTGCCGTTGGGGCGGACGCGAGGCGCCGGCCAGTGTCGTTCGTCGAGACCCCGTCCGTGATCCGTAGCGCGCCCTCCGGGCTCCAGGGGCGGGCTTTGCCCATAGCTCAGGACAGGGACTACAGCTACAGGGCTGAAATGCGGGTCAGGAGGACCGAGTACGGATGCGTTCCCGTGTTGCCACGGTGGACCACAGAGTCCGCGCAGTCCTAATGTGCCGTCATGTGTTCACTGATTGAAGTCAGATGCTGCCGAGCGAGCCCTGTACGCGGTGTGGTGGTTGCCGCCGGGAACAGGTGAACCATGGCGAGGAAGGGAATCGGGGGACGCGGGCTTCGGCGTCGGCGGATGTGGCTGGGTGTCTGCGCTGTGGCGCTGCTGGTGGCCAGTCTCGTCTACGCGATATGGCAAGTGTGGGGGCCGAGGGGCTTGACCCCGCGGACACGGCCGCGCTGCTCGGGCTGCCGGTCGCGGTCGCGGCGCTGGTGGCCGCGGTGCTGGCTCTGCGCCGGGCTCCGGAGGGTGATCTGGCGAACCGCTCACGCGACTGGGCGGCCACCTTGGCGACGCAGGTCAAGAAGTCCGAGGAGCGGGAGTGGCGGCAGCTGCTCGGCGATGACACGCAGCGCATCAATCTCACCTTCACCGTCCGGGCGGCCCCGGCCCGTACCGCGACGGTGCCCGCGGACACGGGGCGCCTGTTCGGCGGCACGCCGACCGTTCCGGATGTGGCGACGTACTACCGGCAGACCCGTCCGCGCCGCCTGGTGGTCACCGGTGCCGCGGGCTCGGGCAAGACCGTTCTGGCCCTGGAGCTGATGCTCGCCCTGCTCGAAGAGCGCGGAGAGGACGAACCGGTGCCGGTGCGGGTGTCCCTGGCCGAGTGGGACACCGGTGTTCCGGTGCGTGAACTGCTCGTTGGCCGGCTCGTCGACGTATACGACTGGCCCGCGGCGATGGCCGAAGCGCTCGTCCGCCACCACCGGGTGCTCCCCGTGCTCGACGGCCTCGACGAGATGGACCTCACCCGGCCGGACGGCACTCCCTCTCCCGATGCTCCCCGCGCTCTGGCCGCGCTGGACGCCCTCAACGCCTACCAGGAGGGCCGTGATGCCGGCCCCCTCCTACTGACCTGCCGCGCCGCCCACTACGACGCCCTCGCGCCGCACACCCGGCTGCTGGATGCCGCGCGCGTCCACATCGACGCCGTCCCCGCTCGGGACGCGCACGCCTACCTGCTCAGCCGGTCCGGCACCCCCGCGCGCTGGGAACCCGTCCTGACAGCGCTGCGCGACGACCCGACCGGTCCGCTGGCCGCCGCCCTGTCGACACCGTGGCGGCTGTGCCTGGCGGCCACGGTGTACGCCCGTGACAGCGACCCGGCCGAACTCCTGCGGCACACCAGTCCTCAGGCACTCGACGAGCATCTGCTGGCCCGCTTCATCCCCGCCACCGGCACTTTGTACGCCCACCCGCGCTATGACAGCGCCCGCGTCCACCGATGGCTCGCCCGCCTCGCGCGCCACCTCGACGCGCCGGGCCGGCCCGGGCCCTCTGAGATCCGACCGGGCACCGACCTGGTTCTCCATGAACTCTGGCCGCTGGCCGGACGTCTCCGTGTGCGCGTGGCTGACGGCCTGCTCACCGCCACTGCGGCATTCCTGCCGTGGATCTCCACCCTGCTCCTGCTCCTGCTCGTCTTCCTTTCCATCGGCCCGTCCCGTACCGATGTCCATGCCTCCAGCACCTTTTGGCCTCTTATGGTCTGCCTGCTGCTCGTCAATTTCACGGTTCTGGCGGTCGCCTTGGCGTTCGGCATCTTCGCGGGACTGGCAGCGGTACGTTCCCGGCAGTCCGTACCGAGACACCTTGAGTGGAGACTGCTGAAGACCCCCGCCGGCCTGCGCCGGTTCTGGGCTGGGCTGGGGCGGAAGCTACTGATGGGGCTTCTGTGGGGGATCAGCGGCGGGCTCGTCATGAATGGCCTGGCGCTGGCGACAGGTAAGGGCCCTCTCGACACCATGGTGTCACTGGAGCTGGGCATTCTCGGCATGGGTGACGTCCCGGGCCCGCTGGTCATGCCACTGATCGGCCTCGCGCTCGGGTGCGTGGGCGGGGTCGTGGGCGGCGTCCTCGGCGGACTCGTGGACGGGGCGTCCGGTGAACCCGCCGCGACGGCGTCACCCCGCACCGTCATGCGGAGGGTCCTGTCGCGTGCCGTCATGGCCGGGATCGCGAGCGGCTTCGCGGGCGCACTGGTCGGGACCCTCATACTGGGCGTCGCCGGCATAGGGAACCAGGGCACCGCCACGCCCGGGTGGTACGCGAGCAATATTCTTCCCAGTTGGTGGCCCGAAGACATCGCTCTCTCCGGGGGCTCAAGGGAGCTGCGTTGAGCTTGGTCCCCTTCAGCCTGGCTCCCTTCAGCGGTGTGGCCGTCGGCCTGGCCATCGGTCTGGCTTTCACGCTGGTCAGGGCTGCCCCCTTCGCCGATATGCGGTCTTCCTGATCTGTGCTCGCGGAAAACTGCCGTGGCGCTTGGGCGCTTTCCTCGACTGGTGCTGTGCCGCCGGGCTGATGCGTCTGTCAGGCACCGCCTATCAGTTCCGCCACCGCGAACTGCAGCAGTGGCTCAGCGACCACCCGGACCACCCCGCTTCCGGCGGGAGCTGACGTGGCTGCCGCCGCCGGCCGCCGCGCCGCGACCGGCTGCCTGCCACCTGGTTGCGACGCGGCGGCCGGCCGCCGAGGGGGCTGCCCTGGCCAAGCAGCCCTCAGGATCCGTTGCCATCCATCACCGGGACAGCATCGGACAAACCCCGGAAACGACGAAGATCCCGTCCGATCGGCATGATCGGACGGGATCTCGTGAACTACTCCTGAGCTACCTCAAGAACAGTCCGTCGGTGGACCTGAGGGGATTCGAACCCCTGACCCCCTCGTTGCGAACGAGGTGCGCTACCAGCTGCGCCACAGGCCCTTGCGACGAGTGAAACTCTAGCATCCTTGTCGGGGTGCTCAAAAATCGCTTCCCGTGCTGGTCAGCTGTGGGGGGTCACTCGTTCGCCGCGCGGGGGCGGTCCTCGTCGGCGTACTGGTCGAACAGGGGGTGCGGCCCCGGGTGCGGCGGCCGGGGGTGGTGCGGCGCTGCGGGGTGGCGGACGGGGTGGGCTGGGGGGTCTCGGTGGCCGGGCCGGAGCGGGCGGAGCTCCAGGCGTCGTCGGCGTCGAGGTCGACGTGGCTGGTGGCGCGCGGGGCGACGGGGGCCGTGACGTACGTCGGGAGCGGGACCGGGACGGGGTCCCAGCCGCCGGGCTCGGTGCGCTCGCGTTCGCGCTGCTGGTCCACCCACTCCGCGTGGTCGGTCTCCTCCACCAGGGCGCGGCGGCCGGCCGTCGACGCCGGCTCGGGGCGGGGGCGGGCGCGGGAGTGCGCGCCGGGGCGGGGGGCGGGGTGGTGGCGTCCTCAGCGGGGGCTTCGTCGGCGGCGGGCTGCTGGGACGCCTGGGGAGGGCGTGGCCTGCCCTCCCGTAGCCGCTGGGCGGCCGCCTCGGCCTGGCGCTGGTCCATGGTGAAGGTGAAGCGGCGCCGTTCCTGGGCGCGGAGGTAGACGATGTACGCGCTGAGGAGTATGGCCGGGATGGCCGGCGCCCAGAGGAAGGCGAGGCCGCCGACGGCCGCGACGACCGTGCCGACGGTGAAGGCGAGGAAGAGGACGATGGTGGTGCGCCGGCGGCGGGCCAGCACCTTCGCGCGCTTCACGCGGTCGGCGGTGGAGGCCCGGCCGAAGCCGGGCTTCTTGGCGGGGCGCGGCGCGGGACCGGACGCGCCGCCGGCGGCGGGCGCGGGCTGGCGCTGAGCGGCGGGCGGGGCTTCGTCCGCGGGCGCGTCGAAGTCCCGGACGGCGGCCTCCTCGGCCGCGGCGTCCGGCTCACGCACTTCGCCCGCATCGTCGATGGACCGGCCGCCCTGCCCCTCCAGCCCCTTGGCGTAACGGCGCTCCATGGCCGCACGTCCGGACAGGAGCCGGATGGCGGTACTGAAGCGCTCCGTCGGCCGGGCTTCATTGAGCTCGTCCTGCCTGCGGAGCCACATCGGCACCAAGTAGGCGGCCCAGGCCCCGACGATGACTGCGTAGATGAGGCCGCTGCTGCTCACGTCTCACACGGTAGAGGGGTTTGCAGGGGGCCATCCGCCAATTGAGCCGGTGTGTCGCACGATCTGGCTGATATCTCGAACTTTTTTGTGATTGTTGAGATCAGCCGTACGCGGTTGTGGTCAATTGGTGAAAATATTCGAACACGTATTTTATTTGTGGGGTGTACTGGGCTTCTCCCGGTGCCAGCGGGCCAACAGCCCCTCGGGCACCTCCTCCGCGGTCAGCGCGAATACGAGATGGTCGCGCCAGGCCCCGTCGATGTGCAGATAGCGCGGACGCAGCCCCTCCTCGCGAAAGCCGAGTTTCTCCACGACCCGCCGGCTGGGCAGGTTCTCCGGCCGAATACAGACCTCGATGCGGTGCAGACCCACCGAGCGGAAGCAGTGGTCGACGGCGAGCGCCACCGCCGTCGGTATGACGCCGCGGCCCGCCACCGCCTCGTCGACCCAGTAGCCGACGTGCCCCGAGCACATCGAGCCCCAGGTGATCCCGGCCACCGTCAGCTGCCCGGCCAGCCGGCCCCGGTGCTCGACGACGAACGGCAGCATCCGCCCCGCGTGCGCCTCGGCGCGCAGGTGGCGGACCATCTGACGGTACGTGGGCCGGTGCGGCGCGGGAATGCCCGGCGGGGGCGGCGGGATGGTCGCCTCCCAGGGGCGCAGCCAGTCGCGGTTACGGCGGTTGACGTCGCGCCAGGCCCGTTGGTCGCGCAGCTTTATCGGGCGGAGGGCGGTCTCGCCGTCCGCCAGTACGACGGGCCAGGGGGCGTTCAGTGTGCGCTCCCGGTGGAGGTGGAGCCCTGGGGTGTCGCCGGCATCGGCGCATGGTCGCCGCCCCGTAGCTGGTCGACCGCGTGCGGAAGGAGGCCGGCGAGGACCGCCAGGCCGTCACGGACGCCGCCGGTGGAGCCGGGCAGGTTGATGATCAGCGTACGGCCGGCGACTCCGGCCAGGCCGCGGGAGAGCGCGGCGGTGGGCACCTTCGCGCGGCCGGCGGCGCGGATCGCCTCCGGGATGCCGGGGACCTCGTAGTCGATGACGCCGCGGGTGACGTCGGGGGTGCGGTCGGTGGGCGAGATGCCCGTACCGCCGGTGGTCAGGACGACGTCGTAGGCGGCGGTGACGGCGGCGCGCAGGGCGGCCTCGACGGGTTCGCCGTCCGGGACCACCTGCGGCCCGTCGACCGTGAAGCCCAGCGCCGCCAGGCCCTCGGCGAGCAGCGGTCCGCCCTTGTCCGCGTACACACCGGCCGCCGCGCGGTTGGACGCGGTGATGACGAGGGCCCGGGGTGGGGTGGGGGCGGCGGAGGTGGGTTGCTGAGACGAGGCGTGCTGGTGCGGGTGGGGGGACGCGCCCGGGCTCGAACTCGGGCTCGGGCCTGGGCCGGCGGGGGCGGCGGCCCCGGGGGCCCCGGGGGCCCCGTCCGCGGAGCCCGGTCCAGGGTTGGGTGGCGTGGTGGCGGAACGGTCTGGGGCCGTGTCCGGGCCCGGGTTCGCGGTCGAGCCGCGCACCGCGCCGGACGCGGTCTCCGGCCCCGGATCTGCCGTCGTGCCGTGTCCGTCCTGGCCGGGGCGGTGCCGGTCCGCGGTCATGAACGGCTCCAGTGGCCCGACTTGCCGCCTGTTTTCTCCTCGACCCGTACGTCGGTGACGACCGCGCCCTTGTCGACGGCCTTGACCATGTCCACGACGGTCAGGGCGGCGACCGAGACGGCCGTCAGGGCTTCCATCTCCACGCCCGTGCGGTCGGTGGTGCGGACCGTGGCCAGGATCTCCACCGCGTCGTCGGCCACCCGGAGGTCGATCTCGACCCCGGAGATCGCGAGCGGGTGGCAGAGCGGGATCAGGTCGGGGGTGCGCTTGGCGCCCATGATGCCGGCGATACGGGCGGTGGCGAGCGCGTCGCCCTTCGGGACGCCCTCGCCGCGCAGCAGTTCGACGACGCGCGGCGCGACCAGGACGCGGCCGCTGGCGCGGGCGGTGCGCGCGGTGACGTCCTTCTGGGACACGTCGACCATGCGGGCCGCGCCCGACGCGTCGAGGTGGGTGAGGTCTTGCTGGCCGCTGCTCATCGTTCTCCCGGTCCGGACCGTGCCGCCTGTGCGACGACACCGTACCCGCAGGCGTCGGCCGTCACCCGGCTACCCGGTGCGGACGGCACGCACGAGCAGTACGGCCGGCCTCCGCATACGGTGCGGACGGCCCCCGCGTACGGTGCGGACGGCCCCCGCATACGGTGCGGGGCAGCACGCGCGAGCAGGCCGACGGCACCCACCTGCGGCGCCGACGGCTGTCGCGTGCGGTCCGTACGGCCCCCACGGCGCCGTACGGCCACCGCCCGCCCCACTCTTCCTCGCCCCCGCGATCCCCTTGGCACCTCACCCCAGCAACACGACCTCCACCTCCGCCCCTTCCACCACCTCGGTCGTCTCCTCCGGGACCACGATCAGCGCGTTGGCCTGGGCCAGCGCCTTGATCAGGTGGGACCCGGCGCCGCCCACGGGCGTGACGGTGGCCGTGTCGGCGTCGTACCAGCCGCGCAGGAACTGGCGCCGGCCCCGCGGGGAGGACTCGACGGCCGCGCCGCAGGTGGCCCGGGAGGTGTGGCGGTGCACGTCGGGCAGGCCCATGAGCGTACGGATGGCGGGGCGTACGAACAGTTCGAAGGAGACGTAGGAGCTGACCGGGTTGCCGGGCAGGGCCAGCAGCGGGGTGCGATCCGGGCCGATGAGGCCGAAGCCCTGCGGCTTGCCCGGCTGCATGGCCAGTTTGCGGAACTCGACGGTGCCTTCCTCGGCGGACAGGTCGGCGAGGGTCTCCTTGACCACGTCATACGCGCCGACGCTGACGCCGCCGCTGGTCACCAGGATGTCGGCCCGGATGAGCTGGTCCTCCAGGGTGGCGCGCAGCGTCTCGGCGTCGTCGGCGACGGCGCCGACGCGGTAGGCGATGGCGCCGGCCGCGCGGGCGGCGGCGGTCAGCTGGAAGCTGTTGGAGTCGTGGATCTGGCCGGGGGCCAACTCCTCGCCGGGCTGGACCAGTTCGCTGCCGGTGGACAGGACCACGACGCGGGGGCGCGGCCGGACCCGGACCGAGGAGCGCCCGATGGCGGCGAGCAGGCCGATCTGGGCGGGGCCGATGACGGTGCCGGCCGGCAGGGCCAGTTCGCCGGCCGGGACGTCGCTGCCGCGGGCGCGTACGTGCTGGCGCTCGTCGACCGGGCGGTAGATTCGGACCTCGCCGCCGGCGGCCTCGGGCGCGGCGCTGTGCGCGCGCATCGCCTCGGCGGGGCCGCCGCCCGTCCCGCCGTCGGTCCACTCCACGGGCACGACGGCTTCCGCGCCGGGCGGAAGGGGCGCGCCGGTCATGATGCGGGCGGCTTCGCCGGGGCCGACGGCGGGCAGCTCGGCACTGCCCGCCGCGACGTCGCCGACCACCGTCAGGGCGGCGGGGAACTCGTCGGTGGCGCCCGCCACGTCGGCGACGCGGACCGCGTACCCGTCCATGGAGCTGTTGTCGAAGGGCGGCAGGGCGGCGGGGACGGTGACGTCCTCCACCAGTACACAGCCCTGCGCGTCCAGGAGGTGGAGCTCGATCGGCTCCAGCGGGTGGATCTTGGAGAGCACGTCGTCGAGGTGGTCGGCCACCGACCAGACGCGTTCCTGGTGGGTGATCCGGCCGGTGGTGGCGCTCACGGTGTCACATCTCCTCGCTGACGAAGCTGCGCAGCCAGGTCCGGAACTCCGGGCCCAGGTCCTCACGTTCGCACGCCAGTCTGACAATGGCGCGGAGGTAGTCGCCGCGGTCTCCGGTGTCATAGCGGCGCCCCTTGAAGACCACGCCGTGCACGGGCCCGCCGAGGTCCGGGTCGGCAGCGAGCGCTTGGAGGGCGTCGGTCAGCTGGATCTCGCCGCCGCGGCCCGGTGCGGTCTCGCGCAGCACCTCGAAGACGGCGGGGTCCAGGACGTACCGGCCGATGATGGCCAGATTGCTGGGGGCGTCGGCCGGATCCGGCTTCTCGACCAGGTCGGAGACGAGCACCACGTCGTCGTCGCCGTCCGGGGCGGCGGCTGCGCACCCGTAGAGCCCGATCTGCGCCGGATCGACCTCCATGAGGGCGATGACGGAGCCGCCGTGCCGCTCCCGCACCTCGATCATGCGCTGGAGCAGCGGGTCGCGCGGGTCGATCAGGTCGTCGCCGAGCATGACCGCGAAGGGCTGGTCGCCGACGTGCGGGGCGGCGCACAGGACGGCGTGGCCGAGGCCCTTGGGGTCGCCCTGGCGGACGTAGTGCATGGTGGCCAGGTCGCTGGACTCCTGGACCCGGGCGAGGCGCGACTCGTCCCCTTTGCGGTCCAGCGCCTCTTCGAGCTCGTAATTGCGGTCGAAATGGTCTTCGAGAGGGCGCTTGTTGCGTCCGGTGACCATCAGGACGTCGCTGAGTCCGGCGGTGGCGGCCTCCTCCACGACGTACTGGATGGCGGGTTTGTCGACGACCGGCAGCATCTCCTTGGGCGTGGCCTTGGTCGCCGGGAGGAAGCGGGTCCCGAGACCGGCTGCCGGAATGACAGCCTTGGTGATCCGAGTACGCGATGGAGTCATGCGGATCACGATAACCGGCACTTTGCACCGGAAGGCGGGGTCCGGTGAACGGGTCACAGGAGCGGGAGCGACGGCGCATCATGAGCGGTTACGACGGTGGGAAACGCGGGTTGCGGCGCGACCTCCTGGGCATGAGGGCCCAGTTGCCGGACGGTGAAATCCGGGCGGCGGGAGCGGTGCTGGCACGCCGTGCGCTGGCCCTGCCGGAGCTGGCCGGGGCGGGCACGGTCGCCGCGTACGTGTCGGTGGGGCGCGAGCCGTCCACGCACGCCCTGTTGGACCAGTTGCACGCGGCCGGGGTGCGGGTGCTGCTGCCCGTACTGCTGCCGGACAACGACCTGGACTGGGCCCCGTACGACGGTGCCGAGGGCCTCGTACGGGCCGCGCGGGGGCTGCGGGAGCCCGCCGGGCCCCGGCTGGGCCCGCGGTCCGTCACCGAGGCGGACGCGATGCTGCTGCCGGGGCTGGCGGTGGACCGGCGCGGCATGCGGCTCGGGCGCGGCGGCGGGTCGTACGACCGGGTGCTGGAGCGGCTGGAGAAGGCGGGTGTCCGGCCGGCGAAGGTGGTGCTGCTGTACGACGCGGAGGTGCTGGCGGAGGTGCCGGCCGAGGAGCACGACCGGCCGGTGGACGTGGCGGTGACGCCAGGGGTGTGCACCGGTTCGCCGCGCAGTCGCCTCCGCCCGTCGCCGGGTAGTCCCTACAGGAGGCAGCCGTGGACCGGCGTAAACCGCCGCAGACCGCTGTAGACCGCCGTGAACGAGGCCGGGCGGGCTCGAATGCATTCGAGCCCGCCCGGCCTACGGGGTCAGCACCCCGTCACGGCATCCGTCACGGCGACAGCGTCAGCGTGTCCTTGGCCGCGGCCTTGACGGCCTTCTCGGAGTAGGCCCACGGGAGCAGTTCGCCCTTGGCCCACTTGTCCGTCTGGTCGTAGTAGTGCGCGCTGTACGCGTGCCCGGAGGCGCCCGTCAGGTTGATCCACCGCGACTTGTCCAAGTCGGCCAGGTTGACGACCATCCGCATCGACGGGACCCAGGTGACCTCGTAGCCGCCGGCCGCGTTCCAGCCGGTGGCGTTGACGGCCGCCTCGCCGCCGCCCACGTTCCAGGGGCCGCGGTTGAACAGGTCCTGGAGGAGGCCCGGGCCGCTGGTGCCCAGCGTCTGGTTCTTCAGGAACATCTGGTGCAGGCGGCCCCAGCTCCAGTTGTCGACGTTCTTGCCGAGCTTGCTGGTCAGCTCGT
Organism: Streptomyces sp. Ac-502; assembly: GCF_045222935.1. NCBI lineage: Bacteria > Bacillati > Actinomycetota > Actinomycetes > Kitasatosporales > Streptomycetaceae > Streptomyces > Streptomyces sp. Ac-502. Next base: position 4,685,433 of record NZ_JBHFFO010000001.1, read on the forward strand.
AGCGGGCGTCCCGCATGGCGTGCTCCAGGAGCTGGTCGCGGTTGGCGTCGAGGACGCGGCCGGGCCGGGACTCCGTCTTCCACCAGTCGTTCTTCGGGTCGTCGATGATGTTCCGGACGACCTCGTACCAGCGGTCGCCGCCGTCGGGCTGCGCCTGGTCGGGGGCGCGCTGGCCGCACTCGCGCACCAGCTTGTCCTGGTCGTCGGCCGGGCCGGTGTCGTCGGCCGGGCGGACGTTGAGGCACTGCCCGTCGACCCGCAGCTCCTTGGGCATCTTGTTGCCGAAGGCCAGCTTGAGGGTGTTGCGCCAGACCGCGTTGAAGTACGCGGCGGCGGCCGAGTCGGGCTCCTGGGTGTAGTCCCAGCCCTCCAGCAGCTTCTGCGCCTCACGGACGTACGCGTCGCCCACGTCGATCTTCAGTAGGTAGGGCGTCAGCAGCTTGGCGATCTCGTTGCTGTTGTCCATCTGCATGGTCTGCATGTCGTCCGTGGAGACCTTGCCGCCGTCCTTGATCTTCGACTGGATGAGGTCGTTGATCCGCTGGCTGCGGGCGCCGTAGCCCCAGTCCTTGGTCAGCAGATACGGGTACTTGTCCGGGTCGACGACGGCCTGGTTGGCGGTGACGATGTAGCCGCGCGCCGGGTTGTACTCGTTGGGCAGCGCCTTCTGGGGCACGTAGCTGTCCCAGCGGGCCTTCGGGTCCCAGCCGGGGGCGGGCAGCGTGCCGTCGTAGCCCTTGCCGCGTACCGGGATCCGGCCGGGCGCCTGGTAGCCGATGTTGCCCTTGGTGTCGGCGTAGATCAGGTTCTGCGAGGGCACCTCGAAGTGCGAGGCGGCCTTACGGAAGTCCGTCCAGTTCTTGGCGCGGTTCAGCTCGAAGACCGCGTCCATCGACCTGCCCGGGTCCAGGGCGGTCCAGCGCAGCGAGATGCCGTAGCCGTCGCCGCGGTCGGGTGCCGCGTTGCCGACCGGGGCGTGCTTGCCGACCTTGGTCATCTCGTCGTCGCGGTCGGAGATCAGCGGGCCGTTGTCGGTGGAGCGGACCGTGATCTCGCGGTCCGCGCCGCCGGCGACCTTGATGGTCTCCTTACGGGTCTTGTACGGCTTGACCGTGTTGTTCGACAGGTACCCGTTGGCGCTGATCTTCTCCAGGTACAGGTCGGTGACGTCGGCGCCCAGGTTGGTCATGCCCCAGGAGATGTCCTGGTTGTGGCCGATGACCACGCCGGGCATCCCGGAGAAGGTGTAGCCCGAGACGTCGTAGTTGCACTTGGCGCTGGTGGTGCGGCAGTGCAGGCCCATCTGGTACCAGAGGGACGGCATCTGGGGGGCCAGGTGCGGGTCGTTGGCGAGCAGCGGCTTGCCGGTGGTGGTGTGGGCGCCGGAGACGACCCAGGAGTTCGAGCCGATGCCGTTGCCGTTGGGGCCGAGCAGGGCCGGGATCTTCTCCAGGGACTTGGAGACCGAGGAGAGCTGGGTCTGCACGCCCTGAGTGGCGGCGGAGGCGGAGTTGGTTCCGGTTCCGGTGCCCGAGCCGGTTCCCGTACCGGCACCGTTGCCCGTACCGGCACCGTTGCCCGTACCCGTCCCGTTGCCGGTGCCCGTCCCGTTACCGGTTCCCTGCCCCGTACGCGTACCGGAGCCGTTCCCCGCACCCGTACCGGTGCCGGAACCCGTGCCCGTACCGGCGCCGGCCCCCGTACCCGTCCCCGAGTTGTTCTGCAGCCCGCCGCTCGGCGTCGCCTTGGCGTCGAAGTCCTTGGTGACCGGGTTGACGGCGCCGCCGTCAACGATCGGCCGGTTCCGCTTCGCCGGGTACTTCGGGTAGAGCTGGTCGATCTGCGTCGGGCTGAAGCGGCTGGTCAGCAGGGCGCGGTCGATCTCGTCCTGCATGTTGCCGCGCAGGTCCCAGGCCATCGCCTTGAGCCAGGCCACCGAGTCGACCGGGGTCCACTTCTGCGGCTTGTAGTCGTTCTGGAAGCCGAGCGCCGCGTACTCCAGGGAGAGCGCCGAGCCCTCGTGTTCCTTGAGGTAGGCGTTGACGCCGTCCGAGTACGCCTGGAGGTACTTCTTCGTCTCCGGGGAGAGCTTGGTGTCGTACTCCCGCTGTGCGACGTCGTGCCAGCCGAGCGTGCGCAGGAAGGCGTCGGTGTCGACCTGGCTCTGGCCGAACATCTCCGAGAGGCGGCCGGCCGTCATGTGACGGCGTACGTCCATCTCCCAGAAGCGGTCCTGGGCCTGTACGAAGCCCTGGGCGCGGAAGAGGTCCTCGTCGGTGTCGGCGTAGATCTGCGGAATGCCGTTGCCGTCGCGGGCGACGTCGACGGGTGCGGTCAGGCCGGCCAGCTTCAGGGAGCCGGTGGTCTGCGGGTACGAGGCGCGGACGGTACTCACGCCCCAGTACGCGCCGTAGCCGATGCCCGCCACGAGCAGAAGCACGACCGTGATCGCGACGAGGCGGCCGCGCCGCCCCTTCTTCTTCGGCTTCTTCGCAGCCTTGTCAGGGGCGGGGGCGGACTTGTTGGCGGGCATCTCTGTCCTTCGAGGGGCAGGGTGGGAGTGCTGGAGCAACCATAGGCGCACGGGTCCGCCGAGCCCTACGCGGTGTAGCCGCCGGCACCTCCAAGATTCAAGCAATGGTAAATTGTTAGCCTCAGTAACTAGATACGGTAAGGAAAGCCCGCCCGATCCACAGCCCTGTGCCCGTTCCCGTGCCTGACCGGCCCGCCACGAGGAAGGACCAGTCCTGACTGTCGACCGCCTCAACGAACTCCTGCTGATCTGCGCCCTCGTCCTGCTCGTCGCGGTGGCAGCGGTACGCGTCTCCTCCCGCAGCGGACTGCCCAGCCTGCTCATCTATCTGGGGATAGGCATCGCCATAGGGCAGGACGGATTCGGCGGTGTCGTCTTCGACAACGCCGAGCTGACCCAGATACTGGGCTACACCGCCCTGGTCGTGATCCTGGCCGAGGGCGGCCTCGGCACGAAGTGGAAAGAGATCAGACCCGCGCTGCCCAGAGCCGCGCTGCTGTCCACGTTCGGTGTCGCGGTGAGCGTGGGGGTCACCGCGGCCGGCGCCCACTATCTCGTCGGCCTGGACTGGCGCCAGGCGCTGCTCATCGGCGCGGTGGTCTCCTCCACGGACGCGGCGGCGGTCTTCTCCGTCCTGCGCAACGTGCCGCTGCCCGCCCGGCTGACCGGCGTCCTGGAGGCCGAGTCCGGCTTCAACGACGCCCCCGTGGTCATCCTCGTCGTCGCGTTCTCCACCGCCGGCCCGGTGGAGCACTGGTACACGCTGATCGGCGAGATCGCCCTGGAACTGGCGATCGGCGCGGCCATAGGCATGGCCGTCGGCTGGCTGGGCGCGTACGGGATGCGGCACGTCGCGCTGCCCGCGTCCGGTCTGTACCCGATCGCGGTGATGGCCATCGCCGTCTCCGCCTACGCGGCCGGCGCGCTGGCGCACGGCTCCGGCTTCCTCGCCGTCTACATCGCCGCGCTGATCCTCGGCAACGCGAAACTGCCGCACTCGGCCGCCACCCGCGGCTTCGCCGAAGGCCTCGGCTGGATCGGCCAGATCGGCATGTTCGTACTGCTCGGCCTGCTGGTCACCCCGCACACGCTGTTCGACGACGCGGTTCCGGCGCTGGTCATCGGCCTGATCCTGACGATCGTGGCCCGGCCGACCTCCGTGTTCCTGGGCCTGCTGCCCTTCAAGGTGCCCTGGCGCGAGAAGGCGCTGCTGTCCTGGGCCGGGCTGCGCGGCGCCGTACCGATCGTGCTGGCCACCATCCCCATGGTGGGCGGCGTGCCCGGCAGCGACCGGGTCTTCAACATCGTCTTCATCCTGGTCGTCGTCTACACGCTGATCCAGGGCCCGACGCTGCCCTGGCTGGCCAGGAAACTGCGCCTGGGCGACGACGAGGAGGCCGCCGACCTGGGCATCGAGTCGGCGCCGCTGGAGCGGCTGCGCGGCCATCTGCTGTCCACCACGATCAGCGCGAAGTCGCGGATGCACGGCGTGGAGATCAGCGAACTGCGGCTGCCTCCGGGGGCCGCGGTCACCCTCGTCGTACGGGACGGGACCAGCTTCGTACCGTCGCCCACGACCGTGCTGCGCCGCGGCGACGACCTGCTGGTCGTGGCCACGGACCCGGTACGGGACGCGGTCGAGAACCGGCTCCAGGCGGTCTCCCAGCACGGCAAGCTGGCCGGCTGGCTGGCGCCGGGCACGCCGGGCGGGCGGCGGCCCGTCAAGAAGGCGGGGGTGCGGCCGGGCGACCGGTCCGGGGACCGGCCGGAGGGCAAGGCCGGGCAGGTCGGCCGGCATCCGGACGGCCGGACGGAAGGCCGACCGCCGCCCACTCCGGCGCGGTGAGCGGGACGGCACGCCCAGGCGCGGCGAGCGGGACGGCGCGACCGACGCGGTGAGCGGGACGGCATGTCCCGGCGCGGTGAGCGGAACGGTGCCTCCCGGCACGCCGAGCGGGACGGCGCGAAATGTGCGGGAAGCCCTGGCCGATGCCAGGGCTTCCCGCGTATCGGCCTGTACTATGGCAGGGCAATCAAAGGAACCAACTCTGCCTGACGCAGAGCTGGCGCGACCGCTCGGCGGCCGCGGTCCCCTGCCACACGCAGCCACCTCCCCGGTGCGGACCACGCGGTATCACTCGGTCCTGCGCGAGAGGACAGCTCTCGGCGCGCACCCCGTGACAACCTCGCGGGCAGCGCGCTACCAGGCGGTAGAAAGGCTCGGCCGTGGCATCCGCGGTCAAGGACAACGCGGGCAAGGACGTCCGGGGCGAGGCAGCCCAGGACGGGACCGCTCCCACCCAGCAGCCCCCGGTCAAGGACGTCCGTCCCGGTTACGGGCAGCTGCTGCGCACCCCGGGGGCGTGGGCGTTCCTGCTGCCGGGCTTCCTGGCCCGCCAGCCCTTCGCGATGCTGACGTTCAGCATCCTGCTGCTCGTCCAGCACACCACCGGCTCGTACGGCACCGCCGGTGTCGTCTCGGCGGTCACCGGCGTCTCGATGGCGCTGTTCGCCCCGCAGAGCGGCAAGCTGGCGGACCGGTTCGGGCAGCGCGCGGTGCTCGTACCCGGCGTACTGGTGCACGCGGCGGCGGTCGCCGCGATGATCACGCTGGCGCTGTCGCACGCTCCGCTGTGGGCGCTGCTGGTCATCGCCGTACCGACCGGCGCCTCGACGCCGCAGATCGGCCCCATGGTGCGCTCCCGGTGGGCCGCCAAGCTGACCGGTACCCCCTGATGCCGACGTCCACCGCCTTCGAGTCGGTGACCGACGAGTTCACCTTCGTCGTCGGCTCGGTGCTGGCGACCGCGCTGTGCACCGGCATCCACCCGGCGGCCGGTCTGGTCGCCGAGGGCGTCCTGACGCTGGTCGGCGGCCTGCTCTTCGCGGCGCAGCGGCGCAGCCAGCCGCCGGTGCACCGGTCGGACGACAGCTCCGCCAAGCGCGTCTCGGCGCTGTCGGTGCCGGGGCTGCGGGTCCTGATCGCGGGGCTCTTCGGCATCGGCACGGTCTTCGGCGGCATGCAGGTCTCCCTCACGGCCTTCGCCGAGGACATCGGGCAGCCCGGCATCAACGGCCTGCTGTACGGGGTCTTCGCGGCGGGCAACATGCTGGCCGGCATCGTGTGCGGCGCGATCTCCTGGAAGATCGGCCCCCGGCGCCGCCTGCTGACCGGGTACGCGCTGCTGACGCTGCTGACCACCCCGCTGTGGGCGGTGAGCGTGGCGCCACTGATGGGCGCGGTGGGCCTGCTGGTGGGGCTCTGCATCGCCCCGGCGCTGATCACCGGCTACACGCTGGTGGACTCGCTGGTCCCGGCCTCCGCCCGTACCGAGGCGTTCACCTGGCTGACCGGCGCGGTCGGTCTGGGCCAGGCCGCGGCGTCGACCGTCGCCGGCCTGCTGGCGGACCACTTCGGTCCGCATGCCGGATTCCTGGTGCCGCTGTGCGGTACGGGCCTGGCGCTGGTGGTGCTCGCGGCGTTCCGGGGACACCTGGTGCCGCGGGCCGACACACTGGTCGTCGGACGTGGGGTCGGTCACCGCTCGCCGGTAACAGTGGACTGACGGGCCGGAATACTGCACTATGGAGCGTCGTTAGCACTCATTGAGTGAGAGTGCCAGGAGGAAGTCACAGTGCCGACCTACCAGTATCAGTGCACCGCGTGCGGCGAGGGCCTCGAGGCGGTGCAGAAGTTCACCGACGACGCGCTCACCGAGTGCCCCGCCTGCAACGGACGCCTCAAGAAGGTGTTCTCCGCGGTCGGCATCGTGTTCAAGGGCTCCGGGTTCTACCGGAACGACAGCCGCGGCTCGTCGTCCAGCAGCACCCCCGCGTCGAGCTCGTCCTCGTCGTCGGGCTCCTCGTCGTCCTCGGACTCCGGGTCCTCGTCGTCTTCCTCGTCGTCCTCGGGCGGCGAGTCGAAGTCGTCCGCCGGCTCGTCGAGCTCTTCGGGTACGGGCTCCAGCTCGACGCCCAAGGCCTCGGCCGCCTGAGCGAGGCTCCGGCCCCGTACGCGCCCGTACGGGACATCTCTCCGCGGAAGCCCCGCCGTCACCGACGGCGGGGCTTCCGGCGTTCCAGGACACACCTCCCGCCCCTCCCGCCCCTCCTGGAGCCCCCTCACCCCCCGAGGCCCTCTCCTCACGCCCCCTCCCCGCGGCTAATGTGCTCGCATGGCTGACGCGGAGATCGGGGTCATCGGCGGGTCCGGCTTCTACTCGTTCCTGGACGACGTGACGGAGATCACGGTCGACACCCCCTACGGCGCTCCCAGCGACTCCCTCTTCCTCGGCGAGGTGGCCGGACGCGCCGTCGCCTTCCTGCCCCGGCACGGCCGCAAGCACCACCTGCCGCCGCACCGCATCAACTACCGCGCCAACCTGTGGGCGCTGCGGTCCGTCGGCGTGCGGCAGGTGCTCGGCCCGTGCGCGGTGGGCGGGCTGCGCCCGGAGTACGGGCCGGGGACGCTGCTCGTGCCGGACCAGCTCGTGGACCGTACGAAGGCCAGGACGCAGACGTACTTGGACGGGGTGCCGCTGCCCGACGGCAGTGTGCCGAACGTGGTGCACCTGTCGTTCGCCGATCCGTACTGCCCGGTCGGCCGCGCGACGGTGGCCGCGGCGGCCCGGGGCCGTGCGTGGGAGCCGGTGGAGGGCGGCACGCTCGTGGTCATCGAAGGGCCGCGCTTCTCGACCCGCGCGGAGTCGCGGTGGCACGCGGCGCAGGGCTGGTCGGTGGTCGGCATGACCGGCCACCCGGAAGCGGTGCTGGCCCGTGAGCTGGCCCTCTGCTACACGTCGTTGTCGCTGGTCACGGACCTGGACGCGGGTACGGAGACGGGCGAGGGCGTCTCGCACGAGGAGGTGCTGGAGGTCTTCGGGCGGAACGTCGGGCGGCTGCGCGAGGTGCTGTTCGACGCGGTGGGCGCGCTGCCGGCGACGGCGGAACGGACCTGCGCGTGCGCGGACGCGCACGCGGGCTGGGAACTGGGAATCCCGTTGCCGTGAGGGGCGAAGTCGGTTCGTGAGGGGTGGAGGGGGCTCGTGAGAGCTGGGGAGGCCCGTGAGGGTGACCGTTTTCTCCACAACCAGCGGGTAGCAAACGTCGGCCCGTGCGCGTCGATGGCCGTTGTCCACAGGGCCGAGCGGGCTCCGGCGAAGTCCGGCACCGTGGAACGCGTCCGCACCGATTCCGGCACCTCAGGCGGTGGTTACCGTGCCCCACGACCTCGACCTCGACCTCCATCTCACCCCTCCCCTCCCCCTCCCTCCGCCGTGTGAGGTTGCGCACTTCACTCCCGTACGGGCGCGGGGCGGGCGTCACCGGTTGCGCCGGGCCGTACGGCGCCGTCGGCACACCGTGACGGCGGGGCTGGCGATGACCGCGGCGGCCTTGACCGCCACGGCCCACCAGAGCGGCGAGGGCCGCGCCTCGGGCTCTTCGGGCGCCTGTGCCGCCCCGGCGCCCGGGAGCCACCCAGGCTGGGGGCGGTCATGACGGCCCGGACCGCGCCCGGCGAAGATCGAGTGGCCTTTGCCCGATATGCGCGCGACACTGGCGAGAGTGGCGGGGTGCGTTCGGCGTGCCGTGGGGAAGGCTCTCCCCCGGTCGGCCGGGACGCGGCGCCGATCCGTACGGACGCTCTGTCCGCTCACCGGTTCAGGTCATGGGATTGGACAGCCTCGCCCTGCCCTGCCGTAGGTTGCGGTGCTGTTCGTTGCACGGATCGTAGTGAGTGTGGAAAGAGGCTTTCAGGTGAGCGGGAAGACGGGCGTACTGTCAGGGTTCAAGGAATTCCTGATGCGCGGCAACGTGATCGAGCTCGCGGTGGCCGTGGTCGTCGGAGCCGCGTTCACGAACATCGTGAACGCCGTGGTCAAGGGCGTGATCAACCCGATCGTCGGTGCGCTGGGCTCGCAGAACCTCGACCACTACAAGGCCTGCCTCACCACCTGCTCCACGAACGCCAAGACCGGCGACTACACGGACGGGATCTACATCCTGTGGGGCTCGGTGCTCAGCGCCGTCCTGACGTTCCTGATCACGGCCGCGGTCGTGTACTTCCTCATGATCCTGCCGATGAACAAGTGGAAGGCCCGCCAGGACGCCAAGAAGCCGGTGGACAATGGCCCGGCGGACCCGACCGAGGTCGAGCTGCTGATGGAGATCCGCGACGCGCTCGTGGCGCAGCGCAACGGCTCGCTGTCCGGTTCGTCCACGAACTCGTCCGGACATGGCGGCACCGGCTCGGTCGTCACGCAGAAGACGCAGTAACGGACGCCACGACCGACCACGGTCCCACGAAGCCGTCCCGGCGCCTCGGTCAGAGGTGGTGGGGCGGCTTTTCGTCGAGGAAGCGCGCGAGGTCGGCGGCGCTGTCCGTACGGCTCGGGCGCTCGCCCCAGCCACGGTCGGTGTCGTCCGACGACCGCCGGCTCAGCGGGTCGTCGAAAATCAGCGCCGCGTGTGCCGCGGGCCGCGGGGACGGCGGGGTCTTGGGGACCTGCGGGGACTGCTCGGAAGGTGCCGCGGTCTCCGCGGCCTCCTCGGTCTCCGCGGTCTCCTGCGGCGCCGGGATCTCCTGCGGCTCCGCGTCGGCCTCGGGCCGGGGTTCGGGGGCGTACTCACTCCTCCAGGGTACGGCCGCCGTACTCACAGGTGTCGTCCAAGCCCGGCACGCTACCGCCCCCTCCCCTCTACTCTGAGCCGTGCCGGACTCTTCAGAGAGGGGCCAGACCGTGTCTCAAGAAGGTGCCATTCCCGACTCCGCCCCAGCTCCCCTGGTCTTCGGCCAGCGGATGCAGATCCTGCGGCAGCGTCGCGGGATGACACGTGGGGTGCTCGCGGGACTCATCGGCATGTCCGAGTCGTGGGTGAAGCGGGTGGAGAACGGGCAGTTGAAGACGCCCGGGTTGGACATGGCCCTACGAGTGGCCGAGGCACTGCGGGTTCGCGATCTTGCGGAACTCACCGGGTCCGGGTCGGTACGGGTCGGCCTGTTCGCCGGTCCTGGGCACCGACTGCTGCCTGCGGTCGCCGCGGCGGTGAACCAGTTCCCCTTCGAGGCGGACCGGGCCGCTCCTTCAGCGGCGCACTTGCGGTCGCGGTTGGCCCATGCCTGGTCGGCCCGGCATGCCGCGCCGCACCACAGGGATGTCATCGGCGGACTGCTTCCGGACCTCATCCGCGATGCCCAGCTCGCCGTGCGCCAGGCCGACTCGGCTGCCGAACGACGTACCGCCCAGGGCCTCCTCTCGGAGGTCTACAGCCTCAGCCAGTTCTTCGTCGCCTACCAGCCGGACGCCGCGCTCCTATGGCGCGTCGTGGAACGCGGTGTGATCGCGGCACAGGAGTCCGAGGACCCCCACGCGATCGGCATCGCAGCCTGGCTCACCGGGCAGGCGTACCGGGACGCCGGCCCACGGCACTACGACGCTGCCGACGAGGTGAACCTGGCAACGCTCCGTTACCTGGCTCCCCTGCTGCCGGACGCGACCGATGATGTACGCGCCATCGCCGGGGCCCTGCAGTTCGAGGTCGGGTACACGGCGGCCCGGCGCGGGGACACGGGCACGGCATGGCGCTACTGGGACATCGCCCGTGAGGTGGCCGAGCGGCTGCCTGCGGACTACTTCCACCCGGTGACCTCGTTCTCCCGCGGCATCATGGGGGCCCATGCGGTGACCGTCGCGGTCGAACTGCACTCCGGCACCGAGGCCGTCCGGCAGGCGGAACAGGCCGAGGCCGGATGCATCTTCTCCCGGCCGCGACGAGCCCGGCACCGCATCGAGCAGGCCCGCGGCTACCAGCTCGACAAGCGGGGGACGTAGCGCTGGCCACGCTCGGCCAGGCGTACGCCGCCGCTCCCGAAACTGTCCGATACAACGGCTACGCGAAGAGGATCGTGCTGGAGGAAACCGAGTCGAAGATTCCGTCCCGTCGTCGCCGGGCATCCGAACTGGCCCACAAGATCGGCCTGCTCGCCGCCTGAGGATGAAGGATGCGGGGCAAGGGACACAATCAGTGCCCCCGCTGCCCGGCGGGCGCTCCTACGGTCGTGCCGTACCACCGAAAGGCACGACGCACGTAAGGGGAACCGCCATGCCCACCACACCCCCGCTCGCCTTCGTCTACGACCGTTGTGCCACGCGGTCGCATGCGATGTTGGAGATGCGCTTGGCCGGGTGTCGCACCTATGCCGAGCGGCAGGGGTGGGAGGTTGCCGGGTGGTGGGTGGATCTCGGGGACGCGGCGTTGGGGGGTGAGCGGCCCGAGTTGGGGGCGCTGGTCGGCGTGTTGGGGCGTCAGGTGGTGGGCCGGCGCGCGTTCTGTCTCGTGCACCACTGGAACCGGTTCGCGCACGACGTCGAGGGGCGGCTCGCGCTCCAGGGGCGCGTGGCGGAGGCAGGCGGGTTCTCGGTCACGACGTTCGGCGAGAGCGACGAGAACGGCCGGAGCGACGCGCGGGCCGGGTACGCGTGGGTACCGGTGGGGCGGCAGCCCTTGGAGTAGCGGGTCGGCCGGGCCGGGCGTCAGCGGGTGGCGAGGGCCTCGTGCCACCAGTGGTCGCGGCCCGCTGTCCAGGAGACCGGGCGGCTGGTGCGGTTGACGACCAGGACGGAGCGTACCCACGCGCAGTCGCGGCGCAGGGCGCGGTCCAGTACGGGCTTGACCGGGCGTACCGCGCCGTCCCAGAACGCCGCGTCCGCGGTGATGATCACCTTGGCGCCGGATGCGCGGGCCGCCTCGGCGAGTTCCGGGACGGTCAGGTAGACCGGCAGCGTCGTACGGACGGCGTCGAGCCGGCCGCAGGCGAGGGTGGCGATGACGGACTCCGGCACCAGCGGCAGGTGGACCGCCACCGGGTCGCCGGCCCGTACGCCGAGCCGGGCCAGCGCAGCGGCCGCCCGCTTGGCCTGGCCCATGAGCATGGTGTGGGTCAGCTCCTCGTGACGTCCCGGCTCACCGTGCCAGGTGAGGGCCATCGGGGGCGGGGACGCCGGGGGCTCTTGCGTTTCCCGGGTCGTTTCCTCATGCTCGGAGATCACACGGCGCAACATGTGGACCAGCTTGAAGATCAGCGATCAACAACTGCTGAACGTCCGCTGTACGGCACGTCCCGTGCCCCGTAGCCGCCGTTTTCGCGACGCCCCGGAAGGCGTCGCTTCTCGTGCCCTTCAAGCGACGTGTTCGTGAGAAACCGTAGGCGCCCGTACGGCACCCCCACGTCTCTGCCCCGTCTCCGGCACACCCAATCCCCCGCCTTTCACCTTCCTCGTCCGTACGTAGTGCGCCGCGCCGAGCCGCGTGGCGTGAGAGGTGGATCGGTGTGTCCGATGTCTGAGGGGAATGAAGAGCTGCTTCGTGCGGGTGATGCCCGGGCGGTGGGGCGGTGTCGGTGGCGGGCTGTGGTGGCCGTGGCCGTCGGGGGGTTCTGTGTGCAGCTGGACGCCTTCGCGCTGAACATGGCGTTGCCGGGGCTCCGCCGGGACCTGCACGCCTCCGCGGCGGCCGGACCGTGGGTGATCAGCGGCTACCTGCTGGCGGCCGGGGCGCTGATGCCGGCTGCCGGGCGGCTGGGAGATCTGTACGGGAGGCGGCGGCTGCTGTTGGTCGGGCTCGCGCTGTTCGGGGGAACGTCGGCGGGGTGCGCGGTGGCGCCCTCGTTGGCGTTACTGGTGGTGTTCCGGGTGCTGCAAGGGGCGGGCGGTGCGCTGGTCATGCCGGTGGGGCTGGCCCTGCTGACACGTTCCTTCCCGCCGGGGCGGGCGCGCGTCGCGACGGGGTACGCCCTGGGGCTGGCCGGTCTGGCCACGGCCTGCGGGCCGTTCGTGGGCGGGGTGCTGGCCCAGGAGCTGTCCTGGCGGGCCGTGTTCTGGGTGAATGTGCCGTTGTGCGCGGCGGGGGTGGGGATGCTGTGCGCCCGGAGGGCGGTGGAGGTTCGAGGGGAGGTGGAGGTTCGGGACGTGGTGGAGGTTCGTGAGGCGGTGGAGGTTCGTGAGGTGGCGAGGCCTCGGGGCGGCGTGGTGGCTCGTCTGAATCGGGGCAAGGACGTCCGGAGTGTCTGGGGTTTCCGGGGCTTCTGGGGCTTACGGGGTGGTCGAGGTCGGTGGGGATCGATGGCCGTGGGGACCGGGGTGCCGGTGTGTCTGGCGATGGCTGTCGAGAGCGTGGGGGTGTGGTGGCAGGCGTGCGGGTGGGCGGCGGGCGCTTTGGGGCTCGGTGTGGTGTTCGTACGGGCCGAGCGCCGGTCGCGCGCGCCGCTGATCGACCTCGATCTCTTCCGTAACGCGCCTTACGTCGCGCTCACTTCGGCCGGTGCGGTGGCGAACGCGGCGACCGTGGTGCTGCTCTTCGTGGTTCCGTTCCTGCTCCAGGAGGTGCTGGGGATGTCCGTACTGGGTGCGGGAACGGCCTTCCTCGTACCGGCAGCCGCGATGGCGGCGGCAGGGCCGGTGGCCGGACGGGTGCCCACGGCGGCCGCCGAACCCGTGATGGCCGCCTGCCTCGGCCTCGCCGCTGCCGCCTTGGCAGCGATGCCGTCAGCAGCAACGGCCTCAGCGGCGGCGGCATCGGCAACGGCCGTCCTCCTCACGGTGGCCACCGTGGCCGCGGGCTCGCTCGGTGTGGCCGGGGCCCTGACGCTGACGGCCACCCAGGCCGTGGTCCGGCCGGACCGGGCGGGCGAGGCGTCCGGGCTGACCAAGTGCGCGATCACGGTGACGGCCGGGCTGAGCCTCGCGCCGGCCGGCCCGGATCCGGACGGCGCGCTGTGCCTGGTCTCGGCCGGGTGCGCGGCCGCCTGCCTGGCCCTCCTGTCGCGAAACCGGCGGAACCGGCAGGACCGGCAGGACCGGCATGCCCCGCGGGGCCGGCGGAACCCGCACACCCGGCGGGACCGGCGCATCCCGCGGCACGTCAGCCGCAGGTGGCCGCGGCCGCCTCGTAGCCCCCGATGACGTCCCGTACGTCCCGGAAGCCGCGCGCCTCCAGCAGCGCGGCGGCGATCACGGAGCGGCCGCCGCTGCGGCAGTAGAGGACCACCGGACGGTCGGCGTCCAGCGTCGCGCAGCTGGCGGGAAGGCTCGCGAGGGGCAGATTGCGGGAGCCCGGCAGGGCGCCCGCCTCGTACTCGGCGGGGTTGCGGACGTCGATCAGCTGGACGCCCTCGGCCGGCACGTCACCGGGCGGCAGGCGGCGGCTGCGGGACACCAGCTCGGGGTGGCGGGCGAGTTCGGCGGCCGGGTCGGGTACGTGCCCGAGGACGTGGTCGTAACCGATGCGGGCCAGGCGGAGGCGTGCCTCGGCCTCCGTACCGGGGTCGCTGACGAGGACGATCGGCGTGCCGGGCGCCACCACGCTGCCCGTGTACTCGGCGAACCGGGTGTCCAGGCTGATGTGCAGCGAGCCGGTGAAGTGCGCCGCGGTGTAGGCGGCGAGCGGGCGGCTGTCCAGGAGGACCGCGCCGGTGTCCCGGCAGGCGGCGAGCGCCTCGTCGAGGGTGAGCGCGGCGGGTGGCGCGGCGTCCAGGAGCGGGTGGCCGTCGCGGTTGAGGGCGGCGTCGTGCGCGAAGTAGCCGGGGGTGGCGGGCTGTCCGGCTGTGACCAGGCGTATGAACTCGGCCTCCGGCATGGGTTGCAGGGCGTAGTTGTGGCGGCGCTGGTCGCCGATGGTGGAGGTGGTCTCGGTGGAGAGGTTGCGGCCGCAGGCCGAGCCGGCGCCGTGGGCGGGGAAGACGCGGGTGGCGTCCGGGAGGGTGAGCAGTTTGCCGTGCAGGGAGCGGTAGAGGCGGCCCGCCATGTCCTGCGGCGTCAGCCCGGCCGTGGCGAGCAGGTCGGGGCGCCCCACGTCGCCGACGAAGAGCGTGTCGCCGGTCAGGACACCGTACGGTTCCGCCGCCTCCGGGTGTTCGTGGACGACGAGACAGATGGATTCCGGGGTGTGGCCGGGGGTGGCGAGGACGGTGAGGGTCACGCCGGAGGGCTCCGGTCCGTCGCCCGTTCCACCGCCCGTTCTGCCACCCGTTTCACCGCCCGATCCGTCGTCCGATCCGCCACCCAGGTGGATACGTTCGCCGTCGCGCAGCCGCCGTATCGGGTAGCCGGTCTCGGCGGCCTCGCCGAAGGCGATGGTGGCGCCGGTGGCGCGGGCCAGTTCGAGGTGTCCGGAGAGGAAATCGGCGTGGAAGTGCGTCTCGATGATCAGTTCGATGCGCAGTCCGGCCGCCTCCGCGTCGCGCAGGTAGTCGTCGATGTCGCGGCGTGGGTCGACGAGGACGGCACGTCCGGTGGTCTTGTCGCCGATCAGGTACGACGCCTGGGAGAGGCAGTCGAGGTAGTACTGCGCGAAATGCACGGTCGACCTCCGTGGTCCTGCGGGCCCGCCGTCACGAGCCCCGCGGGGAGTGTGTTGTGCGGATGCACGGATGTACGTACATTAGGCATGCGCCGTCGGCGCCGACAAGTTGGGGGCCGGTACGGAGGTGGGTGACAAGACGGAACGCCCCACCCGTACCGCTCGCTCGAACCGCCCTGACTTCCCCTACCTCTCGCAAAACCCGTACCGCCCGTACCACCCATACCCATCGAACTTCTCGCAGCTCTCGCATCCCTCGAACACCTCGAACACCTCACACCCCTCGCACCCCCCGGAGGCGCCCTCATGACCGAACACCCCCCGGGCCCGCGTCCCCTGGACCGGCGCTCCCCGCTGCCCCTGTGGGCCCAGCTCTCCGAGGACCTGCGGCGCCGTATGGAGGCGGACGAGTTCGCCGAGGAGTTCCCGGCCGAGCACCGGCTCACCGGGGAGTACGAGGTCAGCCGGCACACCGTGCGCGAGGCGCTGCGCAAGCTGCGCGCGGACGGTCTGGTGATCGCCGAACGCGGGCGCGCCAGCCGTCTGAACACCCGGCGCATACAGCAGCCGCTCGGCTCGCTCTACAGCCTTTTCCGCGAGCTGGAGGGCCAGGGCGTGGAGCAGCGCAGCGAGGTGCTGCGGCTGGAGCGGACGGCGGACGGCCCGGTCGCCGACCAGCTCGGACTCGTCCCGGACGCGCCGCTGGTCGTACTGGAACGGCTCCGGCTGGCCGACGGCGAACCGCTCGCCCACGACACCACGTACCTGCCCGCCGAGGTGGCCGAGCCGCTGCTCGACGCCGACTTCCGGCACACCTCGTTGTACGGCGAGTTGCAGCAGCGCTGCGGGATCAAGGTCACCGGCGGCCGGGAACGCATCCACCCTTTCCTGCCCGACATCCGGCAGGCGTGGCTGCTGGGACTGGCCGACCGTGAGCCCGCGTTCGCCATCGAGCGGCTGGGGCGTTCCGGGGAGCGGCCGGTGGAGTGGCGCGAGACCGTCGTACGCGGTGACCGTTTCGCCTTCGTCGCCGAGTGGTCGAGCGACAGCCACGCGGTCGAACTGGCGCCCCGCGCCTCGTGTCCGTCATGACGGCCGGACCCGCACCACTCACCGCGACGCGGCACGCACCACTCACCGCGACGCGGCCCGCACCGCACACCGCGACGCGGCCGGTGCCGCCGACGACCCGCCCCCGGCGATGCCGCTTCTAGCCTGGGCGGCGCTGCCCTGCGGGCTGGTCATCGGGCTGCTGCTGGGCGCGCTCGGCGGCGGCGGTTCGATCCTCGCCGTACCGGCGCTGGTCTACCTGCTGCACCAGTCCCCGCACGAGGCCACGGCGGGTGCGCTGGTGGTGGTCGGGATCGGCGCGGCGTCCGGACTGGCCTGCCATGCCCGTGCGGGCCGGGTCCGCTGGGGGCGGGGGCGGCGTTCGGCGGGCTGGGCACTGCCGGTACGTTCCTGGGCTCCCGTTGGAGCGCGTCGCTGAACCCGACCGTCCTGATGACGGCGTTCGCCGGGCTGATGCTGGCGGTGGCGGCGGTGATGCTCGTACGGGTATGGCGCGAACGGGAAAAGACTTCCGCGCGCGCGGCCGCCACGTCCCCTGCGTCTCCCACCGCCTCCGGCCCGCCGCTCGCCGCACGCCCCGCCCCCCGCCTGGCCGCCGCGCTGCGCATCGGTGTCACCGCGACCGCCGTCGGCCTGCTGACCGGCTTCTTCGGTGTCGGCGGCGGTTTCGTCGTCGTGCCGGCGCTGACCCTCGTCCTCGGCCTGGAGATGCCGGTCGCCATCGGTACGTCGCTCCTGGTCATCCTCGTCAACTCCGGTACGGCGTTCGCCACCCGGGCCGGGGCGGGCGGCCTGGACTGGCCGCTGCTGGCCTCCTTCGCCGCCTGCGCCGCGCTCGGCAGCTGGCTCGGCAACCGGCTCGCCGCCCGGCTGCGGCCACAGGCCCTGTCCACGGCGTTCGCGTCGCTGGTCACGGTGCTCGCCGTGTCGATGGCGGTGACCAGCATCCCCCGCTTGTGACCGGGCCACGACCGAACCATGGCGGCCCGGCCCCCGATCCCCCTCATCCGGCCCCCTGCCCCCGTCACCGGGCCCCCGGCCCCCGATCCCCCTCATCCAGTCCCCGATCCCAGCTCGACCTCAGGAGGAAAGAACCATGACTTCCGCCTCGACGCACCACCAGGTCGTCATCATCGGCGGCGGCACCGCGGGCATCACCGTGGCCGCCCGGCTGCGCCGCGCCGGACTGCGTGACATCGCGGTGCTGGAGCCGTCCGAGACGCACTGGTACCAGCCGCTCTGGACGCTGGTCGGCGGCGGTCAGGCGCCGCTGCGGGCGGCCCTGCGTACGGAGGCGGAGGTCATGCCGCCCGGTGTGCGGTGGCTGCGCGAGACCGCCGTCTCCGTCGACCCGGCCGCGCGTACGGTGGGCACCGCCTCCGGGCGGACGGTCTCGTACGACCGGCTGGTGCTCGCCCCCGGGCTGAGCCTGGACTGGGGAGGCATACCGGGGCTGACGCAGGCCCTCGGCCACGGCGGCGTCTCCAGCAACTACCGCCCCGATCTCGCGCCGCTGACCTGGGACTTCATCCGGCGCACCCAGCGCGGTACGGCGCTGTTCACGATGCCGTCCGGGCCGGTGAAGTGCGGCGGCGCCCCGCAGAAGATCGCGTACCTGGCCGCCGACTACTGGCGCAAGCGGGGGCTGCTGGGCCGTATCCGTACGATCCTGGTGCTGCCCGAGCCCGCCATGTTCAAGGTGCCGGTCTTCGACCGGGCGCTCCAGGAGACGGCGCGGCGGTACGGCATCGAGGTGCGGCTCCAGTCGGAGCTGACGCAGGTGGACGGTGCCACGCGGGAGGCGGAGATCGTCGACCACGCGACCGGCGCCAAGGAAACGATCCGCTACGACCTGCTGCACGCCGTGCCGCCGCAGCGCGCGCCGCAGTGGGTGGCCGACAGTCCGCTCGCCGACCCGGCCTCGCCCTTCGGCTACGCCAAGGCCGACCGGGAAACGCTCCAGCACCCCGACTTCCCCGAGGTGTTCGCGATCGGTGACGTCGCGAACCTGCCGACGTCCAAGACGGGCGCGGCGATCCGCAAGCAGGCCCCGGTCGTCGTCGCCAACCTGCGGGCCGGACTGCGCGGCCGGCCCGCCACCGCCCGCTACGACGGTTACACCTCCTGCCCCTTGGTCACCGCGCGCCACAAGATGCTGCTCGCCGAGTTCGACTACGACCTGGAACCGGCGCCCTCCATCCCGTTCATCGACACGACGAAGGAGCGCACCGACATGTGGTTCCTGAAGCGGTACGGGCTGCCGCAGCTGTACTTCAAGGGGATGCTCAAGGGCCTGGCCTGAGCGGGGGGCCTACCCCTCGTCCGGCAGCAGCTCCCACAGCATCGCCTCGAACTCTTCGGCGGCAGGCGGTTCGTCGGCCAGCAGGGCTTGGAGGCGCAACCCTTCGTAGGCGCGGGTGAAGAGCGCGACGCGCATCGGGTCCCGCGTGTGGAGGCGGGCGAAGTCGGCGAGCGCTTCGGACCAGCGGCGGGTGTGGCCGCGCAGTTCGGGGCGGCGGGTGGCCAGCAGGCACAGTTCGAACTCGGCGAGCAGCAGCCCCCGGTCCTCCAGCGACCCGGCCGTCAGGCGCGCCAGCATCCGCCGCTTGTCGCCGCGCCCGCCCGCCGCGCCCGGTCCTTCGACGGGCGCGGCGGTGAGCTGCCGCACCCGTTCGGTCTCCTGCTCCATCGCACTGGTCAGCGCGGCCGTGAGCAGCGCGTCGGCGCTCTCGAAGGCGGATGCGGCGGCCGCGGTGGGCAGCTGTGCCTCGTCGGCGACGGTGCGGTGGGTGACGCCCGCCGCACCGTCCCGCGCGACGACCCGCAGAGCGGCCTCGATCAGCGCCTTCCGCTCGTGCTTTCCAACGAAACGGAGTCCGTCGGCGGCCGGTTCGTGCGCTTCGTCGGCGGCCGGTTCGTGCGCTTCCGGATCGTTCACGGGGGCTCCAGCAGCAGGTACGGAATCGGAGACGTCGTCGGACGATACTCGCGGCCCTTGGCGCTACGTGGGGGCCGACACGTCCGTACCCCCATCCGTCAGCACGCCCGTACCCCTACCCATCGACACATCCGTGCCCTCACCCACCGGCACATCCGCGCTTCCGCCCATCGGCACATCCGTGACCACATCCGCCACCACACAGCTCACGTTGTCCGGCGCCCCGGCCTCGTACGCCAGCGCCACCAGGTCCTGTACCGCCCGGCCGGGGCCGGGAGCCGCGCCGAGCACCTCCCCTACGGCGTCGGAGGGCACCACCGCGGACAGGCCGTCCGAGCAGAGCAGGTAGCGGTCGCGAGTCGCCCACGTGCACGGGCCAGGTGGGAGCCGGTCCAGAGCAGGGCGGTCAGCGTGGTGCCGGCGTGGTCCGCGTCCGCGGCCGTCACGACACCCCGTACGGAACGGTTGGCCTGCCCGGCCGCGTCCGCCAGTACGTCGAGCAGGTCGCCGGGGCGCAACGTCCCGCCGTCGAAACTCTCCAGGCCGCGCAGCGCCTCGACGGCCGCGGACCCGGCGGACGCCCCGGCACCACCGAAGCCGTCGGCCGCGGCCAGCAGCCGGTCGCCCGCGTAGGCGGTGTCCTGGTTGCTCTCCCCGACCAGCCCGGTGCCCGAGAGGGCCGCGTAGCGGATGCCGAGCGGTAGCGGTCGGCGTCCGGGCCTCGGAGCGGCCGTGGACATGCCCGTCATGGCCGCGTCCTTCCTCTTCAGGTGGTCGACGAGGAAGGCCGCCAGTTCGCGGCGGGCGGCGGTGTCCGCCTCGGTCTCCGCCCAGTAGGCCGACACCGCTTCGGCGGCTGGTCCCGCGGCCAGCTCGCACACGTCCCGGATGCGGGCCAGTGGCATACCGAGCCGGCGCGACCAGGCGACCAGCCGGGCGCGCTCCAACTGGGCGCGCGCGTAGCGCCGGTAGCCGTTGACGGGATCGACGTGGGCGGGTGGCAGCAGCCCCAGTTCGCCGTAGAGCCGCAGCGCCTTCGGCGAAAGCCGCGCCGCCCTGGTGAACGCTCCGATGCTCAGCAGTCGCCCCGCTCCCCCGCCACCCGTCTCACCCGTCCCGGCCGCCGCTTGCGGCCCCAGGCCCGGCCCCGTGTCGTCGCGCACCCGTGCACCCTCCTCATGCGGGGTCGGCCCCGCAGACCTGAGGCTGCGTCTTCCCCCAGGGGCAAGGTCAAGGGCGGGACGGGGACGGTCACCGCCTGGCGAAGTGAGTGACCGTGACGCCGTTGTCGAACGAGGTCCGGTCGGTCACGTCGAAGACGGTCGGGTCGAACTCCCCGTCGAACACGGAGATCCCGGCCCCGGCGACCACCGGATAGCTCTTGATGATCAGTTCGTCGATCTCGGGCAGCAGCGCACCCGCGAGCCGCCCACCGCCGCACAGCCAGATGTCCCGCCCCGGCCCTTCCCCGCCCTCCTCCTTCACGTCACGGACCAGCGCCTGCGGGTCCGCGCGGACCACGGTGACGGCGGGGTCGGTGTCCGGCGCGAGCGTGCTCGACACCACGTACTGGCGCAGGTGCGCGTACGGGCTGGTGATGCCCGCGTCCAGCGCGGGGCGGTAGCTGCCGAGTCCCATCAGTACGGTGTCGAAGCGCCGGTTGGGCGTGTCGGCGAGACCGAGGGCCTCGCGCATCGCGGTGGGCACGAATTCCGGGTAGCGGGCGTTGCACCACGCGCTGTAGGCGGCGGCCTGCTGCTCGTCGCCCGCAGGATAGAAGTCGAACTCCCCGCCGGGGCCCGCGATACGGCCGTCCAGGCTGACGGCGACGTAGTAGACCAGCTTGCGCATACCGACGACTCCATCCATAGTACTCCAAGTGAAGTGGTGAGAACGTAGTACTACGAATGGAGTGGTGTCAATGGTCCGCAGGAACGACGGGCGGAGGGCGGCACTCGTCGACGCCGCGATCGAGGTGCTGGCCGGGGAAGGCGCCCGCGGCCTGACCTTCCGCGCGGTGGACAACGCGGCCGCCGTGCCCCCTGGCACCGCCTCCAACTATTTCGCCAACCGCGACGACCTGCTCACCCAGGCGGGCGCCCGGGTCTACGAACGCCTCCAGCCGGACGAGGCGACGATCGCGCGGCAGCGGCAGGCCACGCCCGACCGGGAGACGTACGCCATGCTGATGCGCGAGCTGGTCGGCCGGGTCAGCTCGTTCCGTACCGGCTACCTGGCGCTGCTCGAACTACGCCTCGAAGCCACCCGCCGCCCCGCGCTGCGCGCGGTGCTGACCGAGCGCGTCCGCGCCGACATCGACGCCAACGTGGCCTACCACGAAGCATCCGGCCTGCCCGGCGACGCGACCGCCGTCCGGCTGCTGTACCTGGCCTTCAACTGGCTCATCGTCGAACAGCTCACCCTGCCCGACGTCCTCTCGGAGGCCGAACGCGAAGAGCTGGTGTACGCCGCGGTCGACCGCATCGTGGCCCCCTGACCCCCGCACTTGAACCCGACGTCGCGTGATGTCGCACCGTAAAGACATGACCGACGCCACCACCTGGAAGGTCGGCCGGCTCGCCGAGGCGAGCGGGCTGACCGTCCGGACCCTGCACCACTGGGACACCATCGGGCTGCTCAACCCGTCCCGCCGCACACCCGGCGGCCACCGGGAGTACTCGGAGGACGACGCCGCACGCCTCTACCAGGTACTGGCCCTGCGCGGACTGGGCCTGGGGCTGGAGACCATCGCGGTCTGCCTGGACTCGGGCGTCGATCCGCTGCGCCTCGTACGGGACCACCTGTCGGAAGTGGCGGAGTCCCTGGCCGCGCTGGAAGCGCTGCGTGGCCGACTGCGGCGACTGGAGGAGTCGCTGTCGGCTGGCACGGCACCGGGCACACCCGACCTGCTGGCGGCACTGGAGGCGATCGGCCGCACCGGCCCGTCCGCGGACCAGTCCCTGCGCCGCCATCTGGACGCGGACCAGCTCCAGGTACTCGCGGCGCGCGGCGCGGCGCTGGGCCGGCGGCGCACTACCTGCTGCGGGTGGAGTGGCCGGAGCTGTACCGCCGGGCGGAGCGGCTGCGCACGGCCGGGGTACCGGCGACCGACCGACGGGTACGGGATCTGGTGGCGCGGATGGACGAGCTGGGCGTGCTGTTCAGCGGCGGGGACGCGGGGGTGTCCGCCGGGGTGCGGACGGCATGGCGTACGGAGGCGGCGGTGGCGGAACCGGATTCAGGGCCGCAGCCGAACCCGGAGGCGAGGGCAGGGGCATGGATGGAGCCAGGGTCAGAGGCAGCCGGTGAGGCCGACGTCTACGTGGCGCTGGCGGATTACCTCGACGCGGCACGCGAGGCGCGTGCCGCCGGCCCCCGTCCCACAGGAGCCGGTTCATGACCCGCCACCCCCACCCCAGTACGCGTACCTGCGCCCGTACCCGCGCCCGCCTGGCCGTCGCCTCCGTCCTTCCCACCCTGATCACCGTCCCCCTGTGCGCCGCCCTCGCCGTCGCGGGAGCGCTCCCTTGGGCCGTGGGGCCCGCTGCCCTGGTGGCGCTGGTCGTCCAGGGGGGGCCTATGTACGTCTGGGCGCGCGGGAGGTCACCTGCCCGGCTCCAGGTGGCTCAGTGCGGCGACGGTGAGCGCCTGGACGCCCATGGTCAGGGTGGGCTGTTTGACCGGGGTGAAGTGCGGCGAGTGGTTGGAGGGGATGTCCTGGGCGAGGCGTCCGGAGGCCATCGCGGCGCGGAACTCGTCCGGGTCCCAGCCGCCCAGCCACCAGTAGTAGAGCGGCGCGCCGGCGGCCGTGGCGATCAGCCCGGCGT
The DNA here is from genome assembly GCF_045222935.1 of Streptomyces sp. Ac-502. Classification (NCBI taxonomy): domain Bacteria; kingdom Bacillati; phylum Actinomycetota; class Actinomycetes; order Kitasatosporales; family Streptomycetaceae; genus Streptomyces; species Streptomyces sp. Ac-502. The sequence goes on from NZ_JBHFFO010000001.1 coordinate 4,708,159, forward strand.
CCTCGCTGCCGGCGGCCGGTTCGTAGCCGAACAAGCGCTGGGCGCCGAAGTGGTCGGTGAAGGCGGCGTTGACCTGCTCCAGCGTGCGGTCGTCGTTGCGGGTGACGGGGAAGGTGTTCAGCACCTCGGTCTCCGGCTCGCGCTCCGCGCCGGACGCGGTGGCCTCCGCTCTGGCGATGCGGTCGACGGCCGCCAGCACCCGGCTGCGCACGTCCTCGTCGAAGGTACGGACGCTGAGCTGCACCACCGCCTGGTCGGGGATGACGTTGGGCGCGTCCCCGGCCTGGAAGGAGCCCACGGTGACGACGGCGCGGTCCTTGGGAGCGACCTCGCGGGCGACGACGGACTGCAGCCGCTGGACGAAGGCGGCGGCCATCACGATCGGGTCGACGGCGGTCTCGGGGCGGGAGCCGTGGCCGCCGGTCCCGTGGAAGGTGATCTTCAGGCTGTCCGAGGCGGCCATACAGGCGCCGGGGGCGTACGTGATCAGGCCCGCGCCGAGCGGGGCGACGTGCTGGGCGAGCACCACGTCGGGGGTGGGCACCCGCCCCTGCCCATCGGCACCGGCACCGGCACCGGCACCGGCATCAGAAGTAGCAGCGGAGCCGTCCGCCGCCGCCCCGAACAAGCCGTCCTCGATCATCGCCCGGGCCCCGTCGCCGACCTCCTCGGCGGGCTGGAAGAGCACGACCAGGGTGCCGGACCAGTGCTCCCGGCCCGCCGCCAGCAGGTCGGCGGCGCCCGCCAGGCAGGTGACGTGCACGTCGTGGCCGCAGGCGTGCATGACGCCGGGGACGGCGGAGGCGTACGGCAGACCGCTGCGCTCGGTGACGGGCAGGGCGTCCATGTCGGCCCGCAGCAGGACGACCGGGCCGGGGCCGTTGCGCAGCACGCCCGTCACGCCCGTCCGGCCGATGCCGGTGGTGACCTCGTAGCCGTACGAGGTCAGGCGGCGGGCGGCCTCGGCTGCGGTACGGGTCTCCTGGAAGCCGAGTTCGGGGTGCCGGTGGAGGTCTTCGTAGAGGGATTCGAGGTCCGCCATGCGGGCGTCGAGCGGGGCCAGTACGGAGTCACGCGCGCTATCGCTCATACGTTGCATTTGATCATGTAACGGACGCGCGGGCGAGGGCGAGACCGGCCGCGGCGGGCCGGAAAACACCGCCCGCACGCACCCCGTACCGCTCCACCGTCCGCCCATCGGGGGCCGGCGGACGGACCGCTGCGCGCCACCCTCCTTCCTGTGGAAATCCTGTACGGACAACGCGCGTTACCCACGCGAGAGTTCCCCGCCGCCACACCTTTCACCACCCCGCCCCGGAATACGCGGAAACCCCATTGCGGGAATTCCCGGGACCGAAGCCCCGGAACGACCTATTGGGTCGAATGACCGCCGTATTGCTCCTGGCACGGACGGTCTTCCGCCGGGAATCGGTTATGCTCCTCCGGCACCGAAGTGACCTGGTAAGCAGCGGAATCCGAAGGGCGGGACCCGAACAAGGGGGCCACGCACGGAAACCTGTGACGCGGCGAATCGGCGTGCGGTACGCATTCCGCACGCATCCGGAAATCCCGCGCGGCATGTCAGGCCGCCCGGCGCGGGAAGCGCACGTACGGACGCACGGGGGACGGTACTCAGGCATGGCCAACGGGTCAGGTTACGCGATCAAGAAATCCGGTACGGAGAGCAGCGCGTCGGAACTGGATTCCGCCGCCGGACAACTCGCCTCCGTACAGAAATCCATCCCGCAGCAGGCGTGCAGCAGGCCGGACGCGTTCGGCGGCGAGGACGCGGCCCCCGCCTTCGACAACTTCGCCGGTGCCTGGCAGCACGAAGCCACCGTTCTGCACGACGCCCTCGGCGAGATCGCGAAGAAACTCCGCACCACGACGAACAACTACGGTGCCGCGGACCACTCCGCCATCTCCGGCCTGCGCCACGCGGCCGCCGCCCCGGCGCCCTCCGGCGCGGGCAGCACCCCTTCGGCTGACCGGCGGCCACACCGCCACCGCACACCAGGCCGCATCACGCCAGGCCAAGGCCAAGCCGTAGGCCCAAAGCCTGGCCAGAGGCCAAGGCCAGGCCGTAGGCCGACACCACGCCACCAGAACAGGGCAAGCCAGCCATGACCGCATTCCCTCCGAAGACCGACGACGAACTGCTGCGGCTCGACGTCCCGTCCATGCTGCGCTTCGGCCTGCCCGCCGAAGGCCACGCCCGCCGCGCCCTCTTCGGTGACGGGGCGATCGCCGCCGCCGTGACGCTCGGCCGGCTCGGCGTGCTGCCCCGTTCCGTGGCCTACCTCGCCGAGGTCGTCCGTGCGGGCGGCGCCGCGTACGCCGCCGCGCTCGACCTGCCGCTGCCGGGCGAGACACCGGCCCGTACGGCGGGCGCCTGGCTCGCCGCCGCGGCCGGGGTCACCGGAGGCGTGGACGACGACGAGACGCTCGCCCGCTGGTTCGAGGCGGTGGCCGCGCTGATGGAGCTACGGCTGACCGCGCGCGCCTCGGGCACCTCGCCGTCACCGTGAGCACCCACCCGGTGCCGTGAACAGGCCCCCGGCACCACCAACACACCACAGCACCACCACACCACCTGCAACAGCCACAACAACAGCACCACGGGGGAAAGGCGGCCCACATGGCGGGCGAATCCACGACGGCACGGCGGGCCGAACTCGCCGAGCGGGTCAAGGGCATCGACGGTGCCGACAGCAAGAACGACCTGATGTCCGAGATCAAGAAGGCGCTCGCCGTACAGGCGCCGCTCGGTCACCCCGGCTCGATCGAGAGCGCCGGCAAGAGTTACCGCGCCGCGGCCGACGCCTGTAGCCACGAGGTGCAGCCCCGCGTCCAGAAGGTCGCCCAGGAGACCCTGCCGGACGCCTGGACCGGCACGACGGCGGTCAAGGCGGCCGACGTGGTGGCCGCGGCCGACCGGGCGGCGCAGCAGATGGCGGAGGCGTTCAGCAAGGCCGGCGGCGAGCTGATCCGGCTCGCGGACGCCGTACGGTCCGCCCAGGACACCGACAGCCGGGGCCGCCCCAGCCTGGAGGAGGCACTGAGCCTGCTCGGCGGTGAGGACGGGTTCTTCGACGACATGTGGGAGGACGACGGCGAGGAGGACGCCAAGAACCGGGCGAAGAGCCTGGCGCAGACCGGCGTCGCCGACCTGTACCGCGCGGCCGTGACCGCCGACGACGCGGGGCGGGCGGCGGCGCGCGAGCTGAACAAGTACGCCGCGGAGGCCCGTTCGGGCAAGGTGACCGCGCGGGGTCTGACCGCCGCGGACAAGCTGATGCTCGCCGACACCTCCACCGTCGACGAGAACGACCCGGCCCGCGAGCAGAACGAGATCCTCACCAGCAACGATCTCCAGCGGTCCAGCCAGTACCTGAACAGGATGAACGCCGGGGACCGGGCCGAGTTCGAGCGGATGCTCGCCGAGTCCAAGTCGCCCGAGGAACGCGCCTACCTGATGAAGGCGCTCGCCGCCGGCAACGACCTCGACTCCGTACGCGGCTTCCGCGACAAGATCCACCCGCACGGCGACGACGAGGCGTGGCTGGCCGCCCACCTCACGCCGGTCGTCACCCAGGGCGACAGCAAGGACGACGAAGGGCTCAACAGCGACGGGTCGAACGTCAACAGGGACACCGCGGCCTTCGACGGCCAGGCCTGGGCACAGGGCGGCGACGGCCAGGAGGGCACCTGTGTGGCCTCCTCGACCGTCACCGCGCGGGCCATGGTCGACCCGGTGTACGCGCTGGGCCTCACCGGCGGCGAGTCGGGCCAGGAGAACGACGCCAAGGCGTTCCGCGAGCGCCTGGTGGACGAGCAGCACCGGGTGCACGAGGAGGGCGACGGCGGCCACGAGGGCTGGTTCGGCACCGGAGCGCCCAGCGGTATGGACAACGACGGCAAGACCGAGGTCGTCAACAAGGAGATCAGCCCGCACACGGGCGGCGCGTACGAGCTGCGCGAGACCGGCAGCGCGGACGCCCGCCGGGACGCACTGCCGGACATCGAGAAGGCGGTGGCCGAGGGCAAGCCCGTACCGATCGGCGTCGAGGGCTACAAGGACGGCGACCGCAGCGGCCACGCCATGATGATCGTCGGCCAGGAGGGCGACATGCTCCAGGTCTACAACCCGTGGGGGACCACGACCTGGGTGAGCGAGGACGATTTCGTCAACGGCCGGATGCAGAAGGCGTCCGACAACGACCTGCCGGACGCGTACGCCGTGCACGTACCGAAGTGAGCCGCCTGATGATGCGCTTCCCCGGCCCTCGGAAGCCCGGTCCTCGGAAGTCCGCTCCCCGTTTGCGCGCCGCCGCTCTGGCCACCGCCGGCGCCGCGCTCGTCGCCCTGACGACGGGCGCGTGCGGCGGCAAGTCGGACTGCTGCGTCAAGGCGCCGACCGCCTCGCCGTCGCCCACCACGCCGGGCGGGGTACCGGGCGCGGCCTGGGAGTTCCCGTCCCAGGCGACGAGCCTGCGGGTGCGGGCCGGTACGGACTTCGACATCGTGCTGCGGGCGGGCGGCAGTGGCTGGCGGGTGGACGAGCCGAAGGTCGAGGGAGCGACGGTACGGTACCGTTCCGTCGCCGCTGCCTCGGGTGCCGCCTCGGATGCCACCCCGGGTGCCGCCTCGCGCGCCGGCGCGAAGGACGCCGTACGAGCCCCCTTCCACGCCGTCAAGCCCGGCACCGCGCGGATCGTGCTGACCTCGGCGGACCGCGAGCGCACCATGACGTACCAGGTCACCGTCGGTACGGGGCCGGGCGCCGCGCCGAGCGCGGCACCGAACGCGACGGGCGGCGACCTGAAGCGGGGGCGCGCGCTGGGCACCGGCTTCACGGGCGGTTCCGGCGGCGAGGTGACCGTCCGGCGCGGAGAACGCTTCTCGCTGCCGAACGCCTACTCGAACGTACCGGGCATCACCTGGCGGGTCGTCAGCCGCGGCGCTTCGGGCCCCGCTCCGCTGCTGAGCGACGTGCCGCACGTCGAAGGCGACGCGGCGGGCGACCGCAAGGACTGGTACACCTTCTCGGCCGACCGGGCGGGCACCACCGTCGTCGAACTGTTCGGGTGCTACCGCTGCACGAACGGCACCCCGGAGTCGGCGGAGAGCCGCGCGTACTCCGAGACGAGATCGGTGAGGATCACCGTCCGCTGAGCCCACTCCACAGGCGGCCGTACGGGCCCGCACGTTCGCGGGCCGTGCGGCGGTCCTGCCGACCGGACGGTGGCGTCGCCACCAGTCGCGGCGGGTGCGGCGCTGACCGCACGTCAGGGGCAGGCACTGGGCAGCTGACCGCGCGACAGGGCAAGTGCTGGGCCAGCACTGGGCCAGCACTGGACAGCCGACCAGCGGACCCCGCCATTCCGGCCAAAGGACCTGCGGCTTTCAGCCATTGGCCTCTCCCGACGCATGAACAGCACCAGGCCCTGTACTGAGCATTTACCCGAACGGTGTAGGGTGCAGATTGCCCGATTTATACCTGCGACAGCCCACCGGCCAGAGCCGACGGGCGAGGAGACGCCACGACATGGCTGCCCGCCACGCCCAGCCGGGCGGTACGCGAATAAGGATGACCCGTCGCGGCAAGGCCGTGAGCGGTCTCGCCCTGACCACCCTCGTGGGCACCGCGCTGTGGGCGTGGCCCGCCTCCGGCGACGACCACGACGGCCACCGCGCCGACCAGGCCCGCCCGGCCCCCTCGGCACCGGACACCCCCGCGCACCACGTCACCGGCGGTACCTCCGCGCCGGCCCCGCGCACGATCCCGGGCCTGAGCGACGCCACCCGCAAGCAGATCCCGGCCGAGTCCCGGCAGGTCCTGGTCGTCACGGGCCAGGGCCCGGACGCGCACGACTCCGCCGTCGTGCTCTACACCCGCGCCGAGCACTCGGAGGACTGGCGCCCCGGCGCCCGCTGGGTGGCGCACAACGCCTCCCGGGGGTGGACCGCGGACCACCACTACGGTGACCTGCGCTCGCCCGAGGGCGTGTTCACGCTCAGCGACGCGGGCGGCAAGCTGGCGCCGCCGGAGGGCACCAAGCTGCCGTACGACCGCAACAGCAGCTTCGTCGCGCACGGCACCGGCGTCGAAGGGGAGCCGCTGGGCGGCGCCTTCGACTACGTCATCGCCATCGACTACAACCGGGTCAAGGGGTCCTCGCCCCTGGACCAGCGCCGCCCGCAGGGCGCCGCGAAGGGCGGCGGCGTCTGGCTGCACGTCGACCACAACGGGCCCACGCAGGGCTGCATCAGCCTCAAGCCCGAGGTGATGCAGGAGCTGCTGCGCACGCTGGACCCGGCGCAGCACCCGGTCGTCGTGATGGGCCCGGCGGGCCACTGACGTCGCCCGTGGCGGGGCCCGGACAGAAGCCCCGCCTTTCTCCGCCCTTCCCCGCCGCTCCCCGTACCGCCCCGGCTTCCCCCGTGGTACGCATGTGCCATGGCCGACGACCCTCAGCAGTCGCACGACGAAGCCGCAGCCCGCGCCTCCTCCTTCGCCCCTGAGGAGGCCACGCAACGTCCCGGCCCGGGTGACGCGTTGACCGACGTCACCGGACTCCGGGTCGGTCACGCGCAACTCCTCGGCGACGGCCGCCTGACGGGCACCACCGTCGTCCTGGCGCCCGAGGGCGGTGTCATCGCCGCCGTGGACGTACGCGGCGGCGGCCCCGGCACCCGCGAGACGGACGCCCTGGACCCCCGCAACCTCGTCCAGCGCATCGAAGCGGTCGTCCTGGCCGGCGGCAGCGCCTTCGGCCTGGACGCCGCCTCCGGGGCGGTGGCCTGGCTGGCGGAGCAGGGCCGCGGCTACCGCGTCGGCCCCGACCCGGCGCAGGTCGTCCCCGTCGTCCCGGCCGCGGCCCTGTTCGACCTGGGGCGCGGCGGCGACTGGTACGCCCGCCCGGACGCCGCGCTGGGCCGCGCCGCCATCGAGGACGCCGCCGCCACGGCATTGAACGCGCCCGTCGCGCAGGGCAACACCGGTGCCGGTACGGGCGCGGTGGCCGGCGGCGTCAAGGGCGGCATCGGCACCGCGAGCCTGGTCCTGCCGTCGGGCGTCACGGTCGCCGCGCTGGCGGCCGTCAACGCGGCGGGGTCGGTGGTCGATCCGCGTACCGGGGTGCTGTACGGGCAGTACGGGGACGTGTGCGAGGTGTTGGCGCGAGCCGTGCCCGAAGACGGCGACGGAACCGGCCTGCCCTCCCCCGGCGCGCACGCCGGCGCGCGGCGCCGTCTCGCCGAGGCCCGTACCGCTTCCGAGCGACGTTCGGCCGTCTCCGCGCGCCCGCCCCTGAACACCACCCTCGCCGTCATCGCGACCGACGCGGTCCTGACCCGTGCCCAGGCCCAGAAGCTGGCGGGCACCGCACACGACGGGCTGGCCCGTGCCGTACGCCCGGCGCACCTGCTCACCGACGGCGACACGGTCTTCGCCCTCGCCACCGGTGACCGGCCGCTGACGCCGCAAGCGGCCGACGCCGACGCGGTGTTCGGGGCGCACGCCGAGACCGCCGCCCTCAACGAGATCCTTGCCGCGGGGGCCGACGTGCTGGTCCGGGCCGTGGTCAAGGGCGTACTGGCGGCGGAGACGGTGGACACCCCGGGCGGCTGCTTCCCGTCGTACCGTGACCTCTACCCGTCGTACCGAGACCTCCACCCGTCGCAGCCGCCCTCCTGACACCGGTGGTAGAACGGGCCTTATGTCCGTGCCGCCGCCTCCCCCACGCTCGTCCAGCCATCGCCCAAGAAGAATCCGGGCCCGCCGCAGCCGCCGAAGCGGCGCCGGCGGTTGTGGTGGCACCGTCTGTTCCTGGGGCTCTGGTACCGGCCCGTCGAGGTGATGGACGAGGCGCGCGACCGCAGCGCCTGGAGCGCGGCCGTCCTGCTGTGCCTGATCAGCGGCGCCCTCGGCATCGTGTCGGTGGACGCCTTCCGCAAGCAGTGGGCGCTGGACCAGCGGGATGCTCTGGAGCTGGCGGCCGTCGCGGAGGCGGGCGTCCTGCTGGCCAGTCTCGCGCTGGGCGTGGTCACCCATGCCATAGCGCGCACGATCGGCGGGAACGGCCGGTTCGAGCCGACGGTCAGCCTGTTCGTCGTGCTGTTCTGGGTCACCGACCTGCCGCGGCTGGTGCTGGCCACCTGGCTGCCGCACGGTTCGACGCTCGTGCAGGCCGTGGCCTGGACGACCTGGGGCTTCGGCTACCTGCTGGCCATCCTGCTCATCCGGGGGCAGCACCATCTGTCCACCGTCAAGGCGGCGGTGGCGGTGGCGGTGCAGATGCTGACCTCGCTGGCGCTGCTGAAGCTGGGGCCGGTGCGCTAGAGCTGGGGCCGGTGCGCTGAGGCCGGGGCCGCAGCCGTAGCAGGAGCCGGGACGGGAACCGGGGCATCACGGCGCCGGATTCCGGCCCGGCTCGGTGCCGTTCAGTGCCGTTCAGTGCCGCTCGTTGCCGTCCAGTTGCCGTACGAGCCCGGCGAAGGCCTCGCGCTCGGCGGCGCTCAGCTCCACACGCTCGGACGGCGGCCCCGCCGGGCCGGTCTGCCGCGGGACCGCGCGCAGCAGCGGTCTCGTCCCGTTCCCGGTCGGAGCCGGGGCCGGCGCCCCGAAACGGTGCCGGCGCACGAGCCGGGCCTGGCTCACGGCCCACCCGACGGTGACGGTGAGCAGGATGGCCAGGCCGATCTGCTGGAGGAGTGGGACGGAGGGGAACATGCGGTCCTCCAGGTCGGGTGCGCGACGGTGCGGTCCCGGGCCCGTGTGGGCCCCGGCGTGCGGACTTCAGTAGTAGACACCATGTCAGGGACTTCCGTCAGGGGATTCAACGGACTTACGCCCCACACGTGACGTAACTCCCACACCGCTCACGCACCTCCGCACCTCCCGCCCGGCCTCCCCACGTTTCACCCACACCCCGTACGCCGACGCCCGCTCCCCCGTACGCCGACGCCCCCTTCCCCTCCCCCAAGATCGTCCACGAGCATGTGGCACACCGCCCTCCCGACGCGAGGAGTCCGCACGTGCCGCAGTCGACCGCGCCCCACGCCACCCCGAAGGCCCTGGACGCCATCCCCGAGGCCCTGGACACCACCCCGAAGGCCCTGGAAGGCGTCCTCGTGGCCGACTTCAGCCGCGTCCTGGCCGGCCCGCTGGCCGCCGCCACCCTGGCCGACCTGGGTGCCGACGTGGTCAAGGTGGAGCGGCCCGGCTCCGGCGACGACACCCGCTCCTGGGGCCCGCCCTTCTCCTCCGACGGCACGGCCGCGTACTTCGACGCCGCCAACCGCTCCAAACGCGGCCTCACCCTCGACCTCGCCGACCCCGGCGACGCGGCGGCCGCCCGGGAACTGGCCCGCCGGGCCGACGTGCTGATCGAGAACTTCCGGCCCGGCGCACTCGCCCGCTACGGGCTGGACCCGGCGGCCACCCTCGCCGCCCACCCCGGCCTGGTGCACTGCTCGATCACCGGCTTCGGCTCCGGCGAGGGCGCCCGTCTGCCGGGGTACGACTTCGTCGTGCAGGCCGTCGGCGGCCTGATGAGCATCACCGGCGAACCGGGCGGCCCGCCCCTGAAGGCGGGCGTCGCGCTCGTCGACGTCCTGACCGCCAAGGACGCCACCACCGCCGTCCTGGCCGCGCTGCGCCACCGCGACCGTACGGGGCAGGGCCAGCACGTCGAGGTCAACCTGCTGTCGTCGCTGCTCGGTTCGCTGGTCAACCAGGCGTCCGGGCACCTGGCCACCGGCCGCGCCCCGGGCCCGATGGGCAACCGGCACCCGAGCATCGCCCCGTACGAGACGCTGGCCTGCCGGGACGGCGAGCCGCTGGCCGTCGCGGTCGGCAACGACCGGCAGTTCCGGGCGCTGGCGCGGGCGCTCGGCGCGCCCGGCCTCGCCGACGACGAGCGGTTCGCGCGCAATCAGGACCGGGTGCGCCACCGCGACGAACTGGCCGGCGAGCTGGAGAAGCGGCTGGCGGCGGAGACGCCCGCGGTCTGGACCGAGCGGCTGACCGCCGCGTCCGTGCCGTGCGGGCCGGTCAACTCCGTCGGCGAGGCGCTGGCCCTGGCCGAACGGCTCGGCCTGGACCCGGTCGTGCCGGTCGGCGCGGACCGGACACCACAGGTGCGCAGTCCGCTGCGACTGTCCGTCACGCCGGTCGTCGCCCCGCACGCCCCGCCCGCCCTGGACGAGCACGGCGAACCCCTGCGCGCCTGGCTGTCCGGCCCGGACGACACACCCCTGCCGCCCCTTCTGTGACGTTCATCACAACAGTTCGGGGAGTGCAACCAAACCCGCCCGTAGTTGCTGTTTACCAGCACTGACTGACAACACCCTTGCATGGAGCAGCCCGTGACAATGCCGGACAACACCGCGCCGCCCGCACCGTCCCGCACCAAGCGCCGGCTGCGTCGCGGACTCGCGGCGGCCTCCCTCCTGGCCGCCGGTGCGCTGACCCTGTCCGCGTGCGGCGGGGACGCCTCGGCGGGCGGCGACGACGGCAAGGGGCAGGCGGGCGCGGACGCCGCGGCCGCCAAGGACGCCTCCGAGGCGAAGATCTCGGTCACCTCGAAGGACGGCGCCACCGACGCCAGCATCAACGACACCGGGGTGACGGTCAGCGGCGGCAAGCTGACCGACGTGAAGCTGGTGCAGGCGGACAACGGCGCGGCGGTCAAGGGCGAGATATCCGGCGACGGTTCGTCCTGGAAGCCGTCGGCGCAGCTGGAGCGCGGCACGAAGTACAAGCTGGTGGCCAACGCCAAGGACGGCAAGGGCCGGGCGGCCACCGAGAACGCCACCTTCACCACCGTCTCGTCGAAGAACAGCTTCATCGGCTCCTACACGCCCGACGGCGGCAAGACCGTCGGCGTGGGCATGCCGGTGTCCTTCACCTTCGACAAGGCGATCACCAACAAGAAGGACGTCCAGTCCCACATCACGGTGACCTCCAGCAGTGGCCAGAAGGTCGTCGGGCACTGGTTCGGCGCGCAGCGCCTGGACTTCCGCCCGGAGCAGTACTGGAAGGCCGGCTCCAAGGTCACGCTGAAGATCGAGCTGGACGGGGTCAAGGGCGGCCAGGGCATCACCGGCGTGCAGTCCAAGACGGTGTCCTTCACCGTCGGCCGCTCCCAGGTCTCGACCGTCGACATGAACACCCAGACCATGACGGTGGTCCGGGACGGCAAGACCGTCAAGTCGATCCCGATCTCCGGCGGCAGCGCGAAGAACCCGACGTACAACGGCCAGATGGTCATCTCGGAGAAGTTCACGCAGACCCGCATGAACGGCTCGACGGTCGGCTTCGGCGGCGAGTACGACATCAAGGACGTCCCGCACGCGATGCGGCTGTCCCGCTCCGGCACGTTCATCCACGGCAACTACTGGGGCAGCCCGTCGATCTTCGGCAAGGCCGGCACCAGCCACGGCTGCGTCGGCCTCCAGGACAACCGGGGCGGCGGTGGCGACACCCCGGGCAAGTGGTTCTTCGACAACTCGCTGATCGGTGACGTCGTGGTCGTCAAGAACTCCCCCGACAAGACCGTGAAGCCGGACAACGGCCTCAACGGCTGGAACATGTCGTGGAGCGAGTGGCAGGCGGGCAGCGCGGGCTGATTCCGCGCAGCCGTCCCCACAGGCCTCCGGGCCCGTACGGCGAAAAGGTGGCCGGTCCCCGCACGGGGACCGGCCACCTTCGTTCTTGCGTCCGCCGCGGTCAGGCCGCCACCGGGGTGTTCCCGGCAGGAGCCTGGGCCGGTTCGGCCGTGGACTCGGGGGCGGACCCGGGAGCGGCCGGCTTGCGCAGGCCCTTGAGGAGGATCACCAAGGCGGTGGTGACCGCCGTACCGGCCAGTACGGCCACCAGGTAGAGCAGCGGCTGTCCGATCAGCGGCACCACGAAGACGCCGCCGTGCGGGGCCCGGAGCGTGCAGCCGAACGCCATCGACAGGGCGCCGGTCACCGCGCCGCCCGCCATCGCGGACGGGATGACGCGCAGCGGGTCGGCCGCCGCGAACGGGATCGCGCCCTCGGTGATGAACGACGCGCCCAGCACCCAGGCGGCCTTCCCGTTCTCCCGCTCGGTACGGGTGAACAGGCGGCCCCGTACGGTCGTGGCCAGCGCCATGGCCAGCGGCGGCACCATACCGGCCGCCATCGCCGCGGCCATCACCTTCAGGCTGCCGTCGTTGGGGTTGGCGAGGCCGCCCACGGCGAACGCGTACGCCACCTTGTTGAGCGGGCCGCCGAGGTCGAACGTCATCATCAGCCCGAGGATGACGCCCAGGATGACGGCGTTGGCGCCGGACAGCCCGCTCAGCCAGTCGGTCAGCGCCTTCTGGAGCGCGGCGATCGGCTTGCCGACCACCAGGAACATCAGGAATCCGACGACCGCCGACGAGATCAGCGGGATGACGACGACCGGCATGATCCCGCGCAGCGCGGACGGCACCTCGACCCGCTGGACCGCCATCACCACCGCGCCCGCGAGCAGACCGGCGATCAGGCCGCCGAGGAAGCCCGCGTTGACGGTCAGGGCGATCGCGCCGCCGACGAAGCCCGGCACCAGGCCCGGCCGGTCGGCCATGCCGTACGCGATGAAGCCCGCCAGTACGGGGACGAGGAAACCGAACGCCACGCCGCCGATCTGGAAGAGCAGCGCCGCCCAGCTCGCGGACTCGCTCCACACGAAGTGCTCGGCGACGGACGGCGCCTTGTCGATGCCGTACCCGCCGATCGCGAAGCCCAGGGCGATCAGCAGACCGCCCGCCGCGACGAACGGGACCATGTAGCTCACGCCGGTCATCAGCCACTTGCGCAGCCGGGTGCCGAAGCCGTCGCCCGCCTCGCCGTTCCGGTCCATGGGCGCGGGCCCGGCCGCCGCCGGCGTGGAGATGTCGCCGCGCGCGGCCTTCTCCCGTACTTCCGCGATCAGTTCGGCGGGCCGGTTGACGCCCGCCTTGACCCCGACGTCCACCGTCGGCTTCCCGGCGAACCGCGCCTTGTCCCGTACTTCCACGTCGTGCGCGAAGATCACGCCGTCCGCCGCCGCGACGACCTCCGGGTCCAGCCGTTTGAACCCCGCCGATCCCTGGGTCTCCACGATCAGTTCGACTCCGGCCTCCTTGCCTGCCTTGGCCAGCGCTTCGGCGGCCATGTAGGTGTGGGCGATGCCGGTGGGGCAGGAGGTGATGGCGACGATCTTGAAGGGGGTGGCGGGAGGGGACGTTTCCTCCGGGGCGGCGTCGGCCTCGGCGGTCGCCGCAGGTACAGCGGTCGCCGCGGGTACGGCCGTCGCCTCGGGTACGGACGGAGCATCCGTTACGGCAACCGGTTCATCTCCCCGGATCAGCGCCGCCGCCGCCCCCGCATCGTCCGCCGCCCGCAGCGCCCCCGTGAACTCCTCGTCCATCAGGTGCCGGGCCAGCGTCGACAGGATCGACAGGTGGTCGGCGTCGCCGCCCGCCGGGGCCGCGATCAGGAAGACCAGGTCGGCGGGCCCGTCCGCCGCGCCGAAGTCGATCCCGGCGGCGCTGCGCCCGAAGGCGAGCGTCGGCTCGGTGACGTGCGCGCTGCGGCAGTGCGGTATGCCGATGCCGCCGTCCAGGCCGGTCGGCATCTGGGCCTCGCGCGCGGCCACGTCCGCGAGGAAGCCCTCCAGATCGGTGACCCGGCCCAGCCCGGCCATCCGCTCGGCCAGCGACCGCGCGGCCGCTTCCTTGCTCTCGGCGGACAGGTCGAGATCGACCAGTTCCGCGGTGATCAGCTCACTCATCGCGGGCTCCTTCGCTCGCTTCACGTCCACGCCCGGTCCCGACGGGAACCGGTCCGCTCAACCCCGCCCCGCACATGCCGCCGCTCATCCCGCCGGCTCCCGCAGCTCCCTCGCCACCGGCACGGTCTCCCCCACGGCCACCGCCGAGAGATCAAGATCCTCCGGCGTCGGCATGGCGCTGCCGGGCAGCTGCACGGCCGCTGCCCCGTAGGCCACGGCCGCGGTCAGTGCCCGTACGCCCGTGCCGCCCGCCGCGAGGAACCCGGCCAGCGACGCGTCACCCGCGCCGACGTTGCTGCGTACGGTCGCCACCGGCGCGGAGGCGAAGTGCTCCCCGTCCCCGTCGACCAACAGCTGCCCGTCCGCGCCGAGGGAGGCGAGCACCGCGCCCGCGCCCAGGGCGCGCAGTTCCCGCGCGGCTTCCACGGCGTCGCCGACGGTGCGCAGCGGACGGCCGACCGCCTGGGCCAGTTCCTCCGCGTTGGGCTTGACCACATCGGGGCGTGCCTCCAACGCGGCGGTCAGCGACGGCCCGGACGTGTCCAGCGCGATCCGGGCCCCGGCCCGGTGCACCTGAGCGACCAGTTCCGCGTACCAGGAGGGGGCCAGGCCGCGCGGCAGGCTGCCGCAGCAGGCGATCCAGTCCGCTCCGGCCGAGCGGGTCCGTACGGTGTCGAGGAGTGCCCGCGACTCGTCGGGGGTCAGCTCGGGCCCGGCCGCGTTGATCTTCGTGAGGGTGCCGTCCGGTTCGACGGCGGAGATGTTCGACCGGGTCTGTCCGGCCACCGGCACGCCCGCGACCTCGATGCCCTCCGCCGCCAGCAGGCCGCCCAGCGCCGCGCCCGCCGGGCCGCCGAGCGGCAGGACGGCCAGCGTGCGGTGCCCGGCCGCGGCCACGGCGCGGGAGACGTTGACACCCTTGCCGCCCGGGTCGATCCGGTCCGCGGTGGCCCGCAGCACGGCGCCGCGCTCCAGCGCCGGGATCTCGTACGTACGGTCCAGGCTGGGATTGGGGGTGACGGTGAGGATCATGCGCGCACTACTTCCGTGCCCGCGCGCTCGATGGCGAGGGCGTCGTCGGGGCTGAGCCCGGTGTCGGTGACGAGCAGGTCCACGTCGGCGAGTCCGCCGAAGCGGGCGAAGTGCACCTGCCCGAACTTGCTGCTGTCCGCGACGAGCACGACCCGCCGCGCGGCGGCCATCGCCGCCCGCTTCACGGCCGCCTCGGCGAGGTCGGGGGTGGTCAGGCCGCCCTCCAGGGAGAAGCCGTTGGTCGCCAGGAAGACCACGTCCGCGTTGATCTCGCGGTAGGCGCGCAGCGCCCAGTCGTCGACCGCGGCCCGCGTACGGTGCCGGATGCGGCCGCCGACGAGGTGGAGGGTCAGGCCCGGGTGGTCGGCCAGCCGGGCGGCGACCGGGAGCGCGTGCGTGACGACGGTCAGCTCGGCCTCCAGCGGCAGCTCGGCGGCGATCCGGGCGGCCGTGGTGCCCGCGTCGAGGATCACGCTGCCGGGCGCCGACCCGCCGGGCAGCTCCGCGAGGGCGGCCCGCGCGATGCGCTGCTTCTCGTCGGCGGCGACGGTGTCCCGCTCGGCGAGGTCCGGCTCGAAGTCCAGGCGCCCGGCGGGGATGGCGCCGCCGTGCACCCGGCGGACCAGGCCGGCCCGGTCCAGGGCCTTCAGGTCCCGGCGTACGGTCTCGGCGGTGACCTGGAACTCCTCGGCGAGCGAGAGGACGTCGACCCGTCCGCTCTCCCGCGCCAGTCGCAGGATCTCCTGCTGCCGCTCCGCTGCGTACATATGTCTTCGTGCCTGCCTCGTGCCCGACCGTGTGGTTTCGAGCCAAAGGTACGTGCGGATGAGCGGTAAGTAAACACACTCGGGCACGCAGCACAACCAAACGGGCATGAGTGGATAGCAAAGAGCCCCGGCGCCGAGGGGGGATTCGGCACCGGGGCTCGTCCATGGGGGAAGGGGGCGGATCGGGACGGATCAGATCGGGCGCAGGCTGCCGCCCCTCACCGGGTCAGGCCACCTCTGACCATCAGGGAGGAATGCCGGCGGAACGCAGCCGCCACGTTTACCACCAGGCCGCAGACGGCGGCCCGGCGGCTACCACCAGGCCGCAGACGGCGGCCCCGCGGCCCCGCGGTCGCTACGCCGCCGCGTCGAACCCCGTGTCGCGCGCCATCCGCTTCAGCTCCAGCAGCGCGTGCTTCTCTATCTGGCGGATCCGCTCACGGGTCAGGCCGTGCTGCTTGCCGACCTCGGTGAGGGTCCGCTCACGGCCGTCCTCGATGCCGTACCGCGCCTTGATGATCGAGGCCGTACGGTGGTCGAGCCGGTCGATCAGGTCCTCCAGCTCCTCGCTGCGCAGCAGCGTCAGGACGGACTGCTCGGGCGAGGCCGCGGAGGTGTCCTCCAGCAGGTCGCCGAACTGGGTGTCGCCCTCGTCGTCGACGGACATGTTCAGACTGACCGGGTCGCGGGCCCAGTCCAGGACGTCGGTGACGCGCTCGGGCGTGGAGCCCAGCTCCTGGGCGACCTCGGCGGGCTCCGGGTCGCGGCCGTTCTCACGGTTGAACTCGCGCTGGACGCGGCGGATGCGGCCCAGCTCCTCCACGAGGTGGACGGGGAGCCGGATGGTGCGCGACTGGTCCGCGATGGAGCGGGTGATGGCCTGACGGATCCACCACGTCGCGTACGTGGAGAACTTGAAGCCCTTCGCGTAGTCGAACTTCTCGACCGCGCGGACCAGGCCCGCGTTGCCCTCCTGGATCAGGTCGAGCAGGGGCAGACCGGCGCGCGGGTAGCGGCGGGCGACCGCTACGACCAGGCGCAGGTTGGAACGGATGAAGACGTCCTTGGCCTTCTCGGCCTCTTCGGCCAGCGCTTCGAGCTCCTCGCGGGTACCGCCGGCGGCGTTGCCGTCATCGACGGTCCCGTCGAGGATCTGCCGGGCGTAGACGCCCGCCTCGATGGTCTGGGACAGCTCGACCTCCCTGGCGGCGTCGAGCAGGGGTGTTCGCGCGATCTCGTCGAGGTACATGCCGACCAGGTCGCGGTCGGCGATCTCCCCGCCTACGGCGCGAACACTGTTGGCCCCGTCAGCACCGCTGCTGGTGGCCTGACGTCGGGCGACGGCACGGGTTGCCATGCGTGTGCTCCCTTTGCGATGAGTCGGTCGCGGGATGGTGGCGGTGGGACACCGGGTGCGAGACCCGAGTACCCCTTCCGAAGGAAACAACGGCTGGAATCCGGACAGAATTCCCCTGCCGAGCACCTATTTTCGTGATCATGCAGTACCCTGCATGCCCCACCGAGGAGGTCGGATGTCTCCGGAGTACCGGGAAGTGCAGGTCAGGGCGGCAACCGAGACCGACCTCGGCAGCCTCACGGACCTCTACAACCACTACGTCCGTGAGACGCCCATCACCTTCGACACGGAGCCCTTCACCCCCGAGCAGCGCCGCTCGTGGTTGCTCTCCCACCCTGAAGACGGCCCGCACCGCCTTCTGGTTGCCCGGGACCGGACAAACCGGAGTCTCTTGGGTTATGTGACCAGTACGCCTTTCCGGCTCAAGCCGGCCTATGCCACCTCGGTGGAGGTCAGCGTCTACTGCGCGCCCGAGGCCGTCGGGCGCGGTGTCGGCACGCTGCTGTACAAGGCGCTCTTCGAGGCGCTGGCGGACGAGGACGTGCACCGCGCGTACGCGGGCATCGCCCTGCCCAACGAGGCGTCGGTCCGGCTGCACACCCGCTTCGGCTTCCGGCACGTCGGTACGTACGGCGAGGTCGGCCGCAAGTTCGGCCGCTACTGGGACGTCGCCTGGTACGAGAAGCACCTGGACTGAGCGCGCGGGCGCCCTGCCGTCGTCCGCCGACGGGCCCGGGGCGACCCCGGCGACGGGCCGGAGCCGGCCCTTCCAGTTGACGGTGGCGAGACCCGGGTGTGGCCTGGAAGACGGGGGCGAGTGAGAGGAGCCCGTCATGGAGACACCCGTCCACCGGCACGGCGCCACCGCGGACCCGCGGTCCGGGCCCACGTACCGGTCACAGCCCCGGTCCCAGTCCCAGTTCCGGTCACCGTCACAGCCCGGGTCCCAGCCGGCCCCGCACGAGAACGCACCCGATTCGAAGCGGCGCGGCATGTCCACCACCGCCCTGGCCCTGCCCGTCGCCGCGGCGGTCCTCTACGGCCTGTGGACCGCCTTCGTCGACCGCACCAGCGGCTCCTCACTGGGCCACGCCTGGCTGCTGGGCCTGATCGCGGCCGCCGTCAGCGGAGCGCTCGGGCTGGCCCTGGTACGCATCCAGTCGACGCTGATCACCGAGGTGCGGGCGCTGGCGTACGGAACGCTGTTCGGCATCGCGATGGGCTACCTCTACAGCATCTCCCACACGTCCGGGCCGTCCCTCCTGGAGTCGGTGCGGATGGGCCTGGTCATGGGCGCGGTGATGTTCGTCGTCTCCCTGTACGTCTTCCGCACCCACCGCACCCGCGAGCCCCACGGCCAACACCGTCCCCACGGAGCACATCGGGCGCACGGAGCGCACCGGACACGGGGAGCGCACAGGACACACCAGCCCCACCCGTCCCGCTGAGAGCCGGACCCCGCCCGCCGGCGCCTTGACGCCTTGACCTCTTGACGCCTTGACCTCGCCCGCTCACCGACGACATGGCCCCGGCCGACGCCCGGCAACGCGCCGATGCCCTACTCGGGCACGACGATGACCTCGGGCGGCTCGGCGCCGTTCCCCCTCCGGATGACGCGCAGGGGGCCGCCGGGCCGCCAGGTCTCCAGCACGATGTGCGAGTCCTCGACGTAGGTCCGGACCACCTCGGTCAGCTCCGTACGGAACAGGTGGAACGGCTCCGGCGGATTCGTCTCCGCCGTATACCGTGCGAGCAGCGCCGGATCGGTGGCCTCCACGGCTCGCCCGGCGAGCCGTACGTCGCCGCTCGCCATGTCCGAGGAAGGCCCCGGGTCGGTGTGCAGGGCGAAACGCGGGTCACGTCGCAGGTCCAGCGTCTTGCGGGACCGGATCATCATGCCCAGCCACAGTTCACCGAAGCGGAAGTCCGCCTCGATGCCGCTCAGGCGCGGGGAGCCGTCGCGGCGGACCGTGCCGAGGACGTGCGGCCCGTGCGCCGTGAAGCGTTTCTCCACCTGCCGCGCCAACCGGGGCTGTCCCGCGGCGAAGACGGCCCAGCGCACCCCCTCGGCACCACCGGCCGCGCCCGTCCCGTCACTCGTCCACATGTCAGCGCTCCCATGTGGCGCGTCGCCCGCGCCTGTCTCATCGCTCGCGGGGCGCCTCGGCGTCGCTACGCGGCTGGCTGTCCACTTGCGTCTCCTCACTCATCATGCCCTCGCCCTCCCGCCAATACCCGGCATCTCCGCTCGAATTGGGCTCGACACGGCGGGGACCCTCCGGCCTTACGACCATTTCCGTACGGAGGCATGGGACCGGCGTCCGTTACGGCGCCCGGTCACCCGGCCTAGCCTCGGCACATGGACTTGGAGAGCGGCATTCTCGACGAGGCTCTGGAACGCCTGCACGCCTCGGGCCCCGAGTTCCAGGGGTTTCTCGCCAATCACGGGCCGATGGCGGTGGAGGCCCTGGTCCGGCACGGACAGGCGGGTTCCGTCCACCGCTGGCTCGACCGTTACGCGACGAAGCTGGAGGAGGTGCCGAGCCCGCGGGAGACGATCTCGGACGACGACTGGCGGACGGCGCTGGGTGATCCGCGCCGGGTCACCGACTGGACCGCGTACTTCACCCGGCTGGTCGCCGAGCGCCCGTGGCGGGAGGTGCTGGCCGAGTGGTGGCCGCGTCTGCTGCCCGGCATCGCCGGTGCCGCGACGCATCCCGTCATCCGGGTGGGTCATGTCGTACGGACGCTCCTCGACGACGGCGAGGAGGCGCCGCGCGTCGCGGAGCTGGCGCACGCGCTCGGTTACTGGGCGGCACGCCACACCACGCTGCCCGTCACGGTGGTCCCCGCCGGTTCCGCCTCCCCCGGCGAGGCGCTGGCCGCCCTCCCGCGCATCGCCGACCAGCAGGTCCTGCCGCTCGACGGCCTGGCCCAGCTCCCCGGTACGCCGGGCTGGGCGGCCACGGCGCGATCGCTGCGGGTGCCGTACGAGGACCCGGACGCCGCCCGTGCGCAGCTGGCGGCGCTGGTCCGGGCCACCGTGCACCGCTATCTCGACCACGGGCACGGCAGCGGTGTCCTGATGGTGCACACCGCCACCGCCCCGAACGCCGTGCTGCGCACCCTGCCCGCGCTCCCCCGTGACCTGTGGGCGGCATCGCTCGGCGCGGCCTGGGCGGCGAGTGCCGCGATCACTTCCGTCTACGCGGCCGGCGAGGCGCTGCCACCGCTGGAGGGGCCGGGCCGCTCACCCCGGAGGAAGTGTTCGAGCGTTCCGCCCGGCACGGCGACGAGCACGTCATCAAGATGACCGACACGGCGTTGGACGTGGCGGCCTCGGCCGTGGACGGTGACGACCGGGCGCTGGCTGCCGCTGTGCGCGCCCAGCGGCTGATTTCCGCCGTTTCCTGAACGGATTGCCTCGGGTTGCGGCTGTTCCAGAGCGTTCCTGAAAAAACCGCAGTCCCTCGTACGACGGCTCACCTGCGTATTTCCCGCCCGTCACCCTTAGTTAAAACTTCAAGAAATGGCGGAGCGGTGAGACAGTGGATGGTATGAGCACCGAACCCGCAGGTGAGCCTCGCTGGCTCAGCGACGAAGAGCAGTACGCCTGGCAGTCGTACCTGCACGCCACCACGCTCCTGGAGGACCACCTCGACCGCCAGCTCCAGCGTGACGCAGGCATGCCGCACGTCTATTACGGGCTGCTCGTCCAGCTCTCCCAGGCCCCCCGGCGCCGGTTGCGGATGACCGAACTGGCCCAGAACGCCAAGATCACCCGTTCCCGGCTCTCGCACGCCGTGGCCCGCCTGGAGAAGAGCGGCTGGGTCCGGCGCGAGGACTGCCCCTCCGACAAGCGCGGTCAGAACGCCGTCCTCACCGACGAGGGCCTGCGCGTCCTGGAGAAGGCCGCCCCCGGCCATGTCGCCGCCGTGCGGGCGGCGATATTCGACCGGCTCAGCCCCGAGCAGGTCGGCCAGCTGGCCGCCATCTGCCGCACGGTGGCGGACGGCCTGCAACCCCAGGGCGCCGACCTGCCCTGGCTCCGCTGAGAAGAAGACGAGAAGCGGGGAGCGAGGGGCGGGCCGGCGCCGGAGGGTTCGGCGTCACCCGGGGTACGGGCCGTGGCCGGTGACCTGTGACGGGTCACCGGCCACCGGGACGGGGCACCAGTCACCGGCCGCCGGCCACCGGGACGGGTCATCGGTGACCGGCCACCGGTTGGTGGCCGGCCACCGGCCCGCCCCTGCGTACGCTCAGTGCGCCATGACCGGAATCGGCACGTTCGCCGCCTCCGCGTCGGCGTCCTCGGCCGTGTCCGCGCCGTCACCGGAGCGGGCGACCGGACCGCTGCCACCCTGGTGACCGGTGGTGATCATGGTGAAGGCGATGACCGCCGCGACGGCCAGGATGCCGACCGCCCACCAGATGGCGGCGGTGTAGCCGTGCACCATCGACTCCAGCTTGAGCAGGTCCACCGAGGGCGCGCTCTTCGCGTGGGAGGTGGCGTACGCGGTGGTGGCGCTGGCCGCGATGGTGTTCAGCAGGGCCGTGCCGATCGCGCCGCCCACCTGCTGCGAGGTGTTGACCATCGCCGAGGCGACACCCGCGTCACGCGGCTGGACGCCGTGCGTGGCCAGCGACATGGCGGGCATGAAGGCCGTGCCCATGCCGAGCCCGAGCAGCAGGAAAGCGGGCAGGATCAGCGCCGGGTAGGACGTGTCCAGGTCGATGCCGGTCAGCAGGAACATGCCGACGGCGGCGAGCAGGAAGCCCGGGGCCATCAGCAGCCGCGGCCGGACGCGGGTCATCAGCCGGGCGCCGATCTGCGTCGAGCCGGTGATCATGCCGACGATCATCGGCAGGAAGGCCAGACCGGTCGTGACCGGCGTATATCCCTTCACGATCTGCATGTAGTACGTCAGGAACAGGAACAGACCGAACATGCCGATGACGGCCAGGCCCAGCGACGCGTAGACGCCGGCCCGGTTGCGGTCGGTGAGCACCCGCAGCGGCAGCAGCGGGGACTTGACCTTCGACTCGACGAGGACGAACACGGTGAGCAGCACGGCGGCGGCCACGAACAGGCCGACGGTCATTCCGGCGCCCCACCCGTCGGACTCGGCGCGCGTGAAGCCGTACACCAGCGAGACCAGGCCGAGCGTGGCCAGGATGACGCCGGGCACGTCCAGCTTGGACGGGTTGCGGCTGCCCGCGGGCTCACGGATCACCAGCAGCGCGCCGACGGCCGCGACCACGGCGAACGGGATGTTGACGAAGAAGGTCCAGCGCCAGTTCATGTACTCGGTGAGCACGCCGCCGAGGATCAGACCCACGGCACCGCCACCACCGGCGATGGCACCGAAGATGCCGAACGCCTTGGCCCGCTCCCGGGCCTCGGTGAACGTCACCGCGAGCAGCGACAGCGCCGCCGGCGCCAGCAGCGCGCCGAAGACGCCCTGGAGGGCGCGCGCGCCGAGCAGGACGCCCTCGTTGGACGCGGCACCGCCGAGGGCCGAGGCCAGCGCGAAGCCGACCAGGCCGATGATGAAGGTCCGCTTGCGGCCCCACAGGTCGGCGACCCGCCCGCCGAACAGCAGCAGACCGCCGAACGCGAGGGCGTACGCCGTGATGACCCACTGCCGGTTCGCGTCGGAGATGCCGAGATCGGCCTGGGCGGAGGGCAGCGCGATGTTCACGATCGTCGCGTCGAGCACGACCATGAGCTGCGCCAGGGCGATGAATATGAGCGCTTTCCAGCGCCTGGGATCGACATGGGTGGCCGAAGAAGACATGGGTGGGTCCGCCTAGTGGTGCGTGCCAGTGGTACGTGAGCGAAGACATCGGGACGCGGGCAGGGCGTGATGATCCGTGGCCGCGGTGCCGTTGTGTGGAAAAACGGTGTCGTTGTGGTGTTGATCGGGTGTTCAGTACGTATTGATCACGTGTTGGTCGCTTGCGTGTATGGCCGAGGCGCGTCGGCGGTGCCGCTACGGTCACGTGGCGGCGCTCCGGCGCTCCGCACGGAGGGTCGGCAGGGACGACGAACCCACCGGCCGGCAGGTCGGTCGTGGGTCGCCGGGGTTCCCCTACGGGGAGGGCGCCGCGTTCGGGCCGTCGGCTGTCAGCCGTGCCGGAGGTCCTCCAGCGTGGCCGCCGCGCCGGGCAGTTCCGAACGCGCGGGCGCCCGCAGACCGTCCAGGAACAGCACCAGGTGCCGGTACACGAAACGGTCGAAGTCCGTACAGCCTCCCCCAGACTCCGTCCGGGGGTGCCCCCATCCGGGCAGCGGCCGCGTGAGTTGTGTGAGCGCGACCATCAGGTCACCGACGGCGATGTCGGTACGCAGCTGGCCGCTGTCGCGTGCGGCGTCCATCAGGGCCTCGACGGCCCCCTCCAGACGCTCACGCGCTGCGTGCAGGTCGGGGTGGTCCTTGTCGACGCCGTCCGAGAGCAGCGAGCACAGGGCACCGATCCGCTCCTCGACCGCGGCGAAGACGAAGCGCCTCAGCGCTTGGAAAGCATCGGGCTCCTCGGCGAGCGCGCACTCCGCCTTGTCCGCGGTGCGGTCCATGACGGAGAGCGTGACGTGGTGGATCAGCTCCAGCCGATCCGGGAAGTGACGGTAGAGCGTCGCATTGCCGACACCGGCCCGTCGAGCGATTTCATCGAGCGGGATCTCCGCCCCGAACTCGACCATCGCCTCACGGGCCGCGCCGATGATCCGCTCCCTGTTGCGCACGGCGTCCGCCCGCAGCCGGTGCGGCGGAGTCGCCGCGCAGGCGCCGGGGACGCGGGTGCGGGACCGGGTGGCGGTCATGTCGGCACGTTCCTCTCTGGGCTGGGCGAAGCGGGGAGCGAGTCCCCGCTTCAGTCGGACATCCGGTTAAACGGGGATGCGCTCCCCGGTTATTTCGACCGTCGCTGTGTCCTGCGCCACACCCGCCGAGGCCCTCGCCGCCCGGGCGCGGCGTCCTCCGGGTGCGGCGCCCCACGGGTGCGGCGTCCTCCGGGTGCGGCGTCCTCCGGGTGCGCCACCCGCCGGGGTGGGCCGCGCGCGGTACCGCAGGCCACGCGGCGTGCCCGGCCGGGCGGCCGGGTGGCTGCCGAGCACGGCGGAGCGCGTGCCGTATACATGCGCCATGACCGTTTCGCTCCGCCCGGCCGCTCTACCCCGCGCGATCCGGTCGTACGTGTACCGGGCCCCCGGTACGTTCGTCTGGCTCGGCATCCTCTTCGGGACGTCGGTGATCATGCACCAGCTGACCCCCGAGATCCTGGAACACGTCCTGCAACGCCGCTCCACCAACATCCACAACCTGCTGCTCTCACCCGGACGGGTCCTGCTGACCAGCGCACTGTGGCTCGACGGCGGCGGCTGGCCCCTCTACGTCGTCGTCTTCAACATCTTCCACGTCCCCGCCGAACGCTGGCTCGGCACCCGCCGCTGGCTCGCGGTCATGGGCGTCGCCCACATCGGCGCCACGTATCTGAGCGAGGGAGTCCTCGCCCTCGCCATCCACACGGACGCGGCACCCCACTCCGCCGTGAACACCCTGGACGTCGGCGTCAGCTACGCGCTGGCCGGCGTCGCGGCCGTCCTCACGTACCGCATCCCCTGGCGCCCCCTGCGCTACGTGTACGCGGCCGGCGTCCTCCTCTTCTACACGGCCCCCTCTTCGACCACCTCACCTTCACCGACATCGGCCACTTCAGCGCCGCGCTACTGGGGCTGGCGTGCTACCCCCTCACACCGAGGAGGAAGTCGGACCAGGCGGCCACGGTGAACGCGAGCTGAGGGCCTTGCGGGTCCTTGGAATCCCGGACGCGGATTGCAGTCAGGGTGGTGGATATTTCGACGCAGTCGGCCCCGTCGTCGTTGCTGTAGCTGCTCTTGAACCACACAAGGTCACCGTTCACAGTTCCTCCGCCAGCTTCTCGATGAATCGAGCCGAATCCTCGGCGCGCAAGGCCATCTGGAGAAGCAGCTCGTACCTCTGACTGATTTGGTTAACCCTCTCCGGGTCGGCGCACAGCACACCCCCCAGGTGACCCTCTTCGTAGGCGATCCGGTCATGCTCCGGTGTCTCCAGCAAGTTGAACGGGCCGAAGAGCGCCGGGCTTGCGCCGTCCCTGAGAGGCAGAACCTGGAGGATCACGTTACGCCGCTCCCCTGCTTCGAGCAGCCGGTGCAACTGTTCCCCATGATCCTTCTTGGTGCCCACGACATGTCGCAGCGCGATCTCGTTGATCACGAAGGTGAATGTCCGGGTCTCCCTGTCCAGTAGCGCCTGACGCTCCATTCGGAACGCGACACGCTGCTCGATCGTCTCGCGGTCCGCCGGCGGCCATCGGCCCTCCATCAGCGTCCGCGCGTACGCCTCAGTCTGGAGAAGCCCAGGGATGAGCTGCGCCTGGTAGGAGTTGACGGCGAGGGCATCGGCCTCGTACCTCATGTAATCCGCGGAGTACGACGGGAACTTGTCCGGCTGCAAGTACTCTTCCGCCGCCGTCAGCATCCCACGAGCGCGGCACATTTGGTCCGCCACCCGGAGCAGATGAACCGTTGGCTTCCGCCGCCCCTGCTCCATCGACTTCACATACTCGGCCGAATAGCCGACCTCTTCCGCCAACTCCTCCCGACTCACCTCCGCCTGCCCGCGCCACAGCTTGATCTGGTTCCCGCAGTACCGCCACGCCATCGGTGGCCGGGCATTCTCGTCCGACATCGCGTCCGCCTCCCGCTACTCGCGTAGTTGACCCACGGCAAACGCTAGACCCACCCACTGACAATTGAGCCAAATGGCTTGACTATGGCACCAGTTGATCAGCAGCGAACAAACGCCGATCAGGAAACGGCATCGCGCCAGTGCCGACGGCCCACGCTGATGAGATGCAGTTGCCTCCGCGCAGTACGCGCGACCGCGCGCCACCGCTCCGTGTCCTGGTCGCCGCCGTCCCGTACGTCCAGGAACGCGGAGGCCGTCATCACCAGCCGGTCCACGTACAGCTCCGCCAGCATCCGTACGTCCTCGTCGCTCCAGCCCTCCGACACCGGCTGCGACGTGAGCGCCGCGGCGACCTCCGCCGCGAACCGGTCCAGTTCACCCGCTATGGCCTGCCGTACGGCCCGTACGCCGCCGTGCCGTTCGCGGGCGATGAAGCGGACATGCGCGGGCTGTTCGCGTACGTACCGTTCGACGACCGCCACCGTGTGGTCGATCCGCTCCTCCTCGCCGGCCTGTTCGGCGAGGACCGCGCGGACGGTCGTGTGCAAGCTGCTCAACGACTCCTGGACCAGCGCGACTCCGAGTTCGCCCAGGTCACGAAAGTGCCGGTAGAAGGCGGTGGGGGCGACGCCGACCACGCGCGTCACCTCGCGCAACCCCAGGCTGCTCAGGCTCTGTTCCTCCAGCAGGCCGAGCGCCGCGTCGAGCAGGGCCCGTCGTGTGCGCTGCTTCTGGGCCTGCCGGACACCGCCGGACTCGCTGTGACTCATGCCATCCAGTAAACAACTGTGCTCCGAGTTTCTCCACCCCTACAGTGGGAACCTGAGTGAACAACTGTCCTCCAGAATGGAAAGGCAGATCATGCTCTTCCTTGTCGCAGCCCTCCTCCTGCTGGGGGTTCTGGTGGGTACCGCGGCACACCTCCCGGTCCCCGTCACGATCATCGCGGCAGTGGCCATCAGCTGCTGGCTGCTCGTCTTCTTCATCCGCGAGCGCCGCCACCACTCCGACAAGACCGAGGGAGCATCCCGATGACCCCCTCATCACCGATCACGACACCGACCGCGACAACACGCACGACACCGACACGGACACCCGCCGCACCGCCGCCCCCGCCACCGAGCCGGACGCCAAGTCCCCGGCTGGGCCGGAGAAGCGCCGTTCGCCGCGCGGGCAGGCCGACGGCATGGCCGTGGCCGCGTTCGTCCTCGGCCTCGTCGGCACCCTGGTCGCCAACGTCGTCCTCGGCCCCTGCGCCCTCGTGCTCGGAGCGCTGGCCCTGGCCCGTAACACCACGCGGCGTTTCCGTGCCGTACTGGGTATGGCCCTCGGTGCCGTCGACCTGATCATCCTGGCGACGCTGGCCACCGCCGACGGCACCCTGAGCTGGACGATCGGCGGCTGACACCGCCCAAGCCCGCCTTGGCCCGCCGTACGCGACCGCCCTTCACCCCACGAGGGTGAGGGGCGGTCCGCCCGCGCGCTGCGGGGAGGCGTGGTACGGCTGCGCAGGAGCGTAGGCGTACGGGCGCGGGACCGCGTGCAGCCGCTGGTGCGGGCCGCGTTCCGCCCGTACGGCGTCGAGCGCGGTGAGCGACTGGACGGCGTACGCGACCGAGGCCAGCGTCATGTGGCGGTGCCAGCCCTCGTACGACCGGCCCTCGAAGTCCCGCAGTCCCGTTCGGCCGCCGATGCGGACGCTGTCCCGCGCCACGTACCCGGCGGTCCTCGTGTACTGGTGCAGGTCGGCCGGGGACCTGCGGGTCGGCGTCGTCAGCCAGAAGTCCGCGCGGGCACCCGGCCCGCCGCGGCCCTCACGGCCTTCGGGGTCCTCGTACCGCTGCGCGTAGAGCATCAGCTCACCCGCCTCACCACGCGCACTGCTCTCACCGCTCAGCCCGCCCACGCCCGGCCGTACGGGCACGACCCGGGCCAGCACGGCCCGTACACCGGGGGCCACGTCGTGGACCTGGAGGCCCAGGCGTTCCGGGGCGGCCAGCACGCGCTGCGCAGGAAGCGCGCTGCGGCGCGTCGGACGCCCACTGCGGTCCACCAGTTGGAGCGGGAGGGAGCCGGGCGTGCGGGCCATGACGGGCAGACCGAGCGGGGCCAGGGCGCTCATCACTTCCCCCGCGTGGCGCATCTGGCTGTCCCAGATGACCGGGGCGGCGACTCCGGGTGCCGCTTTCGCAGCCCGCTGTACGAGTTCGAGTATCTGGGCCACGCCGTCGTCGTCGGGGACGGGGAGTCCTGCGGTCGGCGGCGGGAGGTGCAGGCTCCAGTCGACGGGGACGTTGAGGGCCTGGCCCGCGTACCAGAGTCCGTAGGCGAGCTGGCCGTTGACCAGCTGGCCGGTGGCAGGGACGAAGCGGCGGTGGACACCGACCGAGTTCGTGCCGGACTTGGGGATGAGCATCGGCCGCACGACCCACGAGCGCGGGCGGGTGAGGGCGATCAGGTAGTCGGCGAGGGCTTCGCGGACGGTGCGCCAGCTCCACGGGGCGTTGCAGATGAAGTGGTGGAGGCGCTGGGCCGCGCCGGTGTCGTCCAGCGTCCGGGCGATGTTGCGGATGGACTTGCGGCCCGGGGCGGTGAGCAGCCCGCGGAGGTACTGCTCGCCCTTGATGTGGTGATCCGCCCTGGTGAAGGAGACGAAGAGGTGTCTGCACAGGTCCTCGACCCACGCCTCCTGAGTGCTGGTCGGCCGCCCGGGGAGGGGCGGCGGAACGGCGGTGGGGGATGCGGGCACGGACAAGGGACTGGCCCCCGGGGAGACGGGACGGGAGTGCGGGTGACAGCAGGACAATAAAGAATGTTCGCTATGTTTCTCGCCCCGCGGGGCGGATCGCGAACGACTTCACGAAGTTGCCGAGGGGCGGTAGCGGGGGCGGGCCCGCACCCGGGCCCTCAGGCCTCAGCCCCGCAGGCCGCCGGCGAACGGCAGCGTCCGCCAGTGCTCGACGGCGGGCTTCAGCGCCTCCACGAGCATGGGCAGCCGCGGTGCGAGCGCGAGGCACGCCACCACCCGGATCATGCCGACGGCGTTGACGCAACGCAGCGCGCGCTCGTCGAGTTGCCGCAGGCCGAGGCGGCACGCGGCTTCGTCGTACGCGGCCTCGCACTCGGGGCCGAGGGCCGCCATGTCCCACTCGACCGGCCCGAGCGTGGTCAGCTCGAAATCGGCGTACAGGTCGCCGCCCTTGGCCGCGACGATGTTGACGGCGGGCGCGTCCCCGTGAATCGGCTGGAAGGCGACGCCGGGGAACTCCGCCTCGAACGCGGCACGCGAACCGACCAGGGGCTCCAGCACCGCCCACTCCCGCCGCGCGCGGTCGAGATCGGCCGGCTCGATGAGGTCGGTGCGCCCTTCGAGGGCGGCCAGCGCCTCCGTGGCGAACCGCGGCTCGGCGGCCGACAGGAACGGCAGCTCGCCCGGGTAGGCGCGCAGTGCGGCGTGCAGGTCGGCCGTCAGGCGGGAGTTGCGTACGTAATCGGGCTCCCGCCCTTCGCCGCCGTCCTGCTCGACGAACTGCCAGAACGTCATCGAGAACCCGTCGCGCACCACGGGCTCCCGCGGCACGAGCGGGCTCGGCGGGATCACCGGGACACCTCGCATCGCCAGCCAGGCCACCACGTCCAGCTCCAGCCGCTGACGCGCCGCCTGGACGCCGGTGTCGGCGTACGGCGGCAGGACGGTCGGCACCCGGACCACCACGGGCGAGGGAGCGAGGTGCACGACGACGGAGAACATGTCGTGCAGCACGGTCGCGTCGGTCACCGTCAGACCCCGTTCACGCCCGGCGGCGACCGCTGCGTCCAGCGCACGTGACGTGCGGGCGGCGAGCTGGTCGGGCGTCATGAACTCCGGCAGTCCAGGCATGGCAGCGATGGTGCCACGGCCCATAGTGGGGGCGCGACGGAATTGCCGATCACTCGCCGGGGGCTCCACGAGCGGGTGCCGTACGGCATCGGGCGGCGAGCGTCGGTGTCGGGCATCGGTGGCACCGGGGCTCGGGAGGCGGGCGGCGGGCGTCTGGGCGGCGGTGTCACCGGAACTCGGGC
Source organism: Streptomyces sp. Ac-502 (assembly GCF_045222935.1). Lineage (NCBI taxonomy): Bacteria > Bacillati > Actinomycetota > Actinomycetes > Kitasatosporales > Streptomycetaceae > Streptomyces > Streptomyces sp. Ac-502. Next base: position 4,737,901 of record NZ_JBHFFO010000001.1, read on the forward strand.
GTCGGGCGTCGGGCGTCGGGCGTCGGGCGTCGATGTCACCGTGACGCGGCGCGCACCCGGCCTTCGCCCGCCCGGCACTCCCCCACCCGGCGCTCGGGCACCCGGTGTTCCGGCACCTTGAGGTCGCCCGCCCGGTGGTCGCCGCCGTGGCCCCCGCCCGCCGGGTCCGCGCCGGCCAGCCGGTTCTCCGGGTACTCGTCGCCGCCCACCAGGAGCGGCGGCCGCGCGCCGAGCACCAGGCCCCAGACGCGGTCCACGTGTGCCGTCGGGGACAGCCCGGCCGCGACACCGCGCGGTACGCCGGTGCGGGCCGCGAACTCCGCGCCGGTCACCACGGAGACCGCCGTGGCGGTGACCGCCTCCGCGGTCGTCCAGCCGGTGAAGTCCGGGTGGGCGCGTTCGACGAGTTCGCTGAGCGAGGGCAGCCACATCGCGTACCAGGTGTCGCCGTCCTCCGGGAAGTCCCAGGCGAGGCGGGCGGCGGCCCGTACGGTCGGTTCCTCTTCGAGCAGCCGCGCGAGGGTACGGGTGAAGGTGACGACCCGTCGTAACCCGCCGCGGGCGGCGGCCTTGGGGATTCTGCTCTCGGCCATGAGGGAGGTCAGCGCGCCGCAGGTCAGCGTGCAGCCGGCCTCCCTGACCGCTTCGGCGAGCGCCGCCTTGGACGGGAAGTGGAACGTCAGGCCGCCGATCGTGACGTCCGCCGCGGTGCTGATACGGGCCATCGAGGCGCCCGCGTACCCCTTCTCGGTTATCTCGTCGGCGGCGGCCCGCAGCAGGGTGCGGCGCGTCCGCTCAGCTCGGTCCTGTCGCGCCATTGTCCCGCCTCGGTGATCGCCCTCGGTTGCCAGCGCCGTACCGGTGACACCCAACCGCCCATGCTAGGCGCGGGTTTGGCGGGCCGCACGGTCGCGGCGGGAGTTGGCGGAGACTTGATCAGTATGGGAACCGGGGGCGGCTCAGGGCAGTCGTCCAGTTCCTTGGGGTGATTTCGGGGGCGGGGGCGGTTCCGGAGGGGCCGTGGGGTGTCCATGGGTGCCCGCGGGGTGTCCATGGGTGCCCGCAGGTGTCCGCGGGGTGCTGCCGAAGCGGAACCCGGGGGCCGGTGCCGGGCTCCGGCGCCACCGGTCGGCCCGAGGTGCGTCCGTACCGGCTCGCGGGACCGTCACGGGCCGCTCCCGGCCGGTCCCCGCACCCGTTTCCGGGCCCTGCCCGCACGGATCGTCTCCTCGCCGCCCGCCCGTAGTTCGGCGTCCGTCCGGCCGCGTCCGGACGGCTCCTGGTACGACGAAAAAAGCCCGGGACCTCGTGGGCTCGCAAAAAAAACGATCGTTCTTTATTCTTTGCTGGTCGGCGCCCGATTCACGGGATGACCACGGGAGGGAACGAACACCATGACGACAGAAACTGCGCATCCGGCTACCCGCACCCCCGCACACACCCTGGCCGCTTCCCTCTCTTCCAGTCGCCCGCTCGCAGTACGTAGTCTGTCCGACAAATCGGGTGTGCGCGATGTCTCTCCCGTCACCACCGACACGCTCCCCGCCGGTTCCGGAAGGACCGCCCGCAACGGCCGCTCCGCCGCCCGCAACGGAGGCACCGGCCGTCCCCCGGCCCCCGGTTCGACCGGACCCGCCGGGCGAACCGGAACCGCCCGCAGGCCGGGCCGCACCGAAGCCCCCGCCGCACCCGAGCGCCGCGCCGCCGCCTCCGGTGGCTCCGCTTCCGCCGCACCGGCCGGACCGTCCGGCGGTTCCGACAGAGCTGCCACGTCCGCCACGTGCGTCACGTCAGAAGCATCCGGCACGCCCGGCACATCCGGTCAGTCCGAAACGTTCGGTCACCCGGAGACGTTCGGGACGTTCGACGCCTTCGCCGACGACCTTTTCGGCCATCTGCCGCGTACCGACCAGCGCCGCTGGGCCCACGCGTACCTGCTGGCCCTGCTGACCACCGAAGGCAAGAAGTCCGTACGCCGGCTGGCCGCCGCCGTCTCCGACTCCCCCACCGCCTCCCAGTCGCTGCACCAGTTCCTCAACGCCAGCCCCTGGGACTGGAACCCGGTACGCCGCGAACTCGTACGCCGGGCGGAGGAGCCCGCAGCGCCCCGGGCGTGGATCCTCGCTCCGGCGGTGCTGCCCAAGCGCGGCGGTCACTCCGTCGGCGTCCACCGCCGCTTCGACTCCGCCGCCGGACGGACCGTCAGCTGTCAGCTGGCCATGGGGATGTTCCTGCCGGTGGGAGAGGCGGCCACGGCTGCCGCCGTGTCGGCGTCGGCCGCTTCGGGGGCCGCGGGCGCGGCTTCGGGCGCGACGCCGAACGGGTCGGCCGGTGGCGCGTCGGCCGGGGCAGCCGCTGCCGGTGACTGCGGTGGCAGCGCGGCCGTGTCCGTCGACTGGCGGCTGTTCCTGCCTCCCCAGTGGGCCGACGACCCCGAGCTGCTGCGCCGCAACCGCATACCCGCCGCGGAGACCAACCACCCCCGCCCGATGTGGGTGCACGCGCTCGACCTCGTGGAGGCGCAGGCCGCCCGCTCGACCTGCGCTCCGGCGCCGGTCGTGGCGGACCTGAGCGAGTACTCCGACTCCGTACGGCTCATCGAGGCGCTGGCCCGGCAGGGACGCGACTTCGTCATCGCCGTACCGGCCGCCACCGCGCTGGCCACCCCGGCCACGCCCGGCATGCCCGGTGACCCGGGCGCACGTCCGCGCCTGCTGCAGTCCGCGCCCACGCCCGTACGCCTGCCCGGCTCACACCACACCTACCGCGCCTTCACGGAGCCCGGACCGGCCGGCGCCCGGCCGTCCCGGATCTGGCTCACCAACATGGCGCACCGCCGCATGGGCCAGCTCCTCGGCCTCGCCCGGCTGCACCAGCTGCCCACGGCCACGCTGCGCACCCTCGCGACGGACTTCGGACTGTACGACTTCGAGGGCCGCTCCTTCCCGGGCTGGCACCACCACATGACGCTGACCTCGGCGGCACACGCCTACCGGGCGCTGACGGCGGTGCCGGACGAGCAGACGTTGACGGCGGTGCGGTTCGTGTCCTGAGGGTGGGCTCCGGGGGCAGGTGAGGCGCGGGCCTGGAGGCGGGGTCGGTTCAGGCGTGGTCTAGTGGCGAAGGCCGGTTCAGGCGCGGCCCCGAAGGCGGCGCCGGTTCAGGCGCGGGTCCGCAGGTGGGCGCCGGTTCAGGCGCGGGCCTGGAGGTGGGCGCCGGTTCAGGCGCGGGCCTGGAGGTGGGCGCCGGTTCAGGCGCGGGCCTGGAGGTGGGCGCCGGTTCAGGCGCGGGCCTGGAGGTGGGCGCCGGTTCAGGCGCGGGCCTGGAGGTGGGCGCCGGTTCAGGCGCGGGTCCGCAGGTGGGCGCCGGTTCAGGCGCGGGCCTGGAGGTGGGAGCGGTACCAGTCGGCGGCTTCCGCGAGCCGCACGAGAGGGCCGGGGCCCGGGTCGCAGCCGGCCACCTTCCACACCTCGTCGCTGCGGTACCAGTGGTCCCTGGCCAGGAGGGCGAACTGCCGCTCGCTCACCCGGCCGGGGACGGCTTCGAGGCGCTCCAGGCACGCGTCCCAGGAGAGGTCGGGGGCGGGGGCGGGTCCGGAGGCGAGGACGGGACCGGGGGCGAGGGCGGAGCCGGGGCCGTCCTGAGGTGAGGTGGCGCCCTGAGATGAGGTGGCGCCCGGCCGCGGGAGGACGCCGTGGCCGATCAGGGTGTCCATGAGGTCCCCGTTGCGTACGGGGACGGGGTGACTGGCGTGGTACACGCCACCAGGGACGGCCTCCGGCGCCAGGGCCAGCCGCGCGAACAGGCGGGCCAGATCCTCGACCGCCACGACGGACAGCAGACCGCGCCCGCCGTCCCAGCGCGCCGGAACCCGGTGCAGCAGTTCGGCCAGCGCAGGAACCACCCACCGGTCGCCCGCGCCGAGCACCAGGCCCGGCCGCAGCACCGTGCCGCCCGCCTCCAGCACCGGACGTTCGGCGGCCAGGCGGGTGCGGCTCGCCGGGGAGAGCGGCGCGGGTTCGACCTCGCCCACGCCCGGCCCGGCGTGCGGCCCGGCCCCGTACACAGCGGCGGTGGAGAGCTGGACGATCCGGCCGACACCCGCCCGTACCGCTTCGCCTACGAGGGCGGCGGTGCCCCGCACGTTGACCAGCTCGCAGCGCTCCTCGTCCCGGCCGATGTCCGAAGCGAGGTGCAGCAGGACGTCGGCGCCTTCGCAGACACCGCGCAGGGAGGTGGGATCGGCGAGGTCGGCGGTGACCCATTCGACGGGGACGGTCGTGTCCGGCCGCGGGGGCGGGGGCGAGGCCCGGAGGGAATCTGGGGACGTGAGGGATTCTGGGGACGTGAGCGAACCCGGGAACGGGAGGGAATCTGGGGGCGGAAGGGAACCCGGGTACGGAAGGGAACCCGGGGCCCCGGCGGGCTCCGGCGGCTTGCGAGCTACGGCGCGAAGGTGGATCGAGCGCGGCAAAACCGAATCCGGATTCGGATAAGCCAGCAGTCCCCGTACCACCGCGGATCCAATGAACCCGGTCGCCCCGGTCACCACCACCCGCCGGGGAGCCGTCGCCGCCGCACCGTCCGCCACGTCACGCACCATGCCCTCAGCCGTGCCTTTCGCCACACCTTTCCCCGTCACCGTACGCGTCCGCTTCCCGCCCTCAGGCCACCGCCCGCTTCCGCCGTGCCGCGAGTCCGACCTGCTGCCTGACGGCCGGCGCGGCGACGCCCGGGAGAAGGTAGCGCCAGAGGGATACGACGCGTTTGTGCAGGTCAGCGCGGCCGGTGGAGATCTGCGAGAAGAGCTGCGTGCCGGTGTAGGCGCTGACCAGGACCCAGGCCAGCTCGTCCACGTTCACCTCGGGGAGCAGTTCGCCCTTCTCCCGCGCGGCGCGTAGCTGGCCGCCGAACTGCTCGGCCCAGATGCGGTACGCGGAGTCGTCCTGGACGCCGAACTCCCCTGCTCGGCCGCGAGCCTGACGCCCGCCCGCAGGGTGGGGTTGGACTGCAACTCCTCCGCCAGATACAGGGTGATGTCGACCAGACGCTGGAGGCCGTCCTCTCCGGGCGGCATCCGCAAGCCCTCGCTCTGCTCGACCATAACCGCCCTGGCCAGGGCTTCTTTGGACGGGAAGTGGAAGTACATCCCGCCCTGGGTCACACCGGCGCGCTTCATGATCTTGCTGATGCTGGCGCCGCTGAACCCGAACTCGTCGAAGACCTCGGCGGCCGCCCGGAGGATGACCTCACGTGTCCTGACCGCGCGCTCCTGCATGGACAGCACCAGCTCCCTCGACGAACAAAAAGAATAGTATTTATTTTATGAGCGCCGAGGCCCTCACACGGTGACAGCCGAACCGGACCCACCGCGGCTCCTGTTGGCCGCCGGGCATCCCGCAGGACGGCGACGACCTGCCCGAGAGCCCCGGCCGGACCACTACGGACCACAAAGGGCCGGACCGGACCAGACAGGACCGAACAGGACCGGACCTGTAGACACTCCTCAGGGGGACATCCGCATGAGCACCACCGGCCGGCTTCCGGAGATCTCCGCACCTGCTCCTGCCACCGGTCCGTGCCCGCGCACGCTCACCACCACCGTGCCCAAGGAGTATGTACACAAGACGGCGCTGTCCGAAGTCCTGCTCACCAGTTGGAAGGAGACGGCTCCGGACGTCCACGTCGTGACCGCGGAATGGCCGCGGGCCCACGCCTTCTACTCCTCCAGGAACCGGCTGCACGACCCCCTTCTGCTCGTCGAGACGATCCGGCAGACCATTCCGCTGCTCTCGCACCTCGCTTACCGCGTGCCGTTCGGACACCAGCTGATCTGGGACCACTTCACTTATGCGCTCGAACCCGGCGTGCTGCGTACCGAGACTGCCCCCACCGAGATCGAACTACGCATCGTCTGCTCCGGCATCAGGCGTCGCGGCGACACCCTGAGCGCCCTGACCATGGACGTCGAGGCGACGCGGAACGGCGTCCACCTCGGTACCGCGGTCGCCCGTTTCACCAGCCACGCTCCGGCCGTCTACCGCCGGTTGCGCGGCGCGTACGGTGACGCCTCCGAGGCGATGGCCCGCGCGGTGCCGCTGCCGCCGCCGGTCGCGCCGCGGCGGGTGGCCCGCGCCCAGTACGAGAGCGTGGTGCTCTCCCCCACGGACACCCGCAACCGCTGGCAGCTCCGCACGGACACCACCCACCCGGTCATCTTCGACCACCCGGTCGACCACGCTCCCGGAATGCTGCTGCTGGAAGCCACGCACCAGGCCGTCCATGCCGTACTCCACCCGCTGCCGGTGATACCCGTCGGCCTGAGCACCGTATTCGCACGGTACGCCGAACTGGACGCACCGAGCTGGATAGAGGCCACGGTGATCGACCGGACGGAATCGGTTCCGGAATGGGGAGCATCGGGGGTGGAGTGGGGGAGGAGCCGGGAGAGGAATCGGGGCCGGCATCGCGGAACGACTGCTCCGGGCTCGTCCACGTACGGGTTACCGCGCGCCAGAACGGCCAGGAGCTGTTCACCGCAAAGGTGAAGGCAAGGCCCCTGAATCCGGAGCCACGCTCGGCACCGGGCCTCGAATGTGACGGCCAGTCAAGCGCGAGCCCCGCAAGGAAAACAGACGCGAAAGCGGGCTCGAAAACAGGCGCGGGCGTGAACGCGGGTACGGGAACCCGTTCACGCCCGTCCGAAAATCCGTACACGCATACATACAAGACCTCGCCTACCGGCTGAAGCGGCCGCAACCACCGAATACCGGCTCACGCCGCATACGCGCGGAAATGTCACCCGAGAACCCCACCGCCACCCGCCCGAATCACCCCTGCGAAGCACCGCACATCACGCGCCATTCCGCTACGGCTTCGGAAGATTCGCCGGGCGTTCGACGGTTCACCGCATGTTCACCTTGCGGCCACCTTGTCGCAAACAAGCCGCTCCACACCGTTCCGGCCACTGTTTTTGTTGTCATGTTCACGGCGTACCAATTCCGTGGTCCAGACCAGCAGGGCACCGTACGCCTATCGGCCGCGGACGGCTACTACCGGCCACACATCCCTTGCGAGCTGTGGGCACGAGGGGAAGGATCAAGCCAAAGTGTCCGTCCATGTCGACGTTTGAGCCATACCGGGATTGCGAGCCTTTGACGATCACTTGGTCCTTCTTTTACGTTCTAGGGAGCGGCACCCGCGCGACCCGCGTGGCTGATCATCGCCGTTTTCCACCATCCCCTGCCTTCGGAGGCTCGACGGACATGGAACAGCTGATCAAGAAGATGGCCCAGGACGGCGTCTGGCGCGAGTGGGTCGCCGTGAACTCTCCGCGCGAAGCGGGCAAGGACGGCTGCATCAGCGCGACGAAGTCCGGCTGCATCAGCGCGACCTCGGCCGCGCCCAAAACGGGATGTATTTCCTGACCGGGCGCTGAGCCTTCCGGGCGGGGAGTTGGCCGGCGGCCCGCACACCTCCGGCCAACTCCCCGCCACCCCATTCCGCGGAATCCACGCGTTCCGCTCGCTTCCTACGCTTTTCGCGCAGGTTCTCGTACGCCACGACACCGATCACTCCCCGTCCGCCAGACACGACAGACCTGAGGGTGACCATGGAAGGCCAGCCGAGCCGGCCGGGACAACCGACCGCCGACATCGTGAACCGGATAAGGGACATACCGATCTACCGCTCGTCGATAGAGCGGGGGCACTTCCCGATACTGGACAAGCCCGAGATCGCCCGGGGATTTCCGGACAACTGGATGACACCGGCACTGGCCGACGCACTCGCCGCCGGCGCCGCGGAGTACGTGCTCTCCACCGGCACCAACCATGCGCGGATGCAGATCATCCGGCCTCCGTACTTCCTGCTGAACTCGTACTACCAGCTGTGGAGCGAGCACCCGGACATCTCCGGCACCTGGCACGAGGGGTGCCGCCGCGTCTCCCTCACCACCGTGCTGGCCACCGAGCACGTGGCGCGCGTCAACGCCAAGAAGCACGGCCGTACCGCGCTCGCGCCCGTACCCGACCTGGCGGACCGGCGTCTCGACGAGCGCACCTTCTACGTCAACCTCACGCTCGACCCGGCCCTCTGGGAGCGCGCGGACGTCGAGCGGATGCTCGACGAGATCCGTACGGCCCAGCAGGCACACCCGCAGGGCCGTTACCACCTCGATTGCAGCAGCTACCACTTGGCGCACCTCGTGCGGAAGGTGACCGACTGGGGCCTGTGGGACCGCTTCCCGCGCCCGGCGAGCATCGTGCACGCGTACGAGTACACGCCGGTGAACGTGCGGCGCTACCTGACCGAGCACTTCGACTGCCCGGTCATCGACCTGTTCGGCAGCACCGAACTGGGCTACCTCTACTACAGCGACCGGCACGGCCGGTACCACCCGTACCTGGACAAGATGAGCGTCGAGCTGGTCCCGGTGGAGCCGGGCAGCCACCTCTTCAGCATGATCGTGTCGAGCGTCCGGAACCCGTACATGCCGCTGATCCGTTACCGCTCCGGGGACTGCGCGCGCACGCTCGACGGCACACCGGACCCGGAGAAGATCTCCCGGTTCTGCGGCCGCGAGAAGGAGCTGCTCGCGTCGGCACACGGCCAGGGGCCGGTCGCGCAGGGCGACCTCGACGACTGCGTCAGCGCGGCGTCGTCCCGCGTGTTCGTCCACCAGCTGTACGTGCCCGGGGACCGGAGCGGCGACGGACCACGCAGCCCCGCCGAACTGCGGTACACGACCTTCGACGGCGCTCCCGTGGGCGCGGCGGAAGCCGCGGCGCTGAGCACGGGGGTGGAGCGGCTGACGGGCCTTCCGTGCCGCGTCGAGCACCGCGCGCACATTCCGATCGGGAAGTCGGGGAAGTACGCGTGGCTGGAGCGGGAGCAGGCCGCCGGCTGAAGGCGGCGTGCTCGAATCCGTACGGAGGGGATGCGGTTTCGTACGGATGGGTTCCGAAGCCGTACGGGCGGGCTCCGAATCCGTGCGGGCGGGCTCCGAAGCCGTACGGGTGAGTTCCGGTTCCGTACGGATCGTCTCCGATTCCGTACGGCTCGGAGGCACACGGAGCGGCCCCGAAGACATCCGTACCGACCGCACCGACCGAACCGGCCCCACCCGAAGACACCGGCCCCACCCGAAGACACCGGGAGCACCATGACCTCGCAGACGCAGGAACCGCGCGTCACGACCGACGACCTCGTAGCCCTGCTCGGTGAGCGCCTGCACGCCGAAGTGGTGGAGCACTTCGTGGCGCTGAGCGGCGCCGAGACCGCGTACGTGGAGCGGCAGGTCACCGAGTGCCTGCGCTACCTCTACCTCGTCTCCCGCCACCGCGAGCGGCTCAGCGGTCTCTTCCTGCCCGTCGAGCAGGACATCGACGAGATCTGGCACTACCTCATCCTCCAGACGCGCGAGTACCGGGAATGGTGCGAGCGGCGGCTGCCGGGACGGTTCTTCATCGAGCACCGCAGCATCGGCTACGACGCGTACCAGCAGGAACCGGGGCGGGAGCAGGCGATCGAGGAGGCCCTGCGCTGGATACCGCTGTACGTCCGCGAGTTCGGCCCCTTCGACGAGGGCGCCCTGCCGCACTGGACGATCGTGCGCTTCCTGCACGACCAGCTGAGCATGTCGCTGCGGGACATCGCGGCGCTCCAGCCTGCCGGCGCGCCCTGAGCGCGCTTTCGGGGCAGCCCGAGAACGAGGAAACGGACCCCATGAGCGCTCGGCCCGGCACACCGGCATCACATGCCACATCCCACGCCTCGCCGCACGGCCCGCACGGCGATCCAGCAGCAGAAGTTTTGGAGCCCCCGGAGCAGAAGCGCGTGCTCATCGTGCTCGCGCTGTCGCAGACGCTCAGTGGCGCCGGGCTGGCCGCGGGCATCACGGTGGGGGCGCTGCTGGCGGAGGAGATGCTCGGCTCGACGGGACTGGCCGGCCTGCCCGCCGCCCTGTTCACGGGCGGGGCGGCGCTCGGTGCCGTCGGCATCGGCCGGGTCTGCCAGCGCTGGGGCCGGCGGCCGGGTCTCACCGCGGGCTACGCGACCGCCGGGCTGGGCAGCCTCGGCGTCGTCGCCGCCGCGGGCCTCGGTTCCGTATGGCTGCTGTTCCTGTCGCTCCTCGTCTACGGGGCGGGTACGGCGACGACCCTGATGGCCCGGTACGCGGGCGCCGACCTGGCCGCGCCGACGCGGCGGGGGCGTGCGGTGAGCCTGGTCCTGTTCGCCACCACGCTCGGTGCGGTGATCGGGCCGAACCTGGTCGGGGTGACGGGCGAGGTCGCGTACGGCCTGGGCGTGCCGCGCCTGGCGGGACCGTTCCTGCTGGCGGTGGTCGCATATGCGGCGGCGGCTGTGGTGCTGGGGCTGTTCCTGCGCCCGGACCCGCTGCATCTGGCGCGGCGCCTCGCGGAGGCGAAGGAGGCGTCGGCGGAGACGGACACCGCTGCCGGCGCGGAGGCGGCGCAGGACGTGCCTGCGGGGGCGACCGCTCCCGCCGCCCCCGCGGCCCGTATCGACACCCCCAAGCTCGTCACCGGCGCCGTCGTCATGACCTTCACCCAGCTCGTCATGATCGCCATCATGACGATGACGCCCGTCCACATGCGGGCGCACGGCCACGCGACCGAGACGGCCGGGCTCGTCATCGCCCTGCACGTGGCGGCGATGTACCTGCCCTCGCCGCTCACCGGGATGCTGGTGGACCGGGTCGGCCGGGTGCGCGTCGCGGCGGCCTCCGGCATCGTCCTGCTCGCCGCGGGCGTCCTCGCCGCCCTCGCGCCGGCCCACTCCGTACCGGCGCTCGCCACCGCCCTCGTACTCCTGGGCATCGGCTGGAACTTCGGCCTCGTCAGCGGCACCGCCATCGTCACCGACGCCGTACCGCTGGCCACCCGCGCCTCGACGCAGGGCCTGGTCGACGTGGGCATCGCCGTCGCCGGCGCCACGGGCGGCATGGCATCGGGGCTGGTCGTGGCCACGGGCGGCTACTCCACGCTGTCGCTGGGCGGGGGGATCGTGGCGTTGGGCCTCGTACCGCTGCTGGTGCTGAGGGGGCGCGTGGGGCGTGTAGGGCGTACGGATACGGGTGCGGGTACGGGTGCGGGTGCGGGCGTGAGTACGTCTGTGGCCGGGGAGCAGACATGAAGTACTTCAAAAGCCTCACGGGCCGCAAAGGCCTCCCCCAGCTGCAAACCCGCCCGGACACCGCCGGGCACCCCGCCCACTACACCGCCTCCAACCGTCCGCACAGCCCGCCGGGCGCGGGGCCGGTCCGTACGGCGGTCCGTACAGCGGCGCGCGCGGCGACGCGTACGGCTACTCGTTCGGCCACCGCCACCGAGTCCGCCACCAAGTCCGCCGCCGGCACCGCCGTTACCCCGCCCGGCAAGCTTCCGACAACGCCGCCCCGTATGCGCACGGCGGCCCGCGAACGGCCCCCCGTACGACGACGGCCCCAACACGCCCAGAAAGCCCGCAACACCAGCACCCCCGAAACAACCGCTCCCCCCACCACACTTCCCACCCCCTCAACCTCCTCAGCGTCCTCGGCATCTTCATCGTGGCGCTGACCCTGCTCTTCTCCGGAACGGCAGCGGCCAAGGGCGGCGAGATCCCGTCCCTCACGGCCGCCGGCACCGCGCCCCTACAGGGACCCGCGCCCACCCCCACCCCGGCGGCTCCCCCGGGCGCGCACGGCACCCCCACCCAGGTGTCCCCCGCCCAGGCCGACTCCACCACGGGCATCCAGTACCGGCGCGACAACGAACGCGATCCCGGGCGCGAGAAGGACAAGGACCGTAACCAGGCGCGCCGTTGCACGCGGGCCGCGCCGGGCGCGCCGTCCCCGTACCGCCGGCCGCTGCCGTCACACCCGTGCGCGGCCCGGTCCTACCCGACCGCCGTCCTGTGCTCCGCACCCACCGGCACCGCCGCCACACTCGCCACTTCAAGACCAGGCGTGGCCACCCGCCCCGCCTTGCACTGTCTCCACTGCGTATTCCGCTGCTGAGAAGCACTGCTGGGGCTTCCTGCTCCGCACCAGTCGAACGGGTTCTGCCATGCCCCTCAATGGCACCACTTACCGACCAGCAGGAGACATTCCCTCGTGGAAACCTTCATCGAACATGCCCGCTCCTTCAACGCCCGCATCGCGGCCGCGCACGAGGAGCGTGAGACCTACCAGCGGCTCGCCGACGGCCAGTCGCCGCTCGCCCTGTTCATCACCTGCTCCGACTCACGGATCATCCCGTCCCTGATCACCGGAGCGCTGCCGGGCGAACTCTTCGAACTGCGTACGGCGGGCAACGCCGTGCCCGTACACCGGCCGGACATGCCGGCCAGCGCGGAGGCCGCCACCATCGAGTACGCGATGCGGGTACTCCGCGTCGCCGACATCGTGGTCTGCGGTCACTCGCACTGCGGGGCGGTCGGCGCCATGGCGCGCCGCGAGGATCTCGCCGGCGCTCCCGACGTACGCGCCTGGCTGACCCAGGAGCTCTCCGCCGAGCTGCCCAGGGACGAGGCGCCGACGGTCGCGACCGCGGTCCAGCGGCACGTCACCGAGCAAGTGGCGCGACTGCGCCAGTACCCGTGCGTACGCGAGCGCGTCGACGCGGGCGAGGTGAACCTGCACGGCTGGTACTACGAGGTCCACACCGGCCTGGTCACGGCGCACCGTCCCGACACCGACACGTTCCTCCCCCTCTGACGGCGAAGGCGCCCTCCATGACACCGAAATCGAACCCGGGCACGGCCACGGACGTGACCACGGGCGTGACAGCTCCCTCCCCGGCGCCCGGCACCAACGGCGCGCCCCACCCCAAGGAGCCTTCTCCCACTCCTGCCCCCTCCCCCTCCCCTTCCTCCCCTCCTCCCCTTCCTCCTCCCCCCGCTGGCCCCACCTCCGGGCGGACTTCACCGCCTCCATCGTCGTCTTCCTGGTGGCCCTGCCGCTGTGCGTCGGCGTGGCCGTCGCCTCCGGCGTCCCGGCCGAGCTCGGGCTGATCACCGGCATCGTCGGCGGTCTGCTCACCGGCTTCCTGCCGGGCAGCAGCCTCCAGGTCAGCGGCCCGGCCGCCGGACTGACCGTCCTCGTCTTCGAGGCGGTCAAGGAATTCGGACTCGGCACGCTGGGCGCACTCGTCCTCGTGGCGGGCCTCCTCCAGCTCGCCATGGGCGCCCTGCGCCTCGGCCGCTGGTTCCGAGCCATCTCCGTGGCCGTCGTCCAGGGCATGCTGGCGGGCATCGGCCTCGTCCTGATCGCCGCGCAGCTGTACACCCTCACCGACGCCAAGGCCCCCGGCAGCGGACTCGCCAACCTCGGCGGCCTGCCCGGACTGGTCACCGGCACCGCGGGCTCCGGAGCCGCCCTGTCCGCCCTCGCGGTCGGCGCGGGCACCATCGCCGTACTGGTGCTGTGGCCCCGGTGGAAGCGCGCGGCCCGCATCCTGCCGGCCCCGCTCGCGGCCGTGGCCCTGGCCACACTCGCGGTCTTCGCCTTCGACCTGCCCATAGCCCGCGTCGAGGTCCATGGCCTGCTCTCCTCCGTCCAGCCGCCCGGCGGCTCGGACTTCGCCCAGCTCGCGAGCGTCGGCGCGATCGGCACGATCCTCGCGTTCGCCCTCATCGCGTCCGCCGAGTCCCTGTTCAGCGCGGCGGCCGTGGACCGGCTGCACGACGGGCCGCGTACGCAGTACGACAAGGAGCTGATGGCCCAGGGCGCGGGCAACACCGTGTGCGGCATCCTGGGCGCGCTGCCCATGACCGCGGTGATCGTGCGCAGCTCCGCCAACGTCAACGCCGGAGCCCGTACGAAGGCGTCCCGTGTGATGCACGGCGCCTGGCTGCTGATCTTCGCGGCGGCCGTCCCGGCGGCCCTGGGCATCATCCCGGTCGCGGCGCTGGCGGGCGTACTCGTCCACGCGGGCTTCAAGCTCATCCCCGTACGCGACTTCGGCCCCCTGTGGCGCGAACACCGCGGCGAAGCGGTGGTCCTCGCCGCGACGGCCATCGCCATCGTCGTCACCAACATGTTCGAGGGCGTACTGATCGGCCTCCTCCTGGCGATCGCCAAGACCGCCTGGGAGACCTCGCACGTCCACCTGGAGATCTCCGGCCTGGACGCCCCGCCCACCGAGCCCGTCCAGGTAAGCGCCCTCGGCAACGCCACCTTCCTGCGCCTCCCCAAGATCCTCGACCAGCTGGAGGCCCTCCCCCACGACCGCGAGGTCACCCTCGACCTCACCGGCCTGCGCCACCTGGACCACGCCTGCGCCACCGCCCTCACCTCCTGGTCCGCCCACCGCACCACCCCCACCAACTCCCCCACCCCCGACAACCCAGCCCACGCGCCCTAACCACACGGCCGGGCCGGCCGCGTAGCCGGCACTGACACGGCCAGAGGCGCCCACGCCCCCACCTGGGGCGTGGGCGCCTCCCATCTCCGAGGACGCTTCCGGCCTCCCCCGACCCGAGCCGAAAACGCCCCGCCTACCTCCACGCCCCACGCCCCTCCCCACCACCCACCCCCCATCCGCTACCCTGTCCAAAGCTGCCCACCAGCAGCCCGGCCGCGCGCCCACCAGGCGCCGACCACGCCCCGCCTCCGTAGCTCAGGGGATAGAGCACCGCTCTCCTAAAGCGGGTGTCGCAGGTTCGAATCCTGCCGGGGGCACAGAGAAGTAGCAGGTCAGGGCCCTTCCGTCCAGCGGGCGGAGGGGCTCTCGCGTTCGCGGTGCCCATATGCCATGACGTACATCCGCTGCGGGCAGCCGTTCTGAGCGGCGGCGATCTTGAGGTGCTGGGCGGGCTCAAGATGCCCGTCGCGCCGCACGCACGCGCGGCGGGCCGCCGTCTCGGTCGGCAGCCGGAAACCCACCTGGTCAGCAGCTCGCGCAGTCTGCATAAACCGGTCGAATCCGGCCCTTGGTCAGCTCTAGCCTTACCGCATGGCCCACGGAAAGACCTCGTACGTATGCCTGCCCTGCCGGGTCTCGTACAAGCAGCCCTCCCCTCGCAGTTACGACCACGCCCGGACCTGCCCCCGGTGTACCGCGCCGCTGTTTTACGTCGGGTCCGCCTTCGCGGCGCCCAAAAGGCGGGATGTCGCCGCCTGGCGCACGCTCTCCGTGCTGTTGCATGCCGGCGTCCGTTTTCGTATGGGCTGTTGCGGCGGGCCCGGTTACCGTCCTCGCACTCTCAGGGAGGTGCGCGAGCGGATGGCTTACGCGCGGTCCACCGGGGAGCCGTTCGCGCGGGCGTTGGTCCGTTACGAAGTGCCTTGAGTGTGTGGGCTGCTTCCAGGGTGATGGCCCGGGAGATGACCAGGTCGTAGGCGTTGGCTGAGGGGCGTTTGCCGGCAGGGCTGTGGTGGTCAGGAAGAGCGGGTGCGGCCTCTTCGGGGGCGTTGGGAGCGTGGGGTCGAGCAGCGCGAGCACCGGTAGCCGTCGCCCTGGAAGTACGTCCATCCCATGTCGGCGATGCTCGGGGCGGCCGCCTTGGCGCTGTGCAGGAGGTGGCCGAAGAGGTCCGTCTCGATGTCCGGCGGCTGATCGGGGACGACCAGGTCGAGGACGGCGCGGGCGCCGCAGCCCAGGCGGTCGCACATGAGGAAGAAACGTACGGGGCCTGGCGGTTCGCCGACGGTCGTGAGACTCATGCGCTCACTTTGGTGGGTGGGGGGAATCGGGGGCGGACGGCTCGGCATAACCCGTTCCCGATGGTGGGGACTTGGCGGTGTTGGTGGTGCGTTGACCTGTTGGTGTCAGGTGAGCGTGGGGCGCCACCAGGTCGTGGTCGGGGTCCAGACGCGGATGCCTTCGGGCGGGGCGCCGATGGCGGTGGCGTCGAAGCGGCGGCCGCGGTGTGACGGGTCTGCGGCGACGGTGATGAAGTCGACGGTGCGGGCGGATGGGGTGGGCCGGCCGGTGACGGTGCGGACCGTGGCGTACGCGGTGGAGCCGGGCGCGAGGCGGTACGGAGCGCTCTCGGTGGGCGGGTCGGGCTCGGCGGCGCCGTCGAGGTCACCGAAGGTGACGGTCGGGATGCGGTCGATTACGCAGGGCTTGGCGGTGCGGTTGGTGGCGCTGATGCGCAGGATGTCGGGGTGCTGGGGGACGGGGATGGATGCCTTGATCGTTAGGGCGGGTTCGGTGCAGTGGGGCGTGGTGGAGGTGGTGGGAGCGGTTGAGGGGGTTGCTGAGGCTGTGGGGGTGATAGTGGTGAGAGTGGCGATTGTGGCTGTGAGGGTGGCCAGGAGGGCTGTGGTGGTCCTGGCTGGGTGGTGGCGCTTTGTGGGCGTGGGGCGGATGGAGTGAGTGGGGTCAGTGGGGTGGGTGGACTCGGGGGCCGGGGTCGGGTGGGGTGAGGGGCTGTGGTTGTGCATGTGGGGCTCCGTCCTGTGGGTGGTTTTGGCGGCGGAGGGAGAGGGGCCAGGCCTGGGCGGTGGAAGGGGTGGACAGAGGGCGCGGCGTGCCGTTCGCGGGGCGCGATATGTGATGTTCCTCGTCGTTCTGTGAGACGGGCGGACGGCGGTTTTCGTTGTACGGGGCGTGGCGCGAGGCGCTTCGGGGCGGCTTGGGCCCGTGCGCGGCCCATACGAAGGTCGTACGGGCTCGGATCGGGAGTAGCAGAGGGGGTGGTCCGGTGCGGAGTTATCCACAGGGCTGAGCGCGGGTGGCGGGATAGCTCGTACGCTGCAGGCATGAGCGAGGTGGAGATGGCTTCCGGTGCCGGGGAAACCGAGGACGACGTCAGTGACGCGGTGAGCGTGCTGCGGCGGGTGTTCGGGTACGACGCGTTCCGCGGGGAACAGCAGTCGATCATCGAGCACGTCATAGCGGGCGGCGACGCGGTCGTACTGATGCCGACCGGCGGCGGAAAGTCCCTGTGCTACCAGATTCCGGCCCTGGTGCGGCCGGGCGTCGGGGTGGTCGTCTCGCCGCTGATCGCGTTGATGCAGGATCAGGTCGACGCGCTGCGGGCGCTGGGGGTCCGGGCCGGTTTCCTCAATTCCACACAGGATCTGGAGGATCGGCGGCTGGTGGAGGCCGAGTTCCTCTCCGGGGAGCTGGACCTGCTGTATCTGGCGCCGGAGCGGCTGCGGGTGGAGCAGACGCTGAATCTGCTCGACCGGGGCAAGATCTCGCTGTTCGCGATCGACGAGGCACACTGTGTCGCGCAGTGGGGCCACGACTTCCGGCCGGACTACCTCGCCCTGTCGATGCTCCGGGAGCGGTGGCCCGAGGTCCCGAGGATGGCCCTGACCGCGACGGCCACGGAAGCCACCCACCACGAGATCACCTCGCGGCTCGGGATGGAGAACGCCCGGCATTTCGTGGCCAGCTTCGACCGGCCGAACATTCAGTACCGGATCGCCGGAAAGAGTGACCCGAAGAAGCAGCTGCTGGAATTGCTGCGCACCGAGCACGCCGGCGATGCGGGCATCGTGTACTGCCTTTCGCGGGCCTCGGTGGAGAAGACCGCCGAATTCCTGGTGCAGAACGGCGTCACGGCGCTTCCGTATCACGCCGGGCTGGACGCCCGGATGCGCGCGGAGCACCAGGCCCGTTTCCTGCGGGAGGACGGGGTGGTGGTGGTCGCCACCATCGCGTTCGGGATGGGCATCGACAAGCCCGACGTACGGTTCGTGGCCCACCTGGACCTGCCGAAATCGGTGGAGGGGTATTACCAGGAGACGGGACGCGCCGGGCGGGACGGCCAGCCGTCCACGGCGTGGCTGGCGTACGGGCTGCAGGACGTGGTCCAGCAGCGGAAGATGATCGACGGCTCGGACGGGGACGACGCCCACCGCAGGCGGCTGTCGGCGCACCTCGACGCGATGCTCGCACTCTGCGAGACGGTGGAGTGCCGGCGGGTGCGGCTGCTCGCCTACTTCGGGCAGGAGAGCAGCGCGTGCGGGAACTGCGACACGTGCCTGACGCCGCCGCAGACCTGGGACGGCACGGTTGCCTCGCAGAAGCTGCTCTCCACGGTGGTGCGGTTGCAGCGCGAGCGGAAGCAGAAGTTCGGCGCCGGTCAGATCGTCGACATCCTGATGGGCCGGAAGACCGCGAAGGTCATCCAGTTCGATCATGATCAGCTCAGCGTCTTCGGGATCGGGGAGGACCTGCGGGAGGCCGAGTGGCGCGGTGTCATCCGGCAGTTGCTCGCCCAGCGGCTCCTCGCGGTGGAGGGCGACTACGGCACGCTGGTGCTGACCGAGGCGAGCGGTGAGGTGCTGCGGGGACAGCGCGAGGTGCTGATGCGGCGCGAGCCGGAGAAGGCCGTGAAGGCCAAGGCTGCGAAGGCGGCCAAGGGTCGGCGAGCGGCACCGGTGGACCTCCCGGAGGAGGCGGTGCCGGTGTTCGAGGAGCTGCGCGCCTGGCGGGGGCGCACGGCCAAGGAGCAGGGCGTACCGGCGTACGTGATCTTCCACGACGCGACGCTGCGGGAGATCGCCACGGCCCGGCCGTCGAGCGTCGGCGAGCTCGGCTCCGTGAACGGAGTGGGCGAGAACAAGCTGGCGAAGTACGGCGAGCAGATTCTGGCTGTGTTGTCGGAGCAGGCGGTACCGGCGGCGGCGCAGGTGCAGCCGATGGCCCAGGTGGCGGCGCCGGCCGCGGGGCGGCAGCCGGGGCCGGGCCAGGAGTCGGTGCCGGAGGAGGAGTGGGACTGGGGCGGGGAGCCACCCGTTGAGGAGGAGTGAGGGCCCCCGCGGGGGGCCGGGGAGAGCTGGGTTCGGCGTGGCGTGATCAGGAAGGAGACGGTTTGGCGTAGGAGGGAGGGGGTCAGTTGGGGAAGGTGAAGCCTAGGTGGGTGTGGAGGGCCTCGGCCTGTTCGGGGGTGGCTAGGACCATGATGCTGTCGTAGCCGTGGTGCGGTCGGCGTTCGAAGTCGAGGTGGCGCCAGGTGCGGGGGTCGTCGTCGTGGGCGGTCTCGGCTATGGCCTCGCAGGCGGCGGCCTGGTCGTAGTAGTCCTCGGCGAGGTGGTCGGCCAGGATCGAGATGGGCTTGCCGTTCCGTTCGAACTCCAGTCGGTCCAGGCGGCCGTTCTCCAGGTCGCCTTCGCCCTCGACGACCCGTACGTCGGTGATGGCGACCTTGCCGCCGGCGACCGCTACGGCGTCCTCCAGCAGGGTGGCGTAGTCGTCGTAGATGGAGTCGATGTCGTCGGCGTGCACGGGGACCGCCACACCGAATTCTTCGAGGGCGCACGCCGCTTCGTCATGCTCCTCCAGCGGTTCGTCGGCGCAATTGGCCGCCTCCGCGAGGGTGCTGTGCATCTGCGCCTCGGAGACCATGCCGATCTCGTACAGGATCGCGCCGATACGGGTGTACGTCATCGATGGAACGTTCGACATGTGGGGGATCTTGGCAGCCGGCCGCCCGCCGTGCATCCGTCTCCATGACGGCCGATCGGTCGAAGCGCACACGCACAGGGTGATTGCGCGCGGTTCCGGGAATTGCCGCGAAGGGGGTGGGTATGGGGCGAGAGTTGATGTGAGGCCGGACCGGCGTGTGGGGGGCTGATGAGAATCCAGGTCAGGCTGGACGAGGCGGAGAGCGACCTGGAGTTGCGGTCGTTGTGCGAGTGGCTGGCGGACGATGCCGCCGTGGGCCGGAGCGCGGACGTCTCGCTGCGGAAGAGGGAGAACAGGCCCGGGGAGATGGGGCTGGGGTTCGACGCCGTCCAGTTGATCGTCGACAGCGCGTTCCAGCTGAGCAGCCTCGCCCTCGCCATCGACGGCTGGCGCAGGGCGTACGCGGCGCGTCCCAAGGTGACGGTCGAACGCAACGGTGTACGGGTCACTTTCGCCACGGCGGACACGGACGGTGTCCGGAGCGTTCTTCGCGCGTTGGAGGAGTTGGAGAGATTGGAGGACGGGGGAGCAGGGGGTGGGGGCGGTGGGGTGACGGGGGCGGGAGAAGGGCTCCCGGGAGGAGAGGGCGCGGGGCAACCGCGTGCGGGAGAAGCGCGTGAAGGCGGGACGGGTGGGGCTGACGGGATGGGTGGGGGCTGACGGAATGAGTGGGGTCGGGGGAGAAGCGGGGCCGGCGTTCGATCCGGCGGAGTCGGCTTGTGTGATCATCGGGGTCGACCGGTACGCCAATCTGCCGCCGCTGCCGGGGGTCCGCAACAACCTCAAGGCGCTCAAGGCCGCGCTGACCGACCGGACCATCGGGGGCATGCCCAAGAAGAACTGCCGGATCGTGCCCAACCCCCGTACGGTCACAGCGGCGTTGAAGCCCATCGAGGAGGCGGTACGGGCCGCGCGGGACACGCTGATCGTGTACTACGCGGGCCACGGCTTCCTCGACTCGCGGCAAGAGGGCCTGTACCTCACGCTGCCCGGTACGGAACCGGGGAAGGTGCACAGCGGCATCCCGTACACATGGCTGCGCAGTGCCCTGGGCACCCGTACGCCGCCCAAGCGCCGCATCATCATCCTCGACTGCTGTTACAGCGGCAGCGTGATCAAGGGCATGTCCGCCGGGACCATGGGCGGCACCATGTCCACGGTGGCGGCCACGCAGCAGGCGTCCAGTCAGCTGGGTGAGGCCCTGTTCGAGGGTATGGACAGCCTGGAGGGCGTCTCGTACCTGCTCACCTCGACGCCCTGGAACGTCGAGGCGCTGGCGCCTGAGGGTGAGGAGCACACCGCTTTCACCGGTGAGTTCCTGCGGGTGCTGCGGGAGGGGATCCCCGGCCCGCGCCCGGAATCGCCTTCGGGGCCGGGGCCGGGGCCGGGGCCGGGGCCGGGGCCGGAGAGTGCGGCAGCCGGCATGGCCGCGGGTTCCCCGCCCCACGACCATCTCAGTCTTGAAGCCATCTACCGGGAAGTCCGCCGCGCCCTGCGCGAGAAGAACCGTCCGCTGCCGCAGCAGCAGGCGCAGAACGGCATCGAGAAGCTGCCGTTCGTACGGAATCGTGCGGCGCGCCCCGCTCCCCCACCGGGCCAGTCCGGAGAGGTCGGGCAGGCCGGACTGACCGGACGGACCGGACTGGCCGATCGGTTCGGCCACGCTGGACACGCTGGTCAGCCCGGTCACACCGGCCCCACCGACCAAACCGGCGCCGGACCACCAGGAAACGCAGGTATCCCACACCCCGCTGGCACCTCGGGCGCCACACCCACCCCCGCAGCCCCACCCCCGACCCGGAAGCCGCCAAGGCGCGGAAGCTCCGGCGCCGGGCGCTGATCACTGTCCTGTGCGTCGCGGTGGTGGCGGTGGCGGTCCCGGCCGGTGTGTGGTGGCAGTGGCGGGACGACGAGCCGTCCTCCGGCGCCTGCTCGGCCGACGTGGCGCTGATCGGCCACAGCGACGCGCTCAACGGTGTCGAGTACGAGGGTGCCGTACCGGTGGACGGTCTGTCCGGCCTCGCCATGTCCGGCCCCTCCCGGGCGTGGGCGCTGGCCGACAACGCGCCGGGCCGGATCTTCGACCTCGACCTCGGTACGTCGGGCGCCTCGCCACCGTCCGCCCGCGCCGTCCACCTGCGCACCCTCCGCCCCACCGGCGGCGGCCGCTTTGACGGTGAGGGGCTCGTCCTGGAGAAGGGCGGGCGTACCGTCCTGGTCGCCTCGGAGGCGGGCCCGTCGATCCGCAGGTTCCGGGTGTCGGACGGCGCCGAGACGGGCCGCATCGAGCTGCCGCGCAACCTGGTCGAATGGGCCGGGCCGGAGAATCTGGAGGCGCTGGGCGCGTCCCCGGACGGCCGGTATCTGTACGCGGGCATGGAGGCGCCGCTCTTCCGCGACGGCAAGGCGCGCGGCCGCAGCCTGCTGCGCATCCAGCGCTTCAAGGGGACGCCGGGCGGCGCGTACGTACCGGACAAGCAGTTCGCCTACCAGTCGGCGGCCGGGCTGCGGGTCTCGGAGCTGGTGGCGTTGGGCGGCGACCGGCTGCTCGTACTGGAGACCAACCACGCCGAGGGCCAGGGCAACGCGGTGCGCGTCTTCGGGGCCGACCTGAGCCGGGCGAAGGACGTCTCCAGGGTCGCGTCGTTGCAGGCGGAGCCGGTCGACGCCTTCGCGAAGAAGTGGGAGCCGGTCGATCTCGTCACCTGCCCACGTGGTGGCTCGGCGGCCGCGCAGCCGCAGACCAACCCGCTGCTGGAGAACGCCGAGGGGATGGCGCTCGGCACCGCGCCGCTGGCCTCGGGCCCGTACAAGGGGCGGCTGCCGCTCTTCATCGTGTCGGACAACAACAACAGCCCGCACCAGATCACCCGGGTGTATGCCCTGGCGATCCGGACCGGTCGGACGGGAACGGGGACAGGCACGGGGACGGGAACGGCTAGCGGACGGGGAGCGGGGGCGGGGTAAGGCGGAGAACGGCTCGCGCGCCGCCGTCCGGTGCGTTGGTGAAGTGCAGTTCGATGCCCAGGACGGTCGCCTGGCCGACCGCGATGGTCAGGCCGAGGCCGTGTCCCTTGCCGCGGCCCGGTGCGTCGGTACGGAAACGTTGCGGGCCGCGATGCAGCAGCTCGTCCGGGAAGCCGGGGCCGTGGTCGCGTACCTCCACCACGGGGACCGGGGGCGGCGCGCCTCGGTGCGCTCCGTCGCGTACGGTCCCGTCGCGCACGGATCCGTCGCGCACGGACCCGTCGTACGGCATTCCCTCGTACGCCGCGCTCTCGTACGCCGCACCCTCATACACCGTGCCCCCGTACGGCGTTCCCCCGTACGCCGCCCCGCCGTCCGGTACGTCCACGGTCACCACGACCGGAGGCCGCCCGTGCCGGTGCGCGTTCAGGACCAGGTTGCACAGGATGCGGTCCAGGCGGCGCCGGTCCGTCCGTACGACCGCGTCCCGCACCACCCGTACCTCGGTGTCGAACCCGGTGCCCCGCACCGAACCGCGGACCAGCGCGCCCAGTTCGTATGCGGCCAGATCGGGGCGTTCGGCGCCGGAGTCGAGGCGGGAGATCTCCAGCAGGTCCTCGGTGAGCCGGTGCAGCGCCCGCAGCCGGTCGTTGATCATCTCCTTGGGACGGCCCTCGGGCAGCAGCTCGGCCGAGGCGAGGATGCCGGTCAGCGGGGTGCGCAGTTCATGGGCCACGTCGGCGGTGAAGCGCTGTTCGGCCTGGAGACGGCCCTGGAGGGAGCCGGCCACCGAGTCCAGCGCCGCGGCCACCGCCGCCACCTCGTCCTGCGCCCCCGGCCGGCCCCGCCGCCCCTCCCCCTCGGTGCCGGCCCGCGCGTCCAGGTCCCCCGCGGTGATGCGGCGCGCGACGGCCGCCGTGGTGCTCAGCCGGCGGCTGATGCGGTGTGCGAGGAACAGTCCGGCGAGGGCGACGGCGGTGGCGGCGAGGACGGCGGAACCGAAGATGGCCGTGTCGAGGTTCTCCAGGGAGCGGCGGGTGTTCTCGTACGGGGACCAGACCGCCATCACCTGGTCGCCGGCCGGCGCCGCCGTCCACATCACGCGTTGCCCGTGGTAGGTGCCGACCATGCTGCCGCGCCGGTCGTGGTGCACCAACGTGCGGAGCTGTGGCGGGAGTTCAGCGGGATCGAGTACGGAGTTGAGACCTTCGCGGGAGGTGCCGTACTCGTACAGGTCCAGCGCGTCGTCGAGGTCGGTGAGCGTCTCCTTGCGTACCTGGCCGACGGTCTGACGGGCGACGGCGTTGTGGACCAGCACGCCCAGTACGGCGGCGACCGCGCAGCACACCGCCGTGACGGTGAGCGCGATCTTCCAGCGGAGGGAGAGCACCGGGCGGGTCATGTGGAAGCCCCCGGGGACGGCACGCCCGACGGCGTCGTGGGCAGCGGGTTCTGCGGGGTCCGGTATTCGTCCAGGGTGAGGTCCCACAGGCCCATCCGGCTGCCGTCCCATACGTAGTCGGTGACGCTGACGTAGCGCGGGTCCTTGGTGGGTTCGCGCACCGCGAGGTGGCCCGCGGCCAGTTCGACTCCCGCGAGGACGGCGCGCATCGCCAGGACGCGCGTCACGACTTGGTCGCGGACGCTGTAGACGCGCAGCAGGCTGGTGCGCCCGTCCAGGTCGACGGCGCTGATCAGGTCGGGTTTTCCGTCGTCGGTGAGGTCGTGCAGGACCGGGCTGCGTACGGCGTCCGGGCGGGGCGGCCGGTCCCCGTCGGCCCCGAAGTCCGCCCGGACGACGGCCGCCGGGTCGGTGTCCTTCATGTCACCGGAGGGGACTCGGGCGATGCCCGGCACGGCGCGCTGGCCGCCGGGGTCCTCGTCGCGGACGCGCGGCGCGGGCGTACGGTCCGCCCAGAGGGCGAGCGGGGCCGTGACGTTCCGCGCCCGGCCGTCGTCGTGCAGGCCGGCGACGGGTGCGCAGCCCGCCGCCAGGGCGAGCGGCAGCGGCACCACGAACAGTGCCACCGCCGGGAGCGTCCGGCGCCGCACGGCCCACCGCCTTCCCGTCCGACGCGTCCCGCGGCCTTACGGACACGGACACAGAGCTACGTAACGAGACAAAGTTACCCATAGTGGCGGCGCGCGTACGGTACCTGCGCCCATGCCGTGACATCACTGCCCGCAGAGATGGCGCAGGCTGTTACACAACCTACGGATCGCCGTGAAAGACGCCTCGTACATTCTTCTACGAAGCAGCAGACCTACGGCAGCCCGGTCGGGGCCGCCACGACGAGGAGTCGTTCCATGCGGGCAAAGCGCCGCTCCGTGATCCGTACCGCCGCCGTCACGACCGGCATCGCGGCCGCCCTGCTCCTCCCGGCGGGCGGCGCGTTCGCCGCCGGCACCTCCGACGCCGCCGACGCCCACGCCAAGACCGGAGCCATCACCCAGCACGCGTCGGGCCGCCTGTCCGCCGTGCTCCCCGAGGACGGCCTCGCCGGGATCGCCGAGCGGGTCGGCAAGCTCCCCGCGGGCGGGATCGCGGGCGCGGCCGGTGTGGTCGGCGCGGCGGCTGTGGGCATCGCGGTGCACCGGCGCCGCCAGGCGCAGCAGGCCTGAGCCGAAGCGGCCGAGGGCGCCCCGCGTCCCGCACATCCGCATCCTCTCCCCGCTCCTCCCCTCCCCCGCCCCGTCGGACCCGTCACTCCGCCAGCCGCTGCACCTCCCCATAACCGAGCACACCGGCAAGGCCGCCCGCCCCATCGAACCCACCGGGCCCACCGGGCCCACCGGATCCACCCGCACCCTCCGCCCGGTCCGCCCGGTCCGCCCCGTCCGCACGTACGGACTCGGCAAGCGTCACCGCCGCGTGCAGCGCCGAACGGAACAGCAGTGAGCCGGTGCTGACGCGCCGTACGCCCAGCTCCGCCAAGCGGGCGAGACGGCCCCGGCTCCCGTCCGGGCCCGGTGCGTAGAGGACGTTCAGCGGCGCCGGGATGCCCGCGGCGAGCGTGGCGACGGCCCGCTCGTCGGCGACGCCCGGTACGAAGATTCCGTCCGCCCCGGCCGCCAGATACGTTTCGGCGCGGGCCAGCGTCTCGTCCAGCGGCCGCGTCGCCGGGTCGTCCACGAGCCAGTGCGTATCGATACGGGCGTTGACGTAGAGGTCCGGCGCGCACTCCTTGACCGCGCGGATCAGCTCCGCCTGCCGCCCGGCCGCGACCAGCGGGCCGTCGCCCGTCCGGCCCGGCAGCCCGTCCTCCAGATTGACGCCGGACGCACCCGCCTCCGCCAACTCCCGCGCCAGGGCCCCCACTTCCTCCGGACCGCCACCGAAGCCGCCTTCGATGTCCACCGTGTACGGGCAGGGCAGGCGACTGCCGAGCCGTCGCGCGAGGGCGACCGTGGCGTCCCGCACGCGGGCCGAACCCCGCCCGTCCGGCTCGCCCAGCGCGGCCGCGATGCCCAGGCTCGTGGTGCCGATCGCGGCGAAGCCCGCGGCGGCGAGAGCGGTGGCGGAGGCGGCGTCCCAGGCGTTGGGGAGCAGCAGTGGCGCGTCGGCGTGGTGCAGGGCGTGGAAGGTGCAGTTCCGGTCCGTACTCACGCGCACGTCACCTCCAGCGCCGCCGGCACCCGCAGGTTCACGGACGGCTCGTACGCGACACCGGGGCGGACCAGGCGGCAGCCGCGCGCGAGCAGCGCGTCCAGCACTCCGGCCGCGAGGGCCCGGGCGTGGGCGTGCCCGGGACAGGCGTGCGCCCCGGCGCCGAAGGCCAGCGATCCGTCGGGGGTGACCAGGCTGACCCGTACCGGGTCGCCGCCGTCCACGGTGGCGCGGAGGGTGCCCCGTACGGGTGGGTCGGTGCGCAGGGTCCGGGCCAACAGGTCCGCAGCGGCGTCGGGGGCGGGAGCGGGGGCGGAATCGGTGGTGGGGTCGGCAACGTAGTCGGCGGGCGGCCCGGGTGAGGGATCCGGCGCGGGTCCCGTCAGTGCCAGGTACGCCGCGTTCCCGATCAGTCCCGCCGTGGCGTCGTACGCCTGCACCAGCAGGCCGATGCGGGCCGCCGTGGCCTCGTCCCACGTACCGCCGCAGTCCGCCACGAGCCGGGTGAGGGCGCGGTCCGCGGCCGGGACGGTCTCGCCGTGCGCGTGGTACGCGCCGGCCACGTCCCCCACCAGCGCGGCCGTGTCCGCCGTGACGCGCAGGCCGAGGGACGTGGCGAGTACTTCGGCGGGCACCACACGCGCCACCCGCGTCATCACCTCGACCGTGCCGGGGACGCTCAGCAGCTCCCGCGCCCGGATGCGCGCCGCATCGCGCAACGCCTCGGCGTTCGCGTCCGGCCCGCCGAGCACACCGAGCGCACCGAGCGACCCAAGCGCCTCGGCCGCCAATGCCCGCCGCCGCGCATGCGCGCCCCCACTGCTGAAGCGGGCGACCCGCGCCCGCAGCCAGGCCATCGTGCCCTCGGGTACGTCCTCCGGCACCGGCGGCACCACCCAGCCCGGGTCCGTGAGCAGGTCAGGGCCGACGCCCAGGCGTGCGCTGTCTTCCATGTCGTCCAAGGTCTGCATGGCAGGACCGTAGGGCCGCTTCGTTTCGGGCCCGGCCGAAACGTGCCCGCGCACAATGGACCCATGACCACACAGGCACCGCCACCGGACGCGGCACCGGCGCACAGCATCGGGCTCGCCCGTCTCGCGGGCCTGCTCGCGGACCGGACCCGGGCCGCGTTCTGCCTGGCCCTGCTGGACGGGCGAGCCTGGACGGCGGGCGAGCTGGCCGCGTACGCGCGGGTCGCGCCGTCGAGTGCGAGCGAGCACCTGACGCGGCTGACCGAGGGCGGGCTGCTCGTGGAGCACCGCCAGGGCCGGCACCGGTACGTGCAGCTCGCGAGCCCCCGCGTCGCCGAACTGATCGAGGGGCTGACCGCGCACCTCGACCCGCCCGTCGAGCGGCCGCGCGGGCTGCGCGCCGCCAACGCGTCGGCCGCGCTGGCCCGCGGGCGTACGTGCTACGACCACCTGGCCGGGCGGCTGGGCGTGGCCGTCACGGACGCGATGACCGGGCGCGGCCTGATCGACCAGGACGGCGGCTTCGCGCTGACCGGCGCGGGCCGCACCTGGTTCGCCGAGGCCCTCGCCACCGACACCGCCACGCTCCGCGCGGGCCGCCGCCCGACGGCCCGCGGCTGCCTGGACTGGACCGAGCGGCGGCAGCACCTGGCAGGCGTGGCGGGCGCCCGGCTCTGCGCGGGGCTGCTGGAACGGGCGTGGGTACGGCGCGTCGGCAGCGGCCGGGCCGTACGGCTGACGCCCACGGGAGCGGAGGCCCTGCGTGACCTGCTGGGACTGGACGCGGAGGCGGCGGGGGTGCTCTAGCGGGGGGGTGCTCTAGCGGGGGGTGCTCTAGCGGAGGGACAGCACTGCTCTAACGGGGGGGCGGGGCTGCTCTAGCGGGAGGACGGCGAAGGCGTTCCGGAGCAGTACCCGGGCCGCGCGTACAGCGTGATGCTCGCGCCCTTAACATCCCTCGTCGCACACACCTGGAACGCGGACTTCAAGGTGGTCCGCTTGGCGATCTCCTGATCGGTCCGGTCCAGCGGCTGCCCCTTCGCGTCGCCGACCGCGACGACGCGGCGGGCCCGCATCATGCGCGCGTGGACGTGGTCGCCGGACAGTTCGGTGCCGTACAGCGTGTGGGAGGCCACCGGGCTCTCGTCGAGCGCGAGGTCCCGCAGGCGGTGGAACTCGTGGGGCGCGGCCGCCGCCCACACCCGGCGCCGGGCGGGCAGGAACAGCAGGCCGTCGCCGGGCGACGACAGCTCCCGTACGGCCTGGGTGACCGCGATCGCGTCGTCGGTACGGCTCTGCGGGCTGCGCAGGAAGACGTTGACGGGGACGAGCAGCGCCAGGACCACGACGAGCGCCGCGGACCGGTACAGCACCCTGCGCCGGGTCTGGCCGCGGCGGCCGGGCGGGCGCAGCAGCCAGTCGAGCGCCGCGCCCGCCAGGAGGGCGAAGCCGGCCACGTAGTACAGGACGTAGCGGTCCACGTACATCGGCTTGAGCTGGGAGAGCAGCACCAGCAGCGCCGTGGGCAGGACCAGCAGGGGAAACGCGACCGGCCGCAGCCGCAGCCGCTGCCGGCCCGCGCGGGCGACCGGGGCACGGGAGCACAGCAGGCCGCCCAGCACCAGGGTGATGAAGGTGCCCAGCTGGACCGGGTTGGGCCACTGCAGCCAGCTGAGCTGTTCCGACTGCCCCATGCTGAACAGGGCCAGCGGCACCAGGCCGACGACCACCGCGGCCGCCGCCACGCACCAGGCCCGGCGCACCGCGCGCGGCAGTCCGGACAGGACGACGGCGGCGCCGTGCGCGGGCAGGACCAGTACGGCGAACTCGTGCATCAGGCAGGCGGCCAGCGACAGTGCCGCGTACCCCGCCCACAGGCGCTTGCCGGGCCGGGCGGTGACCCGCGCCAGCAGGTAAGTGGACCACGCCACCAGCGCGCAGACCAGCGCGTAGGAGCGGCCCTCCTGCGCGTACTGCTGCACCATCGGCAGCAGTACGAAGACGAGGCCCGCGAAAAGCCCCGCCCGCCGGCCCGCCAGTTGCCTGCCGAGCAGGGCCACCCCGGCGGCGGCTGCCGCCATCGCGACTACGGACGGCAGTCGCAGGGCCACCACACCCCCGTCGAAGACGAGGAACCAGCCGCGCATGAGCACGTAGTAGAGACCGTGCACCGCGTCCACGGTCTGAAGGGTCGGCCACAGCTCCGCCAAGGTGCGGTGCGCCATGTCGTACGTGACCGCCTCGTCCCGCCACATGCTGTCCTGACGGCGGATGCCCCACAGTCCCAGCAGCAGCATCAAAGTGGCGGGGTACAACGCGACGGCCCCCGCGACGCCCAGATTCCTCTGGCGCGCGCGGGGGACGCGTATGCGGTTTGCGCTACGTCGATGGCGGACTCCGCTTCAGCGGGAGGGGCGGGACTGTGCGGTCACGATTAGACCGTACGACAGCCGCCGCTCACGGGCAGGCGGGGGCCTGTCGGCAGGCCGGATGGCGTCAGCCGCAGTGGCTCCAGCCGCTGTCGAAATGGCCCGCGGTGTCGATGCTTCTTTGATGCACTTGCCGCCGGCGTTCGCGTAAACCGCCCCCGCACACCGAGGCCCCGGCAAGCAGGTGCTTGCCGGGGCCTCGACGGGTCGTGCGATCAGACGGAAGACCAGCCGTCGGCCCGCCCGAGAGGCAGACCGACGGCCAGTCCGACGCTCAGTCCGTCGATCAGGAGATGCGCGTCAGCTTGGCGCCGAAGGACGGCTCGGTGAGGTCCTTCTGCAGGGCCACCGGCACCTTCGCCGCACTGGAGCCGGTGCCGACGGTCAGCTCGCCGACCACCGTGCCGGTCTTCGCCTCGTGCGGGACGGCCTTGCCGGCGGCGGCGCCGATCTTGAAGTCGATCTTCTGGCCGGGGACGCCGATCGCCTTCAGGTCCTTCGTCGCCACGACGGGCGTCTGACCGCCCACACCGTCGTCCACATAGCCGACGACCTGGCCCTTCTTCACCGTGGTGGCGGAGGTCAGAGCGTTGCGGATGGCCTCGATCATGGGCTTGGTGCGGCTCAGGACCAGCGCGAGGCTGCTGGTGCCGTTGGGGTCCGGGCCCTTGGCGTGCTGCCCCATCGTCGTACCGAGGATCAGCTGGTCCTTGCCGTCCACGCCCTTGTAGGACGCCCACACCAGCGCCCCGCCGGCCGCCGTGCTGGAGCCGGTCTTGATGCCCTTGATGCTCAGTTCGGGGTACTGCGCGATCAGCTTGTTGGCGTTGAAGATCCGCTCGGGCAGCCCGTCCTTGGCGTCGGGCAGCGCGACGATCGGCCGGAACGCGTCCAGCTTCATGACCTCCTCGGCCAGCTTGAGCTGGTCGACGGCGGTGCTGACGGTGGTCTTGGTCAGGCCGCTGGGGTCGGTGTACGTGGTGTTCTTCATGCCGAGGTCCTTGGCCGCGGCATTCATCTTCTTGGCGAACTCCTGCTCCGAACCGGCATCCCAGCGGGCCAGCGCACGGGCGATGTTGTTGGCCGAGTGGATCATCAGCATCTGGAGCATCTTCTGCTCGCTGTACTGCTGCCCCTCCTTGAGCCCCGGGATCGTCGACTCGCCCGGCGCGTTCCCTTCCTGGACCGCCTTCGCGTCGATCGTGATCTTCGGGCCCTCTTCCTTGGCCTTCAGAGGGTGGTTCTTCAGGATCACGTACGCGGTCATGACCTTGGCGACGCTCGCCGTGGGCACCGGCTTCTCGTCACCGTACGTCCCCAGGCTGCCCGCGCCCACGACCTTCGCCGCGGCCTGGCCCTCGGACGGCCACGGCATCTGGAACGAGCCGCCCTCGAACGTGAACGAGGACTTCCCGCTCAGCGCCAGCGTCGGTCCCGGCACCGGCCGCACCTGCTGCACGACCACGAAGACGACCAGCAGCAGAAGTACCAGCGGAGTCCAGATCTTGAACCGGCGGGCGACCGTACGCATCGGCGTCTCGGGCGGCGGCGGTGTATTGGTCAGCTGCGCCAGGAGGTCCAGCGGCGGCAACGGCTGCTGCTTGGTCTGCTCGGAGTCGGGCAGCGCGCCCGGCTGAGCGGTGGCGCCGGTGGACGTCGCGGCGGCGGGCGCCTCGGGCGCGGTGGCCTTCGTCCCGGTCTGGGCGGCGGCCTTCGCGCCCCACTTCGTGCCCGGCGCGACGTCCGGCTCGGCGGCGGGCTTCGCGCCCGCCTTCGTACCCGCACCGGTGTCGGACTTGGTGCCGGCCTTGGCGCCGGTTCCAGCGCCGGTGCCGGTGCCGGTGCCGGGCTTGTCCTCGGTCTTCGCGGCGTCCTTGGCCGCGGACTTGCCGGCCTTGCCCGGCTTGTCGCCCGTGACGGGCCGCGGCGGCTTGATCGGCTGCGGGTCGGTGGACTTCAGGGCCACGAACTGGCTGGTGCGCTCGCCGTCCGACTCCGCGGCACCGGCAGGCCGTACGACCTTTATCGCGGTGGTGGGCTGGTCGGCTTCCGGCTTGCCCCCGGCTTGTCGCCGGACTTTCCGCCGGGCTTGCCGGGCTTTTCGGCCTTGGGGTCGGTCTTGGGGTCGGCCTTGGCTCCGGCCTCGGGCTCGGCCTCGGTGCCGGCCTTGGGGGCGGTCTTCGCGTCGGTCCCGGCTTCCTCGGCTTCGGGCTTCCCGGCCTTGCCGGCGCCCTTGGCGGGCGTCGCCGGACCCTCGCCGTCCGAACCCTTCCGCTTTGCGACCGAGAACGCTCGGGTCGCGTCGTCGGCAGGCTCGTCCGCGCTCGGCATCTTGAAGATCGCCGTCGGCTGGTCCACCGCCTTCGGCTGCTCCTCGGCCGCCTTCGGCTTGCCCTCGCCCGCCTTCGGCCGGTCGTCGGCTGCCGCACCGGAGGTGCTCTTCGCCGCGGCCTCACCGGCCTTGGAGGCATCCTTGGACGCGCCCTTGGAGGCGTTCTTGGGCTCAGCCTCGGTCTTGCCCTTGGTAGCGCCCTCAGCAGCCTTCGAGGCGTTCTTGGGAGCGGGCCCAGGGGTCGGCTTAGGGGCTGTCTTGGGAGTGGTCTCGGGGGCCGCCTCGGGGGCACCGCCGGCCTTCTCCTCGTCGCTCCCCTTCGACGCCTTCGTCACCGGGGTCTCGTCCGCCTCAGCCTTCGCACGCGTTTCCGCTCCGGCCTCCGCGTCGTCCCCGGAGGCGGCACCACCGGAGGCGGCACCACCAGCGGCATCGCCTCCGGAAGCGTCCCCCTCGGACGCGCCCTCACCGTCCGAGGTCGCCACCCAAGCGGCGACCGCCTCCCGCAGGCGCTCGTCCCGGCCCTCGCCGACGGGCTCCGCAGTCGGTTCTTCAGCCGGCTCCGCAGCGGCCTTGCCCGCCTTCTCCGCCTTGCCCGCGCCCGTGTCCGCGGCCTCGACCCCCGCGTCGTCCGCCGCTCCGTTCCTCGGTTCCGGGTCGGCCGGGTCGGCCTTCGGTTCGCGGAAGACCGCGAGCCGCGGATCGCGTTCGCTCCCCGCCGTCTCCCCCGACGACTGCTTCTGCTCCGGCTTGCCGGGGGACTCGCCCGCCACCTATGTCTCCTTCACACGTCCGCGACACGTCGCGCTCTGTCTGGCCCAGTGTTCCCAAGTGTCCTGTGTCCGCGAGGCACGTCCGCACCGCCACGCGAAACGCTGGGCGCCCCGCCCCACAGAAGGCGTCGCCAAGGAGCTAGACGACAACGACATACCTACAGGTTCCCTGCCTAACCCCCCAGGCACTCTCGACAGATGAATGTGAGAGGGGTCACCCTGTCATTCATCCACGCGGGGAGGCATGGATGGGCAGGAGCCGCAGAACAATTCCGGAGGAGCTTCTGCTGCTCGCTTTGGACCCGGCAACGGGAACCACAGCGCAGCCGCAGTCGCTCGACCTCGGTCTGGCCGGGGCCCAGCTAGTAGAGCTGGCTCTGGCCGGACGAATAGCCCCTGACGGGGATCGTATCGCCGTGGTGCTGCCACGGCCGACCGGAGATCCGACTCTGGACTCCGCGCTCGAACTGCTGCGCCGACGCGGCAGCCCGGTGCGCGCCGTCCACTGGATCGGCGGGCCCCGGCTGGGGCTGCGCCAGACGTATCTCACGCATCTGGAGCGGTGCGGCATGGTCCATGCCGTGGCGGGCCAGATGTGCGGAGTGCTGCCGACGACTCGCTACCAGGCGACGGACACGGCCATCAGCCGGGAGATCAAGAACCGGCTGGACAACGCGATCCGCACCGGCGTACCGCCGGACCCGCGGACCGCGGCGCTCGCCGCTCTGGCCCACGCGGTCGGTCTCGGCAAGCACCTGTATCCCGGGAACGAGGGGCGCTCCTCGCGCTCCCGCCTCCGGGACCTGATCCGGCACGACCCGATGGGCGGGCTGGTCGCACATGCCGTCATGGATGTGCAGAACGGCGTCGCGGCGCAGCCGAGGCGCGCACCGGTGGCAGTGGCCGGAACGGCATCCGGGCCGGGTGCGGGCAGGCAGCCCGCGCCCCGCGTCGCAGCCGAGCCGGCGGGCGTACCGGTACCGCCGCGGCACGGGGCCATGGCCCGCGTCGGCGCCCGCTGACGTCCCGCGTCGGCGAGCCTCGACGACGAGCCCGGCACCGCGGCGTCACCGGCGGTTCCCGCGGACGCGGACTCACCACGCAGCACCACGCTCGGTGCGTGACAGGCGCACCAAGCACCAAGCACCACCTACACCTCAGCGGAGCCAGCAGGACCAGCACCACGAGCACGAACAGCGAACCATCAGGACCAACAGAACCAGCAGAACCAGCACCACCGTCCCCACAGTCCCGTTCGGGAGCCGCAGCAAGCGCGGGGTGGCGGACCGGCCGTTCCGGACGACGGCCGGGCCGCCACCCCGCGCGCACGTCCGCTCGCCTTGTGTGTCCATTCCACTGCGCCGCGCGGACCTGGGATGGCAATCTGCTGAGCAGGAGAAAACAGCAGTACGGAGCCGGAGGTGCACGTCCCGTGGCGTCCAACATCAATCCCACCGTCCGGCGGCGCCGGCTGGGCCAGGAGCTGCGCAGGCTCCGCGAGCTGAAGGGCATGACGGCCGAGGAGGTCGCCGAGCGCCTGCTCGTGTCCCAGTCGAAGATCAGCCGGCTGGAGAACGGCCGCCGCAGCATCAGCCAGCGGGACGTCCGGGACCTGTGCGGGGTGTACGAGGTCGACGACCACCGGGTCGTGGATTCGCTGATGCAGATGGCCAAGGACTCCCGTCAGCAGGGCTGGTGGCACGCGTTCGGTGACATCCCGTACAGCGTCTACATCGGTCTGGAGACCGAGGCGGCCTCGCTGCGGGTGTACGAGTCGCTGCTCGTACCGGGCCTGTTGCAGACGCCCGGTTATGCCGAGGCCGTCATTCCCGGGACGGTCCCCGAACTGACGCAGGAGCAGCTGGAGAAACGGATTCAAGTACGGATGCGCCGCCAGGAGCGGGTCAATCACCCCGACAGTCCGCTGCGGTTGTGGGTCGTCCTGGACGAGAGCGCGCTGCGGCGGGTCGTGGGCAGCCACCTGATCATGCGCGAGCAGCTCGACCACCTCGTGGAGGTCAGCAACCTGCCGCATGTGACGGTCCAGGTGCTGCCGTACGACGCGGGCGCGCACGCGGGCATGTCGGGCACCTTCTCGATCCTGGAGTTCGACGACGCGGCCGATTCGAGCGTGGTCTACATCGAGGGCGTCACCAGCGACCTGTACCTGGAGAAGACCAACGATGTGCACAAGTACACGATCATGTACGAACATCTGCGGGCCCAGGCGCTGAGTGCGGACCAGAGCAGGGAGTTCATCGCCGCGGCGGCGAAGAGGCACGCGGACAGCATGGCCTGATCACGGCGCCAGGATGGCCGAATCCAGGATTCCGGAAGGAAGTCCAGCACCGTACACCGAGACGCCACTCCTTGGAAAGAGATCAAGGAATATGCCATACGAATGGGTGAACTACTCCTGCCACCGGTGATGTTGGCGCGTAGCGTCGGGACTACCGAATCCGCGGCAACGCGGTGCAACCCAGATCGAGTCGGAGTGAACATGGCCATGCAGCCCAATTCCGCTTTCTCCTGGACGAAGTCCTCGTACTCCGGTGGCAATGGCGCGTGCGTCGAGGTCGCCGTGCCGGCGCCCGCCGCCATCGCGGTCCGTGACTCCAAGAACCCCGACGGCCCGCGCCTGACCTTCGACACCTCCGCGTGGAGCTCCTTCGTGGGGGACGTGAGCAAAGGCGCGTACGACCTGATCTGATCCGGCCGCTCCTGGTCTGATCCGGCCGGTCCCGGCCTGATGTCGCACACCGCATGACCAGCACCACCCCAGAGCCCTCTCGACTGGATCGCCGTCCCGGCCGAGGGGGCTCGGCCTTGCCCCCGAGCGCACGCAGCGGCCTCCCCGCCGGCTCAGCGCAGCTCGTCCACGTACCGGTCGGTCCCGGGCACGGTCGGTACGAACGGCGCGACCAGCTCCACCCGTCCCAGCCCCGAGGCCGCGACCTCCCCGTCGAGCCCCGTGAACCACGGCTCCCAGCACGCGCGCGGGTCCTCCTGGAGGAACCACAGCAGCGTCAGCCGGGTGTCGACGCCCTCCACCTGCCGCACGTACGCCATCCGGTCCGCCGGCAGCGGCCTGGGCCGGAAGACCGTCACCATGGCCGCGGGCGAGCCCACCAGCCGGCGCGGCAGCCGCTCCTCCGTCAGCCACCGCAGCAGCGCGGTACGGCCCGGAACGTCCGCCGCGTCCGACGCATCCCCAGCCGCCCCCGCATCCGCACCCGGGCCCGGACCCACTGCATCGATGACCTCGACGACCAGCCCGGCGTACGGGTGGTCCAACGCGTGGAAGTCGCGCGGGCCGCGAGTGCCGTCCCGGTAGACGGTGGCTTCGTGGTCGTGGAAGGCCGTGAAGACGTGCGTACGGTCGTGGTGGATCCGGCCGTCGGCGTTCAGCCGCCGGTTGACGGCGACACTCCACCGCAGATGGTCGTCGTAGCGCCCCTCGGTGATCCAGTACGTGGACAGGTAGCAGCCGGCGGTGACGGGCCGGGCGACGGCCGACCGCGCGGGGTAGCGCAGCAGCTGGAGGTCGCGGGTGGCGACCCAGCGGCGGCCCGCGAAGATCCAGGGCATCGCCGTCGCGCCGGCCAGGTAGTGGTCGTCCTCGTACCAGCGGTTGTACGTGTACTCGTGGCCGGGGTGCGGCTCGACCATGGTGATGAGCGCGTGCCCGGGGCGGACGCCGTAGGGGCCGACGGCTGCCAGTTCGGCGTAGGTCTCACTGCGGGTGTCCGCGTCCGCTGCTGCGTCCATCGCCGCGTTCGTCGCCGCGCCCGTGTCCGCACGAGTGTCCGCGCCCGTGTCCGTGCCGGGTTTCTGGGTCATGCCCAGATATGTAGCTGACGTAGCGTCAGTTGGGGAGATGTGCGCCGGCGGCATCTCCGCCGCCTTCCGGCACGTACTGGACGAGGTGCCGCGGCAGGCGCTGCAGTACTCGACGACCGAGGGCGACCCGGCTCTGCGCGCGGCCGTGGCGGCCCGGGTGAGTGCCCGCGGCTTCGCCACCGTGCCAGACGACCTGTTGATCTCCACCGGTTCGCAGCAGGGCCTGTCGCTGCTGGCCAGGGCCCTGCTGGAGCCCGGTGACACGGTGCTGGTCGAGGACCCGTGCTATCTGGCGGCGCTCCAGGTCTTCTCGCTGGCCGGGGCGCGGGTGGTGCCGGTACCGACCGACGACGGCGGGCTGGACCCGCAGGCGCTGGACGAGATCGCGGCACGCGAGCGGCCGAGGCTGCTCCACCTCGTGCCGACGTTCCAGAATCCGACGGGCCGGACGCTGCCGGCCGGGCGGCGGGCCGCGGTGGCCCGGGTGACGGCTCGCCGCGGGCTGTGGATCGTCGAGGACGACCCGTACGGCGCTGCTCGGGTCCTTTTCCAAGATCGTGGCGCCGGGGTTGCGGCTGGGCTGGCTGCGCGCGCCGGCCGTACCGCGCCGGGCCTGCGTCATCGCGAAGCAGGCAGCCGACCTGCACACCTCGACGCTCGACCAGGCGGCCGTCGCCCGGTACCCGGCGGGCCCGGACCTGGACGCCCATCTGGAGCGGGTGCGCGGCGCCTACCGCGCCCGGCGCGACGCGCTGGCGGACGGCCTGGGCGCGGCCCTGCCCGAGGGCTCGCGCTGGAACCGGCCGGAGGGCGGGATGTTCGTCTGGGCGTCGATGCCTGCCGGGTACGACGCGACGGCGCTGCTGCCCGAGGTGGTCCGGCACGACGTGGCGTACGTGCCGGGTGCGCCCTTCTACGCCGAGCCGGCCAACGCGGGGACCGTGCGGCTGTCCTTCGTGACGCATCCGCCGGAGGAGATCCGGGAGGGACTGCTGCGGCTGGCGAAGACGCTGCGGGCGCCGCGTCCGTAGCCACCGGGAACGGGCACGCCTATTCTGATGGGCCGTCACATCGACACGGGCCGGAGGCGCGCATGCTGCTGCGGGACAAGACCGTCGTCGTCTCGGGCGTGGGCGCCGGGCTCGGCCACCAGGTGGCGGCGGCGTGCGTACGGGACGGCGCTTCGGTGGTGCTCGGCGCCCGTACGGAGTCCCGCCTCGCCGAGACGGCGGCGCAGGCCGATCCGGCGGGCGAGCGCGTCGCCTGGCGGGTGACGGACATCGCGGACGAGGAGCAGTGCTCGGCGCTGGCCGCGCTCGCGGTCGAACGTTTCGGCGGCGTCGACGCGCTGGTCCAGGTGGCCGCCCTGGACTCGCACTTCGGCGGGCTGGCGGACGCGGACTTCGTCGCCTGGCAGCGGGTCGTGGACATCAACCTCTTCGGCACGCTGCGCATGGCGCGCGCCTGCCTGCCGTCGATGACGGAGCGCGGCGGCGGGTCGGTCGTGCTGATCGGCACGCAGTCGTCGGTCGCCGCGCCGTCCGAGGTGCGGCAGGCGGCGTACGCGGCGTCCAAGGGCGCGCTGGTCTCGGCGATGTACTCGCTCGCGCGCGAGCTGGGGCCCCGCCGGATACGCGTCAACACCGTGCAGCCGGGCTGGATGTGGGGCCCGCAGGTCGAGGCGTACGTCCGGTACGCGGCGCACGCCGAGGACGTACCGGAGCGCGAGGTGCTGGACCGACTCACCGCGCGGATGGCGCTGCCGGAGATGGCGACCGACGCCGATGTCGCGCAGACCGCGGTCTTCCTGGCGTCCGACCGGGCGCGGGCGATCACCGGCCAGTCGCTGCTGGTGAACGCCGGGGAGATCATGCGCTAGGCGCTCCGCCGGAAGCGTTCGCCCAGTTGTCGGCAGTTCACATCCTTGACCGCCGCACCCTTGACCGCCCCTCGCCATGAACGGTTCAATCCCCGAAGTCCCCGCTCCCGCACGGGGGCGCCGCCCCGCGGAACGTACGGCGACGTGTTTCCCGTTCACAAGGCGGACCCCTGGAGGGGCCATGAACAGTCTCGACCGGGCCGTGCTCATCGGCTACTTCGGTGTGATGGTCGCGATCGGCGTGTGGTCCCACAGGCGCGTGGAGGACGTGAGCGACTTCTTCACCGCGGGCGGCCGGATGCCCTGGTGGCTGTCCGGGATCTCGCACCACATGTCGGGGTACAGCGCGGTGATGTTCACCGGCTACGCGGGCATCGCCTACCAGTACGGCGTCACGTCCTACGTCACCTGGTCCTTCCCCATCGCGGTGGGGATCGCCATCGGGGCGCGCCTGTTCGCCGGGCGGCTGAACCGGCTGCGGTCGCGGCTGCACGTCGCCTCACCCCTGGAGTACCTCAAGAGCCGCTACAACCTGCCCACCCAGCAGGCGCTCGCCTGGTCCGGTGTACTGCTGAAGATCGTGGACGTGGGGGCCAAGTGGGCGGCCATCGCCACGCTGCTGTCCGTCTTCACCGGTCTCTCCCTCAACCAGGGCATCCTGATCACCGGCGTGGTCACCGGCGTCTACTGCACGGTCGGCGGCCTGTGGGCGGACGCGCTCACCGAACTCGGTCAGTTCGTCATCCAGTTGCTGGCGGGCGTGGCGATGCTGGTGACCGTACTGGCGGAGCTGGGCGGTGTCAGCGCGCTGTGGACGGTGTGGGATCGGCTGCCCGACAGCCACGCGCAGCCGACCGTCGGCCCGTACACGCTGACGTTCCTGCTCGCGTACCTCTTCATCAAGACGTTCGAGTACAGCGGCGGCATGTGGAACCAGGCGCAGCGCTACATGGCCACCCGCAGCGCGCGCGAGGCGCGGCGCTCGGCGCGGCTGTCCGCCGCCTTGTGGTTCGTGTGGCCGGCGGTGCTCTTCTTTCCTATGTGGGTCGCGCCACTACTGGTAAAGGCCGAGAAACCGGACGCCTCCGACTCGTACGCGCTGCTCACCGAACACCTGCTGCCACACGGCCTGCTAGGCCTGGTCATCGTCGGTTTCTTCTCGCACACGATGGCCATGTGCTCGTCCGACGCCAACGCCATCTCCGCCGTCTTCACCCGTGACATCGCGCCCGCGCTGCCGAAGCTGGGCGCGCGGGCCCGCGGCTGGTCGCACCGGGCGGGGCTGCTGGCCGCGCGACTGTCCACCGTCGCCTTCCTGGCCCTGTCGATGGCCGTCGCGACCCAGGTCAACACCCCGACGTTCAAGGACATCATCACCGTCGTCATCAAGTGGGTGGCCGGTCTGGTGGGGCCGATCTCCATCCCGTTCCTGCTCGGCATGGTGCCGCGCTTCCGCAGGTCCGGGCCGACCGCGGCGCTGGTGTCCTGGGCGGCGGGTCTGTTCGCCTTCTGGCTCACCAACTACGGGCTGACCGGCGTGCAGCTCCAGATCCAGATCGTCGCGCCGGTGGCCACCTCGCTGGTCCTGTACGTCGTGATCGGCTTCCTCAAACCGGAGGACACCCCGGAGAGGGACGCGGTGCTCGCCCGTATCAACTCCGGCGTCGACGAGGACGGGGACGAGCGTGACGGTGAGCGTGAGGGGGAGGGCCGGAGCGGGAGGGACCGCGTCGGCACCGGTGGTACGGGCGCCGCCGCCCGCACGGTGCCCGGGCGGGCCGGCGGGCCCGGTCACCGTGCCGCGCCACAGTGAGCCGGCCGTACGGCCCCCGCCCCCGCTGCGGACTCCGCGACCTACTTCGTGTAGCCGATCCGCTCGTACGCGATGTCGGCCATGCCCTGGGCACCGAGGTTGGCCAGGTTCTTCTTGGCCGCGGTGATCTCGGGGAGCTGGTAGGTGGGCAGGACGCCGGCCACCTGCCACGCCTCCGCGTCGGCCGCGTTGACGGCCTCCAGGGCGGCGGCCTGGTCGGCGCTGCGGCCCGCCTTGCCCAGCAGGTCGTCCAGCTTGGCGCTGCCGGTCTTGGAGTCGTTGCCGCCGCCGTCGCGGGCGTAGGTGCCGCTGGAGCCGGTCGCGGCGAACGGCGTACGGAAGAAGCTGTAGGGCGCCACGTCGTAGTCGCCCGGGGTCACGTACTTGTCGAAGAACTCGTTGACGGGCACCGCACGGACGTCCAGCTCGACGCCGACCTCGGCCCACAGCTGGGTGAGGATGGTGGCCTCGTTCTTCGCGGCGGGCTGGCCGGTGGGGATCAGGAAGCGCAGCTTCAGCTCCTCGCCGCCCTTCTTGCGCACCTTGCCGCCGCCCAGCTTCCAGCCGGCCTCGTCCAGCAGCCGGCCGGCGGCCTTCGTGTCGTACGTGCCCAGGTCGCCGGCGTTGTCCCGGTAACCCTTCTGGTTGGGCATGAGGAAGTGGTTGCCCAGCGGCTTGCCCGACCAGTTGAGCCCCTTGAGGCCGGACTTCACGATCGTCTCGCGGTCGGTGGCCTTGAACAGCGCCTTGCGCACCTTCGGGTCGCTGAGCTTCGGGCTCTTGCCGTTGAAGGTCAGGTGCCGGTAGTTGGGACCGCCGGCCT
Source organism: Streptomyces sp. Ac-502 (assembly GCF_045222935.1). NCBI lineage: Bacteria > Bacillati > Actinomycetota > Actinomycetes > Kitasatosporales > Streptomycetaceae > Streptomyces > Streptomyces sp. Ac-502. Next base: position 4,778,708 of record NZ_JBHFFO010000001.1, read on the forward strand.
CCCGGATCTCGCCCGACTTCACGCCCGAGACCTGCTTGAAGGCGGCCACGCTCGCGTTCAGGTCGAAGTAGTCGATCTCGCCGTTGGCGTAGGCCGCGGGCATCGACTCGGTCGTCATCGCATGAAAGACGATCTTGTCGAGTTTCGGCTTCTCCCCCACCACGCGGGGTCGGGGACGAGGGTGACCGTCTGTGCGGTCTTGTCGATGCCGCCGAGCTTGTACGCGTTGGCGGTGACCGGGATCGTGTTGAGGTAGCCGGTGGTGAAGCTCTTCGCGTCGGCCATGTACTTGGCCGGGTAGAGCGGGGTGTTGTTGGGCGCCCCGAACAGGGCGCGCCAGTCCGCGTACGGCTTGTCGAAGGTCAGGACGGCCTCGTGGTCGTCCTTGCCCCGGCGTACCGACGACACGTCCTCGTACCCGGCCGGAGAACCGACCTTGTACGCCGGATCCTTGCTGCTCAGCGCCCGGACGTTGGCCTCCAGGTCCCGGTAGGTGACCGGCGTGCCGTCGGACCACTTCGCCTTGGGATTCAGGCGGTACGTGACGATCTGCTTGCCGCCCTCCGTACGGCTGGCGGCGTCCAGCAGGAACGCCTTGTCGGGCACCTGCTCGCCGTTGGGCGCCGAGTGCCACAGCGACGGCAGCACGGCCTCGACGACGGCGTTGGTGGCGGCCTGGTTGCCGTCCGTCTCCATCTCGTTGAACTGCACGGGGAACTGGTCGATCGCCCAGTTCAGCGTGCCGCCCTGCTTGAGCTGCGCAGGGTCGGACTGGTTGATGTCCAGCGCGGTGGTCTTCGGCGGCTGCTTCGCCTCGCCGCCACCGCCCTCGTCGTCCGAGCCGCCACAGGCGGTCAGCGCCAAGGACGACGCCACGACGGTGGCCACGAGGGCGAGCGGAACTCTGGAGTGCTTCATTGCGGAGACGTTCCCTTTCTCGACTGGACTGACGAAAACACAGGGAGGGCGTGGTGCGGGAGGTGTTCTTCAGCCTCCTGTGACGGGCGTGTCCGGCCCGTACGCCGCGTGGTGGCAGGCCGACTCGTGGCCCGGGGCGACGGGTCGCGACGGCGGGTCCTGCTGCTCGCAGCGCCGCTGCTCCGGCGCGCCGAGCGTCGCGTACAGCGGACAGCGGCCGCGGAACCGGCAGCCGGACGGCACGTCCGCCGGGCTCGGCAGGTCGCCGCCCAGCAGGATCCGGGTCCTGGCGCGCTCCTTGTGCGGGTCGGGCAGCGGTACGGCCGACAGCAGGGCCCGGGTGTACGGGTGCGCCGGCGCCGCGAACACGTCCGCGGTGCCGCCCGTCTCCACGATGCGGCCCAGGTACATGACCGCGACCCGGTCGGCGCTGTGCCGGACGACGGACAGGTCGTGGGCGACGAGCAGGTAGCTCAGGCCGAGCCGGGCCTTCAGCTCGTCCAGCAGGTTGAGCACACCGGCCTGCACGGACACGTCGAGCGCGGAGACCGGCTCGTCCAGCACCAGCAGCCGCGGTTCCAGCGCCAGGGCGCGCGCGACGGCGATGCGCTGACGCTGGCCGCCGCTGAACTCGCGCGGGTAGCGGCCCGCGTCGGCGGCCGCCAGGCCGACCGTCTCCAGCAGCTCGGGGACCCGGGCGGCGATCCGGTCCTTGGGCCAGCGGTGCGTGCGCAGCGGCTCGGCGAGGATGTCGCCGGCCGGCATCCGGGGGTCCAGTGCGGCCGTCGGGTCCTGGAAGACGATCTGGAGGTCACGGCGCAGGGCGCGGCGCGCGGCGCGGTCCAGGTCGCGTACGTCCCGGCCGAAGAGCCGGACGGTGCCCGCCTGCCCGGCCGCCAGGTCCATGATCTCCATCAGGGTGGTGGTCTTGCCGCAGCCCGACTCGCCGACCAGGGCGAGCGTCTCGCCCTCCCGTACGACGAGACTGATGCCGTCCACGGCCCGCACGGTGCCGATCGTGCGCTTGACGAAGGTGCCCCGGGTGAGCGGGAAGTGTTTGACGAGACCGTCGAGTTCCAGGATGGCGGGGTGGGGGGAGGGGGCGCGGTTCCGGGCTGCCGCCCCTGGGTATCCCCCTGCTGGGGGGCCCGGGGCGTTCGATTCGCCCCGGTAGGCGCGCGATCCGTGCGGGGTGGGGCTGCGGGGGTCTCGGCGGGGGACGCGTCGGTGCCGCCCGTTCCGGCCCGACGGGGGTCCGTGCCGTCCGTGGCCGTGTCGCCGGTACCGTTCGTGTCTGTGCGGTCCTTGCCTGTGCGGTCCTTGCTCGTGCGGTCCTTGCCCGTGCGGTCCTTGCCCGTGCGGTCTTTGCCGGTGCGGTCTTTGCCCGTGCCGCACGAGTCCGTGCCGCACGTGTCTGCGCTGCGGGGGCCCGTACCACCCGTGCACGCACTGCCCGTATCCCCCGTGCCCGTACCGCCCGTGCCCGTACCGCGGAAGCCCGCGGGCGATCCGCCCCCGTCCGAAGGCTTCCCCCGGCCCCCGCGAAGATCCCCGACCGCGGCAACGCCCCCGAGGCGATCTCCTCGCTGCGGTGGCAGGCGGCGGCGTGGGCGGGGGCCGTGGTGGTCGGGGGGACTTGGGTGTCTGGAGTGTCCGGAAGGGCTGGGGTGGTCGGGGTGTCCGGGGTGGCTGAGACGACCGGAGAAGCGTCCGTGTCTGCTGTGGCGTCCGTGACTGCTGTGGGGCCCATGGCCTCCCTGGGTACGGCCTGCGCCGGGGCAGGCTCCGTCTCGTGGCACAGGGGAACGGCGACCGGGCAGCGTGGTGCGAACGGGCAGCCGGGTGGTTGCGCCGTCAGGGACGGCGGGGTGCCGTGCACGGGGGTCAGCGGTACGTCGGTGGGCCCGTCCAGGCGGGGCGTCGCGCCCAACAGGCCGATGGTGTACGGCATCCTGGGCCGGTAGTAGATCTCGTCGACCGTACCGGCCTCCACGGGCCGGCCCGCGTACATGACCTGCACCCGGTCGGCGAACCCCGCGACCACCCCCAGGTCGTGGGTGATCAGTACGACCGCGGCGCCGGTCACCTCCCTGGCGGTCCGCAGGACGTCCAGGATCTGCGCCTGGACGGTGACGTCCAGGGCGGTGGTCGGCTCGTCCGCGACGATGACCCGCGGGTCGTTGGCGATGGCCATGGCGATCACCGCGCGCTGCCGCATCCCGCCGGAGAACTCGTGCGGAAAGGCGTCGGCTCGGCGCCGCGGGTCCGGGATGCCGACGAGGGCGAGGAGTTCGACGGCGCGGGCCCGTGCGGCCTTGCGGCTCAGGTCCTGATGGACGCGGAGCGCTTCGACGAGCTGGCTGCCGATGCTGTAGACGGGCGTGAGGGCGGACAGCGGGTCCTGGAAGACCATGCTGATGCCGTTGCCGCGGATCCTGGACAGCGCGGCGTCGCCGAGGCCGAGCAGTTCCTGTCCGTCCAGTTCGACGGAGCCCCGTACGGCGGTGCCGTCCGGCAGCAGTCCGAGGACGGCCTGGGCGGCGGCGGACTTGCCCGAGCCGGACTCCCCGACGATGCCGAGCACCTCGCCGGGCCGTACGGCGTAGCTCAGACCGCGTACGGCGTGCACGGGACCGTGCTCGCCGGGGAAGGTGACGTGCAGGCCCGTCACCTGGAGGGCGGGGCGGGCGGCCGCCGCCTCCTGGCCGGTGTGGCGTTGTGCGGTCACCGGCGACGGCCTTCCTCAGCGGCGCGCTTCCCGCGCCCCTTCACGCGCGCCTGCGCCCCCGCCGCGTCGGGGTCCAGCGCGTCCCGCAGCCCGTCGCCGACGAAGGCGAGGGAGACGCCGATGAGCACCAGGCACCCGGCGGGGAAGAAGAACAGCCACGGGTAGCTCGCGGCCATGTTGGTGTTGTCGGCGATGACCGTGCCGAGCGACACGTCCGGCGGCTGCACCCCGAACCCGAAGTACGACAGTCCGCTCTCCCCGATGACCGCGGCCCCGGCCTGGATGACCGCGTCGATGATCAGCAGGGAGGCCATGTTGGGCAGGATGTGCCGGAAGACGATCACCGGCCCCGGTACGCCCATGTAGCGGGCCGCCTTGACGTACTCGCGTTCCTTGAGCGTGAGCGTCACACTGCGCACCACCCGCCCGGTGATCATCCAGCTGAAGGCGGCCAGCAGGACGACGAAGACCGGCCAGCCGGAGCCGCGGACGAGCGGCGACAGGACGGCGACGACCAGGAACGCGGGCATCACCAGCAGCAGGTCGACGGCGCCCGTCAGGACGCGGTCGGTCCAGCCGCCGAAGTACCCGGCGAAGGCGCCCACCACGGCCGACAGGAAGGTGGAGACCACTCCCACGAGGATGCCGATGACCAGGGACTTCTGGAGTCCGCGCAGGGTGAGCGCGTAGAGGTCCAGGCCGCTCTGGGTGGTGCCCCACCAGTGTTCGGCGGACGGCCCGGAGAGGAAGTTGAGGAAGTCGTGGGTGCGGTGGTCCCAGGGGCTCAGGAGCGGGCCGACGTACGCGGCGAGGAAGAGCAGGAAGAGCAGCGCCAGCCCGGCCGTCGCGAGCCGGTTGCGTGCGAAGCGGCGTGCGGTGAGGCGGGTGCGGGAGGGGTGGCGGTCATGTGGCGGACGGCCGGGCGGCGAGGGGTGGCGGTCACGCGGCGTACGGCCGTCACGCGGCGGGCGGCCGTCACGCGGCGGGCGGCCGTCACGCGGCGGGCGGCCGTCACGCGGCGGGCGACCGGACCATGGCGTACGGCCGGACCACGGCCCACGGCCGCCGGCTGCGGGGCGCATCACCGCACCCTTACGCGGGGGTCCAGCGCCGCGTACAAGAGGTCCGACAGCAGCCCCGCCGCCAGCACCAGTACTGCGGTGAACACGCCCACCGCGGCGACTGCGTTGACGTCCTGCCCGGCGACCGAATCGACCAGCAGTTCGCCCATGCCGTGCCAGCCGAAGGTCTTCTCCACGAAGGTGGCACCGGCGAAGAGCAGCACGATGTTGTAGACGAGCAGGGGGACGACCGGCAGGACGGCCGTGCGCAGCCCGTGCCGTAACAGGGCGGTGCGGCGGCGCAGCCCTTGGCGCGCGCGGTGCGCAGGAAGTCGGCGCCGAGCACGTCGAGCATGGTGTTGCGCTGGTAGCGGCTGTAGAGGGCGACCTGCACGATGATGAGGGTCAGGGCGGGCAGCAGCATGTGCTGGGCACGGTTGACCAGGGCGGCAGGGTCCCATCGGCCGGCGTACTGGGCGTCGTACTCGCCGAGGACTTTGATCGTCTGCGTACCGTCGTTGAGGGCGGTGGCGCCGATCTTCAGGGCGACTCCGACCACGAACACCGGCATCGCCAGCACGAAGAACGAGGCGAGCGTGGAGAACCGGTCGAAGAACCGGTACTGGCGGATCGCGCCGTACGCGCCGACGGCGACGCCGAGGGCCGAGCCGGCGAAGGTTGCCAGGAGCAGCAGGCGGGTGCTGACACCGACCCGGCGGCCGAAGTCGTCGTTGAGGGAGTCGCCGGAGAGGGTCCGGCCGAGGTCGCCGTGGACGACGTCACCGGCCCAGCGCGCGAAGCGGGTCGTCACCGGGGTGTCCGGGTTCATGTTGACGTCGTCGAGGGTGCGGGTGACGGCGGCCTCGGGCAGCGGCGGGTTGCGGTTCTCGAACCGGGCCCGCGGGTTGAGGCTCAGCCCGGCGAGGAAGTACGTCAGGGACGCCGCCACGGCCACCAGGACGAGGTAACCGGCCAGCCTGCGCAGCAGGTAGCGGCCCATGATGTCTCTCCCCCTCGTACGGCTACGGCCCGGACCGACTGCGGGCCCTGGGCTGTTCTCTGGGCTGTTCTCGCATGCGCGGGGCCGGTTTGTCGACCGAGGCTCCCCCAAAGCGGGACAATGCGAACGGGGGTGAGGCGGCGCCGAGTTCGCAGCGGTACGGGTGGTACGGGGCGGGCACGGCAGTACTGGGCGGGCGGGGCAGTACTGGGCGGGCGGGGCGGAGCGGGCGAGGCGAGGCCGAGCAGGGCGGGACGGGCGGCGTGGTTGTGGTTCTGGCGCGCCTCCCCTTGGGTAACCCCCTGCTGGGGGGACGCGCGCGTTCGATTCGCCCCGGTGGAGGCGCGATGCACGCCCCACCCCCGAGCAGGGCATGAAGCACCCGTCTCGCCACCACCAGCCGGACATGAAGCGCCCGCCCCGCCACCACCAGCCGGACATGAAGCGCCCGCCCCACCCCGCCCTCAAGCCCGCGGATACCGCTCCAGCCACCCCGGCGCTGAGTTGCCCGGCCCGTGCAGGGCCGGTCCCTGTGTCATCTCCATGGCGAAGTCGTCGGCGAGTTGCAGGATCGTCGCGCGGCCTTCCACTTCGGCCAGCCACACGGGCGGCAGTGCCGTTTCGCCGTGCAGGGTGCCCAGGAGGTTGCCGCAGATGGCGCCGGTGGAGTCGCTGTCGCCGCCGTGGTTGACCGCCAGCAGCAGCCCGTGCCGGATGTCCTCGGCGACCAGCGCGCAGTACACGCCGATCGCCAGCGCCTCCTCGGCCGTCCAGCCCTCGCCGAGCGACTCCACGCGGGCGGCCGTGGGCATGCCCTGCCGTACGGCGCCCAGCGCCTGCTGGAGCGCCTCGGCGGTCTCCTCGTGGTCCGGCCGGGTGGCCAGGTGGGCCAGGGACTTCTGTACGGCGCTGTCCAGGTCGTCGCCCCGGGCCAGCGAGTGGGTGATCACCGCCATGGCGCCGGCCGCGAGGTAGCCGGTCGGGTGGCCGTGCGTCTGGGCGGCGCACTCGACGGCGAGCTGGAAGACCAGCTGCGGTTCCCAGCCGACCAGCAGCCCGAAGGGCGCCGACCGCATGACCGCGCCGCAGCCCTTGGAGGCGGGGTTCTTGGGCTGCTCCAGCGTTCCCATCACGTCGTCGCCGAGCCCGGAAAGGCAGGCCCGGCCGGGCGCCCGCTGCGCGTACAGCCACTCCTCGCGTGCCAGCCAGCCGTCGTCCTTCTTGCGTTCGTCGGGGCCCCAGTCGCGCTGGGTGGCGGCCCAGCGCAGGTACGCGCGGTGCACGTCGGTGGGCGGGTGCCAGGCGCCGGTGTCGCGCCGTACCTGGGCCCGGATCAGCCCGTCGACGGTGAACAGCGTCATCTGGGTGTCGTCGGTGACCGTGCCGCGCCGCCCGAAGGCCGGTACGTAGTCCGTCACGCCGTCCTGGCCGTGGGCCTCGCGGATCGCGTCCAGCGAGCTGAACTCGATGCCGGCGCCGAGCGCGTCACCGATCGCCCCGCCCAGCAGGCAGCCGCGTACCCGGCTGCGGAAGTCCTGCTGTTCGGCGCGGCCCCAGATGGCCGTACCGCCTGCCGCTGTACTCACTCCCGTCCCTCCCCGTGGCCCACCACTTCCCTTACGGGGTCCTTACGCTCCCCCTGCCGCAGCACTGTAATCGACCAAGAACAGTCAACTCAGGGCAAGGAACGCTATGCGAACAGTCACCCCAGAGGCGGCTTTTGATCACTACAGTCCCGATCGGCGTCCCGGCCGGCGCCGACCGGCACAGTCGTACCCCTGCGTACCGAGGCCATACGACCGGCGTGCCGTGGGAAGGCTTCCTCCATGCCCGACTTCGAGTGGGACCGCACCGCCATGGCCACCGTGGCCTGCGCCCTGGCCGGTGACAGCGACGGCGCCGTGGAACTCCTCCGTCCGCTCTCCCAGCGCGACGTGTGCCAGATCACCGTCCGGCTGGCCGCGATGGCCGCCGACGCCCTCATCTCCGCCGCCGAGGACACCGGCGGCGACCGCGCGGAGGCGCTGGCGCAGTGGCAGCAGTGCATCCTCCAGCACGAAGCGGAGGCGGAGACGGGGGACGGGTGAGGACGGCGGTCACCGTGCGTGGGCAGCCGCCGCTTCGGCCATCCGCTCCAGGAGTACGTGGCGGGCCGCCCCCAATCGGTCAGCGGCCGTGGCGTCCCGTGCCGGCCACAGTGCCGCCAGGTCCCGCAGCCCGGACTCCACCTCGGCCAGGCGCTCCCAGGGGGTCCCGTCGTCGAGCAGGCCGGTGAGCACGGCGTGGGCACCGGCCCAGTCCGCCAGGGCGCAGCGGCTGACGACGGCGGCGACGGCGGGACCGGTGAAGTCGTCGCCGTCCAGCGGCCGGGTCTCCGCGTCCCGTAGCGCCTCCCAGGCGGGCGCGGCGGCCCACGGCCCGCGTACGGCGCAGGTGAGGAGCGCGGCCTCGTACCGCACCGGCAGTTCGTCCGGCGCGAGAGCCGAGGCCGCCTCGACGGCTTCGCGCGTCGCGTCGAGCCGTCCCGCGCGGCGCAGGCACCCGGCGCGCCCGGACAGGAAAGCGGCCCGGGCCTCGTCCGGCACGGCGGACCGGTCGGCTTCGGCCAGCGCCCTGTCGTAGTCGGCGAGCGCTTCTCCCTCCGCCCCCAGCAACCCGTGTGCCTTGGCACGACGGGCGAAGAGCCAGGGATTGGCCGCTCCAAGGGTGACGACCCGGCCGAAGTCCGCCACCGCCTCCGCGAGCCGCCCCGAGAGGAGCGCGACCCTCCCCCGCGCCCCGGCGGCCCACGCGTACACCGGGTTGACGGCCAGCGCCCGGTCGAACTCCGCCAACGCTTCGGTGTACCGGCCCATGGCGCGGTAGGTCATTCCCCGTTCGGCCATCGCCCAGGCGTAGTCCGGGTACAGCTCGATGGCGTGTTCCAGCACCGCCAGCGCCTCTTCGTAACGGCCCAGGTGGCGCAGGCAGACGGCGCGGCTGCCGTGCGCCGGCGGGTAGCGGGGGTCCAGCTCCAGCGGGCGGTCGAACGCGGTCAGCGCCTGCTCGTACCTGCCCATGATGCGGTTGACCTCGCCGAGGTGGAAGGCGGCGGTGACCGAGCGCGGTTCGAGGGCCAGGGCCCGCGTGAAGTCCTGGACGGCGGGCTCGAAATCGCGCCGGTACCGGTGGGTGAGTCCTCGTCCGACCAGCGCGTGCGCGTCGTCCGGTGCCAGCTCCAGGCAGCGGTCGAAGTCGGCGAACGCCTGCTGCCAGGACTCGGCCTTACGGTGTTCGCGGCCGCGCAGGCGGTGGATCAGCGCCTGTTCCGGCGCGCCGAGGCCGGGCCGGGCGAGCAGCGTGGTGAGCGCCTGTGCCAGTCCTTCCGCCCCGTCGAGGGCGGCCAGCAGCCGCTCACCCCAGTCGCGTACCTCGGGCGCGTCCGTGTCCGTCCCGGCCTTCCGTACGGTCTCGGCGACCAGGCGTACGGCGGGCGGCTCGTACTGCGCGGTGGCCGTCACCTCGGACAAGGCCTCCGGCAGGAACCCCGCGGCTCGGCGCACAGCCCGTGATAGATCTCCCCCAGCCGCAACTCCCGCCACCGCTCGTCGCGGTGGCACGCGCCCGCGTCGCTGTCCTCCCCGTACCTGCCGCCCCCGCCCCGGGAACTGCCCGGGCCGTCGTCCCCCGCGCACTGCTCCCGCCACCGCCGCGCCGCCTCAGCCAGCCGCCCGTGCCGCTCGGCCCAGAGGCGCGGCGACCGGCGGCGCTGGAGGCGGAGCATCGCCGTGCGGACCACCTCGTGGTACTGCCACCGCCCACCGCGCTCGGTGACGAACGGCAGGGCGCACAGCCGGCCGAATTGTCCCGCGGCCTCCGCGTCCACCGCTTCCCGGTACACGTCCTCGTCCAGGTGGCACGGCAGGGCGGCGGCCAGCGCGGCCTCCCGTCGTACCGGGTCGGTCTCCCACTTCAGGAAGCGTTCGACGGCCGTGTCGCTGGGGTCGTCGACGGCGTCCGCCGCGTCCGGCCGGCTCTCGGCGAGGGTGGAGACGAGGACCGGGAGGCGGCCGGAGAGCTGCAGGATGGTGTCGACGGTGCCGGGGTCGGTGATGTCCTTGGCCGACAGGAACTGCCGCGCCTCGGCCTCCGTGAAGACGTCCAGCGGCACGTCCGTGACGTGTTCGAGGTGGTCGGCCCAGCAGGTCCGGTCCAAGGCGTCGCGCCCGGCCAGGACGATCACGACGTTCTGCGCCAGCGGCCCGTAGCGGTCGCTGAAGAGGACGTCGCGCAGCCAGGTGTCCAGGAGCGGGCCGGTCGCCTCGTACGTGTCGAAGAAGAGCACCAGCAGGGGCACGGCGTCGGCAGCGTCGCCCAGTTCCCGTACGAAGGCCGGGGTGAGCACCTCGACCGGGGACAGGACCAGTTGTACGTCGTCGTGGCTGCGCAGCCGGGCGCCGAGCCGGCCGCGCAGCCGTTCGGCGCCGCGGGCGACGTGGGTGGTGTCCAGCGCGCCGGCGAAGGGGCCGACGCCCGGGATCAGGCCCATGCCCACCACGCCCGCCCTGGCGATGAGCATGCTGCCGGGTGAGGGCGGCACCTCGTCTCCCGGTTCGTCCGGCCCCGCGAGCGCCGTCTCCGCCTCGTGCCGTCGCTCCCGGTAGGTGGCCAGCAGCTTGTCGAAGGCTTTCAGCGGGCTGCCCTGGCGTCCCAGCTTGGCGCTGATCGCGGCCATCGCCTCCGGGACGCTGTGCACCGACTCGTCGACGTACACGGTCAGCGCGCCCAGCTCACGCGCCATGTGCTCGAACCGCTGGACCAGGGAGGTCTTTCCGACGCCGCCCTGGCCGCGCAGGTGGTGCAGGAAGCGGAAGTCCGGGTCGGCCGGATCCCGGGCGAGGTTGGCGCGGAAGGCAGCCAGTTCGCCGTCGCGGCCGACGAACCCGTCTTCCCGCCGGTCGCGGATCAGTTCCTGGCGAGAGAGCCGCCTGCGGTTCACCGCTCACCTCCCGGGCCCGCGCTCCCCCGGCGGGCCTCCAGGCGCAACCGTAGCGGGAAACAGGCGCGCCCGGCCCGCCCCCGCTACTCCGCCACCGTCCCCGCTACTCCACCACCGGCAACAACTCCGGCAGATGCCCGTCCGACGCCAGCGCCGCCGCCTCCCGCTCCGCCGCCACCGGCCCGTACATCGTCGTGCGGGCGCGCGACGGGCGGCCCGCGGTGTCCGCGATGGCGATCAGGTCCTGGATGGAGCGGTAGGAGCCGTAACTGGAGCCCGCCATCCGGGAGATGGTCTCCTCCATCAGGGTGCCGCCGAGGTCGTTGGCGCCGGAGCGGAGCATCTCGGCGGCGCCTTCCGTGCCGAGCTTGACCCAGCTGGTCTGGATGTTGGGGATGTGCGGGTGCAGCAGGACGCGGGCCATGGCCGTGACGGCGCGGTTGTCGCGGGTGGTGGGGCCGGGGCGGGCGATGCCGGCCAGGTAGACCGGCGCGTTGGTGTGGATGAACGGCAGCGTCACGAACTCCGTGAACCCGCCGGTCTCCTGCTGGATCTCGGCGAGCAGCCGCAGATGACCGAGCCAGTGCCGGGGCTGGTCGACATGGCCGTACATCATCGTGGAGGACGAGCGGATGCCCAGCTCGTGGGCGGTCTTGACGACCTCGACCCAGGTGGCGGTGGGCAGCTTGCCCTTGGTCAGCACCCAGCGGACCTCGTCGTCGAGGATTTCGGCGGCGGTGCCGGGGATGCTGTCCAGGCCGGCGGCCTTGGCCTCGCTCAGCCACTCGCGGATGGACAGGCCGGTGCGGGACGCTCCGTTGACGACCTCCATCGGCGAGAAGGCGTGGACGTGCATCCCGGGGACGCGTTCCTTGACGGCGCGCGCGATGTCGAAGTACGCGGTGCCGGGCAGGTCGGGGTGGATGCCGCCCTGCATGCAGACCTCGACGGCGCCGACGTCCCACGCCTGCTGGGCGCGGTCGGCGACCTGGGAGAGGACAGGGTGTAGGCGTCGGCGTCCGTACGGCGCTGGGCGAAGGCGCAGAAGCGGCAGCCGGTGTAGCAGACGTTGGTGAAGTTGATGTTGCGCGTGACGATGTACGTGACGTCGTCGCCGACCGTGGCGCGGCGCAGGTCGTCGGCGATGCCGCACAGGGCGTCCAGCGCCGGGCCGTCGGCGTGCAGCAGGGCCAGCGCCTCGGCGTCGGTGAGCTTGGTGGGGTCGTCGGCGGCCTGCGCGAGGGCGGCGCGGACGTCCGTGTCGATGCGCTCGGGCGCCATGCCGGGGGCGGCGGCCTCGCGCAGCGCGTCCCAGTCGCCGTACACCTCGTCGAAGTCGTTGCGCCGGTCGGTGGTGCGGCCGTCCGTGTCGATGGTGCGGTGCAGGTCCGTACGGCCCGTGGAGCTCATCGAGAAGCCCTCGTCGGGCTCCTGCCAGGGGCGGCCCTCGACCTTCGCGTCCGGGCGGGCCAGCCCGGTCTCCGGGTCGGCCAGGGCCCGTACGTGCGGCAGCAGGCGCGGGTCGAGCCAGGGCTCGCCGCGCTGGACGTACTCCGGGTAGACGGCGAGCCGCTCGCGCAGCTCGAAGCCCGCGGCGGCGGACTTCTCGGCCAGCTCCTCGATCCGGGGCCAGGGACGCTCGGGGTTGACGTGGTCGGGCGTCACCGGGGAGACGCCGCCCCAGTCGTCGATGCCCGCGTCGATGAGCAGCGCGTACTCGGAGTCGACGAGGTTGGGCGGCGCCTGGAGGCAGCCGGCCGGGCCCAGGATGTGCCGGGCGACGGCCACGGTGGCGGCCAGGTCCTCCAGTTCGGCGTCCGGCATGCCGCGCATGGCCGTGTCCGGCTTGGCGCGGAAGTTCTGCACGATGACTTCCTGGATGCCGTGGTAGGCGCGCTGCACCTTGCGGAGCGCGAACAGCGACTCGGCGCGCTCCTCGTACGTCTCGCCGATGCCGATCAGCAGGCCGCTCGTGAAGGGCACATTGGAACGTCCGGCGTCCTCCAGGACGCGCAGCCGGACGGCCGGTTCCTTGTCCGGGGAGCCGTAGTGCGGGGCGCCGGGCTCGCTCCACAGGCGCTCGGCGGTGGTCTCCAGCATCATGCCCATCGACGGGGCGACCGGCTTGAGCGTCTGGAAGTCCGTCCAGGACAGCACGCCGGGGTTCAGGTGGGGCAGCAGCCCCGTCTCCTCCAGGATGCGGATCGCGATGGACCGTACGTACGCGATCGTGGAGTCGTACCCCTCGGCCTCCAGCCACTCGCGCGCCTCGGGCCAGCGGTTCTCCGGCTTGTCGCCGAGCGTGATCAGCGCTTCCTTGCAGCCCAGTTCGGCGCCGCGGCGGGCGATGTCCAGGACCTCGTCCGGGGACATGAACATGCCGTGGCCGGCGCGGCGCAGCTTGCCGGGGACGGTGACGAACGTGCAGTAGTGGCACTTGTCGCGGCACAGGCGGGTGAGCGGGATGAACACGCTTTTGGAGTACGTGATGACACCGGGCCGCCCGGCGGCCGCCAGGCCGGCGTCGCGCACCCGGGCCGCGGACGCGCACAGGTCCCGCAGGTCGTCGCCGCGCGCCTGGAGCAGCACCGCGGCCTCCCCGGCGTCGAGCGCGACGCCGTCACGGGCGCGCTTGAGGGCGCGGCGCATGGCGTTGGCGGTGGGGGCGGTGGCGGAAGAGGGCGTGCCGGTGGGGACCGCCACCCGGTCCGTCCCCTGCCCGGGTACCTGCGCGCTGCTAGTCATCCAACGAGCATACGAGCGACCACCGACAGTGCCGCCGACCGGACGGCCTGCGGCGGTGTGCCGCTGATCACGTCATACGGAGGTTCCCTCCGGGCTGCGGGCGGGCAGCCTGGGCGGGAGGAGTACGACCCTGCGCACGGCGATCGGGCGCCCCGCCCCCATGGCTGCTGCGCGGCTCACAGATACTGCGCGTACTCGTCCAGCGTCCGCAGCACCTCCGCCTCCCCCGCCGACGGCAGTCCCACGACGACCTCCTCCAGCCCCAGATCGCGCAGCCGCGCCAGCTTCCCGGCCGACGGCTGCACCGCGTACGGCACCACCACCGGCGCGCCGTCCCGGCCCGCGTCCGTCCACGCCTGTCGCAGGGCCGGCAGTGCCTCCGCCAGTCCCGCGCCGCCGATCGGCAGCCAGCCGTCCGCGAACTCCGCGATGCCCGCGAAGAGCCGCGGCCCCGGTGCTCCGCCGAGCAGCGTGCGCGGCGCGCCCTTGACCGGCTTCGGATGCGCCAGGCTGGCCCGTACGGAGGCGAACCGGCCCTCGTACGCCGTCGGCTCCTCCGCCCACAGGGCGCGCATCAGCAGCATCCGCTCCCGCACCAGCGCGCGCCGCGAGGACCACTCGACCCCGTGGTCCGCCGCCTCCTCCACGTTCCAGCCGTACCCCACCCCGAGCGTGAACCGCCCGGCCGACAGGAAGTCCAGCGTGGCGACCTGCTTGGCCAGGGCGATCGGGTCGTGCTGGGCGACGAGGGTGACGCCGGTGGCGACCGCCAGCCGTTCGGTGACGGCGGCGGCCTGCCCGAGGGCCACGAACGGGTCGAGCGTGCGCCCGTACTCGCGGGGCAACGGCTCGCCCATGGGGGCGGGTGTGTCGCGACTCGCCGGGATGTGGGTGTGTTCGGGGAGGTAGAGCCCGGCGAACCCGCGCTGCTCCAGCTCCCGGGCCAGCCGGTCGGGCCGGACGGTCTCGTCGGTCAGGAAGATGGTGGTCGAGATCCGCATACTGGGCGTACCTCCGCGTCGGCAGTGCTCCTTTCCTACCCCCGGGGAGGGGCAGCGTCCATGAGGCGCCGGTGCGGTGCCCCAGGAACACGCCACACGGTTCATCACACGCGGGTGTTCCCGTCCGGCCCCCTTCCCTTGTCCGCCCGTTCACGACTCAATACGAGAGTTTCCGTACGCCGGTTTCGCCACGCCTGCCCGGGAGTGATGCCTCATGTGCGACGACGACAGCACCAGCGGCTCGCCCGGACGCCGCGCCCTCCTGGTGACGGGCGCCGCCGCGGCGCTTACGTTGAACGGTGTGGACTTCGCGGCAGCCGATGACGGCGGCGGGACGGCCCGGGACGGCGGCCGGACCGGCGCGAACGGCCGCACGGAGACCCATGAGGCCGATGAGACCGGTGAGACCCGCAAGATCACCGGACGCCTCCCCACCGGCGCCCCCGACTACGTCTACCTCCCCGTCGAAATCCCCGCCGGCGTACGCCAGCTCACCGTCTCCTACACCTACGACCGCCCCGCCACCCCGCCCAGCACCGCGGGCAACGCCTGCGACATCGGCATCTTCGACGAACGCGGCACGGCCCTCGGCGGACGCGGCTTCCGCGGCTGGTCGGGCGGCGCCCGTACGGAGTTCTTCCTCCGCGCCGACGACGCCACGCCCGGCTACCTCCCCGGGCCCCTCAACCCCGGCACCTGGCACATCGCCCTCGGCCCGTACACCGTCGCCCCACAAGGTCTCACCTACGAAGTGACCATCACCCTCCACTTCGGCGCCCCCGGCACCCCGCCCGTCCCCTCCTACCCTCCTCAACGCGCCAAAGGCCGCGGCCGTTCCTGGTACCGAGGCGACAACCACCTCCACTCCGTCCACTCCGACGGCAAGCGCACCCCCGCCCAGATCGCCGCCCTCGCCCGCGCCGCCGGCCTGGACTTCATCACCACCACCGAGCACAACACCACTTCCTCGCACCCGGCATGGGACGGACTCTGGGGGGATGACCTCCTCATCCTCACCGGCGAGGAGGTCACCACCCGCAACGGCCACGTGGTGGCGATGGGCACCGACCCCGGCGTCTTCATCGACTGGCGCTACCGCGCCCGCGACGCCGTCTTCGGCCGCTTCGCCCGCCGCGTCCACCGCGCGGGCGGCCTCGTCATCCCGGCCCACCCGCACGCCCCGTGCATCGGCTGCAACTGGAAGTTCGGCTACGAGGAGGCGGACGCGGTCGAGGTCTGGAACGGCCCCTTCACCCTCGGCGACGAGGTGGCCATCGCCGAATGGGACAACGCCCTCGTGGCGCACACCCACGGCAGGGGCCGCTTCCTCCCCGCCGTCGGCCACAGCGACGCCCACCGCGACCCGGACGTAGTCGGCCTCCCCCAGACCGTCGTCCTGGCCGACGACCTCTCGCGCGCCTCGATCCTCGACGGCATCCGCAAGGGCCACACCTACCTCGCCGAATCCGCCACCCTCTCCCTCACCTTCACCGCCACCGGCCCCAAAGGCGAACACGCCACCCTCGGCGACCGCCTCCCCGTACACGACTCGACCCCGGTCACCCTCCACCTCGCCGTAACCGGCGCCCCACCCAACAGCACCATCCGCCTCCTCACCGACCAGGGCCAACGCTTCACCGCCCCCGCCTCGGAAACCACCACGTGGCACACAACTCCGGCGAACGCCGCCTACGTACGCGCCGAGGTGCGCCATCCGGCGACGACAGCGGGGGTGCCGGGGCCGATGGCGGCCATGACGAATCCGATCTTCCTGGGACGGGGCTGACACGGCCGACGGCCCGCCCCGGGTACCGAGAGACGGGCCGCCGCTCCTACCTGGCTGCCTACCCGAGCCCGCCGAACCGGCCCGTGGCCGCCGCGGAGACGAACGCGGCCAACTGCCCGCGGCCGAGCAGCAACGCCGGCCCGTTCGGGTTCTTGCTGTCCCGTACGGCCACCGTCCCGGCATCGACGATGGCGCACTCTACGCACTGGGCTCCCGTATCGCTGTACGAGGATTTCCGCCAGCTCACGGAGAGTGCGGAGGCGTCGTCAATGTGGCTCATGTGTTCTTCCTTATCTCTGCGATCAGTTCCGCCGACGCCTCGACCGAGAGCGCGGCAGAGGTGAGCCGTTGCCAGGCGTCCCGATGAGCCGCGACCTTGTCGGCTTCCTCGATGTACAGGGCCGAGGTCAGCCCCTCGGCATGTACGACATCGAGGTCGATATGCGGTCCGAATCCAAGGATCGTGAAGCTGCCCAGCTGACCCACGTGCAACGGGGCCTCCGAGGGCAGCACCTGTACGTTCACGTTCGGCCGCTTTCCGATGGTCAGCAACCGACCAAGTTGCTCATGCATGACTCCCTCGCCCTCGGAGCCGGAGCGTAGGGCGCCCTCGCCGATGATGGCCCACAAGGCGAGGGGTTCCTCCCTGGTGAGTACCGCCTGTCGTGCGAGTCGAACCTCGACCAGTGCATCGACGCGCGCCTCAACCGCTTCGGACATCGCCGTCGCGCTGATGATCTCGCGGGCGTACTCAGCTGTGTGCAGCAGACCGGGAATGGCGCCCAACTGCCACGCCGACACCGCTTCCGCCTCAGCCTCCAGGCTGATCAGATCCTCGTACACCGGCGTCAGCACACCCCTGTACGAGTGCCACCAGCCCCGTTGACCGCCCTCTTTCGTGAGCGTCAACAGCGCGGCCCGGAGCTCATCGCTCACTTCGCGCCCGACCTCGGCGTACAGGTCGAGCAAGGCCTCCACGTCCTTGGCCTTGGCCGCTGTCTTGGCCGTCTCGATCCGGGAGACCTTCGAGGCGACGAACCGGCCGTTGGACTTCTCGGCGAGTTGGTCGAGTGTGAGGTCACCCCGCAAGGTGCGCAGCTTCGCACCGAGGCGCCGACGGCGCACGGTGGGTGCGCTCACATTTTCCCCTCCGGTCGGTGTCTGCCCGCCAGTCTGCCGTGCTCCGTCATCGCCTGTCATCAACGCGCTGTGCACACGACCGCACCCTCCCACGTACGAGTGCAATTTTGCATTCACCCATGCGATCTGTTGCTGAGCGTGGCGAACCAGGAGCACTCTGTGCGACGAACCGCGATCGAGCCATCGGCGCGCTCTCGACTGGCTCGTGCTCCATGGCGCGCTCCCGTTAGGGGACTTGCATGATCGAACTACGGCGGGCTCACCAACCCGCCTGCAACACCGCCGTTGTTGCCCCTTCAGCCGTCTTGACCCTGGCAGGCGACCCACAATCAGCTCGCCTCGCGCGGACGTTCGTACGTGAGTACATCGCCTGCCACGTACCGGGGGCTTCCGCAGATCACATTGACCGGGTCACCCTCGTGACATCGGAGCTGGTCTCCAACTCCATCCGCTACGGCACCGAACCGGGCGACTCGCTGCGCCTCGTGCTCGACGCCGACGGCGGCCGTACGCGCGTCGAGGTGCACGACCCCGTTCGCCGCCGCCCCCGCACCAGGCCCGAATCCGGAGTGCGCACCCGTGGGCGCGGTCTGCTGGTCCTCGACGCCCTGTGCCCCGGCAGCTGGGGAGTCGACGCCATCCCCCTCGGCAAATCCGTGTGGGCGGAGGTGAAGGCGTGACCACGCCCGGCGTCACAGCTCCACCCGGCCCCGGATTCGTCGCTGGAGTCCGGCTCGCGACCGGCCTGCACCACACCCCGACGCACAGCGTCGCCCAACTGCTCGTCTCGCACCTGCCGCCCCGGCTCACGCACGAGAGCGACGAGCGCATCCGAACCGGCATGGAATCGCTCGCCGCCTCCCTCCGTCTCGGGCCGGTGATCGAAAACCCGCCCATGATCGGCCACCGCGTCCGGATGTGGCGTGGCCAGCCATGGCTCGACTACGGCGACGACTCGTACCGCCTCTGTCTGCCCGCCGCGCCGTCGTGGGTTCGCATGGTGGCCGCCGGCACCCCCGTCCGCGTCCTGGCCCTGTTCGACCCTGTGCCGGCCGGGGCGGACCAGAACGAAATCGACGCGCACGTACGACGTGGCTACCTGCGCAGATCCATGCGCTGGGGTACGGCGTACCACGCCTGACCTGCTCACACGCCGAGAAGCGGCCGGTCCGGGAGCGAGTTGGGCCCCAGGGTCGGCTCGGTATGTCGCCTGCGCGGGTACCGTGGACAGCCGACGGGAAGAAGCCCCACCCGAAAACCGCCGGGAGTTGATCATGGCGGTCTTGAGTCGCGACGACATGGCCCCGTCCCGCAGGGGCGTTCTCCAAGCCGGCCTCTGCTCGGCCGCCCTGGCTGTACCGCTCTTCGCCGATCTCGCCGGGCGGGCCGAGGCGGCGGCGCGTCCGGGGCGGACCGGCCGGATCGGGCCGGCGCAGGTCGAGACGGTCCGGGCGGTGACGGACCGGGTGGCGGACATTCTCGACGAGTTCGGAGGCGGTCACGCGCGGCCGATGGCGGCGGCGTTCCTGGTGAACTCGGTGGGACCGTGGCTGACGGCGCCCGCGTCGGAGCAGATGCACCGGGAAATGCTTTCCGCCGCATCGGACCTGACGTACCTCACCGGCTGGATGGCCATGTACGAGCGGGCGCACGGTCTCGGGCAGCGCTACTACGTCAAGGCCCTGCACCTGGCCGGTGAGGCGAAGGACCACCTCACGTACTGCCGCACGTTGCGCGGCATGTCGCTCCAGGCGTCCAGCCTCGGTTACGGTGCGAAGGCCCTGGAGCTGGCCGACTCGGCGGCGACCGCGGCCCCCGCGGCCGGTCCGCGTCTGGTGGCGTTCCTGCGCGGCCAGCAGGCACACGCCGCCTCCTTGACCGGGGACCGCCACACGGCGATCACCCGGCTCCAGGAGGCGGAGACCGCGCTTTCCAAGGCGGACTCCCGGCGCGAGTCGATCGGTGGTTACGACGCCTCGGCGTACCTCTTCCACGTCTCCCATGTGCTGTACGAGTTCCAGGACCTGCCCGGCTCGATCACGGCCCTGAACAGCTCCCTGAAAGCCCAGCCCCGCCAGGAACGCCAGGGTCGCGTCCACTCCCACGCGCTGCTCGCACAGCGCCAGTTCGAGCTGGGACATCTCGATGCGGCCTGCGCGACCTGGCAGCGCTTCCTCGATGACTACACGGAAGTCTCCTCCGCCCGCGGCGACGCCCACTTCGCCACCCTCCGCGCCCGTATCCGCCCGCACCACCGCGCCAAGTCCGTACGAGCCCTGAACGAACGGGTCCGGGCCGTGGTGGCGACGAAAGCCTGAGCCCAGCCCCCTTGCCGCCCCACCTCACAGCCAGGAGCCCACGGATGAGCACGCCCGAGACGCCGTCTCCGGCGGCACCGCCCACAGAACGGCGGACACTGCGCCCCGCCGCCTACATGGCCCCGGCCGAGCCCGGTCGGCCGTATCGCTGGCTCACCGAGGCTCCCGGGCCCGGGGAGCGGGCACACAGTCGCCTGCTGGAGGTGGGGGAAGTGGTGCCGCCTGCGGATGTCGCCAATGCGTTGGGGCTGACGGAAGGCGGCACGGCGGTGTTGCGGCGGCAGGTACTGAGCATCGGTGCCGAGCCGGTGGAACTTGTCGCCTCGTACTACCCCGTGGAGATCGCTCGCGGTACGGCGATCGCGGAGCCCCGCAAGATCAGGGGCGGCACACCCACTCACCTCGCTGAGCTGGGCCACCCACCCGTACGCAGCGTGGACCGGGTATCCGCACGCGTCCCCACTCAGGAGCAGTACACGGCACTCCAGCTACCGGGCGATCTGCCCGTTCTGCACACGCTGCGCGTGGTGTACAGCGAAGGTGACCGGCCCATCGAGGTGAGCGTCATGACGAAGGCGGGACACCTCAACGAGCTGCTGTACGAGTTCGGGGCCGGGTAGGGCGACGGTGGCGCTCCGCGGCTCAGCGCCGCGGAGCGCCCCCTACTCCTCCACCACCATCGCCGGCGTCGACCTCGTCAGCACCTCGCCCCGGAAGAACGCGGGGCTGCGCCGCCGCATGACCAGCATGAGGACGAAGCCGAGCAGCAGCAGGCCGACGCCGATGACGAAGACCGAGCCGACGCCGAGGACGGAGCTGCCGGTGCCGTAGGCCGGGTTCCACATGTCGATCAGGGTCTTGGTGAAGACGGCGGTGAGGAGCACGCCGCCGAGCACCGGGAAGACGCCCTTGAAGAGCAGGTCGCGGGCGGAGCGGCGCAGTTCGCGGCGGAAGTACCAGGCGCAGGCGAAGGCCGTGATCGCGTAGTAGAAGCAGATCATGAGGCCGAGGGCGTAGATGGTGTCGACGAGGACGTTCTGGGAGAGGAAGGTCATGCCCGCGTAGAAGACGCCGGTGGCGACGCCCGCCGCGACGGTGGCGCGGCCCGGGGAGCGGAAGCGCGGATGGATGCGGGCGAAGGACGGCGGCAGCGCCTCGTACGCGCTCATCGCCAGGACCGTGCGGGCCACCGGGATGAAGGTGGTCTGGAGGCTGGCGGCGGCGGAGGCGAGGACGGCGACGAAGAGGAGTACGCCGAGGACCGGGCCCATGACGGGGGTGGCGAGGGCGGCGAAGACGTTGTCGGCGGTGTCGGGGTTGCCCAGGCCGGGGCCTTCGGTGCCGACGCCGGAGAACATCTGGGCTGCCACGGCGGTCAGCAGGTAGGAACCGATGAGGACGACCATGGCGAGGAGGGCGGCGCGGCCTGGGGTCTTGGCGCTGCCGGCGGTTTCCTCGTTGACGGTCAGGCAGGCGTCCCAGCCCCAGAACATGAAGATCGAGAGGGACAGGCCCGCGGTGAAGGCGGAGAAGGACTGGACGGCGAACGGGTTCAGCCAGGAGAGGGAGAAGTGGAGGGAGCCCGTGAAGGTGCCGGAGCCGGCCTTGGTGAAGGCCA